>NZ_JBMHME010000002.1:0-4800000 GCF_049179095.1 Plantactinospora sp. WMMB334 | reverse complement strand
TTCGCCGTCACCGACCTGGCCACCGCCGCCGAGATCCGCGCCGGACCGCACCGCTGACCGGCTACCGTCGCCGCACCACCGGCGTGGTTGTCCGGACCCGGGTGAGGCGGGCCACCCGGCGTTCCCGGGGCGGACCGGCGAGCAGATGACCGGCGACCGTGACGAGGCCGAGCAGGCCGACCGCCAACCAGTGGCCGTCGCCGAGGTACTGCAGGCTCGCCCCGCCGACCGCCGGTGCCACGAACGCCGCCGCCGGAAAGGTCAGGAAGAAGACCGCCTGGTAGCGGCCACGCAGTGCGAGCGGGGCCAACTCGGCGTTGATCTCCGCGTTCGGCGGGGCGGCGAGCATCGCGCCGACCGTCCAGACCACCGCCGCCGCCAGGTAGCCGGGCAGTCCGTCGGTGACGGCCAGACCGGCGTACCCGATCGCGGCCAGCCCGAGCGCGGTGGCCAGCACCCGGTGCTTGCGGCGACCGTCGATCAGCCGGGGCACGAAGAGCTGTCCGATCACGATGAGGAACCCGCCGACGGCCACCACCAGCCCGTACGCCGAGGAACCGAGGCCGTCGGCGCGCATCGCCAGCGGCATCACCGTCGAGGTCTGGGTGGTCATCACGGCGTACGCGAAGGTCAGGCCCACGAAGACCAGGAAGACGCGGTCGGTGAGCGGGGCGAGCAACCCGGCCCGGCGGCTTCCGGCCAGCTCCGGGTGCGGCGTCGGCGCGGTGCGGCGCAGGGTCTCCGGCACCTTCCAGGCGATGATGGCGGTGGTGACCAGGGTGGCCGCCGCGTCGACCAGGAAGAGCGCCAGATAGCTCGCCTCGGCGAGCAGGCCGGCCAGCGCCGACGCGCCCGCCATGCCGAGGTTGAGAGCCCAGAACTGGAGGTTGAAGGCGCGGGAGCGGCGGTCCGGCGGCACCACGTCGACGATCGCGGCGACAAAGGCCGGGCCCGGCATGGAGTGGGCGATCCCGACGAGCGTCGCGAGCAGCGCGATCACCGGCAGGCTGGTCACGATCGCCATCGTGGCCAGCAGCGTCGAGGCCGCGAGATGCGACCAGACGAGGGTGCGCCGCCGCCCCCACCGGTCGGCGAGCACCCCGCCGAGCAGGACCCCCAGCACGCCGCCGAGCCCGTACGCCCCGACGATCAGGCCGGCGAGCGCGTCGCCGGCCCCGCGTACGTCGGTGAGGTAGAGCGGGAGGAAGAGCATGGCGAAGGCGCCGACCCGGTTGACCAGCAGCCCCGACCAGAGGTACCAGAAGACCGCCGGCAACCCGCCGGCAGTGTCGGCGAGCCACGCCCTTGCCGCCGCCCGCACCCGTCCTCCGGTAAGGATTGTTTCCCGTGATCGGCCGCTCTCGACCGTAGAGAAGATCCGGGTCGGCCCGCCAGGGTGTCACTCGTCACCCACGGATCGGATCGGTGGCTTCGTCCGACCGCTGTTCCGTGGAATTTCTATGTTCGACGCCTACCGTCGACCCGGACGTTCGGCAATCAGCGGTCCGGATTTTCGTTCGACTCAGGACGGTCGCCGAACCGATCGAACCGGTAATGCGCGTCGTAGGAAAAGCTCACCTCAGTCGACTTGCTAATGCTTGCCTCTGTGGATCCGGGCGCACACGGGTGAGTTCCAAACGTTCGGGTGAGATGCCGTACACAAATGGCGGGTTATTGTCGGGGCCGTGACGCGAGAGGCGCTTCGGTCAATGGTGAGCCCTGCGGCCGACGTCGCTGGCACAAGCGATTGCCCGGCCGCCCGGCGGTACGTGACAGCCACCGTCGGGGTCGCCGCCATCGGCACCGTCTGGTATGTGGCGTCCCTCACGGTTGGCGCCGGCACCGAGGCGCTGTCGTACGTGTTCGTTCCCGTCGGCGGTGTGCTCACCACCGCGTCCGTCCTCCATCTGCTCCGCGGCGGCGAGCTCGACCCCGTCGCCCGGCGGTTCTGGGGTGCCCTGCTCGTCGCGGCGGCTGCGATCACCGTGGGCTACGGCTGGCTGGCGGTGGACATGCTGGCGCACGCCGCCCAGGCCCGTACGCGCAGCATGCCGTTACCGGCCGCGGCCTGCGTGGCGATCGGCTTCGGCGTCGCGATCTGGGCGGTGGCCCGGGTGCCGGTGGTCACGGCCGGTGGGGTCGAGTGGTGGCGCATGGTGCTCGACCGCACGATCGCGTTCCTCGGCTGCGCGACCGTGTTGTGGTACGTCGGGCTGTCCCCGATGCTCTCCGCCCGTGAGCCGTGGAGCCGGCAGGCGATGGCGCTGGTCGGGCTCGCGTTCCTGGTCGCCGTCGGCGCGGCGACGAAGGTGTCGTACGTCGCCGGCGGCCCCGTCGACCGCGCCGCGATACGGCTCGTCGCGGCCAGCGGCGGCGTCACCGCCGGAATCGTGGCCGTGCTCGCGGTGTGGTTCGGGTATGCCGGCGGCATCGCGGCCCAGGCGGTCGTGATGCCGCTGACCCCGGTGCTGGCCACGCTGGGCGTCGTGGCGCAGTGCCGTGCCGACCTCGGGCTTCGCCGCCATGCGGCCCGCAGTGGCGTGCTCCTGCCGTACCTGGCCATGATGGCGGTCGACGTGCCGCTGCTCGCGGTCGCGGCCGGCGCACCACTGAGCTGGTCGGTCCGGGTGGTCCTGGTCGCCGCCGTGGTGGTGACCACGCTGGTCGGGGCCCGGCAGTTCATCGCCTTCCGGGAGAACGCCCGGCTGCTCCGGAACACGCGTCTTCAGGAGGAGCGACTTCAGTACGAGGTCAGCCACGACGCCCTCACCGGGCTGGCCAACCGGGCGTTGTTCCGGGACCGGCTCGCGACCGCTCTCGCCACGACGGCACGGGCCTCGGTGCTCCTTGTCGACCTGGACGACTTCAAGACCGTCAACGATCTGCTCGGCCACGGCGTCGGTGACCGGTTGCTCGTCTCGGTCGCACAGTTGCTGCGCGCCGAGGTCGGGGACGACGGACTGCCGGTGCGCGTTGCGGGTGACGAGTTCGCGGTGCTGCTCACCGGCGCCGATGCCGACCCCGAGGCGTTGGCCGGCCGGCTGCTCGCCGCGCTCGACCGCCCGATCAGCGAGCACCGCCTGCTGGTGCAGGCCAGCATCGGCATCGCCGCCGCCGTGCCGGGCGCGACCGTCGACTCGGTGCTGCGGGACGCCGACGTCGCGATGTACACGGCCAAACAGCGTGGTAAGGCGAGCTTCGTGCGCTATGTGGACGGCATGGGGGAGCCCGTGTTGGCGCACATGCAGCTCGGCGGCGAGCTGCGACGGGCCCTGGACGACAACGAGTTCCGGCTGGTCTATCAGCCGATCCTGCGGCTGGACGACAACCGGGTGATCGGTGTCGAGGCGTTGGTCCGCTGGCATCACCCGACCCGCGGTGTCGTCTCCCCGGCCGAGTTCATCCCGGCGGCCGAACGGACCGGCCTGATCGTGCCGCTGGGCCGGTTCGTGCTGCGCGAGACCTGCCGCCAGGCGGCCGCGTGGTCGTCGGAGTTCGGGCCGGACGCGCTGCAGGAGGCGGGGCTGAACGTCTCCGCGCGACAACTGCACGACCCCGACTTCGTCTCCGACGTGACTGCCGCGCTGGCCGACAGCGGGCTGCCCTCCGAGCGGCTCGTGCTCGAGGTGACCGAGTCGGCGGTGCTTCGCGGCCAACAGGTTTCCCGGACACTGTGCGAACTCGACGGAATGGGGATCCGCCTGTCGCTCGACGACTTCGGCACCGGCGAATCGTCGCTGAGCCTGCTGCGTGCGTTCCCGGCGGCGATCGTGAAGCTCGACAAGTCCTTTGTCGACGGCATCGAGATCGACGACGGCCAGGCGGCGGCCGCCGACGCCCGGCAGGCGGTGGCCCGCGCGGTGATTCAGCTCGCCCACGCGTTCGGCCTGGACACCGTGGCCGAGGGGATCGAGAACGCCGGCCAGACGGCGGTGCTCCGCGAGCTCGGCTACACCCACGGCCAGGGTTATCACCTCGCCCGGCCGATGACCGCGCAGGGCGTGTCGCGGCTGCTGGCACGCCAGCAGACGATGGCCGCCGCCGAACGCTGAGGCGCCATCATGACGGCGGGTCTGGCGGCCTGGCCTTCTGCGGATAGATCGTCTCGTGACGGGCCAGCATGGCGACGAACTCGCCGATCTTCCGCTCGCGGGTCTGCGCCCGCTTGACGGCGTTGACGCGGTGGATGAGAGCGAACCGGTTGGTCCTGGTGAGTACCTCGAACATGGCCTGGGCGGCGGGGACGGCGGCGATCGCGGCGAGGAGATCGGCCGGCACCTCGGCCTCCGACGACGGGGCGTAGGCGGCCGCCCACCGCCCGTCCGCCTTCGCGGCTTCCACCGCGGCGCGGCCCGGGGGCAGCATCCGCCCCTCCGCCTCGAGCCGGGCCACGTGGGCGACGTTCCGCTGCGACCAGGAACTGCGGGACCGGCGCGGGGTGAACCGGATCCAGGAGGTCTCCTGGTCCCGCCTACGGGTTTGCCCGTCGATCCAGCCGAAGCACAGCGCCTCGTCGACCGCCTGCTGCCAGGTCAGCGTGGTGACCGCGCCGCCCTTCCGGGTCAGGGCGAGCCAGACGCCGGGCGACGTGGCGTGGTTGGCCGACAACCACGATCGCAGCGCTCCGGCGTCCGCGACGATCAACTCGTCCAACTCGACGCTCGCCATGACGGCAGGTTAGCCGCTGCGCCGCAGCCGCGGCATGCGTGGGTCCGGACTCACCGGCGGAGCTCGGCCACCTCGCGCAGCCGCTCGAGCTTGTGCGGATTGCGGATCGCGTAGATCTGGGTGATCCGGCCGTCCTCGATGACGAACGACACGGCCGTGTCGTTCTCGCCGCCGGGGTCGATGCGCGCCGCGATGCCGCCGTTGAGGTCGACGACGGAGGCTTTGGCGTCCGGCGTGACCTCGGCGAAGCGGGCCATCACCGGGGCGAGCTTCTCGGCACCGCGGACCGGCTTCGGGATTGTCGGGGCCAGGCCGCCGCCGTCGCCGACGACGAGCACGTCGGGGGCCAGCACCTTGAGCAGCCCGGGCACGTCGCCGGTGGTCAGCGCGGCGAGGAACCGCTCCACCACCTGCTCCTGCTCGGCGCGGCTCACCGACATCCGTGGCCGGCGCGCCGCCACGTGCCTGCGGGCTCGCGTCGCGATCTGGCGCACCGCTGCCGGCGACTTGTCCAGCGCCTCGGCGATCTCGTCGTACGGCACGTCGAAGACCTCGCGGAGCACGAAGACCGCGCGCTCGGTCGGTAGCAGCGTCTCGAGTACCGCCAGCATGGCGATCGACACGTTCTCCGCGAGTTCGACGTCCTCGGCGACGTCCGGGCTGGTCAGCAGCGGCTCGGGCAGCCACTCGCCCACGTACTCCTCGCGCTGTCGGGCCAGGGTGCGCAGCCGGTTGAGGCAGAGCCGGGTCACGATCCGCACGAGGTACGCCCTGGGGTCCCGGACCTCGCCGCGCTCGGCGTCGGCCGGGGCCGCCCACCGCAGCCAGGTCTCCTGCACCACGTCCTCGGCGTCGGCGACCGAGCCGAGCATCTCGTAGGCGACGGTGAACAGCAGGCTGCGGTGGGCGATGAAGGGATCCCCGCTCATCACACGGACGCTACCTTCGGTCGCTCGGCCAGCGGCCTCAAGCCGCACGCGGCGGCGAAGCCGTCGGACTCGATCCCGAGCGCCACGTTGCCACGCGTGCTCATGTTGGCGAATGCGATCACCGAGGTGAGCTCGACCACGGCGGAGGGTCCCAGCGCGGTGTGCAGCCGGTCCACCAACTCGTCGGTCACGGTCGGCGGTGTCTGGCTCATCGCCTCGGCGTATTCCAGGACGTCGCGCTCCACCGCGGTGAAGACATCCGCCTCCCGCCACCGTGGGATCTCGCGCGCCTTCTCCACGTCGAGTCCCCTGTTGCGTGATTCGAAGTAGTTGAAGTCCAGGCACCACGTGCAGCCGACCAGCGACGCGACCGCCATGTGGGCGAACGACTTGAGGCTCTCGTCGCAGGCGTCCCACTTCCGTAGCTTGCCGCCGAGGCCGAAGCTGGCGAACAGCACCCTGGGGTTGTGCCAGTAGACGCCCACCGCCGTCGGCACCTTGCCCAGCTTCTTCTCGATCATCCGCTTGATCAGCGCTCCCCTGACACCGGTGATCTCGGCCGGCGGGATGCGGGTCGTGTGCGCCATGTCTCCTCCTGCGAGCGGTGGCCGTGCCGACGGGTTGGCAGGTCGTTATGTCATGAAGACACCGGCCGGGCTCCGGGTGTGACACCGGACGGAAGACCAGATCGGTCCGACACCGTCTGTGCGGCCGCGCCGGCCGCCCGCTGCTGCGGCACCTCACTCTCCGGGGAGGGCGGCTCGGCCGGTTCGGTTGGTCAGGAACTGCCGGATCAGTAGCGCCACCTCGTTGACCGCGGTCTCCAGAAGGAAGTGGCCGCCAGGCATGAGCCGAATCTCGGCGTTCGGCAGATCGTCGGCGAATGCGTGGGCGCCGGCCGGCCCGAAGATCTCGTCGCCCTCGCCCCAAACGGCTAGCAGCGGCGGCTGGTAGCTGCGGAAATACTCATGCAACCGTGGGTAGAGCGGCGGGTTGCTGGCATAGTCGGCGAACAGGTTGAGCTGGATGGCGTCGTTGCCGGGCCTTGATACCAGCGCGTAGTCGTGCCACCAGGTGGTGGGGTCGACCAGTGTCTCGTCCGGCACCCCAGTCACGTACTGCCACCGGATCGCTTCGAGCGTCATCGCCTGCCGCATCGCGGCTTCCGTGGCTTCGTCGCGCTGGCGGTGGTAGGCCCACACGCTGTCCCAGAACCCGGGGACGAATCCGGCATCGTACGCGTTGCCGTTCTGCGTGACGATCCCGGTGATAGCGGACGGGTCGTTGAGCGCCAGCCGCCAGCCGATCGGGGCGCCGTAGTCCTGCACGTAGATCGCGTATCGCTCGACCCTGAGCTGCGCCAGCAGTGCGGCGGTGACCTCGGCGAGCGCGTCGAAGGTGTAGTCGAATCGGGCTGTCGGCGGGGCGTCGGAGAGTCCGAAGCCCAGGTGATCCGGCGCGATCACATGGGAATCGTCGGCGAGCTGAGGGATGAGCTCTCGGAACATGAACGAGCTGGTGGGGTAACCGTGCAACAGGACGATTGCGGGCTTCGCCGCATCGCCGGCCTCCCGATAGAAGATTCTGTGTCCGTCGACCGTCGCGTACCGATGATGCACCACGGCACTAACTCCCTTGAAGCTGATTGGTGGTTACTTCCTGCGTCCGCTAGCATAACCAGGCAAGTCAGGTTTGGGGGTTAGATGAGCGAAGAGTTGCTCCTCACACTGCTCAACAGCACGCCTATGATCAACGGCGTCCGTACCGACATCCTGGCCCTCGACATCGACGACCAGGCAACACTTCGGGCAGGCCGTGACCTCATCCAGGCGGTCGTCCGGGGAGACTTGCCGCCCTCGGCGCTGGCTCCGCTGCTTGAAGGCGTGGCGTCACACCCGTCGATCACCGAGGACGGTCGGCTCGCCTGGACGGTCCACGCCTCGAAGGCGCGTGCCCTACTGGTCAGGGTGATCTCCGCGTGGGACGAGGTGCGGCGCACGCGTCCCGGCCGGCTTCGCCCGTGCGCAAACGACGACTGCACCCTGTTCCTGCTGGACCGTAGCAGGTCAAACAGCGCAAGATGGTGCTCGATGGCCACATGCGGTAACAAGTTGAAGGCGCGACGGCACTACCGACGGACTCGGCACCAGGCGTCATCGCACACCGGAGACCTGTAGTGACGGCGACCTCAGGGCCGGTCGCCGTCGGCTGCCGGGAAGTAGAGGTACAGGCCCATCGCCCGCATCATGGCGCGGAGCGAGCTGCCGAGGGCATGCTTCTGCTGCTCGTCGAGGAACGCCAGCGAACGGTTCTCGGCCTTGCCGGTGGCAACGTGTGCCCGGTCGAGTAGCTCGGCGCCCTTCGGCGTGATCCGTACCTGAAGGATGCGCCCGTGGGTCGGATGCGGCTCGCGGCGGACGAGACCCCGGTCGAGCAGTCCGGCGATGGCCGACGACATGGACTGGGCGGTGATGCCGTTCCGGTCGGCCATGGTGGCGGCGGACAGCGCCTCAGGGTCGACGAGGCCCAGCTGGGCGAGCGCGCCGTACTGGGCATGGGTGATGGCGAAGTCCCGCAGCACCCGGTCGACGTCCTGTGCGAGCGCCGTGCTCACCCTTCGCATCAGGTAGGTCAGCCGCTCCTCGAAGTTCTCCGCCATCGTGCCCTGCCTCGTTCCGGTCGCTCATCCACGGTGCGTTGGCATACGCTAACCCGCTTGCCAGTTATCAGCTGCCTGATAAGCTGGCTGACAACCGACAGGAGGGATCCAGATGAGTCGCACGGTCGTGGTCACCGGCGCCGCCGGCGGCATCGGTTCGGAAATTGTCGATCGCTTCCTCGCCGAGGGCGACACCGTCGTCGCGTCCGACCTGTCCGAGGCCGCGCTCGAGGAGTGGCGTAGCCGCTGGGACGACAACGCAACCCGAGGCCGGGAAGCCGCTCTGCACACCGTCGCCGCTGACATCGCGAGCGAGGAGAGCGTCACCGCGCTGGCCGACGCGGTGCGGCAGCGGGCCGACGGAGCCGACGTCTTGATAAACAACGCCGGATTCTTCTCGCACACCCGGTTCGAGGACATGAGCACCGAGGAGTGGCGCACGGTTCTCGACATCAACCTGACCGGAACGTTCCTCATGATCCGGGCGTTCGTTCCGCTCCTGAAGGAGAGCAGCCGCGGCCGGATCATCAACATCGGATCAGGATCGGTCTATAAGGGCACTCCCAGGCAGGCACACTACATCGCGGCGAAGGGCGGTGTTGTGGGCCTGACCCGGGTCCTGGCGCGCGAACTCGGCGGGTACGGCATTACCGTCAACCTACTCACGCCGGGGCTGACCATCACGCCCATGACCGAGGGGGTGTTGCCCGAGGAGCTGCTCCAGATGCAGCGGGACCAGCGGTCCTTCCACCGGGACGAGACGCCGGCCGACCTGGTCGGAACGATCTACTTCTTGGCCTCCGACGACGCCCGGTTCCTCACCGGCCAGACCGTCAACGTCGACGGCGGGTTACATTTCTTGTGAGAAGTGGCGGTCGCTGATGTACCGGCCCTGCGCAGCCGGGGCGTCCTCACCGGGGTGACAGGCGGGACAACCCGTCGGAAGCACGCTGTCGAGCTGCCCCGTCCGTAGCAACCCGGTTCGCTGAACGTCCCGCGCATGCCCGCCGTCTCGGCGTGGGCGGATCACCGGCAGCGAGTGAGGTGATCCGCCCCCAACAGCCGCCGGAGTCAGCGGGCGCGCTTCGCCACTTCCGCCTCCGCCGCCTCGGCGAGCAGCTCGACCCATTGCTGGTGGTAGTCGTAGACCGCGCCGGGGCGCTTGCGTCCGATCTCCTCGAGGAAGAAGGGCCCCTGCTGCGTCTCCTCGGTCAGCACGTGACATCCGTCGTCGGTCGGGCTGATCACCCACCCGTGGTACGCGGTCGAGCCGGTCTCGTCCCCGTCGACGGTTGTCCGCCACGACAGTCGGCGGAACGGCTCGTACTCGGTCACGACACAGCGCATCCTGAATCCGACGGTCACCCGGGTGTATTCGCTGCCCAGTTCGAGGTCAGGCGTACCGCTCACGATCTTGATCTGGTTTTCGGGCGGGAAGTAGCTCGACCAGTTCTCGGCGTCGACCAGCAGTTTCCATACGACCTCGGGTGGCGCCTTCACGTCGATGTCGTTGAGCCCGTATATGGCCGAGGTCCTCGGATCGAACTTCTCAGGCCAGTTGACCTTGTCGTACATGATGTCTCTCCTCTTGCACCGGATATGTTACGCGAAGAATTCCGTCAGTTCCCGTACGACCTCGTCGGGACGTTCCTCGGCAAGGTAGTGACCCGCGCCCTTCAATTCGACGAAGCGCACGTCGGTGGCTCTTCCCTCCAGTTGTGCGACCATGAGCGGGTAATAGAAGCCACCGAGCGCGAGGACGGGCAGGGTCAGGACCGGATAGTCCTTCAGATCCACGATGTCCTGCTGGAAGGTCTGGTACCAGCCGTTTCCGGCCCGGATCGCGTCCGGGGTGTTGTACGCGGCGGCGTAGAGATCCCGGGTCTCCTCGCTGAATGCCTCCGGGGTCGTGGCGTGGAAGTCGATCAGCCAGTCGACGATGTACCGGAACCGACCCTCGGCCAGCTTTTCGGGAAGCCCGTGAAGCTCGTTGAAGGCGAACCACCACGGTGTCGTCGGCTGGCCCGGCTGGGTCAGCGCGCGCACCTCGTTGAACGCCTCGGTGGGATGCCCCGCCTCCCACAGGGCGAGCTTCCGGATCGCTTCGGGGTGGTTCGCGGCGAAGCTGTGCGCCACCATCGACCCGATGTCCTCGCCCGCGACATTGACCTGGTTGAGCCCGAGAGAACGGACCAACTCGTAGATGTCTCGGGCCATGGTCTTCTTGTCGTATCCGTGCACGGGCTTGTCTGAGTCGCCCATGCCCCGCAGGTCAACGGCGATCACCTGGTAGCGCTCCGCCAACCGCGGCATGATCTTGTGGAACTGGTACCAGGTGCGTGGCCATCCTGGAAGCAGCACCAGGGGGTCGCCCTCGCCGCCGATGACATAGTGCAGGCGGGTGCCGTTCACGTCGGCGAAGCGGCTGTCGAATCCTTCGAGCATCCTCAGTCCTGACTCTGTGTGGAGTGCTGTACGGAGCATCGACCGCAGGGCGGCCGAACTTCAGTACCGATCGGTGTAGAAGCCACCGTAGCACTTATGGACCGATCGGTACTGAAGTGTGACGCGCCTGACAACGCGGTGGACGAGACCTACCGCGGTCGAGGTGGTCGAGAGGGTCAGGTGGGCGGGAATGCCCGCAGGGCCGTGTCGGCCACCGGGTGGAGTTCTTTACGACCGCCGCCGGCAGCCTGGACGGCATGGGCTGTTGGCAACGCCCATGACGAAGCAGGCCCAGCGGCCGACGAAGCAGGCCCGGTGGCGCGGCGGGGGCGGGGTGAGCCGAGCTGGATCAGTTGACCCGGCTGAGGTCAGCAGCCGAGTTGCAGGCGTGCCTTGAAGCGCAGGGTGCCCGCCGGCACCGGATCGTCGCAGCGGACGGTGCCCACCTCGATGTTGTCGAAGGTCGTGTACTGGGTCTCGCCCATGTTCCAGACGCTGTAGGACGTCCCGTACGGCGGTGGGAGGTCCTGGCGGATGCATCGGAAACTGGCGTACGAGCCGGCAACCGCCCGGGTGCCCTTGTAGAGGCCGTAGTAGCCCGGTTCGCTGAATGTCCAGCGCATGCTCGTCGTCTCGGTGTCGGTGCTGGCGGTGGTGTTCTGCACGGAGAACCCGACCTTGACCGAGACCTTCGCGAAGATCGCCCCCGCACTGGAACTGATCTCGACGCTGCCGCCGATGGTCGTACTCACCGAATTGACCCTGCTCAGCGTCTCGGTCCGCTCGCCGGTCGTACCGGGGGTGATGTTGATGCTCATGAAGTGCGTGAGCGTCGGGTTGACCTCGGCCGCGGTGATGTCGTACCAGATGCTGTTCGCGGTGCTGGCGTTGCACCAACCGCGAGGTGGCCCGGCGAGCGCGGCGCTGGCCGGGGCGGCGATTCCCGCGACCGCCAACAGCGCGACAACCGTGACGATGCTGATACGCCGGAGATACCGGGACATCGGGCCGACCATCTTCACAGCGCCTCCAGGGCCGAGGTGGTAGACAAAGTATGTCCTCCGGTCGATGGATCAGTCACAGTCCCCGTCGTGCAGCATGGGGAGAAAGATCCACCACGGACATTTCAGGGTCTGAAGTGGGCGGCGGGGCGATGCCGGTCCTTGGAGGCTGCCGTGCTGGTCAGCCCTGCCTGGCGAGGTTGACGAAGGCGCGCCAGGCCGCCGGCTCGAAGGTCAGCACGGGCCCGGCCGGGTCCTTGCTGTCCCGGACGGCGACGACAGCGGGCAGGTTCTCGGCCACCTCTACGCAGTCACCGCCGGCCGTACCGCTGCGGGTCGACTTCCGCCACTGGGCATTACTGGGGTGCATGCTGGCTCTCTACTTCCTTCAGCAGGGCGAGCGACTGGTTCTGCGGCAAGGCTACGCTGCGCACGCTCTCCCAACGCGCGAGGAGCGTGGCGATCCCATCCTCGTCAACGACGACGAAGTCGGCCAGTTGGTTCTCCAGGTTTCCAGTCCAGTTGCCGTCGGCGGATCTGGCCAGGGCGAGTTGTCCCGACAGGCCGATGTGCAGGCCGGCGTCGGCCGGGATGACGTGCAGTTGCACGTAGGGCAACTCGGCCATCCGCAGCAGGTGACGGAGCTGCTCGGCCATGATGGCGTCGCGCTGGCGCAGCGCTGACTCGTCGAGCACGGCGATCACCAGCGGCGGTTCATCCCTGGTCAGAATCTCCTGTCGCTGGAGTCGGGCCGCGACCAGCTTCTCCACCTCCGCATCGGTGCGAGTGGGGTCGAGGCGGAGCACCGCTCGGGCGTAGTTCTCGGTCTGAAGTAGGCCGGGGATCAGGGTGGGATGGTAGTAGCGGAGTTGCGTGGCGGCACGCTCCGCGTCCAGCCAGCGCTTGAACCAGGTGGGCTGGTTGTCCCGCTGCGCCGCCTTCACCAGGGACACCAACAGTCCACCCGTATCCAGGATCTCGTCGGCTCGCGTCGCGTATGGCATGTCGATCGGCCGGGTACCGGTCTCGGCTGCGGAGACGGTGGAGGCCGAGTAGTTGGCCCGCTTGCCGAACTCCTCCTGTGACATGCCGCGCAGGGCTCGTTGCCGCCTGACCTGATCCCTGATGAAGGCGAACGCGTCTTCGTGTCCCATCGGACCTCCAGAGAGTGTGTCTAGATCGCCAGGGCGTTGCCGGCCGCCGTTGGTGGCTGGCCAGACCTGTGCCGTCACCTGCTCGATTGCCTTCCGAGCCTAGTGCCGTCCACACCAGAGTGTCACCCAGCGGAACTGCTCGGTGACCGTCAAGCGCCCGGGTGGAACCTGCCTCGGGAGCCGGTGTCAACCTCCTGCTGAGACCGGCTCCCCTCCAACACCCCGACGAGCACTACCCCGAGGAGGACGTGATGAGTTGGCTCCTGCGGCAGCTGATCGGGCCACGCCCCTACCACCGCCGGGACTGGCGCCGGCTGTGGCGCTACTGCCGATGCGGTTGGCGCTGGCGCTGCCCGGGCTCGGTCGACCTGGTGCCGGTGCCCTACCAGTCACCGCCCCGGCTGACCGAGGCGGAGCGGGCCGAGATCCGGGCCCTCGCGGCCACGCCGCCGCCCGCCGATGCTGCGGACACGCCATCACCACCGGCCCGCGCCTGGGCCCGTGTCCAGGCGGGCAACGGTCGCGCTGCGGGGCGAGCCGCGCCCACCCGCGCACACCCGATCAACGCCCGCGCCGAGGGACTGATCCCGGCACCGGTGCATCGTGCCCGGCACCGTAGTGCACGGACGTGAGCGGTGATCGGCCCGCAGGAACGCTGGTACCGGCACGTCGCGCGGAAACGGAGGCGTCGTCGCCTACCCGATCTCATCGGCGGGCATCTGCCGGCGCGGACGTACGCCTGCTCCGAGTGTGACCACGCCTGGCCGTGCCGGCCCGCCCGGCGGGCACTGCTGATCGGCTTCGACGGCGACCGGCTCGCCCTGATGATGTACCTCGCCGCCCACCTCGCCCGCGCCCTGGCGGCACTGCCGGACCGGCACCCCGCGCTGATCGTCGGCCAGATCCTCTGCTGGGTGCCCCGCCGCCGCTGACCGCCCCGTCACCCGGGCGGCCCGCCCCGGTTCGCCGCCTCCCCTCGGCGGGCCGGGGCGGGTGGGCGCGGCGTCTCGGCAGGACGTCCCGGCCAGCATCAAGGGCGAGGGTTCGACCGGTCCGGTGGGCGCCTGGTGGCCGATCCACCCGCCGGCCCTGGCCCTGGTGCCGACGGATGTCGAGGATCGGCACCGGCGCTCCCGACGACCGGTGCCGCGCGGTCAGGGTTCCGGGGCGGCGGGGCCGGAATATCGGTCGCGGTCGGGAGCGTTCCGACCTAACGTGATCGCCATGTACGGCACGGCCGGCTTCGTGTGGCCCGCAGGGTTCCTCCTGCCGGGCCCCGCCGTCGTGTGCGTGGCATCCAGCTCGCCGAGCGTCCAGCCCCACCGGCTGGATAGCGGCGCGCGAGGCTGACCCTCCTCCCGCACCAGCAGAACCCACGGAGGAGGGTGGCCCGGTTCCCGGTGCCGCCCCATCTTTTTCGGCGCACCGGATGCGCGGTTCTGGCGCGGTCTCCTACTCGCGGTGTGGCAGCCGCCCGCGCTCGTCGTCCGCCAACCCGTCTCTCTGTCGAGGACACAGTCATGGCCAAGAGCCAGTTCGTACGCACCAAACCGCACCTCAACATCGGCACGATGGGGCACGTCGACCACGGCAAGACGACGCTGACCGCCGCGATGACCAAGGTGCTCGCCGAGCGGGACCCGTCCGTCAACCGGTTCGTCGCCTTCGACGGCATCGACCGGGCGCCGGAGGAGGTCGCCCGGGGCATCACCATCACCATCGCGCACGTCGAGTACGAGACCGCCACCCGGCACTACGCGCACGTCGACATGCCGGGTCACGCCGACTACGTGAAGAACATGATCACGGGGGCGGCGCAGGTGGACGGGGCGATCCTGGTCGTCTCCGCCCTCGACGGTGCGATGCCGCAGACCCGGGAGCACGTGCTGCTCGCCCAGCGGGTCGGGGTGCCGTACCTGGTGGTGGCGCTGAACAAGGCCGACGCGGTCGACGACCCCGAGCTGCTCGACCTGGTCGAGCTGGAGGTCCGGGAGCTGGTCAGCGAGTACGGCTTCCCCGGCGACGAGGTGCCGGTGGTGCGGGTTTCCGCGCTGCGGGCGCTGGAGGGCGACCCGGCCTGGGTCGGCTCCATCGCCGACCTGCTCGACGCCGTCGACCGGTACGTGCCGGTGCCGCCGCGCGAACTCGACCGGCCGTTCCTGATGCCGATCGAGAACGTGCTGACCATCTCCGGCCGGGGGACCGTGGTGACCGGAGCCGTGGAACGCGGCTCGCTGCGCGCGGGTGACCCGGTCGAGGTGGTCGGGCTGGCGCCGACGCTGGCGACGGTGGCGATCGGGCTGGAGACCTTCGGCCGGTCGCTGGAGTCGGCGCAGGCCGGGGACAACGCGGCCGTCCTGCTGCGCGGGGTCAAGCGTGACCAGGTGCAGCGGGGTCAGGTGGTGGCACTGCCGGGCAGTGTCACACCGCACCGCCGGTTCACCGCGCAGCTCTACGCGCTGACCACCGCCGAGGGTGGCCGGCGTACGCCGTTCCACGCCAACTACCGGCCGCAGTTCTACTTCCGGACCACGGACGTGGTCGGCGCGGTCGACCTGGGCGACCTGCACCAGGTCGCGCCCGGTGACACGGTCTCGATCACCGTCGAGCTGGGCAAGCCGATCGCGATGGACGTCGGGCTCGGTTTCGCGGTCCGGGAGGGCGGCCGGACGGTCGCCGCCGGCACGGTGACGGCGCTGCTCGACTAGGGCCTCCGTCGGCCCTACCCGACCGGGAACTCAGCCGGCGGTCCGCTCGTCGGGCCGCCGGCTGAGCCGGACCAGCCGGTCGCCGTCCGGGGTGCGGTAGTAGAGCACGTACCGTCCCGAGCGGCGCCGGTGCACCAGTTGGGCGTCGAGCAGCACCCGCAGGTGCCCGCCGACCGAGCCGAGCCCGTATCCGGTGGCGGCGACGAGGCCGGTGGTGCTGGTCGGCGACTCCAGCCGGGTCAGGATCTCCGCCCGGACCGGGCCGAGCAGCCGGCGGAGCGCGGCCGGCGGGGCGTTCCGGGCCGGGTCGGCGAGGATCCCCCGGCACGGGTAGACCACCGTGTGCGTGTCGGGCTGGTCGGAGCCGACCCAGCCCCGGCTGGACGTACTCGGCACGAAGAGCAGGCCGGTGTCGGCGAGGTCCTGCGGCGGCAGGTCGTACGTGTTGATCTGGAGCCGGCCCCGCCCCAGCCAGCGCATCCCCGGCCGCATCCCGTCCAGGGTCGCCGCCCAGCCGCCGGAGCCGAGCAGGTGGACCCGGGAGACGATGTCGGCCTCGAAGAGCCGTTGCCGGCGCGGCCAGTCCGGGCGCAGCGTGCGCTGCCAGACCCACTCCAGCAGCTCGGCGGCGCGCTCCGGCAGGTCGTCGCCGGTCAGCTCGGCGGGGAGTGGCCCGGCCAGCCCGGCCGACAGGTCGGCCCGGACGACCTCGGCGGCGGTGTCGCGGATCCGACGCAGTTCGGCGGCGAGCGCCGCGTCGGCGTCGCCGGCCGGCGTGCGGGAGCCGCTGGGCGTGCGGGAGCCGCTGGGCGTGCGGGAGCCGCTGGGCGTGGCGGATACGCCGGGCGGGCGGGAGCTGCCGGGGTTGGCGGAGGCGCCGGGTGTGGCGAGGAAGTCGGGCAGCCAGCGCGGTGGGAAGGCGGCCCGGACGAAGGCGGCGGCGAACGGGTCGGCGGCCAGCCGGGACCGGTACGCGGGGGAGTGCGCCTCGATCCAGGCCCGCTGGCCGGGCAGGGTCGGATGGCCGTCCAGCGCCTTGAGCGCCGCGACGGTCTCGACCAGCGGGGAGACGGCGAACCTGCTCCGGGCCAGCACGTCCGCGTCGAGCAGCCAGAGCCCCACGGCCACCTCCACCCTCGGCCGCACACCACGCCGGTTTCGTGTGCAGGTGAAAAGGTATCCGGTCGTGGCCGGCGCACCGCAGACTGCTGGCCGTGCGTACCTATCGGGAGTTGTTCCGGGTCCCAGAGTTCCGTCCCCTCTTCCTGCTGATCGCCACCCAGATCGCCGGGACCACCGTCAACGGGCTGGCCCTCGGCACGCTCGTCTACTCCGCCACCGGATCGCCGCTGCTCGCCGCGATCAGCATCTTCGGCCCCTCCTTCGCCCAGGTGGTCGGCGCCACCACGCTGCTCTCGGTCGCCGACCGGGTGCCGCCGCGCGCCGCCCTGGCCGGCGTCGCGCTGTTCCTCGGCGCGGGTGCCCTGGTGCTGGCACTGCCCGGATGGCCGATCTGGGCGCTCTTCGTGGTGATCTTCTTCATGGGGCTGGCCGGCTCGATGGGCGGTGGCGTCCGCTGGGGGCTGCTCGGCGAGATCCTGCCGGAGGGCGGTTACCTGCTCGGCCGGTCGGTGATCAACATGTCGGTCGGGGCGACGCAGATCAGCGGCTTCGCCCTCGGCGGTGCCCTGCTCACCGTCGCCACACCCCGCCAGGTGCTGCTGATCGGCGCCACCCTGTATCTCACCGCCGCGCTCGTCGCGCGGTTCGGGCTCGGCCGCCGCCCGCCGAGGGCCGTGGGCCGGCCCTCGGTCCGCCGCACCTGGCAGGTCAACGTCCGGCTCTGGGCGGCACCCGCCCGGCGGTACGTCTACCTCGCGCTCTGGCTGCCGAACGGCCTCGTCGTCGGCTGCGAGGCGCTGTTCATCCCGTACGCCCCGGAAGCCGCCGGAGCGCTCTTCGTCGCCGGGGCGCTCGGGATGCTCGCCGGGGACACGATCGTCGGCCGGTTCGTCCCGGCCGGATGGCGGCACCGGCTGATCACGCCGCTGCAACTGCTGCTGGGGGCGCCGTACCTGCTCTTCGTCCTGCCGATCCCGCTGCCGGTGGCGGCGCTCGCCGCCGCGGCGGCCTCGGCCGGCTTCGGCGCGGGGGTGCTGCTCCAGCAGCGCCTCGTCGACCTCACCCCGGCCGACATGCGCGGCCAGGCGCTCGGGCTGCACTCCTCGGGGATGCTGACCATGCAGGCGGTGGCGGCGACCGTGGCCGGTGCCGTCGCCCAGTACCTGCCGGTCGGCGCCGCCATGGCCACGATGGCGGTGCTCTCCCTGACGGTGGTGCTGCTGCTCCGCCCCGGGCTGCGCATTCCGGCCGACGCCCGTACGCCGGAACCGGCCGCCGCCTGATCCCATCGCGGGGCGATGTCGCCGACGGGTCCACCACCTGAGAATCCCTCCGGTGGGACTAGGGTGGGAAACTCTCCGGCGGAAGGAGCAGGATGGTCGGCGTACGGCGGCGGATGGTCGGCGTGGTCGCGGTGCTCGCGATGGCGCCGCTGGGCCTGGCCGGTTGCGGCCCGCTCGACGGGCTCGTCGGGCAGGGCGCCGAGCCCACCCCCACCCCGGACGAGGGGCCGGAGCGGGCCCGGGAGCGGGTGCAGGCGTACCTCGACGCGATGAAGGCGAAGAGCGTCGCCGACGGCCGCGAACAGCTCTGCGAGCCGCTGCGGAAGTCCTTCGACCAGGCCGCCACGGGCCCGACCGGCGACTTCGCGAAGCATTTCACGGTCTCCGCCGCCAAGATCGTCGATGTCCGGGCCAACGGGGCCGACCAGGACGTCAGCACGTCGATCACGGTGAAGGTCGGCGGCAAGGCCGCCTCAACCAAGATCCTCTTTACCGTCGCCAGGGCCGACGGGCAGTGGTGCATCGCCAGGGAGCAGGTCGGCGGCCACACCCCGGCGCCGCCGTCCGGCACACCCGACCCGGAGAGCTGACCTGCCGGTGGGCCGGCCGCGAGATGAGGGCCGGCGGACAGCTCCCACGAAGCGGACCGGGACACCTCGCCCCCGTACCGGTCCGGCCGTCGCCGTACGCTTCTTGGCATGCGCCATGAGTGGCACCAGTTGAGCTACCCCGCCGTGGGCAACCCGACGTTGCAGACGAGCCGACCCACGGAGGACTCCGCCGAGGACGAGGCGCTCGGCCTGGACCGGTGGCGGGAGCTGCCCCGGGCCCAGACGCCGCCGTGGCCGGACCAGGCGGTGGTCGACGGGGTCTGCAAGATTCTCCAGAACGTGCCGTCGATCGTCGCGCCCTACGAGGTCGACCAGCTCCGGCAGCGGCTGGCGCAGGTCTGCGAGGGCCGGGCGTTCCTGCTCCAGGGCGGCGACTGCGCCGAGACCTTCACCGACAACACCGAGAGCCACCTGCTGGCCAACGCCCGGACCCTGCTCCAGATGGCGGTGGTGCTGACCTACGGTGCCTCGCTGCCGGTGGTGAAGGTGGCCCGGGTCGCCGGGCAGTACACCAAGCCGCGCTCGCTGCCGACCGACGCGCGAGGGCTGCCGGCATACCGGGGCGACATGATCAACTCGCTGGAGGCGGTGCCGGAGGCCCGGGTCGCCGACCCGCAGCGCATGATCCGGGCGTACGCGAACTCGGCCGCCGCGATGAACATGCTCCGGGCGTACCTCGCCGGTGGGCTGGCCGACCTGCACGCCGTGCACGACTGGAACAAGGGCTTCGTCAAGAACTCCCCGGCCGGCGAGCGCTACGAGGCCATCGCCCGGGAGATCGACCGGGCGCTCGCCTTCATTCGGGCCTGCGGGCTCACCGAGGACGAGGCGCTGCGCACCGTCACCCTCTACTGCTCGCACGAGGCGCTCGCCCTGGAGTACGACCGCGCCCTGACCCGGGTCTCCGACGGCCGGGCGTACGGGCTCTCCGGGCACTTCCTCTGGGTCGGCGAGCGCACCCGGCAGCTCGACGGCGCGCACCTGGACTTCATCTCCCGGATCGCCAACCCGATCGGCGTCAAGCTCGGCCCCACCACCACCCCGGACGAGGCGATCGAGCTCTGCGAGAAGCTGAACCCGGAGAACATGCCGGGCCGGCTCACGCTGATCAGCCGGATGGGCAACGGCCGGGTCCGGGAGGTGCTTCCGCCGATCGTGGCCAAGGTCACCGCCGCCGGCGCCAAGGTCGTCTGGCAGTGCGACCCGATGCACGGCAACACCCACGAGTCCTCCAACGGCTACAAGACCCGGCATTTCGACCGGATCGTCGACGAGGTGCTCGGCTACTTCGAGGTGCACCGGTCCCTGGAGACCCACCCGGGCGGCCTGCACGTCGAGCTGACCGGCGAGGATGTCACCGAATGCCTCGGCGGCGCCCAGGCGATCGAGGACATCCACCTGCCGGACCGCTACGAGACCGCCTGCGACCCCCGGCTCAACACCCAGCAGTCGCTCGAACTCGCCTTCCTGGTGGCGGAGATGCTCCGTGGCTGACCGCGACCGGTCCTCCCCGGCTCCGCCCGCCCCGGCGCCGGCTGCTGCCTCGGCCGCCCCGGCCCCCGTCGACCTGCGGTCGGACACGGTCACCCGGCCCACCCCGGGGATGCGTGCCGCGATGGCGGCGGCCGAGGTCGGCGACGACGTCTACGCCGAGGACCCGAGCGTCAACGCCCTCGAAGCCGAGGTCGCCGCGCTCTTCGGGCACGAGGCGGCACTCTTCGCCCCAACCGGTTCGATGGCCAACCAGATCGCCATCCAGCTCCTGGTCCCGCCCGGCGAGGAACTGCTCTGCGACGCCGACGCGCACGTCGTGACGTACGAGATCGGCGCGGCCGCCGCGGTCGGCGGCGTCTCCACCCGGACGTGGTCGCCGGCCGGTGCCGACCTCGACCCGGAAGTGGTAGCCGCGATGATCCGCCCGGACGGCTACCACGCGGTGCCGACCCGGGCGATCGCCGTCGAGCAGACCCACAACCGGGGCGGTGGCGGGGTCATCCCGCTGGCCACTCTCCGGCAGCTGCGCCGGATCGCCGACGACGCCGGTGTCGGGCTGCACTGCGACGGCGCGCGGATCTGGCACGCACACGTCGCCGACGGGGTGCCGCTGGCGAGCTACGGCGCGCTCTTCGACACCCTCTCCGTCTGCCTCTCCAAGGGGCTCGGCGCGCCCGTCGGCTCGCTGGTGGTCGGCGGCACCGAGCGGATCGCCCGGGCCAGGACGATCCGCAAGCGGATGGGCGGCGGGATGCGCCAGGCCGGGGTGCTCGCCGCCGCCGGCCGGTATGCGCTGCGCCACCACGTCGAGCGGCTCGCCGACGACCACGCCCGGGCGGCCCGGCTCGCCGACGCGCTCGCCCCGTTCGGTGTACTGGCCGGTCCGGTGCGCACCAACATCGTCCCGCTGGACCTCACCAAGTGCGGGTTCGACGCTCCCGCGCTGGGTGCGGCGGCCTGGGAGCGGGGCGTACTGGTCTCGGTGCTCGGCCCGCGCATCGCCCGGCTGGTGACCCACCACGATCTGGACGACGCGGGCGTGGACCGGGCGATCACGGTGCTCACCGACCTTTTCCGGCGCTGACCTCGATCTCCCGGCGCTGACCTCGTTTTTCCGGCGCCGGCCCGGCGGGTGGTGGGCTCAGCCGCCGGTCCTGGTGAAGTGCTGGTAGTCGGGGGAGTCCCACCCGCCACCCCACTGCCAACCCGCCGCCGCGAACGCCTCGACCAGGGTGCCGCCCCGGACGGCCATCCCGGGGCGGTAACCGGAGCGGTCCCGGTACGCCGCCCCGGCCGGCGGCAGCACCCGGCCGTCGAGCAGGTACGGGTTCTCCACCGGGTTGACGTCGATCGCCTTCCCGTACGCGTGCGAGGACCACGTCGCCCGGCCGGTGGAGACCGCCTTCCGGCAGTTGAAGCCGGAGGTGTTGTCGTCGGCCATCGACCTGTCGTCGCTGCCGCCGTACGCGTCGACCGGCCGTAGCCGCCGGATCGGGAACCGTTCCCGGTAGAGCGTGGCGAAGATCCCGACCACCTCCGGGGTGACCGACCGGTGCACGATGATCGTGCCGACCTGGGGCCGGCCGTCGAAGTCCCAGTATCCGAGGCGGATCCGCCGGAGCTGGTCCGGGCCGACGGGACAGCCGGGGCGCCAGCTCGCGCCGAGGTCGTCGGCGGTGACCGTGGAGACCTCGGTGACGAATCCGGGCACGGTCGAGCTCCGGTCATCACCTGCACCGCCACCCGGGCCGGCGGACGCGGTCGGCGTGCCCGAACCACCGGCCGGCGCCGTCGGTGCTTCCGGGGATCCGGCGGGGTCGGCCGATCGGGCGGCACAGCCGGCGGCACCGCCGAGCACGGCGAGGGCGGCCACGGCGAGGGCGGCCAGCAGCCCGATCAGCGGCGAACCGCGCGACCTGCGTTTCACCGCCGCCACGCTACGCGACCCGCTGCCACGCTACGCGACCCGCCGCCACGCTACGCGACCCGCCGCCACGCTACGCGACCCGGCGCTCCCATCAGGTGGCGGAGGGAGAGGTGGCAGTGTGCGGGATGGTCAGGTGGCGCAGGGTGGTGATGTCGTTGGCGTGGCCGTGGTTCTCGCTGGGCGTCTCGACGACCACCGGGATGCCGGCGGTCGCCGGATGGGCCATCAGCTCGGCAAAGGCGGACTCGCCGATGCTGCCCTTGCCGATCGTCTCGTGCCGGTCCCGGGTCGAGCCGCAGAGGTCGCGCGAGTCGTTGGCGTGCACCAGCCAGAGCCGGTCCGCCCCGATTGCGCCGACCAGCGCGTCCAGCGTCTCGCGCATGCCGCCCTCGCGGGCCAGGTCGTGCCCGGCAGCCCAGGCGTGACAGGTGTCGAAGCAGGCGCCGAGCCACGGATGCCACTCGACGGCGGCGAGGTACGGCTCCAGGTGCTCGACCCGGGAGGCCAGCGAGCGGCCACCACCCGCGCTCGGCTCCACCAGCAGCTTCGGCCCGCCGGTGGCCGCGGCCGAGTCGAGCAGCGGCAGCAGCGCCTCGCGTACCTGGCGCATCGCCGCCTCCGCGTGCCCGGCGTCGACCGCGCTGCCGGCGTGGAACACCACCCCGGCCGCACCGATCGCAGCCCCCCGGTCCAGCGCGTGCGCCAGCGTCGCCACCGACCGTTGGACGGTTGCCGCGGTCGGCGAGCCGAGGTTCACCAGCAGCGACGCGTGGATGTACGCGCGCAGCCCGCGTTCCTCGCAGCCGGCCCGGAACGCCGCGTCCTGCCCGGGATCGCCGGGCGGCAGCGCCCAGCCGCGCGAGTTGCCGACGTAGACCTGCACCACCTCCGAGCCGACCGCCTCGGCGTAGGGCAGGGCGGCCCGGGCCAGCCCGCCCGAGGTCGGGGTGTGCGAGCCGATGGGCCGGCGCGGCGGCCCCGCAGCAGCCGCAGCCGCAGCGGCAGCGGCAGGCGGACGGCCGCCCGGCGTCGAGGCGGGCTCAGGGGCGGGTTCAGAGGCAGGTGATGACAACTTGTGTCCCCGGGGGCACCGGCGTGTTCTCGTTGGGGTTCTGGAACCGGACCGTCCCGTTCGGGTTCAACTGCACGCCGACGGCGAGACCCTGGCCCTCCAGGAGCTGCTTCGCCTGCTGGCAGGGCAGGTCGATTACCCGGGGCATGGTCACGGCCGGCGGTCCCTCGCTGACCTCGACCTTGATCTCCGCGCCCTTCTCCACCCCGGCGCCGTCCTGCGGGCTCTGCGCGATCACCTGGTCCTTGGGCTTGTCGGAGTCCTTGTATTCCAGGACGAGCTTGAGCTCGAGTTCCTCGACGATGCCGCGTACGTCGTTGATGTTCTTGCCGACCAGGAGGGGAACGTCGATCGGCGCCCTGCCCTTGCTCACGATGACGGTGATCTTGTCTCCGGGCTTGACCACGGTGCCGACCTTCGGGCTGGTGGCGATCACCACGCCCTCCGGAAGGTTGTCGTTGAAGCGGTCGGTGCCGCGCTCCACGACCAGATTCGCGTTCTCCAGGTCGAGCTGGGCGAGATCGAGCGTCTTGCCGACCACGTCCGGCACCGGGAAGCGCTCCGGACCGAGCGACAGGGTGAGGGTGAGGGTGCCGCCCCGCCGGATCCGGCTCGTCGGCTCGGGATCCTGTGCCAGCACCGCGTCCTTGGTCACCTCCTCGCTGTAGCGGGGATCGGCGAACTTCACCACGAAACCCGACCGCTCGGCCTGCGCCTGCGCCTCCGCCCTGGCCAGGCCGGCCAGGCTCGGTGTCTCGGTGTAACGGCCGAACGCGAACCACCAGCCGACCATCCCGACGACCAGGGCGAGCGCCACCGCGGTCACCACCACCGCGGCCCGGCCGGCGAAGATCCGCTCGCCGGTCTCGCGTACCCGGTCGAGAAGGTCCGACCCCGGGCTCGCCGCGCGGCGGCGGTGCGGGGTGCCGCCGTCCCGGGCCTGTCGCTCCCGCGGCTGGTCCGGCAGGCGGGCCCAGGACGGCCGCTCGCTGGGTTGTACGGGCGGGACCACCATGGTCGGCTGCTGCACCACCATGGTCGGCTGGTCGGCGGTGGATATCTGCCGCAGCACCGTGGTGTTGGCGTTGGCGACCGTGCCGAGGTCGTCCCGGACCACCTGGACCTCGCTCTGGAACGCACCCGCGTCCGTCGGCCGGGCTCCCGGATCGCGGCGGGTCGCCCGGCGGACCAGCTCGTCGAGGACGGGTGGCAGGCCCGGGACCAGCGTGGACGGCGGCGGCACGTCCCGGTCGACGTGCTGCCAGGCGACGTCGACGGCCCGGTCGCCGTCGTACGGGACCCGGCCGGTGAGCATCTCGAAGAGCACGATGCCGGCGGCGTAGACGTCGGTACGGGGATCGGCCCGGCCGTCGGTGACCAGCTCCGGCGCCACGTAGGCGACCGTCGCCATCAACTGGTTGCCGCCCTCGGTGTCGGAACTCGCCTCCACCGCCCGGGCCAGCCCGAAGTCGGCGACCTTCACCACGCTGTCGATCAGGTTGCCCGCGCCGCCGCTCGGCGCCTCGGCCACCAGGACGTTCTCCGGCTTGACGTCCCGGTGCACCAGGCCGGCCCGGTGGGCGGCCCCGATCGCGGCGAGCATCTGCTCCAGGATCGCGAGCGCCTCGCTCGGGTTGAGCCGCTTGCGCTCGGCCAGGATCTCCCGCAGGTTCCGGCCGCGGACGTACTCCATGACCAGGTAGGGCAGCCCGCCGTGGGTGCCCTGGTCGTAGACGGCGACCACGTTCGGATGGGTGAGCCGGGCGATGGTCTTGGCCTCGTCGGTGAACCGCTCCAGGAAGTCGGTGAGTTGCACCCGCGCGGCCGGGGCCTGGTTAGGATGAATGATCTTGATTGCGACCGTACGGTCGAGTCGTTCGTCGATGGCGGTGTAGACGGTCGCCATCCCACCACGGGCCACGCGACCGCGGATGCGGTAGCGCCCGTCGATCAGCGAGTTCAGCAGCGTGTCGGCGACCTGTATGTCCATCGGCAGGCAGTCTATGTCTCCAGAGGGCAGCGGCAGAACAGGATGCCACAGCCGACGCCGAAGCGAAAAGTTTCGTGTCGCCCGGGCCGCCTCCGGTGCGGCGGTCGCACCCGCTCAGGAAACCTTCCGGCCGGACCGTCGCGGGGAGCCGCTCGTCGGTGCGGGCGACCACGTGGCAAGGTGAGCGGGTGACCGAAACCTCACCCGCCGACCCGCAGCCGCAGCCCACCGAGCCGTCGGGGTGGCTGAGCCTGCCGGAGGTCGCCGAACGCCTCGAGGTGTCGATCAGCAAGGTGCACCAGATGCTCCGGGACCGGGAGCTGCTGGCGGTCCGCCGGGACGGCACCCGGGTGGTTCCGGGCGAGCTGGTCGCGAACCGGACGGTACGCAAGCACCTGCCGGGTATTCTCACCCTGCTGCACGACGCCGGATACGACGACGAGGCGACACTGCGCTGGCTCTACCTGCCCGACGACACCCTGCCGGGCACCCCGGCGGCGGCGCTCGGCGACGACCGGGCCCGGGAGGTCAAGCGCCGGGCCCAGGCCACCGGGTTCTGACCGGGTTTCGCGTCGTGCAGCGGTTCACCTACCTGGGGGTGCTCGCCGGATGTCTCGGCGCCGCGCTGTGGCTGGAACCGGTCCTGCGGGTCAACGTGCTGCGGCGGTGGCGTCGACTGCTGCTCACCCTCCTGCCGGTGGTCGTGGTCTTCGCGCTCTGGGACCTGGCCGCCATCGCCGCCGGACACTGGACCTTCGATCCGGAGCAGACCACCGGCGTACTGCTCCCCGGAGGGCTGCCCCTGGACGAGGTGCTCTTCTTCCTCGTCGTACCCTGCTGCGCCATCCTCGGCTTCGAGGCGGTCCGGGCGGTACGGCGCTGGCCGGCCGGTGACGAGCCGCCGCGGGACGGCGGCTAGCTCGGGCGGGGGTGCGGGACGGAGTGGACGAGACGGGCGGAGAGGCGCGGTGAGCTACACGGTGGCGGCCCTGCTGGGGGTGGCCGGCGTCGCCCTGGTCGACCTCTTCGTACTGCGCACCCGGCTGCTCCTCCGGCCGGTCTTCTGGGCCACCTATCCCATCGTCGTCTTCTTCCAGTTGATCTCCAATGGGATCCTGACCGGCCGGGACATCGTCCGGTACGCCCCGGATGCGATCATCGGCTGGCGGATCGCGTACGCGCCGGTGGAGGATCTGCTCTTCGGCTTCGCCCTGGTGCTGCTGACCCTGGCCGTCTGGGTCCGGCTCGGCAGGGCCGGCGTGCAGCGCGCCCCGGCCGCGGGTGACGGGGCCCGGCTGCTGCGGCTGTTCCGGCCCCTGGATCGGCAGCAGCCCGGCACCGCGCCGGTGGCACCCGACCCTGGCCGGTCCCCTGACGGCGCCGACGCACGCCGGGAGTCCGGTCAGCGCCGTCGGACGCGGCGCTGATTCCGACGGCCTGCCCGCGACCGGCGTCGCCATTTCCGGTACGCCACGGCGGACAGCACCGCCACCAGGGCCACGTCGAGGAGCGCACCGGGCAGCTTGGTGAGCACTGCCAGGCCGAGCCCACCGGGCAGGACCAGGAAACTGAGGACGATCACCGCCACGGCGACCCGTCGAATCCACCGGTCGGCGGAGAGGCCGGCCGCGAGCACGGCCACGGCGGTCAGCCCGTACCACGGGTAGAAGATCGGGGAGAGCAGGGCGAGGGCGGTGAAGGCCACCCCGGTCGTGCCGACCAGGTGGCGCCGTGTGCGGGTCCGGTCGGCTGCCGAAGCGCCCCGCGAGCTGTGCACCCGCGAGCTGTGCACCCGCGAGCCGTGGACCAGTATCCGACAGCCGTGGACCAGTAGTAGTCCCCATGTGCCGGCCAGGGCGAGCAGGCCGGCGAGCCGGGCCGTCGCCACCGCGCCGTCGACCGCCTCCGGGCGACCGAGGAGGCGCAGCAGGTAGCCGGCCGCCATGCCCAGCCCGGTGGGTATCGACGTCCACTGCACCAGTCGGCCCGTGTCGGAGAGGGCGCCGAGCCAGCCCAGGTCAAGCCGGGTGGCCAGGGACACTCCGGCGAAGGCCAGCCCCGCACCGGCCAGCCCGGCGACGGTGGCCACCGCGACGGTCGGCAGGAGGGTCGGGAGGGACTGGCCGCTCTCGGCCTCGCCGGTGCGGGGCTGGGCGATGTCGGGCCGGCTGGTGCGGGGCTGGGCGATGTCGGGCCGGCTGGTGCGGGGCTGGGCGGCATCGGGCCGGGCGGCGGCGAGTAGGAGGGCGAAGGGCAGTGCCACGATCGCGGTGACCTTGATCGCGACTGCCAGACCGAGCAGCCCGCCGGCGATCGCCGCGACCGCGACCACCACGCCGACCGGGACACGAGCCCGGCCGGTGCCCGACCCCGGGTCGGCACCGACGGTCCGGTCGCTGGCCGCCAGCGCCAGGGCGGCCACGACCAGCCCCAGCACCAGCGCGTCGTTGTGCGCGCCGCCGATCGCGTGGACCAGGACGAGCGGGGAGACCAGCCCGAGCCAGGCGGCCCGGACCGGCTCGACGCCACCGGCGCGGGCCAGCCGGGGCAGGCAACCCGCGACCAGCAGGACGCCGGCCACCGCCTCGGCCCGGAGCAGCGCGACCGCCACCAGCAGTTGGCCGTCGGTCGACGCCGTGACCAGCCGGGCCACCGCGACGGCCCCGCCGGCCAGCGCCACCGCCAGCGGCCCGTACGGCGTCGTGGTGTCCCGCCACAGCGCCGGCACGGCGTCCGCCCACACGCATCCGCCGGGCAGCACACCCATGGTGTACGGGTCGACGCCGTCGAGCCAGAGCGCGCCCTGACAGGCGTAGGCGTACGCGTCCCGGCTGCCGACCGGGGGCGCGACCAGCAGTGGAACCGCCCAGAGCAGCCCGGTGCGCAGCAGCCACCCCAGCGGCACGCTCCCCGGCCGGCGCCGGATCCGCAGGCCGAGCCGCCACCAGACGCCCGTCAGGATCGCCAGTCCGGCGAACCAACCGGCCAGGCCGAGCCAGGAGATCCAGCCGTCCGGCACCTGCGCCGCTCCGGTACCGCCGGTCGGCAGCGCCCCCGCCCCGTACGCACCGGCCGCCAGGACCACACCGGCGCCGAGGCCGGCCAGCCGGAGCGTGCGGAGCCCGCCCGGTCGGCCCGCCCCAAGCCGGTCGGTCCGACCGGCGGTCACGTCAGGCATGTCAGCACGTCAGGCATGTCAGCACGTCAGGCATGTCAGCACGTCAGGCATGTCAGCACGTTGGTCATGTCGGGCAGGTCCTCGCCGGGTCGCACCAGACCAGCATCCGGGCCGGCGGCTTGGCGGGCGGGTCCTTCTGCCTGGGGAGGGCGAAAAAGGGAAGGTTCCCGTACCCGGTCGTTCAGTCTTTGCGCCTGGTGGCCACTACCGCGAGATCCACGAGCACCTCGCGGGCCTCGGCCTCCAGGTCGGCGTCGGTCAGCGCGGTCAGCGCCGCGTCGGTGAGGGCGGCGATCCGTCGCTCGGTGCGGTCCAGCGCCCCGCTGTCGGTGATGATCCCGCGTAGCTCGTCGACTCCGGCGGGGTCGAGCCCCGGGTCCCCGAGTCGCCGGGAGAGCACCTCCCGGCCGGCCGGGTCGGTCGTCTCGAAGGCCGCCGCCACCAGATAGGTACGTTTGCCCTCCCGCAGGTCGTCCCCGGCCGGTTTACCGGTCTGGCCCGGATCGCCGAAGACGCCGAGTACGTCGTCCCGGAGCTGGAACGCCTCGCCCAGCGGCAACCCGTACCCGGAATAGGCGGTCCGCAGCCCGGCGGGCGCGTCGGCGAGCGCGGCGCCGAACAGCAGCGGTCGTTCGACGGTGTACTTGGCGGACTTGTACCTGGCCACCTTGCTCGCCCGGTCGACCGAGGTGTCCCCGGTGACCTGGGTGAGCACGTCCAGGTACTGCCCGATGGTGACCTCGGCACGCATCTCGTCGAAGATCGGCCGGGCCCGGCCCACCACGACCGGATCGATGCCGCTGCCGTGCAGCATCTCGTCGGACCAGACCAGGCAGAGGTCGCCGAGCAGGATGGCGCTCGACTCGCCGAACCCGTCCGGTTCGCCGGCCCAGCCGGCCGCCCGGTGCCGGGCGGCGAACCGCCGGTGGATCGAAGGCTCGCCGCGTCGGGTGTCGGAGCGGTCCATCAGGTCGTCGTGGATCAGGGCACTCGCCTGCACGAGCTCCAGCGCGGCCAGCCCGCTGACGATGTCGTCGCCGTCCGGCCCGCCCGCACCCCGGTAGCCCCAGTAGGCGAAGGCCGGCCGGAGCCGCTTGCCACCACCGAGTACGAACCCCTCCAGCGTCTCCGCGACCGGGCCGAGAGCGTCGTCGACGCCGGTCATCCAGGCGCGCTGTCTGGCGAGGAACCGGGTCAGCGACCCGTCGACCCGCCGACGGAGGTCAGCGCGGTCGACTGGCGACGCGGGGGTGGAATCGGTCACGCCATGACGCTAGTGGATCGACCAACCGGTTGCTCGACACGGCCTCGCCGTTCCGTCCCGCGACCCGGCGGCACACGTCAGGGGCGCCGGACCGACACCTCCGGCGTGATCAGCGTGGCGGGCCGGGTCTGGCGGGGCGTGGCCGGCCGGCAGACGGGTCGGGCGTCGTTCGGCAGGCGGGTCGGGCGTCATCCGGCAGGCGGGTCGGGCGTCGTTCGGCAGACGGGTCGGGCGTCATCCGGCAGGGCCGATCGAGGGCGCCGGTGGCAGGTAGTGGTGCGCGGCGGCGGCCAGCGTCGCGTACCGCCGGACCGCCGGCTCGGCCCGGTACGCCGCGAGCCGCCGCCCGGTACCGGCAAGTTCCGCCGCCGCCCGAGCCGATCCGGACCGTACGGCGTCGAGCAGCGCGGTGTCCGCCACCTCGGCGGCCCGCTCCAGCTCGCCGAGTTCGAGGTGGGCGCGGGCCAGCCAGGCGCCGTAGACCGCCGCCGTCCTGGGCTGGCCCGACCGGGTCAGGGCGGCGCGCAGCAGCGCTTCGGCGCGCAGCGGGCGGTGCAGCGCGGCGAGGCAGCGACCGGTCATCGCGGCGAGTTCGCGTCCGTCGAGCCAGTAGAGCCAGCCTGGCCCCCGGTCCGGCTCGTGCCGCCCGGCCGCCCGTTCGGCGGCGTCCAGCGCCGCCTGCCCGGTCCGGTGCCGGCCGCAGAGCGCCGCGGCGAGCGCGATCCGGTGCAGCAGCACCGCCCGCACCCCGGCCGGTGCGGCGCGCCGGGCGCCGAGATATCCGGTACGGGCGAGCAGCAGCCCACCCCGAGGGTCGCCGAAGGTGCTGAGCAGGTGACTCGCCGAGCCGAGAAGGTATCCGCCGAGGCTCCGGTCGCCGGCCCGGGCTGCGGCGGTCAGGGCCAGCCGGTAGGCGCGGAGTGTGGCGCCGAGGTCGCCCGCGTCGGCGTGCAGCCAACCGGTGAGCTGCGCCGCCTCGGCCAGCAGCACCAGCCCACGCCGGTCGCGCATGGCTGCCCGGGTGAGCCGCTCGATTGTGGCCAAAGCGAGCCGGCCGGCGGGAGACGACAGCAGGTCGCGTCCGGCGACCACGTCGTCGAGCCGACGCAGTCGGGCGACACCGGTCGCGTCGAGCGGCACCTCGGGCACGGGGGCGTCGCCCGTCTCCGGCCCGCCCCGGACCGTCCACCCCGGGCCGACCGGCCCGTCGGGGTCGGCGAGCCAGGCGTGTGCCGAGGCCAACAATTCCCGCCGGGCCCGTGCCGTCCCGTCACCTCCCTCGCCCCCGCCTCCGCCGCCGGCCGTCACGGACCGGCTCGCGGCGGCGGCGACCTGCAGATCGGCGGCCGGCACATCGAGTACGGCCGCCAGCCAGCCGAGCCAGAACTGGCCGGGTATCCGCTGCTGGCGTTCCCAGCGGGACACCTCGTGCCGGCTGACCGTCGGCACGCCGGAGGCGGCGCAGAGCTGTTCGGCGACCCGGAGTTGGCTCCAGCCCCGAGCCAGCCGCAGCTCGGTCAGGAGCGCGCCGAGTGCGCCCGGTGCGGTGCACCGACCGGGGACGACGTCGTATGGTCCGTGCTCGACTCGGGGCATGGCAGTCCTTCGGCGCGTGATGATGACGAACCTGCTGCTGACCCCCGCGCACGACCCCCCGGGAGCCGGCGAACCGCCCCCGCTGCGCAGGTCAATTCCTACCGTCCGGGTACGACGTTCTGCTTCCGTCGCCGTGCCTCCGGTGCGCGCGCCTTCCTCTACGGCGGGGGTTCTCCGGCGGCGGGCTGCGGGCTGAGCTGGCACAGATCTTGCAGCGCAACCATCAACCGCGCCGCCATGTAGACGGCCAGCCCAGCCCCACCGGTGGCGCCCGGAATTCGGCTCTCGGCAGCAGCCGTGCCCGAAGGGTCGCCCGGCATGCCCAACCGTCCCACTGCACATTACGACTCGGCGCGGGGGAGGCATCCACGTGTCGTGAAGGGCGGTCCGTCGGAAGGTCTGCCAGTGACCGAGGAAGTGATGGCGATGGCTGAGGTTGCCGACTTCCTTGGCGTTCGCATGGCCCGAGAAGCGCCGTAAGGATCTCGAAGGCGAACACGCGTAACGGCAGAGTACGCCGAGCAGGACGACGTGCCCGAGTAGATCGTGACGACTTCTTGTCGTTCCAGGTGCAACAAGTCGTCAAGGTCCAAGAGCGGCACCGGTCTGGCTGGCGGGTGGAACGGCCTCGGACTCGGGGTGCGGGTTCAGGGGCGGATCGGGATCATCCCGGGTCACGCCGCCACGGCCTCGGCCCAGCGTCGGGGGACATGTCCAGTTCGTACCGTTCAACCCCTGCCGTAGCCCGGACATCACCTGGGCCCTCTGGGCGGTACTGGCGGTGAATGCGACGCAGACGCCGGGGCTGGTGATGATCGACGCCGGCACCGGAGCCCGACCGCCCCGGGCCCCCGGGGCCAGACGGCTGGCCCCTCCCCGCTGGCTCCTCCCCGCCGGCCCGATCCGCCGTTCGATCAACGGCAACGGCCACGACCGACCGGTACGCCTGCCAGGCGTCGGCCGGCACCGGGCCGGTTCGATTCGATCGACGCGTCGAGGAGTGCCGCCATGCCCAGCGAGTTGCCGTTCGACCCGGAGAACCCACCCGACGAGCCGCCGCCGGAGGTGGTGCATCCGATGGCCTGGCGGCTGGCGCTACGCCTCCACCGCGACCACAGTCCACTGCCCGCCGACCCCGCCGACCCTGCCGACCCCGCCGACCCTGCCGACCCCGCCGACCCTGCCGACCCCGCCGACCCCGCCGGCCCTGCCGACCCACCCGCCGACCCGGCAGACCTTCCCGCCAGCCCATCGACCGGGCACGACGCCAACCCACCCACCGGACCGGTCGCCTCCACCGGGCCCTTCGGGCCGTACATCTGCCGCGCCTGCGCCGATCCGTGGCCCTGCTCCGGACGGCAGATCGCCGTACGCGGCCTGCTCGCCGCCTGCCGGGGCCCCGACGGTCGTGACGGTGACCGGTGAATGGGACGGAAGAGCGGATTCCACGCCCCGAACGGGACGGAATGGCCCGAAACCCGGCCGGCTCGACCGGTAGAGTCGCCCTGTGGCGCTCGGTCTTCCCTCCGTCCTTCCCGACTCGCGACCGTCGATCGGGGACCTCGTCCGTGGTCCCGAGCCGACCTTCTCCTTCGAGTTCTTCCCACCCAAGACCGAGAAGGGCGAGGTGCTGCTCTGGCAGGCCATCCGGGAGCTGGAGTCGCTGCGCCCCTCGTTCGTCTCGATCACCTACGGGGCCGGCGGCACGACCCGGGACACCACCGTCGCGGTGACCGAGCGGGTCGCGACCGAGACGACCCTGCTGCCGATGGCGCACCTGACGGCGGTCAACCACTCGGTCGCCGAGCTGCGCAACGTGATCGGCCGGCTGGCCAGTGCCGGGGTGCGCAACGTGCTCGCGGTGCGCGGCGACCCGCCCGGCAATCCGATGGGCGAGTGGGTGCGGCATCCGGCCGGGGTGCTCTACGCGGAGGACCTGGTCCGGCTGGTCCGCGAGGCGGGCGACTTCAGTGTCGGGGTGGCCGCGTTCCCCTACAAGCATCCCCGTTCGCCGGACATCACCACAGACACGAGGTATTTCATCCAGAAGTGCCGGGCCGGGGCGGATTTCGCGATCACCCAGATGTTCTTCGACGCGGACGACTACCTCCGACTGCGCGACCGGGTCGTGGCGGCCGGCTGCGACACCCCGATCCTGCCCGGCGTCATGCCGGTCACCCAGCTCAGCACGATCGAGCGTTCCCAGCAGCTCTCCGGGGCGCCGTTTCCGCCCGCGCTGGCCGCACAGTTCGACCGGATCGCCGACGATCCGGAGGCGGTCCGGCGACTCGGCGTCCAGCAGGCGAGCGAAATGTGTCGCCGACTGCTCGACGAGGGCGTGCCGGGGATCCACTTCATCACGCTCAACCGGTCGACGGCGACCCGCGAGGTCTGGCAGAGCCTCCAGGCCGGCGTCGGGGCCTGAGCCGGTGCGACCCGAGCCGGTCCAGGGCCCGTGCGGCGGCGTCCAGCACCGCTGCCGGGTGCGGCACCGCTGCCCGGCGCGACCCGGGTCGCCGTACGGCGGTTGAGCCAGCGTGGGCAACCGGTTGACGTGGGACGAATACGCCAACAAGTGGGCGCGGCTGCACGGCGGCTTCGACCCCCGGATGGCGACCACGTCGGTGCGCCGATGGCTGCGGATGTCGTACCTGCTGGGATATTTTCTCGCCCGGCTGCACGTCTCGCCGACCGCGGTGACGGTGCTGGGGGTGCTGCTCTGCATCGGCGTACCGATCGCGGTCGCCTGGGCGCCGCCCGGACCGGTCGGGCCGCTGGTGGCGGCCGGGCTCGTGCTGCTCGCGGCCGTGGCGGACAGCATCGACGGCGCCGTCGCCGTGGTCACCGGCCGGACCACCCGGCTCGGCTACGTCTACGACTCGTTGGCCGACCGGATCGGCGAGGTCACCTGGCTGGTCGCCTTCTGGCTGCTGGGTGCGCCGGGCGAGCTGGTGGCGGCGGCCGGGGCACTCTCCTGGCTGCACGAGTATACCCGGGCCCGCTCCGTGTCGGCGGGGATGAAGGAGATCGGCACCGTCACCGTGGGGGAGCGGCCGAGCCGGGTCAGTGTCGCCGTGGTCGGGCTGCTGGTGGCCGCGCTGGCCCACCTGGTCATGCCGGAGCTGGCGGCCGGCACGATCACGCTGGCCACCGCGATCTGGGTGCTGCTCGGTTTCTTCGGCATGGTCCAGTTGCTCTCCGCGGTACGCCGGTCACTGGACACCGGCAGGGAGATGGCCGGCAGGGAGCCGACCGGCCGCGGGACGAGCGGCGGTGCCCCGATCGGCAGGCCGTCGGCCCCGGATCGACCGGTCGGCGCGGAGCCCTCCGGCCGGCAGCCGATCGGGGAGGAGCCGGCGGGGGAGGGGCCGACCGGCGACGATCTTCCCGGTAAGGAGTTGGCCCGCCGCGAGCCGACCGGAGTGGAACTGAGCCGCCGCGAACCGCCCGAGTGACGAGCGGAGCACCGACTTTGGTCGATCCGATACCGACCGAAGCACGATGAGGCCCGGCACCGGCGCCTGGTGTGCTGGTGGGCATGACAGCACCGCGCGAGCGAGGTGCCACGGGGCAGCCCGCGACCGGCCCGACGACGGCGAGTCGGGCCCGACCACCTCAGCCGGATCCGCCCCGACCGGGCCCGGTGTCGACCCGCGCCCTGGGGCCCGACCTGGCCCGTGGGTTCATGCTGTTGTTCATCGCCCTGGCCAACTCCCACTACTTCCTGCGTGGCACGTCGGTGCTCGGCGGCTACCCGCAGGACGGTTCTGCCGTCGACCGGGTCGTGACCTGGCTGATCGCGACCGTCGTCGACGGCCGGGCGTTCCCGATGTTCGGGCTCCTCTTCGGGTACGGGGTCGCCCGGATCGCCCGCCGGCAGGAGGCACTCGGGCCCCGGGCCGTACGTCGGCTGCTGTGGCGACGCAGCCTGGTGCTGGTGGTCGTGGGCTTCCTGCACGCGGTGCTGCTCTACGTCGGTGACATCCTGGCGGCGTACGGCGTACTGCTCTTCGCCGGCGCCTGGTCGGTGCGCTGGAAGGACCGCTGGCTGCTGGTGACGGCCCTCGTCTTCTTCCTGCTCCACACCCTGCCGGGCGGTGGCTCCCTGACGATCAGCAGCGAACCGCCGCACATCTCGATGCTTCCGCCGGATCCGCTTTCCGCCGTCGTCCACCGCGTCCCCGTCTCCCTCTACGTCGCGCTGCTCGGACCGCTCGGCTTCGTCTGCCCCTTCCTGCTTGGCCTCTGGGCGGGGCGTCGGCGCATCCTGGAGCGGCCGCAACGACACCGTGGACTGCTGCGCGTCACGGCGGCGGTCGGGATCGGCGCCGCGCTGCTCGGCGCCCAGCCGATCTCGCTGGTACTCGCCGGTGCGTTGCCCGTACCGGACCGGGCGGCGCTCGAACTGCTGGGTCCGCTGCACGACGCGACGGGGATCCTCGGCGGCCTCGGGTACGCCGCCCTGCTCTCGCTGCTCGCCGCCCGGCTCGAGGTGCGGCATCCGCGACCGGTGGTCGACGCGGTCGCCGCCGCCGGCCAGCGGTCGATGACCTGCTATCTGGCCCAGTCCGTCGTCTGGGCCGTCACCTTCACCCCGTTCCTGCTCGACCTCTCCGGCACCCTCACCGTTGCCGGTACGGCGTTGCTGGCCGTCACGACCTGGCTGGGCAGCGTGGTGTTGGCCGACCGGATGCGGCGGACCGGGCATCGCGGGCCGTTCGAGGTGCTGATCCGCCGGATCACCTACCGGCAGCCGCCGCGCCCCGGCTAGCCAGGGGCGGCCGGCCGGGTCAGGCCGGGCCGATCTCGTCCGCGACGATCTGCGCGGAGAGCGTCACCATCGGCAGGCCACCGCCGGGATGGGTGGAGCCACCGACCAGGAACAGGCCACGGGCCGGCCCCCGGTTTGCCGGTCGCAGCAGCCCGCCGACACTGCCGTGGATCGCCCCGCCCGGCGCGCCCGCCGTCCCGGCCAGGTCGGCCGGGGTACGCAGCTCGCGGAAGACCAGCCGGTCCCGCACGTCGACGCCGCGTTCGGCCAGTACCGCCAGCACCCGGTCGGCATAGGCGTCCGCCAGGCCCGGCCGGCGCCAGTCGATCCCGCCCAGCGACCGTGCCTGCCGGGGCGCGTTGACCAGCACGAACCACGCCTCGTGCCCGGCCGGCCGCACCAGGGGATCGTCGGGCACGCTGACGAAGACCGTCGGGTCGGCCACCGGCCGGGCCGGTACGCCCCGGCCCGGGTCGCCGAAGACCGCGTCGAACTCGGCGTCGTAGTCGGCCGGAAAGAAGACGTTGTGATGCGCCAGGCCGGTCTCGCCGCGTACCCCGAGCAGCAGCACGAAGCCGGCCAGGCTGCGCTCGGTCAGCCCGGCCAGCCGGTCGGGGGCCGGCAGCAGCTCCCGGTAGAGGGTGAGCGCGTCGGTGTTCGCCACCACGATCTCCGCCGGGACCGGGGCGACGGCGCCGGCCAGGCGTACCCCGTGGACCCGGCCGCCGGCCGCCTCGATGCCGGTGACGGTGCTGCCGGTCGCCACCACCACACCCAGGTCGAGACAGCGGGAGAGCAGTGCGTCGGCGAGGGTGCCGAGCCCGCCGCGCGGATACCACCCGCCGAAGGTCAGCTCGGCGTACGGGATCGCGGCGAGCGCGGCCGGTGCCCGGCGCGGATCGGTGCCGGTGTAGGTGGCGTACCGGTCCAGCATCATCCGGAGCCGGGGGTCGCGCAGGTAACGCCGGCCGAGGCCGCGCAGCGTACCGCCGGGGGCGATCGCGGCCAGGTCACCGAGGCGCCAGGAGAGCCCCGCCAGGTCCCGGGCCGAGTCGACGGGCCGGCGTAGCACGTCCCGCCAGGAGGCCGTCCAGATCCGCTCGGCGCGGCGCCAGAGCCGGCGCCAGTCGTCGGCGGCCCCGGCACCGAACCCCTCGGCGATCCGCTCGGCGAAGACCGCCGGATCGGCACACGAGTCCAGCACCGTCCCCGCACCGGCGGCGGCCCCCGGCTCGGCGGCGCTCCCGGGCTCGGCGGCGCTCCCGGGCCGGGTGGCGGGCCCCGGCGTCGTCGACCCGGCGGCGGGCGGGAAGACGTGCCGGACGATCGGGTCGAGCGGCGCCAGGTCGAGGTACTCGTCCAGCTTGGCGCCGGTCGCCTCGAAGAGGTCGACGAAGACCTGCGGCAGGGTGAAGAGGCTCGGGCCGGTGTCGAAGCGGAACGTCCCGACCGGTGTCTCCCGGGTGTACCGGCCGAGTTTGCCACCGACCACATCGGACCGCTCGTAGACGGTGACCTCGTGGCCGAGTGCCGCTAATCGGGCCGCAGCGGCCAAACCGCCCACGCCCGCGCCGATGACGACCACCCGACTCACGTGTCAGCCCCCTCGTTCCGGTCAACCGCCGTCGCCGTACCGGTGGCCGGAGCTGCGCGGGTGCACACCCGCCGCCGGCTACGTGCGTGCCGTCGCGGCCCCCACCGCGCTCAGCGCACCGGTCGGCCCCGCCAGCGCAGCCGCCCCCGCCTCCGCAGATGGTACGACCGGAACGTGAGCCAACCGAGGACCACGACCGACAACGGATGTGCCAAAGCGTCGGGCCAGCCGCGGCCGCCGGTCGACGCGGCGCTGACCAGGCGACCGGCCACCCCGAGCAGGTAACCGAGCAGGCCGGCCAGGGCCACCGTCGGCGCGCCGGCCAGCACCCCGGCGACGGCGAGCAGCGGCGGCAGGACATAGAGCACGAGCAGCAGGGACACCACGACGGCGGCCCCGGCCGGCGGGCCGAACGCCGCCCAGAGCGACTTGGCGTAGCCGTCCCGCAGCTCGGCCCAGGAACCGTACATCCGGCAGTCGGCCAGCCCGGAGCCGTCGGCGAGCGCGATCCGGCCGCCGGAGCGCTTCACCGCCCGGGCCAGCTCGATGTCCTCGAGGATCCGGTCCCGGACCGCCGCATGCCCGCCGGCCCGCCGGTAACCGGCCCGATCCAGCACCAGGAACTGGCCGCCGGCCGCGGCCAGGCTCGGCCGGCGCGAACGCTCCATCGCCGGCAGCGGCAGGAAGGTCAGCCAGAGCCACTGCAACAGCGGCTGGACCAGCCGCTGCGCCGGCGAGCCGGCGACGATCCGGGGGTACGGCGAGAGCAGCACCGCCGAGGCCGACCGGAGCGTGTGCACGGCGGCGGCGACGGCGGACGGGGCGAGCGTCACGTCGGCGTCCACGAAGACCAGTACGGTCGCGTCCGGCCCGGCCCGGTCGGCGAGCTGCTGGCAGGCGTGCGGCTTGCCGAGCCAGCCCGGTGGCAGCGGCGCGCCGTCGAGCAGGCGTACCCGGGGATCCCCGGCCGCGACCGCCCGGACCACCTCGGCGGTGCCGTCGGTCGAACCGTCGTCGAGCACCACGATCTCCAACTCGGGTACGCCCCGCTGGGCGAGCAGCGCCCGCAGGCACGACACGACCCGGGTCGCCTCGTCGCGTACCGGCAGCAGCACCGCGACCGGTTCGCCGGCACGGACGGGTCCGGAGGGAGGGCGGCGTAGCCAGCGGCCGGCGTTGCACCAGGTGTGTCCGGTGAGCACGCCGACGGCAACCGCCACCCCCCAGGCGGCGACCGGGCCGCCGCTCATCCCGCCGGCCGGTCGGGGTGTAAGGAAGGGCCCCTTCTTATCGTTTTCTGTTGTAGAAGGGCCCCCTCCTTGCAGGCGAGGGGGAGGGCGACGGCGGCCATGGCCAGGGCGCCCCAACCGGCTGAGGCGGGCAGGCCGAGGAAGACCGCGTGCGCGACGATGCTGCCGAGGTAGGTCCAGAGGTAGAGGGCGTACATGGGCGCGTCGTCCCGGGGACCGGCCGGCGCGGCGGCGGCCCGGCCGGCGACCGGCCCGAGCAGCGCCATCAGCAGTACGGCGAAGAGCAGCCAGCCGAGGTAGTTGCCGACCGGTACGCCCGGCACCCCGGGCAGGGCCGGGTGCGGGTCCTGCCAGCTCCAGTAGCCCTCGGCGACCATCTGCGGGTCGAGGAAGAGGTCCCAGCCGGCCAGCCCGACGGCGGCCAGGGCGACCCGACCCGTTCCCGACCGGGTCAGCCGGACCGCCGCCAGCCAGGCGGGCCAGGCCATCCAGGTCCAGGCCAGTGGGATCACCAGCGGCACCCCGGCGAGTTTCGGGCCCAGCTCGCCGGAGTAGGCGTACCCACCGAACGGCACACCGGTGGCCACCCCGAGCACCTCGACCGCCAGTCCACCGCCGGTGGTGACCAGCACCAGCCCGGTGGCGACCCGGAGACCCCGGCTGAGCAGGGCATGACCGACCGACAGCAGATAGCCGAGGCAGACCGTGGCGACGGTCAGCCGGGCCCGATCGGCGCCCCCGGTGAGCGGATAGCCGATCTGGGCCAGCACCAGTACGCCGAGCAGCAGCCAGCTCAGCCGTCCGGCGGGGCCGTGTCCGGCGGGGCCGTGTCCGGCGGGGCCGTGTCCGGCGGGGCCGTGTCCGGCGGGGCCGTGTCCGGCGGGGCCGTGTCCGGCGGGGCCGTGTCCGGCGGGGCCGCGGTCGGCGCTCCGGTCGGCGGTCCGGTCGGCGGTCCGGTCGGCGGTCATCGCTCCGGTAGGGTGAGCGGCAGGTCCCGGCCGAGGACCGCGAAGGCCCGCTCGTCACCGGGGAAGCGGAAGTCGCGTAGTACGTCGACGAAACCGAAGCGCCGGTAGAGCCGCCAGGCCCGGGATGTCTGCTCGTCGGCCTCCGGGGTGGAGAGCAGCGTGGTGCTTCCCTCGGCCATGCCGAGCAGGGCGCGGAGCTGCCGGGCGCCGAGTTGGTGCCCCTGGGCGGCGGGCCGGACGTGCAGCTCGACCACCTCGAAGCAGTCCGTGAACCAGGTCTTGCGGGCGTCGCCGGGCAGGGCGTTGTAGACCTGGTCGTGCCACCACTGGCCGGGGGCGGAGAGGTAGCCGTAGCCGAAGCCGACCAGGTGACCGTTGGTGGTGAGGGTGGCGACCGCGCGGAACCCGGATCGGCGTACGTGGGTCGCGATGTAGCCGCGCCGTGCCTCCAGCAGCTCGGACCGGTAACCCATCGCCTCGCCGTAGACCGCCACCACGTCGTCGAGCCGCCGGGCGAGATCGTCCGGTTTCCACGGCACCAGCCTCATGGTCGTCCGCTCCTCACTACCTGCCGGTGCCGGGCTCCCGGTCGTCGCCGGACGCGACCCAGCCGAGCACGGTCGGGTCACCGGCGAGATCGCGTACCTCGAACCGCGCGAACAGTTCCTCGGCGTACCAGCGTGCGCTGGACGTGCGGTCGATCGCCGCGCGGTGCTCGGGGGAACGGTACGCGAACCGGCGCAGGTACGTCGCGTTCCGCCACACGCTGACCGTGCCCTGCCAGCCGAGCGGCGCCTCCCCGACGCCGAACCGGGCCAGCAGGCCGGGTGCCTCGTGCAGCGCGGCGACCACCGGCGGGACGGCCCGCCAGAAGATGCCGGCCCGCGACGGTCGCAGCCGGGCCCGGGTGAGCGCCAGCACGGGCGCATCCCGTGCGGTTGTCGTCCCGGCACCCGCTGCCGGCCCGCCCGGGGCGGTGCCCGTGCCCGCCGGCCCGCCCGGGGCGGTGCCCGTGCCCGCCGGCCCGCCCGGGGCGGTGCCCGTGCCCGCCGGCCCGCCCGGGGCGGTGCCCGTGCCCGCCGGGCCGCCCGGGGCGGTGCCCGTGCCCGCCGGGCCGCCCGGGGCGGTGCCCGTGCCCGCCGGGCCGCCCGGGGCGGTGCCCGCCGGGCGGCCAGTGCCCGTGCCCGCCGGGCGGCCCTCCGTGGGGGAGCGGGGCACGCCGAAGGGCTCGACTCCGGACCATTGGCCCCGGCTGGCCAGGGGGCGCAGGTCGAGCCGGGCACCGGCCACCGCGACGCGGCGCCAGGCCCGCCCGACCGGGCTCTCGTCGAAGGCGGCGGCCCGCTCCGGGTCGGCCCAGACGACCAGCGCGGCCCAACGGGTCAGGTCGGCGTCGGTCGGCCCGAAGCCGTCGCCCGTCCCGGTGCCGAGCAGCTTGCCGAAGCGTACGCCGGGAAGCGCCCGCAGCCGGCGCCGGTCGACGGCCATCCGGGTCAGTGCCCGGGCCAGGCCGCGCGGCGGCACCCGCCAGACGTGCAGGGTGACCAGCCGTGCCGGCGGCGCGTCGCCGGACGGTTCGGGCCTGAGCCGTGCCGGCGGCGGGTCGCCGGACGGTTCGGGCCCGCCCCGTCCGGCCGCAACACGGTCCGGCCCGCTCACGCCACCTCGGCGATGCTGCCGGCGGTGATCCGCAGCAGCTCGGCGGAGGTGGTCGGAAAGACGGCCCGGGGCACGCCACCGGCCGCCCAGATCTCCGGGTGGTCGGCGAGCGCGGTGTCGATCAGGGTACGGATCGGCTTCGGATGCCCGAGCGGGGCGACTCCGCCGATCGGCTGGCCGGTGTGCTCCCGGACGAACTCCGGGGTGGCCCGCGTGAGGGCGGTCAGCCCGAGGCCCGCGGCGACCCGGGCGGTGTCCACCCGGTGCGCGCCCGAGGTGAGCACCAGCAGCGGCTCGCCGCCCGCGTCGAAGATCAGGGAGTTGGCGATCTGGCCGACCTCGACTCCGAGGGCCGCCGCGGCAGCGGCGGCGGTGTGCACGGCCTCGGGCAGGATCCGGACCCGGCTGGGTGCACCGGAACCGTCGCGCCCGCCCGCGTTCTCCAACGCGTCCTGCACCGCCCGCACGTTCGGATGTGGCTGCATGACCTCTATCTTGCCTTCCGGCGGTCTCGCAGCTGCCCCGGGCACCGGGAGGTCAGCGGGGCGTCGCGAGCACGTCGGGAGCGAGCGCGGGCGGTGGATCCGCCGGCGGCCCGGTGGAGGGTTCGGCGATCCGGGCCGTCTCGGCGAGCGCTACCCCGACCAGCACCAGCAGGCCGCCGCCGAGTTGGGCGGCGTTGAGCACCTCGCCGGCACCGAGGGCGAGCCAGGCGACCGTGGCGGCGAGCACCGGTTCGGTCATGCCGAGGATCCCGACGCTGGTCGCCGGTAGGTGCCGCAACGCGGCCGCCACCAGCAGGAAGGGCAGGATCGAGCCGAGCAGGACGACGTACCCGCAGAGCAGCGCGACCGGGACGCCGCCGCTGGTCCCGCCCAGCGGCGCCCAGCCCCCGGTGCCGTCGGTGACGGCCCGGGTGAGCAGGCCGGCCACGGCCGCGGCGCCGAACGCCCAGGTGGTCAGGGAGAGCGTGTCGTGCTCCCGGACGCCCCGGGCGCCGAGCACGTAGTAGCCGGCCAGCATGACGGCGGCGGCGAGGCCGGCGAGCACCCCGAGGCCGTCCAGGGTGAGTTCTCCCCAGACCTCGGCCACGCAGGCCAGGCCGACGAGGCTGAGGGCCAGCCCGCCCCAGAGCCGGGGGCGTACCCGTTGGCGCTGGCCGAAGCGGGCCCAGAGCGCGACGAGCAGCGGGGCCGTGTATTCGAAGAGCAGCGCGATGCCGACCGGCAGCCGGGAGATGGCCACGAAGTAGAGCATCGGGGTCAGGAAGAACCCGGCCAGTCCGTAGGCGATCAGCAGCGGCAGTTGGGCTGCGGTGACCCGGAGCCGCCGGGCACCCGGTCGGAGCAGCAGGCTCAGGGCGAGCAGGCCGGCGAACGCCCCGGCGGCCCGGATCAGGGTCAGCTGCGCGGCGTCGACGCCGGCCCGGAGAACCAGCTTGGAGACGGTGCCGTTGACGGCGAAGAGCACCGCCGAGGAGAGCACCAGGAGTACGCCGAGAGCCGGCCTGCGAGTGGTCACCGGGAGAGGGTAGCCGGCCGGCGGTCAGGAGCCGAACACCTTTTGGTCATTACGCACCCAACCTGTCGTGCGGAGACGGACCAGGCCGACATCCATCGACGGCGTTGACTTGATTGAAACGATTCGATACGTTACCGACAACAGGAAAGCCCTTTCCGACCCACCCCGTCCCACCGTCCCCGCCATGCCAGGTGCCATCGAAGATCTTGACGAGTTGTTGTCGTCAGAGCAGCAACAGGTAATCAAGATCTGGCAGCCACCCAGCCAGGACGAGCCGACCGATCGAGCGACGCTCGGTGGGTGTCCTGGTGAGCCGCGTGCGGGCCGCCGCCCGGCGCCCGGTTCCCGGCCACCGGTCGCGGGGCTTTCCCGGCCACCGTTCCCAGCTCAGGAGGACCCATGACGCTCACCACCACCGACCGGACGCCACCCGACCGCCGGTCACGACGACGCCGCTGGCGAGCCGGCCTGGCGTTGGCGCTCACCACGGCGCTGGCCGGCGCCGGCACCGCGGTCGGCGCGCCGCCCGCGGCGGCGGCCACCATCGACACCGGCGCCTACTACGTGTTCGTCTCCCGACACAGCGGCAAGGCGCTCGACCTCTACGACTTCGCCACCAACGACGGCGCGCCGATCGTGCAGTGGGCCCGCAACGACGGCAACCAGCAGCAGTGGCAGTTCGTCGGCGCGGGCAACGGCTACTACAAGATCAGGTCCCGGCACAGCGGCAAGTTCCTGGAGATGCCGAACACCTCCGACGGCACCCAGTTGATCCAGAACGCCGACAACGGCACCACCCGCCAGCACTTCGGGGTCGCCGACTCCGAGGGTGGGCACGTGCGCCTGATCAGCCGGCACAGCGGCAAGGCGCTGGACGTCTGGGAGTGGTCCACCGCCGACGGCGGGATCATCGCCCAGTATCAGGACCTGGACGGCTACAACCAGCAGTGGCAGATGATCCGGGTCGGCTCCGGCGGCGGCGGCGGCGACGGCGGCAGCGGCAACGGCTGCGGCAGCGGCTCGTTCAACGCCGAGGCGGTGCTGAACGGCAGCACCTGGACCGCCCGCAACGGTGGCAGCACCGTCTACACCGGCAGTGACATGCGTTCCGCGGTGCAGGCCGCGGTGAACAGCCTGTCGTCGGGGCGTACCTCGAAGCAGCGGGTGGTCGTCCGGGGTTCGGGTTCGGTGAGCGCCAACTCCCGGATCTCACTGCCGAGCTACACGGTCCTGGACGTCTGCGGCACGATCAACGTGACCGGTTCCGGCTCCGGCGACCAGGCCCCGGTCTACGCCCGGGGCGCCACCGACATCGAGGTGCAGCACCTCAACCTGACCGGGTCGCCGCTCTACGGCATCTTCATGCGCAACGTCAACAACCTGACGCTGGGCCAGATCGACATGCGGCTCTCCGGCGGCCTCGGGGTGCGGATCGACAACCACGGCGGCGACCGGGCGGTCAAGGTCCGCAACATCCGGATCGACACCGTGTACGTCCAGGGCAGCGGCACCCACGGCGTGGAGACGTACGGGGTGGACGGGCTGACCGTCGGCACCGTCACCGCCCGCAGCGTCGGCGGGTCCGGACTGCTGCTCAACGACACCATCAACGCCACCGTCGGCACGGTCGACGCCGACAACGCCGGCGCCGGCACCGGGTACGCGGGATTCCGGATGGCCAACCGCAACGGTCGGGTGGGCAGTAGCTACCCGACGAACATCCGGGTCGGCAACGTGATCGCCCGGGGCGGCGGGCGCGGCATCTTCTGCGTCTCGGAGAGCGGCGGCGCGGTGATCGACCGGGTGACCATCTCGAACACCGGCAACAACTCGATCCTGATCGAGAACTGCTACAACGTCACCATCGCCGGGCAGTCCGGGACGGTGACCGGGGGTGGCGAGGTCCGGATCGCGGCGCGCAGCGAGTTTCCGATCTCCTCGAACATCACCCTGCAGAACCTGACGGTGACCAACACCAACATCACCCAGAGTCCCTGCGGCGGCGCCAACAACGTCATCCGGAACGTCACCCGGAACAACTCCACGCTGAACTGGTGTTGACCCGTACCCGACGGACGCACCGGGTGGTCGCGGACGCTTGCGTTTTTGTCGGTGCCGGGGTGTACTCTCTCCAGTAGTTAGAACGAGTGTTCGATTGGGTGGGTGTCGATTCGAGCCGCACCACCGGGCCGAGTCGCACCGCCGGTCGGACGCTCGGGCTGATGCCGGGGGTGGCGTTCGCGGCGTAACCCCCGAATGCGGTTTCGCGGACCGCACGGGATCCGGATCCGCGAGTCCGGACCCACCAGGCAGGTCGTCGTCCGCCGCCCACGACCCCCGGGCGGCGGACGACGAACCCGCCAGGTTCGGCCGGTCGGGTGTGGTGTGGGGAAGCGTCCACATCCGGCCGGCCACACACCGCTGCGTCTTCCTCCGCAGCGGACCAGCCAGACCAGGTGCGTCACCCTCGGCCGCCGTGCTGGCGCTGACCGGCGGCGCTGACCGGCGCCGCTGTGTTGGCGCTGACCAGCGCGGTCATGCCGGCCGGCGCCGGGTGACGCGGTGAATCGGGTGACGCGGAGGAGACAAGTCCCATGCCGACCAGCCAGGCCCAGGCGCCGACGGTGCCGACGCACGTGCTGCCGCACCGCACCCCGGCCCAACTGCTGACGATCGCCCGGATGGGCTTGGCGGAAGCCGCCGAGACCCGTCCCGACGGCCTGCGGTACGCCACCGCGCACCTGGCCGCGCTGCGCGCGGCAGCGGCGATGCTCGCCGCCAGGGCCCGTCCCGCACCCACCCGCCGAAACCGGGTCACCAGCGTCTGGGCGCTGCTGGTGGTCGTCGCCCCGGAGCTGGGCGAGTGGGCCAACTATTTCGCCACCGGCGCCACCAAGCGGGCCGCCGCCGAGGCGGGCATTCCCCGGGTGGTGAGCGCCCGGGAGGCCGACGACCTGCTCCGCGCCGCCGAGCAGTTCGTCGCGGTGATCGAGGTGGCGCTCGGGGTGGCGCACCAACCGGTGCTCGACGGCACGGCCGCCGCCTGAGACAACCGCCGACCACGGACACGGGAAACCAACCGGCCGACCCGGGAAACGCTGCCAACGGGAACACGGCGGGCTACGGGAACACGGCGGGCTACGGGAACACGGCGGGCTACGGGAACACGGCGGGCTACGGGAACACGGCGGGCTACGGGAACACGGCGGGCTACGGGAACACGGGGGCAGTCACGATGGCGGGGCGGATGGTGCGTGGTTCCACCGCCCTGGCCGGGCTGGTGCGACCGGCGAGCGACCCGGCGACGACCGATCCGCACCGGACCCTGCCGGTGCTGTCGGAACTGGCCGGGCTGTTGCCCCAGCGGGGGTTACGGCGTGGCAGCACGGTGGCGGTCGGCCGCCCCGGTTCCAGCGGTGGCACCTCGCTGATGTTGGCGCTGCTCGTCGAGGCATCCCGGGGCGGCGCCTGGTGTGCCGTGGTGGGGATGCCCACGCTCGGCGCGGTTGCCGCCGCCGAACTCGGCATCGCGTTGGACCGGCTCGCCCTCGTCCCCCATCCCGGCCCGGAGTGGGCGAGCGTGGTCGCCGCCCTGATCGACGGGGTTGACGTCGTGGTCGCGGCGGTACCCGGCGCGGTCTCCGCCTCGGTCGCCGACCGGCTCGCCGCCCGGGCCCGGCAGCGCGGCAGCGTCTTCGTGCCGTACGGCCGCTGGACCGGAGCCGACCTCACCCTCCAGGTGCTGCACGGCCGGTGGGAGGGGCTGGAGCAGGGGCGCGGCAGGTTACGGCGGCGGGAGGTGACCATTTCGGCCCGGGGGCGTGGCGCGGCCGTACGCCCCAAGGAGATCCGGGTGTGGCTGCCGGGTGACCGCCGGATGCCAGCGCCACCGGGGCGACCGGAAGCAGTGGTGCCGGCGGCGCCGGTGCCGGCTCCGGTCAGGCCCACCGCGCGGCGGAGCTCACTCACCGTCGTCCGGACGTGGTGACGTTCCGCGCCCGGCCTCCGCCGTGTCCCGTCCGCTCCTCGACAAGCTCTGGAGCGGGGCGGAACACGGCGGGAAGCCCGGGTGACCGGCTCAGCCGGTGAGGCCCTGGAGATCCTTCAGCATCTCGGCGAAGTCGGCGGTCTCCGACGCGGCCGGAGTCTCGATGTTCACCGGCTTGCCGTAGTCGGTGTAGTCGATCGTCATGTCGCTCATCGTGCCCATCACCATGTGCGCCCGGCGCGGCAGGTACTGCTCGTCGACCCAGAGGTCGATCTTGACCTCCTTGACGCCGTTCTTGGTCAGCTCCTGCTCGACCGTCTTGCGCGCGTCGGACTCGAGCTGCCCGAGATAGGTCGCCACCGGGGCGGTGACGGTGTAGTGGACCGTGGGCACCCCGTTCAGGGTCTCCTCACCGACGACGGTGGTCCCCTCGGTCGCCAGCAGCGTCTTGACCTGCTTGGTCGGGTCGACGTCCTCGAGCTGCTTGGCGTAGTCCATCCCCGCCTGGGCGCCGGCGGCGCTCAGGTCCATCTTGAACCAGCGCTTCCCGTCCAGGTCCGCGCGGTCCGCCTCGGGCACCTCGACATAGATGACGGCGCCGATCATCCGGATGGTCGTTGGAGCGCCGTCGGGGCCCTCCATCGTCATCTCCGCCTTGACCGGGTCGCGCAGGTCCAGGGAGCCCTGCATCTTGATTTTTTCGCCGGCCGCCGTGCCCTCCATGGTCATGGTCACGGAATCGGTCGTGCCGGTCTTGTCGACCACCTTCTGCAGCGAACCCTTGAGGTCGCTGGCGAGCTGCTCCAGTACGCTCGGCTGCTTCGACTCGCCCGGCGCGTCCGTGCCCGAACCGCAGGCGGTCAACGCCAGGGCCGTGAGCGCGGAGATCGTCAGGACCGCGGCGTTCTTCCAACGTGACAAGTGACAGCCTTCCCCGAGTTGTTGGGATCTCCCCATAGAACGGGCGACACGCTATCCCACCCGGGCAACCCGTGGTGGCCCGCCGTGGGCGGCGGAGGGCTGGTGCCGTGGACCGGTCCGGGATGGCGGGTCGGGACAACATGACTCGAACACACGTTCTAAGATCGGCTCAACTGCAGGTCAAGGAGGTGTGGATCGACGTGTCGCCGCAGCGCGCCGCCGCACGCGCCATGCTGGTCTGGTGCCCCGACTGGCCGGTGGTCGCGGCCGACATCGTCGACGGGGTCTCCGCCGCCGCCCCGGTCGCGGTGCTGCACGCCAACCGGGTGGTCGCCTGTTCCACGGCCGCCCGCGCCGACGGGGTGCGCCCGGGGCTGCGCAGGCGGGAGGCGCAGAGCCGCTGCCCGCACCTGACCACCGTGGAGCACGACCCCGGTCGGGACGCCCGCGCCTTCGAGCCGGTGGTCGCCGCTGTCGAGGAGGTCGTCGCCGGGGTCGAGGTGATCCGTCCGGGGATGTGCGGGGTCGCCGCCCGGGGGCCGGCCCGCTACTTCGGCGGCGAGGAGCGGGCCGCCGAACGGATCGTCGAACACGTCGCCCAGACCTGCGAGGTGGAGATCCAGCTCGGCGTCGCCGACGGGATCTTCGCCGCCGGACTGGCCGCCCGGACCGGGCGGATCGTGCCGCCCGGCGGCACCCCGGAGTTCCTCGCCGGCCTGCCGATCGCGGCGCTGGGCCGGCCGCACCTGGTCGACCTGCTGCGCCGGCTCGGCCTGCGGACCCTGGGCGACTTCGCGGCGCTGCCCGCCGGGGACGTACTGGCCCGGTTCGGTTTCGACGGGGCGCTGGCGCACCGGCTGGCGAGTGGCCGGGACCACCGGCTGCTCGCGGTCCGGCGCCCGCCGCCCGACCTGGCGGTGACCGAGACGTACGACGAGCCACTGGACCGGGTCGACGCCGCCGCGTTCGCCGCCCGGGCGCTCGCCGAGCGGCTGCACGACAGGCTCGCCGGGCACGCCCTGGCCTGCACCCGGCTCGGCATCGAGGCGGTCACCGCGCACGGCCAGGAACTGCACCGGGTCTGGCGGCACGACGGCCTGCTGACCGCGGCGGCGATCGCCGACCGGGTGCGCTGGCAGCTCGACGGCTGGCTCTCCGGGACCAGCCGGCGGCCCGGGGCCGGCCGGCCCGGTCCGGCCCGGCCGACCGCCGGGATCATCCGGCTGCGGCTGGTACCCGAGGGGATACTGACCCACCTCGGCCTGCAACCGGGGCTCTGGGGCGAGACCGGAGAGGAACGCGAGCGGGCACGCCGGGCCCTGAGCCGGGTGCAGGGACTGCTCGGCCCCGACGCGGTGGTCACCGCCGTGCTCGGTGGCGGACGTTCCCCGGTCGAGCAGGTCCGGTTCGTGCCGTGGGGCGACGAACGGGTTCCGCTCCGGCCGCCGGCACCGCCCTGGCCGGGCCGACTGCCGGCACCGGCCCCCGCCGTCGTACTGCCCGAGCCGATGCCGGCGGCCGTCCTCGACGCCGCCGGTGAACCGGTCCGGGTCACCGCCCGCCTGGAGGTGAGTGCACCGCCGGCCCGGTTGGAGATCGGCGCGCCGGCCGGCGCCGGTCCGGCCGGCGCCGCCGCCCGGACGGGCGGGGCCAGAGCTGGGACGGGTGAGGTCACCGCTCGGGTTGCTGAGGCCGCTGTCCGGGCCGGTGAGGCCGCCGCTCGGGCCGGCGCGGTCACCGGCGGGGCCACCGGCGGGGCCACCGGCGGGGCCGGCGGGGCCACCGGCGGGGCCGGCGGGGCCACCGGCGGGGCCGGCGGGGCCACCGGCGGGGCCGCGGTCTGGGCCGGTGAGATCGTCGCCTGGGCCGGGCCCTGGCCGGTCGACGAACGCTGGTGGGCTCCGGCCGAGGCCAGCCGGCGGGCCCGGTTCCAGGTGGAGCTGGCCGACGGCGCCGCGATGCTGCTCTCCCTCGCCGGTGGGCACTGGTGGGTGGAGGCGATCTATGACTAGGGCCGGGCCGTGGCCGGGGTCGGCTGTGACCGGGGCCGGGCTGTGACCGGGGCCGGGGCGGCGACCCGATGAGTTTCCACAACCCCGACATGCCCTGGTCGGAGCTGGAACGAACGCTCTCCGGACGCCCGCCCCGCCGGGGCGGGCACCTGCACGTGGTGGACCCGCTCGCGGTCGACGCCGACGGCGGGGACTCCCCGGCCTGGGCCCGAAAGCGCCCCGGCTACACCCCGCCGGAGCTGCCCGCCCCGGCCGAGGGTGCGGTGCCGTACGCCGAACTGCACGCACACACCAACTTCAGCTTCCTCGACGGGGCCAGCCACCCGGAGGAGCTGGCCGAGGAGGCGACCCGGCTGGGGCTGACCGCGCTGGCGGTGACCGACCACGACGGGTTCTACGGGGTGGTGCGGTTCGCCGAGGCGGCCCGGGCGCTGCGGCTGCCCACCATTTTCGGGGCCGAGGTCTCGCTCGGGCTGCCCGGCCCGCAGAACGGCGAACCGGACCCGCTCGGCCGGCACCTGCTGGTGCTCGCGCACGGCCCCGAGGGGTACGCCCGGCTGGCCCGCACCATCGCCCGGGCGCAACTGCGCGGCGGTGAGAAGGGCCGTCCGGTCTACGGCGAGCTGGAAGAGGTCGCCGGGGAGCTGAGGGACCACGTTCTCGTGCTGACCGGCTGCCGGAAGGGGGCGGTGCCGGCTGCGCTGCTCACCGAGGGGGTCGAGGCGGCGGCCCGGGAGCTGGACCGGTTGACCGCGCTGTTCGGGGCGGAGACGGTGGCGGTGGAGCTGACCGACCACGGCGACCCGTACGACGGCGACCGCAACGACGCCCTCGCCGAGCTGGCCGCCGGTGCCGGGCTGCCCACCGTGGCCACCAACAACGTGCACTACGCCACCCCGTCCCGGCGCCGGCTGGCCACCACGGTGGCGGCGGTACGCGCCCGGCGCAGCCTGGACGAGATCGACGGCTGGCTCCCCGCCGCCGGCACCGCCCACCTGCGCAGCGGGGCTGAGATGGCGGCCCGGTTCGCCGCCTATCCCGGCGCGGTGGCCCGGGCCGCCGAGTTCGGCGCCGAGCTCGCCTTCGATCTCGACCTGGTGGCGCCGAGGCTGCCGGACTACCCGGTGCCGCCCGGGCACACCGAGATGAGCTGGCTGCGCGAGCTGACCATGACCGGCGCGCTGCACCGCTACGGCCCCCGGGACGCGCACCCGGAGGCGTACCGGCAGCTCGACCACGAGCTGGGGATGATCGAGGCGCTCGGCTTTCCCGGCTATTTCCTGGTGGTCTACGACATCGTGAAATTCTGCCGGGACAACGACATCTACTGCCAGGGCCGGGGCTCGGCGGCGAACTCGGCGGTCTGCTACGCGCTCTGGATCACCAACGTGGACGCGGTCCGGCACCAGCTCCTCTTCGAGCGCTTCCTCGCCCCGGAGCGGGACGGTCCGCCCGACATCGACGTCGACATCGAGTCCGACCGCCGGGAGGAGGTGATCCAGCACGTCTACACCAGGTACGGCCGGGAACACACCGCCCAGGTCGCCAACGTCATCTCGTACCGGCCGAGGTCGGCGGTGCGGGACGTGGCCAGGGCGTTCGGCTTCTCTCCCGGGCAGCAGGACGCCTGGAGCAGGCAGATCGACCGGTGGGGGAGCGTGGCGGCGGTCGACGTGGACGGCATCCCCGAGCAGGTCGTCGCGTACGCCAACGAGTTGGCTGGCGGCTCGGGGAGGGGGGCGGGCTTTCCACGGCACCTCGGCATCCACTCCGGCGGGATGGTGATCTGCGACCGGCCGGTGATCGAGGTGTGCCCGGTCGAGTGGGGGCGGATGCCGGGCCGCACCGTGCTGCAGTGGGACAAGGACGACTGCGCCAGCGTCGGGCTGGTCAAGTTCGACCTGCTCGGCCTCGGCATGCTCTCCGCGTTGCACTACGCGTACGACATGATCGAGTCGACCCTCGACCTGGGTGCGATGTCCCTGGACGACCCCGAGGTCTACGACATGCTGTGCCGGGCCGACTCGGTCGGGGTGTTCCAGGTGGAGAGCCGGGCGCAGATGGCCACCCTGCCGCGGCTGAAACCGGAGTGCTTCTACGACCTGGTGGTCGAGGTGGCGCTGATCCGGCCCGGCCCGATCCAGGGCGGCTCGGTGCACCCGTACATCCGGCGCAAGAACGGGTTGGACCCGGTCACCTTCCCGCACCCGCTGATGCGCAACGCGCTGGAGAAGACCCTCGGGGTGCCGCTCTTCCAGGAGCAGCTGATGCAGCTCGCGATCGACCTGGCCGGTTTCGACGCCGGTGGCGCCGACGAGCTGCGCCGGGCGATGGGCGCGAAGCGCTCCGCCGAGCGGATGGCGCAGATCCGCGACCGGCTCTACGCCGGGATGGCCGAGCGGGGCATCACCGGCGAGGTCGCCGACGACGTCTATCTCAAGCTCTCCGCCTTCGCCAGCTACGGCTTCCCGGAGAGCCACGCGATGAGCTTCGCCTACCTGGTCTACGCCAGCTCCTGGCTCAAGCGCTATCACCCGGGCCCGTTCCTGGCCGCGCTGCTGAACACCCAGCCGATGGGCTTCTACTCGCCGCAGACCCTTGTCGACGACGCCCGCCGGCACGGCGTCGAGGTACGCCGCCCGGACATCAACGCCAGCGGTGCCAAGGCCATCCTGGAGTCGACCCCCCAGACCCGGTGGGGGAGCGCACCGGGTGAACCGCCGCACCGGTGGGGGCTGGGCGGCCCGGCGGTCCGGCTCGGGCTCTCCGGGGTGCGTACCCTCGGCGACGACCTGGCCGAGAAGATCGAACGGGAGCGGGGCGCGCACGGGGCGTACCGGGACATGGCGGACCTGGCCCGCCGGGTCGGGCTGACCGCCGCGCAACTGGAGGCGCTGGCCACCGCGGACGCCTTCGCCTGCTTCGGGCTGACCCGGCGGGAGGCGCTCTGGACGGCCGGTGCGGCGGCGCAGGAGAAGCCGGGCCGGCTGCCCGGCACCATCGCCGGGGCGGCGGCGCCGACCCTGCCCGGGATGGACGCCGTCGACCGGCTGGTCGCGGACGTCTGGGCCACCGGCCTCTCCCCGGAGAGCCATCCGGTCCGGTTCGTCCGGGCCCAGCTCGACGCGTCCGGTGCGGTGCCGATCGCCCGGCTGACCCGGATCGAGCCCGGCACCCGGATCCGGGTCGGTGGCATCGTCACCCACCGGCAGCGTCCGGCCACCGCCGCCGGGGTCACCTTCGTCAACCTGGAGGACGAGACCGGCATGCTCAACGTCACCTGCTCACCCGGGCTCTGGCAGCGCTACCGCACGGTGGCCCGGACCAGCAACGCACTGCTCGTGCGGGGCCGGCTGGAGCGGCACGACGGGGTGACCAACCTGGTCGCCGACCGGCTCGACGCGATCACCCCACCCGTCACCCCCACCTCCCGCGACTTCCGCTGAGGGGTGTAAGGAAGGGCCCCCGCTTATCGCTTTCTGTTGTAGAAGGGCCCCCTCCTAACACCGTTGGCGCCGGCGTGCCCGGCTGCCCCGGGGTGCCTTAGGCTCGTCGGGTGGAGCGAAGGGTGGAGTCAACTCGCAGCCGTCCCGCCAACCCGGCGACCGGCCCGCGTACCGCCGTGGTCTGGGCCGTGCTGCGCCGTGAGCTCGACCGGCAGCGGGAGCGGGCGCTCACCGTGCTCGATGTCGGCGGTGGGACCGGCGGGTTCGCGGTGCCGCTGGCCGAGGCGGGCCACCGGGTGACGGTGGTCGACGCCAGCCCCGACGCGCTCGCCGCGCTGACCCGGCGGGCCGCCGAGGCCGGGGTCGCCGACCGGGTACGCGCGGTGCAGGGCGACGGCGACGCCCTCGCCGGCCTCGTCGAGCCGGCCGGTGCCGACCTGGTGCTCTGCCACGCCGTGCTGGAGGTCGTCGACGATCCGGCCGGGGTGGTCGGGGCGATCCGCACCGCGCTGCGGCCGGGCGGTGCGGCCAGCGTACTGGTGGCGAACCGGGCCGCCGCGGTGCTGAGCCGGGTCACGAACGGCCACCTCGACGTCGCCGCCGCGCTGCTGCGTGACCCGGACGGGCACGCCGGGCCCCGGGACACCCTGCGGCGGCGTTACGACGCCGACAGCGCCGCCGCGCTGCTGACGGCCGCCGGGCTGGCGGTCGAGCGGACCCATGGCGTACGCGTCTTCGCCGACCTGATCCCGCCGGTGGCCGCCGAGGCGGATCCGGCGGCCCTGCTCGACCTGGAGCTGGCCGCGGCGGCCCAGCCGCCGTACCGGGACATCGCCGCCCAGTTGCACCTCTTCGCCCGCCGCCCGGCATGACGAGCCCGGCCGACCCGCTCGCCCTGGTCCGGCCGGACTACGTCGGCGGCAGTCTCGCCGACGTGCTGCCGAGCGCGCTCTCCGTGCTCGGCGTACCGGCGAACGACCCGGCGGCGGGCGACCCGCTGCGGCTGGCCGACCGGCTGCCGGGCGTACGCCGGATCGCGGTGCTGCTGGTCGACGGGCTCGGCTGGTACCAGCTGCCGGTCGCCGCCCCGCACGCGCCGGTGCTGACCGACCTGGCCGCCCGGTTCGGCCGCCCGCTCACCTGCGGTTTCCCCTCCACCACCCCGACCAGTCTGGTCAGCCTCGGCACCGGGGCCGCGCCCGGCGCGCACGGCGTGCTCGGTTTCCGGGTGAACGTGCCCGGCACCGACCGGGTGCTCACGCACATCGACTGGCCCGGGTCGCCGGTCGACGGCCCGGACTTCCCCGGCGGCGGTCCGGGTTCGCCGGTCGGCGGCGACCGCCCGAGCGGCTCCTGGCCACCCACCGGTGCCGGCGGGCCGTCTGCCAGCGCCGGTGGGGGGTCTGCCAGCGCTGGTGGGCCGTCTGCCAGCGCTGGTGGGGGGTCTGCCAGCGCCGGTGGGGCGCCCGCCGGTGTCGGGGAGAGTCCCGATCCGCGCCGGTGGCAGCCGCTGCCGACCCAGTTGCAGCGGGCCGAGGCGGCCGGGGTGGCGGTGACCGTGGTGAGCCGGCCGGCGCTGGCGGAGACCGGGCTGAGCGTGGCGGCGTACCGGAATCGGGTGTACCGGGGCGCGGAGGACGTCGACGCGCTGGCCACCGGGATGCTCGGCGCGCTCACCGCCGGGGACGGGCCGACCCTGGTCTACGGCTACCACCCGGACGTGGACCGGCACGGCCACCTCAGCGGCATCGACTCGACCGACTGGCGCACCGCCGTCGCCGAGGTCGACGGACTGCTCGCCCGGCTGGTCGACGGGTTGCCGCCGGACGCGGCGCTGCTGGTCACCGCCGACCACGGCCAGCTCGACATCCCGGCGCAGGGGCGGTACGACCTGGACACCGACCCCCGGCTGCGGGCCGGGATCCGGGTGGTGGCCGGCGAGGCCCGGGTCCGCTACCTGCACACCCTGCCCGGGGCGACCGCCGACGTGGTGGCCGCCTGGTCGGAGGTGCTCGGCGAGCAGGCCTGGGTGGCGACCCGGGAGGAGGCGGTCTCGGCCGGCTGGTTCGGGCCGGTGCCCGAGGCTCATCTGCCGCGCATCGGTGACGTGGTGGTGGCCTGCCTGGGACCGACGGTGGTGCTCGCCTCGAAGACGCACAATCCGATTGAGACGACGCTTGTCGCGTACCACGGCTCGTGCACGGCGACCGAGATGACGATCCCGCTGCTGGTCGTACCCTCGCCCCGGAGCTAGCTCTCGTCGGTCCGTTGTCGCGTCATGGCCGGGAAGGTCGTGACTCGGTAGCCTCGAATGCGCCGGACGGCGTGTCGAGCATGCCGCCCGGGTCGGCTGGGACTCGGGCGCGGGGGTGGGCTGGTGGCGGTACTGCGGGTCCGTGGTTTCGCGCTTCCCGAGGCGGAACCGGTCGACCTTTATGCCGACGGCGACAGATGGACCTCGGATCCGGTCGCCGGCGCCGAGCTGGTAGCCGAAGGCTGGTTGTTGCCCGGATTGGTCGACGCGCACACGCATCCAGGAGCGGAGGCACCGGGACGACCACTGGATCCCGATGTCCTGCGGGAGGATCTTCGGGCGCATCTGGCGTCGGGAGTCGCGCTCATCCGGGCTCCCGGTCTTGCGGGCGATCCGCCTGACTGGTTCGGTCTCGCGGACGACAGCCCACGAGCCTTCCATGCTGGTCCGTGGATCGCTCAGCACGGACAGTTCTTCGAGGGCTGGGGCCGCCGTCCGGAGCCGGCCGAGTTGCCCGCCGTCGCGGCCGAGCAGGCGGCTCGTACCGGGTGGGCGAAAATCGTGATCGATTGGCGTTTCGGTGACGACGTCATGCCGGTGGAGGTACTGCGCGAGGCTGTCGCTCACGTACACGCGGTGGGCGGGCGTCTTGCGGTGCACTCACAGCACTCCGCCGGTGGCACGGTCGCGGTCGAGGCCGGGGTGGACTCGGTGGAACACGGCATGGGGTTGGACCCCACGTTGCTGCCACGCATGGCCGAGCAGGGCATCGCGCTGACGCCGACACTCTCGGTGATCACGGCTTCCCTGCGGCGGATCTCCGCCGAGCCGGACAGCTCACGCAAGCGGTGGTACGTGTCGGGAGCGAGCGTGCACGGCCGGCTCACGGCTGCCGCCGTCGAGGCCGGCGTCACCGTGCTGGCGGGTACGGACTCACGCCCACACGGCGGCATCGTCAATGAGATCCGCACTCTGGTGGTCGCCGGCGTGTCACCACACGAGGCGATCGCCGCCGCCTCCTGGACGGCCAGGTCCTATCTCGGTCTGCCCGGCCTGGTGGAGGGAGCCCCGGCCGATGCGGTCGTCTTCGACGCCGATCCCCGGAGCGACCTCGACCAACTCGACAGGCCGCGCGCGGTCATCGTCCGCGGTAAGTGTCTGCATCGCCGCCCTGATCCTCGATGACCGCAACAACCTCGACCGCCACCCCAGCCGGTTTCCCGCCGCGGGCCAGCCCGGACGTGGGGTCGTTCCCGGGCGGCGCGGACGTCGTACCCCCGGGTTAGCCTGCCGGTATGGGTCGCAGCCAGTCCGTGCCACGTGGTAGTGATCCGCGTTTCGGTGCGGACGCCGACGACTCCGGCTCGCCGATCCTGCACGTCGACATGGACGCCTTCTTCGTCGCGGTCGAGGTCCGCCGCCGGCCCGAGCTGCGCGGCCGGCCCGTCGTGGTCGGCGGGGTCGGCGCACGCGGCGTGGTCAGCTCGGCCAGCTACGAGGCTCGGGCGTACGGCGTGCGCAGCGCCATGCCGGCGATGCGGGCCCGGGCGCTCTGCCCGTCGGCGGTCTTCCTGCCGCCCGACTTCGCGCAGTACACGGCCGCCTCCCGGGCGGTGATGGAGATCTTCCGCGACGTGACCCCGCTGGTGGAGCCACTCTCGCTGGACGAGGCGTTCCTCGACGTGGCCGGGGCGCGCAAGCTGCTCGGTCCGCCGGCCGGGATCGCCCGGCTGATCCGGGCCCGGGTCGCCGAGCAGGAGCAGCTGACCTGCTCGGTCGGGGTGGCGCCGACCAAGTTCGTGGCCAAGCTCGGCTCCACTCGGGCCAAGCCGGACGGGATGATCGTGGTTCCCGCCGGCCAGGTGCTCGACTTCCTGCATCCGCTGCCGGTCGAGGCGCTCTGGGGGGTGGGGGAGCGGGCGGCCGAGACGCTGCGCCGGCTCGGCCTGCGGACGGTCCGGGACATCGCCGAGGCGCCGATCGGGCTGCTCCGCACCGGCGTGGGCGAGGCGGCCGCCACCCACCTGCACGAGCTGGCCTGGGGGCGGGATCCGCGCCGGGTCAGCCCGGAGCACGCGGAGAAGTCGATCGGCGCCGAGGTCACCTTCGACACCGACCTGGCCGAGCCGGAGGCGATCCGCCGGGCGCTGCTCGCGCTCGCCGACAAGGTCGGGGTCCGGCTGCGCCGGGCCGGGCAGGTGGGGCGGACGGTGTCGATCAAGGTCCGGTTCGCCGACTTCCGGACGGTCAACCGGTCCCGCACCCTCACGGGGGCGACCGACAGCACCCGGGAGGTGTTCGACACCGCCTGGGCGTTGTTCGACGCCCTCGCCCCGGGTGACCGGATCCGGCTGATCGGCGTACGGGTCGAGGGGCTCAGCGACGGCGACCAGACACCCCGGCAGCTCGCGCTCGACGCGCCCGAACACGGCTGGCGGGACGCGGAGGCGGCCGCCGATGCCGCCGCTGCCCGATTCGGGCGTTCCATGGTGCGTCCCGCGAGCCTGTTGGGGCGCGGCGACCTGCGGCGGACGGAAAATCAGGCCCGGCCATGGGTCGTCCCGCTTTCCGACCCGCGACCCCCCTCGTAGACTGGCGGGTAAGCAGCCGGTTGGGCTGCCACGGTCTGTCGGTCCGACCGGACCGACCAACGTGACCGGGGAGGAGTGCCGTGCCGCTCTCGGAGCACGAGCAGCGGCTGTTCGAACAGATCGAGCAGTCGCTTGCCGAGGACCCAAAGTTCGCCTCGGCTGTGCGCGCCAGCGATCCGCGTTTCCACGCGCGGCGTCGCCTGCTCGTCGCGGTCAGCGTGATCATCGCTGGCCTTGCATTGGTCGTTTATGGCACGGTGAGCAAAACTCCGCTGCTCGGAGTGGCGGGTTTCGTAGTGATGCTCGGTGCGGCCGCCTTCGCGATGCTGTCGCAGCGCAAGGCGCAGTCACCGGACCTGCACGTGGTCGGCGGCACCACCAGCCGCCGCGTCCGCAGTGGGCGACGCCTGTCGTTGATCGACCGACTCGAGGAGAGGTGGCGTCAGCGGCCGGAAGGCCACCGCTGACCGTTTCCCGTCCGTGGGGCCCGCCCGCCCCGCTGACGGTACCGCCGGGAGCGTTCCCGGCGACCAGCGGCAATTCCCCATGCCCCGATAGCTGCTGCCGGCGGTGCGTCTCCGCCGGCCGTTTGCGTCCCGGTCGGGTTGCCGGCTTCCCGCGTCCCGGTCAGTGGCAAGGACCGTCCCCGGTCAGTGGCAAGACGGAGGGACCCGGCCCCGCAGGTCGCGAGGGCGGGTCCGTCTGTCCACCCGTTCAGCGGGACGGGCGGCCGGCCAGGACGCGCCGGGGGCTGAACCGCAGCATCCGCTCGCGGAACCGGCCGCTCAGCCCGACGAAGCCGGCCGAGGCATCCATGACCGCCAAGCGCCAGCGGAGCAGCACCGAGGGCGGCAGGGTCGACGCCACCAGCCGGGTACGCCGATCGGCTCCGGCGCGCAGCGCCCGGCGTACCGAGCGGAGGGCGTCGCCGAGCGGACCGTGCCGCAGCGGCTCCCGGGCGTACCGGGCCCGCTCCTCGGCGCGGGCGAGCAGGCGTACCGCCTCCTCGGCGTTGCTCGCGGACAGGTCCTCCCGGGCCAGCCGTTCGGCGGTGGCCCGGGGCGTCTCCGCCGGATCCACCGTGACCCGGAAGTCGACAAGGGTGTCGACCAGTTCGTCCCAGGCGGCGTGCGCGTCGGCCCGGGCCCGGGCGAGCTCGGAGTCGCTGAGCATCACCCGGGCCACCCCGGGCGCCGCGCTCCCGTCCGCCGCCACCGACGCCAGGGTGCTGGCCGCGGCGGCGGCCCGGGTCTGCCGGCGGCGGCGCAGCAGCACCCGCCGGAGGGCGGGGACGGCGAGCAGCAGCACCAGCAGCACGGCACCGGCGAGCACCCAGAGCGGCCACCGCGGGCCGCCCGCCGGAGCGATCCCGGCACCGCCGTCGAAGGCCTCATCGAGTTCGCGATCCGAGCCGTCCGGCGATTCCGGCCCGGCCGACGGGTCGGCGCCCTGGCCGCCCGGCGTCGTCGGGGTGGTCGCGCTCTCCTCCGGCGCGTCCGGATCCGGCGCCCAGCCGGACCGGACCGAGCCGGTGACGCTGGCCGCCGGGGTGGCGTCGAACGGCACCCAGCCGACCCCGGTGAAGTAGACCTCGGTCCAGGCGTGCAGGTTGTTGTTGGTCAACGTGTAGGTGTTGCCGGACCGGTTGGCGCTGGTGAAGCCGAAGGCCACCCGGGCCGGGACACCGGCCTCGCGGACCAGCCAGGTCATCGCGGCGGCGTACTGCTGGCAGAAGCCGACCTTGTTGGTGAGGAAGTTGACGATGTCCTGCCCACTGGTCCCACCCTCGGTGTTGAGGGCGTAGCTGAAGCCGTTCTTCCGGGAGAAGTGGTCGTAGATGGCCCGGACCCGCTCGTAGTCGTTGCGCTTGCCGGCGGTCAGCCGCTCGACGAGTTCCTCGACCTCCCGCACCGGCTCGACCGTCGTGTAGAGCTTCCGGAACGCGTGCTCCGGCGCCAGGGTCGGCGCCGCCGCGAGCGCGGCCGGGGTGTATTCCGACCGGACGAAGTCGAAGGAGTAGTTCCGGCCCCGCGACGACGCCCGCTCCGAGTAGACGACCTGCATGGTCGGGTCGTAGCGCCAGTTCCCGTCGATGCCGCGGGTGGTCACCGGCGCGGTGTAGACCGGCAGGAACGGCATGACGAAGTCGACGATCTCGACCTGGGCCTCGTACTGGGTCCGGCTGATCCCCCGGTCCTCGCTCCGGCTCAGCTCGCGGGGGACCGGCAGTCCCTGGGTCACCGGCGTCCCCTCCGGGGAACGCGGCCCGAAGCCGGTGCGCTCGAAGTCGTCGGCGACCGCGAAGCGCAGATAGAACGGGTCCGGGTCGTTCGTCGTCACCTTGACCATGTCGCGCTGCTCGGAGCGATTCAGCTCGCCGCTGAGCTGGGCGAAGAGGTTGACCCTGCCCGGCGAGCCGCCCGCGCCGGGCCGGCCGCTGCCGTCGCCGCTGCCACCGCTGCCGAACTGGCTGAGCAGTCCCGAGGTCATCCCCGGTACGGCCAGCGGCAGCAGTACGGCGACCGCGACCCCGATGACCGCCAACCGGCGGCCGGCGGCGGCCAGCGGCGACGGCTCCCAGACATCCACGTCCCGGCCGTCGCCGGTGAATCGGCGCCCGAAGTGGCGGACCCGGTCGACGTTGTCGGCGGCGAGCAGCCAGAGGAAGCCGGCGGCCCCGATCACGAACGGCACCGCCGAGACGCTGTCGACGTGCACCGCCACCGGCACCGAGTAGATCGCCAGCATCGGCAGCCCGGCCAGGGCGGGGCGGCGCATCCCGACGGTGAGCACGTCCACCACGACCGCCACCCCACCGACGCCGAGCGCGGTGAGGAAGAGCAGCGAGTCGAGATCCTCCACCGGCACCCCGTACGCCCGCATGTCCTCGCCCGAGCTGGCCAGCAGCGAGGCGAAGTGGGTGAGGGTGGCCGGCGTGGGCAGCAGCGCCATCAGTTCCTGCCCGCTCGGGAAGATCCAGGTCAGCCCGAACAGCAGTGCCGTGGCCATGGCGAGCGCCTGGGCCCAGACCGGTGCCCGCCACCACCTGGCCAGGGTGGCCGCGCCGGCGACCAGGCCGACGACGACCGCGCACTGCACCAGCCAGGTCCACCGGTCGTAGATGGTGGACATCGGGGCGGCGGCGAGCAGGGTGGCGGCGGCCGCCACGAATCCCAGGTGTCGGCGTCCCCTCATCGGTCCTCTCCGTCCTTGGTCACCGCACCCCGCCGGCGACCGTCTCGGCGAGCGCGGCCCGCCAGGCGAAACCCTGCGAGCCCCGGGCGGCCTGCGGCCAGAGCGCCGGCAGCTTGCTGCCGTGCTCGACCCCGACCACCCGCCAGCCGCTCTGCATCAGCCCGAGCGCCGCGGCGCCGTGGGCGCGGTTCGCCTCCTCCCTGGCCTGTGGGGTGAGGTTGAGCCAGGTCGAACTGTCCACCAGGAAGGCGATGCAGGTCACGCCGTTGCCGCGCAGCCCGGCCAGCAGGTCCGCCTCGGCGGCGGTGAGCGTGCCGAGCAGGGCGATGACGAGCCCGCCGTCGGAGCGCTGCCGGACCCGCTCGACGAGCGTCGCCACGTCGCCGCGCTGGCTGAGCCGGACGTCGGCGAGGTAGTCCAGCAGCAGCCCCTCGCCGCCGGCGTCGTTGGCGTTCGCGTCGATGCCGGAGTCGCTGACCAGCCGCAGCTTGTAGCCGGCCTGCCGCAGGTGCACGGCGATGCTGGCCACCGCCGAGACCGCCCACTCGAAGCTCGCGGTCGGCCCCTCGCCCCGGTGCGCGAACGCCCGGGTGTCCAGCACCACCGTGGCCCGGCTCTCCCAGGGCTGCTCCTCGCGGCGCACCATCAGCTCGCCGGTGCGGGCGGTCGACTTCCAGTGCACCCGGCGCAGGTCGTCGCCGCGGCGGTATTCCCGGGTCGCCGCGTCGTCCTCGCCGTGCACCGCCACCGACCGGGCCCGGCTCTCCCCGGTGCCCGCGTACTCGCCGGCCACCCGGACCGAGGGGAGCGGGGTGACCTGGGGGATGACGGTGAGCGGGTCGACGCTGGGGAAGGCCCGGGTCAGCTCGCAGAGCCCGAACGGGTCGGTCAGCCGGATCACCAGCGGGCCGACCTCGTAGCGGCCGCGCACGTCGGCCCGGACCGTGTACGCCACCGAGCTGGCCTGGTGCGCGCCGAGCCGTTCCAGCACCACCCGGGGACGGCTGCCGAGGGCGTACGGCAGCCGGTCCTCCAGCAGCAGAGTCCCGGTGGGGAGCCGGGACATGTTCTGTAACCGGAGCACCACCCGGGAACTCGCCCCGACCGGCACCCGGTGCGGCTCCAGCGAGCGGCTGCAGGCGAGCTTGTAGCGGCTGCGCCCGACGTAGAGCGCGGCGAGCAGCGGCAGGACGCCGAGCAGGACCGCCACCCGGAGCAGGTCCTTCTCGCCGAGGATCAGCGCGGAGATCGCCGCCGCCACGGCGGCGGCCAGGAAGGACCGCCCCCGGGTGGTGAGCCCCTGCAGCGCCTCGCGCACCGTCACCGCCTCCGCGGCTCGTACTCGGAGCGTCCGGTGCCGTCGCCGGAGGAGGGCCGGGTGTCGTACGGCGAGCGCTGCCGCTCGTGCGGCAACGGCAGCCGGTGCACCAGCTCGGAGATGATCGCGTCGGTGGTGCGCCGGGAGAGCTGCGCGTCGGCGGTGGAGAGCACCCGGTGCGCGAGCACCGGCACGGCGAGCGCCTGCAGGTCGTCGGGGAGCACGTAGTCGCGCCCCTCCAGGGCGGCCACCGCCCGGGCGGTGCGCAGCAGTTGCAGGGTGGCCCGGGGGGAGGCGCCGAGCCGCAGGTCGGGGGCTTCCCGGGTGGCGGTGACCAGGTCGACGGCGTACTGCTTGACCGCGTCGGCGACGTGCACGTCGCGTACCGTGGCGATCAGCTTGCGCACGGTGGCGGCGTCGGAGACCGGGCGGAGCTCCTGGAGCGGGTCCCGGCCGCCGTGCACGTCCAGCATGGCCAGCTCGGCGCCGGAGTCGGGGTAACCCATCGCGATCCGGGCGGTGAACCGGTCGCGCTGCGCCTCCGGCAGCGGATAGGTCCCCTCCATCTCGATCGGGTTCTGGGTGGCGATGACCATGAACGGCGTCTGTAGCTCGTAGGTGACGCCATCGACGGTGACCTGCCGCTCCTCCATGCACTCCAGCAGCGCGGACTGGGTCTTCGGGGAGGCCCGGTTGATCTCGTCGCCGACCACCAGGTTGGCGAAGACCGCCCCGGGGCGGAACTCGAAGTCGTGGGTCTCCTGGTTGTAGACGCTGACCCCGGTCACGTCACTGGGCAGCAGGTCGGGGGTGAACTGGATGCGCCGGACCGAACAGTCGATCGACCGGGCGAGCGCCTTGGCCAGCTTGGTCTTGCCGACGCCCGGCACGTCCTCGATCAGCAGGTGACCCTCGGCCAGCAGGACGGCGAGCGCCAGCCGGACCGTGGCCGTCTTGCCCTCGATGACCTCCTCGATGTTGGCCACGATCGCGTCGCTGGCGGCGCGGAACTGGTCGCTCGGCAGCGTCCCACCCAGCTCGTCCCAGGTCTGTGAAGTCACGGGCCTCCTCCTCGTCGGTCACGGCCACCGCTTGTAAGAGTCGCTGGGGTGGTCCGATGGTTCGCGGGAGAGTACGTCCGTCCGGAGTAACCGGATCACCCGCATCACTTCAGGCTAACCGTATTCCTCGGCGGAGCCGAGCACACCCGAGCACACCCGGGTGCCCGGAGGTCGGATCCTCCCCGGGCATACGGGTGCGACGGGCCGAGCGGGGCCGGGGTACGATGAGCGCATGTCACGGGTCCACCTGCTCCTTAGCGAGCCGTGCTGACGCGACAGAGAGCGACAGCACGGCTACCCCTCCTGTGTGAGGGGCTTTTTTGTGCCCGGAGAACGGACCCGGCCCACGAACCCGAATCCTGATGCCCAGCCAGCCCGGTCGACCAGGGCGAGCGACGACGGACGTAGCGAGGAGAGGACGACATGACGACCGAGGCAGCGGAGCCGGCGGCGGACATCCCGCCGTTCCGGTACACCGCCGAGCTGGCCGGCGAGATCGAGATCCGCTGGCAGGACCGGTGGGCCGAGCGGGGCACCTTCCGGGCGCCGAACCCGACCGGCCCGCTGGCCGACCCCGGCCACCCCCGGGCGGACGCCGAGAAGCTGTTCGTGCTGGACATGTTCCCCTACCCGTCGGGGGCGGGGCTGCACGTCGGGCATCCGCTGGGCTACATCGGCACCGACTGCTACGCCCGCTACCAGCGGATGGCCGGGCGCAACGTGCTGCACACCATGGGCTTCGACGCCTTCGGGCTGCCCGCCGAGCAGTACGCGGTGCAGACCGGCACCCACCCGCGGACCACCACCGAGGCGAACATCGGCTACTACCGGTCACAACTGCGCCGGCTGGGGCTGGGGCACGACGACCGGCGCTCGGTGGCGACGATCGACACCGCCTACTACCGCTGGACGCAGTGGATCTTCCTGCAGGTCTTCAACTCCTGGTACGACACCTCCGCCCGACGGGCCCGGCCGATCGCGGAGCTGGTCGGCGAGTTCGAGGCCGGCACCCGGCCCACCCCGGACGGCCGCCCCTGGGCCGGGCTGTCCGCGGACGAGCGGCGCCGGATCGTCGACGACCACCGGCTGGCGTACGTCTCCGAGGCGCCGGTCAACTGGTGCCCGGGGCTGGGCACGGTGCTGGCGAACGAGGAGGTCACCCCGGACGGCCGCTCCGACCGGGGCAACTTCCCGGTCTTCAAGCGCAGCCTGAAGCAGTGGATGATGCGGATCACCGCGTACGCCGACCGGCTGATCGAGGACCTGGAGGCGCTGGACTGGCCCGAGCCGATCAAGCTGCAGCAGCGGAACTGGATCGGCCGGTCGACCGGCGCGCACATCGAGTTCCCGACCGCCGCCGCGCCGATCCGGGTCTTCACCACCCGGCCGGACACCGTCTTCGGCGCCACCTACCTGGTGCTGGCGCCGGAGCATCCGCTGGTCGAGGCGCTGGTCGGCGACGCCTGGCCGGCGGGGACGAAGGAGGTCTGGACCGGCGGGCAGCCGACCCCCCGGGCCGCGGTGGCGACCTACCGGACGGCGGCCTCGGCAAAGACCGACGTCGAGCGGCAGGCGGAGAACCGGGAGAAGACCGGCGTCTTCGTCGGGGCGTACGCCACCAACCCGGTGAACGGCGCGCAGATCCCGATCTTCGTCGCCGACTACGTGCTGGCCGGCTACGGCACCGGTGCGATCATGGCCGTCCCCGGGCAGGACGAGCGGGACTGGGAGTTCGCCGAGGTCTTCGACCTGCCGATCGTCCGCACCGTGCAGCCGCCGGAGGGCTTCGACGGCAGGGCGTACCCCGGTGAGGGTCCGGCGATCAACAGCGCCGCGCCGGCGGGCGGCCCGGACCTGGACGGGCTGACCGTCGCCGACGCCAAGGCCAGGATCGTCGAGTGGCTGGAGGCGCACGGGCACGGCTCCGGCGCGGTCACCTACCGGCTGCGGGACTGGCTGTTCAGCCGGCAGCGCTACTGGGGCGAGCCGTTCCCGATCGTCTACGACGAGCAGGGCAACCCGGCCGCGCTGCCCGAGTCGATGCTGCCGGTCGAACTGCCCGAGGTGGACGACTTCGCGCCGCGCACCTTCGACCCGGACGACGCCGACTCCGAGCCGGAGACGCCGCTGTCCCGGCGCAAGGACTGGGTCGAGGTCGAGCTGGACCTGGGCGACGGGCCGAGACGCTACACCCGGGAGACCAACGTGATGCCGCAGTGGGCCGGCTCCTGCTGGTACGAGCTGCGCTACCTGGACCCGACCAACACCGACCGCTTCGTCGACCCGGCCAACGAGCGCTACTGGATGGGCCCGCAGGCGCCGGGCGACTGCGGCGGCGTCGACCTGTACGTCGGCGGCCAGGAGCACGCCGTGCTGCACCTGCTGTACGCCCGCTTCTGGCACAAGGTCCTGTTCGACCTGGGCCATGTCTCCTCCTTCGAGCCGTACCGGCGGCTGTACAACCAGGGCATGATCCAGGCGTACGCCTTCCAGAACGACCGGGGTGGCTACGTCGAGGCCGCCGAGGTGGAGGAGGTCGACGGCCGTTACTACCTCGGCGACCAGCAGGTCACCCGGGTCTACGGCAAGATGGGCAAGTCGCTGCGGAACGTGGTGACCCCGGACGAGATGTGCGAGGCGTACGGCGCCGACACGTTCCGGGTCTACGAGATGTCGATGGGCCCGCTGGACGTCTCCCGGCCCTGGGAGACCCGGGCAGTGGTCGGGGCCTACCGGTTCCTGCAACGGGTCTGGCGGACGATCGTCGACGAGCAGACCGGCGAGCTGCGGGTCACGGACGCGCCGGCCGACGAGGAGACCCGCCGGCTGCTGCACCGGATCGTGGACGGGGTCCGCGCCGACCTGGACGGCATCCGGCTGAACACCGCGATCGCCAAGCTGATCGAGCTGACCAACGGGCTGACCCGGCTGGCGGCGACCCCGCGCGAGGTGGCCGAGCCGCTGCTGCTGATGCTGTCGCCGTTCGCCCCGCACCTGGCGGAGGAGCTGTGGGCGCGGCTGGGGCACACCGGGTCGCTGGCGTACGAACCCTTCCCGGAGGCCGACCCGAGCCTGCTGGTCGCCGAGACGGTGACGTACCCGGTGCAGGTCAACGGCAAGGTCCGGGGCCGGGTGGAGGTGCCGGCGGAGGCGGCCGAGCCGGCGGTCCGGGCGGCGGCGCTGGCGGCGGTCGCCGACCAGCTGGCCGGCCGCGAACCCCGAAAGGTGATCGTGATCCCCGGCCGGATGGTCAGCGTCGTCGCCTGAGCGGAGCGCGGTGTTAGGAGGGGGCCCTTCTACAACTGAAAACGATAAGAAGGGGCCCTTCCTTGCACTACAGCAGTGCTTCGACGGTGATCGGGAGGTCGCGGATCCGGCGGCCGGTGGCGTGGTGCACGGCGTTGGCGATCGCGGCGGCGGTGCCGACCACCCCGATCTCGCCGACCCCCTTCACTCCCAGCGGGTTGACGACCGGGTCGGCGACCTCGATGGTGTCGACGACGATGTCCGGGGCGTCCGCGTTCACCGGCACCAGGTAGTCGGCGAGGCTGGCGTTCGCCCACCGCCCGGTGTGCGGGTCCATCCGGGTCGCCTCCAGCAGCGCCTGGCCCAGCCCCCAGATCATCCCGCCGAGGAGCTGGCTGTGCGTGGTCCGCCGGTTGAGGACCCGGCCCGGCGCGAAGACGCCGACCAGCCGGCGTAGCCGGACCAGCCCGAGGTCGGCGTCGACGGCCACCTCGGCGAACTGGGCACCGAAGGTGTGCAGGCCGTACCCGCCGCCGTCCGGTGGGGGCGGCTGCCAGCTGCCGAGCGTCTCGACGTCCGGCAGGTGGTTGCGCTGGAGCAGCTCGACGTAGCTCTCGCCGACCTCCGGGGAGTCCCGCCGGCACATCCGGCCGTCGCGGACGACGATCCCGTCCGGGTCGGCGCCGTGCAGCGGCGATCCGGCGTCGGCCACCGCCTGGGCCACGAGCTGGTCGCGCAGCGCGGTGCAGGCGAGGTGTACGGCGGAACTGGTCGAGCTGGCCCCGGCCGAGCCGACCGCCGCGGCGATGTTCGGCAGGTCGCTGCTGCCGCCGACGAACCGTACCCGGTCGAAGGGCAGTCCGAGGGCGTCCGCCGCGACCTGGGTCATCGCGGTGGGTGCGCCGGTGCCGAACTCGGCGATGCCGGCCTCGACGACGGCGCTGCCGTCGCGGTAGAGCCGGGCCCGGGCCCGCTGCGGGTTCATCGGTGCGGCGATCGGGTAGGCGGCGCTGGCCATGCCGGTGCCGATCAGCCAGTCACCGTCCCGCCGCTGCCCGGGTCGGGGGTCGCGCCCTGCCCACCCGAACAACTCGGCGCCGCGCTGGTAGCACTCCTTGAGCCCCTTGCTCGACCACGGGTTGCCGCTGCTCGGATCGACGTCGGCGTGGTTGCGCAGCCGCAGTTGCAGCGGGTCGACTCCCAGCTCGCAGGCGAGCTCGTCCATCGCCGACTCCAGCCCGAACATCCCGGTGGCCGCGCCCGGGGCGCGGGTGAAGGTCGGGCTGATGGTGTTGCCCCGGACCAGCCGGTAGCCGCCGGCGTAGCTGGGGCTGGCGTAGAGCACGGCCGGGGTTTCCAGGGAGGGCTCGGCCCAGTCGTCGTAGTGCGAGGTCAGCGAGAGTTTGTCGTGCCGCAGCGCCAGCAGGTTGCCGTCGGGGTCGGTGCCGAGGCTGATCTCCTGCTCCTGCTCCTCCCGGTGTCCGCAGGAGTGGAACATCTGGTCGCGGCTCAGCACCAGCCGGACCGGCCGGCCGACCTGCCGGGCGGCGAGCGCGGCCAGGGTGGGGTGCGCCCAGATCAGCGCCTTCGCGCCGAAGCTGCCGCCGACGAAGTGGCTGACCACGCGGATCCTGGTCGGCGCGAGCCCGAGGAGTTCGGCGACCGAGAGCTGGGTCGCGGTCGGGCCCTGGGTCGCGTCGTAGAGGGTCAGCCGGTCGCGGTCGTCCCAGACGGCGGTGGTGGTGGAGGGCTCGATCGGGTTGTGGTGGTTGGGCGCGTACCGGTATGTGGCGTCGAGCCTGACCGCCGCGTCCCGCAGCCCGGCCTCCGGGTCGCCCCGGGTGGGGCCGCGCCCCGGCAGCATCCCGCCGAAGATCTTCTCCGGCTCGTACGCCTGGTCGCGTGCCTGGTCGAGCAGGGTCACCGAGGGCGTCTCGGCATAGCTGACCTCGACCAGGGTGGCCGCGTGCTCGGCCCGCTCGATCGTGTCGGCGACCACCATCGCCACCGGCTGGCCGGCGTAGTGCACCACGTCGTCCTGCATCGGGAAGAAGCTCTGCCCGTGCGCCACCAGCCCGAACAGTCCCGGAAAGAGCCTCGGCCGGACTGCCACCCGGGGCAGGTCGAGATGGGTCAGCACCGCGTGCACGCCGTCGGCGACGCTGGCCCGGCGGCAGTCGATCCCGATGATCCGGCCGCTCGGCACCCGGGCACCGACCAGCACCGCGTGGGCGAGGTTCGGCAGGTTCAGTTCGCCGGAGTACCGGGCGGTGCCGGTGGTCTTCGCCAGGCCGTCCACCCGTTCGACGGCGGCGCCGAGTACCGGACTCACGATGCTGCTCCGCTCATGGTGGGTTCCCGTCGTCGCTGACCATGCGGGCGTCGCCGGTGACCGTCCGCAGCGCCCGGACAAGGGTGCGCCGGGCCAGCTCGATCTTGTATTCGTTCATCCCGTGCGGGACCGCGCCGGCCAGCTCCGCGTCGGCCGCCGCCCGGAACGTCTCGACGGTTGCCGGGGCGCCGACCAGCACCGACTCGGCCCGCCGGGCCCGCCAGGGCTTGGTCGCGACGCCACCGAGCGCCAGCCGTACGTCGGTGATCACTCCGGCGTCGAGCGCGACGGCGACCGCCGCCGAGGCGAGCGCGAACTCGTACGACTCCCGCTCCCGCACCTTCAGATAGATGGACGTACTGGCCATCGGCAGCGGCGGGACCTCGACGGCGACCACCAGTTCGCCGTGTGCGATCGCGTGCTCGCGGTCGGGACTGTCGCCGGGGAGCAGGAAGAAGTCGTCGGCGAGGAGCTGGCCGTGCCCGCGTGGCCCCTGGGTGAGCACCACGGCGTCCAGCGCGACCAGGGCGACGGCCAGGTCCGACGGGTGGGTGGCGATGCAGTGCGGGCTGGTGCCGAGGACGGCGTGGCCCCGGTTGACGCCGGTCAGCGCGGTGCAGCCGGTGCCCGGCTCACGCTTGTTGCACGGCGCTGCCACGTCCCGGAAGTAGCCGCAGCGGGTCCGCTGCATCAGGTTGCCGCCGATCGACGCCATGTTGCGCAACTGCGGGGAGGCGCCCGAGAGCAGGGCCTGGGTGATCATCGGGAACCGGCGCCGGACCGGCAGGGCCTGGGCCACGTCGCTCATCCGGGCGACGGCGCCGATCCGTACCCCACCGCCGGGGAGTTCGTCGACCTGGCGTAGCGGAAGGTCGTTGATGTCGACCAGCCGGCGGGACCGGGCCACGTAGACGCGTTGCAGGTCGACCTCGTTGGTGCCGCCGGCCAGGAAGGTGCTCTCCGGGTCGGCGGTGACGGTGCCGATCGCGGTGGCGACGTCCGCCACCCGGGAGTAGCTAAGCGGCCGCATCCGGTCCTCCGCTCCGGGCCTCGTCCCGGACCTGCCGGATCGCGGCCCGGATGTTCGGGTACGCCCCGCAGCGGCAGAGGTTGCCGCTCATCCACTCCCGGATGTCGGCGTCGTCGGCGGCGTGCCCCTCGGCCAGGAACGCCACCGCCGACATGATCTGACCGGGGGTGCAGTATCCGCACTGGAAGGCGTCCTGGTGCACGAACGCCTGTTGCATCGGATGCGGCGTCCCGTCCTCGGCGAGTCCCTCGATCGTGGTCACCTCGCGGGTCTCGCAGGCGATGGCGAGGGTGAGGCAGGCCAGCACCCGCCGCTTGTCGACCCAGACCGTGCAGGCGCCGCAGGCGCCCTGGTTGCAGCCCTTCTTGCTGCCGGTGAGGTCGAGCCGGTCCCGGAGCGCGTCCAGCAGGCTGACCCTGGGCTCGACCAGGAGGCTGCGGAGGGTGCCGTTGACGGAGAGCCGCACGACGACCGCGTTCGGGCCGCGTACCACGGCGGTGTCGGCGGTCTCCACCGCGCCGGCCGTCTCGGCGTACGACTTCACCCGGTCACCTCGCTGAACTCCGGTGTGCGACTGCCCCGGCGTCTGCTCGGGCGGCCACCCCAGCGTATCGCCGATCGCTACTTATGACGTAAATACCCTCAAATCACACCTGCCCGCGCCCCACCGTCTCGACCCGTGTCGCCCGAAGGTGGCGGTCACGTCGATTCAGGCCGCGCCGACCCGTTCCGCCCGCCACCAGCGGGCCGCCAGCACGGCGGTGGCGACCAGCCCGAGAGCGCCGGGGCTGACCGCCAGCCAGTTGATCCCGGTCGGGGAGACCACCGCCGCACCCACCGCGGCGTACCCGAACGCGGACGGGGTCGCGGCCAGGACGCTGCCCAGCAGGAACGGTCCCAGCCGGGCGCCGGTGGTGCCATAGCCGTAGCTGATCAGCCCGAACCCGCCGAGCGGGATCAGTCGGACGGTGATCACCCCGAGCAGGCTCTGCCGGGCGAACCAGCGGTCGAGCCGGGCGAGCCGGCCGCGTACCCGCTCCGCCACGAACTCGCGGCCGAGCAGCCGGCCGACCGCGAACCCGGCACCGGCGGCGAGCAGCGCGGCGGCCAGCGTGTAGCCGGCACCGGAGAGCGGTCCGAAGATGGCGCCCCAGGCGACCGTTATCGCGGTCCGGGGCACCAGCGCCACCAGCAGCAGCGCGCCGACGCCGATCGCCGCCACCGGGGCCAGCGGGCCGAGCCCGTCGGCGAGCCGGGGCAGCTCGGCCACGTCCGGGCGGGGAAGCAGCAGCAGGCCCAGCCCGCAGAGGCCGAGCAGCAGGAGCAGTACGGTGAACCGCGCGACCGACGGCCGCCACAGCAGGCGCCGGACGCGGCCGATCACTGCCGGGCGGCGATCACTGCCGGGCGGCGGCCAGGGCCGCGCTGCGTTCGTGCCGGAGCCGGTCCGACCAGGTGTCGTCCAGCGGCGGCAACTGCTGCACCCCGATCGCCCAGCGCAGCAGCAGGTCCGCCAGTGCGGGGTTGCGGGCCAGCGCCGGACCGTGTGAATACGTCCCGAGCAGCTTGCCCCGCCACGCCCCCTCGGTGCTGCCGTCGTTGCCGACCCCGCTGCTGACCCGGGCCAGCGGGGAGACCCCGGCGCCGAGGTGGGTCCGGCCGCCGTGGTTCTCGAAGCCGCTCAGCGGCGGCAGCCCCAGCCGGGGGTCGATGTCGCCGGCGAGTTCGCCGACGGCCCGGCTCGGCCCCCGGTCGGAGTGCAGGTCGAGCAGGTCCAGGCCGGCGCACTTGGTGCCCTTGGCGAAGAACGAGCCGCCCAGCAACTGGTAGCCGGCGCAGACCGCGAAGATCACCGATCCCTGGTCGGCGGCCCGGCGCAGCCCGCCGTCCGCGATCAGCCGCTGCGCGCCCAGCGCCTGCGGGCCGTCCTCGCCGCCGCCGAGCAGGTAGATGTCGGCCGAGACCGGCAGCGGCTGGTCGGAGCGGATCTCGAGGATCTCCACCGGCATCCCGCGCTGCTGGGCCCGGCGGGCCAGGATCAGCAGGTTTCCCCGGTCGCCGTAGGTGGAGAGCAGGTCCGGGAAGATCCAGACGATGCGCAGGTTGCTCTCCCCGCCGGTCGGGCCGGGCATGCGGTAGGCGGGATCAGTTGACACGGTCCAACTCCGCTCGGATGTCCTGGAACGCCGTGTAGTTGGCGATGACCTCGAGCCGTCCCGGCGGGACGACCGTGATCGCTTCGGTAAAGGTCCGCACGTGCTGGAACGGCACGTCGTTGACGTCCAACCGGACGGCGAGGTCGTACGCCCGGTCGCCGGTGATCAGCACCTGGCGGCCGCGTAGCGGGGAGAAGTCCACGTCGAAGAGCCACGAGGTGTCCAGGCCGTCCGGGTCCCGCGCGTTGATCGACAGCAGTGTCGGCGCCTCGTCGGCCATGTCGAACGCCTCCAGCCAGCTCGCCGGGTTCTTCGCCAGCAGCAGCCGGATGGTGCGGCCGTCCCTGACCACCTGGGCGTACCGGCCGGCGACCGAGGCGACCCCGCCGAGCCGGGAGACCGCGTCGGTCGGGCGTACGCCGAACTCGGCGGCGACGGCCAGCGCGGTCGCCGCGTTGCCGAGGTTGACCCGGCCGGGTAGCTGCAGCACGATCTTGTGCCAGTCGCCGGCCGGGTCGACCACGCCGTCGTCCTCGACCACCCACTGTGGCTCCGGCCGGCGCAGCGGGCAGCCGGTGCACCACCACTGGTCCGCCATCCGCTCGATCGGGGCGCCGCACTCGGGGCAGACCCACGAGTCGTCGTGCCAGCGCTGCCCGGCGCTGAACCAGGTCACCACCGGCGACGCCACCTGCGGGCTGCGGTCCGGTGGCGGCATCGCCGCCCAGACCACCATCGGGTCGTCGGCGTTGGCGACCACCCGCACCGAGGGATGCCGGACCAGTGCGGCCCGCCAGAGCTGGGCCATCATCGCCACTTCCTTGGCCCGGTCGAGCTGGTCGCGGGAGAGGTTGAGCAGCGCCACCACCCGGGGCTCGGTGGACTCCAGCACCTGGGCCAGATAGTGCTCGTCGACCTCGAGCACCGCGTACGGGGTGGTGCCGGCCTTGGCCAGCGCCGAGGTGTGTCCGGTGGGCATGTTCGCCCCGAACGAGTTGGTCGCCACCCGGCCGAGTACGCCCACCGCCGCCGCGGTCAGCCGGGTGGTGGTCGTCTTGCCGTTGGTCCCGGAAATGAGCGCGATGGCCCGGCCCGACGCCAGGTGGGCCAGGAGGTCCGGATCGATCTTGAGACCGATCCACCCGCCGATCACCGAGCCGTCACCCCGCCCGGCCGCCCGGGAGAGGGCCGCGGCGGTGCGCGACACCGAACTGGCCACCTTTGCCCGGAGAGGCATCTTCCCGTCCGTCACGCGAGCGAGGTTACCGGACGGCGCCGGGGTGGCGACCGTCGCACGAAGTACCGGTGCGGGCCCGCGTTCCGTCCGGGTAGCGGGTGGCAGCGGTGTTGCTACGCTCGGCGGCCGATGAGCCCCTCCGTCGCCACCGTGCTGCGGGCCCTCGCCGACCTCGCGCCGGCCGCCCCCGAGCGGATCCTCGACGTCACCCGTCCCGGCCAGCCGCTGATCTGGCTGGCCGACCCGCGTTCCTGCCGCCGGTCCCGTGAGGTGGACCGGCTGGCAGCGGCCGACCTGCTGCACCGCGACGAGCGGACGCTACGCCGTGGCTGGGGACTCGTCGGCGGGGTGGTCGAGACGGAGGGCGGCACCCGGAAGGTGCGGGTGCCGCTGCTGCACGAGCCGGTCCGGCTGGAGCGGACCCTGCGCGGATACCGGGTCGTCCCGGCGGGCGACCTGGAGGTCACGCCGCTGGTCGAGGAGCGGGACCTGGCCGCCCGGCTGGAGGCGGCGCCGGGTCTCGGCGCGCCCGACTGGCTGGCGAGTACGGGTGCCGAGGCGTGGTTGCGCACCGTCGCCACGGCGGCCGGCCTGCCGGTACGCGAGGTCGACCGGACCCGGCGTACCGGTCGGGCGAGCTTTCCGGCCCGCGCGCCGGTGCTCTACGTCTCGGCGGTGCTCTTCGGGGTGCGCGACGTCGCCGGGGTGGCCCTCGGTGACCGGCTGCGTGCCTGGGCGGCCCACCCGGAGGTCGACTCCACCGCCCTGGCCGTGCTCTACGGCACCGGCAGCCCGGACGGCCGGAACGACTCCACCGACCCTGCCGGTGCCGCCGAGCCGGTCGACTCGCCGCTGCCGCTCAACGAGGCGCAGGCCGAGGTGGTACGCCGGGTCCGGCGGCAGCCGGTGACCGTGGTCTCCGGTCCGCCGGGCAACGGCAAGAGCCACGCGGTGGTGGCCGCCGCGCTGGACGTGGTCGACCGGGGCGGAAGCGTCCTGGTGGTCACCCAGTCCACGCACGCCGCCGACGTGCTCGGCGAGTTGCTGGAACGCTATCCGGGGCCGCGGCCGGTGCTCTTCGGCGACGCGGAGCGCCGGGCCGCGCTCGCCGCCTCCCTCGAACTCGGCGCCGAACCGCTCGGCACCGAACCGGAGGTGACGGCGGCGACCCTGGACGCCGACCGGGCCGCCGTCGCCGAGGCGGCCGCCACGGTCGAGCGGGTGACGGGGCACCTCACCGAGCTGCTCGACCTGGAGATGCTGGCCGGGTCCGTCCGGCACTGGGCACCGGTGATCGGCGGGCTCCGCCTCGACGTACCGGGTGCCTTCGAGCCCGGTGCCGACCTGGCCTGGGCGGCCCGGGCCGCCGGCCGGCTCCGGGCCTCGGCCGGCGCCCGGTGGCGCCGGCTGCTGCCGGGGCCGCCCGGCCGCCGGCTGCGGCGCCGGCTCGGCGCCGCAGCCACGGTGCCGCTGGACCGGATCGAGGCGGCGATCGCGGCGGCCCGGGCGGAGGTCGCGGCGGCCCGGTTGGCGACGGTCGGCGGCGCCGACACGGCTCCGTTCTGGACCGAGCTGGCACAGGCCCGGCAGCGGTGGTCGGCGGCGTTGGGCAGCGCGATGCGGCACCGTAGCCGTGGCCCGGACCGCTGGGACTCCGCCGGTCGCCGCAGCGCCGCCGCGCTGGGCGGGGCGCTGCGGGCGGGCCGCAACCGGCGGCGCGAACTCCTCGCCGAGCTGAGCGGGGAGTCCCTGGTCCGCGCCCTGCCGCTCTGGGTCGGCACGGTCACCGACGTCGAGGACCTGCTGCCCCCGATCGCCGGGCTCTTCGACCTGGTGATCATGGACGAGGCGTCGCACACCGACCAGATCCGGGCGGCGCCCGCCCTGGCCCGGGCCCGGCGGGCGCTGGTGGTCGGCGATCCGCGGCAGCTCCGGTTCGTCTCGTTCGTCGCCGACGTCGACGTGGCGGCGACCCTGGACCGGCACGGCCTGGACAACCGGGTGGACGTCCGTCGGGTCAGCGCCTTCGACCTGGCCGCCGGCGCCGCCCCGGTCACCTGGCTCGACGAGCACTACCGGTGCGCGCCGCACCTGATCGAGTTCTCGGCGCACCGCTTCTACGGCGACCGGATCGCGGTCGCCACCCGCCACCCCGGCAACGAGACGGCGGACGTGATCGACGTCGTGCCGGTGCCGGCCGCCAGGACCGAGGCGGGGGTGAACCGGGCCGAGATCGCGGCGGCCGTCGCCGAGGTACGCCGGCTGGCCGAGGCGGGCCGGACCGGGATCGGCGTGATCACCCCGTTCCGGGCCCAGGCCGACGCCCTGGAGGCGGCGCTGGTCGCGGCGTTCCCGGTGACCGAGATCGAGCGTCTCGGGCTGCGGGTCGGCACGGTCCACTCGTTCCAGGGCAGCGAGGCGGAGACCGTGGTGGTGTCGCTGGCGGTGACCGACCCGGTTCCCGCCGGACGGTTGCGCTTCATTACCGATCCGAATCTGTTCAACGTGATGGTGACCCGGGCGCGGCGCCGGATGGTGGTGCTGACCTCGCAACCGGAGCCGAACGGCCTGATCGGCGACTACCTGCGGCACGCCGGCTCGCCGCCGGGCCCGCGCGGTGAGCCGGTGACCGTCCCGACTCCGTCCGCCGCCGGTCCGCCTGTCTCCGGTACGTCCGCCGCCGACGCGCCGGCCGTCGGTTCGTTCGCTGCCGACGCGCCGGCCGTCGGTCCGTTCGCTGCCGACGCGCCGGCCGTCGGTCCGTTCGCTGCCGACGCGTCCGCCGTCGGTCTGTTCGCCGCCGACCCGCCCGCCATCGGTTCGTCCGCCGTCGGTCCGGGTGAGGCGGTCGGGGCGGAGCCGGTCGGCTGGCCGGCCGCGCTGGCGGCGGAGCTGACCCGGCTGGGGCTACCGGTGCGCCGCCGCTACCCGGTCGGGCGCTGGACCGTGGATCTCTGCGTCGGTGCGGGTGCGGCGGCGATCGGGCTGAGCTGTGCCGTGCACCCGGCCGGCCCGGTGGCACACATCGCCCGGCACGGTGCGCTCGTCCGGGCCGGCTGGGTGGTCGCGGACGCCTTCCCCAGCCGGTGGGGCGGCGATCCGGTCCGCGCCGCCCTGGAGATCGCGGCCCGGTGGCCGGGACCGGGCTGAACCCGCTGTCGTCCGGCCCGTTGCCGTCCGCGACCCGGTGCGGCCGAGGCGCCCGGCGGCGCCGCGAATTTTTCCTCCACTTCCCTCCCCGCCCCCATGATTCGGGCCGGTTACAGCGCCCGATGAGTCGGAAATACACGCTTATTTCCTGGTGGCCGACTTCCGGCGTACCGCTGTCGGATAACGGACCCGGGCGCCGGGGTCCCCGTTTCCCTCCACCGACGACCACCCGCTCTGACGTGCGGATTCACCCGGGAGACAGTCGGTCTTTCCGGGCGATTCCGGTTGCGGGTGGAGGGAAGTGGAGTAGAGTGGGGCGCGATGGGGGGCCAGGAGGGCCCGCCGGCCCGGGGGGCAGCGGCGCCGCGAACGCCGCTGGAAGGGCGAGGGGGTTGGGCCGGTGTTTCTCGGCACGCACACCCCGCGCCTGGACGAGAAGGGCCGGCTGATCCTTCCGGCCAAGTTCCGGGATGAGCTGGCGGGAGGTGTCGTGATCACCAAAGGGCAGGAGCGCTGCCTCTACGTCTTCCCGATGCCCGAGTTCCAGCGCATCGCCGGGCAGTTGCGCGAGCAGCCGATGACGCACAAGGCGGCCCGGGCCTACGGCCGGGTCTTCTTCGCCAGTGCCCACGACGAGATCCCGGACAAGCAGGGTCGGGTGACCATCCCGATCCACCTGCGGGAATACGCGGCGTTGGACAGGGAGCTGGTGGTGATCGGCGCGAGCACCCGGGTGGAGATCTGGGACAAGCGGTCCTGGGAGACCTACCTCGCGGAGAGCGAAGAGGACTTCGCCGACATCGAGGAGGGGGTGCTGCCGGGCGGACTGTAGGGCGGCGCGTGCCAACGCCCGACGTACTGCGAGATCTCCACCCGCTCCAGGTTCCTGGCGCCTCTTCCCCGGTGCCAGGCGCGATCCTCCGACGGTCCGAAGGTCGGCCCGGGGGGCAGAGCGGATGGGGATCTGGCGGTATGACGAGCGAGAAACACCGGGCACGTCCGGACGGGACAGCGGTCACTGGGGGTCGACATGGGGGAGCTACGCGGTACGCACGTGCCGGTGCTGCTTGAGCGATGTCTCGAGCTGCTCGCCCCCGCGCTGGACCGGGCCGACCGGCCGACCGTGTACGTGGACGCCACCCTCGGGCTGGCCGGGCACGCCGAGGCGGTGCTCGCCGCGCATCCGCGTACCGTCCTGGTCGGACTCGACCGGGACACCGAGGCGCTGGCCCACGCACGGGCCCGACTCGACCGGTACGCCGACCGGACGCACCTGGTGCACGCGGTCTACGACGAGCTGCCCGAGGTGCTGGCGCGGCTCGGTCACGACCAGGTGGACGGCATCCTCTTCGACCTCGGCGTCTCCTCGCTCCAACTCGACGCGCCCGACCGCGGGTTCGCCTACGCCCAGGACGCGCCGCTGGACATGCGGATGGACCAGTCCGCCGGCACGACCGCCGAGGAGGTGGTCAACACCTACTCGCACGGCGAGCTGGCCCGGGTGCTCCGGGTCTACGGCGAGGAGCGGTTCGCCGGGCGGATCGCCTCGGCGATCGTCCGGGAACGGGAACGCTCCCGGCTCACCTCGTCGGCCCGGCTCGCCGAGCTGGTCAGGGAGGCCATACCGGCACCAGCCCGGCGTACCGGGGGACATCCGGCCAAGAGGACGTTTCAGGCTTTACGGATCGAGGTAAACCGAGAGCTGGCGGCGCTGGAAACGGCGCTGCCGGCCGCCCTGGACGCGCTGTCCGAGGGCGGCCGCGTGGTGGTGCTGTCCTACCACTCGCTGGAGGACCGGATCACCAAGCAGGTGTTCGCCAGCCGCTCCCGCAGCACCGGGCCGGTCGACCTGCCGGTCGAACTGCCCGGGACCGGACCGACGCTGCGGCTGCTCAGCAGGGGAGCTGAGCTGCCGGGCGAGGCGGAGGTCGGTGCCAACCCGAGGGCCGCCTCGGTGCGGCTGCGGGCGGCGGAGCGGATCGGACCCGACGGCGGTACGAGCACGACGACGGAGCGGCGGGCCGTCCGCGAACGGCCCGGCCGAGCCGTCGGGGTGACGGATCCGCCCGGTGCGGGGGCATCGGGTGGATCCGGTGGAGTACCACGGAATACGCCGCAGCCGGCAACCGACGGCGGCGGCACGACGGTACAGGGGGAGGGAAGATGAACGTCAACAAGCGCGAGCGCCGGGAACAGCCCGACGCGACGCGCGGCGCGCAGCAGCGCGCACCGCGGTCGGGGGGCCGGACCACGGTGCAGCGGGCGCGGCGGGTGGATGGCGACCGGTCGAACCCGGCGCCGGAGTCCCGCGTCCGGGGGGCGCGACGGTATCCGACGCAGGGCAGTGCCGCCCTGCGCGAGCAGGACTGGGAGGAGCCGGCGGAGTCCGCCCGGGGCCTGCGGGTCTGGGACAGCTCCGACGAGCGGCCGGAGGGTGCACCGGAGCCGGCGGCTCCGGCCCGGCGCACGCGGCTCCGGGCGGCGCCACCACTGCCGGTGGCCCGGCCGAGGGTCTCCTTCGCGGCGCTGATCCTGGTGCTGGTGGTCGGCGGGATGCTCGGCATCCTGGTGGTCAACAGCAAGGTCAACGAGAACGCGTTCCGGCTGGAGCGGCTGCAGCAGCAGCAGTCCACGTTGAACATCCAGCAGCAGGAGCTGGAGCAGAAGATCGCCGAGGCGGAGGTGCCGGGCAACCTGGCGGCCCGGGCCCGCAAGCTGGGTCTGGTCGACTCGGGGTCGCCGGCCTTCATCCGGCTGCCGGACGGCCGGGTGATCGGAGTGCCACAGCCGGCCGGCGGTGAGCCGGCGATCACCAGCCAGCAGGGCACCGGGGGATGATCCGGTGACCTCGCGGTCCGACGAGCCGCGCCGGGACGCTTCGGTGTCCCGGCGCGGCTCGTCGCGTGCCGGCCGGGACTCCGGTGATCGCGGCTCCGGCCAGGCCGGCCGTTCCGGGACCGCCGGCCGGTCCGGCGGCGGACAGGGCGGCCGCGGTGGTTCCGGCCAGTCGCCCCGCTCCGGTTCCGGCCTCGGCGGCATCTCCGACGCCCGGGCGTACACCCCGCGCGGCCGCACGGTGCGGGACGATCCCGGGCTCCGGCGTACGACCGGGGTGGCCGGCGGGGCCGCCGACGCAGCCGCCCGGAGCCGGCGTACCCCCCGGACCGGCCGGTCGGCGGACCCGTTCCGGCCGGCGTTGCAGGTGCTCGACGGCGGTCGTTCCGGAGGGGCCCGGACCGCCCGGCGGGCCGTCCCGACCGGCGCCGGCCGCACCATAACGGCGCGCCCGCTCCGGGACGGCGGCGACGTCGCAAAGCCTGCCCGGCGACCGGCCGAGGGCGCGGGCCGGAGCGGCGGATCGCCCGCCCGGCGGCCGGTCCGGCGACCGCGCCGGCCACCCCGGCTCGCCGACGCGCACCGGCGGCTGCGGCTCGGCACGCTGATCGCGCTCGCCATGTTCACCACCATCGGCATCCGGCTGGTCGCGCTCCAGGTGGTGGAGGCACCGGAGTATGCGGGCGGCGGCGTCGCCGACCGGCTGCGCACCGTCGTCCTGCCGGCGCCCCGGGGCGCCATCTACGACCGCTCCGGCGCGGCGCTGGCGCAGAGCGTCGAGGCCCGCTACGTCTACGCCGACCCGGAGAAGGTCGAGGATCCGGCCACGACCGCCGCGGCACTCTCGCCGCTGCTCGGCATCCCGGCCTCGAAACTGACCGACGAGATGCGGAAGCGGAAGCGGCCGGACGGGCGCCCGTCGCAGTTCGAATACCTGGCCCGCGGCGTCGAGATCAACACCGCCGAGAAGATCATGGAACTCAACCTGGCCGGCATCGGCACCGGGCGGGACGAGCGGCGCGAGGTCCCCGGCGGCGACCTCGCCGCCAACCTGATCGGCTTCACCAGCCAGGACCTGGTCGGCCTGGAGGGGATCGAGGCCCGCTACGACGAGCTGCTGCGCGGGGTCAACGGCGAGCGGGAGTACGAGGTCGGCAACGGCGACCTGGCCGCGGAGATTCCCGGCGGGCACAGCAGGGTCGTCGAGGCCCGCCCCGGCAGTTCGCTGCAGCTCACCATCGACCGGGACCTGCAATACATGGTGCAGCGGATCCTCGCCAAGCGGATGGAGCAGGTCAACGGCACCATCGGGGCGGCCGTGGTGCTCGACGTGCGCTCCGGCGAGGTGCTCAGCCAGGCCAGCTACCCGACCTACGACGCGGCCGACTGGGGCAGGTACGACCCGAGCGACCGCAACGACACCGCCACCAGCTTCGTCGTCGACCCGGGGTCGATACACAAGGCCATCGTCTTCGGCGCCGGGCTGGAGGAGGGGGTGATCACCCCGGAGACCGCCTGGCCGACCCCGTACAGCATCCGCAAGGGTGACCAGGTCTTCCGGGACACCCACAACGCCCAGGGTCGGAAGCTGAGCGTCGCCGGCATGCTCGGCTTCTCCTCCAACGTCGGCACGATCCGGATCGCCGACCGGCTCGGCACGGAGAAACTCCACGACTACCAGCTCCGGTTCGGGCTGGGCCGGCCGACCGGAGAGGGAGTGCCGGGCGAGGCCTCCGGGCGGGTGCTGAAGCCGTCCGAATACAGCGGCTCGTCGTACGGGTCGGTGCCGATCGGGCACAGCGTCGACGTCACGCCGCTGCAGATGGCGGCCGTCTACGCGGCGATCGCCAACGACGGCACCTGGGTGCGGCCCCACCTCGTACGCGAGATCATCGGCCCGGACGGGAAGCGGAAGCCCGTACCGGCACCGGAGACCCGGCAGGTGCTCCGCCCGGAGACCGCCGCCGCGCTGCGTACCCTGCTGGAGGCGCCGGTCACGATCGAGGGCGGCACCGCCAGCCAGGCGGCGATCAGCGGTTACCGGATCGCCGGCAAGACCGGCACCGGGTCACGGGTGGTGGACGGCCGCTACGCGCCCGGCGAGGTCGCCTCGTTCATCGGGATGGACCAGGCCGACGATCCGCGTTACGTGGTCGCGGTCTTCGCGTACACCCCGTCGGGCGGGGGCGGGGACGTCTCCGCGCCGGCCTTCAAGGAGATGATGGAGTACGTGCTCCGTCACTATCGGGTGCCCGCGACCGGCGCCGCGCCGCCGAAGTTCGTGGTCTATCCGCGATGAGCAGCCGAAACGGGACATCATCGGGAGGTGCGGGCAAACCACCGGGGCGGCTGTGCGGGGCGGACCCCGCGACGGGGTAGGGTCTGACGCCGTGCCCGGCAATCCCCGTCCCCGCGCCGTGACGCCGGTCCGGCTCGCCGATCTCGCCGCGCGAGTTGCCGCCGCCGACACGCACCCGGATGCCGCCGACCCGACGGTCACCGCCGCCGACCCGACGCTTCCCGCCGGGGAGGTGACGGTCACCGGGGTGACCCACGCCAGCGGCGACGTCCGCCCCGGCGACCTCTACGCGGCGCTCCCCGGCGCCCGCCGGCACGGTGCCGAGTTCGTGGTCGCGGCGGCACAGGCCGGCGCGGTCGCGGTGTTGACCGACCCGGCCGGCGCCGCGGCAGCGGCCGAGGCCGGACTGCCCGCCCTGGTGGTGGCGGATCCGCGCGCGGTGCTCGGCGAGGTGGCCGGTGCCGTTTACGGTGACCCGACCGCCGGGCTGACGGTCATCGGCATCACCGGCACCGCGGGCAAGACCAGCACCACCTACCTGATCGAGTCGGGGCTGCGCGCCGCCGGCCACCGCACCGGGCTGATCGGCACCGTGGAGTGCCGGCTCGGCGACCTGGTGGTGGCCAGCGTCCGGACCACCCCGGAAGCCACCGACCTGCACGCCATGCTCGCCGCCGCCCGGGAGCGCGGCGTCACCGCGGTGGCGATGGAGGTCTCCAGCCACGCCCTGGCGATGGGGCGGGTCGGCGGGGTCCGGTTCACCGTCGGCGGCTACACCAACTTCGGCCACGACCACCTGGACTTCCACGCCGATGTCGCCGACTACTTCGCCGCCAAGGCGCGACTCTTCGACGGCCGCTGCGACGTCGAGGTGCTCAACCACGACGACCCGGCGCTGGTGCCGCTCCGCAGGCCGGGCACCGTCAGCTACTCGGCGGCGGGCGACCCGGCCGCCATCTGGTGGGCCGGCGACGTCCGCGACTCCGGCTACACCCAGACCTTCACCGCGCACGGGCCGGGTGGCGTGGCGGTGCCGGCCGGGGTGGCACTGCCCGGCCGGCACAACGTGGCCAACGCCCTGCTGGCGATCGCCACGCTGGTCGGTGCCGGGGTCGACCCGGCGGTCGCGGCCAGCGGCGTGGCCGCCTGTCCCGGGGTGCCCGGACGGCTGGAGCTGGTCGAGGCCCCCGGCCCGGTGCGCGGGGTGGTCGACTTCGCACACACCCCGGACGCGGTCGTCGCCGCGCTGACCGCGCTGCGCGACCTGACCACCGCCGGCAACCGGCTGATCTGCGTACTCGGCTCCGGCGGTGACCGGGACCACGGCAAGCGGTCGTTGATGGGTGCCGCCGCGTCGGCCGGTGCCGACCTGGTGGTGGTCACCGACGACAACCCGCGCAGCGAGGACCCGGCGGTGATCCGGGCCGAGGTGCGGCGCGGGGCGGAGCAGGCCGGCGGGGAGCACGGCGGCGGGGTGGCCCGGGTGGTGGAGGTGGCCGGACGCCGGGCCGCGATCGACGAGGCGGTCCGGCTCGCCGAGCCCGGTGACGTGGTCGCGGTGCTCGGCAAGGGGCACGAGCGCGGCCAGGAGATCGCCGGCCGGACACATCCGTTCGACGACCGGGTCGAGCTGGCCGCCGCGCTCGCCGCCCGGTTCGGCAACCTGGTGGGGCGCCGATGATCCCGCTCACGCTGGCCGAGGTGGCCACCGCGGTCGACGGCCGGCTGGCCGGTGCCGACCCGGCGGCCCGGGTCACCGGCCCGGTCGAGTTCGACTCCCGCAAGGTGCGCCCCGGCGGGCTCTTCGTGGCGTTCCCCGGTGAGAAGGTGGACGGCCACGACTTCGCGGCGGCGGCGGTCGCCGAGGCCGGCGCGGTCGCGGTGCTCGGCTCCCGGGCCGTCGACGGGGTGCCGATGGTGCTGGTCGACGACGCCCGCGCGGCGATGGGCCGACTGGCCCGGGCGGTGCTGGACCGGCTTCCCGAGCTGACCGTGATCGGGCTGACCGGATCCTCCGGCAAGACCACCACCAAGGACCTGGTCGCACAGCTCACCACCAGGCTCGGCCGCACCGTGGCGCCGCCGGGGTCGTTCAACAACGAGCTGGGGCACCCGTACACCGCGTTGCAGGCCGACGCCGACACCCGGTTCCTGGTGCTGGAGAAGGGCGCCCGGGGGATCGGACACATCCGCTACCTCTGCGAGCTCGCGCCGCCCCGGATCGCCGTGGTGCTCAACGTCGGGGTCTCGCACATCGGCGAGTTCGGCTCGCAGGAGGCGATCGCGCAGGCAAAGGGCGAACTGGTCGAAGGGCTGCCGGCCGACGGGCTCGCGGTGCTCAACGCCGACGACGACCGGGTACGCGCCATGGCGGCCCGCACCGCCGCCCAAACCGTGCTGGTGGGCGAGGCCGCCGACGCCGAGATCCGGGCCGAGGAGGTCGACCTGGACGACCGGGGGCGGGCGTCGTACACCCTGGTCACCCCGGAGGGGCGGGCGGCGGTCCGGCTCGGGATCAGCGGGCGGCACCAGGTCGGCAACTCGCTCGCCGCCGCCGCGGTGGCCCGGGAACTCGGCATGCCGCTGGCCACCCTCGCCGAGGCGCTCGGCGCGCTCGGCCTGCCCTCGACCCGCCGGATGGACGTCTTCGACCGCACCGACGGGGTGACGGTGATCGACGACTCGTACAACGCCAACCCGGCCTCGACCTCGGCGGCGCTGCGGGCGCTGGCCGGGATGGGGGCGCGGCGGCGCACCTTCGCGGTGCTCGGCTACATGGCCGAGCTGGGCGATTTCGAACGGGACGGGCACGAGCAGGTCGGCCGGCTCGCGGCCGAGTTGGGCATCGACCGGCTGATCGTGGTCGGTGAGCCGGCCGCGCCGATCCACGACGGCGCGGTGGCGATGGCACATTGGGGAGGAGAGTCGGTGCTGGTTACCGATCAGGCGGCGGCGGTCGAGACGCTGCGCCGCGAGTTGCGGCCGGACGACGTCGTGCTGGTGAAGGGCTCGCGCTACCGCACCTGGGAGGTGGCCGACGCGCTGCGCGCCGAGGCCGTCGGGTCCGGGGACGGGTCCCGATGAGCGGCCCGGTCGCGGCGGTCGACGGCTCCCGGAGCCCGGTCGCCACGCGCGTGGTCGCGGTCTGCGGCGCGACGGAAGGCGTTCCGGCGTGAGGGCGGTCATCGTCGCCATCTTCGTGGCGTTCCTGATCTCGCTCTTCGTCACACCGGTCGCGATCAAGGTCTTCACCCGGCTCAAGGCCGGGCAGCCGATCCGCGCCGAGGGCCCGGTGATGCACCAGGGCAAGAAGGGCACACCGACGATGGGCGGCGTGGTCTTCATCGTGGCCACGGTGCTCGCGTACGTCGCGGGGCACCTCGCGCTGACCACCCTGCCCGAGGCGCAGATCGCGCAGGTCACCCCGACCATCACCGCACTGGTGCTGCTGGGCCTGATGGTCTTCTCCGGCGCCGTCGGCTTCCTCGACGACTTCCTCAAGGTGCGCAAGCGCAACAGCGCCGGGCTGAACAAGCGGGGCAAGCTGCTCGGGCAGATACTCGTCGGTGCGGTCTTCGGGGTGATCGCCCTCTACTTCCCCAGCACCGCGGACGTGACGGTCGGCAGCACCGCGCTCTCCTTCATCCGGGACATCAACGCGCTGGAGGTCGGCAAGGTCGCCTCGGTCGTCATCTTCATCTTCGTGGTGATGGCGACGACCAACGGGGTGAACCTGACCGACGGGCTGGACGGGCTGGCCACCGGTGCCTCGGTGATGGTGCTCGCCGCGTACGCCCTGATCGCGTTCTGGCAGTACCGGCACTGGTGCGCGGACACCGACTACGCCCGGGGCGGTGCGTACTGCTACGAGGTGCGGGACCCGCTGGAGATCGCCCTGATCGCCGGGGCGGCGGCCGGGGCATGCGTCGGCTTCCTCTGGTGGAACACGTCACCGGCACGGATCTTCATGGGCGACACCGGGGCGCTCGGGCTCGGCGGACTGATCGCCGGAATGGCGATGGCCACCCGGACCCTGCTGCTGCTGCTGATCCTCGGCGGGCTCTTCGTGATCATCACGATGTCGGTGGTCATCCAGATCATCTCGTTCCGGACCACCGGCAAGCGGGTCTTCCGGATGTCGCCCCTGCAACACCACTTCGAGTTGGCCGGATGGAGTGAGGTCAACATCGTCGTCCGATTCTGGATCATCGCCGGCATCGGCGTGGCCATCGCCCTCGGCCTCTTCTACAGCGAATTCCTCACCGCCGTCACCTAGACGAGTAGTTCCGAATCCCGGTCAGTGGTCGTAGGCGATCAGTGACCGGGTGACGGGTGCTCCTGTCTTGTTGTTGTGCCAGATCGCGGCGGCCATGGCCAGGAGACGCTGAGCCACCCGCACGGCTACACCGGTGAAGGTGCGTCCGCCGTGTTCTTCCAGGTCGAGTTGGCCTTTGAGGGTGTCGTTGACGGACTCGATGAGCTGGCGGACCTTCTTGAGCATCGGTTCGCCGTAGCGGGCCTTCTCCTTCTTGCGGGCGGGGCGCAGCAGTTCGATGCCCTGTTCGGCCAGCTGCCGCTCGAACGGCCTGGAGGCGAAGCCCTTGTCCGAGATCAGCAGGATCCTGTCGTGCTCGGCGACGACACCGGCCTCGGCCTGCAGCATCGTGGCCAGGACCTCCCGTTCGCCGATTTTCGGGTTCGCGAGGGCCCACAGGATCGGCATCCCGGTCGGGGTGCACACCAGGTACAGCCGCAGTCCCCAGAAGAACTGGGAATGTGAGGCGCAGTAGCCGTATCCGGCCCAGCCGGCCAGGTCCGAGCGGTGCACGGTCGGGCGGGACATGCCGCACGGGACCGGGGTGGAGTCGACGATCCAGTGGTTGTCGAACCAGAAGTCACTGTCCCGGGCCAGATCCCTGATCACTCGCTTGATCAGCGGCAGCGCGGCGCGTAACCGCTTGTTGTAACCCGGCCGCTGCGGCAGGTAGGGGAACATGCCGGCCAGATGGATACGGGCGTAGCGGATCCAGTGCGCCTCCGAGCGGGCGCCGAGCAGCACTTGCGCCACGGCCAGGCACACCAGCTCGGAGTCGGTCAGCAGCGGTGGCCGACCCCGCCACCGGGGCGTGCGGATGCTGTCGTCGATCTTCACGTACAGTGCGGTCAGGAGGGTGTCCAGGTCTTGCGTCACAACATGATCTTGGATGCCCTCTCTTCATGCCCAGACATCGACCCCTGACATCGGAACTACTCGTCTAGCCCCCCACCCCCAAATCCCCCCCACCCCCACCCCCACCCCCAAATCCCCCCCAACCCCCACCCCCACGCTCGCCAGCCAAGATCGCAGATCTTGGAAGCGGAAGGTCGTGATAGCGACCATCTCCTTCCAAGATCTGCGATCTTGACGTGGAGGGGGGTGGGTGGGGAGGAGGGGTGGGTGGGTGGGGGGTGGGGGAGAGGGGGGAGGGGACACGCCGGGGTTGGTTTGGGCGACACGCCGGGTGGTCGCCTGCGTCGGGGCGGCCGGACCAGCGTCGATGATGGGCGGATGGGGGAGGACGGAGGCGCGGCGCGGTGATCGACGAGCAGCCAGGCCGGCCCGCCGGCACCGGCGAGTCCCGGGACGGTGGCGCGGGGAGAGGCTCCGGGCGCTCCGCCGACCCGCCCGCGCGCCGCGGCGGCGCCCGTAGCGACACCGCCGGCGGCACCAAACCGGCCGGGGGAGGCGGCCCGCAGCCGGGTGAAGCCGCGCCACCGGCCGGGGTCGACGTGGCCGGTGGGCTCGCCGTGCTGCGCGGGCTGCTGGCCCGGCCGCTCGCCTCCTACTACCTGCTCATCTCCAGCTCGGGGCTGTTGCTGCTGATCGGGCTGACGATGGTCTTCTCGGCGACCAGTGTCCGGGCGTACGCCGCCGACGGCAATGCCTTCGCCGCCCTCGCCAAGCAGGCGCTCTTCGCCCTGATCGGGCTGGTCGCCTTCTGGATCTGCCAGCGGCTGCCGGCCAGGACCTTCCGGGCCGTCGGGCTGCCGACCCTCGGCGTCGCCGTGGTGCTGCTGGTGGTGCTCGACACCCTGCACCTCTGGGACAAGCTCAACGGCAAGGCGGACGCCACGCTCGGCCCGCTGGAGGCCCGGCTGCTCTGGCTCTACATCGGCCCCATCCAGGTGCAGCCCTCGGAGCTGGCAAAGTTCGGCCTGGTGCTCTGGGGCGCCGACATGATCGCCCGCAAGGGCGCCGCGCTGGGCTGGTGGCGGGAGCTGGCCACCCCGCTCTTCCCGGTGGTGGGCCTGCTCTTCCTGCTGGTCGGCTACAACGACCTGGGCACCATGCTCTGCCTGCTCGCGGTCGTGGTCGGGCTGCTCTGGACGGCCGGCATCCGCAAGCGGGTCTTCGCCACCCTCACCGTCTTCGGCCTGGTCGGCGTCGGGCTGCTGGTCGCCGCCGCCTCGATCGGTGCCGGCTCCGGCGACGAGGACGCCGAGAACTACCGGCTGGCCCGGCTCACCATGTTCTTCGACCCGCCGCCGCCGGACGAGTGCGGCCTTACCGACTGCTATCAATACCTCCAGGCGAGGTACGCGATCGACAACGGCGGCTGGTTCGGGGTGGGGCTGGGTAAGAGCAGCCTCAAGTGGAACTGGCTGCCCGAGGCGCACAACGACTTCATCTTCGCCATCCTCGCCGAGGACCTGGGCGTGGTGGGCTGCGCGGTGGTGCTGACCCTCTTCGCCGTGCTGGCGTACACCGGGCTGCGGATCGCCCGCCGGGTCGCCGACCCGTTCCGCCGGCTCGCCGCCGCCTCCGCCACCGTCTGGCTGGTCAGCCAGGCGACGATCAACATCGGTGGGGTGGTCGGGCTGCTGCCGATCACCGGGCTGCCGCTGCCGTTCATCTCCGACGGCGGCAGTGCCCTGGTGGTGACCCTGGCCGCGGTCGGCATGCTCGCCTCGTTCGCCCGCGCCGAACCGGACGCGGCGCGGGCCCTGCATGCCCGTCCGGCGCCCCGATGGGTACGGCTACTCTGGGCCCCGTTGCCGCCGCTTCCCTCGGCGCGCCGCCGTGGGAAGCTTCCTCCGGCCGCCGGGGAACCACCCTCCGGGACGGGACGGCGGCGGGAGACCGAGACCGGGCCGGCGGGTGCCCGGGCGAGACGAGGGCGCGCCGGTACGGCGAGCGAGAGGAGACGCTGATGGGTCCGCTGCGGTCGGTGGTGCTAGCGGGAGGAGGCACGGGTGGGCACATCTACCCGTTGCTGGCCTTCGCCGACTGCCTGCGCCGGCACGACCCCGGAGTACGGATCACCTGCGTCGGCACCCCGAAGGGGCTGGAAAACGAGCTGATTCCGCCGCACGGCTACGATCTGCGGCAGATCCCGGCATATCAGCTCCCGAGGTCGGTCAACATGGACCTGATGCGTACGCCGGACCGGATGTGGAAAGCCGCCCGGGCCGCCGGAAAGGTGATCGACGAGGTGGACGCCAACGTCGTCATCGGGTTCGGCGGCTACGTCTCGGTGCCGGCGTACCTCGCGGCGTGGCGCCGGGAGCTGCCGATCGTGATCCACGAGGTCAACGTGCCGCCGGGGGTGGCCAACCGGCTCGGCATGAAGTTCAGCAAGCACGTGGCGGTCGGGTTTCCGCACCAGCCGGCCCAGGCCGAGGCGCTGCGCGGCGCCCGGGTGGTCGGGGTGCCGCTGCGGCGCGGCATCGCCACCCTCGACCGGGCCGCGGACCGGGCCGCCGCCCGGGCGCAGTTCGGCCTGCACCCGGAGCTGCCGACCCTCTTCGTGGCCGGCGGTTCGCAGGGCGCCCGCTCGATCAACCTGGCGGTCGCCGGTGCGGCCAAGTCGCTTGCCGCCGCCGGGGTGCAGGTGCTGCACGTGATCGGCGCCCGCAACGAGCCGGTCACCGTCCCGCCCGACCTTCCGGTGCCGTACGTGACCCTGCCCTACCTCTCCCAGATGGAGCTGGGTTACGCCGCCGCCGACCTGATGCTGGGCCGGGGCGGCGCGATGACCTGTGCGGAGGTCGCGGCGATCGGGCTGCCCACGGTCTACGTGCCGTACCCGCACAGCAACCAGGAGCAGAAGCGCAACGCCCTGCCGGTGGTCGAGGCCGGCGGCGGCCTGCTTGTCGACGACGCCGAGATGACCGCCGCCTGGGTGGAGCGGAACGTCATCCCGCTGATCCGCGACCCGCACCGGCTGGCCGCGATGGGCACCGCCGCGGCGGCGTACGGCCGGCGCGACGGCGACGAGGCGCTGCTCGACTTCGTCTACGAGGCGGTGGCCCGGTGACGCCGACCGCTGGCCCGATCGCCCCGGTGCCGCCGACCGGCGGCCCGACCGCCCCGACCGGAGGATCGTCGTCGGTCGTCGACGGCAACCCGCAGACCGGACGGTCACCGAGTGGAAGGCTGGTGTCATGAACACCGCGCAGTTCAGCCCGGCCGGCACGCTGGCCGCCGAAGACCTGGGCAGCATCCACCTGATCGGGGTGGGCGGGGTCGGCATGAGCGGGCTGGCCCGGCTGCTGCTCACCCGGGGCCTGCGGGTCTCCGGCAGCGAGCTGCGGGAGTGGCCGGCGCTGGCCGGGCTCCGGGCGCTGGGTGGCACGATCCACATGAGTCACGCCCCGGCCAACCTGGACGGCGTCGACACCGTCGTCTACTCCAGCGCGATTCCGCAGGACCATCTGGAGCTGGTCACCGCGCGGGAGCGCGGGCTGCGGGTGCTGCACCGGTCGGAGGCGCTGGCCGCCGCGATGACCGGGCGGCGCACGATCGCGGTCGCCGGCACCCACGGCAAGACCACCACCACCTCGATGGTGACCCTGATCCTCCAGCACGCCGGCCAGGACCCGTCGTTCGTGATCGGCGGCGAGATCTCCGAGGTGGGTTCGAACGCCCACCACGGCAGTGGGGAATACTTCGTCGCCGAGGCCGACGAGAGCGACCGTTCCTTCCTGCTCTACCGGCCCTACGTCTCGATCGTCACCAACATCGACGAGGACCACCTCAACACCTACGGCGACTACGCCGGGCTGGAGGAGGCCTTCGCCGACTTCGCCCGGTTGACCGACCCGGAGGGGTTCGTGGTGACCTGCGCCGACGACCCGGGCACCCGCCGGATGGCCGAGACGCTGCGCGCCGAGGGGCGGACCGTCTACACCTACGGCACCTCCGCCGACGCCGACCTGCGGTTGACCGAGCTGGTCTCGTCGGCCGGCGGCGTACGCTATCTCGCCCTCCTGGACGGGGAGTCGCTCGGCGAGATCCGGTTGCCGGTGCCCGGTGCGCACCTCGGGCTGAACAGCGCCTCGGCGGTGCTCACCGCGGCCCGGCTCGGGCTCGGGATCGACTCGGTGACCTCGACGCTCGCCTCCTTCCCCGGGGTGCGCCGCCGCTTCGAGCGCAAGGGCGTGGTGGCCGGCGTCCAGGTCTACGACGAGTACGCCTACCACCCCACCTCGATGACCGCCGCCCTGAAGACCCTGCGTGAGGTGGCCGGGGACGGCCGGCTGATCGTAGTCTTCCAGCCGTACCGGGTGTACCGGACCAGGGATCTCCAGGCCGAGCTGGCCACCGCGCTCGCCATCGCCGACGAGGTGGTGGTGTTGGAGGTCTTCGGGCCGGGCGAGGTGCGGGCCCCCGGCGAGGGCGGTGCCGCGCTCACCGAGGCGGTCGACCTGCCCGCCGACAGGAAGATCTTCCTGCCCTCCTGGGAGGACGTACCGGCCGAGGTGGTCCGTCGGGCCCGCCGGGGTGACGTGGTGGTGACCATGGGCGCGCCGCCGATCTCGCTGATGGGCGACGAGCTGCTCGACGCGCTGGCCGGCGACTCAACCCCCGAACCGGCGGCCGGTCCCACCCGGGCGCCGGGTGGCGCCGGGGCGGCCAGCGACGCCGGATGAGCCCGGGCGCGCCGCGCGGCCGGGCCGGGGGTCCGGCTCCGGGCGGTCGGCGCGGCGGCCCACCGGCTGCCCGGGGTGCCGGTGGACGCGGCGCGGGCCGGTCCGGCCGGGCTGCTCCGGGTGGTCCCGGCGCCGGCACCACCCGGTCCGGGGCGGGACGTACCGGCACGGGGCGCGGCGGCGACCGGGGCTGGCGGCTGGTCCGGGCCGGCACCGACGCGGTGCCCCCGTCGGTACGCCGGTTCACCCGCCGGGCCCGGCAGCGGCGGTTGCGCGCCGCGCTGCCGTGGACGCTGCTCGCCGGGGTGCTCGTGCTCACCCTGGCCGGCGCCGGGATCGTCTACGGCACCTCGGTCTTCGGCTTCCGCACGCTGCGGGTGGTCGGCACCGAGCTGGTCACCGACGACCAGGTGCGCCAGGCGGTACGGGTGACCGAGGGCGTGCCGCTGGCCCGGATCGACCTCGGCGGGGTCCGGGCCCGGGTCGCCGAGCTGCCCCCGGTGGCCCGGGTGACGGTCTCCCGGCAGTGGCCGAACACGCTGCGGGTCGAGGTGGTGGAGCGGACCCCGGTGGCGGTGGTGCCGCAGAACCGGCGCTACCTGGTGGTCGACGCCTCCGGAGTGGTCTTCCAGACCCGTGCCGACCGTCCGGGCGGGCTGCCGCTGGCCCGGCTCGGCACGCCCGGTCCGGACGACGCCGCGACCAGGGGCGCGCTGGAGGTGCTCGCCGCGCTCACCCCGGAGCTGCGGGAGCGCCTCGCCGAGCTGGTGGTGGAGGGTCCGGCCCGGATCGTCGTCAAGCTGCGCGGCGGCCGTACGGTGCTCTGGGGCGACGCCTCGCGTAGCGACACCAAGGCCCAGGTGGCGACCTCGTTGCTGGCCCGCGAGGGGGAGACCATCGACGTGCGGACGCCGGACGTGGTGACGATCCGCTGATCCGGGCGGACCAACCACCCGGTCGGTGCGGTGGCGTCCCGGCCGGTCCGGTCGACCGTGTCGTTTTCGGTGGGCGTGCCGACACGCCGCGCAGGTCCTTGGGTTCGGCCGCGCGTCCGCATACCTTGCCCCGAGAGGATCAATGGTTGACATAACTGTAAGCCTCTAGTAGAGGGTGAGGGTTACCCTTCGCCTCCTCGTACGGGATGGTTGTCGGCCTCGCTCCGGCCGGATCGCCGGGCGGGGTGGCGGCCGCCGAGATCGAAGGGAAGGACCGGCGATGACACCTCCGCACAACTACCTGGCGGTCATCAAGGTCGTCGGCATCGGCGGCGGCGGCGTCAACGCCGTCAACCGGATGATCGAGGTCGGGCTCAAGGGCGTCGAGTTCATCGCGATCAACACAGATGCGCAGGCCCTGCTGATGAGCGACGCCGACGTCAAGCTCGACGTGGGTCGGGAGCTGACCCGAGGGCTGGGCGCGGGCGCCAACCCGGACGTCGGCAAGAACGCCGCCGAGGATCACCGCGACGAGATCGAGGAGGTGCTCAAGGGCGCCGACATGGTCTTCGTCACCTGCGGCGAGGGCGGCGGCACCGGCACCGGCGGCGCGCCCGTGGTGGCCAACATCGCCCGCAAGCTGGGCGCGCTGACCATCGGCGTGGTGACCCGCCCGTTCTCCTTCGAGGGCAAGCGGCGGCAGGTGCAGGCCGAGGCCGGCATCGACGAGCTGCGCAACCAGTGCGACACGCTGATCGTCATCCCGAACGACCGGCTGCTCGCCCTCGGCGACCGGGGCATCAGCATGATGGACGCCTTCCGCCAGGCCGACCAGGTGCTCCTCTCCGGTGTGCAGGGGATCACCGACCTGATCACCACTCCGGGTCTGATCAACCTGGACTTCGCCGACGTCAAGAGCGTGATGAGCGGTGCCGGCAGCGCGCTGATGGGCATCGGCAGCGCCCGGGGGGACAACCGGGCGGTCGAGGCGGCCGAGGCGGCGATCTCCAGCCCGCTGCTGGAGCAGAGCATGGACGGCGCCCGGGGCGTGCTGCTCTCCATCGCCGGCGGCTCCGACCTCGGCCTCTTCGAGATCAACGATGCGGCGCAGCTGGTCACCGACGCCGCGCATCCGGACGCGAACATCATCTTCGGCGCGGTGATCGACGACGCGCTCGGCGACGAGGTGCGGGTGACCGTGATCGCCGCCGGCTTCGACGGTGGCGCGCCGGCCTACAAGCCGGTCGACCCGGCCCGCAAGGTCAACCCACCGTCACCGCCGCACGTCGCGCCGGTCTCGCCGTCGCCCCCGCCGCCGGTACAGGCCCCGCGCCGGGTGCTCTTCGACGACGTGGACGTGCCGGACTTCCTGAAGAACGGTTCCTGAGCCGCCAGCGGACCAGCCAGCCGCCAGCGGACCAGCCCGGCGACGAGGAACCACCCGGCGACGAGGAACCACCCGCCGAGCAACCGACGCCACCAGAGGACCGACGTCACCGAATGACCGAGCCACCCCTCCCTGCGCCGGACGCCCGCCGGGCCGAGCTCGCGGCCAACCTGGCCCGGGTGCGCGCCCGGATCGACGCCGCCTGCGCCTCGGCCGGCCGCGACCCGGCCGGCGTCACCATGGTCGCGGTCACCAAGACCTACCCGGCCGGCGACGTGGCGCTGCTGGCCGGGCTCGGCGTGCGGGACGTCGGCGAGAACCGCGACCAGGAGGCGGCACCGAAGGCGGCCAAGGTGGCGGCGGCCGGTGCCCGGGTGCGGTGGCACTTCGTCGGGCAGCTCCAGCGCAACAAGGCCCGCTCGGTGGTCCGCTACGCCGACCTGGTCCACTCGGTGGACAGCGTACGCCTGGCCGGCGCCCTCGCCGAGGCCGCACGGCGGCAGCGGCAGCACCCGCTGGAGGTGCTGGTCCAGGTCAACCTGGACGGCGCCGCCGACCGGGGTGGCGCACTCGTCACCGGCGGCGATCCGGGCCGGAGGGTGGCCGAGGTGGCGGCGGCCGTCGCCGGCCAGGACTCGCTGCGGCTGGCCGGGGTGATGGCGGTGGCGCCGCTCGGCGCCGACCCGGAGCCGGCGTTCGCGACGTTGGCGGAGGTCGCGGCCGGGTTACGGGCCGAGCATCCGGGTGCGATGGTCGTCTCGGCGGGGATGAGTGGTGACCTGGAGGCGGCGATCGCCTACGGCGCGACACATGTACGGATCGGCAGCGCGTTGCTCGGAATGCGTAGCACGCTGCGGTAGCCTGGCAACCGGACACCAAACTACATCAGTGTTGTTTGAGGCGACATCCCCACCTGGTGGGGGTCGGGGTGAGACCGGTTTCACGGTCGGGCCAGGGGTTGCCGCCTCAGGCCGGTGGGCACTGCAGTGTTCACGCGCGTGACAGGGGACACGGCACGGGGGGTGTGTGTCGCACGGCGGACGGAGGGGCGCGGGATGGGTGCACTGCGCAAGGCGGGGGTCTGGCTCGGGCTCGTCGAGGAGGACGACGAGCGGGCCTACGACGACGGTGGCTACGACAAGGGTGGCTACCGCGAGTCGCGCTACCGGCAGAGCCGGTACGCCGACGAGTTCGCCGACGAGGACGAGGAGCAGGACGACCCGCCGCCGCCCCGACCCCGGGCCGGCGAGCGGAGCCGGCTCGCCGAGCGTACGGTCGGCCGCACCGCCGAGCGCGACCACGCCGACGGTGACCGTCCGGAGCGGAGTGACCGCACGGAGCGTTCGAGCGTACGGTCGATCAGCCGACCGAGCAGCGCCGAGTCCTCGTCCGGGCTGACCTACCAGACCCGGGACAACCTCGCCCTGGCGCCGCAGGCACCGCTGCGCGAGCGGCCGGTCCCCGTCGAGCAGCCGGAGCAGCGCTACCAGATCACCACGCTGCACGTCACCACCTACCGGGAGGGGCGCACCATCGGGGAGCATTTCCGGGACGGCGTGCCGGTGATCATCAACCTCACCGAGATGGATGAGGCGGATGCCCGCCGATTGGTCGATTTCGCGGCCGGTCTCGCGTTCGGCCTGCGGGGTACGATCGAGCGCGTGACCAACCGGGTGTTCCTACTCTCACCGGCTAACGTCCAGGTCACCGCGGAGGACAAGGCCAAGATCGCTGAGGGTGGGTTTTTCAGCCTGAGCTAGCCCGACCGAGGGATCCGCCTGCCGTGTTTCTGCCCATCCTGTTTCAGGTCCTGTACCTGGTTGTCTACGTCTTCCTCCTGGTGCTTTTGGCCCGGTTTGTCCTAAGTGCCGTCTTGCAGTACGGCCGCCGCTGGCAACCCGGCCGGGGGGCGGCGGCGGGAATGGAATCGGTGTGGAGCGTCACTGATCCGCCCCTCAAGGCGTTGAGGCGTGTGATCCCGCCATTGCGAATTGGTACCGTGAGCATCGACCTGGCCTCCCTTGTGCTCCTGGTTATCCTGTTCGTGCTGATGAGATTCGTGTTAGGGCCGTTGATCATCAGGTCAACAACCTGGTGACCAGCGTGCCGCGCGGCCGCAACTGACCCGAGGAGTTTCGATGCCGCTGACCCCGGCCGACGTCCACAACGTCGCCTTCAAGAAGCCGCCTATCGGCAAGCGGGGGTATGACGAGGAGGAAGTCGACGCGTTTCTGGACGAGGTCGAGCGCGAGCTCGCCCGTCTGATCGAGGAGAACAACGAGCTGCGTGCCCAGGTGGAGCGCGGTGGCCGTGGCGGCGCGCCAGCCGGCCCGGGCCCCGACCCACGACTGGCCGCCGAGCTCAGCGACGTCAAGGCACAGCTCGACCGGGTGCAGCGCGACAAGGCCGCGGCCGAGCAGGCCGCCCGGGCGATGCAGGCCGAGCTGGAGCAGGTCCGGGCCCAGGTCGGCCCGGTGCCGGGCGGCCCCGACGGCGAGCAGCAGGCGCTCCGGGTGCTGATGATGGCGCAGCGGACGGCCGACGACCACGTCTCCGACGCGCGCCGCGAGGCGGACCAGCTCCTCTCCGAGGCGCGCACCAAGGCCGAGGAGGTGACCCGTGAGGCGCGGGCCAAGGCCGACGCGCTGGAGCGGGACGCCCGCCAGCGGCACCAGGAGGCGATGGGCGGCCTGGACGCCAAGCGGACCGCGCTGCAGAAGCACATCGAGGAGCTCAAGCAGTTCGAGCGGGAGTACCGCACCCGGCTCAAGGCATACCTGGAGAGCCAGCTGCGCGATCTCGACGGTCGTGGCCAGGGCCTTGAGGTGGAGATGACCCGGACCGACGGCAATCGGTCCGGTGGCAGCACTCCCGGCCTCGCCACCGCCGGGCTGGCGAACTCGTACGGCGGGGGCGGGCGCTCCAGCGCGCTGGAGACCGGGCGCTGATCCCCGCGGGGACCAGCGCGGGCGGACGAACCGGAACCGATGCGTCGGGAGTGAGCCGTGATAGTCGGCAGTCTGGTGCTCATCCTCGCCGCCGTCGCGCTGCTCGTGCTCGGCCTGGCCAGCGGGTCGAGCGGCCTGCTGATCAGCTCGATCGCGGTCAGCCTGCTGGCCGCCGTCGCGCTGGTGGTGGGCGCCCGCCAGGCCGCCGGGTTCCGGGGCGCGGCGGGCTTCGCTCCCGAGGGGCCCGCTGACAACGGGCTGATCGCACCCGGTGGCGGCGGGGCGGGCGGCGAGCCGCGCCGGCGCCAGCCACCGACCAGCACCCGGATGCCCCCGACCGACCCCCGCCTGGCGGGCAACAGCCGGGAGGGGGCGGCCGAACCGTTCCCGGCGGGCGGCGGACCGGTGCTGACCGAGCCCGTCGAGGCCACCATCCCCGCCCAGGCCACCCGGGCCGGCGCCGACGACACCGGCTGGCGGCAACCAGCCGACTCGCCGGAGCCGCCCGCCGCTCCGGCCGGGCGGGGCGAGCCGGACGAGGTCCCGGCGGACGAGCCGGCGCCCCAGCCGGTCTCCGAGGCCGACGCCGCGCTGGTCGCCGGCCTGCTGGAGGACGTGTACGTGGTCGACGGCCGGCCGCGCTACCACCTGGCGGACTGTGCACATCTGGCCGGACGGGAGAGCGAACCGCTTCCGGTGAGCGAGGCCGTGGAGCTCGGCTTCACCCCGTGCGGGCGATGCGAGCCGGACACCGCCCTGCTCAGCGATGCGCGCCCGGGCTGACCGCGCGGCGGCGCCGGCGGCTGTCGACGTACCGGAAGCTGTCGACGTACCGGAGGTGCGGAGAGTTCCGGCCGGTGCGCGGCAGCACCCCTGTGAACCGGCCCGGACACTGTGACGGCGCCCGGAGCGAGGACGGTCGCGGTCCGGGTCAAGCCGGGGGCGTCCCGGGCCCGGGTCGGTGGCCGCTTCGACGGGCCGCACGGTCCGGCACTGGTGATCGCGGTGCATCCACCGGCGGCGGACGGCCGGGCGACCGAGGCGGCCCGGCGCGCACTCGCCGAGGCGCTGCGGCTGCGACCGGCGGCGGTCAGCCTGCGCACCGGGGCGGCCAGCCGGGACAAGCTCTTCCAGGTGGACGGCCACGGCCCCGAGATCGACGCGCGGGTACGCGAACTGCGCGACGGACCCGCGCGGTGACGGCCCGGACCCGTACGGCGACGGGCCTGTTCCGTGCGTGGCGGTCGTGACCGATCGGCTCGATTCCGCCCTGTTGATCGGCGCGGCGGTGCTGCTCGTCGCCATCGGCGCGGTCCGGCTCTCCACCCGGCTCGGCCTGCCCAGCCTGCTGGTCTATCTCGCCATCGGGGTGGCGATCGGCGAGTCCGGGCTCGGGATCCGCTTCGACGACGTCGAGCTGACCCGGGCGCTCGGCTTCTGCGCGCTGATCGTGATCATCGCCGAGGGTGGCCTGACCGCGCGGTGGAGCACGCTGCGCCCGGTGCTCGGGATGGCCGCGACGCTGGCCACGGTGGGCGTGGTGGTCAGCATCGGGGTGGTCGGGGTGGTGGTGCACCTCCTGCTCGGCCTGGACTGGCGGCTCGCGTTCCTCTACGGCGCGGTGCTCTCCTCCACCGACGCGGCGGCGGTCTTCGCCACGCTGCGCTGGCTGCGGCTGCCGCGCCGACTGGTCACCACCCTGGAGGCCGAGTCGGGGATGAACGACGCCCCGGTGGTGCTGCTCGTCGTGCTCCTCTCCACCTCGTCGCTGGCCGGTCACGTCTGGTGGCACGAGGTGCTGCTGGTCGGCTACGAGTTGGTCGCGGGTGCCGTGCTGGGCTTCGGGGTCGGGATGCTCGGACGGTGGACGCTCCGCAGGGCCGCCCTGCCCTCCTCCGGGCTCTATCCGATCGCCGCGGTCGGCTTCACCGTGTTGGCGTACGGGGTGGGTACCGTCTCGCACGCCTCCGGGTTCATCGCCGTCTACGTGGCCGGGGTGGTGCTCGGCAACTCCCGGCTGCCGCACCGGCAGGCGATCCTCGGTTTCGCCGACGGGCTGGCCTGGATCGCCCAGATCGGCCTCTTCGTGCTGCTCGGCCTGCTCAGCTCGCCGGGGCAGCTGGAGCACGCCCTGCTGCCGGCCGTGGTCACCGGGCTGGCGCTGCTCTTCCTGGCCCGCCCCCTGTCGGTGCTGGTCAGCGTGGCCGGCTTCCGGGTGCGGCTGCGGGAGCAGGCGTTCCTCTCCTGGGCCGGGCTGCGCGGGGCGGTGCCGATCGTGCTGGCCACGATCCCGCTCTCCGAGGGACTGCCCGGTGCCGGCCGGCTCTTCGACACGGTCTTCGTGCTCGTGGTGATCTTCACGCTGGTCCAGGCCGGCACCCTGGCTCCGGTGGCCCGGCGGTTGCGGATCGCCGCTCCGGCCGAGCTGACCGAGTTGCGGGTGGAGACCGCGCCGCTGGAGCGGATGCAGGCGGACCTGTTGCAGCTGGAGATCCCACCGGGTTCCCGGCTGGTCGGGGTGCACCTGGACGAGCTGCGGTTGCCGGTCGGCGCCTCGGTGACCCTGGTCTCCCGGGACGGTGTCGGGTTCGTCCCCGGGCCGGACACCCGGCTCAAGGTGGGGGACAGCCTGCTGATCGTGGCGACCGCCCGGGTCCGGGACGAGGCCGAGCGCCGGCTGCGGGCGGTCAACCGGCGCGGGCGGCTGGCCCGCTGGTTCGGGGAGTACGGCGCAGATACGAATAAGTGATGCTATCGTTCGTTTCGCCCGGTTTGTGGTTTATTTCGGGCTGAAATGCGTAACATCGGTGCGGCATGTTGTCGGACGTCTGTACGTTCCGTATTCTTGCCAACCTCCGGAGTGCGCGGCGTCCCGCCGCGCCCGTTTTGCAATTGGGGGACGTCGTGGCCGGACGGGCGAGGGTCGGAGGCGGGAGGGCCGGAAAATTCGGACCCACGCCTGCGCCCGACGCGATCCGGCGGCCCCACACCGCCGCGCGGCAGCGGCCTCCGGCGCCTTCCGGTGCCGCCGACACCGATCTCCGCCGCCGGCACCACCCGACCGGTCGCGCCCGTCCGAGCGACCGCACCGCGCAGGACCCGCCGGACCGTTCCGCGAGCGTCGGAGGTTCCTGTCCAGGCACGGCCGATCGCCGCGGGGTCCGCGGCCGAGGGAGCGACGATGGCTAAGCCAGCAGAGACCAGGACCGCCGGACGCAAGTCGGCACCGAAGGCCACGCGCAGCGCCGCGGAGACCGACAAGATCCGGGCCGCGCTGGCGGCCCGCCGCGACGAACTCCGCAGCGAGTACGATCAGACGCTGAGCGAGATCACCGAGCTGCAGCGCGACCGGTTGACCGACTCGGCCGGAGACGACCAGGCCGACACCGGCACCAAGACGTTCGAGCGGGAGCAGGAGATCTCCCTCGCCAACAGCATCTTGGAGCGCATCACCCAGGTGGAGCGGGCCCTGGAGCGGCTTGACGAGGGCGGCTACGGCTGGTGCGAGCGGTGCGGCAATCCGATCCCGGTGGAACGGCTGGCCGCGTTCCCGTCCGCCACGCTGTGCGTCTCGTGCAAGCAGCTGGAGGAGCGCCGATGAGCCCTGCCGGGTGACGGACGGAGGAAGGGACTCCTGCTGAACATCGACGACGAGCGGGCGACCATCGACGAGCGGACGGCCGGCGACGACGGATCGGCCGCCGCCACCCGGCCCACCGGCTCAGGCCCGGATCGCCCCGGCCCGGCGCGCACCCGACGACTGGCCGTCACGGTGCTGTTGGCCACCGCCGTCCTGGCCTGGCTCGCCGACCTGGGCACCAAGCACCTCGCCCTGGCGACCCTGACGGACCGGGAGCCGGTACGCCTGCTCGGCGGCGCCGTCTATCTGAGCCTGACCCGCAACAGTGGAGCGGCGTTCAGCCTCGCCTCCGACCACACCTGGGTCTTTCCACTGGTCACGGCGGGCGTGATCGGCTGGATCGGCTGGATGGCGCTGCGGCTGCGCTCGCTGCCCTGGGCGATCTCGCTCGGGCTGGTGCTCGGCGGTGCGCTCGGCAACCTGACCGACCGGATCTTCCGGGCACCCGGCGTCCTCGTCGGGCACGTGGTCGACATGGTCAGCCTCTTCGACCCGTACGGGCAGGTCTGGCCGATCTTCAACCTGGCGGACAGCGCCCTGGTGAGCGGGGTCGTCCTCGCCGTGCTGCTGGAGTTGACCGGCCGGCAGCGGGACGGCACCCGGCTGGGTTCCCGGCCGACGTCCGCCGGCCCGAGCGGGAGCGACGACCCCGGCACGCCACCGGCCGGCGGTGCCGACGACGACAGCGAGCGGCGGGACCGCCCGTGACCTCGGTTCCGGACGCGGGCCCGCGCCGGCCCGCGGGCGAGCGTCGCTCCCTGCCGGTGCCCGACGGGCTCGACGGCATGCGACTGGACCAGGCCGTCTCCCGGCTCTTCGGCCTCTCCCGCACGGCGGCGGCAACCCTGGTCGAGGCCGGTGACGCCCTGGTGGACGGCGCCGCACGGCCCAAGTCCGACCGGGTCTCCGCCGGCTCCTGGCTGGAGGTGCTGCTGCCCGCCCCGCCCACGGCGCCGACGGTCATCCCGGAGACGGTGCCCGGGCTGCGCATCGTGCACTCCGACGACGACATCGTGGTGGTCGACAAGCCGGTCGGGGTGGCGGCGCATCCGAGCCCTGGCTGGACCGGCCCGACCGTGATCGGCGGGCTGGCCGCGCTGGGCCACACCATCGCGACAAGCGGAGCCGCCGAGCGCCAGGGTGTGGTGCACCGGCTCGACGTCGGCACCACGGGGGTGATGGTGGTGGCCAAGAGCGAGCAGGCGTACAGCCTGCTCAAGCGGGCCTTCAAGGAGCGGGAGGTGGAGAAGCGCTACCACGCGGTGGTGCAGGGCCACCTCGACCCGCTGCGCGGCACGGTCGACGCACCGATCGACCGGCACCCGAGCCACGACTACCGCTGGGCGGTGGTGGCCGGCGGTAAGCCGAGCATCACCCACTACGACACCCTGGAGGCGTTTCCGGCGGCGAGCCTGCTCGACGTGCGGCTGGAGACCGGGCGTACCCACCAGATCCGGGTGCACCTCTCCACCCTGCGGCATCCCTGTGTCGGTGATCTGACATACGGCGCCGATCCCACCCTGTCGGCCCGGCTCGGCCTCACCCGTCAGTGGTTGCACGCCCGCGAGTTGGCCTTCGCACACCCCCGTACGGGCGAGCAGGTCCGGTTCGTCAGCGACTACCCTGACGACCTGGAAGTTGCACTCCGCATCCTGCGCGACTGACCGACCGGCAGGGATCACCCGACGAGGGGGAGTTCGTCCGTGCGCCTCGGCGACCTGTTGCGACAGTTGGACAGCCGACTGTTGCCACCCCTGGCCCGGGGGATGGCCCGGCTCGGGCACGGCCGGCTCCGGCTCCGGCTGCTGACCACGGTGGCGCTGCTCAGCTCGGCGGCCGTGTTGATCACCGCGGTCTGGGCGGCGGACCGGCAGCCGGTCGGCGATCCGACCGTCGGCGAGGTGACCCGGGTCGGGGTGGTGCAGGGCGAGTCGATTCCCGGCTATCTCGAATCCGCCCGTGGCGAGTTGCGGGCCCTGGTCGCCGCGGGCGCGACGTCCGAGCCGGCACGGCCGACGTACGCCCTGGTGACCCTCTCGGCCTATCTGGCGCCGGACCGGTTGACCCCGGTGCTGGCCGGGGTCTCCGTCTCGGAGGTGGTCGCCCGGCTCTGGCGCCCCGGCACCCAGACCGAGATCGTGCGCATCCCGGCCATGCGCCTCCCGGACGACGTGGTGGCCGGGATGTCGCAGGTGGCGGAGCGGAAGGACCGGGAGGCCCGGGACTACCAGGAGCGGGCCGCGGCGGTCACCGGCGACGGTGCCCGCGAGCGGGACCTGCGGACGTTCTACGCCAGTGGGGCCCGGGTCGCCGACGAGGAGGCGACCGCGTACCGGGCCGGGTGCTCGTGCGTCTACGCCGCCGTGGTGCGCGGCGACCCCGCCGCGCTGGCCCGGATCGAGGCCCGTCCCGAGGTGCGGGCCGTGGACCCGGCGCCCGAGGTGCAGCGGTTGGACCGTACCGTCCTCACCCCGCCGCTGCCCGAGCAGGACGATGTCGCCCGCCCGCCGGCCGACGCGAGCATGCCGCCGGTGGACGGCACCGAGAGCACCGCCGGGCCGGGTGCCGGACGTGCGCCGGACACCGCGCCCAGCTCCGCCGGTCCGCCGGCCGGTCCATCGGCCGACCTGCCGGCCGAGCCGCCCGTCGCCGTGACCACCGGTCCGGCCGCTCCCGGTGCGACGGATCCGCCGCCCGTGGTGGAGACACCGACGCTCGATCCTCCGCCGGAGCCCGATCCCACCGACGGATCGGCGCCGGCCGAGATACCGTCGGACCGGTCGCCACCCGGCACGGCGTCACCGGCCGACCCGCCCGCCAGCGGGCCGACGACCGGCGGGACGTGACGGTGGTCGACAGCGGAGACCTCCGGTCGGCGGTGGGCACGCCGACGGTGGTGGGTGCGGTACCCCGTGTGGTCCGAATAGGGTTTGCTTCGTAGCCTGTCAGGGCGGGGACCGATGGTGCTGGGAGGGGCGAGCCGTGGACGGCACCGAGACCGGCTGGAGCCGGCCGGCGGAATCAGCGCCGCGTTGGCGGGCGCTGCTCGACCGGGCCCTGCACGGCGGCCGCACCGATGAGCAGCGGGTTCTCGACGAGCGGTCGAGGGACGGGCGACCGGTGCCGGAGGCGCCGGCAGAGGGCGGCCGGAGCGGCGGCCGGTCCGCCGGCTATCCCGGTCGGCCGGAGCCGGACCCCCGGGGGGCCGGTCCCGGTTACCCGGCCGGGTCCTACCTGCCGCCGGAGGGGTACGGCGGCGGCACCGAGCATCGCGCCCCACCGGCGCATCCGGGTGAATCCCGCTACGCCGCCCTGGACAACGGCTACCGTTCCGATCCCGGCTTCGGCCCCGGGCGCCCGGCCGAGTCCGGCTACCGGCCCGATCCGGGGTATCCGGCCGAGCCGGGCTTCCGGCCCGGCCACGACCACCGGCCGGCCGCCGGCCGGCGCGAGACCGACTATCCGGCGGGCGGCTACCGGCCCGAGCCCGGCTACCGGCCGGAGCCGGTGGACCCCGGCTTCCCGGCCGAGTCCCGTTACTCGGCACTCGGCAGCGGTTACCAGCCGCCGTCGGCGATGCCGCCGCCGGCGATGCCGCCGCCGGCGATGCCGCCGTCGGCGATGCCGCCGCCGGTGGTGCCGGCACCGCGTCCGGCGCTGCCCGGCCCGCCGCCACCGGCCCGGCACCCGGATCCGGGCGTCGCCGGCGCCCCGCCGCCGCGGCCGGTGCCGCCCGCCGCCACCGGCCGGTCGATCCCGGCACCCCGCGCCTCGCTGGCGCCACCGCCGGCTCCGGCCCCGCCGCTGCCGGCGGGCCCGCCGCCCGGACCTCCGCCGGCCGTCGGCCAGCCACCGGTGGACGTCGGGTACGCCACGGTCTCCCGACGGTCGAGCCTCGACCCCTATCCGTCCCGGCAGCAGCGGTCGGCCGACCCCGAGGTGGAGCGGGCCCGCAACGTGCTCCGCCGCGACATGGGCTCGCCCCGGGTGCTCGCCTTCGCCAACCCCAAGGGCGGCGTGCACAAGACCACGGCCACGGTGCTCGCCGCGGCGACGGTGGGCAGCGTACGCGGCCGTGGCGTGCTCGCCTGGGACGACAACGAACTGCGCGGCACCCTCGGCCTGCGGGCGGGAAGCGCCAGGCACGCCCGGACGATCCGGCACCTGGTCGCCGACCTGATCGAGACCGAGGCGCTGCCCGACAACCAGCTCGTCGAGCGGCTCGACGACTACCTGCGGCACGCCTCCGACGGCTCGTACGACGTGCTGGCCGGCGAGGAGAGCCCCCGGTTCGCCCAGCGCCTCGACCAGCACACCGTCCGGCGGGTGCTGGAGCTGCTCCGCCGCACCCACGAGGTGATCTGCGTGGACACCGGCAACAACGTGGAGAGTTCCAACTGGCAGACCGTGCTGCGCGCGGCCGACCAGCTGGTGGTCACCACGGTGCCCCGGGAGGACGCCGCCTTCACCGCCGACTGGATGCTCGACCTGCTGCACGACATCGGCATGAGCGAGTTGGCGGAGAACGCCGTCACCCTGCTCTCCTGCCCGACCCCGGGCCGCTCGCCCCTGCTCGACGACCTGAAGCGGCACTTCGCGACCCGCACCCGGGCGGTCGCCGTGGTCCCCTACGACCCGGCGCTGGAGACCGGCTCCTCGATCGAGCACGCCCACCTGGCGCAGGAGACCCGCGACGCCTGGCTCCGGGCCGCCTCGATGATGCTGGAACCCTTCGCCCGCTGAGGTGTAAGGAAGGGCCCCCGCTTATCGCTTTCTGTCGCAAAAGGGCCCCCTCCTAACAGCTGTGCGCGCTGGGATGTGGGGCAGGTCGCCGGGGGAGTGTCAAGCCTGGAGACCGGGGGGAGCGGGGACTAGGCTCGGGTGCCGGCGGTCGCGCCGTGGGAGGTGCGTCCCGCCGTCGGGGCACGGATCGTGCCGTCCGGCCCGCGCGCGACAGCCGCCGCACGGTGCCGTTGGGGGATGCGTCGCTGGCTGACCGGCAGCCGCCGCCGACTCGGCGGGCCGGCGGGCAGCCGCGTGAGGGAAGGGGGCCCAGGGTGTCTGACTCGTTCGTGCACCTGCACGTGCACACCGAGTATTCGATGCTCGACGGGGCGGCCCGACTCAAGGAGTTGTTCGCCGAGACCAACCGGCTCGGCATGCCGGCGCTGGCCATGACCGACCACGGCAACCTCTTCGGGGCGTACGACTTCCACAAGCAGGCGACGGCGGCCGGGGTGAAGCCCATCGTCGGCTCCGAGATGTACGTCACGCCCGGTACGGACCGGCGGGACCGGACCCGGGTGCGGTGGGCGGACGGCGGCGAGAACGACGTCTCCGGCGGTGGGGCGTACACCCACATGACCATGCTGGCGGCGGACGCCGACGGGCTGCGCAACCTGTTCCGGTTGCAGTCCCGGGCCAGCCTGGAGGGTTACTACTTCAAGCCCCGGGCCGACCGGGAGCTGTTGCACCAGTACGGGAAGGGGATCATCGCCACCACCGGCTGCCCCTCCGGCGAGGTGCAGACCTGGCTGCGGATCGGCAACTTCGACAAGGCGTGCGAGTCGGCGGCGGAGTTCCGGGACATCTTCGGGGCGGACAACTACTACCTCGAGGTGATGGACCACGGGCTCGACATCGAGACCCGGATCCGGCAGGACCTGATCCGGCTCGGCAAGAAGCTCAACCTCAAGCCGGTGGCCACCAACGACCTGCACTACACCTACGACAGGGACGCCGACGCGCACGAGGTGCTGCTCTGCGTGCAGTCGGGGTCGACGCTGGCCGACCCGAAGCGGTTCAAGTTCGACGCCCGGGACTTCTACCTGAAGTCGCCGGCCGAGATGCGGGCGCTCTGGGACGCGGAGGTGCCGGGGGCCTGCGACAGCACGCTGGAGATCGCCGAGCGGATCGGTGACTACTCGGAGCTCTTCGCGCCGCGCAACCTGATGCCGCAGTTCCCGGTGCCGGCGGGAGAGACCGAGGAGACGTTCCTGCGCAAGGAGGTGCTGCGCGGGCTGGAGCGGCGTTTCCCGGGCGGGGTGCCGGAGGACCGGCGCCAGCAGGCGGAGTACGAGCTCGACGTCATCCTCAAGATGGGCTTCCCGGGCTACTTCCTGGTGGTCGCGGACCTGGTCGCGTACGCGAAGCGGGAGGGGATCCGGGTCGGGCCGGGGCGTGGCTCGGCGGCGGGTGCGATCATCGCGTACGCGTTGGGCATCACCGAACTGGACCCGATGGCGCACGGCCTGCTCTTCGAGCGCTTCCTCAACCCCGATCGCGTGTCGATGCCGGACATCGACATGGACTTCGACGAGCGTAGGCGCGGTGACATGATCCGGTACGCCACCGAGAAGTACGGCGAGGAGCGGGTCGCGCAGATCATCACGTACGGGACGATCAAGGCCAAGGCGGCGATCAAGGACGCGGCCCGGGTGCTCGGCTACCCGTTCGCGATGGGCGACCGGATCACCAAGGCGATGCCCCCGGCGGTGATGGGCAAGGACATCCCGCTCGGCGGCATCTTCGACCCCAGCCACCAGCGCTATCCGGAGGCGGCCGAGTTCCGGCAGCTCTACGACGGCGACGGCGAGGTGCGCAAGGTCGTCGACACCGCGAAGGGCCTGGAGGGGCTGAAGCGGCAGTGGGGGGTGCACGCGGCCGGGGTGATCCTCTCCCGGGACCCGTTGGTGGACGTGCTACCGATCCAGAAGCGGGAGCAGGACGGCTCGATCATCACCCAGTGGGACATGGGTGCCTGCGAGACCATCGGCCTGCTCAAGATGGACTTCCTGGGCCTGCGCAACCTGACCATCATGGACGACGCGCTGGAGGCGATCCGGGAGAACCGGGGCGAGGACCTGGTCCTGGAGGACCTGCCGCTGGACGACAAGGCGACGTACGCGCTGCTCTCCCGGGGTGACACCCTGGGGGTGTTCCAGTTCGACGGCGGCCCGATGCGGGCGCTGCTGCGCTCGATGGCACCGGACAACTTCGAGGACATCTCGGCGGTCGGCGCGCTCTACCGGCCCGGCCCGATGGGCGCGAACGCGCACAACGAGTACGCCGACCGCAAGAACAACCGCAAGCCGGTGGTGCCGATCCACCCCGAGCTCGCCGAGTCGTTGCAGGACATCCTCGGTGACACCTACGGCCTGATCGTCTATCAGGAGCAGGTGATGGCGATCGCGCAGAAGGTGGCGGGCTACTCGCTCGGCAAGGCCGATCTGCTGCGCCGGGCGATGGGCAAGAAGAAAAAGGAGATCCTCGACAAGGAGTTCGCCCCCTTCGCCGCCGGCATGAAGGAAAACGGCTACAGCGACGCGGCGATCAAGACGCTCTGGGACATCCTGGTCCCGTTCTCCGACTACGCCTTCAACAAGGCGCACAGCGCGGCGTACGGCGTGGTCTCCTACTGGACCGCCTACCTGAAGGCGAACTATCCGGCCGAATACATGTCCGCGCTGCTCACCTCGGTCGGCGACGACAAGGACAAGTCCGCGGTCTACCTGGCCGAGTGCCGGCGGATGGGCATCAAGGTGCTGCCGCCGGACGTCAACGAGTCCAACGCCCGGTTCGCCGCCGTCGGCACCGACATCCGGTTCGGGCTGGCCGCCGTCCGCAACGTCGGCACGAACGTGGTGGAGTCGATCCGGCGCTCCCGCAAGGAGAAGGGCAACTTCACCGACTTCTACGACTACCTGCGCAAGGTCGACGCGGTCGCCTGCAACAAGAAGACCGTCGAATCGCTGATCAAGGCCGGCGCCTTCGACTCGCTCGGGCACACCCGCAAGGGGCTGCTCGCCGTGCACACCGACGCGATCGACTCGTTCATCGCGCTCAAGCGCAACGAGGCGGTCGGCCAGTACGACCTCTTCGGCGACGCCTTCGGCGGCGGTGGTGGCAATGCCGACGGCGGGTCGGGCGGCGGCATGGTGGTGACCCCCTCCATTCCGGCCGGCGAGTGGGACAAGACCGACCTGCTCACCTTCGAGCGGGAGATGCTCGGCCTCTACGTCTCCGACCACCCGCTCTTCGGCGTCGAGCACGTCCTCGCCGCCGCCGCCGACATGTCGATCGCGGCGCTCGCCGAGGAGGGCGGCGTCGCCGACGGGCAGGTGGTCAACCTGGCCGGCATCCTCTCCGGGGTGCAGCGCCGGATCACCAAGCAGGGCCGGGCGTGGGCCTCGGCCACCCTGGAGGACCTCGGCGGCGCGGTCGAGGTGCTCTTCTTCCCCAACACCTACGAGCTGGTCGGGCAGTACATCGCCGAGGACGCCATCGTGGTGGTCAAGGGCCGGGTCGACCGTCGCGACGACCAGCCCCGGCTGATGGCGATGGATCTGTCGATGCCGGACATCACCGCCGCCGACGAGGTCAAGCCGGTGGTGCTGGCCCTGCCGCCGTCCCGCTGCACCCCGCCGTTGGTCGAACGCCTCCGCGAGGTGCTGACCAGCCATCCCGGCTCGGCGGAGGTGCACGTCAAGCTCGTCAACGGCTCCCGCGCCACCCTGCTACGACTCAGCCCACTGCGGGTAGCCCCCACCACCGCCCTCATGGCCGACCTCAAGGCCCTCCTAGGCCCCAGCGCCGTCGCCGGCTGAGGCCGAGATGGTCTGTGCGTCGTGGATGTCGTGATAGCGACAACCACGACGCACGAAGCGTGGTTGTCTCTACGCGTGCGGGTGCCGGGGGATGGGAGCAGCGGGCTCGAGTGGTTGTTGTTTGAGCAGGCGGGGGTTGTTACCTGGGGGCAGGCAGTTGCGGAGTTGACTCCGTCGAAGGTGCGGCACCTGCTGCACACGGGTCGCTGGCGTCGGATCGCACACAATCTGCTGATCACGCACGGCGGCCAGGTCACGCGGGAGCAGCAGTGGTGGGTGGCGGTGCTCGCCGCCGGCGACGGCGCGCTTCTCGCCGGTCTGGCGTCGGCCCGCGCGGGAGGGCTACGTGGGACGTGGCGTAGCGACGTGGTCGACGTGCTTGTCCCGTACGGCAAGGGGGCGCCGAACCTGCTCCGCCGGTTGCCACTGGGCCTGCCGGCCGTACGCGTACGCCGGACCCGGCACCTGCCGGACGCCGACCGTCAGCGGGGCCGGCCGGATCGCACGACGATGGCCCGTGCCCTCGTCGACGCGGCGCAGTGGGCGCGCACCGATGACGAGGCACAGGTGATCCTGGCCGCCGGTTGCCAGCAACGCCGGGTCACGCCGGCCGAGATCGACGCGGTGCTCGAGCGGATGCCTCGCCTGCGGCGCCGGGCGCTGATGCGGCGAACGATGGCAGACGTCGCGGGCGGAGCGGAGGCGCTCTCCGAGATCGACTTCGTCCGGCTCTGCCGCCGTCACCGGTTGCCGGTGCCGGATCAGCAGGAGCGCCGTACGGACGCGAGCGGTCGGATCCGCTATCTCGACGCCTACTGGCGGCGGTGGCGGCTGCACGCCGAGGTCGACGGCGCACACCACATGGACGCCCGACACTGGGCCGCGGACCTGCGTCGCCAGAACGAGATCTGGGTAGCCGGCGACCGCATTCTGCGCTTCACCGCCTTTGACGTGCGCCGCAAGCCGGAGTATGTGGTGGCGCAGGTGCGCGCCGCACTCGAGGCGGCCGGCTGGCGCGAGAGTCTGTGAGCACGTCGTGCTGACCCGGGGCCGGGTTGGGCGGTTTCCTGATACCGGGCCGCCGGCGCCGTGCCGGGCCTGAGAGGATCATCGGGTGAGTCCGGCAACCTCCCGCCCCGACGGCACGTCCGGCGTGGGCGACGACGACCGCCCCTCGTCGACCTCGACTCCACCGGCGCCGCCCTCCGCACCCGGCACCGGACCGGTGGGCGTCGGGGTGCCGCCGGAAACGCCGGACGGCTCGTACGGCTCGGTGCCGTCGGACGCCTCCGGACCCTCGGACGCCTCCGGGCCGTCGGAGGTCTCCGGGCCGTCGGAGGTCTCCGGGCCGTCGGAGGTCTCCGGGCCGTCGGAGGTCTCCGGGCCCCCGGAGGTCTCCGGGCCCCCGGAGGTCTCCGGGCCCCCGGAGGTCTCCGGGCCGTCGGACGCCTCCGGGCCCCCGGAGGTCTCCGGGCCCCCGGAGGTCTCCGGGCCGTCGGACGCCTCCGGGCCCTCGGACGCCTCCGGGCCCCCGGAGGCCCCCGGGCCCTCGGACGCCCCCGGGCCGGCTCCGCTCGGGCACCCCGTCGTCCCGCCTCCGGAGAGCGGCGATCCGGCCGGTCGACGGCGTCGGGACGTGCTGGTCGGCGTCGGCGCGCTGCTCGGGTTGATCTTGTTGGGGGTTCCGTTCGGCCTGGTCTGGTGGGCCGTGTCGCCCGGCGTGCCGGTGGTGCAGAGCGAGGACGGGGCGCTGCTGGCCGTACCGCAGCCGGAGGAGTTCATCGCCGCCGACGGCTGGTTCAGCCTGCTCGGCTTCGGGCTCGGCGTGCTGGCCGCGATCGTGATGTGGCTGGTGCTGCGCCGGCAGCGGGGCCCGGTCGGCATGCTGGTGGTGGTGCTCGGCATGCTCGGTGCCGCCGTACTGGCCTGGCAGCTCGGCCGGCAGATCGGCCTCGGTGACTACCAGCGGCTGCTGGCCGGCGCTCCGCCCGGGGCGACCTTCAGCAAGCCGCCGGACCTGTACGGCGGGGAGTACGACCTGCTGCTCGGGTTCCTTCCCGCCATCGGGAGCCTGCTGGTGCCGGCGTTCGGCGCGGCGGTGATGTACACCCTGCTGGCCGGCTGGTCCCGCTATCCGGGACTGCGGCCCGAGACCGAGCCGGCGCCCGAGCCGGTCAGTTGGGACTTGCCGGCACCGCCAGCTCCGCCAGCGGCACCGGCACCGCCCGCACCTGACGCAGCAGAGCCGCCTCGCGATTGAGCAGCCCGAGCTCCGCCCTCAACCGGCCGGCAGTGTCGGGCGTCGCCAGCAGCCGCTGCCGATCGGTCAGGGTGAGCGCGGCGGTCGCCGCCACCAGGTGCGACAGCACGGTCGGGTCGTCCGGCATCTGCTCGGAGATCTCCTCCGGGTCGTCGCGGACCAGCGTGAGGTAGCGCCGGAAGACGGCGAGCACCCGGGGCGCGAGCAGGTCGGCGAGCTGTTCCTGCCCGACCGGCTCGGGCAGCCACTCCACCTCGGCGGTCAGGTAGGGCGTCGGCCCCTCCTCGACACCGGCGATCCGGAAACGGCGGCGGCCGACGGTGACCACGTCCAGTCGGCCGTCGGGCAACTCGGTCACCTGGCGGAGTTCCGCCGTGCAGCCGACGTCGTGCAGGGTGACCGGCGAGCCGTCCGGGCGCCGGTCGGTCAGCTCCGGCTGCTCCGGCCGCGACTCCTGCGCGGCCCGGGACTCCTGATCCGGCCGGGACTCCGGGTCGGGGCGGGTGGCCACCGCCGCCGAGCCGCCACTGCGGATGGCGACCACGCCGAACTCCCGGGGGGTGCCCTCCGGCAGGCCCCGCAGGTGGCGCATCAGGTCGAGATAGCGCGCCTCGAAGATGTGCAACGGTAGGACAAGGCCGGGAAAGAGCACCGTCCCGAGCGGAAAAACCGGCAGCCGCGCACCCACCGGTCGAGCCTACCCGGGCCGATCAGGAGAGGAAGAGCATCAGGGTGTCGTACTCGCCCGCCCCCGGGAAGGGCCGCCCGTAGCCGACCCGCTTCCAGCCCCACGCCGAGTACGCCGCCTGGGCCGGCCCGGCCTTTGGGTGTGCGAGCAGCGCCACCCGGCCCTCCCGGCGCTCGGCGACGAAGGTGTCGTGCAACCGGCGGGCCACGCCCCGGCGCCGGGACCCGGCCCGGACCAGCAACTCGCTGACGTAGGCGGTGGGCTGGCGCGCCGGCGGATCCGTTCGCCCGCCGGCCGGTCGGACCAGCCCGCCGGCCGGCCGGATCAGCAGGTCGTCCCAGAGCGGCGAGTCGACCTCCAGCCGGAAGCCGTAGAGGTAGCCGATCAACAGCTCGCCCTGCCACACGGCGGCGAGCCGGAACGCCGGCTCGCCGCGGTGCTCGGCGAACCTGACCTGGAAGTCGCGGACCTGTTCGGCGCCCTCGTGGTAGGGCGGTTCGGCGTACACCTCGGCGTAGAGCTCGGTGAGGGCCGGCACGATCTCGCCCACCGCTTCCCGGTCGTACGTCCTCAGGCTGTCAGCCATGGCGACCTCCGCCGGGCGGTGGCGCGACGGGACGGGGCCGCCGGCCCGCGCCGGTCGGCTCATCGTACGCTCGGCCGCGACCGGTTCACACGCTCGAACGGTCCGGATTGGCAGAGCGTTCCGGATCGGCAGAGCGTTCCGGATCGGCAGAGCGTTCCGGATCGGCAGAGCGTTCCGGATCGGCAGAGCGTTCCGGATCGGCAGAGCGTTCCGGATCGGCAGAGCGTTCCGGATCGGTGGAACGGTCCGGATCCGCAGCGGGTTCCGGATCGGCGGAACGTTCCGGATCCGCAGCGCCGCGCGGGAACCGGGTGTGCGGCCCGGTCCCGCCCGGAGGGTGTCCGGTCCCGGCGCGCCGCCACAGCTGCGCGAGGCGTGCCACCAGGTCCGCCCGCCCGGCCGGGTCGGCGAGCAGGTCGAGCCGTTCGAGCAGCGAGCGGGACTCGGCGTACCCCACTCCGTGCAGGGCGTTGGCACCCAGCCAGGAGACGCAGAGCGCCTCGATGGCGTTGCCGAGGATCTCACCCGGGTCGGCCCCTGCCGGACCGGGTGCGCCACCCGCCGACCGGAAGCCGGCGAGCGCCGCCGCGGCCAGCGGCTCGTCCAGCCGGTCCGGCTGCGGAAAGGCGAATTCGCAGAGTACGGCCGCGATGTCCAGCACCGGCGGGCCGAAGGAGAGATCGTCGAAGTCGATCACGCCGGCCAGGACGCCGTCCCGGTAGATGGTGTTCGGCGGCCAGATGTCGGCGTGGATGGCCGGGTACCAGCCGGCCGGCCCGGCCGTCTCCAGGACCCGCATGGCCCGGTCGAACCGCGACGGTATCCGGGCCAGGTCGCCCGGCCAGCCCAGCGCCGCCGCCCGGTCCGGGAAGCCGTCGAGCAGCCGGACCGAGCGGGACCGGAAGGACTCCGCCGCCGGCAGCCCGTGCTCCAGCCCGGCCAGCGCGGCGCCGAGCCGGGCGACGGCGGCACCGATCTGGGCGCACTGGTCCGGGCCGAGCGGCGTCCTGTCGCCCGCGACGCCCTCGATGAACCGGCTCGCCACCACCCGGTAGCCCTGCCAGTGCTGCACCAGCTCGCCGTCGACGCCGGGCACGGGAACCGGGGAGTACTCGAATCCGCGCTCCCGCAGAAAGCGCAGCACCGTCAGCTCGCAGTGCAGGTGCTCGGGGGACGTGTAACCGTTGTTGCAGATTCGGATCGCGAGCACCCGGTCGGCCGAGGCCACCCGGTAGGTGACGTTGGGAATTCCGCCGAGGTATTCGGTCTCCAGCGGCTCCACCATGCCGTAGAACGCGGCGATGTCCCGCATCTGGCCGGGCTGGATGGTCGGTCGGTCGAAATCCATGCGACCCGTCCTGCCGTCCTCTGGTCACGCGCGCTCACCATGCGGATGTGCGAACGCGCCGGAGCGGATGTGCGAACGAAGCGGATGTGCGAAAAAGGTACGTCGGGAACGTTGCCGCCCGCACCCCGCCGTTCGGGCGGGACGTGCTGGATGATCAGGCCGGTCGGTCCGGCCGCACCGCGCGGCGCGTCCCAGTCCGCAGACGCCGCCGTCGCGGCACCGGCCCCGCTGGATACGATGACGACCATGCTGTTGGCTGATGGCCTGGTGGTGCCGGACGATACCCGTGCCCTGCTGCTCGATCTCGACGGAGTCCTGATCGACACCCTCACGATGGACTACGACCTGGTGGAGACGCTGCTGCGTCCGCATGCCGACGTCGCGGTCCCGAGAGAGGTCATCCGCCGCCATTTCGCCTACGCGCTGCCGGATTTCTGGGCCCGGGTCACCCGGGATGTCGGGCTCGACCTGACCGACGACGCCCTGGCCGATCTGGTCGCCCGGCACGAGAAGGAGCGTCGACTCGTCACCCCGGTGGTGCACGCCGGCGTTCCCGAGCTGCTCCGGGACGCCCGGGCGGCCGGGCTGCGGATCGCGGTGGTCTCCAACAACCCCCGCGCCGACGTGGCCCAGCTGCTCTCCGCCGCCGGCCTGCTCGACGGGGTCGACGAGGTGGTCGGCAACGACGAGGAGGGGCTGCGGAAGAAGCCGGCGCCGGATCCGTACCTCGCCGCCGCGGCCCGGCTGGACTGCCCGCCCTCCTCCTGCGTCGCCGTCGAGGACTCCGTGCTCGGGCTGGAGTCGGCCAGCGCCGCCGGCTGCCACGCCGTCGGGGTGGCCACCGGCTCGGCGACCTTCGCCGAGCTGGCCGCCTCCGGGCACGCCGTCACCTGCTACACCAGCCTCGGGCCACGCCGGGTCCGGCTGGGCCGGGAGGGGATCACCAACAAGGTCCTCGACACCCCCAACGACTTCGTCAGCCACATGGTCGAGCACATCGCGTGGCGGTTGGGCTGCTCGATCGAGCTGCGCTGGACCAGCGACGACTGGGTCGAGCTGGGCGGCGCGCTCGGCCGGGAGATCGCCCGGATGCCACGGCTGCGCGACAGCTCGGCCGCGCTCGGCATGATCGACGACGGCAGTGCCGAGGTCCGGCTCCGGGCCGACGCGGCGCGGGCCGGGGCCCGGTTCTCCGCCTCCGCCCAGCTCGACCTGGACTGGTTCCTCTCCGTACGCTGCGAGCAGCTCGCCCGGGGCGGGCCGCTCGTCGAGATGCTGGACGCGCTCGGCCGGGCCGCCGGGCTCGACATCGCCGTCACCGTCGGCGGCTTCGAGGACCCGCACCACACCTGGGAGGGCGTCTACCGGGCGGTCGGCATCGCGCTGGACCGGATGTACACCCCGCCGGTCGCCGAGCCGGCGCTGCCGGAAACGCCGCCGGCCACCGGGGCGGCGGTCGAGCCGGCCGGCCGCGCCGTCGAACGCGGCTGGTCCGTCGAGACCCTCTCTCCGGTGGCGGCCCGGCTGCGTCGGGAGACCGCCGAGAGCGTGGTCACCATCGACGTGCGGCTGGCCGGCGACGCCGAGCCGGGGGCGGAGGTCAGCATCGACGTGGCCGACTCGGTGAGCGTGACCGGCCTGGCCGGGCTGCTCGACTCGTACGCCCACGCGGCCGGCCTGCGGCTCACCGTCGGCTTCCACGCCAGCCGGCTCAGCTCCAGCCACGTGGTGACCGAGGACGTCGGGCTCGGGCTCGGCCGGGCCCTGCGCGGGATGGCCATCGAACGGATGAGCGAGCTCGGCATCTACGGGGCCGGCTCCAACGTGCGGGACGTCGACGACGTGGCGCGGCCGGTCCGGGTCGGGCTGAGCATGGAGGGGCGGAAGTTCTGGAAGTACGTCCCGTTCGGCGAGGACTACCCGTCGTTCCGGCGTTCGTTCCTGATCGGCCACACCCTCTGCGGCGACCTCTTCAGCGAGGACCTCGACGACTTCGTGGACGGGTTCGCCGGTGGCCTGCAGGCGAGCGTGATGGTGCACGTGGCACCCGGGGTCGGCGCCGAGCAGGGCTGGCCGGAGGTCTTCCCGGCGCTCGGCGAGGCCACCCGGGAGCTGCTCTCGGTCAACCCGTACCGCAGGGCCCTGGCCCCGGGCGTCAAGGCGACGCTGGCATGAGCCGGCTGCCTGGCATGAGCCAACAGGGCGGCATGAGCCGGCGGGGCGGGGAGGCGGCGTGACCCGGACCGGAAGCCCGGCCGGGCTGCGCTTCCCGGCGGCGGTGCGGCAGGCCACCGCGTACGTGCCGGACTGGTCGGGGCAGGATCGCGCGGGACTGATCCGGCTGGACCGCAACGAGGCGACGGCGCCGCTCTCGCCGGCGGTCGCCGAGGCGCTGGTGGCGCACATCCAGCGACACGGCGTGCACGGCTATCCGGAATATCCGCGGCTGGTGGCGGCGCTGGCCGGCTACACCGGGCTGCCGGCGGGCTGGATCCTGCCGACCAACGGCTCCGACCAGGCCATCGACGTCTGCCTGCGGGCCTTCCTGGCGCCGGGCGCGACGATGCTTGTCGCGCGCCCCGAGTTCGTGATCTTCGGCCATTCGGCGGGGCTGCTCGGCGCGGAGGTGCTCGGCGTGCCCTACGGCCCGGACCTGGAGTTTCCCTATGCCGAGTTCCGGGCCGCCGCGACCGCCGGGCCGGATCTGATCGTCTTCGTCAACCCGAATAACCCGACCGGCACCCCGGTGGACGTGGAGTTCATCGTCGAGACCGTCGAGGCGCATCCCGAGACCCCGGTCGTGGTCGACGAGGCGTACGCCGAGTTCACCGGGGTCACCGTCGCGCCGCTGATCGAGCGCTACCCCAACCTGGTGGTGCTGCGTACCTTCTCCAAGGCGTTCGCGATGGCCGGGCTCCGGTTGGGCTACGTGCTGGCCCGGCCGGAGGTGGTCGACCAGCTCGTCAAGATCCGCAATCCCTTCGACGTGAACGCGCTCGCCGTGGTCGCCGCGCTGGCCCAGCTGGAGCGGGTCGACGAGATGCGGGCGTCGGTGGCCGAGACGATGCACCGGACCAAGCCGGCGGTGCGGGACTTCTTCCGGGAGCACGGCGTCCCGGTCTGGCCGGGCGCGGCCAATTTTCTCCTGGTCCGGCCGGGTCGGTGCGCCGAGACGATGGAGCGACTGCGGGCGGCCGGGATCCTGGTCCGCCGGATGACCCCGCCCGCGTTGGCCGGGACGTTCCGGATGAACCTCGGCACACCGGCAGAGATGACAACGTTCATGGACGTCTATCGTGAGCTGCTGCCCGCCCCGGGCGGCATGGAGGCGAAGCAGTGACACTGCAGGTCAACCGGTACCCCCTGGAGAAGCTCTCCGAGTCGGAGCGGCGGGTGCTGATGCAGCGCGTACGGGCCGACTACAGCTCGGTCGAGGCGGACGTCCGGGCCATCGTCGCGGACGTCCGCGACCGCGGCGACGCCGGGCTGCTGGCGCAGACCGCCCGGCTGGACGGGGTCACCCTGTCGACGGAGACGCTGAAGGTCACCGACGAGGAGTTCGAGGCGGCCGAGGCGGCGGTCAGCCCGGCGGTGCGGGAGGCGCTGGCCGGCGCGATCGCCAACATCCGGCACCACCACGAGGCGCAGCTGCCGCAGGCATCCTGGATGCAGGAGGTGCGGCCGGGCGTCCTCGTCGGCGAGCGGTGGACCCCGATCACCTCGGTCGGCCTCTACGTCCCCCGGGGCAAGGGCTCCTTCCCGTCGGTGATGACGATGCTCTGCGCGCCGGCCGTGATCGCCGGGGTGCCGGAGGTCGCGGTCTGCACCCCACCCGGCCCGGACGGCACCGTCGACGCCGCCTCCCTGGTCGCGGCGTCGCTCTGCGGGGTGCGCACCATCTACAAGATGGGCGGCGCCCAGGCCATCGCCGCGTTCGCCTACGGCACGGAGACGGTACGCCGGGTCGAGAAGATCGTCGGCCCCGGCAACGAGTACGTCTCGACCGCCAAGCGGCTCGTCTACGGCGAGGTCGACCCGGGCCTGCCGGCCGGCCCGAGCGAGTCGGTGGTGCTCTGCGACGGCGCGGCCGATCCGGAGATCGCCGCCCGCGAGCTGCTGGTGGAGGCGGAACACGGCAGCAACTCGGCAGCCCTGCTGGTCACCCACTCGGCGGCGCTGGCCGACGCGGTCGAGAAGCTGCTCCCCGACCTGGTGGACGCGCTGCCCGAGCAGCGCCGGCAGTTCTGCACGGCGGTGCTCGCCGGCTACGGCGGCATCGTGCTCACCACCGACCTCGCCGCGTCGGTCCGGTTCGTCAACGAGTACGCGCCGGAGCACCTGCGGGTGCTGGTGGCGAATCCGTTCGAACTGCTGCCGAAGCTCACCAACGCCGGTGAGATCCTGCTCGGGGAGAACACCTCCATCCCGTTCGGCAACTTCGCCGTCGGGGTGAACGCGATCCTGCCGACCGGCGGCACGGCGCGCAGCCAGTCCTGCGTCGGGACGATCGACTTCATGAAACGCTCGTCCTTCGCCTACGTCTCCGACGAGGGGGTGGCGGCGGTGGGTCCGACGGCGGTGACGCTGGCGACCTACGAGGGCTTCCCCGCACACGCCTCCGCCGCGCAGTTCGTGGTGGACCGGGCGGCGGCCCGGACCCGGGCGGCGGAGAGCTGACGAGTCCCGTCCGGTTCCCGGGGGACGGAGTCGGGGCTACGGGTAGTTGAAGACGATCGGCGGCCGTGCCGCACGGTTCCTGGCGAGCGGTCCGATCCGGCGCAGTTCGGCCTCCAGGTGGTGCCGGGTGGCCAGCCGCCGGGCCTTGCCGAGCAGCCGGGCGGCCGCGCCCGGCCGTCCGGTCGCCCGCAGCGCCATCGCCATCGCCAGATAGCACTGCACCGTGCTGTGCCGGAGCTGCTTCGCCTCGTAGGTGGCCCGCACCCGGCCGTAGAGCGCCAGGTCCGTCTCCCCGTCCTGCCGCTTCGCCTCGGCGAGCCCGACCAGCGCGTGCGCCTGCTCCGTCTCGCTGGCGGTGCTCTCGAATCGTTCCACCGCCGCCAGGTACGAGTCCCGCGCCCGGCCGTTGCGGGACGATGCCCGGTACGTCTCGGCCAGCCCGAGCAGCGCCCAGCCCTCGCTGCGGGTGTCGCCGACCCGCAGGCACAGGTCGAGTCCGGCGGTGTGCTGCCGTTCGGCCTCGGCGAACTCTCCGGTCAACCGGAGCACCTCGCCGATCCCCCAGAGCGCGTACGCCTGGCGTTCGGGATTGTCCCGGGCCTCGGCCAGCGAGAGCGACCGGCGGTACGCGGCCAGCGCGGCCGGCCACTCCTCCAGCAGCCGGGACACCTCGCCGAGCCCGTACACCGCCTCGATCGTGCCGCTGTCGTCGAAGATGTCCGCGAACGCCTGCCTGGCCTGCTCGTAGCGCTCACGCGAGCGGCGGTAGTCGGCGTGCAGCCGGTCCAGCTTCGCCAGGCCGAGCTGGGCCCGACCCAGTTCCCGGGCCGCCTCGGCACCGGGCTGTGCCCGAGCCGACCGGGCGGCCTCGGCGTATTCCTCGGCCGCCTCCGGATAGCGGCTCCCCATGCGCAGGCTGTCGGCGCGCCGGTTGTGCATGACCGCCGCGTCCAGGGTGCCCTGCCGGCCGGCGACCGCGACCTTCCAGTGGTGTGCGGCCCGCGCGTAGTCGCCGCGGATGCTCTCGCAGCTCGCGATCACCGCGTGCAGCCGGGGCAGCCAGTCCGGTTCGACCCGGCCCCGGTCGAGCACCCGCCGGGTCAGCCCGCGCATGGCGTTGCCACCACCCCTGGCGAGGATGTCCTCCCGGTGGGTGAACATCAGCTCGATCGCCGCGCCGACGTCGTCGGCGTCCAGCAGCACCCGTGCGGCGGAGAGAAACTGGCCGGTCTCCCGCAACTGCGTCGCGGCCCGGTGCCGGACCTCGGTCAGGGTGATCCGGTCGGTGGTGGCCAGCACCGACCGGGCGACGTTGGAGTGCAGGTAGAGCCGGCCCTCGGCGCTGCGGACCAGCGGCGGGCTGTGCCGCAGCGTCTGGAGGGTGCGGGAGAACTCCGGGGTGTTCGCCGCGTGCTCCACCGTGGACCGGGTGGTCGGCGCGGCGATCACCGCGAGGGCCAGCAGCACCTGCCGGGCCGCCGGTGACACCTGGGCGAGATAGCGGTTCAGCCAGTGCTGGTGCAGGTCCTCCGGCTCGGCCGGGTCGAGGTCGCCGCGCTCCACCGCCCGCCGCCACTCCGCGCTGCGGATGAACTGCTCGACGCAGGTGATGTCCTCGCCGAGCGCGCCGATCCAGTCCAGCGCCCGGCCGGAGACGGTCAGGCCGTGCAGCCGGACGAAGTCGGTGACCTCGTCGGGGCTCAGTCCGGTCGTCCCGGTCACCGGGGCGGTCAGCTCCGGGGCGAGTCGGTCCCACGAGGTGAGCACGACCAGGGAGCGGCCCTGGCCGGCGGCCCAGAGCAGCTGGTCGAGCAGGTCGACGATCTCCTGCTGCCCGTCCCGGCGCGGGAAGTGCGCGTTGTCGAAGACCAGCAGGTGCCGGCCGGCCCGTACGGCCTCGATGGTGGCCCGGACCGCGGGTCGCGGGTCGCGGAGGAAGGTGTCGTCGATGACGGTCTCGATCGGTTCGATCGCGCCCTGGTGTTCGAGCAGGTGCAGGGCGAGCCTGCGCAGCAGCCGCTCGATGGTGCGGTTGGGGGGCGGTTCGAAGTCGTACCAGTAGACGGAGTCGACCCGTCCGGAGTCGCGCAGGCCGGCCACCAACTCGGCGGCGATCATGGTTTTGCCGCTGCCGGAGGGGCCGTGCAGCACGACGGCGGACTCGGTGGGGCCGAGCAGCCGGTCCCGCAGCTGCCGCACGGTGTCCCGGTCGGCCAGGTAGACCTCGGGCAGTGGTGGCGGTGCGGTCGCGGCGGCCAGCCGGGACAGCTCCGGGTTCGCCGTCGCCAGGTGCGACACCGCGCGTCGGCGCCACTGCCGGGCCAGCTCGGCCAGGTCGACGGCGACTCCGGTGCCGGCCAGCACGCCCCGGTCGATGAGCGCGGCGTCGGCGGTCAGCCGCTCGTCCTCGCGGAAGCCCACCACCGAGCCGACGACCGTGTGGCTGCGCAGGTCGACCACGGGCCCACCGCTCTGCCCCCGGCTGCGCACGGAGAAGGCGATCCGGAAGCGGCGGCGTTCGGGGACGGTGCGGAGGAACTCGCCGCTGAGCGCGCCGAGCCCGGTGCGCCCCTGGTCGGCGACGGTGAAGCCGTAGACCCGCACCGGTGCGCAGTCGGCGCCGGGCCCGGTGAGCGCGTCCGGTTCGGCGAGCGGCAGGTAGCCGGGCGGTTCGAGGTTGAGGCGCAGCAGCGCCCAGTCCGCGTCCCGGTCGGCCCAGCGGGGCTCGTGCCGGGCGGAGACCGCCGACGTGGCGGGCCCGCCGGAGGCGAAGTGCACGTCGAGCGGGAAGCTGCCGGGCGTGCGGTGCAGGTGCGCCTTGACGGCGTGGAAGGCGGTGACCAGGTGCCCGGCGGGTGAGACGAAGAAGCCGGTGAAGACGCCCTCGTCGGAGCCGGGGACGCGGAGCCGGACGACACTCTCGCGGACCGCCTCGGCCAGGAAGCCGCTCAGTGCCGAGGCCCGGTCGGTCATCAGCTCGGGGTGGCCGCGCCCGGTGGGCAGATCGTGTCGAGCTGCCGCCGGATCACCAGCACGGCGGCGGTGCTCAGCGGGTCGATGACGAGTTCCGCCGCGACGTCGGTCAGCAGGGTCGCGACCAGGCCGACGAGCGCCACCTCACCCAGTTGCTTGCCGCGTTCGCTGAACCGGGCGTAGCGGAGCCGTTCGCAGAGCACCACCCGGAGGCGGTCACGGGACTCCTTCAGCCATCCGTCGAAGAACTCACCGAGCTGGCCGGGGCGCCCGCCGCCGGCCAGGATGAGGTCCGGCTCCTCCTCGGCGGCGAGGTACTGGGCGTACCAGCGCCGCAGCGCCTCGTCGGGATCGGCGAGCAGCGCACGGATCTCAGCTTCTGAGGGGGACAACTGCCGGGTCTCCTCTTCGGCGGCGGACACGTCCGCTCCGGATCGAATGAGAGCGATGATATCGGCGGGGTAGGAGTGCGCCCTGTCCCCTCAGGGTCGGATTTCGTCAGGCCGGACGTGCCGACTATTGTTCGTTCGGTGAGTTCTCTGCTGCCGGTGGCGTTGTTCGCGCTCTCCGGTGTGCTCATCGGCGGGCTCTGGTCGATGCGGCGTCAGGGCTCGTCCGGGGCCGTCATCGGCCTGATGGCGGTGCTCGCCCTGCTGGCCGCGGTCGGCGGGGTGCTCTGGTTGCTTCCCGGAGACGGCTGATGCCCCGGGTGGTGGTGCTGGACTACGGTTCCGGCAACCTGCGCTCGGCGCAGCGCGCCGTGGCCCGGGCCGGCGCCGAGGTGACGGTCACCGACGACCTCGACGTGGCCGCCGCTGCCGACGGCCTGGTGGTGCCCGGGGTGGGTGCCTTCGCCGCCTGCATGGCCGGGATCGAGGCGCTGCGGGCCGGGCCGGTGATCGCCGAGCGGGTGGCGGCGGGTCGGCCGGTGCTGGGGATCTGCGTCGGCATGCAGATCCTCTTCGAGTACGGCGAGGAGCACGGCGTGGTCAGCAAGGGGCTGGGCCTGCTCCCCGGCGGCGTGACCGGGCTGGCCGCCCGGCGGGTGCCGCACATGGGCTGGAACACCGTCGCGCCCCCGCCCGGCTCCCGGCTCTTCGCCGGCCTGCCGCCCGGGGCCCGCTTCTACTTCGTGCACTCCTACGCCCCGACCGACGTCGCGGCGCTCGCCGCGTCCGGTGCGCTGGCGACCACCGCCGAGCATGGCGGGCGGTTCGTGGCGGCGGTGGAGCGCGGCCCGCTCTCGGCCGCCCAGTTCCACCCGGAGAAGTCCGCCGAGTCCGGCCGCGTCCTGTTGCAGAACTGGCTGGCCACCCTGTGAACGCCGCCCCGCCCGCCCCGGCACGCCGGCCGGCTTCTCGCCCGGCACGCCGGCCGGCTTCTCGCCCGGCACGCCGGACGGCTTCTCGCCCGGCACGCCGGACGGCCTCTCCCCGGGCGCGCCGGACGGCTTCTCCCCGGGCGTGCCGGACGGAGCTGCCGGCCCGGTCGGAAGGCGCTTCCCGGTGAGCAAGGAACGGGCGCGGCGCCGGGCGCTCCGGCTGGCGGAGGCGGAGCGGGAGCGCGCCGCCCGGGCCCGGGCGGTGGCCCGCCGCCAGCGCCGCCGGGCCCTGCTGCGCCGGCTCGGCCCGCGACTGCCGGACCGGCGCACCGGGCGGCTCTTCGCCCGGCGCAGCCGGGGCGAGCGGGCCGGCGTGGTCGTGCTCTCCCTGGCGGCGGTGATCGTCATCTGGCTGCTCGTCGACGACCTGGCCCTGCGGCTCGGGCTGATCGCGCTGCTGCTGCTGGTGCTGCCGGCGGTCGTGGTGATCGCGTTGGGCCGCCGGACCTGAACCCGGCCCGATGAACCCGCCGAGCCCGGCTGCCGCCGACCGACTCCGCTTCCGCCAACCGAGGAGAGCACGTTGAGCCTGACCCTGCTTCCCGCTGTCGACGTCGCGGACGGCCAGGCCGTCCGTCTGGTCCAGGGCGCCGCCGGCAGTGAGACCGGCTACGGCGACCCGCTGGAGGCGGCACTGGCCTGGCAGCGGGACGGCGCCGGCTGGATCCACCTGGTCGATCTCGACGCCGCGTTCGGCCGGGGCTCCAACGCCGCACTCCTCGCCGAGCTGGTCCGCCGGCTCGACGTACGGGTCGAACTCTCCGGTGGGATCCGGGACGACGAGTCGCTGCGGGCGGCGCTCGGCACCGGGGCGGCCCGGGTCAACATCGGCACCGCCGCGCTGGAGGACCCGCAGTGGTGCGACCGGGTGGTCGGCGAGTACGGCGACCGGGTGGCGATCGGGCTGGACGTGCGGGGGCGCACCCTCGCGGCCCGGGGCTGGACCCGGGACGGCGGCGACCTCTTCGAGGTGCTGGAGCGGCTGGACAAGGCCGGTGCGGCCCGCTATGTGGTGACCGACATCACCAAGGACGGCACGATGCGCGGCCCCAATCTCGACCTGCTGCGGGAGGTCTGCGCCCGTACCGATGCCCCGGTGATCGCCTCCGGCGGGGTCTCGACCCTGGCGGACCTGCGGGCGCTCGCCGGGCTGGAGCCGCTCGGGGTGGAGGGTGTGATCGCCGGCAAGGCGCTCTACGCCGGCGCCTTCACCGTCGCCGAGGCGCTCGCCGTGCTGCGGGAGAAGTGACGGGCGTCGCCGCGCGGGCGCGGGTTAGGCTCGGCCCATGACGGTGGCGGTGCGGGTGATCCCCTGTCTCGACGTGGACGCGGGGCGGGTGGTCAAGGGTGTCAACTTCGTCGACCTGCGGGACGCGGGCGACCCGGTCGAGCTGGCGGCGGCGTACGACGGGGCCGGCGCCGACGAGCTGACCTTCCTCGACGTCACCGCCTCCTCCGACAACCGCGGCACCATGCTCGACGTGGTACGCCGCACCGCCGAGACGGTCTTCATCCCGCTCACCGTCGGCGGCGGAGTGCGCCGGGTCGAGGATGTCGACGTGCTGCTCCGGGCCGGTGCCGACAAGGTGGGCGTGAACACCGCCGCGATCGCCCGGCCGGAGCTGATCTCCGAGATCGCCGAGCGGTTCGGCCGGCAGGTGCTGGTGCTCTCGCTCGACGTGCGGCGTACCCCGGCCGGCAGCACCACCGCGAGCGGCTTCGAGGTGACCACCCACGGCGGCCGGCGGGGCACCGGGATCGACGCGGTGGACTGGGCCGCCCGGGCCGCCGAGCGGGGGGCCGGGGAGATCCTGCTCAACTCGATGGACGCGGACGGCACCAAGGCCGGATTCGACCTGGAGCTGATCGGCGCGGTGCGCCGGGTGGTCGACGTGCCGGTGGTGGCCAGCGGCGGTGCCGGTGCGGTCGCGCACTTCCCACCGGCGGTGGCGGCCGGCGCGGACGCGGTCCTCGCGGCCAGCGTCTTCCACTTCGGTGAGCTCAGCGTCGGTGACGTCAAGACCGCGCTGCGCGGTGCGGGCCACCCCGTCCGCTGACCGGGTGTCCCGATCCCGCCGTTCCGATCCTGCCCGGCGGGCTATCCGCCGTTCTCCGGCGAGCGGCGCGGCATCGGCAGGGTGAACCGGGCGGCGTATTCCTGCACCGCCGCCGCGTGTTCGTCCTCGGCGAGCTGCCAGTCGTGGTTGCCGGGGGAGTGCCGGCGGGTCAGCACCCCGTGCACGGTCTCGACGGTGGTGGCCAGGCCACCGTGCGGCCGGGTCCGCCAGAGGTGCTCACCGGCGGTGGTGACCCGGAACCAGCCGTCCGAGACGGTGATCAGGCCGGCGCCCACCAGGCGGCGCACCGCGGCCTCGATCTCGTGCCGGGCCGGAAGGGCCCGGTTGAGATGATCGGCGGTGGAGAGCACGTCGGCGAGCCGGACGCCCTCCGGCCGGCGGGTGCTGCTCGACCGCCGGTGCCGGCCGGCACCACCCGCGATGATCAGTGACACGAAGATCCAAGCGTCGGACCAACGCCATCCCTCATCCCCCATGGGGAAATGATGCCGTGCCACGGCAGCCGACGGAACCGTTGTGCACCGGTTCATTCCGCGGATCCGGTCCGTTCCGCAGATCCCGGACGATCGACGCTCCACGAGGGACGGTCCGGTTCCGTACGACTGACGCGTCCGGGCCGGTCAGGTGGGCGCGGAGAGGTGCACCGGCCGGGGGTGGGTCGGTGACGGCGCGACGGTGAAGAGCGGAATGAAGACGTGCGCCAGGGGGCCGATCGCCAGCGCGTACGCCAGGGTGCCGATCCCGACCCGGCCGCCGAGGGCGAAGCCGATCGCCAGTACCGTCACCTCGATCACCGTGCGGACCAGCCGGAGCGACCGGTGGGGGTGCCGGGCGACGTAGCCGGTCATCAGGCCGTCGCGCGGCCCCGGCCCGAAACGCGCTCCGATGTAGAGGCCGGTCGCCATGCCGTTGAGCAGGATGCCGGCGACCAGGAACCCGGTCCGGGTGGGCAGGGGCTGCGCGGTCGGAAGCAGGGCCAGGGCCGCGTCGACGGCGAGGCCGATGACGACGACGTTGCTGATCGTGCCGAGGCCGGGCCGCTGGCGCAGCGGGATCCAGAGCAGCAGCACGAGTGCGCCGACGGCGATGGTCACGACGCCGAACGAGACACCGGTGATCCGGGACAGCCCCTGGTGGAAGACGTCCCAGGGGTCGAGCCCGAGCCCCGCCTCGACCATCAGGGCCATGCTGACGCCGTAGAGCACCAGGCCGGCGTAGAGCTGGCCGAGACGCCGGACGAGCCGATCGCCCCGGCCGGTTCGGCTCCGGCCATGCTTGCCAATCTTTGCCATGCATGCCACTCTGAGGTCCAATCCGGCAGCCATGAAGGGCCAATCGGGGTGAGGTGGCTATGACGAGCCTGGTCCGCGGGGCACAGCTCGCCCGGATGCTCGGGCAGTGGCACGCACTTCCGGGGCGGCGGCGCAGCCCCGACTACATCGCGTTGGCCGGTGCGGTGCGCGGACTGCTCGCCGACGGCCGGCTGCCACTGGGCGTACGGCTGCCGGCCGAGCGGGAGCTGGCCGAGGCGCTGCTGGTCAGCCGGACCACCGTCACCGCCGCCTACCGCGAACTGCGGGAGAGCGGGCACCTGACCAGCCGCCGAGGGGCCGGCAGCTGGACCACGCTGCCCGGCGGGCACCGGGTGGCCAGCTCGGGGCTCTGGACGCCGCAGGACGACCTGGACATGATCGATCTCGGCTGTGCCGCGCTGGCCGCTCCGGCGGAGCTGGCCCCGGCCGCCCGGGCCGCCGCCGAGGAGCTGCCGCGATACCTCGGCGGCGCCGGCTACCACCCCACCGGGATACTCGAGCTGCGCACGGCGGTCGCCCGGTCGTACACCGCGCGTGGCCTGGTCACCAGCCCTGAGCAGATCATGGTGACCAACGGTGTGCAGCACGCCCTGGACCTGGTGCTCCGGCTCGCGCTGCCGACCGGCGGCAGCGTACTGGTGGAATCACCGACCTACCCCAACGCGCTCGCCGCGCTCGCCGCGCGCCGGGCGCGGATCGCCACCCACGGGCTCTCCACCGAGGGTACGGGCTGGGACGCCGACCTGCTGCTGGGCAGCCTCCGGCAGACCCGCCCCCGGCTCGCCTACCTGATCCCGGAGTTCCAGAACCCGACCGGGCACCTGATGCCCACCGGGCTGCGCGAGCGGGTGGTGGCGACCGCGCATGCCAGCGGCACCGACCTGGTGGTCGACGAGTCCTTCGTCGACCTGCCGCTGGACGGCACCGAGGTGCCGCCGCCGACCGCCGCCTTCGACCGGCACTCCCGGGTGGTCACCATCGGCGGGATGAGCAAGCCGTACTGGGGCGGCCTGCGGATCGGCTGGATCCGTGCCGCCGCACCCCAGGTGCAGCGACTCGCGGCGGCGCGGGTCGGGGTCGACATGGCCGGCCCGGTGCTGGACCAGCTCGTCGCGGTGCGGCTGCTCGCCGACGCAGAGGCGATCGTGGCGGCCCGGCGGGCACAGCTGACCGCCCAGCGCGACGCCCTGCTCGCCGCGCTCCGCGCGGAACTGCCCGCCTGGCGGGTCCGGGTCCCGGCGGGCGGGGTGACCCTCTGGGCGGAGCTCGACGGCCCGGTCGCCAGCGCGCTCGCCCGGGCCGCCGAGGAGGTCGGGGTACGCCTCGCGCCCGGCCCGAGGTTCGGCCTCGACGGCACCCTGGAACGCTTCCTCCGACTGCCGTTCACGCTGCCCGCCGCCGACCTGACCGAGGCGGTACGCCGGATCGCGGCAGTCCGCTACGACATCGACCGGGCGCGGCGCCCGCTCTGGCAGGAGCCGGTCGTGATCGCCTGAGCGGCGAAAGCTGGTCGTGATCGCCTGAGCGTCGGCTCAGGCCGGGTAGCCGGCCCGGGGGAGGCCGACCAGGCCGGCGAGGCGCAACCGGGACGCCGGCTGCGCCGCCAGGCTGGCCCAGACGATCTTTCCGTCGGAGCCGTGCAGGACGCCCCAGCTGTTGGCGGACCGGGTCACCATGGCGAGCCCGCGACCGCGTACGGCCAGCGGCTGGTGTGGATCGTCGGAGATGCCGGCCGGGTCGCGCCGGGGCAGCGCCGGCACGCCGGGGTGCCGGTCGGCGACCGCGATGCGCAGCCGCTGCCCGTGGTGGCAGAGGGTCAGGTCGATCTCGGTGCCGGCGTGCTCGACGGCGTTCGCCACCAGTTCGGAGGCGACGAGCTGGGCATCGTCGGCGATCTCCGCCAGTCGCCACCGCTCGCAGCACTCCCGGACCAGCCCCCGGGCCGTGCTCACCGCCTGCGGCACCGGCGCCAGCCGCCGGTGGACCCGCCGGAGGTGGGCCGGGACGGAGTAGGGCCGGACCCGGGTGAGCGCCTCGGTGAGCCGGGGGTAGAGCTGGACCCGCCGGGTCGGCAGGCGGCGGAGCAGGACGGTCAGCGCCGAGGCCGGCGCGCAGACCAGCACGGTGATGCCACGCCGGCACGACTCCCGGAGCATCACCAGCGCCGGAAGCAGGGTCGGCAGCAGCTTGTCCGGGGCGATCCGGGTGCAGTCCACGGCCACGTACGGCGGGTGGTGCGCGGCGCACCGCGCGATCGCCCGCTGCAGCGTGTACGCCTGTGCAACGCTCCACCGGCCCGCCATCGTGATCACCAAGGCGCCGGTCTCCACGTGAGCTGCCACCGTGGCCACCATCACCGGAACCCCCTCGTCCCCACGTCCCGCCGCACGACCGGGCCACCGGATCGGCCCGTCGTGCACCTGCACTCTGCTCTTACCCCGGTGACGCCCGGGTGAAGCCGCTCCGAGTCCATCTGCCCTGCGTAGTCGGGTAGAGCCGTCGGGTAGCGACCGGGCGAGGGCGTCCCGGCGGTGCGTGGTCGAGGACCGGCGGGGGCACCGCCGGTCCTCCCGGCACTCCGGGCGGGGCGTCCCCGCGGACCGCGATCAGATCTGGGCGAGAGTGCCCTGGTACATCCCGTCGATCTCGCCCTTGAAGCTCTGCTCCACGGCGCCGCGCTTGATCTTCATCGAGGGCGTCAACTCGCCGTCCTCGACGGTCAGGTCACGGGTCAGCACCGTGACCTTCTTGATCGTCTCCCAGCGGTTGAGCTTCTCGTTCAGCTCGGCGACGTAGCCGTCGACCATGGCCCGCACCTCGGGCGAGCCGACGATCTCGGCGTACGGCCGACCCTCCAGCGGACCGCCGGCGGCCCAGGTCGTCATCGCGTCCTCGTCCAGGGTGACCAGCATCGTGCAGTAGTTGCGGGCCTGCCCGACCACCACCACCTGCGAGGTGTACGGGCAGAGCGCCTTGAACCTGCCCTCGATCAACGACGGCGAGATGTACTTGCCGCCGGAGGTCTTGACCAGGTCCTTCTTCCGGTCGGTGATCCTGAGGTAGCCGTCCTCGTCGAGCTCGCCGATGTCGCCGGTCCGGAAGAAGCCGTCCGGGGTGAACGCCTCGGACGTCTCGGCCGGCAGGTTGTGGTAGCCGCGCATCACCGGCATGCCGCGGAGCAGGATCTCGCCGTCGGAGTCGAGCCGGCACTCGAGGTCACCCAGGGCCCTGCCGACCGTACCGATCTTGAGAGCGCCCGGGCGGTTGACGAAGTTGCCGGCGCTGGTCTCGGTGAGGCCGTACCCCTCGGAGATGGGCAGCCCGGCCGCGGCGAAGAAGTGCGCGATCTCCCGGCTCAGCGGCGCGGCGCCGGAGACCAGTACCCGGATCCGGCCGCCCAGCCGGGCCTGGAGCTTGCTGAAGACCAGCCGCTCGGCGAGCCCGTACTGGATCCGGAGCCCGGCCGAGACCGGCCTGCCCTCCTGCTCCAGGCTCACCTTGCGCTTGCCGGTCTGCACCGCCCAGGCGAAGATCCTGGCCTTGGCGCCGCCCGCGTTCTGCGCGGTGGTGACCGCCCGGTTGTAGACCTTCTCGAAGATCCGGGGGGCACCGCACATCAGGGTCGGCCTGATCACGGCGAGCAGCTCGACGAGCCGGTCGAGTCGGCCGTCGACGTAGGTGGGTACGCCGACGTGGATGATGCCGCAGATCAGCGTCTTGCCGAACGAGTGCGACAGCGGCAGCCAGAGATACTGCAGGTCCTCGGGGAGCAGGAGCCCGAGCTGCCCCTGGGCGATGCCCTCCCAGCACCACCCGGCGTGCAGCAGCTCGACCCCCTTGGGCCGCCCGGTGGTGCCGGAGGTGTAGATCAGGGTCGCCAGGTGGTCCTGGTCGATCCCGGCGACCACCCGGTCGATCTGCTCCGGGTCGCTCTCCAGGGCCAGCGCGCCCTGCACCTCCAGATCGGCCAGGGTGAGCTGCGGCGGGGTGGCGTCCGGCGCGGCCGGCCCGTCGATCAGTACGACGTGGGTCAGCCCCGGCAGCTCCGCTCCAGCGATCTTGGCCGCCTGGTCGGCGTTCTCGGCGATCAGCACCTTCGAGCCGGAGTCGGAGAGGATGAAGACGGTGTCCTCGGGCTCGGTGGTCGGATAGACCGTGGTGGTCGCACCGCCGGCGCACATGACGCCGAGGTCGGCGAGGACCCAGTCGAGCCGGGTGTTGGCCAGGATCGCCACCCGGTCCTCGGCGCCGATGCCGAGGCCGCGCAGCCCGGCGGCGATCGCCTTCGCCCGCTGGCCGACCTGCGCCCAGCTCAGCCAGACCGGACCGGAGTCGTCGGGTGCGGGGTGGGCAAACGCGTCCCGGTCGGGGGTGGCCGAGACACGCTTCAGGAACATGTCGGGGATGGACCGGTAGGGGACGTCAAGAGCCATGGCGGGGGGAGCCTCCGGATATCGTCGCGTGACGGTGATCACGTTAAATCGCGGTTACCGTACGGTATTTCGTCTGCCCACGCCACGGCTAGTACCGATCGGCCCGGTGGCCGCGCCGATCGGACCGCGCGATCCGATATCTGCCGCCCTCGTCGGCTATCTGCCGTCCTCGCCGCCGCTGGGACGGTCTCGCGCGATCCGAGTGGCAAACCGACGAAATGCCCGGCACCCTCTCTAAGCTATCCACTCGTCGGCCCGGTCGGCGAGGGGGACGCCGCGTGACCAGGGGCCGGGAGGCCATCGAGCACGGGTAAGGGTGATCAACCATGGGCCAGAGCAGTCCCTTCGCCGGAGATGCCGGGCCCGGCGAGCCGGCACCGGGCCACGTCATCCACCTTCCGGTTGCCGTATCCACGCTGGACGCCGCCACCGAACTCGCCGCGTTGCTGGCCGAGTCGCTCGCCTTCCTCCCGGAACTCGACGCCGGTGAGGTGACGGTCTCGGCCGAGGACGCGCAGCACGAGCGGTACCGGGTCTTCTGCGACCGGCTGCTCTTCGGCTCCGGCCGCTGCGGCGAACGCGAGGGACACCGGGGTCCCTGCGTGGCCGGCGCCGCCCGGCCCGGCCCGGTGCGGCGGACGTTGATCGACGCGACCTCGGGCCGGGTCGGCGCGTCCCCACCGCCCGGCCGGTGACCTCCGTCGGGGCGGCGCGGCGGTGGTCACCGGTAGCGGGCCGCCGCCAGCGACCAGTCGTAGCTGCCCCGGATCCAGGCCCGCCGCGCGGTGACGAACCGGTGGGCGTCGGTGCCGCCGCCGGCCAGCACCGCGGACTCCAGCCGCAGGTACGCCCGCAGCCCCGCGTTGAACCGCCGGGCCGCGTCGAGCAGTGCCGCCCGCTCCTCCCGCCCACCCTCCCGGGCCAGTACGACGATCAGGTTGTGCCCGTCCCGGCCCTGCCGGCGCTCCTTGGCGTAGGAGAAGACGTCGTTGCACCAGCAGACCAGGTCGGTGGCGAGGTCGTCCAGGCTGGCGGCGTCGAGGTCGGCCCGGCAGGTCGCCTCGGCCAGCCCGCCGTAGGCCAGGTCGGTCAGGGTGAAACTGGGGCGTACCCCGCCGGTGTGCCGGCGCATCTGGAGATATTCGGCCACCGCCGGGACCCGGTGCCGCTCCCGGTTCGCCGCCTCCCAGAGCAGCGCCAGCAGGTAGTCCCGCATCTGGCCGGCGAACCGGAGCAGGATCCGCGGGGAGTCCTGGGCGCGTACCCGGTGGCAGAGGTCGTGCAGGCCGGCGGCGGTCGGGCCGGCGACGGCGGCCAGCTCCGGCGGCGCCGGCCCGCCGCGCAGGTCGAGCACGTCGAGCAGCCGCCCGACCACCGGGGCGAGCCGGGCCGGGTCGTCGCCGAGGCCGTCCTCGTCGCAGCGGTCGTCGAAGGCGAAGAGCCAGGTGAAGAGGTCGGAGAGGAGCCGGAGCTGCTCCGGCCGGGCGTCCGGGCAGGTCCGGCCGGCCAGGTCGGCGGCGTTCGACCGGTCCAGTCGGCGGGCCGCGGCGGAGCTGCCGACCAGGCCGAGTTCGGCGGCCCACCGGCTCGACTCCGGGCTGACCTGCCCGACATGCTCGTTGACCCGCACCGGAAAGGGCGGCCTGGTCAGGGACGCCAGGGCGAGGGCGCGCATCGGCACGTCCGGCCGCCCCGGCGGTCAGACGCCCAGCCTGGCGGTGCGGAGCCGGTCGGTGAGGGCGGGCGGACCGACGAGCTGGACCCGGGCGACACGCTGGCGGCCGAAGAGGAACATCATCAGCTCGCCCGGTGACCCGACCATCCTGACCTGCTCGCCGCCGGCTCCGGCACCAATCTCGCCGTGCTCGGGCGCCTGGATCAGCAGGGTGGCCGGAAATCGGCGCAGCGACATCCGGGCCAGCGTCGGGACGCGCCTCCACAGCGCGGCCTGCTGGCCGGCCGGCAGCTCCCGGGGCTGCCAGTCGGGACGGGCCCGCCGGACGTCCTCGTGGTGCACGAAGAACTCCACCAGGTTGGCCAGCTCGGCGACGGGCGGCAGGGCCAGCGGGCTCCATCGTGGCGGATGCCGGACCAGGTCGACCAGGGCCGGAAACGGCTTGCCGGCCACGGTCGCCTGCACCCGCGCCAGGTGTCCGCGCAGCGGCGGGAGCATGAGCCCGGCCGCCGCGTCCGGCCGGCGCTCCCGGATCACCAGGTGGGCGGCGAGATCCCGGGTGGCCCATTCGGGAATGATCGTGGGCGCGTCCGGCCCGAGCGCATGGAGGAGATCGGCCAGCGACTGGCGCTCCGTATCCGCGTAGCGGGGCATGTCTTGATCGTAATCCTGATCCGGCCGACCGGGTGGTACGAGATCCGGCCGACCGGCACGGTGCGGGCCGCCGGCAGCGGGAACAGGCTGTGACAGCAGACACAATCAGGGCCGAGTCGGTATCACCCACGCCAATCGGTTCGTCATCCCTCGCCCTGATCAGTAAGGATGAGCTGGAGGCAGCAGGCTTACGGCGGGGGAGAGCGTGGCGGGCAAGACGAGCCGGGACATACTTCTCAGGGGAATCCGGGTCCTCGGTCACGCGGTCCGGGAGGAGCCACGGATCTTCGCGGTGGCGGTCGGCGGCAGTGTTCTCTACAGCCTGTTGATCATCGCGAGCGCGTACGTCGTGGGTGCCGTCGTCGGCAACGTGGTGGTGCCGTCGCTGGAGCGTGGCCGGATCGAGCTGGCCGCCGTGCTGGCGGCCGCCGCCGCGCTGTTCGCGGTCAGCCTCGGCCGGGTGCTCGGGATGTTCGGCCGCCGGCTCGGCGCCGGCTTCATGCAGTACCGGTTGCAGGCCAGCTACCGGCGCCGGATCACCCGCCGCTACCTGGAGCTGCCGCTGGCCTGGCACCACCGGCACGCCACCGGCACGCTGCTCTCCAACGCCAACTCCGACGTCGAGGCGGCCTGGTTCCCGATCGCGCCGCTGCCCTTCGCGGTCGGCACCCTGGTGATGCTGGTGGCGGCGATGGGCTCGCTCTTCGTCACCGACTGGGTACTCGCGCTGGTCGGGGTGGCGATTTTCCCCGCGCTCTTCGCGCTCAACGTCGTCTACTCCCGACGCATGGCACCCCGGCAGGCCCGGGCCCAGCAGATGCGCGCCCAGGTGAGTGCGATCGCGCACGAGAGCTTCGACGGGGCCCTGGTGGTCAAGACCATGGGTCAGGAGGCCCGGGAGACGACCCGGTTCGCGGCCCAGGCCGGCGAGCTGCGGGACGCACTGATCTCGGTGGGCCGGCTCCGTGGCACCTTCGACCCGATGCTGGAGACCCTGCCCAGCCTCGGCACCCTGGCCGTGCTGCTGGTCGGCACGGCCCGACTGAGCCAGGGCGCGGTCAGCATCACCGAACTCGTCAGCGTGGCATTCCTCTTCACCGTGCTGGCCTTCCCGGTCCGGGCGATCGGCTGGGTCCTCGCCGAGCTGCCGCGCAGCGTCGCGGGCTGGGAGCGGTTGCAGGCCGTGCTCACCGCGACCGGCGAGATGCCGTACGGCGACAGCACACTGGACGCCCGGGAGGGGCGGCCGGCCACCCTCGTCTTCGACCGGGTCACCTTCGGGTACGCCCCGGCCGAACCGCCGCCGGCCACCGTACCGGGCGAGGCGGCACTCGTGACCGAGCCGGAGGCGGCTCCCCGCCCGACCGGGGTACCCGAGCCGGCCGATTCCCCGGCCGGGAGCCGGATATCCGAGCCCGTGCTGGCGACCGGCCCGGCCGGCTCGGCACCGGCGGGTTCCGTTCCGGTCGGCTCCGGCTCGGTTCCGGCCGGTGGGGTGTCTCCGGCACCGGGCGGTGTCGACCCCACGGCGGCGGCCGGGCCGGTGACCCCGGCTCCGGTGCCGGTGCTGCACGACGTGTCGTTCACCGTGCCGGCCGGCCGGACGGTCGCGCTGGTCGGGCCCACCGGCTCCGGCAAGTCGACGATCGTCTCCCTCGCGGTCCGGCTCGTCGACCCCGACGCCGGCACGGTGACCGTGGACGGGGTCGACCTACGGTCCCTCACCGCCGCCTCGCTGGCCGGTACCACCGCGTTGGTGGCCCAGGTGCCGTTCGTCTTCGACGACACCATCCGGGCCAACGTGACGCTGGACCGGGACGGCATCACCGACGACGACGTCTGGGCCGCCCTGCGGCTGGCCGAGGCGGACGGCTTCGTGGCGGCCCTGCCGGAGGCGCTGGACACCCTGGTCGGCGAGCGTGGCGCGGCACTCTCCGGCGGCCAGCGGCAGCGGCTCACCCTGGCCCGGGCACTCGCCGGGCGGCCCCGCCTGCTGGTGCTGGACGACGCCACCAGCGCCGTGGACCCGAGGGTGGAGGCGGCGATCCTGGCCGCACTCCGCGGTGACCGCACGCCGTCCTCGGCGGACGGGCGGGACGGACGGGAGGGTCGGGACCCGGGCGGTGCCGAGCCGGCGGCGTCGATCCTGGTGGTGGCGTACCGACGGGCGACCATCGCCCTTGCCGACGAGGTGGTCTACATCGAGCACGGCCGGGTGGTCGGCCGGGGCACCCACACCACCCTGCTGCGTACCACTCCGGGGTACGCCGCGCTGGTCACCGCGTACGAACGGGCCGAGGCGGAACGGGAGCGGGATCGGGCGTACGAGAACTCGGCGACCCGGCGAGGCGAAGAGGTGGACGTGTGAACGGATGCCCCCGCGACGGTGCGGGCAGCGGCGAGGTGGCGGCATGAGCGGCAGCACGGTGGTCGACGCCGTGCCCGAGCGGTCGGAGAGTGCCTGGGGAACGCTGCGCCGGGGCCTGGCGCTCTCACCCGAACTGCGCACCGGACTCGCCGGCACGCTCGGGCTGGCCCTGGTGTCGATGCTCGGCCGGGCCGCCGTACCGGTGGCGATCCAGCAGGGCATCGACCGCGGGCTGCGCGCCCCGGGCGGCCCGGACCTGGGCGTGGTCGGGCTGGTGGTGGCGGCCACCGCGGCGGTCCTGGTGGTGACCACCATCTGCGGCTACCTGATGATGCGCCGGCTCTTCACGGTCAGCGAGACGGCGCTGGCCGGGGTGCGGGTCCGGGCGTTCCGGCACGTGCACGACCTCTCGACCCTGCACCAGCAGGCGGAGCGGCGCGGCTCGCTGGTCTCCCGGGTCACCAGCGACGTGGACCAGATCACCCAGTTCCTCCAGTGGGGCGGCGTGATCCTGCTGGTCAACATCGGCCAGCTGGTGGTGACCACCATCGTGATGGCGGTCTACTCGTGGCAGTTGACCCTGGTGGTCTTCGCCGCGTTCGTACCGGCCGCGCTGGTGATCCGGAACTTCCAGCGGCGGCTCGCCACCGCGTACGGGGTGGTCCGGCAGCGCATGGGCGCGATGCTGGCGGCGATCTCCGAGAGCGTGGTGGGCGCGCCCGTGATCCGCGCGTACGGTGTCGCCGGCCGGACCGCCGCCCGGCTGGACCGGACCATCGACGATCAGCGCCGGGCCCAGCAGCGGGCGATCCGGACCAGCGTGATCGGCTTCTCGACCGGGGAGATCGCCGCCGGGCTGGCCCTGGCCGGGGTGGTGGTGCTCGGCGTGCGGCTGGGCGTCGACGGATCGCTCGGAATCGGCGAACTCACCGCCTTCCTCTTCCTGGTCACCCTCTTCATCCAGCCGGTGCAGATCGCCACCGAGGTGCTGAACGAGGCGCAGAACGCGGTCGCGGGCTGGCGACGCGTGCTCGACGTGCTGGACGTGGCGCCGGACGTGGCGGACCCCGGTGAGCAGGGTGTCGACCTGCCGGCCGGACCGATCGACATCCGCTTCGCCCACGTCGACTACCGCTATCCCGGCGGCCCGCCGGTGCTTGTCGACATCAACGTGGACATCCCGGCCAAGACCCGGGTCGCGGTGGTGGGCGAGACCGGCAGCGGCAAGACCACCTTCGCCAAACTGCTCACCCGGCTGATGGACCCGTCCGCCGGGGCGGTGCTGCTCTCCGGGGTGCCGCTGGACCGGGTCAGGTTCGGCTCGCTGCGGTCCCGGGTGGTGATGGTGCCGCAGGACGGCTTCCTCTTCGACTCCACCGTCGCGGAGAACGTCCGGTTCGGCCGGCCGGAGCTGACCGACGAGGAGATCGCGCTCGCCTGCACCGAGCTCGGCCTCGGCGACTGGGTCGACGGACTGCCGGCCGGGCTGGCGACCCCGGTGGGGGAGCGCGGCGAGGCGCTCAGCGTGGGCGAGCGGCAGTTGGTGGCGCTGGCCAGGGCGTACGTCGCCGACCCGGACCTGCTGGTGCTGGACGAGGCGACCAGCGCCGTCGACCCGGCCACCGAGGTACGCCTCCAGCGCACCCTCGACGCGGTGACCCGGGGCCGGACCACGGTGGCCATCGCGCACCGGCTCTCCACCGCGCAGGCCGCCGACGAGGTGATCGTGGTGGACCGGGGCCGGATCGTGCAACGCGGCCCGCACGAGGAGCTACTGGCCGACCCGGACTCCGTCTACGCCCTCCTCTACGCCTCCTGGCTGGAGCAGACCCGGTAAGGAAGGGCCCCGCATTATCGCTTTCTGTTGTAGAAGGGCCCCCGCCTAACCACTCGGGCACATGGACGGCACCTCCGGTATAAGTTAGCCTCGCCTTACTAAGGTCAGGCTAACTTCTGCTGGAGGTCGACGTCATGCAGCCCAGCCCCGCGGAGGTGGCCCGTACCCTGGCCGCCGGCCGGCTCGCCGGCACCGCCCAGGTCGCGTACCGGCCCGGCCCGCACCAGGTCCGGCATGCCACCGACCCGTCCGGCCGGATGCTGCTGCTCGTCTCGATCGTCAGCGACCTGGCCGCCGCGCTCCGGCCCACCGGGGCGGGCCGGGCCACCGCGCTGGTGCTGGACGTACGCGACCTGCCGCCGGGCGCCGGGGCACCCCCGCTCGGCCGGGTCTGGATCTCCGGCTGGCCGGAACCGCTCTCCGGTGCCGAGGCGCGGCGGGCGGCGGTCGACTTCGCCGACGTGGTGCCGACCGGCGACCTGCTGGACGTCGGCGGGTGCTTCACGCTCTACCGCTTCGAGCCGGTGGAGATCCGGCTGGAACGCGCCGGCACGGTGCTGGACGTCGAACCGGCCGAATACGCGGCGGCCGAGCCGGACCCGCTGCATCCGATGGAGCGGGACCTGCTCGCCGACCTCGCGGACCACCACGGACCGGAGATCGCCGCGTTCCTCCGGCGCCAACTCGGCGACATCGTGCCGCCGGCCGGCCCGGACGAGCCGCCGCCCCGGGTGGTCCGGCTCGACCGGTACGGCATGGTGGTGGCGCTCGGCGGCCGCAGCACCCGCTGCCGGGCCCGGCTCGCCTTCCCCCGTCCGCTCGCCAACCAGGCCGAGCTGGCCGAGCTGCTGCACCCGGTCCTCTGCCGGCGGCGGCACCACCCGCAGCATTCCGAGCCGGGCTGGCCGACCGTCGCTGCCAGCCCGACCGGCGCGCAGCGGCCGGCCGCCGGTGCGGCGGAGCAGGGATGGCCGGCCGCCGGCTCACCCGACCAGGCGTGGTTGGAACGGTAGCCGTACGACACCCGGCGACGGCTGCCGCGGGTCAGGCCGGTGGGGCACGGCCGGCCACCGGTGTTCCGCCGAACTCACCGCCGGTCGGCGAGTCCGGCCAGGTCCCCGGCGAGGTAGCGCTGCACGGTCGGGCCGACGGCCGCGACCACGACGTCCGCTGGGGCCGAGGCGAGCGGCTCCAGCCGCAGGATGTAGCGGACGAGCACCATTCCGGCCATCTGGGTGGCGACCAGCGACGAGCGGAGCGGCGCCTCGGCCGGGTCGATCTCGAGCATCCCGGTCGCCCGGCGGAGTACCTGGGTCTCCATGAACTCGCGGAGCAGGCGCGCGGTCCACTCGTTGTTCATCGCGGACCGGAACAGCGCGACGCCGGCCGTGCCGGCGGGGGAGTCCCAGACCCGCAGGAAGGTCCGGACCAGCCGTTCACCAACCCCGTCCAGCCCGCCGGCGACGACCTGCGGCAGCAGCTCCTGCGGGTCGATCGGGATGTCGATGGTGGCCATGAAGAGCCCGTCCTTGGTGCCGAAGTAGTGGTGGATCAGGGCCGGATCGACGCCGGCGCTCGTCGCGATCGCTCGGATCGAGGCGTGGTCGAAGCCGCGTTCGGCGAACGCCTCCCGGGCGGCACTGAGGATCGCCTGCCGGGTGTCGGGATTACCCGGCCGCCGTCCGCTCCGTCGTGCCATCGCCGTCCTCGTACTCGTTCCCACGCGCCGCCAGCGGGGCCCCGGATCCGGGGCACCCGGCCGGCGCGGCGACCGTCGCCGCTGGCGCCGGCCGTCAGCCGGTGCGCCGCCGCAGCGTCGCCGCGGCGAGCACCAGGGCCACCACCACCGCCGCCGCGACCACCGTCACGTCCCGCCACATCGTGCCGGTCGGCTCGGCGTGCGCGCCGACCTGTTGCAGGGCCTCGACCGCGTACGACAGGGGCAGCGCGTCGCTGATCGCCTGTAGCCAGCCGGCCATCTGGTCGCGGACGACGAACAGACCGCAGAGCAGGATCTGCGGGATCACCACGACCGGCATGAACTGTACGGCCTGGAACTCGGTCTGGGCGAAGGCACTGCAGAACAGGCCCAGCGCCACCCCCAGCACGGCGTCCAGCACCGCGATCAGCACCACCAGCCCGGCGTTGCCGGCGGTGGAGAGGCCGAAGAGCCAGTACGCCGCCCCGGCCGCGATCCCCGCCTGGACCGCGGCGGCCAGCCCGAACGCGAGCCCGTAGCCGAAGAGCAGGTCGAGTTTGCCGGCCGGGGTGGTGAGCAGCCGTTCGAGCGTGCCGGAGGTGCGCTCGCGCAGCATCGCGATGCTGGTGACGAGGAACATGATGACGAAGGGGAAGATGCCGAGCATGACCAGTGCGATCCGGTCGAACATGCCCGGCTGCCCCGGAGGCGACGGTTGGTCGCCGAACATGTAGTAGAGCAGCGCCAGCAGCAGCGTCGGCACCACCAGCAGCATCGCCACGGTGCGCCGGTCGTGTCGCAGTTGGCGGAGGATGCGACCGGTGGTGGCGAGGAGGATCCGTGGGTTCATCGCCCGGACCCCCCGTCGGCCGTCGGAGCCAATCCGTCGGCCGTCGGAGCCAATCCGTCGGCCGTCGGGGCCGGTCCGTCGATCGTCGGAGCCGATCCGTCGGCCGTCGGAGCCGATCCGTCGATCGTCCGGAACGACGCGTCGGTCGTCCCGGCGGGCCCGGCGGCGGTGCCGTCCCGGGCGTTCGCCCGGATGAGGCGCAGGAACGCCTCCTCCAGGTCGTCGGTGCCGGCCGCCGCACGTACCGCCGGCAGGGTGTCGTCGGCGATCAGCCGGCCCTCCCGGATCAGCATCAGTCGATCGCATCGGGCTGCCTCGTCCATGACGTGGCTGGAGACGAGCAGCGTGGTGCCCTCAGCGGCCATCCCGTGGAACCTGTCCCACAGCTCGGCCCGGAGCACCGGATCCTGGCCGACGGTCGGTTCGTCCAGGATCACCACCTCGGGGCGCCCGACGAGTGCACAGGCGAGTGAGGCCCGGCTGCGCTGGCCACCGGAGAGGGTCCCGACGAGTTGGTCGGCGGCGTCGGCCAGGCCGACATCGGCGACGGCCCGGTCGGCGTCGTGCCGGCCCAGGGCGTAGAGCCGGCCGAAATACCGGGTGTTCTCCCGGACGGTCAGGTCCGGGTAGACGCTCGGCGACTGGGTCAGATAGCCGACGCGGTGCCGCAGCCCGCGCACCCCCGCCGGCTGGCCGAGCACGGTGACCGAGCCCTCGGCGACGACCTGCACGCCCACGATGGCCCGGAGCAGAGTCGTCTTGCCGCTGCCGCTCGGGCCGAGCAGGCCGGTGACGGTGCCGCGGGGGACGGTGCAGCTGACGCCGTGCAGGACCGGCCGCTTTCCGCGCCGCACGACGAGGTCGCGGACCTCGATCGCCGTCTCCATGGACCCCTCCTTCGATAAATTCAACGGCTGTTGAAATCAACGCTAGTCCACGTCGGGACCGCCTGACAATCACCCCCTCGTTTCCCGGTGCCCGGCGGTCGGGTAGTAGACCGGCGGGGGCGGGGTGGACCATGGGACGCACGGGTGGGCGGCGGAACGCCCGGGTGTGCTGACGGAACGGACGGGTGGACGGAGTGCGGTGATGCGTGAGCGCAGGCTCGGAGCGATCGGACCGGCGGTCTCGGCGGTCGGGCTCGGCTGTATGGGAATGAGCATGGCGTACGGGACCAGGGACGACGAGGAGTCCGTGCGTACCCTGCACCGCGCCCTCGACCTGGGCGTCAACCACCTGGACACCGCCGACATGTACGGCCGGGGGCACAACGAGGAACTGCTCGGCCCGGTCGTCCGCAAGCGCCGCGCCGAGGTGTTCCTGGCGACCAAGTTCGGCAACCGGTTCCGCGGCGGGGGCAACGACACCAGCGCCCCAGGGGTGTACGTCGACAGCAGCGCGGCCTGGGCCCGCGCGGCCTGCGACGCCTCGCTGGTCCGGCTCGGGGTGGAGACCATCGATCTCTACTACCTGCACCGGCGCGACCCGGAGACGCCGATCGAGGAGACCGTCGGAGCGATGGCGGAACTCGTCGTCGACGGGAAGGTCCGGTTCATCGGGCTCTCCGAGGTCAGCCCGGCGACGCTGCGGGCGGCGCACGTCGTCCATCCGGTGGCGGCGGTGCAGATGGAGTACTCGCTCTTCACCCGGGACGTCGAGCGGGAGATGCTGGCGACCTGCCGGGAGCTGGGTGTGGCGCTGGTGGCGTACTCACCGGTGGGGCGTGGGCTGCTGACCGGGACGATCAGTGGTCGGGAGCAACTCGGCACCGACGACTTCCGGAGCCGGGCACCCCGGTTCGCCGAGGAGAACCTCGGTCCCAACCTGGAGTTGGTGGCCCGGGTCGGTGCGGTGGCCGCCGAGATCGGCTGTACGCCGGCCCAGGCGGCGCTGGCCTGGCTGCTCGCCCAGGGCGAGGACGTGCTGCCGATCCCCGGGACCAAGCGGGTCCGCTACCTGGAGGAGAACGCCGCCGCCGCCGACCTGCAGCTCACCGGCGATCAGGTGGCCCGGCTCTCCGCCGCGATGCCGGTCGGGGCGGCGGCGGGTGAACGGTACCCGGCACCGTCAATGCGATTTCTCGGTAAATAACGGACGAAACGCCCATGCGACGCGCGATCGGGCGTTGCGTCATGATCGGAGCTGCGGCACGATGGCGCCGTGGATCACGGTCCGTTACTGCAGCCCGGGTTTTTCGACGCCTGGACGGACCGGCTGCGCCAGATGCCCGGCCCGCCCGTGGTGGCCGTGCTGCTGCGTGGCAGCTATGCCCGGGGCGCCGCCACCCCGTACAGCGACGTGGACATCGATGTCCTGGTCAGCGGGGCGCCATATGCCGCGTACCCGGCGTATCTGGTGGAGGGAGGCAATCGGCTCACCCACCTGTCCGTCGCCGTACGGGACGTCCGATCCTGGCTCGCCCGGCTCGACCGGCCCGCCGAATGGTCCTTCGGGCTGCCGGTCGCCGCGCCCGCACGGTTACTCTGGGCACACAACGACTGGCGGGCGTCGGTCGAGGTGACCGAGATCCGCCAGCGGCCGGCCGACCCCGATCTGGAGGAACTGGTCGCCGCGCTCGGCAAGGTCGGCGGAGCGTGCGCGATCGGCGCCGAGTACGACGCCCGGCTCGCCGCGGCCGAACTGGCCCGGCGGTGCCCGTCGGTACTCCGGCTGGCGAACCCGGAGGTCACCGTCGCCAGCCGGCGGGACGCCCTGGCCGCCGTACTGGAGCTGCCGGTCGCGCCGGACGGCTACCGCGACGACATGCTCACCTGTCTGGGGCTGCACCCTGACACCCTGCCCCGGCTGCACGCCGCCGCGCACCGGCTGGTGGCCGGCACGGTGGCGTTGGCCCGCCCGTACGCCGAGGAGCTGGCCAGGGTGGTCGGCACCGACCTCGCCGCAGCCCTCGACGACGGTCGGCTGGACCGGTACGTCAGCCAACTGGCCCATTCGGACCGGGCCGTCAGTCAACCGGCCTGTCCGGACCGGGCCGTCAGCCAACCGGCCTGTCCGGACCGGGGCGAACCGGCCAGCCGGCAGCAGACCGCCGGCCGGTCCGGGACGCGAGGGCCGGTGGGCGGCCAGGTGGCGGCGGACCCGGAGAGATCTACCCGGGGGCGCGACGGCGTGACGTGGGCCACTGTGCGGGACGGGAGCGGGGAGGGGTGGGCGGTTCCCGTCCCACGTGCGAAACAATCGGGAACTATGCCCGTACCCGATCTCTCCCCGGCGACCGCGCCCGGCCCCGCGCGGCCCTCGGCCCTCGACCCGGCGGTCGCCGCGCGGCTGCGCCGCAACCCCGACGGACTCGTCGCCGCGGTGGTCCGGGCAGACGACTCCGGTGACGTGCTGATGATGGCCTGGATGGACGACGAGGCGCTGCACCGGACCCTCACCACCGGCCGGGCCACCTACTGGTCGCGCAGCCGCCAGGAATACTGGGTAAAGGGCGAGACCTCCGGCCACCACCAGTACGTCCGCTCGGTCGCGCTCGACTGCGACGGCGACGCCGTGCTGGTCAGCGTCGACCAGGTGGGCGCCGCCTGTCACACCGGTGACTGGACCTGCTTCTCCGACCCGCTCCCGGTCACCGGGGCGGCTCCCGGGGCGGCTCCCGGGGCGGCTCCCGACTCCGCCGGGCCGTCGACGTGACCGAGACGCGGCCGGAGGATGTGACCGAGACACGGCCGGAGGACCTGACCGAGACACGGCCGGAGGCGGCCGTGACGCTGCGACCGGGGCGGTGAGCCGATGACGACCGGAGCGGTGAGCCCGGACGAGGCGACCTTCCGGGAACTGGCCCGGACCCGGCGGGTGGTGCCGGTGGTCCGTCGGCTGCTCGCAGACGGGGAGACCCCGGTCGGGGTCTACCGCAAGCTGGCCGGCGGCCCCGGGACCTTCCTGCTCGAGTCCGCGGAACAGGGCGCCGGCGCGGCCGGGATCGCCTGGTCGCGCTACTCCTTCATCGGCGTACGCAGCAGTGCCACGCTGGTCGAGCGGGACGGTCGGGCGCACTGGCTCGGCGTACCCCCGGCCGGGGTGCCGAGCGGAGGCGACCCGGTGGGGGTGCTGCGGGCGACCGTCGCCGCGCTGACCGGTCCTGCCGCCGCCGGCCCGGTCGGCCCGGTCGGCCCGGTCGGCCCGGAACACGGGCCGCTGCCGCCGCTCTCCGGCGGGATGGTGGGCTACCTCGGCTACGACATCGTGCGGCGGATCGAGCGGCTCCCGTCACTGACCGAGGACGACCTGCGCCTGCCCGAGCTGGGCATGATGCTCGCCACCGACCTGGTCGTGCTGGACCACTTCGACGGCTCCGCCATCCTGGTGGCGAACGCGCTCCTGCCGGCTCTGCCCGACGGCTCCGACATCGGCGGCGACGAGACCGCGGACGGGGACACCGGGCTCACGGCGGGCCAGGACACCCGCCCGACAGCGGAGCGGGAGACCCGGCTGGCGGCGGACCGGGATGCCCGGGTGACGGCGGCGTACCACCAGGCGGTCGGCCGGCTGGACGCGATGACCAGCGCGCTCTCCCGGCCGATCCCACCGATGATCGCAACCGTCGACCGGCCCTCACCGGGCGAGGTGGTCTGCCGGACGGCCGAGGGGGAGTACCCGAAGGCGGTCGAGGCGGCGAAGGAGGCGATCCGGGCCGGCGAGTGCTTCCAGATCGTGCTGGCCCAGCGCTTCGAGCGGGACACCCGGGCCGACCCGCTCGACGTCTATCGGGTGCTGCGGACCACCAACCCGAGCCCGTACATGTATCTGCTCCGCTTCGACGACTTCGACATCGTCGGATCGTCCCCCGAGGCACACCTGAAGGTCACCACCGGCGACGACGGTCAGCGGCGGGCGATGCTGCACCCGATCGCCGGCACCCGGCCCCGGGGGAACAGCCCGGCCGAGGACGGCCGGCTGGCCACCGAGCTGATCACCGACCCGAAGGAACGGGCCGAGCACGTGATGCTGGTCGATCTGGGCCGCAACGACCTTGGCCGGGTCTGCCGGCCGGGCACGGTCGAGGTGCCGGAGTTCGCCACCATCGAGCGGTACAGCCACGTGATGCACATCGTCTCGACAGTGGTGGGGACGCTGCGCGACGACCGGACCGCGTTCGACGCGCTGGCGGCCACGTTTCCGGCCGGAACGCTCTCCGGCGCACCCAAGGTACGGGCGATGGAGATCATCGAGGAACTGGAACCGACCCGCCGCGGGCTGTACGGCGGGACGGTCGGCTACTTCGGCTTCGGTGGTGACCTCGACATGGCGATCGCGATCCGGACCGCGCTGATCCGGCGCGGGCGGGCGTACGTGCAGGCCGGCGCCGGCATCGTCGCCGACTCCGACCCTGCGGCCGAGGACCGGGAGACCCGCAGCAAGGCGGCCGCCGTCCTGGCCGCGATCGCGGCGGCCGAGACCCTGCGGCCGGCCCGGTGAGGACCGAGGAAGGGCCGGTGGCAGTTCCGACTCCGGCGACGGGCCGGCGGGAGTTGGCGTACGCCGTGCTGCTCTGCCTGCTCGGCGCCGGCCTGGCGGTCTTCGCGGCGACCCGGACCTGGTCGGTCGAACTGACCGCCCGACCGGCACCGTTGCCACCGGATCGGCTGACCCGGAGCGGGTCGGATCTGCTGCCCTGGCTTCCGGCACTGGCCCTGGTCGGCCTCGCCGCAGCCGGGGCCGTGCTCGCCGCCCGGGGGGCGGGGCGTCGGCTGGTCGGCGGAGTGCTGGCGGTGATCGGTGCGGGAATAGCGTTCGGTGCCGCGTACGGCGGATTCGGCACCGGCGGTGACGTACGTGCCGGCTGGCCGCTGCTCTGCGTACTCGGTGGCCTGCTGGCCGCCACGGCCGGTGGATTCACCGCCGTCCGGGGCGGTGGCTGGCCGGTGATGGGCGCCCGCTACGAGCGGGGGCATCGGGCCGGTGCGGGCCGGGACGGCACGACAGCCGACACCGGAGCAGCCGGCCGGCCCGCCACCGACGGCCGGCTCGACGGCCGGCACACGACCGCCGCCTGGGACGCGCTGGACCGGGGCGAGGACCCGACGGCCGGCTGACCGGCTGCGGGTCCGCAGCCGACCCAGGACGATCCGGACGGTCAGCGGCGGCCGGGTGATCTGCGGCGGCCGGGTGATCTGCGGCGGCCGGGTGATCTGCGGCCGGGCGCGTCACTCGGCTGCGGTCTCGGAGTGGTTCGCCAACGGACGCGTCGGTCGGCGGCGGATCCGGAGATCGATCGGTCAGCGGCGGTCCCGGGGGATCAGCGGACCGGCTGCCGTCGGACGGTCGATCCGGGTCGCGTCGCGACGTCGCTGGCCGACCCCGATCGCCGATCGACGCCGACGGCGCGGCCCCGTCGGCCCGCACCGCCCCGGGCGGCCGAGCCGGTCGGCGCGATGGTGCCGGTCGTGGTGCCGGTTGTGGCGGTGGTGCCGGTTGTGGTGCCGGTTGTGGCGGTGGTGCCGGTTGTGGCGGTGGTGCCGGTTGTGGCGGTGGTGCCGGTTGTGGCGATGGCGCCGGTCGTGGTGCTGGCGCCGGTCGTGGTGACTGGGCCCGTCATGGTGGTGGTGCCCGTCATGGTGACGGCCTCGGCATTCCCGGCCGACACCGGCCGCACGGAGGCCACCGGTCGTGCGTGTGCCGCCGACGCTGCGTGTGCCGCGGGCGTACCCGATGCCGCCGGTGCTGCGAGCGTGGCTGCCGGCGGGGCGGTGAGCGTTGCCACCAGGGCACGGATCTCGTCGCGCCGGTGCGCGCGATCCCGGTCGGCGCAGATCGCCTCCCAGGCGTTGCCCCGGGCGGTACGGACCCGGGCGTCGCCGACCACCACCCGTTCCACGTTGTGGACCACGCCGGCCGCAACGGAGAGTACGGCCCGGGGGATGTTGGTCAGGCCGATGCTCGAGCCAGGCTTCGCAGCGCTCATGTCTTTCCCCGCACGGAAGTCGATCCGACTGGTCGGCGGGGGCCCCGCGACCAGTGTGCCCGACGTTGATGGTGCCCACCTGGTGTTTCCGGTCGGTAACCCCGGATCGACGGTTCGCCTCCTGGCCGGTTCACCAACGGAGACAACCCGGTGCGTCGCATCGGGCTTCCTTGATCCTCGTCACAGCCGCCGGCCGCCTCGTGGAAGCCGGCACCCGCCTGCCGCGGCCTGCCGCCGCTACGCCCCCGGACCGGGCGGCCCCGGGGCCGATCTTTCGATGGCGCACTGTGACATTTCGCTCACAGGGGCGGCCATTATGCCCCAGCCCATCTCGTGAAGCAGGCCATACCCCCGGCGGCGTCCGCCCCGTGGCGGCGCCTAGCATCGGCCCATGACACCCGGAGAGGGGAGTCCGTTGGTGACTGCTGAGCATCCGCACGCGGCGGAGGACGGAGCCGGATCGGCGTCGTCCACCAATGTGCTCGACGAGATCCTCGCAGGGGTCCGCGAGGACATCGCACGCCGGCAAGAACAGGTCCCGCTGGAGCAGATCAAGGAACTCGCGGCGGCCGCCGCGCCGCCCCGGGACGCGTACGCGGCACTGCGCCGCCCGGGCGTGGGGGTGATCGCCGAGGTGAAGCGCTCCTCACCGTCCAAGGGGCAGCTCGCCGAGATCGCCGACCCGGCCGACCTGGCCGGTGACTACGCCGCCGGCGGGGCGCGCTGCATCAGCGTACTCACCGAGGGGCGCTGGTTCGGCGGGTCGCTCGACGATCTGGCGGCGGTCCGGAGCGCGGTGGACATCCCCGTGCTCCGCAAGGACTTCGTCGTCTCCAGCTACCAGGTGCACGAGGCCCGGGCGCACGGCGCCGACCTGGTGCTGTTGATCGTCGCCGCCCTGGAGCAGAACGTGCTGGTCGGCCTCCTGGAGCGGATCGAGTCGCTGGGCATGACCGCTCTGGTCGAGGTGCACGACGAGGAGGAGGCGGACCGCGCCCTGGAAGCCGGTGCCCGGGTGATCGGGGTGAACGCCCGTAACCTCCGTACCCTTGAGGTCGACCGGTCGGTCTTCGAGCGGATCGCGCCCGGACTGCCGAACAAAGTCGTCAAGATCGCCGAGTCCGGCGTGCGCGGCCCGCACGACCTCATCCGGTACGCCTCGGCCGGCGCCGACGCCGTCCTGGTCGGCGAGGGGCTGGTCACCCAGAAGAGCCCTCGCGAGGCAGTGGCCGAGCTGGTCAACGCCGGTAACCACCCCGCCACGCCGAGGCCGGTCCGATGAGCGGGCCCACCGGCCCCGTCCCGCAGGGCGGCGAGGCGTTGCTGCCCGACGGCGCCGGACACTTCGGCCGATACGGCGGCCGCTTCGTCCCCGAGGCCCTGGTGGCCGCGCTCGACGAGCTGGACGTGGCGTACCGGAAGGCGCTGACCGACGACTCCTTCCAGACCGAGTTCACGGCGCTGCTGCGCGAGTACGCCGACGTGCCGTCCCTGCTCTACCGGGCCGAGCGGCTCTCCGCCCGGGTCGGGGCCCGGATCCTGCTCAAGCGTGAGGACCTCAACCACACCGGCGCGCACAAGATCCGCAACGTGCTCGGCCAGGCACTGCTCACCAAGCGGATGGGCAAGCCCCGGGTGATCGCCGAGACCGGCGCCGGACAGCACGGGGTGGCGAGCGCGACGGCTGCCGCGTACCTCGACCTGGAGTGCGTGGTCTACATGGGCGAGCTGGACACCCAGCGGCAGGCCCTGAACGTCGCCCGGATGCGGATGCTCGGCGCGACCGTCGTCCCGGTCACCGCCGGCTCCCGCACCCTCAAGGACGCGATGAACGAGGCGCTGCGGGACTGGGTCGCCAACGTCGACCGGACGCACTACCTGATCGGCACCACCGCCGGCCCGCACCCCTTCCCGGCGATGGTCCGGGAGTTCGTCCGGGGCATCGGGGTGGAGGCCCGGCAGCAGTGCCTGGAGCTGACCGGGGCGCTGCCGGACGCGGTCACCGCCTGCGTCGGCGGCGGCTCCAACGCGCTCGGCATCTTCCACGCCTTCGTCCCCGACGACGGGGTCCGGCTCTACGGCTTCGAGGCCGGCGGCGACGGGATCGACACCGGACGGCACGCGGCGAGCATCACCGGCGGCTCCTCCGGGGTGCTGCACGGTGCCCGCACCTACGTGCTCCAGGACGCCGACGGGCAGACCGTCGAGTCGCACTCGATCTCGGCCGGGCTGGACTATCCCGGGGTCGGCCCCGAGCACGCCTGGCTGCACGACGCCGGCAGGGCCCGGTACGCCCCGGTCACCGACGCGGAGGCGATGGAGGCGTTCCAGCTGCTCTGCCGGACCGAGGGGATCATCCCGGCGATCGAGAGCGCACACGCGCTCGCCGGCACACTGAAGATCATCCCTGAGCTCGCCGCCGAGCTGGGCCGCGAGCCGACCATCGTGGTCAACCTCTCCGGCCGGGGCGACAAGGACGTACACACCGCCGGGGAGTATTTCGGCATCCTCGACGAGCAGCGGAGGTGAGCGAGATGACCGCCACCACCGACCCGAGCAGCGGGGCTGCCACCACCGACCCGAGCAGCGGGGCTGCTCCGGCGGGCGGCGGGGCTGCTTCCGCCGGCAGCAGCGGGGCCGCTCCGGCGGGCGGCGGTGCGGCCGGCTCCGACCGGAGCATCGCCGTCGCCTTCGAGAAGGCCCGGGCCGAGGGGCGGGCGCTGCTGATCGGCTGCATGCCGGCCGGGTTTCCGACCGTGGACGGCAGCATCGCCGCGATGCGGGCCATGGTCGACGCCGGGGTCGACGTGATCGAGGTCGAGATCCCGTACTCCGACCCGGTCATGGACGGGCCCGTCATCCAGCGGGCCAGCGACATCGCGCTGGCCGGGGGCGTACGCACCGCCGACACGCTGCGGGCCATCGAGGCGGTGGCGTCGACCGGCGCACCGGTGGTCACGATGACCTACTGGAGCCCTGTCGAGCGCTACGGCGTCGACGCCTTCGCCCGGGACCTCGCCGCCGCCGGCGGCACCGGCCTGATCACCCCGGACCTGATCCCGGAGGAGGCCGGCGAGTGGCTGGCCGCCTCTGACGCGTACGGGCTGGACCGGACGTTCCTGGTCGCGCCCTCCTCCACCGATCGGCGGCTGGCGCTGACCCTGGCCCACTGCCGGGGCTTCGTCTACGCCACCGCCCTGATGGGGGTTACCGGGGCCCGGGAGAAGACCTCGGACGCCGCGCCGACGCTGGTCGGCCGGGTCCGGGCGGTCAGCGGGCTGCCGGTCGGGGTGGGGCTGGGGGTCGGCACGGGCGCGCAGGCCGCCGAGGTCGGCCGGTACGCCGACGGCGTCATCGTCGGCAGCGCCCTGATCCGCTGCCTGCTGGACGCCCCCGACGAGGCGGCCGGGCTCTCCGCGCTCGGCGCCCTGAGCAGCGAACTTGCCGGGGGAGTCCGCGCCATCTCCCGCTGAACGGTTAGGAAGGGCCCCTTCTTATGCAAAAAGCGATAAGAAGGGGCCCTTCCTTTCACCCCGGGCCGGGGTGCCGCTCGCGGGGGGGACGACGGTAGCCTGTGCATCCGTGACCCTCGCCTCGCTCTCTCCTCAGGCGGCCCTGCCGAGTCCCGCCACCGCCGTCTGGCAGCTCGGACCGGTGCCGATCCGGGCGTACGCACTCTGCATCGTGCTCGGCATCGTGGTCGCCTGCGTGGTGACCGAGCTGCGGCTGCGCCGCCGCGGTGTCGCGCCCTGGGCGGTGCTGGACATCGCCGTCTGGGCGGTCCCGTTCGGCATCGTAGGCGCCCGGATCTACCACGTGATCAGCTCTCCGGCCGGCTACTTCGGCGAGGGCGGTGATCCGGTCAGGGCGTTCTACATCTGGGAGGGCGGTCTCGGCATCTGGGGCGCGGTCGCGGGTGGTGCCGTCGGCGCCTGGCTCGCCGCCCGGCAGCTCGGCCTGCCGCTGACCGTGGTCGCCGACGCCCTCGCCCCCGGCCTGCCGCTGGCCCAGGCCGTCGGGCGGGTCGGCAACTGGTTCAACAACGAGCTGTACGGCGGGCAGACCACGCTGCCATGGGGTCTGGAGATCCACCGGATGGACCCGACGAATCCCGGGCACGCGCTGCGCGACGACAGCGGCAACCCGGTGCTCGAACCGGGCCTCTACCACCCGACCTTCCTCTACGAGGCGATCTGGAACGTCGGTGTCGCCGGCCTGGTCTTCTTCCTGGACCGGCGGCTGAAGCTCGGTCGGGGCCGGGCGTTCGCCCTCTACGTGATGGGCTACACCGCCGGACGGTTCTGGATCGAGATGATGCGCACGGACGAGGCGAACGAGATCCTCGGGGCCCGGCTCAACGTCTGGACGGCCGCCGTGGTCTTCCTCGGCGCGCTTGTCTACTTCGTGCGGGTGCGCGGCCCGCAGGAGTACCTCGTACCGGTCGGCGGCGCGACCGCACCGCCCGTCGAGGGTGCCGCCACCAGCGACGTCTCCCAGGTCGACGTCTCCCGGGAGCCGGCCGCCGTCGGCGCGCCCAGCGCCTACCGGGTGGTGACCGAGGAGGAGTTCCGGCGCTTCCAGGCCACCGGCGAGCTCCCGCCGGACGACCGGCCGGATGGTGAGCTCGACGACCAGCTCGATGACCGGCTCGATGACCGGCTCGACGACCAACTCGATGACCGGCTCGACGACCAGCTCGATGACCGGCTCGACAGTGAGCTCGATGACCGGGTTGACAGCGGGACGGCGGAACCGGGCTCGACCGGTCAGCCCGACGCCGACTCCGCAGGGCCCGACGCCGAGCCGGCAGGGCCCGACGCCGAGCCGGCAGGGCCCGACGCCGACTCCGGGCAGCCGGGGGCGGACGGTGTCGGGGCGGACCGTGTCGGCGACGGCGGGGAGGCCGGCGCGCGGTCGGCCGCGACCGCCGGACAGCCGGCAGCCGACGCCGGCACGGATCCGGCCGACGCCGGTGTCGTGCCAGGGACCGCCGACCGGGACCGTTGAGCGGAGGAGCCGACCCGATGCGTACGGCCGTGGTGGTGGGTGCCGGGATCGGCGGGTTGGCGACCGCGGGTGCGCTGGCCCGCTCCGGTTGGCAGGTGACCCTGCTGGAACGGGACGACCGGGTACGCGCCGACCGGACCGCGCTGGTGCTCTGGCCCAACGGCGTACGCGCACTGCGCGCCCTCGGCCTCGGCGACGGACTGGCGGCGATCGCGACTCCGCTGCCGGACGTCGGCGTCCGGCGCCCCGACGGGCACTGGCTGGTGCAGCCCCGCCCCGGGCTCGCCGAACGCGCGCCGGTCGTCGTACACCGGGAGGACCTGCACGACGCGCTGGTCGCCGGCCTCGGCGACCGGGTGGAGATCCGGACGGGCTTCGAGGTCCGCACCGTCCGGTTCGCCGACGGCGACCGCCCTGCCGTCGGCGACGGACGCGGCAGCTACGAGGCCGACCTGGTGGTCGCCGCCGACGGCATCGACAGCGCGGTACGCCGCCGGCTGGCGCCGGAGGCGGCCGTGGTCAGCTCCGGCTGCGCCGCGTGGCGGGCGGTGATCCCCTGGTACCGCGCACCACAGTTGCCGCCCGACCGTCCGGTCGACGGCGAGACGCTCGGCGCCGGTTACCGGTTCGTCGCGGTCTCGCTCGGCGACCGCGGCTCGTCGGGTGCCTCCACCCGGGGCGGGATCTACTGGGTGGCGACGGCGGCCGGCGCGTCCCGCCCGGAGTCGCCGGCCACCCAACTCGGCCTGCTCCGCCGCTGGTTCGCGAACTGGCCGGCCCCGATCGGTGACCTGCTCGCCGCCACCGAGCCGGAGGACCTGGTCCAGCAGGAGGTACGCGAGCTACGCCCGCTGCCCCGCAGCTACGGCTTCCCGGCCGGCACCGGTGGGGTGGTGCTGCTCGGCGACTCCGCGCACGCCATGCCGCACCACCTGGGCCAGGGCGCCTGCCTCGCGCTCGAGGACGCCGCCACGCTGCGCTCGCTGGTCCGTGAGGCGATCCCCGGCGTGCCGCTGCGCGAGGCGGTCGAGTCGTACAGCCGGCTCCGCCGGCCCCGGACCGTGACCGTGGTCCGGCAGACCCGCCGGATGTCGGCGGTGTTGCAGGCCCGGGGACGGCTGGCGCTGCGCGCCCGGGACGCCGCCCTCGGCACGATCACCCCTCGGCTGCTGGGGAGCGCGGCCAGTGCGGCGGCCCAGTGGCGGCCACCGGAGTGATCGACGGGGGATCGGCCGCCGGATGACCGGCGCCGGATCATCGGTTGTGGAGCCGGACCCGGTTGACCCGACGATCTCCGAATCGAAGCGGACCGCTGCCCGAGCGGGTCGCGCCGGACCCTCCGGTTCGTCGGCTAACCGACCGGTCGGGAGGATGCCCCGCCCCGCGTCGCGTCGCGCACACTACCCGGGAGCGAAGGTGAGGGCTCCCAGTTGCGGCACAGCGTGCCTGATCAGCAGGCCAGGACGGAGAGGCGGCCGGACGCCCCGGGCGAGGTACGGCTGCTCGGGCAGGTGCGGCTGATCGGCCCCGGAGGGCCGGTCGCCCTGCCGGGCGGATCCGGTCCGCTGCTCGGGCTGCTGGCGCTGCGACCCAACCGGCCCGTCCCGGATGCGGAGCTGCTGGCCGCGCTCGCCGGTGCCGACGCGCTGTCCCGGACCGCCGGCCGCCCTCTGGAGCGGCCGGCGGCGCTGCTGGCCCACGCATTGGCCGAGTGTGGTTCGCCGGGCACGCTGGAGATCCACTCCGCCGGTTACCTGCTGCGGATGGCGAGCAGCCGGATCGACGCCTCCCGGTTCGTCCAGATGCTCGCGCAGGCCCGCCGCCGGATGGCCTCCGGCGACCTGCACGTCGCCGGCCGACTCTTCCAGGACGCGCTGGCGATCTGGCCCGAACCGGCCGGCCCGACCGGCGCCGACGAGGCGGACGACACCTACCGGCTCTGCCCGTCCGGCTGGGCAGCCGTCGAACTGGGCCGGCTGCGGCAGGCCCGGATCGACGCCTTCGAGGACCGCTGGGAATGCGCGCTACGGCTCGCCGTGGCGGCGCACCGTGCCGCCGGTGGTCCGGTTGCCGACCGGGCCGTGGTGGCCGCCGGGGCCAGCGCCGCCAAGGTGGGCCGGGCCGGGGTCGCCGAGCTGACCGGGGCGCTGGCGGTCCACCCACTGCGGGCCCGCCTGTGGGAGCTGCTGCTCGTCGCCTCCTATCTCGACCGGGGGCGCCGGGCCGTCGCCGAGGTCCAACGGCGGGCCCGGGAGGTCTTCCTGGAGCAGTTGGGCGTCGAGCCGGCCGGCCGGGTGTGCGTACTCGCCGATGCGGTGCAGGTCGGCGAACTGCCCGAGGACTGGGTGAGCGGTCACCGGCCGGCGTCCACGCCGGAGATCACTCCCGATCCGCCGGTGCCCCGGCCACGCTCGGCCGCCCGGCTTCCGGTCCCGCTCACCGCCCTGCTCGGCCGCGACGAGCTGCTCGGCGTCGTCGCCGCCCGGCTGGCCGAGCAGCGCCTGGTGACGCTCACCGGTCCGGGTGGGTCGGGCAAGACCCGGCTGGCCGTCGCCGTGGCCGGGGCATTCTCCGACCGGCAGGTCTGGTTCGTCGACCTGACCGCCGTGGAGAGCCCGGTACGGGTGCCGCAGGCGGTGGCCGCCGCGCTCGGCGTACCGGACGTGGGGCGGGACACCGTCGAGGCGCTCGCCGCCGACCTCGGCCCGGTCCGGGCACTGCTCGTGCTCGATAACTGCGAACACCTGGTCGCCGGCTGCGCCGAGCTGGTGGACCGGCTGCTGTCACACTGCCCGGAGTTGCGCGTGCTGGCGACCAGCCGGGTACCGCTGCGGTTGCCCGCCGAGTCGCGGATCCGGGTGCCGGCGCTCGCCGTACCGGAGGGGGAGGCCGGGCACAGCCTCGCCGCACTGGCCGCACATCCGGCGACCCGACTCTTTCTCGAACGGGCCCGCGAGTTCTCCGGCCGCCCGCTGCCGGAGAGCAGCGCCGACGCGGTCGTCCGGCTCTGCGCCGACCTGGACGGGCTGCCGCTGGCGATCGAGCTGGCTGCGGCGCGTACCCCGATGCTCACGGTCGACGAGATCATCGCACGGTTGACGATCGACCTGGGGCTGCTCCGCAACCCGGATCCGAGGCCGCCGGACCGGCACCGCAACGTGACGGTCGCGGTGGAGTCCAGCCTGGCCCTGCTGGACGCCGACGCCTGCCGGCTGTTCGACCGGCTCTCGATCTGTGCGGGCGGCTTCGACGCCGAGGTGGCGCGCGCGATCGGCGGACCAACCGCACCGGGCGCGCTCGTCGCGCTCGTCGAGGCGTCCCTGGTGGAACCGCTACCCGACGCCGCGTCCGGGGAGGACGCCGCGTCCGGAGAGTCTGTGGACGCGGGGATCGGGGCGTCGGACCCGGCCGGGTCGGGCGGGCTGGCCGGGTCTGGCGGGCTGGCGGGGTCTGGCGGGCTGGCGGGGTCTGGCGGGCTGGCGGGGTCGAGCGGGTCGGTCGGGGACGGGCGGGTTCGCTACCGGATGCTGGAACCGATCCGGCGGCACGCGTTGGCCCGGCTGGTCGGCTCCGGTGCCGAGTCGACCACCCGGCACGCGCTGGCGGCGTACTGCCTGACCCTGGCCCAGCGGGCCGATGCCCGGCTGCGCGGCGCCGACCGGGACGGGTGGCTGGCCCGGCTGCGCGCCGAGGAGCCCAACCTGCGGTCCGCGATGGCCTGGCTGGCCGAGGCGGGTGCCGCCGGCCCTGCCTACGGTGACCTGCGGCTCGCCGCCGCGCTGGCAATGTACTGCCGGCTGGAGGGAAACTACCGCGAGGGGCACGACTGGCTGGCCGGGGCGCTGGCCCGGCATCCGGACGCTCCGGCCGGGCTGCGTTCCCGGGCCGGCATCGGTGCCGCCATGCTGGCGATGCTGGTCTGCGACTATCCGGCGGCGATCCGGCACGCGGAGCTGGCCCGGGCCGCCTGCCAGGTCACCGGAAACCGGCAGGTTGAGGGGCAGGTGGAGCAGATTCTCGGTTCGGTGGCGCGGGAGCAGGCCCGCTACGCCGAGTCCGCCCGTCACCTGGCCGCGGCCGGCGCCATCTTCGCCGACTGCGCCGACGAGTGGGGCGAGGCACAGACCACCGAGCTGCGCGGCTTCACTGCCTGGCTCTCCGGGGACCTGGACCGGGCCGACTCGCGGTTGTGGGCGAGCCTGCGCCGGCACGAGCGGCTGGGCGACGTGCTGGCGGCGGCAAGTGCGCTGATGAACCTCGGCGCGGTCGCGCTCTACCGGGGTGACATCGACCGGGCGTCGTCGCTGCTGGACGTGGCGCTGCGGCGATACTCCACAATGGGTTTCCCGGAGGGGGTCGGCTGGGCGCACAACCTGCGCGGCCTGGTCGAACTGCGCGGCGGGCACATCCGGCGGGCCGCCCGGCACCTGAGGCTCAGCCTCGCCGCGCACCGGCAGGTCGGCGACCGGTGGCGTACCGCCAGTGTGCTGGAGGCCCTGGCCGAGGTGGCCCGGCAGGAGGGTGATCCGGTTCGCGGCGCCTGGCTGCTCGGTGCGGCCGACCGGATCCGTACGGAGATCGGCGCTCCGGTGCCGGCGTGCGAGCGGGCGGACACCGAGGCGACCGAGCGGGCCCTGCGCGCGCAGTTGGACGCCCCGGTGTGGCAGCTCTGGACCTCCGGCGGCGGGAGCGGCTTCGCCGTGGCCCACCGGTACGGCCAGGAGGCCCCGCTGGACACCGTCCTGGCCGACAGGCCCCCTGCCTGATCCGGTCTGCGCCGGTCTGCGCCGGTCTGCGGCCAATCTGCGCCGGTCTGCGCCGATCGGTGGGCTCGTCGACGATCGGTGGCCCGGGGCGCTCAGTGGCCGGAGTCGGCGTGCGGATCGGCGGTGGTCGGCAGGTTGCCGAGTACACCGTTGACGATGTGGATCCGCCCGCCCGCGACCCGGTAGTCGGCACAGACGCTCTGCACCTGGTCGCCGAAGCGGGCCATCGGCCCGGCCGCGCCGACCGTGACCGCGCTGCCGTCGAGTGTGCGGATGGAGCCGGTGGCGACCAACTCGGCCAGCGGGTGCGCCCCGGCCACCAGGTGCGCCCGGAGCAGGGCACGCAGCTCGTCCCGGCGGTGGATCAGCAGGTCGTCGAGGTTCTCCTCGGAGAACTTCCGGGTGAACGCGTCGTCGGTCGGGGCCAGGATGGTCACTCCGGCGGGGGAGCGCAGCTCGGCCGAGATGTCGGCCGCGCGTACCGCCGCCTCGAAGCGGGTCAGCACGGGTATCCACCGCAACGCCACGTCGGCGGGCTGACCGGCGAGCGCCGCCGGGTTGCCGGGATCGGTGCCGGAGGGCAGCGCGGCGCAGAGTGGACCGGTCACGCCGGAGTTCGCCGCATCACCGGAGCCGGCGGCCTCGCCGGAGCCCGCCGCCGGAGCGCCCTGCTGGCCCGCTGCCTCGCCGGTGCAGCCGGCGGCGGTGGAGGCCAGCAGCGCGGTCGTGGCGACCAGCAACGCGACCCGGAGCCGGCTCCGGCCGGCCCGGCCGGCGGCCGGTGGACCGGCAGCGGTGGGCGCCGGGAACGGAATGGACTGCTCGGACACGACAACCTCCACGACAGCTGAGCGGCTCCAGGACGGACGGGCGGCTTCGCGACGGGCGGCTCCACACGGATGGGCGGCTTCGCGACGGATGCGGCTCCATGACGGATGGGCGGCTTCGCGACGGATGGGCGGCTTCGCGACGGATAGGCGGCTTCGCGACGATAGGCGGCTTCGCGACGGATGGGCGGCTTCGCGACGGATAGGCGGCTTCGCGACGGATGGGCGACGGATGGGCCGGCTGCGCCACAGATGAGCGGGGACGGATGATCGCGGGGACGGGGCGACGGCGGGACCGTAGCGGCGGGCGGGGCGTCGGCGACCCGCCCGCCGCTACGGCGAATGGTGTGACCGACTAGTCGCCGCGCATCACAGCGCCGCGCACTGGCCCGCCTTCGGGCCCGTCACCGAGTTGGCGACCTCGAGGTTGGTCGGTGCCGGGCTGTTGACCACGCAGCTCAGCGGGCCGCTCACCGCGTTGCCGGCGACCAGCGCCGGGCCGCTGCCGGTGGCGTTCGCCGCCAGCGAGACCGGGCCCGAGACCGTGTTGTCGATCAGCGAGACCGCGCCGGTGGTGCCGGTGACCGAGACCGGGCCGCGCACCGTGCTGTCGGCGAGGAAGACGCCGGCGGCACCGGCCGCGCTGACCGGACCGCTGATCGTCGTGCCGGTCGCCACGAGGATGGCGCCGGGCCGGACGGTGACCGGGCCGTTCACCGTCGCGTCCGAGAGGCAGGCGAAGCCCGAGATGGTCAGCGGGCCGTTGTGCCGCCCGGTACGGGTCGGGTAGACCCGCTCGCCGCCGACCAACTCCTCTGCACCCTGGGCGTCCAGCAGTAGCGGGATCAGGCCCCGCTCCGGCTGGGCCAGCGGTACGTAGTACCCCTCGGCGCCCCGGACCACCTTCCAACCGTGCGCGGCGATCCGCTGCGCGACCGTCGCGCCGGTCCCGCCCGGCCCGTCGGTGCGGGCGCCGTGATACTGCTCCTCGGTGAGCCGGTACGCACACGGCGCGTCGTCCAGGATCATCTCCGGCACCGGCAGGTCGTCGCGGGGTCCCGCCTCGCCCGGGTGTGGCGCCGGATGCTGCGGGATCGGCCGGGAGCCCCGGAAGACCAGCCGGCCGGTGTTCGATGCCTGGAACTCGATCGCCTCGCTCCGGGCCCTCGTGATCGCCGGCAGCTTGGCCCGGTGGTAGTCGAGGAACTGGCTGAACGTCCAGAGCGCCGAGTAGGTCTTGCGCCGCCGGTTGTTGGCCGAGTTTCCCTCGTCCGGCCGGGTCTGCCCGCCGGAGCTGCGCAGCTCCAGCAGCGAGTTGACCGTGTTCTTCAACCCGAGGGTGTTGCGCAGGATCGTCTCCTCGCCCAGCCCGACGCCGCTGCCGCCCTGGCAGCCGTACGGGCAGGCCCACCAGCCGTCCTTCGCGCCCTCGACGTACATGTGGCCCTCGATCATGTCCAGCGACGTGTCGAAGATCTGCTGCGCCACGTTCTGGTGCCGGGGTGGCAGCATCGGCAGGTCGCCTGCCTGGGAGTTGCCGTACTCGTGCCCGTCGTAGCCGGCGACCGGCCGGTAGTCGCGGAGCATCTTCACGTACGCGGTGGTCTCCGGCTGCCGGATCAGCGAGTAGTCGCGGTTGAGGTCCTGCCCGGTCGAGTTGCCCCGGGTGTTGGCGGCCCGGCCGTCGCCGTTGATCGTCGGCACGATCAGCACGGTGGTGTGCCTCAGCAGGTCGAGGGTGCGGGCGTCCCGGCCGAACGCCAGCTTGCGGGCGAGCACCAGGCAGGCTTCGCGGTCGCCGGGCTCGTTGCCGTGCACGTTGCAGTTGATCGCCAGCGGCGAGGTCGCGGCGACCGCCGCCGGGGTGGCCGGCGGGGTGGGATACCCGATCACGAACATGTTGATCGGCCGGCCCAGCACCGTACGGCCGAGCTCCACCACCCGGACCCGGTCGCTGAGCCTGTCGATCTCGGCGGTGTAGGCGTACTCGTCGACGTCGCCGGTGTACTGCGCGGCCTTGGTGGTCTCCCACTGGGTGCGCAGGCTCTCGCCCGGCACGGCCGGGTCGCCCCAGGGCGGCAGCGTGGTGCCGGTGACCGGTGCGGAGTAGGGCTGCTCCTCGGTGCCGATCCGGGCCCGTACCCGCCACTGGAACCGCAGACCGGGGTCGAAGCCGGCGTCGGCGAAGGTCGGCGACTCGTTGTCGACCTGGCGGTTCGGTCGCCAGATGCCGGTGATCACTCCTGGACCGGTGGCGACGCCGGCGGCGTCGACCGGGGTGCGTTCGATCTGGTAGTCCGTGGCGTCGGGGACCGGCGTCCAGGCGACGGTGGCGTACCCGTCGGCCGGGGTGACGGTGAGTCCGGTCACCTGGTGCGGTTCGGCTGCCGTGGTGCCCGGCACCGCCGAGATCGGCTGGCCCAGCGCCACCGACGGGGCGGTGACGGCGCCGAGCGCGGCGACGAGCAATGTGGAGAGTACGGCTACCGTCGGCTTCCTTATTCGCATGTGAACTCCTAGGGGGAGGAGTCGGAGGACAGCACTGCGGGCCATCATGATCCCGGATGCTGCGGCGAAGCAATGATCTTGAGGATGTCTTGAGCAACCCTCGACGGTTGAGAGGTTAGGCGGGGGCCCTTCTTCTACAGAAAGCGATAAGAAGGGGCCCTTCCTTACGGTTCGGCGAGGCAGGCGGTGCCGATGCGGCGGAAGCCGACCCGCAGGTAGACCCGGGCGATCTCCTCGCTGCCGGCGGAGAGGAAGATCAGGTTCGTGCCGTCGTCGAGCAGGCGGCGGGCGAGCGCGGCGGTGACGGCCGCGCCCAGGCCCCGGCGGCGGGCGCTGGGCAGCGTGGCGATGCCGGCGATCTCGGCGACGTCCCCCTCGCGCAGCGCCATGCCGCTGGCGATGGCGCCCTGATCCGGCGACTCGACGAGGGCGGAGATGCGGCGGCCGGCGGCGGTGCGGCTGCGCTCCTCCTCGAGGGAGTCCACCGGCAGTTCGACCAGGGCGGTGTCCCGGGCGGCCGGGCCGGCCGCGCCGACCTCGGTGCCGGGGGTGGCGAAGCCGACCGCGGCGACCGCGCGCCGGGCTGCCACGTCGGCGGCGAACGTCGGCGCGCCGGGATCCAGGATCCGGACCGGCGCGCCCGCGAGGTCGCCGGGCGGGGGAAGGGCGGCCGGGTCGAGCACCATCAGGGGTGCCTCCAGCACCGTCAGCCCGGCGGACCGGGCCACCGCGAGCAGTTCCGGGTTGTTCTCGTGCACCCACTCGAAAACCTCCGGCAGGCCCAGCTCGCGCTGCCGCTGGCGGACGGCGGTCACGTCGGCGGCGGAGGGCGGCTCCGTGGCGTCCAGCCGGGGGCGGGCGTAGAATGGCCATCCCGCGCCGTCCCGGACGAACAGGATCAGCCCGCCAAAGTCTTCGGTGTGTGCCCCGTCACGCGGCACCGCATCGTAAAAGCGTTCCAACCGGTCAAACGGCTCGTCTCGTACAGATGCCACCGGGGGAGCGTACACGTACGGGATCCGGGACATGTGATCAATTCCGCTGCCTGTGATCAGCACGGATGCTGGACCCCGCCGGCCCCTAACGTAGACTCGAGAGACCCAGCACAGGGCCGACGTCGTCCCGACCTAATGATTGAACGTGAATGACGACAGGAGCCCCGGTGGTCTTTCCGTACCCCCAGGAACCGCACCTCTCCTCGTCGGCGGGTGCCGACTCCGCACCGACCGGCCCCGGCCGCGCCTCCTCGGGCGCCGCCGCGACGGGCCGGACGCCGGAGCCGCAGGGGCTCTACGACCCGGCCACCGAGCGGGACGCCTGCGGGGTGGCGTTCGTCGCCGACCTGCACGGCCGCCGCTCCCACGACGTCGTCGCGAAGGGGCTCGCCGCGCTCTGCCGGCTCGACCACCGGGGCGCCCGGGGCGCCGAGCAGAACACCGGGGACGGCGCCGGGATCATGCTCCAGGTGCCGGACGCGTTCCTCCGCGATGTCGTCGACTTCCCGCTCCCGCCGGCCGGGCAGTACGCCACCGGTCTGGTCTTCCTACCGACCGATCCGGCCGACGAGGCCCGCGCCCGGACCGTGCTGGAGAAGTACGCCCTGGTCGAGGGGGCCGAGATTCTCGGCTGGCGGGACGTGCCGGTCCGCGCCGACGACCTCGGCGAGACCGCGCTGGCCGCCCGGCCGATGATCCGGCAGGTCTTCCTGGCCGCGCACCGGCTGACCGACTCGCCGGGCGGGCGGGCCGGTGCGCCGCTGACCGGCCTCGACCTGGACCGGGTCGCCTTCTGCGTACGCAAGCAGGCCGAGCGGGAGGCCGCCGAGCGCGGGGTGCCGGCGTACTTCCCGTCGCTCTCGGCCCGGACCATGGTCTACAAGGGGATGCTCACCCCCGACCAGCTCCCCGAGTTCTTCCCGGACCTGACCGACCCCCGGGTGGCCAGCGCGATCGCCCTGGTCCACTCCAGGTTCTCCACCAACACCTTCCCGTCCTGGCCGCTGGCCCACCCCTACCGGTTCATCGCGCACAACGGCGAGATCAACACCATCCGGGGCAACAAGAACTGGATGCAGGCCCGGGAGGCGCTGCTGGCCAGCCCGGACATCCCGGGCAACATCAAGCGGCTCTTCCCGATCTGCACCCCGGCCGCCTCCGACTCGGCCAACTTCGACGAGGTCCTCGAGCTGCTGCACCTGGCCGGGCGGAGCCTGCCGCACGCGGTGCTGATGATGATCCCGGAGGCGTGGGAGAACGACCCCGACATGACCCCGGCGAAGCGGGCCTTCTACCGCTTCCACGCCAGCCTGATGGAGCCGTGGGACGGGCCGGCCTCGGTCGCCTTCACCGACGGCTCGCTGGTCGGTGCGGTGCTCGACCGCAACGGCCTGCGGCCGGGCCGCTGGTGGCTCACCTCCGGCGGCCTGGTGGTGCTCGGCAGCGAGGCCGGGGTGCTGGACCTCGACCCGGCGGGCGTGGTCGCCAAGGGGCGGCTCCAGCCGGGCCGGATGTTCCTGGTCGACACCGCCGCCGGGCGGATCGTGCTGGACGACGAGATCAAGTCCGGGCTCGCCGCCGAGCACCCGTACGACGACTGGCTGCACGCCGGCCTGATCGACCTCGCCGACCTGCCGCCGCGCCGGCACACCGTCTACGGCCACCAGTCCGTCCGGCGCCGGCAGCAGACCTTCGGCTACACCGAGGAGGAGCTGAAGATCCTGCTCGGGCCGATGGCCCGCGCCGGTGCCGAGCCGGTCGGCTCGATGGGCACCGACACCCCGATCTCGCCGCTCTCCACCCGGCCCCGGCTGCTCTACGACTACTTCCACCAGCTCTTCGCCCAGGTCACCAACCCGCCGCTGGACGCCATCCGGGAGGAGTTGGTGACCAGCCTGCAGGCGACCATCGGGCCGGAGGGCAACCTGCTCGACCCGACCCCGGCGAGCTGCCGGCAGGTCGTCCTCCCCTATCCGGTGATCGACAACGACGAGCTGGCCAAGATCCTCAAGATCGACGCCGACGGCGACCTGCCCGGCTTCAAGGGGGTTCGGGTCTCCGGGCTCTACCGGGTGCGGGACGGCGCGGCCGGGTTGAAGGCCCGGCTGACCGAGATCTGCCGGCACGTCTCCGAGGCGATCGAGGACGGCGTACGCATCCTGGTCCTCTCCGACCGGGACTCCACCGCCGACCTGGCGCCGATCCCGTCGCTGCTGCTCACCGCCGCCGTCCACCAGCACCTGGTGCGGGAGCAGACCCGCACCCAGGCGGCGCTGATCGTGGAGTCCGGCGACTGCCGCGAGGTGCACCACACCGCCCTGCTGATCGGCTACGGCGCGGCGGCGGTCAACCCCTACCTCGCCTTCGAGTCGGTCGAGGATTTGATCAACACGGGTGCGCTGACCGGGGTGGAGCCGGCGACGGCGATCCGCAACTACGTCAGGGCGCTCGGCAAGGGCGTGCTCAAAATCATGTCGAAGATGGGCATCTCGACGGTCTCGTCGTACTGCGGTGCCCAGGTCTTCGAGGCGGTCGGCCTGGACAACCGGTTCGTGCAGCGCTACTTCGCCGGCACCCCGGGCAGGATCGGCGGGGTCGGACTGGCCGAGATCCACGCCGAGGTCGCCGCCCGGCACTCCCGGGCGTACGCCGAGAACACCGCCCAGCTCGCCCACCGGCCGCTCGAGGTCGGCGGCGAGTACCAGTGGCGCCGCGAGGGCGAACTGCACCTGTTCAACCCGGAGACGGTCTTCCTGCTCCAGCACGCCACCCGCAGCCGGCAGTACGACGTCTTCCGGGAGTACACCGCCAAGGTCGACGCGCTCGCCGAGCGGGCCGGCTCGCTGCGCGGCCTCTTCCGGCTCCGCACCGGGCTCCGGCCGCCGGTCCCGATCGACGAGGTCGAGCCGGCCGGCGAGATCGTCAGGCGGTTCGCCACCGGCGCCATGTCGTACGGGTCGATCTCCGCCGAGGCGCACGAGACCCTCGCGGTCGCGATGAACGCCCTCGGCGGCAAGTCCAACACCGGCGAGGGCGGTGAGGACGTCGAACGCCTCTACGACCCGACCCGGCGTTCCGCCGTCAAGCAGGTCGCCAGCGGCCGGTTCGGGGTGACCAGCGAATATCTGGTCAACGCCGACGACATCCAGATCAAGATGGCCCAGGGCGCCAAGCCCGGCGAGGGCGGCCAGCTCCCCGGCAACAAGGTCTGGCCGTGGATCGCCCGCACCCGGCACGCCACCCCCGGCGTCGGGCTGATCTCGCCGCCGCCGCACCACGACATCTACTCGATCGAGGACCTGGCCCAGCTCGTGCACGACCTCAAGAGCGTGAACCCGGCCGCCCGGATTCACGTCAAGCTGGTCAGCGAGGTCGGGGTCGGCACGGTCGCGGCCGGCGTCGCCAAGCTCAAGGCCGACGTCATCCTGATCTCCGGGCACGACGGCGGCACCGGCGCCTCCCCGCTCAACTCGCTCAAGCACGCCGGCACCCCCTGGGAGCTGGGCCTGGCCGAGGCACAGCAGACGCTGCTGCTCAACAAGCTCCGCGACCGGGTCACCGTGCAGGTCGACGGCCAGCTCAAGACCGGCCGCGACATCGTCGTCGCGGCGCTGCTCGGCGCCGAGGAGTACGGCTTCGCCACCGCCCCGCTGATCGTCGCCGGCTGCGTCATGATGCGGGTCTGCCACCTGGACACCTGCCCGGTCGGCATCGCCACCCAGAACCCGGTGCTCCGCGAGCGCTACACCGGCCGCCCCGAGTTCGTGGAGAACTTCTTTCTCTTCCTCGCCGAGGAGGTCCGGGGCTACCTCGCCGAGCTGGGCTTCCGGTCGCTGGAGGAGGCGATCGGCGCCACCGAGCTGCTCGACTTCGCCCCGGCGCTCGACCACTGGAAGGCGCACGGGCTCGACCTGCGGCCGGTGCTGCACGTGCCGGAGCTGCCGGCCGGCGCCGCCCGACGCGGTGTACGCGCCCAGGACCACGGGCTGGACCGCTCGCTCGACAACGACCTGCTCGCCCTCGCCGAGCCGGTCCTCGGCGCCGCCGGGACCGAGCAGCCGCCCCGGGTCCGGGCCCAGGTCGCGGTCCGCAACGAGCACCGCAGCGTCGGCGCGATGCTCGGCGGCGCGGTCACCCGGCGGTTCGGCGGTGCCGGCCTGCCCGCCGACACCGTCGAGTTCGACCTCACCGGCACCGCCGGCCAGTCGTTCGGCGCCTTCCTGCCCAGCGGCGTGACGCTGCGGCTGGCCGGCGACGCCAACGACTACGTCGGCAAGGGACTCTCCGGCGGCCGGATCGTGGTCCGCCCGCACCCGGACGCGCCCTTCGCCGGCGGGCTCGACTCGCCACCCGGCCCGAACGGCCGGGCCGAGGACCAGATCATCGCCGGCAACACCATCCTGTACGGCGCCACCGGCGGTGAGCTCTTCCTGCGCGGCCGGGTCGGCGAGCGGTTCGCGGTCCGCAACTCCGGCGCGGTCGCCGTGGTCGAGGGGGTGGGCGACCACGGCTGCGAGTACATGACCGGCGGCATCGTGGTGGTGCTCGGCGGCACCGGCCGGAACTTCGCCGCCGGCATGTCCGGCGGTCTCGCCTTCGTCTGGCAGCTCGACCGGCGCCGGGTCAACCCGGAGCTGGTCGACCTGGCCCCGCTCACCGACGACGAGCGGGTCACCCTCTACGACCTGGTGCAGCGGCACTTCGCCGAGACCGACTCGTCGGTGGCGGAGGGGCTGCTCAAGCGCTGGCCCGAGGCGGTGCAGGAGTTCACCGCCGTGGTGCCCCGGGACTACCGCCGGGTCATGGAGATCATGCGGACCGCACAGGCCGAGGGGCGGGACGTGGACGAGGCGGTGATGGGCGCCCTCGCCGCACCGGCCGCCGCCGCACCGGCCCAGCCGGCCGAGTCCGCCCAGCCCGCCGAGTCCGCCCAGCCCGCCGAGTCCGCCCAGCCCGCCGAGGCGGCACCGCCCGCCGCCGGCCCCTCGCCGGCCGGCCGGGCCGAGCCCGTCTCCCCGGCCCGTCCGGTCGCACCCGGCTCGCGCCCGTCCCAGGAGGTGGCCCGTGCCTGACCCGAGCGGATTCCTCAAGCACGACCGGAAGCTGCCGGCCCGCCGCCCGGTGCCGGTGCGGATCACCGACTGGCGGGAGGTCTACCCCTCGGCCGGCGACGCGCTGATCCGCGACCAGGCGACCCGGTGCATGGACTGCGGCATCCCGTTCTGCCACGACGGCTGCCCGCTGGGCAACCGCATCCCGGACTGGAACGACCTGGTCCGGACCGGCAACTGGGCGACCGCGATCGAGTCGCTGCACGCCACCAACAACTTCCCGGAGTTCACCGGGCGGCTCTGCCCGGCGCCCTGCGAGGCGGCCTGCGTACTCGGGATCAACGGCGGTGCGCCGGTCACGATCAAGCAGGTCGAGGTCGAGATCATCAACCGGGCCTTCGACCTGGAGCTGGTGGCTCCGCAGACCGTGCCGGCACCCTCCGGCCGCTCCGTCGCGGTGGTCGGCTCCGGCCCGGCCGGGCTCGCCGCCGCGCAGCAGCTCGCCCGGGCGGGGCACGCGGTGACGGTGTACGAGCGGGACGACGCGATCGGCGGCCTGCTCCGCTACGGCATCCCCGACTTCAAGCTGGAGAAGGAGCACATCGACCGGCGACTCGACCAGCTCGCCGCCGAGGGCGTCCGGTTCCGGGCCGGGGTGAACGTCGGGGTCGACGTCACCGCCGAGCAGCTCCGGGCCGAGCACGACGCCGTGCTGCTGGCCTGCGGCGCGCTCGCCGGCCGGGACACCCCGGCGACGCCGGGCCGGTCGCTGCGCGGCGTGCACCAGGCCATGCGGCACCTGGTGGCGGCGAACCGGGTGGTGAACGGTCGCGAGTCGTCGACCCCGATCGACGCCGCCGGGAAGCACGTGGTGATCATCGGTGGCGGCGACACCGCCGCCGACTGCCTCGGGGTGGCGCACCGGCAGGGCGCGGCCGGCGTACACCAGCTCGACCTCTACCCACGACCGCCGCACGAGCGCGACGAGGCCCGCGACCCGTGGCCGACCTGGCCGTGGGTGCTGCGCGAGTACCCGGCACACGAGGAGGGCGGCGAGCGGGTCTTCGCGGTCGCGGTGCAGGAGTTCGTCGACGACGGCACCGGCCAGGTCCGCGCGGTCCGGATCGCCGAGGTGACCGTCGAGAAGCGGGACGGCCAGCGGATCCTGACCACGGTCCCCGGCACCGAACGCGAGCTTCCGGCCGACCTGGTGCTGCTGGCGATCGGCTTCGAGGGGACCGAGGAGCAGCCGCTGCTCGACCAGCTCGGCGTGACCCGCAACCGGCGCGGCGCGATCGACGCCGACCCCGAGTGGCAGGCCGGCACCCCCGGCGTCTTCGTCGCCGGTGACATGCACCGGGGGGCCTCGCTGATCGTCTGGGCGATCGCCGAGGGCCGGGCCGCCGCGGCCGCGATCCACCGCTACCTCGGCGGTGCCAGCCAGCTACCGGCTCCGGTGGCGCCCTCCGCACAGCCGCTGGCGGTCCCGACCCGCACCGGCTGACCCGACCCGCCCCGCGGGCTATGCCCGGGGTCGGGGTGGCGGGTCGGCGACGAAGGTGAACATCCGGGCGCCCCGGTCGAGCGGCCGGGGCGGTCCGGCGAACCGGTGCACACCGACCCCGAAGCCGGCGGCCTTGTCGGAGATCCAGCTCAGCGTGAACCCTTCGGCGGCGAACCAGTCGCAGATCCGGGGCACCAGGTCGGGTTCGTCGCGGTGCCGGGTCCACACCACCGTGCCGCCCGTGGCGCAGAGCTGGGCGCAGTATCCGACGGTGCGGCGTACGTCGTCGTCGCCGATGTTGCCGAAGACGCCGCAGACCAGGACGAGGTCGGCCGGGACCAGGTCGGCGTACCGGTCGACGAGTGCGGCATCCCCGATCGCCACCTCGACGCCGTCCAGTCCGGCCGCACGGGCGGTGTCGGCGGCCACCGCCGCGTTGCGCGGGTCCAGCTCGACCAGTCTTGCGGTCACGTCCGTCCGGCGGGGGTGCGTGCCGAGTGTCTCCAGCAGGTCCCGCCCCTGGCCGGCACAGAGGCTGACCACCCGCAACGGCCCGGGCGCGGCCCGGTCGAGAAACTCGCGGATCCGATCCTGCACCACGGCCAGCCGGCGGCTCAGGAACGAGGCCGGCTCCGCGTACGCCCTGTGCCAGTCGTGCCAGTCCCGCGCCGCCACGGCCCCGACGCTACCGCACGCCGCTCTCCCGGACGGGGAGAGATCAGGTGGGTGTGGAGAAGACCAGGTCGAGGTGGTGGTCGACCACGGAGAGCGCCTCGGCGGGGGTGCGGTGCCCGACCAGCACCTGCGGCACGAGGCCGTCGATGACGGTCTGCAGGGTCGCGGCCGACAGCGCCGGGTCGAGCCGGTGGTCGAGCTGCCCGGCCCGCTGCGCCGCACGCAACGCCTCGGTGATCAGGGCATGGGTGCCGGCCCAGGCGTCCCGGATCAGCGCGGCGGGTTCCGGTGCGGTGACCGCCCGGGTGACGAAGGCGTACCAGACCGCGGCGCCGGCCCGGCGCTCCGGGGTCGCCGGCACGGTCTGCTCGGCGACCGCCCGGATGGTGCCGCGCGGGGACGGTGGCTCGGGCCGGGCCGCCAGGCTGCGCCGCAGTTCCTCGCCGGCCAGCTCGACGAGGCGTTGGCCGGCGTACCGGAGGACCTGGTCCTTGGTCTTGAAGTAGTGCTGCACCTGCCCGAGTGAGATGCCCGCCTCGGCGGCGACGTCGCGCAGGCTGACGGCCGCCAGACCGCGCAGCGCGACGATCACCCACACCGCCTCGGCTATCCGGCGGCGGCGCTGCTCGTGGTCGACCTTCCTCGGCATGGCCCGATTCTGGTCGCAATACGCTCGACTTGCAAACCCCGTGTCGGTGCAGCATGCTTGGCCATACGTTTGTATTGCTACCTGGGGAGGTGCGTCGTGCGAGGCTTCATCCGCCGACATCGCAGGAAACTGCTGGTAGTGCTGGTCGTGCTGGCGGTGCTGGTGGCCACGCCACCGATCGCGGCGAAGATCTACGCCTGGCGGGACGACCGGAAGGCGCGGATGACCACCGATGGCCCGTACGAGGCGACCCGGGACTCCCTGAACGCGCACCCGGTCCCCGACTGGTTCTCGGACGCCAAGTTCGGGATCTTCGTCCACTGGGGACTGTTCTCGGTGCCGGGTTTCGCCCCGACCGGCACCTTCGCCGAGGTGCTGCGCACCGACTACGACCGGGCGATGCTGGTGCACCCGTACGCGGAGGACTACCACAACGCGATGCGGGTTCCGGGGACGCCGACCGCCGACTACCACCGGGCGACCTACGGAGACCTGGCGTACGAGGAGTTCAAGACGATCTTCGATGCGGGACTGACGCGGTGGGACCCGCACGCCTGGGCCAGGACGTTCCGCGACTCCGGAGCCCGGTACGTCGTACTGGTCGCCAAGTACCACGACGGGTACCCGCTCTGGCCGACCGAGGTGGTCAACCCGCACCGTCCCGGCTGGCACAGCGAGCGTGACATCGTCGGAGAACTCGCCGCCGCCGTACGCGCCCAGGGTATGCGCTTCGGCATCTACTACTCCGGCGGCGTGGACTGGACCTTCCAGCACGAGGTGGTGCGCACGCTCGGCGACTACACCTACGCCCGCTACGGCGACGGCTACGCCGACTACGCCGACGCGCAACTCCGCGAACTGATCAGGCGCTACCGGCCCGACCTGCTCTGGAACGACATCTCCTGGCCGACCGGGGAGGATCGGCTGTTCAGCCTCTTCGCCGACTACTACCACACCGTGCCCGACGGTGTGGTGAACGACCGCTGGCAGACCGACTCGCTCTGGCGCTGGCTCCTGGGGACCCGACGCGGCCGGGCCGGCTTCGACCAGGTGATGACGTGGGCGATCGGCGACGACCCCGACTTCGTCGAGAACGTCAAGCCGCCGACCGTGCCGCACAGCGACTTCACCACTCCCGAATACACGAAATACGACACCGTGCAGGCGAAGAAGTGGGAGATGACCAGGGCCATCGGCAACTCGTACGGCTTCAACCGCAACGAGACCGACGCCGACTACGCCTCCTTCACCGGCACCCTGCTGCCCGACTTCGTCGACGCCCTGGCCAAGAACGGAAACCTGCTGCTCAACGTCGGACCCGCCGGTGGCGAGGGGACCATGCCGCCGGAGCAGCTCAGCCGGCTGGCCGGCTTCGGCCGGTGGCTCGACCGCAACGGCGCGGCGGTCTACGACACCCGCCCCTGGACCCGGGCCGAGACCGAGGGGGCGCACTTCACCGCCGGCCCGGACGGAAGCGTGAACGTCATCCTCGACGGGCCGGTCGGCACGGAACGGGTCCGACTCAACGGCGTCCACCTCACCGGCCGGGGCCGGCTGCTCGCCGACGGCAGCGCCGTCACGCTGACCGTCGACGGTCCGGACACACTGCTCAGCTTCGCCCGGCCGCCCGGTCCGGACGATCCCCGCCCGGCGATCCAGGTTACCCCGAGGTAGCCGCGACCCATCGGCCCCCGGAGGTGGGGCGCGGGCTCGCCCGGAGACCGGGGGTCAGGTGGCCAGAACCGCCTGCGTCTCGTGCCGGTCGCCGGTGGCCAGCCCCATCAGCAGGTCCGGCGCCTCCTCGAACGGCAGCACCGCCGAGACCAGGAGCTCGCGTACCAGGTCGCGGTGGTCGCGGAGCAGGGCGATCGTCTCCGCCGACAGGCGGTCGCGGTCCCAGGCGGGGGCCAGTCCGCACGGTACCCGGCCGATCTGCGCGCAGCGCAGCGACAGTCCGCTGTCGTGAAACATCCTCCCACCCCGCCAACCCCGCCCCGCCATCCCTCAACCCGACCCCACCCCCGCCCACTCCCACCCGCCGCGCCCCGCCGCGCCGCGCCCCGATCCCCGCACTAGCCTGACGCTCTACAAGTCAAGATCGCAGATCTTGGAACGAGATGGTCGCTATCATGACCCTCCGCTTCCAAGATCTGCGATCTTGACGTATGTCAGGGGCGCCAGCCGGCGGTTAGGAGGGCTTGGCGGACTTGGGTGATGACCTTGTGGGGGTGGTCGCGGACGAGCCAGGAGGGGAAGCGGAGTATGCGGTCGCCGGCGATCCACACCTCGTTCTGCCTCTTCATGTCCGCCCACTGCCGGCGTACGTCCAGATGCTGGCCGCCGTCGATCTCTACGTGTACGCCCCACTGCTCGTAGTAGACGTCGAGATAGCGCACCCTGCCCGCCGAGTCGCGGCGCCGGTGCTGACGGCTCGGCTCCGGGAGCCCGGCTTGGCGCGCCGCTCGCAGATAGCGCAGCTCCGGCAGTGACTCCGACCCGCCCCGGGCGTCGTTCGCGGTGCTGAGGATGAGCGCGCGGCGCCGCAGCGTCGGTAGCCGGTAGACCACCTGGTGGATGTCGTCCGCGCCGACCAGCCGCTGCTGGAAGCCGGCCGCGATCAGCATCCGCGCCTCGTCGTCGCTGCGTGCCCAGGCGGCGGCGTCAACCAGTGATCTGGCGTTTGTGGTGTGCGGCGGCAACCCTCGCCCGTTCACGTCGTCTCCGCCCAACGTCTCGGTACGCCGGACGAGCACGCCGGTCGGCGGCGTGATGCTGCGCAGCCGACCCGGCCGGAGGATGTGGATGCTGTCGCTGCGTACTCCCCGCAGGCCACACCTGAGCGCCGCCGTCAGGCCGGCCAGCACCGAGCCCTTCCCGCAGCCGAGCACGGCGATCCACAGGCGCTGTTCGGCGTCGACCGGGCCGCTGTGGGTGACGTAGACGTTGCGGTGCACCTGTCGCCAGCGGCCGCTGCGTACCCGGTGCCGGAGCGCGGAGGCGCCGAGATGATCGCGGGCCTGCGTGCCGGTGAGCACGTCCGCCTGCCGGAAGAGCAGCCAGGTCAACTCGTCGGCGTCGTCGGCGGGGATGGACCGCTCGGGCCGGCGCGGCGAGATCTCGGCGCGGCGGGGTGGGTGAGGGAGGGGGAAGGAACGGCGCACGGCGGACGACCTTGGCCGTCACCGACCGGGCGGGCTGCCGCCAATCCGTCAACACCGCCTTCCCGACACAATCGACCGACGCGACCGACGCGACCGACGCGACCGACGCGACCGACGCGACCGACGCGACCGACGCGACCGACGCGACCGACGCGGGCGACGCGGGCGACGCGGGCGACGCGGGCGACGCGGGCGACGCGGGCGACGCGACACACTCAACCCGGCGAGCGCCGCTCAGCGGCTGGCACGCTGACGCGGGGGCGGGCTGGTTCGTTCCGGTGCCGGCTTCGGTTAGTGTTCCGGTGACTACGCGTACCGACGCTTGGGGGCAGGGTGGGACTCGCAGCCACATTCGGGCGGGCGGTGGCCGCCCACCGGCAGGCCCGGGCACACCTGGACGCGGCCCGGCACGCGCTGGCCCAACTCCGGCCGCCGGCCGACACCGGCGAGACCGGCGACATCGTGGCCCGGCTGCGCCGGGTCGGCGAGGCGGTCAGCCGTGAGCCGGAGCCGGCCCGGTTCTTCGCCGGCCCGCTGCCGATGCGGCTCGGCGTGGCGACCACGGTGGACGGGGACTTTCCGGCGGTCGTACCGCTGAGCGGCGGCACCCACCTGGCGATCGACGCCGACGCCCGGGACGGGCGGGTCGCGGCGCTGCTGCGTACCCTGGTGGTCCGGCTGCTCGCCGCCGCGCCGCCCGGCGCGGTCCGGGTCGCCGCCCTGGACAGCGCGGCGCTCGGCGCCACCTTCCTGCCGCTGCGGGTGCTGATCGAGGCCGGGGCGATACCGCCGCCGGCCACCACCGAGGCGGAGATCTCCGCGACCCTCGACGCCGCCGAACGGCACGCCCGCGCCGCCCAGCAGGCCGCCACCTCCGGTACGCCGGAACTCCTGCTCCTGGTCGCCGCCTCGCTGCCGCAGGGGCGGGAGCTGGGGCGGCTCGCCGCACTCACCCACGCCGGCCCGACCGCCGGGGTCTGCGTGCTCGCCGCCGGATATCCGCCGCGGCACGCCGGGCCCGCCCTGGCCCCGCTGGGCGGCACCACGCAGGTCCGGCTCGACCCGCAGGGGTACGCCTGGATCGGCGACCCGCCCGGCCACCCGTTCAGCTCCGACGGCTCCGGCCTGGCCGCCCCGGTACGCCTGGACGGCGAGCCGCCGGCCGGCGCGGTCGCGGCGCTCGCCGACCGGCTCGGCGAGATCTACCGGCGGGAGTCGACGCTGGAGTTCACCGACCTGCTGCCGGCCCGCCCCTGGGCGGAGTCCTCCGGCAACGGGCTGCGCGCGGTGATCGGCCGCGCCGGCCGGGAGCCGGTGATCTGCGCCTTCGACGACCAGACCCCACACTGGCTGGTCGGCGGCCGGACCGGTGCCGGCAAGACCGTCTTCCTGCTCGACGTCCTCTACGGACTCGCCGCCCGCTATTCGCCGGACGAACTCTCCCTCTATCTGCTCGACTTCAAGGAGGGGGTCAGCTTCACCGAGTTCGTGCCGACCGGCCGCGACCCGTCCTGGATCCCGCACGCGCGGGCGGTCGGCATCGAGTCCGACCGGGAGTACGGCGTCGCCGTCCTGCGCGAGCTGCGCCGCGAGCTGAACCGCAGGGCGTCGGCGCTGAAGCGGCACGGTGTGACGAAGCTGGCCGACCTGCCCCGGGACGGCGCCCGGCCGCTGCCCCGGATCGTGGCGGTGATCGACGAGTTCCACGTGCTCTTCGCCGGCAACGACGCGGTGGCGAGGGAGGCGGTGGCGCTGCTGGAGGAGTTGGCCCGCAAGGGCCGGTCCTACGGCATCCACCTGGTGCTGGCGAGCCAGAGCATGACCGGGATCGAGGCGCTCTACGGAAAGACCGACTCGATCTTCGGGCAGTTCCCGCTCCGGGTGGCCCTGCCTGGCGGCGGCGGAGTGCTGGACCACCTCAACGACGCCGCCGGGGCGCTGCCGATCGGCTCGGCGATCATCAACCCGGCCGCCGGGCTCGCCGCCGCCAACACCGTGGTCCGGTTTCCGGACGCGCACGCCAGCGCCGCCGAGGTGGCACAGCTGCGGCACGAGCTGTGGCAGGCCCGCAGGCCGGGCTCGCGGCCACCGGCGGTCTTCAAGGGGTACGAGTCGGCGCACGTCGAGGACGATCCGACGTACCGGGGACTGGTCCCGGGTGGACGGCGGCCGCTGGCGCTTGTCGGCCGTACCGTCGACGTGGACCTGACCTCGGCGATGTTCGCGCTGGACGCGACACCGGGCCGGCACCTGGCGGTGGTCGGCACCTCCCCGGTCGGGGCGAGCGTGCTGCACGCCGCCACGGTCAGCCTGGCCCGGCAGCACGCCCCAGGCAGCGCCCGCTTCCTGGTCGCCCCGCTGGTCGCGGTCGCCGACGAGATCGCCGAGACGACGATCGCCGAGCTGACCGGGGCGGGGCATCCGGTCGACCGGCTCGACGCCGCCGGGCTCCGCGACGAGCTGCGCAAGCTCGCCGCCCAGCCGGCCGACGGGCCGCCCGCCTCCCGGACCTTCCTGATCGGGTACGGCATGGACGGTGCCAGCGGCGTCCTCGGGGTCCGGGACGAGCACTTCAAGTCCGGGCTGGACGACCTGCAGGCGATGCTCCGGCAGGGCCCGGCCTACGGGGTGCACCTGCTCGGCTGGTGGCGCGGGCTGCGCCGCCTCTCCGACGACATCGGCGGTTCGGGCAACCGGGACGACGTCGCCTGCCTGGTGGCGCTGAATGTGCCCGGTGGGGAGCTGGGGATGTATCTCGGGGTCAACGACCTCGCCTACACCCCGAGGCCGAACCGGGCCCTGCTGGTGGACCGGCACGACCAGCGGGTGCGCCTGATCGTGCCGTTTGTCCGGGCCGGTCACGAGCACGACGACGAGGAGGGGAGCTGAGGTGGCGAGCTTTGCCGAGTACGCGGCTCTGGCCCGGCACCTGCACGAGCTGCGGCGCAGTGGTGAACGCAGCGCCGCCCAGCTCGCCGAGGCGCGCGGCAGCACGGCCGCCGCCGCCGACCGGCTCGACCAGCGGCTCGGCGTGCAGCAGCAGCGGTTGACGGCGCTCGGCCAGATGATCGGCAGGTCGATTCCGCCGCCCGCCCCGCAGCCCGGCCCGCCCATGCCTCCGCCGCCTCCGCCGTCCTGGCCGTCACCGCCTCCGGTGGGCGGTTATCCGCCGCCCGGGGCACCCGGTCAGCCCAGCGTCCCTGCCCAGTACGCCGGACCGGACCACCCCGAACCACTCGGCCCGCCGCCTCCGAGCTCGCCGCCTCCGAGCTCGCCGACGTCTCCGCCGAGCCCGCCGTTTCCGCCGAGCGGATCCGACGCACCCGGTCCGCAGCGGCACGTCTACCGGCCGACCGGATTCGGCACCCCTGCGGGTGGCGGTGAGCAGGGGAGTGGGGTCGAGCCGGTGAGCGGCGCGGCGGCGTACCCGGAACTGCCGGCCGGTCCGGCGCGGCGCGCGCTGCCGGCGACCCCGGCCTCCGGCGCGGGGGCCGGTGCGGTCCCCGGCCCGCGGCTTCCCTTCGACGCGGCGACGGCCGGCACCGGTGCGGCCGGGGGGCCACCGGCCCGGCCGGTGGACCCGGTGCGGGAGCTGGAGTTGGCCCGGCAGTCGGCCGACGGTGCCGACGTGATGATCGTGCAGACGGAGACGATGGCGCAGCAGGCGCCGCTCTTTCCGTCGATGTCACCGCTTGCCCGGGCGACGACGGTCTACCTGATCTGTGCCGGGGTGCTCACGGTGATCATCTGGATCGTGCTCACCGTCGCCGAGGTGACCCGGAACAAGGGCTTCGACGCCGGCACCCTCGCGGTCTTCTCGTGGAGCTGCGCCGGGCTGCCGACGATGGCCTTCTTCGTCGGCTATCTCGTGCTCAGCGTCTGGGGCAAGCCGAGGATGATCGTCGGCCGTCCCGCCCGGTACGCCCGGCTCGGCTTCCTGATCTGCTTCCTCGCCGCCCCGGTCGCCTTCCTCGGCTACTACCTGGTCTGACAGTCCCGGTCCACGGCACCCGGCTACCGGCGGCGCGAATCGACACTTGACGACATCAGGCAGAAACAGAAAACATTATTAAATGTGGATGCCTGGAGGGACCCTCGGTAAAGCCGCCACCGCTGTCGCTGCCGTCGTCGCCGTCGGGGGGGTGCTCGCCGCCACCGCGCCGGCAGCTCCGGCCTCCGCCGCGCTACCCGACTACACCACCGCCGAGGCGGGCAACCCGATCGTCGCCGGGTGGTACGCCGACCCCGACGTGGCGATCTACGGCAACCGCTTCTACGTCTTCCCGACCGCCTCCCGACCGTACGCGGAACAGACCTATCTGGACGCCTTCTCCTCGACCGACCTGGTCACCTGGACCAGGCACCCGAACGTCCTCACCACCGCCAACGTGAGCTGGGCGCGGTACGCCGTCTGGGCGCCCGCCCCGATCGCCCGCAACGGCAGGTACTACCTGTACTTCGCGGCCAACGACATCCAGAGCAACAGCGCGCTCGGTGGCATCGGGGTGGCTGTCGCCGACCGGCCGGAGGGACCCTACACCGACGCGATCGGGCGGCCGTTGATCGCGCAGTTCGTCAACGGCGCCCAGCCGATCGACCAGGACGTCTTCATCGACGACGACGGGCAGGCGTACATCTACTACGGCGGCTGGGGGCACGCCAACGTCGCCAAGCTGAACCCCGACATGACCAGCCTGGGCACCTTCGCCGACGGCACGACCTACCAGGAGATCACTCCGAGCGGGTACGTCGAGGGCTCGCAGATGTTCAAGCGGAACGGCAGGTATTACCTGATGTGGTCGGAGGGCGGCTGGACCGGGCCGAACTACTCGGTGGCGTACGCGATGGCCGACTCGCCCACCGGCCCCTTCACCCGTCTCGACAAGGTGCTGGCCCAGGATCCGGCGGTGGCGCGGGGCGCCGGGCACAACTCGGTGCTGAACATCCCCGGCACCGACACCTGGTACATCTTCTACCACCGCCGGCCGCTCTCGCAGACCGACGGCAACGCGCGGCAGGTCGCGTACGACAGGATGAACTTCAACGCCGACGGCACGATCCAGCGGGTCACGATGCTCGTGAAGGACAACTTCGCCGACGGCAACGCGCTCGGCTGGCAGACGTACGGCGGGGCCTGGTCGGTCAGCGGCGGCCAGTACCGGACGACCGCCTCCTACGGCGGCAAGTCGCTGCTCGACGACAACCACGCGAACGCGACCTACGACCTCGACGTCACGGTCACCTCGGGCCGCGGTGACGCCGGGCTGGTGTTCCGGGCCTCCAGCGTGGCGACCGGCACCGACGCCTACCGCGGCTACTACGCCGGGATCACCCCGGCCGGGCGGGTGATCCTCGGCCGGGCCGACAACAACTGGACGCCGCTCGGCTCGGCGCCGCTGCCGGTCGCCACCGGCCAGCGGTACCACCTGCGCGTGGTGGCCAACGGCTCCTCGATCAGGGTGTATGTCGACGACCTGACCACACCGAGGATCTCGGTCACCGACACCGCGTTCGCGTCCGGCAGGTCGGGCGTGCGCGTCTACAACGCGGCCGCCGCCTTCGACAACGTCGTCGTCAGCAACCAGTAGGCGCGGGGCCGGGAGCGGCCGAGCCGCCCTCCTCGGCCGCCACCTCGGCTGCGGGGTCGCTCGCGTCGCTGTCCGCCACACCTCCCTCGGCTTCGGCGGTCCCCCCGGCTTCGGCTCCAGCGGTTCCCTCGGATTCGGCGGTTCCCCCGGCTTCGGCAGCGTCCTCGGCTTCGGCCGTTCCCTCGGCTTCGGCGAGGAAGCGGTCCAGCTCGGCGCGGGACAGGCCCTCGTCGTCGAGCAGGCCGATGAGCAGCAGCGTCTGCGCGGTGTGCGTCCTGGCGAGCAGCGGGTCGGGGGTCGGCTCGCCGGCCAGGGTCGCCCAGAGCAGCGACTCGGCCAGCCTCGGGTCCAGGTCGTAGCCGGTATGGTCGTAGCGCTCCCGGACGCTCGCCACGAACCGGATCACCGGCGCCCGGTCCCGCCCAGCCGGCCGGAACCGCCGCCCGACGGCGAGCCGGAACGCGGTCTCGACCAGCAGGCCGTAGCGTCGCCAGTCCGGCTCGTCGAACCGGTCGATCCGGTGCTGGTAGTCACGCGGCCGGCCGCTGGCAAGATCCCGCAGCGGGGCGGTGTAGCGGCTCGGGGCGGTGTGGCGGCTCACCACAGGTCGCTCCGCAGGTCGGCGCGTTCCCGGTCGATCTGACGCTGCCGGCGTGCGCGGGCCAGGAAGCCCCGCCAGCCGCTCCACGGGTGCACGGTCAGCAGCACCGCCCCGGCCGTCCGCGCCCCGGCCGCGACCGTCGGCCCGTGCGGCGGCACGGTTGCCGGCGGCCGGATCAGCTGGCTGGTGGTGCCGGCGAGCGCGGCGGCGTACCGGTCGAGGGCGCGGGCGCCGATCGCCAGCCGGGCGGTGACCAGGTCGAGCCGGGCGGCGGCGGTGCGCCACCGATCGGCCGCGACCCGGGCCGGCGGGTCGACACTGGTCCGGCGCAGCCGGTCCTCGGCGGCGGCGAGCTGCCGCCGGACCCGCCCGGCCGCGGCACCGGCCCGCTCGGCGTCCGCGCGGGCGAGCGCCAAGCCGTCGACGACGTCCCGGACGCTCGCCGGAGTGCTGCCGGGCAGCGTCCGCGCCTCGGCGATGCCACCGTGCACGAGGTGCAGCGCCGACCAGGCGTCGGTGAGCGCGTCCTCCCAGCGGGCGAGTCCGGCGGAGGGGAGCGGGTGCCCGACCCCGGCGACGTGCTGGTCGGCCCGGTCGAGCGCGGACTCGACGGCCAGGCAGGCGGCCCGCAGCTCGTCACTCGGCACCGGTGCGCGCACGTCTCCGGTCATCATCGGAAGCTGGCGGTGCCCGTAGTGGTGCGGGCGTTGGTTGACGGTCCGCTGGGTGTGGTGCGCCAGGGTCCGGCGCGCGGCCAGCAGGGTCGCGCAGGGGCCGGGCCGCCCGCACCCGAGACAGACCCCGGTGTACGCGCAGACGGCGTGCCCGAGCACCGCCCGCCGCGCCTCGTCCATCCGGGTACGCGCGAAGGTCGCGTACCCGGTCTGCGAGAGGGGGGTCATCGGGCGGTCCGGGGGTGGGGTGGTGCGGGGTCCATTGGTGCCTCCCGTCTGGATGGGGATGGCCGGCGGGTGTGCATGGGCAGGTGGGGGCACCCGGCCGACCGGGAGAGAGGCCGGCCGGGCTCTGTGCGGGACAACCAGCCCCAAGGGTGCTGACCAGGGAGCCGATCAGTTCGGAGCCTAGGATAACAAGCTATCGCAGTCAAGCTATCACTTGCGATAGCAGGTGATGAGTGATCAAATGGTGGTGCTGACCAGGGAGTACCACCATGCCACCGAGCCCGAAGTGGGTCGAACTCGCCGAACGCATCCGTAGACAGATCGAGTCGGGTGAGCTGTCGCCAGGAGACAAACTGCCCTCAACATCGCAGCTCTGCGATATCTACGGCGTCTCCTCGATCGTCGTGCGGAACGCCATGCTCACTCTGAAGGCCGAAGGGCTGGTGGTAGGGGTCCCAGGCGTCGGGGTCTACGTTGCCGAGAAGTAAGGGCTCAGATGGCTGAGCGGTACTCGCGTAGCCTCTCGGCTGCCTGGCGGAGCAGATTGACCGAATCCTGAACATGATGTCGAGCGGTGGTCAGGCGGTCGTGGGTGTGCCTGACGACCTCGGGTCGGCCGCCAGCGAGGGTTGCCGATAACCTGTTGTGACTGGCCCATACGTCTACGCCAAGCTGTTGGGCCTGCTTGGCAGCTTGTTCGAGCTGATCGATCGCCTTCTCCAGCCCAGAAATCACCTGGCTCGCAACGCTGCTTGAATCGGTCCGACCCCTGACGATTTTGCGGTGCGGCACCCGAGCGGCACGCCGAAACGCCCCTACAGTGAAGGGCTTGGGAGGCGGCTTCGGCGGGTCGCCGCGAGGTTTTGCCGGAACTTTGTCGCCGCCCTCGTCTGTGGTGGTAGCTTCGGCTGCTGCCTGAGGCTTCCGTTGGGCGCGAGTTTCTCTCAGGTAATCAAGACGCGCGACTATGTAAGCCTTGCCTTGGGACCCGAGCAGACCGCCCAGGATGGCGCCGCCGGTCGTCGCGACGGCAGGCGAGATCGGTAACCCCAGCCGGGTGGCGGCTACCCCCAGCATCATGCCGATCCCCGCGCTGCCCCACTCGACAAGCTTGCCGAGCCCTTCCTTGGCGCTCTCGTACTTCAGTCGCCGAGCGAACGGTCGCTCCTTCTTCTGTTCCCGTCGTTGCTTGCGGCCGTATCTCATGCCGCGACGACGGGATCGAGAAAGGCACAACTGGTTGCGATCATCATCGGCAGGTTGAGAGCCACGTCGCGGGCCACCTCGCCGGGAGTGAGATTCAGGACGTCCTCCCCGGCCGACGCCTCCTCCGACTCGTCCGCATAGTACACGCATGCCTCCCAGAGGTTGGGATGCAAGTATGCGTAAGACCACTGGGTGTAGACCTGGATGGGCACAGCGACTTTGGGGTTGCCCTGATGGCCGATGCGATGAAGGTGGGGCTCCTCGGGTGTCGAGCCGAGTCCTTCGCCAAGTGGCAGGAGCTTGTGTCGGCGGAAGACTTCCTGGACGTCGCCCTCCGGGTCGTACTCCAGGAGTAGGCCGCGGCTGATCAGATCTTCCACGATCTCGGCGGCCCTCGGTTCTGGCCTAGGAGCGTTCTCCAGCATACGGATCAATGACTTGCGGTTGACGCCAAGTTTGGAGTGCCGGTCGGCGTCGATGAAGGCTGCTGCCCAGACGGCAGTCTCATCCTCAGTGAGCTCGACGAGATCGTCGCCGAGGTGGATTTCATAGCACTCGGGCCGTGGGTCCGGAGGGCGGACGTACCGATAGCGAGGTCCCATCGAAAGCCCGACAGGCACGATTACGCGTGGCATGTGGACCCCTCGGCTCAGAAGGTGGCAGCGTAGTTGCGCGTGGTCTCGACGGCGCCTTGAGTTAGGGTGGCGGCCTCGGCCAGGCGTTGCTTGGCCTGTTCGAGCCGGGTCAGTGCATCCGCAACGGCTGCATGGCTGGTGCCGCTCGTGATCGTGCGCAGCATAGACGACGTCTGCTCCAGTGAACCGGTCAGAGCGCGGATCTGTCCAATCTGCTTGCCAGCCTCGTCGCCAAACCTGGCCACTCCAACCTTGACTTCTTCCACAGACGCCATCGCCGTAATCGCCCCCAGTGCCCCACTCGGTACCAGCGCTGACCGTACCGGACCTGCCACCAAGAGTCAGCCCTCGATGACGGGTTCTGTCGATGTTAGTTGATCTAGGAACCGCCGGTGGCGCTGCTCTCAGCGTGGGGTTCCGAGGCGAACTTCCTGGCCTTATCGGGCATAAGGGATGGGTTATCGATCGCGGAACGGACTTCCTGGCTATGCTTTCGCAGGTCGTGAACCCCCCTGCACCCGGTCTCCGGACCGGGCGAGGATCGCAACAGAGCGTTGGCGGACCGGTACGTCAGCAGTGCGGGATGCCTGCACCCGGTCTCCGGACCGGGCGAGGATCGCAACAATGTCGGTAGCCCGGTGCCGATGTCGAGGAACTGGCCCTGCACCCGGTCTCCGGACCGGGCGAGGATCGCAACGCCGTGATGGCGGTGACCGAGCGGGTACACGTGTCGGCTGCGCCCGACCACCGCGTCGGGCGAGGATCGCAACACCGACGGCGACGCCGCTCATGGTGAGCACGAGAAGCTGCGCCCGACCACCGCGTCGGGCGAGGATCGCAACGTTCTGTCCGTTGAGCAATCCGGCGGCCCGGACTTTGGAGCTGCGCCCGACCACCGCGTCGGGCGAGGATCGCAACGGTGTCGCCCACATCAGGCATCGGCCGATACCTCCCGCGCTGCGTCCGACCATCGGAACCTGTGCCCTACACGGCTCGTCAGTCGAGGTACTCTTCGGACTCTGCTGCGCTCGCTGGTTGCCGACGTCGCGCTGCTGCCCGAGCCGGACACGAAGACCATGCGGATTGGGGTGCGCTGGCACACCGGCGCCACCGACGAGCTGACCGTCGTTCGCCCCGGCCCCGGCCGGACCTCGGACGCGGCGTTGGAGGTGATCCGCCGCCACGGTGCCACGCACACCAGCGCCGAGCTCGCCGACATGCTCAACGTCGCCGGTCTGGTGACCGGCAACGGCAAGCCGTTCACCGCCGGAGGCGTCGCCGGGTCCGCGACGCCTCCAAGATCTTCGGGCCGCGCGCCGTCGCCGTCCAGGACGGCGAGGTCAAAGTCAAGCAGGCCGCCGCCGAGCTCGGTATCCCAGCCGACGCCGTCCACAACTGGCTGCGCCTCGGCCAGGTACCCGACCACCGCGGTCCCAGCGGACGCTGGTGCATCCCTTGGGACCGCGCCACGCAGGAGATCTACCGGCAGAAGGTCGCTGGCTCCGTCCGGCTCAATCCCGTTCTGCCAACGCAGCGGGTGCCATCCGATGCGGCCACGGCCGATTCCTGATGGCGCGGTTGACTCGGCTGCTTTGCGACTCGGGCAGCGCTGTGCGCGGTACGGGCATGGCCGCTCGACCTCGGCGCGATCCTCGGACGCCGCGGCGCGACGCCGCTCGGATCACTTTGTATCGGCGGCGGTGACCTGGCCCTCGCCTCGCCGTCCGGCGGGGCGGCGTAGCAGGCACGCGGCCACCGCGATGATCCAGAGGAATCCGGTAAGGAGGGAGAGGTGTTCGAGTAGGCCGGCTGGGGCGGGTCGCCAGATGCCGAGCGTGTCGAGGCGGTAGGCGATGCCGGCGGCGAAGGCGAAGATGATGACGAGTACGCCGGAGGTTCGCAGGTAGCGGGTCCAGCCCTGGCTGACCTCGCGCAGGCGGCCGGCGAGGACGAACGCGGCTGCGCTGAGGCCGGCGAACAGCGCGAGCCCGGCGATCTGGTGGATGCGTCCGGCGTTGGTGAGACCTTCCGGCTGGCCCGGTGGGTAGCCGAGGGCTGGGTCGGTGGGCACCAGCCCGGCCACGGCGAGACCGGCGGCGGCGGTAGCCACCAGTATTGGTGCCCACCTGGCGCCGTGGCCCGGGTTCAGTGCTCGGCGCAGGCCGATGGCGAACAGGCCCAGCAGCACGGCACCGAGTAGGAAGTTGATCGTTTGTAGCCAGGCGCGGTCACCGGTGCCGAGTTGGCTGGCGCCGTGGTGCCACAGGCTGTAGCCCGGACGGGTCGCGCCGTCGATCCACAACACGACCGGGATCAGGACGCCTGCGGCGACACCGCTGCGTAGTAGCCAGGTGGTGGACATGGAGAAGTCCTCCTTGTTCTCCGCGGCCGAAGCCGCGGGCCGACCAGACTTCCCGGCTCACCCTGATTGTGTTACACGGAATTTAGCTCATACTGAAATGTACGGAAAGGGGGGCCGGTGGCTGAAGACGAGCGGTTGCTGGGATGGGTCGAGCAGGTAGCCATGTACCTGGCGCGTGACGGCGTGCCACCGATCGCCGGGCGGATCCTGGGCTGGCTGATGGTCAGCGATCCGCCGGAGCAGTCAGCCGGTCAGATCAGCGCCGCCATCGGCGCCAGCCGCGCCTCTTTGACCATGAACCTGCGGCTGCTGACCAGCATGGGGTTCCTCACCTGGCGCACCAGGCCAGGAGATCGCACCATGTACTACCGGATGGCCGACGACGCCTGGCAGGCGGTGGTCCGGCGACAGATCGCCGGGATCGCCTCCTTCCTCGACATCACCCGCCAGGGCCTCGACCTGCTCGGCCCCGACGACGTCAAGACCGCGCGCGTCCGCCAGGCACACACGACCTTCGCCTGGATGGCCAAGGTCTTCGACAACGCCCCACCCATCGAAACGGAGGACCCATGACCCGCCACGCCATTGTGATCGGTGCCGGCATCGGCGGCCTGGCCACCGCGCTGGCCCTGCACCGGATCGGCTGGCACGCCACGGTCCTGGAACGCGCGAGTGAGCTCGGCGAGATCGGCGCCGGCATGTCCCAAGCCCCCAACGCGCTGCGCACCCTGGACGAACTCGGCGTCGGCGAGCAGGCACGCCAAGCCGGCGTTCCCACCCACGCGACCGGCAACCTGCGCACCGCCGACGGCCGCCATCTGCAACGCGCCCGTCCCGACGACCCGGCTGCGCTGCTCGCCTTCCACCGCGCCGACCTGCACCGGGTACTGCTCGACGCGATCCCGGACGGCTGGGTCCGCACCGGGGCCGAGGTGACCACCATCCGGCAGGACGGCACGTCCGCCACGGTCGACTACTCCGGCGGCGAACTGAGCGCCGACCTGGTCGTCGCGGCCGACGGCATCGGCAGCATCACACGACGGCTGCTCTGGCCGGATACGCCCCCACCGAGGTTCCTCGGTCGCACCGCCTGGCTCGGCATCGCCCCGTTCGACGGCCTACCGGGCAGCGTCACGCTCGGCCCCGGCGCCTACTTCCTCATCCACCCGCTCTCCCGTGCCCGCGCCTACTGGGCCCACATCACCACCGCCGACCAGCCAGAAGTTCGTTACGAACACGAGAAGACCGAGGTGGCTCGCCATATCCGGGACTGGCACGACCCGATCCCGGCGCTCGTCAACGCCACCCCCGCCGACGCTGTGATCCACATCGACATCCGCGACCTCGACCCGCTGCCGACTTACATCAACGGCCGGGTGGCACTGCTCGGCGACGCCGCCCACGCGATGAGCCCCGACCGCGGCCAAGGCGCGGGCCAGAGCATAGAGGACGCCGTCGTCCTGGCCGCCGCACTCTCCGCCGAGCCGACCCTCCAGGCGGCGCTGCGGCGCTACGACACCGAACGCCGCCCCCGCACGCAGAACACTGCCCGCGGAGCCCGCGCCGACGGCCGCCGCACGACCTCACACGCCACCTACCGGGCGTTGACCACCATGATCCGGCTGACGCCTTCGGCCCTGTGGCGCAAGGGCATCGACCCAGACAGCAACCCCACCTGGCGGTGGCACCCACCCCATCTGCCCGACTCCCGCGAAACGGGAACAGCCGCCCGTGGAACAGCGCCTCGTAGCCGGGCTGTGTCCGGCCATCGCATCGGGCGAGGACGGTAACTCGTGCGGATCGTCACGGCACGGTTGACCTGACGTGTGGTTGAGGAGGTGTACTGGCCCGATGATCTTCGACGGGCTGCGGGTCGTCGTCACCGGTGCTGGCCGGGACACCGGCCGTACCCTGGCGCTGGCGTTCGCCGCGCGCGGCGCGCACGTCACGGTCTCGGCCCGGGACCCGGCGGCGGCCGCCCGGACCGCCGAGACGATCGGCGCCGGCACGGCCGAGGCGTTCGCCTGCGACCTGGCCGACCCCGATTCGGTACGCGGGTTCGCGGCGGCGCTCGGCGCCCGGACCGACCGGATCGACGTCCTGGTCAACAACGGTGCCGCCTACCTGCCCGGTGCGGGCCTCGACGACGCCTCCGACGACGACATCGTCGGCACCATCGCCGGTGCGGCGACCGGCACGATCCTGCTGACCCGGCACCTGTTGCCGCTGCTCCGCGCCTCGGACCGGCCCGACGTCGTCAACCTGGTCTCCGCCTGCGGCGAGGTCGGCCACCACCGCTCCGAGGCGCATCCGGCGTACTACGCGGCCAAGCACGCCCAGGCCGGCTTCGCCGGCATCCTGTCGCACCGGCTGCGCGCCGAGGGGATCCGGATCATCTCGCTCTACCCACCGGACTTCGTCCAGGACGACGGGCCGCGCGGGTTCGGCGCGCCGCTCACCGCGCGGTCGGTCGTGGAGTGCGTGCTGTTCGCGGTCGGACAGCCCCGGGACTGCTTCATCCGGGAGTTCCACTTCGAACAGGTACGGCCCGGACCGTAGATCCTTCTGCCGGCCCGGCTCAGGGTGCGTTCGGGCCGGCCGGCAGGTCCGGGGCGTAGAACCGGGTGGTGTTGGCGACCATCGCCGCGACCGGGTCCGGGTGCTCGCCGCCGGCCACCGCCGCCGCACCCCACGCGTTGCTGCTCAGCGTCATGAACTCCCGGGCCTCCCGGGCCTCGCCCCAGGCGTTCGGGTCGTCGATCGCGTCACCGCCCAGATGGAGGCCCAGGCCGAGCAGCGACAGGTCCCAGCCGACGCCGACCGCGCCCGGACCGTACTCGGTCCACCGTTCCGGGTCGATGACGGCGACGTGTTCGAGCTCAAGGGTGGCCCGCTCGGCGCCGTCGCCGTGCAGCCGCACCTCGACCTCGCTGAACCCGCCCTCGACGGGCTCGCCGAAGATCCAGGTCAGCCTGACCAGGCGGGGCGGCTCGCAGCGGATGATCTCGCCGCCCGCGTTCCCCTCGACCTGGTAGCGGCCGCCGGGTTTCAACTCCCCGCTGACCGGCGCGAACCACCGGGGCAGCCGCTCGGGGTTGGTGACCGCGTCCCAGAGGTCGTCCACGGAGGTGTCGTAGGTCCGGCGCAGCAGCACGGTCCGCGCCTCGCCGGCCGGCGTCTCCGCCCGGCCCACCCTCCGGTGGATGGCGTTGATCTCGTCGACGATGTCCACCGTCACTCCCTCATGGTGACCTCTCGCTGTGGTCGGAAGGGAGAGTATCAGGAGTATCTTATATAAGCCAACGATGTCCTTGCTGTGTCGCCGCGTACCGTCGGTGCCGCCCTACCGCACCCCGACGGCGAACTCGGTGGACCGGCGGACGCCCCGATAGTCGACCGTCGCGGTGATCGTGGCGACTCCGGTGGCCACCGCCCGGATCGCACCCGACCGGCCCACCGACACCACCTGCGGGCGGTTGCTCCGGTACCGCACGGTCGCGCCGGGCGGCAGCGGCGTGCCGGCACCCTCGACACGGTGGCCGTACCGGGTGTCGTCGGTCAGCGCGATCGTCAGCCTCGGGGCGAGCACGGTGCCGGGGGAGACCAGCGTCGGCGCGCTGGCGGTGACCACCGACAGCGCCGGGCGCAGGGCACCCCGGACGGTCACCCCGGCGCGCAGCCGGGGGTCGGCGTCCGCGCTGGAGCGGCCGACCTGGAAGGCGTACGCCCCGGAGTCGACGACGTAGCGGCCGGCGCGCTCGTCGAAGAAGGCGAGGTCGGCCACGCGTACGACGAACTCCACCCGCCGGGTCTGCCCCGGGCGCAGCGAGATCTTCTCGAAGCCGGCAAGCCGCCTGTCGGGCCGCTCCTTCGCGGCCGGTGCGCCCGGCGTGGAGACGTAGAGCTGGACCACCTCGGCGCCCGCCACCCGACCGGTGTTGGTGACGTCGACGCCGACCCGGACCGTGCCGTTCGGGTCCACGGTCCGCCGGTCCACCCGCAGCCGCGAGTAGCCGAACCCGCTGTAGCCGAGGCCGTGGCCGAACGGATACGAGATCTCCCCGTCGAAGTACATGTACGTCCGGCCGGGGTGCCCGGCACCGTCCCGGATCCGGTAGTCGTCGATCGGCGGGAGCTGGCTCGCGTCCCGGTACCAGGTGAACGGCAGGTGCCCGCTCGGGTTGCGCGCCCCGAGCAGCACGTCGGCGAGCGCCTCGCCCTTGCGCTGCCCGTTGTACGAGCTCCACAGGATCGCCGGCACCGCAGCCTCGAAACCGCCGACGTCGACCTGCCCGGCCGTCTCCAGGTAGACGACGGTGTTCGGGTTGCGGGCCGCCACCTGGCTGATCAGGGACGCCTGCGCGCCGGGCAGCGCCAGGGTGGCCCGGTCGACGTCCTCCCGGGAGTGCCGGTCGTCGGTGCCGGCGTACACGATCACCGCGTCGTAGCCGGCGGCGGCCGCCACGGCGGCCGGGTCCACCTCGGCCAGGCTGCCGGGGGTGATCCCGGGCAGGTGGTCGACGACGGCGGCCGGGTTGATCCGCCGGATCGCCGCGCGCAGGCCCTGGTATCCGTTGACCTCGTTGGCCTGCCCGGCGCTGGCCTGGATGCTGGAATAGCCGCCGAGATACATGCTGGGCGGGTTGGCGTAGTGGCCGATCACCGCCACCCGGTACCCCCCGGTGGCCGGGACCCGCAGCGGCAGCAGCGCGGCACGACTGCCCCCACCGGTCCGGGCGACCGGTGCGGGCCGGTTCTTCAGCAGCACGATGCTCTCGGCGCCGACCTCACGGGCCGTCCGGAGCCGCTCCGCCGTCTGCGTGACGGCCCCGTTGGCGTCGGAGTTCGTCCAGCTGCCGGGTGCGACCCGGGACCGGGCCGCGGTCACCCACGGTACGTCCCCCGGCGGGTCGAACTCGCCGAGCCGGATCCGGGTGGTCAGCAGCCGGACCAGCGAGGCGTCCACGTGCTCCTCGGTGTAGCGGCCGTACGGGGTGTCGATGCCCCGCGCGATGGCCGCCGGGATGGTGTTCGCATAGCTCCACTCGTCGTGGTAGCCCTGCTGGCAGTTCAGGTCCTCGCCGGCCGCGTTGGCCCAGGCGTGCCGTTCGATGTGGTCCAGCGGGGCCGGGTGGCCCGGCGGCTGCCAGCGGTGGCCGTGCTGGATCTCCCGGATCGAGTCGCAGTCGGAGGTGAAGAAGCCGTCGAAGCCGAACGTCTGCCGGGCCAGCTCCTCCATCAGATAGCCGCTGGCCGAGGTCGGCACCCCGTTGACCCGGTTGTACGAGGTCATGATGGACGCCGGTGAGCTGCGCCCGACGATCTCCCGGAACTGCGCGGTGTAGTACTCGCGCAGCGTCCGGTCGTCCATGTCGGCGCTGCCGCGCAGCCGGTCGAACTCGCTGTTGTTCGCGGCGTAGTGCTTGAGCGTGGTGCTGGTCTTCAGGTAGCCGCGGCTTTCCGGCAGCATCCGGCCGGTCCGGTCCTTGCCCTCCATCCCGTTCACGAACTGGGCGGCGAGCGCGGCGGTGAGCAGCGGGTCCTCGCTGAACGCCTCGTCGTTGCGGCCCCAGCGCGGATCCCGGGCCAGGTTGACGGTGGGGGAGTAGAAGTTCAGGTCGAGCCGGTTGTCCCGGACCACCTCGCGGGCCTCGTCCGAGATCAGCGTCGCCTCCCGGTGGACCAGCTCCGGGTTCCAGGTGGCGCCGAGCGACAGGTCGACGGGATAGGAGGTGGTGTTGACCAGGATCGGTGGGTTGGCGTTGTGCAGGGTGCCCTCCCGGGCGACGCCGTGCGCGGCCTCGTTCCACCAGCCGTAGGCTTCGATGCCGAGCCGGGGCAGCGCCGCCGACTGGCTGCTGACCATCTGGGCGGCCTTCTCCGCCAGCGTCATTCGGGAGACCAGGTCGACGGCGCGCTCCTGCGGCGAGTAGGACCGGTCCAGGTGGATGGCCCGGCCGTCGCCGCTGGTCCCGGTGGTGGTCGCCGCCGCCGGCTCCGTCGCACATCCGCCGCCACCGACCAGTACGACGGCCACCGCCGTCGCCGTCCAGCTGCGCGCTCGCATCCCGCCGTCCCCTCCGCCGCTGCGGTGTTCCCGGGGCGAAGGTAGGACTCATATCGATGAACGTCAAGGTGTGTGGCGCGGGTCGCCTCTTCGGTCCGCCGTCTCTACCAGGGCAACTCCCCGGCTTCGTCCCGGAAGGTCCCCGTCGGCCCGTCCGCGTCGAGAGTCGCCAGCCGCACGACGGTTCTGGCGCTCTCCGCCGGCGGCCTTCCGATTCCGAAGGCCGCGGTCATGTCGGTGGCGGTGGTGCCGGGTTCAAGGGCGTTGAACTTGATGCCCGGCTGGGACTTCGCGTACAGGATCGTCAGCATGGTCGCCGCCGCCTTGGACGCCGAGTAGAGCGCGAGCGGCAGGTGGTACTCCGGCCGGTCGGGGTTGTTGACCGCCCAGAACGATCCGGCGCTGCTCGAGACGGTGACCACAATGGGGTTCGAGGATCTGCGGAGCAGGGGAAGAGCCGCCTCCGTCACGCGGACGATTCCCACCGCGTTGGTGTCGAAGACCCGCAGCGCCGTGGGTCCGTCGAGGGCTTCGTTTCCGAGAACGCCCGCGTTGTGCACCAGCACGTCGAGCCGGCCCTCGGCCGAATCGATCGCGGCCAGCGCGTTCTCCACCGATGTGTCATCGGTCACGTCGAGCTGCACGAATCGCGCGCCGAGCGTTGCCGCGGCCTTCTCGCCCCGCTCGGCGTCACGCGCACCGACGTAGACGACGTGTCCCAGTTCCAGGAGCTGTTTTGCGGTCTCGAAACCGAGGCCCTTGTTGGCCCCGGTTATCAGTGTGACGGTCATGCGTTTCCCTCCGAAATATTCGGTCCGGGCGGACCGTTGGAGACGCTATGCGCAGCTACCCGCCTCGACCAGAGTCCCCTCCAGCCTGGGGTGTGACAGGCCCCCCGCTCGCCGCCCCGCGGATCCTTGGGCTGGCGTCGTGAGCGGGACGACGAACGCCCTCGGTGCGTACCTGCGTGCCCGGCGCGAGCTGGTGACACCCGAGCAGGCGGGCATCCCCGACGTCGGTGTGCGGCGGGTGCCCGGGCTGCGGCGCGAGGAGGTGGCCATGCTCGCGGGCATCAGCGCCGACTACTACCTCCGGTTGGAGCGGGGCCGCGATCGCAACCCGTCCATGCAGGTACTCGAGTCGATCGCCCGGGTGCTCCACCTCGACGACGACCATGTCGCCCATCTGCGGAGACTGGTCTCGGAGACGCCCCGGCGGCGCAGGGCCCGACCGCGCAGGGAGACCCCGCCGCCCGGCGCGCTCAAGCTCCTGGACTCCCTGTTCCAGCCCGCCTTCATCGAGGGCCGGTACTTCGACATCCTGGCCTCGAACGGTCTCGCCAGGGCGCTCTCTCCCCGCCTCGCCGTCGGGGGCAATCAACTCAGAGACATGTTCCTGGACCCGGCCGAGCAGGCCCTGCATCCGGACTGGCAGGACATCACGGAATGCTTCGTCGCGAACCTGCGACAGGCCGTCGGCAACGACGTCGACGATCCCCGCTTCATCGAGCTCACCGGAGAACTCTCCCTGGCCAGTCCCCGATTCCGCCAGCTCTGGGCCCGCCACGAGGTACGCGGGCAGCGCGGAACGCCGATCAGGCTCAATCACCCGCAGATCGGAGAACTGACGCTCAACCGGGAACGGCTGGGTATAGGCGGAGCCGACGGCCTCATGCTCGTCGTGTACCACCCGGACACCGGCTCCGGCGACGCGGACAAGCTGGCCCTGCTGGCCTCCGCCGGCCTACCCACCTCGGACGGGCCGGGCCGGCGGGCCCTCGACACGAAAGCCGAGGGCCTGCCAGCTGCGGGCCTGCCAGCTGCGGGCCTGCCGGCCGAGGGCCTGCCGCGCGTCCGCGTACCCGATCCGGCGCCTACTGGGTCAGTTCGGCAACCTGCTCGGCGGTGAGCCGGCCCCGGGACTCGTCCGGTGCCGGTGCCGCCAGCGTGCCGCGGGCGGCCCGGGCGTCCGCCGCCGGTGCCGGCGGGTCGGCCGGCCGGCGCCAGTGCCAGTCGGTGACCTCCTGGTACGCCGCCACCACCGAGAGCAGCCGCTCCTCCCCGTACGGCAGGCCGCCGAGTATGGTGCCGATCGGCACCCCGGCCGCGGTGAAGCCGATCGGGAAGGCGATCTCCGGCAGGCCGAGGATGTCGAACGGCACCGGCCCGGTCTGCACCACCACGTCACAGTCGTCGAAGATCCCGTCCAGCACCCGCTCCAGCAGCAGCAGCTTGGCCCGCTGACCGGTCAGGAACTCGTTGCCGCCGAGCAGCGCCCCCTGCAACCAGCTCGTCACCGACACCCCGAAGCCGCGCAGGTCGCTCCGGAGATAGGGCATGAACGGCTCGCTGCGCTCCGGCAGCCGGACGTTGTTGAAGCTGCCACCGGTCAGCAGGCCCCACTCGGCCGGCAGCGCCACGTCGACCAGGGTCGCGCCGGAGATCGTCGCAAGTTCGGCCAGGAATGCCTGCCGGGCCAACGCGGTCACCGACGTGCCGTCGGCGTAGCCGGGCAGGACGCCGATTTGGGTACGCCAGCGCAGCCTGACCCGCCGTCCGGTGTGGACCGGGGTGGCCGCCTCGATCAGCCTGGGGACCGGCGGCAGGCCCTGGCTGCGCGGGTCGGCCGGGTCCTCGCCGGCCATCGCGGTGAGCATGATCGCGGCGTCCCGGGCGTCCCTGGCCAGCGGGCCGGGATGGTCCCGGGTGTAGGTGAGCGGGATGATGCCGGTCAGCGGGACCCGGCCCATGGTCGGCTTGAGCCCGGTCAGGTTCTGCGCGTTCGACGGCGCGGTGATCGAGCCGCCGGTCTGGGTGCCGGTTCCCGAGGTCGCCAGCCGGCCGGCGACCGCGGTGGCGGTACCGGTCGACGACCCGCCGGGGTTGGTCCCGGGGTCGGTCGGCGTCCAGGCGTTCACGGTGGTGATTACCCCGGCCGGGGTGGTGGCGCGGGTGGTGGCCAGCGGTCCCATCTGGGTCTTGCCGAGCACGATCGCCCCGGCCGCCTTGAGCCGGGCGACCGAGGTCGCGTCGTACGGCGGCACGAAGTCCCGGAAGAGGTGGGAGTTGGCGGTGGTCGGCACCCCGGCGGTGTAGTAGTTGTCCTTGATCGCCAGCGGGATGCCGTGCAGGGCGCCGGAGTGCGGTCGCCGGGCGGCGGCGCGGGCGGCGGCCAGCGCGGCGTCCGCGAGCACCAGGTTGAACGCCTGGTACACGCCCTCGTACGCCCCGATCCGGGCCAGGTACGCCTCGACCAGTTCCTCCGGGGCGAGCCGGCGGGCCCGGATCAGCCAGGCCGCCTCGGCGATGGTCAGCTCGGTCGGGTCGGCCAGCGCCTCGGGCCGGGGCCGGCGGTAGGCCTCCGGCCGGTCCAGGGCGGGGTTCGGCCGGCCGGAGCCGCCGTGTCCGGAGCCGGAGCCGTGCCCGGGGCCGTGTCCGGGGAGGAAGGCGGGTGTCTGCCGGGCGCCGGCCGGCGCGGGCAGGGCGGCGGCGCCACCGGCCGCGCCGACCGCACCGACGGCGGCCAGCGCGGTGGCACGGGCCAGGAACGCGCGGCGCTCGACGGCCCGGTCCTGGGGCGCGACGTCGGCGGGCGTCCGGGCCCCGGCGCCGGCCGGCGTCCAGGTGTCGGTGCCGGCGGGCACCCGAGCGTCGTCGATGTCGGCGGGCGTCCGGGAAGGGAAGCTGGGACCTATCACCGTCGCCATTCCATGCTGATCGAGGGATAGAGCATCGGGGCCGCCTGCTGGGAGAGCGCCCGGGCCAGCGCCGGGTCGGTGCCGGCGGCGGGGGCCGGCAGCTGGTACGCCGCGAGCTCGGCCACGGTGTTCCGGACGAAGGAGCGCAGCGAGGCGAGTACGGAGTCCCGCCCGGGGGATCCGGTCTCCGGGTCGGCGGCGGTGCCGGGTGGCAGCTGGTCGAGGTCGATGCCCAGGCTGGCCAGCCGGGCGCGGATCATGGTGTCGAGTTCGGCGTCGGTGGGCGGACTGGGTGCCATGGCGCTCCTCGCGACGTTCCGGTCGGTTTGTCGATCGGTCGAGTTTGTCGATCGGCCAGTTGTCGATCGGCCAGTTTGTCGATCGGTCAGTTGTTGATCGGCCAGTTTGTCGATCGGTCAGTTGTTGATCAATGACATCGAGCCCTGACTGTCGACCCGGCCGATATCGTGGCGATAACAGCAAGATCACGTCGAGGTGAACTGACCACCGGCGGCGTAGACTTCTGCTCGGGTGCCGCAGGCCGCCCACGCACCGACCCCGGACCGACCCCGGACCATCCCGGCCGGGGGAACGTGGCTGGCGCGGCGGGAGTAGGCTCGGCGCCGCGCGGTCGCTGACGCCCGCCCGCAACGTCCCGGTGTGACGACCCGCCGGTCACCATCCAGCCGCGTGACGTTGGCCAACTGTTCGGTGTCCCGAGGGTCCGGCGGGCCGATCCGAGAGAGAGACTAGCCTGATGGCCGTGACACGCCGCGCGAAGATCGTCTGCACGCTTGGACCCGCGACCTCCTCACCGGAGCGCATCCGCGGGCTCGTCGAGGCGGGCATGGACGTAGCCCGGCTCAACTTCAGCCACGGCAGCCATGCCGACCACGAGCAGGTCTACCACCTGGTCCGGGAGGCCGCCCGGACGACCGGTCGCGCCGTCGCGGTCCTCGCCGACCTGCAGGGGCCGAAGATCCGGCTCGGCCGGTTCGCCGACGGGCCGCACGAGTGGCGCACCGGCGACTCGGTGGTGATCACCGGTGACGCCATCCTCGGCACCCGCGAGCGGGTCTCCTGCACCTACGACAAGCTGCCGTACGAGGTGCGGCCGGGTGACCGGCTGCTGATCGACGACGGCCGGGTCGCGGTCGAGGTCAGCGAGGTGCGGGGCAACGACATCCGGGTGCTGGTCACCGAGGGCGGTGCGGTCTCCAACAACAAGGGCGTGTCCCTGCCGAACGTCGCGGTCAGCGTCCCGGCGATGTCGGACAAGGACACCGAGGACCTGCGCTTCGCGCTCGGGCTCGGTGTCGACATGGTGGCGATGTCGTTCGTCCGTTCGCCCGAGGACATCAAGCTGGCGCACCACATCATGCACGAGGTCGGAGTGCACCGGCCGGTGACGGCGAAGGTGGAGAAGCCGGAGGCGGTGACCCACCTGGAGGAGATCGTCAACGCCTTCGACGGGATCATGGTGGCCCGCGGCGACCTCGGCGTCGAGCTGCCGCTCGACCAGGTGCCGCTGGTGCAGAAGCGGGCCGTGCAGCTCTGCCGGGAGAACGCCAAACCGGTCATCGTCGCCACCCAGATGCTCGACTCGATGATCGAGAACTCCCGGCCGACCCGCGCCGAGGCCTCCGACGTCGCCAACGCGGTGCTCGACGGCGCGGACGCGGTGATGCTCTCCGGTGAGACCAGCGTCGGCAAGTATCCGGTGCTCACCGTCAGCACCATGGCCAAGATCGTCACGACCACCGAGGCCGGGTCGATCGCCGTGCCCCGGCTCCAGCACGACCCGCGTACCCACGGCGGCGCGCTGACCGTCGCCGCCTCCCAGATCGCCAAGGCGATCGGCGCGAAGGCGCTCGTGGCGTTCTCGCAGACCGGCGACACCGTGCGGCGGCTCTCCCGGCTGCACTGCGACCTGCCGCTGCTCGCCTTCACCCCGGTGCCCGAGGTCCGCGACCAGCTCGCCCTCTCCTGGGGTGTGCAGACCTTCCTGATGCCGTTCGTGCAGCACACCGATGACATGTTCCGGCAGGTCGACCAGGCGCTGATCGGGCTCAGCCACGCCAACCCGGGCGACTACGTGGTGATCGTGGCCGGCACCCCATCCGGCACCCCCGGCTCCACCAACACCCTGCGGGTGCACCAGCTCGGCTCGCTTGTCGACCCGACGGCGGTGGCCCGGACCGCACAGTGAGTTCCGGAGAGCCCGACGAGCAGCCCGGCGCGTCGAGCGAGGCGATCGTCGGGCAGGCGGCGGTCGACCAGCTGTTGGACGTGCTCGACCTGCGCCAGCTCGACGAGATGACCTTCCGGGGGGTGAGCCCGCCGGTCGGCCCGCAACGGGTCTACGGTGGCCAGGTCGCCGGTCAGGCCCTGGTCGCCGCCGGCCGGACGGTCGACCCGTCCCGGTTCGTGCACTCCCTGCACGGCTACTTCGTCCGGCCCGGCGACCCGGCCGAGCCGATCGAATACCAGGTGGAGAACGTCCGGGACGGCCGCTCGTTCTCGGTACGCCGCTCGGTGGCGCTCCAGCACGACAAGCCGATCTTCTTCATGTCGGCCTCCTTCCACCGCCAGGAGGAGGGGCTCGACCACCAGGCGCCGGCACCGGTGAACGTGCCGCTGCCGGAGACGCTGCCGACCATGACCGACCGGCTGGCCCGCTATCCGGAGCGGCTGGGCATCTGGGCGATGATCCCGCGCCCGATCGACGTCCGGTACGTCGGCGAACCCGGCTGGGTCCGCCCCGGCGACCGGCCCGCCGACCCGCACCAGCGGGTCTGGATGCGCATCGACGGCAAGCTGCCGGACGACCCGCTGCTGCACGCCTGCGCGCTCACCTTCGCCTCCGACCTGACCCTGCTCGACTCGGTGCTCTCGGTGCACGGCGAGGTGTGGGGACCGGGCGGGGTGGTGGGAGCCAGCCTCGACCACGCGCTCTGGTTCCACCGCCCGTTCCGGGCCGACGACTGGTTCCTCTACGACTGCTGGAGCCCGTCCGCCTCCGGCGGGCGCGGCCTCGCCACCGGCCGGATGTTCACCGTCGACGGCCGGCAGATCGCCAGCGCCGTGCAGGAAGGGCTGCTCCGCCGGATCGGTGCCTGACCGTGGCGGTAACCTGTACGACATGCGACTCTCCGCCCGCGTCGACTACGCGCTGCGGGCCGTTGCCGAGATAGCCGCACGGGCGGAGCAGGGCGGCGGCCCGCAGCCGGGTCCGTCGGCCGGTGGCCGCACCCACCCCACCGGGGCCGGTCCGGCCGGGCGGCGTCCGACACCGCTGACGGCCGAGCAGATCGCCCGGGCCCAGCACATCCCGCCGAAGTTCCTGGAGAGCATCCTGCTGCAACTGCGCCGGAGCGGCATCGTGCACGCCCAGCGTGGCCCCGAGGGCGGCTACTGGCTGGCCCGCCCGGCGGCGGAGATCTCGCTTGCCGAGGTGATCCGGGTGATCGACGGCCCGCTGGCCAACATCCGGGGTCAGCGCCCGGAGGAGATCGGCTACTCCGGCGCGGCGCGGGCACTCCAGGAGGTCTGGATCGCCCTGCGGGCCAGCGAGCGGGAGATCCTCGAACTGGTCACCTTCGCCGACGTGGCGAACGGCAAGCTGCCGGACCGGGTCCAGGACCTGGTTGCCAACCCCGCCGCCTGGATCTGACACCGGCCCGCCGGTCCGGCACGCCGTCGTCCGCGCCGGGCCGGCGCGCACGGGGTCGACGCCGGCGAAATAATGGGCTTGAGTCTCCAGCGGCTGGAAGGTTGATGCTCGTTCCGTGAACGACCGCACCGAGCTGTTCACCATCGGACAGCTCGCCCGACGTACCGGCCTGCCGGTGCGGACCATCCGGTTCTGGTCGGACATCGACGTCATTCCGCCGACCGGACGGTCCGCGGGTGGCTACCGGTTGTACGACACCGGGGCGGTGGCCCGGCTGGACCTGGTCCGCACGCTGCGCGAACTCGGGCTCGACCTCGAGACCGTGCAGCGGATCCTGAGCCGGCAGAGCACCCTGGCCGATGTCGCCCGGGCGCACGCGGACGCCCTGGACACGGAGATCCGCACGCTCCAGCTACGCCGGGCCGTGCTGCGGTCGGTCGCGCGACGGAACAGCACGACCGAGGAGATGAGAGTGATGAACAAGCTGGCCCGGCTCTCCGCAGAGGAGCGGCAGCGGATGATCGACGACTTCGTGGAGCGCACCTTCGCCGGAATCGACCCGTACGAGCCCGGTGCGAGGATCGCCGAGGCGATGCGGCAGATGCCGGCGAAGCTGCCCGACGATCCGAGCCCGGAGCAGGTGGACGCCTGGCTCGCACTCGCCGAGCTCGTCTCCGACCCCGACTTCGGGCAGCGGGTCCGGCAGATGGCGGCGGCCGGTGCGCAGTCGGCGGGCCGGGCCGGGCCGCCACCGTACGACCCGCAGGTCGTGCTCGCGCAGGCGGGCGCGGCGGTGGCGGACGGGATCGCGCCCGACTCCGCCGAGGGCCGGGCGATCCTGGACCGGATCGTCGACCCGGAGATGCCGGCCGACGAGCGGGCCCGGCTCGCCGACCAGGTGGAGACCTTCACCGACCCCCGGGTGGAGCGGTACTGGCAGCTGCTCGGGGTGCTCAACGACCGGCCACCGTTCCCGCCCCAGGCGCCGACGTTCGAGTGGTTCCTCGCCGCCCTGCGCGCCTGAGCTGTAAGGAAGGGCCCCCGCTTATCGTTTTCTGTTGTAGCGGGGGCCCTTCCTAACGCTTCAGCTCGGTGGCGGTGTCGGCGAGCAACTGCCAGGTCTGCGTCACGTGCTCCCGGCCGGTGTACGGCGAGCCGACCGCCAGCCGCAGCGTGTAGCGACCGCCCACCCGGGTGTGTGTCAGGTACGCCCGGCCGGTCGCGTTGACCCGGGCCAGCAGTTCGGCGTTCACCGCGTCTGCGTCCGCGTCCGCCGTGTCGCCTGCGGAGCGGAGCCGGAAGCAGACCAGCGTGAACGGGTGTGCCCCGACCAGCTCGAACCGCCGGTCGGCCTCGACCCGGGCGGCGAACCCGTCCGCCAGCGCGATCGTGTCCCGGATGTGCGCGCGCAGCCCCTCCGCCCCGTACCAGCGAAGCACGAACCACAGTTTCAGGGCCCGGAACCGCCGCCCCAGCGGCACCTGCCAGTCGCGGTAGTCGAGCACGGCACCCGACTCGGTCGCCGCGTTGCGCAGGTACTCCGGCAGCACGGTCAGGGCCGTGATCAGTTCGGCCCGGTCCGCGACCCAGAACGCGTCGCAGTCGAAGCCGGTGAGCAGCCACTTGTGCGGGTCGAAGCAGTACGAGTCGGCGTGTTCCAGCCCGGCGTGGGTGTGCCGCAGTTCGGGGCAGATCGCGGCGGCTCCGGCGTACGCGGCGTCGACGTGCAGCCAGAGCCCGTACTCCCGGCACAGCTCGCCGATCGCGGGCACCGGGTCGACCGCGGTGGTCGAGGTGGTGCCGATCGTCGCCACCACCGCCGCCGGAACCAGCCCGGCGGCCCGGTCCGCCTCGATCGCGGTACGCAGCGCCGCCGGGTCCAGCGCCAGGGTCTGTGGATCGACCGCCACCGTACGCAGCCCCGCGTCGCCGAGGCCGGCGATCCGGACCGCCTTCTCGATCGCCGAGTGGCCCTGACCGGAGGTGTAGACCCGGTACGGCCGATCCACCCCGTGCTCCCGCCAGCGCCCGCCGCCGGCCCGGTGCAGCGCGGCCAGTACGGCGATCAGGATGGCCGAGGAGGCGGAGTCCTGGATGACCCCGCCGCCGCTGCCGGTGGAGCGGAACCGGGCCGGCAGGTCGAGCAGTTCGGCCAGCCAGTCCAGCACCACCGTCTCGACCTCGGTGCAGGCTGGTCCGGTCGACCAGAGCATGCCCTGCACCCCGAGGCCGGCGCTGACCAGATCGCCGAGCACGCTCGGTCCGGAGGTGTTCGCCGGGAAGTAGCCGAAGAACCGGGGGTGCTGCCAGTGGGTGAGGCCGGGCGTGATCACGGTGTCCAGGTCGGCGAGGAGCCGGTCGAGCGGCTCACCCCGCTCGGGCGGCCGGGCCGGCAGCTGCGCCGCGACCGTGCCGGGCGGGTCGGCGGAGGTGACCGGCAAGCTGTCCAGCCCGGACCAGTAGTCGGCGATCCAGTCGACGACCGCGTGCCCGTGTCGCCGGAACTCGTCCGGGGTTATGTGGTTGGCCATGACGACGAGTGGACCAGGCCCGCAGGTGTCGATCAAGAAGCGGTGCCGGTCAAGAAGGTTGTGGCCCGGCGCGTGCCGCCGGGCCGGAGGCGGCACCGGCCGTTGCGGCCGAGGCTCCGGCCGGTGGGGTCTCGGTGCCGGCCGGTGGGGATTCGGCGCTGACCGGTGGGGTTTGGGTGTCGGCCGGTGGGGTTTCGGTGCCGATCGGCGGGGATGGGGTGCTGAGGGGCGGGGGTGGGGTGCTGAGGGGCGGGGGTGGGGTGCTGACGGGCGGGGGTGCGGTGCGGGCCGGCGGGGGTGCGGTGCTGGCCCGGATCGTCAGCCGGGGTGGCAGCAGGGTGCCCTCCGGGACGGACTGGTCAGCCAGCTTGCGCATCAGCAGCGCCACCGCCTGCCGCCCCACCTCCTCGGCCGGAATCAGCACCGAGGTGAGCGGCGGGTTGGCCCGCTCGGCGACCTCGTCCGGGCAGATCGCCACCACCGACATCTCGTCGGGAACCCGCCGGCCGAGCGCCGGCAGCGCGGCGAGCACCTGCCCGACCGCCGCCTCGTTGTGCACCACCAGCGCGGTCAGGTCCGGGTGCCGGGCCAGCAGCCCGGTCAGCTCCCGGACGACCGCGTCGAAACTCTCCTCGCAGGGTTGGGCGGTCGCCGCGATCCCGCGCCGCCGCGCCGTCTCGGCGAAACCGGCCCGGGTGCGGTGGGCGAAGCCGGTGTCCCGGTCGTAGACCACCGCAGGCGCGCCGAGCAGGGCGACGCGGCGGTGGCCGAGCCCGGCCAGGTGCTCGACACACGCCTCGCCGGCCCGGTGGAAGTCCAGGTCCACACAGGTCAGTCCGGCCGGATCGGCCGGAAAACCGATAAGCACGCTGGGGCGTTCCAGGTTGCGCAGCAGCGGCACCCGGTCGTCGTGCATCTCGACGTCCATCAGGACGATGCCGTCGACCATCGCGCTGGCGGCGATCCGGCGCAGCCCGTCCGGGCCCTCGTCCGCGGTCATCAGCAGCACGTCGTGGTCGAACTGTCGGGCCGTGGTCACCACGGCGGTGGCGAACTGCATAAGCACCGGCAGGTGCATGCCGGAGCGCAGCGGCAGCACCAGGGCGATGACGTTCGCCCGCTTGCTGGCCAGCGCCCGGGCACCGGCATTCGGGTGGTAGCCGAGGCTGCGTACGCTGGCCAGCACCCGTTCCCGGGTGGAGGCCGAGATGGCGCGCTTGCCGCTGAGGACGTACGAGACGGTGCTGACCGCGACTCCGGCGTGCCGCGCCACGTCGGCGATGGTCACCATGTCCGCCCGTTTCGCCGGTCCGCCGGGCACCGGCCAGGGCGAGGGTCGCGAGGTGGGACGCGACGATTCGGACACTAGGCGCCTCCGTCTCCCGACGCGCTCGCGTCGCCGTCCACTCCGGGCCCGTCGCCGCCCGCTCCAGCGGCGTCGCCGTCCACTCCGGTGGGGTCGGCGTCCCCTCCGGTGGGGTCGGCGTCCCCTCCGGTGGGGTCGGCGTCCGGCGCGGCTCGGAAGGTCAGCGAGCTCACCGTGGCTCCGGCGATGTCGAAGAGCAGATACAGATCCCGTACCCCGCTCACCTCGCCGTGCCAGTCGCCGGCCACCTCGCGGCTGGGCCGCCGGTCCCGGCCGCCGGTCGGGCCGTCGCCATCGCCGATCGGCGGGACGGCGATCGTGCCGGCGATCGGCCCCCGTACCGGATCGTCCAGCCGGAGCACGAGTCGGGCACCCTCCGGCAGCGGCCGGCTGCCGCCCGCCCGGGCGGCCACGCCCCGTATCCCGGCGACGTCGACCCGGGAGAACCGGATCCAGCCACCGGCCTCCCGCGCGACCACGGCGGCACCGTCCGGCCCCTCCGGCAGCGGCTCGGTGCCGGAGTACTCGTCGTGGTCGACCGCGCGGAGCGGGCCGGCGAGCGGCTCCCGGGGGCGGACCGGTTCACCGTGTACCGCCAGGGTGGCGGTGAGTACGAGATCTGCGCTCGACCGGCCGACCGCGACGGTGTGCCGGGCGTCCTCCACCACGTACCGGCCGCTGGCCACGTCCCAGTGCGCGAATTCGGCGGCGCGCAGCCGCAGCCGCACGGTGGTCCGGTCGCCCGGGGCGAGGCTCACCCGGGCGAAGCCGCGGAGCTGCCGCAGCGGCTGCTTCACCCGGGAACGCCGCTGCCGGGTGTAGAGCTGCACCACCTCGTCACCCTGCCGTGAACCGACGTTCGTCACCCGCACGCTGACCTCGATCTCTCCGGCGGCGTCCATGTCGTATGCGCTGAGTCGCAGGTCAGAGTAGGTGAACTCGGCGTAGCTCAGCCCGTGGCCGAACGGGTAGAGCGGGGTGCCCCGATGGTAGAGGTACGTCGTGTCGGTGGCTATCACGTCGTAGTCGAACAGGTCGGGCAGCTCGGCCGCGTCGCGGTACCAGGTCTGGGTCAGCCGGCCGGCCGGGTCGGCGTCCCCGGCGACGACGTCCGCCAGCGCGGCGCCGTACTCCTGGCCACCGTGCGCCGACCACAGGATCGCGGGCACGTGCTCGTCGGCCCAGGTCAGCGCGTACGGGTAGCTGCTGCTGACCACCAGCACGGTGTGCGGGTTGGCCGCGTACACGGCGCGGAGCAGTGCCTCCTGTGCGGCCGGCAGCGCCAGGTCGGTCCGGTCCTCGGTCTCCCGCCCGCAGACCATCGGATGGTTGCCGAGCACCACCACCGCGACGTCGGCGTCCCGGGCCAGCGCGGCTGCCTCGGCGGCACCGTCGCGGACGGGTTCGACGGTGAAGCCGGTGCCGTCGGCGGGGTCGGTCGCGTCGGCCCGGAGCAGCCCGTCGGGACCTACCCGGACGTACCGGTCGCTGGCGGGGTGGTGCATCACCCGGTCGCCGGTGGGCCGCTCTACCAGCCGGAACGTCTCCCGGACCACCCAGCCTCCCGGGCCCGGCCGGTCGTTGACCAGCAGGCCCTCCGCCTCGTCGGCGCCGACATGCCGGCCGTTGGCGACGCTGCGCAGCGCCACCACGTCCCGGCCCCAGTCGAACACCTCGAACCAGCCCTCCGGCGGAACCGGGCTGCCCTGCGGAACGGGACCGTCGGGCCGGCCGCCGTCGGCGTCGAACGCCGGCCGCTCGGAGCGGAGGGGCGGAGCCGGGCTGTCGGGCGGAGGCGGGCTGTCGGGCGGGAGCGGGCTGTCGGGCGGGAGCGGGCTGTCGGGCGGGAGCGGGCCGTCGGGCGGGAGCGGGCTGTCGGGCGGGAGCGGGCCGTCGGCCCGGCCGCCCTCCGTTGCGGGCGGGCCGGCGGGCCGGCCGCCGTCTTCCGTCGGGCCGGCCGCGCCGCCCGAGGTCAGGGGGGCCAGGCGCAGCGCGGCGCCGTTGGGGTCGGCACCGGCCCGGACGTAGCCGTCGGCGGTACGCAGCGCGATCCGGTCGGCGCCGCAGTGGTAGTCGGCTCGCGCCGCCGCGAACCGGGCGGCCAGCCCGTCGCGGGCGGTGATCGCGTACGGCAGGGTGCCGCTGTACCAGTCCTCGTAGAGGGTGTCGGCGAGCGGGCCGAGTACGGCCAGCCGGCCGATCCGCGCAGGGTCCAGCGGCAGCAGCGTCCCGAGGCCGGGCCGGGCCACGTTGCGCAGCAGCACGATGGACTGCCGGGCCGCCTCCCGGGCGAGTTCCTGGTGTGCCGGGCAGTTGATCACGTCGGCGGTGACCGCCGTGTACGGGTTCCGCTCCGGCGGATCGAAGTCGCCGAGCCGGAACCGGACGCTCAGGATGTGCCGGACGGCAGTGTCCACGTCGGACTCGTCGAGCAGCCCGCGCCGCAGCGCCTCGGTCACCCGCTCGACGGTCGGCGCGGAGTCCTCGTTGTCCTCGGTGAAGCTGTCGACGCCGGCCCGCAGCGCGGCCGCGTAGCCGCTGGGATGGTCGGGCCGGTAACCCTGCGCACCGGCGATGTTGGAGACCGCTCCGGCGTCGCCGACCACCAGGATCTCGTCGCTGGTCCACCGGCGCAGCTCGGCCCGGATCAACGGGCTCAGGTGCGCCGGCCTGCCGTTGACCAGGTTGTACGAGGCCATCACCGCCACCGCGGCGCCGGTGGCGATCGGGGCCCGGAACGCCGGCAGCTCGTATTCGTGCAGCACCCGGGGCGGCAGGTTGCTGGAGGTGGTGCAGCGGTCGGTCTCGTTGTTGTAGCCGAGGAAGTGCTTCAGCGTCGGCGCGGTCTTCAGGTAGTCGGGATGGTCGCCGCGCAGCCCTCGGGCGTACGCGGTGCCGAGCCAACTGGTCAACCACGGATCCTCGGCGTAGCCCTCCTCGTTGCGGCCCCACCGGGGGTCGCGGAGCGGGTTGACCACCGGGGCCCAGACGTTGAGCCCGACCCGGGTCGGGTCCTTCTGGTGCAGGCCCCGCACCTCGTCGCCGACGGCGTCGCCGACGGCCCGGATCAGCTCGGGGTTCCAGGTGCTGCCCAGCCCCAGCGCCTGCGGAAAGACGGTGGCGGGGCCGAGCCAGGCCAGCCCGTGCAGCGCCTCGGTGCCGGTGCGGAAGGCGGGCAGCCCGAGCCGGGGCACCGGAGCCTGGTGCTGGTGCAGCAGCGCGATCTTCTCGGCCAGGGTGAGCCGGTCGAGCAGGTCGGCGACCCGTACGTCGAGCGGCTGGTCGGGGTCGCGGAACGTCGTGTCTGGATCGCGGAGCGTCGTGCCGCTCATGGTCGATCACCTTCCATGATCTTCGACTGGCGCTGCGGCGGTGCCCGACCGGGGTGGCGCGAACCGGAGGCGGCGCGAACCGTGGTGGTGGTCGATCGTCGAAGCGCTTCGAATCCTGCGAGGCGGGGATGGATCAGCGGTGCCCCGGCCGCCAGCCCGGGAAGCTCGAAGCGCTTCGACGGCCGGGAAAAGAACGCTCCACCGTGGATAGCGTTTTCCCGCTGGATACGGAGGAGCAGTTCGAGGTTTCCACCAGCCGCCGTACGGGTCAAGGGGTTGTGCCGGACGGATTGAACGGCGTGGAACTGTCGGGCCTTGGTGAGGTGCCGGGAACGACGATGTCGGCGCTGGTCAGCGGGTGGCGTCGGCCGGCTGCGGCTTCGCGGCGGCAGCCCTCGGACCGAACGTGGCCGGCTCGGCGCCGGTCAAGTCCGCATCGGCGCCGCCCGTACCCGCGTCCGCGCCGCCCGTTCCCGCGTCGCCGCCGGTCGGGTCCGGGTCGCGCTCCGCAGGGGAGACGCTGGACCGGACGGGGGACTTCCGGGTCACCCGCGCGGCGGGGCCGGGGTCCCGGGCGGTGCTCCGGCCCGGCGGGCGCAGCGGTAGCCGGCCCGCGTCCACGGTCTCCAGCGTCCGGGCCGCGCCGCCGGCCGCGGCGGCGCCGGTGCCGAGGGCCGAGGCGAGCAGCCGGGCACCGCCGGCCTCCGGTGCCAGCGTGCGGGCGAGCAGTTCGGCCTCGGCGGCGGGGAGCAGCCACGGGGCCAGGGTGGCGAAGTATCCACCCAGCAGCACGACCTCGGGGTTGACCAGGTTGGCCAGCAGCGCCGCGCCGTGGCCCAGGTGCCGGCCGATCTCGGCGAGCGCGTCGAGGGTGGGCAGGTCACCCCGGCGGGCCTTCGTCCGGATCCGGTCGACCTCCGGTGCGAAGTCGGTGACCGGGCCGTCCTCGGCGGCGTCCGGCAGGGCCCGCCGGATCAGCGCCGGAACGCCGGCCACCACCTCCAGGCAGCCGCGCCGGCCGCAGGGGCAGAGCGGCCCGTCCGGCACGACCGGCACGTGTCCCAGCTCGCCGGCGAACCCGCGCCCGCCGCGCAGCAGCCGGCCGTCGGCCACCACGCCCGCGCCGAGCCCGGCGCCGCCGGTCAGGTGCACCAGGTTGGCGGTGCCGGCGTACGGCCCGTGCCGGTATTCGGCCAGCGCGGCGAGGTTGGCGTCGTTCTCCACCACCACCTCGAAGGCGGGATCCCGCAGGGCGCGTCGCAGGTCGGCGCCGAGGGGGAGGTCGCGCCAGCCGAGCGTCGTGGCGAGCCGGACGGTGCCGCTGGCATCGACCAGGCCCGGGACCGCGACGGTCAGGCCGAGCACCTCGCGTCGCTGGTTGCGGACCCGGTTGACGGCGCGGTTGGCGAGCGCCGCGATCGCGCTGACCGCCCGACCGGGGGAGGCGGCGGATCCGTCGAACGCCCGGCGCCACGAGAGGAGTTCGGTGCCGGCGAGGTCGACGGCGACCACGGTCAGCTCATCGATGCTCACCTCGATGCCGATCGCCGCGTACGGGGCGCCGTCGATCACCAGCATCGTGGCGGGACGGCCGATCCGGTTCTCCGCCAGGCCGGTCTCCCGGATCAGGCGCCGGTCGAGCAGCTCGGCGACCAGGCTGGAGACGGTCGCCTTGTTCAGTCCGGTGCTGGCCGCGATGTCAGCGCGCGAGCAGGGGGCGTGGGCGCGGACGAAACGCAGCACGACGGCGAGGTTGGTGGCGCGTACGTCGGCGAGATCGGCCGGCTGCGGCCCGGTCTGCGTCGTGAACAAGATCAGCCCCGCTCCCCGCGTATCGGTCTCCGGACCGGTGTGCTCCGGTTGCCGACGACGCGCCCATCATGCCGCACCGCCACCTCCCGGGCCACGCTCGCCCCGTCGCGGCGGAGTTCCGGCGTCTTGTGGCACCGGTCACCGTCGATTACTTTTGTTTAGTCAACAGACTAACTAACTCTACCCCATACCCACACCGCGACCGAACGAGTTTCCCGCCCGGCCCGCCTCGCGGGGAGACCGTTCGCCGACATGGAAGGGAGCGCCCCGTGGAACCATCCGGCCCGGGCAGCGCCACGAACCGTAGGAACTTCCTGAGCCTGCTGGGCCTCGGCGCCGCGGCGACCGCCGGCAGCGGCCTGCTCGCCGGCTGCGGCGGCGAGGTGGCGTCCACCAGTGACGCGCAGGACCTGGACAAGCTCGCCGGCCTGCTGCCCCACCAGAAGGATCTGCCGCCCGGCATCCCCAGGCCGAGCATCGTCGGCACCCGCCCGGTGCCGGACGGCTACACGGAGTTTCCCGGCACCCTGGTGGACGCCATCACCGACAAGCCCGGCAGCAGCGGCCAGCGGATCAACGCGATGACCCCGGCGTGGGGGCCGGCTCCGCCCGGGCTGGGTCAGAGTCAGTACCTGGCCGCGGTCAACGCGGAGCTGGGCATCGAGGTCAACTTCAGCGTCCAGGACGGCAACCTCTACGCCGAGAAGCTGGGCGCGATGCTCGGCGCCAGGGACGTGCCGGACCTGCTCTGCGTACCGGGGTGGGAGGTCGCCAAGCTGCCCCGGTTCGCCGACGCGACCGCCGCGCTCTTCGAGGATCTCACCGACCACCTCAAGGGTGCCGGGATCGACCCGTACCCGATGCTGGCCACCTTCCCGGCCGGGGCGTGGCGGAACTCGTTCTGGAACGAGCGGCTGATGGCGGTGCCCTGCCCCAAGGACGGCCCCTTCCCGTGGGCGCTCCTCTACCGCAAGGACCTGCTCGACACGGCCGGCCTCAGCCACCCGAAGACGATCGACGAGCTCTTCGAGATCGGCAAGCAGGTGACCGACCCGGCCAGGGGGGTCTGGGCGTTCAACGACATCTTCGCCATGGTGCAGATGTTCCACAAGGTCCCGGGCGCCGACGAGGGGTGGCGGCTCAAGCCGGACGGTACTCCGGAATTCAAGTACGAGACCGCCGAGTTCCGGCAGTCCGTCGAGTTCATGGCCAAGGTCTACCAGGCCGGCCTGGTGCACCCGGACCTGGTGGCCAGCAAGGGCGCCGACGCCAAGCAACTCGTTGCGGGCGGCAAGATCCTCTTCTTCCAGGACGGTCCCGGCGCCTGGCAGCCGATGCAGGCCGAGCAGCAGCGGATCACACCCGGCTTCAACATCCAGCCCGTACCGATCTTCTCGGCCACCGGCGGTGACCCGCTGGTCTGGGGCGACGACAACCCGATCTCGTACACCTTCGTCAAGAAGGGACTGGGCAGGGAACGGGTCGAGGAACTGCTCCGGGTGATCAACTGGTGCTCCGCGCCGTTCGGGACCCAGGAGTTCGTCCTGCGTGAGTACGGGGTGGAGGGCAAGCACCACAACCGCACCGCCACCGGCCCGGTCAAGACCGACCTCGGCTTCAAGGAGATCGTCAACCAGTACTTCTTCATCAGCGGGCGCAGCCCGGTGGTGCAGCCCTACCCGCAGACCCCGAACTATGTCCGCGACGCGCTCACCTACTCCAACGAGATGGTGAAATACCTGGAGAAGAACCCGTGGGCGGGACTGAAACTGGAGATGCCGGCCCGCTACAAGGCGAGCCTGGTGCCGACCGACGACAAGATCACCGACCTGCTGCGCGGGCGCCGGCCGATCAGCGACCTCGACGCGATCATCACGGAGTGGCGGAACGGCGGTGGTGACGAGGCCCGCGACTTCCGGGCCAAGGCGCTCGCCGACGCCGGACGATGACCATCCGTGGGACGGCCCGGGCGGGTGGTACCGGCGACCGGGTCGACCAGACCGGCGCCCCCGGCGTGGGCAGCCGTACCCGTGAAATGCCGGCCCGGACCGGCGACGACGGCCGGGGCGGACCGGAGGGGACTCCGGCCCGCGGCCCCGAGCCTGCCCGACGCGGGCGGCCGGAGCGGCGGGGTCGGCCGGCCGGGCGGGCGCCGCTGCGGGCCCGGCTGCGCCGCGACTGGCCGCTGCTGGCGATGGTCGCGCCCGCCGGGTTGCTGCTGCTGGTCTTCCACTACCTGCCGACGCTCGGCAACGTCGTCGCCTTCAAGGACTACAACCCGTACGCCGGGGAGACGCCGCTGGCCGCGTTCCTGCAGAGCCCGTGGATCGGGACCGCCCACTTCGAGGCGCTCCTCGGTGACCCGGCGTTCTGGGACGCGCTGCGCAACACCCTGACGATCACCGCGTTCCAGTTGGTCTTCTACTTCCCGCTGCCGATCGTGCTGGCGATCATGCTGCACAACATCCTCTCGCCGAGGCTGCGGGGGTTCGTGCAGACCGTCGTCTATCTTCCGCACTTCTTCAGCTGGGTGCTGGTGGTCACCTTCTTCGTGCAGATGTTCGGTGGAGCGGGGCTGCTCGCCCAGGAGATGCGCGACGCCGGGCTGGAGCCATGGAACATCATGGCCAACCCGGACACCTTCATCGTGCTGGTCACCGCCGAGACGGTCTGGAAGGACGTCGGCTGGGGCACGATCGTTTTCCTCGCCGCGCTCTCCACCATCGACCCGAACCTCTACGAGGCGTCGGCGGTGGACGGGGCGAGCCGGTGGCGGCGGCTCTGGCACGTCACCCTGCCCGGTCTGCGGCCGGTGATCGTCCTGCTGCTCATCCTGCGGCTCGGTGACGCGCTCTCGGTCGGCTTCGAGCAGTTCATGCTGCAGCGCGACGCGGTGGGGCGGCAGGCCGCCGAGGTGCTGGACACCTTTGTCTACTACAACTCCATCACCACCGGAAACTACGGCTACGGTGCGGCGGCCGGGCTCTTCAAGGCGGTGGTCGGGCTGGTACTGATCCTGGCCGCCAACCGGTTCGCCCACGCACTCGGCGAGCGGGGAGTGTATTCGCGATCATGACCGTGACGAATCCCCTGCGGGCGGCTCCGCCCCGGCGTGCCCGTGGGCGCAACCGCCGCCCGGCCTGGGAGGAGCCGCCGAGCGCGGCCGGCCGGGTCGTCCGGGGCGGCGTACTGACCGGCGTGGTGCTCGCCGTGCTGATCCCGCTCTGGGTGGTGCTGGTGACCAGCCTCGCCTCCCGGGAGACGATCAACGAGGCCGGCGGGCTGGTGGTGGTGCCGAGGGAGCTGGACCTCTCGGCGTACCGGGCGATCTTCGCCGGTGGGCTGGTCACCCAGGCGCTCTGGATGAGCACCGTCATCACGGTGGTCGGCACGGCGGTGAGCCTGGTGCTGACCGTGCTTGCCGCGTACGGGCTGTCCCGGCCCGGCTCGGTGGCGCACCGGGGGCTGCTCTTCTATTTCCTGCTCACCTTCCTGATCTATCCCGGCATGGTGCCGAGCTATCTCGTGGTCACCGGCCTCGGGCTGAAGAACCAGATCTGGGCGCTGATCCTGCCCACCGCGATCAGCGTCTTCAACCTGGTGGTGATCCGGGCCTTCTTCCAGAACATCCCGGCGGAGCTGCTGGACAGCGCGCGCATCGACGGTGCCGGCGAGTTCCGGATCCTGGCCCGGATCGTGCTGCCGCTCTCCCGGGCGGTGATCGCCGTGGTCGGGCTCTTCTACGCGGTCGGGTACTGGAACGTCTGGTTCAACGCGCTGCTCTACATCGACGACAACGCGAAGTTCCCGATCCAGCGGGTGTTGCAGAGCTTCATCCTGGCCGGCCAGTCGCCGAACAACGCCGGCACGCTCGGCGTCTCGATGCCCCCGACCCTGGCCATCAAGATGGCCGTGGTCGTGGTCACCGTCTCGCCGATCGTCCTGGTCTATCCGTTCGTGCAGCGCCACTTCGTCAAGGGCGTCATCATCGGCGCCGTCAAGGGCTGAGGTGCAAGGAAGGGCCCCCGCTACAACAGAAAACGATATGCGGGGGCCCTTCCTTGCAGGGGGACGGGGCGCCCCCCACCTGGGCACCCCGCCCCGATCTTCACCCACGCACGGCGGGTAGTCCGTCCAGCGGCACCGCGGCGGTGGCGGTGTCGCCGAGGAGCAGCCGTCGGGGGAGTCGGGCGCCGGCGACGGGAGCGAGGGCCAGGCCGGTGACCGGAAGCGGGCCGTCGACCTCCACCCGGAACTCGTCGCCGGTGCGGCTGGCCCGGATCGTGGTGTCGCCGTCGACGTCGTGCACCACCGTGCCGCCGTCGGTGGCGCCGAAGCTCAGCACGGTGACGTCGCTGAACGGCGCGTCGCCGACCCGGTCGGCGGGGGGCATGACCGGGATCAGCGCGCCGTACCGGACGAAGAGCGGGACCTGGTGCAGCGGCGTACGCACCCGGAGGTGCCGGCCTCCGGTGTGCGTCTCGCCGGTCCAGAAGTCCACCCAGTCCCCGGCCGGCAGGTAGAGGTGGCGCTGGTTCTCCGGATTGGTCATCGGCGCCACCAGCAGGTCCGGGCCGAGTCGGTATTCCAGCTCCGCCGTCCAGGCGGCCGGGTCGTCGGGGGAGTCGACAAGCAGGGCCCGCATCATCGGTGCGCCGGTCCGGGCCGCCGCGACGGCGGCGGAGTAGAGGTACGGCATCAGCCGATAGCGCAGCCGCAGCGCCGCCACCGCCAGCCGCTCGGCCTCGGCCGGAAACTCCCAGGGCAGCCGGCTCGTGGTGCCGTGCAGCCGGACCAGCGGGGAGAGCGCCCCGAACTGCGTCCAGCGTACGTAGAGGTCCGGCGTCGGCGTGCCGTGGAACCCGCCGGTGTCGTGGCTCCAGAACGGCACCCCGGAGAGGCCGTGGCTCAGCCCGCCGCGCAGCGTGCTGGCCATCGCCGGGTACGTCGTGTTGACGTCCCCGCTCCACTGTGCGCTGTGCCGCTGCCCGCCCAGGTACGACGAGCGTGCCCAGACCGTGCCGTGCCCGGCGACCTCCCGGGTCACCGCCGAGACGACGTCGTTGAAGAGCAGCGTGTAGACGTTGTGCAGTTCGACGCCGGTCATCCCGTTCTGTGCCACCGCGTCCGCCGGCACCCCCTCGGCGAAGTCGGTCTTGAAGACGGCGACGCCCTGCTCCAGCAGGGGCCGGAGCAGGCCGGCGAACCAGTCGACCGCGGCCGGGTTGGTGAAGTCGACGATCCCGCCGGCCGGGTGACTGCCGTGCCAGGTGTCGGCGACGTAGACCGAGCCGTCGGCGCGGCGGAGGAAGTGGCCGGCCGCGGCCGCCTCGGCGTAGCGCGGGCTGCCGGTCATGATGTACGGGTTCATCCAGAGGCTGACCCGGAAGCCCTGCTCGGCCAGGGTCGCCAGCATGCCGGCCGGGTCGGGGAACTCCTCGGCGTCCCAGCGCAGGTCGGACCAGGCCCCGGCGACCTGCCAGTAGCAGTCCAGGTGCAGCACGTCGCAGGGGATGCCGCGCTCCCGGATCCGCCGCGCCCGTTCCAGCACCCGCTGCTGGCTGTCCCGGAAGAATCCGGAGGAGATCCAGGTGCCGAACGCCCACTTCGGCGGCAGCGCCGGCCGGCTGGTCAGCCGGTCGTAGCGGTCGAGGATCCGTTCCGGGGTGGGGCCGGCGAGCACGTAGTAATCGATCAGGTCGTCCGGCACCAGGATCTGCACGCAGCTGTGCGTGGACTGGCACATGTCGAACTCGACAGGCATGCCGCTGTCGACCAGGATGCCGTAGCCCCGGTCGGAGAGATAGAGCGGGACGTTCTTGTGCGAGCGGTCCGACTCGCTGCCGAAGGCGTCGTAGTTCCACATCAGGGCGCGCTGGCCGCGCTTGTCCAGCGGGGTGAACTTCTCGCCGAGCCCGACGAACCGTTCGTCGCCGGGGGCCAGGAAACTCTCGTGGTACGCGACGACCGCGCCGTCGACAAGCGACCGGCCGAACGGCAGGGTGCGCAGCCGCCCGCTGATGTCCTGCTCGCCCCGGCTCTGGCTGACCAGCACCGCGCCGGTCGGGTCGAGGAAACGCAGGTGCCACGGGTCGAGACTCAGGTCGGCGACGACCGCACCGGCGTCGACGCGTACCCGGTCGCCGTCGATCCTCACCTCGGCCCGGTGGGGCTGCGGGTGCACGAGGGGCAGTGCCCGGCTGGCGCGGCCCCGGGCCAGGGGGTCCTCGCTGAGGCGTACCCGGATCACGCCCTCGCCCGCGGCGCTGATCCGGACCGCGAGTGAGCCACCGTCCGAGGTGCCGGCCTTGAGGGTCACGCCCTGGCCGTCCGTGCCCAGCACCTCGGCCCGGGTCAGCGCGGAGAGCCCGTGCTCGCCGGGGGCCCGGACCGGCAGGTCGGGCGGGTCGGCGACGAAGGTCTCGTGCGGCACCAGGGGCGGGCGGTACGGCATGCGGTCTCCTCGGCTCCTGGTGCGCGGATCCTGCGCGCCGCCGCCGGCGACGGTCGCCGGCTGGCGCGATGGACTCCGTTAGTTTCTTTGGTAACCCAACAAACTGTCAACGGCGTGACCGCAGTCGATATGTGCGCCGGGCGGCCTCCCCGGTCGTCGCTCGGGCCCGCCCGGGGGTGAGGCCGTTGACAGCGGAATCCACCCGCCCTACTTTGGCTGGAGCCCAAACAAAGGGCAACGGCGGGTGCGCGTCGGCGCGGACTCTGCCGGGAAGGGCGGTCGGGTGCGTTGGCCGAAGGGTCTGACCGGGCTCTGCTACGGCGGTGACTACAACCCCGAGCAGTGGCCGGCGGAGGTCTGGCCGGCCGACGTCGAGCTGATGCGCCGGGCCCGGGTCAACCTGGTCACCGTCGGGGTCTTCGCCTGGTCCCGGCTGGAGCCGCAGCCCGGCCGCTACGACTTCGACTGGCTGGACCGGGTCCTCGACCTGCTCTACGACGGCGGCATCCGGGTGGCGCTGGCGACCCCGACCGCGTCCCCGCCACCGTGGTTCTCACTCCGGCACCCGGACGCGCTCCCGGTCACCGCCGACGGGACACGGCTCAGCCACGGCAGCCGGGACACCTACTGCGCGAGCGCCCCGGCCTACCGGGCGGCGGCCCGGGGAATCGCCGGGGCGCTGGCCGACCGCTACCGCGACCATCCGGCGCTCGCACTCTGGCACGTGCACAACGAGTACGGCACCACCTGCCACTGCGAGCACGTCGCCGTCGCCTTCCGGGCCTGGCTGCGGGCCCGTTACGGCGACCTCGACCGGCTCGCCGAGGCGTGGACCGGCAGCTTCTGGAGCCAGCACTACTCGGACTGGGAGCAGATCCGGCCGCCCCGGGCCACCCGGTACCTCGGCAATCCCGGCCACCTGCTGGACTTCCGCCGGTTCGTCTCCGACGAGCTGCTCGGGGCGTACGTCGAGCAGCGGGACCTGCTCCGGGCCGCCACCCCGGACGTGCCGGTGACCACCAATCACGTCCTCGGCGGCTGGGTGCCGGTGGACCACGCGCGGTGGGCGGCCGAGGTGGACCTGGTGGCGATCGACCACTATCCGGCGGAGGCGGGGCCGGGCGCGGAGGAGCAGACCGCCCTCGCGGCCGACCTGGCCCGCTCCTGGGCCCGGCGCGGGGAGCGGCTCCGGCGTACCGCTCGGGCCGGCCAGGTCGGTGCGACCGGGGACATCGGGCTCGCCGGTCAGGGCGGGCGGGGCGGCGCGGTCGAGCCGGCGGGCGTGGACGGCTCCGGCGGCCCGGCCTGGCTGCTGATGGAGAGCGCGCCGAACCTGATCCTCACCCCGGGCCGGATGCACGCCAAGGAGCCGGGCCGGATGATCCGGCACAGCCTCGCCCACGTCGCCCGGGGCTCCCGGGGCGCGATGTTCTTCCAGTGGCGGGCCTCCCGGGGTGGCGCCGAGGTCTTCCACTCCGCGCTGGTGCCGCACGCCGGCCCGGACAGCCGGGCGTTCCGGGAGGCGGTCTCGCTCGGCCGCGTGCTCGACCGGCTGGCCGAGGTGGACGCCGGGACGGTCCGCGCCCCGGTCGCGATCGCCTGGGACGCCGCCTCCCGGTGGGCGTTGCAGTCCACCGTGCTGCCGTCCGGGCAGCTCGACTACCTCGCCGAGGTGTCGGCGGCGCACCGGGCACTGTCCCGGGCCGGCCACACCGTCGACTTCGTCGCCGAGGACGACGATCTCCTCGGGTACGCCCTGCTGGTGCTGCCCGCGCTCTACCTGCTCCCGGACCGGTACGCCGCCCGGATCCACGACTACGTGGCGGCCGGCGGCCACCTGCTGGTCAGCTACTTCAGCGGGATCGCCGACGAACACGCCCGGGTCCGGACCGGCGGCTATCCCGGGGCGCTGCGCGAGGTGCTCGGGGTGCGGGTGGAGGAGTTCCATCCGCTCGACCCGGCGACCCGGCTGCCGCTCTCCGACGGCACCACCGGCCGCCTCTGGGCCGAGACGGTGCGCCTCACCGGAGCGACTCCCTCGGTGTCCTACGCCGGCGGGCTGCTCGACGGGGAGCCGGCCCTGACCAGACACGACCACGGCGACGGCGTGGCCTGGTACCTCTCCACCCGGCTCGACGTCGACGCGTACCGCGACCTGCTGGCCCGGGTGGCGGAGGCGGCCGGTGCGGCACCGACCTGCCCGACGGCACCGGCCGGGGTGGAGGCGGTACGCCGGGGCACGGCCGAGCGGAGTTGGCTCTTCCTGCTGAACCACAGCGCCGAGGCGCAGACGGTGCCGGTCTGCGGTGTGGACCTGCTCACCGGCGACTACGCCGACCCGGTGCGGTTGCCGGCCGGCGGCTGCGCGGTGCTCCGGGAGACCGCCGACGCGGACCCGGGACGGCGATCGGACGCGTGACAGGCGGATGTCCGGTCCGGCCGCCGACGTCTGAGGCCGCCGCTCCCGCCACTGCTGGCGGGAGCGGCGGCGCCCACTCGCGGTCACCGGACCGGCGCCGCGGGACGTCCACGAGTCGCCCGGACGGCTGCGACTCGTCGGCTCACCTCGGGATGGCCGTGCCGTGACGGCAGCCCGAGCAGCCCACCGAGCTCAGGCCCGTCCAGGAGCTGAGGTTCGCGCTCGTCGCCGTCCAGATACCGCCGTTTGTGTACTTGTCGACGTAGATCCGGTACTGGCCGTTGTCCAGCCGCACGAGCGACGGACCCTCGTAGCCGGAGCTCCACAGGGTGCCCTGCCGGGCCCAGCCGCCGGTCAGGCTGTTGCTGGTCCACCGCTCGATGTACTTCGTGCTCTCGTTCTTGGTGAAGGCGTGGTATGTGTTGCCGGACTTCACGACATAGGTGTCGATGTAGTTGTAGCCGAGACCACCCATCTGCTGCGGGCCGCTCCACGACGTGAGGTCGGCGTTCTGGGCCGTGTAGACGTACGGCCGGAAACCGCTCGAGTTCGTCGTCTGCCGGACGCTCACGATGACCCGAACTGTGCTGCCCTCGACGTAGAACTCCGGCGCCCAGACGTTCCGGGTGCTGGCGATGCCCGACGGGACGGTGGCGATGTTCGTCCAGTTCCGCAGGTCGGTGCTGCGCGCGACGGCGAAGTAGGTCGAGTTCGTCGTCCAGGACTGCCAGGTGTACGCGACGTAGTACGTGCTGCCACGCTTGAGGATGCTCGGGTCCCGGAGCACCCCTGTCGGGCCGCGGAAGTTCGTGTCGTGGAGGACGCTGTAGCTGGTGCCGCCGTTGGTCGACTGATAGACCCACAACTCCTGGTCCGCCGCCCCGTCACCCTTGAACGTCGTGTAGATCAGCGTGGTGGCGCCGGACGCGGGCTGCGGCAGCGCGAGGCCGCCGAGGGTGAGCGCGACAGCACCGGCCATCGCGACCAGCAGGCGAAGACGTGTCGTCGTCCGTGCTTTCCAGAGCTTCATGGTGTCTCCTTGATATGGGGCGCCGGTGGGAGGCGCCCCACCGGCCCGGGGGGAGGGCGTCAGGCGCGGGTGCGGCCCATGACCACGTTGCGGGCGCGGTAGAAGGTCTCCGCGCCGGGTCCCGGCGAGCCGGACGAACCTTCCATCTGGAGGTTGATGATCAGCCACATCCGCCTGCCGACGAAGTTGCTGCCCCGGTGCTGGCCCTTCCACTGCCCGTCGAGGTAGTAGTGGATGTCCACATCGGTGGCGTTGACCTTGGCGATCCAGACCCGGTACTCGTGCCAGGCGCCCGGGTTCGACACCCCGACGATCGTGCTCTCCCACGACCCGTCGTAGGTGTTGAACCAGTTCCGGGCGTCGCCCTTGTACTCCAGGATGTCGCTCTCCGGCGGCCAACTGTTGGCGCCGGTCAGCCAGAACGCGGGCCAGGTGCCACGCGCCGACGGTGCCTGGAATTCGCCCCGCACCTCGTAGTTGGGAAACTGGTCGTTCACCAGCACCTGGTCCTTGGCGTGGATCGCGCCGGAGTGGTAGCGGATCGGCAGGTGCGGGTCGGCCGAGCTGTTGCCCTCGTTGCCGGTAATGCGGGTGGCCTTGATGTTGAGCTGACCGCTGGGCGAGAGGTAGACGTGGCTGTTGTCGGTGGCGCTGGCGTACATCCGGGCGCTGCCGTTGTGGTCGGAGCCCCAGGGATAGCGGAAGTTCCACTCCGCCATGAGCGCGTTGCGGTCGGCGAAGGACGCCCCGTTGATGAGTGTCTCCCAGGTGGCCGCGTGCGCCGGCGGTGGGGCGAGCACCGCGGCAGACGCGAGCAGAAGGGTGAGGGTCAGCCCGGCTCCGACCGTCCGGATCATCGCGACGACCGCCGACCGTGCTCGGCGTGTTCGTCGGCCCGGTTGCCGCACCGTGGGCCGTCTTCTGGCCCGGGACGCCGGGGCCGCGGTCACTCGCCCGTCTCTTTTCATGTCCTTCCCCTTCCTGCCGGCGCAACCGATGGAGGAGCGGGTTCTGCTGACGCCGCCCGAATACATCGCCGGCTCATGCGACTGATGTCACCGGTCAGCCGGACGGCCCACGTTCCGGACGGCGGGTCTCGGCAGTTCCGGTAACACCTTGGTAATCGACCGTGAACCTGGACGCCACATTTCGAACCGACTCGTCCGAGAACATACATAAACGAACATCAGTATGTATCGCGACGGGACCCGGCACCCGGGGGCTCTCTGCCCAGCTCCTGGGCCTGTGTACGACCGCTGCTCGGACAGGTCGTCGAGGAGGTGACCGGCCCGTTCCGTCCACCCTGGGGCCGGTGGTCCAGGGTGGAGCGTCGACGTCGGGTTGTGCCAGGATGCTCCGATGTCGTACCCCTCGGTCCCACCCCCGGGCATGGCGCTGGCCGCCCATCCGCATCCGGTCGCGCTGCCGCCCGGTTGGGGCGCACTGATCGTCTCGGCCAACCGGGGGCCGTACCTGGTGCCCGCCCCCTCCACCTGCAAGCTGAGGGTCGACGGGCGCGAGGTCTCCGGGATGGCCGAGGGGACCTTCCACATCGCGGTCCCGGCGGGCGAGCACGACGTCCGCTTCACCGACCTCTTCGGCATCCCGATGATCACCACCAAAGTGGCTGTGCAGCCGAACGCCGGGCATCAGCTCTCGTTCCGGTTCGGCGGCTGGCGCAACCGGGTGTACGACGGCCAGGGCACGGACGTGACCAGGTTCGGCATGTGGTCGAACTACAGCGTCCTGCTGATCACCCTCGGCGTGGTCGGTGTGATCTGCTGCGGTGGGCTGGCGCTGATCCCGATGCTGACCAGCTCCGGCGCCAACTGACCCGACGCCCCGCACGCCGCCCGGCGCTGCTGCGCCGGGCGGCGGGGGTGCGCCGCCCGGCGCAGCGGGCCCGACGGGATCAGCCGGGTCCGGTCAGAACCGGGTCCGGTCAGAAACAGCCGTGTGCGGTCGGAAGAAGCCGTGTGCGGTCGGAAACAGTTAGCCGAGCGGCTCGACCCAGATGTTCCGGTAGTAGAGGTTGGGGCCCGGGTCGCCGTGGTCCTGGAGACGGATCGGACCCACCGAGGGCCCCTCCGCCGCCCCGCCGCCGGTCGGCCCGTTGATCTCGGCGTTGTCGTGCACGGTGACGCCGTTCCACACCACGGTGACGCGGGCGTTCTCCGTCTTGGCCCCCGACGCGGCGAACCGGGCGGCCCGGAACGTCACGTCGTAGGTCTGCCAGGTCTCCGGAGCGGTCGCCGCGTTCACCCTCGGTGCCAGCTTCTCGTAGATGGCACCGCACTCGTTGCTGGCCGGGGTGGTGTCGCCGTACGAGTCGAGCACCTGCAACTCGTACCGGTCCTGGAGGTAGATGCCGCTGTTGGCCCGGGCCTGCCCGGTGACGTCCGACGGCAGGTTCGGCAGCCAGAACTCGACGTGCAGCTTGAAGTCGCCGAAGCTCTGCCGGCTGCGGATGTCGCCACCGAGCACCTCCACGCCGCCGTTCCCCAGCGGCCAGGTCGGGTTGGCCCCGTTGGGCTGCTGGAAGTTGTCCATGTTGGTGCCGTCGAAGAGCGTGATCCGGCCGGGGCTGCCGGCCGGTCCGTACACCTCGAACTCGTAGATCCGGGCCGCGCTGTCGGTGGTGCTGGTCGGCGCGGTCACGTTCAGCCGCAGGTATCTGGCCTGGGTGGCCGCGATGTCGTGCGTGGTGACGTTCGCGGTGTTGCCGGTGACGGTGACGACGGTGTTCCAGGAGGTGCCGTTGGTGCTGGCCTGGATGGTGAAGTCCCGGGTGTTCCAGGCCGTGGCCTCGCCGCCGGCACCGGCGTGCCGGACCACGAACCGGTGCACGCTCCGGGCGCTGCCCAGGTCGACCTGCAACCACCTGGTGGCGCCGACCGAGCACCACTTGTCGCTGTTGCCGCCGGTCACGCTGCCGTTGACCGCCTGCGCCGGCCCCTCGGTGCCGGAACAGGAGCTGTCCGCCGTCGCCGGCCGCCCGAGCGCGAGGTTGGCCGACGGCGGGGCGGTGCCGCCGTAGACCTCGAACTCGTAGATCCGGGCCGCGTTGCTGCCGTCGTTGGTGGGTGTGGTGACGGCGAGGCGGACGTATCTGGCCTGGGTCGCCGCGAAGGTGTGCGTGGTGGTGTTGGCGGTGTTGCCGGTGACGGTCGCGACGGTGTTCCAGGAGGTGCCGTTGGTGCTGGCCTGGATGGTGAAGTCCCGGGTGTTCCAGGCCGTGGCCTCGCCGCCGGCACCGGCGTGCTGGACGACCGCCCGGTTGATGCTCTGGGTCGAACCGAGGTCCACCTGCAACCACCGGTTGGACCCCAGGGAGCACCACTTGTCGAGGTTGCCCGAGGTGGTGGTCCCGTTCACGGCCTTCGCCGGCCCCTCGGTCGCCGAGCAGGAGCTGTCGGCCGTGGCCGGCCGGCCCAGGGCGAGGTTGACCGGTGGCACCTGCCCGGGAATGGCGTTGAGGGTGTACCAGACCTCGGTGCTCCAGAGCGCCTGGCCGTCGCTCGCGCTGAACGGCCGGGGCGAGCGGACGTGTACCACCCGGCCGGCCTTGAGCCCGTTGACGACCAGGGTGACCTTCTTGCCGTCGGCCGAGAGCGTCGCCGAGGAGACCGAGAGTGTCTCCTCGTCCACCTTCGGGCCGCCGTAGGCGGCGGTCGGGACGTACCGCCACTGCTTCACCCGGTATTTCGAGGCGAGCGCGGTCGCGGTCGCGCTGGAGAGCGGCTTGGTGTACTCGATCTCGAAGCCGTTCGACCGGGCCCGCACCGCCAGCATGTCGAAGGTGTTGGCGCCGTTCGCGGCGATCTTCTGCAGGCCGTGATCGAGCTTGCCCTCCTGGCCCCAGTTTCCGCCGCCGTGCAGGCCGCCGGTGTAGAGGGCGCCGTCCGGGCCGACGCTGACCTCGGAGACGCCGGCCTCCAGCCCCTGGGTCATCCGGAACAGCGCGCCCTGGTATTCCCCGTTTACCTTCTCCAGGTACGCCCGCTGCAGGCCGCCGTAGGTCACGTCGCCGATCGCCATCTGCCCGGCGAAGACGCCCTGGGTCATCATCACCGGGGTGCTCGGCGAGTTGCCGATCTCGTTCTGCGGGAACCAGATGACCGGCTGGGTCACCGGGTTGTTGTCGAACGGCCCGGCCGGGTTGAGGTAGTGGTTGAAGAACCGGTCCTGCTTGATGTGCAGCAGCTTGGACGCCGGCTGGTAGCCGCCCTGGTTGTCGGTGACGAAGAGCCCGCCCTCCGGTCCCCAGCCGATGCCGTGCGGGGTACGCAGCCCGCCCGCGATGTAGGAGACCGCGCCGGTCGTCCGGTTGACCCTGATGGTGGTGCCGCGGTTGCCGACCGGCTGCGGGTCGGTGGTGGCGCCACCGTAGTTGATCGACACCGAGAGGTTCAGGTAGAAGAACCCGTCGGCGTAGAGGAGCCCGAAGGCGAACTCGTGGAAGTTCTCGCCGAACGGCCAGGTCGCCACGGTGCGGTAGTTGTCGGTCACACCGTCGCCGTTGGTGTCGTTAAGCTCCGTCAGGCGGTGCTTCTCCGACACGTACAGCTTGCCGTCGACCACCTTGATGCCCATCGGCTCCCGGAGGCCGCTGGCGATCCGGGTCCGGGTCACCTGGGCCGGGCCGGTGTTGCCGGTGACGTTGCCCAGCAGCCAGACCTCGCCGGCGGTGTTCAGCGATCCGCCCCAGGTGAGCACCGCGAGCCGCCCGTCCGGAAGCCAGTCGAAGCCGGTGACCGCCGGCTCGAACCCGCTGGGCCGCAGGTTGGTCAGCGTGTAGTTGGGATGTACCGAGGTCAGCGGCAGCCCGTCACCGGGCGCGTCACCGCTGGCCTCGCACTCCTTCTTGCCCGGCGCGGTCACCCGGACGACACCGGCGTCGGTGCTCAGTACCGAGTTGGGCACGGTCACGAACGACGACGAGCCGGGGGTACGCCACTGCAACGTCAACTGCTGGCCGCCGTCGCGCTCGAAGTGGTCGATCCGCAGCGAGTGGTAGCCGGTGCCGAGCTCGACGGTGCCGTCCTTCGGATCGGGCCCGTGCAGCCCGTCGTGGTCGATCACGACGGCGTCGTCGATCAGGAGTCGGGACCCGTCGTCGCTGATCAGCCGGAAGGTGTAGCTGCCGGCCTGGGAGATGGTGATGTTGCCCAGGGCCTGTGCCAGGAAGTAGTTCTCGAAGCCGAAGTCGGCAGCGGTCGTCCAGTTGACCACCGGCATCAGCTTGTCCACGTTGGGCGTCTGCGCGGCCTTGAGGGTGCAGAGGTTGTTCAGCGGCACCTGCAGGTCGAAGACCCGCAGCGTCACTCCGGGCTCCTGTGGCGGGGGCGCGGCCGTGGCGCCGCCGGCCGGTAGCTGTACGGCCGTGAGGGCGAGCGCGGTGGCAACCGCGCCGACAATCGGCGTACGCGCTCGTCGGGTTGGTCGGAACACGTTTCCTCCCAGGGGTGAGCAGACCGACATCGCGCCGTCAGGGGCACGGCGGACCGCTCGGCGGCGCGCCGTGGCGACCAACGGGACGATGCCGTTACGTCCGGTAGGTGGCCGGGCACGCCGCTGCCTGGCGAGGCAAACCCTACGATCGTTACGTTTGGATGTCTAGATGTTTCGTCGCGGAAGCACCAACTTTTGGCGTACTCGACAAAAGTCCCCGGAGGGCCCGGAAGCGGAGGGCCTAGAAGTAGTCGAGCAGGCTGGCCGGGGGACCGGCGGCCAGCAGGTCGAGTCCGCTCGGGTCGGTGCCGGCGGGGCAGTGCAGCAGCCCGGCCTCGGCCACCGCGTAGCTGCCGGCGGCGCCGGTGTAGAGGAGGGCGAAGCCGCGTACCGAGAGCTGCGGTGCCGACGGGTTGTCGGGCAGCCGGTGCAGCCCGGCGGCTCCGCCCTCGACCTCCAGCCGCCAGGTGCCCGCGTTCCACGGCGCGATCTCGTCGGTCAGGGTGAACTCGACGCCACCGCGCAGCTGAGCCGGCCAACCCCGGGCGGTCACGGCGCGGACCACGTCGACCGGTCGGTGCATCCAGATCCGCTGCTCGTGCTGGCGGGCCTGGGCCAGCGGCAGCTGCGCGGCGACCGCGCCGGGGCCGAGCGCCCAGAGCCGGACGGTCGGGGCCACGCTCTGCCAACCGGCCAGTACGCCGACCAGTTCCCGGGCCGCCTCCGGCGTGCCGGCGAGCACGTCGTGCACGGTCAGCACCGAGGTGTGGTCGTAGCCGCGACCGCGCTGCCAGCTCGCGTACCCGGTCAGGCGCCCCTCCTGCTCGACCAGGGTGAGCCCGTCCACCCCGTCCGGCAGGGCGGTCGGTGGCTCGTCCGGCGCGAAGACTCCGCCCCGCCGGGTGAGCGGACCGCAGCGGTGCCGGACGATCGACTCGTAGAGGTCGAGCGCCGCGTCGAGGTCGGCGGGGCCGCCGGGGCGGACGGTCAGCCCGGGTGCCGGCCGGTGCCGGGGCAGCGCCACGGTCGGCAGGTCGACGGCGCGCAGGGCACCGGCCACCTCCCAGCCGGCGCGGCGGTACGGTGCGACCACCGTGGGATAGAGGGCGCTGATCGCGGCACCCCGCTCCCGGGCACCGCGGAGCAGCTCGCGGAGCAGCGCCAGGGCGACGCCCCGGCCGCGCGCCTCCGGCAGCACCGCCACCCCGCCGACGTCCGCGGCGGGCACCCGACGGCCGGCCCACCACTGCTCGTGGTGCAGGTCGATCGCCTTACCGACGAGCCGGCCGGCCGGATCGAACGCGCCGTAGCCGGTGGTGCCGGGCCGGGGCTGTCGGGGCGGTGGGGCGTCGGACGGGGCGCCGCCAAAGGCCAACCGGCCCAGCTCGCCGGCCTCGGCCAGGTCGTCCGCCCGGATGGGCCGGATCTCGATGTCGGAGGGCCGGATCTCGATGTCGGTCGAGCGCATCGGGTGAGCGTAGCGAAGGGCCGGCGCGGGTAGCCCCGCCCGGGACCATGGTGAAAGCGTCGCGATGGCCGGTTGACGGGCGTCGCATCATGGAGACATGTCCAGCCACGGCGACGGTTCCGGACCCCCTCCGGAAGAGCGGCGTACGGCCGGCGGTGGTGCCGAGGAGGATTCGCGTCGCGGGGCGGGTGGCGACGTCGCGCCGTACGGGCAGGGACGTCCGCAGCCACCGCAGCCGCCGGGGAGTCCTGGCGCGGCCGTGCGCCGGGAACGCCCACCGGTGGTCGTCGAGGCGCGCCCGCTGCCCCGGCCGGGCGACGGCCGTCTGGTCGCCGCCTGGTCACACCCGTTCACGATCGCCGGGGTGCTCCTGCTCGTCCTGCTGCTGATCGTGCTGCTCGTCTGGGCGTTGACCCGCCCCGGAGGACCCGGGGACGGTGCCGGGCCCATCGCTGCGAGCAGCGCCAGCCCGTCGGCCACCGGCTCCCCGGTTGCCGGCCCGCCGACCGAGGCGCCGCAGACCGAACCCCCGGCGACCGGCGCGGCGGCGAGCGCGGCGCCGCCGACCGGGGGCGGTGCGCCGGGTCTGCCGGCGTTCGACGATTCGGACGTCGACGTGCTCAGCAACGGCACCACGCGGCTGGAACTGGACTCGTACGGGACCCAACTGGACAGCCCGTACGGCTGGCGGTCGGCCGACGGGTACGGCGGCCGGCCGAACGGTGACGGCAGTGAACTCACCTTCGTGGGCAGCGGTGTCGTCGGCCGCGAGGGCACCCAGCTCGCCGTGCTGGGAGACGGCGTTTCCCGGTCCTTCCCCACCTGCCAGCGGCACCGGGCCTGGTCGCCCGCGCTGACCTGGGATCAGGTGCACCCGGGAGCGTTCGTCTGCATAAAGACTCCGCACGGGCGGCGGGCGATGATGCGGGTGGACGAGATGCCCGACATGACGAAGTCCGAGCCGACGGTACTGGTCACCGGGGTGACCTGGGAGCCCGTGGTCGACAAGTGACCGTCTGGTGGTCGACGACCAGCATCTCCGATGGCGGCCGGAATCAGCAGTGCTCGATGTTGTCTCCGGGAAAGCGTTTGCCCTAGCATCGCAGGTGCGCTGGAAGCCGTACCCCGTTCTCATGCGCCGGTGAACCGTTCCGTTCCCGGCCACCCCTCGCGCGGTCCGGGTCCCCCCGCCGGCCCCGGGCAGGGCCGGCACGGCACCGCCGCCACGGCCGGGCCGAGGTGGCTCGGCACCGCGCCCCGCCTCGACGGAGTTGATCATGCGCATCTCGCGCCATCGCAGAACCCTGCTCGCCGCCACCGCCGCGGCCGTCCTGACCACGACCGGGACCGTCACCGTGGTCGCCTCGGCCGCCGCCGCCGGCTGCCGGGTCGACTACCAGGTGACCAACCAGTGGCAGGGCGGCTTCGGCGCCAGCGTCAGCCTCACCAACCTCGGCGACCCGGTCACCGGTTGGACGCTGACCTGGAGCTACGCGGCCGGGCAGCAGGTCACCCAGGTCTGGAACGCCACCGTCAGCCAGAGCGGCAGCCAGGTCACCGCCAGCAACGTCAGTTACAACGGCTCGCTCGCCACCAACGCCAGCACGTCGTTCGGCTTCAACGGATCCTGGAACGGCAGCAACCCGGTGCCGGCGAGCTTCGCGATGAACGGCACCACCTGCACCGGCTCGGTGGCACCGACCACGCCGGGCGGCCCACCGACCGGCACCCCGCCGGCCACGACCCCGCCCGCGACCACCCCACCGGCGACCACGCCACCGGTCACCACCCCGCCGCCGACCACCCCGCCGACGAACCCGCCGGCCGGGGCGAAGCAGATGGAGGACCTCGACCGGGGTCTGGCCAGTGTCCGCTCCGGCAGCGCCAACCTGGTCTCCTGGCGGCTGCTCGGCACCGAGACCTCCGGCGTCTCGTTCAACCTCTACCGCGGCTCGACGCGGGTCAACTCGACCCCGATCACCGGCGCCACCAACTACCTCGACTCCGGCGCCGCCGCCGGCTCGGCCTACACCGTCCGGGCGGTGGTGAACGGGACCGAGCAGGCCGCCTCGGCACCGGCCCTCCAGTTCGGCAACGGCTATCTCGACGTACGGCTCCAGGTGCCGCCGGGCGGCACGACGCCCTCCGGCGAGTCGTACAGCTACGCGGCGAACGACGCCTCCGTCGGCGACCTGGACGGCGACGGCCGGTACGAGATCGTCCTCAAGTGGGATCCGTCCAACGCCAAGGACAACTCGCAGTCCGGCTACACCGGAAACGTCTACGTCGACGCGTACACCCTGACCGGCACCCGGCTGTGGCGGATCGACCTGGGGCGCAACATCCGGGCCGGCGCGCACTACACCCAGTTCCAGGTCTACGACTACGACGGCGACGGCCGCGCCGAGGTGGCGATGAAGACGGCCGACGGCAGCCGCTCCGGCACCGGCCAGGTGATCGGCTCCGCCTCGGCCGACCACCGCAACTCCAGCGGCTACGTGCTGGCCGGGCCGGAGTTCCTGACCATGTTCGACGGGCAGACCGGTGCGGTCCGCTCCACGGTCAACTACGAGCCGGCCCGGGGCAACGTCTCCTCCTGGGGCGACAACTACGGCAACCGGGTCGACCGGTTCCTCGCCGGCACGGCGTACCTGGACGGGCAGCGGCCCTCGCTGGTCATGGCGCGCGGCTACTACACCCGGAGCGTCATCGTCGCCTGGGACTTCCGCAACGGCTCGCTCACCCGGCGCTGGACCTTCGACTCCAACTCGGCCGGCTCGCAGTACGCCGGGCAGGGAAACCACGCGCTGACCATCGGCGACGTGGACGCCGACGGCCGGGACGAGATCCTCTACGGCGCGATGGCGGTCAACGACAACGGGTCCCCGCTCTGGAACACCGGGCACGGGCACGGCGACGCGGCCCACCTCGGCGACCTCGACCCCGGTCGCTCCGGGCTGGAGTACTTCAAGGTCAGCGAGGACTCCTCGAAGCCGTCGTCCTGGTTCGCCAGCGCGCGTACCGGGCAGGTCTACTGGTCGACGTCGCCGGCCGGGGACAACGGCCGGGGCGTCTCCGGCGACATCTACGCCGGCAGCCCGGGGGCGGAGTCCTGGTCGTCGGCGGCCGACGGGTTGCGCAGCCCGTCCGGCGCGAACGTGGGCCGCAAGCCCTCCTCGGCGAATTTCCTGATCTGGTGGGACGGCGACCCCGTCCGGGAACTGCTCGACCAGACCCGGATCGACAAGTACGGCACCGGCTCGGACACCCGGCTGCTCACCGGCAGCGGGGTGGCGTCGAACAACGGCACCAAGGCCACTCCGGCGCTCTCCGCGGACATTCTCGGCGACTGGCGCGAGGAGGTGATCTGGCGGACGAGTGACAATTCCGCGCTGCGGATCTACAGCACTCCGACGCAGACCAGCACCCGGATTTTCACTTTGATGCACGACCCGATGTATCGGGTGGCGATCGCCTGGCAGAACACCGCCTACAACCAGCCGCCGCATCCGAGCTTCTTCATCGGCAACGGCATGTCCACGCCGCCCAACCCGTCGATCTATCTGCGGTAGCCGCACAGGCTGCCCGGTGTCGGCCGCAGAGGGCGGCGCCGAAACGCGAAGCCGCACCGGCCCGCGGGGTCGCTCATCTCCCCGCGTGCCGGTGCGGCACACACCGCGACATCACGCGACCCGTCCCGATCGCGCTTGTCGAACCACCACCGGGGAAAACATTAGGCGGGTTCCGGTGCGCGTCGATGACGCTGGAGTGAAGAGTGTGTTTCGCGCCTCCCGGAGGCCGTGACGCCGCTCACTCCGGCCGGCACGGCACTGCTCACTCCGGTCGCCGCAGCACTGCTCACTCCGGTCGCCGCAGCACTGCTCACTCCGGTCGCCGCAGGCCGCCGGCGACCTTCTCGGCGATCAGCTCGTACGAGCGCACCCGGTCGGCGATGTCGTAGACCATCGTGGTGAGCATCAGCTCGTCCGCCTCGGTCCGGGTCAGCAGCTCGGTCAGTTGCCGGCGGACCGTCTCGGGCGAGCCGAGCGCCTGCCCCGCCCGCCGCTCGGCGACGAACTGGCGCTCCACCTCGGTGTAGGGGTACGCCGCCGCCTCCTCCGGGCTGGACAGCGGCGCCGGCCGGCCGGTACGCAGCCGCAGGAACGACAGCGAGGCCGGCCCGGAGAGCCACTCCGCCCGCTCGTCGTCCTCGGCACAGACCGCGTTGACCGCCACCATCGCGTACGGCCGCTCCAGCCAGCGCGAGGGACGGAAGCTCTGCCGGTAGAGGGCCAGCGCGGGCAGCGTGTTGGCGGCGCTGAAGTGGTGCGCGAAGGAGAACGGCAGGCCGAGCAGCCCGGCGAGCCGGGCGCTGAACCCGCTGGAGCCGAGCAGCCAGATCGCCGGCCGGTCGCCGTGGCCGGGGGTGGCGGTGATCGGCCCGGTCCGTTCGCCGGTGAAGTAGTTGACCAGGTCGTCCAGCTCTTCCGGGAAGTTCTCGGCGGAGAGCCCGGCCATGGTGCGGCGCAGCGCCAGCGCGGTCGGCTGGTCGGTGCCGGGCGCCCGGCCGATGCCGAGGTCGATCCGGCCGGGGTGCAGTGCCTCCAGCGTGCCGAACTGCTCGGCCACCACCAGCGGCGCGTGGTTGGGCAGCATCACCCCGCCGGACCCGACCCGGATGGTCGAGGTGGCCGCCGCGACGTGGGCGATGAGCACGGCCGGGGCGGAACTCGCGATCGCCGGCATGTTGTGGTGCTCGGCCACCCAGAAGCGGTGGTAGCCGAGTTCCTCGGTGCGCCGGGCCAGCTCGGTGGTGTGCCGCAGGGCCGCGCCGGCGGTGGTGCCGGCGGCGACCGGTGCGAGGTCAAGGACAGACAGCGGTACGGTGATCACACCCTGCGGCAACCGGCGACGGGCCGGATTTCTTCCGCCCGACCTGCGGATCGGGTGGGTCAGTGTGCGGCGGGACGGGCCCGGACGTGCAGGCGTTCGCCCTGCGGGCCGAAGAGATTGAGCGCCTCCGCGACCCCCGGGCCGGGGTTGCTGACGTGGTGCGGCAGCCGGGTGTCGAACTCGGCGACCTCGCCCGGGGTCAGGATCAGGTCGTGCACGCCGAGCCGCAGGCGCAGGCGTCCGGAGAGCACGTAGAGCCACTCGTAACCCTCGTGCGTCTGCAACTCCGTCTCGCCTGTCGGGGTGTGCGGCGGGAGGATCTGCTTGAACGCCTGCACACCGCCCGGCCGGCGGGTCAGCGGGAGGAACGTGACGCCGTGCTGGACGATCGGGCGGGGGTGCACCCGCGGGTCGGCCGTGGCGGGCGCGTCGACAAGTTCGTCGAGGGAGACCTGGAAGGCCCGGGCGAGCGGCAGCAGCAGCTCCAGGGTGGGCCGGCGGCCGCCCGACTCCAGCCGGGAGAGGGTGCTGACCGAGATGCCGGTGACCTCGGCGAGCTGGGTCAGCGTGCTGCCCCGCTGCTGGCGCAACGACCGCAGCCGGGGACCCACCGAGGTCAGCGGGAACTCGTCGTTTGCCATAACAGCAAGAATAGTTGCCACCTTCCCCGCCGCGCCGCACCGTGGACCCAACAGATCCGACGAGGGGAAGCGCAGCGTGGACAGGACGTACGACGTGGTCGTGGTCGGCGGGGGCGCCGCCGGGCTGAGTGGAGCCGTGGCGCTGGCCCGCTCCCGCCGCTCGGTGCTGGTGGTGGACGCCGGGCAGCCGCGCAACGCACCCGCCGACGGGGTGCACAACTATCTGGGCCGCGAGGGTACGCCACCGGGGGAGCTGGCGGCGGCCGGGCGTGCCGAGCTGACCGGGTACGGCGGGGAGTTCCTCGCCGGTCGGGTCGAGACCGCGGCGCGGGACGGCGACGGGTTCCGGCTGACCCTGGACGGCGGAGTGGAGTTGCGGGCACGGCGGCTGCTGGTGACGACCGGCCTGGTCGACGAGCTGCCCGACGTGCCGGGGCTGGCGCAGCGGTGGGGGCGGGACGTGCTGCACTGCCCGTACTGCCACGGCTGGGAGATGCGGGACCGCCGGATCGGCGTACTGGCGACCAGTCCGATGTCGCTGCACCAGGCGAGCCTGTGGCGGCAGTTGAGCGCGCAGGTGATGCTGTTGACCCACGAGACACCGGAGCCGGACGCGGCCGGTGCCGAACAGCTCGCGGCACGCGGCATCGCCGTGGTGCCCGGCCGGGTCGCCGGCCTGGAGGTGACCGGCGACACCCTCACCGGGGTACGCCTGGCCTCGGGCGAGACCGTCGCGCTCGACGCGGTGGTGGTCGCGCCCCGGTTCACCGCCCGGGGCGGCGTGCTGGAGACTCTCGGGATCAAGCCGGTCGACGTGGAGATGGCCGGACACGTCGTCGGCAGCCAGATCCCCGCCGGCCCGGACGGTGCCACGTCGGTGCCAGGGGTCTGGGTCGCCGGCAACGTGGCGGACGTACGCGCCCAGGTGATCTCGTCCGCCGCCGCCGGGCTGATGGCCGGGGCGGCGATAAACGCCGACCTGGTCGCCGAGGAGACCCGGCACGCCGTCGAGGCGTACCGGGAGGAGGTACGGACGAGGTCCTCCGAGGCCGGCTGAGAGGCGCCCCAGCGGATTTCGGCGCACCGGATGCACGTCCCGGACATGATGTTCACCGCCGAGGAGGTGGCGGCCGGGTTCGACCCGACCGCCTGGACGGTGCCGGCCGCCGAGACCCGACCCCGCTCCGCCACGGACCTCGGAGGGACACGACATCACCATTCATGACGCCGTGCCGGTCGCCAGGCGGCGCGCCTAGCGGCCGGCTGGCGGTGCGGCCGACCGGGCGGTTGGCGGGGCTGCCGACGAGTCGGCGGGCGGTGGCGCCGCCGGCCCGCCCCAGCTGTCCGGGCCGCCACCCCGGATCGCTGTTCGACGCCGCGGTCGGTGTGCGGGTCCCCGACGGCACCCCCTCGCCGAACAAGCCGGTCGAGGCCCGTACGCACTTCCGGCGCGGTGACCGGTCGCTGGCGTTGCGCACCCTCGGCGGGTACGTGGCGGAGCTGCTCGGCACCGGCAACATGCACGGCGCCTGCGTGGCGGCCGTCGAGTTCGTCAACATGATGGCGAAGCTCGACCGCCCGGGCGAGGCCGCCCGGGTGCTGGACTATCTCGACGCGTCGGGCCTGCTCGACGCGCCGGCCTGGGCGAGCCAGGTCGCCGAGGTCAGGGCCGGCCTCGGCGACCTGCCGCGCCCGGCGCCCGCGCTCGACGACCAGGGGGCGCTGGAATACATGCGGCAGGTGCTCCGGCAGCTCGGCGGCGCGCAGTCCACCCCCGCCGGTCCGGTGGCCGGTCCGCTCCCCGACGAACCGGCCGAGGGGTCGCCCCAGGCCGAGGGGTCGCCTCAGCCCGGCACGGTGAGGTCGGAGTAGTCCCGCGCCGTCAACGGCGCCCGGGAGAGCGCGCCGTCGGCGCGGGGGATGCCGAGGTGCTCACCGCCCTGCCGGAAGGTCACCCGATCGATGTCCGGGCGCGTCGTCAGGGTCTGGACGATCTGTCCGAACGCGAGCATCTCGTCGTTGCGCCCGGTCCCGGCGAGGCCGGCGCCGACCTCGACCACGGCCTCGCCCTGCGACACCTCCACCCCGAGGACCGCGTCCGATCCGGTCACCGCGCTGGTCAGGCCGGCGAGCTGCTCGGCCTCTGCCGGGCCGGCGAGGAGCAGCTCCAGGTGTGCCTCGACCGGCAGCGGGCCCGGCAGCCGGCGTGTGACCGGCACCAGCTTGTCGTCGCGGAGGTAGTACAGCCGCTCGACCACCAGGCCGGACCGGGTGGGCTGCGGGGTCGCCCGGGTCGCCTCACCCGTGGCTCCGGGAGGCGAATCGATCGATCGAGGTGTCTCCTCGGCCGGCACCTGGCAGCCGGCGACCAGGCCGAGCAGGACCGGAAGGAGAAGAAGCGGTGTCACCCGCCGTCGCCGGTTCATCGCGGATCCTCCGGTAGTTCCACCCGGAACCGGGCACCACCGCCCGGCCGGTCGAGTACGGCGACCCGCCCGCCATGCGCGGCCGTGTGCTGCGCCACGATGGCGAGCCCGAGCCCGGTCCCCTCGGTGTCGCCGCGCGTGGTGGCGGTCCGGCCGCGGACGAACCGGTCGAAGATCACCTGCTTGTCGTCGGTGCCGACGCCGGGGCCTTCGTCGTCGACCTCGATGTAGTACATCCCGGCGGACCGGCCCAGCCGGATCGCGGACGCGCCCCCGCCGTGCCGGCTCGCGTTGTCGACCAGGTTACCCAGCACCTGCTCGACCCGGCGTCGGTCGACCACCCACACCCGGTCGTCGAGGTCCCGCCGTTCGAGCAGCGTCTCGGGTAGCTGCCGCGACCGGCACACCTGGCGGGCGAGGTTGACGACGTCCACCGGCCCCCGGTCGGCGGGCTGGTCGGTGCGGGCCAGTTCCAGCAGGTCGTTGACGAGCCGCTGGAACCGGTCCACCTCGTCGGCGACCAGCCCGGCGGCGGTGGCGCTGCGCTCGTCGAGGTGGTCCCGCCGGCGGCCGAGCACGCTCGCCGCCGCCGCGAGGGTCTGCAACGGCGACCGCAGCTCGTGGCTGACGTCGGCGGCGAACCTGCGGTCCCGTTCGATCCGCTGGGCGAGCTGGTCGACCATGTCGTTGAAGGACGTGGTGAGCTTCGCGAGGTCCGGCTCGGTGGCCGGGTCGAGCCGGGCACCGAGATCCCCCTTGGCGATCTCCTGCGCCGCGCCGGCGACCAGGATGATCGGGCGCATCGTGTAGCGGGTGCTGTACCAGCCGATCCCGGCGCCGGCGGCGGCCGTGATGACCGCGACCAGGGTCAGCACGAGGCCGAGCACCTGGAGGGTGTGTTCCAGCTCGTGCAGGTGGTCGACGTGGTAGAACGCGGTCGTGTCGGAGAGCGGCACCCCGACCACGACGGCGGGCTGTCCCTGGGCCCGCACCCGCTGGATGGCCGGCCGGCCGTCGCGCACCGACTGCTGCAGCGGCTCCGGGATCGCCTCGGTGGTGCCGGCGTCGGCGTTGCGGGCATACCACGTCCCGTTGCGCCACAGGACGGCGCGCCGATCCTGGCCGGTGTCAAGCGATCGCAGGATCTCGACGATGTCCGGCCGCTCGGTGCCGAGGCGCGCCCGGACGACGGCGGCCTCCAGGTAGGCGGCCCGGACGGCGGTGCGCTCCCGTTCGTCGAGCAGCGCGTCCCGGGTGAGGTGGTACGACACCAGGGCCATCATCGCCGACAGGATCAGCGCGCCCACGGTGAAGCCGGCGGTGACCCGGGCGCGCAGGCCGGCCCGCCTCACCGCTGGAGCCGGTAGCCCAGGCCGCGTACGGTGACCAGGTGCCGGGGTACGGCCGGATCCATCTCGATCTTCTGCCGTAGCCGGCCCACGTGGACGTCGACGAGGCGCTCGTCACCCACCGTGTAGTCCCAGACGCGTTCGAGCAACTGCTGGCGGCTGAGCACCCGGCCGGCGTGGTAGGCCAGCTCGCAGAGCAGCCGGAACTCGGTACGGGTCACCGCGACCGGCTCACCGGCCAGCCGGACCTCACCGGCTTCGGGTACCACCTCCAGGTCGCCGAAGCTCAACCCCGGCACCGCCAGCGCCGACCGGGTCCGTCGCCGCAGGGCCCGCAGCCGCGCCGTCAGCTCCTTGACCGCCACGGGCTTCACCAGGTAGTCGTCGGCACCCGCCTCCAGGGCGGCGACGATGTCGTGGGTGTCGTCGCGGGCGCTGACCACCACGATCGGCACGCCGTCGTTACGGCGCAGCTCACGGATGCACTCGTAGCCGTCGATGCCGGGTAGCATCAGGTCGACCAGGACGGTCTCGGCGGGTCGGCGGCGCTGCTCGGCGATGCCCTCCTCCGCGGAGGCCGCCGCGCGGACGGTGTAACCCTCGTCCTGCAGCGCGAGGGTCAGTGACAGCCTGATCCGGTCGTCGTCGTCGATCACCAGCACACCTGTCATGCCGCCATGATGCGCGCTCCGTACAGCGTCAGGGAAATCCTGCGTGACATCCCGGGGGCCGCGGCGTCATAAAACCGTCATACGGCTGCGGAGATACCGAGACAACCCCGCTCCATGCTGGGGATGCCGATTGCGAGGGGCCGGGGAGGTGCCGGATGTACGGAGACGACGACGAGTTGAGCGCGCCACCTCCGGCCCGGGGCACCGCTGCGGTCCGGGCCGAGGTGGTCGTCACCGGCCGGCTGGACCGCTCGGCGGTCCCCGGACTCGACGCGGCCGTCGACGCCGCCCTCCGGCGCGGTTCCACCCGGGTCGTGTTGGACGTGGCGCAGTGCCACTACGCCGACGCGGCCGGGATCGCCCTCCTGCTCGACCTGCATCGCCGCAGCCGGCGGATCGGCAGTTCGCTCGCGCTGCGCGCACCCTCGCCGCGGCTGCGGCGACTGCTGGAGATAGCCCGGGTGGATCAGGTGCTGACCGTCGACCCCGGGCCGGCCGAGCAGCGGACGGCAGCGGATCACCACACGTCGACCGGCCATCACACCGTCGCCGATCGCCCGGACACAGCGGCTCAGCCGAGCACGGCGGACCACCCGGGCGCAACGGCTCACCCGAGTACAACGGCTCATCCGGTGGCGGCGGAGCGTTCGACCGTGCCGGGCGACGCCGCCGCCTCCCGAGCGGTGCGGTAGCACAGCGCCGCCGCTGTCAGGAAATGCCTTCCTCCCCCCATAGAGGTGCATGGCAGGGCCGGGGTCGGTTCGAGCCGGCCCTGCCATGCACCGGGTCTGCACGCCCGTGCCCTGGAGGTCCGAGATGACCGTCGTATCCGGTGTGGAGAGCAACACGGTGAAGCTGATCTGCGACCACTGCGGCGGCGTCACCGTCAGCGCGGACCAGCGGGTCCAGATCAGCGAGGCGGTCTGGCGGCTGACCGCCGAACACGGCTGGACCGGTTCGCCCTTCGCCGCGGGACCGCACCGCTGCCCCGCCTGCGCGGCCAGCCGAATCCTGCAGCGCCCCGAGTTCGCCGATCCGGCGGTGCCGCTGCCCGGGGCGCGGGGGCTGCGGGTCGACTACGAGCCGGCCGCCGCCGTGGTGTGGTTCGGCGGGGACATCGACCTGCTGGGCGCGGAAATGCTCCGCCAGGCGCTGATGGCCGCCGGGGCGGTACGGCGAGCGGTCGTGCTCGACCTGAGCGACGTGGCGATGCTCGACTCCGCCGGCCTGGGCGGCCTGGTGCGGGCCTATCGCCATATCAAGCGCTCCGGCGGGGTGCTCTACCTGGCGGCACCGTCGCGCTACATCGTCACCGTGCTGCACACCATGCGCATCGACGGGCTCTTCCCCACGTTCCCGGACCGGCGGCGGGCGCTCGACCACCTCGCCGCGACGCCGGTCCAGGGCCGGGTCGGCACGGCCATCGCCGCCGGTGACCGGCAGCGGGAGCGGGCTCGCGGTGGCCCGGGGGGTACGGCCACCGCGCCGCGCCGCAACAGGGCACCCGGCCGGTCCCGGAGCCCGAGGAACTGACCGATCGCGCCGTCGGCGCAGTAGGCCGGTCAGCCCGTCATCCCGCCGACCGGCCGGTGATCCCGCCGGTCAGCCGGTGATGACGACCTTTGCGCGGGCGTGCTCGATCTCCAGGTACCGGATGGCCTCCGGCGCCCTGTCGAGCGGATAGCTCCGGTCGATGGCCGGCACCACCTGTCCCGCCTCGGCGAACTCCCGCAGGGCGACCAGGTTCTCCCGGCTGGGAACCGTGCTCGGCACCACCAGCCGGTGGCGGACCAGGCGGGCGAGCAGGCGCCCGCGGACGAGCAGCGACATCGGACCGAAAAGACTGCCGCCCCCGGAGACGCCGCCCCCGGAGAGCACGAGCGTCCCCCCGGGGGCCAGCACGCGCCGGAGGTCGGTCAACGACCGGTTCCCGACGAGGTCGAGCAGGACGTCGTAGCGGCGTCCGCCACGGGTGAAGTCGTCGCGGGTGTAGTCGACGACCTCGTCGGCGCCGAGCCCCGAGACGAGTTCCAGGTTGCGGGTGCCGCAGACCCCGGTCACCTGTGCGCCGAAGGCCCTGCCGAGCTGTACGGCGAAGGTGCCCACCCCACCCGAGGCACCGTTGACCAGCAGGCGCTGCCCCGGTTGGAGTCGGGCCGCGTCACGCAGGCAGATCAGGGCGGTGCTGCCCGCCACCGGCATCGCCGCCGCCTGCGCGAAGGTCAGGCCGGCCGGCATCCGCTCGACCAGTTCCTCCCGGACACGGACATATTCGGCGAAAGCCCCGTCGACCGGGCCGAGGTCGCCGTACACCGCGTCGCCGGCACGCAGCCGCGTCACGTTCCGGCCGACCGCCTCCACCCGCCCGGCGAAGTCCCGGCCCCGGATCCTCGCCCTGGGTCCGGCGCCCAGCCCGAAGGACAGGCGTGCGATGTACGGGTCGCCGCGCATCGCGTGCCAGTCGTACGCGTTGACGGCGGCCGCGTGCACGCGTACCAGCACCTGGTCGTCGGCGGCCACCGGCCGGGCGACCTCGGCGAGGCGGAGCGAGTCGGCAGCGCCGTACCTGTCCTGGACGATCGCCCTCATCGTTGGCTCCTTCAAGGCCGCACGGCCCATGTTGGTCGTCATGGACAGAGCGTGTCGGTCGCGGTGGGGGAGGCGCGTCGGGTCGGCGGGGGCATCGCGGATGCTCCCCGGGTGGTATGCGCGGGTACGGCGTACCACGCCCGGCGTAGCCGAACTGCCTCCCCTCGGCCAGGGTCGATCGGGGCGCCGCTCGCCTACAGTTCTGGTATGACCCGGTCCAGCCACGGCCCGGGGCCGCGTCCCGGTCCCGGCCTGGCGGTGCTGACCGCACTGGCACAGCCCGCCGGCACCGCGATCCTCGCCCCTGGGCAGCCGGCCGAGGTGGGCTTCGTCGGGTACGCGCTGCTCGTCCTCGGTGGACTGGCGCTTGCCGACCGGCACCGGTTCCCCCGGCGGAACTTCCTGATCGTCGCCGGCGCGACCCTGGCGTACCATCTGCTCGGCCTGCCGCCCGGGGTGACCTTCCTGGCGCCGGTGATCGCGGCCTCCGCCCTGATCAGTGCCGGGCATCGCTGGCTGGCCTGGGGCTCCGCCGCCGCCGGGTACGCCGGCTGGGTGCTGCTGCGCGGTGCCACCCTGGACGCCGCCCTCGTCGTGGCGGCGCTTCTCGCCGGCCTGGCCCTGCTCACCGAACTCGGCACCCCGGCGGTCCGGAGTGTCCAGCGGGCGATGCGGGAGCAGTGGCGCCTCAACGAGGAGCGGCAACGCCGGCGCGCCAGCGAGGAACGGCTGCGGATCGCCGCCGAGCTGCACGACGTACTCGGGCACCACCTCTCGTTGATCAACGTCCGGGCGGGTGTGGGCCTGCACCTGATGGGCCGGCAGCCGGACCAGGCCCGGGTCGCCCTCGACACGATCCAGCGGGCCAGCGCCGAGGCGCTGCGCGAGGTCCAGTCGGTGCTCAACACGCTCTACTCGACCAGCGGCGCCGCCGCGCCCCGGGCGCCGGCACCGGGGCTGGACCGGCTCGACGGGCTGACCGGCGACGCCGGGCTGCCGGTCCGGACCGTGGTCCGGGGCGAACCCCGGCCGCTGCCCGCCGGGACCGACCGGGCGGCGTACCGGATCGTCCAGGAGGCGCTGACCAACGTCCGCCGGCACGCCGGCCCGGGCGCCACCGCCACCATCACCATCGAATACACACCGGAGGAGCTGGTGGTCCGGGTCGACGACGACGGCGGGACGCGGGAGCCGGCGGAGGCCGCGGCCGGCAACGGGATCACCGGCATGCGCGAGCGGGCCGCCGCGCTCGGCGGGACGCTGACCGCCGGCCCGGCACCGGAGGGCGGCGGCTGGCGGGTGCGGGCCAGCCTCCCCGTCGGCCCGGAGTCCACCCCGTGATCCGGGTGCTGCTCGTCGACGACCAGGCCCTGGTCCGGGCCGGTTTCCGGGCGCTGCTGGACGCCGAGCCGGACATCGCGGTGGCCGGCGAGGCGAGCGACGGCGCGCACGCCGTCCGGCTGGCCCGACAGCTCCGCCCCGACGTCGTCCTGATGGACATCCGGATGCCGGGCGTGGACGGTCTGGCCGCGACCCGGCAGATCGCCGCCGACCCCGCACTCGCCGGGGTCCGCATCGTGGTCCTCACCACCTTCGAACTGGACGAGTACGTCGCCGAGGCGCTGCGCGCCGGTGCCGCTGGCTTCCTGGTGAAAAGTACCGATCCGGCGGAGTTCATCCGTGGCGTCCGGGTCGTCGCGGCCGGTGAAGGACTGCTCTCACCGAGCGTCACCCGCCGGGTGATCGAGCAGTTCGCGGCCCGGACCGCCGCTCCGGCACCGCCCCGGAAGCTGGCCGAGCTCACCGAGCGGGAGCGGGAGGTCGTCGCGCTGGCCGGCACCGGCCTCTCCAACGACGAGATCGCCGCCAGGCTGGTGGTCAGCCCGGCGACCGCCAAGACCCACGTCTCCCGCGCGATGGTCAAGCTCGGCGCCCGGGACCGGGCACAGCTCGTGGTCTTCGCCTACGAGGCCGGCCTGGTCCGCCCCGGCTGGCTCTCATGAAGGTGCCGTCGACGGCCGGCTGTGGCGGTCGTGATCTGTCACCACGGGCCAGGCGACGGCGATGCGGCAGGTTCTCGCTGAACAGGACACCGGCGGTAGGCGTTGTGTGGACGTGACTGGTGAGCCTGAGCGCCGGCGTTCGGCAAGGGCCCAAGACGCCCTTCATCCGGCAGAGCGAGTTGTTGACACCGTGTCAGACGGCGAACTGTCGCCCGGAGGCGCTGGCGAGCTGCCGCGCGAGGGCTCCGCTGAGCTGCCGCGCGAGGGCTCTGGCGAGCTGCCGCGCGAGGGCTCTGGTGAGCTGCCGCGCGAGGGCGCTTCGGTCGGTTGGCTCACCGGGAGCGGGCGATGGCGCCGTCTCGGCTCCGCGCTGCACTGGGCGGGCGACCGGGTGGCGGTGCTGGGTGCCGATCCCGACGGGGCGATCACGGCGATGGCGGCCGAGGTGCCAGGGGAACCGGATGTCGTGACGGTGATCGGCGAGCTCGACGGTCGCGACGACTGGTCGACGGTCGAGGCGGTGCTGCCCATCGCGGCGCCGCCCGGCAGCCGGGGCCGGCTCGCCGTCGCCGGGGCGGGCGCGTCCGACCTCGGTCTGGCCGCGCGTCTCGCCCGCGAGTTGACCGCGACCGTCATCGCGCCGCGCGGGGACGTGCTCCTGGTCCCCGGGGGCTCGCTGTTCGCCGTGGACGGGTGGCTGCGTTACGAGGCGTCCGGTGCCTCCGCACCGGACGGGCGCCGTACCCCCCGGCCCGAGTGGGAAGCGGATATCGACGGGTTGTGCGTGCCCGGAGGCCCCGACGCGCGGGGCGGCACGGTCCTGCGGCCGATTCCGGCGGGGATGTGGCTCTGCCCGGAGGTTCCGGGCGCGCCACCGCCCGAACTGGACGATCCCGCCTACGGTGTACCGCTCGATGCGGAGCGCCCCGTCCTGTTGGTCGGCCGTCCGGATGATCCGGAGGTGTCTGAGGAGGCCATCCTCGCGGTCGTCCGGGCGCTGCCGTCGTCACTGCGTCACCGCCTCCGGCTCGCGCCGTACGGGCCGGCGGCGAGCACGGTCGCGGCGGCGGTCAGCCTGGCACGCGACGAGGAGCATCCGGTCCTGGTCTGCACCGGCGTGCCGGCGCTGGCCGACGACGGGCAGTTGGTCAGCGTCGCGGTCGACGGGTCGGGGACGCGGCGGTGGGAGTCCCTGCCGACCAGCCTGATCTTCCGATCCACCGGACCGGCGGAGCCGACCGGTACGGGCCGTGCGCTTGACGGGTTCCCGCGGGTCGACGAGCACGTTTTCCGGCTCAATGAGCAGTGGGTGGCGGAGGTGACGCAGTCCGGTCTGTGGGTGCGCCCACCGCTGCTGGACGGGGGTGCGGAGGTGGTCCGCGGCCATCCCTGGGTCCCGTCGAAGCTGCGGATCTTCGTCGGCGTGCCGGGTGAGCCTCCGGGGCACGAAGTGCTGCCGCTGCTGGGCGCGCTCGTCGGCCGGCTTCCGGTCGAGACCCGCCGGCGGGTGGAGCTGGCACCCGAGCCGTTCGCCGTCGCGGCGACGGTGAGCGTCACCGCAGACGACGAGCCGCAACTCGACGCCGGCGCCCGGGACGAGCCGGATTCCGATTTCCAGCGGGCGATGCCGCTGCGTGGCCTGCCGCCGCGAGGCGCCGGCGGCGAAGCGACCGCGACCATCCGGCCTGCGGCGTCGAAGGCCCCGCCCCGGCCCGCGGCGTCGAAGGCCCCGCCCCGGCCCGCGGCGTCGAAGGTCCGGCGCCGGCCCGCGGCGCGGCCGGCAGCGGCGCCACCCGGGCCGGAGTCCGCGATGGCCACCACCCCGGCGCCCCGGGCGGCGGCGCTGTCACGCATGGTTCCGGTACCCGTGCCCCCGCCGTTCGCGGCGCCCGCAGCGACCCGGCGTGCGGACCCACCCGACGAGTCCACGGCCGAGCTTCCCCTCGTCGCGACCGACCTGCCCGCGTCGCCCGACGACGACCCTCGGGACGGGGCGCGGCCGGACAGGGCGCCGCTGGACGGGTCCGGACCGTACGGGCCGGCGCTGCCACCGCGGTCGGCACCGGCGGCCGGGCCACCGCCGGCGGCGCCGCACCGGATCCGGGTACGCCGGCTGCCGACGCCGGTCCTGGCGGCGATCTCGGTGCTCGTGGTGCTGGCAGCGGTGGCGACCGTGACCGGCTACGCACTGAACCAGACGTCCGGCCGCAGAACGGCGGCCGGGTCGGCGGTGTCCGGCACGGCAGCGCCGCCGTCCGAGGCGCCGCCGCCCTGGCCGCTCCCGACCCCGGACAACGGCAGCCCACCCGCTGCCGGCGCATCAGTACCCGCTGCCGGTGGCCAGCCGAGCGGCACCGCCGGACCCGGCGCGGCGGGACCACCGGTCGTCCCGGGGCAGGCGCCCGGTCAAGGAGGCCGGCTCACCGCGCCGGTGGGCCCGCAGCAGGCACCGCCCACGGCGCCGACCGGCCCGCAGCAGGCACCGCCACCCGCCACACGCTCCGTCATGCCGGGGCTGGTGAACAGCTCCGGACGCAACCTGGCGCTCGGCGGCACCGCCACCGCGTCCAGTGTCGAACCTCCGGGCACCTTCGCCGTGGCGTACGCCAACGACGGGGACCCGGACACCCGGTGGAGCAGTGCCTTCGAGTCGGACCCCCAGTGGCTCGCCGTCGACCTGGGCGCGGTGTGGCAGGTGACCCAGGTCCGGGTGTTGTGGGAGCGGGCCTACGCGACCGCGTACCGCGTCGAGGTCTCCCTCGACGGGCGGGCCTGGCGGACGGTGTACGCGACCAGCCGTGGCGCCGGCGGCGCCGCCACGATCGCCGTCACCCGGACGCCGGCCCGGTACGTCAGGATGCTGGGCACCGCCCGCGCTGCCGACGGGTACGGGTACTCGCTCCACGAGTTCGAGGTGCGCTGACGGGCTCGGCCTGCGCTGACGGGCTCGGCACGGGTCGACCGGGCGGCGGAGTGTCCCTGGACGGTGCGTGGATGACCGGGCCGGCGCGTAGCTCGGCCGCGGCCCGGTTGAACGGGTCGGGCGGCTGTCACGTAGTGAAGGCTCCAGCGTTGCGGCAAACAGCTACCGGCGCCGACTAGGGGTACGACGTGGTCGACAGCAATGTCCTCATGCTGATCTGCAACGACGGTCGGTTCATCCCGATACCGGCGGGGGTCTTCCTGCATCCCGGGCCGATGTCGGAGCCGGTGGACACAGCCGCGCTACTGCGTGCCCGGTCGGTGCCCCGGTCGCCGCAGGAAACAGGGACGACGACGGTCGTGATGGCCGAGCAGGTCCTGCGGGATCCGACGGTGATCGCGACGGTCCGGAAGACGTTGCGCCACATGCCGGCGGCGGTGCGTGACCGGCTGATCCTGCGGACGGTCCCCGACGCCCGGACGGTGGCGGCCGACCCGGCAGCCCTCGGGGACTGGTTGAAGGCCGCGGACCTGCTGGGCCTGCCGCGGCACGGCACGTACGACGCGTCGCTACCGATGTCACCACGAATGGTGGCGGTGGACGCCCGGGGGCGGGAGAACCCGGACCGGCCGGTGGCGGTGTGGGGCCTGCCGCGCGGGCTGGCCGCGGCGCGGGAGACGGTGCGCGCGGCGGTCGGCTTGACGTCGGACCCGGCGAGGGGGCCGTGGGACAGGTTGACGACGCTGCTCGCGGAGGCGTCGCGGATCCGTGACGAGCTGCTGGTGCCGCCGTACGCGCCCGGGGACGTGGTGTGGGGTGCGATGTACCCGCTCGCCGTGGGCCTGGCGCTGTTCGGCCCGTCGATCGGTGCCGACCTGCCGGCGCTGGCCCGCGGGGTCCTGCCGGTCGACGTGCCGGAGCTGGTACGCCGCTGGGGCGGACCGGACCCGGCCCAGCGGATCGAGCCGGAGGCGCTGACGGCGGCACTGCTGCGGACGCCCGGTTCGGCCGCGCTGGTGCTGCGCCCGACCGGTGCGGCGCGGTGGCTGGTCTCGCACGACGGCCGGCTGTGGTGGGCTGACGCGCAGGTCGACGGCGAGGGAGCGCTCCGGGCCATCGACCTGACGGCGGGCGCCGGACAGCTGGCGGAGCTGCGGTCCCGCGACGTCACGGTGCTGATGGTGGATCCGGCGGGCCGGCGGACCACCGTGGACGGTCTGGGCAGCGCGGCGCCGGCCAGCGCCGGCACGTCGACGGCGGCACCGCGGCGCCAGGCAGTCGGCGACGCGGAACCCGGCGCGGCCCGGCGGACGGAGACCCAGCCGCGACCGCCGGCCGCGGACCTGGTGGCCGAGCTGGGCCTTCCGTCGGGTGAGCCGGTCTTCCTGGTCTCGACCGCGCTCCGGGGCGGCCTTGCCGCCCGGACCGGCCCGGCGATACCGGCGAGCGTGCTGGCCGCCTTCGTGGACGGGTTGCGCGGGCAGCATCCGGACGCCCGGGTGCTGCTGGTCGGACCGGAGCCCGGCGGTGACCTGCGGCAGCGGTCACCGGAGCTCTTCGCGCTGCGGGACGCCGCCTCGGCGCGCGGTGTCGACCTGGCTGCGCAGGACGACCTTGACGCTCTGCTGGAGCGGCTGCGCGGCGAGTCCGACACCACCGTGATCGGGGCGGTGGACGAGGTCACGCGCGTCTCCACGGAGCTGGGCATCCGGTCGGTACGGTTCGGCACCGACGTGCCGTACGACGCGCCGGTGGGTCCGGAGCCGGGCCGGCTCCAGCGCCTCGACGTGCCGCTGGACTGGCCGGCGCATCGCGGCGCCGTCGCGCTCGCGGTGCGGTCGTTGCAGCGGGGGCTGGCGGCGGGACAGGTGGCAGACGTCGAGCGGACCCAGCTGCGGCAGGCGCTGGCGGACTGGGCCGACTCGGTCCGGGCGTACCGGGCGGGGCTGGAGACGGTGTCGGCGATCGGTGCGTACCGGGCGGAGTTCGCGGACCGGCTGGCCGCCGGGCTGGCCGAGGGACAGGCCGCGCTCTCCGCCCCCGACCCGGCCGGTTTCCGGTCCTGGTGGCAGCGTTTCCACCACGACCCGGAGCTGGAGCTGTCAGCCATTCTGCGGGTTTTCACCGGCGACGTCGACGAGCTGCTGCGGCGCGCGGTCGACCTGACCCGCGAGTACGGCCGCGAGGTCTGGCCCAAGGGGGTGAAGGCGCTCGAACGCGACGTCTTCGGCACGAGCGGGGACCCTCAGCTCCTTCCGCCGCAGACCCCCGCCCGGCCGGACGGCACACCGGCCCGATACAACCCGCTGTTCATGCCGCAGGACCCGGAGCGGGCGGACGAACTCCTGAAGCGGGCGGAGCAGGCCGGGGGAGGGGACGTCCGCAACGCGAACGTCGATGTCCGGGGCCGTCCCATGGACGTTCCGGTCCGGCTGAACCCGCTGCTGATGCGCATGTCCGACTTCCAGCCGTACATGCTGGAGGACCAGCCGGACGGCGAGTGGCACTACCTGGTGACTCCGGGTGGCGAGATCTGGATCGGCAGCGAGCAGCTCGTCAGCCTCGTCCGCCGGGGGCAGTTGGAGGCCCTGCGCGCGGGCTGGTCGCAGGCGTACCCGGGGTTGACCTACGAGGACGTGGTGCAGGCCCTGGACGCACAGGGGCACCCCACCGTCAGCGCGGGCCAGCGTGAGCCCGGCGGGCCCATGACGGCGTCGCCCGGACTGGTCAGCGGTGAGATCCACTACGACCCGGCAACGGGCGGTGCGCAGATCAACGACAAGTCCGGCCGCTACATGAGCAAGGCGGTCCGACCTACGCAGCCGGGCGACGATCCGGTGCACTGGCTGACCAACGTCGCCCGCCGCCTCGGCCGGCAGCTGAACATGCCGGTCCGGGTGGGAACCCTCAAGCAGGTCCTGAAGGATCTCGAAACCGGCGAACGGGTGGAGACCGCGCCGCCCCCGCCGCGGCCGGTACGGGAACTCGTGCCCAACGGGCTGGGTGGCTTCCTGGCCGACGGCGCCGAGCTGATCATCCGGCGGAGCTCGGTCTCCGGCCGTCCGGTGCTGGCGCTGTTGTCGCCCGAGGACTGGCACCGGGTCTCGCCGGGCGTCCAGGACCCGGAGTCGTCGGCGACGTGGCAGCGGGGTTCGACCGGCCGGAACTGGCTACCGCCCGGCGATCTGCCGGCGGTGGTGGTGCACGGTGCCGGTGGGGCCGGTGGCTTCGTGCGGGTACCGGTGCGCCGCGACCAGCAGACCTTCGAGGTGCTGCTGACGGTGGAGCAGTTGGCGATGGTCACCGCGGACCTGCCGCCCGACGTGGCCCTACTGGCCTGCGAGGTCGGTGAATTCGACCCGGCCGGGGTGCAGGGTTACGCCACCGCACGTGACGGGACCGTGCTGGCGTCCCGGGACGACCTGATCGTGCCCGCCGAGCCGATCGAGCCCGCCCTGCGGAGCGAGGACGGGCTGGGCGGCCAGCTGATCACCCGGGCCCGGGGCAGCTCCGCTGGCGAGGGCGGGCGCGCCTGGATGCTCTTCCACCCCGACGGTGTGGGCGGGGGGTGGGACACCCTCAACGACCTCACCTCGACGGAGGTCGGTCGCGACGTCGAGTTCGACGGTTTCCGCTCCGTCGATCCGGGCGGTGACGGCCTGCGGCTGGGGCCACCGGGCATCGACGCCGGGCGCAGCACCGAGGCCGGGCGCAGCGTCGTCCCCGGGCGCAGCACCGAGGCCGGGCGCAGCGTCGTCGCCGGACCGGCCACCGGCGGACGGCGGCCCTCGGCGGAGCCGCCGCCGATCCGGGAGGTGACGGTCAGCTCCGAGGGACGCACCACCACGCGCTATCAACTGTCGGTGGGCCGCGAGCAGTGGACCGCGCTGGTCAGGGTCCACCTCGTTGCCGGTACCGGAACCACCGCGGAGCAGCTACGGGAGATCCGCCACGACACGGTGGCCGGCGTCGAGGCGGCGTTCAATGCTCCGGAGCACCGGCTGTCGCGCGACGCGGCAGGGCCGGTGCTGCGGGTCGGCGTGGAGTTCGTCGACTCGGCCGATCAGGCGCACCTGGTGGCCACCGTCGGCGGCGCGGTCCAGGACGGCGCGGCGATGACGCTCACCGACTGGCTGCCGGGGCGGTCGCCGCTGGAGTACGCCCGGCAGGTCGCCGCGCAGCTCGGCATCGAGCACCTGGCGGCGGATGGCCCGACGCGGGCGGACCTCGACCGGTTCGTCGGGGTGGCGCAGCCGTTCCTCGGCATCCTGGACGCCTGGGTGGCCGCGGCGGTGCGGGAGATCCGGGACGTGTGGCCGCAGGCACCTGCGGAGTCCGACCCACCGGCGCGCGACACCCGGCGGCGCGAGCCCACCGGGACGAGCCGACTCGCCCGGGTGGAGTCGGTCGTCGAGGCTCGGCCGGGTGTGGTGCGCTTCACGCACCAGGGACGGTCGTTGGACGTCCGGGTGGAGGCGGACACCGCGTACAGCACGCCGGCGCTGCTGCTCCCCCACGACAGCGCACGGGACGCGGTGCGCGGACGGACGCCGGAGGCGGTGCTGCGGGTGCCGCCGGGGCTGGCCCCGGACGAGCTGGCCGGATGGTTGTTGTGGGCGGGCACCCGGTTCGGCGTGGAGCGGGGGTCGCGGCTCTCGCGCTTCGGGCAGGTCCTCCGGTACGCGACGCCGCGCGACGGGTTCGGCCCCGGAACCGAGGCCCGGAAGCGGTTCTCGTTCGGCCCCGGAGATCTCGGGCGGTTGGCGAGCCTGGCCTACCGGCTCGGGCGCATGGAGTCCCTGCCGGCCGAGACCCCGGCCGAGGTGATCGCCGCCCTGGAGGCCGGCGTGGTGCGGAAGCTGGCGGCCCTGGGCGTGCTGCGCGACCAGGACGGCGGCCCGCTGCGGGCCGAGGCGCTGTGGCGCTGGATGCGCACGGCCGGTCTGTCGACGTCGTCGGCGAAGCTGGTGCGGGAACTGGTGCTGACCGCGCGCGCGGACACGGACCAGTCGAACCTCGTCAAGGCGGTGGCGACCGCGGCGGCCGTGTTCGCCATGTCCTCACCCGAGCTGCACGGCACCGGGCTGACCGCGGCCGGTGACCTCGACGTGCTGCGGTTACGGCCGGCCTCCCCACCGGCCGGCCCGGCCAGCGATCCGGCGGCGGCGGACCCGGCCAGCGACCGCGCCCCTGCCGTCGACGGCGAGGAGATCGTCGAGTTCCAGATCAAGGTGGTCTCCGGTGCCGACTGGCCCCGCTTCCAGTCCGTCGTCCTGGACGACGCGCCGGCGGACGACGGCCGGTGGATGCTGGAGGTGCGGCGGGACGCCGGAGATGCCGCGCTGCGGATCGGGATGGCCGGGACACTGGCGGGGTGGCTGGCGGTCCGGCAGGGCCGGTCGTCCGACGACGTCGTGGTGCTGGCCAGACAGCGGCTCGCCGAGCACGAAGCACTGCTCGACCTGCGGGACGGCACCGCGACCTGGCTGACCCGCCAACTGCGGAAGGCGTCGCGTTGGGCGCGCCGGACGACCGGGCGTACCTCGTTCCAGATCGAGATCTTCGACAAGATGCTGGCCGAGGTACGGGCCGCGCTCCGCCAGCTGGCCGAGGATCCCGGACTGCCGGCCGATGTCGCCGGCGAACTGCGGGCGGCGGCCGCGCTCCGGGTGTCGGCGGCGAAACCGGCGGCACCGGTCTCCGACAAGCCTGGCGTGGTGGTGCACGCGGTCCGGCGGGTGGGTGCGTCCCCGATGGCGATCCTGACCACCGTCGGGGCGGGGCTGGTGGCCGGCCGGCCCTCCCACCTCATTGCCACCAGCGCGGTCAGCCAGGCGGCGGCCACGATGCCGCAGGCGATGTCGGACGCGGCGAACGAGGCGATGAAAGGCAGCAATGAGCCGCCGAAGGACCAGTTGGCCAAGCCGGACATGCACCTGGACGACGAGGAGTTCTCCAGGCCGGCCTGGAGCTGGTCGCCGATGCCGAACCTCACGAAGCGGTCTCCGTCGGGGTTGGCGCAGTCGCTGGCGGCGCTGTTCGTGCTGATGGCCGCCGACCAAGGCGGCGTGACCGGTGGGAAAGCGCTGGCGCTGACCGTGGCGGCGAACCTCGGCGCGGCCGAACTCGACCACATTTTCGACTACCCGGAGAAGGTCGCCGCGGAGCGGTACAAGTACGAGCAGTCCCGCACCTATGACAAGCTGCGCAACGACTTCGCGGAAAGCGCCTACTACCGGATCCGGGAACTCATGAACCGGGTCGAGGCGTCGGCCCAGGTCTCGGGCGAGTTCAGGGTCGAAGGCGTGCTACGGGCCGAACTGGAACAGGTTCGCGCTGATGTCGCCGACATGATGTCGGGGATAACCGCCGAGGTCGGCAACCTGGTCGGGCGGATGGTGGAGCGGCGCCGTACGCCGTTCCGCCGGTCAGCCCTGGAGGAGACCTACGACCTCTTCACGCGTGGCGTGGTCGACGGTCGGCCGAGTCACCTGCACAACGCCATCCGGGTGGGTGGGCAGCACGCCTCGATGCAGGTTCCGTCGTTCGTGCTGGGCTTCCTGGCCGCGGCCGTGGTGGATCTGATGACGCTGAACATGGCGGCCGCCGGGGGCAGCGGTCTGGTCTACGGGGCGGGGTGGAGCGGCCTCAAGCAGCACGAGTTCAGAGACCTGATGGCGGTGGCGAGCTGGGACGCCCTCAACCAGTTGCAGTATGTCGACCGGGCGGCCACCTACCTGCTGAGCGAGGGAAGAGATCCCCAGGTGCCGCGCCCGGTGGCGATCGACGAACCGGCCGATCCCAGTCGCTACAACATGCTGATCCAGCTCGGCTGGCCCCGGCTGGCTGCGGCGTTGGCGCAGCGTCGGGCCAACATCGGGGCCGGACGTCCGGCCGAGGTCTCCGGGCTGCTGCAGATCCTCTACAAGCATCTGCCGTCCCTGGCTGCCCACATGGTCATCGCCGGTGCCGTCTCCACCGCACTCCCGCTCGGTCCGGTGGTGGGCGCGGTGGTCGGCATCGGCGGTTTCGCCAAGCTGACCACGGGCCTCGCCGAGAACGCACTGCGGGTCTCGGCCCCGTTGTTCGCGCAGACCGCCCGGATCACGTCGGCACTCGCCGAGACCCGGCGGCTCACGCTCACCAAGGCGGAGCTGGCCACGGAGGTCCGCCAGCTCATCGCCCGAGCGAAGGCGACGCAAGAGGCGATCAAGCCGGTGCCGACGCCGCTGGACCAGGGGGTTTTCGGCACGGTTGCGGCCATGCCCCGCTCGCTGGCCCGCCGGTTGATCGGCTACGGCCGGGCCACCAACCGCGTGTCCGTGCGGACGGGTTCCGTGGTGCACTGGCAACGGCCACCCGCGTTGGGGCGCGGCCCGGCACCGCAGAACCCGGTGCGGCTGAGCGTTCGCGACCGCAGGGCCGTCGACCGGCTGCACACCTGGGTCCAGCTACTGGAGCACGCGTACGATCCGCTGCGCAACGCGCGCGCCGACCTGGTCCCGGAGCTGGTCGGCAAGCGGGTGGTGCTGCTGCTCGACTCGCTCGGGCTGCGGGCCGAACAGGACACCGCCGGCCACCGCTGGGCGGCGGTGGTCAGTGAGCTCGGGAGCCGGCACGGATATCGCCGGGTGGGCGGCGGCAGCCTGCTGGCCCAACTGCGGGGCACCCGGCTGGCCGATCCGGATGACCCGTTGAGCGCGGCCGATTCGGATGACCCGTTGAGCGCGGCGCTGCGCGAGGCGCGGGAGGCGGATCCGCTCACCGCCCGGCTCTGGGAAGCGGTCAACGACCCGCGGTTGGCCGGACGCGTCATCGACGTGCGACAGGACGCACTCGTCAAGGTGTTCCCGGCGGACGCCCATCGGTTCGCCCTGAAGGTCGCCACTGCCGCGCCGGGCGCCGACGCGCGCGCGGGACTGGAGCTGGCGCCGGACGACCTGCGGCACGCCATCAACGGCACACACCGCGACGAAACCCACCGGCTGACCATCCATCCCGACCAGGCCAGCGATCCAGCGCGGCTCGCCGAGATCCTCGACTGGGCCATCCAAACGTGGACCACAGAGCGGGGTTCGGCGAGATACCGGGTCCACGCGCTCCTGCAGCAGCCCGGGCGGACGCGCTTCACGCTGCCCGCCCTGCCGGGCCCGCCGACCGACCTCCGCGACGATTCCGGCAACCGGCAGCCGCCCGTCGCGCCGCCGCCGCTGACAGGGCGGCTTGCGCCGCGGGTGCACGAGCCTGTCGCGCCGCCGGTGACGGACCCTGTCGCGCCGCCCGTGGCACACCCCGTCGCGCCGTCGCTGCCGAAGTCGGTGACGACGCCCGGACGCCCGGGAGCCGCCGAGGTCCAGGTGGTGCTGCGCGCGGCGGTGGGCGCCCGTACCCCGCAAGGCAAGACGGACCCGGAGGCGGTCGACCGGGTCGCCGCGCTCCTGCCGCCGGTTCCCAGCTCCGACGTGCCGGGCCTGCAGACGTTCACCCGCAACGCGCTGGGTTGGCCGGACGCCCAGCTCTCCCCGATCGCCGGGCAGGGTCTGGAGACCGGCTCCGGAGCAATGGTCTACCGGGCCTTCGATCCGGCCGGCACGCGTACGGCGATAGTCAAGGTCTTCCCCACGATGACGGAACTGGTGGAGGAGCTTTCCGCGTTGGAGCGGCTCTCCGGCCCGGAAATCACCGGATTTCGCGTGCCGGAGGTGCTCGCGGTGGGTGCGGGGCGGCTGAACGGCGCTCCGGCCGGGCTGCTGGTGGAGTCCCGTGCCGCCGGGCAGACGCTGGACGAGTTGATCGACATCGCCGGCAGGGTGACCACGGCGGACCGCGCCGACCACCTCGCGCGGCTCGGACGGGCCGTCGAGGCCACCGGCGCCGCCATGGCACACCTGCACGCGAGTGGGGCGCCGGGCATGGCAGGCACCCGGGTGCACGACACCTACCTGGCGGAGCAGGCGGACTGGATCCGTAGGCAGATCGCGCGGCTGCCAGCTCGCACCACGTCCGAACCCGCCGCCGCGCTCGCCGGGCGTGCGGAGGACGCGATCACCCGGGTGAAGAGCGAGCCCGGCCCGGCGGCGATGGTGCACGGAGACTTCCATCCCGGCAACGTGGTGTGGGACCCGCAGACCGGCACCGTGACCCTCATCGACCTGTCCCGGCTGCACTTCTCGCTGGACGAGGAGGGCCGGCCCATTGGCATGCCGCAACGGGACGTCTCCACCTTTCCCGCGAAGCTCGGCGTGCACGGTGAGCGGCTGGGGCTGAGCCCGGGCGAGATCAGCGCGCTGCAGGACGCCTTCGGCACGGCGTACGAGGCGGCGGGCGGAGCTCGGGTCGAGCACGTGACGCAGATGTACGAGCTGGGGTGGAAGGCCCGGCGGCTGGCCGAAGCAGGCGATGCCGAGGATGTCGAGCCGCCGTCGCCGGAGCTGTCGCCGTTGCCGGAGGTGCCGCCGCCGGCCGCGCGGGGGCAGCGGGCGGACCGGCTGCTGCGCCCCGGAGTCGGCGCCGCGGCGGTTCCGCCGGATCCGGTGGCGGTGGTGAACGGGATCCCCCGCCAGGTGGCCCACTGGGCCCGGCAGGGTGCGCTGACCGACGAGCAGTACTGCGTGATCGCGATGGCCGCCGCCCGGGAGATCCGGTTTCCCGGCGGGCTGCGCAGCGACCGGACCCGCGATGACGGGGACGTCACCGACGTGCTGTGGCGGGAGTGGGGCAGGCCGGAGACGTGGCCGCTGATGAACGATCTCGCGGAACTGCACCGCCTGGTGGAGCAGCGGCCCGGGAGCAGCGCCTTCGTCGTGCAGGCCTGGCCGGGCCGGATCGGGCACGCCTACGTGGTGCTGCACCACAAGGGGCAGGCCCGCTGGATAGACCCGCGGCACTCGGGGGAGGGTGGGCTACGGCTGCTGCCCGCGGGGACCTGGCCGGCGCGTGAGCTGCTGGAGACCGGGGATCGGCGTGATCCGCGCGGCGCTCCCACCGCCCGCGAGTTCGATCTGCGGGTCCGCCTCTACGACGGTGCGGGGGCGCCACTGCCGATCCCCGCCTCGGTGACCGCCGCGCCGCCGCCGCGGGACATCGACGCTCTTGTCGACCGCCGCTTGCACTACCAGGGCACCGGCAACGAGGACGAACAGCGTGATTTCGTCGTCCTGCTGGAGACGCCGCAAGGTCCGATGCAGCCGCCCGGCCGAAAGGGCCAACTGGCGCGGCGTCAGGACGGACTGTTCGTGCTCGAAAACGAGCGGGTGCCCCTCTATACCGGCCCCGGCGGCCGGTTCTACCGGAGCAGCGAAGCCGCGCGGGTTGCGGGCGGCACGGGCGAGCTACGGGGGGTGTCCGTCGTGGAGCGGGTCAGCGGGGTCGCCCGCTCGCACGTCCACGAGGTGACCCGACCCGAGCCGAAGCTCATCTACGACGCCTACGCGGAGATGTCCCGGCGCAGCGCCACCGTCGGTCCGCAGGACGTGACACCGATGCCCACGCTCTTCGACGGCCTCGGTCTGGACTTCAGCGTGCTCGGCGAGATGGCCCGGTTGGCCCGGGGGCCGGTCGGCCCGCCCCAGGGCTCCCGCTTCCACTGGACCGTCGGGGTGGTCCCTGCCGGTTTGCGGCGACTTCTCGGGCACCTGCTGCCGCGGGTGTGGCGCGACGAGACACGGGGCGCGGCGACCAGGGCAAGTCTCGAAGACAGCCTCTGGTCGGCCGACCGCATCGCGGCCCGCTATCGGGAGTGGTCCCGGACCCGGGGCGGGACGCCGGAGCAGGCAACACCGGACGACAGCACCGCAACCGCGATGATCAGTGGGCATGTCGGCTGGCTGATGCACCACGCCTTCGCGGCCGCGTGGGCGAAAGCACAGGGCATACCGAGGGGTGTGCCAAAGCAGTACCTCGCCTTTGTCGCACGGCTCCAGTTCGCCGACATGTTGCAGAGCTACCCGCCGGCCGTCCGCGCGTTCCTGGCCGAACACGCCGACGTGATCTGGAAGGAGTTCAGGCAGTGGTCCAACGTGAGGATCAACTTCTTCCTCTCCAGGAACGACCCGCGATTCGAGCTGACCGACGACACGACCATCATGACCAACAGTGGCCTCAACACCGTCCCACTGCGTGACTTTGTGCTGAGCGGGCTCCGGGAGGACGTACCGGCCGTCAACCACCGGGCATTCTTCGGGCCGATCACCGAGGTGGCAGGTCCGGATATCGCGGGCGGGCAGCTGCTGACGGAACACCTCGTCGGCGAGGCCCGTGGTGTCGGCCTGGAGTTCATGACCGAAGAGGACGGCTGGGCGTTTCACCAGGACCTGATCAAGGTCAGCGCCGAGGAGTACGAGCGGACGCTGGTCGTCCCCCCGGCGCTACGGTACGCCGACGGCCAGGCCTGGGCGGAGCGGGCCGGGACAGCGCCCGGTGTGGTCGACTACCTCTCCAGCAGCCCCGGCCCGCCACCCGCGCTGCTCGACGGATTGCATCAGGTGGCGCTGGCGCAGAGGCGCCCGATCGTCGTCGTCGCGGCCAGCCCTCAGTCCGGACCTGCCGGCACCGTATCCCGGCAGGAGGTCGACGATGCCGCCGTCGACCGCCTGGACAACCTGCTGCGGGAGCGCCCCGAGCTGGCCCGCCAGGCGCTCTTCGTCGTCGCCGGCCACCATCGCCGACTGCACGAGCTGCGCCGGCGGCACCGGCTGTCCATGCTCCATCCGCTGGTCGCGCCCGACGACGGCCATCGAGGACGCGACGACGCCTACCGGCCCGGTGACGGCGTCCAGCCGGCGGCGCCGGCCCCTCCGCTGCTCCTCTCCGACCGCCATTGGCAGGGGCTCATGGTCGCCGGACTCGGGTGGCGGCTGGTCACCTTCGACAACGAGGTCGACGACTCGCTGGGGCCGGTGCTGAACCCGCGGCTGTTGACCAGGGCGTTGCGGCGCGTCGACGAGGTCGCCGAGCTGGCGCTGCGACAGGGACCCGACCTGGCCCACGGGCCCGGCCCCGGACTCGCCGCCGACTACACCGCACCCGACGGCACACGCTACCGCTCGCATCCCGAACAGGGGCGTGTCCCGTTGCCGGGTACGGCGTCCGAAGCGATCACACCCGTCGGAGCCGGGAGTCTGGCGGCGGCCATGCGCCTGCTCGCGCAGACCCTGGAGGGCTACCGGCAGGCGTGGGGCACTCAGCACCTGACCACGCACCTGGTGCTCGGCAAGCTGGACCGGCTGCTCGACGGCGCATCGGCCCACCCGGACGACCGGGGGATACTCGATGCGACGAGGTTCGTGGCCGCCGTCCACCACAGGACCGGCGACCCGGACCGGGCCATCGCCCTGCTCGGCCGCGTGGTGGCCGGCTACCGGCGGATGCTCGGAGACGACGATCCGGCGACCCGCCAGGCGCGGGCCGAACTGGCTGAGGTCGCCGCCGGTAGGCCGACCGACCAGCCGGCCGGGCCTGGCGAAGGTTCCGGGCAGTCGACCGACGTGCAGGTCTGGGTCATGTCGCTGCCCGAGGTGGCGCCGCCGTCGGTGGCGGGTGTTTCGGCGGCGGTGGCTCTCTTCTCGGCGCGCTACCGGCAGTGGACGATGGGCGTGCTGGAGCCGCGGGTCGCCGCGGCGGACCGAGCCGCTACGGAGGCGAAGGCGGCGCTGGCCGGCGTCACCGCCCGGCTGGACGAACTGCGGGCCTCCCTCGGCGGCCTGACCGAGCAGTCGCGCCAGCGGGTCTGGGACGGCTTCGTCCAGGCAGCGCGGGAATACGACCTGGTCCGATCGCGGCTGGCGGAGGACGGGAGCACGAATCCGGCGCCGCCGGCCGTCGACGAGCTGTTGCGGGCGGCTGCACCGCAGGCGACCGGCGTCGCCACCGAACGTCGCCCGCCACGGTTGTCGCGGGAGGCGATCCCGCACGACGCGCGGACGGTCAGCGTCACGCCCGCGCACGGAAACAGGTCGGTGCTGGACACGGCCAGGGCGGTGGCACCCCGCCGGGTCACGCAGTGGCGGATCCGGGGCGAGCAGACCGCGCCGGCGACCCTTGAGGAGTTCCTCGGCTCCTACACCCTGCCGCGGCATCTGCCTCGAGCGCTCAGCGACGCGGGTCTGGTGCTGGAGGCCGTCGGTGCGGACCGGCAGCTGGTGATCCGGGCGCAGCGCGGCCCGATCCTCTACCTGGCACAGCCGGGTGGTGGGGGCGACGACGTGGCCGACTACACGGTGGATCTTGAGGTGCGGGTCACCGGCGGTTCCGGACAGCCGCGCGTGACCGCGTTGCAGGAGAAGGTGCAGTTTCCGGCCCGCCACCTGCGGGTCACCTCGGTGCAGGCGGCCGGGTCGGCGGCCGCCACCCTGGCCGGGCTGCCCAGCCTGCGGCCGATCGACTTCCCGGCCGAGGCACGCCGCGACGGCAGCGTGGTGCTCGACGACCTGGACGAGATCTCCGTCGCCCGGCTGCGGGACCTGGTCGAGCGGGAGGTGTCCGACCATGACCTGCCGGTGGGCGTGCGCGCGGAGCTGCTGGACGCGCTGTCGGTGCCCTCGTTGCTGCTGCGGGACGCGCTGCCGCCGCCGTCGCTGCCGCCGGCACAGGCCGAGCGCCCGCCAGCGGGTGTCCAGCTCGACCAGGCACTGTACGACGCGTCGGTGGTCGGCTTCACCCGGACCGCCGACGGCCGGCGGGCGCGGGTCCGGGCGAGCATGCTCCTGCACCTGCGGATCAACACCGGAGCGGCCAACGGCCGGCCGGTGGAGCTCGCCTTCCGGCTGGCCGGCGTAGCGGAGCTGCTCGTGGATCCCGTCGTGCTCGCGCAGTCCCGGGAGCAGTTCGGTCTGGAGCCGGCGCCGCACACCTGGCAGGGGCGGGACGGTGACCGGTCCTGGCTGATCGCCAACGGTCTCGCGACCGACGAGATTGCCCGGGTTCTCGGTGCCATCGGCCCGGACTTCGATCCCCGCCGGTTGGAGCGGCTGGCCCGAGACGTCGGCGTCGAGGGCACCGACGGCATGCGCCGACTGGTCAGGTGGGCCGCCGTCGTGGAGCGGGTACCGGACGACCTTCCCCGCTACGCGCAGCTGATCGGCATCGACCCGAGGCCGCTGTTCGCGGTGGCGAGTGAGCTGGGTGTGGATCCGCAACGGCTCCTCCCCGTCGGCGACGTCCTGGCCGGGGTGGCTGGGACGTCGACGGCGGCGACCGACAACTACAGGACCTGGAGTGCCGCTCTGGTCCGCCGCCTGAACCCCATCGGTGTCTGGACCAGCAGCGATCTCGTGCTGATGCTCGACCTCGTACCCCGGCTGGGGTTGGAAGCCGGCGACCTGCCGCTTTTCGGGGAGCTGCGCCGCCTCGGTGTCTCGTTCGAGCTGCTGGACGCGCTGCCGGCAGAATCCGCCACGAAGGCGCTGCAGGGCGCGCGCCTGCGGAAGAGCCTGATGACCGGCGAGCAGGTGGACCTGGCCTCGGTCGCCGCCCACCTGGGAGTCTCCGGCCCGGCGGACGTCCGGACGGTGGCGGACGGGCTCGGGATGCGGCCGTTGGATCTGGCGCTGGGGCTGGGTGACCGGGTTCGGGAGATCGCGGCCCGGCTGCCGGTCGAGCAGGTGGCGGCCGAGATGCGACGCCAGCTTGTCGCGGACGGGTTGGACACGGCCCAGCAGCAGACCCGGTTCGTCACGTTGAGCGCCCGGCTCGGCTTCCCGGTCTCGGATCTGGCGATGCTGCTGCTCCCGTCGGACTACGGCGAGTGGCTGCTCTACGAGTTCGTGGGAGACGTGCCGCGGGACGAGGTTGCCGCCCTGATGACGGCGCTCACCCTGCGGGACCCGTCGGACCCGGGCGCCGCCGGGTCGCGGGTGGCGGCGCCGCGCGGGCCCGATGCCGCGCTCCGGGCGCAGCTGCCCGGTCCCTATTCCGAAGCGGAGATCATCTCGGTTGCGAGCCAGCTGGATGTCAATGTCGCGGCGGTCCGGGCCGCCGTCCGTTCGCCGATGGTGAACCTCACCGAACTGCTGGCGCTGGTCGCCAGGTCGGGACTGACTGGCAGTGCGGTCAAGAATCTGGTGACCCTGGTCGGCGCAACCGGCCGGGTGCCGAAGGACCTGACCTGGTCCGCCTACCGGCTGGCGCTGGAGTCGCCGGCCGAGCTGGTCTGGGCGGCCGGCCAGTTCGGTGCCGACCCCCGGCTCCTGTCGCCGCTGCGCGGATCGCTGGACAGCAGCCCTGGAATCCCCGCGCAACTGTCCAGGGCCGAGAAACTGGTCCGCCGTGTCGTGGCCGACTATCTGGTGTGGCGCGACTGGCGGCGGCCGTGGCTCGACGAGCACGGGTCGAAGCTGTCCGGCTTGCGGTGGGCGCTGTGGCTGGCGTCCCGTGGCGGGCCCGGTTTCGGCGGCGAGGGCGTTGCACCAGGCTCGTTCAACAACCACGCGACCCTGGCGAGCCAGAAGTTCCAGCACCGGCTGGCAGCCAGCCTCCGGACAGCCGACGAGGATGCACGGAGCGTCGAACAATGGATGCGAGGCATCGTCACCGCCATCCTGCAGCAGGTCGACCGGATGGTCGACGCCGGCCCGCTGCGCGAGGTGGTGCGGCCCGTCGGCCATATCGTCCAGGCGGCAGCGGAGCTCCGAACCGCGCAGCTCGATCTCCGCGCGACGCGGGCAGCCCTGGAGGTGCTGTCCCATTCCAAGGACGTCCGCGACGATGTGCCCGATCTCGCCGACCGGGTCGAGCAGTACGCGGATCGGATCGTGACCGTGGCCGGTCACGCCAGGTCGGCGGCCACCATCGCTGCCCGGGTCCCGGGCCGGACCGTGCCGCTCGACATCACGGCGGCCCTCGGCATCCTCGCCACGGCCGAACAGCGGCTCCGCACATATGTCGACGGTTATCGGGGGCGTAGCCGCCTTCCGGCGGACCGGTTCACGAACGCCGGCCGGTTCGCAGGTGACCTGTCGACAATCGAGGACCTGGCCATGGACGCGCTGACCGCTGCGGCCACCGCGGCAGCCGTCGCCCTGCACGACCAGGCCGCTGATCATGAGGAGCCGATCCGAAACCTCGCCACCGAGCTGGCAGTCCAGGTCTACGAGCTGGCCGCGTCGGTCGATTATCTCGCGGCGGTCGGTCGGCGCACGCCCAGCCACCTCGGCGCGGTTGAGGCCGGTGAGGTGCTCTTCGGGGCCCGCGCCGCGCCCTGGGCGACCCGGTCGGACGGTTCGCCGCCTGATCGCCCGACCGAGGCGACCGGAGGCCACCGCACCAGCGCCGCCACCGCACCGGCCCAGGGCAGTTCACCGCAGTCGCCACCCCCGGTGCCGGCATCACCCCAGCCGCCACCCCCCGCGCAGGCATCGCCGGAGACGCCCGGAACCGCGGTCGACCGGGTCCTGTCGAAGATCGGCGGATTGCCGGATTGGGACGGTGCTTCGGATTGCGCGGATCGGGTGGGGCTGGTCCTTCGCGGCCTCGGTCTGCGGGGTACCCCACGTCCGGCGCCGGGCGGGCGGCGGTCGGCGGTAGCTGAGGAGGGTGTCCGCGGCCGGGACGCGGTGGCGGCGTTGTTCGGCGGATGGTTCGGCCCGGAGGGTGGGGTGGGCCGGCTCGCGCACCTGGCGGTGGGGGCGCTGATTCCGGTGTGGGTGCGGCCACTCCCGTCGGCGCGACCACGGCACGCGCCGGAGCCGGTGAATGTCGCCCCGCACATGGTCCTGGTCCACCGGCTCTCGGAAGAGCGGTTCGTGCTGTTCGAGACGCAGCAGGCGGCGCCGGCGCCGGGCGGGAGTGACCGGCGGGCCGTCGAGTTCGACCTGGCTACGTTGCGGGCCGGTGGGGCGGCGCTGCGGGGCGGTGGGCGACTGCCGCCGGCGTTGCAGGGAAACGTCCGACTGGTGGTCGACGCCGACGGGGCGCTGCGGCAGTACGACATGCGGTCCGGCCAGGTGATCGCCGGTCCGGGCCGGTCCACTCCTGAGGACCGTCTGGGGCAGGCGCTGGTGGACCCCACGCCGGGGCCCGGCGAGCCGGGCCTGATCGGCGAAGAACTGGAGGGCATGGTGCGGCTGGGAGCCGGCCGCCCCTTCAATCCGCCGGACCAGCCCTACGACTTCAGATGGCAGGGGGTCAAGCTTGCCCGGGTGGTGTCGCTCGGCCTCACCCTCTCGAGTGACGCGAAGCTCGCGACGAGAGGTCGCTCGGGCCGCTGGTATCCCACCCCCCGCCATGCTGGCATCGCCGCTGACCCCGTTGACGCCATGGAGTCCTGGAGCATCGTGGAGGTGATAGGAGCCCCGGGTGCGGTGCTTCCGGAGGAGGTCGGCTCCGTCCCTTACACGGCCGCCCAGAATCATCAGATCAACAAGGCCATGATGCGCTGGTTGCAATGGGCTGGCAGCCAACGGTTGACTCTCGGCCAGGCGATGCGTCCGGGCGTGGAGCAGACCGGACACGTCATCGAGGCGTGGTGGGCCCAGGAGCAGCAGAGCGGTGGGGAGCGGGCCTGGGCCGCCCAACTGATCCGGCAGGCACTGCTGACGCCGGGCGACGTCGAGATCTACGCGGCGGCAACAGAGCCGCTCGACTTTTCGCACCACTTCCTGCCGGCGCACGTCTACTACCAGTCGACGGCCGACGTGGAACTCGCGGGGTTGACCACATTCCTGCGCGCCGACCGGCAGGAGGCTGGCACCGCCTCGGCGCAGACACGCAACCTGGGTGTCCTGCTCGATCTCGTCCTCGGCTTCGCCAGGTCGGTGTCGGCGAGCTTCCTACGCTCGCTGTCGCAGGGCCCGCTCACCGACGCGGACGTACGGGAACTCCTTCAGAGCGAGGAGGCACTGGCGATGGAGGGCGCGCTGGCGACGGTGCTGACCCACGTGCTGCTCCTGTCCTACCAGGATCGGTATCTTTTCAGTCATACCAAGAATGCGGTTCTGGCCCTCAGCCGGCACGAGCTGACCTCGTATATCGCGGCACTGCCCGATGACGCCCGCAACTACATCCGGGACAACGCGGACACCATCGTCGAATCGCTGGTCACCTTTGCCGAGGAGCGTGACGCCGGCCTGGCCGACATCGCACCACCGGGCGGGCGATGGATCGACAAGGAGTTCGAGAGCGCGCTCGGGAGACCCATCAGCGTCCGGCAGGTGCTGCGGCACGTCTTCCGGCAGGACTGGGTGCTCGGTACGGAACACGCCGACATCTTCGGAAGGGTGGCGACGCTGCCGCTGCGACCGCCACCTCCGGGCATGAACCAGACCTTCGCGTTCGAGCGGCGGCATCAGGTGAGCCGCGACGACCCGACCCGTCCCGACGCCGTCGAGTTCCTCGTGACGCTCGACGGCACCGACGCACAGTTCGAGTCGACGCTTCGGATGACCCAGGACGCCCGGGAGGCGGCGAGGGCGGCAAAGGAGTGGTCGGCCCGATGGCAGGGCGGGGTGCGCGCCGCCGCTCAGTTCCTCAGCCAGGCTCACGGCAACCTGACACCCACCCAGGATCCCAACGTGGCACTGGACGCCAGCGGGCAGCTCTGGCGGCGGCACACGGTGTATGGAACATATCAGGGCTGGTGGCCGATCGACCCGCCGGCACAGCAGCTGGACATCAACAGGGCGGCCGTCACGTGGAGCAGTCCGCCGCTCGTGCCCGCGCCATTCGCGTGGTTCGACGGCGCTGGAACGCTGCCGGAGCGGATCGGCCAGCTGCGGGACGTGCTGACCGAGGCCGCCCCCCAGGTTATGGCGGTCATCGCGCAGGACACCGACCAGGCCCGCGCCGCCCGGCCCGTCTGGCGGACCGCCACCGAAGGGCTGGCGCGGCTCGCCACCCGCGCCAAGATGCTCGACGACGATGTGGCGCGCACCGAGTTCACGATGCTGCTGTTCACCATCGACCAGGCGGTGGACCAGATCATCAAGCTCGCGCCGCACCTGTCGAACCTGTTCGCCGGCATCGCCACCAGGCAGAAACCGGCACACCCGACCGGCCCGCCGGCGCCCGCGCCGCGACCACCGGTGGAGGTGCGGGTGCTCGGCGAGTGGGCCGGCTCCGGGGCCGGAAAGCTGCTCGACCAGATCAGGGAGCAGGCGGGCGGCGCCGGCCGACCGGTGGTGGCGGTCGACCTGAGCGGGACATCCGGGATGAAGGCGATCCAGGAGCTGGACGGCGCACTGCGCGAGTACCGGTCCTTCGGGGAGGCTCCGGTGCTGCTGGTCACGGCCGGCACGAGGCAGGCGGAGGAGGCGTTGGCAGAGATCCGGGCCAGATACCAGCCGGTTACCATCCAGCAGAGAACGGCCGGTTGGGACATGGTGTGGGAACTGCGGGCCGCGGACGGCCAGCCGGTACGGATGGCGGCCGCGCCGGAGCGGGTGCTGTTCGAAACCGCGGGCGCGCTGCCGACCCCGCCGGTGGGTGCGGCGCTTCCACCGGTGCTGCTGCGGTGGTTGAAGATCCGTGACTGGGGCGAGGCGGAGGCGTATCACCGGCAGCACGACGCGGAACTGCGGCGGCCGGAGATCGTGGCCGCGCTCCGCGAGCTGGTGGCGGCGCATCCGGAGATCCCACGGCTGTCGCCCTTCCTGACCATCCTCGAGGTGGCGGCGCGTGCCGAGACGTTCCCGACGGCGCGGCTCACCCCGAAGGCGACGACGGTGCTGGAACTGGAGCCCAACTACGATCCCGCACGGAACGGGCCCGTTCCGGTGACCTTCGTGTACGACTACCTCAGCGCCCGGGGCACGCGCAAGGAGCGGTTCCCGATGGACGGCCTGTTGTGGCAGCTGATGCTGGCCGGCGAGTTCACCCATGCCCAGGCGCTCACCCTGGTCAGGGCGGCGGCCGTGACCCGGACCGACAAGGCACACGCGACGGTCTTCGAGGCGTTGACCGAGCTGCTGCAGCTCGACGACGCGGTGGTGGTCGAGGATCCGAAGGAGAACGACGAGATCAGGGCCATCCTGTCGAAGGTCGGCAGGGTGACGGCGTCCCGGGGCCCGGCCAGCGGAAAGAACCCCGACTGTGTCGATCCGGTGGACCGGGCCGCGTTGGTGCCCCGGCTCGACGACCTGAAGAAGCGACTGGGCTCCTCCGGTGCCGCGGCCGGGCAGGCGCGCGCGGCGCTGACCGAGACCTTCGCCTATCTGCTGTCCAACTGCTGACCCGTTCGACCCACCGCCCCGTTCGACCCGCTGACCCGTTCGACCCGCTGCCCGGAGGCTCCCGGTGACCATTCCGCTCACACCACGCATCATGGATGCGATCTGCCTCGACCACGTGGTCCCGACCAACACCGGCGTACACCTCCAGGTCAACCCGCAGGTCGGCGGCGACGGCGGCCCGCTGCTCGCCGAGGCAAACGACCTGCCGGGCATCGACGGGATCACCTATCTGTCGCTGGGCGACGGCATGATCGACGCGGCGCACGAGCTTGCGCCGGCGGCGGTGCACTGGCAGGACGGGATCCGCACGGCCGGCGAGGCCGGCACGGCGACCGCCAGACGGGCCCGGACGCTGTTGTACCAGTTCCTGCGGGGAATCCCGCCGGTGGCGCTGGAGCGCATGGTGGAGCGCCCCCTCGGGGAGCACGGGCTCAGTCTCGCGGACGCCGCCGCCCGGGCCGACGCCATCGGACTACCGGTGTACGTCACAGCGGCCGACCTGCGGTCGGACGATGCCGGGGAACGCCCGTCCGTCAACCCGAACCGGATCCTCGCCTTCGACCGGGAGATGCGGCTCGTCCCGTCCGTCGAGGATGCGTACATCATCGGGGTCGTGCCCGGACGGCACTGGGCGCCGGACCCTTACGCGGGCCTCGACGACGAGATCGTGGCGGAGGTGCTCGGTCACCCGTATCCACCCGGGCGGATGGTGTTCGACGACGGGCAGGTGCGCCTCGGCCTGCCGGCCAGCCTCACGGACCGGGCACATGCGCGCCCGCTGCGCGAGTTCGGCCGGCCGCTCGTCCCCGACGACCTGGCCCGTACGGGCACGCCGGTCACCCGGGTCGGTGGCTACGGCGAACTGCTCGCCCGGATGGCGGCGACCGATCCCGGTGCGTACGCGCTGGTCGCGGTGGACGGCCCGGACGGCGCCACCAGCGTCTACCTGGGGGTGCACGACGCGCACGGCGTCGCGTTCCTCGACCTCGGCGCCGGCCGGGCGGCCGTGTTTCCGCAGGATCCCGGCCAGATCCAGTTGGCACAGCTGAGCGGCGACGCCGAGATCCTCACCGTGCTGCGCGACCTCGGGGCTTCCCGGCCGGTCGACCCCGCGGCGCGGCAGCGGCCGGCCGCTCCGCCGTCCGGCGTGCGGCTGCACCGCCAGGTGGGTCGCGACGGTGCGCACGCGGTGGAGCTGATCGGCGAGTTCAACTCCGTACCCAAGCGGCTCCTGGAGCAGGTGACGACGGCGGCCCGGGACGGTGAACTGGACGTGATCGTGATCGGCGGCGGTACCGGTAAACAGCCGGGAAGACCGTCCGCGCGGCCCGGTCGAAGGGAGCTGCTCAACCTCGAGATGCGGCTGTTCCAGTACCTCGGCAGCGACGCCCTACCGGCGGTGGTCGCCACCGGCGACGTCGACCAGAACGTCCTGGACGTTCTCGACCGCTACCACGTTCCGCTGCTGCGGCGGACCGTCGGCGCCGCCGGCGGCGGCCCGATGCAGGGTGGTGGCCTCAGCCTCAACCTCGACAACCTGTGGGAGGCACGCGGGCCGCAGGGCCGCAGGGTGGACGTACCGCCGCAGAAGGACGTCACTGGCGCGCTGCTGCGGGCGGCGACCGGCCAGCGGCCACCGGCTGACCTCCGGCGACCGCCCGCACGCCTGTTGTCGTACCTGTCGGTGCCGCTGGAGAACACCACGGCGCTCCGGGCCGAGCTGACCGAACACGGCACGGCACTGCGGCATCTCCGTCCGCAGATCGAGGGCCTCGGGGTGCAGCGGGACGTCTTCGCCGCCCACGACGCGTTCCTGCGGATGACCGAGAGAAACCCCGACCTCGTCGATGCCGCGTTCGACTACCTGGGCGCCGACGCCGCCAGTCGATTCGGGAAGATCCTCTCTGCCGTGCCCACTCTGGCCGCCAAGGAGCCCGAGGCGCGCAGGACCGCGTTCGAGGACATGGCCTCGATCACCCGTGGCACCACGGACGACGGCGCGAGCCGGGCGATCCTCAGTGCCATCGGTCAGCGCATCGAAGGAGCCAGCCCGGAGAGCGTACGGAAGGAGATCTTCCGCCACTCGGCCTACCTGCCGCGTAGTGGGCGCAACGACCTCCTCAGCACACTGAAGGAGCTGGTGGAGCAGATGCCCGAGCACCGTGCGGCGCTGAACGAGGTGGCCATCTACGTCGCCGACTGTCCCTGACCCCATTCGCGTCCCGCACGGACGCAGGCTCGGTCACTCCTCGTCGTCGACCCACTCGACGGTGACACCGTCACCCTCGCGGCCGGTCCAGATGGCGCCATCCTCGACAGTGATCCTCTTGTCCTGGGGTCCCTCGGCCGGCTCGATCCATGTCCAGGTGCCCTGGACCTCCGCACCCTCCTCGAACCAGGGCGTGGGAGCGCCCGAGGTCTTCTCGCTGACCGGCGGGCTGGTGAAGTCCCGCTCGCCAACCTTGGGTTCGGGTCCCTCGGCCGGTGGCTCGACGTGCGCGTGCTCCCGGATCGAGGTGTTCAGTTCCTGGTCGGGGAACTCCAGCGAGTCGGCGAACCACTTGAACCCGTAGAAGAGGCTGACCTCACTCTGCGCATACGCGTCTCCGGCGCCCTGCACCCCGCCGGCGACCCGGTTGACCACACCCTGCTTCTTCTCGGGGTCGGTGTCAGCTCCCTCTTCCCCGAAGAAGTCGTCCATCGCGAGCTTGTGGTCCTTCGCGAAGGCGTCGCTCTCCTCCTGGCTCCTCCCGGACCAACCAAGTGCCAGCGCCTTCCATTCGTTGTGGATGGCGAGGAAGTGGTCGGCGATCGTCACGCTGATTGACTCGATCCTCTTGCCCAGCTCGAATAGTTCGACCGGAGTTACCGCGAGCGTGACATTTTCGTTGTTGTAGTCGGCCTTGTTGACCAAGGTGGACTCCTCATCTCGTCCCTGACCGCCGTCTGCCGATAGGGGACACCACGCCACCAGTAGCCTTCCCAGGCCCGAGGGCGCGTGTCAACGTCCCCAATCCGGTGTCACGACGTGTCGTGACGGCGGCCGCCGAGGCGCCGGTTCTACCCGTGACAGGCGCCCCTCCGGCGGGTGCTCCGCACCGTTGGTTTCGGAGATCCCCGTACGAGGGCTTGCGACCGCCCCTCGGACCACCGATACCCTCCACCAGCCCGAGGTCTGTGCTCCGAGGCGGCAGCCAACCAGCAGCTCGGGAGCTCCCGATTCCGGTGGGGCGCGGAGGATCTCGACCAGCAACCAATCCGACGATCTCCGCCCGCGACGAGAGTGGTGTGAAGATGAGCAACTCTGGCACTCCCGAGCGCGTGTCGGTGCAGGGCGACGAAGGCCCGAGCCACCAGGCCGGCGTCGGGTCCATCACCAGATACGTCGACGGCACGGTCGCCGAGTTCGATGTCGACGGCAACCTTGTCCGGCAGGCGATGCCCAACGGCACGGTCTTCTCGGCGTTCGACGCGGATAACCGTCCGGTGTCCGGCTACACCGAGGCATCGCAGTTCACCGTAACCTACGCGAAGGACGACAATGAACGATCAACGGCCGAAGACGCCGCCAGCGCTGAATACGCCCCGGACGGCGCCGGTCTCCGACAAGAGGCCGCCGACGGCACCGTCTATGAATCGTTTGATTCGCTCGGTCGCCCTCATGAGGGAACTACGGGCGGCCTCCACTTCGCCATCAGCTACCGTGCCGACGGCAGTACCGTCACCAGTTACGATGACGGTTCGTCCACCGAACATGACGCAAGCGGCAGCATTGTCCGGCAGACGACTGCGGACGGCGTCGAGTATGCGGCCTTCGATTCTCTGGGTAGGCCGCAGTCCGGACTGGCCGAAGGCGCCGGTTTCACCATCTCGTATCAGTCCGACAACAGCTCGACCGTCCACTACGCGAATGGCTCCTCCGCCCACTTTGGCGCCGGCGGCAATCTCATTTGGCAGGACACTGGCGAGGGCACTGTCTATAACGGCTTCGATGCCCAGGGTCGGCCACTAGCGGGCAGGACCGACGACAACAACTTCACCATCGAGTACGACGACGGTGGTGGGTCGTGGGTGCGGTATGCGGATGGGACGGTGGTGGAGTTCGACCGGGCGGGTGATCCGGTTCGGCAGACGTTGTCGGACGGTGGTGTCTATTCGGGCTTCGATGGTGAGGGCCGTCCCACGGTTGGGGTTGCTGATGGTCAGCGGTTTTCGATTGGGTACGACGACGGCGGTGGTGGTGGTGGGTCGTGGGTGCGGTATGCGGATGGGACGGTGGTGGAGTTTGACCGGGCGGGTGATCCGGTTCGGCAGACGTTGTCGGACGGTGGTGTGTATTCGGGTTTTGATGGTGAGGGTCGTCCGACGGTTGGGGTCGCTGATGGTGTGAGTTTCGCTATCCAGTACGACGACGGTGGTGGGTCGTGGGTGCGGTATGCGGATGGGACGGTGGTGGAGTTTGACCGGGCGGGTGATCCGGTTCGGCAGACGTTGTCGGACGGTGGTGTGTATTCGGGTTTTGATGGTGAGGGTCGTCCGACGGTTGGGGTCGCTGATGGTGTGAGTTTCGCTATCCAGTACGACGACGGTGGTGGGTCGTGGGTGCGGTATGCGGATGGGACGGTGGTGGAGTTTGACCGGGCGGGTGATCCGGTTCGGCAGACGTTGTCGGACGGTGGTGTGTATTCGGGTTTTGATGGTGAGGGTCGTCCGACGGTTGGGGTCGCTGATGGTGTGAGTTTCGCTATCCAGTACGACGACGGTGGTGGGTCGTGGGTGCGGTATGCGGATGGGACGGTGGTGGAGTTTGACCGGGCGGGTGATCCGGTTCGGCAGACGTTGTCGGACGGTGGTGTGTATTCGGGTTTTGATGGTGAGGGTCGTCCGACGGTTGGGGTCGCTGATGGTGTGAGTTTCGCTATCCAGTACGACGACGGTGGTGGGTCGTGGGTGCGGTATGCGGATGGGACGGTGGTGGAGTTCGACCGGGACGGTGATCCGGTTCGGCAGACGTTGTCGGACGGTGGTGTGTATTCGAGCTTCGATGGTGAGGGTCGTCCCACGCTTGGGGTCGCTGATGGTGTGAGTTTCGCTATCCAGTACGACGACGGTGGTGGGTCGTGGGTGCGGTATGCGGATGGGACGGTGGTGGAGTTCGACCGTGACGGTGATCCGGTTCGGCAGACGTTGTCGGACGGTGGTGTCTATTCGAGCTTCGATGGTGAGGGCCGTCCCACGGTTGGGGTTGCTGATGGTCAGCGGTTTTCGATTGGGTACGACGACGGCGGTGGTGGTGGGTCGTGGGTGCGGTATGCGGATGGGACGGTGGTGGAGTTCGACCGTGACGGTGATCCGGTTCGGCAGACGTTGTCGGACGGTGGTGTCTATTCGAGCTTCGATGGTGAGGGCCGTCCCACGCTTGGGGTCGCTGATGGTGTGAGTTTCGCTATCCAGTACGACGACGGTGGTGGGTCGTGGGTGCGGTATGCGGATGGGACGGTGGTGGAGTTCGACCGTGACGGTGATCCGGTTCGGCAGACGTTGTCGGACGGTGGTGTCTATTCCGGCTTCGATGGTGAGGGTCGTCCCACGCTTGGGGTCGCTGATGGTGTGAGTTTTGCTATCCAGTACGACGACGGTGGTGGGTCGTGGGTGCGGTATGCGGATGGGACGGTGGTGGAGTTCGACCGGGACGGTGATCCGGTTCGGCAGACGTTGTCGGACGGTGGTGTCTATTCGAGCTTCGATGGTGAGGGCCGTCCCACGGTTGGGGTTGCTGATGGTCAGCGGTTTTCGATTGGGTACGACGACGGCGGTGGTGGTGGGTCGTGGGTGCGGTATGCGGATGGGACGGTGGTGGAGTTCGACCGTGACGGTGATCCGGTTCGGCAGACGTTGTCGGACGGTGGTGTCTATTCGAGCTTCGATGGTGAGGGTCGTCCCACGCTTGGGGTCGCTGATGGTGTGAGTATCGCTATCCAGTACGACGACGGTGGTGGGTCGTGGGTGCGGTATGCGGATGGGACGGTGGTGGAGTTCGACCGGGACGGTGATCCGGTTCGGCAGACGTTGTCGGACGGTGGTGTCTATTCGAGCTTCGATGGTGAGGGTCGTCCCACGCTTGGGGTCGCTGATGGTGTGAGTTTTGCTATCCAGTACGACGACGGTGGTGGGTCGTGGGTGCGGTATGCGGATGGGACGGTGGTGGAGTTCGACCGGGACGGTGATCCGGTTCGGCAGACGTTGTCGGACGGTGGTGTCTATTCGAGCTTCGATGGTGAGGGTCGTCCCACGCTTGGGGTCGCTGATGGTGTGAGTTTCGCTATCCAGTACGACGACGGTGGTGGGTCGTGGGTGCGGTATGCGGATGGGACGGTGGTGGAGTTCGACCGTGACGGTGATCCGGTTCGGCAGACGTTGTCGGACGGTGGTGTCTATTCCGGCTTCGATGGTGAGGGTCGTCCCACGCTTGGGGTCGCTGATGGTGTGAGTTTCGCTATCCAGTACGACGACGGTGGTGGGTCGTGGGTGCGGTATGCGGATGGGACGGTGGTGGAGTTCGACCGTGACGGTGATCCGGTTCGGCAAACGCTGTCGGACGGTGGTGTCTATTCGAGCTTCGATGGTGAGGGCCGTCCCACGGTTGGGGTTGCTGATGGTCAGCGGTTTTCGATTGGGTACGACGACGACGGCGGCGGTGGTGGTGGGTCGTGGGTGCGGTATGCGGATGGGACGGTGGTGGAGTTCGACCGTGACGGTGATCCGGTTCGGCAGACGCTGTCGGATGGTGGTGTCTATTCCGGCTTCGATGGTGACAAGCGGCCCACAGAAGGATTTTCACCTGAAACGGGAGCTTTTTCTATCGAGTATCCGACGCCTCAACGGACTGTGCATCGATACGAGAGCGGAACGGTTGTCGAGTACGGTCAGGGCGAGGTGCCGATTCGGCAGGAGCTCCCTGACAACACCGTCTTCACGGCTTTCGACGAGGATCATAGACCGACAGAGGGTACGACCGCGGATGGCGACCCCATTTCGATCACGTACCATGAGGACGGGACGTCGGCGTTCGCATTCGGGTCGGGTGCCCTCATTCGTTATGATGCGAATGATGACCCCTACTGGATGAGGACCGTCGACAATTCTACGTTCAATGAATTCTACGGCAACGGAACTCCCAAGGCGGGGCGGGCCGCAGATGGCGATTCCATACGGATCGGGCGCAATGCCGATGGCAGTTCGGAGATCTCATATGGTTCCGGAGCTCTTGTCCGCATGGATTCCCATGATGACCCCTACTGGATGAGGACTGCCGACGGGACAACTTTTACCGATTTCCATACGAACGGTGCTCCGAAGGAAGGTGCGACCGCAGACGGTGACTCTATCTCGATCAAACAACAACTTGATGGTGCGTCGGAGGTAGTTTACGGTTCGGGTGCTGTCGTTCGTTTGGACAAGGATGACGATCCCTTCTGGATGAGGACTGCTGACGGGACGACGTTTACTGAGTTTTATGTTGGTGGTGAGGTGGATGGTAGTCCGAAGTCGGGTAGGACGGCTTCGGGTGAGTCTATTGCGATCACGTACGGTGCGAACGGTACGTCGGAGATAGTCTACGGTTCGGGTGCCATCATTCGTTATGACGACGATGATGATCCCTACTGGATGAAGAGCAGCGACAACTCGATTTTCACCGTGTTCGACGAGGACGGGCGACCCACCCTGGGTAAGACGAGCGGCGGTGGGGATATCGTCATTACCTACAACACGCACGACAATGGATTCAAGGTCGTGGTCGGCAATCAGGTGACCGAGTACGACCCCAACGGCGATCCGATCAAGATGACTATCGGAGACGACCTCATCTTCGACCAGTTCCGGGCCGGCTTCTTCAAACGCGGGTACGACGCGAACACCCAGCGCTTCTTCGACATCGAGTATTTGCCGGACGGTGACGTCAAGTGGGTGTTCGGGGAAGACGACTGGATCAGGTTCGACGAGGACGGAGAGCCCATCGACGGCTTCCGGCCCGGTCCTGACGGTGGCCATTACACCTTCTCTGTGGAGATCCCCAAGTTGGCCGCGGCGGCCGACCTGACCGAGCAGAGACGCCAGGACATCGAGTCGGAGCTGGGGAACCTCAGGACCGCGGTGCAGTCCATCGAGACCTACTGGAAGAGCCCGGCCGGAGGGAGCTTCCAGGCGTACGCGGCCGTGCTGAGCACCGCCGGGGACAACCTGCTCAACGTGCTGGAGGCGGCCGTCACCAAGCTGCGGGCCACTCACGAGACCTATGTCAGGGCGGAGACGCAGAACGCGGACAATCTGACGCCGAAGTGATCGCAGGGCAAACTCCCGGTGCCGCTTTGAACAGATCGGCGGACCACTCCGTTGACAGGGAGCCCAGGTCTTGGTGCCTGGGCGGACGCCGCGTCACGAGCACTGCTTTGGTGTTCGGCCCTGACCAGGAGGAGCAGATGCTCAGCATCGCGATCATCGATGATCATCCGGTGAAACGTGCCGGCCTGGAGAAGTTCGTCTCCGAGACCTCGGGGCTCTCCGTCGCCACGTCGGTGCGGTGTGTGGAGGATCTGGATCGTGCGGACGTGGCGTTCGACGTCGCCATTCTCGACGTCTCGCTGCGGCCCGGCGGCCCGGCGCTGTCCGCCATCGAGACGCTGGCGGGACGCGGGCCAGTCGTCGTCAGCTCGTCGTGGGACCGGCCGCTCACCTTCGGCGCGGTGTTGCGTGCCGGCGTCCGCGGCTACGTCGCCAGCCACTCGGACGGGCAGATCATCGTTGCCGCACTGGTCACCGTCGGCCAGGGTGGCTTCTACGTCTGTCCGGAACTTGCCGACCGGTTCCAGGCCGACCTGGTGCGCAACGTCAACGTCGATGCGGCCGGACTGGCTCCCCGCGAGGTGGAGACGCTGCGCTGGATCGCCCGCGGCCTGACGCACGCCCAGATCGCCGGTCGGATGGGGCTCACCGAGGCGACGGTGAACACGTACGCGAAGCGGATCCGGGCGAAGCTGAACGCCGGCAACAAGGCCGAACTGACCCGGATGGCAATCGAACTCGGCCATATGTCCAGTGACGGCCGCAGGTTCCCGGCGGCGTGACGACGTGCGGCGGGACGAGGTGCGGCGGGACGAGGTGCGGCGGGACGACGTACGGCCCGAGGGTGACCGGCCCGGCGACACGCGACCGGAAGGTGACCGGCCCGGCGATGCGCGGCGGGACGGCGTGGGCGGCATCGACGTGCCGACGGTGTGGCCGTCGCCCGCCGGGCGTCCGGACGGCCCACCCGGGTCACCGCATGCGGAACGCCTGGAGTTCGTCCGCGCGTTCGTTGAGCAGGCGCGCGCTCGACCCAGCCCGGACCGCCCGGTCGCCCGGCCACACACCGCCCTGCTCGTGGCCTCCACGGCGGCCATCGTTGCGCTGCTCTTCGGGCTGGTGATGGGACTCTTCACCAGCGGGCGGAAGCCGGCCGGCTCCGCGCAGGCGAAGCCGTCCGGGCCGTCCTCGTACGTCGCGGTGACCGGCTGGGAATGCCGCAGCGCGGAGGACCACACCTTCGAGGCCCGGGGCCGTACTCCGCAGTGGGTAACGCTGCGCAGCGGTGCCTGGTCGGGAAACGGCTGCCGGGGGTCGTTCACCGCGGTGCCGATGACCGGGGATCCGAACTTCGACGACGCGTCGCAGTCGCTGGTCTGGGCGTTCCTTCCAGGCACCGGGGTCGACCGGTGTGCGGTGGCGGTGTACGCCCCGAAGATCACCGACAAGGGGATCCTGCCGGCGGCCAAGGCCCACTTCACGGTTACCGCCGGCCGTGACGGCGCGTCCCACGGCACGTTTCAACTGAACCAGGCCGCGAAGTCCGGGGCCTGGCTGGAGGCCGGCGCGTTTCCGGTCACGAACGGCAAGTTCACCGTACGCCTGAGCACCCGCGGTGCGCCCGAGGACGGCCGCGAGCGGTTGATCGTCTCCCAGGTGCGGATCACGTGCGGGCTGGCGGACAAGTGACGGCGCACGGGGGCGCCGGAACCGTCCCGGCCCGCATCGAGCGGGTCGGTGCGAAGGGCTGGGGCCGGCACCGGACCATCGGGTCGGCGATCCGGGCCGCGGGGGACGGCGCTGTCGTGTCGGTGGCTCCCGGCCGCTACGGGGAGAGTGTGGTCGTCGAGCGGACCGTGCGGATCGTCGCCGAGACCGGCGGCCGGGTGGAGATCGCCGCCGCCGAGGGACCGGCGCTCGTGGTCCGGGGCGGCGCCCCGACCGTGCAGGGTCTGCATCTGACGGCCGCGAAGCGCAGCCGGCCGGCGGTGACCGTCGCCTCCGGCGCCCTGTCGCTCGACAACTGCGAGGTCCGGGGCGGCTACCTGGAGGTCATCGGCCGGGCGACCGTCACCCTGCGCGACTGCACCGTCGGCGGAAGCTCCGGCGCCGGGGTCGACGTGGCGGACTCGGCGCGCGCCCGGCTCGTGGGCGGCATGGTCCACGAGGTGGACGGTGCCGGCGTCGTGCTCCGCGGAGGTGCCAGCGCGGAGCTTTCCGGCGTGGCGGTGCGCGACGTGAGCGCCGCGGGCCTGCACCTGCGCGACAATGCCTCTGCCACTCTGGACCGGGTCGAGCTGTCGCACAGTGCCACCGCGGCGCTGCTCGTCGAGGGTGACGCGTCGGCGGTGGCGCGGGACAGCCAGTTCTTCGACAACGACGGCGACGCGGTGCGGGCGGAGGGCAGCGCACCGTTCGCCACCACCTGGTGGCCGGACCCGCTGCCGGTTCGGCCGGCGGTGCAGGCGCCGCAGCCCGGTGCGGACGAGTCCGGCGGTCTCCGCCTGGAGCGCTGCGCGTTCGACAGGACCGGCGGAACCGCCATCCGCCTCGCCGGTGCCGCACACGCCGATCTGCGGGACTGCCGGATCGACACGGTCACCGACGCCGGCGTGATCGCGACCGGCGAGGTGCGCCTGGCGATGACCGGCACCCAGGTGGCCCGGACCCGCAGCACCGGTGTCGCGCTGCTCGGCAGCGTGCAGGCCCGCATCGACGGTTGTATGGTCGCGGAGACCGGGGCCAACGGCATCTACCTGGCGGAGAAGTCCCGCTCGGTGCTGCGCGACACGACCGTGCGGCAGACGGCGTACACCGCTGTCCATCTCGGTGGTGCGGCGGTCGCCGGGCTCGCGGGCTGCGCGATCACCGACACACCGGAGTGTGGTGTCCGGGTGACCGGTGGCGCGATGGCCCGGGTCGACGGCGGCCGGATCGAGCGTGCCCGGCAACGCGGCGTGACGGTGGAGGACACCGGCGACGTCCACCTGCGCCATGTCACGGTCGCCGAGAACGAGGTCGGGGTACGCCTGGACACCCCGCACCGCGCGCTGGTGGAGCACTGCGTGATCAGGGACATCGGGCAGACCGGCGTCGAGATGGCGAAGGAGAGCGCCCCGACGGTACGGCACACCACGATCACCGCATGCGGTGGCGCGGGCGTCTTCGTCGACAGTGGCGCCGCGCCGCTCGTCGACGGTTGCGAGATCGAGCGCTGCGGCGGGACCGGGGTCGTGGTGTGGGCCGGCGCGGATCCGTCGATCCGGGGCTGTGTGGTGACGAACTGCAAGAAGAACGGGGTGTATCTGGGCGACGACGCCCGGGGGACCGTCGAGGATGTCGACATCTCCGCCACCGGCTACCCGGCGCTGCACGTCGGGGCCGGGGCGGCGCCGGTGCTGCGCCGGTGCCACGTCCACGACGTCGACGAGGACCTGACGCTCGTCGACGGCGCGGCGCCGACCTTCGAGGAGTGCACCAGCGCGACCGTCGGCACCGCCACCATGCCGGCCGACGGGGGCAACCCGCGGGTACGGCGGGCGGTCGCCGGGTACGCCCCGGCCGGCGGAGCCCCGGCTGACGTGCCGGCGGCGAAGCCGGACCCGGCCGCCGCCCAGGAGCTGCCGGACCTGCTGGCGCAGCTCGACCGGCTGGTCGGGCTGGAGAAGGTCAAGCAGGACGTCGGCTCGCTCGTGAAGCTGGTGCAGATGGTGCAGCGGCGGCGCGAGGCGGGACTGAGCCCACCGCCGCTCTCCCGCCACCTGGTGTTCGCCGGAAACCCCGGCACGGGCAAGACCACGGTCGCCCGGCTCTACGGGCGCATCCTGCGGGCCCTCGGCATGCTCGGCAGCGGCCACCTGGTGGAGACGGACCGCTCCGCGCTGGTCGGCGAGTACGTCGGGCACACCGCGCCGAAGACGCAGGCCGCGTTCCGGCGGGCGTTGCAGGGGGTGCTCTTCATCGACGAGGCGTACGCCCTGGTGCCCGACGGCAACAGCATGGACTTCGGTCACGAGGCCATCGCCACGCTCGTGAAGCTGATGGAGGACCACCGCGAGGAGGTCGTCGTCATCGTCGCCGGATACCCGTATGAGATGAGCCGGTTCGTCAACACCAACCCCGGACTGGCGTCACGGTTCTCCCGCACGCTCACCTTCGACGACTACACCACCGACGAGTTGGTGCGGATCGTGCAGCATCTGGCCACCGACCACGACTACCACCTCACTGTCGAGGCGGTCGAAGGGCTGCGCCGCCACATCGACGTCGCGGATCGGGGGGAGGGGTTCGGTAACGGCCGCTTCGCCCGCAGCGTGTTCCAGCGGATGACCGAGCGGCACGCCGCGCGGATCGCCGATCTGGCCGCGCCGACCACCGCGCAGCTGACCGCGCTCGAACCCCAGGACCTGCCGGACCTGGCCGGCGCGCATTAGGAGCATCTGGTGTCCCGCATCTCGTTCCACCGTCCGGCCCGGTTCCTCCCGCCGCCGGCCCCCGCCGACAAGGTGGTGCTGCCGGCTCCACCGGAGCTGAAGCCGAGCAACGCCGCCCTGCTCAGCCTCCTGCTGCCGCTGCTGAGCAGTCTCGGCATCGCGGCCTACATGGTGTCGTACGGCCGGCCCATGCTGATCGCGCTCGCCATCATCTTCGCGGTGGTCTCGTTCGCGGCCACGATCGCGTTCCGGATCCAGAACAAGCACAACGAGCGCCGGTCGCTGCTGCGCCAGCGCGCCCGCTACCGCGCGCTGCTGATGGACGTGCGCACCAGCGCCCGGCAGGTCGCCTCGACCCAGCGCATGTTGGGGGCGTGGGCGCATCCGGAGCCGGACCGGCTGCTGGCCATCGCCAACAACGGCCGCCGGGTGTGGGAGCGCCGGCAGTCCGACCCCGACTTCCTGCATGTCCGGATCGGCCTGGGTGATGCCGAACTCGCCACGCCGCTGCAGATCGGTACCCGGCTGGACCCGCTCGCCGACTACGACTGGGAGTCCATGCGGGCGGCCCGCCGGCTCGTCGACGCGCTGGGCAAGGTCGGCCGGCAGCCGGTCACCATCGACCTCGGTACGGCGGGCGTGATCAGTTTCGTCGGCGCGCCGGACCAGGCGGCGGCCGTGGCCCGGGCGATGCTCTGCCAGCTCGCGGTCATGCACGCCCCGGACGACGTGCTGGTGGCGATCGACGCGCCGGACGAGGCGGCCTGGGAATGGGCCAAGTGGCTGCCGCACACCTTCGAACCCGAGTCGCGGCGCGGGTCGAGGACGCTTCCGCTGATCACCACCCAACCCGGCGGACTGGCCGACTTTCTGGAGCGGGAGCTGCGCCGGCGCGCCGAACGGCTCGCGGCGCGGCGGGTCCAGGCGAGTTTCGACCGCGGCGCGGCGCCGCAGCAGCAGCGCCTCGTCGTGCTCTTCACCGCCTTCGACCCGGTGTCGGAGTGGGGGCGCTCGCCGCTGCTGCGGTCGCTGCTCGAGGCCGCCGGGCCACAGCTCGGCATCACGCTGGTCTTCCTCGGTCAGCGGGAGGCCGACGAGCCGGGCCGGGTCGATCTGCGGGTGGCCACCGCCGACGACGGTGGGTTGCGCATCACCGGGCGTACCGGTGCCGGCGGGACCTCCGCCGACCACCCGTCGGCGGACCTGCTCGGTCCGGCGATGGCGGAGCTCATCGCCCGCGCGCTCACCCCGCTCATGCTCACCGACGAGCAGGAGCAGGTGCTCGCCCGGACGGTGTCGCTGCTGGAGACGCTGCTGGGCGGGCGCGGCGTCGACGGCACGCTCAGCTCGCTCTGGGACGGCATGCGTCCCGACCGGCTGCTGAAGGTGCCGATCGGCACGGACGGCGACGGTCATACCGTCGTGCTGGACATCAAGGAGTCCGCGCAGGGCGGTTCCGGGCCGCACGGCCTCATCGTCGGCGCGACCGGCTCCGGCAAGAGCGAGCTGCTGCGGACGCTGGTCGCCGGGCTCACCGTGACCCATTCGCCGGAACTGCTCAGTCTCGTCGTCGTCGACTTCAAGGGTGGCGCGACGTTCGCCCCCCTCGCCGAGCTGCCGCACGTGGCAGGCATGATCACAAACCTGGCCGACGACGCGGCGCTGATCGACCGGGTACGGTCGGCGCTCGTCGGCGAGCAGCACCACCGGCAGCAGCTGCTGCGGGCCGCCGGCAACGTCGACTCGATCCGGGACTACCACCGCAAGCGCGCGCTCGGCGAACCCGGCCCACACGGCGACCCGCTGGAGCCGATGCCGTATCTGCTCATCATCATCGACGAGTTCGCCGAGCTGCTCTCCGCGCACCCCGAGTTCGTCGACCTCTTCGTGCAGATCGGACGGGTCGGCCGGAGTCTCGGCATGCACCTGCTCTTCTCCACCCAGCGGCTGGAGGAGGGCCGGCTGCGCGGGCTCGACTCGCACCTGTCGTACCGGATCTGCCTGCGTACCTTCAGCGCCCAGGAGAGCCGTACCGTCATCGGCACGAGTGACGCGTACCGGCTGCCACCGGTGCCGGGTTCGGCGTACCTGAAGGTCGACGAGTCGATCTACCGGCGGTTCCGGGTGGCACACGTCTCCGCACCGTTCGTCGCCCCGGAGGAGCGCGTACCGGAGACTCCCACCTCGATCACGACATACGACCTGCGCGGGCTCGGCAAGGCAGACCTCTCCGCGGCGGAGGCCGAGGAGAAGCAGGTCGACGCCGCGGACGGGCCCACCGAACTGAGCGTCATCGTCGAGCGGCTCAGCAACCGTGGTACGCCCGCACGGCAGGTGTGGTTGCCGCCGCTGCCGCGCGCCGTACCGCTGGATTCGCTGCTCGGGCAGGTCGCCGTCGAGTCCGGACGCGGCCTGTCGGCGAACATGTGGCCGGTGGCGGGTCAGTTGCGCGTCCCGATCGGGGTGGTGGACCTGCCGTCGCAGCAGGCACAGGAGCCGCTGCTGATCGAGTTCGGCGGGCCGCACGGCAGTCTCGCCATCGTCGGCGCCCCCCGCTCCGGCCGCAGCACCCTGCTGCGCAGCCTGATGCTCTCGACGATCCTCACCCACACCCCGGCCGAGGCGCAGTTCTACTGCATCGACTTCGGTGGCGAGACGCTGCATCCGTTCGCGGCGACCCCGCACGTCGGCGGCGTGGCCGGCCGGATGGACCACGAGATGATCGGTCGGATGCTCGCCGACACCCGGTCGCTCATCGCCGGCCGGGAGAAGCTCTTCCGGGAGCTCGGCATCGGCTCGGTCGACGAGTTCCGGGCGCGACGTGACTCGGGGCGGTTGCCGGACGGGCTGCGTGCCGCCGACGTCTTCCTCGTCGTCGACAACTGGGGCGCGCTGCGTACCGAGATCGAGAACCTGGATCCGCTGCTCGTCGAGATCTCCTCCCGGGGCCTCGGCGTCGGCGTCCACCTGGTGCTCGCCACCAACCGCTGGATGGAGATCCGGCCGGCGCTGCGCGAGAGCATCGGTACCCGCCTGGAGCTGCGGCTCAACGACCACAACGAGTCGGACATCAACCGCCGGATGGCGCAGGCGATGCCGTCCGGCGTCCCGGGCCGGCTGCTCTGCCCGCCCGGCGTCTACGGCCAGGTGGTGCTGCCGCGCGTCGACGGCCGGGACACCGACGAAGGGCTCCGCGAGGCCCAGCAGGACATCCTGGCGAAGGTCGCCCCCGCCTGGCTCGGCCGGCCCGCACCGCCGGTACGGATGCTGCCGCAGCGGATCTCGCGGCACGACCTGCTGGCGGACGAGACGGCGCCGACGGCGATCCCGGTCGGCATCGGCGAGCCGGAGATCGCCCCGGTCAGCCTCGACCTCGTCACGGGCGACCCGCACTTCCTGGTCCTCGGCGACACGGGCGCCGGTAAGAGTGCGTTCCTGCAGACCTGGCTGCGCAACCTGGTCGACCGGCAGACCGGCTGGGAGGCGCGGGTGGTGCTGGTCGACTACCGGCGGTCGCTGCTCGGCATCGTCCCGGCAAGCCACCTCGGCGCGTACGCCGCGGACGCGCAGACCGCCCGCGCCTACGCGCAGCAGGTGGCCGAGAAACTGCGGGAACGGATGCCGCCACCGACGGTCACCGCCGAGGAGCTGCGGGCCCGTAGCTGGTGGGAGGGGCCGGAGATCTATCTCGTCGTCGACGACTACGACCTGGTCGGCGGCGGGGCGCAGTCGCCGCTGCAGCCCCTGGTGGAGTTCATCCCGCACGCCCGCGACATCGGCTTCCACGTCGTGGTCGCCCGCCGGGTCTCGGGCAGCGGCCGGACCCAGGTCGGCGACGCGCTCTACGGCCGGGTCAAGGAGCTCGGCGGCGGCGGGCTGATCCTCTCCGGCGACCCGCGCGAGGGGGCGCTGCTCGGCACCGAGAAGGCGGCGTCGCGCATCCCCGGGCGTGGGGCCCTGGTACGCCGAGGGCTCCCGACCCGGATGGTACAGATCGCGATCGACGGGCCCGCTGGTGCGGACGAGGAGGAGGAACCGCTGGTCACAGCCGACTCCGCGGTGACCGCATCGAGCGGGTCATGAGCCGGCACCCCGACCGCCGCTGCCGCGGGGACACCGGAATCTGTCACTGTCGCGGTCCCCGGCCGGCCTGCGATGCTGCCCACGCCGGAGGCAGTCGATCCGCCGGAGCGAGCCGGAGCGCTCTGAACAGGCCCGCATGAAGGACAGCCAGAACGTCCGGGAAAGCTAGACCAGGGAGACATCGTGGCATTTCAGGTAACACCGGAGTATATCTCCACCGCCGCCACCGACTGTGACACGGCCGGGTCCGAGATCGACCAGCAACTCGCGCAGGTACGGCAGTACGTCGTCTCGTTGCGCGAGGAGTGGGAAGGCGTCGCGGCCCAGAACTTCGACTCCGTCATGCACGACTTCGACGTGTTCGGCACCATGCTGCACAACGCGCTGCTGAACATCGGCGCCGGGCTGCGCGGCACCTTCAACAACTACGTCGACGTCGAGGACTTCGCGGCGCAGAACCTGGTCACCGTCAACAACGAGATCCCCGGTGTCTACCTGTAACGCCGTCCGTCGACACCCACCCGCCGCCCAGGCCCGAGAGGAAACCCGCCATGCCCGACATCTACAACACCCGGATGGTCGTCCCGGAGAGTCTGGAAGGTGCCGGCCCGTACATCAACGGCACCGCTGAATCGATCATCGAGCAGCTCACCATCCTCGAGGGCAAACTCGCACCGATCGCGGCCAGCTGGACCGGCGAGGCGTCCACGTACTTCGAGGACCAGCGCCTGGCCTGGAACATGGCCGCGGACGGGCTCTTCGGCCCGGAGGGCGTGCTGGGCATGATCGCGCACGCGCTCCGGGTCAACTACGACAACTACCGCGAGGCCGAGCTCGCCAACACCCAGACGTGGAGGCACTGACGAGATGTCCGACCAGCGCAGCCTGGTGACGGTGGTCGGCTCCCGGAAGCGGGTCGACGTCGCCCTTCCGGCCGGCGCGCCCGTCGGCGAGTACGCGGCCCGCCTAGCCGATCTGTGTGGCCAGGACAGCCACGACGTCTTTCCACCCGCCTGGTCCCTCGCACCCGCCAGCGGAGGCCCGCTGGCCCTGGAGCACTCGCTCGCCGACGCCGGCGTCGTCGACGGGGCGGTGCTCTACCTCGTCGACATCGCCGGCGACCCGGGCGGCGAGCCGGCCATCGAGGACATCGAGGAACTGGTCGCCGACGAGACTGCCGGCTACCGCCGCCGCGAGCCGCCGCGCGGACTCATCGTCATCGCTCTCTCCCTGGCCTGGCTCGCCGCGAGCGGGCTCGTGCTGCTGAGGCTCCATCCCGGCATCACGGCGGCCATCAGCCTGACCGGCACGGCGCTGGTGCTGCTCGGCATCTCCTGGGCCGTGCGGCAGCGGCGCTCGGCGGTACCGCCGGCGCTCTGCCTGGTCATGTCCCTGACCTCCGCGCTCTGCATGGCCGTGGCAGGTCTGCTCCTGATGTCGATGCTGGACGGCGGTCTGTGGTGGGTCGGGCTGATCGTCGGCGCGCACGTCGGTGTCGTGATGGCACTCGCCACCACTCCCGAGATCATCCTGTTCGCCATCGAACTCCAGCTCCTGGTCGGCACGCTGCTGCTGCCACTCTTCCTGACGCTGCGGGTCACCGGCGCCGAGGCGGCGGCCGCGGTCACGGTCGCGGCGGTCGCCCTGCTGGCCGGCGCGAAATGGATCGCCGCCAGCATCTCGGCGTGGGCGTCCCGGCCGCCGAAACCGAAGGCGGGTGCGCCGATGGCGCAGGCGGTGACCGTGCTGCTGGTCCGCGCCCGGCGGGTGCTCACGGTCGTCATCGCCGGCCCGATCCTCGCGCTCGCCGTCACCCTGCCGGTGCTGGCGTTCTCCGGAAGCTGGTGGGGGCTCACGTTGGCCGCCGTGGCCAGCACCGGGCTGCTGATCCGGACCAAGCAGGCCGGGTTCGGCAGCGAGGCCGTCACGCTCGGCGCGGGCGGCTTCGTCGGGCTCTTCGCGGTGCTCGGCGCGCTCGCCGGCCGGCTGGGCGGGCCGGACGTCACCGCCATCGCACTGCCCGCCGGCGGGCTGCTGGTGCTCGGCACCGGCCTGCTGCTCACGCTGGTCCAACTACCGCTCAGCGACGCGACCAGGGACGTGTCGCTGGGCGGTGCCGCCGCGGCGGGCCGCCGGTCGGTCGTCGACGTCGTCGGCATGCTCTGCGGCCTCGCGGTCGCGCCGCTGGCGATGGGCGTCTACGGCGTGTTCAGCGAACTCAGCGCGATGGGTCGCGGTCTGGTCGACTGACAGCGTCGCAACTGACAGCTTCGCAACTGACGGACGTGGGCCACGACGCCGCGGGACCCGGGAAGCCGTCGCGGGTGGTCTCCCGGCACCCCACGACGGCCCCTCCGACCCCGGCGCGGCTACATGATCGGCGTGAGCGCCGGCGGGTCCGGGAACTTCGACGCGTAGTCCACGTTGGCGTAGATCTGGCCGGCGTTGTCGACCGCGAGCGCATACTGGCCGACCAGATGGATCACGTCAGCGCACGCCATCAGCAGGTTGTTCATGTACGTGTTGATCTGGGTGACCTGCTCCCGGGAGGCGCCGTAGTACTCACCGTTGTGATCGTCGGGTGCGGGCTGCGGCTGCTGCATACCGCTGACCATGTGCGGGAAGTAGCCGGAATCCTCGTTGGCGTACGGGTCACCGTCCGCACCGATCGCGCTCTCGTCGCCGACACTGAAGATCCAGCCCTGCCGGGCGGCGACGTAGGCCTTGAATTCGTTGTAGTCCCGCACCTGCCCCTCGGCCTCGCTGACCATCGCGATCACCCGGTCCTCGATGTCGCCGGTGCTGACCTCGAACGCCCTGACGTCCGGGACGGCCTCCGGCGCCTCGCCGCCGCCACCGGTCGTCACCGGATCCTGAACCGTGATCTTCGGACCGGAGAACCATCTCGGCTCCGGGCCGGGATCCCTCTCCCAGGTCGTCTGGATGCCCAGCGTCGGCGGTGTCACATTCGGTGGCGGTGGTGTGATCTCTTCCGGATCCGCCATCGGCGCCTCCTTTCGGTAGAACCTTTCCCTCGCGCGTGGATCGTGTCGATCGCCAGGCGGCGGTCCGCTGATCCCGCACGTTCACGGTGGCGCGGGCCCACCCCCCGGGCAACGTCCCTTTTCTGGGACCGGCCGGCGGACGAACGTGGATCTTCTCGGGGAGCGGGCGCGGCCGTAGCGTCGGCCCAGGGCCTACGTCGCGAGTCGTCCCCGACGTTGCGGCGAGATGCGCCGGGTCGGCCTGACGGATCGCCAGGCTCTCGGGATCCGCAGGTATGCGCTGGACGAGGGGAAAACTGCGGCAGGGCCCCGCGGGTCGGGAGGTGGGAGGCGTGGCCGACGCGGCGGAATTCCCGGACCCGGACAAGATCGATGAGCTGGCCAACCGGTGGTCCGCCTACGGGGAGCGTCTCGCCGAGCTGAAGAGAGCCACCAACCAGGCCAGGCAGGCGAACTGGACCGGCGAGACCGCCGTGCAGTCGGATCGGATCGCCACCCAGATCGATCGGCGGATCGACGACGTGGTGTCGTCGTGCTCGGCCATGGCGGAGTCGCTGCACGGCATGGCCGAAGGGGTCCGCGAAGCGATCCGGCAGAAAAAGGCCGAGGAGCTCATGAACATCATCATGGCTGTCCTCGGTGCGGCCGGCGTACTCCTGATGGCGGCCGCCGGCCCGCTGATCGCCATCCTGTCGGCATCGACCCGGCTGGCCTGGCTGTCCAGCGCATTCAACGCGATCTTCCGGGTGATGAACATCGTCGGTGACCTCATCGCGTCACTCGTCACCTATTTCCCCGTGATCAGGGGTGCGGCGAGCGCCATCGGCTCGATCGTCAACGGCATGGTCTGGGCGACCGGCATCAGTTTCGGCATCCAGGGCGGCGTGAGCGCCGGCATGGGGGTGCCGTTCCACCCGGATCCGACGATGGAGCTGCTCAACATCCTGGTGGGCGGGGCGGCGGGATTCGCCTTCGGTGGCAACCGGCCCATCGACCGCATCAGCAAGGGTGGCGGCCGGCACGGTAACGCGCATTTCGACCTGCCGGGCATCAACAATCTGCCGGGCGGCATCCGGGTCGGCGCGCCCAGGCCGGGCTCGGCGGACGGGTCGAACGCGCCCGGTGGGCAGACGAGCGTGCGGCCAGTCCGGCTGACGGAGCAGCCGGGCCCGACAAGAGCCGGCGGGGACGGCTCGCAGCCGCCCCCATCGCCGGTCAGAGCGGCGCCGGAGATCGAGGCGACCACGAACCTCGGCCGGACCGGCGACTATCCCGGGCGGCATTCCGAGTCTGCGCCGGGTGGCACCGAGAGCGTCGGAACCACCGGGCCCCCGCCCACCACCCCGCCGGGCACGCGCGCGCCGGGCGCCGGTATCGGCCAACGCGTTCCGGACAGCGCGCTGACCGACCCTCCTGTCCCGTTGAGGTCCACTGCCGGGACGGAGGGCCCTCCGCCCCGAAGCCAGCAGGGGACCGGCAACTCGCCGGGCGCCCGCCTCGCCGGCGGCGACCGTGTCGCTGTCGACCCGCCCGCCTCCGCCACCCCCCTCCGCCCCGCCAACCTGGGCGCACAACCCCACGCACCCGACAGCGTCAACCAGCTGACCGCCGAGTCACCGGCCGGCCGCCCGGGTGGAGGACCGGGCTCGAGGGTCGGTGCGAGCGGGCCGGCGGTCGACCCGCCGCCGTCGCCGGGTCGGGGACAGCAGGGTCTGCCGGTGTCGCCGGAGGTGAGTCCGCCGGGTTCGCCGCGTTCGAGTGTGGACGGTGGTGTGTCGCGGTTGTCGCCGGAGGTGAGTCCGCCGGGTTCGCCGCGCTCGGGGCCGGAGAGCGGTAGCCCGCTCCGGTCGTCGTCCGACGTCACGAACCCCGCTGCCCCCCGTACCGCCAAAGCACCGCAACCGGCAGACGCGGATTCCGCCGTGTTCGAGCGGGCCGACCTCGACGGCGACCGGGGCGGATCTCCGGGCCGCCGGAGCGTCGACTCGGCCGACACCGAGTTCTACCGGGAGGCAAGGGGGCAACTGCGGGACGCCGGGCATCCGAACTTCCAGTCGTCGAGCGACCCCATCGGGGCGCGGGCCGGTCTCGAAACCGCGTCGCAACGTCCTGCCGCGCAGCCGGTGCCCGGCCAGCAGGAGGCCGGTGGACAGATGCCGCCGGCTTCCCGCCCCCGTCCCCCGGCCGAGCGCCTCGAACTCTCCGCCGAGCGGCCCGGTCTCGCCGCGGAGCGGCCCGGTCTCGCTGCGGAGCGGCCCGGTGTCCACGCCCAGCGGTCCGGAGGCACCGACCCGGCCCAACTCGCCCGGCCCGCAGGCGCGTCCGAGGGGAGCGGCGTGCGCGCCGCGTCGCCTGCGGGGCAGGCACCGAACCCGGTGGCCAGGACCGCCGCCGGCACCAGCAAGCCGGACGGAATCCCGGCCGTGGAGGCGTCGTCGCGCGTGCCGAGCAGCACCGCCCCCCACGTCAACCGCGCTGGCGGGGCGGATACGCCACCGCCCGCCGTCACCGCCGAACCGCCCGGCGGGGCGCGTCCCGGGGAGCGGTCGCCGGACGGCGCCGGCCGGGACGCCGGCGGTCTGCGTGGCCGGGCCGGAGCGGAGGCCGCCCGCCACAACCAGCTGGAGCAGGCGAGCCTGGACGCGGCCGCGCTGGGTCACAAGCACCGTACGCAGCATCCCGGCACACTCTCCGCGGCGGGGTACCGGCGGGTCGCCGAAGACTTCAGGGCGGACCTCGCCGAGGCCGTACGGCGGCGGTACGGCCCGGACGGCGACCCCGGCCGGGAACGCGCCGGCGACGGGAGTCGGGATGCGGAACTGCTGGCGGAGCAGCGGCGGCTACTCGACGGGTACTCCGGCCGGCTCGACCGCGAGGCGCGTATCGAGCAGGAGTTCCAGTCCGTCGCGCGGGAGTTCGACGGGTACGCCGCCAGCGCGGGCGGCGAGCAGGCGGCCCGGGTGGCGGCGTCGAAGGAAAGAACATTCGCCAGCTTCCGCCAGCAGGTCGTCGACGCCGATCGGGCCGGCCTGGGCGACCAGCTGCCCACCATCCGGGACAACATCCTCGACGACCTCGACCTGTCCCTGGGCGTGCAGCGGTGGGCGGACGCACAGGTCGCGACCTTCCGGCGGGTTGAGGGCCGGCTGTCGCCGGAGGGCTACGACCGGGTCAGGGCCGAGCTGCTGAGCCGGATACCGAAGAACGCGGGTGAGCTGCAACCGGGCTCGCCCGACTCGGCCCGGATACGCGGGCAGTTGCACGCCGTCCGGGACGACTTCTTCGGCCGGCTACGTGCCGAGAGTCTGGCCGAGACCGAGCTCGCCAAGGTGCGGGACAGCGTCGTGTGGCGGCCGTGGGACGCGGCGGTCCGGGGCGAGGCGGAGGCGGACTTTCGGGCGGCGGTCCGGGCCGCCGGCCCCGACGCCCCTCCCGGGCTGCTGCGCGAGATCCGCGAACAGTGGCTGGCCGGCCTGCCGGGGCGGCTCGACCGGGCCGCCGCGATCACCAATCTCGGCAACCGGTTCCACGGCATCGAGGCAGACTGGCTGGCCGCTGTCGAGCGGCAGCATCGCGGCGGCACGGCACCCGGACAGCAGCCACTGTCGCCGGAGGGGTACGCCCGGGCGCGGGGCGACCACCTGGACGAGATCGCGGAGCTGTCCGCGGACGGCAGGCCGAGCGCCGCCCGCCGCCAGGAAATCACCGAAGGCTACCGGGCGCGCCTCGATCGGGAGCGTCTGGTCGAGCGGGAGTACGCCGCGCTGGCGAGCCGATTCGACGAGGCGGCGCCGGACTCGGCGCGGATCCGCGGCGAGGCGTTCCACGAACTTCGTACCAGGATCCTCACCGCCGGTCCGGACCCCTCGCCCGAGACACTCCAGAGCATCCGTCGGGAGGTGGTGCGGCGGCTCCAGGACGGCGCCTGGGGGCCCGCCTCCGTGGCGACCAGGCTGCACGCGGAGCTGCGGGGCATGTTCGACCGGGGGATGGCGGAGTTCAGGGCCCGGGACACCGGAGCCGGCCCGCACCCCGGCGACCGGGACATCCTCGGCGTCGAGGCGGAGTTCCGCCGGCGCGGGATCGCCGCCTACGAGGCGGCGTGGGAACGCCTCGGCCCAGACACCCGGACCGCGGACGTGCGCGCCCAGTGGTTGCGCCGGATGGAGCCGGAGATCGGCCGGCTCGCCGACGACCTTGCCGCCCGCAGCGGCGCACCGACGTCCCGGGCCGCCCGGGACACCCTCGTCGACGATGTCGGCCGGTGGGCGGATGCCCGGTACGCCCAGCTCCAGCGCACCGAGCCGGGCCGGATGCCCTCGGCCGAGGGCTTCGCCCGCAGCCGCGCCGAGCTGCTGCGGGATGTCGGGGGCGCGGCGGTGGAGGTGCGCTCGGCCGGTGCCCTGCCGCCCGGCGTGCGTGACCGCCTTGACGGCCTGGCGGACGGGTTTGCCGACCGGCTGCGCCTGGAGCAGCGGTACGAGGCCGAGCTGGCCGCCAGACGTCCCGCGCTCGACAAGGCCCTCGCCGCGCGCGGCGATCTCGACGGCTGGGCGTCGACGGTGCGTGCCGAGGCCGCCCGTGACCTGCGCGCGGCCATCCACGCGGCCGGCCCGGCCGCGCCGTCCTCGTTGATCAGGGAGATCGGGGAGAACTGGAGTGCCGGGCTCCGCACCCGGACCGGCGAGGCCGCCCGCCTGGTCTCCTTCGCGGACCGGTTCGACGGCATGGCGGCCGAGGCACGTGCCGCGCACGGCGGACCCTCCCAGCGCCCGGGGGGCAAAGCGCCCTCGCAGGTGGAGCGGGCCCCGGCGGTGGAGCGGGCCCCGGCGGTGGAGCGCGCCTCGTCGGCGGAGCAGACCCCGCAGGCGATCCGGGCCGACTTCGAGCTGAAGGTGGCCGCCGAGCTGCGGGCCTGGCGGGACAGCGCGGATGGTGACCCCCCGGTCGCCGGCGCTGCCCTGGCCGACCGGCTGGACGCGATCGCCCAGGCCACCCGGGACCGGCTCGCCGACGCCGCGCGGCGCGAGGTTCACACCGGCCGTGCCGGCGACTGGGCGCGGCAGGAGAATGCGCGCATCGCCGCGGCGACACCGGACGACCCTGCGCAACCACGCCCCTCGGCGACCGCCCTGGACCGGGCCCGCGGCGACCACGTGGCCGCGGTCGGCCGCGCCTACGACGGGACACCCGGCCGGGGGGCAGGTCAACGCGGGTCGTCACCGGAGGCCCGGCAGGCGTTCGAGGAGCACCAGGAGCGGCTCCGGCAGGGCTACTCCGAGCGGGTGCGCCAGGAGACCCTGGTGGAGTCCGCGTACGCCACGATGGAGCATCAGCTCACCACCAGACTCGACAGGCTGACCGGCGACGCCGCGGCGCCGGGCCGGCTCGCGCGGCTTCGGGGCGAGGCGTTCGACGACTTCCGCAACCGGATGCTGGACGCCACGGACCGGTCACCGGAGGCGCTCGCCACGCTCGGCCGCGCCTGGGCGGACGGGCTCGACGGGCGCATCTCCGCCAGCCGTCCGACCGGGCGGATCGGCGGCGACGTCGCCGAGCTGTTCGACGGCGCCGTCGGCAGGCTCGGCTCCACCGACCATCTGCCGGTGGCGAAGCTCACCGCATTCCGGGAGGGATTCGAGGCGAGGGCCGGCCGGGTCTACGAGGAGACGTGGCAGGCGCTGGGCGATCGGGCCCGGTTCGACGACGTACGCGACGCCACGGCGACGAAGCTGCGCCCGGAGGCGTCCCGCCTCGCCGACGACCTGACACTGGTCCAGGCCGCCGAGCGGCTCTTCGCCGCCGAACAGCGCGCCCAGCTCGCCCGGTTCGGCGACGCGCGGCGTGCCGGTGATCTGGCACTCACCCCCGCCGAGCTGCAGGCCGTCCGCAACCGGCTCGGCGAGCGGTTGGCGGCGGACCACCGCGCCGTCTGGGGCGACGGGCCCGGTGAACTCTCCCGCCCCACCGAGATCAGCGATGCCGGCCGCCTCAACGCCTGGCGTGACCGGGTGGACCAGGCGGCGCGCGACCTGCCCGAGTGGATGTACGAGCTGCGTGCGGCCCGCCTCGCCGGGGCATCCCCGCCACCCGAGCTGGCCGGGGCACGGCCGGGACGCGACGCGTCGATCGAGCCGCCGGCAGTGGGCGAGCAGGCTGGCAGGGCCGGCAGGGCCGAGCGGGAGCTGCACCAGCGGTGGCAGGCGAAAAAGCCGGAACTCACCGAGCTTGCCGCGCAGCGTGCCCGGGTGGAGCAGGAGCTGCTGCTGCGCGGCGACGACCCGGACGCGATCTTCGACCGCACGGTGCGCAACTGGCGCGAGGCGCATCCGGAGGAGGCCGGCCGGCTCTCCGCCGCCGACGTCGAGGCGATCCGCACCGGCGAGTACCAACCGGACATCGCACTCATCCGCGAGCACGCCTGGGGCCGCGCCGGGCGCCCGCCGCTCGACCCGGCGGCGATGACCGAACTCGTCACGGCCCGGGCCGCGGCGCTGCCCGAGCGGTTCGCGGACATCGTCCGGAACAGGGCCGCGGGCCTTCCGGCCGGCGGTGTCGACCGGGGACCGGACACGCGCGAACCGGTGCCCGAGGCGTGGGCCGGACGCGAGAGCGCCTGGCGGGAGCTGCAGCGGATCGCCGACCCGCAGGTCCGGGCCGACGCGGCGGAGATGTTCGCGCACACCCTGGCGCGGTACGAGGGCGCGCGCGGCCCCGAGGGCCGGGTGCTGTCCGGCCGTGACCTCGACCTGCCGGGCGCGGACTTCTTCCGGGCCGCTCGGGAGGGCCACGAGGGCGCCGTGCGCGGCGCGGGGGCGAACGTCCACCCACGGGACGCCTGGCTCAGTCGGATGGTCGGGGCCCGCGAGCGGCTCGCCGACGACCTCGCCCTCGCCCAGGTCAAGGCGGACATGTTCGCCAAGGTCGCCGGTGAGCCGGAGACCGGAGCCGCGGCCTCCGCACTGACCGCCGCCCAGGCGGGCCGGGTACAGGCGGTGCTGGAGATCAGCCTGCGGCAGGCCAGATCGCAGCTCTGGTCCGGCGAGGCGGGCACCTTCGCCCGCCGGCACGAGAACGCCACCGCGAGCCAGATGCGGACCTGGCATGCCCGGCTGGACGAAACGGCGACCGCACTGCGCCAGCGGATCGCCCAGGAGCAGCGCTTCGGCGACCTGGCCGGTGCCGCGGCGGGCGAGTTCGACGCGGTGATGGGCACCGGCAAGGCCAAGGCGTTCCGGCTGGCCGACGCCACCTACGAGGCGCTCGCCCAACGCTTCCGCGACGACTACGTCGGGGAATACCAGCGGCTGCACGGGATGAACGAGGCGGAGAGCGGGCGCTGGCTCGGTCACGAGGCCGCCCACGAGAACCGCTTCGCCGCCCGGCTCGACGAGATCGCGCAGCTACGGCCGGACCGGCAGTGGGACGGGCCGATGCACAAGGACTCGGCCGACGCCGTCGTGCCCACCGGGACGGCGCCGCTCGGCCGGGACGACACCCACCTGGTGCCGGAGGGCTACGGCGGCATCTCCCACGACGCGGACGCCCGACCGGCGCCGAAGACCGGTGACGGTGACGGCGAACGCGCCGGGCGGGCCCAGCCGCCGGCACCCGAGCGGAGCGCGGATTTCGTCCCTCCGGAGCTGGACCTGCACGAGAGCGCCGTCCGCTTCGCACCACGCGCCGACGAGCTGGTCGGGTCGTACGAGACTCGGGTCCGGACCGCCGGCACCGTGCAGGCCCGGCGGCCGGACTTCGCGGCCGATTTCGCCCGGGAGGTCGACCGCACCGGTACGCTGCGTGACCTGCGGTCCGGCGACGGCGCTCCCCGGTTCGGATCCCTCGGCGAGTTGCCCACCGCCGAGCTGGTGCGCTGGCGCGGCCGGTTCGTCGCCGACGCGCAGCGGCTCTTCGAGAGCACCTGGGCCCCGGTGCTGCGCACCGACGCGCCCGCCGGCTCGCCCGCCTGGCAACGCGCGGCCGGGGAGTGGGAGCAGGGGTACGCCACGCTGCGGGCGCAGCTGCGGCTCGACGGCTTCCACCGTCATGAGATCGGACGGCACGACACAGCGGTGACCGAGGCGGCGCGGCAGGCCCGGCAGCGCGGCGTGGCCGAGCACGACATCGCCGCCGGCGTGCGCGCCTTCGTCCGGGACGTCCAGATGACCGCCGACGAGCTGGTCGGGGCGCGGCCGTTGCGCGGCGACGGGACGCCGGGGCGGGGCGACGCGCTCGACCCGGCGCACCGTGCCGAGTGGGACGCCGCCGACGCCGCCCTGCACCGGCGCCTCGGCCAGTACCTCCGGCTGGCCTCCGAGTCCGGACCGACCATCGAGGGCGCCGTCGAGCGCGCCGCCGCACGCGTCACCGGATGGGCCAGGCAGGCGACGTCCGACCGGGACGCCGTACCGGTGCGCGAGCTTCGCCAGCAGGTGGACGACCTGCATCCGGCGATCAGCGCGGAGGTGCGGCAGCGCGCGGTGGAGACCTGGCTGCGGCACCGATGGTCCCTCGACTACGGCGGCGTCGACCGCGCCCCGATCCGGGGCGACCTGGACGCCACGGCCCGGCGGATCGCCGACGAGCATCTCGACCGGTTCGAACAGACCCATGGCGGCGCCGGGGCGCGGGACAAGGCGGCATACGGCAGGCTCGTCGACACCATCGTGGACTCGGCGGTGGCCGACCTGATCGCGACGGCGCGGGACTCCGCCGCCGCGCTGTCGCCCGCCGGCGTCGATCGGATGGTGCGGGAACTCCAGCAGCGGCTGCGGGACGTCGACGCGGCGCAGCGGCCGGAGCTGACCGCCGACGGCTACTCGGCGGCGGCGGTGGGCCGGGCGGTCGACCGGGTCAGCCACGAGGCCGAGACGCTGCGCTCCGAAATGTCCGCGCGGGTCCGCTACGAGGAGCGGCTGGCCGTCGCGGTCGAGCAGGCCGGACGGCGGTACGCCGAACTGCTGCGTACCGTCGACGGATCGGCGGCGGCCAGCCGGACCCTGGCCGACGACTTCGCCCGGGAGTGGTTGCGCCGTTACGACGACACCTTCGGCGGGGAACCCGCCGGGCTGCGGGGCCGGCTCTCCGCGCACACCCTCGACGACCTGGTCACCGAGATGCACCCGGTGGTGACGGAGGCGCTGCGGTCGCACGGCGGGTGGGCACCCGGACGGGTGGTCGAGACGATCACCGGGCGGGCGCCGCTGCGCGCGGGGGAGGCGGTGGCCGTCACCCCGTCCACCGTCTATCTACACGTCGGCGGGGGACCGCGCGGCCGGGCGTACGACCACGCGCTGACCGCGCCGTCGGCCGAGCAGGACACGGTACGGGTCGTCGTCGGCGGCAGGATCGACCCCGACGTCCTCGACTGGTACCTGGGCGACCTGCCCTCGGCCGCCCGCCGGCACATCCTGCTCGACCTCCGGCACGCAGGCGACGCGCCGCAGCCCCGGCAGGGGGGTGACGAGCCGCAGCCCCGGCACGGGGGTGACGAGCCGCGATCGGGCGCCCGGTTCGCCGACGCGCTCGACGTCGTCGTCGAGATGCCGGCCGCCTGGGCGCGCGGGGTGAACGACGGGCGCATGACCGGGTACGGCCCGAACAGCGCGCGGGTACCGACGGCGTTCGCCTCCACCGTCCGCGTCTGGCCCACCGCCCGGATGCACGAGTCCGCACCGCCGGAGCACTTCGGGCTCGAACCGGGCAGCTCGGGCGGATACCGCCTCGGTGCCGACTGGTCCGTGGAGGTCCGGCGCAACCAGGCCGGCGTGCCGGGCACGTTCGCAATCGACCGGTCCACCGGCGCGCTGCCGGACGGGGTGCGGCAACGCCTGGACCACCTCACCGAGGGCCTCTCCGCCGCCGGGCTCCGCGAGGTGCCGTACCGGTTGGAGGGGCGCACGGTGGGCGGGGCGGACGTGCCGTCGTTACCCGAGCAGACCCTGGTCCTCCGGCCGCCGGTGCGGAAGGCGCCGTCGCCGGAGCAGGCCCAGCGGTCGGGTCACGGCCACGCCGGGCGACTGCCGGAGACACCCTCCCCAGCCGAGCGGAGCTGGCCGGCGAACTGGTACTGGCGGTCGGTGGAGAATCAGTTCGGTGCCAAGTGGTACCTGCTCAAGGATCTCGACGGCCGGTTCCTCCAGGTCGGCGACAATCCTCGGCCCGCACCGCAGACCGGGCCCGCCGGCCCTGGCGCCCGGGAGTTCCCGGCCCGGATCCGCGACGTGGATGGCCACGCGTGGGTGCAGCTACCTCCGGGTGCCGTCGCCGGCCGGCATGCCGGGGCCGACCCCGCGAACCCGCCGGACCGGTGGAAGCGGCTGCCGGACCCGACGGCCCCGCCGGCCCGGGAAGGGCCGGGCGGCGGCCCGGAGGGTGCCGACGCCTACTACTGGGAGCGGTACAAGAACACCTGGAGTGTGCAGGTCACGGCGCCCGGTGGAAAGCCGCTCAAGTTGACTCCTGACGACGGTTACCGGCTGGGTGTGCCGGAGCCGACCACAGCCAGGACGACGCCGCGCGGCAACTTCACCGGCAACGGCCACGCCGTCGGCCGGCCACCGGACGGACATGGCGACCATCCGGCGGACGGACACGGCGACCATCCGGCCACCGGAAAGCGGGGCCTGGCCAACGCCATGGACGACTTCGTCCCGTTCACCAGCCGGGGCAGGCCCAGCGGCACACCGGACGTACCGGTCGAGGCCGGAGCCTCGGGATCGGGGAAGGCGACCGGCGGCGGATCTGCCTGGTCCGGGCCCGGGCGGCGGCTGGACGGCAGGCCGGCGGAGACCGCGGCACCGGCCGGCGCTCCCGCGACGAAGGGCGCCGCGCCGCGCGCCGAGACACCGGCCCGGACACCGAAGCCACCACCCGAGCCGGCCGGGGAGTCGGTGGGCAGCGGTGCCCGGCGTACGGATGGCCCGGGTGGAGCCGACGGCGCCGGACTCGCGTCCCGGCGGCCCGAGACCTCCGGGTCCAGGACGACGACCGAACGCCCGGACCGGTACTGGGAGCCGGTCGTCGACAATCCCGCCTGGGCCCGGGACGGGCAGCCGTCGACCGCCGGTACGCCCGTCCAGCGGCCAGCTCCACGACCCACTGTGGACCGTACCCCGACCGACCCGGTCGAGCTGGACGCGATGCGCAAGCGCCAGCAAGAGGCGCTTGACCGGCGCGGAGGCACCAGCCGTACCGACGATTCCACCGGTGTCCGCATCCCCGGTGAGCCGGTCACCGAGCAGCGGCCGGTGGCACCGACGAGTGAACGGACGGCCCCGGCCGGGACCCCGGTGTGGGCGACGCGACCGGCACCCGCTGGAGACTGGGGGGCCGGAGCGACTCCGGTGCCGCCGGCCCGGGACGCCCTCGGCGAACGGCGGGCCGCGGCCCTGGAGGCGGTGATCACGGCGGGTACGCCGGTGCCGACGAACCCGCTCGTCGAGGGCGGCATCACGGGCGAGCCGCCGACCGGGGTGACCCCGCAGACCCGGACGACCGAGCGGCAGACCGTACGCGCCCGGGAATGGCTGGCGGCGGCCTCGGCGCCGGTGGAGACACAGCACGCCGCGGGCGGCCGTGGCACGGACCCACCAGCGAGTTCCGCAATGGATGGCGCGGATTGGACGGCGTTGGTCGACCGCGCGCGCCGCCGGATGGAGACCCTGCGGAGGCTGGACGCGCTCGTGCCGAGCTGGTCGGAAGGGGAGGAGCGTGCGCGGCGGTTGGACGTCCCCCGGCACCGGGACCGGCTGGGGCTGGTCACCGAGGCGGAGGCGGAGGTGTTGGCCGGGCGGGGCCCCGGGCAGGGCTGGCCGGAGAACGAACGGCCGGAGGTGGTGCTGGCGCTGCGTGGAGACGAGACGGCACGACAGGCGCGGCGGCTGGAGTACGCCCGGCTGCTGGCCCAGACGGCGCCGTTGACAGAGCACGATCAGGCGATTCGCGCGGGGCATGGACTCGGGCACGGCGTGCCGCCGCAGCGGCGCGCGGACGCCCTGTTCGAACTGCGGTCGCGGCGGTGGCGCACCGAATACACGCTGAACACGTTGTTGGCGAATCCGGTAGCCGAATCGGACCCACTTGCGGTGGTGCGACAGGAAATCCAGATCGCCGAGCTGCATCGGCAATTGGCGCGGATGGGTGCGGGTCGAGCACCCGATGGCAGCCAATTCCTGGCCAGGTTGGAGCCGGAGCAGCGGGAGGCGGTTGGGTCGGCGGTCAAGGAGTTGTCTTCGGGTCAGCAGCCGGATAAGGCGGCGCGGGAGGTTGTCGATGATCCGCGTGGTTTGTCTGAGGCGGAGTTGGTGGCTCGGATTGAGACGTTGCGGTTGTTGGATGCGGTTCCTGGTGAGTTGCAGAGTCGGCGGGTGGTGTCGGGGGGTCGGGAGGTGGTGGAGGGGGATCGGGGGGTTTGGCAGGCTGAGATTGAGCGGTTGGGTGTGTGGTTGAGGTTGCGGCGGGGTGGTGAGTTTTCGGAGGCGGAGGCGGGGATTTTGGCGGGTGTGGGGCTTGGTCGGGGTGTTCCGGTGCAGCGGCGTGGCGAGATTGTGTTGTTGTTGCGTGATGGTGTGCGGCGGTTGGTGGGTGAGTTGGATCGGTTGAGGGTGGAGTTTGGGGAGTCTCCGAGTGCGGAGCAGCAGTATGAGTTGCAGGTGTTGCGTCAGCGGATCGAGTGGGCGCGGGCCGGGTTGGCGGCGGACGGTTCGGCGTTTCTGGCCAGGTTGGAGCTGGATCCCGAGCGATCGACGACTTCTGGTGGGAAGCGCACGTCTTCTGCCAGGAACGCGTCTTCGGGCAAGCAGCCGGATAACGCGGCGCGAGAGGTCGCCGATGATCCGCGTGGTTTGTCTGAGGCGGAGTTGGCGGCTCGGATCGAGGCATTGCGCTTCTCGGAGGGGGACCGGGAGGTACGGCGGACTGAGGTGGTGCGGCTGCAGGTGTGGCTGGACCTGAAGCGAGGGGATCTGACCACCGGCGAGTCGCGGATCTTCGCCGGAGAGGGGTTCGGCCGGGGCGTGCCGTTGCAGCGGCAGGTCGAGATCGTGGCGACCTTGCGCACACGCGACTGGCCGGCGTCGCTGACGGAGGCCGAAACGCAGATCATGGCTGGGCGGAGGGTCGGGGCGGGGCTGAGCCCGGCAGAGCGGGGCGCGGTGGTGCTGGCGTACCGGGCGTTCGGGGCGCGGGCGCAGGCACGGTTGGACCGGCTGCTGGCCGCCCGGGCCGACCGCCCGGACGCGACCCTGTCGAGTGCCGGGCGCGCGCTACGGCAGGCGGACATCGCCGAACTGCGGTCACAGTTGGAAAGGATCGGGCAGGGGCTCAACCCCTACGGCCTGACGGAGGCCGGTCTCCGGAACGGTCGGGTCACCGGGCGATGGAGCCGGATCACCGAGGCGGACCGGCTGCGACTTGTCCGGCTGGGCGGGCCGTTGACACCGAAAGAGGAAGCGACGCTGGCTGGGCGCGGCTCGGGTCTCGGTCAGTCTCCCGAGCGCCGCTTCCACATCGTGCGCAACGCCCGTGTATGGGCACGCCGAGAGGCAGCGGCACAGCGGACGCGACAGGCGCAGCTGGAAATTCGGCGTGGCGCGGTGGCCGAGGGATATGGGCTCGCGCGTGTCCGGGCCGGATGGGTCTACTACCGCGGCGACGCTCCGGTGGCCTCCCCGACCGCGCTGGACCGGGTGGCACCCCGGCCGGGTCACGAGACGCTGCTGGTCGACCCGTCGGTCACCGACCTCACCGTGCTCCAGCCGTACATCGCGCACGTCGAGACGCTTACCGACGACGTACCGCTGGTCCGGCTCCCGCGTCGCGGCCCGCAGCTGACCCCGGCCGAGCTTGCGGACCACGCCACTCGGCTGCTGGACGGCACCCGGGGCGTGCTCTCCCTGCCCAGCCGCCGGCTGGACGGTGAGCCGCCACCCGACGGGCCAATCGTGCCGGTCGACAGGATAGCCAGGCGAACCCTCCCGCTGCTGAGCCACTCGTACCTCGGTTATCCGGGTGCCGCGCCCCCGGGCACCCCCTACGATCTCGCCGGGACACCGCAGCCCGGCCAGTTCCGGCTCGAGCTGGAAGATGACGACGACTGGATCGTCGAGGAGACCCAACTGGAGGACGGCGGTCCGGACGCCCCGAGGGTGGTGTGGGTCCGGCCAGCACGACCCGATCCGGATGTCACCGGGCCCGTGCTGCCGTACGGCGCGTCCGCCGGATCCGGCCCGGGATTTGTCCTCGGGCTCCCCGGCCTGCCGGTGCCCGCCGGAGTGCAGCGTCGGGTCAGGGCGATCGTCGACGCCCTGCCGGCCGAGAGCCGGCCCTGGGTCGCCGGGCACGGCGCCGACTCCCGCCCCCGCCGCCCGGTTCCGATCCCCTTCGGTTCCGACCTGTTCGTCCTGCCCCACGCGGCAGGGGCCGACGAGGTGATGCGGGCCAACCTCACGGCGGCACAGCTGCGCTACGGTCTGCCCGGCGCGGCTGCCGGGCGGACCCTGGTGATACCCGGTTCCGTTGACCCGGTGGAGCAGACCGTCGGCGCGCTCGGCGCGCCGATGACGTTCGCCGAGCTCTCGGCGGCAGTGGCCGGCCTGAACGGCCCGACCATGGTGGTCCTGACCGATCCACGCGCCACCACACCCGGCCCCGACGGGCTGTCCGTGGCCGCGCGACTCGCCGCCGGTCCGGCCGCCGTGGTCGTCACGCCGGACCCGGACGACACCGACCGGTGGTCCGAGCAGAGCGCGGTCACCGGCCTCCGGCCGCTCGGCAAGCTGTTCGATGAGCCGTCCACCGGCCGTCCACCGATGACGGTCGCGCAGCACGCCGCCCTGCGCGCCGCCGGCCGGACGGTCCCCGCCGAGCCACCGGGGTCGCGCTCCACCGCCGCCGGGGAGCCGCTCGACGGCGACGGCCTCTTCCACTCACTGCTGGCCGTCGCCGGTGACGAGATCCGGACAGCCCTCGCGGCCGGCACTCCGACCGCCCCCGCGGCCGGGATTTCGACGGTCGACGAACCGGGAGCTCCGATGGTCGCGGCGGTCCGGCGGTACCTCACCGACTTCTTCGCCGGCGACGTCGCCGCGCGCCCGGAGCATTACGCGGCCTTCGGTATCGACGCCAAGCGGGCCAAGGAGGTGCTCCGCGACCTGCCGAAGCTCGGCCACACCGGCGGTGTCGCCGGGCAGATCGCCCTGCAACTGGCGGTGCTCGCGTTCCGATTGAACGTCGCGGTGCTGCACCCCGACGGCCGTCTCGCCAGGCACGCGGAGCCGGACGACGGGCCTGGGGAGCCGGAGGACGGGCCTGGGGAGCCGGAGGAGGATCTCAAGATCCTCGTCCAGGTCCGCGACGGCGACCGGACCGGCTATCTGCCGGCGCTCGGGAAGCCGCCCGTGCCGCGGGTGGTCGAGATCGACACCGACCTGTGGGAGCCGCTGCCGGGGACGCTGGACAGGCCGATCCCCTGGGAGTTCACGCCCCCGCAGGGACCGCAGGGCCGCCCGTCGCTGCGCCGCCCATCCGGCAGCGGCGAACGGACCGTCGTGCGTTACCGCCTGTCGGCGACCCGGGAACAGTGGACGGTGCAGCTGAAGGTGCACCTCCGGCCGGGCGAGGGCGCCCGGCCGGCCGAGCTGGCCGCGGTACGCCGGACGGCCGTCGCCGGGGTGGAACGGGTCTTCAACGCGCCCCGGCACCGGCTGCGGGTGGACGGGACCTCGCCGGTGCTCCGGGTCGAGTTGAATTTTGTCGACGCGGCGGACCAGGCGCACCAGGTGATCGAGGTGGTGCCGGGGGATCCCGCGAGGATGAACCAGCTGCGGTGGTCGCCGGGAGCGACGCCCGAGGCGTACGCACACGAGGTGGCGCATTCGCTCGGCCTCCGGCACCCGGCACCGGAGAACCTGCCGCCGCGCGACGGCGCCGACCGGCGGCGCTGGCGGCGCCCGGCACCGGACGAGGGCCTGATGCGGGACGAGGCGGCGCACGGGCTCACCCCGGCGGAGCTCGCACAGCTCGTCGCCGTGGCACGGCCCTACGTGGGATCGGTGACCCCGAACGTCTCGGCGCCGGGCTTCAACCCGGCCGATCCGCCCGACCCCCGCGACCGTGCGCCCGGGCTCCTCGTGAGCATGGTCGACCCGCCACCGCCCGAGGTGACCATGGTCGACCCGCCACCGCCCGAGGTGCCGACCATCGTGGTGGTGGATGTCGACGAGCCGACCCAGCCATCCGACCCCGGCTCGCCCCGGGGCGGTACGGACGACGCTGCCATCGAGCCACCGGGCGCCGACCCACGCGAACGGCTGGCACGTCTGCTCCGGTCCAGGATGGACCCTGCCACCCCGGAAAGTGGCAGGCTGGGACCCGACTACTTCCGGGTGCGGGTGCCCCCACCCCCACCCGACCTTCTCCGCGACGTGCGACCGGGAAGCCTGGCGACGGATCAGCTGGGCGGCTTCTTCGACCGGGCCGACCTGGCCTGGCGGGGCGAGCCGGGCGGTCGGCCGCCGACCACGATGCCGGTCTGGACCCGGCCGGACGGCGATGGTGTGCAGGAGATGCCGCTGCACATGCCGCTGATCTGGCTCGGTTCACCGCTGGTACGCGACGGCGGTGACCGGGAGGCGTTCATGGACAACGCGGCGCGGTTGGCTGGCCAACTGGCACCGTTCGGCGTGGTCGTCAGCTTGTGGATCAGCGAGCCGCCGGATCCGGAGACGCTCCGCTGGGCGCGGGAGAGCGGGATCCGGCTCATCCTGGTGGACGAGGTGTTCCACCGCGACGCGCCGATGCGGTCCGACCGGTTCTACCGCCAGGAGATGGCCAAGCAGGTGCCGGAGGGATTCGGGGCGGCCGCCGACATCCTGCGGTGGGAGATCCTCAAACGCTTCGGCGGCTTCTACAGCGACGGCGACAACCGGATCCGGGACGACGACGCGGCGGCTCTCCTCGCCGAGCTCAGAACGCTGTTCGACCGCTACGGGTGGGCGGTGCACCGGGACGTCGACGGGGAGACGTACAACAACTCGGCGATCATGGCCGCGCGGAACCATCCGGTCGTCGACACCGCCCTTGACGTGATCGAGTTCAACTACCGGCAGCCACAGCGATCGATCATGACGGACGTCTGGGGCCTCTTCGCCGGGCCGGAAGGCGCCCGGGAACTGGCCGGCGCCCGTGGGATGAACGTCCGCCGCCGGTCGGTGTTCTGGCGTACCGGGCCGTGGACCCTGTGGCAGCTCCGCTGGGCCATCCGCGACCGAGCGGGCCACCTGGTCTCCGAGGAGGGCGAACGGCTTCCGCACCTGAACCGGCTGACGATGGGCTCCGCCAACAGTTGGATCAGCAGGAGCATCCTGGCGCCGGTCCGCCGGTTCACCGCCGACGAAGAGCCGCGGGTGCTCTACCGGCTGGCCGCGAAGCTGGTCCGGGATCTCTACAACCGGGAGGGGGATCTCCGGCTGACCGAGGTCGCGCCGGTGGTCAACGGCTTCGCCGACCCGGACGCCGTGTGGCGGGCACTGTTCGACGTCTTCCTCGACGAACCGAGGCTGCGCGACCGGCTGACCACCGTCACGGACCGGATCCTGCAATACGGCGGGGAGGCCGGCCCGCGCCTGGAGGTCGTCCGGTTGCCGGCCGACGTGCTGGAGCGCCTGGGGCTGGCACCCGACGGATCCGCCGGCGGGCCGGAAGGGGAGTGGCGGCTCGGTGAGCTGATGCGTCCCGTGCATCTTTCGGGTGCCCCTGTCCAGGCCGGGCCCGCGGGTCCGGTGCCGGGGCCGGACACCTCGGGTCGGCGGGTCCGCCTGCCCCGAGGTGCCACCCTGCACGAGGGTCTGGTGCTGGTGGGGCCGAGGCCGGACGAGGGTCTGCTGGCCCCGGTCGCCATCGCCGCCCAGCGGCTGCAGACGGCCCGCGCCGAGTCCGGCACGGATGCGGGTCCGGCGGCGGCCCCGCGCGAGCTCCCGGTGATCGTGTTGGGCCGGCGCGCCGGGCCTGCCGAGGCCATCCGGAGCAGCCTGCACGGGGTTCTCGAGGCGTATTACGAGCTGGGCGTGCGGCCGGCGGTGGTCTTCGTCGACGCGCCCGACGCCGACGACGATTCGCTGCTCGCCAGGTATGGCGTGCCGGCCGTCCGCCGGGTCGCCGACGACACGCCTGCCGGACCGGACGCCGGTGCGCTCCTGCTGCGGGGCTTCGACTGGCTCTGGGAGGTACGCGTGCCGGGGAACGTCGAGCCCGCGCTGGTGAAGACCGTGGGCGCCGCGCTGGAGATCGCCGCCGGCAGGGGGGCCGGGCAGGCGTACGGTGACGTGCCCTCCGACGAGCTGCACGAGTGGCTCGCGGCGCAGAGCTGGACCCGGAAACGGGAGATCTTCCGGGACCGCCGGGGCGAGCTGCTCCGGCCGGAGAACCGCGCCGCGCTCGACCGGATCCTGCACCGGCAGCCCGCCCCGGATCTCGCCGCCGCCGGGGACCGTGCCGGCGACAACGTGGCCGCGTACCGGTCGATCCTCACCCTGGCCGAGCGGGGGCAGCCGGAACTCCCGTTCGACTACCTGACCGAACCGGACCCCCAGGCCCGCCGCGACCTGTTGGTCGCGCCGCTGCTCTCCGGCGCGGACGTGCCGCTGGGCTCGCTGGTGGAGTTGGCCAACGGGGCGGACGGGGACCCGGCACACGGCGCCAACGCGGCGGTGCTGGAGGCGCTACGGATGACGCTGGACCGGCCCGCCGGGGAGCCGGGGCCGGCGGGCGGCGTCCCCGCAGCGGCCCGGCAGGTCATCGTGAACAACCGGATGTACCTGCGCGGCGAGCAGGAACGGGTCAACTGGGCTCGCCACCTGCGCGACATCATGAACAGCCGGTACCCGGACCGCAGTGCCGAACTCGGCGAGCTGGCCACCCTCATCCTGACCTGCCACCAGCTCTGACCTGCCACCAGCTCTGAGCAGCACCGGCGACCGCCGGTCCCGGGCCGGCGGTCGCGGGCGCGCGGTCACTCCGGCAGGCGGTCCGGTAGCTGGTTGGTGAGCCCGGCCAGGTTCTCCATCAGTGGGCGCACCCCGTCCTCGGTCAGGCGTCGCATCGATTCGTTCGCGCGGGTGAAGGCCTCGGCCAGTAGCTCCTCCAGCACCGGAAGCCGCGCGGGGTCGGCCAGGCTGGGATCGACGAGGACCTGCCGCACTTCGCCATGGGCGGTGAGGGTGATACTGACCAGTCCGTCACCAGAGGTTCCGGTCACCTCCGCGGCGAGCAGCCGCGCCTGCACCTGCTGCATCTGCTCCTGCATCTCCCGGGTCTGCCGGACCAGGTTCTCCAGGCCGAACGGCCCCTGCTGCGGCTGCATGGCCGGCTCCCTTCCTCGTGGGCGTCGCCGGTCCTGCTCGCTGGCGGCGCCCTGCAATCCGTCGATCTCGTTGCGACCACCCACCGGGCCGCTCCCGGCGTGGGGGTCGTCCGCTCCTACGAAGGGCACGCGCATCTGGTTCACCGGTGCTCCGGACCGACCCTGCAAGGGACACCCGAAAAAGGGCGCTGCGTCGTCGGGGCTGTCCTGCTTGACTGGCCGGAAGCCGGGCGGCGGCCCGGCCGGGCCGACCGTGGCGCCGGAAGTCCGCCCTACGGATCGTCGTGGAGGTGAGATGGTGGCTCGGCTGGCGCTCGTGCTCTGCGCGGTCGCCGGCGCGGTGCTCGGGGTCCTGGTCTGTCCGCTCTCCGGCGCGCCGCAGGCACTCGCCGCCCCGCCGGCCACCGGCAGGTACTACGTGGTGGGTGAGCCGGTGAACGGCCAGCGCGAGCATGTCTACGCCATCGCGCTCAAGACGCTGGGTAACGGCAACCGGTACCGCGAGATCGTCGAGCTCAACCGCGACCGGCGCCAACCCGACGGCGGCGTCCTGACCGACGCCATGACGGTACGGCCCGGCTGGGTGCTGGTGCTGCCGGCGGATGCGAAGGGCCCCGGGGTACGCACCGGGCCGATTCCCACGTCGGTGCCCGGCGCGTCGCCGACCGGCGGTCCGCCGACGCCGCGACCGGCGGCGGGACCCGGCAACCCCGGGGTCGACGCCACCCTGCTGCGGGTCGGCGGCTTCGCGGTCACGCTCCTGCTGCTCATCCTCGCGCTGCGTATCCTGCACGGTGGTGCCCGCCGTGCCGCGCCGGCCGCGCGTACGACGTCCGGACCGGTCATCGAGCCCGGGGATCCGCCGCCGGCGGCCCCCGCCGAGCCGGCCGCCGTCGCCGCACCCGGCCCGCCGGAGGTGTCCGGCAAGGATCCCGCCCCCGTGTCCGCCCCCGCGCCCGTCTCCGCGCCCGCCTCCGTCTCCGCGCCCGTCTCCGCGCCCGCCTCCGTCTCCGCGCCCGTCTCCGCGCCCGCCTCCGTCTCCGCGCCCGTCTCCGCGCCCGCCTCCGTCTCCGTGACCGCCTCGGCCGGCGGGCGTCGGCTCGTCGACATACCGCTGCCGGACGATCCGTCCGACAGGGCCGACCTACCGGCCAGCGGCGACCGGGTCACGGCGACGACCGGCGGTGCGGCGGCCACGGCGCCGGCCGCGGGCGGCGCGCCCGGCGTAAAGCACCCAGCCGAGCAACGTCCCGTGCTGCCCGGCGAGAGCGACCGGACACCCGACGTGTGCGAGACGCTCCTCACCGAGCACGGCGAGGTGCAGGTGCGGCTCTCCGGTGCGGCGGCCGGGCGTGGCACGCCCGCGTACGCCTGGCTGGCGGACGGGGAAGAGCCACCACCGGCCACCGTGCCGCTGGTGCTGGGGCGCAAGGGTCGGTGGCGACTCCGTGTCGATCTCGCCCGCACCCCGGACGTCCTGACCATCGTCGGGTCGGACGACGCCTGCCGCCGGTACGCGGCAACGTGCGCCCGGCAACTGCGCGATGCCGGCGTCGGCCTGGCTGCCGTCGGCGATGCCCTCGGCGATGCCGTCGGCGACGAAGCCGATCCGGGCATCCGCCGGCTGGACCGCGTTCCGGCGCTGCCGACGCCCGGCGATCCGCGCCCGGAGCCGTACGTGTTGCTCTGCACCGGACTGCCCGAGCCAGCGGCGACCGTCCGCCAGCTCGCCAGGGCGACCGAGGGGCATGCCGTGCCGGTGCTCCTCGGGTCGGTGCCGGGCGGACGGTGGTCGATCCGGCTCGGTGACGAGGCCGGCTGAGCGCGCGACGCGCATCTCGACCTGCCGGCACAGGTCCCGACGCCCCGGCGTGGATCTCGGCTTCCGGCGCGGATCGCTTGAACGCGACGGGGCAGGGATTCGTCGTCAGGTCGACGCCCGACGCGGGCGCACGCGGTTACGCGAAGGAGGCTGGCGGTGCCGGCGAGACTCAAGACCCTGTACCGGCTGTTCGTGGTGCTCCTGCTGGCCTGCGGACTGGTGCAGGCTGCCACGGTCGGGGTGTCGACCGCGGAACCGGGGACGACCACGTCCGGCTACGTGAAGTACTACACGGTGGCCGCCTCGAACCAAGGGGGGCCGGAGGACCTGACCGACATCGCCGTACGGTTCCTCGGCAACGCGGAACGGTCGGCCGAGATCTACGCGCTCAACGCGGGGCGCCCCCAGGCGGACGGCACGGGACTCACCGATCCGCGGAGCCTGCGCGCCGGCTGGGTGCTCGTCCTACCGTGGGACGCGGTCGGTGACGGCATCCGGTACGGTCTTCTGCCGGCGACGCACAATCCGGGCACGTCGGACCGGCCGACGTCCAACAAGCCGGCGACATCGGGCAACCCGGTGACATCGGAGAAACCGGCGACCTCTGGTGGGTCGGCGTCGACTCCGGACGGTCGCGGTGGTCCTCGGGGCGGTGCCACCGACCCACGCAACGCCAGTAAACCGTCGACGAGGTCGGGCGACGGCTCCCGGCCGACGAACTGTGGCGGCAAGACCATCGCCAACAAGCAGTCGACCTGGGCACAGCAGCAACTCGCGCCGGGCCACGCGTGGGAGAGGTCCCGTGGCGACGGTGTCATGGTGGCCGTGGTCGACTCGGGTGTCGACGCGAGCCTGCCGCAGCTCAGCGGGCGGGTCGCCGTTGGCGCGGACGTCACCACCGGCAACGGCCACGGCGACTCCGACTGCCTCGGTTCCGGTACGGCGATGGCCGGCATCATCGCCGGCAACTCCGATCAACCCGACATGCCCAGTGGTATGGCTCCGGACGCCACCGTCCTGCCGATCCGCGTGGTGACCAAGGGCGCGACGGCCAAGGCGACCGACGCGGCGAACGCGATCGAGGTAGCCGTCTCCACCGGAGCGTCGGTGATCGCCGTCGGTTCCTTCGTCAGCCTGACCGAGCCGGAAGTCTCCGCCGCGGTGTCCAGGGCGCTCACCCAGGACGTGCTCATCGTCGCCCCCGCCCCCACCGAGCCGGTGACGGTGCCGGAGCCGCCCGAGGGTGCCGGCGCCCCTGGCGCGTTGCTCTCCGTTGGTGGCATCGGGCCGGACGGCAAGCTCGTCGCGCAGTACGAGGAGTCCACGGTGGATGTCGTCGCGCCCGGTGCCGACGTGGCGAGTCTCGGCATCAACGGCAACGGCACGGTGAACATGAGCGGCTCGCAGTACGCGGTGGCCTTCGTGGCCGGCCAGGCCAGTCTGGTGCGCTCCGCCTATCCGGAGCTCAACGCCACACAGGTCAAGCACCGCATCGAGGTGACCGCCGAGCGGATGGGGGCGGAACCGCCCGACAAGCAGTACGGCTGGGGGATGATCAAGCCGGCTGCGGCGGTGAGCGCGACGATCGAGGGTGAGGTGGCCGCCGCGCCACCGGACGGTGGCGGTGGCGGTGGCGGCCTGGCCCGCACGGTGGCGATCATGGTGGTGGTCTTCATCCTGCTCGCAGCGGTCGCGTTGCTGCTGCTGCGGGCGCGTCGTTGGGCTCGGGGCAGCGACCTGGCGTCGGATGATCCCGACGAGTCGTCGGCACCGGGACCAACGGCGCAGAGCGAGCCGGCCGGTCGGCCGCGCCGGTAGGCGATCGCGCAGCGCTCGGCAGACACGGTCCCCCCGACCGCTCGGAGTACCCGGGCGCGGTCGGGGGACCTCTCGCCGTTGTGCAGCCCCCTGGTCCGGCGTGATCGGGGGCGATCGAACCCCATTCAGGGTCGGCGCGACCGGGACCCCTCTTGCAACACCGCAACCCGGCCTGCGATCCGCTCCGAGGCCGGGCTGGCGCGACGTCGCTCCACCGGGCTGCGGGCGAGCTGGGAAACGGCCGGGCGGGTTCCAGCAGGGCCGGACTTGTTGCGACAGACGTCGACCCGGCGGGGATCGGAACGGATCCCCGCCGGGCCGCGGACACCGGGGGTCAGCCGGTCAGCCGGTCAGACAGGTCAGACAGGTCAGGACAGGTCAGACAGGTCAGGTTGTCGGTCGCCAGGTGCGCTACGGGCACACACCCGGCCCGCCTCACCATTCCGCCTTCTCCACGAGAGCCCAGTCCTGGTCGTCGGGGTGCCGGCAGATGGAGAGTTCCAGACGGACCTCGCGGGTGACCGAGTTGCCCGGGACATCCAGGCAGAGACCGCTGGCGGCGTTACGGAGCCAGTAATACTGAAAGCCGCGCGAGGTGAGCGTCGGCTCCAGGCGGAAGAGCTGGTTGTCGTTGGGGTCGATGCAGTTGGTCACGCTGACCGTGGCGCCGGACGGCACCGAACCACGCCCCGGGGGATCGAAGCAGTACTGATTGTCGATGTTCCGGATCCAGTACAGCTGGTAGCCCTCGCCGTCGACACGGCGCGGGACGAACTCGAACTCCTGATTGTCCGTACCGGTCTTGGCGCATCGGTACTGATTGACCGGCCCGTCCAACCGCGCCCGCTCGAAGCCGGGAAGATCGGCGCACAGGTCGGTCGCGCTGTTGTGGATGAAGTAGGGGCCGTAGCTGTGCTGGGCGCCCTTGGCCTTGACCGGAGGCTGGTTGTCGCGCGGCGCCGGCTTCTTGTCCGGTGCCGTTGGCTTCGTGCCCTGGACGGCCTGGGGCGGTGCCGACGGCGCAGAGGTGGGTGCTCGCGGTGGGACGGCGGCCGGGGGCGCGACGGGTTTGGTGGTGAGGCGGGTGTCGAGCGCGTAGTAGGACGTGTAGGACGCGACGTCGCGGAGGAACGTCTGCGTAGCCGCGTCGGGTGTGCCGCCGGTCTGGCGGACGGCGTCCGGTCCGGTGCGGAACGCCGCGAGGGCGAGGAGGTACGGATCACCCTCCAGACCGGAAAGTTCCTTGAGCATCCCGCAGAGGGCTGCCCCCATCGCCGGGATGGCGGCGGCGGGGTCCCAGGCCGAGGCGTTCCGCGGCCCGTAGCGCTGCCAGAGGTCGGCCCGGAACTGGGCGATGCCCTGTTCGCCGTCGGGGCCGAGCAGATTGGGGTTGAGCTGGGACGCGGCCATGAGCACCGCGGCCGCGGCTGCCGGGGAGAGCTGCCGGCAGACCTTGCCGGCGGCGACGACGGGCTGGACGTACGTGTCGGGCAGGGGTTTGACGCTGGCCGGCGATCCGGTGGGGGCGAGCTGGGCGGCCCGGGGGTCGCCGAACTGCGGCAGCTTGGCGTAGTAGTTGGCGTACCGGCCGGCCTTGTCGACGTATTCGATGGCCGACTCGGGAACCCCACCGGCGGTCCGGACCGCCTCCAGACCCGACCGGAACGCGGCAAGGGAGAGCCGCCACTGCTCGCCGGGCACCTCGGCCAACCGCACCTGCCCGCTGAAATCGCACACCTGGTGGGCGAGCGCGAAGATGTTGGCTGAGGTGTCCGCACGCCGCGCCCTGGGCCAGGGAGCCCACTTCTCCCAGTCACCGTCGTCGAGTCCGGCGATGCCGCGGCCACCGGACACGGTGCCCGTGGCGGAGGAGTTCAATCCGGACTCGACCATCAGCTGGCCGGCGAGGCGTGCGGGAGTCAGCATCGGGCACGACCGGGCGGCGGTGACGATGGCGGTCATCTGGTCGTCCGGAACGGGACGCCCGGTGAGGTCGCTCTCGTCCGCAACCGAGATGCCCCAGCCGATGCTGGCGGCGACGGCGGAGAGGATCGCGAGGGCCACGATGACGCTGGTCACCGCGGGGCGCCCCAACCAGCCGAATCGCTGGCCGCGCCGATCGCGGAGCCGGCCGAACAATCGGCTCAGGCGTTGAGACGAGATGGTTCGCACAGTGTCCGTACCCTTCTTCACATCGGCATCGCCGTCACGACGGACGCCGGGCCGATCGCGTTCAGCAAGCGCCGAATCTCGCGCTCGACCCGCCGATTGAGAAGATCGGGCCCATCCTTCGTTGCAGGGATATGCAGACGAGCGGACCGCGATGAACAACGGCCTCGGCGCCATGGCGGGCGTCCGGTCGCACGCGCCGACGACGACGAGGGGCATCGAGCGTCAGGAGTACCAGCGCCTCGACGGACTCTTCGATCTCTGGTTGCGAACCGACGCGGACAACCGGCTGGTCGCTGCCCGCGATCCGGCCACCCCCCTGGACGCGACGGCGCTGGCCGATATCGTCCGGCGCGGCGGTGGGGCCGGGGACGACGTACGGGTCATGATGGGCAACGCCGCCGAGCACCGGCGGCTCTTCGCCGAACTGGCCGGGGTGCTCGGCCGGGACGTGCACATCAGTCCTGCCCGGAGCGACCTGCGCCACGGTCACGGTGCCCGGCAGGAACCGACCCTCGTCGACACCGTCACGGGCCGGCCGGTCGACTGGCTGGTCGTCCAGCCGCCGGCCATGGCCACCGGCCTGCCCGGCTGGTACGAGACGGCCGGCGGCGTGCTCCGGCCGCGCACCGGGATCGTCGCGGCGCCGTTGCCCGGCGGGGTAACGTTGGCGACCCGGGCGGACTTCGTGGCGCGGCGCGCCGCCGCGGCCGATCTCGCGGCGGGGCATCCGGAGTTGACCACGATCGGGGCCGTCGTTCGCGGGGGCGGGTTCGTGATCGGTGACTACACCGGCGCGTACCAGACGGTCGGCGGCCGCCGGCTCGCCGCCGCCCTCTCCGAGATTCCGCTCTACGGCGCCGAGGTCCGGATGTGGATCCGCTGGCCGTTCGACGGCGACGAGCAGGCGTTGCTGGACGGGAATCTGGCGGCCTTCGCCGAGAACACCGGAGCGATCGTCTGGGCGCCGGAGCGGAACGCGCTGACGGAGATCCTGGAGAGCTGCCGCGATCTCAGCGCTGTGGATCGGACCGGCGGGCCGGCGACGTGGCGTGCGTACGCGCCGCCGGCCGCCGGGTCGCCCCGCTTCGAGTCCGATCAGGACGGGCGGCTGTCACCGGTCGAAAAGGTCGTCAGCACCTATCCGGGCGTTCCGCTGGTCAGCGTCGAGCGGGATCGGGAGCGCTCGACGGCACCGCGCTACGCGCGCCTGAAGGCCCAGCACGGGCTCTTCCGCATCGACCTGACGGTCCTGGCCGACGGCCGGTGGGCCGCGCAGTACGCCGGCACCGGCCCGCACGCGCTTGGTCCACGGGCGCTGCAACTGATGCTGCGGTCCGCCGGCTGGCAGGGCGAGGACCTGCTGCTGCTCGCCAGGTATCCCGAGTCGGCCGCCTCCGGAATGCGCTATCACGGCAGCCGGCTCGTCGACGGGCTCCGCGCGCAGGTGTGGGTGCTGCCGCCGGACGCCGACTTCGACATCGTCGGCGGTGCCGCGCGGGCCGTGGACCGGCACGGCCGGCCGGTCGGTTGGCAGCGGTTGGACCCGAGCGGATCGCCGCGACGATGGCACAGCGAGACGCGACGGTGGCACAGCGAGGACGGAGTGCTCGTCTCCGCCGACCGGTCCGGGCTGGACCCGGCGGGCGCGGGAGGGATCCCGGAAGCGTCGCCGGAGGATCCGCGGCACGCTGCCGGACCGGTGATCCGGCCCGGGCGTCCGGCACCGGCCGCACCGCCGACGCCCCCGACGTCCACCCGACCCGAGGTTGCGACCACCCGGCCCGGCATTGCGGTCGGCGGACCCGAGGTTGCGACCAGCGAGCCCGAGGTCGCGGCCGGCGGGGCCGAGGTTGCGGCCAGCGAGCCCGAGGTCGCGGCCGGCGGGGCCGACGTCCAGGTCAGTCCGACGCCCGCGCTGGCCACGTCCCGGCGCAGGATGCCGCACGGTATCGACTGGCTCGCCGATCGGCCCAGGGTGAACACCGAGCCGGTCGAGCTGTACGTGGTGAGCCCGTGCCCACCGGCGGAGGCCGTCGACCGAGGAGTACCCACGCCACACCTGTTCCTCGTCGGCACGCTCAGGCCACCCGCTCCGGGCACGCTGGCCGGCGGTGAGCAGGTGCTGCGGGTACGGGTCGCCCCCGGCGGCGCGGTGGACATGTCGTCGATCAACGTTCACGAACCGCCGGCGGTCCAGGCGCTGCTCGCCGATCGCGCGGAGACCTACCTGTTGCCCGGCGGCCTGCTGGGCCGAACGCGGCTGGTCGCGAGCTGCGGCGTCGAGGCGTCCGGACGGTTCGCGATCCGCGGCACGTTCCCCGGTGAACCCGCCCTGGCGCTGCGGTGCTCCGGGGCGGAACACGGCATCGAGGGCCTGCCCAACGATCTCTCGCGATGGCCCTGGCAGTCCGAGGCGATCGCGTACGCGATGCTGCCCGGCCCGACGGTCGTCCCCTCGCACCGCGCGCTGGTGCTGCTCCGCCGGCGGCCGAGGGTCCGGGCCGGCCGTCGACTGCTGGAGCTGCGGGTGCCGTGGCGGCGCGCCGTCGACGTGCGCGCCACCGCCGCCCAGCTGTCCCGACTGGCGCAGGTCCGCTCCACCGCACCGGCGCTGCGCGCGGCCGGGGTGGAGATGCTGCTGCCGGGCGGCGAGTACGAGCGGGTCAGGGTGGTGCGGGTGCTGGTGGCCGGCCGGTTCGGTTGGCGCACGGTGAGCGACTCGCCGACGACGCCGGCCGAGGTGCTCCGCACCGCAGGCGGTCACACCGATCGACCCGGGCGCCCGATACCACCGGCCGCGCCCGGGCCCGGACCCGGGCCCCACTGAGTCCTTCGACTCAGGAATCCCGGCGTGATGCGTCAGTAGCGTGCCTGGCGAAACAGGGTTTCCACGCCGGAGGGACGATGGCGATGAACACCGACGTGTGCGCGGCCGAGCGGCCCGGGGCGGACAGCACCCTTGAACGGCGCATGCTCGAGGTCTTTCAGGCGAACTCGCAACCGCTGTACTACTTCCTGCTGCGGCTGACCCGCGGCCAGGCCGAGACGGCCGAGGACCTGTTGCAGGAGACGATGTTGCGGGCCTGGCGCAAGCTGGCGGAGCTGCCCACCGAGGCGTCCGCGATCCGCCGATGGCTGTTCATCGTGGCCCGGCATCTCGCGATCGACCTGGCCCGCGCCCGCCAGGCCAGGCCGGAGGTGCTCGGAGTGGACACCAGTTGGGCCTGTGCACCGGACGACGCCGTCGACTGGCTCCCCGACAGGATCGTCCTGCACGACGCCCTGCGCAAGCTGACCCCCGAGCACAGAACCGTGCTGGTCGAGCTCTACTACGACGATGCGTCGGTGGCCCAGGCGGCGACGCGGATCGGCATCCCCGAGGGCACCGTGCGGTCGCGTTCCTTCTACGCGTTGCGCGCGGCGCGCGGGATCCTCGCCGGAGCCGGCGCACCGGGATCGTGACGCTCGGCGGAGGGGGCGCGCCCGGCCTCCGGGCACGGGCCCGCCTTCGCCGGCAGGGCGGGTTCGCGCAGCGACCAGATGACGGCCGCCACCGCCACCGGCGACAGCCAGGCCAGCCCGCCGGCCACGGCCCGCACCGCGCCCAGCAGGTCTGCGGGCTCGAACTGGCCGTAGACGAGGCACCCCTGCACCGGCGAGCAGAGCATCGCCCTTATCACGTGATGTTCGGTCGTACCGGTCAGCGCGATCACCGACGAACGCCGGGCGAGGGCGCTCACGAGATCGGTGCCGTCGGGTGCGGCGACCCGATCGTCCAGCAACGTCACGGTCGGTCGCAGCCGACGGGCCAGGGCCAGGGCCTCGCAGCCGTCGCCGGTGAGCGCGACCACCCGCATCTGGTCGGCGGAGTCGAGCACGGCACGGATCGCCGCCCGCTCGGCCGCGCTCGGATGCGCGAGCAACACGCTGATCGCGGTGCCGGTCGAACCGGAGGGGTCGCCGCGGCGGCTGCCCGTTGCGCCGGCCGTCCCGTCGCTCACTGGTCTTCCATCCGGTGCCCGTTCCGTTCGTGTCGAAGCCGCTGGACGATTTGATCCCCGGTCAACACAACGGCGGGTCGGCCCGGCGCGTTCAGCCCGGCGCCGTCCACGCCCGTCGTACTCGTCGACGAGGTGGTGGCCGGGCCACCGGCCGGGGCCGCTACTCCCGGCCCGACCAGCGCAGTACCGCCTCGGTACGGTTGGCGACCCGCAGCTTCGTGAAGATGTGGTTCAGGTGGTTCTTCACCGTCTTCTCGGTCAGCAGCAGACGGCGGGCGATCGCCGCGTTCGAGTGCCCGGCGCAGAGCAGTTCGATGACATCCTGTTCCCGTGGGGTCAGGCCGAACTCCTGCCGCACCAGCCGGAGTCGGTCGGCGCGGCCGGCCTTGTCCCGTTCGCGAGCCGCCTGGTCGCGCAGTGCCGAGATGGTGACCGAGGCGCCCCGGGGCGACAGCCAGCCCTGGCCGGAGGCGACCGCGCGGATGGCGCGGAGCAGCTCCGGCGGGTCGAACTCGCCGTGCACGAGGTAGCCACGGGCGCCGCCGCGCAGCATCGAGGCGATGAGTTCCTCTGCGGTGTCGCTGGTCAGGACGAGCACGCCGGTGTGTTCGGCGAGTTGGGTGACGACACTCAGACCGTCGGCGATCGGCATGCGGTGGTCGAGCAGGGTCACGTGCGGGCGCAGTCGTTGCGCCACGGTCACCGCGGTCCGCCCGTCGGCGGCCTCACCGACCACCCGTACGTCTTCGGCACTGGCGAGGTAGCCGCGGATGGCTACCCGCACGATGGGATTGTCATCGACGATCACGAGGTCGATCACGGGGACATCGCCCGCCCCGACCGGTCGGCCGCGAGATTGGCGCTGCCGGGCAGCGGGACCCGGGCCACCAGTGTGGTACCCACTCCGACGGCCGATTGGACGTGCAGGCTCCCGCCGACCGCCTGGGCGCGCTCGGTCATCCCGATGATCCCGAAGTTGCCGGAGTTGGAGAGTTCGGTCAGCTCCCCGGGCATCTGGAAGCCCGTGCCGTTGTCCCGGATGGTGAGTTCCACGGCCCCCTCCGGCTGATGGAGATCGACCTGCACCGAAGTGGCGTTGGCGTGCCGAGCCACGTTGTGCAGTGCCTCGTTGAGAATCTGCGTGAGTTCGTACCGGGCCGCCAGTGGTAGGTCGATCGGGTCACCGCTGACCCGTACCGGGACGCCGGCACTGTCCGACCAGGTCCGGCAGATGCCCTGGACGACCTCCGGGAACGGTCGGTCGGGCACGTCCCGGCGCAACCCGGCGAGCAGCTCCCGGGCCTCGCGTACGGCGGTGTCCGCCCCCTCGGAGACGGTGGTGGCGAGCTGCTCGGCCAGGTCCGGCTGGCGGCGCAGCAGGGCGGGCAGGGCAACCGCGGCGAAGGAGACCCCGCGCAGCGTCTTCGCCACCGAGTCGTGCAGTTCCCGCGCCAGCCGGGTGCGTTCCGAGGCGGCCGCCGCGTACTGGGCGGTGGCGACCGTGGTGACCGAGGCGTCGATGTATCCGGCGAGTGCCGCGGTCATGACCGCGGCACCGAGCCCGCAGACGATGTTGACCATGGGGAAGGCGAGTACGAACGGTGCCGCGACCGACGTGTCGCCTCCCGCACCAGCGGCTCGCAGCAACTCTGTTGCCACGGCCAGTCCGAGCCCCGCGTTGGCGACCCAGAGCAGCAGTCCGTGGATGCCGAGCAGCGCGCCGGTCAGCGCGGCGTGGCCGGCCGCATAGCAGAAGTAGGCGACCCCTCCCTGACTGAGCAGAAGGATCCCGATCATCAGCGCCGCGTCGACGAGGAGGGTGCCCAGCCGCCACCGGACCGCCGCCGGCCAGCGGGTCAGCACCGTGACCTGTGCCGCTGTGGCCACGCCGACGACGGCCAGCGGGCCGAGACTCCGCCAGACGTCGTCGGTCAGTCTGACCCCGACGCCGACCGCGGCGAACGTCAGAGCGAGGCGCCCGAGCAGGAGAGCCCGGCATACGGCGGCGTGGGCGACGAACCGGCTCATCGGTTTCCGGTCAACTGATGGTGACCTTGTCGATGTCAGGCGAGCCGCCGGCGTCGTTGTAGAACGATATCGCATTCCGCCCTGCGGAGATCGCGGCGGTGAACCGGAAGGTTTTCGGGATGTCCCAGCTGGTTCCGGTGACGGTGAAGACGCGAGGGGCGGCGTTGTTGACGGTCACCTTGATTTCCCGTTGGCCGTCGACCTCGTATGTGACGGTGACGGTCCGGGTGCCGGCGGTGGGCACGGTCAGGTAGACGGTGACGTGGCCGAGATAGCGCACGCGGGCGCCGCCGTCGCAGGCGGAGCAGGCGGCGACGGCGGCGCCGCCGGTTATCGCGTTGGTGGAGTTCTCCGCCTGGACGCTGACCGTGCCGGATCCCGTCGACGGGCTCGATTTCGTGCCCGTGGTCTTCGATGCCGCGGTCTTCGGCGTCGTGGTACGCGGGGCTCCGTCCCGTGGCGCGGTCGGTGCGCCTGGCGCGGCCGGCGCGTCCGTCGGAGGTGCGTGCGCGGGTGCCGACGCCGGGACACCTGTGCTCGCGGTCGGGACCGCGGAGGGCGAGGCGTGGGCGGTCGGCGGCGTTGACCCGGTCGAGGCGTCCGCTGTGGCCGGTGGCGCCTGGGAGCCGGACTGCCGGTCGTCGCCGGGATGGATCAGCGGCGGGATCGCGATCGCGGCAACCACCATGACAACGGCAAGGCAGCCGATCCCGAGCCAGAGTGGCGGGCGGAGGGACCGGGCCAGATCCGGCGGTCCGTGGAGCAGGTGGCGAAGCGGGTCGGGGGCGTCCGTGGCCGGTTCAGTGGGCACGATTCTGCTTCCCGAGACATCGGTCAGAATCCGGAGTCGCGGACCGGGTCACCGTATGCACGGTTGAGAATGTACCAATCATCACGCGCGCCCGGAGCGGCAGGCGCTACCGGTTGACGGCTGGTGACGGTGTCGATCTCACGCGGGTGACCAGCGTGGTGGTAAAAGGTTATCGCGTTGCGTCCGGTGAGTGTCGAGGCGGTGAATTGGACGGTCTGCGGCCTCTGCCAGCCCGCCGCGCGGCGGCGGTCGCGGTCGAGGCGGCGACGCCGGTTTCCGTTTACCGCTGTCGACCGCCGTGATCGGATCGGCGCGCCGTCGGCTTCCGCGCTCGCCGGCCCTTCGGCGGGGCCGGGATGCTGGCGCCGTCGGGCCGACCATTCGTGATGCTGGGCGTGTCGTGATGCTGAGCGTGCCCCCGGTGGGATTCGAACCCACACTGTCGATCTTTTGAGAATCGCGCCTCTGCCGGTTGGGCTACAGGGGCCTGGCGTCGACAAGACTACCCACTACGCTGAGGGCGGCGACACCCGGCTGGGCAGGTGTCGGAAACGTAGTTGGGGGTAGGAGCTCGTGGCCGACATTCAGGCTGGTGCCGAGCGTAGGCGGGTGTTGATCGCCGAGGACGAGGCGCTCATCCGGCTGGACCTGGCCGAGATGCTGGTCGAGGAGGGCTACGACGTGGTGGGGGAGGCGGGTGACGGCGAGACGGCGGTGCGCCTCGCCGAGGAGTTGAAGCCCGATCTCGTCATCCTCGACATCAAGATGCCCATCATGGATGGACTGGCCGCCGCCGAGCGGATCGCCGGTGGCCGGATCGCCCCGGTGGTCATTCTCACCGCGTTCAGCCAGCGGGACCTGGTCGAGCGGGCACGGGCGGCCGGCGCGATGGCGTACCTGGTGAAGCCGTTCCAGAAGAGCGACCTGGTGCCGGCGATCGAGATCGCCCTCTCCCGCTACTCGGAGATCGCCGCCCTGGAGGCCGAGGTGGCCGGCCTGACCGACCGCCTGGAGATTCGCAAGATCGTCGAGCGGGCCAAGGGTGCGCTGATGACCACGTACGGGATGACCGAGCCGCAGGCGTTCAAGTGGATCCAGCGCACCGCCATGGACCACCGGATGACGATGCGTGAGGTGGCCGAGCGGATCCTGGCCGAGGGGACGGGCGCGGAGCCGACCGAGCCGGGCTGAGCCCGGGCCTACAATCGGTCGATGATCTCCGGGCGGCGTCCCTTCGGCGCGACGCTCCTCGTGGCCCTACTGCTCGGCGCCGGCTGTCAGGGCCGGCCGCCGGAGCCGGCGCCCGAGCCCGTCCGGCCGCGGTGGCAGCGGCTGGCCCTGCCCGCGCCGGCCGGTGCCCCCGGCCGGCTCCTGGTCCGCGACGTCACCGGCTGCGCCGGCCGGTGGTACGTGGTCGGCGGGGTCGGCGCCGGCGCGGGTGAGACCCGGCCCGCGGCGTGGGCGAGCTCGGACGGGAGCGCCTGGGCGGCGATCCCGCTCACGCCGAAGAGCTACTACGGCCGGCGCAGCGTCCTCTACTCGGCGGCCTGCACGAACGGGCGGCTGGCGGTGCTCGGCGACAAGCCGGGCGGTGCGCACGGCAATCCGCGGGCGAGCAGCTGGCAGCAGCGGCCGGACGGCTCCCTGGTCGAGATCGAGGCCCGGTTCGAGCTGTACGGCGGGCCGACGGCGGTGAACGTGGCCCGGTTGGTCGCCGGGCCGGCCGGCTACCTGATCACGGGCAACCGGTCCAGTGGCGCGGCGGCCTGGCTTTCTCCCGATGCCGGTGAGTTCGAGATCATGGAGGGCGCACCCGAGCTCGCCACCGATGCCCGGGGCACGACCTGGGCCTTTGACGCGACCGCCACCGCACAGGGCTGGCTGATGGTCGGCGGGATCCTGCCGCCGGCCGGCCGGATCGACCGTGACCCGCTCGCCTGGGCCTCGCCGGACGGCCGCGCCTGGCGGCGGGAGCCGGTGCCGGCGACCGGGGAGTACGAGGAGCTCCAGCGGGTCGTGGTGTGCGACGGCACGCCGCTGGCGGTGGGGCTGCGGGGGCGGGACTTCGGCGTCTGGCGGCGGGTGGCCGGGGGCTGGGAGCTGGCCGGCTCGTTCGGGGCGCGCGGTCCTGCCGGCGTACCGCTGGTGGGTGCGTTGACGGTGACCGGGGACGGTGTGCTCGCCGCCGTCTCCGACGGGACGTCGTACACGCTCTGGGCCGGCGGCGACGGCGGCCGCTCCTGGCGTCCGGTGACCGGGCCGGCGCCGATGCCGGTCGGCGCGGGCCGGGACGCCAGCGTCGTGGCCCTGGCCGACCGCGTGGTGCTCGCGGTCGACGACGGCCGCGAGAGCACCCTCTGGGCCGCCCGGCTCCCCTCCGGTTCCTGACCCGGCGCCGGTCGAAGACGGACGAGAGGTCGGATAAGGGGTGTAGCCGGACCCGCTTGTTACGGGCGTGGTCATGGGGACGCACGTGTTCGTAACGGTTTGGCAAGCCCCGCCGTCAGACCTTTCCTTCACCGAATGAGCCTCGGTACGCTCCGCCATCACGAGCCGTAACGCGGGTGGAGGCTTTCCGTCCGACGGCGGGGTGTGCCGATTCGGCCGACCCGCCACCAGACAGATGTCGCCCGCACTTCGAGGAGGTCAAAGAGCCGTGAGGCGTAAGTATGTACGGGCGCTGAGCACCACCGCCCTGGCGGCGGTCATGGTTGCCGCGGCCGGCTGCCAGGACTCGGGCGGCGGTGGCAGCACCGAGGCCGAGGCCTGTGGCGGCAAGATCGCGATCTTCGGTGCGTTCACCGGCGACAACGCGGGTCTGGTGATCCCGTCGCTGAACGGCGCCAAGCTCGCCGTCAAGCAGCACAACGCGGCGAAGCCGGACTGCCAGGTCACCCTCCAGGAGTTCGACACCCAGGGCGACCCCGCGGTGGCGACCCCGTTCGCCAGCCAGATCGCGGGTGACTCGTCGTTCCTCGGCGTGATCGGTGGGCACTTCTCCGGCGAGACCGACGCGACCATGCCGGTCTACCAGGGCGCCAACCTGGCGATGGTGAGCCCGTCGGCCACCCGGATCGACCTGACCCAGAAGGGCAACACCTCGTTCTTCCGGGTCGTCGGCCACGACGGCACCCAGGCCGCCGCGGTGGCGACCTACCTCAAGGCTCAGAACGCGCAGAAGGTCTTCGTCGTCGACGACGGCAGCGCGTACGGTGCCGGCATCACCGCCGAGCTCGGCAAGGCGCTCGGCCCGCTGGTGGCGGCCACCGACAAGATCCAGGAGCGGCAGTCGCAGTTCGACGCCACCATCTCCAAGATCAAGAGCGCCAGCGCCGACTACCTGTTCTACGGCGGCTACACCCGTGAGGCCGCCCCGCTGGTCCGGCAGATGCGCGCCGCCGGCGTGACCGCCAAGTTCATCGGTCCGGACGGCCTCTACGACCCGGCGTTCGCCGAGGGCGCGGCCGGCGGCGCCGAGGGCGCGATCATCACCTGCCCGTGCCTCCCCGCCGACAAGGCCGGCGGCACCTTCTCCGCTGACTACCAGAAGGAGTACGGCATCCCGCCGGGCTCCTACGGTGCGGAGGGCTTCGACGCAGCCAAGGTCTACCTGGACGCGTTCGAGGCGGGCAAGCAGAGCCGGGCCGACATCCTGGCGTTCGTGAAGTCCTACGACAAGCAGGGCGTGTCGAAGTACATCAAGTTCGACGACAAGGGCGATGTCGACCCGAGCAAGGTCGTGATCTGGGCGTACGAGATCAAGGACAAGCAGATCACCGCGCTGCAGGAGCTCAAGCTCAGCTGACCGGGTCTTTGAGGGCGGCCGGGGGTGAACCCCCCGGCCGCGCTCGATGCAAGGAGCCTTTGTGAACTTCGATGAACTATTCGGCCACCTCGGTCAGCACACCGTCGACGGCCTCTCCAAGGGCGCCATCTACGCCCTGATCGCGCTCGGCTACACCCTGGTCTACGGCGTACTCCGGCTCATCAACTTCGCCCACTCCGAGGTCTTCGTGGTGGGCACCTTCGGGGTCCTCGGTGCCTGGACCGCGTTCGGCCTGCAGGACCGGCCGCCGGTCGGGCAGGTCATCCTCTTCCTGTTGATCGGTCTGATCGCCGCCGCGATCTTCTCCGGCGGCACCGCGCTGGCGCTGGAACGCGTCGCCTACCGACCGCTGCGCCGCCGCAACGCACCACCCCTGGTCTTCCTCATCACCGCGATCGGGTTGTCGCTGGTCCTGGTGGAGATCCTCGGCCTGCTGCTGCCCCGGCTCGTCGGCGGCATCTTCCCCACGCTCTTCGGGCGGGAGCGTCAGATCGTCGGTATGCCGACGCTCATCGAGCAGAAGCCGCTGTTCAGCCTCGGTGACACCGCGATCACCAACGTGCAGGCGCTGGTCCTCGTCTCCGCCCTGGTGATGATGGCCGTGCTCGACTGGTTCATCAACCGCACCCGCTACGGCCGCGGCGTGCGGGCGGTGGCCCAGAATCCGGAGACCGCCGCCCTGATGGGGGTCAACCAGGACCGCGTCATCATGCTCATCTTCGTCCTGGGCGGCGTGATGGCGGGTGCCGCCGCGCTGCTCTGGAGCGTCCGCTTCGGCTTCACACAGAGCAGCCTCGGCTTCGTCCTCGGGCTCAAGGCGTTCACCGCGGCGGTGCTCGGCGGGATCGGCAACCTGCGGGGAGCCCTGCTCGGCGGCCTCTTCCTGGGCCTGGTCGAGGTCTACGCCGCCACCCTCTACACCTCGGCCTGGGAGGACGTGGTGGCCTTCGTGGTCCTCATCGTCGTGCTGATGTTCCGGCCGACCGGTCTGCTCGGCGAGTCACTGGGGAGGGCCCGCGCATGATGGAAAAGGTCCGGGCCGCCGAGGCCCGCCGCCGCGCCGCCGTCGGCGGGGTGGCCGACCGCTGGGCGGGCCTCCCGCCCTGGCAGCGTGCCGTCGGATTCGTCGCGTTCGTCGCCTTCCTCTACTACCTGCCCTACCTGGGCATCCCCGGACTGACCTGGCTGCGCACCGACTACATCGTCGGTGGCAACAGTTGGGCCGGGGTGCTCTTCACCTGCGCCATCTACGTGCTGGTCGCCATCGGCCTGAACGTGGTCGTGGGGTTGGCCGGCCTGCTCGACCTGGGCTACATCGGGTTCTACGCGATCGGCGCCTACAGTGTGGCGCTCTTCGGCTCGACGAACTCGCCGGTCGTGCAGTGGTTGCAGCGGACCTTCGACCTCCCACCGACCTGGGCGGTTGCATGGGCGGCCTGCATTCCGATCGCCATCGCGCTCAGCCTGGTCTCCGGGGTGCTCCTCGGCTGGCCGACCCTGCGGCTCCGCGGTGACTACCTGGCCATCGTCACGCTCGGGTTCGGCGAGATCATCCGGATCCTCGCCCGCAACCTGGAGGACGTCACCAACGGCCCGGTCGGGATCTCCGCGATTCCCGGTCCGCAGGGCCCGCCGGCGGCCGACAACAACATCTTCGGCCTCCAGGACCTCAAGCCCTGGTACTGGCTGGCGATCACCGTCGTGCTGCTGATGGTCTTCGCCGTCCGGAGGCTGGAGAACAGCCGGGTCGGCCGCTCCTGGCTGGCGATCCGGGAGGACGAGGACGCCGCCGCTGTGATGGGGGTGTACCCGTTCAAGTTCAAGCTCTGGGCCTTCGCCATCGGCGCGGCGCTCGGCGGGCTCTCCGGGTTCCTCTTCGCCAGCCGGAACGCCTTCATCGACCCCACTCAGTTCAACGCCCAACTCTCGATCCTCTTCGTCGCGATGGTGGTGGTCGGCGGCTCGGGCAACATGGTCGGCGTCGCCTTCGGCGCGGTGCTGCTGGCGTATCTGCCCGAGCGGTTCCGATTCGTGGCCGACTACCGTTGGCTGGCGTTCGGAATGGCGATGGTGCTCGTGATGGTGCTGCGGCCACAGGGCTTGATCCCGAGCCGGCGGCGCGCCCGCGAGTTGCAGGACCGGGCGAAGGAGGCGAAGGTCAGTGTCTGAGACGACCTCGAACGAGGCCCGGGAGTCGGTGGTCCCGCGCCAGCCCGGGCCGCGCAGGCTGCTACTCGAGATCGACCACGTCGTGCTCCGCTTCGGCGGTGTGGTCGCGCTCAACGACGTCAGCTTCCAGATCTACCAGGGCGAGATCCTCGGGTTGATCGGGCCCAATGGTGCCGGCAAGACCACCTGCTTCAACGTCATGACCGGGGTCTTCAAGCCGACCTCCGGCATGGTGCGGTTCGACGGTGCCCGGGTCAGCGGCCGGAAGCCGCCGGAGATCAGCCGGATGGGCATCTCGCGTACCTTCCAGAACATCCGGCTCTTCCCCGAGATGACCGCGCTGGAGAACGTCATGGTCGGGACTGACTCCCGGCACAGGACGAGCGTGCCGGGCGCCCTCTTCCGGCTCTACCGGATGAAGCCCAAGCCGGAGGAGCTGCCGCAGGTCACCGCCGAGGGTGGGGTGCTGCGGGCGTGGCAGCGGCTGCGCCGGAACTCCGCCCGGATCTTCGGGCTCTCCCGGCACATCCTGGAGGAGCGGTCGGCGGTGAAGAAGTCGCTGGACCTGCTCGAGTTCGTGGGGATCGACGGTCGGGCCAACGAGCTGGCCCGGAACCTGCCCTACGGCGACCAGCGCCGCCTGGAGATCGCCCGGGCGCTGGCCACCGAGCCCAAGCTGATCTGTCTGGACGAGCCGGCCGCCGGGTTCAACCCGGCGGAGAAGGAGCAGTTGCTGGCGCTGATCCGGAGGATCCGCGACCGTGGCCACACCGTGCTGCTGATCGAGCACGACATGCGGCTGGTGATGGGCGTGACCGACCGGGTCGTGGTGCTGGAGTTCGGCACCAAGATCGCCGAGGGTGCGCCGAGCGAGGTCAGCCGGGACCCGCAGGTGATCGCCGCCTACCTGGGGGAGCCCGTCGATGCTGCTTGAACTCGAGAACGTCACCGTGGCGTACGGCCGGATCGAGGCCCTGCACGGGATCAGCCTGCACGTCGACGAGGGCGAGATCGTCGCACTCATCGGGGCCAACGGCGCGGGCAAGACGACCACGATGCGGGCCATCTCCGGGATCCGGGGGCTCGCCGGCGGCGCGATCCGGTTCGCCGGCGAGGACATCAGCCGGCTCCGGGCGGACCTGCGGGTGGGTCGAGGGCTCTGCCAGTCCCCGGAGGGCCGGCAGATCTTCCCCGGCATGAGCGTGCTGGAGAACCTGGACATGGGGGCGTACACCCGGCGGGACGCCGCCGGGATCGCCGCCGACCTGGAGCGGGTCTTCGGGCTGTTCCCCCGGCTCGCCGAGCGGCGCAAGCAGGCCGGCGGCACCCTCTCCGGCGGTGAGCAGCAGATGCTGGCGGTGGGGCGGGCCCTGATGAGCCGGCCGAAACTGTTGCTGCTGGACGAGCCCTCGATGGGGCTGGCCCCGCTGGTGATCAAGCAGATCTTCGACATCGTGACGGAGATCAACCAGCAGGGCACCACGATCCTGCTGGTGGAGCAGAACGCCCAGCAGGCGCTCTCCCGGGCACACCGGGGCTACGTGCTGGAGACCGGTCGGATCGTCAAGGAGGGCAGCGGCCAGGACCTCCTGCACGATCCCGCGGTCAAGGAGGCGTACCTCGGGGTCGCCTGAACCCGTGTCGCCAGGCCCCGGTCCGGTTCTCCGGACCGGGGCCCGGCGCGTCCGCAGCGGCCTCCGGCACGCCGTGGCACGCTGCGGACGCGGCCGGCCCGGCGGTCGTCGCGCTGTCGGGGGTGCGGACTAGAGTCGCCTATCGTGACAGCCTCCACGCCGCGCCTGCTGCTGCTCGACGGTCATTCGCTCGCATACCGGGCGTTCTTCGCCCTGCCGGTGGAAAACTTCTCCACCACGACCGGGCAGCCCACCAACGCGGTCTACGGCTTCACCTCAATGCTGATCAACGTGCTCCGCGACGAGCACCCCACGCACATCGTGGTGGCCTTCGACGTCTCCCGGCGCTCGTTCCGCACCGAGCGCTACGCCGACTACAAGGCCGGCCGCTCCGAGACACCGGGCGAGTTCGCCGGCCAGGTCAGCCTGGTCAAGGAGGTGCTCGCCGCGCTGCGGGTGCCGACGGTGGAGAAGCCGGGTTACGAGGCCGACGACGTGCTCGCCACACTGGCCTGCCAGGGCCGCGACGCCGGGATGGAGGTGCTGATCTGCACCGGTGACCGGGACGCGTTCCAGCTCGTCGACGACCGGATCACCGTGCTCTACCCCCGCAAGGGCGTCTCCGACCTGGCCCGGATGGATCCGGCGGCGGTCACCGCCCGCTACGGGGTCGGCCCGGCGCAATACCGCGACCTGGCGGCGCTTGTCGGCGAGACCAGCGACAACCTTCCGGGTGTGCCGGGGGTGGGCCCGAAGACCGCCGCGAAGTGGATCCTTCAATACGGCGGCGTCGAGGGTGTGATCGCCCGGGCCGACGAGATCAAGGGCAAGGCCGGTGACAGCCTGCGCGAGCGGCTCGCCGACGTGATCCGCAACTACGAGATCAACTACCTGGTCGCCGATCTCGAGCTGCCGCTGCGGGCCGAGGAGACCCGCTGGCCGGGGTGGGACCGTGAGGCGGTGCACCAGGTCTTCGACGCCCTGGAGTTCCGGATTCTCCGCGACCGCCTCTACCAGTACCTCGACGCGGTGGAGCCGGAGGCCGAGGCCGGGTTCGACCTGGCCGGCAAGCTCCTCGGGCCGGGCGAGGTGACCGGCTGGCTGGCCGAGCACACCCCGCCCGGCACCCCGGTCGGGGTCGCGGCCGCCGGCTCGTTCGGCCGGGGCACCGGCTCGCTGACCGGTGTCGCGCTGGCCACCGCGGCCGGGGCGGCCGGCTGGTTCGACCCGGCCGGGCTGGAGCAGGCCGACGAGGCCGCGGTGGCCGGGTGGCTCGCCGATCCGGAGCGGCCCAAGGTGCTGCACGACAGCAAACCGGCGCTGCTGGCCTTCGCCGCGCACGGCTGGGCCCTGCGCGGAGTGGCCCGGGACACCGCGCTCGCCGCCTATCTGGTCCGGCCCGACCAGCGCTCCTACGACCTGACCGACCTCGCCCTGCGCTACCTGCACCGGGAGCTGAAGGTCGACGCGCCGGAGACCGGCCAGCTCACCCTCGCCGGGTTGGGCGACGACGGCGAGGTCGAACAGAACCTGATGCTTCGGGCCCGGGCCACCCTCGACCTCGCCGAGGCCCTCGACACCGAGCTGTCCCGGGGCGGCGAGCACTCCGCCGGGCTGCTCCGCGAGGTCGAGCAGCCGCTGGTCGAGGTGCTGGGCGCGATGGAGCGGACCGGCATCGCCGCCGACACCGACTACCTGTCGGAGCTGGAGGCGCACTTCGCCGGCGAGGTGAAGGCGGTGGCCCAGGCGGCGTACGGGGTGATCGGGCGGGAGTTCAACCTCGGCTCGCCCAAGCAGTTGCAGGAGATCCTCTTCACCGAGCTGGGCCTCCCCAAGACCAAGAAGATCAAGACCGGTTACACCACCGACGCCGACGCCCTGCAGTGGCTCTACGCGCAGCAGCCGCACCCGCTGCTGGAGCACCTGCTCCGGCACCGGGACGTGGCCCGGCTCAAGTCCACCGTCGACGGCCTGCTCAAGTCGGTCTCCGACGACGCGCGGATCCACACCACCTTCCACCAGACGGTGGCGGCGACCGGCCGGCTCTCCTCGACCGACCCCAACCTGCAGAACATCCCGATCCGCACCGAGGAGGGGCGCCGGATCCGCCGCGCCTTCGTGGTCGGTCCGGGCTACGACTGCCTGCTCACCGCCGACTACAGCCAGATCGAGATGCGGATCATGGCGCACCTCTCCGGCGACGCCGCACTGATCGAGGCGTTCAACTCCGGCGCCGACTTCCACGCCGCCACCGCCTCCTCGGTCTTCGCCGTCCCGGTGGCCGAGGTCACCCCGGACCAGCGGCGCAAGATCAAGGCGATGAACTACGGCCTCGCGTACGGGCTCAGCGCGTTCGGCCTCGGCCAGCAGCTCGGCATCGCCGCCGACGAGGCCCGGGGCCTGATGGAGGAATACTTCAGCCGCTTCGGCGGTGTCCGCGACTACCTCCAGTCGGTGGTCCGCCAGGCGGTCAAGGACGGCTACACCGAGACGATCCTCGGCCGCCGCCGCTACCTGCCCGACCTGGTCAGCGACAACCGGCAGCGGCGGGAGATGGCCGAGCGGATGGCGCTGAACGCCCCGATCCAGGGTTCGGCCGCCGACATCATCAAGGTGGCGATGCTGCACGTCGACACCGCGCTGCGCGCCGCCGACCTGCGCTCCCGGATGCTGCTCCAGGTGCACGACGAGCTCGTCTTCGAGGTGGCGCCCGGCGAGCGGGCCGACCTCGAAGCGCTGGTCCGGCGAGAGATGGGCGCCGCCTATCCGCTGGCCGTGCCGCTGGAGGTCTCCGTCGGCGTCGGCGCCGACTGGAACAGCGCCGACCACTGACGCCGCACCGGCTGCCCAGCCGGATCGGCTGCTGGCCGCGCCGGTCGCCGGTCGCCGGCCACGGCGTCGCGGCGGCTGCTGGCCACGGCACCGAGACGGTCGTCGGCGACGACACCGCGCCGGCTGCTGGCGACGCGACGCGGGACCGTGCCGGGGGCGGCTACCGGCGGTTCCGGCTCGACGGGCGCTCGGCGGCCCGGTGCCGTTGCTGCGCCGTGCGGGACGGGCCGCCCACCGCGGGCAGGGGTGCCTTCAGCGGGTCGTGGCCCCAGTTCATCAGCGAAAAGCGCCACCTGGTGTTCCGTACGTCGCCGGCCGGTCGCTGGGCCATGTGCCGGCGGACGTACCCGACCACCTTGCGCATGTGCGCCAGGTCGCGCTCGGTGAACTGGTTGGTCCGCTTGCGCAGCAGGTCGACGATCCGCCGGCCGGACTCGTGCCCGACGGACTCGCCGCGTCCCTTGCGCCAGCCGGCCGACTTCGAGTCGTCGCTGGTCAGCCACTTGTCCAGCTCGCCCGGGTTCATGTTGACGGCGTCGCGGAACTCCCGGACGGTGTCCCGGCCGTCCTCCCGGCCACTCATCGAACCTCCCGGCTAGTCATCGAAGAGTGCCTCCGGCTTGTGCACCGCGTCCCGACCCTCGTCGGTACGGACCCGGTACTGCGGGTCCTCCTTCGACGCGGCGACCGTACGCTTCGCGGCGTACGTCCGTTCGGTGATCTCCTCCTGGACGGTGCCGTGCGCGCTGGAGCCGTGACTGCGCCAGCTCACCCGGTCGCCCTTCCGCAGTTTTCTCCGCTCCGGCATACGGCGGTCTACCCGGCCGACCAGGGCCGGTAACCAGCGCGGACCTGCCGGGGCCGGGTCGGAACCGGACTTACGGGGTGATGTCGGCGACCGGCAGCGTGACCGGGAACGGCTGGGTCAGCTCCAGCACGTCGGCGGCCTCGGCGAGCAGTTCGTACTCCCGGTTGCCGCTCCGGCCGGGCCGGTCGGCGAGACGGTACGCGTACACCCGGACGGGGTCCTGCTCCACCCGCCAGTAGCCGGGGATGCCGGCGGCGGCGTACTCGGCGGGCTTGCTGAACCGGTCGGTGCGGCGGGTGCCGGGCGAGACGACCTCGACGGCGAGCACCACCTCGTGCGGAAGCAGGAAGTGCCGGTCGGCCGGCACCTCCGCCCGGTAGACCAGCACGTCCGGCTCCCGGGTGAAATCGGTGCCCAGGGCCACCCCGACGGCCTGGGCGACCCGCAGGTGCTCGGGGGCGTGGTCGCCCAGCCAGCGCCGGAGCAGATATGAGATGTCTTGATGGCCCAGGGTGGGGGAGGGGACCACGTGGATGACTCCGTCGACGAGTTCGACCCGGGGGGCGTCCGGCGGCAGGTGCAGCAGGTCTTCCAGCGTGTAGCCGGCCTGGCGCTGCCGGACCGGGTCCGGCTGCCACGGCCCGGGCGTCTCGGATACCGGCTCGGCGCTCACCGGCTCAGCATACTGAGCCGGACCGATGCCGGACGGACTCGCCGTCCGGTTTGTCGCTGACCGAGTCTGGTTTGTCGCAGACGAAGATGGCGGTGCCGGGGAAGAGCCGGCCGCGCAGCGGGCTCCACTGCCCCCAGACCTGCTCGTGCCCGGCCGGCCACTCCGGCTCCACCACGTCGCGCAGCACGAAACCGGCGCCGACGATCTCGCGTACCCGGTCGCCGAGGGTGCGGTGCTGCTCCACGTAGCTCGGGGTGCCGGCCTCGTCCTGCTCGACGTAGGGGCGGCGGTCGAAGTAGGAGTGCACGGCGGTCAGGCCGCCCTCGCCCGGGTCGTCCAGGAAGATCCACCGCATGGGATGGGTGACCGAGAACACCCACCGGCCGCCGGGGCGGAGCACCCGGAAGACCTCGCGGAGCGCCGCTGCCGAGTCGGCCACGAACGGGATCGCGCCGAACGCCGTACAGACGATGTCGAAGCTGCCGGCCCGGAACGGCAGGGCGAGGGCGTCGGCCTGGACCAGCGGCACGCGTACCCCGGAGGTGGCGGCACCGCGCGCGGCGTGCCGCAACATGCCGGCGGAGAGGTCCAGCCCGACCGGTCGGGCGCCCTCGGTCGCCAGCCAGCGAGCCGCCGAGGCGGCACCGCAGCCGAGTTCGAGGACCCGCCGGCCGGGCAGCTCGCCGAGGAGCCGGGCGTCGGCCTCGCGCAGCCCTTCCGGACACCAGACGAAGTCCACGTCACCGAGGAAGGCGCCGTGTTCGGCCTGGTAGTCGTCGGCGTCCGCGTCCCACCATCGGCGGTTGGCCCGCCGGCTCTCCGCGTCGCCGACCCGGCGCCGGAGCACCCCGGGCGGCTCGTCGACGAGATCGGGCGGCAGGAGGCCGGGCAGGTTGTTCTCGGGCACTGTGCCACGCTAGTGGGTCGGTCGACGGCGCCGCGCGGAGTCTCTTCCCGAGCAGTGGACTGCGGATCTCATCCCGTGCGGGGAGGGCTTGCATGCTGTGGTAATGCGCACGGTAAGCTGTTCGATGCGCTCGCGGATCGTGTGCCTCGGCAGGGAGAAGGTCCGCGGTCGTCGGAGACACTCTAGCGATCGGAGCAGCGATCGCCCGGTGTGCCCGGCGACGGGTCCGCAGGCGTAAAGGGTCACCGCGACACAAACCTGCTGTGACATCCATCCGACCGGAGCAACCGCCCACATGACGAGCAGCATCGAGGCCCCCTCGAGCGCCACCAAGGTCACCGTCGACGACCTCGGTTCCGAGGAAGCTTTCCTCGCCGCCATCGACGAGACCATCAAGTACTTCAACGACGGCGACATTGTCGAAGGCACCGTCGTCAAGGTCGATCGGGACGAGGTCCTGCTCGACATCGGCTACAAGACCGAGGGCGTCATCCCCTCGCGCGAGTTGTCGATCAAGCACGACGTCGACCCCGCCGAGGTGGTGTCGGTCGGGGATCACATCGAGGCCCTGGTCCTCCAGAAGGAGGACAAGGAGGGGCGCCTGATCCTCTCGAAGAAGCGGGCGCAGTACGAGCGCGCCTGGGGCACGATCGAGAAGATCAAGGACGAGGACGGTGTCGTCCGCGGGTCCGTCATCGAGGTGGTCAAGGGCGGCCTCATCCTGGACATCGGGCTGCGCGGCTTCCTGCCCGCGTCCCTGGTCGAGATGCGCCGGGTGCGGGACCTCCAGCCGTACGTCGGCCGTGAGCTCGAAGCCAAGATCATCGAGCTGGACAAGAACCGCAACAACGTGGTGCTGTCCCGCCGGGCCTGGCTGGAGCAGACCCAGTCCGAGGTGCGCACCGAGTTCCTCAACAAGCTGCAGAAGGGCCAGGTCCGCAAGGGCGTCGTCTCGTCGATCGTCAACTTCGGCGCCTTCGTCGACCTCGGTGGCGTGGACGGTCTGGTGCACGTCTCCGAGCTCTCCTGGAAGCACATCGACCACCCGTCCGAGGTCGTCGAGGTCGGCCAGGAGGTCGAGGTCGAGGTGCTCGACGTCGACCTCGACCGCGAGCGGGTCTCGCTGTCGCTGAAGGCGACCCAGGAGGACCCGTGGCGGCAGTTCGCCCGGACCCACGCCATCCAGCAGATCGTGCCCGGTAAGGTCACCAAGCTGGTGCCGTTCGGTGCGTTCGTCCGGGTCGACGACGGCATCGAGGGCCTGGTGCACATCTCCGAGCTGGCCGAGCGGCACGTCGAGATCCCGGAGCAGGTCGTCCAGGTCGGCTCCGAGGTGATGGTCAAGGTCATCGACATCGACCTCGAGCGTCGGCGGATCTCGCTCTCGCTCAAGCAGGCCAACGAGGGCTTCGTCGAGGGCGAGGAGCACTTCGACCCGACCCTCTACGGGATGACCGCGACCTACGACAACGAGGGCAACTACATCTACCCCGAGGGCTTCGACCCGGAGACCGGGGAGTGGCTCGAGGGCTTCGACAAGCAGCGGGAGACCTGGGAGACGCAGTACGCCGAGGCGCGCACCCGCTGGGAGGCGCACACCAAGCAGGTGCAGAACTCCCGCGCTGCCGACGCCGAGGCGGCTGCCAACCCGGCGGCTGCGACCGGTGGCCCCAGCGCTGGTGGCGGCGGCACCACCACCTCTGCCAGCGCCGCTCCGGCGCGCCAGGCGGAGGAGCCGTCCGGCACGCTCGCCACCGACGAGGCGCTCGCCGCGCTGCGGGAGAAGCTCGCCGGCGGCAAGTAGCCCAGCCGGGCCGGCCGGCCCGGTCGGCCGGTCGCGGCCGGCCCACGCAACTCCAGGCCCGCTTCCCAGATCCGGTGCGACCCGGGTCCGGGAAGCGGGCCTTCCGTTCGCACAGGCGGGTCCTCCCGTTCCGTGCAACGACACGGGTCGTCCCCGGCCGGACGGGTCGTCTCCGGCCGGACAGGCACTCTCCGGCCGACCAGGCACTCCCAGCCGACCAGGCACTCCCGACCAGACCGCTCCCTCCCTGTCCGGCCGGGCGCGGATCGGGTTGACTGGTCCGGTGTTGAACGTCGGACTCACCGGTGGGATCGGTTCGGGCAAGAGCGTCGTCGCCGCCCGGCTGGCCAGCCTCGGTGCCGTGGTCGTCGATTCCGACCGGATCGCCCGCGAGGTGGTCGAGCCGGGCACGGACGGGTTGTGGGAGGTGGTGGCCGCCTTCGGGCAGCGCGTTCGCGGGCCGGACGGCAGGCTGGACCGGGCCGCACTGGGCGAGATCGTCTTCGCCGATCCGGCCGCGCGGGCCCGGCTGGAGGCGATCGTCCACCCGCGGGTACGCCGCCGCAGCGCCGAGCTGACCGCCGGGGCGGCACCGGACGCGGTCGTGGTCAACGACGTACCGCTGCTGGTCGAGGTGGGACTCGCGCCGACGTACCACCTGGTGCTGGTGGTGCGGGCGGCCGAGGCGACCCGGATCGAGCGGCTGGTCCGGACCCGGGGGATGACCGCCGAGCAGGCGGCGCAGCGGATCCGGGCCCAGACCGGTGACGAGCGGCGCGCGGCCGCCGCCGACGTGCTGCTGGAGAACGACGGTGACCTCGCCGAGCTGCACGCGGCGCTGGACGTGCTGTGGCGGGAGAGGCTGACGCCGTACGAACGGAACCTCCGCGAGCGCCGGGCGGTACGGGCCGGCGAGGCCCGCCTGGTCGAGCCCGACCCGGGCTGGCCGGCGCAGTACCGGCGGCTCGCCGCCCGGATCAGGCACGCCGTCGGCATGGGTGAACTCCGTCTCGACCACGTCGGGTCGACCGCCGTGCCCGGACTGCCCGCCAAGGACGTGATCGACGTGCAGTTGGGAGTCCCGTCGCTGGCCGGGGCGGACGCGCTGGCCGACCGGCTCGCCGACGCCGGGTTTCCCCGCTGTCCGGGGCAGTGGTGGGACAACGCCCGCCATCCAGGCGGCATCGCCCGCTGGGACAAGCGGCTGCACGGCGGTGCGGATCCGGGCCGGCTGGTCAACCTGCACGTCCGCGAGATCGGCTCGCCCGGCTGGCGGTACGCCCTGCTGATGCGTGACCATCTGCGCGCCGATCCGGGCCGCCGGGCCGACTACCTCGCCCTCAAGCGACGGTTGGCGGCGGCGGACCCGGACATCGACGCCTACGCCGAGGCCAAGGAGCCGTGGTTCGACCTGGAGCACCGCTACGCCGAGGAGTGGGCGGCGGCCACCGGCTGGCAGCCGCCACCACCCGAAGACGGGACGTAGCAGGACCAAGGAGGGGACGGCCGACCCGGGGGGAGGGACAGACCGACCCGGGGGAGGAGCGGCTCGCCCCGAGCAGGGCGGGCGGATCAGGGGGCGGGGTAGGCGGACGGCAAAGGGCGCTCGCGGCGGCCGGTCTGCGCTTCCGCGCGACCGCATCGGTGCGCTCGCCGGCCTGAGCCGGGGCTGCAACCCCTGCGCCGGATGCGACCCCGCCGGTGTGGCGGCTGGTGTCGCAGACCCGGTCGGCCGCCGCGAGCGGCCTACCCTCAAACGGTAGCGCGGTGATCTTTGCCACACAATGACCATATTGAAGCCGATCGTGTACCCACCGTGGCGCGGTGGCGTGTCACACCGTCGGCGTACGGTTGAAGTCATGGCGCTCGACATTCCGCGGCTCGACGGTCGCTTCCAGGTGGTCTCCGAGTTTCAGCCCTCGGGCGACCAGCCGACCGCCATCGACGACCTGGAGCGCCGGGTGCGCCGGGGTGAGCGGCACAGCGTGCTGCTCGGCGCCACCGGCACGGGCAAGAGCGCGACGGCGGCCTGGTTGATCGAGCGGTTGCAGCGCCCGACCCTGGTGCTGGCGCCCAACAAGACCCTCTGCGCGCAGCTCGCCAAGGAGTTCAGCGAGCTGCTGCCGCACAACGCCGTCGAATACTTCGTCTCCTACTACGACTACTACCAGCCCGAGGCGTACATCCCGCAGACCGACACCTACATCGAGAAGGACTCCTCGATCAACGAGGAGGTCGAGCGGCTGCGGCACGCCACCACGATGTCCCTGCTGACCCGCCGGGACGTGGTGGTCGTCGCCACCGTCTCGGCGATCTACGGCCTGGGCACCCCGCAGGAATACCTGGACCGGTCGGTGCGGATCCAGGTCGGCCAGGAGGTCGAGCGGGACAAGCTGCTCCGCCGGCTGGTCGACGTGCAGTACACCCGCAACGACATGGCGTTCAACCGGGGGACCTTCCGGGTCCGTGGCGACACGCTGGAGATCATCCCGGCGTACGAGGAACTGGCCCTGCGGATCGAGTTCTTCGGCGACGAGGTGGAGAAGCTCTACTACCTGCACCCGTTGACCGGCGAGGTGGTCCGGGAGGTCGACCACCTGCTGATCTTCCCGGCCACCCACTACACCGCCGGCCCGGAGCGGATGGAGCGGGCACTCGCCGGCATCGAGGCCGAGCTGACCGAGCGGCTGGCCGAGCTGGAGCGGCAGGGCAAGCTGCTGGAGGCGCAGCGGCTGCGGATGCGCACCAGCTACGACGTGGAGATGATGCGTCAGGTCGGCTTCTGCTCCGGCATCGAGAACTACTCGATGCACATCGACGGCCGCTCGCCCGGCAGCGCGCCGCACTGCCTGCTCGACTACTTCCCCGACGACTACCTCACCGTCATCGACGAGTCGCACGTCACGATCCCCCAGATCGGTGGGATGTACGAGGGCGACGCCTCCCGCAAGCGGATGCTGATCGACCACGGCTTCCGGTTGCCAAGCGCCGCCGACAACCGGCCGTTGCGCTTCGACGAGTTCCTGGACCGGGTCGGCCAGATGGTCTTCCTTTCCGCCACCCCCGGGCCGTGGGAGCTGGAGCAGGCCCAGGGCGAGGTGGTCGAGCAGGTGATCCGGCCGACCGGCCTGGTCGACCCCGAGGTGGTGGTCAAGCCCACCAAGGGGCAGATCGACGACCTGATGCACGAGATCAAGCTGCGCACCGAGCGGGACGAGCGGGTGCTGGTCACCACGCTGACCAAGAAGATGGCCGAGGACCTCTCCGACTATCTGCTGGAGCACGGCATCCGGGTCCGCTACCTGCACTCCGAGGTCGACACGCTGCGCCGGGTGGAGCTGCTGCGCGAGCTGCGCAAGGGCGACTACGACGTCCTGGTCGGGATCAACCTGCTCCGCGAAGGGCTGGACCTGCCCGAGGTGTCGCTGGTGGCGATCCTCGACGCCGACAAGGAAGGCTTCCTGCGCAGCGGCCGCTCGCTGATCCAGACCATCGGCCGGGCCGCGCGCAACGTCTCCGGCCAGGTCCACATGTACGCCGACAAGATGACCCCGTCGATGGCCGAGGCGATCGAGGAGACCAACCGGCGTCGGGCCAAGCAGGTGGCACACAACGAGGCCAACGGGATCAGCCCGGAGCCGCTGCGCAAGAAGATCCACGACATCCTCGACGACATCTACCGGGAGGCCGAGGACACCGAGGGGACCACCACCCGGGTCGGCGGCGCGGTCCGGCAGATGTCCCGGGGCAAGGCGCCGGTCAAGGAGACCCGGAGCCGGGGCCGGATCGGCACCGCGCCGGCCCGGGAGGGGATGGCCCGGGCCGAGCTGGCCCAGCTCATCCAGGAGCTCAACGACCAGATGCTGGCCGCCGCCCGGGAGTTGCAGTTCGAGCTCGCCGCCCGGATCCGGGACGAGGTCTCCGAGCTGAAGAAGGAACTGCGCGGCATGGACGCGGCCGGGGTCACCTGATCCCGGCCGGGGTGGCGGTCGGGCGTGCCGGTCGAAGCCGCCCTCGGAGTCGATGACCTGGCCGGTGATCCAGCGGCCGTCCGGCGAGCAGAGAAACTCGACCAGCCGGGCGGCGTCGTCGGGTCGGCCCCACTCACCCCGCGCGCCGGCGTCCGTCCCATCCCGACCGATCGTCGACGCCTGCGCCGATGCCGGGTGGTACGTGACCGTCGACACGTGACTGGCATGATCGACGGATGACCGGCAGTGCCCGCCGGCAATCGCCGGCACCCCGGACAACCGTTCCGGCCGGCGGAGGCGGACCGGGCACGGGGCCGGGCGGGCGGATGCCGGTGCCAGCGGGCAGCATGGAGGCCGCAGACGTGACCGAGAGAGGTGGAGGGTGGCATGAAGGAGCTGATCGGTAGCCACGACCTGTTGTTCGTCACCCTGGACACACTCCGCTACGACGTGGCCGCCGAGTTGGCCGACTCCGGGCGTACGCCGAACCTGGTCCGCGCCCTGCCCGGCGGCGTCTGGGAGCGGCGGCACAGCCCGGCGAGCTTCACCTACGCGGCGCACCAGGCGTTCTTCGCCGGCTTCCTGCCCACACCCACCGCGCCCGGTCCACACCCCCGGCTCTTCGCCGCCGCCGCGCCGGGCAGCGAGACCACCGGCGAGCAGACCTGGACCTTCGACGCCCCGGACGTGGTCCACGGGCTCGGGGCGGCCGGCTACCACACCGTCTGCGTCGGCGGCGTCGGCTTCTTCAACGGGCGGTCGCCGCTCGGCGGCGTGCTGCCGGCGCTCTTCGCCGAGGCGCACTGGGAGCCCGAGTTCGGGGTCTCCTCGCCGCGGTGCTTCGAGGCGCAACTCGACCGGATCGCCACGGTGCTGCCCACGGTGCCGGAGGACCGGCCGCTCTTCCTCTTCGTCAACGTCGCCGCGATCCACCAGCCGAACCGCCACTACCTGGCGGGTGCCGACCGGGACAGCCGGGAGAGTCACGCCGCCGCGCTGGAGTACGTCGACCGGCACATCGGGCGGCTCTTCGCGCTGGCCACCTCGCGCGACCGGCCCTGCCTGGTGCTGCTCTGCTCCGACCACGGCACGGCGTACGGCGAGGAGGGGCAGAGCGGTCACCGGCTCGGCCACGAGGTGGTGTGGACCGTCCCGTACGGACAGTTCGTCATCGAACCCGGTGACTGGGGCAAGCCCGGCGACTGGCCCGGCACCGACGGGTGACCCCGCCCGATGCCACAGGTCAGGCCGGCGGCGGCACGTCGGTGAAGTGCTCGACGACCGGCGGCGCGGCGAAGTACGGGCCGATCAGTGAACGCCAGGTGGTGAACCGCTCGGTGGCCCGGAAGTTCTCCAGGTGTGCCTCGATCGAGTCCCACTCCACAAGCAGCACGAACCGGGACGGCGACTCGACTCCCCGGGTCATCCGGATCGACCGGCAGCCGGGCGTGCCGGCCAAGGTGGCGTGGCCCTTGGCGTACGCCTCGGCGAACGTCTCCTCCTGACCGGCCACCACGTCGATCAGCGCAACCTCCAGAACCATGCGGGGAGCATGGCACGGGCGGGTCCGGGCTGGTCGATCGGGGTATACCCGTCCCGCCCGCCGATACCTACGGTAGGAACTCCGGAGGATCTTGCGGGAGGTGCGCCCATGCTCGACTGGCTGACCGGTACGGCGTTCACCGTGGCGGGTACGCCGACCAGCCGCGCCGAACTGCTCGGCTTCGCGACCGGCGTGCTCAACGTCTGGCTGCTGGCCCGGCAGAAGATGTGGAACTGGCCGATCGGCATCGCCAACGTGCTGCTGCTGATGGTGCTCTTCTGGACCGCGGGTCTCTACGCGGACGCCGGGCTCCAGATCGTCTACGTCGGGCTCGGCCTCTACGGCTGGTGGGCGTGGCTCTTCGGCGGTGAGCGGCGCAGCCGGCTGGTGGTCGCCCGCACCGGCCGTCGGGAGTGGATGGTGCTGGTCGCCGCCGGTGCGGCGCTGACCCTGCTGCTCTGGCTGCTGCTGGACCGGGCGACCGACTCCACCGTGCCGTTCCCGGACGCGGTGACCACCGCACTGTCGCTGATGGCGACGTACGGCCAGTGCCGCAAGCGGGTGGAGAGCTGGTGGATCTGGATCACCGCGGACCTCGTCTACATCCCGCTCTACGCCTACAAGGGGCTCTATCTCACCGGCGGGCTGTACATCGTCTTCCTCGGGCTCTGCGTTTTCGGGTTGCGGAACTGGCGGGCCGACCTGCGCCGGCTCTCGGCCGCCGCCCGTCCGGTCGCGCCGGGCCCGGCGCCCGCCACTCCGTGACGGGGCAGCGCTCCGGGCACGTTCCGGCCGCCGTGCCGGGGCACGGATCCGAGCACGTTCCGGCAGCCGTGCCGGGGCATGGTCCCGGGCACGTTCCGGCGGCAGCTCCGGACCGGCGGCCGGAGTTCGGGCACGGACTGCTGGTGGGGAAGTTCTATCCGCCGCACGCCGGGCACCACGCACTGATCAGCGAGGCGGCCCGGCGGTGTGCCGCCGTCACCGTGGTGGTGGCGCCGTCCCGCCGGGAGTCGATCCCGCTGCCGCTGCGGCTGGAGTGGTTGCGCGAGATGCACGCGACGGAGCCGCACGTCCGGTTCGTCGGTCGCTACGACGACCATCCGATCGACTACACCGACCCGGCGGTCTGGGAGGCGCACTGTGCGGTGTTCCGGGCAGCGCTCGGGGACGACCGGGTGGACGCCGTCTTCTCCTCGGAGGCGTACGGCGCCGAGCTGGCCCGCCGGTTCGGCGCGGTGGACGTCTGCGTCGATCCCTCCCGGGTGGCGGTGCCGGTCTCGGGGACGGCGGTGCGGGCCGATCCGGTGCGGCACTGGGCGATGCTCGCCCCGCCGGTCCGGGCCTGGTTCGTCCGCCGGATCGTCGTGGTCGGCGCCGAGTCGACCGGGACGACCACGGTGGCGCGGGCGTTGGCCGGGCACTACCGGACCCGCTGGGTTCCGGAGTACGGCCGGGAGCTGACCGCCGCGAAGCTGGCCCGGCTGCGGCGTACCGAGCCGGGGGCGACGATCTTCGACGTGCGGTGGGAGCGGGTGGACTTCGAGACGGTGGTCCGGGAGCAGCAGGCCGCCGAGGACGCGGCCGCCCGGCGCAGCGGTCCGCTGCTGTTCTGCGACACCGACGCGCGGGCCACCGCGGTCTGGGAGGAGCGTTATCTCGGCTCGTCCTCGCCGCGGGTCCGGGCGGCCGCCCGCCGGCCCGACCTCTATCTGCTGACCGACCACCGGGGGGTGCCGTTCAGCGACGACGGGCTGCGGGACGGCGCGCACCTGCGGGGGTGGATGACCGAGCGGTTCCGGGCGGTGCTGGCGGAATCCGGGGCGCCAGTGATCGAACTCACCGGCCCGCTGCCGGACCGGCTCGGCACGGCGGTGCGGGCGTGTGACGAGGTGCTTGCGGCGGGTTGGTCCCTCGCCGACCCGATATCACCCCGGTATAGCACCTAGGTTCCTAGGATGGGTACGGCCGGTTGTCGGCGTCGCCTCCGGTAGGGGGAGATGCGCAACCGGCGGGGAATAGTGAACAATGGCGTCGTAGGAGGGGAGTATTCCTTCGCGACGGTGTCGTCAACACGGTCGTCGGCCGGCCCAGCCGGCCGGAGGACCCGGCACCGTAGGTTGTCGTCGCAGCGGCTCGCACGGCGGTGGCGGAAGAGACCTCCGACAGTCACCACCGTCTACACCGCCTGAGGCGCGTCCTGCGTGCCGACGGCGGTGCCGCGTGCCTGCCGGAGGAGAGCGTTGAACGTGTCCGCCTGGGTCTGGGTCATCTCACTGGTCGTGTTGACGGCGATCCTGGTCCTCGATCTCATGATCATCGGCCGACGGCCGCACGAGCCGAGCCTGCGGGAGTCGAGTCTCTGGGTCACCTTCTACGTCGGCCTGGCCCTGATCTTCGGGGTCGGCCTGGCCCTGACCACCAACTTCACCGTCGCCGGGGAGTTCTACACCGGTTGGCTCACCGAGTACAGCCTCTCGGTGGACAACCTCTTCGTCTTCGTGATCATCATGTCCCGGTTCGGGGTGCCCCGGCAGTACCAGCAGAAGGTGCTGCTGATCGGCATCGTGCTGGCGCTGGTGATGCGCGGTGGCTTCATCGCGGCCGGTGCGGCCCTGATCAACCAGTTCTCCTGGGTCTTCTACATCTTCGGCGCCTTCCTGATCTACACGGCGATCAACTTCTTCCGCCAGGGTGAGCCGACCGAGGACGACTTCAAGGAGAACGTGCTGATCCGGTGGAGCCGGCGCGCCCTGCCCGTCTCCCGGGACTTCTCCGGTAGCCGACTCACGGTGCGCGAGAACGGCCGTCGGCTCTTCACCCCGATGCTGATCGTGATGATCGCGATCGGCACCACCGACCTGGTCTTCGCGCTCGACTCGATCCCGGCGATCTTCGGGATCACCCAGGAGCCGTACCTGGTCTTCACCGCCAACGTCTTCGCGCTGATGGGGCTGCGCCAGCTCTACTTCCTGCTCGGCGGGCTGCTCGACCGGCTGGTCTACCTCAACATCGGGCTCGCCGTGGTGCTCGGCTTCATCGGCGTCAAGCTGGTGCTGGAGGCGCTGGCCGGCAACAACCTGCCGTTCCTCAACGGCGGCGAGCCGATCGGTTGGGCTCCGCACATCCCGATCTGGCTCTCCCTCACCGTCATTCTCGGCACGCTGGCGATCGCCACCGTCGCCAGTTTGATCAAGTCCAGCCGCGACAGCCGGTCGGGCGACAAGCTGCCGGTCGCCTGACGGATCGGGGACGACAGGCCGCAGCGGCGGGTCAGAATGTGACCCGGTGCGCGCCGACCAGTGTCGCGGCCCGGTCGGCGGGCATCGGTTCCTCCAGGACCCGCCGCTGCGTGTAGCAGGCGTGCAACATGCGCCTGTCGCTCCCCGGCCCGGGGCGGGCGGTGACGATGCCGATGTGGTGGACGCGCCGGCCGGGCCGGGCGAAGAAGTAGAGGTCCCCCGGGCGTTCCGCACCGAGCGGCAGCGGCACGGTCGCGGCCGCCTGGTCGTCGGCGTCCCGGGGCAGCCGTACGCCGAACCGTCGCCAGGCCAGGTGCACCAGGCCCGAGCAGTCGATCCCGTACGCCGAGACACCGCCCCAGACGTAGACGACGTTGCGCAGCCGGCTGGCCACCGTGAGCACCTCGGTCGCGCTGGGCGGGCGGCTCGGCAGCGGCGCGAGGTGGGTGTCGAGGACCCAGAGCGGCTGCCCGTGGTCGGGCACCCGGACCGGCCGCCAGCCGTCGCGTGCCGGCCCGGCGGCGGTCAGTCGGGTGCCCAGGATGACCCCGGGCAGCACCACCGGGCCGACCGGTGCGGCGTGCAGCCGGGTCACCGTGGCCGCCACGACCAGGTCCGGCCGCCCCGGAGCCCGCTCGGTGGGCTCGGCGAGTTGGTCGCGCGGCAGCCAGCCGGGATAGCCGCGGGGATCGAGCTTGGCGGCCGGCTGTTCGACCGCGACCAGCCGGACCCAGCCGTCCGGGCGGACCTCCTCGACCAGCACCCGCTCGCCGAGGAGCAGCTGACTGAGCACGCAGTCGCCGACCCGCTGGTCGGCGGTCATCCCGGAGATCCAACCGGCGATGTCGGTCCGGCGGGACAGCGCTGGCCCGTCCACCGGGCGGACGGCCTCGGGCCGGGCCCAGAGGGTGGCGACGGCGACCCGGACAACGGCCTCGTGCCCCGAGCGCAGCACCATTTCAGCACCATCCGTCCTTGCCGCTTCCCGCCCGAACCATATGAAAGTTAGCGCCGTCCTGCAATGGTGAGCTGAATGTTGCCTACATGACCGGCGACGGGCCCACACCTCCGCCGACCGCGTGCCGGGTCAGGGCTGGGCCGGCGGGGCACGGTGCAGGCCGGCGACGCCCAGGCCGGGCGTGTCCGGCAGCACGACGGTGGCGTTCTCGTACCGGATGCCGCCCTGCACCGGCGACCAGGCCAGCCACCAGGCGGCGTCGAGATCGGAGACGGCGCTGGTGCCGACCGCGGCGACCAGGCTGGCGGCCGCGCCGAGCCCGACCTGGCTCTCCATCATGGAACCGACCACCGTGCCCAGGCCGTGCTCGGTGGCGAGCTCCAGCAGGGTGCGGGCCGGCCCGAGCCCGCCGCACTTGGCCAGCTTGACGTTCACCATGTCGGCGGCCCGGCGCTGGATCACCTCGACCAGGTCGCGCACCCCGTAGACCGTCTCGTCGGCCAGGATCGGCACGTCCACCCGGTCGGCCACCCAGGCCATCCCGGCGACGTCCCGGGCGTGCACCGGCTGCTCGACCAGCTCCACGCCGAGCCCGGCGTCCTCGATGCCGCGGATCACCCGGACCGCCTCCCGGGGTGTCCAGCCCTGGTTGGCGTCGAGCCGGATCCGGGCCTGCGGCCCGGCGGCGGCCCGCACCGCGCGGACCCGGGCCAGGTCGCCCGCCGCGTCGGTGCCGACCTTGACCTTGAGTACGTCGAAACCGTCGGCGATCCGCTGTTTCGCCGCCCCGGCCAACTCGACCGCGTCGCCGGCCGAGAGGGTGACGTCGGTGGCCACCCGGCGGGACGTGCCGCCGAGCAGCCGGACCAGGGGCACACCGAGCCGGCGGGCGGCCAGGTCGTGCAGGGCCACGTCCGCTGCCGCCTTCGCCGCCTCGTTGCCGACCACCGCCCGGCGCAGCTCCGCACAGCGCGCCACCAGGTCGTCCGGGTCGCGCCGGGTGAGCAGGGGCGCGAACACCTCCTCGACACAGGCCCGGGCCCCGCCGATCGACGCCCCGGTCACCTGCCACACCTGGGGTGCCTCACCGAACCCGGAACGGCCGTCGGTGTCGACCAGCTCCACCACGAGGGTCTCTACTGTGGAGGTGCGACGCAGCGCCGTCACGAACGGGGTGTGCAGCGGAGCGGAGATCCGGTGGGTGCGTACCGAGGCGATCGACATGTAGGCACGATATCGACCGTGGGCTCAGCCGACGGTCCCCAGACGATGCCGGGCCGCCCAGACCACGGCCGAGATCCGGGTGACCAGCCGCCGGGCCCGCTCGTCGCGCTCCTCGTCGTCCGGTTCGCCCCGCCCGCCCGGCGGTGCGCTGGTGCAGACCACCACGGCGTACGGGGGTGCGTCGTCCGGGAAGACCACGCCGGCACCGTGCCGGACGCCGCGTACCCAGCCGTCCTTGTGCGCGATCCGGGTCCCCGGCGGCAGCCCCGCGGCCAGCTCCTCCGAGCGTTCCTGGGCGAGCAGCACGTCGAGCATGCCGGCGCAGGCACCGGGGGAGGCGAGCCGGGACCGGGCGATCGAGCCGAACAGTCGGGCCAGGTCGGCGGCGGTGACCTGGTTGTCGAGCCCGGCGTCCCGGGCGGCGAAGTCCTCGATGCCCCGGTCGGTACGGCTGTGCCGGGCACCGCTGGCCGCCCAGACCTCGGCCACGGCGGGGAGCCCGACGTGCCCGAGCACCAGGTTGGTGGCGAGGTTGCTGGAGCGCACGATCATCCGTTCGGCGAGCCAGCCCAGTGCCGCGGTGCCGCCGAGCCGGTCCCACACCGCCTCGTCGTTGTCGTAGTCCGGCGCGCAGGCGAACCGACCCGCGCCCGGCAGGGCGGACTCGAACTCGTTGACCACCGGCACCGCCGCGCCGAGCCGCACCTCGCCGGCCTCGGCGGCCCGGTGCAGCGCGGCCAGCACCGCCACCTTCATCGTGCTGGCCGCGTAGTGCGGCGCGTCCGGCAGCCGGGTGTAGGCGGGGCGGCGGCCGAGCCCGCCGGCGTACACCGAGACCGTGCCGGGCACGGCGGCCAGCTCGGCGTCAAGGACGTCCCAGGGCATCTGCGCAGCGTACGGCCGGGCTCAGTTGGCGTGCTTGCGCCTGGCGGCGGCCCTGGCCCGGGACGGCGCGTCGAGCACCACCTTGCGGAGCCGGATCGCCGTCGGCGTGACCTCGACGCACTCGTCCTCGCGGCAGAACTCCAGGGCCTGCTCCAGGGAGAGTTTGCGCGGCGGGATCAGCTTCTCGGTCTCCTCGCTGGTCGAGGAGCGCATGTTGGTGAGCTTCTTCTCCTTGGTGATGTTGACGTCCATGTCGTCGGAGCGGGAGTTCTCGCCGACCAGCATCCCCTCGTAGACCTCGGTGGCGGGCTCGACGAAGAGGGTGCCCCGCTCCTGGAGGTTGAGCATGGCGAACGCGGTCGCCACCCCGGAGCGGTCGGCCACCAGCGAGCCGGTGTTGCGGGTGCGCAGCTCGCCGAACCAGGGCTCGTAGGACTCGAAGACGTGGTGCAGGATGCCGGTGCCCCGGGTGTCGGTGAGAAACTCGGTGCGGAAGCCGATCAGCCCCCGGGCCGGGACCAGCCACTCCATCCGGATCCAGCCGGTGCCGTGGTTGACCAGCTGCTCCATCCGGCCCTTGCGGGTGGCGAGGAGCTGGGTGATGGCGCCGAGGTACTCCTCCGGGGCGTCGATGGTGAGCCGCTCCACCGGCTCGCAGGTCCTCCCGTCGATCTCCCGGGTCACCACCTGCGGCTTGCCGACGGTCAGCTCGTACGACTCGCGGCGCATCTGCTCGACCAGGATGGCGAGCGCCAGCTCGCCCCGGCCCTGCACCTCCCAGGCGTCCGGCCGGTCGGTGGGGAGGACCCGGAGCGAGACGTTGCCGATCAGCTCCCGGTCCAGCCGGTCCTTGACCATCCGCGCGGTGACCTTGGCACCCTTGACCCGGCCGACCAGCGGCGAGGTGTTGGTGCCGATGGTCATCGAGATGGCCGGCTCGTCGACGGTGATCAGCGGCAGCGGTCGGGGGTCCTCCAGGTCGGTCAGGGTCTCACCGATCATGATCTCCGGGATGCCGGCGACCGCGATGATGTCGCCCGGCCCGGCCGAGGTCGCCGGCTTGCGCTCCAGCGCCTCGGTCATCAGCAGCTCGGAGACCCGGACCCGCTGCACGCTGCCGTCGGTGCGGCACCAGGCCACGGTCTCGCCCTTGGTGATGCTGCCCTGGCGGACCCGGCACAGCGCCAGCCGGCCGAGGAACGGCGAGGCGTCCAGGTTGGTCACGTGGGCCTGCAGCGGGGCGTTCTCGTCGTAGGCCGGCGGCGGGATCGTGTCGAGCAGGCTGCGGAAGAGCGGCTCCAGCGAGCTGCTGTCGCCCGGCACGCTGCCGTCGGCGGGCTGGGTCAGCGAGGCGATGCCGTCCCGGGCGCAGGCGTAGATGATCGGAAAGTCGATCTGCTCGGCGTCCGCGTCGAGGTCCAGGAAGAGCTCGTAGGTGTCGTCGACCACCTCCTTGATCCGCGCGTCCGGCCGGTCCACCTTGTTGATCACGAGGATGATCGGCAGCCGGGCCCGGAGCGCCTTGCGGAGCACGAACCGGGTCTGCGGCAGCGGGCCCTCGCTGGCGTCCACCAGCAGCAGCACCCCGTCGACCATGGTCAGCCCGCGTTCCACCTCGCCGCCGAAGTCGGCGTGCCCGGGAGTGTCGATGATGTTGATCGTCACCGGGTCGGCACCGTCGGGCGGCAGGTAACGCACGGCGGTGTTCTTGGCCAGGATGGTGATGCCCTTCTCCCGCTCCAGGTCCATGGAGTCCATCACCCGGTCGGCCGGCTCGGACCGGGCGGAGAAGGCCCCGGACTGCCGCAGCATGGCGTCGACAAGCGTGGTCTTGCCGTGGTCGACGTGGGCGATGATTGCGACGTTACGAAGGTCCCCGCGGGTCTGCATGCCCTCCATCCTCCCGCCTGCGCGATCCGGGTCGGCGTCCGGGTTCCCCCTGACCTGACCCGGCACCCGGCGGGAATGACTGTGCCGGGCCAGCACCGGGCTGGCATGCTGGCCCGGGTGTTCGGGGGGTCGCCGTGCAGGATGTGTTGACGGTGGTGCGGGAGTTGCCGCCGGTACTGGTCTACCTGACCGCGGCGCTGCTGGTCTGCGCCGAGACGGCGCTGATCGTCGGCCTGGTGATGCCGGCCGAGGCGACGCTGCTGCTGGTCGGCTTCCTCGCCTACACCGGGATGCTCCGGCTCGGGCCGGCGGTGGTGATCATGATTGTCGCGGCGGCGTTCGGTGACGCGCTGGCGTTCCGCAGCGGCCGGCGGCACGGCCCCCGGCTGAGGGTGGGCCGGTGGGGGAGCCGGGTCGGGGCACACCGCTGGGCGAAGGCCGACGCGATGCTGGGCCGGCTCGGCGGGCGGGGGGTCCTGGCGGCCCGCTGGGTGGCCTTCGCCCGGACCCTGGTGCCCCGGCTCGCCGGCAGCGCCGGGATGCCGTACCGGCGGTTCGCACCGTGGAACCTGGTCGGGGTGCTGAGCTGGGTCGGCGGCTCCGTGCTGGCCGGCTATCTGGCTGGTGAGTCGTATGAGACCGTCTCCCACCATCTCGGCAGGGCGACCGGTGCGGTGCTGCTGCTGATCGTCTTCATCGTGGCGATCGTGCTGGTCGGGCGCTGGCTCGGGCGCAACCCGGACCCGGTGCGGTCGCTGCTGACCCGGGCCGTCACCCGGCCTCCGCTGCGCTGGCTGGCCCGGCGGTACGGGGTGCTCTTCTTCGTCCTCTCCCTGCACATCGGACCGGGGTGGACGCTGCTGGCCAACCTGGTCGCCGGGTTGGCGCTGCTCTTCGTGACCGGGCTCACCCTGGCCTGGCTGCTCGACCTGGTGGTGCGGCACAGCGGGCTGTCGGTGGTCGACAGCACGATCGCGGAGTGGTTCGCCGCCCGGCGTACCGACGGGGTCGCCGAGCTGGCGCACGGCGCCATCGGTGCGCTGCGCGGACCGGTGTTGATCCTGGTGGTGGCGCTGGTCGCCGGGGTGGTCGGCTGGCGGACCCGGCCGTGGCGGGTCGACCTGCTCAGTGTGCTCGGCACGGCCGGTGCCTTCGTGCCGCTGCTGGTGCTGCTCCTGGTCACCGACGTCACCGGCCCGACCAGCGGCGTGCCGGTGCGGCTGCTGCCGGCCCAGAACGCGGTGGTCGCCGCCAGCCTCTGCACGCTGGCCTGGCTGCTGGCCCGGCAGAGTCGTTGGCCGATGGCGGTGACGGCCTGGACGGTGGCGGCGGTCGGGGTGGTGACCGTCGGGGCGGCCCGGCTCTACGTCGGCTGGAGTTCGGCGAGCGAGACGGTGACCTCGGTGCTGCTCGGCGTGCTCTGGACCGCCGTCTTCATGGTGGCCTGGGCCACCCGGGACCGTGCGGTACGCGCCGCCGGCACGGCGACCGTACCCCTGCCGACGGCCGGGAGACGACCTCTGCCGACGGCCGGGAGCGCGGAGCCGACGTCGGTGGGGTGGGAGCTACCGGTGGGGGGTACGGCGGAGCGGACGGCTTCGGCCACCCGGCCGGTCGATGCCCCCTGAGTCGCCGGTCTGCCTGTTATGGTGCGCCGTGACATTCTGGGGGGACGCGATGACGCAGCGGGTGCGCCGGGCCGGACTCGTGCTGGGAGCGGCGGCTCTGCTGCTCGCCACGGCGGTCGCCTGTGCCAACGGCGAGCCGGGTGGGGACGGCTCCACGACCACGGTGGCGGCCGGTGCCGACCCGGTCGACGGCGCCGGGCCGGAGCAGGAGAGCGGGGCGACGGCCGAGCCGGAGCCTCCGGCGGTGGCCGGGCTCGGCGCCCGCCCGACGCCGTCGGCGACCCCGAGCCGCACCCCGGTCAAGAAGAAGCCGGGGCCGCGCAGGACGCCGAAGCCGCCGACCGAGACCAAGCTGCCCCCGCCGCCACCGAAGCCCCCGGCCAGTTGCACCAAGCCGCGCTACGAGGGCACCCAGGCCAGCCGGGCGCAGGTCAAGGAGGCGCTGACCGACGCGGCCGGCCGGATCTACTGGCCCAACTCGGCGCCGAGCATCCGGGTGCCGGTCGACCTCGTCAAGGCGACCGCGTGGCAGGAGAGCGGCTGGCAGTCGAACATCATCGCCTGCGACGGCGGGGTGGGGTTGATGCAGGTGATGCCGGACACCGCCGACTTCGTCAACCAGCGTTTCGACAAGTCGTACGACATCGACGCCTACCGGGACAACGCCACGCTCGGCGCCAACTACCTGGCCTGGCTGATCAAGTACGTCGGCGACGCCTTCTTCGACAGCGACTACGGGGTCTCCGCCGACGACTGCACGAGCGAGCTCAACTCCTGCCTGCTGAACGCGGTGATCTCGGCGTACAACTTCGGGCCGGGCGCGGTGGTGACCGACGACGGGTTGAAGATCCCCAACCCGCAGTACGTCCGCAACGTCCGCGCGCTCATGACGGAGTGTGAGTGTCTGGCGTTCTGAGTCGTCCGGTCGGTTGAAAGGTCAACTCGCCCACGGGCGGGTTGACCTTTGCTTTTGGCGAGATTGGCAGATCGGACGACTGGACTCCGGTCGATGGCGCAGATACGGTCAGTAGTGAAGACCTACCTCCGAGTAGGGAGGGCTGATCCATGCGACTGCTCTGGCTCGCCGATGTGCTCCGCTCCGCCGGGCTCACCGTGCACGAGGTCGGCGGCTGGCGCAGCCGCGGCTCGACCTCGTTCGATCCACACGGGATCATCATCCACGAGACCCGCGGCTCGCTGCACTCCACCGACGCCGGCGAGATCTACGTCCTGCTGAACGGGTCGGCGACGGCCCCGCCGCCGATCGCCCAGCTCTACCTCTCCCGCACCGGGCACTGGCACGTCATCGCCTCCGGGCGGTGCAACCACGTACGGGTCGGGTGGGCCGGGCCGTTCAAGGGAGTCGGCAACTCCGGCCTGATCGGCATCGAGGCGCAGCACGCCCTCGGCGAGCCCTGGACCGACCGGCAGTACGACTCGTACGTGCGCGGCGTCGCGGCGCTGCGCAAGCGCACCGGCTGGGGGATCGGCGGGCACAAGGAGCACCAGCCGGGCGGCTACGGGCATTCCAGCGTCAAGACCGACCCGAGCTTCAACATGGACCAGTTTCGGCGGGACGTCGCCGCCTCGCCGGGAGAGGAGAACATCATGCCGGCACTCTCCGATCAGGAGCAGGAGCAGTTGCTCAAGTACGCCAAGGACGTCAACTACATCCTCTGGCAGGGTGCGCAGAAGCCGGACGGCAGCGGCCGTACCGACATCCGCCAGCACTTCTACAACATCGAGGGGATGCTCACCGAGGTCAAGGCCAACCAGATGAACATGCTGGGCATGGACTGGGTCAACGAGCAACAGATCATCGACGGCGTGCTCAACGGCCTCGGCTCGAAGGACCTCGACGACGCGGCGACCGCGCTGCGGGCGGCGTTCGGCGACCGGATCGACGACCTGGTGGCCAAACTCAGCGCGCCGGCCTGACCCGGCGCCGGGCGGCCCGGTCAGCGATGACGGCGGCGCAGCCAGGCGTCCTCGGCGAGGTAGTCGAAGTAGTCGGTGCGGTAGTTCCGGGCCAGGTCGGGGAAGACGACCCGCCAGTCCCGCCCCCGTGCGGCGTCCACCAGCCACCGCACGGTCTCCGGCAGGGAGTCGAGATAGCCGGTCACCGGGCGGTAGCCGAGCTGGCGCTGCGCCAGTCCCGTGTCGAGCACCACCGGATGCCGGGTCGACCACGGCGTCTCGCCGACCGGCGGCACCGGGGAGGGGCCGTCGATCAGCACGTCCTCCGCGTCGTGGTCGAGCACGGCGTGCACGGCGGCCCCGATCTCCCGTACGGTCGGCGGCTCGGGATCACCGGCGTTGAGCACCCGGGCTCCCGGCTCCCGGGCGGCGAGCCGGATCAGCTCGGCCAGGTTGGCGGTGGAGACCGGGTGGAACCGGCTCTCCCCCCGGTACGACAGCACCCGTACCGGCCGGCGGTCCAGCGCGCGTTTGACGAAGTGCCACTCGCGCGGGTGCACGGTGTGTGCCCCGTGGATCGCACCCGCCCGCAGTACGGTGGTCGGCAGCACCGCCCCGGCGGCCAGCAGCTCGCGTTCGAGGGCGGCCTTGCCGGCGGCGTAGCCGTCCTCGCCCCGGCGGCCGGCCCGGCCCTTCTCCTCCCGGCCCTTCTCGTCCGTGCCCCGCTTGTCCGGGCCGTCGTCGCCGGGCGCGTGGGTGTCCGGGCCGAGTGGCGCGACGGTCGGCTGGGTCTCGGCGATCGGCACCGGGAACCGGACCCCCTCGGCACCGAACCCCCGCCCCGCGTCGTCCAGGTAGACGGCGGCGCTGGAGACCACCACCGCCGAGCCGATCCGGTCGGCGAGCCGGAGCAGTTGGCGGGCGTGCCGGGCGTCGAAGGCGACCGTGTCGACGAGGACGTCGCAACCGTCGCCGACCGCGGCGGCCAGCCCGGCGTCGTCCTCGCGGTCCAGCGACACCAGCTCGACGTTCCACCCCGGCGGCCAGGGAGCCCCGGCCCGCAGGCCACGGGCGGCGGCCCGGACGTGCCAGCCATCGGCGACCAGGGCGCGGACGGCAGCCCGGCCGACCTGGCCGGTGGCGCCGACGACCAGGGCGAGCTTCTCCATGCCCTCACGCTAGGTCCGCCGGGCAGACCGGGGCGGGCGCTTCCGCTATCAGCCGAAGCACGCGTCGCGGGCGGTCGGGGGTCAGCGCCGTAGCTGGCTCGTGATGGTGGGATCGGTGATCTCGGTGTCCTTCGCCAGCATGAGCGCCTTGCTGAGGATGACGGCGAGCACCCGGTCTCCCTCGAACGGGAGGAAGACGCCACCGGTCGAGGAGCCGGCCGACTGCCTGGGCACGATGCAGAGGTATTGGTCGTTCGGGCTCATCAGGATGTTGCCCGAACCGAGGTGGATCTTGTAGGTGCGCAGGTCGCCCCGGACCACGAGGAACCGGCCCTCGACCGTGGCCCGGTCGGCGACGGCCAGCCGGGGGACGAGGCGCCCGAGGATGTCCCGGCGGGTCTGCGCGGTGCCGCTGAGCTCGCCGAAGCTGTAGGAGGCCCAGTATTCCCGGAACCGCCCTTCGGGACCGCCGTCCTGCCAGGTCGGGTCGTTGCCGACGCTGGCGACGCCGACGAAGAGGTCCACGTCCCGGAGCACCTCGCTGAGGACCAGCGGTGGGATCTCGGCCAGCGGCAGCGGCTCGGTCGGCGGTGCGTCCTGGTGCACCCACTGCTCGTAACCGCCGCCACCGGCGTGCGCGTAGTTCTCCGGCGCGCCGATCGGATAGAACCGGACCTGGTCGGTCGCGATCCGCAGGTACGCCCCGGATTCGGTGACGTCGGCGTCCCAGTCGTCGCCGACGCCCTCGATCCAGAACTCGGCGCGCAGCCCCCACTGCGGCAGCTCGCGGGTGGCCGGCTCGTAGGAGTCGTCGACCATCATCCGCAGCCTGTTGCGCCAGCCCCGGGCCGAGGTCAGCGCGTGGAACTGGTGCTGGCGCAGGACGTGCGCCGCGTACCGGTTGGAGTAGACCCGGGTGTTCTCCTCGGCGGCGGTCAGCAGGTAGACCTCGCGGTGCGCCTGCTTGAACGGCTGGGTCACCCGCCTGGTCTCCAGCCAGCCGCGCCACGCGACCACCTCGTCGATCTCACGGCCGATCGGGTGCCAGAGCCGCACCGTCCCGCCGGCCGTGATCTCCGCGCCGTCGTGCGTCCGCAGCGCGTCGTCGTGGTAGCCGCAGGGCACGTCGTCGACGAGCCAGATCAGCCGGCGGGCCAGCGTGCCGACCAGGGGATGGTCGAGGTAGCGGGCCCGCCACGCCTCGAACGGCCAGACCCGGGCGGCGAGGAACTGGCGGTCGAGGCGCTCCGCCTGGGCCGAGAGCATCTTCTCGACGTCCTTGACGGCGGCCTTGAACTCGGCGAGCTGCTCGGGGTGTCCGGAGCGCACCGAGGCGGGGACCGACCTGACGACCCTGCCGCCGGCGTTGCGCCAGGTGACGGTGACCGTGCCGGAGGTGGCGTCGAGGGTTGCCGAGGCGTCGCCGAAGTGGTCGACCCGCCTGCCCACCTCGGTCAGCCCGTACGCCGGGACGGCCAGCTCCTCGACCTCGTCGCGGGTCAGGCCCAGCGCCGCCGCCCGGGCGTCGAGTGCCGCGGTCACCTCCTTGAGCGTGCCCTTGTAGGTGACCCGGGCGGCGAGCCGGGCGATCTGGGCGAGGGCGTCCTCGGTCGGGATGCGCGACAGCGCGTGGACGCCGGCGTTGGCGACCTTGGGGTTGCGCGGGCCGAGGCCCGCGACCTTGCGCAGCGACGTCTCGACGAGCGCGCCGAGCAGGCGGGGCGTCTCGGGATGGTCGGGCAGGAAGGCGGCCAGCCAGACCAGCCCGCGCAGCGGCGTGCTGTTGAACTGGTCGAACGCCTCGTTGACGTCGTACTCCCACTGGGTGCGGTTGAGGCGGATGGTGCGCGGGCGCCCGACCAGCGCGAGCCAGCTCCGCAGCCGGTCACCGGGGTCGGTCAGCTCGGCGAGCAGCCTGCGGCCGGTCGCCTCCCACTTCGGCGCCGGTCTGGCGCTCGTCGCGGTCGCCGCGTGCCGGAGCAGCGCCAGCCATCGACCGGCCTCCTCGGGGGCGAGCGACGCGACGTCGGCCAGGGCCCGGTCGGCCCACGCCTCGCCCGGGTTGAGCGGCGGAGCGTCGAGCCGGTCCAGCAGGGGTGTGAGCTGGCCGGGCGAGTCCCAGTAGCCGTGCACGGCGGTGCGGCGCATCATGGCCACGACCTCGGGCGGCAGCGGCCGGGCGGCGTCGAGCAGGAGCTCGGCCATATGCCGCTGCTCGGCGCCGCCGAAGTAGCTGGTGTGCCGGGCGGCGAAGGCGAGCGCGACCGCGGCCGAGTCGGCCGTCGTGGCCCTGCCGTAGGGCTTGACCAGGATCTTCAGCAGGTCGTTGGTGACCCGGCGCTGCTCGGTGTCGGTGACCCGGCAGCAGCGTTCGAGGATCGCCATCAGCAGCCCGGGCCGGTGCTCGGGCGCGACAAGATCGAGCGCGTCGGTCACCTCCCGGCTCTCGCGGCCCCAGTCGCCGGTGTAGCCGGCCGTGTATGCCAGCACCTCGTCGGCGAGGGCCTCGACGTCACCGCTGTGGGCGAGCCCTGCCAGCCGCTCGGCCTGGCCGGGCGGGAGTGTCGACGTCGGCATCAGCCACCGACCAGCGGCACGAGCTTGAGAAAGGTGATCTCGGTGCCGAGGGTCAGCTCGACGGGCGCATCCAGCTCCTCGACCTGACGGTCGTCGACGAGGACGACGAAACCGTTGCGGGAGAAGGCATCCAGGGCGCGGGCCGCCTGCTCCTCCGGGTCGACCCGGCGCGGCTGGCGGAGCTTGAAGCCGTTGAGCGTCCGCTCGGTGTCGGTCGGCTGCACCAGCCCACGGAAGACGTCGCCGCCCTTGGCGTTGTGCTCGGCGACCTCCTGGAAGACACGGCGACGGATCACCTCCCGCAGCGGCAGGCGCTCCTCGAAGATCTCCAGGTGCCACGCGGAACTGCGCTCACCCGACGTCGTCTCGTCGACGAAACTCACCATCGCCATGACGCCGGAGTCTAGAGAGGACCCCCGACAACCGGCTGCCGACGGGACGTGGCGTCACCGGGGGAGTGCGACGTTGTCCGCAGGACAGATTGTGCAATAGCTCTTGCACAACTGCTGTTGCGGATGGCACGCTGGCCGCATGACGAGAGAGGTTCGCCAGGTCACCGACTCCCGGGTCCTGGCCGCGATGTCCCATCCGCTGCGCCGCCGGCTGATGGACGTGCTCAAGGTCTACGGCCCGGCCACGGTCAGCAGCCTGGCCGAGCGGAGCGGGCAGGCCGTGGCGAACGTCAGCCACCACCTCAGGGTCCTCGCCGCCGCCGACCTGGTGCGGGAGGCCCCGGAGCTGGCCCGGGACCGCCGGGAGCGGTGGTGGCGGCTGGTCTCGGCCGGGCTGCGCTGGTCCAGTGCCGACTTCGCCGACGACCCGGCGGCGCAGGCCGTGCAGCAGGCCGCCGCCTCGCTCAACCTCGACCGCCAGGTCGGCCTGGTCCGCGACTGGCATGCCGCGGGTGACGACGAGCGCGCGGCCTGGGACGGGGCGCCGTTCTCGACCGACCGCTGGCTGCGGCTCACCCCGGCGGAACTGGCCGACCTCGAGACCGAGCTGCTCGCCCTGCTGTCGCGTTGGGGCGACCGCGAGCCGCCGGAGGACGGGCAGCGTCGCGACCCCGTCTTCTTCTTCGCCCACGGCGTCCCGGCACGGCCGTGACCGGGCAGCGGCGCCGATCCGACCAGGCCGGCCCGGGGGCTGTCCCGGGGCCGGCGGGCCGTGCGGGAGTGCGGATGAGACTGCACCGGCACCGGGACTTCAGGCTGCTCTGGCTCGGCCAGGCCGGCAGCAGTTTCGGCGCCAGCGTCACCAGCGTCGCGCTGCCGCTGACGGCGGTCGCCGTCCTCGGCGCCGGCACCTTCCAGGTGGCGCTGCTGACCGCCGCCGCCTGGCTGCCCTGGCTGCTGGTCGGGCTTCCGGCCGGCGCCTGGGTGGACCGGCTGCCCCGCCGGCCGGTGATGGTCACCTGCGACCTGGTCGCCGCGGCGCTCTTCCTCAGCGTGCCGGTGGCCGGCTGGCTCGGCCTGCTGACCGTCGGGCACCTGCTGGCCGTCGCGCTGGCCGGTGGCACGGTCAGCGTCTTCTTCAAGACCGCCTACCAGGTCTACCTGCCACCCTGCTGGCCCGGCAGGACCTGCCGGAGGGGAACGCGAAACTATCCCTACCTGCGGGTGCTCACCGTCTTCGGCGCCGTCAGCAACCTCGGTCTGATCGGATACCAGTCGATCCTGGTCGTCTTCCTGGTCCGCGAGGTCGGGATCGGTCCGGGCGCCGTCGGCGGCCTGATCGCCCTGATGAGCCTCGGCGGAGTGCTCGGCGCCACGGCCGCCACCCCGCTGTCCCGGCGTCTCGGCAGTGCCCGGGCGCTGCTGTTCTGCGAGATCGGGGCCGCACCGTTCGGGCTGCTGGTCCCGCTGACCGCACCGGGCGCCCGGCTCGCCCTGCCGGTCGTGGCCGGCGTGGCGATCGGCGCCGGGGTGGTCGTCGGCAACGTGCTCAAGGGCGGCTTCCGCCAGGCGTACGTGCCACACCCGCTGCTCGGCAGGGTCGTCGTGACCATGCAGGTGGTCAACTACGGCACCATCCCGCTCGGCGCCGTGCTCGGCGGCGCCCTCGGTACGGCGCTCGGCCTCCGCCCGGCGATGTGGGTGATCACCAGCGGTCTGGCACTGACCGGGCTGATCCTGCTGGTCGGTCCGTTGCGCGGACGCCGTGACCTGCCCGAGTCGTACGATGCGGCGGCGCCGCCCCCTCCGGCACGGTCCGGCCTCGTCAGTGCGGCTGGACGTTAGCCGCCTGCGGCCCCTTTTCGCTCTGGGTGACGTCGAAGTCGACCTTCTGCCCCTCGTTGAGTTCCCGGAAGCCCGAGGTCGCGATGGCGGAGTAGTGGACGAAGACGTCCGGCCCCCCGCCGTCCTGCTCGATGAAGCCGAAGCCCTTTTCCGAGTTGAACCACTTGACGGTTCCGCTTGCCATGGGTGTCTCCTTACGGCACGCCCGGTGCGCGGCGCACCCCCTGTACGTCACCGACAGTAGCCTCCCGGGATACCCGGTGCGGGCGGAAGTCGGGAGTAGTGCGAACCTCCGGCCCACCCGGGGTGGGACGGCGGGGTACACCGAGCGGCGGAGTCACCCCTAGACCGTCTCAGGGTCCACGGCGGCCCTTACCAGGGCTCGCCCCGGATGTCCGGGTCGCTGCCGGCCCGTACCGTTCCTGACGTGGCGGACTGGCTGGCGCAGGTGGGGGAGTTGCCGTCGGGAATCTTCCTGGCGGTGCTCGGTGCGGTCATGCTGCTCGACGCGATTCCGCTCTTCGGGGTGCTGGTGCCCGGCGACGTCGCGGTGCTCGCCGCGGTGGGGGTCGGTCGGCCGGCCAGCGTGAGTGCTCTCCTGGCGGTGATCGGCGGCTGCCTCGGCGGCTGGTCGCTCACCTTCTTCGCCGGCCGGCGGTTCGGCGCCCGACTGCGGCGCAGCCGCGCCGGGGCGTGGATCGGGGAGGCACGCTGGTCGGCCGCCGAGCGGATCCTCGGCAGCGGCGGGGGCCGGATGGTGATGGTGGCACCCTTCCTGCCGGTGCTGAACGCGCTGCTGCCGCTCGCCGCCGGTGGGCTGCGGATGCCGTACCGCCGGTTCCTGGGCTTCGCGGTGGTCGGCGCGGTGGCCTGGGCCGGGCTCTACATGCTGCTCGGCGTCCTGGGCCGCTCCGTCGGCGGGCTCCTGCCGGGCGAGTCCCTCCCCATGCTGGGCACCGTGGGCTTCGGGATGATCTTCGGTGGGCTCGTGCTGCTGGGCGTGCGCCGCCGACTCGCCTCGACGATCCGGGGCTGACCGGGCGGGTTCCGGCGGTCGGGGGGTGACCGGGTGACGCCGGCCGGGCGAGGGCGACCGGCCGGCGTCACCCCGGGCCCGGCCCGGGCCGGGCCGCCCGGCTGGCATACTGGCCTGCCATGGTGTTGTCGCGGCGCTGGTCGGTGTTCCTGATCCTGGTCGGCGTCTGGACCTGGGCGATCTGGCCCCGGTTCGCCGTCGCGATCTGGAACGACGCGCGAGCCTGGTCGACCGGGGAGATCGGCCAGGGCAGCCCGACGAGCTTCCTGTGGGTGCACGCGCTGCTGATCGTGGGCTCCCTGGCGATCGGCACCGCGGTCGCCCTGCTCGGCGTACGCGGCTGGCGCGCCGCCCGGCGCGACCGACCCTGAGCCCCGTAGGGGGTGGGTGCCGGCCGGCGCCCCCCGTCAGTGTCCGATCATCGCCGGCCGGCGAGTCGTGGGCCCCGGTGTCGAACCGGGCACACCGCCATCATGAGTGGCGGCCGAGCAGCCAACGCCCGCGCCCACGGCATCCACGGTGGATAGCATCGGGCCGGCGCCCCCGGCTGGGATCGAACCAGCGGCCTCGGCGCTCGGAACGCCGCGCTCTCTCCGCTGAGCTACGAGGGCAGGTGCGCGTCCCCGGACTCGAACCAGGCATGCCGAAGCAACGGTTTTACGGACCGCCGGGCGACCAGCCGCCCACGACGCGCGAGGTGATGGACGGGATTCGAACCCGATCACGCATTGCTGTGTGGTGCTCCCCAGCATCGAGCCAGCGGCGCGGACGTGTGGCGGACCCCCGGGGTATGCCCTGCCCCGGGGGTCCTGGAGGTCCACCCGTTCACACGCCAGCGGCGTTTAAGACCCACGATCAGTCTGCGGTCGACGTGCTTTGCCATTAAGCGACCGCCGCAGGAGAGCGGCAGACTGGACTCGAACCAGCATCTCGTCGAGATTGTCGGGGTCGGTAGGTCTGGCGATGGGTGGGGGTGCTGAGCCTGGAGCGATAGTCTCAGCCTGCCTGGTGCCGGTCTGCCTCTGCCCGTTGGGCTACCTCGGCCCGCAGTGCCGAGGGGAGGACTCGAACCTCCACTGGAACCGTCACCATGTTGAGCCTGACGAATCAGCCTCAGTCTCGGCGCGTCGCGCGCCACCCCCCGCTCCACGGGGGTGTCTGGAAGACTACCTGGACAGGTAGTCGATCATGTCCTAGCCGAAGAGGTAGCCGAAGACGTCGTCGCCGACAGTGCGGTCTTCGACGGTGGTGCTGTTCGCCTCCTCGCGGGCCACCTTCACCGCCTCCAGCAGCTTGTCGACCCGGCCGCGCAGCACTTTGACCCGCTCGGCCGGCAGGGCGCCGGAGAGCTTCACCGTGGTCCAGGTGCCCACCGGCACGTCTTCGGTGTAGACCTCGACCTGCGCCGGGTGCTTCTCGGTCGCCTCGGCCTTCACGTGGTTGCGGTGCACCTTGCGCATCTTCTGGGTCTGGCTCGGCGTACTCGCGTAGCAGGCGCGGTCGGCGTCGTACTCCCACTTCTCGGCCGCGTCCAGGGTGGCCAGCGCGTCGACGAAGGTGCGTAGGTCGACGAGCTGCTTCTCCAGGAAGAGCAGGTAGGTGACGGGTGCCTGCCGGATCAGGGTGCGACCGTCGACCACCACGTCCGCACCGGCGCCTGCGTTGCCGGTGTCCTGGAGGAACTGGAGGTCGAAGAGCCGCCCCATGGTGGCGGCGACGTCGTCCAGGACCTCCTGGACGGTGTACTGCACCCGGGTCGACTCCGGCGGCAACTGCTCGCGGATGTCGTCGGCGAACGGCTGGTAGGTCCGGGAGATGCCGGAGAGCGGAGGCGCCTTCTGGGTACGCCGGTGCGCGTCCGTGAGTTCCCGCTTGGCCTGCGGCTTGAAGCCCTGCACCAACGCGTTGATCTTGTGCAGTTCGGTCGGGTTCGGCACCATGGTCCTTTCGGTCTGGTCGCGCAGACGATAGCGGTCGTCGCCGGGTGGGGCGACCCTGTCGTACCCCTGGGAGGATTCGAACCTCCGCTCGACACGGCTTCGTAGGCCGCCGCTCTGTCCGCTGAGCTACAAGGGCTCACCATTCTTCGAAACCCGCGCCGCCGACGCGGGGAACGTACCCGGAGCAGGAGTCGAACCTGCAACACACCGGTTCTGAGCCGGCGGCCTCTGCCGTTGGGCTACCCGGGCATCTGTCATGCGTGGAGTGACGCGGGATCGAACCGCGCACGCGCAGCTTGCAAGGCAACGCTGTGCACCAGCACCCACCCCGGAAGTGCCCTCGGCGCGACTCGAACGCGCACGATGACCAGGCTCTCGACCTGGTGCCTCTACCAATTGGGCCACGAGGGCGTCGCGCTCCCGGACAAGGATTCGAACCTCGATTTTCTGATCCAGAGTCAGGCGTCCTGCCGTTGGACGATCCGGGAATGATGGCGACCGGCGGGGAAGAGCGGCTACCGGGATTTGAACCCGGGACCTCCACCATGGCAAGGTGGCGCGCTGCCAACTGCGCTACAGCCGCGTGGAAAACGTAGACCGTGCCGGAATCGAACCGGCCTTCTCCAGGTTGAGAGCCTGGCGAGATAACCACTACTCCAACGGTCCGAGGCCGGGGGTGGCGGTGCCCCCGATCGTCCGGGACCCGAGAATCGAACTCGGTGTCTCCTGTTCCCAAAACAGGCGGGTCAGCCGTCTCCCTCGCCCCGGATCCGCCCGCCCGGCGCGCGAAAAGGCCGCCCGCCGGGCATCGACAAATGCTATCCACAGTGGAGTTTTCAACGTGGTGCCGGTCCCGCCGGCCGAGGTCGGGGGAGAAGCAAGGGACGACCGGAGACGCGTGGGTCAGAAAGGAACGCATGAAAAGAAACGCCGCCCGGTCCCGATTTGGGAGGGCGGCGTGGACGCGAATGGAGTCGCGTTACGTCCGCCAGCCGCCCAGCTCGGCACGTTCGCCGCCACGGTGGACGGAGCACCCGGGCATGGCGTGGCCCGTCGGGGCGTAGGGCCATAGCCGCCACGCTCGCGATGGGGACTGCCACAACATCGGATGCTCCCTGTCGATTCGGTGTCGCTTTGTCGATCGTGTCGCCTTGTCGATCGCTGTGACAACTACGGTAGGGGTCGCCCCCGGCCCGGAGCAACATCTTTTTCCGTTTCCCCGCACCCCTACCGGATCGGCGGCGGGAATTCGGCGTTCGCCGGGGCGATGGCGCGGCTCAGGAGGCCCGTTCGACCAGGCGGCCCACGGCGGCGGCGACCGCATCGGGTGCCTGGGCCTGGGGGTGGTGGCCCACGTCGGGGACCATGACCACCTCGGCGCCCAGTTGCTCGCCGATCCAGTGGGCCTCGGCGGCCGGGTCCTTCCAGTCCACGTCGGCGGTGCCCATCACCACCACCGTCGGGGCGGAGACCTCGGGCAGCCGGCGGCGGGCCGGCTCGTGCGAGGTGCGGGTGGTCCGCACGAAGGCCCGCCAGTGCCCGGGGCGGTGCAGGTTGTCGCGGACCCGGGCCAGGTGCTCGGCGTACCCCTCGGGCTTGGTGCCGGGCACCCACTTCGGGTAGTAGCCGAGGAAGGCCGCCGGGCCCCAGGGCTTGAGGAGCATGAGCCGGAAGAGCAGGCCCAGCAGGGCGGCGCCGGCGGGCTGCCGGACGAAGGGAGCGAGCAGGGCGAGCCCGCGTACCTTGGCCGGGGCGTCGGCGGCGGCGATCACGGCGGCACCGGACCCCATCGAGTTCCCCACGAGGAACGCCGGCCCGCCGAGTTCGTCGACGAGCGCCAGCAGATCGCTGGCGAGGGCGACATCGTCGTACGCGGAAAAGGTCGGGTCGCTGTCGCCGTGCCCCCGGATGTCCATGACCGCCACCCGGTAGCCCGCCTCGACCAGTTTCGGCACCAGCAGCCGGTACGACTGGCGCAGCTCACCCATCCCGGGTGTGCAGATCACCAGGGGACCGGCGCCGTCCCACAGCTCGTACGCGATGTGCCCCTCGGGCCGGCGGAGATGGTGGACGTTAGTCATAGCCTAAAAGCTACATCCATTAGCCAACCGTGCCAAGCAACCCGGGGCGCGCCGACCTGCCGGAGCGCCCCGGGAGCGTCGGGTTCACCAGCCCCGGGCGCGCCACTCCGGCAGCGACGGGCGCTCGGCGCCGAGGGTGCTGTCCCGGCCGTGCCCCGGATAGAACCAGGTCTCGTCGGGCAGCCGGTCGAAGAGCTTCCGCTCCACATCGTTGATCAGGGAATCGAACCGCACCGGATCCCGCTCGGTGTTGCCGACGCCGCCGGGAAAGAGCGAGTCGCCGGTGAAGAGGTGGGTCCCGTCGGCCCCGTCCCGGTAGAGCAGCGCGACCGAGCCCGGAGTGTGCCCGACGATGTGGATCACCTCGAGTTCCCGGTCGCCGACCGGGATCCGGCCGCCGTCGGCGAGCGGCTCGGAGGGGATAGGCAGCCCGTCCGCGTCCGCCTCGTGCACCAGGGACCGGGCTCCGGTGGCGGCGACCACCTCCTCCAGCGCCACCCAGTGATCCATGTGCCGGTGGGTGGTGACCACCGCCGCCAAGCCGCCGTCACCGACCAGTTCCAGCAGCCGGGGCGCCTCGTTGGCGGCGTCGATCAGCACCTGCTCGCCGGTGGTGGTGCAGCGCAGCAGGTACGCGTTGTTGTCCATCGGGCCGACCGAGAGCTTGCTGACGGTCAGGCCGTTCAGCTCGCGTACGTCGGGTGGGCCGTCGGAGACGACGTTTCCGGTGTAGCTCATTCTTCGGTTGCCTCCGGTCGGGTCGGGGAGCTCACATCCAGGGCGGCGGCGCGGGTAGCGGTCCGGCGGGAGTGACCGCCAGACCGGCCCCGGTGCTCCGGCCGGTCAGCCAGCCGGCCAGTTCGTGTGCCGGGCCGGCGACGGTGCGCGGCTCCGGCCCGGCGACGCCGCCAGGTTCCGGGTCGCCGCCGGACGACTTACCCTCGTTGCCGTTGCCGTTGCCGAGGATCAGGGGCTGCCCGGACTCCGTCGGGTGCAGGGTCAGGGCGAGCGGCTCGGCGCGGTGGGCCAGGTCGTGGGCCACCTCGTGCAGCAGCCGCTGGGCGAACGCGTCCGGCCAGTCGGCGGACCGGTAACCGGCGGCGAGATCCACGTGGTGTATCTCCACCTCGCGCAGCCGGCGCCAGGTCAGGATGGCCGCCGGCAGGTGTCCGCGGAAGGTCCGGACCTCGGCCGCCCAGGCCGCCGCCGGCAACGCCCGGGCGGCCTCGGCGAACCGCTCCGCGCTAACCCGCAGGTCGGCGAGCTGGTCGGCGGCCGGCCGCGGTGCGCCGGCCGCGATGTCCGCGTCCCGGGCCGTCGGGCTCGGGTACTGCGGGATGTCCTCGCCGGTACGCGCCGAGGTCAGCAGGTTGACCATGCTGTCGGCATTGCGGGCGAGGTGGCTGAGCACGTGTCCCCGGGTCCAGCCGGGCAGCAGGGATGGCTCGCCGATCGCCGCGTCGTCGAGCCCGTCGACGGTCCGCAGCAGCCGGTCCGTCGCCCGGTCGACCTCGGGCAGCAACGCGAGCGGGTCGAGTGTCACGGCTTACGACGATAGCGGTCGTCGACCGGACGGACCCGGACGCCTCGGCCGGACGAGCCGGCCCGGAATTGGCTTTCGGTGTGGTCCCGTCAGCACCTACCGTCGAGATCGCAGCCGCAAGCCGTGAGGAGGTGGGAGACATGCCGGTCGCAGTGCCTGGGGCCACCGTTTCCACTTCGGGAACGCACCGCTGATTCCGCTCCTGGGATCCACCGCTGATCCCGCTTCTGGAATCCACCTCCGATTCCGCTCCTGGAATCCCCCTCCTACGACAAGAGTTGGCATGAGCTTCGATCTCGCGTCCCTCGGCTGGGACGCCTCGCTGGCCGCGGCGTATCCGGACCGCGGCGACGACCTCCGGCCGGGCCGGGTGGTCCGGGCCGACCGGGGAATCTGTACGGTGCTCGGCGCCCACGGCACGCTCCGGGCCAGCCTCGGCGGCGGGGTGCTGGTCGCGGCCTCCCGGGACGCCGTCGAGCTGCCCTGCGCCGGCGACTGGGTGCTGGTCCGGAACTGGCCGGACCAGCGGTTGACCGTGGAGACGGTGCTGCCCAGGCGTACCGCGATCGTGCGGCGTACCGCCGACAAGGACTCGACCGGGCAGGTGCTGGCGGCCAACGCGGACGCGGTGGCGGTGATCGAGCCGCTGCATCCGGCGCCGGACGTGGGCCGGATCGAGCGGCTGCTCGCGCTGGCCTGGGAGTCCGGCGCGACCCCGCTGGTGGTGCTCACCAAGTGCGACCTGGTCGCCGATCCGGCGGCGGTGGCCGCCGACCTCGCCCGGGCGGCACCCGGGGTCGAGGTGCTGCCGGTGAGCGCCCAGCGCGGGACGGGGCTGGACCGGCTGCGGCCGTGCGTCGCCGCCGGCCGTACGCTGGCGTTGCTCGGGCCCTCCGGTGCCGGCAAGTCGACCCTGGTGAACGCCCTGGCCGGCGCGACGGTGATGACCACGCAGGGCGTGCGCGGCGTGGACGGCAAGGGCCGGCACACCACCACGCACCGGCAACTGATCCCGATCCCGGGTGGGGGTGCGGTGCTGGACACCCCGGGGGTGCGGGCGGTCGGCCTGCTCGACGCGGCGGCCGGGTTGGACAGGGCCTTCGCCGACGTGGCGGAACTCGTCGCGGCCTGCCGGTTCGCCGACTGCGGGCACCGGGGCGAGCCGGGCTGCACGGTCGAGGCGGCGTTGCAGGCAGGCGAGCTGAGCCCGCGCCGCTGGGAGAGTTGGCAGAAACTCCAGCGGGAGGTCGCCTACGAGACGCGCCGCCGGGACGCCCGGCTGGCGGCGGAGGAGCGGCACAAATGGAAGCGGATTCGCAAGGAGCAGCGGAGCCGGGGCAGCGGCCGGAACCAGTGATCCGCTAGTTCAGACATGCTGCGGAATGCTGTACGGCACGACCGTTGCCGTCGTCACATCACCGGCCGTTGGTGCCGGCGTGGCGCACTCGGTCACGGTGAGTGCGTCCGTCTCGATCTTATGCCGCAGGGCGAAATCACACTCAGGCTCACTACGGGCAGAGCGGCCCCGCTGCCCGGTCGGTCGGGGCAGCGGGGCCGCTGGTGCTGTGGTTGCGGGGTGTCAGGGGTGCCGGCTGACCGTGCCGACGAAGGCGCGCCAGGCGTCCGGGGCGAAGGTGAGGGTTCCGCCGTCGCGGTCCTTGGTGTCGCGGACCAGCACCCGGCCGGGAAGGTTGTCGGCCACCTCCACGCAGTTGCCCTGGTTGCTGCTGCTACGGCTGGACTTGTGCCAGTTCGGTTCAGTCATGATCGTTGATCGCTTTCATGATGAGATCTCTTGACTGCTGGACGGGTAGGGCAAGACCGGTCACGATCTCCCACGCCAACTCTAGACGGTCCAGATCCGCCCTCTCCGTGACAACCCGGCCCCGCAACTGGTCGTCGGCGTAAGCGGCCCGCCCTCGACCGGCAAGGGTGGCGAGCACGAATGCCCCGGCCAGGCCGGCATGGATGCCGGCCGACGACGGTAGGACCAGGATCTGCACGTGGGGAAGGTGGCTCGCGTCGAGCAGGTGTTGAAGCTGCTCCTTGAGGACATCGGGCGGCCCGCACCTCAGCGCGGCCTCGCCGATGACGGCGGACAACATCGGCGGATCCTCCGGCCGGCCGACGGTCGCGGCCTGGCGGTCCCGCCGGACCTGGATCGTGTTCTCGGTGGCCTTCTCGGACAGTCGGCCACCCGCGCAGACCAGGCGGGTGTATGCCTCCGTCTGGAGGAGCCCCGGGATGAGGTTTGGCTCCCACGTCCTGAGCAGGGTTGCCTGGCGCTCATGCTCGGTCCACGGGCGCAGCCAGGTGGGGCGCGCGTCGTCCCGGGCCGCAGCGGTGGCCCGCTGGATCTCGTCACCGGTCCCGAACAGGTCGTCAAGGGCCTGTGCCGTGTCGTCCTGCGGGATGAGGCGGCCGGTCTCGATCTGGGCGATCAACGATCCACTCACCTTGATCGCCGCGCCGCACTTCTGTTGCGTCATCCGGTGCTTGGCCCGCTGTTCTCGGAGGATTTTCCGTAGGTCGTTCACTTAGTACTCCTGACTAAGGATCAACGAATCTTTTCCCCTTTTACTCGCCGCCGTCAATCTTCCGCTAATGGGGGATTCCCGTCCAGGGTGGATTTCAAAGGTTCCGCCGACGGGAGGCAAGATGAGACACTTTCGCGAAATGGCGCTCCAACACCGCCGGGCATGGTGGCGGCTCTGGCTCTATTGCCGGTGCGGCCACCGGTGGATCTGCCCGGACTCGATGCTGCTGGTCCCGCAGCCCTACCTTCCATCCGCGCCGCTGGTGCACCGGGACTGCTGGGACACCCCTCGCTCGGCCGAGCTGACCGAGGAGGAGGCGGCCGAGATCCGTGCCCTGTCGGACGCCACACCGCCGTCACCGCCGTCACCGTCACCGCCGTCACCGGCGCGGGTCCGGAATCGGCGGCCCGGGTGGGACGCGCCGACCCGCTCGCAGTTGAGCAACGGTCGGCCGGGCACCCTGACCCCGGCGCAGCAGCACCGCGCCCGGCGTGGTGAGCGGGTGTGAGCGGTGATCGGGCCGTGGGTGCGCTGGGAGCGGCACATGGCACGACGGCGTGCGGCAGCGGCTCGGGCGCCGGGTGCACCGGGTGAACACGCACCGGACGAGCGGTACGGGTGTCGGGCGTGCGAGCACCCGTGGCCGTGCGCGGACGCCCGGGTGCGGTTGCTGAAGAGTTTCGGGGGTGACCGCACGGCTCTGCTGATGTATCTCGGCGTGCATCTCACCCGCGCCCTGCAGGCACTGCCCGAGACACACCCCGCACTGATCGTGGGGCAGATCGTCCACTGGGTGCCCCGACGGCGCCATTGACCAACTGTCCGTCCGCCCCGCTGCGAGGTACGGGACACCTCGCCGGCAGACCGGCCCGCCCTGGACCCTCTTCCCCCGGTGGTCCAGGGCGGGCCTTCGACCAGTGGAGGTCTGCGGGGCGCGGGAAACTGTCACACGCCGGGGCTAGAGTTGCCGAGGCGCATTTCTGCGCCGGCAAATCGGACAGAACAGACTCTTCCTCCCTGGAGTGCGCGGACAGTGGCCGACCGACTGATCATCCGTGGCGCGCGTGAGCACAACCTCCGCGACGTCAGCCTCGACCTGCCACGTGACGCCATGATCGTCTTCACCGGGCTCTCCGGCTCCGGTAAATCCAGCCTCGCCTTCGACACGATCTTCGCCGAGGGCCAGCGGCGGTACGTCGAGTCGCTCTCGTCGTACGCCCGGCAGTTCCTCGGCCAGATGGACAAGCCGGACGTCGACTTCATCGAGGGGCTGAGCCCGGCGGTCTCGATCGACCAGAAGTCCACCTCCCGCAACCCGCGCTCCACCGTCGGCACCATCACCGAGGTCTACGACTACCTCCGGCTGCTCTTCGCCCGGGTCGGCGAGCCGCACTGCCCGGTCTGCGGCGAGCGGATCTCCAGGCAGAGCCCACAGCAGATCGTCGACCGGGTGCTGGCGATGGAGGAGGGCACCCGGTTCATGGTGCTGGCCCCGGTGGTGCGCGGCCGCAAGGGGGAATACGTCGACCTCTTCGCCGAGCTCCAGTCCAAGGGCTACGCCCGGGCCCGGGTCGACGGGGTGGTCCATCCGCTCACCGAGCCGCCGAAGCTGAAGAAGCAGGAGAAGCACACCATCGAGGTGGTGGTCGACCGGCTCACCGTCAAGGCCGGCGCCAAGCAGCGGCTCACCGACTCGGTCGAGTCGGCGCTCGCCCTGGCCGGCGGCCTGGTCCTGCTCGACTTCGTCGACCTGCCCGAGGACGATCCGCAGCGCGAGCGGCGCTACTCCGAGCACCTGGCCTGCCCCAACGACCACCCGCTGGCGATCGAGGACCTGGAGCCGAGGGTCTTCTCCTTCAACGCCCCCTACGGTGCCTGTCCCGAGTGCACGGGCCTGGGCACCAAGAAGGAGGTCGACGCCGAGCTCGTCGTACCGGACGCGGAGCGGACGCTGCGGGAGGGCGCGGTCCAGCCCTGGTCCGGTGGGCAGACCCAGGAATACTTCCTGCGGTTGTTGCAGGCGCTCGGCGAGGCGGAGCACTTCGACCTCGACACCCCGTGGCGGGCGCTGCCGTCCCGGGCGCAGAAGACGATCCTGCACGGCTCCGGCGACCAGGTGCACGTCCGCTACCGCAACAAATACGGCCGCGAGCGCTCCTACTACACCGGCTTCGAGGGCGTGGTGCAGTGGATCGAGCGCCGGCACAACGACACCGAGTCGGACTGGTCCCGCGACAAGTACGAGGGCTACATGCGGGACGTGCCCTGCCCGGTCTGCCGGGGCAGCCGGCTCAAGCCGGAGGTGCTGGCGGTCACCCTGGGCGGGCGGAACATCGCCGAGGTCTGTGCGCTCTCGGTCGGCGAGTGCGCCGAGCTGCTCGGCGGGATGACCCTCACCGACCGGCAGAAGCTGATCGCCGAGCGGGTGCTCAAGGAGATCAACGCCCGGCTCCGTTTCCTGGTCGACGTCGGCCTCGACTACCTCTCGCTGGACCGGCCGGCCGGCACCCTCTCCGGCGGCGAGGCGCAGCGGATCCGGCTCGCCACCCAGATCGGCTCCGGCCTGGTCGGCGTCCTCTACGTGCTCGACGAGCCCTCGATCGGGCTGCACCAGCGGGACAACCACCGGCTGATCGAGACGCTGGTCCGGCTCAAGGGCCTGGGCAACACGCTCATCGTCGTGGAGCACGACGAGGACACCATCCGGACGGCCGACTGGATCGTCGACATCGGGCCGGGGGCCGGCGAGCACGGCGGCAAGATCGTGCACAGCGGCTCGGTGCCGGACCTGCTGGCCAACACCGAGTCGGTGACCGGGGCGTACCTCTCCGGGCGCAGGTCGATCCCGACCCCGAAGGGGCGTCGGCCGCAGACCCCGGGCCGGGAGCTGGTGGTGCAGGGCGCCCGCGAGCACAACCTGCGCAACCTCACCGTGCCGTTCCCGCTCGGCCAGTTCATCGCGGTCACCGGGGTCAGCGGCTCCGGCAAGTCGACCCTGGTCAACGACATCCTCTACGCGGTGCTGGCCAACCAGATCAACGGCGCCCGGCTGGTGCCGGGCCGGCACACCCGGATCAGCGGCATCGAGCACGTCGACAAGGTGGTCGGGGTGGACCAGTCGCCGATCGGGCGTACCCCGAGGTCCAACCCCGCGACCTACACCGGGGTCTGGGACCACGTCCGCAAGCTCTTCGCCGAGACCACCGAGGCGAAGGTCCGGGGGTACGGTCCGGGCCGGTTCTCGTTCAACGTCAAGGGCGGCCGCTGCGAGGCGTGCAGCGGCGACGGCACGATCAAGATCGAGATGAACTTCCTGCCGGACGTCTACGTCCCGTGCGAGGTCTGCAAGGGTGCCCGTTACAACCGGGAGACCCTGGAGGTGCACTACAAGGGGCGGACGGTCTCCGACATCCTGGAGATGCCGATCGAGGAGGCGGCCGACTTCTTCTCGGCGATCCCGGCGATCCACCGGCACCTGAAGACCCTGGTCGACGTCGGCCTCGGCTACGTCCGGCTCGGCCAGCCGGCGCCGACGCTCTCCGGCGGCGAGGCGCAGCGGGTCAAGCTCGCCTCCGAGCTGCAGAAGCGCTCCACCGGACGCACCGTCTACGTGCTCGACGAGCCCACCACCGGCCTGCACTTCGAGGACATCCGCAAGCTGCTCGGGGTGCTGGACAGCCTGGTCGACAAGGGCAACACGGTGATCGTCATCGAGCACAACCTGGATGTGATCAAGACCGCCGACTGGCTCGTCGACATGGGCCCGGAGGGCGGGCACCGGGGCGGCACGGTGCTGGCCGCCGGCACCCCCGAGGAGCTGGCCGAGGTGCCGGAGAGCCACACCGGCCAGTTCCTCCGGCCGGTGCTGGGGCTGACCGGCCCGCCCCGGGGCGCGAGCGCCGCCACCTCCCGCGCGGCAAAGGCCAACGGCGGCACCTCCAGCAGGGCCAACGGCGGCACGGCCAAGGCCAGCGCCGGCACGTCCGGCACGGCCAAGGGCAACGGCGGCACGGCGAAGGCCAACGGCGGCACGGGCAAGGGCGGTGGCGGCGCCGCCGGCAGGGCGAACGGCGGTGCCGCGAAGGCCGACACGGGCCAGGCGAGCGGCGGTACGGTGCGGGGTGGCACGACCCGGGCCGGCGCGACGGCGGCGACCGCGAAGGCGGCGACCGCGAAGGCCGGCCCGGCGGGACGCCGCCGCACCGGAGCCTCCTGACACCGGCGGATTGAACCGGTTGGTGGGTTTATCCGTGTTCTCCGGCGTGGCCGCGGACGACGAGGGGCGCGGCGCCGAACAGGAAGGCGAGGAATGAGTGACGAACTGACCGGGCCGGGTACGCAGACCCGCCGGGCGCTGTTGGCGGGTGCGGGCGCGGTTGGCGTATCCGTGGTCCTGGCCGCCTGCGGCACCGGCGACGACGACGCCCTCGACGGCACCGGAAGCAGCCCGTCGGCCGGCGGCGCGCCGGCTCCCAGCGGTTCGGCGGGCGCCCCGGCCGAGGGTGGCGGCGGTGCCGCGCTCGCCAAGAAGAGCGACATCCCGGTCGGCGGCGGCAAGATCTTCGCGGAGCAGCAGGTCGTGGTCACCCAGCCGACCGAGGGCGAGTTCAAGGCATTCAGCTCCATCTGCACCCACCAGCAGTGCCCGGTGACCGGTGTCGACGGCGGCACGATCAACTGCAGCTGCCACTTCAGCAAGTTCTCCGTCGCCGACGGGTCGGTCAAGGGTGGCCCGGCCCCCAAACCGCTGCCCGAGCAGAAGATCGCGGTCGACGGGGACAACATCGTCCTGGCCTGACGAGGCAGCGTCCCGCCCCGACGAGCATCGTCCCGCCTGACGACGGTCGTCGTGGCCTGCACGAGCCGGGGCGCCCGGCGCTGCGGCCGGCCGTTCGCCGCCGCAGCGCCGGGCGTTGTCCCAGCCGGGGATTAGGCTTGGCGCCGTGCCCGATCCCGCTACCTACCGCCCGGCTCCGGGCACGATCCCCGAGGCGCCCGGGGTCTACCGCTTCGCCGATCCCAGTGGCCGGGTGATCTATGTCGGCAAGGCGAAAAACCTGCGCAGCCGGCTCAACTCCTACTTCGGTGACCTGTGGAACCTGCACCAGCGCACCCAGCAGATGGTCACCACCGCCGGCAGCGTGGACTGGGTCACCGTCGGCACCGAGGTCGAGGCGCTCCAGCTCGAATACAACTGGATCAAGCAGTACGACCCCCGGTTCAACGTGCGCTACCGCGACGACAAGTCCTACCCCTATCTCGCGGTCACCCTCGACGAGGAGTTCCCCCGGCTCCAGGTGATGCGGGGCGCCAAGCGCAGGGGGGTGCGCTACTTCGGGCCGTACTCGCACGCCTGGGCGATCCGCGAGACGCTGGACCTGCTGCTCCGGGTCTTCCCGGCGCGGACCTGCTCGGCCGGGGTGTTCCGGCGGCAGGCCCAGATCGGCCGGCCGTGCCTGCTCGGTGACATCGGCAAGTGCTCGGCGCCCTGCGTCGGGCGGGTCTCGGCGCCGGAGCACCGCCGGATCGTCGACGAGTTCTGCGACTTCATGGCCGGCCGCACCGACCAGATGGTCCGCCGGCTCGAACGCGAGATGCGCCAGGCCAGCGAGGCGCTGGAGTTCGAGCTGGCGGCCCGGCTCCGCGACGACATCGCGGCCCTGCGCCGGGCGATGGAGAAGCAGACCGTGGTCTTCGGCGACGGCACCGACGCCGACGTGGTCGCCTTTGCCGAAGACCCGCTGGAGGCGGCGGTCCAGGTCTTCCACGTCCGCGACGGCCGGGTGCGCGGCCAGCGCGGCTGGATCGTGGAGAAGGTCGAGGAGCTGACCACCGGCGATCTCGTGCACCACTTCTGCTCGCAGGTCTACGGCGGTGCGGAGGGCGAGGGCGACGTGCCCCGCGAGCTGCTGGTGCCGGCGCTGCCGGCCGACGCGGAGGCGCTGGCCGACTGGCTGTCGGCCCGCCGGGGCAGCCGGGTGACGCTGCGGGTGCCGCAGCGCGGCGACAAGAGGGCCCTGCTGGAGACGGTGGCCCGCAACGCCGGAGAGGTGCTGACCCGGCACAAGCTGCGCCGGGCCGGCGACCTGACCACCCGCAGCGAGGCGCTGGACGAGCTCACCGAGGCGCTCGGGCTGCGGAGCGCACCGCTGCGCATCGAGTGTTACGACGTCTCGCAGATCCAGGGCACCGACGTGGTGGCCAGCATGGTCGTCTTCGAGGACGGCCTGGCCCGCAAGAGCGAATACCGGCGCTTCGTGGTGCGTGGCGCCACCGACGACCTCTCGGCGCTCTCCGAGGTGCTGCGGCGGCGCTTCGCCCGCTACCTGCAGGCGCGGGGCGAGACCGGGGAGATCGGCGACGAGATGGCCGCCGACCCGGACCGGCCGGGCATCGACCCGACGACGGGTCGGCCGCGCCGGTTCGCGTACCCGCCGCAGTTGGTGGTGGTGGACGGCGGGCAACCGCAGGTCGCGGCGGCGGCGCAGGTCCTGGCCGAGCTGGGCATCGATGACATCGCGCTCTGCGGGCTGGCCAAGCGGCTGGAGGAGGTCTGGCTGCCCGGCGACGAGTTCCCGGTGATCCTGCCCCGCGCCTCCGAGGGGCTCTACCTGCTGCAACGGCTGCGGGACGAGGCGCACCGGTTCGCCATCACGTTCCACCGGGAGCGGCGCTCGAAGCGGATGACGGTCTCCGGCCTCGACCAGGTCACCGGCCTCGGCGAGGTACGCCGCAAGGCGCTGCTGCGGCACTTCGGCTCGGTGAAGCGGCTCTCGGCCGCCACCGTGGACGAGATCGCCGAGGTGCCGGGCGTCGGCCGGCGCACGGCGGAGGCGATCGTCGCGGCGCTGAACCCAGCGCAGGCCACGGAGAGTCGTTGACGGTCGGGTCGGGGGCCGTGGCGGCCCTGGCGCACCAACTCCTGCAATCCTGAGATCGCGGGACGTTCGGAACTGTGACGGCTCCGCGTCGGGACGCAAGTTGGTCGAACTCCGTGTATAGACTGCTGTGCATGGTGAGGACGCCACGGCCTGACGCAGTCAGCTGGCCGTCCGCCCAGGCGCTGCCTCCACCTTCGCCTCAAGTGGTGGTCCCGCCGGTCGTCTATGTGCCATGCGCTCCGGCGCAGGCTGAGGACCAGCAGTTGAATGTGGACCTACGGCAGACCCGCGATGGACAGCTGGCGCTGCTGGCATACACAGTATCTTGAAGGCGCAGGCGGCCGCGCTGTTCGACGACTCGAAGCGACTTGCCGACCATTACCTCAAGACTCCCGGCGGCACCGCGCAGTCGCGCTACCTCAACAACCAGTCGTGGAGACCGCCGCTGGCAATGCGGTCGGTGAGGTAGGCGACGCGCTCGGCAGCGGTGCGAAGAAGGCATGGGACGCCATATTCTGATGGGAAGTCTGCCGTACGCATCCACGTGGCCCACCGAATGGACTGGACAGCGCCGCTCGGGCTTGTTGCTGTTTGGCACTCTCTTTTTGGGCCTGGTGACTGCAGCAATGGCTGCCGGGGCTGTTCTGCAACTGAGCCACGGCGACACGGTCGGCGCCGTCATCTTCGGAGCAATCGCAATCTACGTCGGGCACCTGGCCGCGCTCAGCCTGTACTCCTATCGTGGCGGCCGGCATCGCAGCGACACCACCGGCGTACTCCAAGAACGTGAGGGTGTGGTATTCCGCTACGGAGCGGCGCCCACCTATCTGCTCGGCGCCTTTCTGGCCATGACGACCGTGGCGCTCTTCCTCATGGGTGTCGTCGCCGCTGGCCAGGCCACCACCCAGGGATACGTCATTGCAGGCGCTTTCGGCGTTCTGGCACTCTTCATGGCTGCGTTTCTCACGGTGTTCCTCAAGCTCGCGCCTGGTCGGGTCGTCATCGGCCCGGACGGGTTTCACCACCGAGGACTGACCTTCACGCATTTCGTGCCGTGGGACGCGGTCGTTGACGTGGCGGCCCTCTGGTCTCACTCGCCGGTCATCTTTGTCCGCACGATCGGCTCGCCGGCGACCAGGACCCGGAACTACCTCGGTCGATCTACAACTGGCCCGCAGGCGCTGTCCCCCTTCGACACCATCAGCGGTCGCTGGCTTGCCGCCGATCCGGCTCTGCTTCTCCAAGCGCTGGCACACTACATCGTTTTTCCCTCGGACCGCCCGGAGTTGGTCAACGGAGCCGCTCTGCGCCGCATCGCGGCAAGTTGAGCCGTCTTGTCAGGATCTCTTCTGGTGCCGCCCCATCTCTTCTGGTGCCGCCCCGAGCCCCGGGGCGTCGGCCGGTGGGCGCATCCCGTTAGATGTACCGCGTGGCTGTGCGACTGACCATCGATGCGATCCGTGACGCTGCAACATCCTCGACCTTCCAGGAGGCGGAGACGTTGCTGGAGTCGGGCCAACTGGGGGAGATCACGCCGTTCGGCGGTGGGGCGTGCTGCCTGCTCGACCGGGGCAGCGAACCCGGGATCGAGGTGTGGGTGGGAGTGGTCGGCGGCAAGTTCACCACCGAGTGCGACTGCGGTGCTGACCAGACCGACCCCGACGAGCTCTGTGTGCACGCCGTGGCGCTGACCCTCGGTGCCCTCCGGGACGACTTCGTGTGGCTGTCGGCAGCCACCCCGCCGTCACAGATCGGCAGCGACCCCGAGGTGCGCCGACTGGCCGAGATCGCGGCCACCTTACCGGCCAGGCGGCTGGCCATGCTGGTTGCCGAGCACGCGGCGGAGGACCGCCGCCTGGCGGCCCGACTGCTGACCTACGCCGGACGGCTGGGAGCACCGACCGACGAGGAGTTGGCCAACGTCCGACGCGCCATCGACAACTTCGCGAACGACGCGATGGTGGGCGAGTGGGATCTGCACGATGTTGTGAAGGCCGGTCAATGGATCGTGGACGAGCTGGAACTTCTCGTTCAGCGCTCGGCCACCGACGGAGCCCTCGCCGTGGCCGAGCACGCCGCCGAGGTCTGGGACGGCCTGGCCTTTGAGCTCTCCGACGCACGTGCCGGCTATGACGACGAAGCGGAGGAGATCGGTGCCGCCGTCCGCGCGGCCCACCTCCGGCTCTGCGCGGCGTTGCGCCCCGATCCGGACGACCTGCGGGACCGGTTGCTGGAGGTCATTACGGCGGCCGAGTTCAGCTCGTGCCTCGACTCGCCAGAGGAGTATCTTCCGCACCTCGGCCCGGATGGCGTTGCCGAGCTAGCGCGGCTCAGCCGCTGAGCGCAGACGTCGCTCGTGTCCGGGCGCGGGGACGACTATGGCGCGAACCATGGCGCGGTGCCATCAGCCAGGGCAGTGTGGCCTTGGCGGCTGCCGTACGACCCACGACGGGCGATCAGGGTCGGCGAGGTCGACGGTCGGAATCTGGCCCGCGCGCACGGCGCCAGCTCGACCGCCGCGTGGCTGGATGGGCGGCTGCGGATCCCTACCGGCACCCCGGAAGTGGCCTCGCTGGGTGATATGGGCCGGATATCCGCTTCGGTTCATGCTCAACTGTACCCAGCCGGAATGGTGACCCCCCATCGGTCGTTACAACAGTGTGCGACCGAGTGGGACCGCCATTGACCAGCTAGCTTAGGCAGCCCTCCGGGAATGATCCGGGGGCGGCGGTCGTTACATATAGCGTTCGCCCGAGCACGAGCACGCGAGCACCTCACCGTGTAAGCCGGGCGGATCTTCGTCCCTGGAGGCCACCACGGCCTCGGGACATCCATTGACACCTCGCGTCCCCCGTGGGGTGTTCATCCCCGAATGGAAGGCAGACCATCATGAACACGAAGCTGTTCAGCCGATGGCTCCCGGCCATCGAGCAGACTCCGATCATCCGTAGGACCGGACTGGGCGTGGCCGGCCTGGCGTTCGTGACCGGCGCCGTGGCCGCCCCGGCCATCGCCGCGCAGACCACCGCCGAGCACGTCGGCACCCCGGCGTCGTACTCGGTGATGGCCGACCGCGACCATCAGGACGGCAAGGGCAAGCCGTCCCGGGACAAGCTCGTCCCGCACGGTGTGCAGGGTGCCCAGTCGCGGATCGACATCTCCGACGAGCAGGCCGACAACGTCAAGGAGATCGTGAAGGCCACCAGGAAGGCCGGTCTGGACGAGCGGGCCGCCGTGATCGCGGTCGGCACGTCGCTGCAGGAGTCGAAGCTGGAGAACCTGGGCCACCTCGGTGCCCGCAACGACCACGACTCGCAGGGCCTGTTCCAGCAGCGGCCGTCGTCGGGTTGGGGCACGGTGGAGCAGATCACCGACCCCGAGTACGCCACGACCGCGTTCCTGAAGGGTCTGCGGCAGGTCGACGGCTGGCATGAGCTGCCGCTGACCGTGGCCGCGCAGAAGGTGCAGGTCTCCGCCTACCCCGACGCGTACGCCAAGTGGGAGAACCAGGCCGCCGACCTCGTCGCGGACGCCTGGGCCCGCAGCTGACCGGATCGACGCGGGAACGCCGGCCGCGGCGGTGACGACGATGTCACCGCCGCGGCCTTTCTCGTATCCGGTTCCGGCCGGCTCGGTAGCCGACGACGTGCCGGCTCAGCTCAGTAGCCGACCACCTGCCGGATCAGCACGACGTGGATGCGTCCGGGCAGCTCCTGGTGGATCTCCAGGATCTTTCCGACGCTGCTGTGCTGCCCGTAGACGGCCTGCGCCCGGACGTCCTCGAGTTTCAGGCTGTGCTGGTAGACCCGTTCGCGGGCGGTCTCCAGGGTGGGGACGAGCTTCTGTGCGCCGGCCACGAAGATCACGTTGGCCGCGCCCCAGGCGTACGCGGCGAGCTGGCTGCCGGAGGCCGACGCGATCACCAGCGTCCCGTCCCGGGTGATGGCGTGCACGCTGCCCAGGGCGTAGTCGCTCTGGCCGGAGATCACCTTCATCTCCTGCGCCTGGGTCTGGAAGTCCAGCTCGAGCATCTTCCGGCGGGCCGACTCGTACGGCCCGTCGCCGTTGACGGCGTCCTCGATGCCCGTGTCGGTAAGCGTCATCGACGTGTTCGTCATCACCGACGAGCCGTACGGGATGCGGGCCAGCACGGCCTTGCGGGCGGCGTCGAGGTCGTCGACGACCTCGACGCTGAACCCGTGCTCCTCCAGTGCGACAACCGTCGCGGAGAGCGTCGCGTCGTCGGGCAGGGTGGTGAAGCGCTTCGAAGGATCGGTCGTGGTCACGGGGACTCTCCTGGTTGCTCTGGGTTGTGCGTGACGGATGGCGGTCCGCGACGCCGGATCGCGCCTGCGGAGTCGAACTCCGACAGGCATAAGCGGACTTTACCCCGCTTATATTTCCGTCGGTAGGGTGAGGCGGTGCGAAGGGTCGACGTGTCGTGGGGCACACCACGCCCGGAACGTGCCGACGCGGCGCGCAACCGGCAGCATCTGCTCGCCACCGCCCGCGAGATGCTCGCCGAGGGTGCCGACCGGCTGACCATGGACTCCCTGGCCGAGCGCTCCGGGCTCGGCAAGGGCACGGTGTTCCGCCGGTTCGGCACCCGGGCCGGCGTCTTCCAGGCACTGCTGGACGACGGCGAACGCGCCTTCCAGGCGGAGGTGCTCGCCGGGCCGCCGCCGCTGGGTCCGGGCGCCGCCCCGCTCGACCGCCTGATCGCGTACGGCCGGGCGCGGATCCGATTCATGCTGGAGTACCACGAGATCGCCCGCGCGGCGCTCGACAGCCGCCAGCCCATCCCCGCCGGGGCGCAGACCCCGATGTCCCAGACCCACATCCGGATGCTCCTGGGCCGGATCGACCTCGGCCCGGCCGATCTCGACCTGCTCGCCATCCAGCTCACCGCGGCTCTCGACGGGCCCCTGCTGCTCTACGTCTCGGCGGCCGAGGTCCGGCACGCGGAACGGCAGCTCACGGAGGGGTGGCGGGACCTCGTGCAGCGCGTCTGCCGGCCCCGGCCCGGGCAACCGTAGGGGTGTCGCCGCCGGTCAGGCGGCCGCGGAGGTGTCGGGTTCGGGCAGCTCACGCATCCCCGGGATCGGGGTGGGCAGCAGCCAGAGCAGCCCGGCGACCGCACCGACGGTGGCGATCCAGAGCGTGGGCCGCACCCCGATCGCCGCGCCGAGGCTGCCGCCGAGGACGGCGCCGATCGGCCGGATGCCGTAGTTGACGGTCCGCTTGGCGCCGGTGACCCGGGCCAGCAGCCGCTCCGGGGTGACCGCGACCTGGAGCGAACCGACGGTGATGTCCAGCACCATCACGCCGAGCCCGGAGAGGAACTCCGCGACGACGAGCGCGCCCACGACCACCGGGGTCGGCCCGCCGGCCAGCGGCACCAGCACCAGCGGGGCCGGGAAGAGCACGAAGCCGACCAGCGCGGTCCGGCCGATGCCGAACCGCCGGACGAGTCGGCCGGTGACCGCCGCGCCGAGCAGCGCACCGACCGAGCCGACACCGATCACCAGGCCCAGCAGCCCGGGGGAGAGCCCCAGCTCCGTGCTGACGTAGAGCACGAAGAGCGCGGCGAACATGTAGTTGAAGAGGTTGAGCGTGGTGGTGCCGAGCAGCACCGCCCGGAGGATCCGGGAGCGGGCGACGAACCGGAGGCCCTGGCCGATGCCGAGCCCGCCGCCGTCGGCCGGGGGCGGCTCCGGCGCCGGCACCGGCCGGACCCGGGCCAGGAAGAGCGCGGAGACCAGGTACGACAGCGCGTCGGCGAGCAGCGCGACCGGCGCGCTGAGGGTCTGCACCAGCAGCCCGCCCGCGCTCGGCCCGGCGACGTACGACATCGCCCGGCTGCCGTTGGTCAGCGCGTTCGCGTCGACGTAGTCCCGCCGGGGCACCAGCGAGACGAAGAGCGCGCCGTGCGCGACCTCGAAGAGCACGGCCAGGGTGCCGGTCAGGAAGGCGACCAGGTAGAGCTGCCCGAGGGAGAGCACCCCGACGAGGTACGCCACCGGCACGGCCGCCAGCAGCACCGCCCGGCCGAGGTCGGCGAGGACCATCACCCGCCGCTTGTGCGGGTAGCGGTCGACCCAGGCGCCGAGGAGCAGCGAGAAGAGCAGGTTCGGGATCAGCGCGGCGGCGGTCAGGTAGCCCATCTCGGCCGGACCGGCTCCGGTGCCGAGCACCGCCAACAGGGGCAGGGCGATCGCGGAGATCTGGTCGCCGAGGAGCGACACGGTCTGCGCCGACCAGTACCGCCGGAACGGTGCCTGACGGAGCAGCTCGGGCAGCCAGCGCCGGGTGCGCCCGGCCGCCGGCCGGGGCAGTGTGCCGGTCATCGCGTCGCCTCGGGTCGCGGCGGGCCGCCGGTCATCGTGCGGCCGACGGTGGTGGCGGATCGGTGGGGACCAGCAGCTGGATGACGCCGACCGGCCGCGAGCCCTCCGGTCGGGTCGCCGGGTCGGTCAGCCGCTCGTCGTACTCGGCGAGCAGCGCCTCGATCCGCTGGGAGAGCTCGGCCAGCTCGGCGGCGGTCACGTGCACCAGGGCGTCGCCGAAGCCGAGCACGGCCCGCCACTGCGCCGGCTCGTCCGCCCGGCGCGCCAGGTGGGTCCGGGCCCGTGCGACGTAGTGGTCCAGGATGATCGCGTTGAGCTCGTTGGCCGCCACCCGGGCATCCGGGTCGTCGGATAGGTCGTCCCAGGAGGTGACCTGGGCGGTCGCCCGCCATGGCCGCTCCCGGGCGTCGGCACCCTCGACCCGCTCGGCCAGGCCGTACCTGGCGAGCTGTCGCAGGTGGTAGGAGCAGCTCGGCACGCTCTCGTCGAGCCGCTCGGCGGCCTGGGTGGCGGTCAGTGGACCCTCCCGGCGCAGCAGCCCGACCAGGGCCAGCCGGAGGGGGTGCGCATAGCCCCGGAGGGCTCGGGCGTCGGTCAGTCGGACCTCGGGCCTGGACGACATACCCTAAAGCTATCTCTAGAAAGATTTCTTTAGCAACTGTCTCCGGCGACCGGGCCGGGCCGGTGGCTCGGGAGATTCCGACGGCCGGGTAGATTACGTCTCCAAACCTCGCCGGGTGGTCGACCCTCGGGTACACGCCCGCGGGCGCGTACCGTCGATCCGGCAGGCGGTGCGGCTGGGGGGTGGAAACATGAGCGAGACGCGGGTGGCGACGGACGGGTCGCCGACGGAGCGGGACCACGAGGCGCAACCGTCACCGGACGGGGCAGCCCCGGAGCAGGTCCCGGCCGGGCCGGAACCGACCCGGTCGGACACCACCCTGGTGGTGGTCACCGGCGTTTCCGGCGGTGGGCGCAGCACCGTCGCCCGGGCCCTGGAGAACGTCGGCTTCTACGTGGTGGACAACCTGCCCCAGGCGCTCATGCTCGACATGGCCGAGCTGGCCTTCAAGGCCGGCGGGGCGGCCCGGAAGACCGCGATGGTGCTCGACGTGCGCAGCCGGGCCTTCTCCACCGACCTCGCCGGGGCGATCCGGGCGCTCAAGGAGCGTGGCTTCCAGCCCCGGGTGGTCTTCGTGGACGCCGACGACGAGGTGCTGATCCGCCGCTTCGAGAGCGTCCGGCGCTCGCATCCGCTGCAGGGCGACGGCCGGCTCGCCGACGGCATCGCCGTCGAGCGTGGGCTGCTGGAGGAGGCCCGCGACCAGGCCGACGTGATCATCGACACCTCGCACCTGAACGTGAACCAGCTCCGCAGCCGGGTGGAGGAGCTTTTCGGCGGCGAGGACGCCCGCCGGCTCCGGGTCACCGTGCTCTCCTTCGGCTTCAAGTACGGCCTCCCGCCCGACGCCGACTTCGTGCTCGACGCCCGCTTCCTGCCCAACCCCTACTGGGTGCCGGAGCTGCGTGAGCACACCGGTCGGGACGAGGACGTCAGCCGGTACGTGCTCGGCCAGCGCGGCGCGGTGACCTTCGTCGAGACGTACGCCCGCTTGATCAACGCCACGGCGCCCGGCTTCGAACGGGAGGGCAAGCGCTACCTGACCGTGGCGGTGGGCTGCACCGGCGGCAAACACCGCAGCGTGGCGATCTCCGAGGAGCTCGCCGCCCGGCTGCGCCAGGCCCGGCTGGCCGCCACCGCGCACCACCGCGACCTGGGGCGCGAGTGAGGCGCCGGGTCGTCGCGTTCGGCGGCGGGCACGGCCTGGCGGCGTCGCTGCGCGCGCTGCGCCGCTGCGCGCCGGAGCTGGACCTGGAAATCACCGCGGTGGTGACGGTCGGCGACGACGGTGGATCGAGCGGACGGCTGCGGCTGGAGCGCGGTGCCCTGCCCCCCGGTGACCTGCGGCAGGCGCTCGCCGCGCTGGCCGCCGACGAACCCGGCACCCGGCGCAGCGCGGAGCTGTTCCAGCACCGCTTCGCCGGTGGCGGCCCCCGGCCGGACCCGCTGGCCGGGCACGCCGTCGGCAACCTGGTGCTCTGCGGGCTGATGGAGCTGCTCGGCGACCCGGTGGCCGCGCTCGACCACGCCGGCGCGATGCTCGGCGCGATCGGCCGGGTGCTGCCGATGGCCTGCCAGTCGGTAGGCATCGAGGCCCGGGTACGCGGCGCCGACCCGCGCCGGCCCAGTGCGGTGCAGACCGTGCGCGGCCAGCACGCGGTGGCGGTCACCGACGGCCGTGTCGAGCTGGTCCGGCTCACCCCGGAGGACCCGGCAGCCTGCCCGCAGGCGGTGGCGGCGGTGGGCGAGGCCGACTGGCTGATCTTCGGACCGGGGAGCTGGTACACAAGCGTGATCCCGCATCTGCTGGTGCCGGAGCTGGCCGCCGCGATCGTCGCCAGCCCGGCCCGCCGGCTGGTCACGCTCAACCTCGCCAACGAGGCGGAGACGCTCGGCCTCTCCCTCGCCGACCACCTGGCGGCACTCGGCTGGTATCTGCCCGGCCTCACCGTGGACATGGTGCTGGCGGACGGAAAGGCGGTGGGTGACCCCGAACCGGTGCACCGTGCGGCAGAATCGCTGGGTGCGCGGCTGGTGCTCGCCCCGGTGGCCGTGCCGGACGGTGGTCCCCAGCACGATCCGGCAGCGCTCGGCGCCGCACTGGTGCCTCTCCTGGGCGCCGATCGTTAAGCACCTACGAATCACCGTTGAGTATCCACGAACGACGACGAAGCACCCAGCAATCACCGGCACGCGCCGGGACCGGCCTCCGAGGTGACGACAAGATGGCGATGACGGCTGCGGTCAAGGACGAGCTGAGCCGGGTGGACGTGCCCAAGCCCTGCTGCCGGCGGGCGGAGATGGCCGCCCTGCTGCGCTTCGCGGGCGGACTGCACATCGTCTCCGGCCGGGTGGTGGTCGAGGCCGAGCTCGACACCGGCGCGGTGGCCCGCCGGCTCCGCCGGGAGATCGCCGAGGTCTACGGATATTCGAGCGAGATCCACGTCCTCGCCTCCGGCGGGCTGCGCAAGGGCAGCCACTACATCGTCCGGGTGGTCAAGGACGGCGAGGCGCTGGCCCGGCAGACCGGCCTGCTCGACGTGCGTGGCCGGCCCGTACGCGGACTGCCTCCGCACGTGGTCTCGGCGAACGTCTGCTGCGCGGTGTCGGCCTGGCGGGGCGCCTTCATGGCGCACGGCTCGCTGACCGAGCCAGGCCGCTCCAGCGCGCTGGAAATCACCTGCCCCGGCCCGGAGACCGCACTCGCCCTGGTCGGCGCGGCCCGCCGGATCGGCATCACCGCCAAATACCGCGAGGTGCGCGGTGTGGACCGGGTGGTGGTCAAGGACGGCGACGCGATCGCGGCACTGCTCACCCGGATCGGTGCCCACTCCAGCGTGCTCTCCTGGGAGGAGCGCCGGGTACGCCGCGAGGTGCGCGCCACCGCCAACCGGCTGGCCAACTTCGACGACGCCAACCTGCGCCGCTCCGCCCGGGCCGCGGTCGCCGCCGCCGCCCGGGTGACCCGGGCCCTGGAGATCCTCGCCGAGGACGCCCCCAACCACCTCACCTCGGCCGGCCGGCTGCGGCTGGAGCACCGGCAGGCGTCCCTTGAGGAGCTGGGCGCGCTGGCCGACCCGCCGCTGACCAAGGACGCCATCGCCGGCCGGATCCGCCGGCTGCTGGCGCTGGCCGACAAGCGCGCCCGTGACCTGGGCATCCCGGACACCGAGGCGGCGGTCACCCCGGACATGCTGGCGGTCTGATCCGGGCCGGGGCGGCGTCACACACCCGCCGGTGAAGTCGATTGGCCGGATTGTGCCCCGACGCAACGCGGGGCGGCGCGCTCGGATAAGGTCGCAGCGTACGGCGACGGGGCCGGGACCGGCCTTCTCCGCCGTGCTGACCGCCCATGGTTCGCGGTGAGACGGCCGGGGTGACATCCAGCGGCCGGCTCCAACGGTCGGCGCACCCATCCTCGCCGCCGCACGGTCAGTCGGCGGCGAACCAGAACACGAGGAGATGGACCCAGTGACCATCCGGGTTGGCATCAACGGATTCGGCCGGATCGGCCGCAACTTCTTCCGCGCGGTGCTCGCGTCGGGCGCCGACGTCGAGGTGGTCGGCGCGAACGACCTGACCGACAACGCCACGCTGGCGCACCTGGTCAAGTACGACAGCATCCTCGGCCGGCTGCCGCAGGAGGTCAAGGCCAGCGCCGACGAGATCAGCGTCGGTGGGCACAGCATCAAGGTCTTCGCCGAGAAGGACCCGGGCAAGCTGCCCTGGGGCGACCTCGGCGCCGACGTGGTGATCGAGTCGACAGGCTTCTTCACCGACGCCACCAAGGCGAAGGCACACATCGACGGCGGCGCCAAGAAGGTCATCATCTCGGCGCCGGCCAAGAACGAGGACGTCACGGTCGTGATGGGGGTCAACCACCAGTCCTACGACCCGGCCAAGCACAGCATCATCTCCAACGCCTCCTGCACCACCAACTGCCTCGCGCCGATGGCCAAGGTGCTGCAGGACACGTTCGGGATCGAGCGCGGCCTGATGACGACCATCCACGCGTACACCCAGGACCAGAACCTCCAGGATGGCCCGCACAAGGACCTCCGCCGCGCCCGGGCCGCCGCGCTGAACATCGTGCCGACCTCGACCGGTGCCGCCAAGGCGATCGGGCTGGTCCTGCCCGACCTCAAGGGCAAGCTCGACGGCTTCGCGCTGCGGGTGCCGATCCCGACCGGCTCGGCCACCGACCTGACGATCACCGCCGGCCGGGAGACCTCGGTCGAGGAGGTCAACGCCGCGATGAAGGCCGCCGCCGAGGGCCCGCTGAAGGGCATCCTCACCTACACCGAGGACGAGATCGTCTCCAGCGACATCGTCACCGACCCGGCCTCCTGCATCTTCGACTCCGGCCTGACCAAGGTGATCGGCGACCAGGTCAAGGTCGTCGGCTGGTACGACAACGAGTGGGGCTACTCGAACCGCCTCGTCGACCTGGTCAAGCTGGTCGGTGCCGGGCTGTGAGCATCCGCAACCTCGACGATCTGCTCGCCGAGGGGGTCTCGGGTCGGCGCGTGCTGGTGCGCGCCGACCTGAACGTGCCCCTCGACAAGGAGACCGGGCAGATCACGGACGATGGCCGGATCCGGGCCGTGCTGCCGACGCTTACCGCGCTGCGGGACGCCGGGGCCGCCGTGGTGGTCTGCTCGCACCTGGGCCGCCCCAAGGGCGCGCCCGACCCGAAATACAGCCTCGCCCCGGTCGCCGACCGCCTCGGTGAGCTGCTCGGCGCCGAGGTGGCCTTCGCCACCGACACGGTCGGCGAGTCGGCCCGCAAGGCGGTCGAGCAACTCGGCGCGGGGCAGGTCGCACTGCTGGAGAACCTGCGCTTCAACGCCGGCGAGACCAGCAAGGACGAGACCGAGCGGGGTGCCTTCGCCGACCAGCTCGCCGCGTTCGCGGAGGCGTACGTCGACGACGCGTTCGGCGCCGTGCACCGCAGGCACGCCAGCGTGCACGACGTGCCGGCCCGGCTGCCGCACGTCGCCGGCCGGCTGGTGCTGCGCGAGGTGGAGGTGCTGGCCCGGCTGCGGCACGAGCCGGACCGCCCCTACGTGGTGGTGCTCGGCGGCTCCAAGGTCTCCGACAAGCTCGCCGTGATCGAGGCGCTGCTCCCGACCGTCGACAAGCTGCTGATCGGTGGCGGCATGTGCTTCACCTTCCTGCGCGCCCAGGGGCACGAGGTGGGGAAGTCGCTGCTCGAGGAGGAGATGCTCGACACCTGCCGGGACCTGCTGGCCCGGGGCGAGGGGCGGATCGTACTGCCGGTGGACGTGGTGGCGGCGACCGAGTTCAGCGCCGAGGCGGCGTACGACACGGTGCCGGTGACCGCGATCCCGGCCGACCGGCTCGGCCTGGACATCGGCCCCCGGACGGTCTCCGAGTTCGCCGAGGCGATCGGCACCGCCCGTACGGTCTTCTGGAACGGCCCGATGGGCGTCTTCGAGCTGGCCCCGTTCGCCGCCGGTACCCGGGGGATCGCCGAGTCGATCACCACGGTGAAGGGCTTCACCGTGGTCGGCGGCGGCGACTCCGCCGCGGCGGTCCGCGCGCTCGGTCTGGACGAGTCGTCGTTCGGGCACATCTCCACCGGCGGGGGCGCCTCGCTGGAATACCTGGAGGGTAAGGCCCTCCCCGGCATCGTCGCTCTGGAGCAGTAGTGGCCACCCCCGCACCCGCCCGCCGCCCGCTGATGGCCGGCAACTGGAAGATGAACCTCAACCACCGGGACGCCAACCTGCTGATCCAGAAGCTCGCCGCGAGCCTCAACGAGAAGCAGTTGACCGAGGTCGAGACGGTGGTGCTGCCGCCCTACACCGACCTGCGCACCGTGCAGACGGCGGTCGACGGCGACAAGCTGATGATCGGGTACGGCGCGCAGGACCTCTCGCCGCACCAGGGCGGGGCGTACACCGGGGACATCTCCGGCCCGCTGCTGACCGCGCTGGGCTGCGGCTACGTGGTGGTCGGCCACTCCGAGCGGCGGACCTACCACCACGAGGACGACGCGCTGGTCAACGCCAAGGTCAAGGCGGCGCTGGCAAACGAGCTGACCCCGATCCTCTGCGTCGGCGAAGGGCTGGACATCCGCGAGCAGGAGGGCCAGGTGGCGTACGTCCGCGACCAGCTCGACGGCTCACTGGCCGGGCTGAGCGCCGAGCAGGTGGCGAAGGTGGTCGTCGCGTACGAGCCGGTCTGGGCGATCGGCACCGGCAAGACCGCGACCCCGGAGAACGCCCAGGAGGTCTGTGGGGCGATCCGGCAGCGCCTCGCCGAGCGGCACGGCCAGGAGACCGCCGACGGGATCCGGATCCTCTACGGCGGCTCGGTGAAGGCGGCCAACATCGCGGCGATCATGGCGCAACCGGACGTCGACGGCGCACTGGTCGGCGGGGCGAGCCTGGACGCCGAGGAGTTCGCGCAGATCTGCCGGTTCCCGGAGCACATCACCCGTTGACAGGTCGCTATCCTTGACGGGCCCCGCGTAGCTGAGAGGACTGACCCCTGCCATGCCGATCTGGTTCGCATACACGTTGATCGTGTTGCTGGTGATCACGAGCGTGCTGCTCGTCCTGTTGATCCTGCTGCACCGGGGCAAGGGCGGCGGCATGTCCAGCATGTTCGGCGGAGGGGTCAGCTCCAGCCTGGCCGGCTCCTCGGTGGCCGAGAAGAACCTCGACCGATACACCGTTCTGGTGGGTCTTGTCTGGTTCGCCTGCATCGTCGGGCTGGGTCTCTGGCTGCGGCTCGCCGAGACCACCTGACAAACCTCGGGTGCACCACGAACCAGGGCGTACAAACCGCGCGCGGTCCGCTAACGTGGGCCGCGCGCAGTTTGTCATGCCCTGATGGGACCCCCCTCTGACGAACGGAGCGAAGAGCCGTGCCAAGTGGCAGCGCCATCCGTGGCAGTCGGGTCGGTGCCGGTCCGGCCCGCCCGACCGAACGATGCGAACCCGCCCCCCGCCGCCCGGTCACCTACTGGTGCGGCAAGGGACACATGCTGAAGATCCTGCTGGCCGCCGAGGCCGAGATTCCGGAGACCTGGGACTGCCCGCACTGCGGCCAGCCGGCCGGGCAGGACGCGCACAACCCGCCGGGGCGGGCGCGGACCGAGCCGTACAAGTCGCATCTGGCGTACGTGAAGGAGCGGCGCAGCGAGGCGGACGGCGAGGCGCTGCTCGCCGAGGCGCTGGCCGCCCTCCGGGCCCGCCGCCGCGGCGAGTCGATCTAGAGCCGCCGCGGCGCGCCCACCTGGAAATCCGGCGTCACCTGAGCCGGCCTAGAAGCTCGGCTTCACCTCGGCGGCCGCCGCCCGGTCCAACAGCCACCGGGTCCGTCGCACCCCCGCGACACCCGCCGCCGGCACCTGCTCCGGCCCGGCGCCGTGCAGCGCCATGCCGACCGCTCGCGCCTTGTCGGTGCCGCTGGCGATCAGCCAGACCTCCTCGGCGAGGTTGATCGCCGGCCGGGTCAGGGTGATCCGCACCGGTGGCGGCTTGGGGCTGCCCCGGACCGCGCTCACCGGGCGGCTCTCGCCGCCGGCCGGATGCCCGGGAAAGAGCGAGGCGACATGACCGTCCTCGCCCACCCCGAGCATCAGCACGTCGAAACAGGGCAGCGTGGGCGTGCCCGCCCCGGCCGCCGCGGCGAGGGTGGCCGCGTAGCGCGCCGCCGCCGCCTCGGGGTCGGGGCCGTCCGGGCCGTCGGAGGCGGGCATCGGGTGCACCCGCTCCGGGGCCAGCGGCAGCGCGTCGAGCAGTGCCTCCCGGGCCTGGGTCTCGTTCCGGTCCGGGTCTCCGGCGGGGAGGAAGCGCTCGTCGCCCCACCAGACGTCGACCCGGGACCAGTCGACCGCGTCCCGGGCCGGCAGCTCCCGGACCGCCCGGTAGACGGCGGCGGCGATCCGGCCCCCGGTCAGCACGACACCTGCCTCCCCCCGCTCCGCCTGGGCGTCGATCAGCCGGACCAGCAGTCGGGCCGCGACCGCCTGCGCCAGCAGCTCCGGGTCGGCGTGCACCACCACCGCGGTCCCGGTCACGCGACGCCCTGAGGCTGCTTCGTCGGGTCCTTCCAGACGTGCACCCGCTGCGCCGGCCGGGCCTGCAGACCGGCGACCCCGGCGGCGGCGCCGAGCGCCTCGGCGTAGATCTGGTCGGGGTCGAGCCTGCGCAGCTCCTCGGCGAGCTCGTCACCGAGCGGGCGGCGGACCAGCGGAAGCTGCCGGTCGGCCTGCCCGGTACGCCGGAACGTCGCCCGGTTGTCGTCCCGGGTCAGCACGACCTGCTCACCGTTGGCGCAGCTCAGCTCGACCGCGCGCATCCGGGGAAACTCACTGGTGTGCTCCCAGTGCGGGTGCAGACCCAGCCGGGACCTGAGCCAGCCGATCATCAGCGCCGCGGTCGGATCGGTGTGCGGTGCCACCACCGTCGCCGAGGTGACCTGGCTGCCCTCGGTGGTGTCGAACGCCCCGGCGACCAGGGTGCGCCACGGGGTGATCCGGGTCCAGGCAAGGTCGGTGTCGCCGGGCGCGTAGTCCCGGGCCCGCTGCCGCAGCGCCTCCACCGGATCGGGCGCCTGCGCGCAGTCGGTGATCCGCCGGTCAGCCACCACGCCGAGAAAGTCGTTGGCGATCTCGGTCGGCGGCTCGCCGTGCCACCAGGTCACCACCGGCACGTCGGGTACGAGCAGCGGCATCACCACCGACTCGGCGTGCAGGGCGAGCCGGCCGTACATCCGGGTCACCACCGCCTCGCCGGGGCCGAGCCGGCCACCGACGACGATCTCGGCGTCGAGCCGGTTGCGGTCGCGCTCGATGTCGGAGCGGACCACCACCACCATCCGGCACGGGTGTGCGGCCGAGGCGATCGTCACCGCCGCCTCGGCCTCCCGGACCCGGGCCTCGTCCACCACGACGATCAGCGTCAGCGCCATCCCGCTGGCCACGCCGCCCGCACTGCGCCGCTCGGCGGCCAGGGCCTTCACCACCTCGTTACCGGTGGTGTCCCACAAGCCGATCAACGGTGCCTCCTGGTTGCTGTCGTTGTTGCGATGCTCCGGGGTGCTGTCGTTGTTGTGGTGCTCCGGGGTGCTGTCGTTGTCGGTGCTCCGGGAGTCACGCCCGCCGCCACGCCCGGCCCTCGCGGGCCAGCAGCTTGTCCGCGGCCCGTGGACCCCACTCGCCGGCCCGGTACGGCTCCGGCCGGACGCCCTCCCAGGAATCCTCCAGCGGATCGATCACCTGCCAGCTCTGCTCCACCTCGGCGGCGTCCGGGAAGAGCGTCCGGTCACCGATCAGCACGTCGAGCACCAGCCGCTCGTACGCCTCGGGGCTGGACTCGGTGAAGGCCTCGCCGTACTGGAAATCCATCGCGATGTCCCGGACCTCCATGGTGGTGCCCGGAACCTTGGAGCCGAACTTCAGCACCACGCCCTCGTCCGGCTGGACCCGGATGACGAGCTGGTTGTTGCCGAGCATCTCCATGTCGGCGGGGTTGAACGGCAGGTGCGGCGCCTTCTTGAACATGATGGCGACCTCGGTCACCCGGCGCGGCAACCGCTTGCCGGCCCGGATGTAGAACGGCACCCCGGCCCAGCGCCGGTTCTGGATGCCGAGCCGGACCGCCACGTAGGTCTCGGTGGTGGAGTCGGCCGGCACGCCCTCCTCGTCGAGGTAGCCGACCGCACGCTTGCCGGCCACCCAGCCCGGCAGGTACTGCCCGCGTACCGTGCCGCTCTGCACGTCCTTCGGCAGGGTGATCGCGCGGAGCACCTTCAGCTTCTCGGCCCGGATCTCGCTGGCGTCGAAGCTGGTCGGCTCCTCCATCGCCACCAGGGCGAGCAGTTGCAGCAGGTGGTTCTGGAGCACGTCCCGGGCGGTGCCGGTGGCGTCGTAGAAGCCGGCCCGGGTGCCGATCCCGACGTCCTCGGCCATCGTGATCTGCACCGAGTCGACGTACTTGGAGTTCCAGAGCGGCTCGAAGAGGCTGTTGGCGAAGCGCAGGGCGAGGATGTTCTGAACGGTCTCCTTGCCCAGGTAGTGGTCGATCCGGAAGACGTCGTCCCGGGTGAAGACGTCGTCGACCAGGTCGTTGAGCGCCTTCGCCGAGGGCAGGTCGTGGCCGAACGGCTTCTCCACCACCACCCGCCGCCAGCCGCCGCACTTGTCGTTGTCGGCCATGCCGGTCCGGGCGAGCTGCTTGAGCACGGTCGGAAACGCGGCCGGCGGGATGGAGAAGTAGAACGCGGCGTTGCCGCCGATGCCGTGGCTCTCCCGCAGCTCGTCCAGGCAGGTGGCCAGCTTGTCGAAGGCGGCGTCGTCGTCGAAGGCGCCGCCGACGAACTTGATGTTGCCGGCCAGCCGGCCCCAGACCTCTTCCCGCCAGGGCGTCCGGGCGTGTGCCTGTGCCGCGTCCCGGGCCATCGACTCGAAGTCGCCGTCGCCCCAGTCGCGACGGGCGAACCCGAGCACCACGAAACCCGGGGGCAGCAGCCCTCGGTTGGCCAGGTCGTAGACGGCGGGCAGCAGTTTCTTGCGGGCCAGGTCCCCGGTGACGCCGAAGATCACCAGTGCGCACGGCTCCGGGATCCGCGGTAACCGCCGGTCCTGCGGGTCGCGCAGCGGATTCACGGCTCCCCCTCCTCGCTCAGTCGGTCACTGTCAGCATGCCCGGTGGTGGTCAACTCCGCAGTCCCCGTACCGCGTCGAGCAGGTGTGGAATTCCGGCGGCCCGGTCGGTCAGGTGCAGCCGGAGCACCGGCCGGCCGCGCTGGGCGAGGGCCTCGCGGTCGCCCGCGGCCTGCGCCGCCTGCAACTGCCCGAAGGAGTACGCCCTGCCGGGCACCGGCAGGTCCTCGGCCACGTCCCCGGTGATCTGCAGGTACGAGCCGAGCTGCGGCCCGCCCTTGTGGTACTGCCCGGTCGAGTGCAGGAACCGGGGCCCCCAGCCGAAGGTGACCGGCCGGCCGGAGGCGGCGGCGAGACCGGGGCGCACCTGCGCGGTCTTGGCGTCGGCGAACCGGTCCAGGTAGGCCATGACGGCGAGGTAGCCGTCCCCGCCGAGCCCGTCCAGCAGCAGCCGCAGCGCACCGGCCAGATCGCCGGGGAGCGGGTCGCCCTGTTGCGGCCCGCCCGGGAACCAGTACCCCTCGACACCGGCGTCGACGAAGGTCGGCGACTCGATCGGCAGCCCGGAGCCGAGCAGCCGGTTGGTGTTCTCCTTGGACTCGGTCACGTTCGGCTGGTTGAACGGGTCGATCCCGAGCACCACCCCGGCGACCGCGGTGGCGTACTCCCAAGCGAGGAACTGCGCGCCGAGCGGGCCGTTGACCGCCAGGTCGGGCCGGACGCCGTTGCCCGGCACGGCACCGGCGGCGAGCCCGCCGCCGTAGGTGACGGTCAGCACGTCCGGCCCGGTCGCACCCGGGCTGCCCGGGTCCTCGACCACCACCGGCAGGATGCCGATGCCGTTCTTGCCGGTGGACTCGGCGATCAACTGCTCGGCCCAGTCGCCGAGACCGTCGATGCCGGTGCCGTCCGGGACCAGCGCGACCTTGTCCCGGCCGGTGGTGGCGGCGGCGCCGAGCGCGGCGCCGAGCGCCAGCCCCGGGTTGTCCCGCGGGCCGCCGAGCGCGCCGAGCAGCTCCTCGGCCTGGTCGAGCAGCTCGACCACCTCGACGCCGGCCAGCGCCGACGGCACCAGCCCGAACGCGGTCAGCGCGGAGTAGCGCCCACCGACGTCCGGGTCGGCCAACACCACGAAGGCACCCATCTCGGCGGCGGTCTCCGCCAGCGGCGAGCCGGGGTCGGTGACGATGACGAAGCGCCGGCCGGCCTCGGCCTCGCTGAGCCCGGCGTCGAGGAACGCCTGCCAGTAGGCCCGGCGGTGGCTGTCGGTCTCCACCGTCGAGCCGGACTTGCTGGAGACCACCACCACGGTCCGGTCCAGCCGGTCGGCGATCGCCGACCGGACCTGCCCCGGATCCGTGGTGTCGAGCACGGTCAGGGACTTCCCGAGGGTACGGGTGATCACCTCGGGGGCCAGGGAGGAGCCACCCATTCCGGCCAGTACCACGTGGTCGAGGTCGGCCAGTTCGGCCCTGAGCTCGGCGAGCTGGGGGAGGAGCTCCCGGCTGCGCCGGAAGGTGTCCACCCAGCCGAGCCGGATCGCCGCCTCGTCCTGCGCCTCCGGACCCCAGAGCGTGGCGTCCTTGGCGACCAGCCGGGCCGGCACGTCCTCGGCCAGCAGCGCGGCCCGGGCCGAGGCCGGTGCGGTGGCGTCGACCGCCTCCGCACCGTGGACGGCGAGCCCGGCCGCCGCCTCGCAGCCGCCCTCCAGCAGGTCCTCGGGGTTGCGGTCGCTCATGCGTTGCCTCCGGCCCGGCCGGCGGCCTCGGCGTTCTCCTCGGCGGCCCGGTTCGGCTTTCCGGAGCCCTCCGCGGCCGACTCCAGCGACTTGCGTACCCCGTCCAGCAGCTCCAGCCAGCTGGCCTCGAACTTCTCCACGCCCTCCCGCTCCAGGGTGGCGATGACGTCGTCGAAGTCGATGCCGGCGGCGGTCAGCCCGTCGAGGACCTCGCGGGCCTCGGCGTAGGCGCCGGTGACCGTGTCGGGCCGCGTCTCGCCGTGGTCGGCGTAGGCGTCGATCACCGGCTCCGGCATCGTGTTGACGGTGCCGGGCGCGATCAGCTCCTCGACGTAGATGACGTCGCGGTATTCGGGGTTCTTGGTGGAGGTGGAGGCCCAGAGCGGGCGCTGCGGGTGGGCACCGGCGTCGGCGAGCGCCTGCCACCGGTCGGAGGAGAAGACCTCGGAGTAGCGCTCGTACGCCAGTTGCGCGTTGGCGACCGCGGCCCTGCCCTTCAGCGCCGCCAGGTCCGGCCGGCCGCCCGCGCCGAGCTTGTCCAGCCGCTTGTCGACCTCGGTGTCGACCCGGGAGACGAAGAAGGAGGCGACCGAGGCGATCGTCGACAGGTCGTGCCCGTTCGCCTTCGCCTGCTCCAGGCCGGCCAGGAACGCCTCCATCACCGCCGAGTAGCGGTCCAGCCCGAAGATCAGGGTGACGTTCACGCTGATCCCCTCGGCCAGGGTCGCGGTGATGGCCGGCAGCCCCGCCTCGGTCGCCGGGATCTTGATGAAGAGGTTCGGCCGGTCGACCAGCCACCACAGCGCCTTCGCCTCGGCCAGCGTCGGCTCGCTCCGGTACGCCAGCCGGGGGTCCACCTCGATCGAGACCCGGCCGTCCACCCCGGCACTGCCGTCGTACGCCGGACGCATCACGTCACAGGCCCACCGCACGTCGTACGTGGTGAGCGCGCGTACCGCCTCGTCGACGTCGACCCCGCGCACGGCCAGGTCCCGTAGCTGCCAGTTGTATTCGTCGGCGTCGCTGAGCGCCTTGGCGAAGATGGTCGGGTTGGTGGTCACCCCGACGAGGTGCTTCTCCCTGCGCAACTGGTCCAGGTTGCCCGAACTCAGCCGTACCCGGGAAAGGTCGTCGAGCCAGACCGCCACGCCTGCGGCGGTCAACTCGCCCAATCGGTCCGTCATGACTGCAACGCTCCCTTGGTTGCCGGTGGTCCGCCGGTGATCTCGCCCACCTGGATCGCCGGGCCGGCCGACTCGCCGGTGCCGTCGGCGCGCCGGTCGAGATCGGACCAGGTCAGCGCGGTCTGCTCGCGTCGACTGTCGGCCACGATCGTGTGCTCCTCGGCGTGGATGGGCGGAACCCTCACTGATGACCCTAGTGCGGCGTCCATAAACGTTCACCGGATCCCCCGGTGGTGTCTGGATCCTCGCCTGGTCGGGTGTCCGGCAGCTGAACAGGTCCGTCGCTCGCCGTACCTCCGCACCTCGGGGCTGGTGGTGCGGTTCGCCGGAAGTGTGATCGTTCGCACCGGAGAAGGGTCGCCCGGGCAGCGAAAACGACGACGCGTAGGCTGTCGGTCGGCGTGCTGGCTCCGGGCCATCCGCCGGCCCGAGCTGTTTTCCGCAGCGACCAGTCTGTGCCCGACGCCGGAGGTGGCAATCCGTGAGCATGATCACCGAGCGCCCCGTGACCGGCGGTGTCCCGGCTGCGGGGACCCCGGGCGAGGTGGCTCGGCGTAGCGACGTCGCGGCCCGGGTCCGGGCCTACGTCGCGCTGACCAAGCCACGGATCGTCGAGCTGCTGCTGATCTCCACGGTGCCGACGATGATGCTGGCCGCCGACGGGCTGCCCCCGCTCGGGCTGGTCGCGGTGGTCCTGGTCGGCGGATCCCTGGCCGCGGGAGCCGCCAACGCGCTGAACTGCTACATCGACCGCGACATCGACCAGGTGATGAAGCGGACCAAGCGCCGTCCGCTGCCCACGCACACCGTGGCCCCCCGCAACGCGCTGGTCTTCGGGCTGGTCCTGGCGGCGGTCTCGGTGATCCTGATGGCGGTCTTCACCAACTGGCTGGCCACCGGCCTGACCCTGGGCGCCATCGTCTACTACGACCTCGTCTACACCATGTGGTTGAAGCGGACCACCTGGCAGAACACCTTCTGGGGCGGCATCTGCGGCTCGGCCCCGGTGCTGATCGGCTGGGCGGCGGTCACCGGTTCGCTGGCGCCGGCCGCCTGGGGACTCTTCGCGGTGGTCTTCTTCTGGCAACTGCCGCACTTCTACGCGCTGGCGATCAAGTTCAGGGACGACTACGCCCGGGCCGGCATCCCGATGCTGCCGGTGGTGGCGTCGATCCGCCGGGTCTCGGCGGAGATCGTGGTCTACACCTGGCTGACGGTGCTGGCCTCGGTGCTGGTCTGGCCGCTGGGCATGGGCCCGGTCTACGGGATCACCGCTCTGGTGACGGGCGGGGTCTTCGTCGCCGAGGCGCACCGGTTGCGCCAGCGGGCCGGTCGGGGTGAGCGGGTGAAGCCGATGCGGCTGTTCCACTGGTCCATCACGTATCTGACGCTGGTCTTCGTCGCGGTCGCCGTCGACGCGCTGCTCTGACCGGCATGGCGTACCCGGCAGGACCGAGGTCGGCGGTCACTTTGTGACCGTTTATCCCCTTCATCCCGTTTGTCGAGCTATAACGTGAATATCGGTTGTGAATTGATCACATCTATATCCGAAAAATCACCCAAAGGCCGCCAGCCCTTTCGGTAAACCTCACCGTAATCGGCATCACAAATTATCGGTAGCTGCCCCTCGTTCATGCAGAAGTCTGCTTAGGCTTCGCGTTATGGCAGATGGTTCCGATACGACGCCGACGGCCGAGCAGACCGTAGCGGGTCAGACCCCCAACGGTCTGGTCGCCGGCATCCAGTCGTTTGCCGCCGGTCACGGCGGCGCGAAGGCGGTCATCGAGTACGTCGGCAAGCGGGGCGCGCGCATTGTCCTGGTGGGGGAGGACGGCGCGTGGGCTGACCAGTTCGCAGACAGCACGGACGTCGCGCGACTGGCCTGCGCCAAGGCGGGGGTCGCCGTGGAGAACGAATGGGAGCGGGAACTGATGGACCAGATGCGTCCGAGTCACGACCTATGGCGGTCGATGTCTCGGCGTACCCTGGCTCGTTGATGAATTTTGTCCGATAACATCCGCGCGACCCGGGGCGACGAGCCCCGGGTCGCTCTCATCACCTGTGCCGAACTACCCGGACTCGACCCCGACGACCGGTTGTTGCTGGCGCCGCTGGCCGAGCGCGGCATCCGGGTCGACGCGGTCGTCTGGGACGACCCGGCCGTGGACTGGGCCGGCTACCGGCTGGCGATGCTCCGCTCGCCCTGGGACTACCCGCCCCGGCGGGCCGAGTTCGTCGCCTGGGCCGAGCGCGTGCCCCGGCTGGCCAATCCCGCCGATCTGGTGCGCTGGAACACCGACAAGCGCTATCTGCGGGAGCTCGCCGGGGTCGGGGTGCCGACGGTGCCGACCGACTGGCTGGATCCCCACGCGGACTGGAGCCTCCCGGCGCGGCACGGCGAGTACGTCGTCAAGCCCGTCGTCGGCGCGGGCAGCCTGGACACCGGCCGTTACGACCTCGCCGACGCCGAACACCGGGAACTCGCCACCGCACACGTGAAGCGGCTCCAGGCGGCCGGCCGGTGGGTCATGGTGCAGCCGTATCTGAGCGCCGTCGACACCGCCGGGGAGACCGCCCTGCTCTTCGTCGCCGGCCCGGACGGACTGCGGTCCGGCCCCGACGGACTGCGGTTCAGTCACGCGATCCGCAAGGGGCCGATGCTGGTCGGTCCGGACCACGGTGTCGACGGGCTGTTCCGGCCGGAGCAGATCGCCCCGCGTACGCCCGCCGACGCCGAGCTCGCGGTCGCCGGGCGGGTGCTGGCGGCGCTGCCCGGCGGGACGGCGCGCCCGCTCTACGCCCGGGTCGACCTGATCCCCGGGCCGGACGGCGCCCCGGTGCTGGTCGAGGTGGAGCTCACCGAGCCCTCCCTCTTCCTGGCCCACGACCCGGCCGCACCGGGCCGGTTCGCCGACGCCATCGCCGCCCGGCTCGGCTGAACGGTTAGGAAGGGCCCCCGCTACAACAGAAAACGATAAGCGGGGGCCCTTCCTTACACCCGTTCCAGCTGGCGGGTGTCGGTGGGGGTGGGCGGGAGGGTGGCGGCGGCGGTGCGTTCGCGGGTCGACCAGAGCACCGCCAGAGCGGCGAGCCAGACCAGGCAGGAGCCGAGCATGTGCGCGCCGACCAGCGCCACCGGCAGGCCGGTGAGGTACTGCACGAAGCCGATCACACCCTGGCCGAGCTCGGCGAGGATCAGCAGGCCGGCGGCGCGGATCGCGGCCGGTGGCGCGGAGACCGCGCGGAACGCGAACCAGATCGCGACCGAGAGGCCCAGCAGCAGGAAGACGGTGTCGGCGTGCACCTGGGAGATGCTCTCCGGATCCAGGCCGTTGCGGGCCGCGCCGGAGTCGCCGGAGTGCGGGCCGCTGCCGGTCACCCAGGTGCCGACCACCAGCACGGCCGCCGTGACCACCGCGGTGAGCCGGGCGAGCGTACGCAGCGGGGTCGGCACGGTCGGTTGGGCCGGCCCGTCCGACCCGAGGGTCCGGCGCCAGAACGCGTACGCGGCGGCGATCACCGCCATCGAGGCGAGGAAGTGCAGCCCGACCACCCACGGGTTCAGGTCGGTGAGCACGGTGATCCCGCCGATGACCGCCTGCGCCGGGATGCCGAACGCGGCGCCGACGCTGAGCAGCCGGAGCCCTCGGCGGGCCGGGCGCTGCTGCCAGGCGGCGATCACCCCGGCGATCACCACGGCGGCGAGCACGAAGGTGAGCAGCCGGTTGCCGAACTCGATCATCCCGTGCAGGCCCATCTCGGCGGTCGTCACGTACGACTCGTCGGTGCAGCGGGGCCAGGTCGGGCAGCCGAGCCCGGATTTGGTCAGCCGGACGGCCCCGCCGGTCCCGACGATCAGCACGTTGCCCACCACCGAGGCGAGGGCGAGTCGCGATAGGGTGGGTTTGCCAGAAAATTCGCCGAATCGGCTCACGCCGGCCATCGTACGTGCAAATGTGATCATGCTGGACGGCGCATCCGCCGTCCGGTGGTCCGGATCACCGGGGCCCGGGTTTGCGGATCTTGGACGAAATACGTAACGTTGGCGTAGTGAAAAACCTGGCGGCGTACTCGGAGCAGGAACGGGTGACCGGTCCGGTCGCCCGCTCCGCCGTGCCCGCCGCTGCGACCGTCCCCACCGGGGTCGCCGGTCCGGACGGCCGACCGACCCGGGACCGGGTGACCCAGCTGCTGCTGGAGCACGGTGCGGCCACCGCCGCACAGCTCGGCGCGGAGCTGGGGCTCAGCCCGGCGGCGATCCGCCGGCACCTCGACGCGATGCTCGCCGACGGCGACGTGGTCGCCCGCGACCAGGTCGTGCACGGCCAGCGGGGCCGTGGCCGGCCCGCCAGGATCTTCCGGCTCACCGACTCCGGCCGGCGGCGCTGCGGCACGCACACCTACGACGGGATGGCCACCGCCGCGCTCCGCTGGATCTTCCGGCACGGCGGGCCGGACGCGGTCGACGCCTTCGCCGCCGAACAGGTCGCGTCGCTGGAGGCCCGCTGCCGGGCGGCCCTGGAGGATGCCGGCGACGATCCGCTGGCCAGGGCCGAGGCGCTCGCCGGGGCGCTGACCGCGGAGGGCTACGCTGCCAACGCGTCCACGATCGCCTCCGGTGGCCAGCTCTGCCAGCACCACTGCCCGGTGGTCCACGTGGCCGCGGAGTTTCCCCAGCTGTGCGAGGCCGAGACGGCGGTCATCTCCCGCCTGATCGGCACCCACGTGCAGCGCCTCGCCACCATCGCCCACGGCGACGGGGTGTGCACCACGCACATCCCGGCCCAGCCCAAACCTTCCGTCAGCAGTGTGAGGACAGATAGATGACCGACCAGATCGTCCAGCCCATGACGCAGGAGGAGCAGCTCGCCGCCCTGGGCCGTTACGAGTACGGCTGGGCCGACTCCGACATCGCCGGTGCCGCCGCCCAGCGTGGCCTGAACGAGGCGGTGGTCCGGGACATCTCCGCCAAGAAGAACGAGCCCGCCTGGATGCTCGACCTGCGGCTCAAGGGGCTGCGGCTCTTCGGCCGCAAGCCGATGCCGAACTGGGGCGCCGACCTCGGCGGGATCGACTTCGACAACATCAAATACTTCGTCCGCTCGACCGAGAAGCAGGCCGCGAGCTGGGACGACCTCCCGCAGGACATCAAGAACACCTACGACAAGCTGGGCATCCCGGAGGCCGAGAAGCAGCGGCTGATCGCCGGCGTCGCCGCCCAGTACGAGTCCGAGGTGGTCTACCACAAGATCCGCGAGGACCTGGAGGAGCAGGGCGTCGTCTTCCTGGACACCGACACCGCGCTCAAGGAGCACGAGGACCTCTTCAAGGAATACTTCGGCACCGTGATCCCGGTCGGTGACAACAAGTTCGCCGCGCTGAACACCTCGGTCTGGTCCGGCGGCTCGTTCATCTACGTGCCGAAGGGCGTGCACGTGGAGATCCCGCTCCAGGCGTACTTCCGGATCAACACCGAGAACATGGGGCAGTTCGAGCGGACGCTGATCATCGTCGACGAGGGCGCGTACGTGCACTACGTCGAGGGCTGCACCGCGCCGATCTACTCCTCCGACTCGCTGCACAGCGCGGTCGTCGAGATCGTCGTGAAGAAGAACGCCCGCTGCCGCTACACCACCATCCAGAACTGGTCGAACAACGTCTACAACCTGGTCACCAAGCGGGCGGTCTGCCACGAGGGCGCGACCATGGAGTGGATCGACGGCAACATCGGCTCCAAGGTGACGATGAAATACCCGGCGGTCTGGATGACCGGCGAGCACGCCAAGGGCGAGGTGCTCTCGGTGGCGATGGCCGGCGAGGGCCAGCACCAGGACGCGGGCGCCAAGATGGTGCACGCCGCGCCGCACACCTCCAGCACGATCGTCTCCAAGTCGATCGCCCGGGGCGGTGGCCGGACCTCCTACCGGGGCCTGGTCCAGGTGCTGGAGGGCTCGCACCACAGCAGGAGCACCGTCAAGTGCGACGCGCTGCTTGTCGACACCATCTCCCGGTCGGACACCTACCCCTACGTCGACATCCGCGAGGACGACGTGGCGATGGGGCACGAGGCGACCGTCTCCAAGGTCAGCGAGGACCAGCTCTTCTACCTGATGAGCCGGGGCCTGACCGAGGACGAGGCGATGGCGATGATCGTGCGCGGCTTCATCGAGCCGATCGCCAAGGAACTCCCGATGGAGTACGCCCTGGAGCTCAACCGGCTGATCGAGCTGCAGATGGAGGGCGCGGTCGGCTGACGCCGACGCCCGATCCCGCCCCCCGGCTCTCGCAGACAAGGCCAAGGAAGAGATGACTACCGAAGCATTCGCGCCCGAGGCGCCCGGAGCGCGCCAGGCGCCCGCCGTACCGGTCGCGCAGACCAAGGCGCAGACGCTCCGCTCGTACGACGTCCGCGACTTCCCGGCCCTGACCGGCATGGAGGAGGAGTGGCGGTTCACCCCGCTGAAGCGGCTGCGCGGCCTCGCCGACGACAGGTTCACCCCGGTCGCCGGGCGGCTGCGCTACGAGGTCACCGCGCTGCCGGACGGGGTGACCTTCGGCGGCGTGCACGAGGGTGACGCCCGGATCGGTAGCGTGCTGACCCCGTTCGACCGGATCAGCGCGCTGGCCCACGGCCGGACCGGCGAGGCGGTGGTGCTCGCGGTGGCCCCGGAGACCCGGCCGGCCGAGCCGGTGACCCTCCGGCTGGTCGGGCAGGGTGCCGACGGCGCCTCGTTCGGGCACACCTTCGTCGACGTCGGCCGCTTCGCCGAGGTGACGCTGGTGCTGGAGCAGACCGGTTCGGTCACCCTGGCCGACAACGTCGAGGTGGTCGTCGACGAGGGCGCGAAGCTGACCCTGGTCACCGTCGCCGACTGGGCCCCGGACGCCGTCCAGGCCCAGCACCTCAAGGTCCGGCTCGGCCGGGACGCCAAGGTGACGCACATCCAGGTGAGCCTCGGCGGCGACCTGGTCCGGCAGTACACAAGCGTGGAATACACCGGCCGGGGCGGCGAGGCCGAGCTCTACGGCCTCTACTTCGCCGACGCCGGGCAGCACCTGGAGCACCGGCAGATGGTCGACCACAGCGTGCCGGACTGTCGCAGCTACGTCGGCTACCGGGGCGCGCTCCAGGGCGCCAGCGCGCACACCGTCTGGGTCGGCGACGTGCTGATCCGGGCCGAGGCGACCGGCACCGACACCTACGAGATCAACCGCAACCTGGTGCTGACCGACGGCGCCCGCGCCGACTCGGTGCCCAACCTGGAGATCGAGACCGGTGAGGTGGCCGGCGCCGGGCACGCCAGCGCGACCGGGCGCTTCGACGACGAGCAGCTCTTCTACCTGATGGCCCGGGGGATCCCGGAGGAGGAGGCGCGCCGGCTGGTGGTGCGCGGCTTCTTCGCCGAGCTGTTGCAGAAGATCCCGGCCGAGGAGCTGCGGCAGCGGCTCGGCGACCAGATCGAGGCGCGGCTGGTCGATGCTGAAGCAGGGCTGACGAGGGCCGGGGCCTGATGATCCGGATCTGTTCGACCGAGGACGTGCCGAAGGGCACCGCGATCCAGGCCGAGGTGGAGGGGACCGAGGTCGCCGTCGTACACGCGGAGGACGGCAACTTCTACGCCGTATACGACGAGTGCTCGCACGCCGCCGTGCCGCTCTCCGAGGGCGAGATCGACGGCTGCACCCTGGAGTGCTGGCTGCACGGCTCCCGCTTCGACCTGCGTACCGGCGAGCCGACCGGGCTGCCCGCCACCGAACCCGTACCCGTCTACCCCGTCGAGATCCGCGACGGCGACGTCTACCTGAGTCTCACACCGAGCAATGGAGTTGCCGCACCATGAGCGTTCTGGAGATCCGTGACCTGCAGGTGTCGGTCCGGCTGCCCGAGGGCGAGCTGAAGCCGATCCTGGCCGGGGTCGACCTCACCGTGCGGGCGGGGGAGACGCACGCCATCATGGGCCCGAACGGGTCCGGCAAGTCGACCCTGGCGTACTCGATCGCCGGCCACCCGAAATACGAGATCACCGGCGGCGAGGTGCTGCTGGACGGCGCCGACGTGCTCTCGATGGCCGTGGACGAGCGGGCCCGCGCCGGCCTCTTCCTCGCCATGCAGTACCCGGTCGAGGTGCCCGGCGTGTCGGTGGCGAACTTCCTGCGTACCGCGAAGACCGCGATCGACGGCGAGGCGCCGAAGCTGCGCACCTGGGCCGGCGAGCTGCGCGGCGCGATGGAGCGGCTGCAGATGGACCCGGCGTTCGCCCAGCGCAACGTCAACGAGGGCTTCTCCGGCGGCGAGAAGAAGCGGCACGAGATCGTCCAGCTCGAGCTGCTCAAGCCGAAGGTGGCGATCCTCGACGAGACCGACTCCGGCCTCGACATCGACGCGCTGCGCGTCGTCAGCGAGGGCGTCAACCGGGTCCGCGAGACCGGAGAGACCGGCCTGCTGCTGATCACCCACTACACCCGGATCCTCCGCTACATCAGGCCGGACTTCGTGCACGTCTTCGTCGCCGGCCGGATCGTCGAGGAGGGCGGCCCCGAGCTGGCCGAGAAGCTGGAGGCCGAGGGCTACGAGCGCTACGTCGCCGGCGCCGGCGTGGCCCGGGCCTGAGAGACCGGAAGGGCACCGTCGAGATGACCACCATCGCGATCCCACCGGGGATGCCACAGTACGACGACGTGCCGCGCTACGACGTCGAGGCGGTACGCGCCGACTTCCCGATCCTGGGGCGCGAGGTCAACGGCCACCCGATGGTCTACCTCGACAGCGCGAACACGTCGCAGAAGCCCCGGCAGGTGCTGGACGCGCTGCGCGAGCACTACGAGCGGCACAACGGCAACGTCTCCCGCTCGGTGCACACGGTCGGCACCGAGGCGACCGAGGCGTACGAGGGCGCGCGGGCGAAGGTGGCGGCCTTCGTCAACGCGCCCAGCGCCGACGAGGTGGTCTTCACCAAGAACTCCACCGAGGCGATCAACCTGGTGGCGTACGCCTTCTCCAACGCCTCGCTCGGCGGCCCGGCCGGCGACCCGCGGTTCCGGCTCGGCCCCGGCGACGAGATCGTGATCTCCGAGATGGAGCACCACTCCAACATCGTGCCGTGGCAGCTCCTCTGCGAGCGGACCGGCGCCACGCTGCGCTGGTTCCCGGTCACCGACGGCGGCCGGCTCGACGAGTCCGGGCTGGACGAGCTGGTCAACGAGCGGACCAGGCTCGTCTCGATCGTGCACATGTCCAACATCCTCGGCACGATCAACGCCACCGCCCGGATCACCGAACGGGTCCGCCAGGTCGGCGCGCTGCTGCTGCTCGACTGCTCGCAGTCGGTGCCGCACCTGCCGGTCGACGTGGTCGACCTGGACGCCGACTTCATCGCCTTCACCGGGCACAAGATGTGCGGGCCGAGCGGGATCGGGGTGCTCTGGGGCCGGGCCGAGCTGCTCGCCGCGATGCCGCCGGTCTTCGGCGGTGGTTCGATGATCGAGACGGTGAGCATGGCCGGCTCGACGTACGCGCCGCCGCCGGCCCGGTTCGAGGCGGGCACACCGCCGATCGCCGAGGCGGTGGCGCTGGGCGCGGCGGTGGACTACCTGACCGGGCTCGACATGCGGGCGATCCAGTGGCACGAGCGGGAACTGACCGCGTACGCGCTGGACGCCCTCGGGACGGTTCCGGGGCTGCGGGTCTTCGGCCCGGAGCTGCCGGTCGGCCGGGGCGGGACGATCTCGTTCGCGCTGGAGGGCGTCCACCCGCACGACGTGGGCCAGATCCTGGACGCCGAGGGCGTCGAGGTGCGGGTCGGTCATCACTGTGCGCGACCGGTGTGCGTGCGGTTCGGCGTACCGGCGACAACCCGCGCGTCGTTCTACCTGTACACCACGACCAGCGAGGTCGACGCCCTGGTACGGGGGCTGGAACAGGTACGGAAGGTGTTCGGGTGATGCAGGTCGACCAGCTCTACCAGGAGATAATCCTGGACCACTACAAGCATCCGCACGGGCGCGGGCTGCGCGAGCCGTACGCCGCCGAGGCGCACCACGTCAACCCGACCTGCGGGGACGAGGTGACCGTCCGGGTCACCCTGGACGGCGACACTCTCAGTGACGTCTCGTACGACGGCCTGGGTTGCTCGATCAGCCAGGCGTCGGCGAGCGTGCTGCACGAGCTGCTCACCGGCAGGGAGAGCAGCGAGGCGTTCGAGGTGCACGCCGCCTTCGTGGAGCTGATGTCGGGGCGCGGGCAGGTCACCCCGGACGAGGGACTGCTCGGCGACGCGGTGGCGTTCGCCGGGGTGGCCCGCTATCCGGCCCGGGTGAAGTGCGCGCTGCTGCCGTGGATGGCGTTCAAGGACGCCGCGGCCCGGGCCGGGATGGGTGTTGTCGAGGCCGGTGCCGGAGAGAGTAACGAGCGGAACGAGGTGAAGACGGCATGACCGATCAGGACACGACGGCCGCGTCGACGGCGGTGACCCCGCCGGCCGGTGCCGTGGAGCCGACCGGCGCAGTGGGGTCGGCCGGTGCGGCGGGGTCGGCCGCTGCGGCGGGGTCGGCTGGTGCGGCCGGGGCGGCCGGTGCGGCCGGCAGGGCGGCGGTCGCCGACGTCGAGGAGGCGATGAGGGACGTCGTCGATCCCGAGCTCGGCATCAACGTGGTCGACCTGGGCCTGGTCTACGGCGTCCACGTCGACGACGAGAACGTGGCGACCCTGGACATGACGCTGACCTCGGCGGCCTGCCCGCTGACCGACGTGATCGAGGACCAGGCCCGGCAGGCCCTGACCACCGGACCGGGCGGCGGCATCGTCTCCGACCTCCGGATCAACTGGGTCTGGATGCCGCCGTGGGGCCCCGACAAGATCACCGACGAGGGCCGCGACCAACTCCGCACCCTCGGCTTCAACGTCTGACCCACCCGCCCCGCGCCCGCGCCCGCGCCCGCGCGGCGCCGCGCCCGCGCCGCGCCCGCGCCGCGCTGGGCGCTTCGCGGATGTCGTGAATCTTGACGATCTGTTGTCGTTCCCGCGACAACAGATCGTCAAGATCTCGGCTGAGCTTTCCGGGTGCGGATGCCGGGGGACGACGACAGCGAGTTGGACTGGTTGCTGTTCAACCAGTCGCAGGTGGTGAGCTGGGCGCAGGCCAGCCGGGCGCTCTCGCCGGGCAGGGTGCGGCACCTGTTGGCGACAGGGCGGTGGCGGCGGTGGTGTCGCGGCGTACTGGTGGCGCATCCCGGTGAGCTGACCCGGCCACAACAGCTCTGGGTGGCGGTGCTCTCGGTCGGCGCGGACGCGGTGCTGGCCGGCCTCACCGCGGCGGCCGAGGCGGGGCTGCGGGGCTTCCGGCGGGAGCCGATCGACGTACTCGTTCCGGACGGGCACAGCACCTCGACCGCCCGCCGCCGGCTCGAGCCCGGGATGCCCGGAGTGCGGGTGCACCGGACCAGGTCGCTGCCGCCGGATCAGGTGCAGGCGGCACGTCCGACCCGGACCGGTACCGCCCGCTCCCTGGTGGACGCGGCCGGCTGGGCGCGCAGCGACGACGAGGCGCGGTCGATGATCGCGGCAGGTTGCCAGCAACGCCTGGTACGCCCCGAGGAGATCGTCGAGGTGGCCGGGGTGCTGCCCCGGGCACGCCGCCGCGCGTTGGTGCTGGAGACGGCCCGGGACGCGCAGGGCGGCGCGGAGGCGCTCTCCGAGATCGACTTCGTCCGGCTCTGCCGCCGCTACCGGCTGCCCCGGCCCGACCTCCAGGAGCGGCGCCGGGATGCCGCCGGTCGGATGCGTTATCTGGACGCGTGCTGGCGGCGGTGGCGGCTGCACGTGGAGGTGGACGGTGCGCACCACATGGACGTACGCCACTGGGAGGCGGACATGCGCCGGCAGAACGAGGTGTGGCTCGACGGCGACCGGGTGCTGCGCTTCTCCGCCGCTCAGATCCGTCACCGCCCCGCCGAGGTCGCCGAGCAACTCCGCCGCGCCCTCACCGCCGCCGGCTGGCGCCCATGGCCCGATGAGTAGGAGATCTTGACGATCTGTTGTCGCGGGAACGACAACAGATCGTCAAGATCTACGCGGTAACTCAGTGCGGGTATGCCTCGAGTTCCCAGAGGGAGATGCCGTAGGGGGTGGCGCGGGTGAGGGCGTGTAGGCGGAGGTGGTGGGCGGAGGTTGTCGGGAAGGCGACGGTGTCGGTGTTGCCGTCGCCGGCCGTGGTCGACCAGACGGTGCGCCAGGTGGTGCCGTCGGTGGAGACCTCGATCCGGTACGACCGCGCGTACGCCGCCTCCCAGCGCAGCACCACCCGACTCACCTGCCGGACGGCGCCGAGATCGACGGTGATCGACTGGTTGTCCGACCAGGAGCTCGCCCAACGGGTGTCGAGGTCGCCGTCGACCGCCCGGGCCGCCGGCCGGCCGAGCTGGGTGCTCGACGCCTTCACCGGCCGGCCCAGGGCCAGGTTCGTCAGGTCGTCGCCGCGTCCGGCCGGGAAGGAGACCACCTGCTGGTACGTGGGCCGGTTCTGCCAGGCGATGATGTCCTGCCGGATGCCGCCGAGCGGGGAGTGCACGATGGCGTCCGCGCACCACTGGTCGCCGGCCGCGCAGTACTCGTCACCGGGGTAGACCTCGGCGGCCGGGGTGCCGGCGGCGGTGCGCAGCGTGTCCAGCAGGATCTGCCGGCAGGCCGCCAGGTCTCCGTCGCCGCAGTAGGTCCGGCCGAGCCCACCGGAGACCGGCTCGCCCAGCACCGCCCGCAGGTCGGCGTCGACATAGCCCCACCAACCCTGCTGGAACGACGACCCCTTGTGGGTCTGGCCGGCGGCGGCCGAACCGGGCAGGTCCGAGGCGTCGCCCTGCTGGTGCCCGGAGGGTGACTCGTTGATCTGCATCGCGTTCACCAGCGCGCCGTAGAGGTCGGTGCCGAGCGGCCCGGCGAACTGGCCCCGGACCAGCAGCGGCCACCAGGCGTCGAAGATCCGGATCGCCTCGGCGTGCTGGTAGGTCTCCGAGCCCTCCGCCGTCTCCACCCGCAGCGCCCCGACCTGCCGCCATGCCCTGAGCCGGTCGACCATCCCGGCCAGGGCGGCGTCGGTGATCGGTTGGCTCTCCAGCACCCGGAGCAGCTCGTCCAGCACCTCGATCCCGCGCAGGTCGGTCAGGCCGGCCCGCTGCACCAGGGCGGTCAGCGAGGCGCGGTCGAACTTCTGCCCGGCCTCGATCGCCGCCCGGATCGGCCGGTCCAGCAGGTCGCCCCGGTGCACCGGGCCGAAGCTGAAGTTGCCGTCCGCCGCGCTGTAGTCGGCGGCCTGCTTGTTGTTCCAGCTCACGTAGTAGTCCTGGTCGACCGAGTTCGGGTGCGCCGACGCCGGGTGGTAGTCGGCTTTGTTGGTCTCCGGGTCGAAGCCCTGCCACTCGTACGCCGGTTCGGCCCGCATCGGCAGATGAGGGTTGGCGCCGGCGGCCCGGATCGGATTGAGCCCGGAGTTGTAGTACGCCGCCTGGCGCGAGTTGACGTAGAACCAGTTGAAAGCGTACCCGATCTCGGCGGCCGCGGCGGTGAACCGGCCGGCGTCGCCCATCGCGGCGGGGTCGTTGAAGATCTGGAACCCGATCGCCGAGTCGGCCTCGTGCCGGTACGTCGAGCGGAGCTGGGTGAAGGCGTGCGGCGCCCCGGCCACGGTGCCCCGCCAGGCCACCAGCCCGAGTTTCGTGCGCCTGGCGACAAGCGTGTACGAGCCGGCCGCCGTGTCGTCCGCCAATGTCGGCCGCCACGAGTTGACGTGCGCGATCTCCTCCATCGGCAGGCACTCGCCCCGGTACCGGTAATGGTCGCTGGCCAGCGTCGGCGCGCTGCCGTCGGTCGTGCAGAGCGGCACGGCGTAGGTGTCGGTGATGTCCTGGGTGGCCGAGGTGGCGCTCCAGGCATAATCCTGGCCCCGGCCGAGCAGCACGTAGAGGTTGACCCCGGCGAAGGCGGCGCCCCGGGCGCTGATCCCCGGCCCCTGCAACTCCTGCATCATCAGCAGTTGCGGCGCGAAGTATCCGGTCTGCGGGCCGAAGACGGCGATCGGATGGCCGGTGGCGGAGTGCGCCCCGGAGATCACGGCGGCATTGGACATGCCCCTGGGGGTGATGGTCAGCCCGGAGAGCGCGGCGGCCAGTTCGGACGCTCCGCCGGTGGAGCGCCGGGCCGAGCCGGTCGGGTTCTCGGTGACCGGTTCGACCCGGACCGAGCCGGCGTCCGGCAGCACGACGCTCGGCGCGTCCGGGTCGGCATCGCCGTACGGGAAGCTCTGCCCGTCGTGCAGGGTCAACACCGTTTCCGGGTTGTTCCGCATCCGGAACGCCGTCCACACCCGGTCCCCCTCGACCGGGCCGTAGCGGGCCCGGGCGGCGATCCGGACCAGCGCGGACTGCATCTCGTGGCCGCCACCGCCGCCGAACAACCCGCCGATCACACCCGAGATCGCGATCAGGTCGGTCATCTCGAACGGCTCCGGCCCGCCCTCGTTGGTGATCGCGTCCAGGTGTCCGGCCAGGACGTACTCGCCGGGACAGTTGCGGTTGGCCATGCAGTGCCGGATGTAGGCGTTGATCCCGGCGATGTACTCGCGGACGTCGTCGTAGAGCTGTTCGCCCCGGGGCCCGCGCTCGCGCAGCGCCTCGACCTGGGCCGCCAGCTCCGCGTCCGTATACGGCGAGTTCCGCCAGACGCTCTGCTCCAGGGCCCGGTTGCCCGGTGCGCCGCCGGCGAAGGAGGTGAGCGTGCCCCGACCGACGTGCCGGAGCAGGTCCATGGTGAAGAGCCGGTCCTCCGCCCCGACGTATCCGGCGCCGTAGACGGTGCCGGCCCGGGTGGTGCCGGTGACGTGCGGGATGCCGGTCGCCCGGTCCCGGACGACGGTGACGTCGGAGCGGGGTGAGTAGGTGCGTTCGGCCTGGCCGGGCGGCACCCCGAAGGACGCGTCGTTGAAGAACTCGCCGAGCTGCTCCTCGCGCAGCCCCGCGTACCCGTAGACCAGGCGGGCGTAGCGGTCGAGCTGGTCGCCGGCGTGCCGGGGGAGTACGCCCAGCGTCTGGTTGGCGAGGATCTCCACCAGGGTGGCGTTGCCGTTCTGGCCGGGGGGCAGGATGTCGGCGCACTCACCGAGGCAGTGGTCGCCGGCCGCGAAGGCGGCGGTGAGCGTGCCGGCGTGGGCGGTCAGGGTGGCGGTGAGCGTGCTGGCGTGGGCGGTGCGGGTGCTGGCGGGTGGGGCGGCGGGTGCGGGGGCGGCGGTCAGCGCGAGCACGGCCGCGCTGAGCACCGCGACCCCGGCGGCGGCGCGACGACGGGGACGGTGAGCCATCGGGAATCCTTCCGCCGGTACGGACGAACATGAGAGACCTTCGGCTACCGGATGGTAACCACTCGGAGTGGTCGATAGATAGCCCTGGATCAGCAAAGATGGGTTCGAATCGGCTCGGTGGGCCGGCGCACACCCGCGCGTCACGCGGATATTCCGTCGCGGAACGGCCGGTTCCGGTCCAGAATCGTCGCGTGATCGCGCCTACCCTGTGGACCGTCGCAACCGCCGTCGTGGCCGTTCGGGCCACCCGGCGACAGCGCTGGTGCACCGGGCCGGCCACGGTCACCCCGACACGGTCATGACCGACGCCATCGTCGCCGGCCTGCTCGCCGGGTACGGCGTCGCCGTACCGGTAGGTGCCATCGCGATCCTCGTGCTCGGGTTGACCGCTCGGACCTCGATCCGGGTCGGGGCGGCCGCCGCACTCGGCGTCGCCACGGCCGACGGCCTGTACGCGGGGATCGCCGTGCTCGGCGGGGCCGCGCTGGCCGGGCTGGTCGAGCCGGTCGCCGGAGCGCTGCGCTGGATCGCCGTCGGCGTACTGCTGGCGCTGGCCGGGGCGGGCGCCTGGAGCGCGCTGCGGCACCGGGCGGATCCGGCGCGGGCGGCCAGGACCGGCCGGAGCCTGGGCACGCCGGCCCGGGCGTACGCCGGCCTGCTGGCGCTCACCCTGTTGAACCCGATGACGATCCTCTACTTCGCCGCCCTGGTGCTCGGCCGGCGGGCCGCGCAGGAGTGGCCGGCAAGCGGCGAGCTGCTCTTCGTCGTCGCCGCGTTCGCCGCCTCGGCGAGCTGGCAGCTGCTGATCGCCTCCGGTGGCTCGCTGGTCGGCCGGATGCTTTCCGGACCCCGGGGCCGGCTGGGCACCGCCCTCGCCTCCAGCGCGCTGATCACGGTGCTCGCCCTGAAGGTGCTCCTGGGGTGAGCCGCGCTGCTGCCGCCGAGCGTGTCCGGGACTGCCGCCGTCGAGCCGAGACCGGGGTGCCTGCCCGCTCGGCTCGGGCCGGGGTGCTGCTGCTCCGTGCCGACCGGGGTGCTGCTGCTCGGTTCGGGCCGGGTAGGCGGTTCGGTCGTGCGGAGCCGACCCGTCGTGCCGCCGGACCGATCCCGGTGTCGTACCGTTCCGTGATGAACAGCCGACCCGCTGCCGGTGGCGGCCGGTGGGTGGACGTGGCGCCGGCCCGGCTCACCCGCTGGCTCGACGGCTTTGCCGAGCGGCACGGCGGGCCGCCGCAGGTCACCGCCGGACCGGAGGGCCTCCGGCTCAGCGCACCGGACGGCACCGTCGCGGTGCTCTCTCCGCCGCCGGGCGCGCCAGCCGCGACCGACCTGCCGGCCTTCCTCTCCGCCGTCACGGCACCCCGGCGGCTGGGCCTGCTGCTGGCCCGCAAGGGAGCGGTGGCGGTCGGGGTGGCCGACGGTGACCGGCTCGTCGTCTCCAAGGTGGACAGCCGGTACGTCCAGGGGCGCACCGCCGCCGGTGGCTGGTCCCAGCAACGCTTCGCCCGTCGTCGGGAGAACCAGGCGAAGGCCGCCGTCGCGGACGGGGCGGAACTGGCCGTCCGGTTGCTGCTGCCCGAGGCCGGTCGGCTCGCCGCGCTGGTGGCCGGCGGCGACCGGCGTGCGGTGGACGCGATCCTGGCCGACCGCCGGCTGGCGTCGGTGGCGGCGCTGCGAGCCGAACGCCTGCTGGACGTGCCCGAGCCCCGGCACGCCGTGCTGGTCGAGGCGATTGTCGCCGCCCGGACGGTACGCGTGCTGGTCCGCGATCCCGTCCCCTGACGGCTCGCCGGGTCGACCGGTGTCGCCAGCGGGCCGCGGCGGTCAGCGGGTCCGGTCAGCGGGCGGCGGGCCGTGGGCGACGGGCCGCGGGCGGCGGCGGTCAGCGGGCGGCGCCGAAGGTGTCGCAGTCGGTCGGGTCACCGCTGGAGTAGCCGGTGCCGAACCACTTCTGCCGGTCCGCTGAACTGCCGTGGGTGAACTGCGACTCGTCGATCCGGCCGCCGGACTTCTGCTGGATCGCGTCGTCGCCGATCGCCGCCGCCGTGTCCAGGCCCTCCTGGATGTCCTGCTCGGTGAGGCTGGTGAAGATCTTCACACCCCGATCGTCGGCGGTGCCGGTGGCGTTGCGGGCCCAGGCTCCGGCGTAGCAGTCCGCCTGGAGTTCGAGCAGCACCGAGAGCCGGTTGGCCTCGCCGGGCTCGGCCTGCCGCTGGTCGCGTACCCGCTGCTCGGTGCCGAGCAGGTCCTGCACGTGGTGGCCGTACTCGTGCGCCAGCACATAGGGCTGGGCGAACTCGCCCGGGGCGCCGAGCTGTTCGGCGAGTACCCGGTAGAAGCTCAGGTCGATGTAGATCTTGTCGTCGAGCGGGCAGTAGAACGGCCCGCCCCCCGAGTCGGCCTGCCCGCACCCGCTGCTGACCGCCTGCTCGAAGAAGACGGTGTCGGACTCCTCGTAGGGGCGGTCGAAGTGCTCCGGCAGGGCCCGCTCCCAGTACGCCTGGATGGAGTTGACGAAGAGCGTGTTGCGGCAGTCGAGCTGCTGGAGCGCGTCGGACGCCGCACAGCGCTGCTCCAGGGCGGTGTTGTCGCCCTGCTGTTCACCGTCGCCGCCGGTGAGCTGGCTGACGCCGAAACCGCCGCCGACCAGGGTGATCAGGACGAAGATGACCAGGCCGACGATCCCGCCCCGGCCACCGCCGATCGGGATCGGGATCCCGGCCCGCCCGCCGCCAGAGCCCCGCCGGTCCTCGATCTGGCTGGTGTCGATCCGTGCGTCGTCGTTGAGTTCCATGCCGTTCCCCGATCGCTCCGATCGTCGAATCCCTGGTCGAGCGCCTGGTCGCCGGGCGTCCCCGGGTATCCGTCTGTTCGTCGCCCGTATGGCGCCGACTGTCTCGTCGCTCGATGTCTGTCTCGTCGCTCGATGTCGCCGGTGTCGATACCCGGTGATCTTGATCGGTAATCCGGCGCCGGTGCGTCGGGGCGCCCGGTACAATCGGACCGTGCTGCTCTGCGAAGGCTGAACGCCCCGCAGCCGACGGATCTGTGGACCGCCGGCTCGTTCGTGTGCCCTGAGTCAGCCTTCAACCCCGAGAGCGAGTTCTCCGACATGATCACTGCCACCGGTCTGGAGCTTCGTGCCGGCGCCCGGATCCTGCTGTCCGACACCACGCTCCGGGTCCAGCCCGGCGACCGGATCGGCCTGGTCGGCCGCAACGGCGCCGGCAAGACCACCACGCTGAAGGTGCTGGCCGGCGAGGGCCAGCCCTACGCCGGGCAGATCGACCGGCGCAGCCCGGTCGGCTACCTGCCACAGGACCCGCGCACCGGCGACCTGGGGGTCACCGCCCGGGACAGGGTGCTCTCCGCCCGGGGCCTCGACGTGCTGATGGCCCAGATGAAGGAGATCGAGCAGCGGCTCGCGGACAGCGCCGAGGACGACCGGCTGGTCCGCCGGTACGGCGCCCTGGAGGACCAGTTCGCCTCGCTCGGCGGGTACGCCGCCGAGGCCGAGGCGGCCCGGATCTGCGCCAACCTCGGCCTGCCGGACCGGGTCCTCGCACAGACCATCGGCACCCTCTCCGGCGGCCAGCGCCGCCGCGTCGAGCTGGCCCGGATCCTGTTCCGGGACGCCGCCGAGGGCGGCGGCGGGATCCTGCTGCTCGACGAGCCCACCAACCACCTCGACGCCGACTCGATCACCTGGCTGCGCGGCTTCCTCGCCGCGCACAAGGGCGGCCTCATCGTGATCAGTCACGACGCCTCGCTGCTGGAGGCCGTGGTCAACAAGGTCTGGTTCCTCGACGCGACGCGCGCGGTGGTGGACGTCTACAACGTCGGCTGGCAGAAATACCTGGAGCAGCGGGAGACCGACGAGCGGCGCCGCCGCCGGGAACGGGCCAACGCCGAGAAGAAGGCCGGCGCGCTGATGGCCCAGGCCGACAAGATGCGGGCCAAGGCGACGAAGACGGTGGCCGCGCAGAACATGGCCCGGCGGGCCGAGAAGCTCCTCTCCGGGTTGGAGGATGCCCGGGTCGCCGACAAGGTGGCAAAGGTCAGGTTCCCCAGCCCGGCGCCGTGCGGCAAGACACCGCTGACCGCCACCGGGCTCTCCAAGTCGTACGGTTCCCTGGAGATCTTCACCGACGTCAACGTCGCCGTCGACCGGGGCTCCCGGGTGGCGATCCTCGGGCTCAACGGTGCCGGCAAGACGACCCTGCTGCGCATTCTCGGCGGGCTGCTGGAGCCGGACACCGGCGAGGTCCGGCCCGGCCACGGACTGCGGCTGGGCTACTACGCGCAGGAGCACGAGACGCTCGACGTGGAGCGCAGCGTGCTGGACCACATGCGCAGCGCCGCCAGCGAGCAGTCGGACACCGAGCTGCGCAAGATCCTCGGGGCGTTCCTCTTCTCCGGTGACGACGTCGACAAGCCGGCCGGAGTGCTCTCCGGCGGCGAGAAGACCCGGCTCGCGCTGGCCACCCTGGTCTGCTCGGGCGCCAACGTGCTGCTGCTGGACGAGCCGACCAACAACCTCGACCCGGTGAGCCGGGAGCAGGTGCTCGACGCGATCGCCCGCTATCCCGGGGCGATCGTGCTGGTAACCCACGATCCGGGGGCGGTGCTCGCGCTCAAGCCCGATCGGGCGATCCTGCTTCCCGACGGCGACGAGGACGCCTGGAGCGACGACCTGCTCGAGCTCGTGGAACTCGCCTGACAATGTCTCGGATCACGATGCCGCGGCGGAGGAGCCCGCTGCGGTGCCTCGCTGCGGACTTGGTCTCATACATGTGACAGTTCAGCGGTCGAACACCATTTTGCGAATCCCGTCCGACCGAATCGAGCGGTCACCGAAACCCGGCGAGACGAGAGCCGAAACTTGACGACGACGGAACGAAACTCGCCGAATGATGAAGCTGAACTCGGCTGAGGTGGAAGGAAACTCAACCGAGGGCCGGTGGGCCGCATGGCCCGGGCGGGCCCGCAGGGCCCCGCGCCGTGAAATCCCTGTTGGGGCGGGGTGGAAACCCATGGCGTCCGGGAGTGGACGGCCTCGTTGGCGCAATCACTCAATCGGGAAACTGACACTGCTGTGCGTGTCGGTTGGCGAAGAGTTGATATCTAGCGCATGATCGTTCGAGGCGGTCTAATAGGTGGGACCGTATCGAACCGCACAGTCTGGGACGTGAGGAATCAACATGGCAGCCACCGGCACAGCCACCAGCACTGAGAAGGGTCGCCGGATCGTCGGAGCCGAGCGCCAGACGCTCGCCAAGGACCTGGTCAAGCGGTATACCTCCGGCGAAAGCATCCGCGCCCTGGCGGCCTCGACCGGCCGTTCCTACGGGTTCATCCACCGGGTGCTCACCGAGTCTGGTGTACAGCTTCGTCAGCGTGGCGGCGCTCGTCGTCGGAAGAAGGCGTGACCCGCTCAACAGCCTGGTCCGGAGCCGAACGCCTGCGGAGTCATTCGTGACCCCGGGCGTACGACTGAATTGCGACGGGCCGGTCGCGACAGTGACGTTGTGCCGGCCCGACGTACTCAACGCACAGACGCCGCAGATGTGGCGGGCGATGTACGACTTCTCCCGGGAGCTTCCGGGAGACGTACGCATCGTGGTGGTACGGGGCGAGGGTCGGGCCTTCTCCGCCGGGCTCGACCTCTCCGTGGTCTCGGGACGCTCCGGCGCCGGGGACTCGCTGGCGGAGATGGCCGCGCTGCCCCCCGAGGAATGCGCCGAGCGGATCGCCGGCCTCCAGGCCGGCTTCACCTGGTTGCACCGTCCCGACCTGATCTCCATCGCGGCGGTCCAGGGGCACGCCATCGGCGCCGGGTTCCAGCTCGCGCTGGCCTGTGACCTCCGGGTGCTGACCACGGACGCCACCTTCACGATGGCCGAGGTGACCCTGGGCCTGGTGCCCGACCTCGCCGGCACCGGGCGGCTGGTGGAACTGGTCGGCTACGCCCGGGCCCTGGAAATCTGCGTGACCGGCCGGCGGATCGACGCCCCCGAGGCCGAGCGGCTCGGCCTGGCGACCGTGGTCGTGCCACCGGCGGATCTCGATGCGGCGGTCCAGGACCTGGCCGCGGCGATCCTGAACGGGAGCCGGGACGCGGTGGTGGAGATCAAGGCCCTGCTGGCCGGGGCATCCGGCCGTTCCCCGGCGGACCAGCAGCGGGCCGAGCGCGAGGCGCAGACCCGCCGCTTCCGCGACCTGGCCGGCGTCGGCGAGTAGGCCCACTCCGCCGGCGTCGGAGAGAAGGAACGTCCGCCGGCGTCGGAGAGAAGGAACGTCCGTCGGCGTCGGAGAGAAGGAATGTCCGCCGGCGCCGGCGAGAAGGAATGTCCGTCGGCGTCGGCGGGTGGGAGACTCCGCTGCGGCCGGGAGCGGGAAACCTGTCGGAGCCGGCGAATAGGCTGGACGCCGACGACACGTCATCCGCCGGATGATCTCCGCTGAACGGCAGGGCGATCAGCGGGCAGGGCGATCAGCGGGCAGGGCCGGACGACCGGGAGCGCCAATCGGGAAGATTCGGGCCGCCGCTCCGGTTGTCGTAGTCGTCATGGACGACGGGGAGGTTGCGGGTGGTGAACCCGATGGGCGCCGGTGCCAGCATGGGCGGTTGGAGCATGCTGCGCTCGTTGCGTAACCGCGACGAGGTGACCGGGCATCGGGTGAGCCGGCGCAGCGTCCGGCGGGTCGTCGAGTTCGCCCGACCCTACCGGCGGGACATCGCGGTGTTCCTGGTCACCGTCATCCTCGCCGCCATCATCGGTGTCGCCACGCCGGTCCTCGCCGGTGACGTGATCAACGCCATCTCAGGCGGCGGTGCCGACGCCGGCGGCCTGGTCGTCCGGCTGGCCCTGATCATCGCCGGTCTCGCGGTCGCCGACGCGCTGCTCTCGCTGGCCCAGCGCTGGTATTCGGCCCGGATCGGCGAGGGGATCATCCTCAACCTGCGGACCCGGGTCTACGACCACGTCCAGCGGATGCCGTTGCAGTTCTTCACCCGTACCCAGACCGGCGCGCTGGTCAGCCGGCTCAACAACGACGTGACGGGCGCGCAGCGGGCCTTCACCAGCACCCTCTCCGGGGTCGTCAGCAACATCATCCAGCTGGTGCTCACCGCGGCCGTCATGCTGACGCTCTCGTGGCAGATCACCGTGCTCTCCCTGGTGCTCCTGCCGATCTTCATCATCCCGGCCCGCCGGGTCGGTCACCGGCTGGCGGAGATCACCCGGGAGTCGTACGACCTCGACGCCAAGATGAACGCCACCATGACCGAGCGGTTCGGGGTGGCCGGGGCGCTGCTGGTCAAGCTCTTCGGCCGGCCGGACGTGGAGGCGCGGCGCTTCGGCGACCGGGCGGAACGGGTCCGCGACATCGGCATCCAGTCGGCGATGTACTCCCGCACCTTCTTCGTCGCCATGCTGCTGGTGGCCTCGCTCGCCCAGGCCCTCACCTACGGCCTCGGCGGCTGGCTGGCCGTTCGTGGCGACGTCAGCGCCGGCACGGTCGTGACGCTCGCCCTGCTGCTCACCCGCCTCTACGGTCCGCTGACCGCGCTCTCGAACGTCCGGGTGGACGTGATGAGCGCACTCGTCTCGTTCGACCGGGTCTTCGAGGTCCTCGACCTCAGCCCGGCCATCGCCGAGAAACCGGGCGCGGTGGCCATCCCGCGCGGTGCCGGGCGGCTGGAGTTCGACGACGTCCGGTTCCGCTATCCGACCGCCGCCGAGGTGTCGCTCGCCTCGCTGGAGGACGTGGCCACACTCGACCGCACGGCCTCCGAGCCGGTACTGCGCGGGGTCTCCTTCACCGTCGAGCCGGGCCAGATGGTGGCGCTGGTCGGCCCCTCCGGTGCCGGCAAGTCCACCACCTCGATGCTGGTTTCCCGGATCTACGACGTGACCGAGGGTGCGGTGCGGGTCGGCGGCGTCGACGTCCGGGACGCCACCCTGGATTCGCTGCGCGACACCATCGGGGTGGTGACGCAGGACTCCCACCTGTTCCACGAGACGATCGCCGAGAACCTCCGCTACGCCAAGCCGGACGCGACCGACGACGAACTCTGGGCCGCCCTGCGCGGTGCCCAGGTGGAGGACCTGGTCAGAGGGCTGCCGGACGGGCTCGACACGATCGTCGGCGAGCGGGGCTACCGCTTCTCCGGTGGTGAGAAGCAGCGCCTCGCCATCGCCCGGCTGCTGCTCAAGGCCCCGTCGATCGTCATCCTCGACGAGGCCACCGCACACCTCGACTCCGAGTCGGAGGCGGCGGTGCAGCGGGCGCTCTCGGTGGCGCTCAGCGGGCGTACCGCGCTGGTGATCGCGCACCGGCTCTCGACCGTACGGGAGGCCGACCAGATCCTGGTGCTGGACGACGGACGGATCGTCGAGCAGGGCCGGCACGACGAGCTGGTCGCCGCGGGCGGCCTCTACGCCGAGCTGTACCGGACGCAGTTCGCGGTCGCCGACTCCCCGGCCCCGTACGTCGACGCGGTGGGCGCGGAGCCGGTGATCACGATGCCCCGCCCGGACTACGACCCGGTCTGACCGGCGCCCCGGCGGGGATCCGAGCCGTTCCCGCCGTCGAGGACCGCCGCGCGTAGCGCCGCGAACTCGGCAGCGAGTCCGGCCGCCGTGAAGTGGGCGTTGAGCCCGCTCGGGTTCGGCAGCACCCACAGCCGAGCACTCCCGATCGTCTCCGGCTGTCGGCCGATCGCCGCCGACGGCCGGACGAACGCCGTCCGGTACGCGGTAACGCCGAGCACCGCCACCCAGCGCGGCCGGTGGCGCCGGACCTTGCGGAGCAGTTGCCGGCCGCCCTCGGCGAGCTCGTCCCGGCGCAGTTCGTCGGCCCGAGCAGTGGCCCGGGGTGCCAGGTTGGTGATGCCGAGACCGTAGCCGAGCAGCTCGGCCTGGTCGGCCGGGTCGACCTGGTGCGGGGTGAAGCCGCCCCGATGCAGGGCCGGCCAGAACCGGTTGCCCGGGCGGGCGAAGTGCCACCCGGTGGCCGCCGAGTAGAGGCCCGGGTTGATGCCGCAGAAGAGCACGTCGAGGTCGGGGCCGATCAGGTCGGAGAGCAGCCGGTCGGCCGCCGCCGCGACCTCGGCCGGGGTCGGCCGGAACCCGCGCGGTCGCGGGGCCGCCAGCCCTGTCGGCGTCGTCGGACTGCCCATATCACCACCAGTACCACCGTCGTGACCGTCATCGGACGGCAGAGCGCAGCGGCGGCGGCAACCGCCGGAGCCAGCAGGTCGATGTCGCCCACCGCCACGTGTCGACGGTTGGCAACTCTATCCCGGTCGACGAGGGAACCAGCGGGCCCACCGAAGGCGCGAACGGCGGGTCAGCCGGTCAGTGGGTCGGGTCGACGGGCGAGCGGATCGGCGGAAGCCTCAGATGCCGCGTAGGGCCCCGCCGTCGACCGGGATGGCGACGCCGGTCAGGTAGCTGGCGGCGGGGGAGAGCACGAACGCGGCCACCCGGCCGAACTCCTCCGGGTCGCCCATCCTGCGCAGCGGGATCTCCGCCTCGATCTCGGCCCGGGCCCGTTCCGGGTCGTCGCTGGCGGCGAGGAGTTCGTGGTTGCGGTCGGTGAGGAGCCGGCCGGGCAGCAGGCTGACCACCCGCACGCCGCGCGGGCCGTACTCGTCGGCCATGTCCTTGGCCACCCCGGCCAGCCCCGGCCGCAGCCCGTTGGAGACGCCGAGTCCCGGGATCGGCGCCCGGACCGAGTTGGAGAGCACCAGGCCGATGGCGCCACCGTCCGGGAGCGCCGCCGCGATCGTGCGGGCGGTCCGGACCGTGCCGAGGAAGATGGTCTCGAAGGAGGCGCGCCACTGTGCGTCGGTGGCCTGGGCGGCGGTGCCCCGGGGCGGTCCGCCGACCGAGACGAGCGCGCCGTCGAGCTGACCGAAGTGCTCCAGGGCGGTCTCGACCAACCGTGTCGAGGTGTCCGGGTCGGCCAGGTCGGCCGCGAGTCCGATCACCCGGTCGTCCCGGCCGAGCTGCTCCGCCGCCGCGGTGACCCGGTCGGGATCCCGGGCCGAGAGCACCACCCGGGCGCCGTCGGCCACCAGGGCGCGAGCGGTGGCGAAGCCGAGTCCCTTCGAGGCGCCGGTCAGCACGTACACCCGGTCCGCGAGTCCGAGGTCCATGGAGGAAATTCTATGGTGTGGCCGGCGGGGAGTCGATCTTCGCCTTCCAGGGGAAGGGCAGGACCCAGATCCGGATCCGGCCGGCGATCTGCGTCACCAGGATGTTCCCGGTGCGGCGCAGCGCCGGCAGCCGGCGACGCCGGGGCGCGTTCCGGCCGTCGTAGCGCCAGGCCGCGTCCCGGACGGCCAGCTCCTCGGCGGCGGCAGCCGGCAGCCCGCCCTCGGCCGCGAGCCTCCGGGCCAGGTCCCAGCCGTCCCGGATCGAGCCCGCGGTCGGGCGATCGGCCGCCCATCCCGCGAACTCGCCGGGCCAGCGCGCGCCGAGGCCGGCGGCGAGCAGCGGCCAGTGCCGGGCGACCTCGCCGGCCCGCTTCCCCAGCAGCGCGGCGCGGGTCACGCCGGCCAGCCGGGCGTCGAAGCCGGGCGGCAGTGGCGCGCCCGCGACCAGTGCGGCCACCAGCGCGCTCTGCCGCTCTGCCAGCGTCCCACCGAATTCGGTTCCGCCTGGCCCGGTTCCGCCTGGCCCGGTTCCGCCTGGCCCGGTTCCGCCTGGCCCGGTTCCGCCGGACCGCGTCCCGCTGGTCGTGCCTCCGGTCATCGCGGGGTGACCGGAGGATAGCCGGAGGCGGTGGCGATCGCGTCGAGCTCGGCGTGCAGGGTGGCGGCCGGTGGATAGCGCCCGTCGCGCTCCAACAGCAGCGCGGGTGGCCGGCGCCGGGCGGAGACCTCGGCAACCAGGTCGAGCACCTCCCGCGGCACCGGATCGGAGTGCGTGTCGTGGTAGATCCCGTCGTCGACCGCCCCGCCCGCGACGTGTACGTAGCCGACCCGCTCCAGCGGCAGCCGGTCGAGCAGGTCGAGCGGATCGCTGCCCCGGTTGCGGGCGTTGGCGTACACGTTGGCGACGTCGAGCAGCAGCAGCGCGTCGGTGCGGTCGAGGATCTCGGTGAGGAAGTCCGCCTCGTCCAGATCGTCGTCCGGCCAGTCGAAGATGGCGGCGATCGGCTCCAGGGCGAGCGGCACGGCCAGTTCGGCACGTACCCGGGCAACGTTCCCGACCACCGCGTCGACGGCTTCCCGGGTACGCGGCAGCGGCAGCAGATGTCCCGCCTCCACCCCGCCGGCCCGGACGAACGCGATGTGCTCGCTGGCCATCGGCGCCTCCAGCAGCTCGGCGGCCCGGGCGAACTGCCGGACCCGGGCCGGCTCGACCGGCTCGGCACCGCCGAGCGAGAGCCGCACCCCGTGCGGTACGACCGCGACGCCGCGCCGGCGCAGCTCGACCAGGGCCGGCGGTGGTCCGGCCGCCGGTATCGACTCCGCGATCACCTCGACGAACCGCAGGCCGGGCAGGTCCGCCACGAATCCGGCGATCTCCGGTCGCCAGCCGATCCCCACGCCGTAGTCGGGTTCCGGTCTTCTCGCTCCCACCAACACGTCCATCGGGTCACTCCAACCGTGCGGATCGGGACCACCATTGTGGATCCGGCACGCCAGCTCCGCGATCCGGCCCAGGTCAGTGGCCGGAGCAGGTCAGTGGCCCGGCCCGGGTCAGCGGCCCGGCCGGCGGACCGCCTCCTCGACGAGGTCGAGCACCGGGCCGAGGTCGCCGGCCGGGCGGGCCATCGCCAGTTGCAGCACCAGGCCGTCGTAGGCCAGCTCCAGGAACCGGGCCAGCGTCTCGATCGGCACGTCGTCGCGCAGCACTCCGGCGTCCCGCTGCCGCGCCAGCCGCTCCCGGGTGGCCTCGGCCAGGCTCGCCGAGCGCTCCGCCCAGCGCCTGGCGAACGCCGGGTCGGTGCGCAGCCGCCGGGACACCTCGAGTTGACTGCCGAGCCAGCCGGTGGTGTCCGGCGAGGCGGCGCCGGCCAGCAGGTCGCGCATGACCTGCACCAGGCCGTTGCGGGCCACCGTGGCGACCATCGCGGCGGCGTCGTCCTCGGCGACCGCGAGGAAGAGCGAGTCCTTGTCGCGGAAGTGGTGGAAGATGGCTCCCCGGGAAAGCCCGGTCGCCTCTTCGAGTCGGCGTACGGTCGCGCCCTCGTAACCGTGCCGGGCGAAGCAGGCCCGGGCCGCGCCGAGAATCTCCTGGCGGCGGGCATCGAGCTGGTTCTGACTTACCCTGGGCACCACCCGATGGTGCCAGGCGACGACCGGCTGTGCAATCCGTACGTACGTCTTGGGTTTCCCCCACCGCGCGCGGCTCGGCCCGGGCCGCCAAGCCGGGGCCACTGAGCCGGCGCGCTTCGGCCGGAGCCGCTGGGCCGGAGCCGCTCAGCCGGGGCGGCGACCCACCATCAGGGCCTGGGCGCCCTGGCCGAGCGGGCCGGTGACGTCGGAGAGCACCGTGCGGGCCAGACCGGAGCCGTGCTCGTCCAGCACGGTGTGGGCCTGCACGTGCACCCAGTCGTCGACCGGCTGCCGGTGCAGGTGCACGGTCAGCTCGGTGTTGATGAACCACCACCGCTCCATGTCCAGCAGCCGGCTCAGCCCGTTGCCGGAGTCGGCGACCAGGGCGACCCGCTGCAGCGGACTCGGTTCCTCCCCGGCCACCAGCGGGATCCGCTGCCGCGCCCAGGCCGACGCCGGGCCGGGCCGCTCGAAGTGGCCGTCGACGAACCGCCAGTCGATCGCCCGCAGGTAACCGACCTGCCAGCGCGGCTCGGTGAACCGGGACGGGGTCGCCGGCCGCGGCGGTGGCGGGACCGGGTCGGTGAGCGCCTCGGCGGGCAGCCCGACCGGCGTACGCCGCACCCGCCAGACCCGGGCCCGTAGCACCGGGCGCCCGGCGGCGTGCATGTCGGCCTCGACCAGCTCGACCGAGCGTCCGGGGCGGGTCAGCGAGGCCCGGACCGTGACCTCGCCGACCGGCACCCCGCCGAGGATCTCCACCGTCAGCCGGGCGACCTGGGCCGGCCCCTCCACGGAGCCGGGCACCTGCTCCACGGCTCGGACCAGCAGCGCGCACGGCGGTCCCGCGTGTTGCAGCTCGTTGCTCCACGGCCCCTCGGTGGAGCCGGTGGCGACGAACCGTCCGGGATCGTCGGTGGGCTGATAGAAGGCGTCGGGCACGCGCCGATTGTCCTCCCCGGTGGCGCTTTGGCAAGATCGGCGCGGTGGCCGGGGGCCGCTATCATCGCGGCCGTGACCAACCCCACCGCCGGGCTGCCCGCGGCGCCGCTCTCCGTCGCCGCGGTCCAGGCCGGACCGGTCCCCGGTGACGTGGCCGGCAACGCCCGCTCGGCCGCCCGGCTCGTCGAGCGGGCCGCCGCCAGCGGCGCCCGGGTGGTCGTACTGCCGGAGCTCTTCCTGCCGGCTTACCATCCGCCGACCCTGGCCGCCGATCCGGCCGGTGCGGACGTGGTCGCCGACGGCGCGGGCCGGGTCGCGGATCCCCGACTCGATCCGCTGCGCGAGGTGGCCCGGGAGCGCCGCGTGGTGGTGGTGATCGGTGCGGCGGTCCGCCATCCGGACGGCCGGCGGACCTGCTCGTCGTTGCTTGTCGAGGCCGCCGGCCGGGTCGGCGCCGGATACGCCAAGCAGCATCTCTGGGGGCCGGACGAGAACGCGTTGTTCACGCCGGGGCGCTGCGGCGCGACGCTGCTGGTCGACGGTTGGCGGCTCGGCCTCGGGGTCTGCTACGACGCGTGTTTTCCGGAGCACGCGCGGGCGGCCGCGGCCGACGGGGCACACGGCTACCTCTGCCCGAGCGGCTACCTGGTCGGCTCCGAACACCGCCGCGACCTCTACTACCGGGCCCGTGCACTGGACAACACCATCTACGTCGCCTTCGCCAACGCCGTCGGCGGGGCGCCGCCGTGGCGGTTCAACGGCGGTGCGGCGATCTACGATCCGGAGGGGCGGACACTGCACCGGGCCGCGGACTCGGGTGAGGCCGTCGTCGTCGAGCGGTTCGACCCGGCCGAGCTCCATCGGGTACGCGACGCGCACCGGATGCTCGTCGACCGCCTGCCGGACCAGGGTGGCGTACGGACACTGTTGACCGGTTGACCACTGCTTGTCAGCCCGGACAACCCGGGTTGTTTACATGCTGGGACTGTTGTCCGACCGGGTGCGTCCCGTACTGTGCGCAAGTGCCGCTGTTGCTCCTTGATCTGGACAACACTCTGCTCGACCGGGCGGGGCCGTTCCGGACCTGGGCGCAGGGATTCCTGGACGAGATCGGCGCACCGGAGAGCGACATCGACTGGCTCCTGTCGGTGGATGCCGACGGCCTGACCAATCGCTGGGACGTGGCGGATGCGATCCGCGACCGCTATCGGCTCCGGATCCCCTCCATCGATCTGGTCGAGGCGCTGCACGAGGGAGTGGTGGAGTACACCCGGCTGGACCCGCTGATCGCCTGTGCACTGCGGATCGCCGACGACGCCGGCTGGGTGCCGGTGGCGGTCACCAACGGCAGCGAGCGGCTACAGGAGATGAAGATCAGGCGTACCGGCCTGGACCGCTATCTGGCGGACTGGGTGATCTCCGAGCAGGTCGGGGTCAGCAAGCCGAATCCCCGGATCTTCGCGCTCGCCGCCGAACGGGTCCGGATGCGGCTGCGCGGGGCATGGATGGTGGGCGACAGCCCGGAGGCGGACATCGGCGGCGCGGCCGCGGTGGGGCTGCCGAGCGTCTGGCTGCATCGGGGCCGCCGCTGGATGGAGCGCCGGTACGCCCCGACCAGGACCGTGGACGGGCTGATCGCCGCCGTCGCCACGGTGCTCGCCGCCTGAGCGGCTCTCCCCACCCCGTCCCCCGGGTCCCCACCCCGACGGGTCCCTTCTGCGTGCATCTCCGGCCGGTGGCCCGCGGCCGTTACCCGGCGGCGGTTATTCGGTTGACGCCGGGAAGCGGGGTTGGCGAGCATGTGCCGACGGAGTCGTTCCCGGGCGTCCGCCCGGCCGAGTGGAAGGAGGGATGGCTGTGGCTGTCTTCGCGCTGCGCTCTCGCCTGTCTTCTTCCGACTCGACCAGAGGAATACTCCAGTGCCACACGACCACGTGTCACACGATCACGACGACAGTTCGGGTTCGGCCCGCCACCCCCGTGGCGGTCGCCGTGCCGCCCGCCGGTTCGACGACGACGAGCCGCGGTTTCTGAAACGGACGCGGCACGCGACGGCGCCCGCGTTCGACACCAACGCCGACACCGACGTTCCGGAGGTCGGTGACCGCTGGTCGAGCTGGGACCAGGCGGTGCACGGGCCCGAGCCGCACCCCGAGTGGCTGGTCACCGAACTCGCCGCCACCGATACCGAGCTGGGCGTGCTCAAGACCGGTAAGGAGGCGGACGTGCACCTGGTCCGCCGGGCCGTCCCGGAGACCGACCGGAGTTGCCTGCTCGCCGCCAAGCGTTACCGCGACCCGGACCACCGACTCTTCCACCGCGACGCCGGCTATCTCGAAGGGCGCCGGGTACGCCGGTCCCGGGAGAACCGGGCGATGGCCGGGCGCACCGCGTTCGGCCGGCAGATGATCGCCGGACAGTGGGCGGCCGCCGAGTTCGCCGCCCTGACCCGGCTCTGGCAGGTGGGGCGGGAGCTGGGCAGCATCGCGGTGCCGTATCCGGTGCAACTGATCGGCACCGAGCTGCTGCTCGAATTCGTCGGTGACCCGGTCGAGGGAGAGGCGGCGCCGCGCCTGGCACAGCTCCGTCCCGGTCCCACGCTGTTGCGCCGGCTCTGGGACCAGCTCGTGGACGCGCTGGTGGTGCTGGCCCGGGCCGGGCTGGCGCACGGCGACCTGTCGCCGTACAACCTGCTGGTGCAGGGGGAGCGGCTGGTGCTGATCGACCTGCCGCAGGTCGTGGACGTGGTCGCCAACCCGGGCGGGCCGGAGTTCCTGGCCCGGGACGTACGGGTGGTGGCGGACTGGTTCGTGGCGCGAGGACTTCCCGGTGACCTGGTCGACCCGGCCGCGCTGACCGGGCAGCTGCTCCGGGAGGCGGGGCTGCGGTAGCCGGGGTCAACCGGTCACTGGAGGTATTTCTCGACCTCGTTCACGCTGCGCACGCCGGTGGTGTCCGGGTCGTTGCCGGCCTGCCGGGCGGCCCGGCGGCGGCGGAGCAGATCCCAGCACTGGTCGAGCGACTCCTCGAGGTCCCGCAGCCGCGTCCGGTCCTCGTCGGTGGAGTTCTCGACCTGCTGGGCGTGGGTGCGGAGCCGGTGCTCCTCGTCGACCAGCTCGGAGATCCGGCTCAGAATGGTCCTGTCGTCCATGCCCAAGATCCTGGCACAGTGCCGCACGTGCCGCCCACCATCCGCCGGTGACGGCCGGCACGTGCCGGCGTACCGCCGGGCCGGGACGTAGTCGTTGACACAGCTCTCGACGGTTCCTATGGTGGTTCTAGGAAAGCGCTTTCCTTACCATCCTGCTCCGGTCACCACCGCCCACCTCGCTCCGGGCCGGTGCCGGCACCGGAAGGAACTCCGGCTGACCCGATCCCCCGCCTGACCGGGTCTCGTGAGTGACCGGTCAGGTTGTGGCCAGCCGGGGCGGACGGCCGGGAGGTGGGTCCCGGCCGTCCGCCGTCTCCGTCGCCCCCGCGCAGCCCCACCCGGGCGCACGGTACTGTCGGCCCGCCCTGCGGGCACCGCACTGTCGGCCCGCCCTGCGGGTGCCCGCTCTCGGTCGGCTCATGGCGGCACCGCGCGTCACCGGGCGGTGACCGGTGCTGCCATTTGGTCATTTCACTCCGATGGGCATGTCCGTTTGATATGAACTACCAAACTCGGTGCCGAGAAGCCCATCAATCGGGCATTCTCGATGCCGGGTAGGTAGTCCTGTCCTCAGGGGACCAGACCCGGAACGGAAAGAGCCCGCATCATGGACCAAGCTTCGTTGCCGACATCGCTCCGGGAGGCCGTCACGGTCACCACGGCCGGGGCCACCGGAGTTGCCCGGCTGGTGATCGAGGGCCTGCTGGAGCTGATCGACGATCCCGCCGCGGCAGCCGATGCGACGGAGTTCCTGACCGCCGAGCTGCCCGGCTACGCGCCGATGTGGCACATCGCCAACGCGGTCCGCTCGGACGAACCGGCCGAGTCGCTCCGCCGGATCCGGGCCGAGCTCGACCACGCGGTGGAGAAGACCGTGAAGGCGGGGCTCGGCTGGGTCGGCGAGCACGGCGGCCCGGTCACGTGCGCGCCGAGCAGCTCGATCGTCAAGCAGATCCTGGCCCAGCTGCCGGAGTCGATGCGCACCGGTGAGCCGGTGGTGGCGCTGGCCGGCGCCGACGCGATCGGCCCGGGCACCGTACTCAACATCCGGGGCACCCGGGAGCTGGCCGAGCGGCTGCCGACCCTGATCGTCACCACCGCGCTGAAGCTCGTCCCGGAACCCGTCTTCGCCCGGCTCGGCGCGCCCGTCTTCGAGCACATCCCGCTGGACAGCTTCGTCGGCGTGGTGCTCGACGGTGAGATCCTCAGCCCGGGAGAGGTTCGCCGCCGAGCCGCGGAACTGCGTGAGTGATCCACGATGGCCACCCCCGGCGCCCAGGAGATTCCCGCCTTCCTGACGACGCTTCCCCGGAAGCGGTCCCTCTACGCGGTCGACACCTACTTCCGGGAGAGCTTCGAGGACCTGGTCGCCGTCGGTGGTGGCCGGATCGAGGAGTTCTGTCACGACCACGCACTGCTGCTGCTGAAACCGGACGCCGTCGTCAGCCGCCGGCTCGGCCCGGCGCTGCGCTGGGTGCTGGCGTACGGCTTCAGCATCGTCTGGGCCGCGACGGTGACGATCGACCGGCACGGCGTACGGGCACTCTGGCAGTACGGCCTCAACGCCGCCAGCCGGGACCGGCGGGACGCCGCCGACCTCTACGTCACGGCATGCGAGTGCCTGCTCCTGCTGCTCGCCCTGCCCGGCCGACCCCAACCGGCCTCGCTGGTGCTCAGTGCGGCCAAGGGACCGGCGGACCCGGTCCGCTGCCGCCCGGGCCAGCTCCGGCACGACGTCGGCAGCTTCAACTACCAGCTCAACCTGGTGCACGCCGCCGACGAGCCGGCCGACCTGCTGCGGGAGCTGGCAGTGCTCTGCAACCACGAGACCCGGGCCACGCTCTACCGGCGGACCCTGGACGCCTCGGCCGGCGCGGACCGCCGGTCCGAGGCGTTCGCCCTGGTCGACCGGTTGGAGGCGGCCACCCCCGCCGTCGACCTCGAACTCGACCGCACGCTCGAGGAGCTGGCCGACGCGGCGCGGACGCGCATGCAGGGCCGACCGGACGCACCGGCCCGGGAACTGCTCTCGGCGATCGCCCGGATCCGCGACCGCTGCTCCCGGGACTGGCGGGCGGTGGTCCGGCTCGCCGATTCGAGCGGGACCCCGGTGAGCCGGTGGCAGCGGATCGTGCTCGCCACGCACCTGCTCGACCCGTACGTGCCGGGCGCCACCAGCCTGCTGCCGGACACCTCCACCGCACCGTGAGCACGGTGCCGGTCACAGCACCCGGGTCACCCGTTCGGCCGCGCCGCGCTCCCGCACCGCGTGGGAGTCGAGGTTGGCGCAGAGCACCACCGAGGCACCGGCCGCCAGCGGTGCCAGCAGCCACTTCACCGGGTGCTCGTGCTCGGCCGCGTCGACCAGCACCCGGTCGTCGGGGCGGAGCCCGAAGAGGTCGGCCAGCTCCCGGGCCAGCCGGCCCCAGTCCGCGTAGCTGGTGCCGTCGACACTGGCCGCGTCGTCCGGCCGGAGCGGGACGTACGGCCGCAGGTCGGCGTCGTGCCGGCGTACCTCGGTGAGGTAGTCCCGGTAACCGGCCGGCGGCTCGGGCAGCGGCGCGGCGTCCCGGGCGAGACCGAGCGCGAACCGGTGGTGCGCCTCGGGCACCTGGTCGAGCCAGTCGTCGATCCGGGGCAGCGCGGCGTACGTCACGTCGAACGGCTCCTCGACGCCGGGGCCGAGTCGGGGCAGCCCGGCCGTCGCCGCGCCGTGAAAGCTCACCGACACCCCGGCGGACCAGGTGCCGAGCAGGACGGCGGCGGTCTGCCAGTGTGGCGGCAACAGCACCGCCGCCCGGGCGCCGACGCCCAGCCCGCAGCCCCGGACCAGCAGGTTCGCGGTGCGGGCGACCCACTGCCCCAGCGCCTCGGCGGAGAGTTCGGTGTGCTCCCCGGTGGCGCCGTCGTGGTAGGTGAGCAGCGATCGGCCAGGGTGGGCCGCCAGCGCGGACGCGAACGCCCCCGGCATGCCGGTCGGTCGGACCAGATCGTGCCCCATGGACGGCTCCTCCCGGTCTTTCCACTGGTGGATGGTGCAACGGTACGGCACCGCGGTCGCGGAACCGGGCCGGGACGGTGCCGCTCGGCGACCGGCCCGGCCCGGGATCGGAACGGAGGGTGCGGGGCTCAGCTGGTGAGCATCTTGCGCAGCACGTACTGCAGGATGCCGCCGTGCCGGTAGTAGTCGGCCTCGCCAGGGGTGTCGATCCGGACCACCGCGTCGAACTCGACGCCGGTGTCGGTGGTGACCCGGACGGTACGCGGGATCCGGCCCTCGTTGAGCGCGGTCACCCCGCTGATCGAGAACGTCTCGGTGCCGGTCAACCCGAGCGATGCCGCGTCGCTGCCGGCCGGGTACTGCAGCGGCAGCACGCCCATCCCGATCAGGTTCGACCGGTGGATCCGCTCGTAGGACTGGGCGATCACCGCCCGGACGCCGAGCAGCATGGTGCCCTTCGCCGCCCAGTCCCGGGACGAGCCGGAGCCGTATTCCGTGCCGGCCAGGATCACCAGCGGGACGCCCGCCTCCTGGTACGCCACCGAGGCGTCGTAGATCGAGGTCTGCTCGCCGGTCAGGTGGTTGACGGTGAACCCACCCTCGACACCCGGCACGAGTTGGTTGCGTAGCCGGATGTTGGCGAAGGTGCCCCGGATCATGACCTCGTGGTTGCCGCGCCGCGAGCCGTACGAGTTGAACTCGTGCCGGGCCACGCCGTGGTCGGCCAGGTATTTCCCGGCCGGGGAGTCGGGCTTGATCGAGCCGGCCGGCGAGATGTGGTCGGTGGTGACCGAGTCACCGAGCTTGGCCAGTACCCGGGCGGAACCGATGTCGGCGACCGGCGCCGGCTGGCGCCCCATCCCCTCGAAGTACGGGGGCTTGCGGACGTAGGTCGACCCGGCGTCCCAGGCGAAGGTGTCGCCCTCCGGGGTGGGCAGCGAGCGCCACTGCTCGTCCCCGGCGAAGACGTCGGAGTAGTCCTTGGTGAACATCTCGCTGCGCAGCGCGTTCGCGATCACGTCGTCGATCTCGGCGGTGCTGGGCCAGATGTCCCGCAGGTAGACCGGCTGCCCGTCAGCGCCGGTGTCGATCGGCTCGTTGGCCAGGTCGATGTCCATCGTGCCGGCGAGCGCGTACGCGACCACCAGCGGCGGGGACGCCAGGTAGTTCATCTTGACGTCCGGATTGATCCGGCCCTCGAAGTTCCGGTTGCCGCTGAGCACCGAGACCACCGACAGGTCGTGCTCGTTGACCGCCGCCGAGACCTCCTCGGGCAGCGGGCCGGAGTTGCCGATGCAGGTGGTGCAGCCGTAGCCGACCAGGTGGAAGCCGAGCTTCTCCAGGTAGGGGGTGAGGCCGGCCCGCTCGTAGTAGTCCATCACCACCTTGGAGCCGGGGGCGAGGGTGGTCTTCACCCACGGCTTGCGGGACAGCCCCCGGTCGACGGCGTTGCGGGCCAGCAGGGCCGCGCCGATCATCACCTGCGGGTTGGAGGTGTTGGTGCAGGAGGTGATCGCGGCGATCACCACGGCGCCGTGGTCGAGCTCGTATTCGACGCCGTCGTCACCGGTGATCCGGATCGGGTTGCTGGCCCGGCCCTTCGCCCCGGTCGCCGCCGAGACCAGGTCGCGCGGCGCGTCGGCCGGGTCGTTGGTGTCGTTGGCCGGCGGGTCGCTCGCCGGGAAGGACTCCTCGCTCGCCTCGTCGGCCGGGCCGTGCGCGCCGTCGGCGCCGTCCCCGACGTAGTCGACGAGCGCGGACCGGAACAGCGTCTTGGCGTTGCCGAGCGGCACCCGGTCCTGCGGGCGCTTCGGGCCGGCCAGCGACGGCTCGATGCTGCCGAGGTCGAGCTCGAGCCGCTCGCTGTAGTCGGGCTCGGCGGCCGGGTCGTGCCACATGCCCTGTTCCCTGGCGTACGCCTCGACGAGCGCCACCTGCTGCTCGCTGCGTCCGGTCAGCCTCAGGTAGCGGACGGTCTCCTCGTCGATCGGGAAGATCGCGACGGTGGAGCCGTACTCCGGTGACATGTTGCCGATGGTGGCCCGGTTGGCCAGCGGCACCGCGCCGACGCCGGGACCGTAGAACTCGACGAACTTGCCGACCACGCCGTGCTTGCGCAGCATCTCGGTGATGGTCAGCACCAGGTCGGTGGCGGTGGTGCCGGCCGGCATCTCGCCGTGCAGCTTGAAGCCGACGACGCGCGGGATGAGCATGCTGACCGGCTGGCCGAGCATCGCGGCCTCGGCCTCGATGCCGCCGACGCCCCAGCCGAGCACGCCGAGCCCGTTGACCATGGTGGTGTGCGAGTCGGTGCCGACCACGGTGTCCGGGTACGCCTGGCCGTTGCGCTCCATGATCGTGCGGGCCAGGTACTCGATGTTGACCTGGTGCACGATGCCGGTGCCGGGCGGGACGACCTTGAACTCGTTGAAGGCGTTCTGGCCCCAGCGGAGGAACTGGTAGCGCTCCCTGTTGCGGCCGTACTCCAGCTCGACGTTGCGGGTGAAGGCGTCCTGGCGGCCGAAGAGGTCGGCGATGACCGAGTGGTCGATCACCAGCTCGGCCGGCGCGAGCGGGTTGACCCTGGTGGGGTCGCCGCCGAGTTCGCGGACCGCCTCACGCATGGTGGCCAGGTCGACCACGCAGGGCACACCGGTGAAGTCCTGCATCAGCACCCGGGCCGGGGTGAACTGGATCTCCACGCTGGGGTCGGCGTTCGGGTCCCAGTCGCCCAGCTGCCGGATGTGCTCGGCGGTGATGTTCGCGCCGTCCTCGGTGCGGAGCAGGTTCTCCAGCAGAATCTTCAGGCTGTACGGCAGGCGTTCGTGCCCGGGTACCGTATTGATCTTGAAAATCTCGTAGCTCGCGTCTGCGACGCGCAGCTGGCTCTTCGCACCGAAGGTGTCGAGGCTCGCCACGTCGTACTCCTTCACGCTGTCTTCGTCCCGGTCCGTGCCGACCGGTCGCGCGGCACCGACCGGCGACCGGCGGGTGCCCGGGCGTAGTCCTGAGCAAGTCTTTCCTACCCACTACCGGGGCTGCTGGCTCAGGTAACCCTTACCAATCTGCGTCCCTGTCCAACAAAACCGTACGTCCGTCTTGCTATAAGCGCAAGCCCGTCCCGGACGCCGGGCCGGAGCCCGGTGGGTGTCAGCGTCCCACGGAGCCGAACCCTGTGCCCGGATCATCTCGTCGAGCTGGTAGAAGGTGCGGCTGATGCCGTTGCGCGGAAACGAGATCGTGTACGGCTGGGCCGCCTGGGGCACGAAGTCGCAGCCCTCCTCGACCAGAACCATCACCCGGTCGAAGCCGTGCCGCCCCTGGAAGAGTCCGACCTCGTGCACCACGTTGTGTCGGGCCAGCCGCCGGCCGTCCCCGGTGAAGTCCTCCGCCGTCAGGACGCAGATCGCGAACCCGCACCGTTCGAGATAGTCGGCGAGGGCCTCGGTCACCTGGCGTCCGCCCCAGGACCCGCTCTCGAACGAGTACACCGGCAGCTCGAACCGCTCCTCGATGAAGCGCTGCACGGCCAGCCACTCCGGGTGCGCCCCGTGCGCGATGAAGACGCCGTTGGGCAACCCCGCCGTCCGGCGCCCGTCGGCCAGCGAGCGGATGAACTCCTTGGTCACCTCGGCGAACTGGGCGTGACCGGCGCTGCCGACGTGCCGCAGCTTGTGCCGGGCCAGCCGCATCCCGAGCAACGAGCCCAGCTCGACCTGCAGTCTGTCGCTGGTCAGCACGATCAGCAGGCCGGCGGCGAAGACGTCCCCGGCTCCGGTGGCATCCTTGATCTCCGCCGGTGCCACCTGCGCCTGTGCGTAGAAGTCGCTCACCAGCTTGCCGTTCTCCCGCCGGTGGGACCAGATCCCGGTGGGCAGCTTGACCACCACCACGCCCTGCCCGCCAGCGGTCCTGGCGACCAGCCGTGCGGCGACGCTCTCGTCCGCCTCGTCCTCGACATGCCCGCCGAGCGTCCGGAACTCGCGGTAGTTGACCAGCAGGTAGTCGCTCAGTCCGAGCAGCGCCTCGATCTCGTCGGTGGGTGACGCGCTCCAGACGTGGCCCGGGTCGAAGCAGATCGCCGTGCCGCTGGCGGTCTCCTTCACCGCCCGCAGCACCTGGAGCAGTCGCCCCGGGGTCCGGTCGTCCAGGAAGGAGGTCACATGCACCACGCGGGCGCTGGCCAGATAGGCGACCACCCGGCCGAAGTCCCGGTCCAGGTGGTCGGCGAGGAACTCGTTGGCGCCGGAGTGGGTCAGCAGGGTCCGGTCGCCGTCCTCGGCGAGCGAGAGGCAGATGCCGCAGAGGTGCTCGGTGTCCTGGAAGACGAAGCGGTGGTCGATGCCGAGCGCCTCGAACTGCGCCATGGTGGAGAGCCCGATCACCGGCACCCGCCCCGCCACCCCCACATACCCGAGCCGGAGCCCCACCTGGGTCTGCGCGATCGCGAAGATCGCGTTGAAGGCCGATCCACCGAGGCTGAACGACGTGCCGCCGAGCGGGTTCTCCGGACGGGCGAAGCCGGCGGTCTCGATCGCGGCGTGGATGGTCTCCGCGTCGACGGCCCGCTCCGTGCCCGCCTCGATCGGCGGCCCGTCCCGCTCCACAAGTCGGGAGAGTCGTTCCATCAGCGGTCGTGGCGGACCCGAGCCGACCGCCGGTGGGACACTGACCAGGTAGTCGAGATTCAGTGCACCAACGCCGACGACATCAAGGGTAAAACCCTCAACATCGGCACAATCGTCAATGTGAATTGGAGAATCTGTCACGTCTGCCACCCCATCGCCGCATCAGGCCCTCGCGCCGCAACATGCGTTCCAGCTCGAGGAACGTGCTGGTTATCCGGCCGGGAGGGAAGTCCATACGGATCAGGCCCGCGATGTTCGAAAACGTATCGCAGCCCTCTTCGGCAAGTATCGCGACTCGCCCGAAGCCGTAACGCCCCTGGAAGATGCCGGCCTGGTGAACAATGTTCTGGTCGGCCGGAGCACGACCCCCGTCGGCGCCCCCGGCGCTGAGCAGGCAGACGGCGAAACTGCACCGGGCCAGCGTCTGGCGCATCAGATCGGCCAGGTTGTGCTGGTCGACATCCGACGACCTCAACTCGTATGTGGAGAGCCCGCAGTCCTGTTCGATGAAGCGGCGTACCACCCTCCACTGCGGATGGTCGTCGTGCGCGATGAAGACGCCGGGTGGCCCGGGTCGGCTCCTGCCCAGCCGCTCCGTCTTCTGCAGGAAGCCCTTGCTGAGGTCGGGCATTCCGGAATCGTCGCCCAGCGGAGTCCGGTGTCGCGCCTTCTGCCGGGCGAGGCTGAGCCCGACGAACGCCCCCAACCCGATCTGGAGGCGCCGGGACGCCAGCGCGGAGAGCACGCCCGCCGCGAACACGTCGCCGGCCCCGGTCGCGTCCTCGAGATCGGTCTCCCGTACCGGCCGCTGCAACTGGAACCGGGACGCGCGTACACCCGCCGGCACGGCCCGGAAGACCTCGATCACGTCATAGCGCTTGGTGACGAATACGGTGCACCCCGGCCCGCAGCGCGCCAGCGTCTTGCTGGCGATGAGATCGTCCGGCTCGCCGTACACGTAACGACCCAGGGCCTTGAACTCGCGGTAGTTGAGGAACAACAGGTCGGTGAGACGGAGAATCCCTTCGATTGCCGCGCTGGGATGTTCGGCCCAGTCGAAGCCCGGATCGAAACTCAGGCAGAGTTTCGGGTTGATGCGCTTGGCCAGGGTCAACACCGCCAGCACCTGCGGCGGGGTCTCCTCGTCGAGAAACGACGTGACGTGGACATAGCGGGCGGCGGCGAGATATGCGGCCAGTTCGTCGATGTTCTCCCGGATGAAGCCGCACATCTCGAAGTTCGCGCCAGGATGGGTGAGCATGACCCGGTCGGTGTCGTCGATGTAGGACAGACACAGCCCGCTGACCCGGTCCGGTCGCTGGCTGACCCAGCGATGGTCGATCTTCAGTTCGTCCATCTGGCTGATGAAGGACAGCCCGGGTGCCTCCACCCGGCCGACCACCCCGACGTAGCCGAGCCGGAGACTGACTCCCATCTGGGCCAGGGCGAAAATGGTCAGCCAGGCCGAACCGCCGAGGGAGTATCCGAGCGAGGCGACCCCGAGATGCTGGATCGCCTCGTCGATGACGTCCTCGTCTACCGGGCCCTCGCGATTCCACTCGAATCGCGCCACGGATTCGGTGATCCGTTCCGCCATCCGCTGCGAGAGCCGTGACGCGCTCGCGATGTAGTCGACGTTGAGCGCGCCGAAACCGACGACCTCGGGTGGGTCCGGGGCGCTACCCCCACCCACCCGTGCCGGGTCCGGCCGAGGCGCCGCCATCCATCGATAATGGTGACTCGTCCGGGAACCCGCAACCGTGCGGGGTGGTGGCCGTACTTACTGTGAGGTTTGGGATTTGTTTGGGCCGTCGGGCCGGGCGGCGTCGGTCTCGGCCGCGCCGATCGCCTCGGCGTGCCGCTCCCGCAACCGGTCCCGGATCTGCTCCGGGGTGTACGCCCGGCGGCGCCGCTCGGCACGGGCCAGCACCACCCCGGTGGCTGCCACCCCGACGACACTCGCCACGCCGATTACCTTCCACCACCGCATCCGCCTAGGGTAGTCGCCAGACCCAGGCGGACTGGCGGACCGAGGTGGGTGCATGGCCGAGGAGCGCGGCGAGACCAGCGGCACCGGCGGGCTCGGCGCAGCCGGCGGGCTCGGTCTCGACGAGGCGGTCGAGCTGACCCGTACCGGCGACGTCTGGGTCTTCCGGGGGCGCAGTGTGCCGGATCGGGCGATCCAGTTGACCACGAACAGCCCGGTGAACCATGTCGGAATGTCCGTGGTCATCGAGGACCTGCCGCCGTTAATGTGGCACGCCGAACTCGGCCGGTCGCTGCCCGACATGTGGTCGGGCGGCCACCACCGGGGGGTGCAGCTGCACGACCTGCGTGACGCGGTCCGGGTCTGGGGAGTCCGGTACGGTCAGCGCGCCTGGTTGCGGCAACTCGAACCGCCGGCCGACGACGAGATGGAGAACGGGGTGCTGCGTACCATCGCCCGCCTGGACGGAACTCCCTTCCCGTCCACCGCCCAGCTCGCCTGGCGGTGGCTGCGCGGCCGGACGCCCGCGCCGCGCCGCCGCCCGAACGAGAGCACCCTGGAGACGGCGTACTGCGCCGAGGTGGTCGCCGCCACCTACCAGGCGATGGGACTGCTCCCGGCCGGTCGCCGACCCAACTGGTACGACCCCGGCCGGTTCTGGAGCGGCGACGACCTGAGGCTGCTGGCCGGACGGAGACTCGGCAACGAGATCCCGGTCCGGATCCCGGCTCGGTGAGCACGCCCGAACCGACCCGCCCGCGGGTGCTCCCGGCGGCGCCGTGGGTCGTGGTGCTGGCCGGCGTCCTGGTCATGATCGTGCTCTTCGCCCTCACCACCGGATACCTCACCGGCGGCTCCCGGCACAGCTCCGGCGCGCCCGACCCGGCCTGGCCGTTCGCGCCGGGCACCACGCCGTCCTCGGCGGCCTCCGGCGACGACGCGCCGAGCCCGGCCAGATCGTCGGCGAGCGGTTCCCACCAACCGACGTCCGCCGCGGACCGGCAGGGCGGCGGCGACAAGGAGGAGGAGTCCCGGGCCACCCCCACCCGGACCACCGCGTCACCGCCCCGGTCGACCACCGCCGCGCCGAAGCCGCCGCCGCAGCCTCCGCTGACCGGTCGCTACCGGGTGCTCGCCGACTACCGCGACTCGTTCATCGCCGAGGTCTTCATCCGTAACGACGGCGGCTCGGCACAATCGTGGAGAGTGGAGCTGCGATTCCGGTCCGAGGTGCACGGCCTGCGCGCCTTCTGGGTCGAGGGTGCGCCCCGCCCCTCGGTGGACCGCGACGGCAGCCGGTACGTCTTCCGCAGCGGGGCACCCCTGCAGGGCAACCGCTCCGATCCGCTGCGGTTCCACCTCGACCGGTGGGGGAACGGCGAGCGGCCGATCAGCTGCACGGTCAACGGCCGGCCCTGCGAGATCCGCTGACCGGCCGTCCTGCCAGCTCGGCGGTCTCCCGGCGGTCGGCGCCGCGTCTTGCGCAAGATGATGGATGGCGGACGCTTGTCCTGCAAGGTCTTGCATAAACTTTCCGCAAAGGACTAGCGTGCGGGCAGTTCAGCGACCCGAGGAAGGCCGTCGATGAAGCCGCTGCCCGTGCCGCGTACCGTCCTGCTGGTCCTCGCCGCCGTCCTCACGCCCGCCCTGGCCGGCGGCACCGTCCCCACCGGACCGGAGCGGCACACGGCGGCCGGTGCGGCGCTGCCGGCGAGCCCGGCCGCCGGTGACGTGGCGCGGCGGATGGCAGCCGCTGGCGCCGCAGAGTGGAGGACGGAGCCGTCGCCCGGTGACCTGCTCGACGCGGCCGCCGCCGACACCGGCCGGGCGGAACAGTTCTATTTCGTGCTGCCGGACCGGTTCGCCAACGGCGATCCGGGCAACGACCGCGGCGGGCTGACCGGCGACCGGCTGCGCACCGGGCACGACCCGACCGACAAGGGCTTCTACCACGGCGGCGACCTGCGCGGCCTGCTCGACAGGCTGGACTACATCCAGGGGCTGGGCACCACCGCGATCTGGCTGGCCCCGGTCTTCGTCAACCGCCCGGTGCAGGGCAGCGGCGCGGACGCCTCGGCCGGCTACCACGGCTACTGGATCACCGACTTCACCCGGGTCGACCCGCACTTCGGCACCAACGAGGAGCTGCGGAGGCTGGTCCGGGAGGCGCACCGGCGGGGCATCAAGATCTATCTGGACGTCATCGTCAACCACACCGCCGACGTGATCCAATACGCCGGAGGCGAGACCTCCTACCGGGAGAAGGCGGACCGGCCGTACCGGGACGCGCAGGGGCGGCCCTTCGAGGACCGCAACTACGCCGACGGCGGCCGCGACTTCCCGGCGGTCGACGCCGCCGGCTCCTTCCCCTACACCCCGACCTTCGCCAGCCCGGCGGACCGGCGGGTCAAGGTGCCGGCCTGGCTGAACGACCCGACCATGTACCACAACCGGGGCGACTCGACATTCGTCGGCGAGAACAGCGAGTACGGTGACTTCGTCGGCCTCGACGACCTCTGGACCGAGCGCCCCGAGGTGGTCCGGGGGATGACGAAGATCTTCGCCGACTGGGTCACCGGGCTCGGCGTCGACGGCTTCCGGCTGGACACCGCCAAGCACGTCAACCTGGAGTTCTGGCCGCAGTTCCGGGCCGGGGTCGAGCGCGCCGCACAGCGGGCCGGCAAGCCGGACTTCTTCATGTTCGGCGAGGTCTACGACGCCAACCCCGAGGTCACCTCGACCTACGTCCGCCGGGGCGGGCTGCCGGCCACCCTCGACTTCACCTTCCAGAGTGCGGCCCGGGGCTACGTGGCCAGCGGCGGCGGCTCGGCCAGGGCGCTGGCCGACGGCTTCGCCGCCGACGACCTCTACACCGCCCGGGACACCTCCGCCGGCCGGCTGCCGACCTTTCTCGGCAACCACGACATGGGCCGGATCGGGTCGTTCATCGCGAACGGCGACACCGACCCCGCCAGCCACCTGCGTCGGGACCAGCTCGCGCACGAGCTGATGTTCCTGACCCGGGGACAGCCGATCGTCTACTCCGGTGACGAGCAGGGCTTCACCGGGCCGGGCGGCGACAGGGACGCCCGGCAGGACATGTTCGCCTCCCGCACCCCGGACTACCTCGACGACGACCTGCTCGGCACCGACCGCAGCCACGCCGTCGACCAGTACGACCCGACCCACCCGCTCTACCGGACGATCGCCGGGCTCGGCGCGCTCCGCCGGGCGCATCCGGCGCTGCGCGACGGCATCCAGGTCACCCGCTATGCCGCCGACGGTCCCGGCGTCTTCGCCTTCTCCCGGATCGCCCCCGCCGACCGGGTCGAGTACGTCGCCGCCGTCAACAACGCCCCGAGCACCCGGACCGTCACCGTCGACACCTGGTCGCCCGGGTCCCGGTTCGGCGGGGTCTACGGCACGGACGCCACCGCCACGGCCGGCCCGGACGGCAGGCTGACGATCACCGTGCCGCCGCTGGGCGCCGTCGTGCTCCGGGCCGCCGCCCCGATCGCCCGACCCTCGACCGGCCCCACCGTCCGGATCACCGACCCGGCGCCGGACGCCGCCGTGCCGACCCGGGCCGGGGTGGTCGCCCAGGTCACCGGGGATCCGCTCGGCACCGTCACGGTCGCGGCCCGGGTCGACGGCGGCCCGTGGACGCTGCTCGGCCAGGCCCGCAACCAGGGCGGGTCGGTGCCGTACCGGGTGTACCACGACCTGGCCGGGTTGCCGGGCGGCGCCCGGATCGAGTACAAGGCGGTGGTGCGGGACTCGTCCGGGCGTACCGCCACGGCCAGGTCGACGGCGGTGGTGGGCACGCCGCCCCGGGCGGACGCCCGGGACTGGCTGGTGGTGCACTACCAGCGGCCGGCCGGCGGCTATCCGGACTGGCAGCTCCACGCCTGGGGAGACATCGACCCGGCGTACCAGACGCCGTGGCCGACCGGGCAGCCGTTCGCCGGGGAGGACTCCTACGGCCGGTTCGCCTGGGTCAGGCTGAAGCCGGGCGCGGCCGGCGTCGGCTTCCTGGTGGTGGACGCCGCCGGCAACAAGGACGTGCCGGCGGACCGCACCGTCGACGTGCGGCAGACCGGCGAGGTCTGGCTCAAGCAGGGCGACCCGACCGTCTATCCGAGCCGCCAGGCGGCCACCGGGGAGCCTGACCCACCCGTCGACGAGGGTACGGCGGTGTTGCACTACCGCCGGGCGGACGGCGACTACGACGGCTGGGGGCTGCACGTCTGGGACGGTGCGGCCACCCCGACCGACTGGGCCGACCCGCTGCCGCCGGCCGGCCGGGACGAGTTCGGGATCACCTTCCGGGTGCCGCTGGCCGCCGGGGCGACCGGGCTCAGCTACATCGTCCACCACGGCGACACCAAGGACCTTCCCGACGACCAGCGCCTCGACTTCGCCAGCGCCGGCCGGGAGACCTGGCTGCTCGCCGGCACCCCCGGCCGGCTGCTGCCGGCAACCGGCAGCTCCGCGCCCGACCTGGACATCACGAAGCAGCGGGCACACTGGATCGACCGCACCACCGTGCTCCGCCCACCCGGGCAGCCGACCGACGGCCGGCGGTACGACCTGGTCAGCGCCCCGGCCGGCGGCTTGACGGTCGTCGACGGCGAGCTCGTCGGCACGTACGCCGAACTGCCGTTGCGGGCGGCGCCGGACGGGCCGACGGAGGCGCAGCGGGCGCGGTTCCCGCACCTGTGGCAGTACACCGCCCTGCACCTGGACCGGCGCGACCTGGCGCGGGTGCCGGCGGCGCTGCGCGGCCAGCTCGTGCTGACCGAGCGGGACCACGTTGGAGCACTGCTCGGCGCGACCGGGGTGCAGCTGCCCGGCGTCCTCGACGACCTCTACGCCCCGGCCACCGCCGCCCGGCTCGGCCCGGCCGTCGAGCGGGGACGCCCCACCCTCTCGGTCTGGGCACCGACCGCCCGCACCGTCGCCCTCGAACTCTCCGACTCGCCCTCGGCGACGCCGAGGATCGTGGCGATGCGCCGTGACGACCGCACCGGCGTCTGGTCGGTGCGCGGTGACCGGAGCTGGCTCGGTCGCTACTACCGCTATCGGGTACAGGTCTGGCAGCCGGCCGCCCAGCGGGTCGTCACCGCCTCGGTCACCGACCCGTACGCGCTGGCGCTGACCGCCGACTCCACGCACAGCCGGATCGTCGACCTGGCCGACCCGGCCCTCGCCCCCGCCGGCTGGGCGGGGCTGCGCAAGCCGGCGGCGGTGCCGCCGACGCGTACCCAGATCCAGGAGGTCTCGGTCCGGGACTTCTCGATCGCCGACGTGTCGGTGCCGGCGGAGCGCCGGGGGACCTACCTCGGCTTCACCGACCCGGCCAGCACCGGGATGCGGCACCTGCGGTCGCTGGCCTCCGCCGGGGTCAGCCACCTGCACCTGCTGCCGACCTTCGACTTCGCCACCATCCCGGAGCGCCGGGCCGACCAGGCCGAGCCGCCCTGCGACCTGGCGGCGCTGCCACCGGACTCCGAGCGCCAGCAGGAGTGCGTCGGCGCGGTCCGGGACACCGACGGCTACAACTGGGGGTACGACCCGCTGCACTACACCGTCCCGGAGGGCGGCTACGCGGTCGACCCGGACCGGCGGACCGTCGAGTTCCGGCAGATGGTCGCCGGGGTGAACGCGGCCGGGCTGCGGGTGGTGCTGGACGTGGTCTACAACCACACCTCGGCCGCCGGCACCGACCCGAAGTCGGTGCTGGACCAGGTCGTCCCCGGCTACTACCACCGGCTGCTCGACGACGGTGCGGTCGCCACCTCCACCTGCTGCGCCAACACCGCCCCCGAGCACGCCATGATGGGCAGGCTCGTGGTCGACTCGGTCGTCACCTGGGCGAAGGCATACAAGGTCGACGGGTTCCGGTTCGACCTGATGGGCCACCACCCGAAGGCCAACATCCTGGCGGTCCGGGCCGCACTGGACAGGCTGACGGTGGCCCGGGACGGTGTCGACGGGCGGGCGATCCTGCTCTACGGCGAGGGTTGGGACTTCGGCGAGGTGACCGGCGACGTCCGCTTCGTCCAGGCCACCCAGGCGAACATGGCCGGCACCGGGATCGGCACCTTCAACGACCGGCTGCGCGACGCGGTACGCGGCGGCGGCCCCTTCGACGCCAACCCCCGGCGGCAGGGCTTCGGCTCCGGGCTCTTCACCGACCCGAACGGCGACCCGGTGAACGGCACCCCCGCCGAGCAGCGGGCCCGGCTGCTGCACCAGCACGACCAGATCAAGGTGGGCCTGACCGGCAACCTCGCGGGCTATCGCTTCGTCGCGTCGTCGGGGGAGACGGTGACCGGGGCGGACGTCGACTACAACGGCGCCCCGGCCGGCTACACCGCCGCACCCGGCGAAGCCGTCAGCTATGTGGACGCGCACGACAACGAGATCCTCTACGACGCGCTGGCCTACAAGCTGCCGGCCGAAACGGCGGCGGTGGACCGGGCGCGGATGCAGGTGCTCTCGCTGGGCGCCGCGGTGCTGAGCCAGGGGACCGGTTTCGTCACCGCCGGCAGCGAGCGGCTGCGCTCGAAGTCGCTGGACCGCAACTCCTACAACAGCGGCGACTGGTTCAACCAGATCCGCTGGGACTGCGCGCAGGGGAACGGGTTCGGGGCGGGCCTGCCACCGGCGGAAGACAACGCTGACAAGTGGCCGTACGCCCGGCCGCTGCTGGCCGACCCGGCGCTGGTGCCGGACTGTGCGGCGATCGCGCTGGCCGAGGAGCGCTACCGCGAACTGCTGCGGGTGCGCGCGTCGTCGCCGGTCTTCGGCCTCGCCGACGCGGCGCAGGTGCAGCGCCGGGTGTCGTTCCCGCTCTCCGGGGCGGCCGAGACGCCCGGGGTGCTGACGATGACGCTGGACGGCACCGGCCTCGACCGGCGCTGGCGCTCGGTGACGGTGGTCTTCAACGCCACCCCGGCGGCGGCCACCCAGACGGTCCCCGCGCTGCGCGGCGCGGACGTGGCGCTGCATCCGGTGCTGCGCTCCTCGGCGGACCCGCTACTCCGGACCGCGTCCTTCGACACCTCCACCGGCACCCTCACCGTCCCGCCCCGCACCCTCGCCGTCTACGTCGAACCGACCGCCTGACGCCACGCAGCACCCTCCGGCGGCACATGTCAGGTAGCGTCCGGCCGGCCCCAGCAGGCCGGACGCTACCTGATCATCGGGTCGGCGCCGGGCGGGTGCTGATGTGGTCGAGCACGTTGCGGAGGATGTCGAAGGACTCGTCGTCGGCTCTCGGCGCCGGTGTGCGGGGCGCGGATCCGGCTCGCCCCGATCGCGATGTCGCACAGGTGCCACCAGATGCGATAGAGCTCCGGCATCTCCGGCAGCGGTGGCACGCCGGTCGCCTCGGCGTCGTCGCCCACGACGCGATCGGCCCGGGCGCGACGACACGTCGCGCCCGGGTAGCCGAGCGGGCTGCCGCGCCACCGGCGCGACGGCTCCGGCCGTTACGGCACGATCACGGCCTTGAGCGGCTCGCCGCGCCCGACGGCGTCGATCGCGTCCTGGGCCTGGTCGAGCGAGAAGCGGTGCGTGACCATCTCGGCGAGCGGGAACCGCTGGTGGGCCGCGCGGGTGATCCGGACGGTGTCGTACATGTGCCGCGGCGTCGTGTACGCCGAGCCGATGACGCTGATGTTGTGGTTGTTGAGATAGCGCGGCTCGACCGGCGACGTGCCCGGCGCGGACCAGAGGCCGATGATGACGTACGTACCGTCGGGAGCGACGAGCGGCAGACCCTCGGTGAACGCCGGTACCCTGCCGGCGGCCTCGATGATGACGTCGGCGCCGCGCCCGTCCGTGATCTCCCGTACCGCGGCCGCCCGGTCGCGCTCGTCGGTGCTGGTCACGTCGATCGTGCTCGTCGCCCCGAGCCTGCTGGCCATCGCGAGCCGGTTCGGCGGGGCGCCGAGGACCGTGACGGTGCCGGCACCGGCGAGGTGCGCCAGGAGCGTGGCGGCGAGGCCGACCGGCCCGGATCCCTGCACGACGACGTTCTGCCCGTACCGGATGCCGCCCAGCCGGTTGAGCGCGTGCAGCACCGTGGGCATGGCGCAACCGAACGCGATGAGCGCCTCGGCCGGGACGTCCGCCGGAACCTTGAAGAACGCCGTACGGTCCGGCAGCCAGGCGTACTGCGTGTACGTCCCCACCGGCGGCTTGTCGGCGTGCTGGTGCAGCTGGAACGTGACCAGGTTGGGGCACATCGACACGTCTTCGAGGACGGTGCAGTAGTAGCAGCGGTAGCACGGCTGCGCCGGCTGCCAGTAGATGGTGTCGCCGACCGCGACCGGCTCGCCGGCGCTGTCGGTGGTGATGTCCGGGCCGAGTTCCTCGATGCGGCCGATGGCCTCGTGCCCGAGGACCATCGGGTTGGGAAGTTCGATGTCACCGGACTGGAGGTGGTGGTCCGTGCCGCAGACTCCGGACATCTGCACGGACACGATGACGTCGCGGCTGGACGCGGACGGGGTGGGACGCTCCCAGATCTCCAGGGGCGAACCCGGCTTGACCAGCACGGCGCGCTTGACGTTACGCATGTTTTCCATCTCTTTTCTCGTATGTGGACTGCCGATTCGGGCCCCGGCGGGCGGTCAGCGGGCGTATCCGCCGTCGGCCATGATCGTCTGGCCGGTGACGAACGCGGCGTCGTCGCTGGTCAGGAAGGCGATCGTGCCGACCACGTCGTCCGGCTGGCCGTTGCGCTTGATCGCCTGGGCCTGGGCCGCCGCCTCGAGGTGCTCCGGCGGGTGGACCTCGCGTACCCCCGGGGTGAGGGTCAGGGTCGGGCCGACCGCGTTGACGGTGATGCCGAACGGGGCGAGGTCGTTGGCCAGGCCCCGGCTGAACCCGATGTTGCCCATCTTGCTCGCCATGTAGTGCGACAGGCCGGGAGCGGCGGTCACGATCGAGTTCGAGGTCAGGTTCACGATCCGGCCCCAACCGCCCTTCTTCATCGTCGGCAGGACGGCCTTGACCATCAGGAACTGCGAGTCGAGGTTGACCGCGAGCACCCGCCGCCACCTGTCGTAGTCGAGCTCCTCGATGTCCCAGAACGGGAAGATGCCGGCGTTGTTGACCAGGATGTCGGCCCGTCCGAACCGGCGGGCGATCTCGGCGCCGGCCGCGGCGGTCTGCTCCGGGTCGGAGACGTCGGCGGTCAGACCGATCGCCGTCCGGCCGTTCCCGGTGAGCTGGCTCACCGTCTCGTCCGGCTGCTTCAGGTCGATCGCGACGATCGTCGCGCCACGCTCGCCGAGACGCCGGGCTATGGCCTGACCGATGCCCCGCCCGGCCCCGGTGACCACGGCAACCCGGCCGTCGTGTGTCGGAAAATCGGACATTGCTCTGACTCCCTTGTCGAATTCCTCGATCGCCGTGGACCTGTTCCACGCGACCACGCCGGGGACGTCCGGCGGCATCGCCGCCTGTCCGCGGTTGCTAGGCGCGCCGCCCCGCCTTCAGCGCCCTGGTGACGTCCGCGACCCGCCTGCCCTGGAAGACACCGGCGGACCGGGCGGTCTCGTCGACCGGGATCTCCCCCTGGCCACCGACGACGTGCGAGGTGCCGTAGGGATTACCGTCGACGAACTTGATCGGGTCCGCGAAGCCCGGCGGGACCACGATCCCGCCGAAGTGGTACACGGAGTTGTAGAGCGCCAGCAGGGTGGATTCCTGACCGCCGTGCAGTTGGGACGTGGAGGTGAACCCGCTGTAGATCTTGTCGGCCAGGCTTCCCCGGCCCCACAGTCCGCCGAGGGTGTCCAGGAACTGCTTGAGCTGACTGGCGACGTTTCCGAATCGGGTGGGAGACCCGAACACGATGCCGTCGGCCCACTGGACGTCCTCCGGCGTGGCCACCGGGACGTGTGCGGTCGCCGCCGTGTGGGCGGCCCACGGCGCGCTGCTCGCGACCACCTCCTCGGGCGCGAGCTCGGCGACCCGCAGCAGTCGCACGGTGGCTCCGGCCTCGGCGGCACCGGCGACGACGGCCTCGGCAAGCTGGTGCACCGTGCCGGTGGACGAGTAGTAGATGACGGCGATGTTGACGTCGTCAGACACGTGGGTCCTCCTTCAGAATCGGCCGGCTCGTGACCCGGAGTTGGGTTTGCGGAGAGAGCCCCGGCGACGGGCTCGTGAACCGGCGCCTGATCGATCGTCGTCGGCATTCGGAATCCCGACATCGGGAAGAATTCCCAGCTGTCCGTGACGGAGGGCACCCTGCTCCGCGCGGCAGCGGCAGGGCGGCCGGGACATAATCCCCAGGAGACGCGCCGGGCGAGAGCGAGGAGAGCTTCCCGCCGGTCATACCGCGATCCGGCGGCGGCGTTACCCGGATCCGGGGCGGGATTCCGGGGGAGTGGACTTCGACACTGTTCCTGGACCGTGTCGCTTTGGGCTATGCCATTCTTGGGTCGTGGAAAATGCCCCGGTCAGTTCCGTTTTCGTCGGCCGGACGGCGGAGTTGGCGGAGCTGCGGCGGGCGGCGGAGGTCACGGAGCGGGGCGAGAGCAGGTCCGTTCTCGTGCGGGGCGAGGCGGGGGTGGGCAAGACCCGACTGGTGGAGGAGTTCGTCCGTACGCTCGATCCCGGGCGGGCCGTGACCATTGCCGGCGGATGCGTCGAGCTCGGCGGCGATGCCTTTCCCTTCGCGCCGTTCACCGCGGCCCTACGCTCGCTGTGGCAGCGCCTGCCCGACGAGGTGGACGCGGCGGGCCGGGGCCAGGAGGCGCTGCTCGCGCGGATCGTGCCGGGCCTGGACGTGCCCGCGGGCACGCCCGACCGGCACCAGGACGACGCGCCACGGCTGTTCGAGCTCATTGCCCGGATCCTGGCGCGGCTCGCCGCCCAGCGACTGCTCGTGCTGATCATCGAGGACGTGCACTGGGCCGACGCCTCAACCCGCCACCTGCTGGAGTATCTGGTGCGCACCTCCTGCGGCGGCCGGCTCATGATCATCGCCACCTACCGCTCCGACGACATCCACCGCCGTCATCCACTGCGCCCCTTCCTGGCCGAGATGGACCGGCTGCGGTCGGTACGCCGGATCGACGTGCCCCGGTTCGACCGGGTCGAGGTGACCAGGCAGCTCGACAGCCTCCTCGGCGCTCCGCCGGATCCGGCCATGCTCAACGAGATCTTCCTCCGCTCCGACGGAAACGCGTTCTTCGTGGAGGAACTGGCCCGGCTGCACCGGGAACGGGCGGGGATGCGGCTGGACGACCTGCGGGACGTACTGCTGACCCGGTTGGAGGCGCTGCCGGAGACGAGCCAGCGGATCGCCCAGGTGGCCTCGCAGAGCGGCGGCCTGGTCGGCTACCCGTTGCTGCGGGCCGTGGCCGGCCTCGCCGAGGACGAGTTGATCGAAGGACTGCGGGCGATCACGCTCGCCCAGATCCTGGTCGCCGAGCCGAGCGGCACGGAGTACCGGTTCCGCCACTCGCTGGCGCGGGAGGCCGTCAGCGACAGCCTCGTGCCGGGTGAGCGGGCCCGGATCAACCGACAGTACGCCGAGGCGTTGGAGGCCGACGCCTCGCTCGTCCCCGCCGCGGAACTCACCGGTCGCCTCGCCCAGCACTGGTACGCCGCGCACGACACCGTCAAGGCGCTGCGGATGAGCGTCGTCGCGGCCGACACCGCGGGAAGCCGGTACGCCGCCGCCGAGCAGCAACAGCTGCTGGAACGCGCCCTCGAGCTGTGGGACCAGGTATCGGACGACGTGCGCGCGACCCTGCCCGCCGTACGCCTGCCGGCCGGATATCCGCCCGGCGACCCGCTGCCGGTCGGCGCCGGACCGGACCGGCTGGACCTGCTCGCCACCGCCGTCGACGCCGCCCGGTGCAGCGGCAGCCTCGACCGGGCGCTGCACCTGACCCGCAACGCGTTGGAGTCGCTGTCGGCCGGCCCGGGGACCCGACCACTGCACGCCGCGTGGTTCTGGGTCCGCCGGTCACAACTCGTGCACGACCTGAACCTGGGGGACGGGTGGCAGGAGCTGCAGACGGCGGAGGAACTCCTCCGTGGCCTGCCGCCCTCCTCGATGCACGCCACCCTGCTGACGTACGTCGCGAACTGGAGCGCGCGGCACCGGCCGGGCCGGGAGAGCCTCGCGATCGCCGAGCGGGCGGTGGTGTGCGCGACCCGCGTCGGTACCGAGGAGACGGAGCTGCGGGCCCGGATCACCCGATCCTCGCTCGGCGCGGAGTCCGACCTGGCCGGCGACAGCGTCGCCGAGCTCTACGAGGTACGACAACGGGCCGAGACGCTCGGCATGGCCGACATCATCGGGCGGGTGAACCAGAACCTGCCGTGGGTCCTGGAGGGGATGGGGCGATCCGACGAGGCGATCACCACGGCCCGGCACGGCATCGAGGTGTGCCGGGCGCTCGGCATGGCCGACACCGAGGCCTGGGTACGGATCAACCTGGCGCTGTCCCTGTTCTCGATCGGCCACTGGCCGGAATCGGCAGCGGAACTCGACCGGGCGGCGGCGGTGGCCCGGTCGTACAGGACCCGCGGCACCGTCGCGGGGCACCGCGCGTACGGCCTGCTGGTCCGCGGGGACGTCGAGCGGGCCGCCGGGCAGGTGGCACTCGCTCGGGAGCTGCTGGGCAGCAGGGACGTCCAACCGCAGCTGCTGATCTCCCTCGGCCACCACAGCATGGTGGTCAGCGCCCGGCAGGGCCGCCTCGACGCCGCCCGGGAGGAGTTCCTCCGCGCCGACGCCGACGGTTTGACGGCCGGGCCGGTCCGGTACGCGCTGCCGATGCTCTGCGCCGCCGCCGCGATGGAGGCGGATGCCCGGTCGTCCTCGTCCGCCCCCGGAGAGCGATCGGTGCGGGTTCTGGATGCGGTGCGGCGGGCCGCCGGACGGCTGGAGGTCGTGTTTCCGGTCTCCCGCGCGTTCGAGGCGCTGTTGCGGGCCGAGGTGCGTCGGGCGGAGGGGACGGACGACCCGGAACGGTGGGCGGCCACCGTCGCCGCCTTCGCGCCGCTGAGCCGCCCCTACGAGCTCGCGGTCGCACTCCTCGGGGAGGGCAGGGCCCTGCTCGGCCGGCACGGGCGTCGCGAGGTGGCGGTCGAGCGGCTGGCCCGGGCGTACGACATCGCCAGCTCGCTCGGGGCCGCCCCGATCCTCTCGGACATCGCCGCGCTGACCGGCGACTCCGGGGCACCGATCCGGACGGCCGTCACGTCGCCGGCCGCGCCGCCCGCCGACGACCTCGCCTCCTTCGGGCTCACCCCGCGCGAGGCCGAGGTGCTGCGACTGGTCGCCCGCGGGTACAGCAACCGCCGCATCGCGGATCAGCTCTACATCTCGCAGAAGACGACGAGCAACCACGTCTCCAACATCCTGACCAAACTGCATGCGTCCAGCCGGACGGAGGCTGCGGCCATAGCGCACCGGCACGGACTTCCGGTGACGGACTGACGATCGCGGACGCGGCGGCACCGGGCCGGCGGAGCGATCTCGACGGCGTCAGCCGGATCGGGACCACCTCCGCCGGCCGCCCCCGTCAGCCGGCGACCCCGATCGTCAGCCCGGCACCGTGACCCTCAGCCGGTCACCTCGATCTTCAGCAGGTCGACCTGGCCCTGCGCGTCGAGTTCGACGTTGCCGACCCGGGTGGAGTGCCCGTAGTTGTTCTGGCCGAAGCGCAGCGGGATCACCGGCATCTCCCGGGCCAGAATCTGCTCCGCCTCCTGGTACTTCTTGATCGCCTCCTCCTGGTTCGGCGCCCGCTCGCCCTCCTCGACCAGCCGGTCGAACTCGGCATTGCTGAAGCCGTAGTAGTTGGACGACCCCTTGGTGGTGTAGATCGGTCCGAGGTAGTTCTGCATCGACGGGTAATCCATCGACCAGCCCATCCGGAACATCCCGACCGGGGTCTTCGCCTCCACCTTGTTCAGCAGGTCGGCGAACTTCGCCTCCGGGGTGCTGGCGCACTCCACCCCGAGGTTGTTCTTGAGCTGGTTGCAGGTCGCCTCCACCCAGTCCTTGTGGCCGCCGTCGCCGTTGTAGGAGATCTGCAACCGGGCCGGGCCGCCGGCCGCCTGGTAGTCGGTCTTCGCCCGTGCCGGGTCGAACTGGCAGGGCTCGCCGCAGGTGTCCGGGCGGGCGCCGGCCAGCAGCGGGGAGACGAAGGACCGGGCCGAGGTCTGCGAGTCCTTGAAGATGGTCCGCACGATCTCGTCGCGGTCGATCGCCATCGAGATGGCCCGGCGTACCTCCGCCCTGGCGAACTCGGGCTGGAAGGTGGGGAAGGCGAGGAACTGGAAGGACGAGAGCGGGCTCTTCCTGAACCGGTCGCCGAGGTCGGTCGGCGCGCTGCCCAGACTCTCCGTCGGCACCTGCCGGGTCACGTCGTTGTTGCCGGCGAGCAGGTCCGCGTAGTCGGTCGTCACCTGCTGGTAGATCTGGAAGACCACGCCGCCGATCTTCGGTTTCGGGCCGGGGTGGGCGTCGTAGCGCTCGACCTCGATCCGGCTGTCGTGCTGCCAGGTGCCCTTCATCCTGAACGGGCCGTTGCCGATCGGCGCCTCCTCGAAGCCCTCCTTCAACACCCCGTCGGAGGCCCAGGCGGCGGCCGGCAGCGGCGAGAAGACGTGGTAGCCGAGTACCGACTCGAACTCCGCGAACGGCCCGGAGAGGGTGACGGTGAAGGTGAGGTCGTCGACCTTGTTCAGCCCGGTCAGCGTCTTCGCCTTCGGCTCGGGTGCCTTCTGCGGGCCCTCCTCACCGTCCGGGTCGGTCGACTGCAGGTCGTCGTACCCCTCGATCTGGCCGAAGAAGTATGCCCCGCCGTTGCCGTTCGGCCCGTACGCCGCGTGGTTCCACGCGGTGATGTAGCTGTCGGCGGTGACCGGCTCGCCGTTGTGGAAGGTGTAGCCGCCCTTCAGCTTCACCGTCCACAGGACGTTGTCCGCCGACTCGATCGACTCGGCGGCCACCTCGACCGGCTTCCGCTCGGCGTCGAACTCGACGAGCGGGGTGTAGAGGGCGGCCAGCACCTGGGCACCGGCGCTCTCGGTGGCGTTCGAGGGGATCATGTGCTGCGGCTCGGCGATCCCGATCCGGATCACGGCGTCGCCGTCCGGAGTCTCCGAGCCCCCGCCGTCGCCGCTGCACGCCGTCGTGGCGAGCACGACCGCCACGGCTGCCGCCGCGCCCCAGGTCATCCGTCTGGACACCCGCATGAAGCCTCCTCGGTATCGGCGCCCTACCGGGACCTCGCCGGCGGCGCGACCTCACCGGACGACACCGTCGTACGCCCGGCCGGGCCGGGCCGTCACCGGCCGGCTCCCGCCTCCCAGTTACGAGCCGACCAGGCCGTTCCGGCAATGCTTTTGACTGGGTCCAAACCGACCGGAGAGCCGACAACGACGCGGCGGGGCCACCGCGTTTCGTGACCAGACACAGCCGGAAACGGCGCGGGGACGAGGCGTGGAGGTGGTGATGATCCGGATCTGGTTGGGCCCCGAGGACATCGCCCGGACCCGGATCGCGCCCGCGCCGCTGCCGCTCTACGAGGTCTTCGTCAGCCTCGCCCGCCCGCCCACGGAGCTGCCACCCGTGGCGCCGGCAAGCGGACCGCCCCCGGCACCGGCGGACGGACCGCCCAGGTCGGTGGTGGACGGAGCGCCCAGGTCGGTGGTGGACGGAGCGCCGTCGTCCCTTGCGGACACGGTGAGCGGGGCGGAACTGGCCCGCTGGCTGCGTGAGCTGGGTGGCGTCGCCGGCACCGGACCGGGCGGGCGTCGGGAGCCGGCCACGGCACCGGCCGGCACGGCGGGCTCGGCCGACCTGCTCGCGCCGCTGTCGGCGGCCCGTACTCTGGAGGGCGCGCTGGCCTGGCTGGTCACCACCTCCGTGCGCCGTGCCCGGAGCCTGGCGGCGGCCGTACGCAGCTACCACGACCGTCGGGTCGCCACCGAACTGACCGCCTGGGAGTCGGTGGTCCGGCTCGACGTCAACGAGCGCAGCCGGGCGCTGGCCACCGGTGGCGTGGAGGCCCTGCTGGCGATGTTCGACCCGTGGGCGACCTGGCGCAACCCGGTGCTCTCGGTCGTCTCCACCGCCGACCTCGACCTGCGGCCGAACGGCGCCGGCCTGCTGCTGGTGCCGTCGGTCTTCGCCCGCCAGCTCTGGGTCGGCGGCCAGAGCGAGTCGGTGGTGCTGGCCTATCCGGTACGCCGCCCCCGGGGCCTCGGCGGTCGTGCTCCGGGGCACCGGCCCATCCCGGCGTACGCGCTGGGTGCCGGCGCGACCACCGACGACCCGCTGACCGCGCTGCTCGGCCGCTCCCGGGCGGCGGTGCTCCGGGCCGCGCTGGTCGGCGCCAACACCACCGACCTGGCGCGGCGGGCCGGGATCAGCACACCGTCGGCGTCACAGCACGCCAGCGTGCTCCGCGACGCCGGACTGCTGCGGACCACCCGGCACGGCAAGGCGGCGCACCACACCCTCACCCCGCTGGCCCGCGCCCTGCTCACCGGCAACGACGCCGTCAGCCGGCGGTGACCGCGACGGCGGGGTCGCCGTCGGCGGTGCGCGGCCGGGGCGCCCTCAGCGCAGGTCCCGGTAGTAGTGGTTGACCACCGCCGCCCGCCACTTCTCGAGAACCTGGTCGAATCCGTTCCGCCCGGCGGCGCCGCGCGGGCTGCCGTCCGGCATCGGCTGGAGGAAGACGTCGGTGACGCCGGTGTCGAAGATGCCACCGGAGACACCCTGCTCGCGAAAGATGATCAACGGGAGGCCGAGCCCGAACAGCAGCCCCGCCTCCAGCTGGTTCCACGGCGTCGGGATGCCGAGCGGCTCGGTGATCTTCTGCTCCTTCGGCGTGCCGGGCTTGTTGATCCCGGCGGTCACCCGGATCTGCTCGAAGCCCAGGATCACCCCGCCCGAACAGTGCCGGCCGATCGCGTGGACCTCCTTCAGCGGGAAGTCGTTCGGATAGTCGGTCGCACCGAGCGTCCGTGGCTCCAGCCCGCTGCGACGCAGGGCCTTCTCCACGAAACTCCGGGAGGCCAACTGGTCGTCGGAGAGGGCGGTCGGGGTGGAGACGAAGACCGGAATCCGCATCCGCTGGGGTTCGGGCACGGAGCCGAGTCTAGGAGTGGACGTCGATGGCGGGCATCGGGAGTCGGGCCTGCCCGGACCGGCCGGGCGTTCTCGTCCGGGCCGTGCTGTCGGGCCTGCGCCGCCGTCCGGTCAGTGCCGCCGCGCCCCGGTCGGCCAGAGCACGGTGACCGGCAGGTGATGATCCTGGGCGGCTCGGACCACGTCCGCGGTGTCTCCTATGTCCGCCGACGGGCATCCGTCCCAGACGGCGAAGAGGCGATCGCAGCGGCGCAGCATCTCCAGGCTCGCGGCCAGGTACGCGTCCCGTCCCGATCGCGGAAACGGCATGTACGACACCGCGCTCGCCCTGCCCAGAAGGTCGTCGAACGCCGTCAGGTTGTGCGCGCGTACCGCCCGCAGCCGGTAGTCCCGGGCCGGGATCACCGCCTCGTAGCTGCCGCCGCAGGCGAGCACCGCCCGCGCGAAGATCTGGTCCGCACCGTCGGCGAGACAGGTGACACCGTGCAGCTCCGGACCGACGTACGGGCGCAGCTCCTCGACGAGTCGGCGGTAGACCAACTCCGCGGTTCCGTCGGCGAGCACCACATGCCCAGTGACGCCGATTCGGGTCATCGAGCACCGTCCGTTCGTGGTTACGCGTGCCCGACGCGGACGATCCTGAAGCCCGCGTCGGCCAGGATGACCGGCAGTTCCCGGACCGCCTCGTGGTTGCGTTCCCGTAGATCCTCGCGTAGATCCTCCCAGCGGCTCAACGCCGGGTGCAGGCGGCGATCGTCGTCCCGGTCCGGTGCGTACCGCCAGCCGTTCGCCACCCGCTCGGCCAGCCATCGCTGATGCTCCAGGTTGGCGAGCCGGTCGACCTCCGGCTCCGCCAGGGCGTGCTCGTCACCGGGCCCGACCCGGGGCGACAGGGCACAGCCGAGTTCCCGCAGCTTCCGGCCGATGTCCTTGGCCTGGGCCCGGTTGGCCCGACGCAGCGACTCCGGCAGTTCCTCCCAGGGCACCAGCGCGGGATTGCCGCCGGGCCGCTCGCCGTGCCGGCGCCGGGCCACCAGGTAACTCTCGTGGATCACCCTGGCCAGCCGCTCCACCAGGTCGTCCCCGATCAGCGCCGGGTCGCAGGCCGCGTGCACCACGCCGTAGAGGCGGAGCGCGCCGGAGAGGTCGTCGAGCAGGTTGATGCCGTGCTCGCTGCCGAACGCCTCCCGCAGGTTGGCCAGCCGGTCCAGCCGGACCACCATCGACCCGGGGCCGCCGTGCCAGAGCTGCTCGGCGGTGAGCGCGGTCTTCAGCGCCTGCTCCTCGTCGTCGTAGCAGATGAAGACCCGGTCCGGCGGCAGCGGGAAGTCGCGGGGGAGCCTGGCCAGCAGATCACCGAGGCCGCCGTCGAGCGGGATGATCCGGCAGACCCGGGACAGGAACGGGTACCTGTTGGTGAGCTGCGCCGCCGCGTCGGTCGCCGCCTCGTCGACCAGGATCAGCGGGACCAGCCGGGCGCCGTGCGGATCGCGTACCCGCCACCGCCGGGCGAGCTCGACCAGGACCGCCCGGCCGAACGCGGTCGCGCCGAGCACCACCACCCGGGGCGGACGCCCGTCGACGGCGGTCAGCGGATCCTCGGCGAAGAGCTTCCGGGCCGCCAGGTCGTCGATGTTGAAAAAGTCCAGCCGGGCGCCGGGCTGCCGGGCCAACCCGAGATGCCGGGCCTGCAACGCCAGGCAGAGCTCGGGGTCGGCGACCTGGGCGTAGACGGCCAGCGGCGAGCGGCCGTGCCGGGCCGCGGCCAGCCCGATCGCCGCGTTGGTGGCGCTGTCGTCGGTGCAGGCGTAGACCGCCCGAGCCCGCCCGATGCCGGCGCCACGCAGCACGCTCGGATCCCGCGCGGCCCGGGCCACGCCGCCGGAGCCGGCCGGCGTGGCGCTCTCGGAGCGGACCGTCACCACCCGGCGGCCGGCCGCCTGGAGCCGCCGGGCCAGGGTGTCCGCCACCAGCCCGTCGCCGCAGACGATGACGTGGCCCCGGGCATTGCGGTCGCGCAGCCGGCGCAGCTCGGTGGCGAAGAGCAGCCGGCAGGCCTCCACCACGGCGTACGCGGTGACGGCCGGCGCCGCGAACCGGGCGACGTCCAGCAGGGGCGGGAACGGCCCGCCCTCGTCCAGCGGCGGGGAGCCGAGCACGAAGAGCTGCAGATCGTAGTAGAACAGGTCGAACGGGGTGTCGCCGTAGCCGCCGATCCGGCCGATGTGCTGGGCGAGCCCGATATAGCCGCAGACGAAGGCGACCACCCCGGCGAGCGCGAACACCAGCCTGAGCAGACTCTTGGTCGGTGCGCGGGGCGGCTCGCCGAGGTTGTTTCCGGGCACCACACCTCTCCTGCTCTCCGGGTGTGACGACGCAGCGCCATCGTACCGTCGCAGTCTGCCGACAGCGAACGTGAGCGATGGACGGGTCTACCCGGGGAGCCGGAAGCCGGCGGCGCGCTGGGCCGCCAGCCACTCCTCCACCTCGTCGGCCCGGCGCGGGAGCCCGGCCGAGAGGTTGACCGCGCCGTCCGCCGTCACCAGGACGTCGTCCTCGATCCGGACGCCGATCCCGCGCAGCTCCGCCGGCACTAGGTCGTCCTCCGGCTGGAAGTAGAGCCCCGGCTCGACGGTGAGCACGTACCCCTCGCCGAGGGTGCCGTCCCGGTAGTTCTCCTTGCGCGCGTTGGCGCAGTCGTGCACGTCGATCCCGAGCATGTGCCCGAAGCCGTGCAGCGTCCACCGCCGGTAGACCATCGACTGCTCGTCCATCGCCTCGTCCACGCCGACCGGCAGCAGCCCCAGGTCGGCGAGCCCTTCGGCGAGCACCCGCATGCAGGTGCGGTGCACGTCCTTGAAGCTCACCCCGGGCCGGATGACGTCGATGCCGGCCTGCTGCGCGGCGTACACGATGTCGTAGACCTGGCGTTGCAGCGGGGTGAAGGTGCCGGAGACCGGCAGCACCCGGGTCACGTCGGCGGTGTAGAGGTGGCGGCCCTCCACGCCCATGTCCATCAGCAGCAGCTCACCCGGACGGGTGACACCGGTGTTGCGGATCCAGTGCAGGATCGTGGCGTGCTCGCCGGCCCCGACGATCGAGTTGTAGCCGACGTCGTAGCCGTCGTGCCGGGCGCGCAGCCCGAAGACCCCGTCCAGCAGCCGTTCGCGCACCGGCCGGTCGGCCGGCAGCACCCGGGCGACGTCCTCGAAACCGCGTACGGTGGCGTCGATCGCGTCCTGGAGCTGGGCGATCTCCCACTCGTCCTTGACCAGCTTCTGCTCGGCCAGCAGCGCGGCCAGCTCACGGTCCCGGCCGAGCGGGGCCGGCCGGTCGCCGGAGCCCTCCGCCGCGGCACGCTTCGGCGGCTCGTACGGCCGCACCGCGCCGTCGACCGACGGGTCCAGCCCGCGCAGCACCCGGGTCCGCCCCGGCGCACAGTCGGCGAGCGCGGCCGGCAGGTCGGCCAGCGGTGCGGTCTCGACGCCCAGCTCGGTCGACTTCTCCGCCAGGGTGTGCCGGCGGCCGACCCAGAGCTCGCCGTCGCGGCTGCGGAAGAACTCGTCGTTGTCCCGGGGCGAGCGGGGCCGCACGTAGAGCACGGCGTCGTGGCCGGAGCCGTTCGGGCGCATCACCAGCACGCCGTCCGGGTCGTGGTCACCGGTCAGGTAGACGAAGTCGCTGCCGGGGCGGAAGCGGTAGGCGGTGTCGTTGGCGCGTACCTTCTCCGGGCCGGTCGGGATCACCAGGGTCTCGCCGGAAAGGGCGGCCGAGAGCGCGGCCCGGCGCTTGGCGTGGTTCGGCACCTCCGGCCGGGGGCCGACCGGCAGCGTGCTGTCCCGCCAGCCCTGCCGCATGAACTCGAGGAACTTCTCCGGAAAGTCGGGGTCGTGCGACTCGGTCCGGGCCGGCTCGGTCCGGGCCGGCTCCGTCACCGCCGGTTCCGCCGTGATGTCGGTGCGCTCGTCTGACATCGCCGCTCCTCCCTCGTCCGGCTGACCCGGTCCGTGCTGCTGCGGTGCTCCGACCGTACCGTGCGGGGGGCGGATCGGTCTCGGTGGCGGTGCCGGCACAGCGGCCCGGTCCGCGTGGAAAGATGACCGCCATGTGCGGACTCCTGGCCTTCTTCAGCGCGCACGGCAACGCCGGCGCACATCAGGACGCCCTGGCCGGTGCGTTGGAATGCCTGCACCACCGGGGACCGGACGAGACCGGCGTAGAGGTGATTTCCACCCCGGAGGGGTACACCGACGCCGTCTTCGCGCACAAGCGGCTGTCGATCATCGACGTGGCGCTCAGCCACGAGCCGCTGCCGTACGCGAACGGCCGCTACCTGCTGACCTTCAACGGTGAGATCTACAACTACCTCGAGCTGCGTGAGGAGCTGGCCCGGGACTACGGCGCCCAGTTCGCCACCCAGGGCGACGGCGAGGTGATCGTCGCCGGCTTCCACTACTGGGGCGAGCAGGTGCTCACCCGGCTGCGCGGGATGTTCGCGTTCGTGATCTGGGACCGGCAGCAGCGCCGCGCCTTCGGCGCCCGGGACTACTTCGGGATCAAGCCGCTGCACTACCTCCAGACCCGCGACGGCGTCTACCTGGCCTCGGAGAAGAAGGCGCTGCTGCCGTTCGCGCCGGCCGCGCACGCCGGCGACGCCGGGGTGGACACCGCCAACCTCTCGCACTACCTGACGTTGCAGTACGTCCCGGAGCCCGGCACCCTGCACCAGGGGATCAGCCGGATCGGCTCGGGGGAGTACCTGACCTGGACCCCCGGCCGGCAGATCGAGGTACGTCGCTGGTACCGGCCGGTCTTCCGCCCGGCGCCCGTGCCGGAGCCGCAGAAGCTCTACGACCGGATCCGGGAGACGCTGCGGGAGAGCGTCCGGATGCACATGCGGGCCGACGTGCCGGTGGGCTGCTTCCTCTCCAGCGGCATCGACTCGACCGCGGTGGTGGCGCTGGCCCGCGAGTTCAACCCGAACATCCTCACCTTCACCGTCGGCTACGACGTCGACGGCTACTCCGAGATCGAGGTCGCCCAGGACTCGGCCCGGCATCTCGGGGTCACCACCATCCCGACCAAGATCGGGCCTAGGGACATGATGGAGGCGCTGCCCAAGATCGTCTGGCATCTCGACGACCCGGTCGCCGATCCGGCCCTGGTGCCGCTCTACTTCGTCGCCAAGAAGGCCGCCGAGCATGTCACGGTGGTGCTCTCCGGCGAGGGCGCGGACGAGTTCTTCGGCGGGTACACGATCTATCGGGAGCCGCTCTCGCTCGGCACCGTCAACGGCCTGCCCGGCGGGATGCAGAAGGGGCTGCGCGCGGTCTCCAGGGCGATCCCGCAGGGGGTCAAGGGCAAGAGCTTCCTGGAGCGCGGCACCACCCCCATCGAGCAGCGCTACTACGGCAACGCCCGGATGTTCACCGAGGAGGAGAAGGAGCAGCTGCTCCGCCGCTACGACCCGGGGGTGCGCTACACCGACGTGACCGCGCCGATCTACGCCGAGTGCACCGAGCTGGACGACGTCACCAAGATGCAGTACGTCGACCTCTACACCTGGCTGCGCGGCGACATCCTGGTCAAGGCGGACCGGATCTCGATGGCGCACTCCCTGGAGGTGCGGGTGCCCTTCCTCGACCGCGAGGTCTTCGAGGTCGCCGCCGGCATCCCGGTGGAGCTGAAGCTGCCGCCCCGCTCGGACGCGACGAAGTACGCGATGCGGCAGGCGTTGCAGGGCGTCGTCCCGCCGGCCATCGTCAACCGGCGCAAGCTCGGCTTCCCCACCCCGACCCGGGTCTGGCTGGCCGGCGAGATGTACGAGTGGGCCCGGCACATCTTCTCGATCTCCGGCGCCGGTGACCTGCTCGACCTCTCGTACGCGATGCGACTGCTCGAGGAGCACCGGCGGGGCGAGGCCGACCACTCCCGCAAGATCTGGACCGTGTTGATCTTCTGCGTCTGGCATGCCATCTTCGTGGCCCGCACCCTCGACCCCGGCATCGCACGCAACCAGTCCGCCCTGCTCACCAAGCCGGTCGTCGGCTCGATGGTGCGCTAGCGGCGGCGCGTGTCGCGGCGCGGCGGGTGGGCCGTCGCGTCGCGGGCAGCCGCGGCGGACGCGAACGGGCCCGGCGCCGCCGACGCCGGGCCCGCTGCGGTGTGCGGTGGTGGTGTTACGGGCTGGTGCAGGTCAGCGTCGGTGTGCCACTGGTGTTGCCGCTGCCGACGAAACCGAAGCTGGCGGAGGCACCCGGGGCGAGGCTGCCGTTGTGCCCGGCGTTCCGGACGGTGACCGTGCTGCCGCTCTGGGTGTGCGTGCCGTTCCACAGGCTGCCGATGGTCTCACCGTTCGCCCAGGTCCACCGGGCGGTCCAGCCGCTCAGGGCGGCGGTGCCGCTGTTGCGTACCGTCACCTCGGCCTGGAAGCCGCCGCTCCAGCTACCGGTCGACCGGTACGTGGCGGTGCAGGCGCCGGTGCCCGGGTTGCCGGTCGGCGGGTTGGTCGGGTTGCCGGTCGGCGGGTTGGTCGGCGGCGGGTTGGTCGGCGGCGGGTTGGTCGGCGGCGGGTTGCTGCCGGGGCCGAGCCCGGTCACCTCGCCGTTGCCGCCGTCGAAGACCACGTCCGAGCAGCCGAAGAAGTTTTCCTGACTGTCCGAGCGGACCCAGCGGGAGTAGATGATGTGCCGGCCGCTCTTACCGCTCGGCAGCCGCCCGCTGAAGTAGTAGTGACCCTCGTTGGTGCCGACCGCGCCGTTCTGCGGCGGGTTGGTCACGGTCAGGAACGGCGTCGACTCCAGGTCGCCCCAGGCCAGCGCCCTGGTCGGGCTGAAGCCGTCCCGGGTCACGTAGAAGTAGAACGTGCCCGGGTGGTGGGCCCAGTTGCTGTATTTGAAGTTGAAGTTGGCACCGGCGGTGAGGTGGGTCAGCGGCCAGTCGTTGCGGGCCAGGTTGAAGCCGCTGAAGCTGCTGTTGCCGCCGCTGCAGAGCTGACCGTCCGAGATGAACCCCGTGGTCCGCCCGCCCGCGTCCGAGCGGAGCACGCTGAACCAGTTGTAGAGCGAGTTGGCCCCGCTCTGCGCGACCGCCGCCGAACAGGCCGGGTTCTGCGGAATGATCTGGCCGGTCTGGCTGAGTCCGTCTCTCCAGCAGAGGTAGGTGCGGCTGCCCGGCGCCATGGCGGCACCGTGCGCGGCGGCGGGAGAGGGATTGACCACCGTGATGACACCGGCGGTGAGCGCGGCCACGGCGCCGAGCACCGCGATCCTGCGTAGACGTTTCACCGAGTTCTCCTTCTGGGGGCGGTGCCGCAGCCGAGTCACGCTGCGGATGACCTGCGGGGGACCCGCGACACGGCGGACGCCCGCTTCCGACACTGGTTGCGGTATCGCCGGTCCGCCCCCGCCAGAGGTGGTGGGCTGTGATCTGCCGGATGGCATACGGGCGACACGGCGCACAGTCCGATCACGGATGTGTGCCCTTCGCGTGGCCCCTGCCGGCACCCGGCACAGCGCGTCAGCCCCCGCACTGGCTCGGTACCGGCAATCGCATCACGGAACCCGGCCCGATGCAATAGGAAACCCTCGATGAAATGCTTCCGGGCGGGACGGCCGTTCGAGACGCCCACCTGCCGGTCAGCTGCCCGCCGGACACGACGGAAATCCGGTGTGCCAGGGTCAGGAGAAGGCCGGTGCTGCTCCAGGAGGCTCTGATGGGATACGCGGTGGTGCTGGGGGAGGCCCTGGTCGACCTGCTGGACGGCGAGCACGACGGGCAGCCCGTCTACCGGCAGGCGATCGGCGGCGCGCCGCTGAACGTCGCCGTCGGAGTGGCCCGGCTGGGCGGGGAGGTGGAGTTCGTCGGCTCGCTCGGTGACGACGTACTCGCCGGGCGGATCGCCGGCTTCCTGACCGCCGCCGGAGTCGGCCGGCGGGGCGTCGTGGTCCGTCCCGTGCCGACCGCGCTGGCGGTGGCCACCTTCGCCGGGGCGGAACCGGACTTCCGGTTCTACGGCGAACCGCTCTCCTACGGGCTGCTCGGGCCGGAGGATCTCGACGTACCGCTGGTCGAGGGCGCCTCGGTGCTCTATGCCGGGTCGATCGTGCTGCTCTGCCCGCCGGTGCTCGCCGCCGCCCGACGGGCCTGGTCGCTCACCACCGGCCTGCGGGTCTTCGACCCCAACGTCCGGCCCCGGCTGCTGCCGGACCGGGCCGCGGTGACCGGGCTCCGGGAGGTGGTGGCCGGCTTCGTCGCCTCCGCCGACCTGGTCAAGCTGAGCCTGGCCGACGCCGAGGTGCTCTACGCCGACAGCTCAGCCGAGGCCGCCGCGGGACGGCTGCACGACCTCGGCGCCGGCACCGTCGTGGTCACCCTCGGCGCGCGCGGCGCGCTGGTCTCGGCCGATGCCGGCGGTACCCGGGTCAGCCTGCCGGCGCCGGCGGTGCGGGCCGTCGACGCGACCGGAGCGGGCGACTCGGTGATGGCGGCGCTCGTCGCCGACCTGCTCACCGACGGCGTACCGCCGGAGCCGGCCGGCTGGTCCGACCGGGTCCGGTACGCCCTGCAGGTCGCCGGCCTGGTCTGCGAGTCACCCGGCGGCGCGGTCGCGATGCCCACCCGGGCCCAGGTCGCGCTCCGCTTCCCCGGCTGACCGCCCGCGCTCCGCTGCCCGGGTCGGACGGCGCAGGGTCAGGCGTCGCCGCGTAGCTCGGCATAGCCGCGCTGGACGGCGGCGAGCCCGGCCTCCGGGCCGAAGGGCGTACGCTGGGCGACCCGTTCGGCCGGTGCCCGGTCGGCGTCCCCGTTGCGGATCAGCCAGCTCATCGTGGCCAGGTCGTCGTGCTGCACGCGGACGAAGTCGGTGCCGACCACCGCGCCGTGCCCAGGCACGATCACGGTCGCCGGGGTGAGGCAGTCCAGCAGCGCGGCGACGGTCTCCACCCACTCCAGCGGGAAGGCGTCGTCGAAGGCGGGTGGGCCGCTCTCCTCGATCAGGTCCCCGGCGACCAGCACGTCCGCGTCCGGCACCTGCACCACCAGGTCGCCCTCGGTGTGCCCCCGGCCGAGGTGGCGCAGCAGCACCGTCCGGCCGCCGACGTCCACGGTGGCCTCCTTCCGCACCGGATGGGTGGGGGCGAGGATGGTGGTCCGGGCCAGCTCGGCGGCGAGCCCGGGATCGGCCGGCAGCACCTCGTCGTACGCCTGCCGGCGCAGCAGGGCGGGCTGTTCGCGGAGCAGCCGGGCGGCCTCGTCGTGGGCGTAGATCGGCACCGGACCGTCGGCGGCCAGTGCGGCGTTGCCGAAGCAGTGGTCGAAGTGGTGGTGCGTGTTGACCACGATCAGCGGGTCGGCGGTGAGTTCCCGGAGCGCGCCGAGCAGCTCGGCGGCCTGGCCCGCGGTGGAGAGGGTGTCCACCAGCAGCGCCGCGCCGTCGCCGACCACCAGGGTCACGTTGACGTCCAGCGTCCGCTGGCGCAGCACGTACACCCGGTCGGCGATCTCGGTGAAGGCGACGGTCGTGGTCATGGCGTGCGGAGCGCCCGCTCCACGAACCGGTGCCGGTCGACCAGGACCCGCTCCACCCGGCCCTCCGCCACCGTCGTCGTCCCCTCGGTGACGGCCACCTCGAAGAGCAGCCGCCGGCCGTCGACCTTGGCGAGCCGGGCCTGCGCCACGGCGGTCCGGCCGACCGGGGTCGGCACCCGGTGGTCGAGTTCCACCCGCATCCCGACGGTGGTCATCCCGGCCGGCAGCCGGCTCGCGGTGGCGGCGACGGTGGCAGCCTCGGCCAATGCCAGCACCCTCGGCGTGCCCAGCACCGGCACGTCGCCGGAGCCGACCGCCTGCGCGGTGTCGACGTCGGTGACGGTCAGCTCGACCCGGGCGCTCAGGCCCGGTGGAAACACACTCTGCGGCTCGGTCGCGGCCGTGCCGCCCTGCGGGTGCTCCGGCCCGGACACCGACTCCGGCGCCCGCTCCGCCGGATGCTGCTGATCCATGGGAAGAGCGTAGATGTTCCACCGGCCGGCGTTGTCGACACGCGGCGACACGCCGGACGGCTATCGGACACAGTCACGGTCGGCGGAGCTGTTCGGCGCTGATCCGCTGGGTCGCCCAGGCCGGTACCGCGATCAGCACCAGCCCGACCGCCAGCGCGCCGCCGGTCAGCCAGAGCGTGGGCGCGATCCGGTCGAACACCCCGGCCCGGTCGAGGCCGAGCAGCCCGGCCAGTACGGCGGCGATGGTGACCGTGGCCAGACTGGCCAGGCCGAGACCGATGACCAGCGGCAGCGTACCGAAGCCGACCTCGCCGGCGGTGATCGTGCGCGGGCTGGTGCCGACGACGGCCAGCGTGGCGTTGTCGCGGCGCCGCTCCATCGTCCGGTCGATCGCGGCGGCGGCGAACGCGCCGATGCCGAGGACGAAGCTCAGGGTGAGTCCGGTGACCAGGACGGTCACCAGGAGTTCGGGATCGAAGCCCTGCCGTGCCCCGAGGTCGCCGCTGAGATAGCTGGTCGGCGAGTCGACGGCCAGCTGCTGCGCGACGCGGTCGGTGGTCGCCAGGTCGGCGGTGACCAGGAAGGGCGGTGGGGTCTCCGGTGCCCGCAGGGCGGCGGCGACGGGCGCCTGCCGGGTGACCAGCAGACTTCCGCCCATGCCGATCCCGAACCGCATGGAGATGTGCAGGGTCTGGTCGGGGACCGGGATCCGGGCGCCGCCCTCGGCGACCACCTCGGTCCCCGGCCGCGGCAGCGGCGCCTGCCCACCGGCGAGCTCCTGCACCAGCCGGTAGGTTTCGCCGTCCCGGCAGGACTCGCCCGGATCGAGGGTGTACACGGCGGTGAGTTCCGCGCAGCCGCCGAGCAGCACGTAGTCCCGCTCGCCCGCCACGGTGGCCCGGATGCTGCTCAGCTCGGCGATCCGTACCCCCGGAATCCGCCGCAGCTCGGCGGCGGGTGCCGGGTCGGGGCCGAGCACCTGGTATATCCGGGCGCCGGTCGGGTCGCCGGCCGGGTTGAGTTCACGGTCGTTGACGACCAGGCCGATGGCGAGCGAACCGAGTCCGGCCACGTAGATCAGCACGGTGAAGGCGGCGACCAGCCGGGGCGCGACCGCGGGTGCGTGCCGCAGCCGGGCGGCGGCCAGTTCCAGCCAGACCGGGATGCGCGGCAGCCGGGCCAGCAGTGTGGCGGCGGCGTACCCGAGGGTGGGCAGGGCGAGCGGCAGGGCCAGCCCGGTGAGCAGCATGGCACCGGCGAAGAGCAGGGCGTGGGTCCGGCCGGGTGCGTCGCCGCCGTGCCAGCCGGCCAGCAGCGCGCCGCCGAGGCCGGCGAGGAGCGGGAGCACCCGCCAGGCGGCGGGCCGGCGTTGTGGAGCGCCCCGGCGTACCGCCAGGGGGTTGACCCGGGCCGGACGGGTGGCCAGCACGCCGATGGCGACCGCGTACCCGACGGTGACGGCGACCATTGCCACGATCACCGGGAGCGGCACGGCGAGGTCGCTGGCGTACCAGTGCAGCCGGCCGATCCGCCAGCCCTCGGAGATCGGCGCGAGCAGGGCGTAGCCGGCGAGGCCGAGCAGCGCACCGCCGAGGGTGACCACGCCGGTCTCCACGGCGTTGACCAGGGTCGCCTGCCGGGCCGAGACGCCGAGCAGGCGCAGCGCGGCGATCCGGCGGTCCCGGGTGGAGGCCGACAGCCGGGCGCAGGTGGCCAGGAAGACGCCGAACGGCACCAGCACGAAGAGCCCGAAGGCACCGGCCAGGATCCGGGCCGGGGTGAAGACGTCCGGGCCGGAGCCGGCCCCGCCGAGGGCGTACCGCAGCGGACCGCCGAAGGCGGTGACCGGCTGGTGCTCCTCGAACACCGCGTCGTCGGCCGGTACCGCTGCCGGTGCGGCGCCGACGTAGGCCATCAGCTCGTCCGGCGAGAGCAGACCGGCCGGACCGATCGTGCCGACCACCCGCTGCGGAAAGCGGCCGGCCGCCCGCGCGTCGGTGGCGAGCAGGTCACGCAGCGCCGGTGAGACCACGATCTCCCCGGGCCGGGGCAGTGCGACCACCCCGGGCGGGCGCGGGCTGGTCGCGGTGGCACCCACCACGGCGGTACGCCGGAGCACCCGCCCGCCGATCGCGTCCTCGATGGCGTGGATCCGGAGCGTGGCCGGGCTGGACCCGGAGGCGTCCCGGACCGGGGTGCGTGCCTCGGCCCGCTCGTGCTGGGCGCCGGCGACCGAGACCGTGGCGAGTGACGCGAGCACGAGCAGGATGCCGAGCGCCGCGCCGGACGACATCAGCGCGGTACGCAACAGCCCGCCCCGCCCGGAGCCGATCGACAGCCGCAGCCCCAGCCAGATCCACCGCCCGATCCCCGGCCGCCTCTGCTGCGGCTCCTCCCGCGCCGTCACGCGGCGACCCGCCCGTCGCGGAGGAAGACGGTGCGGTCGGCGTACGCCGCCACCCGGGCCTCGTGGGTGACCATCACGACCGCGCTCCCCTCCTGGCGGGCGAGCCCGGTCAGGGCGTCCAGCACCACCTCCCCGGCGGCGCTGTCCAGCGCTCCGGTGGGCTCGTCGGCGAAGATCACGGCGGGCCGGTGCGCCAGCGCCCGGGCGACCGCCGCGCGCTGCGCCTCGCCGCCGGAGACCTGCCCCGGGCGCCGGTCGGCCAGCTCGGCGACGCCGAGCTGGCCGAGGAGTTCCGTGCCCCGGCGCCGGGCCTGCGCCCGGGAGGCGCCGAGCAGGCGCAGCGGCAGTGCGACGTTCTCCCGCAGGGAGAGCTCGGGGACCAGGTCTCCGAACTGGAGGACGAAGCCGAAGGAGCGCAGGCGCAGGCGGCTGCGCCGGCTGTCGGAGAGGTTGTCGATGCGTGCCGCGTCGAGGCGTACCTCGCCCCGCTCGGGGCGGAGGATGCCGGCGAGCACGTGCAACAGGGTCGACTTGCCGGACCCGGAGGGTCCCATCACGGCGACGATCTCGCCGGGGGAGACCGTCACGTCGGCGCCGTCGAGCGCGACGGTCCGGCCGAAGTGGAGAGCCAGGTCGCTGCCCTGGAGGATCATCGGAGTTCCCTCTCGCCGTCGGCGCGGGTCACCAGCGAGGCGAGCCGGGCGAGCCGGGCGGCGGCGCCGTCGATCCACTTGAGGTCGGCGTCGAGGTGGTACATCTCGAAGTCCGCGTCGAGCTGCCCGAGCAGGTCGCCGGCCTGCCGCTGGGCGCGCAGCTCCCGCATCCGGGCCAGATGTGCCTGGCGCTGCCGGTCGAGCATCGGCTCGGCCGGGCGGCCGCTGGAGAGGGCGATCAGCACCTTGGCGAAGAGCACCCGCCGGCTGGCGGTCACCTCCGGCACCTCCGGCTCGTCGAGCCAGCGGCCGAGTTCGCCGACGCCCGCCTCGGTGATGGCGTAGACCCGACGGTCCGGGCCGACCCCGCTGGCCACGCCGGCCAGCTCGATCAGCCCGTCCCGGTCCAACCGGCCCAGGGTGGCGTAGACCTGCGCCGACTTCAGTGGACGGCTGGTGCCGAACCACTCGTCGTAGCGCCGGCGGAGCACGTAGCCGTGTTGGGAGCGCGGTTCGAGAAGACCGAGCAGGATCCGGGAGACCGACATGCCGGGAAATCTAGCAACCGAGTTGTTAATCTAGCAAGTGAGTTGCTAGTCGAGCGGGGCCGACACCCGTACCGGCGCGGTCCCCGCGTCCCTCCCGTCGCGCGCCGTACCGCCGCCGTTAACCTGGACAGCGATGCTCGTTACCGCCACCGACACCTCGCGCACACCACCGCCCGGCCCGCCCACCCCGGAGAGCCGGCGCCGCCGGGTCGTCGGCATGTCGATCTGGACGGTGGCCTTCGTCGCGGCATGGCTGCTGATCGGTCTCCCCACGGACCCGCTGTACGCCTTCGCCTGGCTCTGGGCCGCCACCGTTGCCTGGCGCAGCGACCGGCCCTGGCGGGCGCATCTCGGGTTCGCCCGGGACTGGCTGCCGGTCGTGGTGCTGCTGGCCCTCTACAACCTCTCCCGGGGGTTCGCGGACAACGGGGCGACGCCGCACGCCATGGAGCTGATCGTCGCCGACCGCTGGATGTTCGGCTGGGCGATGGACGGGCAGGTCCCGACCGTCTGGCTGCAACAGCACCTCTACGACCCGGACGGCATCCACTGGTGGGACGTGCTGGTCAGCTGGGTCTACTTCTCGCATTTCGTGGTCACCCTGGCCGCCGCGGTGGTGCTCTGGCTGCGTTCCCGGCGGCAGTGGGGAGCCTTCATGCGTCGCTGGGGCTTCCTCTGCGCCAGCGGCCTGGTCACCTACTTCATCTACCCGGCCGCTCCGCCCTGGTGGGCCGCGCAGTACGGGATGCTGGAGGAGGTCGCCCGGATCTCCACCCGGGGGTGGCGGGAGTTCGGCATGCACGGCGCCGGCAACCTGCTCAACGCCGGCCAGATCGCCGCCAACCCGGTCGCCGCGATGCCCTCGCTGCACACCGCCTGGGCCCTTTTCGTGGTGGTCTTCTTCCTCGGTGCGACCCGGCGACGCTGGTGGCCACTGCTGCTCTGCTACCCGCTGGCGATGACCTTCACCCTGGTCTACGCGGGCGAGCACTACGTGATCGACGTGCTGGTCGGTTGGGCGTACGTCGGACTGACCTTCCTGGTCGTCGGGCTCGCCGAACGCTGGTGGGCGGCCTGGCGGGCCCGCCGCCCGGAGCCCGACGCCGCCGCTGCTCCGGCGGGCACCCCCGACGGCGTCGCCGGTCCGGCCGGGACACCCGACGGAGCTGCCGGTTCGGCCGGGACTCCCGACAGCGCCGCTGGTCCGGCGGACCCTCCCGGCGGCCGGCCGGAGGGCGAGACGGGTCGGGAGCCGGATCCGGCTCCGCAGCGCCGGGTCAGCCTCGGCCGCTGACCCGGGCGGCCCGGGCCCGGGCGGTGAGCTCGGCCGCCAGCGCCCACGCCTCGTGCAGGTCGCGGTCCCGGGCGGCCGCGGCGGGTCCGCCGGCCGTGTCGGCGTAGACGGTGGCCAGCCGCAGCCGCCGCTGCACCGGACCCTGCACGACCCGCACGCTCTGGATCCGGGCGTACGGCACGACGAGGAGTTCCCGGGTCAGCAGCCCGGAGCGGACCGCGAAGACCCGCGCGGAGAGCCCGGCGCCGAGCGCGGTACGGGCCAACGGGTGCACCCAGCGGGCCCGGGCCGGTGGCGGGGTGAGGGCGCCGGTGATCGACACCCCGGGCAGCACCTCGGACATGACCATCTGTGCGGTCGCCACGTCGCCGACCGGCAGCAACCGGTCCGGGTGGCTCCGCTGGTCCAGCTCGGCGCTGGCGTACCCGGCGACCGAGAGCCGCATCCGCAGCCAGCCCTTCATCCGCCACAACAGCGGCCAGGTGACCCCGATCGCCTGCAACCGGTCCAGCGGGACGGTCTGGGCCCGGGTCTCCAGCAGGCCGTGCCGGACGCGCAGCGCGGACTCGTCGCGGGCCAGCCGGAAGTTCCAGTCGTCGAGCACCCGCCGGATCGGCTGGAGGATCACCCCGGCCATCGCGGTGAGGGTGCTCGCGACCGCGATGAACGACCACGAGCCCTCGGTGAAGAACTGGGTCAGCACGAACGCGACACCGAACGGCAGCAGGAATGCCTGCGGTGTGAGGAGCTGGCTGACCAGCAGGTCCTGGTTGGCGACCGCGTGCAGGTGCCGGCCGGGCGGCGGCGCGGCGACACCGGCCGCCCACGGTGCACCGGGCCGGCCCGGCACGGGCGCGTTGGGCTGGACCGGCCCGGCCGCACCGGGCTGACCGGGCGCGACCGGGCCGGGACCGGGCTCTCCGGTGAGGGTGCCGGGAGCCCCGGCCGGCGCCCGGCCGGCCAGCGCCAGCAGCCGGTCACGCAGGGACACCGCGTCGGCCACGGTGACGTACGCCAGCGGCGCCTCCGTCTTGCCGCCGCCGACCACCTCCAGGCGCAGCTCGGCGAGCCCGCTGAGCTGCGCCAGCAGCGGCCGGACCACCTCGACGGACTGCAACCGCTCCAGCGGGATGGCCCGGGTGCGCCGCCACAGCAGGCCCTCGTGGATCCGCAACTCCCGCCCGACCACGTGGTAGCCGGTGTTGTACCAACTGATCACGGAGAGCGCGAGCGCCCCGACCAGCAGCACCGCCACCAGCAGGGCGAAGAAGCCCGGCCCGACCCGGGACAGGGTCGACCAGGAGAGCGCGGCGACGATCACGGCCAGGGACTTGGCCCCGTGCAGCAGCGGGCTCAGCGGGTGCAGCCGCTTCCGTGGCTCGGTGACCTCTCCGGGCGTCACAGACCCTCCGCCCGATCCTCGCCGAGCGCGGTGAGCCGGTCACGCAGCCGGGACGCCTCGGCCGGGCGCAGCCCGGGGACCCGGGCGTCGCTCGCCGCGGCGGCGGTGTGCAGTTGCACGGTGGCCAGGTCGAAGGCGCGCTCCAGCGGTCCGGCGGTGACGTCGACGAACTGCATCCGGGCGTAGGGCACGATCGACAGCCGCCGCACCAGCAGGCCGTGCCGGACGAGCAGGTCGTTGTCGCGTTCGGCGTATCCCCAGGCCCGGACGGCACGGACGATCACCGTCAGCCGCCAGAGGGTCAACAGGACCACCACGCCGAGCGCGAGGCCGAAGAACCAGTGACCGGTGAGCGCGAGCCCCAGCCCGAGTCCGGCGAGGACGACCAGCACCCCGATGCCGAGTCGCAGCGCCTCGACCTTGATCAGATCCGAGGAGACCGGCTGCCAGTGTACGGTCTCCGGCCACGGCTCCAGCGGATCGGCCGGCCCGGTCGCCGCGCCGCCGGCCGGTGCCCCGCCGCCGGGCGCCGGCCGGGCGCCGGTTGGTGGCTGGGGGGTTGCCGGTGGGGCGCCGGTCGGTGGGTGGTCGCCGTGTCCGCTGCCGTCGCCGCCTCGCTCGCTCACGTGTCGAGCGTAGGCGATCCGTCGGCGGGTGTTACCTCGCGCAGGAACCCCCGCGCGCCGAGGAAGTCGCCGAGCGACCGTCGGTGCTCGGGACAGGCGAGCCACGTCTTGCGCCGCTCGGCGGTGTGCAGCCGGGGATTGTTCCAGTGCAGGGCCCAGGCGGCCGGCGCCCGGCAGCCGCGCGCCGAACAGATCCGGTGCGGACCGTCGACCGGCGGAGGGCCGCCGACGGTGGGGAACCCGTCGCTCACGGCGGCGAGTCTACGGCGGCGAGCCGACGGCGCCGGGCCCGCGGGGGCGGAGATCGCCCGGGGCGGGGGGACAGCGCCGGCTCGATTGGCGCTTCGCGTGCGGGGCGCACGGGTGGCCGCGTGTGCCGAGCGGGCCCGGGTAGATAGACCGCCGGGCGGCCACGGGGGGAGCCGCCCGGCGATCCGCTGCATCGTACCCGGAGAAAACCCCCCTATGTCTACCCGCCCTCGGCCGTTTCGCGGATTGCGGGTGACCAGATGGCCCGGCCGGTCGGCCGGGAGCGGCAAATCCCGTTCCGCTTCGCGGTCGATCAGCCGGACATGCGACGCTTGGGGTCGTCGGCTTCGCGCCGACCCGTTGATCCCGTGAACCTGCTGTGGAGGACCGGTGGCCCAGCCGACGACGCCCGACACCCCGAAGTCGCCCGAGCCGGGCGTCGCCGTCCCCGGCGGGGACAGTACCCCGGCCGAGGACGCCACCCTGCTCGAACGCGCGCTCTTCGAGGTCAAGCGGGTGATCGTCGGGCAGGACCGGATGGTGGAGCGGATGTTCGTCGCCCTGCTGGCCCGGGGACACTGTCTGCTCGAAGGGGTTCCGGGGGTGGCCAAGACCCTCGCGGTGGAGACCCTGGCCCGGGTGGTCGGCGGCACCTTCGCCCGGGTGCAGTTCACTCCGGACCTGGTCCCGGCCGACATCGTCGGCACCCGGATCTATCGACAGTCGAGCGAGAAGTTCGACGTCGAACTCGGGCCGGTCTTCGTGAACTTCCTCCTCGCCGACGAGATCAACCGGGCACCGGCCAAGGTGCAGTCGGCACTGCTCGAGGTGATGTCCGAGCAGCAGGTGTCGATCGGCGGCCAGACGCACCGGGTGCCGAACCCCTTCCTGGTGATGGCCACCCAGAACCCGATCGAGCAGGAGGGCGTCTATCCGCTTCCCGAGGCGCAGCGGGACCGCTTCCTGATGAAGATCCTCGTCGGATATCCCACCGACGCCGAAGAACGCGAGATCGTCTACCGGATGGGGGTCAGCCCTCCCGAGCCGGCATCGGTCTTCACCCCGCTGGAGCTCGTCGGGCTGCAACAGAAGGCCGACAAGGTGTTCGTGCACAACGCCCTGGTCGACTACGCGGTGCGGGTGGTGCTGGCCACCCGTGCGCCGGCCGAGCACGGCATGCCGGACGTGGCCCAGCTCATCCAGTACGGCGCCAGTCCGCGCGCCTCGCTGGGCATCGTCCGGGCGACCCGGGCACTCGCCCTGATGCGTGGCCGCGACTACGCGCTGCCGCAGGACGTGCAGGACATCGCCCCGGACATCCTGCGACACCGGCTGGTGCTCAGCTACGACGCGCTGGCCGACAACATCCCCGCCGACCACGTGGTCGACCGGGTGATGTCCACCATCCCGCTGCCGACGGTCGCCCCCCGGCAGAACGCCAGCCCGGCACCGCCGGCCGGTCCGGCACCGGGCCTCGCTCCCGGTCCCGCGCCCGGCGGCGCGGGCGGTCCGGCGTGGCCCGGGCACCCGCCGGCATGACGGCGGTGACCGACACCAACCCGGCCCGGGCCGAGGCCGTACTCTCCCGCCTGCAGCTGCTGGTCACCCGCAAACTCGACGGCCTGCTCCAGGGCGACTATCTCGGGCTGCTGCCCGGGCCGGGGACCGAGGCGGGGGAGTCCAGGGAATACCGCCCCGGCGACGACGTACGCCGGATGGACTGGCCGGTGACCGCCCGGACGACCGTGCCGCACGTGCGGCGTACGGTCGCCGACCGGGAGCTGGAGACCTGGCTGGCGGTGGACCTCTCGGCCAGCCTCGACTTCGGCACCGGCCGCTGGCTCAAGCGGGAACTCGTGATCGCGGCGGCGGCGGCCATCGCCCACCTGACCGTGCGGGGCGGCAACCGGATCGGCGCGGTGATCGGCACCGGCCCGTCCCGGGACGGCGGCGGGATCGGACCGGCCTCCGGCGGGCCGGGCCCGGTGGCGTTCGGTGGGCCGGGCCGGGCGGCGTTCGGCGGCCCTGGCCGGGCGGCGCTCGGTGGGCCGGAGGTGCTGCGGCTGCCGGCCCGGCCGGGCCGGAAGGAGGCGCAGGGACTGCTCCGGACCATCGCCGGCACGCCGATCCGCCCCGGCCGTACCGATCTCGGCCGGCTGGTGGACGCCCTCAACCGCCCGCCCCGGCGCCGGGGTATGGCCGTGGTGATCTCCGACTTTCTCGCCCCGCCCGAGCAGTGGGGCCGCCCGGTACGCAAGCTCGGGGTCCGGCACGAGGTGCTCGCCGTCGAGGTGCTGGACCCGCGCGAGTTGGAGCTGCCGGACGTCGGGGTGCTGCCCGTCGTCGACCCCGAGACCGGTGAACTGCACGAGGTGCAGACCGCCGATCCACGGCTGCGGCGCCGTTACGCCGAAGCGGCGGCCGCCCAACGCGCCGCCATCGCCCACGAGCTGCGCGCCGCCGGAGCCGCGCACCTGCGGCTGCGTACCGACTCCGACTGGCTGCTGGACATGGTGCGCTTCGTCGCGGCGCAGCGCCACGCCCGTACCGGAGGGACGACACGATGATCCGTTTTCTGCAACCGTGGTGGCTGCTCGCGGTGGTGCCGGTCCTGCTGCTCGCCGGGGCGTACGTCTGGCGGCAACTGCACCGCCGCACGTACGCGATGCGGTTCACCAACGTCGAACTGCTGCGCAGCCTCGCGCCGAAGGGGATCGGCTGGCGCCGGCACGCCGCCGCCGGAGTCTTCCTGCTCAGCCTCCTGGTCCTGGCCACCGGGATGGCCCGGCCCGCCGTGGACGTCAAACGGCCGCTGGAGCGGGCCACCATCATGCTGGCGATCGACGTGTCGCTGTCGATGGAGGCCAACGACGTGACGCCGAACCGGCTGGAGGCGGCGCAGGAGGCGGCCAAGCAGTTCGTCGGCGAGCTGCCGCCGAGCTACAACCTCGGACTTGTCGCCTTCGCCAAGTCCGCCAACGTGCTGGTGCCGCCGGGCAAGGACCGCCCGGCGATCATCCAGGCGATCGACGGTCTGGTGCTGGCCGAGGCGACCGCGACCGGTGAGGCGGTCTTCACCTGTCTGGAGGCGATCCGGTCGGTGCCGGCGGACGGCGCCCAGGGCATCCCGCCGGCCCGGATCGTGCTGCTCTCCGACGGCTACCGCACCTCGGGGCGCTCGATCGAGGAGGCGGGTGCGGCCGCTCAGGCGGCGAACGTGCCGGTCTCGACGATCGCGTTCGGCACGGACTCCGGCTCGGTCGACATCGGCGGCCAGCTACAGCGGGTGCCAGTCGACCGGCTCGCCCTGGCCGAACTCGCCGAGACGACCCAGGGCTTCTTCTACGAGGCGGCCTCGGTCAACGAGCTGAAGCAGGTGTACCAGGACATGGGCAGCTCGATCGGGTTCCGCACCGAGGCCCGGGAGATAACCCAGTGGTACGCCGGGATCGCGCTGCTCTTCGCGCTCTGCGCCGCCGGGCTGAGCCTGCTCTGGACGTCCCGGCTGGTGTGACGGCCCGCGCAGGTGTGACGGCCCGCGCAGGCCGAGGAAGGGTGTGGTTCCAGACCGGCAAAGGCCAGGTCGGCCTGGACCACTACCAGGTCCGCGGCTGGACCGGCTGGCACCGGTTCATCACCCTGGCCATGCTCGCCCTGGCCGTCCTGACCATCCTCGCCGCGCAGCAACCCGACACCGGCCCGGAGATCATCGCGTTGACCGTCGCCGAGATCCGCCGACTCCTCAACGCCTTCATCCTCACCCAACCACTCCCACCAGCGCACACCCTGCACTGGTCGATCTGGCGACGAACATCCCGAGCCCGAGCATCCCACTACCAGCGCAGACTCGACCACTCCACCAACCGAAAGATCAGGTGACGTGGAATGCTAAGTCGGCGACGAACCGCCGAGCCTGCGGAAGACCTCGCCGCAGACGTCGACGCAGTGCGCCAGCACCACGTCGGCGGTGAGTACCCCGGTCGTGGTGAACAGAAAGACCTCGCGGTCGACGCGTTCGACCGACTCGGTCCACGGCGCGGCCTTCAGCACCTGCTCGAAGACGTCAGTGCCGGGATGTGACAGGTCGAAGACGATGAGCATGCCGTCGTCGAAGCCAAGGGTCCACTCCCGGCCGTCTCTCGTGGCGACCGACAGATAGTCCGGCAGATCCTCCAGCACGGGGTCCTGCGGCAGGCGCGCGGCGGCCTCGGCAACTGCGGGGAGCCCGGCCAGAGCGTCGCCGGGGAAGACGTCCCAACCGTCGCTGCTGCGCTGCGGCTCGACACCGCGGACCGCGTAGGCAGGGCGGGAGCGCCGCAACCACCTCATGACTCCCACTATCGGGCAAGGGGGCCCGGTGGCGCCACCGGGCCCCACACGGAGTGGCGTCTCCCGAGCCCGAGCGCGACGATCCCACTACCAGCGCAGACTCGGCCACTCCACCAGCCGAAAGATCAAGTGACGTTGGAGTATTAGCTGGACCGTGTCCGGCCGCGCCGACGAAGCGACGGGCGCGGCGTCCCTCGGCGTGCCGGGCGGCCCTCACGGGGTCGCGCGGACCAGGATGAAGAGCACCACGACCCAGGCCGCGGCGAGGGTGAAGCCCAGCGGGGCGACGTAACGCTGCATGATTCTGCTCTCCGGGTGGCGACTGAGACGTCCCGGGCCGGCGCAGGGCCGGACGGGATGGGTCTTCGGGGATCAGCGGACGCGCACACGAAGTCGTGACCGGGCACTCCACGCGATCGGCTCGGCGACAGCCGTCGGCACGCACGACCGGGACCGGCACTGCCGGAGCGAGGCCGGAGTGGGGCCGGGGTGCGGTGTGGAGCGGGAACTGGGTCAGTCGGCGGGAGACGTCACGGCTCAGGCGGACTGACCAGAGGCCCGGCCACGACTGGGAGGATCGCTATCTCGCACAGCGATCACCTCCATCTGTCGACCGGACCTGGAACCTGAACCATCCTACACCGGGGCGGTGGAGCGGCCGCAGCCGGCGGTGTGGTGTCGACTGTCGGCCCGCCGACTCCGGCGCGGTCACCGGGGGCGGACGTCACGCGGGCTCCGGGTCGCTCCGGGCCCGCCGCCGTCCGCGTCCGAGCAGCACGGTCAGGACCAGAGCGAACACCGGGAGCCAGACCAGCCGGGCAGCGAGCCAGCCGGGTCCGTCCGGCGCCGTGTGCAGCCCGGGTACGGCACCGGCACCGGCCAGCCCGGTGGCGAGCGCGACCAGCGCGGTGACCCCGAGCAGGATGCTCTGGTGCCAGAGATAGACGCTGATCGCGACGCGGTTGAGCCGGCGTACCACCGCCCACCGGCGCGGCCGGGCCAGCGCGCCGGCCAGCACCGGTCGGACCAGCAACGCGGCGCCGACCTGGGCGGATGCCAGGCAGACCGCGAAGAGGGACGGCGGGTCGAGGTTGGACATTCCCTCCCCGGGCACCCCCACCGCACTGGTCGGATACCCGGCGAGTGCCAGGCCGGCCATGCCGGCGGCTCCGCCCAGGAGCAGCCCGACGGCGGTGGACCGGCCGCCGAGCCGACCACCGGCGAGCGCCATCCCGAGCAGGTACGGCAGCAGCCAGGCCGCCAGCACCGCCACCGGTACCCGCCACGCCCCGTCCCCGGGCAGCGGCACCGGCCAGTCCGACGGGTCGACGCCCCACCCGGCCAGGTCGCTCAGCGTGACCAACGTCACCACCAGCGCCGCCAGCCGGAGCGGTCCGTACCGGTGCAGTGCCCGGGCCAGTGGGCCGGTCGACGCGACCAGCGCCACCAACGGCAGTAGGAACCACAGTGGACTGACCACCAGCGTGACGGCGGTCCGCAGGGTGGCCGCCGGTGTGCCGAGCAGGGCGGCAGAGGTAAGCACCACCAGCCAGCCGCCGAGGAGCAACAGCACCGGCCGCCCCAGCCGGCCGAGGCGCCGACGCAGCCACCGGGCCGGGGTGAGACCGCGGGCGGTTGCCGAGCCGAGCGACCGGGCCGAGGCGTACCCGCTGACGAAGAAGAAGAGCCCGAGCGTCTGGAGGAGCCAGGTCGCCGGAGCGAGCGCCGGCATGGCGGCCAGCGGACTCGCCGTGCGCAACGCGCCGTCCGCGCCGAGGACCAGGGCGGTGACCAGCCAGTGTCCGACGACGACACCACCGATCGCGTACGCCCGCAGCCCGTCGATACCCCGGTCCCGCCCGTCGGTCTCCCGCCGCTGCCCGCCGGTCGCCCGGTCCCGGTCGTCCGGGGACGGGCTGCCCGTACCGCGGTCCGGCCGGCCCGGCGCGCTGCCGGCGCGCCTCCGGCCGAGGATGCTCATCGGGCGCCCCCCGCCGACCCGCCCGTTGCCGTTCGGGTCGCGCCGAGCGTGACCTGGGCCGTCGCGTGCAGCGTCGTGCTGCCCGGCGCCAGGTAGCCGTCGTGCCCGGTCACCCCGTCGACCGGAAGCGGCCGGGCCCCGAACGCCGGCGCGGCCGGCCGGATGCCGTGCCCGAAGCCGAAGAGCCGCACCGGAGGCAGCCGTCGGATCCAGTCGTCCGGGGCCTCGGCGGCCCAGACCCGTGCGCCGGTGTGCAGTCCGGCAACCCGGTCGACGCCCATCCCGATGCCGGCCAGCGCCACCAGATCGGTCACCTGGGCGGGCAACGCGGGCGCGGCCAGCCCGACCACCAGCGCGCCGTAGCTGTGCCCGATCAGCGTCATCGTCGCGTCGGGACGGTGCCGGGCCAGCGTCCGGGCAAGTTCGACCAGGGCGACCGCGCCGGCCTGTGCGGTCTCCGCGCGGGCGGCCGCCCGGCCCAGCCCGTCCGGCGGGTCGTAGCCGAGCCAGGCCAGCACCGCGACGTGCGCACCGGGGCGGGCGGCGTGGATCTCCCGGTGGAGGGCCCGGGCCTGGACGGCGGGGGCGCGTCGGCGTACCCCGCCCAGCCCGGAGTCGAAGTCCCGCAGCGTGCTGTCCACTCCGGGCACCAGTACGGCGATCCGGTCGGCGGTGCGGAGATCGCCGAGCACCTCGACGGCGAGCCCGTCACCGCGCGGATCGAAGGCGAGGAAGGTGCGGCCGGCGGCGACCCAGTGGGCGTACGGGTTCCCGGCCGCGCGCATCGCCGCCGCCACCGCCGGGTACGCCTCGACGAACCCGGCCGGCGCCACCGCCGTCCCGCCCGACGCGGCGGGTGGTGGCACCACCAACCCCAGCGCGAGCAGTCCCGCCACCGCACCCCGTGTCGTCACCGCAGCCCGTGTCGTCACCGCAGCCCGTGTCGTCACCGTGCCCCGCATCGTCGGCCGCCGGCCCATCCCCATCTCCCTCCGCTCAGCTACGAGCCGAGGATGCTCGGCGGGAGGGGGCCGGCGCGTCACGCCACGGAACGGCTTCCGGCGACCTACCCCGGTACTACCCGGGCTACCCACGTACGAGTGCGGCGGCGCTACGAGTGCGGCGGCGCGCCGTTCCGACGGTGGCGCCCCGGCGGCGGATCGCGACGGCGCCGACGCCTACCGGTGGTCGCCGGCGGTGACCAGGCCGGACTCGTACGCGACCACCACCGCCTGGGCCCGGTCGCGCAGGTCGAGCTTGCCGAGGATCCGCCCGACGTGGGTCTTCACGGTCTGCTCGGCGACCACCAGCTCCTCGGCGATCTCGCTGTTGGAGCGGCCCCGCGCGATGAGCCGCAGCACCTCGGTCTCCCGGGGCGTGAGCCCGGCCAGGCTGGTGGGCCGGGGGCGGTCCCGGCCGGGTCGGGCGGCGAACTCGGCGATCAGCCGGCGGGTCACGGCCGGGGCCAGCAGCGCGTCGCCGGCCGCCACGACCCGTACCGCGTGCACCAGGTCGGCGGCGGGGGCGTCCTTGAGCAGGAAGCCGCTGGCTCCGGCCCGGAGTGCGTCGTAGACGTAGTCGTCGAGGTCGAACGTGGTCAGGATGAGCACCCGGGGGCGGTCGGAATCCCGCCGGTCGCCGAGGAGCTGCCGGGTGGCGGCCAGCCCGTCCAGCACCGGCATCCGGACATCCATCAGCACCACGTCCGGGTCCAGCCGCCGGGCCGCGGCGACCGCCTCCTGCCCGTCGGCCGCGTCCCCGACCACCAGCAGGTCGGGCTGGGCCGCCAGCAGCGCCCCGAACCCCTGCCGGACCATCGCCTGGTCGTCGGCGATCAGCACCCGGATCATCCGGCCACACCTCCGTACCGTCGGCCCCGGATCGTCATCCGGCCGCCTCCGCCGGTCCGTCGTAGGGGAGGTAGGCGGTCACCGCGTACCCCTGGTCGCTTGTCGGTCCGGCGCGGAGCCGGCCGCCGAGCAGCCGGGCCCGCTCCCGCATCCCGGTCAGGCCGTGCCCGGCCGGAGCGGCGGCCTCCGCCCGCCTGCCAGGGCCGGGCCTGCCCGCCGGGTCGTTCCAGACGCCGATCCTCAGGGCCTGCTCGTCCGCGTCCACCGACACCCGCACCGCCGTGCCGGGGGCGTGCCGCGCCGCGTTGGCCAGGGCCTCCTGGACGATCCGGTACGCCGCCAGCCCGACCGCCTCGGGCACGGCCCGGCCGGCTGCCGGCTCCGGACCGGCCGCCACCGTCACCGCCATGCCCGCCCGGCGGGCCGCCTCCACCAGCTCCGGCACGTCGGCCAGGCCCGGCTGCGGCGCGGTCTCCGGGGCGGCGGCCGCCTCGCTGCGCAGCACGCCGAGCAGCCGGCGCATGTCGGCCAGCGCCTCCCGGGCCGAGCCGGCGATCGCGGTGAACTCGGCGCGGGCCGGCTCGGACAGCTCGGCCAGCCGGTAGGGGGCGGTCTCCGCCTGCACGGCGATCATCGACATGTGGTGCGCGACGACGTCGTGCATCTCCCGGGCTATCCGGGTGCGTTCCTCCAGCACGGCGCGCCGGGCCTGCTCCAGCTCGCTCCGTTCGGCCTGCTCGGCCAGGGCCCGCTGGCTCTGCCGGCGCCGGCGTACCTGATCGCCGACGAGCACGACCGCGGTGAAGAGGATGGCGACGCCGTGCGCGTTCGCCGCCGTCGGCACGAACAGGTACGCCGGCACCACGCTGAGCAGCCCCGCCCAGGCAGCGATCCCCAGCGTGGTCCGGCCGGCCAGCAGCAGCAGGACGAAGAGGAAGGCGACAATCTGCACCGGGCTCCACGGCCACGCCTCGTCCGGCCGCGCGTCGAGCACGCCCAGGTAGAGCAGGGGGTAGCCGACCCGCCAGGCGAGCAGGGGGCGGAACGGGGCCAGCACGGCCGGCAGGCTCCCGGCGATGCCGAGGACGATCGCCACCGGTGTGGCCAGATCCCGGACGTCCGTCAGGTGCTGTACGCCGGCGATGGTCAGGCCGATCGTCGCGAAGACCAGCACCGGCGTCAGGAGCGGCCGGATCCGGTGCCACCGCCGCCGCCACCGGCCGGGCGGTCCGACCGGCGGGGACGGCGGGTAGTCCGCGCCGACCAGCAGCCGGCGCAGGTCGTCCAGTGCGCCGCGCAGCGTGCCGGCCGGGCCGATCTCCATCAGGGGCAGGGTACGGCGTCCGGGGGGCAGCGGTCGTGCCCCTGCGGGACGATCCGTCGCGGCCGGCCGGTAGTACCGGGGTAGCAGTCGAGGGGTACCCGGGTAGCACGCCGCGCCCGGTCGCGCCGGGGGCGCACGCGGCACCCGGGTTACGGATTACCTGCCGGTAGCGCCTAGTCTCCAACCGCACGTCAACGCGCTGCCGACCGGCGGATCCACCCGGGCGGGAGGCCCCGACCGCGCAGCAGACCGCATAGCATCCGTACCGTCCGTGAGGAGGACACCCGTGGCCCGAACCGTGCTGGTGACCGGAGGCAACCGGGGCATCGGCCTGGCCATCGCGCAGACCTTCGCCAAGCAGGGCGACCGGGTCGCGGTCACCCACCGGGGCAGCAGCCCACCCGCCGACCTCTTCGGCGTACGGTGTGACGTCACCGACAGCGCCCAGGTCGACGCGGCCTTCTCGGCGGTCGAGGCGGAGCTGGGCCCGGTCGAGGTGCTGGTGGCCAACGCCGGCATGACCGACGACACGCTGCTGCTGCGGATGTCCGAGGAACAGTTCACCGGCGTCCTCGACGCCAACCTGACCGGCGCCTGGCGGTGCGCCAAGCGGGCCTCCGCCAAGATGCTCCGGGCCCGGTGGGGCCGCATGATCTTCATCTCCTCGGTGGTCGGGCTGAGTGGCGGCGCCGGCCAGGTGAACTACGCGGCGAGCAAGGCCGGTCTGGTCGGGGTGGCCCGGTCGATCACCCGGGAGCTGGGCGGCCGGAACATCACCGCCAACGTCGTCGCGCCCGGGTTCATCGATACCGACATGACGGCCGTGCTCTCCGAGGAGCGCAGGGCGGAAATCGCCAAGTCCATCCCGGCCGGCCGGATGGCCGGCCCGGACGAGGTCGCCGGGGTGGTGGCCTGGCTCGCCTCCGACGCCGCCGGCTACGTCTCCGGTGCGGTCATCCCGGTCGACGGCGGCCTCGGCATGGGGCACTGACCGCCCCCGCGTGGGGCACCGACCGCCCCCGCGTGGGGCACCGACCGCCCCCGCGTGGGGCACCGACCGGCCTCGGCATGGGGCACCGACTGGCACAATCGCCCAGGCGCCGTCGGTCGGCCGGGACGGACCCGGGACCGGCCACGGGACGCGGGGACCACGAGGCAACGGAGGATCTGCACGTGTCTGGACTGCTGGCCGGCAAGCGGCTGCTCGTCACCGGTGTCATCACCGACCAGTCGATCGCGTTCTCGGTGGCGAAGCTCGCCCAGGAGAACGGCGCGACCGTGGTACTGACCGGCTTCGGCCGGATGTCCCTGGTCGAGCGGATCGCGAAGCGGCTGCCGCAGCCCGCGCCGGTGATCGAGCTCGACGTCACCGACCCCGCGCACCTGGCGAGCCTGGCGGACCGGGTACGCGAGCACGTCGACGGGCTGGACGGGGTGGTCCACTCGATCGCCTTCGCCCCGCAGAGCTGTCTCGGCGGCGGGTTCCTGGACGCGCCCTGGGAGGACGTGGCGACCGCGGTCCAGGTCTCGACGTACTCCTACAAGTCGCTCGCGGTCGCCGCGCTGCCGCTGATGAGCCCGGGCGGCGCGGTGGTCGGGCTCACCTTCGACGCCACCAAGGCCTGGCCGGTGTACGACTGGATGGGGGTGGCCAAGGCCGGTCTGGAGTCCGCCTCCCGCTACCTGGCGCTGCACCTGGGCCCGAAGGGGATCCGCAGCAACCTGGTCTCGGCCGGGCCGCTGCGCACCATGGCGGCGAGGTCGATCCCCGGCTTCCAGCAGTTCGAGGACGCCTGGGCCGAGCGGGCGCCGCTGGGCTGGGTGCTGACCGACCAGGAGCCGGCCGCGCGGGCCTGCCTGGCGCTGCTCTCCGACTGGTTCCCGGCGACCACCGGCGAGATCGTGCACGTCGACGGCGGCTACCACGCCCTCGGCGCCGCGATGTAGTGCAAGGAAGGGCCCCTTCTTATCGCTTTTTGTATAGGAAGGGCCCCCGCCAATCAGGGCCCCCGGCAAGCACCTCGGAGCGGCGGGGAGAATGGTGGCATGTCGTACGACGCCGTGGTGCTGATCTCGTTCGGCGGGCCGGAACGGCCCGACGACGTCCTGCCCTTCCTCACCAACGTCACCCGGGGGCGGAACGTGCCGCCGGACCGGCTGGCCGAGGTCGCCGAGCACTACCAGCACTTCGGCGGCGTCTCACCGATCAACCAGCAGTGCCGCGACCTGCTCGCCGCGATCCGGGCGGACTTCGCCGCCCACGACCTCGACCTGCCGGTGTACTGGGGCAACCGGAACTGGCACCCCCTGCTGGCCGACACGGTGAGTCAGCTGCGCGACGACGGGATCCGGTCCGCGCTCGGCTTCGTGACCAGCGCCTACGGCGGCTACTCGTCCTGCCGGCAGTATCTGGAGGACATCGCGACCGCCCGGGCGGCGGTGGGGCCGGACGCGCCGCGGATCGACAAGCTGCGGCAGTACTGGGACCATCCCGGCTTCGTCGAGCCGCACGCGGACGCGGTCGCCAGCGCGCTGGCCACCCTCGACCCCGGCCGGCGGGACAGCACCCGGTTGGTCTTCACCGCCCACTCGGTCCCGGTCTCGATGGCCGCCTCCGCCGGTCCGTCGGGCGGCCGGTACGAGGCACAGCTCCGCGAGACCGCCGCGCTGGTGGCCGAGCGGGCGGCGCCCGGCCTCCCCTACGACCTGGTCTGGCAGAGCCGGTCCGGCCCGCCGCAGGTGCCGTGGCTGGAGCCGGACGTCAACGACCACCTGCGGGCGCTGCCGGCCGAGGGGGTGACCTCGGTGGTGGTCAGCCCGATCGGTTTCGTCTCCGACCACCTGGAGGTGGTCTGGGACCTCGACACCGAGGCGGCGGCGACCGCCAAGCAGCTCGGTCTCGACTTCGTCCGGGCCGCCACCCCCGGCACCGATCCACGGTTCGTGGCGATGGTCCGGGAACTCGTGACGGAGCGGCTTAACCCGGTGGACACGGCCCCGCGACGCCGGCTGGGTACGCTGCCCGCCTGGGACACCTGTCCGGCCGGCTGCTGCCAGCCGGTCCGGCGCCCCTGACCGGTAACATCCGGCGTCCCCGGTCATCCACAGGAGAGCTATGAGCGAGAACACCCCGCTCGCCGCCCGGCCCGGAGGCCCGGCGTGAGCGACAGGAAGCCGGTGGAGAGCTGGCTCACCGACATGGACGGGGTACTGGTGCACGAGGGGCAGCCGGTGCCGGGCGCGCCCGATTTCGTCCGCGCGCTGCGCACCTCCGGCAAGCCGTTCCTGATCCTCACCAACAACTCCATCTACACCGCCCGCGACCTCCAGGCCCGGCTGAACCGGATGGGCTTCGACGTCCCCGAACACGCGATCTGGACCGCGGCGCTGGCCACCGCCCAGTTCCTGGCCGACCAGCGCCCCGGCGGCACGGCGTACGTGATCGGCGAGGCCGGGCTGACCACCGCGATGCACGCCGTCGGGTACGTGCTGACCGACTTCGCCCCCGACTACGTGGTGCTGGGCGAGACCCGGACCTACAGCTTCGAGGCGATCACCAAGGCGGTCCGGCTGATCGACGGCGGGGCCCGGTTCATCTGCACCAACCCGGATCCGACCGGCCCTTCCACCGAGGGCGCGCTGCCGGCCGCCGGCTCGGTCGCGGCGATGATATCGAAGGCGACCGGGGTGGAGCCGTACTTCGTCGGCAAACCCAATCCGATGATGATGCGCTCGGCGCTGAACACCATCGACGCGCACTCCGAGACGACCGCGATGATCGGCGACCGGATGGACACCGACATCCTCTGCGGGCTGGAGGCCGGGTTACAGACCGTGCTGGTGCTCACCGGGATCAGCACCCGGGCCGAGGCCGAGCGCTACCCGTACCTGCCGTCCCGGATCGTCTCCTCGGTCGCCGACCTGATCGACGAGATCTGATTCCACCCGGCAACGGTCCCGTCGGACCGGGACCGGGCCCGGGGCGCTCAGGCGGAGAGCGGGGCGTTGCAGGCGGCCACGACCGCCCGGCGGCAGGCGGCGGTGAGCGGGCGGAGCGCGGCGTCGCGCTGCTGGGCCTCGTATCCGTTGACCGAACCGCCGGGCGCGACGTGCTCCGCCAGCGCGAGCACCTGGTCGAGCACGCTGGCCCGGGCGAAGAGCCGCCGGGAGCGCGGGTCGAAGCCGGGCGGCAGGTCCATCCCACTGTCGGGCCGGCGCAGCGCCGCGAGCGCCCCGGCCAGCTCCGGGCGCCACTGCGCGACGTCGAGCCGGGTCAGCGCCGCGGTCGCCTCCGCCAGGGAGACCGCGAGTTCGGCCTCGGCCTCGGCCGCACACGGGCCGGCCAGCGAGGCGGCCGGTGCACTCTCCGGCAGCGGATGGACCCGCCACAGCACCGTCTCGAACGTCACGCCGGACCCGCTGGTGTGCGTGCGCACCTCGGGGATCACGCCCAGCCCCCGGGCCACCACCGCCTCACCGGCGAGCAGGGCCGCCGAGGCGAACGGGCCGGGGCCGGGCAGCCCGCGCGGGTCGCCCGGGGCGGGCAGCACCAGCCGGATCTCGTCGGGCGAGAGCTTGGAGAAGGCGGAGAGCGCGTCCCGCAGCGGAACGTCGGTCCAGGCGCCCGGGGCGTCGGCGACGAGGTGTTCCTCACCGGCGGCGATCTCGTCGGCGATCTCGTCGTACGGCACCAGCCCGGCACGCCAGGCGCGTACCCAGGCCACGAAGCGGCTGGACCGGCGCGCCACGAGAGTTGCCGCGCCCGTTGCGGGGGACATGCGGTTAGGGTACGTGCTTCCCGCGCCGGCTGTCTCGGTGCCGGCCCGTGGCGCGTCAACGTGACAGCCGGCGGCGCGTCAACGTCGGGCGGCCGGCCGGTGGCGGCTAGCGTCGCCACCATGGGGAGACGATACGGCGACGACGTGCTCGCCGGGGACTGGCGGCGGCGCAGGGTCGTACCCGAGGTGGCGGCCGAGCCCGACCTGGTGGTGGAGGACGCCGATTCGGGGTTCTGCGGCGCGGTGGTGGGTTTCGAGTCCGGCGCGGTGGTGCTGGAGGACCGGCACGGACGGCGGCGCAACTTCCCGCTGCTGCCGGCGGCGTTCCTGCTCGACGGCGAGCCGGTGACGCTGCGCCGGCCGGCGCCCTCGGCCGCGCCGGCACCGCGTCGGCGGACCGCCTCCGGCTCGGTCGCGGTGGCCGGAGTACGCGCCCAGGTGGCCAAGGCCAGCAGGATCTGGGTCGAGGGCGTGCACGACGCCGCGCTTGTGGAGCGGATCTGGGGCGACGACCTGCGGGTCGAGGGCGTGGTGGTGGAGCCGCTGGACGGCATCGACGCGCTCGCCGAGCGGGTCCGCGAGTTCGGCCCCGGCCCGGGACGGCGGTTGGGTGTGCTCGTCGACCACTTGGTGCCCGGCTCGAAGGAGAGCCGGATCGTCGCGGCGGTCAGCTCGCCGGACGTGCTGGTCACCGGCCATCCGTACGTCGACGTGTGGCAGGCCGTGAAGCCGGCGGCGCTCGGCATCCGGCAGTGGCCGGTGGTGCCGCCGGGACAGTCGTGGAAGGAGGGTGTCTGCGCGGCTCTCGGGGTCGCCGAGCCGGCCGGGATGTGGCGACGGATCCTCTCCCGGGTCGACAGTTTCCACGACGTCGAGACGCCCCTGATCAACGCGATGGAGCGCCTGATCGACTTCGTCACCGCGCCCTGACCCGGGCTGCGCGGTCGTGCCCTGACCCGGGCTGCGCGGCCCGGGATCAGTCGAGGCGGTCCGGGTCCCGGGTGAAGACGAAGGTGGCGATGTCGAGTGCGATGACAGCACCGGCCCGGTCGCGGCGGACCGAGAGGATCTCGCCGTCGTTCCAGCCGGACCGGCCCTGCCAGCGGCCGGCGGCGTCCCGGCCGAAGCGGGAGGCGGGGACGGGGCCGAGCGGTAGCTGGCTGATCACCAGCTCCTCGGCCGTCGGCTCCCACGCCACCTCGAACTCCCGGCCCATCCACCACCACCGGCCGGTCAGCTCGGCGATCTCCCCGGTCGGCACGACGGTCGCCGGTCGCCAGGGCCGGACCGGCACGGGTTCGGCGTCGAGCACCGTACTGAGCACCTGCCGGCCGAGCATCGGGAGGGAGCCGCTGCGCAGCCCGTACGCGTTGGCGAATCCGACCACGCCGGTGCCGGAGGCGCGGTGCACCGAGAGCGTCGCCACGTAGCCGGGCATCGAGCCGCCGTGCCCGGTGTAGACCCGGTCACCGGCCCGGTGCAGTTCCAGGCCGAGCCCGTAGCCGGCGGTCCAGGAGTCCAGATCCGCCATCGCCACCGGTACGCACATCTCGGCGAGTGTGCCCGGCGCGAGGATCTCCGGATCGGGGTCGGCGAGGAAGCCGGCCCAGCGTGCCAGGTCGGTCAGGCTGGCCCAGAGCTGCCCGGCCGGGGCCATCGCCCCGGTGTCGGTACGCGGCTCCTCGCGCAGCGTGCCGTGCCAGGGATGCACGACGTAGCCGCGGGCGAACGGTTCCGCCGGCTGGTAGGAGGTGCGGGTCATGCCCAGCGGATCGAGCAGGCGGGACCGGACGAGTTTCCACCACGACTCCCCGGTGCACCGTTCCAGCACCGCCCCGAGCAGCCCGTACGCCAGATTGGAGTAATGGAAGGTGCGGTGCGGCGGGAAGGCCCGTTTGGCACCGGTCAGGCCGGCCAGCAGGGTCGCCAGGTCGGCGCCGGCGGACCGCTCCCACCACTCGCCGTCCGGCTCGCGTTGCAGTCCGGCGGCGTGGCCGAGCAGTTCGCGCACCCGGAGCGCGCCGAGCGGGGTGCCGGGCAGGTGCCGCTCCAGCGGGTCGTCGAGGTCGAGCAGCCCGTCATCGCGCTGGCGCAGCAGGAGGACGGCGGTCATGGTCTTGGTGATCGAACCGATCCGGTACTGCGTGTCCGGCTCGGGTGCCGGGGTCTCGCCGGCGGCGGCGACGTGGACGAGCCCGCCGGCTGCGGCGTCCCGTCCGCTCCCGGCACCGCTGGTGCCGGCCGGGGCCCGGAGCACCCCGAGGATCAGCGAGGGAGCCCGGCCCACGGCCTGGGCCCGGGCGACGAGCGCGTCGACCCGGCGGGCGGTCTCCGGCGGCAGGCCGGTCTGCGGCGGCAGCGGGGCCAAGGGTGCCTCCTCGAACGTCGGGTACGGGAACCGGACTGGACGATCCGAACCTGACCGGATTATCCGAACCGAACCGACCGGGACGGAACCGGACCCCGGCCGGACGGAACCGGACCCCGGCCGGGCGGAACCTATCCCCGGCTGGGCGGAACCGTACCCCGGTCATGGCGGAACCGGGCCCCGGTCGGGCGGGGACCGATCGCCCCCACTCGATGCGAGATCTTATGCGCGTCGATCGTGGGTCGCCGACATGTGCGTACCCGTGCCAGGATCGAAGGGTGGAGCCGCTCCTGTGGATCGTATTGGGCGTCGTGCTGGTGATCGCCGAGATCTTCACGACGACGCTCTTCCTCGTCATGTTCGGGGTCGGGGCGTTCGCCGCCGCCGGTGCCGCCGCGCTCGGCGCTCCGTTCGCCGTCCAGGCGATCGTCTTCGCTGCGGTCTCGGCGCTCACCGTGGCGTTCGCCCGGCCGACCATCCAGCGGCACCGGGCGGCGGAGTTGACCGGTGACGAGCAGCCCTTCGGGGTGCACGCCATCACCGGCAGCAGCGCCCTGGTGCTGGAGCAGGTCGACGCCGACCGCGGTGTGGTCAAGATCGACGGGGAGATCTGGACCGCCCGCTCCTACGACGCCACCCAGGTGATCCCGAGCGGTGCGCGGGTGCGGGTGATCGAGGTCAAGGGCGTGACGGCTCTGGTGTGGCAGGACGAGTTCACAATTGATGAGCAACCAGATACAGACAGATAAAACCAGATAAAGACAGATAAAAAGAGGTGAGCTCGACGTGGATACGGTGATCGGTCTGCTGTTGGCCGCCGTGGCACTGATCACGGTGGTCACCCTGGTGCGCGCGGTGCGGATCGTGCCGCAGCAGCGGGAGGACGTGGTCGAGCGGCTCGGCCGGTACAAGCGCACCCTCAACCCCGGGCTCAACCTCCTGGTGCCCTTCATCGACGCGGTACGGACCAAGGTCGACATGCGGGAGCAGGTGGTCAGCTTCCCGCCCCAGCCGGTGATCACCTCGGACAACCTGGTCGTCTCGATCGACACGGTGCTCTATTTCAAGGTCGTCGACTCGGTGAAGGCCACCTACGAGATCTCCAACTTCCTTCAGGCCATCGAGCAGTTGACCGTCACCACCCTGCGGAACGTCATCGGCTCGCTCGACCTGGAGCGGGCGCTGACCAGCCGTGAGGAGATCAACCGGCACCTCTCCGGCGTGCTTGACGAGACCACCGGACGCTGGGGCATCAAGGTGACCCGGGTGGAGATCAAGGCGATCGAGCCGCCGCCGAGCATCCGCGACTCGATGGAGAAGCAGATGCGCGCCGAGCGGGACCGCCGGGCCGCCATCCTCAACGCGGAGGGGCACAAGCAGTCGCAGATCCTCTCCGCCGAGGGCGAGAAGCAGGCGGCGGTGCTCCGCGCCGACGGTGACCGGCAGGCCCGGATTCTCCAGGCGGAGGGTCAGGCGAAGGCGATCCGTACCGTCTTCGACGCCATCCACCAGGCCAACCCGAGCCAGAAGGTGCTGGCCTACCAATACCTCCAGGCGCTGCCGCAGATCGCCAACGGGCAGGCGAACAAGGTCTGGATCGTGCCGGCCGAGATGACCAAGGCACTCGAGGGGCTCGGTGGCGCGCTCGGCGGGCTGGGCCGGATGGTCGGCGACGAGCCACACGCCGCGGTCGACTCCGGCGCCGTGGAACGCGAGGCGGCCGAGGCGGCCGAGGCGGCCGCCGCGGCGGCCCAGGAGGTCAACGCGGAGGTACGCGCCGCGGAGGCGCAGGTGACCTCCCGGCCCGCCGCTGCCCCGCAGGGGCTGCCCGCGCCCGAACCGGTCCCGCCGGCCGACCTGCTGAACGACTCTACTGTGGACCGGCAGCAGCCGGAGCGCGGCTGACGACCGTGCCGGCCGGGGCCGCGCCCGGCCGGCACGGCATATTCCAGCAAAGCATCCGCGTGACCCCCCGACACCTGACACGATCGGTCTAGCGACGGGCGGTGACCAGGAGCGGGGCGTCGACGGGGTACGCGTCCGCGCCCGCCCGTGCAGCACGTGGAGCTGAGGTGACGGCGCGTGATCCACCCCTCGAAACCGGAAGAACACCCCTCGAATCCCCCCGCGAATCCCGAGCCCGACGTCCGGCCGGCAACGCGACAGACAGCCACGGAGCGGGCGCCCGGCGTCCCGAGCCGGACAGTCACCCCTGCTCCCGCCTCTGGCCCCGTCGCCGGCAACGCCGCCGACCCGGTCTCCGGACGGTGGCCGTACGGCGGCTTCGCCCGGCTGCCGTTCGTGGTGGAACGCGCCGCGACAGCACCGGCAAGCGACGCGAGCTGGGCCTGGTCGATGCGCCGGCTCGCCCGGCTCGCCGTCTGGTCGCTGCCCGGTTATGCCATTGTGTACGGTTCGGTGACGTTGGTCGGCGCCGGTGACGTGCCGTTCCGCACCCAGCAGCGCCCGGCGCACCTGCTCGGCTGGGTCGGCGCGCTCTGGCTCGGCCTCCTCGCCCTGATGGCACTCGCCAGCCTGCTGATCACTACCCGGTCCCGCGTTACCGGCATGGCGGGCCTGCTGGTGGCGGTCGCCGGGACGATGCTGGTGCTGCCGTTCGGTGGGTTGCCCGAGGCCACGGCCGCGTTCGGTCGGGCCGGTCAGGTCATCGCGGTCGGCGGAGCCGTGCTCCACTCCGTCGGTTGGTGGCTGACCGGCCTGGCGCTGTACCGGTCCGGGGTGTTCAGCCAGTCCGACGGCGTTCTGCTGATGATCGCGGCGCCGCTGCTCGGGGTCGGCGGGATGCTGGCCTCGGCGTTGCACAGCCTCGGCGCGATGGTCGCGCTCGCCGCCGGCATCGGGATCGTCTGGCGGGCCCGGCACCTGGTGCCGGCGGTCCGCCGGGCCACGCTGACCCGGCCGAGCAGCGCCGGTGCGGTGGCCGCGAAGGTTTCGGGTGGCGGCGCAGCCGGCGTCGTGCCGGCGGCGGGCGGGCTCGGCCCGGCGACGACCGGGCCCACCCCGTCCTGACCGGACCTCTTCGGTCGGGTCACCGTCGGGCAGCTCGCTCCGCCGCTGGCGGTGCTCGTGGGCGTCCGGGGGCCGAAGGTCCTGGTGAGTGCGGAAGATCGACCCTGCCGTCCGGCCGGCCGGCGAAGCCACGATGTTCGTGTCGATATTCGGGCTGCCGACCTCTTGGAGCATCGCGTGAAGCGCAGGACATTGGACCTTCTGTTCAGCATCGGTGGGCTTGGCCTTGCAGCCCTGCTGCTTGTCATCGGGATCGTCTTGACCTCGAACGCCAACTTCGCCAACAACTACGTGCGCGACCAACTCGGCGCGCAGAACATCACCTTCACCCCGGCGGACCAGCTTGGCGACGAGGAGAAGCAGGTCGAGTGCCTCGTGGAGAACGCGGGGCAGGAGCTCACCACCGGCAAGCAGGCGGAGTGCTACGCCAACGAGTACATCGGGTTGCACCTGAAGAACATGGCCGGTGGGCGGACCTACGCCGACCTGGGTGAGCCGCAGACGCAGCTGCGCGAGCAGGTTGCTGCGGCGCAGCAGGCGAACGACCCGGCGCTGGCCGACCTGCAGGCGCAGCTCGCCGAGGTCACCGCCCAGCGGGACACCGTGTTCAAGGGCGAGACCCTGCGCGGTCTGCTGCTGACCTCCTACGGCTTCAGTGAGATGGGAGCCAAGGCCGGCCAGGCCGCATTGGCCATGTACCTCGGCGCCGCACTGCTGTTCCTGCTCTCGATCGCCGGTCTGGTCCACGCCTTCCGGACGCCGCCCAGCGAGGCGTTCGCCGCGCCCGCGCCCGCGCCGGAGCGGGTCGACGCCGTCGCCTGACCGACGACGAGGCCGACGGCTACGACCATCAACCGCTACGACCGCCAACCGCATCTCGTCGTCCGTATTCGGTGCGGGGCCCTGACGCCGGTCAGGGCCCCGCACCTCGGGTTGGGGCAATGCTCACTCAGGTTCCGTCACCCCTCGCCTGGCCCAGGTGATGAAGCGCGCGGTGAGGTCGACCGGGTGGTTCGGGTTGAGCTGAAGGAGCTGTTCACGAGCTTCCAGCAGCTGACCGCCGAGATAGCGCAGCAGCGCGGTGACGTCGTCCTCGTACTCCTTCAGCAGCGCCAGGCGGGCGGGCTGGCACGGCCACTCGGCGGCGCAGTTCCGACAGCGCCAGAGCGGGCGCATCGGCTCGTGCGGAACGGTGCGGTGAGCCGTCATGGCCAACTCCCGTCGAGAGCTTTGGATGGGGGCCGCCCCGGGTACGGGGAAGGACCCGGACGGCCCCCTCGGCAGGAGCCCGGTTCGGCCCTCTCCGGCACGAAACGAGCCCGCATGGGTGACAGTCTGCTGATGTCGCCACTACTGTCGGAAGGCGTTCGTGCTGCTCGGTCCAGGGGCGCAGCAGTTTTCCGCCGATGTGCAGAGGTGTACAGATGGATCACCCGCCCATGTTGGAGCTTTTCGCCGGAGAGCTCCGCCGGCTGCGTACGGCCGCCGGTCTCTCCCAGGAGGCGCTGGGGGAGCGGATCAGGTATTCGGCCTCCCTGGTGGCCGGCGTCGAGCAGTGCCGGCGACCGCCCCGGGAGGAGTTCACGCTCCGCTGTGACGACGCCCTGGGCACGGACGGGCTGCTCGGGCGGATCCGGGCGGCGGTCCTCAGGGAGAGCCTGATGCCCTGGTTCCGGGAGTGGGTGACGATCGAACAGGAGGCGGTCGCGCTCTGCTCGTTCGAGCCGATGGTCCTGCCCGGGTTGCTCCAGACCGAGGCGTACGCGCGAGCGCTGCACGAGGGGGCAAGTCAGCTCGTAGGCGACGCGATGGAACAGCAGGTGGCCGCCCGGCTGGCCCGGCAGGAGATCCTGCGCCGGGAGACGCCGCCGCAGCTCGTCGCGGTGCTCGACTACACCGCGCTGGAGCGCCCCGTCGGTGGCCCGCAGGTGATGCGGGAGCAGTTGCGCTACCTGCTGGAGGTGGCGGCCCGGCCCAGGGTCCACCTGCACGTCGTGCCGAAGGGGGTCGGGGCGTACCCGGGCCTGAACGGGGCCTTCGTGATCGCCACTCCGCCGGAGGGCGGCGACCTGGCCTATCTGGACAACCAGTTGCACGGCACGATCGTGGAGCGGACCGCGGACGTACACTCGGTGCGGCAGACCTGGGAGTCTGTGCGAGCCGAGGCGATGCCCCACGGGGCCACCCTCACGTTGATCTCGGAGGCGGCGAAGTCATGGAGCTGACCGGCGCGACCTGGCGGAAGAGCACCCGCAGCAGTGGCAACTCGGGCAACTGCGTGGAGGTGGCCAGCAACCTGCCGGGCGTGGTCGGCGTCCGGGACAGCAAGGACGCGGACGGACCGGCGCTCACCTTCGACCCGCCGGCATGGCGCGCCTTCGTGACCTTCGCCAAGCGTCACTGACCAGGCAGGTCGACGGTCCCACCGGAAACGCTGTCGTACCCGGCCGTGAGGCTTCCGGGTCATGGCCATCCGCTCTGATCCACCGCGTCGGAGGCGGCGGCGCGGAGGCGGCGGCGCGTGGCCGGCAGCGGGTCAGCGCGGAGTGGGACGAGCCCTCGACGAGATCCGCGGTGGTCACTCGATAGCGCTCGGTGCTGGGGCTGGGGCTGGGGCTGGGGCTGGGCCGAGAGCCAAGGGCCGGATCACGACCAGGAAGAATCGGCGGCGTGTCCGACCTACCGATCGCCGTTTCCGTTGCCGAGATCACCGATCCGGACGATCCGCGGATCGCCGACTACCGGGCGCTGACCGACATCGAGCTGCGTACCCGGTGGGAGCCGCCGAACGGGCTCTTCATCGCCGAGGGTGAGCTCGTGCTCCGCCGGGCGCTCCGGGCCGGCTACCGGCCGCGCTCCTTCCTCGTCGACGAGAAGCGTCTCGACCAGCTCGGCGACCTGGCAACCGGCGGCGCACCCGTCTACGCCGCACGTCCGGCCGTGCTGGAGCGGGCCACCGGCTTCCACGTACACCGGGGTGTCCTCGCGTCGTTCCACCGCCGCCCGCTGCCGGCCGTGCCGGAGGTGCTCCGCGACGCCCGCCGGGTGGTGGTGCTGGAGGATGTCAACAACCACACCAACCTCGGGGCGATCTTCCGGGGCGCCGCCGCGCTCGGGGTCGACGCCGTGCTCCTCTCGCCGACCTGTGCCGACCCGCTCTACCGGCGCAGCGTCCGGGTCAGCATGGGCGAGGTCTTCGCGGTGCCGTACGCGAAGTTCGACCGCTGGCCGGCCGGGCTGGCCGAGGTCCGCGCGGCCGGGTTCGCGCTGCTGGCGCTGACGCCGGCCCCGGACGCGGTGCCGCTGCAACGGCTCACCCCGGGGCAGCGGCAGCGGGCCGCGCTGCTGCTCGGGGCCGAGGGCGCCGGTCTCACCCCCGCCGCCCAGGCCGTCAGCGACACCCGGGTGGTCATCCCGATGCGCCGGGGTGTCGACTCGCTCAACGTGGCGGCGGCGGCCGCCGTGGCCCTCTGGGAACTGGCCCGCGACGACCCACCGCAGCCGGTCGAATGACCGGGTAGCGTCCGGCCGGTGGGGGCGGGCCGAACTCTCCCTGATCATCGGGCGGCCGCCGGGGGCGGGGGAGGGGCGGCACGGAGGGTAGCGTCGGGGCCGTGTTTCCCACCGTGCGTGAGGTGCTGGCTCTCGCCCCGGTCCGGCACGGCGGGCCCCGGGTGGTTGCCGGGGCGGCCGGGCTGGACCGGGCCGTACGCTGGGTGCACGCCGCCGAGGTGCCGGACATCGCGGCCCTGCTCAGCGGCGGTGAGCTGGTCCTCACCACCGGGATCGGGCTGCCGGCCGACGACGCCGGGCTGCGCGCCTTCGTCGGTGAGCTGGCCGACGTCGGGGTCTCCGGACTCGTGGTCGAGCTGGGCCGGCGCTATCCGGCGGCGGTGCCCCGGGCGATGGTCGCGGCGGCCGAGCGCCGGCAGCTTCCCCTTGTCGAACTCTGCCGGGTGACGCCCTTCGTCCGGATCACCGAGGCGGTGCACGGGCTGATCGTCGACGCCCAGCTCGCCGAGCTGCGGGCCACCGAGGAGATCCACCAGCGCTTCACCGAGCTCTCCGTCGAGGGCGCCGAGCCGGCCGAGGTGGTCCGGCAGGCCGCCGAGCTGGCCGGCTGCCCGGTGGTGCTGGAGAACCTCTCCCGGCAGGTGCTCTGCCACGACCCGGCGGGGGAGAGCGCCGAGCTGCTGCTCCGGGGCTGGGAACAGCACTCCCGGCGGATCCGCCCGACGACCGGCCGGACCGGCTACGACCCGGACGCCGGCTGGCTCTGCACCACGGTCGGCGCCCGGGGGCAGGACTGGGGGCGGTTGCTGCTGCGCTGGCCCGCCGGTGAGCTGCCGGCCGCGCCGGACGCCCCGCCGACCCGGTTGACGATCCTGATCGAGCGGGCCGCCTCCACCCTGGCGCTGGGCCGGCTGATCCGGCGCGACGCCGAGGGGCTGGAGCGGCAGATCCACCGCACCCTGCTCACCGCCCTGCTCGACCACACCCGGCCGGTCGACGAGGTGGCGCTGCGGGCCCGGGCGCTCGGCGTACCGCTGGACCGGCGGCACCTGGTCGGGGTGGTGGTGCGGTACCGCGCCGACGAGCCGGGCGGGACCGGCCCGGTGGCCGCCGGCCCGGCGAGCCAGGCCCGGCTGCGGGACCTGGCCGAGGCGGTCAGCCAGGCGCTCCGGGAGGCCGAGCTGAGCGGCCTGACCAGCACCCTGGACGACCAGGCGGTCGGGGCACTGCTGGCGCTGCGGGAGGCCGGGCAGGAGGAGCCCGCCCTGGCCGCCTTCGCGGCGGCCCTGGACCGGGTACGCCTGGACGCGGGCCCGGCAGCCACGGACCGGATACGCCCGGACGCGAGTCCACCGGTGACCGGGCCGCACGCCGCCCGGCCCTACCCCGCCCCGGGGGCGGTGATCGTGGCGGCCGGCTCGGGCGTGGCGAGCGTACGGGAGGCCCGGCGCTCGCTGATCGAGGCCCGGCAGGTCGCCGACGCCGCCCGGCGCGGTCGACGGGACCTCCCGGTGTTCCGGCTGCCGCAGGTCGGGCTGGCCGGGCTGCTGCACCTGCTCCGGGACGAACCGAGGTTGCAGACCTTCGTCGAACGGGAACTCGGACCGCTGCTGGCGCACGACGCCGAACACCCGCGCGAGCACCTGCTCGACACCCTCCGCGGCTACCTGGAGAGCGGGCGGAACAAGTCGGCGGCGGCTGCGGCGGCGCACCTGTCCCGGCCGGCCTTCTACGAGCGGCTGGCCCGGATCTCCCGGATCCTCCGGGTCGACCTGGACTCGGTCGACGACTGCCTGTCGCTGCACGTCGCCCTGCTCGCCCTGGACGCCGTCCGGGACGACTGAGCACGCCGTCGGGGCGGGCGAGCTCAGGCCGGCGGGGGCGGGTCAGGAGATCGCGGTGAGCGCCTTGGCGTAGGCCGGTGGGACGAAGTGCGGGCCGGTCGGGGTGAAGACGTCGGTGGCGTTGGCGGCCGTCCACGCCTGTTCCGGGAGCGCGTCGAGCAGGGTGCGGACCACTGCGGCGTCCCGCCAGTCCGGGTGCTCGGCGACCAGGCCGAGCGCCACCACCGACTCCTCGACCTCGCCGACGCACTCGAATGGCTTGTGCGCGTCGATGCCGAGGATCTCGAGATAGCCGGGCACCTGCGCGGGGTCGGCCAGCAGGTCGGCGCCGAAGATCCGGACCAGCCGGGCCCGGGGCATGAACGGGGCCAGGGCCAGGAAGATGAAGCGGCACTTCGGGCAGTTGCCGCACCACCGGTCGCTCGGGTCGCGGAGCTTGAAGGCGGCGTTGCAGCTCGTCACCACGTCGTCGTAGCGGGAGAACTGGGCGAAGAGCCGGGCGATGTGCAGCTCGGAGAGGGGGCGCAGCAGCGAGAAGTACGGCTCGGTCAGCCCGGCGTGCCCGGCCAGCGCCGCCCGGAGCAGCCCCTCCGCCTCCACCCCCTTGGACCACTGGTGGTTGACCGGGTGACCGTGCCAGAGCAGATTCGGGTCGGAGGCGGAGCGCTCGTTCGACATCACCACCGGGCCGAGCCCGTGCAGCACGGCGGTGGCGACCGCGACCAGCGAGTTGATCGCGGTGACCGGGATGTGCCCGTTACGCGCCCCGGCCGCGTTCAGCTCGATCAACGCCGGGTCCAGCCGGCGCCGGGCGGCCAGCGGGGTCAGCCCGGACGCCTCGTCGACGCTGACGATGATGTGGTTGGGGTTGACCGAGAAGGGCACCGGGCCGAAGCCGGCGCGGCGCAGCGCCTCCAGGCTGACGATGGAGTCCTTGCCGCCGCCGACCGTCGACAGCGGCCGGCGGTCCGAGTTGTCCAGCTCGACCGGGTCGGTGACCTCGCCGTCCGGCAGCTCGGGGACCAGACCCAGCACGTGCGGCAGGTCGTTGCGGTAGGCGTACTCGGCAAGGCCGGCGGTGTAGACGGCGGTGACCAGTGCGACGGCGGCCTCGCCCAGCGGCGCCGGCAGGACCAGCCGGGGCGGCGCGGCGGCCTTGTAGTAGCTCACCCCGGCGACCAGGTGCAGCAGCTCCAGCACCCGCTCGAAGGTGGCCAGGGTCGCGGGCGTCGGCGGGACCTCCGGCAGCGGGAAGGTGATCCGCTCGGTGAAGCGCAGCTCGCCGTCCGGGCCGGTCAGCGCGTAGCCGAGGGCGGCCTCCCCGGTGGCCGGGTCGAAGGAGCGGGCCGGAAAGGAGAAGGCGGCCATCCGCCGGAGCTGCTCTCCGGGCGCGGGCAATAGCTCGTTGGGCACACGCAATAGTAAGCAACCTCCGGAGCGGTCGGCCTCCGGTTGACGGGATGTCAACGTCCGGGCCCCGGTGCCCGACAGGGTGGCAGTTGCCCGGCGTGCCGGTGCGGTGGGAGCGTGCAGTGGTCCGCGTACCCGGGAAGGGGTGTGACCACGCATGACCACCGAGGAGCTGCTGGCGCGACACCGGGCCGTCCTGCCGTCCTGGATGCCGCTCTACTACGCCGAGCCGATCGAGATCGTCTCAGGGTCCGGGCGCCGGGTCACCGACGCGCAGGGCCGCAGCTACCTGGACTTCTTCGGCGGGGTGCTGACGAACATGCTCGGCTACGACATCGCCGAGGTGAACGAGGCGGTGCGGCGGCAGCTCGACACCGGCGTGGTGCACACCTCGACGCTCTACCTGATCCGGCAGCAGGTGGAGCTGGCCGAGAAGATCGCCGGACTCTCCGGCATCCCGGACGCCCGGGTCTTCTTCACCAACTCCGGCACCGAGGCGAACGAGGCGGCGCTGCTGGTCGCCACCAACTACCGGCGGTCGCACCAGGTGCTGGCGGTGCGGAACAGCTACCACGGCCGGTCGTACGCGGCGATGGGGATCACCGGGCACCGGAGCTGGTCGGCGAGCAGCCTCAACCCGCTCCAGGTGAGCTGGCTGCACTCCGCCGACCGGCTGCGCGGCCTGCTGGCCCGGCTGGGCCCGGACGAGTACGTCGACGCGGCCGTCGACGACCTGCGCGAGGTGCTGGCGACCCAGACCAGCGGCGACGTGGCCTGCCTGATCGCCGAGCCGATCCAGGGGGTGGGCGGCTTCGTGGCCCCGCCGGACGGGCTGCTCGGGGCGTTCAAGAAGGTGCTCGACGAGTCGGGCATCCTGCTCATCTCCGACGAGGTGCAGACCGGGTGGGGGCGGACCGGGGAGCACTTCTGGGGCTACCAGGCGCACGGGGTCACCCCGGACCTGCTGACCTTCGCCAAGGGCATCGGCAACGGCTTCGCCCTGGCCGGGGTGGTGGGCCGGGCCGAGGTGCTCGACGCGGTGCGGGCCATCTCCTTCTCCACCTTCGGCGGCAACCCGGTCTCCACGGCGGCCGGCAACGCCGTCCTCGACTACCTGCTCGACCACGACCTCCAGGCCAACGCGGCCCGGGTCGGCGGCGTACTCCTGGCCGGGCTGCGCGAGCTGGCCGACCGGCATCCGGCCATCGGCGAGGTACGCGGCAAGGGCCTGATGCTCGCCGTCGAGCTCGTCCGCCCCGGCACCACCGAACCGGACACCACCGCCACCACCCGGGTCTTCGAGGAGTGCCGGCGCGGCGGCCTGCTGGTCGGCAAGGGCGGCCTCTACGGCAACGTGCTCCGGATGGGCCCCCCACTCACCCTCACCGAGGAGGAGGCCCGGGAGGGCCTGGCCATCCTCGCCACCGCCCTCGCCGCGCTGTAAGGAAGGGCCCCCGCATATCGTTTTCTGTTGTAGAAGGGCCCCCGCCTCACACCTTCTCCAGTGGGGTGGAGCGGAGGAGGCGGAGTAGGGCGGCCCCGGCGAGGTACGCGACCAGCGCCCCGACCGGGATGCCGAGCAGGTAGCTGCCGCTCTTCGGGGCGACGTTGTTGCTGAAGAGCCCGACCACGGCGGCGGCGAAGCCGAGCACGATGAGGAGGAGCCGGGGCAGTGGGCGGGTGAGTGCGCGGCAGAGGGCGGGCGGCATCCAGCGGGGGCGGGTGCTGGGGCGGCGGGTGCCGCGCAGCTCGAAGCGGGCGAAGGCGGCGACCAGCAGCGCCAGCACCAGGGCGAGCATGAGCAGCCAGGGGATCCGCCAGAGCCACCAGGCGGCGCTGCCGACCGCCGGGGTGGGCAGCGCGCCGAGCGCGTCCAGCGCGCCGGCCAGCAGGATCACGGCGGTGAGATGCCAGAGGAAGATGGTCAGCACCACCGAGTTGACGGCGACGACCAGCATCCAGGGGCGGGTGCGGTGCAGCCACCGCTCGGCCGGGGCGCGGAGCAGCATGATCAGCCCGAGTTGCGTGGTGGCCAGGGCGAGCAGGGCCAGGCTCGGCGGCGACATGTTCTGGATCCGCTGGTCCGGCTGGTTGATCATGCTGGTCGGGTACGGGCCGACCAGGGTGAGCAGCAGCAACGCGGTCGCGCCGGCCAGCAGCAGCGGCACGCCGAGCCGGGGTCGCATCGGCAGGCTGCCGGTCCGCCAGGCGAAGCCGACCTGGTGCATGGCGAGCCAACCGAAGAGGAAGTTGCCGTATCCCCACCGGCTCTCGCCGAGCAGTCGGGCCAGGTCACCGGCGGTGACGAGGCCGAGCAGCAGCACCGGCACGGCGAGGCCGTACCGCAGGTGCAGGGCGTACGTCACCGGGGTCAGCAGCACCACGAAGAGGTAGGCGGAGAGGAACCAGAGCGGGACGGTGGCGTACCAGACGACCTCGCGGACCTGGGTCGGGCCGGCCCCGCGCAGCCGGGCGAGCAGGGCGGCGAGGGCGAGCAGCACCAGCAGCACGGTGGTCGGCCGGAGCAGCCGGCCGCTGCGGTCCCGCAGCCACTCGCCGACGTCGCCGCCCCGGCCCCGGTGGCTGCCGAGCGAGGCGGCGTTGGCGTAGCCGCCGACCAGGAAGAAGAGCGGCATGACCTGGAAGAGCCAGGTGCCGGGGCGGGCCCAGGTGATCGTCTCCAGGGCGTTGTGGCCGCGCAGCCGCCCCGCGGTGTCGTGGTCGAGCACGGCGATCAGCCAGTGCCCGAGCACCACCATGGTGATCGCCACCGCGCGGAGCAGGTCGACGTAGCGCTCCCGCTGGGCGGGCGTGCGGCCGGCGACTTCCCGCAGGCGGCGCATGTGGCCAGGCTATCGACTCCGCCGCCGGGCCGGGGCGGATTGCCGGTCCGTAACGGTTCGGCCGTGAGGGCTTGCTGCCGGCACGTCTGTCCGTAAGAATCCTTCAGTAACTTTCAGTGAACTGAAGACAAGCACCATCGAGTAGAGACCTGCGTGAAGACGAGCGCCATCGGCTGCGGCGTCCACCTGGACCGGATCCGAGGAGAAGCTATGAACAGGCGTGAGATCCTCCGTCGTACCGCGGCGGCCGGCCTGCTGGCCGCCCCCGCCACCGGGCTGCTGACCGGTTGCGCCCTCGGCGGCGACGACGACAACGGCGGCGAGGCCGTCGAGGGCACGAAGAGTGAGCAGAACCCGCTCGGCGTCAAGGAGGACGCGCCGCTCGAGGTGGTCATCTTCAATGGTGGCTTCGGGGAAGAGTATGCCAAAGCCCACGAGGCGATGTACACCGAAAAATATCCACAGGCGACGATCAAGCACTCGGCGACCCAGGAGATCAACAAGACCCTCCAGCCCCGGTTCGTCGACGGCACCCCGCCCGACGTGGTCAACAACTCCGGCGGCGGCCAGATCGACTTCAACGGACTGGTCTCGCAGGGCGCCCTGGCCGACCTCGGCGAGCTGCTGGACGCGCCGAGCCTCGACATCCCCGGCAAGAAGGTCCGGGACACCCTGCTGCCGGGCGTGGTGGACGTCGGCTCGTACGACGGCAAATTCCTGGTGCTCAGCTACGCCTACACCGCGTACGGGATCTGGTATTCCACGAAGCTCTTCGCCGACCGTGGCTGGCAGTACCCGAAGACCTGGGACGACCACATCGCGCTCTGCCGGCAGATCAAGGCCGCCGGCATCGCCCCCTGGACGTACGCCGGAAAGCACCCCCGCTACATGAGCTGGCCGGTCATCGCGACGGCGATCAAGTTCGGCGGCCCGGACGTGGCGAAGGCGATCGACAACCTGGAGCCGAACGCCTGGAAGTCCGACGGGATGAAGGCGGCGGCGGACGCCTGGTACCAGATCGTCAAGGACGGCTTCATCCTCTCCGGCAGCCCCGGCCTCGACCACGTGCAGTCGCAGACCGAGTGGTGCCGGGGCAAGGCCGCCTTCATCTCCTGCGGCTCCTGGCTGGAGAGCGAGCAGTCCAAGGTCACCCCGCCCGGCTTCAACATGTCCATCGCGCCGACGCCAAGCCTCGGACCCGGCGACAAGCTGCCGTTCGAGGCGATGCGCGGCACGGCGGGGGAGCCGTTCATCGTGCCGGCCAAGGCCAACAACCGGGCCGGCGGGCTGGAATACCTGCGCACCATGCTCTCGATGAAGGGCGCCCAGGACTTCACCCGGAAGGTCTCCAGCCTTACCGTGGTGGCCGGCTCGACCGAGGGCATCGACCTGCCGTTCGGGCTGAGTACGGTGGTCAAGGCGCTGGACGCCTCGGGCGGCAACGGCTTCAACTGGGTCTACAACAACTTCTACCGGAAGCTGGAGCGGGAGCTGGTCGACGCGGCCTGCGGCGAGTTCTTCAGCGGCCGGAGCACCCCGGCGGAGTTCCTGGACCAGTGCCAGAAGGGCGCCGACCAGATCGCCGCCGACAGCAGCATCAAGAAGTACAAGCGCGGATAGTCGGGCGCGGACAGTTCGGAGGCCGTCGCGGGGGCCGGCCGGCGCGGCCGGCCCCTTCGGCGCGATCGTCGCGGGGGGCAGGTCCTCCCGCGTGGAGTGAGTGGGCAGGATGTCGGGCTCGTGAAACATGGCAAGTATCCGCTGATCATCACCTTCCTGGTGCCGCCGCTGCTGCTGTACGGCATCTTCGTGCTCTCGCCGTACCTCCAGGCGTTCCAGATCTCCACCACCAACTGGCTGGGCTACTCGGCCACCGCCGACTACGTCGGGCTGGAGAACTTCGCCACGCTGCTGCGGGACGGCGCCCTCTGGAACGCTGTCAAGAACAACGCGATCCTGCTGGCGCTGCTGCCGGTGCTGACCATCGGGCTCGGGCTCTTCTTCGCCAGCATGCTCAACATGGGCGGCCGGCGCGGCACCGCCGGGGTGGTCGGGGTACGCGGCACGGCGGCGTACCGGCTCGTCTACTTCTTCCCCCAGGTGTTGTCGGTGGTGATCATCGCGCTGCTCTGGAAGGAGGTCTACCACCCCAACAGCGGGCTGCTGAACGCGTCGCTGCGCGCGGTCGGGCTGCCCGCCCCGACCTGGCTCGGCGATCCGCGCATCGCGTTCTGGGCGGTGCTGGCGGTGATGGTCTGGGCAAACGTCGGCTTCTACGTGGTGCTCTTCGGTGCGGCGATGCAGGCGATCCCGAAGGACATCTACGAGGCGGTGATGCTCGACGGCGCCTCCCGGTTCACCACGCTGCGCCGGATCACCATCCCGCTGCTCTGGGACACCGTGCAGGTCGCCTGGATCTACCTGGCCATCGCCGCGCTGGACGGCTTCATCCTGATCCAGCAGATGACCGACGGCGGGCCCAACCACTCCTCCGACGTGATCGGCCTGCGGATGTACAACACGGCGTTCGGCAGCGAGACCAAGTTCGGGTACGCCTCGGCGATCGGCGTGGTGATGTTCTTCCTGACCCTGTCGGTGGCGGTGCTGGCGCTGCGCGTCACCCGCCGGGAGCGGATCGAGTACTCATGACCACCGTCGACACCTCCGCGCCGGCCCCGCCCGCCGCCGGCACCGACGGCCCGTCCCGCGGCGGCGACCGGGCGCCCCGCCGCGAGTGGGGCGTGGTCAACGTCTTCTCGCACGGTTTCCTGCTGCTCTGGGCGCTGCTGACCACCCTGCCGCTGCTCTGGGTCGTGATCAGCTCGTTCAAGAGCGACGGCGAGATCCTCAGCGAGCCGTGGGGGCTGCCCGGCGCGCTGCGCTTCGAGAACTGGGCGCGGGCCTGGACCGAGGCCCGGATCGGGCAGTACTTCCTCAACAGCGCCGTGGTGGTGGCCGGCTCGCTGACCCTGACGATGCTCTTCGGCGCCGCCGCCGCGTACGTCTTCGCCCGCTACGAGTTCCGGTTCCGGCAGGTCTTCTACTATCTTTTCGTGGGCGGGATGATGTTTCCGGTCTTCCTCGCCCTGGTGCCGCTCTTCTTCGTGGTCCGCAACGCCGGGCTCTTCAACAGTTGGGCCGGGTTGATCCTGGTCTATGCGGCCTACTCGCTGCCGTTCACGGTCTTCTTTCTCTCCGCCTTCTTCCGGACACTGCCGACCTCGATCGCGGAGGCGGCGCTGATCGACGGCTGTGGCCACTTCCGGCTCTTCTTCCGGGTGATGCTGCCGATGGCCCGGCCGGGCCTGATCAGCGTGGCCATCTTCAACTTCCTCAGCCAGTGGAACCAGTTCATCCTGCCCCAGGTGCTGATGCAGGGGGACGAGTCGAAATGGGTACTCGCGCAGGGGCTCGCGGCGCTGGCGGTCAGCCAGGGCTACCAGGGCGACTTCAGCGGGCTCTTCGCCGGGCTCACCCTCGGGATGCTGCCGGTGCTGGTGGTCTACGTGCTCTTCCAGCGCCAGATCCAGTCCGGGCTGACCGCCGGACAGCTCAAGTAGTCGAGGGGTCGTACCCGGGTCACTTCCGACGGCCCGGCTTCCCCGTGCCCGTCCGGTCCGGCCGTCCGCACCACCACCGGGGCTCGTCGCGGCTGTCGCGTCATCAAGACCTCGCCAGCCTCAGCCCTGATCGGCACGTGAAGCTGATCTGAAGCTTCCGTGAAGCTTCTGGCCGCTTCAATGGGCGCAACCGAAAGGCAGCGACGAACGCCGTGCTTGGCGGCGGTCGTCGCATGTCGTGAGCCCAACGAGGGAGTAACGCAATGCCGAAACGGGTAACGGTCACACTGGCCATGGTGGCGGCGCTCGTTGCCGCAATCGCATTCAGTCCCCCTGCGCAGGCTTCTCCTGCCCCTGCGACGGTCGCCTCTGCGCAGACCGTCGAACCGCTCATCGATGAGCGGAGGTGTAATGCCAATCAGTTGCCGCGCCAGATCTGGCTGACCTACGCATCACGTCCGACACGGTGCTTTGGCGGCACCGTCGGTAGCTTCAACCTGGGCAACAATCCCGCGACGCCCGTCCAGTGGCTCTCATCAGGGGACTACCACGGTACGATTTACTGCGTTGGCCTGACCCTGCCGTTCGGCCCAGCGACTGATGCGCTGTTGAACAGGACGTGCACTCGCCTCGATATCCGTCCGGCGAGCTGATGCAGCCGTAACACCCACGGTTGGTGGTGGCGCGGGGCGCGTCACTGGCTATCCACTCCGCCCACCACCCCCATGGCCCGATCGCGGATCACCCCGTGGACACCACCGGTTCCTTCAACTCTTTGTCCGCGGCTGGCGGTGTGCGGGTGTTGACGCCTGACCGACGGTGATCGGCTCGCGGGGATGGAACGTGGCTCTGGGCCGGTGCCTCGGTCGGCGTTGGGGTGACGTCTTGAGGGTTGCCGACCAGGTGGCGACGGGCGGTCAGGTCCGCGCAGAATGCTGCCATGCCCGGTGATGTGGTGACCGCTAGCGAGCGTTTGTGGCGCCCGGATTGGCTTGACCTGCTTGAGGAGGGGCTGCGGCGGGCGCGGGCCGGCACGCCGACCGTGGTGTGTGTGAGCGGCACGGCGGGGGTCGGCAAGACCTCGTTGCTGGACGAGTTGGTGGGCCGGGCGGGCGATTTCATCGTGCTGACCGCTGAAGGTCTCGAGGATTTCCAGTTGCCGTTCGGTGTGCTGTCGCAATGGACGGCGGCGCCTCCTGGTGAGTACGAGGATGACGCGGATCCGTTTGCCGCGGCACAGGTGTTGCGGAAGGTGCTCGACCAAGCCGGGCGTAGGCCGGTGCTGCTTCGACTGGACGATCTGCACTGGGCGGACGCGGAGTCGGTCGCCTCGCTACTGTGGCTGCTGCGTCGGTCGGTGGGGGATCGGTTGCTTGTCGGGGTCGGGACCAGGCCGCTCTCCGGCGATCAGCATCCGGCTTGGCAACGGTGGTTGGGTGGCCGGCAGCAGGAGATTCGGATCGAGTTGACCGGGCTCACCCAGGAACAGGTCGCGGTGCTGGTGAACGCTCGTGACCCGGCGGTCGCCACTGGCCTGGCGACGTTGTTGTGGGAGCATACGTCCGGTAACCCGCTCTTTGTGCTGGCTCTGCTCGCGGAGTACGAACCTGCCGAGTTGGCGACGAGAATGGTCCTGCCCGCTCCGGCGGAGTTCGCCCGTACTGTCGCGGTCCGGGTGGCTCGTCTCGAACCGGCCGCGGCGGCCCTGTTGGGCGCGGTTGTGGTGCTCGGCGGTGCGTGGCACCCGTTGGTCGACGCCGCCGCCGTGGCAGAGCTCGCGGAGCCGGTCGGAGCCGCGCAGCAGCTGTCAGACGCGGGGCTGGTGCAACTCCGGGTGGAGCAGACCGGCGACTCGCTGCGGCCCGCGCATTCGCTCATACGCTCCGCCGTCTACCAGCAGCTGTCCCTCGTCGAACGCAAGCGGCTGCATGGCCGGGCCGGTTCGGTGTTGCTTGACGAGAGCCAGGTGCTCGACCACCGGCTTGCGGCTGTGACCGGCCATGACGACAACCTCGCGGCGGCGTTGGACACCTATGCGCAACAGCTGCGGGCGCGGCGTTCCTGGCGGGCGTCGGCCCGGTACCTCCGCGCTGCGGCGACCGTGACCGCCACGCCCGACCTGCGACGGCGACGATGGTTGGAGTCCCTGTTCGACACTGCCACGGTCTCCGACCTGTCGGCCGTACGCGCGGAGTTGTCCGCGCGGCCGGCCTCGGACGAGCCGGCCGAGACGGTGCTGCGAGGGCTGCTCGACCTCGGCGACGGCAGGTTTGGCGACGCGATCGACCGGTTCGGCGCGGTGCTGGCATTGCCGGCAGGTACCGTCGATGCGATCATCGCATACCGCGCCGGGGTGCTGCTGGCCGCCGCGATGTATCAGCGAGGCGACCCTCCGCGTGAGGTCGACGAGGTGCTGCGGGCCGCCGAGCGCCATCAGGTGGTCGACCCGTGCGTCGTGTTCCACGCGCGACACATACGGACGTTCACCGACCGGGAACTGCTGACCTGCGGCGAGCAGTGGGCAACGATCGATCCGGCACTCGGTGCTGCCCGGTCGGTACCGGTCGACGCCACCCTGGAGCTCCTGCCCCGGGCGATCCTCGCCGTCGCGGTCGGGTTCTACGACGTCGCGCGTGATGATCTGGCCGAGGTGATGCGCAGGTCGCGGGAGGGCATCGTCTCGCTTCCGGACGCGCGGATACCCGACGGCCTCGGGTATGTCCAATGGCTGCTCGGCGACTGGACCGCGGCGCGGATCTGTCTGCATCTCGCCCACGAGATGCGCGGGATGAGCCTCTATCTGCCCTACCTGCTCGTCAGCGAAGGCAGGTTCGCCGAGGCCGACTCAATCATCGACAAGCTGCTGCCGGCCATGGAAGCGCGTGACCGCTGGACGGGGTGGGACAACTCCCTGCACCTGTGGGTGACCAGGGCGCACGCGGCCGGTGATCAGGCCATGATGCGCGATATCGGCCAGCGTCTGCTGCACCGGGTGCAGGCGCGGCTCGGCCTCACACCGTCACCCGTCTCGGTACGCCTGCGGGTCAGCGCCGGTCTCGCCACGCTCTGGGCGGATCGCCCCGACCTGACCCTCGCCTACGCCGACCAGGTGGCTCACGCTCGTCCCACACCCCCGTGGGCGGCCAGTTGCGCCGCGTGGCTGCGCGGTCTGGCCGCTGAGGCCAACGGCGACCACCCCGCCGCGCTGGCGTTGCTCGGCGCGGCGATCGCGGACCGGGCGGCCAACCTGCCCCTCTACCGTGCCCACATGTTCGCCGACCATGCCCGGCTGGCCCTGGCGGTCGGCGACGGGACGCTGTCCCGCCGCTCGGCTCAGGACGCCCGCACGGCCTACGAACGGCTCGGCGCGACCGCCTATCTCGACCGGATTCCGACGGCCACGGACGGCTCACCAGGTATGCGGCGCGGCGGGGAGCCGGCAGGGCCCGCGCCGCGGCGAATCGGGCTGACCGACCGGGAGCGTGATGTGCTCGCCCTGGTGAGCAACGGGATGAGCTACGCCCAGATCGCCGCGGAGCTGTTCATCACCAGCAAGACGGTCGGCTATCACCTGTCGAACCTCTACGCCAAGGCCGGTGTCGCCAACCGACATCAGCTCGCCGAACTCGCCCGCCGGGCACCCGCGGCCTTCGACGTGGTCAACTGACCGGTACGAGGGCCGGGTACGGGCGAGCGACCAGTGCCGTCCACCGAGGAGTCTGCCGGTCTTGCCACGCGGAAGTGCCCCGGCCACCTGGGGGTGTCCGGGGCACCTGCGTGTGGGCTCAGGCGTCGAAGTCGAGTACCAGTTGGTCGACGGTGAACCACTTGTCCTGCGAGAGGTTCACCACCTTGAACAGCTTGGGGACGGCCGACCCGGTCGAGGGCAGCACGCCGCTCCAGATGAGCTGCCGGGGGAGGTTCGAGACCGGGCCGCTGGTGTCCACGGTGGCCAGCAACTGTCCGCCCCAGTAGATCCCGATCATGCCCTGGTACGGGTCCCGCTCGCCGTAGAGGCTGACCCGGTGGCCGCCCCTCGAGCTGTGGGTGACGTAGTCGCCTGCCTGGGTGGTGGCATGGACGTCGTCGCCGTAGTCCCCGTAGGGACGGTCGGGCCAGTAGGCCCAGCCGCTTCCGACATACGTGAGCGACGCGGCGCACCCGTAGGGGATGCAGTCACGATTGTTCTCGTTGTCACCGAGGATGACCGCCGCGCCGATCACGCGATGGCTCAGTGTCGCGCTCACGGGCGCCGTCGTCGTGGTGCCCTCGTACTCGGCCCGAAGCTGGGCGAGCCCGTCGTTCGGGACCGGCACGTCGCTGAAGTTGAACCGGTAGGCCGCCCGAGACTCCCCGTCACCCGTCGACGCCGGCAGGACGGATGCCAGCTTCGTCGTGCCGGCGTAGAACGTGACCCTACCGAGCGGCTGCTGGATCGGCGCGCCCATCGTGCGGGCCCTGGCCACCAGGGTGATGTCCTGGGCCCTCGCGGTGGGCACGTCGTCGGTCCGGTTGCCCAACTCGGCGATCTTCAGGTCGAGCCCGGTCTGCGCCCGCACGACCTGGCTCAGCACGGCCGGAGCGGTCGGAGCGTTGCTGCCGGTGTGGGTCACCCGGACCTCGTGCGCACCTATGGTCCAGTGGGTGTTCGCCGGAGCGCTGCAGGTCGCGGCACCATTGACCAGGCCGAGGTTCGTGCAGATCGGGTAACCGTCCATGGTGAACGACACGCCACCAGCGGCAGGTGTCTGCACCACCCGGGCAGTGAACGACGCCGTCTGCTGGTAGACGCTCGGGTTCGCCGACGAGCTCAGGGTCAGGTCGCTGAAGTAGGAGATCCGGACCCGGCCGTTGCCCGAGTTGACCCCGCGCCGGTAGACGGCCGTCGCCGAGCCGTAGCTGCTACCACCGCCACCACCACCGCCGTCCTCGACTCCCCACCAACTGCCACCGGCCCAGCCGCCCCCGCCCCCGTACCAGCCCCCGCCACCGCCGCCACCGCCGCCACCGGTGACAAAGGTCGCGTCCTCGAAGGCGCAGACCATGGCCAGGATGCACTCGCCGTCGTTGCCCTGTCCGGGTCCTGCGGGCAGGGGCCGGCCACCGCCGATCCCGCCGCTGTCGGGGCCGCCACCGGTTCCGCCTTTGATACCCTTCTCACCGCTACCGCCAGCGACGTTGTCGCCGCCACCACCGCCGTGGTTGGTGCCCGGCCCCGATGTCGCGGCGCCGCCCCAGCCGCCGCCGCCACCGCCGCCGCCAGCCACGATGATCTTGTTGCCGTCGGCGGAACGGATGTCGGACGCGCCGCCACCGCCACCACCGCTGGCGGGAGTGGTGCCGTTGCTGCCACCGCCCCGGCCACCGCCGTTGAACCCGCCGTCGGCCCAGTGGCTGCCGCCACCCTCCGCGTCCGCACCGGTCGCGCCGAAGCCGCCGACGGTGATCGTGAATGTCTGCCCAGGCGTCACCGCGACCTCGTCGATGACCTGCCCACCGAGCCCTCCAGGCGCGCCCTTCGTGCCACCCCGGCCGCCCTGCGCGCCGGAGACGTCGAACCGCACCCGCTGTACACCGGCCGGCACCCGGAAGCAGAACTCGCCCGCGGTGGTGAAGTCGGTGGCCGTGGTGCACCCGTCCGCCGAAGCGGGAGCGGCGACCACTGCCAGCACCGTAGCGCCGAGAACGATCCCGAGCCCGGTGGCTGCCATCCGTCGTGGGGCCGCCCAACCACGCCCGGTCGTGGACGTTCGATACATGATGCTTCCCTTCAAGATCTGCGTCTGTCCATGTCATTGACAGTTCTACGGCGACCGGGCCGATGACACCCTGGGCATAATGCCTAGTCCGTGTGGGAGACCGGCGTCGGGCACCGCTACCAGTACGATCCGCACAACGGCGTCACCCTCCCGACAGTTGGGCGGGGCGACCCGGGGCGGGGCACTGCGGGCGGTCGATCGTCTCGAACGGCTGCTCGCGCCCTGAAGTCCGGCGGCCGGCGGTCGCGCGGGGCCCGTTCACGTGCACGCACCGATCCGCCGCCACCCGCGCTTCGACAGACCGGTAGCGCGATCAGCCGTCGACCGGGTCGAACAGCCGGCGGTGCAGGTCGGCCGGGTCGGTCAGTTCGGGCAGGCTCCGGGCGGCGAGCCAGGCGGCGCCGAGCGCACCGTCGTCGGCGTACCGCAGGGGTGCCTCCGGCCAGCGCGCCGCCAGGGCCGACCGTACGGTCTGCGCCAGCGGCGTGTCGACGAAGAACAGCCCGCCGCCGAGCACGATCGGCGTGCGCGCGACCGCCGGCCGGATCCGGTCCACGTTGGCGGAGAGCAGCCGGGCGGCCTCGCCGAAGATCGCGGTGGCGGCCGGGTCGCCGTCGATGCCGGCCCTGAGCACGAGTGGGGCGAGCGCGGCAAGTTCGACGGCGGGCCGCCGGGTCACGGTCTGCACCAGGACGTCCACGGTGTCCCGGGGGCGGGCGGCGACCTCCGCCGAGCCGAGCAACTCGGTGAGCACGAGGGTGGAGAGCGGCCCGGGTGGCTGGTGCCGGTCGAGGTCGGCCAGTGCGTGCCGGACGGCCTCCCGGCCGAGCCAGAAACCGCTGCCGGCGTCGCCGAGCAGCCAGCCGTGTCCGTCGGCGACCCGGTCCAGCGCCATGTCGCGTACCTCGGCGGCGATGGCACCGGTGCCGGCGATGAGTATCGTGCCGTCCGGTTCGGCGGTGCCGGAGGCGTACGCGACGAGGGCGTCGCCGACGATGTCGTACTCGCAGCGCAGCCCCACCTCCTGCCAGGTCCGGTCGAAGGCGGCCCGGCCGGCGGGATCGGCGAGCAGTCGACCCGCTCCGGCCAGCCCGATGACGCCGGCCCGGACGAGTGCCGGGTCGAGCCCGGCGAGGGCGTCGGTCAGCGCCGCCCGGAGCTGTGCGGCGGCCTGCTCGGCGCCGTGGCTGGTCGGGTTGCCGCCGCCGGCCCGTCCGGTGCCGAGCCGCTCTCCGGAGAGTGAGACCACCGTGGCCCGGGTCGAGGTGCCGCCGACGTCGAGTCCCACCACCATGCCGTCCGACATGACCGGCAACCACCTTCCGTACCCGGAGCAGATCGACGTCCATGCTGGTCGGACCGGCTGTCCGGGGCAAGCGCCGCCGGGCCGCCACCAGTCCCGTCCAGGTAACAGTTTGAAAACTTCACCCATCGTCTTGACAAGCAGGGCCTGTTAGTAAGAACTTTTACCACTAACAGTTAACTCTCTTTTCCGAAAGGTGGGACGGCTCATGGTCGAGCAGGAGGCGGAGACCATCGCGGGGACCGCGGTGGTCGACGCCGAGCCCGACCGCCGGGCCGCCGCCGGGCTCTCACCGGCGGACAGCGTGCTGGTCCGGGTCCGGTCCCGGCTCCCGGAGTTCACCGGCGCGCTGCAACGGGTGGCCGAGCAGGTGCTCAGCGACCCGGCCGCCGCCGCCCGGGCCACCATAGTCGAGCTGGCGGAGCGCAGCGGTACGTCCCCGGCCACGGTCACCCGGTTCTGCCGGGCGCTCGGGTTCGAGGGCTACGCCGACCTCCGGCTCGGCATCGCCGCCGAGACCGGCCGGGCACACAGCGCCGGCTGGACGGTCGACATCGGCCGGGAGATCCAGCCGACCGATCCGCTGGAGCGGGTCCTCGGCCAGATCATCGCGGCGGACACCCGGGCGATGCACGACACCGCCGACCTGCTCGACCTGACCGAGGTCGGGCGGGCCGCCGAGGCGATCGCCGGAGCGGCCCGGGTGAACATCTTCGGCGCCAGCGGCAGTGCGCTGGTCGGCGAGGAGATGCAGTTCAGCCTGCACCGCATCGGGGTGGCGGCGTGGGCCTGGAACGACGTACACGAGGGGTTGGCCAGCGCCGCGCTGCTCCGCCCCGGCGACGTGGCGCTGGGCATCTCGCACGGTGGCCAGACCCGCGAGACGATCGAGACCCTGGCCGAGGCGGGCAGCCACGGCGCGACCACGGTGGCGCTGACCGGATTCCCCCGGTCGCCGCTGGCCGAGCTGGCCGACATCGTGCTGCTCACCGCCAGCCAGGCGACCAGCTTCCGGCCGGACGCGCTCTCCGCCCGGCATCCCCAGCTCGTCGTGCTCGACCTGCTCTACATCGCCGTCGCCCAGCGGACCCACGACCGGGCCCACGCCGCGTTCCAGCGGACGGCCCGGGCGGTGGGCGGGCACAAGGCGAACAGGGAGGCGCGGCCGTGACACGCATTCCGACACCGACACCTCGGGGTGGAGGCATCCCTGTCCGCCTCCGGCCCGATCGTCCCCGCCGGGGACGTGTAACCGCACCGCTGGCAGGTCTCGGTCATCCGGCGTCGTCCGGCTGGCCCGACCCGATTCTCAACTGAGGAGATGAAGATGTCCGCAACCCCCGACCACACGTCGGACCGCGTTGATCCGTCGGCCACCACCGGGCCGGACCTGCCGGCCGTGGTGGGCGCCAGCCGCCGTACGGTGCTGCGCCGGGCCGCCGCCGCCGGCCTGCTCGTCACCCCGGCCGCCGGGCTGCTCAACGCCTGCGCGACCGGTGGTGGCGACGACGAGACCGAGCAGGAATCCGGCGAGAAGAGCGCCACCAACCCGCTCGGCGTCAAGGAGGACGCCGCGCTGGAGGTGATCATCTTCAACGGTGGCTACGGCGAGAAGTACGCCACCGACGTGCACGAGAAGCTCTACAAGACGGCGTTCCCGAACGCGGAGATCAAGCACCAGGCGACCCAGGCGGTCTCCACGGTGCTCCAGCCGCGCTTCACCGCCGGCGACCCGCCGGAGTTCGTCAACAACTCCGGCGAGAAGTTCCTCGACTTCGGCGCCCTGGTCAACGACAACCAGCTCCAGGACCTGACCGAGCTCTGGGACGCGCCGTCGGTCGACGACCCGAACACCAAGGTCCGGGACACCGTCATCCCCGGCGTGATCGAGCAGGGCATGTTCAACACGCCCGACGGCGGGCGCAAGCCCTTCGTGCTCTACTACGTCTCGACCGTCTACGGCATCTGGTATTCGGGCAAGCTCTTCAAGGACAACGGCTGGACCGTGCCCACCACCTGGGAGCAGTTCACCGCGCTCTGCGACCAGATCAAGGCCAAGGGCATCACCCCGTTCGGCTACGCCGGGGCGAACGCGGCCTACTACATGTGGAACGTGATCCTGACCCAGGCGGCCAAGGTCGGCGGGCCGGACGTGCTGAAGAACATCGACAACCTGGAGCCGGACGCCTGGAAGGCCGAGCCGGTGATCGCCTCGGCCAAGGCGTGGGCCGAGATCGGCGCCAAGTACGGCGACAAGAGCTTCGAGGGCCTCAAGCACACCGACGTGCAACTGCGGCAGAACCAGTACAAGCTCGCCTTCTACCCCAGCGGTGACTGGCTGGAGAACGAGCAGAAGAAGGACACGCCGGCCGGCTTCGAGTACCAGCTCATGCCGGTGCCGAGCCTGACCGCCGGGGACAAGCTCCCGGCGGGGGCGCTGCGGGCGGCGGCCGGTGAGGGCTACTTCGTCTCGGCCAAGAGCAAGAACCCGCGCGGCGGCATGGAGTACATGCGGCAGATGCTCTCCAAGGCGGGTGCCCGGGGCTTCACCGAGACCGTCGGTGCGGCCACCGTGGTGCCGGCCGGCAGCGAGGGCTACCAGTTCCCGCCCGGGGTGGCCAGCTCGCAGGCCGCGCTCAAGGCGGCCGGGGAGAACGTCTTCAACATGATGTTCGACAACTGGTACAAGGAGCTGGACACTGAGGCCCGGACGGCGACCAACGAGCTGATGTTCGGCCGCGCCTCGGCCGAGCAGTGGGCCGACCGCATCCAGAAGCGCGCGGACGCGATCAAGAGCGACAGCAGCGTCGCCAAGTTCACGCGCTGAGGCGGAGGAGACTGATCGATGCGGCAGGGCAAGTACCCGTTCGTGATCGGCTTCCTGGTGTTGCCGGTCACCCTCTACTCGGTCTTCGTGATCGCGCCGTACGCCCAGGCGTTCCAGCTCGCGATGACGAACTGGCGGGGGATCGGCACGCCGGAGTGGATCGGCTTCGACAACTTCCGGCGGCTCTTTTCCGACGACGCCTTCTGGAAGGCCGTCCAGCACCACGGGATATTGCTGCTTGCCCTGCCGCTGATCACCATCGCGATCGCGCTCTTCTTCGCGTTCCTGCTCAACGTCGGTGGCGGTAGCCGGGGCGGGCAGCGGGTCGGTGTCCGGGGCTCGGCCTTCTACCGGGTGGTCTTCTTCTTCCCGCAGGTCCTGGCGGTGGCGATCATCGCCGTGCTGTTCCAGATGGTCTACCGGCCGGACGAGTCCGGCCTGATCAATGGCGTGCTGACCAAGATCGGGCTCGACCCGGTCTTCTTCCTGATCAACCCGAACCTGGCCCTCTGGTCGATCATCGGGGTGCTGGTCTGGCAGGCGGTCGGCTTCTACGTGGTGCTCTTCTCGGCCGGCATGGCGTCGATCCCGACCGAGATCTACGAGGCGGCCGAACTCGACGGCGCCACCAAGGTCACGCTCTTCTTCCGGGTCACCCTGCCGCTGCTCTGGGACACCCTCCAGGTGGCCTGGGTCTATCTCGGAATCGCGGCCTTCGACGCCTTCGCCATCGTCGCGGTGCTCTCCGTCGACAGTGGCGGCCCGGACGGCGCCACCACGGTGCTGGCGATGGAGATCTACCGCAACGCCTTCGTGTACGGCCGGGCCGGCTACGCCTCGGCGATGGGAGTGGCGCTGTTCTTCCTGACCATCACGTTCGCGGCGCTCGCGCTGCGGGTGTCCCGGCGGGAGAGCGTCGAGTACTGAGATGGGACCCAGATGACGACACAGACCGAGCGCCCGGTGCCCGCCGGGCCGGTGCAACGCAAGCTGGCCCCCGGGGCCGGCAGGGGCCGCGACCGCCGGACCAGGGAGGTACGGCTGCTCTCCAGCCTGGGACACGTGGCCCTGGTGGTCTGGGCGGTGATCGTCATCGTCCCGATCCTCTGGACCTTCCTCGCCTCGTTCAAGAACACCACCGAGATCTTCAGCAGCCCGTGGACGCTCCCGGCGGAGCTGCGCTGGGAGAACTGGGGCCGGGCCTGGACCCAGGCGCGGGTCGGGAAGTTCTTCGTCAACAGCGTGATCGTGGTGACCTGCGGCGTCTTCGGCACCATGCTGCTCGGCTCGATGGCCGCGTACGTGCTGGCCCGATACAAGTTCGTCGGCAACCGGCTGATCTACTATCTTTTCGTCTCCGGTCTCGCCTTCCCGGTCTTCCTCGCCCTGGTGCCGCTCTTCTTCGTGGTCAACAACCTCGGCCTGCTCAACTCGCACACCGGGCTGGTCCTGGTCTACATCGCCTACTCGCTGCCGTTCACGGTCTTCTTCCTGGCGGCGTTCTTCAAGACGCTGCCGACCTCGGTGGCGGAGGCGGGCATGATCGACGGTTGCTCGCACACCCGGCTCTTCTTCCAGGTGATGCTGCCGATGGCCAAGCCGGGCCTGATCAGCGTCGGGATCTTCAACATCATCGGGCAGTGGTCGCAGTACCAGCTCCCACTGGTGCTGCTCTCCAACGCCGAGGACAAGTGGGTGCTCACCCAGGGCATCGCCGACATCTCGGTCAACGCCGGCTACGAGGCGGACTGGTCCGGCCTCTTCGCCGCGCTGACCATGGCGATCCTACCGATGATCCTGGTCTACGCGATCTTCCAGCGGCAGATCCAGTCCGGTCTCACCGCCGGAGCGCTCAAGTAGCCCGACGGTCCACCGGGACCGCTGCGGCATCTTCGGGAACCGGCCACCGGCCGGCCGCCCTACCGGGCCGGGCCCCGGTCTCTCACGAGGAGACCGGGGCCCGGATCTGTGCCGAGCCGGTGTGGGAGGGTCAGCCCGGCAGGGTCACCTGGGCCGGGGTCGACCGGCCGGCGGTGGTGCCGTCGCCGAGCTGCCCCGCCGTGTTGTTGCCCCAGCACCAGAGGGCGCCGTCGGTGCGTACTCCGCAACTGTGATAGCTCACGGCGAAGCCGCCGGTCCAGGTGGTGGCGGTGCCGACCCGGGTCGGGGCGTACCGGTGGGTGGTGGTGCCGTCGCCGAGCTGACCTGCCGTGTTGTTGCCCCAGCACCAGAGACTGCCGTCGGTACGGGCCGCGCAGGCCGAGTCCTCGGCCGCGTCGACCCTGGCCCAGGTGGTGCCGGCGACCTGGACCGGTGCGGTCCGGTGGGCGCCGGTGACACCGAGCTGCCCGTACCCGTTCTCGCCCCAGCACCACAGGGAGCCCTCGGTGCGGACGCCGCAGGTGGAGGCGTAACCGGCCGCCACGCCGGACCAGGTGGTGGCGGTGCCGACCTGCGCCGGAGTGGTCCGGTAGCTCAGGATGCCGAGACCGAGCTGGCCGCTCGAACTGTCGCCCCAGCACCAGAGGGTGCCGTCGGTCCGGGTGGCGCAGGTGTGTGCGAAGCCGGTGGTGACGCTCGCCCAGGTCGTCGCCGTGTCGACCCGGACCGGGCTGGTCGCGCCGAAGATCGAGGAACCGACCCCGAGCTGCCCGTTGCGGTTGGTGCCCCAGCACCAGAGGCTACCGTCGGTGCGGACGGCACAGGTGTGGCCGTTGCCGGCGCTGACACCGGCCCAGGTGGTGGCGTCGCCGACCCGGACCGGGGCGTGCCGGACGGTGGTGGTGCCGTCGCCGAGCTGGCCGCTGGAGTTGCGGCCCCAGCACCAGAGCGTGCCGTCCGTCCGGACCGCGCAGGTGTAGCTGCTGCCGGCGTCGAGGGCGGCCCAGGTGGTGGCGTCGCCGATCCGCACCGGGGTGTTGCGGTTGGTGGTGGTGCCGTCGCCGAGCTGGCCGCTGGAGTTGCTGCCCCAGCACCAGAGCGTCGCGTCGGTGGGGATCGCGCAGGTGTGCGCGTAGCCTGCGGTGACCCGGGAAACCGTCGCGGCGGCGACCGAGGAGTCCGCCACGGCACGCTCGGCCGCGCCGACGCCCGCGACGTTCGCGACTCCCGCGACGTTCGCGACGGCTGCGACGGCTGCGGTGGCAGCGGTGGCAGCGGTGGCCGTGACGCCGATGGCGAGCGCGGCGATCGCGGTGAACACCGCCGCCACGGCGGCGATGCCCCTCGTCATGCGCCGCCGTCGAGTCCGCGGCCGACCGTCCTGATCTTCGTACATGTGCTGTTTCTCCCAAAAGACGTCGATGCCGAAACGGTGGAGGCGGCATTGCCTGGTGGACCGCGAGCGGCCCGTCAATTCCTGGCATCGATCTTAGACATTGATTAATGGCAATGGAAATCGCGACTTCTCGCTGCTGGACGCGGTCGGCCATCATGGACGGATGCCTCTGCTGGTGCCGCCGGTCCTGCCGGCCGACTCACTGCGAACCATCCGGCAACCCCGGCTCGATGCCGGCGGCGGGCTGGAGCTGCGGCCCTGGCGGGCGACCGACGCCACTACGGTGCGGGAAGCGTTCGGGTGCCCGCGGATCCAGCGGTGGCATCTGCGCCGGATGGACAGCGACGCCGAGGCGGGCGACTGGACGGCGCAGTGGCCGGAGCGCTGGGTGGCCGGGACCGACGCGAGCTGGGCCGTGGTCGAGGAGCGGTCGGACCGGCCGCTCGGCCAGGTGGGACTGCGCGAGATCCGGCTGGAGCAGGCGTCGGCCGAGCTGTCGTACTGGGTGCTCCCGGCCGCTCGTGGCCAGGGTCTCGCCGTCCGGGCGGTACGGGCACTCCAGGACTGGGCCTTCGACCGCCTCGGACTGCACCGGCTGGACCTGCGGCACTCGACGGCGAACCGCGCCTCCTGCCGGGTGGCCGGCAAGCTCGGGTTCCCGGTCGAGGGCACGCTGCGTGGCGCCTGGTGGCACGCGGACGGCTGGCACGACGTACACCTGCATGCCCGGCTGCGCGACGAGCGACCGCATGACGGCTGCGGCCGGTGACATGACCGCGGGTGCCCCCTATGCTACTGAATGGAGTGTGGTCGCCATCCGGATGGCCACACCGCCCGCGTCACCGGCATTGAGGGGGAAACCACCGTGGCCCATGCCGCACCCGTCGAGGCCCAGCAGACGTCCACCGACCTGACCGCGATCCGGCGCACCCCGCTGCGCCAGCTCTCCGCCGACCAGGTCCGGCCCGTGGTCCGGCGGATCGTCGAGGACCGCGACCGCGCCGAGGCGGTCGACGTGGCAGCGTTCAACTCGTCGATCTGATCGCGTGACCTCCACCGCGGGGGGCCGTTCCGAGCCGCGACCGCGCGCGCTCAACCAGTACGTTCTCAAGGTACACAGCCGGTGTGACCTGGCCTGCGACCACTGCTACGTATACGAGCACGCGGACCAGAGCTGGCGGGTCCGGCCCCGGGAGATCGCGCCGGAGACCGTGGCCGCCGCCGCCACCCGGATCGCCGAGCACGCCCACCGGCACGGACTGGGCCGGGTCCATCTGGTGCTGCACGGCGGTGAGCCGCTGCTGCTCGGGCCGGTCAGGCTGGCGGCGGTGCTGACCCGGCTGCGCGCCGTCATCGAGCCGGTGGCCGAGCTCGACCTGCGGATGCAGTCCAACGGGGTGCTGCTGAACGCGCGGCTCTGCGAGATCCTCGTGGCACACCGCGTCCGGGTCGGCATCTCGCTCGACGGCGACGCCGCCGCCAACGACCGGCACCGGCGCTTTGCCGGGGGCGCGAGCAGCCACCCGGCGGTACGCCGGGCACTGGCCCTGCTCCGCAGCCCGGAATACCGGCCCAGCTACGCGGGCATTCTCTGCACGATCGATGTGCGCAACGACCCGATCCGGGTCTACGAGGCGCTGCTGGCCGAGGCGCCGCCCCGGATCGACCTCCTGCTTCCGCACGCCACCTGGAACGCGCCGCCGCCGCGGCCCGGCGGCGCGCCGACCCCGTACGCCGACTGGCTGCTCCGGATCTACCGCCGTTGGGTCCGGGACGGCAGGCCGGTCGGGATCCGGCTCTTCGACTCGCTGCTGGCGACCGGGGCGGGCGGGCGCAGCGGTGCCGAGTCGGTCGGGCTCGACCCGGCGGACCTCGCGGTGGTCGAGACGGACGGGGCCTGGGAGCTGGCCGACTCGATGAAGACCGCCTACGACGGCGCCGCCGGGATCGGGTTGGACGTCTTCCGGCACCCGGCGGACGCGGTGGTCTCCCATCCGGAGTTCGCCCGCAGCCAGCGGGGCATGGCCCGGCTCTGCCCGACCTGCCGGCGGTGCCCGGTCGTCGCGCAGTGCGGCGGCGGGCTGCGGGCGCACCGCTACTCCGACACCGGCGGGTTCGACAACCCCTCCGTCTACTGTGCCGATCTCAAGGAGCTGATCGTCTCGATCAACCGGGAGACGCCGCCACCCGGGGCGGCACGGGCCCGGCAGCCGGCCACCCCCGCCGGCCACGACCCGGACCTGATGCTCGACGGGGTGCCCGCCGGTGACCTGCTCGACGACCTCGGCACCGGCCACGGCTCGGCGGCCAGCCTGCGGCGGCTCGCCGACGCCCAGCTCGGATACGTCCGGGGACTGGTGGTCGAGCTGGCCGACCGGGTCGCCGGCACCCCGACCGCGGTGGCGGCCTGGGAGCTGCTCGCCCGGCTGGACGAGGAGGCGGCCGACGCGCTCTCGGCCACCTTCGCCCATCCCTACCTGCGGCGCTGGGCGCGGCTCTGCCTCGCCCCGCCCGCCGGCGAGACCGCCGACCCGGCGCAGCTGGCCGGGCTGGCGGCGAGCGCCGCGGTCCGGGCCGGCGTCGAGGCCGAGCTCGCGGTGCCGGTCCGGGCCGGCCTGGTCCATCTGCCGGGCCTCGGCGCGGTCGAACTCGACCAGCCGGGCGAGCCTCACGCGCTGCTCGCCGTCGCCGCTGGCGGTTTCACCGCCCGCGCCGGACGCTCGACGGTCGCCGTGCCGTCGACGGCCGTCATGGCGCCGCCGGCCGCACACCCGTCGCCGGCCGGGGAGCAGGGGCCGCCGGCCGGGCAGGGGCCGCCGGCCGGCTGGCGGTCGGTACGCCGGGCCGAGCTGGACGGTTCGCGGATCCTGGTCGAGGATCTCGATCCCTACCGGGACTGCTACGAGTGGCCGGCGGCGCCCCGGCTCGACGCGGCGGCGCTGGCGTCCTGGCAACGGTCGCTGGCCGCCGCGTGGCAGCGGATCCGACGGGACGCTCCCGGACAGGTGCCGGGGCTGCGTGCCGGCCTGCGTGCCGTCACACCGCTGCGGGCCGCCCCCACCGGCCGGCTGCGGAGCGCCACCTCCCGGGACGCCTTCGGCGCGGTCGGCACCGTCGAGGCCGATCCCGACGCCCTCGCCGTGCTGCTGGTGCACGAGTTCCAGCACGTGAAGCTCGGCGCCCTGCTGGACCTGACCCCCCTGTTCGACCCGGCGTACCCGGAGCGCTTGCACGTGCCGTGGCGGGACGCGCCGCGACCGCTGGAGGGAGCGCTCCAGGGCACCTACGCCCATCTGGCCGTCGCCGACATCTGGCGGGCCCGGCCCGGCCCGGAGGCCGCCGGGCACTACCGCCGGTACCGCGACTGGACGGCGGGAGCGATCGACGCGCTCGCCGCGACCGGAGCCCTCACCGGGCACGGGACGCGGTTCGTCCGGCGGATGGGTGAGACCCTGCACTCCTGGCCCCGGGCGCAGGGGCGATGAGCGCCGAGCCGGCCACCCGTACCGGTCGGGCCGATCCGCGGCAGACCGAGCGGCTCGCCGCCGACCTGGCCGCCGTCGGCGTACGGGCCGGGCAGGACCTGCTGGTGCACTCCTCGATGCGGCGGATCGGGCCGATCCCGGGTGGGCCGGCCACCCTGCTCGCCGCGTTGCAGCGGGTGGCCGGCCCCGAGGCGACGGTCGTGGTGCCGGCCCAGACGACCGGCAACTCCACCACCAGTCCCGCCTTCCGGGCCGCCACCGAGCGGCTGGGCGCGGCCGGGCGGGCCGCGTACGAGGCCGCGCTTCCCGGATTCGACCCGGCGACGACGCCGTCGGAGGGGATGGGGGTCTTCGCCGAGTACCTGCGCAGGCGGCCCGGGGCGGCCCGCAGCGGGCACCCGATCACGTCCTTCGCCGCCCTCGGCCGGCGCGCCGGCGAGTTCACCGAGCTGCACGACCTCGACTGCCAGCTCGGCGAACGCTCACCGCTCGGCCGCCTCTACGCCGCCGGTGCCGCCGTACTGCTGCTCGGCGTCGGATACGACCGGTGCACCGCCCTGCACCTGGCGGAGTACCGGATCGACGCCCGCCGGCCGGCGGGTCCGCCGCCGCAGCGGGCGTACCGCTGTTACGTGCTGGCCGGCGGCCGGCGGGAGCGGCGCGACTTCCGCGCCCCGGCGCTCGACATGAGCGACTTCGCCGAGATCGGTGCGGCGGTCGAGGCCCGCCTGCCGATCGGCCGGGGTCCGGTCGGCGCCGGGCCGGCGCGCCTTCTCGATCTCCGCGCTACGGTCGATTTCGCGACAACCTGGATGGCCGAACACCGCCGACCGTAAAGCGGGATGGACCGACTGGTGCCCGTGTGCTTACCTTGGGCGACGGCTGTGGGGTGACGCGTGGTCGACGGTGGGAGAGCGGCAGTTGGACGACGACAGGGTGGTGGACGATCCACTCGCTCCACTCTTCTTCGTCAGTTACGCCGTCATCAAACCGCCCCAGCGCACCCCCGGCGGGCGGCGCGAAGCCAACATCAACGCTCTGCGGCTCTTCTCCGAGCTGTCGATCCACGTGAACGCCCTGGTGAGCCGCCAGCCCGGCGCGGACCCCGGCTTCATCGACCGCAACATGCGCGGCGGCGAGCGGTGGACCCCGGACCTGCTGGAGGCCGCCGGGACCTGCCAGGTCTTCGTCGCGTTGCTCTCACCGGCCTATCTGGACAGTGAGTGGTGCGCGATGGAGTGGAACCTCTTCGCCAGCCGCGCGGTCGTACGGCGCGACGGCCGGCCCAGCAACGAGACCTGCATCCTGCCGGTGAGCTGGACCCCGGCGGACTCCTGCGAGCCGCCCGGCTACGTCCAGCGGTTCTCCCCGGACGGCACCCTGGACGGGGACCTGGTCCCGACCTATCACCAGGAGGGCCTCTACGGCCTGCTGTCGATGAAGGATCCCGCCAGTGATGTGGTGATCTGGAAGCTCGCCCAGCGCATCGTCGAACTGTCCCGGTCGCACTGGGTGGAGCCGCGGGTCCTGACCGAACCCGGCGGGCTCGACCGGACGTTCTCCAGGAGGGGTGGATGACCGGGATCGGCGCGGCGGCACCACCGGCGATCGGGAGCAGCACCTACTTCTTCCTCAGCTACGCCCACTCCGCGCCGATGCTGGAGGATCCCCGGCTCGATCCCGACAAGTGGGTCAAGGTCTTCTTCGACGACCTCTCGGCGGAGATCCGCCGCCGGATCTCCGCTCCGGACGACCGGCAGGTCGGTTTCTTCGACGCGCAACTGCACTCCGGCGCGGACTGGGCGGAGGCGCTGACCGAGGCGCTCGGCAACACCCAGGTCTTCGTACCGCTCTACTCGCCCGGCTACCTCAGCAACTCCTGGCCGCTCGGCGAGCTGGAGTCGTTCCGGCGCCGGTTGAGGGCGGCCCCGGTTGCCGAGAAGTACCGGCACATCGTCCCGGTGCTCTGGATCCCGCTGCCGTCCTGGGCGCAGAGCGCCGAGACCCGCGAGGCGTTCGAACTCGCCGGAGACGTCCCCGGCTACGCCGAGAACGGCCTCCGGGCGCTCTGCATGCTCGCCAGCTACCGCCCCGCGTACGACGAGGTCCTGCGCCGGCTCGCGACGGAGGTGACGCAGATCGCGCAGCGCCACCCGCTGCCGCCCTCCGTGGTGCCCAGGGTCGCCGAGGCGCGGCACACCTCGCTGGCCGAGGCGCAGTTCGTGGTCGTCGTCGCCGCGCCGACCCTGGCCGAGGCGCCGGCCGACCGGGACCCCGAGGTCTACACCGAGCGGAGCGAGCAGTGGCGTCCCTTCGGCCGGGCGCAGGCGCTGCCCGCCGCGAACTACGTCGCGAGCACGGCCGAGCGGCTGGGTCTGGCCACCTACATCACCAGCTTCGCGGACGCCGGTGACGCGATGGTCCGCTGCCCCTCGGTCCTGCTCATCGACCCGTGGGTGGTCAGCGACAGCGCCGGTGAGCACGACCTGGCGCTCGTCCTCAAACGCCTGCCCCGCTGGGTGATCCCGCTGGTGGTGCTGGACGACAGCGACCCGCACACCGCGGCCGTGGGCGCCCGGTACGCCGACCGGGTCGCCCGGATGCTCGGCGTGGCGAACCGCCCCCCGGCGAAGCGGATCCGCCAGTTGTCGGAGTTCGTGCAGATCATGCCCGAACTGGTGACCGAGGCGCGCCGGCAGTACCTCAAGAACGCCCCCGTCCTTCCGCCGGGCCGGCCCCGGGCCCGGCGGCCGCAGCTCGGCCGGCCCGAACCGTCGGGCAATCTCCCCGCGGGCACCGATCCCGCGGGCACCGATCCCGCGGGCACCGATCCCGCGGGCACCGATCGCGCAGGCACAGAAGAGGAACGATGACTGACGAACGCAACGGCCAGGTGGTCACGTTCTACTCGTTCAAGGGCGGCACCGGTCGGACCATGGCACTGGCCAACGTGGCCTGGATCCTCGCCGCGAACGGCAGGAAGGTGCTGGTCGCGGACTGGGACCTGGAGTCGCCCGGCCTGCACCGGTTCTTCCACCCCTTCATCGACATCAGCGTGCTGGCCGGCACCGGCGGGGTCATCGACATGATCCGCGGCTTCGAGACCCAGGCTTCGGCCAAGGACGCCGACGGCGTGCCGACGGTCGGCTCCCTGCCCGCCGGCTGGGAGGCGGAGTTCGCCCGGGTACGGCACTTCGCCTTCTCGCTGACCTACAGCTTCCCCGGCGGGGGCAGCCTGGACTTCCTCTCCGCCGGCCGGCAGAACCAGGACTACGTCGCCGGGATCAGCGGGCTGGACTGGGACGTCTTCTACGACGTGCTCGGCGGGGCGGCCTTCATCGACGCGCTCCGCGAGGACATGCGGCGCAACTACGACTACACGCTCATCGACAGCCGGACCGGGCTGAGCGACGTGGCGAGCATCTGCACCATCCACCTGCCGGACGTGCTTGTCGACTGCTTCACCCTGAGCGACCAGGGCATCGAGGGCGCGGCGCGGGTGGCCCGTGACGTCACCAGGCGGTACGGCAACCGGCGGATCCGGGTGCTGCCGGCGCCGATGCGGGTCGACCCGGCCGAACAGGACAAGGCCAACGCCGGCCGGGCGCTCGCCATGCACCGCTTCGCGGGCCTGCCGGCGGGGCTGGGCGAGGGGGACCGGCGGGACTACTGGGCCGAGGTCGAGGTGCCGTACGTGGCGTACTACGCGTACGAGGAGACGTTGGCGACCTTCGGCACCGACCGGGTGATGCTCTCCGCGTACGAGCGGCTGACCTCGGCGATCACCGAAGGCCAGGTCCGCTCGCTGCCCCGGATGGAGGAGGTGCTGCGGGACCAGTTGCGTTCCCAGTTCGAGCGCAAGCGGTTCCTGCCGCAGGGCGAGATCCTGCTGCGGTACTCCCCGAAGGACAAGGTCTGGGCGGAGTGGATCGAGCGGATCCTCGGGCCGGCCGGGATCCGGGTCGTCGACGTCTGGCCGGCGGAGGCGGGCGTGGGCCGGGAGGCCGTGCCGATCCGGACCCTGACCATCGTCTCGACCGGCTACGCGGAGAGCCCGCTGGACTCCCTGCCACCGGCCGAGACCCCCGGTTCGGGCACCCCGCTCGCGGTCTACGTCGACGACGTCAGGCCGCTGCCCGAGTTCCTGCCGGAGACGTCGGTCTTCCTGACCGGGGTGACCCGGGCGAGCGACGCGGTGGCGGCCCTGCTCCGGCTGGTCGGCCGGGTGGCGCCCGCCCCCGACGACGCCGGTGCGGCACCCGGGGCCCGCTATCCGGGCAGCGGACCCGAGTTGCAGAAGACCCCGGTCGCCAACGTGCAGTTCACCGGGCGGGACGAGAACCTGCGCAGGCTGCGGAACCTGCTCACCTCCGGCGTCAGTCGGGGATATTCACTTGTCGCGCTGCACGGGATGGGCGGCGTCGGCAAGAGCCAGATCGCCCTGGAGTACGCCCACCGGTTCCGGACGGCATACGACCTGGTGTTCTGGGTCGAGGCCGACCCACGGATCTTCATCGACACCCAGTTGGTCGAGCTCGGCGAGCGGATGGGCCTGCCGGACCAGGCGAACGTCCCGGCCGCCATCCGCCAGGTGCTCGACACGCTGGTCCGGGGCGACCGCTACCCGCGCTGGCTGCTGGTCTTCGACAACGTCGCCGACTACCACGAGATCGAGGAGTTCCTGCCGCAGGGCGGTCGGGGCCACATCATCATCACCGCCCGGGAGAAGACCTGGGAGGAGGGCGCGGAGACGATCGAGATCAGCCCGTTCAGCCGGGCCGAGAGCATCGAGCAGCTCCAGCGCCGGGCGCCCGGCATCTCCTCCGGGGACGCCGACCGGGTCGCCGAGGCGCTCGGTGACCTGCCGATCGCGCTGGCCCCGGCCGGCGCCTACCTGGCCGACAGCGGGATCAGCGTGGACGAGTACCTCGTGCAGCTTGCCGAGCAGGGGCCCGGGCTGGACACCTGGGGACCGTCCCTGGACCGGCTCAGGCAGGACTCGCCGGGCGCCTACCGGCTGCTGGAGATCTGTTCGGTGCTCTCGGTGAAGGTCTCCATCGAACTGCTCAACAGCAAGGGCATGGGTGAGCTGCTGCGCGGGGCCGACCCGTCGGTGCCGACCCGCTCCGGTGCGGCGAAGCTGATCCAGCGGACCAACCGGCTGGCCCTGCTGCGGCTCGACACCCGTGCCCAGCAGATCGAACTGCACCGCCTGCTGCGCGACGCCGTCCAGCGGCGGATGACCGGCGAGGAGCGGCAGGCGATCCGGCAGCAGGTGGTGAGCGCCCTGGCGGCGGCCCGGCCGGACAGCGACGTGGACGTGGCCGAGAACTGGGACCGCTTCCAACTGCTCTGGCCGCACCTGGAGGAGTCCGAGGAGGCCATGCGGGCGGCGCTCGACTCCCACGACCCGGCCGTACTGGACCTGCTTGTCGAACGGGTCCGCTACATCTGGCTGCGCGGCGTGCTCGAGCAGGCCCGCGAGTTGGCCGAGCGGATCCTCGAGGCGTGGGACGGCCGGCTCGGTGCCAGCACGGATCCGGCCGAGCGGGACGTGTTGCGCCCGCCGCTGCTGCGGCTGCGCTTCAACTACGCCAACGTGCTGCGCTCACAGGGCCACTTCGGACGGGCGTACACCACGGACGAGGCGACCCTGGCCGAGCAGCGGGAACTGCTCGGCGAGACGCACGCCGACGCGCTGATGACCGCCGGCAGCCTCGCCGCCGACCTGCGGGGTCTCGGCCGGTACGGCGAGGCGCTGACCCGGGACCAGCAGACCTACCGGATGTGGTCGCGGGACTTCGGTGACGACTTCCCGCGTACGCTCGCGGCGCTGAACAACCTGGCCGCCTCGATGCGGCTGGCCGGCAACACCCGGGAGGCGCAGCGCCTCGACGACCAGGTGTTCCAGCGACGTCGGGTGATGCTCGGCCGCAACAACCACTGGACGCTCGCCTCCGCCGTCAGCCTCGCCCGGGACCTGCGGGAGTCCGGTGACTACCAGCGGTCGCTGACCGAGTCCCAGGAGGCGCTGGCCGGCTACCAGGCTCTCTCCGGCCCGAACGCGGTGGCCACGCTGAACGCCCAGGTGAACCTGGCGGTGGCGCTGCGGACCGTGGGCCAGGCGACCGAGGCGGGCCGGCTGCTCGACGCCGCCTACGACGTGTTGCGGATGACGCTGGGCGACGAGAGTCCCGACACGCTGGCGGCCCGGCTGAGCCGGGCGACGAACCGGCTCACGTTGCGGCAGGTCGCCGAGGCCGAGGCGGAGCTGCGCGCGGTGCAGGCGGGCTACCAGCAGCTCTTCGACGGCCCGCATCCGCACATACTGGTCTGCGAGAACAACCTCGCGGTGGCGGCACGGGCACGGGGTGACCGGGCGTCCGCCCGCGGCTCGGCACAGGCGGCCGCGACCGGACTCGCCGGGATGCTGCATCCGGAGCACCCGTTCCTGCTCGCCGCCCAGATGAACCTGGCGGTAGGCAGGGCCGAGACCGGTGATCTCGGCGGCGCGGTCGAGCTGATGGAGGAGCTGCACAAGCGCATGCGTACGGCGCTCGTGCCGGGGCACCCGGACACGCTGCGCGCCGCCGCCAACCTGGCTCTGGTGCGGAACCTGCGCGAGCCGGACTCCGGTGCCGAGGAGTTCGACGCGGCCCTGGCGGAGCTGACCGGGCGGCTGGGCAACAGCCACCCGGACGTACGCCTGCTGGACGGGCGGACGCTGCTCGACCGGGTGCTGGAGCCGCACCCGTTCTGATCCGCGACGGGGCCGGCCGGGTCAGGCCGGAGCGGTCGGATGGAGGTCGACCAGCTCCGGCCGGGGGAGGGCGAGCCAGGCGAGGATGTCCGGCAGGATCTGCACGGCGGCGAAGTGCCCCACCCCGGGTTGCACGTCGACCTCGGCATGCCGGATCTGCGACTGGAGCCACCGGGTGTGCGCGACGGGTGAGAAGTGGTCCTCGGCGCCGTGCCAGAGCCGGACCGGCACCTTGATCGAGGAGAGGTCGAAGCCCCAGTCGCGGCTGAGCGCCAACGCGTCGTCGATCCAGCCGTCGGCGCCGAACCGCACCGCCTCGGCGTAACTCTCGGTCAGCAGCCGGCGCAGCGCGACGTCCTCGACCACGTTGCGGTCGGCGGCGCTCAACTCGCCGTCGATGAAGCTGACCACACTCGAGGGATCCCGCCGGGTGCGGTCGGCCCGGATGGTCAGCGACTCGATCAGCCGGCGCCGGTCGGAGGTCGCCTCCTGGTATGCCTGGATGTTGGAGGGGGCCATGCCGTCGTACCAGTCCAGGCCGGCGGCGTCGGAGGGAGCCGGGGAGACCAGCACCGCGGCCCGGGTGAGCCGGCCGGTGAACAGGTCGCTGGCGGCGCAGGCGAGGGCGTGCGGTCCTCCGCCGGAGCGGCCCACGACGGCGAACTCGTCCAGCTCGAGATGATCGGCGATCGCCTGCACGTCGAGGACCGCGTCGACGACCCGGCGGCCCGGATGGCGGGTGGACCTGCCGTAGCCCGGCCGGTCGTAACAGATCAACCGGATGCCGAGCAGGTGGAGGATCATGCCCCGGGGCTTCGGGCCGCTGCGGCTGCCGGGCATGCCGTGCATCAGGAAGACGGGGAACCCGTTCGCGTCGCCGGAGGTCTCGACCACGAGCGTCCGGCCGCCCAGCTGGACGTCCCACTCGGTCGGCCGCTCCTGTGCCACCCTGCGCCCTCCTGTCGAGCCTCCTGGAGGGCGACGTCGAGGAGCACCAGCACGCACCGCCTCGGCTGAGGCTCCCCCGCCCAATCACGATGGGGCTGATTTCTGGAGGATTCAGCGTATCGCTTTATGACTTGGCTCACCAGCAGCGGCCGGCGGGCCGGTGGAAGTTCTCGCTCGGCCGCCGGGGATGTCGGTCGGGGCGGGCAGAATCGTCGGCGTGCAGGTGGCGGTGGCTCGCGACGAGGAGGGCGACGGAGGCCAGCTCGTGCCGCTGCGGCCGGACGGCCGGCCCGCCGGCCCCGCCGAGCAGGTTCCCGACCTTGCCACGGCGGTCGCGGCCCGGGAGCGGGCCGACCGGCCACGCTGGGTCTGGGCCTGCACCGCCGCGATCTATCCCGGCCTGCTGCGCCGGGGTTGCCGGGTGGAGCGCTGCCACGATGTCGAGCTGACCGAGGCGCTGCTGCTCGGCCAGGACGGGCGCTGGGGCGAGCCGCGCGGGCTGGGCGCCGCGTGGGCCCGGCTGACCGGCGCGCCCGTGCCGGCCGATCCGCCACCCCGGGCCGCCGCGCCGCCCGGCGACGGCCAGACCGCGCTCTTCGACGTCGTGCCGGGACGGCCGCCGCTCGGCCTCGAGCCCCTGGTCCGGGTCTACGCCGACCAGCAGCGCCGGGCCGCGTCGACCGCGGATCCGGGACGGTTCCGGCTGCTGGTCGCGGCCGAGTCCGCCGGTGCGCTCAGCGCCGCCGAGATGACCGCGGCGGGGCTGCCCTGGCGGGCCGACGTGCACGACGCGCTCCTGGTCGACCTGCTCGGCGAGCCCTCTCCGGTGGGCGGGCCGCCACGGCGGCTGGCGGAACTCTCCGCGCGGATCGCGGCCGCCTTCGGGGTCCGCCACCTGCACGCCGAGTCCCCGGCCGAGCTGCTCCGCGCCTTTGCCCGGGCCGGCCACGACCTGCCGAGCACCCGCGCCTGGGTGCTGCGCGGCATCGACCATCCGGCGGTTCCGCTGGTGCTGCAATACAAGGAGCTCTACCGGATCTGGACGGCGCACGGCTGGGCCTGGCGGGACGCGTGGGTGCGGGGCGGCCGGTTCCGTCCCGAGTACGTCCCGGGCGGCGTCGTCTCCGGGCGCTGGGCGACCCGGGGCGGCGGCGCGTTGCAGATTCCCAAGGTGGTCCGGCGGGCGGTGCTGGCCGATCCGGGCTGGCGGTTCGTGGTCGCCGACGCCGGCCAGTTGGAGCCCCGGGTGCTGGCGGCGGTCTCCGGGGATGCCCGGCTCGCCGCCGCCGGTGGCGCCGGTGACCTCTACGCCGCACTCGCCCGGGAGAGCTTCGGCGGTGACCGGGCGCGGGCCAAGCTGGCCCTGCTCGGCGCGATGTACGGCCAGACGGGTGGCTCCGCGATCCCCGCCCTGGCGGTGCTGCGCCGCAGTTACCCGACCGCTTTCGAATACGTCGAGGCGGCCGCGCGGACCGGTGAGGGCGGTGGGCTGGTGCGCTCCTGGCTGGGGCGTACCTGCCCGCCGGCCTCGGTCGCGCTCCGGGAGTCCGAGGAGGGGGAGGGGACGGTGGTCGAGGCCGGCGGCGTCGACCCGTTCGGGCCGCGTGCCCGGGCCGCCGCCAGGGCCCGGGGCCGGTTCACCCGCAACTTCGTCATCCAGGCCACCGCGGCGGAGTGGGCGCTGACCCTGCTCGCCGGGCTGCGCAACGGGCTGGCCCGCCTCGGCGACGATTCCGCCGCCGGGGCGGGTTCCGGGCCGGTTGGCCGCGCCGAGCTGGTCTTCTTCCAGCACGACGAGGTGCTCGTGCACTGCCCGGCGGAGCAGGCCGACCGGGTGACCGCCCTGGTGCAGGAGGCGGCGGTGCAGGCCGGGCGGCTGCTCTTCGGCGCGACGCCGGTCCGGTTCCCCCTCGACATCTCCGTGGTGACCTGTTACGCCGACGCGGCTTAGCTCCCGAATTAGTCCGTTTAGTGCCGATACCTCGCCCGCGCCCGCTCGTTGGGTCCGTTGTGCACGCGGCGGAAACGCGTGCCCGGCGGAAGGTGAGGCAGCTGAACCGGATCGCAGGAATGATCATCGCCGCGGGTGGGGGACGCCGGATCGGCGGCCCGGAGGCGTTGCTGCACCAGGGCGGGAGACCCCTGGTGAACCAGGTGCTCGACACGATGCGTGCGGCGGGCTGTGGGTCGCTGGTCGTGGTCCTCGGGGCCGCGGCCGAGCAGGTCCGGTCGACCGCCGACCTCTCCGGGGCGACGGTGGTGGTCAACCGTTCCTGGGGGACCGGGATCGGGTCGTCCATCCGGCTCGGCCTGGACGCCGTGCCGGCCGGGGTCGAGGCGGTGGTGGTGGTCCCGGTGGACATGCCGGGCCTGACCGAGGCGGCGGTACGCCGGGTGGCGGCGCTGCCCTATCCGGAGGCCCTGGTCTGCGCCACCTACGACGGGTTGCGCGGCTATCCCATGCTCTTCGGCCGCCGGCACTGGCCGGGCATCGCCGCGCTGGCCAACGCCGACGTCGGCGCCCGACCCTACCTGATGGCGCACAAGGACGAGATCGTCGACATCGCCTGCGACACCGTGGCCGACGGCAGCCGGGCGAACACTCCGGAGCTGCTCGCCGCCTGGAACCTGACCGTCCCGGTCCCCGCCCAGCGGGTCGCCGTCTGAGGCGTAAGGAAGGGCCCCCGCTTATCGTTTTCTGTAGTAGAAGGGCCCCCTGTTGACGCCCGGGCGCCGCCGGTCGGGCGGGTCACACCTCGATGTCGAAGCGGCGCAGCACCGACGGGGCGAGCAGGCCGAGCGCGGAGAGGATGGCGATCACCGTGAAGACGCTGCGCAGCACCACCGTCTCCACCTTGCCGCCGACCTTGACCGCGATCTTGTTCGGGATGCCGATCATCATCCACATGCGACGCTTGATCGGCACCGGCCAGAGGATCGGTACGCCGTTGCTGGTGATGATGTCACCCATGATGTGCACGAAACAGCCGACGCCGACCGCCACCCCGAGCATCGGGTAGCCCCGGTCGCCGGGGAGGTGCAGGAAGGTGAAATAGGCCGCCGCCGCCGACACCAGGGTCACGATGACCCAGCCCGCCCGCTTCGCCCACTCGTCGAAGAGGCCACGCAGCGCCAGACCGATCATGAAGAAGAGGATGCCGATCACGGCCCACTTGCCGTACGCGGTGCAGAGGGCGGTGGTGCCCCAACCGACCAGCACGGTGAACGGCAGGGTGTGGGTGAGCGTACGGTGGCCGTTGTTCCGATGTGGATCCTTGCTCAGCTTGGTGGCGTGGTAGACGCCGAGGGAGATCTTCTCCATCACCTCGGCGAAGAAGAGCGACACCACGCCGAAGGTGCGGGCCACGGTCGCGCCGCCCTGGTTGCGGGTGACCTTGCCGGACATGTCGAGGTCGGGGAAGAGCGCCCCACCCGCGCAGACCGCCGTGCCGACCGCGATCGCCAGCGGTGACTGCTCGTAGCCGGCGAAGTAGTCCAGACCCCAGGACCCGGCCAGCCAGACCGCGGCACCGGACAGCGCATGGGATGGCCCCATCATCGTTCTGCATCCTCCCCAGGAACATCCCGTACGGCTGGCGACACTGTGCCAAACCGCCGATCCCGAGGCAATCACCAAGTGATCCACTGTGGGTTGCCGGCGTGTCGCGGACCGGACCGGCCGCGCCGGGAGCCGGCCCACCGGCGCCGCCGGCCCCACGGCGCACCGGCGCCGCCGGCCCCACGGCGCCGCCGGCCCCACGGCGCCGCCGGCCCCACGGCGCCGCCGGCCCCACGGCGCCGCCGGCCCCACGGCCCGGCGGCGCCGGTCGAATCCGGCCCGCGCTGTCGGTATAAGCTGCCGGTCGAACCCGGACCCGGCGGGGTCGGTCGAACCGGACCCGGCGGGGTCGGCAGTGCCGGTTCGGTGCCGGGTCAGCAGGCGGCGCCGTCGAGGGCCAGCAGGTTCCCCTCGGGTACGACGATCCGCGCCGCCCCGCTGCCGGCCCGGACGCGCGGGGCGGGGCCGGCGTTCGCCGCGCTGGCGTAGACCGCGGCCGTGCGGGCGGCGATGCTCGCCCAGCCGTACCGCTCGGTGACCATGGTGCGGGCCCGGCGGGCGACCCGGCGGGCGAAGACCTCGTCGCCGAGGAGCGAGTCGACGGCACCGGCCAGCGCGTCCGGGTCGCTGTGCGGGAAGGTGACCCCGGTGACCCCGGGCTCCACGATCTCGGCGAGCCCGCCGGTGGCGGCGACCGCCAGCGGCGCCCCGGCGGCGGCCGCCTCCAGGGCGACCATCCCGAACGGCTCGTAGAGGCTCGGCACCACCGTCGCGTCGGTGGCGGCGAGCACCGCCGGCAACTGCCGCTCGGTCATGAACCCGGCGAAGCGTACGCTCTCCGCCAGCCCGAGCCGCTGCGCCTGCTCCTGCAACTCCTGCCGGTACGGACCGTCGCCGGCGATCACCACCCGGAGTTCCGGGTGCCGCTCCCGCAGCCTCGGCACCGCGTGCACCAGGTGCTGCACGCCCTTCTCGTAGACGAGCCGGCCGGCGAACCCGACCAGCGGGCCGGCGCCGGCGTACCGCTTCCGCGCGGCGGCGACGGCCCGGGGCTGGGCCGACCAGGCCCGGTCGTCGACACCGTTCGGCACCACCTCGACGTGCCCGTCCGGGAGCCCGAAGAGCCCCTTCACCTGGTCCCGCATGTAGCCGGAGCAGGTGATGACCCGGTGTGACTCGGCGCTGAGCCAGTGCTCGACCGAGTGGATGGTCCGGTTCATCTCGTCCGGCAGCCAGCCCTGGTGCCGGCCCGCCTCGGTGGCGTGGATCGTCGTGACCAGCGGGATGTCCAGGTGGTCGGCGAGGGTGATCGCGGTGTGCGCGACGAGCCAGTCGTGGGCGTGGATCACGTCGTAGTCGCCCGTCCTGGCGGCCCGCAGGGCGGTCCGGGTCAGAGTGTGGTTGAACGCCATGGTCCAGGCGAGCAGGCTCGGGGTGGCCAGCGGGAACCCGACCGGGTCCTCGGGGGCGCGCACCACGTGCACCCCGTCGGCGTACGCCTCCACCGGGGCGCCCTCGCCGTGCCGGGTGACCACGGTGACCTGGTGCCCGGCGGCGGCCAGCGCGGTGGCCAGGGCGTGCACGTGCCGGCCGAGCCCGCCGACGAGCACCGGCGGGTACTCCCAGGAGAGGATGAGTATCTTCAGCGGGCGGGCTACCGGGAAGGTGATGACGTCGGCAGTCGGTGACATGGCCCAGCCCCCTTTGAGTTGATTCCCACGCACACGCGTATTGACACCTGTTACGGGTGCCTACGCGTCATTGGGTTGGCGCCAATACTGCCGGCGGCGGGAAAATTGGTGAAGACGCGGCCGTTGCGGGGATGTAACGGCGCTCGGTCAGCTTCGGCGTACGCGTAGAAGTTCCGCCACCGACCAGGCCTGGAACGGCGCCCCGGTGGCGCCGTGCGGCGGCAGGCCGTCCGCGGTCTCGCTGACCGAGCCGAGTCCGTACTCGGACAGGTGCGCGACCAGTCCGGCGAAGAGGTCGTCGACGGGGAGGCCGGCGCGGCGGCAGGCGTCCGCGTACGGGCCGATCAGCCAGGGCCAGACGGTGCCCTGGTGGTAGCCGGAGTCGCGGTCCGCCGGGCCGCCCCGGTGCCGCTCGACGTAGCCGGGGCTCTCCGGGGCGAGGCTGCGCGGGCCGAGCGGGGTCAGCAGGGCCTCGCCGATCCGGCGCAGCACCGTCGGATCCGGGTCCAGCGGCGGGTACGGCAGCGACCAGGCGAGCAGCTGGTTCGGCCGGAGCAGGTCGTCGTCGTGGCCGTCGCCGGCTCCGCGCGGATAGGCCGGCGGCGGGGCGTCGACCACGTCGTGGAGCCAGCCGGCCGGCGCCGGGAAGCGGCGCCGGAACGCCGCCCGGGCCCGCTGGTGCGCGGCCGGTGCCGGGCCGGGCTCCTGCCCGAGCAGCCGGGCCAGTTCGGTGACCGCGGCCAGCCCGTTGATCCAGAGCGCGTTCACCTCGACCGGCTTGCCGGCCCGCTGGGTCACCGGCTCGCCGTCGACCCGGGCGTCCATCCAGGTCAGCGCCTCGCCGCGGGCGCCCTGGGTGAGCAGCCCGTCGGCCGGGTCGGCGACGATGCCGTACCGGGTGCCCCGCAGGTGGTGCTCGACCACCGTCCGCAGCGCCGGCAGCAGTTCGGCGCCGAGGTCGGTGTCGCCGGTGACCGCCACGTGCCGGGCCACCGCGTGCACGAACCAGAGCGTGCCGTCGACCGTGTTGAACTCCACCCGCCCGGTGTCGGCGGTGTTCGCCAGCATCCCCTCCGAGAGCGTTGCCGCGTACGCCCGGAGCAGCTCCCGCCCCTCGTCGGGCCGACCGGTGGCGAGGAACAACCCCTCGTACGCGATCATCGTGTCCCGGGACCAGGCGCCGAACCACGGATAGCCGGCCACCACGTCCGGCCCGGTGCCGGTGCGGACCACGAACGCGTCGGCGGCCAGGGTCAGCGTCGCCGCCGCCGCGTCGGCCGGCTTCCCGGCCGCCACCACCCGGCGGTTGCGCCGCCGGGCCGCCTCGATCACCTCGTCGGCCGGTGGTGGCTCCTCGGCCAGGTCGCCGGCCCAGGCCAGGACCGAGACGCTGTCGCCGGGGCGGTCCAGCGCGCCGGTGAAGCGGCCGGCATACCAGAGGTCCTCCTCCGGGGCGAGTCCCCGGGCCGCCTCCTCCCGGTGGTGCACCCCGTGCCACCACTGGCCCTCGGCCACCCACTCCGGCCCGGCGAGCCGGAACGCCTCCTCGACGACCGCGCCGCCGGCCACCGGCTCGATCTTCGGCGCCGGGCCGTCGGCCCGCCGCTCGCCGTGCCCGTCCCGCCAGGTCACCACGGCGGCGAGGCCGAGCCGGGCCGGGCCGCCGGCCACCAGCCGGTGCCGGACCGCCAGACAGGACCGGCCGTACGCCATGGCCAGCTCCCGCTCCAGCACCAGGTCGCCGATCCGCCACCGCCACCGGGGCAGCCCGTCGACCAGCTCGAAGCGCTCCAGCAGCTCGTAGCCGCGCGGGTCGACGTCGCCGGAGCGCCACTCGTGCGCACCGAGCCGGACCGCCGCGCCGGAGGGAAGGATCAGCTCCGGGTCCAGGCTGACCAGCCCGAGCCGGCGGGCCGCCGGAGTCTCACCGGCGACCATCAGCAACCCGTGGTAGCGCCGGGTACGCAGCCCGCTCACCGTGCCCATCGCGTACCCGCCGAGGCCGTCCGGGACCAGCCATTCCCGGTCGACGCCGGCCTCCAGGTGGCCGCAGACCCGCGGCCCGAACTCGATCGGCAGCATGGCGCCCATGATGCCCTCTCCGGTGACGGAGCGCACACGGGTGATGGCGAGCGTCACTACCCCGCTCGGCCGTGCCGGCGGCCCCTCCCGCCCGCGCGCTGGCCGGTGCCTTCCTCCGCCGTGTCGGCGGCCCCCTTCCTCCGCCGTGCCGGCCGGCCCCCCTTCCTCCGCCGTGTCGGCGGCCCCCCTTCCTCCGCCGTGCCGGTCGGCCCCCCTTCCTTGGCCGGTCGGGCCGGGACCGATCACAATGATCGGAAGGATGACCGCAGGGGATCGGACGGATGACGGGCGGAGGTCGGATGGGCGACGGGCGGGACGCGCAGCGTAGCTGGCGGGAGACGGTGCGTACCTGGTCGACCGGGCGACGGCGCGCTGCGGCGCAGGCGGCCCCGGACGAGCCGGCGCGTGCGGTGCCCGACGACGCGCCGCGCGCGGTGCCCGACGATCCGGCGCAGGGCCGCCCGGACCGTCCACCGGGGGGCGGCGGCGCGGGCGGGAGCGGGGCGGCCGCGCACGGCGGGCCCGATCCCGAGCGGCGCCGGCTGGCCCAGGCCGACGCCGGGGAGGAGTCGTGGCGGGGCTGGGGCCCCTACGTCGCCGAGCGGGCCTGGGGGACGGTGCGGGAGGACTACAGCGAGCACGGCACCGCCTGGGACTACTTCCCGCACGACCACGCCCGCTCCCGGACCTACCGGTGGAACGAGGACGGGATGGCCGGGGTCTGCGACGATCGGCAGACCTTCTGCTTCGGGCTGGCGCTCTGGAACGGCGCCGACCCGATCCTCAAGGAGCGGATGTTCGGCCTCGGTGGCGACGGTGGCAACCACGGCGAGGACGCCAAGGACTACTGGTGGTACCTGGACTCCACCCCGACGCACTCCTGGATGCGCTGGCGCTACCACTACCCGCAGGCCGCCTTCCCCTACGACGAGCTGGTCGCGGTCAACGGCGGCCGGGGCCGGGACGAGGTCGAGTACGAGCTCGTCGACACCGGCATCTTCGACGACGACCGGTACTGGGCTGTCGTCGTGGACTACGCCAAGGCGTCCCCGACCGACATGTGCATCTCGATCACCGTCGCCAACCGGGGCGACGAGGCGGCGCGGCTGCACGTGCTGCCCACGCTCTGGTTCCGCAACACCTGGTCCTGGGGGCTGCCCGGCCGCGACCAGGTGCCGAAGCTGGTCGGCACCCCCGGCCGGCTGGTGGGGGAGCACTGGGTGCTCGGCCAGATCGTGCTGGAGGGCGAGGGCGAGCCGACCGCCCTGGTCTGCGACAACGAGACCAACACCGAGCGGCTCTGGGGGCTGCCGGGGCGCAGCGCGTACCCGAAGGACGGGATCAACGACCACGTGGTCGACGGCGCCGACACGGTCAACCCGGCGGGTGAGGGGACCAAGGGTGCGCTGCACTACGTGCTGGACGTACCGGCCCGGGGCGAGGCGCGGATCAGGCTGCGGCTCACCCTGACCTCGCCGCCGCCGGCGGGCGACCCGGCACCCCGGCTCGACCTCGGGGCGGACTTCGACACCGTGCTGGCGACCCGCTCCGCGGAGGCGGACGAGTTCTTCGCCGAGCTGATCCCGGCCGGCGCCACCCGGCACGAGGCGGAGGTGGCCCGGCAGGCGATCGCCGGGCTGATGTGGGGCAAGCAGTTCTACCACTTCGACGTGGAGCAGTGGCTGACCGGCGACCCGGCCTCCACACCGCCGCCGGACGGCCACCGGTACGGCCGCAACAGTTCCTGGCGGCACATGAACAGCTTCGACGTCATCTCGATGCCGGACCCCTGGGAATATCCCTGGTACGCCGCCTGGGACCTCGCCTTCCACTGCGTGACCATCGCCCGGGTGGATCCCGGGTTCGCCAAGGCGCAGCTGCTGTTGCTGCTCCGGGAGTGGTACCTGCACCCGAACGGGCAGATCCCGGCGTACGAGTGGGCCTTCGGCGACGTGAACCCGCCCGTGCACGCCTGGGCGGCGCTGAAGGTCTTCGAGATCGACGGCGGCCGGGACTTCGACTTCCTGGCCCGGATGATGCACAAGCTGCTGCTCAACTTCACCTGGTGGGTCAACCGGAAGGACACCGGCGGCAACAACGTCTTCGAGGGCGGCTTCCTCGGGCTGGACAACGTCGGCCCCTTCGACCGTTCCGCCGCGCTGCCGGTGGCCGGCGTGCTGGAGCAGTCCGACGGCACCGGCTGGATGGCCATGTACGCGCTCAACCTGCTCGACATGGCGCTGATCCTGGCGGTGCACGACCCGACCTACTCCGACATCGCGACGAAGTTCTTCGAGCACTTCGCCTACATCGCCGCGGCAGCCTACGACCAGGGGCTCTGGGACGACGAGGACTGCTTCTTCTACGACGTGCTCCGGCTGCCGGACGGGACGAGCCGGCCGCTCAAGGTGCGTTCGGTGGTGGGGCTGCTGCCGCTGGCCGCGATCACCCGGCTGACCACGGTCACGCTCAACCGGCTGCCCGAGCTGACCGCGCGGCTGCGCTGGTTCCTCGCCAACAAGCCGGAGTACTCCGGGGTGATCGGCGCCCGCCGGCTCGGCGGGGACGGGCGGCAGCAGCGGCTGCTCTCGATGGTCGGACCGGACCAGTTCGTCCGGCTGCTCGCCCAGATGCTCGACGAGGACGAGTTCCTCTCCCCGTACGGGCTGCGTACGCTCTCCCGGCGGCATCTGGAGCGGCCGTTCACGGTGGAGTTGGGCGGGCAGGAGTTCACCGTCGGCTACGAGCCGGCGGAGTCGGCGTCCGGGCTCTTCGGTGGCAACTCCAACTGGCGCGGCCCGATCTGGATGCCGACCAACTTCATGCTGATCTCGGCGCTCCGGGACCACGCCGCGTTCTTCGGCGACGACCTGCTGGTGGAATATCCGACCCGCTCCGGCAGCAAGCACACGCTCACCGAGATCGCCGACGACCTCTCCGCCCGGCTCATCGCGCTCTTCGTGCCGGACGCCTGGGGCCGCCGCCCGATCTACGGTGTCGCCGAGCTCTTCCAGACCCATCCCGACTGGAAGGACCTGATCGCGTTCCCCGAGTACTTCCACGGCGACAACGGCGCCGGGCTCGGCGCCTGGCACCAGACCGGCTGGACCGCCCTGGTCGTCGACCTCATCCTCACCCTCCGCCGCTGAGGTGTAAGGAAGGGCCCCCGCATATCGTTTTCTGTTGTAGCGGGGGCCCTTCCTTGCACTTCAGGCGGGATATGGACCGGATGCCGACTGTGCCGCTGTCGGTTACCTTGCGCATGCAGCTAGTTACTGCTCGTAGTCTCCCGTGTGCCGGTCCCCGGGTCGACGTCGCGGCACCGTCGCGCGCGGCCCGGGGACCGGCCGGAGGGGAGAAGGATGGGGATGAGGATTCCCGGTACGTCCCGGCACGCCCGGACGCACAGACCACTCGTACTCGTGTCTGCGGCAGCCCTGCTCGCTCTGGCGGTCGTGCTGACCGCCACGCCGGCGCCCGCTGTGTCGGCGGTGCCTGCCGTGTCGGCGGTGCCTGCCGTGTCGGCGGTGCCTGCCGGGTTGGCGGTGCCTGCCGGAGGTGCCATTCGGCACGAGGGCGGGGCCACCGCGGTCGACCGGAGCTACCTGGTGGTCTTCAAGGACGCCTCGGTGGCGGCGGCCTCGGTGGCCGGCCGGGCGGGGCTGCTCGCCGGCCGGGCCGGCGGCACCGTGGCCCGCAGCTACCGGCACGCGCTGCGCGGCTTCGAGTTCACCGGCACCGCCGCGGCGGCCCGGCGGCTCGCGGCCGACCCGTCGGTGGCGTACGTCGAACAGAACCACCGGGTCCGGCTCGTCGACACCCAGACCCCGACCCCCTCCTGGGGCCTGGACCGGATCGACCAGCGCCCGCTGGCACTGGACGACAGCTACACCTACCCGAGCGCCGGCAGCGGAGTCCGGGTCTACGTCATCGACACCGGCATCCGCCTCACCCACCGCACCTTCGGCGGCCGGGCGGTCTCCGGTTTCGACGCGATCGACGGCGGGCCCGCCACCGACTGCCAGGGCCACGGCACGCACGTCGCCGGCACGGTCGGCGGTGCCGAGTACGGCGTCGCCAAGGGCGTGACGCTGGTGGCCGTACGGGTGCTGGACTGCACCGGCAGCGGCACCTACGCCCAGGTGATCGCCGGAGTCGACTGGGTCACCGGCGACCACGACCCGGGCGAGCGGGCGGTGGCGAACATGAGCCTCGGCGGCCCGGCGAACAGCGCCGCCAACACGGCGGTGGCGAACTCGATCGCCGACGGGGTCGGCTACGCCGTCGCGGCCGGCAACTCGAGCACCGACGCCTGCGCCAGTTCACCGGCGAGCGTGCCCGCCGCGATCACCGTGGCGGCCACCGGTGGGCTGGCGGGCGGTGCCGGCCGCAGCGACGCCCGGGCCAGCTTCTCCAACTACGGCGCCTGCGTCGACATCTTCGCACCCGGGGTCGCGATCGTCTCCGCCACGATCGGCGGCGACACGTCGAGCGGTCCGTCGGACGGCACCTCGATGGCCTCCCCGCACGTGGCCGGAGCCGCGGCGCTCGTGCTGGCGCAGAACCCGTCGTACTCGCCGCAGCAGGTCCGCGACCACCTGGTCGGCACCGGCACCACCGGAGTGGTCACCAACCCGGGGCCGGGCTCGCCGAACGTGCTGCTTTACGTGGCTCCGGCGGCGCCGCCGGCGCACGACTTCGCGGTCGCGGTCTCGCCGGCCGCCGGCTCGGTGGTGCCGGGCGGCTCGGTGACGGCGACGGTACGGACCCGGGTCACCGCCGGTACCGCACAGACCGTCGCGCTGACCGCCACCGGCCTGCCGGCCGGCGCCGCCGCCGTGTTCAGCCCGGCCTCCGTGCCGGCGGGCCGGCCGTCGACACTGACGGTCCGGACCACCGCGGCCACCCCGCCGGGCAGCTACCCGGTGACGGTCGTCGGCACCAGCCGGTACGCCACCCGCACCGCCCGGTACACGCTGACCGTGGCGAACCCGCCGGGCTGCGTGGCGACGAACGGCAGCGACCTCGCCATCCCGGACTCCTCGACGGTGGAGAGTGCGGTGACGATCTCCGGTTGCGCCGGCCGGGCGTCGGCGACGAGCCTGGTCCGGGTACGGATCGTGCATCCCTTCCGGGGCGACCTGGTGGTCCGGCTGGTGGCGCCGGACGGCAGCTCGTACCTGCTGCACAACCGGACCGGCGGCGCCGGGGACGACATCGACCGGACGTTCCGGGTGAACCTGTCGGGCGAGGCGGCGAACGGCCGGTGGCGGCTGCGGGTGCAGGACGCGGCGGCCGGGGACGTCGGCCACCTCGATTCCTGGACGTTGAACCTGGCTCCCGGCCACGTCTGCTTCGGCAGCAACGGGACGGACCTGGCCATTCCCGATCTCGGCGCGGTGCAGAGCCCGATCACCCTGGCCGGCTGCTCGGGTGCCGCGTCGGCGACCAGCGAGGTCGAGGTGGTCATCGCGCACACCTACGTCGGCGACCTGGTGCTCCGGCTGATCGCTCCGGACGGTAGCTCCTACCTGCTCCGGGACCGGCTCGGCGGCAGCGGCGACGTGATCGACGAGGTCTACCGGGTGAACCTCTCCCGGGAACTGCGCAACGGCACCTGGCGGCTGCGGGTGCAGGACGCGGCCGGCGCGGACGTCGGCCGGCTCGACATCTGGTCGCTGTTGCTCTGACGGTGCGGCCGGCCGGGGCGCCCCCGGCCGGCCGCCCCTCCCGGTGTTCCGCTCGCACCGGGAGGTGCGTACCGGGCACCCGCCGCCCGCTCAGCGCTCCCGCCCCGCGGTGGCCAGGATCCCCGCCACCTCGGCGGGCTGGACCAGGTGCGGAAAGTGCCCGGTGCCGGGCAGGACCGTGATCGTGATCTCGGGCAGCACCGACTCCAGCCACCGCCGGTACGCCGGGTCCGGCTCCCGCTGGGTGACGTAGCGGTACGAGATCCCCTCGGAGCGGATCTTCGCCAGCTCTCGCGCCCGCTGTTCGCCCAGCTCCTCCAGCGGAACGCGCAGGACCTCGTCCCAGTAGCCGAGCAGCAGGTCCTGCCGGGGCGTGGTGGCGGTCCGGACCAACTCCCGCGCGGCCGGTGGCAACTGGTGGATCTCCATCCGGGCGAGCATGCTCGCCCAGACCTGTCCGTGCTCGCTGCTGCGCAGCACCGGCTCGACCTGTCGGAGCACCTGGGCGAAGTCTCCCACCAGCAGCGGCTGGTCGAGGTTGACGACGGCACGGGCCGGATGGATCCCGGCATAGGCCGTTGCCAGCATGCCGCCGAGCGAATGGCCGACCATCACCGGTGTGTCGAGGCCGGCCTCGACGACGGCCTCGTGCAGAAGCCCGACGACGTCGTGCACGTAGTAGGAGTCCTGCCGGGCCGACTCACCGTGCCCGGGCAGGTCGAGCGCCAACACCTGACGGCCCGGGTCGATGATCGCCAGCTCCCGCAGCAGCGGCTCCCACTGGCGCCGGTCGTAGGTCAGGCCGTGCACCAACACCAGCGGTGGCCGGTCGTCGGCCGTGCCGTAGCTCTCCGCGACCAGGCCGCCGAGGTGCTGTCGTACGGCGTCGTGCATCGTCGTCTCCCGTCGTCGAGTTCCACCCGGAAGGGCGTAACTTCGGGGTGCACAGCCTGTATGCGGGGGCGGTCACAGCCGCCACCGGTTCGGGCCGCCCGGCGCCGGCTGGTAGCGGAAGAGCCGACCGGTGCGCAGGGATGCCCTCAGGTGGCGCCGGCCAGCGGGGCCGCCGACTCCACCCGCCCGACGGTGCCCCAGAGCGCCCGGGTGGCGTTGACCCGGGCACGCTCGGACTCGCCGGACTGCGTGCGCGGCCGGCCACCCAGCCCGGTGGCCCGGCGCAACTCGGCCACCAGGGCGACCCGCTCCGCCTCGGTGGCCGCCGCCCGCTCGACGTCGCCCGCCCGGTCCGCCGCGTCGAGGGCGGCCAACCGCTGCCGGTACGCCGGCCGGGCGGTCTCGTCCAGCATCGGGGCACCCGCCGGCACCCGCAGCCCGGCACCGCCCGCGACGAAATCCAACGCCGGGATCTCCTGGCCAGGTGCGGCGAGGAGAGTACGCAGATACCGTACCCCTCGGACGTCGGGTAGCCGGACCGTTTCGCTCTCCGCGTCGAGCCGCCACTCGCCGCCGTCCCGGCTCAGCCGCCACTCGCCGCCGTCCCGGTCCCCGCCCGGCGGGTCGCCGTCGCGCTCCGGTTGCCGGTTGCCGGCGGGCTCGGGGTGCTGCCGGTTGCCGTCACGCTTCGGGTGCAGCCGGTTGCCGACACGCCCGGATCGCCGGTCATCGGCCGTCCGGACGAGCGTGCCGAGCAGACCGTCCAGGCCGGGTCGTTCGGCGATTTCCCGGCACTGGTTCCGGACCAGCAGACCGGAGTCGGCGGAGAGGCCGGAGGCCCGGAACACCGGCACCTGCCGGCTGTGGGCGAGTGCCGCCGTGGCGTCGGCCGGCGCCGGGTCGGGCGGTCGTGGATCAGGCGGCCGTCGACCAGATGGCGGTGAAGGCGGCCGCCTCGCCGGCCAGCCAGCGCTCCACCTGGTCGGGCCGGGCGGCGGGATCGCGGTGGTGCGGCACGCCCCGACGCACGTCGACCAGCACCGGCTCGGCGCCCGGCAGCACCTGCTCCATCTGCCGGCCCATCAGGTGCAGGGTCGCCAGCAGCGCCTCGGGGCTGGGCGGCTGCTCGTCGAAGTGCAGCCGGACGGCCTCCCGCCGGCCGTCGTCGTAACGCAGACCGAGATGCGGATTGATCTTCACCGGCAGGTCGCCGAGCATCCCGACGGCGTCCCGGGTCTGGGCGAGATCGACCGCCGAGAGGTCACCGAGCGAGTGCAGGTAGCTCACCGTGCCCGGGACCAGCGCCTCGTAGAGCGGGCGCCAGCGGGGCTTGACCAGACCGGCGATCTCCGCCAGGTGGCGGCCGCCGGTCCGGAAGGCGATGTCGGCCTTGAGTGCCTTGACGAGTTGGCCGTGCGGGTTGAAGCCAGAGCGGCTGGCACGCTGCTTGCGGAGGCCGCCGACGAAATTTGCCTTGGCCGGGCCGGTGCGGTCGACGTAGCGGGCGAAGGCGAGCAGCGTGGCGTAGGGCAGTGGGGTGGGAGCGGGCGCGGTGGGCTCTGGCACGGCTGTCCTCCCAGTTCAAGAGCCGTTTTAGTACACACATTCTAATCGATTTCCGCCGCTCCGCCCAGCCCGAAGCGGTCTTTCCGTCCCGCGTGCCGATGGTCAGGACCTACCCCTACGAGTCGCTGGTCGGCACTTGACCATCTGCAACGTTCAACCGGACGCGACATCGGGTGTCGTCCGCCGGGATCCTGTGGAGATCGGCAGCCCGGGTCTGCAGATGGTCCGGTGGAGTCGGAGCTGCCCTGGACGGATCGTGGCGAGGAGGCCGTCAGCCGGCGCGGTCGACGACGTTCGTGCGGGCCATGGCGTACCGTTCACGGATCGCCGGGACGGCGTCGGCCTCGTACGTCTCGACCTGGCCGACCGGCCACGACGGCGGCCGATGCCCGCCCGACAACACCCAGGCCGCCTGCCGGGCGGCGCCGTCGGCGACGTACTCCCCCGGCGAGGGGACGAGCACGGGGCGGCCGAAGACCGTGGGGGCGATCCGGCGTACCGCCGCCGAGCGCGTGCCGCCGCCGACCAGGATGACCCGGTCGGCCGTCGCGCCCTGCGCGACCAACGCGTCCAGTGCGTCGGCGAGGGCGCAGAGCATGCCCTCCACCGCCGCGCGGGCCAGGTGCGCGGGGGTCGAGGCCCGCAGGGTCAGGCCGTGTACGGCTCCGGTGGCATGCGGGCGGTTCGGCGTGCGCTCGCCCTCCAGGTAGGGCACCAGGACCAGTCCGTCGGCACCCGCCGGGGCGGACAGCGCCAGCGCGGACAGTTCCGCGTGGTCCACCCGCAGCATGGTCGCGGCCGCGTCCAGCACCCGGGCGGCGTTGAGCGTGCACACCAGCGGCAGGAAGCGGCCGGTGGTGTCGGCGAACCCGGCCACGATCCCACTCGGATCGGCGGCCGGCACGTCGGCCACGGTGAAGACCGTGCCGGAGGTGCCGATCGACACGATCACGTCGCCCGGCTCGGCGCCGACGCCAAGCGCCGCCCCGGCGCTGTCGCCGGCACCGGGGCCCAGCGGCGCGCCGGTGTGCAGGTGCCCGGCCCGACCGGTCGGCCCGAGCACCTGCGGCAGCAGCACGTCGTCCCGACCGAATGCCAACCGGATCAGGTCCAGACGGTATTCACCGGTTGCCGCCGACCAGTAACCGGTCCCGCTGGCGTCGCTGCGGTCGGTGCGCAGCGCGTCCAGCCCCGGCGCGCCGGCCAGTCGCCAGGTCAACCAGTCGTGCGGCAGACACACCGCAGCGGTACGGGCGGCGTTCTCCGGCTCCGCCGAGGCAAGCCAGCGCAGCTTGGTGACGGTGAAGCTGGCCACCGGTACCAGTCCGACCGCCTCCGCCCAGGCCCGCCGCCCGGCCTCGCCGCCGCCGAGATCCGAGATCAGGTCGGTGGCGGCGCCGGCCGAGCGGGTGTCGTTCCACAGCACGGCGTCCCGGACCACCACACCGTCGGCGTCCAGGCACACCATGCCCTGCTGCTGCCCGGCGATCGAGGCGGCGGCCACGTCGTCCAGCCCACCAGCCTGCGCGACCGCGTCGGAGAGCGCGGCCTCCCACGCCGACGGCGGCACGGCGGTGCCGACGGGATGCGGCGCCCGACCCTCGCGCACCAGCTTCCCGGTCTCGGCGTCGCGGATGACGACCTTGCACGACTGGGTCGACGAGTCGACCCCGGCGACGAGTGGCACCGGTCCTCCCAGGCTGTGGGGTCTACGGGGCAGGCGGCGCGGTTGGACAGGGCGGACCACGTGGTCGACGGCGAGCCAGTTGAGCCGGACGCCTCCGAAGCCCCTCGGTGCCGACCGTGTCGGGGTGGAACCCCGACCGCGGCGGCAATTTGTTCAATGGCTGAATTATTTGACCGTGGCAAGGCATTGTCAAGGCCGTGACGAAGCGGCCGGCGAACCCCGTGACGAACCGCCCGGCAGGCCGGGGCCCGCCGGCGCCGAGGTCCGACAGCACCCACGCGCCGCCGACCGGCGCGGGGTGCGGCTAAGCGGTGGGCGCGAGCTGCCCGACCTCGGTGACCCGGAGTACCGCCGAGCCGGCCGCGTCCGAGGCGGCGAGGTCGACCTCGGCGCTGATCCCCCAGTCGTGGTCGCCGTCCGGGTCGTCGAAGATCTGCCGGACCGTCCAGCGGTCGCGGCCCTGCTCGATCATCAGCAGCGCGGGGCCGCGGGCCGCCGGCCCGGTGCCGATCTCGTCGTACGCCTCGAAGTACGGCTCCAGCGCATCCGCCCAGGCGTCGGCGTCCCAGCCCTCCTCGGCGTCGAGGGTGCCCAGCTCGTCGAAGCGGCGCAGCGCCGCCAGCTCGACCCGGCGGAACAGCGCGTTGCGGACCAGCACCCGGAACGCCCGCACGTTGCCGGTGACCGCCGGCGGCTTCTCGTCGACGACCACCGTCGCCTCCTCGGCGGGGTTGCGCAGCCGCTCCCACTCGTCGATGAGGCTGGAGTCGACCTGCCGGACCAGCTCGCCGAGCCACTCGATGAGGTCGATCAGCTCCTCGGTCTTGGCGTCCTCGGGCACGCTCTGCCGCAGCGCCTTGTACGCGTCCGCGAGGTAGCGCAGCACCAGCCCTTCCGACCGGGAGAGCCCGTAGAAGCCGACGTACTCGACGAAGGTCATCGCCCGCTCGTACACGTCCCGGACCACGGACTTCGGCCGCAGCTCGTAGTCGGCGACCCAGGGGTGCCCGCGCCGGTACATCTCGTAGGCGGCGTCCAGCAACTCGGCGAGCGGCTTCGGGTGGGTCACCTCGTCGAGCAGTTCGAGGCGGGCCTCGTACTCGATCCCGTCGGCCTTCATCGCGGCGACCGCCTCGCCGCGCGCCTTGAACTGCTGCGCCGAGAGGATCTGGCGCGGATTGTCCAGGGTGGACTCGATCACCGAGAGCACGTCGAGGGCATACGTCGGCGACGCGGTGTCCAGCAGCTCGATCGCGGCCAGCGCGAACGGCGACAGCGGCTGGTTGAGCGCGAAGTCGAGCTGGAGGTCGACGGTGAGCCGTACCCGTCGGCCGGTCTCGTCCGGCTCGGCGAGCTGCTCGACGACGCCACCGGCGAGCAGCGCGCGGTAGATCGCGATTGCCCGGCGGATGTGCCGGCGCTGCGCGGCCGGCTCCTCGTGGTTGTCGGTCAGCAGGTGCCGCATCGCGGCGAACGCGTCGCCGGGCCGGCTGATCACGTTGAGCAGCATCGCGTGGCTGACCTGGAAGCTCGAGGTCAGCGGCTCCGGCTCGGCCTCGACCAGCCGCTCGAAGGTGGGCCGCCCCCAGCCGATCGAACCCTCCGGCGGCTTCTTCCGGACCACCTTGCGGCGCTTCTTCGGGTCGTCGCCCGCCTTCGCCAGGGCCTTCTCGTTCTCGATCACGTGCTCGGGCGCCTGCACCACCACCGTGCCGATGGTGTCGAAGCCGGCCCGGCCGGCCCGGCCGGCGATCTGGTGGAACTCCCGCGCCTTGAGCAGCCGGGTCTTCACCCCGTCGTACTTCGACAGGCCGGTGAAGAGCACGGTGCGGATCGGCACGTTGATCCCGACCCCGAGGGTGTCGGTGCCACAGATGACCTTGAGGAGTCCGGCCTGCGCGAGGGTCTCCACCAGTCGCCGGTACTTCGGCAGCATTCCCGCGTGGTGCACCCCGATGCCGTGCCGCACCAGCCGGGAGAGCGTACGCCCGAAGCCGGCGGTGAACCGGAAGTTGCCGATCGCCTCGGCGATCATGTCCTTCTCGGCCCGGGTGGCGACGTTGACGCTCATCAGCGCCTGGGCGCGTTCCAGCGCGGCGGCCTGGGTGAAGTGCACCACGTAGATCGGCGCCTGCCGGGTGGAGAGCAGCTCCTCCAGGGTCTCGTGCAGCGGGGTCATCGCGTACGAGAACATCAGCGGCACCGGCCGCTCGGCGTTGCGGACCAGCCCGGTCGACCGCCCGGTACGCCGGGTCAGGTCCGCCTGGAACCGGGTGACGTCGCCCAGCGTGGCGGACATCAGCACGAACTGCGCCTGTGGCAGCTCGATCAGCGGCACCTGCCAGGCCCAGCCCCGGTCCGGCTCGGCGTAGAAGTGGAACTCGTCCATGATCACCATGCCGACGTCGGCCCGCTCGCCCTCGCGCAGCGCGATGTTGGCCAGGATCTCCGCCGTGCAGCAGATGATCGGCGCGTCCTCGTTGACGCTCGCGTCGCCGGTCAGCATCCCGACGTTCTCGGCGCCGAAGATCTCACAGAGCGCGAAGAACTTCTCCGACACGAGGGCCTTGATCGGCGCGGTGTAGAAGCTGACCCGGTTCTCGGCGAGCGCGGCGAAGTGGGCACCGGTGGCGACCAGGCTCTTGCCGGAGCCGGTCGGCGTGCTCAGGATCAGGTTGGCCCCGGAGACGATCTCGATCAGCGCCTCCTCCTGGTGCGGATAGAGGCTGAGACCACGCTCCTGCGCCCAACCGGCGAACGCGTCGAAGAGGGTGTCCGGATCGGCGCTGCCCGGCAGCTGGTCGGTGAGCGTCATAGCCGCTCCATCGTGCCCCGCCCAGCCCCGACAACGCCAATCGGCTTCGCTTAGCGGCGCGCGGGGTCAGGTTTCAGGTGTTAGGCGGGGGCCCTTCTACAACAGAAAACGATAAGCGGGGGCCCTTCCTTACAAAGATGAGGTCGGCGATCGGGCGGCCGGCGGCGGTCCCTCGTCGCTCGAACTTCGTCACCGGCCGGTGCGCCGGGCGGGGGGCGTAGCCGGGGAAGGCGTTCAGCAGCTCCGGGTCGGCGGTGAGGGTGTCGAGCATGCGCTCGGCGTACTCGGGCCAGTCCGTGGCGCAGTGCAGGGTGCCACCGGCGACCAGGCGGGAGCGGAGCAGCGCGACGTGGGCCGGCTGGATCAGCCGCCGCTTGTGATGGCGGGGCTTCGGCCACGGGTCGGGAAAGAAGGCGTGCACGGCGTCGAGACGATCCGGCGGCAGCAGGTGACGGACGAGGTCGAGTGCGTCGCCCCGGACGATCCGGACGTTGGTCAGGCCGTGCCGCTCGGTGAGCGCCAGCAGGTTGGCGATGCCGGGCGTGTGCACCTCGACCGCCAGATAGTCCCGACCCGGGTCGGCGGCGGCCATCGCCACGGTGGCGTCACCCATCCCGGAACCGATCTCCAGCACCACCGGCGCCTCGCGCCCGAACAGCTCGGCCAGGTCGAGCCGCCCGCCGCCGGGAAGGTCGGGCGGGAGGGACAGCCCGTAGCGGGGCCAGAGCCGGTCCAGCGCCGCCAGGTGCCGCGCGCCGAGCCGGCCCCGGCGTGGATGGAAGGTGCGGATCTGGGCCGGCCGTCCAGACGGCGCCGGGCGGGGGGCCCCGGCGGGCGCCGGCTGGACCGCCCCGGCGGGTCCGGGCGGCGGCGGGGGCGCGGCGGTCTGGTTCTGGCTGGTGAGGGTCACAGAAATATCAGCCTACGCGACTGGCTCGACCGGGCGAGAAGCTATCCGGGTACGCCCGACCGCGTGTGCTCGGCCTCGACAGATGAGAGGATTTCTGCGTACGGCAGGCCCCGGGCCCCACGTGCCCGGCCCTGCCCGAGGCGCCGGAAGGGGGAGCAGTGGCCACGCGTCGACGCACCGCGGTTCTCTGCGGTGTTCCGCTCGCCCTGGCCACGATCCTGCTCCCCGCCGGCCCGGCGCAGGCCGCCGACATCTTCGTGCAGGTCAATCCGAGCACCGTCGAGGCCGGCTACATGGTCGGCATCAAGGCCAGTTGCCGCACCAACACCCAGCCGGCCACCGTCGAGTCGGAGGCGTTCGGCAGCGTGACGGTGCAGCCGCAGGCGGGCTTCCTCACCGCGGTCGCCCAGGTGCCGGAGAGCACCCGGGCGGACACCTACCGGGTCCGACTGAGCTGTCCCGACGGTGCGAGCGGCTCCACCCGGCTGATGGTGGTCGGCGCCACCCGGCCGCACCGGGGCCCGGCGACCGGCTTCGGGGGCAGTGCCGGGGACGACCCGGGCGGGCTACTGGTGGCCGGCGGGGTGGTCAGCACCGCGCTCGGCGCCGTGCTGGGACTGGTCGCGCTCCGCCGCCGGAACCGACCGGCCGCGCCGCGTCGGACCTGACCCGGGAGGCATCCGGTGGCCCGTACTCCCACCGGCCGGCGGCCCTGGATCGGCAGTCGGCAGCCGGCGCCGCACCTGCGGCATCCGGCGGCCCGGTCGAGTGCCGGCCGCCCCCGTCGGAGTGTGGCCGGACCGCTGGCGGTCGTCCTGGTGCTGGTCGGCGTCTTCGCCACCGGTGCCGGGCTCGGCCAGTCGGCGGGCGGGCCGTGGCGCTGGCTGGGCGGCGGCAGCAAGGAGCCGTCCCGGGAGTTTCCGGTGCTGGCGCCGAGCCGGCCGACGAAGCTGGCGGTCCCGTCGATCGGGGTACGCGCCCCGGTGCACCGGGTCGGGCTCGCCGACGACGGGTCGATCGCCGTACCCGAGCTGGAGAGGCACCACGAGGTCGGCTGGTACGAGGACGGGCCCAGCCCCGGCCAGTTCGGTCCGGCGATCATCGTCGGGCACGCCGACACCCGGACCGGCCCGTCGGTCTTCCACGATCTGGTGAAGCTGCGGGCGGGGGACCGGATCGAGGTGACCCGGCAGGACCGGTCGGTGGCGGTCTTCGAGGTCAACTCGGTCGAGCACTTCGACAAGGACAAGCTTCCCGCCGAGCGGGTGTACGGGGACTTCCGCCGCCCCTGGCTCCGCCTGATCACCTGCGGCGGGCGGTGGGTCGGCGGCGGCACCGGCTACTCCGACAACATCGTCGCCTTCGCGTCCCTGGTCGAATCCCGGAAGTCCTGACCGGGCCCGGACAGCGCCACCCTGCTGCGGCCGCCGGCCGGGCGGGCGGATGGGTTACGGGGCGGTGGGGGCGGCCTGCTGGACGACCTCGAACTCCAGCAGCGTGGCGCCGCTGGCGACCGGTCGGGGCTGCTCGCCGCCCGACCCGGCGGCGGGGCCGCGCGCGTGTGCCTCCCGGGCGGGTCCGGTGGCCCACGCCTGGTACGCCTCCTCGCTCTCCCACCTGGTGTAGACGAAGTAGCGGTTCTCGCCGGCCACCGGGCGGAGCAGTTCGAAGCCGAGGAAGCCGGGGGAGTTCTCGACGGCGCCCTGCCGGGCGGCGAACCGGCGCTCCAGTTCCGCCCCGGAACCCGCCGGGACCTCGATCGCGTTGATCTTCACCACTGCCATGGTCCCAGCCTAGGCGAAGGGTTCGTGGCGCCAGACCCGGAGCTGCCCGTCGCCGGACCGGCACGCCATGAACCGGTCGGCCGCCACGCACCCGTGCAGGCTGTGCGGCAGCACCTCGAGCAGGCGGACCGACGGCCCGGCCGGATCGAAGACGCCGAACCAGGTGTGCTGCTTGACGAGGTTCGGCTGGAGCACCAGTGGTGGCGGGTCCGCGGGAAGCGTGCCCGCACCGGACCAGCCGGGCTCGCCGGCCAGCCACCAGCCTCCGAGGTCGGTGACGGGTCGGCCGGTCCGGGCGTCGAGGACCCGCCGAAGCGGGCCGTTGTCGAGCTCGACCAGCCACAGACCGATCGAGAGCAGGTTCCGCGGCCCCGGACGCTCCCACCGGGCCTCGCCGGTGGCCGGGTCGAGCGCGCTGGTCCGGAAGGCCGCCCACTGGCAGAGCAGCGGACCGCAGCGTTCGACGGACTGATCCGGGCCGGGCAGGGAGCGGCTCCACCGCCGCCGCCGCAGGTCCGCCGAGTACGCCGTCACGACCAGGTCGGCCCCGGAGTGCGCCGTCGCCACCACGATGTCCCCGATCCGTTGCGCCTGGACCAGCTCGCCGCCGGTCCAGTCGAGCCGGTGCGTGACCGCGCCGGAGAGCACGTCGCGCGCCTCGACGCCACCGTCCTCGGAAGGAGTCAGCAGGATCGTCGGATGCCCGCCGGCCGCCTCGAGCACGCGGGCGCCGGCGAGCCGGGGCAGGTCCCACCGCAGCCGACCGGTGTCGAGGTCGAGCCCCCGGACGGTCATCCCGGTCGGCGGCTCCGTGTAGGCGTGCCCGTCCGACGCGACGTAGACCTTGCCGCCGACCGTCCGCCGGCCCGGCCGGATCCGTGCCTCCGGCCGGAAGACGTTGTCGAAGACCAGCGCGATCGGCCCGTCCGGGAGTGGCAGCGGCCGGTACGGCGCCGACCAGCGCCGCCGCCCGGTCCGCGGGTCCAGCGCCGTCGTCCGGGTCGGCGCGCCGTCGGCCAGCCGTTCGGAGATCAGCAGCACCCCGTCGGAGAAGATCGGCCCGTCGCCGTCCCGGTCGACAATGAAGTCGCCGGACCAGAGCCGGTGCCCGTCGGTGAGGTCGTAGCAGGTGATCCGGCGTCCCGGTCGGTCGGCACCGGCCAGCACCGAGGCGGTGACGAGCAGGCCGCCGGCCATGGTGAAGGTGTCGACCGGGCCGATCGGCGCGGCGTAGACCTGCCGCAGCGGGGGCGCCGGTGCCGGGGCTGCGCCGCCGGTGTTGAGCACCAGGATTCCGGCGAGCGCCACGGCCGCGATCCGCCACTGGCGTACGACCACCGCGCGGGGTGGCCCGGCGGTGTCGACGGGCGGCTCGTACCGCTCGGTGCCGAGGTCGATCACCATGTCGTCGGCTCAGCCGGCCTCGGGCCCGGTCTGCACCACGATCGGGGCGTGGTCGGAGGGGCCCTTGCCCTTGCGTGCCTCCCGGTCCACGTACGCCGAGGTGACGCTCTCGGCGAACGGTGTCGTCGCGTACACCAGGTCGATCCGCATGCCCTTGTTCTGGTGGAACATCCCGGCCCGGTAGTCCCAGTACGTGAAGGGGTGTGGCCCCTTCATCGGCGTCGGCACCACGTCGGTCAGGCCGAGGGCGCGCAGCTCGGCCAGGGCCTGGCGCTCCGGCGGCGTCACGTGGGTGGAGCCGACGAAGAGCGCCGGGTCCCAGACGTCGGCGTCGGTCGGCGCGACGTTGTAGTCGCCGCAGACCACCAGCGGAGGGTCGGGCCCGGCCCGCAACTCGGCGGCGAGGGCGTCCCGGAGCACCGCCAGCCAGGCGAGCTTGTACTCGTAGTGCGGCGAGTCGGGGACGCGCCCGTTCGGTACGTAGATCGACCAGATCCGCAGCCCGGCACAGGTCGCCGAGATCGCCCGCGCCTCCGGCTCCGGGAACCCGGGTTCGTCGGCGAACCCGACCGCCACGTCGGCCAGACCGACCCGGGAGAGGATCGCCACCCCGTTCCACCGGCCGTCGCTGTGGCTGGCCACCTCGTAGCCCAGCTCGCCGACCTCCGCCGCCGGGAACATGCCGTCCGGGCACTTCGTCTCCTGTAGGCAGACGACGTCCGGCCCGGTGGCGGCGAGCCAGTCCAGCAGCCGGGGCAGGCGGGCCTTCACCGAGTTGACGTTCCAGGTCGCCAGGCGCATCTGGTCAGCCCGCCCGATCACGTACCCGGGTTTTCCCCGGGCCGACCCTGTTCGGCGAGGAAACGCTCGAGTTCCGCGCCGAGTTCGTCGGCGGTGGGCAGCGGTCCGGTCTGGTCGGCGAGCAGGTTCGGCCCGCCCCGGCCCCGGGTGAAGGCGTCGTACTGCTCCTCCAGCGCGTGCACCAGCGAGGTCGCCTCGTCGGTCTGGGCGACCTGCCGGTCGATGTCCTCGCGTACGGCCTCGGCGGCGCTGCGCAGCGGCTCGGTCGGCAGCAGCAGGCCGGTGGCCCGGGAGACCGAGGTCAGCAGGAGCTCGGCCGCGCCGGGATATTCGGTCTGGGCCACGTAGTGCGGCACGTGCACCGCGAAGCCCACCGCGTCCCGGCCCTGCTCGCCGAGGCGGAACTCGAGCAGGTTGCCGGCACTGCCGGGGACCTGGATGCGCTGCAGCCAGGACTCGTAGCCGGTGATCAGGTCGCGCCGGGTGGCGTGCGCGGTCACCCCGATCGGGCGGGTGTGCGGCACCGCCATCGGGATGGCGTTCAGCCCGATCGTCAGCCGTACGCCGAGCCGGCGGATCAGGCTGGTCAGTGCGGCGATGAACCGTTCCCACTGGAAGTCCGGCTCCGGGCCGGAGAGCATCAGGAACGCGGTGCCCTCGTCGTCGCGGAGCAGGTGCAGCTCGAGCTTCGGCTGCTCGTAGTGCTCCCAGTGGTCCTCGACGAAGATCATCGTGGGTCGCCGGGACCGGTAGTCGAGCAACTGGTCGACGTCAAAGGTGGCGATCGTCCGGGACTCGAGGGTCGACACGAGGTGTTCCCGGGCGAGCCGGGTCGCGTTTCCGGCGTCGACGAAACCGGAAAGCGCCTGGATCAGCACCGGCTGACCCAGCTCGGGCAGATCGTCGGTGAGCTGGTAGAGCTCGTTCGGGTCGAGCACCGGTCAGGACCTCCTCAACGGGATACGCCGGGACGCGGCCGCGACGGACGGCGCCCCGATGTAGCAAACGCTGCCGCTATCTTGGTGCATTCCACCGAGCCATCCGGCGACGCCCGCCAGCATCGCCGTCTTCACCTCCGGCGGGGCGGCGGAGGCCCCGACTGAGGAGCGGGCCAGCGCGGCCAGTTCGGCGTCGGTGCAGCCGAGCACGTCCCGGGCCAGCACGTACTGGTCGAGCAGGCCCGTGCCGAACAGCAGCGGGTCGTCCGTACCGAGCGCCACCGGCACCCCGGCGGTCAGCAGGGCCCGCAGCGGGGTGGCCGCCAGGCCGGTGGTGACGCCGAACGGCGGGTATGAACTGGGACACACCTCCATCGCCACCGCCCGCTCGGCGAGCAGGTCGAGGACGGCCGGGTCGGCCACGGCGGTGAGCCCGTGCCCGATCCGGTGCGCGCCGAGCCGGGTGACGCAGTCCCGCACGTGCCAGGCGGCCTCGTAGAAGCCGCTGTGCGGCACGGCCAGCAGGCCCGCCCCGGTCGCCGTGCGCATCGCCGGGACGAAGTCGGCGATCCGGCCCCGGCGCTCGTCGTTGGAGAGGCCGAAGCCGACCACGCCCGCGCCCGCGTACCGGGCGGCGAGCCGGGCGATCCGTTCCGCCCGGTCCGGCGGTCCGGCCCAGCTTGCCGCCAGGACCACTCCGGTACGGCCACCGGTGGCTCCGGCGAGCACCGCCTCGACCACCGGCTCCAGCCCGCCCAGCCGGTCGGCGTACGTCGTCGGGTCGACCTGGATCTCCAGCCAGCCGGCGCCGTCGGCGACGTTGTCGGCGGTGGCCTCCGCGACCACCCGGCTCAGGTCGTCGGCGGTACGCAGCGCGGCCCGGGCCAGTTCGTAGCGCTCCTGGAACGCCGACCAGCCGGAGAGGGTGCCGGCGGGCAGCGGCTCGGGCAGCGGCAGGCCGTCCCGATCGGCGAGCTCGGCCAGGGTCTGCGGGCGCATGGAACCGGTGAGGTGCAGGTGCAGATTGGCCTTGGGTAGCCGGCGGAGGCCGCGGCGCGGAAGCGGATCGGTGACCGGTGCCATAGTCCACGGTCTCACGGCACGGGCCGATCCGGGGAGCGGGACCGTGTCCGGGCGGCCGGACCGGCTGGGCCGATCGGGGGAGGTGCGCCGCCAGCGCGCGGAGTGAAGACTGATTCGAAGGTATCTGCCTGCCTCGCGACGATAGTCCGGTCTCCCCTGGATGCCAGGCTTGCCGGGGTTGACCGTTGTCGTCCGCGCCTGTGCGTCGTCGACCGGTTGCCTGGCCGAAAGATGTGGCGCAGCGCACCCGGTGACTCCGCGTAGTTGGCGTATCGCCTGCCTAGCCTCGTCGGATGCCTGACGACGACCGTTCTGCGACCGCGTACCCCGCCGTGCCGGGCACTGTCCGATCGGATGATGCCTCCTCCGCCGACTCGGCATCCGACCGTTCCGGGCCGTGGCCGGGGCCGCCGGCCGGACCGGACCCGGCGGCCCGGCGGCGCGGGCTGGTACGCGCCCGCCGGCTCGCCCTGATCCGGGCCGTCCTGTTCGGCTGGGCGGTGCCGCTCGTCCCTGCCGTGGCCGCCCGCATCGTCCGGGCCGTGCCGCGCGGGCGGGCCGTCGCCCACCGGATCGTCCGGGCGGCAGCGGTGGTGTCCCGCCGGGTACCCGCCGTCCGGTCCGCCGAGCGGGGCATGCGCCGGGTTGCCCACCGGGTCGTACCCCGGGCCCGCCGGCTCGCCGATCAGGCCCGCCGGCTCGCCGATCGGGCCGGCGGCCTGGTGGCCCGGACCGGGTTGCCGGCGCGGCTCGGTCCGCGCCGCTCGCGCCAGGTCGCGGTGGCCGCCGGGGTGCTCTGCTGCCTCGGGGTGCTGGCCGCCGTCCAGGCGGTCGGCCCGTCGGGCGACCCGGCCGGCACCGCCGCGGAGAACCCGGAGGGGGTGGCACTGGCCCGGCCGGGCGACGACACCGGCGAGGCGGCCGGCGCCGACCGCTCGGCGGACCGGGCGAGCCGGTCCGGCTCCGGCCGGGCCGACAAGTCCGACCGGTCCGGAGAATCCGGCCGGGAGGACGCGACAGCTGCCGACCCGGACGCCTCGCCGCCACTGGCCGACTCGGCGCCGGTGGCCGGTCTCACCCCGATCCAGATGGACAACGCCCGGGCCATCGTGCGGACCGGACGGGACATGGGGATGCCGCGCCGAGGGCTGGTCATCGGGGTGGCCACCGCGATGCAGGAGAGCAACCTGCTCAACCGGGCCAGCGAGGTGCTGCCGGAGTCGAAGCGGTACCGACACCAGGGCACCGGCTGGGACCACGACTCGGTCGGTCTGTTCCAGCAACGGACCAGCACCGGCTGGGGCCCGGTGAACCGCCTGATGGATCCGGCGTACGCGAGCGCGCGGTTCTTCGAGGCACTGCGCCAGGTGCCCGGCTGGGAACGGATGCGGCTGACCGAGGCGGCCCAGGCGGTGCAGTACTCGGCCTATCCGGAGCACTACGCCAAGCACGAGTACTCGGCGACCGAGGTCGTCGACGCGTTGCTGCCGTCCGGGCGCTGACCCGGGCTTGAACCGCCCGGCCACGATGGAGTGACGGACCCGGCCGGTCCACGGCGACCGGTGTGGCCGGGCGGGCGACCGGGTAATCCTGATGACTCAGGACGACTTTGAGGAGGAGGACCGAGATGGCGTCACTGGTGCAACGAATCCGGATGTTCCTCAGCTCGCCGCAGGGTCGGCGGCTCGTCGAGCGGGGTCGGCGCGAGCTGGCCAAGCCCGCCAACCAGCATCGGATGCGCCAGGTCGTGGCCCGACTGCGCGGCCGCCGCTGACCTGGCCCCACCGCTGACCTGGCCCCACCGCTGACCGTCGTGTCCTCCTTCCTTCCTCCGTGCCTCCCCGATCCCCGATCCCCGATCCCCGATCCCCGATCCCCGACCCCCGACCCCCGACCCCCGACCCCCGACCCCCGACCCCCGACCCCCGACCCCCGACCCCCGACCCCCGGAGTGTCCCGTGACCAACTCCCCGCCGGTCAACGGCGCGCCCGCCACCCCGGCGACGACGCCGGCCGACACCGACCTGCCGCCGGCCGATCGGTCGCCGGCCGACACCGAGCTGCCGGCGACCGGCGCCGATCTCCCGCCGACCGCCGCGAGCCCGCATCCGCTTTCGCCTCCAGCGGCCTCCGGCGAGCCGGAGGACGTGACCGAGGAGGACGAGCCGGAGTCGTCGACCGTCGTCCCGCCCGGCGGGCTCTGGGCGCGGATGAAAGCCGACCCGCAGTACGCCCCGGAGCACCTTGCCCTGGAGGCGGTCCGGCGGATCGGGCCGCAGGCCCGGGCCTGGGCAGAGCGGACCCGCGCGAGGCATCCGCGGATGTCGCCGGAGGCGATGGCCGAGGCGGCGATCCGCAGGTTCGTCAACCACGCCAGGGTCTCCGGTGCGGTCTCCGGTGCGGCCGGCCTGCCGGGCGCGGTGATCGACATGGGGGTGCTGGCCTGGACCCAGGCCCGGATGGTGCTCTACGTCGCCGCCGCCTACGGTGCCGACCCGGAGCATCCCGACCGCGCCACCGACCTGCTCGTCCTGCAGCGGGTGCACAAGATCGCCGAGACGGCACGGCTCGCCCTCGGCGTGGCCGCCGGACGGGAGCGGATCGACGCCCTGCGCAGCCGGTCGGATACGCCGCTGGCGCGGGTGATGCTGCGGCTCGGGTTCAAGCTGGCGCAGATGGCCGGCGTCCGGGCCGCGAAGCGGCTGGTCGCCAAGGCGGTCCCGGGCGCTGCGGTGGTGCTGGGCACCTGGGCTAACTCGTCGGCCACCAGCAGCCTGGCCGCCCGCTCACAGGAGCTGTACCGGCCGCGGACGACCGTGCCGGCGCCCCGGTAGTCAGGCGCCCGGGTGGTCCGCCCCCCGGTCCGCCCCCGGTCCGCCCCCGGTCTGGCCGGGTTGTCGGCCGGGCCGGCAGCCGGCCGGTTGTGCCTCAGGCGGCTCGCCGGTTGCCTCAGGCGGCTCGCCGGGCCTGGCTGGCCAGGCCGGATGCCCGCCAGGTCACCTCGGCCAACTCCTTCTGGCCGGCCGCGTTCGGGTGGAAGTAGTCCAGCCGGTTGAGCAGGTCCAGGCCGAACCGGACCCGGTGCGCGGCGCCGCCGTCGTACCGGCAGCGGGAACCGTACGCCTTGCAGGCTGCGGCGAGCTGTTCGTTGTACGCGTCGATCCGGGCCCGGAACGTCGATCGGCGGGTACGGTCGGCCGGCTCCGTCGAGGTGGGGTTGGCCAGCAGCGCGGGGCAGATGCGGCCCCGCCAGGCCCGCACCGCCCGGGTGTCCTCATGGCCGATCTCCCAGATCCGGTGCAGGTTCGGGATGCTGACCACCAGGACCCGGGCTTTGGGAAGCCCCTTCTTCAGCGTCGCGAGTCCACGATCGACGTCCGCGCGGAAGGTGCTGACGCTTGTCATGTCCTCGATACCGCCCCGGCAGGCGTCGTTGGCTCCGACGAGCACGGTGACGTAGTCGACCCGGGCCCGCACCGCTCCGCCGGCCTGGGTGGCCAGCGCCGAGGCGCGAGCCCCGTTCACGGCCTGGTTGTGTGCCTTACCGCGGATCGCCGGGTTCACCTCCCGGAGTCGCCGGTAGAGGCTCTCCACCCGGGAACTGTCGCCGGTGGACCACGAGTTGCGCTGGCAGGCGGCCAGGACCAGGCAGGAGCCGAAGCCGGCGGTGATCGAGTCTCCGAGGGCCGCGATCGAGTCGGGCACACCGGGCGGCGCCGCCGGGGGATCCGGCTGGCCGCCCCCGCCCCCGTCGGACCCCTCGCAGGCCAGGGCGAAGGCCGCCAGGAGGGCGGTGACGGCGGCGGTCCAACGTCTGGACATGCTTCTCCCCGGACAGAACGGACAGCAATCGCCCCGTAACTGTACGCGGCGGACTTGCCGGCCCGGAACCCTCGCCGCCGTCGCCCGGCCTACGGATCACCGACATCCGGGCGCGTGGCCGGTGCGGAGGTGACCGGAATGGACGGTCAGCCGGCCGGCTGCGGCTGGCCGTTGGTGACCGCGACGAAGCTCTCCGGCCGGATGGTGACGATCACCCGGTACGCCGCATCGTTGATCTCGTAGACGTTGTCGTACCGCTCCTGGAGCGCACGGTAGAAGGAGGCGACCTCGTCGTCGTCCTCGACCTTCTCCACCACCCCGCGCACCTCCAGGAACCGGTACGGGTCGTCGGGGTCTGCGATCGAGAGCGCGACCCGGGGATCCCGCTGGAGGTTACGGAACTTCTGTCGCCGCTTGGTGTGCGTCATCCTGATCCGTCCACCCTCCCAGGCGAACCACATCACGTTGCTCTGCGGCCCGCCGTCCGGGCGCGTGGTGGCCAGGTGGGCGAAGAGTGGGCGACTCAGCAGATCCGCGTGGCTGGGCGGGGGAGTGGGACCGGTCGTCATGTCCCCGTTATACCCACTCGCCCGAGGGAATCCCCATTGCCGCGCCCGGCACCCGCACCGGCCCGGGCGTCTGCCGGGCCGGCGTCTGCCGGGCCGGGCAGGTTAGCCGCCGCCCATACCGGGTAGTTCGGCGAAATGGCCGCGAGATCGCAGCCCCGAGGGGCGAAAGGGACGGTAGGTCACGCCTACAGCGCACTCAACCTGCGCCTGGCGCTCGCCGCATTCGGACTGGTGGTCTCCGTGGCGCTCGGCGTACTGGCGCTGCGGGCCGACCTCCTGGTGCTCGCGGTGATCCTCGGCGTCCTCGCCGTGGTCGCCGTGGTGGACCTGGTGGTGGTGCAGCGCCGCCGGATCGCGCGGCGCCGTGAGGAGCCACCGGGCACGAAGCACTCGCTCTTCGAGTGACGCCCCGCCCGCACCCGCGTCGGGTTCGGGTGACGCCGGCGGGCGAGCTCGCCGAGCAACGGACCGGCGGAGCCGCCGGGATTCAGGGAGCGAGATCCAGGGAGTACGAGATGTCGATCGCCACCATCGACCCGACCACGGGCCAGACCCTCAAGACCTTCGACGAGATGACGGACGATCAGCTGGCTGCGGCGCTCGGCCGGGCGGCGGCCGGTTTCGACGCGCTGCGGGGCACCACCTTCGCCGAGCGGGCCGGCTGGATGTCAGGCGTGGCCGACCTGCTCGAGGTCGAACGCGACCAGGTGGCCCGGATGATGACGATGGAGATGGCCAAGACGTACGCCTCTGCACAGGCCGAGGTGGCCAAGTGCGCCACCGCCTGCCGCTACTACGCCGCGCACGCCGAGCGCTTCCTCGCCGACGAGCCGGCCGACGCCGGCTCGATCGGGGCGACCTCGGCGTACGGCCGTTACTTCCCCATGGGGCCGGTGCTGGCGGTGATGCCGTGGAACTTTCCGCTCTGGCAGGTGATGCGCTTCGCGGCGCCGGCCCTGATGGCCGGCAACACGGGGCTGCTCAAGCACGCCTCCAACGTGCCGCAGACCGCCCTCTACCTTGACGAGCTGTTCCGCCGGGCCGGCTTCCCGGCCGGTGCGTTCCAGACCCTGATGATCGGCTCCGACCGGATCGAGCAGGTGCTGGCCGACCCCCGGGTCCGGGCCGCGACGCTGACCGGCAGCGAGGGCGCCGGTCGCTCGGTGGGGGCGATCGCCGGCCGGTACCTCAAGAAGACCGTGCTGGAACTCGGCGGCAGCGACCCGTTCGTGGTGATGCCCTCCGCCGACGTCGCCCGGGCCGCCGAGGTGGCGACCGTGGCGCGGTGCCAGAACAACGGGCAGTCCTGCATCGCCGCGAAGCGGTTCATCGTGCACACCGAGGTCTTCGACGAGTTCGCCGACGCCTTCGTGGCCCGGATGTCGGCGCTGCGGGTCGGCGATCCGATGAGCGGGGAGACCGACGTCGGGCCGCTCGCCACCGAGCGCGGCCGTGCCGAGGTCGCCGAGCAGGTGCGCGACGCCGTGGCCCGGGGCGCCCGGGTGCTCTGCGGCGGGGAGCAGCCCGACCGGCCCGGCTGGTGGTATCCGCCGACCGTGGTCGCCGAGGTGACCCCGCAGATGCGGATGTACGCCGAGGAGGTCTTCGGGCCGGTCGCCGCCCTGCACCGGGTCTCCTCGTACGAGGAGGCGATCGCGCTCGCCAACGGCACCAGCTACGGCCTCGGGTCCAACGCCTGGACCCGGGATCCGGCCGAGCAGGAGCGGTTCGTCACCGACCTCGACGCCGGGATGGTCTTCGTCAACGGCATGACCACCTCCTATCCGGAACTGCCCTTCGGCGGCGTGGGCAACTCCGGCTACGGCCGTGAGCTGTCGGCGCAGGGCATCCGGGAGTTCTGCAACCTCAAGGCCGTCTGGATCGGCGAGGGCGGCACGGCCGGCGCCGGCGCCGGCGCGCACAGCGAATAGCCGGCGCGCACAGCGAATAGCCGGCGCGCACAGCGAATAGCCGGCGCGGGCAGCGCACAGCGAATAGCCGGCGCGGGCAGCGAACAGCCGGCGCGGGCGCGGGCAGCGAACAGCCGCCGCCCGGCGGGATATTCATCGCCGTACCGGGTATCGGGCGCGGTGCGGCGGGGTACGGGAGACCGCCATGACGGTCTTCGGGCTCCACGCCTCGCACGAACAGATCCACCCGGCCGAACTGCTCCGGGCGGTCGTCCGGGCCCAGGAGGCGGGCTTCGACGCGGCCATGTCCTCCGACCACTTCTCGCCGTGGAGCTCCCGGCAGGGGCAGTCCGGCTTCGCCTGGTCGTGGCTGGGTGCCGCGCTCCAGGCCACGACGCTGCCGTTCGGCATCGTCAACGCACCGGGACAGCGTTACCACCCGGCGATCATCGCGCAGGCGATCGGCACCCTCGCCGCGATGTATCCGGGACGGTTCTGGGCCGCGCTCGGCACCGGTGAGGCGAGCAACGAGCACATCACCGGCGCGCCCTGGCCGCGCAAGGAGGTCCGGACCGCGCGGCTGCGGGAGTGCGTCGACGTGATCCGGGCGCTGCTGGCCGGCGAGGAGGTCAGCCACGACGGGCTGGTCACGGTGGACCGGGCCCGGCTCTGGACCCGGCCCGACGAGCCGCCGGCACTTGTCGGTGCGGCGGTGACCGAGGCGACCGCCCGGTGGTGTGCCGAGTGGGCCGACGGGCTGATCACGGTCAACGCACCCGTGGAGCGGCTGCGTCGGATGGTGGACGCCTACCGGGACGCGGGTGGCCGGGGCAGGCTGCACCTCCAGGTGCACCTGAGCTGGGCGCCCGACGAGACGGAGGCGACCCGGATCGCGTACGAGCAGTGGCGCAGCAACGTCTTCGAACCGCCGGTCTGCTGGGACCTGGAGCTGACCGACCACTTCGACGTCGTCTCGGCGAGCGTGCCGGCGGAACGCGTCGCCGAGGTGGTCAACGTCTCCGCCGACCTCGACTGGCACGCCGCCCGGCTGCGGGAGTACGCCGACCTCGGCTTCGACGAGATCTACCTGCACCACGTCGGGCAGCGGCAGGAGGCGTTCGTCGACACCTTCGGGGCGAAGGTGCTACCCGAACTGCGGACGAGCGCCTCGGGACAGGGCTGACCGTGCCCGATTCAGGCCGTTCGGTCAGCGCCGCGTGGGCCCAGCCGGCGTTCGAGGACTTGGCCCGGCCAGCGCCGGTCCGCCAGCGGCACGCTGAACGGTTCCGTGGCGGTGAAGCCCTGGCCCTCGTAGTAGCGGATCAGCGCGCCGTCGTCACCGGCGTAGCAGTCCACCCGGAGCAGGTCGACACCCCGGGACCGGGCGAGCTCCTCGGCGAACCCGAGCAGCCGCGCGCCGATCCGGTGCCCGGCATGGGCCCGGTCGCTGACCAGGAGGTTGACGTAGAGCTCGGGTTCGGTGGCCGGCGGGACGTGTGGCACGGCCCGGCCGACGACGATCGCGCCGACCGGCAGGCCCGCGAGTTCGGCGAGGTAGAGCTCGCCCTCGTCGGCCCAACGGCGGACCTGGGCGATCCGGCGCGGGTTGCCGGAGTGCGACGCGCTGCCCCACTGGCCGGTGCGGCCGCGTTCCACGAGCCAGCGGGTGGCGCCGTCCAGCAGGGCGAGCACCGCGGCGACGTCGTCGGGACCGCCGGGCCGGACGGCGAGATCGGTTGCCACACCGTCCATCGTGGCAGAAGATCCATTTATAACCACCACTGCGCAGATTGCTGCGAATCGATCTCGCATCCGGCTCCGGCGACCAACGACGCCACGGGGTTACGCGACACCCCGGGGCAGTCCCGGTCATCCGGCCGGTGCCCGTCCCCTGGAGGTCACCGATGACGCGGACCGCCGCCGACCGCTTCCCGACCAGACACCTGCCCGGAGTGACCGTCCGGGAGCTACCGCCACCACCCCGCTCCGCCTGGTCCATCATCGGGCCCGGGGTGATCGCGGCGGGTGTCGGCCTGGCGTCCGGCGAGTTCATCCTCTACCCGTACATCGCCTCGCAGGTGGGGCTGGTCTTCCTCTGGGCCGCCGCGATCGGGATCGTCACCCAGTGGTTCATCAACATGGAGATCGAGCGCTACACCCTGGCCACCGGTGAGACCGCACTGACCGGCTTCTCGCGGTTCTGGCGGCACTGGGGGCTGGTCTTCGCGATCATGGTCTACTTCGCCAACCTCTGGCCGGGCTGGGCGACAAGTTCGGCGACGATGCTGACGTACCTCTTCGGCGGTGACGCCACCTGGATCGCCGCCGGCCTGCTGCTGCTGATCGGCGCGACCCTCACCCTCGCCCCGGTGGTCTACACCGCGCTGGAGCGGGTCGAGTTCGTCAAGGTCGGCCTGGTGCTGCTCTTCATCGTGGTCGCGGTCCTCTTCGCCATCTCTGCCGCGGCCTGGGGCGACCTGCCGACCGCGGTGACCGCGCCCGAGTTCCCCACCGAGCTCGGCTTCGCGCTGATGCTCTCCGCGCTGGTCTTCGCCGGTGCCGGCGGCGGGCAGAACCTGGTGCAGTCCAACTGGATCCGGGACAAGGGCTACGGCATGGGCCGGTACGTGCCCCGGCTGGTCAGCCCGGTCACCGGCCGCGAGGAGGCGGCCCCGGACAGCCGGGGCTTCGTCTTCGAGCCGACCGAGGAGAACCTGACCCGCTGGCGGCGCTGGTGGCGGCTGGCCAACCGGGAGCAGGCGGTCACCTTCGCCCTGATCTCGTTCGTCACGATCGTGCTGACCTCGCTGCTCGCCTACTCCACCGTCTACGGGGTGCCCGGTCTGGCCAACAGTGTGGACTTCCTCCGGGTCGAGGGGGAGCGGCTGAACGAGATCGTCGGCTCGTGGTTCGGCACCCTCTTCTGGGTGATCGGGGCGCTCTCGCTCTTCGCCGCCGCGATGGGCATCGTCGACTACACCAGCCGGCTCGCCGCCGACGTGCTCAAGACGGCGTACCTGCCCAGGTTCTCCGAGAGCCGGATCTACTTCGCGCTGGTCTGGGGGCTGGTCGGCCTCGGCTGCGCCATCCTGCTGATCGGTTTCGACCAGCCGCTGATCCTGCTGGTCATCTCCGCCTGCGTCGGCGGGCTGATGATGTTCTTCTACTCGGTCCTGCTGCTGGTGCTCAACCGCCGCGTGCTGCCCGACGAGATCCGCCCGCGCTCCTACCGGGTGGTCGCGCTGATCTGGGCGGTGCTGCTCTTCGGCGTCTTCTCGGCCCTGACGCTCTGGCAACAGGCCGACCGCCTCTTCTGAAAGGAAGGGCCCCCGCTTATCGTTTTCTGTTGTAGCGGGGGCCCTTCCTTACACCTCAGGTGCAGGGGATGCCGTTGAGGGTGAAGAGGCCGGGGTCCGGGTTGGGCCCGGCGGTGGTGGTGGCGTTGAAGCCGAACATCTGGCTGGCGCCGGGCAGGATCCGCGCGTTGTACGACTCGTTCCGCACGGAGACCCGGGCACCCGACTGGGTCACCTTCGCCATCCACGCCTCCCGGACCTTCTGGTCACCGGTGAAGGCGAAGCTCAGCGTCCAGCCGTCGACCGTCGTCGTACCGGTGTTGGTGATCGTCGCCTGGCCGGTGAAGCCGCCGCCCTCGGCCCAGGTGCCGAAGTTGACGTACGTCACCCGGCACGCCGCGCCGGCCGGCACGGTCGGGGCGCTGCCCTGGTCGGCGAGGAACGAGGCGATCCAGGCCAGCGCCGAGTTCCAGTTGATCGCGACCTCGTTGGTGGCGTACGAGGCGATGTCGTCGACGTAGCAGAACATCGGTGCACAACCGGCGAGCAATTGCTGCGCGAACGGGTCGTCGAGGCTGGCGTTCGCGCCACCGGCGATCGAGCCGGCCGGCGGGTTCGGCAGCGACTCGTCGTACTGGTTGCCGAAGATCCGGCTGTGCTGGTTCTCCGACGACTTCTCCCCCCAGCCGGTCACGTACGACTGGTTGAGCGCGTTGCGGCCGAAGATGTAGTCCATCCCCTGCACCGCGCCGTCCCGGTACTTCGGCTGCCCGGTCAGGTCGAAGGCGGTGGCCAGCACGACCGCGTTGTTGATGATGTTGCTGTTGGCGCCCCAGAAGTAGCTGCCCGGGGTGCCCGGCATCGGCAGCCCGTACGCCTGGCCCTGCGCGGTGGCGAGGTAGCCGTCGGCGGCGGCGACCACCGAGGCGCGGATCCGGTCCCGCTCGGCCGCCGGCAGGCCGCTCGGCACGGTGGCCAGGTCGAGCCGGCCGAGCGCGGCGGTGCTGCCCCAGCCGAAGCCGTGCGCCGCGAAGACCTCGTCGTCGGTGTGGTGCGGCGACGCGGACAGGTCGGCCAGGTAGGACGACTCGTCGGTGCTCAGGTAGAGCTCGGCGGCGGCCCAGTAGAACTCGTCGGTCACGTCGCCGTCGCTGTAGGAGCCGCCGCCGTTGCCGTCCTGCGGCGAGGCGTACCGGGTCGGGTTCGCCTTCGCCGCCGCGTACGCCGTGCTGGCGGCGGTCCGGCAGCGCTGCGCGAACGCCGCGTCGTACGGGGCGTAGAGCCGGGCACACTGCGCGGCCGTGGCGGCGAGGTTGAGCGTGGCGGCGGTGGAGGGCGGGTGCAGTTCGCGCAGTTCCGGATCGTCCTCGGGTTGCAGCGGCAGCCCGGTCCAGTTCCGGTCGTGCATCTTGTGGTGCGCCATCCCGGCCAGCGGCTCACCGGCGGGCACCTGCATCCGGAGCAGGAACTCCAGCTCCCAGCGCGCCTCGTCGAGGATGTCCGGCACGCCGTTGTCGCGCTCGGGCAGCCGGAGGGCGCCGTCGGCGAGCGCCGCGCCGCCACCGGCGGTGGGTGCGGTCTTGGTCCGCTCGAAGGCGTTCAGTAGCTGGTAGGTGGCGATGCCGCCGTTGACGACGTACTTGCCGTGGTCACCCGCGTCGTACCAGCCGCCCCGGACGTCGAGGCGGTAGTCGCAGACTCCCGGCTGGCACGGCACGTCGGTGTCACCCTGGTTCGGCGCGACGCCGAGGTGCCCGGCCGGCCGGGCGTACTCCTCGCCGACCAGGTCGCCGTCGATGGCGATGCCGCTGCGCTGGATGTAGAAGAACTGCAGCGAGTCGGAGCGGAGCTGCTTCCAGACGTCGGTGGAGATGTCGAACGGGTGGCTGGTCTCGCCGTCGGCACGCAGCCGGTAGCCGGTGCCGGCGGTCCGGTAGGCGGAGAAGTCGATGCTGTGCACGTTCTGCGCCGAGGCCTGGTCGACGCCGCGCGGGCTGGTCTGCCCGCTGGCCACCACGGCACCGGCGGTCGTCGTCAGCTCCCAGCCGAGCGCCTCGGTGGCCTCGGTGACCAGGGTGGCGTTCTTCGGCCCGGTCGGCAGGTAGCCGACCTGGTTGACCCGGACCCGCGGCCCGGTGTCCGGGGTGTACGGCGGCTCTGCCTCGCCGCCGAGCAGCGAGGCGTTGTCCAGGCAGAAGGTGAACGCCTCGGCGTTCCCGCCGATCTGGAAGGCCACCTGCGCGACCTCGGTGTCGGCGGTGGCGGTGAAGGTCCGCTCCACCCGCTGCGCCTCGGCGCCGAAGGTGATGTCCTCGGCGAAGTACGACGTGTACGGGTCGACGCCGAGCTGCACCGCCATCCGGACGGTCGCGCCGGGGTCGGCGGAGGCGTCGAAGGAGAGCGTGTACGACTCGCCGTTGATCAGCGCCACGTCGTTCTGCCCGACGCCGCCGTCCCAGGGGTTGGCGAGCCCGCCCGGCACCGCCGAGCAGAGCCGGCCGTCGGTGACCTGCGTGGAGGTGGTGCCGTAGGAGTACCAGCCGGAGGTGCCGTCGGCGAAGTCGCCGTTCTGGAGCTGCTCCGCGCCGCCGGGCGGCGGCTCGGTCGGGGCGTCGCTGCTCAGCGAGACGTCGTCCAGGCAGAACGTGTACGCCTCGGCGGCGCCGCCGAGCTGGAACGTGAGGGTGCCGTTGCTGGAGTCGAGGGTGCCGGTGAACTCGTACCCGAACTCCTCGGCCGTGGCGTCGAGCGCGACGTCCCGGGAGAGGACCGTGGTGTACGGGTCCTCGTTGAGCTGGACGTTCGCCTTGACGGTGACCGGCGCGCTGGCCGAGGCGCGGAAGCTCAGCGCGTAGCTGGCGCCGTCGGCGAGCGGGATGGTGTTGTGCCCGAGGCTGGCGTCCCAGGGGTTGGTCAGGCCGCCGGGAACCTCGGTGCAGAGCTGGCCGTCGACGGCGGCGAGGCTCAGGTTGGCACTGCCCCACCAGGGGGCGGTGCCGTCGGTGAAGGTGCCGTTCACGATGTGTTCGGTGAGCGCCAGCGGCGCGGGCGACCCGTCGGGCCGGGCGGTTGAGCCGTCGGGCCGGGCGTGTGCGCCGGTGGTGGTCCCGGCGAGAGTGCCGCCGAGCATCAGGGTGGCCGTGGTGAGCAGGGTCACCGTCCGGGAGGGCGGGCGGTGACGGTGGCGGGGTCGGAGCACGGGGGATCCCTTCCGAAGGGGCGGGCAGCACTCCTGGGAGCGCTCCCAATGGAAGCCGATGTTGCCAGCCCGTTTCTGGCATGTCAATCGATCGACCTGGATCAGATTTCCGCTGGTCGGCCGCGCCGCACCTGGACAGCGGCACGGGAACTGCTCGCCGTTGGTGGTCGGGAGGGCCACGGACGGTAAATTTCGATCGCCACTCCGGCCCGTTGGTGATCTACTGCAAGCATTTCGGCCGTCTTTTTGGCAGGCTGCCTGCCATGAGCCTGAAGCTGCGATCCGTGGCGGTGAGCGACCGTGGCCTGATCCGGGGCGCGAACCAGGATTCCGTGCACGCCGGCCCCTGGCTGCTCGCCGTGGCCGACGGCATGGGCGGGATGGCGGCCGGCGACCTGGCCAGCACCCTCACCATCGAGGCGATCCGCCCGCTCGACGTGGAGACGCCGGAGGAGGGACTCGTCGCGGCGCTGCAGGGTGCGGTGGACACGGCGAGCGCTGGCATCCGGGCGGCGGTCGCCGAGGACGCGGAACGGCAGGGCATGGGGACCACCCTCACCGCGCTGCTGCTCGCCCGGACCGGCACCTGCCTCGCCCTGGCCCACGTCGGCGACTCCCGGGCGTACCTGCTGCGTGGCGGCACGATGACGCAGCTCACCAGGGACGACACCTTTGTGCAGATGCTGGTCGACGAGGGGGTGATCAGCCCGGAGGAGGCGCAGAACCATCCCCGGCGGGCCGTGGTCACCCGGGCGTTGCAGGGCGAGCCCGTTAACCCGACGTACACCACCGTGGTGCCGGAGGCGGGCGACCGCTGGCTGCTCTGCAGCGACGGGCTCTCCAATGTGGTCCGCCCGGAGAGCCTGGCCGAGGCGTTGCTCGGCTATCCGGAGCCGGCGGAGTGCGCGCAGCGCCTGGTCGACCTGGCCCTGCGGGCGGGCGGGCCGGACAACATCACCGTCGTGGTCGCGGACATCGTCGACGCCCCGTGACCGTCGCACCCGCCGCTGCTCCGTCCATCGCCGTTCCGGTGACCGGCACGTCGGTCACCGGCACGTCGGTCACCGGTACGTCGGTCACCGGTACGTCGGTCACCGGTACGTCGGTCACCGGTACGTCGGTCACCGGTACGTCGGCCACGGTCGCTCCGCCCGGCTACCGGCGGCGGGGTTGCGGTCCCCGGCTCGGGACGGCCTCCGCCGGATCGGCCGGCCAGGGATGCCGGGGGTAGCGGCCGCGCAGCTCGGCGCGGACCTGCGGATAGCCGGTCCGCCAGAACGAGGCGAGGTCCCGGGTCACCGCGACCGGCCGGCCGGCCGGGGAGAGCAGGTGCAGCAGCACCGGCACCCGTCCGTCGGCGATCCGGGGCACGTCCTGCCAGCCGAAGGTCTCCTGCAACTTCACGGCCAGCACCGGTGCGGCCGGATCGGCGTAGTCGACGCGGTAGCGGGAGCCGCTCGGCACGGCCAGCCGTTCCGGGGCCAGCTCGTCCAGCCGGGCCGCCTCCGGCCAGGGCAGTAGCCGGCGCAACGCGGCCGCGACGTCGATCCGGGACAGGTCGGCCCGGCGCCGGGCGGTGGCCAGCTCGGGACCCAGCCAATCCTCGACCCGGTCGAGCAGCGCCGCGTCGGTCACCTCCGGCCAGTCGCCCGCGAGGGCGTGTCGGCAGAAGGCGAGCCGGGCCCGCAACTCCCGTGCACGCGGCGTCCAGGTCAGCAACTCGAGCCCGGCCTGGCGCAGCCCGTCGCGGAGCGCCGTGCCGACCCGGGCGGGATCCGGCCGGAGCAGCGGACGGTCCAGCAGGACGATCGCGCCCAGCCGTTCCACCTCCCGGGCCACCACGTCCCCGCCGGACCAGGCGATCTCCTCCTCCCGGCGCAGCAGCGCGGCGCCGGCCTCGCGGGCGGTGGCCCCGTCGACCACCGCCGCCTGTCGGATCGCCGCGCCCGGCCGTCCCGGTGCGCGGTCGGCCACCGCGATCGCCAGCCACTCCGCTCCGGCCAGCGGCGATCCCGGCGCGAGCTCCGCCGCGGTGCCGCCGGCCATCAGGTACGTCTCGCCGCCGGCCTGCCGGACCCTGGCCAGCCGTTCCGGGTACGCCAACCCGACCAGCAGCCCCGCGGCCAGATCGTCCGGCAACACCTGCCCCGGCTGGCCGGCGCCGTCCATCCTGGCTGGCCCGATGTCGTCCTGCCTGGTCGGGCCGGAGCCGTTCTGTCTGGCCGGGCCGGTGCCGTCCTGCCCGGCGGCGGTCGGCGTGTCGCCGCTGCCGCTGCTGCCGCTGCTGCCGCTGCTGCCGCCCGGTGTGCCGTCTCCCGGCTGGGCGGGCGGCGGCTCGTCCAGGGCGCTGCGCAACCTGCGCGCCTCTGCCCGCCACCGCGAGCCGGCGGCGTCCGTGCCGGAGCGGAGCCGGCGCCACACGGCGGCCAGGTCGTCGCCGTGAACCGCCTCGGCGAGTACCGCGACAACCTCGGCGGCCCGGCGCGGCCCCACCGCCCCGGCACCGTCCAGCAGGGCGCGGGCCAGCCGCGGCTGGGCGCCGAGCGCCGCCATCGCACGGCCCCGACCGGTCACCCGGCCGTCCGCCCCGGTGGCGCCGAGCGCGTGCAGGGTTGCCCGGGCCACCTGCATGGCCACCGCCGGAGGCGGGTCCGGCAATGCCAGGCCGGTGCCGTCCGGGCTGCCCCAGCAGGCAAGCTGGAGCGCGAACGCGGTCAGGTCGGCGACGGCGATCTCCGGCTCGGGCTGCGCCGGCAGGCGCTCGTGCTCCGCCGCGGACCAGCAGCGGTAGACCCGGCCCGGCGCCTCCCGGCCGGCGCGACCGGCACGTTGCGCCGCCGCGGCCCGGGAGACCGGCACCGTGACCAGCGCACCGAGCCCTCGGGCCAGGTCGGTCCGGGCCATCCGGCTCAGTCCGGCATCGACCACCACGCGGACACCGGGCACGGTGAGGCTGGTCTCCGCGACCGCGGTGGCCAGCACGATCCGGCGGCGGGCGGCGGCCGGACGCAGCGCGGCGTCCTGCTCGGCGCTGGACTGCCGGCCGTGCAGGCGTACCAGGTCGGTGCCGGGCAGCCCGGTGAGCCGGCCGGCGACGCCGTCGATCTCACCGGCGCCGGGGAGGAAGACGAGCAGGTCACCGTCGTGCTCGGCCAGCGCCCGGCGTACGGTGGCGGCCACGTGGTCGAGCAGTCGGGGATCGACGCGCAGCCCGTGCGGTGGGTCGACCGGCCGGGGTGGCGGAGCCCAGAGCACGTCGACCGGATGCGCCCGACCCTCGGCGCGCACCACCGGCGCCGGCTCCGCCGCCGTGCCGAGCAGCGCGCCGAGCCGCTCCTCCGGCGCGGTCGCCGACATCGCCAGCAGTCGCAGCTCGGGCCGGAGGGCCGCCCGGACCTCGATGGCGAACGCCAGGGCCAGGTCGGCATCGAGTTGCCGCTCGTGCGCCTCGTCGAGGAGTACGGCACCGACGCCGGGAAGTTCCGGGTCGTGTTGCAGCCGCTGCACCAGCAGGCCGGTGGTGACCACCTCGATCCGGGTCCGGGCGCTGCTCCGGCGCTCGCCGCGTACCGCATAGCCGACGGTGTCGCCGACCCGTTCGCCGAGCAGCTCCGCCATCCGGCGGGCGGCGGCCCGGGCCGCGACCCGGCGTGGCTGGGCGACGACGACCCGCCCGTCGACCCGCTCGGCCAGGGCCAGCGGCACCAGGGTCGTCTTGCCGGCCCCGGGCGGGGCCACCAGGACGGCGGCACCGGGCTGCCGCATCGCCTCGAGCAGCGACGGCAGGACGTGCCGGACCGGCAGGTCGGGTTCGGCATCCGGCGGTGGCATCCGGCCAGTCTCGCACCGGTGCCGCCCGGAACCGCACCGGTCCCGGCGCGGCATCGGCACGGCATCGGCACGGCACCGCCGGAGGAGGTCGGGGCGGCTCGCCCGGCGGGAGCCGGAGACGGCGCAGCCGATCCGCCCCACACGGCGGATCGGCTGCGTTCCGGCGAGCCGCGGACCGGCTGCGTTCCGGCGAGGCTCAGTAGGTGTCGGCGAGTTGGCCGCGGAGTTTGGTGAGGGCGCGGGTGAGGAGGCGGCTGATGTGCATTTGGGAGACGCCGATCTGTTCGGCGATCTGGGATTGGGTGAGGTTGCCGTAGAAGCGGAGGGTGAGGATTTTCTGTTCGCGTTCGTCGAGGGTGGCGAGGGCGGGGCCGAGGGCGACGCGGAGTTCGGCGAGTTCGTATTGGTTGTCGTCGGTGCCGAGGAGGTCGCCGAGTTCGGTGGTGCGTTCGCCGTCGCCGGTGGGGGTGGAGAGGGAGACGGCGTTGTAGGCGCGGGCGCCTTCGAGTCCTTCGAGGATGTCTTCTTCGGTGAGGTTGAGGTGGGTGGCGATGTCGGTGATGGTGGGTGAGCGGCCGAGGGTTTGGAGGAGGGTGCTGTTGGCTTCGCTGATGGCGAGGCGGAGTTCTTGGAGGCGGCGGGGGACGCGGATGTCCCAGGTGCGGTCGCGGAAGTGTCGTTTGAGTTCGCCGATGATGGTGGGGATGGCGTAGCCGGCGAAGTCGACGCCGCGGGTGGGGTCGTATTTGTCGATGGCTTTGATGAGGCCGACGGCGGCGGTTTGGGTGAGGTCGTCGGTGGGTTCGCCGCGTCCGCTGTAGCGGTGGGCGAGGTGGTGGGCGAGGGGGAGCCAGGCTTCGATGGCTTTGTCGCGGAGGGTGGGTCGGTCGGGGTGGCCGGTGGGTAGGGCGGTCATGGCGAGGAGGAGGTCGGTGGCGGTGTCGGTGAGCGCGGGGGTGCGGGTGGTGGTGTGGATGGTGTCGGTTGTCATGGTGGTTCTCCCTGCGCTGTGGGTGGGCGGGGGATGGGTGTCTCGTGTTCGTGTTCGTCGTGTGGTGGTGCGTGGTGGTGTGGTGTGGTGGTGGCTGTTCAGGCATCACCTTAGCCCGTTGGTATTGGCTTAGGCTAGCCGAACGGCTGATGTATAAAAGGGATAAACTCGGGCACAGCAGGCAACCTGCACCGGTTTGTTCGCTCGATTAGGCTCGCGATGATGAGCTACGTCGCCGGGTTGGTGCTCGCGGCCGGTGCCGGTCGGCGCTACGGCGGGCCCAAGGCGCTGGTCCGGCTCGACGGCCGGCTGCTGGTCGAACGGGCGATCCGGGTGGCCCGGGGCGGCGGCTGCGCGCCGGTGGTCGTCGTGCTCGGCGCCGCCGCCGGGACGGTCCGGTCCCGGGCGGAACTCGGCGACGCCGTACCGGTGGAGAATCCCGACTGGGCGACCGGGATGGGCTCGTCGCTCCGGGTCGGACTGGCCGCGCTGCGCGACTCCGCCGCCGTGGCGGCGGTCGTACTGCTTGTCGACATGCCGGGGATCACCGCCGAGGCGGTCCGCCGGATGGTCGACCGCGCCGCGCCGGACGCGCTCGGCATGGCCGGCTACGGAACCCGGCGCGGCCATCCGGTGCTGCTCGGCCGGTCCCACTGGCCGGGAGTGGCCGAACTCGCCGTCGGCGACGTGGGGGCCCGGCCGTACCTGCGCCGGCACGGGGCGCGGCTGCGGGTCGTACCCTGCGACGACGTGGCGGACGACGCTGACCTGGACCGCCCGCCCCCGCCCGGATGAGGTGTGCGGAAAGGGCCCTTCCGCGCAGGGTCAGTGCGGCAGCCGCAGGGCGAGGTAGAGGTCGACCCGGTCGGGAAACCGGGACAGGTCCCGCCCGGTGAGCTGCTCGACCCGGCCGATCCGGTAGCGCAGCGTGTTGACGTGCAGGTGCAGCCGGGCGGCGGCCCGGCTCCACGAGCCGGCGCAGGCCAGAAACTCGTCAAGCGTCGCCACCAGGTCGCTGTCGTGCTCCCGGTCGTAGGCCAGCACCGGGCCGAGTACCCGGTCCCGGAACGCCCGCCGCGCCTCGGGCGGTACGCCGGAGAGCAACAGCAGGTGCGAGGCGAGGTCGCCGGCCGAGACCACGGTGCCGGTGCCGGGATCGGCGAGCGCCGTCGTCAGGGCGTGCGCTGCCTGCTCCACCGCACCCGGCAGGGCCTCCGGTCCGGCGGCCGGACCGCTGATCCCCACCCCGACGCGACCGGTGCCGAGCCCGGGAACCAGCCCGGCCACCACGGCCCGGACCGTGTCGGCAACCCCGGCCAGCTCGGCCGGCCCGCCGCCGAGGACGGCGAGGACCGTCCCGGGCCGGGCGGCACCGGTGACCATGGCCGGCACCGCCGTGGCGCGGACGAGTTCCCCGGTGACCGCGACCGACAGCTCCGGGGGTGTGGTCAGGCCGGTGAGCCGGAGGGCCAGCACCAGCAGGGTGGCGTGCGGGGCCAGCCCGCCGGGCAGCAGCGCGGCGCGCAGCTCCGCCGGGGAGGCCCCGCCGGCCAGGGCGGCACCGAGCTGGTCGGCGAGCCGTCGCTCGACCCGGTCCGCCTCGTCGGCGTGTGCCCGTTCCAGCGCGACCAGGCTGACCAGCTCGGCCGCAGCCTCAGGCAGCGCCGGTGCCGCGCCGGCACCGCCGGAGGCGTCCCGGATCGCGCAGGCCAACAGCCAGGATGCGAGCCGGTGCTCGGGACGGCCGGGCACGGCGACGAGCCAGTACCGCCGGCCCTCCGCCTCGGCCAGCGCCGGCAGCCGGCCGGAGGTCAGGAACGAGGTCGCCAGCCGGTGCCGGGTGTCGGACGGGATCGGCCCGGTGCCGGCCACGGTCCGCCCGGTCACGGTCAGCACCCAGCACTCCACCCCGAGGTCGGCGGCGACCGGCGGCAGCAGGTCGGCCAGGCGGGCGCCGCCGGCCATCGCCGTGACCAGACCCCGGTACCGGCCGAGCACCGTCGCCAGCCCGTTGGCCCGGCGTGCCCAGACCGTCGGGGTGACCTCGTCGATGATGTCCCGGAAGGAGATCTCGACCGGTACCTCGAAGAGCGGTACGCCGTACCGCCGGCACGCCGCCACCAGGTCCGCCGGCACGGACCCGTACGCCGCGTCGCCGGCCCCGATCGCGGCGACCCCGGCCGAGGCGCAGGCGGCCACGAACCCCTCCGAGTCGTCGGCGTGCCGACGCCACATCAGCCCGGTCAGCACGATCTCGCCGCCGGAGAGGTAGCGGCGCGGGTCGGGCAGGTCGGTGACGTACACCCGGCTGACCGGGCGGTCCAGGTCCGCCTCGCCGGTGAGCAGGGTCAGCCGCAACTGGGGCCGGTCCAGTGCCTCGCGCAGCAGCATCGCGTACCACTCCGATCACGGCGGCGGGCCGGTTGGAGGAATCTACGAAAACCATACGGTGGGCGGCGGTGGTTTCGGTGCTTGCGCCGCTTACCCCCGACCTCGGCCGGCTGCTGTACTGCTGGCTACCGGGGGAGGTGATCGATGGCCAGCGTCAGCGCGGTGCTCGGCGAGTTCAACCGGCGCCCCGCCGCCGAGGTCGAGGCGGAACTGCTCGCCTGCTGCGCCGTACCGGACTTCGCCCGGACCGTGGCGACGGGGCGGCCGTACCCGGACGTCGAGGCGGCGGTGGCGGTGGCCGACGCCGTGCTGCGGCGGCTGGACCGGACGGACGTGGCGCGGGCGCTGGCCGCGCACCCGCGGATCGGCGAGCGGCCGGCCGGCACCGGCCGGGAGGCGGCCTGGTCCCGCCGGGAGCAGTCCGGAGTGGACGGTGCCGACCCGGAGGTCCGGGCCGCGCTCGTCCGGGCCAACCGGGAGTACGAGGAGCGGTTCGGGCACATCTTCCTGATCGCCGCCGACGGCCGGACCGACGCGGAACTGCTCGCGGCGGCCTGGCGCCGGCTCGGCAACGACCCCGGCACCGAGCGCGAGGTGGTCCGGGAGGAACTGCGGCAGATCGCGCTGCTCCGGCTGAGGAGGCTGCTCTCGTGACCGACGACCGGGCGGACGCACCGGACGGACTCGTCCGGATCTCGACCCACGTGCTGGACACCGTACGCGGCGAACCCGCCGGCGGCATCCCGGTCCGGCTGGACCGCCGGGACAGCGGCGGCTGGACGGCGGTGGCGCAGGGCCGCACCGGGCCGGACGGCCGCTTGACCGACTGGACGCCGCTGCTCGACCGGCTGCCGCTGCGGGGCTTCCAGGCCGGCGGCTACCGGCTGGTGTTCCAGGTGGAGCGCCACTACCCGCCCGGGGAGGCGTTCTTCCCCGAGATCATGGTCGCCTTCCAGGTCACCGAGCCGGACCGGCACCACCACGTGCCGCTGCTGCTCAGCCCGTACGGCTACACCACCTATCGCGGAAGCTGACGAGGGGAGTCGGGGTGGCGATCGTGCTCGGAGCCAACCAGTACGGCAAGGCCGAGGTGCGGCTGGTCCGGGTACGCCGGGACGGCCCCCGGCACGAGTTGCGTGACCTGACCGTGAGCGTCGCGCTCGCCGGTGACCTCGTCGAGGTGCACCGCAGCGGCGACAACGCGCACGTGCTGCCCACGGACTCGCAGAAGAACACCGTCTACGCCTTCGCCCGGGAGCACGGCGTCGACCAGATCGAGGAGTTCGGGCTGCTGCTCGCCCGGCACTTCGTGGCGAGCGCCCCGGCGATCTCCCGGGCCACGGTCCGGCTCACCGAGCACGGCTGGCAGCGACTCGGCCCGCACTCCTTCCAGCGCGACGGCGGCGAGAGCCGCACCGCCACGGTGACGGTGGACGGGGGCGGGGGCGGGGGCGCGGGCGGAACGACGGTCGAGTCCGGGCTGACCGGGCTGACCCTGCTGAACACCACCGACTCCGAGTTCAAGGGCTACCTCCAGGACCGCTACACGACGCTGCCGGAGACCGACGACCGGATCCTGGCCACCGCCGTCGAGGCAGCCTGGCGGCACGGTGACGACGGGCGCCCCGCCGACCGGCAGATCGGCCCGGACGCCGAGCCGGCGGCCGGGCCGCCCGACGGCCGGGACCGGGACGGCCGGGACTGGGCGGCGTCGTACGCCGGTGTCCGCGCCGCGCTCGTCGGTGCGTTCGTCGACACCTACAGCCGCTCCCTGCAACAGACCCTCTACGCGATGGGCCACCGGGTGCTGGCGGAGCGGCCGGAGGTCGCCGAGATCCGGCTGGCCCTGCCGAACCGGCACCACCTGCTGGTCGACCTGGCGCCGTTCGGGCTGGAGAACCCGGGCGAGGTCTTCGTGGCCACCGACCGGCCGTACGGGCTGATCGAGGCGACCGTGACCCGGGCGGAGCGGTGATGGACTTCCTGCAACCGGCGAGCTGGGCGGAGGCGCTGGCCGCCCGCGCGGCGCATCCGGAGGCGCTGCCGGTGGCCGGCGGCACCGACGTGATGGTGGAGCTGAACTTCGCCCGCCGCCGCCCGCCGGCCCTGCTCGACCTGGGCCGGGTCGCCGGGCTCGCCGAGTGGGGCACCGAGGACGGCCGGCTGCGGCTCGGCGCCGGGGTGCCGTACCGGCGGATCGTCACCGAGCTGGCCGGCCGGGCGCCGGGGCTGGCGATGGCGGCCCGGACCGTCGGCTCGGCGCAGATCCGTAACCGGGGCACCGTCGGCGGCAACCTCGGCTCGGCCTCGCCGGCCGGGGACGCGCTGCCGCCGCTGCTCGCCGCCGGGGCGCTGGTGGAACTCGCCTCGGTCCGGGGCGTCCGGCGGGTGCCGGCCGCCGGCTTCTGCACCGGGCCGAAGCGCAGCGTCCTCGCTCCGGACGAGTTGATCGCGGCGGTGCTGCTGCCGCCGGCCGGCGGGCCGGAGCAGTTCGCCAAGATCGGCACCAGGAACGCGATGGTGATCGCCGTCTGCTCCTTCGCGCTGGCGCTGCGCCCGGCGGACCGGACTGTCGGCACCGGGATCGGCTCGGCCGGCCCTACGCCGCTGCGGGCCGAGGCGGCCGAGGAACTCCTCGGCGCCGAGCTGCCCTGGGCGGGCCGGGCCGCCCTGCCGGAGTCGCTGGCCCGGCGCTTCGGCGAGCTGGTCGCGGCGGCGGCCAGCCCGATCGACGACGTACGCGGCAGCGCCGCCTACCGCCGGCACGCGCTCGGCGTACTGGCCCGGCGGGCGGTGCAGCGGGCCTGGGCGGCACACCGACGGGGAAGCGGCCAGGGGTGGGACGGGGGCGAGGGATGAGGATCGAGTGCGTGGTCAACGGTGAGCCGCGCCGGGCCGACGACGTGTGGGCCGGGGAGAGCCTGCTGCACATGCTGCGGGAGCGACTCGGCCTGCCGGGCGCCAAGAACGCCTGCGAGCAGGGCGAGTGCGGCTCCTGCACGGTCTATCTCGACGGCGAGCCGGTCTGCGCCTGCCTGGTGCCGGCCGGCCAGGCGCGGGACCGCGAGGTGGTCACCGTGGAGGGGCTCGCCGCCGGGCCGGGCGACCTGCACCCGGTGCAGCGGGCGTTCGTCGCCGCCGGCGCCGTGCAGTGCGGATTCTGTACGCCGGGACTGGTCGTCGCCGTACACGACCTGCTGGCCCGGACGCCGTCGCCGGCCGACGCGGAGATCCGGGAGGCGCTGGCCGGAAACCTCTGCCGGTGCACCGGCTACGAGAAGATCCTGACGGCGGTACGGCTCGCCGCCGCCGGTCGGGAGGACGAATCGTGATCGTCATCGAGAACTGCGCGGTCGCCACGGTCGACCCGGCCGGGACGGAGTACTCCGACGGGCACCTGGTGCTGGACGGTGGCCGGATCGTGGCGGTCGGCCCCGGCCACGCCCCCCGCTACCACCGCTCGGTGCGCCGGATCGACGGCGCCGGCTGCCTCGCCACGCCCGGCCTGGTCAACACGCACCACCACCTCTACCAGTGGGCGACCCGGGGCATGGCGCAGCAGGCGGACCTCTTCGGCTGGCTCACCGAGCTCTATCCGGTCTGGGCCGGGCTGGACGCCGACGTGGTGGCCGCGACCACCGCCGCCGGGCTCGGCTGGCTGGCGCTCTCCGGCTGCACCACCAGCACCGACCACCACTACGTCCATCCGGCGGGCGCCGGTGACCTGATGGCGGCGCAGGTCGAGGCGGCCCGGGAGGTCGGGCTGCGCTTCCACCCGTGCCGGGGGTCGATGGACCTCGGGGCGTCGTCGGGCGGGCTGCCGCCGGACGGGATCGTCGAGGAGACCGAGGCGGCGCTCGCCGCCACCGAGGAGGCGATCGACCGCTATCACGACCCGGCGGACGAGTCGATGCTGCGGGTGGCGGTGGCGCCCTGCTCGCCGTTCAGCGTGACCGCCAAGCTGATGGCCGAGGCCGCCGCGCTGGCCCGGCGCCGGGGCGTACGGCTGCACACCCATCTCGCCGAGACCGTCGACGAGGAGGAGTACTGCCGGCGGACCCACGGCTGCACCCCGGTCGAGTACGCCGAACGGCTCGGCTGGCTCGGCCCGGACGTCTGGCTGGCGCACGGCGTACACCTGGACGACGCCGCGCTGGACGCGCTGGCCCGCAGCGGCACGGCGGTCGCGCACTGCCCCAGCTCGAACGGGCGGCTCGGTGCCGGCACGGCCCGGGTGCGGGAGCTGCTGGACCGGGGCGTGCCGGTGGGGCTCGGGGTGGACGGACCGGCCTCGCAGGAGGCCGGCCAGCTCGGCGCGGAGCTGCGGCAGGCGCTCTACGCGGCCCGGCTGCGCGGCGGGGCGGCGGCGCTGAGCGCGCGGGAGGCGCTGGCGCTCGGCACCATCGGCGGGGCGCGCTGCCTGGGCCGGGGCGACCAGCTCGGGTCGCTGGAGGTGGGGAAGCTCGCCGACGTGGTGCTGTGGCGGCTGGACGGGCTCGGGCATGTCGGGATCGACGACCCGGTGGCGGCGCTGGTGTTCGGGCCGGCGGCGCCGGTGGAGCTGTCGCTGGTCGGGGGTGAGGTCGTGGTGGACGACGGAGAGCTGCGCACGGTGGAGGAGCGGGAGCTGGTGCGACGGAGCCGGCGGGCGCATCGGACCCTGACCAGGAAGGCACGTCGGTGACCTGGCTGCCGGCCGGAGGTTCCGGCCGGTCGGCGGGCGGGGTGGGGGCCGGGGGGCCGGGTGACCCGCTCTGGGCGGCCAGGCTTGATCCCGACGCGGGTCACCCGGCTCCCCAGCCCGCGGTGGTCGCCCCCGAGCGGGAGCGCGAGGCCGGAGTTTCCGGGGCCGTGCTCCCGGAGGCCGTGGTCCCGGAGGGGATCGGGGCGAGTCCGGTGCGGCCGGACGCGGGGCTGAAGGTGCGCGGGGAGTTCGCCTTCTCCTCGGACCTCTGGGCCGAGGACATGCTCTGGGGCGCGACGCTGCGCAGCCCGCACCCGTCGGCGACGATCGAGCGGATCGACGTGGCCGCCGCGCTCGCCGTACCTGGGGTGTACGCCGTGCTGACGGCGGCGGACGTGCCGGGCGACCCGCACTACGGGCTGGAGGTGGCGGATCAGCCGGTCCTCGCCGTCGACGAGATCTGTTACCGGGGGGAACCGGTGGCGATCGTGGCAGCCGATCATCCGGAGACGGCGCGGCGGGCGGCGGAGCGGATCGTGGTCGACTACGCGGTGCGGGAGCCGGTGACGGATCCGGAGGCGGCGCTGGCGGAGGGGCGGCTGGTGCGGCACGTGCCGGTCCGGCGGGGTGATCCGGACGCGGTCGCCGAGGTGGTGGTGACCGGGGAGTACCGGGTGGGCATGCAGGACCAGGCGTTTCTCGGGCCGGAGTCCGGGCTGGCGGTGCCGGCGCCGGACGGCGGGGTCGAGTTGTATGTCGCCACCCAGTGGCTGCACGCCGACCAGCGGCAGGTGGCCGCGGCGTTGGGGTTGCCGGCCGAGCTGGTCCGGCTCAGCCTGGCCGGGGTGGGCGGGGCGTTCGGCGCCCGGGAGGACCTGTCGATGCAGGTACACGCCAGCCTGCTGGCGCTGCGCACGGGGCGGCCGGTCAAGATGGTCTACGGCCGGGAGGAGTCGTTCGTCGGGCACGTGCACCGGCATCCGGCGATCCTGCGGTACGAGCACGGCGCGACCCGGGACGGGAAACTGGTCTACGTGCGGGCCCGGATTCTGCTGGACGGCGGGGCGTACACGTCGACCACCCCGGCGGTGGTGGCGAACGCGGCCAGCCTGGGGATCGGGCCCTACCGGGTGCCGAACGTGACAGTGGACGCGTACGGGGTGCGCACCAACAACCCGCCGTGCGGGGCGATGCGCGGGTTCGGGGCGGTGCAGGCCTGCTTCGGCTACGAGTCGCAGATGGACCGGCTGGCCGAGGCGGTCGGGCTGGACCCGGTGGAGCTGCGGGTCCGCAACGCCCTGGCCGAGGGCGGGACGATGCCGACCGGGCAGCTGGTCGAGGGGCCGGCACCGGTGGCCCGGCTGCTGGAGCTGGTCCGGGACCGGCCGGCGCCGCCACCGGCCGGCGACGACCTGCGGCAGCTTCCGGGCGGGGTGGCGAACACGACCACTGCGGAGCAGGTGGTGCGGGGGGTCGGGTACGCGATCGGGATCAAGAACGTCTGCTTCTCGGAGGGGTTCGACGACTACGCGACCGCCCGGGTCCGGCTGGAGCTGATCGGCGGCGAGCCGACCGCCCTGGTGCACACCGCCGCCGCCGAGGTGGGGCAGGGGCTGGTCACCGTGCAGGCGCAGATCGCCCGCACCGAGCTGGGGGTCGAGCGGGTGGTGGTGGCGACCGCCGACACGAGCGTGGGGAGCGCGGGGTCGTCGTCGGCGTCCCGACAGACGTACATGACCGGGGGCGCGGTGCGGGCGGCCTGCCGGGCGGTCCGGGACGCGCTGCTGCGGCGGCTGCCCGGAGGAGTCGAGCGGGCCGACGGGGTCGACGTTCCCGGCGAGGTCGACGTTCCCGACGTCGCCGACGGGGTCGACGTTCCCGACGTCGCCGACGGGGTCGGCGTTGCCGGTGGGGTCGACGGGAGTGGGGTGGAGCTGGTCGGTGGGGTGGTGCGGGACGGCGCGGGGCGGGTGCTCGGGACGCTTGCCGGGCTGCTGGCCGGCGGGGCGGTCGAGGAGACGGTGCGGTGGCGGCACCGGCCGACCCGGCCGCTGGACCCGGTGACCGGGCAGGGTGACGCGCACGTGCAGTACGCCTTCGCCGCGCACCGGGCCACCGTCGACGTGGACCCGGAACTCGGGCTGGTCCGGGTGGTGGAGATCGCCACCGCCCAGGACGTGGGCCGGGCGATCAACCCGCAGGCGGTGGTCGGCCAGATCCAGGGCGGCACGGCACAGGGGCTCGGCCTGGCACTGATGGAGGAGATCCAGGTCGTCGACGGCGTGATCCGGAACCCGTCCTTCACCGACTATCTGATCCCGACGATCCTGGACGTGCCGCCGATGGCGGTGGACGTGCTGGAGCTGGCCGACCCGCACGCGCCGTACGGGCTGCGCGGGGTGGGTGAGCCGCCGACCATCTCGGCCACCCCGGCGATCGTCGCGGCGATCCGGGCGGCGACCGGGATCCCGCTGACCCGGGTGCCGGTCCGCCCCGAGCACCTGACCGGCACCGAGCACCTGACCGGCACCGAGCGGCCGGTCCGCCCCGAACACCTGACCGGCCCCGAACACCTGACCGGCACCGAGCACCTGACCGGCACCGAGCGGCTGGGCGGGACCGGCTGATGGGGCGGCTGCCGGCGGCGGTGCAGGCGGAGCTGGCCGAGCGGCTCGACCCGGTCGACGCCGAGCTGGGCCGCCGCTATCCGGGCCGACGGCCGGGCCGGCAGCCGGTGCACACCGTCTACGTGCCGGCGGACCGCTGCCATGCCGGGCTGGTGCCGGAGTGGGGCGCGCTGGCGCTGGCCGCGATCGTCGACCATCCGCCCCGGCCGTACCCGGGCGAGCTGCACGACCTGGTGACCGCGAAGCTGCGCCGGGAGCCGATCGAGGACCTGCGGATCGACTTCGAGGACGGCTACGGGGTACGCGACGACCCGACCGAGGACGCGGCGGCGCGGGCGGCGGCCCGGGCGCTGCGGGCCGGGCTGGAGACCCCGTTCGCCGGAGTGCGGATCAAGAGCCTGACCGGTCCGGTACGGCGGCGGGCCGTCCGCACCCTGGACGTCTTCCTCGACGCGCTGCTGGACGGGGCCACCGAGCCGCCCCGGAGCGGCCGGTTCGCGGTCACCCTGCCGAAGGTGAGCGTGCCGGCGCAGGTCGAGGCGATGGTGCTGCTCTGCGAGCGGCTGGAGACCGCGTACGGGCTGCCGGCGGGCTGGCTGCGCTTCGAGGTGCAGGTGGAGACGCCGGCCGCGATCCTCGGCCCGGAAGGGCTGGCCACCCCCGGGCGGCTGATCGGGGCGGCGGCCGGACGCTGTGCCGGGCTGCACTACGGCACCTACGACTACAGCGCCGCCTGCGGGATCGCCGCCGCGCAGCAGAGCCTGGCGCACCCGGCCGCCGACTTCGCCAAGGCGGTGCTGCAGGTGGCCGCCGCCGAGACCGGGGTCCGGCTCTCCGACGGTTCGACGAACGTGCTGCCGGTCGGCGACACCGCCGCCGTCCAGGCCGGCTGGGCGGAGCACGCCCGGCTGGTCCGGCGCTCCCTGGAACGCGGCTACTACCAGGGTTGGGACCTGCATCCGGCGCAGTTGCCGACCCGGTTCGCCGCCACCTACGCCTTCTTCCGGGACGGGCGGGCGGCGGCGGTGGCGCGGCTGCGGGCGTACCTGGAGCGGCGGTCGACGGGGATCCTGGACGAACCGGCGACGGCGCGGGCGCTCGCCGGGTACCTGCTGCGCGGGCTGGACTGCGGTGCGCTGACCGAGGCGGAGACCGGCTACGACCGGGCCGCCCTGGCGGCGCTCTGACCGGGCCGACCGGTGACGGCGGTCCGACCGGGCCGGCCGGTGGCGGCCGTGCGGAGAGGGAGAGCGGAATGAGCGGGTACGACCTGGTGCTGCGGTCCCGGCGGGCGGTGCTGCCCGACGGCGAGCGGCCGGCCGCGGTCTGCGTACGCGACGGCCGGATCGCCGCCGTCGCCGGCTACGACGAGGTCCCCGGCACCGACCTCGGCGAGCTGGCCCTGCTGCCGGGGCTGGTGGACACGCACGTGCACGTCAACGAGCCGGGCCGGACCGAGTGGGAGGGCTTCGCCTCCGCCACCCGGGCCGCGCTGGCCGGCGGGGTCACCACGATCGTCGACATGCCGCTCAACTCGGTACCGCCGACCGTCAGCGTGCCGGCGCTGCACCGCAAGCAGGACGCGGCGCGCGGGCGGTGCCGGGTCGACGTCGGCTTCTGGGGCGGCGCCGTGCCGGAGCACCTGGCCGACCTGCCGGCGCTGCACGCCGCCGGGGTCTTCGGGTTCAAGGCGTTCCTGGTCGACTCGGGGGTGCCGGAGTTCCCGCCGCTGGATCCGGCCGGGCTGGAGCGGGCGCTGGCGGCCGTCGACGCGCTCTTCCTGGTGCACGCCGAGGACCCGGCCGGGATCGGCGCCGCCCCGCCGTCGGCCCGGTACGCCGACTTTCTCGACTCCCGGCCGCCGGTCGCCGAGCGGCGCGCGGTCGAGACGGTGCTGGCGGCGGCCCGTCGGACCGGCCGGCGGGTGCACATCCTGCACCTGTCGGCCGCCGGGGCACTACCGGCGGTCGCCGCCGCCCGCGCCGACGGGGTACGGGTGACCGTGGAGACCTGCCCGCACTACCTGACCCTGGACGCGGCCGAGGTGCCGGACGGGGCGACCGAGTTCAAGTGCTGCCCGCCGATCCGGGACGCGGAGAACCGGGACGCGCTCTGGGCCGGCCTGGCGGACGGCGTGATCGACTGCGTGGTCTCGGACCACTCGCCGTGCCTGCCGGAGCTGAAGCGGCGCGACAGCGGGGACTTCGGCGCGGCCTGGGGCGGGATCGCCTCGGTGCAGCTCGGACTGCCGGCGGTCTGGACCGAGGCCCGGCGGCGCGGCCACGACCTCGCCGACCTGGTGCGCTGGATGGCGGAGCGGCCGGCCGAGATCGCCGGCCTGGCCGGCAAGGGCGGGCTCCGGGCAGGTGCCGACGCCGACCTGGTGGCGCTGGACCCAGACGCGGAGTTCACCGTCGAGCCGGACCGGCTGCTGCACCGGCACCCGGTCACCCCGTACGCCGGGCGCCGGCTGGCCGGGGTGGTCCGGGGCACCTGGCTGCGGGGTGAACCGGTCGGCCCGGCGGATCCACCCCGGGGCCGCCTGCTGCGACGGCACGACCAGTGGCCCGCCGTCGCCGGGGAGGAGCGGAGATGACAGCCTTCACCGACCTGCCCGACCTGGCGTCCCGGTCACTCGGCGGCGGGGTGGTGGCCGCCAACGACGAGTTCTTCGGCGCCCGGGACCACCTGGTCACCCCCGGACCGCCGACCTTCGCCGCCGGCACCTTCGGCGCCAAGGGCCAGGTGTACGACGGCTGGGAGACGCGTCGGCGCCGGGAGCCCGGGCACGACTACGCGATCGTCCGGCTGGGCGCGCCCGGCACCGTCGCGGGGGTGGTGGTGGACACGTCGTTCTTCGTCGGCAACTATCCCCCGTACGCCTCGGTGGAGGCGTGCGGGATGCCGGGTTATCCCGGTCCGGTGGAGCTGCTGGCCGCCGAATGGGTCACGCTGGTGCCCCGGGCACCGCTGCTCGGCGACAGCCGCAACCTCTTCGAGGTGCACGACGAGCACCGCTACACGCACGTACGACTGCGGATCTATCCCGACGGCGGGGTGGCCCGGCTGCGGGTGCACGGTGTGGTCGTACCCGATCCGGTGCTCTTCCCGGACGGGCAGCTCGACCTCGCGGCGCTGGAGCACGGCGGCCTGGTGGTCGGGTGCAGCGACATGTTCTACGGCGCGCCGCAGCAGCTCATCGCGCCCGGCCTGGCCCGGACCATGGGGGAGGGCTGGGAGACCGTCCGGCGCCGCGACGACGGCAACGACTGGGTCCGGGTCCGGCTCGCCGCCCCGGGGCAGATCCGGCAGGTGGAGCTGGACACCAGCCACTTCAAGGGCAACGCACCCGGTGCGGCGGCGCTGCGCGGGATCGACGCCCGGGTCGCCGACCCGGCGGACGAGGCCGCCTGGTTCGAGATCCTGCCGCGTACCCGGTTGCAGCCGGACACCCGGCACCGCTTTCCGGTCGACGCGGCGCCGACCGCCACCGAGGTCCGGTTGGACATCTTCCCGGACGGCGGCATGGCCCGGCTCCGGCTGCCCGGCCGGATCGCCCCGACCGACCTGGGCCGGCTGCGGCGGCGCTGGTCGGAGTCGCTGCCGGCGGCGCACGCCCGGCAGGTGGCGCCCACCGGCACCCGCTCGGCCGGAGCCTGGTGGCCCTGATCCGGAACGGGCCGGCCCGGTGCGGGTGACTGTCGACTTTCCGTCTCGGCCGCCGCCGGGGTCGTCTTGTCTGTGCCCGGGGCCGGTCGTAGCGTCGCGGCTATCCCGCCGACGCGACAGGAGCCCTGTTGAGCCAGCCTGTTCCGCCTCAGTTGGTCGTGCACTGCCGGATGCTCCACTTCGGCTGGATACCGGCGGATCCGGGAGCGGTCGCGGCGACGGTGCCGCCGGGGCTGCGGCTGCGGGCCGACCGGCGGGTCTTCCTCCAGCAGTACGTCGTGGACGACGCCGCCCAGACCTCCGGGCTCGACAGCTACTCGGCGACCGGACTCGGCCCCGAACTCGACCTGCCCGACTCGGGCGCGGCCCGCTGGTACACCCAGCACCTCAGTTCGAGCCCGCTCGCCCAGGCCCAGGCGGCGGTACGCGGTGTGCCGGCCGGCGCCGGCCGGACCACCATCGAGATCACCGGTCGGGCGCTGGTGGCGGTGGCCGAGGCCGACGGGGTGGCCCTGATCCGCACCACGGCGCGGATCGGCCGGCAGGTCACCCGGGTCTACCGGGGCCACACCCGCTACGTCAGCCGGCTCGGCGACCGGCTCACCGGCGCCTGCTGCCCGTACGTCTTCGAACCGGTGACCCCGTTCGAGATCGAGTCGGTGGAGTTCCTCGCCCCGGACCATCCCGTCTTCGCGCTCCGTCCGGCCAACCCGTTGGAGATGCTGTGGGGTTTCTACTCGCCACGCTCGTCGTTCGCGTTGCCGGGCAGCGAGGGCTGGAGCCGATACTGAGGCGTCGGAGCGGACCCGGCGGCGAGCCGAGGTCCGGGCCGGCCGTCGCCGGCCCGGACCGGCGATGAGCCCGGCGGAGGAACTGCGGGCCCGGTACGTCGACGACCTGCGCCGCGACGGCCTGCTCGGCGAGGACCTCGTGCGGGCGTTCGCCACCGTGCCCCGTGAGGAGTTTCTGGCGACCGGCTTCGACGGTGGCGGGGGCCGCTGGGTCGGTCCGGCCGATCCCGACTTCCTCCCCCTGGTCTACCGGAACCATCCGCTGGTGACGAAGGTCGTCGACGGTGTGCCGGTCAGTTCGTCCAGCCAGCCATCGCTGATGGCGGCCATGATCGAGTCGCTGGAGCTGCGCCCCGGCAGCCGGGTACTGGAGATCGGTGCCGGCACCGGCTACAACGCCGCCCTGATGGCGGTGCTGGGTGCCCGGGTCACCTCGATCGACATCGCACCGGACGTGGTGGAGCGGGCCGCGGCGGCGCTGCGCCGGGTCGGGCTGGCCCACGCCGTCGAGGTGCGTTCCGGCGACGGCTACCTCGGCGGGGCGGCGCTCGCCCCGTACGACCGGGTGGTGGTCACCGTTGGGGTGACCGGGGTGTCGCCGCGCTGGCTGGACCAGCTCGCGCCCGGCGGCCACCTGCTCGCTCCGGTGGAGCACGCCGGGAACCATCCGGTGCTGCGGATCCGGCCGGGTGGACCGGGGATGGGCGAGGCGCGTGGCGCGCTCCGCGCCGGGTTCATGTCCGCGGCCGGGCCGCTGGCCGCCCGCTATCCGGGCCTGCATCCGGCACCCCGCCGGACCGATACGCTGCCTCCGCCGACCGTGCGGCATCCGCCGCTCTGGCATCCTCCGCTGGACGTCTTCCGATACCACGACCTGTGGTTTGCCGTCGGTGCCTGGGACCGGCGGGCGACCTTCTCACCCGGTCCGGCCGGCGGCTGGGGCGGACCCGGCGGCTGCCTGCTGCTGGACGAGGCGCACGGCGGCGGCGCCGGCCTGCTCGCCGACGGCTCGGTGCGGGCGTCGGGACCCTCCGCCGCCCGGTACGCCGCCGAAGCGCTCGCCCTGCGGGACCGATGGGTGGCCCGGGGGCAGCCGCAGATCTCCGACTGGTCCGCCCGGCTGGTCCCGGCCGGCGACCCCGACCAACCGATCCTGGTGCCGACCGCCTGGGTCCAGCACTGAGGCCCGTTCGGCGCAACTGTCCAACCGGCGTCTCTGGCCACGGCAGCCCCACCGGGCACCGCCGGCTCACCGGTCCCGGAGGTCGGGGCGGGGCAGGCTACCTCGGAATCGGGGTGCTCCGACGGGTTTCCGATGGGCCAGAGCGGCAACTCCGACGTCGGGTTGCCCGGACCGCGCGACGGTGGGGGCGGTGCCACCACACGGCTCCCGGCAGCCCCGGCGGGTGCCCCGGGTTTCCCGCCGTGCGAGGACGACCGGTGGCCGTACCGGTTCGCGAGCCGGAACTGGTAGATGCGCCACGGGCGCCGGAACCGGTACGCCGGCGGTCGTCCCGCCCGTTCGGAGAGGTGACGACCAGGGGAGGACGGCATGTCCGGTGAGCTGATGGATGCTGAGCGGGAACAACCGGCGAAGGGGGCGGTCGAGAGTGAGCGCGGCGCGCTGGTCGCGGTGCTGGTGATGGTCGTGCTCGGCGTGGCCGGCATCTTCGCGGTATCCACCTGAGCGGTCCGTACGAGCCGGTCCCCGCCCGGCCGGGCCGACGAACCCGCCGACCACCGACGGCTTGCGGGTACCGCCACCGGCTCGGCGACCTGGAACCGCCACCGGCTCGGTGACCTGGAGCCGCCACCGGCTCGGTGACCTGGAACCGCCACCGGCTCGGTGACCTGGAGATCAGAATCGGTGACCTGGACATCAGAGGCGTCTTCCCGGCGCGATGACGCCTCTGATGTCCAGGTCAGTCCGGGGCGGGGACGGCGGGGCGGACGTCGGCGGCGGAGGCGCCGTGGGGGGCTGGTGTGGTGGGGTGCGGGTGGGGTGGAGCGCGAGCAGGCCGGCCCCGAGGCAGAGCACGGCGGCGACCACCAGCGGAAGTCGGTGGTCGGGGAGGACCAGTGCCGCACCCACCGGGGTGGCGAGCGCGACCGGTGCGAAGAGCAGGGTGTTGGCGCTGCCGGAGACCCGCCCGAGCAGCGCCTCGGGGGTCCGGGACTGGATCGCCGTCACGGCGGCGACGAGCGTCCAGGGCAGTCCGACACCGACCAGCACGGAACTTGTCACGGCAGCGGGTGTCCAGGGGACGCAGCGGGCGAGTGTGCCGACGGCGAAGATCACGGCTCCCAGTGCACCGACGACGACGGCGCTCCGGCTACGCAGCAGCCGACCGACGACCAGGCCGCCGAGTAGCGATCCGGCACCCTGCCCGGAGAGGAGCACGCCGACGAAGGCGGCGGGCCGGTGCAGGTCCTCGGTGACGACGTCGTAGACGGCGGCGGTGGTCAGCCCGGACATCGCGATGCTGACCGATCCGAGCAGGACGGTGCCGCGCAACTCGGGGTGCCGCCAGAGGAAGGCGAGGCCGGCCGGGACCCGGCGGGCCGCCGCCGCGGACCCGCTACCGGGTCCGTCAGCTCCGCCGCCGTCCCGAGCTCCCGTCTCGCCGTCCCGAGCGCGCTCAGCGGCATCGTCGGAGGGGTGGCGGTCGGAGTCCTCGTCGGCGGCGGCGAGGTGTAGGCGGATCCGCAGCAGGAGGTAGAGACCGGCGGCCAGCGTCAGCGTGCCGGCGGTCAGCCCGACAACCGGGTAACCGCCCTGCCAGGCGAAGAGTCCGGCACCGGCGAGCGGGCCGACCAGCTTCATCCCCTCCTGTGCGCTGGTCCGCAGTCCGTTGACCGCGCCCAGCGCGTCGCGTGGAAGGGTGGCGGGGAGCAGAGCACTCTCGGCGGCATCGACGACGACGAGGCTGGTGCCGTAGCCGAGCATCACGGCGTAGACGAGCCAGACCTGGTCGTCGGTGCGGACCGCGAGCAGTGACAGGACGGCTCCGGCCGTGACCAGGTGGACCCAGACGGCGAGGCGGCGGCGGGGAAAGCGGTCCACGAGTGCGCCGAGGACCGGTCCGAGCAGCGTCGGGGCGAAGAGACAGAGACCGGTCAGCGCGGCCAGGCTGCTGGAACCGGAGAGGTCCAGTATCCATACCCCTGCGGCCACGTTCAGCGCCGTACCACCGAACCCCGAGATCAGCGAGATGCCCACGAACAGTGCGGCGTTCCGGTTTCGGGTGTTCCGCCATCGGACGGTGTCCACGTCCCGACCTCCGACGACTTGAGTCCAGAGGACTCACATCCTCGTGTGGTCGGCCGCGTCGTGTCAATGAGAACTTGAGTCGGATCTGCTCAATCACGGCTCCGGTGTGGCGGCCAGCACGGCGTGCCGGAGCTGGTCCAGCACCTCCGGCAGTGCCGCCGTGAGTTGGACGGGCGGAACCTTCTCGAGGTCCTCGACCGCCTTGCTGGCAAGGGCGTACAGCGCACCGGGCTCGTCGGCGCCGGCTGCCATGCCGAGGGTGGTGAGCGCGAGTCGTGCCCGGGGGTGCCAGCCGTCGCGGTCGGGGTCGGTCGACAGTCGCCGGAAGGCGGTGGTCACCGTTACCCGGAGCCGCCCGATCCCGGCCCCGGTATTGTTGTCAACAATCTGTTGACGCCTGCGATCGGTCCGGATCCGGGCCGGATCCCGGGTCGTGGCGCCGCAGAGCCGGACCCAGCGCTGCTCCGCGGCCTGCCTGCTGGCGAGGCCGAGTGCGGTGGCGATCCGGGCCCAACTGGCCCGCTCCGCGCGGGCGGCCTCGATGAGCTGCCGCTCGGCCTCGTCAAGTCCGGCCCGCAGTCCGCCGAGGAGCCGCAGCGCCGCCACCGGATCGAGGCGATCCGGACCGGCGGCCCCCGTGACGTTCGCGACCGCACCCGAGCCGGCGGGAGCCGCCGTCATCCGGGCGGCGGAGGCGGTTGCCAGCACGGCCGCGTGGGCGGCCACTCTCCGTGCGACGTCGTCGGCGCCGTCCGTCCTCGCCCCGGCCCGGGGTGTGGCGGGCCGGGGCTCGCCGTGGGGACGATTCTCGGTTCCCATCCCGGAATCATCCGACTCGGCCCGACGCGTTGTCAACACTCCGTTGACACGGCCCACCGACGCGTGGGGTCGCAGGGGTGGCCGGGGGTGGGGTGGTTTGCCGGATGTGACGAGTGATGCGGGGCGGTCGGCGACCGGGAAAACGCTGCCGCACTAGGCTGGTCCGGATGGAGGAACTGGAGCTGGCGGACTGGCGCGAGCAGGTGACCCGGCTCTACCTGTCCGATCTTGACCTGCCGGGGTTCCGTGCGGCCCGGGACGCGCTCTTCGCCGGTCATCCCCAGTCGCCGGTCCCAGTGGCGGAGCGGGGCCGCTTCACCGGCCTGCGATACTTCCCGCCGAACCCGGCGACAGTGCTCGACGTGCCGGTACGCCCGGCGTCCGGCACGTCGACCATCGACACCGGCGGGCCGGACGGTGTGGTGCGCTACCGTCGCTCGGGCATCGCGGAGACCCCGTGGGGGCCGCTGACCCTGTGGTGGATCGAGGCGTACGGCGGCGGGCTCTTCCTCCCGTTCCGGGACGGCACCGCCGGCCGGGAGACCTACGGCGGCGGGCGCTACCTCACCGACACGGTCAAGGGCACCTACGGCCGGGGCCTGATCGTGTTGCCCGGTGGGCGGCTCCGGCTGGACTTCAACTACGCCTACAACGCGTCCTGCGCCTACGACGACAGGTGGGCCTGTCCGCTGGCGCCCGAGGAGAACCGGATCACCGCGCCGATCCGGGCCGGCGAGCGCGTCTACCGCTGAACTCGCCGGCCCCGGCAGATCATCGGGGCGTCCGGACCGGCCTGGTGCCGGTGCCCGTCAGCCGGTGGCGCCGGCGGGCCGCTGGCCCGGCCAGTTCATCCGGCTGATCACCTGCCGTGCCTGGTCGGCGAAGGTCGCGTCGACGGTCACCGCGTACTGGTTGGCCCGCAGGCTGCTGGCCGAGGTGAAGTCGCGCCGGCCTCCGCTCATGGCGTGGGCGATAGCTCCGAAGATGGCGCCCCAGACGGCACCGATGGCCAGGCCGACGAGGATCACCGCCCACCAGTTGCCGACCGTGAAGATGCCGAAGAGCAGGCCGATGAAGAGCCCGAACCAGGCACCGGTGGCGGCACCGGCCAGGGCGGCCCGGCCGGTCGTCATCCGGCCCAGGACGGTTTCGACAAGCGTCAGGTCGGTGCCGACGATCGCGGCGCGTTCGACCGGAAACTGGTTGTCGGAGAGGAAATCCACGGTGTACTGCGCCGATGGGTAGTCCGGGTAGGAGGCGATGGTCACCGTGGCCCGTCCGGACTCGGTGCCGTCGCCACTGCTCGGCGCTCTGAACTGGTCGCCGGACGGACCGGCGGGCAGGTTGTTCCCGCCGCTGACACCCGGCACACCGGACATACCGGACCGCCATGTCGCCGTCGGGTTTCTGGACATCAGAAATCAGCCTCCTTCGTCACGGCTCGAATCCCCGCCTGCTGACTCGGTAACCCGGCCCGGGGGCCACTAAACCGGGGGCGGTCTGCGGCCCGATGTCCGATTCTCGGGCGGGGGCGGCCGGGCCCGGTGGGGACGGCCGGCCCGGCTCAGCGGGCGCTGGCGCTGCCCACCCGCCACTCCCGCTCCGCGGTGGCGGCGACCTCCACCGCCGTGGCCTCGTCGAGCGGGAAGAAGGACTCGACGGAGAGTTCCGCCACCGTCACGTCCCGTGGGGTGCCGATCGTCAGCACCGTACCGAAAAAGGCGAGTTCCCGGCCGTCGTCCCGGATCCGCAACGGCACCACCACCTCGCCCGCCCCCGGGATCTCCACCTCCGGCTCCGGCTGGTCGCAGGGGTACGCCCGAAGCTCGTCGTAGAGGTCGGCCAGCTCGGAGTCCCCGCTCTGCGCGACCTGCCGGCGGAGCCGGCCGAGCAGGTGGGCGCGCCACTCGCCGAGGTTGACGATCCGGGCGGCCATCCCGGCCGGATGCAGGGCCAGCCGGAGGGCGTTGATCGGCGGGGCGAGCAGGGGCGCGGCCACGCCCGCGGTGAACAGGCCGATGCTGGCGTTCGCCTCGACCACACACCAGGCCCGGTCGACGGCGACGGCCGGGTAGGGCTGGTGGGCGGCGAGGACCTGCCGGACCGCCGTGCGGACCGGGGCCAGCGCCGGGGAGTCCAGCGGCGTACGGGGATAGATCGGAGCATATCCGGCGGCCAGCAGGAGCTGGTTGCGCTCGCGCAGCGGTACGTCGAGCTGCTCGGCGAGCCGGAGCACCATGTCGCGGCTCGGCATCGCCCGGCCGGTCTCCACGAAGCTGAGATGGCGGGTGGAGATCTCCGCCAGGATCGCGAGCTCGAGCTGGCTCAGCCGCCGCCGCTCCCGCCACCCGCGTAGCAGTTGGCCAACCGGTCGCTGCCGCTGTCCGGCGACCATCATCTCGTCACCACCATTCCGATCGTGCGGCCGGGCCGCTGGCGGGGAGCGGCCTGCCGGCCGGGGCAGGGACGATCCGTCCGGATGGCCGGGCCGCCGCCCGCGCGAGGCGGGACGGCGACCCGGCCGGAGGACGAGGCGTCAGCTCGTGGTGCAGGCGTTGCCGTTCAGGGTGTAGCCGGTCGGCGCGGAGAGGGTGCCGCTGTAGGTGCCCTGGAAGCCGACGCTGGCGGTGCCGCCGGTGGGCAGCGAGCCGTTCCAGGCCGCGTTGCCGACGGTTATCTGGGTGCCGGACTGGCTCCACACGCCGCTCCAGCCGTTGCTGAGCCGCACGTTCGAGCCGACGGTGAAGGTGAGGGTCCAGCCGTTGATGGCCGGACCGTTGTTCGTCACCCGGATGTCGGCGGTGAAGCCGCCGCTCCAGGAGTTGGCGCTGTAGCTCACCCGGCAGCTACCGCCGGCCGGTGGGGTCGTGGGCGGCGGGGTGGTCGGCGGCACGGTGGTCGGTGGTGGGGTGGTCGGCGGCACGGTGGGTGGTGCCGTCGTCGGCGGCCGGGTGGTCGGCGGGCCCGTGGGCGGGTTGGGGGCGGCGATCGCCAGGTCGTACGCCCGCTGCGGGACGAACTGGCCGGCTCCGGCGATGCAGCCGTCGGCCTCGCCCGGCAGCTTGATCCAGAGGAACGCGTCCACCGCCGGGTCGCCGGTCTCGGTGGTGCTGGCGGTGCCGATCGCCCGTCCCGCCGGGTCGCACCACTCGCCCCGGGGGTCGGGGCCGTTGCCGTTCCGGCTGGTGTCGACCACGATCTTCAGGTTGGGCGCGCCGGTCGCCGCGACGACCGCCTTGGCGTAGGTGACGGACTCGGCCGTGGTGCGGTAGTTGGAGACGTTGACCGAGATCCCGTCGGCGCTGTTCGCGATCTCCGCCGCGACCAGCCGGGAGGCCATGGCCGACGGGCTCAGCCAGGCGGAGTGCGCCGCGTCGAAATAGACCCGGGCCTGGCTGGATGCCGCCTTGAAGGCCCGGCCGGCGTACGCCATCGAGGCCTGCGTCTCGGCCTGCTGCGAGGAACTCATGCAGTCCGACATCAGCGCCAGCACGTCGGGTTCGAGGATGATGCTGGCGGGTCGACCGTTCAGGCCGCCGGCCACCTGGTCGACCCACTGCCGGTAGGCGGTGTGGTTGGGCAGGCCGCCGCTGCTGGCGCCGCTGCAGTCCCGGTTGGGAATGTTGTAGACCACCAGGATCGGGATCTTGCCGGCCGCCGCGGCGGCACCGACGAAGGCGTCGACCTGACCGCGTACGGTGCCGGGGTTGTTCTGGGTGAACCACCGGCCCTGTGGGACACCGGCGATCCGGTCCCGGATGACGGCGGTCCGCGAGTCGTTGGGGTTGGCGGCGACCCAACGTGCGGCGCTGGTGTCCGGGTCGACGTAAAATGCCGAGTCGGCCGCCATGGCCGGGGTGGGATTCAACAGGCCGACACCGACCGCTGTCGTCGCGGCGAGTGCCGTGACGGCGACGGCACCGGCCGCGGCGAGCGCGGGTCTGAGGTGCATGCGGTACTCCCTTCGGGACGGTGGGAGATCGAGGGGCATCGCTGGAAGCGCTCCCATAGACATCGACCACGGTAAGGCCATGTTGCGTCCGTGTGAAGCCCCGGTTTCCGTTGCCGGCCATCATCGCAGGTCACCGACGTGTCCGTCCGGCGCGTCGCGGCCCGCTCCGGCGTGTCCGCGGCCCGGTGCGTCTCGGCCGCGGCCCGATCCGTCGCCGACCGGTTGGTCGTCGCGCTGACCGGTCGGGCCGCCCTGACTCTCCGTGGCGACATGTTGCCAGCGCCACGTAGGCTGCCGGTCGGAGGTGCGGGTGGACGCGTCAGGGGTGGCCGGCGGACTATGACATGGGAATCAGCCGCCTGGCCGGAGGCTGGATCGCTGCGGCACGACGCGCTCTTCTACCGGAGCGACGACGACTACGTCACCGGCATCCGGTCCTTCGTGGAAGCCGGTCTCGGCGTCGGCGAACCGGTCCTGATCGCGGTACCCGGAACCCGGCTCGACCTGCTGCGGGCGGCCCTCGGCGGCGGTAGCGAGCTGCGTTTCGTCGACATGGCCCGGGAGGGGCGCAACCCGGGGTGGATCATCCCGGGTGTGCTGCACGCCTTCGTCGACGAGCACACCCCCACCCGGGTCCGCGTCGTCGGCGAACCGGTCTGGCCCGGCCGGTCGGCGCTGGCCTACCCCGGGTGCGTACAACACGAGGCGCTGACCAACATCGCCCTCGCCGACCGGGCGATCAGCATCCTCTGCCCGTACGACTCCGCGCGGCTGGACGTCGATGCCATCGCCGACGCGGCGAGCACCCACCCGTACCTGATCCGGTGCGGCGACCGGCAGCCCAGCGCCGGGTACGGCCGGCCGGAGACTGTGGTCGACGCCTTCAACCGGCCCTTTCCGCCGCCGCCGCCCTCGGCCTCGACGCTCTTCTTCGAGGCCGCCGGGCTCTCCGGGATGCGCGCTATGGTCGCCGCGCTGGCCCACGAGGCCGGCCTCGACCGTGACCGGATCGACGACCTGCGGGTCGCCGCGAACGAGATAGCCACCAACGCGGTGGTGCACTCCGGCGGGCCCGCGGCGGCCCGGGTCTGGGCGGACGAGGAGGGGCTGATCTGCGAGATCATCGGCTCCAGCGTGCTCACCGACCGGCTCGCCGGCCGTCTTCCGCCGTCGCCGGTCAGCGACACCGGGCGCGGTCTGTTGCTCGTCAACTACCTCTGTGACCTGGTCCAGGTGCACACCGACGCCACCTCGACCACGGTCCGACTGCACATGCACCGGAGGGCGGGGCCGGCGGCGGGCCCCGTCGCGCCCACCGCCGGGAGATGATCCGGCCCGGCTGGGGTCAGACCCGGGCCGGCCCGTCCGGTGCCGCCGCCCCCCGCGTCTCCAGCCCTGCCGAATCGCCGTCCCCTGCCGAATCGTCGTCCCCTGCCGAATCGCCGTCGTCTGCGGAATCGTCGTCCGGATCCGGGGCGCCGGTGCGGTCCAGCCGCCGGTCCAGGAACTGCATCACCGGTGTGGCCGCCACACCGTGCACCACCACCGACACCACCACCGCCAGACCGGCCGTGGCCCAGAGCAGGTCGGTCCCGGGGAAGTAGGCGTGCGTGGTGGCGTACCCGAGGTAGTAGAACGTGCCGACGCCCCGGATGCCGAAGAGCGCGATGACCCAGTGTTCGGCCGGCCGACCCGGCGCCCCGATCAGGGCGAGGCGGCCGGTCAGCGGCCGGATGACGAAGATCAGCGCCAGCGCCACCACCACCGCGGGCCAGGTCAGCGGGGCCAGCATCCCGGTGACCACCGCGCCGCCGAGCAGCAGCAACAGCAGCACGGTGAGCAGCCGCTCCACCTGCTCGGCGAAGTTGTGCAGCACCTGGTGGTACTCGTGCGACCGTTCCGCCGCCCGGATCGCCCGGGCGGTCGCGAAGACCGCGAGGAAGCCGTACCCGCCGACGAGTTCCACCAGGCCGTACGAGAGGAAGGTGGCGGCGAGCGCCAGAAAGCCCTCCGAGTGCCGGGCCAGCCGCAGCTGCTCGGAGCGGACCCGGAAGAAGAGCTTGCCCAGCAGCCAGCCCACCAGCACCCCACCGGCCACGCCGAGCACGATCCGGTAGCCGACGTCGACGGTCAGCCACTCCGCCAGCCAGTCCCCGGGCGCCAACCCGACGCCGGCGATGGCGATGGCGGCGTAGACGAAGGGAAACGCGAGACCGTCGTTCAGCCCCGCCTCCGAGGTCAGCGCGAACCGTACCTCGTCCTCGGAATCCTCGACGTCGGTCGGCTCGCCGACCTGCACGTCCGAGGCGAGCACCGGATCCGTCGGGGCCAGCACGGCGGCCAGCAGCAGCGCGGCGGCCGGCGCCAATCCCAGCCACCATCCGCCGAGTACGGCCACCGCCGCGATGCAGAGCGGCATGGCGACGGCGAGCAGCCGCCACGTCGACGACCAGCGCCGCCGCCCGAACGGACGGTCGATCTTCAGACCGGCGCCCATCAGGGCCACGATCACCCCGATCTCGGTGAGCTGGGTGGTGATCCCGGCATACGCCAACGGACTCGGCTCGGGCAGCCCGAGCGGGAGGAGGAAGACGACCATGCCGAGGCCGAGAAAGGCGATCGGCATGGAGAGCGGCCGGCGCTCCAGCACCCGGGGAAGGATGCCGGCGAGCAGGGCACCAATACCGATCAACGCGTACGCGGTGTCTGAGAGATCCACCCCGGCACACTTTCCCCGCCGGGAGGATCCGCACGCCTGTCAGGACGCGCTCAGGTCTCCGGCTGCTCGTCGGCGCCGGCCCTGGCCGGGATCATCATCTCGAACCAGACCGTCGAGCCGCGTACCGTCGGGTCGGTCCCCCAGGCGTCGCTGAGCTGCTCGATCAGCCCGAGACCCCGGCCCCGGCTGCTGAGCTTCTCGGTCCGGGCCGGAGCCACCGCGCCCCGGGTGCCGCTGTCGGCGACCGAGACCAGCAACCGCTCCGGACTGAGGTCGATCTCCACCCGGGCGGCGGTGCCGGCGTGCAGCAGCGCGTTGGTGGTCAGCTCGCTGGTGCAGAGCACCGCCGCACCGACCACCTGCTCGGGCACGCCCCAGAGGTTGAGTTGCGCGGTCATCCAGTGCCGTACCCGGCCCGGGGCGGTCGGCTCCGCCGGGACCTCCATGCCGGCCGAGCGGCTCGGCGTACTCGCGTGTTCGACCGCGAGCACGGCGACGTCGTCCTCGGTACTCCCCGGCACCGCGCCGGTGGCGAGCGCGCAGAGCGTACGCGGGTCACCGGTGGCCGACCCCGCCACCGTGCCGGCGAGCGCCGCGAAGCCGTCCGTCAGGCTCCGCTGCCGGCGCTCCACCACGCCGTCGCTGAAGAGCAGCAGGGTGTCGCCCGGCGGAAACTCCACGCTGACCGCCGACCGCAGGCCGTGGAGCCCGAGCGGCACCCCGGGCGGTACGTCGACATACCGGGCGGTGCCCGGCTGGCCGGGGGAGCCGCGCCGGATCAGCGGCGGGGGATGCCCGGCACTGGCCAGGGTCAACCGTTCCGTTTCCGGCTCGATCAGCCCGTAGACCACGGTGACGAAGAGCTCTTCGCTGCGCGCCTCCGCGCTCAGGCTCGCCACCAACCGGTCAAGGCCGGCGAGCACCGGCACCGGATCGGGGTCGCTCAGCGCGAGCGCCCGCAGTGCCGCCCGGACCTGCCCCATCAGCGCGGCGGCCTGCACGTCGTGGCCTGCCACGTCGCCGAGGACCACCGCCAGCCGGCCGTCCGGCAGCGCGAAGGCGTCGTAGAAGTCACCGCCGGCGGCGTTTCCGTCGACTCCGGCGTCGTAGCGGGCGGCGATCCGCAGCAGTGGCAGGTCCGGCAGGTGCTCCGGCAGCATGCTGCGTTGCAGCAGTTGCGCCGTGCCGTGCTGGGTCTCGAACCGGCGGGCCCGCTCGGCGGCCTGGGCCACCAACTCCGCCGAGGCGGCCAGCAGGGCGCGCTCGGCCGGTGGCCAGAAGTGCGGCTGCCGGTAGCCGACGGTCAGCCCGCCGCGCAGCGTCGCCGTACGCAGCGGCAGGGCGGCCAGGGCCCGGATCTTCTCGTCGTGCCGGTCGACGGCGCTGCGCAGCAGCGGCTGGCCGTCGCCGGCGAAGCTCGGCGTACCGCTGCCGGCGGTCACCACCAGCGGCGCGGGGGAGTCGGCCGCGTGCCGGCGCCACAGCGGCGGCAGCCGCTCGTCGGCCTCGTCCAGCACGTCGCCGCGGATCCGCCGGACCAGTCGCCACCCCGCGCCGTCGTCCACCCCGAACTCGACCTGGTCGGCGCCGAACGTCGAGACGGCGCTGCGCAGCGTCACCCGGGCGACGTCGTCGAGGGTCAGCGTCCCGGCCAGGGCCGAGGCCAGCTCGCTGAGATTCTGCAGGCGCCGGGTCACCTGGGATGCCTCGGCGGCCACCGTGAGCACTCCGATGACGCTGCCGGTGGAGTCCCGGACCGGGGAGTAGCCGCGGATGAAGACCGAGTGGTCGGCCGGGCCGGGCCCGTCGCCGACCAGCGGCAGCGTGCCCTCCTGCTCCAGGAACGGCTCGCCGGTCCGGTAGACCCGTTCGATCACGTCGCCGACGCCGGGGACGTCCCACACCTCGGCGAACACCTCGGCGGCCGGCCGACCGAACGCGTCGGGATGCCGGGCCGCGATCAGCTCGGCGAAGTCGTCGTTGTAGATCAGCGCGAGCTGCGCACCGTAGGCCAGGGCCATCGGCATCGGGGCGGAGAAGACCAGATCCACCACCGCCCGCAGCGCCGGGTCCCAGTGGTCGGGCGGCCCCAGCGGGGTTTCCGGCCAGCCGCGGTCGGCCGGTGGGCCGACCGCGGGACCCGGAGTCGGCAGCGCACCGGCCACGGTGGAGGGGGGAGCGGGCACCCGCCCGACCGTGCCTGGCATGTCAGCAGCCTAACCGGAGCCGACGAATCCGCTCGCTCGGCCAGGCCGCGAATGCCCAGCATGCCGGGGCTGGGTGGGTTTGGATGGTCACCGGATCCGCCCGGGGCGGAGGACCCCGGAGGCGGGCCGCCGACACCTCGCCCGCGGCCTCCCGGTGCCTCGCCCGTGGGCTCCCGACGCCTCGCCTCCGGGTTCCGGCGCGCTCGTCTCCGGGTTCCGGCGTCGCGCGCGCCGGTGAAGGTGGGGCTACTCGATCGAGCCGGCGTCCACTGGACGGCGCCGCATCGCATCGTCGGCGAGGATCACGGTGGCGACCATCAGCGACACGCAGAGGCTGAACAACCACGAGCCGTCGTCGACCAGGCGGGCGGAGACCGGCGCCTGCACCGCGGTGAGCAGGAAGGCCAGCCACGCGAACCGACGCTGACGGATGGAGAGGAAACCAGGAGCCTGACGCATCCCGAAATTCTGCCCTGGCGGACGCCGATCGCCGTCCCCCGTTCGGACGAATTCGAGGCACCTGCCCGCTTGATCCGGCTCTGTGGCACCTCTGGTGGTCGGTCGTCGGTCCCGTCCGGCATGATCGACGGTCGTGTCCACTCCCTCGCGGGTCAGGACCGGGGTCACCGTCCTCGTCCTGGCCTACCTGGCCTTCGTCAGTCTCGGCCTCCCCGACGGCCTGCTCGGCGTCGGCTGGCCGTTCATCAGCACCGACCTGACGGTACGCACCGAGGCGGTCGGGCTGCTGCTCACCTCGGGTACGGCCGGCTACCTCGTCTCCAGCGTGCTGGCCGGGTTCAGCATCGCCCGGCTGGGCGTCGGCTGGCTGCTGGCCGGGAGCACCGCGCTGGCCAGCCTGGCGTTGACCGGCTACGCCAGCTCACCAGGGCTGCCGATGATGATCGGTTGTGCGCTGCTGCTGGGGCTCGGCTCGGGCGCGATCGACGCGGGGTTGAACGCGTACGCCGCGGGTGCGTTCGGACCGCGGCAGATGAACTGGATTCACGCCTGCTTCGGGCTCGGTGTCGCCATCGGGCCGCTGGTGATGACGACGGTGCTCGGCTACGGGCTGGGCTGGCGCTGGGGGTACGGCGTCGTGGCGACCGCCCAGGCCGTGCTGGCGCTGGCCTTCATCCTCACCGTCCGGGCCTGGCAGCGGCCGGCGGTGCCCGGCCGACCCGATCCGGACGGCGGGCCGGCGGCGCCGGCCGGGCCGGTGCGGATCGGCGCCACCCTGGCCCTGCCTGCGGTCTGGTTCGGCGCCCTGACCTTCGCGGTCTACGTGGGGATCGAGGTCGCCGCCGGGCTCTGGGCCTTTCTGCTGCTCACCGAGGACCGGGGACTGAGCGCCACCGTCGCCGGCCTCTGCGTGTCGATCTACTGGGGGAGCCTCTTCGCCGGCCGGGTGGTGCAGGGCCTGGTCGCCGAGCGGCTGGGCAGCCGGACGGTGCTGCTCGGCAGCATGTACGGGATGGCGGCCGGTTCCGCCCTCGTCGCGCTGCCCGGTCCGGGCTGGCTGGCCGTGCTCGGCCTCGCGGTCGTCGGGTTCGGCGCGGCGGCGGTCTTCCCGCTGTTGACCCTCAGCACGGCCGACCGGGTGGGGCGGCGGCATGCGGACCGGACGATCGGGTTGCAGATCGGTGCGTCCGGGCTGGGGGGCGCGCTCATCCCCGCCGCACTGGGACTGCTGATCGGCCGTGTCTCGGTCGCGGTGCTCGGGCCCGCGCTCCTGCTGCTCTCCCTGACCATGCTGGCCCTCTACTGGGCCTCCAACCGGCGGGCGGCCCGGCGTCCCGCGCAGGACGGCTGACCTCGCCCGCCCGCCGATCCGGGCCTGGACGGTCCGCCGCTCTCAAGCAGTGCGGCACCGGGCGGTCGCCTCGCTCAGTGCGGTCCGGTGCGGCCGGTGGTCGACGGCCGGAAGCGGCGCTGGTCGTCGCTCATCTGCTCGGCCCGCTCCTCGTCGTACGGCATCATGTCCGGGTCGTCCGGCTCTGCGCCGTGGCCGAACGCCGACTCCGCACCCGCCTCGTTGCCGGTCACGTCGTCGACCTGCCCGTCGGGCGTCGAAGCGCCCATCGCCCTCTCCAGCTCGGTGAGGGGTAGCCGCTCCTCGTCCCGCCAGACGTGCTCTTCGCTGTCGGTCATGCCGTCGCCCTACCCGGCCCACCCGAGCGGCAAACGCCGCCGATCCACCCGTAGCCGATCCACCCGGAGCCGATCCACCCGTAGCCGATCCACCCGTCGTCGAGATGGCGGTGGCCGCCAGGCGGGAAACCCACCCGGCGGCCACCGCCGATCGGTCGAACCCGAGAGCGTTACGGCTGCGGCCGGGAGACCGCGCCGCGCCAGGCGCCGGTCTCGGCGCCGCGCCGCTCGATGAACTGCTTGAACCGGTCCAGGTCACCGGCGACCCGCCGGTCCACCATGCCGAGCTTGTCGCCGGCCTTCTCGGTCATTCCCTGCGGCTCGAACTCCATCTGTGCGGTGACCCGCGTGTGGTTCTCGTCGAGCCGGTGGAAGGTCACCACGCCGGCCTGCCGGGTGCCGTCCGTCGAGGTCCAGGCGACCCGTTCGTCGGGCAGCTGTTCGGTGATCCTGGCGTCGAACTCGCGGTTCACCCCGCCGATCTCGACCTTCCAGTGCGTCATCGTGTCCGACACCTGCCGGACCTCCTGGACGCCCTCCATGAACTCCGGAAACTGCTCGAACTGGGTCCACTGGTCGTACGCGGTCCGGATCGGCACCGCAACGTCGACGGACTTGGTCACGCCACTCATCCGGCATCCTCCTTGTCTGTCGGTCTGGATCTGTGGGCTCGGTTGCTGTGCTGCTGGGGTTGCTGTGCTGCTGGGTTCGGGGGCCGTTACCAGCGCTGGGTCTCGTTGGCGTGGCCCAGCGCGGCCCACACCTCGGAGACGGTCTGGAACCGGTCGCCAGACGGTAGGCGGTCCAGTTGGGCGAGGATGTCGTCCGGCGCCTCGTTCTCCTCGGCGCTGCGGCGGAGGCTCTCCCGGTCACCGGGCAGGGCCGAGAGCGGAATGAACCGGCCCAGCCGGCTCCGCTGCTCGACCTCTTCCGAGGTCATGCCCTGCGGCGCACCGGACCGGGTGTCGTTGCTCGGCGCGCGGGTGAGGCCGGGCTGGTCCTCGCCGGCCGGCTCCGGGTTGCGCCACTCCTCCGCGCGACCGCCGGCGGCGCCCTGCACCGTGCCCTTCACCTCCCGGCCCATCTCCTCGTCCAGCCGGGGGCCGTGCTTGCTGTTCCCACGTTCCATACCTGATCCGCTACCCGAGGGGGCCCGCGCTAAACGACATCGGGAAGCCGGGCAGCGGCCCCGGGGCATGGGTGGCGTGATCAGTCCGCCGGTGCCTTGGGTGGCAGGGCCGGCTCCACCGGCGGCTCGGCACCGCCCTGGAGCGCTCGGCCGCGTTGCACCTCGGAGTTGATCTCGACGCCGAGCATCACCGCACAGTTCGAGAGGTAGAGCCAGACCAGCGTGGCGATGGCCGCGCCGAGGCTCCCATACGTCACGTTGTAGGAATCCAACCCGAATCGGGCGACGTAGAAGCCGAAAGCCACCGAGACGACGGCCCAGGAGGCGAGGGTGACCGCGCCGCCGACCGTCAGCCAGCGGAACCGGGGCTGCCGGACGTTCGGCGCGATCCAGAACAGCATCGACAGCAGCAGCATCATGATCGCCACCAGGACCGGCCACTTGGCGATCGACCAGGCGGTCCGGGGCGCGTCTCCGATGGAGAGTGCGTTACCGACCGCGTCGGTGACCGGGCCGCTCACGATCAGCCCGGTGGCCACCACCGCGAGCAGGACCAGCGCGATCGCGGTCAACCCGAGCTGCAGCGGACGCAGCAGATAGAACGGCCGACCCTCGGCAACGCCGTATATCGCGTTGGAGGCCCGGGTGAACGCCCCAACGTAGCCGGAAGCCGACCAGAGTGCCGCCACCAGACCGAAGCTCAACAGCACCTTCGCCGACCCCTGGTTGTCGACGACGTCCCGCAGCACGTTCAGCACCGCGTCGTTCGCCACGACCGAGCCGGCGCCGACGTCCCTGGCGAGGCCGGCGATCGTGTCGATGGTGTCCTCGCCGTTCGAGACCAGACCGACCAGCGCGACGATCACGATCGCCGACGGGAACACCGCCAGCACCGCGTAGTAGGTCAGCGCGGCGGCCCAGTCGGCGCAGTTGTCCTTCATGAAGTTCTGACCACTGCGGACAAGTACGCCCCGCCAGGTCGTCCAGCTCAACTGGCGCAGCCGGCCGGGGAGGTCCCCGTGCCGGTCACGTACCGCCGGGGCCGGTTCCGTGGTTGACGCCATGCTCTGGCCCCCTCGTCGTGCTGGCTTCCGTGATGCCGCCGGCTCCTAGGTGCTGGCTCTCTCGTGCTGCGCGGACCCCCGTGACGCTGCCTGCCGGCCCCGTGACGCTGCCTGCCGGCCGTGCTCGGCCCGGTACCCAGCGCCGGATCTGGACAAACACCAGGTCGGGTTTGCCGGCGACGGTGCGGGAAACCGGGTCGGTGGAAGACGACGACCCCGAGGAGGGAAGATCATGCCCGGACGCGAGGTTCTGCCGAGCACCCTGAGACGCTCGCCCCGGAAGGCCCAGGACACCTGGGCGAAGACCCATGATTCGGCGGTCGAGACGTACGGCGAGGGCCAACGGTCGCACCGGACCGCGTTCGCCGCACTCAAGCACTCGTTCGAGAAGGTCGGCGACCACTGGGAGCCGAAGGGGCGCAGGGGCCCCAGCGACGAGCAGGCGGCCGGCGGCGGGCCCGCGCGGCGCGCACCCACCGCCGGTGGTGTGGACGCCAACGCCCCGAAGGGACACCTGATGGAGGTGGCCAGGCGGCTGGACGTGCCGGGACGCTCCCGGATGACCAAGGCCGAACTGGTCAGCGCGATCCAGAAGGCGAACAACCGGAAGACCGGCACGGCACGCGGTCGGGAGAAGGAGAGTCGGGAGAAGGAGAGTCGGGAGAAGGAGAGTCGCGGGAGGGAGAAGCGCCGCGGACGCGGCTGACCGGGCGTCGCGCACGTGCGGGGTGGCGACGTGCGGGCCGGTGTCGTGCGGGCCGGTGTCGTGCGGGCCGAGGGCGCCGGCTCACCATCGGTTGCCCTCCCCGCCCGGCCCCTCGATGTGCACCGCCTTGGTGACGGTCAGCTCGTCCAGCAGCTCCGGCCCGTACCCGAAACCCTGGCCGCTGCCGGCGCGGGGCTCGGCGGCACCACCCGGCGCGCCACCGAAGACGGCATTGATCTTCACGGTCCCGACCGGCAGCTCCCGCCAGGCCCGCTGCGCGTGGCCCATGGACGCGGTGAGCACCGTCGCCGCCAACCCGTACGGCGAGTGGGACGCCCTCGACAACGCCTCGTCGAAGGACTCCACCACCATCACCGGGGCCACCGGCCCGAAGGTCTCCTCCCGCATCACCGCCATCTGGTCGGTGCACTCGGCGAGCACGGTCGGGGGGTAGAAGGCACCCGGCCCCTCCGGCACCCTACCGCCGGTGAGCAGGGTGGCGCCGTCCGCGATCGCCGTCTCGACCTGGCCGTGCACGTGATCCCGGTGCCGCCGGTCGACCAGCGGCCCGAGTTCGCTGCGCGGGTCCCGCCCCGGCCCCGACCGCAGCGCCTCGGCCCGCTGCACCAGCGCGCCGAGGAACCGGGTCGCGATGGAGCGGAGTACGTAGATCCGCTCGACCGCCACGCAGAGCTGACCCGCGTTGGCGAACGCGCCGATCGCGGCCTGCGCGGCGGCCCAGCGTGGATCGACGTCGTCGTCGACGATCAGCGGGTCGCTGCCGCCGTTCTCCAGCAGGGCCTTGGCACCGGACCGGGCGCAGGCCGCGGCGATCGACCGGCCGGTGGCGGTCGAACCGACGTGCGCGACCACGTCGACCTCCTGCCCGGACAGTGCCGCGCCGACCCGCCCGTCGCCGGTCAGCAGCGACAGCACCCCCGAGGGCAGGTGTTCGTCGAGGAGCCGGGCGAGCAGGAAACCGCTGGCGGTGCTCCGCTCGCTCGGCTTGTAGACGACGGTGTTGCCGGTGGCCAGGGCCGCGCCGAGCAGGCCGCAGGAGACCGCGACCGGATCATTCCACGGGGTGATGACCGCGACCACGCCGCGCGGCTGCGGCACCATCAGGTCGATCGCGTCGGCGTCACCGCCCAGGGTGCGGCCGCCGCCCAGCGGCGCGAGTTCGGCGTACTGGCGCAGCGTCGACACGCCCGCCTGCACGCCGCTGCGGGCCGCGTCGAGCGGCCGGCCCATCTCGGCGGTCTCCGCCTCGGCCAGCCGGTCGGCGACCGCCTCGATCGCGTCCGCCGCCCGGCGCATCGCCGCCGCCCGCTCGGACGGCGCGGTCCGGGCCCACCGCGGCGCCGCCGCGCGGGCCGCCTTGACCGCCGCGTCCACCTCCGCCTCGGCCGCCACCGGGACCCGGCTGACCGGGCTGCCGTCGGCCGGATCCACCACGTTGAGCCACCCGGCGTCGCCGCCACCGTCCCACACCCCGGCGATGAGCTGCTGGATCTGATACATGGAGCGCAGTTTGCCCCGGTCCGGGAGGTCCAAACTCTCCGTCCGCAGAGGTGTTAGGAAGGGCCCCCGCTACCACAGAAAACGATAAGCGGGGGCCCTTCCTTGCTACCGTGCACGGGTGATGGGGGTGGTGGAGACCGCCGACGCCGTCGTGGTCGGTGCGGGGCACAACGGCCTGGTCGCCGCGAACCTGCTCGCCGACGCCGGCTGGGACGTCCTGGTGCTGGAGGCGACCGGGGAGCCGGGCGGAGCGGTCAGGTCGGCCGAGGTGACCGCTCCGGGCTACCTGAGCGACCTCTACAGTTCCTTCTATCCGCTCGGCTACGCCTCACCGGTGCTGCGCCGGCTGCGGCTGGACGGCTACGGGTTGTCCTGGCGGCACGCCCCGGACGTGCTGGCGCACCTGTTCCCGGACGACCGGGCGGTGCTGCTCAACCGCGATCCCGGGGTCACCGCGGCCTCCGTGGAGCGGTTCGGCGCAGGGGACGGCGAGCGCTGGCTCGACGCGTACGCGCAGTGGCGGCAGATCTCGGCGCCCCTGCTCGACGCGCTCTTCAGCCCCTTCCCACCGGTACGCGGCGGGCTTGCGCTCGCCCGCCGGCTGCGCACGGCCGGGCTGCTGCGACTGGCCCGTCGCCTGGTGCTGCCCAGCGCCCGGCTCGGCGCCGAACTCTTCACCGGCACGGGCGCCCCGGCGCTGCTCACCGGCTGTGCGCTGCACACCGACCTCGCCCCGGACGAGCCGGGTTCCGGCGTCTACGGCTGGCTGCTGGCCATGCTGGGGCAGCAGGTGGGCTGGCCGGTGCCGGTCGGCGGGGCGCAGCGGATCACCGACGCCCTGGTGGCCCGGTTACGGGACCGGGGTGGCCGGCTGCACCGGCACACCCCGGTCGAGCGGGTACTGGTGGCCCGCAACCGGGCCGTGGGGGTGCGCTCGGCCGATGGCCGGCTGTGGCGGGCCCGTCGCGCGGTGCTGGCGGACGTGCCGGCACCGGCGCTCCTCCTCGACCTGGTCGGTGCCGACCGGCTGCCACCCCGGCTGGTCGCCGACCTGGCGCACTTCCGCTGGGACGGCTCCACGGTCAAAGTGGACTGGGCGCTGGCCGGGCCGGTGCCCTGGCGGGAGCAGGCGGTGGCCGGTGCCGGCACCGTGCACCTCGGCGGCGACCTCGCCGGCCTCGCCCGGTACGCGACGGATCTGCAGCGGGGCGAGGTGCCGACCGAGCCGTTCCTGCTGGCCGGGCAGTTGACGGTGGCGGATCCGGGCCGCTCGCCGGCCGGCACCGAGTCGTTCTGGGCCTACACCCATCTCCCGTTCCGCCGGGACTGGCGGGCCGAGCAGGTCGGCACGCAGGTCGAGCGGATGGAGGCGGTGCTGGAGAGGGCGGCGCCCGGCTTCGGCGCCCTGGTCCGGGCCCGGCACGTGGCCGGGCCCGCCGAGTTGGCGGCGGGGGATCCGAGCCTGGTCGGCGGCGCGGTCGGCGGCGGCAGCTCCGCCGCGTACCAGCAGCTCTTCCTGCGCCCGGTGCCCGGGCTCGGCCGGGCGGACACCCCGGTCGACCGACTCTTCCTGGCGGGCGCCTCCGCGCACCCCGGTGGCGGGGTGCACGGCGGGCCCGGCGCGAACGCCGCCCGGGCCGCGCTGGCCCGGGACCGCGCCGTGACCGGCCGGGCGTACGCCGCCGTCGTTGCCGGCGCACACCGGGCCATCTACGCCTGACCCCGACGTCGGGGGCGCGCCACGGCGTCGCCGGGTCGGTCGACACCGCCGCCCGCCCTGGGCCAGCTACGCCCGACCGGCGGCCTCCTCGGGCCGGTCGGTCTCACCGGGCTGCTCGGTCTCGCCGGACCGGACGATGTTGCGGTGCCGGCCGCGCAGTCTGAACGGCATCAGGGCACTTTCGATCTTCGTCCCCGTGGTCATCTTCGAGTCGCCGTCCAGGCGCTCCTGGAACCGGATCGGCACCTCCAGGATGGTGTGGCCGAGCTTGGTGGCCAGGTAGTGCATCTCGACCTGGAAGCTGTAACCGTTGGACTGCACCCGGTGCAGGCCGATGTCGTGCAACGCCTCGGCCCGCCAGATCTTGAACCCGGCGGTGAGGTCCCGGATCCGCACCTGGAGCAGGGTGTGCACGTAGAAGTTGGCCCATCCGCTGAGCGCCCGCCGGTAGAGCGGCCACGCCTCGTCGAGCTGCCCACCCGGAACGTAACGCGAGCCGATCACCACACCGGCCTGGGTGGAGAGCAGCGAGCCGAGCATCCCGGGCAGCGCCTCCGGCGGGTGCGAGAGGTCCGCGTCCATCTGCGCGACATATTCGGCGCCGGCCGCCAGGGCCCGGCCGATCCCGTCGACGTACGCCCGCCCCAGGCCCTCCTTGCCGGCCCGGTGCACGACCTCGATCCGCTCCGGGTGCTCGATCGCCAGCTTGTCCGCCACCTCGCCGGTGCCGTCCGGCGAGTTGTCGTCGACGACGAGGATGCGCAGCCCGGGTAGTGGCAGGGCGAGTAGCCGCTCGACCAGCACCGGAAGATTTCCCGCCTCGTTGTAGGTGGGGACGACGACGGTCAGGTGCGCGTCCCGCCAGGGAGCAGGCAGCTGTACGGGTTCGATCATCGGGCATCCTCGGTTGGCCGACAGCGGTCAGGGGCAAAGCCTAACGTGACGCAACGCGCGGGGCGTAACACGGGCTGGAGGGGCCAAACCGGCCGGCACCTGGGCGAATGCGGTTCGTCGGGCGGAAGAACCGGCTTCGACGGCCGGGTAACGGTTCGGCTCTGGATAGCGGGACCGCCGGGTAACGGTTCGGTTCTGGGTGGCGGGACCGCCGGGTAACGGTTCGGTTCTGGATAGCGGGGACGCGGCCGGGGTATGCGTACCGGCGACCGACGCCTTCGGGCCGGTCCGGCGCGCCCGCCCGCCCGGGTGGAATTGATGTTTACTTCTCCTGCCCCCGGGAACCCGCCGGCCGTGCGCAACGACCGGGTCGACCCGCATCAGTGCAGGTCAGGGGCACCGCACGGTGGCCCGGACGGTGCGTGGGCCGGCAGCGGTCTCTTCGACGCGGTGCTCTTCGACCGGGACGGCACCCTGGTGCACGACGTGCCGTACAACGGGGACCCGGCGCTGGTCCGACCGCTGCCGGGCGCCCGGAAGGCGCTCGACCGGCTCCGGGCCGCCGGTCTCCGGTTGGGGGTGGTGACGAACCAGTCCGGGGTGGCCCGTGGCCGGTTCAGTTCCGCCGACGTGGCCCGGGTCAATGCCCGGGTCGACGAGCTTCTGGGCCCCTTCGACACCTGGCAGGTCTGCCCGCACGCCGAACCCCCGCCGGGCGGGGCCGGCTGCCGGTGCCGCAAGCCGGCTCCGGGCATGGTCTGGGATGCGGCCCGCGCGCTCGGCACCGAGCCCGGCCGCTGCGTGCTGGTCGGTGACATCGGCGCCGACATGACCGCGGCCGGCGCGGCAGGGGCGAGCGGCATCCTGGTGCCGACCGCGCAGACCCGGCCGGAGGAGGTCGCCGCCGCCCCCACGGTCGCCGGTGACCTGACCGGTGCCGTCGACCTGATCCTGCGACGCCACCGCTCCGCCTCGCCGAACGGCTCGGCGTTCGACAGTCCCGGGCCCGCCGGTTCCGCGGCGGACGGTTCCAGGCCGGCCGGCTCCGCGATGACCAACTCCGCGATGACCGGGTCGGCGCGGGACGACTCCGGCCTCCGGCCCGGTCCCGGGCGCACGCGGGTCCGTTGCGTCCTGGTGGCCCGGCCGGACTCGGCCGGGGACGTCCTGGTGACCGGGCCGGCGATCCGGGCCGTCGCGGCCGGCGCAGACCGGGTGGTGCTGCTCTGCGGGCCGCGCGGCCGGGCCGCCGCCGAGCTGCTGCCCGGCGTCGACGAACTCGTCGAGTGGCGGCTGCCCTGGATCGACCCCGAGCCCGGCCCGGTCGACCGGGCCGAGGTCGACCGGCTCACCGCCCGGCTCGCCGCCACCGGTGCCGAGGAGGCGGTTCTCTTCACCTCGTTCCACCAGTCGGCGCTGCCGCTCGCCCTGGTACTGCGGATGGCCGGGGTGGCCCGGATCTCGGCGATCAGCCCGGACTATCCCGGTTCCCTTTTGGACGTGCGGCACCGGGTGCCGCCGGGGATCCCCGAGGCCGAGCGGGCGCTCTCGCTGGCGGCGGCGGCCGGGTTCGTGCTGCCGCCCGGTGACGAGCCCGTGTTGCGGCTGCGGGCCGACCCGGACGCGGCCGCCGCCGATGGCAGCCTGCCCGATCCCGGGTACGTCGTGCTGCACCCCGGATCCTCGGTGCAGGCCCGCGCCTGTCCGCCCGAACGCTGCGCCGAGATCGTCACCGCGCTCACCGGGGCGGGGCACCGGGTGGTGGTGACCGGCGGCCCGGGGGAGCGGACGCTGACCGCGCGGGTCGCCGGGCGTACCGGGATCGACCTCGGCGGGCAGACCACACTGACCGGCCTCGCCGCGATCATCGCCCGGGCCGGCTGCCTGGTCGTCGGCAACACCGGTCCGGCGCACCTGGCCGCCGCGCTCGGCGTTCCGGTGGTCAGCCTCTTCGCTCCGACGGTCCCCTTCGGACAGTGGGGGCCGTACCGTGTGCCCACCATCCGGCTCGGTGACGCCGCCGCCGGCTGCCGGCACAGCCGGGCCACCACGTGTCCGGTGCCGGGGCATCCGTGCCTCTCCGACATCGCACCGCAGGAGGTGGTCGACGCGGTCCGCCTGCTCGGCCACTCGGCGGTGACCCCGGCCGTCCGGGGGACGGCGGCAGCGGCAGGGCCGAGGACGGCCGCGCCCGACCTGAGGACGGGCGCGGCCGACCTGAGGACGGGCGCGGCCGACCCGGGGAGGGACGTGGTCGACCCGGGGACGACGGGCGCGGCTGGGCCGGGGGCGGGGGCGGGCGGCCCCCGGCCGGCCGCGGGGGCGGGCGGCGTGCTCGCCGGTGTCCGGGAGGTCCGGCCGTGAACATCCTGCTCTGGCACGTGCACGGCTCCTGGACCACCGCCTTCGTGCATGGCAAGCACCGGTATCTCGTCCCGGTCACCCCGGACCGTGGCCCGTACGGCCTGGGCCGGGCCCGCACCTACCGATGGCCGGACACCGTGGACGAGGCGACCCCGGAGGAGCTGGCCGGCGCCGACGTCGACCTGGTGATCCTGCAACGTCCGGAGGAGATCGACCTGGTCGCCGAGTGGCTGGGCCGGCGGATCGGCCACGACCTGCCGGCGATCTTCGTCGAGCACAACACGCCGAAGCAGGGAAACGTGCCGGACAGCCGGCATCCGCTGGCCGACCGCGACGACCTGCTGATCGCGCACGTCACCCACTTCAACGCGCTCTTCTGGGACACCGGCGGCACCCGGACCGCCGTTGTCGAGCACGGCATCGTGGCGCCGACCGCCCGCTACACGGGGGAACTCGACCGGCTGGCGGTGGTGGTCAACGAGCCGGTACGCCGCTGGCGGGTGACCGGCACCGACCTGCTGCCGCTCTTCGCCGAGATCGCCCCGCTCGACGTCTTCGGGATGGGTGTGGCCGGGCTGCCGGACCGGCTGGGGCTGCCCGCCGACCGGTTGACCGTGCACGACGACCTGCCGCAGGTCCGGATGCAGGCGGAGATCGCCCGGCGGCGGGCGTACCTGCACCTGTGCCGGTGGACGTCGCTCGGGCTGAGCCTCGTCGAGGCGATGGCCATGGGCATGCCGGTGGTCGTGCTCGCGGCCACCGAGGCGGTCGAGGCGGTGCCACCGGGGGCGGGTGTGCTCTCCACCCGGGTCGACACCCTGCTGGCGGCCGCCCGGCAGCTCGTCGAGGAGCCCGACACCGCCCGACGGCTCGGGGGGCAGGCCCGGGATGCCGCGCGGGCCCGGTACGGCCTGGACCGGTTCCTGGCCGACTGGGACCGGTTGCTGGAGGAGGAACTATGCGCGTCGCGATGATCTCCGAGCACGCCAGCCCGCTCGCGGTGCTCGGCGGCGAGGACGCGGGCGGCCAGAACACCCACGTCGCCGAACTCTCCGCCGCGCTCGCCGACGCCGGCCACGAGGTGCGGGTCTACACCCGACGGGACAGCCCGGACGCGCCGCGGACCGTGCGGCTGCGCGACGGCGTCGAGGTGGTGCACGTCCTCGCCGGGCCGCCACAGCCGATCGCCAAGGACGACCTGCTGCCGTACATGAAGGACTTCAGCCGGTGGCTGGTGGCGCGCTGGCGGGAGGACGACTGGGTACCCGACGTGGCCCACGCACACTTCTGGATGAGCGGGCTGGCCGGGATAGCCGCCGGCCGGCAGACCGGCGTCCCGGTGGTGCTGACCTACCACGCGCTCGGCACGGTCAAGCGGCGCCACCAGGGCGCGGCGGACACCAGCCCGGCCCGCCGGGTCGGCTACGAGCGGGCGCTCGGCCGGGCCGTCGACCGGGTCATCGCGCAGAGCCGGGACGAGGTGCGGGAACTGGTCCGGATGGGCGTGCCGCAGGACCGGGTGACGGTGATCCCCTCCGGGGTCAACGACACGACCTTCTCGCCCGACGGTCCGGCCGTGCCCCGGGTGCCGGGCCGGTCCCGGATCCTCACCGTCGGCCGGCTGGTGGAGCGCAAGGGCTACCAGGATCTCATCCGGGCGATGCCGACGGTCCCGGACGCCGAGTGCGTCGTCGTGGGCGGGCCACCGGCCGGCGAGGTCGACGACGATCCCCAGGTCCGCCGGCTGCGCGCGCTCGCCGACGAGGTCGGGGTCGCCGACCGGGTACGCCTGATCGGCGCCGTCCCGCGCGACGAGATGCCGTACTGGTACCGCTCCGCCGACGTCCTCGTCGCCGCCCCCTGGTACGAGCCGTTCGGGCTCACCCCGCTGGAGGCGATGGCCTGCGGGGTGCCGGTGGTCGGCACCGCCGTCGGCGGGCTCACCGACACGGTCGCGCCGGGGCGCACCGGTGACCTGGTGCCACCCCGCGACCCCGAGGCGCTCGGCACCGCCATCCGCGAACTGCTCGCCGACCGGGCGCGCCGGTTCGGCTACGCGGCGGCGGCGCTGGACCGGGCCCGCCGGTGGTACTCCTGGACCCGTACCGCCGAGCAGATCGGCGCCGTCTACGCCGCCGTCGGCGAGGTACGCCGGCCGAGCCGGGTGGTCGCCGGAAGGATGGTGCCCTAGTGGCCGGCCCCCTGGAGGTGTTGGACAGTCACCTGGCCGGGCTCGCCACGGCGCTGCTGCCGTACCGGGCCGAGGCCGGGCGGCTGGCCCGCTGGGGCGACGAGCTGGCGCGGCTGCTCGCCGGCGGTGGCCGGATCCTGGTCGCCGGCAACGGGGGCAGCGCCGCCGAGGCGCAGCACCTCGCCGCCGAGCTGGTCGGCAAGCTCCGCGACGACCGGGCCCCGCTGTCGGCGATCGCGCTCTGCGCCGAGACCTCGTCGCTGACCGCGATCGGCAACGACTACGGCTTCGACGAGGTCTTCGCCCGGCAGGTACGCGCGCACGGCCGCCCCGACGACGTCCTGCTGCTCCTCTCCACCAGCGGCCGCAGCGCCAACCTGGTCCGGGCGGCCCGGGCCGGTCGGGAGCTCGGCATGCGCTGCTGGGCGCTGACCGGCCCGACGCCGAACCCGCTCGCCGACGCCTGCACCGACGTGCTCGCCGTGCCCTGCCCGGACAGTCAGGTGGTGCAGGAACTTCACCTGGTCTCGGCGCACGTGCTCTGCGCCTACGTGGACGCGCACCTGCCGGCCCCGTTCGCCCCGACCGGCTACCTGACGACCGGACCGGGCACCGCGATGGCGGGCACGGCGGTGCCGGGCACCGCGATGGCGGGCACGGCCATGGCGGGCACGGCCATGGCGGGCACGGGGCCGGCGGGTACCACACCGCCCGCCGCGCAGACCGTGCCCACCGGGGCGGGAGCGCGGCCGGTGGGTGCGGGCGCCGCGACGGTCCGCCCCTCCGGGGTCGAGGACGAGCTGGTGCTGCGGGTGCCGGGAACCCTCCGTCCGGGCGGGAGCGAGGGGGAGGGGCGATGACCAGGAGGCTGGTGGTCGTCGGCGACACGCTGCTCGACCGGGACGTGGAGGGCGTGGTGAACCGGCTCTGCCCGGACTCGCCCGTCCCGGTGCTGGACGAGAACAACAGCATGGACCGGCCCGGCGGTGCCGGGCTCGCCGCACTTTTCGCCGCCGGACGGGGCTTCGAGGTCTCCCTGGTCACGGCGCTCGCCGACGACGAGGGGGGTGCCCGGCTCAGCCGGCTGCTCACCGCCGGCGGGGTGCAGGTCTACGGCCTGCCGCTGCCCGGGGCGACCCCGGAGAAGATCCGGCTGCGGACCCGGGGGCGGGTGCTGCTCCGGCACGACCGGGGCGGGCCGGCCGGACCGCCCGGCGAGCCGAGCGAAGCCGTCTTGGAACTGCTGGCCGGGGCGGCCGGGATCCTGGTCAGCGACTACGGCCGGGGGGTGGCCCGGCTGCCCGCGCTGCGCGCGGCGCTGGCGGGTACCGCCGCGCCGATCGTCTGGGACCCGCATCCGCGCGGGCCGGCGGCGGTGCCGGGCGTCCGGCTGGCCACCCCGAACGAGGTGGAGGCCCGGGAGCTGGCCGGGGTGACCACCGGGGGTTCCCGGCTGGCCACGGCGGGGCGCTGCGCCCAGGCGCTGCGCCAGCGCTGGCGGGTCGGCGCGGTGGTGGTGACCCTGGGCGGTGACGGGGCACTCCTCTGCCACGCCGGCTCGACACCGCTGGTGGTGCCACCACCGACCCGCGCCGACGGCGACACCTGCGGTGCGGGGGACCGGTTCGCCGCGGCGGCCACGGTGGCCCTGGCGGACGGGGCACTGGTCTCGGAGGCGGTACAGCAGGGCGTGGTCGAGGCGTCCGGGTACGTGGCGGGGGGCGGGGTGGCCAGCGCCGTACCGGCGACTCCGGCCCGGTCCCCGGCGGCGCGGCACCATGGCGGGCCCGGGCAGGGTGTGCGGCGTTCCGGTGACGCCGTGCCGGTCGCGGCGGTGGACTGGAGCGACCGGATCGGGCACCGGGCCGCCGGAGAGGTGGTCGCCCGGGTCCGGGCCGACGGCGGCACGGTGGTGGCCACCGGCGGCTGCTTCGACCTGCTGCACGCGGGGCACGTGGCGACGCTGGAGGCGGCCCGGCAGCTCGGCGACTGCCTGGTGGTCTGCGTCAACTCCGACGAGAGCGTCGCCGCCCTCAAGGGTTCGGACCGGCCGCTGGTCAGGCACGCCGACCGGGCCCGACTGCTTGCCGCTCTGGGCTGCGTCGACGCGGTGGTCGTCTTCGACGAGTCGACGCCGCACGCGGCGCTGGCCTGGCTGCGGCCGGACATCTGGGTCAAGGGGGGCGACTACGGCACCGGCGCCGACGGACCGGAGTTGCCGGAGGCCGAGATCATGCAGCGTTGGGGCGGGCACACCGTGGTCGTGCCCTATCTGGACGGGCGTTCGACCACCGAGATGATCACCGCTGCCCGGACCGGTCACGGAGCCGCTGCCCGGACCGGTCACGGAGCCGCTGCCCGGACCGGTCACGGACCGGTGGGACGGGCCCGGTGAGCGGCGGCCTCGACGGCGCCGGCGGTGCGCTCGCGCCCCGGTCCGGGCCGGCGGCCGCCCCGCCGGGTGCGGCCGCGCGGGACGGTGACGGCGCGGTGCTGGTCAGCGGCGGCTCCAGCGGTCTCGGCGCGGCGGTGGTGGCCGCGATCGCCGACTCCGGCGGCCGGCCGTACGTGCTCGACCGGCAGCCGCCGGCCGCTTCGGTGCCGTGGCTCGAGTGCGACCTGTCCGACACCCGGGCCGCCGAGGCGGCCACCCGGGAACTCGCCGAGCGGGCCGGTGGGCTCGCCGGCGTGGTCACCGCCGCCGGGGTGGACGTGCCGGGGCGGCTGGCCGACGTGCCGGGGCAGACCTGGGAGCGGATCGTCACCGTCGACCTGCTGGCCACCGCCGCCGTGATCCGGGCGGCCCTGCCCTATCTGGAACGCTCGCGCGGCACGGTCGTCACCGTCGCCTCGACCCTCGGGGTGAAGGCGGTGGCCGACGCGACCGCCTACTGCGCGGCGAAGTTCGGCGTGGTGGGCTTCACCCGGGCGCTCGCCGCCGAGCTGGCCGGTTCGGTCGGGGTGACGCTGCTGCTGCCGGGCGGCATGCGTACCGCCTTCTTCGACGAGCGCGAACCGCGGTACCGGCCCGGTGCCGACGCCGCGCTCAACGACCCGGCCGACGTCGCGGCGGCCGTGCTTTTCGCGCTGCGCCAGCCACCCGGATGCGCGGTCCGGGAGATGGTGGTCTGCGCCGATCGGGAGACCTCCTATCCGTGATCCTGGTGCTGCGGGCGCTCGGGGTGGGTGATCTGGCGACGGCGGTGCCGGCGCTGCGCGGACTGCGCGCCGCGTTTCCGGAGCAGACCCTCACGGTCGCCGCACCCGACTGGCTCAGCCCGCTGGTCGAGCTGATCGGCGACGTCGACAACGTGCTGCCGATCGACGGGCTGCCGATCGACGGGCTGCCGGCCGACGGGCTGCCGGCCGACGGGCTGCCGATCGACGGGCTGGAGCGGCGCGGCTGGGCCGGGCCGGCGCCGTACTGGGCGGTCAACCTGCACGGCCGTGGGCCGGAGTCGCACCGGCTGCTCGCCGCCGCCGGCCCGGAACGGCTCTGCGGCTACCACTGCGCCGAGGCCGGCCACGTCGACGGTCCGCCCTGGCGGGAGGAGGAGCACGAGGTACGCCGCTGGTGCCGGCTGCTGAGCTGGTACGGCATCGAGTGCGACCCGGACGACCTGGGCCTGCGCCTTCCGGCGCCCCGCCGGGTGCCGGTCGGGGTGACGGTCGTGCACCCGGGCGGCAAGGGTACGCGCCGGCGCTGGCCGCCGGAACGGTTCGCCGCGCTGGCCGGGGAGCTGTCCCGGGCCGGGCACCGGGTGGTGGTGACCGGTTCGGCGGCCGAGCGGGGTCTCGCCGAGCGGGTGTCGCGGGCGGCGGGGCTGGCCCCGACGGCGGTACTGGCCGGCCGGCTCACCCTGGCCGAGCTGGCCGCCGTGGTCGGGCACGCCCGCCTGGTGCTGAGTACGGACACCGGGGTCGCGCACCTGGCGACGGCGTACCGGACGCCCTCCGTCGTGCTCTTCGGGCCGGTTCGGCCGCAGCTCTGGGGCCCGCCGCCGGACCGGCCCTGGCACCGGGCCCTGCACCGGCCGGCCGGCGCCGCCGGGGACGGAACGCCGCAGGCCGTCTCGGGCGCCGGCTCCCCGCAGGCCGTCTCGGGCGCCGGCTGGCCGCAGGACTGCTCGCGTGCCGGCTCCCTGCAGGACTGCTCGCGCGGTGGCCCGGCGCGCCGGTCGGAGGGCCGGTGGGACGATCCGTCCGCCGATCCGTCCGCCGATCCGTCCGCCGATCCGTCCGCCGAGCCGTCCGCCGAGCCGCCCCGGATCCACCCGGCGCTGGCCGCGATCGAGGTGGAGGAGGTGCTGGCGGCCGCGGGCGAGGTCGACCGGGTGGGGCGGGACCGTCATGCGGCTGCGGCGTAGCGACCTGTCGGCCCCCGGCTACGGGCGGCGCCGGCACGGTCGCGGAATGGTCTTCCTCGACACGCAGGGGCGGCCGATCCGGGACCCGGCGGAGTTGACCCGGCTCCGCGAGCTGGTGATCCCGCCGGCCTGGAAGGAGGTGTGGATCTGCCCGCATCCGGGCGGGCACATCCAGGCGGTCGGCACCGACGCGGCCGGGCGGCGGCAGTACCTCTACCACCCGACCTGGCGGACCCGTCGCGACCAGGCGAAATTCGACCACGTGCTGGAGGTCGCCACCCGGCTGCCGGTGCTCCGCGAACGGGTCGACGCCGACCTCGCCGGCCGAGGGCTGCGTCGGCCCCGGGTGCTGGCGACGGTGGCCAGGCTGCTCGACATGGGCACGTTCCGGATCGGCAGCGACCAGTACGCGGCCGGCGACGACCCGACGTTCGGGGTGGCCACGCTCCGCCCCGAGCACGCCCGCTGCCGGGCCGGTGCGGTGGTCTTCGAGTTTCCGGCGAAGGGCGGCATCGCGCAGGTGCTGCGGATCGACGACGCGCAGGCGTGCCGGGTGTTGCGTGAGCTGCGCCGCCGGCGGCGTGCCGCGCAGCGGCTCTTCGGCTACTGGGACGGCCGCTGCTGGCGGGACGTACGCAGCGACGAGGTCAACGACTACCTGCGGGCGGCGAGCGGCGGGGAGATGACCGCGAAGGACTTCCGCACCTGGCACGCCACCCTCTGGGCGTCCCGGGCGCTCGCCGAGGCCGGACCGCAGCGGTCGGTGAGCGCCCGGCGCCGGGTGATCGCCGAGGCCATGCGCCGGGTCTCCGGCCGGCTCGGGAACACCCCGGCGGTGGCCCGGGCGTCCTACGTCGATCCCCGCCTGCTCGACCTCTACCAGAGCGGCACGGTCGCCGAGGTGGGACCGCGGAGCACCGACGCCGAGGCCGAGCGTGCCGTCCTCGAGCTCCTCGCCCGCTGAGGAGCCCGGGGAGGAGCCCGGGAAGGAGTCAGTCGTTGAGCACGTGGGAGAGCTCGTCGCGGAAGCGACGCTCCGACTCGGTCACCTCGTCGCCGCCGAGGCCGAGTACGCCACCGGTCGGCGCCGCCGTCACCACCTGCTCGGCGATGGTGAGCAGCCAGTGCCGGTACGCGCCCGCCTCGCCCTCGGAGACCTTGCCGGCGAGCAGCCTGGACGCCGCCTCGGCCCGGCTCAGCACGTCGGCGATCAACGCCTTCGGGTCCTCCGGTTCGATCACCGGCAGCTCCTCGCCCACCTCCGGATCACCGACCCGGATGATCAGCTCTCCGGCGACGGCGGCGACCAGCGGGCTGGCCGACTCCCGGCCGGCGGCGATGCTCTCCAGCCCGGCGGCGTTCTCCGTCCGGGTCCGGCGTCCGCCGTCCGACTCGGCGGCACTCGCCGCGGTCAGCACCGACTGCGGCAGGCCGACCAGCAGCCCCCACTCGTCGTCGGAGAATCCGAACTCGCTCGCATACAGCGGTTGCTCGGTCACGGCAACCTCCCTCCACTGAGTACAAACCATCACATCTCACGGCACGCGGTGGCCGAGGGCAAACCGAATCGCCGTACCCGCCCGGGACGTCCCCGGCGAGCCGGGTCCGGCGATCCCCGTGGCTCAGTCGTCGGCGGCCACGAGCAGGCCCTGTTCGCTGACCACCGGCACCGAGAGCGTCTTGTATCCCACCTCGTCGAAGAGCACGGTCATCCGGTCGTCCTCGTAGCCGAGCACCATCCCGGTGCCCCACTCGGTGTGTCGGACGGCGCTGTGCACCGGAAAGGGCTGCCTGTCCGCCCTGCCGGTCCGGTCGCGGCCGGCGCCGGTGTCGCGCCCGGCGGCCGCACCCGTGCCGGTGTCGGCCAGTCCGGCCTGGCAGTTGTCGCAGTGCCCGCAGGGCCGGGCGAGCCGTTCACCGAAGTACGCCAGCAGGGCCCGCCCCCGGCAGCTCCGGGTCTCGGCGAACGCCCGCATCATGTCGGTACGGGACCGCTGCACCGTCTGCCGGCGTTCCGCCTCGGCCAGCGCGGCGGTGGCCGCGTCGGCGGGCTTCGGGGCGTACCGGGGGCTGCCGAGCCGGTTGTCCGGCAGGGTGTCGGCGGCACCGACCTGCTCCAGCAGGGCGAGCAGCTGACCGAGCTTGCGGGCACCGAGCCCGGTCCGCTCGCGCAGCGCCGTCCGGGTCGTCGGCCCCTCCCGGAGCAGCGCGGCCAGGTCGCGCAGCTCCTCGGGGTCCGGGGCGCCACCGGTGAAGTAGCGGCGCAGGCCGACGTCCTCGGCCCGCCAGAGCAGCAGCGCACGGGCCAGTTCGCCGTCCCGGCCGGCCCGGCCGATCTCCTGGAGATAGCTGTCCGGCGCGTCGGGCAGGGCCATGTGCGCCACCCAGCGGATGTTGGGTTTGTCGATGCCCATCCCGAAGGCCGAGGTGGCGACCATGATCGGCACCCGGTCGGCGAGGAAGTCCTCGTGCAGTTCCTCGCGGGCGCCGGCCGGCATCCCGCCGTGGTAGTACTGCGCCGGGAAGCCGGCCGAGGTCAGCCGCTCGGCCAGTTCCTCGGCGGCCCGCCGGGTCGGCACGTAGACGATGCCGGGACGCTCGTCGGCGCGCAGCAGCGCCAGCAGCCGCCGCCAACGGTAGTCCTCGGTGGCGCAGTTCGCCACCTCGAGGAAGAGGTTGGCGCGGTCCAGCCCGGAGACGACCAGCCGGGGCTTACGCAGGCCGAGCCGGTCGACGATGTCGTCCCGGACCGGTGGCGACGCCGTCGCGGTCAGCGCGACCACGGGTGGGCGGCCCAGTTCGCGGATCAGGTGCCCCAACGCCAGGTAGTCGGGGCGGAAGTCGTGTCCCCAGGCGGAGATGCAGTGCGCCTCGTCGACCGCGACCAGGGCCGGGCGCAGCCCGCGTACCTCGGCCAGCCGGTCGGGGTTGTTGAGCTGCTCCGGGGTGGTGAAGAGGAACCGGGCCCGTCCGGAGCGGATCTCGTCCAGCGCGGCGGTGCGCTGGCCGGCGCTCTCGGCCGAGCTGATCCGCACCGCACGCAGCTCGGGGCGGTTCCGCTCGTTGAGGGCGCCGATCTGGTCCTGCTGGAGGGCGAGCAGCGGGGAGATCACCACCGTCGGTCCCGGCAGCAGCGTCGCCGGCACCTGGTAGACGGCGGATTTCCCGGCCCCGGTCGGGAGTACGACGAGAGCGTCCCGGCGGCGCATCAGGGCGCGCATCGCGGTGAGCTGATCGGGGCGCAGCGATCGCCAGCCGAAGTGGTGCCGGGCGGCCCGGCGGAGCCGGGTGGCGTGCAGAGGTGGCAGCTTCATCGGTTGCCGCAGGTACCCAGGCGGTTCGTCCTCGAAACGGAGCAGCGTCGCTTCGCACCGGGCCCGGCCGGCGTTGCCGGCGCGAACCCGATCCGCCCGGCCTCGCCGGCGACGCCCCGACGGCGGGTCGAAAAAATTCCTGAGATGATCCGGGCGTCTCTGTCGATCGGGGTTGATCCTTTTCGTAGCCCTGGTGAGAGCCCGGCACCGAGCCGGTGCACACGACCTCGCTGGAGGGCACGATGAACACCACCGTGAACACGACCCGCGCCACCACGTCGACCCTCGGTGCGCTGGTCGGGACCGGTCTGGTCGCCACGGTCGTCGCGAGCGCCGCCACCATGGCCGTCGCCGCCGCCGGCCACGCGGCCGGGATCAGCCTCGACGTGAGCGGCGCTCCGATCCCGGTCACCGGGTTCGGCACGCTGACGGCGATCTTCTCGTTGGTCGGGGTGGTCATGGCGGCGCTGCTGTCCCGTTTCGCCCGGCGTCCGCGGCGCACCTTCGTCCGTACGACCGTGGTGCTGACCGTCCTGTCGCTGGTGCCGGACGTGATCGCCGACGCCGCACCGGCCACCAGGGCGCTGCTGATGCTCACCCACCTGGTCGCGGCCGCGATCGTGATTCCCGCTGTCGCGCGCCGCCTGGCCGCCTGACCCGACCTGTCACCATCCACCAAGAGCCAGTCACCATCCACCAGGAGCTACCGGAGGAACGTCATGAAGCAGTACCTGCTTTCCGTGCATTACGTCGAGGGCGCAGTGATGCCGTCCGACGAGGAGATGCAGACCATGTTCAGGGAGACCGAGCGGATCAACGACGAACTGCAGGCCGCGGGCGCCTGGGTCTTCGCCGGGGGTCTCACGGCGCCGGAGAGCGCCACCGTCGTCCGGACGGAGAACGGCACCACCACCATGAGCGACGGGCCGTTCGCCGAGGCCAAGGAGCACATCGCCGGATTCTGGGTCATCAAGTGCGACGACCTGGACCAGGCGTTGGCCTGGGCCGAGAAGTGCGCGGCGGCCTGCGGCCCGATCGAGGTCCGCCCCTTCGACGACCTGTCCCAGGCCTGACCGCCGGGCGGTCACCCGAGATGGACCTGGCGAGCATCTACCGCGCGGAGTACGGCCGCTGCGTCGCCACGCTGACCCGCCTCCTCGGCGACATCAACCTCGCCGAGGAGGCGGTGCAGGACGCGTTCACCACGGCACTGCAGAAGTGGGAGACGGTCCCGCCCAACCCGGGCGCCTGGATCGTGACCACCGCCCGCAACCGGGCCGTCGACCGGCTCCGCCGGGAGTCGACCCGCGAGGCCCGGCACGTCCAGGCCCTGCTGCTGCACCAGCAGAACGAGCCACAGGAGGTGGGACCGGTGAAGGACGACCAGCTGCGACTCATCTTCACCTGCTGCCACCCGGCGCTCGGCCCCGACGCGCGGACCGCCCTGACGCTCCGCCTGCTCGGCGGACTCGAGGTGCCGGAGATCGCCCGGGCCTACCTGGTGCCGGAGGCGACGATCGCCCAGCGGATCGTGCGGGCCAAGAAGAAGATCCGCGACGCCGGCATCCCCTACCGGGTGCCCGCCGGACACGAGCTGCCGGACCGGCTGCTGCCGGTGCTCACGGTCCTCTACCTGATGTTCAACGAGGGCTACGCGGCCACCGCCGGACCGCTGATCAGGACCGACCTCTGCGCCGAGGCGATCCGCCTCGCCCGCGAGCTCGCCGCCCTGATGCCCGACGAGCCCGAGGTCCTCGGCCTGCTCGCGCTGCTGCTGCTGACCGAGGCGCGTCGCCCGGCCCGGCTCGGCCCGGCCGGCGAGCTGGTGCTACTGGCCGACCAGGACCGGTCGGCGTGGAACCGGACGCTCATCGCCGAGGGCCACGACCTGGTTCGTCGCTGCCTGCGGCGCAACCGGCCCGGCCCGTACCAGATCCAGGCCGCGATCAACGCGGTGCACACCGACGGCGCCGCCACGGACTGGACGCAGGTCCTGGCACTCTACGACCAGCTCCTCGCGCTCGCGCCGACCCCGATCGTCGCGCTCAACCGTGTGGTCGCGGTCGCCGAGGTGCACGGACCGGCGACCGCCCTGGCCGCGTTGGAGGAGATCGAGCTGCCCGGCTATCACCGGCTTCCCGCCGTCCGGGCCGAACTGCTGGTCCGGCTCGGACGCGACGCCGAGGCCCGAGCCGCCTACGACCAGGCCACGGCACTGGCCACCAACGAGACCGAGCGCGCCTACCTGCAGAACCGCCGCGCCAGGCTGGACCCGCCCCCCCGTTGAACGTCCCGGCGCCCCGTTCGCGCGCCCAGCTCGACAGCCTTCCGGCGCCGACGGTCCCCGGCCCCGAGCGGTGTCCCCGGCCCTTCGGTCCGGGTGGCTGTGCGGGTCGCTAGCGGCGGCCGCCGAACATCGACCGCAGCGCGGCGAGCAACAGCACCGTGCCGAGGATGGCGCCGACGATCCGGACGCCCGGGATGTCGAACCAGCTCGTCTCGTCGGCGGCGAAGAGGCGGTACGGCAGTTCGGCGAGGCGCGGCCCGCCCGCCGGGATGCTCGACTGCTGCATCCCAGCACTGTCGCACGCCCCGGCGGCACCGTCACCGCTGCCCTGTTGCGTCCCGGCCGGCGGCGTCGCGTCGCCTGTCGACCTTCCGACTCGTTCCGGCTAATAGGAAGGTTTATTGACTATTTTCCGAGCTGGTGTGACCATGGCAGCACCCGCCGCTACCAGGGCGGCGGCTGTCCACTGTAGATGCGGGGGAGCCGGCGGGATGAGCGGAACGACGGACAACCTGTCCAGCCTGGCTGCGGCGGTGCTCCAGCCCGGTTTCGTCGGCACCACCCGGCCGCCGGACTGGGTGCGCCGCTGGCTCGGCGAAGGGCTCGGCGCGGTGGTGTTGTTCGCCCGCAACGTGGTCGACACCGAGCAGGTCACCGCGCTGACCGCCGCGCTGCGCGCCGAGCGGCCGGACGTGCTGGTGGCGATCGACGAGGAGGCCGGTGACGTCACCCGGCTGGAGTCCCGGCTGGGCAGCTCCCGCCCCGGCAACCTGGCGCTCGGCGCGGTCGACGACCCCGAGCTGACCGAGGCGATAGCCCGCGACCTCGGTGCCGAGCTGGCCGCCGCCGGGGTCACCCTGAACTACGCACCGGACGCGGACGTCAACGCCAACCCCGACAACCCGGTGATCGGCGTACGCTCCTTCGGCTCCGATCCGGGTCTGGTCGCCCGGCACACCGCCGCCTGGGTACGCGGCCTCCAGTCGGCCGGGGTCGCCGCCTGCGCCAAGCACTTCCCCGGGCACGGGGACACCAGCGTCGACTCCCATCTCGACGTACCCCGGATCGAGGTGTCCCGGGCCCGCCTCAACGCCTGTGAGCTGCCGCCCTTCCGGGCCGCGATCGACGCCGGGGTGCAGGCGGTGATGACCGGCCACCTGCTGGTCCCGGCGATCGACCCGGAGTGGCCGGCGACGCTGAGCCGGCGGGTCCTGACCGACCTGCTCCGGGAGGAGCTGGGCTTCCAGGGTGTGGTGGTGACCGACGGCATCGAGATGCGCGCGGTCACCGACCGGTACGGCCTCGGCGGTGCGACCGTCCGGGCCCTGGTCGCCGGTGCCGACGCGATCTGTGTCGGCGGCGGGCATGCCACCGAGGCGGACGTCCGGCGGCTGCGGGAGGCGATCGTCGACGCCGTGCTCGCCGGGGTGCTGCCCGAGGAGCGGTTGGTCGAGGCGGCCAAGCGGGTCGGGCTGCTCGCGGCCTGGAGCGGCGCAGCCCGGACCGGGACCGGTTGGCGCGACCCCGGCCCGGACGGCTCCCGGCTCGGGCTGGCCGCCGCCCGGCGCGCGGTCCGGGTGACCGACGGCGCCGGCCCGGCCGTGCTGCCGCTGACCGGCCCGGCGCACGTGCTGGAGTTCGAACCGCCCCGCAACATCGCCATCGGCGCCGAGACGCCGTGGGGGGTGGGTGCACCGCTGGCCGTCCTGCTGCCCGGCACCACGACCGCACGGCTGGCCGCCGGGGACATCGGCGCCGACGGTGCGCCGCCCGCCGACACGCTCGGTCCGGCCGCCGGCCGCCCGCTGGTGCTCGTGGTCCGGGACCTGCACCGGCACGAGTGGATGGCGGCGGCGGTGCGGCGGATCCTCGTCGAGCGCCCGGACGCGGTGGTGGTGGAACTCGGCGTACCGTCGGCGGTGGTCGGCCGGGCACACCTGGCGACCTACGGCGCCACCCGGGCCGCCGGTCGGGCCGCCGCCGAGGTGCTCACCGGACGGTCCTGATCAGACGTACGGTCCTGATCGGACGTTCGGCCCGCGGGCCGATCCGTACCGTCGGTGTCACGAAGGGTACCCCCACGTTCACGGCGAGTCGCTGTATCGTTCGTCCGGTGACCCCTCGCTGGCAGCGGGCCGCCCTCACTCCGTCCTGGATCCGGTGGCTACCCTGCGCCTTCGCCCACCTCACCGTGGTGCCCGCCCAGCCCCGGTTCCGCCGGTCGGCCTGGGCGACGATGGTGCCCTGGGAGGGCCCGGCGTGGTGTGACCCGGGCAGCGTCGACGAGTGGGTGGATCGGGCCCGGCGGCGCCGCGCCGGCCGGGACGCCGAGGACGTCGAACTGCACGCCCGGGAGCACTACGCCTGGATGGTCCGGGTCCGGGCCACCCGGATCGAACTCTTCGCCGAGATGTGCCGGCGGCGCGGGATCCCGGTTCCGCACACGGTCGGCGAACTGCTGCTCTGCCTGGCCGAATTCGGTCTCTTCGACATCGTCGCCGAGACGGGGGACGGCGACCCGTGGATCACGCCACGGCTGGACCGCGATCCGCTGGAGGTGCTGCCGCTCTCCGCGGAGGAGCGGGAGCTGGAGACCCGGGCGCAGCGGGACGACCAGGCCGTTCTGGTGGCGATCGCGATCCGCCGGCTGGCCCAGCGTACCCGGCGGCGCTGGCGCCGCAGGCTGGTCAGCACCAGCCTGACCAGACTCGCCGGCGCCGCCGGGGTCACCGAGGAGCAGGCCCGGCGCTCGCTCTCCGACCTCGGTCAGATCGCGGAGCTGGGGGTCGACACCGGCCGTGGCGACGAGCGGCTGCGACTCAGCGTGCCCTGGCCCGACTTCCGGCTCCGCTTCCCCTTCACCGAGCTGCCCGCCCCGGAACACGCCATCTGACGCAAGGAAGGGCCCCCGCTTATCGTTTTCTGTTGTAGCGGGGGCCCTTCCTTGCACCTGCGGCTACGGGATCAGCCGCAGGATCCGGTCGTCGTCGGACTCCGGGGAGCCCCGGCCGTCGCGGTTGGAGGTGAGGACCCAGAGCGAGCCGTCCGGCGCCGGGGCGACGTGCCGGAGCCGGCCGTACTCGTCGGTCAGCAGCGCCTCGGCGTGCTGCCCGTCGGTGCCGATCCGATAGAGCCGCTGCCCGCGCAGGCAGGCGAGCCAGACGCGGTCGCCGACCACCGCCAGCCCGCTCGGCGACGCCTCGGCGGTGCCCCAGGTGGCGAGCGGGGCGACGAAGCGGGGGTCGTCGGAGTCGCCCTCCACCTCCGGCCAGCCGTAGTTGCCGCCCGGAATGATCCGGTTGAGTTCGTCGTAGTGGTTCTGCCCGAACTCGGAGGCGTACATCGTGCCGTCGGCGTGCCAGCCGAAACCCTGCACGTTGCGGTGGCCGTAGCTGTAGACGAGGGTGTCCCGGAACGGGTTGCCCGGGGCGGGCCGGCCGTCCGGGGTCATCCGCAGGATCTTGCCGGCCAGGCTGTTCCGGTCCTGCGCCGCGTCGCGGTCCCCGGCGTCACCGGTGCCGACGTAGAGCATGCCGTCCGGTCCGAAGGCGATCCGGCCGCCGTTGTGCGTCCGGGAGCCGCGCGGGATGCCGCTCAGCACGATCTCCGGGGCGGCGGCGTCGCCGAGGCGCAGCCGGGCGATCCGGTTGTCCCCGGCGGCCGTGTAGTAGACGTAGACCCAGCGGTCCCCGGCGTAGTCGGCGGAGACGGCGAGGCCGAGCAGGCCGCCCTCACCGGCCGGTGTCGCCTCCTCGATCCGGGCCACCTCCCGGGCCTCGCCGCCGGTGACCTGGAGGATCCGTTTGCTGTCCCGCTCGGTCACCAGCGCCGAGCCGTCCGGCAGGAAGGCCAGCCCCCAGGGCGCTTCGAGGTTGCCGACCAGCGTCTCGACAGTGCCGGGCCGGACCCGGGGCGCGTCCGAGACCGACGGGTCGGCGAACCACCCCCGCCAGAGCCCCACCCCGACGACGGCGGCGGCCAGCACGACCACCCCGACCACCGCGACCACCACTCGACCCGCCCGGCCCGTCGGGCGCACTTCCGGCTCCGCCACGGGTACGACGGTAGCCCGTCGATCTCAGTCCGCCACGACCACCGGGGCGTACTCGGGATGGCGCTCCAGGAAGGAGAGGAGGAACGGGCAGGTGACCCGGACCCGCTCGCCCCGGTCGCGGAGCTGGTCGAGGGTGCCCCGGGCAAGCGCGCTGCCCACCCCCTTGCCCTCGAAGCGGCTGTCGACCTCGGTGTGCGCCAGCACCATCGTCCCGGACTCGATCCGGTAGCCGATGAAGCCGGCCAGGCTGTCGTCCACCAGGATCTCGAAGCGACGGCGGGCGGGATCTTCTTGCACCAGGAAGCTCATCGGAGCAATTCTCCACCCACCGTCCCGGCCGCGCCGGGAACCCCACCGGAAACCGGCTCGGCGAGCCCGCCCGGTAGCCGGGCGAGAGCCGCCTTGTGCGCCAGCCGGCGGCGAGACCGGCGCGTGCCCGGGCCCGGCGGTTGCCTGGGGAAGCCCCGTTATCCTTGGCAGAGTGACGAATCCCCCGTATCACCGATCGACCACCGTCCGCCGTGCCGCCGGTCTGCTCACCGCGCTCGCCCTCGGCACCGCCGTCCTGGCCGGCTGCAACTCCGAGGGAGCCAGCACCGAGTGCGGCCTGGACGCCTGCACCGTCACCTTCGACCGGGGCGTCGACGCCCGGGCCAGCATCTTCGGCGTGGACGCCACGCTCGTCGGCGTCGACGGCGACGTGGTGACCATCGAGGTTGCCGGCGAGCAGCTCTCGCTCACCGTCGGGGAGCAGGCGACCGAGGTCGGGGGCCTCTACGCCACGGTGCAGAGCGCCGACCAGGAGCAGGTGGTGGTGCGGATCGGCCGCAACCCGGGCTGACCGCCGCTGTCACTCCCCGCCTGCATTCCCCGCCTGCCGGGAGACCCGGGTCGGGGACGTTTGAGAATCGTGCCGACCGGTCATTGACTGCCCCATGTCAGCTACTCACACCGCCGGAACCACCGCGGCGCGGGCCAAGGACAGCCGGCCGCTCGAGATCCTCGCCCGGGCCGGTTTTGTCGGCTACGGCATCGTCCACCTGCTCTTCGCCTGGCTGGCATTGCAGATCGCCTTCGGTCGGCCGGCCGCCGACGGCGACCAGTCCGGTGCGCTGCGCACCCTTGCCGCCCAGCCGCTGGGCGGGTTCCTGGTCGTCGCGATCGGGGTCGGCCTGGTCGCGATGGGGATCTGGCAGGCATTCGAGGCGGCGGTCGGGCATCGGGAGTACCGGGGCCGGGAGCGGATGCTGGAGCGGCTCAGCTCCGCCGGACGTACCGTCGTCTACCTCTACTTCGCCTGGACCGCGTTCCAGGTCGTCCGGCAGGCGACGTCGTCGAGTGCGGACAAGCAGCAGGCGCTGACCGAGCAACTGATGAGTTCGGGCGGGGGACGCCTGCTCGTCGGGCTCGCCGGCCTGGGCCTGGCCGCCCTCGGCGCCGGACTGGTCTGGTACGGCTTCGTCAAGCGCTTCGAGCGGCATCTGCGGACCGGTGAGATGAGCCCGCACACCCGGAAGATCTCGCGTCGGCTCGGCGTCGCCGGTTACGCCGCCAAGGGCGTCGCGTACGGCATCGCCGGAGTGCTCGTGGTGACGGCCGCGGTGAACTACGACCCGGACCGGGCCCGGGGGTTGGACGCCGCCCTGCACACGCTGCGTGAGCAGGCGTTCGGGTCGATCCTGCTCACACTTGTCGCCCTCGGCATCGCCGCCTTCGCCGTCTTCTGTCTGGTCCAGGCGAGGTACCGGAAGGTTTAGCCTGGACGGGATCGGGTTCTATCGGGCATTCTTCATACTTTGCCCGTAGCCCACGACGATCCGACGCCCCCAGCCGGGTGCGGCCCTGGAGATCCCAGGGCCGCACCCGGCTTCGGCATGGAGGGAACAACATTGGTGGACAGCTATCTGTGGACGCTCGTGGTCACGGTCGGCGCGGCGGTGCTCGCGCTCGTCGTGGTCGAGGCGGTGCACCGGACGGTACGCCGGCTGGGCAGACGATCGGTGCTGCTCAGCGAATTGTCCGAGCACTCGCACCGGCCCTTCCAGGTGGCCGCGACCGTGCTGGCGATCCAGTTCGGGGTGCGGTTCAGCACCGGCTACGGCGTCGGTACGCCGTGGCGGCAGACCCTGCTGCACCTGCTCGTGCTGGCGGTCGTCGCCACCACCGCCTGGTTCGTCGCGTCGCTGCTGCTGGTGAGCGAGGACACCGCCCTGGCGCGGTTCCGGCTCGACGTGCCCGACAACCGGCAGGCCCGGCGGATCAAGACCCAGATCGTCATGCTGCGCCGGATAACCGTCGCGGTCATCGTGGTGCTCAGCCTCGGTGTGATGCTGATGACCTTTCCCAGCGTGCGGGGCGTCGGCGCCAGCGTGCTCGCCTCGGCCGGGGTGATCGGTGTGGTCGCCGCCCTGGCCGCGCAGAGCGTGCTGGGCAACGTCTTCGCCGGGCTGCAACTGGCGTTCAGCGACGCCGTCCGGCTGGACGACGTGGTGGTGGTCGAGGGGGAGTGGGGCCGGGTCGAGGAGCTGACCCTCAGCTACGTGGTGGTGCAGATCTGGGACGACCGGCGGCTGATCCTGCCCACCTCGTACTTCACCAGCAAGCCCTTCCAGAACTGGACCCGGACCCGGGCCGCCGTCCTCGGCACGGCGGAATTCGAGGTGGACTGGTCGGTGCCGGTGCAGGCGATGCGGGAGGAACTGCGCCGGCTGGTCGAGGGGACCGAGTTGTGGGACGGGCGGACCTGCGTGCTGCAGGTCACCGACGCGGTCGGCGGGATGGTCCGGCTGCGTGCCCTGGTCAGCGCCGCCGACGCACCGAGGCTCTGGGACCTGCGCTGCCTGGTCCGGGAGCATCTGGTCGGCTGGCTTCGCGACCAGCGGCCGACCGCGCTGCCCCGGCTGCGGGCCGAGGTCGGCGACGGCTCCGGCCTGCTGCCGTGGCAGTCGGCCGCGCCGCGCCGGCCGACCGCGGGCGCGGGCCGGCCCCGCTCGGCCGGCAACGGGCGGACGGAGCACGAGCCACCCGACGACGCCCGGCTCTTCGGCGGCGGCGACGACGGCGAGGCCCGCAGCAGCGCCTTCGTCGGGCCCGACGAGCCGGCCGAGGCGTCGCGGCGCTGAGCCCGGCCGGGCCGCCCGGCCGTCGCGGCGCCGACCTCGGTTGGCACGGCGGTCGACCTGCCGGATCGGCCGCAAACCGGGCGCCCGGTGGCGGACACTAACCACAGCGGGACGGTGCACGGTCATCAGGATTGAACGACCGGCGACCGGGGCATACAGCTCAGGAACCGGGAAAGGAGGACACCATGGCCGAGGTCGTACGCGAGTCCGCGCGACCGGTCGCGGAGCAGTCCACCGCCGAGCTCGTGCAGCGGGCCACCGAGCAGCTGTCCCGGCTGGTCCGTGACGAACTCGCGCTCGCCCGCATGGAGCTGGCCGAGAAGGGGCGGCACGCCGGCATCGGGATCGGCCTCTTCGGCGGCGGCGGGGTGATGGCGCTCTTCGGATTCGCCGTTCTGGTGACGGCCGCGGTGCTGGGACTGGCGGTGGTCATCCCGGGCTGGGCGGCCGCGCTGGTGGTGGCCGGCGCGCTCTTCCTGCTGGCCGGTGTGCTCGCCCTGGTGGGCCGCCGGCAGGTGCGTCGCGCGGTGCCGCCGACGCCGAGCGCGGCCGCGGACAGCCTGCGGGCGGACGTGCGTACGGTGGCCACGGCGGTCCGGGACAGGGGACAGGGATGACTCGCAGCAACGGCTTCGGCAACCCGGAGGCGCTCCGGGAGGACATCCGGCAGACCCGGGCGGAACTCGGCGAGACCGTCCAGGCGTTGGCCGCCAGGGCGGACGTGAAGGCCCGGCTCAAGGACTCGGCCGCGCAGACCCGGGACCGGGTGAGGCAGCGGGCGGGGCAGACCACGGCGAACGTGCGGTCGTCGGTGCACGACGCGGGTTCGCTGGCGCTGCGCCATCCGGTCCCCTGGGCCGTGGTCGCCGCCGGGGCGCTGGCGTTGGCGGTCGTGGTGCTGATGGCACGAGGGAGACGTGGGTGAGTAAGGCAGTCAGCAAGTTGGCGTACCGTCCGGTCGGCATCCTGATGGGCATGGCCGCCGGTGTGGCGGCCGGTGCGGTCTTCCGGCAGGTCTGGAAGTGGACCGCCGGGGACGGCGACGCCCCGGACGCGATCGACGAGGACCGTGGCTGGGGTGAGATCCTGGCCGCCGCCGCCCTGCAGGGGGCGATCTTCGCGGTCGTCCGGGCCGCCGTGGACCGGGGCGGCGCGATCGGCGTACGCCGGCTCACCGGCCGCTGGCCCGACTGAACGGTGCCGCACCGTCGATGCCCCGGCCCGCGGGGACGGCGGTCTCAGGTCACATGTCGGAGAATTTCGTCCGGTAGGCTATGCGAAGTTTTTGCGTACGTGGTTTGCTGTTCCACGCTGTTGAGAGACAGCGTGGGTCGAGGGAAGTCCTCCTTCGTGGGGGCCGACTCAAGGCGCCGCTGCTCGAAAACGGCCAACCGGCCGCACGGCGTGCTCGGCCGCCAGTTTTAGAAGGAGATACACATGGCGCAGGGAACCGTGAAGTGGTTCAACGCAGACAAGGGCTTCGGCTTCATCACCGTCGACGGCGGGGGTGCTGACGTGTTCGTCCACTTCTCGGCCATCCAGACCAGCGGCTACCGCACGCTGGAGGAGAACCAGCGGGTGGAGTTCGAGATCGCTCAGGGCCAGAAGGGGCCGCAGGCGGAGCAGGTTCGCCCCATCTGATCCGAAAGGGCCGGCCCCCGCCGGCCCCCGAGTTTCGATACCTTCGGGATCCGCGTCGAGCCCCGTGACGAACGGGGCTCGACGCGTATCCATTGCCTGCCACGCGTTCAGGAGGATTCGCGACGGTTCCGGGCGCGCAGGCCCAGCACCACCAGCACCAGTCCGGCGACCACGACGAGCGGTCCGACCACCGCCCAGACCGGTTCTCCGGTCATCACGCTGCCGCCCAGTCGGCCCAGCCCCTGCAACGTCCAGACGGCGCCGACGACGACCGCCAGCAGCCCGAGGGTGAGCGGGAGCCACCCCTTCATCTCCGCCCTCTCCTCTCCGGCGCCATCCGGGTCGGCACGGCTCGGTCACGGTCCAGCCAACCGCACGGCGGGCCGGAACGCACGCACCGCCGCGCCCGGCCGCGCTACCAGCGGTCGTGCACCTGGGGGCGGACCAGGTCGTCGTAGACCGCGGTCACCGTGGCCGTCGCCTCGGTTGGCAGCGGCGCGAGTGCGGCGGCGGCGACGTTCGCGCGGGCCTGGTCGGCGTTGCGGGCGCCGGGGATGACCACCGTGACGCCCGGCTGGTCGAGGATCCAGCGGAGCGCGAACTGCGCCATCGTCGCGCCCTGCGGCACCACGGTACGCAGTCGGCGTACCGCCTCCAGTCCGGTGGCGTAGTCGACCCCGGAGAACGTCTCGCCGACGTCGAAGGCCTCCCCGTGCCGGTTGTAGCTGCGGTGGTCGTCGTCCGGAAAGGTGGTCCGCTCGTCGTAGCGGCCCGAGAGCAGTCCGCTGGCGAGCGGCACCCGGGCGACGATGCCGACCCCGGCGGCGACGGCGGCGGGAAGGACCCGCTCGATCGGCTTGTGCCGCAACGCGTTGAGGATGATCTGCACGCTGGCCACCCCGGGCCGGGCGATCGCGGCGAGGGCTTCGTCGCAGGTCTCGACGCTGACCCCGTACGCCGCGACGCGCTCCTCCGCGACCAGGGTGTCGAGAGCGTCGAAGACGGCGTCGGTGGCGAGGACCGGGCCGGGCGGGCAGTGCAGTTGCACCAGGTCGAGCACGTCCACCCCGAGGTTGCGCCGGGACCGGTCGGTCCAGGCCCGGAAGTTCTCCAGGACGTACGCGGCCGGGGTCTGCGGCACCCGGCGGCCCATCTTGGTCGCGACGGTGAGTCCGGCGTCCGGCCGCTCGCGCAGGAAGCGGCCGATCAGTTCTTCGCTGCGTCCGTCGCCGTAGACGTCGGCGGTGTCCACAAAGGTGACTCCGCTCTCGACGGCGGCGGTCAGCACCGCCAGGGCCTCGGCGTCGCTGACCTGGCCCCAGTCGGCACCGAGCTGCCAGGCGCCGAGCCCGACCACGCCGACCTCGCGGTGCAACCGCGGGAACATTCGCTTCTCCACGCCGGGCAGCCTATCTCCGGGGCAGATCCGGCGAGCAGCGGCTACAGTAAGTAAGACGTACGTACGGTTTGGAGGAGTCGTGTGGGATCCGGCCAGCTATCTCCGGTACGGCGACGAACGCTCCCGGCCCTTCTTCGAGCTGGTCGCCCGGATCGGCGCCGACCGGCCCCGGGCGGTGGTCGACCTCGGCTGCGGCCCCGGCAACCTGACCCGCAGCCTGACCGCGCGCTGGCCCGGCGCCCGGATCGTCGGACTGGACTCCTCCACCGAGATGATCGGGGCCGCCACGGCATCGGGCGGTCCCGGGGTCGAGTTCGCGGTGGCCGATTCCCGTTCCTGGTCGCCCGGGCCCGAGGTCGACGTGATCGTCTCCAACGCGATGCTGCAGTGGGTCGTTGGGCACGAGGAGTTGCTGCTGCGTTGGACCCGCGAGCTGGCCGCCGGCTCCTGGCTGGCATTCCAGGTGCCGGGAAACTTCGCCGCCGCCTCGCACCGGGAGCTGCGGGCGCTGGCCGGGCAGCCGCGCTGGCGGGACCGGGTCGGGCAGCTGGCGCGGGAGTCGCCGGTCTCCGACGCCGCCGGTTACGCCACCCTGCTGACCGGCGCGAACTGCGTGGTCGACGCCTGGGAAACTAGCTACGTGCACCTGCTCCCGGCCTCCGACGCCACCGACCATCCCGTGCTGACCTGGATGGAGGGGACGGCGCTGCGCCCGGTCCGGGCCGCGCTGGGCGGCGCGGGTACGGCCTGGGACGAGTTCCGGTCCGCGCTCGGTGAACGGCTGGTGGCGGCGTACCCGGTCCGGCACGGGCTGGTGCAGTTTCCGTTCCGCCGCGTCTTCGTCGTCGCCCGCACGGGCGCCCGTCAGTAGGGGGAGTATCCGTGACCGACCTCTCGGCCTTCATCGCCGGTCTGCCCAAGGTGGAGCTGCACGTGCACCACGTCGGCTCCGCCCTGCCGCGCATCGTGGCGGAGCTGGCCGCCCGGCACGAGGGCCGGACCAGGGTGCCGGCCGATCCGGAGGCCCTGGCCAGCTACTTCGAGTTCCGGGACTTCGCGCACTTCGTCGAGATCTACCTCAGCGTGGTCGACCTGATCCGGGACGAGACCGACGTCCGGCTGCTCACCTTCGAGGTGGCCCGGGAGCTGGCCCGCCAGCAGGTCCGGTACGCGGAACTGACCGTCACCCCGTACTCGCACGTGCACCGGGGCATTCCCGCACCGGCGTTCTGCGAGGCGATCGAGGACGCCCGCCGGGCCGCCGAGGCCGAACTCGGCATCTCGCTGCGCTGGTGCTTCGACATCCCCGGTGAGGCCGGGTTGCCGGCGGCCGAGCAGACCCTGCGGATCGCGCTCGGCGAACGACCGGACGGCCTGGTCAGCTTCGGCCTCGGCGGCCCGGAGATGGGGGTGCCCCGGCCGCAGTTCAAGCCCTACTTCGACCAGGCCCGGGCGGCCGGGCTGCGCTCGGTGCCGCATGCCGGCGAGACCACCGGCCCGGGGACCATCTGGGACGCCCTGCACGAGCTCGGTGCCGAGCGGATCGGGCACGGCATCTCGGCGGCACAGGATCCGGCCCTGCTGGAACACCTGGCGCAGCGGCAGATCCCGATGGAGGTCTGCCCCACCTCCAACGTCCGGACCCGGGCGGTCGGCTCGATCGAGGAGCACCCGCTGCCCCAACTGGTCGGGGCCGGCCTGCTGGTGACGGTCAACTCCGACGACCCGCCGATGTTCGGCACCACCCTCAACGACGAGTACGCGGTCGCCGCCCGGCTGCTCGACCTCGACGCCGCCGGGCTGGCCGGACTGGCCCGCAACGCGGTCACCGCCTCGTTCCTGGCGCCGCCGGACCGGGACAAGCTGATCGCGGAGATCGACGCCTACCTGGCCGCCCACGGGTCCTGAGCCGGCCCGCGTCGTCCGGCGGGTCGGGCGCGGCCGAAGATTGAGGCTGGCCCGGCGCGGGGTGCTGCGGGCGGCCGCGCCGGGCCAGCGATCGTGGGGCGGGGTCGGCCGGTACGCGTCACGCACCGGCCGTCCCTGCGCCGCTTTCGGCGCGCGGCGGAGGACCAGGTGTGGGGGACCGTGTCCCCGCCGCGCGCCAGGCTCCTCCGGGTCGGGTTGGGCGACATCTGTGGGTGGTGACCCGGGGGAGCAGGATGGGATCGCGTCCGATGTTGCCAGCCGATCCCGGCGGCGTGACCGCCGTTAATCCAGACCTAAGGAAGATCTGCGCCGGACCAGAAACTCCTTCCGGAGGCCGGCCGGCGCACCGCGCTCAGTCGCCGTCCGGGCGTTGCCGCGACCAGCGGCGGCGGGTGCCCGTCTCCTTCTCCCGGGCCAGCCGGCCGACCAACCCGAAGCGGCTGACCTGCCGGGGTGCGGCGTCCGGGTCGGCCAGCAGCATGACCACGCTCGCGCCGCCGAGCCGGGCCCGGTCGATGCTGACCGAGCCGTTGGCCTGCTGGGCCACCCGGCGGGCGATGTCCAGGCCCAGCCCGGTGGAGCCGCGGTCGCTGGCACCCCGGCGCAGCGCCCGGTCCGGATCCGCGATGCCGGGACCGGCGTCGTCCACCCGGACCGCGATGTAGCCGTCCCGGCGGGAGACGGCGACCTCGAAGGCGGTGCCCTGCGGGGTGTACCGGAAGACGTTTCCCAGCACCGCGTCGAGCGCGGCGGCCAGCTCCGCCCGGGGCACCGGCACCGGGATCCGGGTGTGCGCCCCGATGACCCGGTGCGACCGGTTCTGGTCACCGGCGAGCGCCGACCAGAAGACCATCCGGTCCCGGACCACCTCGCTGACGTCACAGCTCCCCGGGGCGGCCTCCTGGGCGACCGTCTTCCGGGTCGTGTTGATCAGCACGTCGATCTCGCCTTCCAGCGTCACGATCGCCTGCCGGATCCGCCGGATCGTGCGGCGGCGGTCGAGTTCGGCCGCGCTGAACGAACCGACGCTGGTGTCGTCGGAGTCGAGCGCGTCGGCGTCCAGCCGCAGCACGGTCAGCGGCGTACGCAGCCGGTGCGACAGGTCGGCGACGAGTTCCCGTTCGTCGGTGCGGGAGGTGACCAGCCGGTCCGCCATCCGGTTGAAGGCGTACCCGGCCTCGGCCAGCTCGCGCGGCCCGCCGGGCTGGATCCGCACGTCCAGGTCGCCGTCGCCGACCGCGAGCGCCGCCTGCACCAGGCCACGCGCCGACGCGACGGCCCGGGCCGCCAGCCGGTCCACCACGATCACCGAGGCGATCACCAGGCCGGCGGCGACCAGAATCAGCATCAGCCAGGTCCCGCCGGTGCCGGCCTGCAGCGCCGCCTCGGGGACGAAGACCTCGACCACCAGGACGCGGCCGGCGACCGTGACCGGTTCCAGCCGGACCACCCCGCCGGAGACGTCGGCGACGAGCGGCACGTTGGTCCGGATCGCCCGGTCGACGTCGCCGGTGGCGGCCCGGGGCTCGGCGCCGAGGTCCATGCCGTGCACCACCGGCGGTGCGGCGGCGGCGTTGCCGGCGGCCGACTCGACGACGCGGCGCAGCGCCGACGGGTCGGCGCCGACCGCCAGGGCACCGCTGACCACCGCGCTGCGCCGGGCCGCCTCGGCGAGCGCGTCCTCGCGGGCGTCCCGTTGCAGCGCCGTACCGAGCGGGATCAGGAAGGCGAGCGCGACGATGCTTGTCATGCCGGCCCCGAGGTAGGCCAGCGCCAACCTCAGTCCGGTACCACCAACCGGAATCCGACCCCCCGCACGGTGCGCAGGTAGCGGGGCTTCGCCGCGGACTCGCCCATTTTGCGGCGGAGCCAATACAGATGTACGTCGATGGTCTGATCCTCGCCGACCGATGGCTGCCGCCATACCTCCTCCAAGAGTTCCCGGCGGGACACTACCCGGCCGGGCCGCGCCGCGAGATAGGCCAGCAGGTCGAACTCCTTGCGGGTCAGCGCCAGGGGCACCCCGTCGAGGTGTGCGCTCCGCTCGCCGACGTCGATCCGCAGCCCGCCGACGGAGTGTACGGCCGGCTCGACCGTCCGGCTCGCCCGGCCGGCCCGGCGCAGCACCGTGGTGATCCGGGCATCCAGGTGGGCACCGGTGAACGGCTTGACCATGTAGTCGTCGGCACCGGCCCGGAGCAGCCGGACGATCGCCTGCTCGTCGTCGCGGGCGGTGGCGATGATGATCGGCACGTCGGTGATGCCGCGCAGCATCCGCAGCGCGTCGGCGCCGTCCAGGTCGGGCAGCCCGAGGTCGAGCACGACCAGGTCGGGGGTTTCGGCGGCGACCCGGCGCAGGGCATCGAGGGCCGTGCCGACCGCATGCACCGCGTGCCCGCGGTCGGCCAGGGAGCGCAGCATCGCGCCGCGCACGACATGGTCGTCTTCGACCAGGAGCACCGTGGCCACCTGATGACCGTACTGCCCGTGGCAAGTCGGGTGAATCGACGCCCGGTACGTCCCTCCGCCCGGAGCAGACACTCCAGGGACAGATCCGGACGCACCGGGCGCCGATCGGCACACCGACCGTCCTCACGCGCCTGCGGCGCGGTGCCGCGTCGTCAGACACCTCCGGTGCAGGGTCGGCCGTTCAGCGTGCAGCCGGTCGGCGCCGGTTGCTTCCGCCGTGGCTGCCGGTGCAGCCGATCCCGACCGAGGCGCCGGGCGCCAGGTTGGCGTTCCAGCTCCCGTTGGTCGCGGTGACGGCGGCGCCGGACTGGGTCCACCGGGCCGACCAGCCCTGCGCGACCCGCTGCCCGCCGGACGGGAAGGTGAAGCCGAGCGTCCAGCCGGCAACCGCCGACGTGCCGGTGTTCCGGATCGTGACGTTCGCGGAGAACCCGCCGCTTCGCGGGCCACGCAGAGGCAGGAGGGCGAAGGTCCGGTTGGCCCCGGTGCGGGCGACCTCCTCGGCGGTGGCCCGGCCGATCCGCCGGACCAGCTCCGGGTCCCGGGTCGCGCCGAGCCCTCCCAGGTGCAAGGAGGGGGCCCTTCTACAACAGAAAACGATAAGCGGGGGCCCTTCCTCACCGGGCCGGCGGCAGTTGCAGCACCCAGCGGTACGCCTGGACCATGCCGGTGTCGAAGCCGGCCGCCGAGCCCCAGAGGAAGAGCCGGAACCGGCGGTAGAGCGGCTCGCCCCACTGCTTGACGATCTCGTCCCGGGCCGCGTCCAGCCGGCGGGCCCACTCCCGGCAGGTCAGGTAGTAGTTGTGCCGGTCGTCGACCAGGTTGAGCAGCTCGAACGGCGAGTGTGCCACGTGCCGCAGGTACTGGTGCAGCAGCAGCGGGGCCGAGGCGCCGGGATAGACGTACCGCTTCATGAACGTGGAGACGACGTGCTTGCGGCGCATAGCCAGCGCGTCCAGGTAGACCCGGCCGCCCGGCCGGAGCAGTTCGGCGTACTTGCGCAGCGTGGTGCGGTAGTCGGGAAGGTGCTCGGTGACCCCCATGTTGACGATCGCGTCGTAGCGCTCACCGGGGGAGTAGCCGAAGATGTGCTCCCGGACCACCCGCACCGGCAGCCGCTCGCGGTCGAACAGGTCGGTGAGGAAGCGCTCCGACTCCACCGACAGCGTGGTGGTGGTGACCCTGATGCCCTTGCGGGCGGCGTGCTCGGCGAACGCGCCCCAGCCGCCGCCGACCTCCAGCACGTGGTCGCCGGGGGAGACCCCGATCGCCTCCAGCGCCAGGTCCATCTTGCGGGTCATCGCGTCTTCCAGCGGCTCGTCGTCGGAGGCGAAGACCCCCTCGGTGTAGCAGCGGTGCCGGTGGTCGAGGAAGGTCAGGAAGAAGTCGGAGTCCTCGTCGTAGTGGTGCGAGATGGTGCGCCGGTCGTCCTCCCGCCGGCCGCGCAGCAGCGCCGGCACGAAGCGGCCGAGGAAGGCGATCGGATGTCGGTCGGTGAAGAACGACCGCATCCGCAGCGCCGCCGCCAGGTCGCCCTCGACGTCCAGCGACCCCTGCAGGTACGCCACCGCGACCGCGAACTGGTCCAGGTCGGCCAGCGCCCTGGCGCCGCGCTCGTCCTTGACCACGATGGTGAACTGCGGCTCGCCGGTGCCGAAGGTGCGCGCCGGGCCGCCGTCGGGCGGAGCCACCGCGAACGGTACGCCCGGCCCGGTGCCGAAGAAGGTCTGGTATCTGCGCTGCAACGCGCTCACCGCGTCCACGACTGCCACGGCGTCAATCTAACGCCGAGGTAGCGGCGCCGGCAGGGGGAAAACGCAGGACCGATAGCATCTGAGCGAACCGATCCCGTCGGTGCCGTCCGATTCGTCCAAGATCGTAAGGAGCCATCGTGTCCCAAGCCCGTACCCCCGCCGTGGTCGACCCCGTCGTCGTCGCGGCCGGGACGACGGCGGCCGAGGCGGTCGCCGCGGCGGGTCTGCCGCACGCCGGTCCCGGCGCGATCGTGGTGGTCCGCGATCCGGCCGGGCAGCTCCGCGACCTCGACTGGGCGCCCGAGGTGGAGACCGTGGTCGACCCGGTCCGGCTGGACTCGCCGGACGGGCTGAACGTGCTGCGGCACTCCACCGCGCACGTGCTGGCCCAGGCCGTCCAGGACACCTTCCCGGAGGCGAAGCTCGGGATCGGCCCGCCGATCGACAACGGCTTCTACTATGACTTCGACGTCGACCGCCCCTTCCAGCCCGAGGACCTCGACCGGCTGGAGAAGCGGATGCAGGAGATCGTCAAGTCCGGCCAGCGGTTCCGGAGGCGCCGCTTCGACAGCCTGGACGCGGCCCGCACCGAGCTGGCCGACGAGCCCTTCAAGCTGGAGTTGATCGAGGTCAAGGGCGCGGGGACCGAGGGCGGCGGGGCCGGGCTTGACGCCGGTGAGGTGATGGAGGTCGGCGCCGGTGAGCTCACCATCTACGACAACCTGGACGCCGAGAGCGGCAAGGTCTGCTGGTCCGACCTGTGCCGGGGGCCGCACCTGCCCAGCACCCGGCTGATCGGCGCGTTCAAGCTGATGCGCTCCGCCGCCGCGTACTGGCGCGGCAACGAGCGCAACCCGCAGCTCCAGCGGGTCTACGGCACCGCGTGGCCGACCCGGGACGCGCTGAAGGCGTACCTGAAGGTGCTGGAGGAGGCGGCCCGGCGCGACCACCGCAAGCTCGGCGCCGAGCTCGACCTCTTCAGCTTCCCCGACGAGATCGGCTCCGGCCTGGCGGTCTTCCACCCCAGGGGCGGGATCATCCGGCGCGAGCTGGAGGACTACTCCCGGCGGCGGCACGAGGCGGCCGGCTACGAGTTCGTCAACTCGCCGCACATCACCAAGGCGCAGCTCTTCGAGACCTCCGGCCACCTGCCGTACTACGCCGACACGATGTTCCCGCCCATGCGGTTGGAGGGCGCGGAATATTACCTCAAGGCGATGAACTGCCCGATGCACAACCTGATCTTCTCCGCGCGCGGGCGGTCCTACCGGGAGCTGCCGCTGCGGCTCTTCGAGTTCGGCACGGTCTACCGCTACGAGAAGTCCGGCGTCGTGCACGGCCTGACCCGGGTACGCGGGCTCACCCAGGACGACTCGCACATCTACTGCACCCGGGAGCAGATGCCGGGCGAGCTGACCACGCTGCTCGCCTTCGTCCTCGACCTGCTCCGCGACTACGGTCTCGACGACTTCTACCTGGAGCTGTCGACCCGGGACGACTCGCCGAAGTTCATCGGCTCGGCCGGGGACTGGGCGGAGGCGACCGAGGCGCTGCGCACCGCCGCCGAGGCCTCCGGGCTCGACCTGGTGCCGGACCCGGGCGGCGCGGCCTTCTACGGCCCGAAGATCAGCGTGCAGGCCAAGGACGCGATCGGGCGTACCTGGCAGATGTCCACCATCCAGGTCGACTTCAACCAGCCGGAGCGGTTCGGCCTGGAATACCAGGCGGCGGACGGCACCCGGCAGCGGCCGGTCATGATCCACCGGGCGCTCTTCGGCTCCATCGAGCGCTTCTTCGGGGTGCTCACCGAGCACTACGCCGGGGCGTTCCCGGCCTGGCTCGCCCCGGTGCAGGTGGTCGGCATCCCGATCCGGGAGGAGCACGCCAGCCACCTGCACGGGTTCGTCGCCGCGCTGCGCGCCGAGGGGATCCGCGCCGAGGTGGACACCTCGGACGACCGGATGCAGAAGAAGATCCGCACCGCCCAGCAGCAGAAGATCCCGTTCATGGCGATCGCCGGGGACGCGGACGTCGACGCCGGAGCGGTCTCCTTCCGCTACCGGGACGGGTCGCAGCGCAACGGCGTACCGCTGGCCGAGGCGGTGGCGCACGTGGTGGAGGTGGTCCGGGCCCGGGTCAACACCGGGCCGACCGCCGAACCGACCGGTGGGGAGGCCGGGTCGTAGGATCGTCGGCGTGACAGGCGCGGCGTCCCACGCGGAACTCGGCATGCCGGACGGGCTCGACCGGCTCTGGACCCCGCACCGGATGACCTACATCTCCGGTCCGGACCGGCCGGGCGAGGGCCACGAGAAGCCGCCCGGCTGCCCGTTCTGCCTGGCCCCCGAGCGCGAGGGCGACGAGAACCTCGTGGTGCACCGGGGCGAGCGGGTCTTCGTGGTGCTCAACCTCTATCCGTACAACCCGGGGCACCTGCTGGTCTGCCCCTACCGGCACGTGGCCGACTACACCGAGCTGGACGCCGGGGAGACGGTGGAGCTGGCCGACTGCACCCAGGCGGCGATGCGGGTGGTCCGGCGGGTCAGCAACGCGCACGGCTTCAACATCGGGATGAACCAGGGCGGGGTGGCCGGCGCCGGCATCGCCGCCCACCTGCACCAGCACGTGGTGCCGAGGTGGGGCGGGGACGCCAACTTCATGCCGGTGATCGCGCGTACCAAGGTGTTGCCGCAGTTGCTCGCCGAGACCCGTACCCTGCTCGCCACCGCCTGGTCGGGCACGGCCGGCTGACCGGGCGGTCCGGCGTGCCGGGCGCCCGGCGGCCGGTCGGCTCGCAGACTGCTCGCAGACTGTGGAGCTGGGTGCACAAACGGTGCAGGTCGACAGCCCGGCGAAAAGGGCCGACCGGCCGGCGGGCGCCGTGCGCGGAGCTAGGCGGCGAGACCGAGCCGCGGACGTCGGCGGCCGGTACGCAGCCCGGAGCGGATCGTCCGGGTGATCTCGTACCGGCCGAGTCCGCCGCGCCGGGCGGCGTCGGCGAGTACGACGGTGATGTCGCGGTCGTCGAGCAGGTCCAGCGCGGCGAGCTGCCCGAGGCGGTAGGCGGCTCGGTAGAGGGTGCTGTTGCGGGTGCCGACGGGTGCGGCGGCGACGGCGTCGGCCTCGGCCGCGAGCGCGGCGGAGGCGTACCGGTCGGGGTGCCGGACCCACCCGGCACTGCCCGGCGCGGACTGCTGGGGCGGGAAGAGCAGCACGGTCAGCTCCGGCGGGCAGTCGGCGAGCGGCGCGGCCGGCGGCCGGATCCAGCGGTAGTCCCGGCCGCTGGCGTGCCGGGACGGTGGGGCGACGACGTAGCCGCCGGCTCCGCGCCAGTCGACGCCGGGCAGCAGTCCGGCCCGGTTGCCGGCGCCGGTCGGGCGCAGGTAGAGGTGCCAGCCGCCGGAGCCGGTCCGGACCACCGGTCCGGTGAACCGCCGCGCGCCGACCAGGGCGCGCAGTGCGGCGACCCCGTCCGGCGGGTCGACGTCGCAGACGTCGAAGCGGTCACCGGTACGCAGGCCGAGGTTCGCCCGTGGCCAGCGGGTCCACCACCGCCGGATCACCTCCGGCCGGGTGCTGGCGTCGTGCAGGCCGTGCCGGAGCAGGCCGCGGTGCCAGCGGGGGTGTTTGCCGGGGCGGTCGCAGTCGGCCCGGCCGCAACTGCAGCCGGTCACGGTCGGGGAGTGCAGCGGCAGCACGGGCACGCCGGCAGCGGCGTGCTCCAGGGCGGCGCGCAGTAGCGGTGTCATCCCGACCTCCTCGCCGGCCGGATACCACCACCAGGATATTCGAACACCTGTCCGATCGGTACCGCCGAGCGCCCGCACCACCCCTCCGCCGCAGTGTGGAACGCTTACCGACATGGATACGACGACACGTGTGTTGGGGCGCAGCGGCATCGAGGTCAGCGCGCTCGGCCTGGGCTGCTGGGCGATCGGGGGGCCGTGGCACGCGGGCAGCCAGCCGCTGGGCTGGGGCGAGGTGGACGACGAGGAGTCGATCCGGGCGATCCGGCGCGGCCTCGACCTCGGCGTCACGTTCTTCGACACCGCCGACGTGTACGGCACCGGGCACAGCGAGCGGGTCCTCGCCCGCGCCCTCGCCGGACACCGCGACGAGGTGGTGATCGCGACCAAGTGGGGCAACACCTACGACGAGGCGACCCGGCAGATGACCGGCACGGACGGCTCGGCCGGCTACCTGCGCCGGGCGGTGGCCGCGTCGCTGCGCCGGCTGGAGACCGACCGGATCGACCTCTACCAGCTCCACCTCGGCGACCTTCCCCTCGACCAGGCGGCGGAGCTGCTCGGCACCCTCGAGGAGCTGGTCGCCGAGGGCCACGTCCGGGCGTACGGCTGGAGCACCGATCTTCCCGACCGCGCGGCGGCCTGGGGTGCCGGCGGCGCACACTGCACCGCGATCCAGCACTCCTTCTCGGTGCTTCAGGACTCCTCCGAGGTGCTCGCCGTCTGCGAGCGTCACGACCTGGCCAGCATCAACCGGGGACCACTGGCGATGGGGCTGCTCTCCGGCAAGTTCACCGAGTCGTCCACACTGGACGCCAACGACGTCCGGGGGATCGCCCCGGCCTGGCTGGACTGGTTCCGGGACGGCCGGCCGGCGCCGGAGTTCCTCGCCCGGGTCGCCGCGGTCCGCGAGGCGCTCACCGCCGACGGCCGTACCCTCGCCCAGGGCGCGCTGGGCTGGCTCTGGGCGCGCAGCGGCCGGACGGTGCCGATCCCCGGCTTCCGTACGGTCGCCCAGGTCGAGGAGAACGTCGGGGCGCTCGCGTACGGGCCGCTCCCCGCCGACCAGCTCGCCGAGGTCGACCGCCTCCTGTAAGGAAGGGCCCCCGCTTATCGTTTTCTGTTGTAGCGGGGGCCCTTCCTAACATCTCAGCTGTGCTCCTTGCGGATCTGCTCGGCGAGGTGGGTCGGCATGGGGTCGTAGCGGGCGAAGGAGCGCCGGAAGGTGCCGCCACCGGCGGTCATCGAGCGGAGTTCGACGGCGTACCGGATCAGTTCGGTCGCCGGCACCTCGGCCCGGACCAGCGTGTGGTCGGTGCCGGCCGGGTCCGGCTCGGTCCCGAGCACCCGGCCGCGCCGGCCGGACATGTCGCTCATCACCGCGCCCACGTTGGCGTCCGGCACCCGTACCACCACCTCGTCGACCGGCTCCAGCAGGACGACCTGCCCCTTCTCGGCCGCGTCCCGCAGGGCCAGCGAGCCGGCGGTCTGGAAGGCGGCGTCGGAGGAGTCGACGCTGTGCGCCTTACCGTCCACCAGGGTCACCCTCAGGTCCACCACGGGACAGCCGGCGACGATTCCCCGGCCCATCTGGGTGCGTACACCCTTCTCCACCGACGGGATGTAGTTGTGCGGCACCGCGCCGCCGACCACCCGCTCGGCGAACTCGAAGCCCTCGCCCCGGGGCAGCGGTTCCACCTCGATGTCGCAGACGGCGTACTGGCCGTGCCCGCCGGACTGCTTCACGTGCCGGCCGTGCCCCTTCGAGGCCACCGCGAAGGTTTCGCGCAGCGCGACCCGGACCGGCTCGGTCTCCAGCTCCACCCCGCCGGCCCGGAGCCGGTCCAGCACCACCTCGGCGTGCGCCTCGCCCATGCACCAGAGCACCAGCTGGTGGGTCTCCGGGTTGCGCTCGAGTCGCATCGTCGGGTCGCCGGCGACCAGCCGGGCCAGGTTCTTGGCGAGCGCGTCCTCGTCGGCCCGGCTCTTCGCCACGATGGCGACCGGCAGCAGCGGCTCGGGCATCTCCCAGGGCTCGATCAGCAGCGGCTCCTCCCTGGCCGAGATGGTGTCACCGGTCTCCGCCGTACCCGACTTGGTGATCGCGCAGATGTCGCCGGCCACGCAGTGCGGCACCTCGCGCAGGGCCGCACCGAGCGGGGAGTAGACGTGCGCGATCCGCTCGTCGGCGTCGTGGTCCGGGTGGCCGCGCTCGGCCATGCCGTGCCCGGAGACGTGTACGACCTGGTCGGGACGGAGCGTGCCGGAGAAGACCCGGACCAGGGAGACCCGCCCGACGTGCCGGTCGATGGTGGTCTTGACCACCTCGGCCACCAGCGGGCCGTCCGGGTCGCAGCGCAGCGGCGGCTGCGCCGAGCCGTCGGCCCCGGTCACGGTCGGCAGGTCGTGCTCCAGCGGGGTCGGGAACGCCGAGGTCAGCAGCTCCAGCAGGGCGTCGACGCCGAGCCCGGTCTCGGCGCAGACCGGCACCACCGGATAGAAGTGCCCCCGGGCGACGGCCTTCTCCAGGTCGTTGATCAGGACCGCCACCTCGATCTCCTCGCCGCCGAGGTAGCGGTCGAGCAGGGTCTCGTCCTCGCTCTCGGCGATGATGCCCTCGATGAGTTCGTTGCGGGCGTCGCCGATCACCGGCAGGTGCTCCGGGTCGGGGTCGCGGACCGCCGCCGGCAGCCCGGCCGAGTAGTCGAAGACCCGGCGGGTGATCAGGCCCATCAGCCCGACCACGTCGACGCCGTCGTCGTCCAGCATCGGCAGGTAGAGCGGGAGGACGTTGTCGCCGAAGACCCGCTGGCAGAGCGCGACCGTCTCGTCGAGGTCGGCGCGCTGGTGGTCGAGCCGGGTCACCGCCACGGCCCGCGGCATCCCGACCACGGCGCACTCCTGCCAGAGCGCGGCGGTGGCGCCGTCCATCCCGTCCACCGACGAGACGACGAAGAGGGCCGCGTCCGCCGCCCGCAGCCCGGCCCGGAGCTCGCCGACGAAGTCGGCGTAGCCGGGGGTGTCCAGCAGGTTGACCTTGACTCCGCCGTGCTCCAGGGGTGCACAGGCCAGGCTGATCGAGCGCTGCTGGCGTACCGCCGCCGGATCGTGGTCGCAGACCGTGGTGCCGTCAGTCACCGAACCCGGGCGCGAGATGGTGCCGGTCGCCGCCAGGAGGGCGTCGACCAGCGTCGTCTTTCCCGCACCGGAGTGGCCCACCAGCACCACGTTGCGAACCCTGCCGGGCTCGTCCACCACCGGCGCCGGGCCGGTGACCCCCTTCTCCTGACTCTTCTGCGCCATCGGGGCGCACCTCCCTAAGCCGGTGGTTGGTGGCGACCGCCGCGCGCGACGGGGGAGCTGCCCTGGCGACTCCGCGGCGATATCCTCGGGTGGCCTGCCGTGCTGCCGGAAACGTGTCGGGTGACAGGTGAGCGATGTCACGTCCCCTGCTCCGATCTCACACCCGTACAAGTCGTGACACAAGCCTGCGGGGCGAACTGGGTGCCACCGGGCGTACCGTCGGCTTTCCCGGCCCGTTATGGTGGGACGGCCATGGCGAAGATCTTCCAGGTGTCGGCCCGCGCCGGCATGACCCGCGTCGTCGAACCGATCGCCCGGACCCTGCTGCGGGTCGGGGTGACGCCGAACGCCGTGACCGTGACCGGCACGCTCGGCGTGGTGGTCGGCTCGGTCGCGCTCGGCGCCCGGGGCCACCTGGTGGCCGGTGCGCTGGTGGTGACCTTCTTCGCCCTCACCGACCTGCTCGACGGCACGATGGCCCGGATGCGTGGCGGATCGAGCCGGTTCGGCGCGTTCCTGGACTCGAGCATGGACCGGGTCTCCGACGGCGCGGTCTTCAGCGCCGTCGCATACTGGCTCGCCACCCAGGACGACCGTGTCGGGGTCGCCGCCGCGCTGATCTGCCTGGTCGCGGGCGGTCTCGTCTCGTACGTGAAGGCCCGCGCCGAGGGACTCGGGATGACCTGCAACGTCGGCATCGCCGAGCGGACCGAGCGGCTGCTGATCGTCGGGGTCGGCGGGCTGCTGACCGGGCTGGGGCTGAGCTGGGCGCTGGTCACCGCGCTCTGGCTGCTCGCCGCCGTCTCGCTCCTCACCGTCGGCCAGCGGATGACGCACGTCTACCGGCAGGCACAGCGCACCGGGCTGGGCGTGGACGCGTGAGCCGTCCCGCCTGGGCACGCGTGAGCCGGCCCGCGCGGGCGGCAGCCCTGGCCGGGCGGGGCACCGCGTGACCGGGTGGCAGGCCGGCCGGTGACCCCGGTCGAGTTCGCCTACCTGGCCGGCTGGCGGGCCGTACGCGCCCTGCCCCGGCCGGCCGCGGCGGCGCTGTTCCGGGCCGCCGCCGACCGCGCCTGGCGCGGTCGTGGGCCGGGGATCCAGCGGCTCACCGCCAACCTGCGTCGGGTGGTCGGGCCGGAGCTGCCGCCGGCCGCGCTCGACGACCTGGTCCGCCGGGGGATGCGCTCCTACGCGCGGTACTGGCTGGACGTCTTCCGGCTCCCGTCGCGCAGCCGGGCACAGTTGCGCGACGACTTCCGGCTCGACGGCGCCGACGTGCTCGCCGCCACCATGGCGGCCGGCCGGGGTGGTGTGGTGGCGCTGCCGCACTCCGGCAACTGGGACGCCGCCGGTGCCTGGGTCGCCGCGAACGGCTGGCCGATCGCCACGGTCATGGAACGGCTCAGGCCGGAAGGGGTCTTCGCGCGCTTCGTCGAGTTCCGGCGCCGGCTCGGCATGGAGATCCTGCCGACCCACGGCGGTGCCAGGGCCCCCTTCGAGGTGCTCGCCGAACGGCTCGCCGCCGGCTACCTGGTCCCGCTGCTCGCCGACCGGGACCTGTCGGCGCGCGGCATCGAGGTGCGGTTCTTCGGCGGCCGGGCCCGGATGCCGGCCGGGCCGGCACTGCTGGCGATCCGGACCGGTGCCCCGCTCTACGTGGCGCACCTCTGGTACGACCGTGCCGGGCCACGCGGCCGGCTGGTCGGGCCGCTGGAGGTGCCGGCGCCGGAGAGCGGGCCGCTCGACCAGCGGGTCCGGGTGCTGACCCAACGGATCGCCGACCGCCTGGCGGCGGGGATCGCCGAACGCCCGGAAGACTGGCACATGCTGCAACGGGTCTGGATCGACGAGCCCGCCCGCCCCGCGGCGCCAGGCGCCGGTGCCGGCGAGGTGGGACCGGGGGCGGCGGACACGCCGTCGGTGTCCGGGCCGGTCTAGGGAGGCGCAGTGCGGATCGGCATCGTGTGCCCGTACTCCTTCGACGTCCCCGGCGGGGTGCAGAACCACGTGGTCGACCTCGCGGAGGCGCTGATCGGTCTCGGTCACGAGGTGAGCGTGCTGGCGCCGGCCGACGAGGACTCGCCGCTGCCGCCGTACGTCGTGCCGGCCGGCCGCTCGGTGCCGCTGCCGTACAACGGGTCGGTCGCCCGGATCACCTTCGGGCCGGTCTCCACCGCCCGGGTCCGGCGCTGGCTGGCCCGGGGCCGGTTCGACGTGCTGCACGTGCACGAGCCCTTCACGCTCAGCGTCTCGCTGCTCGCCGTGCTCTCCGCCCGGGGGCCGGTGGTCGCCACCTTCCACACCGCGATGACCCGGTCCCGGGCGCTCGCCGCCGCCCAGGGGGTGTTGCAGTTCGCGGTGGAGCGGATCACCGCCCGGATCGCGGTGAGCGCGCTGGCCCGCAAGGTCCAGGTCGAGCATCTCGGCGGCGGGGCGGTGGAGATCCCCAACGGGGTGGCGGTGGCGAAGTTCGCCGACGCCGAGCCGCTGCCCGGCTGGCCCGGACCGTGCGCGCCCGGGGAGGGCGGCACCGTGGGCTTCCTCGGCCGGTTCACCGAGCCGCGCAAGGGATTCGCGGTGCTCCGGGAGGCGTTCGTCGGGCTCGCCGCGCAGCGTCCCGGGCTGCGGCTGCTGGTCGCCGGCCCGGGGGACGTGGCCGAGCTGCACGAGGGCGTACCGGAGGGGTTGCGGGACCGGATCACCTTCCTCGGCCGGGTATCGGAATCGGACAAGGCGCGGATGCTGCGCAGCGTGCACGTCTATGTGGCCCCGAACACCGGGGGCGAGTCGTTCGGCATGATCCTGACCGAGGCGATGGCCGCCGGAGCCGCGGTGGCGGCGAGCGACCTCGACGCCTTCCGCCGGGTGCTGGACGGCGGACGGGCCGGTGAACTCTTTCCGACCTCGGACGCTGCGGCGCTGCGGCGTACCCTCGCCGGCCTGCTCGACGATCCGGTCCGCCGGGCGGAGCTCTCCGGCTGCGCCCGGGAGGTGGTCGCCGCCTTCGACTGGCCGGTCGTCGCCCGCCGGGTCCTCGAGGTCTACGCCACGGCGATCGAGGCCACCGACGGCCGGGTCTTCGACGAGGAGTGGATCGGGCCCACCTGAGCGCCCCGGCATCTCCCGGCGCCGGCCGGTGGGGCGGGGTGCCGCCGGTGACGTGCCGGGAAGCCGGATGTGAGACCGCACTACGATGCCGGGCATGTGGTGGGTGGTGGGCGGCGTCGTGGCGGTCGTGCTGGCAACGGCGTACCTGACCTGGATCGCGGCCCGGGTCGATCGTATGCACGCCCGGGTGGGATCGGCGGCCCGCGCGCTCGACGCGCACCTGCTCCGCCGGGCGGCGGCGGCCGCGGTGCTCGCCGAGGAGCGGTACGCGGTCGAGCTCTACGCGGCCTCCCGGGTCGCCCTCGACGTCGAGGGGGACGAGCGGGAGGCCGCCGAGAACGACCTGACCCGGCAACTGCGGACCACCCCGCTGGATCCGGAGGACCCGGTCGCGGCGGCGGTGATCGCGGCCAGCCGGCGGCTCGCGTTGGCCCGCCAGGTCCACACCGATCTGGTACGCGACGCGCTGTCCCTGCGGCGGCGCCCCGTCGTACGCCTCTTCCGGATGTCCCGCAAGCACGAGCTTCCGCGCTACTTCGACATCGACGACCCGACCCTGAGCACCCGTCCGGAGCTCTCCGTCGGGTGACGGCCCTGCCGGCGGACCCCGCGGGGGCGACGTGAGCCGGGCCACAGGGCAGGCCACCGGGGGTCTGATTGGCTGTCGGTCCGGCGGTGCACCCCGCGTAGCATCGGTTGCGGAGCATGCCCCCGACCACACCACCGACGAGGAGCGAGAACGCCGTGTCCGAATCCACCGCCCAGTCCGGTTCCGGCCAGCCGACCGCGGCTGGCGAGCAGAGCGTCAGCAGCACCGGAGTGGTCGGCACCGCCCGGGTCAAGCGGGGCATGGCCGAGATGCTCAAGGGTGGCGTGATCATGGACGTGGTCACCCCCGAGCAGGCGAAGATCGCCGAGGACGCCGGCGCGGTCGCGGTGATGGCGCTGGAGCGGGTACCGGCAGACATCCGCGCCCAGGGCGGCGTCTCCCGGATGAGCGACCCCGACATGATCGACGGCATCATCGACGCCGTCTCCATCCCGGTGATGGCCAAGGCCCGGATCGGGCACTTCGTCGAGGCGCAGGTGTTGCAGGCGCTCGGCGTCGACTACGTCGACGAGTCCGAGGTGCTGACCCCGGCGGACTACGCCAACCACATCGACAAGTGGGCCTTCACGGTGCCCTTCGTCTGCGGTGCCACCAACCTGGGCGAGGCGCTGCGCCGGATCACCGAGGGCGCGGCGATGATCCGCTCCAAGGGTGAGGCGGGCACCGGCGACGTCTCCAACGCGACCACGCACATGCGGAGGATCCGCGACGAGATCCGCCGCCTCGGCTCGCTGCCCGGCGACGAGCTCTATGTCGCCGCCAAGGAGTTGCAGGCCCCGTACGAGCTGGTCCGGGAGGTGGCGGAGACCGGGAAGCTGCCGGTGGTGCTCTTCACGGCGGGCGGCATCGCCACCCCGGCCGACGCGGCGATGATGATGCAGCTCGGCGCCGAGGGTGTCTTCGTCGGTTCCGGGATCTTCAAGTCCGGCAACCCGCAGCAGCGGGCCGCCGCGATTGTCAAGGCGACCACCTTCTACGACGACCCGGACGTGCTGGCGAAGGTGTCCCGCGGCCTCGGCGAGGCGATGGTGGGGATCAACGTCGACGACATCCCGGTGCCGCACCGCCTCGCCGAGCGTGGTTGGTGAGCGCGAGGAGTGAGCGGCAGAACTGATGGCGGGTTGGTCGGCCCGGACGGGCGGGTGAGCCCGGACGGCGGCCGGCCGGAGGTGACGGTCGGGGTCCTGGCGTTGCAGGGTGACGTGCGCGAGCATCTGGCCGCGCTGACCGGGGTGGGCGCGACCGCCCGGCCGGTCCGCCGGCCGGAGGAGCTGGAGCAGGTCGACGCGCTGGTCGTCCCGGGCGGCGAGTCGACCACGATCAGCAAGCTGGCCGAGACCTTCGAGCTGTTCGACCCGATTCACAAGCGGATCGGTGCGGGGATGCCGGTCTACGGCTCCTGCGCCGGGATGATCATGCTGGCCACCGAGGTGCTGGACGGCCGCCCCGACCAGCGCAGCTTCGGCGGCATCGAGATGACGGTCCGGCGCAACGCGTTCGGCCGGCAGATCGACTCCTTCGAGGCACCGGTGGAGATCACCGGCGTACCGGGACCGAGCTTCCACGCGGTCTTCATCCGGGCACCCTGGGTCGAGCGGGTCGCCGACGGGGTGGAGGTGCTGGGCCGGGTGGCCGCCGGGCCGGCCGCCGGGCGCATCGTCGCGGTCCGGCAGGGGAACGCGATCGCCACCGCCTTCCATCCGGAGCTGACCGGCGACCGGCGCCTGCACCGCTGGTTCGTCGATCTCGTCCGCTCCTCGGCGACGGCGGACGGGCGCCAGAGCTGAATCGGGGCGCGTGCCTGGGCCGGATCGGGACGGTCGGGCGGCAACCTGCTGATCCGGCCCGTGCCGGGCGTGAACGGGCCGCGACGCCATCGGTAGGATTGTCGCGGGTTCGGCAGTTCTTCGTGGAAATGGCGCGCGGTGCAGTCGACACACACAGACGCCGGGTAGCGATGGAGGTCAGGTATGTCCGGCCACTCTAAGTGGGCGACGACGAAGCACAAGAAGGCGGTCATCGACGCCAAGCGGGGCAAGATGTTTGCCAAGCTGATCAAGAACGTCGAGGTCGCGGCGCGCACCGGGGGCGGCGACCCGGCCGGTAACCCGACCCTCTTCGACGCCATCCAGAAGGCGAAGAAGAACTCGGTGCCGAACGACAACATCGACCGGGCGGTCAAGCGCGGCTCCGGCCTGGAGGCCGGTGGAGCCGACTGGCAGACGGTGATGTACGAGGGGTACGCCCCGGGCGGCGTCGCACTGCTGATCGAGTGCCTGACCGACAACCGCAACCGGGCGGCGACCGAGGTACGCACCGCACTGACCCGCAACGGCGGCTCGCTGGCCGACGCCGGCTCGGTGTCGTACATGTTCTCCCGCAAGGGCGTGGTGATCGTGCCGAAGGCGGGCCTCTCCGAGGACGACGTGCTGCTCGCCGTGCTGGACGCCGGGGCCGAGGAGGTCAACGACCTGGACGAGGCGTTCGAGGTGGTCTCGGAGCCCGGTGATCTCGTCGCCGTACGGACGGCGCTGCAGGATGCGGGCATCGACTACGAGTCGGCCGAGTCCTCGCTGGTGCCAAGCGTCACCGTCCCGCTCGACGAGGAGGGTGCCCGCAAGGTCTTCAAGCTGATCGACGCGCTCGAAGACTCCGACGACGTGCAGAACGTCTACGGCAACTTCGACGTCTCCGACGAGATGCTGGCCCAACTCGGCTGAGTCGCGTCGTCCTGACCACATCCTCTCCGACCCGTCACCTCTCGTCCGGATGGAAACGATGCCACCAGACGCAGTGCGCACCGCCCGGTCCGTGGTCCTCACCGAGTTCGGCAAACCTCTGCTGATCCGGGAGGAGGCCGTCTCCCGCCCCGGCCCCGGCGAGATCCTGGTAGAGGTCGGCTTCGGCGGCGTCTGTGGGACCGACGCCCACCTGTGGGGCGGCAAGCTGCGGATTCCCACCCCGATCGTGCTGGGCCACGAGGGCCTGGGCACGGTGACCGAGCTGGGTTCCGGCACACTGCGCGACGCCAACGACGACATGCTGCGCGTGGGCGACACCGTGATGTGGGCGTCGTCGATCTCGTGCGGGCGGTGCATTCCCTGCCAGCGCCACGGCGAGCCGACGCTGTGTGAGAGGCGGACCACCTACGGTGTCAACCTCACCGCCGACGACCAGCCGGGACCGTCCGGTTCCTGGTCCGAGCGGATGCTGCTGCGAGCTGGTACGAGCGTCGTGAAGGTGCCCGCCGGCATCGACCCGCACGCGGCCATGTCGCTTGCCTGTGCCGGACCCACCATGGTGCATGCGGTCTTCGGGCGCCGCCCGGTGCGGCTGGGTGAGTCGGTCGTCGTGCAGGGCAGCGGGCCGGTGGGCCTCGCCGCCGCCCTTCTGGCGCAGCTGGCCGGAGCCGCCCAGGTGATCGTCGTGGGCGGGCCCGCCTCCCGCCTCGAACTGGCCGAGAGCGTGGGCATCGGTGACCGCCACGTCGACGTGATCGCGGCGGGCGACCCGGCCTCCGTCGTCGCCGAGGTGCGTGACGCCACCGGCGGCCGCGGCGCGGACCTGGTCATCGAGGCTTCCGGAGCGCCGGTGGCGGTGCCCCAGGGCATGGAGATGACGCGCCGCGGCGGCGACTACCTGGTGGTCGGCCAGTACACCGACCGCGGTGACGTCAGCCTCAACCCGCACCAGATCGTGTACCGGCAGCTCTCGATCCACGGCTCGTGGGGCTTCACCGGCGCGCACCTGGTCGAGTACGTCAACCTTCTACCGGCCCTCACCGCCCGTGCCGACCTACGCCGCCTCGTCACCGTGTTTCCGATGGACGAGTGTCAGACGGTGCTCGACCGGGTGACCGAGGGTTCGGTGCTCAAAGCAGTGCTGGTGCCCTGACCGTCACACGACATCGTCGAAGGTCTCCGGGGCCGGGTGGGTCTGACCCGGACTCCCGATGACCGGACGCAGGTCCCGGCGTCGCACGGTGGTGCGGGACGGCGCGACGCCGTCCCGCACCCACGGTGATGGCCGGACCGCCACCACCACCTGTGCCGAATCTCAGCAGTTGGCCTGGGCCTCCGTCGACGGTGGGCAGAAGTTGACGCCCAGCTGTCCCGCTCCCTGGTCGGCGCCGGCCTCGCCGGAGAGGAAGTCGTCGCCCTCGCCGCCGAACATGGTGTCGTTGCCGTCGCCGCCCCAGATGGCGTCGTCGCCCGGCTCGCCGTAGACGGTGTCGTTCCCCTCGTCGGCGTTGACCTGGTCGTCCTGCGGGCCGGCACAGATGAGGTCGTTCCCGCCCCCGCCGTCGATGGTGTCCGCACCGGTCTGGCCGAGGATGATGTCGTCGCCGCCCAGGCCGAGGATGATGTCGTTTCCGCCCTGGCCGTCGATCACGTCCGGTCCGGGTCCGCCGATGAGTACGTCGTTGCCGGCACCGCCGACGATGGTCGGCACGGCCTGGTAGCAGGCGTCCTGCGGCGGCGGGTCGTCGAGCGCGCCGACCTGTGCGGCGGCGCCGCCGGCCAGACCGGCGGTGGCGAGCAGGACCGTGCCGGTGAGCATGGCGAGTCTGGTACGCAGACGCATGGTGTTCCTCCCCTTGGGGTGGGCAGTGGTGCACCGGATGGGGACCACGATCGGGCGTCGGCATGCAGGAAACCTTCGGTCATCCTTGGATTTCCTGGTCACAGCCCTGCCGACGGTGATCGTCGGTCGGGTGCGTGACAGAGCGGAGGAGCATCGCCGGCCGCGGGGTCACGATGTCCGACAGGCGGACCGCCGGAAGCCGGATTCGGCGTACCCGGACGGGTCGTCGGGGGGACGGGGACGGTGGTCGGCAGATGGCGGTGGAGTTCCGCGTACTCGGCGACGTGCAGGCGAGGATCGGTGGGCGCGCCGTCGAGATCGGGCATCGGCGGCAGCGGTGCGTACTGGCGGTGCTGCTGGTCGAGGCGGACCGGCCGGTCCCGGTCGAGCGGCTGCTGGACCGGGCGTGGGGCGAGCGGCTGCCGCAACGTGCCCGGGAGACGCTGCACGGTTACCTGTCACGGCTGCGCCGGGCGCTCGCCGCCGCAGGCAGCCCGGGGCCGACGCGTCAGCCCGGCGGATACCGGCTCGCCGTCGACCCGACGACCGTGGACCTGCACCGCTTCCGGCATCTGCTCGCCCGGGCCCGCGCCGCCGAGCAGGGTCCGGGCGGTGATGCGGAGGCGCTGTACCGGGAGGCGCTCGCGCTCTGGCACGGGGACGCCTTCGCCGCCCTGGACACCCCGTGGCTCGACGACCTCCGGGTGGCGCTGCACCGGCAGCGGTTCGGCGCCGAACTGGCCCGCAACGACCTGGCCCTCGCCCGGGGCGCGCACGCCGAACTCCTGGACGACCTGACGGTACGCGCCGCCGAGCATCCGCTGGACGAACGCCTCTGCGGCCAGCTCATGACCGCGCTCTACCGCGCCGGCCGGCAGTCCGAGGCACTGGAGCGCTACCACCGGTTCCGGCTCTGCCTGGCCGACCAGCTCGGCGCCGATCCCGGCGCTCCGCTGCGCCGGCTGCACCAGCGGATCCTGACCGGAGACCCGGCGCTGACGCTGCCCGCCGCCAGGACGGTGACGACCGCACCCGTGCCGAGCGGTGCAGCCCCGCCGCCGCGGCAGGTGCCGCGGTCGCGGGACCTGCCGCCGCCACGGCAGTTGCCGCCGGCGCCCCCGTCGTTCACCGGACGGTGCCGGGAACTGGCCGAGCTGAGCCGGGCACTGACCGACGACGCCGCGGGTCGGCACGACACGGTCGTGATCTCGGCGATCGGCGGCCTCGGTGGCGTCGGGAAGACCTGGCTGGCCGTGCGGTGGGCGTACCAGAATCTGGCGCGCTTCCCCGACGGACAGCTCTATCTGAACCTGCGTGGCTTCGACCCGGCCAGCGAACCGATGCCCCCCTCGGTCGCGGTACGGGCGTTGCTCGACGCGCTCGGGGTGCCCGCCGAGGCGGTTCCACCGGAGCCGGAGGCGCAGGTCGGGCTCTACCGGAGCGTGATCGCCGGCCGCCGGATGCTGGTGCTGCTGGACAACGCCCGGGACACCGACCAGGTGGTCCCGCTGCTCCCGGGTACCCCGACCTGCACCGTCGTGGTGACCAGCCGGAACCGGCTGGCGGGACTGCTGACCGCGTACGGCGCCCGGCCGCTCCCGCTCGGCGTGCTCTCCGGGACGGAGGCGCGCGACCTGCTCCGTGGCCACCTCGGCGCGGCCCGGGTCGACGCCGAGGCGGCGGCAGTGGACGAGCTGGTACGCCGCTGCGCCGGCCTGCCACTCGCCCTCGGCATCATCGCCGCCCGGGCCGCGCTGGAGCCCGGCCTTCCGCTCGCCGGACTCGCCGGTGAGCTGCGGCACGAGGGCACCCGGCTGGACGCGCTGGACGCCGGCGAACTCGCGGTCGACCTGCGGGCGGTTCTCGCCTGCTCCCACCGCGCGTTGTCGGCGGAGGCGGCCCGGCTCTTCGCGCTGCTCGGGCTCGCCTGCGGACCGGAGATCGGCCTGCCGGCGGTGGCGAGCCTGGCCGGGCAGCCGGCCGGGCGGGTCCGCAGACTCCTCCGCGAGCTGACCGGGGCGAGCCTGCTGCACGAGCACCTGCCGGGCCGCTACCGGATGCACGACCTGGTCCGGCTCTTCGCCACCGAGCAGGCGCTGGCCGGGCACTCTGAGCAGGCGCTGGCCGGGCACTCTGAGCAGGCGCTGGCCGGGCACTCTCAGCAGGCGCTGGCCGACCGGCCCGGGCAGGCGCTCGCCGGGCGGCCCGGGCAGGCGCGCGACGAGGCCCGGTACCGGCTGCTGGACCACTACCTGCACACCGCGCACGCCGCGACCCGGCTGCTCGACCCGCACCGCGACCCGGTCACCCCGGCACCGGTCCGGGCCGGCGTGACGCCGGAGCCGCTCGCCGACCACGGGCAGGCGCTCGACTGGTTCGCCACCGAGCACCTGGTGCTGCTGGCGACGATCCGGCAGTCCGGCGCGGGACAGTCGGGTCCGGCCGGCTTCGACCGGCACATCTGCCAGCTCGCCCGGACCCTGACCGCGTTCTTCGACCGGCGGGGCCGCTGGGATCTCCAGCTGATCGCCCAGCGGGCGGCACTGGCCGCCACCCACCGGCTCGCCGACCGGGCCGGCCAGGCGCAGGCACACCGCCTGCTGGCCCGCGCCCAGCTTCAGCTCGGCCGCCACGACGAGGCGGAACGACACCTGCGGGAGGCGCTGGACCTCTTCGTCACGCTGGACGACCGGGTCGGTCAGGCGTACACCGAGCACGTGCTGGCCCGGGTCTGCGAGCGGCGGGGACGCTACCGGGAGGCGCTGGAGCACGCCGAGCGGAGCCTCGCCCTGCACCGGGCGACCGGACACGACAGCGGGCAGGCGAACGCACTGAACAGCGTCGGCTGGTTCCACTCGCTGCTCGGCGACCACGAGCGGGCGATCGTCTGCTGCGAGCCGGCGCTGCACCGGCTCCGCCTGCTCGGCGACCGGCACGGCCAGGCCACCACCTGGGACAGTCTCGGATTCGCCCACCACCACCTCGGCAACCACGGCCGGGCGGTCGCCTGCTACCACCGGGCGCTCGTGCTGTTCCGTGACCTGGGAGCGCGTTACCAGCAGGCCGACACCCTGGTCAAGCTCGGCGACGCCGAGGAGGCGGCAGGTGACCCCGAGCGGGCCGTTTCCGCCTGGCGGCAGGCCCTGGAGCTGTTGCGTGACCTGCACCACCCGGACGCCGCCGCCGTGGACGGCCGGCTGCGCCGGCCACACCTCGACCCGGCACGGCACTGACGCGCCGACCGTCGGCCAGTTCACCATCAGGCGCGACTCCGCACAGGTCGTCGGTGACGTGCACCATCCCGTCCACGACGGCCGAGGCGGCGACAGCGGTGAACAGGTCGCGGCTGATCATGGCTCGATCGGTGCGGTGCGGCGTACTGGCGGTCGTACTGGCGACGGTGGCGGTGCCGCCGGGGCGGGCAAACGCGGCTGCGGAGGAGGTGGGCGGCGACCGGGGTAGCAGCCTGGCCGGCTGTTGGCAGCAGTTCGCCGCTCCGCCGATGATGGACGTGGAGATCGGGGCCAACGGCGCGATCTGGGGCATGGGGGCGAACGACGGGAACGGCTGGCCCGTCTACCAGTACACCGGCAGTTCCTGGGTCAACACCGGCCGGTACGGCCACACCGTCGCGGTCTCCCCGACCGGCCAGCCGTGGTATCTCGACCTGCAGGGCTCGATCTTCCGGCTCACGGCCGGCGGGTGGAGCAGGTGCCGGGCGCGGCGACGGCGATCGACGTCGGTGCGGACGGTTCGGTCTGGGTGACCGGCACCGTGCAGCTCGACGGGAACGGGTTCGGCATCTACCGGTGGAACGGCTCCGGCTGGGACCAGATCGACGGCACCGCGCAGATGATCAATGTGGACCGGTTCGGGCAGCCGTGGATCGTGACCTCGTGGGGGCCGGGCACCGGAGACATCTACCGCCGCTTCGGCAACAGTTGGATCCTCATCCCGCCGAACGGCACCACCTTCGACATGGGTATCGGCGGCGGTGACGCCGTCTGGCGGGTGGTCTACACCCCGGCCAAGGGCGAGAACTCGCTGGAGCGGTGGACCGGCAGCGGGTGGGCGCGTACCGAGGGTGCCGGCAACCGGGTCAGCGTCGACCAGCTCGGCCGGGCCTGGCACGTCAACGGTCGCGGCGAGGTCTTCTACTGGACCTGCGCGTAGCCGAACGGCTTCCCGCCGCCCGGCCGGAGCGGCGGGGAGCCGGGGCAGGGCTCAGACACCGGTGCCGGCGTTGACCGTCGCTGCGGTGACGTGACCTTCGAGGCGTCGGCGCTCGTGATCGGAGGGCGGAGGGCGGATCACCGTCTGGCGGCGATCGGACGCCCCGTTCCCCCGCCCTCGTCCCCGCCCCCGAGCCCGGTGTGCCGGAGCCGGGCGTGCAGCAGCAGTGTCCCGGTGATGAGCAGGGCCAGCCCGACCGTGCCGAGCCCGGAGGCGAGCAGCGTGCCGGCGGCGCCGAGCCCGGCCACCAGCGGCCCGCCGAGGGCGGCGCCGAGCGGGGTCGCCGCCGTGGTGGCCGCACCCTTGGCGGCGAGCACCGCCGGCAGGTCGGCCGGGTCGGCCGCGTTCTGGAACAGGGCCAGGCTGAAGGCGGGGAAGGGCCCGTAGACCAGGCCGCCGACGGCGAAGCCGGCCATGGTGACCCCGACCGGCGCGTCGAAGCCGAACGGCACCAGCACCAGTCCCCAGCCGGCGATCACCGCGATGGTCACCGGCCACTGCCGGGCCCGGGTCAGCATCCCGCCGAGCAGGCCACCGACGACGGCCCCGATCCCGAACACCGTCCAGTAGCCGCCGAGCAGGCCGGCGGCGCCGGACAACTCGTCGGCGACGTACAGCGGAAGGGCCACCTCGACCGGGCCGTAGAGGAAGTAGAAGACGGCGGTGACCGCGATCAGCCCGACGAGTTCCGGGCGCCGGGCGAGGATCCGGAAGCCGCTGCCGGCCGCCCGGCCGCCGTCGGCGGCGGCCGGTGCGCCGGTCGGCGGAGCCAGCCGGCCGGCCTGGACCGCCAGCAGGAGGTAGCTGAGGGCGTCGAGGCCGAGCACCAGTGCCGGGTGTACGGCGGCGATCAGCAGGCCGGCCAGTGCCGGGCCGGCGACGAAGGCGGCCTGTTGGCTCGTCCCGACCAGGGCGTTCGCCGGCAGCCGGCGCTCCGCCGGAAAGATCTCACTGATCAGCGTGTACGTCCCGGCGGTACCCCAGGCGGCGAGCAGCGACGAGATGGCCAGCAGTGCGATGTACCGGCCGGCGGTGAGCTGGCCCAGCAGGTGCAGCAGGAGCACCGCACCGAGCGCACCGGCCCGGAGCAGGGAGCTCGCCACCACCAGCCGGCGGGCGGGGATCCGGCTCAGCCATCGGGCGAGCAGCAGCGCCCCGGCGGCGGCCGGCAGGGCGTACGCCGTCACCGCCGCGCCGACGACCAGCCCGGCCCGGTCGGGCGGGGCGAGCCGCAGCGCCAGCCAGGCGATGGCCACCACGCTGATCCCGTCTCCGAGGTGCGAGACCACCAGCCCGGAGAGCAGCCGCCGGAAGGCCGGCTCGGCGAGACTGGCCCGGTAGGCCGCCGGAACCAGCCGGGCCGCCAACGTCATCCGGGGAGTGTGGCAGGTGACGTGCGGTTGAGGTCAACTCCGCGGTCATGACAGAGCCGAATGCTCCTGGATCACCGCGCCCGGGACGGGCCGCGCCATGGGAGGCTGGACCGCGGTCGGCCGGGGGTCGGCGGGGCCGCGGGGGGAGGACGGTTGCCGTCGATCGAGGCCGTGTTGCTGGACTGGCGGGGGACTCTCGCCTACACGCCGCCGTTGCCGCGCTGGGTCGAGCGTTCGCTGCGCCGGGCCGGGGCGGACGCGCCGCCCGCGGAGATACGCCGGATCGAGGCGGCCCTGCTGGCGGCGTTCGAGCAGCCCGAGGTGGCTCGCGCCGAGATCGGGGCGGATCGGTCGGTCGAGCGGCACCGGGCCAGCTACGACGCCCTCTTCGCCGCCGCCGGGATCGCGGGCCCACTCGCCGAGGCACTCTACGAGGTGGAGTCCGATCCGGCGCAGAACCCGTTCGCACCGGACGTCGCGGCCACCCTGGCCGCGCTGGCCGGCGGCGGGATCAGGATCGCCGTGCTCAGCGACATCCATTTCGACCTGCGACCGGTCTTCGCCTCGGCCGGACTGGACCGGTACGTGCAGAGCTTCGTTCTCTCCTACGAGCACGGCGTGCAGAAGCCCGATCCGGCGATCTTCCGGATCGCACTGGCCGAACTCGGGGTGGAGCCGGGCGCGACGCTGATGGTCGGCGACCGCTCCGGCTACGACGGCGGTGCGGTCGCGGCGGGCATCCCCACCCTGCTGGTGCCGCCGCTCGCCGATCCGACCGAGGAGCGGCTCCACCTTGTGCTCGCGACCTGCGGCATCCCCCGGCGACAGCCGGACTGAGCGGGATCGGTCATCCCACCCGGGCGGGTGAGCCGGCTCACAATACGATACGGAACGGTATCGTTTCGGTTCTCGGCTGGTTAGAGTCGGTGCATCAACAAGCTTCCCCCGCAGCCGGCCCGAGCCGGCGATGCGGGGTGTTCGGGGGGACATCAAGGCATGGAGTCAACGGAAAACACCGGGCACCCGAGGCGCTGGGCGATTCTCGGCGTCCTCGTGGTCGCCCTCCTCGTCATCGTGCTGGACAACACGGTGCTGAACGTCGCACTGCGCACCCTGGCCGACCCGGTGCACGGGCTCGGCGCCAGCCAGGGCGAGCTGGAGTGGTCGATCAACTCGTACACCCTGGTCTTCGCCGGGCTGCTCTTCACCTTCGGCGTGCTCGGCGACCGGTACGGGCGGAAGTGGTTCCTCCAGGCCGGGCTGGCGATCTTCGGCCTCGCCTCGCTGGTCTCGGCGTACGCGCAGAGTCCGGGCCAGTTGATCGGCGCCCGCGCCCTGATGGGCTTCGGGGCCGCCGCCGTGATGCCGGTGACCCTGTCGATCATCTCGAACGTCTTCGACCCGAGGGAGCGCGGTCGCGCCATCGGGGTCTGGGCCGGCGCGATCGGCCTCGGCGTGGCGATCGGCCCGGTCCTGGGCGGGCTGCTGCTGGAGAACTACTGGTGGGGCTCGGTCTTCCTGATCAACGTGCCGGTGGTGCTGCTCGGGCTGGTCGCGGTCGCGCTGCTGGTGCCGGACTCGCGGGACCCGAAGCCGGGCAGGATCGACGTGGTCGGCGTGCTGCTCTCGGTGATCGGTCTGGTGGCGCTCTCCTACGGGATCATCGACGGCGGCGAGCACGGCTTCGGCCGGCCGCTGGTCTGGGCGTCGATCGTCGGCGGCCTGGCGGTGCTGGCGGTCTTCGTGGCCTGGGAGCGCCGGATCGACTTCCCGTCGCTGGACGTACGGCTCTTCCGGGTGCCCCGGTTCGCCGCACCGGTCGCGGTGATCGGGCTGGTCTTCTTCGCCGCCATGGGCGTGATGTTCTTCAGCTCGTTCTACCTGCAACTGGTGCGCGGCTACAGCCCGCTGCAGACCGGCCTGCTGATGCTGCCGTTCGCGGCCGCCCAGCTCGTCTTCGCACCCCGCAGCGCCACCATGGTGCGGCGGTACGGTGGCCGGGCGGTTGCGGTGACCGGCCTGGCGCTGACCTCGGCGGCGCTTGTGGCGTTCGCCTTCGCCACCGCGACGACGCCGATCTGGATCATCGGGACGATCTTCTTCGTCCAGGGCGTCGGGATGGCCAACATCATGCCGCCGGCGACCGAGTCGATCATGTCGGCGCTGCCCCGGGAGAAGGCCGGGGTCGGCTCGGCGGTCAGCAACACCGTCCGTCAGGTGGCTGGCGCGCTCGGCGTCGCGGTGCTCGGCTCGGTGCTCTCGGGGGTCTACCGGGACCAGATCGAGCCGGCGGCCAGCGCGCTGCCCGCGCCGATCCGGGACGCCGCCTCCGAGTCGGTCTCCGGGGCGTACGCGGTCGCGGAGCGGCTCGGCCCGGCCGGTGCGGCGGTGACCGGGGCGGCCGACGACGCCTTCGTCTCGGCCATGCACTGGGCGGCGGGGCTCTCCGCGGCGATCGCCGCCCTCGGCATCCTGGTGGTGCTCCGCTGGCTGCCCGGCCGCTCGGCCGAGGAGCAGGTGCTGTCGCCGGAGCCGGCGACCGATTCCGAACTGGTCACCGCCTGAGCAAGCGGGGACAATGGTTAACGTGACCGAAACGATGGATGCTCCGCGGGCGCCGGGCCGCCCGCGGAGCCTCCGCGCGGACGAGGCGATCCTGGAGGCCGCGCTCGATCTGCTCGCCGAGGACGGCAGCATCGAGACGCTCTCGATCGAGGCGATCGCCGCGCGGGCGGGTGTCGGCAAGGCGACCATCTACCGGCGCTGGTCCGGCAAGGAGGCGCTGGTCCAGGACGCGCTGCGCCGGCTGAAGCCGCCACCGCCGCCACCGCCCGGCCGGTCGGTCCGGGAGGACCTGGTCGCGCTGGTCGGCAACACCGGGCGCAACCCGGATCCCCGGGCCGGCAAGATCATGCCCTGCCTGATGCCGGCGATCAGTCGCAGCCCGGAGCAGTACCGGCTCTACCAGGAGCTGGTCGAGCCGAGACGGCGGATGATTCGCGAGGTGCTGCGCCGGGGCATCGCGCTCGGCGAACTCCGGGCCGACCTCGACGTCGAGCTGACCCTGGCGCTGCTGACCGCGCCGCTGCTGACGCAGCGGTTGCTCCGCGCCCAGCCCGACCTGGACGAGCGGGACCTGCCCGCGCGCGTCGTCGACGCCGTCATCACCGGCATCGCCAAGGTGTAAGGAAGGGCCCCCGCTACAACAAAAAGCGATAAGCGGGGGCCCTTCCTTACACCCGGCCGCGCAGGCGGTGCAGGCGCAGGGCGAGCTGCACCTCCAGGGCGCGCTCCGGCTTCTGCCACTCCGGCCCGAGGAGCTGCCCCACCCGGTCCAGCCGCTGGGTCACCGTGTTGACGTGCACGTGCAGCACCTCCGCCGCCCGGGCCAGGCTGCCGCCGACCCCGAAATACGCCTCCAACGTCTTCACCAGCGCGGTGCCCCGGCGGGCGTCGTAGTCGACCACCGGACCGACCGTGTCGACGAGGAACCGGGCCACCTCCCGGTCGCCGCCCTCCTCCACCGCGCCGAGCAGCAGCCCGACGAAGCCGAGCTCGGCGCTGCTGGCCCCCTCGCCGGCCCGGCCCAGCGCGCGCAGCGCGGTCAGGCAGCGGTCCGCCTCCCGGGCCGCCCCGGCCAGCGAGGCCGGGCCCGCCGCCGGCCCGCCCGCCCCGGCGGTGACCGGGCGGCCCAGCACCCGGGCCAGGTCCCGGACCACGGTCCGGGCCGCCGAGCCGGCGTCGCCGCCGGGGAGCATCAGCACCGCCCGCCCGTCCCGGGCCGCCGCCAGGCCACCCAGGGTCGAGGCGTACGTGCTGGCCCACGAGATGACCCGCTGCCGCACCGAGGTGCTGCCGGCCATCGCGTCGTCGCCGACCGCCACCAGCACGTGCGGCGCGTCCAGGTCCACCCCGAGCCGGCGGGCCCGGGCGCGCAGCGCGGCGGCGTCGAGCACCGGCCGGACGATCAGATCGTCGAGCAGCTCGCCCCGGACCCGCCCCTCCGCCTCGGCGACGCTCTGCCGGAAGAGCAGCAGCAGCGCGGTGACAAGTGCCGCCCGCTCCAGAATCCGCTGGTCCGCGTCGACCAGCTCCTCGTCGGGGCGGGAGACCAGGGCGCCGAGGTTCTCGGCGCCGGCGACCACGGCGGCGTACCAGAGGTCGCCCCGGCGCACGCTGCGCCCCTCCGTGCGCGACGCCACCACCGCCTCGTCCAGCTCGCCGCGCTCCGGCTCGCCGATCTCGCCGACCCGGGCCAGCGTCCGGCCCTCGGCGTCCAGCGCCAGCAGCGCGCCGCCGAGCACCTCGGTCACCGCCGTCGCGACGTCCTCGACCCCGCCGCCGCGCAGCACCAGCGAGGTCATCCGGTCGTGCGCGGCGGCGGCCCGCTCCACCGAGGCGCTGTGCGCCCGGATCGTCGCGTTCGCCGCCGAGAGCTCCGCCAGCGCGGCCCGGGTCTCGGCGAGCAGCCGCGCGGTGTCGATCGCCACCGCCGCGTGCGCCGCGAGGGAGAGCAGCAGCGACACCTCCTCGCGGGCGAAGGGCCGGGCCGACCGGTTGGCCGCGTAGAGCACCCCGATCACCCGGGAGCCGAGCCGCAGCGGCACCCCGAGGATGGCGACCAGCCCCTCCTCGCCCACCCCGGCGTCGATCTCACCGGTGTGGTGGAAGCGCTCGTCCTCGGGATAGTTCGCGGTCGCGTACGGGCTGCCGGTCTGGGCCACGAGGCCGCCGAGGCCGGCACCCATCGGCAGCCGCAGCTTCTGGAAGCGGGCCGAGATCGAACCGTCCGTCACCCGCATGTAGGTGTCGCCCCGCTCGTCGTCGACGAGCGTCATGTACGCCACGTCGGTGCCGAGCAGGTGCCGGGCCCGGTGCACGATCGCCCGGAGTACGGCGTCGGAGTCCCGCAGCCCGGCGAGGTCGCTGGCGCTGTCGTAGAGGCCGGAGAGTTCCGCCTCGCGGCGCCGGCGTCGCTCCAGCAGGGCGCGTACCCGCAGCGCCACCACCTTCGCCGCCTCGAGCTCGGCGAGCCGGTCGGCGGGGAGCCCGGCGGCCCGGGCGGTCACCAGCGGCCCCTCGAACTCGACCGGGGCGGCCTCCCTGACCAGCAGTTCCAGGAACTCGATCGGCGACGACACGGGCTCCATTCTGCGCCGACGCCTCCCTCAGCTCGCCGTCCAGCCCTTCACTTCAGCGTCCGGCCCCTCGCCGTCCAGTTCTCAGTTCGCCGTCCAGCCCCCGTCGATCGGGATGGCGGCGCCGGTGATGAAGTCCGCGGCGGGGGAGCAGAGGTAGGCGAGGAGTTCCGCCACCTCCTCCGGCTCGATCAGCCGTTTGATCGCCGCCCGGGCCAGCATGATCCGCTCGATCACCTCGCTCTCGGCGATGCCGTGCGCCGCCGCCTGTGCGGAGACCTGGTCCTCGACCAGCCGGGTACGCACGTACGCCGGGTTGACGCAGTTCGCGGTCACCCCGTGCGCCGCGCCCTCCAGCGCCACGACCTTGGAGAGCCCCTCCAGGGCGTGCTTCGCCGAGACGTACGCCGCCTTGAACGGGGAGGCGCGCAGCCCGTGCACCGAGGAGATGTTGACGATCCGGCCCCAGCCGCGGGCGTACATGTGCGGCAGGGCGCGCCGGACGATCAGGAAGGGCGCCGTCACCATCACCCGGTGCAGGTAGTCGAAGCGCTCCGGTGGGAACTCGTCGAGCGGCGCCACGTGTTGCAGCCCGGCGTTGTTGACCACGATGTCCAGGGCCGGGTCGATCCGCTCCGCCGCCTCCGGTACGGCCAGGTCCAGCCCGACCGCCTGGCCGCCGATCTCGGCCGCGACCTCCTCGGCCCGGTCGGTGTTCCGGTCCACCACCGTCACCTTCGCGCCGGCCGCCGCCAGCCGCACCGCGCAGGCCCGGCCGATCCCGCTGCCGCCGCCGGTGACCAGCGCGGTCCGTCCTGCCAGGTCGAGCCGGACGACCTGCGAGGTGGCGTCCTGCCGCGTCCGGTGGGTGGCGTGGTCGTCCCGACCGGGTTCTACCGTCATGGCCGAAAAAGGTACGAGCCGACCGGGCGGTGGCACATGGCTCCCGGCCACATACTCCGGTGACGGGCTATGTGGCGCTTCCGCGGCTCCCGGGACGACGCCGGGCGGCGGTGGCGGTCACCGCCGGGGATGATCGCCGGCGGGCGTGTCGGCGTTTCCCGCGTCGGGGCAGGCCAGTAGGGTGTCGAACACACGTACGTGCTGCGGCACGGGGAGGGGGCGGCGTGCGGGTGCTGGGCGTCGACCCGGGGCTGACCCGGTGCGGGGTCGGCGTGGTCGAGGGGGTGCCGGGCCGGTCCTGCACCCTGGTCGCCTACTACGTGATCTACACCGATCCCGCCGACGAGCTGCCGCTGCGCCTGCTGCACCTGGACACCGAGCTGACCCGGCTGGTCGCCGAGCACCGGCCGCGCAGCGTCGCGGTGGAACGGGTCTTCAGCCAGCACAACGTCCGGACGGTGATGGGCACCGCACAGGCGAGCGCGGTCGCCGTGCTGGCCGGGGCCCGGGCCGGGCTGCCGGTCCAGACCTACACGCCGAGCGAGGTGAAGGCGGCGGTCACCGGTTCCGGCCAGGCCGACAAGGCGCAGATGATGTCGATGGTCACCCGGCTGCTGCGGCTCGCCGAGCCGCCCCGGCCGGCGGACGCCGCCGACGCGCTCGCGCTGGCGATCTGCCACATCTGGCGCGGCGGCACCCGGGCCCGGCTGGCGGCGGCAGCGGCCGGCGCGGTCCGGCAGCGGGCGGCGGGCCGGCCGCCGGTGGCCCGGCCCGACGGCGCCCGCCGGGCCGGTCGGCCGGGGTCGGAGCGACAGGGAGGTACGGGATGATCGCCAGTGTCCGGGGTGTGGTCGCCGGGCTCTCCCCGGAGAGCGCGGTGATCGAGGTCGGCGGGGTCGGGCTGGCCGTGCACTGCGCGCCGGGCACCCTGGCCGGGCTGCGGGTCGGTGCGCCGGCCCGGCTCGCCACCAGCCTGGTCGTCCGGGAGGACTCGCTGACCCTCTACGGCTTCGCCGACGACGACGCCAAGCAGCTCTTCGAGCTGCTGCAGACCGCCAGCGGGGTCGGTCCCCGGCTCGCCCAGGCGGTTCTCGCGGTGCATTCGCCGGACGTGGTGCGCAAGGCGATCGCGAGCGGCGACACCGGCACCCTGACCCGGGTGCCGGGGATCGGCAAGAAGGGCGCCGAGCGGCTGGTGCTGGAGCTGCGTGACCGGATCGGTGCGGTGCCGGTCGGCCCGGACGGCGCGGCCGGGGTGACCGGGGGCGCCTGGCCGGAGCAGGTGCGGCAGGCCCTGACCGGGCTGGGCTGGACGGCGGCCCAGGCCGAGCAGGCGGTGGCGGCGGTCGCCGAGACCGTCGACGATGAGGTCCCGCCGGTGCCGGTGCTGCTCAAGCAGGCGATCCGGCTGCTGGGCAGGACCCGGTGACCGAGCACGAGGGGCTGGTCTCGGCGTACGCCAGCGACGCCGAGCGGGACGCGGAGGTGACCGTACGCCCGAAGCGGCTCGCCGACTTCATCGCCCAGCACCGGGTTCGCGACCAGCTCGACCTGCTGCTGCGCGGCGCGATGGGCCGGGGTGCCCCGCCGGACCACATCCTGCTCTCCGGCCCGCCGGGCCTCGGCAAGACGACCCTGGCGAACATCGTCGCCGCCGAGCTGGGTGCGGGCATCCGGGTGACCAGCGGCCCGGCGATCGAGCGCTCCGGCGACCTCGCCGCGATCCTGACCAGCCTGGCCGAGGGCGACGTGCTCTTCATCGACGAGATCCACCGGATCGCCCGGCCGGCGGAGGAGCTGCTCTACAGCGCGATGGAGGACTTCCGGGTCGACGTGGTGGTGGGAAAGGGGCCGGGCGCCACGGCGATCCCGCTGGACGTGGAGCCCTTCACCCTGGTCGGCGCGACCACCCGGTCCGGGCTGCTCACCGGCCCGATGCGGGACCGGTTCGGCTTCGTGGCGCACCTGGACTTCTATTCCCCGGCCGAGCTGGACGTGCTGCTGCAACGCTCGGCGCGGATCCTCGGGGTGCCGATCAGCGAGGAGGGCTCGGCGGAGATCGCCGGCCGGTCCCGGGGCACGCCCCGGATCGCCAACCGGCTGCTGCGTCGGGTGCGGGACTACGCCGAGGTGCGGGTGGACGGCAGGGTGACCCGGGAGACCGCCCGGGCGGCGCTGCGGGTCTACGACGTGGACGAGCTGGGCCTGGACCGGCTGGACCGGGCGGTGCTGACCGCCCTGGTCGACTCGTTCCGGGGCGGGCCGGTGGGGTTGTCGACCCTGGCGGTGGCGGTGGGGGAGCAGCCGGACACGGTCGAGGAGGTCTGCGAGCCGTTCCTGGTCCGGGCCGGGCTGCTCGCCCGTACGCCCCGGGGGCGGGTGGCCACCGAGGCCGCCTGGCAACATCTGGGACGTACGCCACCTAATGGTACATTTGGCGCGGGTGGGTCGCAGTCGCCCGACCTCTTCTCCGCGGGATCGCCGGATGTGTGACCCGTTCGTGATCCGTACCTCATTCGGTGATTCTCAGGTGCAGCGACTAGACTCGCCGCGTTTGTACAGGACGTGAGTTCCTGCCTCCGCTCCGGCGATCACCTGCCGTGACGAGGCCGATCGGAAGGTCGTAACAGTGCCTTTGGCAGCAACGGGCGGCGGTGGCGGAGCCAGCAGCTTCATGCCGATCCTCATGATTGTCCTGCTCTTCGCCGTCATGTATTTCATGATGATCCGGCCGCAGCAGAAGCGGCGCCGCGACGCCGAGCAGATGCAGGCCGCCATCGGTGCGGGCGACGAGGTGGTCACCATCGGCGGGCTCTACGGCACCGTCACCGGCGTGGACGACGAGACCGTCATGCTCGAGGTGGCGCCCGGCGTGCAGACCCGGTACGCGCGACCGGCGATCGCCCGGGTCGTCAAGACCGCGGAGCGCATCGAGTCCGTGCCGGAAGAGGCCGACGCCAAGGAGTGACCGACCCGCCCGTGGGGCCCGGGTTGGCATCGAACATAATAGATCGACGAGCCGGTGGAACCCCCACCGGTGCGGTACGCATGTCGCCGGACTCCGCCGGCGCCCGACCCGCCGCCCACCACTAGCGGCCGAACCGCGCAGGGAGACAGGAAAGCCGTGGCACCACCTCAGGGACAGATGCGACCCGGGCGGCAGTTGGCCGTACTCGGGTTGATCTTCACCGTCCTCTATCTTCTGGTGTTCTTCGCCGCCGGGGCCAAGGGAAGCTGGTCCGACCGGCTCGAGCCGAAGCTGGGCCTGGATCTCATCGGCGGCACCCGGATGACCCTGGAAGCGGCGACCGAGGCGGGCGAGGTGCCGCCGGCCAGCTCGCTGGAGGAGGCCCGGCAGATCATCCAGGCCCGGGTGGACGGCCGGGGTGTCGCCGAGGCCGAGGTGGTCACCGAGGGCAACCGGAACATCGTGATCTCCGTGCCGGGGCAGAACGCCGATCTCAACGACGTCGGCACCCCGGCCGAGCTGCGCTTCCGCAAGGTGCTCAAGACCGCCGACGGCGGCGGCCCGGTCAACACCCAGCCGCCGCCCGGGGCCACCCCGTCGGGCAGCCCTGCCCCGTCCGGCAGTCCCGACCCTTCCGCCAGCGCCAACCCCTCGCCGGGGGTGACCTCGTCGCCCGGCAGCGGCGGCGGCCAGGGCGGCGGTGCGCCGGCTCCCACGCCGACGCCGAGTGCGACCGGCGCCTCCCCGGCGCCGAGTGCCACTCCCGGCGCCGCTCCGGCCGACCAGAGCCTGGAGGCCCTGCGGGCGGCGGTGGAGCAGAAGGTGGGCCCGGAGGCCTGGGCCGCCGCGAGCGCGCTCCAGGCGCCGGCGGACTACAGCGCCGACCCGGCGCTGGCCGAGAAGCTGGAGCCCTTCGCCTCGCTGACCCCGCAGGAGGTCCGGGTCCTGCCGGCGAACATCCAGTTCTACGTGCCGACCATCACCTGCGAGAAGCTCGACCAGCGTCCGCCGGGCTCGATCAAGGACTCGTCGCAGCAGGTGGTGGCCTGTGAGGGCGGCCAGCTGAAGAACCTGCTCGACGTGGCCAAGGTGGAGGGGACCGACGTCGACGACGCCAGCGGGGTGATGGACCAGACCACCAGCCAGTGGGTGGTCAGCCTGGACTTCACCGGCGACGGTCAGAGCAAGTGGACCAACCTGACCCGTGAGGCGTACAACAACACCGACAGCCAGTGCGACCAGGCGGCCCTGGGCGACGAGGGCCGGTGCCGGGTGGCCGTGGTGCTGGACAACCAGATCATCTCCTCGCCCGAGATCCAGGGCGTGCTGACCGGCGACTCGCAGATCACCGGCAGCTTCACCCAGGCTTCCGCCAACGAGCTGGCCAGCCAGCTCCGCTACGGCGCCCTGCCGCTGACCTTCGAGCCGCAGGAGGCGCAGAACATCACCGCCACGCTCGGCACCGAGCAGCTGCGGGCGGGCCTGCTCGCCGCCGGTATCGGCATGCTGCTGGTGATCATCTACGCGTTCTTCTACTACCGGCTGCTCGGCTCGGTGATCTTCCTGAGCCTGGTTCTCTCGGCCGTGCTGGTCTTCGGTGCGCTGGTGCTGCTCGGCCGGCAGATCGGCTTCACCCTGACCCTGGCCGGGATCGCCGGCTTCATCGTCTCGTTGGGTGTCGCCGCCGACTCGTTCGTCATCTATTTCGAACGCCTGAAGGACGAGATCCGGGAGGGGCGCACCCCGCGCAGCGCGGTACCTCGTGCCTGGGCCCGGGCCCGCCGGACGATCATCTCGGCGAACGCCATCTCGATCATGGCCGCCGTGGTGCTCTATCTCGTCTCGGTCGGCACGGTGCAGGGCTTCGCCTTCGCGCTGGGCCTGGCCACCGTCCTCGACCTGGTGGTCGTCTTCCTCTTCCGGCATCCGATCATGACGATGTTCGCGCGCACCCCGGCGTTCCTGTCGCCGCGGGTCAGCGGGCTCGGTCGGGCGCTGGAGTCCCGGGACGAAGACGACGCGCCGACGACCGGCAAGACCCGTGTGAAGGAGGCATGAGATGAGCAGGAGTGGTCTTGCCGGCCGCCTGTACCGCGGCGAAGCCGGTCTGCAGATCGTCCCCCGCCGGAAACTCTGGTTCCTCATCTCCGGCGGTCTGGTCCTGCTGACCGTGCTGAGCTTCGTCATCCAGGGCTTCACCCTGGGGATCGAGTTCCGGGGCGGCAACGAGTTCCAGGTGCCGACCAGCGTCGGCACCATGCAGCGGGCCGAGGAGGCGATGCACACCGCGCTCGCCGACGAGTCGACGCCGGAGGGGCCGGCGGAGGTGGTCTCCGCCCAGCAGGTCGGCGACGCCACCTACCTGTTCCGGACCTCGCCGCTGGAGCAGCAGCAGGCCACCGACGTCCGCACCGAGGTCGCCAACGAGCTCGGCATCCAGCCCGACGAGATCAGCGACAACCGGGTCAGTGCCGCCTGGGGTGCCCAGATCACCGAGCGGGCGCTCATCGGTCTGGTGATCTTCCTGGTGCTGGTCACCGGCTACCTGGTGCTCCGGTTCGAGCTGCGGATGGCGCTCGCCGCCGTCTCCGGTCTCGCCCTCGACCTGCTGCTCACCGCCGGGATCTACTCGGCGGTCGGCTTCGAGGTGACCCCGTCGACGGTGGTCGGCTTCCTGACCATCCTCGGTTTCGCCCTCTACGACACCGTCGTGGTCTTCGACAAGATCCAGGAGAACACCCGGGGCATCACCGCTGGCAGCAGCCAGACCTACGCCGAGGCGGCCAACCTGGCGCTGAACCAGACCCTGATGCGGTCGATCAACACCTCGATCGTCGCCCTGCTGCCCGTGGGCGGGCTGCTCTTCATCGGCGCCGGGCTGCTCGGCGCCGGCACCCTGAAGGACCTCGGTCTGGTGCTCTTCGTCGGTATGGGTACGGCGTTCTTCTCCTCGCTCTTCTTCGCCACCCCACTGCTGGTGACGTTCAAGGAGCGGGAGCCACGGATCCGCCAGCACACCCAGCGGGTGCTGGCCCGGCGGGCCGGTGGCCGGGACGGCTCGGCGGTGCGCCGCCCGGCCCGGCAGCCCGGCCAGGCCCGGCAGGCCGGCCCGGCACCGGCGGAGGAGTCGGCGGCCGAGGAGGCCCCGGTGCCGACGGGCGGTGCGAGCGCCCTGGCGGGCGCCGCGCCGAAGGTCGGGTCGCGGCCGTCGGGCAAGCGCTCCGGGGGCGCCCGGGGCGGTCGCTCCGGTGGCAACCGGCCCGGTGGCAAGCGGCGCTGAGCGGGACGGAGACGGACCAGAGGCGCCCGACGAGCCGCCACGCGCGGTGCGTCGGGCGCCTCTGTGCGGGAAAGGACACAGTGTGACGGAGACCCCGACCGAGGTACGCGGCGACAGTGGCCCGGCCACCGCCCAGTTGGTGGCCAGCCGGGTGCTGGACGTTCCCGACTTCCCGAAACCGGGCATCGTGTTCAAGGACCTGATGCCGCTCTTCGCCGACGGTGCGGTGTTCCGGTCCGTCATCGACGGGATCGTCGACCACCACGGCCGGGACTCCTTCGACGTGGTGGTCGGGATCGAGGCGCGCGGCTTCGTGGTGGCGGCCGCCATCGCGTACGCCACCGGGGCCGGGGTGGTGCCGGTCCGCAAGGCCGGCAAGCTGCCCCGGGCGGCGTACGCCGCCTCGTACGCCCTGGAGTACGGCGAGGCGACCCTGGAGGTGCACCAGGACGCCTTCACGGCCGGGCACCGCGTCCTCGTGGTGGACGACGTCCTCGCCACCGGCGGGACGGCGCAGGCCACCCTCGATCTCGTCGAGCGGGCCGGTGGCACGGTCGCCGGCTTCAGCGTGCTGCTGGAACTCAGCTTCCTGAACGGCCGGGACCGGCTCGCGCCTCGACCGGTCCATGCCCTGTTGACCGTTTAGTTCCCGCCGTCCCCGCGTGGTTTCCCGCCGTCCCGGCCGAGGCCAGCCGTACCCGCCGGAGGACCGGCACCGGGTCGGCGGTGCGGGTACGATTGCCCTTCGTGGCGGGCCGGGTCGACAAGCCCGGAACTGGCGCGAGACGGGGTCGACCGGCTACGGTCGGCTAATTCCCGGCGAGGTGTTGAGGAGGCCGGTGTCTCACGATGTCGCCCCTCCGGCGGAGGGCATGGTGCATCCCAGCAACAAGGCTGATACCCCTGCCGACGTCGCGGTCAGCGCCGGTGGTGCCCAACCTCCGGCCGGCGGGTCCGGCGCGGTCGCGGGGCCGGCGACGCCGACTGCTGCCGCAACGGAACGCGCTCCGGCCGTCGCTGGAGGAGACGCCGCGTCCGCCGATATCGCGTCCGCCGACACCACCTCCGGCCCGCTCGGCGGCGCTGCCGCGTCCGGCCCGCTCGGCGGCGCTGCCGCGTCCGGCCCGCTCGGCGGCGCTGCCGCGTCCGCGGCCGGCGGCAACGGTGTCCCCCCGGCTGTTCCGACGGGCGGCAACGGTGTCCTGCCGGCTGTTCCGACGGGCGGCAACGGATCGGCTCGCGGGCCGGGAGGTGCGGGCGCTGCCTCGGGTGCGGCGGGCGGACCGGGTGCCGTCGCCGAGTTCGCCGGGATGGCGAGCGACGCCTCGCAGCCGCCGGCGACCAGCTTCGCCCTGGCCAACGCGCCGACCGGGCGCCGGGTCCGGGCCCGGCTGGCCCGGTTCAACGCGCCCTGGCAGACTCCGCAGGTGAGCGAGGTGCTGGAGCCGCTGATCGCGACGCACCGGGCATCCCACCCCAAGGCGGATGCGCGGCTGTTGCAGCGTGCCTTCGACACGGCCGCCCGGTGGCACTCGGGGCAATACCGGAAATCCGGCGACCCCTACATCACGCACCCGCTGGCGGTCGCCACCATCCTGGCCAACCTGGGCATGGACACCACCACGCTGGTCGCCGCGCTGCTGCACGACACCATCGAGGACACCGACTACGGGCTCGACCAGATGCGTGCCGACTTCGGCGCCGAGGTCGCCCTGCTGGTGGACGGCGTCACCAAGCTGGACAAGGTCAAGCTGGGCGACGCCGCCAAGGCGGAGACGATCCGCAAGATGGTCGTGGCCATGGCCAAGGACCCCCGGGTGCTGGTCATCAAGCTGGCCGACCGGCTGCACAACATGCGTACCCTGACCTTCCTGCCCGCACCGAAGCGGGAGCAGAAGGCCAAGGAGACGCTGGAGATCCTGGCGCCGTTGGCGCACCGGCTCGGTATGAACACCATCAAGTGGGAGCTGGAGGACCTGGCCTTCGCCAACCTCTTCCCCAAGCGCTACGAGGAGATCAACCGGCTGATCGGCGAGCACCAGCCGCAGCGTGAGGCGCTGCTGCGGCAGGTGACCGAGAAGGTGCAGCACGACCTGCGGGCCGCCAAGATCAAGGCGGAGACCACGGGCCGGCCCAAGCACCTCTACTCGATCTACCAGAAGATGATCGTCCGGGGTCGGGACTTCAACGACATCTACGACCTGGTCGGCGTGCGGATCCTGGTCGACACGGTGCGGGACTGCTACGCGGCCCTCGGTGTGATCCACGCGAACTGGCAGCCCGTGCCGGGCCGGTTCAAGGACTACATCGCGATGCCGAAGTTCAACATGTACCAGTCGCTGCACACCACGGTGATCGGACCTTCCGGCAAGCCGGTCGAGATGCAGATCCGGACGTACGCGATGCACCGCACCGCCGAGTTCGGCATCGCCGCGCACTGGAAGTACAAGGAGAAGAAGGGCGAGACGGTCGTCGGGCCGCCGGCACACATCGACGAGATGACCTGGCTGCGGCAGTTGCTGGACTGGCAGCGGGAGGCGGCCGACCCGAGCGAGTTCCTCGACGCGCTCCGCTTCGACCTCTCCAGCCAGGAGGTCTACGTCTTCACGCCCAAGGGCGACGTGATCCCGTTGCCGACCGCCTCCACCCCGGTGGACTTCGCGTACGCGGTGCACACCGAGGTCGGGCACAAGTGCATCGGCGCGCGGGTGAACGGCAAGCTGGTGCCGCTGGAGTCGACGCTCTCCAACGGCGACGTGATCGAGATCTTCACCTCCAAGTCCGACACGGCCGGTCCGACCCAGGACTGGCTGGGCTTCGTCAAGAGCCCTCGGGCGCGGACGAAGATCCGACAATATTTCAACAAGGAGCGGCGCGAGGAGGCGATCGAGGCCGGCAAGGACGCGATCGTCAAGGCGATGCGCAAGCAGGGTATGCCGTTGCAGCGGATGCTGAGCACGGACAACCTGATGACCATCGCCCGCGACCTGCACCTGGCCGACGTCGCCTCGCTCTACGCGGCGGTCGGCGACAGCCAGGTCTCCGCCCAGTCCGTGGTGCAGAAGCTGATGGCCGGCTACGGCGGCGAGGAGGGTGCCGCGGAGGACCTCGCCGAGACCGCCGTCGCGACCCGCCCGCAGCGCCGGGGCAACAGCAACGACCCGGGCGTGGTGGTCCGGGGCGTCAGCGACGTCTGGATCAAGCTCGCCCGCTGCTGCACCCCGGTGCCGCCGGACACCGTCTTCGGCTTCGTGACCCGCTCCGGCGGGGTGAGCGTGCACCGGGACGACTGCGCGAACGCCGAGGATCTCAAGGCGCAGACCGAGCGGGTCGTCGAGGTGAGCTGGCGGCTCACCTCCGCCTCGACCTTCCTGGTCGCGATCCAGGTGGAGGCGCTCGACCGGCACAAGCTGCTCGCCGACGTGACCCGGGTGCTCTCCGACGAGCGGGTCAACATCCTCTCCGCCACGGTCACCACCACCCGGGACCGGGTGGCGGTCAGCCGGTTCAGCTTCGAGATGGCCGACCCCAAGCACCTCGGGCACCTGCTCGCGGCGGTCCGCAAGGTGGACGGCGTCTTCGACGCGTACCGGGTGACCTCGGGCGCCTGACGGCGCAGCGCAAACGGGCGCCTGACGGCGCAGTGCAAACGGCGCGCCAACCCCTCCCGGGGGTGGCGCGCCGCCGCCGTCGTACGAGGGTCAGCCGACCGGTTCGCTCATGGTCAGCGACTTGATCACAACTTCCTTCTTCGGGTGGCCACCGCCGGCCTGCTGCGCGAAGGCGCCGTCGTCGCCGGCCGCACCGACCTGGGTGACCAGGTCCAGCCCGCCGGTGACGGTGCCGAGCACGGTGTAGGAGGCGGGGAGCTGCGAGTCGCCGTAGACGATGAAGAACTGGCTCCCGGTGCTGGCCGGCTGGCCGGAGTTGGCCATCGCGATCACCCCGGCCGGGTACGGCGGGCGCTTCTCCGTCGGCAGGTTCTCCTCGGCGAAGCGGTACGCCGGCCCGCCCGTGCCGTCGGTTTCCTTCCACGTGTCGCCGGTGACGCTCGGGTCACCGCACTGCAGCACCTGGATGCCCTCGGTGACCAGGCGGTGGCACTTGGTGTTGTCGAAGAAGTTCTTCTCGGCCAGGTGGGTGAAGCTGGCGGCGGTGCAGGGCACGTCCGACAGGTTGACCTTGGCGGTGATCGGGCCGAGGTTGGTGTCGATCGTCATCGTCTGGCTGCCGGTGTTCTTCACCGAGGTCGGCGGCACGCCGACGTCCTTGGTCGCCTCGTTGCGCTGCTCGGCGGGGATGTCGGTCCAGGTGCAGCTGGCGGCGCCGGCCTCGGTCGAGCTCTCGGTGTCGTCGCCCAGGCTCACCACCAGCCACACCGTGCCGGCGACCACCAGCAGCAACGCCACGCCGGCGCCGATGCTCGCCTGCAGTTGCCGGCGCTTGCGGGCGGCGGCGGCGCGCTCGGCCATCTCCCGTTCCAGCTTGGCCCGCGCCGCGGCGCGCTGCCGCTCTCTGGTGGACGTCACGGTGGCTCCTCCTGGACTATGTGCAGCGCGGCCGGGTCCGCGGCTGGGCTGGTGTCTCTGTGCTGGTGTCTCTGCGTTCTCGGGGTTGTCCGGGGTTGTCAGGGCTGGCCGGCGACCGTCGGGCTGGCCGGCGGCGCGGTCGGGGTCGCCGGGGGTGGCAGCAGCTCCGGCTCACCGACCGTGAGGCTCTGGATCACCACGTCGGTCTTCGGCTTGATTTTGACGCCGGAACCATTGTCCACGGTTTCCATGGCGCCGATCTTCTCGACCACGTCGAGTCCGGCGGTCACCCGGCCCACGATGGGATAGCTGGGCTGGGCGGGGCTGAAATCCTTGTAGAAGATCAGGAACTGGCTGCCGTTGGCGCCCGGCGGGTTCCCCGTCATCGCGACGGTGCCGACGGGATAGGCCGGCCCGGCCGGCGGGTCGGCGGACGGGCTCGCGCTGGCGGAGGGGCCGGCGCTGGCCGAGGGGTCCGCGCCCGGACTGGCGCTGGCGGAGGGGTCCGGGGTCGGGCTCGCCGCCGGGGCGTCCGGGACGTTCTCACTGAAGAAGGTGTACGTCGGCCCGCCCTGCCCGGTCCCGCTCGGGTCGCCGCAGCGCAGCGCTCCCTCGGTGGTCAGCTCGTGGCACGTGGTGTTGTCGAAGAACGACTGCCCGGCGAGGTGGGTGAAGCTCGCCGCCGCGCAGGGCGCGCTCGACAGGTTCAGCTCGACGGTGATCGGGGCACCCTGGTTCGTCGTGATCGTCATCGGCCGGGTGCCCTCGGTGGGCACGTCGCCGGTGGGCGGGGTGCCGACATCCTTCAGGTTCGTGTTCGCCTGGGCGTCCTGGCTGGTCCAGGCGCAGGTGTCCGGGGCGGCGCTGTCGTCGGCCGGATCGCGGTCGAAGCCGCCGAGCGCCCAGAAGGAGCCCAGCACGATCAGCAGCAGCGCGACGGCGGAGCCGATGCCGGCCCGGATCTGCCGCTTGCGCCGGGCGGAGGCCGCCCGCCGGGCCATCTGCCGGTCGAGCTTGGCCCGCGCGAGTTTGCGCTGCCGGTCCCTGCTGGAAGCCACCCGCGCTCCCCTTTCGTCTGCCCCTGGTCGTCGTCCTGCCCCTGCGTGCCGTGCCGGTGGACGTCCAGCCGACGGCACGGAGGGCCGCTCCGGCGTCAAGTGCGCCACGCCACACGCCCGCCAGAGTGTACGGGTACCGGCTGGGAATGTGTTGTACGAGGTCACCCGGAAGCAATCGGAGATTATCACTGTGTCTTCCGGTGTCGGTCGGGGCGGGTGTATGGCGGAGGCCGGCCGCGCGGGGCGCCCGATATGGTGGGGCCAGAGTGTGATTGACCCCAGAGTCAATGTGCGATTGACACCAGAGGGACAACCCGCTACTCAGACGGCGGACGGAAGGGAGCGGACGTGCTCGTCGCCGGTTTTCCCGCGGACGCGTTCGGCACCAACTGCTATGTGCTGGCCACCGCCCCCGGGGAACAGTGTGTCGTCGTCGACCCCGGCATCGGGGTGCTGGACCGGCTCGACGCCCTGCTCGCCGAGCACCGGCTGCGGCCGGCGGCCGTGCTGCTGACCCATGGTCATCTCGACCACACCTTCTCGGTCGCGCCGGTCTGCGGCGCCCGGGGGATTCCCGCGTACGTGCATCCGGGTGACCGCGAACTCCTCGCCGACCCGGCCAAGGCGCTCTCGATGGACCTGACCCAGCTCTTCGGCGGTCGGCTGCCCTACGCCGAGCCGGAGGACGTGGCCGAGCTGACCGACGGCGCGACCCTGGCCCTGGCCGGGTTGGAGATCACCGTCGACCACGCGCCGGGCCATACCGGCGGGTCGGTGCTGTTCCGGCTGCCGGGCGTGGGCCCGGCCGTCCGGTCCGAGCTGCCCCTTCCGCCCGGCGTGGAGTGGGCGGCGGAGCAGATCTGCCTGGCGGGCGACGTGCTCTTCGCCGGGTCGATCGGCCGCACCGACCTGCCGGGCGGCAGCCTGCCGACCATGGTGACGAGCCTGCGGGAGAAGATCCTCCCGCTCGCCGACGACACCGTCGTGCTGCCCGGCCACGGCCCCGCGACCAGCATCGGCCGCGAGCGGGCGAGCAACCCGTACCTGATCGAGGTCGCCGGCCTCGACGGGCCGCGGGCCGCGCCCACCCGGGGCTGGTAATCCCCGCTCGCGCACCCGCGCGAGATCCGACAGGAGCGTCATGAGCAAGCCAACACCGATCTCCGGCTTTCCGGAGTGGGCGCCGCCGCAGCGGATGATCGAGCAGTACGTCCTCGACCGGATCCGCCGCACCTTCGAGCTGTACGGCTTCGCGCCGCTGGAGACCCGCGCCGTCGAGCCGCTGGACCAGCTCCTCCGCAAGGGCGAGACCTCCAAGGAGGTCTATCTGATCAGCCGCCTCCAGGAGGAGGGAGCCGCCCCGGCCGGCGAGGGGAGCCTCGGGCTGCACTTCGACCTGACCGTGCCGTTCGCCCGCTACGTGCTGGAGAACGCCGGCCGGTTGCAGTTCCCGTTCCGGCGCTACCAGATCCAGAAGGTCTGGCGGGGTGAACGCCCGCAGGAGGGGCGCTACCGCGAGTTCCTCCAGGCCGACATCGACATCGTGGACCGGGACACCCTGCCGCCGCACCACGAGGCCGAGATCCCGCTGGTGATCGGCGACGCCCTCGGCGGGCTGCCGCTCGGCAGCACCGACGGGCGGCTGCCGATCCGGATCCAGGTCAACAACCGCAAGCTGCTGGAGGGCTTCTACCGGGGGATCGGGCTGGCCGACCCGCTGGCGGCGCTGCGCGCGGTGGACCGGCTGGACCGGATCGGGCCGGACGGTGTGGCGGCGCTGCTGGCCGAGACCGCCGGGGCGACCGACGCACAGGCCAAGGCGTGCCTGGCGCTGGCCGAGATCGCCGCGCCCGACCCGTCCTTCGCCGACGCGGTCCGGGCGCTCGGGGTCAGCGACCCGCTCCTCGACGAGGGGCTGGCCGAGCTGGTCGCGGTGCTGGAGAACGCCGTCGCGCACGCCCCCGGGCTCTGCGTGGCCGACCTGCGGATCGCCCGGGGGCTCGACTACTACACCGGCACGGTCTACGAGACCGAGCTGCGCGGCTACGAGCGGTTCGGCTCGGTCAGCTCCGGCGGGCGCTACGACAACCTGGCCAGCGACGCCAACGCCCGGTTCCCCGGCGTCGGCATCTCGATCGGGGTCACCCGGCTGCTCGGGCTGCTCTTCGGCGCGGAGGCGCTGACCATCTCCCGGAGCGTGCCGACCTGCGTGCTGGTGGCGCTGCCGAGCGAGGAGCGCCGCCCGGAGAGCAACCGGATCGCCGACGCGCTGCGCCGCCGGGGCATCCCGACCGAGGTCTCCCCGTCGGCGGCGAAGTTCGGCAGGCAGATCCGGTACGCCGAGCGGCGCGGCATCCCGTACGTCTGGTTCCCGGGCGCGGACGGCGCCGGTGACGAGGTGAAGGACATCCGCTCCGGCGACCAGGTCGGGGCGGCGCCGGACGTCTGGCAGCCGCCGGCCGCCGACCGCTGGCCGACGGTCGGCTGACCGCCGACCCGCTGGCGGCCGACTGCTGACCGCCGACCGACGGCGACTGACCGACGGCGCTGACCGCTGGTCGACCGCCGGCTGACCGCGCGTGCGGGGTCGGGGCAGAGCGCCCGACCCCGCACGCGTCGCATCCTCACTCGCTGCGCAGGCCGCCCGGGCGCAGCAGCCGCCAGAGTGCCGGCAGGCCCGCCGCCGTCACCAGCAGCACCATCGCCGTCGCCAGCCCGGACATGATGCCGATGCTGGACCAGTCGAGGCGTACGGTCTGGCGGACCATGGTCAGCAGGATGCCGCCGAGCGCCGCGCCGAGCACGATCGCCAGGGCCAGCCCGAGCAGCACCGGCACGGCGGTCTGCCAGAGCACCGACCAGCTCAGCGTGCTGCGCCGGGTGCCGAAGGCGACCAGTACGGCGAGGCTGCGCCGGCGATCCCGCAACTGTTCGAGGATGCCGACCAGCAGGCTCGCGCCGAGCAGCAGCAGGGTGGCGACCACCCCGATGTAGAGCCCGCGTCGGATCTCGCCGAACCGGTCGACCTCCTCGGTCGCGCTGAGCTCCTGGACCCGTACGCCGGGCGTGCCGGGGGAGATCGCGGCGTTGCGGACCAGCTCGATCGTCTCCGGCCGGGTCGGGTCCAGGCCGAGGTAGATGCGGGTGCGGGCGGTCAGCCCGTCGAGCCGGCTCAGCTCCACCGCGCCCGGGGTGGCGAGGACAGCGGTCATCAGGCTGCCGCCGGGATCCGGCCGGGCCGTGACCGGGCGGATCCCGCCCGGGACCGTCCAGCGGGCCGCCATGGCCGCCTCGTCGCCGATCTCGACCTGCTGGCCGGCCCGGGGCAGCGGCGTCGGGTCCGCGGCGGCCGTCTCCTCGTCGCGGGCGGCGAAGACGTCGCCGTCGGCACACCGGTCCAGGGTGGCCAGTTCGCGCAGGGCCGCGCAGTCGCCGATCCGCAGCAGGGTGGACGGGCGGTAGCCGTCCGGCCCGCGCGGCGCGTCGACCGCCGTCATCGAGGTGTCGAGGATGGCGACGACCGTCCGGACCCCGTCGATCGAGCGGAACCGGTCGACGAACTCTCCGGCCCCGGCCGGGTCCAGCGACCGGGGCGTGACGACCATCGCCTGCGCCCGGGTCGGGTCCTGCCCGGTCAGCCGGACGTAGTCGTGCTGGATCCCGGCGAAGAGCATCTGCAACGCGATCCCGCCGGCCACGGCCACCGCGACCCCGCTGACCATCCGGCCCGAGGACTCGCCGTCGAGTTGCAGCCGGCGGAGTGCGAGCTGCCACGACACGGCGCCGCCGGCCAGCCGGCCGACCACCGCCTCGACCAGCCAGGGCAGCAGCGCGGTGACCCCGACGAGTATCAGCAGCACGCCGCCGACCACCTGGGCCTGGTTGAAGGTGCCGCCGCTCTGGTCGATCCGGCCGAGCATCGGCAGGAGCAGCACGGCACCGGCGGCGGGCAGCGCCAGCCGCCACCAGAGCCGGCGCCGCCGGGTGGCCGCCCGGCGTACGACGCCGAGCGGCTCGATGGCGACCCGGCGGAGCGCGAGCTGGGTCACCGCGATCGCGGTGACCGGCACCGCCAGGGCGATCAGCGCAACGAGCACCGGGACGGGCCGGACGTCCCCGGCGAAGACGCTGATCTGCCGGACGGTGACCAGCTCGACGAGTTGCCGGCCGGAGAGGAAGAAGATCGCGCCGGCCAGCAGCCCGAGCAGGGCGCCGACAAGCGCCTCGCCGGCCGCGATCCGCCGGGCCATCGCGGTGTCCGCGCCAACCAGCCGGAGCGCGGCGAGCCGCCGGTCCCGGCTCTCCCCGCCGAACCGGACCGCCGCGGCGACGAAGACCGCGATCGGCAGCAGCAGGACCACGAAAATGATCAGGACCAGCAGCGTGAGTACCGGGTCGAGTCCCTCCCGGTCGTCCTCGCTGCCGAAGTGGTCGATCCGCATCACGTCGTCGCCGGGCCGGAGCCGTTCGCCGCCGAGATAGAAGGCGTACTCGTTCGGCCCGGCGAGGCCCGCGTCGGCGATGGTGCCGACCACCGGATGGTCCAGCCGGGGGCGCAGCAGCGCGCCCTCGGGCGAGTCGAGCAGCCGGGCCAGCGCCGGGGAGACCAGCAGCTCACCCGGGCGGGGAAGCGCGGTCAGTCCCGGCGGGACCGGCGGGTGTGCCCCGTCCGGCTGGAGCAGCCGTCCCCGGATCGGCACGTCCCGGAAGACGGTGTCGACATCCGCCACCAGCAGGGTGCCGTCGCCGGCCGGGGGTTGTGGGACGCCGTAGAACTGGTCGTCGCGGGCGGAGGTCCGCTCCGACCGCGCACCGAGCATGCCCGGGATCGCGGTGGTGGTCAGCAGCAGGGCCACGCCGAGCCCCACCCCGACCGCGGTCATCAGGGTCCGGAACAGTCCGTTACGCCCGCCGGCGAAGACCAGCCGGGCACCGAGGGCCAGGTCGGCGGTCCAGCCCGGAACCCGCCGCCGGCTCATCGCGGCACCAGCACGGTCTCGCGGGTACGGCCGTCGCGCACCACCACCTCGCGATCGGCGTACGCGGCGACCCGTGGCTCGTGGGTGACCAGCACCACCGCCGCGCCGGTGTCCCGGGCGGCCTGGGCGAGCAGCGTCATCACCTGCTCGCCGTTGAGCGAGTCCAGTGCCCCGGTCGGCTCGTCGGCGAAGATCACCCGGGGCGCGGTCACCAGGGCGCGGGCGACGGCGATCCGCTGCCCCTGCCCGCCGGAGATCTCGCCGGGTCGCTGCCCGGCCACGTCGGTGACCTCCAGCCGGGCCAGCCACTCCGCCGCCCGGCGCTCGGCCTCGCGGCGGCGTACCCCGTCCAGCCGCAGCGGCAGCGCGACATTTTCCAGGCAGGTCAGTTCGGGGACGAGCTGACCGAACTGGAAGACGAAACCGAAGTCGCCCCGGCGCAGCGCGCTGCGCTCGGTGTCGGACATCGCGGAGAGTACCCGGTCGCGGTAGCGCACCTGGCCGGCGTCCGGCCGGACGATCCCGGCCAGGCAGTGCAGCAGGGTCGACTTGCCGGAGCCGGAGGGCCCCATCACGGCCACCATCTCGCCGGCCCGGACCGCCAGGCTCGCCCCCTCCAGCGCCGGGGTCGCCCCGTACGCCTTGTGCAGGTCGATCGCGGCGAGCAGCGGCTGCTCCCCGGCACTCGTCTCCCCGGCACTCGTCTCCTCGGCACTCATGCCGGCACCTCCCGTCCGGTCTGCTCCCCGCCCGGTGCCGGACCGACGTGCCCGCCCGGTGCCGGGCCTGCCACGCCGCCCGGTGCGGGATCCGCTCGCCGGACGGCCGGGGCGGCGCCCAGGGTCGCGGCGAGCTGGTCGAGCCGGGCGGCGGTCAGCTCCAGCCACCGCAGGTCGGCCTCCAGGTGGAAGAGGGCGAAGTCGCAGATGAGCTGGTCGGCGAGGTCGCCGTCGGTCTTGCGCCGGGTGAGTTCGCGCATCAGCCGCAGGTGCTCGGCGCGCTGCACGTCGAGGATGTCGGCGGCGTCGCGGCCGGTGAGCAGCCCGAGCACCACCTTGGCGTAGAGGGTGTTCTGCAGGTAGGTGTCGGGCTTCTCCGGCTGCGTCAGCCACCGTTGCACGTCGGTGACCCCGGCGGCGGTGATCGCGTAACGCTTGCGTTCCGGGCCGGCGCCCGGCTCGACCCCGTCGACCTCGACCAGGCCGCCGCGGAGCAGCCGGGCCAGCGTCGAGTAGACCTGACCGTAGTGCAGCGGGCGGCCCTGGCCGAACCGTTCGTCGTAGACCCGTTTCAGTTCGTAGCCGTGCCGAGGGCTGGCCTCCAGCAGGCCCAGGAAAGTCTGTCCGATCGACATGCGGGCGACTCTACATCATGCGTATACACGGGGTGTATAGCGGGGGTGGGTACTCTCTCCGTAACCTCGTTGATCCACTGCGTTGTGAGGGTTCCTTAACACGGCAGACATCGATGCACTCAGATTCATGAAATCCTTCATTCCTACGGTTCGTGGCACTACGCAGCAGCCTTGGCGAAAGGGGTACGGCGGATGCCACGAGGCGTACGGAAACGGCTGGTCATGCTGGCTGCGGCGGCGACGCTGCTCGCTGCCGGCGGTTGTGCCGAAGATCCGACGACGGCGTCGGGTGCTGGCAGTGGTAGCACCATCAGGGTCGGCATCCTGCACTCGTTGAGCGGCACCATGGCGATCAGCGAAGTGACCGTACGGGATGCCGAGCTGCTCGCCATCGAAGAGATCAACGCGTCCGGCGGGGTGCTCGGGAAGAAGATCGAGCCCGTCGTGGAGGACGGCGCCTCGGACTGGCCCACCTTTGCCGAGAAGGCGCAGAAACTCATCTCGCAGGACCGGGTCGCCACCGTCTTCGGCGGCTGGACCTCGGCCAGCCGCAAGGCGATGCTGCCGGTCTTCGAGCGCAACAAGGCGCTGCTCTGGTATCCGGTCCAGTACGAGGGGCTGGAGAGCTCGCCGTACATCTTCTACACCGGTGCGACCACCAACCAGCAGATCGTGCCCGGCCTGGACTACCTGAAGGAACAGGGCAAGAAGAGCATCTTCCTGGTCGGCAGCGACTACGTCTTCCCGCGTACCGCAAACAAGATCATCAAGGCGTACGCGGCGGCGAACGGGATGACGGTGCTCGGCGAGGAGTACACCCCGCTGGGACACACGGAATACAGCACCGTGGTCAACAAGCTCCAGCAGGCAAAGCCGGACGCCGTCTTCAACACCCTCAACGGGGACAGCAACGTCGCCTTCTTCAAGCAGCTCCGCAGCAGCGGCATCACCGCCGAGGCGATGCCGACCGTCTCGGTCAGCGTCGCCGAGGAGGAGGTCGTCGGCATCGGTCCGGAGAACGTCGCCGGCCACCTGGTCGCCTGGAACTACTACCAGACCACCACCGGCGCCCGGAACGACACGTTCGTGCAGGCGTTCAAGGCCAAGTACGGCGCCAACAAGGTCACCTCCGACCCGATGGAGGCCGGCTACAACGCCGTCCACCTCTGGGCCGAGGCGGTCAAGAAGGCCGGCAGCGTGGAGGTGGAGGCGGTGAAGAAGGCCGCGGGCGGCATCTCGCTGGAGGCCCCGGAGGGGACCGTCACCATCGACGGCGAGAACCAGCACGTCTTCAAGACCGCCCGGATCGGCCTGGTGCAGCCGGACGGCCAGATCAAGGAGGTCTGGAACTCGGGAGCGCCGATCAAGCCGGATCCCTACCTGAAGGGCTACCCGTGGGCCGCCGGTCTCTCCTGAGCTGACCTCTCCTGAGCTGACCAGCGGGACCGACTGACGACCGACTGACGGCCGCGAACCGGACGGAGGCGCCGGCCATGGCGACACTCAACCAACTCGTGATCGGGGCGAGCATCGGAGCGGTGCTGCTCCTGATCGCGCTCGGTCTGACCTTCACCTTCGGCCAGATGGGCGTGATCAACATGGCCCACGGCGAGTTCATCATGGCCGGCGCCTACACCGCCTACCTCCTGCAACCGTTGGTCGGTACCCAGTCGGTGGTGGTCGCCCTGCCGGTGGCGTTCGGCGTCGCCGGGCTGATGGGGCTGATCCTGGAACGGCTGGCCATCCGGCACTTCTACGGAAGACCGCTGGACACCCTGCTGCTCACCTGGGGGATCAGCCTCATCCTGCAACAGGTCGCCCGGGACATCTTCGGCGCGCCCAACGTGCAGGTACGCGCACCGGGCTGGCTGACGGGCGGACTCGATCTCGGCGGCGTGCGGCTGCCGTACAACCGGGTCTTCATCATGGTGCTCGCGGTCGGCTGCGTGGTGGCGATCTGGCTCTACCTGACCCGGCTGCGGCACGGCCGCCGGATGCGCGCGGTGATGCAGAACCGGCAGCTCGCCGCGGTCAGCGGGGTGGCCACCGAACGGGTCGACCAGCTCACCTTCTTCATCGGATCCGGCCTGGCCGGGGTGGCCGGGGTGGCGCTCACCCTGATCGGCCCGGTCGGGCCGACCCTCGGCACCAACTACATCGTGGACGCGTTCCTGGTCGTCGTCGCCGGCGGACTCGGCCAGCTCCGGGGCGCGGTCATCGCCGCCTTCGCCCTCGGCATCCTGAACAGCTTCGTCGAATTCTGGGTCGACAACGGGGCCAGTTTCGCCAAGGTGGTGGTGTTCGCCGTGATCATCGCGTTCCTCCAGCTCCGTCCGCAGGGGATGTTCGTCGTCCGCAGCCGGGCGCTGTCATGACCGGGGCCGTCGCCACCGGGAACGGGCGGCCGGCGCGCGCCATGGCCGGCACGTCACGGCGGCGGTTGGCCGGGCCGGCGCTCTTCGTCGGGGCCGGCCTGCTGCTGCTCCTGGTCGCACCGGCGGTGCTCTCGCCGTTCCGGCTGGACCTGCTCGGCAAGTACCTCTGCTACGCCATCGTCGCGGTCGGAATCGGCCTGGCCTGGGGGCGGGGCGGCATGCTCACCCTCGGCCAGGGCGTCTTCTTCGGCCTCGGCGGCTACGCCATGGGGATGCACCTCAAGCTCCGCGAGGCGGGTCCCGGCGGGCTGCCGGACTTCATGGTCTGGAGCGGGGTGGAGAGCCTGCCGGCGCTCTGGCGGCCCTTCGCCAACCCGGTCTTCGCGCTCGCCATGGTGGTGGTGCTGCCGGTCACCGTCGCCGTCCTGCTCGGCCTGCTGGTCTTCCGGCAGCGGGTCCGGGGTGCGTACTTCGCGGTGCTCTCCCAGGCGCTGGCCGCCGCCTTCGTGATCCTGCTCGTCGGCCAGCAGGGGCTGACGGGTGGCACCAACGGGCTGACCAACTTCCAGATGTTCTACGGCCTCGACCTCTACCAGCCGGGCGACAAGCGCATCCTCTATCTGGTCGTGGTCGTCGTGCTCGGGGTGATGTTCCTGCTCGCCTGGCAGCTGAGCCGCAGCCGCTTCGGGCAGTTGCTGGTCGCCGTCCGCGACGGCGAGGACCGGGTGCGCTTCCTCGGCTACGAGCCGGCCCTGGTGAAGACCATCGCCTTCGCCGTCTCGGCCGGGATGGCCGGGGTCGCCGGTGCCCTCTTCGTGCCGATGGTCGGCCTGCTCAGCCCGGCCAACCTGGGCATCGTCGCCTCGCTGGAGCTGCTGATCGGGGTGGCGATCGGCGGCCGGTTCTCGCTGGCCGGGGCGGTCGGCGGGGCGCTGCTGGTCAACTACGCCAAAACGATCTTCAGCGAGGAGTCGGCGGACAACTGGATCTACCTCCAGGGCGCGATGTTCGTGGTGGTGATGATCTGGGCGCCGCGCGGCCTCGCCGGGCTCGCCGCCGACGCCCGGGCCGCGATCGCGCACCGGCGCCGCCGGACCGCGCCGGTTGCGGCCACGGCGACGACCCCACCGGGTACGCCGGTACCGGACGGCTCCGTCGACCGCGTCGGCCCGGCGGACGACCCCGATCCGGTGGACGTCACGGAACCGGTGGACGCCCCCGATCCGGTGGACGTCACGGAACCGGTGGACGCCCCCGATCCGGTGGAGCGGGCCGGGCCGGGGGTGCCGGCGGTGGCCGCCAAGCGGGGGGAGGAGTCGGCATGACCGAGCTGGTGCAGGTGCGCGGGCTCAACGTGGTCTTCTCCGGCTTCCGGGCGATCACCGACCTCGACCTCACCGTCGGCGCCGGGGAGCTGCGCTTCCTGATCGGGCCGAACGGGGCCGGCAAGACCACCCTGATCGACGTGATCACCGGCCTGACCAGACCGGCCTCCGGCTCGGTGCGGTTCGCCGGCGAGGAGATCGTCGGCCGGCGGGAACACCAGATCGTCCGGCTCGGCATCGGCCGTACCTTCCAGACCTCGGTGGTCTTCGAGCAGTTGACCGTCCTGGAGAACCTGGATCTCGCGGCGACGTTCCGGCGGCCGCTCGGCGCGCTGTTGCGCCGGCGGCGGGGGGTCGCCGACCAGGTGGCGCAGGCGCTGGACACCACCGGCCTGGCCGAGCTGGCCAACCGCCCGGCGGGAGTCCTCTCGCACGGGCAGCGGCAGTGGCTGGAGATCGGGATGCTGCTCGCCCAGCGACCCAGCCTGCTGTTGCTTGACGAGCCGGTCGCCGGGATGAGCCGGGACGAGCGGGCCCGGACCGGCGAGCTGCTCCGGCAGGTGGCCCGGGAGCACACCGTGGTGGTGGTCGAGCACGACATGGACTTCCTGCGCCGGTTCGCCAGCACCGTCACGGTGCTGCACGAGGGACGGCTGCTCTGCGAGGGGACGGTGGCCCAGGTGCAGGCCGATCCCCGGGTGCAGGAGGTCTATCTCGGCCGGACCCGCAAGGAGAGTGCCGACCTGGTCAAGGAGGCGTCGTGATGCTGAGCGTGCAGGGCCTGGACGTGGCGTACGGGCGGGCGCAGGTGCTCTTCGGGGTGGACCTGTCGGCACCGGCCGGCTCCCTGGTCTGCGTGATGGGGCGCAACGGGGTGGGCAAGACGACCCTGCTGAAGGCGATCATGGGCGTCCTGCCGGTCCGGGCCGGCCGGATCCACTTCGCCGGGGAGGAGATCACCGGGCTGAAGACGCACGAGCGGGTGCGTCGCGGGCTCGGCTACGTGCCGCCCGGTCACGAGACCTTTCCGCAGCTCACCGTCGGGGAGAACCTCCAGGTGGCGGCGGAGGCGGCCGGCGAGGTCAGCCGGGGCGCGGTGGACGAGGCGTTCGACCTGTTCCCGGCGCTGCCGGCACTGCGCGGACGCCGGGCCGGCTTCCTCTCCGGCGGCCAGCAACAGCAGCTCGCCATCGCCCGCGCCCTGGTCAGCCGTCCGAAGATGCTGCTGCTGGACGAGCCGACCGAGGGCATCCAGCCGTCGATCATCCTGGAGATCGAGGAGGCGATCCAGCGGCTGCACAAGGAACTCGGGCTCGCCATCCTGCTGGTCGAGCAGTACCTGGAGCTGGCGCTCCGGCTCGCCGACCAGTTCGTGATCCTGGACGCGGGGGAGGTGGTCCGGGCCGGTGACCGGGCCGACCTGCGCGATCCGTCGGTCCACTCGCTCCTCTCGGTGTAGTCGGGCGGGGCGCGGGACAGCCGGCGGATCGCGTGTCCGGTATGCCGCTCCTTTCGCGCTGGCGGGGCCGGGCGCGGCCCCGCACTACACTCCGGTGAATGGTCGACCCGGCCTGGACCGGCCGGCCGCTCTGGACCTGGAGCCCCGCCGGTCGGCAACCACGACCGCTGTCGGCGCGGCCCGGCCCCTACCAGCCCGTGCCGGCCTGGGTCACCGCGTTGACCGGCTTCACCGACGACCGGACCGGCCGGCCGCGCGCGCTGGTCACCAGCTATGCCGGGGCTCGGGTGGTGCTCGACCTGCTCGGCGGCGACCTGGCCGGCGCCGTGGACGACCGGGCGCACGCGCGGGTCTCCGCGATCACCCGGATCGACGGCGAGCAGTTGATCGTCTCGGGGGCCGGAGCGGGCTACCTCCAGGTCAGCGACCTCGACAGTGGACGGTCCCGGTGGCGACAGTGGTGCGGCGACGTACGATCGCTGGCCACCGTCATGCTGGCCGGCCGCCCGCTGGCGGTGCTGACCGGCGGGTCGCCGCACCTGGAGATCTGGTCGCTCGACATCGAGTCGGGCGTACGACTGCGCACGCTGCGTACCGGCGGCGAGCGGATCAGCGTGCTGGCCGCGACCGGGGTGGGGGAGAGCGCCGTGCTGGCGGTCGGCACCAGCGGCGGGCGGCTTCCGCTCTGGCGACTGGAGTGGGCGGAGGGCGACGAGATCCGGGCCGAGCCGCTCGGCGAGCCCGCCTTCGAGGTCTCCGGTCTGGTCACGGCGGTCGACTTTGCGGTCTGGCGGGGCCGACCGATCCTGCTCGGCGCCGCCGGACGGGTGGCCCGGGCCTGGGATCCGGTCGACGGGCAACCGCTCGGTCCACCGTTCGTCGCGCACACCGGCGAGGTCAACTCCGTCGTGCAGGGCTGGCTCGACGACCGGCCGGTGCTCTGGAGCGGTGACGACGCGACAGTGCGGGCGTGGACGCCGGAGAGCGGGCGGCAACTGGCGGCGTTCCGCTACCCGTACGAGGCGGCGCCGACCCGGACGATCGCGGTCGAGATCGCCGGCCGGCCGATGCTGGCCACCGGGGACGGGGCGGGCCTGGTCTGGGTCTGGGATCCCGAGCGGCCCTACCCGTTCCGGCCCGACCCGGCGCCGGTGACGTACCCGGCCGCACCGGATGCCGGAGGCGCCGACCAGGCAGGTCCGTCCGCTGTCGCCGGGCCGACCGGGCGCCTCGCCGTCGCCGGACCGCCCACCGGGCCGGTGCTGCTCGCCGGGCCGGTGCGCGGGCTGGCCGGACCGTTGGCCGGGCCGGTGCGTGGGTTCACCGGCTCGGTCGCCGGATCGGTGCGTGGGTTCGCCGGCCCGGTCGCCGGGCCGGTGCGCGGGTTCGATCCGGTGACCGGGGTCGAGGTCGGGCTGCCTCTCGACGGGGTCCCCGACGGTGCGGCGCTGGTGGCGGGGACCGCACCGTTGCTGGCCGCCTCCGAAGCGGAGCACCTGGCGCTCTGGGATCCGACCAGCGGGAAGCGGATCGGTGCGGTGCCGGTCGGCGCGGTGCCGGTGTGGTTCCGCAGAGGCGAGAACAAGCCGGTCGGCGCGACCGTGCACGCCGCCTCGGGGCTGGCCTCGGGCCGCCAGGTGTTGCTGGTGGCGGCCGGGACGACGCTGTTCCGGGTGGACCCCGCGACCGGCCGACCGGACGGCCCGGCGACCGGGCACCCGGCTCCGATCCGGGCGGTGTCGACCGGCGAGCTGGTGGGCGTGCCGGTCGGGCTGACCGCCGCCGACGACGACGCCGTCCGGCTCTGGGAACTCGACGACCGGGAAGCGCCCGGATGGCGGGTGCTGGACGGGCACGGCGGTGCCGCGTACGCCGTGCTGGCCGCGACGGTCGAGGGGCGTGGGCTGGTGTTCGGGGCGGGCCGCAACGGGCAGGTCCGCTCCGTCGACGTGACCGACCTGCTCCGTTCGCGGCGCGCCGGAGCCCGCCCCGGTCAGGCCGATCGGCCGCTCGACGAGCTGCTGCCGGAGCCGGCCGTGGTGCTGACCGCCACCGGCCCGGTGCGCTCGCTCGCCGTCGTCACCGCCGGCCGGACCAGCTGGCTGGTGGCGGCCGACGGGAGCGTGCTGCGGTGGCAGCCCCTCGGGCACCCCGGGACACCCGGCCAGACGATCGACCTGGGCGCCCCGGTGACGGACCTCGTGGCGCTGCCGGAGCTGCTGGCCGTGGCGGTCGGAGACGGTCTGCTCGGCTACCGGCCTCCGCCGGACCCGACCCGATCTCCCGGCAGGCTCCCGCGGTTCACGCCGGGCGGCGGCGGTTACCAGCCGAAGCCGGCGTCGTAGGAGATCCCGGCCAGCACCCGCTGCCCGGCGGCGTTCGGGTGGAAGTAGTCCCAGCCGGAGAGCTGGCCCAGCGTGAACGGATAGCTGAAGACGGTGTTGCCGTCGAAGAGGCAGTTCGACCCGTACGCGGCGCAGGCCTGGGCGAGCTGCGTGTTGTAGTCGACCACCCGCTGGCGTACCCGGCTGCGCCGGTCGACGTCGGCCTGGGCGTTGGAGGTCGGGTTGGCCAGCATGGACTGGCAGATCCCGAAGAGCGACCACGCCGCCCGGGCGGCGAGGTTGCCCCGCCCGACCGACCAGAGCCGCTGGATGTCGGGCACGCTGATCACGAACACCCGGGCCTCCGGCAGCCCGGAGCGCAGCCGGTTGAGCGCGGCGTCGATGTTGCTCCGGAACGTGCTCACCGGCGTCATGCCCGACTCGGAGCTGGTGCAGGCGTCGTTGGCGCCGATCAGCATCGTCACGTAGCCGACGCCCTGTGAGACGGCGGTGCCGGCCTGACCGGCCATGTCCGCGGACGTGGCGCCGGAGCGTCCGTCGTTGTGGTTGCGCCCGCTGATCGCCGGATTCGCCGTACGGATGCGCAGGTAGTGGCTGTTCACCTCGGCGTCGTCGCCGGTGCTGAACGAGCGGGACGGGCAGTCGACGTACCAGCCGCAGGCGTTGAAGCCCCGGGTGATCGAGTCACCCAGGCTGGCCATCGAGGCGGGCGGTGGGCCGGGGTCGGCGTGTGCGGGGGTGGCGACGAGTCCGATCGAGGTGACGAGGATCGCGGCGGTGAGGACGGCGGCGGTGAGGAGGGTGGCGAGGGCGTCGGTGGGGGTGCGGCGGGTAGCGGACATGGCGGCCTCCGGATCGCGGTTGCCTGGGTCTGCTGGGGGTGTGAGGAGATCGTATAGACCACCTTGAGTCTTCACAACGGATGTGACCATAAGGCGAACGCCCGGTTGCAGGCGATATGTTTGGTCTCTTGTTCACGATCTCAAATGTATGAATACTCGGTGACGATGTGCCGGCTCGGCGCAGATACCTCCAAACCCCCCAATGGGAGGCAGCACATGCGACCCACAAGGTCTTCGATCCGCCTTGTCGCGATCGCGTCAGCGACCGGGGCACTTGTCGCCGGCATGCTGATCGGCGTACCCGCGCAGGCTGCTCCGGTCGCGTCGCCGGAGGCCGCGACGGCGCTCTCCGAGCGGCTGGGCGCCCGGTCCGCCGGCACCTACCTGGACGCGAGCGGCAAGATGGTGGTGACCGTGACCGACGAGGCGGCGGCCCGCCAGGTCCGGGCGTCCGGGGCGGTGGCCCGGATCGTGGCCCGCGGCTCCACCGAACTGTCGCAGGTGACCGCCGAGCTGGACCGTACCGCCAGGATCCCCGGCACCGCGTGGTACGTCGACCCGATGACCAACCAGGTCGCCGTCGACGTGGACAGCACGGTCACCGGTGCCAAGCTGGCCAGGATCAAGGCCGTCACCGCCCGGTTCGGCGGCGCGGTGCGCATCCAGTCGATCCCCGGCACGCTGAGCACCACCATCTCCGGCGGCCACGCGATCTACACCGGCGGCAGCCGCTGCTCGCTCGGCTTCAACGTGCGCAGCGGCAGCACCTACTACTTCCTCACCGCCGGCCACTGCACCAACGCCGGGGCGAACTGGTCCAACAGCTCGGGCGGTTCGGTGATCGGCACCCGGGCCGGCAGCAGCTTCCCCGGCAACGACTACGGCATCGTCCGTTACGCCAGCGGCATCGCCCAGCAGCCCGGCGACGTCTACCTCTACAGCGGCTACCGGGACATCACCGGGGCGGCCAACCCGAGCGTCAACCAGTCCGTGCAGCGCAGCGGCAGCACCACCGGGCTGCGCAGCGGCCGGGTGACCGCGCTCAACGCCACCGTCAACTACTCGGGCAGCGGCACCGTCTCGGGGCTGATCCGGACCACCGTCTGCGCCCAGCCGGGCGACAGCGGCGGCCCGCTCTTCGCCGGCAGCACGGCCCTCGGCCTGACCTCGGGCGGCAGCGGCAACTGCACCTCCGGCGGCACGACCTACTTCCAGCCGGTCGTCGAGGCGCTCAACGCGTACGGCGTGAGCATCTACTGATCGGGCCGACCGGGTGACGGCCGCGCGCCGGTAGCCCGGTGCACCGAAACGTCCACCGCACCGTGATGCCAGGGAGTCGTCATGACGACTCCCTGGCATCACGCCGATCCGGAGACGTGCCGGCCGGCGGCGGCCGTGCCCCGGCGCGGGCCGGTGAGGACCACGACGAGCGGCCAGAGCGCCTCCAGGCCGGCCGTGACCCGTTCGGCCAGTCCCGCCGTCGGGCCGTCCGGCAGCTGCAGCGCGAGCCACAACCCCGACCCGAGCAGCACGGCGCTGGCGGCGAACGCCACCGGAAGCCGGAGCGGCCAGGGCCGTCCGCCGCGGCGGACGGGAGGGCGCGACCGGGGTCGTTCGGCACGACGGCCCGGAAGGTGCGACCGAGGTCGGCCGGTGCGGCGACCGGGACGGTGCGACCAGCGGAGTGCGGCCACGCTCGGCCACGTCGCGAGGGCGACGAACGCGATCACGGCGGCGATCCCGTGCACGGGTGGGGTGACCGAGTCGACCTTCGGGACCAGCGCCACGACGACGGTCGCCACACCGCCGCCGCCGTGGACCAGCCGGCCGGCGAGCGGCACGAAGCGCAGGCCGACGGCGGTCACCAGGTGCGCCACGCCGAGTCCGGCGAGGCAGATGACCAGGATCAGCCGGTCGATCACGCCGTACGAGGAGAGTTGGCTGATGGTGTCCGCGACCGGGTCGTACCCCGGTGGTTGGCGTACCGCCGCCAGGCTCCAGCCGACGGCGAGCAGCACCGGCGCCGCCACCGAGGAGAGCACTCCCCACCAGGGCACCGCAGGCATGGCATCACCCTACGTGCCGGCGCGGACACGCTGGTTCAGCTCTCCGTAATGACACCTCGCCGGCCGCTACGCCGGCCGGGACAGGGGAACACGAACAGCTACAGACCGGTGAGGAGCGGCAGGGCGAGCGGGAGCAGTCACGCCAGTTGCGGCTCGGTGCGGCAGGCTTCTCGATTCGTGACCGGTTTCCGTCGTCCGGCACTCGCCCCCGGCCCGCCGGTCGGCCCCGACAGCCGGTCCAGGTGCCTGCGGACGGCCCGCGGGTCGGTGCCGACGGCGCTGATCAGCACCGCCGGACCGCCGGCCAGCGGCAGCACGGCCGCCGCGACCCCCGGGACTCCGGCGGCCTCCGGGCTCACCGGCCCGGCTGTCGCGGCCCCGGCCGTCGCGGTGTGGGCTGTCGCGGTGTGGGCGCCGGGTGGATCGACCAGTAGGAGGGTGCCGGCCGCGCCGGCACCGTCGAGCACCGCCGGCCCCGACCAGCCGGAAGCGCGGGGCCCGATCGCGACATCGCTGCGGAGCAGGGTACGCCCGGCGTACCGCACCGAGGTGGTGATCCGCACGTCGCCCGGGGACTCGGCGTGCCGGCCGCAGACCAGCTCCTCCCGCCAGCGCAGTTCCGCCCCCTCGGCCAGCTCGATCCGGCTGGTCGTGACGTGGTCGCAGCCGGCCGCCCCGATCAGCGGTTCGGGCAGCCAACGCAGTGAACCGCCGGAGCCGACCCGGGCGGTCACCGCGAGCCGGGACCGGCCACCGGCCGGGCCGGGCAGCGCCAGCGAGGCGGCGACGCTGCGTACGCAGAGCCGCGCACCGGGGCCGACCTCGATGTCGAGCCGGAGGTCGTCGCCGCCGAGCGGGCCGGCCGCCCCGCCGACCAGGTGCAGGTGCAGCTCGCCGTCGGGACCGGGATGTCCGGTACGCCGCAGCAGCAGCGGCGGGTCGCCGCGCAGCACCGCCAGTCGGGTACCCCGGGCCGGGTCCGCCTCGACCACGATCCGGGCCTCGGCGCGCATCAGGCGCTCGGCCTCGCCGGCAGGAGAGCCCGGATCCAGGCCGCCACCTCGGTCGCCTTCGGGTCCTCGACCAGGGAGAGGAAGACGGTGGGCAGCTCGCCGCGGCGGGCGGCCGCGTCCCGGGCCATCACCGACAGGTCGGCGCCGACCAGCGGAGCCAGATCCGTCTTGTTGACCACGAGCAGGTCCGCCGAGGTGACGCCGGGACCGCCCTTGCGGGGGACCTTGTCCCCGCCGGCCACGTCCACCACGAAGATCTGCCGGTCCACCAGACCCCGGCTGAAGGTGGCGGTCAGGTTGTCGCCACCGCTCTCCACCAGCACCAGGTCGAGCGGGCCCAGGGTCGCCGCCAGCTCCTCCACCGCGTCCAGGTTGGCGGAGATGTCGTCCCGGATCGCGGTGTGCGGGCAGCACCCGGTCTCCACCGCACGGATCCGCTCGGCCGGCAGCACCCCGTTGCGGAGCAGGAAGTCGGCGTCCTCGGTGGTGTAGATGTCGTTGGTCACCACGGCGAGCCGGAGCTCGTCGCCGAGTGCCCGGCACAGCGCGGCGACCAGCGCGGTCTTGCCCGAGCCGACCGGGCCGCCGATGCCGACCCGCACCGGACGGGGCCCGTCGCCGGCACCGGCGGCCAGCGGCGGGTGCGGGTCGATCCCCGGCTCGGGATGCGTGTGCGGCACCTCGTCGTCGGAATGCGGGTGTGGCACCTCGCCGCCGACGCCGACGCCGACGTGCGGTTCGTGGCGTGTGCCGTGGAGTTCAGGACGCAAAGAGACGCACCTCCCAGCTCGCGTGGATCTCGGCACCGATCTCCAGCAGCGGTGCGGAGTCGGCGGGTAGCAGATCGACCGGCTCGTCGACGAGGGTCGCCGCCTCGGCACCGAGCCGGTCGCACTCGCCGGCCAGCCCGGCGACGATGGCGTGCACCGCGTACGGGTCGAGGCCGAGCAGGCGTACGGCGGCACTCGCCGGCCCACTGACCGCCCCGTACGCCCCGGCGACCGCCGCCTCGGCCGGGGCGAGCCCGGCCGCCGCTGCCACGACGCCGAGCGCGACCGGGTGGTGCCGGTCCCGGTGTGCCGGATCGACCGACCAGATCGCCCGGCCGGCCCGGAGCAGGGCGCGCCCCTGCACCCGGGACGCGCGGCGCAGCGCCGGGGAGGGGGTGCGGGCGTCCAGCCCCTCGTCGAGCGCGTCCAGCCGGAGCGGGTCGGCCGGTCCGGGTGACGATGCCGCGCAGGCGGCGGCGGTGAAGGTGGCGGTGACCCGGCCCGTGGTGCCGAGCCGGCCGCGCAGGAAACCGTCCAACCCGGCCAGGTCACGGAGCCGGCCGCTGGTCACCGCCGCCTCCAGCCCGCCCGAGTGGGCGTGCCCGCCGGCGGGCAGCCGGCCGTCGGCGAGGACGAGCAGGGTGGCCAGCGCGGTCATGGTGGCACGTCAGAACAGGAAGTAGCGCTGGGCCATCGGCAACTCCATCGCCGGCTCCGGCTCGATGACGTCGCCGTCGATGCGTACGGTGAAGGTGTCCGGCTCGACCTCGATGCGCGGCAGGGCGTCGTTGCCCGGCAGGTCGGCCTTGCCCCGCGACCGGGTGTCGGCGACCGGTGCCAGCAGGCGGCGGATCCCGATCCGGTCGGCGAGCAGCGCGTCGATGGCGGCCGGGGAGACGAAGGCGAGGCTGGTCGCGGCCGGCACCGCGCCGTAGGCGCCGAACATCGGCCGGGGCAGCATCGGCTGCGGCGTCGGGATCGAGGCGTTCGCGTCACCCATCTGGGCGAGCGCGATCATGCCGCCCTTGAGCACCAGGTGCGGGCGTACCCCGAAGAAGGCCGGGTCCCAGAGGACCAGGTCGGCGAGCTTGCCCGGCTCGACCGAGCCGACCTCGGCGTCGATGCCGTGCGCGACGGCCGGGCAGATCGTGTACTTGGCGACGTAGCGGCGGGCCCGCATGTTGTCCGCGGCGCCGTCGCCGGGCAGCGCCCCGCGCCGGGCCTTCATCACGTGCGCGGTCTGCCAGGTGCGCAGGATCACCTCGCCGACCCGCCCCATCGCCTGCGCGTCAGAGCCGATCATCGAGATCGCGCCGAGGTCGTGCAGCACGTCCTCGGCGGCCATCGTGCTGGGCCGGATCCGGCTCTCCGCGAAGGCGAGGTCCTCCGGCACCGTCGGGTTGAGATGGTGGCAGACCATCAGCATGTCGAGGTGCTCGTCGAGGGTGTTCCGGGTGTACGGCCGGGTCGGGTTGGTCGACGAGGGCAGCACGTTCGGCTCGGCGGCGACCCGGATGATGTCCGGCGCGTGCCCGCCGCCCGCCCCCTCGGTGTGGTAGGCGTGGATCGACCGGCCGCCGATCGCCCGCAGCGTGTCCTCGACGAAACCGGCCTCGTTGAGCGTGTCGGTGTGGATCGCCACCTGCACCCCGGAGGCGTCGGCGACCCGCAGGCAGGCATCGATCGCGGCCGGGGTGGTGCCCCAGTCCTCGTGCAGCTTGAAGCCGCCGGCCCCGCCCCGAAGCTGCTCCCACATCGATTCTTCGCTGACCGTGTTGCCCTTGCCGAGCAGCAGCACGTTGACCGGCCAGGGGTCGAGCGCCTCCAGCATCCGGCCCAGATGCCAGGCGTTCGGGGTGACCGTGGTCGCCTTGGTCCCCTCGGCCGGGCCGGTGCCGCCGCCCATGATCGTGGTGACCCCGCTGGCCAGCGCGGTCTCCAGGACCTGCGGGCAGATCAGGTGTACGTGGCTGTCGATCGCACCGGCAGTGAGGATCCTGCCGTTGCCGGAGATGATCTCGGTGCCCGGCCCGATCACCAGGTCGGGATGGACCCCGTCCATGGTGTCCGGGTTGCCGGCCTTGCCGAGTGCCACGATCCGGCCGTCCCGGATCCCGACGTCGGCCTTGACCACGCCCCAGTGGTCGAGCACCAGCGCACCCGTGATCACCGTGTCGGGGGCGCCGTCGGCGCGGGTGGCGAGCGACTGCCCCATCGACTCGCGGATCACCTTGCCGCCGCCGAAGACCGCCTCGTCGCCGTAGCCGCAGCGGTCCTCCTCGACCTCGATCAGCAGGTTGGTGTCGGCGAGCCGGACCCGGTCACCGACGGTGGGGCCGTAGAGCGCGGCGTACCGGCGCCGGTCGATGCCGCTCACGCCCCCGCCTCCCCGGCGGCTGCCGGTCCGGCCTCCGGCTCCGCGGCCGCGGGGCCGGCCCTGGGGGCTTCCACCTCGTCGAGCGGGCCGGCGCATTCGCCGCGCAGCCCCGGGACCGTCCGGGTGCCGCCGAACGGCACCAGGTCGACGTCCCGGCCGATGCCCGGCTCGAACCGCACCGACGTGCCGGCCGGTACGGCGAGCCGGTGCCCCCAGGCCGCCGCCCGGTCGAACTCCAGCGCCGGGTTCGCCTCCGCGAAGTGGTAGTGCGAGCCGACCTGCACCGGCCGGTCGGCGGTGTTGACGACCGCCAGGGTGCGGACGGGTCGGCCGGGATTGATCGTCAGGTCGCCCTCTCCGGGCAGCAGTTCGCCGGGGATCACGCCCGCTCCCGTCATGGGATCGGCTCGTGTACGGTCACCAGCTTCGTGCCGTCGGGGAAGGTCGCCTCCACCTGCACCTCCGCGATCATCTCCGGGACACCGTCGAGTACGTCGTCGCGACCGAGCACGTTGCGTCCGGTCTCCATCAGCTCGGAGACGGTACGCCCGTCCCGGGCGCTCTCCAGCAGGAACGCCGTGATCACGGCGACCGCTTCCGGATGGTTGAGCCGGAGCCCGCGCTCACGTCGGCGCCACGCGAGATCGGCCGCGACATGGACCATCAGCCGTTCTTGCTCGTGACGGGTGAGGAACATCTACACCTCCGCAGCGGGCGAGGACTCAGCGGATCGTGTCAGTCAGAGATTTCGATGAGGTTACGACCGCCGCGTGCCGCCCCGACCCGCCGGGACCATTCCTTCTCCGCCCGCGCCGCTCGATCGATGCGAATCTTGATTGGAAATTGCTGTTCCCGCGACAACAGGTCGTCAAGATTGCCGGGATTTCCGTGCGGCGGGCCGGGATGGGCGGGTGTGTCCTTGATTTGTCTGGTTGGGGAAATGTCCCGTGGGTGGGACATCAGTAACATGAGTGACATCCGGGGTGACCGAGTCCGTCGATCACAGACCAGGCGGCCCGGCCGGCGGTAAGGGCAGTGAGCTGTACAGACCCGCGGGGCGGGCGGAGCGGCGTCGGGCGTGTACCTGTCGCGGTAGCCCGCCACCCCACGAGGTCTGTTCGGGAGAGACCCATGGTTCCACCGCTCGCACCGTTGACCCGATGGCCGGGACCGGACTCCACCGGAGTTCCGGCCGACGCCACCCTCACCCCGTCCGGCCCGCTGGAGCTGTACGAGGATGGTCAGGTCGTCACGGACCTGGACATCACCGGACGGGTGAGCGTGCACGCCAGGGACGTCACGATCCGCCGATCGAGGATCACCTCCGACGGCGTCACCTTTCCGATCCGCACCTTCTCGCCGGCGGCCAACCTGGTCGTCGAGGACGTCGAGATCGACGGCGGGGGAGCCGCTCCGGCGGGCGTCTGCTTCGACGACTACACGCTGCGCCGGGTCAACCTGCACCACGTGCAGGACGGGGCCTGGACAGGATCCCGGGTCACCGTCGTCGACTCGTGGATCCACGACCTGGCCCGGGTGCCCGACTCGCACAACGACTGCCTGCGGGTCACCGGTGCCGGCGACATCGTCATCCGGCACAACCGGCTGGACGCGTACCGGCCGGGTGTGGCGGACCCGATGAACTCCTGCCTCGCCCTCGGCCCGGCGGTGCACAACCTCCGCTTCGAGGACAACCTCTGCGACGGCGGTCTCTACAGCATCGGGGTCCACCCCGACCTGGCCGCCTCGGCGATCGTGTTCCGGGGCAACGTCTTCGGCCGGCGTTACCGGTTGGGCATCATCGCCCGCCCGGGGCAGCCGGGCATCCGCTGGGACCGCAGCAACGTGTGGTTCGACAGTGGAGAGCCGGTCCTGCCATGAGTGCGGACGGCACCGGCTCGCCTGCCGGCCCGAGCGGGCGACAGAGCCGGCAATGGAACACGCGACGGAGCCGGCAATGGAACACGCGGCAGAGCCGGCAGCGGAACACGCGGCAGAGCCGGCAGCGGAACGCGCAGTGGAACGTGCAGGCGAGGCCGGTCCGAATCGTCTCGGGTCGTCATCCGTTCGAGGTGACGTCGCTGGCCACCGCGCTGCTCTGCGGCGCGCTCCTGGTCGGGCTCGACAGTCGCCCCCGGTCGGTCGTCGTCGCCATGCCCGCCCTGCTGGAGCAGATCTGGGCCGTCGGCCTGATCGTCACCGGTCTCGCCGGGCTGGCCGGAATCGGCTGGCGGGGCCATTTCGCCACCGGCCTGGGGGTGGAGCTCGGCGCGTTGCTGGGACTCGGCGCCGTGACCGGGATGTACGCCATTGCCCTCTTCGTCGTCTCCGGTGCGGGGGCGTTGGCGGCCGGCCTGTTCCTCACCGCCGTGGCCGTCGCCTCCTGGTGGCGCTGTCTCCAGATCGCCCGTTTCCTCTACCACCTGGCCCGGCTGGACCTGCGGTCCGACGGCGTCGAGGGCCGGCGGCCCGACAGTGTCGAGGTACCGATACCGACGGAAGGAGGATCCGATGATCGCCTCGGCGCCTCCTGACTCGGGTCCACCCTGGGTGCAGATCCTGCTCTCCGCGATCGGCATCCTCGGCGGTGGTGGCGGAATCGCGTCGGTCGCCGCCGTCCTGTCGCAGCGGCGCCGGTTCCGGGCGGACGCCGCGGAAGTACTCACCGACACCGCGCTCGCCCTGATCCAGCCGCTCAAGCTCCGGGTCGCGGAGCTGGAGGCGGAGACCGTGGTGGCCCGGCAGCAGGTGGAGACGGCGACCCGCGAGGTCTCCGAACTGCGGATGGCGGTACGGGAGGCGACCGTGATGATCCGGCGCTGGCGGTCGGCGATCCTCGCCCCGGACGCCACACTCGGTCAGCTCCGCACCCTCGTCGCCAACACCAGGCCCTGGTACGACGACATCGACCAGGGCTGACGCGGTCGCTTCACCCCACCGGCGATCACCGCACGCCGACGGGGCGGAACTGCACGCTGACCCGGGGGCCGGCCGGTCGGGAGGTCTTCGGGACGGCGTGTTCCCAGGTGCGCTGGCAGGAGCCGCCCATCACCACCAGGTCGCCGTGTCCGAGCGGGAAGCGCAGGCTCGGCCCACCGCCGCGCGGACGCAGCAGCAGCGGCCGGGCCGAGCCGAAGGAGACGATCGCGACCATGGTGTCCTCGCGGGCCGACCGGCCGATGGTGTCGCCGTGCCAGGCGACGCTGTCCCGGCCGTCGCGGTAGAGGCACATCCCGGCGGTGACGAAGGGCTCGCCCAACTCCGCGGCGTAGTGCCGGCTGAGCCGCTGCCGGGCCGTGTCCAGCAGCGGGTGGGGGAGTGGCGCGTCGCCCGGGTACCAGCGGAGCAGCCGGGGGACGTCGACCACGCCGTCGTACATCCGGCGGCGCTCGGCCTGCCAGTCGACCTCGTCGAGCAGCGTGCGCAGCACGGCGTCGGAGCCGCGGACCCAGCCCGGCAGGTGGTCGACCCAGGCACCGGAGCTCAGCTCGTGCCGTCGCAGCGCTCCGGCGAGCGGACCGAGGCCGGCACCGTCCCCGGCGATCCCGTCGCCCGAGGCGAGATCCAGCATCGAGGGCTGGTAGGCGCCGCTGGTCATCCGGCCATGGTAGCCGCGCGGTCGAACGCACGTACGACAGGCGCCCGCGTCGACGGGTGGGTCGCCGGGCGGTCCGGGCCGTCCTGACAGAATGTCGGGGCAGCAGCCCGGACCGCCCGGAGCAGACGTGAGGAGACACCTGTCGTGATCCGTACCCAGAACGCCGGCACCCTGCGCGCGGCAGACGCCGGCCGCACGGTCACCCTCGCCGGTTGGGTCGCCCGCCGACGGGACCACGGCGGAGTCATCTTCGTCGACCTGCGGGACGCCTCCGGCGTGGTGCAGGTGGTGTTCCGGGAGGGAATGGAGTCGGCGCACGCGCTGCGCAACGAGTTCTGCATCCAGGTGACCGGCGAGGTGACCCGGCGCCCCGAGGGGAACGACAACCCCGAGCTGGCCACCGGCGAGATCGAGGTCACGGTCAACCGGCTGGAGATCCTCTCCGAGGCCGCGCCGCTGCCGCTGCCGGTGGACGACCAGGTCGAGGCCGGCGACGACGTACGCCTCAGGTACCGCTACCTGGACCTGCGCCGCAGCGGCCCGGCCCGGGCGATGCGGCTCCGCTCGCACGCCAGCCAGCTCGCCCGGGGCGTGCTGCACGCCCGCGACTTCCTGGAGATCGAGACGCCGACCCTGACCCGGTCGACGCCGGAGGGCGCCCGCGACTTCCTGGTGCCGGTACGCCTGCAGCCCGGCACCTGGTACGCCCTGCCGCAGTCCCCGCAGCTCTTCAAGCAGTTGCTGATGGTCGGCGGGATGGAGCGGTATTACCAGATCGCCCGCTGCTACCGGGACGAGGACTTCCGGGCCGACCGGCAGCCCGAGTTCACCCAGCTCGACATCGAGATGTCGTTCGTCACCCAGGACGACGTGATCGACCTCGGCGAGGAGATCGTCACCACGCTCTGGCGGGAGCTGGCCGGGCACGAGATCAGCCGGCCCATTCCCCGGATCACCTGGCACGACGCCATGGACCGGTACGGCTCCGACAAGCCCGACCTGCGCTTCGGGGTCGAGCTGACCGAGCTGACCGACTATCTGCGCGGCACCGCCTTCCGGGTCTTCGCCGGGGCGATCGACGCGGGCGGCTACGTCGGTGCCGTGGTGATGCCGGGCGGCGCCGGGCAGACCCGCAAGGAGCTCGACGGCTGGCAGGACTGGGCCAAGGCGCGTGGCGCCCGGGGCCTGGCGTACGTGGTGCTGGACGCCGAGTCCGGCGAGGCCCGGGGACCGGTGGCCAAGAACCTCTCCGCCGAGCACCTCGCCGGGCTGGCCGACGCCGTCGGCGCCAAGCCGGGGGACGCGGTCTTCTTCGCGGCGAGCACGGACCGGCGGGAGGCGCAGGAACTGCTCGGCGCGGCCCGGATCGAGATCGCCCGCCGGGCCGGCCTGATCGACGAGAGCGCCTGGGCGTTCTGCTGGGTGGTCGACGCGCCGATGTTCGAGCCTGCCCCCGACCAGGAGAACGGCCGGGCGGGCGGTTGGACCGCCGTGCACCACCCCTTCACCTCGCCGAACGCCGAGTGGACGGAGCGGTTCGAGGAGGCACCCGACCGGGCACTGGCATACGCGTACGACATCGTCTGCAACGGCAACGAGATCGGTGGCGGCTCGATCCGTATCCACCGGGCCGACGTACAGCGCCGGGTCTTCGAACTGCTCGGAATCGGTCCGGAGGAGGCGGCCGACAAGTTCGGCTTCCTGCTGGAGGCGTTCAAGTACGGCCCTCCGCCGCACGGCGGGATCGCCTTCGGCTGGGACCGGGTCTGCATGCTGCTGGCCGGCGCCGAGTCGATCCGCGAGGTCATCGCCTTCCCGAAGACCCGGGGCGGATTCGACCCGCTGACGAGCGCACCGACGCCGATCACCGCGCAGCAGCGGGCCGAGGCGGGCATCGATGCCAAGCCGAAGCCGGCGGCACCGGCACACGGCGGCACCGCCGGAGTGGCAGCCCCGGTCGAACCCTCCTGAGGCGTGTCGTTCGCGCCTGAGGCGTGTCGTTTTCCGAACATGGTTCGGCCTGGCCGGGGGCGGCGGCAATTGATTTGCTCTGGATGCGCATACTCGGTCCATGGCGCCCAACCCTGATCTGATCATCGATGTCGACCCCAGCGAGGCGGGGTCGGAAATAATTCGGACCGTGGTCCTGCCCTGGTCCGGGCAGAGCGTCCCGCTGCGGATCCCGGCCGGGATGAGTGACGGCAGCATCCTGCGGCTGCCCGGGATCGGGCCGGTGGTCGCGCCGGGTGCCCCGCCCCGGGACGCGTACGTGCAGCTCCGGATCGTGCCGGGCGGAGGCGGCGCGGTCCCCGCAAGCTTCGGTGCTGCACCGTTCGGTATGCCCGGCCCGGTTCCGCCCGTGACGTCGGCCCCGCCGACGACCCCGTTCGGCGCGCCGCCGCCGGTGTCGGGTCCGCCGGCGGGTCCGTTTGACGCGGCCCCGCCGACGACCCCGTTCGGTGCGCCGCCGTCGGTGTCGGGTCCGCCGGCGGGTCCGTTTGACGCGGCCCCGCCGACGACCCCGTTCGGTGCGCCGCCGTCGGTGTCGGGTCCGCCGGCGGGTCCGTTTGACGCGGCCCCGCCGACGACCCCGTTCGGTGCGCCGCCGCCGGTGTCGGGTCCGCCGACCGCTCAGTTCGGTGCGCCGCCGCCGCTCTCGGGCCCGCCGGGGCCGCCGTTCGGTGGCCTTCCCCCGTATGGTGCCTTCCCGCCGCCGCCGTCCGGCGGATCGGGGCGGGGGAAGATCATTGCCATCGTCGGTGGCGCGGTCGCCGTGGTCCTGCTGATCGCATTGGCGGTGCCGCTGCTCTTCTGGGTCAACAACCGTGACACCGACGGCTCGCCGTCGAACGGGACCGCCGCCGGGCCGGGCGGCGAGGCGTCGCCGAGCGCCTCCCCGGTCAGCGCCCAGGAATACCAGGCACTGCTCGCCAGGGTCGACAAGGCGGTGGGCCCGGGCTTCACCCAGCTCACCGCGGCCAGGAACCCCAAGGCGGTGGGGATCGCCGCCGGCACCCTCGGGCGCGCCCTCGACCAGCAGATCACGGCGCTGTCGGCGGTGGTTCCGCCGGAGAACGCGGCCGGCGCCCACGCCGACCTGTTGCGTGGCCTGGAGGGCATGGTCGACTCGATCAGCGAGACCGGATCGGCGGCCGGAGCCGGAGAGGTCTGCCTCGGCTCGTCGGCGCTGGCCCGGATCAGCCGGGACGCCTCCGCCGACGACGTCCGCAGCGCTCAGCAGGCACTCGCGGCGGCGGATCCGGCGCAGCCGTACCAGGTCGGCAGCTTCGTGCCGAAGAAGACGGCGGACGGTAACCGGCGGCTCGGCAACGGCGCGTACCTCAAGCGGGTCCGCAGCGGCATGGGGCAGCTCAAGATCGAAAACGGTGGCAGCAGCGACGCGGTCATCAACCTCGTCCTGGGCAGCGCCAAGACCCCGACGGTGAGCGTCTACGTCCGGGCCAAGGGCAAGCACACCGTCTCCTCGATCAAGGACGGTACGTACCGGATCTACATGACCGGCGGCAAGGACTGGGACGGTAAGGCCAAGGCGTTCAGCCGGAACTGCAACTTCCAGCGCTTCGAGGACACCTTCCGGTTCAGCACCACCTCCACCCAGTACACGATCTGGACGATCACGCTGACTCCGGTCGCCGGCGGCAACGCCCGGACCAGCGAGGTCGACCCGGGTGACTTCCCCGGGTAGTGGCGGGCGGTAACGCCCTCCCGGACGGGGAGGGGACGGCGCCAGGGACGAGATGCCGGCCGGGTCGACGACCCGGCCGGCATCTCTGGGTACGCCCGGAAGAGCAACCGGTGCCATCCCGCACAGATCCTATGCACAACTATTGTGCATAGGATCTGTGCACAGTTATTGTGCAGCCATGCCGCAACAGCACCCGGACGTCCACGACCACCCACCGGCCTCGGTGGTGGCCCTGGACGGCGCCCAGATCCGTGTCCTGGCCCATCCGCTCCGGGCCCGGCTGTTGATCGCGCTCCGGTCGGACGGTCCCGCCACGGCGACCCGACTGGCCCAGGCGCTCGGCACCAACACCGGGGCCACCAGCTACCACCTGCGGCAGCTCGCCGACGCCGGCCTGGTGGCGGAGGTGCCCGAGCGGGGGTCCGGGCGGCAGCGGTGGTGGCGGGCGGTGCACCAGTTCAGCAGTTGGCGTGCCACCGACTTCGCCGACGACCCCGACGCCCAGGCGGCGGCCGACTGGCTGCACCGGCACGCGGTGCGGTTGCACGCCGAGCTGACCGAGCGCTGGGTGACCGAGCAGCACGCCTACCCCACCGAGTGGCGGGACGCGGCGACCGTCGCCGACGTGTTGCTCCGGCTGACCCCGGAGCAGTTGCGACAGCTCAACGACGAGATGTGGGCGGTGGTCGACCGCTACCGCCACGCCGTGCCGGCGGTGGACGGCAGGGAGGCGGCCGAGTCCGGGGACGGCACCGAGCAGGTGCTGCTCTACCTGCACAGTTTTCCGGTGCGAGGACCGCTCCCGCTGGCCGGAGGCGTCGCGGCGGACGGTGAGCGACGGTGAGCGTACTGACCGGTCGCCAGGTCCGGCGACGTTACCTGATCCTGCACGGGCTGCGCTGGCTGCCGGTCGGGCTGCTGATCCCGGTGCTCACGCTGCTGCTGCTGGAGCGCGGGCTCAGCCTGCCGCAGGTCGGGTTCGCCGTCGCGGCGCAAGGGCTGGTGGTGCTGCTTCTGGAGCTGCCGACCGGTGGGCTCGCCGACGCGCTGGGGCGCAAGCCGGTGCTGGTCGGGGCCATGCTGGTCAACCTCGGATCCCTGGTACTCCTCTCCGCCGCCGACTCCTTCGGCCTGCTCTTCCTCGCCTTCGTGCTGCAGGGGGTCTTCCGCGCCCTGGACAGCGGCCCGCTCGAGTCGTGGTACGTCGACGCGACCCTCGCCGCCGACCCCGACGCGCCGATCGAACGGGGGCTCAGTGCCGGCGGCGTGGTCCTCGGCGTCTGCATCGGCGCCGGGGCGCTGCTCGGCGGCGGCCTCGTCGCCCTCGGGCCGGTCGGCGGGATCAGCGCGCTCACCCTGCCGGTGCTGGCGTCGATCGCCCTGGAACTCGTCGCCCTGGTCGCCCTGCTCCTGCTGCTGGTGGAGGTGCGCCCGGCCGCCGGCGCCGCCGCGCTGCGTGACTCGCTGCGGGCGGTGCCGCGGGTGGTCGGCGGGGCGCTCGGGCTGGCCCGCCGGTCCCGGGTCGTGCTCGCACTGATCGCCGTGGAACTCTTCTGGGGCTTCGGGATGGTCACCTTCGAGGCGCTGCTGCCGGTCCGGCTCGCCGAGGTGCTCGGCGACCCGGACCGGGCGGCGGCACTGCTCGGACCGACCGGCTCGGCGGCCTGGCTCGCCTCGGCGGGCGGTGCGGCCCTCATCGCGTACGCCAGCAGGTGGCTCGGGGCGCCGCTGACCGCCGGGCTGCTCCGGATCCTTCAGGGCGCCACCGTCGTCGGGATGGCGCTGCTGGCCGGGCCGGCCTGGATAATCACTGCCTACCTGCTCTGTTACGCCGTGCACGGCGCGTCCAACCCGCTGCACGCCGGGCTGCTGCACCGGCAGGTCGACGGTCCGTACCGGAACAGCGTCATCTCGCTGAACTCGATGGTGGCGCAGCCGGCCGGGGCGCTGGGCGGCGTACTGCTCACCTCGCTGGCCGCCGCGACGACGGTCAGTACGGCGATGCTGGTCGGTGCCGTGGTGCTGGCCGCCGCCGCGCCGCTCTACCTGCCCGCCTGGCGGGCGGCCCGTCGCCCTGTGCGCACCCGCCCGAGCGGCACCGACGAGACGCGGGCGGGCGAGTTGGTGAACCCGGGCCGCGAGTAGGGCCGGCGGGCCGGCGGACCGGCAGATCGGCACAGGGCGACCGGCACCCGCAGCGCCACCGGCAGCGGGGAGCGCCACCAGCACCGGGAGCGTGACCGGCGCCGGTGGATTGGCGCGGGCGGCGCTCGGGTACATCCTGGCCGACCTACTGGGACCCCCACCGGAGGAACTGATGCTTGCCTATATCGCCGCCGGAGTGTTCGCCTTCGCGCTGCTGCTCGACCTCTTCGAAGAGGACCTCGGCGCGCCCGACCTGTTCAACTTCTCCACCCTGGTGCTGATCGGTCTGCTCTGCCTCGCCCTCTACCTCGCCGGGGTGGGGCGGGGTCCGGGTGCCGCGGGTGGTGGCGGGCGCTGGTACCGGGGCCGTCGGCCCGGCCGGGGCTGATCGGAGCCGGATCGCGACCGGCCCGGTTATCGGTGCATTTCCGGCACCGGAAATCGGGCCGGTACTGTCTTCGTGATGGAGTCCGACGGCCTGTTCAGTCTCGCCGATCCCGTTGCCGGGCGCACCGCGCCGGCCGGGACCGCCGCCGACGGCTTCACCGCACCGTCCGCGGACTCGCCGCTGCCGGTCCGGATGCGTCCGGCCAGCCTGGACGAGCTGGTCGGGCAGGACCACCTGCTCGCGCCCGGCGCGCCGCTGCGACAGCTCGTGACGGGTGGGTCACCGATGTCGGTGATCCTCTGGGGACCGCCGGGCAGCGGCAAGACCACCATCGCCCACCTGGTGGCCCGCGCCACCGAGCGACGCTTCGTGGCGATGTCGGCACTCTCCGCCGGGGTCAGGGACGTCCGGGCCGTGATCGACACCGCCCGCCGGGAGCGCCGGTCCGGCGGGCCGCCGACCGTGCTCTTCATCGACGAGGTGCACCGGTTCAGCAAGACCCAGCAGGACTCGCTGCTGGCCGCGGTCGAGGACCGCACCGTCACGCTGCTGGCGGCGACCACGGAGAATCCGTACTTCTCGGTCATCTCGCCGCTGCTCTCCCGCTGCGTACTGCTCACCCTGCAGGCCCTGGACGACGACGCGGTACGCGGGCTGCTCCGCCGCGCTGTCACCGACGAACGCGGGCTGGCCGGTGCGCTCACCCTCGCCGCCGACGCCGAGGAGCATCTGGTCCGGCTCGCCGGTGGCGACGTCCGCAAGGCGCTCACCGCCCTGGAGGCGGCGGCCGGGTCGGCCACGGCACAGGGCGGGACGGTGATCGACCTGGCAACCGCCGAGCAGGCGGTCGACGTGGCGGCGGTGCGGTACGACCGTGACGGCGACGCCCACTACGACGTGGTGAGCGCCTTCATCAAGAGCATGCGCGGTTCCGATGTGGATGCCGCGCTGCACTGGCTGGCCCGGATGTTGGTCGCCGGCGAGGACGCCCGGTTCATCGCCCGGCGGATCGTGATCTTCGCCAGCGAGGACGTCGGGATGGCCGATCCCACCGCGCTGGCTGTGGCGACCGCCGCCGCACACGCGGTGGAGTACGTCGGGTTGCCGGAGGCACAGCTCAACCTGGCCCAGGCCGTGGTCCACATGGCCACCGCCCCCAAGTCCAACTCGGCGACCACGGCGATCGGTGCCGCCATGGCGGACGTGCGGGCCGGCCGGGGTGGCTCGGTGCCCCGGGCACTGCGCGACGCACACTATGCCGGCGCGCGCGGCCTGGGGCACGGCACCGGATACCGCTACCCGCACGACGACCACCGGGGCGTGGTCACCCAGCAGTATCTGCCGGACGACCTCGTCGGAGTCGACTACTACCAGCCGAGCGGGCATGGCGCGGAGCGGGCGGTCGCCACCCGGCTGCCGCTGCTGCGCCGGATCGTCCGGGGGCAGCCGGCAGTTCCGGCCACTGCGAAGGACATCGGGCACGGCAAGGTGGGACCAGACGGCGGCGGGACATCCGCGGGGGAGGAAGAGCAGTGAGATCGCGCGGTTCGGACCGGGGCGAGGACGGCCACGACGAGCGGCGGGAACCACGGGGCAAGGGACGCCGCTGGGGCCGGGGCAAGCCGTCGGAGGACGGCCCGGCCGTGGAGCCGGAGGTCAGCCGGGAGGAACTCGGCTGGATCACCGATCTGCGTACCGCCAAGGAGCAGAAGGCCGACATCGGCCCGGCCGAGGGCACCACGCCGGCCGATCCGCCGGCCCGGCGCCCCGCCGCGTACGAGCGGCTGCCGGAGGGCGGAGCGGACGGCGACGATCCGATGCCGTCGCCCGGGGCGCCCGCCGCGGCCCCGATGGCTAATCCCGGCCCGCGCCGGGCTGACGAGCCGGCACCGGAGCCGGGGTCGCGCCGGCCCGGGCGGGAGGCCACGGAGCCGGGACAGCCCGCCCGGAGCGGTGGCCCTCAGCCGCCGCACGCCGAGCCGCCGCAACAGCCGCGGCCGCCGGCCGCTCCGCCGGCATCCGCCGTGCCACAGGTCGTACCGGCCCCGCCGCTCGGTCGGGCCGGCCGCACCGAATCGGCCCATTCGACAGCCTGGTCCGGGCCGGCGCCGGAGCGGCGGTCGGCCGGCGACCGCGCCGACACGCCGGGTCCGCGCACCGGCGCCACACCGTGGCCGGGTGAACCCGTGCCCTCCGCCGGTCACCAGCCCCGGCACGGTGCCCCGGCCGCCGAACCGGCTCCGGGCCGGCGGGCGGCGGGTGGTCGGGCCGAGGAGGCGCCGGGACGCCGTGCCACGCCGCCGCCGGGCGGTGAGCCGGTCGAGGGGCGGCACGGCCGCCCGGCGGGCCCTGCGGCCGGCTCCTTCGCCGCCCCGGCAGACCCGGGCGGCCCGGCCGGCTGGTCCGGGACACCGGCCGCGCCCGTGAGCGGCGAGTTCGTCGTACCTGCCTCGGGCAACGCCCCTTCGCTGCCGACGGCACCCACGACGGGTGCGCCGAGCCGGGCCGGCGTACCGGAACGCGATGCCGGCGAGTCGGCACGCGGCGGTCCGCCGATCGACGCCCGTCGGCCCGGTGCGGGCCCGGCATCCGGCGCACCCGTGTCCGGAACCGGAGCGCATGCCGGCGGCGCGGGCTCGCATGCGGCCGGTACACATCCGCAGTCCGGCGCCGGGGGAGCACATGCCGCCCCCGCGGGAGCGCATGCCGCCGACCGTGACGACCGGCCGGCCGGGCCGGAGCCCGGCCGCCCGGAGCGGGCTCATCGGGAGCGGCCGGCGGACTGGATCCGGAAGGCGGGCCGCGGAGGCGTCCGCCCGGTCACCCCGGCCGCCGGGTACGGGCCGCCGATCTCGGGTCCCGGTGTCGGCGCGCTTCCACCGGTCGCCGGTGGTCCGGCTCATTCCGATCCACCGGCCGGCCGGCCGGCCGGCGGACCGGATCCGGCGACCGCGCCCGGCCGGCGTCACGCCGCGCCGGAGGGCTTCGACGGCGGTCGGCATTCCGGGGCGGAGAGCTTCGACGGCGGTCGCCACTCCGGGTCGAAGGGCCTCGACGGTGGGCGCCACGCGGGGCCGGGCCAGCGTGCGGACCGGCCGTCCGACGATTTTCGAGAGGGTGGCCGGGCCACCCGGGGTCGGGTCGGCGGGGGAGGACCGCCCGGTGCCGACGGCCCAGGTGGGGCACGGGCCGGCGGGCTGCCGCCGGTGGTGCCGGGCCGGCAGGGTGCGGTCGGGCCCTCCGGTCCCGGGCACCGAGACGACCACCCGACGTCCGGCGGTCCGGTCGGTCCGTCCGGCGGTCCCTCCGGTCCGTCCTCGACCGGTGCTCCGTCCGTGCCGACCGGTGCTCCGTCCGTGCCGGCCGGTGGCCGGCGAAGTGTGGTGCCGCCACGCGGCACTGTTCCGCGGCACCTGGAGCCGGGGGACGGACCGGGCCCCCAGCCCAACGCCGCCGCGCTCGGCAGGCCCACGATCGAACCGGCCGAGCGGCGCGGTGCACCGGGTGGCCGTTACTCCGTCGAACCGGCCGGGCGGAGCGGCCCGCCGGCACCCGGAGGCGGTCGCGGCGACGGCCCCGCCGGCCGGGCGTCCGGACGGGGAGCGGGGGCACCCGTCCATCCCGGGCCGAGGACGGCGCTCCCCGGCGACCCGGCCGGCGCGCCCGGCACGACCTCCCGGTCCACGCCGGGGGAGGCCCTCCGCTCGGCACCGGCCCGACCCGGCCCCGGTGGCCCGGCCGGCCCACCTCGCCCGGACCCGCCGGTACGCCCGGACCCGCCGGTACGCCCGGCCGGCACCGCCCGCCCCGACGGCCCGTCCCGACCCGAGGCTGCGGTGCGGGCGGCTGCCGCGCCCACGACCGGCGGCCCCCGACCCGATGGTTCGGCCGGTCCGGGCGGACTCCGGCCGGACGGCTCGGGCGCGGGGGACCGGCCCGAACCGGCGGGACCGTCGCCGGAACCGGGCCGGGGCGCCCGGGCGGATCTGCGGCACCAGCTCCGCGAGCAGCGGCAGCTGAAGACGATCGCCCTGCTCCTGGCCAGCCTGCTGGTGCTCGGTGCGCTGCCGACGTACTTCGGGGTACGGGCCGCCACCCGCGATCCGGTCTTCAACTCCCTGGACGCGCTGGCGGTGCCCTCCTGGGCCGCGACCGACACGGTGGACGGGGTGAGTGGCAGCCGGTGGTGCCTGATGGAGTGCCGGTTCCGGGAGCGGACCGTCGACTCCGCGCGCGGTTGGGAGGAGACCGCGCAGGTCTACGAGACCGCGCTCTCCCGCGAGGGGTGGCAGCCGTGGAAGGTGGCGCTCTGCCCGGAGCAGCCGGTCGAGGGGCACTACACCTGCTGGCGCCGTGACGAGCTGACCCTCGACATGTGGATCCGGCAACCGGCCTGCGCCGAGTCGGCCGGCACCGCGCCGGGTGTCAGCCCGGCACCCGACGCGGCCAGGGCGGCCGAGGAGGACTGCCCGGAGTCGGTGGTCTCGATCAAGGTCCGCAACGCGATCGAGGACGACCGGATCGGGCCGCAGCCGAGCACCGATCCGTCGCTGACCGGTGTGGACCCGGACCCGATCTTCACCGACGATCCGCTCCGCGAGCTGCTGACACCCACACCCACCCCGTCGTGAGGCCGGCGGTCGTCACCGACGGTAGGGTGCGGGTTGGTACTCCGACCGGCATACCGGGTACCTGTCGTCACACGGCCGCCCGGATGTCCGGGTGAGACGGTCGCGCGCGATGTCGAGACGGTGCATGGAGGAGGAGACGGGTGGACGCTGGAGAGATCGGTCAAGTCGCTGCGCTCGTGGCGGCCGGTGCGTTCCTGATGCTGGTGTTGGTGCTGGCCAGGCCGATCTGGCGGCTGGGCAACACGGTGGACGCGGCCACCCGGGCGATCAACGACGTCAACGACCGTACGGCGCCGCTGCTCGCCAACATGAACGTCACGGTCGAGAACGTGAACACCGCCCTGGGGCAGGTGCACACCTCGCTGGACGGGGTGAACATCCAGCTCGCCAAGATCGACACGATGACCGGGCACGCCCAGAACGTCACCGCCAACATCGCCAACCTGAGCACGGTGGTCTCGGCCGCCGCCGCCAACCCGCTGGTCAAGGTGGCGGCCTTCGGGTACGGCGTGCGCAAGGCCGCCTCCGCCCGGCGCCACGCCGAGGACGAGCGCGAGGTCCGGGCCACCCTGAAGCAGCAGCGCCGGGCCGCCCGGCGGGGCGGGCGCTGACCCGCCGTACGCGGCGATCCGGCACCGAGGAAGGATGAGCCCATGAGACGACTGCTCTGGCTGGGCATCGGGCTGGCCGTCGGCGCGCTGGTGGTCCGCAAGCTGACCCGCACCGCCCAGGCGTACACGCCGCAGGGGATCGCCGGCTCGGTGGCGGAGTCCGCCGGCGGGCTGGTCCGCTCCCTGCGCGAGTTCGCCGACGACGTGCGGGACGGCATGGCCGAGCGCGAGCAGCAGATCCACCAGGCGTTCGCCGAGGGCGTGGCATTCGACGACCAGTTCGAGGAGCTGCGCGACGACCCCAGGCTCGGCGACCGCGAGTTGTTTCCGGAGGAAGGCACCAGATGAGAACGGCGGAAGTCAAGCGGCGCTACCTGGCGCACTTCGAGGCCAACGGGCACACGGTGGTGCCGTCCGCTCCGCTGCCGGCGATCGACGACCCGAACCTGTTGTTCGTCAACGCCGGCATGGTGCAGTTCGTGCCGTACTTCCTCGGTCAGCAGACGCCGCCGTTCAACCGGGCGGTGTCGGTGCAGAAGTGCATCCGTACCCCGGACATCGACGAGGTCGGCAAGACCAGCCGGCACGGCACGTTCTTCCAGATGAACGGCAACTTCTCCTTCGGTGACTACTTCAAGGAGGGCGCGATCGCGCTCGCCTGGGACCTGGTCACGAAGCCGGTCGCGGATGGTGGTTTCGGGCTGGATCCGGAGCGGATCTGGCCGACTGTCTACCTGGACGACGACGAGGCCGAGGCGATCTGGCGCAAGACCGGTGTGCCGGCGGAGCGGATCGTCCGGCGGGGCAAGGCGGACAACTTCTGGTCGATGGGGATCCCGGGGCCGTGTGGGCCGTGTTCGGAGATCTACTACGACCGGGGCCCGGCGTACGGCCGGGAGGGCGGTCCGGCCGTCGACGAGGACCGCTACCTGGAGTTCTGGAATCTCGTCTTCATGCAGTTCGAGCGGGGACCGGGGACCGACAAGGAGAACTTCCCGATCCTGGGTGACCTGCCGGCGAAGAACATCGACACCGGGATGGGCCTGGAGCGGATGGCCGCGATCCTGCAGGGCGTCGACAACCTCTACGAGATCGACGAGGTCCGGCCGATCCTGGACCGGGCGGCGGAGATGACCGGCCGGCGGTACGGCGCCCACTCCGGGCACGCGGCGTCGGAGTCGCACCCGGACGACGTACGGCTGCGGGTGGTGGCCGACCACGTGCGGACCGCGTTGATGCTGATCGGTGACGGGGTGACCCCGGCCAACGAGGGGCGCGGCTACGTGCTGCGCCGGATCATGCGGCGGGCGATCCGGGCGATGCGGCTGCTCGGCTGGCAGGAGCGGGCGCTGCCCGAGCTGCTGCCGGTGGCCCGGGACTGCATGTCCCCGTCGTATCCGGAGCTGGCGGGCGAGTTCGACCGGATCTCGTCGTACGCGTACGCCGAGGAGGACGCCTTCCTGGCCACCCTGCGGGCCGGTACGACGATCCTGGACACCGCGATCGCCGAGACCCGGTCGGCGGGCGGGGCGAAGCTGTCGGGTGACAAGGCGTTCCAGCTGCACGACACGTACGGTTTCCCGATCGACCTGACCCTGGAGATCGCGGCCGAGCAGGGGCTCTCGGTGGACCAGGACGGGTTCCGCCGGCTGATGGCCGACCAGCGGGCCCGGGCCAAGGCCGACGCGCAGGCCCGCAAGACCGGCCACGTCGACCTCTCCGCCTACCGTTCGGTGCTCGACTCCGGCGGCCCGGTCGAGTTCACCGGCTACACCGAGGTGTCCCGGGAGTCGAGGGTGCGGGCGCTGCTCGGCACCGGTGGCGCGCCGGTCGAGGTGGCCGGCGAGGGCGACACCGTCGAGCTGGTGCTGGACACGACCCCGTTCTACGCCGAGGGCGGTGGCCAGCAGCCCGACGTCGGGCTGATCACCGTCGGGGCCGGCCAGGTCGAGGTGCTCGACGTGCAGCAGCCGGTGCCGGGGCTGATCGTGCACCGGGCCCGGGTGGTCCGGGGCGAGGTACGCAGCGGCGAGGCCGGCCTCGCCGAGATCGACGTGATCCGGCGGCGGGCGATCTCCCGGTCGCACACCGCCACCCACCTGGTGCACCAGACGATGCGCAACTTCCTCGGCGAGTCCGCGACCCAGGCCGGTTCGCTGAACGCGCCGGGGCGGCTGCGGTTCGACTTCAACACCCCGACCGGGGTGGCGCCGAGCGTGCTCCGCGACGTCGAGCAGCAGGTCAACGAGGTGCTCCTGGCCGACCTGGAGGTGCACGCCTTCATCACCTCGCAGGCGGAGGCGCGCCGGCTCGGCGCGATGGCCCTCTTCGGCGAGAAGTACGGCGACGAGGTGCGGGTCGTCGAGGTCGGCGACTACGCACGCGAGCTCTGCGGCGGCACCCACGTGGCCCGCTCCGCCCAGCTCGGCCTGGTGAAGATCCTCTCCGAGTCGTCGATCGGCTCCGGGGTGCGCCGGGTCGAGGCGCTGGTCGGCCTCGACGCCTTCCGGTTCCTGGCAAAGGAGCACCTGCTCGTCTCCCGGCTGGCCGAGCTCTACCGGGTCCCCGGCGACCAGGTGGCCGACCGCGTCGAGCAGACGGTGGCGCAACTCCGCGAGGCCGAGCGGGAGCTGGAGAAGCTCCGCGCCCAGGTGGTGCTCGGCGGTGCCGGTGCGCTCGCGGCCGCCGCCCGGGACGTCCGCGGGGTGGCGTTCGTCGGGACCGAGGCGCCGGAGGGCGCGGCCGGCAACGACGTGCGTACCCTCGCCCAGGAGATCCGGGGCAAGATCGACCCGGCCCGGCCCGCGGTGGTCGCGGTGGCGGCCCGGGCCAACGGCAAGGCGTCGCTGGTGGTCGCGGTCAACGGTGCGGCCAGGGACCGGGGCGTCTCGGCGGCGGTCCTGGTCAAGGGGGCGCTCTCCGGCCGGGGTGGCGGCAACGCCGACCTGGCCCAGGGCGGCGGCCTGCCGGCCGGCGAGGCGCCGAACCTGCTGGCCGCGGTCGAGAAGGCGCTCGCCGAGGCGTGACGTCCGACCCCGGCCGCCCGGGCCGGCACCTCCCAGGAGCCGCAGGCTACTTCCCAGGAGCCGCACGACATTTCCCAGGAGCCGCACGATGACCGTCCCGTCCCGTGCCGCCGTCCCGTCCCGTGGCGTCCGGCTCGGCGTCGACGTCGGTCAGGTGCGGGTCGGCATCGCGCTCTCCGACCCGGACGGGATCCTGGCGACCCCGCTGGTGACCCTGGCCCGGGACCTGAAGACCGGTATTGATGCCGTTCCGGCCGATATCTCGGAAATCGCGCGGCTCGTAGAAGTTCACGAGGTGGTCGCGGTCGTGGTCGGTCTGCCGGTGACACTCGCCGGTGGGCACGGTCCGGCGGCGACCCAGGCGAAGGCGTACGCCCAGCGGCTGGCTGCGGCGACAGCGCCGGTGCCGGTGGATCTGGTGGATGAAAGGATGTCGACCGTCGTGGCTTCTCGTAGGCTAGCCGAGCGGGGCGTCCGAGGACGGCGTCAACGGGCGGTGGTCGATCAGGCGGCCGCGGTGGAGATTCTGCAGAGCTGGCTAGATGGGCAGCGGAGGCGGACGGGATGATCGACGAGTTGGAGCTCGCGTTCGACGAGCGTGCGGAGAAGGGACGGCACCGGCGCGGCGCGCAGCGCAAGCGCAACGGCAAGAAGAAACGCGGCGGTCGGGGCCGCACCATCGCGGCGCTCTTGATGACCTTCGTGCTGCTCGGCGTCCTCGGGGGCGTCGGCTGGTACGGCTTCGACCGGGTACAGGGGTATTTCGTCACCCCCGACTACGACGGCAGCGGCACCGGTGAGGTCCAGGTCCAGGTCGAAGAGGGCCAGAGCATCGCCGAGATCGCCAACACCCTGGTCGAGGCCGGAGTCGTCAAGAGCACCAAGGCGTTCATCGAGGCGGCCCAGGAGAACTCGCGGAGCCAGAACATCCAGCCGGGCGTCTACAGGGTCCGCAAGGAGATGAGCGCGGAGTCGGCGCTGGGCCAGTTGCTGGACCTGAAGAACAAGCTCGTCAAGGGCTTCCTGGTCCGGGAGGGCGCCACCGCGAAGCAGATCTTCAAGGCGCTGGCGGAGGAGACGGGCCTGCCGGTGAAGGACTTCGAGACCGCCGCCAAGGACCTCGAGGGGCTCGGCATCGCCGACTTCTGGTTCAAGCGCGACGACGGCCAGGCGGCGCGGAAGTCGGTCGAGGGCTTCATCTTCCCGGACACCTACGAGCTCCCCCCGAACGCCAGCGCCGAGCAGATTCTCAAGCTGATGGTGCAGCGGTTCATGTCGGTGGCCGAGGAGATCGACTTTGTCGACCGGGTGCAGAAGGAGCGCGAGATCAGCCCGTACGAGGCGCTGATCGTGGCGTCGCTGGCCCAGGCCGAGGCGGGAAACCCCGACGATCTCGGCAAGGTCGCCCGGGTGGCGTACAACCGGATCTACAGCGGCGACCACTACTGCAAGAACGGCAACGGCCTGACCGGCTGCCTGGAGTTCGACGTCGGGGTCAACTACTACTGGGAGCTGACCGGCAAGAAGACCAAGCGGTCCGGGGACATGACGGACGCGGAGCTCTTCGACAGGAAGAACCCGTACCGGATGCACGGCAAGGCCGGGCTGCCCCCGGGTCCGATCAACAACCCCGGTCAGAAGGCCCTGGAGGGGGCGATGGACCCGCCGAAGGGCACCTGGCTGTTCTTCGTCGCGGTCGACAAGGAGGGGCACTCCGAGTTCGCCACCACCAACGAGGAGCACGAGCGCAACATCCAGAAGGCCCGCGAGAACGGCGTGCTCTGAGGTGACGACGTGGTGACGGTGCGTCGCCGGGCTGCGGTGCTGGGCAAGCCGATCGCGCACTCGCTCTCCCCGGTGATCCACAACGCCGGTTACGCGGCGGCGGGGTTGACGGGGTGGTCGTACACGGCGATCGAGTGTGCCGAGGTCGAGCTGCCGGATCTGGTGGCCGCTCTCGGCCCCGAGTGGGCGGGGCTCTCCCTGACCATGCCGTTGAAGGAGGCGGCACTCGCGGTGGCAGGTGAGGTCTCGCCGGTCGCCGCCGCGACCGGTGCCGCCAACACGCTGGTACGCCGACCCGACGGTTCCTGGGCCGCCGACAACACCGACGTGCCGGGGATGGTCGACGTGCTGGTCGAGGCCGGTGTGCCGGCCGGTGCCGAGGTGCTGCTGCTCGGTGCCGGCGGCACCGCCCGGGCCGCACTCGCCGCCGCCGCCCGGCTCGGCGTGCGCCGGGTCGCCTGCCGGGTGCGCCGCCGCGCCGCCGGTGCGGAGCTGGCCCGGCTGGCCGGCACGCTCGGCCTGCGGTTCGAGATCGTCGACTGGGCGGTCCCGGACGCGCCGGAGGGCGCGGACCTGGTCGTCTCGACCGTGCCGAAGGGCGCCGCCGACGGCTTCGCGGCGGCGGCCCGGTCCTGGCGACCGGAGACGGTCTTCTTCGACGTCGTCTACGACCCGTGGCCGACCCCGCTCGCCGAGGCAGCGGCGGCGGCGGGTTGCCGGATCGTCTCCGGGCTCGACCTGCTGCTGGCCCAGGCGGTCGGGCAGTTCACACAGTTCACCGGCGTGCCGGCACCGGTGCGGGAGATGCGGGCCGCCCTCGTGGCCGCCCGCGCCAGCGGCTGAACGGCCGGCGGTCGGCGATCGGCTTCGGCCCGGTGGTCAGCGCGCCGCCGGGAACGCCGTGTGCTCCGGCGCGGAGTCGGGGGCGTCGGCGGTGGCGCCGCGCTCCCGCGCGATGCTGACGACCACCAGCGCGGAGAGCGCGGTGCTGCCGAGCATCACCAGGGCCATCGGCACCGCGCTGCCGTCCGGGCCGAGATTGGCCAGCGGCGCCACGGCGGCCGCGATCGCCAACTGGAGGGCGCCGAGCAGGGCGGCGGCGCTGCCGGCGTGCCCGGGGTGCCGGTCGAGGGCCAGGGCCAGCCCGTTCGGCAGGACCATGCCGAGGCCGGAGACGAAGAGGAAGAGCGCGACCAGCATGGTCGGCAGGTTGGTCGTGGCGGCCCCGGCGAGCAGGGCGGCGGCGGTCAGCAGGCCGGCGAGCAGGGCGGTGCCGAGCAGCCGGCGCGGGCTGGCGCGGTCCAGCAGCCGGGCGTTGAGCTGGCCGAGCGCGGTCATCCCGGCGGCGTTCAGCCCGAAGATCAGGGTGAACCAGCCGGCGGAGAGCGCGAAGACCTCCTGGATCACGAACGACGACCCGGAGATGTACGCGATCAGCCCGGCGAAGGCGAGGCCCTGGGTGAGTACGTATCCGAGGTAGATCCGGTCGGTGAGCAGCAGCCGCATCGCCCGGAGCGTGCCCGGCAGTCCGCCGGTGCTGCGGCGCTGCGGCGGCAGCGTCTCCGGCAGCCGCCAACCGACCGCGGCCAGCAGGAGGAGGCCGATCGCGGCCAGGGCGACGAAGACGACCCGCCAGGAGCCGAACCGCAGCACCAGCATGCCCAGCGCCGGTGCGGCGGCCGGGGCGACTCCGAAGATCAGGATGAGCCGGGAGAAGTACTTGGCCGCCGCCACGCCGGAGTAGCGGTCCCGGACGATGGCCCGGGCCACCACGACTCCCGTACCGCTCGCCACTCCCTGGAGCAGCCGGAGCGCGGAGAGCGCCTCGACCGAGGGTGCGAACGCGCAGAGCAGGCTGACCACGGTGTACGCGGTCACGCCGACCAGCACCGGACGGCGACGACCCCAGCGGTCGCTGAGCGGCCCGGCGACGAACTGGCCGAGGGCGAGGCCGAACAGGAAGGTGGTGAGGGAGAGCTGCACCTGCGCCGGGGTGGTGTCGAGGCCGCTTGTCATCTCGGGGAACGCCGGGAGGTACATGTCCAGCGACAGTGGACCGAGCGCGGTGAGGGTGCCGAGCAACAGCAACTGGCCGGCCTCCGTGCTCCGGCCCGGCGGTGTCGCGGAACCCCGTCCGCCCACTGCGTCCCCCTAGTCTGTGGATAGACCGACACCTTAGCTCTGTTGGCAGAGCTATTGCGATGTGAAGTAGCCGACGCCGGCCGACGGACCCGATCCGGTGGCAGCGACGGGGAGGCGGAGGAGCGATGACCGAGGACGCGACGGCCGGCGCGGCGGAGGCACTCGGCAGTGCCGTGGCCGACCTGCACCGGGTGCTGCGCCGGGCGACCAGCCGGCGGACCGGTCGCCCACCGCTGCCCGACGCCCAGGTCGAGGTGCTGCGGCTGGTCGAACGCTCTCCGGGGATCTGCGTCAAGGAGACGGCGGAGCGGCTGCGTACCGCCGCCAACACGGTCAGCACGCTCGTCGGGGAGCTGGCCGGGGCCGGGCTGCTGGAGCGCAGCCGGGACCCGCAGAACCGGCGGATCGTCCGGCTCAGCCTGACGCCCGCCGCGCACCTGCGGATCGGCGAGTACGTCGCACACCGCCGCAACCTGCTGCTCGACGCGCTCGACCGGCTCGACGAACCGGCCCGGCGCGACATCGTGCGCGCCGCCGCCCAACTGCACCGGCTGGCCGACCTGCTAGCCGAGCAGGAGCGTACGGAGCAGGAGCGCCCTGAGCAGGTACGCGCCGACCGGGGGGCCGCCGTGCCGGACTCCGCCCGTCCGTAGAGCGGGACGGTGCGGGAGGTGCGCGGCGGCTCACCCCGCCCGTGCCAGACTTGACCGGCGGCCGGCCGGCCCGGCCACGACGAGGAGAGGGTTGACCGTGTTGCGCTGGTTGACGGCGGGAGAGTCCCATGGCCCCGCCCTGGTTGCGGTGCTCGAAGGCCTGCCGGCCGGGGTCGAGGTGACCAGCGAGGAGATCGTCCGCCAGTTGGGCCGCCGCCGGCTCGGCTACGGCCGGGGTGCGCGGATGTCCTTCGAGCAGGACGAGGTGGAGATCGTCGGCGGTCTCCGGCACGGCGTGACCCTGGGCAGCCCGGTCGCGATCCGGGTGGGCAACTCCGAGTGGCCGAAGTGGCGCACGGTGATGGCCGCCGACCCGGTCGATCCGGAGCTGCTGGCCGCCCAGGCCCGCAACGCTCCGCTGACCCGGCCCCGGCCCGGCCACGCCGACCTGGCCGGCATGCAGAAATACGGCCACACCGACGCCCGGCCGATCCTGGAACGCGCCAGCGCGCGGGAGACCGCGGCCCGGGTCGCGGTCGGCACGGTCGCCCGGGCCCTGCTCCGGCAGGCGTTCGGCATCGAGATCGTCTCGCACGTGGTGGAGCTTGGTTCGGTCGCCGCCAAGCCCGGGCTCCAGCCCCGGCCCGAGGACGCCGAGCGGATCGACGCCGACCCGCTGCGCTGCCTCGACCCGGAGGCGAGCGCCCGGATGGTCGCCGAGGTGGACGCCGCCAAGGCCGACGCCGACACGCTCGGTGGCATCGTCGAGGTGCTCGCCTACGGCGTACCGCCAGGGCTCGGCAGTCACGTGCAGTGGGACCGCAAGCTCGACGCCCGACTCGCCGCGGCGCTGGTCTCCATCCAGGCGATCAAGGGCGTGGAGATCGGCGACGCCTGGCAACAGGCCCGCTCCCGGGGCTCGGTGGCGCACGACGAGATCGTCCCCACCGCCACCGGGGTGCGCCGGGTCACCGACCGGGCCGGTGGCCTGGAGGGCGGGATCACCACCGGCGAGCCGCTGCGGGTCCGGGCCGCGATGAAGCCGATCTCCTCGCTCAACCGGGCGCTCTCCACGGTGGACGTCGCGACCGGTGGGCCGGCGACCGCGATCAACCAGCGCTCCGACGTCTGCGCGGTACCGGCCGCCGCGATCGTCGCCGAAACCATGGTCGGGCTGGTGCTCGCCGAGGCGGCCCTGGAGAAGTTCGGTGGCGACTCGGTTGCCGAGGTCCGCCGGAACCTCGCCGGTTACCTCGACAACCTGGTGATCCACTGATGGCGCCGGTCTGCGTGCTGGTCGGTGCGATGGGCGCCGGCAAGACCAGCACCGGCACGCTTGTCGCCAAGGCGCTCGGGGTCGACTTCCGGGACACCGACAGCGACGTCGAGGCGACGGCCGGCAAGCCGATCCCGGAGATCTTCGTCGACGACGGCGAGGAGCACTTCCGTACCCTGGAGCGGGCGGCGGTGGCGGCGGCGCTGGCCTCCTTCGACGGGGTGCTCGCGCTCGGCGGCGGTGCGATCCTGGCCGAGGAGACCCGGGCCGCGCTCGCCGGGCACCGGGTCGTCCACCTCTCGGTGGAGTTGGCGGACGCGGCCCGGCGGGTCGGTCTCGGGGCGGGCCGGCCGCTGCTGGCGATCAATCCCCGGGCCACCCTCAAGCACCTGCTCGACCAGCGGCGCCCGCTCTACGCCGCGGTGGCCACCTGGACCGTAACCACCGACGGGCGGACCCCGGAGCAGGTGGCCGAGGAGATCCTGGCCTGGCTCGCGGGTGACGGTGACTAGCCCGATGGACGAGCTGAGCCGCATCCCGGTCGGTGGCGACCGGCCCTACGACGTCCTCGTCGGCCGGGACCTGCTGGCCGCGCTGCCACCGCTGCTGGCCGGCGCCGAGCGCGTCGCCGTGCTGCACGCCCCGCCGCTCAAGCCGCACGCCGACGAGTTGGCCGAGCGGCTGCGGGCCGCCGGCACCAGCCCGCTGACCGTGCCGGTGCCGGACGCCGAGGCCGGCAAGGACATCGAGGTCGCGGCCGGTTGCTGGGCGCGGCTGGGTGCGGCGGGCTTCACCCGTACCGACGCGGTGGTGGGGGTCGGCGGCGGTGCGGTGACCGACCTGGCCGGGTTCGTCGCCGCCTGCTGGTTGCGCGGGGTCCGCTGGGTGCCGGTGGCGACCTCGCTGCTCGGCATGGTCGACGCGGCGGTGGGCGGCAAGACCGGCGTCAACACCGCCGCCGGCAAGAACCTGGTGGGTGCGTTCCATCCGCCGGTGGGGGTCCTCTGCGACCTGGCGATGCTCGACTCGCTGCCGGCGGTCGACCTGGCCGCCGGGCTCGCCGAGGTGGTGAAGTGCGGCTTCATCGCCGACCCGGCCATCCTCGACCTGATCGAGTCCGACCCGGCGGCGGCGCTGGCGCCGGCCGGCCCGGTGGTCCGGGAGCTGATCGAGCGGGCGATCCGGGTGAAGGCGGAGGTGGTCGCGGGCGACCTGCGCGAGGCGGGCCAGCGGGAGATCCTCAACTACGGGCACACCCTCGGGCACGCCATCGAGAAGGTCGAGGGCTACCGCTGGCGGCACGGGCACGCGATCTCCGTCGGCCTGGTCTACGCCGCCGCGCTCGCCCGACGGGCCGGCCGGCTCGACGGGCCCACGGCGGCCCGGCACCGCGACGTGCTGACCGCGCTCGGGCTGCCGACGACGTACCGGTCGGACGCCTGGGGCGAACTGCTGGCCACGATGCGGGTCGACAAGAAGGCCCGGGGCAACCGGCTGCGGTTCGTGGTGCTGGACGGGCTGGGCGAGACCGGGATCCTGGACGGGCCGGACGACGACCTGCTGCACGAGGCGTACGCCGAGGTGGCGGCATGAGGGTCTGGGTCCTCAACGGGCCGAACCTCGGCCGGCTCGGCGTCCGGCAGCCCGAGGTGTACGGCGTCAGCAGCTATGCCGACCTGGTCGAGAGCTGCCGGGCGACCGGCCGGGAACTGGGGCTGGACGTGCAGGTGCGGCAGACCGACGCCGAGGCGGAGCTGATCGGCTGGCTGCACGAGGCGGCCGACGAGGAGGCGGGGGTGGTGCTCAACCCCGCCGCCTGGTCGCACTACTCCATCGCGGTCCGGGACGCCTGCGCGATGCTGCGCGGCCCCCTGGTCGAGGTGCACATCTCCAACATCCACGCCCGGGAGGAGTTCCGGCACCACTCCGTGGTCTCGGCGGTGGCGACCGGGGTGATCTGCGGCCTCGGCGTGCACGGCTACCGGCTGGCCCTGCTCCATCTGGCCGCGCTGCGGGACCGGGCCGCCGGGGCTGACCCGGACCGGGCCGCCGGGGGCTGACCCGCTGGTCAAGATCGATTTTGCTCCCCTAGTAGACTTGCCGGGTCCCCCCGCCCGCATTGACGATCAAGGCAGGAAATGGCCACCACCAACGACCTGAAGAACGGGCTGGTTCTCAACCTCGACGGCGAGCTCTGGGCCGTCGTCGAGTTCCAGCACGTCAAGCCCGGCAAGGGCGGCGCCTTCGTGCGCACCACGCTGAAGAACGTGTTGTCCGGCAAGGTCGTCGACAAGACGTTCAACGCGGGGACCAAGGTCGACACGGCCACCGTCGACAAGCGCACCATGCAGTACCTCTACGCCGACGGCGAGGACTACGTCTTCATGGACCTGGAGACGTACGACCAGATCCCGGTGCCCGGTGGCACGGTCGGCGAGGCGGCCAACTACCTGCTCCCCGAGGCGGAGGCGATCGTCGCCACCCACGAGGGCGTCCCGCTCTACGTCGAGCTGCCCACCAGCGTCGTGCTGGAGATCACCTACACCGAGCCCGGCCTGCAGGGTGACCGCTCCACCGGCGGCAACAAGCCGGCGACGGTCGAGACCGGTGCCACCGTCCAGGTGCCGCTCTTCATCACCACCGGCGAAAAGATCAAGGTCGACACCCGCGACGGCCGCTATCTCGGCCGAGCCTGATGGCGGAGGGCCCAAAACAGCAGATGCCGGCCCGCCGCAAGGCGCGTAAGCGGGCCCTGGACGTCCTCTACGAGGCCGACATGCGGGCCCGGCCCGTTCCCGAGGTGCTGGCCGGCTACATCGAGCGGCTGGCGCAGCCGCGTCCGGACCATCTCGGCTACGCCGTCGGCCTGATCGAGGGTGTGGCCGAGCACCAGGCCCGGATCGACGAGCTGATCGCGAGCTACGCCGAGGGCTGGACCCTGGACCGGATGCCGGTGGTCGACCGCAACCTCGCCCGGATCGCCATCTACGAGCTGCTGCACGTCGACGAGATCGACGACGCGGTGGCGATCAGCGAGGCGGTGGAGCTGGCCCGGCAGATGTCGACCGACGACTCTCCCCGGTTCCTCAACGGCATCCTGGGCCGGATCGCCGAGTACGCCACCCGTTGATCGCGGCGGAGCCCGGCGTCGTCGCCGGGTCTCGCGCCGGCTGACGTCTCTGCGCGGCACTGTCGAGCTGCCCCGTCTGTGCACCCGGGGGTTCCCCGGTGGTGCGTGCGGGTTCCCCGGTTGCGGCTGACGTCTCTGCGCGACGCTGTCGAGCTGCCCCGTCTGTGCACCCGGGGGTTCCCCGGTGGTGCGTGCGGGTTCCCCGGTGGCAAGTGGGGTTTCCCGGTGGTGCGTGCGGGTTTCCCGGTTGCGGGCGGCCCCTGGCGCGACCGCCGGGGTAGGTCGTCGCCCTGACCTGGGGCCGACCGAACGTCCCGCGAAGCTCTCGACCGACTGTGCGGAGCGTGCGCCGGCCGTGCTCGGTGGGCGCACATCCGGGGCAGCTCGACAGCGTCGTGCGGAGACGTGTCGCCGCCATCCATCCGTGCGCAGAGATGGCGGGCCGGGGACGGCGAAACGAACGTCTCGCGGGGCCGGTGCCGGGGTGGGCCCGGACCCCGCGAGTCGGGCGGATCAGGACGCGAAGAGCGCCCGGGGATCGGCGACGAGTACGCCGTGTTCGGTGAGCCGCTCGATCAGCCCGGAGGGGGAGGAGTCGTAGACGATCGCGAGCGCCCGAAGGTCGTCCGCGCGAATCGACAGCACCCGCCCGTTGTAGTCACCCCGCTGCTGCTGGATGGCTCGGGCATAGCGGGCGACGTAGGCGAGGTCCTCGGAGGCCTCGTCGTACAGCCGCTCCAGGTCGAGCACGATCTTGTTCGTCGGCTCGTGACGGACACCACTGCCGTCGGGCAGCAGCTCCGAGACGGGCACCCGGTAGAAGTCCGCGAGCTCGGCGAGACGCGAGACCGTCACCGCCCGGTCGCCCCGCTCGTACGAGCCGACGACGACGGCTTTCCACCGCCCGTTTGACTTCTCCTCCACCCCCTGCAGGGACAACCCCTGCTGCTGACGGATAGAGCGCAGGCGCGCGCCCAACGACTTGGCGTATTCAGAGGGCATTCGGCACTCCCAGTGCTGGTCGGGGATCTCCCCAGCGATCGCTACGGAGCGTGACGGTACGGGGATTGCGACACGTGGTCAAGTGCTAGTTACCTACCTATTACAAAGATCGTGTCCGACCGGGCGGTTTCGGCTCGCCTGATTCCGGGGTCAGTGGCCCGTCGGGGTCTGCCATGTGGCCAGTGGTAACGTGGCTAACGCCCCGGCCCGGGCCGCTGCTGCCCAGCGCCGGAATCCGACGTCCTTTAACGACCCGTCCCGTGAGGCGGGGAAGGGGGTCCGCCGTGGCGTACCCGCAGGCTGCTCAGCCGCAGCCGGCCCCACCACCGTCCGTGAAGGTCATCCTGACCAGTGCCGAACTGGCCCGGGTGGTGGACCGGATCGCACACCAGATCCTGGAGAAGACCCAGGGCGCGGCCGGCACCGTGCTGCTCGGCATCCCCACCCGGGGTGCCCCGCTGGCCCGCCGGCTGGCCGCCCGGATCAACGCCTTCGAGGGCATCGCCGTACCGGTGGGTGTGCTCGATATCACTCTCTACCGCGACGATCTCCGGCGCCAGGCGGTCCGGGCGATCGGACCGACCCAGGTGCCGCCGGAGGGGATCGACGGCAGGCGGGTGATCCTGGTCGACGACGTCCTCTTCTCCGGCCGGACCGTCCGGGCCGCGCTGGACGCCCTCAAGGACCTCGGCCGGCCGAGCTCGGTCCAGCTCGCCGTGCTTGTCGACCGCGGCCACCGGGAGCTGCCGATCCGGGCCGACTACGTGGGGAAGAACATCCCGACGGCCCTCGCCGAGAGCGTCAAGGTGACCCTCGCCGAGACTGACGGCACCGACGAGGTCAGGCTGATCGGAGGGGCGGCGTAGTGATCAGGCACCTGCTTTCCGGGGCCGACCTGGACGCGCCCACCGCCACGCTGATCCTGGACACCGCCGCCGAGATGGCGACCGTGGCCGGCCGCGAGGTCAAGAAGCTGCCCGCGCTGCGCGGCCGGACGGTGGTGAACCTCTTCTACGAGGACTCCACCCGGACCCGCATCTCCTTCGAGGCGGCCGCCAAGCGGCTCTCCGCCGATGTGATCAACTTCTCGGCCAAGGGCTCCAGCGTCTCCAAGGGCGAAAGCCTCAAGGACACCGCACTGACGCTGCAGGCGATGGGTGCCGACGCCGTGGTGATCCGGCACCCCGCCTCCGGTGCGCCGCACCGGCTGGCGAACTGGGTCGACGGCTCCGTGCTCAACGCCGGGGACGGCACCCACGAGCATCCGACCCAGGCGCTGCTCGACGCGTACACGATGCGGTCCCGGCTCGGCCGGATCGCCGGGCTCTCGGTCGCGGTCGTCGGCGACGTGCTGCACAGCCGGGTCGCCCGCTCCAACGTGCTGCTGCTGGCCACCCTGGGCGCCAAGGTGACCCTGGTCGGCCCGCCGACGCTGATCCCGGTCGACATCGGCGCGGCGCTGGCGCCGGGCACCGAGGTCTCCTACGACCTCGACGCGGTGCTGCCCACCTCGGACGTGGTGATGATGCTCCGGGTGCAGCGCGAGCGGATGGCCGACTCCTACTTCCCGTCCGCCCGGGAGTACGCGCGGCGCTACGGGCTGGACGGGCCCCGGATGGCCCGGCTGCCCGACCACGCCATCGTGATGCACCCGGGTCCGATGAACCGCGGGATGGAGATCGCGCCCGAGGTGGCCGACTCGCCCCGCTCCACGATCGTCGAACAGGTCGCCAACGGCGTCTCCGTCCGGATGGCCGTCCTGTACCTGCTGTTGGGGGGAATGAACTGATGACCGACGCCACCGCCGGAGGTGACACCGGCCCCGGGTACCTGATCCGGGGCGCCCGGGTGCTCGGCGGCGACCCGACCGACCTGCTGATCTCGGACGGCGTGGTGGTCGAGGCCGGCCCCGGCCTGGACGCCCGGGGCGCCCGGGTGGTCGACGCCGACGGGCTGGTCGCGCTGCCCGGCCTGGTCGACCTGCACACCCACCTGAGGGAGCCTGGCCGGGAGGACGCCGAGACCGTGGAATCCGGCTCGCGGGCCGCCGCGCTGGGCGGCTACACCGCCGTCTGCGCGATGGCCAACACCTCGCCGGTCGCCGACACGGCCGGCGTGGTCGAGCAGGTCTGGCGGCTCGGCCGGGAGGCCGGGCTGGTCGACGTGCAGCCGATCGGCGCCGTCACCGTCGGGCTCGCCGGCGAGCACCTGGCCGAGCTGGGTGCGATGGCCGAGTCCGCGGCGCGGGTGCGAATCTTCTCCGACGACGGGCACTGCGTGGCCGACCCCCGGCTGATGCGCCGGGCCCTGGAGTATGTGAAGGCGTTCGACGGGGTGATCGCCCAGCACGCCGAGGAGCCCCGGCTGACCGAGGGTGCCCAGATGCACGAGGGCGAGGTCTCCACGAGGCTCGGCCTGACCGGTTGGCCGGCGGTCGCCGAGGAGGCGATCATCGCTCGGGACGTGCTCCTGGCCGAGCACGTCGGGAGCCGGCTGCACGTCTGCCACCTCTCCACCGCCGGCAGCGTCGAGGTGCTCCGGCACGCCAAGGCGCGCGGGGTGCGGGTCACCGCCGAGGTCACCCCGCACCACCTGCTGCTCACCGACGAACGCGCGGCGAGCTACGACCCGGTGTTCAAGGTCAACCCGCCGCTGCGGACCGGCGCCGACGTCGCCGCGCTGCGCGACGCGCTGGTCGAGGGGACCATCGACATCGTCGCCACCGACCACGCCCCGCACGCGCTGGAGGACAAGGAGTGCGAATGGGGCTATGCCCGGCCGGGCATGCTCGGGCTGGAGACGGCGCTCCCGGTGCTCCTCGCCGTACTCGGCGAACGGTGGGACCTGATCGCCGAGCGGATGTCCCGGACACCGGCCCGGATCGCCGGGCTGGCCGAGCACGGGCGGAACCCGGCACCCGGGGTGCCGGCGAACCTGACCCTGGTGGATCCGGCGGCCCGCCGCACCATCGAGCCGGGCGAGCTGGCCAGCCACAGCCGCAACACCCCGTACGCCGGGCTCACCCTGCCGGGCCGGATCGTCGCGACCTTCCTGCGCGGCGAGCCGACGGTGCTGGACGGAAAGGCCGTGAAGTGAACCGGAGACGACCCGCGATCCTGGTGCTCGAGGACGGCCGGACGTTCCGGGGCGAGGCGTACGGCAGCGTGGGGGAGACCTTCGGCGAGGCCGTCTTCAACACCGGGATGACCGGCTACCAGGAGACGCTGACCGACCCGTCGTACCACCGCCAGGTGGTGGTGCAGACCGCGCCGCACATCGGCAACACCGGGGTGAACACCGAGGACGACGAGTCGGGCCGGATCTGGGTCGCCGGGTACGTCGTCCGGGACCCGGCCCGGATCGGCTCGAACTGGCGGGCCACCGGTGGCCTGGAGGACCGGCTCGCCACCGAGGGCGTGGTCGGGATCGCCGGGGTCGACACCCGGGCGCTCACCCGGCACCTGCGGGAGCGCGGCGCGATGCGGGTCGGCGTCTCCAGCCTCACCGACGACCCGCAGGAGCTGCTGGCCCGGGTGCGGGAGGCACCGAGGATGGAGGGGGCGGACCTCTCCGCCGAGGTGACCACCGCACAGCCCTACGTGGTGCGGGCCGAGGGGGAGCACCGGTTCACCGTCGCCGCGCTCGACCTGGGGATCAAGCGGAACGTGCCGCGCCGGCTCGCCGCGCGCGGCGTCACCACGCACGTGCTGCCGGCCTCCTCCACCATCGACGACCTGCTCGCCACCGGCGCCGACGCGGTCTTCTTCTCGCCCGGCCCGGGTGACCCGGCCACCGCCGACCATCCGGCCGGGCTGGCCCGCGAGGTGATGCGCCGGCAGCTCCCCCTCTTCGGGATCTGCTTCGGCAGCCAGATCCTCGGCCGGGCGCTCGGCTTCGGCACCTACAAGCTGGGGTACGGCCATCGCGGCATCAACCAGCCGGTGCTGGACCAGGCCACCGGCAAGGTCGAGGTGACCAGCCACAACCACGGCTTCGCGGTCGACGCGCCGCTCAACCAGGTGATCGACACCGACTTCGGCGGGGTCGAGGTGAGCCACGTCTGCCTCAACGACAAGGTGGTCGAGGGGCTGCGGGCCAGGGACGTACCGGCGTTCACCGTGCAGTACCACCCGGAGGCGGCGGCCGGCCCGCACGACGCGGACTACCTCTTCGACCGCTTCGCCGAACTCATCGAAGGCGGCAAGCATGCCTAGGCGGACAGACCTCAAGCACGTACTGGTGATCGGCTCGGGGCCGATCGTGATCGGGCAGGCCTGCGAGTTCGACTACTCCGGCACCCAGGCATGCCGGGTGCTGCGCGCCGAGGGGCTGCGGGTCAGCCTGGTCAACTCCAACCCGGCGACCATCATGACCGACCCGGAGTTCGCCGACGCCACCTACGTCGAGCCGATCACCCCGGAGTTCGTCGAGCTGGTCATCGCCAAAGAGCGGCCGGACGCCCTGCTCCCGACCCTCGGCGGCCAGACCGCGCTGAACACCGCGGTGGCGCTGCACGAGTCAGGCGTGCTCGCCAAGTACGGCGTCGAGCTGATCGGCGCCGACATCGACCCGATCCGGCGCGGCGAGGACCGGCAGCTCTTCAAGGAGATCGTCGCCAGGGCCGGCGGCGAGACCCCGCGCAGCCGGGTCTGCCACTCCATGGACGAGGTCCGGGCCACCGTCGCCGAGCTCGGCCTGCCGGTGGTGATCCGGCCGTCGTTCACGATGGGCGGGCTCGGCTCCGGGATGGCGCACACCGACGAGGAACTGGAGCGGATCGCCGGGGCGGGGCTTTCGGCCAGCCCGGTGCACGAGGTGCTGATCGAGGAGAGCGTGCTCGGCTGGAAGGAGTACGAGCTCGAACTGATGCGGGACCGGCACGACAACGTCGTGGTGGTCTGCTCGATCGAGAACGTCGACCCGATGGGTGTGCACACCGGGGACAGCGTCACCGTCGCACCGGCGATGACCCTGACCGACCGGGAGTACCAGCGGCTGCGCGACCTCGGCATCGCGGTGCTCCGCGAGGTCGGGGTGGAGACCGGGGGCTGCAACATCCAGTTCGCGGTCAACCCCCGCGACGGCCGGCTGGTCGTGATCGAGATGAACCCCCGGGTCTCCCGCTCCTCGGCGCTGGCCTCCAAGGCGACCGGCTTCCCGATCGCCAAGATCGCCGCGAAGCTCGCCATCGGCTACACCCTGGACGAGATCCCCAACGACATCACCCTGAAGACGCCGGCCGCCTTCGAGCCGACCCTCGACTACGTGGTGGTGAAGATCCCCCGGTTCGCCTTCGAGAAGTTCCCGGCCGCCGACAGGGAACTCACCACCACGATGAAGTCGGTCGGCGAGGCGATGAGCCTGGGCCGGAACTTCCCCGAGGCGCTGAACAAGGCGATGCGCTCGATGGAGACGAGGGCGGGCGGCTTCTGGACCGTGCCGGATCCGGCGGGCGCCACGCTGGAGGGCACTCTCGCCGCGCTGCGTGTCCCGCACGACGGCCGGCTCTACAGCGTCGAGCGGGCGCTGCGGCTCGGCGCCTCGGTGGCCCAGGTGTCGGAGGCGTCCGGCGGGATCGACCCGTGGTTCCTGGACCAGATCGCCGGGCTGGTCGAGCTGCGGGTCGAGATCGCGGGTGCGGCCGTACTCGACGAGGAGCTGCTGCGCCGGGCCAAGCGGGCCGGGATCTCCGACCGGCAGCTCGCCGCGCTCCGCCCGGAGCTGGCCGGCGAGGACGGGGTGCGGACGCTCCGGCACCGGCTCGGGGTACGCCCGGTCTACAAGACCGTCGACACCTGCGCCGCCGAGTTCGCCGCCGGTACGCCGTACCACTACAGCAGCTACGACGAGGAGTCCGAGGTGACCGGCTCGGACCGGCCGAAGGTGCTGATCCTCGGCTCCGGACCGAACCGGATCGGCCAGGGCATCGAGTTCGACTACTCCTGCGTGCACGCCGTACAGGCGCTGCGCAGCGCGCCGCTGGGTCCAGCCGCTGCCTCCGGTTCCGGCGCCGAAGGCGCCGGCTACGAGACGGTGATGGTCAACTGCAACCCGGAGACCGTCTCCACCGACTACGACACCGCCGACCGGCTCTACTTCGAGCCGCTGACCTTCGAGGACGTGCTGGAGGTCTGGCACGCCGAGGACAGCTCGGGTAAGGCGGCCGGCGGGCCGGGCGTGGTCGGGGTGATCGTGCAGCTCGGCGGGCAGACCCCGCTCGGCCTGGCGCAGCGGCTCAAGGACGCCGGTGTGCCGATCGTCGGCACCAGCCCGGAGTCGATCCACCTGGCCGAGGAGCGGGGTGCGTTCGGCGCGCTGCTGGACCGGGCCGGGCTGCGCTCCCCGGCGCACGGCACCGCCACCTCCTTCGGTGAGGCACAGGGCATCGCCGCCGAGATCGGCTATCCGGTGCTGGTCCGGCCGTCGTACGTGCTCGGCGGGCGTGGCATGGAGATCGTCTACGACGACGAGACGCTGCGCGGCTACATCGCCCGGGCCACCGACATCTCGCCGGACCATCCGGTGCTGGTCGACCGCTTCCTCGACGACGCGATCGAGATCGACGTGGACGCGCTCTGCGACGCCGACGGCGAGGTCTACGTCGGCGGGGTGATGGAGCACATCGAGGAGGCCGGCATCCACTCCGGCGACTCGTCCTGCGCGCTGCCGCCGATCACCCTGGCCAGCTCGCACCTGGAGGCGGTACGCCGCTACACCGTGCAGATCGCCCGGGGGATCGGGGTGCGCGGCCTGCTCAACGTGCAGTACGCGCTCAAGGACGACGTCCTCTACGTGCTGGAGGCGAACCCCCGGGCCTCCCGGACGGTGCCGTTCGTCTCCAAGGCGACCGCGGTGCCGCTGGCCAAGGCGGCGGCCCGGATCATGCTCGGTTCCACCATCGCCGAGCTGCGCGCCGAGCGGCTGCTCCCGCCGGCCGGTGACGGCGCGGCGCTGCCGCCCGACGCCCCGGTCGCGGTGAAGGAGGCGGTGCTGCCGTTCAAGCGGTTCCGCACCCCGGCCGGCATGGGCATCGACTCGCTGCTCGGGCCGGAGATGAAGTCCACCGGCGAGGTGATGGGCATCGACACCGCCTTCGGGCACGCCTTCGCCAAGTCGCAGGCGGCGGCGTACGGCTCGCTGCCGGTCCGGGGCAGGATCTTCGTCTCCGTGGCCAACCGGGACAAGCGCGGCATGATCTTCCCGGTCAAGCGCCTCGCCGACCTCGGCTTCGAGATCGTCGCCACCACCGGCACCGGCGAGGTGCTGCGCCGGCACGGCATCTCCTGCACGCTGATCCGCAAGCACTACGAGGAGGGCGCCGACTCGCCGGACGCGGTGTCGCTGATCGCGGCCGGCGAGGTCGCCCTGGTGATCAACACCCCGCAGGGTTCGGGGGCGAGCGCCCGGTCCGACGGGTACGAGATCCGCAGCGCGGCGGTCGGCGCGGACATCCCGTGCATCACCACCGTGCCGGGCGCGGCGGCGGCGGTGATGGGGATCGAGGCGCTGATCCGGGGCGACATGGCGGTCCGGCCGTTGCAGGAGCTGCACGCGGCGCTGCGGGCCGGCGAGTGAGCGTGCCGACGGAGACCACCGGGCCGGACGACGGCGCGGCGGCTGCCGGCGCCGGGCGGGCGGCGTCCGGCCGGCCGGACGGCGGTCCCTTCGCGCGGATGGTCCGGCCGGCGCTGTTCCGGCTCGGCGGCGGTGACGCCGAGACCGCACACGAGTGGACGCTGCGCCGGCTCGCCGGGCTCTCCCGCAGCCCGGCCGCGCTGGCCCTGCTGCGCGCCCGGTACGCCGTTTCCGCCCCGCGCCGCGTCTTCGGGCTCGACTTTCCCAACCCGGTCGGGCTGGCCGCCGGGATGGACAAGGACGGGGTGGCGCTGCCCGCCTGGCCGGCGCTGGGCTTCGGCTTCGTCGAGGTCGGCACGGTCACCGCGCACCCGCAGCCCGGCAACCCCCGGCCGAGGCTCTTCCGGCTGCCGGGCAGCGCGGCGGTGATCAACCGGATGGGCTTCAACAACTCCGGCGCCGAGGCGCTGGCCCGGCGGCTGGCCGGGTTGCGCCGGCCGCTGGGTGTGCCGCTCGGCATCTCGCTCGGCAAGTCCAGGGTGACCGCGCTGGACGACGCGGTCGCCGACTATCTGGCCTCCTATCGCGCGCTGGCGCCGTACGGGGACTACTTCGCGGTCAACGTCTCCTCGCCGAACACGCCCGGCCTGCGCTCGCTGCAGGACCGGGCGCACCTGGACGGGCTGCTGACCGCCCTGGTGGGGGAGAAGCCGATCCTGGTCAAGATCGCCCCGGACCTGACCGAGCCGGCCATCGCCGAGCTGCTCCAGGTCTGCCTGGACCGGGGTGCCGCCGGGGTGATCGCCACCAACACCACGCTGGGCCGGGACGGGATCGCCCCGGCCGACCGGCACCGGGCCGGCGAGGCGGGCGGGCTCTCCGGGCGGCCACTGACCGCGCGGGCCCGCGCGGTGGTCGCCTTCGTGCACCGCGAGACCGGTGGCGCCCTGCCGGTGGTCGGGGTGGGCGGCATCCTCGACCCGGCCGACGCCACCGCCCTGTTCGACGCCGGGGCGAGCCTGGTGCAGCTCTACACCGGTTTCGTCTACGGCGGTCCGGGGCTGGTCCGCGCGGTGGCCCGGGCGACCCGGCCGTGACCCCGGGGCGGCCGCCGGGCGTCCCGGGCCGGAGGAGCCGGCCGGTGGTGCCGGGGCGGTCGATGACCCCGGAGCAGGTCGTCGCGGCCGACCGGGCGCACGTCTGGCACCCGTACGCGCCGATGCCGGCGCGTACCGACCCGTACGTGGTGGAGAGTGCCGAGGGGGTGCGGCTGCGCCTGGCCGACGGCCGGGAACTCGTCGACGGCATGTCGTCGTGGTGGGCGGCGATCCACGGCTACCGGCATCCGGTGCTGGACGCCGCCGTCACCGACCAGCTCGGCCGGATGAGCCACGTGATGTTCGGCGGCCTCACCCACGAGCCCGCCGTCCGGCTGGCCGGCACCCTGGTCGAGATCACCCCGCCCGGCCTGGAGCACGTCTTCCTCTGCGACTCCGGCTCGGTCTCGGTCGAGGTGGCGGTGAAGATGGCGCTGCAGTACCAGCGCGGCCGGGGCCACCCGGAGCGGCACCGGCTGGCCACCTGGCGGGGCGGCTACCACGGCGACACCTTCCATCCGATGAGCGTCTGCGACCCGGACGGCGGGATGCACTCGCTCTGGACCGGGGTGCTGCCCCGGCAGCTCTTCGCCGGCCCGCCCCCGCCCGGCGTCGACGCCCCGGTCGACCCCGGGTACGCGACCGCGCTCGCCGACGCGCTGCACCGGCACGCGGGTGAACTCGCCGCGGTGATCGTGGAGCCGGTGGTGCAGGGCGCCGGCGGGATGCGTTTCCACAATCCGCACTACCTGCGGCTGCTCCGCGAGCTCGCCACCGAGCTCGATCTCGTGCTCGTCTTCGACGAGATCGCCACCGGCTTCGGCCGGACCGGCGCGCTCTTCGCGGCGGAGCACGCCGGGGTGACCCCGGACGTGATGTGCCTCGGCAAGGCGCTCACCGGCGGTTACCTGAGCCTGGCCGCTACGATCTGCACCCCGGAGATCGCCGAGGGTATCTCCGCGACCGGTGTGCTGGCGCACGGCCCGACCTTCATGGGGAATCCGGTTTCCTGTGCGGTCGCAAACGCCTCCATCGGGCTGCTGCGGGCCGGAAACTGGGCGGCGGAGGTGGCGAGGATCTCCACGGGGCTCTCGGCCGGCCTGGGGCCGCTGCGGGGCGCGGCCGGGGTGGTCGACGTCCGGGTGCTCGGCGCGATCGGGGTGGTGCAGCTCGACCACGGGGTCGACGTGGCGGCCGCGACCGGGGCCGCCGCCGCGCACGGGGTCTGGCTGCGCCCGTTCCGGGACCTGATCTACACGATGCCGCCGTACGTGACCAGCGAGGCCGACGTCGCCCGGATCTGCACGGCGATCGGCGCGGCCGCCCGCGCCGGCTGACGGACCCGTTCCGGTGCGCCGGGCGGGCGGAGAGGAGAGAGGCGAGATGGAGACCTTCGGCAGCCGGCTGCACCGGGCGATGGCGGAGCGCGGACCGCTCTGCGTGGGCATCGACCCGCACCCCGCGCTCCTGGCCCGGTGGGGCCTGCCCGACGACGTCGCCGGGCTGGCCCGGTTCAGCCGGACCGTGGTCGAGGCGCTCGGCGACCGGGTGGCGGTGGTCAAGCCGCAGTCGGCCTTTTTCGAGCGGTTCGGCGCGCGCGGGGTCGACGTACTTGAGTCAATTATCCGACAGTTGCGGGGCGCGGGCGCGCTCGTTCTGCTTGACGTCAAGCGCGGCGACATCGGCTCGACGGTCGCCGCGTACGCCGACGCCTACCTCGATCCATCCAGCCCGATGTATGTCGACGCGATCACCGCGAGCCCCTTCCTGGGGGTCGGTTCGCTCGCTCCGATGTTCGACACGGCGCGCAAGCACGGTGGCGGCGTCTTCGTGCTGGCGCTCACCTCGAACCCCGAGGGTGCCGGCGTGCAGCGCGCGGTCGGGCCGGACGGTCGCACCGTCGCGCAGACGATCATTGAAGAGATTTCGCAGCTCAACGCGGGTGCCGAGCCGCTCGGCAGCTTCGGGCTGGTGGTCGGCGCCACCGTCGGCGGGACCGGGCACGACCTCTCCGGAGTCGGCGGCCCGCTGCTCGCTCCGGGCCTCGGGGCGCAGGGCGGACGCGCCGGGGACCTGCGTACGGTCTTCGGCGGCGAGCTGCGCCGGGTGCTCCCGTCGTACTCCCGGGAGGTGCTCGGCGCGGGCCCGGAGCCGGCGGCGCTGCGGGCCGCGGCGGAGCGTGCGCTGGCCGACTGCCGGGCCGCGCTGACCGTTGCCGGTCAGTGATCTCGTGATTACGCTGACATGATCATGGCGCGCCCACGTTGCCGAAACCTCCGTTGGCCGCTAGTTTTCCCCGCGCTGGGAACCACATACCCCTTTGGTTTCCAGGCACACCACGTTTCACAGATGCGACGGCGCGTCCAGCCCGTCGCGATAGGGACCTGAGGAGAACTGGTGCCGCTCCCCCAACTGAGCCCCGAACAGCGCGCAGCCGCGCTGGAGAAGGCCGCGGAGATCCGCAAGGCCCGGGCGAAGCTCAAGGAAGAGCTCAAGCAGGGCAAGACCAACCTCGCCGCCGTCCTCGACCGTGCGGAGTCGGACGACGTCGTCGGCAAGCTGAAGGTGTCGGCCGTACTTCAGGCCATGCCGGGAATCGGCAAGATCCGAGCCACCCAGATCATGGAGAAGCTCAAGATCGCCGACAGCCGTCGCCTCCGTGGCCTCGGCGAGCAGCAGCGGAAGGCACTGCTTGGGGAATTCTCGGCGAACTAGTTCCACTCGCCGTGTAGAAACAAGCAGTGGGTACGCATGACGATGTCCGCCCAGCGGCTCGTCTCACGGTCCTTGCCGGTCCCTCCGGGGCCGGCAAGGACAGCGTGACCCGGCTCGTCCGGGGCCGTTTTCCACGTGTGTGGTCGCCGGTCGCGGTAACCACCCGCCCCCGCCGCCGGTACGAGATCGACGGCATGCACTATCGCTTCGTGGACCGGGGCGAATTCGCCCGACTGTGCGACGGCGGAGAGCTGCTGGAGTGGTCGGACATTGGCGCCCACCGGTACGGGACACCACGTGAGCCGGTGCTGATCCGGCTCTCGGCCGGCCGGCCGGTGCTGCTCCCGATCGACCTGGGGGGTGCCCGCCAGATCCGGGCGGCGATGCCGTCCGCGCGGCTGGTCTACCTCGCCCCGAGCCGGGCGGAGGCCGGTGCCGCCGGTCGGGAATTCGACGCGACGGTCGTGAACGACGTCCTCGGGCGGGCCGCCGACGAACTGGTAGGCTTGCTCGGTTCGTCCTTTCTGACGCCGACCTGATTCGGCTCCGACCCGACCGCCGCAGCGGTCGAGAGACACCGAGGTTTGTCCCCGTGGGATCCATCGCCAGTCCCGAAGGCATCACCAACCCGCCGATCGACGAGCTGCTCGAGAAGACCACCTCCAAGTACGCTCTGGTGATTTTCGCCGCCAAGCGTGCCCGCCAGGTGAACGCCTACTACAGCCAGCTCGGCGAGGGCCTGCTGGAGTATGTCGGCCCGCTGGTGGAGACCACGCCGCAGGAGAAGCCGCTCTCGATCGCGATGCGGGAGATCAACGCGGGTCTGCTCACCGCCGAGCCGACCGACCAGCCGTAGGGGCCCTCGGGCGTCGCCGATGACCGCTGTCGTACTCGGGGTGGGCGGCGGCATCGCCGCCTACAAGGCGTGCGAGCTGCTCCGGCTCTTCACCGAGTCGGGGCACCGCGTCCGGGTCGTGCCGACCGCTGCCGCGCTGCGCTTCGTCGGCGCGCCGACCTGGGCGGCGCTGAGCGGCCAACCGGTCGCCGACGAGGTCTGGGCCGACGTGCACGAGGTGCCGCACGTGCGCCTCGGCCAGGGCGCCGACCTGGTGGTCGTCGCCCCGGCAACGGCAGACCTGCTGGGCAGGGCCGCGCACGGGCTCGCCGACGACCTGCTGACCAACACCCTGCTGACCGCCCGCTGCCCGGTGCTGCTCGCCCCGGCGATGCACACCGAGATGTGGGAGCACCCGGCGACGGTGGAGAACGTGGCCACGCTGCGCCGCCGGGGCGTCCTGGTGCTGGAGCCGGCGAGCGGCCGGCTGACCGGCGTCGACACCGGCAGGGGCCGGCTGCCCGACCCGGCCGAGATCTTCGCGGTGGCCCGCCGGGTGCTCACCCGCGGCGTCGACGAGCCCCGCGACCTCGCCGGTCGCCGGGTGGTGGTCACCGCGGGCGGGACCCGGGAGCCGCTCGATCCGGTGCGCTTCCTCGGCAACCGGTCGTCGGGGAAGCAGGGCTACGCGTTCGCCCGCACGGCCCTCGCCCGGGGGGCCCGGGTGACGGTGGTCGCCGCGAACGTGGCGCTGCCCGACCCGGCCGGCGCGGAGGTGGTCCGGGTCTCGACCACCGAGGAGTTGCGGAAGGCCACTCTGGAGGCGGCCGGGAGGGCGGACGTGGTGGTGATGGCGGCGGCGCCCGCCGACTTCCGGCCGGCGACCTACGCTCCAGACAAGATCAAGAAGGCGGGCCGGGGTGGCACGCTCACCGTCGAGCTGGTGGCCAACCCCGACATCGCGGCCGAGCTGGGCGAGCGGCGGCGACCGGAGCAGGTGCTGGTCGCCTTCGCCGCCGAGACCAGCGACGCCGAGGCGAACGCCCGGGCGAAGCTGGCCCGCAAACGCGCCGACCTCATCGTGGTCAACGAGGTGGGCCCCGACAGGGTGTTCGGTGCCGACGACAACGCTGCCGTCGTCCTCGGCGCCGACGGTTCGAAGACGGCGTTTCCTGAGCAATCCAAGGAAGATCTCGCCGACGGCGTCTGGGATCTGGTAGTAACGCGCTTAACCGGCTCGTCATGACCGGGCTGACCTGCCGGCACAGGTCAGCGACCAGGCGGCGGGAACTACACTGCCGCGCAAACCGCATTCGAGATCTTTAGGAGCACCGTGGTACGTCGCTTGTTCACCTCGGAGTCGGTCACGGAAGGCCACCCGGACAAGATCGCTGACCAGATCAGCGACGGCATCCTCGACGCGCTGCTGGACCAGGATCCGCGTAGCCGGGTCGCGGTCGAAACTCTCATCACGACCGGTCAGGTGCACGTCGCTGGCGAGGTGACCACGAAGGCGTACGCCGACATTCCGGCGATCGTCCGCGAGACGATCCTCGGCATCGGCTATGACTCGTCGAAGAAGGGTTTCGACGGCGCCTCCTGCGGGGTCAGCGTCTCGATCGGTTCCCAGTCGCCGGACATCGCGCAGGGCGTGGACAGCGCCATCGAGTTGCGCGCCGGGGAGTCGGAGAGCGCGCTGGACGCCCAGGGCGCCGGTGACCAGGGGATGATGTTCGGCTTCGCCTGCTCGGAGACGCCGGAGCTGATGCCGCTGCCGATCGCCCTGGCACACCGGCTCGCCCGCCGGCTCTCGGCGACCCGCAAGGACGGCACGATCCCCTACCTGCGGCCGGACGGCAAGACCCAGGTCACGATCGAATACGACGGGCTGCGCCCGGTCCGGCTCGACACGGTCGTGGTCTCCAGCCAGCACGCCGCCGACATCTCGCTGGAGTCGCTGCTGACCCCCGACATCCGTGAGCACGTCATCGCCCCCGAGCTGGAGGAGTTGGGCCTCGACATCGACGGCTACCGCCTGCTGGTCAACCCGACCGGCCGGTTCGAGATCGGCGGCCCGATGGGCGACGCGGGGCTGACCGGCCGCAAGATCATTGTGGACACCTACGGCGGGTACGCCCGGCACGGCGGCGGGGCCTTCTCCGGCAAGGATCCGTCCAAGGTCGACCGTTCGGCGGCGTACGCGACCCGCTGGGTGGCGAAGAACGTGGTCGCCGCCGGGCTGGCCGAGCGCTGCGAGGTCCAGGTCGCGTACGCGATCGGCAAGGCGCACCCGGTGAGCACCTTCATCGAGACGTTCGGCACCGAGAACGTGCCGGTGGACCGGATCGAGCGGGCGGTCACCGAGGTCTTCGACCTCCGCCCGGCGGCGATCATCCGGGACCTGCACCTGCTCCGCCCGATCTACCGGCAGACCGCCGCCTACGGCCACTTCGGGCGCGAGCTGCCCGACCTGACCTGGGAGAGCACCGACCGCGCCGCCGACCTCAAGTCGGCCGCGGGAGCCTGACCACCGGCAAGCGCAGCGACCGGCAGCCCGCCGAAGGGCTGCCGGTCGCTCGCGTCTGCGTGGACGTGCCCCTGGCCCACCTGGACCGGGCCTTCGACTATCTGGTCCCGGCCGAGCTGTCCGAGCAGGCCGGACCGGGCACCCGGGTCCGGGTGCGCTTCGCCGGCCAGCTCGTCGACGGCTGGATCCTGGAGCGGGCCGGGCTCTCCGCGCACGACGGCCGGCTCAGCTATCTGGAGCGGCTGGTCTCGGCGGAGCCGGTGCTGAGCCCGGAGATCGCCCGGCTGGCCCGGGCGGTGGCCGACCGCTACGCCGGCAACCTCTCCGACGTGCTGCGGCTGGCGATCCCGCCCCGGCACGCCCGGGTCGAACGCGAGCCCGCCGCACCACCCCCGCCGGCCGGTCCCGCCGAGGCGCCGCCCGAGCCGGCGGTCGGTCCGGCCGGAACGCCGCCCCGACCGGTGGAGGAGGGGGCCGGGACGGGCTGGTGGAGCTATCCGGCCGGGCCGGGTTACCTGCGGGCCCTGGCCGGGGGCCGGGCGCCCCGGGCGGTCTGGTCGGCGCTGCCCGGCGAGGACTGGGCGGCCCGGTTCGCGGAGGCGGTCGGGGCGACCGTACGCGGCGGCCGGGGCGCGGTGGCGGTGGTCGCCGACGCCCGTGACCTCGACCGGCTCGACGCCGCCCTGACCGGGCTGCTCGGCGCCGGGCGGCACGTGGCGCTCTCCGCCGCGCTCGGGCCGGCCCGGCGCTACCGGGCCTTTCTCGCCGCCTCCCGGGGCCGGGTCCCGGTGGTGATCGGCACCCGGGCGGCGATGTTCGCCCCGGTCGCCGAGCTCGGGCTGGTGGCGATCTGGGACGACGGGGACGACCTGCACGCCGAACCCCGGGCACCGTACCCGCACGCCCGGGAGGTGCTGCTCACCCGCGCCCAGCTCGGTAACGCCGCCGTGCTGGTGGGCGGGTACGCCCGCACCGCAGAGTCGCGCCTGCTGGTCGAGACCGGCTGGGCGCGGGAGATCGTGGCGGACCGGTCGACGCTGCGGTCGCGTACCCCGAGGATCACGCCGACCGGCGACGACCCGCAACTGGCCCGGGATCCGGCCGCGGCCTCGGCCCGGCTGCCGAGCCTGGCCTGGGAGGCGGCCCGGGCGGCGCTCCAGGCCGGCGCGCCGGTGCTGGTCCAGGTGCCCCGGCGCGGTTACCTGCCGGCGGTGGCCTGTGCGGAGTGCCGGACCCCGGCCCGGTGCCCGCACTGCGCCGGTCCGCTCGCCCTGCGGTCGGCCGGCGCCGCTCCGACCTGCCGGTGGTGTGCCCGGGTCGCCGCCGGCTACGCGTGTCCGGAGTGCGGTGGGCGGCGGTTCCGGGCCGCGGTGGTGGGTGCCCGGCGGACGGCCGAGGAACTCGGTCGGGCGTTTCCCGACGTGCCGGTGCGGACCTCGGGCCGGGAGGAGGTGCTGGCGACCGTTCCCGGCGAGGGGGGGCTGGTGATCGCGACCCCCGGTGCGGAGCCGGTCGCCGAGGGCGGCTACGGCGCGGTGCTGCTGCTCGACTCCTGGGCGCTGCTGACCCGGGCCGACCTGCGGGCCGGGGAGGAGGCGCTGCGCCGCTGGCTGGCGGCGGCGGCGCTGGCCCGCCCCGGTGCCGCCGGTGGCCGGGTGGTGGTGGTCGCCGACGGGGCGCTGGCGCCGGTGCAGGCGCTGCTGCGCTGGGACCCGGGCTGGTTCGCCGGCCGTGAGCTGGCCGAGCGGCGGGAGCTGGGGTTTCCGCCGGCGGCCCGGATGGCCAGCCTGACCGGGGTGGCGGTGGCGGTGGCGGACCTGGTCGAGGCGGCCCGGCTGCCGCCCGCCGCCGAGCTGCTCGGCCCGGTGCCCGCCCCGGAGGGGCAGGAGCGGATGCTGGTCCGGGTGCCCCGCGCCCAGGCGGCGGCGCTGGCGGCGGCCCTGCACGAGGCGGCGGCGGTGCGGACGGCCCGCAAGGCCGGCCAGCCGGTACGGATCCAGGTCGACCCGCACGACATCTTCTGAGGGGCGGTGTCCCTGATTCTGACCGGATGCTGACCGAGAACCCGCCACGGAGGGTTGTTTCGGCTACGGTCGCCAACGGGTACCCAGCACGGTGGACGGACCGGGAGTCCGACCGGTGGGCCAGGTTTCGGGTGATACCATCGCCGCTCATGCTCCAGTGGAAGGCGTGACGGAGAGTGACCGCGCCGGTTCGGCGTACATACTATTGATCTTGAATAGCCTGGGATCAGGGGTGGGTAGGCCGTGACCGGTCATCAGTCGATCGTCCTGAACGGGGATCTTGGCAGCGGCAAGAGCACCGTCTCCATCGAGCTGGCCAGGCGGCTCGGCCTGCGCCGGGTCAGCGTGGGGGACCTCTACCGGGAGATGGCCCAGCAGCGGAAGATGACGGCGCTCCAGCTCAACCTGCACGCCGAGCTGGACCAGGCGGTGGACGGCTACGTCGACCAGCTACAGCAGGACATCGCCGCCTCGGGCGATCAGTTGATCGTCGACAGCCGGCTCGCCTGGCACTTCTTCAAGGACGCCCTCAAGATTCACATGATCACCGAGCCCACCGAGGCGGCGCGCCGGGTGCTCGCCCGCCCGTCCGGGCCGGCGGAGAGCTACACCTCGATCGAGGAGGCGCGGGCCAAGCTCCACGAGCGCAGCGAGAGCGAGCGGAGCCGCTTCCTCGTCCGGTACGGCGTCGACAAGGCGAAACTGCGCAACTACGACCTGATCTGCGACAGCACCAGGGCGTCCGCGGACGAGGTGGTGCAGCACATCATCGCCGCCTACGAGGGCTCCTTCGGCCAGCAGATCCTGCGCGACTCACCGCCGCTGCTGCTGCTCGACCCCTCCCGGATCTATCCGACCCAGGAGATCCAGGGGCTGCGCGGCCTCTGGGAGTCGGACGACGTGGCACAGATCGGGCAGGCCGGCGAGGAGGCGCTGGAGCCGCTGCGGATCGGCTACACCGGCGAGAAGTTCTTCGTGGTCGACGGCCACCGGCGACTCAGCGCGGCGCTGCGCAACGGCTTCCGGGTGGTGCCGGGGCAGCTCGTGGCCGAGTGCGACGAGCCGGTGGTCGGCGGGCTGAGCGCCGTCGAATACTTCCGGGCCGAGGTCGGGGTCAGTGTGATCTACGACTGGGACGCGGCGCACGGCACCCAGCTTCCGCTCCCCGACCACGTCCTGGAGCGCACCGACGCCGTCCTCGCCGGTGAGCCCGGCAACCAGGGCTGACCGGGGCAGATCACTCCCCGGTTCCTCCGGCGGCTGCCACCCGTCCCCGTCGCCGGCCGGGGCGTGCCGGCGTACCGGTCGTTCGTCCGGTGCGCCCGTAGACTGGGCGGGGCACCACCGATCCCAGCCATGAAGGAGCCGTCCCGCGTGACCGTCCAGCCCATCCGTCTCTTCGGGGACCCGGTGCTGCGCACCCCGGCCGAACCGGTCGTCGACTTCGACGCCGAGCTGCGCAAACTGGTCGCCGACCTGACCGACACGATGCGCGAGCAGAACGGCGCCGGCCTCGCCGCGCCGCAGCTCGGCGTGGGCCTGCGGGTGTTCGCCTTCGACGTCGACGACGTGCTCGGGCACCTGGTCAACCCGGTGCTGGACTTCCCCGACGAGGATGAGCAGGACGGCCCGGAGGGCTGCCTCTCCATCCCCGGGCTCTACTTCGACACCAGGCGCCGGCTCAACGTCGTGGCCAAGGGCTTCAACGGATACGGCGACCCGGTGCAGATCGTCGGCACCGGGCTGATGGCCCGCTGCGTGCAGCACGAGACCGACCACCTCGACGGGGTGCTCTTCCTCGACCGCCTCGACGCCGAGGGGCGCAAGGAGGCGATGAAGGCGATCCGGCAGGCCGACTGGTACGACCGGGACGCCCCGCCCGTGGTCAAGGTCAGCCCGCACGACACCCCGGCCGACCGCCGCCAGGGCCTCGCCGCCAGGCTGGGGCTCGGCGGCGCGGAGCACCCGGCGAGCCCGTTCGGCCTGGGCCGGTGACGCGGACGTGCGCCTGATCTTCGCCGGTACGCCGGCCGTCGCCCTGCCCGCCCTGGACGCCATCGACGCCTCCGGGCACGAGCTGATCGCCGTGCTGACCCGGCCCGACGCCCCCGCCGGCCGGGGCCGGGGGCTGGCCCGCTCACCCGTCGGCGCCTGGGCCGACGAGCGGGGCGTCGAGGTGCTGACCCCGGCCCGCCCCCGGGAGCCCGAGTTTCTCGACCGGCTCCGCCGGCTCGCCCCGGACTGCGTACCGGTGGTCGCGTACGGCGCGCTGGTGCCGCCGGAGGCGCTGGAGATCCCCGCGCACGGCTGGGTCAACCTGCACTTCTCGCTGCTGCCCGCCTGGCGCGGCGCCGCGCCCGTGCAGCACGCCGTGCTGCACGGCGACCAGGTCACCGGCGCCAGCGTCTTCCAACTGGAGGCCGGGCTGGACACCGGGCCGGTCTTCGGCACCGTGACCGAGGAGATCCGGCCCACCGACACCTCCGGCGACCTGCTGGAGCGGCTGGCGGCCAGCGGGTCCGGGCTGCTGGTCGCCGTCCTCGACGCGATCGGGCAGGGCACCGCGCGGGCGGTGCCGCAACCGGCCGACGGGGTGTCGCTGGCACCGAAGCTGACCGTGGCGGACGGCGAGGTCCGCTGGTCGGAGCCGTCCTTCGCGGTGGACCGGCGGGTCCGCGCCGCCACCCCGGCGCCCGGTGCCTGGACCGTGTTCCGGGGCGACCGGGTCAAGCTCGGCCCGGTGCGGCCGGTCGGCAACGGGCCGGAGCTCAAGCCCGGTGAGCTGCTGGTCGAGCGCGGCCGGGTGCTGGCCGGCACCGCCACCACACCCGTGGAGCTGGGCGAGGTCCGTGCGGCCGGCAAGCGGGCCATGGCGGCGCCGGACTGGGCCCGGGGCGTGCGGGTGGCCGGCGGGGAGCATGTCGGATGAGCGAGCGTATCGACCGGGCGGGGAGCACCGGGCACGCCGGCGCCGCCCAGGGCCGCGACGATCGCCCACGGACGGGCGCCGACCGCCGCCGCGACGACCGCGACCGCGCGCGGGGCGGCGCCGACCGGCGACGCGACGACCGTGACCGGGGCGACCGGGGACGCGGCGACCGTGACCGGGGCGACCGGGGACGCGGCCAGCGGGACCGGGACGGGCGGTCCCGTCCCGGGCGCCCGGCGGTGGACCTGCCCCGGCAGGTGGCGTACGAGGCGATCGAGGCGGTGCACCGGGACGACGCGTACGCGAACCTCGTCCTCCCCGCCATGCTGCGCGACCGGCGGCTGCACGGCCGGGACGCCGCCTTCGCCACCGAACTGACCTACGGCACGCTGCGGCTCCGGGGCACCCTGGACGCGATCCTGACCGCCGCCGCCGGCCGGGACGTCGCCCGGATCGACCCGCAGCCCCGGGACGCGCTGCGGCTCGGCGCCTACCAGCTCCTCCACACCCGGGTCCCGCCGCACGCCGCCGTCTCGTCAACCGTCGACCTGGTGCGCTCGCTCGCCCCGGGCGCGGCCGGCTTCGCCAACGCGGTGCTGCGGGAGGTCGCCGGCAAGGACGCCGACACCTGGCTGGCCGAGCTGGCCCCGCCGGCCGAGACCGACCCGGTCGGCCACCTGGCCCTCACCTACGCCCATCCGCCGTGGATCGTGCGCGCGTTCTCCGAGGCGCTCGGCGGCGACGTCGGCGAGACGACCCGGCTGCTGATCGAGGACAACCAGCGCCCGCCGGTGCACCTCTGCGCCCGTCCCGGCCGGGCGGACGCGGTCGCGCTCGCCGACGAGGTGGGCGGCGCGCCGGGCGCCTTCTCGCCGTACGCCGTCTACCTGCCCGGCGGTGCCCCGGGCGAGCTGTCCGCCGTCACCGACGGCCGGGCGCACGTCCAGGACGAGGGCTCCCAGCTGGTGGCCGCCGCGCTCGCCGCCGCCGACCTGGACGGCACCGACGAGCGCTGGCTCGACCTCTGCGCCGGGCCGGGCGGCAAGGCCGGCCTGCTCGGCGCGCTGGCCGCGCAGCGGGGTGCCCGGCTGACCGCTGTCGAGGTGGCCGAGCACCGGGCCCGGCTGGTCTCCCAGGCGGTACGCGGGCTGCCGGTGACCGTGCTGACCACCGACGGGCGCGCCGTCGGGCGGGACGGCGACCTGCCGGAGCAGGGCTTCGACCGGGTGCTCGTCGACGCGCCCTGCACCGGCCTCGGCTCGCTCCGGCGGCGCCCCGAGTCGCGCTGGCGCCGCCAGCCCTCCGACCTGCCGGCGCTGACCCGGTTGCAGCGGGAGCTGCTCGGTGCCGCGCTCCGGGCGGTCCGCCCGGGCGGGGTGGTGGGATACGTGACCTGCTCGCCGCACGTGGTGGAGACGCACGTCTCGGTCACCGAGGGAGCCCGGCGCTCCGGGGTGCCTGTCGACTTCGTCGACGCCCGCCCGCTGCTGCCGGCCGGCATGCCCGGCCTCGGCGACGGCCCGACCGTGCAGCTCTGGCCGCACCGGCACGGCACGGACGCGATGTTCCTGGCCGTGCTCCGCCGGGGCTGACCGGGCCGGCGCCCCGAGGCCGAGCCACCGCTCGGCGGCCGAAGAGCCACCCGCGGCCGGACGAATTCGGCGGAACCCGGCCGGCGGGGCCGTTCGCGTCCCTACATTGCTGGTGTGGACGGGATCACCCTGCCGGGCCGGGCCATCGGCACCCCACTGGACCGGTCCGACGGACCGGCGAAGGTCACCGGCACCGCCCGGTACGCCTACGAACACCCCGTCGACCGGCCGGTCTATCTCCATCCGGTGCAGGCCACCGTCGCCGTCGGGCGGATCGTCGGTGTGCACACCGAGGCCGCGCTGGCCGATCCGGGCGTGCTGACCGTGCTGACGCACGAGAACGCACGCCGGCTCGCCTCCCTCGACGATCCGGAGGTGGCGATCCTGCAGACGCCGGAGGTGCCGTACCGGGGGCGGATCGTCGGCGGCGTCGTGGCGGAGAGTTCCGAGGTGGCGCGCCGGGCCGCCGGCCTGGTCCGGTTCGACTACCGGGCGGAGCCGCACGACGTGCTGCTGCGGGCCGACCACCCGGACCGGTACGTCCCGGAGGTCATGAACGGCGGCTTCGCCACCGACAGCATCCACGGCGACGCCGAGGCGGCACTGGCCGGCGCGGCGGTACGCCACGACGCCACGTACACCACCCCGTGGCAGCAGCACGCCCAGATCGAGCCGCACGCCACGATCGCGATCTGGGTCGACGACCGGCTCGTCCTGCACGTCGCCAGCCAGGGGGTGCACCGGTTGCGGGAGTCGCTGGCCGCGCTCTTCGGGCTCGAACCGGAGCGGATCCGGATCAGCTCGCCGTTCGTCGGCGGCGCGTTCGGCGGCAAGCTGCACACCCATCCGGACGTCGTACTCGCGGTGCTGGCCGCGTTCGCCGTGCCCGGCCGGCCGGTGAAGCTCGCGCTCACCCGGCAGCAGATGTTCGCCGAGGTCGGCTACCGCACCCCGACGATCCAGCGGGTCCGGCTCGGTGCCGGGCCGGACGGCCGGCTGGTCGCGGTCGGCCACGAGACGGTGCAGCAGACGGCCCGGATCAAGGAGTTCGCCGAGCAGAGCGTCACGCCGACCCGGGTGATGTACGCGGCGCCGCACCGTAGCACCACGCACCGGATGGTCCCGCTCGACGTGCCGGTGCCGACGATCATGCGCGCCCCGGGCAAGACCCCCGGGATGTACGCACTGGAGTCGGCGATGGACGAGATGGCGATCGCCTGCGGGCAGGATCCCGTCGAGTTCCGGATCGCCAACGAGCCGCCGGTCGATCCCGAGCTGGGCCGGCCGTTCTCCAGCCGCAACCTGGTGGCCTGCCTGCGCGACGGCGCCCGCCGCTTCGGCTGGGCCGGGCGGGACCCGGCTCCCGGGGTACGCCGGGCGGCCGGCGGCTGGCTGGTCGGCACCGGGGTCGCCGCGTCGATGTACCCGGTCTACCGGATGCCCGGCTCGACGGCGACGATCCGGCTGGAGCCGGACGGCCGGTACACGGTCTCGATCGGCGCCGCCGACCTCGGCACCGGCACCTGGACGACGCTGGCACAGATCGCGGCCGACGCGCTGGCGGCGCCGGTCGGCCGGATCGACCTGCGGATCGGCGACACGGAGCTGCCACCGGCGATCGCGGCCGGCGGCTCGTCCGGGATGACCTCGTGGGGCAGCGCGGTGGTCGAGGCGGCCCGGCGGCTGCGGGCCCGGGCGGCCGCCGAACACGTCGGCGCGGTACCGCCGCAGGGCATCGAGGCGAGCGCCGAGATGCCGGACAATCCCGAGATGGAGCGCCTCTCGATGTACGCCTTCGGCGCCCAGTTCGCCGAGGTCCGGGTGCACGAGGCGACCGGGGAGGTCCGGGTGCCCCGGCTGGTCGGCGTCTTCGCCGCCGGGCGGATCATCAACCCGAAGACGGGCCGCTCCCAGTTGCTCGGCGGGATGAGCATGGGGATCTCGATGGCGCTGCACGAGCGGTGCGTGCTCGACCCCCGCTTCGGGCACGTGGTCAACCACGATCTCGCCGGGTACCACATCGCCACCAACGCCGACGTCGGCTGCGTCGAGGTGCACACGCTGCACGAGGAGGACCCGCACGTCAACCCGATGGGTTCGAAGGGCATCGGTGAGCTGGGCATCGTCGGCACCGCCGCGGCGATCGCCAACGCCGTCCACCACGCCACCGGGGTACGCGTCCGGGACCTGCCGATCACCCCGGACCGGTTCTTCGGGACCGTGGCGGGCGTTCGTACACTGGCGCGGTGACCGTACCAGCGCCGATCGTCGCGCCCAGCATCCTCGCCGCCGACTTCGCCCGGCTCGCCGACGAGGTCGCGGCGGTGGAGTCCGCGGCGGACTGGCTGCACGTGGACGTGATGGACAACCACTTCGTGCCCAACCTGACCATCGGGCTGCCGGTGGTGCAGAGCCTGCTGGCGGCGACCTCGCTGCCGTTCGACGTGCACCTGATGATCGACGATCCGCGGCGCTGGGCGCCGAGCTACGCCGACGCGGGCGCCTACAACGTGACCTTCCACGTCGAGGCATGCGACAACCCGGTCCCGCTGGCCAAGGATCTCCGTTCGGCCGGGGCGAAGGCGGGGCTGGCGATCGACCGGGACACCCCGATCGAACCGTACCTTGACCTCCTGCCCAGCTTCGATACATTGCTGATCATGACTATCAAGGCGGGCTTCGGGGGGCAGCGGTTCATCCCCGAGATGCTCGACAAGGTCCGCACCGCCCGCCGGCACGCCTCCGCCGGCCACCTCGAACTGCGGATCGAGGTCGACGGGGGGATCGCGGCCGACACCATCGAGCAGGCGGCGGCGGCCGGCGCGGACGCGTTCGTCGCCGGTACCGCCGTCTACGGCGCGGCGGACCCGGCCGCGGCGGTGACCCGGCTGCGGCGGCTCGCCGAGCGCGCCCTGCCAGGGGCATGAGCGTCGACGGGGTCGCCGAGGAGCGGCCCGACCTGATCCTGGTGGTCGACGACGACGAGGACATCGTCCGGTTCGTCTCGTTCAACCTCCGGCTGCACGGCTTCGACGTGGCGCAGGCCAGCGACGGCCAGGAGGCGCTGGAGGTGATCGAGCAGCGTCGCCCCGACCTGGTCGTGGTCGACCTGCGGATGCCCCGGATCGACGGGCTGGAGCTGACCCGCCGGCTGCGGGCCAACCCGATGACCTCGGCACTGCCGGTGATCATGCTCACCGCCAAGGGACTCACCGTGGACAAGGTGCACGGCCTCACCGCCGGCGCCGACGACTATCTGGTCAAGCCCTTCGACAACGCCGAGCTGATCGCCCGGATCAGCTCCACCCTGCGCCGCAACAAGGAGTTCCGCGAGGTCTCCCCGCTGACCGGGCTGCCCGGCAACACCCGGGTCCGCCGCGAGATCGGCGACCGGGTCCGCAGCGGCGTCGACTACGCGGTCGGCTACATCGACATCGACCGGTTCAAGAGCGTCAACGACCGGTACGGCTTCGTCCGGGGCGACGAGTTCATCAGCGCCCTGGCCCGCAGCCTGCACCGGGCGGTGGTCTCGGTCGGGCTGCCCCCGGCCTTCCTCGGGCACATCGGCGGCGACGACTTCGTGATCGTCTGCGCCCCCGAGCAGGTCCGGCCGCTCACCGAGCGGGCCGTGGTCGACTTCGAGAAGACCGCCGACGAGCTCTACGACCCGGAGGACGCCAAGCGCGGCTACGTCGAGCTGAAGGACCGGCGCGGCAACATCCAGCGGGCCCACCTGGTCACCCTCTCGATCGGGGTCTCGCTCTCGGTGTCGGAGCGGCGCTTCACCGATCCGCTCGAGGTGATCGCGGCCGCCTCCGAGATGAAGACGGTGGCGAAGAGCCAGCCCGGGTCGTACGTGGCGATGGACCGTCGGCGCACCCCCGGGGTGCCGGCGGCGGAGGCGGGGGAGCGGCGGCGCGGAGCGAAGTGACAGCCGTCACGTCGCTGTGAGGTCGGTCGCCTCGCGGGCCCGCGCGGCCCGGTTCCGTGTAAGACTCGACTGGTACCCACCACGCGCTGGCGGGACTCGGTGTAATTCCGAACCGGCGGTGATCCGGGCCCAGGCCCGGTAAGCCCGCGACCCGGTCGGCCTCGGCCGCCCGGTGGACCTGGTGAGAATCCGGGGCCGACGGTTGGGGGCGGGCAGTTTCCGCACCCAGACAGTCCGGATGGGAGACAGCGCGCGGGACGGACGGGTCCACCGGGCGGCGTGCGCCGCACCGGGTTCCCTTCGGGGTCGGCCGTGCCGTCCCCCACGTTCCCCGCCGCACGCCCGGTCATCCGACCGGCCACGCCTCCCACACCCCGCCCGCGCGACACGACGACGGGCGAGGGAAGGGAACGGCATGGGGGGCGTCTCCGCCGACGAGGCGATGCGCCGCGCTATCGCACTGGCCGCCCGCGGCCTCGGCACGACCAGCCCCAACCCGCTGGTCGGCTGCGTCCTGGTCGACCCGCGCGGCCACGTCGTCGGCGAGGGCTTCCACGCCTACGCCGGCGGGCCGCATGCCGAGATCGTCGCGCTGGCCCAGGCCGGCGAGCGGGCCCGGGGCGGCACCGCCGTGGTCACCCTGGAGCCCTGCGACCACACGGGCCGTACCGGGCCGTGCAGCGAGGCGCTGATCTCGGCAGGGGTCCGCCGCGTGGTGGTGGCGGTCACCGACCCGAACCCGGTCGCCACCGGCGGGATCGAGCGGCTGCGCGCGGCCGGCGTCGAGGTCGAGGTCGGGATCCGGGCCGCCGAGGCGGAGGCCGGCAACCTGGCCTGGCTCACCGCGGTACGGCGGGGCCGGCCCTACCTGACCTGGAAGTACGCCGCCACCCTGGACGGCCGGATCGCGGCGGCCGACGGCACCAGCATGTGGATCACCTCCGAGGCGGCCCGGATCGACGTGCACGCGCTGCGCGGCACCGTCGACGCGGTGATCGCCGGGGTCGGCACCGTCCTCGCCGACGACCCGAGACTCACCGTGCGGAACCTGCGCGACGGCACCCTCGCCATCCGGCAGCCGCTGCGGGTCGTGGTGGACAGCGCCGGCCGTACCCCGCTGGACGCCCGGGTCCGGGACGGCGCCGCACCCACCTGGGTGGCGACCGCCAAGGAGGTCGGCGCCGGCCCGGAGGGCCGGGTCGAGCTGATCGAGCTGCTCGCCGAGCTCTACCGGCGCGGGGTCCGGGCGGCGCTGCTGGAGGGCGGCCCCACCCTGGCCGGCGCCTTCCTCGCCGCCGGCCTGGTCGACCGGGTGGTCGGCTACCTGGCCCCGAAACTGCTCGGCGCCGGCCCGCCGGCGCTGGCCGACGCCGGCCCGCGCACCATCTCCGAGGTCATCGACCTGGAGTTCACCGACATCACACCGGTCGGACCCGACCTGCGGGTCACCGCGTATCCCCGGAAGACGGAGGGCTGAAGCAGTGTTCACCGGAATCGTGGAGGAGTTGGGCGAGCTGGTCCGGCGGGACGACACCGGCGGTGACTCCGCCCTGGTCGCGGTCCGCGGCCCGGTCGTCACCTCGGACGCCCGGCACGGCGACTCGATCTCCGTCAACGGGGTCTGCCTGACCGTGGTGGCGACCGACGGCGACACCTTCACCGCCGACGTGATGGGCGAGACGTTCCGGCGTACGGCACTGGGGGCGCTCCGCCCGGGCGACCCGGTCAACCTGGAGCGGGCCGCCACGCTGGGCAGCCGGCTCGGCGGGCACCTGGTGCAGGGGCACGTCGACGGGGTGGCCGAGGTCGTCGCCCGGGAGCCGGCCGAGCAGTGGGAGACGGTCACCTTCGGCCTTCCCGCGGACCTCGCCCGCTATGTCGTGGAGAAGGGTTCGATCACCGTCGACGGGGTGTCGCTGACCGTCGCCGCGCTGACCCCGCAGACCTTCTCGGTCGGGCTGATCCCGACCACGCTGGCCGCGACCACACTCGGCCGCAAGAGCGTCGGGGACCCGGTCAACCTCGAGGTTGACGTCCTCGCCAAGTACGTCGAACGACTGCTGAGCACCGGCGGGCGACTGCCGGTGGACGGACTGGAGGCCGTGGCATGAGTAGCGAATTCGGCACCATCGAGCAGGCGCTGGCCGACATCGCCGCCGGGCGCCCGGTGGTGGTGGTCGACGACGAGGACCGGGAGAACGAGGGCGACCTGATCTTCGCCGCCGAGCGGGCCACCCCCGAGCTGGTCGCGTTCATGGTCCGGCACACCTCGGGCTACATCTGCGTGCCGCTGACCGAGCAGGAGTGCGACCGGCTCGAACTGCCGCCGATGTACCACACCAACCAGGATCGGCGCGGCACCGCGTACACGGTGACGGTGGACGCCCGGGAGGGGATCAGCACCGGCATCTCCGCCGCGGACCGGGCACACACCATCCGGCTGCTCGCCGACCCGGGCACCGATGCCACCGACCTGAGCCGGCCGGGTCACGTCGTGCCACTGCGGGCCAGGGCCGGCGGGGTGCTGCGCCGCCCCGGGCACACCGAGGCGGCCGTGGACCTGGCCCGGCTCGCCGGGCTCCGGCCGGCCGGGGTGCTCTGCGAGCTGGTCAACGACGACGGCAGCATGATGCGCCTGCCCGACCTGGCGACGTTCGCCGCCGAGCACGGCATCACGCTGATCACCATCGCCGACCTGATCGCCTACCGGCGGCGTACCGACCGGCAGGTCGAGCAGGTCGCTGAGGCCCGGCTGCCGCTGCCGTACGGGCCGTTCCGGGCGCTCGGCTACCGGGTGCACCACGACGGTGCCGAGCACATCGCCCTGGTCTACGGCGATCTCGGCGACGGGCAGGACGTGCTGGTACGGGTGCACTCCGAGTGCCTGACCGGGGACGTCTTCGGCTCGCTGCGCTGCGACTGCGGCCCGCAGCTCGACGCCGCGCTGGCCCGGGTCGCGGCCGAGGGGCGCGGAGTGGTCCTCTACATGCGCGGCCACGAGGGGCGCGGCATCGGGCTGCTGCACAAGCTCCAGGCGTACCAGTTGCAGGACCGCGGCCGGGACACCGTGGACGCGAACCTGGAGCTCGGCCTGCCCGCCGACGCCCGGGACTACGGCACCGGCGCGCAGATCCTCCACGACCTCGGGGTGCGCTCGATGCGGCTGCTGACCAACAACCCGGCCAAGCGGGCCGGGCTGGAGGGCTACGGTCTGACCGTGGTCGGCCGGGAGTCGATGCCGGTCCGTCCGACACCGGAGAACGTCCGCTACCTGCGGACCAAGCGGGACCGGATGGGACACCTGCTGGACGATCTGGAGACCCCGGCCGACGCCGGGGAGCTGACGGAGCTCGCGGAGCTGACGGAGCTCCCGAAGACGGCGGAGTTCCCGACGATGACGGAAAGGCTGGCGTGACGATGGCGGGGTTCGGGGAGCCGGGGCAGTCGACGGTGGACGCCTCCGGGCTGACCGTGGGGGTGGTGGCGGCGCGCTGGCACGGCGAGCTCACCGACCACATGGTCGACCGGGCGGTGACGGCGGCGAAGGCGTGCGGCGTGGACGACGTACTGGTGGTCCGGGTCGCCGGTTCGGTGGAGCTGCCGGTGGTGGCACAGGCGCTGGCCCGGCGCTGCGGCGCCGTGGTGGCGCTCGGCGTGGTGATCAGGGGTGCCACCGCGCACTTCGACTACGTCTGCCAGTCGGTGACCGAGGGGCTGACCCGGGTCGCGCTGGACAGCGGCACGCCGGTCGCGCACGGCGTGCTGACGGTGAACGACCTGGAGCAGGCCCGGGACCGGGCCGGGCTGCCCGGCTCGGCCGAGGACAAGGGCTGGGCGGCCACCACGGCGGCGCTGGAGGCCGCCGTGGCGATCCGGGACATCGCCGCCCGGCCGTAGCCGGGTCGCTGGTGGTACCGGGACGACGGGCGGGTCGGTGGCACCGGGACGACGGGCCTCATCGGAGCGGGAGCCGGCCGGCCTCGATGATCCGGTGGAGAAACTGCCGGGTACGCGGCTGGGTCGGCTCGCCGAGCACCTGCGCGGGCGGCCCCTCCTCGATCACCCGCCCGCCGTCGAGGAAGCAGATCCGGTCGGCGACCTCGCGGGCGAAGCCCATCTCGTGGGTGGCCAGCACCATCGTCATCCCGTCCGCCTTCAGGTCCCGGATCATCGTCAGCACCTCGCCGACGAGTTCCGGGTCGAGCGCCGAGGTGACCTCGTCGAGCAGCAGCAGCCGGGGCGAGTTGACCAGCGCCCGGACGATCGCCACCCGCTGCTGCTGGCCGCCGGAGAGCCGGTCCGGATAGTCGCCGGCCTTCTCCGCCAGCCCGACCCGGGCGAGCAGGTCGCGCGCCTGCGCCTCGGCCTCGGCCCGGGGGCGCCGGTGCACCCGGACCGGCGCCAACGTGATGTTCTCCAGCACCCGCAGGTGCGGGAAGAGGTTGTACGCCTGGAAGACGATCCCGATCCGGCGGCGGACCAGATCGGGGTCGACGCGCGGATCGGTGATGTGCTCGCCGTCCAGGTGGATGGTGCCGTCCTCGATCTCCTCCAGCAGGTTGACGCAGCGCAGCAGGGTGGACTTGCCGGAGCCGGAGGCGCCGATCAGCGCCACCACCTCGTGTTCGGCCACCGCCAGGTCCAGATCGTCGAGCACGACGTGCCCGCCGTAGACCTTGCGCACCCCTCGACAGCGCAGCACCGGCGCGGGCGCGTCACTCATCGGGCGGCCTGCCGGCGGGCGGCCCGCAGGGTCACCCAGTCGGTGACCGCGATCAGCGGGATGGCGAGCAGCACGAAGAGCACCCCCGCGACAATGTACGGCGTGTAGTTGAAGGTCTCGGCGGTGGCGATCTGCGCCGCCCGTACCGCGTCGATCGGGCCGGCGAGCGAGACCAGCCCGACGTCCTTCTGCAGCCCGACCACGTCGTTCAGCAGCGGCGGGGCGACCCGGCGGACGGCCTGCGGCAGCACCACGTGCCGCATCGTCTGCCGGTGGGTGAGGCCGAGCGACCGGGCGGCGGCGAGCTGGCTGGGATGGACCGACTCGATGCCGGCCCGGAAGACCTCGGCCAGGTAGCCGCCGTAGGTGAGCACCAGCGCCAGCCCGCCGAGCACCAGCACCGGCGGCGTCCCCTGTAGCCGCAGGCCCGGCACGCCCAGGGTGAGCACGTAGAGCACGATGATCAGCGGCAGCCCGCGGAACGTGTAGGTGTAGCCGGCGGCCAGTGCCCGGACCGGGAAGAAGACCGGCCCGCGCAGGGTACGGAGCACCGCCACCACCAGGCCGAGGGCGAGCGCACCGAGCGCGCAGAAGACGAGTAGTCGCACGTTGAGCCAGAGCCCGGTGAGGATCTCCGGCAGGGCGGCCCGGCCGATCTCCGGGTCGAGGAAGGACTGCCGGACCCGCTCCCAGCCGGGCGACCCGGTCACCGCCAGCACCAGCAGTACGCCGAGTACGCCGGTCGAGGCGGCGGCGACGAGCACGGAGCGGACCGTCTGCCGTTTCCGGTAGGCGGCCCGCTCGCGGGCGATCGGGGACGGGTGGTGCGCCGCGGCCGGGTGGTGTTCCGGTGATCGGGGGTGGTGGTCGGCCAGGGTCACGTCAGGTCGGCGACGCCGGTCACCTCGGAGAGCCAGGTCTTCTCCAGGTCGGCCAGCGTGCCGTTCGCCCGTAGCGCGTCGACCGCGCCGTTGACGCAGCCGGTCAGCGGTGAGTCCTTGTCGAGCAGCAGGCCGAAGGTCTCCGGAACCCCGACCTGGGGCAGCTGCCCGACGACGGTGGCGTCCTTGATCTCCGCCGAGGTGATGTAGAAGGCGGTGGGCAGGTCCACCACGATGCCGTCGAGCTGGCCGTTCTGCAGAGCCTTCTTCGCGTCGTCGTTGGAGTTGTAGACCTGCGGCTTGACGGTCGGCTCGATCACATCGGTGATCGCCTGGTAGCTGGTGGTGCCCACCTGCGCCCCGAGCTTGGCGCCCCGCAGGTCGGCCAGCTTCGTCTTCCCCGCGATCTTGGAGCCCTTGCCGGCGACGACGGCCTGCCGGACCAGGTAGTACGGCGAGGTGAAGTCGACCGCCTGCTTGCGCTCCTCCGTGATGGAGAACTGGTTGATGTCGAAGTCGAACTCTTTCGGCCCGGGGGCGATGGCGGCGTCGAACCTGACCCGGACCCACTGCACGTCGATCCGGGCGAAGCCGAGCTGCTGGGCCACCTCGTACGCGACGGCCGACTCGAAGCCCTTGCCGTTGGCCGGCAGGTTGTCGCTGAACCACGGCGCGTACGCCGGTTCGTCGGTGGCGACGGTCAACGTGCCCGGCGTACGGGTCTTCAGCTCCGCCTTGGTGCAGGCGCTCTGCGGCGGACCAGGTGCGGGTTGGTTCTGGGGCGCGCAGCCGGCGAGGGCCGCGAGAACAATGGTGGCGGTCGTGAGCGCGACCGGCAGTGATCGGCGAGCCATGGCCGACAGCATAGGCACACGTCGACGCGTACCCATAGACGTCGTTCTCGATCCGATGCGGATGTCGGTCGGATTTCGGCAGGTCGGGCGGGATATCGGGGTGTCGAGTGGTGTCGACCCGCCCCGGGCGGTAAACCGGAACGGCGGGTCGCGCGTCAACCTGCCGTGACGACCCATCTGGTCTCCGACCCGCCCGGCGGGAGGACCATGACACGACCGGAGCCACCGCGGTGGACGGCGGACGAGGCGATCGCCAGCCTCTTCGCCGCCCACTACCGCCCGCTGGTCCGGCTCGCCACGCTGCTCCTGCACGACCGGGGCGCGGCGGAGGAGATCGTGCAGGACGGCTACGTCGCCCTGCACGGGCACTGGTCCCGGCTGCGGGACGCCGACCGGGCCCTCGGCTACCTGCGGACCAGCGTGGTCAACCGCTGCCGATCGGCGCTGCGGCACCGGCGGGTGGTGACCGCACACCTCGCGGGGGCCCGGCCGGCGGCGGACGCGCCGAGCGCGGAGGCCGGAGCGCTCGACCTGCTCCGGCACGACACGGTGATCGCCGCGCTGCGTACCCTGCCGCCCCGGCAGCGTGAGGCGCTGGTGCTCCGTTACTACCTCGACCTCTCCGAGGCCGAGACCGCCGACCTGATGGGCGTCAGCCGGGGCGCGGTGAAGAGCCACACCTTCCGTGGGCTGACCGCGCTGAAGCAGAGCCTGGGAGCGGAACGATGAACGACGGACGGTGGCGCGGCCCGGCGGAGCCGGTGCCGGGCGACGAGGAAGTGCTGCGTCGGATACTCGCGGCCGAGGCCGACCGGATCGAGCCCGGACCGGGCGCCCTGCCCGCCGTCCAGCGGCGGATCGCGGCCGGCGACCGGGGCGCCGCCGGGCGCCGCTGGTGGGACATCACCGGTCGCCGCTGGTGGGGCGGCAGGCCCGGCTGGTCCCTACCGGAGATGACCCGACGCCGGTGGGGCCGCTGGTCGCCGCTTGCGGCCGGCGCGGTGACCGTGGCCACGCTGAGCCTGGTGGCGGTCGCCGCCGGCCTGGCCGGCACCGTCGTGCCGACCCCCTCCGACCGGGCGGCCGAGCCGCCACCCGGCGCCGTCGGCACGGACGGCTCCGCGACTCCGACAACCCCGACCGGCGACGTCCGCCCCGGCCCGACCCCGTCCGGCGGTGCCCTCGCCCCCTCGCCCGGCACCTCCGCCGGTACGCCGGCAGCCGCACCCGGCGCGCCCACCGACAGCCTGGCCGTCTACTACCTCGGCGGTGACCCGGACCGGCCCCGGCTCTACCGCGAGTTCCACCGGCTCTGGCTGCGCGACGGCTCGGCCCGGGACCGGATCACGGCCGCGGTACGCAACCTGCTGGACAGCCCGGTCGGGATGGACCCCGACTACCGCAACGCCTGGCCGGAGGGGACCGACCTGCGTGGCGTGACGGTCGACGGTGAGATCGCCACCGTCGACCTGGCCGGCGCGGCCCGCCACGACGTCGGCGCGGCGACGGCCCGGCTCGCCGTGCAGCAACTGGTCTGGACCGTCACGGCGGTGCCGGGCGTCTCCGGGCTGCGGCTGCGGCTCGACGGGGCGCCGGTCGACCGGCTCTGGGACCGGGTCGACACCGCCGGTGTGCTGCGCCGCGCCTCGGCGGTGGAGGCGCTCGCCCCGGTCTGGCTCATCTCGCCGCAGCACGGCGACGCGGTCGGGCGCACCTTCCCGGTGCACGTCGCGGGGATCCTGCCCGAGGCGACCGCCCAGCTCCGGATCCGGCGGGACGGCCGGGTCGTACGCGAGCAGGTGGTCACCCTTTCGATCGCCGGCCCGGCCCAGGGCGAGCGGACGGTCACCGTCACCCTGCCGCCGGGCAGGTACACCGTCACCGCGTACGCGATCTCCCTCGCCGACGGCAGCGAACAGCACCTCGACGACCACACCGTCACGGTCCGCTGACCGCTGCGCCTGAGGTGTTAGGAAGGGCCCCCTGTACAACAGAAAACGATAATAGGGGGCCCTTCCTTACCCGCTCGGCGGTTCACATGGTGGGCTGCGACGGCACCCGGGGGCCGGGGCGGCACGGGACGGCTGCGAGAATCGCGGGGTGAAGACGTTCGAGGAGCTGTTCGCCGAGCTGCAGGCCAAGGCCGCCGCCGGCACCCCCGGCTCGGCGACGGTGGCCGCGCTGGAGCGCGGTGTGCACGCGATCGGCAAGAAGGTCGTCGAGGAGGCGGCCGAGTCGTGGATGGCCGCCGAGCACGAGGGGCCGGAACGCGCCGCCGAGGAGATCTCGCAGTTGCTCTACCAGGCGCAGGTGTTGATGCTCGCCACCGGCCTGGAGCTCAAGGACGTCTACCGACATCTGTGAGTGCCCCGCCCGCGTCCCGCCACCCGGTTACCGCTGTGGGACGCGTCCGTCAGTCCGATTCCGATCCCTGACCGCGAGGAGCACCTCCGATGCTGCGCATCGCCGTACCCAACAAGGGCACCCTCTCCGGACCGGCCGCGCAGATGCTGCGCGAGGCGGGCTACCGCCAGCGTGGTGACGACCGCGACCTGATCTGCCGGGACGACCCCAACGACGTCGAGTTCTTCTACCTGCGCCCCAAGGACATCGCCACCTACGTCGGCTCCGGCGACCTCGACCTCGGCATCACCGGCCGGGATCTGCTGGTCGACTCGGCCAGCCCGGCCGAGGAGATCGTCGATCTCGACTTCGGCGCGGCCACGTTCCGGTTCGCCGCCCGGCCGGAGACCGTCGCGGCGGTCGACCAGATCGCCGGCCGCCGGATCGCCACCGCCTATCCCGGGGTGGTGCAGGGCTATCTGACCGAACACCAGCTCGCCGCGACGGTGATCCGGCTCGACGGCGCGGTCGAGAACGCCGTACGCCTCGGCGTGGCCGACGTCGTCGCGGACGTCGTCTCCACCGGCGCCACGCTCCGGCAGGCCGGACTGGAGATCGTCGGTGAGCCGATCCTGCGCTCGTCGGCCGTGCTGGTCCGCCGGGTCGGCGCGCCGGCCAACGGGCAGGTGGACCAGCTCGTCCGGCGCCTCCAGGGGGTGCTGGTCGCCCGCCGGTATGTGATGCTCACCTACGACGTCCGGGCCGACCTGCTGGAGAAGGCCTCCGCGCTCACCCCGGGGATCGAGTCCCCGACCATCTCGCCGTTGCACCGCGAGGGCTGGGTGGCGGTGCAGGCGATGGTGCTGCGTCAGGACCTGCACCGGATCATGGACGAGCTCTACGACGTCGGCGCCCGGGCGATCCTCGTCACCGACATCCACGCCTGCCGGTTGTAGTCCGCGCGGCCTGTCGACCGGTCGGGAGACCGGTCGACAGGCCGACGCCACTTGTCGGCGGCAGAGAACCGTGGGCCGGGCCGCCCGCTTTCCGGAGCCGGCCGGCTGCGGCCAGCTCTGCCGGTGTAAGTGTTCGGTAAGAATCTCCGGCACCGGTGCGGGCCATAATCAGATATCGATCATGGTCACATCGCCACGGGGGAATTCGGATGCCGAAACGTACACTGTCTCGTCGCCTCTTCGCGGGCACGCTGGGGCTCGCCACGGTGCTGGCGCTGCAGCCGGGTGAGGCCCGGGCCGCCGCACCGACGGACCTGCCGACCTACACCTACCTCGACCTCGGGCCGCTCGGCACGACCCCGGGTGGCAGGGCGTTCAGCGAGGCCGCCGCGGTGAACGCCGCCGGGACCGCCGCCGGCCTGGCGACGACGTCGCTGCGCGGCTACAGCCTGCGCGCCACCACCTGGAGCGGCGGCGTGGTCCGGGACCTCGGCGCGATCTCCACGACGGCGTACTCGTCGAGTCAGGCGACGGACCTCAACGACCTCGGTGTCGTCGTCGGCGCCAGCCACGTCAACGGCACCGACCCGATGCACGCGTTCGTGCACCGCGACGGTGTGCTGTCCGACCTCGGCACCGGCTACGGTCCGGGCAGCGGGAGCGTGGCCCAGGGGATCAACGAGGCCGGCGTCGTCGTCGGCTGGCGGTACGAGGCACAGGGCGCCCCCTACCGCGGGGCGGTCTGGCGCGACGGCGAGATCGTGGAGATCGGCTCGTTCGGCGGCACCGCCGGCCCGTGGGGCACGCTCAGCGTCGCGAACGCCGTGAACGACCACGGGCAGGTGGTGGGTGCGGCGGCGACTCCGGACGGACCGCTGCACGGCTTCGTCTGGCAGGACGGCGTCCTGCGCGACGTCGGCACCCTCGGCGGCAACGGTGCGTCGACCGTCGCGCACGACGTCAACGACCGGGGAGAGGTGGTCGGGACGTCGCCGACCGCCGACGGGTCGATGCGCGCCTTCCTGTGGCGGGACGGCGACATGCGTGACCTGGGCGCGCTGGGCCGGGACCTCTCGGTGGCGTACGGGGTGAACGGGGCGGGACAGGTCGTCGGGACCGTCCAGTCGGCGAAGGACTTCCGCAACGACCACGCGTTCCTCTGGCAGGACGGCACGATGCTCGACCTGAACGACCGCGTACCGGAGCTGCCGACGTCCGTCACGCTCCAGTCGGCGCAGGACATCAATGATTCGGGCGTGATCGTCGGGTTCGCCTGCCCGATCCCGTGCGACCTCGGCGGTGCCGAGATGCGGCGCGGCTTCCTGCTGACCCCGACCGACTGACCGGGACGGGTTCCCCTGACCGGGACGCGTTCCGTTCACCTGATCCGCCCGGGCACCCGCAGGTCGCGGTTGCCCGGGCGGCTTCTTCAGGTGGGCCGGAACTCGACGGTGACCGGCTCGCCGTCGAGCTGGGCCCGGAACGCGTCGGCGATCTCGTCGGCCCGCTCGACCGAGACATCGGCCGTGAGCCGCACCACGACCCGTGGTGGCATGGAGAGGCCCTCGGCGACACTGTCGACGTACGGTTCGTCGATCAGCCGCATCCACCGCCGGTCGCGCGGCTGGTCCAGTACGACGACGAACGCCCCGGCGGTCACGAGATGGTCATCACCGACACGCCCAGCGCGGCCTCGATCGCGGTCACGTTGATGAAGTGGACGTTGTAGAAGCACTCGCGCGCCGGTACGGAGTTGTTCCACGGGTTGGAGGTGCCGCCGGTGCAGCTCGTGGCCCGGTCCGTCAGGTACGCCGAGCTGACGATGCCGAGTGCGGTGATGTTGCCGTTCGAGACCGCGACGGCGAACCCGGGACCTCCGCTGTCGCCCTGGCCGGCGAGCGGCACGCTCGACGACGACGTACGCGCGAAGTAACCCGGTCCGGCGCCGTTCGGGCCGACCACGTTGATCCGGTGCACCGTCGCGTTGCACACCTCACCGGACATCCCGCCACCGGCGCACACCTTCTGGTCGATCGACGGGCCCGAGCGACTCGTGATCTGCCGGCCGGTCCCGGACGACCAGTCGCCCCGGTACAGGAACGCGGAGTAGCTGCGGTTGGTGATGAGCATCGAGTCGGTGGTGGCGTGTCCGGCGTTGGAGCGCCCGACCGGCACCGAGGAGAGCCCGAGCACGGTGGGCGTCGTCCAGTCACGGTTCGCGCCGCAGTGTTCGGCGGTCAGCATGCCGACCGTGCCGGAGGAGGTGCGGGCGGCGAAGCCGGTGGAGCAGTGCGCGAAACTCCCGGAGACGGGACCCGGACGTTCGATCACCGCCCCGCCCCAGAACGGCGCGCTGTCGGAGTATCTCGCCAGCGGCACCATCGCACCCGCCTCGGTGATCTCGGTGGCCCCGAGCCGGCGCAGTTCCGCCCGTTGTTCCGCGGTCGCCGACGGTTCCACGTCGGCGTGCAGGCCACGCAGGTCCGAGGTGCTGGAGACCGCCCCGATCGGGATGCCCCGCAGCTTGGCCGTCTTGATCAGCGCTCGGGCGCGAGCGACGATCTGCTCCTGGTTGTAGGGGACGCTGACGACCGACAGCGTGACCCCGCTGCGGAGCCGGGACGCGAACGTCCGCAGCGTGGACGGCTGGTCGCCGGCCCAGTACACCCGGACCGTCCGGCCGTCCGGGTCGAACGCCGAGCCGGCGAAGCCGCGCAGGCCCTCGGCGGCGGTGAGTGTGTGGAGCCGGGTCATCAGCTCCAGCTGTGCGGACTGGTCCGCGGGTGCCGGTGCCGCCGCGACCGGGCCGGTGCCGGCGACGCCGCCGGCGGCGGCGAGCACGCCGCACGACACCGCGACGGCCAGCCTCCTGAAGACGTGTTTTCTCGAACCCACTGCAATCCTCCCCGTGATCACCCCGGGGCAGCGACCGCCCCGGGGCGTGAGCGCCGGCATCGACCGGATGGCCGACCAGAATGGACATCGACGCCCACTTGCCTTGAATTGCTGATCACATTTACCACAGTCGACGGATGGTGGCAACGGTGCTCACGAGTCACGGGACGGGCAGACGTTCCGGAAGTTACGGCGATGTTCCGGGAGCTGGCATCGTCTCGATGCCTACGGCATGCAGGTCTTGTGTCTCGCGGGTTCGATGGGTATTAATAGTGGTACGGCACATAGACGGAGCCGGATTACCGAAAGTTTTCGGCAACTGTCTTGATCGGCGGTCCGCCGCCGATCCGACGACCATCCGGGAGCGGTTGGACCTCAACCACCCGGCTGGCGCGTTGCCGGGCCGTCGAACCGGATCCGGTCTCCACGGCGCCGGATCTGGTCCCGGGAGAAGTGCCATCCGCGCTGCCAGTCAACGGCGGCGGCCCACCGGCGCCGCGAGCTGACGGGGGCGGGACCCGGTGCGGAGGGAAGGACGCCCCCTCCGCACCGGGGTCGGCGCCCCGGCCGGCGTGAGCCGGCTCGCCCGGCCGGAGCGGAGAGCGGCTCGACTGACTCAGGGCGTCGCGGGACGGCCGAGTGCCGCCGCGACGATCCGGATCGCCTCGGCGGGGTCGATGCCGACGCTGGTGACGACCGCCGCGTAGTCGTGGGCGGCGCGGCGGGCCTGTTCGAGGGCCTGCTCGCCGGCGGCCGAGACGAACGAACCAGCCCGGCCACGGGTCTCGATCAGCCCGGCCTCCTCCAACTCCCGGTATGCCCGCCCGACGGTGTTCACGGCGAGGCCGAGGTCGGCCGCGAGCCGCCGGATCGTCGGCAGTCTCGTACCGACGGCGAGGGTGCGATCCTGGATCTGTCTCGCGAGCTGGGCCCGGAGCTGCTCGTACGGCGGAGTCGGCGAGCCCGCGTCGATGACGATCATCCGGTGACCATGGCACGCCGGGCCGCCGTCCCGACACGGGTACCCCGGAAGTGGATCAGGCAGTACGCGATGGCGCCCACCACGACGAGTCCGATCGAGGCGACGTTCCACCAGCCGAACGATTCGCCGTACAGGAAAATTGCCGGCAGCGTCCAGACCAGGCCGGGGGTGACGAGGGCGCGGGCGTCCTCGATCCGCATGATGACGTCGGCGGTGAGCGACGCCTCGTCGTCGGCCACGGCCGGGCTCGCCAGCACATTGCGCAGTTGCAGCACGATGCCGACGGTGGCGCCGGTGAGGCCGATCAGGACGACGGTCGCCCCGCGCCGCAGGCCGGGATCGGGAACCGCGAGCACGCTCACCGCGAGCAGCAGGGCGGCGGTGAAGCTGGCGACCGTGAAGACGGCGTACGGCCGGCCGAGCACCGCCGACCAGCCGAGCTGGACCGGGTGGGCGACCCGCCGGGACAGTCGCGCACCGGCCCGCCGGTCGGCGTGCCGCACCCACCAGCCGAGCAGCCACTGCGCCACCAGCAGCCCGACCACCAACGCCACAAGCACCAGCATCGGCCACCAGGAGGAGGTGACGTCGTGGGGCAGCGCCGACACGTGGGTGAGTGCGGCGCCGATGATGAACGCGGCCAGCAGCAGGCTGTCGACGATCCTGGCCCGTCGCCGCGCCGTCAGCCGCGCCGCGAGCAGCGGGGTCGGCTCGACGTCGGCCAGGCCGTGCCGCTCCAACCACACCCCGGCCAGCCACCGCTTCGGATCCGTCTGAGCTGGCGGTCGCATGCCCAACCTCCGTACGTCGCAAGCCTTGTCTCATCAGCTTGGGCCATAGGATGCGACAATGTCAACCGCGTCACGCCTCCCACGGACGGCAGTAATCGAAACCGGTTGTCGTCCAGATCGGCTAACATCCCCGCCAACTTTGTCGAGGGAAGGAACAGTGCAGGTGCGTTCTCTACGGTCGGCGGCTTCCGGCCTTGTCCTCGTCGTGGCGCTGGGCCTCGCCATGGCGGGCTGCGGCAACGGCGAGGAAGCCTCCGAGACATCCGCGCAGCCCGGAAACACGCCCACGCCGACTGAGCTCAGCCCGGTGGAAAAGCTGGCGGACGCGGCCGCGAAGACCAATCAGAAACCCATCACCGTCGTTGTGCGGGGGCCCGGGGCGACGACCGAGGCCAGGCTGGACCCGGATGCGAAGAAGGCCACGATGAAGGTCGTTGTGGACGACGGGAGCGAGACCCTCCGCGTCGACCTGATTCAGATCGACGCCGACCTGTATATGCGGGCGCCTGACCTGCCCGGGGCTTCGAAAAAGTGGATGCACAGCGTCATCTCGGCCATTCCGGCGGGCAGCCCGCTTCGCGTGCTGCCCGAGAGCGACCACAGCGGCGCCGCCGATCTCGTCAACTGCGTCGTCACCGCCGAGCGAAAGGGCGGGCGCGAGTTTGCCGGCACGCTGGACCTCACCCGTTCCCGCAAGATCGATCGAGTGCTGCTCACCGAGCTCGGTGCCAAGGGAAAGGCCGTGCCGTTCAGTGCTCTCACGAGTCCCGACGGCAACTTCTTCGAGTTCACCATCGACGTACCAAGCGTGCTGCCGAGTTACAGCACGATCAGCTACGAGTTCAGCAGGATGGACGGCGTAGACGCCGAGCGTCCAGCCGCCTCCGAGGTCACCAAGCTGCCAAAGTCAATTATCGATCAGTTCGACCTCTGATCGACCGGTCACAGTGGTATCGAGCGCCGAGTTCCGCCTCCGCCCGTGAAGCGCGACTCGGCGCCCGGTAGTACAGATCGGTCGCCCGGTCCGGGAAGGACTTCGAGTTGGTGATCTGGTGGGCGCGGGTACGGGACACGCCGAGTATGTCCTGTACTTCGTGGCTCGCCAGCAGCCGAAGCGTCACCGCAACCTCTTACGATGGCCGCTGATCGTCATCGGCGACGAAGACACCGATGCCCGTACGTCCGACCAGCTCATCCAGTTCGATCGCGGTGGCGCGGCCTCGACCCCGTCGAGGTGTACGCCTACCTGCGCGCCCTCGCCGACGAACTGGACCGCGCCTGCCAGGCCGAGTCGGCCGCCCGGATCGAGGCGGAACGGCTCCGCCAGGCGCTGGGGGAGTGGCGCTCCCGACACGCCCGCTGCTGGTTTGTCGACCCGCATCAGCGCGCCCAGCCCCGTACGCCCAACCGGGGTCCGTGGTGAGACCGCCTCAGCTCACCCCTTGAACTCAGTCAGCAGCCTGTCCAGGCGGGCGCGTACCGCGAGCGCGCGGGCGTCACGCCGAATCAGTTGATGCGTGCCCAGCAGTTCGCCGGGTCGCCGCGGACGGGGCACCTGCCGTCCGCGTCGGGCTCTGGTCGTTGGCTGGCTTGTGACGATCACCGCACTTTGCAACGGCCGCTCAACTTTGCGCCGTCCTGGACGGCGTGAGAGTTGCTCCGAGCTTCGACGCGTCCGTCAAGCAGTGGGTCGGCAGCACGGTGAGGGCGCACCACGGTACTACGACCTCATCCTGCGCGCAGTGAATGAACGCTCCGGAAAGGCCCCTTAATTCATGGTTCTGCACGCACACACGGCATGGGAGAACAAGCTTCCCGACGACTCCTGGGACCAGGAGTTGTTCGTGCGGGGCGGGCATTTCCTGCAGAGCACTCACTGGGGTGCCGTTCATCTGAGCCTCGGCCGCCGGGTGTTCTTCGGTCAGGGCGACGGCTGGCAGTGCCTGGCGATCCTGGAACGCTCGAATCGGGTCACCCGCCTCTACTGCCCGCGCGGCCCCACATCACGTGACGAGCAGAGCTACCTCGCCGCGATCCAGTGGCTACAGACTCTCGGGCAGCGCGAAGGTGCCACCTTCATCCGGGTGGAACCGCTGGTTCCCCTGGAAAAGGCTGACCTCGTCAGACTCGGTCACAAGCCCGCTCTCACCGAGATCGAGCCGTCTGTCGTGCTCGAACAGGACCTGCGCAAATCCAAGGAGCAGTTGCTCAGCGAGTTCTCCCTCAACAACCGTCAACGATTCCGCAACGCCCGCAAAAAGGGCCTACAGATTGAGGCGAGCAAGAACAGCGCCGATGTCCGGTACCTGCTTCAGATGGTGCACGAGGTGGCCGTCCGCAACCAGATCGTGCCGCACCCCGACGAGCACTACCGGCACCTCGCGGACGTCCTGCTGGAACGCGACGCCGCCACCCTCTACATCGTGCGGCACGAGGGCGACGCGGTCTCCGCCGCGATCGTCTTTGACAGTCCGACGACACGGCACGTCGGCCATTCGGGCGGCCTGCACAGCGCCCGCCGGCTCAATCCCGGCGTCCTGATGCGCGCCACGATGATCCTCGACGCCAAGGAGCGCGGGCAGCGCACGTTCGACTCGCTCGGTGTCGCCCCGCCGGACGAACCCGACCACGCCTGGGCAGGCATGACCAAGTTCAAGAAGTCGTTCGGCGGCACCTACCGGCACTACCTGGGCACCTGGGAGGTGCCGTGCAGCGGTTGGTACTCGGTGTACCGGTCCGCCTACTTCGCGTACGTCAAGGTGAACCGACTGCGGTGAGGCCGTGCGACAGGCGTGCCGGACCTCAGGCTCACGGCGAGGGCCGTCGCGTCAGGAAACGCCAATGACCTCTAGGGTGACCGCGGCGAAGAGACGGCAGCCGTACAGCGCCGATTCCGAATGCGATCGACTGGCAATCTCGACAGGAGACCCGATGATCTCCGGCCAGCACCACGGTGCAACCACCAACCGGATTGGTCCACCGGCGGCTGAGGCGGACGCCACACCGAGAGCGACGGCTGAGGCGGACGTCACACCGGCGCCGGACGCCGGCACCGCGTCGAATGGCGTGATCATGGCGGTGGGCAGCCTCGTCAGCAGGCTCACCGGTTTTCTGCGCACGGTGCTCATCGGTGCCGCACTCGGCGCGACTGTCGGCGGTGTCGGGGACGCGTACACGACCGCCCAGATGCTGCCGAGTCAGATCTACGAGCTGGTGCTCGGCGCGGTGGGGGCGAGCGTGCTGGTGCCGGTGCTGGTGCGGCGCCGTCGGCTGGATGCGGACGGCGGTCAGGCGTACACCCAGACGTTGTTGACGCTGGCGCTGCTGGCCCTGGGGGTCACCACCGTGCTGGCGGTCGTCGCGGCCCCGTTGTTCGCGGCGATCTATGCGGGTTCCCGGCCGGCGGACTACCGCGACCTGGTCACCGTGTTGTCATATCTACTGCTGCCGATGATCTTCTTCATCGGCCTGTCGGTCGTGATCGGCACGGTGCTCAACGTACGCGGCCACTTCGCCGCACCGATGTGGGTACCGATCCTGAACAACGTCGTGATGATCGGGGTGTGCGGTGGCTACATCGCCCTGTTCACCGCCCGCGAAATCACCCCCGCGCAGATGACGCCGGGCGAGATCGCGGTGATCGGCGGCGGCACGTTGCTGGGCATGGTCGCGCAGACGCTCGCGTTGCTACCGGCATTGCACAAGGTGGGTTTCCGATGGCGGTTGCGATGGAATCCGCGGTCGCTGGGGCTGGCCGAGCTGGCCCGCCTCGCCGGCTGGATGCTCTGCTTCGTGGCGACCAACCAGGTCGGCCTCTTCGTGGTGGTGCAGCTGTTCAGCCGGGCGGACGCGGGCGCGGGCCTGCTGGTTTACAACAACGTCTACCTGTTGGTGATGATGGCGCACGGCGTCGTCGGTGTGTCGGTGATGACGGCGCTGTTGCCACGGATGAGTGACGCGGCCGCGCGGAACCAGCTCGGTGAGGTCTCCGCCGACCTGTCTCGCGGTCTGCGTACGGTGATGGCCGCGCTGGCGCCGGTCGTGGCGTTGTATGCGGTGCTGGCCAGCCCGATCGCCGTGGTGCTGTTCCAATGGGGCGCGTTCGGCACGGACGAGGCCCAGGCCACCGCCACGGTGTTGGTGGTGGGTGCGTGCGCGGTGATACCGCTGTCGGTCAGTTACCTGTGCAACTTCACGTTCTATTCGATGCGGGGCAACAAGACCGTCGCGCTGATCAATATGGTCGGGATGTCGATGCGGGTGGTCGTGCAGATCCTGCTGACGATTCTGTTGGCGGAGTCGCTGACGGCGGCGGGACTGATGCTGGGCAACGCGGTGTCGTACGTCGGGGCGGCAGCGATCTCGCTGACGGTGCTGCGCCGCCGGATCGGCCGGCTGGGGTTGCCGGCCATCGCGGCCAGCGGCGCGAAGGTGGCGGTCGCGGTGACGGGCGCCGCCGCGCTGGGTTGGCTCGTGCTGCGGCTGTTGCCAGGTGCCGGGACGCCATCGTTCGGGCAGGCGGTGGCGCAGCTGTCCGTCGGCGGCGTGGTGATCGTCGGCGGATACCTGGCGCTGGCCTGGACGCTGCGGGTGCGTGAGGTAACGGCGGTGGTGGGAATGGTGCGGCGCCGGCTGGGCCGCTAATTCGATCTTCAACCTGTGCGCACCCGCGCCCAATCGGGGGCCGTGGTGAGACCGCGCTTCAGGTCAGTTCGAGAGCGGTAAGCGTGGCGTCGAGCGCCGCGATCTGGGCGGCCGGCGGATAACCGTCCGGGTCGGCGGAGGCGAGGGCGGCGGCCCCCTCCACCATGGCGATCAGGGCGAACGTGGCCGTCGCCACCCGCGCCTCCGGCCACCCCGGCGCGACGGCGGAGACGAGTCGGGACACCCGGTCCCGCCACGCCCGGTTGTTGGCGCGGTGCTGGGCGGTCAACTCGTCGTCGCCGACGGCTGCGGCCAGGAAGCCGACCCAGACGACGCTCTCGGTCGCGGTCTCTTCGTCCAGCGCGAGCCCCTGGGCGAGTACGGCACGTAGTGCGGCGGCCGGATCCGCCGCATCCGCCTCCAGCGCCTCCACCCGGGCGCGGGTCCGCTCGTGCAGCAGGTGGCGGGCGTGCAGCAGCAGGGCACGGCGGTTCGGAAACCGGTGCATGACCAGCCCGGTCGTGCAGCCCGCCGCAGCGGCGACCGCGCGGATCGTCAGCCGCTCGATCCCGTGCCGGGCCAGCACCTCCCACGCGCCACGGGACAACTGTGCCTCCTGGGCCGGCCGGTCCACCCTCCGTGACATGGATCCCATCCCGCATCGCTCCACAGCACCGGTAACGTCCGTTACCGTAACAGACGTTACTGATTGGCGAGAGCGTGGGCCAACCCAGGACGGAGAAACACCATGCCGGATTCCGAACGCTGGACGATCGAGGTACGGCCGTGGCACGACCCGGCCGGCGCCGCACTCCGGATGCGTCAACGGGCCGAACTCGACGCCCGGTACGGCAGCGACAACCACGAACCCGGCACACTGCCCTCGGAGTCCGACATCGACATCTTCCTCGTCGCGGTCGATCCGGTCACCACGGAGGCCGTCGGGTGCGGCGCCCTGCGTCGACTGGACGCCACCACCGCCGAGATCAAGCGGATGTACGTGGAGCCGCACGCCCGGGGCAGCGGCGTGGCCACCGGCCTGCTCTCGGCCCTGGAGTCGGCCGCGATCGATCGCGGCTGGACGACGCTCCGGCTGGAGACGGGGACCGCCCAGCCGGACGCGCAGCGCTTCTACCGCCGCGAGGGCTACCGCGAGATCCCGCTCTTCGGCCACTACGTCGGCTCGACCCTCTCGGTCTGCTACGAACGCAGACTCCGCTGACCAACCCCCGGGTTGTCCACCGACCTCCGGGCCTTCCACCGGCCTGCCACGGCTTGACAGATCCTTGACGCCGCTGCGGCACCGTGGTCGACAGAAAGGAGTGTCACGATGACTCGACGTTCACGACGGCTCGCCGTCGCGGTCGGTGCCGTGGTCGCCGCCAGCGCGGCCGGACTGCTCGGCGCCGGCCAGGCCGGGGCGACCGGCCCGAGCCAGGTGCCGCCGGACGGCACCGTCTGCACCAGCCTGATCCGGGCGGACGCCGGTGTGGTCCTCAGCGGCAGCAGCACCGTCAACAGCGGTTCCGGTCCACTCTGGAGCATAAAGGTGGCCGGCTCGGCCACTGGCCCGGAGAGCGAGGTGCTCCGGACCCCGGCCCGGACGCTGCCGCCCAGCACCGTCGTCCCGCCCGCTCCGGGCACCTGGTTCTTCCGGGGCTGCCTGCGGAACACCGGCCCACTGACCACCAGCGTCCAGCTCGAGCTGGACCCGATCTAGCGGAGGGACCGTGTTCACCGCACGAATGCGCAAGACGGCGATCGCCGGCGCGGTCCTGCTCGGCGCCGGGCTGGCCCTGAGCGGAGCGACGGCGGCACAGGCGGCGGTCGGCGGCAGCCTGCCCGCCGGCTCCACTGTCTGCACCGAACGCACCCGTTCCGCCCAGGGGGTCGCCTTCTACGGCTCCCTCCAGGCACCCGTCAGCGGGGTGACCGCCACCTGGACCGTCCACGCCAGCGCCACCGCCGACGGCCCGGAGACCACCCTGCTGACGCTGCCGTCCCGGGAGCCGAGCACCACCTACCTGAGCTGGCCGGGCACGTTCTATTACCGGCTCTGCGTCACCAACAGCGTCACCGTGACCGGATCGCTGCGGTTCACCTTCTTCGCTCAGGGCAGCGGCGGGGTCGGCGGCTTCGGCCCGGCGACCGCCGTGCTCGGCCCGGCCGGCAGCTACTGCGGCCTGGAGACGAGCGTGCCGGCGCGGCTGACCGGCACGTCGACGGTGCCGGTGCGCTGGACGGCGGAGGTCGGCAACTTCAACGCCGACTTCCTCCGCACCGAACAGTACGGCACCAGCACCGGGATCGACCGGCTGCTCACACCGGGCGCCGACGAGATATTCCAGGTCTGCGTCACGAACCCGGGCAGCAGCACCGCCACCATCTCCTTCGACCTCACCAGCCCGTGACAGATCACCGTCACCGGTGAACCCCTCCGCCGGTCCCTGCGTGGCATCCGGCGGAGGGGACGATGGCCAGGTTCCGCATTCTCGGCCCGCTCGAGGTCGACGCCGTGGACGGCCGGCCGGTCCTGCTCGGCGCGGCGAAGCCACGGCTCCTGCTCGGGGTGCTGCTGCTGCACGCCAACCGGCCGGTCGGGGTCCCCACGCTTGTCGACGCGCTCTGGTCGGGCAGGCCGCCCCGGACCGCCGCCGGCGCCCTGCGTACGCACGTCTCCACGCTCCGCACCTCGCTGCGGCTCACCGGGCTGCGAGCGCGGCCACCCGGCTACCAGCTCGACGTACCGGCCGACGATCTCGACATGCTTCTCTTCGACCGGCTCGCGGAGCGGGGGCGGCGGGCAGCCGCCGGTGGGGAGCTGTCGCACGCCGCCGACCTGTGGGAGCAGGCGTTGGGGCTCTGGCGGGGCCGGCCGCTCGACGGCCTCGACGTCACCGCCGTCGAATCGACCCTGGCCGACCTGACCGAGCGGCGCTTCATGCTGCTCGAACAGTGGGCGCGGGCCCGGCTGACGCTCGGCGAGCACACCGAGGTGATCCCCGCCCTGGCGGCGGCAACGGCGGAGCAGCCGCTGCGCGAGCGGTTGCCCGAGCTGATGATGCTCGCGCTCTACCGGTCCGGCCGGCAGGCCGACGCGCTGGAGACGTTCCGGCGGCTGCGCCGGCGCCTCGTCACGGAGCTGGGCGTCGAGCCCGGCCCACCGCTGCAACGCCTGCAACGGCAGATCCTCTCCGCCCACCCGGCGTTGGACCCACCACCGCCGGACGATCTCCCACCGGCCGTGGCCGGCACGGCGCCGGCGCTCCGGCAACCGTCCCACGCACCCCGGCAGCCGTCCCAGGCGCCCCGGCAACCGCCTCCGGCACCCCGACCGCTGCCGCCGGCATCGCGGCAACCGACCCCCGCGCCTCGGGAGACGCCGCCAGCACCCCGGCAGCTGCCGCCGGACATCGCGGCGTTCACCGGCCGGCACCGGGAGGTCGCCGCCGCACACGCCCGGCTCTCCGCCGGGTCACCGCTGCGCCCGCCCCCGGTGGTCGCGATCAGCGGGGCCGGCGGCGTCGGCAAGTCGGCGCTCGCCGTCCATCTCGGACACCGCCTGGCGCACCGGTTCCCGGCCGGGCAGCTCTACGTCGACCTGCGGGGCGCCACGGCGGGGCTGCGGCCACTGCCTCCGCTGGAGGTGCTGGGCCGGTTCCTGCGCGCGCTGAACGTCCGGGACACCGACCTGACCACCGTGGACGAGGCGAGCACCGCCTTCCGGGCGGCCACGGCGGAGCGGCACCTGCTGCTGGTGCTGGACAACGCCCTCGACGCCGGCCAGGTCCGCCCGCTGCTGCCCGCCGGCCCGCACACCGCCGTACTCGTCACCGGTCGCCGGGTGCTGGCCACCCTCGACGGCGCCGAGCACCTCCGGCTGGACGTCCTCGCCCCGGCCGAGGCGGTCCGGTTGCTCAGCCGGCTCGCCGGTGCCGACCGGGTCGCCGCCGATCCGGCGGCCGCCGCGCGGGTGAGCGTGGCCTGCGGCTTCCTGCCGCTGGCGCTGCGCATCGCGGGCGCCCGGCTGGCCGCCCGGCCGAGCTGGCCGATGCGCGAGCTGGCCGACCGGCTCTCCGACGCCCGCCGTCGCCTGGACGAGCTGCGGATCGCCGAGCTGGGCGTGCGGTCGAGCTTCCAGATCGGGTACGAACTCCTGCGCGACAGCCCCGACCCCGGTGACCGGGACGCCGCGCTGGCCTTTCCGGTGCTCGCCGGCGCCGACGCGGCCGAGCTGGGCCTGCCGGCGGTGGCGGCCCTGCTGGACCTGCCCGAGCCGGACGCCGAGCCGCTGCTGGACCGGCTGGTCGACGCGCAGCTGCTGGCCAGCCCGGCGGTCGGCCGGTACCGACTGCACGACCTGCTGCGGCTCTTCGGCCGATCCCTCGCCGGCTCGCCGGACCCGGCGCCGCTGTGCCGCCTGCTGCGCTGGTACGCGGCAACCACCTGGCAGGCGTTCCGGCTGCTGCGGCCGACGGATCCCCGGCCGGCGAGCGCGGGGGAGTGGGCATCCGGCGGTACGGAGTTTCCCGACGTCGACGCCGCCCTCGCCTGGTTGGAGATGGAACGGCCACACCTGCTCGCCGCCGTACACCAGGTGGCCCGGACGCCGGAGCTGCCCGGGGCCGCCGCCGTCAGCCTGGCCCGGGCCCTCTTCGCGTTCTTCCACGTCCGTGGCTATCTCAACGAGTGGGTCGAGGTGAACCTCACCGCACGGACGGTCGCGCGCCGTTCCGGCGACCTGGTCGCCGAGGCACACGTCTGCCGGGATCTCGGCGCGGCGTTCGAGGTGCGCGGCGAGTACGGCGCGGCCCTGGACTGCCTCCGCGACGCCCTCAACCGGTACGCGGCAGCCGGCGACCGGGACGGCGAGGCGGCCTGCCTGAACGGCCTCGGCGCGGTCTACGACAGCCTGGGCCGGCTCGACGAGGCGGCGGAGTGCCTGGAACGCAGCATCGAGATCAGCGAGGCGCTGGGTGACCGGCACAGCGTCGGCATCAGCCTGAACAACCTCGGCGAGGTCTACCGGCGGCGCCGCGAGTACGACCGGGCCGCCGGAAGCCTCCGCACCGCCCTGGCCATCTTCCGGGGCACCGGCAACCTGCGCAGCCAGGCCGCCGCGCTCAACAACCTGGGCGAGGTCTTCGACTGCCGGGGTGCGTACCCGGAGGCGCTCTCCTGCTACGAGCGGAGCTACGCGCTCTTCCGCCAGCTCGGCGTCTCGCTCGGCCAGGCGACGGTACTCGCGGCCACCGGCCGGGTGCTGCGACTGCTCGGCCGGCACGCCGACGCGCTGGACCGGCTGGCCGAGGCGCTGGCCGTCGCCGAGCGGGTCGACGAGCGGCGCAGCGTCGCGGCCAGCCTGCGCGAGCTCGGCATCACCCGGTACGAGCTGGGTGACCCCGAGGCGGCGCGGGCGTACTGGCAACGTGCGCTTGCCCTCTTCGAGGCGCTCGGCGTCCCCGACGCCGACGAGGTCCGCACCCTGCTCGCCGCCCCGCCCGCGGGAGACCGGGACTCCGACGGTCAGGGACAGCCCCGGTAGCGCACTCGCCGCACCGGTCGGGGGCGCGGCGCACCCGTCGAGTGGGTGGACGGGAGATCCCCCGCCCACCCACTCGTCAACTCACGGACTGGTGCAGGTGAACGAGGCCGGTGGCGAGTTGCTGCCGGTCCAGCTGGCGAGGAACCCGAACGAGGTGGTGCCGTTCGCGGGAAGCGATCCGTTGTAGCTGGCGTTCCGGACTGTCACGTTCGCGCCGCTGCTGGTGACGGAGCCGTTCCAGAGCTGGCTGATCTGCTGCCCGTTGGGGAAGGCCCACCGGACCGTCCAGCCGTTGATCGCGGTGGAGCCGGCGCGGACCGTCACCTCACCCTGGAAGCCACCCTGCCACTGACTGACGATGCGGTAGGTGACGCTGCACGCCGTGGCCGGAGCCGTGGTCGGCGGCGTCGTGGGTGGCGTCGTCGGTGGGGTGGTGGGCGGAGTCGTCGGTGGCGTCGTGGGCGGCGTCGTCGGCGGAGTGGTGGGTGGCGTGGTCGGCGGGGTGGTCGGGCCGCCCGGCAGGCCGAAGGAGTAGAACGTGGTGCTGACCGGACCGAGGCGCTCGTACCCGTTGCCCCAGTAGAGCCTGCCGTCGACGATGGCCGGGCCGGCGTTCGAGGCGCCCTGCCCCCGGTACTCCCAGAGGACCCTGCCGTTGTTGGCGTCCAGTGCGTACATGTAGTTGTTGAGCGAGCCGTAGTAGACGACGCCGTTCGCCGTGGTGGCCGGGCCGACCGCCAGGCCGCCGTGCGGTTCGGGCACCTGCCAGATGATCTCACCGGTCGCCGCGTCGAGCGCGCCGAAGGAGCTGTAGTCGATCGTCTGGCCGTTCGGCAGCTGGTACGGCTCCTGGTCGTAGTTGGTCTCGGCGAAGAAGATCCGCTCGCCGTCGTTCGCGGTGCCCCACTCGATGCCGCCGATCACCGAGCCCGGCCCGACCGACGCGCTCCAGATGATCTCTCCGGTCGCCGCGTCCAGCATCCAGAACTCGCCGCTCTTCTGGCCGGCGCCGACCGCCTTCCGGGGCTGCCCGTCCGGGCCGGGGATGGTGAAGAGGTGGGTGCCGTCGCTGGTGTCGTGGTCCGGCCCCGGGTTCGGGCAGTTGTTCGGCGGGAAGCCGGGTACGCAGGCGAGGTTCCAGGCGTCGAACCGGGCCGGCCCGGTCGACCACTTGATCTCACCCGTGGTCAGGTCCATCGCCACGATGGCGTCCTTGGCGTTCCACGGCGGCAGGCACTCCTGCGGGGTGCCGCCGTTCGCCTGGCACTGTTGCGCGCTCGCCGGGATGGAGTAGTTCTGCCCGGTGCCGACGTAGGCGGTGTTGCTCTCCGGGTCGATGGTCGGGGTGCTGCCCCAGACCGAGGCGCCGCTGAAGACGTCGCCACCCGGGCCCTGGTCCGGCAGGGTGTGACTCTGCCACCGCACCTCGCCGGTTGCCGCGTCGACCGCGACCAGGCTGCCCCGGAACGTGCAGCAGTCGTACGCCGGGTCGCCGGCGTTGAGGAACTCCAGCGAGGAGACGCCCTGGTAGAGGATGCCGTCGTGGATGGCCGGCGACGAGGTGAGGATGGCGTCCGGATGGGTCTCCATCGGGGTGTTCCAGCGCACCGCGCCGGTCGCGGTGTTTAGGGCCAGCAGCCGGGCGCCGGCCTGGGTGCCGAGGTAGACGGTGTCACCGACGACCACCGGAGCGGTCCGGGAGAAGGTGTCGGCGACTCCGGAGAGCTGGGCGACCGAGCGGGACCAGATCACGTCGCCGGTCGCGGCGTCGACCTTCCAGAAGGTCCCGCCCCAGTCCGGGAAGTAGACGGCGCCGTCCACCACGGCGGGGGTGGCCGAGACGTCGCCGTCGGTGGTGACCGTCCAGGCGACCTCCAGGTCGTCCACCGTCGACGGGGACAGCAGCTGCTCGTCCGGGTTCGACCGGGTGTTCCTGATGTCGTGTCCGCCCATCGCCCACTGCGAGCCGTCCTGGGCGCTTGCCGGTGGGGCGTGTACCACCGGTACGAGGGCCACCACGCAGGCCAGGGCGAACCCGGCCGCTGCGGCGGTCCGTCGAGAATTGCTCATCGCAGATCCCCTAACAAGTGAGACATGTCCATAGAGGCATATCTCAATGTCGAGGGCGGTACAAGTGGACCGGCCGCGTTGGTGTGCCGGTTCACCGACCGTTCACCCGGTACGGACGCGCCGGGCCGACCGTGGCGACGTCGTACCCGTCGGGGTAGGTCTTCGCCCGCAGCCCGCCCTCCAGGTACTGCCGCCTGCGCGGCGTCGCCCCGTGCCGTAGGTAACCGGCACGCGCGCCGAGCCCGGCGGTCAACAGCGCGCGGGCCCACCACGGTGGCGGCGGCACCCCGACCGCCTCCCGCACCGGGCGGTCGAGCAGCGCGTCGGCGACCCGCTCACCGACCGGTCTCAGCGGCCCGGGCAGGTCGGCGAGGAGTCCCTTGGTGGCCGTGATGAGCTGCCGGGCGGCCGCCGTGGGCGCGAACCGTTCCGCCTCGAACGCGTCGTACCAGATGGCGTAGCTCGCCAGGTCCGGTGGGATGTCGGCGATCCGCAGCCGCCGGCCGAGTTCGGCGTAGAAGTGGTAGATCGCGGCCCGCTCGTGGCAGCAGAGGGGGCGCCAGCCGTGCCGGTCGATCCACCGGGTGCCGACGAGGACGAAGGTGCCGAGTACGTAGCGGTAGTCGTCGTTGTCGATGGCGTACCGGCGGTGCAGGTGGTTGAGCCGGCGGGTGGCCGCGCGGCCCAGCGGGTGGTCCAGGCCGTGCTCGATCAGGGTGTACATCAGGATGCCGGTGTCGTCGGCGCGCCGCTCGGTCCGGGTCGTCGTCTCACCGGTCGCGGCGAGCAGCTCGGCGATCGACGGCACCGCGAAGGTACGCCAGAAGGCGAGCAGCAGCCCCATCCGCACGTCGAACGGGAACTCCCAGAGGGCGGTTGTCCGGTAGATCCGGTGGGCGTCCCGGGCCGGGTCGAGCTCGCGGATCTCCCGTAGCCGGTCGAACCGGCCGCGCCGGTGCAGCATCTCCGCGCTCAGCCTCCCACCGGCGTACCGGAAGAGACGTCGACGGTGGTCGTGGCCGGCGGCAGCCGGCGCAGCGCCGAGGAGACCCGACCCAGGAATCCCAGATCGGTGGCGAGGTCGGCGTCGTCGTGCGGCCGTGCCGGAGGTGTGGCGCCTGCCACGGCGGTCGGCGGCGCGGGTCGCGGCCCGGGGCCGGCCGCCCGTAGTCGGGCGAGGGCGTCCCGGAGCCGGACCGCCTCGCGGGTCGCGGCGTCTCGCCGGTCGCCGCGACCGGCCGGCACGGCGGCCTCGTCGACCGGCGCCAGGTACGGTGCGAGCGCCAGCCGGGCGTCGCGGATCTCGATGACCCGCCGGTAGAGCGCGAAGTCGAGGTCGCGCAGCATCCGCAGGTCGGCTCGGCGCGACGCGGGAGGGTCGAGGGCGATCTCTGGCATCGCCTCGTACATGGCGTGCCACAGGGGATAGAGCCGGAGATAGCTGCGGGCCCGGCCGATCTTCTCCACACCGGCGGAGAGGCGCGGTCCCCAGGACGGGACCGTGAAACCGGTGGTGATCACCAGCGCCCCGAGGCAGGCGCAGAGCGTGCCGGCGTCGCTCAGCGCCGGCAGCCTCGTGCCGAGCCAGGCGGCGATGACGTAGCCACCCTTGCCGAGGCAGTAGCCGAGCGCGACGATCGAGCCGACCGCGACCAGCCGCAGGCCCCGGCGCAGCCAGGGCCGGCCGTCGCTCCGGGCGACCCGGGCGGCGAACTGGAGGCTGCGCCAGGCGGCCACGCCGAGCCCGAAGGCGAAGGCGGTCACGTAGACGAGCAGGAACGTCCCGCCGACCGGCCGGGGACCGTAGACGTCGTCGAAGTCGCTCGGCTCGTCGACGGTGGCACCGCTCGCGGCGAAGAGCACCGCCATCGCGACCAGCACCAGTCCGTAGCAGAACACCAGCACCTTCGCCCGGGGCAGTGCCTCGGCCGCCGGCATGTGCCAGAGCATGAGCATGATGAGTGCGGTGAAGCTGTATCCGACGATGCAACTGTAGACCAGCAGCGAGGCCAGGTTCGGTACGCCGAAGAGGCGGCTCACCGCCGAGTAGACGGCCGGGACGGCCATGGTGAAGCCGGCCGCCGGTAGGGCGATGCAGAGGGTCAGCGCCCAGAGGTTGAGGTTGCGGGGGTTGCGGGCCAGCGCCGCCACCTTGTATGCCACCGCCACCCACGCGACCGTCGCGCAGACCAGGAAGATGCCGCTCTTGCCGTCCATCCGGGCCGAGCCTAGTGCTCCGGAGCCTAGTGCTCCAGCGAGTGGCCGAGCCGCTCGACCAGTGGGTCGCCCGGGTCGCTCGGCGCCCGTGGGGCCGGCGGCCGCCACAGCCCGGTCCGCTGCCCGAGCAGTGAGGCCAGGGTCTCCGCCTCCTGTTCCTCCCGGCTGGTGTAGTTGGTCCGGGCGAACATCGCCCGGACCACCCCCGGGTCGAGGTGCCGGAAGAGCTGCCGGCTGCCCTGCGCCTCGTCCATCAGGTGCAGCCGGTGTTCCAGCAGTAGGTGCGCCAGCTCGTGCAGGGCGATGTGGACCCGCTGCACCCCGGTCGCGGCGGCGGTCACCACGAGGTAGTCGGCGACGTCGGTCGAGACGCAGAGCCCGCACGGCGCGCCGGGCGGCAGGTCGAACGCGATCAGGTGGACCGGGCGGCCCCGGTCCGCGCCGACGTCGCGGATGAAGGTGTCGAGATCGAACGGATCCGGTACGCGGATGCCGCGCACGAGTTGCTCACAGCGCCGGCGGATCTGCCGTAGCGTCATGGGCGCACCGTCCCTCTGCGCGGCGTGCTGTCGCCAGACCGCGACACGCATTCACGGGCCATCATCCGCGTCCGCCTTGCCCTGTTCAAGGACGCGGATCACCCCGAGCAACTCGGTGAGGGCGTCGATCGCCGACTGCGCCTCCGGGATCACGGAGTTGCGCAGGGCGACCGTGCGGGCGCGTACCTGCTGCAACGCGGCGGCGAGGTCGAGTTCCCGGTCGACGTCGGCGGCCAGCCGGTCACTGGTGAAATACTCCACGGGTACGCCGAAGAACTTCGCCAGCGCCCGGAGGTGGCTGAGGTTCGGATCGCTCTTCCTACCGGTACGCAACTGTCCGATGTAGGTGTGGGAGATCGACTCGCCCTGTGCCGTGATCGCGTCCGCCACCTCGCGCAGGCTGTACGGGGTGCCGTCGGGCTTGCGGATCCGGTCGAAGAGCCGGTCGAGGCGGCCGGCCAGCGTACCCGGGCCGCAGGCGTCGCCCGCTACCTCAGCCATCTGGCCTCCTCTCGGAAGCCCTCTGGCCTCCCCTCGGACGAATCCAGTCGTTTACAGCATGCCATACCTCTGTACACAGATGTTGACGTCCTCACGTCCGGTGTGCGTATCATCGCTGCGGACGCTCGGGTGGGCATGACCGGAGGATCGTGCCGGGGCGCGCGAGCGTAGGGAGGTGTCGTCGTTCAACGGGGGAGACGGGATCCGGTTTCCCTACGCCAGAGCCCGTCGTATCGACGACCCCGCGGGGCGAGTTCCGGGTCGCCAACCTGGTGGCCTGGGCACCGGCGGTCGCCGCGCGCCGGTGCGGAGGACGGGCGTCCTCCGCACCGGGCTGCCTTTGCCGGTGCTGCCTTTGCCGGTGCCGGCGACGTGGGTCAGCTGGCGCTGCAGGAGGGCGTCAGGCCCGAGCCGCTGCCGGTGCCCTGGAAGCCGAACTCGGTCGAGCCTCCGGCGGGAATCCGGCCGTTGTAGCTGACGTTGGTGAAGGTCACCGCGCCACTGTTGCCGCTGCGGCTTGCGTTCCAGGCATTCGTCACACTGGCGCCGGACGGCAGGGTCATGCTCACCGACCAGCCGTTGGTGCCCGACGAGCCGGCGGTCACCCGCACCGTGGCGACGAAGCCGCCGTTCCACTGGTTCAGCGAGACCGTGGCGGAGCAGCCACCCGGACCCTGCGTCGGCGGGTTGGTGGGCGGGTTCGTCGGCGGGTTGGTGGGCGGGTTCGTCGGCGGGTTGGTGGGTGGGTTCGTCGGCGGGGTGCCGTCCGGCGCCACGGCCCGGCCGGTGGTCGGCGAGATCATCCCGGGGCAGAGGCCGCGGCCGTCGAGGTTGGCGACGATCTGCGGTACGGCGTTGATGGTCGTCTGGTAGCCGTCGTGCATCAGGATGACGCCGCCGTCCTGCAGGGTCGAGGCGGCCTGCACGATCTGGCTGGTGCTCGCGCCGTTCCAGTCCTGGGAGTCCACGTTCCACAGCACCTCGGTGAGGCCGAACTGGGCCTCGACCGACCGGAGCGTCGCGTTCGTCTCGCCGTACGGCGGCCGGAAGAGCCGGGGTGTCCGGCCGGTCGCCTGCTGGATGGCCTGCTGGGTCTGCTGGATCTCCGAGGTCATCTGGGCGGCGCTCATCTGGGTCATGTGCGGGTGGGTCCAGCTGTGGTTCTCGACCCACATCCCGGCCGTCACCTGCGCCCGGGCGAGGGCGGGGTTCTGCTGCACGCGTTGCCCGATGTTGAAGAAGGTGGCCCGGGCACCGGCCGAGGTGAGCGCGTTGAGCAGCGCGTTGGTGGTGCCGGCGTTCGGCCCGTCGTCGTAGGTCAGTGCCACGTACCCGTTGCAGGGTGCGGCGGCGACCGGTGGAGCGGCGACCGTGACGCCCACGGCGCCGGCGGCGACGGCCAGGGCGGAGGCCGCCAGCGCGACGCCGAGACGGCGTCGCGGCACGTGACGTGGATGGGACATGGAGACTCCTCGGTACGGGCGGGCGGGACGGCCCGCCGGTGGTGGGCATGAAACATTTCGATGTTCAGATCGAAACATATACAACGGCAATAGTCGATCCCTTGCCCGTCGGTGCGGGTCAGGTGGTCAGGAGGCGTCCTGCCGCCACACGGTGGCCATCAGCGCCCTGGTCAGCTCCGGCCGGCAGAGCACGGGCGTGCTGTCCACGTACTGGTCGATGCCGCCGACCGGCGGCAGCCCGGCGACGCCGGGATCGGTGACCGAGGCCAGCAGCGCGGTCGCGAACCGGTCGGCGCCGATGACCGGGTACGGCCGGTCGTGGAACCACCGCCGGCCCGGGTCGACCGGCTCCGCCAGGCCGAGCCGGTTCTGCCAGGCGCCGGCCGCCTCGTACGCGGTACAGAGCGCCGCCTGCCGGTGCGCGGCGTCCCCGGTCAACGCCTCGTCCAGCGCGGCGGCGATCGTCACCGCCTCCCCGATGCCGGCGAACGCGCTCCCCAGCCACTTGCCGTACGGCGCGTACCGGCGGGCCAGCAGCAGGCAGAGCCGCATCACGTCCCGGACCAGCCGGGCCGCCACCACCCGGCTGCCCGCCTCGGCACCCGCCTCGGCGGCCCGGCCCACGAACGGCTCCTCCTGGCCGATCCGCGCCCACTGGCAGGCGAGCAGGTAGCGCCAGACGTCGTCCGGGTACCACCGGAGCCGGGCCCGGACCGCGGTCAGCTCGCCGACACCGTCGTGGAACACCGCACCACCGGTCGCCTCGGCCAGCAGTTGCGCGGGGGTGGCCAGCCAATCGAAGGTCTCCACCCCGGTCCGGGGATCGAAGCCCAGCCGCGCGTCGCACCACCGGCCAAGCTCGGTGACCTGCACCAGGTGCGCCACCGGTCCGTCGGTCGCGGCCGGCACCCGGACCCGGCCGGCGGGTGGCACGAAGTGGGTCGGCCAGCCGCCGACCTCCTTCGGCAGCCGCTCCGCCAGCATGGCCGTGATCGGCCCGGCGTACCGGGCGAGGTCGTCGGCGGAGAGGAAGAGGGTGAGTCGTGGCCCCCAGTCGTGGTCGACGGAACGCTCGGTGTCGAAGCCGAGCACCTCCGAGCCGGTGCCGATGCGCGCGGCCGCGTAGCGAAGGCCGGGATACCGTCGCGCGAGGAGCGGGCGTACCGCCTCGGCGTAGAAGAGCCGGCACAGTCGCAGTCCGGGCAGGAACGGCGCCCCCATCCGGCTCACCGTACGGCGGGCACAGGGTGGGTCGCCATCGAGATCCGGAACGCCGGGTCGCTGTTGCGGACGCCGGGTCGCTATCCGGCGTCCAGATAGCGCCACTGGCCGTCCTCGCGGCCGAACCGGCTGCGTTCGTGCACCTCACCCGGGAGACCCGACCGCCGGTAGTGGGCCCGGAACTCGACGGTTCCGGCGGTGTCGAAGATCCCGCCCCGGTCGGTGTCGAGGATGTCGAGCCGGGTCCACCGGTGCGCCGGGTCGAGGGTCAGCCGCGCCGGCCGGGTGGTCGAGTGCCAGGTCCGGAGCAGGTAGCCGGCGTCGCCGACCGCGTACGCGCTGAACCGGCTCCGCATCAGCGCCTCGGCGGTCGCCGCGACCGTACGCCCCCCGTGCAACGCGCCGCAGCAATCCGGGTACGCCGCCCCGGTGCCACACGGGCATCGCCGGGCGGCACCGTCGGCTGCCGCCGCATGATTCCTGCGCCTCGCCACGCCACGATTCTCCGCGTCGGCCCTCCGCGCACGCGCGGCGGGGACGGGGTCGAGGGCGCGCAGCCGGGTGGCGAGCTGCGGCCCTCCGCGCACGCGCGGCGGGGACAGGTGGTACCCGATCTCCGGCCAGCGCCGGCGGCGAGGGCGCCTCCGGGGCGGTCCGCTGTCCGTCCGGGGCGGTCCGCTGCGCGTCCGACGTGTTCCGCCGGTCTCGGCGGGCCGGAGCGATCTCGGTCACGATCGCTGACGGCCGGCGCTGCTTACTGTGAAGCTGGACCGGCGCCGCGTGGAGCCGGTCGAACGGCGACCCGTCCGCCCCGGCGTTCGGGCGGGGTGTCGCTGTGCGGAGGGTGCCGGGTGTCCCGGTGAAGGTACTGCCGGGCTGGGCCGCGATCGGAGTGACCGTGCTGGCCGGGGTCGGCTCGGCGGCGCAGAGCCTGGCCAATGCCGAGGTGGGGGAACGGACCGGGCATCCGGTCATCGGAGCCCTGGTCAACAACACCGGGGGCGTGGCGCTGGTCCTGCTCGGCCTGGTCGCGCTGCCGTCGATGCGTGCCGGGCTGGGCGTGCTGCGTCGGACCAGGCTGCCCTGGTGGACGTACCTGGGTGGGTTGTGTGGGGCGTTCTTCATCGCCTCGGCGACCTATGTCGTGCCGGTGCTCGGCGTCGCCGTCTTCACCATCGCCCAGGTCGCCGGCAACAGCGGGGGCGGGCTGATGGTCGACCGGACCCGGCTGGCTCCGGCGGGCCGGCTGGGTCTCACCCGCGCCCGGCTGGCCGGTGCGCTGCTCGGGATCGCGGCCGTGACGCTGGCCCAGCTCGGCCGGCCGGTCGGGGAGCTGGCGGTGGGGCTGGTCCTGCTCGGCGTCGCCTGCGGCGTGCTGGTCGCCGTCCAGGGGGCGCTGAACGGGCGGATCTCCACGGTCGCCAACCCGGCCGCCGCCACGGCGGTCAACTTCACGGTGAGCAGCGCGGCGATGCTGCCGGTGGCGGCGGTGACCGGCGCCCTGGCCCAGCTCGGCGCCGCGGACTGGCCCGGCGAGTGGTACCTCTACGTCGGCGGTCCGCTCGGGGTGTCGATCACCGTCGCGATGCTGATCGGGATCCGGTCGATGGGACTGCTCCGCACCGGCCTGGCCCTGGTCGCCGGGCAGTTGGGTGGGGCGCTCCTGCTCGACCTGCGCCCGGGTGGACCCGGCGCGAGCCTGGCGGTGCTGGCCGGCGCGGTGCTCACCCTGCTCGCCGTCTTCGTCTCCGGCCGGGCCACCCGCGGCACCCCGGCGGCCACCTGACGTCGGTCGATCATGGTTAACCGGGGGCCCTTCCTATGCAGAAAACGATAAGCGGGGGCCCTTCCTTACGGTCTGGCAGACTGGGGGGCGTGAGTGATTCCGCTGCCCTCCGTGAGGTGGGCGTGGTGCGGGTGCGTCCGCGGCGCATCCGGGTGGTCTGCTGGATCCTGGCCCCGGCGCTGGTGGTGATGTTCGCCCTGCTCAGCATCGGGCTCAGCGGCTCGACCGGCACCGGTGCGGCCACCTTCCAGCGCGGCGACCGGCTCGCGATGATCGGGCTCGGCGTGCTGGGTGCGCTCGTGGTGCTGCTCTTCACCCGGCCCCGGGTGGAGGCCGACGCGCGCGGGGTCCGGGTGCGCAACGTGCTCGGCGCGTACGACCTGCCCTGGAACGTGGTCCGGACGGTGCGCTTCGACCGGGGCTCGGCCTGGGCCAGCCTGGAGTTGCACGACGACGACCTGGTGCCGGTGCTGGCCCTGCAGGTGGTGGACCGGGAGCTGGCGGTGGACGGGGTACGCGCGCTCCGCGCCCTGCACGCGGCAGCGCAGCCGGCCGGACAGGGCGCGGGCCGACTCTCGCCGCAGGTGGAAGCCGGACGATCGGCCCCGGGGGAGGCCCGGCCACCGGCCGACGGCTGACCGGGTGGAATCGTCGGGTGGAACCGCCGGGCCGCCCCGGCGTGCCCGTTTTGGCATCCTGCGGGCTGACCTGCTAATCTTTAGTAGTCGACCACTGTCTCGGGCGTTGCCCGGTGACAGTCCACGAAGCGGAGCGCCTGCTCCCACCCGAGTCGCCCCATCCGGCGGCCGGGTCCGGTCACCGGTTCGGTTCGCCGTGCCGGGTGCGATCGTCGATCGCCGCTGACCGGTCGAGCGGGCCCTGGCATGCGCCAGGGCCTTCTGCTTTGGGTCGAAGACATCAGGACCGGCCACCGCTGACGCGCGGCCGGTGAGGATCACCACGAGGAGGCCACATCAGCGTCGAACCACGCGTGAACGAGCAGATCCGGGCACGTGAGGTCCGACTGGTCGGCCCTGAGGGCGAGCAGGTGGGCATCGTCCCACTGGAGCGCGCCCTGCAGCTGGCCGCGGACGTCGACCTGGACCTGGTCGAGGTTGCGCCCATGGCGCGCCCGCCGGTGTGCAAGCTCATGGACTTCGGCAAATACAAGTACGAGTCCGCACTCAAGGCGCGCGAAGCCAGGCGTAACCAGCAACAGACCGTCATCAAGGAAATGAAGCTCCGGCCGAAGATCGATCCGCACGACTACGAGACCAAGAAGGGTCACGTGGTGCGGTTCCTCAAGGCCGGGGACAAGGTCAAGGTGACGATCATGTTCCGCGGTCGCGAGCAGAGCCGACCGGAGCTGGGTTACCGGCTCCTGCGCCGACTCGAGTCCGAGATCTCGGAACTGGGGTACGTCGAGGCCGCTCCGAAGCAGGACGGCCGTAACATGATCATGGTCCTGGCTCCGCACCGGGCCACCAAGGCCGCCGCCACGGCGGCTCGGGCCGGCTCGCCCCGCGAGCGGGAGGCCGGTGCCGCGGAGGCGTCGCCGGCTGCCGGACCGACACCCGGCCCGGCCGGACCCGCCGGAACCACCGGCGAGTAACAGGGGAGAGACGCACCACAATGCCGAAGATGAAGAGCCACACCGGGATGGGCAAGCGGGTCAAAGTGACCGGCAAGGGCAGGATCGTCCGCCAGCAGGCCGGCCTCCGGCACAACCTGGAGAAGAAGCCCTCCACCCTTACCCGCCGGCTCACCGGCACGGTCGAGGTGGCCAAGGCCGACGTGAAGCGAATCAAGAAGCTGTTGGGCCGCTGACGCGCGCCTCTTGACCTGAAGGAGTAGTTGAGATGGCACGCGTCAAGCGGTCAGTTAACGCCCAGAAGAAGCGCCGTACGCTGCTGGAGACCGCCAGCGGTTACCGCGGCCAGCGGTCCCGGCTCTACCGCAAGGCCAAGGAGCAGGTGCTGCACTCGATGCAGTACGCCTACCGGGACCGGCGCGACCGCAAGGGCGACTTCCGGCAGCTCTGGATCACCCGGATCAACGCGGCGGCCCGCGCCAACGGGATGACCTACAACCGGCTCATCCAGGGCCTGAAGCTGGCCGGCGTCGAGGTCGACCGCAAGATCCTCGCCGACCTCGCCGTCAACGACCCGACGGCCTTCGCGGCCATCGTCGAGGTCGCCCGCGCCGCCGTGGCGGCCGAGGGCACCGGTGGCGCGTCGGCCCAGGCCGCCTGACCACCGCGACATCCGATTGAGGCGTCCCGCATGACGGTGAACCCGCAGGCGGGGCGCCTCGACCATGTCCAGGACGCGGATCAGCTCTTCACCCCGCGTACCCCGCGAATCGTCGCGGCCCGGCGGCTGCACCGGCGCCGGGACCGGGACGGCAGCCGGCGTTTCCTGGCCGAGGGGCCGCAGGCCGTCCGCGAGGCGCTGGCCGCGCCCGACGTGGTGGTCGAGCTCTTCGGCACCCCGGCGGCCCTCGACCGGTACGCCGACCTCGCCGGCACCGCCGCCCGGGCCAATGTGCCGGTCTCCCGGCTGACCGACGAGGCGCTCGCGGCCGTGACCGAGACCATGGCGCCGCAGGGCATCGTCGCACTCTGCGTCCAGTTCGACCTGCCGCTCCGCACCGCGCTGGACCGGCGTCCCCGGCTCGTCGCCGCGCTCGCCGAGATCCGCGACCCGGGCAACGCCGGCACCGTGCTGCGCACCGCCGACGCCGCCGGAGCCGGGGCGGTGATCTTCGCCGGGGAGGCGGTCGACCCCTACAACGGCAAGTGCGTACGCGCCACCGCCGGCAGCCTCTTCCACCTCGACCTGGTCCGGGCCGCCGACCCGGCGCCGGTCGTGGCCGAGCTGCGCACGGCCGGGCTGACGGTGCTGGCCGCCTCCGGCCACGGCGAGACCGACCTGGACGACCTCGCCGACGCGGGCGGCCTGGCCCGGCCCACCGCCTGGCTCTTCGGTTCCGAGGCGCACGGCCTGCCGGCGGAGCTGGCCGAGGCCGCCGACGCCCGGGTACGCGTGCCACTGCACGGCCGGGCCGAGAGCCTCAACCTGGCTGCCGCCGCCGCGGTCTGCCTGTACGCTTCGGCCAGAGCCCTGCGGCCCGGGGGCGCCCGCCCAGCGGCGCGGAGCGCATGATGGAGCCCGGGGCAGCAGAACCGACCAGGGAGTTGTCGACCCGATGACCGAGTCCGGGAAGTGTGGCGTCCGCGACGCGCGACGCCGCTCGTTTAGCCAGCCCGCCGGTGGCGGCGGGCGGCAGGGCTGACTCCGACCTCCTCCCTGCGCACCTCCGACCGGCGGGCTGCGGCCCAGCCGCACGTCTCGGCCCGGCCGCACCTCCGTAGACTCTGGGAGCCGCCCGGCAGGGCCGCCCACCGACCTGTCCACGGCGTCGCCGGTGCGCCCCGCCGCGCACCGGCCACGCACGCCCGGTCGCACCCGCCACCCGTGGGTGCACCGACCCGGACGGCCGGCGCGGTGCCGGAGGGCAGCCCGCGCGGCCCGGCGGGACATTCGACGCCGAGCGGGGAGCACCGCCCGCCACGCAGAGGGAGCAACCGCACGTCATGACGTACCGCAACGACCCGTACGACCCGAAACAGGTCGCCCTGCTCGACCCGGACGCGCTGGCGGCGGCGGTGGCCGACGCGACGGCCGCGTTCGACACCGCGACCGAGCCGGAGCGCCTCGCCGAGCTGCGCCGGGCGCACCTCGGTGACCGGTCGCCGGTCTCGCTGGCCCGTCGGGAGATCGGCGCCCTGCCGCCGGCCGCCAAGTCCGACGCCGGCAAGCGGGTCAACGAGGCACGCCGGTCGATCGAGGACGCCTACGCGCAGCGGTTGGCCGTGGTGCAGGCCGCGCAGGCGGAGCGGATCCTCGCCGAGGAGCGGGTGGACGTCACCCTCCCCTACGACCGGCGGCCGCGCGGCGCCCGGCACCCGATCAGCACCCTGGCGGAGCGGATCGGCGACCTCTTCGTCGGGATGGGCTACGAGATCGCCGAGGGCCCCGAGGTCGAGTTGGAGTGGACCAACTTCGACGCGCTGAACATTCCGCCGGACCATCCGGCCCGGGGCACCATGGACACGTTCTATCTGGACCTGCCGGGACTGGTGCTGCGGACGCACACCTCGCCGGTGCAGGCCCGGACGATGCTGGCGCGCAAGCCGCCGATCTACGTCGTCTGCCCCGGCCGGGTCTACCGGACCGACGAGCTGGACGCCACGCACAGCCCCGTCTTCCACCAGGTCGAGGGGCTGGTGGTGGACGAGGGGATCACCATGGCGCACCTGCGCGGCACCCTGGACCACCTGGCGAAGGCGATGTTCGGGGCCGAGGCGCGGACCCGGTGGCGGCCGCACTACTTCCCGTTCACCGAGCCGTCCGGCGAGTTCGACGTCTGGTTCGCCGCGCACCGCGACGGCCCGCGCTGGGTCGAGTGGGGCGGCTGCGGCATGGTCAACCCCCGGGTGCTGCGCGCCTGCGGGATCGACCCGGACGTCTACTCCGGATTCGCCTTCGGGATGGGCATCGAGCGCACCCTGATGTTCCGGCACGGCATCGGCGACATGCGCGACATGGCCGAGGGCGACGTGCGGTTCACCCGCGCGTTCGGGGTCGAGGTGTGAGCGGGATGGTGAACGACGTGATCCTGGTGAACGACGTGATCCTGGTGAACGACCTGGTCCTGCTGGACGACGCGACGGATGCGGTGGTCTGAGTCATGCGAATTCCTGTTTCCTGGCTGCGCGAGCACGTCGAGCTGCCTGCCGAGCTGAGCACCGAGGAGCTGGACCAGGCCCTGGTCAACCTCGGCATCGAGGTCGAGTCCGTCGTGGACCTGCGGGGCACCGTCAGCGGTCCGCTGGTGGTCGGCGAGGTGCTCGAGATCGAGGAGCTGACCGGCTTCAAGAAGCCGATCCGGTTCTGCCGGGTCGACGTGGGAGCCGCGAACGGCAGCGGCGAGCCGCAGGAGATCGTCTGCGGGGCGACCAACTTCGCGGTCGGTGACCGGGTGGTGGTGATCCTCCCCGGCGGCGTACTGCCGGGCGGCTTCGCGATCGGCGCCCGGAAGACGTACGGGCGGAACTCCAACGGGATGATCTGCTCGGTCCGCGAGCTGGGGATCGGCGACGACCACGCCGGCATCCTGGTGCTGCCCGAGGACGTGCCGGCCAAGCCCGGCGACGACGCACGGCCGGTGGTCGGGCTCGACGACGTGGTCGTCGAGGTCGAGATCACCCCGGACCGGGGGTACGCGATGTCCGTGCGCGGCCTGGCCCGGGAGCTGTCGCACGCCTTCGAGGTGCCGTTCCGGGATCCGGGTCTGGCGCCCGCGCCCGGGGCGACGCCGGAGCCGGCGTACCCGGTGCGGGTCGTCGACACCGTCGGCTGTGACCGGTTCGCCGCCCGGGTGGTCCGGGGAGTCGACCCGGCCGCCGAGTCGCCGGTCTGGATGCGGCGCCGGCTGACCCACGCCGGCATCCGGACCATCTCGCTGCCGGTCGACATCACCAACTACCTGATGCTGGAGCTGGGCCAGCCGATGCACGCCTTCGACCTGGACGCGCTCCGGGGCGAGCTGGTGGTGCGCCGGGCGGCGCCGGGAGAGCGGCTGACCACCCTGGACGGCGTCGACCGGGCGCTCGACCCCGAGGACCTGGTGATCTGCGACGCCGGACTGCCCGGCTCGGCCGCCGGGGACGGCGGGGTGCCGATCTCGCTCGCCGCCGTGATGGGCGGCGAGACCAGCGAGGTCGCCGAGAGCACTGTCAACGTGCTCTTCGAGGCGGCGCACTGGGACCCGGTGGTGGTCGGCCGGACCGCCCGCCGGCACCGGCTCTTCAGCGAGGCGGCCAAGCGTTGGGAGCGCGGTGTCGACCCGGCACTGCCGCTGGTCGCCCTGGCACGGGCGGTCGAGCTGCTGACGACGTACGGCGGTGGCACCGCCGGTGCCGAGGTGCTCGACATCGACCACGTCGACCCGCCGAGCCGGATCGTGATCGACGCGGACCTGCCGGCCCGGCGCGCCGGTGTGCCGTACCAGACGACGCGGACGGTCGCGCTGCTGGAGCGGGTCGGCTGCGCGGTCGCGGTCGACGGCGGACGTAGCGTCGCCGGCAACGGTCACGGTGCGGCCGGCAACGGGCGGGCCGGCGGCGGGCGGGCCGGCGGCGGCAACGGCTCGGGCGGCCGGCACGCGAGCGGACCGGAGACGCTGGTGGTCACCCCGCCGACCTGGCGGCCGGACCTCACCGACCCGGCGGACCTGGTCGAGGAGGTGATCCGGCTGGACGGCTACGACAAGGTGCCCTCGGTGCTACCGGTCGCACCGCCCGGCCGGGGCCTCACCCCCGAGCAGCGTCGGCGCCGCTCGGTGAGCCGGACGCTGGCCGAGAACGGCTACGTCGAGGTGCTCTCCCCGCCGTTCGTCGCGGCGGAACTCTTCGACCGGCTCGGCCTGCCCGCCGACGACCCGCGCCGCATCGCCGTACGGCTGGCGAACCCGCTGGCCGAGACGGAGCCGCTGATGCGGACCACGCTGCTCGGCACCCTGCTCGGCACGCTGCGTCGCAACCTCGGCCGGGGCCACCGGGACCTGGCCCTCTACGAGATCGGTATGGTCTTCGAGCCCCGGGCCCGGAGCGGCCCACCGCCGGCGATGGGCGTCGAGCACCGCCCCAGCGACGAGGAGTTCCGGGCCGCCGACGCGGTGCTGCCGCACCAGCCGTGGCGGGTCGCCGCCGTCCTCTCCGGCGAGGTGGAACCGGCCGGCTGGTGGGGGGCGGGCCGCCCGGCCGGCTGGGCGGACGCCGTGCAGGCGGGGCGGATGGTCCTGGCCGCCGCCGGAATTCCGGCGGACCGGATCGTGGTCCGGCAGGCGGAGCATGCCCCCTGGCACCCGGGCCGGTGTGCCGAGTTCCGGGTCGACGACGTGGCCGTCGGGCACGCCGGTGAACTGCACCCGGCGGCACTGGCCAACCTGGAGCTGCCGTCCCGGACCAGCGCGCTCGAACTCGATCTCGACGCCCTGCCGGCCGCCCCGGTCGTGCCGGCGCCCCGGATCTCCAACTACCCGCCCGCACTGATCGACGTGGCGCTGGTGCTGGATGCCGGCGTACCGGCCGACGAGGTGCGCCGGGCGCTGGCCGAGGGCGCCGGTGAGCTGCTGGAGTCGGTCCGGCTCTTCGACGTCTACGCCTCGGAGCAGTTGGGCGAGGGGCGCCGGTCGCTGGCGTACAAGCTGGTGTTCCGGGCGCCGGACCGGACGCTGACTGGTGAGGAGGCGGTGGCCGCCCGGGACGCGGCGGTGGCCGAGGCCGCCCGCCGGTTCGGTGCGGTGCTCCGGGGCGCCTGACCGTACCCGTCCGGATGGTGGCCGCCACATCCCGTGTGGCGGCCACCACTCTTGTGTGGGTCTTTTCCTGTCGTCGTGTCCGCAGCTTGCCCGGAGAGGCACTCTCCGTTACGTCTTTCATCCTCTCTGCCCGGCGGCCGGTTTTTGCCGCCTTCCGCCACCCGATATCGCCGGACTCCGCCTGCCGGCGCCCACGTATCGATATCCAGATGTGATCTTGAATTGGCCCTGCTAAGTGGCTCTCAGGTAAGGTCGCCGACGACCCGATTCGGGCGGGGGGACTGCCAAGCAATGGCAGCTCACCGGCCTGATGCCCAGCGATGAGAGTCGAGACGGCGCGTCAGCGGTGGATCGCCGGCGTCCGCGCTCACCGGAACGGAGATCGTGTCCGCGTTAGCAGTGAAATCCCTCTACAAGGTCTTCGGTCACGGGGCTGAAACGGCGGTCCGGCGCCTCGCCGACGGTGCCCACCGCGACGAGGTACTGGCGGACCTCCCCGTGACCGCTGCGGTGATCGACGCGAATTTCGAGGTCCGACGGGGAGAGATCTTCGTCGTGATGGGCCTCTCCGGGTCGGGAAAGTCGACCCTCATCCGGATGCTCAACGGGCTGGTGCGGCCCACACACGGCAGCGTCGAGATCGACGGTGTCGACCTGACCAGGCTGAAGCCGGCCGCACTGCGCAAGCTGCGCCGCGAAAAGATCAGCATGGTGTTCCAGCACTTCGCGCTCCTGCCACACCGGAGTGTGTGGGAAAACGCGGGTTACGCGCTCGAAGCGGCGGGGCGCCCCCGTGCCGAGCGCCGTGAACGGGCGATGGACGCGCTGCGGATGGTCGGGCTGGAGAGCTGGCAGGACAAACTTCCGCAGGAACTCTCCGGCGGCATGCGCCAGCGGGTCGGTCTCGCCCGCGCCCTCGCCGCGGGCACCGACATCATGCTGATGGACGAGGCATTCTCCGCACTCGACCCGCTGATCCGTCGTGAGGTCCAGGACCAGCTCCTGGAACTGCAGGCCGCACTCGGCAAGACCATCATCTTCATCACCCACGACCTCAACGAAGCCATGCGGCTAGGCGATCGAATCGCCGTCATGCGGGACGGCCGGATAGTCCAGATCGGCACCGCCGAAGAAATTCTCACCGACCCGTCCAACGACTACGTCGCCCAGTTCGTGGCGGACGTGGACCGGACCCGGATCCTCACCGCGTCGTCGGTGATGGAGAAACCGCTGAACGTGGTGGACGTGAACGCCGGCCCTCGGGTTGCGGCACGGGCGCTGCGGGAGACGCAGACCTCGGCCGTGTACGTCACCGGACGTGCCAAGCGCTTCCTCGGTGCGGTCACCGAGGACCTGGTCGATCGAGCGGTCCGGGAGGGGCACAAGGACCTCGGCGACGTTGTCTCGACGGAGCACGTCCGGTCGGTGCCGGGCGACACTCCGGTCGCGGACCTCTTCGGTGCGTGCGCGGCGAGTACGTATCCGGTGGCCGTGGTCGACGATGAGGGACGGCTGGCGGGCGTGATTCCCCGGATCACCCTGCTCAATGCGCTCGGCAGTGTCGGCGCGGCCAGCTCCGCCGGGTCGGAGTCCGGTCCGCCGGAAGATTCCGGGCTGCCGAAGGAGGTCGGCGGAGCCGTCGCGACGGAGCCGAAGGGAGAACCGGTATGACAGTGGTCGACACTCCCCTGGACGACGTGCTGCCCTACGTCCCGGTGGGGGACTGGACCGAAGATGTGGTCGACTGGGCCACCAGACAGCTGGGACCGCTCTTCGACGCCATCGCCAGCTTCGTCGAATCGCTGGTCGACCCGCTGGTCGACCTGCTGACCGCGCCGCCGGCGATCGTCGTGGTGGTGCTCTTTGCCGCCCTCGGCTGGTGGCTGCGCGGCTGGAAGTTCGGGCTCGGTACGGCGGTCGGGCTCGGACTCGTGGCGGGGATGCCCTACTGGGACGAGACCATGCACACCCTCGCCCAGGTCATGGTCGCAAGCGCCCTGTCGCTGCTGTTCGCGGTGCCGACCGGCATCTTCGTGGCGGAGAACCGGCGCGCGTCGGCGGTGGCCCGGCCGGTGCTGGACCTGATGCAGACCCTGCCGGCGTTCGTCTATCTGATTCCGGCCATCTTCTTCTTCGGTATCGGTACCGTGCCGGGGGTGCTGGCCACGGTGGTGTTCAGCATGCCGCCCGGTGTCCGCCTCACCGAACTGGGCCTGCGCCAGGTGGACCGCGAGGTGGTGGAGGCAGGTGAGGCGTTCGGGGCGTCGCCGTCGATGATCCTGCTGCGGACGAAGTTGCCCCTGGCGTTGCCGACGATCATGACCGGTGTCAACCAGGTCATCATGCTGGCGCTGTCGATGGTGGTCATCGCCGGCATGGTCGGTGCCGGCGGCCTGGGTGACGTGATCATGCTTTCGCTTTCCCGGGTGCAGGTCGGCCAGGGATTCGAGGGGGGCATCGCCGTGGTGATCCTCGCGGTGCTCCTCGACCGGCTCACCGACTCGATCGGTGCGCGTTCCGCCCTGGCCAGGGCGGAACGCGCCACACAGCGGGCCTGAGCCCCACTCCGGACCCGCGCACCGTCCCGACCCGCAGGGAGGTCCGGTGCCGGCACCCTGCCTCGCCGTTCGCGAGTTCTGCCGGTGTCTCGGTAACAAGGAAGGAAACACCATGTGGAGCAAGACCTTGAGACGCGGCATCGCGCTGGCGGCCGCGGCCGCACTGGCGTTGGGCGCCGCCGCCTGCGGCAGCGATGCCGACGACTCCGGCTCGACCGGGGACTCCAAGAAGATCATCATCGGCTACATGGCATGGGACGAGGCCATCGCCGCCTCCAACCTGTGGCAGAGGATCCTGGAGGACAAGGGATTCGAGGTCGAGCTCAAGAATCTCGAAGCCGGTCTCGTCTACGGTGGCCTGGCCAAGGGTGACATCGACCTGTTCCTGGACGGCTGGCTGCCGCAGACCCACGCCGCCTACTGGGAGCAGTACGGCGACAAGCTCGAGAAAATCGGTGTCTGGTACGACAACGCCAGCCTGAGCATCGCCGTCCCGCAGTACGTCGACGGAGTCGACTCGCTGGAAGACCTGGCGGCTCAGGCGGAGACGTTCGACGGCGAGATCATCGGCATCGAGCCGGGTGCCGGACTCACCGCCGCCACCCAGGACAAGGTCATTCCCGAGTACGGCCTGACCGACGTGATGGACCTCAGGACGTCGTCCACCCCGGCGATGCTGGCCGCCCTCGACCGTGCCATCGCCGGCAAGGAGCCGATCGTGGTGACGCTCTGGCACCCGCACTGGGCCTACGCGAAGTACGAGTTGAAGGACCTGGCGGATCCGAAGGGCACGCTCGGGCAGGCCGAGGAGGTCACCACGCTGGCCCGTGCCGGGTTCGGTGAGGACTTCCCCGAGGTGACGGCGATGCTGAAGAAGTTCACGATGGACAGTCAGCAGCTCGGCTCGCTCGAGGACCTGATGTTCAACGTCCACAAGGACGACGAGGCCAAGGCCGTCGACGCGTGGCTGGACGCGAATCCGGAGTACCTCGGCTCGCTGAGCTGACCGCGCGACCGGCGGTTCGCCGACGCCGTCGGCCGGAGGCCGCCTCGCGGCGGAGGCCCCTGGGCGTCGGCACTGCCGTCGGCGTCGGGCGGCGGGAGCCCGTAGGCTCCCGCCGCCCGGCGGACGGATGCCCAGCTTCCCGCCCCGGATTCCAGGCGCCCAGGCCGCCGGTCAGGACGGCCCCGGGAGCCGGTTGATCATTCCGCGTGCCATAGCCTTGCAATCGTCGCCGGACGGCTGTACCGTGTGCTGCATAGAAATGCGGAGGTGAGTATGGGTATCCGGGTTGCGGTCGCCGGTGCGAGTGGCTACGCGGGCGGCGAGCTGCTCCGGCTGATCGCCGGGCACCCCGAGCTCGATCTCGTCGCCGCAACCGCACACAGCCAGGCCGGTCTGCCGGTCGCGGCCGTACACCCGCAGCTCACCGGCCTCGACCTGGTGTTCGGCCGGACCGAGCCGGCGGTGCTCGCCGACGCGGACCTGGTCTTCCTGGCCCTGCCGCACGGCGAGTCGGCGGCGCTGGCCGCCGCCCTGCCGGACGGGCTCCGCCTGGTCGACCTGGGTGCCGACCACCGGCTCACCGACGCCGCCGCCTGGACCCGCTACTACGGCGGCGCCCACGCGGGCGCCTGGACCTACGGGCTGCCGGAGCTGCCCGGCCAGCGGGCGGCGATCGCCGCCGCCACCCGGGTCGCCGCCACCGGCTGCTACGCGGTGACCACCATCCTGGCCCTGGCCCCGCTGCTCGCCGCCGGGGTGGCCGCCCCGCACGACGTGGTGGTGGTGGCCGCCTCCGGCACCTCCGGGGCCGGCCGGTCGGCAAAGCCGCACCTGCTGGGCAGCGAGGTGATGGGCGACCTCTCGCCCTACAAGGTCGGCGCACACCAGCACGTGCCGGAGATCAAGCAGGCGAGCGGGGCGACCGGGCTATCTTTCACCCCGGTGCTGGCTCCGATGCCGCGCGGCATCCTGGCCACCGTCACCGCACTGCCGGTCGGTGGCGCCGCGGTCGACCCGCGCGCGGTGCTGACCCGGGCGTACGCGGACGCGCCGTTCGTGCACGTCCTGCCCGAGGGGCGGTGGCCGCACACCGCCGCCACGCTGGGCGGAAACTCCTGCCACCTCCAGGCCACCGTCGACGTCGACTCCGGTCGCCTGATCGTGGTCAGCGCCATCGACAATCTCGGTAAGGGCGCGGCCGGCCAGGCGGTGCAGTGCGCCAACCTCATGCTCGGGTTGCCCGAGACCACCGGGCTCTCCGTGCACGGGGTCGCACCGTGACCGGCCGGGCACCCCGACCCGCCCGGGTGGCAGGCGCGGGCACGATCAACGGAACAGCCGACGACCAGGGAGGGACGGCGTGAGCGTCACCGCGCCCCGCGGTTTCCGGGCGGCCGGAGTGGCCGCCGGGCTCAAGTCCGGCGGTGCGCCGGACGTCGCGCTGGTGGTCAACGACGGGCCGGAGACGGCGGCGGCCGGCGTCTTCACGGCCAACCGGGTCAAGGCGGCGCCGGTGCTCTGGAGCCAGCAGGTGCTCCGGGCCGGTCTGGTCAGGGCGGTGGTGCTCAACTCCGGTGGCGCCAACGCCTGCACCGGTGCGCCGGGTTTCCAGGACACCCACGCCACCGCCGAGCACGCCGCCGTGACCCTCTCCGCCGCCACCGGCGGCGGGCCGGAGGTCGGCGCCGGCGAGGTGGCGATCTGCTCGACGGGCCTGATCGGGGAGCGGTTGCCGATGGACCGGCTGCTGCCGGGGGTGACCACGGCGGTGGCAGGGCTCTCCGCCGAGGGTGGACCGGCGGCCGCCGAGGCGATCATGACCACCGACACCCGCTCGAAGACGGTCGTGGTGGCCGGCGACGGCTGGACGGTCGGCGGGATGGCCAAGGGCGCCGGGATGCTCGCGCCGGCCCTGGCCACCATGCTCTGCGTGGTCACCACCGACGCGGTCGTCGGGCCGGCCATGCTCGACGAGGCGCTCCGGGCGGCCTGCCGGGTCAGCTTCGAGCGGGTCGACTCGGACGGCTGCCTCTCCACCAACGACACGGTGCTGCTGCTGGCCAGCGGGGCCTCCGGGATCGCGCCGGGCCAGGCCGAGCTGACCGACGCGGTCACCGAGGCGTGCCGGCTGCTGGCCCGGCAACTGGTCTCCGACGCCGAGGGTGCCAGCAAGGAGATCGCGATCGAGGTGGTCGGGGCCGCCGACGAGGACGACGCCGTCGAGGTCGGCCGCTCGGTGGCCCGGAACAACCTGGTCAAGACCGCGATCTTCGGCAACGACCCGAACTGGGGCCGGATCCTCGCCGCCGTCGGCACCACCGGCGCGGCCTTCGAACCGGACGCCCTGGACGTGGCGGTCAACGGCGTCTGGGTCTGCCGCTCCGGGGCCGCCGCCGAGGACCGGGCCAAGGTCGAGCTCTCCGGCCGGCAGGTGACGATCCGGATCGACCTGCACGCCGGCCCGGCGGAGGCGACGGTCTGGACCAACGACCTGTCGCACGCGTACGTGCACGAGAACTCGGCGTACTCCACATGATGCTGACCCGCGACCTGACCGAGGCGCAGCGGAAGGCGGCCACCCTCATCGAGGCGCTGCCGTGGCTGGAACGCTTCTCCGGCTCCACGGTGGTGGTGAAGTACGGCGGCAACGCCATGATCGAGCCGGAGTTGCAGCGGGCGTTCGCCGCCGACATGGTCTTCCTGCGCTACGCCGGGCTGCGGCCGGTGGTGGTGCACGGCGGCGGTCCGCAGATCTCCGCCATGCTGCGCCGGCTCGGCATCGCCAGCGAGTTCAAGGGCGGGCTGCGGGTGACCACGCCCGAGGCGATGGACGTGGTCCGGATGGTGCTGGTCGGCCAGGTGGGCCGGGAACTCGTCGGCATGATCAACGAGTACGGCCCGTTCGCGGTCGGGCTCTCCGGCGAGGACGCCCGGCTCTTCACGGCGGTCCGCCGGCCCGCGTACGTGGACGGCGAGCCGGTCGACATCGGCCAGGTCGGTGACGTGGAAGAGGTGCACGTCTCCGCCGTCGCCGACCTGATCTCGGCCGGCCGGATCCCGGTGATCTCGACCGTCGCGCCGGACGTCGACGGGGTGCTGCACAACCTCAACTCCGACACCGCCGCCGCCGCGCTCGCCGTCGCGCTGCAGGCCCGCAAGCTCGTCGTACTGACCGACGTGCCCGGCCTCTACGCCGACTGGCCGGACACCGACAGCCTGGTCTCGGAGATCACGATCGGGGAGCTCGCCGAGCTGCTGCCCAAGCTGGAGTCGGGCATGGTGCCGAAGATGGAGGCCTGCCTGCGGGCGGTCAGCGGTGGAGTGCCGGCGGCGCACGTGGTGGACGGGCGGGTGGCGCACTCGACCCTGCTGGAAGTTTTCACGTCGGAAGGATTCGGCACCATGGTGGTTCCCGAGCCGGGGGCGGTCCGGTCATGACCTCGACCCTGGTCGACCGCTGGACGCAGTCCATGATGGACAACTACGGCACCCCGCAGCTCGCGCTGGTCCGGGGCAGCGGCGCGGTGGTGACCGACGAGGCGGGCCGGGAGTACGTCGACCTGGTCGGCGGCATCGCGGTCAACACGCTCGGGCACGGCCACCCAGCGGTGGTCGAGGCGGTGTCCCGGCAGGTCGCCACCCTCGGGCACGTCTCCAACCTCTTCGTCGCCGAGCCGCCGGTGGCCCTCGCCGAGCTGCTGCTGGCCCTGGTCGGCCGGGCCGGCCGGGTCTTCTTCGCCAACTCCGGTGCCGAGGCCAACGAGGCCGCCTTCAAGCTCTCCCGGCTCACCGGGCGGAGCCGGGTGGTCGCCACCGACGGCGGCTTCCACGGCCGCACCATGGGTGCGCTGGCGCTCACCGGGCAGCCGGCCAAGGCCGACCCGTTCCGCCCGCTGCCCGGCGCGGTGACCCACGTCCCGTACGGCGACGTGGAGGCGCTGGCCGCGGCGGTCACCGGCGAGACCGCGATGGTGATCCTGGAGCCGATGCAGGGCGAGAGCGGCGTGGTCGTCCCGCCTCCCGGCTACCTAGCCGCCGCCCGGCGGATCACCGCCGAGCACGGCGCCCTGCTCGCGCTCGACGAGGTGCAGACCGGGATCGGCCGGACGGGGCACTGGTTCGCGCACCAGGCCGACGGCATCGAGCCGGACCTGATCACCCTGGCCAAGGGCCTCGGCGGCGGGCTGCCGATCGGCGCCTGCCTGGCCTTCGGCGAGGCGGCCGAGCTGCTCCGGCCGGGCGCCCACGGCACCACCTTCGGCGGCAACCCGGTGAGCTGCGCCGCCGCCCTCGCCGTCATCTCCACGATCGCCAACGAGGGGCTGCTCGACCACGTCAAGCGGGTCGGCGAGCGGATCCGGCGCGGCGTGGAGGCGCTGGAGCACCCGCTGGTCGCCGAGGTGCGTGGCAGCGGGCTGCTGCTCGGCATCGCGCTGCGGGCGCCGGCCGCCGCCGCGACCGCCGGAGTGCTGCGGGACGCCGGCTTCCTCACCAACCCGGTGCAGCCGGGCACGATCCGACTGGCCCCGCCGCTGATCCTCGGCATGGACCAGGCCGACGCCTTCCTCGCCGCCCTGCCGGCGGCGCTGGACGCGGCGACCCCGGGCCCCCTGGAAGCGCCGGCCGTGGCGGAGGCGGCGGGCGGCGCCGACCCGACCGGAGGGGTGGACTGATGCCCCGGCACTTCCTGCGCGACGACGACCTCAGCCCGGCCGAGCAGTCGGCGGTGCTGGACCTCGCCGCCCGGATGAAGGCGGATCGTTACGCGCTGCGCCCACTCGCCGGCCCCCGGGCGGTGGCGGTGCTCTTCGACAAGCCGAGCCTGCGTACCCGGCTCTCCTTCGACGTCGGCATCGCCGAGCTGGGCGGTCACCCGATCGTGGTGGACACCCAGGTCACGCACTTCGGCCGGGGCGAGTCGGTGGTGGACGCCGCCCGGGTGCTGAGCCGCTACGTCGCCGCGATCGTGCTGCGCACCTTCGGCGACGACCGGCTGGCCCAGCTCGCCGTCGGCGCCGACGTGCCGGTGGTGAACGGGCTGACCGACGGGTTCCACCCCTGCCAGCTCCTGGCCGACCTGCTCACCGTCCGGGAGCACTGTGGCGGCACCGCCGGCCGGACGCTGGCGTACCTGGGCGACGCCGCCAACAACATGGCGCACTCGTACCTGCTCGGCGGGGCCACCGCCGGGATGCACGTCCGGGTCGCCGGCCCGGCCGGTTACGACCCCGACCCGGCCGTGCTGGACCGGGCGGCCGAGATCGCCGCCGGCACCGGCGGCTCGGTACGCGTGCTGCGCGACCCGGCCGAGGCGGTCTCCGGCGCCGACGTGGTGGCCACCGACACCTGGACCTCGATGGGGCAGGAGGGCGACGGCCGGGACCGGGTCACCGCCTTCCAGCCGTACCAGGTCAACAAGACGCTGCTGGCCGCGGCCCGGCCGGAGGCCGTGGTGCTGCACTGCCTTCCGGCGCACCGGGGTGAGGAGATCACCGACGAGGTGCTCGACGGCCCGCGCAGCGCGGTCTTCGACCAGGCGGAGAACCGGCTGCACGCCCAGAAGGCCCTGCTCGCCTGGCTGCTGGAGCGGCCCGCCCAGCGGGGGCCCGGTGCGGCCGGCGGACCGTCGTCACGACCGGGCGACGAGCCCTCGCCCGCCTCGATCATCGCGTCCGTGGTCGGTGAGTCGGCATGACCGGCTCGCTCGCCGCCCGTGCGCTCCGGAGGCCGGCATGAACCGGCTCCGCCCACCCGCTCGGGAGGCCGGCGTGACCGGGCCGCTGACCCGGGCCGCGCGGCACGGCCGCATCGTCGCGCTGATCCGGGACCGCGCGATCCGCTCGCAGACCGAGCTGGCCGACCTGCTCGCCGCCGGCGGGGTCCAGGTCACCCAGGCCACCCTCTCCCGTGACCTGGAGGAGCTCGGCGCGGTCAAGGTGCGCGGCGGCGACGGGCCGGCCGTCTATCTCATCCCGGAGGACGGCAAGCGGCCGCTGCGCGACGCCGAGCAGGCGCCCGCCCGGCTGATCCGGCTGCTCCGCGAACTGCTCAACGGGGTCGACGCCAGCGGCAACATCGCCGTGCTGCGCACCCCGCCCGGTGCCGCCCAGTATCTGGCCAGTGCGCTGGACCGGGCGGGGCTACCGGAGATCGTCGGCACGATCGCCGGCGACGACACCATTCTCGTCGTGGCCCGCGAGGCCACCGGTGGCGCGGCGCTGGGGGAGAAGCTCTCCGCCTGGGCGGCCCGGGAAGAACATGTTGAAGGGAGCACCACACCATGAGCGAGCGTAGCGAGCGAATCATCACATTCAGTGCGGATGTGCCTCATGGCGGCCCGCAGCGCAGCGGAGGGGCGGCATGAGCGAGCGCGTCGTACTGGCGTACTCCGGGGGCCTGGACACCTCGGTCGCCATTCCGTACCTGGCCGAGCAGACCGGTGCCGAGGTGGTCGCGGTGGCGATCGACGTCGGGCAGGGCGGCGAGGACCTGGCCGTGATCCGCCAGCGGGCCCTGGACTGCGGCGCCGCCGAGTCGGTGGTGATCGACGCCCGTGAGGAGTTCGCCGCCGACTACTGCATCCCGGCGATGCGGGCCAACGCGCTCTACATGGATCGCTACCCGCTGGTCTCGGCGCTCTCCCGGCCGCTGATCGTCAAGCACCTGGTGGAGGCGGCGAAGTACTACGGCGGCACCATCGTGTCGCACGGCTGCACCGGCAAGGGCAACGACCAGGTGCGGTTCGAGGCCGGCCTCGGCGCTCTCGCCCCCGACCTCCGGGTGATCGCGCCGGCCCGGGACTTCGCCTGGACCCGGGACAAGGCGATCGCCTACGCCGAGGAGAAGGGGCTGCCGATCGACGTCACCCGCAAGTCGCCGTACTCGATCGACCAGAACCTCTGGGGACGGGCCGTGGAGACCGGCTTCCTGGAGGACATCTGGAACCCGCCGATCGAGGACCTGTACGCGTACACCGCCGACCCGGCGCAGTCGCGCGAGCCCGACACCGTGGTGGTCACCTTCGACGCCGGGGTGCCGGTGGCGGTCGACGGCGAGACGGTCACCCCGTACCAGGCGGTCCTGGAGCTGAACCGGCGGGCCGGCGCGCAGGGCGTGGGCCGGCTCGACATGGTCGAGGACCGGCTGGTCGGGATCAAGAGCCGCGAGGTGTACGAGGCGCCGGGCGCGATCGCCCTGATCATCGCCCACCAGGAGCTGGAGGCCGTGACCATGGAGCGGGACCTGGCCCGGTTCAAGAAGGGCGTCGACCAGCGCTGGGGCGAGCTGGTCTACGACGGCCTCTGGTTCTCGCCGCTCAAGCACGCCCTCGACGCGTTCGTCGACGACACCCAGCGGCACGTCAGCGGCGAGGTGCGGCTGGTCCTGCACGGCGGTCGCGCGGTGGCGACCGGCCGGCGCTCCGAGGCGAGCCTCTACGACTTCGGCCTCGCCACCTACGACACCGGCGACACCTTCGACCAGTCCCTGGCCAAGGGTTTCGTGCAGCTCTGGGGCCTGCCGAGCAAGCTGGCGGCGGCCAGGGACGCCCGGTTGGGCGGCATCGACAGGTGACCTTCAAAATGGTCGGCGTGGACGACAAGAGCCTGACCGAGAACAGCGCCGGGACAAACCGTACGAGCCTCTGGGGTGGCCGGTTCGCCGGCGGCCCCGCCGAGGCGTTGGCCCGGCTGTCGGTCAGCGTCCAGTTCGACTGGCGGCTCGCCCCGTACGACCTGGCCGGCTCCCGGGCACACGCCCGGGTGCTGGCCGCCGCCGGCCTGCTCGACCCGGACGAGCTGGGCCGGATGCTGGCCGCGCTCGACGACCTGGAGGCGGCGGTGCTGACCGGCACCTTCCGGCCCACCGTCGAGGACGAGGACGTGCACACCGCGCTGGAACGCGGCCTGCTGGAACGGCTCGGCACGCTCGGCGGCAAGCTGCGGGCCGGCCGGTCCCGCAACGACCAGGTCGCCACCGACCTGCGGCTCTATCTGCGCGACCACGCCCGGGGCCTGGGCGGGCGGATCGTCGGGCTCGCCGACGCGCTGGTCGAGCAGGCGGCCCGCAACCTGGAGACCCCGGCGCCGGGGATGACGCACGTGCAGCACGCCCAGCCGGTCACCTTCGGGCACTGGCTGCTGGCGCACGTCCAGCCGCTGCTGCGGGACCTGGAGCGGCTGCGCGACTGGGACCACCGCGCGGCGGTGAGCCCGCTCGGCGCGGGCGCGCTGGCCGGTTCCGGACTGCCGCTCGACCCGGTGGCGGTCAGCAGGGAGCTGGGCTTCCGGACCTCCTTCGCCAACTCCATGGACGCGGTCGCCGACCGCGACTTCGTGGCCGAGTTCCTCTTCGTCACCGCGCTGCTCGGGGTGCACCTGTCCCGGCTCGGCGAGGAGGTGGTGATGTGGACCTCCCAGGAGTTCGGCTGGGTGGAGCTGGACGACTCGTTCGCCACCGGTTCGTCGATCATGCCCCAGAAGAAGAACGCGGACGTCGCCGAGCTGGCCCGGGGCAAGTCGGGGCGGCTGATCGGCGGGCTGGTCGCCGTGCTGACCATGCTCAAGGGGCTGCCGATGGCGTACGACCGGGACATGCAGGAGGACAAGGAGCCGGCCTTCGACGCGATCGACACCCTCGACCTGGTGCTGCCGGCGCTGGCCGGGATGGTCTCCACCATGACGGTCCGGGCCGACCGGCTCGCCGCCGCCGCCCCGGTCGGATTCTCGCTCGCCACCGAGGTCGCCGACTGGCTGGTCCGCAGGGGCGTGCCGTTCCGTGAGGCGCACGAGGTGACCGGCCGGCTGGTGGCGCTCTGCGCCGCCCGCGAATGCGAGCTGGACGAGGTCTCCGACGACGACCTGCGGCTGGTCAGCGAGCATCTGGATCCCGGCGTCCGGGACGTGCTCTCGGTCCGCTCCGCGCTGGCGGCCCGGACCACGCCGGGCTCGACCGGGCCGGGACCGGTCGCCGACCAGCTCGCCGCCGCCACCGACCAGCTCGACGGCTGGCGGGAGTGGTCCACCGAGCGGGTCGTGCCACGTACGTAGCCCCGCCGGGCCGGGTCGGCGGGGTACGGAGCGTCCGGCCGATGGCGGACCGCCCGGGACGTCGATAATCTTCATTTCCGGACGTCCCCGGCGACGATGGGTGGTGAGCTGCGTTGAGGTCGCTGCCGGCGATCTACCGTCTGCCGAAGGACATGATCGGCGGCTTCGTGGTCACGGCCGTCTTCGTCATGCTGCCCGTCGGCTTCGCCGCGCTCGGCACCGGCCTGCCCGGCTGGCTCTCGGCGGTGATCCTGCTCGGTACCCCGGCCCTGCTGCTCGGGGTGTGCCTGCGGGTGGGCCGGATGGGGACGGTGGTGGGCGCCGACGGGATCGTCCGGCGGGGCTTCCTCGGCGACCGGAGGTACGGGTGGTCGGAGATCCGTGACTTCCACCTGCACGACAACCGGGGCGTCACCCGGATCGGGCCCTTTGCCGTCACCTCCCGCTTCGTGGTGGCGGTCTACGACCACCAGCACCGGCGGCGCTGGACGCTCTTCTTCCTCGACGAGCGGGCCTTTCCCGGGGAGCGCGGTTTTCTCGAGGAGTTGGAGGAGATCGTCCAGCTCTGGCAGCAGCGCCGCGGCACCTCTCGGGCCCCACGGTAGCGGCGACACCCTCTCGGGCCCCGAGCCGGCCGGGGTGGCGCGAAGGCCACCCTCTCCTCCGGGGCAGCTGTGAACTTGAGGTTTACAGTGCTATCGTCGAGCACTGTAAACCTCAGGTTGTCGGGAGTGGTGGCAATGGTAGAGACACGCCGGGCGGCAGCGTCGGTGGACCAGCTCCCCGGGGAGGAACACGACGAGCTGCGCGGCGACGTCGTCGAGTTCAGCCGGCGGATCGTCGGGGTGCTGGCCGGACATCCGTCGTCCGCCGGCCCGGACGCCGGGTCGAAGCCCGGCGACGTCGACGACGAGCGGGCACGCCGCGCGGCGTACCTGCGGCGGGTCCGGGCCGGCCGGGCGGCGCAGGCGCTGCTCGCCGAGGTGACGGCTCGGTGCGCTGCCGAGGACGCGGCGGATGCCGTCTGGCTCGGTGCCAGCCTCGCCGACCTGGGGGAGTCGACCGGCAGCAGTCGACAGGCGGCCCGGAAACGCTGGCCCGAACTCGGCCGGATCCACCGGGTCCGGCGCTGGGTCTCGGGGCACGCCGACGACCTGGTGACCGTGTTCCGGATGGTTCTCGACCAGGCGCCCGGCTACACCGCCCCGGAGGGCTCCGCCGAGGCTCTCGACCGGGCGGTACGCGCCCTGCACGCGGCGCTCGCCGAGACGCTGCGATCCCGCGACTCCGGCTCGGTGCTCGATCCGGCGACGGGACGCCCCGTCCGGTGGCGCCGGCTGGCGGACGCGGTGGACCGGGACCTTCGTACCCTGGTCGCTCTGGCCGGCGGAGGCACGCCGCAGGCGGCGACCGCGCTCGCCGCTGCCCGGGGTGTGCTGGCGCACCATGACGCGGTCGCGCGGGACGCGCAGGGGTGACCGAGGGCGGGATGCCGTGCGGGGAGGGGAGCCGGCGCGGCTACCCGCGGCCCGGATCCTCGCCGTGGCCATCCCGGGACGGCTCCTGCCGTGACCCGTCCCGGCGGAGCGGTCCGTGGTCGCCGCCGCCGGAGCGCTGACCTCGGTTCTGCCTGGTGCGTTGTCGTGGTGCGGTCCGCCCCGCCGAGCCGTTCGGGTGGCCGGCGCGGCTGCCGGGGGAGGGCGTCCCGGATCCGTTGTCGTGCTCCGGGCAGGGCAGGGCGGAGACCCGGACCAGGGCGTCGAGGTGGCCGAGCGGGCTGCCGTCCCGGGCGAGTCGCTGGCCGCTGATCCAGACCCACTGGTTGTCGTAGTAGGTCGAGAGGTCGAGGCGGACGAACTCCACCAGGAGACGGAGCGGGTGGTTGCCGTACCGCCAGTCCTCCTTGGCGATCTCGAGTACGGTGCCGGGGCGGACGTTGAGGGCCGCGGGCGGTTCGCTGCTCATCGGAACCGCCGGGCCGGGGTGTTGCGGCGTACGCCGATACTGGCGCAGGCCGGGCAGCTCAGGCTGTTGCCGCACCCGGCGCACCAGCGGCGGGATGTGCGGTAGGTGCACAAGCCGGCGATGAATCCCAGTCCCATCCCGGCGATCGCTGCCGCGGTGACATACATGATGGGCCCTCCAATTCGGCGACTGAAAGTTACCTTTGCGTCGCCCGTGGCGGCCGGCAAGACCGCGAGACGAGATCCCTAGCGAGTGAGCAATTGAGTCTCATGAATCATCGCCGCAGGTCGTGCGGGGAGCAGTCGATCTCGTACGGGTCCGGGCGGCCGGGGCCGGCTACCGGTCCGGAGGCGTGGCGAGGACCGCGAGGATCTCGCCGATCTGGTGGTCGCGTTCGAGTGGGTGCCGCAGCGGCAGCGTGGGGTGGAGCTGGTAGTGGTTGCGGCGGCCCTCCCGGGTCGCGGTCAGGTAGCCGGACTCGGTGAGGTCGGCGACGATGCGTTGTGCCGCGCGTTCGGTGATCCCGACCCGGGTGGCCACGTCCCGCAGCCGTATGCCGGGATCCCGGGCTATACAGAGCAGCACGTGGGCGTGGTTGGTCAGGAAGGTCCAGTCCGGCACGTCGGTCATCGTAGAAAAGCCGCCATGCCTTTCGCGAATACCGGAACGTCTCTGCGGACGGCGGTGCGGCGGGATGGTGGGGCGGTGCCGTGGCCCTGTGGGGTGGCGGTTGCTCAGGACGCCCCGGATGTCGTCGCCGCACGCCCGTGCTCCGGGCCGGCCGGTCCGGCCGGGTCGGGTGCCGGCTCGTCGGGGCCGTCGGGACCGCGTCGGGTGGAGACCAGGCTCCAGAGGATCGCGGCGCCGACGGTGACCACGATGACGCCGAGCGTCACCGGGATGGGCAGCTTGCCGACCGGGGTCTCCGACAGGATCAGCTTCACACCGGCGAAGGCGAGCAGCACGGCCAGGCCGTAGTGCAGGTGCACGAAGCGGCGCAGCAGGCCGGCCAGGCAGAAGTACAGGCTGCGCAGGCCGAGGATGGCGAACGCGTTCGCGGTCCAGACGATGAAGGTGCTGGTGGTGATGGCCAGGATCGCCGCGACCGAGTCGATCGCGAAGATCAGGTCACTGGCCTCGACCGCGATGAGTACGACGAACAGCAGGGTGGCCACCCGCCTGCCGTCGACCTGCGTGAAGAACCGGTCGCCGTGGTAGCGGGCGTCGGTGGGAAGGAGCCGGCGGACCAGCCGTACCACCGGGTTGCGGTCCGGTGGGCTCTGCTCGCCGTGCCGAAAGGCCATCTTGTAACCGGTGTAGACGAGGAACGCACCGAACAGGTACGCCGTCCAGAAGAACGTCTCCAGCAGCTCCGCGCCGACGAAGATGAAGGCCAGTCGGAACGCCAGGGCACCGAGCACCCCCCAGAACAACACCTTGTGCTGGAAGGCGGCGGGTACCGCGAAATAGGTGAAGATCAGCGCGAAGACGAAGACGTTGTCGATCGACAGCGCCTTCTCGATGAGGTAACCGGCGAAGTAGGTGCCGGCCATATCGCCGCCCTGCCAGGCCCAGAGCAGCACGCCGAAGAGCAGGCCGGCGGCGATCCAGACCCCCGACCAGACCGCGGCCTCCCGGAAGCCGATCACGTGGTTGTCGCGGTGCAGGAACAGGTCGACGGCGAGCATCGCCGCCACGGCCAGCATGACGGCGACCCAGGCCCACCAGGAAACAGACAACGGGGAGACCTCCGACCATCCGGCCACGAGCGGCGTGGCCTCGCTGTGGTCGACGGTCTCCCCGGGCCACCGCACCGGTGGCCGCACCACCGGGGCCCGGATCCGTCGGGCCCGTATTGACGGCGGTGCGTGGAGCTTCGGGTACTCCCCCTCGAACTACGTCTCAGTATTCATGACATCCGAGTCGTGTGTCAACCGCCCCACCGGACGGGTCGGACCCGGCCGTGGTGTCCTGTGCCGTATGACGTCCGTGGACGACTTCGCCGCCCTGCTGGCCGGTCCGGTGGTGCCGGCGGCACGCGGGCTGCTCGGCGCCACCCTGTCGGCGGGCCGCGTCACCGTCCGGATCACCGAGGTGGAGGCGTACGCCGGCAGCGGTGGCGACGCGGCCTCGCACGCGCACCGGGGTCGTACCCCGCGCAACTCCGTGATGTTCGGGCCGGCCGGGCACGCCTACGCCTACTTCACCTACGGCATGCACTGGTGCGTCAACGTGGTCACCGGGCCGGACGGTGCGGCGTCCGCCGTGCTGCTCCGGGCCGGCGAGGTGATCGAGGGCGTCGAGATCGCCCGGAGCCGGCGCACCGCCGTACGCCGCGACGTGGACCTGGCGCGGGGACCCGCCCGGCTCTGCGCGGCGCTCGGCCTGGACCGTACCGTCTACGGCCGGTACCTGCTCGGCGACGGTCCGGTCCGGCTCCGCCCGCCGGCCGCACCGGTCCCGCCGGAGGCCGTCGCGGTCGGGCCGCGGGTCGGTGTCACCGGGGCGCACGACGTGCCGTGGCGGTTCTGGATCGCCGGGGACCCGACGGTGAGCACCTACCGCCGGCACGTGCCCCGCGCGGCCGGCCGGGGGCGTGCGGAAGGACGTTCCCGGTAACCGAAGCCGCGCCCGCGCGTCGGGCCCGCGCCGTGGTGTCGCCACGACGCGGGCCCGACGGTTGACGACCGGGGCCGGTGCCCTGCCGGCCGGCCGTCGGAAGTGCTGGCCTACGGGAAGTTGCTGCTGGCCTACGGGAAGTTGTTCAGGTACTGCACCTGGTTGGCGGTGTTGGCGGTACCGCCGGAGTTGTTGATGATCCGGTTGATCGTGCCGACGCCACCGAGCGAGACCGTCACCATGTTGTGGAACCGGACGCCCGAGGTGACCGGCACCTCGAAGGAGCGTTCGTTCACCACCGACGGGTTCACGTTGAAGTAGCAGTAGCTGCCCAGACCCCACGCCTCGTGACTGGTCACCGAGTCGGCCACCTTGTACGCGGCGTAGCCCCGGGTCGACCCGTTCATCCAGGCCGCCTGGTTCGGCGGGTCGTACGGCTTCTCGTTCTGCAGGAAGTAGGTCCGCCCGCCGTTGCCGTTCCAGATCACCTCGTACTTCTGGAAGTGCTCGACGAAGAGGCCGTACATGGTGACGTTGTTGCCGTTCACCACCAGGCCGGTGTCGGCGGTGTTGACGTTCCAGCCGTACGTGCCCGGGTCGCCGTGGTCGGCCCGCCACAGCCACATGTGGTCACCGATCACGTTGTGGCTGTTGATCCGGAGGCTGGTGGTCGCCTTGCCGGGCACCGCGCCGCCGATCCGGAAGAAGACGTCGTGCAGCGAGGTGGGGTTGGCGGCGTGGCTCGCCGACGAACCGGCCGGGCCGACCTCCATCAGCACCGACGAGTTGGTCGCGCCGGCCTCGAACATGATGCCGGCGACCTTCACCCCGTCGACGTCGGCGACCGTCATCGCGGTGATGCCGTTCTGCGGCTCGATGGTGGCCAGGCCGAGGCCGAGCACCACCGTGTCCGGCCGGGTCACCCGGATCGTCTCGGTGGTCCGGTAGAGACCGGGGGTGAAGAGCAGGTTCCTGCCCTGGGCCAGCGCGGCGTTGATGGTCGCCGCGGTGGTGCCGGGCCGGACGACGAAGAACTGGCTCAGCGAGATCGACGAGCCGACCGGGGTCTTGTTGTACCAGCTCGTACCCTGGCTGTTGGTGCGGATGCCGGGCACGAAGACCCGGTACTCGCCGCTGCCGTCGACATAGAGGAACGGCTTCTCCCGGACCACCGGGGTCTGCGCGACCACGGTGTGCGAGGGGTTGGGGAAGTGCGGCGCCGGAGCCCCGGTCACCCCGGTGAAGACCATGTTCCAGACGGAGCCGTTCCAGCTGCCGAACTCGCTGTTCCGGGAGTACCACTGCTGCTGCGAGCCGGAGACGACCTGGCCGTCGATCTTGGTGTCGGCGAGCAGGCCGCCGCTGGCCCAGCCGTCGCCGCCGTTCCAGAGCTGGATCTGGTTGCCGGTGCCGCGCAGGTGCATCCGCCGGTACGGCGCCGCCTGGGAGACCGCCCAGCGTTCCACGATCGTGCCGGCCGGCAGGGTCACCGAGAGGTTCTCCGCGGCCCGCCAGAAGTTCTGGGTGGCGTTGCCGCCGAACCAGAACGCCTCCGCCCGGACGTGCCCGTTGAGGTTGACGTCGTCCGGTGACATGCCGAGGCCGGCCACCTGGGTGAAGAAGCCGAGGTTGACGTCGGCGGTGTAGCTGCCGGGCTTGAAGAGCACCGCGTACCGCCGGGGGGCGAACTGCGCGGTCTCCTGCTCGGCGAAGATGGAGTTCAGCCGGCTCTGGATGGTCGACGTCGGTGTCGACGGGTCGAAGACGAAGGTGTTCGGCCCGAGGTTCGGGTTGCGCGGGTCGGTCGGCTCGACCGGGGGATCGCCGGGGCCACCGCCGCCGAACTCGCCGATCACCTGGAACTCCCAGAGCGAGTAGCCGTAGCCGGTGGCGCGGGTGGTGCCGTACATCCGGACGTACCGGCCGGAACCGGAGACGTTCAGCGTCTGGATGCCGCCGCTGCCGCTGGTGGTGCTGTAGACGTTGGTCCAGCTGCTGCCGTTCGCGGAGACCTGGATCTGGAACGCCCGTCCGTACGCGGCCTCCCAGTTCAGCACGACCTGGCTGATGGTGGCGGTCGCGCCGAGGTCGACCTGGAGCCACTGTGGATCACTGAATGCGCTGGACCAGCGGGTGCCGGTGTTTCCGTCGACGGCGGCCGAGGCGGCGAAGCCGCCACCCTCGGTGGAGGAGGCGGTGGCCGGCCTGCCCTGCGAGATCAGCGTCGGCGCCGCGTTCGCCGCCGGGGTGGGACCGGCGAACGGGGTCAACGCGAGCAGCAGCGCCGCGGCGAGCGAGCCGGCGAGCCGGCGGGTCCCGGGCCGCCGGCCGGGGGACGGCCGGGACTGTCCCGGGGACGGCCGGGACGGACTCGGTGGTACCCGGGATGGAAAACGATGAAAAATCATGATCCTGCCTGTCGGTGCGGAGGTGGGCCGGCACCGCCCGCTCCCGAGGACCGGGGCGGGCGGCCCGAGCGGTGTCGGGATGGGCGGTGTCGGATGGGTGCCGACCGCCGGGGGTGTGGCTGCTGCTGCGGCTGTGGCGGCGTGCTGCGGCTGTGGCGGCGTGCTGCGGTGGGGGTTGACGGACGGTGAGCCGGAATGTCGGCGCCGACCTGGGAAGACGGACGTCGGGGGTGGCCGTCGACCGGTCGGCTCTGGACGGTAGAGAGCGCTCTCGCGGAAGCCCGAGTGTTGCGCCCGGGTTCCGTCGCCGTCAAGACATCAATTTATTACGACGTAATTTATCCCAGATGCCGGAACATGCACAGATGCAAGGAAGGGGCCCTTGTACAACAGAAAGCGATAAGCGGGGGCCCTTCCTTACCGGCGTCAGCCGGTAATGCCGCCGGCGGCGAGGAGGCGGGCGACGGGGAGGGTGGCGGCGCCGAGCGCCACCGCGTCGACGCCGAGCTGACCCAGCTCGATGGTGGCCTGCTCGTACGGCTTCTGCAGCGCCTGTCCCGCCGCCGCCTCGCGGATCGCGGGCAGTAGGTGCGCGCCGAGCGCCATGCCGGCCCAGCCGCCCAGCACCACCCGCTCCGGGTTGAACAGGTTGATCAGGTTCGCCACGCCCGCGCCGAGGTAGCCGGCGGTCTCGGCCAGCACCTGCCGCGCGGTCGCGGAGCGGGGCGCCGCCTCGATCAGGGCGCCCAGCCGGGACTCCTCGTCGGCCCCGGGAACCGGCCGGCCCTGGCGCGCCTCCCGGTAGCGGTCGAGGACGCCCTCGGCACCGACGTACGCCTCCAGGCAGCCCCGGGCGCCGCACCGGCAGGGCCGGCCGTCGTAGACCAGGGTGGTGTGCCCCCACTCGCCGGCGCTGCTCGACACGCCCCGGTACATCACCCCGTTGGTCACCACCGCCGCGCCGACGCCGGAGCCGACCAGCGCGAAGACGGCGTGCCGGCTGCCCCGCCCGGCCCCGAACCACATCTCGGCCTGGCCCAGCGTCTTCGCGCCGTTGTCGACGTGCACCGGCAGGTCGACCTCGGCCCGGATCAACCGCTCCAGCGGTACGCCGTGCCAGCCGAGCGTCTGGGCGTGCACGACCGCCTCGCCGTCCTGCACCACCACCCCGGAGACGCCGATGCCGATGCCGAGGATGTCGGTGGGCGGCACCCCGGCCTTCCCGGTCACCGCGTCGAGCCCGGCCAGGATGTGCCGGACCACGGTGGCCGGCTCCGGGCCGGCGGCGTCGAGCGGGTAGTCCGCGCTGGCCAGCATGGTCATCGCGAGGTCGAAGAGTTCGACCCGTACCCGGGTCTCGCCGACGTCGACCCCGGCGACCAGGGCGTAGCGCGGCGCCACCCGGAGCATCATGCTGGGGCGGCCACCGTCGGACTCCACGGCACCGGCCTCGACCACCAGGCCCGCACCGATCAGGTCGCCGACCACGTTGCTGACGGCGGGCTGGCTGAGCCCGGTGAACCGGGCGAGGTCCTGCCGGGTCAGCGGACCTTCGAGGAACAACTTCGACAGCAGGGCGGACCGGTTGCGCTGCCGCACGAACCGGTTGGTCGTCCGTTCCAGGTCCACCCACCACCTCGATAAACCCGGGTTCGCCGGGGGTCACTGTACGGCTCGTCCTTGACGGGCGAGCCGGTACACACTTTAATAACCGCGTAAATTAAGCCTTGATGGAACCCCTTCGGTGGCGCTCGCTCCACGTCCGCCGACGGTGCTCGTGCCCGTACCGCTCCACCACCCCGGCCGCCCCGAGGGCCCCGTTTCCGGCGCACCAGCCGGGCGGGCCGGCGGGGCCGCCGGCCGACGCAGAAGGGCAAGTCGTGTCCAGACGACACCTCGCAATGGTCGTCGCGGCCCTGCTGACGACCGCCTCCCTCGCCGCCTGCGGCGACGGTGGCGGCTCCTCGGAGGGCGCGGCGAAGACTCTCACCTACTGGGCCAGCAACCAGGGCGCCAGCATCGAGTTCGACAAGCAGACCCTCCAGCCCGAACTGGACAAGTTCACGCAGCAGACCGGCATCACGGTCAACCTCGAGGTCGTGCCCTGGTCGGACCTGCTCAATCGGCTGCTCGCCGCCGCCACCTCCGGCAAGGGCCCGGACGTGGTCAACATCGGCAACACCTGGTCGGCCTCGTTGCAGGCCACCAACGCGCTGGTCCCGTTCGACGACGAGACCCTGGGCAAGGTCGGCGGCAAGGACCGGTTCGTGCCGGCCGCGCTCGCCGCCGCCGGCGCGCCCGGCAAGCCGCCGGCCGCGGTGCCGCTCTACAGCCTGGCGTACGCGCTCTACTACAACAAGAAGATGTTCAGCGACGCCGGCATCGCCGCACCCCCCGGCACCTGGGAGGAGCTGGTCGAGACCGGCAGGAAGCTGACCAGGTCCGGTCAGTGGGGCCTGGCCGTGGAGGGCGCGAACCCCTCGGAGAACGCCCACCACGCCTTCGCCTTCGGGCAGCAGTGGGGCGGCGAGTGGTTCGACCCGGCCGGCAAGCCGACGTTCGACACCCCGCAGAACGTCGCCGCGGTCAAGCGGTACGTCGACCTGATGGCGGTTGACAAGATCGTCAACCCGAGCAACGCCGAGTACGCCCAGAACCAGTCCGTCGCCGACTTCGCCAACCGCAAGGCGGCGATGCTGCTCTGGCAGGCCGCCGGGTCGAACCTCAAGGCACAGGGGATGAGCCCGGACGAGTGGGGTCTCGCCCCGGTGCCGTTCCCGGCCGTCACCCCGCCCGGCGGCAAGAAGATCAACAGCATGGTCGCCGGCATCAACATGGCGATCTTCAAGCACACCGAGAACCTCGACGGTGCGCTCCAGTTCGTCAAGTTCATGACCGGCGACGAGGAGCAGGTCATCCTCAACAAGACCTACGGCTCGCTGCCGTCGGTCAAGACGGTGAGCGCCGACCCGGCGTTCCAGGCGCCGGAGCAGAAGGTGCTCGGCGAGGTCCTCGCCACCACCGCCGCACCGCTGCCGCAGGTGCCCGAGGAGAGCCAGTTCGAGACCCTGGTCGGCACCGCCATGAAGGAACTCTTCGCCGACGCCGCCGGTGGCAAGCCGGTCACCGAGGCGTCGGTCAAGGAGAAGCTCGGCGTGGCGCAACAGAAGATGGGCAGCTGAGCCGCGACGCCGACGGTTGACCGTGGAGGGGGACCGCCGCCCCCTCCACGGTCCACCCTGAGAGGATCCGATGGCCACCACCACCATGCCGCCCGGCCCCGTACGGCCCGCCGGACGCCCGGCCGAGGGCGGCGCGCCGCGCCGGGGCGGACGCCGTAGGACGCGCCGGTCGTACCTGCCCTACCTGCTGCTCGTCCCCGCCGCCCTGCTCGAACTCGGCATCCACGTGATCCCGATGCTCGTCGGGGTCTGGATGAGCCTGCTCGAGCTCACCCAGTTCCACATCCGGGACTGGTCCACCGCGCCCTTCGCCGGCCTGGACAACTACCGGGTCACCTTCGACTTCGACTCCGCCACCGGCCGGGACCTGCTGCACTCGTTCTGGGTGACCGCGCTCTACACGACGCTGTCGGTCGGGCTCTCCTGGATGCTCGGGCTGGTCGCGGCGGTCTTCCTGCAACGGCCGTTCCGGGGCCGGGCGCTGCTGCGGACCCTCTTCCTGACCCCGTACGCCCTACCGGTCTACACCGCCGTGATCACCTGGACCTTCATGTTCCAGCGGGACACCGGCCTGGTGAACCATGCCCTCGACCAGCTCGGCGCGGTCGACGGCGCCAACCCGCCCTTCTGGCTGATCGGCGACAACAGCTTCGTCGCCCTGCTCGTGGTCTCGGTCTGGAAGTCGTGGCCGTTCGCCTTCCTCTGCCTGATGGCCGGGCTGCAGAACGTGCCGCCGGAGCTCTACGAGGCGTCGGCGATCGACGGGGCGAACTTCTGGCGGCGGCTGCGCGACGTCACCCTGCCGATGCTCCGGCCGGTCAACCAGGTGCTGCTGCTGGTCCTCTTCCTCTGGACCTTCAACGACTTCAACACCCCGTACGTGCTCTTCGGCGGCTCCGCGCCGCGCGAGGCCGACCTGATCTCCATCCACATCTACGAGAGCTCCTTCGTCACCTGGAACTTCGGCCTCGGCTCCGCGATGTCGGTGGCACTGCTGCTCTTCCTGCTCGTCGTCACCGCCGTGTACCTGCTCGTCACCAACCGCAGGAGAGAGCATGCGTGAGTCAACCGGCGAACGCTGGGCCCGCCGCGTCGTGCTCAGCCTGCTGACCCTCTTCGTCGTCGCCCCGCTCTACGTGATGCTCAGCTCCGGGCTCAAGCCGCTGCGCGACGTACAGGGCGCCTTCACCTGGCTGCCCAGCCGCGTCACCGGGCAGCCCTTCGTGGACATGTGGCGTACGGTGCCGCTCGGCCGCTACCTGGTGAACAGCCTGCTGGTGGCGAGCGCCGCCGCGGTGGTCTCGGTGGCGATCGCGATCTTCGCCGCCTTCGCGATCAGCCGGTACCGGTTCCGGGGCCGGCAGCTCTTCTCGGTCACCGTGCTCTCCACGCAGATGTTCCCCGGCATCCTCTTCCTGCTGCCGCTCTTCCTGATCTACGTCAACCTCGGCAACCTGACCGGGATCGAGCTCTACGCCAGCCGGCTCGGGCTGACCATCACCTACCTCACCTTCTCGCTGCCCTTCTCCATCTGGATGCTGGTCGGCTACTTCGACTCGATCCCGCGCGGGCTCGACGAGGCGGCCCAGGTCGACGGCGCCGGACCGCTGCGCACCCTCTTCCAGGTCATCCTGCCGACGGCGGTGCCGGGCATCGTGGCGGTCACCGTGTACGCCTTCATGACGGCCTGGGGTGAGGTCCTCTTCGCCTCCGTGATGACCGACGAGAACAGCCGCACCCTCGCCGTGGGGCTCCAGGGGTACGCGACCCAGTACAACGTCTACTGGAACCAGGCGATGGCCGCCTCGGTGGTGGTGAGCATCCCGGTGGTGGTCGGCTTCCTCGCCCTGCAGCGCTACTTCGTCGCCGGCTTGACCGCCGGAGCGGTCAAGTGAGCCGCAGGGCGACCGGCCGGAACGGTCAGGTGAGCCCCGCGCGCCGAACCCGGTCCGTGGGGTTGCCGCCGCTCGGACCGCCGTCCGTCGAGCTATCGTCCGTCGAGCCATCGTCCGTCGCGCCACCGTCCAGTTGGGCTGTGACCAGCGCGGTCAGCAGGTTATGAACTACCCGAGGAGAGTCGACAAGTGCCGGATCTCGCCAAGTTGCCGCCGAACTTCACCTGGGGCGTCGCCACGGCGGCGTACCAGATCGAGGGCGCCGTGGGGGTGGACGGTCGCAAGCCCTCCATCTGGGACACCTGGAGCCGGGTGCCCGGTAACGTCGACAACGGCGACACCGGCGACGAGGCGTGCGACCACTACCACCGGTGGCCGGAGGACCTGGCCCTGATGCGCCGGCTCGGCGTCGGGGCGTACCGCTTCTCGGTGGCCTGGCCCCGGGTCATGCCGGATGGGCTCGGCCCGGTCAACCCGGCCGGCCTGGCCTTCTACGACCGGCTGGTCGACGCGCTGCTGGCGGCCGGGATCCGGCCGCTGGTCACGCTCTACCACTGGGACCTGCCGCAGGCGTTGCAGGACCGGGGCGGCTGGCCGGAGCGTTCCACCGCCGAGGCATTCGCCGACTACGCCTCGGTGGTGGCCGGGGCGCTCGGCGACCGGGTCACCGACTGGGTGACGGTGAACGAACCGCTCTGCGTCTCCTGGATCGGGCACCTGGAGGGCCGGATGGCCCCCGGCGAGCAGGACCTGACCCGGGCGGTCGCCGCCTCCCACCACACCCTGCTGGCGCACGGTCTCGGCGTCACGGCGGTCCGCGCCGCGGCGAGCCTGCCGGCCTCGGTCGGCATCGTGCTCAACCCGAGCCCCTGCGAGCCGGGCAGCGACCGGCCGGAGGACGTGGCCGCGGCGGTACGCGCCGACGGGCACGTCAACCGGTGGTGGCTGGACCCGCTCTACGGGCGCGGCTACCCGGCCGACATGCTCGCCACCTACGGTGTCGAGCCGCCGGTCCGCCCCGGCGATCTGGAGTGCATCGGCACCCCGACCGACTTCCTCGGACTCAACTACTACTTCCGGCAGGTGATCGTCGACGACCCGGAGGGGCCGGTGCCGTACGCCCGGCAGATCCCGGTGCCGGGTTCGGTGCAGACCGCGATGGGCTGGGAGGCGTACCCGGCCGGCCTGGAGGAGCTGCTGGTCTCGGTCACCGAGCGGTACGCCCCGACCCGGATCCTGGTCACCGAGAGTGGTTCGGCCTGGCCCGACACGGTCACCGCCGAGGGTGGGATCGAGGACAAGGAGCGGATGGCGTACCTGGAGGAGCACCTCCAGGCCTGCGCGGCGGCTGCCGCCCGGGGTGTGCCGGTCGAGGGCTACTTCCACTGGTCACTGCTGGACAACTTCGAGTGGGCGTACGGCTACGACAAGCGGTTCGGCCTGGTGCACGTCGACTACGCGACGCAGCGGCGCACGATGAAGGCGAGCGGGCTGCGTTACGCCGAGATCATCCGGGACCACCAGCGGCTCGGTGAACGCCCCGAGAGTTCGCCGGTGGGGTAGCCGGTGGGGCGTGCGCGACCCTCCGGTATCGACGCGGGTACGGTGTGCGGAGCCCTCGACGGGCCGACGGCGTCCCGCCTACTCCATTTCCACCGAGGAGTGCACGATCAGATGAGTGATCCGGTCCAGAGCCCCGGGCAGCCGGGGCCGACCAGCCCGCAGCGCCCCAGCAAGCAGGAGCGACGGGCCGCCGCCGCAGCAGCAGCCGCGCAGGCCGCCGCGGCCCGGGCCCGCCGGCAGCGGGTGACCGGCGCCGTCATCGGAGTCGTCCTGGCCGGGCTCGGCGTCGTCGCCCTCGTCGTACTGCCGGATGTGCTGGACGAGGAGCCGACATCCTCGGCCGCGCCGGCGGCCACCGCCTCGCCCACTCCGGGGGAGGCACCGACCGCCGCGCCGGCCCCGACCGTGGCGCCGGAGAGTCCGGCGGCGTCCCGGCCGCCGGCGGACCTGGACCCCCGGCTGGCGCAGCGGCCGACCGTCGAGGCCGGCAGCGGCGATCTGACCAAGCTCACGGTCACCCCGCTGATCGAGGGGACCGGGCCGGTCGTGCGGGCAGGCCAGCAGATCCTGGTCAACTACGTCGGCGTCTCCTACGAGACGGGCCAGGAGTTCGACGCCTCGTGGAACCGGGGTCAGCCGTTCCAGACGGAGATCGGGACCGGCGCCGTCATCCCCGGGTGGGACCAGGGCCTGGTGGGGGTCAGGGCCGGCAGCCGGGTACGCCTCGACATCCCGTCCGACCTCGCCTACGGCGACAACCCGACAGGTGGCCAACCGGGCGGTCCGCTCCGGTTCGTCGTGGACGTCCTGGCGGTCCAGTAAGTAGTCCGTCCCGCCCGGCGCACGGGGCGCGAACGACGGCGGCCGCGACCCGGGAAGGTCGCGGCCGCCGTGCGTCCCGGGGTACGGCCGGCTCCGGCGCGGTCAGCCGTACCCCCACGCTCCGGCTCCGTCCCGCCCAGCCTCCAGCCCAGTCTCGCCCAGCCTGCCGGTTCAGCCCGGAGCTGCCGGTTCAGGCCGGAGTGGGCGTGGAATCGCTCTCCTCGCGGGACTCGGCGCCGGTGCGCGGGGCGGTGTCGACCGCCTCCACGGTCTCCTGGTCCCGGTGCGCCCGATACTGCCGGATCGAGTACGCGAGCGCGAGCGCCCAGACCAGGTAGATCACCGCATAGACCGAGTACCGGACGCCGTCCGGCGCGTCGATCCAGTCGCTGCGGAGCAGGGTCCGGATGTTGGTCAGGACGATCACACCGCCGACCGCCGAGCCGAGGATCCGGGGCGGGATGTGCCGGACCAGCCAGGCGGCGACCGGCGCGGCGATCACACCGCCGAGCAGCAGCGCGACGACCCAGCCGAAGTTGACGTTCTCGCTGCCGAGGCCGACCAGGAAGCCGAGGCTCGCGGCCACCGCGACCAGGAACTCGCTGGTGTCGATCGAGCCGATCACCTTGCGGGGCGCCATCCGGCCGCTGGCCAGGATCGCCGGGGTGCCGACCGGTCCCCAGCCGCCGCCACCGGTCGAGTCGACGAAACCGGCGACGAGTCCGAGAGGGGCCAGGAACCGCTTGCGCAGCGGCTGGCCGAGCCGGTCGCGGGGGATGCCGGCGGCGGTGAACCGGACCAGGATGTAGATCCCCAGGGTGAGCAGCAGCAGGGCCATGATCGGCGCGGCGACCTCGGTGGAGAGGCTGGAGAGGAAGGTGGCCCCGGCGAAGGCGCCGATCGCACCCGGTATGCCGATCTTGGTGACCACCTTCCAGTCGACGTTGCCGAACCGCCAGTGCGCGGCGCCGGAGGCGAGGGTGGTGCCGATCTCGGCCAGGTGGACGGTGGCGGACGCCGCCGCCGGGTTGGTGCCGATCGCCAGCAGCAGGGTGGTGGAGGTCACCCCGTAGGCCATGCCGAGACTGCCGTCGACGAGTTGGGCGCCGAGCCCGACCAGGGCGAGAAGCAGGAGTTTTCGCACGGGTGTTCCTTCCCGAAGGTGGCCGAGGGGGCGGGGCGGTGGGGGCGTGCGCCGCCGCACCAATTCCCCACCTAACCCATAGGGATTGTCGACCTGGACGGGCTGAGGAGTCAACCCCGGCCGGCGGCACACTGCCGGCGATCGCCAACCATGTGGCGCAGGCCCGACCGCAGGAGGTCCGGGCCGCGTTGCGGGACATCGAGGCGACCAGCCGGAGCGCCCTGGCCGAGCTGCGGCGTACTCTCCGTGTGCTCCGGTCCGGTGCTCCGGGCGTACCGGTCGAGTTCGGCCCGGCAGCCGACCTGCCCGACCTGGTGGCGCGGGCGGTGGCGACCGGGATGGGTGCGGAGCTGGCACTCGACCTGGCCGGCGGGGCGGAGCCGCCCGAGGACGTCGGCCGGTCGGCGTACCGGATCGTCCAGGAGGCCCTGACCAACGTGGTCAAGCACGCCGGACCGGTCCGCTTCCCTGTCGGGGTGACCGTGACCGGCGGCCAGTTGCAGATCGAGGTGGCCAACGAGCCGGGTCGGCGGCACGCGCCGGCGGACCCGAGGGGGCAGGGCCTGATCGGCATGCGTGAGCGGGTCGACCTCTACCGTGGCAGCTTCGCGGCCGGACCGACGCCGGCCGGCGGCTTCCGGATCACGGTCCGAGTCCCGTACCCGCCGGTCGGGCGGACGACCCCGACGGAGCTCGCCGGCACGGGACAGGACGATGCCAGGGCTGCGCCGGTCCGGGACGGTGCCGCCGACCCCCGGGACCGGACGGGAGCGCCCGGACGTGGTGCTGATGGACGGGCCGGCGATCTCGGCGTTGGAGAGACCGCGCGCGCCGGAGGGCGGCGGCCCGGCGGTGGGTGGGCGGTGGCCGGGCCTGGCGGTGGACGCGGTGGCCGGGGCCGGCAAACCGGGTACGGCCCGGCGGCCGGCATGGTGGACAATCTGCACCGTGACCGATAGCAGCCCTCCCTCCACCTCGTCCGCCGACTGGGAATCTCCGCTTGCGGACCTGCGGTGGCGGGGTCTTCTCTTCGACTCGACCGATCCCGCCGAGTTGCGGGAGCACCTCGGCTCCGGTCCGGTGATCTTCTATGTCGGGTTCGACCCGACCGCGCCGAGCCTGCACATCGGCAACCTGCTGCAGGTGCTGACCGCGCGCCGGCTGCAGCTCGCCGGGCACCGGCCGCTGCTGCTGGTCGGCGGGGCGACCGGCCTGATCGGGGATCCCAACGAGCGGGGCGAGCGGACGCTGAACAGCCCGGAGGTGGTGGCGAGCTGGGTCGAGCGGATCCGCGAGCAGCTCTCGCCCTTCGTGTCGTACGAGGGCGGGAACGCAGCACGGCCGGTCAACAACCTGGACTGGACCGGCGAGATGTCCGTCGCGGAATTCCTCCGCGACGTCGGCAAGCACTTTCCGGTCAACCGGATGCTGGCCCGCGAGGTGGTCAAGGCCCGGCTGGAGAGCGGGATCAGCTACACCGAGTTCAGCTACCAGCTCCTCCAGGCAAACGACTTCTTCGAGCTGCATCGGCGGTACGGCTGCACGTTGCAGTTCGGCGGCTCGGACCAGTGGGGCAACATCACCGCCGGCGTGGACTACGTGCGGCGGCGCGGCGCCGGCCCGGTGCACGCCTTCGTCACCCCGCTGGTCACCAAGGCGGACGGCACCAAGTTCGGCAAGACCGAGGGTGGGGCGATCTGGCTCGACCCCACGATGACCAGCCCGTACGCCTTCTACCAGTTCTGGGTCAACGCCGACGACCGGGACGTCGCCCAGTACCTGCGCTACTTCAGCTTCCGCTCCCGAGAGGAGATCGAGGAACTGGAGAAGGCGACGGCGGAGCGACCAGCCGCCCGGATCGCCCAGCGGGCGCTCGCCGAGGAGCTGACCGCGCTCGTGCACGGCGCCGAGGAGGCCCGGCAGGCGGTCGCCGCCAGCCAGGCGCTCTTCGGCCGGGGGGCCCTCGACGATCTGGCGCCGGAGACGCTGCGCGCCGCGTTGGCCGAGGCGGGCCTGGTCCGGCTGGAGACGCTGCCTCCGGTGGCCGGGCTGCTCCGCGAGACGGGCCTGGTGGGCAGCCTCAACGAGGCGCGACGGGCCATCACCGAGGGCGGCGCGTACGTCAACAACGAGCGGGTGACCGACGTCGAGGCGACGGTGCCGGCTGAGGCGCTGCTGCACGGCCGGTTCCTGGTGCTACGGCGCGGGAAGCGCACCTTCGCCGGGGTGGAACTGGTCGCGGCGCCCACGGTGTGACGGAGCCGCTGGTGTGACGGAGAATGCTCCCGGCCGATTTGACGGTGCAGCCCGAGCACGCGTAATTTTCTCTCTGCCCGCGGGGGAACGGACGAACGGCGCGAAATGCGCAAAGGCCGGAGCTGCGGGTGTGACACCAGGCCGTCGCAGGGTGGGTGACCACCGGCGATGCCTGGCGGGCGGGGCGACTCCGAAGGCTCGGACCGGGCGATTTGGAGTTGCGGACCTGACCGGGTAGAGTCGATGATCGGCAGTGAGCCGGGCGAGCGTGTGGGTGACTCCACGAGCGGCCGGACTGTCGAAATCCTCGATCAAGCGCAACCGATAGGTTACGCCCTGATCCGAGAATAGCTCGATCGACTGGAGCGGATGTCGGGCCGAATTTCCTTCGGTTTGACGGTGCGAAATTGGTCGGCTAACGTGTGACAAGTGCCTGGCGGTGACGCTGGGTGTGGAGAGATGGCCCTGGGTGGCTGGCTTGTGTGGCTGGTTGTCTGGTGTGTGTTTGTTCTTTGAGAACTCAACAGGGTGCTTGATATGCCAGTGCCAAATGGTTTTGTTTGTTTGGCAGCAAGTGTTTTTTGTTGCTGGGTTTGATTTCTCTGGTTTTTGTTGGAGAGTTTGATCCTGGCTCAGGACGAACGCTGGCGGCGTGCTTAACACATGCAAGTCGAGCGGAAAGGCCTCTTCGGGGGTACTCGAGCGGCGAACGGGTGAGTAACACGTGAGTAACCTGCCTCAGGCTTTGGGATAACCCTCGGAAACGGGGGCTAATACCGGATATGACATGCTGCCGCATGGTGGTGTGTGGAAAGTTTTTCGGCTTGGGATGGGCTCGCGGCCTATCAGCTTGTTGGTGGGGTGATGGCCTACCAAGGCGACGACGGGTAGCCGGCCTGAGAGGGCGACCGGCCACACTGGGACTGAGACACGGCCCAGACTCCTACGGGAGGCAGCAGTGGGGAATATTGCACAATGGGCGGAAGCCTGATGCAGCGACGCCGTGTGAGGGATGACGGCCTTCGGGTTGTAAACCTCTTTCAGCAGGGACGAAGCGGGAGTGACGGTACCTGCAGAAGAAGCGCCGGCCAACTACGTGCCAGCAGCCGCGGTAAGACGTAGGGCGCGAGCGTTGTCCGGATTTATTGGGCGTAAAGAGCTCGTAGGCGGTTTGTCGCGTCGACTGTGAAAACCCATGGCTCAACTGTGGGCTTGCAGTCGATACGGGCAGGCTAGAGTTCGGTAGGGGAGACTGGAATTCCTGGTGTAGCGGTGAAATGCGCAGATATCAGGAGGAACACCGGTGGCGAAGGCGGGTCTCTGGGCCGATACTGACGCTGAGGAGCGAAAGCGTGGGGAGCGAACAGGATTAGATACCCTGGTAGTCCACGCTGTAAACGTTGGGCGCTAGGTGTGGGGGGCCTCTCCGGTTCTCTGTGCCGCAGCTAACGCATTAAGCGCCCCGCCTGGGGAGTACGGCCGCAAGGCTAAAACTCAAAGGAATTGACGGGGGCCCGCACAAGCGGCGGAGCATGCGGATTAATTCGATGCAACGCGAAGAACCTTACCTGGGTTTGACATGGCCGCAAAACCTGCAGAGATGTGGGGTCCTTCGGGGGCGGTCACAGGTGGTGCATGGCTGTCGTCAGCTCGTGTCGTGAGATGTTGGGTTAAGTCCCGCAACGAGCGCAACCCTTGTTCGATGTTGCCAGCGTGTTATGGCGGGGACTCATCGAAGACTGCCGGGGTCAACTCGGAGGAAGGTGGGGATGACGTCAAGTCATCATGCCCCTTATGTCCAGGGCTTCACGCATGCTACAATGGCCGGTACAATGGGCTGCGATACCGTGAGGTGGAGCGAATCCCAAAAAGCCGGTCTCAGTTCGGATCGGGGTCTGCAACTCGACCCCGTGAAGTCGGAGTCGCTAGTAATCGCAGATCAGCAACGCTGCGGTGAATACGTTCCCGGGCCTTGTACACACCGCCCGTCACGTCACGAAAGTCGGCAACACCCGAAGCCCATGGCCTAACCTCTTCGGGGGAGGGAGTGGTCGAAGGTGGGGCTGGCGATTGGGACGAAGTCGTAACAAGGTAGCCGTACCGGAAGGTGCGGCTGGATCACCTCCTTTCTAAGGAGCGCCTCTCGGCGAAGGTCGGGTAGGAGCCTCGGGCCCTCCGGATGTGGGGGTTGGGGTGCTTGTTGGCGGAGACACTGGCTAGTTCACGGCTGGCAACGGCTGGTCCGGCGAGTACGGCCATCTTTCGGGGTGGTGTGGAAGGTCGGGTTGGTGCGGCTGGTGGTGGGTGTTGGGCATCCTGTTGGGTCCTGAGGGAACAACCGCGTGTGTGTGGTTGGTTCTTCTGCCAGGTGCGGCCTGGCCTCGCATACCGTTCTGGGATGTGTGTGTCCTGGGGGCTGGTGTGGGGTGGTGGGTTGTGGGTTGGTCGTTTGTTGAGAATTGCACAGTGGACGCGAGCATCTTTGTGGTCAAGTTGTCAAGGGCGGACGGTGGATGCCTTGGCACCAGGAGCCGATGAAGGACGTGGGAGGCCGCGATAGGCCTGGGGGAGCTGTCAACCGAGCTGTGATCCCAGGGTGTCCGAATGGGGTAACCTGGCACCAGTCATGTGGTGTCACCTGCACCTGAATTCATAGGGTGTGTGGAGGGAACGCGGGGAAGTGAAACATCTCAGTACCCGTAGGAAGAGAAAACAATTGTGATTCCGTGAGTAGTGGCGAGCGAAAGCGGATGAGGCTAAACCGGTTGCGTGTGATACCTGTCAGGGGTTGCGTGGTCGGGGTTGTGGGACTCCGTGGGGGAAGCTGACACTTCTCCGAGAAGTTACAAAGCCGGGTGTTAGCTGAATGGTGTGGAAAAGCCAACCGTAGGCGGTGATAGTCCGGTAGGTGAAAGCGCCTGGTCTTCTTTGTGGGTGTTCCCGAGTAGCGGCGGACTCCTGAAATCTGCCGTGAATCTGCCAGGACCACCTGGTAAGCCTAAATACTTCCTGGTGACCGATAGCGGACGAGTACCGTGAGGGAATGGTGAAAAGTACCCCGGGAGGGGAGTGAAATAGTACCTGAAACCGTTCGCCTACAATCCGTCGGAGCTTTGCCGGATTTTTCTGGTGGGGTGACGGCGTGCCTTTTGAAGAATGAGCCTGCGAGTTAGTGGCATGTGGCGAGGTTAACCTGTGTGGGGTAGCCGTAGCGAAAGCGAGTCTTAATAGGGCGTGTAGTCGCGTGTTCTAGACCCGAAGCGGGGTGATCTAGCCATGGGCAGGCTGAAGCGTGGGTAAGACCGCGTGGAGGGCCGAACCCACCAACGTTGAAAAGTTGGGGGATGACCTGTGGTTAGGGGTGAAAGGCCAATCAAACTCCGTGATAGCTGGTTCTCCCCGAAATGCATTTAGGTGCAGCGTCGTGTGTTTCTTACCGGAGGTAGAGCACTGGATGGTCTAGGGGCCCTACAAGGTTACTGAAATCAGCCAAACTCCGAATGCCGGTAAGTGAGAGCGCGGCAGTGAGACTGCGGGGGATAAGCTTCGTAGTCGAGAGGGAAACAGCCCAGATCGCCAGCTAAGGCCCCTAAGCGTGTGCTAAGTGGAAAAGGATGTGGGGTCGCATAGACAACCAGGAGGTTGGCTTAGAAGCAGCCATCCTTTAAAGAGTGCGTAATAGCTCACTGGTCAAGTGGTTCCGCGCCGACAATGTAGCGGGGCTCAAGTACACCGCCGAAGCTGTGGCATTCACACATTGACTTCGCGATCATCTTTGGGTGGTTGTGCAGGTGTGTGGGTGGGTAGGGGAGCGTCGTGCCGGGGGTGAAGCAGCCGAGTGATCGAGTTGTGGACGCGGCACGAGTGAGAATGCAGGCATGAGTAGCGAAAGAAGGGTGGGAAACCCTTCCGCCGGATGACCAAGGGTTCCAGGGCCAGGTTAATCCGCCCTGGGTGAGTCGGGGCCTAAGGCGAGGCCGAGAGGCGTAGTCGATGGATAACGGGTTGATATTCCCGTACCCGTGTAGGAGCGCCCGTGATGAACCTCGTTGTGCTAACCATCCGATCCTGTGGCGGTCTTCGGACCGAGATGGGGTTGCGTGGGGTCCTGGCGGGTAGTAGTCAAGCGATGGGGTGACGCAGGAAGGTAGCTGAGCCCGGCCGGTGGTTGTGCCGGGGTAAGCGTGTAGACCGCACCATAGGCAAATCCGTGGTGTATGTGGTTGAGACGTGATGCCGAGCCGATTCAGGTGAAGTCAGTGATCCTATGCTGTCGAGAAAAGCCTCTAGCGAGTTCCGAGCGGCCCGTACCCTAAACCGACACAGGTGGTCAGGTAGAGAATACCGAGGCGATCGGGTGAACTGTGGTTAAGGAACTCGGCAAATTGCCCCCGTAACTTTGGGAGAAGGGGGGCCGGAGACGTGAAGCCACTTGCTGGTGGAGCGTTGTATGGCCGCAGAGAGCAGGGGGAAGCGACTGTTTACTAAAAACACAGGTCCATGCGAAGAAGTAATTCGATGTATATGGACTGACGCCTGCCCGGTGCTGGAACGTTAAGGGGACCGGTTAGCTCTTCGGGGCGAGGCTGAGAACTTAAGCGCCAGTAAACGGCGGTGGTAACTATAACCATCCTAAGGTAGCGAAATTCCTTGTCGGGTAAGTTCCGACCTGCACGAATGGCGTAACGACTTCCCCACTGTCTCAACCACAGGCCCGGCGAAATTGCAGTACGAGTAAAGATGCTCGTTACGCGCGGCAGGACGGAAAGACCCCGGGACCTTTACTATAGCTTGACATTGGTGCTTGAATTAGCTTGTGTAGGATAGGTGGGAGCCGGTGAAGCCTATACGCCAGTATGGGTGGAGGCAGTCTTGAAATACCACTCTGGTTGGTTCGGGTATCTAACTTGGGGCCCTTATCGGGTTCAGGGACAGTGTCTGGTGGGTAGTTTAACTGGGGCGGTTGCCTCCTAAATGGTAACGGAGGCGCCCAAAGGTTCCCTCAGCCTGGTTGGCAATCAGGTGTTGAGTGTAAGTGTATAAGGGAGCTTGACTGTGAGACTGACGGGTCGAGCAGGGACGAAAGTCGGGACTAGTGATCCGGCACTTGCGTGTGGAAGCGGTGTCGCTCAACGGATAAAAGGTACCCCGGGGATAACAGGCTGATCTTCCCCAAGAGTCCATATCGACGGGATGGTTTGGCACCTCGATGTCGGCTCGTCGCATCCTGGGGCTGTAGCAGGTCCCAAGGGTTGGGCTGTTCGCCCATTAAAGCGGTACGCGAGCTGGGTTTAGAACGTCGTGAGACAGTTCGGTCCCTATCCGCCGTGCGCGTAGGATACTTGAGAAGGGCTGTCCCTAGTACGAGAGGACCGGGACGGACGAACCTCTGGTGTGCCAGTTGTCCCGCCAGGGGCACGGCTGGTTGGCTACGTTCGGGAGGGATAACCGCTGAAAGCATCTAAGCGGGAAGCCTGCTTCGAGATGAGGTATCCCACCCCGTGTGGGGGTAAGGCTCCCAGTGAGACGACTGGGTTGATAGGCCGGAGATGTAAGCCAGGTAACTGGTTCAGTTGACCGGTACTAATAGGCCGAGGACTTGTCTACAAAGCTGCTACGCGTCCACTGTGTGATTCACAGCAAACGAACAACGGTGTTGTCCCGGGTGTGGCCGGGGTGTTGTTTGTTGTGTTGATAGGGTTACGGCGGTTATGGCGGAAGGGAAACGCCCGGTTACATTCCGAACCCGGTAGCTAAGCCTTCCAGCGCTGATGGTACTGCACTCGGGAGGGTGTGGGAGAGTAGGACACCGCCGGACATCTTAGTGTGCAGGGCCACCCCGGACGGGGTGGCCCTGCACTGTGTGTTTTGGCGATCTGCGCCATGAGGAAGGATGTACCCGTGAGTTCAGGAGCGCACGGCGGAGATCGCCCGCGCCGTCGAGACGATCGTCCGGACCGCGACCGTGGTCGGGACGGCTCCGCGCGTCGGGACGGACGTCCGCCCTATCGCGGGGATCGGGATTCCCGCGGCGGCAGCTCCGGCGATCGGGGCGGCTATCAAGACGGCGGCCGGAGCGTTGCTGGCCGCGACGGTGACCGCCTTGATCGGCCAGCTCCCCGGGACGGCGCGGGTGACTACCGGCCCGGTGGTGGTTACGAGCGACGCGGTGGTGGGTTCCGTGACGACCGGCGTGGTGCTGGCGGGTTCGGCGGCGACCGGCGCGGCGGCGGGTTCGGCGGTGACCGGGATTCTCGGAGTGACCGGGACTCCCGGGGGGATCGCGACTTTCGGGCCGAGCGTGGGCCCGGGGGCGGACGGTTCCGGGATGGCGATCGACGGACCGGCGGCGACCGGGGCTCGTATCGGGACGGCGTGGGCGGCGGAAACCGGGACTCCGGGCATCGGGCGGACCATCGCGGCCGCGACGCGGGCTTCCGGGACGGTGGAGACTACCGGCGGGGTGACGACCGGCGAAGCGGTTACCGAGGTGACGGGCGTCGGGGAGAGGCATCCGGTTCCGGTCGCCCCGCTTTCGGGGGCCGGGACGGACGCCGGGAGGATCGCGCAGCCGGCTCGGGCCGAAGCGCCGGCGACCGCGAGGGCGGTTACCGGTCCGGCGGTTACCGGTCCGGTGGGCGGGACAGCTTCGACCGGGGTGACCGTGGCCCCCGTGACGGTTACGGCCGCGACACCCGGGGCGACCGTGACCCGCGCGGTGGTGGATACCGGGACGACGCCCGGCGCGGCGAGGAAAGGTCCGGCGGTGGCTACCGTGGCGACTACGCCGGTGGTGACCGGCGCGGCGGCTACCGGGACGGTTCCCGGCCCGGCTCCGGCTACGAGCGCCGGGGTGATCGAGACCCACGCGGTGGCGGTTACCGGGACGGCGAGCGCGGATATCGCGGTGATGCGGGCGGACGCGACAGCGGTCGTCGCGGCGACAGCGGCTCTCGCGGCGACAGTGGTTACCGGGATCGTGCGGCTCGGGACTCCGGCGGCGATGCCGGGCGCGGCGGTTATCGAGGTGGATCGTCCGACGGCGGCGGCCAGCGCGGCGTAGGACGCGACGGCGGACGACGCTTCGGCGACGACGGTCGTCGTGGGTTCGCCGGGCGTACCCGCGAGGGTGTCCGAGACTCGGACCGGGACGATACTCGCGGCGGTGACCGTGGCGGCTTCCGCCGTACGGAGCGGGACGGCCGGAGCGGTGGGGGACGCGAGGGGACCCGACGTCCGGTCGGAGCCGGTGCCGAGGAGGACCGCCGTTCCGGGACAGCACCCCGGCGCACCGGCGAAGCCTTCTCCGGAACCGCCGGGAAAGAGACCGGAGGTTCCCGTGCCGGAACGGATCGGCGTGGCCAGGGCGATCGATCCGCCCGGCCGGTCGACCAGGCCCGGGAAGCGTCGGGGCCCGCCCTTCCGGCGGAGATCGTCGCCACGGACCTCGACAGCGGGGTCCGGGCCGAGCTGCTCTCCCTGGCGAAGCCGGTCGCGGAGAGCGTCGCCCGGCATCTCGTCGCGACGGGTCAGCTACTCGACGATGATCCGAGCCTCGCTCTGGAGCACGCGCTCGCCGCGCGCCGGCTCGCGGCACGGATCGCACCGGTGCGCGAGGCCGTCGGGCTGGCGGCGTACCGGGCCGGCGAGTGGCAGACGGCACTCGCCGAACTGCGCACCTACCACCGGATGAGCGGGCGGCAGACGCATCTGGCGGTGCTCGCCGACTGTGAGCGGGCGCTCGGGCGTCCCGAGCGGGCTATCGACCTCTATCGGGGCGCGGACCGCGAGGCGCTCGACCCTGCGGGGGCCGTGGAGTTGTTGATCGTGGCGGCCGGAGCCCGTGGCGACCTCGGCCAGGGCGATGCCGCGGTGGCGATGCTCCAGGTACGCGAACTGACGGCCGGTACGACCGAGCCGTGGGCGGCCCGGCTGCGGTACGCGTACGCCGACGCGCTGCTCTCGGCGGGCCGGCGGGAAGAGGCACGCGAGTGGTTTTCCCGGGCGGCGGAGGTCGACGAGTTCGGTGAGACCGACGCTGCGGAACGGCTGTTGGAGCTCGACGGCGTGGTCCTGGAGGGCGACGACGAGTCTGAGGACGGGTACGACGACGGAGACGACGGAGACGGAGCCGACCGGGCGCAGGACGCTGGCATGTACGCCGACGCTGACACACACGCCGCCCCCGATGCCGACGTTGACCCCGGTGGCGACGCGGACCTCGATGCCAACGCTGACCCCGGTGGCGACGTTGACCCCCGTGGCGATGCCAACGCTGACCCCGATGGCGGCGGCGTTGACCCCGATGGCGATGGCGTGGGGACGGCCGGGGCGGTGGCGCCGGGCGGAGGCGAGATCGGGGACGGGGAGCAGGACACGGAGGTGGACGAGGGACCGGACCCGGGCCCGGACGAGCGCACCGGCGGGAGTGCGAACGGTCGGGTGGCCGAGCCCGATCCCGCGCGGCCGACGCGTACCGCCGAGTCGTGAGCGGTTCCGCGCCGGACGGCCGGCTGGTTGACGCGTACGACCTGGTGGTTCTCGATCTGGACGGCGTGGTCTATCTCGTCGACCGGCCGATCGATACGGCGGTCGCCTCGATCGCCCGGCTGCACGACGAGGGCAAGCCGCTGGCGTACGCGACGAACAACGCCTCCCGGCGCGCCCCCGAGGTTGCCGCCCTGCTCTCCGGAATGGGGCTCGCCGTGCAACCGCACGAGGTGCTCACCTCGGCGGCTGCGGCGGCGGAACTGCTGGCGCACCGGTTTCCGCTCGGCTCACCGGTGCTGGTGGTGGGGGCCGAGGCGCTGCGGGCCGAGGTGCGTGACGTGGGGCTACGCCCCGTCGCCCGGTTCGAGGACGCGCCGGTCGCGGTGGTCCAGGGCTACGGGCCGGAGGTGGGCTGGTCGGAGCTGGCCGAGGCGACGCTGGCCATCCGGGCCGGGGCCGACTGGTTCGCCACCAACACCGACCGGACGCTGCCGACCGCCCGTGGCCCGGTGCCCGGGAACGGCTCCCTGGTCGCGGCGGTGCGTACCGCACTGGGTCGGGATCCCGACGTGGTGGTCGGCAAGCCGGAGCCGGCCCTGTTCACCGCTGCCGCCCGACGGTTCGGCGCGGCCCGTCCGCTGGCCGTCGGCGATCGACTGGACACCGACATCGAGGGTGCGGTCCGGGCCGGGATGGCGAGCCTGCTGGTTCTCACCGGCGTGGCCGCCGCAGTCGACCTGCTGCGGGCGCCGCCGTCGGCCCGCCCGGAGTTCGTGGCACACGACCTGGGTGGGCTCTTCGACCCGGCCCAGGTCGCGCGGCTGACCGGGCCGGGGGCCGGCACCTCCGACGGCGGGGACGGCTGGCGAGTGGTCGGCGGCGCCCCGGCAACGCTCACCGGGGCCGGGTCGAGCCTTGCCGCGCTGGCGGCGCTCTGTGCGGCGAGTTGGGCAGGAACTGCGGTCGACGGCGTCGAACCGGGCTCGGAGGCGGCCCGGAAGGCGCTCGACGAACTCGGCCTGCTGCGCTGAGCGAAGCGGCCTCCTGAGCCGAGGCGTCGGGCCGAGGCGTCAGAGCATCTTGCGGAGCTTCAGCAGGTCCAGCGGGTTGGCATTGATCGACATCTGCCGGGAGGCGAGCGCTCGCGGGACGTCCAACTCGCCCCGGACCAGCCGGATCAGGTCGTCGCTGGCGATGCTCAGGGCGACCTTCGCCTTGGGGTCGTCCCCGTCCGTCAGGTCGACCAGGCGGCCGCCGGCCAGCCGGCCGTGGAACGCCGTGCTCAGGTCGGTGATCCGGCAGGCCAGGGTGCGATCGAGATCGACCTGCTTGCGTACCTTCTCGGCGTTGGCGTCCATCCGGGCCGCCAAATCGTGCAATGCCTGCCGGCACTCCTCAACGGTCGCCATCGTCGTGCCCCCTCGCATCACGCCACGCCCGTCCCCCCGGGCACCGTACCGCACTGGGCGCCGCCGGGCGCCCGGTAGCGTGACAACCTGAACAGTCGGCACCCGCGGAAGGACCGGGGTATGCAGGATGCATGGCGGGCCTATCTCGAACTGGCCCTCGGGCTCACAGAGGCGTCGAAGAAGCGCGCGCAGGCCGCAGCCAGGAAGCTGGTCGGCTCCAGCGGTGCGACCGCCGCCCAACTGCAGACGATGGCCGAGGAACTGCTCTCCACCGGAATGGCCAACCGGGAGGCGCTGACCCGGATGATCCGGGTCGAGATCGACCGGACCCTCGGCGCCCTCGGCCTGGCAACGGGGGAGGACGTCGCGGCGCTCACCGAACGGGTCGGCAACCTGGAACGGGAGCTGGCCGCCGCCAGGCGGACCGCGCCGGGTGGCACGGGCCTGGAGCCGGAAGCGGACGGGGCGGGGAAGGCGGCGGTCACGAAGGCCGTCGGGAAGAAGACGGTCGCGAAGAAGACGTTGGCCAAGAAGGCGGCCGCACCGGATGCGCCCGCGACGAAGGCTGTGGCGAAGAAGGCTCTGGCGAAGAAGACGGTCGCGAAGAAGGCTGCGCCCGGCAAGGCGGTGGTGGCGAAGAAGGCCGTACCGGGTAAGACGGTGGCCGAGCGGACCACGACGCCGGGTGGCGGTGCGGCATGATCGCCGCGGAAGGACAGGCCCGGAGGGCGACCGGGCGGCAGGGAGGGGCAGCATGAGTCAGGTTCCCGCTCCCGGACCGTTCCGCCCGCGCCCCCCGGCCGGCACCGGTCCGGCCACCCCCGGCGACCGGAGCGCGTTCAGCGACCGGAGCGCGCCCGACGCCGGTAATTCCGGTCACCCCGCCGTCGACGCGGCACTGCAGGCGATGGCGAACGCGGCGGACCTTCCGCCGGCGGACCAGATCGCCCAGTACGAGGCGGCGCACCAGACGCTGCGGGAAACGCTCGCCACCATCGACCAGACCTGAGCCCCGTCTCCCGGAGAACCCTCGATGGCACGTCGCACCCGGCTCGACGCCGAACTCGTCCGCCGCGGTCTGGCCCGGTCCCGGGAACAGGCCGCCACACTGGTCGAGGCCGGGCGGGTCCAGGTCCGTGGGGTGCGCGCGCACAAGGTGGCCGCCATGGTGGACCCGGCCGATCCGGTGCGGGTGCTCGGCGAGGACCCGAGCACGGAGTACGTCTCCCGGGGCGGGCACAAGCTGGCCGGCGCCCTGGCCGCGTTCACCTCCGACGGGCTCGCCGTCGCCGGCCGCCGCTGCCTGGACGCGGGGGCGTCGACCGGCGGTTTCACCGACGTGCTGCTCCGGGCGGGTGCCGCCGAGGTGGTGGCGGTCGACGTCGGCTACGGGCAGCTGGCCTGGAGGATCCGGGAAGATCCACGGGTACGGGTATTCGAGCGCACCAATGTGCGTACCCTGACGCCCGACACCATCGGCGGCACGGTGACCCTCACGGTCGCGGACCTCTCGTTCATCTCGCTCCGCCTGGTGCTGCCGGCGCTGGCCGGCTGCACCGCGCCGGACGGCGACCTGGTGTTGATGGTCAAGCCGCAGTTCGAGGTCGGGAAGGAACGGGTGGGCAGCGGTGGCGTGGTACGCGATCCGCAGTTGCGGACCGAGGCGGTGCTCGCGGTGACCGGGGCGGCGGCCGGGCTGGGACTGGGCCTGGCCGGCGTGGTGGCCAGCCCGCTCCCCGGGCCGAGCGGAAACGTGGAGTTCTTCGTCTGGCTGCGCGCCGGCGCTCCGGCCGCGGACGAGGCGCTGGTCGCGGCGGTGGTGGCGGCGGGGCCGGCCGTGGCGCGGGAGGGAGCCCGATGAGTCGCAGCGCACTGCTGGTGACGCACACGGGACGGCGGCGGAGCACCGAACACGCCCGTACGGTGGCGGCGGACCTGATCCAGGCCGGCTTCGAGGTCCGGGTGGTGGCCGAGGAGGCCGACGACCTGGATCTGCCCGGGGTGACCCCGGTGAGCCTGCTCGACGCGGCCGAGGGCGCGGAGATCGTCTTCGCGCTCGGCGGCGACGGCACCTTTCTGCGCGCCGCCGACCTGGCCAGGCCGGCGAAGGCGCCGCTGCTCGGTATCAACCTCGGTAAGGTCGGCTTCCTCGCCGAGGCCGAGATCGACGACCTGGACGAGGCGGTCCGGGACGTGGTTGACCGCAACTACACAGTGGACGAACGGCTCACCCTCGACGTCAGGGCGGAGTTCGAGGGTGGCCCCGTGATCGAGTCGTGGGCGCTCAACGAGGCGAGCGTGGAGAAGGGCGAGCGTGCCCAGATGCTCGAGCTCCTCGTCGACGTCGACGGACGCCCGCTGTCCCGGTACGGCTGCGACGGTGTGGTCTGCGCGACACCGACCGGCTCCACCGCGTACGCCTTCTCGGCCGGTGGGCCGGTGGTGTGGCCGGAGGTGGAGGCGCTGCTGCTGGTGCCGATCAGCGCGCACGCACTCTTCAGCCGGCCTGTCGTCACCGCACCGACGGCGACCTTCACCATCACGGTGGACCCGTTCACCACCCTGGCCGTGCTCTGCTGCGACGGCCGCCGGGTCTACGACCTGCCGCCCGGGGCCCGGGTGACGGTGCAGCGGGGCGCCCTTCCGGTGCGGATCGTCCGGCTGCGGGCCCGACACTTCACTGACCGGCTGGTGGCCAAGTTCGGCCTGCCGGTGCACGGCTGGCGAGGCGGCCGCAGGTAGATCGCGGGTGGACTCGGGCGGTAGGGCGCGGGCGGTAGGTGGCAGGTGGCCGCAGGCGGCGGCTCCGGCGTGCCGGTGGGAACCGCTCGCGGCGTGGCGGCCACTCATCTCGGGGCGCGTGCCGGGTGGTCAAGTGTCGGTGACCGCTACTACTGTCGGTTGCTGTGCTGGAAGAGCTGCGCATCACCGGACTGGGCGTCATCGAGGACACCACCCTGCCGCTGACCGGCGGCATGAACGTCATCACGGGCGAGACCGGCGCCGGCAAGACGATGGTGGTGACCGGTCTCGGCCTGCTCTTCGGCGGGCGGGCCGACGCCGGCCGGGTGCGTGCCGATCCGGGCCGGGCCATGGTGGAGGGGCGGCTGCGGTTGGCCGGCGCCACCGCGACGGCGGTGCACGCCCGGATCGTGGACGCCGGCGGCGAGCCGGACGACGACGGGTCGGTGCTACTCAGCCGCACGGTCACCGCGGAGGGGCGGTCGCGGGCGCACGTGGCGGGCCGCAGCATGCCGGTGTCGATGCTGGCCGAGGTGGGCGAGCAGGTGCTGGCCGTGCACGGCCAGTCGGACCAGCTCCGGCTGCTCCGCCCGGCCGAGCAGCGGGCCGCCCTGGACCGGTTCGGCGGGGCGGAGCACGAGAAGCTGCTGGAGAGCCTGCGCGAGTCGTACACCGGGTGGCGGCGGGTCTGTGACGACCTGGCCGACCGGCGGCGCAACGCGCGGGAGCGCAACCAGGAGGCCGACCTGCTGCGGCTGGGCCTGGACGAGATCACCCGGGTCGACCCACAGCCGGGCGAGGACGAGGAGCTCAAGGCCGAGGCGCAGCGGCTGGAGCACGCCGAGGGGCTGCGTACGGCGGCGCAGACCGCGCAGCACTGCGTGGCGGGTGCCGCCGAGCCGACCGACGAGATGGCCGACGTGACCACGCTGCTCGGGCACGCCCGGCGGACGCTGGAGGCCCAGGCCGGGGTGGACCGGACCCTCGGCGACCTGTCGGTGCGGCTGGAGGAGGTCGCCACGCTGGTCGGCGACGTCGCGGCGGAGCTGTCCGGCTACCTCGCCGCGCTGGACGCCGATCCGGCCCGGCTGCAGGTCATCTACGAGCGCCGGGCCGCGCTGCGCGGACTCACCCGCAAGTACGCCGACGACGTCGACGGGGTGATCGCCTGGGCCGAGCGGGCCCGGACCCGCCTGTCCGAGCTGGACAGCTCCGACGACCTTCTCGACGAGCTGGACCGGGAGCGGCAGCGGCTGGCCGGCGAGGTGGCCGAGCTGGCCGGCCGGCTCTCGGCGGCGCGTCGCGAGGCGGCCACCCGCTTCGCCGAGCAGGTGACGGTGGAGCTGGCCGGGCTGGCGATGCCGCACGCCCGGATCGAGGTGGCGGTGCTGCCCCGGCCGGCCGGCCGGTCCGAGCCGTCGCTGACCGTGGACGGTGTGGAGGTCGGGGTCGGTCCGGACGGCGCCGACGAGGTCGAGCTGCGGCTGCTCGCCCATCCTGGTGCCCCGGCGCTGCCGTTGCAGCGCGGTGCCTCCGGCGGTGAGCTGTCCCGGGTGATGCTCGCGATCGAGGTGGTCTTCGCCGGCTCGGGCGGGCCGCCGACCCTGGTCTTCGACGAGGTCGACGCCGGGGTGGGCGGGCAGGCCGCCGTCGAGATCGGCCGCCGGCTGGCCCGGCTGGCCCGCAGTCACCAGGTGCTGGTGGTGACCCACCTGCCGCAGGTCGCCGCCTTTGCCGATCGGCACCTGGTGGTGGCCAAGGACACCGGCGGCGCCGTGACGACCAGCGGGGTGCGGATGGTGGAGGACACCGACCGGGCCCGGGAACTGGCCCGGATGCTCGCTGGTTTGCCCGACTCCGATCTGGGTATCGCCCATGCGGAGGAACTCCTGGCGGTGGCGGCCCGGGAGCGGCGCCCATGAACGGCCGGAGCCGCGCGACGGATCGGGCGTGCAGCCCGGCGCGGCGCCGGGTTCGGAGCCGGGGACGAGGGTTGGCGCCGAGCCGGGTGTGACCGCGGCGGTATGGTACGTGGTACCGAACCGACCGGTGTGACGCCGGCCACACCTGGTCGGGCGTCGATGTGATTCCCTGGGGTGGCGGCCCTGCTCAGGCATGTCGCGATAGAAAGCTCTGCCCCACGTGCCAGGATGGTCAGGATGCGTTTACCCATGTTGCGCCGGGCCCGGAGCGCGGAACCGGGCAAGATCGTCGGCACCGCGCGCCTCGACCGCCGGACGAAACGCCTGGTCAGCAGGCTGCGGCCGGGTGACATCGCGGTGATCGACCACGTCGACCTGGACCGGGTGGCGGCGGACTCGCTGGTGGCGGTGGGCGTGGCCGCGGTGCTCAACGCCAAGCCGTCGGTCTCCGGTCGCTATCCCAACCTCGGCCCGGAGGTGCTGATCAAGGCGGGCATCCCCCTCCTCGACGACCTCGGCGAGAGCGTCTTCCAGCAGATCCGGGAGGGCGACACCCTGCGGATCGACGGCAACACCGTGCTGCGGGACGACGAGCCGATCGGGCACGGCAGCCGGCAGGATGCCGAGTCGGTCGCCAAGGCGATGTCCGACGCCCGCGAAGGGCTCTCGGTGCAGTTGGAGGCGTTCGCCGCCAACACCATGGAATACCTCAAGCAGGAGCGGGAGCTGCTGCTCGACGGCGTCGGCGTGCCGGACGTCGAGACCCCGATCCGGGGCCGGCACTGCCTGATCGTCGTCCGGGGCTACGACTACAAGGCCGACCTCGACGTGCTGCGCCCGTACATCCGGGAGTTCAAGCCGGTGCTGATCGGCGTCGACGGCGGCGCGGACGCGCTGGTGGAGGCGGGCTACACCCCGGATCTGATCATCGGCGACATGGACTCGGTCACCGACGACGTGCTGCGGTGCGGCGCCGAGGTGATCGTGCACGCCTATCCCGACGGGCGGGCGCCGGGGCTGGCCCGGGTGAACGGGCTCGGCGTCTCCGCGCAGACCTTTCCGGCCGCCGCCACCAGCGAGGACCTGGCGATGCTGCTCGCCGACGGCAAGGGGGCCTCGCTGATCGTCGCGGTGGGGACCCACGCCACCCTTGTCGAGTTCCTCGACAAGGGGCGCGGCGGCATGGCCTCCACCTTCCTGACCCGGCTGAAGGTCGGCGGCAAGCTGGTCGACGCCAAGGGGGTGAGCCGGCTCTACCGGCAGAGCATCTCCGGGTCGTCCCTCCTGCTGCTGGTGCTCTCGGCGGTCGCCGCGATGGCGTCCGCCGTCGCCGTCTCCACCGTGGGGAAGGCATACCTCGGGGTCGCCTCCGAATGGTGGGACAATGTGGTATTCCAGCTCGGGCAGCTCTTCTAGCTCCGAGCCGATGTCCTTCCGCCCCCGATCTCCCAAGAGGCGCTTGTTGTGATCAATTTCCGGTACCACGTGGTCTCGCTGACCGCGGTCTTCCTCGCCCTGGCCATCGGCCTGGTGGTGGGCACCGCGGCGTTGAACGGTCCGGTCGCCGACTCGCTCAAGGACCGGGTCAACGGACTCAGCAAGCACAACGAGCAGCTCCGCGAAGCCGTGAACAACCTGGAGACCGAGGTCAAGCGCGAGGAGGACTTCCTCACCGAGGCCGCGCCGCACATTCTCAAGGACACCCTGGCCGACCGGCGCGTCCTGCTGTTCACCCTGCCGAGCGGCCAGGAGCACGCCGACGGGATCGCCGAGATGCTGCGGATGGGCGGGGCCACGATCACCGGGCGGATCGACGTACAGGAGAAGTTCATCGACCCGGACAACAGCGTCCTGCTGCTCGGCGTCGCCGCCAAGGCGGCCCGGCCCACCGTGCCGGACGTCGGGCTGCCCAGCAGCGAGGGCGTGGAGAAGTCCAGCGCACTGCTGGCCAGCGCCCTGCTGGACCGCCCGGAGGGCGGCTCGCCGGTGACCGACGCGGACCGCCGGTCGGTGCTGGACGACTACAGCGACGAGGGCTACCTCACCGTCCCCGACAAGATCAGCGGTCCCGCCGAGGCGGTGGTGCTGGTCAGCGGGCCGCCCTACGTCGACCGGGACGCGACCCGGAAGGACAGGTCGGTGGTCCAGCTCGCCGAGCAGTTCGACCGGGCCGGGGCGCTCGTGGTGGCCGGCAACGGCAGCAGCGGCGGAAACCTGGTCGCGGAGGTACGCCGGGATCCCGCACTGGCCAAGACGATCTCCACCGTCGACAACGCCAACACCGTGGCCGGGCAGGTGGTCACCGCCCTCGCCGTGGTCCAGCAGCTCACCCAGAAGCGGGCCGGCGCCTACGGCGTCGGTGCCAGCGTGGACTCGCTGCTGCCGGAACGGCCGGAGTGACCGCCCGCGACGCCGACCGGGGACAGGCCGACCCGGCGAAGGTGTGGCGCCGTTCCCGGGCACTCGGCACCGGCGTGCTGCTGGCCGGGGCGGCGCTGCGCGGCGTACTCGCCTCGCCCTGGGCGGCCGGGCTGCGGCGTACCAACTTCCGGGGCCGCACCGTCACCCTGGCCGCCGGTCCGGCGCTCGCCGCCGGGGCCGCCGTCGGCGGGGCGCTCGGCGCACCGAGCCGGCCCGCCGGAGCCGCCGCGCTGGTTGCCGGCCTCTCCTGCGGCGCCGTCGGGCTCTACGACGACGTCGTCGGCGCCCGGCCGGAGCAGAAGACCGCCAAGGGCTTCGCCGGGCACCTGGCCGCGCTCCGGCAGGGGCGGGTGACCAGCGGCATCGTCAAGATCGCCGGAGTCGGTGCCGCCGGGCTCGCCGCCGCCGCCCTGCTCGCCGCCGACCCGACCGTCCGGGCCCACCCCGGCCGACGTCGGCCGTACCGCCGCGCCGGTCGCCGGCAGGCCCGCTCCGGGCCGGTCGCCGGAACCCTCGACGTGCTGCTCGGCGCGGGCGTGATCGCCGGCACCGCCAACCTGGTCAACCTGCTCGACCTGCGACCGGGCCGGGCGCTCAAGGCCGGCCTGCTGCTCGGCGCGCCGCTGCTGCCCGGCCCGACCGGTGGGCTCGCCGCCGGCCCGGTCGGGGCCGCCGCCGCACTGCTCCCGGCCGACCTCGACGAGCGGGTCATGCTCGGAGACAGCGGCGCCAACGCGCTCGGTGCGCTGCTCGGGGTGGCGCTGGCCGCGCGCACCGGGCCGGTGGGGCGGGCCGGCGCGCTGGCCGTGATCGCCGCGCTCACCGCCGCCAGCGAGAAGGTCAGCTTCACCCAGGTGATCCAGAACACCAGGGGGTTGCGCGAGCTCGACGCCCTGGGCCGGCGACACTCCTGAGGTGGGCAGGCCGGCACCCCTCGCCGGCGCCGGGCGCGTCGCGGGCGCCGCGGCGCTGATCGCCGTACTCACCGTGGCCAGTCGACTGGCCGGGTTCGGGCGTACCGCCGTCTTCACCTGGGTGATGGGAGAGGACAGCGACCTCGGCGGCATGTACGTGGTGGCGAACAGCGTGCCGAACATCGTCTTCGAGATCGTCGCCGGAGGGGCGCTGGCCAGTCTCGTCGTACCGCTGCTGGCCGGCGCGGTCGCGGCCGGCGACCGGGCCACGGTCTCGGCCACCACCGGCGCCCTGCTCACCTGGACGGTCAGCCTGCTCGTCCCGCTCGCCGTCGCGGTGGCGCTGCTCGCCGAACCGATCGTCGGACTGATCTCGGAGGGGCGTGGCGGCACCGAGATCGAGGCCGGGGCGCGGATGCTCCGGGTCTTCGCCCCGCAACTGCCGCTCTACGGGATCGGCATCGTGCTCACCGGCGTGCTCCAGTCGTACCGCAGATTCGCCTGGCCGGTGCTGGCGCCGCTGCTCTCCAGCGTGACCGTGATCGGGGTCTACCTGGCGTTCGCCGCCGTCGAAGGGATCCATCCCAGCATCGGCGGGGTCGGCCGGGGCGGCGAGCTGATCCTCTCCGCCGGCACCACGCTCGGTGTGGTGGTGCTCTCGCTCTCGCTGCTCGTCCCGGTGCGCCGGCTGCGCCTGCGGCTCCGCCCCGGCTACACGCTGGCCGCCGGGGCCCGGGGCAGGATCCGTGGCCTCGCGCTGGCCGGGGCGGTGACGGTGCTGGGCCAGCAGGTCGCGCTGGTGGTCAGCCTGCACCAGGTCAGCGGCGGACCGACCGGCGCGCCGGTGGTCTTCAACCTCGCCCAGACGGTGTACCTGCTGCCCTGGGCGGTGCTCGCCGTGCCGCTGGCGATCGCGGCGTACCCGCAGCTGGTCGCCGCGCACGCCGCCGGGGACGAGCCGGAGTACCGGCGCACGTTGGCGCCGACCGCCCGCCGGGTGCTGCTCTTCAGCGCCCTCGGCGCGGCGGCGCTGGCCGGCACCGCCGAGCCGGTGGCCCGGTTCTTCTGGCCGGGCGGCGGCCCGCCGCTCGCCGCCGCCGTCGCCGGCTTCGCGCCGGGCCTGCTCGGGTACGGGCTCTTCGCCGTGCTCACCCGGGCCCTCTACGCGCGCGGCGCCACCCGGCCCGCGGCGGTGGCCACCCTCGCCGGCTGGCTCGTCGTGCCGGTCGCTGCCGTGGCGCTCTCCGCCGCGCTGCCGGTCGACTACCGGGTCTTCGCGGTCGGGCTGGCGAACTCGGTCGGGATGCTGGTGCTCGGGGTCCTGCTGGTCCGGGCGGTCCGGCGCAGTGCCGGACCGGCCGCGCTGACCGGTTTTCCCAGGTCAGCGCTGGTAGGGCTGCTCGCCGGCACGGTCGCGGCGGCCGTGGGTGCGCTGCTGGCGCACCGGTTGCCGGGCCTCGGAAGTGGTACCCCGGCGAGAGTCGACGCCCTCGTGCAGGGCATGCTGTCCGGAGTAGCCGTGGGCGTGGCTTTCGTCGCGGTCGCCTATCCGCTGGACCGGCACGACGTCCGCCCGCTGCTGGCAGCGGCCCGGGCCCGGCTGCGCCGCCTGCTGGCGCGGGCCCCGGGCGAGGACGACGGGAAGGAGCGGGGGCGCGGTGAGCGAGCGGGTACGGGGGAACCGGTGACCGGGGCTGCCGCCGACCGGGCCGGCTCGGTGCTCCTGGTCCTCGCCTCCAGCACCGGCGGCGTCGGTCAGCACGTCACCTCGCTCGCCCGCGGGCTGGTCGGCGCCGGGCTGACGGTCACCGTCTGTGGTCCCGCCGCCACGCAGCAGCAGTTCGACTTCACCTCCACAGGAGCCCGGTTCGTCCCGGTGGAGATCCCGGCCAGTCCCACCCCGGCCGACGTGCGGGCGGTCGCCGGGCTGCGCCGGGCGCTCGCCGCCGGGCCGGTCGACGTGGTGCACGCGCACGGGCTGCGGGCCGGCCTGGTGGCGGTGCTCGCCCGTCCGGCCGTACCGGTGGTGGTGACCCTGCACAACGCGGTGCTCGCCGGCGGGCTGCGCGGCCGGCTCTCCCGGCTGGCCGAGCGGATCGTGGCCCGGCGGGCCCGGGTCGTCCTCGGCGCCTCCGCCGACCTCGTCGCGCGGGCCGTGGCGCTCGGCTCCCCGGACGCCCGGCTCGCCCCGGTCGCCGCCCCGGAGCTGCCGCCGCCGCGTCGGAGCCGGCAGGCGGTCCGGGCCGAGTTCGCCGTCGCACCGGAGCAGCCACTCATCGTCTCGGTCGGCCGGCTGCACCCGCAGAAGCGGTACGACGTGCTGGTGGACGCCGCGGCCCGGTGGCGCGAGCGGAAGCCGGTGCCGGTGGTGGTGGTCGCCGGCAGCGGGCCGAGCTATCTGCAACTGGCCGCCCGCATCTCGGCCGCCCGGGCCCCGGTGACCCTGCTCGGGCACCGCACCGACGTGGCCGACCTGCTCGCCGGGGCCGACCTGGCGGTGGTCACCAGCGACTGGGAGGCGCGGCAGCTCTTCGCGCAGGAGGCGCTGCGGGCCGGCGTACCGCTGGTGGCGACCGCGGTCGGCGGCCTGCCCGAACTGGTCGGCGAGGCGGCCGTGCTGGTGCCGCCGGGTGAGGTGGCGGCGGTGGACGAGGCGGTGCGGGCGCTGCTCGACGACCCCGCCCGCCGGGCCGAGCTGGCCGGACGGGCCACCGCGCAGGCGGCACGGTGGCCGACCGAGGAGGAGACGGTCGCCGCCGTCGCCGCGGTCTACGCCGAACTCGGCGTACCCGGATCGCCGCCGCCGGATCGGCGCACACCCGGCCACGTCGCCGGGGACGGCGGCACGGGCCCGGAGAGCGGCTCGTCGGCGGGGCGGGGCTGATGCTGCGCCGGTTGGTACCCGTCATGTTGACGGCGGCGGTGGTGGCGCTGGGCATCGCCGCGCTCGTCGTGCGGCCGACCTCGGACGGGCCCGAGCAGACCGCCGACTACGTGCTGGTGGCGGGCGTGCCGGGGTTGCGCTGGGACGACGTCGATCCGGCGAACACCCCGACGCTGTGGCGGATGGCCGAGCAGGGTGCCATCGGCTCCCTCGCGGTCCGGTCGGCCCGGCAGCCGACCTGCCCGGTCGACGGCTGGCAGACCCTCGGCGCCGGCAACTTCGCCGCCTGGGACGAGACGGTCGTCGGGGAGACCTGTCCGGCCCCGGAGATCACCGTCGAGCGGCCGGACGGGATCAGCGCCAACCTGCCCGACCAGCGGGCGACGGTGACCTACAACCAGGAACGGCTGCGCTGGGGCACCATGCCGGGGGCGCTGGCCGAATCGGTCCGCTGCACCGTCGCGGTCGGCCCGGGTGCGGCGGTCGCCGCGGCCCGACCGTTCGGACGGGTCGACCGGTACGCCGCCGAGCTGCCGCCCGACCCGACCGCGCTGCTCGCCACCTGCGTACTCGGCATCATCGACCTCGGCACGGTCAGCGGCGACGATCCCGCCCGCCGGGCCGACGCCGCGCGCCGGGCCGACGAGGCCCTGGCCCGGGTCCTGGCGGCCCGCCCCGAGCGGTCCCTGGTGATGGTGGCCGGGGTCGCCGACACCGACCGGACGTCCCGACTGCACGTGGTGGTGGCGGACGGCCCCGGCTGGGGACGGGGCTGGCTGACCTCGCCCAGCACCGGTCGGGACGGTTACCTGCAGCTCGTCGACCTGGCACCCACCGCGCTGGCGGCGCTGGGTCGGCCGGCCCCGGAACGGCTCTTCATCGGGCAGCCGGCGGCGGTGGTCGGCGACCGCCCGGCCGACCTGCCGACGGCGATCGCGGCGCCCGCCGACGCCGACCGGGAGGCCGGGGCCCAGCAGCGGGTGGCCGGCTGGTTCTTCCTGCTGCTCGCCGGGCTCCAGTGCCTGCTCGCGGTGGCCGTGCTGCCGTTGCTGCGCCGGGCGCGCCGCGACGCCGGCCCGTCCGGGCCCGCCCCGGTGCCCCGGCGGGTGGTCGGCACGGTCGAGGTACTGCTCATCGCCGCCGCGCTGGCGATCCCCGCCGCACTCGTGGCGGACATCTTCCCGTGGTGGCGGGGCGAGCACGCCGGGTTCTACTACGGCCTGGTCACCGCGGTGGTGCTGGCGCTGGCCACCGCCGGGGTGCGGCTCGCCCCGGCGTACCAGCGCACCCTCTGGCCGCTGGCCGGCGTGGCCGGGCTGGCCGCGGTCATCGTCGGCGCGGACGTGGTCACCGGGGCGCGCCTGCAGCTCAACGGGGTGACCGGGTATTCGGCCCTGGAGGGTGGCCGGTACGCCGGCCTCGGTGTCGTCGGCCTCGGCGTCTTCATCGCCGCCATCCTGCTCTCGGCCGGGTGGCTGGCGCAGCAGGTCCGCCGGAGCTGGCGGCCGGCCGTGGTGGTGCTGGTCGGCGTGCTCGGAGTGATCGTGGTCGGCAGTCCCTACCTGGGCGCCGACGCCGTCGGTGCGGTCGCACTGACCGCCGGGGTGAGCATCGCCGCCGTGATCAGCACCGGCGGCTGGCTCACCCTCGGCCGGCTCGCCTGGGCCAGCATCGCGGGCCTGGCGGTCACCGTCGGCTTCGCCATCCTGGACCTGCAACAGCCGCTCGCCCAGCAGGGCAGCGTCGGCCGGTTCCTGACCGCCGTCGGCGACGGCAGCAGCGGGCTGACCGTGCACCGATCCGGCGCCGCCAACCTCTCCGCCCTGGCCGGAAGCCCGCTCACCGTTCTCGCGCTGGTCGGTGCGGTGCTCGTGTGGTTTGCCCTGCTCCGCCCCTGGGGTGGGCTCAAACGGCTCTTCGGGATCTATCCCGCCATCCGCGCCGGAATGGCCGGCATCGTCGTGGCCGCACTGATCGCCGGCCTGCTCGGCGGAACGGCTCTCAACGTCGCCGGTGCGGCGGCGGCGCTGACCGTGCCGATGGCGGCGCTGGCCGCGCTGCGGGTGCTCGACCACGCCACCGACCGGACCATCCCGGCGACGTCTCCCGACGAGCCGTCGGCGCCGCCGAAGGGTCCCGACCGGTCGGCGGGTGCCGTCACGGCGCCGCCCGGCGGTCCGCGGGTCGAGCAGTCGCGCCCTGCCACGGGGGAGGAGGGGACCGCCGCGCAAGCGGGCCCGGCGCAGTCGTCGGCCGGGGTGGCGGCGGGCTGACCGGCACCGGCCCGCCGGTGGAAACGGATGCCCCCGGCGCCCCGGCCAGGGTAGGTGTTAGCGTGGAATCCCGTGGATCGCGTGGATCACTCGACTGATCCGACACCGGTTCGCATGACCGCGACAGACGACCACGGGAGCAGGCCTTGGCCCCTTCAGTACGGACGACCAGGCATATTTTCGTCACCGGGGGCGTCGCCTCCTCGCTCGGCAAGGGCCTGACCGCCTCCAGCCTCGGAAACCTCCTCACCGCGCGTGGCCTACGGGTCGTGATGCAGAAGCTCGACCCCTACCTCAACGTCGACCCCGGCACCATGAACCCGTTCCAGCACGGGGAGGTCTTCGTCACCGACGACGGGGCCGAGACCGACCTGGACGTCGGGCACTACGAGCGGTTCCTCGACCGTGCCCTCTCCGGCAAGGCGAACGTCACCACCGGGCAGATCTACTCGGAGGTGATCGCGAAGGAGCGCCGGGGCGAGTACCTCGGCGACACCGTGCAGGTGATCCCGCACATAACGAACGAGATCAAGGCCCGGATCCTCGCCATGGGCGACGCCGACGAGGACGGCCGCACCCCGGACGTGGTGATCACCGAGGTCGGCGGCACGGTCGGCGACATCGAGTCGCTGCCGTTCCTGGAGGCGATCCGGCAGGTCCGGCACGACCTCGGCCGGGACAACTGCTTCTACCTGCACGTGTCGCTGGTGCCGTACCTGGCGCCGTCCGGCGAGCTGAAGACCAAGCCCACCCAGCACTCGGTCGCGGCACTGCGCAACATCGGCATCCAGCCGGACGCCATCGTCTGCCGCTCCGACCGGGAGATCCCGGACAAGCTCAAGCACAAGTTGTCGCTCTACTGCGACGTCGACCGGGAGGCGGTGATCGCCGCACCCGACGCGCCGAGCATCTACGACATCCCGAAGGTGCTGCACCGGGAGGGCCTGGACGCGTACGTGGTCCGCCGGCTGGGGCTGTCGTTCCGGGACGTCGACTGGCAGCGCTGGGACGACCTGCTGGAGCGGGTCCACCACCCGCACCACACCGTCCGGGTCGCGCTGGTCGGCAAGTACGTCGACCTGCCCGACGCGTATCTGTCGGTGAGCGAGGCGATCCGGGCGGCCGGCTTCGGCCACCGGGCCCGGGTGGAGCTGCACTGGGTGCCGAGCGACGAGTGCGTCACCGCCTCCGGCGCGGCGACCGCGCTGGCCGGCGTCGACGGGATCGTCATCCCCGGCGGGTTCGGCGTACGCGGCATCGAGGGCAAGATCGGCGCGGCCCGGTACGCCCGGGAGAACGCCATCCCGATCCTCGGTCTCTGCCTCGGGTTGCAGTGCATGACCATCGAGGTGGCCCGGCACCTCGCCGGGCTGGACGGCGCCAACTCGCTGGAGTTCGACTCCGAGGCCCGGCACCCGGTGATCGCCACCATGGCCGACCAGGAGGACATCGTCGCCGGCCGGGGTGACATGGGCGGCACCATGCGGCTGGGCGCGTACCCGGCGCGGCTGGTGGAGGGCTCGCTGGTGGCGCAGGCGTACGGCGACACCGAGGTCAGCGAGCGGCACCGGCACCGGTACGAGGTGAACAACGCCTACCGGGACGCGCTGACAAAGGCCGGAATGCACATCTCCGGCACCTCGCCGGACGGCCGGCTGGTCGAGTTCGTCGAGCTGGACCGGTCGCTGCATCCGTTCTTCGTGGCGACCCAGGCGCATCCGGAGCTGAAGAGCCGGCCGACCCGGCCGCATCCGCTCTTCGCCGCGTTCGTCGCCGCCGTCGTCGCCTACTCCTCCGCCGACCAGCTTCCCGTGGAGCTGACCCCGGTGGCCGGCCCGGCAGCGGGCGCCTCCGGAGCCGGCGGTGCCACCGCCGTGCTCTCCGGGGAGCGCTCCGGGACGGCGGCCGAACGCTCCGAGCTGGCGGAGTTCACCGACTCGGAGGAGGTCACCGGGAACAACCGGCAGGTCCGGCCGGCACGGGCGAGTTCCTCCTCGTGACCGGCGATCGGCTCGCAGCGGGGGCAGTGGTGACAGCGGTGGGAGCGGGGGCAGCGGTGGGAGCGGCGTGAACGGTCGGGTGGGCGGGCACGTCTACGAGGTACGGGACCGGCGGGAACAGTTCCGGGGCAAGGTCTTCTCCGTGGTCACCGACCGTGTCGCGATGCCGGGCGGCCGGGTCGTCTCCCGGGACTACGTCCGGCACGTGGGTGCGGTCGGCGTGCTCGCCCTCGACGAGCGGGGACGGGCGGTGCTGATCCGGCAGTACCGCCACCCGCTGCGCCGGGTGATCTGGGAACTGCCCGCCGGGCTGACCGACGTCGCCGGGGAGGAGCCGCCGGCCGCCGCGCTGCGGGAGCTGGCCGAGGAGGCGGATCTCACCGCCGGCCGGCTCGACCTGCTGGTGGACGTGCACACCTCGCCGGGCTATTCCGACGAACTGATCCGGATCTTCCTGGCCCGGGAGCTCTCCGAGGTGGCGCCGGAACAGCGGCACGAGCGGCGTGACGAGGAGGCCGACCTGGAGGTGGGCCGGGTCGACCTGGACGAGGCCGTGTCGATGGTGCTGGCCGGCGAGATCACCAACGTCGCCTGCGTCGCCGGGGTGCTCGCGGCGGCCCGGGCCAGGGACCGCGACTGGGCGGGACTCCGGTCCGCGGACTCGCCCCTGCCCTGAGCGCCGCACGGCCGCTGCCGACGTCCCGCCGTACGGCCGCTGCCGACGTCCCGCCGGTCGGTCGTGCTCGATCGCGGTGAGATGACTGACATACCGTCAAGGTTGCCGGCCACCCGTTGTCACAATGGCGGCTGCCGGAGCGTCGCCCCGGTCCTAGACTTCCGCGGGCGGGACGGTGGACCGCGGCGGCAACGGGGCCGTCGCGCGTCGCGCGGCCGGGGCCGGTACCCGGAGAGAGGTGTCTGGATCGTGAAGGTCGGAATTCCGCGCGAGGTCAAGAACCGCGAGTACCGGGTGGCGATCACCCCGGCCGGGGTGCACGAGTTCGTCCGTGCCGGCCACGAGGTCTTCGTGGAGAGCGGGGCCGGGGCGGGGTCGTCGATCACCGACGCCGAGCTCGCCTCCGCCGGGGCCACGATCCTGGGCGACGCCGACGAGGTGTGGGGCGTCGCCGACCTGGTCCTCAAGGTCAAGGAGCCGGTCGCCGAGGAGTACCACCGGATGCGCGAAGGGCAGGTGCTCTTCACCTACCTGCACCTGGCCGCCTCGAAGGGGTGCACCGACGCGCTGCTGGACCGGAAGGTGACCGGGATCGCGTACGAGACCGTCGAGCTGCCCGACCGGTCGCTGCCGCTGCTCGCCCCGATGTCCGAGGTCGCCGGCCGGTTGGCGCCGCAGGTGGGCGCGTACCACCTGATGCGCTCCGGCGGCGGGCGCGGCGTGCTGATGGGCGGCGTCTCCGGGGTGTACGCCGCCAAGACCGTGGTGATCGGGGCCGGGGTCTCCGGCCGGAACGCCGCGGCGATCGCGCTCGGCCTCCAGGCCGAGGTGCTGCTGCTGGACCGGGCGGTCGGCCAGCTCCGCCAGGCCGACGCGATCTACCGGGGTCACATCCAGACGGTGGCGTCGAACACCTACGAGATCGAGCGTGCCGTCGTCGACGCCGACCTCGTGATCGGCGCGGTGCTGGTGCCCGGCGCCAAGGCGCCGACGCTGATCAGCAACGATCTGGTCTCCCGGATGAAGCCGGGCAGCGTCCTGGTGGACATCTCGATCGACCAGGGAGGCTGCTTCGAGGACTCCCGCCCGACCACGCACGACGAGCCGGTCTATCCGGTGCACAACTCGCTCTTCTACTGCGTGGCGAACATGCCCGGCGCGGTGCCGCACACCAGCACCTATGCGCTGACCAACGTCACCCTGCCGTACGCGCTGGAGCTGGCGAACCACGGCTGGCGGGAGGCGCTGCGCCGCGACCCGGCGCTCGCGCTCGGGCTGAACACGCACGCCGGCCAGGTCACCTACGGCCCGGTCGCCGAGGCGCACGGCATGGCCGCCCGGCCACTGGCGGACGTCCTCGGATGAGCTCCGCTGCGGCCGGTGACGGGCCCGAACCGTCGCCGGCCCTGCGGCGCGCGCTCCGCGGCTACCTCGACCATCTCACCGTCGAGCGCGGGCTGGCGACCAACACGCTCGCGTCGTACCGGCGGGATCTGGAGCGGTATCTCGGGTCGCTCGCGGCGGCCGGCGTCGAGGAGCTGACGGCGGTCGGGCCGGCGGAGATCGCCGACCACGTGGCGCGGCTGCGGGCCGGGCACGACGGCCACCCGCCGCTCGCGGCGGCGTCGGCGGCCCGGGCCGCCAGTGCCGTCCGTGGGCTGCACCGGTTCGCCGTCCGGGAGGGCCTGGTCGGCCAGGACGCCAGCCGGGACGTACGCCCACCGGCCCCGCCCCGCCGGCTGCCCCGGGCCCTCGACGTCTCCGAGGTGGAGCGGCTGCTGGAGACCGCGGGAACGGCCGGCGCGACCGGACCCGGGGCCGCGCTGGCGCTGCGCGACCGGGCACTGCTGGAATTCCTGTACGGCACGGGCGCGCGGATCTCCGAGGCGGTCGGCGCCGCGATCGACGACCTCGACCTCGTCGACGGCTCGGTGCTGCTGCACGGCAAGGGCGGCCGGAGCCGGCTGGTGCCGGTCGGCGGATACGCCGCCGAGGCGGTGCGGGCCTACCTGGTCCGGGGCCGGCCGGCCCTGGCCGCCGCCGGGCGGGGCGTGCCGGCGGTCTTCCTCAACGCCCGGGGCGGGGTGCTGTCCCGGCAGAGCGCCTGGACCATCCTGCGCCGCGCCGCCGGGCGGGCCGGACTGCCGGTGGCGGGGCCGCGCGCGGTCTCCCCACACACCCTGCGCCACTCGTACGCCACCCACCTGCTCGACGGCGGCGCCGACGTGCGGGTGGTGCAGGAACTGCTCGGGCACGCCTCGGTGACCACCACCCAGGTCTACACGTTGGTCACCGTGGAACGGCTCCGCGAGGTGTACGCGACCGCACATCCCCGGGCGCGGGGCTGACCGGGCGATCCCCGGGACGGCATCGGCGGGGTACTGTCGGGCGGCGGGCCGATCCCGATCGCGTCCGTGGCGGCGGCGCGCGGTGTCGGCGCCCGGTCGGCGGCCGGTTCGACACGCCGAGACGGTGCCCACTACGGTGCTGCGACGTGGCGTAGAGTCGGGATCTGGCGCGGCCTCGTGAGGCGGCAATCGAGGTTCGCGGCGGCGCCGCACAGGACACCGTTCGGCTCCGACGCCGGGCAGTCGTCGGGAGGGGGCGTACGAGGACATGGCTGGAAACGGCGATCGCGCCGAGGCGTGGACCTCGACCCTGCGCGAGCAGCAGTCCGCCCTGGACCTCGGCGCCGAGCTGGGTCCGGCCGACCCGGCGGCATACACGATGCGCAAGCCGATCCCCGAGCCGATGCCGACCGACCAGCACGGCCCGGCCAGGATCATCGCGATGGCCAACCAGAAGGGCGGGGTGGGCAAGACCACCACGACCATCAACCTCGGCGCCGCCCTGGCCGAGTACGGCCGGCGCGTGCTGCTTGTCGACTTCGACCCGCAGGGGGCGCTCTCGGTCGGCCTCGGCGTCAACCCGCACAACCTCGACCTCTCCGTCTACAACCTGCTGATGCAGGACGACGTCACCGCCGAGGACGTGCTGATCAAGACGGATGTCGCCGGGCTGCACCTGCTGCCGGCCAACATCGACCTCTCGGCCGCCGAGATCCAACTGGTCAACGAGGTCGCCCGGGAGATGGCGCTGGCCCGGGTGCTCAAGTCGATCCGCAAGGAATACGACTTCGTGCTGATCGACTGCCAGCCGTCGCTCGGGCTGCTCGCCATCAACGCCCTCACCGTGGCGGACGGCGTGCTCATCCCGCTGGAGTGCGAGTTCTTCAGCCTCCGCGGCGTGGCCCTGCTGCTGGACACCATCGACAAGGTCCGCGAGCGGCTCAACTTCGACCTGGAGTTGGAAGGCATCCTCGCCACCATGTACGACAGCCGCACCACGCACTGCCGGCAGGTGCTCCAGCGGGTGGTCGAGGCATTCGGTGACAAGGTCTACCAGACGGTGATCACCAAGACGGTGAAGTTCCCCGAGTCGACGGTCGCGGGCGCGCCGATCACGACGCTGGATCCGGCCTCCTCCGGAGCCCGCAACTACCGGCAGTTGGCCCGGGAAGTGATCGCCGCGCAGGCCGAGCGGTAGCGCCGGTGGGCGGTTTCCGGCCGGCCCGCGCCGGCCGGTGTTCCGGGTCGGTTGCCGGGCCCCGGTCGGTGCCCGCCGTGTCGAGGATCATCAGGTGAGTGACGGTTACAGGTGAGTGACGGGACCGGGGCGGCGCTGGTGGCTGGCGGTCCGGAGCCGGTGGACTACGGTCGTCGGGTGACCTCCCCGCCAGCCTCCCCGGCCACGCCCGACCCGCCGTCGGTCGCGCCGCCGTCGGTCGCGCCGTCACCGGGGGCGCCGGTCGACGGCGACGACGGGCCTGCGGCGCCGGGTGAGCCGGCCGGCGGAACCGGGACCGACGACGTCGAGGCGGAGGCGGCCGGCGGGTTCACCGTACGGCTGGCGAACTTCACCGGTCCGTTCGACCTGCTGCTCCAGCTCATCGGCAAGCACAAACTCGACGTGACCGAGGTCGCGCTGCACCGGGTCACCGACGAGTTCATCGCCTACATCCGCGCGATGGGTGACGACTGGGACCTGGACGAGGCGAGCGAGTTCCTCGTCGTCGCCGCGACCCTGCTGGACCTCAAGGCCGCCCGGCTGCTGCCCGCCGCCCAGGTCGAGGACGAGGAGGACCTGGCCCTGCTGGAGGCCCGGGACCTGCTCTTCGCGCGGCTGCTGCAGTACAAGGCGTTCAAGGAGGCCGCCGCGCACATCGCCGAGCTGGAGTCGGTCGGCTCTCGCCGCTATCCCCGGGCGGTCACCCTGGAGCCACGGTACGCCGAGGCGCTGCCCGACCTGGTGCTCGGGATCGGACCGGACCGGCTCGCCGCGCTGGCGGTGAAGGCGATGACCCCGAAGAAGCCGCCGGTGGTCTCCATCGACCACGTGCACATGGTCCGGGTGAGTGTCCGGGAACACGCCGCGCTGCTGCGGGACCGGCTCCGTCAGGCCGGTATCGCCACCTTCCGAGTGCTCTGCGCGGATTGCGAGTCCACGCTCGAAGTGGTCGCCCGGTTCCTGGCCCTGCTGGAGCTGTATCGGGAGAGTCTGGTCGGGTTCGCCCAGGTGGAGGCGCTCGGCGAACTGACCGTACGGTGGACCGGCCCCGACGACGGCGGCGCCGACCTCGACATCGACGAGTACGCGGGTGCGCCGGCACCACCGGACCGACCGGCCGGAGAGGACCAACCGCCGGAACCGCCGGTGCCGGCGGTCACGGCGGAGGGGGGCGGGACCGCCCCGGACGGGACGGCGAGCGGCGACGAGCGGGACGAGACGCAGGAGGAGACGCGGTGACCGGCGAAGAGCAGCCCGACTCCCTGGCCGAGCAGGCGGCGGCCTGGGTGCCGCCGTGGGAGCGGCCGGCCGCGACCCGGCTGCCCCAGCCCTCCGCCGAGCCCGCCGACCCGTCGACCGATCCCGCGGACTTCTCCGACGGAGTTGAGGATTCGTCGGCGCCGTTCGAGGTGGTTCCTGAGGTCGAGGTGGTTTCTGAGGTCGAGGTTCCTGAGGTCGAGGCGCCGGCCGCGGATCGGACGGGATGGGAGCCCGGTGCCGGAGAACGTGGTGCCCAGCCGGGTGAGGCGGTGGACGTACCCGGTGATGCCGGTATGGAGCCGGAGGGTGAGCCGGCGGCGGTGCCGGTGCCCGGCGGAGCCGGCCGGCGGGCCACGGCGCTGGCGCTTGTCGACGACGCCGAGCTGCGCGGAGCCCTGGAGGCGATCCTGCTGGTGGTGGACGAGCCGGTCACCGAGATCGTGCTGGCGCAGGTGCTGGAGCAGCCGACCGGGCGGGTGGCGGCCGCCCTGGCGGAGCTGGCCGCCGGCTACACCTCGGCCGGGCACGGCTTCGAGCTGCGGAGGGCGGCTGGCGGCTGGCGGCTCTACACCCGTCCGGAATACGCGGCGTACGTCGAGCGGTTCGTGTTGGACGGGCAGTCTGTCCGGCTGACCCAGGCGGCGCTGGAGACCCTCGCCGTGGTCGCCTACAAGCAGCCGGTGACCCGGTCGAGGATCTCGGCGATCCGGGGTGTCAACTGTGACGGGGTGATCCGTACCCTGGTCTCCCGCGGCCTGATCGAGGAGTGCGGCACCGAGCCGGAGAGCGGAGCCTTCCTCTACCGGACGACGACGCTGTTCCTGGAGAAGCTGGGGCTGGACACCGTCGCCCAGCTCCCGTCCCTGGCCCCGTTCCTGCCCGACGACGTGGAAGAGATTGCCGATGCCCCACGATGACAGCTCCGGTGCCCCCGGCGTCGAGCGCCTGCAGAAGGTGCTCGCCGCGGCCGGCGTCGGTTCCCGGCGCGCCTGCGAGGATCTGATCTTTCGGCGCCGGGTCACCGTGGACGGGCGGGTCGCCCAGCTCGGTGACAAGGTCGACGCGGCCACCGCCGTCATCTACGTCGACGGTGAGCGGCTGGTCACCGACACCCGGCTGGTCTACCTGGCGATGAACAAGCCGCGCGGCGTGGTGTCGACGATGGCGGACGAGAAGGGCCGCACGGCGCTGGCGGACTTTCTCGGCCGGGTGGAGGAGCGGGTCTACCACGTCGGCCGGCTCGACGCCGACAGCGAGGGACTGCTGCTGCTGACCAACGACGGCACGCTGGCGCACCGGTTGATGCACCCGTCGTACGGGGTGTCGAAGACCTACCTCTGCGAGGTGGCGGGCCCGCTCCGTCGCGACGCCGGACGGCGGTTGAAGGCCGGCGTCGAGCTGTCGGACGGCCTGGCCCGGGTGGACGAGTTCCGCCTGGTGGACACGTTGGGACGGACGGCACAGGTCGAACTGACCCTGCACGAAGGGCGCAAACACATCGTGCGGCGGCTGCTGGAGGAGGTCGGGCATCCGGTCTCCCGGCTCATCCGTACCGCCATCGGGCCGATCCGGCTCGGGGACCTGCGGCCCGGCCGCAACCGCCGGCTGACCAACGCCGAGATCGCCGCGCTCTTCAAGGCGGTCGAGGACTGACGACCTGCTGCACGCTCCGGGCCGGGTCGAGGCCGGCGTCCGCCGGATACCGCTGGGCCGGACGCGAACGCGGTGGGGCACTGCTCTGTCCGGGGGCGGTTGCTGCTGTGTCCGGGGGCGGGCACTGCTGTGTCCGGGGGCGGGTGCTGCTGCGCCGCGAGGCGGTTGCGTCGGAGCGTCGTCACCGACCGTCGCTGCCGGTGTCGGGCGCGGGCCGTTCCGGCGCACGGGGCATGATGGACTGCGACAGGCGGTGCGTTGCCACGGCCGGCCGCCCGGGAAGATCGGCGGTGCCGGGCGGATCGCCCGAAGGAATCGGTGGAGGAGGAACGGTGGCTGAAAAGGTACGGACCGGGCGATGTGTCGTCGCCGTGGATGGCCCGTCCGGTTCGGGAAAGTCCACCGTCTCCCGGCGGCTGGCGAGCGCGCTCGGCGCCCGCTACCTCGACACCGGGGCGATGTACCGGGCCGTCACCTGGGCGGTCCTGCGCTCCGGGGTCGATCCGCAGGACGCCGAGGCGGTGGCCAAGGTCGCGGGGGAGACCGACCTGAAGATCGGGGTGGATCCGGAGGCGCCGAGCGTGACCGCCGACGGGATCGCCGTCGACCGCGAGATCAGGGGCCCGGAGGTGACGGCGGCGGTCTCCGCCGTGTCGGCCGTACCCGCCGTCCGGGAACTGCTCGTCGGGCTACAGCGCGAGATGATCGACGCGGCCGGGCGGATCGTCGTGGAGGGCCGGGACATCGGCCCGGTGGTGGCGCCGGATGCCGACCTCAAGGTCTTCCTGACCGCCTCGGCCGAGGCGAGGGCGCGGCGGCGCAGCGCCGAGAACGCCGCCGACCTCGGTGCGACAGTGGCCGACCTGGCCCGACGGGACCGGCTCGACTCCACCCGGGCCGCCGACCCGCTGCGGCAGGCTCCGGACGCGGTGGTGCTGGACAGCACCGCGCTCGGCATCGACGAGGTCGTCGCCAGGCTGCGTGAGCTGCTCACCGGAGAGCGGCCGGCCCGGTGACCGGGCGGATCGGTGGGATCGGTGAGTTGGTGAGCCGGGGTCGTACCCGGTCGGGCGAGGAGGCGGCGTGAACGCGGGGGACGGTTGGGTCGAGCTGCGGGAGCCGGAGGCCGAGGAGGAGGCCGGGACGACCGGACCGGTCCCGGTGGTGGCGGTGGTCGGTCGTCCCAACGTGGGCAAGTCGACTCTGGTGAACCGGATCATCGGCCGCCGGCAGGCGGTGGTGGAGGACACACCGGGGGTGACCCGGGACCGGGTCCCGTATGACGCCCAATGGTCGGGGCGGCAGTTCACCGTCGTCGACACCGGCGGATGGGAGCCGGACGCGAAGGACCGGGCCGCCGCCATCGCGGCCCAGGCCGAGAACGCGGTCGCCACCGCCGACGTGGTGCTCTTCGTGGTCGACGCCACGGTCGGCGCCACGGACGTCGACGAGGCCGCGGTACGGATGCTGCGGCGCAGCGCCAAGCCGGTCATCCTGGTCGCCAACAAGGCCGACAACGCGGCCGTGGAGATCGAGGCCACCTCGCTCTGGTCACTCGGCCTCGGCGAGCCCCGGCCGGTCTCGGCGCTGCACGGCCGCAGCTCCGGCGACCTGCTCGACGCGATCCTCGAGGCGCTGCCGGACGCGCCGCCGGTGACCGAGGCGGGTCCGCGGGGGCCGCGCCGGGTCGCGCTGGTCGGCCGCCCCAACGTCGGCAAGTCCAGCCTGCTCAACCGGCTCGCCCGGGAGGAGCGGGCGGTGGTCGACTCGGTCGCCGGCACGACGGTCGACCCGGTCGACAGCCTGGTGGAGGTCGGTGGGGAGGTCTGGCAGTTCGTCGACACCGCCGGGCTGCGCAAGCGGGTGGGCAGGGCCAGCGGTACGGAGTACTACGCCAGCCTGCGTACCGCCGCCGCGATCGAGGCGGCCGAGGTGGCGGTGGTGCTGCTCGACGCCAGTGAGCCGATCAGCGAGCAGGACCAGCGGATCCTGACCACGGTCACCGAGACCGGTCGGGCCCTGGTGATCGCCTTCAACAAGTGGGACCTGGTCGACGCGGACCGGCGATATTACCTGGACAAGGAGATCGACCGGGAGCTGCGCCGGATCCCGTGGGCGATCCGACTCAACGTCTCGGCGAAGACCGGACGGGCGATGGAGAAGCTCGCGCCGGCACTGCGCACCGCGCTGGCAAGCTGGGAGACCCGGATCCCGACCGGGCAGCTCAACCAGTGGCTGACCGCCCTGGTGCAGGCGACTCCGCACCCGGTGCGCGGCGGCCGGGCGCCGAGGGTGCTCTTCGCCACCCAGGCGGGCACCTGCCCGCCCCGTTTCGTGCTCTTCACCACCGGTCCGCTGGACGCCGGTTACCAGCGCTTCGTCGAGCGCAAGCTCCGCGAGGAGTTCGGCTTCGCCGGCAGTCCGGTGGAGGTCTCGGTACGCCCCCGTAAGAAGGTCGGTGCCGGCGGGCGGGGCAAGCCGCACGGCTGACCGCTCCGGCCGGAAGCAAGCCAGCCACCGTCGTCGGAGTCCCTACCCGGCGTCCACGTCACGCGGCACCGGTATCCTGACCTATCTTCCTAGGACGCGCTTGGTGATGTGGGCCGGGTCGCCGGGGACAGCGGCCGATCACGCGCGGCAGGGGAGGGGACGGTAGGGCGATGCGCGGACGAAGGCGCCCTGCGCTACGCTGTAGCGGCTGTCGCACGGCGAGCCGGGCGGAAGCAGCGGGACGTGGCGCAGTTTGGTAGCGCACTTGACTGGGGGTCAAGGGGTCGTCGGTTCGAATCCGGCCGTCCCGACAGACAGAAAGCCCTGACCAGCAGAATCGCTGGTCAGGGCTTTGCCTTTGTCTATGGAGTTTTGAACCTCCCCCCGAAAACCCCCCGTTTATGGGTGTCGGCAACCAGGTCTGTTATCCGTGTGCATCGTTGTGGGGACTGTAAATAGCTCCTCTGTCAAGCCCTGGGTGTGCAGTCGGTGTGTAGGGCTTGGTAGACGACGTCGGACAGGCGTCGTTTCAGTACGCGGAGGGCTTCAAGGCCGCCGTCGCCGGCGTTTCGGCGGCGGGCGAGGAGGTCTTTGGCGGGCTGGTGACAGCGGGCCTGGGTCATCGCGATGCGGTGCAGTGCGGCGTTGAGCTGGCGGTTGCCGGTGCGGCTGAGTCGGTGGCGGGCCCGATTGGACGACCACACCGGTAGCGGCGCGGTGCCGTTGTGGCGTGCGTAGGCGGCCGCGGAACGGAATCGGGTGATGCCAGGATCTTCGCGGCGGTCAGGGCGCCGCAGCCGGGCACGGCGATGAGTGCTGGCGCGAGTTTTTCGGCCAGCCAACCCGACATGGTCAGTCAACCGACCCCACGGCCGTTCCGCTGCCCCTACCACCGCTGACGTCACGGCCAGCCACCGTGTCGACCTCCACAACCGACGTCACCTCGCCACGCTGACCTCAGCAAACGCCCTATCTGCACGGCGTTGGGTCAGAGGGTGAGTCAGGCCGGGGGGGTGCCCCGCTCCCACATCATCACTGTCAGGAATCGGGCCGACCGCCATGGACCTGATCTCCAGGTCGGCGTCGGTCGCGGCCGCAGCCAGCACCTCGACATCCCGCGTTCGACCACGAACCCAGCATCCACAGCCGCATACGCCGCAGCTTGGGAGTGTCAAGTTAACGGCTGATCTTGGTTTTTGAAATGGTCAGTGGTTGGCCGGGGTGAGCCGGCCCTCGAAGGCGATCTGGAACGCGTTGAGAGGTGCTTTCCAGCGCATGGTCCACCGGCGGCGGCCGTTGCCGGTGGGGTCGAGGCTCATCAGCGCCATGTACACACACTTGAGCGCGGCCTGTTCGTTGGGGAAGTGTCCGCGGGCGCGGACGGCCTTGCGGATGCGGGCGTTGACGGACTCGATCGCGTTGGTGGAGCAGATGACCTTGCGGATCTCGACGTCGAAGGCGAGGAACGGTACGAACTCGGCCCAGGCGTTCTCCCACAGCTTCACGATCGCCGGGTACTTCCGGCCCCAGGCCTCGGCGAACTCCAGGAACCGCTCCGTCGCCGCGTCCTCCGTGGGCGCGGTGTAGACCGGCTTGAGCGCTTTGGCGATCTTCTCCCAGTCCTGTCGGGCCGCGTAGCGGAACGAGTTACGCAGCAGGTGGATCACACAGGTCTGCACGATGGTGCGCGGCCATACCGCCTCGACCGCTTCGGGTAGGCCCTTGAGTCCGTCGCAGACGAGCATGAGCACATCAGCGACGCCGCGGTTCTTCAGCTCGGTGAGCACGTGCAACCAGTGCTTGGCGCCCTCGCCGCCGTCGCCGGCCCACAGGCCGAGGATGTCACGATGTCCGTCGACGGTGACCGCCATCGCCAGGTAGACGGGCCGGTTCGCAACCTTCCCATCCCGGATCTTCACGTTGATCGCATCGATGAACACGACCGGGTAGACCGAGTCGAGGGGCCTGTTCTGCCACTCGGCCATCCCGTCGACGACCTTGTCCGTGATCGTCGAGATCGTCTGCTTCGACACCTCGGCGCCGTACACCTCGGCCAGGTGCGCGGCGATCTCCCCGTGCGTCAGCCCCCGGGCCGACAACGACAACACGAGCTCATCCACCCCGGACAACCTGCGCTGGCGCTTGCGCACAATCTGCGGCTCGAACGTCCCCGCGACGTCCCGCGGAACCCGCACCTCGACCGGACCAACATCGGTCAGCACCGTCTTCGCCCGGGTGCCGTTACGGGAGTTCCCGGTGCCCTTGCCCGCCGGATCATGCTTGTCGTAGCCGACGTGGTCGGTGATCTCGCCCTCCAGAGCGGACTCCAGAACCCGCTTGGTCAGCTGCTGCAGCAGGCCGCCCTCACCGGTCAGCTTCAGCCCCTCACCGCGTGCCCGGTCCACCAGCAGCGCGATCAACTGCTCATCCGTGGCCGCATCCACCGACCCGCCTGCCGGCTCCTGCTCGATGGTGGTCTCGGTCGTCATCTGGCGCATCTCCCTTGATCAGCAGATCCGCCGTTAGTTGTACACACCCCGCAGCTCGGGCGTATCACCCGTGACGTCGGTCAGCACCGCCTTGGCTCGCACACCGTTGCGGAGGTTTCCGCCGTTCTTGCCCCAACGTCGTTCAGTTAGGCGTGGGTGGGGCTGGTCAAGGGGTGTGTTGATCAGGGAATGAGAGGCGGGGTTCCGGTATCAAGGTTTGTCACTCCAAGACAACCCGAACCAGGAACCCCGCTCGGTGGATCAGATTGCCATAACACGGACGGTCACGGTAGCTGCCGGACCGTTCGCGGCGGGTCATCTCGGTGAGTTGACCCGCCTCGTGCCGTTCGAGATGGTCGATGATGTGCTGGCCACGACCCGGCGTACGCAGCGACGGGTCCGCCTGTTGCCGGCCCGGGTCGTGGTGTATCTGCTGCTGGCCGGTTGTCTGTTCGCCGATTGCGGCTACCGGCAGGTGTGGGCGAAACTCGTCGCCGGCCTGCGCGGGCTACCGGTACCGGACCCCAGCGGCAGCGCGTTACGCCAAGCCCGGCAACGACTCGGCCCGGCCCCGTTGCGGGCCTTGTTCGACCTGCTACGAGGGCCTGCGGCCACCGGCGCCGTCGCCACCGTGTGGTGGCGGGGCCTGCTGCCGGTCGTCATCGACGGCACCATGATCACTGTCGCGGACTCGCCGGCCAACCTGCACCGCTACGTCAAACACCGGTGCAACAACGGCGGCTCCGGCTACCCGACACTGCGGCTGAGCGCCCTGCTGACCTGCGGCACTCGTACGGTCATCGACGCCGTGTTCGACCCGAGCACCACCGGCGAGACAGCCCAAGCCGAGCGACTCGCCCGCAGCCTACGCGCCGGGATGCTGCTACTGGCCGACCGCAACTACTGCGCCGCCGACCTGATCACCGCCTTCACCGCGACCGGAGCGAACCTGCTGATCCGCTGCAAGACCGGCCGCAGACTCCCGCTGATCCACCGCTACCGCGACGGATCCTGGCTATCAGTCATCGGCGGCCGACACGTCCGCGTGATCGAGGCCCGAATCAGCATCACCACCACCACCGGCAGCCACATCGGTGACTACCGGCTCATCACCACCCTGCTCGACCCGTCCCGCTACCCCGCCGCCGACCTCGTCACCCTCTACCACCAGCGATGGGAGATCGAGACCGCCTACCTGGAACTCAAATCCACCATCCTCGGCGGCCGGGTCCTACGCGCCCGCACCCCCGACGGCGTCGACCAGGAGATCCACGCCCTGCTGATCGTCTACCAACTGCTACGCACCGCCATGGTCGACGCCACCGACAGCCAGCCCGGCCTCGACCCGGACCGGGCCAGTTTCACCACCGCCCTCAACGCCGCCCGCGACCAAGTCGTCCACGCCGCCGGCGTCATCGCCGACACCGTCATCGACCTGGTCGGCGCCATCGGCGAACGTGTCCTGGCCAACCTGCTGCCCGAACGCCGCATCCGCACCAAGAGCCGCATGATCAAACGCTCGAACTCCAAGTACCAAGCCCGCGGACCGAACATCGATCGCCGCACCTACAAGGCCACCACCAGCATCGATGTCATCACCAACGACCCTTGACCAACCAACCACTGCCCTAACTGAACGGCGTTGGTTCTTGCCCGCCGGATCGCCCTGGCGCTGAACGCGGGCGTCGCCCCGGTGCACAGGCCGGGCAACGCCGCGGCATCACGTCGAGCGGCCGGCCGGGGCCCCGTCGCCACCCGGCGACGGGGCCCCGGCCAAAGCCAGTCTCAAACCACCGCCCGCACCCACTGGGCGTCCGAGAAGTCCAGGGTCTCGGCGAAGCGGCCGAGGTAGGGGTACAGGGCCGGGTTCTCGATGTGCTTGCGTAGGTCCTCACCGGTCGCCCAGCGCTCACTGATGCGGTAGGAGCCGACCTCGTCGGGGCTGTGGTAGATCGCGTACAGCTCGTAGCCGGGCTCCTCCCGGGCCGTGTCCATCACGACCCGCATCGTCTTCTCGACCTCGGCGGCGTCCACGCCCGGCTTGAGCCGGGCATTGCCCCAGTAGCCGACCGGGTCGGTGGACTCCAGGATCTCGGCGGGAGCGAAGTCCTTGGCATTGAAGTGGTTGAGCTCAGACATCGGGGTGCCCTTTCTCGTCTTGTGTTCCTCGTGGCCGTAGCGACGGCCACGAGGAAATGTTCGTCCAGTGCCGAGCTGTCGACAAACACCCCACAAGTTACTCGTAAATAGTAAGTTAGTTTCCCAGGAACAGTGATGGCGCCAACTCACCGTGCCGCTGCAGAAGGCGACCGCGGAAGTGTGAGCGAACAGAGGACTGTTGCGGCCGTACGTCAACGGCGGGATCGCGGTGCGCGGCGCGCCGGGACGGTGTCGATGGTCGGGCGATGCGTTCACGGCTGCTGACAGTTGCCTTCGAGGCGTGCGGACCTGCACCTGACCAGCGCCGATCTCGCCTTCCCCTACAACACCATGAGCATCGGTATCGCGGTCAGCGTCATTTCCGCCCGAGGCGCGGCGGGGGCCCGAAGAAACAAACGACCCATGGCGCGCCTTGACGCGCCATGGGTCATGCCGCCGATCGGTCGGATCAGACGGCCACCGCCGTCGCGCGCCCCATGAGTTCGTCGACGGTCGCGGTGCCGAGTTCGGCCTGCACGGCCGGGCGTACGACGGTTCCGTACAGCTCGATTGTCCTGAGGACCTCGCGCTGCGGCACGGCGCCGGTGTCGATGTGGATGTAGGAGCGCACCTGACCCCAGTGCTCGTGCATGAGCAGGATGCGCTCGATGATCTCCTCGGGGGAGCCGACCAGCAGCCCGCCCTGCGGTCCGCTGTCCTGATCGAAGCGGTCGCGGGTGGGTGGCAGGAAGCCGCGCTGCTCGCCGACGACCTTCATGAACTGGTGCCAGTGCGGCCAGAACGTCTCGCGTGCCTTCTTCCCGTCCTTGTTCAGGAAGCCGGGCGAGCCCAGCATGAGCATGGTCTGTTGCGGAGTGTTGCCAAACTGCTGGGCGGCGCGGCGGTACAGTTCGGAGACGCCCGCGTTGCGGATCGCGTTGCCGCCCAGGACGCCGGTCGCCATCGGCAGACCCAGCCGCGCGGCCCGGATGACGGAGGCGGGGTTGCCGCCGACGCCGAGCCAGATGGGAATCGGTCCTCGCTCGGCGCGCGGCGGGATGTACTCGCCGTTGAGGTCCGGGCGGGTCCTGCCGCGCCAGTAGACCCGTTCGTGCTGGTTGACCTCCAGCAGCAGCTCCAGTTTTTCAGCGAACAGCTCGTCGTAGTCGCGCAGGTCGTACCCGAACAGGGGGAATGACTCGATCGACGATCCGCGGCCGGGGATCAGCTCCACGCGCCCGTTCGCGATCGCGTCGACCGTCGAGTACTGCTCGTACACGCGGACCGGGTCTTCGGTGCTGAGCACGGTCACCGCCGTGGACAGCTTGATCCGGTTGGTCTGCGCCGCGATCGCGCCGAGGATCGGCGCGGCCGCCGACCCCGGGAACTCCGGGGTGTGATGCTCTCCGACGCCGAACCAGTCCAGGCCCACCTGCTCGGCGAGCACCCCGGACTCCACGATGTTGCGGATCGCCTGCGCCTCCGAGATGCGCTTGCCCGTTTCCGGGTCCCAGTTCGCGTCCCCGAACGCGCCGATGCCCAGCTCCATGACTGCCTTCTCTCAATCGTGATGAATGTCGCACGGGTGGCGTCCGCGCGTCACCGCCGGGCCTGCGCTACGTTCTCGCGTACGGCGGGGGCGACCTCGGCGCCGAAGCGGGTCAGCGTGAGCGGGTCGTCGCCGCCGACGATGAACGCGCTGACGCCGTGCTCGAGGGCGAGCATGGTGAGCTTGTCGATCCACACCTTGCGCGGGCCGTCGAGGAAGCCCTGCCCGGTCGTCTCGAGGCTGGCGTGCATGAAGTTCATCAGGCGCCGGACCGCGGCCGGCTCCCGGCCGGCTCGGTGCGCCGCGTCGTCGACCCGTTCGTTGGCGTCGGCGAGACCCCGCAGGCCGCCGTCGATGTATTCGATGCTGGGCAGCCACCCGTCGGCGACGGCGCCGGTGAGGGTAAGCATCCGGGGCTTGTAGGAGCCGACCCAGATCGGGATCGGGTGATGAGCGTACGGGGCCCGGACGCCACCCTCGACCTGGTAGAACTGCCCCCTGTGGTTCAGCGGCTCCTGCCGCTCCGGGTCCCACGCGTCGCGGATGATGCCGATCGCCTCCTCCAGGGCGGAGATGCCCTGCCCGGTGGTCAGGCGGCGGCCGCCCATGCGGGCGATGCCGTCCCAGAACGCGCCGGCGCCGATGCCCAGGCGGAACCGGCCACCGGAGAGCCGGTCGACGGTCGCGGCCGTGCGAGCCAGGCCCAGCGGGGGCCGCAGCGGCAGGCTGGTCACGTTGCCGCTGACCGCGATCTTCCGGGTCTTCGAGGCGACGTAGGTCAGCAGGGTCGAGGTGTCGTGGAAGGAGGACTGGTACGGGTGGTCCTGGAAGGTGACCAGGTCCAGGCCCGCCTGCTCGGAGATGACAGCGAGGTCGACAGCGTGCTGCGCGGGCTCTGCGACGGGACTGACGAAACTACCGAACAGCAGATCATGGCCGTAGTCAGTCACGCCGCCACCCTCGTCTCGGACGCCAGCGGGGCCGGCGCGATGTTGAAGTTGTCCCGGAACAGGTTGGTCGGGTCGTACTCGGCCTTGAGCCGCCGCAGGCGCTCCAGCACCGGCGCGGGGAAGGCGTCGAGGAGACGTTCGGGGTGCCGGTCGGTTTCGAAGCTGAGATAGAGGCCGTCGAAGTGCGGGCGCAATTTGTCCCACTCGGCCATCAGACGGTCGTCGCTCGAGCTCATCGCGGTCAGCTGAAAATGCGGGGTCCGGTGGCTGAACGCCATCGCATCCGACGGCACGTCGGAGATCGCCCCGCCCATCGCGCGCAGCTCGAAGAAGTAGACGAGGTCGGTACTCAGCAGCTCGGCCGCCTCGCGGGCGAACTGTCGGGTGAGCGTGGGGACGAATGCGGAGCGCGAGACCGGCTCCCCGAAGCCCTGCTGGCCCGACGGCCCGATATCGACGGCGTTGTCCATCACGCCCGGGTAGCCGGTCATCAGCGCGTGCTGGCGGACAAGCTGACCGAGTTCCAGGAATGGGGTCAGCCGCGCGACGACAATGTCCGGGTCGGGGTTGTCGACCACCGCGTAGAGGGAGATGACCCACTGGCCCCGCCGGGCCCGGCCGGTGACCAGGAACACCGTCGTGTCCCGGGGTGCCTGACTCGCGATCTGCCCATAGCGGTAGAGAGAGGCTTCGATGTCGCTGGAGACCAGCGTGAGCTTGGCATACCCGACCTCGCCGACCACGGAGGTCTCGAACTCGAACGCCGTCGCGATCCCGAAGTTCGCGCCCGCTCCGCGCACGGCCCAGAACAGGTCCGGGTTCTCCGTGTCGGAGGTGCGGACCGGCGTGCCGTCGGCCAGCACCAGTTCCACCGCCTTCACATGGTCGACGGTGAGGCCGTGCCTGCGGGAGATCAGCCCGATGCCGCCCGCGGTCGCCAGCCCGCCGACACCCACGCCGCCGTAGTCGCCGGAGCCGAGCGCCCACCCGTGCGAGACCAGGGAGTGCGCCACCTGCTTCCACGTGCGGCCCGGCTCGATGCGGACCAGCCGGCGCGACGCGTCGAGAACCTCAAGGGAGTTCATCGCCCCGACGCTGATCACCAGCCCGTCCCGGTTGGTGGAGCGGCCGCTGATGCCGTGCCCGGCGCTGCGTATCCCCAGCGGGATGTCACGGTGGTCGCGGGCGAACGCGATCGCGTCCACCACCTCGGCGACCGTACGCGGGCGCAGCACGAGCCCGGGGTTGCCACCGCGCAGGTAGGTCGAGGAGACGGCGCGGTGTTCCCGGTCACCGGGCTCGATCGCCCGGCCGGCCAGGCTGGCCGGCACCGCGTCGTAGCCGATGCCCGGCACCCGTTGCGCGAGAGCCGGCCCGGATCGGTGCGGGCGCCCGGCCGGCGCCTCCGGCTCCGGCGCCGCGACCAGCGCCGCAAGGCGGGTCATGTCGGCGGCGCTGCGGACCGGCACGACGGGGATGCCGGCGCCAGCGGCGTCCCGGATCGCGCCGTCATCGGCGTCGGCGGCCACGATCCTGAAGCGGGTACCCGGTGGCGGGGTCCGCTCCGGGGCCAGCGCGGCGAGCGCCGTCGCCGCCTTGTCCAGCACCGACGGCACCGCCGAGTCGGGGTTCGTCGGCTCGTAGCCCTGCTCGCGCGGCGGAACCCCCACCCGGATGCGGTCGGTCACACCGGCGATCCACGTCGCCATCGCCCACGCGTCCGCGTTGCGGCTGCCGGTCACCAGGGCGATGCCGATCCCCTTGTCCTCGGCGGCCCGTGCCAGAGTGACCAACTCGTCTGTTCCGGCGCTGTCCGCGTCGAGGAGTACACCGATCTCCATCCTGCCCACCTCGCTTCGTTTGCATCACAATTAGTATGTCTGACAAACGGTAGCGCAGGAGGAAGCAGAATGATTCCCGTCCAGACGGAGCGACCCATCGTGGGCCTCATCGGTTTCGGCAAGGTCGGCACGGTGCTCGCACGACTCGCCCGCAACGCCGGTCATCGCGTGCTCGCGGCGGGTTCCGGCGATCCTGAGGCGATCGTGCTCACTGCGGAAATCCTCACCCCGGGCGTCGAAACCGGCTGGGCGCACGAGGTCGCCCAGATCGCCGATATCGTGATCCTCGCCATCCCGCTGCGCTCCCACCGGCAGCTGCCCGCCGCACAGCTCGCGGGGAAGGTCGTCATCGATGCCGTCAACCACTGGCTCGAGACCGACGGGCCCCGTGCCGACTGGCTCGACGCGGAGGAAAGCTCCAGCGAGCACCTCCGGGACGCGTTGCCCGGGGCCCGCCTCGTGAAGGGCTTCAACCACCTCGGCTACCACGATATCGACGAGCGACCCAAGCTGCGCGGTGCCGCGGACCGGGTCGCTATCGCGCTGGCCTCCGACGACGCTGACGCGCTGAGCCGGGTGGCGGCTCTGGTGGACGACCTGGGATTCGACCCCGTGATTCTCGGCACCCTGCCCCACGGGCGGGTGCTGGAGCCGGGCGGGCCGATCTTCGGCGACGTCCTCACCGCCGAGGCGCTCACGGCGCGCCTCCGGCCGCGGTAGCCGGCCAGCGGCTGTTACCGCTGCGCGGAGCCCAGCGCCGGGTCGGCTAGCGCGTCCATCACGGCCAGGCAGGGGTCCAGGGCGGGCTGATCGTTGTGCAGGGAGGCGGCGAGTTGCGCGGCGTTGTCGACGAACATGTGGCGCAGCGGCGCCGGAACATTGCCGAACACCGCGTCCTCGGCCGCCCGGACCCTGGCCTGCAACTCCGTCAGCTTCGCCGCGCCGCTCGGGGTGATCGCGATCCGCCGGACGCGCCGGTCGGCCGGGTCGGTCCGCCGCTCCACCAGGCCGGCTCCCTCGAGCGCGTCGATCACATAGGGCATGACGGTCTTGTCGATCTGCAGATGCTTGGCGAGCCCGCTCTGGGTGGGCGGGTTGTTGTGCCCGACGACGGAGAGGATCTGATAGCCGCGCGTCCCGTGCGGCACACCCTCGACGGCCTGCTCGACCCGCTCGTGCCAGCTGCGCAGGATGACGCCGAGATGCCAGCCCAGGTCGGAGCCCGGGATGCCCACCGTGGGGGAGTTCCTGACCGCATCCGCGTCGCGCACACCCATGCGACCAGGGTACGCCGACCCGAGGCAGCCACCGATCGCACTTCAGTCCCGGCTGACCCTGTCGGTGATCGCGACACCCGCCGCCGTGCACAGGCTGGCACAACTCTCCGGCGGACTGCCGGTCGCCCTACGGATCATCGGCGAACACATCGCTTCCCGACCCGGCACCCCCATCGGCGACCTCGCCGATGAACTGAGGCCCGGCGACCTCGTCGACGCGTTTAGTCGCTGCCCGATCGGTTAAGCGCTCTGCGCGCCGCCACCGCGAGTGGCTGGTCACCGGCGCGGCGACGGAAGGAAGAAGCCCCGTGAGCACCAACGGTCGAGAGATCAAGAATGTCGTGATCGTGCATGGCGCGTTCGCCGACGGTTCGGGCTGGCGTGGCGTGTACGACAAGCTGACGACCCAGGGCTACCGGGTCAAGATCGTGCAGATCCCGCTCACCTCACTCGAGGACGACGTCGCGGCGACCACGAGGGTCCTCGACAAGCAGGACGGCCCGACGATCCTCGTCGGCCACTCCTGGGCCGGCACCGTCATCACCGAGGCGGGCGTGCACCCGGACGTGACCGGCCTGGTCTACGTGTCGGCGCTGGCGCCGGACGCGGGCGAAACCACCGCCCAGCAGTACGAGGGGTTCGGCCCCACACCCGACTTCGTCATCGACGTCACCGAGGACGGGTACGGCTTCCTCAACCCCGACACCTTCAAGGCCGGGTTCGCCGCGGACACCAGCGACGCCGACGCCGCTTTCCTGCGCGACTCGCAGGTACCGGTGAACATGTCGGCGTTCTCGACGCCGGTGAAGAACGCCGCCTGGCGCGACAGGCCGAGCTGGGCGGTTATCGCGACCGGGGACAGGGCCTTCGACCAGGCGATGTTGCAGCACATGGCCGAGCGTATCGGTGCGAAGATCATCAACGTCTCGGCCAGTCACGCCCTGTTCGCGACGCAGCCCGGCGCCGTCGCCGACGTCATCGTCACCGCCGCGCAGAACGCCGGCAACGCCCGCTGACACCCACCACCCGGCCCCAGCCGCCCGGAACGTGACCCGCATGTCCAGCACGACGTTCGGGTGGCGCTGTGGATCGAACTTCTCGTCGCCGGGCTCGGCGGCCTCCAGGGTGCCCTGTTCGCCGCGGCAGTGGTGCGGGACGCGCTGGGCCCGGACCGGTTCGAGTCGATGGCCACGCCGATCGCCGCCGCGGAGGACTTCTCCCGGGTGCTCAACCAGGTGCCGGGCTGCTATCTGCACCTGGGGGCGAGCGCCGCCGACGACCCGGCGACCGCCGCGACCAACCACGGCCCGTACGCCGTCTTCCACGACTCGGTCCTCGCCGACGCGTCGTTCGTCCTCGCCGAACTCGCCAGGCGTGCACTCGATCGCCTGGCGGCGTCCTGACCGGCGACGCTGCTACGGATGCTGTCACGGACGGGACGCGGCCCCAATCGCACCCGGTAACCGGTCGTCTGCCCCGGTCGCCGATCGTTGCGCGCGTCCCGCCGGCTCGTCAGGGTGGCGTCGCCCTCGCGGGCGGGCCGGCCCAGTCGTTGCTCAACGCGTTGCGCGGGGGCTGCGTGGCGTAGTGCGCGCGGGACTCGACGGGGCAGGCGCGGGGCAGCGCCTACGCTCGACTCATGATCGGACGTCGTCGTGAGCGTGCCGCCGTCCAACGACTCCTGGACCGCGCCGTCGCCGGTGTGGGCGGCTGCCTGATCGTGGTGGGACCTGCCGGGTCGGGGAAGACCACGCTCGGCGACGTGGCGGCGGACCTCGCCCGGCAGCGTGGCCTGCCGGTGAACCGTACGGCGATGGCCGACGGGACGGGCACCCAGTTGGTGCTCCTGGACGATCTCGACCGGACCGCGCCGACCGTGGACCTCGACTCGTTGGTACGCGGCGGCGCGGCGGTCGTGGCCACCACGGTCGAGGCGAGGCAATCCGGCCAGCACCTCTATCTCACCCCGCTGACCGAGGCCGAACTGGCCGCACTTCTGCCGGGCACGCCGAGCGGCGCGGTGCACGCGATCTGGCTGCTCACCGCCGGGTGGCCCGGTCCGGCTCTCGACCTCGCGGCGAGCGTCCCGCCCGGGGCCGAGGAGGACGCCGTCGTCGAGGCAGCCCTCACCTCGCCCTCGCGAGGTCAGTTCCTCGCCCTCGACATGGGGCTGATCCGCCTGCTGGAGGACGCCGCGTCCCGCGCGCTACCGCCGGCCCTCCGCGCCCGGGTGCTGGGGCGGCTGGCCGCGGAGATGTTGGGCGATCCGTCCGCCTCGGCCCGGCGACGGGACCTCGTCGACGAGGCGGTCCGGCTCGCCCGGGACTCCGGGGATCCGGGCACGCTCGCCGAGGTGCTGGACGGGCGGCTGCACGCGGTGTGGGATCCCGGCGCCGCCGACGAACGGCTGACCGGGGCGTCGGAGATCATCGACCTGTCCCGTCGGGCCGGGGACGCCGTCCTCGAGCGGCGCGGACTCTTCTGGCGGTTCACCGCGCTCGCCGAACTCGGCGACCTCGACGCCGCCGAAGCCGCCCTGGTGGCGTACGCCCGGGCGGGGGAGCGGGACAGCGATCCCGAGGCGGCCGTCGTCGCCCTCTCCCGGCAGGCCGTGTTGGCGCTGGTCCGGGGTCGGCTCGGGCTCGCGGAGGCGCTGGCGGCCGAGGTGGAGGAGACCGGACGCCGGGTCGGTCTGGCGGACACCGCCCGGCTGACCGCGTCACTGCGCGGGCGGATGGCCCTGCTGCGCGGCGAGGCGGCGGGCGAGGTGCAGACGTTGCGCGCGCTCGCCCGGCGGCTGCCCGGTCAATTCTTCGAGGTGACCGCGGCCCGGGCGTTGGCCGAGTCGGGTCAGGTCACCGAGGCGCTGCTGGAGGTGGACCGCCTGCTGCCGTCGGTGCTGGCCGGGGCCGGACCCCGCTGGCTCGGCGCAGTGGCCGACCTGGCCTTCGTCGCCTCGTTCGGTGCCGCACCGGATGCCGCGCAGAGCCTCTACGACGCTCTGCTCCCGTACGCGGGCCGCCTGGTCGTCTGGGGTGGGGCGAACACGATCGCCGGCCCGGTCGACGACTATCTGGGGCGTCTGGCCGGGCGGCTGGGCCGGTCCGACGAGGCGTCCGCACACTTCGATCGAGCGGTCGCCCAGGAGGAGCGGCTCGGCGCCCTGCCGTGGCTGGCGGCCACCCTCGCGGCTCGTGGCGACCGGACGCAGGCGGCGTCGATCGCCGAAGGACTGGGCCTGCCGGTGCCCGTCGGACCGCCGCCGCCGACCGAGCCCGCGCCAGCGGGGGTCGGCCGGCCGGGAGCCCACCGGGAACCGGGTGCCGACGTGTGGAAACTGGGGCGCGACGGCGACGACTGGATCATCGACGCCGGCCCGGAGCACGCCCGCCTCCGTGACGTCCGCGGGATGCACTTCCTGCGTACCCTCCTGGCCGCACCCGGCCAGGAGATCGCCGCACTGGATCTCGTCGCCGGTGGCGTCGGCCTGGCGGCGCCCACGCCCGAACCGGTGCTCGACACCGCCGCTCGGGCGGCGTACCGCAGGCGGCTCGACGACCTCGCGCACCAGTTGGACACGGCGGACCGCACGGGCGACGTCGAACGGGCCGCGAGGTTCACCGCCGAGCGCAGCGCCCTGTTGGCCGAGCTACGCCGGGCCACCGGCCTCAGCGGTCGGGTCCGGACGCAGAGCGCCGAAGCGGAACGGGCCCGGGTCAACGCGACGCGCGCCCTGCGGATGGTGCTCACCAGGCTCGAGCCGGTCGCTCCCATCGTCGCGGCGCACCTGCGGGCGTCGATGCACACGGGCGGCTTCTTCCGCTACCAGCCGGCAGCCGGTGGGCCGGCACGCTGGCAGGTGTGACCCGGGCCACGTACGGGTCGTTCAGTGTCCGGTTACGCCCATTGGGTATGTCGTCTCCCATCGTCCTGCTGCACGGACTCACCTTCGACCGACGCCACTGGCGACCCCTGCAACGCGAACTCGCGGTGCTGGAGCCGAACCGCACGGTCCTCGCCCTGGACCTGCCGGGTCACGGTGACGCGCGGCCCCGCGCCTCGTACCACCTGGGCGAGGTCGCCGAGGTCATCCACGGCCAGATCACCGCGGCGGGCCTGGCCGGGCCGCCGACAGTGGTGGGTCACTCGGTGGGCGGGGTGATCGCCACCATCTACGCCGCGCGCTACCCCACCAGTGCCGTCGTCAACCTGGACCAGTTCCTGCTGCCCGGCCCGTTCGGCGCCGTCGTGCGCGCGGCGGAGCCGGAACTGCGCGGCCCGGGCTGGCGCGCGGTCTGGGAGCGCATGGTGGCCGGTATGGGGATCGAGTCGTTGCGCGGCGAGGCGCGACACCTCGCGGAGACCGCCACGGATCCCCAGCGCGACCTGCTGCTGGGCTACTGGGACGAACTGCTGCGCGACAACGACGCGCAGCTCGCCGCCGACCGTGCGGCGGACCTGTGGGCGATCGGTGAGCGGGGCATCGGCTACCGGTGGGTGACCGGCGCGCAGCCGCCCGCTCCATACGTCGAGTGGCTGACCTCGGCCCTGCCGACCGCGGTCGTCACCGTGCTGCCCGGGGGTCACCTGCCGCACCTGGAACACCCGGCCCACCTCGCCCGGCTGCTCTACCGCAACGACGACAACTCGTGAGCGCTCAGTCGAGTACCGTTTCGCGCAGCGACCGGACCGCGAAGTGCAACCGCGACCGTACCGTGCCGAGGGGTTATGCCGAGACGTACGGCGACCTCCGGCGCGGACCGCTACGGCGTACCCGTGGCGTCACGTTCACGCCATCCGACTCCCCGGCCGACTCGAAGGCATGATCATCGACCCGGTCTACGACGGAAGTCGATGGCCGCGCTGATCGACCTGGTTCGTACCGCCGACATCCCCCGCGACTCGAACGTCCTCTACGCCCACCGCCGAGTGGCGGTCCTGCCCGACGGGGCGCTGCTGGTGAACGTCGCGCGTGGTCCGGTGGTGGACACCACCGCGCTGCTCGGGGAACTGTCGTCGGGCCGGCCGCGCGCCGCGCTCGGCGTCACCGGTCCCGACTCACCGGCGAACCCCTCGCCAACGTGTCGAACGCTGAACCGGGCGCGAGCCCGGCGGCGGACGAGACGACCGACCAACCTGACGACAGCCCACGCTGGTGGGCGACGGGAGTGTGAGACGTGCCGCAGGACGTTGCAGCGGCGAGCCACCGCGGGACGGCGCGACGGCGCGCCCTCTCCCTCACGCTGGCCCTGGAACTGATGCTCGTCGTGCTCGCCGGCGCGCTGGTGTGGCAGAGCGACGCCGGCGACGAGCGGCCCAGGGCGACGAACCTGGTCGACCTGAACCTTGCCCCGGCCGCCCCGTCGGCGCCGGCCGCCCCGGCCGTGCCGGGCGCGGCGACCGGCACCTACACCTGGGACTGTGGCCGTAACGAGAACGGTCACCGCAACACCGCCAACATCGTGATGGCGCCCGGCTTCCCCGGGCAGCCGCACCACGTGCACGACTACGTCGGCAACGTCTCCACCGCGGTCGGCTCGACGCCGCAGACCCTCGCCGACGCGCGCACGACCTGCCGCAACGGCGACCTGTCGACGTACTTCTGGCCGGTGCTGCGCATCCTCGACCCCGCCGCCACCGACGACCACACCGGCCACGACGGCCAGATCCAGGTGCCGGTCGAGGTGAGGCTCGTCTTCTCCGGCAACCCCCGGGGGAACGTCGTCCCGATGCCGCCGCTGCTCGCCGGCACGGTCGGGGACGCCGTGGCCGTCACCAACGGCGGCCGGAACGCGGCGGCGACCTGGACCTGCTCAGGCACCACGGACCGGCGCACCACGGCGTACCCCCGCTGCCCGGCCGGCGAGCAGGTGCAGCGGGTGTACGACTTCCCGAGCTGTTGGGACGGCCGACGGGCGGACAGCAAGAGCCACCGCGCGCACCTGGCCTTCCCGTCCCCGGACGGCTCGTGCCCGCGCAACACCTTCCCGGTGCCGCGACTGCGGCTGACCCTCGGATACGACATCCAACCGGCCGCCGCGTTCCAGATCGACGCCTTCGACGGCCAACGCAACAGCCCGCTGACCGATCACGCGTTCTTCGTCAACCTGATGCCGCAGCCGCTGATGGCGACCGTCGTCGACTGTCTGAACAGTGGACGGACCTGCCGGGACTGATCTGGACGCCGGGCGGGGCAGCTCACTGCGGACGACCAACCTCGAACCGGCCGTCGGAGGACACCACCGTCACGGTCACCGTCTTCGGCACACCTCCGACCTGCGCGGAGCAGGAGAAGCGGCTGCCCACCGTCACCGACCGGCCCGGCGGGCAGGCCACCAGGTCCGCGTCGAGCTGGTAGTCGTCGCGCAGCACCGACAGCACCCCCTGCTGCACCTCCGCCGTGTCGAACACCCTCGTGACGAAGAACCCGGGCCAGACCAGTCCGAGCACCGCCACCAGCGCCACCACGGCCACCACCGGGGCGACGATGGCGATCAGGAGCCTGCGGGAGAAGCGCCGCCGACGCTCGACCGGCGGGTGCGACCCGGTGGAGTCGGGCCCCCACTGCGCCGGCGGTGCCGGCGCCCACCGGGGGGCGGGAGTCGGGGAGCCGTCGGCTCCCGCGTACGGGGTGGTCATCGTCGTCTCCTCCGGGGTCAGCTGGTGGCCGTGGTGGGCGTACCGCCCAGCGGACGGGTGCGCCCACCGGTCGGGCTGATCGCGAACCAGGCGCCGCCGACGCCCTGACCGTTGAGGTCGCCCGGCGCGGTGTCCTTGGCGAACAGGTAGACCGGCCAGCCGTCGATGGTCACCTGGCAGGTGCCGTCGGCCCGCTCCACGTACCCGACGAGCTTCGGGTTGATCCCGCTCGGGTAGATCTGCCCCGGCGACTTGACGAGCAGCGGGGGCCACATGGCGGCGCAGTCGCCGTTGCAGTTCGACTTCGACGGCTTGGCCCGGTCCTTGTCGAACCGGTACAGCGTCCGGCCCTGCCCGTCGGCGACGTACGTGCCGATCGCGGTGGACGCGGTCCCGTTGAGCTGGATGACGGTGCTGCCCCGCCCGGTGTCCGGCGCGGGCGTCAGCTCGACGTCGGACGGGCCGCTGTAGATCCGGACGCGACCCTGGGTCCTCGCCACCGTCGGCGCGACCACCGGCGTCGCCGGCTCCTCGATCACCTCCGGTGGGGCGCCGGCGTCGGCCGTCGGACTTGGCGTCGCGGCCGTGGGGGCCACCGTCGGGGCGGCCGCCGTGGCGGGCGCCGCCGGCCCGGTCACCTCGTTGCCGCACGCGGCCAGGGCCGCCAGGCTGGCCAGTGCGATCGCGGTCAGCGCGACCCGGCTGTGCACACGCATCTCTGCTCCACCTCGTGGTCGGGGAGGACCGCGCCCATCCGCGTGGTCCGGCATCCACACGGTCCGGTCGGCGAACCGGTTCACCAGCACGTCGGAGGTGCCCGTCACGACGTCAGATCCTGCGCTGAACCGTTTGCGGCGACCGTCCGTGTGGGTGGCGGCGGCGACGGCGGAAGGCGACCCAGGAGAGGTCGCCCACCGGAGCCGGCAGGACCGACGACACGAAGGAGCGGAACGTGGCCACCTACCACATCGTCAGCGAGGACATGCAGGAGTCCGCGACCTGGCTGAAGCAGAACATGCAGACGCTGCTGGACGGGATGAACCAGGCCAAGAGCAAGATCGACACTCTGATCCAGGGTGGCTACAACACCCCGGCCGCCCAGCAGAAGTTCGGCCCGTACTTCGACGAGTACAAGGGCAGCGTCGACCAGACCCTCAACGGCATGGAGGGCATCAGCCAGTATCTCTCGCAGGTCAGCGACGCCTTCTCCGAGACGGACAACCAGACCGGGGCCAGCCTCGGCCGCTGAACGACCGGACCGGCCCGGGGCCGCGTGGTGAGCGAATCACCACGCGGCCCCGACCGTCTTTCCCGACGGACCATCCGACCAGGAGACCCTCGTGCGCCTGCAACTCACCGTTGCGGATCCGTCCACCGCCGTCATCGAATACCAGGTCGAGGCGGCCCCCGAGAACACCGTGGGGGAACTCGCCGAGGCGCTCGCCGCGCGTCGGCCGGAGCCCACCGGCACACCACCGGCGATCTTCGTCGCCGGTGCGCCACTGGACCCACGACTCACCCTCGCCGAATCCCCGTTGCGCCAGGGCACGGTGCTCGGCCTGGACCGCCCGGTGCCGGAGCCGCCGGCACCGCCGCCGGGACTGGTGCAGGTGCGGGTCGTCAGCGGCACCGACGCCGGTGCCACGTACCAGCTCGACCTCGGTGAGCACACCATCGGTACCGGAAGCGTCAGCCGGGTCCGCCTCACCGACCCCTCGCTCGCCCCCGTGACGGCCTCGGTCCGGGTCCTGCCGGACGGCACCTGCCGGTTACGGCCGGAGCAGCCCGACCTCCTGCTCGATCGGGTCGAACTCGACGGAGAACAGGCGTGGGCCCCCGGCGGACAACTCGCGGTCGGCTCCTCCCTGCTGGAACTGCGCATCCCGGTCCGGGCCGAGGCGGCGCTACAGGTCTCCGAGGACCGCACCGGGCTGGACTACAACCGTCCGCCACGGCTGCTGCCGGAGGTCCGCCCGACCCAGTTCACCCTTCCCTCGCCGCCGTCACCGCCGGAACGGCGACCGTTCGTGCTGATCACCGTACTGGCCCCGCTGGTGGTCTCCGGAGCCGCGTACCTCATCACCGGCAACCCGCTGACCCTGCTCTTCGCCATCCTGTCGCCCGTGGCGCTGATCGCCGGTCAGATCAGCGCCCGACGCCAGGGAAAGGCCAGCCACCGTACCCGGCTCGCCGAGTACGAGGCGAAGAGGGCGCGGATCAGCGCCGAGGCGCAGGAGGCACTGACCGCCGAGCGGCTGGCCCGACGGGACAACTTCCCCGACCCCGCCGCCGTACGGCTGATAGCTGTCGGACCGGAGCGCCGCCTCTGGGAACGACGCCGCACCGACCCCGACTTTCTCGAACTGCGCGCCGGCAGCGCCGACCTGCCGTCCGAGGTGGTGCTGCGGGATCCGAGCCAGGACGAGCACCGCCGGGAGGTCCGGTGGAGCGCCCTGGACGTGCCGGCGACCGTGCCGGTGCGCAAGCACGGGGTGGTCGGCATCGCCGGTGCCGCCGTCGCCCGGGTCACGGCCCGCTGGATGGTCGCCCAGGCCGCCACCCTGCACAGCCCCGAGGATCTCCAGATCTACCTGCTCGCCGGTGCCGGCGACGAGGAGGGCTGGTCGTGGGTCGGCTGGCTGCCGCACGCGGCGCCGCGCGACGGCCAGGACACCCTCGCCACCGTCGGTACCGACACTCAGACCATGGCCCGGCGCGTGGCCGAACTGAGCGCCGTTATCGCGGCCCGCTCCGCCGAGCGGACCGACGGGGCGTTCCGCGACATCCTCGTGGTGCTCGACGGGGCACGCCGGCTGCGGTCCCTGCCCGGGGTGACGCAGATCCTGCGGGAGGGGCCCGCGGTCGGGGTGTACGCGATCTGTGTCGACGCCGAGGAGAAACTGCTGCCGGAAGAGTGCCAGGCCGTCGTCGCCGAGCAGGCCGACGGGTCGCTGCTGGTGACCCGGACGCTCGCCGCGCCGATCCGGGCGGTGCATCCGGACCTGCTCTCGACGCAGTGGCTGCGTACGGTGGCCCGCGCCCTCGCGCCGTTGCGCGACACCGGTGGCGCGGACGACGGCGGCGCCCTGCCGGACTCCAGTCGGCTGCTCGACGTGCTCGGCATGGAACCGCCGGAGCCCGACGCGGTGGCCGCCCGGTGGGCCACCGGAGGCCGGACCACCGAGGCGGTGCTCGGCGTCTCGCTGGACGGGCCGTTCGCCCTGGACCTCAAGCGCGACGGACCGCACGCCCTGGTCGCCGGCACCACCGGCTCCGGCAAGTCGGAGCTGTTGCAGACCCTGGTCGCCTCGCTCGCCGTCGCCAACCGGCCGGACGCGATGACGTTCGTGCTGGTGGACTACAAGGGTGGCAGCGCGTTCAAGGACTGCGTCCTGCTGCCGCACACCGTCGGCATGGTCACCGACCTCGACACCCACCTGGTGAGCCGGGCGCTGACCTCGCTCACCGCCGAGCTGAAGCGGCGCGAGCACATCCTCGCCGAGGCGGGGGCGAAGGACATCGACGACTACGTCGACCTGCTGCGCCGCGAGCCGACCCGGACGTCGATGCCCCGACTGTTGATCGTCATCGACGAGTTCGCGTCGATGATCCGCGACCTGCCGGACTTCGTGACCGGTCTGGTGAACATCGCGCAGCGGGGACGGTCGCTCGGCATCCACCTGGTGCTGGCCACCCAACGTCCCGGCGGGGTGGTGTCACCCGAGATCCGGGCGAACACCAACCTGCGCATCGCCCTGCGGGTGACCGACACCAGCGAGAGCCAGGACGTGCTCAACGCCCCGGACGCCGCCGCCATCCTGAAGTCGACACCGGGCCGGGCCTTCGTCCGCCTCGCCCAGTCCTCACTCGTGCCGTTCCAGGCCGGGCGGGTCGGCGGTTTCCGCCCGGGAGCCCGCGCCGAGGTCCGGCAGGCCCCCTGGCTCGCCCCCGTCTCCTGGAAGGATCTGGGTCGGCCACGCCCCAGCCGACCCGGGGTCAGGGCCGCGCCGTCGGCCGAGCTCACCGACCTCGCCGTGCTGGTGGAGGCCATCAAGGGCGCCAGCGAGCAACTCGCCATCGAGCGGCCGCACAGCCCGTGGCTGCCGGCGATCCCGGACACGCTGACCGTGGCCGAGCTTCCCGCGCCGCGCGGCAGCGGCTACCACCTGCCCTCGGTGGCGTACGGCCTGGTCGACCTGCCGGCCGAGCAGGAGCAGGCGCCGTTGGAGCTGGACCTGGGAACGCTGGGGCACCTGCACGTCATCGGCTCGTCCCGCAGCGGCCGGTCCCAGGCGTTGCGGACGATCGCCGGCACCGTCGCCCGCGCCCACTCCACCCGCGACCTGCACCTCTACGGCGTCGACTGCGGCAACGGGGCCCTGCTCGCCCTCACCGAACTGCCGCACTGCGGCGCGGTGGTGCAGCGGACCGAGGCCGAACGGCTCGGCCGCCTGTTCACCCGCCTCGTCGCGGAGCTGGGACGCCGCCAGCAGCTGCTCGCCTCCACCGGCTCGGCCGGGCTGGTGGAGTACCGGGCCGGGGCGGCCGAGGCCGACCGCCCGCCGCACATCCTGGTGCTGCTCGACCGGTTCGAGGTCTTCGACAAGACGTTCGCCGACTACGACAACGGCAGCGTCATGGCGGCCCTGCTCACCCTGCTGCGCGAGGGTGCCGGGGCCGGGATCCACGTGGTGATGGCCGGCGACCGGAGCATGTTCACCACCCGGATCTCGTCGACGACCGACGACAAACTGGTACTCCGCCTGACCGAACGCAGCGACTACAGCCTGGTCGGCATCAACTACCGCCAGCTGCCCGACGAGATCGGCACCGGCCGGGCGATCCGGGCGGTCGACGGGGCGGAGGCGCAGATCGCCCTCCTCACCGACGACAGCTCCGGGCAGGGCCAGGCCCGGGCGCTCGCCGCCATCGCCGAGGCGGCCCGGCTTCGGGACGCCTCGGTAGGCGTCGCCGGCCGCCCGTTCCGGATCGACGTGCTGCCCGACGAGCTGACCCTGGCGCAGGCGAGCACCCTGCCCCGGCCGAGCGGTCCGCTCTGGACGATGCTGGGGGTCGGCGGGGACGAACTCTCGGCCATCGGCCCGGACCTCGGCACCAACCCCTCCTTCATCCTGGCCGGACCACCCCGGTCCGGGCGGAGCACGACCCTGCTGACGATGGTCGCCGGTCTGCTGGAGCGGGGGACGCCCGTGGTGATCGCGGCGCCGCGCCGGTCCCCGCTGCGGGAGCTGGCCGGGGTGCCCGGGGTCCTCGACCTGGTGACGAGCGAGAACCTCACCTCCGCCGGGCTCGCGGCGGCCCTCGACCGGCGCACCGGACCGGCCGTGGTCGTGCTGGACGACGCCGAGCAACTGCTCAAGTGCGACGCCGGCAGCGACCTCGGCGAGATCGCCCGGGTCGGGACGGAGCAGGGCCTCGGGTTGATCATGGGTGGTTCGATCGACGGTCTCTCCGGCGGCTTCGGCGGCTGGCACGTCGACGCCCGTCGCAACCGGCAGGGCGCGCTGCTCAGCCCGCAGGGCCTCGGCGACGGTGAGCTGATCGGCGTGAAGCTGTCCCGCAGCCAGCTCGGCGGTGGGCGGCCGGGCCGGGTGCATGCCCACCTCGGGGACGGCCGGCTGCACCTGGTGCAGGTGCCCCGGACCGAGCCGGCCGCCCTGCGGGAGCTGCTGGCCGGGCTCGGCGGCGCCGGGTAGACGCCACCAGGACGAGCGGGTCCGGCTCCCGTTCGGGGGCCGGACCCGGCCGTGTCCGGGGCCCGCCGGTACGGGTGACACCCCGCCGACGTCAGCCCGGGTGCCGGAACGACGTCGGGGGGACACCCCCCCAGGTGTCCCCCCAACGTCGGTCGGCAGCTACCCCCTAGCCGCCGACCCCCCCGAGGAGGCCGTCGGCGGCGTGGGCGCGGCGGCCTCCTCCTGATACGTGAAGGTCAGGGTCGCGGTGATCGTGTCGAAGAGTTCGAAGATCTCCTCCGCCTCCGCGAGATTCGGGCTCGAACCGGTGACCACCAGCACGTTCACGGTTCCGGGCAGCGGCACGACGGTGTGCATCACCGCGCGGCGCATGGTGGCGCCGTCCTGGGTGACGATCTGGATGCCGTGCACCCGGCCGACCGTGCCGATCGCGGGGATCCGGACGGTGCTCACCCGACGCCAGGTGCCGTCGGCGTGGGCGGGCTGCGCCACCGCGGTCAACGCCCCGATGATGTCGCCCGTGGCGGGCGGGGTGACCACCGAGACCAGCACCGTGGCGATGAGCGCGCCGTCCTCGTACACCTGGAACGTGCCGGCGGCATGCACCGCACCGGTCGTGCGGGCCTGCCGCACCGACCGGCGGAGCTGCTCGGCGTACTGCCCCGCCTGCTCCTCGGTGAACCCGCCCTCGCGGGCCCGGTGCCACACCTCGTCCGCGACGCGGTTCTCGCTCGCCTCGTCGGCGACCGAGAAGTCGACCCAGTCCTGCGGCGTCCGCAGCTCGAATCCGATCGGGACCGCCACCGCGGTACCTCCTCCGCCGGTCAACTCGTCGCTCCGTCCGACTCGAGGGAGGCTGCCGTCTGGTCGTCGGTCTCCCGGAACGCGTCGGCCACCGCCTTCGCCGCGTCGCGGACCCCTTCGAGGTCCTTCGCCACCACGTACCGTCCGTCACCCCACCGCTTCTCGAACTCGCGTGCGGCGGCCTCCAACTCGCGCTGCCCCAGCGTGTCGACGACCGGACCCATCGACCTGATCGGTGAGCTGTCCATCAGCTCCTTGGTGCGCTGCAACAGGTCATGCACCCGTTCCAGCTCCGCCCCGGGTACGTCGATCACACTCATGCCGCCACCCCGGCGTCGAGCCTGCCCCGCTTGCCCATCCCCGCTCTCCTCCCGGTCCGGCCAATGACTCCGCGCCGTACACGGACGGCCGATCGGATCGGTTCAGTTCCGCTGAACCGATCGCGCGCCGGCTACGTGTGCGAGTCGGCTCTCGGCATTGGCCGGAGCGGGGAGCGGTCGGTGCGATGGGGAGGTTGGTCATGACGCGTCCGGGAGACGCCGAGTGGTCCGTGCTGCAGGTGGACTCCGACCCGGTACCCGGTGATCCGGAGTCCTTCGACGAGATCACTCGGGCCTACCAGGAGCTTTCCAGGACCACCCGGGAGGCGCACGACCTGCTCGCCTCCGGCGGTCAGGTCCAACTCGGTCAGGGCAGGGCGATGGAGGCGTTCCGTGACCTGATCGGCAAGTTGCCCGGACGCCTGGATCGGATGGCCAACTCCTACGCCGCGGCGGCTGACGCCTACCTGCGGTACCTGCCGTCGCTGGAGGAGGCGCAGGCGATGTCGCTGCGGGCCCTCGACCAGGCCCGGCAGGCATCCGGCGACCAGGCTGCGGCGCAGGCGGCCCTCGCCCTGGCGCAGGCGGCGGTCACCGCGCTGGGTGCCGACCCGGCGGCGGACCAGGCCGCGAAGGACAGGGCCAGTGACGACGACGCCGCCGCGCAGAGCCGCGCGTCAGACGCCCAGCAGACGCTCGACCAGGCAAAGGCGTTGCTGGGCCAGGCGACGGCGTTGCGTGATCAGGCCGCCCGGACGGCGGCGCAGACGCTGCGGGGGTTGGCGAAGGACGCGCCGCAGCGCTCGCTGTGGGAGAAGATCGTCGAGGCGTTCCAGGCGTTCATCGATTTCCTTCGCAGCACGGTCGTCCAGTGGATCACCGCGATCCTGGACGCACTGTCGGTGATCGCCTCGTTCATCTTCCCGCCGCTCGGCCAGGCGATCGGCTTCCTCTCCGGTGCGATCGACCTCGCGGCGGCGGCGCTCTCCGGAGACCCCGCCGCGATCGGGTTGGCCGCCGGAGGTCTGGTGCTCGGTCTGGTGCCGGGCGGGCGGCTCGTCAGTCGCATCGTCAAGGTCGCCGGCAGTGTCGGCAACAAGCTGCCCGGTACCGTCTCGGAGGGGATCAGGAACAGCATCAGGGGGCTCGGCGGTCCGCCGGGTGGTGCCAGTGCCCGGAGTGCGGGCAAGGCACCCACGCCGGGGGCGGGGATCGACACCACCGTCACCACGCTCGGCCTCGGCAAGACCATCAAGGGCGTGTTCACGTCGATCGGCAACAAGATCGAGGATCTGCGCTTCGCGCGCGACCTCAGGATCTCCAATGAGAGGCGCGCCAACGACCCCCGGCTGCTGGCAGGGATGACCCAGAAGGGCCGCCTGAAGACGTTCAGTATCGACGACGTCCAGTCAGTGCCCCTGAAGGACAGCAACGGCAAGCAGATCGGGGTCATCTTCCCCAGCAGGTCGACCGATGTCGCGAACTTCACCGACTGGGGAGCGCAGAAGGCCAACCTCGCCGCGGGCAAGAACCTGGGCGGCTCGATGGACGTCGGGGGTCTGAAGATCATCCGACAACTACCCGGCAAGGAGCCCACCCTCGTCGGCAACGAGTTCCTGGCGGCTCCCTGGAGCAGGCTGAAGAGCGACCCGATGTTCATCTTCGCCCACGGTAGCCCGGACAGTGCCGCCGTGACCCTCTCGAACGGCAAGGTGGTCAACGTCCCGGGCGCCAGCATGGCCAAGATCCTCAACGAGGACCCCAACTTCAGGGCGCTCGCGGAGGCCAACCCGAAGGCCGCGATCGCCATGATCTCCTGCAACTTCGGCAACAGTGCGGGCGACGCCGGCCAGCAGTTCGCGGACGTCATGCGCGACCTCGGCAACAAGCGACCGATCTTCGCGGCGAACAACACGGTGCACGCGACCCAGGGCCAGGATCTCGACGGCCTGCTCACCAACCCCGGTGAGACCATCGCGACCCTGGCCGTGGAGAGCACGAACGACCCGAACGACGGCAAGGGCGAATTTCGAAGGATCACTCCGACGCCGAGGGGAAGGGCCTGATGAACGAGTCCGACGAGACGGACGTGCGGCGCGACTGGATGCTGCTGCTGGACAGCGACGAACCCGACGAGGCGCCGACGCGGGCCCCTGCGGTGGAGACGATCGTCGGCGGCTGGCTGGTCGAGGACGACGGAACCATCGGGCGGTTCGAGAGCAACCCGCTGTACCAGCCGCGTAACGCCGACTCACCCACCAGCGCGGTGGACGCGGCGGTGAAGCTGGTCGCCACCGACCGGGCCGACGTCGGCCTGGTACTTCGGACGTTGCGCGACAGCCTGGTCATGGTCGCGCTCGACGAGACGGGCGACGTGGCCGTGGCATCCGCCCCGGACGGGGTGGCCTGCGTGGTGGTCGCCTCCGGCGCGCTCGACCAGGCGCGGGTCGACGCGCCACAGTGGCGGCAGGTCGATCTGGCCGAGCTGGTGCGGCTGCTCCCGGCCGGCCTCGACGTGCTGGTCAACCCGGGCGGCCCACGGTCCATGCGCCTGCTGGCGGACGTCCTGCGCGAGTCGGTCGACGCGGACGGGGCCGAGTGAGATGTCCGTGACCAGGGCGTACGCCGGACGCCGGAAGACCGCCACGGGAGTGGTGCTGGCCGTGGTGGCCGCTCTGGTCCTGTCGGCCCCCGGCCGGGCCGACGCCGTCGAGCCGGACGCCGTCGAGCCGTCGGTGCCGTACTGGGTGGTGCCCGGCCAACCTGGCGCGGAGAGTGAGCTGACGCTGCCGGGCGTCGCCGACCGGGTGCTCGGCGACAGCCGGCGCTGGCCGGAGATCTTCGAGCTGAACCAGGGGCGTACCCAACCGGACGGCCGCACGTTGACGGACCCGGCGCAGCCGATCCGTGCCGGCTGGGTCTTCGTCCTGCCCGAGGGCGCGACCTCCGGGGAGATCCGCGTCGGTCCGCCACCGTCGGCCATGCCGAACCCGGGTCAGCAGCCCGGGGCTCCGTCGGCCGAAGGACCGGGGCCGGGCGCGCCGACGGCGGCACCCCCGGCCGCCCTGGCCGACGACGGCCAGCTGCGCGTGCTCGGGCTCCGACCGGTCACGGCGGCGCTGCTCGGCGTCGGCGCGGTACTGCTGGCGATCGTCGTAGCGATGCTGATCCGGCTGGTCCGGCGCCGTCGCCCGGCCGAGCCGGCGCGACCGGCGCCGGGCTCACGACAGGTGTTGGACCGTGCCCTGCGGCAGCTCGCCGCGCAGGCGTCACCACCCCAGGTGTACGCGGCGATGGTCGGCGCGGACCGGGTGTCGCTGCGGCTGGCGCCGGCACTGCCGAACGCCCCGCCCCCGTGGCGGACGCGGCAGCAGGGTGCGATCTGGGAGGCGCCGAGCCGGGAGGTCGGGCAGGCCGGCACCGGCGTCGGCGGCGGGTTGCCGCTGCTCGCCACCGTCGGCACCGTCGGCGGTGAGCTGACGGTCGTCAACCTGGGACGCGCGCCCGGCATCGTCGCGCTCACCGGGGATACGACGGCGGCGCAGCGCATGGCCGGCGCCTTCCTGGACGAGATCAGTCGCCACGCCTCGGCGTCGGTGGCGATCAGCGTCGTAGGCCCACCACCCCCACCCTGGCTGCTCCCGGAGCGGGTCCGGGTCGCCGTCGACGTGCGGACGGTGCTCACGCTGCCCGACGAGAACGCGGGGGACGCCCACCGGTCCACAGTGCTCCGGAACCACCTGGTCGTGGTCACCACCGGGCTGCGGCCCGACGAGGTGGAGCGGCTCGGCGCGGTGGCGGCGGCCTCCGACGGCACCGCGGCCGTGGTGGTCGTCGGCGACGCGCCGAACACCGTCTGGCGGTTCGAGATCGACGCCAACGGCGCACTCGACATCGGGGTGCTCGGCCTGCACCTGGACCGTCCCACTCCGCACGGTCGGCTTCTCCCGGTCCTCGGCGGTTGACCCTCCTGCCCGAACCCAGCAAAGGATTGGTGTGGAGATGACGGCACCTGTTTCCCATCGACTGCTCGGCGCCCTGACGCTGGGCGCGGCGCTGCTCGTCAGCGGGTGCACCACCACGGTGGGCGACCCGGTGGCATTGCCCGCCCCCGACGCCGCCACCACCTCGACCGGTGCCCCGCCACAGCCGGGCGCCGCCAACCCGGCCAACGATCTGGGGCAGCGCAGCCCGGACGGGGGTTACTGGCCGGCGTCGGTCCAACTTGGCGACCACCCCGAACTCGGCCCGGTGGTGCTCGACGGACAGGGCTTCACGCTCTACCGCTTCGACGGGGACAGCGCCGCGCCGTCGCGGTCGAACTGCACCGGACAGTGTCTGGCCGCGTGGCTGCCGGTGTTGGTGAACGACAGGGTCAGGTTCAAGGATCTCGACCCCGCCCGGCTCGGCGCGGTGGCCCGCGCCGACGGAACCCGGCAGGTCACCGTGGGCGGGTGGCCGGTCTACCGCTTCGTGGACGACCGGGTGCCCGGTCTGGCCGCCGGTCAGGGCGCCGACGGGCAGTGGTTCGTGGTCGCTCCGGACGGGGGCAAGGCCGCCGCGCCGATCGGCCGAAAGCCCGAAAGTTCACCGACGTGAGCCTACAAACACATTCGTTCCGCATTGCCGGTATTCCGCAGTGTGACAGGCATCCTGGTTACCCGGACGCACCGGTGACGACCGCCGGGGCGGGGGCAACGGAGGATGGTGGTCATGGCGGGTTTGCGGCCCGATCGTCGGCGAGACGTAGCGGACGAGGCCCTGATCCGATCCCTGTACGAGGAACACGGCCGCGCGATGCTCGCGTACGCGACGCAGCTGACCCGCGACCGGGCCATTGCCGAGGACATCGTCCAGGAGGCGCTGGTGCGCGCCTGGCGCCACCCCGACAGCCTGGTCAACGGCAAGGGATCGGTACGGGGGTGGCTGCTCACCGTGGTCCGTAACCTCATCACCGACGCGGTGCGCGCACGCATGGCGCGACCTCCCGAGGTGCCGGAGAGCCCGACGGACGTCGCGGTCGAGCGCGACCACGCCGACCAGGTGGTCAACTCGATGGTGGTGGTGGATGCCCTCAACCGCCTCTCGCAGGAGCACCGCGAGGTCCTTGAGCAGGTCTATCTACTCGGGAGTACAGTCGCGGAAGCCGCGAAAGCGTTGGGTGTCCCGCCGGGAACGGTCAAGTCACGCTCCTACTACGCACTCCGGGCGCTACGCGACATCGCGGCGCACTGAACCGGGTGGAACGGGTCTGCCTCATGAATTCGGACAGCTCGACGCCGGCCGGTGACCACGTGGACATCGGCGGCTACCTGATGGGCGAACTCGACCAGGAGCGGCTCGAGCAGGTGGAGCAGCACCTGGCGGACTGTGCCGAGTGCCGCACCGAGGTCGAGTCGCTCGAGGAGTGGAAGAACGCCCTCGAAGCCGTACCCGAGGCGATGTTGCTCGACGGCCCGCCGGAGGGCGGCGACCTGCTGTTGCAGCGCACCCTGCGCCAGGTCCGCGGCGAGTCCTCCGGGCGTCGCCAACGCCGTCGGCTGCTGCTGAGCGCCGCCGCGGTGGTGGCCCTCGCCGCCGCGGTCTCCGGCGGCGTCCTGCTCGGTCGCACCACCGGCGACACGCCTGACACGGCCGCCCTACCGGCCCCGTCCACCACGGTGGCCGCCACCGACCCGGCCACCCGCTACGCCAGCACGACCGACCTGGGCACGGGCGCCCGGCTCACCGTCGCGGTGGCTCCGGCACCGGGCTGGGTACGGGTCAACGCGGCGGTGTCCGGGATCCCGCGGGGGGAGCGCTGCCACCTGCTCGTCGTCGGCCAGGACGGTCAAGCCGTCCTGGCTGGCAGTTGGCTGGTGTCCGAGGACGGGGCGGCCGACGGCACCACGGTCGACGGCAGCGCGCTGATCGAGCCCGCCGAGGTCGGCGAGGTCCGGGTGGAGAACACCGACGGCAAGGTGTACGTCGTCGCGAAGCTGTAAGGGCACGGCGACGTTGTCGGGCCCCGCCGTACCGACCGTTGCGGTCGCCGTGGCGAGGCTCTATCGATACCTGCTCAGGCAGAGGGCTGCCGTGTCGGCGGTGAAGCCGTCCCGGAACGCCTCGACGCGGGCGAACCCGGAGGGGACACCGGCGCCGTTGACGTCGGCGGCGATGAGGCTGCGCGGTGCCAGCATCTCGGCGACGGCCTCGTCCAGATCACCGGGGGAGAGCCGCAGGGCCGTGCCCCGACCGGCCCGCACGGTCGCCGCCCAGACCCCGGTGAGGCACGCCGTACGCTGTGCCGTGGCCAGCCCGGTCAGTGGAAACCCGACCCCGTGCTGCATCGCGAGCGCGTACCGGGAGGCGACCTCCGCGAAGGCGCCGAAGTCACCGATGCCACCCTGTCCCTGCTCCGGTGAGGTCCCGAGGCGGGCCAGCTCGGCCAGGTCGAGCCCGATGGTGGTGGTGGTCGGGCAGTAGGCGGCGGGTGTGGTGACCTTCGCCTCCGGACAGGCCTGCGCGGACGGGCTGATCGTGGGCCCGGTGACGCCGTCCCGGTCGAAGGCCGCGCGCAACGTCTCCTGGAGCGCGGACAGGGCAGCCCGGTCGATCGCCGGGACGGTGCCGGTCGCCTCTCCGGGCGTGGTCAGTCGGTCCCCGGCCGGCTGCGTGATCCGCCGTCGCACCTCGGCCTCGTCGATGCGGGCGCACCGGGTCGGGCCGTCACCGAAGCCGAACTGGAACGCGGACACCCGGTCGAACGCGCTGCCGTGCGCCCCCTCGGCCTCGAAGCCGGTCTCCGTGCCGTCGCGGATGAAGAACAGTGTGGCAAGGATCTGGTTGAGGCCCGAGCCTGTGGACAGCTGGAAGTGTGGGGCGTTGCCCTCGGCCACCCACCGGATGAACGCGCCCGCGAAGCAGTCGGCCTGCTGCTCCTTGACGATCGAGCTGGTGCGTCCGTCGACGGTGCGCAGGCGGAACTGCACGGCGTGGCCCACCTCGTGGGCGAGGACCGCCACCACCGCCATCGGGCCGAACGAGTCGTCGAGCATGGGGAGCAGTTGCCCCCGGTCCCAGGCGACGGTGTCGTCGGACGGGCAGTAGAAGGCGTTCACCGCCCCTTGCGTGTCGGCGCCGCAGACGGTGCCACCCGGGCCGGTGGAGTCGTACGAGAGGAGCCGTGCGACCGGCGCGAACCGGCGACCGAAGGTGACCGGCAGCTCCCGCGACCAGTACGCCTGCACGTCGTCGACGGCGTTGCGGGCGAGCCGGTCGGCCTCGCCGCCGTCGCTGCCGACAACGGCCAGGCGTGCGTCGACCACCCCGGGCCGGGGACCGCTCGCCCCGGTGGTGATCTCCAGACCGGCGATCCGGGTGGCGCTCCAGCGCTCGGCGGTGCCGACACCCTCGACCGGCCGGACGCAGCCGGCGAGCAGTGCCGCCGCCACCCCGAGGGTCGCCATGCCTCGGGTCAGCGTCCGTCCGCTCCGCGCCGTCGGCGACTCGTGCATCTTCATCTTCATCACCTTCACGGCGTCGAGGCGCGGGCGGCGGCACCCCCGATCGGCGTGGGCCAACCCCGGGGGCGTGCCGGGCCGCGGCCCGGCCGATACGACGACGGGTGTGCCGGTTCGGCAGAGAGCCGGACCTGCACACCCGTGGGTCGGGGGTCGGACGGTCAGTTGAAGCGGACCGAGGCGACGGCGTTGTCGAAACCGATCGTCCCGAGGTCGGCCACGTCACCGTTGATGGTCTGCACCCGGCCGGTGCAGTTGGGGCCGGCCCAGATCTTCAGCGAGCCAGGGGCGGCGACCGAGGAGGGGGCACCCGGGCGGGGCAGGTTCTGGCACCCGCTGCCGGACACGCCCTGGGAGCCGCCGTTGTCGCCGAAGTTGGCCTCGTCGAAGAAGACGGCACTGGTGGCGGGCGGCGCGGTCGCGTCACCGGTGTCCGGGTTGTCGTCCTGACCGCCCTGGGGCGCGCCGGCCCTGCCACCGGTCGGGGTCACCCCGAACCACGTACCCCCGACACCCTGACCGAGGGTGTCACCCCGCTTGGTGTCCTTGGCGAAGCGGTACACCGGCCAGCCGCCGATGGTGACCTGGAGGGTGCCGTCGGTCCGCTTGACCGTGCCGACCGCCGACTTCTTGACGCCCGCGATGAAGATCTTGCCGCGCGGCGCGACAGTGACCGCCGGCCAGGTCTGTGCGCACTCGCCGTCGCAGGTCGAGGTGGGCGGGTTGTTGCTGTCCTGGTCGAAGCGGTAGAGCGTCAGCCCCGCACCGTTGACGACCACGGGGTCGAGGTCGCCGGCCCGGCTCGCGGTCAACTGGACCCACCGCTGCGACGACTGACGGGCCGCCCCGGACGCGACGCCGCCGTTCGGCACCGCCCAGTCACCGGTGTTGGCCTCCGACTTGTTCGACTTCGCGGTGCCCGAGAGCAGCGCGAGGTCGCCGCCCGCCGCGCCGCCCGTGGGCGCGGTGGCCTCGCCGCCGGCCGGGGCGGACGCCCGCGCCGGCGCGGGTGCCTCCGAGGTCGAACCGCACGCGGTCAACGCCACCGCGCCGGCAGTCATCAGTGCGACGAAGGGCACTGCGTACTTGCGCATCATCTCGGGATCTCCCAGTTCCTGTCCGGCTCCCAGGTCCGGAAGCCGTTCGGCATCCACACGGGCCCGACCCGGGATCGGTTCAGCCGACTTCGGCCCGCCGCCGGTCGGCACCGCCTCCCGTCGTCCCTGGCGCGCCACCTGCTCGGCCCGGTCGTCTGTGCCGGGCCGGGCGGTAGCGTTGGGGGGATGAGCGAGTCTGAGCGGCTGAATGACCGCGAGCGTCGTGCGTGGTTCGCGTTCCTGACCATGCAGGAGGACCTCCGGCGGCACCTGAACCGTCAGTTGCTCCACGACGCGGAGATCTCCCTGGCCGACTTCGCCGTGCTGAGCACCCTTCGCCTGGCTCAGGACGGCCCGATGCGCGTGTTCGAGCTGCGGGACGCCCTCAGGTGGGAGAAGACCCGGGTGATCCACCAGGTTTCGCGCATGATCCGACGAGGGTTGTTGGAGCGGCAGACCTGCGTCGAGGACCGACGTGGCACGCGCATCGCCCTCACCGACGAGGGGCGCGCGGTGATCGACAAGGCGACGCCACTGCACCTGCGGTACGTGCGTCAGATCTTCCTCGACGTGCTCAGCCCTCGTCAGCTCGACACCCTCGCGGTCGTTTCGGAGACCGTGCTGGAGAACCTTGAGGACGAACTCTTCGAGGACTGAGCAGGTCGGCGTACGCGTTAGGTGACACATCACCGTCTGATCTTACGAGTGCGGCATCCGGGCGATACGACAGGGTGATGTGTCATCCGCCATGAGCGGTCAATGTGATCGTCATTTCTGGTTGGTGGCAGAAGCCGGCGCGCTAGTCGCTTGCGGTGTAGCCGGCTTCACCGGCCCGGAAAGGTGATGTGTCATCTGTCACTTCGAGGTGACGAGTCACCAAAGTTGCCCTACGTTTGGCCCCGGCAAGGCACCCCGTACCGACAGCCGGGAGGCACCAGCCCCCGCCCGCAGAGAGAAGCACCGACACCATGTCCCACAACGTCAAGCTCGCCGTCATCTACTACTCGTCGACCGGCACGGGCACCGAGATCGCCAACACCATGACGGACGCGGCACAGGCCGCCGGCGCGCAGGTGCGAGTCCGCAAGGTCGCCGAGCTGGCGCCGCAGGCCGCGATCGAGGCGAACCCGGTCTGGGCCGCCCACCACGCGGCCACCGCGGACGTGCCAACCCCGACCCCCGAGGACCTCACCTGGGCGGACGCGGTCATCTTCGGATCGCCGACCCGCTTCGGCAACATCGCCGCCCAGTTGAAGCAGTTCTTCGACACCCTGTCGTCGCTGTGGCAGACGGGCGCGCTGGCCGACAAGGTCTACAGCGGCTTCACCTCGACCGGCACCCGGCACGGTGGGCACGAGTCGACCCTGCTCGCCATGTACAACAGCATCCACCACTTCGGCGGCATCATCGTGCCGCCCGGCTACACCGACGCGGTCAAGTTCGTCGACGGCAACCCGTACGGCACCTCGCACCACGCGGCGTTCGGCCCCGACCTCGGCTCCATCGACGACGACACCCGCAACTCGGCGCGGCACCAGGCCGAGCGTGTGGTGCGCATCGCGGGGGCCCTCAAGGTGGGAAGCGTCGCCTGATCGAGCGGCGTTCAGCAGACTTCCCGCCCGCACGGCGCGGTCGGGACTTCAGAAAGGATCAATCGCCATGGAAGGCATCTGGTTGGTCACCGGCGCCGGCTCCGGCCTGGGTCGGGAGATCGCCCGGGCGGCGCTCGCCGCAGGGGACACGGTCGTGCTGAGCGATCGGCGTACGGCGGGGGCCGACGAGGTCGTCAGCGCCTACCCGGAGCGCTCCCGCACGCTGGAACTCGACGTCACCGACCAGGCCCGCGTCAGCGAGGCCGTCAAGGAGGTTGTCGGCCGGTACGGCCGGATCGACGTACTCGTCAACGCCGCCGGGCGGGGTCACATCGGTGCGGTCGAGGAGACCACCGACGACGAGATCCGGGCCCTCATGGAACTGATCTTCTTCGGCCCCGTGGCCCTCACCCGGGCGGTCCTACCTCACATGCGCGAGCAGGGCAGCGGCGCGATCGTGCAGGTCAGCAGCCTCGGCGGCCAGTTGTCCGTGCCCGGTATGTCCGCGTACTCGGCGGGCAAGTTCGCGCTGGAGGGCTTTTCCGTCGCGCTCGCCCAGGAGGTCGACCCGCTCGGCATCAAGGTGCTCATCCCGCAGCCCGGTCCGATGCGCACCAACTTCGCCGGTGCCGCGATCAGCGAGTCGCCGCACATCGCGGCGTACGACGGCACGGTCCGCAAGCTGCGCGAGCACGTCAACGAGGTGGGCGGCAAGGAGGCCGGTGACCCGGTGAAGATCGCGAAGGCGATCCTGACCGCGCTGGCCGCCGAGGACACCCCGCTGCGGCTGCCGATGGGCAACGAAACCCTCGACCGCCTCAACGCCGCTGCGAAGCGGACCCAGGACGAGCGGACCGCCTGGGAAGCCGTCAGCCGGGGAACCGACTTCGCCGCATGAGATCCCCGCACCTCTGGTGCGGGAGAGGGGAACGTGCCATGACACGGCTACAGGGAAAGACGGCGGTCGTCACCGGCGGCGCGATGGGCATGGGCGCCGCCACCGTCCGCCAGTTCGTGACCGAGGGCGCGAACGTGGTCATCGCCGACGTGAACATCACGGCGGCGGAGGACCTCGCCCGCGAACTCGGACCACAGGCGATCGCCGAGCAGCTCGACGTCCGGTCGGTGGACGAGTGGTCCGCCCTCGTCAGGCGAACCGAGGAGCGCTTCGGCGCCGTCGACATCCTGGTCAACAACGCCGGCATCGCCGACCCGGCTCCGTTGGAGCAGTGGGACACCGCGCGGTTCCAGCGCACGCTGGACGTGAACCTGATCGGTGTGTTCAACGGCATCCAGGCTGTGGTACCGACGATGAAGCGGTCCGGCGGCGGGTCGATCGTCAACATCGGCTCCGTCGGCGCTCTCCAGGGCATACCACGGATGTCCGGCTATGTGGTGTCGAAGTGGGGGGTACGCGGTCTGACCAAGACCTCCGCGCTGGAGCTGGGCGTTCACGGGATCCGGGTGAACGCCGTCCACCCCGGTCAGATCCGGACGCCCATGACCGATGGTGTCACCTTCGACACGAGCAACGTCGCGCTCGGTCGGGTGGGGGAGCCGGACGACATCGCCCGGATCGTCCTCTTCTTCGCCAGCGACGACTCTCGGTTCGTCACCGGCAGCGAGGTCGCTGGTGACGGCGGGCAGATCGCCGGGCCCGCCGACTACCAAGGTCTGCCGCAGTAACGACCACGCCACGAGCAACGGTGGCCACCGCGCGATCCCCGGCCGGTCACAGAGGACCGGGGACCGCGCGTACACAGGGCTGCGGCGAGACGCCAGGGAAGGCCCGTGTCCCTTACCCGACCCGACGGAGGGACGAGCTCAGCGGCGACCGCCGGGCACCCGTACGGCTCCTGCTGTCTCCAGACCTCGCAGGCGTTCCTTGATCGCGGACACCTGGGGCACCCGCAGGTGGCTCAGCAGCTCGAGTGCCTGCTGCCAGGCCGCACGGGCGCCGTCCGGGTCACCGAGGGCCAGCGAGGTGTCGCCCTGTGGCAGCAGGCACTCGACCGAGTTCATCCGCCACCCGGTCTGCTGGTAGATGTCGGCCGCCCGCCTCCAGGACGCCAGCGAGGCAGTCAGGTCTCGCCTGGCCTGGAAGCACTTGGCCAGCGTCTCGTAGCAGAGGCCCTGGCCGTTGAGGTCACCCATCGCTCTGGCGATCGGCAGCGCTCGGTTGACAAGGTCCATGCCGACGTTCGGCCGGCCGAGGCAGGAATGCGCGTCGGCCAGACAGCACAGGACGATGACCTGGTCGGACAGGTCGCCCAGCGACTCGAAGATGCGCAGGGCGCGCTCGTAGTGTGCGACGGCATCGAGATGACTCTCCTGCGCGACGCTCACCTGGCCGAGGTTGCGGTACACCAGGGCCTGTTCCCAGCGAAGCCCGAGCCCGACGAACAGGTCCAGTGACTGACGGAGGAGACGCGCGGCCGCGCCGTGGTTGCCCAGCACGTGCTCGGCGCCGGCCAAGCTGCGGGACAGGTGGGCCCGGCCGAGGTCGTCCCGGGCGGAGGTGGCCGCGAGCAGACAGGCGCGCGCCATCGCCGCCCAGTCGTGCCACCAGCCCTCGCCCTGGTGGAAACGCTGCAGGCTGATCGCCAGCCGCCAGGCCGTAGCGACCCGGCCGTCATCGAGCTGTCGCTGCACCACGACCCTGAGGACGTGCCGGTCCGCGTTGAACCAGGCGACCGCCTCGGTGGCGTCGTTCAGGCGGTTGACGACCACACCCTGCAGCGTCTCCGGCGGGTCCAGCACCATCGTGGGTTTCAGCAGCAGATCCGCTTCGTACGCGGTCTGCCGGTAGTGGTGGCCGAGCCGTTCGGCCGCACACTCCCGGGCCTGGTCGTCCTCGTGCAGGTGGACCAACTCCTGAGCGTACGCCCGGATTAGGTCATGGCTGGTGAACCGGCCCACCGTGTGCTCGGCGAGCAGGCCGGTCCGCACCAGCTCGCCGGCCAGCAGGCGCGCCTCGCCGAACGGGACGCCGACGAGGCTGGCCATCGCCGCGATCGTGATGTCCTGGCCGGGATGAAGCGACAGCAGCCGGAACAGGCGAGCGGCGCGGGCACCGAGCATCCGGTACGACCAGGAGAAGATCGCCCGGATGTCGTTGGCCATGTCGTCGATGGAGAACCCGTCCAGGCTGCCCTGCGCCTCCCTCAGTTCCCGGGCGATGTCGGCCAGCTGGTGATCGGGGTGGGCCAGGGCACGGGCGGCGACCATCGCCAGCGCCAGCGGGAGCCGCCCGCACCGCGTTATGATCTCGTCGATCGCCTCCGGGGCGGCGGAGGCCCGGTCCGCTCCGATACGGAGGATCAGGCAGTTGCGTGCGTCCTCGGGTGGCAGCACGTCGAGGGTCATGAGGTGGGCGCCGTGCGCGGTGGCCAAGCCGGTGAGACGCTTGCGGCTGGTGACCAGCACGAGGCAGCCGGGCGCGCCCGGCAACAGCGGACGGACCTGCTCGACGCTGTGCGCGTTGTCGAGCACGACGAGGATACGGCGGCCGGCCAGGACACTGCGGTACAGGCCACTGCGGGCGTGATGGCTCGCCGGGATGTCGGTGTCCGGAACACCGAGCGCGTTGAGGAAGCCTTGGAGGGCCTCCGCGGGGTGCAGCACCGATTGGTCGGGGTCGAAGCCCTGCAGGTCGACGTAGAGCTGCCCGTCCGGATAGCTGTCGGCCAGTTGGTGGGCCAGGTGAATGGCCAGGGCGGTCTTGCCGATGCCGGGAATGCCGTCGATGGCGAGCACCGGCATCGATGCCTGGGCCATTACGTGGCCGTTGACCAGGCCGAGCGTCTGGCCCTGGGCCTCGTCGCGGCCGGTGAACCAGGGCAGGTCTGCCGGCAGTTGGGCGGGCAGCACCGCGGTGAGGCCCGAGGCTCGGCCGATTGGTGTCCGGGCCGGTTGCGCGGCGGGCGGCGACGCGGCCTTTCCGGATGACCCCGATCCGGCCGCGCTCTGCCGCAGAATGAGGTGGTATGCCTCACGGAGCTCGTCACCCGGATCCACTCCCAGCTCGTCGGCGAGCCGGCGGCGGATGTTCTGGTACAGCGCGATCGCTTCGGCTTGCTGGCCGTCGGCGGCCAGCGCCAGCAGGAACTGGGCCTGCAACGCCTCGTCCAGCGGGCGGTGTTCGGCCAGGCGCCACAACACCGGAAGGACCGATCGGACCCGGTCCAGACGCAGCGCCAGACAAGTGGCCTCGCGGGCCAGGTCCGCGCACTCGTGGTCCACCACACTGAACGCAAGGCGGTCGTACGAGGCCAGCCCGGACGCTCCGCCAGTCGGTCCACGCCACATGCTGAGGGCGTCCTCATATGCCGACATCGCCTCGGTAAGCCGCCCGGCGAGCTCGTCCGCTCGCGCCTGCGCGGAAAGCTGACGCAGCTTCAGCAGGTCGAGACTGTCCGTGTCGACGCGCATGCGATAACCCGCCGAGTCACCCAGCAGCCAACGTCCGGCCGATCGGGCCGGCAGACCGGGTTCGAAGAGGCGCCGTAACGCGCCGATGTAGCGGTGTACGACGTTGACGGCGCTTGCGGGCGGCCGCTGGTCCCAGAGCGCCTCGACGATGTCGCCGATACCGACCGGTTGTCCGGCGTTGGCCAACAGCAGTGCCAGGATCAGGCGCTGCTGCCGGGCACCGAGGTCCAGTTCCACGCCGTGCCGCCAGACTTGCACCGGCCCGAGCACGGCGAAGCAGAACGGTCTCCCGTCGCCGTTGGTCGTTGGCACAGGACTATCCCCCTATGTGCAACAGGTTCCTGGTAGACCGAGCACGGAACCACCCAGAGCGACCAAGAGGTCGAATCCCTCCGACTCAGAACGACCGATCGTGCCATCTTTAGCGTACACACCGCTGGGAGACAAGCCGCTTCCGCGACGTGGTTCACGGCCGACACGGGCACCGTCACCCTCGGCATCCCTGACTCTCTCCCGGGGGAGAGTCGATCGTCCGGCCCATGAGAACCTGGTTCATCACTGGCGGCACCCCCGGCGGGTTCGGCATGGCGTACGCCAGGGCCGCGCTGGACAACGGTGACCGTGTCCTGGTGCTGCGTCTGGACGTCACCGACCAGCAGGCCGTCGAGCGGACGGTGCGCGACGTCGGGGCGCACTTCGGCGTCATCGACGCAGAGCCACGCCGCCGCGGCGCAGCGCGGCCTGGGCCACGATTCCGGGCAGGAAGTAGAGGCCCCGGTGAAAGCCCTGAGGAGGGCTGCGCGACGACTGTCCTCACATTGAACAGGTACGCGTTCCCGATGTCGGTGAGGCCGCCGGCGACGCCCATCGCGGCACAGGCCAGGAGCAACCGGGTGCTGACGGTGCGCATCGATTCGCTCTAGCCTGCCGCGCGGACGGTCAGGTGGCCGAGGCCACCCCGCGTCAACCCACTCAGCGCGTACCGGTCGCCGGTCTCGGCCGCTATCGCCTGCAACATCGAATCCACGGTGACGTTCGACGCCGCGTAGTCGACGGTGAACGTGGTCAGGCCGATGCTCAGACAGTGACCGACCAGCTCGCGCAGGACCTGGTAACCGAGCTGGGTGCCCTGCCGGTCTTCGGCGACGCTCACCCGTACGGTGGGTGACTCCGGATCGGCCGGATCCCAGGCGCATTCGGCCAGCGCGACGATGCTGTCGCCTGTTACGGCGACCTGCCCGGTCCAGCGACGAGCGGACGCGTTCATCTGGTCCGACACCAGCATGTGGAAGGGGCGCGACCGGCGGGAGCCGGCGGCAAAGCATCGAGGGTAGGTCTGCGGTGCGAAGAGCGACTCGGATGTCCGGAGCATGTCGAGATCGCCGGAACGCCACGGGCGGGTCGCGAGATTGTCGGTCACATCCTTCCGACGGATGGCAGACCGCAGAGATCAATCGTCGTGCGGGAAATATTGCTCGGTCCACCGCGATAACGGTTGCAACGAGGCGATTAGCTTTTCGGCCTCGGGGGTCAGAGTGTAGGTGATCTGGACCGGCGTGCTGGGAACGACGGTGCGCTCGAGAAGGTGGCGCTCCTGCAACTGCTTGAGCCGCAGCGTCAGCTGCGGGTCGGAGATGCCTGGAACCATGGCCCGGTATTCCTTGAAGCGCCGGGCACCGCGAGCGCCGGCGAGCAGGATCGGCCCGGTCCAGCGGGTGCCGATGATGTCGATCGCACGCAGGATGCGCAGGCAGCTCTCCTCGTCGACCCGGGTCTCGCGCGAGCTAGTCACTTCTCAAAGTTAAGCGGCTTTGGTGGCGTTTGTCAACCGTGGCGGTCCGCAGGACGCTTTCCCCCTAGTCAAGGAGAAGAGGCGTGATGAACCGGAAAGTGCAACGGGTTCTCGGCAGGGTGGAGCTGGGTCCGACGCGGATGTCGGCCCACAGCTCGATGATCATCGCGCCGGGCCGGGACGCCTGGACCGATCCCTTCCTGGTGATGGGGGAGGAACTGGTCAACCAGCCCGGGTTCGACTGGCATCCGCACCGCGGCCTGGAGACCGTGACCCTGATCCTGGACGGAGCGCTCGAGCACGGTGACAGCATGGGGAACGCGGGGGTACTCGGGCCCGGAGACGTGCAGTGGATGACCGCGGGCCGCGGCATCATCCACCGTGAGGTCGCCGCCCGGTCGGAGCACGCGCACATCCTGCAGATGTGGGTCAACCTGCCGGCCGATCGGAAGATGGTGCCCACCCGCTATCAGGATCTGCGAGCCGGCATGCACGCCGTCCACACCGAGCCCGGTGTGCTGGTTCAGCTGATCTCGGGCGAGACGCGAGCGGTGCGGGGGCCGGCGGTCAACCAGTGGCCGATCCTCGGCATGCTGATCACGCTGGACCCGAAGATCGAGTACCGGCAACTGCTCGACGGCGACCAGCGCGCGTTCGCGTACGTGCTCTCCGGTCGGCTGACGGTCGGTGGCCGCGGTGTACGCGCAGGACAGATCGCCTGGTCCGATCCGGCGGCGGGGCCGGGCGAGCCGACCACGCTGGCGCTTGCCACCGGCGACGGGGACGAGCAGACCACGGTACTGCTCTTTGCCGGGCGGCCCATCGGGGAAACCGTGTATGCCAGCGGTCCGTTCGTGATGAACTCACGCGACGAGATCGAGCAGGCCTACCGCGATTTCCACGCCGGGCAATTCGGCAGCATCCCGCGCGGCACCCGGCTGCCCGCCGGTGCCTGAGCTGTCGGGCCGACCCGTATCGGGCGGTGGCACGCGGCCGGGCGGCGGGCGTGGTCGGCCCGCCGCCTCGCGCGCTGCTACACGCGAGGCGGCGGGGACGGCTACGTAATTAGAAGGAGTAGGCCCGGAACGACTGGTACTTGCCGGCGGTGAAGGTGCGGAACGTGCCGAGATTCTGCTGGAGCCCGGTGCAGTTGGGGCCGGTGAAGGCGCTGACCTGCTCGACGATGCGCTCCCCGGTGAGCGAGGCCGCGGTAGGCGGCATCGTCAGGCAGGTGCCGTCCGGCTCGGGGACGTAGAGAAGGATCTTGGCGAAGGTGCCCTCGAAGATGCTCAGCCCCGATGTTGGGACGTCGACGGCGGCCTGTGCGGGCTGAGCCTGTAGACCGACCAGCGCCGCGACGCCGGCCGCGGTCAGGCCCGCGGCGATACGAACTCTCTTGCCCATGCTGTACCTCCTGGGTCGATTCCGTCAGGCGCGCCACCCACAGCCTTTCTCGGGCTCTTTGCCACGGCAACTGAGGGATTGGTGACTATTTCGACAGAAAATGTCGGTCGATGATTGAACACCTGGCCGTCTCATCCGTAGCTTCGTCGTCCGGAACGGTTCGTCTGCCGCGCTGACGACTCCGCCAACTCCTCGCGCGGGCGCGTCGGCCGGCGCCCGCAGCGCCAGGCTCAGCCGGTCAGCAGGGCTTTTCGGAGTTGACGCATGGCGTAGTGGGTCCGTGACTTGACGGTCCCGACCGGGACGCCGAGCCGGGCCGCGGCCTCGTTCAAGGTGCGACCCTCGACGTAGAGTTCATGGAGGACCGAGCGGTGGGCGGTGCTGAGTTCCTTGACGGCATCACAGAGCGTGAGCTTCGCGATGACCGTCTCGGCGGATTCCCATCCGGACGCGGTGGGCTCGACGCCGAGGAGATTGACCTCCACGGGTCGCGACTGCCGCTTGCGGTGCGCGTCGATGACCAGCCGGCGGGCCACGGTAAACAGCCAGCGCCGCTGCGACTCGGGCTCGAGCGGCACGGCGTCGAGGTTCCGCCAGGCGCGGAGCATGGTCTCCTGCGCCAGATCCTCGGCGGTATGCGAGGCGGTGGTGGGGACCAGGCTCCGCAGGAAGTAGAGCAACGCCCCGCCGTTGTTCTGGTGGATCTCCCGCATCTGCGCGTCGGTAACGCTTGTTGCGGTGGTCATATAATTCATCCCCGTAGCACTCCGGTAGCTTCGGGAAAAGTGTAAAGAGGTGCCTGTGTAATTTTACTTGAATGTTAGTTACGCCGATGTGGAGTCGATTCGGTAACAATTAAACATGGGCATTCCCGGTGCGGCCGACTCAATCCGAAGACAGCGAATCGTGTGAGGCCGACGCATGGCAGATCGGCTGGCACGACAAGAGTGGATGTTTGTCAAGTTGGCTTCGTCGCAGCGGCGGCCGGAGACCGCTGACGGCGTACGGCGCCTGAGCCCCATCGAACGGATGGACGTGTCGCAACGGCTCCCGCACCACACCGTCCGGAAATTACGGAGGCCCCACGGAAATCGGGCATGACGCAGGACCACGATCCTCGGCTGCCGTCGGCGGACCTCGCGGTGACCGGCTCGTGCCCGGTTGGCCTCTTCCGTTCTGTGGAGACCTGTCGACTGCGCCGGCCTTCTGACGCGCCTCGACCGGATGAGAGCCGTACGAGCACTCGGCGGACGCTGAACTTGTTGGTCTGGGCTTCGTCGTATCGAGTATGGGACACCCGACTTCGCACCGACGCGTACTCACCGGGCGACCGGAGGCGTGGTATTTGGCCGCAGCTTCCGGAACAAGCGTGAACCAATGACGAGTGAGCTGAACGTCGTCGAGAACGACCAGACCTCGTGGCTCACCTTGGTGGACGTGTTGTCGCGCAGCTTCGCCGCGCCGCGAATCCTTCCGGCCGACCACGAGAAGGCCGTTGCCAGCCTGTGCCAGCTTCAGGTCGCGGCCAGCTCGTCGCTTGGCGCCATCGCGCTGAACAGCGGAGGAATACTGCTCTACGACGGCTGGCTGCGCATCCTTGGCGGCTCGCCGTGCCCGGAGGAGAGCCTGCCCAGCATCGGTCAGGTCAACGACTTTCCCGTGAACATCGACCGGATGTGGACCCCCACCGAGGGGTTGATCGTCGCGCACGACGTGCTGGGCGGCACCTTCTTTCTCAACGGCCTGCGGCCGGGGGGCGGCCGGCCTGGCGTGCCGGGCGAGGTGATCTACTTCGACCCGGCGAGGTTGAGCTGGGCCCGAATGAAGCTGTCTCACAGTGAATGGCTGGCCTGGGGCGTGTCCGGCGATCTACCGCACTTCTACGACGGCCGGCTTTGGCCGACGTGGCGTCATGACGTCATGGCGCTCCGCGCCGATCAGGGAATCGCGGTCTCTCCCGCGCTCTGGGCCGACGAGGCCGCGACCGCCGACCGCGAGGTCACCCGGACCGCTGTCCCCATGGCCGAGATCCTGGGCCGTCAGTTCGACGCGGCCCGGCTGAAGGGGCGACGGCTCGACGACGCGATGGGCACTTATCCCTCGGCCACCTTGTGAGGGTGTGTCCCGAGGCGGTTGGCGATACTCTGGCGTGCCAGCTCGAGGTAGGCACTGTCGCGATAGAGCACGTACATGTTGTTGGCCATGTGCAGGTAGGCGTTGAGCTCGAAGGCCACTTGCTCGGGCTCGGCGTCACCGCCGAGCAGACCGGCCGCTCGGGCTGCGGCGTACTGAGCCTCGAGGGTTCGCAGCCAGCTCGTGTGCAACTGGGTGAGACGATCGCGAACCACGCCGGGACGGGTGTCGAACTCGGCGTTGACCGCCACGAAAAAACAGCCGCCGGGATGCTCCTCGAGATGGCACAGGAAGTTCGCGCAGAGGGCGTTCAGCCGCATCGAGGGCTCGGGCAGGGCCAGAGCGGGTCGCACGATGTCGCGCAGAAAGGTCCCGGTGGCCGTCTCGATGGTGGCGAGCTGCAGCTCTTCCTTCGAACCGAAATGTGCGAACAGCCCGCTCTTGCTGATTCCGGCCTCCTCGGCGAGGCGGCCGATGGAGAGCCCGTCGAGGCCCACCAGGGTGGTCAGGGCGACCGCCGTCTCCAGGATTGCCTGTCGGCTGCGTGCGCCGTCGGAACGGATCCGACGTTCCGGTCGGCGCAGGCTGCCCATCCGAAGAGTTTACGCCTCGTCGTCCCCGGTCAACGAGGCGCTGTACGGGCCGCCGTGCAGTCCAGCGTGCGGCACGACCAGCTAGGCGGAGCCGGTACGACAGCAGAGGCTGAGCGACGAGCAGAGCCGGCCGCTCGGCGGCTTGGCCTTCGGCCGGCCGCCTTGCACGGGCGTTCGGGGCAGCGCTCAGCTCCGCCGCGCGTACCAGGGCTGCCACCGCTGCCAGATGCCAGGCGCGCGACGCTCCGGATCTCCGGGCAGACCTGCGACGGTCGCGAGGTGGGCGCGGTTCTGCCGCAACTGGGCCCGCCGGGAAGCCGATCCGGACCTGTTCGGCGGCTTTCCGACCTGGGTCGCGGCCGGTGTCGTCAACGACACCGACGCACGCACTCAGCACGAGGTGGACGTGGCGGTCTTCGGCCGCGTCGAGCAGGGTCGCGAGGAGCTCCTCGCGATCGGCGAGGCCACGTGGCACGAGATCGTCGTCGTCGGCTTCGCTGACGATGTTCGGTTCGTGGCGGCCGCGGACCCAGGCGTGCAACTCGTCGAACTGGACCGCTCGTACGCGGCGAACCGACTCTGGGCGGCGGCCCGCCCCAGGTATCCCCACAAGACCCGCCGGTACGAATCCTGAGCTCGGCTGACTTGTGCTGGTGGCGAGGCGACGATGCCGGCATGGTCGGACGGCACCGGCCTTGGGGCCGTAGGGTAGCGCCGTGACGGGTCGTACCGGTGTCGAGCGCGTGCGGGCGCTGCTTGCCACGGCGCCGGTCTTCGACGGCCACAACGACCTGCTGTGGACACTGCGCCGCCGGGCCCGGTACGACTTCGACGCGCTGGACATCTCGGTGGACCAGTCGGGCATCGGGCTGCACACGGATCTGCCCCGGTTGCGGGCCGGCGGGGTCGGTGCCCAGTTCTGGTCGGTCTTCGTGCCGTGCTCGCTCACCGGCGACGCCGCGGTCACGGCCACCCTGGAGCAGATCGACGCGGCGTACCGGATGGTGCGGCGCTATCCCGACGACCTGGTGATGGTGACGACGGCGGAGCAGGTCGAGCGGGCGGTCGCCGCCGGCCGGGTCGCGTCCCTGCTGGGGATGGAGGGCGGTCACTCCATCGCCGGTTCCCTCGGTGTGCTGCGGATGATGTACCGGCTCGGGGTCCGCTATCTCACGTTGACCCACAACCGGAACACCCCCTGGGCGGACAGCGCCACCGACCGCCCGCAGGTCGGCGGCCTCTCGGACTTCGGTCGTGCCGTGGTACGCGAGTGCAACCGGCTGGGAATGCTGGTGGACCTGTCGCACGTGGCGACGACGACGATGCGGGACGCACTCGACGTCTCCGTGGCGCCCGCCTTCTTCTCGCACTCGGGAGCGCGAGCGGTCTGTGAGCACCCCCGCAACGTGCCCGACGACGTGCTGCGGCGGGTGCGGGACAGCGCGGGAATCGTGATGGTGACGTTCGTGGCGAACTTTCTCAACGTGCGCTGCCGCGACTGGTACGACGAGCTCGCCGAGCAGCGGGGCCGGATCGCGGCGTCCTTCGCCGACGGCGATCCGGGACGGGCGGCGGCGATCGCGCGGCTGCTGCGGGACAGTCCCCGTCCACCCTGCGGGGTCCCCGACGTCGCCGACCACATCGAGCACGTCCGTGAGGTGGCCGGGATGGACCACATCGGGCTCGGCGGCGACTTCGACGGGACCATTGCGGTCCCCGACGGGTTGGAGGGAGTGCACGGATATCCCGTACTGCTCGCCGAGTTGTCCGCCCGGGGCTGGTCCGACGACGACCTGACGAAGCTCACCTGGCGCAATGCGCTCCGGGTGCTGCGGGCGACCGAGGATATCGCCGGCTCGCGTTAGCCGGGCGTCGGCTCGCGTTGGCCGGGCGTCGACGCCTCGGCGGCGAATGTGACGAACTGGGCGACGGCGGGATTGTCGTCGTCGCGCCGCCACGCGATGCCGAGCGGCACGGTGGGTTCCGGCCGGCTGAAACGCCGGACGACCACCTGCGGAATGCGCAGCACCGCGGCCGGCGTCTCGGTGAGCAGCGTGACACCCGCCCGCTCCGCGACGGCGGCGAGCATGAATTCCTCGCTCGGCTCGACCCGGACGATCTGCGGGCCCGACCCGGGGCCGTACACCTGGTCGATCATCGACCGCCACAGGCCGGGCGCGGTCTCCTCGGGAAAGAAGACCAGCGGCTCGGTGGTGAGCGACGCACGCCGTACGCGACGTCGGCCGGCGAGATGGTGCTCCCGGTGCATCGCCACCACCACCGTCTCCCGGGCGATCGTGAGGTATTCGAGGCCCTCGTCCGGCGGTAGGGGTGGCCGGACGAAGCCGACGTCGATCTCGTGCTTCTGCAGCGCCGTCAGGTTGCGGGCGGTGAAGGAGGTGGAGGTGGTGATCCGGGTGGACGGATACCTGGCCCGGAAGGCGGTCACGATCGTCAGCGGAGTACCGGCTCCGGCGGAGCGGGTGTAGCCGATTCTCAACCGCGTCGGTGGACTGGTCGACAGTCTCCTGGCGAGGTCCCTGACCCGGTCCGCCCGGTCGAGCGCGTCGCGTACCACCGGTAGGAGCGCGGCGCCCTCCGCCGTCAGGCGGACGCCGGCCCGGGTGCGGTCGAAGAGTGGTACTCCGAGACTTCGCTCGAGCGTCCTGATGCGTTGTGACAGCCCCGATTGGGCGATCATGAGGCGCTCCGCGGCCCGGCGGAAATTCAACTCCTCCGCCGTCACGCTGAAGTACACCAGATGCCGCAGTTCCATTCTTCCGCCCCCGTTGCTGAGCATCCAGAGTTCTCATCCAATCACGAACTGGTCTTGGACGGTACGGGCGCGGCCATGACGTAATGGGGACACCCAGGGCAGCACCGGTGCCGGTCCCGGACCGGCGGCGTCGCCGTGGACGGGTCCCATCGACGAGGAGGACGGATGACGGGAACGACCGAAGTGGACAGGAAGGGCACCCGGACGATCGCACCCGCCGTCCTGGAGCCGATCCTGCATCGTGCCGCCTCGTTGCCGGCGCTGCGCGAGAAGTACCGGGCCCTCGCCGCCGCGCTGGCCGTGCCCGCGCTGACCGACCTGCCGCCGCTGACGAAGGACGAACTCAACACGGCGCTGGACGGGATCCTGGAGCATGCCCGCCGGCAGAGCTTCGGCAGCTACGTCTACGGCAGCGGCGGCACCACCTCGGCGCCGAAACTCAGCCTGATTCCCTCCGACATGTTCGTGCCCGACATCGTCCGGCACTGGCGTCCGCTCGCCCCCGACGACGTCCTGGTGAACATGAACAACCCGGGCCGGCTCTGGTCGTCACACAACTTCTTCAACGCGCTCGCCGACCATCTCGGAGCCGTCACGATCCCGCTCGGCGCGGTCGATCACGAGCAACTCGGCGAGTGGCTGGACTTCGCCGAACGCGTCGGGGCCACGGCGATGGACGGCACGCCGACCCACATCGCCCACCTGCTGGAGTACTGCGCGCAGACCGGGCGGCAGCCGCCGCCGTTGGGAAAGCTGCTCTGGACCGGTGAGCCCTTCTCCGCCCGTGCGGCGGACCTGGTGGCCCGGCTGCTGCCGGAGGCCGGCACGTACGGCGTCTACGGCAGCACGGAGACCTGGGTGATCGGGCACAACGGACCCGCCTGCCAGCGGGACGTCTTCCATCCGCTGTCCTACCAGCACGTCGAACTCGTCGACGGACTGGTGCTGGTGACCAACACCCATCCACGGTGCCTCAATCCGATCCTCCGCTACCGGGTCGGCGACCGGGGAGAGTTCGTCACCTGTTCCTGCGGCCAACGCGACGCGCTCCGGGTCCTCGGCCGGGACGACCCACAGCTGAAGTTCGTGAGCGTACTGGTCACGCCGGGGGAGATCGCCGGCGTCGCGCTTGCCGAGCCGGGCGTGCGCGATGTCCAGATCGCCCTGTTCCGGTACGGCACCCCGACCGAGCAGATGCAGGTCCGGGTGCTCCCCGACCCTGGCGCCGCACCCGCCGACGAACTACGCGACCGGGTCCGCCGCCGGGTGTTGAGCAGCGTCTACCGGCTGGGGTACGCCGTCTCGTCGGCCCCGGAGTCGTTCGACGTCCAGGTGGTGGAGGCGCTCGCGGTCAATCCCCGTACCTACAAGACACCGCTGCTGGTCGAGGAGGCGTGACCTGATGACCGAGAGGAAGCGGATCGTCATCGTGGACGCGTACTCGTCGGCGAAGCGTCTTCCGCCGCTGTTCCGCGAGGCCGGATACGAGTGCGTGCACGTGCAGAGCACCCGCGAGGTTCCGGCCAGGTTCACCGGCTCGTTCCAGCCGGCGCAGTTCGTCGACAACCTGCTGCCGGACGGAAGTCTCGCGGAGATGCAGACGGCGCTGAAGGAGCACGCCCCGACGTACGTGCTGGCCGGGATGGAGAGCGGGGTCGAGCTGGCCGACGCCCTCAGCGAGGCGCTCGGCCTGCCGTCCAACGGCACCGCGCTGAGCACCGCGCGGCGTGACAAGTACCTGATGATCGAGACCATCAAGGCCAGCGGCCTCGCCGGTACCGAGCAGATCCGCACCGCGGACCTCGACGAACTGGTGTCCTGGTACGCGGCGCTCGGCCGGCGGGCCGTCGTCAAGCCGCCGAGCAGCGCGGGCAGCGACGGCGTCGCCTTCTGCGACAGCGTGGCCGACGTCGTCCGCGCCTTCCACGCCATCGTCGGCCGGGAGAACGCGCTGACCGGCCACAACGACGCGGTGGTGGCGCAGGAGTATCTCGACGGGGCCGAGTACTACGTCAACACGGTGAGCCGGGACGGGCGGCACCAGGTGTGCGACATCTGGCGTACGACCCATGTCACCGCACACGGGGTGCTGGACCTGCTCGACAGCACCCACCTGATGCCCCGGCGCGGCCCCGCGCAGGACGAGTTGGTCGACTACACGCTGCGGGTGCTCGACGTCCTCGGGATCCGGCACGGCCCCGTGCACGCGGAGGTGAAGCTGACGCCGGACGGTCCCCGGTTGATCGAACTGGGTGCCCGGCTCTGCGGTGCCGACCTGCCACACTTCGCCGGCTCGGTGCTGGGCGGAGGCCAACTGGACGCGACGGTCCGGGCCGTCACGGACCCGGCCGGCTTCGCCGCCGGTGCCGATGCGGAGTACCGGCTGCCGGGTGCCGCCGCGGCGGTCGCGCTGCTGGCCCCGGCCAGCGGCAGGCTGCTGCGCTATCGCGGGCTGGAGACGTTGGAGGCGCTGGAGAGCGTACGCGAGGTCAGGATCGTCGTCCGGCCGGGCGACGCCATCTCGCGGACCGTCGACGACTTCGGATATCCGGTCGCGGCGTTCCTGCGGCACGAGGTGCCCGAGGTGGTGTGGCGCGACTATCTCAGCATCCGCCAGTTCGACGGGCCCGCGCGGTACGAGATCGACGAGGCCGCCCGGCCGGGCGGTGGGGACCCCGGTCAGCCGCATCCTGGAGGCGGATCATGACGGTTTTCACGACGGACGTGTCGACCGACGTGTCGACGTTCCACGAGCTCGAGTCGGCGGTACGGATGTACTGTCGCACCTTTCCGGCGGTGTTCACCCGGGCGAAGGGAGCCCGCCTCCGCAGCGAGGACGGCCGGGAGTTCCTCGACTTCTTCTGTGGCGCGGGTGCCCTCAACTACGGCCACAACCCGGAGTGGGTCGTCGACAGGGTGCGCGCGTACCTGGAGGGTGACGGCATCCTGCACGGCCTCGACATGCACACGGTGGCCAAGCGCGAGTTCATCGAGACCTTCCGGCGGGTCGTTCTCGAGCCGCGCGGGCTGCGGTACAAGCTCCAGTTCTGCGGGCCGACCGGCACCGACGCGGTGGAGGCGGCGTTGAAGCTGGTCCGGAAGGTGACCGGCCGGCAGACGGTCGTCTCCTTCACCGGGGGCTTCCACGGGATGTCGCGGGGCTCGCTCGCGGTGACGGGGAGCCGGCGGGCCCGCGCCGCCGGCTCGGTGGGACTGCACGACGTGCTGTTCGTGCCCTACGAGGACGGCCCGGCGGGGTCGTTCGACTCCGTCTCGTACCTGACCCGGCTGGTCGCCGACCCGTCGGCGGGGGTCGACCTCCCGGCGGCTGTCATCGTCGAATCCGTGCAGGTCGAGGGTGGCATCTATCCGGCCTCCGCGCAGTGGCTGCGGGACCTGCGGACCTTCACCGAGCAGCACGGCATCCTGCTGGTCTGCGACGAGATCCAGACCGGTTGTGGCCGCACCGGCAGCTTCTTCGGGTTCGAGCACGCCGGCATCCAACCGGATCTGGTGACGCTGTCGAAGTCGATCGGCGGCGCCGGGATGCCCCTGGCACTCACCCTGATCCGTCCGGAACTCGACGTGTGGCGGTCGGGTGAGCACACCGGAACCTTCCGGGGCAACCAGCTCGCCTTCGTCGCCGGGGCCGCCGCCCTAACCGCCTGGGAGGACCCGTCCTTCCGGCAGCGGATCGCCGAGTCGTCGGCCCGGCTGACCGCCTTCGGCGCGCGCCTGCGCGGGACCGAGCCCCGCCTGGCTGTCCGGGGGCGGGGGATGCTGCTCGGCGTCGACACGGGTCCGCTCGGCAGACCCGGGTACGCGGAGCGGATCCAGCGGCGCTGCTTCGACGACGGACTGGTCGTCGAACTCTGCGGCCGCGACGACGAGGTGGTCAAGCTGATGCCACCGCTGACGATCGGGGAGGCCGACCTCGACGAGGGACTGGCCATCATCGAGACCGCGGTGCGACAGGTATGACCCCGGTTGCCCGGCGGACCGCCCCGACCCCGCCGCGCGGCGGGGATCCGGGGGCACGGACACCACCGGCCGACCCGGCCCGGCGGGGCGGCCGGTACGGACGGCAGGAGTTTACAGTCAGCCTGATCGCCAGCGGCGGGGAGTGCTTCCTCGTCGCCAACGCGGCCGAGAACCTCGGCGGCGCCGACTGGAGCAGGCTGGCCCGGCGGGCGTTCGCCGCCGCCGGCCGGGCACTGATCGACGGGGTGGTGGTGCTCTCGCACGAGGGAGCCCGCCGGTTCGGGGTGCGCTACTTCGGGCCGGACGGTGGCGAGCGCGTCCCGCCGCGGAACGGGCTGCGCTGCGCCGCGCGGCTCGTCGGCGAGCAGTACGGATACCGGGACCTGACGTTGAGTTGCGGCTCCCGCTCCGTACCGGCTCGGGTGGCCGACCGTCGGATCGGCGTGCACCTCGGCCCGCCCGGGTCCCGGACCGACCGGCACCACAACGCATCCGTGACCGCGGGCGGTCCGGTCGCCGACGCCACGGCCGCCGGCCCGCCTCGGGAGGACGCCGCCGTCGCCCTGCTCACGGGCACGATGATCCTCGACCTTGACTAGCTTCGGGAGGCCGGCTGTGCGGGAGGCTACCGCCGCGGTGCTGCGCTACGCGGCGCACGCGGGGATCGACGACACCGCGGGTGGAGCGGCCCAACCGCCGGGCTGGCTCTCCCTTCCGCTGCGGGAGCGGGTCCGGCGGATGGCCGCCGGCGAGCTGGACGCGGAGGCGTGGCGCCGGGAGGCCGACGGCTGGAGCCGGTACGCCGACAGCCGCTACCGGGCCTGCGTGGAACTGCGGCCGACGCATCCGGAGGGCGGTCCGGTGCGGGTGGGCGTCAAGGACTCGGTCGACGTGGCGGGTTTTCCGACCAGGCTCGGACTCCGCCGGCACCGGCACTATCCGGCGGAGTCGGCCGCGTGCCTGCGTACGGTCAACCCGCGTTCGGTGATCGCCAAGCTGGTGACACCGGAGGTGAACGTGGGCATGGAGCACGGCTGCCTGAACCCGAAGTACCCGCACCTCGACCCCGCCGGCTCCAGCACGGGTTGCGCCGTCGCCGTCGCCGCCGACCTCTGCGACATCGGCCTGGGCACCGACACCGTCGCGTCGGTACGGCTCCCGGCGGCCCGGTGCGGCGTGGTCGGGCTGCGGATGACGCAGGACCCCGGGCTCGCGGCGGGGCTCTTCCCGGTCTGCCCGCCGCTCGACGCACCGGGCTGGCTCTCCCGGACCGCGGACGACCTCGCCTTCTTCTGGCGGCAGTACGGGCTGGACCGGCTGCCCGGCAGCACCGCCGGGCAGCCGGAGCCCGGGCGCCCGCTCCGGGTCGGCGTCGTGGCGGAGGTGCACGACGGCCTCTGCGATCCGGAGATCCTCGGCGCCCTGGAGCAGACCTGCGCCGCGCTGTCGGACGCCGGGAACGCGGTCGTTCCGGTCCGGCTCGGTGACCTGTGGCGGTGGCGGGGGGCCGTCTACGAACTCTGCACCCGCGCGGCCTGGGACGCCCACCAGGCGTGGCGGGGCTGGACCGACGAACGGCTCGACGAGGCGACCCGGCTGGCCCTGGAGGCCGGTGCGGCCGTCCCCGACGCCCGCTACGACGAGATCCGGACCGGGCTGGAGAGCTACCGGCGGAGCAACGCCGGGCGCTTCGCCGCCGCCGGGGTGGACCTCTGGCTCCTGCCGCTGGCGCCCATCATGCCGCGCAACCGGCACACCACGGCGCCGCCCGTGTCGGCCATCCCGGCGCCGGGCGAGCCGGAGTACGAGCGTCGCATCGGCTACACCCCGGTCGCGGCCTTCGCCGGCCTGCCGGCGATAACGTTCCCCGTCGCGACGAGCGATCGGGAGAACGCCCCGATCGCCCTGCAGGCGATCGCCGGGCCGGGCGCCGAGTGGCGCCTCATCCGGTTCGCCGCCACGGTCGAGACCATTCTCGGCAGGACGGGGGTGCCGGCATGACACAGACCGAGGCACGACTGCCCGGCGACTCCTCCGACGGTGACGACGCCGGGCGGCTGCGCGCCTTCCTCGCCGTCTGGCTGCCGAGTTTCCTGGTGGTGACCGCGACCGGGCTGGCCACGTTCGGGCTGAACTGGTGGCTGACCCGGGGGCCGCACGGCGGTGCGCAGTTGGGGGTGATCGTCGGGATCGCCAGCGCGGTCTCCCTGCTCTCCGTCACGGCGCTCTCCGGACTGCTGGACCGGGCGGACCGGCGCCGGTCCGTGCTCCGCCTGCTGCTCGCGGTGGCCGTGCCGCTGGCCGCGCTCGTCGCGGTCCTCGGTGCCGACCAGGGTGCCCTGACCGTCCTGTTGGCCGGCGTCTGCTACGTCATGGTGCAGACGGTGCAGTCGCTGTATCTGGCCACCATGGAGACCGTCGGCGTCGACCTCGCGCCGAGCGGCTGGCCGGGCAGCCGTACCGCGATGCTGACCCAGATGCAGCCGCAGGTCGAGCGGATCGCCGCGCCCGCGGTTGCCGGCGTCCTGATCGCCGCCGGGGCACTGCCGGCGGTGCCGCTGGTCGGGCTCGGCGCCGTGGCGGCCGTGGCCGGGCTGGTGCTGCTCTTCCGGCGGCACCTGGACGCGGTGACCGCCCGCGTCGCGTCCCGGCTGGCCCCGGCCGGGAGCCGCGAGAATCCGGTACGCCGGGCTCTCCGGGACGCGGTCGAGTCGGCACGCCTGATCCGCAGCCATCGTGACCTGGTCTTCCTGGTCTGGTTCGGCATCCTGGTCAACCTTGTCGTCTTTCCGTTCTACGCGGTGCTCCCGGCCTACATCGGTGAGTACGGGCTGCCGGACCGGTCGGAGGCCGTCCTGTACAGCCGCGCCGCGACCGCGTACGGCCTCGGCATGCTCACCGGCACCCTGCTGCTGATGCGCCACAAGCCCCGCGACAACGTCCGGCGCACTCTTGCCCTGGCGACGGCGTGCTTCGCGCTGATGTGCCTGGTCCTGCTCGCGACCACGGTGGTTCCCTGGCCGGCCGCGGTGATCGCCACCATGGCGGTCAACGGCGGCCTGTTCGTCGTCCTGATCGCGTTCGGGGGTGCCGTCTGGCTGCGCCGGACACCGGCGGACGTGCGGGTACGGGTCTTCAGCCTGCGCCGGCTGACGGTCTTCTCGAGCATCCCGCTCGGGACCATGCTGCTCGGGTTCGGCGGCTCACTCGTCGGCTACCGGCCCTTCCTGCGGCTGCTGCTGGTGCTGGTCCTGATCGCCCTCGGCACGGCCTGGTTCGTCGGCGGTCGGCAGCGGGACGACGTCGAGGCGGAGCGGGCCCGGTAGCGTCCAGAACCGCAGATCACCGGGTGGCGATCCCGGACGCAGGGCGACCGGCACCGCCGGGGCCGGGGCCGTCGATCCCGGTCGGCCCGGGTCGGCCGAGATCGGCACGGCCACCGGCGCGGCGCGGCGGTGGTGCAGCGCGAGGGTGGCGGCGGGTGCCAGCTCGGCGGCGCCGGCGTGCCGGAGCAGGGCGTGCGCCTCCCGCCAGTGCGCGGCGGCCGACGGCGGCTTCCTCGTCGCCCGCAACGCGTACGCCACCAGGATCTGCGCCCGTGCGTCACCGACCCGGTAGCCGGTCTCGCGGTGGATCGCCACCGCGGCCTGCGCCTGCCCGAGCGCCGCCCCCGGCTCACCCATCCGCAGCCGGATGTCGGCGAGGACGGCGAGGGCGTCGCCCTCGAGCAGGCGGGTGCCGATCCTGCGGGCGAGGTCGAGCGCCTGAAGCGCCTGACTGAGCGCCTGCTCGTGCCGGCCGGCCTCGGCGAGGGTCGCCGCCAGCCCGACGAGGGTCTCCAGTTGCGAGTCCCGGTTGCCGGTGAGCAACGCCAGCTCCAGTGCCTGCTGGTGGCTGTCGACGGCCTCCGGCAGGCCGCCGAGGTGGCGGTGGATCGTGCCGACCGTGCCGAGAGCCAGCCCCTCGTAGCGGCGGCTGCCGATGCTGCGGGCCAGCGAGAGCGCCATCTGGGCGAGTTCCATCGCCTCCTCGGGGCGCCCGCTGTCGCGCTGCACCGTGGCGATGGAACGCAGGGTGATCGCCTCCGCCCCCCGGTTGCCGATCTCGCGGTACAGGCTCAGTGCCTGGGTCAGGTGCTCGATGGCCTCGTCGAACCGGCCCCGCAGGTAGTGCAGCAGGCCGAGGTTCTTCAGGCAGTTGGCCCGGCCGTCGCGCGAGCCGATCTCCAGGCTGAGCGCGAGCGCCTCCCGGGTGTGTCGCTCCGCCCTGTCGAGCTGGCCGAGGTTGAGGTAGGCGAAACCGAGGTTGATGAGAGCCACCTGCTGGCCACCTTGCCAACTCGAGCGGCGCGCCAGCTCCACCGCCCTGGTCAGATGGCGCAGCGCCTGCCGGGTCTGTCCCAGCTCGGTGTAGCTGATGCCCAGGGTGGTCAGCGCGGATCCCTGGCCGGCCTCCCAGCCGTCGCGTTCGGCGATCGCGAGCGCCTTGGAGAACCGGTCGAGCGCCCGGGTGTAGTCACCCTGCCGCCAGAAGAGCCCGCCGAGGCTGAGATGTGAGCTGGCCTGGGCCCGGAGGTTCCCGCCGGCCTCCGCCGCCGCGAGTCCGGTGCTGGCGACGGTGAGCCAGTCCACGGTGTACATCCGGAAGAAGAAGTAGCCGCGGAGCGCGTCGCTGAGTGTCCAGGCCGCCTCGTACGGACCCTGGTCGGCGGCGTGCGAGACCGCGGCGACGAGGTTCGCCCGTTCCGCGTCGAGCCACTCCAGCGCCTGCGGTTGACCGGTGAGCGGCGGCACGTTCTGCGGGGGAGGCTCTGCCGGGCAGGACAGCCGGAGAAGCTGCGGATAGAGGAGCTGCGCGGCAGAGTGGGCGGTGTACAGGTAGTAGTCGAGAAGCCGCTGCCGCGCCGCCTCGCGCCGCACCGGCACCTCCTCGTTCCGGACCCGGTCCTGGGCGTAGATCCGGAGCAGGTCGTGGAGGGCGTACCTGCCGTCGGCGTGCTGGTCCACCAGATGAGCGTTGGCGAGGCGGTCGAGCATCCGGTCGGCCCGTTCCACGGCCACGTCGGCGAGGGCCGCGGCGGCGGATGCGGTGAAGTCGACCCCCGGTACGAGGCCCAGCAGCCGGAACGTCCGGCGGTCGTCGACGGAGAGGGCGTCGTAGGAGAGGTCGAAGGCGGCGCGTACGGCGGCCTGCTCGTCCCCGGCGACCTGCAGCACGGCCAGACGGTCGCCCGCGCACAGCTCCGCCACCAGGTCACCGACGCGTCGGCGGGGCCGGCCGATCAGGTGGGCCGCCGCGATCCGCAACGCCAGCGGCAGGTGTCCACAGAGGTCGGCCAGCCGGGCGACCTCATCCGGCTCGGCCGCCACCCGCTCGGTCCCGAGCACCCGGGTGAGCAGGGCGACCGACTCGACCGGGGTCAGCAGGTCGAGGACGACCTGCTGGGCGCCGTCCCGGGCGACCAGGCCGCCCAGCCGGTCCCGGCTGGTGATGAGCACCATGCAGCCGCTTCCCCCGGGCAGCAGCGGCCGTACCTGGTCCGGGTGGTTGGCGTTGTCGAGCAGGACGAGCATCCGGCGGTCCGCGAGCCGCCCCCGGTACATCGCCGCCGCCTCGTCGACCTCGGCCGGGACCTGCTCGGCAGGAACGCCGAGGGTGTGCAGGAAACGGGCCAGGGCGTCGATCGGCCGTAGCGGGGCGTTCGCCGCATAGCCCCGCAGGTTGACGTGGAGCTGCCCGTCCGGGAACCGGTGGCGCACCTGGTGGGCCCAGTGCACCGCCATCGCGGTCTTGCCGATCCCGGCGCTTCCGGTGAGGACCACGATGCTGACCCCGGCGGCCGGCTCGCCGTCCCATTGCGGAAGGAACGCCTCGAGCCGGCGGAGCTGTCCGGCGCGCCCGGTGAAACCCGCGACGTCACCGGGCAGTTGTGCGGGTGCGGCCACCGCCCGCGGCGCGGGGGTGGGGGAGCTGGGAGGAACCTCCCGGGAGGCGCCCCGGGACGCGGGCTGTGGCGCGGGATCGGCGCGCAGGATCGCCTGGTGCAACTCGGCCAGGCGGACGCTGGCCTCGAGCCCGTGTTCGTCGCGCAGGGCGGTGTTGAACGTCCGGAACACGCCGAGCGCCTCGGCCCGGCGGCCGCAGCGGTACAGCGCCAGCATGAGCTGGCCGACGAAGCGCTCACGCAGCGGGTGCACGTCGCGCAGCTCCCGGAGTTCACCGATGAGTGCGGCGTGCCGGCCGAGCGTGAGCCGGACGTCGATCAGCTCCTCGCGGGCGACCAGCCGCTGCTCCTCCAACCGGGCGGCGGCGGACTCCACGAAGGCACCGGCGGCACCGTGCAGGGCCGGACCCCGCCAGAGGTCCAGCGCCGCCTCGTACCGCTCGACCGCGGACGGCAGCCGTCCGGCGGCGACGGCGGCCCGGGCCCGGGTGAGCTGGTCGGAGAAGTCGACCTCGTCGATCCCGTCGCCGTCGTCGACGACGAGCCGGTAGCCCCCGGCCTGGCTGACCAGGATGTCCCTGGCGTCGGCGCCGCGCAGTATCCGCCGGATCCGGGAGATCAGGACCTGCACGTGGGTCCGTGCGGTGCTCGGGGCGGCGCCGCCCCAGAGCGCGTCGATGAGCTGGCCGGTCGACACGGCGAGGTTGGCGTTGAGGACCAGGTACGCCAGTACGGCCTGCTGTTGGGGTCGCGGAACCGGAATGGACCGGCCTCCTTCTTCCACGTCGACCGGACCAAGGATCTTCCACCGCATGCCGCCCCCGCTGCCAAAAAGTGTCGATCTCTCTCTTAGCCTACGGGCCGCCGCGACCCCGTTTAGCGAACGGCTAACAGCCGCTAAGCCCGGCTCGGCAGATTGGTACGGGAGCGGCGGCGGGCAACCGCCGCCATCGGTGACGATCGACTGATACGGGGTTGACGATGGCAGAGACGGTTCGGACCGCAGCGACCGCGCGGCGCTGCGGCGCGCGTGTGCACGGCACCGGCGGACAGCCGTGCTGATCAGTACGCCCGATCGCTGGGAGCGGTTCTGCGCCGCCCGGGAGCAGACCCGCGCACGCCGTGGCCGGATGCCCGAGGCCGCCTTCTACGAGAGCCGGCTCCGTGAGGTGTGGGAGCGGGCCCGCCGCACGCCCGCCCACCGTGACCGGGGTGACTTCTCCCTCTCGGCCTTCCGACGGCTCCCGGCGACGACAAAGGACGCGGTGAAGGCGGCACCCTGGGACTTCGCCGTCCCGGAGGCGGGCGTCGGAGTCAAGTACTACGAGACGACGGGTACGACCGGGCTGGTCACCCCGACCCCACGTTTCGCCGACGACGTGGTCTGGAACGTGCTGTCGGTCGCCGAGGCGTGGCGGGACCTGCTGACCTCGGACGACCGCGCGGTGATCCTGCTGCCGAGCGACGTCGTGCCGGTCGGTGACCTCATCGTCGGCGTCTGCGAGTACCTCGACGTGGCGCACACCCGTGCGTACCCGTTCGCGGCCGGCATCTGCGACTGGGACCGGCTCATCGCCCTGTGGCAGCGCCTGCGGCCCAGCACGGTGTTCCTCGCCCCCGGGGTGTCGGCACAGTTCACCCGGTTGCTGAAGCGGCGCCGGATGCTGGCGGAGCTGCGGGAGCCGGTCGAGCGGCTGATGCTGCTCGGCGAGGTCAACACGGCGCCCTTCCGGGCCCGCCTCGGTCAGTGGTGGCAGGCGACGGTCCACGACGCCAGCTTCGGCAGCACCGAGACCGGCACCCTGGCGGCCACCTGCCCCGCCGCCCGGCTGCACCTGCTGCCCGGCGCCAACTACTTCGAGCTGGCGACCGGTCAGGGCATCACCGAACTGCCGGCGTCGGGGAGCGGCCGGCTGGTCGTCACGCCGCTGAACCTCTTCGCCCGGCCGCTGCTGCGGTACGACACCGGCGACGAGGTCACCGTCGGCGGGTCCTGCCCGTGCGGCAACCGGGCACCGGTGGTGACCGTCGGCGGTCGCGGCAGCGACGCGGTGGAGGTCCGTGGCGTGCCACTCTCGGTCCGTGCCGTGGAGGAGATCGTGTACGGTGCCACCGCCGCGACGGGCTACGTCATCGAGACCGCCGCCGACGGCGGCTATGCCCGGCTGCTGCTGGAACGGGACGTGGACTGGGACCGGTCCACCGAGCCCGCCGTCGCCGCCCGGCTGCGCACCGCGACGCGCGACAGGCTCGGGCTGGCCTGGGACGAGGTCGTCTTCGTCAATGCGCTGCCCGACACCACCAAGGCGGGGGCGGCGCAGAAGAGCTGGAAGCGGTCGAACGTCCGGCCGCTGGCGGCGGTGGTGGGCGGATGAGTCTCGCGCCGTTTCCCGCACCCCCGGAGCCGGCCCTGGCCACCGGCGAGCCGGACCTCTGGTGCACCTACGCGGCGATCCGCACGCTGGCCTGGCTGGGGCGGTCGGACCGGGTGGTGGATCCGGGCGGGATCGCCGACCACCTGGCCGGTCGGCGCAACTCCGACGGCGGGTACGCCTGGACCAGGGGGATGCTCTCCGACGCCTGGGCGACCTTCTACTGCACGCAGGCCATGACCGACCTCGGTGTGCCGGTACCCGTACCGGAGCGCACCGGCGACTGGGTGCGGGCCACCTGGTCCGGCGAGGCGTACGCGATGATGCCCGGACAGGAGCCGGACGTCTGGGCCACGCACTACTCCAGCCGGACCGCGACCGGGGTGTGCGGCGGTGACGTGCCGGACCGGGCCCGGCTGCTGGCCTGGCTGGGCCGGCTGCAGACCCCGGCCGGTGGTCTGGCCTGGAGCCCGGCGCACGCCCGGCGCGGCGTGGCCGACGTGCGCGCCTGCCACTACGGGGTGCTGGCCTGGCGTGCCCTGGCCCGCACCGCCCCGGTCGCCCCGCCGTGGGACGTCCCCGCGCTCGTCGACTGGCTGCGCGCCCGGCAGGCGCCCTCCGGCGGGTTCCGATTCGCCGCGGACACCGGGATCGAGTGCCTCTGGGCGACGTACCGGGCCACCGCCGCGCTGCGGGAGCTCGGCCACCTGCCGGCGCGACCGTCCGACTGTGCCGCGTGGACGCTGTCCCTGCGTGGTGGTTCGGGCGCCTTCGTACGCTGGGCGGGCTACCACGTCGAGGACGTCTGGGCCTCCTTCTGCGGGGTCGGCACCCTGGTCGCGCTCGGAGACCCGCCCGCGGCGGAGCTGGCCGACGCGGTCGCCGGCCGGCTCCGGGCGCTCGCCGTCCCCGGCGGCTACACCTACCGCGAACCGTCGCTGGCGGCCGACGCCCTCACCACCGCGGCGGCGATCCTGCGCGCCGACCCCGGCGACCCCGAGGTGCCCGGATGGCGGGCCTGGCTGGACCGGTGCCAGATGCCCAACGAGGGCGGCGTGATGTACATGCCGGCCAGGGGTGCGGAGGTGCGCTGCACCCTGTGGGCACTCGCCGCCGGCGCGCTCGCCGACGGTGCCGCCCGTACCCGGGCGCTGACCTGGCTCGGCGGCCTGCAGAACCCCGACGGTGGCGTCGGCTACTGGGAGGGGCGGGGCTCCGACATGATCTCGACGGCCGCGGCGGTCGAGTGCGTCGCGCTGCTGGGCGCGCCGGTCGGCCGGGTGCTGGACACCGCCCGGCTGGCGACATTCGTCGACTCCTGCCGACGGCACGGTCCGGACGGGACCGTCGGCCACGGCAACGTTCCGGGGACCGAGCCGACGGTGCGGGCCGGTCTCCAGGCGTTGCGGGTACGGGCCGCCCTGGAGGGGCCGGACGCCGCGGCGCTCGCCTCGCTCCTCGACCGGCACCGGGTGGCCGGCGGCGGCTACGCGAACGTTGGAAACCGGCTGCCGGACCTGCTGAGCACCTACGAGGCGGTCGCGACGGCCGACCGGCACGGTTGCGCGGTCGACACCGGACGGATCCGGGTGCTGCTCCGGCGGCTCGCCGGACCGGGCGGCGTCGCCTGGACCCCGTTGACCCCGGGCGGAGGCGGCCCGCTCGCCGACTGCCTGGGGGTGCTGCTGGACCGACGACTGGACGGCGAACTGGCCCGCCTTCCGGTCCTGGCGCTCTCGTGAGGAAACGATGCCGACCATAACCATCCGTACGGTTCCCTGCTCGCCGAGCCGGCGGCGGGCCGTCGCGGTGCGGCTGACCCGCTGGCTGACCGACCACGGGGTGCCACCGGCGCACGTGGTGGTGCGGTTCGAGGAGCAGCCGGAGCAGACGACGTTCACCGGCGGGCTGCCGCTGGAGGCGCTGCCGCACCGGCCCGGCGTCCTCCGGCACGCGGCGGTGACCTGCTGCGTCGGCCCGGACCGCGACGAGCGGTTCCGGGCCGGCCTGGCGGCCGAGATCGCCGACGCTCTCGGGGCCGGCCCCGACACCCCGTTCTTCTATCTCGAATTCCGACCGACGTCGCCCGCCGACGTCTATCTAGCGAAACGGGGAGTGCTGCGCCGCGCCGACGGGCCGGAGCACGCCCCGGCCGAACCCACGGGGAGGAAGACGACATGACCAGTTTGGTGGTGCCGGATCGGGAGGAGCTCCGGGCACGGGTCCGGGCCGCGCTGCGCGGAAGGCTCGGCCCGGCCGTCGACGACGTCGCCGACGACGTGCCCCTGCCGGAGGCGCTGGGCGCGCGGTACGACAGCCTCGCCGCCCTGGAGTGCATAACGCTGGTGGAGGCGGAGTTCGAGGTGGAGGTCGACTTCGTCGAGCACGACGTGCGGTACGCGTTCGCCACCGTCGAGCGGATCGTGCAGTTCGTCCACGACCGGTTGGAGGACCGCGTCGCGCTCGGGACGGCGCGGTGACACCCCGGCCCGCGCCGCAGCACCGCGAGATCGAGTTCCGCACGTCGGGACACACCGGGACGCCCGAGCGCTGGGTGCGCACGGAGGACCAGTTGCACAGCGAGGCTCTGCTGATCGCCGGCAACGTCATCGGCGAGCTGGACCAGGTGGTGACGTTCGCACCGCCGGAGCATCTCTACGGGCGGCTCTTCGGCGACGTGCTGCCGCGGTTGCGCGGGATTCCTGTGCAGCGGCTCTACGACGACGCCGTACGCCTGCCGGACCTGTCGCACCGGGTGCGTACCCTCTTCGTCTGCCTGCCGTCGAGCTGGCTGCTGCTGCGCCGGATGGTCGACCGGATCGGCGGGTTGCCGGGCGTGGTCGCGCTGCACGGGGCGGGACCGACCACCCCGGCGACGGCACGGGTGGTGGCCGAGCTCGCCGGGGCCGACTTCCGCGCCGTGGAGCTCTTCGGCGCCACGGAAACCGGGGGAGTCGCGTACCGGGAGATCGGCGGCTCCGCCGCCGAGGCGCCGTGGCGGCTGCTGCCGGACGTGGAGCTGGTGATCGAGGGACCCCTCGGCAGTACCCAGCTGTTGCACGTGCGCAGTCCTCGCCTCGCCCGGCGGGTCGGCAGCCGGTCGGCGCCGCGGTCGTTCCGGTTGCAGGACGTGGTGCGGGTCGTCGACGAGCGGCACTTCGCGCACCTGGGACGCACCACGCGGCTCGTCAAGGTCAACGGGCGCCGCTGCAACCTCGACGCGATCGAGGAGGCGGCGCGTGCGGCCCTCGGCACCGACGTGGCATGCCTGGCCCTGCGGGACCCGGTCCGCGGTGAACACTACGAACTGTTCTACGACTGCCGCGCGGGTGCCCTGCGCGACGGGGAGGTCTGGCGGCGGCTCTCCGCCGGGCTCGCCGGGGACGCCGTACCGCGCGCCGTCCACGCGGTCGTCCGGATAGCCAGGACCCCCACCGGAAAGGTGAAGCTGGACCAGTTGTACGCCGGTGTGCGCGCTTCGGCGGGGGGTGAGGTGCCGTGAGCGGGGTTCTCGCCGGAGGCGACCTGCACGGGGCGGTGCCGGGCGGTGCGGAGGGCCTGGGCACCCGCCCGGGGTCCGGCCCGCCGGACGACGGTGGTCGGGCCGACCAGGTCACGCCGCTGCTGCGCGCGACCGGCTGGACGGCGAGGACCGACCTCGACGAGGCGGAGCGGGGCAGGCTGCACCGGGGCCGGGAACGCCTCGCCCGGCTGGTTGCGTCCCGGCCGGTCTACGGCGTCTCCCGGGGGTACGGGCCGCTGGTGCGGTACGGGGCCGAACCGGATCCGTTCCGGCAGGCCGACGGCCTGCTCGCGCATCTCTGCGTCGGTCAGGGTCCACCGCTGCCGCCGGAGGTGGCCCGGACGATGGTCTGGCTCCGGCTGCAGAGCATGCGGTTGGGGCACTCCGGCGTCGACGTGGCGGTCTGGTCGGCGCTGGCGGCGCAGTGGAACGCCGGGATCACCCCGAGGGTGCCGCAGGACGGCAGCCTCAGCGCGAGCGGTGACCTGGTGCCGCTGGCCCACGCGGCCAGGGCGGCGGCGGGTGACGGAGAGGTGTGGAACGGGTTCGGGGCGACGGCGGGTGCTCCGGTGCCGGCCGCCGACGCGCTGCGGCGGCAGGGGCTCGAACCGGTCCGTTGGGACGCCCGGTCCGCCCTGGCCTTCGTCAACGGCACCAGTGCGTCGCTGGCCATGGCGCTGCACAACCACGACCGGATCCGGGCCCTGGCCGAAGCGTCGGCGGCCGTCACGGGGCGGCTGGTGACGCTGCTCGGCGCCGCCACCGAGGCGTACGCGGAGCGGCTCGCGCTCGTCCGTGGCCATCCGGGGCACCGGCTCGCCTCGGAGTGGATCCGGTCGGCGGCCGGTGACGTGGTCGCCGACCCCGCCCGCCCGCTGCAGGAGCCGTATTCGCTGCGCTGTGCCCCGCAGGTGCTCGGGGCGGTCCTCGACCAGGTGCGGCTGCAGGCCGAGGTGCTCGCCACCGAAGCGCGCGGCTGCACGGACAACCCCGTGCTGGTCGGCGACGCGGTGCTGCACGGAGGCAACTTCCACGCCGCTCCGGTGGCGCTCGCGGTGGAGCAGCAGGCTGTCTGCGTACACCAGGTGGCCTACCTCGCCGAGCGGCAGCTCGCCCTGGTGGTCGACCCGGAACGCAACGGAGGTCGGCCGCCGTTCCTGACCCCACGGCCCGGACGCGGCAGCGGACTCGCCGGCGTCCAGATGGCCGCGACCTCCCATCTGGCGGCGATCCGGCAGGCGGGCTATCCGGCATCGATGACGCCGTTACCCGCCAACCTCGACAACCAGGACCACGTACCGATGGCCCTGAACGGCGCCAACGCGGTACGCGGGATGCTGGACCGGGCGTGGTGGATCATGGGCTCGCTCTTCGTCGCCGCGCACCAGCTCTCGCTGCTCGGGCCGGCGGGGAGCCGCCGGCCCGAGCCCGCCGCCCCGTGGGAGTGGTTCGAGCAGAACGTGCCGGGCCTGCTGCGGGACCGCCCGCTCGCGGCCGAGGTGGCGGCGGCGGCCGAGGTCGTCGAGCGCCGCTTCGGTTGGCCCTCCGCCGTACCCGCCGATGTGACCCTGGAAGGAACCGATGGTGACCGCACTCGCTGATCCCCCGCTCGTCGCCCAACAACCGGCGTGGGACCCACCCGGGCTCGCCGCCCGGGTGCTGCGCGACATCGCCGGCCGCCCGCCGCTCGTCGAACCGGAGGCGTGCGCGGCGCTCTCCGCCGAACTGGGATCGGCGGCCCGGGGACGGGCCTTCGTCCTCCAGGGCGGCGACTGCGCGGAGCTCTTCGTCGACTCCGCGCCACACCGGGTACGGGCCAAGGCCGACCAACTGCACGGGCTGGCCGATGCGATGGAGCGGATCGTCGGGCTGCCGGTGGTGCGCGTCGGGCGCCTGGCCGGCCAGTACGCCAAGCCGCGCTCCAGCCCGGTCGAAGACCTACCGGACGGCAGCCAGCTTCCGGTCTACCGGGGCGACGCCGTCAACTCGGCCGAGCCGACCGCCGCGGCGCGACGGGCGGATCCCCGCCGGATCGCGCGGGCGTACGACTCGGCGGCCCGGGTGCTGGCGACGCTGCTGCCCGCCGGGCTGATTCTCCCGTCCGGTGCGGCCACGTCCGGCGGTGAGCTGGCGCCCGTCTACACCAGCCACGAGGCGCTGCTGCTGGAGTACGAGCGGGCCCTGCTGCGCCGGCGGAGCGGCTCCACCTACAGCGCGTCCGCGCACATGCTCTGGATCGGTGACCGCACCCGGCAGTTGGACGGGCCGCACGTGGAGTTCGCCGGCGGCATCCGCAACCCGATCGGCGTCAAGATCGGTCCCGGTGCCGCCCCGGACGAGGTGGCGTGCCTGGTGGAGAGGTTGGTCCGCGACCGCTCGCCGGGCGAGCTGGTGTTGATTTTCCGGCTCGGCGTGGACCGGGTCGCCAGCGGGCTCGCCGCGATGGTGGACGCGGTCGGATCGTATGCGGAGAGCGTGCTGTGGATGTGTGACCCGATGCACGCCAACACACGGCGCCGTCCCGGCGGGGAGAAGACCAGGGTCGTCACCGATGTCGTGGCCGAGGCGGAGCAGTTCGTGGCGGTGCTGCGCGACCGCGGCGTCTGGCCCGGCGGCCTGCATCTGGAGCTCACCCCCGACCGGGTCCTCGAGTGCGTCGACGACACGTCGTCGCTGACGGCGGAGAGCGGGTCGGCGCGCTACACCTCGCCGTGCGATCCACGACTGAACCACGACCAGGCGGCGCACCTGGTACGCCGGGTCGCCGACGCCCTCCGGCCACCGGCGCACCGGCCGGGCGGGACATCGTCGTGATGCCCACCCGGCCGGCACCGGTCACCTCACCCCGGAGCGGTTCGCCGGTGCGGACGTCGGCGGTCGCGCCGTCACGGGGTCCATCGGATGTTCGGGTTGAGCCGGCCGTTCCAGTCGAAGGTGGCCATGTGGTCCCAGCCGTTGCCGCTGCCGCTGATGTTGGCCGGGTCCCAACCGTTGCCGGGGACGGCGTACCAGGTCGGCTCCCAGTAGAAGACGCCGATCGCGCCCGCGTCGCGGGCGGTGTTCTGCACGTGGGTGAAGTGGGTCGCCTGGCCCTGCCAGGTGAGCGGATAGCCGGAGCAGCTGGAGGCGCCGTGGTTGCTGGTGCTGTCGGCGTTGCCGGAGGTGAACGGGTACGCGGTCTCGGCGATGACGACCGGCCTGCCGTACCGGTTGCGCATGTCGGTGATCACGTTGTAGAGGTTGCTCATCGACCCGTGCCACGTGCAGTAGTACGACAGCGCGGTGATGTCCCACTGCACGCCCTGCCCGCGGATTCCGTCGTAGAACCAGCGCGCGTTGGCCAGGCTGTCGGCGTGTGCCGTGTGGATGATCACCTGAGTGCCGCTGTTGCATGCCTTCGTCGCGTCGTGGCCGGCCTTGAGCAACAACCCGAGATTGTAGAAGTTGTTGTTGGTCACCCGGCCGTCGTTCCACAGCATGCCGCTGTTGATCTCGTTTCCGATCTGCACGCTGTCCGGCGTGGTGCCCTGGGCCCGCAGGCTGGTGCAGACGTCGTAGGTGTAGTTGTAGACGTCCGTGGTGAGCTGGTTGATGCCGTGGCTGGCCCAGGCCGCCGGCTTGGTCTGCTGGCCCGGGTCGGCCCAGCTGTCCGAGTAGTGGAAGTCGATCATCAGCTTGAGGCCCCTGGCCTTCACCGTCCGGGCGTACTGCAGGACCTTGTCCCTGTTGTTGTAGCCGCTGCGGGGGTTGTTCCAGATCCGTAGCCGGACGTAGTTGACGCCGACGCCGCGGAGGATGTCGAGCGCGTCCCGTTGGGTGCCGTTCGCGTCGTAGTACCTGGCGCCGACGTCATTGGCGCGCTGCAGGGTGGAGACGTCGGCGCCCAGCATGGTCATGGGGGCGGCGGAGGCGGGTGCGGCGACGGTGAGCAGCGTCGCGGGCACGGCCACGGCCGCCAGCATCAGGGCGATTCGCCGCTTCCACTGGTGGTGGACGGTCATTGCCAATCTCCTCGATCCTCGTCCGCCGATCGGCCCGGTGCCCCTTCGATCGATGGACATGACATAGATAGGGCTGGGAGCGCTCACAGTAGTATCTCCAGAGATGGATGTAAATACCTTGTGCCTACTGTGGCGACCTGCGCAATCAAGGCCGGATCGCCTCTGTGAGCGCTCCCAACTCTGCATCGACCGGGAGGCACTGACCGCTGCCGGTGCCGTCTTCTCCCGCTGAGGGTCGATGACGGCTCGGCCGGACTCGCCGAGCGGCTTCAGCGAGCGACGTAGCCGCCGTCCACGCTGAGGATCGTGCCGGTGATGCCCGCGGACTCGGGTGAGGCCAGGAAGACGATGGCTCGGGCCACCTCGTCGGGTGTCGACATGCGGCCGATCGGATGGTTGCCCAACGTCACGGCCAGGCTCGCTGCGGGATCCGGGTCGGCCGCCCTGGCCTCGGCGGTGAAGTCGGTGTCGACCGCGCCCGGCGCGACCGCGTTGACCCGTACGCCGCGCCCGGCGCACTCGATGGCGAGTTGCCGGGTCAGCTGGACGATCGCACCCTTGGTCATCGCGTAGGCGCTCTGGTTCGGCACGCCGACCAGTCCCGAGATCGAGGCGGTGTTGACGATGCAGCCGCCGGTCTCGACCAGGTGCGGCAGGGCCGCGCGGGCGAACCTGAACGCCGACCGTACGTTCACCGCGAAGAGGGCGTCGAAGTCGTCGTCGGTGGTGTCGAGGATGGGGCGGCGCAGGAACCGTCCGGCGTTGTTGACCAGCAGATCCAGCCGACCGAACTCGGTTGCCGCCCGACCGACCACGTCGTCCGGTGCCGCCTCGGCGGTGACGTCGGCGGTCATCGGCACCACCCGGCCCGCCTCGGCGAGGTCGGCCACTGCCGGCGCGACGTCGACCGCGACGACCCGGTAACCCGCGGCCCGCAGCCTGGTCACGACGCTGCGGCCGATGCCCCGGGCCGCACCGGTCACGACGGCGGTCAGATCCATGGCGCCCCTCCGTTACATCGTACGACGATCATACAGTTTTGCCCGGCCGGCCGGTTCCCGCAAGCCTGCTGTTTCCGTCACGACTCACGCGTCCTGCACAGGGTCGTTGCAGATTTTGTATGACAATCATATAGTCGGACCGGCGATCGTTCCGTCGACGTCGACGTCGACGTCGACGCCCCATCCCCATCCCCATCCCCGTCCCCGTCCCCGTCCCCGTCCCCGAGGAGCAGGTATGTCACACGGTTGGCCCGCATCGCCCGGAGCAGCCACTCCGCCGGGGCCGGCCGGCGAGACCGTCCCGGTGCAGCCGGTGCACTGATGCCCGGCACAGACCGCTACCAGGTGACCATCGTCAAGTACGGCACCCGGCAGACCGTACGCAGCGACGTCTACCTCAACCACCACGTCTACGGCGAGCCGGACGGCCCGATCGGGATGGACTACTTCTTCTGGCTCGTCCGCAACGCGGACCGCACCGTCGTGGTGGACACCGGCTTCTCCGCGGCCGGCGGTGCCCGGCGCGACCGCACCACCCTGATCGCCCCGGGCAGCGCCTTCGACGCGCTCGGGGTGGACCGGGCCGCCGGGCCGCCGGTCGTCGTCACACACGCGCACTACGACCACATCGGCAACCTGGCTCTCTTTCCCGCGTCGCCGCTGGTCGTCGCCGCCGCCGAGTACGCCTTCTGGACGGGCCCGTACGCGGACCGGCCCCTGCTGCACCACTCGGTGGAGGACGCCGAACTCGGCCACCTGCGGCAGGCCGAGCGGGAGGGGCGGGTACGCACCTTCGCCGACGACGTCGAGATCGCGCCGGGCGTCCGGGTGATCCGGGTCGGCGGGCACACCCCGGGGCAGAGCATCGTCACGGTGAACACCTCCGAAGGCACCGTGCTGCTCGCCTCCGACGCGGTGCACTACTACGAGGAGTACGAGCGGGCCATGCCGTTCTCCCAGGTGGCCTGCCTCGTCGACATGTACGCCGGCTTCGAGCGGATCCGGGAGATGCTCGAGACCGGCGAGGTGCGCCACCTGGTCGCCGGCCACGACCCGGAGACGCTCGCCCGGTTCACCCCGGTCTCCGGGGCGCTGGCCGGTCTCGCGGCCACGATCGGCGAGGAGTGCTGACGGATCGGACGGGGCAGCGGGCGGACCACCGAGTGAGGGATGGAGAGCAGTGATGAGGATCGGCTTCGCGGGACTCGGCAACATGGGCGGCCGGATGTCCGCCTGCATCGTGCGCGCCGGCCGGGAGGTGCTCGGCTACGACGTGCGCGCCGACAACGTCGCCGCGGCCGGGGCGAAGGCCACGGGATCGGTAGCCGAGCTGACCGACGGCAGCGACATCCTGCTGCTGTCGCTGCCGGACAGCACCGTCGTCGAGGCGGTGGTCCTCGGCGACGGCGGTGTGCTCGCCCACGCCCGCCCCGGCCAGATCGTGGTCGACCTCTCCACCGCCGCACCGGACTCGAGCGCGCGCATCCACCGGCTGCTCGCCGAGCGGGGAGCGGCGTACCTCGACGCCGGCATCTCCGGCGGGGCCGCCGCCGCCGAGCAGGGGACGCTGACCCTGATGGTCGGCGGTGAGCCCGACCCACTCGACCGGGCCCGCCCGGTCCTGGAGCTCTTCGCCGCGAAGATCTTCCACTGCGGGCCCAGCGGAGCCGGGCACACGGTGAAGCTGCTGAACAACTTCCTCAACGCGATCGCCCTCTCGGCCACCGCCGAGGTGATGGTCGCCGGCAGGAAGGCCGGTCTCGACCTGGAGACGTTGCTCGCCGTGCTCAACGCCAGCTCCGGGGTCAACTTCGCCACCCTGAACCGCTTCCCGAAGATCATCCACGGCGACTACCTGCGGGGTGGGCTCACCAACACCCTGATGCTCAAGGACGTGAACCTCTACGTCGAGCTCGCCGCCCGGCTCGGCGTGGTCAGCCCCAACTCGGCCGGTCCGCTCGCGAGCTTCGGCCTGGCCCGCGCGCTGGGATACGCCGACGAGATCAGCAACACCGTGGTCGACGCCATCGGGGACCTCTCCGGAGGTGTCCGGCTGCACACCGGGGAGGAGCCTGCCGCGTGACGATCATCGACCGGCGGCGGGCAGTGTACGGGTGGCGCAGAGTGGAAGGACGGGAGAGATGACCGAGACGGTCGCGTTCGTCGGGCTCGGCAACATGGGCGGCCCGATGTCGGCCCGGCTGGTCCGGGCCGGCTACCAGGTGCGGGGCTTCGACCCGGCGGAGCCGGCCCGGCAGGCGCTGGCCGGAGCCGGCGGCACGGCCGCCCCGGATCTGGCCGGCGCGGTCCGGGGAGCCTCCGTGATCGTGCTGATGCTGCCCAACTCCGACGTCGTCGAAGCCACCGTGCACGACGGTGGCTTCGTGGCGGAGCCCGGGGCGACCGTCGTCGACATGAGCTCCTCGGAACCGATGCGCACCCGGGCGCTCGCCGCCGAGCTGGCGGAGCGGGGGGTCACCCTGGTGGACGCCCCGGTCTCCGGCGGCGTCTCCCGGGCCCGGAGCGGCGAGCTGACCATCATGACCGGCGGTGAGCCCGCCGACCTCGATCGGGTCGCGCCGATCCTGGCCCACCTCGGCACGGCCACCCGGGCCGGCGCGGTCGGCAGCGGGCACGCGGTCAAGGCGCTGAACAACCTGCTCTCCGCCACCCACCTGCTGGTCACCTGCGAGGCGATCCTCGCGGGGGAGAGGTTCGGCCTCGACCCGGAGACGATGCTGTCGATCTTCAACCGGTCCAGCGGCCGGAGCGGGTCGACCGAGAACAAGTGGCCCACCTTCATCCTGCCCGGCAGCTACGACTCGGGCTTCGGGCTGCGCCTGATGCTCAAGGACATGCGCATCGCCACCGGGCTCGCCGACCAGGTGGGCACCCCCGATCCGCTCGGGCACGCGGCGGCCGAACTCTGGGCGCGGGCGGCGGAGGCCCTCGACGCCACCGCGGACCACACCGAGATCGTCAACTGGTTGCGAAAGGACCCCGCACGATGAGCCTGACCCCACGGCAGGAAGAGATCAAGCAGGAGTTCATCCGGGTCCGTGGCGCGTGGAGCGACACCTGGGAGGGCGTACTCCGGCTCGATCCCGAGTTCCTTCAGGCGTACCTGGACTTCTCGGCCGTGCCGTGGCGCAGGAACCACCTCGACGACAAGGTCAAGGAGTTCGTCTACATCGCGATCGACGCCAACGCCACCCACATGTACCTGCCGGGAGTACGCCAGCACATCCGGGCCGCCCTCAAGCTCGGCGCCACCCCGCAGGAGATCATGGAGGTGCTCGAACTCTCCGCGACGCTCGGCATCCACGCGATGAACATCGGGGTGCCGATCCTGGTGGAGGTGCTCCAGGAGAAGGGGCTGCGCACCGGGCCGGCCCCGCTGACCGGGGAACAGGAGCGGCTCAAGGCCGAGTTCATCAGGACGCGCGGCTACTGGCACGCCTTCTGGGACGAGATGCTGGAGCTGGACCCGGAGATGTTCGCCGCGTACACGGAGTTCTCCTCGGTGCCCTGGCGCTCCGGCACCCTGGAGCCGAAGGTCAAGGAGTTCATCTACATCGCCTTCGACACGGCGGCCACACACCTCTACGTCAAGGGCCTCAAGCTGCACATCGAGAACGCGATCGGCTACGGCGCCACCCCGCAGGAGATCCTGGAGGTCATGGAGATCGCCTCGGTGCTCGGCATCCACGGCGTGACCGCGGCCGCCCCGATCCTGCTCGAGGAGATGGAGCGGATCGGGACGACCGGGGAGTGACCTCCGGCGGCGCGCACCCGACGGTGCGCGCCGCCGGGCTCAGCCCAGCAGCAGCCGTCCCGCGTTGGTGCCGACCAGCTGCCGGATGTCCGACTCGGCGACCCCGGCGTCCACCAGGCCACGGACGGCCCGGCGGTAGAGCGTCACCGGCAGCGGGTTGTTCTTCTGCCCCGAGTCGGAGGAGAGGACCGTCTGCCCGACACCCACCTCCTTGATGAAGGTCAGGAGTTCGTCGAGGTCCCGCCGGCGTTCCGGCCGGCCGAAGTACATGACGATGCAGTGCTCGATGTGTACGCCCTGCCGCGCCCAGGCCACCGCCTGGTCCACCGAGGCGCCGACGACGAAGCACGGGTGGTTGACCACGATCCGCCGGACACCCGCCTCCAGCGCGGCGTCGATCAGCCGCTGCGACTCCTCGACGCCCAGGTGACCGCAGGTCAGCACGGCGTCCTCGGCCGCGATCACCGACAGGATGTCCCGGACCTCCGGCAGCACCGCCCCGCGTTCGTCGAGGATCGAGATGATCTCGTTGGGGCGCAGCTCCACCTCTGGCGTGGGAAATCCGGTGTCGTGGTGTTCGTGGTGCCGGACGTGCGCGGCGGAGGAGAGGGTGGGGAACCACACCATCCGGCCACCCATCCGCAGCGCCAGCTCGACGGCGTACGGGTTGAGCCCGCCGACGGTCCGGTTGAGCGCGATGCCGCCGTACACCTCGGTCGACAGCTCCGCGAGCCCCGCCGTGCGTAGCGCCAGGATGTCGGTGACCATGCTGTGGTGGTGCGACTTGGCGACGATCGCCCGGAACCCCGCACCGGCGGCGTCGCGCGCCGCGTCGAGGATGCTCATCCGCCGGGGGAACGGGCTCGGGCCGGGGTGCTGGTGCAGGTCGACCGCACCGACGAGGAGGGCGTCCGCCTCCTCGTCCGGCACCTTCCGGTCGGCGTCGGCGTCGGGGTCGAACGGGTAGTCGACTGAGATCATCTGTGCTTCCTTACGGTCGGACTCTGATCGACGGTCGGCGCGCACTCGATGGTCGGAGTGCACTCGACGGTCGCACTTCGCTCGGGGAACGGTCGCACTTCACTCGGGGAACGGTCGGGCTTCACTCGGCGACCAGCACCTGGTCCTCGGGGCGCCAGTGGGCGACCACCCCGGCGCCCGGCTCGACCGTCGCCGGCGCGCCGACGGGAAGCGCCGCACAGCCGATCGAGCCGTCCCCGAAGGCGAGCTCGATCCGGTAGTAGGTGCCGTAGAAGGAGACGTCGGTGACGGTCGCCGGTGCGGCGTTGCTGCCGGACGGCACCGACTCCTCGTCGGGGGCGAGCCGCATGCGTTCCGGGCGTACGACCAGCGCCCGCTCCTCGCCGCCCGGCACCTGCTCCTCGACGGCCCACTTGCGGTCGTGCCACTCGTAGACGTCGGCCGAGCGGTGGCGGCCGGCGAAGACGGTGGACTCGCCGAGGAACCGCGCGACGAACTGCGTGGTGGGCCGGTGGTAGAGGTCGGCCGGCGTGCCGAGCGCGACGATCCGGCCGTGGTCGAAGATGGCGATCCGGTCCGAGAGCGTCATCGCCTCGTCCTGGTCGTGGGTGACGAAGACGAAGGTGAGCCCCAACTCGTCGTGCAGCCGCTTGATCTCGCGCTGGAGCGACTGCCGGAGCTTGCGGTCCAGCGCGCTGAGCGGCTCGTCGAGCAGCAGCACGCTGGGGGAGAAGACCACGGCCCGGGCCAGCGCGACCCGCTGCTGCTGCCCGCCGGAGAGCTCGTGCGGGCGCCGGTTCTCCATGCCGGCCAGGTCGACCAGGTCCAGCGCCCCGCCGACCAGCCGGGCCGTCTCGGCCGCCGGGACCTTGCGCTCCCGCAGCGGGAAGGCCACGTTCTGCGCCACCGTGAGGTGGGGGAAGAGGGCGTAGTTCTGGAAGACCATGCCGAAGTTGCGCCGGTGCGCCGGCATCCGGGTGATGTCGCGGCCGTTGAGCAGGATGCGACCCGAGGTCGGCTCGGTGAAGCCGACGATCATGTTGAGCGTGGTGGTCTTGCCCGAGCCGCTCGGCCCGAGCAGGGTGATGAACTCGCCCGGCTCGATGTCGAGGTCGACGTGGTCCACGGCGGGCCGCTCCCCGGCCCCGTACCTCTTGCAGAGGTCCACCAGTTCGACCCGGCCGCCGCTGGCGCCGATCGGCGGCGTCGCCGCACTCGACGGTGCCGCCGATGCGGGCGGGGCGGTCGTGGTCGTCGGCGGGCCCGACGTCTGCTGCCTGATCGGAGATCTCACCGGTTACCTTTCCTTCCGCGCCGCACGCCGACGATCTGGGCGAGCAGGATGGGGACACTGACCAGGACGACCATCAGGCTCGACGCGGCGGAGATCGTCGGGTCGATCTGGACGGTGACGCTGTTGAACATCTGGACCGGGAGCGTGACCGCCCCGGGTGCCTGCAGGAACAGGGCGATGACCACCTCGTCCAGCGACGTCACGAAGGCGAGGACGGCTCCGGAGAGGATGCCGGGCAGCACGAGCGGGAAGGTCACCCGCCGGAACGCCGAGACCGGGTTCGCGCCGAGGCTCGCCGCCACCCCGCTGAGCCGGTGGTCCATCCCCTGCAACCGGGCGGTCACCGCGATCACCACGAAGGGCAGCGCCATCGCGGTGTGCGCCAGGATGATCCCGATGAGCGTGCCGTTCAGGCCCAGCCGCAGGAACGCGGAGAAGACCACCAGGGCGACGAGGATGTGCGGGACGATGATCGGCGAGAGCAGGAAGCCGTTGAGCACGCCCCGCCAGCGCGGGCCGAGCCGGGTCAGGCCGAACGCCGCCGTGGTGCCGAGCACGGTGGCGAAGATCGCGGTGTAGATGCCGACCTGGAGGCTGTTGAGGATCGCGGCGCTCCACTCCGGCGAGGTGAAGAGCTGCTGGTACCACCGCCACGACCAGCCGTCGGGCGGGAACCGGAAGGTCTCCGCCGAGGAGAAGCTCATCGGGATGACCACGAGCGTCGGCGCCACCAGGATGATCGCGACGATCGTGGTGTGCACCCGGAGCCAGGGGCGTACCTCGGAGGAGCGCTCCCCGCCGGCACTGTGCCGGGTCGAGTGGCCGACGCCCGCGACCGTCGCGACGTTCTGCCCGGCCAGCCGGCGACTGAGCCCGAGCACGACGAGCACGACGGCGAGCAGGAAGATGCCCATCGCGCCGGCCCCGCCGAAGTCGAGCAGTTCCTTGGTACGCACGTTGATCACCTGGGCGATCATCGCGCTGCGGGTGGAGCCGAGCAGGGCCGGCGTGACGTAGAAGCCCAGCGCCAGCACGAAGACCAGGGACATCCCGGCGACGACGCCCGGGGTGGAGAGCGGCAGGTAGACCCGGCGGAAGGCGCGGGCCCGGGGCGCGCCGAGGCTCTGCCCGGCCGCCACCAGCCGCCCGTCGATCTGCTCCATCGCGCTGTACATCGGCAGCACGAGGAAGGGGAGCAGCACCTGGGTCATCGAGATGCCGACCGCCAGCGAGGTGCCGAGCAGGGCAACGTCGCCGAGCCCGAACGGGCGCAGCAGCTGCGCGATCGCGCCGCCGTCCTGCATCAGGACCAGCCAGGCGAAGTTGCGGGCCAGCATGCTCGTCCAGAACGGGACGAGCACCACGGTCACCAGTACGGCCCGCATGGTCGGTCCGACCAGGGTCATCGCGTACGCGTACGGGTAGGCCAGCAGCACCCCGACGACGGCGACCACCAGCGCGACGAGCAGGGTCCTGCCGAGCACCCGCAGGGTGTAGCCGTCGGTGAAGAGCGAGGCGTAGTTGCCCAGCCCGAGGCTCGGCTCGGTGAAGCTGTCCAGGACGACGTTCGCCAGGGGCAGCACGAAGAGGAGCGCCAGCGCGACCAGCGACGGCAGGAGCAGCAGCCATCCGGTGGCGTGCGCCCGGCCGAGCCAGGCCGCCGGGCCGGGGCGCGCGACGGGCGCCCCGGCCGTGGCTGTCGGAGCCGACATGCTCAGCCGACCTTCCAGCTGGTCCACCGCTTGACCAGCGCGTCGGTGTTGTCGATCCACCACTGCTTGTCCTGCTCGACGGTGGTGCCCCGGTCCGGCAGGAAGGCGTTGAACGTCTTCTGCTGCTCGGTGTAGCCGACCGAGTCGAGGTCGACGTCGGGCCGGGCGGGCGCGGTGCCGGTCAGCTTGGCGTACGCGACGGCCTGCTCGGGCTCGGTGACGAAGGCGAGCATCTCCTGGGCGAGCTGCTTGTTCGGGGTGCCCTTCGGGATCACCAGCGCGCCGATGTCGGTGGTGTTGAAGTCCCAGACCGGCACGAGGTTGGCGCCGCTCTGCGCCGAGACGATCGTCCGCGCCGTCACCGTGAGGACCATGCTGGCCTGCTTGTCCACCAGCATCTGCTGGATGGCGCCGTAGCTGGGGGCGAAGACCAGCGAGCTCTTGATCGTGTCGATCTTCTTCAGGGCCCGGTCGACGTCGATCGGGTAGACCTGCTCGGCCGGCACGCCGTCGGCGACCAGCGCGGCCTCCATCAGGCCGGCCTTGGGGTAGTCGTAGACGACCCGCTTGCCCGGGAAACGCTGTACGTCGAAGAAGTCCTCGATCTTCGTCGGCTTCTCACCTGGGTACATGTCGGCGTTGTAGCTGAAGATGTTGGCGTACCGGTAGGTGGGGACGAAGCAGTCGCCGGTGGTCCCCTCGGGGAACTTGCCGCGGTCGAGGGCCGGGTCGTCCAGCTTCTCGAACAGCTCGCCGCAGTAGGCTCCGGCGTAGATCCAGCTCATGTTCGCCAGATCCCAGATGGTCTTGCCGGAGCTCACCATCGCGCGCACCTGTGCCTGCTCGGCCGGGCTGACGTTGGTGAACGTCGTGCCGGTCTTGGCGGTGAAGGGCTCCTGCAGGGCCTTCTTCTCGTCCTCCTGGAACTGGCCGCCGGTGCTGGCCCAGGTCAGGCTCTTCGTGCCCGAGTCGCCGGAGCCACCGCCCACCCCGCAACCCGAGACCAGCAGGGCACCGACCGCTATCGTAGTGAAGAATAGGGATTTCTTCATATTTATCGCCTTTTCTAGTTAAAAGCGTCGTCCTGTATCCACCCAACGATGTCCATCGGGGACGTCGACCCCGGTCGCTCCGTCCCGCCTACCTGCCCCGGCCCCCGCCGGTGCGCTCCGGCGTCAGTCGGCCCCGCCGTCGAGCGGATTGACCATCCGCCGGCTGATCGTCACGGCGCCCGCCAACAGGGCGCGCGCCACCGGACTGTCGGTCTCCTCGGGCACGAACTGCGCGATGTCGACGACGGCCAGCGTCGCCACGACCTGGCCGCCCGGACCACGGACCGGGGTCGCCACCGCGCTGACGCCGTCCCGGGGACTCTTCCGGACCGCGATGCCGGTCCGCCGGACCTCCGCCAGTTCCGCCTCGGTCGCGTTCACCGGTGGTGTCCCCCGGCGGAACCGGTAGTACGACTGCTCCCGGAAGGCCCAGAAGACCACGGTCTGGGCCGCGTTCGGCCCGAGCTGGCTGCCGACCGCGATCGAGACGTGTGCCGTACGGCTGCTGTCCTCCCGCACCTTCGCCACCACGGGGCAGGTGCCGTTCCAGACGCTGAGCACGACCGTGTGCCGGACGTGCGCGCTGATGTCCTCCATCACCGGACCGGCCAGGTCGACCACGCCGAGCCGGGACAGGGCCATCGTGCCCAACTCGGCGAGGAGGACGCCGAACTCGTAGCGGTTGCGGTCGCGGCGTTGCAGGAGACCGTGGTTCTCCATCGACGCCAGGTAACGGTGGGCGGTGGACTTGCCGACGCCCAGCTCCTCGGCGGCGGACACCAGGTCGATGGTGTCGTTGGCCGTGAGCAGCCGGAGCAGTTGGGCGACCCGCGCGACGACCTGGAGGTCTCCGCTGGCAATCTCCATGCCGTACCTCCTTCGCTCGCCCGGGCCTGTCCCGCATTGCGGGGCATCCATCCGGCTATCCGGTACCGACGAATCTTGGTGACCCCTCCCGACGCATGTCAAGGGCCCAGAGAGATTTCCGCCCTACTTCCCGGAAGTTAAATCCGGGGGGATGCGCGACGGCGCCCCGGCGTGGCATGATTGTATGATTGCCAGACAATCCATGGGGATGGATCGGAGGTCGACATGCGCGGACTTGCCGGGAAGGTCGCGGTGGTCACCGGTGCGGCCGGCGGCATCGGCGCGGCCACCGCGCGGCGCCTCGCCGAGGAGGGCGCTCACGTCGTCGCGGTCGACACCGACGAGGCCGGCGCGCGCAAGGTCGTGGAGTCGCTCGCCACCGAGGGGAGCTGGGTGGTCGCCGACGTCTCGACCGAGGAGGGCGTGGCGGCGTACGTGCGGGCCGCCGTCGACCGGTTCGGCCGGCTCGACCTGCACCACCTCAACGCCGGCATACCCGGCTCGTTCGCCACGCTGCCCGAGCTGACCGTGGCCGAGTTCGACCGGGTCATGGCGGTGAACGTCCGCGGCGTCTTCCTCGGTGTCCGGGCGGCCTTCCGCCGCTTCGCCGAGCAGGGCGGGGGCGGGAGCGTCGTGCTCACCGGCTCCATCGGCAGCCTGCGGGGCAGCGCGGACCTGCTGGCGTACCAGACGTCCAAGCACGCCGTGCTCGGCATCCTGCGCGGCGCGGCCATGTACGGCGGCCCGCTCGGGATACGGGTGAACGCGGTCGCGCCGGGCATCGTGCCCACCGACCTCTTCGCCGCGACGCCGGAGGTGGCCGGCGGCCGGGACGACATGTCCCGGCGGGCCGGCAGCACGCCGCTGCGCCGGGCCGGCACCGGCGACGAGATCGCCGGGGTGGTGGCCTTCCTGTTCAGCGACGACGCCGGCTACCTGACCGGCGAAGTGGTCTCGGTCGACGGCGGCGCGAGCATCGTGAGCACCGTCCGGCCCTCCGGCGGCGCGGGCGCCTGGGACTTCGCCGCCTACGACCGCTCGCTCTACGGCGACGCCTGACGCTCGCCGACCGGCGCGACCGCTCTTCAACCGGGCGGCGGGGCCGCTCCTCGGCCCGGCGGCGCGGCTCGGGGCAACCGGGCGGTGCGGCTGCCGCTCAGCCGACCGGCAGCGGAGCGGCCACCCCGATGTCGGTGTGCACATCGACCACCACCGGACGCCCGGCGTGCAGCGCCCGGTCGAGGGCGCCCGCCAGGTCGCCCGGCCGGTCCACCCGGATGCCGAGCGCACCCATCTCCTCGGCGATCCGGGCGAAGTCGACGTCGTGGTAGGTCCACAGCTCCCGGGCCTGCTCGGTCGCCCGACCGCCGTAGGCCCGGTCGAAGCCGCGCCTGCTCTGGTTGCCGCCATGGTTGTTGTTGACCACGGTGACCAGGTTGACCCCCCGCCGGACGGCGGTCTCGATCTCCCCGAGGTGGTAGTAGAGGCCAGCGTCGCCGGTGAAGACCACCACCGGCCGGTCGGGTGCGGCGCACTTCGCGCCCACCCCCGCGGAGAACGCCCAGCCCAGATGGCCGGCGCTGCGCAGGTAGCCCTGCTCCGCCGAGGTGGTGTCGTGGAACTGGGCCATCCACATCCCGGCGTGACCGGTGTCGACCACCAGGACGGCGTCGCCGGGCAGCCCGGCGGTCAGCTCGGCGCAGATGCGTTCCGGCCGGACCGGCACGGCGTCGCTGGTCAGCACCTCGCGGTAGCGGTCCCGCCACTCCGCCTTCAGCCGGTCCACCTCGGTCAGCCACGCCGTGCGGTCCGGCTGGGGCTGCCCGGCGGCCAGGGCCAGCATCCGGCCGAGCGCGGCCCGGGCGTCGGCGGCGATCCAGGCGCGCAGCGGGTAGTTGCGCCCGAGCTGCGCCGGCTCCAGGTCGATCTGGACCGCCGCGGTGCCGACCGGGGGTACGGCCCAGAAGTGCGTGGTCATGCTCCCGGTCCCGGTGCCGACGAAACAGACCAGGTCGGCGCGGGCGACCACCCGGTTGGCGCACTCCCGCGAGTACGTCCCGACCACCCCGGCGCAGAGCGGGTGGGTGCCGGGGACGGTGTCCTTGCCGTTCGCCGAGGTGGCGACCGGGATGCGCAGCGCCTCGGCCAGCGCCACCAGTTCGGCGCCGGCCCGGGAGGAGCGCACCCCGCCACCGGCGACCAGGACCGGGCGGCGCGCCTCGGCGAGCAGCCGCAGCACCGCCGCCACGGCGTCGTCGTCGGGGGCCGGGCGTACCGGCGGCACTTGGGCGAACCGGCGCTCCACGATCGGCTCGGCGTCGGTCTCCGCCGTGTCGAGCTGCCCCTCGTTGCCCTGCACCTGGAGGTGGACCGGGCCGGGCGCGCCGGTGGTGGCCACCCGGAACGCGTGCCGGAGCATGTCGGGGAAGCGGTCGGCGTCGTCGATCGTGCCGTTGAACTTCGTGACCGGCTCGAACGCGGGCAGGTCGTCGATCTCCTGGTAGACCCGGCGGAACTTGGTCGCCGGCGACCGGCCGCCGGTCAGGGCGACCACCGGGGAGCCGGCCAGGAAGGGCTCGCGCAGGCCGGCGGCGAGGTTCAACGCCCCGACCACCTGCGCCGCGACGATCCCGGGCCGGTGCGAGACCCGGGCGTAGCCGTCGGCCATGTAGGCGGCGGACTTCTCGCCGTGCGTCACCACCCGGGCGATGTGCGGATGGTGCAGCTCCAGCTCGGCCATGGTGCGGCGGAGGATCGCGGGTACCGAGAAGACGTGTGTCACCCCGTAGCCGTCGAGCATGTCGGCGACGACCCGGGCGGCGGTCCGCCGGGTCACCCGGCCGTGATCCCGACCGGCGCGCCGTCGGCGGTGGCCGACTCCTGCCGCACCTCGTCGAGGACCCGCGCGGCCAGCCGGAACGACTCGAGCGCGGCGGGTGCGCCGCAGTACGCGGCGGTCTGCAGCAGCACCTCCTGGATCTCCGTCTCGGTGCAACCGTTGCGGAGCGCGCCCCGGACGTGCACCGAGAACTCGTGCGGGCGGTTCAGCGCGGTCAGCATCGCGAGGTTGAGCAGGCTGCGGGTGCGCCGGTCGAGCCCGGGGCGGGACCAGACGTCGCCCCAGCAGCTCGCCGTCACGTACTCCTGCACCAGCCGGGTGAAGTCGGTGGCCTGCTTCAGCGACCGGTCCACGTGGGCGTCGCCGAGCACCTCACGCCGGACCTGGTTGCCGCGTTCGAGCCGGCTCTGGTCAGAGGTCATGTACCGCTCCTGTCTGAGGTCGATGAGGAGGCGAAGCGTACGACCATCATACAATTTTGCGGAGTCGGCGGAAGCGGTGGAAGTCGACGACCAGGGAAACCGGGGGTGGCGGTCAGCCGCCGTCCTGCTCGGAGAGAGCGGCCAGCCCGGCGCGACCGGCCTCCTCGACGTGCCGGGCGCAGGCCGCCGCGGCGGCGTCGGCGTCGCCGGCCACCACGGCGTCGACGATCGCGTGCAGCTCGGCGACGCTGTGTTCGAGCCGGCCCGGCACCGACAGCGACAGCGACCGCAGCACGCTCACCCGCGCATGCAGGCTGCCGACCACCGACCGCAGCGCGAGGTTGCCGCCGCCCTCGAAGAGCACGTCGTAGAAGGCGTCCTTCGCGGTCAGGATCGGCGCTCCCGACGCCGCCAGCCGGTCGACCCGGTCCAGTGCGCGGACCAGCGCCCGGCGCTGGGCGGCGCTGGCGTGCGCGACGAAGAGCCGGCCGGCCAGTGCCTCCAGCACCGAGCGCACCTGATAGAGCTGGCGCGCCTCCTCGGCGCTGACGCTGGTGACGATCGTGCCCTTGTTGGGGATCGCGGTGACCAGCCCCTCGGCGGCCAGCTCGCGGAGCGCCTCGCGGACGCTGGTGCGGGAGACGCCGGTGAGTTCCACCAGCTCACGCTCGATCAGGCGCTGGCCCGGTGCGAGCCGGCGGTCGAGGATCGCCTGGCGCAGGTTTTCCAGGACCTGCGAGCGGATGAGCGCCGGGGTGCGTTCCACGCGCAAGGTATTGGCTCGGGTCACCGTCGCCCTCCCTGGCCACGCTCGTCCGGCACGTCGTGCCTGACATCGTACCCACGGGGCAGGCCCGTGGGGCAGAGGCGTCCGCGACGGCGTACCGTTGTCTCAGATCGTATGACGATGCTACATTCTCGAAACCCAAAAACCCTTGTGAGGAGCGTTATGGCGCGGTTGGGCTTCGCCCGTAGGTTGGCCAGTGCCGACCGGTGCCTGGTCGGCACCTGGGTCAAGATTCCGGCGCTCGAGCCGGTGGAGATCCTGGCCGACGCCGGGTTCGACTTCATCGTGATCGACCAGGAACACGCGCCGCTCACCTTCGAGTTCGCCTACCAGGCGACGGTGGTGGCGCAGGGGGCCGGCATGTCGGTCCTGGTCCGCGTCCCCGACCGTAGCGGCAGCCACCTGCAGCGGCTGCTCGACGTCGGGGTGGACGGGATCCTGGTGCCCCGGGTCACCTCCGTGGCGGAGGCCGGGGCCGCGGTCCGGCAGATGCTCTTCGCCCCCGGCGGCGACCGGGGCCTCGGCACCACCTCCCGGGCCGGCCGGTGGGGCGGCACCCCCCGGGAGGAGTACCTGCGCTTCGGCGACGAGGAGGTGATGCGCGCGGTCCAGCTCGAGGAGCGGGCCGCGATCGAGGCGGTCGACGAGATTCTCGACGTGGTCGGGCTCAACGGCGTCTTCCTCGGCATGGGTGACCTGCAACTCTCCTCCGGCCTGCCGCAGTCGGACACCGGGATCCAGAAACTGGTCGACCGGCTGCTCGCCGCCGCGCGGCAGCGCGGGGTGCCGGCCGGCACCGCCGTGCAGACCGCCGCCCAGGCGCACGCGGCCGCCGAGCGCGGCTTCCGGTACGTGATGGTCAGCAACGACACCAGCCTGCTGAGGAGTGCCGCGGCGTCCGCCGTCGCCGACCTCCGCAGCCGATTCGCCTGAGGGAGGCCCCATGGCCTACGACAACAGCGATCTGCGCTCCACCCTGCCGTCGAGCACCGCGACGGCCACCGCGCCCGAGCGGTTCTCCGGCTCCGAGCACGTGAGGTTCCGCGACCTGCCCCCGGTGGAGAAGACCGACGAGATCTCCACCTGGTACGCGCGCGGCCAGAACTTCGTCGTCGGGTACTCCGAACTCGACGGCACCGCCACCTTCACCCGCACCGCCCAGCCGGACGAGTACGTGGTGCTGCTCGCCGACGACGGCCTCGGCGCGACCGTCCGGGCACCCGGCGAGGAGGTCTCGGTGACCGGCCGCACCATGCTGGTGGTGCCGCCGGGTGACAGTTCGGTGACGGTCACCGGGCAGGGCCGGGTGCTGCGGCTGCTGACCACCCGGTCGGACGACGTCGCCGCGCTCGCCGCCAACGCCGACTCCTACGCCGAGCCGCACGAGAACATCCCCCCGTTCCGGCCGTGGCCCGATCCGGTCGGCGGCTACCGCGTCCGCAGCTACGACCTGACCGTGCCGCCGCTGGCGAACCCGCCGTTCCGGCTCTACCGCTGCACCACGTTCATGGTCAACTTCATCGACCCGAAGCAGGGGCCGCGCGACCCGTCGAAGCTCTCGCCGCACAAGCACGACGACTTCGAGCAGTGCTCGATCGTGCTGGCGGGGGAGTACGTGCACCACATCAGGTGGCCGTGGACCACCAACAGGGCCAACTGGCGCGAGGACGAACACGAGCGGGTGCTCGCCCCGGCGGTCACCGTGATCCCGCCGCCCTCGCTGCACACCAGCGAGGCGGTCGACCCGGAGACCAACCATCTGATCGACGTCTTCTGCCCGCCGCGCGCCGACTTCTCGGCGATGGAGGGCTGGGTCTTCAACGCCGACGACTACCCGGCGCCGGAGAGCCGGTGACGGGCGGAGAGCCGGTGAGCGGCGGGGAGCCGAGGAAGGACGGGCGCGGGCCGATCCGGGTGGCCATCATCGGCGCCGGGCTGGGCGGCATCGCCGCCGCGGTCAAGCTCCGCAGGCGCACCTCGGCCACCGTCGTCATCTTCGAACAGTCCGCCGGGGTCGGCGGCACCTGGTACGACAACCGGTACCCCGGGTGCGAGGTCGACGTGCCGTCGCACGCGTACTCCTTCTCGTTCCTCAAGTACGACTGGCCGCGCAGCCACGCCACCCAGCCGGAACTGCTCGCCTACGCCGAGCACGTGGTGCAGCGCTTCGGGCTCGCCCCGCACCTGCGGCTGAACACCCGGGTCACCGACCTGGTCTGGGAGGAGTCCACCAACTCCTACCGGCTACGGACCGAGCATGGCGAGAGCGAGGAGTTCGACGTCGTCGTCTCCGCGCTGGGCCTGCTCAACGTGCCCCGCTATCCCGACTGGCCGGGGCTGGAGACCTTCACCGGCCCCTGCTTCCACACCTCGCGCTGGGAGGAGCACGACCTCACCGGCAAGTCCGTCGCGGTGGTCGGCACCGGCTCGACCGCCGTGCAGATCGTCCCGGCGATCGCGCCCACCGCCGGGCAGGTCCACGTCTTCCAGCGCGAGCCCGGCTGGATCGAACCGAAGAACGAGCGGGAGTACAGCCCGCGCGAGCGGTGGGTCTATCGCCACCTGCCGCTGGCCCAGCGGCTGCACCGGGCCTGGCTCTTCCACCAGGGAAACCAGCGGTTCAAGGGCTACGACGTCGGCTCCCGCCGGCAGCGGCGGATGCGGGCGGTCTGCGAGCGGTTCATCGCCGACACCGTCGCCGACCCGGCGACCCGGGCGGCGGTCACCCCGGACTATCCCTGGGGCTGCAAGCGGCCGGTCATCTCCTCCACCTTCTATCCCTCGCTCAACCGCGACAACGTGGAACTGGTGCCGCACGCGGTGCGCCGGGTGACCCCGACCGGGGTGGTCGACGCCACCGGCACCGCCCGGGACGTCGACGTACTGGTCCTCAGCACCGGCTTCCAGCCGACGAGGTTCCTGGCCAGCCTCGACGTCAAGGGCCGCGAGGGGCGCAGCATCCACGACGCCTGGCGGGAGCGCGCCTCCGCCTTCCTGGGCATCACGGTGCCGGGCTTTCCCAACTTCTTCATCCTCTACGGCCCGAACACCAACGGCGGGGTCTCGATCATCGCCCAGCTCGAACGGCAGGCCGAGGTCCTGGTGCGGACCGTGCGGCGGCTGGAGCGCAGCCGGCGGCGCCGTGTCGACACCTCGCCGGACGTGATGCGCCGCTTCCTCGCCTGGATCGACCGGCGGATGTCCAGCCACGCCTCGGCGATGAACTCCGGCTGCCACAACTACTACCACGACCCGGCGGGGCACAACGTGACGCAGTGGCCGGGCGGCCACCTCAGTTACGCCATCGCCACCCGGCTCATCGCCCGGCTGGGCCTGCGGACACCACGCTAGAGTGCCCGCCCGGTGGGCACCGCGTCAGGGTGCCCACCGGCCGGCGGACACCACGCTGGGGTGCCCACCGGCCAGCGACACCTCCGCGACGTGCAGGCCGTCGTCGAAGACCGTCGACGGGAAGCGGTCCCAGACGGCCGCCTCGTGGAACGGCAGGATCCGCCGGGTCTCCCCGCCGACGCCGGCCAGCAGGTCGTCGGCGAAGTCGAGCCAGGCGGCGGCGCTGCCGGTGGTCATCGCGATCGGGGCGAGCACGCCGTCGCCTCCGATGCCCTCCAGGTTCTCGTAGCTGTAGACGTTGTCCCCGGCGAAGACCCAGGTGCCGTCCGCGTCGTTCGTCACCGCGACCAGCTGCGAGCCGGCGGTGTGGGTGTCGTGCGCCGGCCGCAGCTCGACGCCGTCGGCGACCTCGGCCACCCCGTCGACGAGCGTCGCCGGGCGGGTGGCGAGTTGCTGCGGCAGGTCCGCCTGGCAGGAGCGGGTCAGGAACTCGAACCGGGCGGGCCGGGCGGTGGCGGCGAGGTAGCTCTCGATCTCCCGCCGCTGGATGTGCACGTGCGCCGCGTCGAACGCGTCGACGCGGCCGGCGTGGTCGAAGTGGTTGTGGGTCAGCAGGACGGTGTCGACCTCCTCGGCCCGTCCCCCGACCCGGGCGAGCACGTCGACCGGGTCGCGCCAGCGGGTCTCGCCGTACTTGGCGGTGAGCCGGTCGTGGATCGCCGGGTCGGCGAAGCCGGTGTCCACCAGTACGCACCGGTCCGCCGAGCGCAGCAGGCCGAAGCAGTACGGCATCCGCCGGTGACCCTCGTTCGGCTGGGCGGCGAAGAGGTTGCTGGCGGGGAAGCGCGCGACGTAGCCGTACTCGAGGATCCAGATGGACCAGTTCACGAGCCGGCACCCGGCGGCCGGACGTCGAAGACGGCGAGCTGCCAGGCCACCATGTTGTAGTAGCCGACGATGGTGACCAGTTCGAGCAGCCCCGGCTCGCCGAGCGGGCCGACCGCGTCGCGGAACTCCTCCTCGTCCAGGGTGCCCCGGTCGAGCACCGCCCGGGTCGTCCGGAGGACGCAGGTCTCCACCTCGGAGAGCCCGGCCGGTTCCCGGCCGTCGGCCAGGGCCGCGAGGTCGGCCTCGGTGAGGCCGGCGGCCCGCCCGGCGCGGCTGTGCGCGTAGAGCTCGAAGGCGCTGCGGTGGTGGTGGCCGACGAGCAGGATCGCGATCTCCCGGGCCCGGGCGGGCAGCTGGGAACCGAACCGGACGGCGGCGCCGATCTGTTGCAGCGCGTGCCCGAAGGTCGGGCTGAGGATCCAGACCGCCGGTGGGCCCTGGAGCCGACCGTCCGGGTCGACGAGCGAGAACGGGCTCTCCGGCGCGACCCGCTGCCCGGTGGTGTAGTGCTCGTAGAGGGCCAGCTGGGCGGGGTCCATCTCCGCCGGATCGACGTCGTCGACTCTCATGCCTCGTCTCCCAGGAACGCGCGGGGATTGGTGGTCACCATCGTGCCGATCTGCTCGGCGGTCCAGCCGAGATAGGCCAACTGTTCGACGAACATGCGCAGGCACTCCGGCTCGGGCGGCACCCAGCGGGAGAAGACGTCCGTGGTGAGGATCGCCCGCTCCGGCCCGACGGCGTGCAGCGCCCGGTCCACGTCCCGGATGCTCAGGTGCCCGTCCGGGTGCACCAGCGGGGCGTTGCAGAATTCGAGGTACGCGCCGGTCGCGGCGAACTCGCGCAGCAGCGCCGGATCCGTCGTGTAGTGCAGCGGGTGGGTGACGAGCAGCCGCTGCCCGACCCCGGCGCAGTACGCGGCGACCGCGAGGCTCTCCTCGACCGAGGCGTGTCCGGTGGCCAGGGCGAGGCCGAGCGCGTGACAGGCGTCGACGACGGTCCGCGTCCGGCCGGAGAGGGCGCCGCCCGGGTCGCGGAGGGTGATCGCCGTCCGGGCCTGGTATTCGGCGAAGGAGGGCGAGACGCGCCCGAGCAGCGTGCTGATGTATCCGCCGCGACCGAGGTCGGCGGCACCGCCCCAGGTCGGCAGGAAGACCACCCGGGCACCGTGCGCGGCGGCGAGTTCGACGACGCTGGGCTCCAGGCCACCGACCGGCGGGTTCAGGGTGATGCTGCCGTGCACCGTGAACCCGGTCCCGGCCATCGCCTGTCGCAGGGAGCGGGCGCGATCGGTGGTGGCCCAGAGGTGGGACTTGAGGACCCACCCCGACATGCCGTACGCGTGCGCCAGCCGGGCCACCGCGAGGTCGTCGCCGCGGTTCCGCAGCCCCGCCGACAGGTCCGGCTGGCCGTGCACGTGTACGTCGACGGCGCCGCGCAGCAGGCGGTCGAACGCGTCCGGCTGGGCGGCCGCCAGCTCGTGTTGCGGATCGGTCATCGACACCTCGTCCGGCTAGGAGTTCGACTGATTGTATGATGGTATGACTATCAGCTCAAACGTCTGGTCGGCTTCGCGGTCCTGTCGCACCCCTGCCCACCTGGGTGAACGCGGCATGTGCCCGGGAAGGGAGCTCCATGCCCGGATCGCCGGTGCATCCATGACCACATGCTGACGGAACGGAGCCTGACGTGACCCTGCACACCGACCTGTTCATCGACGGCGCGTGGCGGCCGGGTGCGGACGACCGGCGCTTCGACGTCGTCGACCCCGCCGACCTCTCCACCATCGCCCGCTTCGCCGTCGCGGAGGAGCGCGACTGCATGGCCGCCGTCGACGCGGCGGCGGCCGCGCAGCCGCGGTGGGCGGCCACCGCCCCGCGCGAACGCGGCGAACTGCTCCGCGCCGCCTACGAGATCCTCACGGCCGAGGTCGAGACCCTTGCCGACCTGATGGTGCGGGAGAACGGCAAGGCCTGGCCGGACGCGGTGGCCGAGGCGGACTACGCGAAGGAGTTCTTCCGCTGGTTCGCCGAGGAGGCGGTGCGGGTGCCGGGGGAGTACCGGCTCTCGCCGGCCGGGGACAAGCGGATCCTGGTCGACCGGCAGCCGATCGGGGTGTCGCTGCTCATCACGCCCTGGAACTTCCCCGCCGCGATGGCGACCCGCAAGCTCGCCCCGGCACTGGCCGCCGGCTGCACGGCGATCCTCAAGCCCGCCCGGGAGACCCCGCTCACCGCCGCCTACATCGTCGAGGTGCTGCGTCGGGCCGGCGTACCCCGGGGCGTGGTGAACCTGGTGACTCCGGTGCCGACCGGCCCGCCGGTGCAGCGAATGATCGACCGTCCGGAGGTCCGGAAGCTCTCCTTCACCGGCTCCACCGAGGTCGGCCGGCAACTCCTGCACGCCTGCGCCGAGAGCGTGGTCAGCACGTCCATGGAGCTCGGCGGCAACGCCCCGCTCATCGTGCTGCCCGGCGCGGACCTGGACGCCACGGTGGCCGGCGCGCTGCTGGCCAAGATGCGTAACGGCGGCTCGGCCTGCACCGCCGCCAACCGCTTCTACGTGCACAGCTCACTGCACGACGAGTTCGTCGCGCGGATGGATGCCGCCCTCGCCGCGCTGGCGGTCGGCCCCGGGCGGGACCGTGCGAACGACCTCGGCGCCCTCGTCTCGGTGCCGGAGCGCGACAAGGTGGCGGCCCTGGTCGGGACCGCCCTGGCGGAGGGGGCGACGCTGCGGCGCGGCGGGCACGCCTCGACCGACGGCGCCTTCTACGACGCGACCCTGCTCACCGGCGTCGAGCACGGTGCCACGATCACCACCACCGAGATCTTCGGGCCGGTCACCGCGGTGGTCCGCTTCGACGACGTCGACGACGCGGTGCGGATGGCGAACGACACCATCTACGGCCTGATGGCGTACGTCTTCGGCGAGGAGCGGGAGGCGGTCGCCGTCGCCCGCCGCCTGGAGGTGGGGATGGTCGCGGTCAACCGGGGCGCGGTCAGCGACCCGGCCGCCCCGTTCGGCGGGGTCAAGCAGAGCGGCCTCGGCCGGGAGGGTGGTTCCGAGGGGATTCTCGAATTCCTGGAGGAGAAGTACATCGCGCTGACCGCCTGACGGGTGTCCCGTCCCGGGGCAGCCCTGACGGCGGCGGGCGGTCGCGGGGGAACCGGTCCCACGCCGGTTCCCCCGCTCGGAGCGACGCGTCAGGAGATCGCGGCGCCCGCCTCGGTCCAGGTGCTGTCGTCGCGCACGTTCGCGAGGGTGATCCCGTCGAGGATCTTCGTCATCTCCTCTTGCGGCAGGCCGTCGGGGCCACGGCTCACCACCTGCACCTTCACGGCGCCGTCCTCGACCCACCGGTTGCAGAAGTCGTCACGGCAGCTGATTCCGGCCGACTGTGGTGGTTGGTTGGAGTTGGCGGCGGGCAGCACGAAGACGAGGAAGCTGCCCGGAGGCTCGGCGCCGTCGACACCGCCGTACGGCTCGGTGAGGCCGGTCGTCGGCAGGGCGGGCCGGCTGAGGAGCAGGCCGGCGTGGTCACCGTCCCTGGCGCTCGCGATCCCGTTCAGGCCGGTCATGGCGTGCATCGCGACCTCGGTGAGGTGGTATCCGGACGGCACGTAGCCCAGGGTGACCGGAACCCTCGCCGCCTCCGGCGTACCGGCCCGCAGGCCGGCGGCGAGTTGCCGCAACTCGTCCGCCGACGGGGCGTCGGCGTCGCCGGAGTGGGCGGTGATCACCGCCCAGCCGTCGGTGTCGTACTGCCAGGCGAGGGTCCGGGTCACCGCGATGTTGCCGAGCCCCGGGCCGCTGGCCTCCAGCCCGGGCCGGCCGGCGACGGTGACCTGCCGCGCTCCGGCGAGCTTCGCCGGGTCGTAGGCGCCGGGCCGGTAGACGGCGAGGTAGGCGTAGAGGGTCGGTCCCCCGGCGGCGGGCGGCTGATCCGGGTCGACCGCCCGGTCGTTGGTGGTGAAGCCGTCCGCGTAGACCGGGGCGAGTTCGTAGGCGGTCGACACGTCGATCGGCTGCCCGACCCGCAGCCGGCCGACCTGGTAACCGTCGAAGGTGAAGGTGAAGGGCCGGGCTCCGGCCGGGAAGGTGTACGCGGCGCCGGCCGCGCCGGCCTGCTGGCCGGTCAGCGCGGTGGCGTCCTCCTGGCCGGCGGCGACCGTCGGCGACGCTGCTCCGCCAACGAGCGACGGTACGGCGACCGCGGCCGTGACGCCGAGCACCGCCAGGGCGGCCGCGCCGGACGCGGCCCAGCGCTGCCGTCGGCGGCGCTGGACCCGCCGCCCCGACTCGACGATCTCGTCAACGGTGTAGCGCGGTGGTGGCGACTCGGACGCCACCAGATCCACCATCTCCCGCACCCGCATCGGCACGCCCTCCATGTTCTGCCGTGTCATCGACAACCACACCTCCGGCGGCCAGCGCCGCCCGTAGATTCGCCAGACCTCTGGCCGTCTGGCTCCTGACCGTCGCGGCCCGCACGCCGAGCACGTCGGCGGCATCCTCGGCGGTCATGCCGAGGTAGAACCGCAGCACCAGTACTGCCCGTTGCCCTTTTGGCACGGCGAGTAGCGCCGACCGCACCCTCAGGCGTTCGTCGGTGGCGGCGGCGGGATCGGCCTGGGCGACCTCCGGGATCCGGTCGCCGGCGGACCGTTCGCGGCGCCACCAGGGCCGGCGGGTCTCGTCGATCGCCGCCCGGAACACCATGGTCTGGGCGTACAGCTCCGGCCGTTCCAGGCGTCCCCAGCGTGGATACAGCTTCGCCAGGGCGTTCGCCACGGCATCCTCCGCGGCATGCCAGTCGCCGCAGGTCACGAACGCCAGCTTCCGCAGCGCGGGCATCCGGGACGCCACGAACTCGCGGAACGCTTCCTCATCATCTGGTCTCAACCGGCCGCTCCTCCCCACGAGGATGGAACGGTCGGGGCCCGCCCGAACGATGCACGCCCGCCGAGGATTTTTTCGCGGCAAAGAACGTCGATCCCTTGACGGCGGCCGTTCACTTACCTACCGGTTGTGCGACAGCACACGTCGTTACGTTCGTCGGACCTGCCCAGAAGGAGAGGTCCACAATGGATCGACGCAACATGCTCCGCGCCACGGTGCTCGGAGCCGGTGCGGTGGCGCTGCCGTTCACCACCTGGTCGGCGGCGTACGCCGCGCCGGCGCAGACGGCGCCCGGCCCGTACGGTCCGCTGCAGTCGGCCAACAGCCACGGCATCCAGCTCCCCGCCGGTTTCACCAGCCAGATCATCGCCCGTTCCGGTCAGGTCGTGCCCGGCACCTCCTACACCTGGCACAACGCGCCCGACGGCGGGGCGGTGTTCGCCAACGGCAGCGGCTGGATCTACGTGTCGAACTCCGAGACCAGCGCCGGCTCCGGCGGCGGTGCGTCCCGGATCCTCTTCAACTCCAGCGGAGCCGTCGTCGGCGCGTCCCGGATCCTCTCCGGCACCAACAACAACTGTGCGGGCGGCAAGACGCCGTGGAACACCTGGCTCTCCTGCGAGGAGGTCAGCCGCGGGCGGGTGTGGGAGACGTACCCGCTCGGCGGCACCGCCGTGGTCCGCCCGGCGATGGGCCGGTTCAAGCACGAGGCCGCCGCCGCCGACCCGGACCGCCGGGTCATCTACCTGACCGAGGACGAGAGCAACGGGAAGTTCTACCGGTTCATCCCGGACACCTGGGGCAACCTCTCCGGCGGCAGGTTGGAGGTGCTGGTCGCCGGCAGCGGTACCTCCGGCTCGTTCAGTTGGGCCGCCGTGCCCGACCCGGACGGCTCGCCGACCGCGACCCGGTCGCAGGTCTCCGGCGCCAAGTCGTTCAACGGCGGCGAGGGATGCCACTACTCCGACAACACCGTGTGGTTCACCACCAAGGGCGACAACCGGGTCTGGCAGCTCAACCTCGGCAACAGCACCTACGAGCTGGCCTACGACGACAACCTGGTCAGCACCGGCTCGGCGCCGCTGACCGGCGTCGACAACATCACCGGTTCCAGCTTCGGGGATCTCTACGTCGCCGAGGACGGCGGAAACATGGAGATCTGCATGATCACGCCGGACGACAAGATCTCGGTGTTCCTGCGGATCACCGGCCAGGGCTCGTCGGAGATCTGCGGGCCCGCCTTCACCCCCGCCGGTAACCGGCTGTACTTCTCGTCCCAGCGCGGCACCTCGGGCTCCTCCTCCGGCGGCATCACCTACTGCGTCACCGGACCGTTCCGCACCTGAGCCGGCCGGTTGCCGCACCCGGGCCGCCCGCCCCTGACGGCGGGCGGCCCGACGGCGCCGGGTTTCTGCCACCGCGACCAGCGGCGGAGCCCACCTGGCACGGAGCACACGGTTCAGCGCGCCGGGACGGTGTGCCAGAATCCGCACCGGTGTGCGCGGTCGACGTCCACCGGCGTGATCCGCCCGCCGGAGAGCGAGAGGGCGGTGCCGGCCCGGTACGGCGGCCAGTCCGACGCGGGGCGGCCGGTCCGGGCGAAGCCCGTCCACCGCTCGACCAGGGCCGTGGCGAGTTCCTCCCGACCTGCCGGGCCCGGCGCGGGCCGCGACTCCGTTCCCGACGTCGACCGCGGCTGCGCCGCCGACTGTGGCACCGACTGCGGCTGCGGGAAACTGTCGAAGAAGTAGGGGATGTCGTCGCCGTGGGAGGCGCCGAGCGGCAGATCGCCGACGGACCTCCCGGAGTCCTCGGCGAACTCGTAGGCGTAGACCGGAGCGAGCCGGCGGTGCGCCTCGCTGTAGGAGAGCTGGGCGCAGGTGCCGACCATCCGGCCCTCGTCGGTCTGCAGGGTCGCCAGGGCGAGGCTGGGTGTGGCGTACCGGTGCTCCGGGTACCGGGCGAGGATCCGGCCGGCCTCCCGGCCGTAGAGGTCGTGGACGACCCGGCGGTACCGCTGCCCGGTCAGCGGCGTCTCGGCGATGTCCAGCAGGGTGGCGACGACTCCGCGCATCTCGTCCCTGGTGCCGCCGTGGATCAGCGGCACGGCGTGCACCCGTCCGGTGCGGGCGGCGTCGAGGGGCTGCCGGGGCAGCGGCGGCGTGCCGACGGTGTAGAACCAGGGCATGGAAGCCGCGATCTCCCGCTGGTGGGTGGGGGTGTTGGGCAGCGTGGCGACCCGCTCGGCGGGGACCTGTCGCAGGCAGGCCGCCACGTCGGCGGCGTCGGCACAGCCGAGGGCCCCGACCGCCCGGTCTCCGCGCCGGTCGGCCTCCGCCCGGGTGACGAGGTCGTTGCCGCACGGCGCGCTCTGCACGATCGCCCTGTCGAAGAGTCCCCGCGCCGCCGGGGAGGCCAACTGGGCACAGACACCGAAGCCGCCGTACGACTCACCCCAGAGCGTCACGTTGCGCGGGTCGCCACCGAACGCCCCGATGTTGGTACGCACCCAGCGCAGTGCCGCCTGCTGGTCGGCGAGGGCGAAGTTCCCGGCGTACGGGTCGTCCAGCGACCCGTGCCGGAGGAAGCCCAGGGCGCCCAGCCGGTAGTTGACCGTCACGACGACGACCCCGCCGGCCCCGGTCACCGGCCGGGGATCGTAGCGGCTGCCGGCCCCGGAGTTGCCGCCGTGCAGGAAGACCAGCACGGGCATCGGCCCGGCGACGCCACGCGGGACGTGCACGTTCAGGTACAGGCAGTCCTCGGCACCGGCGACCACGGGCGGGCTGCCCGGCGGGTACGAGTACGACTGGGTGCAGATGGGCCCGGGGCGGGTGGCGTCCCGGACCCCGGTCCACGGTTCGGTCGGTTCCGGTGACCGCAGCCGCAGCTCACCGATTGGCGGTGCGGCGTAGGGAACGCCCTGGAACATGCGGTGGTCGGCGGTGACCGTACCCCGGACCGGACCGTCCGCCGTCGCGACGACGGCGTCGCCGTCCGGGGCGGTGCCTGCGGCGGCCGGGCCGGACGGCGGCACGGAGCCGGAGAGCAGCAACGAGCCGGACAGCAGCATGGAGATCGTGGCGAGCGTGCCGGGCAGAATGGGCGATGGAAGTCTCATCCGGCCACCATCCCCGGCCCGGACCCGCCGGACATCCGGCCGGCGCCGTACCGCCGGATACGCCGCAGAACGTAGCCGCGGGCGCACGCGGCGACCCGCCTCGGCTCCGCCGATCAGTTGCGCCCGGCGCTGCTCCAAGCGGCGACCCGAGCCGGAAGCAGCTCGGAGGCGGTCCCGCGTCGCCACCCCCACCTGCGCCGAAGCTGCCGTCGCCACCCCGACACGGGCGAAGCCCAACCTCCGGCCACCAGCCGCCAGAAGGGTCCGGGACGGCCGGGCGCCCTCACCGGGGGCCCGCGACCCGGCCCGGCCGGACCGCGACGACGATCCATGCGGCGGCCAGGGCGGTTTCGGCGAGCGCGGGCGGGCGCTGCCGCCGGTCCGTCACGGCCAGCGCCACCGCGCTCAGCGCGTGCAGGGCGTCCACCGCCGCGCCCGCCACGTACACCGGTCGGGTCGGACACCACGCGGTCACGGCCGCCTGGAGCAGGTGACGTGTGCCGAGGAGACGCAGTATCGCCACGGACCGGTCGTCGACGCCGCCGTGCAGGATCCGTAGCATCAGCCGGGGCGCCAGGAGCATGCCCCCGCCCCAGACGGCTCGGGCCAGCACCCCCGTCCGTGCTGCCGACACGTGTCACCTCCGTGGGTCCGAGATCCGGGCGGCTCCGGAGGACCGAGGCGCCGGACCGTACGCGGCCCGGATGGGACCGGGCGCGTCGTGCCGGCCGACCGGTCCGGTGGCCCGTCCGGTGCGCCGCCCGCGACTACCCCCTGCCGCCGGCGGCAAACACACGATCTGCTGCGCCGGCTGGCCGGGCAACCGGCGCCGCGCCGCCGTCCTACGCGATCCGGCCGCCGTCGTGGCACCGCGACACCGACCCATGATCGAGTCCCGTCTGGAGCGACTCGGAGTCGACAGCGTTGTCGACGGCGTCGGCCGACAGCACGGCCAGGGATGAACGCGGGCGGCCACGCCGACCGCGCCGGCCGCCTTCGTCGCGCGGTCGGGGGCCACCACCGGCTCGCCGGCTCCACTCGCCGTCGTCCAGAACGTCGACGAGTGCCCGGCGTAGCGTGCCGCGAGACGGTTCGCCGTACCCGATCCGGAGCACCATCTGGGCGTGACCCTGGCCGCCGACGAGGCGTCGCAGCTCCGCCACCTCCAGCGCCTGGTTGATCGGGGAGGCGTCCAGCCGCCGGGCGGTCGCGGTGAGCAGCACCCGCTGTATCGCCTGTCCGGCGCGGATCCAGTCGTAGGGCATGTCCCCGCTGGTCGTCAGCCGGACGAGCGTGGGAGGGCGTTCGAAGGCGTCCGAGCCGGACGACGGGCCGAAGCGGCGCAACGGCAGCCGCCCGGTCGTGTCCTGCGGCGGGAACGCGTACGCCGGAATCCCGTCGCGCCGCGGACCGCCACCGGCCCACGCGGCCAGCTCGGCGTGGTAGGCCGGGCTCCGGTTGAGCAGTTCGTCCCCGACCGAGGTGAGCGAGAGGATCGCGTCCCGGACGATCGGGTCGGCGACGGTGAGCCGGCTGCCCTCCGCGGCCGCCGCGCTGATCAGGTCGTCCAGCACCGGCCAGGGCACGGCGGCGGCCTGGAAGGGACGGCGGTTGGTGTGGCGGCGGGGGATCGCCGCCGCCAGCACTGCGGCCGTGGCGCTCGGGGCGGTCGTGGGGCCGGCCTGGATCCGGGCGGCCAGTTCCGGGGAGCCGGGCTCGGGCAGCAGATGCAGGACCGGAATCCGGCCGTGCGTGAGCATCGCGACCCGGAGATTGAAGATCGCGGCTCCCAGGCTGATGAACATCTGCCGGCCGTCCGGGTCCAGCACGGAAAGCTGACGCCTCCGGTCCGCCCATACCTCGATTTCCCGTCCGCGTACCCGGAAGAGCCATGGCTGGGTGTTGTGGATGGAGGGCGCCGCCGTCGCCGTGCGCAGGCATTCGGCGACGACCTCGGCGGAGAGCCGAGGAATTCTTCTGACCCCACCAGCCATGATCTGGTCTCCCTTCCCGCACTACGACCCTGCCCCTGCGCCGGCCGGCTCAGCCAGGGCCATCGGCCCGTGGCGGTGGGCCGACGGACCCTGACCCGGCCGGGGTGCGCGCTGCTGTGCTGGGAGCATGGGAACCGGGCCGCTGCTGCTGACCACGCTGGAGCCTCTGGTGGTGGCGCTCCGCGAGGACGGCTACCGGGTCGTCGGCCCGACCGTGCGGGACGGCACGGTCGGGCTCGACGAGCTGGAGTCGGCCGACGAGCTGCCGTACGGCTGGGGGGTCGACGTCGAGCCGGGCGGCTACCGGCTCCGCCGCCGCGCCGACGGTGCCGCCTTCGCGCACGCGGCGAGCCCGCGATCGTGGAAGTCCTACCTGCATCCGCCCCGGCGGCCGCTCTGGACGGCCCGCCGGGACGAGCCCGGCGGCCCGGTCGCCCGGGAGCCCGAGGAGGAGGCATCGCGACTGGCCCTCCTCGGCGTACGCGCCTGCGACCTGCGCGCCATCGCGGTCCTCGACCGGGTCCTCACCGTACCGGGCGGCCGTTACGCCCGGCGCCGGGAGCAGATCTTCGTCGTCGCGGTCAACTGCACCGAGCCGGCCGCGACCTGCTTCTGCGCCGCCACCGGCAGCGGACCCGCCGCGCGGGCCGGTTTCGACCTGGCCCTCACCGAACTGACCGGGCCGGACGGGCTGCGCTATCTCGCCGAGGCCGGCTCCGAGCGCGGGGCCGGGTTGCTGGCCAGGCTGCCCGGCACGCCCGCGGGCGAGGCCGCCCGCACCGAGGCCCGTGCGGCGGTCACTGCGGCGGCCGGGCGGATGGGACGCGGTCTGCCCGAGGGTGACCTGCGGGACCTGCTCGTCGGCGCGCGTACGGCCGCTCGTTGGGACGACGTCGGGCGGCGCTGCCTGACCTGCGGAAACTGCACGATGGTCTGCCCGACGTGCTTCTGCACCAGTGTCGAGGACAGCACCGACCTGACCGGTGGCACGGCGCGCCGCGAGGAGCGCTGGGACTCCTGCTTCGATGTCGACTTCTCCTACCTGCACGGTGGCCCGGCGCGGGCGTCCGCACCGAGCCGCTACCGGCAGTGGCTGAGCCACAAGCTGGGCACCTGGCACGACCAGTTCGGCGAGTCCGGCTGTGTGGGATGCGGGCGGTGCATCGTGTGGTGTCCGGCCGGCATCGACATCACCGAGGAAATGCACGCCCTGGCGGAGGAAGTGCACGCCCTGGCGGCGGAGGAGGTGGCGTCATGATCGTCCGTTCGGCGTACGAGCGGCCGGCCGCGGATCCGTTCCGCCCCGGCCCGGCCACGTCGGCATCGGCGGCCGGGCCCGCGGCGGTCTCCGACGGCATGCTGCCGCTGCCGTACCGGGTCACCCGGCGGCGGGTGGAGACGGACGACACCGTGACGCTCTCGCTGGCGCCGGTGGCGGCGGACGTCGGCCCCTGGGAGCCGGGTCAGTTCACCATGCTGTACGCGTTCGGCGTCGGCGAGGTGCCGATCTCGATCAGCGGTGGCGACGGCGCCACGATCCGGCACACGATCCGGGACGTGGGCGCGGTCAGCCACGCGCTCTGCGCCACGGAGGTGGGCGGGGTGCTCGGCCTGCGTGGCCCGTACGGGCGTGGCTGGGACGTCGGGAGCGCCACAGGTGCGGACCTGGTGCTGGTCGCCGGCGGGATCGGCCTGGCGCCGCTGCGCCCGGTACTGGACCGGGCCCTGGCCCGCCGCCGGTGGTACGGCCGGATCGTCCTGCTGGTCGGCGCCCGTACGCCGGCCGAACTGCTCTACCCGACGGACTACCCGGGCTGGCGGGACGCCGGCATCCAGATGCTCGTCACCGTGGACGGCGCCGGGCCGGGTTGGGACGGGCACGTCGGCCTCGTCACCACCGTGCTGGACCGGGCGGTGTTCGCGCCCGCCAGCACCGTCGCGTTCGTCTGCGGGCCGGAGCCGATGATGCGCGCCACCGCCCGCGCCCTCGGTGATCTCGGCGTGCCGGCCGGAGCCGTGCGGGTGTCGCTGGAACGCAACATGCGGTGCGGGATCGCCCTGTGCGGGCACTGCCAGCTCGGCCCGCTGCTGGTGTGCCGGGACGGTCCGGTGGTCGGCTACGACGTGGCCGGGCCACTGCTCGCGGTGAAGGAGCTGTGATGGCTGCCACCCCCACGCTCGCGGTCTGGAAGTTCGCCTCCTGCGACGGCTGCCAGCTGAGCCTGCTCAACTGCGAGGACGAACTGCTCGCGGTGGCCGGCGCGGTGCGGATCGCCCACTTTCTGGAGGCGTCCCGCGAGGTGGCGGAGGGCCCGTACGACATCTCGCTGGTGGAGGGCTCGGTCAGCACACCGGCCGACGTGGCGCGGATCCACCGGATCAGGGAGGAGTCGCGGATACTGGTGACGATCGGTGCCTGCGCCACCGCCGGCGGCATCCAGGCGCTGCGCAACGGCGCCGATGTGGACGAGTTCCGGCGGGTGGTGTACGCCCGGCCCGAATACGTGGCCACGCTCGCCGAGTCGACCCCGGTCTCGGCACACGTGAGCGTCGACCACGAGCTGCGCGGTTGCCCGATCAGCCGGGCGCAGCTGCTGGAACTGCTCGGCGCGCTGCTCGCCGGCCGGCGCCCGAGCCTGCCCACGCACAGCGTCTGCTTCGAGTGCAAGCTGCGCGGCACGGCATGTCTGCTCGTCGCCGCCCGGACGCCCTGCCTCGGCCCGGTCACCCAGGCCGGGTGCGGGGCGCTCTGCCCGGCGTACGGGCGGGGCTGCTACGGCTGCTTCGGCCCGGCCGCCGGCGCCGACCCCGACGCGCTCGCGCCCGTGCTGCGCGCGGCGGGGCTGTCAGGAGCCGACCTGGCCCGCCTCTACCGGACCTTCAACACGGCGGCACCCGCCTTCCGCGCCGCCGCCGAGGCGGCCGGGGTGCGGCCGGCCGACGGAGGGGATGACGATGACCCACCGCAGTGACCGGAACCTGCGGGTGGCCGGCCTGGCCCGGGTCGAGGGGGAGGGCGCGATGCACGTGCGCGTCCTCGACGACCGGGTCACCGACGTACGGCTGGAGATCTACGAGCCACCGCGCTTCTTCGAGGCGTTCCTGCGCGGGCGCGGGTACACGGAACCACCGGACATCACCGCCCGGATCTGCGGGATCTGCCCCGTCGCCTACCAGATGTCCGCCTGCCGCGCGATCGAGGACGCCTGCGGGGTCGAGGTCGGCGGCGCCCTGGCCGAGTTGCGGCGGCTGCTCTACTGCGGCGAGTGGATCGAGAGCCACGCGCTGCACATCTACCTGCTGCACGCCCCGGACTTTCTCGGCTATCCCGGCGCGGTGGAGCTGGCCCAGGACCACCGGGAGATCGTCGAGCGGGGCCTGGCGCTGAAGAAGGCGGGCAACGCGATCCTCGAGCTGGTCGGCGGCAGGGCCGTGCACCCGATCAACATCAGGGTCGGCGGCTTCTACCGGGTGCCGGACCGGGCCGCTCTCGCCGCCCTGCGGCCGGTGCTCCGGCAGGCCCTGGAGGACGCCCTCACCACGGTGACCTGGGTCGCCGGCTTCGACTTTCCGGATTTCACCCACGAGCACGAGTTGCTGGCGCTGACCGAGCCCGGCCGGTACGCCATCGAGCGGGGCACACCGCGCACCGATCGCGGCCTGACCTTCCCGGTACGCGACTTCGAGCGGCACGTGCACGAGGAGCAGGTGCCGCACTCGACCGCCCTGCATGCCCGACTCGCCGGGCGGGGCCGCTATCTCACCGGACCGCTCGCCCGGTTCGCGCTGAACAGGTCATGGCTCTCCCCGCTGGCGAGCCAGGCCGCCACCGCCGCCGGCCTGGACGGCGTCTGCCGCAACCCGTTCCGCAGCATCGTCGTACGGGCCGTGGAGCTGACCTACGCGGTCGAGGAGGCCCTGCGCCTCGTCGAGGAGTACGAGCCGCCGGCCGTGCCCCACCTGGAGGTGCCGCCCCGGGCCGGTCCCGGGTACGGCGCCACCGAGGCACCGCGCGGGACGCTCTTCCACCGCTACGAGCTGGCCGCCGACGGGACGCTGCGCACCGCCCGGATCGTGCCGCCCACCTCGCAGAACCAGGCCGCCATCGAGAACGACCTGCGTCGCTTCGTGCAGGACCGCCTCGACCTGGACGATCACCGGCTGACCCATGACTGCGAGCAGGCGATCCGCAACTACGACCCGTGCATCTCCTGCGCCACCCACTTCCTCGACCTCACGGTGGAGCGCGAGACCTCGGTGGAAGGCGAGACCTCGGTGGAAGGCGAGACCTCGGTGGAACGTGAAGACTCGGTGGAACGGGGGAGTTCGTGAGTGCCGTCGTCATCGGGATCGGCAACGAGTTCCGCCGCGACGACGGCGTCGGCCCGGCGGTCGTCGCCCTGCTGCGCGGCCGGGACCTGCCCGGCGTGCGGCTGGTCGACTGCGACGGGGAGACCGGGCGGCTGCTGGAGCTGTGGTGCGACGCCGACCTGGTGATCCTCGTCGACGCGGTTCGGACCCGGCAGCCCCGGCCCGGCCGGATCCACCGGCGCAGCATGCACCACGCCGCCGTGGCGGGCCGGCCGGCGAGTTCGCACGGGTCCGACCTCGGCGCGGCGGTGGAACTGGCCCGCGCCCTCGGCCGGCTGCCGAGGTTGTTGCTGCTCTACGCCGTCGAGGCGGCCGACACCTCCTTCGGGGTCGGCCTGTCGCCGGCCGTGGCGGCGGCGGCGGACCGGCTCGCCGCCGAGGTGACGGCGACGCTCCGGCAGGCGTCCGGGCGGCCGGCACCCGTCCGGTCGATCGTCGCCGGGGCACTCCGGCCCGGAGCATCCCCCGGTCCCGGCCCCGGCCCAGACCTCGGCCCGGGCACGGCGGCGGAACCGGAGCCACGGTGACCACCGCCAGCGTGTGGGACCACGCGGAGACGCCGTCCGCCCGGGTCCCCGGTCGGGCGGGGACGACCGCCAGCCGAGCCGCCGGGCGCGGCGGTGGACTGCGCATCGAGGTGCACGGGGTCGTGCAGGGGGTCGGCTTCCGGCCGTTCGTCTACCGTACGGCCGTGGCGTGCGGCCTCCGTGGCGACGTACGCAACGCCGGTGGCCACGTCACCATCCAGGTCTTCGGCCCGGACGGTGCGGTCGCCGCCTTCCTGGACCGGCTCGTGCTGGACGCACCGGGGCAGGCCCGGATCGACCGCGTCGAGACCGTCCCGCTGGACGGCCGGGCCCCGGACACCGCGTTCCGGGTCGTCGCCAGCACCGGCGCCACCGGCGGCGACCGCGACCTGCCGCCCGACCTGGACACCTGCCCGGCCTGCCTGCGCGAACTCTTCGACCCCGCCGACCGCCGCCACCGGTATCCGTTCATCAACTGCACCGACTGCGGGCCGCGCGCCACGATCGTGACCGACCTGCCGTACGACCGGGCACGGACCACCATGGCCGGCTTTCCGATGTGCGACGACTGTGCCGCCGAGTACCACGACCCGGCCGACCGTCGCTTCCACGCCGAGCCGATCGCCTGCCCGGCCTGCGGCCCCCGGCTCGCCTGGTGGACCGGAGCGGCCGGGCACGGCACCGGGGAGGCCGGGCACGGGACGGGGGAGGCGGCGCTATCCGCTGCGATCGCCACCATCGAGGGCGGCGGTCTGGTAGCTGTCAAGGGGATCGGCGGGTACCAGCTCGTCTGCGACGCGACCTCGGCGGCTGCGGTCGCCCGGGTCCGTGCCGCCAAGCACCGGCCGGCGAAGCCGCTCGCCGTCATGGTGCCGGACCTGGCGGCCGCGGAACGCCTGGTCCGGCTCGACGCCGCCGAGCGCGCGCTGCTGTACGACGTCGCCCGACCGATCGTCCTGGCCCGCTCGCGCGCCGGTACGGTCCGCGCCACATGGCGGGCCCCCGGTACGGCGCCCGCCGCGTCGCCGGCCCCCGGTGGCGGGGCGACGGCTGGTCGCGCCGACGGGCCGGCCCTGGCCGCCGGGGTGACCGGCGGGCTGTCCGAGGTCGGGATCTTCCTGCCGTACAGCCCGTTGCACCATCTCCTGCTCGCCGCGCTGGCCCGCCCGCTGGTGGTGACCAGCGGCAACCGGGCCGGCGAGCCGATCGCGACCGAGCCGGCCACCGCGCGCCGGGTGCTCGCCCCGCTGGTCGACGGCGTGCTCGACCACGACCGGCCGATCCACTCCCGTTACGACGACTCGGTGGTGCGGGTCGTCGCCGGCACCCGGCGGGTGCTGCGCCGCGCCCGTGGGTACGCACCCGAAACCCTGCCCCTGCCCGTGTCCGCACCGGAACCGGTGCTCGCCGTCGGGGCACAGCTCAAGCAGACCACGACGCTGGCCATCGGGGACCGGGCCGTTGTCGGCCCGCACACCGGCGACCTGGAGAACGCCGAGACGCTCGCCGCCTTCGAGGAGACCGTCGCGCGGCTGGCCCGGCTCCGCGCCGCCCGCCCCCGCGTCGTCGCACACGACCCGCACCCCGGCTATCTTTCGACCCAGTACGCGGTGGCGCACTTCCCGGCCGACCGGCGGGTGGCGGTGCAGCACCACCACGCGCACGTGGCTGCCGTCGCCGCCGAGCACGGCCTGCCCGAGCCGTTCGTCGGGATCGCCTACGACGGCCTCGGCCTCGGCGCCGACGGCACCTTCTGGGGCGGCGAGGTGCTGCTGGCCGGCTACACCGGCTATCGGCGGGTCGGCCGCTTCGCCCGGGCGCCCATGCCCGGTGGTGCCGCCGCGATCCGCCGCCCGGCCCGGATGGCGCTCGGCTACCTCTTCGGGGTCGAGGACCTCGGCGCCGGCCGCCCCGATCCGGCACTGGCCGCCGCCCTGCTGGCCCGGTTGGACGGCCCCGAGGTCGCGGTGCTGCGCCGGATGGTCGAGCGCCGGCTCAACTGCCCGCTCGCCTCTTCCGCCGGCCGGCTCTTCGACGCCGTCGCCAGCCTGCTCGGTGTCGCCGACGACAGCGGATACGAGGGCGAGGCTGCGATCCGCCTGGAGGCGGCGGCGGAGCCGTATCCCGAGGCGAGCCCGCTGCGCTGGCGCCTGGTCGAACGGGACGGCCTCCGGGTCTACGACCCCGCACCCACCATCGCCGACGCGCTGGAGCGCGCCCTGGGCGAGCCGGCCGGACTGGTCGCGGCCCGCTTCCACAGCACCGTTGTGGAGGTCACCGTCGCGCTCGCCGAGGCCGCCGCCGGTGCGGGTCGTCCGAACCGGACGGTCTGCCTCGGCGGCGGCGTCTTCCAGAACCGCCGACTCGCCGCCGCGACCGTCGCCGCGCTCGACGCCGCCGGCTTCGCGGCCCACCTCGGCGGGCGGATACCGGTCAACGACGGGGGGATCAGCTACGGGCAGGCGGTCGTGGCGGCCGCCCGGCTGGGTGGGAGGTGACCGCGATGTGCCTGGGAATCCCCGGCCGGATCGTCGAGGTACGCGCACCGGCGGATCGGCCGGACCTGCGCACCGGAGTCGTCGACTTCGACGGGATCCGCCGGCCGGTGTGCCTGGTCTACACCCCGGAGGCGGAGGCCGGCGACTACGTCATCGTGCACGTCGGCTTCGCGATCAGTCGCGTCGACGAGGAGGAGGCGGCCCGCACCCTCGCGGTCGTCCGCGCCATCCCGGACGCGCTCGCCGCCGAACTCGGTCCGGACGCGCTCGCCGCCGGACCCGGTCCGGAGGTGCGGGACGGATGAGGTATCTCGACGAGTACCGCGACCCGGTGCTGGCCCGCCGTCTCCTGGCCGAGCTGGGCGAGGTGGCGACCAGGCCGTGGACCATCATGGAGGTCTGCGGCGGGCAGACCCACACGATCGTGCGGCAGGGCATCGACGAACTGCTGCCGGCCGGTATCCGGATGATCCATGGGCCGGGCTGCCCGGTCTGCGTGACGCCGCTGGCAATGGTGGACCGGGCGGTGGCCATCGCCGCACGACCGGACGTGATCTTCACCAGCTACGGTGACATGCTCCGGGTGCCCGGCTCCATCGGTGACCTCGTCGGGGTGAAGGCGCGCGGCGGTGACGTGCGGGTGGTCTACTCGCCGCTCGACGCCGTCCGCATCGCCGAGGCGAACCCGCAGCGGCAGGTGGTCTTCTTCGCGGTCGGGTTCGAGACCACCGCGCCGGCCAATGCCATGGCGGTGCTGCACGCCGAGGCGCGCGGGCTGGCCAACTTCAGCGTGCTGGTCAGCCACGTGCTCGTGCCGCCGGCGATCACCGCGATCCTGGACGCGCCGGACAACGAGGTCCGCGGCTTCCTGGCCGCCGGGCACGTCTGCGCGGTGATGGGCTACACCGAGTACGAGCCGATCGCCGCCCGCTACCGGGTGCCGATCGTGGTCACCGGCTTCGAGCCGCTGGATCTGATCGAGGGCATCCTGATGACCGTCCGCCAGCTCGAGCAGGGGCGTGCCGAGGTGCAGAACCAGTACGCCCGCGCCGTCCGCCGGACCGGCAACACCGCCGCACAGGACGCGATCCGCCAGGTGTTCACGGTGACCGCGCGTACCTGGCGGGGAATCGGCGAGATCCCGGCCAGCGGCCTGGCCCTCGCGCCCCTCTACGCCGGCTACGACGCCGAGCAGCGGTTCGCCGTCGACCAGCTCGGCACCGGCGAACATCCGGCCTGCATCGCCGGGCACATCCTGCGCGGCACCCGGCTGCCGACCGACTGCGCGGCGTACGGCACGGACTGCACCCCCCGCACCCCGCTGGGCGCGCCGATGGTCTCCGCCGAAGGCACCTGCGCGGCGTTCTTCTCCGCCGGGCGCCGCCCGGCAACAGGAGGGAGTCGACGATGGAACTGAGCTGCCCGGTGCCCCGGGTCGAGACCGAACGGGTCCTGCTGGGCCACGGGTCGGGCGGCCAGCTCATGGCCGAGCTGCTCGGCAGGGTCATCACCCCCGGCCTGCTGGCGCCCGGCCCGGCCGAGGACGCCGCGCTCGTACCCTTTGGCGACGGCCAGGCGGTGCTCTCCACCGACAGCTTCGTGGTCACGCCGCGCTTCTTTCCCGGCGGGGACATCGGCGCGCTCGCGGTGCACGGCACCGTCAACGACCTGGCCATGCGCGGCGCCACCCCGGTTGCGCTCTGCCTCGCGTACGTGCTGGAGGAGGGGCTGCCAATCGACGAGCTGGCCCTGATCACCGCCTCCGTGGCGGCGGCGGCCCGCTCCGCCGGCGTGCCGGTCGTCACCGGGGACACCAAGGTCGTCGGCCGGGGTGCCGTGGACGGCATCTACCTCACCACGACCGGCCTCGGCGCGTTGCTGCCCGGCGCCGAGGTCTCCGCCGCGCGCGGACGCCCCGGCGACGTCGTGCTCCTCTCCGGCCCGATCGGCTGCCACGGCACCGCCGTGCTCTCCGCCCGCGAGGACCTCGGCTTCGAATCCGAGATCTGCTCGGACAGCCGGCCGCTGCACCGGCTGGTCGCCCGCATGATCGCCGCCGGTGGTCCGCTGGTGCACGCGTTGCGCGATCCCACCCGGGGCGGGCTGGCCAGTGCCCTCAACGAACTCGCCGCGGCCGCCGCCGTCGGAATCGAGATCGAGGAGGCGCGGCTGCCCGTGCCCGCGCCGGTCGCCGCCGCCTGCGAGCTGCTCGGCCTGGATCCGCTGCACGTCGCCAACGAGGGCTGCCTGGTCGCGCTCGTCGCCCCGCAGGCGGCGGAGGCGGTCCTGGCGGCGATGCGGGACGGCCCGGAGGCCGGATCCGCCCGGGCCATCGGCACGGTCACCGCCGGCACCGCCGGCCGGGTCACCGCGCGCACCCTGGTCGGCTCCAGCCGGGTCGTCGACATGCTCGTCGGCGAGCAACTGCCCCGCATCTGCTGAGCCGGAAGGCGCACCTGCCGGGCGGAAGGGCCGTCCCGACCCTCCCGGCTCCGGCGCCGCCGATCAGTGATCCAGCTCCACGTGCTCGCGCGTCGCGTCCTCCAGGTCACCCGAGGCCGCGACCAGGAGGCGGTGTCCCAGGTCGGAGAGGGCCCGGGCCACGGCGATCTCGTCGTCGATCTCCGGGACGTCGGGCTCGCCGCTGCGCCGTCGCGCCTGACCGGTGCCGACGAGGTCGTCCCGGATCTCGTCGTAGAGCTGGGCCTCCGCGTAGGTGCGCCTCTCCACCTCGCCGATGAGGATCTCGACGTTCCAGCGCTTCATGGCGGTCATGTCGGCCTCCCTGTGCAGATCCGCTCGATCCGGCCCGGACGTCACGGCAGTGGTACGGGCCGCCACGGGGCCGCCCCGAGGATCTCGTCCGCGTCCTCTGCCCGTTTCCAGCCTCGACCGTCGGACGGGCCGGGGGTAGGGCCGTCGGACCCGGGCCTCCGGGACCCGGTGGATCGACTCGGACGGATCGGGCCCGGGAACGTCCCGGCTGCCGGCGCCAGGACGGACAACGGCGGTGTTGCCCGGTCGTCCCCTGCCGGCGGGCCCTCCGACTCTGTGGCCGGAGTTCGGCCCCCGTCTAGCGTCGAAAACGCAGGGCACCAGTCGAGACGCGGGCGCCCGAGCGTCGAGACGCGAAAGCAGTCGAAGGGAAAGCCATGCGTCGCGAGACTTCCGGTCGGATCATCGTCGGAGTGGCCGACACGCTCGCCGGGCTGCGCGCGTTGCGTCTGGCCGTCGCCGAGGCGCGCCGGCGCCGGACGGTGCTGCACGCCGTGCGGGTCTGGGACTACGACACCTCGTGGCAGGGCACCGAGACCTGCTTCGTGCGCGAGATGGATCAGCAGGCCCGGGCCGAGGCGGTCGCGGCCTTCGCCGTGGCCATGGGTGCGGTGCCGACCGACGTCCGGGTCGAGATCACCACCCTGGCCGGGCGGCCCGGAAGCGCGCTGGTCGACCATGCCTGCCGCGACGACGACCTGCTCTTCGTCGGCACGTCCCGGCGGAGCTGGTGGCGCCGGCTGTTCCGCCCCTCGGCCGCGGAATACTGCGCCGTACACGCGTCCTGCCCGGTGGTGGTCGTCCCGGTGGACACCTTCGCGAAAATGGCCGACAGCCGGAGCCAGGCACGGGCGATCATTCGAGACCTCTCGGCGTTCGGCGGCTGACCGTCCCCGGAGGACGGACGGAGCCTCCATCCCACAGGAGAGCGGCCGGCCGGCGTCGCACTCACCGGGAGAGCGGCCGGCCGCTTCCCTGGGGCACAGCTCAGACCCCGGCCGGGGTGGTCGGGGCGTCGATGACCGCCGCGGGTTCCCGTCGCGGGGTGGGTCGGCCCGGCTGGCCGTATCCGATCCGGACGACCATCTGCGGGACCCCGAAGCGGCCGAGTGCGGTGCGCAGCCGCTCCCGCGCGGCCGGCACCTCGATCGGCTGGGACAGCATCGACGCGGCGAGCCCGGCGTCCGTCGCGGTGAGCAGCATCCGCTGCAGGGCCTGCCCGGCGGCGATCCGGTCGGTCCCGGTGTCCGCGGCCGAGCCGAGTACGGCGACGAGGGGCTCCGACTCGACGCTCCGCCCCGGCGCCCCGGGGTGGGCGCCGAAGGGGCGCTGCGGCAACAGGTCCTGCGGCTCGGCGACCGGTCCACCGGCACGGGCCGGCACGCCGTCCGGTGCCGGCCCGTGCCGGGTCCACCGGGCGATCTCGTCCCGGTAGCCGGGGTCGCGTTCGAGGACACGGTTGGCGCTGCGCGCCAGTTCTCCCACCGCCTCCACGGCGGCCGTGCCGACCACGAGTTCCAGCCAGGCGCCCTCGGCGTGGACCGCCTGGACCAACCGCCGTCGGAGATCGCCGGGCACCGGTTCCGGGGAGAACGGTGCCCGACTGCTGTGCCGGTGCGGCACGGCGGCGAGCAGACCGGGCCCGGGGCTGTCCGCCGGGCCGACGCCGCCCGGTTCCAGCCGGGCCACCACGTCGGGATCGTGCCGGTCCGGACAGAGCCGGACCCGCGCGGGTACGCCCTCGGCGGCGAGAGCCAGCCGCAGGTTGAAGAGGGCGGCGCCGCAGGCGATCTGCGCGGCCCAGTCGCCGAGATGGCCGTGGCCGGCGACCGGCAGCGGGCGGTGGCGGTCGACGCGTACCTCGATGTCGCCGCCGCAGAGCCGGAACCGCCAGGGCTGGCTGTTGTGCATCGAGGGGGCGCGGATGGCCGCCGCCACCGCCTTCTCCAGCATCGCGGCGGTATACGCCGTGGTGATCACCTCGCCGCTCCCGTTCGCACGGGCGGGCCGGAGCGCAGGACCTGCGCTCGTGCCGGCCGGACGACCGCGACGGGTCCGGTGGCCCGGTCGAGGGCGCCGTGGGCGACGCTGCCGAGCAGCGCCCTGCCGGCCGGGCCGAGTCGGCCGTGACCGTGGTCGCCGACCACCAGCAGCCGGGCACCGTGCGCCGCCCGCAGCAGGCCCGGCAACGGGCGTCCGGCGCAGACCGCGAACTTCACCGGCACCTGCGGGTACTTGTGCGTCCAGGGCTCCACCGCCCGAGCCAGCAACTCCAGGCCGGCCGGCTCGACCGAGAAGTGCGTGCCGAGGGTGGTCTCGTCGAACCAGTAGTCCTCGCGCTGCCGGGGGGTCACGTGCACGGCGGCGAGGATGGCGCGGTGGGTGGCGGCCCGTTCGAAGCCGTACTCCAGCGCGGCGTCCGGATCGCTGTCGCCGTCCACGCCGACGACGACGTGTCCGAGCAGCGGGGCGGTCGCTTCGGCGCGGACGGGCCGTACCACGACAACCGGTCTGGGCGCGTGCGTGACGACATGGTGTGTGGTGCTGCCGTAGCCGCCCGGATAGTGCCGCGCGGGCGGACCCACCACGACCAGCCCGGCCCGGGTGGCAGCCGCGGCGAGCAGCGTCCCCGGCCGGCCCGGGACGAGCCGCAGGTCGACCCGGTCGCCGCCGAGCCTCGCCCGGGTGGTGGCCACCGCCCGGGCCAGTGGCGGGTCGAACAGTTCGATGACGGCAAGCGAGGGCGTGGCGGCACGGGACGCCAGCGGCGAGTTCGGCGGGCATGCGTGCAGCAGGGTCAGGCGGGCACCGGTGAGAGCCGCCTCGTCGGTCGCCCAGGCGAGGGCCTGCCAGCCACCGCTGCCACCGAGGCCGACCAGGATGGTGGGTCGCACGGCTCTTCCTCCTACTCGCGATCGAGGCTGTGCCGGTGGTCGTCGTCACTACGGCCACCGGTCCGGTCCACCTCCACGATGCGCCGGATACGGGTGGCGGCTGAAGGGCCGGAGGTCCCCACCGGGTGGGCACCAGGGCATTCGGTGCACCGGTCAGCGGGCCCGGATCGGCAGGCTCCGGCTGATCGGGGGCAGCGGCGCCACCTGCACCGAGACCTCCAGCACCCCGCGCTCGTAGGTGGCGCTGAGGGTCTCCTCGGCGGCCCGGCGGGGCAGGGTGACGGTACGGCTGAAGGTCCCGTAGCGGAACTCGGACCCGCCGTGCCGGTGCCAGTCCACCCGCTTGACGTCGATCTTCAGCTCGCCGTCGAAGACGGAGAGGCTGACGTCCTGACCGGGGTCGACGCCGGGCAGCTCGGCCTGCACCACGTACCGGCCGGGCTCGGCGTACTCCTCGATGGTGATGTCGCGTCCGGCGATCCCGCGCAGGGCCCGCTCCAGCGGCAGCAGCCCGGCGCGCAACCGGTCGAGTACGGCAACCATGTCGTCGTCCAATCCTGTCACCGGGGCTCCAGCACCAGGGTCATGGTCGGTCCCTCCCGTCGTCAGGTCTCCTCCGGCACCAGGTCGATGGCGCCGCAGGGGCATTCGGTGACGCAGATGCCGCAGCCCTTGCAGAAGTCGAGGTCGATCGCGTAACGCTCACCCGGGCCCAGCTTGCGTACCGCGTTGTCCGGGCAGACGCCGAAGCAGTTGTCGCACTCGAAACAGTTGCCGCAGGAGAGGCAGCGACGCGCCTCGAACAGCGCGGAGCCCTCGTCCAGGCCGCCGACCACCTCGTCGAAGGTGTCGACCCGCCGGACCGCGTCCAGGGTGGGCCGCACCGTGGCCGGCGCGTCGCTGTAATACCAGGTGTTGAGGCGGTCGAAGCTGGCCAGCGGGTGGCGCGGCGGTGGCACGTACGGCTGCCCGCGCAGCCAGCCGTCGATGTGCCGGGCCGCCTGCTTGCCGTGCCCCACGGCGGCGGTGACCGTACGCGGGGAGGGCACCATGTCACCACCGGCGAAGATCCCCGGCTCCCCGGTCATCATGTCCGACCCGACCTGGACCACGCCGTCCTCGACCGACACCTCCGGCAGGCCCGCCACCACCGACCGGTCCACGTCCTGCCCGATGGCCAGCACCACCGCGTCGGCGGCCAGCTCCTCGTATTCGCCGGTCGGCCGGGGGAAGCCCGTCTCGTCGAGACGCATCTTCTCCACGGTGACCCGTCCGCCGTCGGCCGCCGCGATGGTGGAGAGCCAGCGCATCCGCACGCCCTCCTGCTCGGCCTCGGCCACCTCGAAGGGCTGGGCCGGCATCCGCTCCCGGGTGCGGCGGTAGACCACGACCGCCTCGGTGGCGCCGAGCCGCCGGGCGGTACGGGCGACGTCCATTGCCGTGTTGCCGCCGCCGTACACCACCACCCGCCGGCCGAGCTGCGGCGGTTCGCCGGTGGCGACGTCGCGGAGCACGTGCAGGGCGTCGAGGATCCGGGCGGAGTCGCCGGCCGGGATGTCGGTGCGCCGGCTCAGCTGCGCGCCGACGGCGAGAAACACCGCGTCGAAGCCCTCGCTCCGCATCGCGGCACCGGCATCGACGACCGGCCGGGACAGTTCGAACGTGACGCCCATCGCGGCGATCCGCGCCACCTCCGCGTCCAGGACGTCGCGGGCCAGCCGGTACGCGGGAATGCCGTACCGCATCATGCCGCCGGCCCGGGCCGCCCCGTCCCGTACGGTCACCTCGTGCCCGGCCAGCCGCAGGTGGTACGCGGCGGCCAGCCCGGACGGCCCGGCGCCGACCACCAGCACCCGCCGGCCGGACGGTGCGGCGGTCACCGGCACGCTCCAGCCCCGGCGGATCGCCTCGTCGCCGAGGAAGCGCTCGACCGCGTTGATGCCGACCGCCTCGTCGAGCTGGCCGCGGTTGCACGCGGTCTGGCAGGGGTGGTAGCAGACCCGGCCCATGACGGCCGGGAACGGGTTGTCGGCCATCAGCTTCCGCCACGCCGTCTCGTAGTCGCCGGACTCGGCGTGGTAGAGCCAGCCCTGCACGTTCTCACCGGCCGGGCAGGCGTCGTTGCAGGGTGGGAGCCGGTCGACGTAGACCGGGCGTTCGGTGCGCCAGGCGCCGGTCTTGTTGGCCAGGCTGCTGCCGGCCTGAAGGGTGATGGCGAACGGGAGTCTCATCTCTGCTCCCCGGGCAGGAGGTGGAAACGGTGGATGGTGCGGTCGGCGTCGGCCTGCAGCCGGTCGATGACGTCGTCGCGGCGCTCCGGCGCGAAGAGGTGCCGGAAGCGCGCCTGCGGCCGCAGGTACTCCTCGACCGGGATGCGGTGCCGGATCGGCGACACGGCCGTCACCTCGCCCCGTTCCGCCTCGAAGACCGGGAAGAGTCCACTCTGCACGGCGAGTCGTGCGATCCGGACCGTCTGGCCGGCGTCGCTGCCCCAGCCGAGCGGGCAGGGCACCAGCACGTGCAGGTAGCGGGCGCCGTGCATGCCCATCGCCCGCACCACCTTGTCCTCCAGGTCGTGCAGGTCGGCGATGGTGGCGGTGGCGACGTACGGGATCTCGTGCGCCATGGCGATGAGCGGGGCGCTCTTGCCCTGCCCGAAGACGTTGCCGGGCGCCGGCCCGACCGCCTGGGTGGTGGCGGTACGGGCGGCCGGCGGCGTCGCACCGGAGCGCTGGACACCGGTGTTCATGTAGCCCTGGTTGTCGTAGCAGACGAAGAGCACGTCGTCGCCGCGTTCGAACATCCCGGAGAGGGCGCCGAAGCCGATGTCGACGGTGCCGCCGTCGCCGCCCTGGCCGAGTACCCGGATGTCGGTGCGGCCGCGTACCCGCAGCGCGGTGGCGACGCCGCTGGCGACGGCGGGCGCGTTGCCGAAGAGCGAGTGCAGCCACGGCACCTGCCAGGAGGTCTCCGGGTAGGGGCTGGAGAAGACCTCCAGGCAACCGGTGGCGTTGACGGTGACCAGCCGGCCGCCGGTCGCCCGCATCGCCGCGTCCAGCACGTACCGGGCGGCGAGCGCCTCGCCGCAGCCCTGGCAGGCCCGGTGTCCGGAGGTGAGCGCGTTGCTGCGGCCGGGGTCGGCCTGCACGGTGCGGGCCTCGACGGGCAGCAGCCGGTTGCCGACCGCGAAGCTGCCGGTCTGGTAGAACCGCACCCGCTCCGTGGTCATGACGCCACCTCCGCACCGGCTCGCAGGAGCCGCTCGTCCAGGTCCAGGAAGGTCAACGGAGGGAGCCGGCCGGCGGAGGCTGCCGCGAGCACCTCGCGCAGCGACTCCCGGGTGACCGGGCGGCCGCCGAGGCCGGCGACGACCGTGTGCAGGTGGTGGTCGCCGCGGGGGAGGGCGGCGGCCAGGTCGGCGGTGACGATGCCGCCCACCCCCACCGCGAACGCCCGCTCCAGCACCACGACCCGGCTGGCGCCGCCGAGCGCTTCGGTCACCGCCGCCACCGGAAACGGCCGGAAGGCGGTCAGCCCGAGTACGCCGATCGGCGTCCCCGCCGCCCGCAGCTCGTCGACGGTCTCCTTGAGCGTGCCGAGCACCGAGCCGAGCGCGACCACGACGGTCTCGGCGTCCTCGCACCGGTATCCGGAGAGGACGGGTGTGATCGGCCGGCCGACGGTGGCGGCCAGCTCCCGGGCCAGCTCCGGCAGCCGGTCCAGCGCCGCGAGCTGGTTGGTGTGGGCCAGGTACCGGACCTCGGTGAACGCCTCCGGCCCCACCATCGCCCCGATGGTGACCGGCGCGTCCGGGTCGAGCACCTGGCGCGGTGCGAACGGCGGCAGGTAGCGGTCCACCGCCGCCCGGTCGGGGACGTCGACCGCCTCGACCGCGTGGGTGAGCACGAAACCGTCCATGCAGACCATGACCGGGGTGGAGAGCTCCTCCGCCAGCCGGAAGGCGAGCACGTGCAGGTCGGCGGCGGCCTGGTTGTCCTCGGCGTAGAGCTGGATCCAGCCGGAGTCGCGCTGGCTCATCGCGTCGCTGTGGTCGTTCCAGATGTTGATCGGCGCGCCGATCGCCCGGTTGGCCACCGTCATCACGATCGGCAGGCCGAGCCCGGAGGCGTTGTAGAGCGCCTCGGCCATGAAGAGCAGACCCTGACTGGCGGTCGCCGTGTAGGCCCGCGCGCCGGCCGCGCTCGCGCCGATCGCGACCGACATCGCGGCGAACTCGCTCTCCACGTTGACGAACTCGCAGGAGTCGAGCCGCCCGGACTTCACAAGCGCGGAGAGCGCCTCGACGATGTGCGTCTGCGGCGAGATCGGGTACGCGCAGACGACCTGTGGCCGGCAGCGCGCGACGGTCTCGGCGACCGCACGCGAACCCTCGATCTGGCTAAGCACGGGTCGGCTCCTTCCGCTCGGCGTTCACCAGTTGGTACGCCGCGGTGGCCGCCGCCGCGTTGGCCTCGGCCACCGGACCGGCGAACCGCTGCCGGATCGCGGCGGTGACCGAGTCGATCGGGATCAGGTCGCAGAGCGCGGCGAAGCCGCCGAGCAGCGCCGCGTTGGGCAGCGGCCGGCCGACGTGCTCGCGGGCCAGCCGGGTCGCGGGCACGACGAAGACCCGTCCGTCGAGCCGGGGCAGGCCCAGTTCGGCGACCGTCCGGGTGGAGTTGACCAGCACCAGCCCGCCGCCGACGAGGCCGGCGAAGATCTCCGGCTGGTGCAGGAGGGTGGGGTCCTGCACGATCAGCGCGTCGGGGCGCAGGATCGGCTCCCGCAGCCGGATCGGACGCTCGGCGATCCGGCAGTACGCGACCACCGGTGCCCCGGTCCGCTCCGATCCGAAGCTCGGGAACGCCTGCGCGGAGCGGCCCTCCGCGAACGCGGCGGCGGCCAGCAGCTCGGCGGCGGTGACCACGCCCTGGCCGCCCCGCCCGTGGATGCGTACCTCGAACATCGCGCCTCCTCAGCCGACCAGGGTCTTGACCGCCGCGGTGAGCGCGGTCAGCCCGGCCCGTGCGTCGGCGAAGAGCATCCCGGTCTTCGGATCCGTGTAGAGCTCGTTGTCGAGGCCGGCGTAGCCGTGTCCCATGGACCGCTTGAGCACGATGACGGCGGCGGCCCGGTCGACGTCGAGGATCGGCATGCCGGAGATGGCGTTGCCGGGGCGCCGGGCGGCCGGGTTGGTCACGTCGTTGGCGCCGACCACGAGCGCCACGTCCGCCAGCGGCAGCTCGGCGTTGGCCGCGTCCAGCTCCCGCATGTCCGGGTAGGGCACGTTCGCCTCGGCGAGCAGCACGTTCATGTGTCCGGGCATCCGGCCGGCGACCGGGTGGATCGCGTACGTGACCTCGGTGCCCCGGGCGGCCAGCACGCTGGCGAGTTCGTGCAGCGCGTACTGGGCCTGCGCGGCGGCGAGCCCGTAGCCGGGCACCACCACGACCCGCCGGGCGTAGCCGAGCTGGATCGCCACGTCGTCGGCCGAGACGGCCCGCACGGCGGCGCCGGCCGGGCCGGCGGGACCACCCGTTCCGTCGCCGGTGCCGTAGCCGCCGAGCAGGATCGCGCCGAGCGACCGGTTCATCGCCGCCGCCATCAGCCCGGTGAGGATGGCACCGGAGGCGCCGACGAGCGCACCGGCCACCACCAGGACGCTGTTGCCGGTGGCGAGGCCCGCCATCGCGACGGCGGTGCCGGTGCAGGCGTTGAGCAGCGAGATGACGACCGGCATGTCGGCGCCGCCGATCGGCAGTACCAGGGCGACGCCGAAGACGAGCGCCGTGCCGGCGAGGACGGCGAGCGCGGCGCCGCCACCGTAGCCGTAGATCAGTACGCCACCGGCGACCGCCGCCGCGACGGCCAGGGCGCCGCCGGCGAGCCGGGCGCCCGGGAAGACCACCGGCCGGCCGGGTACCACACCCGCCAGCTTGCCGGCCGCCACCAGCGAACCGGCGAAGGTGACCGCGCCGATCGCCACGTCCAGGGCGGCCGGCACCCGCACCGACGCCGCCTCCGCCGGTGGCAGCAGCTCGGGCACGGCGACCAGCGCCGCCGCGCCGCCACCCACCGCGTTGAAGAGGCTTACCAGCTGCGGCATGGCGGTCATCGGGACGGATCGGGCGCCCCAGAGCCCGGCCACCGTGCCGACCGCCGCACCGGCGGCCAGCACCGTCCAGCCGGTCGGGGTGGTACCGCCGGAGTCGGCGAGCAGCACGAGGGTGGCGGCGACCGCGACGGTCATCCCGGCGATCGACAGGTGGTTGCCACGCCGGGCGGTCGCCGGGGCGTTCATCAGGTGCAGGCCCAGCACGAAGCAGGTGGCGGCGGCGAGGTACGCCAGCCGGACGACGGTCTCGACGGCGCTCATCGTGCGCTCCCCGCCGTGCTGCCGGTCGAGGGGTGCGACGTTCCGGGCGCGGTGCCGGTGGAGGCGCGCGGCGCCGTCGGGGCCCGGAACATCCCGAGCATCCGGTCGGTGACGACGTATCCGCCGACGACGTTCATGGCCGCGAACGCCGCCGCGACGAAGCCGAGCGCGTACCCGCCGGTGCCGCTCGCGCTGGCGGCGACGATCATCGCGCCGACCAGGATGACCCCGTGCACCGCGTTCGTCGCGGACATCAGCGGGGTGTGCAGGGTGGCCGGGACCTTCCCGATCACCTCGAAGCCGACGAGCAGGGCGAGCAGGAAGATGCTCAGGGTGGCCAGCAGTTCGGCACTCACGACGGCACTCCTTCGTGGACTGTCCGGCCGTCGTGGGTGAGCACCACGCCGGCCTGGATCTCGTCGGTCAGGTCGATGGCGGGCCTGCCGTCGCGGACGAGGTGCCGCAGCAGGGCGATGGCGTTGCGCGAGTACGCGGTCGACGCCGCGACCGGGACGGTGGCGGCGAGGTTGCCGGCGCCGACCACCGTGACCCCCTCGTCGGTGACGAGCGTGGTCCCGGGCCGGGCGACCGACACGTTCCCGCCGAGCGGCCCGCAGGCGGCGTCGACGATCACCGAGCCCGCCGCCATGGCCTTGACGGCGTCGTCGTCGACCAGCAGCGGCGGCCGGCGCCCGGGTACCAGCGCGGTGGTGATGAGGATGTCGTGCCGCCGCAGGTGCGCCGCGAGGGCGGCCCGCTCGGCCCGCTCCTCACCGGCGGCGAGAGCCCGGGCGTAACCACCGTCGCCGGCACCGGCGGGGGAGGCCAGATCCAGGAAGGTCGCGCCGACGGAGGCGACCTCCTCGCGGGACTCGGGCCGGATGTCGTACGCCGACACCACCGCACCGAGCCGGCGTGCGGTCGCCATCGCCTGCAGTCCGGCGACGCCGGCACCGAGCACCAGCACCCGGGCCGGGCGCACCGTGCCGGCGGCGGTGACGAGCATCGGGAAGTAGCCGCCGTACGCGTTCGCCGCGACGAGCACGGTCTTGTAGCCGGCCACGTTCGCCTGCGAGGTGAGCGCGTCCATCGGCTGGGCCCGGCTGAGCCGCCGGGGGAGTCCCTCGAAGGAGACCCCGGTGACGCCGAGCGCCGCGAGCCCGCGGAGGTAGTCCGGGTCACCGGCGCCGCCGAGCATGCCCAGCACCAGCTGTCCGCCGTGCAGCCGGGGGCCGGGCCGGCCCACCGTGAGCAGCACGTCCGCGCGGTCGTACGCCTCCTCGGCGGTGACCACCTCTGCGCCGGCCGCCGCGTACGCGTCGTCGGGGAAGTAGGCCCCGCCGCCCGCGCCCGACTCGACCAGCACCGTGAACCCGGCGGTCCGCAGTTCGCGGACGCCGTCGGGTACGAGGGCGACGCGCCGCTCGCCCGGTACGCACTCCCGTGGAACCGCCACGGTCAGACCGCCCATCGCCCGGATCCCTCCATCGGTGGCCTCCTGTTCGGCGGCGCCCGCCGGGCCACCGGGTTCGACTCCGGCATCGGCGGTCCCCGTCGTGCGACGGTGGGCCGGTCCGGACGGACCACGGCGCCGCACCGGCGGTGCCGACCTCGGGTGCCGGTGTCACCGCCCAGGCCCGGCGGGCGTCACACCTCGACACTGCTGCCCCGGCGATCCGCCCGGCAGGGTCCTGCGGAACGTGTCGGCGGGACCTTCGCCCCTTGGGGCACCCCTCGGCCGCGGCAACCCTGGACGTGCGGAGGTGATCGCGATGACGCAGGCGAAACGGTGGATGGTGGACATCTTCATCGACGAGCACGGTGACGAGCGGCGTACCCGTGCCGAGGCGCGGCTGCACACACCGAGCCGGATCGGCCTGGTCGGCAGCGGCGTGGCGCGGCGCAACCCGACCGACCCGGAGATGCCGGAGATCGGGGACGAGTTGGCGGTGTCCCGGGCCCTCACGGACCTGGCCCACCTACTGCTGGAGGCGGCGCGGCCGCCGGCGACCGTGCCGCCGGCCACTCCGCCTCGACCGGCTACACCGCCTCGACGGCCGCAGTGAGGCTCGCGGCGCTCGGCCTGGCCAGGCGCTCGCCGTCGACCACGACCGTCGGCGTGCCGGTGACCCGCTGCTCGCCCATCGCGTGGGTCACCTGGGTCACCCAGTCGGCGTACCGACCCTCGCGCAGGCACTGGGCGAAGGGCTCGCGGGGGATCCCGGCGCCGGCCGCGAGGTCGGCGATCCGTTCGTCGCTGTGCCCGGGGCCGCCCTCGGCGGGCTGGTCGGCGTAGAGCGCCGTGACGTAGCCGGCCAGCTTGCCGGCGTCGGCGGCGCAGCCGGCTCCGGCGGCCGAGCGGGACGAGTAGGCGTTGCTCGAGTAGCGGTCGAGGATCGCCACCGGGTGGTAGACGAGCGTGATGCGTCCCTCGTCGACCAGACGCTCGATCGTCGTGCCGGCCTCCGCCTCGAAGGCCCGGCACGCCGGGCAGAGGAAGTCGAGGTAGATCTCGACGGTGACCGGCCCGTCACCGACCCGCAGTCCGGCCCGGTCGGAGGTGGCGGAGGCGGGCACCGCGAAGTCGTCCCCGACGCGCTGCGCGGCGTAGACCGCGTACCCGGTCAACCCGGCGGCGAGCAGGACCCCGACCGCGACCGCGGTCACCAGCCTGGTCCGCCGCCGGCGCTGCTGCCGCGCGCGCAGCTCGCGCGCCACCCGGATCTGTTCCTTGCGGCTCGCCCGGCTGCTCATGCCTGATCCCTCCCACCCGCGTCACCTACGGTCGTGCGTCGATCCTGGCGCCGCCTGCCGCCTCCGGGCAGACCCGTTGGTCCCGGAGCCCCGGGGTCCTCCGGCCCGATCGACGCGGTGAGCCGGGCGGACTCGGTCGGCCCGGTCGGCTCGGTCGGCCCGGTCGGCCCGGGCACGGGTTCGTCCGGGATGTTGCCGACGCCGATGCGGCGGCGGAAGACCCAGTACGTCCAGCCCTGGTAGAGCAGGACGATCGGCGTGAAGACCACCGCCACCCAGGTCATGATCTTCAACGTGTACGGGGTGGAGGAGGCGTTGTCGACCGTGAGACTGCTGGCGCTGCCCAGCGTGGACGGGAGCACGTTCGGATAGAGGGCGGAGAAGAGCGTGGCGACGGCGAGCGCGATCGCGGCGGCCGTACCGAGGAAGGCCCAGCCCTCCCGTCCGGCCCGGTTGGCCAGCAGCCCGCCGACCAGCGCGACGGCGGCGAGCACCGCGAGCACCGCGGCGGCGACGCCGCCCCGGACGCCCAGCAGCGTCCAGGCCAGGAAGACCACCGCGAGGGCCGCCGCGGCCAGCCCGGCGCGGGCGGCCAGCGCGTTGGCCCGGACCCGCACGTCACCGCTGGTCTTCAGGGCCAGGAACACCGCGCCGTGCGTGACGAAGAGGCTCAGCGTGACCAGTCCGCCGAGCAGGGCGTACGGGTTGAGCAGGTGGAAGAGGTTGCCCACGTACTCGTGGTCGGCGTCCAGGCGTACGCCCCGGACGATGTTGGCGAAGGCGACGCCCCAGAGCACGGCCGGGAGCAGCGAGCCGGCGAATATCGCCGCGTCCCAGCGCGCCCGCCAGCGCGGCTCGGCGCGCTTGCCACGGTATTCGAACGCCACACCGCGCAGGATGAGCGCGGCCAGGATGAGCAGCAGCGGGAGGTAGAAGCCGGAGAAGAGCGTGGCGTACCACTCGGGGAAGGCGGCGAACATGGCGCCACCGGCGGTGAGTACCCACACCTCGTTGCCGTCCCAGACCGGGCCGATGGTGTTGATCAGGACGCGGCGCTCCCGCTCGTCCCGGCCGAGGACGGGCAGCAGGATGCCGACGCCGAAGTCGAACCCCTCCAGGACGAAGTAGCCGGTGAAGAGCACGGCGACGAGGATGAACCAGATGGTGGAGAGTTCCACTGTGCAGACTCCTCAGTAGGCGAACGCTAGCGGACGGTCCTCGTCGGCGTCCGAGCCGGTGTCGGGCGGTGACGGTGGCGCGGCGTCGGGCAGGCCGGCCTTGATGAAGCGGAGCAGCAGGCCGACCTCGATGACGGCGAGCACCCCGTAGAGGAGGGTGAAGCCGGCCAGGGAGGTGACCACCTCTCCGGTGGAGACGGTGCGGGAGACGCCGTCGCGGGTGAGCATCTCGCCGAAGACGATCCAGGGCTGGCGCCCCATCTCGGTGAAGATCCAGCCGAACGCGTTGGCGGCGAGGGGGAGCAGCGGCAGGACCAGCCCGGTGCGGAGCAGCCACCGGGAGGTGGGGGTCCGGCCGCGGCGCATCGTCCAGAGCGCCCAGAGGGCGGCGAGCGCGGCGAGGATGCCGAAGCCGATCATCAGGCGGAAACTCCAGTAGGTGACCGGGATGACCGGCGTGTACGAGCCGGCGCCGTACTGGGCCGAGTACTGGGCCTGGAGGTCGTTGATCCCCTGCACCTCGGCGTTGAAGTCGCCGCTGGCGAGCCAGGAGAGCAGGCCGGGAATCTTCAGGGCGTAGACCTCGCGGCTGCCGTCGAGGCTGCCGATGGTGAGGACCGAGAACGCGGCGGACTGCTCCGAGTCGTACAGCCCTTCGGCGGCGGCCATCTTCATCGGCTGCACCTGGGTCATGATCTTGCCCTGGATGTCGCCGGTGATCAGGGTGGCCACGGTGCCGACCAGGGTGACCCAGGCGCCCAGCTTCGCCGCCACCCGGAAGGCGCCGACCTGGTCGCTGCCGGGCCGACGGATCAGGTGCCAGAGGGCCACCGCCAGCACGAGCGCACCGGCGGTCATGAAGCATCCGGCGAGGGTGTGCGGGAAGGTGACCAGGGTGACCTTGTTGGTCAGTACGGCGAGGAAGTCGGTCAGCTCGGCCCGGCCGGTGTCCGGGTTGAAGCGGTAGCCGACCGGGTTCTGCATCCAGGAGTTGGCGGCCAGGATGAAGTACGCCGACAGGATCGTGCCGATCGACACCGCCCAGATGGTGGCGAGGTGGATCCGGCGGGGCAGCCGGTCCCAGCCGAAGATCCAGAGGCCGAGGAAGGTCGACTCGAGGAAGAACGCCAGCAGCGCCTCCACGGCCAGCGGCGCACCGAAGATGTCGCCGACGAAGCGGGAGTAGTCGCTCCAGTTCATCCCGAACTGGAACTCCTGCACGATGCCGGTGACCACGCCCATGGCGAAGTTGATCAGAAGAAGCTTCCCGTAGAACCGGGTCAGTCGGAGCCACCGCTCGTCGCCGGTCCGTACCCACACCGTCTGCATCGTCGCGACCAGGAACGACAGCCCGATCGTGATCGGTACGAACAGGAAGTGGTAGACGGTGGTGACCCCGAACTGCCACCGGGCCAGATCCAGTGCATCCACGCTGCCGTCCCTTTCCCCAGTTGTGCCGGCCGCGCGACAGCGCCGCCCTGGGAGAAGGATTCAGTCCGGGGCGCCCGGCCCGGCAGGGCCGCAAGACCCGTTCCGGCGGGACCGAGAGCACATACCGGCCCGGGCGCGGGCGTCAGTAGCCGGTGATCCAGGCGAAGCCGTGGTAGGTCGGGCGGGAGTCCACCGCCACCACCCGCAGCACGAGTTCACCCGGCCACCGTCGGCACCTGCCACGCGGTCGGACATGTGAGATCGAGAAGATTCCCTGCGCTCACGCCGCTCAGCTCAGGCGCAGGGTGCCACCAGTAGTCCTTGAACGCGGCTATGACCGACGGGGCAGGGCCACGCCTCCCCACACCAGCACATCACCTTGGCGTAGAGACACGAGTATGGGCTCCGACCAGACGACTTAGGGCCGGGGCAGCCCGATCCGCTGGCTCGGTCGATAGATGTCGTACCCGGAGATGTGACGCAGGTGTGGGTCGAGGCCCTGTTCGGCGATGTGCTCGGCGACCGCCGCGCTCAGTGGTGAGCCAGCCGGTAGGACGAAGGCCGGATGTGGGGCGCTCGCCACCTGGTTGCGGTACGGCAGGTATCGGTCCAGCCCGGCCCGAAGGTCTTCGCCGAGAACCGCGCAGATGGTCTCCTCACTCGTGGCGAAGGTGATGCTATTGCAGGTCCAGTAGTCGGCATAGATGTGCTGGACGTCGTCGACGCGGAGTATGGCTACCAGGTCTAGGCGCTGCTCGGCGAGTCGTCGGTAGTCCGGTGCCTGCTTCAAGAGGCCGACGGTTGCCACCAATGCGGTGCAGAGCACTCCGGCCAGCGCGGCACTTGTACCGATGCGAGTTGTCCGGGCGATCGCACCGCTACCGGTTTGAGTGCCGGATCGGCTGGCGACCTGCCATAGCGGCCAGAGGAGAGCCGGAGTGGAGATGAGCAAGCCGTGGAGGTAGCGGGCGCTCTCCACCGGAGTGGCCCCGGCGGCACTGCTCAGAACATAGGAGAGCAGGCTCACTCCGGCTGCGACGACCAGCGTTAGTCGTGCGGCGTGACGGATCCGATCGGCGGGCCAGGCGGGAAGTCCTGTTGCAAGGTCCGACTCAGAGCCGCCCGGAAGGGGCGCGCACGCGGTGGTTCGGCGCAGCCCTCGCCAGGCCAGCACTGCGGCGGATACCAGCAGGACCGGGTAGGCCAGCCCCCACCAAAGCTGCCACGGTTGGCATTGGCTGGGCATACACATCCCAGTACCCATCGGAAGACCGAAGAGCGTCCCGCCGTAGAGGCGGTCGAGCCAGCCGGCCTGTCCGCCGTTGCTGAGGTTGAGAAAGACCGAGACAGGGTCGTGGCCGGTGTTCAACGTATGGGCCAACTGCGGCGCAACACCGAGCAGAAACCCACCGAGCAAAGCCAGCACGCTCAAATGACCCCGGCGGAGCATCTGCCGGCGGGTGCTGGCCAGCAGCAACACGCCGGCCGCGACCACGTAGGGCATCATCAGCCATTGGATCCAGACCAGCATTCCAGCGATCAAGCCCCAGGCTGCGTAACCGACAGTCCGATGGCGGATACGATTCAAGGCTAGCCCGATGCTGAGCAGTAGGAGCAATACCCCGAGGGGGTCAATCTCCGGATAGCCGCCACCGCCGATGAGCTGGTTTTTCAAGATTCGGTCGGAGCCGAGCGCCAGCAGGCCCACCGTGAAGGTGGCCAGCCACGGCGAGTAGAGCCATCGGGTGAGTACCCAGAGGAAGACCAGGAACGCCGCGTAGAGCAACAGCAGTGGTAGACGCAGGGCGAGGACGGACGGTCCGAGCCAGGCGAAGATCGGCGCGGCGAGATAGGCTTCCAGGGTGCCCATGTAGTGCTGGCCGTAGAAGAACGCTGGCCAGTGTCGACCCTCGGAGATGTGCATGGCCGCGAGCCCCATCGTCGCCTCATCGCTGTTGCTCGGCGGAACGTCAATGAGAAGCATGACCAGCCGATAGCCGAGCCCGGCGATTCCGAGCGCGATGCCAACCAACAGGGCTAACCGTCCAGGCCGATCGCGTCGGGCAGTGTCGACTCCTGCAACACTCTCAGATTCTACTGTCACCACACCATGAATTTTGCCATAGCTCCTGATCTACTCAATATCGGGTAGGGTAAACACCTTCGTGATCCATTCTGTAGCCAGATAATGTTTGTTCCCAGTCGGACGTTGCAGGTGAAAAATCTGATCTAATCGCACCGATTTTTTTGTGACCTGGTTCTGATGGGTTGTCAGTCGGGCGCGCTGCCGACGATATCGTTTCCAGAGACCGGACTGAGGGATCCCTGCGCTATTCTCGGACGACCTCGATGGTCTGGGCAGCCGGCAGGCGGGGGGTGTGCGGCGGGCCGGCCGTCTCCGGATCGGCGGTGCCGAGGCGCAGCACCAGGTACGGGTATCCGACGTTGCTGATCATCTCGCGCAGCTGGCGCCGGGTCGTGGGCAGCTCGACGACGGAGCTGAACGGCAGCACCGTGACGCCGTGCTCGGTGGCGACCAGCCAGCCGGCGGAGACCGCCGCACCGGCCCGCAACCAGTCGGCCGGCTCGTCGCCCGGACCGTAGATCACGGCGTAGCGTGCGGCCCGGTCGTGCCCGGGGCCGACGGTGAGCGTGCCGGCCCGGACGAAATCGCGGCCCGGCACGGTCGTCTCCGGGGCCCGGCTCGGGATCACCGCGTCCGGGATGCCGGCACCCTCCGGCCGGTCACCGCCGATCCAGTACGCCAGCTCGGTGACCTGCTCCTCGTCCTCGGTCTCGACCTGGTCCGCGTGCGAGGCGGCGGCGGCCAGTTCCAGGATCTGGTCGCCGGTGAGCAGGTGCGACTGGACGCCCTCGGCCCGCACCGCCCGCTCCACGGCGGCGAGCGCCTCCTCGCCGGCCGGCGTCTCGCTGACCGGCCGCCGGTCCGTGTGGCGCAGCCGTACCGCCTGGAAGAGGCGCATCGCCTCCGGGGTCACGCCCACCCGGCCGGTGAGCCTGACCCGCGCCAGGTGGTCGGCGTCGGCGGGGTCGGGCAGCGGGGTGACCTCGGCGGACCAGCCCTCGGTGGCCAGCGCGACGAGGGCGTGGTGCAGTGCGGTGCCGCAACTTATCGTCAGCAGCCGCCCCTCGGGGTCGGCCACCCGCAGTTGGCGCTCGCGTACGGCGTGCAGGTCGAGGATGTCGCCCGCCACCCGCCACCGCCAGGGCTGGGTGTTGTGCACGGACGGCGCGTAGCCGGCGGCTTCGGCGGCCTCGGCCAGAACCGCGGCGGCGGGGCGTTCGGTCTCGGTCATCACAGCTCCCTTCGGACCGTGCCCCTATCCTTCCCGGTGGCGGCGGCCGGCGCGTGCCGACCCGCTCACTTCGTGGCGAGCAGCACCGGCGCGGGTTCGGTGACGGGGAGCGCCTCGGTGCTCTCCGGGTCGAAGAAGTAGGCCCGGCCCAGCTCGACCGCCACCTCGACCTCGTCGCCCGCGTGCACCGGGGCCAGGGCGGGCAGCCGCGCGGTCCAGAGTGCCGGCGCGCCGTCGTCCGCCGTGGCCAGGGACTCCACCCGGGCCTCACCGGACGGTGGGGCGAAGAGCAGGTTCTTCTCCCCGCCCAGCGACTCGACCGTCACGGCCGTCACCCGCAGCCGGGGACAGTCACCGGCCGCCGCCTCCGGCAGTCCGATGGCGGTCGGGCGGAGCCCGAGGACGATCTCGCGACCCCGGTAGGAGCGCAGACCGGGCCGGAGCGCCACCTGGCCGTCGGGTACCGGCCACCGGTGGCCACCGAGCAGCAGGGCCAGCCCCTCCTCGGTCTCCTCGACCCGACAGGTGGCCAGGTTCATCGCCGGTGACCCGATGAAGCCGGCCACGAAGACGTTCCGGGGAGAGGCGTACAGCTCGTCGGGCGGGCCCACCTGCTGGAGCCGGCCACGGTCCAGCACCGCGATGCGGCTGCCGAGGGTCATCGCCTCGACCTGGTCGTGCGTCACGTAGATCGTCGTGGTGCCGTACCGCTGGTGCAGCCGGCTCAGCTCGCCGCGCATCGCGACCCGGAGCTTGGCGTCCAGGTTGGAGAGCGGCTCGTCCATCAGGAAGACCTGGGGTTGCCGCACGATGGCCCGGCCCATGGCGACCCGCTGCCGCTGGCCGCCGGAGAGGGCGGCCGGCTTGCGGTCGAGCAGCGTGGTCAGGCCGAGCACCCGGGCCGTCTCGCCGACCTGGTCCTGGATGGCCGGCTTGTGCATCCCCCGCAGGCGCAGGCTGAAGCCGAGGTTCTGGGCCACCGTCATGTGCGGATAGAGCGCGTAGTTCTGGAAGACCATCGCGATGTCGCGGTCCTTCGGCGGCACGTCGTTGACGATCCGGCCGCCGATCTCGATCGTGCCGTCGGTGACCTCCTCCAGACCGGCGACCATCCGCAGCAGGGTCGACTTGCCGCAGCCGGAGGGTCCGACCAGCACGATGAACTCCCCGTTGGCGACGGTCAGGCTCACCCGGTCGACGGCGGTGGTCCCGCCGGGAAAGACCTTCGTCACGTCGGTCATGGTCACGTCAGCCATCTGGGCCCTTCCTCTCCTGACGCGCCGACGCTCGGGCGGGCCGGTCGGCCGGCACGATGACCTCCTCCAGCGGGCGCCGCTTCGAGGCCGCGCTCACCGGTCCGTAGCCGAACCGCAGGACAGCCTGGGCGACGTTCCCGTCGGCAGGGTCTTCGAGCAGCGCCCGCAGGTGCGGCACCTCCACCGGCTGCGTCATGATCGTGGAGACCAGCCCGCGTACGGTGGCCGTGAGCAGCACCCGCTCCAGCGCCTGCCCGCCGCGCAGCCACTCGTACGGCGTGTCGCCCCGGGTGTAGAGCACGGCGATCGCCGGCGCCTGTTCGAACGGTGCGGGTCCGCGCCGGTGGGCGGGGCGTACGGTGCTGAAGTCACGGATCGGCACCGTCTCCAGGGCGTCCCACGACCCGAACGCCTCCGGCGGCACCCCGTCGTGGCGCTCCGCGGCCGGCAACGTCCACTCGTGCAGTTCCCGCCAGTACGCCGGATCGTGCCGGCGCCGTTGCTCGGCGATGCGGACCACGTCCAGGACCGCGTCCCGTGCGCGCGGATCGGTGACCACCAGCCGGGCCCGCTCGGCCTCGGCGGCGGCCGAGAGGTCGACCAGGGCCTCCGCGGGCACGTGTACCTCGTGGAACGGCTGCCGGTTGGTGTGCCGCCGGGGGATCGCCTCGGCCAGCATCATCGCCGTGGCCGGGGCTCTGGTCGGCGGGCCGACGGTGATCCGGGCGGCAAGGTCCGGTTCGTCGACCGCCGGCAGCAGGTGCAGCACCGGGGTCCGGCCGTGGGCGAGCATCGCCGCCCGCAGGTTGAACACGGCGGCGCCGATGCTGATGAGCAACTCGCGGCCCTGCGGGTCGAGTACCGCCAGCCGCCGGCCGCGGTCGGCGAGGATGTCGACCGTGCCGCCGGAGATCCTGAACCGCCAGGGCTGGGTATTGTGCACCGAGGGTGCGGCGACGGCGGCCTCCAGGCACGCCCGCAACAGCCCCCGCGGCGTGCCGTCCGCGTCCGCCGCCCAGTCGCCGGTGGTCACCGCCCGCCCTCGCCTCCGGGAGCCGGTGCCGGTGCCCGCGACGCGGGCTCGATGCGCGCGTCGGCACCGGGGAACACCAGCGACTCCTTCCCGCTGTCCAGCCAGCGGACGACGTACGGCGGTTCACCGGCGTCGCTGCGCACGGCGGTGACGACACCGACCCGCCTCGGGTCGCCGACGTGCGTGCCCTCCAGGACGAGACGGTCGCTGACCTTGGCCTTCATGGTGACCTCCGATGTCTGCCGTCCCCGCTGGGACCCCTCTACCGTGACCCTGCCGGCGGTAAGGCCGGTCGGGCCAGGGCCCTCCTGCCGCACTGGCAGGGACCTTCGGCGCGGCGGCACCGAGGGCTGGCGCGTCCAGGCCCGCCCGCAGGCCGGCCTCGCCCGGCTCAGCCGTTACCGCCGCCTCACCGGGCTCAGCCGTTACCGCCGCCGGTCCGCCCGGCTCAGTTGCGCGCCGAGTCGCCGCTGCGCCAGGTCGACCGCCTCGCTGAACGTCGCCGCGGTCGCCGCCGCGTGGATCTCCAGGCCCGAGACGTCGGCGTGCACCGCCACCGCGTACGGCTGCCCCGCACCCCGCACCCTGGCGTGGCCCAGGGTCAGCCGCACGAAGAGGACCGGCCGGGGCGCGTGCTCGAGGGCGGCGCCCGTCTTCCGGCGTGCGTACTCGATCTGGCCGGCCCGGATCGGGCCGTGCACGTACACCTGGGGTTGCGGTGGTGCGGTCAGTCTGGTCATCGCCGATCCCCTCCAGAGCAGAAGATCATGGGCGTTCACCATGGCTCGGCCGCTTCCGGAGCGCCCAGGGTCGGCCGACCCGCCCGGACCGGTCCTTGGTCCCGCGGAACGCGGCAGGTCGGCACTGATCCGCGACGTGGCCGTGGCCATACGGTCGAGGTGAGAACGAGAACCAATGGTCGGAAGGCGGGACAGACGATGAGACTATGGACGGTCGCCGATGTCATGAGCAGGGACGTCGCCACGGTGCACGAGGAGACGCCCTACCGGGGAATCGTCGACCTCCTCACCAGCAGGCGGGTCAGCGCCGTGCCGGTGGTCGACAACTTCGACCGCGTGCTCGGGGTGGTCTCCGAGGCCGACCTGCTGCACAAGATCGAGACGGAGGGGCACCCGGGGACCCGCCGGGTGTTCGAGGGCCGGCGCCGCCGTACCGCCCGGGTGAAGGCCACCGCCGCGCTGGCGAGAGACCTGATGACCGGCCCGCCGGTCACCACGATGGCGCACACGCCGATCCCGGCCGCTGCCCGGCGGATGGCGGCCGAACACGTCAAACGCCTGCCGGTCATCGACGACCTGGGCCGGCTGGTCGGCATCGTCACCCGGGGTGACCTGCTCAGGATCCAGCTACGCCCGGACGCCGACATCCGCCGCGACGTGGTCGAAGGTGTCCTGCACCGGATCCTCGGCGTCCGCGACGGCACCGTCCGGGTGGAGGTGCACGACGGCGTGGTCACGCTGGCCGGCGAACTCGACCGGTACAGCGCCGTCGTCACGGCCGTGCGCCTCGCCGAGGCCGTGGCCGGGGTGGTCGCCGTAGAAAACCGGCTGACCTTCGCCTTCGACGACACCGCACCGACGCTCGTCGGGGTCGCCTGACCGGGCTGTCCGGCGCCTCACCGGGCCGGCATCCGCGGTCGCCTCGTCGGGCGCTCCACGACCAGCCGGCGGGCCCGCAGCACGCGGGCCCACCACGGCCGGCGGCCGGCGGTCAGCGCCGGTGCCGGCACGCCCTTGAGGCTCACCCAGCCGCCGTGCCCCATCCGGATGGCGCCGACGGCCGGGGGACGCCGCCGGGTCACCGCCACCGCCGTGACGGCGGCGACGAGCACCGCCGCCCCGAGGACCTCCCGCAGGTCGACCGCGGGCCGGTAGCGGACGGTGCCGTGTGTCAGCACCCAGGCGCCGATCGGCCGTGGAACCGAGCCGCCCCGGACCACCGGCACCAGGATCACCGGCTCGGGGCCGGCCAGCGTGACCGGCTGACCCGGCGGATCGGCTCGCCGGCCCTGGTCAGGGCGGGTGACGGTGTCGAGCATGGCCTTCCTCCTGATCCGGGCGCACCGGGCGCCGTATCCGGTCAGGGCGGCGCGGGTCGTCCCGCTCGCGGTCGTACGACTCGTCCTGTTTCCCGGTCGTACCCTCCTCTGCCTTCGTCGTACATCGCGGCCGGCAATGCGCAGTAGGGCCGGAGGGCGGGCGTCCCCGGGGCCTCCGGCACTGACCGCACTCAGGCAGGGCACGGCACTCTGCAGGGGCGCGGCACTCTGCAAGGGCGCGGCGGAGGAGCATCGGGAGCGGACGGGCGACAATCGTCGTACGGTGCCTGCGGCGGTCGTCCGTCGAGGACCGTCGAAGGGAGCGGGCGGCGGTGAAGGAGTTCGCGGACTTCCTCGGCGAGCAGCCGCCCTTCGACGCGCTGGACCCCGACGACCTGGCGCGGCTCGTCACGCGCGTCGAGGTCGAATACTTCGCGGCCGGTGCCACCGTCGTGCCAAAGGACGAGCCGCTGACCCACCTCTGGGTGGTGCGCACCGGGGCACTGGAGGTGGTGGACCGGGGCCGCGTCGTGGACCTGCTGGGGCCCGGCGACACCTACGGGCACGTCTGGCTGCTCTCCGGCCTGCCGCCGCCGGTGCGTCTCCGGGCCCACGAGGAGAGCCTCTGCCTGCGGATCCCCGATCCCCGCGGCTTCCTGTCCCGTCCCGACCGGCTGCGCTACGCCGCCGTCCGGCCCGGTACCGGCCGGCAGCACGTCGTCGGCGCCGGTCCGGGGCGCGCCGGCCAGCCCCTGACCCGGCTGTCCCGGCCGGTGGTCTGGTGCGACGGGGCCGACCGGGTACGCGACGTGGCGGACCGGATCGGCGCGAACGGCTCGTCGTGTGCGCTGGTACGCACCACCGCCGGGCTCGGCATCGTCACCGACCTCGACTTTCGGCGGGGCGTGGCGACCGGCCGGGTCGGCGTCGACGCGCCGGTCGCCGACCTGGCCAGCGTGCCGGTGCTGACGGTGCGGGAGGACGCCACCCAGGCGGCGGGGCTGCTGCGGATGGTCGAGCACGGCGTGCACCATCTGGTCGTGGTCGACCGGGACGGCCGGCCGTCCGGGGTGGTGCGGGCCGTGGACCTGGCCCAGGTCGAGGTGCGGGATCCGCTGCTGGTCCGTTCGGCCGTCGACGACGCCGATGACCTCGACCAGTTGGCCGAGGCGTGCGGGCTGCTGCCGGGCGCCCTGGTCGAACTCGCCGGGAACGGTGTCGCGGCCGTGCACATCGGCGCCGTCCATGCGGCGGTCGTCGACGCGGTCGTCCGGCGGGTGCTGCGGCTGCACCACGGCCCGGTACTGGACGGCGTCCGGCACTCGTGGGTGCTGCTCGGCTCCCTGGCCCGCCGGGAGCCGCTGCCACTCTCCGACATCGACACGGCGTTGGTCTGGGCCGACCCCGACGATCCGGCGACGCCCGAGCCGGATCGTGCGGAGCGGTTCCGCGCCGGGGCCAGGGAGGTCCTCCGCGACCTGCAACGGTGCGGCCTGACCCTCTGCGCCAACGGCGTCAACGCCCACAACCCCCTTTTCAGCCGCTCCCGGTCGGAGTGGATAGCGGCGGCACGCGACTGGCAGGGCGACCCGACCCAGGAGAAGGCCCTGCTGCTCTCCGCGATGGTCGCCGACAGCCGCCCGCTCACCGAGCCGGCGCTCGGCCAGGCGCTGACCGCCGGGATCCGCTCGCACACCCGTACCAGCCAGTTTCTGCGCGCCGTCCTGGACGAGGCGTTGGCGTGGCGGCCGCCGAACGGCTTCGTCCGGGACTTCGTCGTGGCGCACACCGGTGAGCACCGTGGCCAGCTCGACCTCAAGGCCGGCGGGCTCACCCCGATCGTCGCGCTGGCCCGCTGGATCGCGATCGCGGCCGGGGACGCCACCGGCGGCACGGTCGACCGACTGCACCGGGGCGCCGCCCTGGGCCTGCTCAGCACCGACGAGGCGGAGACCCTGGCCGGCGGCTTCGAGAGCATCTACGGGCTGCTGATCCAGCACGAGATCGCGGCGATCCGGGACGGTCGTACCCCGACGACGTACCTCGCCCCCAAGGAGCTGGACTCGCTGACCCGGCGGCACCTGCGGGAGACCTTCCGGTCGGTCGCCCTGGTGCAGGCGGGGGTGGACCGCAACTGGCGCTACCGGTTGCCCGAGCGGGCGCGCTGAGCCGCGATGCGCCTCCGTCGTCGCGCGCCGCTGCCGACACCCGATCCCCGCACACCGTGGCGGGAGGCGGAGTTCTGCGTCCTGGACCTGGAGACGACCGGCCTCGACCTGGGACGCGACGAGATCGTCTCGTACGGGGCGGTGCTCGTCCGGCACGCCCGGATCCCCTGTGCGGAGGTCACCTACCGGCAGCTACGGCCGTCCCGGCCCAGTTCCGCCGCCGCGCTGGCCGTGCACGGGCTGCGGGCCGCCGACCTCGCCGACGCACCCGTGCTGGCGGAGCTGCTCGACGAACTCGTCGGGCTGCTCAGTCACCGGGTGCCGGTCGCGCACGCGGCCTGGGTCGAGCGCGCCTTCCTCGACCGCGCGCTGCGACCGTACGGCCGCCGCCCGGGGCGGATCATGCTGGACACGGCGGCACTGCTCCGGGCGACCAGACTCGCCACCGCCGACTCGGGCCGCGAGCCGGAGCTCGAAGCCGCCGCCGAGGGCCTGGGACTGCCGGTGCACACCCCGCACCATGCCCTCGGCGACGCCTTCACCACGGCGGAACTGCTGCTCGCACTCGCGACCCGGATGGAGCGCTCCGCGGCCGGCACCCGGCGGCGCACGCTCACCGTCGGCGACCTGTACGCGGTGTCGCGGCACCACCGCAGCCACTAGGCACCGGCCGCTCGTCGTCCCATGGCGCAGGTGTGCCGCCTACGGTGCAGGTGTGCCGCCCACGGCGCAGGTGTCCGCCCACGGCGCAGGTGTCCGCGTACCGCGTCCTACGGCGCAGGTGTGCCGCGTACCGCCAGGTCGCGGAGGCGGCCGACGTTGTCGAACGAGCCGAAGCCGACCCGGCCGGAGCCGAACGTGGTGTCGACCGCGGTCATCAGCGGCTCCCGCGACCCGTCGAGATAGACGGCGATCTCGCCGGTGGCCGGCAGGTGGACCAGCCGGACCCGGTGCCAGCGGGCGTCGGTGATCGCCGGTGGCGCGCCCCGCACCCCGTTCCACTGGTGGTCGAGGCGTTCCCGGTCGGCGTTGTCGACCTTGAAGATGCCGTTGTGCGGATAGATCGTGTTGTCCGTCGAGAGGTGGGCGTAGTAGAACTCCGTGTCCGAGCGGTAGCCGAAGACGATGATCACGTCCCGGTTGGTGACCTCCACCGGGGTGTCCAGCCTGACCTCGGCGGTGACCTGCACCGCGCCGAACTCGGGGCCGGCGGTCAGCACGGCGTACTCGAAGGGTCGGCGCGGGCCGGGGCGCTGCTCCCCGGCCTCGGCCAGCACCACCTGGCCCCGGGGGAACCGCCACTTCTCCGGGGTCACCGGCCGCCAGTTGGTCGGCCGCATCGTGTCGCGGACCCGGGTGTCCCCGACGTCACCGGTGGCGAAGGTCCGGGTGCCGGTGACCCGCCAGATCTTTCCGTTCGCCTTTGCCAGCAGATAGAGCTCGCCCTCGGCGTCGGTGCCGAAGCGCAGGTCGACCCGGTTCGGGTCGCCGGGTGCCCCGGGGCCGGAGAGGTCCTGCATCCGCACCCGCCGGCCCGTGGAGTCGAAGAGCATCAACTGGTGCAGCGGTGCCAGCCTGCCACCGCGCCGCATCCGGCTCGCCTCGGTGTAGAAGACCCGCCCGTCGACGATGTCGCCGAAGACGTACCTGCCGCGCAGCGCCGGCACGTCCCGGCCCCGGTAGACGAACCCTCCGGCGACCGCGACGCCGACGTCGTCGGTGCAGTTCCAGCCCGGCGGCGGGTCGTGGTCGTAGGCGGCGACCGGGTAGGTGTAGCCGTACCGGTCGTCGTCGGCGGGGAGCGGGAGGATCCGGTCGCACGGGTCGGTCGCCGTCCGGTCGAAGACGAAGGCACCCTCCCGCTCGCTCCAGCCGAGGTTGTCGCCGGCCCGCACGTCGTAGATCGCCTCGATCGCGTGCTCGCCGATGTGCCCGAGGTACATCCGGCCGGTTGCCCGGTCCCAACTGAACCGGTGCGGGTCGCGCATCCCGACCGCGTAGATCTCGCCGAGCGCGCCCGGGTCGCCGACGAACGGGTTCCCCGGCGGTACGCCGTACCGGCCGTTGCCGGCGTTCGTGCCCCGCGGGTCGACCCGGAGGATCTTGCCGTGCGGCATCGCCATGTTCTGCGGATCGGTGCCGCGCGCACCCGTCCCGCCGTCGCCGACCGCGACGTAGAGCAGGCCGTGGTCGGACGAGCCCCGCCGGGCGGTGGGGTTGAAGTCGATCTGCTGGATGCCGTGCACCCGCCCCGCGAACCCGATCCGCAGCACCTCCCGCCGGGTGCCGGCGAAGGTGTCGGCCGCCGGGTCGTCGGCGGTCCACTCGGTGACGATGCCGTGGAACTGCGTGCCCGGCTGGGCGAAGTCCGGTGTCTCGGTGACCCGGGACGCCTGCTCGGTGTGCACGGTGTAGAAGCGTCCGTTGCGCCCGAAGCCGGGGTCGAAGGCGACGAACCCGAAGCCCTGGCCGAGCCCCTGACCGGAGAAGAACTCCGGGGCGAACGCCGCGCCGACGTCGAGGTAGACGCGCGGATCGACATCGCCGCCGGGGTCGCCGGAGCCGCCGGAGCCGCCGGAGCCGCCGGAGCCGCCGGGGTCGACGAGGTAGAGCCGGCCGTTGAGGTCCGGCACGGCCTGCCGGCCGGATCCGTCCGGCAGCTCGACGAGCGCGTTGATCCGGGCGTGCCGCATCAGGCGTACGTCGGTCGGCGCCGGCACCGGCTCCGACCTGGGGAAGGCCGCGTACTCCTCGAGGACGAGACCGAGCCCGGACTGGATCGGCGGCTCGGGGATCGGGTCGTACACCGGGTCGGCCTGGGCCGGCGAGGTGGCGAGGGCGGCGGACAGGATCAGGGCGGCGGCCGTGAGCGAGGCGGTCGTCCCGGACGCCCGGATCGTCGGGGTGGGAATACGCACGCGGGTCACTCCATCCTCTTCGGAGGGCTGAGGCAGGGTGGTGCCGATGGTGCGGATGGTGCCGGTGGTGCGGTCGGGTCGGTCGGGTCGGTCCGGTGACCGCCCGACTATCTGGTGCTGCCTGTGCTGCCTGTGCCGCCGTCGACCGGTGCGGTGCCGGGACGGTTGCCGAGGTAGAGGTCGCCGAGCTGCGGGTCGGCCAGCAACTCCGCCGCCGGCCCGGAGATGTGCACCCGGCCGAGGTCGAGTACGCAGCCGAGGTCGGCGGTCTGCAGCGCCCGCCGGGCGTTCTGCTCGACGAGCAGTACGGCGGTGCCGGCGTCCCGCATCCGCACCACCTGCTCGAAGACCGTGCTGGTCGCCTTCGGGTCGAGGCCCATCGACGGCTCGTCGAGGAGGACGACCCGGGGCTGGACCATCAGCGAGCGGGCGAACTCGACCTGTTTCTGCTGCCCGCCGGAGAGGAGCCCGGCGAGCGTTCCCCAGCGCTGCGCGACCACCGGGAAGAGGTCCCGGACGAAGTCGGCCCGTTCGGCCCGCAGCGAGGAGTTCCGCAGCGTGTAGCCGCCGAGCAGGACGTTCTCGGCCACCGTCATCTCCGGGAAGACGCTGTGTCCCTGGAGCACGTGCGCCACCCCGGAGGCGAGCAGCTGCTGCGGTCCCCGGCCGGTGACGTCGACCCCGCCGACGAGGATCCGGCCGGACCGGGGCCTCAACAGCCCGCTCGCCACCTTGAGCACAGTGGACTTCCCGGCGCCGTTGGGGCCGACGAGACAGACGATCGTGCCGGCCTCGACCGACACGTCCAGGCCGCGCAGCACCGGGGCGGCCCGCCCGTACCCGGCCTGGATGTCGACGAGTGCGATCTCAGACCCCAAGGTACGCCCCCAGCACGCGCTCGTCGGAGCGGATCACCGACGGTGGCCCCTCGGCGATCGGCCGTCCCCGGTCGAAGACCACGACGTGGTCGCTGATGCTCATCACCAGGTCCATGTTGTGCTCGACGATCACGAAGGTCCTTCCCTCGGCGTTGAGCTCCCGCACCAGGCTGCCGATCCGGTCCAGCAGCGCCGGGTTGACCCCGCCGGCCGGCTCGTCGAGGAGGACGGTCTCCGGGCCGCTCATCAGCACCCCGGCGAGTTCCAGCAGCTTCTGCTGCCCCCAGGACATGTTCCGGGCCTCGACGTCGGCGAGGTGCTCGATGCCGAGCCGGGTCAGCCAGCCCCGGGCCCGGTCCACCTCGGCGCGGCGCCGGGCGCCCCGCAGGCCGTTCCAGAGCCCGCCGCTCCGGGCCGCCACGAGCACGTTGTCCAGCGCCGACATCCGGGGGAAGACCCGGCAGAGCTGGAAGGTCCGCCCGATGCCGGCCCGCGCGATCAGGTGCGGCGCGCGGCCGGTGATCTCCTCGCCCCGGTACGACGTCCGCCCGCCGTCCGGCCGGATCATCCCGGTGACGCAGTTGAAGAAGGTGGTCTTGCCCGACCCGTTCGGCCCGATCAGCGCGTTGACCTCGCCCTGCCGGAACGTGACGGTGGCCGCGTCGAGCGCGGTCACCCCGCCGAACGCCTTGGTCAGCCCGACCGTCGCCAGGCTCTGTGCCGCACTCGTCGCACCGCTCCCGACCGCCGCACCCGCCGTTCCGGTCACGATCGCTCCTCCGTCCCGGTCACGAACGTTCCTCCGCCCGCCCGTCACCGGTGCCGGCGGTGGCGTCGGCGCTCTCGGCCGGTGGCCGCGCGGCCGGACCGCCGGCCGGTGCGGCGGCGTCGCGCTCGCGCAGCTCGGCGGCGCTGACCTCACGGATCGAACCCTGCGCCGGCCGCAGGAGGCGGTCGGCGAGCGCGCCGATCGCCGGCAGCACCCCGTCGGGCATGAACATCACCACCAGGGCCAGCAGCAGTCCGGTGGCGACCAGGTGCAGCGGCGTGTTGCCGAACTCGACCTTGAAGTACTCCAGCCCGATCCCGACGACGAGCGCGCCGACCAGCGGGCCGAAGAGCTGGCGTACCCCGCCGAGCAGCGCCATCAGCACCAGGTAGGAACCGGTGAGGATGGAGAACTGGAAGACCGGGTCGAGGTCGCCGAACCAGAGCGCGTAGAGGCCACCGGCCAGTCCGGTGAAGCCGGCCGAGACGACGAAGACCACCAGCTTGTACGCGAAGGTCGGCGTACCCAGCGCCTCGGCCTTGTCCTCGTCCTCCCGGATCGCCTTCAGGCCCAGGCCGAAGCGGGACCGGTCGACAAGCCACCAGACCAGCAGCGCCGCCGCGAGCAGGACCGTGAAGAGATAGAAGAAGACCCGGTGGTGCTCGGGCCGGAGCAGTCCCGGGAACGGGCGCGGTACGACGAGCCCGCGCGACCCGCCGGTGACCGACGCCCAGCTCTGGAAGACCAGCAGCAGGATCAGCACCAGCGCGATGGAGACGATCACGAAGGAGGCGCCGCGTACCCGCAGCGCGGCGAACCCGACCGGCACCGCGAAGGCCGCCACCAGCAGGGCCGCCACCGCGAGCGCGACGAAGCTCGGCAGGCCGGCCCGGACCACGAGCAGCCCGGTGGCGTAGCCGCCGAGCCCGGCCAGCGCACCGTGGCCGAGCGAGATGTAGCCGGTGAACCCGCCGACGAGGTTCCACGACGTCGACAGCACCGCGTAGTTCAGCACGACCACACCGGCCGACAGGATGTAGGGGTTCGGCGCCCAGGCGGGAAAGGAGAGCACGGCGGCGGCGAGGACCAGCACGGCGACCGCCGGCAGCACCCGGCCGAGCCGGTGGACCCGCGGCGACCGGCGGGTACCCGGCGGGAGGAGGTCAGAAGCGCTGGGCAAGCCGACCTCCGAAGAATCCCTGCGGGCGGAACGCCAGCGTCGCGAAGAGTGCCAGGTAGAAGACCGTCTGCGCCCAGGTGGTGCCGAGCGGGATCTGCAGCAGGCTCTGCACCAGCCCGAGCAGCATCGCGGCGGCGGCCGCTCCCGGCACGCTGCCGAGCCCGCCGACCACGATGATCGCCATCAGCGGGCCGATCCAGTGCCAGTGCAGCGACGGGTAGATGGTGGTGTCCAGGGCCAGCGCCGTACCGCCGACGGCGGCGGTGGCCAGCCCGAGGCCGAAGCCGAAGCCGGCGACCCGCTCGGTGTCGATCCCGACCAGTCGGGCGGCGTCGGGGTGCTGGATCGTCGCCCGCAGCGCCCAGCCGAACCTCGTCCGCTTCAGCAGCAGATAGAGGGCGAGCAGCGAGACGGCGGCGAGCCCGAACGCGATCAGTTTGACCACCGCGATCCGGGCGCCGAAGAGACCGAGGCTGGCGGAGCCGTAGCCGAGTTGGACGCGCCGCTGCGTGCCGGTGAAGAGGTATCCGAGCAGCCCCTCGATCAGTACCGCGATGGCGAAGGTGAGCAGCACCGACATCATCGTGAGGGTGGCCGGACGCAGCCGGGCCAGCAGCAGCCGCTGGAGCAGCACGCCGAGGCCGAAGAAGAGCGGGACGGTGCCGACCATCGACAGCAGCGGGTCCACGCCGAGCCTGGTCCGGGTCCACCAGGCGAGATAGGCGGCGAGGATGAGGAACGCCGAGTGGGCGATCATCACCACCCGCATGATGCCGAAGTAGAGCGTCAGGCCCGCCGCCAGGAGGGCGTAGAGCCCACCCAGCAGCAGGCCCAGGATGACGCTCTGGAAGAGCAGGGCGCCCGACGGCATCCGCTACCTCACCAGGCCGGCTTCGGGTAGACGAGGTCGGTCTCCTTCGCCTCCGCCGGCAGGACGATCTGGATCTGGCCGCCGACCCACTGCTGGATCATGTGCGCGCCCTGCGGCTTGCCGGTGGCATCCCAGGTGAGTGGGCCGACGACGGTCTCGACCTCGTTGCCGCGTATCCAGTCGACCAGCTTCTGCTGGCACTCGCCCTGCTCGGCACAGCCGGCCGCGGTGACGGCGGCGGCCACCACCTGGCCGGTGGTGTACGCGTTCGCCTCGTCCTCCTCCGGAGCCGTGCCGAACTGTGCGGTGTACTTCTGCACGAACTCGACGTTGCTCGGATAGGGCGCCTTCTGCGTGTAGCCGGTCGGCGCGAGGATGCCCTCGGTCTTGTTACCGATCGCGGCGGCGAACTCGGGGTTGGTCGGCGCGGTCGAGAAGGCCGCCAGCCTGGGCTGGTATCCGAGCTGTTGCAGTGCGACGATCAGGTTCACGCCGTCCTGGTACTGCGAGCCGCCCACCACCATGTCGGCCTTGGACGCCGCGATCTTCGCCGCGATGCCGCTGAAGTCGGTGGTGTTCGGCGGGTAGACCTCGTCGACCACAGTGCGCACACCGCCCGCCTCCAGCTTCGCCTTCAGCCCGTAGGCGGTGCCCTGGGCGAACGGGTCGTCCATGGCGGCGTAGGCGACGGTCGCCGGGCGCTGGCCGGCCGGAAGTGCCAGCAGGTGTTCCGCGAGGTGGTTGTAGTGGTCGTCGGCGACCGCCGGTGCGGCGTAGAAGAGGTTCTTGAAGCCCTGCTCGAAGACCTCCTTCGCCGCGCCGGCCGGCTCGACGAAGAGCATGCCGTACTCCTCGGCGACCCGGGCGGCCGGGACGACCAGGCGGGTCGAGAAGGGACCCACCACGATGTCCACGTTGTCCTTGCCGATCAACTGCTCGTAGTCGGCCACCACCCGGTCGGCGTTGGACTGGTCGTCGAGGATCCTCAGCTCGATCGGGCGGCCCAGCAGGCCGCCCTTGTCGTTGGTAATCTTCGCCCAGGCCTCGTAGCCGCGCTGCACGCCCTTGCCGGGCTCGGAGAAGTCCCCGGTCAGCGGGAGGGAGATCCCGACGACGATCGGATCGTTTGAAGAGCCGGATCCGCCGTCGTCGTCGCCACAGCCCGCCAGCAGGAGTGCCAGCGCCGCGCCGACCGCCGTTGCCCGTCGTCCGTGTGTCGCTCGTCCGTGTGTCGCTCGGGATGTCATTCCTGACGCTCCTCTGCACAGGTAACGAAAGCGCTTACGTAAGCGCTTTCGTACCATAGGCTGTGGTCTACGTCACTCGCAATAGTTACCGGCGACCGTCCTCGATGTTTCTCGGGAGTTACCGATGCCCAAGCCTGGCGGGAGGCTGCGCCTCGTCGACGTCGCCGAGCGGGCCGGCGTGTCGCTGGCGACCGCCTCCCGGGCGCTCGCCGGGCGGGACGGTGTCAGCGAGGCGGTGGCCGACCGGGTCCGGCAGGTCTCCCGGGAGCTCGGCTACGTGGCGAACCCGTACGCCCGCACCCTGGCCGGCGGTGCCACCTCGACCGTCGGGCTCGTCGTGCACCAGGTCGACGACCCCTACTTCTCCGAGATCGCGGGCGGGGTCATCCAGGTCGCCGACGAGCAGGGCCTGCTGGTGCAGATCTGTCACTCCGGCCGCGACCCCGACCGGGAGCTGCGGCAGCTGCGGCACCTCATCGCCCAGCGGGTCGGCATCATCCTGATCGCCGGCTCGGGCTACGACGACCCCCGGGTGGAGGCCGAGGCGCGGGGCGAGCTGGCGACGTACCAGGTGCTCGGCGGACGGGTCGCGGTGATCGGTCGGCACTCGCTCGGGGTGGACGCCGTACTCCCCGACAACGAGGCCGGCGGGCGTGCCCTCGGCGAGCACCTGCTGGCGCTGGGGCACCGCCGCATCGCGGTCGCCGCCGCGACCGGCGGGCTCACCACCGTCATCGACCGGCTCGCCGGGCTGGCCGACGCGCTGCGCCGGCACGGGCTGCGCCTCGACGAGCTGCCGGTCGTGCAGACCGACTTCACCCGGGACGGTGGTCGGGTCGCGGCCGAACAGATCCTGCGCGAGCATCCCGACAGCACGGCGATCGTGGCGCTGAACGACTCGATGGCGATCGGGGTACTCGCGACGTTGCGGGCGCACCGGGTCGCCGTACCGGAGCGGATGTCGGTGGTCGGCTTCAACGACGTCTCGGTGGCCGCGGACCTCGCGCCCGGTCTGACGACCGTCCGGCTGCCGATGACCGGGATGGGCCGGATGGCCCTGGAACTGGCGCTCAGGCCGCGGTCGAAGCGGCCCCGCCGACGGCGGACCGGGCAGGCGCTCGTGGTCCGTGATTCGACCGCACCGCCGCCGGGATGAGCACGGCTCCGCCCCGCATCCCGTTTGCGGCAAATAGCAGGGACCGTCGCGGCAGTGCCATACTCTACCGACATCGACGAACGCGTCGGTCGTCGACCGTCCACATGCGAGGTGACCGGGGCCGGCCGCTCGTCGCCGGCAGGTTGTCACACGGGGGAGCACATGGCTGGGTGGGTGGCCGCGATCGGTCCTTGCGATGTTTCCTGCCCGCTGTCCCGGTTGCCAGGCCCCGGCGCGGTCCCGGTCATCTCCGTCTCCACCGGTGCGGGGACCGTGCGGGGAGCCCCACGGGCGGCTGTGCCCGGCTGCGGGTTCGGTGCCGGACACACCGCGACCCGCTGACCGGACGGGCGCCGACGGCCCCCCGGATTCCGGGGCGGCGAAAACAACGGGGGAAGAGTGGAAAGACCGGCTCTGTACCGCAGGGAGCGCCTGGACCCGCCGCAGGGACATCCGCGGCACCTCGCCGAGGCACTGTCGCGCGCCGCGCGGCTGTTCCCGGAGGCGGGCGTGGTCGCGGTGCGGGAACGGGGGGACGCCGAGTTCGTCGGCTATCCGGCGCTGCTCGACCGGGCCCGCCGGCTGCTCACCGCCGTACGACGGCGGGGCCTGCGGGCCGGCGACCCCGTCGTGCTGTACGTCGGCGATCCGGTGCATTTCCTGGCCTCGTTCTGGGCCTGCGCCCTCGGCGGTCTCCGTCCACTGCTGATCGCCCGCCCGGCCGATCCGGGCGCCACCGCCGCCGCTCTCGACCGGCTCCGCCACGTCACCCGGCTCCTCGGCGAGCCGCTCGTCGTCGGCGACCGGCCGGACCCCGCCGGCCTGTCCGGACGGCTACGCCTGCTCGACGTCACCCGACATCCCGAGCATCCACCCGCGACCGAGCTGCACCAGGCGGCTCCGGACGACGTCGCCCTGCTGATGACCTCCTCCGGCAGCACGGGAAAGCCGAAGATCATCCAGCTCACCCAGCGCGGCCTGCTGGAATTCAGCGTGGGAACGCCCGCGCTGCTGCCGATCCGTCCCGGCCAGACCACGCTGAACTGGCTCCCGCTGGACCACAGCGGGGCGTTCCTCCTCTACCACCTCCTCGAGGTCTTCGTCGGCTGCACCAACGTGCACGTTTCCACCGAGCTGGTCCTCGCCGACCCGCTGCACTGGTTGGACCTGATCGCCGAGCACGCGGTCAACCACGCCTGGGCGCCGAACTTCGGCTATCAGCTGGTCAACCAGGCGCTGGCCGAACGGCCGGGCAGGCACTGGGACCTGTCGTCCGTCGCCACCCTGGTCAGCGGCGGTGAGCAGATCACCGTCCCGGTGATGACGGACTTCCTGCGCGCCACCGCACCGTTCGGCGTCCGACCGGAGGCATTCGTCCCGGCCTGGGGGATGACCGAGACGGTAACGGGGATCACCTTCGCCCGTCCCGGTCTCACCCCGAACGTGCACCGGATCCGCACGTCGAGCCTGGACGCCGAGTTGGAGTGGGCGGACGACGCCGACGGGGAGGAGGGCGGCGTCACCTTCGTGGCGGTCGGGTCGCCCGCACCCGGCGCGACGCTGCGGGTCGTCGACGACACCGGCGGCGTACTCCCGGAGCGGCGGATCGGGCGCCTGCAGGTCTCCTCGGCGCGGGTCACCCCCGGTTACCTCGACGACCCGGACGCCGACCGGGCCGCCTTCGTCACCGGCGGCCCGCCGGGCGCGGTGTGGCTGGACACCGGCGACCTCGCCTTCGGGGTGGACGGGCAGGTCGTCATGGTGGGTCGGCAGGACGACCGGATCATCCTCAACGGGCAGAACCACTACACGCACGACATCGAGAACGCGGTTGCCGAGGTGCCCGGCGTCGATCCGGCGTTCGTCGCGGCCTGCGGCGTGCCGGACGGGGCGAGCGGCACCGAGTCCCTGGTGCTGTTCCTCGGCACCGACGCCGCCGAGCCGGCCGGCACGGTCGGTGCGGTCCGGCAGGCGCTCTTCGCCCGGCTCGGCGGGGCCGTCCGGGTGGTCACCATGCCGACCGCCGCGTTCCCGAAGACGGGCGGCGGCAAGAAGCAACGGTCGGCGCTGCGGCGGCGGTTCCTCGACGGCGGATTCGGCAGCGGCCCTGCTCCGGCCACCCCCGCCCCTGCCCGCGCTCCCGCCGCCGACCCCGCTCCCGCCGCTGTCGTCGGCGTCGGGCTGGCGGACTCGGTACGGTCGGTGTTCCGCGTCGTGCTCCGCGCCGATGTCGGGGAGGGGACACCCTTCTACGAGCTGGGCATCGATTCCGTGACCCTGGTCCGGCTGCACGCCCGGCTGCAACAGCAGCTCGGCCTGCGCTTCAGCAAGCTGGCGATGCTGGAGCACCCGACGATCGCCGCACTCACCAGCCATCTGGGCACGCTCGGCACCGCCCCGGCGGGGCGGTCACGCGCCGACTCGGTTTCCGGGGCCGAGCAGCGGATCGCGATCGTCGGCATGTCGGCGCGACTGCCCGGGGCAGACACGCTGGAGCAGTTCTGGGCCAACCTGACGGCGGGCGTGGTGAGCGTCCGGCGGTTCGGCCCGGCGGAACTGGCGGCGGCCGGGATCCCCGCCGCCGACCGGACCCGTGCCGACTTCGTGCCGGTCACCGGGGCACTCGCCGGCATCGACGCGTTCGACGCCGGCTTCTTCCGGATGAGCGCGGCGGAAGCGGAGCGGACCGACCCGGCGCACCGGCTCTTCCTCGAGTGCTGCTACCACGCGCTGGAGCACGGCGGATACGCGGGCACCACCGGCACCCGGCGGATCGGGGTCTTCGCCGGCAGCGGCATGAACCTCTACACCCACCAGAGCTACCTGCTGAACAATCTCCTCGGCAGGCCGCACGACCCGATCGGGACGATGCAGGCGGCGATCGGCACCCAGCCGGACTTCCTGGCCTCGCTGGTCGCGTACCGGCTGGGGCTGACCGGCCCGGCGGTCGGCGTGCAGACCGCCTGCTCGACCTCGCTGGTCGCGGTGCATCTGGCCTGCCAGGCGCTGCGCACCGGGGACGCGGACCTCGTGCTGGCCGGCGCCGCCGCCGTGCACGTCCCCCAGGTCACCGGCTACCGCGCGTATCCCGGCTCGATTCTCTCGCCGAGCGGGCGGTGCCGGGCGTTCGACGCCGACGCCGACGGCACGGTGGGCGGCAACGGGGTGGCGGCGGTGCTGCTCAAGCGGCTGGACCGGGCGCTGGAGGACGGCGACACGATCCACGCGGTGATCCTCGGCTCGGCGGTGAACAACGACGGGGCGAGCAAGGTCGGTTTCACGGCGCCGAGCGTGCCGGGTCAGGTCGACGTCATCGAGCGGGCGCTCGACCGGGCCGGGGTGCCCGCCGAGACGATCTCCTACCTGGAGGCGCACGGCACCGGTACGCCGCTCGGCGACCCGGTGGAGCTGCGCGCCGCGGCCCGGGCGCTGCGCGACCGGACGGACGAGGTCGGCTTCTGCACCGTCGGCTCCGTCAAGCCGAACATCGGGCACCTGGACAGCTGCGCCGGCATGGCGGGTCTGATCAAGACGGTTCTCATGCTGTCGCACCGCACCCTGGTGCCGCTGGCGAACTGGCGCCGGCCCAACCCGGAACTCGAACTCGACGGCAGCCCTTTCGTGCTCGGCACCGAGCTGCGCCAGTGGCACACCGGCGGGACACCCCGCCGGGCGGGAGTCACCGCGCTGGGCGTCGGCGGCACCAACGCGCACGTCATCCTCGAGGAGGCACCGCGCCAGCCGGAACCCGACGCCGACGCCGACGTACTCGGGGTGCTGCCGCTCTCGGCGGCGGACCCGGCGGCACTCGCCGAGCTGATCGGGCGGACGCGCGACCACCTTCACGCCGATCCCGGGCTGGCGGTCGGGGACCTGGTCACCACCGCCGCGCTCGGGCGTCCGCACCACCCGCACCGCGTCGCCGTCGTCGGCGCCAGCGCCACCGAGCTCGCCGACGCCCTCGACAGGGCCCGACCGGGCGAGACACCGGCGGTCGGCACCGCCCCGTTGACCTTCGCCTTCACCGGGCAGGGCGCCGGCCGCCCCCGCACGGCCGGCGAACTCCACGCCAGGTTTCCGGCCTTCCGCCGGGCGCTCGACGAGTGCGAGCGGGCGTACGCCGAGGCGCACGACCACAGCCTGCTCGCACTGCTCTGCGGGGAGCACGGCGAGCACGCCTGGTCCACCGAGACGGCTCAGCCCGCGCTCTTCGCCTTCCAGGTCGCGCTGGCGCGGCTCTGGCGGGCGTTCGGCGTCGAGCCCGGCGCCGTGCTGGGGCACAGCGTCGGCGTCCTGCCGGCGCTCTGTGTCGCCGGAGCGCTCTCCGCCGCCGACGGGGTCCGCCTCACCGCCCTGCGTGGCGAGCTGATGGGCCGGCAAGCTCCGCCGGGTGCCATGGTCGGGCTCTGGGCCGACCGCACCACCGCCGACAAGGTGGCGTCCGGGGCGGGGGTCGAGATAGCCGCCGTCAACGGCCCCGAGGAGTACGTGCTGACCGGGCCGGAGGAGGCGATCGGGCAGGCGGTCGACCGGCTCGTCCGGGAGGGCATCTCCTGGCAGCGGCTGGCGGTCGACCGGGCGTTCCACAGCGCGTCGCTCGATCCGGTCGTCGGCATCTTCGCCGCGCGGGCCGCGGCGACAGCGATCTCCCCGCTGGAGATCCCGATGGCCTGCACGGTGAGCGGGCGGCTCCTGCCGGCCGGCACCGTGCTGGACGCCGGCTACCTCGCCCGGCAGATCCGCCGGCCGGTGCTCTTCGCCGACGCGGTGCAGGCCCTGACCGACGGGGGATCGCGCCGGTTCCTGGAGCTCGGTCCCGACGCCGTGCTCAGCGGCATCGGGCAGCGCGCCCGGCCCGACACCGACTGGGTGCCGGCGCAGCGGCGCGACACCGATCCGATCCGGGCCACCGAACACGCGGTCGCCGAGCTGTACCGGCTCGGTGTCCCGGTGGAGTGGACGGCAGTCGCGGGTGGCGGGCGGCGACGGCCGCTGCCGAGCTATCCGTTCCGGCGCGATCGCTACTGGATCGACGCCACGACCGCGCCGGACCGCAACGGCGGGGCGGGGGTGGCGGCCGGCGTACCGGACCGGGGCGACGGGACTCCCGACCGGCCCTCCGCCGCACCGACTGCCGCCCAGCCGGCGCCGACCACGGTGGATCGCGCGCCGGCCGCCGTGCGAGACACGCCGATCGCGTCGGAGGCGGAGATCCTGGCGACGGTACGCGAACAGACCGCCCGGCAGCTCGGCGCCACGGTGGCCACGGTCCGCCCGGACACCACCTTTCTGCAACTGGGTGCCGACTCGCTCGCCATGCTCCGGATGGTGCAGGAGGTGCGGAACTCGTTCGGGATTGCACTCGCCGCCCGGGAACTCTTCACCGCCGCCGACACACCCGAAAGGCTGGCGGCGCTGATCGTGGATCGGCTGGGCGCCGACGCGGGCCCGGCAACGGCGCAGCCCGGCCCGGCGGTGCCGGAGAGCCGCCGTCCCGGGCCGGAGAGCCGCCACCCCGGACCGGCGACACGGACCACGGATGGGACCACGGACCAGGGGCGGCCGGCCCCGACCGGGCGCTGCGACTTCAGCCTCTATTTCTTCGGCGACTACCCGGACCAGGACCGGCGGGACAAGTACGGCCCGATCCTCGACGCCGCCCGTTTCGCCGACCGGCACGGCTTCCACGCCGTGTGGCTGCCGGAGCGGCACTTCCACTCGTTCGGCGGGCTCTTCCCGAACCCGGTCGTGCTGGCGGCCGCGGTGGCCCGGGAGACCTCCCGGATCCGGATCAACGCGGGCTCCGTGGTGCTGCCGCTGCACCACCCGATCCGGGTCGCCGAGGAGTGGTCGGTGGTCGACAATCTCTCGGACGGGCGGGTCGGGCTCTGCGTGGCGAGCGGGTGGCACGCGAACGACTTCGCACTCAACCCGGAGGCGTTCGGCCGGCACCGCGACCTGATGTACGAGCAACTGGAGACCGTCCAGGCGCTCTGGTCCGGAGCCTCGGTGCCGGCCAGGTCGGGCAGCGGCGCGCAGATCGACGTGCGGATCTATCCCCGGCCGGTGCAGCCGATGCCGCCGCTCTTCGTCGCCGCCGTCGGCAACCCGCAGACCTACCGCGCCGCCGCCGCCCGCGATCTCGGCGTGGTCACGAATCTCATGATGCAGTCGATCGAGCAGTTGGCGGAGAACATCGCCCTCTACCGCCGGACGAGGCGGGAACACGGCCTCGACCCGGAGGCCGGCCGGGTCGTCGTGCTGGTGCACACGTATCTCGGCGACGACGTCCGGCGTGCCCGTGCCGAGGCGTACCAGCCGTTCTGCGACTATCTGCGGTCGTCGCTGTCGCTGCTGGGGGGCGTCGCCAACAGCCTGGGCATGCGGATCGACGAGCACACCCCGGCCGAGGACGTCGACTTCATGCTCGGCCAGGCATACGCGCGGTACTGCGAGGGGCGGGCGCTGATCGGGACGATCGACAGCAGCGCTCCGATCGTCGGCCGCCTCTCGGCGGCCGGGGTCGACGAGATCGCCTGCTTCGTCGACTTCGGGGTCCCGGCCGACCAGATGCTGCGGAGCCTGCACCTCGTGGCCGAGGCGCGGCTGCGACACCAGCGACCCGATCCCGCATCACCCCGTCCCGATCCGGTGCGGGACGGGCCCGTGCCGCAGCCGTCCGCGCCGCTGTCCGCCGCCCAGCGCGGCATCTGGTTCCTGGAGCGCCTCTATCCGGGGCGGAGCAGCTACCACGAGCCGAAGGCGGTCAAGCTGCACGGGGCGCTCGATGTGACCGCGCTCCGCTGGGCGCTGCGCGCGGTGGTCGAGCGGCACGCCTCGCTGCGTACGGTGTTCCGCACCGTCGACGGCGAGCCGCAGCAGGTGGTCCTCGCCTCGGCCGAGCTGGACTGCCCGCTGGTCGACCTGCCCGGGGCGACCGCCGACCAGGCCATCCGGCAGGCGGTGCGGTCGTGCGGTACGGACGGTCTCGACCTGGCGACCGGGCCGCTGCTACGGCTCAGGCTGGTCCGTCTCGGCACGGACGAGCACGTGCTGGTGCTCTACGCCCACCACATCGTCTTCGACTCCTTCTCGACCGCCGTCTTCGTCCGGGACCTCGCCGCCCTGTACCGGTCGTGGCCGGACCCGCGGGCGCTTCCGCCGCTCCCGCTCAGTTATCCGGAGCACGTCCGTGCCCGACTGCTCGGGGCCGACGAGCGGCGCCGGCACCTGGACTACTGGCGCACCACCCTCGCCGGAGCCCCGCTGCTGCGGCTCCCCACCGACCGGCCCCGGCCTCCCGTGATGACGGCGAGCGGCGCCGCGCTCGTGCACGACCTGGATGCCGGGCTGACGGCGGCGGTCCGCGAGTTCAGCCGGGCGCACCGGGCGACGCCGTTCATGACGCTGCTCGCCGCGGTCGCCGCCGTGCTCGGCAGGTTCGGCGGTCAGCACGACCTGGTGCTCGGGACCGTCCTGACGAACCGGCCGGCCGGCACCGAGGAGCTGATCGGCCTCTTCATCGACTCGGTCCCGCTCCGGATCGATCTCTCCGGTGCGCCGACCCTCGGCGGCCTCGTCCAGCGGATCCGGGACGGCAGCACCGAGGCGTTCGAGCACGCGGGCGTCGGCTTCGACGAGATCATCGAGGCGGTCAACCCCGAACGGGACACCAGCCGGAATCCGCTCTTCCAGGTGATGGTCGAGTACGAGAACGCCTCCACGGTCGACTTCGACCCGCCCCGGGTCGGTGCGACGATGCTCGACGTACCCGGCGACCGGGCACCGCTCGACCTGACCCTCTACCTGACCGCACACCCCGACCGGGTGCAGTGCGTCGTCGAATACAACACGGATCTGTTCGACGAGAGCAGCGTCCGCCGGCTGCTCGACTACCTCGAAGCCGTGCTCGCCCGGGCGTGCGCGGCGCCGGAGCTCGACCTGCCCGCGTTGACCGCCCCGGTCGAGGCGGACCGGGCCGTGCTGCACCGGTGGGGCGGCGACCAGCGGGAGGAGCCGGGGAGCAGCCTGCCGGCGCTGGTCGAGCAGCAGGTGGCCCGCACCCCGGACGCCGTCGCGCTCGTCGCCGGAGACGTCCGGCTCAGCTACGCCGCACTGGACCGCCGGGCCAACGCGCTGGCCTGGCGGCTGCACGACCACGGCGTACGCCCGGACGAGTACGTCGCCGTCTGCCTGCCCCGGGGCGTCCCGCTCATCGTCGCGCTGCTCGGGGTGCAGAAGGCGGGCGCGGCGTACCTGCCGCTGGACCCGAGCCTTCCCGAGGGTCGACTCGGGTTCATGGCCAGCGACAGCGGTGCGGTCCTTGTCCTGGCCGAGGAGGCGGGGGAGGCGGGACCCGGCGCCCGGCTCGGCGAGCGGCTCGGCCTGCCGGTGCTGCGGGTGGCGCCGGACGACTGCACCGATCCCCGGGCGGAGGCGCCGCCGCCGTGCCCCGCCGGGCCGGAGAACCTGGCGTACGCCATCTACACCTCCGGTTCGACGGGCCGCCCGAAGGGGGTCGCCGTGCCGCACCGGGGGCCGGCGAACCTGATCCGCTGGTACCTTCGGCGGCGTCCGGCACTGCGTACCCTCCAGTGGACGTCGGTCGGCTTCGACGTGAGCGTCCAGGAGATCTTCTCGACGCTCGCCTCCGGGGCCGCGCTCGTGCTCCTGGCCGAGGAGGCGCGGCACGATCCCGAGGCGGTGGTCGGGACGATCCGGCGCCATCGGGTCGAACGGGTCTTCATGCCCTTCACTCCGCTGAAATACCTGCTGGAAACCGCGCCGTCGCTGCCGTCGCTGCGCGAGATCGTCTCGGCGGGCGAGGAGCTGACCCTGACCCCGGCGCTGCGCCGGTTCCTTGCCGCGCATCCCGGGTGCGCCCTCTACAACGAGTACGGGCCGACCGAGGCGTCGATCATCGCCACCGTCGGGCGGGTGCGGCCGGACGAGAGTGCGAAGCCACCGATCGGCCGCCCGGTCGACAACGTGCTCGTCCGCCTCCTCGACGAGCGGCGGCTTCCGGTGCCGGTCGGGGCGGTGGGGGAGATCTACCTGGGCGGGGTGGGTCTGGCACGGGGGTACATCGCCCGGCCGGAGGAGACCGCGTGGGCCTTCGTCACGGATCCGGCGTCGCCGACCGGCACGCTCTACCGCACCGGCGACCTGGGCCGGTGGCTCCCGGACGGGAGCCTGCAATACCTCGGGCGCCTCGACGACCAGGTGAAGATCCGCGGACACCGGGTGGAGGTCGGCGAGCCGCAGCGGGCGCTCTACGCGCTGGACGGGGTGCGGGATGCCGCCGTACTGGCCAGGAAGGACGATCGCGGCGAGACCTATCTGGCCGCGTACGTGGTGCTCGCGGACGGTGACGCCGACGATGCCGGCGGCGATGTCGCCGCGCGCCTCGCCGACCGGCTCGCCGCGACCCTGCCGAGCTATCTCGTCCCGTCCCGGTGGGTGCGGGTCGACGAGTTGCCGGTCAACGCCAGTGGCAAGCTCGACCGGGCCCGCCTGCCCGAACCGGGCCGGGCCGACCGGCCCGGAGCCGCGCCGGAGAACGAGCTCGAACACACCCTGCACCGGCTCTGGGCCGACCAGCTCGGGTTGACCGAGGTGCCGGTCGACGCCTCGTTCTTCGCGCTCGGCGGGCACTCGCTCACCGGCGTCGAACTGGTCGACCGCATCCGGCAGGCGCTCGGCGTCGAGGTGCGGGTCGCCGACCTGTTCCACGCGCCGACCATCCGGGCGATGGCCGGGCGCCTCGGCACCCCCGCCCCCGCCCCCGCCTCCGGCACCGGCACCGGTGGTGGCACCGGTGGTGGCACCGGGTCGGTCGGGTCGGGCACGCCGGCACCGGCGCTGGTGGAGACCGCTCCGGCGACCAGCTTCCAGCAGCGGGGGTGGCGTGTGCATCACACCAACCCGCATCCGGAGGTCTACAACGTCGCGCACCGGATCCGGCTCGACGGCGACCTCGATGCCTCCGCGCTGCGGCGTGCCATCGGTGGACTGGTCCGCCGGCACGCCGCGCTCCGCACCCGGCTGGTCCTCCGGGACGGCGAGCTGATCCAGCAGGTCCTCGCCGACCTACCTGTGCGACTACCGGTCACCGACCTCACCGCCGAGGCCGACGGCGGAAGCGGCTGGTGCCGGGCGGCGGCGGAGGAGCCCTTCACCCTGGCCGACGCGCCCCTCTGGCGTGCCCGGCTCGGCCGGCTGGGAGACCGGCGCTGGGTGCTCGTGCTGGTGTTGCACCACGTGATCTGCGACGGCTGGTCGATGCGGGTGATCTGGCGGGAGCTCTCCTCGCTCTACCCGGCCGAGGTGGCGGGCGCCGGAGCCGAGCTACCGGTCCCGGCACAGTTTCCGGAGTACGCACGCTGGCGGGCCGCGCAGCTCTGCGGGGACCGCCGGGACGCCCTGGTCGCGTTCTGGCGTAGCGAGCTGGCCGGGGCGCCGCTCCGGGTCGACCTGCCCTACGACCGCCCCCGTCCGGACGTGCTCTCCGGCCGGGGCGCACTGCACCGGTTCGCCGTCCCCGAGCCGACCGTCGGACTCGTGCACGCGGCAGCGCGCGAGCTGGCCAGCACGCCGGCGGCGGTGCTCACCGCAGCCTTCGCCGGATGGTTGGCGGAGCTCAGCGGGGAGCGCGACCTGGTGCTGCCGCTGTCGAGCGCGAACCGCGTCCGCCCCGGGCACGGCGGCCTGGTCGGTCCGGTCGGCGAGGCGCTGCTGGTCCGGGTCACCCTCGCCGACGGGCTCCGCTTCGACGACCTCGTGCACGCCGTCACCCGGCGTACCTTCACCGCGCTCGACCACCACGCGCTCGCGCTCGGCGAGGTGGCGGCGGCGGTCGGCGTCGACCTCGCGACACCGCAACTGCTCTTCACCGTCGTCACGGCACCACCGCCGACGCTTCCGCTGCCGGAACTCTCGACAGAGGTGCGGAGCCTCGCCGTGCCGAACGTCGCCCGGACCGAACTGTACGTCGTGCTGACCCCCGGCGAGGAGACGATCGAGGGGGTGTTCGAGTACTCCACCGACCTGTTCGACACGTCGACGGTGCGGGACTGGGCGGCGGCCTTCGTGGCGGCGTTGCACCGGATGGCCGCCGCGCCGCAGGCCGAGATCCACCGCCGCCCGGTACCCCGATGACACTGCCCGGTACCCCCACGACGCCGGCCGGTACGCGGACGAGCCGGCGGGACCTGCGGGCGTTCACGGCCCTGGTTGCCGGCTACGCGGTCTCGACCTTCGGCAACTTCGTCAACCTCGTCGCGCTCAACCTGTATGCCTACCACCTGACCGGAAGCGCGTTGCAGACCGGAGTGCTGATGGCGGTTCGGCTCGCCGCGGGGTTTCTCGCCGGTCCGGTCGCGGGCAGGCTGGTCACCCGCTGCGACCGGCGCGCCGTCATGGTCGTCACGGACCTCGGGCAGGCCGCGTCGATGATCGCCCTGCTGGTGACGCCCTCGACCATGCACTCCTGGGTGCTCTACCCGGTGGCCGCCGTCCTCGGCGCCGGAAACACCGTCTTCACGGTGGCGCTGCGCACCAGCGTCCCCGAGATGGTCGGTGCCGAGGACCGGGTGCGGGGCAACGGATACCTGCTCACCGGCAAGTCGGTGGCGATGGTCCTCGGCTTCGCCTCGGCCGGTCCGCTGGTCGGTGGCATCGGATTCCCCGCCGCGTTCGCGGTCAACGCCGCCAGTTTCCTCGTCTCGGCAGCCGTGCTGGTCCGCTCGCCGCTGTCGTTCCGCCGGTCCGCCGACGTCGGGCACCGGCCGTCGGGATCGGTGTCGTCGGGATCGGTGTCGTCGGGGTCGGTGTCGTCGGGGTCGGTGTCGTCGGGGTCGGGGCCGGCCGGTCCCAAACCGGCGGCGGCCGGCCTGCGTACCGTCCGGGTCCTGCTCGCCGGTCCGCCGATCGTGGCGGCGATGGTGGCGCTGCGTGGTGTGGACGCCTGGGGATCAGCGTCGCACAACGTCGCCCTGCCGCTGCTCGCCACCGACATGGACCCCGGCAACCCGGCGGCCGTGCTCAGCCAGTTCTGGACGGCCTGGGCGGTGGGCACCCTGCTGATCCAGGCGGTGGCGCTGCGCTCTCCCCGTGCGGGCCGGTCGCTGGACGAGCGGGCCTTCGCGATCGCCGCCTGTGTGATGTCCCTGGCGTTCGTCGCGGCGTTCACCGCACCACCGGCACCGCTGCTGGTCGCAACGGCGCTCGTCGCCGGGATGGCGGACGGGTTCACCGAGCTGGCCTACTCGTCCAGGTTGCAGGCCGCCCCCGACGACGTGCGTGGAATCCTCTTCGGAGCGTCGGCCAGCGTCGAGACGCTCGGCTTCGCCGCCGGCATGTTCGCCAGCGGGGTCGTGCTCGACCACGTCGCCCCGTTGCCGGTTGTCGCGGTCGGCCACGGCCTGGTTGTCGCCGCCGCCGCTGCCTTCCTGCTGCTGGCCCGGACCCGCTGGCGTGCCCCGGACCGCGCCGTCGCCGCGCCGCCCGACCAACCGGGTCGGTCGGGCCAACCGGGTCGGTCGGGTTGCGCTTGACCGGCACCGCCAGGCCGTCGATGCGCCCCGTCCCGCTGGAGCCCATCGGCGATGCTCACCCTCAGTCCACGATCGCCGTCGCCTCCACCTCGACCAGGACATCGGGTTCGAAGAGGTGGTCGACGCCGATCAGCGACGCCGGAGGCAGCGGCCGCGGCAGCCCGACCTCTCCCGCGACCTCCTCGACGCCGGCCATGAAGTCCTCGATCCGCTCGGGCGACCAGTTCGTGACGTAGAAGGTCAGGCGGACGACGTCCGAGAAGGTGGCGCCGGCACCGGCCAGGCCGCGCGCCGTGTTCCGAAGCGCCTGGCCGACCTGACCCCGGAGACTGCCGGGCGCGACCGGCCGCCCCGCCTCGTCGCGGGCGATCTGGCCGGCGACGTGGACATGCCGCGAACCCGACGCGACGGCGACGTGGTGGTAGGGAACGGGCTGCATCATGCCCGGCGGGGACGAGAACGTGACGGCCACGGAAGATCCTTTCTCAGGTCACTGCGGTATCTCCTTGATACCTGGTGCTTGGAGGAAACTTCAACGAGACTAGGTGTCGTGACAGAAACCGACCCCTCCGCAACCGAACGCCTCGAGGTCACCCCGCCGCATCGCGAGCTGCTGGACCAGGTCCTCGACAAGTGGTCGCTGGAGGTGCTCAACACGCTCTGCGAGCGGCCCTCGCGGTTCAACGAGCTCCGCCAGGCGATCCCGGCCGTCTCGCAGAAGTCGCTGAGCGCGACCCTGCGCCGGCTCGAACGCAACGGCATCGTCGAGCGTCGCGTCCTCGCCACCCGGCCGGTCGCCGTCGAGTACGGCATCACACCGCTCGGCAAGACGCTCCGGTCACCGGTCGACGCCCTCCTGGAGTGGGCCGACCGCCACCTGGCCGCCGTCGAGGCAGCCCGCCGGCAGTACGACGAGGTCAGCGCACCCCGCTTCTCGCTTCCCGGTCGGCACACCCCTTGACCGGTCACACCCACACCCAACTGTGCGGCGTTGAGCCCAGACCACGTCCGGTGGCACGTTCCGGGGCCGGCGCACCGCCGACCCCGGAACACGGCGCGGGGGTCAGTAGCCGTACCGGCTCCTGAGGTGGCGCCACCAGTCGCGGAGCATCCAGGCGTCGAACTCCGTGATCGAGCTGGCGCTGCCGGCCTTCATCAGGAACCCGCCGACGCCGCTGGGGGTCCAGTCGTAGAAGTCGTCGAGGCCGAAGGTATGGCCGATCTCGTGCAGCAGGATCGTCATGTTCGCCGCGTTGAGGTTGTTCATGAAGTACTCGCGGCCCATCCGCTGCCCCCAGTCACCGCCCGCACCGCCGCCGAACCCGTCGGTCAGCCAGAGCGACTGGTCGTAGTGCCGGGCCGCTCCGCCGGGACAGTTCGGGTACTGGCCGTTCTGGTTGAAGAACCGGCCGCAGGGCGCGGCGCACTGCGGGGCGTTCTCCCGGATGTCGCCGACGTAGATGTCGACGGAGTTGTCGGTCCACTGCAACTGGTTGCGGTCCCGCACCGCCCAGCCGACGACCCGGACCGGCACGTCCTGGTACGGCCAGGCGTTGTGCCCGGCCATCACGTCCATCCACTTCCTGTACTGCCGGGCCAGCGTGGCGTGGATCTGGTCGCGTTGCGCGGCGGTCACCGTGGCGCTGGAGTCCCAGCGGACGCAGTAGTTGACGTAACCGCGGTTCGCCATCACCTGGTCCCAGCCGTAGTTGCGGAACCCGTAGAGGTTGCCGTTGTTGTAGGTCTGCTCCTGGTGCTGCCAGACCTCGTGCAACGGGGTGACCAGGTTGGCCGGCGGGTTCCAGCCGCTGGTCGGCGGCGGTGTGGTCGGGTTGGGTGCCGGGGTGGTCGGCGCGGGCGTGCCGGGGGTGGTCGGCGCCGGGGTGCCCGGCGCGCCGGTGCAGGTCACGCCGTTGAGTGCGAACGAGGTGGGCTCGGGGTTGCTTCCGGCCCAGGAGCCGTTGAAGCCGAAGGAGGTGCCGGCGCCGGTGGCCAGGCCACCGTTGTAGCTGACGTTGGTGGCGGTGACCCGGTTGCCGCTCTGGGTCACGGTGGCGTTCCACGCCTGGGCGACGGTCTGCCCGGCCGCGTAGGTCCAGGTCAGCGTCCAGCCGTTGAGCGGGTCGCCGAGGTTGGTGACGGTCACGTCGGCGCCGAAGCCGCCGGACCACTGGTTGGTGACCCGGTAGTCGACCCGGCAGCCGGGTGCGGCGGCCCGGGCGCCGGTGACCGCGAGCGCCGCAGTGGTGGCCAGGGTGGCGACCAGCGCCGCTGCCAGTCGCACCCCTGTTCTGGACGGTGTCATGCAGGGTCCTCTGCCGTCGGGCCGGACGGCCGTGAGCGCGGCCTCCGGCGAATAGATTGTTGGCTATCCAAACTAAGTAGGGAAGGTGCCGGGTGGCAAGCGGGGTGTCCCGGTGTTCGCAGACACCGCCGTAATCGGCGGCACATATTGCCGAAAAGCTTTTCGTCCGCCAGGGTGGCGGGGCTCGAACCGGCACGCGCCCCCGGTCCGCGGTCCCGGCCCGTCCGGCGGCCCGACGCGGCCGGCCGGAATGACAGGGCGGGTCAGCGGTGCGGCGCCGGTCCGGTGGATTCGCGTACCACGAGGCGGCCGGGCTGCCGGATGACGCCCGAGCCGGGGTTGCCGTCCAGGGCCGCGAGCAGGTGGTTGACCGCCGTCGCCCCGAGCTGCTCGAGGTTGAGGTCCACGGTGGTCAGCGGCGGCCGGCAGTCGGCGGCGAAGAACTCCCAGTTGTCGTACCCGACGATCGCCACGTCGTCCGGGATCCGCCGGCCCAGGTCGCGCAGGGTGTCGGCGACCCCGGCCGCCACCTGGTCGTTGCCGCAGAAGATCGCGTCCACCTCGGGCCGGGCGGCCAGCAGCAGGCGCGCGGCGTGCCGGCCCCAGCGCTGCGACCACTCGCCGTAGAGCGGATCGCCGGCCGGTGAGAGCCCGGCCTCGGCGAGCACCGCCCGCAGCCCCGCCGCCCGGTCCCGGGCCGCGCGGTAGGTGTCCGGCCCGGTGATGTGTCCGACGGTGCGTCGGCCATGCAGCACCAGGTGCTCGGCGGCGAGCCGGGCGCCGCCCTCGTCGTCGGCGACGATCGACAGGTCGTCCGGGTCGGTCGACTCGGCGTAGGCGTAGACCACCGGGACCGGGATGTCCGGGGTCAGCGACGGGCGCAGGTCGTTGCTGTCGCCGACCACGATGAAGCCGTCGACCTGCCGGGCCAGCAGCGTACGGATGTAGTGCTGGCGGCGTATCGCGTCACCCCGGGCGTCGCAGAGCAGCACGGACATCTGCCCGTTGCCGAGCGCGTTCTCCGCGCCGAGCAGGATGGGGATGGCGAACCGCCCGCCGAGCTCGTCGGTGAGCAGCCCCACCGTGCGGGTGCGGCCGGAGATCAGGCCACGGGCCAGCACGTTGGGCTGGAAGGAGAGTTCGGCGGCGGCGCGCAGCACCCGCTCCCGGGTGGCCGAGGCGACCTCGCCCCGGCTGTTCAGCGCCTTGGAGGCGGTGGCCACGGAGACGCCGGCGCGGTTCGCCACGTCGGTAAGCGTCACTGACTGGGATCGTCGCCGGCTCAACCGAAAGCCTTTCGCAAGATTTCTGGACGCCGACGGCAGGCCGCCGGGCCCGGTGCTCCCTGCCAGCGTAGTGCGTCGGGCGGAGTTCCGAAAAGGCGGCCGACGGGCGCGTGCCCGGAGCGGCATCGCAGGGCCGACATCTTGCCGAAAACGTTTTCGGGCGGCGGGGTGATGGCGGGCAGTGATATGAGTCACTATGTCGGCCCCCGTGCCGCACGCACCGCCGCACCGAGGGCGCCGGCCGGGAGGGGCCCCGCCCGCCGCACCGGTCAGCGCCGGCGTGCCTGCTCCATCGTCTCCCGGGTCTGTCCGCGCAGTTCCTCCGCCGAGGAACGCGCCTGCCCGCCCAGATCGCTGGCCTGCTGGCCGGCCCGGGAGCGGACGGACTCGGCGGCCTGCTGCGCCGGTTCCCGCAGGTTCTGCTGTGCGTTGCCGGCGATCTCGCCGGCCTGCTGCCGGACCTCGCCGGAGTGCTCGGCGACCTTGTTCCGGAGCTGTCCGGCCATCCGCCGCTCCGTCTCACCGCCGGGCAGCAGGGCGGAGGCGACCATACCGAGCCCGAACGCGACGAGGCCGGCGGCGAGCGGGTGCCCCTCCGAGGCCTGCCGGGTCTGCTGTCCCAGCGACTGGATCCGGTCACCGGCGGTGGAGATCCCGGCCTGCGTAGCCGCGCCGGCCTGCCGCAGGTTGCCGCGGGCGTGCTCGGCCCCTTCCCGGGCCTGGGCGGTGGCGCCGTGCACGCCCTGCCGGGCCTGCGTGGCGCTGCCCATCACGTTCTCGCGCATCCGCTGCCAGGCGCCGCGGGCCCTGCCCGCCTGCCGGTGCGCCGCGTTGCGCGGGGACATCCGGTCACCGAGCGCGTTGAGGTTCTCGCCGAGTCGGTCCTGGTTGCGGTCGATCTCGTCGCGGAGCGAGCGTGGATCCGTGCTCATCGTTTCCTCCGATCAGTGCTGTCCCCGTTCACTGCTGTCCCGTCCAGCGCCGTGCCGATCAGTGCTGTGCCCGGTCGGTGCCGTGCCCGTCCCGGAGGGCGGCGGGCATCCGCCGGATCGACTCGGACGTCTGCGGCAGCGCCCTGAGGGTGCGTGCCTGGCCCCTGGCCACCCCGGCCAGGGCGGCGGCGACCAGGGCCCAGACCCCGGCGACGACCAGCGCCGCCCAACCCTGGTCCATCACGTTCGCCAGTCCCCACCAGAGGGCGTACGAGAGGAAGAGCAGCACCATCAGCGCACCGAGGGCGGCACCGCCGAACATTCCGGCGACCCGGCCGGCGGTGCGTACCTCCTGCCGCAGCTCCACTTTGGCCAGCTGGATCTCCTGGCGGACCAGCGTCGAGGTGTCCCGGGTGACGGCGCCGAGCAGTTCGCCGATCGATGCCTGTCCCGGGTCCCGTTCCCGCTCGGTGCCGAGCCCGCGTGCGGAGGCGCTCACCGCCGTACCTCCCGGGCCCGGCCCTCACCCATGACGCCGCCCTCACCCATGGCACCGGGCTGGCCGGCCCCGCTCCGCATCCCGTCCGGGTGCGGTCCCGCGCCACCCGGGGTTGTCGTTGTCCCCGGGCCATCCTGCAACGCGTCGCGGTTCCGGGTGAGCCGGCCGGCGATCACCCCGGCCACGGCCGCTCCGGCGAGGAAGAGTCCGGGATTGCGGCGGGCGTAGTCCCGCACGTCGTCGAGGACCCTGCCGGGTTCTCGCCCGTCGAGCCAGTGTGCGGCCTGCTGGACCCGCTCGGCCGCGTGCCGCACCAGGTCCGTGCCGACCCCCGGCCGGTCGGTCCGCTCCGACATCGTGCGCAACTCGTCACCGAGGGCCCGCAGCCCGGATGCCGCCCGCTGCTGCTGGGCACCGGCCTCCGCCCTGAGCTGGTCGGTGGCCTGTCCCATCAGGTGCTGAGCCTGCCGTCGCGTCTCGGCGGCGACATCCCGGCCCCGGTTGGTGGCGTCGTGCGCCAGGCCGCCGCCGGCCTGCGTCAACCGCTGCCCGGTCTGCGCGGCGCCCTCCCGGGCGACCTGGGTCCCCGACCGGTGGCCGTCACCGGACGGGTCGAGATCGTCTCTGGTCATCTTCGCCCCCAGCTTCGCGTTTCGCCCCCATGCTTCGCGTGGGATCGGGGCCGGCTTACCCGGCCGGCTGGTCGTTATGCCGGATCAGGCCGTGACCAGCAACGACGCCGTACCCGGGGCGGAGTTTCGGCGCCGTTCGGGAGATTCGTCCCCGCTGGTTCCAGCACTCCGACGAGGTCGCCACCAGCCGGCCGGACGCCGGCCGGCAGGCGAACGGCGGGTGGTGCCCGGCTACCGGCCAGGCCGGTCGGCGCCGCCCGCCGGCCTGCCCGACCGGTCCCGGAACTCGTCGACGAGCAGCGCCTGGTGGGTGACGCCGGAGCGGTAGGCGGACCGGCCGACGAGCTGGGCAAGGACCGGCGCGGTCACCAACTGGAAGAGCACCACCACGACGAGCGCCAGCGCCTCCGTGCCGCCGATCCGGGGTGCCGCACCGGCACAGATCAGCGCCAGGCCGACGACCTGTGGCTTCGTCGCCGCCTGCAACCGGGCGGCGACGTCCGGCAGGCGGATCAGGCCCAGCCCGGCCAGGACCGCGAGGATTCCGCCGGCCACCAGTGCCGCCGCCGCGAGCAGCTCGCCGACCCGGCCGAGGACGCCCATCACGCCCTCCCGGCCAACCGGACCACCGAGACCGTACTGAGGAAGCCGACCAGCGAGACCACGACGAGCAGGATCACGTTGCCGCCCTGCCCGCTCCGCGCCGCCTCGACGGCTATCGCGCTGATCAGGACGACGACCAGCGTGTCGAGCGCGACCAGTCGATCGTGCAGGGTGGGCCCCCGGAGCAGCCGTACCAGGACGAGAAGTCCGGCCACCGCCAGCAGGCCGGCCGTGACGACGAGGGCGATGCTCACGATCCGCTCCCTTCCGGTCCGGGCGCCCGGCCGTCCGGGACGTCCTCGCCGAGCGTTGTCAGTAGGTCGTGGGCCGTGCGGCGTACGTTCCGGCGGGCCCGTTCCAGGTCCTCCGGACCGCGTACGTCGAGGACGAAGACGTAGATCTCGCCGGCCTCGGGAGCCACGCCGAGCACCAGCGTCCCGGGCTCCAGCGAGATCCGGTTGACCACCACCGTCAACGCGGCGGCCGACGGGTGACCCACCGGCACCGCGAGCACCGCCGATCTGGCCCGGGGCCCACGCGCCAGGGTCGTCCAGCAGACCTGGAGCGACGAGGCCAGGACATCGCCCCCGGACCGGGCCAGCGTCATCGGCAGCCGTCGCCACCGTGGACGCGACGCCGCCGGTAGCGCGGGGAGCCGGCAGGCGGCGAGGCAGAGCGGCCCCACCAGGAGTGCCGAGCCGAGCGCCAGGAGGCTGCCCGAACCCCAGAGCAGCAGCCAGAGCAGGGCCAACCAGGCGGCCAGCGCGACGCGCTCCGCGAAGGCCGTCATCCGGCGTCCCGGTGGCCGAGTACCGCGCTGCGGTAACCGTCGCGGTCCAGCAAATCGGCCGCGGCCCGCTGGCTGAACGCCGAGAGCGGGCCGGCGGCCAGCGTGACGGCCAACCCGGCCAGTACGGCGGCGGTGGCGGCGGCCCGTTCGACCCAGCCCGGCAGCCGCGTCCCGACGGAGCCGCGCGGCGGCGGGCCGCCGTCGCCGGACGGCGGCAAACCACCCGCGTGTGCCGGCGGCGGGCTGCCGGCGCCGGTCGGGCGGCCCCAGAAGACGCGCAGCCAGATCCGCATCAGCGCGGCGAGCGTGAGCAGACTGGTGAGCACCGCGACGACCGCCGTGGCGAGGACCACCGGGCCGGCCCGGGCGGCGGCCGCCTGCAACAGCGCCAGCTTCCCGACGAAACCCGCCAGCGGGGGGAGGCCGCCCAGGCTGAACGCCGACACGGCGAAGAGCGCCGCGACCACCGGCGCCGTCGCGGCGAGCCCACCGAGGCGGGCCAGGGACACCGTCCGCCGCTCCCGCTCGATCAGACCACTGATCAGGAAGAGCGCGGTCTGCACGGTGATGTGGTGCACGAGGTAGAGCACCGCGCCGGTCAGGCCCGCGACCGAGAAGATGGCGAGCCCGAAGAGCATGTAGCCGACGTGCGAGACGAGGGTGAAGGAGAGGATCCGGTTGAGGTCGTCCTGTACCAGCGCGCCGAGGACCCCGACCAGCATGGTCGAGGCGGCGAGCACCAGCAGCAGGGTCCAGGGTTCCTGCCGGGGGAAGAGCAGGGTCTGCGTCCGGATGATCGCGTAGATCGCGACCTTGGTGAGCAGTGCCGCGAAGATCGCGGTCACCGGGGCCGCGGCGGTCGGGTAGCTGTCCGGCAACCACCAGTGCAGCGGCACCATGGCCGCCTTGATCCCGAGCGAGACGAGCAGCATCAGTCCCAGCAGGTTCCGCAGGTCGTCGGGCAGGTCGGCCGTGGCGGCACTGAGCTGGGCCAGGTTGACGGTGCCGGTGACGGCGTACACCAGGCCGATGGTGGTGAGCAGCAGGATCGAGGCCGTCAGGCTGGAGACGACGTACGTCAGGCCGGCCCGGACCCGCTGCCGGGTCGCCCCCATGGTGATGAGGACGTAGCTCGCCATCAGCATGACCTCGAACCCGACGAAGAGGGTGAAGAGGTCGCCGCTGGTCAGCACCAGCGCGATACCCGCGAGCAGCACGAGGTAGGTCGGGTGGAACACCGCCGGGACGTTCTCGACGCGCCGCTCGGCGCTGCCCTGCGCGATGGCGAAGACCATCACCACCAGACAGGTCACGACGGCGACGGCGAGGATCAGCGCCGAGAAGCGGTCCGCCACCAGCGTGATGCCGAGCGGCGGCTCCCATCCGCCGGCCTGGGTCGCCTGCCGGCCGGCGCTGTCGACGCGGAGCAGGAGAAGGACCGCGTCGACCAGGACCGCGCCGAGCACGGCCACCCCGAAGACCCGCTGGACGGTCAGCCACCTGGCGCAGAGGGTGGAGACGGCGGCGGCGAGAAGCGGCACCGCCACCGGCACGGAGACGAGCATCGCGCCGGTCACGCCTGCTCCGCCTCGGGACGGCGGCGGCGCAGCCGCCGGTCCTCCAGGTCGTCCTGCACGCCGTCGTCGCGGTAGAGGCGCACGCTCCGGTCGGAGAGCGCCAGCAGCAGAGCCGTGATCGCGAAGGTGATGACCACGGCGGTGAGCGCCATCGCCTGCGGCAGCGGATCGGCCGCCTCCGCCGGCGCCGTCGCGTCGGCCTCGGGAACGTGGCCGGCCGGGCCGCCCGCCAGCAGCAGCGTGAGGTTGGCGCCGTGGCCGAGCAGCACGAAACCCGCCACGATCCGCAGCAGGCCGCGTTGCAGCAGCAGGTACGTCCCGCCGGCGAAGAGGACGCCGACGATCAGCGAGAGGCTCAGGTTGCCGGCGGTCACCGCGACTCCTCGCCCGACCAGACGTCACCGTATCGGACCTGGTCGTCCTCTGCGCCCAGGCTGCGGAGCACGTCCAGCACCAGCCCGACGACGATCAGCGCGATGCCGAGCTCGAACAGCAGCGAGGTGCTCACCTCCAGGTGCCCGGCGGGGCCGAGATCGACCTGCCGGGCCAGGCCGGCGAGGAGCTCACCGGCCAGCAGCAGGCCGGCCAGGCCGTACCCGGCACAGGTGAACAGCCCGAGACCGAGCAGGAGCCGCGCCGGGACCGGCGCCGCCACCTCGACCTCGCCGGGGCCGCCGGCGAGGCGCCGCAGCACCAGGCCGAGCCCGGCGACGAGCCCGGCCGCGAAACCCCCGCCGGGGCGGTGCAGCCCGGCCAGCAGCAGATATCCGGCGACCAGCAGCACGCTCGGATACACCACCCGGGTGACGACCTCGAGCAGCATGCTGCGCCGGTCCGGGCGCTGCTGGTCGGCGGCGGCCAGTGGCCGGGGCGGGCGGGGTCGGGACGGGCTCATCCCGGGCCCTTCCCCGAGTTGCCGGCCGCCCGCCGGTGACGGCCGGGCGCGACCCGCAGGCGCCGCGGCCCGGTGCCGCGCCGGCTCACCATCACGAGACCGGCGATCCCGGTCGACGCGACGGCCAGCACGGTGACCTCGCCGAGGGTGTCGAGGGCCCGGAACTCCGTCAGGATCACGTTGACGACGTTCGGACCGCCCGCCGGGGATGCCTCCCGGAAGTAGCCCTCCGTCGATCGGGACGGCACGTGGCGGGCGGTCGCGACCAGGGTGGCGCCGGTGACGAACGCCCCGACCAGCACGGCGATTCCGGCGCGCAGGAAGCGGGACGGAGGCTGCGCGTGCCGGGTCCTGGGCGGCATCCGGCGTACCACGAGGACGAAGAGCACCAGCGTCAGCGTCTCCACCAGGAGCTGGGCCAGGGCGAGATCCGGGGCGCCGTGCAGGACGAAGAGGCCGGCCACCAGGTATCCGACGGCCGAGAGGAGCAGCGGTACGACGAGTCGCCGCCGTGCCATGACCAGGGCCAGCACCCCGGCCACCAGCCCGAGACCCAGCACCGCCTGCGCCGGCTCGTCCCAGGCGCGGGCGGGCAACGGCACACCGGCACCGGCCAGGAGCACGAAGCCGGGCCCCAGCACCAGCACGGACATGGTGACGAGCAGGTATCTCGGCAGCGACCCCACCTGCGTGCGGACCGTCAGGATGCGCGCGCCGGTCATGACGCCGCTGGCCAGCCGGTCCTGGACCGCGAGTGCGGCGACGACATGCTGCCGGATCCACGTCGCGACCGGGACGAGCGGTCTCCGGCCGAGGTGCAGGAGCACCCCGGCGACCAGGGTGAGCAGCGAGATCCCGAGCGGCAGCCCGACGCCGTGCCAGAGCGCCAGCCGGTATCCGCCCGCCGCGGCCGGGTACGCCGCCGCGTAGTCGGCTCCGGGCGCTCCGGCGACGGCGGGCACGCAGCCGAGGACCAGCCCCGCCACCGCACAGACCGCGGTGGTCAGCAACCACGGCACGGGCACGTGCCGCAGCCGGCTCGGCACACCGGCCCGGTCGGCGAAGGCGCCCCAGAGGAAACGTACGGTGTATGCGGCGGTCAGCGCGGAGCCGACCGCCAGCCCCGCCAGTACCCATCCCTGGCCGGGGCCGTGCGCGACGAACGCCTCGAACGCGGCCTCCTTGCCCAGGTAACCCACTGTCGGCGGCAGGCCCACCATCGAGAGGCAGGCCAGCAGCGCCACCAGGGCGAGGCCGGGTGCCCGGCGCCCCACCCCGCTCAACTCCCGCAGGTCCCGGGTCCCCGCCTCGTGGTCGACGATCCCGACGACGAGGAACAGCGTCGCCTTGAAGAGGGCGTGCGCGAGCAGGATGGTGGTCCCGGCCAGCGCGGCGGTCCGGGTGCCGGCCCCGACGAGCACCAGGATGAAGCCGAGCTGTGCCAGGGTGCCGAAGGCGAGCAGTCGCTTGAGATCCGTCTGGGTGAGCGCGCGGATGCCGCCGAGCAGCATCGTCGTCAGACCCACCGCGAGGACCACCGGTCGCCACCCCGGCACGTCGGCGAAACCCGGTGCGAGCCGGGCCACCAGATAGACCCCGGCCTTGACCATGGCCGCCGCGTGCAGGTAGCCGCTGACCGGTGTCGGGGCCACCATGGCCTCGGGCAGCCAGGGATGGAAGGGCACCTGTGCGGATTTGGCGACCGCCCCGACCAGGATCAGCATGACGGCGACCGTCACCGCCGGTCCTCGCGGCGGCGCGGCGAGCAGTCCGGAGATCCGGTAGTCGCCGGCCACCTGCCCGAGGAGTACCAGCCCGAGGAGCATGACGAAGCCGGCACCGCTGGTGACCAGGAGGGCCCGGAGAGCGGCCCGGCGTGCCGCCCGGTGCCGGCCGCCGTCGGCGATCAACAGGAAGGAGCAGACGGTCGTGAGCTCCCACGCCACGTAGAGCGCCAGCAGGTGGTCGGCGAGGACGAGCGCGAGCATCACCCCGGCGAAGAGCACCAGCACCACGGCGGTCTGTCCCAGCCCGCGCCGCCGTCCGGCGAAGTACCGGACCCCGTAGAGCAGGACGACGGTGCCGACGCCGGTGATGATCAGCCCGAGCAGGAGGGCCAGCGCGTCCAGCCGTAGCGGCAGCTCGAGCCGGAGCGTCGGCGCCCAGGCGACCGAGATCCGGCGCTCGCGGCCGGCGAGCACGTCGGGTGCCGCGCTGAGCAGCCAGCCGAATCCGATCGCGGGGGCGACCGCACCCAGGGCCAGGACCCGGGCTCCCCAGCGCCGGACGAGACCGGCGCAGGCGACGGCGACCAGGACGTGGAGCCCGAGGACGACTGCCATGTCGGGCTACCCGGCGATTCCGGACCGGGCCGCGGTCCTGGCTCGGTGCAACACCGGCGCTCCTCTCCGGCCCGTTTGCGCCGTTTCGTCGGGTTGGCCGGCGCCGCATACCCGGTGAGGCCGGCCGGAAACCCGAGCGTCGCAGTTGTCGAACTCCGCCCATCCCAACCCGGCCAGCCCGTTTGACCGGCCACCATCGGTGTATCCCCCATACCGACAGGCAGCAGGGCGGACGACTAGGAGAGGCCGATGGCCGCGACCGAGACCAGAAGCGATGCCGGCGAGAAACTCCGGGGCGCGGCGCAGTCCATGACCCCGGACGGCGGACCGGCGCGTGCCCAGATCACCACCGACACCGGCAAGACCCGCATCGCGGCGGGAGTCGTCGCGAAACTGGCCGGCATCGCCACCCGGGAGATCCCGGGCGTGCACTCGATGGGTAGCGGCGTCAGCCGTCGACTCGGCCAGCTCCGCAACATGCTGCCGGGTAGCTCCGAAGCCTCCGACCAGGGAGTATCGGTCGAGGTGGGGGAGCGGGAGGCCGCCGTCGACCTGGACATCGTGACCTGGTACGGCCAGAGCATCGTCGACGTCACCGATGCGGTACGCCGGAATGTCGTCGACCGGATACGCGGCACCACCGGGCTCACGGTGGTCGAGGTCAACATCAACGTCGACGACGTCTTCGTCGAGGGTGACGGCGGCAACGGCTCCGCCACCGGGCCCGGCACGCGGTAGGGGCCCGCGCCGTTCGTCGGCTCTCTGCACGGGCCGCCGCGACCGTCGGCAGCCTTGGGAAGGGGTGATCAGGGTGCACCGGGCGGACGATTCCCTGACCGGGGCGGCGGCTCCCGGCGACCGGCTCGCCCGGGACGTCCGGGAGCTGGCCGTCCAGGAGGCGATGCGGTTCCGTGCCGATCTCGCGGAGTCGGCGCGCCGGGCCGGGCTGGGAGCGGCGCTGCTGGCCGGCGCCGGCATCGCCGCCCTCCTGGGCCTGGGAGCGGCATCCGCCGCCGTACTGTCGCTGGTGGATGCGAGGCTGCCGGCCCGGCGCTCCACGGCCGTGCTGGCGGCCGGATACCTCGGTGGTGCCGCCCTGCTCGCCGTCACCGGGCTGACGCGGCTGCGGGCGGCGGGTGGTCGGACCGACCGCGTCACCACCGAGCTGCGCGGGATAGTGGCCGGCGTGCGGGCCGGCCGGAGGTGAGCGGAACCCGCCTCCTCCACCGGCGACGACGTGCCGGGCGACCGCGAGGCCCTCGCCCGGCGGCGCCGCGAGCCGGCACCGGCCGTTCCGGACGGGCATCTGCGGCGCGCGGGGGTCAGCCGGTGTCGAGGAGCCGGCGGATCTCGGCCGCAGCGGGATGCCCGGGTGCCCGGACGAGAAACCGGCGCAGCGTCGCGGACGCCGTTTTCGGGTCGCTGCGCCGTTGGGCGAGCCCCAGGATCAGGAGGCCGTCCGGTGTGTCGGGATGGTCGGCCAGCACCGCCTGGGCGAGCCGCGCGGCCTCGGCGGCCTGCCCGAGCCGGATCAACGTGAACGCCAGCCGCAGCCGGACCTCGGCGGACGGGCGCTGCTCCAGCACCGTCCGGTAGACCTGCGCCGCCGTCGCGTAGTGTCCCCGCGACTCCAGCGACCGGGCCAGGATCAGCTGGCCGGCTGTCGGATCGGCGGGTCCGGGGCTGGGCGGGACAGCAGGGTGCGCGGCGCGGTGAGCCGGTGGTGCGGCCAGGGCGACGGCGCCGACCAGCGCGAGCACCACGACCGCGCCGACGCTCCAGAGCCGGCCACCGCGATCGGGCATCCGGCGGTCCCGGGGCCGGGAGCCAGTCCGGGGCCGGGAGCCAGTCCGGGGCCGGGAGCCAGTCCGGGGCCGGGAGCCAGTCCAGGGCCGGGAGCCAGCCCAGGGTCCGGGGCCGGCCCGGCGGCCCGGGGTTCGCCGGCCGGACGCGGCGGTGCCGGGGCGGCGGGACCGGAACCGGGCGTACCCGGCCGGCACCACCAGCCCCGTCAACGCCAGGGCCGGAGCGGTCCAGAGCAGCAGCCCCCAACCTCGGGCCGGCGGTGCGGCCAGCACCTCCGTGCCGTAGCGGTCGACGAGGTAGGCCCGGATCTCCTCCGGGCCGCGTCCCTCCCGGAGCTGGCCGGCGATCACCTCCCGCATGGCGGCGGCGATCGGCGACCGGGAGTCGGCCACCGACTCTCCCTGACAGGCGGGGCAGCGCAGTCCGGCGGCGAGGCGCCGGGCCGGATCGTCCTCGCCGCCGGCCGCCACGGAACGCCAGGCACCGGCCAGGGCGCCGGCGATCAGGATCGTCAGCCCTGCCGTGACCGCGAGCCGGCGGAGCCTCACGGGCCCAGCAGCGGCGCCAGCCGCTCGTCGAGCCAGCGGGCCGTCACCGGGCCGATCATCCGGTCGACGATCCGGCCGTGCCGGTCCAGCAGGAACGTCTCCGGCACGCCGCGTACCCCCCAGTCGACGGCCGTGCTGCCCGCCGGGTCCGGAAGCACGGCCAGGTCCCGCGCGCCGGTCCGTTCGAGCAGCGCGCGGAGGGCCACCTCGCTGTCCCGGACGGCCAGCCCGACCAGCCGGAGGTCCCGTCCCGACCACCGGCGTCCGGCGTCGACCAGCAGCGGCAACTCGTCCTGACACGGGCCGCACCAGGACGCGAAGACGTTGACGAGTACCACCTGACCGCGTAGCTCGGCGAGGTCGAACGGTTCGCCGTCGAGGGTCCGTCCGGCGAGCCCCGGCGCGTCCGCGACCGGACGGCCCGACCCGGCCGCCGGGTCGCCCCCGTTGCCTCCCGCCGCCGTGCCGACCGCCGCCACGACGACGGCCACCAGGGCGAGGGCGGCGACCAGACCGATCACCGGGACCGGACCGTACGCCAGCCGCAGGGTCGGCTTCCGACGGCGCCGCCCGGAAGGGCGCAACGCCGGCCGGCGCCGTCGGAGCCGCCCGATCACCCCGATCATCCGGGCTCGCTTCCGGCGGCGGACCCCGCCACCGGCCCGTCCTCCCGGCCGGCGGCGGCAGCTCGTCCGGACCGGACCGCGGTGCCGGCCGCCGGGACGTCGGGTCGGTCGGTCGGGCCGGCGGCGACGGGCTCCCGTCCCGCCCGGCGGTGCGCCGCCCGCACCCGCCGGGGCAGCCGGAGCCCCGTCCCGAGGGCGAGTAGGCCACCGAGGGCACAGAACAGCCCGCCGACCCAGATCAGCGCGACCATCGGGTTGACCGCCAGCCGGACCGTGGCGGAACGACCGTCGGCCGAGACCGCGAGCAGGGTGGCGTAGGTGTCCCGGAACGGCCCCGACCGGATGGCGGGGCGGCTCACCGTCGTGTCGTGCTGCGGGTGGTACCTCAGTTGCGGCACCAGCGTGCCGGCCGGCCGGTCGGCCGGACCGAGCGCCAGCCGGGCCCGGACCGTCATGCCGGCGCCGGTCTGGACCCGGTCGACCGAGGTCAGCCGTACGCTGGCCGCCGACAGCCGAAGCGTCTCGCCGACCGGAAGCTGCCGTTCCGTGGCCACGGTGTAGGCCGACGAGGCGGCGACCCCGGCGGCGACGAGCGCGATTCCGGCGTGTGCCAGGGCGCCGCCGACCCGGGGCCACCGCCGGATCCGGCGCTGCGCAGCGTCGCCGTGCCGCCCCCGGCACAGTGCGGCGACCGTCGCGGCGAGCGAGAAACCCGCGCAGCCGAAGGCGGCCAACGCCATGGGACCGGGACGGCTCGCCAGACCGACCGCCGCGACGACGGCCAGGCCGGCGGCGGCCGGACCGAGAACCCGGCGGGCGGTCTCGGCGGGGCGTGCACCGGTCGGCGGCAGCAGAACGGCGAGGCCCATCAGCGTCAGCAGGGCGATCGACAGGGGGACCGCCGTGCGGTGGTAGTACACCGGTCCGACCGCGACGGCGGTGCCGGAGACGGCCTCGGCGATCGGTGGAAAGACGGTGCCGACCAGCACCACCGTGGCGATGGTGCTCAGCAGGATCCGGTTGCCCAGCAGCGCCGTGGCCCGGGACAGCGGCGGAGCTGTCCCTGCCGCGTCGGGGCGCGGCAGGGTTGCCTCCGTCGGATCCGGTGTGGACCCGGCCCGCCAACCGATCAGGACCACGGTGGCGGTCGCCACGAGCAGCAGAAAGCCGAGGAGCATGGGACCGAGCGGCGACTCGGTGAAGGCGTGCACGCTGGCAACCACGCCGGACCGGGTCAGGAAGGTGCCGGCCAGGACGAGGAGGAAACTGGCGCAGGCCAGGGCCGCCGGCCAACCGACCCGGGCCGGACCACGGCGGGTGAGCAGCGTGTGCAGGAATGCCGTGGCGGTCAGCCAGGGCAGCAGGGAGGCGTTCTCCACCGGGTCCCAGGCCCAGTAGCCGCCCCAGCCGAGGACCGCGTACGACCACCAGGCGCCGAGCAGGATGCCGGCGGTGAGCAGCGCCCAGGCCAGCAGCGTCCAGCGCCGTGCCGGGCCCGCCCAGTTCCGGCCGCTCCGGCCCGCCAACAGTCCGGCGATGGCGTAGCCGAAGGGGACGACCAGCCCGACGTAGCCGGCGTAGAGCAGCGGCGGGTGCCACCCCATCGCCGGATGCTCCCGCAGCAGCGGGTTGGGCCCGGGTCCGTCGGCCGGCACCGGCGAAACCGGGTGGAAGGGGTTGGCGGCGAAGTACGACAGCGCGAAGAAGAAGACGGCGACCAGGCTGACCACGCTCATCGCCCAGTGATGCAGTCGCCGGTCGCCGGCGGGTGCGGTGCGGGCGAGCAGGCCGGCGTAGCCGGCGAGGATCACCAGCCAGAGCAGCAGCGAACCGTCCAGCGCCGACCACAGGCTGGTGAAGGTGTAGTACGGCGACACGTCACGGCCGCCGTTCTCGGCGACGAACCGCAGACCGAAGTCGTGCCGCAGCAGCGCCCATTCCAGGGCGCCGAACGCACCGAGCGCGGCGAGCAGCCCGGCCCCGGTGGCGAGCCGGGCGGGCCGGACGGGCGTTGCCGGGATCAGTGCGAGACGCAGCCAGAGCAGCGTCGCCGCCACGGAGGCGGCGAGGCCGGCCCCGAGCGACCAGGTGCCGAGTTGACCGGTCACCGGGCCGTCCCGGACGGAGCCGCTTCCGCCGGTCGGTAGTCGTTGCCGTGCCTGACGAGTATCTGGTCGGCGTGGAAGACGCCGTCGGTGCCGAGAACGCCCTCGACGACCGCGTCCCGGCCGGCGCGGAACGCCTCCGGCGGCACGCCCCGCTGTCGTACCGTGATCTCCCGCCCCTCCGAGGCGAGCCGGAACACGGTCTCCCCGCCCTCGTGCCGGACCGAACCCGGCACCACGGCCCCGCCCAGCCGGGTCCGGGAGAGCAGGGCGTCCGGATCGGCTGCCAGTTCCGCCGGGGTGCGGTAGTAGCTGAGGGCGCCCTGGAAACCGGCGTAGACCAGCACTCCGGTGCCGGTGAGCACGGCCGCCGACAGGGCGAGGCGGGCGCGGGTCGGCCGGATCACCCTGCCTCCCGGGCCGCCGGCCCGACGATGTCGGAGTGCGGTGCGGCGTGGGGGAGCGGTGCCGTGTGGGGAAGCGGTGCCGTGTGGGGGAGCGGTGTGGTGCCGGAGCGGGGTGTGCCGGTGGGCCGGGGCGGGCGCGGCCGGGCACCGCTCCACCGGATGGCCCAGGCGGCGGTCGCGGCTGTCAGGCCGACACCGGCGAGCACGGCGGTCCAGCCGGTCATCCGGCCCGCACCACACTCGACGCCGACGTGGGTGCTGGTAGCGGTGGCGGTGGAGTCGAGCCTGATGGTGGCGTGCGGCGGGGGAGTGCGGGTTCCAGCGTCGCGAGACGACGTAGGAAGATCCAGATCGCGGCGACGGTGAAGGCGGCCAGGCTCAGTCCCAGGGCGGCCGCCATCAGCGGGTCGATGGGTGGGCGTTCGGGGGCGAGGATCGTGGCGGGCTGGTGCAGGGACCGCCACCACACGACGGAGAAGTGCACCAGCGGCACCAGCGCGAAGCCCGCCATCCCGATGACCGCGGCGATCCGTGCGCTCCGGTGCGCCCCCGGGCCGCCGGCCCGGGCGGGGCCGGGATGGAGGGACTGCCGGGCCGCCAGGTAACCGAGGTAGACGATCAGGAGCAGGGCGGTGCTGACGAGCCTCGGGTCCCAGGCCCACCAGGTACCCCAGACCGCCCGGCCCCAGACGGCGCCGAGCGCGATGGTCAGTGCGGTGAGTCCGACGCCGAGTTCGGCGGCGGCCCGGGCGCAGCGGTCCCACCGCAGGTCGTGGGTGGCGAGGTAACCGAGGCTGGCGGCGAGGACGGCGGCGAAGGCAAGGTAGGCGGTCCAGGCGGCCGGCACGTGCAGGTACATCAGCCGCTGGGCGTCACCCTGCAGCGCGTCCGGCGGGGCGATCAGCAGTCCCGCCGCGGCGGCGGCACCGGTCAGGCCGGCGGCCAGCCAGCCGAGGCTCCGCCGGCCACCGGCCGCCCGCCGGTCACCGGCCGCCCGCCGGTCACCGGCCGCCCGCCGGTCGCTGACGGTGGAGGTCGGGGACGTGCCGCGCCGCTGGCCGGTGCCGGCAACCCGGCCGGTGCCGGCAGTCCGGGCGGTGCCGGGCACCGGTCGAGGAAGGTCCACGAGCCCGATGATGCAGGAGTGAGAGGTGACTCGATAGCTAAATAGCGAAATAGACCACCTGTCGTATTTGCCTGGTTAGGCTGGCTCGCAGCCTGGACGAGCGGAGGTGGTGACCGGTGATGGGCAGGAAGCCCGCCGCCCACCGCCGGTGGCTTCTCGTCCCGGCCGCCGTCGTCCTGCTCCCGCTGGTCTCCGCGTGCGCCGGCAGCGCACCCTCCACACTCGACCCGGCGGGGACGGGAGCGCGCCGGTTGGAGGGCTTCTGGTGGTTGCTGTTCTGGATCTCGGTGGCGGTCTTCGTGGAGGTCATGGCCCTGCTGGCCTGGGCGCTGGTGTTCCGCAGCCGGGCCGGCCGGGTCAACCGCTCCGACCCGATCCGCTTCGTCGTCGTCGCCGGTGCCGGCCTGCCCTTCGTGGTACTGGTGGCCGTCTACGGCATCGGGCTACGTGATCTCGCGGCGCTCGGACCGCCGGACGAGCCGCCCGCCGTCACGGTCGACGTGACCGGGCACAAGTGGTGGTGGGAGGTGCGCTACGCGGGCGTCGACGGCGCCACGGCCAACGAGATCCACATCCCCGTCGGGGAGGCGGTGCGGATCCGGCTGCGCACCGTCGACGTCCTGCACAGCTTCTGGGTGCCGCAACTGATGCCGAAGACCGACCTGATCGCCGGCGAGGTACGCGAGACCTGGCTCCGGGCGGAGCGGCCGGGGGAGTACCGCGGCCAGTGCGCGGAGTACTGCGGTCTCCAGCACGCGCACATGGCCTTTCTGGTGGTGGCCCGGCCGCGGGCCGACTTCGACGCCTGGCTGGGGCGGCTATCCACGCCGGCCCCGGCACCGGAGGGCGAGGCGGAGCAGCGCGGGCAGCAGGCGTTCCTGCAGAGCAGTTGCGTCGCCTGCCACACCGTCCGGGGGACTCCGGCCGGCGGCACCGTCGGGCCGGACCTCACCACCATCGGTTCCCGGTGGAGCCTCGGCGCCGGCGCGGCGCCGAACGACGGCGGGCACCTGGGCGGCTGGATCGTCAACTCCCAGACGATCAAGCCGGGCAACGCGATGCCGCCGCAACCGGTCGACGCGGCGGCCCTGCCGGATCTGATCGCCTACCTCGCGTCGTTGCGTTAGGAGCCGGAGACCATGTCGTCTCGCACCGCCGCACACGACGCCGTCGCCGAGGCGCGCGAGTCGTTGCAGCGGCACTGGGCGGAGCCGTCGACCCTGCGGGCCTGGCTCACCACCGTGGACCACAAGAAGATCGGGCGCCGCTATCTGGTCACCGCCGGGCTCTTCTTCGGCTTCGCCGGGATCAGCGCGCTCGCCATGCGTACGCAGTTGGCCGCCCCGGAGGCGCAGGTCCTGTCGCCGGGCGAGTACAACCAGCTCTTCAGCATGCACGGCACGGCGATGATCTTCCTCTTCTCGACGCCGATGCTCTTCGGGTTCGGCAACTTCCTGGTGCCGCTGATGCTCGGCACCCGGGACATGGCCTTCCCCCGGCTGAACGCCTTCGGCTACTGGGTGTTCCTCTTCTCCGGGCTCTTCATGTGGGCCAGCGTGCCGGCCGGGGTGGCGCCGAACGGCGGCTGGTTCGCGTACGTGCCGTTGACCGACGAGCGGAACACGCCCGGCCTGCACCTCGACGTCTACACGCTGGGGCTGCTCTTCCTCGGCATCTCCACCACGGCCGGCGCGATCAACTTCATCGTCACCGCGCTCAAGATGCGTGCGCCCGGGATGTCGTTGAACCGGGTGCCGATCTTCGTCTGGGCGATCGTCGCCACCTCGTTCATGGTGATCGTGGCCATCCCGGTGCTGAACCTCGACAACGCCATGCTCTTCCTGGACCGCCGCTTCGACACCCGCTTCTTCCAACCGGAGCACGGCGGGAACGTCCTGCTCTGGCAGCACCTCTTCTGGATCTTCGGTCACCCGGACGTCTACATCATCGTGATGCCCGCCCTCGGCATCGTCTCGTCGGTGCTGCCGGTCTTCTCCCGGCGCCCCATCGTCGGCTATCCCCTGATCGTCTTCTCGATCGTCGCCATCGCGGTCATCTCGTTCGGCGTCTGGGTGCACCACATGTTCGCCACCGGCCTGCCACAGCTGTCGTACTCGTTCTTCAGCGCCGCGAGCACGATCATCACCATCCCGTCGGGGCTGCAGATCTTCGCCTGGCTCGCCACCATGCTGCTCGGTCGGATCGTGCTGAGCGTGCCGTTCCTCTTCGTGCTCGGCTTCCTCGTCACCTTCGTCATCGGCGGCTTCACCGGGGTGATGTTCGCGTTCACCGCCTTCGACCAGCAGGTCACCGACAGCTACTTCGTGGTGGCGCACTTCCACTACGTCCTCTTCGGCGGTGCCGTCTTCCCCATCCTCGCCGGGATCTACTACTGGCTGCCCAAGATGACCGGGCGGATGTTCCACGCCGGCCTCGGTCGGTGGGCGTTCTGGCTGGTCTTCGTCGGCATGAACCTCACCTTCTTCCCGATGCACCTCGCCGGGCTGCTCGGCATGCCCCGCCGGGTCTACACCTATCCCGGCGGGCTCGGCTGGGACCCGTGGAACCTGGCCGCCACCGTCGGGGCGTACCTGCTCGCCGTCGGGCTGCTGCTGGTGGCGATCGGGGTGGTGCACGCGCTGCGCCGGGGGCAAGAGGCACCGGACGACCCGTGGGGCGGGGACACCCTGGAGTGGGCCACAAGTTCGCCGCCGAAGGCGTACAACTTCGCGGTGCTGCCCCGGGTGCACACCCTGCATCCGGTCTGGGATCCGCGGACCGCCGAGTCGATGGGGCCGGGCGCGACCGGGGACCGGATCCTGGCCGACGGGCACCGGGCACTCTTCACCAGCGAGTTCGACGGCCGCTACGAGCGGGCGGTGGAGATGCCGGAGCCGACGGTCCGGCCGCTGGTGACCGCGCTCGGCCTGCTCGTCCTCTTCGTCGGGCTGCTCTTCGCCTGGTACTGGGTCGCCGCCGCCGGCGGTGCCCTGGTCGCCGGCACGCTGGCCGCCTGGCTCTGGCCGCCCCGGCGTACGCCGGAGGAAGCGGGGCTGCCGGCATGACCATCCGGGACGCCCGCACGGCGATCCGCCCCTCGGCGCTCGCCACCGAGGAGCCGGTCGGCCGCTCGACCGCGTGGTGGGGGGTGATGCTCTTCATCACCACCGAGGGCACGGTCTTCGCCGCCCTGCTCGGGAGCTACTTCTATCTCCGGTTCCAGCAGGGCGGGCCGTGGCCGCCGGAGGGCATCCGGGAACCGGAACTCCTGCTGCCGCTGGTCATGACCGCGTTGCTGGTGCCGAGCAGCCTGCCGGTGCTCTGGGCCGAGGCCGGCATCCGGCGCGGCCGGCGCTGGCAGTTGCGCGCCGGGCTGCTCGCCACGCTGCTGATGGGTGGGACCTTTCTCGGCCTGCAGGGCCTGGAGTACTCCGAGAAGCTGCGGGAGTTCACCTTCACCAGCAACGCCTACGGGTCGCTCTTCTACTCGATCACCACCTTCCACGGTGCGCACGTCACCGTCGGGCTGCTCATGGTCTGCTGGCTGCTCGCCGGCTCGCTACAGGGCAGTTTCGGCGCCCAACGCCACGAACGGGTCCGGATCGTCGCCTTCTACTGGCACTTCGTCGACGCGGTCTGGGTGGCGATCCTCTTCACGATCTACCTCTCGCCGAGGTTGTGATGACGGAGCGACTGCCACCGCGTACCGCCCTGGTCGGCGGGCTGCTGCTCTGGTTCGCCGTACTCGGCGGCGTCGCCTTCTGGACCCTGCACGCGCTGGTCGCCTGGGCCGTCGACGAACTCACCTGCGCCGCCGGCCACGACAACCTCGCCGGGTTTCCGCTGAGCGGCGCGATCGCGCTGGCCGTACTCGTACCGGCGGCCGGTGCCGTCGCCGCGCTCGCCGTCTCGGTGCTCGCCTGGCGCCGTACCCGGTCCGACCTGCCCGAGGGCGGCCACCGGTCGGTGGGCCGGGCACACATGCTCGCCTTCGTCGGGCTCTGGCTCAACATGCTCGCGCTGGCCATGATCGCGTTGGGTGGCGTGGCCGCCCTGGTGCTGCCGCCATGTCAGCGGTGACCTGCTGGGCCGCGCCGGCCGTGCCGCTGGCCCACGGCGGCGCGGTGGCGGCGCAGGCGTGGACCAATCTCGGGCTGGTCACCACGCTCGCGCTGGTCGGCGCCGGATACGCCAGGGGGGTGCACGAGCTCTGGAGCCGGCGCGGGGTCGGCGCGGTCGTCGGCCGGTGGCGGGTCGGCTGCTTCGCCCTGGGGGTCGGCGCGGTGCTGGCCGCCTCGACCGGGCCGGTGCACGGGCTGGCCGCGCGCTCCTTCGCCGGGCACATGGCTCAGCACATGCTCCTGCTGGTGGTGGCCGGTCCGGCGCTGGCCGCCGCGGCGGTCGGGCTGCCCCTGGCACTGGCCGCGCCGAGGCGGCTGCGCCGGTACTGGGCGCGGTGGCGCGCGTCGACCGCCGGTGCCCGGATGCGCCGGCCCGGACCCGTCGCCCTGCTCGCCGGCACCCTGCACGGCGCCGTGCTCTGGGTGTGGCACCTGCCCACCCCCTACCGGCTGGCGGCGGAGAACACGCTCCTGCACCTGGTCGAGCACGTCTCCTTCGTGGTGGCGGCGGCGCTGCTCTGGTCGGTGGTGCTCGGCGCCGGCCGGCACCGGCTCGACGGCCCGGCCGCCGTGCTGCTGCTGGTCGGCACGATGCTGGTGGCCTCCGCACTCGGCGCGGCCCTCACCCTCGCACCCGGGCCCGTCTATCCGGTCGCCACCCTGACCCCCGAGGGCGGGGACCCGCTCACCGCGCAGCAGCTCGCCGGCCTGCTGATGTGGATCCCGATGGACGTGATCGTGCTGGCGGTGGCGGCGGTCGTCTTCCTGCGCTGGTTCTCCGGCCTGGACCGGCGCTCGCCGCGCGGACCGGCCCCGTTTCCGGATGGTGGCGTGGGCGGCAGCGGCGATCCGGGCACCGGCGCGATCGGCCGGCCCGAGCTGACCGAGGGTCCGCCGGTGGGTCCGGCGGCCGGGAGGGGCACCCGATGAACCGGACCGTCGTGGGCTGGTCCCGGTCGACGCTGCCGGCGGTGCTCGCCGCCGTGGCCACGCTCGCCGCGTGCGCTCGGGTACCGCCGCCGCCACCACCGGAGCTCCGGGAGGGCTACCCCGACCGGGGGGCGCGGCTGATCCAGGAGTACGGCTGCGGCAGCTGCCACGTCGTGCCGGGTGTGCGGCGGGCGGACGGTCTCGTGGGTCCGCCGCTGACCCGGTTCGGCGCCCGGTCCTACATCGCCGGTGCGCTGCCGAACAACGCGGAGAACCTGCAACGCTGGATCCAGGACCCGCAGTCGGTGGAGCCCGGCACGGCCATGCCCGATCTCGGGGTCACCGAGACCGACGCCCGGGACATCGCCGCCTACCTGTTCACCCTCGAGTGAGGCGGGGCACGGGGTGAAGGGGCGTACGACGACAGCGACGCTGACCACGGCGGGCCGGGACGGTGCCGGTGGTGCCGGCCGCCGCGTCCCCGGCACGCCGTCGCCGGTGGGCCGGCCGTACGGCCGGCGCCGCCTGGTGGTCGCCGCCGTGCTGGGCCTCGCCGCCGGCCCGGTGCCGCTGCCCGGGTACGCGGCCCCGGCCCCGACACCTCCGCCGGCCGCCACGTCGTCCCCTGCCGGCACCCCGGGTCCGGCCGGGTCGCCGGTGCCGCCGCCCTCGACGGGCGCACCGGGCCCGCCACCTTCGGCCGACCCATCCCCGGCGGATCCGACACCCTCGGTGGATCCGGCAGCAGCCCGGGGAGCGGAGCTCTACCTTCGCAGTTGCGCGAGTTGTCACGGGCCGGCGGGGCAGGGGAGCCAGCGGGCGCCCTCCCTGGTCGGTGTCGGTCCCGCCTCGGTGGACTTCCAGCTCAACACCGGCCGGATGCCGGTGCAGAGGGAGGTGGCCCAGGTACCGCACCGGGAGCCCGCCTTCGACGCCGAGGAGATCCGGGCGCTCGTCGCCCACGTGGCCAGCTTCGGCGGCGGCGGGCCGCAGATCCCGACCGTGGGCCCGGGTGACCTGCGGGAGGGCCGCGAGCTGTACCTGAGCACCTGTGCCGCCTGCCACTCCGCCACCGGGGTCGGCGCGACGTTGAGCAACGGATTCGTCGCTCCCTCGCTGGACCGGTCCAGCCCGATCCAGGTCGCCGAGGCGATCCGGGTCGGCCCCGGGCTGATGCCGGTCTTTCCGGAGAGCGTCCTGAGCCGGGAGCAGGTCGACGCGCTGGCCGGCTACGTCCAGGAGTTGCGCGGCGACCGGCTCGACCGGGGCGGTGCGTCACTGGGCCGGCTCGGTCCCACCACCGAGGGGCTGGTGGCCTGGGGGATCGGCCTGGTGCTGCTCGTCCTCGCCGCCCGCTGGCTCGGCTCCAGGGCCGGCGAGTGACCGTGCACCGCCGGGAGCTGCCGTGACCCGGACCGACCAGGAGAGCCGCCGCGAACGTGCCGCGTCCCGGGTCGTCGGCGCCGCGTTCGGCGTCAGCGCGCTCGGCGCGGCCGGGTTCGCCACCGTGTACGCCACCGGCGGGCAGACCCAGCTGGAAGGGGTCTCGCTGGCGGTCGCCTTCGCTGGACTCGCGGCCGGGCTGGGCGTCTGGGCCCGCCGGCTGCTCCCCGTCGGCGGCCACGTGGAGGAGCACGAGCCGTTCGACTCGCCCGCGTCCGAGCGGCAGCTCACCGACGAGGCGCTGCTCGGGCCGGAGAGCCCGGCACGCCGGAGTGGGCTGGTGGCCATGCTGGCGCTGGCGCTGGCCGCGCTGGGTGGGGCGGCCCTGTTTCCGCTCCGCTCCCTGCTGCCGTTCGACCGGGAGCGCCCGGTGCGGGCGCTGCGTACCACGCCCTGGGCCGCCGGCATCCGGCTGGTCCGCGCCGACGGCACCCCGGTACGCCCCGCCGAGGTCGTCGAGGGCACGCTGCTGACCGTCTTTCCCGAGGGGCACGAGGACCGGGGCGACGTACCGGCCTTCGCCGTCCGGCTGGACCCGGCCCGGTTCGCCGTACCGCCGCCCGGTGGGCAGGTCGACGGTGTCGTCGTCCACTCGCTGCTCTGCACCCATGCCGGCTGCCCGGTCGCCCTCTACATCCAGGAGACCGCCCGGATGCTCTGCCCCTGCCACCAGTCGAACTTCGACCTGCTGGCGGCGGCCCGCCCGATCGCCGGGCCGGCGGCCCGACCCCTGCCGGGGCTGCCGATCGCCGTGGACGCCGAGGGCTTTCTCGTCGCCACCGGCGACTTCACCGCCCCGCCCGGGCCCGGCTTCTGGAGCCTGAAGTGATCACACGCTGGCTCCTCCGGCGGGCGGCCCGGAGCGTCGACGACCGGTTGCGGACCGCGCCGGTACTCCGCAGGGCGCTCGCCAAGATCTTTCCGGACCACTGGTCGTTCATGCTCGGGGAGATCGCCCTCTACTCCTTCGTCGTCCTCGTGCTGACCGGGATCTTCCTGACCCTGTTCTTCGAGCCGAGCACCGCCGACACCGTCTACACCGGTTCGTTCGCGCCGATGGACGGCACCCGCACCTCCGCCGCGTACGCCTCGACGGTCCGGCTCAGCTTCGACGTCCGGGCCGGCCTGCTGATGCGGCAGACGCACCACTGGGCCGCGCTGCTCTTCGTCGCCGCGATCGTGCTCCACCTGCTGCGGATCTTCTTCACCGGCGCGTTCCGCCGGCCCCGCGAGATCAACTGGCTCATCGGGGTCACCATGCTGCTGCTGGCGATATTCAACGGCTTCACCGGCTACTCCCTCCCGGACGACCTGCTCTCCGGTACCGGCCTGCGGATCCTCTACTCGGTTGCCCAGTCGATCCCCGTGGTGGGCGCCTGGCTGGTCTTCCTCGCCGCCGGCGGGGAGTTTCCGACCGAGCACCTGGTGCCCCGGCTCTTCGTCACGCACGTGCTGCTCGTCCCCGCCGTGCTGGCCGCGCTGATCGCGGCGCACCTCGGCATCCTGATCAGACAGAAGCACAGCCAGTTCCCGGGCCCCGGTCGCACCGAGAACAACGTGGTCGGCTCGCGGTTCTGGCCCGGCTACACGGTGCGTACGCTCGCGCTCCTCGCCTGGGTCCTGGCGGTGACCTTCGCCCTCGGCGGGCTGGCGCAGATCAACCCGGTCTGGCTCTACGGGCCGTTCGCGCCGGCCCAGGCCACCTCGCCGGCCCAACCCGACTGGTACGTCGCCTGGGGCGACGGGGCGCTACGCCTCTTTCCCGCCGTCGACTTCCGGATCTTCGGCCATCTGGTGCCGTCGCCGTTCCTCCCCGGGGTGGTGTTCGGCGGGCTGACCTTCACCATCCTCTACCTCTGGCCGTTCCTGGACCGCCGCCGCGCGGGAAGCCGCCTCTCCCACCAGCTCCTCGACCCACCCCGCGACCATCCGGTGCGGCTCGGCACCGGCGTCGCCGTGCTGACCCTCTTCGCCGTGCTGCTCGTCGCCGCGGCCGACGACATCATCGCCAAGGTACTGCGGGTGCCGGTGCTGGACATCCTCTCCGTCCTCCGGGTGCTGGTGCTGGTGCTGCCGGTTCCGGCCGGCGTCGTCGCCTACCTCGTCGCCCGCACGCTCCGGGCCGGCGGTGCCCGGGGAGTCGGCGAGGTGAGCGACACAGACGTGCGGTCGGCGCTGCGGTCGGCACCGGGGACGCCCGGACCGCGGCACGGGCCGACCGGCGGCGGGCGGCCGGGCACGCCACCGGAGGACGGCGACCGGATCGAACTGTGGCGGGAACGGTCCGGGGTGTGGCGCTGGCAGTACCGGAGCAGCGTGATCACGCTCAACGGCAACCAGGCGTACCTGTCCCGCACGGAGGCTGCGCGGGCGGCGGAGACCGCGTACGGAGGGCTGCCGGTGCGGCAGGTGGAGCCGCCCGGCGCCCCGGCCGGCACGGCGAGCGGCTCGGTGCGGCGGGCGGGACGCGCGGCCGGTCGGGCCGGCTCCTACCTCGCCCTGCTGGTGCTCGCATTCCGGCGGGGGCGCCGGGACCGACGGGAGTGACCGCACGCCCGGCCGCGCGGTGCCGCCCCGCCGCCTTCGGTGTCACGCGGGGCGGTGCAGGTCGGGCAGGGCAACGGCGTCGGCGGCCGGCACGGTTCGCGCCGCCGACTCGCGGTCGGCGTGGATGTAGAGCTGCTTGCGGTCACGGGCTCCCACCGCCTGCGGCTTCGGCTCCGGAAGCCGGTACCGGACCGGGCGCTGGTGCTCCGCGTAGAGTCGTTCCGGGTTGTACACCCGGGAGAACCGCCAGAGCATCCTGGCGAAGTTGGTCTGCCCGTGCGCGAGGTGCCGGGCGACCAGCCCGGCGGTGCGGGCCAGCGCGACGACGCCGAGGTGCTTGCGGTTGATCACCGCCTGGGTGCGTACCAGCTCCCGGTAGAACTCCGGCAGCGGCAGCCGGGTGGGCATGACGGCGTGCTGGATGTCGAAGAGCCGGTAGTCGAAAGTGGTCAGCTTGCGCGACTCGGTGTGCCAGATCTCGGTGCCCGGGTACGGCGTCATCACCGACAGGTGGACGATTTCCGGTACGCTCAACGCCCATTCCCGAACCAGACGGAACTGTTCGCTGTCCCATTGTGGATCGACGATCAGATTGATGGCGACCGAGAGGCCGAGCTTTCTGGCCTGTTCCAGTGCTCTGATGTTCTCGTCCGGGCTGATGCGTTTACGGAAGAGGTCCAGTCCCTCGGCGTCCAGCGCCTCCATGCCGAGGAACATGTAGTTGAGGCCGAGTCGTTTCCACCGGGCGAACACCTCCGTGTTGCGCAGCAGTACGTCGGCCCGGGTCTCCAGGTAGTACTGCTTGCGGATCCGGCGGCGCTCCAGTTGGGCGGCGATGGCGTCGCCGTGCTCCGGGCGGATGAAGGCCACGTCGTCGACGATGAAGATCCCGGGCTCCCTGATCCTGGATATCTCGTCGGCCGCCACCTCCGGGGAGAGTCTGCGGTAGCTGCGGCCGTAGAAGGTCCAGGCCGAGCAGAAGGAACAGTCCCAGGGGCAGCCCCGGGTGAACTCGACCGAGGCCGCGGGGTCCAGCACCCCGATGAAGTAGCGGTTGCGGCGGCGGACGAGGTCCCGGGCCGGGCGCGGGGTGTCGATCGACTCCAGCAGCCGGGGCTGCGGACCGCGCCCCTGCGGGGTGACCGCGCCGGGCGCCTCGTGCGCGGCGCCGTCCCGGGCGGCGGCCAGCAGTGCCACGGTCCCGGTCTCCCCCTCGCCCCGCACGACGGCGTCGATCGCGCCGTCGGCCTGTTGCAGGACGTGGTCGGCGACGAACGAGACCGAGTGGCCGCCGACGAAGACGAAGGGCGGCCGTCGCCGCTTCTTGACCCAGCGGGCCAGGTCGATGACTTCGGGAACGTTCGCCAGGTAGTTGAGGCCGAATCCGACGGCGTCCGGTTCGAAATCCAGGTATTCCCTGGCCATCTCAGCCAGGCTGTGGGTCTGCAGATCGACGAGGCGCACCTCGTGGCCGGCGTCTCTTGTCGCCGCGGCCACGCACTCGAGCCCCAACGGTTCCAGCCGGAGAAACAATTCCGAATACATCAGGACGCTCGGATGCACCAACATGACTTTCATGTCATCCACCCCGTCCGGTCGGCGCCGATCCGCGACTTTTATCCTTACATACCCGACATGGGTGCGGGAGGTGAATGCGACGGTCCAGCGCGGTCGGGCTATCCGCGCGGCGCTGCGGTCGACTCGCGTATCCGGAGGGAGGGGCTGATGACCACGCGGTGCGCCGGGCGGTCGGAATCGGCGAGCCGGTCGGCGACGAGGCGTACGGCGGCGCGCCCGATGGAGCGCCTCGGTGGCCGTACGGCGGTCAGCGGCGGATTGCCCAGCGCGGCGACCTCGTCGTCGTAGGCCACGATGGACAGGTCGCCGGGAACGGCGACGTGCCGCTCCTCGCAGCGCTGCACCAGCGCGATCGCCTCGGCGTCGGCGTGCACCAGCAGCGCGGTGGTGCCGGTCGCCTGGCACCGGTCGAGCACGCCGTCCAGGACGGCGTCCCGGTCCGGCGACCGGGCGTCCGGCACCAGCGCCTCCACCGTGGAGCCGGCCGCCATGCCGCACTCCGTGGTCGCCTCGAACCAGCCGCGCCGGACGTGCGGGCTGGTCGGGCTGTTGCTGTCGAGCACCAGGCCGACCCGGCGGTGGCCGAGGGAGCCGAGGTGCCGCACCGCCGTGGCCGCCCCGAGCGCGTGGTCGGTGACCACCGACTCCATCACGGCATGCGCGGCGCCCACGGTGGCGGTGCGCTCCAGCAACACGACCGGTACCCCGGCCCGGTGGAGCCATCCGATGGTGCGCTCCGTGCTCGGCGCGTCCATCCGGGGCGCGACGATCAGACCGTCGACCGCCGTCCGGTCGAGAAGGCGGGCCAGGTGCGGCTGGTCGTCCTCGCTCTCGTATGAGGAGCCGCGCAGCACCACGCGCATGTCGAGCTCGCGGGCGGCCTCCTCGGCGCCCCGGGCCACCTCGGGCCAGTAGTAGTCGAGCGACGGCACCAGCATGCCGAGGGTGCGCCCGCTGAAGCCGTCGGGACCGGCGGCGGGGCCGGGGTCGGCCGGCGGCGCGCCGTCGGGCGTGATCAGGGCGACCCCGCCGTGCACCCGCCGGACGAGACCTTCGGCGGCGAGCTGGGCGATGTCGCGCCGGATGGTGACCGCGGCGGCGCCGAGTGCCTGGGACAGGTCGGAGATGCGCAGCGCCCCGTCCCGCTGGAGCGCCTCCAGCAACTGCTGGCGGCGGGCCACCTGGAGCGGTCCGCGGGCCTCCGGTGTGTCGGCCGGGTTGCCGTGGTGGGTCATCGGGCACCTCCGGGGGTCGCGGCGCGGGCGCGGGCTCCTCGCGGGGGGACCGGCGGCATCGGGCAGGGTGCGCCGTGCCGGCCGGTGCGGGGCGGGGTGGTGGGCATCAGACCTCGCCGAGTTGCGGGATGGCTGTGATCGATCCTGACCATACCAGGTCGACTTCTGATCGAGTCTGCTCGTTTCAGTCCGGACATCGTATTGACACGTTCACTTGTGAGCGTTTTACTTCGGAAACCCGGCGGTTGCCTGCCCGACACAACGTCGACACCGCCCCTCCGCCCGCCCCTGGAGTACGGACCGATGCGACAGGACCGCGCGACACCCCACGCCGCCCCCGCCGACACCTGGGGCCGGGCCGAGCTGGTGGCGCTGGCCGACCGGATGCTCGCCGCCGCCCGGCCGTACGCCTCACCGGGCCACGCCCTGGTCACCTTCCCCGGTCCGGCCGGCGGCTACGGGCGCGCGGTCGACGGGCTGGAGGGGTTCGCCCGGACCTTCCTGCTGGCGGGCTTCCGCATCGCCGGTGCCCGGGGCGAGGGCCTGGACGAGCTCGCCGACCGGTACGCGGCCGGGATCGCCGCCGGCACCGACCCGTCCGCCCCGGATCGCTGGGTGCGGCTGGACGAGCACGCCCAGGCGAAGGTGGAGGCCGCCTCCCTCGCCCTGGTGCTCGACCTGACCCGTCCCTGGATCTGGGACCGGCTCGCGCCCGAGGTGCGGGAGCGGGTGGTGGACTACCTGGCCCCGGCGGTGGGCGACAGCAGCTATCCGCGGATCAACTGGGTCTGGTTCCGGCTGGTGGTGCAGACCTTCCTCCGCTCGGTGGGCGGCCCGTACTCACCCGACGAGATGGCCGAGGATCTCGCCAGTCACGACAGCTTCGTCCGCGCCGAGGGCTGGATGTCCGACGGTCCCGAGCGCGCCTACGACCACTACGTCGGTTGGGCGCTGCACCTCTACCCGGCGCTCTGGGCCCGGATGGCCGGCGCCACCGACCTGGCCGCCGCCCGCCGTGACCGGGACGTGGCGATGCTCGACCGCTTCCTGCGCGACGCGGTGACGCTGGTCGGCGCCGACGGATCCCCGCTGATCCAGGGCCGGAGCCTGGTCTACCGGTTCGCCGCCGCCGCACCGTTCTGGATCGGCGCACTCGCCGGGGTGCCCTCGGTCGGCCTCGGGCGGCTGCGCCGGGCCGCCACGGGCATCGTGCGGCACTTCGTCGACCACGGCGCACCCGACGGGCGGGGCCTGCTCACCCTCGGCTGGCACGGGCCGTGGCCGCGACTGGCCCAGTCGTACTCCGGACCCGGCTCGCCGTACTGGGCCAGCAAGGGCCTGCTCGGCCTCGCGCTGCCGGCGGAGCACCCGGTATGGACGGCGCCGGAGGAGCCGCTGCCGGTCGAGGAGCGGGACGCGGTGCTCGCCGTGCCCGCGCCCGGCTGGCTGGTCTCGGCCACCCGCGCCGACGGCATCGTCCGGGTCGTCAACCACGGCACCGACCATGCCGGCGAGGGCGCCGCCGTCGCTGACTCCCCGCTCTACGCCCGCCTCGGCTACTCCACCGCGACCACTCCGGTGCTGGACCCGAGCGGCTGGCTCACCCCGCTCGACCAGTCGGTCACCCTCGTCGACCTCGCCGGCCGGGCCACCCACCGCGCCGGCATGCGCCTGCTGGCCGTACGCGTCGACCGCGACCGCGACCGCGACCGCGACGGCGACGGCGACGGCGACCGTGTCCTGGTCGGTGTGGCGGGCTCTCGCGCGCTGGCCCACTGGGTCGAGCCGGATCCCGACCAGCGCGACCACGGCGGAGGCCGGGCGGGCCGGAGCTGGCCTGCCGGGCAGCTCGCGGTCTGGTCGCTGGTGCGCGGTCCCTGGGAGGTCCGGCTGGCCCGGGTGGAAAGCCTGGCCGAGGGCGTGCCGGCGGACGCGCTGCGGCTCCGGGTCGGCGGCTGGGCCGTGCCCGGCGAGGCCACGGCGGCCCTGGACGGCGGCCTGGTCCGGGTCACGGGGGCGGGTCTGACCAGCCGGCTCGCCAGTGTGCACGGCGGCGGGACGGCCGGCACCACCACCCTGCCCGACGGCGGGCCGCTGCCCGGCGGGCTGGTGGTGCCCTGGCTGGACCACGCCGTCCGGCCGGGAAAGTGGATCACCGTCCTCGTCGAGCTCACCGCGACGGTCGCGGCCACCGGCCGCCCGTGCCGGGTGTTGCTCGCCGAGGGCACCGACGGTCTCCAGGTGGCGGTCGACTGGCCCGACGGGGCCCGCACCGCGACCCGCCTGGAGACGGATCCTGCCGGGTTCGCCGCTTCGGCGACCGGGCAGTCCTGCGGGCCCACACCGGGCCCCCTACCTAAGGAGAAGGGATGAAGCGCGCGATACCGGCCGTGGTCAGTGCCGCGACGGCGCTGGCGCTCGTCCTCGCCGGTTGCAGTGGCGAGGACGAGCCGGTCGACCCCAACGCACCGGTGACGATCACTTTGGCGGGCTGGAGCCTCTCCTCCACGCCCGAGTTCAAGACGCTCGCCGACGGGTTCAAGGCAAGCCACCCGAACGTGACGGTGGAGCTGAAGGAATACGACACGGCCAACTACGACACCCAGATGACCGCCGACCTGGCCGCCGGCACCGCCCCCGACGTCTACGTGCAGAAGAACCTGAAGAACTTCTACACCTACTCGAGCGGCGGCCAGCTGCTCGACGTCTCCGACGCCGCCGCCGATCTCGGCTCGGTCTCCGCGCTCGCGTCCTACCAGGTCGACGGCAAGATGTACGCGATCCCGTACCGGCAGGACTCGTGGGTGCTCTACTACAACAAGGAGCTCTTCGCCAAGGCGAAGGTGCCGCCCCCGGACGGCACCTGGACCTGGGACGACTACGTGGCGGCGGCGAAGCAGCTGAGCACCGGGCTCAAGGCGGCCGGCTCGAACGCGAGCGGCGCCTACCAGCACATCTTCCAGTCCACGGTGCAGGGTCTCGCGCTCGCCCAGACACCCGGCGCGGACCTGCTCTCCGGAAACTTCGACTACCTGAAGCCGTACTACCAGCGGTCGCTGGACCTGCAGGCGGCCGGTGCGCAGCCGAGCTTCGGCACCGCCAACACCAACAAGCTCACCTACCAGGCACAGTTCGGCAAGCAGCAGTCGGCGATGATGGTCATGGGCACCTGGTACATCGCCACCCTGCTCAACCAGCGCAGGAGCGGCGACGCCGACACGTTCGAGTGGGGTATCGCCCCGGCGCCGCAGTTCGACACCTCCACCACCGGCACCTCCGCCACACCGGTCACCTTCGGTGACCCGACCGGGCTGGGCATCAACCCCAGGATCGACAAGTCGAAGGTCGCCGCCGCCAAGGCCTTCGTCGGCTACGCGGCCAGCGAGGACGCCGCCAAGGCCCTGGCCGGGATCGGCATCACCCCCGCCCGGGTCACCGAGGCGGTCAGCGCGACGCTCTTCGGGCTCGACGGCGTACCGCAGGACGACGTGTCGAAGTTCGCCTACGCCACGCACATGATCAAGCCGGAGAACCCGGTGTCGAAGCACACGGCCGGGTTGCAGAACATCCTCAACGAGACGCACTCGGCGATCCTCTCCGACAGCAAGGGCCTGGACGAGGCGATCAACGAGGCGCAGACCCGCGCCAAGAACGAGGTCCTCAACCAGTGAGGTGCTGACCGCCGGTGGGTCCGGTGCGGCACCGCGCGCGCCGGACCCACCACCCCACGCCGAGACGCTTTCCGGAGACTTCCTATGACAACCATGCCGCGTACGCGGCTGCGGCGCCGGCCGCTGGTGTGGCGCAACACGATCGCCGGCTGGTCGTTCATCCTGCCGAACTTCCTCGGCTTCGCCGTGCTCACGCTCGTGCCGGTGGCGGTGCTCTTCTACATGGCCTTCACCGACTGGAACGTCTTCGGCGTGGCCAACTGGACCGGCACGGCGAACTTCCGGCGGCTGTGGAACGACGCCAGCTTCTGGACAGCGCTGTGGAACACCGTCTACTACACGGTCTTCCACATCCCGCTGACCATGGTGGCCTCGCTCGGGCTGGCGCTGCTGCTCAACCGCAGGCTGCGCGGCGTGCGGTTCTTCCGTACCGTCGCGTTCTTCCCGTACATCACCTCGATCGTGGCGATCGCGGTGGTCTGGAACCAGCTCTTCAGCCCGGAGTACGGGCCGATCAACGCCTTTCTCGGCGCCGTCGGCGTGGCGAACCCGCCCGGCTGGACGACCTCGGCGGACTGGTCGATGCCGGCCGTCATCATCGTCGGCACCTGGCGCTACATGGGCTACTACATGCTGCTCTTCCTGGCCGGCCTGCAGACCATCCCGGCACAGCTCTACGAGGCGGCCCAGATCGACGGTGCCACCGCCTGGCAGCGGTTCGTGCACGTCACGCTCCCGGGACTGCGGCACACCACGTTCTTCGTCACCGTGATCCTCACCATCGAGAGCTTCAAGGTCTTCGACCTCATCCTGGTGATGACCGAGGGCGGTCCCGGGCAGTCCACGCTGGTGCTGTCACAGTACATCTACCAGAAGGGCTTCATGGAGAACCAGTTCGGCTACGCCTCGGCCGTCTCCATCGTGCTCTTCGCGCTCTGCTTCGGGGTCACGGTCATCCAGTTCATGATCAACAAGCGGAGGAACGCACGATGACCGCGACCGAGGCCCCCGCGCCCCCCGCCGGCATCACCGTCCCCGGCCGCGTCCGGCCACCGGGCCGCCGCGTCGCGTCGCGGGGCTGGCGGCTGGTCGGCTACGCCGTCCTCGCCGCTTCGGCCGCCGCGCTGCTGCTGCCCTTCTACTGGATGGTCGTGTCGTCGTTGAAGACCAACAACGACGTCTTCACCATCCCCATCACCTGGCTGCCGGACCCGGTGGTCTGGCGCAACTACCTCGACATCTGGCAGCGCTCGGAGATGACGACCTGGCTGGGCAACACCCTGCTGCTCTCGGTGATCGTCACCCTTCTGCAGGTCTTCACCGGCAGCTTCGCCGCGTACGGCTTCGCCCGGGTCCGCTTCCCCGGCCGCAACCTGCTCTTCCTGGCGTACGTCGGCACCATCGCGGTGCCGTGGCAGTCGTACATGATCCCGCAGTTCATCCTGATGTCGAAGCTGCACCTGTCGAACACGCTCTGGGCGATCGTCGCGCTGCAGGCGTTCGGCGCGTTCGGCGTCTTCCTGATGAAGCAGTTCTACGAGACCATCCCGGAGGAGCTGAGCGAGTCGGCGCGGGTCGACGGGCTCACCGAGTTCGGCATCTACCGCCGGATCATGCTGCCGCTCTCCCGGCCGGCGCTGGCCAGCCTGACCCTGCTCACCTTCGTCACCACCTGGAACGACTATCTCGGCCCGCTGATCTATCTGCGCAGCCCCGAGCTGCGCACCGTCCAGCTGGGACTGCGCACGTTCATCTCGCAGTACAACGCCGAGTACGCGCTGATCATGACGGGCTCCGTGCTCTCGGTGCTGCCGGTGGCGGTCATCTTCCTGCTCGGGCAGCGGTATTTCGTCGAGGGCATCGCCTCGACCGGACTGAAGGGGTGAGGCCGTGCGACCGCGCCACCAGACCATCGCCGCCGTCTTCGACGGTGCGTACGTCGCCCTGGTCAGCAACATGCTGCTGGTCCTCGGCAGCCTGCCGCTGGTCGTGCTGCTCTTCACCACCGACCCGGCGCGCTCCTGGCCGCTCTACGCGCTGACCGCACCGCTCTGCGCCCCCGGGCTCTGCGGCGTCTTCGCGGTGATGTCCGGCTACCCGTCGGGGGCGGGCGGAAGCCTGCTGCGCAGGTACGGCCACGCCTGGCGCGCCGCCGCCCGGCCGGCCACGCTCTGGGCGGCCGGGGCGACCGCCGTGCTGGTCGTCCTCGGGGTCGACGCGTACGCCCTCTGGGGGCACCGGGCCGGCGCGCTCGCCCTGCCGGTCCTGGTCGTGCTCGCCGTCCTCACCGCCGGCACCGGGCTGCTCGGGCTGGTGGTGATCGCCGAACGGCCCGGCGCGCGGCTGCCCGACGTGGCCCGTGCCTGCCTCTACCTGGCGGTGCGCCGGTGGTACCTCACCGCCGCCTCCCTGCTGGTCCTCGGGCTGCTCGGGCAGCTTCTCGTGGCCCGGCCCGCGATCGCGCTCGGCCTCGCCGCCGCGCCGCTGCTCTACGTGGTCTGGGCCAACAGCCGCTTCACCCTGCGCGCCGCCCTGGACCCCCCGACGACCGCCCCGACGACCGCCTGACCGCCCGGTAGCACGGCGGAACCCGCCGGCACCCGCCCCGGACACACGAGGGAGACACAGCAACCATGACGGCGACCGACGTCCGTCCCAGCCCTGACGCCGGCGCGACCGCGCACGCCGTCGCGGCCGCGCTCCGCACCATCGGCAGGAACATCGACGCCCTCGGCGACCGGTATCCGGCGGACACCACCGCCGGCAACCGCTACCCCCTGCGACCGCCGGCCGGTGGCCTGCCGCAGGGGTCCAACGTCGGCTGGACCACCAGCTTCTGGCCGGGCATGCTCTGGCTGGCGTACGACCTGACCGGCGAGGAGCGCTACCGGCACGCGGCGCTGTCGCACGTGGAAAGCTTCGCCGACCGGGTCGACCGCGGCATCGACCTGGACACCCACGACCTCGGATTCCTCTACACGCTGGCCTGCGTGATCCCGGCCCGCCGGGCCGGCCATCGGCGGGCCCGGGGCGCCGCGCTCGCCGCCGCCGACCACCTGATGACCCGGGTCCTCGAACCGGCCGGGATCATCCAGGCCTGGGGTGACCTGGACGATCCCCGGCAGCGCGGTCGCACGATCATCGACAGCCTGATGAACACGCCGCTGCTCTTCTGGGCCAGCGACGCCACCGGTGACCACCGCTACGCCGACGCCGCCCGCCGGCACGCCGCCCAGCTCCGCGCGCACATCCTGCGCCCGGACGGCACCACCTTCCACACCTACTACTGGGACGCGGAGACCGGGGCGCCGCTGCGGGGGGAGACCGAGCAGGGCCACGCCGACCACTCCTGCTGGGCCCGGGGGCAGGCGTGGGGGATCTACGGGTTCAGCCTCAACCACCGGCACACCGGCGATCCCGCGCTGCTCGCGGCGGCGCGTACCTGCGCCGACTACTTCCTCGACCACCTCCCCGCGGACCGGGTCGCCTACTGGGACCTCGAGTTCGGCGACGGCAGCGGCCAGGAGCGGGACAGCTCGGCCGCGGCCATCGCCGCCTGCGGTCTGGTCGAGCTCGCCGACAACCTCGCCGACCGGGCCGACGCATACCGGGCCGACGCCGACCGGTACCGCACGGCGGCCGGGCAGATCCTGCACTCGCTCATCGACGGCTACGCCACCGCCGGTCACGGCGGTGAGCGGCAGCGGGGCCCGGAGGCGCTGCTCCGGCACGGCGTCTACGACAAGCCCAAAGGGATCGGCGTGGACGAGGGCAATCTCTGGGGCGACTACTTCTATCTGGAGGCACTGACCCGCGCCACCGTTACCGGCTGGTCCAGCCCCTGGTCCAGCCCCCGGTAACCGCCCTCGTCGACACCGTCCCGGCATCCGACGCGACCGACGTACACCTGTGAGGAAGGCATGATGGACTACCGGTACCACTGCACGATCCCGGCCGGCGCGGGCTGCAACAGCCTGCCCGTCAACCCCTGCCGGCTGCTCGACTTCAACCTGCTCAGGCTCGCCGCCGGCGAGTCCTGGAGCGTCGAATCCGGCGACCGGGAGATCCTCGCCGTCGTCCTCGGCGGCACGGCGGACTTCACGGTCGCCGGCCGCCGCTTCGCCGGGGTCGGCGGGCGGCCGGACGTCTTCTCCGGCAAGCCGTACTCCGTCTACGTCCCCGCCGGCTCCAGCCTTGCCGTCGAGGCGGTCACCGACCTGGAGGTCGCGCTGCCCAGCGCACCCAGCGAGCTGGCCACCGACCCGTACGTCATCGCGCCCGAGCAGGTGGTCGGCGGCCGGTGGGGTGCGGCCAACTTCGGGCGTACCTACCACCAGATCCTCACCGAGATCTCCCAGCCGGAGCTGCCGGCCCGCAGGCTCATCGTGGGGGAGACCTACACCCCCTCCGGCAACTGGAGCACCTATCCGCCGCACCGGCACAAGGTCGACGACCTGCCCGCCGAGGCCGCGCACGAGGAGATGTACTACTACCGGGTCAGCCCGGCGGACGGCTTCGGGATCAGCCGCGTCTACACCGACGAGGGGTACGAGGAGAACGTCACCATCCGCGACCACGTGATGCAGATGATGCCGGAGGGCTACCACACCGTGGTCAGCGCACCCGGCTACACCACCTACTTCCTCTGGTTCCTCGCCGGCACCCAGCGCACCCAGGGCGCCCGGGAGGATGCCGCGCTGGCCTGGGTCGGCCAGACCGTTCCGACGCTGCGCGGCCTGGGCCTGTGACGATGGTCCTGGACAGCTTCCGGCTCGACGGCCGCGTCGCCCTCGTCACCGGCGGCAACCGGGGCATCGGGCAGGCGCTCGCCACCGCCCTGGCGCAGGCCGGTGCCGACGTCGCGCTGCTCGGCCGCACCCGTCCGGCCGAGACCGTCGCCCGGGTGGCGGCGCTCGGCCGGCGGGCGCTCGTCGTACCCGTCGATCTCGCCACCGCCGGCCCGGACGACCTCGCCGGGGCGGTCGCGACGGCGGCCGACGAGCTCGGCCGCCTCGACATCCTGGTGAACAACGCCGGCATCATCCGCCGCTCGGCGGCGGTCGCGCACCCGCCCGAGGACTGGGCCGTGGTGCTCCGGGTCGACCTCGACGCGGTGTTCCAGCTCTGCCAGGCCGCCGGCCGGATCATGCTCAGCCAGCGGCACGGGAAGATCGTCAACCTCGCGTCGATGCTTTCCTACCAGGGCGGGATCCGCGTGCCGTCGTACGCGGCGGCCAAGCACGCCGTCGTGGGGCTCACCAGGGCGTTGGCCAACGAGTGGGCCGCCACCGGGGTCAACGTCAACGCCATCGCCCCCGGCTACATCGCCACCGACAACACCGCACCGCTGCGCGCCGACGCCGACCGGGAGGCCGCGATCCGGGAGCGGATCCCGGCCGGTCGTTGGGGGGTGCCCGACGACCTGACGGGCGCCGTGGTCTTCCTCGCCTCCGACGCGGCGCGGTACGTGCACGGCGTCGTCCTGCCGGTGGACGGAGGCTGGCTCGCCCGTTAGGAGTGGACGCCTCGTGGAGACGGATCGGCTGTTCAGCGCGCAGCGCCAGGAGCGACTGCTCGCCGAGCTTCGCGGGCACGGTGCCGTGCGGGTACGCGACCTCGCCCGCGACCTCGGCGTCAGCGAGCTGACCATCCGCCGCGACATCGCCGCGCTGGCCGAACGCGGTCTCGTCGCCAAGGTGCACGGCGGGGCGACGTTGCCGTCCCAGAGCTCCGCCGCCGGCCCGCCCCGGCGCGCCACCGCGACGCGCTTCACGGTGGGCATGGTCGTTCCCTCGCTCGACTTCTACTGGCCGCTCGTCGTGGCCGGGGCGCGCGCCGCGGCGGCGGCGCTCGGCGTCGCGATCCAGTTGCGCGGTTCGAGTTACGACCCGGAGGAGGACCACCGGCAGATCGGCCGGCTCGTCGACGCCCAGCAGGTCCAGGGCCTGCTCCTGGCGCCGAGCCTGGAGGGTGACGACTCCGCCGAGATCCTCGACTGGATCGGTCGCCTCTCGGTGCCGACCATCCTCGTCGAACGCCAGCCGCGCCGGTGGACGCCGACGACCCGGCACATCGAGTGGGTACGCAGCGACCACGCGCTCGGCCTCGAGATCGCCGTCTACCACCTCCGGCAGCAGGGGCACCGGCGCATCGGCCTCGTGCTGGCACAGGGGAGTCCGACGTCGGCACACCTGCGGGACGCCTGGCGGGCGGCCGTGGCCGCTCCCGCCGGCTCGGGCCCGGAGGCGATCATGCTCGGCGCACCCGGGGAGCGGGACGCCATCCGTCGCATCCTCCGGGAGTGCCGGCACTCGAAGATCACCGCCCTGATCGTGCACAGCGACCCGCACGCCATCGCCGTGGCCCAGCTCTGCGCGGAAGGCGGCATCGCCGTTCCCGGTGACCTGGCGATCGTCTCCTACGACGACGAGATCGCCCACCTCGGCGAGCCCACCCTCACCGCCATCCGGCCGCCGAAGGGCTCGGTCGGACGGCTCGCCGTCGAGCTGATGGTCTCCCGCCTGCTCGACGGGGAGCGCCGACCGGCACGCCGGGTTCTCCTCGCCCCCGAACTTGTCGTCCGGGGCTCGTCGCTGCGGTTGTCACCGATGCGCTGACACCGGCGGCCGCCATCCGTGGACCCGACCGTCAGGCAACCGTCAGATTCGCGGAGGCCGCGCCGTCGGGCCCGGCTCCCGCATGCGGGGCTTCGGAGATTAATGTTCGTGTATGTATCTTCTTGAATGAGTCGGTTCGAACTGTGGTGTCCGTAGCCCCGCTCGATTACCAAGGGGTTACCGACGAGGCGGACCGACGCCCGTCGCGGGCCTGCCGCATCCGCTCGGCGGCGCCGCCCGCAACGGCCCGGCGGGTCTGTCCCGACCACCCAGGCGGGGTCTGTCCCGACCACCCCGGCGGTGGCCGGTCCCCGCCGCCGCGACAGGTTCCACCACCAACGGAAAGGACGACCGCAGTGAGAGCTACCAGACGCCCTGCGTCCCTCGGCACGGCACTCGCCGTGACCGCCACGGCGATCCTGGCGGCGGTGGCGGTGACCCCCGCTCCGGCGCAGGCGGCGCCGGTCACCATCACCAACGGGACCCAATTCACCGACACCGGCGGCAACCCGCTGCACGCGCACGGCGGCGGCGTCCTCAAGGTCGGCGACTACTACTACTGGTTCGGCGAGAACCGGAACGCCAACAACACCTTCCGGGCCGTCTCCGTCTACCGCTCCACCAACCTGCGGGACTGGGAGTTCCGCAACAACGTCCTCACCCAGTCGTCCGCATCCGAGTTGCAGGTCGCCAACATCGAGCGACCGAAGGTGATCTACAACGCCAGCACCGGCCGGTACGTGATGTGGATGCACAAGGAGAACGGGTCCAACTACAGCGAGGCGCGGGCCGCCGTCGCCTCCTCGGCGACCGTGGACGGCACCTACACCTACCACGGCAGCTTCCGGCCGCTCGGCCAGCACATGTCCCGGGACATCACCCTCTACAACGACGGCGGCACCGCGTACATGATCTCGGCCGCCGACGAGAACTACGACCTGCACATCTATCGGCTCACCTCCGACTATCTCAACGTGGCGAGCCTGGTCGGCAACTTCTGGAACGACGCACACCGGGAGGCGCCGGCGATGTTCAAGCGGGGCGGCACGTACTTCCTGCTGACCTCGGCCGCCACCGGCTGGAGCCCCAACCAGGCGAAGTACGCCACGGCGTCGAGCATCTCCGGCCCGTGGACCGGCTGGACCAACGTCGGCAACTCCACCACCTTCAGCTCCCAGCCCACCTACGTGCTGCCGATCCAGGGCAGCTCCACCACGAGCTACCTCTACATGGGTGACCGCTGGGCCGGCGCCTGGGACGGGCCGGTCAACGACTCCCAGTACGTCTGGCTGCCGATCAGCTTTCCCTCCAGCACCAGCATGAGCCTGAGCTGGTACCCCTCCATCACCATCGACACCGCCACCGGCACCGTCACCGGCAGCTCGCCGACCTACTACCGGGTCACCAACCGCAACAGCGGCAAGGTGATGGACGTGATCGAGGGCTCGACCGCCAACAACGCCGAGATCAAGCAGTGGAGCTGGAACGGCGGCGGCAACCAGAAGTGGGAGTTCCAGGACGCCGGCGGCGGCTACGTCCGCGTGATCAACTCCAACAGCGGCAAGTGTCTCGACGTCGCCTCCGCCTCCACCGCCGACGGGGCCAACATCATCCAGTACACCTGTGGCGGCGGCACCAACCAGCAGTGGCAGTGGGTCGCCACCGGCAGCTACCACCAGTTGCGCGCCCGGCACAGCGGCAAGTGCCTGGACGTGGTCGACCGGGGCACCGGCGACGGCGCGGACATCCAGCAGTACGCCTGCACCGGCGGCACCAACCAGCAGTGGAGCCGTACCCAGTCCTGACCGTGCCGGAGACGCGCCGAGCACCCGTGGCACGCGCCGGTGAGGCGCGGCGCCCGGGTGCTCGGCTCCTCCGGGTGTGCGTCGGCTATGTGGTCACCCGGAAGGTCGCGTCGCCGCGTCCCTGTGTGTCACCGATCGGGTCGAGGCGGAGCAGGTAGTCGTGGTGCCGGATGTACCGGTCGGGGTAGTTGTGGGACTGGAACGACGTGCGGTGGTGTCTTCCGGGGGCGGTCGGCATGGCAGTCCGGACCGCCGTCGGCACGAGACTCGCACGGATCGGCCGTCTGGACGGCATGCGTGGTGGTGCGCGTGGGGGCCCGGACCGACGGCCTCGGGGCGAGGGTCGGTGCGCCATCCGCGCCTGATGTCGCACCGGGCAAGGCCGTGTTGCAAGGAGATGTTAGCGGTAACACGGCGCCTGTCAAGCCCTCGACAAACCTCGATCCCTGGTGGTCGTGCCGGGCGTGTTCGAGTGTGAACGGTCCTGAACCTCTCGGTTCGGATCCTGGCGCCCGGTCGCTGTTTCCGGTACCGATGTAACCCGGACGGCGCCGGCACGGGAGGGTTGATCCACGTGAGATGCGGACGCGTGCGACGGGGGCGCCGCTACGGCGGCGCCCCCATCGGGTGGAGCGGTGTTCAGGTGAGACGCGGGTCAAGCCGGGCCTACTTGAGCCAGGGCTGCTTCTGCACGATCGGGAGACTCTCCCAGACCTTGCCGAAGCCGATCGTCCTACCGGCGCCCACCAGGGCCAGGCCGACCATCACGGCCGCGGTGATCAGGTGCTCGTCCATGAACGGGTTGGTCTGCGGCGGCAGCGCCACCGACCACATCATCACGTACAGTGCCGCGCCGGCCGTGGCCGCCACCCGCATTCCGATGCCAAGTGTGAGAGCCAGACCGATCCCGAGCAGGCCCAGCATGAAGGCCCAGTTCGCGAAGCCGGTGCCGGCCAGGGAGTGGTAGAAGCCCGCGAAGGGTCCCTCCGAGCCGCTCAGGAAACCCTGGGTCGGGCTGCCGCCCTCGATCCAGGCCCGCTCCGCCGGAGTGGCGAAGCCCAGGCCGAAGACCTTGTCGACGAACGCCCACAGGAAGGTCCAGCCGAGGGCCAGCCGCACGGCGGCCCAGATGTACCGGGCGGCCTTCTGTGCCGCCGTTTCGGTCACGCCGATGCCGACCGCAGGAGCGGTCGTTCCCGTCGTCTGCCGCTCGGAAATCGCGGTCATGGCGATGCACGTCCTCTCGTCTCCGCCGTGCCCCCGCTGGGCACACATCAATTTCATCGGTTTCGAACTCTGACCAGCAGAGTCCGCAGGCCGGACGGCGGCGGGTCTCCCGTCCCGCCGTCGCCGGGACCTTCGACCCGATCCCGGTCGCTCCCGTCGGAGGGGGGACCGGGTCGCCCCTGTCGGAGCGGTTACCGGCCGCTCTTCCGCGAGCGGTTCCGGGCGTTCGGCCCGGCGTCATCGGGCCGAACGCCACTGCCGCCAGCAGCCCGGCGGACCGAGGCTGTAGGTGAGGCAGCGGGAGGATCGCGTGCCGGCCCGCCTGCCGTGGGGTGTCCACGCCCCACCTCGCGGGCAGACCGACCCGAACGCGGGAGCCGACCCGAACGCGAGATGCGGCGGCTCGACCGCCGACGAGAGGAAGGAGCCCACGATGAGACGGTGGAGAGTCGAGGACGTGATGACCCGCGACGTGGTGTCGGTCGCGCCGGACGCCACCTACCGTGAAGTGGTCGACACGCTGACCGGGGCCGGCGTCAGTGCCGCGCCGGTGCTCGACGCCGACGGCCGGGTCCTCGGTGTGGTCTCCGAAGCCGACCTCCTGCACAAGGTCGAGGCGATCGGGGACGAACAGCACCGGCGGATCTTCGCCGGCCGGCGGCGGGTCGACAGCAGGACGCGCGCGACCGTCGCCGCCGACCTCATGACCGCACCGGCCGTCGTCGTGTCCCCCGACGCACCGGTGAGCACCGCCGCGCGGCGCCTCGAGAAGGAGCGGATCAAGCGGATGCCCGTGGTCGACAGCGACCGGTGTCTGGTGGGCATCGTGTCCCGGCGGGACCTCCTGCGCATCCACACCCGGCCGGACGCCGCGATCCGGGCCGAGATCGTCGACGACGTCCTGCGGCGCTCCCTCTGGGTCGATCCGCTGGCCGTCCAGGTCGACGTTGTCGACGGCGCGGTGACGCTGACGGGCACCGTGGAGAGCCGCAGCCTCGCCGGCCTCGTCGTCACGTTCGTCACCGAGGTAGCCGGCGTGGTGGAGGTCGTCGACCGGCTCCGCTGGGAGCACGACGATTCCCGGATGCTCCGGTCGCACGGCTACGCGTTCGGCAGCGCGGAACGCCTGATGAGGCCGTCCCGGAACTGAACCTGATGAGGCCGTCCCACACCTGATGAGGCCGTCCCGGAGCCGGGCCGGCCGGGGATCGGGACGGAGGCACGGCGGCTTACCCGGCCGTCGCACCCGTTCGGCGGCCGGGCCGGTACGGAGAGTGGATCGCCGCGACGTGCAGCAGCTCAGCCACCTCCTCGTCGGACGGAGCGGGCAGCCGGTACCAGCGGGAGCGCTCCGGGAGCCACGCCGGGGCACCGATGGAGACGACCTCCTCGGCCTCCTGGGCCAGGGCGACGACGGTCCCGATCGTGGCGAGCGGCACGGCGAGGACGATCCGGTCGGGGTGGCGGGCCCGCACGGAACGGCACGCCGCCCGGGCCGTCATGCCGGTGCCGACGCCGTCGTCGACGACGACCGCCGTACGCCGGGCCAGCGGCACCGGCGCCCGCCCGGCCCGCATCCGTCGGCCGCGCTGCGCAACCTCCCGCCGGACGGCGTCGACCATGCGGGCGAGACCATCGGCGTCGATGCCCGCCCGATCCACCGCCGTCCGATCGGTGGCCACGACACCGCCCTCGGCGACCGCCCCCAGGGTCAGTCCGGAGACGAACGGGTCCACCAGGCGCTGGACGACGACGACGTCGAGCGGCACGGCCAACACCCGGGCCACCTCGTAGGCGACGGCCGCACCGCCTCGGGCGACGCCGAGCACCACCGCGTCGCCCCCACGTAGCTGCGCGAGCCGCTGGCCCAGCCGCCGGCCCGCCTCTGCACGATCCCGGAAGCTCACGGTTCCGCCTCCTTCCTTCGGTGGCGGGGACGCGGCCTCTTCCGAACGGCGGGGATGTGGCCTCTCCCGATCGGCGGGGACGCGGCCTCTTCCGAACGGCGGGGACATGTGGCCTCTCCCGATCGGCGGGGATGCGGCCCGTCCCGTGGCGAGGATGCGGTCCTCCCACGGTGAGGATGCGACGAGCGGCGCCGGCTGCGTACCGGCGATGGTCCCTGATTCGCAGGTCCAACCGTCCCTGGTCGTCCGACCCGAGCGGCTGCCGTGGCGGGCCTGGCGTCGGGGGAACGGCGCCGCCGCGGCCGGCCGTGACGCCGGGCGCGGGGGCCGGGCCGAAGGTCCCGCCCCATCCCGGCGTCCGGCCCTGCCGAGAAGATCGACTTCGGGGCATCGTGGAGACAGACGCCCACCCCGGTTGATCCGGCCACCCGGACCGTCCGGCTGCGGGCGCTTCGGTACCAGGAGGAGACATGTCCGACTCACCAGGTGGACAGGTTGTCGTCGGTATCGACGGTTCCGAATCGGCGCTGGCCGCCGCACGGCTGGCGGCCCGCGAGGCGGCGCTGCACGGCCGGCCGCTGCTCCTCGTCCACGCCTTCGTGTGGGCGCTGCTGCCGGTGCCGCTCGGTCCGGACCCGGCCGGGCCTCCCGAGGGCGGTTTCCGGCATCAGGCCGAGCGAGTGGTGGCGGAGGCGATGCGGGAGGCACGGCGGGCGGCCCCCGGCGTGACGGTGAGCGCCACGATCGACGACGGGTCGGCGGCACCGGTACTGCTGCGCCATGCCCGGCACGCCGCGATGCTGGTGCTCGGTGACCGCGGCCTCGACGGGTTCTCCGGGCTGCTGCTCGGCTCGATCGCCGTCCAGGCGGCCACGCACGCGACCTGCCCGGTCGTGGTCGTTCGGGGTCAGGAGCGGCCCGGCGGTCCGGTCGTGGTCGGCGTCGACGGCTCGGAGGTCTCGGAGCGCGCCGTCGCCTTCGCGTTCGACGAGGCGGCCCGTCGCGGCGTGCCGCTCGTCGCGGCGCACGCGTGGCGGTATCCGACCTCCACCGCTCCCGGGGACATGCTTCCCCTGGTGTACGACCGGGATGTCCCCGGCACCGACGAGGAGGTGGTGCTGGCGCAGTCGATCGCGGGTTGGCGCGAGCGGTACCCGGAGGTCTCCGTCATCCGGCGGCTTCGTCACGGCCGTCCGGGCAGTGTCCTCATCGAGGAGTCGGCCGAGGCCGGGCTGCTCGTCGTGGGCTCGCGCGGGCGCGGTGGCTTCACCGGGCTGTTGCTCGGCTCGGTCAGTCACGCCGCGCTGCACCACGCGGCCTGTCCGGTGGCCGTCGTCCATCGGTGACCGGGACCGGACATTCCCGCGAACTCCTCGGCCGGCGCCTGCACGGCGCCCGGAGTGGAGATACGGTCGGGTGTGGCGGCACGCCGCGCATCCCCGCGCCTGCGCTGGCGTGCGCCCGACCCGCCCGGCAAGGCTCTATCGGATACTTGATGCATTCAAGAACAAAGTAGGGCATACTGCGGGACGTCGGTCGGGCGGTGCCGTCATCCACCTCGACAGCACCGCCGACGGGCGTCCCCGCCCGAGCGCATCCGACAGCCGAGCGTCCCGACCGGACGATACAAGTCATCTACCAGGGTGTTTTGCCCCGAGTGCCTCCGGGCACCAGCAACCGGTTGACAGCACGAGCGACTGACAGGAGAAGGATCGACGTGCCTGAGCACGGCAGCGAGAGCGAAAACCCGGCAATTCCGGCCCCGACCCCCAAGCGGGGCCGGCCGAGGACCAACCGGGACTGGTGGCCCAACCAGCTGAACCTTCAGGTCCTCCATCAGCACTCACCCCGGGCCAACCCGATGGACGAGTCCTTCACCTACGCCGAGGAGTTCCAGAAGCTCGACGTCGAGGCGCTGAAGCGGGACGTCTTCGAGGTGATGAGGACCTCGCAGGACTGGTGGCCGGCGGACTACGGTCACTACGGGCCGCTCTTCATCCGGATGAGCTGGCACTCCGCCGGCACCTACCGCATCGAGGACGGTCGCGGCGGTGGCGGCGACGGTGCGCAGCGCTTCGCCCCGCTCAACAGCTGGCCCGACAACGCGAACCTGGACAAGGCGCGCAGGCTGCTCTGGCCGGTCAAGCAGAAGTACGGACAGAAGATCTCCTGGGCCGACCTCCTGGTCTTCGCCGGCAACTGTGCCCTGGAGTCGATGGGGTTCAGGACCTTCGGCTTCGGCTTCGGGCGGGAGGACGTCTGGGAACCGGAGGAGATCTTCTGGGGTCCCGAGGACGCCTGGCTCGGCGACGAGCGCTACAGCGGCGACCGGGACCTCGCCGCCCCGCTCGGCGCGGTGCAGATGGGGCTGATCTACGTGAACCCGGAGGGGCCGAACGGCAACCCGGATCCGTTGGCCGCCGCCCGGGACATCCGGGAGACCTTCCGCCGGATGGCGATGAACGACGAGGAGACGGTCGCCCTCATCGCCGGTGGTCACACCTTCGGCAAGACCCACGGGGCCGCCCGGGCCGACGAGTACGTCGGCCCGGAGCCCGAGGCGGCCCGGCTCGAGGAGCAGGGGCTCGGCTGGAAGAACAGCTTCGGCAGCGGCAAGGGCGGGGACACCATCACCAGCGGCCTCGAAGGCGCCTGGACACCGACCCCCATCACCTGGGACAACAGCTTCTTCGAGACGCTCTTCGGCTACGAGTGGGAGGTCGCCGAGAGCCCGGCCGGCGCGAAGCAGTGGAGGCCGAAGGGTGGTGCCGGGGCGGACGCCGTGCCCGGTGCCCACGACCCCTCCGTCCGGTACGCCCCGATGATGGCGACCACGGACCTCGCGCTGCGGGTCGATCCGATCTACGAGCCGATCTCCCGGCGCTTCATGGAGAACCCGGACCAGTTCGCGGAGGCGTTCGCCAAGGCGTGGTACAAGCTGCTGCACCGCGACATGGGACCGGTCACCCGCTATCTCGGCCCGTGGGTGCCGGAGCCCCAACTCTGGCAGGACCCGGTCCCGCCGGTCGACCACGAGCTGGTCACGGAGCAGGACGTCGCCGAGCTGAAGCGTACGATCCTCGGCTCGGGGCTCTCCGTCTCCCAGCTGGTCTTCACCGCCTGGGCGTCGGCGGCGAGCTTCCGCGGCACCGACATGCGGGGCGGGGCCAACGGCGCCCGGATCCGGCTCGAACCGCAGCGGAACTGGGAGGTCAACGACCCGGCCTCGCTCGGCACGGTGCTGCAGACGCTGACCGGGATCCAGCAGGAGTTCAACGGCGCGCAGTCGGGCGGTAAGAAGGTCTCGCTCGCCGACCTGATCGTCCTCGGCGGCTGCGCGGCCATCGAGCAGGCGGCGAGGAACGCCGGGCACGACATCACGGTGCCGTTCACGCCGGGGCGCACCGACGCCTCGCAGGAGCAGACCGACGTGGAGTCGTTCGCCGTACTCGAACCCCGGGCGGACGGGTTCCGCAACTACCTGCGAGCCGGGCAGAAGCTCTCGCCGGAGACCCTGCTGCTGGACCGGGCCAACCTGTTGACGCTGACCGCCCCGGAGATGACGGTCCTGATCGGTGGCATGCGGGCCCTGGGGGCGAACCTGGGGCAGGCGCCGCACGGTGTCCTCACCGACCGGCCGGGGACGTTGACGAACGACTTCTTCGTGCACCTGCTCGACATCGGCACGGAGTGGAAGGTCTCCGCCTCGGCCGAGGACGTCTACGAGGGGCGGGACCGGGCGACCGGGCAGGTCAGGTGGACCGGCACCGCCGTCGACCTCGTCTTCGGCTCGAACTCCCAGCTCCGCGGCATCGCCGAGGTCTACGGCGGTGCGGACGCGCAGCAGAAGTTCGTCCGGGACTTCGTGGCGGCGTGGGTCAAGGTCATGAACCTCGACCGGTACGACCTGGTCTGACGCGCGGGTAGCGGCCCGGGCCGGCGTGCGCTGACCCGGGCCGCTGCCTCGTCCGGCTACGGCGACCCGCCCGAGGAATGTTTGCCCGTCGAGGCACCGGGGCAGTTCGGGGGATAACGTCCGAACCAACCCGAACTATGACGGGGGATGTCATGCGCCGTACCGCTCCGCAGGCCCTGCTCGCCACGGCGGTGGCCGTCGCCCTGCTGGCCGGCTGTGCCCAGGACGGCAGCCCGGAGACCACCTCGACGTCCTCCGCAACGGCGCCGGCCGGTGCGACCGGCTCGGCGAGCCCACCGACCGGGTCGCCGTCACCCGACGCGACGCAGGTGATCCGCTCGTCGGCGCTGCTCCAGCCGGAGGACCTCGGCGGCGCGACGCTCGGGCCGATGCCGCAGGGCGACAGCGAGCATCTGCGGCCGCTGCGGCCGTGTGGCGAGCGCTATCCGAGTGACGAGACCCGGACCGCCGCCGTCGCCATGCGGGCGCACGTCAGCCCCGGCGAAAATGAGACACCACAGGTGGTGCTCGAGTACGTCGGGCTGCATCCCGGGCACGGAGCGGCGGCCTTCGACGAGATCGCGGCGGCGGTGCGGCGGTGTCCGGGCAGCCTGGAGTCCGGGGAGCACCGCTGGGAGGTGGCCGGCACGGACGTCGCCGGTGACGAGTCGCTGCTCGTGCGGGTGTCCGCGCGGTTCCGCTACGGCGACGAGGAGTCCGTCACCACCACCCCGGCCGTGCTGGCACGGGTCGGCGACCACATCATGGTTCTCGCCGATCTGGGCTGGGAGAACGCCAGCGGCACCGAGTCGTACGTCCGCGAGTTGGCACCGAAGGCCGTCGAGCGCCTGCGCACGGGGGAGTGACCCGGCGTGTCAGCCCGCCCCGCGCGTCAGCTCAACGCCGGCAGGATGACCCGCTGCAGCACGGTCACCGGGGTCCGCCACTGCTCGGGCTCGGTGTAGTTGCCGGCGTTGATGGCCACGACGAGGTCCAGGTCGGGTAGGACGAGCAGGCGTTGGCCGCCGTTGCCCATGCCGGCCACCATCCGGTGCTCCGCGACGGCCTCGACGTACCACTGGTAGCCGTAGCCGGCGCCCCAGTGGGTGCGCAGGTGGGGGCGGGGCCGGAGCATCTCGCGGATCCAGTCGGCGGGAACGATCCGGCGGCCGTGCCAGGTTCCGCAGCCGAGCACCAGCTCGCCGATCCGGGCCAGGTCGGGGGCGGCCAGCCGGAGCCCGGAGGCGGCCGAGGCCACCCCGTCCGGCCCGGCCATCCAGTCGACGGGGTGGATGCCCAGCGGCTCGAAGAGCGCCGTCCGGGCGTACTCCGCCAGCGGCTGGCCGGTGCCGTCGGCGATCAGCCGGCCGAGCAGCGCCGTGGCGCCTCCGCAGTAGTGCCAGCGGGTGCCGGGCGGATCGACGATCGGCCGCTCCAGCACGTAGCGGTAGCGGTCCGGCGCGAGTTCCATGGCGATCTCGGCGTTGGCCGGACTGTCGTAAGGAAGGTCTTCGCGCCACTCCAGACCGAGCGACATCGTCAGCGCGTGTTCGACGGTGAGCCGGGCCCGTGCCGGGTCGGCCGCCAGGTCGGGGTATTCGGAGAGGTGCCGCAGTAGTGGTGCCGAAGGCTGCGGGACCCGGCCCTCGTGCAGCGCGATGCCGTAGAGCAGCGCCGTCACGCTCTTGGTGACCGAGCGGAGGTCGTGCAATGTCCCGGGCCCGAACTCGACGACGCCCAGTGGGATGTTCCAGGCGAAGTCCTCGCCCGCGCCGTAGTACTCCAGCAGGGTCTCGCCGCCGCGGACGGCGACGACCGCATGCAGGCCGGCGGTCTGTCCTTCCTCGATCGTCTCGTCCAGACGGTCGCGCAGCTGTGTCGCCGTCATCGGGCCCCCGTTCCGCAGGATCACGCGGCGCGCACACCGATCCGGCCGGCGGGGCGCGGGCGGTGGCCGCCAGGGCGGCGGTCCGGCGCCCACCGGCCGGACGCGGTGCGCAGATGTCAGTTGGACCAGGTGTAGCCGGCAACGTCCCAGGCGGCCGGCACCTGGCCGAGGCCGAGGACGACGGCCACCCCGGTGGCGACCAGCAGGACGGCGACGGTCATGAGCACGGTTCGCACCCGCACGATGATCTCCCAGGTGATCGAGTGTGACGTCGGACAGGCTACCTATTCTCCGCCGGCCCGGTGGCCCCTGTCATCGCCGCAACGGTCGGTCTCCCACCGGGCCGCGACCGGTGGAGCGGCGGCCGGTGGAGCCGCGACCGGTGGAGCCGTGGCCGGTGGAGCCGTGGCCGGTGGAGTCGCGGCCGGTGGAGTCGTGGCCGGTGACAGGGGCGAGCAGCGACCGGTAGAGGGTCAGGTGCGCCTCGGCGGCGGCGTGCCAGGTGTGGGACCCGGCCAGCGCCCGGCCGGCGGCCTGCCGGGCCGGGTCGGGCAGCTCGACGGCGGCGCGCATGGCGGCCGCGAGCGTGACCGGGTCGGTGCCGTAGCGGACCGCGTCGCCGAACACCTCCCGCAGCACCGGAAGGTCACGGGCGACCACCGGCACGCCTGCGGCGAGGGCCTCCATGGCGGCGAGCCCGAAACCCTCCCTGGTGGAGGGAAAGGCGAAGACGCTCGCGGCGGCCACCAGCGAGGGGAGCGCCCGGTGGTCGACCGGACCGAGGATCTCCGGCGCGACCGCCAGGCGTGTCGCTGTCGCGTCCCAGCGGGCCCGGTAGTCGCGGTAGTCGAAGAGCGTCTCGCCACCGGCGACCACCAGGCGCAGGTCGGGCAGGTCGCGGCGGAGCAGTGCGTACGCGCCGAGCAGCTCGAGCGAGCCCTTGCGCGGCTCGATGCCGCCGACGGCGAGCACGTACCGGCCGAACCGGCGGCGCCAGGCGCGCCGGGCGCGCCACCCCGCCGGCTCTGCCGCCGCCGCGAACCGGGGCGCGTCCACGCCGTTCGGGATGACCGTGGCCGTGATGCCCCAGCCGGCGTGGAGTTCCGCCGCGACCGCGGCCGAGACGCAGACGTGCGCGGCCGGCTCGACGATGGCCCGCTCGTGGCAGGCGGCCAGCTCAGGAGTGGTGAACTGGTCGACGTGGTGGACGGTACGCAGACAGCGCCGCACCGCGTTGGCGCTGATGCAGTCCTGGGCGTGGACGACGTCGTACCGGTCCGGGGTGAAGGACGACCGGAGGGTGGCGATGGAGCGCAGGATCCGGGCGCCGACCGTCTCGCCCGGACGGTCGGGGAAGGGCACGATCCGCTGCCGGACCGCGGGGTCGACCGGCCGGAAAAAGCCGGTGTCGCCGCCCCGGCCGAGCGTCCAGACGGTGACCTCCTGGCCGAGCGCGGCAAGCGCCTCGGCCAGGGCGAGCGTGTGCACGACCCCGCCGCGCGGCCGGGTCGAGTAGCTCAGCAACGCGATCGAGAGCCGCTCCCGGGACGGCTGCGGCGACGCGCTCCCCGGGCTCACGGCCGCCGGTCCAGATAGGACTCGGGACGGCGTTCGTCGAGGTGGTGCAGCACCCGGCGGGCCGCCGCGATCTCGGCGGCGACGTCGAGCTCGGCGACCGCGAGGCCGGCCTTTGCCCAGGTACGGGCGAGTACGTTGCCGGCCGGCCCGACCACCTTGGACTGGCCCAGGAACCGCATCCCGCCCATCGCACCGGTCTGGTTGGACGAGACCACCACGATCTGGTTCTCGGCGGCGCGGGCGCAGTCGTAGAGGTCGAAGAGGCGCGACTGGCGGTCCTGGGACAGCTTCGGCGCCTGGTTGGTGATGCTCGCCGGCCAGGCCGAGAGGGTGGCGACGATCTGCGCCCCGTCCAGCGCGAGGGTGCGCGCGGACTCGGGAAATGTCTTGTCGTAGTCGATGAGCATCCCGATGCGACCGACCGGGGTGTCGAAGGCGGCGAAGGTGTCGCCCGGCCGGTAGACCGTGACCTCGGCCGCCGGCAGGTGCACCTTGCGGTGCCGGCCGAGCACACCGTCGCCGTTGACGCAGACCGCCGCGTTGTAGCGGTCGTCGCCGTCGGCCTCGCAGTAGCCCACGCAGACCACCATGCTGCCCGCCATCGCGATCATCTGCTCGATCACCGGGTCGTCCCGCTTCAGCGCGGGCGGCAGGGCGGCCGGATCCGGGTGCCGCAGGTCCGCGAGGTAACCGCCGAGGGCCGCGTCGGGCAGGACGAGCAGGCCGACACCGACGGCACCGGCATCGGCGATGATCTTCCGGATGCGGGCGAGGTCGAACTCCAGGTCGCGGCCGAAGTGTGCGGCGGCGGCGGCGATACGCGTGACGGGCATGGCCTAGATCTTCGAGGACCGGTGCGCGGGGCCGCTCACACGACCACCGGCTCGGGCGCCAGCCGGGCGTACGCGGTGGGGCGCCGGTCGCGCAGGTGGGCCATTGACCGGCGGGCGGTGCTCAGCGCCCGGCCCAGGTCGAGCTCGGCGATCGCCGTCCCCGCGGTCGTGCCGGTCGTCGCCAGCACGTCCCCGCCCGGATCCACGATCTTGGCGCTGGCCACGAAGCGCAGCGAACCGAAGGTGCCGGACTGGTTCGCGGAGACCCAGACCACCTGGTTCTCCAGGGCCCGCGCCCGGTCGAAGAGGTCGAACCGCCGGGTCCAGCGGTCCTCGGCCAGATCGTCGCTGGGCGCGGTACGGCTGGCGGGCCAGGCCGAGACGCAGACGACGATCTCGGCGCCGTCCAGCGCCAGCGACCGCGCCGCCTCCGGAAAGGCCTTGTCGTAGCAGATCATCATGCCGATCCGGCCGACAGGTGTGTCGAACGCGTCGAACGACCCGCCGGAGGCGTAGCTGGCGCTCTCGTTCAACGGCTGGTGCACCTTGCGGTGGTGCCCCAGCAGGCCGCCGCCGTCGACGCAGACCACGCTGTTGTAGCGCAGCTCGCCGTCGGCCTCGCAGAACCCGGCGCAGACCACCATGTCACCGGCGATCGCCGACAGCCGGGCGATCTCGGGCCCGTCGACCCGGAGCGCGGGCGGCCCGTCGGCACCGCCGTCGAGGTGCGCCAGATAGCCGCCGAGGCACGCCTCGGGGAGCGCGAGCAGGTCGACGCCGGCCGCCCGGGCGGCCGCGACGATGCTCTCAATCCTCGCGAAGTCCGCCGCCAGGTCGCGGCCGAAGGGTGCGGCGGCGGCCGCCATCCGTACGATGCCCGTCATGCGGTCCCCAATCCCGTGATGCCGGCCGTTCCCGATGCCGTGGCGGCGGCCGGGCCCAATCCCGTGACGTCGGTGGGTATCGCCTCGGTGAGTTCACCGTCCGGCCACCGCAACCGGACTCCCCGCCCGGCGACCAGCTCGCCGCAGTCGGCGCCGGCCGTCGGCCCGGCCACCGGGACCGGGCTCCCCGCCCGGTCGGCGGTGACCATCCCGAAGCCCGGGAAGCAGGTGAGCCAGTCACCCATGGCGGCGCCCTCCGGCCGCGGCACGTGCGCGACGTCGAGCACCGCCCCGACCCCGCTGGCCTCGGCGAGCATGCCGAGCGTGCCGGCGATCCCGGCCATCGACACGTCCTTGGCGGCGGCGGGCCGGGCGGTGGCGACAAGGCTCTGCATCGCCCGCAGCTGCGCGCGGTCGCGGCCGGTCGTCGAGTCCCACTGCCGCCCGTGGTAACCGGGGCGCCACCGGCCGCCCAGGTCGGCGGTGACCCGTACCCGGTGCCCGGGGCGCCCACCGCCGCCGGGCACCGGATCGGCGGTACGCCCCAGCGCCGTCGCCGACAGCGCCGCCGGCACGCCGAGCTGCGTGTGCCCGCCGAGGACCGGTACGCCGTACGCCCCGGCGCCGGCGCGCAGGCCGGCGAGGATCCGCGCCGCGAACGAGGCGTCCCGGGCGCCGACCGCGTTGAGCAGGCCGACCGGGGCGGCGCCCATCGCGGCGAGGTCGTTGAGGTTGACCAGCACCGCGCACCAGCCGGCCCACCACGGATCCCGTTCCACCATCGACGGGATGACGGCGTCGCAGGCCGCGACCACGTCGGTGCCGGGGACCGGTGCGCCGTCGTCGCCGACGAAACCGGGACCGCCCGGGGCCATCCCGGCGAGCAGGGTGCCGAGCGACCGCTTGGTGGCTTCGGCGAGCGCGGCGACCCGCCCGATCGGCCAGCGCATCAGCACGTGCGGCCGGGCGGCGACCCGCACCGGGCGTACCGCCTGCCAGCCGAGGCGGCGGAAGAGCGTTTCGTTGCGGGCCTGCACGGTCGCCTCGAACCGCAGGACACCCGAGGTCTCCGCCCAGGCGCAGGCGGCCCGGACCAGCGCCGGCCCGATGCCTGTCCCGCCGCGGGCCGCCGGGTCGACGACCAGCCGGCCACCGATCCACCAGCCCAGGTCGGCACCCGGACCGGCGGGGCCGAGCCGCACCCCGCCGAGCACGGTGCCGTCGGGGTCGCGGGCGACCAGGACCAGCGTGCGCGGGTCGTCGTCGTGCTCGTCGCGGTCGTCGCCGGCGAACATCCCCTGCTCCTCGACGAAGACCCTGATCCGCAGCCGCCGGTACGCGGCCAGCGTCGCCGGGTCCTCGGCGGGCTCGACCCGGGCCACCGGTGTCGGCCCGGGGCGGCTCCCGGTGAGCACCGGTGCCAGATCGGCGGGGGCCACGCCGAGCCGGGTCCTCAGGCCGGTGGGGAGGCCGGTGACCGCGGTCATCCGCCGGCCGCCGTCAGCACACCGCACGCCCCGCACGCCGCGCAGCCGGCCGTCTGGTCGGCGCCGGTCATGCCGGCCGCGCGCAGCAGCGCCGCCACCCGTTCGGTCACGTCCCGGACCAGTGCCGGCGCCGGCCCGCCGATACCGTCGCGGCGGGCGAGCGTGCCGACGGTGGGCCGGAACGGCACCACGAACGGGTAGACCCCGCGCGCGATCAGCCGCCCGGCACCGGCGACGAGTTCGTCGGAATCCTCGCCGAGGCCGATCAGCAGGTAGGTGGAGACCCGGTTGCGGCCGAAGAGCCGTACCGCCTCGTCCCAGGCCCGCTCGTAGTCGGCGAGCGGCACCGTGGCCTTGCCCGGCATCCAGCGCCGCCGTACCGCGTCGTCGAGCGACTCGACGTGGATGCCGATCGCCGCCGCCCCGGCGTCCCGCAGCTCACCGAGCACGCTCAGGTCGCCGGGGGGCTCGATCTGCACCTGGATCGGCAGCCCCGGCACGGCCGCCAGCACCGCACGCACGCAGCGGGCGAGGTGCCGGCCGCCCCGGTCGGGCCCGGCCGTGGTGCCGGTGGTCAGCACCATCTGCCGCACGCCGTCGAGCCGGACGGCGGCCTCGGCGACCTCGGCCAACTGCTCCGGGGTCTTGGCCGCCGTGGTCGCCCCGGAGCGCAGCGACTCCTCGATGGTGCAGAAGCGGCAGCGCTGCGGCTCGTCGTAGCGGATGCAGGTCTGCACCACCGTGCTGGCCAGCACGTCCGCGCCGTGCAGCCGGGCGATCTGCTCGTAGGGGACGCCGTCGGTCGTGGTCAGGTCGTAGAACCGGGGACGCCGGACCACCTGGATCGAGAGCCCCAGGTCACGGCCGTCGCGCCAGAGCCGCTGGTCGCGTACCACGTAGGGGCTGGTGGGGTCCACCGGGAGGGCGGCGTTGGCACCGTCCACCACCAGATGGCCGTCGTCGCTGGGCCCCGCGCCCGCCGGCCGGCGGACCGGGGCCTCCACGCGTACGCCGCGAACGGCGATCTCCGCCCGGGTGCCAACGCTCACCGTCGCCTCCTAGAACATGTACGTCGAGTTGATGACCGCACCCTTGCGCTTGTAGTGGATCAGCGCGTCCTGGACGTCGAGCGGGTGCGTCGGGATGACCCCCTCGATCAGGTCCTCCTCGCGGGCACCGTGCAGCGAGAGCCCGAACCGGCAGCAGTAGACCTTGCCGCCCTCGGCGATGAAGGTCTGCAACGAGTTGTTGATGTTGTGTTCGCCGGGGAACGCGGAGTTGCCGGTGGTGGGGAAGCCGCGGGTGGCGAGGCAGTTCAGCGACCCGGGTCCGTAGAAGTAGATGGCCGACTCGAAGCCCTTGCGCAGGGCCCGGGTCGCCTGGAGGATCGCGACGAAGCTCACCGACGACTCGTGCGCGATGCCGTGCACGAGCGTGAAGTAGACCTCGCCCTCCTCGGCCTGGTAGTCGGGGAAGACCTTGGTGCCACCGTAGATCGTCGATCCCTCGGCGAGCGAGGGGTGCGGGATCTCGCTGAGGCTCTTCTGCTCCAGGTCGGTCAGTTCGGCCATGATGAGTCCTTTCCGGGGGCTATCCGTAGAGTTTGTCGAAGGTCCCGTGGAACATCGCAGTGGCGAGTTCGCCGTCACCGGCGGCGGCGCGCAGCTTCGCCAGCTCGCCGGCGTGGTCGCCCCACGGCTCGTCGCTGGCGAAGAGCACCCGGTCGTGGCCGACGCCGCGCCGGGAGATCTCCTGGGCCAGCCAGCGGGGCGCGAAGCCGATCGCCCAGGAGAGGTCGGTGTAGACCCGCTTGCCGGCGGAGATCCAGTCGAAGAACCGGCCGCCGACCAGCTTGATGTGCCCGCTCATGCCGCCGCCGAAGTGCACGAGGTGCAGGGCGACGTCGTCGGCGTACCGGTCGACCAGCTCTCCCACCTGGTCGATGTCGGAGGCGGCGCCCGGGGAGGTGTGCACGTGCACCACCAGCCCGTGCCGCCGGGCGACGGCGAAGATCCGGTCGAGGCCGGCGTCGTCCGCGCGACCGCCGAGCAGGAAGCTGAGCTTCAGGGCGCGTACGCCGGGCTCGCCGGCGAGCGCGAGCGCCGCTTCGGTGCGTTCCACGTCGTCGGCCCGGGAGGAGACCCAGAGTCCACAGCGGATCCGGTCGTCGGCCTGCGCCGCCTCCACGACCAGCTCGTTGAAGGCGAACGCCACGTCCGGGTCCGGCACGCCGTAGTTCGGCAGCACCAGCGCCCGTTCGGTGCGCTCGGCGTCCAGGTCGGCCATGAGCTGCGCGACGGTGGCCCGGGCGGCCGTCGCCGGCTGCACCGGGCCGCCGCCGTAGAACGGGTACGCCGGCAGCACCCCGAGGTGCCGGTGTGCGTCGCTGACCCAGGAGTCAGCCATTGCCGGCTCCCGTGCCGATGCCGGCTCCGGTGGCGACCCGGCCACCGGCGGGCCGGGGCAGGAACCAGTCCAGGTCGGGATACGTCTCGGACGGCGTACCCGCGATCCACCGGACCTCGTCGGTGGCGCGCTGCCGGCCCGCCGTGGCGATCCGCCCGGCCAGGTACCCGGCGTCGTCGCCGACCCCGGCGAACCGGCCGGACCCCCAGGTGTGCTGCCAGGGCAGGCCGAGGAAGTACAACCCCGGGCAGCTCGTCACGCCCCGCTCGTGCGCCGGATAGCCCCGACCGTCGAAGACCGGCACCTCGACCCAGCGGTGGTCGCGGTGGAAGCCGGTGCTCCAGACGACCGCCCGGACGCCCTCGCGCCGCAGGTCGAGTGTGCTGGCCCCGGGCGGTGGCTGCCACACCGGCCGGTACCGCCGCTCGGCGGGCGCCGCGACGCCGTGTGCCGCGATGTGCCGGTCGATGGAGTCCTTGATGCTCTCGGCTACGGAGTCGGCATGGTCGAGGTTGGCCGCGAGGTCGTCGGCGAAGCCGACCGTCGCGCCGTCGATCCCGGTCAGCCGCCCGTGCAGGCGCATCCCGTCCCGGGCGTGCGCGCGCAGGTCGATGTCGCGTCCCCGGTCGCGGCCGGTCATGTAGTGGTTCGCCCGCAGCCGCACCTCGTCGGCGTCCGGGAACTGGTCGATGCCCCGGGCGTAGAAGCCCATCTCGTCGAGCCAGGCGACGACGTCCCGGCCCCGGTAGCGGCGGGCCGAGCGGGGCGCACCGCCGACCGCCAGGTGCACCTGCCGGCCGGCGAGGTGGAGGTCCTCGGCGATCTGGCAGCCGGACTGCCCGGTGCCGACCACGAGCACGGCGCCGGACGGCAGCTGCGCCGGGTTGCGGTACTGGCTCGAGTGCAGCTGGACCACGTCGGCGGGAAGGCGTTCGGCCATCCGCGGCACGGCCGGTTCGTGGTACGGGCCGGTGGCGACCACCGCCTGGTCGGCGGTGACCGTGCCGGCGCTGGTCCGCAGCGTGAATGTGCCGGCGGCGGTACGCCGCAGCCGCGTCACGGCCACCCCCTCGACGAGCGGCGGTCCGAACGAGGCCGCGTACCGTTCGAGGTGGTCGACGACCTGCGGGCCGGTCATGAACCCGTCCGGGTCGTCGCCGGAGTAGGCGAAGCCGGGCAGCCGGCACTGCCAGTTCGGGGTGACCAGGCAGAACGAGTCCCAGCGCCGTTCGCGCCACTCGAAGCCGACCCGGTTGCGCTCCAGTACGACGTGCCGCACGCCGCGCCGGCACAGGTGCCAGCTCAGCGACAGTCCGGCCTGTCCACCGCCGACGATCGCCACGCTGTAGCGGCTGCCGTCCAGTCCCGCGTACTCGGCCATCGCCCGGATCCTCTCGGCCGTTCCGGTCACCTCGATGGAGCAGATCGGTGATCGCCTCAGTGAAGGGACGGCCCGTTTCTCCGCTGTTTCATCCGGAACAACCCCTCGTTAGTTGCTCCTCACACGTCCCTCGTGCCGCGGCGGCGGCCGGGACACCGATGGTGCCCCGGCCGCGTGGTCGTGCTGGTGGATCCTTGCCGTGCCCGGTGTCCAGACTCGCCGTGCTCGGCGCTCAGAAGAGCCAGGTGGGAAGCTCCCGGTCGCCGCGCAGCGGGACGAGGGGCTCTGCCGGCGGGCCGGCCTCCGGGCTCGCGGCCCTGCTACGGGCGGCGCCCGGCGTGGTGCCGGGCGGCGGCGCGGCGGCGCACCGGGTGCCCTTCGCCGGCACGACGAGGTCGATCAGGTAGCTGTCGATGGCGTTGTCGGCACAGGCCACCCGGCCGTACACGATGTGTCCCCAGCCCTCGTAGGTCAGCAGTTCGGCGTGGTCGCCGAACTGGTCGGCGGCGCCGAGGGCCCAGTTGTAGCCGGTGGCCGGGTCGTGCAGCGCGTTGGCGAAGAGCAGCTTGGTGTCGTTGGTCGGGGTGACCGGGCGCTGCGGGTTGTTCGCCGGGGTCGGCCAGCCCAGGCAGATCGCGCCGACGGCTGCCCGCGGCGGGTCCGGCAGGTCCGGCGCCACCCGCTGCGCGGCGGCGGCGATGGAACTCCACTCGGCGAAGTCACGCGCCTTCAGGTTCCAGTCCTGGCAGAGCACCGCCTGGTACGCGAAGGGTACGATCGTCGGCTCCTCCTCGGCCGACTGCCGGACCGCCGCACTCGCGGTCGACGGACGACCCGCGTCGATCCGCTCCAGCTCGCTGGCGATGGCGAGCCAGTAGGGCTGGTAGTTCAGGTTACGCAGGACGAAGTCGACCAGGTCAGGCTGCGTGATCTTGTAGCTCGGGTCGTCCGGGTCCGGCAGCTCGCCCCGGGCGGCGCGGTCCAGCAGCCGGTGCCAGAACTGGCGGATGTTCCGGCCGTGCAGCGCGCACTCGGTCAGCCGGGCGCAGCCGGCCACGAACTCGTTGAACGAGTCCTGACCGGTGGCCGCCTGGGTGACGGCGAAGCCCCGGGCGTCCTGGCTGTGGTCCATCGTGCTGTCGGCGACGATGGCGCGCATCCGGTCCGGATACATTTCCGCGTACTGCTGGGCCATCAGCGTGCCGTACGACATGCCGAAGAATGTCAGCTTCTCGTCGCCGACGGCCGACCGGATGGCGTCAATGTCGCGGATCACCTGGAGCGTGTCCACGTGGTCGAATACCGGCCCGCTGTGGCTGCGGCAGTCGGCAGCCAGTTCACGGCTCGCGGTGACCATCTCGGTGAATGCCGTAGGCGTCTTGACCGGCCCGGTCGGCAGGGCGAGGATCCTGTCCAGCGAACACATGACCGGAGCGCTCCGGGCGACGCCGCGCGGGTCGAACCCGAGAATGTCGAAGTGGCGGCGGAGGTCGTCGCTGTACCCGCTGTACAACGCCGCGTCGACGCCCGAGCCACCCGGCCCGCCCGGATTGACGACCAGCGAGCCGCGTCGCGCGCCCGGGTCGGTCGCGGGCCGCTTGGCCAGTGCCAACGCGATGGTCGGCCCGTCCGGGTCGGCCCAGTCGACCGGCACCTCGAGGGTGCCACAGAGAGCGCTGGCGTCCTCCGCACAGGGTGCCCACTGCACGGACCCGGCCGGCACGGACCCGGCCGGCACGGACCCGGCCGGCACGGACCCGGCCGGCACGGACCCGGCCGGCACGGACCCGGCCGGCACGGACCCGGCCGGCGCCGCCGATGCGACGAGCGGGACGAGCGGTATCGCCGCCAGTCCCGTCGCCACTCCGGCGATCAATTTTCGGATCAATGGCTTACGCATGCTTCCTCTCCCAGACGCTTTCCCGGACATCGCCGGGGTCGGGTCGACGCTAGCCAATCCGAGACGCTTCCAGGTTTCAGGAACATGTCACCGAAAATGAATGCGGGACCGTGCTGACAAATGACCGGCAGAATGGCCGGCAGGATTACCGGCAGTTCATTTCTGCCGGTTCAGGAAAAGATTGAGGTCGCTACCGGTCGGGCGGCAGCGGAGCGGACCTGCCGGTCTGTCAAAGGAGACGGTGGTGGCCGCCTGTCAAGGTGGCCGGGATCACAGGCTCCGGCCGCCGGGTTTCCGGCGCACCGCCGATCGCCACCCCTGCCGTACCGCCCGCTCGGCGCGTCAGCGCCGCCCGTACACCCGGTAGGGCTCGGCGTCGGCCCACCTGACCTCCAGCCCGAGGCCGGCCCGGTCCGGGTCCGGAGCGAGGAATCCTCCCTCGGGGCGGAGGGTGCCGTCGAAGACCAGCGACTCCACCCGGACATGGTCGTGGAAGTACTCCAGGTGCCGCAGCTGCGGCACCGCGCAGAACGCGTGCGCGGAGACCGCCGGGGCGCAGTGCGCCGACAGGTCGCTCTCGTGCCCGGCGGCCAGCCCGGCGACCTGCAACAGGCCGGTGATCCCGCCGCACCGGGTGACGTCGGCCTGGAGGCAGTCCACCGCCCGTGGCACGAGCAGGTTGGTGAAGTCCCGGAGGACGAAGGCGTACTCGCCCGCGGCCACGTCCAACCCCGGGGGCCCGGCCTCCCGCACCAGGCGCAGCCCGGTGAGGTCGGCCGAACTGACCGGTTCCTCCAGCCAGCAGACCCCCCACTCGTCGTGGAAGCGGTGCGCCCAGGCCAGCGCCTGCTTGCCGCGCAGCGCCCCGTTGGCGTCCGCGAAGAGTTCACAGGTGTCACCGATCGCCGCCCGCACCGCGGAGAGCCGCTGCGGATCCTGCTCGGGGTGCCGGGACGTCTTCAGCTTCACCCGCCCGATGCCCTGACCGACCCAGCCCGCCAACTGCTCGACCAGCCGTTCGGTCGGATAGTTGGTGAACCCGCCGCTGCCGTAGACCGGCACCCGGTCGTGGACCGAGGGCAGGATGCGGTACAGCGGCAGCCCGGCGAGTCGCGCCCGCAGGTCCCAGAGCGCCACGTCGACCGCGGAGACGGCGATCGCGCCCGCGCCGGGTCGCCCCGCGTTCCGGATCTCGGCGAACATCCGCCGCCACGTGGCTGCCGGGGCGGACGGGTCGGCACCGGTGACGACGGGCGCCAGCTTCGACTCGATGAACGCGGCCACGGAGACGTCGCCGTACGTGTATCCGAGCCCGGTCTCGCCGGCCGCATGGGCGCGGACCAGGACGATGGTGGTGGAATCCCAGGTCAGCGTGCCGTCCTGTTCCTTGCCGTCCGGGCCGTCCGTCGGCACGGTGAATGCGTGCACGTCGACGCCCACGACCTCGCCCGCTGTTCCGGGCATCCGCTCCGCCTCCTCCGGGTGCTGCGGTCCTCCGCCTTTCTCCGACATTCCCCGTGACCTATGGACGACACGTGCGGGGCCGGACAAATGCTCGGCATCGAGGTTTGACCCGATCCGGGTGGGGAAGATCGGCGCCCCGGTGCGAGGGTCGGACCGGGACGATGGCCCGAAGGAGAGATCGATGGGCAGGAAACCCAGAGTCAGCCTGCTGCTGCTCGCTTCGGCCAGCCTGCTGGCCGTGATGGTCGACTACGTGGTCAAAGAGCTGAACCGGCCGCGTCACTGAACGGCATGGTCGCAGCGCCTGCGCCGAGCCCCGGACCCGTGCCGGTGGGCACCGGTCCGGGTCGCGCGGTCGGCCGCAACCCGCGCCGGGTGCTGGCGGTGTCGCCGCGCTACGCGCGCTCCTTCGGCACCCTCGACCACGCGTTCCCGCTGGTGGGCGCCGCCGCGTTCATGCCACCGCAGGGTCTGCTCACCATCGCGGGCTACCTTCCGGCGTGCTGGCAGATCCGCTTCGTGGACGAGAACCTCCGCGACGTCACGGATCGGGAACTCGCCTGGGCCGAGGTGGTGCTGCTCAGCGGCATGCACGTGCAGCGCGAGCAGATCCAACGCCTGGCAGCCCGGGCCCGGGCCAGCGGCTGCGTCACCGTACTCGGCGGGCCGTCGGTCTCGGCGAGCCCGGAGCTGTACCCCTCGGTCGACCTGCTGCACGTGGGCGAGCTCGGGGACGCCACGGACGCGCTCGTCGCCCGGCTCGACGCGGACCCGCGACCGCCGCCGGAGCAGCAGGTGTACGTCACCGGGGAGCGGCATCCGCTGGAGCGCTTCCCGATCCCGCGCTACGACCTGATCGACCTGCCGAAATACCTGCTCGGCAGCGTGCAGTTCTCCAGCGGCTGCCCGTTCCGTTGCGAGTTCTGCGACATCCCGACGCTCTACGGGCAGCGTCCGCGCCGCAAGTCCGTCGCGGCGGTGCTGGGCGAGCTGGAGGCGATGCTGGATCGGGGCAACCCCGGAACCGTCTATTTCGTCGACGACAACTTCATCGCCGACCCACGGGCCGCGGTGGAGTTGCTCACCGCCCTCGTGCGGTGGCAGCGCGCCCGGGAGTACCCCGTCTCGTTCGCCTGCGAGGCGACGATGAACCTGGCGAAGCGGACGGACATCCTGGAGCTGATGCGGGAGGCGTCCTTCACGACGGTGTTCATGGGAGTGGAGTCGCCGGACCGGGACGCCCTGCGGGCCATGCGCAAGACCCAGAATCTCGCGACACCGTTGCTGGAGACCGTGCACCGGCTCAACCGGTACGGGCTCGAGGTGGTGGCGGGCATGATCATGGGCCTCGACGGGGACGATCCGGGGACCGGCCGGCGGATCCTGGAGTTCGTCGAGGCGTCGCAGATCCCGATGCTCACCATCAATCTGCTGCACGCGCTTCCGCGTACGCCGCTGTGGGACCGGTTGAGTGCGGCGGGACGCATCCGGCACGACGCCGGGGACCGCGAGTCGAACGTCGACTTCCTGCTCCCGTACGACGACGTGGTGCGGGACTGGCGGTCGACGGTGACCCGCGCCTTCACACCGGAGGCCGTCTACCGCCGCTTCGGCCACCAGCTCCGGCACACCTACCCCCACCGGCTCCGGCCGCGGCGCCAACGGCCGGGCCGGGCGCAGCTGCTCCGGGGCCTCGGCGTGGTGGGCCGGACGCTCTGGCATCTCGGGATCCGGGGCAGCTACCGCCGGGTGTTCTGGCGGACCGCGTGGCCGCTGCTGCGTACCGGCCGGGTGGAGAAGCTGGTGCACGTGGCCACGGTCTCGCACCACCTGATCACGTTCGCCCGGGACGTGGCGGCGGGCCGGGCGGAGAAGTGCTTCTACAACCCGGGCGGCGGGCCGCCCGGAGCCGGCTCCGTCGGGGCCGGGCCGGTCGGGCCCGAGCTGCGAGAACCCGAGTACCAGGCGTGAACGGCGCGGCGGGGGGTAGACGGGTTGCGCCCGAAGGGCGCCATCGTCGCGTCCGTAGAGAAAGGCAGGTTGCGCCATGGCTGCTACCGGTGGGAGTCCGCAACCGGGACGCTTCCCCGAAGACCCGACGGCGACCTACGCTGCGCCGGCCGCTGCGCCGGCCACCGCCGCACCGTCTACCGGAGGGCCGGCTACCCGAACGCCGTCCACCGCCACGCCGGCTACCGGAGCGCCGGCCCCCGCCGCACCGCCCTCCGGGCAGAGGCCGCGCGGGGACCGGATCAGCGGTGGTCCGGTCTGGGCCGGTTTCGTGGTCGCCCTGGCCGTCTGGATCACCCTGGAGGTCTTCTTCGTCGCGGTGGGGGTCACCGGGGTCGGTGGCGCTCCCACACCCAGCCTGGACAGCGCCGCCTGGTGGTGGTCGCTGGTCGCGGCCGCCGTGGGCCTCTTCGCGGGCGGTATGACCGCCGGTGCCTCGGCCCGGTGGCGCGGCACCCTCGACGGCATGCTGCTTGGTGTGACGGTGTGGGCGCTGAGCGTCGTCGCGGTGCTCATCCTGGCCAGCATCGGCACCGGCATCGGTTTCGGGGCGTTCGGCGACGTGTACGGCGCCGGCGGGTTCGGCGGTCCCGGAGGAGCGGTGCCCGGCAGCGTGACCGACACCGTCCAGGAGGCGGCCGCCGTCGCGCTGCTCGTGCTCGGTGTCACCATCGCGGCCGCGATCGCCGGTGGTGCGGCGGCGGTCAAGATCTGGCCCCGGCGGACCGGGCGGACGGGCCCGGTCTGAGGGCGCCGCCGGTGCCGGCCGTCCAACCCGTCACCGGCGCCGCGGCGCCGTCCCGTCATCGGCGGGACGGCGGCGTCCGCCCCGGTCACCGGCGTCGCGGCGTCCGCCGCTGCTGCTGCCGGACGGCCAGCGCCGCGGCGAGGCAGGTGGTCAGGACGATGCCGGCCAGGGGCAGGTACTCGAGTGCCTTCTTCACGAGGTGGTCGCCTCCCGCGTACGGGCGGAGAGCCGTTCCCGCTGCGGCGCGACGGTGTACGCCGGATCCCGGGCGGAGTCGACCCCGGCGGTGAAGATGCCGAACCGGGTGCAGACGGCACCGGCCAGGATGGCGGCCCCGGCGGCGGCGCTGCCGGCGCGGCTGTGCCGGCCGGTGACCGCCAGTGCCGCGCCTGCGACGCTCAGCGCCCTGCCGAGGCGGAGCAGCCGTCCACCGGCGCCGGTGTGCAGGGGCTCGGCGAGCGGGCCGAGCCGCCGCTCCATCCGCCGGGCGGCGGCCAGCTCGACGGCGGCGCCGAGCACGGCGGCGCGGCGGGCCGGCCCGGCCTCGGCGGCCGGCGCGACGAGCAGGCCGAGCCCGCCGGCGGAGGCGGCGGCGGATCCGACGAACATCGCCGGCAGCTCGCGGTACGCCTCGTGCCAGGTCGGCACGGCCGTGTTGGCGATCAGCGCCCCGGTGTACGCGGCGACCGCCGGCCCGACCAGAGCCGCACCCGTCGTGCCGAGCCGGCCGAGCCGGGGTAGCCACCCGGTCAGCTGGCTGCCGGCGGCCAGTCCGGCCAGCGGGCCGTACGTGGCCAGCAGCCAGGATCCGATGCTCATCGGCGAGCTGGGCTTGCAGACCCGCAGCATGTTGACGAACCGTTCCGGCCGGCCGAGGTCGTGGATCAGCGAGTAGAGCGAGCCGCCCAGCGCGCCCGCGGCGCCGGCCTTGAGCCCGGCGGCGAGCCGGGTCCGCCCGGTCAGTTCGGCGGCGGCGGCCAGCGTGGAGGAGGCACCGGCCAGCCCGCCGAGGAAGAGATAACCGGCGATGTCCGGCGCCTCCCAGGTCGGTGGATTGAGCACCGGCAGCCCGTAGTACGAGCGGAACTCGGCCCTGGACACCATCAATCGCTCGCCGCGTTGGTGCCGCCGCCACCGGCCGGCCGAACCGACCGCCGCCTCCCGCTCGGCGGGCAGCTCCGGGTGGCCGTCGAGGCGTACGTCGGTCCGGTTCATCCGCGCCCTCCGATGATCGTCACGCCGACCAGCCCGACCAGCAGCCCGGCGGCGGCCACCCCGACCCGGCGCCACATGGCCGGCAGGTCGCGGGTGGTCACCACCGGGTCCGGCGGCAGGCCGTACACCTCCGGCTCGTCGAGCAGCAGGAAGAAGGCGCCGGCGCCGCCCACCCCGTCGGCGGGGTCGTGCCCGTAGAGCCGGGCGTCGACCACGCCCTGGTCGCGCAGGTGCCGGACCCGCTGCTCGGCCCGCTCGCGCAGCTCGTCCAGCTCCCCGAACTGGATCGAGTCGGTCGGGCAGCTCTTCGCGCAGGCCGGTTCCTGGCCGACGGAGAGCCGGTCGTAGCAGAGCGTGCACTTCCACACCCGCCCGTCGTCCCTGCGCTGGTCGATCACTCCGTAGGGGCAGGCCGGCACGCAGTAGCCGCAGCCGTTGCAGATGTCCTCCTGCACCACCACCGTGCCGAACTCGGTCCGGAACAGCGACCCGGTCGGGCAGACGTCCAGGCAGGCGGCGTGGGTGCAGTGCTTGCACACGTCGGAGGCCATCAGCCAGCGGAAGTCCATCTCCCGCACCGGGCCCACCTGCCCGTCCGGCGGCCGGGACTCCGGCATGCCGAGCGAGACGGGGGTGCGGGCCGCCGCCCGCGCGGTGATCGCCGCCGACAGTTCGGCGTCGGCGAGGTTCGACTCCTGCCGGCCCAGCCGCCGGGGCTGCTCGACGAAGGCCACGTGCCGCCAGGTGTCGGCACCGAGTCCCATGGTGTTGTCGTAGGACATGCCGGTGAAGGTCAGCCCGTCCTCGGGGATGGCGTTCCACTCCTTGCACGCCACCTCGCAGGCCTTGCAGCCGATGCAGACGCTGGTGTCGGTGAAGAAGCCCACCCGGGGCGGGTGCGCGTCGTACCCGCTGGCGCCGGCCGGGTCGAGGCCGGCGCGGGCCGCCTCCCGCAGGTCGATTCCCATCGCCTAGGCCTCCGTTCCGGTCAGGCTGGTGATGCCGGCACGGGCCTGGTACTCGCCGACCAGCGCGGGCCGGGCCGGTCCGCGTGGCCGGCGCCCGGGGCGGATGTCGGCGGAGAAGGCCTTCACCTCCTGGATGTGCGAGTTCGGGTCCAGCGAGATGGCGGAGAGCTCGTTGGCGGCGTCGCCCCGGCTGTAGCCGTTCGGTCCCCAGTGGAACGGCAGGCCGATCTGGTGGACGACCCGCCCGTCCATCCGGAGCGGCGCCATCCGCTCGGTGACCAGGACCCGGGCCTCGATGGCGTTGCGCGCCGTGACGATGGTGGCCCAGCCGCCGTGTGCCAGCCCGCGTTCCACGGCCAGCTCGGGGGAGACCTCGCAGAAGAACTCGGGTTGCAGCTCGGCCAGGTACGGCGTGTTCCGGCTCATCGCGCCGGCGGTGAAGTGCTCGGTGAGCCGGTAGGTGGTCACCACGTAGGGGAAGACCTCCGCGCCGGCCTGCCGGCCGCTCGGCTGGTAGCGGTTGTGCTCGTGCGGATAGATCAGCCGGGCCGGGTTGCGCTGCTGGCCGTAGAGCGGGTTGTCGATCGGGGAGTCCTGCGGCTCGTAGTGTGTGGGCAGCGGCCCGTCGACGATGCCGGCCGGGGCGTAGAGCCAGGCCCGCCCGTCGGCCTGCATGATGAACGCGTCGGTGCCGCGCAGCGCCGCCACCCCGGTGGCGCCCTCCGGCGGCTGGTGGTCGGGGCGCTTGGTCGGTTCGAAGTCGGGTACGTCGTACCCGGTCCAGCGGCCGGCCTGCTCGTCCCACCAGACCAGCTTCTTCCGCTCGCTCCACGGCCGGCCGTCGGGGCGGGCCGAGGCGCGGTTGTAGAGCAGCCGCCGGTTGTCCGGCCAGGCCCAGGCCCACTCCTGGGCGACCCAGTTCTGCTCCTGCGCGGGTTTGCGCCGGGCCGCCTGGTTGACCCCGTCCTTGTACACCCCGCAGTAGATCCAGCAGCCGCACGCGGTGGAGCCGTCGTCGGCGAGTGCGACGTAGCCAGGCAGGGGCTCGCCGGCGGCGTTCCAGCCGTTGATCTCCGCGAGCACCGCCTCGGCGGAGGGCTCCGCCACCGCGCCGTCGGTGGGGTAGTCCCAGGTGAGTTCCAGGATGGGCCGGTCCATCGGCTCGGTGGAGCCGGCGAGCTTGTCGCGGATGATCCGGCCGAGGTGGTACATGAACCAGAGTTCGCTGCGCCGGTCACCCGCCGGCTCGACCGCCCGGTGGTGCCACTGCAGCATCCGGTTGGTGTTGGTGAAGCTGCCGGACTTCTCGATGTGCGCGGCGGCGGGCAGGAAGAAGACCTCGGTGCCGATCTCCTCGGTACGCAGCTCACCGGACTCGATCTCCGGGCCGTCCCGCCACCAGGTGGCGCTCTCGATCAGGCTGAAGTCGCGGACCACCAGCCAGTCCAGGTTCGCCATGCCGAGGCGCTGCATCTTCGCGTTCGCCGAGCCCACCGCCGGGTTCTCGCCGAGCAGGAAGTAACCCTTGCAGGTGCCGGCGAGCTGCTCCAGCACGGTGTCGTAGGTGCAGTGGCTGCCGGTGAGCCGGGGAAGGTAGCCGAAGCAGAAGTCGTTCTCCGGCGTGGCCGCCGGCCCCCACCAGGCCTTCATCAGGCTGACCAGGTACGCCTTCATGTTGGCCCAGTAGCCCTTCTTGGCGGCGTCGGCGGCGACGAAGTCGTCAAGCGTCTCGCTCGTCTGCGCGTGCGGCATCGGGATGTAGCCGGGCAGCAGGTTGAACAGGGTGGGTACGTCGGTGGAGCCCTGGATGCTGGCATGCCCGCGCAGTGCCTGGATGCCGCCGCCGGGGCGGCCGATGTTGCCCAGCAGCAACTGGAGCACGCTGGCGGCCCGGATGAACTGGGAGCCGTCCGAGTGCTGGGTCCAGCCCACCGCGTAGATGAACTCGCTGGTCCGCTCCGGGCCGGAGTTCTCCACCAGGTGCCGGCACACCTGCGCGAAGACCTCGGGCGGGGTGCCGCAGATCCGTTCGACCATCTCGGGGGTGTAGCGGGCGTAGTGCCGCTTGAGGATCTGGTAGACGCAGCGGGGGTGCCGCAGGGTGGGGTCCTGCTCCGGCTCCCCGTTGAGCGCCGCGCCGCCGGAGCCGTGCTTCTCGCCCCGCCCGGACGAGGCGCCGGAGGCGCGCTGCCGGTGGTCGGTGTTCCGCTTGCCGGAGGCGGAGACGACCCTGACGCCCTCGTACTGCCAGGTCTGCTCGGAGTAGACGTGCTCATCCGGGTCGAAGCCGGAGAAGAGCCCGTCCAGATCCTCGGTGTCGCGGAAGTCCTCGTTGATGATCGTGGCCGCGTTCGTGTACGCCAGCACGTACTCCCGGAAATCTTTCTCCTCGGAGAGGACGTGGTTGATGATTCCGCCGAGGAACGCCACGTCGCTGCCGGCCCGGATCGGCACGTGCAGGTCGGCCAGGGCGCTGGTGCGGGTGAACCGCGGGTCGACGTGGATGACGACCGCGCCGCGCGCCTTGGCCTTCATGATCCACTGGAATCCGACCGGATGGGCCTCGGCGTAGTTGGAGCCCTCGATGACGATGCAGTCGGCGTGCTGGGCGTCCTGCATGAAGGTGGTGGCGCCGCCCCGCCCGAACGAGGTGCCGAGGCCGATCACCGTGGAGCTGTGGCAGACCCGGGCCTGGTTCTCGATCTGCACCATGCCGAGCGCGGTGAACAGCTTCTTGATGAGGTAGTTCTCCTCGTTGTCCAGGGTCGCGCCGCCGAGGCTGGCGATGCCCATCGTGCGGGCCACCCGTTTGCCGTTCTCCTCGGCCCGCCAGGTCTCCCGACGGGTCCGGATCACCCGGTCGGCGATCATGTCCATCGCCGTGGCGAGGTCGAGCTCCTGCCACTGCGTGGCGTACGGCGGGCGGTACAACACCGTGCGCGCCCGGCCGGAGCCCGTGGTCAACTGGAGCGAGGCGGCCCCCTTCGGGCAGAGCCGACCCCGGCTGACCGGCGAGTCCGGATCTCCCTCGATCTGCACCACCCGGCCGTCCCGGACGTAGACGTTCTGTGCGCAGCCGACGGCGCAGTAGGGGCAGATCGACTTGACGACCCGCTCCGCGCCGGCGGTGCGTGGGTCGAGGGAGTCGCTCACCGACGATCTGGCCGCCGCGCCCCGGGCATACGGGTCGGTGCCGGTGAGCTGCCGCCAGACGGGCCACGCGCCAAGGGAGATCCTGACCATCCGTGCTCTCCTCCCGCTCGGCCGTTCAGCCCGGCCGGTCCGGATCGGCGGCCTGCCGCGTCTGCCGGTCCGGGTGGGCGGCCTGCTGCATCTGCCGGTCCTCGGCGGCCCGGCGGCGTACCCACTCGTGCACCAGGGGCGACGAGGTCGGGTTGACCTCGCGGTCGTTGACCAGTCGCTGCGTCCGGGAGGGCAGGATCCCCGGCCGGTCACGCTGCTCCCGGGTCACGCCGTCGCCGTTGTCCGCCGGTACGCCCGTGGCGATCAGGTATGCCTGACCGGCCGGGACGCCGAGCCGGCGGGCGATCTCGGGATAGTCGTGTCCCTGTTCGAGCAGGCGCAGAACCTGGCCCTTGTCCGGCATGCTGAATGCCCCCTAACGACGCAATAGTGGCATATGCCCGCGCCGTTGCCCGGCCGCTCCGGGATCCCGCCCGAAAGAGGTCCCCGCGAACCCGCGCGCCGGTGGGCACCGGCTTCCGGAGGAGCGTGCCCGGACCCGTGACGGCCGACCGGGCTCCGGCGGGGTGCGCCGGGGCCCGGTCGGCGGAGGGTGGAATCAGCGGTACGACACCGAGAAGCTGTTGGTGGTGAAGGTCAGTCCACCCGACGACGAGGTGATCTCGTAGCCGAACTGGACGTCCCCGACCAGGACGTCGCCGTACCAGCCCGCGTTACGGATCCAGTTGAGCACGGCGAGGATGTCCACCGTCCCCGAGTTGGTGTTGCTAGTGCGGATGAACGAGAAGACCTCGTTGGCGCCGTTCGAGCCCCGGTAGATCTGCCAGGTGTGCCCGCCGACCGACGCCGTGGTCTGCAGCGAGCCCAGCGGCCCGACCGGGCCGGTCCTGTTCATCCAGAGCATGATCTCGTACGCGTGGTTGTTGGCCCAGATGTCGTAGGTGCTCGCGTACGCCCCGCCGCTCGGCACGGTCACGTTGAAGCTGCTGGTCAGGCTCTGGATCGCGCTGAGGTTCCGGTTCACGTTCCGGGTGGCGTTGGGGTAGGACTTCACGCCGCCGGTGTTCGGGTGGTTGGCGTTGACTCCCCAGGTGCTGTACGAGTTGGCCCAGATGGTCTGGCTGCCGGCGCCGCTGCCCCAGATGTTGTTGTAGAGCGTGTACCCGCCGTTGGTCCACGTCCCCCACTGGTCGGACGACGTCCAGGCGACGCCTCCGGGTGGCGAGGGTGTCGGGGTGGGTGCACCGGTGGGCGGCTGCCCGGTGGAGGGAGCTCCGGTGCAGGTCACCCCGTTGAGGGTGAACGAGGTGGGCGCGGTGTTGCTGCCGTTCCAGGTCCCGTTGAAGCCGGGCGTGACGGTGGCGTTCGTGCCCAGGGCGGCGTTGTACGACGCATTGGTCACCGTGACGCGGGAGCCGCTCTGGCTGAACTCGCCGCCCCAGCCCTGCGTGACGGTCTGGCCGTTCGCGAAGCTCCACTGCAGCGTCCACCCGTTAAGGGGGTCGCCGAGGTTGGTGAGGGCCACGTTGGCGGTGAAGCCACCCGGCCACTGGTTGACGGTGTAGTTCACCCGGCAGCCGGTGGCGGCGCTGGCCGGGGCACCGATCGCCGCCGTCACGCCGACGCCGAGCAGCAGGGCGGCGACGGCGGCGAGGCCGGTACGGAGCGTTCGGTGCCTGGTCCCGCGCAAGTGGACGGGTCTCATGCGGGCCTCCTAACGTGTCGTGTCACCGCCGGGGCGGCGACCGGGTTCCGGTGGGCCATTTAGTTTGGTTGCCCAACAAAGACCATCGTGCCACTGGCGGGTCACCACGACAATCGTCGATTTCCGCGAGCTGTGCGGGCGACGGGGGAGCGTCGCGTCCCCGGTGCGTCCCCGGCGGGCTGCGTGCGTCCGTGGCCAGCCAGGCGGAGACGGCAGCGACGCGGGACGCTGTCCAGCCTCCGGCCGGGGGATGTGACGGCGGGGGTGGGGTGGTGACCCCCTGGCCGCGAGCGAGCTTCACCGGGAGGTACAGCGGCTCGGATTCCGGACGGAGCCGAATCCCGGCCACGGCGCGCTCAACCGGCCAAGCGCCGCGATCGGGCGGACCCTCGGGGGCCGCCTGCGGCTGGTCGCCCGCCTGCCCCCACACGGTAGTCGGCGGGACCCTGGCGCGCGGCGTGTGCCGCCGTTAGCGGCCGTGCCCGGCCAGGTTGACGAACGCCTGCCACGCGGCCGGGACGAACGCCAGGGTTCCGCCGTCCCGGTCCTTGGTGTCCCGGACCAGCACCCGGCCGGGAAGGTTGTCGGCAACCTCGACGCAGTTGCCGCCGCTCTGACCGCTACGGCTGGCCTTCCGCCAGCGCGGCCGTTCGGTCGTCATTGTCATCCACCAACCTCAAGATAAAGTCTCTTGACTGGGCGCACGGAAGTGCAGCCGCCGCTATAGCCTGCCATGTCCGATCGAGGCCAGCCACGCGGCCCGGCTCGACGATCACACGGTCCTCATAGAAGTCCTCCAGCAGGCCAATCATCCCCCCGCCCTCCATCGTCGCCAGGGCGAACGACCCGCTACGCCCCGCGTGTAGCCCCGCTTCGTCCGGAATGATGTGGACGAAGACATTGGGCCGGGCGCCAACGTCCGCCAGTGCCAGCAGTTGATCTTTAGCGATCTCCATCGGGCCGCATCGGAGCGTGGACGCGTCCAGGAAGAACACGAAGGACGGCCGGCCGGGACGGTCGATGATCGTGGCTTGCCGCTCCATTCGCAGGGCAACCCGGTCAAGTACCTCATCCTCGGTGAGCAGCCCCGTACTGGCAAACACGGCACGGGCGTACGCCTCTGTCTGTAACAGGCCGGGGATCAGGGTTGCCTGGAAGTAGCGAAGAGTCGAGGCCGTTTCCTCCAAGTCCCGCCAAGGGCGGAACCAGCTTGGCGGCGGCTTCCGGTTTGCCCTGGCCTCGGCAGACGCCTCCTGGATCTCGGTCCCGGTTCCAAAGTAATCATCTAGGCAGACCGCCGTTTCCGGCCGGGGGACATGTCTCGCGGTCTCGAATGCAGCTATCAAAGACTTGCTGACCTGCACTACCTCTGCGACCTGATCTTGAGTAACCCCGCGCTCGGCCCTCAGCTCTTTGAGTCTTGCTGGGAGATTACTCATGTCTAGTGCCTCTCTTAAATCGCCAGCGCATCGGAATATCCATGTTTACTGTCGCCAAAACATCTTCCCTCGTTCGCGCTTTGCCGTCCATGGTGGATCGCAAGCGCTTCCGGTTGGCGGTCGCAAACGTTCATCGCCCACGTCGGCCGAGGCGCCCACGGGGGCGGTGCTCTTGGGGGCGTTGAGGCCACGGCGAAACACCCCCGGTGACACCGTCCCCGTCCCAACTGTCGACGGGAGGCTCACACATGAGACAGACCCACAATTCCCGACATCACCGCGCGTGGTGGTGGCTCTGGCTGCGCTGCCGGTGCGGCGGCACATGGCGCTGCCCGGCGGTGCCCGCGCCACCGCCGGAGCTGTTCGTGCGGCCGATGACCGAGGCGGAGTACCGGGCGGGCCGGGAGCTGTCAGCCCCGAAGGTCGTGCGCTACGCGCCCGCCCCACTCCCGAGCGACCGGTACGACGGCTGGAATAATCCCACCTGGGCCCGGCCCGCGCCAGGGCCAGCACGTGCGGACAACCTGTCACCCGCCCAGGAGCACCGCGCCCGGCACACCGAACGGATGTAGACCGTGATCGGGCCGTGGGCGCGATGGGAGCGGCACGCCGCACGGCGACGGCTGGCGGCGGCCCGCGCCGGCCAGCACCTCCCCGGAGACCGGTACGCCTGCCTGGTATGCGAACACGACTGGCCCTGCCACGATGCCCGCCTGGCCCTACTGCGCAGCTTCAACGGCAACCGGGTCGGACTGACGATGTACCTCGCCGCGCACCTCGCCCGCGCACTGGAGGCACTTCCCGACCGTCACCCCGCCACGATCGTCGGACAGATCCTCTACTGGGTTCCCCGCCGCCGACAGTGACCTGCCTCATCACCCACGCGGAAGCTGTTCCTCCGGCGAGTTTCCGCGCCGGCCCGCCCTGGACCCCCTGCCCCGGGTCCGGGGCGGGCCCCCTTTCCCCTGTTGCCACTGCGGCGCTGAGCTGGCGAAGGGAAAGCAAGGTCCCGGTGTGTCGAGGTGTGTCAGGGCCGGTCGTCGGCGAAGGCCGCGCGGGGGTCGAGAAGCTGGCCCCGGGCGTACTCGTCGGCGAAGGCGGCCGGGCCGAGCGCCTCGGTCGCCGCCGTGCGCACCCTGGCGAGGTCGGCCGCGTCGTCGGGATCCGGCACCTGGCCGAGCGACGCGAACGCGGCGTCCGCGACACCGACCATGCGGGCCGCCCGGGCGTGGTCGGCCCCGGCGGAGGCGAGCGCGGCGCCCGCCACGCAGACGTACGGCACGAAGTCGTCCCAGTTGTTGCCGAACACCTGCGCACGGCCCTCGGCGAAGAGCCTCCCCGCCACGTCGAGATGTCCCAGGCCCAGCTCGCAGAAGGCGAGGTTGTGGTATTCCGAGTTGACCGTCCTCGGCTGTCCGAGTGCCTCGTTGAGGGCGATGCTCTCCCGGTAGAGGTCCCGGGCGCGGAGCAGGTCGCCGGACATCCGCGCCACGCCCGCGAGTACGTGTCTCGGCCGCTCCTCGAGGCTGCGGTCGCCGGAGCGCAGCGCGATGGCCAGGGCCTCCCGGGCCCTGGCCTCTCCGGCCGCCAGGTCGCCGCCACGGATGGCGACCCGGGCCAGGCTGTACCGGGCCTCCACCTCGCCCGCCGGGTCGCCGGCCGCCCGGGCCCGCGCGATCTCGGCCTCGCTCATCCGGACGACGACGTCGGTCTCGCCGCGCCGGAAGGCCGAGCGCACCCTCTCACTGAAGTTCACGGCTCATCTCTCAGACGTGTGTCGCGGCCTGTCCCGGACGTGTCTCGTGGCATGTCGATGCGTCCGGGGTCATGACCCCGCGTCGAACACGGTCCAGGTCTCCACGTGTCGCAGCCCCATCGACTCGTAGAGCGGCCGGCCCATCGCGGAGGCGTGCAGGTAGACCGCGTCCGCGCCGGCCGCGACGCCGTCGCGCAGTACGGCCTCGGTGATCGTCCGGCCCAGGCCGCGGCGGCGGGCTGCCGGGACGACGGCGATGTTGAAGACGCCGACCGCGCCGTGGGTCCGTATCCCCAGGCCGGTGCCGGTGGGTCGGCCGGACTCCCCGGTCAGGTAGCCGGTGACCGGCTCGGTGTCGAGCAGGCCGCCGCCGAAGAGCGAACCGAAGGCGTCCGCGGGCACGTCGAAGCCCCGGGCGAGAGCCTCGGTGTAGAGCTCGCTCTCGGCCGCGCCGACCCGGCGTACCACGGTCCGCGGTGCCGCGCCCTGCCGGAACACGATGTCGTCGGCGGCGCAGGCCAGCAACGGCAGGTCGCTGCGCCTGGCCAGGCCGTGCCGGGCCGCGAGGTCGGCGACCTCGCCGCCGGCCTCGCCGCGCACCATGATCGACCAGGCTCCGGCCTGCCTGGCGACCTCGGTCGCCATCTCGTCGAGCGAGTCGATGTCCGGTTCCGGTGTCGTGTCGTAGGCCGCGTTCATGGTCGGGATGCCGGCGTGCGTCACCGCCGCGCGGGCGGTGCCCTGCTCGGCGTACCAGCCCTTCGGAGTCAGCCGGCAGAGCAGCTCGACGGCGTCGAAGTACGCCGCCGCCATCCGATCGGCGGTGGTGGTCACAGGTCTCTCCCTCGCATGTCCCGCTCACATGTCCCGTAGCCGGACCGGGCTGCTGCCCCGATGCTCAGCTGCCCCGATGCCCGGCGGCCGGTCGGGCCCGGCCTGCCGCCCCGGACGATAGAGTTCGGCCGCCTCCCGCGCCACGAGGACCGGACGGATGTGGTTGCGGTCACCACCGATGCCGCCCACGGCCGGCGAAATGGTCGCTTTCGGCGCGGCTATCTCGGTGCGAGCCGTGGGAAGAGGGCCTCGGGCTTGGTGACGGTGCGGCCGGCGACGCCGTCGAGCCAGTCCCCGGCGCCGGGGACGTCGGACTCGGTGGCACCCAGGGTCGCCAGGATGCGCGTGCCCGCCCGTGGCAGGAACGGGCCGACGGCATAGCCGAGCTGGCGGACCGCGGCGGCCAGGTGGTGCAGGGTCGTGTCGAGAAGGTGGGCGTCCGCCGCCCTGCCCGACCGGGCGAGGTGCCAGGGGGCGCGTTCGTCGACGTACGCGTTGCTGCGTCGGACCAGGTCGACGACGCGGGCCAGCGCCTCGCGGTGGTCGTAGCGGTCCATGGCGGCGGTCGCCTCCGACTCGGTGGTCCGGACCTGTTCGGCGAGGGCCCGGTCGGCTTCGCCGATGGGGCCGCCGGCCGGGACGACGCCGTCGCGGTAGCGGATCACCATGCTCGTCATCCGGCCGACGAGGTTGCCGAGCCCGTTGGCCAGGTCGGTGTTGTAGCGGCCGATCAGCCGTTCCTCGCTGAAGTCGCCGTCGCCGAAGGGCGAGAAGTCCGCCAGCAGGAGGTAGCGGACCGCGTCGAGTCCGTAGGTGTCGAGGAGTTCGCCCGGGTCGACCGCGTTGCCGAGCGACTTACTGATCTTGCCGCCGTCGACGGTGACGTAGCCGTGCACGACGATCTCGGTCGGCAGCGGGAGGCCGGCGGCGAGCAGCATCGCGGGCCAGTAGACGGCGTGGAAGCGGGTCACACCCTTGCCCATCACGTGCACCCGGCTCGCCGCCTCCGCCCAGTAGCGGCGGTAGCGGTCGTCGTCGCGTACGAAGCCGAGGCCGTTGACGTAGTTGGTCAGCGCGTCGATCCAGACGTACATGACCTGGCCCGGGTCGCCCGGGACGGGGATGCCCCAGCCGTGGGCCCGCCCGACGGAGCGGGAGACGCTGATGTCGGCCAGGCCGCGGCGCACGAAGCTGGTCACCTCGTTGAGCCGGGTGTGCGGCACGACGGAGATCTCGCCGCTGGTCAGTGCCGCCAGCAGCCGGTCGTGGTATCTCGACAGCCGGAAGAAGTAGTTCGTTTCGCTCACCGTCTCCGGCACGGTGAGGTGCTCGGGACATCTGCCGTCGAGCAGGTCGCCCTCCGGATAGAACTGTTCACAGCCGACGCAGTACAGCCCCTCGTATTCCCTGAGGTAGATGTCGCCGCTGGCCCGCATCCGCCGCCAGAACTCGGTCGCGCCCTCGATGTGGTCACTGTCCACGCTGGTCCGGACGAAGTGGTCGACCCGTAGGTCCAGCGCCTCGATCAGCCCTGCGAAGTGTTTGACGTTGCCGTCGACGAAATCCCTGGTCGTCAGCCCGGCCCGCTGGGCGGCGAGGACGTTCTTGAGGCTGTTCTCGTCGGAGCCGCTCATGAAGAAGACGTCGTCACCCCGGCGTGCCATGTGCCGCGCGTAGCTGTCGGCCTGGACGTATTCCAGCGCATGGCCGAGATGGGGGCGCGCGTTCACGTACGGGATGGTGGTCGAGATGAACGACGTCCGGGGCATCCGAGTCCTGACCTCCGCCCACTGCGAACCGGCCCGGCCAGCCTAGCCGGACCCCGGGACCGGAGCGCGGATATTTCGAGCCGGACCGGCAGCTGCGGTCCGTGCGTGGAGAGAGAGATTGCAGATACGGCATGTTCGGCCACTTCATGCCGGCAGGTGCGGTCCGCTAGGGTGACCGTCGTGACGGTGTTCCGGATGGGTGAGGCGGCCGAGTTGCTCGGCGTCAGCGTGGACACGATGCGGCGTTGGGTGGATGCCGGGCGGCTCACCGCGATCCGGGACGGGCACGGCCACCGGGTGATCGACGGGGTCGAGTTGGCCGCGTTCGTGCGGACGCACGCCGACGACCCGGACGAACGCGCCGACGAGTCGTCGGCGCGCAACCGGTTGCGGGGCATCGTCACCGCCGTGACCAAGGACGCGGTGATGGCACAGGTGGACATCCAGGCCGGCCCGTTCCGGGTGGTGTCGCTGATGAGCCGCGAGGCGGTCGACGACCTCGGCCTGGCGGTCGGATCGGTGGCGATCGCAGTGATCAAGTCGACCACGGTCGTCGTGGAGCGGCCGGCGGCGGTCGCGGGAGGTCGAGGAAGGAGCAGCCCGTGAGAGCAGGACGATCCCGTACCGCCCTGGTCGCCGTCGCCGTGCTGGCGGTGCTGGGGTCGGCCGGGTGCGGCGGTGGCGACGTGGCCGGCCGGCAACCGGGCGGTGGCGGTGGCGCGGTGGGCGGCAACGTCACGGTGTTCGCCGCCGCGTCGCTTACCGAGTCGTTCACGCAGCTCGGCAAGGACTTCGAGCGGGCCAACCCGGGGGTGCGGGTCACCTTCAGCTTCGCCGGCAGCTCGGCCCTGGCCACCCAGATCAACCAGGGCGCGCCGGCGGACGTCTTCGCCTCCGCCGCCCCGGCCAACATGGCGGCCGTCGTCGACGCCGGCAACGCCGAGGGGACGCCCACGGTCTTCGTCCGCAACCAGCTCGTGATCGCGGTGCCGAGGGGCAACCCGGCCGGGGTGACCCGGCTCGCCGACCTGACCGGGCCGGATGCGAAGGTCGCGCTCTGCGCCGAGCAGGTTCCGTGCGGGGCGGCGGCGAAGAAGGCCCTCGACGCCGCCGGCGTGCGGCTCAACCCCGTCACCCTGGAGCAGGACGTCAAGGCCGCCCTGTCCAAGGTCAGGCTGGGCGAGGTCGACGCCGCGCTGGTCTATCGCACCGACGTGAGGGCCGCCGCCGACGACGTCGACGGGATCGAGTTCCCCGAATCGGCCGCAGCGGTGAACGACTACCCGATCACCGTGCTGGAGAGCGCGCCCAACGAGTCCGGGGCGCGGGCGTTCGTCACCCACGTGCTCTCCGACACCGGCCGAGCCGTCCTCACCGCCGCCGGGTTCCAGGCCCCGTAGCCGATGTCCCGGCCCGACGATCCGGTGGTGCGCTCCGGGGCCACCCCACCGGCCCGCCCCGGGCACACCGGGCGGATACCGGTGGCGCTGCTGCTGCCCGCCGCTCTCGGGCTGCTCTTCCTCGTCCTGCCCCTGGCCGGACTGCTCAGCCGGGCCCCGTGGAGCACCCTGCCGCAGCGGCTGGCGGAGCCGGGCGTGCTCACCGCGCTGCGGCTGTCGGTGCAGACCGCCACCCTCGCCACCCTGCTCTGCCTCGCCCTCGGCGTACCCCTGGCCTGGCTGCTCGCCCGGGTCGGGTTCCCCGGCCGCCGCCTGGTACGCGCCCTCGTCACCGTGCCCCTCGTCCTGCCGCCGGTGGTCGGCGGCGTAGCCCTGCTGCTGGTCTTCGGCCGCCGTGGGCTGCTCGGCTCCTGGCTCGACAGCACCCTCGGGATCACCCTCCCGTTCACCACCGCCGGGGTCGTCCTCGCCGAGGCGTTCGTCGCGATGCCGTTCCTGGTCATCGCCGTCGAGGGAGCACTGCGCGGCGCCGACGTGCGGTACGAGGAGGCGGCGGCGACCCTCGGTGCCAACCGGTGGACCACGTTCACACACGTGACGCTCCCGCTCGTCGCACCCGGCATCGCCGCCGGAACGGTGCTCTGCTGGGCCCGCGCGCTCGGCGAGTTCGGCGCCACCATCACCTTCGCCGGCAACTTCCCGGGGCGCACCCAGACCATGCCGCTCGCCGTCTACCTCGCCCTGGAAACCGACCTGGAGGCGGCGATCGTGCTCAGCCTCGTCCTGCTCACCGTCTCCGTGGTGATCCTGGCCAGCCTCCGCGACCGCTGGATCGGCAGCCCGTGACCGCCGGCCCGACCGTGCACGGGAGCGAGCCCGACATCGGGGGGCCGCTGCTCGACGCCCGTCTCGTCGTGGACCGGGGCACCTTCCGGCTCGACCTGCCGCTGACCATCGAACCCGGCGAGGTCGTGGCACTCCTCGGACCCAACGGCGCCGGAAAGACCACCGCGCTCCGCACCCTCGCCGGCCTGCTGCCCCTCTCGGCCGGACACCTCAGGCTCGCCGGCCGCCACCTCGACCACCCGGGCCGGCGCATCCGGACCCCGACCGAGCGGCGGCCGATCGGCGTGGTCTTCCAGGACTACCTGCTCTTCCCGCACCTCACCGCGCTGGACAACGTCGCCTTCGGGCTCCGCCGCCGCGGCCTGGACCGGCACCAGGCCAGGCGACGCGCGTCCGACTGGCTGGACCGGATGGGACTGACCGGGCACGCCCGCCGCAAGCCCCGGCAACTCTCCGGCGGCCAGGCCCAACGGGTCGCCCTGGCCCGCGCCCTCGCCGTCGAGCCCGCCCTGCTGCTCCTGGACGAGCCGCTCGCCGCCCTCGACGCCGGCACCCGGCTCGACACCCGCGCCCAGCTCCAACGGCACCTGGCGGCGCATCCCGGGGCGACCCTGCTGGTCACCCACGACCCGCTCGACGCCCTGGTCCTCGCCGACCGGCTCGTCATCGTCGAAGGCGGCGAGGTGGTACAGCAGGGCGACGCCGCCACCATCACCGCCCAGCCCCGCACCGACTACGTCGCCCGCCTGGTCGGGCTCAACCTCTACCGGGGCCACGCCGACGGGCACACGGTGCTGCTCACCGAGGGGTTCCGGCTGACCGCGGGTGAGCAGCACCACGGCGACGTCTTCGTCGCCTTCCCGCCCTCGGCCGTCGCCCTGCACCCCGACCGTCCCGACGGCAGCCCCCGCAACACCTGGCCGGCCACGGTCAGCGGGGTCCAGCGGCACGGGGACAACCTCCGGATCCAGCTCACCGGTCCGGTCCGGGCGGCCGCCGACGTCACCCCGCTGGCCGCCGCGCATCTCCGGCTCACCCCCGGCCAGCCGGTCTGGGCCGCCGTCAAGGCCACCGAGACCCGTGTCTACCCCGCGGCGTCCGGATAGCTCGTCACCGGCCCGCCGCTCGGCTCAACCGGGCTGGTCGGACCCGGCCGGCGCCGAGCGGGTCCGCCTGGACCGCCAGGGCCAGCGGCCCTCCAGCTCGACCTCCAGCGACAGGCTGAGGAAGGTCCGGACCAGCACGATGACCGCCAGCACCCCGACGCTCTCGAAGGTCGGTGAGACGGCCACGGTCCGGATGATGTCGCCGCCGACGATGATTTCCAGTCCGAGCAGGATCGCCCGGCCCACCGTCCGGCGGTAGGGGCGGTAGAGCTCGACGAGCTGGCGCGTCCGCCAGTACCGGTAGAGGAAGTAGCCGGTGGCGACGACCACGCCGCCGGCGATGACCAGGACACCAGCCAGATCCAGGAGCGTTCCGACCCGTTCGATGATCTCCTTGCTGGACATTCCCGCCACACCCCCGCTGCCAGGTCCCGACCGATCCGGCCACACCATCACTATCCGTGAACAACGCCGGCCCCGTGGCCGGTTGCTCCGCCATCCCCGGGCCGTCGAGTTCCGGCGCGGAGCGAACGGCGGACGTCGAGGCGCCTCACCGCCCCTCGTCGCGTACGTCGACCAGGCAACTGCCGTCACCGATCCGGCTCCGGGTGATGACGCTCAGATTTCCGTCGGTCTCCAGGACCACCGCAGCAAGATCGTTCAGGTCACCGGCGCCGTGGCTGCGCGCCGCCTGCCGGATCTCGCTCTCGGTCACCCGGGCCGCGCGCATGGTGTCGGGTCGTGGTCGCCCGTCGCGGAGCAGTACGGTCGGTCGGGCCTTGAGCAGCCGCTGCGACGGTGGCCAGCGCACGGCGAGCAGGGCGACCGCGTACTGCAACGCCACCAGGAGGGCCAGCGCGACAATGCCCTCGACCACGGAGACGTCCCGCGAGAGCAGGATCGTCGCCAGGGTCGAACCGAGCGCCACCGTGACGACGAAGTCGAAGGCGTTGAGCTTGGACAGTGTCCGTTTTCCGGAGACCCGCAGAATCGCCACCAGCGCCGGATAGACGAGCAGGGCGATGGCGAGCAGGCGCAGCAGGTCGGCAGGGGTGTTCGGCAACATGCCCGGGACGTACCCCGACGGCGGCGCCGTACGCCGTCGCGCCGAGGTGAACAGGTCTTTCCGGTTTAGGACAAACCATCGAATGTCATCGCACTGTGAATGCTCTATGCTGCCCGCTGGATCTGAAAGCAGGGACCGCGCTCGACCGCTGGGTCCGCCGGGGGCGGAGCCGGTCAGACTGGAGCGATATGGGCTGCCCACACGCGGAACGTTGCCCGCTGTTTCCGCTACTCAACGCCAGTTTACGCAGCTGGCGGGAGTACTACTGTGACACCGGGGAGGGCTGGCGGGACTGTGCCCGATACCAGTTGTCGCTGACCGGCGCCGTCGTGCCCATCATCCTGTTGCCGAACGGCGCCACCGCCCAGCATCTGAAGACCAAGGGGGCGGGGCGGGCCGGAGCGGCCCGATTCCCGCAGCCGGGTCGGCCGGGTGATGCCCGACAGACGGCAGGCGCGGCACCCGCCTCCTTCGAGCAGACCTCGGCACCGGCCGCGCGGCCGGCGCACCCGCTGTTTCCGCACACCGTGCAGACACCCGGGAGCAACGCGGTGTCGCCGCAACCGCGGCGGCGCTGGTGGACCCGCCTCACTGATTGGATCTCAGGCTCCGTATGAGCGATTACTGGCCCTGGTGGGCAGGCGCACTCGGCCTTGCCCTCGTCACCATCAACTACACCGTCAGCACCGATCGGTCCTTCGGCGTCTCGTCGGCCTGGGAACGCGTGCTGCACTGGCGGAGCGAGCGCCGGGTCGAACGGATGGAAGCCCAGTTCACCGACGATCGGGCCCTCGCCGAGGCGCTCGTAGCGGCCACCGCCGAGCACTTCGGGAGCCGTACCGGCGGACCCGCCGCGTCGGCCACGGCGGTCGCCGACGGCACGGTTGCCGACGCCACCGTCGCCGGGGCGCAGCCAGCCACCCCGGTCGGCGAACCGGCCACGAGTACGCCGGCATCGACCGCGAGCGCGAGCCCACGCCCGGCACCCCTGGTCACCCAGGCTGCCCTGCTGCTCTCGATCTTTCTGGGTGGACTGCTGGCGGCGGTCACCGCCGGGCGGTTCGACCTCCGTCTGGACATGGGCGACGGCTTCCGCGACATTGTCACCGACAGTCCACTCCAGATGGTCGGTGTCCTCTTCGCCGGTGGCATCCTCGTCGGTTTCGGTACCCGTCTCGCCGGAGGATGCTCCTCCGGTCACGGACTCAACGGATGCGGGCGGCTGCATCCGGACAGCCTGGTCGCGACGGCCGTCTTCTTCGGTGCCGCCGTCGTGGTCTCGTTACTGCTGTGGAAGGTGATCTGATGCGTACCCGGGGCGGACTTCTTCTCGCCAACATCATCGCCGGGCTCGCTCTCGGCTACACCGTGACGAACATCGGTTTCGGCGACTACGCCGAACTGAACCGGATGTTCACCTTCCAGGATCCGCGCATGCTGTTCGCCTTCGGCGGTGGCGTCGCGCTCATCGCCGTGGTGTTCGTCCTGTTCCGGGTCCGCCGCACACCGGGCCGGATCCACGCGGGCGTGGTACCGGGCGCGCTGCTCTTCGGCAGCGGGTGGGCACTCTCCGGCGGGTGCCCGGCGATCCCGATCATCCAGGTCGCGAGCGGATACCTGCCGGCCCTGGTCACGATCGGGGGCATCGTCTTCGGTGTCCAACTGCACCGCTGGGTCAATGCCAGGTACCTCCACCTCGACACCGGATCGTGCAACCGCTGACGACGGGGGGGCCGCGTCCACCCGGGAATCACCGGAGCGGACAGGACGACGGTCCGGCCGCTGCGCGGCGGGGACGGGAGTGCCGATCAGACACGCATGCCGGTCAGCGAGGGTCGGTGCGGCACCTGCCGTCCCTCGCACCGAGCCGGGCCCGTGCGGCGGCCGGCCACGCGACGTCGTCGATCGCGAGCCACGGCCCCGCCGACCTCGGCCGGGGCGCCGAAGACCGCGGCAGCCGTCACCGGTTCCCGCCGGATCTGCAGGCACTCGCCGGTTCCCTGGCCGGTCGCCCGGAACTCGCCGGGGTGGAGCCCGACGACGACGCTGCCGTACTCGCGCCGGCCCCCGACGTCGTAGCCGAGGGCATTTCCCCGACTCAGGTCGATGAGCAGGGTGACGTCCGGGTGCGCGACCATGGCGAGGTCCACGACCGCCGGGACACGCTGGCAGAACCCGGCCATGCTGATCCCCGGCGGTGGACGGATCGCGCGCGGGACCGCGATCTCCACCGACGCCCAGTCGATCGATGTCCCGGTGGGCAGCACACGACGAACAGTAGACGCTACGGACCACCGGCCGGCGGCATCGTACGCAGCTCGCGTGCCTGCGCGACCCCGGCGCATCCGGCCAGGCCGAGGGCGTCGCGGAACTCCCGCTTCAACAGCTCGAGCGTGTGCCGGACCCCCGCCTCGCCCGCCACACCGAGACCCCAGAGCACCGGACGTCCGACGAGCACCGCGTCGGCACCCAGCGCGAGGGCCTTCAGCACGTCCACGCCGGACCGCACGCCGCTGTCGAACAGCACGGTGCATCGCCGCCCCACCGACGCGCGCACCTCGGCCAGGCACTCGGCGCTCGCCGCGGCACCGTCCAGTTGCCGGCCGCCATGGTTCGACACCACGATGCCGTCGGCGCCGCAGTCGGCGGCGCGTCGCGCGTCGTCCGCGGAGAGGATCCCCTTGAGGACGATCGGCAGGCTCGTCCGGGCGCGGAGGGTCTCGATGTCCCGCCATGTCAGCGCCGCACTCACCAGGTCGGCGGTGTGCGCCGCCACGGCCGACCCGGAGGACGACGTCGCGGCGCCGGACCGGTCGGCGCCGGACAGGTTCGCCGCGACGACCTCCGGCCCCACGGCGAACCTGTTGCGCATGTCGCGCAGCCTGCGGCCCATCCACGGCACGTCGACGGTGACGACGAGCGCGTCGCAGCCGGCCGCCTCGGCGCGGTTCACCAACTCGTCGCGGGTCCGCTCGTCGCGCAGCCAGTAGAGCTGGAACCAGAGCGTCGCCCCGTGCTCGGCTATCGCCTCGATCGACCGGCTGCTGAGCGTACTGACGCAGAGCGGTACCCCGCAGTCGCGTGCCGCGCGCGCCGTGGCGAGTTCGCCGTCCGGGTGCACCAGCCGGTGGTAGGCGATCGGCGCGATGGCGATCGGTGCCGATGTCGCTCGCCCGAACAGCGTGCTCGAGATGTCGCAGGCCGACACGTCGCGCAGCGCGCGCGGCACGATCCGGACGGCGTCCAGCGCCGCGCGGTTGGCCGCGATCGTGAGCTCCTGCCCCGCTCCTCCGGCGACGAAGTCCCAGACGTGCGGCGGCAGCCGCCGACGGGCGAGCTCGGCGACCTGGGGCACGCTCCACTCAGGTAGCAACGGAGCGCCCTCCGCCCAGATGCGCCGTGCGGCGCTCGACGAACGCGGCCAGGCGCCGGACCCCGTCGGTGATGCCGCGCGGCTCCAGGGTGCTGCAGGAGAGGCGCAGCTGCCGCGCGCCCCCGCCGAACCGGTAGAAGTCCCGCATCGGTGTCCACAGCACGCCGAACTCGCGAGCCGACTCGTCCAGCGCCTCCGCGTCGGCCTCGAAGGGGACGCTGAGTACGACGAAGAAGCCTCCCTCGGGAGCGGTCCAGGTGACGCCGGTGGAGCCACCGGCGGGGAACGACGCCGCGAGGGCGTCCAACAGGACGCGGCGGTTGCGCCGGTACACCTCGATCTCGCGGGCGTTGCCCGCGACGAGGCTGCAGCCGTGCTCCAGAAGCCTGCCCCCGGCGATCGCCTGGACGATCGGCGAAGTGTTCACCGTGACCATGCTCTTGACCTTGGCCAGCTCGTCGGCGAACAGGGTACGGGCGCCTCCCGGCTGGACGATCTCCTGGTCGGCGACGGCGTAGCCGATCCGGGCGCCGGGCAGGCAGCTCTTGGAGAGCGAGCCGAGGTGCACCACCGTCCGGTCACGATCGAGGGCCTTGAGCGTGGGAAGTGCACCGTCGGAGTCGCCGAACAGGCGGTAGGGGTTGTCCTCCAGGACCAGCACGCCGCTGGCCGACGCGACCTCCAGCAGGCCGTGCCGGGCCCGGAGCGGCAGCACCTTGCCCGACGGGTTCGCGAAGTCGGAGACGACGTAGAGGGCCCGTGGGCGTCTGCCGGCCGCCCGGGCAGCGCCGATCTGGCCTTCGAGGTGCTCGAGGTCGATGCCGTCCGGACCGTCGCGGACCGGCATCACCGGCAGGCCGGCAAGCGCCGCCGAACCGGCGAGCCCGACGTAGGTCGGCTCGACGGCGAGCACGACGTCGTCGGGGCCGGACCGCAGGGCAAGGAGCACCAGCAGCATCGCCTCCTGACATCCGACCGTCACGACGATCGACTCCGGGTCGACGTGCATCCCCTCGTCGACGGCGAGGTGCCGCGCGATCAGGTCGTGGATGATTCCCTTGGTGCGCCCGTACTGGAACATCTGCCGGGCGAGCTGGTCCGAGGTCAGTCCCTTGTGCTCGATCGAGTGGCGGACGAAGAGCTGGAAGTAGCGGTCGAGCGCCGGCAGCTCGAAGAAGCCGTCGTACGGCCGGCCGGGCGCGAAGGAGATGGCCCCGGGGTGACGGTCGGCGATCTCGTTGAGAAAGGTCATGGACCGCATGGTGGGGTCGCTCAGTGCCGGATGGAGCCCGGCGAGGTCGAGGTCGGCCGACGCGAGCCGCATGGTGGCGTGTTCCTCATTCCTCGTCGTCGAGCCGGATCCGTTCCTGCTCGACGGCCTCGTACAGCGCTCTGATGTTTCCGCTGCCGAAGGTCTGCGCCCCGTGACGCTCGATCACCTCGAAGAACAGGGTACGGCGCGGGTGCTGCGAGCGCGTGAAGATCTGGAAGAGCTGCCCCGCGTGGTCCCTGTCGACGAGGATGCCCAGGTGACGGAGGGCGTCCACGTCGTACCCGACGACGTCCATCCGCCGGGAGAGCAGGTCGTAGTACGCCCCCGGGCTGGAGAGGAACTCGACCCCGCGGTCCCGGAGGCCGCCGACCGAGCGCAGCACGTTCGACGAGCTGAACGCGACGTGCTGGACGCCGGCCCCGCCGTGCTGGTTGACGAAGTCGTTGATCTGCCCCGGTTTGTGGTTGGTGTCGGGCTCGAGAATCGTCAGCGTGATCTCCTTCGACGGCGACTGCACCACCTTGGAGTTCATCGCCTGCTCGCCGACGACGACGTGTTCCTCGAAGATCTCGCGGAAGCCGAACGCGGTCTCGTAGTAGGTGACACAGGCGTCGAGCTGCCCGGCCTCGGCGCAGACGGCGAAATGGTCGACCCGGAGCAGACCCAGCTCGTCGCCGGTCGGGGCCGGGGCGACGGGGACCAGTCCCGGCGGGCACCAGTCGTCGGCGCCGGACCGCTCCACGATGGTGTGGTGGGTGTCGCCGAAGCCCTGGACCCGCGCGACCGGCACGCCGCCGGCCGCGGGCCCGGGCACCATCCGGGCTCCCCGGGCGAGAGCGTCCGCGAGGCACGCCGCCGCGTCGCTGGTACGCAGGGCGATGTTGGCCACGCCGTCCCCGTGCCGCCGTAGGTACGTCGCGGCGGGGTGGGAGTCGTGCAGGGGCTGGGTGAGCACGATCAGGATCTCGCCGTGCCGGAGCGCGATCGACACGCTCGACGCGGCCCGATCCTCCGGGCTCCGCGCGGCGACGCGGAACGCCCACTGGTCGACGAGGGCCTCGGCGTACTTCTCGGCGTCGGCGACGTAGAGCTCGACGTGGTCGAGCCCGACGGCGGCGACCGACGTGTCGGGTTGGGACGGCATACAGTTTCCTCCGATGGGTTGCCGCGGGTCTCCTCGCCACGGCGGCTGACAACGCTTCGGCGGCTTCAGAGCCGGAGGGCCGTGTGGAGCAGGACCTCGGCCCCGGCGATCAGATCGGCGTCCGCCGTGTCCTCCTCGGGGACGTGGCTCACGCCGCCGACGCTGGGGACGAAGATCATGCCGAACGGGGCGATGGACGAGATGATCTGGGCATCGTGACCGGCGCCGCTCGGCATGGTCCGGTGGGCGTGTCCGAGTTCGGCCGCGCTTTCGGCGATGGCCGCCATGAGCCCGGCGTCCGCGTGCGCCGGTCCGGATCTCGTGCCGACCGAGACCTCGGCCTCGGCGCCCCGTTCGGCGGCGATCGACGCCACCAGGTCGCGCGCGGCCTGCTCGGCCCCGGCCAGTCGGGCCGGGTCGCCGTCCCGGAGGTCGATGGTGAGCGTCACGTCCCGGGCGATGGTGTTCGGCGAGTTGGGGCGCACGTCGAGCCGGCCGACGGTGGAGACCCGGCACAGCCGCTGCTCGCGTGACAGGGACTCGATCGCGAGCACCATCCGGCACGCGGCGGCCAGCGGGTCGCATCGCAGATCCATCGGGGTGGTGCCGGCATGCCCCGCGCCGCCGCGGACGACGGCGATCAGCAGCGTGCGGCCGGTGATGTCGCTCACCACTCCGATCCGCTCGCCGCCGGCCTCGAGCACCGGACCCTGCTCGACATGCAGTTCGAGGTACGCCGCCACCGAACCCGGCGGCCACGCCGCCGTGGCGAGCCGGTCGAGGTCGCCGCCGGCCCGCGCGAGCGGCCCGCGCAGCGGGGCGCCGTCGTGGTCGCACGGTTCCGCGGGCAGTTCGTCGAGGTGGCCGGCGAGCGCCCTGGACCCCCAGAACGGCTGTGGGAACCGGGCACCCTCCTCGTTGGCGAAGACCACCGCCACCGGCTCGTACGACAGCTCGACACCGTGCTCGACGACCGTCTGCAGGATCTCGAGCGCCACCAGGACGCCGTACGCCCCGTCCAGCCGGCCACCGTTGACCACGGTGTCCAGGTGGGAACCGACCAGCAGCGCGGGCAGGTCCGGCCGGGCCAGGCCGGGCGGGCGGCGTACCAGGATGTTGCCGGCGGCGTCGACGGACCCGGCGAGCCCCGCCGCGGCGGCCTCGCGCAGGAACTCCGCCCTGGCCCGGAGGTCGTCGTCGCCGAACGCGACCCGGTCGAGGCCGCCGGTGGCGTTGCGGCCGATGGCGGCGAACCGCTCGATCCGATCGAGTAGCCGCGCTCCGTCGATCGCCATCTTCTCCCGAGGCGGGTGCGCGATCGAACCCGTCGTCATGACCCGCTCCCCGTGGTGTGCTCCGGCCGCCCCGCACCCGCGGCCAGATCGGCGAGGGTCGCTCCCCGCATGAGATCGGCCAGCTGTATCTCGACGCCCTGCTCGCGCAGCCAGAGGACCACCTGGGTGCCGAGCAGCGAGTTTCCGCCCAGGGCGGGGAAGACGTCGGTGCGGGCGACGTCGTCGAGATAGAGAAACCGTCGCCAGGCCGTGGCGACCGTCGTCTCCGGGCCCGCCGGCGGTCGCTCGTCGGCCGCCGTCGTCGGCCCGGCCGGCTTCGGCAGCGCCCTGCGGTCGACCTTGCCGTTGGCGTTCAACGGAACCGTGTCGATCGCCAGCAACGTGCTGGGCACCAGATGGGCCGGCAGCCGTTCGGCCAGGTAGCCGAGGAGGTCCTTTTCCGAGACCGGTGTGTCGGGCACGTAGTAGCCGACCAGCCGGGCCTGGTCGCTCGTGTCGCCGACGACCGCGGCGACGGCCCGACCGACCGCCGGGTGCCCGACGAGTACCGACTCGATCTCGCCGAGCTCGACCCGGTATCCGTTCACCTTGAACTGGTCGTCGCGGCGGCCCTGGAATTCCAGTGCGCCCTCGGGCAGCCAGCGACCGAGGTCACCGGTCCGGTACATCCGCGCACCGGGCCTGGCGCCGAACGGGTCGGGCATGAACCGGTCGGCGGTGAGCCGGGGCCGGCCGGCGTAGCCCCGCACGACGCAGTCGCCGCCGATGTAGAGCTCACCGGTCACGCCGAGCGGCACCGGGTTCAGTGCGTGGTCCAGGACGTACATCGTCGTGTTCGGGATCGCCCGGCCGATCGGCACCTGGTCGGCGGTCACCGGTCTGTCGACGAAGTACACGGTGTTGCCCACCGAGGCCTCGGTCGGGCCGTACTCGTTCAACACGACGCTGGCCGGGTCCTTGGCCCGCCAGGAGTTCAGGACGCGGGTGGGGAACGCGTCCGCGCCGACCGCCAGCGTCGTCGCCAGCCGGCGGGCCCGCTCGGGTGCGAGCAACTGGTCGAGCAGGGCCAGGTGGCCGGGGGTGAGCTTGATGAACGTGAAGGGCGCCAGCTCGTCGAGCCGGTCGGCGAGCGCCACCGGGTCGAGCGAGTCCTCCAGCATGCAGAGCCGCTCGCCGACGAGCAGCGGTGTGTAGAGGTTGGGCACGATCATGTCGAAGGCGATGGACGAGAAGACCGGCGCGCCGCCGGAGCCCGTCGCCGTGTAGCCCTCCACGCACCAGCCGAGGTAGTTGACCACGCCGAAGTGCGGCACCAGCACGCCCTTGGGCCTGCCGGTGGACCCCGACGTGTAGATGACGTACATGAGGTTCTCCGGCGCACTGGTCCGGCCGAGGTCACCGTCCGGCAGGGCCTGCGCGGCCGCGGCCGCGGCGGCGGAGTCGAGCACCGTCCACGGCCCGTCCGGTATCCGCGCGACGAGCGCGGGCTGGACGACGACCAGCCCCGCCCCGGAGTCTTCCAGCAGGTAGCGCAGCCGCTCGGCCGGATACTGCGGTTCGAGGGGGACGTACGCGGCACCCGCCTTGAGGATCGCCAGCAGGATGACCACCATCTCGACGCTGCGCTCGGCCATCACGGCCAGCACCTTCTCCGGCGCCGCGCCCTCCGCGACAAGGTGCCGCGCCAGCCGGTTCGCCCGCCGGTTCAGCTCCGCGTAGCTCAGCCCTACGACGCCGTCGGTGACCGCGAGCGCGTCCGGTGTCCGGTGCGCCTGCTCCGCGATCAGCTCGTGTACGCAGCGGTCCACCGGGTAGCGCCGGGCCGGGCCGTTCCAGTCGACGAGCATCCGCCGGTAGGCGTCGGCGCCGACCGGGCAGAGGTTGTCGTGCCAGGCGTCGGCTTCGGTGATCGCGTCGAGCACCGCCAGATAGGCGTCACGCACCGCCGTGGCCTGCTCGTCGGTGATCCGCGCGCTGTGGTAGTCCAGCCGCAGCGCCAGCCCCGACCCGTGGGGATCGTGCCGGAAGGCGGTGCCCAGCGCGTGGTGGGTCGGCGCGGCCCGGAACGCGGCCCGCTCACCGGAGGGCACGTATGCGAAGGTGGTGTCGAACAGCGCGCCCGCGTCGAGCGCCCACTGGATGCTCGCGAGCGGGTAGCCCGCGTGCGCCCGGGCGTCCCGCTCCGCCTCGTCGACCCGCCGGACCAGGTCGCGCCAGCTGCCACCGGCGAGGTCGAGCCGCAGCGGCGGCACATTGACGAAGATCCCGGCCGCGTCGGGCACGCCGGCCGGGCGGCCGCAGGCCACGATGCCGGTGACCACGTCGTGGCGCCCGCCGACCGCGCCGACCACCTTCAGGTGCGCGGCGAGCAGGATGGTCCGCACCGGCGTACCGAGGTGGTCGGCCAGCGCGGCCAGCCGATCGGCCAGACCGGCCGGGATCGGATGCTCGATCGTGCCCGGCACGCCCGCCCGGCCGGTCCCGGGCCAGCGCGGCAGGCCCACCGGCTCGTGACCGGCCAGCCGCTCGACCCAGTGGTCCCGCTCGGCCGGGTCGGCGGCGATCTGCCGTTCCACGGCCACGAACTCGCGGAACGCGGCCGGCGCCGGCGGGTCGGCCGGCGCGTCCGGGTCCGCCAGCAGGCGCCGGTAGCGGCCGACGATCTCGGCCCGCACCGCCTCCCGGCTCGCGTCGTCGAGGATCGCGTGGTCGGTGATTGTCAGGTAGAACATCCGATCGGTGCGCCGGTGCGCGCCCAGGCGCAGCAACGGTGGCCGGGCGAGGTCGAACGGCCGGGTCAGCTCCGCACGCCAGAACGCGTGCAGGGTCCGCTCGGCCTCCTCGTCGGCCATCCCGCGGATGTCCACGACGAGGAGCGGCAGCACGGCGTCGTGGTGCACCAGCTGGACCGGCTCGTCGTGGGAGGTGAAGTCGAACGACGTACGCAGCACGGGATGCCGGGCCGAGACGTCGTTCACGGCGCGTCGGAGCAGCTCGAGGTCGACGGGGAGGTCGACGCCCCAGCCGTGCACGTTGTGGTAGGGGAGCGCACCCGGGTCCAGAAGCGCGTGGTGCACCATCCCGGCCTGCGCGACCGACAGCGGATAGGCGTCCGCCACCCCGGCGGGCAGGGGCAACTCGTCGCTCAGGAGATCAGCCACGGTCAGGCCCCGTCCGTGGCGCGCAGCCGGACGGTCCGCGGGCGCATGTCCCGCCAGACGGACTCGATGTGGTCGAGGCACTCGTCCCGGGTCCCGCGGGTGCCCTCGTCACGCCAACCCGCCGGGTTGGCGCGCTGGGCAGGCCAGACGGAGTACTGCTCCTCCTCGTTGAGGACGACCTTGAAGGGCAGTTCGTTCATGGTGTCTTCTCCGGGTGTGTCCGGTGCGGATGGTCAGACCGTGCGCCCGTCGGGCCTCGGTGGCACGACGCCGTCGCCGGACCCGACTCGCGCGAACTCCGCGAGGGTCTGCGTCACGAGGGCGGCGAGCCGGTCGATGCTCTCCCGGCGGTGCAGGTCGGCGCTGTAACGCCAGTTGAGTTCGAGCTCGCCGCCGGTGATGCCGGCGTTGATCACGAGCCGGTGCATCCGCGCCAGGTCCGGCTGTGCCCCACCGTTACCCGGCGAGCGCCACAGGTCGTCGGCCGGCGGGCCGAGTAGCGCGGACTCGTCGAAGATCTGGTCGAGCTCGCCCCAGTTGCTCAGCAGGATGTCCGGTCCGTCGAGGGGGCCGAGGAGCTCGCCGATCGCGGGGAAGCCGTCGAGGTGGCGGAGCAGGCCGTAGCCGAGCCCACCACGCGGCATGGCCCGGACCTGCTCGGCGACCGACGCGAGCAGGGCGTCGGGGCCGGCGCCCTGCGGCAGCTCCAGCAGTCGTGGCGCGGTCACCGAGAAGCGGCCGATGGCCCGGGACAGGTCGAGGTCGCCGCCGAGTTCGCGGCCCCGGGCGACCATGTCGACCAGGATGGCGTCCTGTCCCGCCCACTCGCCGTAACCGCGGAGCACGGCCGCGAGGAGCGCGTCGTTGAGCGACAACCCGTACCGGCGCGGCATCATCCGGCGTAGTGCCGCCGTGTCGGTCGCGCCGAGCCGGACGGTGACGGTCTGCTCCGCCGGCATCCGGTTGCCGCCGTCGGGGAAGTCGAGCGGCATCCGGGGTACGGGCCGCATGGCGAGCCTGGTCCAGTAGGCGATGTCGGCGTCCAACTCGCGGGAACGGGCGAGCGCGGCCAGGTTGCGCGCCCACGCCCCGAAGGACGCGGTGGCCGGCGTCAACGCCGGTTCGGTCCCCGCGGCGAGCGCGGTGTAGGCGGCCTGCAGGTCGTCGAGGAGCACACCCCAGGAACTGTTGTCCATCAGCTGGTGGTGGACGATCGCGACGAACCGGTCCGGCCGTCCCCGCCCGAAGCGTACGAGCGCGAACTGGAGCAGCGGCCCGTTGCCGTAGTCGAGCTTGCGGTGCAACGTCCGGTCCAGGCGCGTGAACGCGGCGTCCTGGGCGGCCGGGTCGAGGGCGGAGAGGTCGACGCTGGTGAACGGCGCCGGGTCGAACGGCTCCCGTACGGCGATCCGGTAGGTCCCGCCGTCGCGCGGAAAGCTGATCCGCAACGCCTCGTGGTGCGCGACCAGGCGCCGCACGGCCTGTTCCATGAGCGCCGGGTCGAGGGGAGTGGCGGGCTCGAACATGAACACGTGGGTGTAGAGGTGGTGATCCTCGAAGTTCCGCCGCAGGAAGGCGTGGTGCGTCGGCAGCAGCGGGATCTCCGCATCCTCGCCGGCCCGCGCGGTCTCCGGTGCCGCCGCCCCGGCCCTCCCGGCGACCAGGCTGCTGAGGCCGGCGATGGTGGGGTTGGCGATGAACTGGGCCGGCGTGATGGAGATGCCCGCGTTGCGCGCCCGGTCGACGACGCGGATGACGTGCAGCGAGTCGCCGCCGAGCTCGTAGAAGTCGTCGGTGGGGTGCACGTCCTGCCGGTGCAGGACCTCCTGCCAGATGGCGGTCAGCGTCTCCGCGACCCTGGCCCGGGTCGCGGCACCGGACGGCCGGACCGCCTTCCCGGCAGCCTCCGCCGCCGGCCGCGGGCGCGACCCGGCGAGCAGCGCCCCGCGGTCGACCTTGCCGTTGGGCAGCCTCGGCAGCGCGTCGACCGGCTGCAGCGTCGGCACCATGTAGCCGGGGAGCCGCTCCCGCAGCGCCGCCCGCAGGCTCGTCGCCGTCGCGGTGCCGCGCAGCACCGTGTACGCGACGAGCCGCCGGTCGTCGGCGCTCTCCTCGACGCAGAGCACCTCGCACTCGCCGACGCCGTCGAGCGCCGACAGCACCGAGGCGACATCCTGCGGCTCGACCCGGTGGCCCCGCACCTTCACCTGGTCGCCCACGCGCCCGAGAAACTCCACCTTCCCGCTCGGCAGGAACCGTCCCCGGTCACCGGTGCGGTACAGCCTCCCGCCGGGCGGGCCGAACGGGTCGGGGACGAAGCGCTCCGCGGTCCGGGCAGGGTCGCCGAGATAGCCGCGGGCGAGGCCGGTACCGCCGACGAGGAGCTCACCGGGATGGCCGGGTGGCACCGGCCGCAGGTCGTCGTCGACGACGTACACCCGCGCGCCGGGGATCGGCCGGCCGAGCGGCACGACCGCGCCGCGACCCTCCCGTTCGGCCCCGACCGGGGCGGTCGCGACGATGCCGGTGGTCTCGGTCTGGCCGTACATGTTCACCCACCGCGGCGACTCGCCCGGCGCCCGCCGGACCGTCTCCGCCAGGTCGGTGCGGAGCGGCTCGCTCGCGGTCAGCAGGACACGCGGCCGCCAGTCGCCGCGCGCCATCGCCGGCTCGACGGCCCGCAGGTGGGACGGCACCAGGTCCAGGACGTCGACGTCGTGCGCGGCCGCGTGGCCGAGCAGCCGGTCGGCGGCGGCGAGATGCTCCCGTTCGGCGATGACGACCCGACCGCCGAGCGCGAGCGGGACCGCGAGCTGCCGCACCGATGACGAGAACGCGAACGAGGCGGTGTGCAGGAAGGCCGGCCCGGCGGGTAGCTCGAGGGCGGTGGGCAGCGCCGAGAGATAGCCGGCGAGCCCCCGGTGTGTCACGACGACGCCCTTGGGCGTGCCGGAGGTGCCGGAAGTGTAGACCACGTACGCCGGATGGTCCGGTGCCACGGCGACCATCACGTCCGCACCCGGCCCCCCGGCGACGTCCTCCAGCGGGAGCGCGCCGGCCGGGGCGGACCCGGCGCGGGTCCGCGAGGTGAGTACGAGAGCCGGCCGCGCGTCGCGGACGATCGCCGCGACGTGCTCGTCCGGATATCCGGGGTCGAGCGTCAGGTAGGCGCCGCCGGCCTCGAGCACGGCGAGGATCGCGACGACGAGGTCGACGCCCCGGTCGAGGTGGACGCCGACCAGCGCCTCCGGTGCGACGCCCCGGGCCGCGAGCACGCGTGCCAGCCCACCGGCCCGCCGCCGCAGCTCCCCGTACGAGAGCGTCACCTCGCCACAGGTCACCGCGGGCGCGTCCGGCCGTCGGGCCGCCTGCTCGTGGAACCGCCGCACGAACGTCAGCTCGTCCGCCCCGGCGGCCGGCTCGGGGCCACGGCTGAGCGCGTCGAGCCGCCGACGGTCGGCGGGGGAGAGCAGGTCGACGCCGAACACGCGCCCGGCCGGGTCGTGCACGAGCCGTTCGAGGAGCACCTCGTACCGGGTCATCAGGGCCGCGACGGTCGCCTCGTCGAAGAGATCGGTGCTGTACTCGACGACGCCCTCCAGGCCGGCCCCGGTCTCCCAGACGTCCACGACCAGGTCGAAGCGCGCGGTCCGCTGCTCCCGGTGGAGCATCTCCAGCCGCAGCCCCGACCCGGGATCCGGATCGTCACGAGGCTGGCTCTGTAATGCGAAGCGCACCTGGAACAGCGGTGAGTGGCTCAGGCTCCGCTCGGGCGCGACGGCGTCGACGACCAGGTCGAACGGGACGTCCTGGTGGGCGTACGCGTCCTGCGCGGTCGTCCGGACCCGCCGGAGCACCTCGGCGAAGTCGGGGTCGCCGGAGAGGTCCACCCGCAGCGCGAGGGTGTTGGCGAAGCACCCGACGAGTCCCTCGAGCTCCGTCGCCGTGCGGTTGGCGACGGGGGTGCCGACGGTGACGTCCCGCTGCCCGCTGCTCCGCGCCAGGAGCACGTCGAACCCGGCCAGCAGCACCATGAACAGCGACACGCCCTCGCGCCGGCCCAGCTCGCCGATTGCCCGGGACAGCTCCGGCGACCAGGTCATCCGGTGGCGCGCGCCCCGGTAGGTCTGCACCGCGGGGCGCGGCCGGTCGGTCGGAAGGTGCAGTGTCGGCACATCCGCGAGCTGCGTGCGCCAGTAGTCGAGCTGCGTCTCCAGCTCCGCGCCGGTGAGCCAGGAGCGCTGCCAGTGGGTGTAGTCGACGTAGGTGACCGGCAGGGGCGTGAGCGGGGACGGCTCGCCCGCGGCGAAGGCGCGGTAGAGCGTCATCAGCTCGTCCAGGAGGACCGAGACCGACCAGCCGTCCGACACGACGTGGTGCAGCGTCAGGGCGAACACGTGCGCGTCCGGGCCGAGCCGCGCCAGGACGCCGCGCGCGAGCGGCCCGGCCGCGAGGTCGAACTGCTGCCGGGCCTCTTCGTCGAGGATCCCGTCGAGCCGGGCGTGCGGATCCGGCTCGGCGCGCAGGTCCAGCTCGGTGTAGGGGGCGCCCGACGCGGACATGATCTCCTGCACCGGGTCGCCGTCGGGCGCCGGGAAGCGGGTCCGCAGCCCCTCGTGCCGCTCCCAGAGCGCGGCGAATGCCGCCCGGAAGGCGTCGCGGTCCAGTGCACCGTCGAGCCGGAAGGCGATCGGCACGTTGTAGAACGAACTCTCCCCGGCCAGCCGGTGGAGGAAGTAGAGGCGTCCCTGTGCGTACGACAGCGGTGCCGGTCCCGGCCGCGTGGCGGCCCCGATCGCCGGCCGTGCCGGCCGGCCCTCCAGACCGTCGATGGCCGCCGCCAGGTCGGCGAGCGTGTCGGCCCGGAGGAACACCCGCAACGGCAGGTCGATCCCGAGCGCGTCGCGCAGCCGCGCCACCGCGCGGGTCGCCAGCAGGGAGTGGCCGCCCAGCGTGCCGAAGCTCGCGTCCCGGCTCACCGAGGGCACGCCGAGCACCTCCGCCCAGACCGCGGCGATGCGCTCTTCGAGGGGCGTCGCGGGTGCCGTGAAGCCGGCGACCGGGGTCCTGTCGGCGGGGCCGGCGGCGCGCTCCGGTCGTGGCGGGTGTTCGATCCCGTTGTCGGCCCGCAGCCGGACGATCTCGCCGGTGCGGTACAGGCGGCCGCCCGGAGTCGTGGCGAACGGATCGGGCACGAACCGCTCGGCGGTGAGCGCCGGCCGGTCGTGGTAGCCACCTGCGGCACCGACGTGGAGCTCGCCGACCATGCCGGGGCCGACGGGCGTGAGCGTCGGGTCGAGCACCAGGCGTGACGTGCCGGCGAGCCGGCCCGGTGGCACGAGAGCCGTGAGCAGGTCTCCGGTGCCGATGACCTCCGCGACGTGGCGCGCGAGTTCTCCGTGGGTGCTGACGAGCGCCCCGGATCCCGGCACGTGCCGCAGGTGTGCCGGGTGTGCCGGAAGCGGCCGTGCCGGCGGTCCGACCACGCCGTCGCCGACGTGGTCGACCGGCACCACGCGGACGTCCGTGCGGAGCGACCCGGCGTGCGCACGGTCGGTGACCACGACCCGTACGTCGGCGTCGGCGAGAGCCTCCGCGCGCCGTGCCTCGGGATCGGCGACGTCGATCCAGAGGTACGCCGCGCCCGCGCGGAGCGTCGCGAGCGCGGCGACCGCCAGCCTCGTGTCCCGCTCCAGCAGCAGACCCACCCTGGTGCCCGGCCCGGCGCCCTCGGCGCGCAACGCGCACGCGAGCCGGTCCGCCGAGCGGAGCTGCCCGGCGAGTTCCGGTGTCTCCCGCGCCTGCCGCTCGATCAGCTCGGTGGCGGACGGTCCGGTGCCGGCGGGTCCGGTGCCGGCGACCGCGCGGTTGGCGGCGGCGACCAGCTCGCGCATGTCGGCGTCGGAGACCAGGCGGGCGTGCGGGACCGGCATGTCGGGCGCGGCGGCAAGGGTGTCCAGCAGCGACCCGAAGTGCGCCACCAGCCGGGCGACGGTCGCCTCCTCGAACAGGTCGGTGGCGTACTCGACGGTGCCGTGCAGCCTGTCGTCGGCGCCGGGCCACAGCTCGAGCGTGAGGTCGTACTTGGCCGCACCGGTGTGCACCGCGACCGGGCGGATGCGCACGCCGCCGACCTCGGTGTCGAAGGCCGGGTCGTCGACCATCGCGAAGCTCACCTGCGCCACCGGCGCATGACCGAGGCTGCGGACCGGGTCGACGGCCTCGACGACGCGTTCGAACGGCACGCCGCTGCGCGCGAGACCGTGCTGCACCACCTCGCGGGTCCGGTCGACCAGCTCCTCGAACGTCGGGTCGCCGGAGGTGTCGACGCGCAGCGCGATCGAGTTGGTGAAGAAGCCGACCACCTTTTCCAGCTCGACGCGCGGCCGGTTGGCGACCGGCGTCGCCACGCACACCTCGTCGTCGGCCGAATAGCGCGACAGCAGTCCCGCGAACCCGGCGAGCAGCACCACGTACGGTGTGGTCCGCCGGCTCTGTGCGAGCTGCTGGACGGGCTTCCAGACCTCGAACGGCAGCGTGAACCGGTGGCAGGCGCCGCGGAAGCTCTGCGTCGCCGGCCGTGGGTGGTCCAGCGGAAGCTCGATGACGGGCGGGGCACCGCGCAGGTTGCCGCGCCAGTACTCGAGATCCTCGGCGAGGGCCGCGGCCCGGGACGGGCGCGCCTCCCACCCGGCGTAGTCGGCGTACTGCACCGGTGGTGTGGCCAGCCCGGCCCCGGCGCCCGTCGCGCCGGCCCGGTAGAGGGCGAGCAGGTCGCCGACGACGATGCCGACGGAGAGCCCGTCGCAGACGCTGTGGTGCAGGGTCACCAGGAGGACGTGGTCGGCGTCGGCGAGGCGGATCAGCCTGGTGCGCACCAGCGGCCCGTGTTCCAGGGAGAACGGCCGGGCCGCCTCCGCCGCCAGCACGGTCTCGAGCTCGGCGCCCGGATCGAGCGGCACCGGTGTGGGGTCGACCTCCAGCTCGGGCAGGATCCGCTGGACGGGATCGGTGGCGCCGGTGGCGAAGACGGTGCGCAGCGACTCGTGCCGGGCGAAGAGCGTCCGCAGGGCGTCGGTGAGGACGTCGAGCCGCAGCGGCCCGGTGAGGCGCAGCGCCACCGGCACGTTGAACATCGCGCTGCCCGGGCTGAGCTGGTCCATGAACCAGAGGCGCCGCTGCGCCGAGGAGAGCGGAATCTCCGCGCTTCTCGGCACCGGGACGATCTCGTCGTCCGGCCGGGTACGGCGGCGGGCGAGGCGCCTCTCGAAGAGTGCCCGTTTCGCCGGCGACATGGCGTCGAGCCGGGCGTCCGGGCCCACCCCGGGAGAGGGCGATGGCGAAGCGGGCGATGGAGCTGTGGGTTCCGCCTCCGGCCCGGCGGTCATCTGGCGCTTTCCCTCGTCGTGCCCGGGACGTCGGGCGACGAGGAGGGTCGGGCGGAAGCGGTCGGGACGGCACGCACGCTGCCGCCGGACCCATCGAACGAAATCATCGCGTCGTACACCCCGTGACTACTAGCGATCTTCGTGGATCAACGGGACGGCACGCTACGCAGCGCCGCTAACAGCGCGCTAACAGGCCGGCCGGAGCGGGGCTGACCTCGCTAACCGGGCAGCGCCGGCAGGCGCAGCACGGTCTGGTCGAGGCCGAGCTGGGCGAGGATGTCCCGGTAGTCGCGGCGGCAGACGGTCGCCGCCTCCCGCTCTCCCATGGCGGAGAAGACGCGGTCCAGCCGAGCGAGCGTGCCCGCCTCCTGGAGGGAGGCACCGAGCCGGCGCCAGATCCCGAGGGACTGGCGCAGGGGTTCGACGGCGCGCCGAGGCTCCCCCTGACCGGCGGCGAGGTCGCCGCTGGAGCGCAGCACCTCTCCCATGCCCTCGCGGTCGCCGACCCGTTGCTGGACCCGCAGCGACCGGTCGAGCCGGGCCGCGGCCGCCGCCCACCGCCCCAGCCTGATGTCGAGGTCGGCCTGCGCCTGTTCGACCCACGCCGAACCCCGGTCGTCCGCGAGCCTGCGGCTGGCGGCGAGAGCGTCCGCCAGGGCGCGTTCGGCGTCCGCGAAGCGGCCGACGTCCATGAGTCTGCGGCCGTAGTCGCGCAGGTGGGTCGCCATGGCCCGGCTGCTCGTGGCCGAACCCAGCGCCAGGGCCTCCTCGAGCAGCGGCAACGCCCGCTCCGGCCGGCCGAGGTCGGCGTGCAGGCTGGCGAGGGCGTCCAGTGCCTCGGACCGTAGCCGTGGCGCGACGTCGGCCCGGCGGGACACCTCCAGGGCCTGGTGCAGCCAGTCGGCGGCCTCGGCGAACCGGTCCAGCATCCGCGCCGCCAGCCCGGCGTGGTTGAGCGCCCGCAGCTCGCTTCCCCGGTCACCGAGCTGGCGCGCGATGCTCAGCTCCTCCAGGGCGATCGCCGGCAACTCGCCGTACTGGTGGCGCCGCGACCGCATGACGAACAGGGCACCGAGCAGGCGTACCAGGAGGCGGTTCTGGCCGCTGGCCCGAGCGCAGGCGACCGCGGCACAGAGCGTGTGCTCGAGGTCGTCGTCGTAGGACCGCATCGTCAGGAAGCCGGCGAGCCGTAACGAGAGCCCGGCGGCGAGGCCGGCGTCGCCGAGCCGGCACGCCTGATCGACGGCCGCGACCAGGCTGACCCGCTCGACCTCGAACCACTCGGCCGGCATCTCCCGGGGCGCCGCGGCCTCGGCGCGCGTCACCCCGGACGCGGGCGGGCAGGCCAGCCCGCCGGCCGGCGCCACGCCGTGGTCCAGCGCCACGCCGTGGTCCACGCGTTCGTCGGCGTCGGCGGCCAGGGGGAGCCAGCCGCACAGCAGCGCCGACTGCACCCTGGCGAGCACCGCCGGGCCCTCCTCGGCCATGGCACGTTCCCGGCCGAACTCCGCGACCAGGTCGTGCAGCCGGAACCGCAGCTGGCCCACCGCGTCGCGGCCGAGCGGCTCGACCAGATGCACGTCGACCAGCGTGTCCAGCATCATCTCGATCGGTACCGGGGCCTCCGCCCCGAGCAGCTGCCGCGCCACCCAGGCGGGCCAGTCCGGCGCCTCGACGAGTCCGAGCAGCCGGAACAGGCGGCGTACCGGCGCGTCCAGCGCCCGGTAGCTGAGTTCGATGCTGCCCCGCACGTTCAGATCGCCGACGGTCAGCTCGTCGAGCCGGCGGTGCTGCCCGGCCAGCCGGCGCCGGAAGTCCTCCAGCGTCCACTCGGGACGCAGCGAGAGCCGGGCGGCGGCGGCGCAGATCCCCAGCGGAAGGTGCCCGCACAGCCTGCCGATCGCCGCGGCGGTCTCCGGCGCACCGGCGACCCGCTCCACACCGATCAGCTGGGCGAGCAACCGAATGACGGACTCCGGTGACAGCATCGGCACCGTCCACCGCGCCGTACCGACCAGCGCGCCGAGCTGCCGCCGGGAGGTGACCAGGGTGGCGGACCCGGATGCGCCGGCCAGCAGCGGCCGGACCTGCGCCTCGCTGGCCGCGTCGTCGAGCACCACCAGTATCCGCCGGTCCGCCAGATGGCTGCGGTACGTCGCGATCCGCTCCTCGCGGTCGTCCGGGAGGTCGGTCCCGTCCACCCCCAGGGCGCGCAGCAGCCGGCCGAGGACGTCGTGCGGGTCGGCCGGCGACTGCCGGGTCCCGTGCAGGTCGGCGAAGAGCTGGCCGTCCGGGAAGCGGTCCCCGAGCGAATGCGCGACCGCCAGCGCCACCGTCGTCTTGCCCACGCCACCCGGGCCGACCAGCACCACCGCCGGCCCTGCCGGTTCGGGCCGTCGCAGCGCACCGCACACCTCGTCGATCAGCGCGTCGCGACCGGCGACGGCGGCGGCTGCCGGCGGAAGCTGGCGGGGCACCGGCCGTTCGGGAGTGTCGGACGGTACGACGTTCTCCCCGCAGAGGATCCGCCGGGCAAGGGCCTGCAACGGCTGCCCCGGCTCCACACCGAGGTCCTCGGTCAGGGTGCTGTACGCCTGCTGGTAGGCGGCGAGCGCGTCCGCGCGCCGGCCGGCGCCGGCCAGTGCGATCATGTTGACCTCGTGCAGCCGTTCGCGGTACGGGTGCTCACGGAGCAACGGGGCGATCACCCGCATCACCTCGTCGTAGGAGCCCATGGCCACCTTCGCGCCCAGCCAGGTCTCGAGCGCGGCGAGTCGCTCCTCCGCGAGCGCGTCCCGGACGTCCGCAGCGAACTCCTCCACCACGTCGGCGAGAGCGGGGCCGCGCCACAGGGACAGGGCCTCGCCCAGGACGGTGACCGCCCGATCGGGCGGGCCGCCCTCGCCGGCCTGCCGCCCGTGCTCGACCAGGCGGCGGAACTCGACGAGGTCGAGCTCGTGTCGGCCCAGCCGCAGCTCGTAGCCGCCCGGCCGGGACACGATCAACTCGTCGACACCCAGGCGCTGACGCAGTCGGCTGATGATGTTGTGTACCTGGGCCTTGGCCGCGGTGGGTGGCCGCTGCCACATGAGGTCGATCAAACGGGTGGTCGGGACCAACCTGTCGGCGTCGAGCAGCAGCGCCGCGAGCACCGAGCGTTCCCGCCCCCGCCCCACGGCAACCGGCCGTCCCTCACGTCGAACCTCGACAGGCCCCAGCAGACCGAAACGCACTGGTAACTCCACTGAAGATCAAATAGATCGCCTGAGGTTTCGGGGTCGGGAGCCTATACCCCAACCTGCGTCCGTGTGTGCCCCTGCGGCGGGATCACGATCTTTAACGCGTCCGGGGGTGCGTTGTTAGGAATCTGTTAGAGCGCCGTGCAACGGTGCCGCACACACGGATCCGTGCGGGCAAGGTCGCCGCCACGATCACGGTAAGGCATTTCGACAGTACAACGGGGGCAGGATTGAGTCACACGATCCTTGTGTGCCTGGGATTTGCCGGTTCGGGTGCGTCGTTCTTCCATCCCTGGCGGAAGATCGCCCCGGACGGCCTGGAGATACTCGCACCGCAGTTGCCGGGGCGCGAGTGGCGGATCGACGAGGATCCACCCGGCGATGTCGGGGCAGCCGTCGAGATGCTGCTCCCCGAGGTCGTCTCGGCAGGTGCCGGGCAGCGCGTGGCGCTCTTCGGGCAGTGTTTCGGCGCCATCGTGGCGTTCGAACTCGCCCGGCGGCTGTCCCGTGCCGACGGTCCGCAGCTCGTGCACCTGTTCCCGAGCGGCTCGCAGAGCCCGTGGGCGCCGCGGGCACGGTGGGCGACCGGCTCCGACGACGAGTTGGTGCGCCGGGTCCGTGAGGACATCGGCTACGACCACGAGGCCCTCGCCGTGCCGGAGCTGCGCGAGCTGATCCTTCCCGCGCTGCGGGCCGACATGGAGAGCCACGAGAGGTACGTCGCCCCGGCGGGCGAGCCGCTCGGCGTCCCGGTCACCGCGCTGCGCGGTCGGCGTGACCCGGTGGTGAGCGCCGGCGAGGCGCGCGGCTGGAGCAGGGCCAGCACCGGGAGCTTCGCCCTGATCGAGTTCGACGGTCCGCACATGTACCTCATCGACGAGGCGGAGGAGCTGCTCACCGTGATCGCGAAGGCGGTCGGCACGTGAGCCCCGTGGCACCGGCCGGCGACGGAGCATCGGTGCGTACGCGCGAGAAAGCCGGACTGGCCGCGACGTTCGCGGCTCAGGTCCGCCGGACGCCGGACGCGGTCGCGGTGGTCGCCGGAGACGTCACGCTGAGCTACCGGGAGCTCGACGCCCGTGCCGACCTGCTGGCAGCCAGGCTCGCCACCCTCGGGGTCCGTACGGAGTCGATGGTCGCCGTGCTCCAGGAGCGCTCGGCCGACCTCGTCGTGTCACTCCTCGCGATCCTCAAGGCCGGCGGCGTCTACGTGCCGCTGCACGCCGACTATCCGGCGACCCGCATGGAGTTCATCCTCGCCGATGTCGGCGCCGAGGTGCTGCTGGTCGACCGCGCGATGCTGCCGGCGGTTCCCCGGCACTCCGCACGGTTGTGCCAGGTGGACGAGTGCGGTGGCACCGTGCCCGAGGGCACCGTCCCGCCCCGCCCGCACGGCCGGGCGGCAGCCGCCCAGTTGGCGTACGTCATGTACACCTCCGGTTCGACCGGCTCGCCGAAGGGGGTGGCGATCAGCCAGGCGGCGGTCGCCCACTTCGCCGCCGACCCCTGCTGGCAGCCGAGCAGCAGCCACGGGCGCGTCCTGCTGCACTCCCCGCACGCGTTCGACCTGTCCACCTACGAGCTGTGGGTTCCGCTGCTCAACGGCGGGCAGGTCGTGGTGGCTCCACCCGGATACGTCGACGCCAACGTGCTGCGGTCGCTGATCGAGGCACACCGGCTCACCGCCGTCAGCCTCACCGCCGGCCTCTTCGCCGCCGTCGCGCACACCGCGCCCGAGGTGTTCGCTCCGCTGCGCGAGGTCTCGACCGGCGGCGACGTGGTCAATCCGGGCGCGCTGGCCCGGGTGCGCGAACGATGCCCGGACACGGTGATCCGGCACATGTACGGGCCGACCGAAACGACGTTGATCGTGACGCATGCGGTGCTGACCCCGGAGTGGCGGCCCGACCGGCCCGCGCCGCTGGGCCGCCCGAGGCAGGACATGCGGGTGTACCTGCTCGACCCGTCCTGTGCCCGGGTCCCGGTCGGCGTGCCGGGCGAGATGTACCTCGCCGGTCCCGGCCTGGCCCGCGGCTACCTCAACCGGCCGGGGCTGACCGCGGAACGGTTCGTGCCGGATCCGTTCGGGCCGCCCGGCGAGCGGATGTACCGCACCGGCGACCTTGCCCGGACCCGGCCGGACGGCGAGCTCGAGTTCCTCGGGCGGGCCGACGACCAGATCAAGATCCGTGGCTACCGGGTCGAACTCGGCGAGATCGAGACCGTGGTCGCCGGGCACCCCGACGTCCGGGAGGTGGCCGTGCTCGCCGAGGAGGTCGACGGCGAGCGGCAGATCGTCGCGTACGTCGTCGCCGCGGAGGGCGCCGGCCTGCCGACCGAGGCGCTGCGGGCGCATGCCGGCGCGACGCTTCCCGAGTGGATGGTGCCCACCGCGGTCGTCCGGCTCGATCGGCTTCCGCTGACGCCCAACGGAAAGGTCGACCGCCGGGCGTTGCCCGGCCTCCGGAGGGAGCCGACCGGGGCCGCCCCGTCACCGGCGTCGGGCCGGCTGCCGCGTACACCCCGCGAGGCCGCGCTCTGCGAGATCTTCGCGGAGGTGCTCGCGGTGCCACAGGTCCGCATCGACGACAACTTCTTCGACCTCGGCGGCAACTCCCTCAAGGCGATCCGGCTGGTCAGCCGGCTGCGCAAGGAGATCGGCCTGGAGCTGCCGGTACGGAGCCTGTTCACGGCGCCGACCCCGGCACAGGTGCTGTCGTCGGCGGGAGAGGGGGACCCGGTATGACACCCGGCCTCCTCGACGGGGATCTCTCCGCGATCGACCTCGCCGATCCCGAGACGTTCGTCCGCTCGGACACCGACGAGATGTGGCGCCGGTTCCGGACCGAGGCCCCGGTCCACCTGCACCCGGAGACCGGGCACGGCCCGCCGTTCTGGGTGCTCTCGCGGCACGCGGACGTCCGGGCCTTCTACCAGGACGACGAGCGGTTCAGCTCCCACCACGGCAACATGCTGACCTCCCTGCACAAGCCGCACGGCGATCCGGCCGCCGGGATGATGCTGGCGCTCACCGACGCGCCCCGGCACAGCGCGATGCGCGCGATCCTGGTGAAGGCGTTCAGCCCGCGCAGCCGCGAACTCATCGTCAACCGGCTTCAGGATCGTGTCGACGCGCTGCTCCGGGAGGCGGCGGAGAGGCGCGAGGTCGACTTCGCCCGGGACGTCGCGGAACGGGTGTCGATGGGCACCATCTGCGACCTGATCGGGATCCCGGCCGCCGACCACGACATGCTGCTCGGGCTCAGCCGGGAGGCGCTCAGCTCCGACGAGGCCGACCAGACCGACGAACAGGCCTGGGCCGCGCGCAACGAGTTGCTGCTGTACTGCCAGGACGTCGCCGACGAACGCCGCCGCCGTCCGACGGACGACCTCATGGGCGCGATGGCGAGCTGCGTCGTCGACGGCCGGCCGATGACCATCGACGAACTGGTGGTCAACTGTTACGGACTCATCCTCGCCGGCGACCAGACCAGCAGGCTCGCCATGGTCGGTGGGGTACTCGCGCTGACCGGCCACCCCGAGCAGTGGGAGTCGCTCGGCTCCGGACGGGTGCGGATGGCGACCGCCGTGGACGAGGTGCTCCGCTGGACCACACCGGTGATGCACGTCGGGCGCATCGCCCGTACCGACGTCCGGGTCGGCGGTCACACGGTGCGAAAGGGCGACATCGTCACCGGGTGGAACACCTCGGCCAACCGGGACGCCGAGGTGTTCGCCGATCCCGACACCTTCGATCTCGGGCGCGCACCCAACCCGCACCTCTCGCTCGGATACGGCCCGCACTTCTGCTTCGGCGCCTACCTCGGCAGGGCCGAGGTAGGCGCCGTGCTCACGACGTTGCGCAGGACCGTCGACAGCGTCCAGTCGCGCGGCGAACCCACACCGCTGTACTCCACATTTCTTCGTGGCTACGGCAGCTTGCCTGTCGAGTTGATCCCGAAACGAGGTAGGGCGTCGTCATGAATCCGTTCGACGATCCGGATGGACAGTTTTTCGTCGTGGTGAACGACGAGGGTCAGCATTCGTTGTGGCCCCAGATCGGGCCGGTTCCGCCGGGCTGGACCGTCGTGCACGGTGCGGCCGACCGGACGTCCTGCATCGACTACATCAACGCGAACTGGACGGACATGCGGCCGCGCAGTCTCGTGGCGCACATGGCGGCGCAAGGTTCGACCGGATCCGGGGAAGAGTCGTGACCGGTGGCGGCGACGCGCACACCGTGCGCGAATCATTCCTCTTTCCGGGCCGGAGGGTGGCCGTCTTCGAGGCGATCGGGCCCGGGACGGACCCCGTCGGGTGGGCCACGGCACACGCCGACCTGGTACGCGACCGGCTGCGTACGGCGGGCGGTTGCCTGCTGCGCGGGTTCGACGTACCGGACGAGTCGGTCTTCGCCCGGGTGGTCCGGGTCTTCGACGACGAACTGGCCGAGTACACCTACGGCTCGACGCCGCGCAGCAAGGTCGGTGACGTCTACACCTCCACCGAGTACCCGGCGAGCGAGGTCATCCCGCAGCACAACGAGATGAGCTACACGACGACGTGGCCGCTGCGGATCTGGTTCTACTCGGTCCTTCCGGCCCGGGGCGGTGGCGAGACGCCGCTGGCCGACAGCCACGCGGTGCACAACCGCATCCCGGCCGGCGTGCGGGAGCGGTTCACCCGGCACGGCGTGCGCTACGTGCGCAACTACCGTGCGGGTCTCGGCGTCTCGTGGCAGGACGCGTTCGCCACCCGCGAGCCCGCCGAGGTGGAGGACTTCTGCCGCCGGCGGAACATCGCCTTCGAGTGGCTCGACGACGGCGTGCTGCGCACCGTCGAGACCTGCCAGGCCGTCGCCACCCATCCCGAGACCGGCAGGCCGGTGTGGATGAACCAGGCGCACCTCTTCCACGTGTCGAACCTGAAGGAGGCGACCCGCGTCGCCCTGCTCGACATGATGGACGAGGCCGACCTGCCGCGTAACGCCTATCTCGGCGACGGCAGCCCGATCGACGCGGCCGATCTCGCGGCGATCCGGCAGGCGTACGCGGAGGAGACCGTCGCCTTTCCCTGGCGGACCGGGGACGTCCTGCTGGTGGACAACATGGCGATGTCGCACGGCCGGTCGAGCTTCGTCGGCCCGCGCAAACTGCTGGTCGCCATGGGAGCGGCCTGCTACGACAACCTGTCCGCCGCCGCGGCACCGGGGACGACGTGACCACGGCCGCGAGCTACCCGGACAAGATCGCGTTTCTCGAACGCCACGGTACGGGCGAGACTGCGCACTCGGGCGCCGACCTCCTCGCACACCTCAAGGGGGTGCACGACCTGCTGCTGAGCTGGGGCGAGCGGGCGGCACTGTGCGACGCCGGCCTCTTCCATTCCGTGTACGGCACCGACATCTTCCCGACCGGGACGGTCGAGCACGGGGAGCGGCCCGAGGTCCGTGCTCTCATCGGGGAAGAGGCGGAGATCATCGCCTACCTGTTCGGGACCCTGACCCGGGGCAGCATCTTCGACGCCGCTTTCGACGGCCCGCCCTTCCTGCTCGAGTCGCGGGCGGGTGAGACCGTCGGCGTCACCGACGCGCAGTACGCCGACCTCGCCGCCGTGACCGTCGCCAACTGGCTGGAGCAGCGTCCCCGGTTCGCGGAGTCGCGACGGCGCAGCCGGGAGCGGGAGTTCGGGGTGATGCGCGGCTACCTGTCTGCGGCGGCGCGGCACGCGCTCGAAGACGCGTACGGCTTCGCCCCGCTGACCGGCCCGACGGAGTAGGCCGCGGGGTTCTGACGTGCCGGAACGCGGAAAACGGAAGAGAGAGTCCATGGTGCACACGGGCATGGACGGCGGCGCGAGCCGGGAGGGAACCGCGGGCATTCTCTCGCGGGTCTTCATCCGGTGGCCGTCGGCCCTGGTCGACACGGGGACGAGGCGGAGCATCGAGCTCTCCGACAGCCTGGTGCCGCCGCCGTACGACCACCTCGAGCGGACCGGGCCCGCGTTCGAGCGGGCGTACCGGGAGCGGCGCGCGGGCAGGGACGGGCTGCGCAGGGCGCTCTACGACACCTACCGGCGGCGGTTCTGGTGGGCGGCGCTGGTCTTCCTCGCCTACACCGCCCTGTCGACGGCCGGGCCGCTGCTCATCCGCTGGCTCATCTCGTGGTTCGAGGACGGTACCGCGATAGCCCAGGGCCTGCTGATCGCCGCCGGCCTCGGCGCCTACCAGGTCGCCGAGGGCGTCGCGCACAAGCATCAGTGGTCGGAGGCGTGGAAGTCCGCCCAGTCGACAACCGCGCTCCTGCGTACCCAGGTGCTCCGCAAGTACCTCCGGATGGACCGGTCGGCGCGCGCCGCGTACCCGTCCGGCGAGGTGATCACGCTGGCGACCGCGGACACGCCCCGGGTCGGGCAGACGTCCTTCTTCCACATGGGCTGGGCGGTGCCGCTGGGCATCGCCGGCTCGTGCACGATCCTCTGCCTGCTGCTCGGCTGGGCCGGGCTGGTCGGCATCGCGGTGCTGATCGGCGGGGTGTTCCTGTCGAACGTGGTGAACAACCGCGTCTACCGGCTGGTGCCGAAGATCCGGGCCGCCAACGGTACCCGCATCGGCCTGGTGGCCGAGCTTCTCGGCGCGGCGCGGGGTCTGCGTTCGCACGCCTGGGAGGGCTTTGCCGAGCGGGTGGTGACGCGGGAGCGGGCGGTGCTCAACGAGCTCCTGATCCGGCGGCAGCGACGTCTCGCGACGCTCTATCTCGTCAACGCGGCCGCCCCGATACTGATGATCACCAGCACGTTGGTGACGTACGTCGCGCTCGGCAACACCCTGCGCGCCGCCGACGTGTTCGCCGCGATCACCGTACTGACCAACCTCCGTGGGCAGCTGCCCGAGCTCGTCCGCTATCTGGACATGCGCAACGAATGGCGGGTGGCGGTCGGCAAGGTGGCCGCGTTTCTCGACGCGCCGGAGATCGATGCGCGGGAAGTCGGTGCGCCGGAACTCGGTGCGCCGGAACTCGGTGCGCCGGAACTCGGTGCGCCGGAAGCGGTGGGTCGCGCCGGGGGCGGGCGTGCCGAGGCCGGGTCCGTCACGCTCTCCGGCGCCACTTTCACCTGGCCGGGCGGATCGGACGCCGAGCCCTGCCTCGGCCCCGTCGACCTGACGATCGGGCGCGGCGAGCTGGTCTGTGTGCTCGGTCGGGTGGGCAGCGGCAAGTCCGCCCTGCTCGGTGCCCTCGCCGGGACACTGCGCCAGGTCGCCGGCACGCTACGGGTGCCGGGCAGCGTGGTCCACGTCCCGCAGCGGCCCTGGACCATGCAGGCGAGCATCGCGGAGAACATCCGGTGCTTCTCGCCGGAGGACCCGGAGCGCTACGCGGCGGTGCTGCGCGCGACGGCGCTCGACGCCGACCTCTCGGTCATGCCCGCGCGTGACGCGACGATCGTCGGCGACCGGGGCGCGAACCTCTCCGGTGGCCAGCGCCAGCGGGTCGCGCTCGCCAGGGCCGGCTACGAGGACGGCGACGTCTACCTCGTCGACGACCCGACCAGCGCGGTGGACGATGCCGTGGCCACCACCATGCTCGACGAGCTCTTCACCGGCGTGCTCGACGGCCGGACCCGGGTCATCGCGACCCACCGGCTGGACTACGCCCGTCGCGCGGACCGGGTCGTCGTGCTCGACGAGGGCCGGGTGGTCGCGGTGGGTCGCTACGACGAGATCGTGGCGACGGCACCGCAGCTGCTGCCGGTCATCGCCGCGCAGGCCGCGCAGACCGCGCCGGCGGTCGCGCCGGCACCGGAGACGCCTGCCGCCGTCGCGTCGCCGGCCCCGGCCGAGGAGCCGGTGCGGACCGGGCGGATCACCAACCAGACCTATCGCGACTATCTGGGGGTGCTGGCCCCCGGCCTGCTGCTGGCGGTGCTGATCGGGCTGGCGCTGCTCGCCGAGGGTGTGCTCAGCTCCGGATCGCTGTGGCTCGGTCGATGGACCGAGCGACCGGAGGAGAACACCCTCTTCTACGCGGGCGTCTACGCCGCGATCGGGTTGACCGCGTTGGTCCTCGACCGCAACCTCTTCTCGTTCGCGTTCTCGCGCGGCGTCACGGCCGGGATGACCCTGCACGACGGCATGCTGCGGCGCGTGTTGCGGGCACCCCTGACGTTCTTCGACCGGACGCCGTCGGGGCGGATCCTCACCCGGTTCTCCGCGGACATGGAGACCGTCGACCTCGAACTCCCCAAGTTCACGATGGACCTGCTCAAGGTCGTCGTCGGATTCGTCGTCCCCGCCGTCGCCCTGGTCCTGCTGGGACCGCCGACCGTGATCGTCACCGTCCTGGTCCTGGTGGTCTACCTGCGCTGGCAGCGGCGCACCCGGTCGAGCACGGTCGAGGCCTCCCGCCTGTCGAAGCAGGCACGTGAGCCGGTGATCTCCACACTCACCGAGGTCGTCGAGGGCGCCACCTCCATCGAGGGCAGGCCCCGGCGTGTGGCGGGATACGAACACGAGTTCCGCGAGCGCGTGCGGGTCGCCCACCATGCCGACTACACCGTCAACTCGCTGTCGCGCTATTTCAACCTGCGGCTCGACCTGCTCGGCGCGGTCGTGCTCTTCGGCGTCACCGGCCTGCTGGTCGTCGAGGGCGTCGGCCCCGGTTATGCGGGCGCCGGCATCACCTTCGCGTACGCACTGGTCGGCGCGCTCGCGATGAGCCTGCTCAGCCTCCGCATGCTGGACCTCGGGCTGGCCGGCTTCGAACGGGTCCACGCCTACACCCAGCTGCCGGTCGAGACGACCGCGGGCGATCCGGCGCCGCCCGGCTGGCCGGCGGCGGGCGAGGTCCGGTTCGAGAACGTCGTGCTGCGGTACGCCCACGACCTGCCGCCCGCGCTGGACGGCGTCTCGTTCGCCGTTCCGGCGGGGACGAAGGTCGGCATCGTCGGCCGCACCGGCAGCGGCAAGTCGAGCCTCTTCGCCGCGCTGCTGAGGTTCGTGGAGTGCGACCGCGGCCGCATCCTCGTCGACGGCGTCGACGTGGCCACGATCCGCCTGACCGACCTGCGGAGCCGGGTCGCGGTGATCCCGCAGGATCCCGTGCTGCTCCCCGGAACGCTGCGGGAGAACCTGGATCCCTTCACGGAGTTCTCCGACGGCGAGATCCTCGCCGCCCTCGGGACGGTCGGCATCGACGACAGGCTGCTCGCGCTGCCCGGCGGGCTGGAGCACGTCTTCACCATCGGCGGGGCGCGGCTGAGCGCGGGAGAGCGGCAGCTGCTCTGCCTGGCCCGGGCCGTGCTGCACAACTCGAAGGTCGTCCTCATCGACGAGGCGACCGCGAACCTCGACATGGAGACGGACGCGCGGGTCCAGCGGACTCTCCGGTCGGAACTCGCGGGCGCCACCGTGCTCTGCATCGCCCACCGGCGCGACACGCTCGTGGACGCCGACCGCGTCGTGACGCTCGACGCGGGGCGGGTCGCCACGGTCACGCCGGTCGAACCCCGCAAGGCAACCGTCTAGGCCGAGGAAGTGCGTCATGAGCAGTGACCGACACAGACACATGGACGACGCCGGCGTGGCGTACTGGCGGGAGCGTCTCGACGGCCTGCCCGTACTGGAGCTCGTGACCGATCGCGCACGCGGCGCCGGACGGCGACCGGTGGAGTCGAGCGTCGCACTGACGCTGGATCCCGGCGTGACCGCGCGGCTCGACGGCCTCTGCGCCGAGCACCGGGTGAGCCGGTTCACCGCACTCGTCGCGGTGTGGCAGCTGCTGATGGGCCGCTACGGCAACGTACGCGACGTCGGCGTTGCCAGCCCGGGTCGACCGGGACCGGGACCGGGACCGGACGGGACCGCCACCGGGCTGTCGGACGGGTCCCTCGCGGACCTGCCGGACGGTGCGGCCGCGAACATGACGGTGATCCGGGCCTCCTGGGCGGACGGGCCGACCTTCGCCGCGTTCCTCGGCCGCGTCCGCGCGGCGGTGCTCGACGCGGAGAAGCACGGCGGCCTCCCGCCCGAGGGGATGGCTGCCGCCGCCGGGCAGCCGGCAGAGGAGCCGCCGTGGCGGGTGGCGCTCGCGATGGCGGACGTGCCGTTGGGTGCGCTGGACCTGGCGGTGACCTGGCGGCCCGACGGTCCCGGCGGGCTGCGCGGCACGGTCCGGTACGACGGCACGCTCTTCGATTGCGCGACCGTCGAGCAACTGACGAGTCACTACACCGCGCTGCTCTGCTCGGCGCTCGCCGCTCCGGAGACTCCGGTGGACGATCTGGTGAGCACGACCTCCGGCGAGCGGGCGGAACTCGCCGAGTGGGGCGGCGACACCAGCGCGGACCGCCCGCGCAACCTGGTGGAGGGCTTCCACCGCCAGGCGCGGGAGAGGCCGGACGCCGTGGCGCTGGTCTTCGACGACGAGACCCTCAGCTATGGCGAGCTGCTCCGCCGTTCCGAGGAACTGGCGGCCGCGCTCGTCCGGGCCGGTGTCGGTCCGGAGTCCACGGTGGGGCTGGCGATGGAGCGGTCGGCGGCGCTCGTCGTCGCCATGGTCGCCGTCGTCACCGCGGGCGCCGCCTACCTGCCGCTCGACCCGGAGTACCCGGAAGCGCGGCTCGCGCTCATGGTCGCGGACAGCGACGCGTGCCTGGTGCTGACCGGCGGTGAGCTGTCCTGGACGCCGCCGGCGCCGGTGCTACGGATGGCCGGGCTGACCGAGGGGGCCGCAGCCGTGCGGTTCGACCACCGGGACGTGCATCCCGACCAGCGGGCGTGCGTGCTCTACACGTCGGGCTCCACCGGACGGCCGAAGGGCGTCGCGACCACCCATCGCGGCATCGTCCGCCTCGTCTGCGACGCACCCTTCTTCGCCTGCGACGACACGGACGTGGTGGCACAGGCGTCGAGCCCCGCGTTCGACGCGGCGTCGCTGGAGATCTGGGGAGCGCTGCTGAACGGCGCCCGGCTCGCCGGTATCGCAAAGGACGACGTGCTCTCCACCGCCCTGCTCGGCGAGCGCCTCAGGGAGCGTGCCGTCACCGCGATGTTCCTGTCGACATCGGTGTTCCACATGCACGCGGACATCGCGCCGGAGACCTTCGCGCCGCTGCGTGCGCTCTATTTCGGCGGCGAGCCCGCCGACGCCCGGCGGGTGGCCGCGACGCGCGCGGTCGCGCCCGGCGTGCGCCTGGTCAACGGGTACGGGCCGACCGAGTGTACGACCTTCGCGAGCACCTTCACCGCCGGAGACGTCGACGCCGCCGCGGCCCGGTTGCCCATCGGCGGCCCGATCCCGGAGACGACCCTGTACGTCCTCGACGGCAGGGGCCGGCAGACGGGTGTCGGGGTGCCGGGCGAGCTGTACATCGGCGGCAGCGGTCTCGCGCGTGGCTACGCCGGCCGGCCCGACCTGACGGCCGAGCGCTTCGTGCCGAGCCCGTTCGGCAAGGGGGAGCGGCTGTACCGGACCGGAGACCTGGCCCGTTGGCGGGTGGACGGTGTGCTCGAGTGTCTCGGTCGCCTCGACACCCAGGTGAAGATCCGCGGCGTGCGGATCGAGCCGGAGGAGATCGCGAGTGTCCTCGGCACGCATCCGGACGTGCGCGCCGCCGTCGTCGAGGCGCGGGGCACGGGTGCCGCCAAGCGGCTCGCCGCCTACGTCGTACCGCAGCAGGGACGCGCGGTCGCGCCGCGTGTGCTGCGCGGCCACCTCGCCGCCGTGCTTCCCGAGGCGATGGTCCCGACCTGGTACGTGCCGTTGACCGAGCTGCCGCTCACCCCGAACGGGAAGGTGGACCGCCGGGCGCTCCCCGCGCCGGCCGAGGCGGACGCCGTCCACGCCGAACTGCACGTGGCACCCCGGGACGCGACCGAAGAGCTCGTCGCCCGGGTCTGGGCCGACACTCTCGGCGTCACGTCGGTTTCGGCGACCGACGACTTTCTCGCGCTCGGCGGCAACTCCCTGCTCGCGACGAGGGTCGTGGCCCACCTCGGTGCGCAGCTCGGGGTGCGGCTCGGCATCCGGGACCTCTTCGACGCCGCCACGGTGGCCGGCCTGGCCACCCGGCTGCGTACGGCGCGCAGGGCGGAGACGCAGCCGCCGCTGGTGACGTCCGGGGAGGGCCCGTGGCGGCTCTCCCACGCACAGCAGCGCCTGTGGTTCCTCGACCGGCTCGCGCGGGGTAATCCCCTCTACAACGTCTCGCTCGTCCTGACGCTCGAGGGCCGGCTCGACGTGCCCGGTCTCGGCGCCGCCGTCCAGGACCTCGTGCGGCGGCACCCGTCGCTGCGTACCTGGTTCGTCGTCGACGGTGACGACGAACCGCGGCAGGTCGTCGCGGCCGAGCTGGCCGTCCGGCTCGAGATCGACGATTTCCAGGACCTGCCGACGGAGGCACGGCGGGCGGCGGCGGACGCCGTCATGGAGCATGAGGTGCGGCGGCCGTTCGAGCTCTCGACCGGCCCGCTCGTCCGGGCACGGCTGCTGCGGCTCGCCCCCGGTCGGCACGAGCTGCTGATCACGATGCACCACGCGATCTGCGACGGCTGGTCGGTCGGGGTACTCGTCGACGACCTCGCGGCATACTACGCGTCGGCGGTGGCGGGTACGGCGCCCGACCTGCCGTCGCTTCCGTTGCGCTACGTCGACTTCGCCGACTGGCAACGCCGGCTGCTCGACGGCGGCGCGCGCGACGGCCAGCTCGCGTACTGGGCCGAGGAGCTTTCCGGGGCGCCACCGGCGCTCGACCTGCCGACGGACCGGCCCCGCCCGGCGGTGCCCCGCTACCAGGGGAACGCGCTGCCGTTGCGGCTGCCCGCCGACCTCACCGCGCGGCTCACCGACACCGGTACGGCCCTCGGCGTGACCCCGTTCACCACGCTCGTCGCGGTGTTCCAGCTCCTGATGGGCGGCTACGCGGGCGTGCGCGACGTCAGCGTCGGGATCCCGGTCTCCGGACGCACCCGTCCCGAGTTCGAGCAGGTGGTGGGCTGTTTCATCAACACCCTGGTGCTGCGCACCCGCTGGACCGACGACCTCACCTTCAAGGAGTTCCTCGGGCTGGTGCGGGAGCGCACCCTCGGCGCGTACGACCACCAGGACGTGCCGTTCGAGGACATCGTGGAGATGCTCAAACCGCCGCGCGTCCCGGGCCGTACGCCACTGGCGCAGGTGATGGTGGCGATGCAGAACATCCCGGCCGGGACGGCGCGATTTCCCGGCCTCGCGGTGTCGGTCAGGGAGCTGGCGAGCCCGGTGGCAAAGCTCGACCTGGTGATGCGCTGGGCCGAGACCCCGGCCGACTCGGGCGAGCTGCGCGGCATCGTCGAATACGACGTCGACCTCTTCGACCGGGAGACGGTCGAGCGGACGACGCGGCACTTCGTGTCGCTGCTCGACGCGGCGCTGGCCGCCCCGGACGCGCCGGTCTCCGCGCTGACGGCGCGCTACGCCGGGGACCGCGCCGGGCGCGGCGGGAGGGGCCAGGAGCCACCGCCCCCCGCACCGCCGGCGCCCGGCGGGGACCGTGCCTTCGCGGGCGAGCTGGAGCCGGCGATCGCGGCGGTGTGGCGGGACGTCCTCGGGCTGGACACCGTCGCCACCGACGACAACTTCTTCGAGGTCGGCGGCACCTCGCTGCTGATCCTGCGGCTACGGTCGGGGCTCGCCCGGGCGACCGGCCGGGACGTACCGGTGGTGGACCTCTTCCGGTTTCCGACGGTGGCCGCGCTCGCCCGGCACCTCGCCGCCGGTGGTGACGGTGCGAACCCGGCGGGCGCGGCCGGCCGGCGCCGGGCGGCGGCCCGGAGGACCCTGCTCGCCGGGCGTGCGCGGAAGCAGGACGAGGGGTCCGGCAACGGCACGGCGGGCCGCGACCTCGACCAGGCGGTAACCGACAACGACGAGGCGGGAACCGACAACGACGAGGCGGTAACCGACGTCCGGAGGGCGGGCCGATGAGCGAGGAGAACCCGTTGCCGGAGAACGCGATCGCGGTGATCGGGATGGCCGTGCGCGTGCCCGGTGCCCGGACCCTGGACGACTTCTGGCAGAACCTGCGCGGCGGTGTCGAGTCGATCAGGACCTTCACGGACTCCGAGCTGCTCGCCGCGGGCGTGCCGCCCGAGGAGCTTGCCCAGCCCGGCTACGTCCGGTCGTTCGGGGCGTTGGAGGACGTGGCCGGCTTCGACGCACGGCTCTTCGGGCTCTCGCCGAGGGAGGCCCAGCTGCTCGATCCGCAGCACCGCTTCTTCCTGGAGTGCGCGTGGGAGGCGCTCGAGCACGCCGGGCAGCTGCCGGTGGCGGGGGAGCCGGTGGTCGGCGTCTACGGCGGCGTCGGACAGAGCGCCTACCACGTGCAGAACATCCTGCCCAACCAGGAGCTCGTCGCCCGGGTCGGCCCGATGTCCGCCGCACTCGCCAACGACAAGGACTTCCTGCTGACCCGGGTCTCCTTCAAGCTGAACCTGAGCGGGCCGAGTGTGACCGTGCAGACCGCGTGCTCCACCTCCCTGGTGGCGGTGCACATGGCCTGTCAGGCGTTGCACAGCGGGGACTGCGACGTCGCGCTCGCCGGCGGCGCGCGGATCCTCCTTCCCGCACAGCGCGGCTACCTCTTCGAGCCGGAGGGCGTCACGTCGCCGGACGGCCGTTGCCGGGCCTTCGACGCGAACGCGAACGGCAGCGTGCCGGGCAACGGAGCCGGGGTCGTGGTGCTGAAACGCCTCGGGGACGCCGTCGCCGACCGGGATGTGATCCACGCCGTGATCCGCGGGTCGGCGATCAACAACGACGGCGCCAGGAAGGTCGGCTTCACCGCGCCGAGCGTGGGTGGGCAGGCCGACGTGATCGCCGAGGCACTCGGCGTCGCCGACGTCGATCCCGCCAGCATCTCGTACGTGGAGACGCACGGCAGCGGCACTCCGCTCGGCGACACGATCGAGCTGAGCGCGTTGACGAGCGTCTTCGGCGCCGACCGTGCCGAACCCTGCGCGATCGGATCGGTGAAGACGAACCTCGGCCATCTCGACGCCGCGGCGGGAGTCGTCGGCATGATCAAGACGGTCCTCGCGTTGAGGGCACGGGAGCTGCCGCCCTCGCTCCACTTCTCCGTCCCGCACCGCCACCTCGGCCTGGCGGACGGGCCCTTCCGCGTCAACAGCCGGCTCTCGCCGTGGCGCGGCACTCCGCTGCGGGCGGGTGTCAGCTCCTTCGGGATCGGCGGTACCAACGCGCACGTGGTGATCGAGGAGCCGCCGCGTCGGGCGGCGCCGGCCGCCGACCACCGGCCCCAGGTGCTGCCGCTCTCCGCCGCCACCACCTCCGCGCTCGACGCCCTGGCGGCCCGGCTCGCGGCACACCTACGCGCGCACCCGGACGAGCGGCTGGCCGACGTCGCGCACACCCTGCAGAGTGGCCGTCGGACACTTCCGCACCGTCGCTTCGTGGTCGCCAGCACCGTGGCCGAGGCGATCGAGGCCCTTGAGCGGCCGGTGCCGGACCCCGGTGCCCCGGGCGAAACGGCCACGGACCGGGACGTCGTCTTCCTCTTCCCCGGCCAGGGCACGCAGCGCGTCGACATGGGGCGCGCGCTCTACCGGCACGCACCGGCGTTCCGCGCCGAGGTCGACACCGCCGCCGCATCGCTCGAACCGGACCTCGGCCTGGACATCCGTCGCCTGCTGTATCCGGAGGCGGACGAGCGGTCGGCCGCGGGTGAGCGCATCGACCAGACCCGGTACGCGCAGCCGGCGCTCTTCGTCGTCGGGTACGCCCTCGCGAAACTGTGGATGTCCTGGGGCGTCCGCCCGGCGGCCATGCTCGGGCACAGCATCGGGGAGATCGTCGCCGCCTGTGTCGCCGGGGTGATGACCCCGGCGGACGCCCTCCGCCTGGTCGTGGCGCGCGGGCGGCTGATGCAGGGCACGCCCACGGGCGGCATGCTGGCGGTCCCGCTGCCCGCCGCCGAACTCGCTCCGCTGCTCGGCGGCGTCGGCCTCGACGTCGCGGCGGTGAACGGGCCGCGACGGTCCGTCGTCTCCGGGCCGGTCGAGGCGGTGACCGCGCTCGCGCGGCGACTGCAGGAGCAGGGTGTCGGGACGCGCCGGCTCAACACGTCGCACGCGTTCCACTCCCGCCTGATGAACGATGCCGCGGCCGCCTTCGAATCCGAGGTCGCGCGCGTCCGGCTCGTCGCACCGCGGATCCCCTTCGTGTCGAACGTGACCGGCACCTGGATCACCGACGCGGAGGCGACCAGCCCGGCGTACTGGGCCCGGCAGATGGAGTCCACGGTGTGCTTCGACGAGGGCCTGCAGGCGGTACGCGCCTCGGGCGGGGTGCTGCTCGAGGTCGGCCCGGGCCATCTGCTGACGAGGCTGGCCCGGGCAGGCGCCGGAGGGCGGGGCGCGGTGGCGACGCTGCCGTCGGTCGAGGACGGCGGCGACGCGTACGTCGACGTCCTGACGGCCGCGGCCGAGCTGTGGCGGTCGGGTGCGCCGGTCGGCTGGGCGGCGACGCACGGCGGGCAGGAGCCGCGGCGGGTCGTGCTGCCGACCTACCCGTTCGAGCACCGGCGCTACTGGATCGACCCGCCCCGCGACCCGGTCGTACCCCGCACCGGCGCCGCGGCGGGCCCCATGGTGCGGGGATTCCGGCGCGTGGGGCCGGCGGTGCCCGGCGGCGTGCCGGACGGCATCTGGGTCCTGGTCGCCGATCCTTCGAGCCCGTTCGGGGACCTGCCCGGGTGGCTGGACGGCTCGCCGGTGCGGCCGGTCCCGGCCGGCCCCGACCCGGAGCGCGTGCTCGCGTCCGCGCTCGGCGCGGAGGAACGCGTCGCCGGTGTGGTGTGTGCCGAACCGTTCGGCACGGGCGCCGACGACGAACCCGGGCCGTGGCTCGTCGCGCTCGAGCGGGTGCTGGCGGCCCGCGGTCACGGCGACGCCCGCGTGGTCGCCGTCGTCTCCGGTGCGCTGGAGGTGACCGGCGAGGAGGCGCTCTCCCCGCCGAAGGCGGCGCTGGCGGCGTGGGCGGAGGGCCGGCCCGGCACGCGGGCCCTGCTGGATGTCGCCGGGCCGGCGCAGGTCCGGCGGATCGCCGCCGAGCTGCGGAGCCGGTTCGAGAGCCCGGTCGTCGCACTGCGCGGCGGCCACCGGTTCGTGCCGTCTCTGGAGCCGCTGCGGGTGGGGGAGAGGGCGGCGGGCACCGACCGGCACACCGGCGCGCACTATGCGGTTGCCGGCCCGGCCGAGCTGGCGGCCGCGTTCGGCGCGGCGCTGTCCCGGTCCGCCGCCACTGTCTCCGAGCTGTCCGTTCCCGAGCTGTCCGTTCCCGAGCTGTCCGTTCCCGAGCTGTCCGTTCCCGAGCTGTCCGTTCCCGAGCTGTCCGGTTCCGAGATCGACGGCTCCGAGGGCTCCGGCCGGGCCGGGCCCGACCCGTCGTGCGTCGCCGTCGTGGTCGTCGACGCGGGCGAGCCGTTAGCGGCCGTCCGCGAGGCGCTGGAGCGGACCGCGCGGGCCCTGTCCCGGGTCCCGGCCCGGGCGTGCGAGGTGCACGTCCTCGTCGGCGACGACCGGAACGCGGGGCAGGCGAACGTCGTCGCCGCGTCCGTGTCGGTGATCCAGCGCGGGTCGGCGGTGCCGTGGACGACCTACCTGTGGCCGAGCGGCGCGGCGGCGCGGATCGACCGGTACGCCGTGCGCGCGGTGGGTCTCGCGCCCGGTGCCTGCCAGGTGGTCCTCCCGGCCGACGACGAGGACGAGGCCGTGCCGCCGTCGGCCGTCGACCCGGACGACGCGTCGCGCCCCGACGAGGTCGAGGCAACGATCGCCGCCATCTTCACCGATCTTCTCGGTGCGTCCGGTCTCACCCCCGACGCCAGCTTCTTCGCACTCGGCGGCGACTCGCTGCTCGTGGTGAAGCTCCTCGCGGAGGTGCGCAGGACCTGCGGGACCGCGCCGAGGATGCGGACGGTGGTCGAGGATCCGACGATCCGCGGCATCGCCCGGGCGGTCCGCGGTGCCCGGGCCGAAGCCGGGGACGCCGTGCCCGAGGGGCTGCCCACGGTGGTGGCCGATCCCGGGCATGCCCACGAGCCGTTCCCGTTGACCGAGCTGCAGCAGGCGTTCTGGGTCGGTCGCGCCGGCGTGTACGAGATCGGCAACGTCGGCATGCACCTGTACGAGGAGTTCGACGTCCCGGACCTGGACGTGCCGCGTCTCGAGCGCGCGTGGCGCAGGCTCGTCCGGCATCACCCGATGCTGCGGATGATCGTGTTACCACACGGCGAGCAGCGGATCCTGGCCGACGTGCCCGACTACGCCGTCGCGACCCGGGACGTCCGCGACCGCCCCGCCGACGAGGCGCGGGCAGCCGTCGAGGACACCCGCGCCGCAATGTCGCACCAGGTGTTCGACGCGTCGTGCTGGCCGCTCTTCGACGTCCGCGCCACGATGCTGCCCGGTGGACGCGGCCGGCTACACGTGAGTATCGACGGCCTCGTCACCGACGCGTGGGCGATCCGCATCCTCAAGACCGACCTGAAGAACCTCTACGACGACCCGGAGATGGCGCTCCCCGAGATCGCGCTCTCCTTCCGCGACTACGTGCTGGCGGAGCAGCGCATCGAGGCGACCGATGTCTACCGCCGCGCGGAGCGGTACTGGCTCGAACGCGTCGCGACCATGGCGCTCGCGCCCGAGCTGCCGCTGGCGCGTGACCCGGGCACGATCGACGTCGTCAGGTTCCGGAAGCTCTCCGGGAAACTGCCGGCGGAGTCCTGGGCACGGATCAGGGAGTGGGCCGGGCGCCGCGGCATCACCCCGACAGCGGCACTCCTCACCGCGTACTCGGAGGCGGTCGCGACGTGGTCGAAGAGCCGCCGCTTCACCCTCAACCTCCCCGTGGCGAACCGGCTCCCGTTGCACCCGCAGGTCGACGAGATAGTCGGCGACTTCACCTCGGTGATGCTCACCGAGATCGACGCGACGGCGGGTGCCTCGTTCGAGACGCGGGCCCGGGCGGTCCGGGACCAGCTCGCGTCCGACCTGGACCACCGCTACTTCAGCGGCGTGCGGGTCCAGCGGGCGCTGCGGAGGGCGCGTGGCGACATGGCCGCGATCCTGCCCGTGGTCTTCACCTGTGTCCTGCACGACGAGGCAGCGGATCCCCGGCTGGGTGAGGTGGTCTACGGCATCTCACAGACACCGCAGGTCTGGATCGACACGCAGGCCTACGAGGACGGCGGCGCGCTCGCGCTGGAGATCGACTCGGTCGAGGACCTCTTCCCGGAGGGCCTGGTCGCGGCGATCCATGCCGCCAGCCTGGAACTGCTCGCCTGGCTCGCCGAGGACGAGGCGCACTGGGGCCGACCCATGCCGTCGCTGACCCCACGCGAGGATCTGGAGCTCTGGTCGGCGTACAACCGGACCGAGGGGAGGGTGCCGGCGGGCCTGCTGCACGAGCCGTTCTTCAGTATGGCGGCCAGGATGCCCGGCCGGCCGGCCGTGATCACTCCCGACCGCACGGTCAGCTACGGCGAGTTGGCCGCGCACGCCCACGGGATCGCCGCCCGACTGGCCGGTGCGGGGGTGCGGCCGAACGAGCTCGTCGCCGTGGCCATGGAGAAGGGCTGGGAGCAGTGCGGCGCCGTCCTCGGCATCCTCGCCTCCGGCGCGGCGTACCTGCCGATCGACCCGGACCTGCCGGACGAGCGGTTCCGGTTCCTGCTCGAGCACGGGGAGGTCGCCGTCGTGCTGACCCAGGCACGCCTGCTCGCGGCGGGCGCGGACCGGTTCGGCGCCGGCCGCACCGTGCTGGCCGCCGACGAGCTGCCGGCGGGCCGGGCGGGCGGCGACAGGCCCGCCGTCCGGACCACGGCGGACGATCTCGCGTACGTCATCTTCACCTCGGGTTCGACCGGTGTGCCCAAGGGTGTGATGATCAGCCACCGGGGGGCCCTCAACACGGTCACCGACGTGAACGAGCGGTTCGGTGTCGGCCCCGACGACCGGGTGCTGGCGCTGTCGTCGCTCAGCTTCGACCTGTCGGTGTATGACATCTTCGGTCCCCTCGCGGTCGGCGGCGCGGTCGTCATGCCGGCGGCGAAGGCCCACCGCGACCCGGCGGCCTGGCGCGAGCTCCTGACGACCTCCGCGGTCACGGTCTGGAACTCCGTACCCGCGCTGATGGAACTCCTCGTCGAGCACCTGGGCGTCGCCGGGCCGCACGGCGACCCCCTCGCGCTGCGACTGGTGATGATGAGCGGTGACTGGATCCCGGTGACCCTGCCCGACCGGATCCGGGCGACCGTCGGGAAGCCGGAGATCGTCAGCCTCGGCGGTGCGACGGAGGCGTCGATCTGGTCCATCCTCTACCCCGTCGACGCGGTGGCACCCGGGTGGACCAGCATCCCGTACGGCGTACCGATGCGGAACCAGACGTTCCACGTCCTGGACGACGCGCTCCGGCCGCGTCCGGTCTGGGTGCCGGGTCAGCTCTACATCGGTGGTGTCGGTCTCGCCGAGGGGTACCTGCGCGACGAGGGCAGGACGCGGGCGGGTTTCGTCGTGCATCCGGTGACCGGGGAGCGCCTGTACCGGACCGGGGATCTGGGCCGCCTCCTGCCGGAGGGCGTGATCGAGTTTCTCGGCCGGGAGGACTCCCAGGTCAAGATCCAGGGCTATCGGGTCGAACTCGGCGAGATCGAGGCCGCCATCACGAGCCATCCGGAGGTTCGGGCCGCGGTCGCGGTCGTGCACGGGCGGCGGCACGGCTCCAGGCGGATCGTCGCCTTCGTGGCGCCACGGGCCGGGGACGAGATTCCGCAGGACCTCGCGGAGTCCCTTGCCGCGACACTGCCGCAGTACATGCTGCCGGCGGCGTACCAGAGGCTCGGCGCCGTGCCGCTGACCCCGAACGGGAAGGTGGACCGGCAGGCGCTGCTCGTGGAGGAGATGGCCGAGGATGCCGCGCCGCCCTACGTCGCGCCGCGTACGGCCGTCGAGGCGGTCGTCGCCGAGGTGTGGGCGAGCATCCTGGGGCTCGAACGTGTCGGCGTGCACGACAACTTCTTCACCCTCGGCGGTGACTCGCTTGCCGCGATGCGTGCGGTCGTGCACCTGCGCAGGGAGCTGGACCTCGACCTGCCCATGCAGGTCATCTTCGAGAGTCAGACCCCGGCCGGGGTCGCCGCCGTCATCGAGGACGAACTCCTCACCCAACTCGAGACGATGTCCGAGGAGGACGCGGAGTCGCTGCTGTCCCGCTGACGCGGCCGGGGCGGCAGCCGGGAAGCAGCGCCGTACAGGGAAGGGGTGGTGGCAGTGTTCGGAAGCCTTCGCAGGCAGGCCGGCCCGGAGCGCGCCCGGGCGCGTCTGGTGTGCTTTCCGCACGCCGGTGGTGCGGCGAACTACTACCTGCGGTGGCGGACGCTCGTTCCCACCGATGTCGAGCTGGTGGCGGTGCAGTATCCCGGCCGCCAGGACCGCTTCGGTGACCGGCTCGCCACCGACATGGACGAGCTCGTGCGCGGACTCCTGCCCGACCTGGAGAGGCTCGGCGATCTGCCCACCGTGTTCCTCGGGCACAGCAAGGGCGCGTCGGTCGCCTTCGAGTCCGTCCGGCGGCTGTCGTGGCGGCCGGCGCTGCTCGTCGTCTCCGCACGGCCCGCACCGTCCCTCGTCGGCACCGCCCGGCCCGCGATGAACAACGACGACGAGATGCTCGCCAGGCTGGACAGGCTGGGCGGGCTCCAGCGCGAGGTGCTGGCAGATCCGGAGCTGCGGGAGCTGGTCCTGCCCGTCCTGCGCGCCGACTACCGCGTCGTCGAGTCGTACCGGCCGGAGCCCGGTGCGCGCACGGACGTCGACATCCTGGCGGCGGGGGGCGACCGCGACCCGGAGGTCGAGGTTGCCGCCGTCGGGGCGTGGCGGGAGGCGACGACCGGCGACTTCACGCTCGAGATATTCGAGGGCGGCCACTTCTACGTCGAGCAACACGCACGCACGCTCGTGCGGAAGGCGCTGGGGCGGGTGCCGGTCCGGTAGTACGTCATCACGATCCGCACGGTGCCGGAACAGCCGGGCGAGTTCGCCCGGAGCATCGACGCCGGTGACCGGGGGTCGCCCTCACCGACGCGGTTGACAGGGGCGGCCGTCTCCCGCCGGTCGGCGCCGCTCGTGTGACGGGCCGACACGATGGCCGTGCCGTGGCAGCGCGCCCCGGCCCGCCTGCCCCGCCCGGCCCGGCCCGGCCCGCCCGGCCAAACGGTTGATCTTGACGTCGACCGTACGGCGCCGAAGCCGGCCCTGTGAGCTGGCGGCCATCTCCTTGACGTGCCAGGGGAAAGGCGGCGAGGATACCGAGGAAGGTAAGCCTTACCTAACTATGGATGTCGTGTCGCCACCGGTGCCGGTGGCACGGCGCGAGTTCCCAGCACGGGCGGTGGTCACGTGGATGGCGCGGAGATGCCGGCGAGGCGAGCATCCCGGGTGGTGGTGCGGTTCTGCGTCGGAGTGTTCTCGCTGGCGCTGCTCACGGCGTGCTCGTCCCCCGGCGTACCGGCCACCCCGGACCGGCCGGTGGCCGGCGACGGGCGGTTGGAGTGCAGGCGCCCGGCGACCGCGCGGTCGCCGGCCACCATCGCGCCGATCGCCACGGATCCCGCGCCGCACCTGCCGGTCGTCTACACGGACATCACCGGAAAGCCGGTGACCGTCACCGACGCCAGCCGGATCCTGGCACTCGACACGTACGGCACGCTCGCCACGACCGTGTACGCCCTCGGCCTGGGGGACCGGCTGGTCGGGCGCGACGTCTCGACCGGCATCCCCGAGCTGACGCACCTGCCGTTGGTGACACACAACGGCCACCAACTCAACGGCGAGGCCATCCTGGACCTGCGGCCATCGGTGGTGCTGACCGACTACAGCATCGGCCCGCTGGAGGTGCAGCTCCAACTGCGCGATTCCGGGATACCGGTGGTCATCATGAGCGATCAACGCTCCCGCGACCTGATCGGCCCACAGATCGAGGCGGTCGCCGAGGCGCTCGGGGTGCCACGGGCGGGCGAGCAGCTCGCCGCGCGGGTGCGCGGCGAGACCGAGGCGGCCAGGGCCCGGGTCGCCGAACTCGTGCCGGCGGACCCGGCGCACCGGCTGCGGATGGTCTTCCTCTACCTGCGCGGCAACGCCGGGGTCTACTACTGGTTCGGCGAGGGTTCGGGCGCGGACGGCCTGATCCAGGACCTCGGCGGGATCGACGTCGCCAGCGAGGCCGGCCTGAAGGGGATGCGACCGCTCAACGCCGAAGGGCTGGTGAAGGCCAGCCCCGACCTCTACCTGATGATGACCCGGGGCCTGGAGTCGGTCGGTGGCGTCGACGGGCTGATGCAGCTGCCGGGCGTCGCGGACACCCCGGCCGGCGCCCACGCCTGCGTGGTCGACATGAGCGACCACCAGGTGCTCAGCTTCGGGCCGCAGTTCCCCGCGACCCTCGAGGCACTTGCCGAGGCCGTCTACGGCGAGGCGGCCCGTCCGTGAGCACGGTGGCGACACCCCGGTCGATCGAACGGCCCCCGGGGCGCGGCGCGCCGCCGGCCGGCGTACCCGCGCCCGGCCCGGTGCGCGGTGGGCGGGCCACGGTCGTGATCGCGGTACTGCTGGTCGCGCTCGGCGGGACGTTGCTGGTCTCCGCGGGAGCGGGACAGCTGCACGTCCCGCCCGGCGAGGTGATCGGCTCGCTGCTGCACCGCCTGGGGCTGCAGCTCGGCGAGTTGCCGACCCACCCCAACGGTGAGGCCGCGCTCTGGAACATCCGGTTCCCGCGCCTGGTCATGGGGCTGCTGGTCGGGGCCGGGCTTGGCGTGTCCGGCGCGGTGATGCAGGGCATCTTCGGCAACCCGCTGGCCGAGCCCGGGGTGATCGGCGTCTCCGCCGGTGCCGGGGTCGGCGCCTGCGCCGTGATCGTCTTCGGCTGGACCTTCCTCGGGCCGATGACCATTCCCGCCGCCGCGTTCGGCACGGCCCTCGTCACCACGATCGTCGTCTACGGACTGGCCCGGCGTGGCGGCCGCACCGAGGTGGTCACCCTGGTGCTGATGGGCATCGCCGTCAACGCGGTGGCCAGCGCGCTCATCGCCTACCTGGTCTTCCTGGGCGACACCGCCGCCCGCGAACAGATCGTCTTCTGGCAGCTCGGCAGCCTCAACGGCAGCCGCTGGGTCCAGGTGCAGGTGGTGGCCCCGCTGGTCCTCGCCGGCCTGGTCGCGACCTGGACGCTCGCCGGCCGACTGGACCTGCTCGCCCTGGGCGAGCGGGCCGCACGGCACCTCGGTGTCCAGGTCGAACGCCTCCGGCTGACCGCGATCGTGCTCACCACCCTGATGGTGGCGGCGGGTGTCGCGTTCGCCGGGATCATCGCGTTCGTGGGTCTGGTGGTGCCGCACCTGATCCGGATGGCGATCGGTCCGTCCCACCGTGCGCTGCTGCCGGGCAGCGCGGTCGGCGGTGCACTCGTGCTCACCCTCGCCGACCTGGTGGCGCGTACCGCGGTCGACTATGCCGACCTGCCGATCGGGATGCTCACCGCGCTGGTCGGTGGCCCGTTCTTCTTCTGGCTGCTGATGCGCGCCCGCGCCCGGGCCGGAGGTTGGGCATGACCGTTCTCCGGGGAGCCCGTCCGGTGCTCGACGGGGTGTGGCGACGCCGGACCCGGGTGCCGACACCGCCGCCCGAGGGCACCGCCGTCCTCGAGGCGCGGGACGTGTCACTGTCGCTGGGCGGTACGCCGGTGCTGCGCGGGGTCGACCTCGCCGTCCGGACCGGCGAGGTGCTGGCGGTGGTCGGGCCCAACGGGGCCGGCAAGTCCACCCTGCTCGGCGTGCTCGCCGGGGACCACCCGCCCGACAGCGGCACCGTCACCGTCGGCGGCGCCCCGCTCCGTTCCTGGTCCGCCGGCGAGCTGGCACTGTGCCGCGGCGTACTGCTGCAACGCGTGGACATCTCGTTCCCGTTCACCGTCACCCAGGTGGTGCGGATGGGACGGGCACCGTGGGCGGGAACGCCGGCCGAGGAGTGGGACGACGAGGTCGTCGCCGCCGCCCTCGCCGAGACCGACATGACCGCCTTCGCCGACCGGGTCTACACCTCGCTCTCCGGCGGGGAACGCTCCCGGGCGGCGCTCGCCCGGGTGCTGGCCCAGGAACCGGTCGCGCTCCTGCTCGACGAGCCGACCGCCTCGCTCGACATCGGACACCAGGAGCGCATCCTCGCGATCGCCCGCGAGCGCGCCAGCCGGGGCGACGCCGTCCTGGTCGTCCTGCACGACCTCGGGCTCGCCGCGGCGTACGCGGACCGGGTGGCGGTGCTCTCCGCGGGGCGGGTGACCGCCACCGGGCCACCCGCCGAGGTGCTGACCGCGCAGCGGCTCAGCGAGGTCTACCAGTACCCGATCGAGGTGCTGCGCCATCCGCGTACCGGTGCCGTGCTCGTCGTACCCCGCCGGGACGGTCCGGGCACCGCGAGCCCCGCCGATCCGGGCACCGGCACGGCATCGACCACCTGAGATGGGAGCCGCCATGACATCCCTCGCCGGCCCTCGTTGGGCCGCCGCCCGGACCCGTTGCACCCTCCGTGCCGCATCCGCGCTCGCGCTCGTCGCGGCGCTGGTGGTGGCGCCGGCGGTCGGCGCCACCGCCGGGCAGGCTGCCAGGAGTCCGTCGCTGACCGTGTCGCCGGGAACGCTGCCGGCCGACCGGGTCAGCACCGTCACCGTCACCGGCCGGAGCTACCTCGTCCCGCCGCACGCGCCGGGCGTCGAGGTCTTCGGCGGGGTGTACGTCTTCTTCGGCTGGGTCGCCGACGCGAACCGCTTCGGACCCAGCACGCGCAACTCGAACAACAACGACGGCACCGTCGGCGTGACGTACGCGTACCCGGGCAACGCGGGCGACGCCGCGACCCGGGACGACGGCACCGGCGCCATGCGGCTGGTCTCCTTCACCGCCGGTGGCGCCTCGGGCGACGCGACCCGGTTCCACATGGACGGGGACGGCAACTGGAAGACCACCATGCGGATCTTCGGTTCCACCTTCGCCACCACGATGCCGGACGGCACGACCCGCACCTTCGACTGCCGCACGGTCCGGTGCGGTGTCTTCACCATCGGGGCGCACGGCGTGACCAGCGCCACGAACGAGCGGTTCGTGCCGATCAGGTTCCAGGCCGGCGGGGCGGGCCCCGCCCCGGCGCCGACGGCCGGCGGCGGCAACGCCCCGGCACCGACGGCCGGCGGCAACGCCGGGGCACCCACGGTGACCCGATCGACCGGTACGCCCACCGGCGCGGCGCGGCCGGGCCCGACGCCGCCCGCCGACGGCGACCTCGCGGTCGAGGACAGCAGCGAGCCGGGCCAGTTGGCCGGTACGACCCGGTCGGTCCGCAGCACCGGCGGGGTGAGTCCGCCCGTCCTGCTCGCCGCGGCCGGGCTCGTCGTCGCCCTGCTCGCCGGCGGCGGGCTCTGGCGGCGGCGACGCAGGCGCTCCACCGGCCCCCACGACCCCACTGCACCCGTATCACCAACAGATTGAGGAGGTACCCGTCCATGACACAACCCGACCATGCGGTGCACCCGCCCGGCGTGGGCCGGCGGCTGGCGGCGCTCGCCGTGGCCGGCACGGTCGTCGTCGGCACCGTCGCCGTGGGCGCCACGCCCGCGTCGGCGGCGCCGGAGACGATCGACGGCGCCACCCTGCGCTGGGGGCTGAGCACCGAGGTCCAGTCCGCACCGCCCTTCGGCGGCTGCAACTACCTCTCGGCCGGCGAGTCCGACGGCACCCAGGCCAGCTACCAGACCAGTGCGGGCGACGTGACCATCCTGAAGGACGGTGCGGCGCCCACCTGGGCGAACAAGTGTGCCGGTGCCGCCAGCCACGCCGCCAACCAGGAGGTGGTCTGGGGCGGCGGCAGCGGTACGGCGGATCCGGCGACCGGTGAGGTGGAACTCGCCTTCACCGGGCGGCTCTCCGTCAACTTCTACGGCGGGCTGGTGCCGTTCACCGTCGAGAACCCGGTGGTGACGGTGGACGCCGACGGCAACGGACAGATGGTGGCCACGCTGTTCGGTTACGGCTCCTCGATGGAGGACCCGAACGTCAAGGTTCCGCTCGATCCGGTGCCCGGTGTGGTGGTCGCCAACCTGTCGGACGTGGCGAGCACGGGCGAGGACGGCTTCACCGTCACGCCGGACTACCCGGGTGTGGAGTACGAGCCGCCGACCGGCTCCGGTGGCACGCCGCAGAACCGCACCAGTCCGGGCTGGGGCGCCTGGCCGAGCAGCTGGATCGACTTCCACTACGAGACCGGGCTGACGTCGTACTGGTACAGCAGTGGCGGGACGGCGGACCCGTACAAGGCGCCGACCGCCCTGACCATCAGTTACCAGGGCGGTGGTGGCGAGCCGGGCCCGGCTGACGGCGAGCAGGCCATCAGCGTCACGGTGCCGGAGACGGCCGAGCCGGGTGAGTTCCTGTGGAGCATCGACGGCGATCAGGCCGTGGATCTCGGTGAGACCGCCGACCAGGGTACCCACCTGCAGGCCACCGGGGCCATCGACCCGATCTCGGTCACCGACACCCGGATGGGCGGCCCCGAGTGGTCGATCTCCGGGCAGGTGTCCGACTTCACCGGCGGGCTCTCCGGCGGCTACCTCGGCTGGAGCCCGAAGGTGGTCACCACGGGTGCCGGTGCCGTGGCCGGCAGCACGGTGACGTCCACCCTCAACGGCGGCGGAGCCGGGCTCTCGGAACCGTCGACCCTGGCGGCCGCGCCCGGCGGTCACCCGAGCGGTACCGCGAGCGTGGGTGCCGATCTCGACCTGCGCCTGCCGGTCGAGACCGCGGCCGGCAGCTACACCACCACCCTCACCATCACCGCGCTCTCGTAGCGCACCACCGCGCTCTCGTAGCGCACCACCGCGCCGGATGGCGTGCGCGGACGCGGCCGGGACCCGATGGAGCCGGGTCCCGGCCGCCCGCCCGCCACCACCGCGCGCCAGTCATGACAGGACAGAGCGAGTATGTCACCCTTCGCCCGGCCGCCCGGCCGGCCCACCGCCGAGCCGGTCCGGCGTCGCGCCTCCGGAGGCGCGACCGAGCAGCAGCGACGGCGTGCCCAGCAGCGGGCGGTGTACCTGCGCGCCGGGCGTGCGCCCCGACGGGTGGCACGACCGCTGCTCGCCGTGGCGCTCGCCGTTGCCGGCTCTCTCGGGGCCGCCCCGGCGACGGCCGCCGTGCCACCCGCCGCCGTGCCACCCGCCGCCAGGGCGCAGGCCGCCGATCCGACGCTGACCTGGTCGGTGCGGCCCACACCGGCCGCCGGTAAGCCGGAGCGGCCGAACTTCTCCTACGACCTCGTCCCCGGCCAGCGGATCGAGGACAGCATCCGGGTACGCAACTTCGGCGCGGAGCCGCTGACGCTGGCGCTCTACGCCAGCGACGCCCGCACCACGTCCAGCGGGGCTCTCGACCTGCTGCCCGCCGGTGAACAGCCCACCGACGTGGGCAAGTGGGTCGTGCTCGACAGCGGCGTCATCGAGGTGCCGCCGAAGAGACACGTCGACGTCCCGTTCACCATGGTGGTGCCGGCCGGCGCGGAGCACGGCGACCACACCGGTGGCATCGTCACCTCGTACCGCTCCCCGGGCACCGACAACAGGGGACGGGCCGTCGTCGTGGATCGCCGCCTCGGCACCCGGATGTACGTACGGGTCGGCGGTGAGCTGCGGCCGGAACTGACGGTCTCGGAGGTCCGGGTCAGCTACTCGGGCACCGGCAACCCGGTGCGGCCCGGCGACGCGCGTGTCACCTACACCGCCACCAACACCGGCAACGTCCGGCTCGGCGCCGAACAGGTCGTCGTCGTGCCCGGGCGGCTCGGCTTCCCCGGACGCGAGGTCGTGCTGGAGCGGATGCCGGAGCTGCTGCCGTCGAACTCGCTGACCTTCTCGGTCGACGTGCCGGACGTCTGGCCGACGTTCCGGACGGCCGGCACCGTCGAGCTGCGTCCCGTCCCCACCCGGGAGGGCGAGGTCTTCGCCCCGGAGACCCCGCTGGCCACCGAGTCGGCGGCCACCTGGTCGATCCCCTGGTCCCAGCTGGCGCTGCTGCTGGTGGTCACCGTCGCCGCGTTGTGGGTGATGTGGCGCCTCCGCCGTCGTCGGCGGCGGCAGGCCGCGGCGCACCAGCAGGCGGTCCAGATCGCCGCGATCGTCAGAGAGACGGTCCAGGCCGTGCTCGACGCCGGCCCGGAACGACCGGCAGCCGGCGAAGCCGGTGCGGCGACCCCGCCAAGTTGATCTTTGGTTTGCGGCATGCCGTCGTTCAGCCCCGGGTCGCGGGCTGCTCACCTGGGCCCGGGACAGTGTCCGGGCAAGGGCTCGATCACGTGCTTGGAGACCACAATGGCAACGAACGGCGATCATCGTCGGGTTGATCGGCGCGCTCTGTTGCAGGCCGCGCTCGTCGCGCCCGCTGCCGGCGCCGGCGCGACCCTGCTCGGCACCGCGTCGACCCCGGCCGCGGCCGGGCCGGCCGGGGTGTTCGACCCGCAGAACCCCCGCTTCGCGATCGCGGTGCTGCCGGACACGCAGTATCTCTTCGACGAGGACAGCTCCGACCCGGAGCCGTTGCGGGCGACGTTCCGCTACCTCGCGCAGGAGCGCAGGGACGCGAACATCGTGTTCATGACGCACCTCGGGGACGTCACCGAGCACGGCAGCGAGCACGAGATCGGCCTCGCCGGAAAGACCTTCGGTGTGCTCGACGGCAGGCTGCCCTACAGCGTCCTGGCCGGCAACCACGACATCCGGGGCGGCGACGACCAGCGCGGCGACAGCGTCTACCTGCGTACCTTCGGGCCGCAGCGGTTCGCCAAGATGCCCACCTTCGGCGGCGCCTCACCCGACGGCTACAACAGCTTCCACGTGCTGCGGGCCGGCGGTCGGGACTGGCTGGTGCTGGCGCTGGACTGGCGCGCCTCGGACAAGGGTCTGGCCTGGGCGCAGCAGGTGATCGACGAGCACCGCACGCTGCCGGTGATCCTCACCACCCACGACCTGGCCTGGGCCGACGACGCCGGCCAGGCGCAGCTGTCGGAGAACGGGCAGCGACTCTGGGACCGGCTGATCCGGGACAACGACCAGATCTTCCTCACCCTCAACGGCCACTACTGGCCGCCCGGCCGGACCACGCTCACCAACGCGGCCGGCAACGACGTGCAGGTGCACATCACCAACTACCAGGACCGCTACTACGGCGGGGCGGCGATGATCCGCCTCTACCACTTCGACCTGGCCCGGGGCGTGATCGACGTCGAGACCTTCGCGCCATGGTTCCTCGCCCGCGATCCCGCCAGGCGGACGCCGCTGGAGGCCGAGACCATCGAGCTGACCGGCCCGGTCGACCGGTTCAGCATGGAGATCGACTTCGCCGCCCGGTTCGGCGGGTTCGCCCCGGTGCCGCCGCCCGCGCCCCGGCCGCCGGTGGCGGTGCTGCCGCGCGGCACGGTCGGATACTGGCGGTTCGACTCCTACGGCCTCTCCACGGGTACGGCCGGCAGCCCGGTCGCCGACGGCACCGTGCTGCGGGACCTGAGTGGAAACGGCAACGACCTCACCGTCGCGCGGATCGGTGCCGGCGGCGCCGAGACGCTGACCCGCTCGACCGAGCACCACCCCGGCCAGCCGGCCCATGCCAGCCTCCGCTTCGACGGCGGCAAGGGCCCGGACCGGGGCGCCATCCTGCGGGCCGGCCCGAACGCGCCGATCAACAGCATGAAGTTCCGCGACGGGTACACCATCGAGGCGTTCGTCAAGCTTCCCGAGCCGTTCCAGGGCGACCACGCCTGGATGGGGATCATGAGCTGGGAGGGGCGCAGCGGTGACGCCGGCAAGACGACCGGTTGGTCCCCACTGGAGTGCACGTGCAGCCTGAACATCTCCCCGGAGCGGTTCCTCCAGTACGTCGTCTACGCCGACCGGCAGGACGCCGATCCGACGTCATGGAGCCACGCCCTGCCGACCGGCCGCTGGCTGCACATCGCGGTGGTGAACGACTCCCGGCGGACCGTCGTCCACGTCGACGGCTCGAAGATCGCCCGTAACCCGAACCAGCCGTCGACCGGCATCGCCACCCTCGGCCGGCCGTTCGTGATCGGGGCGACCTCGTTCGACCTCGCCTACGGCCAGGGATTCTACGGTTGGATCGGCGATGTCCGGATCACCGCGAAGGCGCTGCGCCCGAAGGACTTCCTCACGCCGTACGCCTGATCGAGCGTCGCCTGATCGAGCCTCGTCTCTTCGGCCTCCGGCTTCCCGCCGGCCGGAGCCTGCCCGCCCGTCCCTCGTGGGGCCGGGCGTCAGGTGCTGGTCGACCTGCGGCGACGGAGCAGCAGGCCCGCGCCGAGAGCGACCACGAGCACGAGGCCCACGATCACCGCCCACCAGAGCGCCGGGGAGGTCCCGCCGTCACCGGTGCCGGTCGCGGCGGCCGGCGACACGGCGGGCGGTGTGCTGGGCTCCACCGTCGGCGTCGGGGCGGCGGTCGGCGTGGGATCGGCGGTCGGGGTGGGCGGTGCGGCCTTGTTGGTGAAGGTGAAGCTGCCCTTGATCGTGTGGCCGTCGGCGGAGACGGTGCGCCAGGCGACCGTGATGGTCCCGACGGGAAGCGGTTTCACCTTCTGCGTGACGGTCCTGTCCAGGACCTGCGCGTCGGCGTCACTGTAGGAGACCTCGTCCGGGCCGGTCACCTCCACCGTGGTGCCGGGTCTCCTGACCAGCCCGCTGAAGGTCAGCGTCACGGCGGTCAGCGGCTTGCTGACCGTACTCCTGGCCGCCGGTGACGTGCGGCTCAACTCGGTGTGCGCGTGGGCCGGACCGGCCGGCGAGACGACGACGAGCGCCCCGACGAGGAGAGCGGTGGCAGTGGGGAGCAGGCGGTTCCGGGTCACCGCTTCACGGTAGCGCCCCTGCATCTCGGGACCGACGGCCCGGTGGTGTCGAGCCGTGGCCGGGCGGACCGGGACGATGACGTCCCGATCCACCCGACCACCGCTCACGCTACCCCCGGGGGCCGGGGGAGGGCGGCTGACCCGCCGCGGCGGCGAGGTGCAGGGTGAGTTCGCGGACAAGGTCGTCGATGGACTCTCCGGACTGCGCCTGGAGTAGTCCGAGGGCGAGGTCGGCGAGGAGGTAGAAGCCGAGGGTCTTCGCCGTTTCGGTGGGGAAGGCGGCGAGGAGGGCTTCGGCGCCGTCGAGGTCGCCGCGTCGGCGTGCGGCGATGACTCCGGCGGCGCGCTGCACCGTTTCGGCGGTGTGGACCGGGTCGGGGTGGCCCACCGGTGCTCAGATCGTGGGTTGGCTGGCTCGGGCGGCGTCGAACCGGGCGGTGACGTCGGTCCAGTTGACGAGGTTCCAGAGCCGGTCGACGTAGTCGGGGCGGACGTTGCGGTACTGCAGGTAGTAGGCGTGTTCCCAGGCGTCGAAGACGAGGATCGGGGTGGAGCCCTGGCCGACGTTGCCGTGGTGGTCGTAGACCTGCTCGACGATCAGCCGACGGCTCAGCGGCTCCCAGGCCAGCACGCCCCAGCCGGACCCCTGCACCCCCTTGGTGGCGGTGGAGAGCTGCCCGGAGAACTTCTCGAAGGATCCGAAGTGTTCGTCGATGGCGGCGGCGAGGTCGCCGTCGGGGCGGTCGCCGCCGTCGGGGGAGAGGTTGTTCCAGAAGATCGAGTGGAGTACGTGGCCGGAGAGGTTGAACGCGAAGGTCTTCTCCAGCCCGACGAGGGTGCCGTAGTCGCCCTTGTCCCGGGCCTCGGCGAGCTGGTCGAGGGCGTCGTTGCTGCCCTTGACGTAGGCGGCGTGGTGCTTGCTGTGGTGCAGTTCCAGGATCTCGCCGGACATGGCGGGTTCGAGGGCGCCGTAGTCGTAGGGCATGTCGGGGAGCGTGTAGACGGCCATCCGTGGTTCCTTCCCAGTTCTGCCAGAAGATTGCTTCTGCCACTCTATGGCAATAGCACCGGCAGGAGGGCGGCTTGGTCGGGGCGACGGACGACGGATCCGCACAGAGTGGTTGCCGACCCTCGCTGCCGTGCCGTGCCGTGCCGTGCTCGGGCGCGAGGGTTGCGAGTGCGTGACGGTGCGGTTATGTTCTCGATAACATCGATAGCTACCTATAAGATCTCCCTGTCGGGCCAGCAGCTCTGCCGATGCGGCCACCATGGCTGGCGCGGCTGTCGGGAGCGTCCTCGTCCATGACCCCGAACCGCGTCGTACGAACTGATGGAGTGAGATTGTGAAGAAGTTTCGGGTTGTGGTGGTGGCTGCGGCGACCACCCTGGTCACGATCGCGGGAGGAGCGCTGACCGCTCCGCCGCTGTTGGCGGCGACGCCTGACCTCACCGTGAACACCGGCTCGTCGTTCCAGACGATCGACGGGTTCGGTGCGGCGACGCCGATCTTCAACGGTTCCGGTGGCCCGTGGACGGACAGTGAGACGCAGACCCTGGTGGGTCTGGGTCCGGGTCAGCTCGGTATGTCGATCGTCCGGACGGTGATCTCGCCGGTGTCCAGCGAGTGGGGCCTGTACGCGGCCAGCCTGCGGACAGCGAAGTCGTACGGCTCCGATGTCAAGATCCTCGCCTCGCCGTGGACGGCGCCGGCGAACTTCAAGACGAACAACAGCCGGGTCAACGGCGGGAAACTACGCACCGACTACTACGACGACTACGCCAACCACCTGAACAGCTACGTGCAATACATGAAGGGTCAGGGCGTCACGATCGACGTGACCTCCGTGCAGAACGAACCGGACTGGCACCCCAACTACGACTCGATGGACTGGACCGGCACCGAAATGCGTAACTGGGTCCGCGACCAGGGCGCGAAGGTCAGGGACACCAGCCTCATGGTGGGCGAGTCCCTACGGTTCAACCGCGCCTACACCGACCCCACACTGCAGGACCCCACCGCCCGCAACACCATCGGCTACGTCGGCGGGCACCTCTACGACGCCGAGAACAGCGGCAACCTCTCCCCCTACCCACTGGCCACCCAGCACGGCAAGAACCAGTGGATGACCGAATGGAACCTGCACGCCGCCGACGGCAACGGTTCGAACATCTGGGGCAACCCCAGCAACGCCGCCGTCTGGAACGAAACCCTCGACGACATCATGCGCACCGTACACCGATCCATGGAATCCGGCTGGAGCGCCTACGTCTGGTGGTACGGACGCCGCTTCTACTCCTTCATCGGCGACGGCGACGCCCAGTACGGCACCACAAAAGGCACAGTCCTACGACGCGGCCAGGCATTCTCGCAATACGCCAAATACGTCCGCCCCGGCGACCGACGGGTCGCCCTGTCGAAGAGTTCGCGGACCTCGGCACTGGAAGTCACCGCCTACCAGGGCCGGGGCAAAACCACACTGGTGATGCTGAACCGTTCGAACAACACGGTCAACAACGTCGTCGTCCAGACGCCGCGAAGCATCTCCACCGCCGAATACACCGCCACCTCGCAGAACCAGGGCGCCGCGTCACAACCAGTCACCCTCAGCGACGGACAGGCGACCATCACCGTCCCCGCCCGCAGCATCTCCACCATCACCATCACCGAAAGCACCACCCCCACCACCCCACCCACCACCAACCCCACCACCACACCACCAACCGTTCCACCCACCACCCCACCCACCACCACACCACCCACCACCACACCACCCACCGTCCCGCCGACCACCCCACCCACCGGCACCGGAACCTGCCGGGTCACCACCTCCGTCAACGCATGGAACACCGGCCTGACCGCCAACCTCACCATCACCAACACCGGCACCAGCGCCGTCAACGGCTGGTCGCTGAGATTCACCCTCGCCCCCGGACAGACCATCACCTCCGGCTGGAACGCCACCTACACACCAACCAACGGCCAGGTGACCGCGACAAACGCCAGCTACAACGCCTCCATCCCACCCGGAAGCTCCACCACCATCGGCTACCAAGCCAGCCACAACGGCAACGACACCCCACCGAACGGCTTCACCCTCAACGGCAACACCTGCAGCTGAACACACCGCTCCGGACGGGTGCGGCACTCGCCGCACCCGTCGGCGTCGGTGCGGTCGAGGGTGGGGGATCGATGTACATGGGTTGACAGGCCGGGGTGTTATCGCTAACACTCATCCGCAACACGGATTTAACCGGCGACCAGACGTCTGGCGGCGCGCGATGCCGCTGTGTCCAAGGTGGTCGTCGGCGTGGCGGCCTCCGTCCCCGCGCCCCCGTCGACGTTTCACGAAGATGGTTCCCGGGTCGGCGGCACGACAAATGTTAGCGCTAACACGGACGCCTCTCGTGGGCGTCACCTTTCGGACCGCCGTCGGAGAAGGAGAACACGCCGTGACCGACAACCCACCACGCAGCATGCGGATACGTGCACGAGCCATGGCCGCCGCGTTGGTCACCGCCGTCGCTGTCGCTGTGAGCGTCGTCGCCGTTCCCACTCCGAGCGGCGCGGCTCCCGGAGCCTCCTTCCAGAACCCGGTTGTCGGCACCCCCAACAGCGCCGACCCGTGGCTCGGGTACCACAACGGCAACTACTACTACACCGCCACCACCTGGACGGGGAACATCTACATCCGCAGGGCGTCGACTCTCGGCGGCCTGCGGACCGCTCCGGAGACGCGGGTGTTCACGATGTCGCAGCCGAACGCTACATCGAACATGTGGGCGCCCAGCATGCACCTGCTCAACGGCCCGAACGGGCAGCGCTGGTACCTGTACTACTCGGCCGGCCCGAGCGCGTGCTGCGGTGGGCAACGACAGCATGTGCTGGAGAGCGCCGGAACCGATCCGATGGGTCCCTACACCTATCGGGGCCAGCTCAGCCTGATGCCGAACAACGGATGGTCGATCGACGGTAGCGTCATGACGGTCAACGGGGTGAACTACTTCGTCTTCTCCGCGTTCACCAACAACTCCGGGTTCGAGAACGGCGGCCTGCAGAGCCTGTACATCACACGCCTGACCAACCCGTGGACGCCGGCGGCGCTGGGGGCGCTGATCTCCGAGCCCACCCTCTCGTGGGAACGCCAGGGCAACCCCGTCAACGAAGGCCCCTACGTGCTGCAACGCGGTGGCCGTACGTTCCTCACCTACTCGGCCAGCTACTGCGGCACACCCGACTACAAGATTGGGGCGCTCGAGCTGACCGGCACCAACCCGCTGAGCCGCAGCTCGTGGAGCAAGCTCGCCAACCCGCTCTTCCAGCGCAGCGACGCCAACGGCGTGTACGGTCCCGCCCACCACTCCTTCTTCACGTCGCCCGACGGCACGGAGGACTGGATCGTCTACCACGCCAACTCGTCGTCCTCCCAGGGCTGCGGTACCACCCGTACCAGCCGGGCGCAGCGGATCTCCTGGAACCCGGACGGCACACCGAATCTCGGTGTGCCCGTCTCGACCTCGACGGTACTGGCCGGACCGTCGGGCGAGCTCAACAATGCGGGCGCGGTGCCGGTCCAGCGGTTGCAGTCGTACAACTTCCAGGACCGTTACGTGCGGCACCAGGACTATGCGGTCCGGATCGACCCGAACGTCAACCCGGCGTTGGACGGACAGTTCCGGGTGGTCCCCGGGCTGGCGAACAACGGATCCGGGTACGTGTCGTTCGAGTCGGTGAATTTTCCCGGGCGCTACCTACGGCATGCCAACTACGTGCTGCGGCTGGATCCGAACAACGGCTCGACAACGTTCCGGGAGGACGCCACCTTCCGCCAGGTGGCCGGACTGGCGAACTCGTCGTGGTCGTCGTTCCAGTCCTACAACTTCCCCGACCGGTACGTCAGGCACAGCAACTACGTGCTGCGGATCGACCCGGTCAACGACGACCCGGGCCGCGCCGACGCCACGTTCCGCCGGACGTCCTGATCCCGCACATCGACAGCACGAGCGCGTGAGGAGAGACCTGTGGAACTCGGCACCAGGCGACCGGTGAACAGGATCGGACGGTGGGTGGCCCGGCTGACCGTTGCGCTGCTCGTGGTCGCCGGCGGCGCACTCGCCCTGGCGACGCCGGCGTCCGCGGCCACGACGTACCTCTACACCACGTTCAAGGGCGACGGCGCGGCCGACCAGGAGCTGTGGGTCTATCAGTCGACGAATGCGACAAGCTTCGGCGTTCTGGCCGACACGAACTACCGCGGCCCGACCGGGGTGCTCCGCGACCCCAGCATCATCAGCCACAACGGCAGGTACTACATCGCGCACACCGTCCAGTCCTGGACGACGAACTCCACCTACTTCAACATCGCTTCCAGCACGGACCTGGTCACCTGGACACATGTGGCCAGCGTCAACTCGGGGATCGCCGACACCAGGTTCGTCTGGGCCCCGGAGTTCTTCGTCGAGGGAAACACGGTGCGCGTCATCGCGAGCGTGGCCCAGACCACGTGTTCCGGCTGCTTCCGGCCCTACGTCTACACCGCCCAGGACGGCAGCCTGGGATCGTGGAGCGGGCCGGCCCAGATGGGCGGGCTCGGCACCAACTACATCGACACGTTCGTCGTCCGGTCCGGCAACACCTATCACGCCTTCGTGAAGAACGAGACCTCGAAGTACATCGAGCACTGGACGACCACCGCCACCCTCACCAGTGGCTGGACGTCCCGCGGTGCCCTCTGGAGCTCGGGGTACGAGGGACCGGCGCTGGTCCAGATGGAGAACGGCAGCTGGCGGATCTACGTCGACCGGTACACCAACGGCGGGATATGGACCGCCACCAGTTCCGACCTGAACAGCTGGTCCGGACTGAGCAGCGTGAACTGTGCCGGCTGCAGGCACGGCACGGTGCTCGCCGTGCCGTCGTCCCCGCCCGTCGAACGCTACCGGGTGACGGCGCGGCACAGCGGCAGGGTCATGGACGTCATCGAGGCGTCAACGGCCGACAACGCCGAGGTCAAGCAGTGGGGCTGGAACGGAGGAACGAACCAGACCTGGGCGTTCGAGGACGCGGGTGGTGGATACGTCAGGATCGTCAACCAGAACAGCGGGAAATGTCTCGACGTGGCCAGCGCCTCCGCCGCGGACGGCGCGAACGTCATCCAGTACACGTGCAACGGCGCGACCAACCAGCAGTGGCAGTGGCGTCCGATCGGCAGCTACCACCAACTCGTGGCCCGGCACAGCGGCAAGTGCCTGGACGTGGTGAGCGCCGGGACGGGCGACGGCACCGACATCCAGCAGTACGCGTGCGGCAGCCAGCACAACCAGCAGTGGTCCCGCGCCGCGGTCTAGGTGGTCGGGTGTTCGAGCCCGAATGTTCGTGAATGTTTCGGTTCGAAATCTGGTCTCTTGTTGTTGTTTCCGTTACCGATGTAACCCAGACGACATCATTCTGATGTCCGAACCAGAGGGGATAGGTTCAGTGCTTGGACATCTCACGACACGGATCACGTCGTCTGGCGGATGCCTGTCCGGACCCTCGCGGAGCACCCGGTCGTTGCGCCTCTCGCTGATCACTCTGGCGACCGCGTTGGCGGCGCTGGGCGGCATCGCGGTCACGTCGTCGCCGGCGACCGCCGCCACCAGCCAGTTCAGGGGGATGAACTGGGCCGTGCTGGGAGACAACTTCAGCACCGGCCCGCTCGTCGTGCAGGGCCTGAGCCAGTCCGACAGCAACGCGACGGTGCGGGCCAAGGCCAACGCCGTCTACGACGACATGGCCGCCACCATGGGGGTCAACACCGTCCGGCTGCCGATCAACACCCACACCGTCGGCACGACGTGGTGGAACGCCTACCGGGGCGCCATCGACGCCGCCACCGACCGCGGCTTCAAGGTCATCCTCGCGTACTGGGAGGACGGCGCCGCCTCCGGCGGCAGGATCACGAACATCGCCGCGTGGAACACGATGTGGTCCACGGTGACGAACACGTACGGCTCGAACACCAACGTCTACTTCGAGCCGATGAACGAGCCGCACGGCTACAGCTCGGCAGAGTGGCGCAACGTCGCGGCCGACTGGCTCAGCTACCACTACTCGGCGGTGCCGGGCCGGGTGCTCATCGGCGGCACCGGCTACAGCCAGGACCTGCGGGACGTCTGCAACGACAGCCGTTTCAACTCGACGTTGCTCTCCTTCCACCACTACGCCTTCTTCTACAGCGAGATGACCTACGACGCCTTCCGGAGCCACATCCAGACCCGGCTCGGGAACTGCGCCTCCCGCGCGGTCGCGACCGAGTTCGGCGCGCCCATGGACAACGGCCTCAACTACGCCGACGCGAACAGCTCCAACAACTTCGTACGGCACATCCGCGCGATGGCCCAGGTCATGCGGGACAACCAGATGGGCGGCACCTACTGGCCCGCCCTCGGCGGCAAGCCCGGCAACTCCGGTTACGACTGGTACTCGATGTTCTCCCTCAGCGGCAGCGGCACCAATCTCAACCTGACCGTCCGCAACGCCTCCGGCGCCGACCGGATCCGGTATGCCTGGGGCGACACCGTCGGCGGCGGCCCCACGACGCCGCCGCCGGCGACGGGGACGGTCTACCGGATCACCGTGCGGCACAGCGGCAAGGCGATGGACGTCCAGTCGCCGAACACCGACAACGGTGCACGGGTCGGCCAGTACACGTACAACGGCAACGCGTGGCAGCAGTGGCAGTTCCAGGATGCCGGCAGCGGCTACTGGCGCATCGTCAGCCGGCACAGCGGAAAGTGCCTCGACGTGGTGAGCGCCTCCACCGCAGACGGTGCCGAGCTCATCCAGTACACCTGTGGCAGCGGCAGCAACCAGCAGTTCCAGATGGTCGCCAACGGCAGCTACTTCCAGCTCCGGGCCCGGCACAGCAACAAGTGCGTCGACGTGCCGGCCGCGTCGACCGCGGACGGCGCGATCCTCAAACAGTATCCGTGCAACAGCGGCACCAACCAGCAGTGGTCGCGTACGGCCGTCTAGTGGTCGTCCCGACGTGACCGCGGATCCGCGGTGGTCCCGCACGCCCCGGTGCCGCGCTCGGCACCGGGGCGCCGCGGCGCCGACGATCTGGACCCGGCGGGTGGACCGGCGGTGTCAGGTGGAGCTGTCCCGGAACAGCCTCTCGAGGTGGCCGCGGACCAGTTGCCACTGCCCGTAGCCGCGGTGGCTCTCCGGTTGCAGGGTGTCGAGGAGCGCGAGCCCGCGCACGGTCGCGATGAGCATCTCCACCAGGCCAGGGCGGTCCGTCCGTTCGGCGATCTCCGGGAAGAGCACGGCGGCCGCCTGCGCGGTCTGCTGATCGAGGCGCTGTTCGACCGCCACCAGCTGCTGGTGTAGACCGGGATCGCTGCGGGCGCTCGACCAGAGCGCCAGCGCCGCCTGGAACAGCGGTCCGGTGTAGCCCTGCCACACGAGATCGAGCCGCTCCGGCAGCGGCCGGGGCACCTGTCGGCCCATCAGCTCCATCAACTCGGCGGCCCGTTGTGCCGCGAGGTGCTCGACAGCGGCGGTCACCAGGGCCTGCCGGGTCTGGAAGTGGTGCAGATGCGCACCCCTGGAGACCCCGGCGCGATCGGCGACCCGGGCCGTGGTGGTCGCCGCGTAGCCGATCTCGATCAACGACTCGACGGTGGCGTTCAGCAGTGCCTCACGCGTCGCGTTGCTGCGCTCTGCCTGCGTACGGCGGGTCGGAGTGGATGACGAGCGCATGCGGGACAGTCTACCGACCGCAAAAACTTGCGTTCACGAACGAATGTATTAGGCTGTGTCGGTGCCGTTCCATCCGACAGACGTGTTCGTGTTCGACGCCGTGCGCACTCCCCGGGGGCGGGGAAGGGGTGACGGCGCACTCGTCACAGTGAAGCCGGTCGACCTGGCTGCCGGCGTGGTCCGTGCGATGGTCGACCGCCATCCCGCGCTCGACCCCGCCGGGATCGACGACATCGTGCTCGGTGTGGTCACCGCAATCGGTGACCAGGGCGGAAACATCGCCCGAGCGGCCGCCATCGTGGCCGGCCTTCCCGCCACCGTGCCCGGTGTGGCGGTCAACCGCTTCTGCGCCTCGGGCCTGGAGGCGGTACGCGTGGCAGCGCAGGCGATCGCGTCCGGTGCGGAGGATCTCCTACTCGCCGGAGGCGTCGAGTCCATGTCCCGGGTACCGATGGGATCCGACGGCGGCGCGTGGATCATGGATCCCGCGACCAACCTGCGGATCGGCTTCGTACCGCAGGGTGTCAGTGCCGATCTGCTCGCCACGGAAGCCGGCCTGACCCGGCTCGACCTCGATGCCTACGCGGTCCGGTCCCAGCGACGCGCCGCGCAGGCATGGCACGAGAACCGCTTCGCCGGCACGATCGTGCCGGTCACCGACCTGTCCGGGACCGTGCTACTGGACCGCGACGAGACGCCGCGACCGCACACCACGCCCGAGTCGCTGGCCTCCCTACCGCCCGCCTTCGCGGCGCAGGGCGACGAGGGCGGATTCGACGCCGTGGCGCTACAGCGCTACCACTGGTTGGAGCGCATCGAGCACCGGCACACGGCGGGCAACTCGTCCGCACTGGCCGACGGCGCCGGCCTCGTCCTCGTCGGATCCGCCGCTGCCGGGCGGCGCCACGACCTCGTGCCCCGGGCCCGCATCCTCGCCACCGCCGTGGCCGGCGGCGACCCGACGATCATGCTGACCGCAGCCGCCCCTGCCGCCCGGAAGGCGCTGGCGCGCGCCGGTCTCAGTCCCGACGACCTCGACCTTGCCGAGGTCAACGAGGCGTTCGCGGCCGTCCCGCTGCACGTCATCGGCGAACTGGGGCTGGACCCCGGGAAGGTCAACGTCAACGGCGGCGCCATCGCCATGGGCCATCCGTTGGGCGCCACCGGTGCCATGCTGCTGGGCGCGCTCGTCGACGAGCTTCACCGCAGCGGTGGACGCTACGGACTGGTCGCCCTCTGCGTGGCCGGTGGCATGGGCATCGCCACGGTGGTGGAGGCGCTGCGATGAACGACAGCATCGACTGGAACCGGCGCGACGACGGCCTCGTCGTGCTCACCTTCGACGCGCCGGGCCGCCCGGCGAACGTCATGGACGCCGCGTTCCGCCACTCCCTGGCAGCCGCCGTCGAAAGCCTGGAACGACACCGCGACACGATCCGCGGCGTGATCCTCACCTCGGCCAAGCCCACCTTCTTCGCCGGCGGCGACCTCACCGAGCTCCGCGGACTCACCGGTGCTGACCGCGACGAACTGTCGGCCGCGCTCGCGCGGGTCACCGACCTGCTCCGCCGGCTCGAAACGCTCGGACGCCCCGTCGTCGCCGCTCTCAACGGCGCGGCCCTCGGCGGCGGGCTGGAGATCGCCCTCGCCGCCCATCACCGGATCATCGTCGACGATCCCCACGCCGTCGTGGGCTTTCCCGAGGTCGAACTCGGCCTGATGCCGGGTGGCGGCGGAATCGTCCGCTCCGTACGGCTGCTCGGCCTCACCGCAGCCCTCACCCGGATGCTGCTGCGTGGACAGCGTCTACGGCCGGCACAGGCCGAGGAACTCGGCATCGTCGACGACGTCGTCACCCGCCCGGCCGACCTACTGCCAGCCGCCGAGCGGTGGATCGCCGAGCACCCCGATGCCGTCGCCAGATGGGACCAGCCCGGCTACCACATGCCCGGCGGGACCCCGGACTCGCTGGGCCACGCCCTGCCGGCCTTTCCGGCGCGCCTGCGCCAGCAGCTCAGGGGCGCACCGGGCCCGGCGCCCGCCGCCATCCTGGCCGCGGCGGTGGAGACCGCGCAGGTGGACCTCGACCGTGCCTTCGCCATCGAGCGGCGATGGTTCGTCCATCTGGCCACCGGACCCCAGCCCACCAACATGATCCAGGCATATTTCGACCTGCAGACCGTCCGGAGAACCGGCGGCACTCGGGACGATGACGCACCCGCCGAGCACTCCGTCCGCCGGGTCGCGGTCCTGGGCGCCGGCATGATGGGCAGCGCCATCGCTTACGTCTGTGCGCGCGCCGGCATCGACGTCGTCCTCGTCGACGTGTCACAGGACCTGGCCGACCGCGGAGCCGATCACTCCCGGCGACTGGTCACCGCGCGGGTGGCGAACGCCCGGATGACGCAGGTCGAGGCCGACCTGCTGATGAGCCGGATCCGGCCGACGAACCGGTTGGCCGACACCGTCGGCGCGGACCTGGTGATCGAGGCCGTCGTGGAGGACCTCGCCGTCAAGTCGCAGATCCTCGCCGCGGTCGAACCGCACCTCGCCGACGACGCCGTGATCGGCTCCAACACCTCGGCGCTTCCCATCAGCACACTGGCCGAGCGGGTGACGCACCCGGAAAACGTCATCGGACTGCACTTCTTCTCCCCGGCCGAGCGCATGCCCCTGCTGGAGATCGTCACCGGCGCGCGGACCTCACCACGCACGCTCGACCGCGCCCTGGGCCTGGCCCGGCAGATCGGCAAGACGCCGATCGTGGTCCGGGACTCCCGAGGCTTCTTCACCTCCCGGGTGATCGGCACGTATCTGTACGAGGGCATCGCCATGCTGACCGAGGGGATTCCTGCCCCGTCGATCGAACAGGCCGCGGCGCAGACCGGCTACCCCGTGCCCGCGCTGCAACTCGCCGACGAGCTGAGCCTCTCCCTCATGGCGCGGGTCCGTGCCACCGCCCGCGCGGGCGGCGACGGCACAGGGCAGGCGCAGCCGGCCGACGAGGCCATCGACCAGCTACTGCACGCGGGCCGCTCCGGGCGGGCCCGCGGAGCGGGCTTCTACGACTACGACCCGGCGGGCGCCCGCACGACTTTCTGGCCAGGGCTCCGCGACCTGTTCCCGCCGTGCCACGACCCGGCCGCGCTGTCCCTCTCCGATCTCGGCGAACGGATGCTCTTCGTCGAAGCCCTGGAATCGGTGCGCTGCCTGGAGGAAGGCGTGGTGGGCACGGTCGCCGAGGCCAACGTCGGCTCACTGCTCGGCATCGGCTTCCCGGCCTGGACCGGCGGCGTTCTGCAGTACGTCAACGGCTACCCGGGCGGACCGGCCGGATTCGTCGCCCGTGCCCGCCGCCTCGCCGACTCCCACGGGCCGCGCTTCACCCCGCCGGCCTCGCTCATCGATCGCGCCCGGCACGGCAAGCCGTACGTCGACGACCATCGCGATTCCCCGTACCGGTGACCGAAGGAAGTCTCGTGGATCTCATTCTCACCGCCGAACAACAGGCGTTCGTCGCCGCGATCCGGAAGCTCGCCCGGCGCGAGTGCGGCACCTGGGACCAGCGCGCCGCCCTCACCGACAACGGCACGGTGCAGCACAACCCGGCGCTGTACCGCAGGATCGCGGCCCTCGGTTGGCTCGGCGCGGCCATACCCACCCGATACGGGGGAGCCGGTGGTGGCGCCGTCGACATGTGCCTGTTCCTCGAGGAGGCCAGCTACGGGCAGATACCGATTGCCGGGTTCAGCGTGTCGATGATCGTCGCCGGCGCGTACCAACGCTGGGGCACCGAATCGCAGAAGGAGGACGTGCTACGGGCGATCAGCGACGGCTCGGTCCACGCCATCGCCATCTCCGAACCGGACGCCGGCTCGGACGTCGGCGCAATCCGGTGCCGCGCGGTGCGCGACGGCGACCACTACGTCCTCACCGGCCAGAAGACATGGATCTCCGAGGCCCACATCGCCGACTCGATCCTGGTCGTCTGCCGCACCGACGCCTCCGGCGGCAGGCACGACGGCCTGTCGATGATCGCCGTACCGCGCGACGCCGCGGGAGTCGACATCCGGGGCATCGACACGCTGGGCGGCCGGACCGTCAACGAGGTCCACCTCACCGACGTCCGCATACCGCTCACCGCCCGACTCGGCGCCGAGGGCGCCGGCTGGGAGCAACTCGTGGCCGGGTTGAACGCCGAGCGGCTGATCCTCGCCGCGGTGTCGCTCGGACTGGCCCGGCGCGCCCTCGACGACCTGCTGGCGCACGTACGGGACCGGCACCAGTTCGGCCGGCCCGTCGGCCGCTTCCAGGCGCTACGACACCGTATCGCCGACCTCGCCACGGAGATCGAATGCTGCCGTCTTCTCGTGTACGCCGTTGCCCGGCTGTTGGACACCCAGCCGCAGACGCTGTATCCCCTGGAGACATCCATGGCAAAGCTCAAGGCCAGTGAAACCGCTCGTCGCGTCGCGCTGGAAGGCATCCAGATGATGGGCGGCCAGGGCTACGCCGTCGGGTCGGACATGCAGCGGCATGCCCGCATCGCGCTGGCCGGAACGATCTACGGCGGTACCAGCGAGATCCAACGGGACATCATCGGCCGGGCGTTCGGGCTGTGAGTACGACGCCCGGCGGCACGACCGCATCCGGGGACCGCAACACCTGGGCCCTGGCACGCCTCCGGCAGAATCGCGTCGGCATCTGGACGGCCGCGCTCGATGCCGTGAGCCCCCGAGCCGCGGGTGCGCATGCTGCCGAACTGGAGGATCTCGGCTACGGCTCACTGTGGTTCGGTGAGGCGTACGGACGCGAGGCCTTCACCACGGCGGGGCTGCTGCTGTCGGCGACCGACCGGCTCGTCGTCGCCACCGGGATCGCCACCATCTACGGCCGCGACGCCGTCACCGGCAACGCGGCGAGCCGCACCCTCGAAGCCGCCCATCCCGGCCGGTTCATCGTCGGTTGGGGCGTCTCGCACGACCCGGTCGTGCAACGGCTCCGGGGACATCGTCCCGGTCGGCCGCTGCGGACCATGCGGGCCTATCTCGACGCGATGGACGACGCCCCCTTCCTGGCGTACGGCGCGCAGAGCGCGCCACCTCGCGTCCTGGCCGCCCTGCAGCCGGCAATGCTCGGCCTCTCCGCCACGGCCGCCGACGGCGCTCACACCTACCTTGTCACGCCGGACCACACCCGCACCGCCCGAGCCGCACTCGGACCGGACGCCTTCCTCTGCGTCGAGCAGGCCGTCGTCCTCACCGCGGATCGAGACGAGGCCGCGCTGCGCGCCCAGTGGCATCTGGCCATCTACACCGGTCTCCCCAACTACCGGGCCTCCTGGCGCCGCCAGGGTTTCACCGACGAGGACTTCGTCTCGGGCGGATCCCGCCGGCTCCAGGAAGCCCTGGTTGTCCGGGGCGATGCCGACACCATCGCGCAACGGGTCCGCGAGCATCTCGACGCCGGTGCCGACCACGTCGTTGTCCAGGCCCTCGGCACATCACCGTTCGATGTGCCGGCCGGCCAGTGGCGGGCGCTTGCGCCGGCCCTCGCCAGGATCGACCCTGGACCTCGCTGATCTCGTCGGCCTCCTGCGGGCGCTGAGCGGCCATCCGGACGTCGACGACGTCGTGCAGGCGCCCACGCTGCGTGCCCTGCGGGAACTGCGGATGCTGCGTACGCCGGATAGCTTCCGGTCCTGGTTGGTGGCGATCACTCTGTGCCAGGCTCGGGTCGTCGGGATCCTCCCTCGGAGAAGGGCACACCCCAGCTCCGTGCGCGGGAGCGGGAGTCGGGTGCCGGTCGCTCAGGCGCCACCGGCGTGGTCGGCGTGGTGGCGCGCGACGACGGCGCCGGTCAGGGCGGCCGGGTCGCAGACCTCGGCCACGGCCGCCAGCCAGGCCCGGGCGCCCAGGCCGGTTCCGGTGTCGACCAGGATCCCGCCGGTGCCGTCCCAGACCAGGTAGCAGCGGCAGTCGTGCGGATCGGTGAGCGCCTCGGGGTGGCTGCCGCTGCCGACCAGCCAGACGGAGTCCACCACCTGCACGGGACCCGTCGCGCTCAGCCCGCCGCCGCCCGGTCGCGGCGTACCGCCACGACGTCGACCTCGACCAGGATGCCGGCGAGGGTGCTGCCGACGGTGGTACGTACCGGGTACGGCGGCCGGAACCGGTTGGCGTACACCTCGTTGTAGGCGGCGAAGTCGCGGTCCAGGTGTTGCAGGTGCACGGTGGCCTTCACGACGTCGGCGAGGCCGAGCCCGACGGTGCGCAGCGCGACCTCGACGTTGTCGAGCACCTGTTCGGTCTGCGCGGTGATGCCCTCCGGCACGGCGCCGGTGGCCGGGTCCTGCGAACCGAAGCCGGCCGTCCAGACCATCGTCCCCGCGTCGATCACATGACTGTACGGTCCGGCCGGTTCGGGCAGCTCGGGGCTGGTGTGTGCGGTCCAGGTCATCTGTTGTGCTCCCTCGGTTCGGTGCTCGGGCGGTGCAGGTCGGACATGACCTCGTAGCGGTCGTGACGGTACCGGGACCGGGAGCCTACGAGGACGAAGGGCTGTTGACCCTGGCCGCCGCCCGGGACAGCGGGGGAGCGGTCGTCGCCGTCGACGAGCCGGCCATCGCCGCGGCCGGCCGCGATCTGGCCCGCCTCGGCGCCCTGCACGCCCGGGTCTGGACCGAGGCCGGTGCCGATCGTCGGCTGGCGGACCCGGTGCCCGATCGTCGGCCTGGCGGACCCGGACACCACCCGGCTCGCCGAGGCGGCGGCCGGTCCCTGCGCACCGGTGCCCCGGTGGAGCCGGCGCGGCGGTGACGGGCTGTCACGCGTCCCCGGCTGTCGCCGGCAACAGCCCTGCCATCGTTCGACACACTCCGTAACGCCTTGGTCGGTTGGCACCGCGCCAACGGGGCAACCACCATCGTCGGGTCACGCGACGCACCGACCAACAACCACGCGGCCTCATCGATGCCGTGACCAGTAGTATCCCGACCTCTCGACGGCCCTGGACCGGGAGCGTCCGAGGCGGCGCCGGGCGGGTCGCGGGCTCTCTTGACATACCGTCCGACGGTCATACAATGTGGCGAAGCGTGAGCTCGACCACACACCAACGCCGTCCGCACCCGTCCCGGGCAGTGACTGGCTTCGACGCTGAAGGGACCGGTCAATGCCGTTGAGAGTCTGCGAAGACCAGCCGCACGACATCGACCGCCCGACCCGGGGCGCCGGACGGTGTGTCCGATGACCGGCCACCGACGCCGGGACGAGGTTCGCATCGCCATCGTCGGCGGAGGCTTCGGTGGCATCGGGTCGGCGGTGAAGCTGAAGACGGCCGGCTTCACCAACATCCGGATCTACGAGAAGGAAGAGGGTGCCGGCGGCACGTGGCGGGTCAACACCTACCCGGGCTGCGAGGTCGACATCCCGTCCCACAGCTACTCCTTCTCGTTCATGGGTTGGGACTGGACCCGGACCCACGCCCGGCAGCCCGAGCTCATGGCCTACACGGAGGCGATCCTGGATCGCTTCGACCTGCGCCCGCACTTCACGTTCGGCACGTCGGTCGAGCTCGTCGAGTGGCAGGAGGACAGCTCCACCTACCTGGTGCACACCAGCGACGGGGCGCGCACCGAGTACGACGTCGTGGTCACCGCCGTGGGCTTCCTCAGCGTCCCGAAGTATCCGGACTGGCCGGGGCTGGACTCGTTCGAGGGTCCCAGGTTCCACACGGCGCGCTGGGACCACTCGGTGGATCTCCGTGGCAAGCGCGTGGCGGTGGTCGGCACGGGGTCGACCGCCGCCCAGGTGGTCCCCGAGGTCGCCAGGATCGCCGAACACGTCCACGTCTTCCAGCGTGAGCCCGGGTGGATCAACGCCAAGAACGACCGGGACTTCTCGCCGTTCGAGCGCAGCCTCTACCACCTGCCCCTGGCGGCCAAGGCGCACCGCCTGAAGATCTTCTACGACTACTACAGGCGCTTCGGAAGCTTCGACGTCGAGTCCCGCGCGCAGGCGAAGACCCGGGCCAGGTCCGTGGACTTCATCCGCACCGCCATTCCGGACGAGCAGCTCGCCGCGAAGGTCACGCCGAACTACCCGTGGGGATGCAAGCGGCCCGTCCTCAGCGACAGCTTCTATCCCGCGCTGATGCGGGACAACGTCACGCTCGTCGCCGCTCCCGTCGTCCGGGCGACGAGCAACGGCGTCGTCGACGCGACCGGCGCCGCGCACGAGGTCGACGTGCTCGTGATGAGCACCGGATTCCGCACCACCGACTATCTGGACACCGTCGAGGTGCGGGGTCGTGGCGGCGTGCGGCTGCACGACTACTGGGCGGGCCGTCCGCGCGCCTACCTGGGCGTGACGGTGCCGCGCTTTCCCAACCTGTTCCTGATCTACGGCCCGAACACGAACGGCGGTGGATCGATCATCGCGCAGCAGGAGCGACAGGCGGAGGTCATGGTCTGGGCCTTGAAGAAGCTCGTGCGGCGGGGCGCCACCACCGTCGACACGACTCCGGAGGCGCTGGACCGGTGGATCCGCTGGGTCGACCAGAAGCTCGCGACCGATGCCAGCGCGATGGAAGCCGGCTGCACGAACTACTACCACTCGGGATCGGGGGCGAACGCCACCCAGTGGCCCGGCACCCATCTGCGGTACCTCGTCATGACGAAGCTGTGGCGGGGCCGGGGAATCACCTTCTCACCGCCGGCTGCCGCCGGTCGCCGTGAGCCGGTGGCCCCGGACCGGATCACGAACCGCGACTGACGGGCGGTGTCGTCGCCGACGGCGGCGTCCGGAAGTCACACCCGCGATACCGAAGAAACCACACACACCACACCCGACAGTGCCCCCACCGGAGGCGTCGAGCCCAACCAGGAGTAGCAATGAACCCTCGGATGAACCGTCCCCAGCTCTCGCGACGACAGATTTTCAAGGGATCCGCAGGCGTACTCGGAATGATGGCTCTGCCAAGCGTGCTCTCCGCCTGCGGGAGCGACGGCGGTGGGTCGGGTTCCGACGGAGACCCGATCCGGATCGCGGTCACCTCCGCGACCTCCGGAGCACTGGCGATCTACGGACGTGCGGTGCTGGACATGGCGCCCTTCGCCGCCAAGTACCTCAACGACGCCGGTGGCGCCAACGGGCGCAGGATCGAGCTCAAGATCTATCCGAACAACGGGGAGACGGCCGACGCGATCCGCGCGGTCGAGAGCGCGGTGCGCCAGGACGGGTTCGAGATCCTGACCGGCTACTTCTCGTCGGCCCAGTCCGCGGCCATCCAGGAGTCGCTCGACCGGCTGGGGCTGCTGTTCGTCGACCCGGACGCACAGGCCGACGGTCTCACCGCCGCCACCTGCAATCCGCTCTACTTCCGCACGGTGCCCAGTGTGAGCATGAACCTGAACACGCTCGCCGACGGCGTACGGGGCCTGGGCATCACGAGCTGGAGTGCGTTGTGCTCGGACTACGCGTTCGGGCACGACGCGTACGACGCGTTCAAGCGCCTCGCCGGGAGCCAGCCCGGCACCACGGTCGCGCCGGGGCACTTCCCGCCGCTCACCCACGCCGACTACGGGTCCTACATCTCGCAGCTTCTCGACGAGGGCACCAAGGGGCTCTTCACCGGGGTCGCCGGCGCCGACGCCATCACCTTCTTCAAGCAGGCGAGCCAGTACGGGGTACTCGACCACTTCGACGCCATCGTCGGCGTCAACAGCTTCGACGTGCTGGTCTTCGACGCCATCGGTGACGCCGGCCTCGGACTCTACGGTGTGCCGGGCTACGATCCCGCGCTCGACAACGAACGCAACAGGAAGTTCGTCGAGGCGTTCAAGAAGGAATTCGGGCGCGAGCCGTTCTACATCGAGGCGAACACGTTCGTCGCACTGGAGATGCTGCTGGCCGCCGTCGCCGAGTCGGACTCCACCGAACCGGCGACCCTGGCGGAGCAACTGACCGGCTTCAGCACAGACACGATCATGGGCAACGTGGAACTGCGGGCCGAGGACCACCAGATCCAGCGGGAGAACTGGTTCGGTCAGATCGTTCGCGACGACGCCACCGGCGGGATCAAGTGGGACATCACCGCGGTCGTCGAGAGGGACAAGGTCTCCATTCCGGTATCTCCCGATTGCAAGATGTAGCGGACTACCACCCAAGCGAGGGTCACCCAATGGCAATTCAGCTCCTGAACGCGCTCGCCTACGGCTCGCTGCTGCTCATCCTCGCACTCGGCCTCGCGATGATCTTCGGGCTCGGCGGTGTGTTCAACTTCGGTCACGGGGCGCTGTACATGTTCAGCGCCTACACGGCCTACTCGCTCAGTTCGGCGGTCTCGTTCTGGCTCGCGTTGGTGACGGTCCCGGCCGTGCTGGCGCTGGTCGGCTACCTGGTGGACAAGGGCGCGTTCAGGTTCCTGCGGAGCCGGGACCCGATCGAGTTGGCCATCATCACCTACGGCGGCGCGCTGGTCATCGAGAACGTCGTCGTCATTCTGTGGGGGACCCAGCCGAAGGCGCTGGATCCCCCGGCGCCCTTCGACAGTTCCGTAAGCGTGCTGGGTGACGCCTACCCGTCGTACCGGCTGTTCATCATCGTCTTCAGCCTCGCCGTGGCGATCGGTATCGCCTCCTGGCTGCGCTATTCGAGGATGGGCCTCCACGTCCGGGCGGCGAGCCGCGACCTGGAGATGACCGGTGTCGCCGGGGTCAACACCGACCGGCTCAACGCCGTCGTCGCCGCGGTGAGCTTCGGCCTGGCCGGCGTGGCCGGGGTGCTTGTCGCGCCCTACGCCACCGTCAGCATCGACATGGGCGCGAGGATCCTGGTCATCGCACTGATCGTCACGACCGTCGGTGGCCTGGGAAGCATCGGCGGAGCGGCGATCGCGGCCATCGCTCTCGGCCTCATCCAGGTGATCGGCGACGTGAACCTCCCGGGCTGGTCCGCGCTCACGCCGTACGTGGTGATGATCATCGTGCTGATCGTCCATCCGCGCGGCATCGCAGGAAGGATCGAGACATGACCGTGACGTCGGACGGCGCGACGGAGCGACGTACCAGGGCGGAAGAGACGTCCGGAAGCAACGACCGCCGACCGGGGCGACCGCGCATCCGGCCGAGGTGGGCGGTGAACGCCGGCCTGGTGGCGATCGGCTTCCTCGTTCCCCTGGTGGTGACCGGGCCGTACCAGCGGCATCTTCTGGTGAACGCCGCCATCCTGGGGATCTTCGGCTTGAGCGTGGCGTTCCTGATCCGGCGTCTCGGCATGGTCAGCCTCGGGCACGCCCTCTATTTCGGTGGCGCGGCGTACGCCTTCGGCGCGCTCAGCACGCACGCGGAGCTGGAGATCATCCCTGCGCTGGTGCTGGCCCTCGGTGCGGTGGTCGCGGTCGCGCTCGCGGTGGGAAGCCTCCTCGTGCGGTCCCGCGGCATCGCCTTCACCATGCTCACCCTGGCGTTCGGCCAGTTCGCCTTCACGCTCGCCGGGCTCACCCAGACGCGCTCGGTCACCGGCGGCGACGACGGGTTGCCGGTACGCATGAACGGCACGCTCTTCGGCCTCACCGCCCGGGACTTCTCCGACCCGGTCACCATGTGGATCATCTGTTGGGCGGCTGTGACGTTGGCTCTCGTCGCCCTGGCTCTGATCGGACGCTCCCGCTTCGGAAAGCTCCTGGACGCGATCCGCGAGAACGAGGAGCGGGTCAGGTTCAACGGCTCCAACACCTACCTACCGGTGCTGGCCGCCTACGTCGTCTCGGCGTTGATCGCCGGCATCGCGGGTGTGCTCTTCGCGTTCTACAACTCGTTCCTCTCCCTCGACGTCCTCGCCTGGACCACATCGGGCAATGCCCTGATCGTCTCCTTCATCGGCGGCTGCTGGGTGGCGACCGGGCCGCTGTGGGGGGCGCTGATCTACACCGTCGGCAACGCGATGCTGGTGTCGGGCGGTCGGACCGAGTGGCAGCTGTACGTCGGAGTCGCGGTCATCGTCGTCATGGTCTTCGCCAAGGCCGGCGTGGTCGGCTCGCTGCAGGCGCAGTGGCTTCGACACCGGGAACGCCGTCGACCGCCGGTCGACCTGGCCAGCACGAACTGAGGGCGGTGAGGAAGAGTTGGTGCTCACGGTTCGCGACGTCACGGTGCGGTTCAAGGGTGTGACGGCGCTCGAAGACGTAGGACTGGACCTCCAGCGCGGCCGCGTCCACGGGGTGATCGGGCCGAACGGTGCCGGCAAGTCGACATTCGTCGACGTGGTCTCCGGCCGCCGGCGCGGCGGCAGGGCGTCGATCGTGTACGACGGAAAGAACGTGGCCGGCCGATCGGTCACCTGGCGGCGCCGCCACGGCATCGCGCGCTCGTTCCAGCGCACCAGCGTCTTTCCCGACCTCACCGTCCGGGCCCACTTCGAGCTGGTCGGCCGCACCCTGCGGGACGAGAGCGTCGACGAGCTCGTCGACGCCCTGGGGCTGGAGCCGCTGCTCGACCGCAAGTGCGGACAGGTCTCGTACGGCGACCAACGGCGGGTCGACATCGGCATGGCGCTGGTGGGTCGGCCGGCGGTGCTCCTGGCGGACGAGCCGGGGGCGGGACTGTCCCGCTCGCAGAGCCTGGAGCTGGCCCGGTTCATCCGGCGGCTGGCCCAGGAGCGCGACATGGCGGTGCTCTACATCGAGCACGACGTGGACGCCGTGTTCGAGGTCTGCGATGAGATCACGGTGCTCAACCTGGGCCGTGTCCTGATGTCCGGAACCCCCGCGCAGGTGCGGCAGGACCGCAGTGTGCGCGACGCCTATCTGGGGAGGGAAGAATGAGCGCGGTCCTGACCCTCGACACGGTATCGGCCTTCTACGGGCCGGCCCAGGTCCTCAGGGACGTCTCCCTGTCGATCGAGAGCGGCGAGGCGGTCGCCCTGGTCGGACGGAACGGCGCCGGCAAGTCCACGCTCGCGATGTCGTTGTACGGCATCCCTCGGGTCGAGGGCTCGATCGTCGTCGACGGCGAGCCGCTCAGGCCCACCCGCGCCTACCACGCGTCCCGGGCGGGCATCGCGCTCTGCCCCCAGGGCCGGCGCATCCTCTCCAACCTGAGCGTCGAGGAGAACCTCCTGCTCGGCGCCGCGCACGCGCGGCCGGGCTCGTGGAACCTCCGGTCCGTCTACGCACTCTTTCCCATCCTCGCCGAGCGGGCACGCTACAACGGCCATGCGCTCAGCGGCGGACAGCAACAGATGCTCGCCATCGGCCGGGCACTGATGTCCAACCCCCGGGTGCTGGTGCTGGACGAGCCGGCGGAGGGGCTTTCCCCGGTCGCGATCGACGAGGTCATCGACGCGCTCGCCTCGATCGGCGAGACCGGGACGGCGCTCTTCCTGATCGAGCAGAACCTGAGGCTCGTCTCGCGGCTGGCGAGCCGCTACGTGGCCCTGGTCAAGGGCGAGGTCGTGGGAACGGGAGAGGTGACGGGCGAGTCGATCGAGGAGCTCAGGAGCACCGTGGGCGTCTGACCACGGTCGCCGTGGTGCGGGTACGCGATCACCACCATCGTCCATCCGGAAGGAGCAAGGAGATGACCCAGGAAGCGGTGGCCGATCTCACGGCCGACACGCTGGCACTGATGCGGATCGAGGGCGCCTACGCGCCCACCTACGACGGACGCCACGGGGAGGAGTGGGCGGACCTCTTCACCGCGGAGGGCATCTATCAGGCGCGTGTGATGGATGGCCAGGCGGGAAACTTCGTCGCGGGTCGTGAGAACCTCGCAAGGTTCTGCAACGAGCAGCCGTGGCACGGGATCCACTACATGATGGTCCCCAGGTTCGACATCGACGGGGACACGGCGTCGTGCCGCGTCCACTTCCAGTACCGGGCCATCGGGGTCGTGGACGGGCGGGTCTCGATCCGCAACAGTTCGGGCGCCTACGACGTGGCCTATGTCCGGGCGGGCGCCGGCTGGCTCATCGAGCGTCGGATCACCTCCTTCTTCGCCGAGTCCAGGGAGGTCTTCCACGGCTGGTATCCCACCGCCGCCGACATGTCCGAGCGCTGGCCGTACCAGGACGAGCGCTATGTCGACCGTCGCGTCTAGGGCCCGTGTCGACGCGGGCCCCAGGCGACCTCAACGACCCGAAGGAGACAGCATGAAGATCACCCGTGCCGCGGAGCAGGCCGGCACCGCCGGCAAGCCGGGCTCGAAGTTCACCGGCGACGTGTGGAACTACCTGACCATGCCGTCCACGGATGGCGTGACGATCAATACCGTCACCTTCTCGCCCTGCGCCCGGACCTACTGGCACAGCCATGAGCACGGGCAGATTCTCCAGGTTGTCGCCGGCCGCGGCCTGATCTGCACGGCCGGTGAGCGACCCGAGGTGCTCCGGGCGGGGGACACCGTCTGGATTCCCGCCGGGGAACGCCACTGGCACGGTGGCGCGCCGGATTCCTTCCTGACCCACACCGCGATCTCGCTCGGCAGGACCGAGTGGGCCGAGCCCGTGGCAGACGGCGACTACGGCGCCGCCGCGACCACCTCGGCCTGAACCGAAGGGAGCACGACAAGATGACGGCGAACGGCACCCACCAGGAGTCGTACGAGCAGGGGCTCAAGGTGCGACGGGAGGTCCTCGGGGCGGAGCACGTCGACCGGTCCCTGGGCAACGTCACCGAGTTCTCGCGCCCTATCCAGGAGTTCGTCACCGAGTACTGCTGGGGCGGGGTGTGGTCCGGCGACGGCCTGGAGCGTAAGACCCGGAGTCTGCTCAACCTGGCGATGCTGACCGCCCTCAACCGCTCCCACGAACTCGGCGTCCACGTGCGGGGCGCCGTCAACAACGGGGTCACCGAGAAGGAGATCCAGGAGACGCTCATGCAGGCCGCCGTCTACGTCGGGGTGCCGGCCGCCCTGGAGTCGTTCCGCGTGGCGGAGCGGATCCTGACGGAGCTGCGCGGCGAGGGGTGAGCACGGCGGAGTGTCCGCCAGCGGCCGACCCCGCCAGCGGCCGAGCCCGGCGGGGGAGAGGTCAGGAGACGAGCGCGGTGGCGTGCTCCCGCAGCTGCCGCAGGCGATCCAGTTCGGACGTCAGGTCACGGAGCCGGCTCTCGCGTTCGGCCGTGGAGCGCTGCGCCGCCTCCGACGCCGCGCTCAGCGCCTTGCTGTTGGACCGGGCCAGTTCGTCGGCGATGCCGCTGTAGTGGTCGCGAAGCTGGCGCTGGATACGGCGGAGGGTATCGCGGGAGTCCTTGGTCATCACGAAGCTGACCTCGTCGCAGTAGCGCCGGATCGCGTTCCGGGCCTGGCTCTGCCGGCTCGTCCGCTGCCGCTTCTTCTCCTCGCGTAGGCCCTTGCGCCCCATCACCAGGCCGATCCCGATGCCGATGGGGCCGAGGGCGATACCGGCCAGGGTGCCGAGCATGGTGAACATGAGCGCGCCGCCGTAGGCGCTCTTGAGCGCCACCATCGCCTGCTTCCCGACCTTCATCTTCGCCAGCTCGATCTTGTGGTCGACCTGGGCGGCGCCCGCCAGCCGTACCGGGTCGGTGACCGCGACCTCGCGGAGTGCCTGGCCGGCGGCCTCCTGGAAGTGGGTCGCCACATCGTCGCTGAGGCTGATCGCGCGGTCCCGGAGCATCATGTAGCTGGCCAGCAGTTCGTGGGAGACCCGAGCCTGTAGCCACCGTTCGGTCTCGGCCCAGTTGTCAGCCGGGTCGCTCTCCTCGATCTGCGTGTCGGCCTCCTCGACGAGCCGGCGGATGCGGCCGCGCAGGTCGTGGTCGATGTCGGAGTTGAGGTCGGCGACGCCGTCGTTGAGCGTCTGCTGCCACTTCGCCGCGGCGGCCTTGAGCGACTCGACGCGCTGCTTCACCTCGGCGAGGCCGTCCATCACCCTGGCCGCGGTCGCCGGGTCCGCGAGCGCGGCCCGCTCGGCCTCGAACTGGCTCTCGATCTGCTCGCAGATCCCGACGACCGAGGCGCCCGCCTGGGCGGCTGCCCGGGCGGCCGCTCCACCGGAGACCCGCTGGGCGACGAATTTCACCAGCTCGGGAAACCCGGACTCGGCGTTGAGATCCTTGTCTCCGGCGGCGACGGCGCGCTGCCGGAGGTCGGAGGAGACCGGAATGATCGGTAGATCTCCTCCCTCGCCGGCCAGGTGTCGCGCGTCGAGGTCACGGATCTTGCGCCAGTACGGGTAGAAGTCGGTCTTGGTGAGCACGCACACCGCCGTGCCGCACACCTCGCGGGCCTGGCGCAGGAACTCCACCTCGCTGCGAGTGAGCTCCTGGGCCGCGTCCGTGACGAACAACAGCGCGTCGGCCATGGAGGCGGCGGTCAGGCTGGCGGCCGCGTACACCGAGCCGAGGCCGCCGACGCCAGGGGTGTCGACGATGACGAGGCCGCCGGAGAGCAGCGGCCGGGGCAACCGTACCTCGACTCCGGTGGTCCTGTCCGCCGTGCCGGCGCTCTCCCGTTCCAGGACGAACTCCCGCACCCGCTCGACCGGCACCGGCTCGCGCCGCGGCGGTACGTCGTCGAGAAGCAGACTGGCGGACGGCGTCTCGGCGTAGCGCACATAGGTTGGCAGGGCGGTGGCCACGTCGTCGTCGACCGGGCAGACCCTGTGTCCGACCAGCGCGTTCACGAGGGAACTCTTACCCTGCTTGAACTCGCCCACGACGACGACGTGCACCGCCGGGTCGGCGAGGCCCGCCCGGATGGCGGCGAGCCGGCCGTTGAGGTCCGCGCGGTCGTAGGCCGCGCACGCACGTTGTGCGAGGTCGACCACCTGGGTCGCCCGTCGCAGCGTGCTGTCGGCGTCGGATGGTGCTGTGGTGGTGGCCAACGTCGTTCCTTCCGGCACGTGGATGTGTGGCGGACCGGCTCGGCCCATCGGTCGGCCAGAGCACGGGCGCGGCGTGGTGGGGCCGCAGACCCACCACGCCTGCGCTGCTCGACCCGGTTCGGGACTCGGGCGCGTTCGGGACTCAGGCGCCGAGGCTCGGGTCAGGCTCCGGGCTGCCGGCGGTGTCGCCCACGCTCGTGTCGTTGTTGCTGAACGCGGCCACGTCGTTGAACGAGTCGTCGTTGTTGAACGAGTCGTCGACGGACTGGTCGTTGTTGGAGTCGTTGGTCGACTGGTCGTTGAAGGAGTCCTGTGCCGTGCTGGCGTCGCCGCCGGCGGAGAGCGAGGAGTCCTCGACGTCGGAGGCGTTGACGGTGTCCTGGCTGCCCCCGCCGAAGTTGAGGTTGATCGGGCCGACGCTGCCGCCGGCACCGCCGCTGGCGTCGCCGCCGACGCCCTTGCCGCCCGAGGCGTCGCCGCCGACGGCCTTGCCGCCGTCACCGCCGTCACCGCCCTCACCGTTACCCTCGCCGCTGCCTTCCCCCTTGCCGCGGAGCCCGACGCCGACGCCGGTACCGACGCCGACCCCGGCCGCACCGTCGCCGCCGCTTCCGCCGTCGGCGTTCGCGCGGCCGCCGTCGCCACCCGTGCCCCCGGCGGTGCCGCCGGCGCCGCCTCCGGTGTCGATGTCGAACTGCGCGCTCTGGTTGTTGTCCCCGACCACGGCCTTGTCCACGTCGTCGCCGACGATGCCGAGGTTGTCGCCCAGGATCGCCTTGTCGACGTCGCCGTCGGCCTGGATGCCGGAGTTGGTGCCGGTGTTGACGACCCCGTCGATGTCGTCGCCCGCGGTCACCGCGTTGTCGCCGGTGTTGCCCACCACGTCGCCGTTCTTCGAGGTGCCGAGGAAGGCGCCGTCGCCGGTCGCGCCGAGCACGTCACCGTCGCCGGTCCCCACCACCGCGCCGTCTCCCGCGGTGATCTTGTCGCCGTCGACGAACTCCACCGACGAGTTGTCACCGGTGGCGGCGAACGCGTCGTCACCGGCGGCCACCGAGCCACCGGTCGCGGCCACCTGGTCCCCGTCGCCCTGCTGGGCCACGGCGCCGTCGCCGGTCGCCGCGTTGACGTCGCCGTCGCCGATGTTGCCGACATTTCCGTCGCCGGCCTGGTTGAGGTTGGTGGAGTCGACGTCGATGTCACCCAGCACCGCGCCGTCCACGTCGACGTCGACGGAGTTGTCGATGTCGGTGGAGTTGTCGGTGAAGGTGGTGGAGTTGTCGACGAAGTTCTGGGTGGTGAAGTTCTGGGCCACGTTGGTGACCTGCTGGACGGTCTGGACGGACGGCGCGGAGGCGCCCGCCCCACCGCCACCGAATCCGCCACCACCGGAGCCGCCGGAACCACCCCCGCCGAAACCGCCAGGACCGCCGCCAGGACCGCCGCCGGAGCCGCCGCCGCTGAAACCTCCGGGACCACCGGCGCTGCCGAACGCGGCCTCGTTGGCGATCTGGTTGATGTCGACCGCGCCCAGCGTCTCGGCGTCGATGTCGTTGGCGGCGAACGACCCGGCCGGGTCGGCGAGAAACCTCGCGGTCTCCTCCTCGCTGCTGAACACCTTTTCGAACAGCGCCCGAACCTTGTCCAGGATCAACGGGGTGATTTCTACAGTGGTCATGGCCTCTCCTGTGTGTCTGATCGGGCTCGTCCCGGTGGGCGGAGATCTGGGGTTCGCGGGGGTGCTGCCTGGCCGGCTCGTGCAGGGGCTGAAGGGCCGGTCGAGCTAGGTCGCCGACGCGGCGAAGTCCTTTATGGATACAAGCTTGCCCATCTTCTGGTACTCCCGCCTGGTGGCCTGGAGCAGATGGGCCATGGTGACCACGCCGCCCTCGGCGGCGGCGAGAAACGCGCCGGCCAGGGCGATGTTGCGGATGCTCCCGCCGGGCAGGTCGACATGCCCGGCGAGCAGGTCCAGGTCGAGGCCCTCCTCCAGCGGAGCGCCATCCGGCCAGACCTGCCGCCAGATGCGGCGACGGTCCTCGACGCCGGGGACCGGGAAGTCGATGGTGGCGTGCAGCCGGCGGATGAACGCGTCGTCGAGGTTCTTGCGCAGGTTGGTGGCGAGCACGACCACCCCCTCGTGCTGCTCCATCCGCTGCAACAGATAGCTGATCTCCAGGTTGGCGTACCGGTCGTGCGCGTCGCGGACGGCGGAGCGCTTGCCGAACAGCGCGTCGGCCTCGTCGAAGAAGAGGACCGCGTTACTGGTGGCCGCCTCGGCGAAGATCCGGGAGAGGTTCTTCTCGGTCTCGCCGATGTACTTGCTCACCACCGTCGACAGGTCGATCCTGTAGAGGTCCAGGCCGAGGTCGTGGGCCAGGACGTCGGCCGCCATCGTCTTGCCGGTGCCGGAGGGGCCGGCGAACAACACGGCCAGCCCTCGCCCGTTGGCCAGCTTCCGCTCGAATCCCCAGGACTCGTACACCAGGGCCCGGTAACGCACCTGGTTGGCGATCTCCCGGAGTTGCTCCATCCGGTCGGCGGGCAGCACGATGTCGTCCCAGGAGTAGTGCGGCGCGATCCGCTGGGCCAGCTCGGCCAGCTTCCGGTTGGACTGCGCCCGGCACGCCGCGTACAGATCGGCGGAGCTGACCCGTGGCGCGCCCGGGGACCGGGCGTACGCGAGATGGCGGGCGGTCGCCGCCGCGTCCTGGATCTGGCCCCCGCTCAGCCGGAACTTGCCGGCGACCTCGGCCAGCTCCACCGCCGGTGCCGCGCCGCCGAGCGCCGCCTCCCAGAGGCGGATCCGCTCGTCGTAGCCCGGTGCCGGGAACTCCAGCCGGACGAAGGTGACGCCGCCCGGCAGGTCGGCCGGCTCCCACCCGGTCTCTCCGGCCAGGAACGCCGGGGCGCGGTGGGCCGCCAGCATCGACAGCAGCAGCGACAGCCGGGGACGGCCCTGCTCGGCCAGCAGGGCATCGATGTTCTCCCAGTACATGACCGCACCCAGCAGTCGTGCCTCGCGGTCGACGAGACCGACCAGGGTCGCGAACTCCTCGATCGGGCGATCCGCCAGCAGATCCGCGGCGACGACCAGCAGCGGCGCGTGCCAGCGTTGGCAGCAGGCCGCCGCGACGCTCTGCTTGCCGAGGCCGTAGCCCCCTTGGCAGTAGACCATCAGGTCGTCGCCGGCCCGCTCGGCCAACCGGGCCACCGAGGCCCCGAAGCTCACGGGAAAGTGCAGGTCGTCGAGGCTTCCGGCGGGTGCGACCACCCGGGCGTACGGTCGCAGCTGATCGGCGATCTCGTCGTCCTCCAGCAGGAACCCGGCGACCCGCGGATCCAGTCGGACGTTGCTGCCCAGCAGGGAGTGCGAGGGCTGCGCGGGATCGTCCGAGAGGAGGATGAGACGGTGCCTGACCAGGGGCGCCGCCGACGTGAACCGGGTGCGTGCGGCGGTCCGCGCCGGCAGCCCGGTGCAGAGCAGGGTCAGGATCAGGTCGACCGTCGGCGCCCGCCGCGTCACATCGTCGTTCAGATAGCCGTACAGGCGCTCGTACCGCCGATCGGTCTCGAGCGCCAGGCACGCCACGACGACCTCGAGGTCGAGCGGGCAGAGATCGAAGCGCTCCACCAACGCCACCAGCCGCAGGAACGCACCATCCCGTACGCCGCGCTTGACGCGTTCGGCGATCTCGTTCGACAGCCGGTCCAGGCGAGATCCGATCTCCGGATCGTCGTCCAGCGGCGGGGCGTCGACCGGTCGCCCCAGAAGCGCGTCGACCTCGGCATCGGGAATGTAGTACGCGGAGAGCCTGTCGTCGCGTTCCCCGTGCGAGAGCCGCGCCCGCCGCACCTGCCTTTCGAGCAGGATGTCGAGTCGCGCCAGCTCGGCCAGCAGATGCTGCGTCGAGTCGGCGTAGCCTGCACCGTCCATGAAACCCCGCACCTCGTCCCGGTCCTCGGGGCGCAACCCCACCACTCTCGCTGCACCGACGTGTGTGGCGACGGCCGTACGACGGGGCTTGGGCAGCGTGATCGCCCCCGCGTGGACCTGGCCGACCCGGCCACGTGCTCCGTCCACGGCGGCCCGCTCTCGTGGCGCTCGCGGCGACCGCTCGGCGACCGCCGTCAGAGCGCTCTTCGGCATGATGTCGTCGGCCCGGTCGGCCCAGATCTGTTCGTAGAGGAGCGTCGTGTCCGCCGACGGTCGCACTCCGAACTCCCGGTCCACCACCGCCACGCACCGCTCGTACTGGCGGAGCGCCGCGGTCCGGTCGCCGGCGGCGTAGTGCAACCGCATCAACTGCCGGTGGGTCCGCTCCCGCGCGGTGTCATGGCCCAGGAGGGCCTGCCCGAGGCCGACCCCCTTCGCGTAGAGCCCGCGCGCCTCGCAATAGCCCATCATCTGGTCGAGCATCGCCAGGTGAGCATGGCGCAGGCGGTCCCGCTCGGGGTGGCACCAGTCGTGGTACCACGCGGTGACCAGATCCCCCCGGTAGAGCTCCAGCGCGCGTTCGACCGCGTTCGCCTGAACGTCGGAGAGGGTGTGCCCGGGGACATCGCGGACGGCCGCGTAGCTCTCCTCGAACGCGTTCACATCCAACCAGTAGGGCGCGTCGGGGTTGACCCGGACCCAACCGGGGTCGATGACGACGAGCGCGCTTCCGGCACCGTGCTCGTCCGACCGGTCCGGCATCGTCGTGTTGAGCCGCCACAGGGCCTGCCGCAGGTTCTTTCTGCCGGCGCCGGGCTCCGCCTCCGGCCACAACATCTCCGCGACCGCCTCGCGGGCGTGCGCACGGTCGCGATGGATCAGCAGATAGCAGAACAGCTCCAGAGCCTTACCCGGCGGAAAGGTCAGGGATCGACCGCCCCGCTGGATCGACACGTCACCGAACAGCCTCACCTGCAGGCCGTTGACCACGAACCCCCCTTGAGCCGCCGCGGACCAGCCTGGTCGTCGCCCTGACCCGGAACGGCTCTCACCGCCCACGCCGGTACGTCGTATCTTCCGAGACTCACGCGGCGCACGCTTGGGGAGAATCTGAGGAAGTTATGAGGAAGCTCGTCGTCACCGCACCGGAGAAGAACACTCGGACGAACGTATCCAAAAAAGTCAGCTTGGCGTCCGATAGCGTTGCGGCGACATCGAGTCGATAAACTGCGATGTGCTCGCGGCGACCTACCACTTCGCGCAATTTGACCTGGACCCGCGCCTGGGCCGTCTCTCCCACGGACGGCGGCCGATCCGCATCGAGCCCCGGGCATTCGCCCTGCTCTGCCATCTCGTGCGGCACCGCGATCGCATCGTGCCCGGAAAGGAACTGCTGGACACGGTGTGGGCGGGCGAGTCCGTCACCGCGGCCGTCCTCACCACCACCCTGCGCACCCTCCGGCGGGCGATCGGCGAGACCGGGCGCCAGCAGCGGCTCATCTCCACTGTCCACGGGCGCGGTTACCAGTTCGTGGCCCCGACGGCGGTGAGGCCCCGCGAGTCCGCCCCGACCGCGGTGGCGCCCACCGGGTCCGTCCCGACCGCAGTGGCCGACGCGCCGGCCGGTCCCGGCGTGGCGGACACCGCCGCGTCAGACGTCATCCGGTTCTGCCGCACGGCCGACGGCGCGCGCATCGCCTGGGCCGCCACCGGCACCGGACCGATCCTGGTCAAGGCCGCGAACTGGCTGAGCCGGATCGACATCGAAGGGACCACTCCGATATTCGCGCACTGGCGCGAGGCCCTGATCCGCGACAGGCGGGTGATCCGCTACGACTCGCGGGGATGCGGCCTGTCCGAGCCGACGGCGACCTTCGCCGTGGACGAGTGGGTCGACGACCTCGACGCCGTGGCCGGCGCGGCGGGACTCGACCGCTTCCCGCTGCTCGGCGTCTGCCACGGCGGCGCCCAGGCGGTGGCGTACGCCGCGCACCGGCCCGAACGTGTCAGCCGGCTGGTCCTGAACGCGGCGGTCGTCCAGGGCCGGCTGGCCCGGGCGCGCGACGACGCCGAGCGCGCCGCGGCGGCCCTCGACATGCAGGTCGACCTGGCCGGATGGCATGGCCAGGAGCGCAGCTACCTGCGGTTCTTCGGGGCCCAGTTCTTCGCCGGCAGCCCGCCGCAGTGGTGGGACGACCTTACCGACTACCGGCAACGGACGGCCTCAGCGGCCAGCGGGGCGCGGCAACTGGAGCTGCACTCCGTCGTCGACGTTCTGGGCCTCGCACACCGCGTCTCCTGCCCTACGCTGATCCTGCATTCCCGCGACGACCCGCGCGTTCCCGTCTCCCAGGCGGAGGAACTGGCCGACCGCATCCCGCACAGCCGGCTGGTCGTGCTCGACGGCAGCAATCATCTGCTCACCGCCGACGAGCCGGCCTGGCCCGCCTTCCTGGCCGAGCTACACGCCTTCCTCGCGGAGGAGGAGCCCGGCCGCGGCTGATTTTCCCGGTGCCGTCGATTCACGGTAGGTCCCGGTAGAGAATGACCTGATTCGAAGGATGTTGGTTGATGGCGGTGTCGTTGGTCGTCACCACCCTGGTGACCTGCGCCATCGAACCCTTGGCCGTCTTCACGAGGTCGAAGTCGTGCCAGTGCCGGATGTCGCGTTTCCGGCTGAGTTCGCAGAGACCCCGGTACCGGTCGTTCCACATCATCGGGTCGGTGCCGAGCTTTTTGGCCCGGGCTCTACTGCCCAGCGACTGGGTCAACCGGCGCCCGATCGTGTCGATGACATACTGCTCGGCAGCGGTCTGGGTGGCCGCGGCCGGGAAGACCTGGCCGCACACATGGTTGACCAGGACATCTTCCGCCGCCACGATGGAGATGTCGCCGGCGTACCGAATATCGTTGACGTGCTCCATTTCGCCCTGCCGGGCGAGCACGGCCATCGCGTCCGACATGACGAGATATCCGCTGCGGTTGGTGCGCATGTCGGTGGTTTCGTGGTCACCGGCCCGCAGATACCCGGACTCGTTCCTGCCCCTGTCGTGCTGTCGGAGCAGGACGGGCCGGCAATACCACATGTTCGTCGCCGGGTCCCAGGTGATGCCGGGGTCGTAGTCCGGGGCCTGTGATCCCACCGGCGGAGTCGTCACACCGATTTCCATACCCCGCGTCCGGGACCTGTTCCTCAGCCAGTCCAGCCCGACCGCCTGGCTGTTCGAGACGATCATGAACGCGCTGTCCTGGCCGGCGCCGGTGAGCGCGCCGGGCGGGACAGCCCGCGGCGTGCCGAGCCGGTCGACGGGCGGAGCCGGCCGCGGCCTGGCCGTGGCGGCACCGCGTGGGCGGGCCGCTGCCGGCTCCGGCGCACCGGACGCGGACGGCCACGACCCGGTGTCGTCGGTCGTCCCCCGATTCCAGCGGGCCATGATGGTCGCTGTCGCGCGATTGCCGACCCGGCGTTGTAGCTGGGCCAGCGCGGCCGGGTGTGCCGGGGCGCGCGGTACGCGCCCCGGCCCGAGTGCCGCCGCCATCCAGTCGTCGGAACGGCTGGTCGACCGGGGCGGTGCGGCCGACGCCCGGTGTGAGTCAGGCCGGGCGACGGCGCGTGACGCACCGCCCACGGCGGACCGCTGGACGGAGCGAGAACCTCGCTGTGGCACCTGTCCTCCCGTCGCCGGTGGTCCCGTTCGCGGTCAGTGCCGTTCGATCGGGAGGCAGTTGCCGGTGTGGTAGCTGCCGTCGCTGGCCTTCGCCAGCTCGTGACCGTTCTTGGCGATCCGGGCGCAGACCTTCTGGGCGTCGCGGATGGACTCCTTGAAGTCGCGGCTGCTGGTCCTGCGGACCGAGGGCTGCTCGTCGTCGAAGTAGTACGAACCGTGGCTGCTGGCCTGGCTACCCATCGTCGCCTCGTCGGGGTTGGTGCCGTCGCCGCCGTAGAGGTGCAGGTGGAAACCGTTCTGGATGTCCGGCTTGCTGCCGGCCCACTCGGCGTCGAAGTACACGGTGAAGACCCCGTCCTGCACGGTGGCTCTGGTGATGCAGACCCAGCGGGTGCTCTTCTTCACCTCGGTGCAGTCCTCGTCCGGCGGCACCACGGCGACATCCTGGTCCGCACCATCGCCCTGCGCGCCCTCCTGCTGCTGCTGGTCGGCCCCGGCGCCGTCCTGTTGCGCGGCGGCCACCGCGTCCTGGTCCCGGTCGCCATCACCACGGCCGGTCAGCGCCCACGCGGTGCCGCCGGCGGCGAGCAGCACCGCGACGGCCGCGGCGACCAGCACCGGGCCGCGTGTCCGGCGCTTGCCTGGTGCGGCGGGTACGGATGCGGCGGGTACGGATGCGGAGCGAGCGATCGGTTCGGTGCCGTGGCTGCCGGGAACGGGCGCCGACCCGGTGCCCGTGGGTGGCCACTTCCGGGCCGCGGTCGTGCTTGCCCCGTCCAGGCCGGTCCTCGGTTCCGGAACGGCCGCCGGCATCTGGGCGGTCGGCGCGGGAGCGTTGGCCGGCTGCTGGGGTGCCGGCTCGCTGCGGTACACGCCCGCTGCCGGTACCGCCGCAGCCGCCGGCCGGCCATGCGGAGTCGGGGCTGCCACCTGGTCGCTCGCCGGAACGGGGTGGACCGGGCGGCCGGCCGGCATCGTCAGCCCGCCGCTGGCCAGCCACGCCGCGCCGAGCGCGATGGAATGCTTGGGGTGGGCGTCGACCACGACCGGCCGGCCCAGCTCGGAGCCGACCATCTGGGCCACGATCGGCATCCGGGACGAGCCGCCCACGAGCAGCACCGAATGCACCTGTTGCGGGGTGAGGCCGGCGGACCGGATGGCTCGCTGCAGAGCCTCCACCGATCCGTGCAGAGCGGGCCGGATCATCGTCTCCAACTCCGCCCGGGTGAGTCGGACCTCGGTGGACACGTTGGGCAGCAGCACCGGGATGGACGTGTCGGTGTCCGACGACAACGCCTCCTTGGCCTGGACGCACTCGTCCCGGAGCCGTGCCACCGCGTTGATCGCCGCCGGGTCGTCCTCGTCGAGCTCCTCCAGCTTGCCCGCGAGGGCCGCCTGGACGTGGCTGAAGACCGCGGCGTCGAAGTCGATGCCGCCGAGTCGTTCGATGCCCTCGGGCTGTCCCATGACCTCGAACCCGGCCCCGGTCTTGCGCAGCACCGCGGCGTCGAAGGTACCGCCGCCCAGGTCGTACACGGCCACCACGGTGTCCTGTTCGACACGCTGCTGCTGGGTGTAGTTGACCGCCGCCGCTTCCGGCTCGGTGGTGAAGGTCACCGGCAGGTCCAGGTTGGCCATCCGCGCGGCCTGGCGAAGCAGGTCCATCTTGTACGGACCCCAGTTCGCGGGATGGGAGATGCAGATCGAGGCGGGCTGGCCGCCCTCCCGGCGGGCCACCTCGTCGACCACCCAGCGGAGCAACCGCGCCATCAGGGCCTCGGCGGACTGCGGCACGCCGCCGAGCAGAATCGGGGTGGTGTCGCCGAGCCGCCGTTTGAACTCGCGGGCGACCCGTTGCGGCTCGGAGAATCCACGCCGATGCGCCGCGTCCCCGGTCAGGAATGTCTCGTCCTGCCGCAGCAGCACCACCGACGGGATGGCGGCACTCCGATCGCCGAGCGTGACGGTCTCCGCCCGACCGTCGCGCCAGGTGGCCGCTGCCGTGAACGTGGTTCCGAGGTCAATACCAAGCGCGTACATCGATGAATGCTCCGATTGTGAATTCACTACAGGGGTTCGTCAGGCCGCCGGGGAGCAGCCGTGAAGCGCGGGGGCGGACTCACCGGAACCGCCGCTCCGCGATCAGGCCCTCGCAGGACCGCACGGCCACCCTGGCCGCCACCGCCATCTCGGCCGAGGTCAGGGGATTTTCCGCCCGGCGCTGCCAGCGGGCCAGCGCCGCGTCCGTCGCCTCGTCCAGCTCCCGCTCGGAGGCGTCCGGCGGCAGTCGCAACCGCTGGTGGGGTGCGGCACCGGCCCCGCCGATGAGATGTTCCAGCTCGTCGATCACGGCGGGCCTGCCCGTCACCCAACCCGCACGCAGGCTCGCGAGCACTCTCAGCTCGTTGAACGGGTGCGCGGACGCGGTGACCTCCTCGACCAGCGCGGCGACGTGTTCACTACCCGGCCGGGGGTCGACGCGCGTGATGTCGGCGAGGGCGAGCAGCGCGGATCGGGACTTGAGCACGTCCCGACGTTCGAAGAACAGCGAGCCGAGAACCTCCCGCAGCTGCGCGAGCCCGCTGCGCTCGGTCAGCTCCCGGGCCAGCTCCGTGGCCTTCGTGCAGGTGCCGTGTCGCAGCATGACCGTGCAGAGCCGCAGCCCGAAGAGGCCGAACCGACCCAGCAGCGCCTCCCGTTCGATCGAGGTGAGGCCCAGCTCCGGCATGCTCTGGACGAACCGGTCGGCGGAGAGCAGCAACTGATCGGACTGCGCCGCCGGCAGATCGGAGATCCGGCGCAGCTGGGCGAATTCCACTTCGGTCAGGCTCCCGGCGGTTTCGGCGAGCAACCCCGCCACCGGAACAACGGTCTGCACCAGCCGCCGCACGCTCGGGTTGACGCTCAGCCGGCCGGCGATCCTGCGCGCCGACGCCATCGCGTCGAGCCGGCCGACGGCGATCTCGTCGGCCCGGGACAGCACCCCGATGGCGTTGACCGGATTCGGCCGGGACACCTCCATGTCGTGGAATGCCCGCAGGAAGTCGATGTCGTTGCTGTGCAGGTGCCGCATCAGGTAGACGACGGCGTCGGCCGGGGTCTCCTCGTCGTCCGGAACGAGCAGGTGCCAGGACCGTTGCGAGACCTGCTCGGAGAGCGAACCGATGCCGGGAGTGTCGATCAACGTGACGGTCCTCAGCGCCTGCGACGGCCAGGTGACCTCCAACTGTGCGACATCGTCCACGCTGAGGTCCGCCAGGTCGAACTCGATGGCGCCGTTCTCGCGGCTGAACCGGAGTTGCCTGGGCGGGCCCTGCTGAGGGCGCGCGAGCACCTGGTAGGTGTGCCCGTCCTGGTACCAGGTGACGACGCGGGTGCATTCGCCGGCGTCGGTGGGTGCCAGCCGGTCTCCGACCAACGCGTTGAGCAATGTGGACTTACCCGCCTTGATACGCCCGGCGATGGCGACCCGCAGCGGCTCGTCGAGCCGGTCCCGCACCGCGGTCAGACGCCGTTCCTGCGGCGTGCCGTGATACACCTCGACCGCCTGGCCGAGTACGTGCCTGGTGCGCTCGATCAGGCTCGTCCGGGCACCGTGTGCCGCCGCCCCGGCAGACGGAGGCCGAGATTCGGTGCCCTTCAACGTGGTCTCCTTTCCGCCGACGGGGCCACTGGACATACCTACCGGGCGGGCGTCTCGCCGGCGTCTGCCGCCATGTCTTTTCCGGGCGGCGGTTTTCCGTCGACGGGGAGACGCGGCGGCAGACGCCGGTGCGACGGCCCCTGGGTAGACCTTTCCGGGCCGACAGGCGGCCGGACGAGGAGGGGTGATGTTCCAGGACCTGGACGCCACCCTCGCCGCGCTCGTCGAAGGTGAGCTGGCGCTGCCCGGCATCACCATCAGCTTCGCCACCCCGGACGACCAGTTCCCGCCGTCCGGGGTCACCCTGCCCGCGATCGCGTTCTTCCTGTACGACATCCGGGAAAACCACGAGCTGCGTATCAACCAGTGGGAAAACGTCCGGCAGCCGCCGGGAATGGTCACGCGCCGGCGGGTGCCGGCGCGGGTCGACTGCTCCTATCTGGTCACGGCCTGGCCCAACGAGAGCGCGCCCAATCCGGCGCAGGACGAGCACCGGCTGCTCGGCGACGTGCTGCGGGTGCTGCTGCGTCACCGCGAGATCCCGGAGGATTACCTGCGCGGTGAGCTGATCGGCCACCAACCACCACTGCGTGCCCTGGTCACCGCCGAGAGCCAGTTGCAGGGCATCGGCGAGTTCTGGCAGGCCATGGGCGGGCGACCCAAGGCGGTCCTGCACTACAGCGTCACGCTCAGCGTGGACGTCTTCGATTCGACCGAGGTCGGTCCGGAGGTGACCGAGACGGTCATCCGGGTCGGCCGGGGCGTGGACCAGGAGTCCTGACGAGGGGGAGTACCCACAGATGCCGCAGTATCTAGCGCCGGGCGTGTACGTCGAGGAGGTCCCCTCGGCGATCAAGCCGATCGCCGGCGTAGGGACCAGCACCGCCGGCTTCGTAGGAGTCGTGGCCGACGATGTCGCGATGCCGTTGCTGCCGGGCCGCTCCGGCGTGCAGGCCGACGGCGCCGTGGAACCGGCCGACTTCCACCTGGTCGCGCCTGCGGGCGTGGCCCAGCTCGTGGACGGCTGGGAGACCTTCAAGAACCTCTTCGGCGACATCCAGCCCGGCAACCAGGTCCTCGCCCACGCGGCGTACGGCTTCTTCAACAACGGCGGCGGGCGCTGCTGGATCACCCGGGTCGCCGGTGGTGGCGAGTCCCTGGACGACGACCTGATCGAGGCGCTGGAAACCTTCACCGCGATCGACGAGATCGCGCTGGTCGCGATCCCCGGCGCGGTGAGCGACGCGGTGCAGACCAAGCTGGTCGACCACTGCGAGAACCAGTACCTGCAGGACCGGTTCGCGATCCTCGACGGCCGACGGACCACCACCCTGACCAAGGCGGCGATCCAGGGCGGCGTCCGGGACAGCAGCTACGGCGCGATCTACTATCCGTGGATCGACGTGGGCGTCACCGACGACGACGGCAACCCGGTGTACCAGCCGCCGAGCGGGCACATCGCCGGGGTCTACGCCCGGGTCGACACGGAGCGGGGCGTGCACAAGGCGCCGGCCAACGAGGTGATCCGTGGCGCGCTGGGCGTCGAGACGCTGGTCAGCAAGCAGGGTCAGGCCGGGCTCAACCCCGACGACATCAACGTGATCCGCAGGTTCGACGGCAACATCACGATCTGGGGCGCCCGTACGCTGGCCGGCAGGGAGCAGTCCGAGTGGCGGTACATCTCCTCCCGGCGACTGTTCAACTTCCTGCGCGAGTCGATCGACGAGGGCACCCGGTGGGTGGTCTTCGAACCGAACGCGCCGGAGCTGTGGTCGAAGATCCGCCGCAACGTCGGCGCCTTCCTGACCACCGTGTGGGCCTCCGGCGCGCTGCTGGGCAACACCCCGGAGCAGGCGTTCTACGTGCGCTGTGACGAGACCGTCAACCCGGCGGGGGTCCGTGACGCGGGCCAACTGGTGGTCGAGATCGGCGTGGCGATGGTGCGTCCGGCCGAGTTCGTCGTCTTCCGGATCAGCCAGTGGGCCGGCGGGATCCAGTAGCGCGCCGCCGGACGACACCGTGACCAACCAGCTCACACCGGGTGTGCACCGGCAGGACGTGTTCCCGCCGCTGCCACCGACCATGCTCACCGGGGTGCCCGTGTTTCTCGGCCGGGCCGCCGCCGGACCGTACACGCCGCAGCGGCTGACGCTGTGGCCGCAGTTCGAGGCGGCCTTCGGCGGCTCCACGGACGGTTTCCTGGCCGACGCGGTCCGGGGGTTCTTCGAGAACGGCGGGACGGTGTGCCACGCCGTACGGCTCCCCGAGGCGCTGACGCCCGCCGACGAGGTGCGGGGCGGGCTGGCGGTGTTGGACTCGCTGGACGACGTCGACCTCGTCTGTGCCACCGACATCGTCCCCGCCCCGCCGTGGCCGGACGACGGGGACCTCGCCCCGATCGTCGCGGCGCAGGCGCTGCTGCTGCGGCACTGCCGGGACCGGGGTGACCGGTTCGCACTGCTCGACGGTGTGCCGGCCCTGGACACCGCGAAGGTCGCCGACCAGTGTGCGGCGTTGACCGGGGCCGACGGGGCGTTCGGGGCGCTGTACTACCCGTGGCTCGGTGTGCCGGACGGGACCGGACGGTTGCGCCACCTGCCACCGTCCGGGCACGTGGCGGGCGTCTACTCGGCCGGCGACCAGCGTGTCGGCGTGCACAAGGCGCCGGCCAACACGGTGCTGGAGGGCGTCGTCGACCTGCAGACGCACCTCGCGGCCGCCGAGCTGGGCGCGCTGTACGAGCAGCGGGTCAACTGCCTGCGGGCGCTGCCCGGCCGGGGAATACGGGTGTGGGGCGCGCGCACCCTCGGCGCCGATCCGGTCTGGCGGGACGTGACCGCACGGCGCCTGGTCAGCACCATCGGCCGCTGGATCGAACGGTTCATGACGGGCCTGGTCCACGAGCCCAACGACGTACGGCTCTGGATGCGGATCATGCGGGAACTGACCGTGTATCTCGACGGGCTGTTCCAGCGCGGCGCGCTGCGCGGCCGCACCCCCGCCGAGGCGTTCTACGTCAAGTGCGACCACGAGACCAACCCACCCGAGGTCATCGAGGCCGGGGTGGTAGTGACACACATCGGAGTGGCGCCGACCGCGCCGGCCGAGTTCATCACCGTTCGCGTCATCCACGGCGCGAGCGGGGTGACGGTCGGCGCGGCGTGAACGGCGCGACAACAGGAGGTGCGGTTGTGGACAGGTTCGATCCATACTTCGGCTACAACTTCGCGGTGGAGCTGGACGGCATCACCCGGGCCGGCTTCCGCGAGGCTTCCGGGCTGGAGACCAGCCAGAACGGCGCGGAGTACCGGGAGGGCACCGACCGGAACCTGGCCCCGCGCAAGATCCCCGGGCTCAACAGTTACGGCGACATCACCCTCAGTCGTGGCCTGACCAACGACAGCAAGCTGTGGGAGTGGCGGCAGCGGGTGATGAAGGGCACGGTGGAGCGGCACAACGTGTCGATCACCCTGCTCGACCAGCAGGGCAACCCGCGGGTGACCTGGAACCTCTTCGAGTGCTGGCCCAAGTCGTGGACCGGACCCAGCCTGAACGCGACAAGCGACGAGATCGCCGTGGAGCAGCTGACCCTCGCCTGTGAGCGGATCGAGGTCGACCAGTGGAGCTAGGTGGTGTCGCCGAGGCCCGCCGCACCGAGTTCCCGTTCACCCTGCCGCACGGCCTCGTCGCGCCGGACGGCACGGTGCACCGCGAGGGGACCATGCGGATGGCCACCGCTCTCGACGAGATCGAGCCGATCAAGGACCCCCGGGTGCGCGCGAACCCGGGTTACCTGGTCGTCATCCTGCTCGCCCGGGTCATCACGCGGCTCGGCGGGCTGGACTACGTCAACACCAACGTGGTCGAGAACCTCTACTCCGCCGACCTCGCCTACCTGCAGGATCTCTACCAGCGGGTCAACCTCAACGGGCACGCCCGGCTGCAGGTCGACTGCCCGCACTGCGGGGGATCGTTCGAAGTGGAGCAGCCCAGCCTGGGGGGATGACGCGCTACTCCCCGGACCGGCTGCACGAGGAAGTAGCGTACCTGGCCTTTCACTTTCACTGGCCTTACCACGAGATCATGCAGCTGGACCACCGGGAACGGCAGCGCTGGGTCGCCGAGATCGCGCGCATCAACGAACGGCTCAACGAAGAGGGAGGGGCACGGCGATGATGTCCACCGGGATTCCGCTCGGGCTCAGCTGGGCGACGGCCGCCGTGGGCAACTGGAGCGGCCTGCGGTTACCGGATCCGTTCCCGACCTTCAACTTCGCGGTGGAGATCGAGGGTCTGCTGGTCGCCGGCTTCAACGAGGTCAGCGGCCTGGACAGCCAGATCGAGATGCAGGCGTACCGGGAGGGCGGGGTCAACGGCTTCGCCCACCAGTTGCCGGGTGCGGCCACTCCGGCCAACCTGGTCCTGCGCCAGGGACTGGGCGCACTCAGCAGCCTGTGGAACTGGTACGACAACACCACCCGCGGCGTCATCCAGCGCAGGAGCGGCACGATCGTGCTGCTCGATCGTCGACAGATCCCCGTGATGTGGTGGAACTTCCGTAACGCGCTGCCGGTGCGCTGGTCCGGCCCGACCTTCAACGCCGGCGGCGACGAGGTCGGCTTCGAGTCCGTCGAGCTGGCGCACGAGGGCCTGACCAAGCCGCTGCTGGGCCAGGCCGCCGCGCTGGGGCATGGCGTCGCCGGCATGGCCGGCTGACCGGGAGCCCTGGGATGGACGACGACACGGTCTTCGACCCGGCCCTGGTACGCCGGCTGGCGCGGCCGGCCCGGCGGCCGGGACTGGTCGACCTCGGCCACATCCGGGCACTGCTCGCCCGCCATCGCAGCATGACGGCGGGGCTGCCGCTGGCCGAGGTTGCCGCACGCTACGTCGACGCGACCGGACAGTATGCCGGGCCGGCGATGCCCGTCGTGTACGCCCAACCGGCGCCGCCACCGCAGGCCGTGCACCGCGACGCGCCCGCCCGCCCGGCCGGTGCCTCCCCGACCGGCCCCGCCACGACCACCGTTCCGGACAGCGCCGTGTCCACTTCGGTCGGTTCCGGGCCGCTCGCCCTGGCCCGCCTCATGCCCGCCGACAGGGCCGACGGGTCGGCGGGCCCGGCGGTGCCGGCCCGCCCGTCCCGGTCGGACGGCGAGGCGAGCGCGGCGCGGAGCACCGCCGGTCCCGGTGCCGACGCACCCGTGCGACCCGTGACGCCGCGACCCGCCTCCGGGCATGCGTCGCCGATCGAGCGGAAGACGGCCGAGCCGGTCGCGCCGTCCACCCGCACCGGCACGGGTGAGGGGTCGCGTCCGCTCCGGCTGCCAGGTCCGGCCGACCGGCCGGCATCCGCCGGTGCGCCGACCGCGACCGGTGAGGTGGGCGGTTCGGCGGGCTCGCGGGCATCCGAGGGGGCGGCTCCGGCGGGGTCGAGCCCGGTCGTCCGGCCCGCCCCGCAGCACGGCCCGGACCGGCACGCCGGTGGGCAGCAGGTCGCCTTCCCCGTCCCGGCCGCCCCCACACCTGCGCCGGGCCACGCGGCGGGCCGCGACACCGGGCCGCTGCCGACGTCCGGGCGGCGCGTGGATGCCCGACCCACGGCTCGGCCGGCGCCGGTCCCGGCGCGGCGGCCGGTGGTCCCACCGGTGCGGCAGCTTCCGCTGGCCGCGGCGCGGGCGGCGACCGCACCACCTGCCCGCCCGGCGCCCTACGCCGTCGGCGGGTGGCCGGCGGGTGGGGTACCGCCCCGCGCGGCCCCGGCGGCTCCGGCCCGCAGCGGTCGGGGCGGTCCTGGGTACGGTGTCGACGGCGGGTGGACGGCCGGCGGGCCGCCGGACGGCACGCCCCGGGCCACGCACACCGTGCCACAGCCACAGCCACAGCCACAGCCACAGCCGGCGCAGGTCGCGCGGGCGGTCGCCGGGCACGTCACCGACCAGGTGCACCACCGGATCCTGCGCCGGCTGGCGGTCGAGGCCGAGCGCCGGGGGGTGCGGCGGTGAGCGTCAACAAGGCGAGCGTCGCGAACGCGCTGCTCGGGTTCGGGCCGGGCGGTGGTGGACTGCAGAAGTTGACCATCACTCATGACGGCACGGACTTCGCCCGCAACGGCCCGATCGAGGCGCTGTTCAACCCGAATGAGATCAGCCGGTCCCGCTCCGTCAGCTGGCAGACGCACGAGAGCGCGGGCAAGGGCAGCGCCTGGACGTGGAGCGGTATGCAGCAGGAGTTCGCCGCCATGCAGCCCGCGACGCTCTCGGTCGAGCTGTTCTTCGACACCTACGAGTCCAGGGCGGAGGCGTCCCTGTGGGACCTGGCGACGTCGTTCACGCCGCCGAACCCCTTCCAGACCGGCGACTCGACCAACGTCACCGCGCTGACCAGCCGGGTCAGCCAACTCGCCGAGTTCGACAGGGAACTGCACCGTCCACCGCTGTGCACGCTGTCCTGGGGTGCCTTCACCGAGATCTTCACCGGCGTCCTCACGCGGATCGACGAACGGTTCACCATGTTCCTGCCCGACGGCACTCCGGTGCGGGCCACCGTTTCGTGCAGTTTCGCGGAGTCGCTCACCGACGCGCAGCTCAAAGAGCGGGAGATGCACTCGTCCGACGTACACAAGACGTGGGTGGTGCGGCGCAACGACACGCTGCACAGCATCGCCGCCGCGGAGTACCGGGATCCCCGCCTGTGGCGGCGCATCGCTTCGGCCAACGGCGTCGTCAACCCGCGCGACCTACGCCCGGGCACGGTGCTGATCATTCCCAGGTTGAGCTGAGCGGAGACCCGGACGATGACAACCGACGAGTCGGGCCCGGACTTCGAGATCCAGTGCGGCGGCGTGCGACTGCCGCCGGAAGCCCACCGCGACGTGGAGTCGGTGACCGTGCTGGAGGACCTGAACGCCCTGAGCATGTTCACCGTCACGCTGAAGAACTGGGACGCCAGGCGCCTCGCCGTCACCTGGTCGGACGCCACGCTGTTCGCGGTCGGCACCGAGGTGCGGATCTCGCTGGGCTCCGTCAGGGAGCTGTATCCGGTGATGGTCGGCGAGGTCACCAGCCTGGAGCCCGCCTTCGACGCGGGTCGGACGCCGATGCTGACCGTGCGCGGGTACGACCTGCGGACCCGGCTGTTCCGCCGGCAGCGGACCCGGACCTTCACCGGAACCCGGGACAGCGCCATCGCCCGCCAGGTGGCCGCCGATGCGCAGTTGCGGGCCGAGGTGACCGACACCAGGGCCACGCTCGACTACGTGCTGCAGAACAACCAGACCGATCTGGAGTTCCTCCAGCAGCGGGCGAAGGTGATCGGTTACGAGATCTTCGTACGGGACAGGGTGCTGTACTTCCGGCCGCCGCAGCACGGCCGGCCACCGGCGGCGAAGCTCGGCGTCGGCGGCGAGATCTCCCGCTTCACGCCCCGGTTGCGCGCCCTTGCCCAGGTGGCCGAGCACTCCGTGCGGGGCTGGGACGTGACGGGCAAGCGGGCCGTCGTCTCCACCGCGCGAGCTGGCGCGGAGTCCAGCACGATGGGCGGTGCCGCCACCGGCCCCCAACAGGCCGGCCGGGTGTTCGACGGGGCCGTCTCGGCCACCGTGGACCTGCGGGTGCCGGACCGGGAGCGGGCCGACGAGATCGCCACCGGGCACTTCGACGAGCGGGCGTTGACCTACATCACCGGCGAGGTCGAGTGCGGGGGAGAGCCCCGCCTGCGAGCGGGCGAGGTGGTCGAGATCGAGGGGGCGGGCGCCGCCTTCAGCGGCGCCTACTACGTCGTGTCCGCCAGCCACTCGGTGACCGCACAGCAGGGATACCGGACCAGCCTCGAGGTACGGAGGAACGCGGCGTGACAGACCTCTACGACCACCTGATGGACCAGACGCCGAGCCGGGCGGACGGGCGGTTCCACGGGGTGGTGATCGGCATCGTCACCAACAACCAGGACCGGGCCGGGCTGGGACGGGTCAAGGTGGCGCTGCCGTGGCTCTCCGACGGTGCCGAGACCGACTGGGCGCGGGTGGCCGCCCCGATGGCCGGCGCCGGCCGGGGCTGCTACCTCCTGCCCGAGGTCGGGGACGAGGTCCTGGTCGCCTTCGAGCACGGCAACCCGGAGAGCGCCTACGTCATCGGCGGGTTGTGGAACGGCAAGGACGGCCCGCCGGTCGCCAACAGCGACGGGCGCAACGACGTACGGGCGCTGGTCTCCCGCAGCGGGCACGTGATCCGGCTGATCGACACCGAGCAGGACGAGCGGATCGAGATCGTCGACGGTAGCGCCAGGAACAGCATCGTGATCAGCACGAAGGACAACCGGATAGCGATCACCGCGGACGCGGACATCCTGATCTCCGCGGGTGGGCGGCTCCGTCTGGCCGGCGCCGGTGTCGAGATCGCCTCCGGCGCCGACGTCACAGTCGACGCCAAGACCACGCTCAGGGCCGAATCCAAAGGCGAGATGGACATCATCGGCAGTCAAGTCAGAATCAACTGAGGGGGTGGAATCGATGGGAGCGTCCGCGGCGAAGAAGGGCGACCGGGTCGAGGCCGACGACATCCATGTCGTGCTGGTCCCCAGCGGGCCGGCGCTGACGGAGGTGCCGACGCCGTTTCCGTTCACCGGCGTCATCAACGGGGGCCTGAGCACCAACGTGAAGATCATGGGAGAGTGGGCGGCGGTGGCGGGCGCCACCGCCGAGAACACTCCGGCGCACACACCCGGGAGTCCCACCGCGAAGTTCAAGAAGGAGCCGTCCAACACGGCCACCGTCCAGGGCGGCAGCACATCCGTGATGATCAACGGCAAGCCGGCGATCAGGTCTGGTGATCCCGCGACCACCTGCAACGACCCGATGGATCTGCCGATCGGGAAGGTCGTCGCCACGGGCACGGTGACGATCGGGTGACCGGCCTGGCGAACAGCGGCTTCCTCGGCACCGGCTGGGCCTTTCCGATCGGCGGCGACCCCGAGCGGGGCATCCGGCTCACCGACGACGGCGTGGCGACGATCAGGCAGTCGATCGGGCTGATCCTCGGCACCGCGCCCGGTGAGCGCGTGATGCTGCCGGACTTCGGCTGCGGCATCCACGACGTCGTTTTCGACGTCAACGACGTGAGCGCCGCCGGGCGGATCAGCCGGGCGGTGCGGGAGGCGCTGGCCCGCTGGGAGCCGCGGATCGACGTCCTGGACGTCTATCCGACGCCCGACCCCGCGGACCGGCGCCGGCTGCTCATCGAGATCAACTACGAGGTGCGATCGACCAACAGCCGGTTCAACCTCGTCTACCCCTTCTACATCGCATGACCGGGCAGCCTCCACCCATCGACAAGCGCGACCGCGAGGCGCTCGCCGCGCAGACCGCGGCCCTGGCGACCCGGTACAGCGGCTGGCGACCGCCGGCCGACGGGCGGCCCGACGCCGGTCAGGCGCTCATCGGCGTCTTCGCCCGCTACGCCGAGCTGGTGGTGCAGCGCCTGAACCAGGTGCCCGAACGCGACTACCTCGCCTTCCTCAACCTGATCGGGATCCAGCCGGCGCCGCCGCGGCCGGCCCGCGTGCCGCTCACCTTCTCCCTGTCGCAGCGCAGCCGGACCGAGGCGGTGGTCCCGGCGGGCACCCGGATCGCGGCCACTCCACCCGACGGCGACGACGGTGAGGACGGCGAGGTCGTCTTCGAGACCGCGACCGACCTCGTCGTCACCCCCGCACACCTGCGGACCGTGCTGGTGGACGACGCGCCGCGCGACCGGTACGCCGACCGCACCGCCGCGGCAACCGGTGAGCGGGACGAACCCTTCGCGGCCTTCGTCGGCGACGGGCTGGTGCCGCACCAGTTCTTCATCGCCTGCGACCCGGTACTCGCGATGGAGGGGACCAAGACCGTCACCATCGTGTTGACCGCCGCGCGGGCCGCCCTGTTCGGCGGGTGGCCGATCACCTGGGCCTACTGGGACGGCGCGGAATGGCACCCGATCGAGGCGGCCAGCACGGTCTGGGGCCACGCCTGGCAGGTGACCCTCGCCGGGCTGCCGCCGCTGCCCGGGTACGAGGTGGACGGCACCACGGCCGGCTGGTTGCGGGCGCGGCTCGACATGCCGATGCCGCATCCCGCCTCCGGGCTGGCGCTCGACGCGGTCGCGGCCGGCCGCCGGGCCCCGCAGGTCGACGTCGAGGGAGTCTTTCCCTTCGGAGAAGCCGGCCAGAGCCGCTGGTGCTATCTCAGCCTCCCTGCGGCGGCGGCGGTCCCCAACGCCCTCATACGCCTCGGCGTCGCCCTGGCCCGGCCCGGGGTGGTCGCCGACCCGGCCGCCCCGGTGCGCCTGCGGTGGTCCTACAGGGTCGGCGACGAGTGGCGGCAGCTCGGCGGCTCCGCCTCGGCGCCCGTGCAGGACGACGACGACATCGACGGGGCGCTACTCGACGGCACCATGGCGTTCACCGGCGACGGCGAGGTCAGCTTCCGGGTGCCGGCCGAGTGGCCGGCCGAGCTGTTCCAGGCGCGGTCGGGCCGCTGGCTGCGGGCCGAGATCGTCGACGACGGTGCGACGTACGCCATCCTGCCCCGGCTGGCGGCGGTCACCGTCGCCTACGACTGGGAGGTGCCCACCCTCACCGGCATCGACGTGCGGATGCTGGCCGCGCCGGATCCGGTGGCGCTGCCCCGCGCGTTCGCCAACGCCGGCCCGCTGGACGTGACAAAGGACTTCCACCCGTTCGGCGAGCAGCCGCGCTTCAACGACACCTGCTATCTCGCGTGCCCGGCGAGCCTGGTCTGGCCGGGCACGGAACTCGTCGCCGAGGTGACGCTGACCAACGCGCCGGGCCAGCCGGACGGTCCGGTGCCGCCGGTGCGCACCGACGGCCACCCGCGAATCGTCTGGGAGGCCTGGGACGGCGCGAGCTGGCGGGGGATGACCGTCAGCGACCCGGCGTACGCCTTCACCGGTGACGCCACCCTGACGCTGACCGCACCCGCCGGCTTCGCGCGCACCGTGGTCAACGGCGTCGAGGAGTACTGGGTCCGGGTCCGGCTGGTCGGCGGTGACTACGGGATCGCGGCCCACTACACCCAGGACGAGGACGGCAGCTACGAACTGGCCGCCGCCACGTTCGCGCCGCCGGTGGTCAGCACGGTCTCGTGGCGGTCCCGCGCCGGACTCGCGGCCCCGGTCCCGGCACAGGCCTGCGTCACGAGCAACGACTTCCGCCTCGTGACCCATCGCCATCACGCCGGCGGGCCGTGGGACGTGACCCCCTTCGCGCCCAACCCGCAGCGGGACGCGGCCCTCTACCTCGGCTTCGACCAGCCGTTCGGCAACCGGCCCGTCACCCTCTATCTCCAGGTCGAGGCGCCGGAGCCGGAGGACGTGGTGGCCGACCGGCTCGCCACCGTCGACCTGACCGACCGTGCCGACCTGGTCTGGGAATACAGCGGTGCCGCCGGCTGGCGGACCCTGGCCGCGCTCGACGAGACCGGCACGCTTGGCGAACGCGGCGTGGTGCGCTTCGTCGGGCCGCCGGACCTGACCGCCCGGGAGCACCTCGGCCAGCAGCGCTGCTGGCTGCGACTGCGCCACCGGGACGGGAGCTTCGCGATCCCGCCCCGGCTGCGCCGGATCCTGCCGAACACGACCTGGGCGACCCAGGCGACCACCGTGACCGAGGAGCTGCTCGGGTCGGGCACCGCCGAGGCCGGCCAGCGCTTCAGCACCGCGCGGACACCGGTCCTGGCCGGCCAGGACCTTGCCGTCCGCGAGCCCCGGCCGCCGGCCGAGGAGAACGCCGTCCTCCTCGGGGACGAGGGCCGGAGCACCGGACCGGGCAGCGCGGATCTCGAACAGGTCTGGGTGCGATGGCACGAGGTGACCGACTTCCACCGCTCCGGGCCGGGCGACCGCCACTACACCGTCGACGCCGCCACCGGTGTGATCAGCTTCGGCGACGGCGGGGCCGGGCGGGTGGTGCCGCGCGGGCAGAACAACGTCCGGCTCACCTACCGCAGCGGAGGTGGGGAGCGGGGAAACCGGCCCGCCGGCACCATCGCCACCCTGAAATCCTCCGTGCCGTATCTGGACGCGGTGACGAATCACGAGCCAGCCTCGGGCGGCTCCGACTGGGAGCCGCTGGACCGGGTGCGGAGCCGGGGGCCGAAGACACTGCGCCACCGCGACCGCGCGGTCACCGCCGACGACGTCGCGGACCTCGCGTTCGAGTCCTCGGCCGAGGTGGCTCGGGCCCAGGCGGTGCCACCCACCGGGTTCGACCCGTTCGACCTGTGGCTCGACCCGGACGAGCAGCCGCGCGACGAGCACGGGCAGCCCGACGCGGGCGGGATCGGGGTGATCGTGGTCCCGCACTCCGCCGCCCCCCGGCCGACGCCCAGCATCGGGCTGCTGCGCCAGGTGGAGGCGTACCTGCGGGACCGGTGCGGCCCGACCGCCGCGCTGTGGGTCGCCGGACCGGAGTGGATCGAGGTGGCGGTCACCGCCACCGTGGTGGCCGTCTCGCCGGAGGCGGCCGTGCTGATCCAGGTGCGGGTCGAGCAGGCCCTGGACCGCTTCCTGCACCCCCTGGCCGGTGGCACGGACGGCACCGGCTGGGCTTTCGGGCGCAAGCCGCACCGCTCGGACCTGTACGCGGCGATCGAGGCCGTCGACGGGGTCGACCACGTCCGCGAGCTCGCGGTGGCGCAGGTGGCCGAGTCCGAGTCGCTCGGCGCCCGGCTGGCGGAGGTGCTCGACCGCTCGCTCGCGCAGGGCGCCACGCCGGTGCCCGCGGACCTCACCCGGTGGCTGGAGCGGGCGCTCGTCTACTCCGGACGGCACCAGATCACCGTGACCCTTCCAGCCTGAGGACTCCCGTGCCGATTGCGTTGCCGAACCTGGACGACCGCGACTACGACGACCTTGTCGGTGAGGCGCGGGCGCTCATCCCGGTCCTGCTGCCGGAGTGGACCGACCACAACCCCAGCGACCCGGGCATCATGCTCGTGGAAATGCTGGCCTGGTTGACCGAAATGCAGCTGTATCAGGTCAACCAGGTCCCGCAGAGCCACACCCGCAACTTCCTGCGGCTGCTCGCCGGTCCCGAGTGGATCCCGCCGGTCACGGGTGATCTCGGCCCGGCCGTCCGGCAGGTCATGGCGGCGCTGCACGAGCGCTACCGGGCGGTGACCGTGGACGACTACGAGTACCTCGTCGGCAGGACCTGGCCCGAGCAGCCACAGGCGGCCGGGCTGGCCCGGGTACGGCGGGTGCGCTGTGTCCCGGGCCGCGACCTCGCCGGAGCCGACCCGGTCGCGGCCGCACCGGCGCACGTCAGCGTCGTCGTCCTTCCCGAGCCGGCCGACGGGACGGACACCCACCCGCTGCCCACCGAGGCGTTGACCGGTGGGCTGCACGACTTTCTCGATCCTCGCAGGCTGCTGACGGTGCGCCACCACGTGGTCGGCCCGAGATACGTCGACATCCAGATCTCGGCCGACCTGGCGGTCCGCGCGGACGCCCTGCCGGGCGACGCCATCGCCGACGCCCAGGCCCGGCTGCGCGCCTTCTACGCCCCGCTGACCGGCGGCACCACCGGCGACGGCTGGCCCTTCGGACAGCACATCCACCCGTCCGAGGTCTACGCCGTGCTCGAACAGGCACCCCTGCTCGACTACATCGAGAGTGTCCGGGTCACCCCGGCCGGCGCGGTCGGTGACGCCGGCACGGGAAGCATCCCGCTGGAGACGCACGAGTTGCCGCGCCTGACCCGGCTCGACCTGACCGGCTACGACAGCTACGGGCGCAGCCACCCGTCGAGCTGGGTGAGGCAGGCGTGAGCCGCTACCTCGACCACCTGCCGGCGATGTTCCGGGGCGACCCGTTCGCCGGCCGGTTCCTGCTGGCCTTCGAGGCGGTCCTGACGGGCCGTGACGACGTCGACGGCCTCGAACAGCTCATCGAACGCTCGGCACGTTACCTGGACCCGATGGAGACCGATGAGGATTTCCTGCCGTGGCTGGCCGGCTGGGTGGCGCTGAGCCTGCGCGCCGACTGGGACGTGGCGCGGAAGAAGGGCTTCATCCGGGAGGTGGTGCCGCTCTACCGGCAGCGGGGAACCCTGGCCGGGCTGCGCCGCATGCTCGAGATCTATCTGAACCCGCTGGCCGACCAGGTGACCCGGGAAGACGTGGTGATCCTCGACCGGTTCGACGCGCCCGACCACTACTTCCAGGTCCAGCTGACTCTCGGCGACTCCGACCCGGTGGGTCTGCGCAGGGTGCAGGAGGTCGCCAGGGCGATCATCGACCGGGAGAAGCCGGCACACACGTTCTACGCCCTCAAGGTCGTGGTGCCCACGATGCGGATCGTCTCCGAGGAGTTGAAGGAGCGTGAAGGCGGCAGGCCGGAGCGGCTCGTCCTCGGCGTCAACACGTTGCTCGGCACGCGCGACTCCAACTGAGACCGAGGAGGCCCGATGGCGGACTACACCCAACCCGACGTCGTATCGAAGCGTGTCCGCTTCTTCGACGGGCAGTTCCTGGAGGACCAGGACTTCATCGACGAGCAGAAGTTCCACCTCGACCGGGTACGCCGGCAGAGCAGGCTGCTGCGGCTCACCGGCGTCAGCGAGGGCCTGACCCTGGCGGCGGGGAGTGAGCGGTACCAGCTCACGGTCGCCGGCGGCATGGCGGTCGACGCCCGGGGCCGGCACCTCGTCCTGGCCGCCGGCAGGACGCTGTCGCTGGGGCAGGGATTCGCCAACCAGCAGAACGTCGAGGTGCACCTGGCCTATCGGGAGTCCCCGACGGATGCGGGACAGATCGCGGACGGTGGCTCCAGCGCCCGGCGGTGGGAGGAGAGCCCGACGGTCGTGGCGGTCGCCCCGAACGGTCTCACCGCGGTCTCACCCGCCGATGCCGCGCCGGACCTGGACGGCCACACGGTGCTGCTCGGCCGGCTGACGGTGGCCGACAACGGTGACGTCACGGTCGACCACGCCATGACCCATCGGTCCAGCCTCTCGGTCTCCGGCCGCGTCGGGGTCGGCACCGCCGATCCCGGCAGCGACCTGGACATCGGCGACTTCGACCCGCGGGACCGGCACCTGACGTTCAAGACCGCCGCCGGCAGCGGACACCGCAGCGGGATCCGGCTGTGGGCGGAAGCGGAGTATCAGGGCTATTCCATCGAGTACGACGGACGGCTCCCCGCCGGGCGGGGCCTGCACGTCCGGACACACGACGGGGACAGTGCCGGGACGACCCGGCTCTTCGTCGGCGCAGACGGCGATGTCGGCGTCGGCACGGCCACCCCGGCGAACACCGAGGGGTGGGGTCGGGTCGTCGACGTGGTGGGCTCGGCGAGCACGAAGCTGTCGGTGCGGACGGCGAACGTGGACGGACGGGTGATCGCGCGGGAGAGCACGATGTACGGTGCACCGGCGGGCATGATCGTGGGCACCACGACGAACAGCCCGCTGACTCTCGTCACCAACCAGACCGCCCGGCTCACCGTCGGCGCCTCCGGCGGCGTCGGGATCGGCTCCAGCGACACGCGGGGGTCGCGGCTGGCCGTCCTCGCCGACAACCAGCATCTGCTACTGCTCCGGGACAAGCGCACGGCCGAGGCGGGAGGCAGGACCTCGTTCCTCGACCTCCAGCAGACCGACACCTTGCCGCCACAGATCGCCAACTCGTCGTTCAACCTCCGGTTCGTCCACCAGAATCGGTACGGTCACCGGCTGGAGGTCGACGAGGCGGGCTTCCACTTCCGGGTTGGGGAACTCAAGAGCGACGACTACAGCGATATTCACGCGTCGTATGTGGACGCCGCGATGGTGAAGGCGGACAACCTCCGGATCGGTTCGACCGTCATCACCGAACACGAGATGAGCGTCCTCAAGAAGCTTGCCGCCGGGAAGTTGATTATCGAGCTGTTCAACACCGGCCGGGATGTGTACGCCCACTCGAGCATCTACGAGCATCTGATGACGAAGAAAAGCTATGTGCTCGCCTCCGCGGCGGACGACACAAACCTCAATCACGCACGCTGGGAGCTTCGTAATCCCCGATGAACGCTGACCACGGCAAAGGACCCCATCCGATGAGAGCCCTACTGGAGAAGCGGATCGCCGAGCTGGAAACCGAGTTGCGCGCGGGCCAGCAGATGCTCGCCGAGCTGGAGGCGAAACGGACCGACGTCCAGCAGACCCTGCTGCGCATCACCGGCGCCGTCCAGGTGTTGAAGGAGCTACTTGCCGAAGATCCCGATCCCGACCAACGCGAAGGGCAACCGGCTTCCTGACGGAACTCCCGACCGGGCGGTGGCGGGAGAGCTCATGGATCGAGGGATCAACCGCCACGGAGGCGCCGCGGCCCGGGTCTCACCTGGACCACGACGATGATCCATTTTTGGCTCGAAGGATCCCAGACCTTGAGCAGGACCCTGAAGCGGTTCCCGCGGTCGTACAGGACCTCGTGCTCGCCAGGATTCTGCGAGAATTCGTCGACGTCCCTGCCGGTCCACCCGTAGACCAGCATGAGCGTATTGCCGCCAAAGGCGTTTCGCGGGTAGCGCGCGGTGCTGGTGAAGCCGAACTCGGTGACGATCGCCCCGGGTTGATAGGCGTCCAACTGCTCCCTCGAGAGCTGTACTCCGCGATAGCTCAGCCCTGGACTCTCGGGCAGGCGGCGGAGCGCCCTCGACAATCTCGCGACCACGCCGATGTGAGCGTAGCGGGGACCGCTCTCTCCCCGTTCCCGAAGATGGTCGTTGAGCAACCCGAAATCCTCGCCCGTGTAGGGGCGCATGGCCGCGATCAGCCGCTCTCTCCGCTGCTGTTCCTCGCTCTTCTGTCTCTCGCTCCGTCGGTCGTCGCTCCGCTCGTCCTCGCTTCGTTGGTCGTCGCTCCGTTGGTCCTCGCTTCGTCCGTCCTCGCTTCGTCCGTCCTCGCTTCGTCCGTCCTCGGAGTCTCGGCGGGTTGTCGTTTCGTTCTGGAAGTCCGTGATCGCGATGCCCGACGGGCGACGCTCCGCTTCCTCGTCCGTGTCCCCGCCATCAGGGTCGTCGACTTCTTTCGGCTTGAGCTGCACCAGCAGAGCAGCGCTGGATGCCGGGGCTCCCGCCATCGCGGGTTCGTCTATCGGTTGCTCACCCCGCAACCCGGCCTGGATGATCGCCTGGGATCGCCGGTTACCGTACTGACGGTGTATCCGCATCAGTGCGTCCGGAGGTCGGGTGACGCGGGCCGTCCGGGCCACGGGTCCGGGCGAGGTCGTCGGTGATGCGGTCGACTCGCGATGATAGGCGCGCACGGACCCGTCCTCTCCGTCGACGCTGTCGGCGTACACGGCGTCGAAATCGAACTCTCCCGGTAGGAGAATACGGTGCCGTCCCGCATCGACGCCATGTCACGCCTCCCGACTCTCCCCGCCGGCCCGCCGTCGTCCCACCGCCTTCGGCGCGGGTCGGCACCGCTTGCGCCTGGCGATTTCATCGCCTTAAATGGAGCCGGGTCGCCTACGAGACTCGAAACTGTCGTCGACCTGACAGTGCGCGCTAACGACATGTGTGGAGGCCGGGCAACCGCTCCCGCCTCCTGTGGTCGCGCGTACCCGATGGCGTTTCCTCAGGTTTCCCTCAGATCTTCCTCAAGTGTCGTCGCGGTGCGTCCCTCAAGCTGTTCCCGGGGCCGAATCCACGGACTCCGAAACGTCGAGGGAAAGGCCGCCGCACGTGACAACGGGCCATCGCCCAACTACCGAAGCGTCCGGCACGGTGGGAGACGACAATCAGGCGTACACGGAACTGGTGGCGCGATACGGGGTGCCCGTCCGAGCCTATGCCCGCAAACTGACCGGCAATCACAGCCTTGCCGACGACGTGCTCCAGGAGACGATGTTGCGGGCCTGGCGCCATCGCCGGTTGCTGATTGAGATGCAAGAGGCCGAAGGGGAGGGGCGGGTCTGCGGCTGGCTGTTCACGGTCGCGCGCAATCTCGTGGTCGACCAGGCGCGTGGACGGCGGCTGTGCCACGTGACCGACGAGGTCTGGGACACCGCGCAGCGCTCCGTGCCCGACCACGCCGACGCGGTGGTCAGCAACGCCATGGTGATTCCGGCGCTGCGCCGGCTCACCGCCGAGCACCGGGACGTGATCTTCGAGCTGTACTACCGGCGCAGCACCGTCGTCGAGGCGGCGAGGTCGATCGGGATCCCGCCCGGAACCGTGAAGTCCCGTGCCCATTACGCGGTTCGTGCTCTCCGCGCCGAGCTCACCGCCGCCGCGGCGTGAGCCCGACCCCTGGTTGTCCGTTTCACATCCGCACCGGTGCCTGTTTCGGCCCGGCTTCAGAGAGGTCTCCATGGATACGGCGACACCGCCGCGCGTCCGCCGCGCCGGCACGGCCCGGACGGCCTACCTGGCAGTTGCGATATTTCTCCTGGTCAACCTGACGATCGTCGAGATCATGTTCGCCAATCCCGCCAGGCCCGCCTACAACACCCTGGGTTCACTCGGCCGCTTCTTCGGACTGCATCTCGGCTTCGTGATGGCGTTGCAGGTGCTGCTCATCGCCCGTCTGCCGTTCCTCGAGCGGCGGATCGGCATGGACACGCTCACGAACTGGCACCGGTGGACCGGGTTCGGCATCTTCTGGCTGGTGATCCTCCACCCGACCTTCGTGCTGCTGGGCTTCGCGGAGCTGGACCAGATCTCCTTCCTCGCCGAGACGTCCAACCTGGCCAAGCAGATGCCCGTGCTGCTCGGCATGATCGCCGCCGGCCTGGTCGGCGTCATGGCGCTCACCTCGGTGCGGGCGATCCGCAGGCGCCTGCCGTACGAGGCATGGCACGCCGTCCACCTGGTGGTGTACGTCATGCTCGTGCTGGCGGTGATCCACCAGGTCTACGAGGGCAGCGCCTTCACCACCAGCGCGTACACCCAGATCTACTGGTGGGGCCTGTGGACCTTCGCGATCGGAGCCCTGCTCACCAACCGGCTCGTCGTGCCGGTGGTGCGCAACGTGCGGCACCGCCTGCGGGTGGTCGCGGTGGTCCCCGAACTCGGCGAGGCGGTTTCGGTGTACGTGGCCGGCCGCGACCTTGACCGGCTGCGGGCCCGGCCCGGCCAGTTCTTCTGGTGGCGCTTCCCCCGACACAACTCCTGGTGGCAGGTGAACCCCTGGTCGCTGTCGGCCGCGCCCGACGGCCGCACGCTGCGGCTGACCGCGAAGGCGATCGGCAGTACCAGCGCCGGGCTGCGGCAGTTGCCGGTCGGCACGCGGGTCTACGCCGAGGGACCGTACGGCGCGCTGACCACGGCCCGCCGGACCCGGCAGGATGTGGTGCTGATCGCGGGCGGTATCGGTATCACCCCGATCCGCGCGCTGCTGGAGGACCCGGACCTGACCGGCGACATCGTGCTGCTCTATCGTGCCCGGGCGCAGGACGAGGCGGTGCTGCTCGGTGAGTTGCGCAACCTGGTGCAACAGCGCGGCGCCCGGATGCACCTGCTGACCGGCCGCACCGGCCCCGGAAACCAGCCGTTCAGCCCGGAGAGCCTGCGCGGCCTCGTGCCGGACATCGCGGAGCGGGACGTCTTCATGTGCGGTCCGGCCGCCATGGCCGATGTGGTGTCGCGAAGTCTGCGGGCGTTGGGCGTCCCCGCCCACCAGCGGCACGTCGAGGCGTTCCGGCTCGGGGTCTGACGTTCCGGCTCGGGGTCTGACCTCAGCACTCGACACACCACGCGAGCAGCGCGTCCGCCGACCGCCCGGCGAGTGGGGGTTGGCGGACGTGGCCTCGGCTCAGGGTTGCGTCGGGGTTGCTTTCGAGAGTTGGTCGTACAGCGTGACCAGAGCCCTGAGAAGTGCCGGCTCGAAGCTCCGGTTACCCTGCAACGACGCGGCGAGGGAATCCTTCGTGACGGTCTGGTCCGTCCTCTGGAGGGTCTGGTCCGACCTTTTCCGGAGCCTGCCCATCTGCTTTTCCAGCGTCTCCCGCGTCTCATCGCGCATCGAACCGATGGTGTGGCGATCGATCAGCGTGAGCCACAGCGTCAGTGTCGGGGTGGGCCGGCTGATCAACAGCGTCAGGATCCTGTTCCAGGGAGGGGAGACCGGCGCGGCCATGACCACCGTGGTCATGCACTCCTCCATGCTGTGGTTGCCACTGACCACCATGTCGGCGATCACGAAGGCGATCAGGTCGATGCACTCCTGACTCGTCATCTTCTTCCGCTGCCAGAGCAGCGAGGCACTCTGCATGTAGTTGAGCGTGCTGTTGGAGCGGCCGCCCACGAACCGGCCGGGCTGGTGCTCCAGCTCCTTGAGGTACCACTCCGGGTCACTGGCGTCGACCTTCCTGGCGGACGTGGACTGTCCCAGGCGCGCCGCGGGCCTGGCGAGACGTGGGGGCATGATGAGGGGGGTGTAGAAATCCGCCCTGTCGTCGTGCTGCGCCTCCTGGAAGGTGGCGTCTCCGCCGAGCCGTCGGTACAACGCCACCGAGACACCCCAGCCCAGCGACTTGATGTTCAGCCGGTTGGCCCACGGACCGACCGTGTGATGATAACTGCGCAGATCGGTGGGATCGCTGCGGCCGCGGATGATGTTCAGCATCGCCTCGTCGTGAGGTAATTCCGGCGAACGGTTGCGGAACCTGGCCTCGTCGTCTCCCGCCCCCATCGGTCCCTGGGCGTCGGCCGGCGCGATCACGGACTCGAAGAAGCCCCGCGTCGCCGATATCATCGTCGGAAAGAATCTCTCCGCCAGCACGGTATTTCCCTGGCAGATCTTCAGGGCGCTTGACGGCAGCTCCGAGATCTCCACTCTGGTGCCCGCCGGTGCCAACTCCCCCGTCGTCGTGGGCATGACGACAGCGTCCAGGGTGGTGACTCCATCCTGGTTCCTTTTTCTTCCGACGTGGAAGCGGTACTCGGTGCTCGTCGAGACATTGGAGTCGGTGAAGAGGCGCAGGATTCTGCCGGGCGCGAGTTCCAGGGCAGAGATGCTGATAAGCTCCTGATGTTCGTCCGCGACGATCGCATCGCTGAACGGAAAATTGGTGTCTCGATCGTAGGTGGCGCCGAGCCTTCGCTGCGGGTCGTGCTCCGGAGCCGTCAGGGATTTCTTCGCCTGCTCCATGAAGTCCTGGTTGATCCTCTGGTAGTCATCAAGGTCGGAGTAGGGGGCGCCGGGCGCCTTCGGGTTCAGGAACCACGGTGGTTTCTCCTGCGCGGCGCCGTCCGCGGTCGCCTGCTGGAACTTCTCCCAGGCGGGCCGATCGTCCTGCCGGTCGAGCCCGTCCTCCTGCAGGCGATTTTTCAGCTCCGCCCGCCACTCGACCCTGCGCCGGTGGAGGTACTTCGCGCTGGCCAGGATCTCGGTGTGCGCGTCGGCCTCCGCATCACGTCCGTAGGGCCACTCGTCCCTGCTGCCCAGAAGCCGACCCGCCGCCTGTGCGGGCGACGTCGTCTGAAGGAGGGCCTCCGCGGTCGTGCCCGCGACGGCGTCGGCAACGGACCCGGCGACCGGATTCACGGCCCGCCGCACGACCGGCGTGGCGGCCTGTTGGACGGTGTGCACCAACTCGTGAGCCAGCAACGCGTCACCCGCCGCCGTTCCCGGCGCGAATTCGGCACGCCGTACGAACACGTCCGACCCCACCGTGAACGCCCGTGCCCCGAGCGATCCGTTCAGCCGGTCCGACTCCGCGCCCACATGGATCCGTACGCCGCTCAGGTCCGCGCCGGACGCGGCCTCCATCCGTCGCCGGATCCCGTCCGGCACCGGCCGGCCGCCCCCGCGCGACCGGCGGACGGCCGTCGCCACGGCCGCGTCCGCCACGCCGCCCCCGGCCGCCGGCACGCCCCCGCCGGCAGCGGGGGACCGGCGCAGCGACACACCCGTCACCCGAGCCGCGATCCGGTCGGCCTCCCGCTCCAGCGGGTCGTCGACCGCGCCGACCTCCAGCTTCGCCTGAAGCAGCCGCCGGACCCCGCGATTGCCGAATCGGCGGTGCAGCGCGGCTATCCCACCGGGCGGGCGAGCCACCGCGCCGCGATCAGTGGGCGTCGCCGTCCGCCCCGCCCTCGCCGTGTCATGCGCCGGACCCGCCACAGCCGCCACCCGAGAAACCCCTTCGCGGTGCGCCCAACCGTCACCGGCGGCCCGGCGTCCGCGACACCATCGGGGTACGAGGAGAGTCCGGGACCGAACCGCCGCGCAGAGGTATACGCGCCTGGCGTCTCGGCGGCGTCTCGCGCCGCGCCGCCGGTCCGATCTCGGACGCTGAGGCGTCAACTGCTGACGCTGAGGCGTAAACTGCCGTGGTGGGCCAAGCAACCTACCACTTCGACCAATTCGACCTGGATGCCGGTCTCGGTCAACTCCGTCAGGACCGGCGTCCAGTTCCGATCGAGCCGCGGGCGTTCGCCGTACTCTGTCTCCTGGTCGAGCACCGCCACCGCGTGGTGTCCAAGAAAGAGCTGCTTGACGCCGTCTGGAAGGGTGAGACGGTCACCGACGCCGCCCTTGCCACGACGCTGCGCACCGTCCGGCTCGCGATCGGCGACACCGGCCGCGACCAGAGGTTCATCCGGACCGTGCATCGCCGTGGCTACCAGTTCGTCGCGCCCACGGCGGCTGCCCAGTCAGCCGCGGGCACGGCCGGTGCCGTTGGTGAGGGTGAGGCGCCGGCCTGGTCCCGCGACGTCACGCGCTTCTGCCGGACGGCGGACGGCACGCGTATCGCCTGGGCGGTCACCGGCGCCGGAGCGCCTCTGGTCAGAACCGCCAACTGGCTGAGCCAGATGGATCTGGAACGCACGGTGCCCGCGTTCGCGCACTGGTTCGAGGGCCTGACCCGTGGTCGCCGGCTGATCCGCTACGACGAGCGGGGCTACGGGCTGTCGGACCGGACGACGGGTTTCGCCCTTGAGGAGTGGATGGAGGACCTGGACGCCGTGGTCGACGCGGCGGGGCTGGGTCGTTTCCCGCTGCTCGGCATCTCCCAGGGCGGCGCCCTGGGGGTGGCGTACGCCGCGCTGCGGCCCGAGCGGGTCAGCCGGCTGGTGTTGAACGCGGCCTACGCCCGCGGCCAGCTGGCCCGGGCACGCGATGCCGCCGAGCGCGACGCGGCGCACCTCGACCTGAAGCTCACCCTGGCCGGCTGGCATGCCCAGAACCACAGCTACCAGCGATTCTTCGGCGCACAGTTCTTCGCGGGGAGTGCGCCGCACCGGTGGGACGAGTACATGAGCTTCCAGCAGCGCTCCGTTTCGGCGGCCGGCGGGGCCCGGTTCCTGGAGGAACAGTCCCGGCTCGATGTCTCGGACCTGGCCGGGCGGGTGCGTTGCCCGACGCTGATCGTGCATTCCCGCGACGACCCACGGGTTCCCGTCTCGCAGGCCAGGGAACTGGCCGAGCTCATCCCCGACAGCCGGCTGGTCCTGCTCGAGGGCAGCAACCACCTGCTCACCGGCGACGAGCCGGCCTGGCCCAGATTCCTGGACGAAATGTACGCCTTCCTGGCCGAAGACGGCCCCGACCCCGGTTGAGCCCGGCCACGCAAGATCAGTAGGCTGCGTCGGTGGCTGGGGAAGTGCTCCGCTTCGGCGAGTACGAATTGGACGTCGCGGGTCATCAGCTGCGCCGTGGCGGCGAGCCCGTGCATGTGGAACCGCGGGCTTTCGACCTGCTGTGCCATCTGGTCGCGCACCGGGATCGGGTGGTGTCGAAGAACGAGCTCCTCGACTCGGTGTGGGGCGATCGTTTCGTCAGCGAGGCCGCGCTCACCACGGCGCTGCGGACGGCTCGTCTGGCCGTCGGGGACACCGGCGAACGGCAGCGGCTGATCCGCACCGTACACCGTCGGGGCTACCAGTTCGTGGCGCCGGCCACGGTGGTCCGACCCGGTCCGGCGGCAGGGGCCGGACCGGGTCCCGCGGTCCCGGCGCAGCTGCTCGACGGCACGGAGCGCCAGGTGATCCGGTTCTGCCGGGCGGAGGACGGCACCCGCATCGCCTACGCCACCATCGGCACGGGTCCGCCGCTGCTGAAGGCCGCGAACTGGATGTCACACCTGGACCTGGAGTGGACGACTCCGGTGTGGTCACACTGGCTGTCCGGGCTGGCCCGCGACCGCCAGTTGATCCGCTACGACGAGCGGGGCTGCGGACTGTCGGACTGGCAGGTGCCCAGCTTCAGCTTCGACGACTGGGTCGACGACCTCGACACCGTGGTCGAGGCGATAGGGCTGGACCGGTTCCCGTTGCTGGGCGTCTCCCAGGGCGGCGCGGTCGCGATCGCGTACGCGGTCCGCCGTCCCGAGCGGGTCAGCCGGTTGATTCTCGCCGGGGCGTACGCCCAGGGACGGCAGGTGCGGGCCCGCGACGACGCCGAACGGGAGGCGGCGGCCATCGACCTGGAGTTGGCCCGGGTGGGGTGGGGCAATCAGGATCCGCGCTTTCTGCAGGTCTTCGCCTCCCAGTTCCTGCCGGACGGCACGCCACGGGACTGGGACGACTTCACCGTGTTCCAGCGGCAGACGACATCGCCGGCCAACGGGGTCCGGTTCCTGGAGGAGTTCGCCCGCATCGACGTTTCCGGCATCGCCCACCGGGTGGCCTGTCCGACGCTGATCCTGCACTCCCGCGACGACGCACGCGTCCCGGCCGCGCAGGCGAGCGATCTGGCCGCGCTCATACCCGACAGCCGGCTGGTCCTGCTCGACAGCCGCAATCACCTGCTGACCGCCTCCGAACCGGCCTGGTCCGAGTTCCTGTCCCACATCGATGCCTTCCTGGCGGAGTGACCGACACCCGCCGAGGCCGCCGGCGTCCGTGCGCGTCGGGCCCGTCGCTGGCCGTCGGCGTTCCCGCCCGCCGGGCCGTCGCCGGCGGTCGGCGTCGCTACCTGGCCGCTCCCTCACTGTCGTCGGGGGAGCGGCGGGCGGCCCGCAGGACCCGCAGGACCATGGCCGGGGTCATCAGCGTTTCCGGCCGGGCGAGCAGATTCCGCACCCGCAACGCCTGGCGGGCCACCGGGACCGAGGTGCGGCCGGCCCGGAAGACCATGTCCAGGTAGCGGTTGACCACGCCGGGGCCGCCGGCCCGGGCCGCGAGGCGCCACGGCACGTCGACCACCCTGGCGGCCCGCCGGTAGAAGGCGCGGGGCAGCCTCGGTGAGGTCGGGCCGTGGCGCGCCACGGCCCGCCCCAGGGCCCGGGCCTGGAGGGCCGCCGACGACATCCCCTGTGCGTGGACGGGGTTGAGGCTGCAGACGGCGTCGCCGAGCACGAGGAATCCCGGCGGGGTACGGTCCAGCCATTCCACGTGCCGGCGCTGACTGGCCGGCATCCGGTGGGTCAGCACCGGTGTCCGGACCCTGGACCGGGCCAGGACGTCGGCGATCACCGGCGCTGGTAGGCGCCGGGCGAACTCCTCGTAGCCGGCCGGCTCGATCGGGGGTGCCTCACCGTGGAACGAGCCGAGGGTGATCATCCACCGGTCGCCCTCCACCGGCACCATCACGCCCATCCGGTGGTCACCGGGAAGGTCGTTGACCACGACGGCGGGGGCGCCACCGAGATCGTCCGGCCGGCGCGGCACCACGCACGTCCCGCAGGCCACGTCGATGCGGATCGCCGACACCTGCGGCGCGGGAAACCCCAGCCCGGCCAACTGGTCCAGGAAACGGGTGTGCCGGCCGGTGCACGCGACCACGAGGTCGGCGCGGTGCCGCACGCCGTCGACCTGCACGCCGACCACCCGGCCGCCCTCCAGGACGAGGCTGTCGACCGGCGTCCCGTCGGCGACCGACACGTTGGGCCGCTGCCGCAGCAACCGTCCGCGGATCGTCCCCTCCAGCAGCGGCCGGCTCATCGACAGGGCAGGAAAGCCGGGATCGGACGGTATCCGGTGTCCGCGCCCCCGATGGCGCACCGGCTCGTCGGCGTCGAGCGGGACAGCGCCGGCTGCCACCAGCTCGTCCGCCAGGTCGGGGAACCAGCCGTCCAGCAGCCGCTGGCCGGCGACCAGCAGGACATGGGCATGACGCCCCTGCGGGACGCTGCCGCGCGGGACCGCGTCCCCGGGCAGGCGGTCCCGCTCCAGAATCCGTACCTGATCGACGTGATCGCTCAGGACCCGGGCGGCCAGCAGACCGGCCATGCCCGCGCCGACGACTATCGCGCTGGTGCGCTGACGCCTGCCCATCGACTGCCTCCGGCTCACGCCCGGGCCGGCTACGGGTTAGTTCGTGGCCGACGCGGACGCCGGTGCGAGGGCAGCGTCGGGTTCCAGGACGCCCGCTCCCGGCGAGTCGGCGTACAGCGCCTCGATCTCGGCGGCGTACTTCCGCGCGACCGGCCTGCGGCGCAGCTTCGAGGTCAGGGTGAGCTCGTCCCCACCCGGCTCCCAGAAGGTCGGCAGGATCAGGAACCGCTTGATCTGCTCGGCCCGGGACAGCCTGGCGTTGGCCTCGGCGATCCCCGCCCTGATCCGGCGGACCACGTCCGCGTCGGCGGCGAGCGCCGTCGCGGACGCGTCCGGCAGACCACGTCGGGCGGCGTAGGCGGCCGCCGTCTCGGCATCCAGCACCGCCAGCGCCGTGTTGTACGCCCGCCCGTCGCCGATGGTGGCGATGCCGCCGATCAGCGGGCAGGCGTCCTTCATGGCCTTCTCGATGTACGCCGGCGACATGTTCTTGCCGGCGGCGCTGATGATGAGCTCCTTCTTCCGGTCGACCACGGTCAGGTAGCCGTCGTCGTCCATCGTCATCACGTCGCCGGTGTGCAGCCAGCCGTCCTCGTCGATAGCCTTGGCGGTTTCCTCCGGTTGGGCACGGTAGCCCTTCATCATCAGTGGCCCGCGCACCAGGAACTCGCCGTCCTCGGCGATCCTGCCCTCCATCCCGGGCAGCGGCCGGCCCACCGTGCCCAGCCGGTGCTCGGCCGGCGAGACCACGCTGGCGACGCAGCTCAGCTCCGACATCCCCCAGACCTCCGTGATCGGCACACCCAGCCCGCTGAAGAACGCGAGAACCTGCTTCGGGATCGGCGCCGCACCGGAGACCGCCCACCTCAGCTGGTCCAGCCCGAGCCTGGAGCGCAGCGTGGACAGGACCAGAGCGTCGGCCCTGGCGTACTCGGCGGCCAGTTGCGCGCTCAGCGGTGCGCCCGACATCGCGGCCTCGGCCCTACGCGCCGCCACGTCGAGCGCCCAGTCCATCCCCGACCTCCTGGCCTCGTCCGGCTCGGCCGCCACGGCCGCGAGGATGCCGGCCCTGAGCTTCTCCCACACGCGGGGAACCGCTGCCCAGATCGTGGGCCGGCAGTCGGCCAGCGCCGCGGCGATCTGCCGGGCGTCGGGGACCACGGTGATCTGGGTGCCCATCGTCTCCTGGAAGTACAGCGCGGCCACCCGGTCGGCGATGTGCGCGCTGGGCAGGAAGGACGTGGTCCGGTCGCCGAATCCGACCGGCAGCACCTCGGCGACGGCGTACACCTCGAACAGCAGACTCCGGTGGGTCATCTCCACGCCCTTGGGATCGCCGGTCGTGCCCGACGTGTAGATCAGCGTCAGCACGTCGTCCGGCCGCACCGCCCGCCACGCCGCCTCGAAGTCGAAGGCCGGCGAACCGCGGCCGACCAGCTCCGCCACGCTGATCGTGCCCTCCGGTGCACCGTCGACGCACACCAGGTGCTCGACGACGGCTCCGGACCGGCGGATCCGCTCGACGTAGCGTTCCTCGCACACCACGACCGTCGCACCGGCGTTGGCGAGCACGTGGGCCAACTGCTCGGCGGAGAGCGTGTTGTACACCGAGAACGACGTGGCGCCGAGATGCTGCGCCCCGACCTCCAGCGGATAGAACTCCAGCCGGTTGGCCATCATCAGCGCGACCGTGTCGCCCCGGCCCACTCCGAGCGCGCTCAGCCCGGCGGCGACCGCACGCACCTGATCCGCGTACTGCCGCCAGGTCACGGTCGCGGTGTCCCCGACCGTGCGCAGGGCGACCGCGTCCGGGTCCACGGCCGCGATTCGCTGGAACGCTTCGCAGAACGTTCTGGGCGTGCTCATGCTCGATCCAATCGTCCGATTCGGCCCGGGATTGCTGGTGTTCCGGGACCGCTCCACCATCGGACCTTCCGTGACGTCGAGGCTTGGTCGAACTCTGAGGATTCTCTGAGGAAGAGGATTCTCCGCGGGAGCAGCGCACCCAGGGCGTGCCGTCGCGGAACGGGGAAGGGCCGGTCCTTGCCGGACCGGCCCTTCCCCGGCGTCGACCTGTCAGGGGGACCCGGTCGCCGTTGTGGTACCGCGTGCGTCGAGTCTCAGGCCGGCGCCGCCGGCCCCGGCGCGACAAGCGTGAAGGTCAGCGTCGTGACGTTGCCCGCCACGTCATACGCCCTCAGCTCGTTCGCCCCGAGCACCGCCCCGAACACCCCGGGCCTGACGCCGTTGAGGTCGGACCAGGTGTTGTCGGTCAGGTCCTTCCCGACCCCGTTCAGGGTCAGCCTGTCGACCCTGCCCGCGTCGAACAGCTTGAACGACACCAGCTCGTAGCCGGCCGCCGCGCTGCCGACCGTCTCGGTGGCGCCGTCCTTCACCGTCACCGTGGGACCCGTGACGTCCAGCGTGAAGGTCAGCGGCGTGACGTTGCCCGCCACGTCGTACACCTTCAACTCGTTGCTGCCGGCCCTGCCGCCGAAGGTGCCCGGCCTGACGCCGTTGAGGTCGGACCAGGTGTTGTCGGTCAGGTCCTTCCCGACCCCGTTCAGGGTCAGCCTGTCGATCTTTCCGGCGTCGAAGAGCTTGAACGAGACGTTGCGGTAGACCCCGCCCCGTCCCTTCGACTCCGGCTTCACCGTGACCGTCGGCGCGGTCGTGTCGGGCGCGGCCGGGACGGAGATGTCGGTCCGCATCGGGGGCAGCCCGGCCTCGTCACCGAGATAGAAGCTGGCAAACCCGAACTGGTCGTAGCCGGTGTTCTTGTTGGCCACGCCGACGCGGTACATCGGGTCGTGCATCAGGGTGCGGATGCCGTACTCGGTCGGGGACAGGGTCGTGACGATGGCCAGACGGTTGCCGGAGGCCCGGAGCACGAGCTCCTCGCGCCAGTCGCCCAGCAGGTCGGCCTTGAGCGTCGGCGTGCTCTTGTTGCCGGTCGAGGTGAGACCGGTCGCGAGATACGGCGACGTCGCGAAGGTCAGGTCGTCGACCGTGCTGATGGTCGCGCTGCTGGCGGCCATCGCCGTCAGGCCGCCGCCGAACCAGATGGCGTACTGGCCGCCGCCCAGGTTGCGGCTGCCGTTGAGCAGCTCGCCGGTGACCATGCTCCTGGCACCGTTCTGCGAGTGTCCCTGCGCGCCGGGCCAGCGGTTGGAGAAGTTGCCCGCCACCGTCCCCTCGGTGTCGGAACCGGCGTACACCCCGTAGATCATCGAGTTCTCGTGGACGATCTCGCCCTGGTCGTTGCGCCGCTTGCCCGCCATCGGGTCATGCGCCTCGGTGCCGGGCAGCCAGCCCGATTGCCGGCCGGTGCGGATGTCGTCCAGCAGGTTCTCCTCGCTGCCGGACCACATGCGGACGGTGTTGTCCTTGTCGACCGGAAGCAGCGCGCTGCGGTCGCCGTGGCGGAGCGGGGCCCAGGTGTTCAGCGGGTTGTCCCGGACCGCGTCGGTGGCGAACTCGAAGCTGCCGGCGACCGGCGGAACGCCGTCCTGCCCCTCGATGGTGGGCATGGTGTCGCCGTTGAGCACCTCGGGCAGGATCTTCGTGCCGTCGGCGTTCAGGTCGAGGACCAGGGCCTTGATCACGATCTCGTCCCGGCCGTCGCCGTCGAGGTCGCCGGAGGAGGTGTGGTGGTTGCCGCGGTTCTGGTAGTCGTAGGCGGTGCCGCCCAGCGACCAGTACTGCGGGTCGGCCGAGTCGAAGCTGGCCTGCAGCACGACCTTGCCGTCCACGATACGGAAGGCGGCGAGAGTCGTCCGCGCGTAGTAGCCACGCTGGGAGACCGCATAGTTGTGCGTGCCGTCCAGGGCGGCCACGACGCCGACGTAGCGGTTGCCGCGGTTGCCCTGCGCGTCGCCCCAGGAGGCCGCCTTCCACGGCTTCTCGAGCCAGTAGGCCTCCGACGGCGCCATCATCTGCGACTTGTAGTCACCGGGGCCGCTACCGGCGCCGGGGCCGGGGTAGGCCAGGTAGGCGTAGTTGCCGCGCTGGGTGGCGGGTGTCATGGCCCAGTTGTCGCCGTCGACGCTGCCCTCGTAGGGGAACGGATACCTGGCGCTGTCCACCAGCACGCCCCTGCCGGCGGCGGCGTCCCACCTGAAGGCCGAGAAGAACTCCTGGTCGTCCTTTGCGGGGCCGATCGGGCCGACGTGGTACGTCTTGATCCACCGCTTGAGAGCCGGATCGTTGATCCCGTCGTTGCCGCCTCCGGCCACCGGGCTGCGGTAGCTGATGGTGAAGCTGTTGAGGAGCGACCAGTAGGTGTCCAGCGCCTCGGTGTCGCCGGCGGTGAAGTACTCCTTGAACGTGTCCGTGGTCGTCTTCAGGCCGTCCGCGCCGCCCACGACGGTGTCGAGGGTGTTCGGGTAGACGACGGACTGCGACGCCTCGTCCCAGTTGCCGATGCGCGTGCCCAGCGCGGTCTTGAGCATCAGCTCGGCCCTGCCGTCACCGTCGAAGTCCTCGGCGAACAGGGTGGTCTCGTGGTCGTTGGCCGCCCTGACATTGTAGCCCATGTCGACGCGCATCAGCATGGTGCCGTCGAGCTTGTACACGTCGACGTATTCCGGAGCGGTCGTGGTGTTGCTGCCGGCGAAGATCGGCTCGGAGTACATCGGGTCCTGCTGGGTGCTCCGCCACTTCACGACGATCTCGTATTCGCCGTCGCCGTCGAAGTCGCCGACCGTCATGTCATGTGTGGAGTAGGGGCTGCTCTGCGACGTGTGTATCGCGCCGGTGCCGGTCTTGGCGTAGGGCAGCGTGGTGCCGGAGTCCAGGTTCTCCACGTACTTGACGAACTCGGCTTCGAGTTCCTTGTAGAGCGCTTCGGTGATTCTGCCGTCGACGAGAGAGTTCGTCAGTGGCCGGGGGGTGGGGTAGGTGGCGACGCCGAGGGCGTTGGGAGTGGTGTTGTGCTCGTTGAGCCGCGCGACCCAACCGTCCAACTGCTCCTGGGTCACGGTCGCCTGGTCGTCGTACGCCACCCGGAAGCCTCGCAGCAGATCCATGTCGACGACGTACCAGTTCTGGTTTCCGGTGCCCGGGACGACCATGTTGGCCGCGTTCAGGTTGGTGCCCGGGCCGAACCGCTGGCCGCGGTAGGTGAAGTGCACGAGCGGCACGGGGGCCGGCGCGGGCTTGAGCGGGATGTAGGTCGCCGCGCCCCTGTTGGCCTGGCCCGCCTGGCCGGTCAGGGCCGACAGCATGGGCACGCTCATGCCCTGCCGCTCGCCCTCGACGCCGCCGACGACCGGGGCGACCTCGTAGCCGGAGGTGAGCGTTCCGTCCGGGTCGGTGTAGTTGGACGGGGTGACGTTTTCCTTCACGACGCCGGGGTTCGTGTCGTAGTCGCTCTCGGGCTGGACGTCCCTGGGCGCGATCGTGGCGATTTTCGCGAACTCCGCACCGCTGTCTTTCCGGTAGACGTTCCAGGAGATGCCGTCGGGTTCGTTGCCCAGAAAGCGCCAACTCAGCAGTATGCCGCCCGGGGTCTGGGCGGCGACCAGGCCGCGGGTCAGATACTCCATCTGGCGGGGACCGGCGGCAGGGGCGGCGTTCGCAGCCGGAGACGTGAAGCCACACAGGGACAGGCTCACCGCGAGCGTCAGGGGCAGGGGTACGACTTTGCGCAGTGTTTTGTGCACTTTGTTCTCCATCTCGCTTCGCCCGTCGTTGGGCAAGCGCTTTCCCGCATCCTCCCGCCTACCGCTCGGTCGCGCAAGATCCAACTTCGCTCCGTGGCCGCCGCCGCGATCAGCGGCGACGGCATGATCCGCCCGGGTGGTCGCGCCGGGCCGGGGCGTGGGTCAGTTGCGGACCAGCCGCCAGCGGTTGTCGGCGCTTCCGTTGTCCGGGTCCTGCACGGCCTGCGCGCCCCAGGCGGTGGAACCGTCGAGGATGCCGAGCAGCTTGCCGGTGTGCACGTTGCGGATCTTGTAGGTCCCGTCGCCCTGGTCCAGCAGTGTCCAGAGGTGGTCGGCGGTGCCGTTGTCGGCCCACTGGAGCACCCGGGCGTTGTTGGCGGTGGACATGTTCTCCACGCCGAGCACCTTGCCGCTGTGCACGTTGCGCAGCTTGACCGCGCTGCCCTCGGTGACCACGATCCAGTTGTGGTCGGCGGTGCCGCTGTCCCCCCACTGCACGGCGAGCCCGCCGTCGGCGGTGGACATGTCCCGGATGCCGAGGACCAGGCCGGTCCCGGCGTTGACCAGGCGGTAGCTGGAGGTGCCCGGGTCACTGCCGCCGCTGGTGTTCCAGTAGACGGTGTAGTTGTGCCCGTGCGCGTCGTAGAAGGGACCGAGGTTGACCGTGGCGCCGTTCGCGGTGGCGGTGAAGGCCAGCGAGTTGCTACCGGTCCGGTTGACCGACGAGACGGTGAGCGCCGGCAGGGCGGACAGGGCGGTGTTGCCGTAGTTGCCGGAGAGCACGACCGGGCCGTAGGTCACCGCGGCGACGTTCGGGTTGTCGTTGGCGGCCTGCGTGACCACCCGCATCGGCAGCCGGACGGTGAGGGTGTCCCCGGCGGACCAGGTACGGGTGACCGTCGCGTAGCTGCCCGGGGTGGTGGCGACGTCCTGCACCGTGCCGTTGACGCTCATCGTCGCGCCACTGGTCCAGGCCGGGATACGGACCCGGATGCTCCACGAGCCGCTCATGCTGCCGGAGAGGGTGAGCGTGCTGGTGTCGCCGACGGGAAAGGTGGTGGTCTGGGTGACGGTGATGCCGCGCTGGCTCCAGGTGAGCACCGACGGCAGGAAGAGGTTCACCGTCAGCGTGTTGCCGTTGTGGAAGTAGACGGAGTCCATGAGCGCGGTGTTGACCTCGATGCCGGTGCCCTGGCAGCACCAGAACGAGTTGTAGTCGGTGCTCCAGGTGCCGCCGCCCCAGGCCGGGCCCACGCCGCGCCGGCCGCCCGGGTTCAGCGGGGTGAAGTATGTGATGTGCCCGCGGTTGTCGGCCGGGTTCTGTGCCCCGATGATGTGGTTGAGCAGAGCCCGCTCGTAGAAGTCGAAGTACGCCGCCCGGTTCGGGTCGAGCAGCCACAGCTCGCGGGTCAGCTTGAGCATGTTGTAGGTGTTGCAGTGCTCGCAGGTGTCCTGCCGGAGGTAGCCGGCGATGGCGTTCGGCGGGCGGAAGTGCTCGGCCTGGCTGTTGCCGCCGATCGCGTAGGTGTGCGCGCCGACCGTGATGTTCCAGGCGTTGCTGGCGATGTCCCGGTATCGGGTGGTGCCGGTCGCCTTGTACTCCCGGGCGGCGCCGATCCACTTCGGCACCTGGGTGTTGGCGTGCAGACCGTTGAGCTGGTCGGAGCCCGCGGCCAGCGGGTTGAACACGGCGGCGTGGTCAAACCGTTGCGCCGTGGTCAGCCAGCGGGCGTCGCCGGTCTGCTGGTAGAGGTCGGCGAGCACGGCGTTCATGCCGCCGAACTCCGTGCCGAGCATGTTCTGCATCTGGCTCGCGCTCAGCCGGCCGGTACGCCAGTCGACCCAACCGGCCAGCGCCAGCAGCACGTCCCGGGCCTGGTTGTTGCCGATCTGGCGCCAGGCGTCGAGCAGTCCGGCCATGGTCTTGTGGATGACGTAGTACGGCACGTTGCCGTTGCTCAGCGTGCGCGCCTCCAGGGCGGTGAAGTCGGACTCGGGGAAGCCGCAGAGGTAGCCGGGGTTGAAGCCGGCGGCGGAGTTGTTCGCCTGGCACCTGGCGAGTTCGGCCACCATCCGGTTGGCCTTGTCCCGACAGTTGGAGTCGCCGAGCACCGCCCAGGCCTGTGCCCAGGCGGTCAGGAAGTGTCCCTGCATGTGGGTCCGGAACGGGAACGACGGTGCGTCCCACCCGCCGTTCGAGGCGGCACCGTTGGTGCCGAGCCGGTGATTGGCCCGGAAGTTGTAGAGCAGCCGCTCGACGTCGACGAACCGCAGGTAGTTCAGCGTCCGGTTCTGGTTGTCCAGCCACCGGCTGCTGGTCAGTCGTACCTGGCCCAGCTCGAACGGGTGGGCGGAGACACCGATGTCCGGACGGGCCGGCGGAACGGCGGCCGCCGCGGCTACCTCGGCGATTCCGGGGCCGACGGCGGTGGCGACGGTGGCGGCACCGGCGCCCTGCAGCAGCCGGCGCCGGCTCACGGGCGGGAACGACACGGTGGTTCTCCATCTCACGGGAAGCGGTGGGCCGGTGGAAGCTGGCCCCTGGACGGTCGAGGCGGGCCGCGGGCCGGACTGCTGAGCAGCAGTCCGGGCGACAGCGGTGGGACTTTCCTCGTGCCCGAGCCTGTCGCGGCAGGCGGCGGTCCTTCGGGGTCGGAGCGGGGTTGCGGCGCTTCCGCGGCTGCGCTGCGCGCCGCGTGTCCGGGGCCGGCGAGCCCGCCGTGGCTTCTGGACCGCGCGGGCCGAGGCGTCGCCCCCTGGCGTGCGGACGGGCGGAGGTCAGCGATGTCGTGGCGAGCTATAGATGTGAGCGATAACATATATCGACGTCAACGCGATAGCAAGCCCTGGTGCTGTGTGGGGTTTGCGGTGGCGTTACAGCTTGACCCATCACCCGGCAGGCGGGGCGGGGCCTGGGGGCCCCGTGTGCCGCTTCCGGGGGCCGAGAGATCATGTTCACGCTAACACCGCAGCTGTCAGACCGAAGGCCCGGGTGGCCGGACCCACGTTGGCGCGAGTCGGTCGCGGCGGGCGCGGTAAGGAGCGCGAGGAGCGGGTCCTCGGTGTAGAGCGAGGAGTGCGACATCGGCGTCGGTGCACCTCGGCATCGCAATGAGGAACGACATCGCTGGATGGCGAAGGCCCAAGGAGCATGGCCGACGCCGATCGCAACTCGTTGACGTCGATGAATGGCATCGACGTCCTGGATTTTGCCGCTTCTCTCTAGGCGCGACTTTCCGAGATGGGTAAGGTGAGCGCACCGCCGGGCAGGTCGACGTCCCAGGCCGGCGGTGCGCATGTCTCGGGCAGGTCGGGGGGAGGGCCCGTCGCGCCCGGGGCAATTTTCCGATGACTGCGCGACAGAGGCGGGCTGCGACCACCCGTTCGGGCGATCGGTCCTCGTGTGCGGTTCGCAGGTGTCACAAGGGAGGCGGCCGGCCTTCCAGCCTCTTCGGCGTGCGGCTGTGAGGTAAGGAAGGAGGCGAGTGGCCATGGAGGACAACCCGTTGTGGTCCCGGCGCGGCTTTCTGGGGCTCGGGGTGGGGGTGCTCGGCGCGGCCGGTCTGGCCGCGTGCGGAGGCGACTCGGAGTCGCCCCCGGGGGCGCAGGCGGAGGTGCCGCAGGAGCTACTCGACGCCGCGGCGTCGTTGCAGGGCTCCTCGATGGGGATGTTGTCGCAGAAGCTGTATTCGACGGCGGCGAACGACATGCTCGACAGCTCCGTCAAGAAGTTCGCCGACACCACCGGGACGAAGATCGAGAACAGTCTGGTCCAGGCCGACGCCGGCGACGTGGTGGCCAAGATCGACGCAGAGGTCAAGGGCGGCGTGGCACGTGACCTGGCGTTCATGACCGACTCGCGGTTCGTCGCGCAGTTCCAGGCGCTGGGCGACCTGGAGGAGGTGACGGACGTCGTCGAGGCCCTGACGGCCAGGTACGGCGAGCCCTGCGCGGAGGCCAGACACTTCTGCGTCTTCGACGGCAAGTGGTTCGCCATCCCGTACCACTTCATCGGGATCGGGTCGTTCCTGCGCAAGGACTGGATGCAGGAGAAGGGCATCGCCCCCAAGGACGTCTACACCTGGGAGGAGGTGCGGGACCTGTGCCTGGCGATCTCCGATCCGGGCAGGCGCCGGTTCGGCTGGGGCATGACCGTCAACCGGTCCGGTGACGGCAACGGCATGATCGAGGCTCTGATCAACTCCTACGGCGGGGCGATCGCCTCCAACGACGGCCGGAAGGTCACCTTCGACTCGCCCGAGACGGTGCAGGCGGTGACCTTCCTGGGCGACATCTACACCAACCCGAAGTACAGGTCGATGCTGCCGCCGGGTGTGGCGAGCTGGACCGACACCAGCAACAACGAGAACTGGCTCGCCGGGGTCACCGGCTACACCCGCAACAGCTTCAGCGTCTACGCGGACTCCAAGACCAAGAAGAACCCGGTCTACGGCAACACCCACGTCTTCTCCGACTGCATCGGGCCGGCGACCGACAAGTCCCTGCTCTTCGGCCAGTCCCAGGCCTTCGTCGTCTTCAAGGGCGCCAGGAACGCCGCGCTCGCCAAGCTCCTGGCACAGTACCTGGTCAGTGCGCCGGCGCTGGTCGGCGTCGCCAAGGAGGCGCCCGGCCTGGCGATGCCCGCCTGGGAGAAGGTCTGGGACGCCGACCCGTTCTTCACCAGCGGCGACCCGGCGTTCTCCATGCTGCGCACCATGTCCCAGCAGCCGCTGCCGCTCTCCACCAGGAACGGCCTGGCCTTCCCCCAGACGGCCAGCGCCGGCCAGCAGGCTGTCGTCGCAGCCTACGTCCTCACCGACATGATGCAGCAGGTCATCCAGGGAACGACGCCCGCACAGGCCGTGACGGCGGCGCACGCGAAGATGGTGCAGATCTTCACCCAGCAGGGGCTGCCGCAGTGAGGTTGGTTCGCCCGGCGCCGGCCCCGGCGACGAGGGCATCCTCGCCGCCGGGGCCCGGCTCCCTCACGACGAGCCAGCGGCGGCTGGGTCGTGACTGGCGGCTGGCAGCGCTGTTCCTGGCCCCGACGGCCGTGCTGGTCGGGGTACTCGTACTCCTGCCGATCGCCCGGTCGATCGTCACCAGCACCACGGAACGGCACGGCTCGGAGAGCGTCTTCGTCGGATTCGACAACTACCTCGCCCTCGTCGGCGACGAGCAATTCCACACGGGCGTGGTGAACTCGTTCGTCTTCACCGCGTACGCCGAGGTGTTCAAGGTGGTGCTGGGGCTGGCCGCGGCCCTGCTGCTGCACCACCGGCGTCGTGGGCGGGCCCTGCTGACCGGCCTGCTCCTGGTGCCGTGGGTGGTGCCGACGGTGGTGACGGCGTTCAGCTGGCGCTCCCTGCTCGACCCGATCTTCGGCAGCGTCAACGCGCTGCTCACCGCCTCGGGGATCGGGCCGCTGTTGGCCTCCGCGCAGCTGGTCGAGAGCTGGCCGGCGGGCTGGCTCTCCGACGCCTCGCTGGCGATGCCGTCCGTGATCCTTGTCAATGTGTGGAAGGGCGTGCCGTTCTTCACGATCTGCTTCCTCGCCGGGTTGAAGGCGATCCCGGCGGAGGAGTACGAGGCGGCGACCATCGACGGCGCCTCGGCGTGGCAGCGGTTCGTCCACGTGACGCTGCCCGGACTGCGCCACGTGATCACCGTGACGGTGACGCTGTCGTCGATCTGGACGTTCAACAACTTCGACCTCATCTGGCTGTTGACCCAGGGCGGCCCGGGCGACGTGACCGCGCCGTACGTGCTCGTCGCGTATTCGAAGGCGATCCTGCAGCTGCAGTACGGCGCGGGGGCGGCGGTCACGCTCGTCATGCTGCCGATCATCGGCGGGCTGGTGTTCGTCCTCGTCCGGTTGTTGCGCCAGGACACCGGCGTCACGCCATCCCGGCGTACCCGGACGACGCGGTGGGCCGGGCCGGCGCGGTGGGCCGGGCCGGCGCGGCAGGCGCTGCCGTGGGTCGTCAGCGCGGCGGTCGCCGGTCTGCTGCTCTGGGCGTCGCCGCAGATCTTCTGGAAGGCGGCGGTGGTCCTCGGGGTGATCCTGCTGGTCGCGGCCGCCGTCGGTCGGCTGACCTCGGCGTTCCAGGCCCGGGGAGGTCGCCGTGCGTCGTCCCTCGTCTCGGGCCTGGGCTCCGGTGTCGCGCTGGCCAGCCTGCTCGCCTTCGTGCTCGGCCCGATGTACTGGATCGCCGTCACGGCCTTCAAGTCCGAGGGCCAGGTCGTGATGCGCGAACACGACCTGTGGCCGACGCCGTGGACCCTTGAGCAGTTCGGCGCCCTCTTCGCCAACCAGCCGTTCGGCCGCTGGTATCTCAACACGGTGCTGGTCTCCGCGGCGTCCACCGCGGTGGCGCTGCTCTGCGCCGCCCTGGCCGGCTACGCGCTGGCCCGGCTGCGGTTCCGCGGGGCGCAGGGTTTCACCGTCACGGTGCTGATCACCTACGTGATGCCGGGCGCGTTGCTGTTCATCCCGCTGTACCAGCTGCTCATCGGGGTGCGGCTCACCGACTCGTTGTGGTCCCTGGTGGTGACGTACCCGACCTTCACGCTTCCGTTCGCCACCTGGCTGCTGGCGGGTTACTTCTCGTCGATCCCCGTCGAGCTGGAGGAGGCCGCCCTGGTCGATGGCTGCACCCGCCTCCAGGCGTTCCGCCGGGTGGTGCTGCCCCTTGCCAAGCCGGGACTGCTGGCGGTCGCGCTGTTCACCCTGACCAATGCCTGGAACGAGTTCCTCTTCGCCTTCGTGTTCATCACGAAGGACGACTACAAGACGCTCCCCGTGGGAATGCAGTCGATGATCGCCGGAGATGTCGTGCCGCAGGGGCAGCTCGCCGCGGCGTCGCTGCTCGTCAGCATCCCGGTCGTGGTCATGTACGCCTTCGGGCAGCGCTTCCTGACCGAGGGGCTGACCGCGGGCGCGGTGAAGGGCTGACCGCGGGCGCGGTGAAGGGCTGACCTGGTCAGCGAGGGCGCCGCGGCTGGGTGATCGTTCCGCACCAGGAGGCCCCGCAGCGCGGGCACCTGGCTCGGGCGGTTTGTGCGGGGCCGACCGTGGGTAGCGCTGTTTCCGACCGTCGTCGACCGGACCGGCGGCGGGGAAGAGGTGTCGGGGGCGGGGATGCCGGTGTTGGACGGGCGGTACCGCCTCGATCGGCGAGTCGGGGCCGGCGGTATGTCGGAGGTCTGGCACGCGCACGACGAGGTGCTCGACCGGCCGGTCGCGGTCAAGCTCATCACCCTGCCGTACGCCGATCCGGTGGCCGGTCGGGCGACCGTGGACCAGGCCCGCACGGAGGCCCGCTCGGCGGCCCGGCTCGCCCATCCCAACATCGCCAGCGTCCACGACTTCGGCCTGGCGCCCCTGCCGGACGGTCGGCCGGCGCCGTACATCGTCATGGAGCTCGTGGAGGGCGAGACGCTGGCCGCGCATCTGCGGCGGTCCGGGGCGCTGGATTGGCGGATCGCGGTGCGGGTCTGCGCGGAGACGGGCGCCGCGCTGGCCGCGGCCCACCTCGGCGGCGTCGTGCACCGGGACGTCAAGCCGGCCAACATCGTGCTCACCCCGACCGGGGTGAAGGTCCTTGACTTCGGCATCGCGGCACTGGTCGGCGAGCGTGACCCGGTGCCCGGGGGCGATCTGGTGGGGACGCCGGCGTTCGTCGCCCCGGAGCGGCTCAGCGGGGTCGGCGCCAGCCCGGCCACCGACGTGTACGCCGTCGGCGTGCTGCTCTATCTCTGCCTGGCCGGGCGGCTGCCATGGCCGGTACGCACCGAACCGGATCGGCCGTTCTCCCACGTCCACCGGACACCGGATCCGCTACCACCGGTCGCCGACCTGCCCGCCGACGTGGCCGAGCTCTGCCAGCGGTGCCTGAGCGCCGACCCGGCCGACCGGCCGACCAGTGCCGCCATGGCGCTGCTGCTGGCCGAGGCGGTGGATGCGCAGGTGTACGTCCCGGTCGGCGTCCTGCCGTCACCCTCCCGTCCACCCGCCCCGGCGCCCCGGGAGCCGACGTCGGCCGATGATCCGGTGCTCGACGAGGTGACCCGGGCCGGGGCCGTGGAGCCGTTCTCGCCGCCGCCATCCCGTCGGCGCGATCCGGCCGGCGACGCGCCGGGTCCCGGTTGGCCTCCACCGGCTCCGGCAGGGTCCGGTTCGCAGGCCGCGGGTTCGCGGGCCGCACGCCCGGGACGGCACCGCGCCTGACTCCGCCGCGAGAGCTGTCCACGCGAGCCGCCAGGATGCCGTGGCGACGGTGCCCGCAGCCTGCCGTCCTCGGTGACCAGGCCGCCGGTGTGGTTGCTCGGCGGGGTGGTCAGGTGGGTTTCCCGCGGCGGCCACGTGCCAGGAGCAGGCCGGCGGCGGCCAGCGCGGCACCGACAACCGCGACGTGACCGGGGAGATCGGCGGGGATGCCGAGGTGGACGGTGATGCCGAGGATGCGGGCCAGGCCCCAGGGCAGCAACGCCATCTGGTCGTTCCACACCGTCAGCGCGCGCTCCAGGCCGACCGCCCCGACCAGGCCGGACAGCAGCGCGAGCGGGACGGCTGCGGCGGTCACGGTAAGCCCGGCGGCGCTTCGACGTCGCAGGCCGTAGCGGTCCCGCAGGATCCCGGCGGTGGCGACGAAGAGCCAGCCGAACGCCGCGAACGCGACGGTGAGGTACGCCGTGCGCGCGGCCGGTGCGGTCCAGAAGCCGAACCAGCACCCTCCCGGTCCGCGTCCGGCGAGCACCGCCAGCAGCAGCACGCTGCGCAGCAGCGCGACGCCGCCGATGGTGGCCCAGAGGTGGAACGGGTCCCGTCTTCCGACGACGAGGCGTGCGACGAGCGCGAACAGCACCCACCCGCCGAGGGTGACCAGCAGGTGCGCCGGAGCGGCGAACCAGGTGAGGACGAGCCGGCTCGCCACCAGTACCACGGCCGGGACCAGCCACACGAGCACCCGGTCGACTCGCGATCCGGGCGTCGGCAGGGTGGCGACCCGCCACGGCAGGACCGCGCCGAGCAGCAGACCCCGCGCGGCGCCGCCACCGGTGCCACGTCCGCCGAGGCCGAGCAGCAGCACCAGCACGATCAGTCCGAGCAGAACCCGGGCCGCCCAGGCCATCGCGGGATCCCGGTCCGCGCGCAGCGCCCCGATGTCCGCGGCCGTGAAGTTGTACGCGGGCAGGTCCAGGTCGCCGTCGTAGCGTTGCCGGTGCACGTCGCGCGCACCGCGGTAGGCCGTCTCGGCCAGCCGCCAGCCCCGGTAGGCGGCCGGGGATCCGGTGTCCAGCCACTGCGCGTGCCGCAGCACCATGGTCCGGTAGGCGCCCAGGGTCTCGAAGAGGTTCACCTGGTAGTCGAGCGTCCTGGTGAAGTGCCTGCGCAGTCCGGTGTCCCGCCAGGTCGCCGGATCGGTCGCGGCGACCAGGTCACGCATGCGTCGGGCCAGCATGATGGCCTGCTCGCCCTCGGCGATCGCCTCGTCGACGCGATCGCCGGTCACCGCGTAGATGCTGTGGAGCGTGGCGGAGTCACCGGTCGGGATGTCCCATTCGAAGATCCACATCATCGGCGGCGGTTCCAGGCCGAGCGCCCGCACCGAGCTGTCCGCGTACGGTCCGACGTACAGGCCCGTGGTGACCGCCTGCCGGGACAGTGCCATCGCCTGCCCGATCGCGGCGACCGTGGCCGGATCGGCGGAGAACACGCGGTACGCCCAGTCCGCCGTCATCCGCGCCGGGTCGGCGTCGGGATTCCAGGCCAGCCGCCCGACGGCGTAGGTGTTGAGGTCGTACAGCTGCCAGAAGCCGGCGCGGAGGTAGAGCGACATGGGTCCGGCGCGCAGCGGGCCGCCGTCCTGGGTCCAGTTCCAGACGCCCTCGATCCTGGGATTGGCGGCGAGGAACTCGCGCAGCGCATGGCGGTGCAGCGGGCCCAGGTCGTTGGGTAGCGCACCGAACCCCTCGAACTCGCGGCGGGCCTGGAATTCCACGATGCGCCGGTGCGTGCCGGCGAGCAGTGTGGTGTTCAGGGGCAGGTGGCTGTAGAAATCGCCGAGGGTGTACTTGGTGGACACGAGCAGGTGCGGGTCGTCGAATCCGTCCAGCACCTTCGCGTACGACTCCGGGTTGGTGTGCAGGTCGCCGACGGCGCCGACGCCCACGGTCCAGGTTCGGAAGATGACCTCCTTGCCGGCACTGCCGGCGGTGTCCAGCAGGGCTCGCAGCATCGCGCGTACGGAGGCGTCCGTGGTGACCACGAGCTTCGACGAGTAGTCCCAGCCGTCCTCGGCGTACACCTCGCCGCCCTCGCCGACGCGGATCATCAGACCGTCGACGAACGGCATGCTGTCGAACAGTTCGGCCAGCCCGGCCTGATAGACCGACCAGAGCCGGGGATCGGCCGCGTCGAGGCCGCCGACGGTCCTCGTCAGGTACGCCTCCAGCGGCGGCGACACCGCGAGCATGTCGGTGAGCAGGAAGACCTTCACGCCCATCAGTTCGGCGTAGCGCAGGACCGGGGCGAACGCCGCGACCATCGCGTGGGCCCGCTCGACGTGCGGGTCGCCGGGCGGGTAGACCGCGTGCCCGTCGGCCACCTTCGCGAAGGTCACGTATTCCAGAAAGCCAGGAACGACGATCCCGTTGTAGCCCTGCGCCACCGAATGGTCGACGAACTGCCGGAACTCCGCGCCGATCCGGGCCACCGCCGCACCGTCCACCCACGGCGCCTGCGGCAGCAACGCCTGCCCGACCACGTCGGCGTTCAGGCTGTAGTCGTCGCCCCGGGCGAAGGCGTCCGGATCCGCCGCACGACCGACCGAGCCGGCGTCGGTCAGCCGCAGGCCGAGCCGGGGGGTGACCACCCGGCCCGCGTCGGCCGCGGGGAGCGCCTCGGCGCCGGAGCGGATCCGGTCGGCGAGCCGGTACAACCCGGCCGCGACCCCCGCGACATCGCTGCCGTCGACGGCCAACTCGGACTCGCTGACGCCGATCCGGTACGACTCCGGCGCTGCGGTCAGGGTGGGAAGCACCTGTGCCCGCAGCGTCGTCACGCCCGGCGGAGCCGGCGCCGCCGTGCCCGGGGCGAGCCTCTCGGAGGTCGAGATCGGACGCGCCGTGCCCGGGGTGACGACCGGCCGGGGCAGACCACGGAGGACGACCGCGTCGGCGACGGCGACGGCGGCCTTCACGACGCGCGGTTCGTCCGGTACGGCGAGTGACGCCAACGGCGGTGCCGGTGCGGCGACCCGCGGCGGTGCGGCGGCGACGTCCTCACGTGGCACGGCGGCCGGGGTGTGGTGCAGCCCGAGCGCGCCGCCGACGACCCCGGCCACGGTCGCGCCGAGCACCAGCAGCACGGCCGCGGCGACAAGCAGCGGATACGGCCTGCGGACCCGGGTGACGTGAGCCACACTCGCATCCTGTCACACCGGCTGTCCTCAGCCAGGCGGGCCATCACGGCGGCGGACGGCGTAGCCGCGCTGTCCCCGGCCCGAGGCCGGCGCCTGGGCTGGCTATCGGGGTGGCCCGTCCGGGCGGTCTTCCGTCCGGCCGGCGGGGGCGCTGAGCTGTTGATAGATGTCTCGTGCCCGGTCGAGGTGTTCGGCGGCTTGTCGCTGGTTGCCGGTGTGCTGGGCGCAGCGGCCAACCCCTTCGAGTGATTGGGCCTCCTCGCGTCGGTTCTGGGCGTGCCGGGCCAGGTGCAGGGCTCGTTGGTGGCAATCCAGTGCGTGCGCTGGTTGATTGCGGGCCAGCAGCAGCTGTCCGAGTTGGTTGAGCACCTGTGCTTGGCCCAGTGGGTCGTCGTCGGCCTCGGCGATGGTCAGGGCCTCGTGGTGGAGCGCGTCGGCGGTGTCGTGTCGGCCGGTCAGGCGCGCAAGGGTTCCGAGCTGGTTGAGCGCGTCGGACTGGCCGGTCCGGTAGCCGAGGTTGCGGTAGAGGGCCAGTGCGCGGGTCAGGGCGTGTTCGGCCGCGGTGTAGTCGCCGTTGGCGGAGTGCACGGTTCCGAGGTAGGTGAGGGCGTTGGCCTCGCCGAGGCGGTAGCCGAGTCTGCGGTGGATCGCGAGGGCATCGGTGAGCGTGTGCTTGGCAGTGGGCAGGTCACCGGTTTCGCAGAGGGCGGCGCAGAGGTAGTTCAGGGCGCGGGCTTGTCCGTGACGATCGCCGAGTTCCAGGTAGATGTCGAGCGCCCGTCGGTGGGCGTCGATGGCAAGGTGGTAGTCGCTGACGATCTGATGGGCGGTGCCGAGCTGGTTGAGGGCGTCGGCCTGTCCGTGTAGGTCGCCGAGTTCGTGGTGGATGGCAAGGGCCCGCTGGAGGGCCTGGATGCCGCTGAGGCGGTTGTCGGTCTGGTGGTGCACGACGCCGAGTTCGTTGAGTGCGGCGGCCAACCCGTGCCGGTCGTCGAGTTTCTCGTAGATGGCGAGTGCATTCTGCAGGTCGCTGATGGCTGCCGGATGGTCGCCGGTGTGGCGGCGGACGGTGGCGAGTTGGGTGAGGGTATCGGCGACGCCGCAGGGGTGGTCGAGCTGTTGGTAGAGGTCGAGGGCCTGGTGTAGGGCGTTGGTGGCGGGCGTGTAGTTGCCGGAGGCGCGGTGGACGGTGCCGAGTTCGCGCAGGGCGTCGGCCTGTGCGCGTCGGTTGCCGGCCCGTCGGGCGGCGGAGGCTGCGGCCTGATGGAGCGAGACCGCGTGGTCCCAGGGACCGTTGTCGCGCAGGTAGGGTGCCGTTGCGGCGGCGAGCGTGACGATGCGGTGGGTCTGTTGGCCGGCCGTGAGGGCGCCGAGGCAGGCGGCCAGGTTTCCGCGTTCGGCGTTCATCCACGCCAGTGCGTCCTGCCGGTTGTGGATGTCAGGCAGCGCGGCCGGCGTGCGCGGGGAATCGTCGGGGCGGTGTCGTCCGGGTCGGGCCAGCTGGCGGTTCGCGATCTGGGCGGCGTGCTGGTAGTAGTCCAGCAGGCGGTTGGTGGCCTCGGCCCTGTCCCGGGCGGGGTCGCGGCCGGCCCTGTGCCGGGCGTACTCCCGGATGAGGTCGTGCATGCGGTACCGGCCCCGGTTTGGCTGGTCAACGAGGTGGTCGTGATAGAGCGTCTCAAGATGTCGTCGGGCCTGGGATGGGCTGATGGCGTCGAGGGCAGCGGCGGCGTACGGGTCGATTTCCGTCCCGGGATGCAGGCCGAGGCGGCGGAAGAAGCGGCGGAGGCCGGCAGGTAATCGGCGATAGGACAGGTCGAAGGCGGCCGCGACGCCGATGGTCTCGGCGTACATGTGGTGCAGTCGATCGTTGGCGCGGCTGAGTTCCTGGACCAGGTCGGCGACGTGCCACTGCGGCTCCGGGTAGAGCCTGGCGGCCAGCAGGCAGATCGCCAGGGGTAGGTGGCCACACAGGTTGACGAGCTCGGAGATGGTGATGGCGTCGGCGCCGACGTTTGGTCGGGCGGCCCTGGTGGCGAACAGTTCGCTGGCGTGTTCGGGGGAGAGGGTGGTCAGCGGCAGCGGCACCGTGTGGTGGCGGCTGCTGAGGCCGGTCAGGCGCCGTCGGCTGGTGATCAGGACGAGGCAGCCGGGAGCGCCGGGCAGGAGGGGTTCGATCTGGTCGTGGCCGGCGGCGTTGTCGAGGATGATCAGGGCCTTCTTGCCGGCCACGCGGCCGCGCCAGAGGGCGGCGCGGGAGTCGGTGTCGGTCGGGACCTGGCTGGCGTCGAACCCGTCGGCGGTGAGGAGCCCGAACAGGGCGTCGGTAGGTCGGACTGGCCCCTGGTGGGGGCTGTGGGCGTGCAGGTCGATGAAGAACTGCCCGTCCGGGAACCGGTGCGTGAGGCTGTGGCCGGCGCGGACGGCCAGTGCGGTCTTGCCGATTCCGGGCATGCCGTCGATGGCGTGGACGGGGATCGTGTGGTCGTTGTCGAGGAGGTAGGCGACCTTTTCAACCAGGCTGCGCAGCTCTGGGTCCCGGCCGATGAAGGCGGGTGTGTCGCGGGGGAGTGTGTTGCTGACCGCGGCGGGCGCGGGTGCGGGCTTGTCGTAGATGTATTGGTTTCCGGCTGCCTGGTAGATGCGGTTGTTGCTGCGCGCCTGGAGGTTGCGCTCGGCCATCGTGGGCGGGCTTGACGTCGGATCCGGATCGGGTGCGTCGGCGCCGCGCGCGGCCTGTGCCGCTCGGTCATGTGCCTCTGGTCGGGGGTTGCTGGCGGTGGCGGTCATCATGATCGCCTCGATGTGTGGATCGAGTCGTACGCGATGCCGATGCCGTAAGCGTCCAGGATGGTGGTTGCGAGTGCGGCGAGCATCGAGTTCATGGGACCCCCCTTGGGACGGCGTTATATCCACGGTAAACATGCGAGTCGATGTCGTGTTTGCTCCGTCGCCAATCCAACTTGATCGGTTTAAGTCGATCTCAAAGACCGTCTGCCTGGTCGACCTCGTGGCCAGCGATTCCTCATGATTGACTACGGGTGCGCCGCTTTCCGGCTGTCGGGTCCCCGCTCGCTATTCATGGGATTCGCTCCTCTTCTTTCCTGCTCTTGATGGCCGCCGCTGCCTGTACTCTTTGCCTGATTGCACATTGTGGGGTAATCACTGTCTCGGTTGTCGTGCCTGACACCGGTACCGACGTAATCTTCAAGATCTGTCTGGGTCTACCGGTCCGGAGGTGGGACGTGACCGACCCCGTGATGGTGGCTGTGGCATCGGCGCTTGCTGCCAAGGCCGCGGAGGGTTTGTCTGACGGCGGTAGGGCCGCGTTCTCTGCTCTCGCACGGTTCGTGCGGCACAGGTTGCGTGGCGATCCCGACTCGGAGAGGGCGCTGGAGGCCGCCCGGGCGCAACCGCACGACGACGAGTGCGTGCGGCGGCTGGCGGCGGTTCTGGAGACGGCCGTGGCTCGGGACCGGTGGTTCGCCGAGGAACTGAACGAGCTGTGGATACAGCTGCGACACCGGCCCGTTGCCGGTGTCGACGCCGGCAACGGGATGGTCAACCGGGCGATCGGTCCGGTGAGCGGCACCCTGGTGCAGGCGCGGGACGTCCAGGGTGGGATCCGCCTGGGGCCACCTGGACCGGGCTCCTGAGGGGGTCCACCCGACTTGGTGAGTAGCCCGCCATGCCTTGACGGCCATCGATGCTTGTGATCGGTGGGGAGTCGGGGCAACTGTTGAGGCGGCCGGGAAGTGGGGCGGGTATGCGTAATGTCGGGGACCAACGAGACCGATAGCGTCACCAACGTCACGCGCGGCACCGTCGCGGGGTCCATGGTGCAGGCTGGCAAGATCGATGGTGGCGTACATTTCCACCATCGGGACGAGAGCGGCATTCCGGTTCCGCGACAGATGCCGGCGCCATCGGCACACTTCGTCGGACGAGAAGCGGAACTGGCGCACATCGACCGGCTGGTCGGCGAGCCGAGGACAGGTCCCGCGTTGATCGTCATCAACGGAGCCGGTGGAATCGGCAAGTCAGCCCTGGCTCTCCGGTGGGCACAGCGGGCCGGTCCGCGGTTTCCCGCCGGCCATCTGTACGCGCACCTGGGCGCCTTCGATCCCGCCGGCCCGGTAGCCCCGGGTGAGATCCTCGGCCAGGCACTGCGGGCACTCGGCATCGCCCCGCAGCGTGTCCCGGCGGGTGCCGCGGAGCAGGCGGCGATGTTCCGATCCCTGACAGCGGGCAAGGCGCTTCTCCTGCTGTGGGACGACGCCGTATCCGCAGCCCAGGTCCGCCCGCTGCTGCCAACATCGTCGTCATCCGTGGTCCTGGTGACGACACGGTGGCGGCTGGCCGGCCTGGTCAGCGACGGCGCCCGCTTCCTGACCGTGGCCCCCCTGCCGGAACCGGCCGCCGTCGAACTGCTCACCAGGACGGTCGGCGAAGACCGCACCGGCAGCGACCCCACGTCAACCTCGTCGCTGGTGCGCCTCTGCGCAGGACTCCCGATCGCCTTGACCGTGACCGGCGCCAGACTGGCAACCCGCCCGCGGTGGCCGATCCGTCGCATCGTCGACGAACTGACCGAGGACGGTCGACGACTGCGGAGCCTGGGCGGACACGGGGACATCTCCATCCAGAGCGTCTTCGACCTGTCCTACCAGGAACTGTCCGAACCCGGAGCGCGGTGCTACCGCGCACTGGGTCTGCACCCGGGACCGGAGTTCGGCCTCGACGTGGTGGCAGCGGCCCTCGGCGTCGGACGGCAGGAGGCCGTCGGGATGCTGGACGCCCTGCTGGAGGCGAACCTGCTCGACGAAACCACCGAGGACCGGTACAAACTTCACGACCTGATCCGGCTACACGCCAGACAGTGCGCCGAAACCGACCCGGACCACCCGCTCCTTACCCGACGCATCATCGAGTGGTACCTGGCCGGGGTGTCGGCCGCGGACCGGCTGCTGACCCCGTACCGCCGCAAGGACCCGGACAACCCCTTCGTCAGCTCGGAGACATCGATCGTCGGGTTGAGCGACCGGGACGGGGCGCTAGCCTGGCTGGAACGAGAACGCGTCAACCTCGTCGCCGCCGTCCGACACGCCGCACTCCATGATCAACCGTTGCTGGCCTGGCAGATCTCGGACGCGATGTGGCCGCTGTTCCACTACCACCGGCATCACCGCGACCGACTGCAGGTCGACCGTATCGCCGTGGAATGCGCCCAGCAGCTGCACGACCGCGACCGCGAGACGAAAATGCTGCGCCGGTGGGCCTTCGCACACTTCGACCTCGCCCAGTTCGACATGGCACGGCAGCTGTTCGAACGGTGCCTGCGGCTGTGCAACGAGACCGCGGACGGGTACGGCACGGCGTCAGCAGTCGAGGGACTCGGCCTGGTCGCCCTCGCACAGCACCAGTACCCGCAAGCCGCCGCACTCTTCACCCGTCAACTCCGACTGTGCCTCGACTCGGGTGAACCTCGCAGGACCGGACTGGCCCTGCTCAACCTGGCAACGGTCGCCAACGAATCAGCCCGGCACCAGCAGGCGCTCACCCACCTCGACGACGCCGCAGCGATCTTCGCCAGCCTCGGCGACGTCGACCCCTACAACGACGCCCGGATACGCATAGAAGCGGGCCGGGCGCTCGGCCGCCTCGGCGACCGCCGCCCGGCCCGTGAAAAGCTGACCCACGCCCTGGCCGACATGCGGCGCCTCGGCTCCCCGCGAGGCCAGGCACAGGCTCTCCACCGGCTCGGCGAACTCGCCCTGGTCGAGCAGGAGTTCACCGAAGCCCACACCCACCTGACCCGAGCCCTGCACCTCTACGAGGGCAACGAAGACGCCGAAGCCGAGCAGGTGCGTCAGCTAGCCTCCCTGATCCCACCACCCGACGCTGACCCGCACCGGATGCCGTAACCGCAGCCGCGCCAGCTCCGATCCGCTCAGCAGCGCCGAGGTCGGCCGGCGGTGACCGACCCGCCATCCAGCGAAAACGACCGCGTCACCGAGCGCCTCCACCGGGTTGCCGGTCGCCAGCCAACTGTGCAGAAACGCGGCGAAGAGACTGTCGCCAGCGCCGGAGGTGTTGCGCACCCCCAGCGGTGCCACCGCGGCGGCGGTGACCAGGCGACCGTCACGCAACCCGAGCACGCTGCCCCGCGCGCCGCAGCCGACCGCGGCCATCGTCGCCCCCGGATATCGCGTCAACACCTCCGCGACCCACTCCGGCGCGGGACACGGCAAGCGCTCTCCGCTGCAGAAGATGATGTCAGCAACCTCAAGCCATGGCTGGTGATACGCCTCGTGCACGTCGGCGATCACGTTGACGTCGACCGCGACCGGCACGCCCTCCCGCACCGCGGCGGGGAGGAGTTCCCGCACGAATTCCACATTCGTCAGTACCGCGAGGTCCGCACCGGCCAGAGCCCGCACGAACCGATCCTCCGGATACCCTACCGCGTTCACCACCGACAAATATGGATAGACCATCCGGGCGCCGTCGGGCGCCACCAGCACCACGGTCTGCGACGAACCCGGCCCCTCGATCACCCCGGAGCCGTCCAGACCCGCCGCACGCAGATGTGTCCGCACCAGTTCACCCGGCACGTCCGAGCCAACGATCGAACACAGATCGACGTCGTCACCGAGATGCCGAAGGACGGCCGCGATCTGTGCACCCGCACCACCGAGCCCGGCGTCGATCCAGGCCGGCGCCGAGACCGGTGCGTACCCGACCGGGAAGCCATCGACCGCCAGATGAACGGCCAGGCTCGCCACCCCGGCCACCACAATCCTGCTACCCATCCCGCACCCCTCACCACTCGACCAACACCGGCGGACCGACCTGCCTGACCTCACAGCCCTCCGACGGCACGGACAACGCCAACAGCCGGTACATCTGCGCCTGAAGCAACCGCGCCGCCCGCCCCGGCTCGGAGGTGACCGCCGACGCGACCGGCAGGTACGCCCCCTCCCGGCTCGCCCTCGCCGCGGCACGAATCTGAACTGGTAGCGGTTGGCCCGCCGTCAGCGTTGGCGCCGCCCTCGCCAGCCGCTCCGTGGCGGAACCGGGCGCGACGCAGCCGAGCGGACTGCAGGCGCGCAGCACCGGTGTCCCCGCCGCGGCGGCGTAGGTGGTAGCCGAACCGTGGTCACCGATGACCACGTCCGCGGCCGTGACGAGCCCACGCCATGTGGTCGGCTCCACCACCCGCAGGCCGGATCGCAGTTGCCGGCGCAGCCAACTGAGGATCTGACGACGCCCGTGGCACCACACGCCGGGGTGCATCACCAGCCGTACCGCGTACGCGTCCGGCGGCAGCCCGTCGAGCAGGTCGACAAGCGTCCGCCACCAGCGGGCCATCAGCGACTCCGGTCCCCAGGTGGAACTGACCGCGACCAGAGTCCGCCCGTCACCGACGTCGAGGGACCGCCGGTACTCGTCACGATGCGGTGCGGTCGCGACCAGTCGATCCAGGCACAGATCACCCACCACCGCCGCGACCGGAACCGCCTGCGGACACTGCCGGGCCAGCACCTCGATCACGTCTCGGTGCGACAGCGCCACCATCGCCGGAACGAGCCGTCCGTACCACGTCAACCAGGGCGCTCCCAACCCCACCACAAGCCCGCTGGCGGGCCCGCCCAGGGCCGCTGGCGCCATCTTGTTGTTCACCACCCCGTGCGCCAGCATCACCACCGGGCCGTGCAGTTCGTGCACGCCGCCGCAGTCGGCTGCCACGACCAGGTCAAAGTCGATCTCTCTGGCCTGAGACCACGGGATCACCATCGCGCCGAGCGCCCGCAGGTGCTCCTGCACACCGCCGCCGAACATGTCCGGTGCCTGGCTGAACGCCACCTGTATCCGCTGGTCACACTCGAGCAGCTCGATCGCGTCCAGCACGTGCCCGGCAGCGGCCAGCGTGTGGACGACCGCCAACACCAGGCGCTGCGTCGTCGCGGTCTGCCACCGCGCGCCGTCCCTGCCGACCGGAACCGTGATCCAGTCCTGGGTCATCACACCTACCTCGTTTCCCGCCGCGTCGACATCGCGTTCAGAGGATGCGGGAGCGTGCCGGGCAGGAATACGGGCGCCACATCGGACACGAGTGCGGACGGTGCAGGTCAGCACCCTTGAAATCAGTTCTCGAAGGGACAGCCGGGGGCGGTGGTGACACACTTCCATCAAGCGACGCGGTGGGAGACGACATGGATCTTCGGGTACTCGGCGAAGTGCAGATCCAGACCGAGGCGAAGAGCATCAGTCTCGAGCGCTCCGCGGAGCGCTGCGTCCTGGCCACGCTCGCGTTCAGCCCCGGCCGGCCGGTTCGGACAGCCACCCTCGTCGACAACGTGTGGGGCGACCGGCAGCCGACGAAAGCGGACCAGACGATCGCCACCTATGTCCGTGCTGTCCGCCGCGCGATCGAGGACGCGGGTGGCGACCGTGACTGGCTCGTGAACCGCCGTCCCCGCGCCTACGAGCTACGTATCACACCAGAGGCCGTCGACTACCACCGGTTCACCGTCCTGGCCTCCGCCGGGCGGGCGAAAGCCCATGGCGGAGACGCCCAGGGCGCTGTTCTCACCTACCAGCAGGCACTGAGCCTCTGGCACGGCGAACCCCTCGCCAACATCGACGGCGACTGGGCCGACCAGCGTCGGCATGACCTACGCCAGGCACACCTCGAGACCCTCTGTGCGCTCTTCGAACAGCAGTTGAAGATTGGTGACCACCAGGCCGTGGCGTCCAACGCCGTCCGCCTGGTCAACGACGTCGTGCCCACCGACCGGCTGATAGCGCTCGCCGTCCAAGGTCTAGCCGACTGCGGGCAGACCTCAATGATCCCAGGATTCGTGAACCGGGCCGCCGACCGAATGTGGAACACCGTCCAGGTCCGCCCGGGGCCCGACGTCAACGCGCTCGTACGACGGCTGGTCACTCGAGCTTCCGCAACCGAATCCCAGGCCGACCGCTCAGACTGTCGCCTACCGTCCGTGGCAGAGCCTGACACGCACAGACCCAGGACGGACGACGAGGCAGAGGGCAACCCTGACTCATCGCGAATAATCCTCATGCGACAGCTGTCGAAGGGTTCCGTTCGTGACGAGCGGACCTTGCACAGCAACGTCACGATGACGGCGACGTCCAACGGGAATGTCTACCAGACCGCCGGCGACCAATACATTAACGAAACGTAGCTTCCTGGACACGTAGCGTCGCTGGCGAATCGAAGGGCCGCCTTCGGGGTGGCATGGAGCACTGGGTGACAATGAGTTGGCCCTGCGTCATAAGAGGCGGCGGCACCGACGGATCCAGGAGCCTATCCGCACGTCAGCGGCAGTTTGCGTGGTCCGCACTCCGGCCCGGGCGACCTCGTGTCGGAACCCCCGGTGGGATCCGTAGTGGGGCCGGCTCGCGGCAGTTGTTCAAGTCCGTCCTCAATGCTAAATTCCTGCGGACGCGTTCCGCGTGAACCGATGGCGGTACCGAGCGGGAAGAGTAGTGTCCTGTGACCGAAGTTTTCTGTCCCTGGCGAAGTCTGTGGGCCTGTCTAGGGAACTGAACGACACTTCCTGCGTTGTTGTACGGCAGATGGTGAGCGGGATACTACTCGTGATTTCAAGAACGGCATCGCGGGCAGAAGTACTCAAGTGGCGCGTCTTTACCACTTGCACAGGAATTCGTCGCCGAATGGCGCTGAAAGGAGCATCAAGGATGGTCTTCGGACCAGGGTCGAGGCGCTGGGCGGCCACCTGCATCGTTGCATTAACCTTCTTCGCCCCCGTGGCCGCACCAGCTATTGCTGGCCTGGTCTGCCGTGTTCACTGGGAACGCTGTATCCAGTGATGGTGGTGTTGCGGTCTTTTTCCGCCCCCGCCTGCCGTGAGCGGTTCCGGGATGTGGGTTCAAGTTCACAGCCGGTGCGGCGCGCAGGGGTGGCAGTCGCGGCGAAGCCTCAGGGTTGGCCGGTCCGACCGCGACCGGCCAACCCTGGCGTCGGAGCATGATGGCGTCGAGTCAAGCATGATCAACCATGCCACTTCGCAAGCACGGCACCATGGGCCGTGAATCGCCAACCGTCAACGCTCGGGCCGTGGCGACGCTCATCTGCGCGCGGGGACCTCCGCGCGGGCCGGTACGCCCGACCAGCATCTGGCTATGTGACCTACGGTGAGGCTCCTTCTGTGGCCCGAATGGTCTGGTCCAGGAACCGCCGGATCTGTTCGTTCTTCCAAGCGGTGATCTGGGCCCCGGAGCCGCTGCCCAGCTGTCCCAACCACCTCAGGAGCGGCAGCACGACCGAGGCGTCGTGGAAGTCCAAGTGCTTCGCACCGAATGCCGTGACCTCATGGAAGGTGGCCTGCGCGGCCTGCCGGGCGATGTCGTTGCCGCCCGAGTTCAGTTCACTGTAGATCATCAGGTAAGGGCTGGTGAGCGGTTCCTGGAGTAGCTCACCGTAGAGCTCACCGTCGATGTTCACCACTGCGGCGCACCGCTCGTCGGCCTTGCTGAGCTCGCTGGCGACGGCTCCGCCCAGGGAGAGTCCGATGGCGGCGACCTGGTCCGGCGCCGGCCTGCCGGTGGGGTAGCCCGGAATGGCGGCGAGGACGGCCGGGAGCCGGTCGAGCACATGACGGGCGTCCGCCGCCCGCCGGGCGACGATGGTCGCCGTGGCGGCGCTCAGCTGGAAGAGCTCATGTGCCAGGCGGGCACGCTCGGCTCGGGTGAGTTCACCCAGCAGATCCCGGTTGATCTCCTGCACCCGGGCTGCCGCAGCCGGGTCAGCGTCCTTGTTGACCTCCGCCAGTTCCGTCCGCTGGTCGATGTGCCGGGTGCTCACCACCACATAGCCGTGGCTGGCCAGTGACTCCATCAGCAGCGAGTTCTCGGCGCTGATGGAGATGAGCGCGTGGTGGTACAGGACCACCGGACCAGGAACGGCGACCCGGCTGAAGCGGGCGTCGCGGACTGCGTGGGTCCGGACCTGTCGCAGGTAGCCGGTGAGAAGTCGCAGCCCGACAGGGATTCCGGGCGCCTCGCGGAGCTCGGACCAGAGCGCCTCGCCCTCGCGGTGCGACCGGACCTGGTCCACCTCCGCCGGGTACCACACCTTGATGAACAGCCTCCTGCGCGGGGTGGTCGAGACTGCCGTGGTGTGGCGCTCCTCCATTGTGGTGATCGTGCCGACGCCGAAGGGTCCGTCGGGGCGCGGCAGGCTCGGGACGGGAAGGCCGGTTGTCAGCCCGCCGGCCAGGGCCAACAGCATCAACGTGACCACACCGCCGGCGATGCGCGCGCTGCTGGGAAGGTCCACGGCGAGCCCGACCGACAGCCAGGTGACCGCGAGATAGGCCGGCACCATCTGCCAGCGGGCGTGGTTGGTCGCCAGCCGGACGACGCTGAGGACGGCTGCGACGGCGACCGCCACCAGCGCCGTCGGGCCCGCCGTGGTGTCGGCGAGGCTCAACACCGCCGCAAGCGAGGCCACGGCCAGAACGGTTCGTTCGAGCATGGCCGGCATCAGCTTGCTGCCTGTTCCCGCGGGCCCGAGGTCCGCGTGACGCCGAGGTAGCCGCACACGAAGTCGGCGAGTTCCTCGGCGAACTCGTCGCCTTCGGTCGGAATGTCCCAACCGGACATTCCTTCCGGATGGAGTAGGCGTCCCAGGAACATCAGGTTGAAGAAGTAGGTGACCATGCTGGCCGCCCGGGTCAGGTCGGGATGGCGGATCTCCTCGGCGTGGTCGCGCAACAGGGAGAGGAAGCCGCCCACGGCGCCCTCCTCCTGGGTCCGCCAGTGCTCGTCGAGCAGGTCGGGGTGCAGGCGGGACTGGAGGTAGGCGGGCCGCATGATGTAGCGCAGGTCGTCAAACTGGCGCCAGGCCGCGCGGCCGACCAGGACCAGCGCTTCGCGCAGCGACGAGGAGCCTGCACGGCCGGAGGCCCCGTCGGCGAGATCGCTCCACCACTGCGTCACCCGGCGCAGGTACAGCGCGATGAGGATGGCGACCGCGGCGTTCCGGTTGTCGAAGCGCTGGTAGATCGACGCGACGGAGACCCCCGCCCGGTTGGCGATCTCCGCGACGCTGATCGCCCCGAAGTCCTTCTCGCGCAGCAACTCGTCCAACGCGGTGATCAGCTTGTCGCGGGTCTCGCGGGAACGCCGTTGGGAGGCGGGCTTGGTTCCCGGTGTCGCGGCCTCGGCAGAACTAAACATGACTCATGTTTACATTATCTCTCCGGCCACGCGCAACCAGGCAGCCTCGATGGCCCCAGCCACAACGCGGTGAAGCCGCGCCGGCACGGAGACCCGGCGCGTTGTCCATGAACGTTTGCCGGGTCGGTGAGACGCCGGGTGGCGTGCGTCCGGACGAGGTGGTGAGGGCTCACTCCCGACGTCGGTGAGGTAGGCCGTTGAGAGCGTCGGTGTCCGGGACACCTGTCACGTCGATCGCTCGGTTGGTCGCCGCGCACGAGGACACGGTCCGCGACGTGATCCACCTGTTCAACGAGATCGGGCTACGCGCGCTGGAACGTGGAAGGGATCCTCGGATCCGGACTACGACGCCAACTCGAGCGGATCGAAGAGGTGACCAGGCGGTTTCCGCGGCGGTGTTCCGCCTTCGACCCGTTCGGGCCGCTGTCGATCCGCCCGCACCACGGTGCTGGGTGGGCGCCGCGATCGCCTCCGGACCGGCTGCCCGCAACCTACGGGCGTACGCACGGCATCCGCTGCTTCCACGGCTGCTACAGGTTCGCCGACGACCAGCTCTGGGGCGTGATGCGCCGCCGCAAAGGCGACCGCACCCTGTCCCCGCTGAATCGATCCGGGCCGCACGCCCCGCCGAGGACGGCGGCACCCGTACCCTCATGCTCGCCGGACCGCTGCGCTGCGGCGTCTGCCGGCGCCGTATGGAGGCACATCGGGTGCACGACCGACCGGGCTACCGCTGCCGCCACGGCAACAGCAGCGCCCGCAGCGCGGACGCCGCCCGACCCATGGGTCATGTGCGTAGCGCCGTATCGGCAGCGCGGACCTGATGTAGCAGCGGCTGGCCCGTGACGAAGCGGCCGACCTCGGTGACGAGCAGCTTGACGTCGGCCAGTAGCGCTGGTCGCGTGCTGACCTGCTCGACCGTCGCGTCCGGGCCGGTCCAGTGGACCAGGTGGGCACGTTCCTCCGGTCCGTATACGTCGTCGACCAGGTCGCGGGGCATGACCAGCAGGGCCGACGGACGGTGCGCCGCGTTGCCGAGCACCGGTGACGAGACTCGGGGTGATGGGGACAACGCAAGCTCGTTCATGATCGGCCACGCTGAGTGGGAAACGACCCGGAAGTACCGACGCGAGTCGTCGCCGACGTGCCGGCACCACGGTTTGGTACGCCGTCGTATGTGCGGCGGCGCACCAAACCTCGTGCTGTGCGCAGAAACAGCCAGCGATCGAGTCGAGCGCGACGGGGCAGCGGCTCACCCAACCGCGGTGGCCGCGCTGCCGGCAACGCTGCTACCCGCCAGCTGTGTCGCCGCTCTACCGAGCCGCCCGCGATCGACGATCTCCGCGGTGGTCCAGTCGGCTGCAGGCTTACACCTAGATGATCGAGCTGACTTCCCACCGTTGCGGACTCGGAGGGGACGTGCGCCACACTCCTTGACCGACTGGTCAGATCCTGTGCTAGCGTTCGGTGCGGAAGGGAGAGGTGATCCAGATGTCAGCAGGGACGCATACCCGGCAGAAGCTTGTCGCGACGGCCTTGGAGCTGCTCTGGAGGAACAGCTACGGGTCGGTCAGTGTGGACGACATCTGCAAGGCGGCTGACGTACGGAAAGGAAGCTTCTACCATTTTTTTCCTTCCAAGGTCGATCTGACGCTGGCGGCGATGGATGAGGAAATCCGACGCTCGGACGAGGCTTATGGCCAGGTGTTCACGGCTGACACTTCGCCGGCGCGGCGGTTCGAGAACCTTACGGCGACGCTGCTGGAGCAGCAGGCCCATGCGGCTGAAACGTTCGGCCGAGTTTGCGGCTGCCCGGTCACCTCACTCGCTTCCGAACTGGCCGGCCAGAGCGAGTTCTACGCCCAGAAGTTCGAGGAGTTGGTCCACACCCGGGCCCGATACTTCGAGACGGCGATCAGTGACATGGTGATCGAGGGTACGATACCTCGTGATACCGACGTTAAGGCTATGGCTCGGGAGATTCACGACGTGATCCTGAGCGCCATGGTCTTGGCCCGCATCCAAAACGACCTCGCGCCGCTGGGCGCGGATCTGCGAGTACGGCTCAATCACGCCTTGGGAATCAACTTGACAACGGTCTGAGCCGACATGAATTTTTTTTGACAACGAACTTGACCGACCGGTCAACTAGCAAGGAATTCAAGCGGAGATCGAAGGCAACTCGGCGGAATTGTCCGGCGGCGCGAACGGTATTGGCCTGACTCTGAGGCCGCTATTCGTCTTCGAAGAGGCTTTCCCTTACATCACAGGTTGCGGCTGCGGTTGAACAGCGCTTACTACAACGGAGAGGCTGAGAATGACCGTGCGTACGGAAAAGAAGAATGTCCTGGTCACGGGAGCGGGATCACGGGGTGGAATCGGCGCCGCGATCGGGCATGCGTTCGCGCGCGACGGGGCCACGGTTCTGATCACGGGCCGGCACCAAGAGCGTGGTGACGAGGTCGTCGCCGACATCCGCGCGGCGGGCGGTGAGGCCCGGTTCATCCTCGCCGACCTCAGCGAGTTGGAGGACGTCGACCGGATCATCAAGGAGGCTGGCGAGGTCGACGTCCTCGTCAACAATGCGGCGAGCTACCGCGACAGCATCAGGCCGAGCCTGGATCAGACCATCGCCGAGAACGCTGACTCCTGGAACGTCAACATTCGGGCAGCATTCGCCTTGACGACGGGCTTTGCACGCGGGATGGCCGCCCGCGGCGGTGGTGTAGTCATCAATATCAGCAGCATGGCCGGAGCACGCCACATGCCTTACATGTCCACCTACGGCGCACAGAAGGCTGCGATCGACTCCTACACCAGATCGTGGGCCGCCGAGTGGGGTCCCGCGAACGTCCGGGTAAACGGTATCGCGCCGGGCAACGTGTCGAGCGACAACGTCGTCGAGTTCATCGGTGCCGACAGATTCCAGAAGATGGCAGAAATCAGTCCGCTCGGCCGTCTCGGCACCCCGGAGGAGATCGCCGACGTTGTTGTTTTCGTCGCGAGCGACCGAGCCAGTTTCCTGACCGGACAGACCATTCTCGTGGATGGCGGCCATATGGCGAAGGCCATGTGACACCTCGTATCAAGAGGTCAGTCTCGATCCGCACCAGAAGACAGAGGCGACTGGCGCCGGTCATGACCTTTGTGGCCGAAGGTGTGCGGGCCGGATGAACTGAGGGCGGGTTCCTTGGCATACGATATGTACGGTCATTAAGAACACTTCTTAATGCCAAGGAACCCGTCGTAGATCGCCGTAATGCGCAACGACAGAAATCACCGGGCTCAGGCGGGGTGGATGGCGAAGTCCCAGAATCCGTCGGTGTACGGGTAGGCGGACCGGCAGGGTTCGCAGGTGGCGGCGGCCGAGGCCAGTCGAACCAGCCGCTGCACGCGAGGCAGCACATTCGCGCCGTCAAGGAGTCGGTCATCGCGTCCTGGGAGACGGCGCGGCCAGCCGCGGAGCGACCGACCCGGCCACTGCCGCGCAGCCCGGTGTGTTCGGCGATCGCCTCCGCCCGCGGCGCCGGACACCCCGGAAAGAGTCGAACGATCTCCTCGGCCATCCGGGCCACCAACGCCACATCCTGGTCGGCTCGGCGTTCCCGGTCCCGCTCGCGGCGACGTAGCCGCGCGGCCTCGTCACCCAGGCACTGCCGCTCGGCGCTGTCCAGCCCGGCCGGCTCCACCAACAGCCCTGGCCGGTCGTACCGCTTCCGGGCACGGTTGAATCGCAACACCACGGCGGACAGCGTGCTGGCCTTCCTCGCTCGCCGGGTCATCGCCGCGTCCCTGGCCGGCAGGAAGACCAGATGATCCATGTCCGCGCAGGTCAGACAGAGGGTCGTCGCGTCCTCGGAGACGAGCAGTTCGCCCGTCTCCCCGCACTCGGCGCAGGTCCACGGGGTGAGCGCCGAGTGAACCACCAGGTCGGGCGGCGCGCTCTGCCGCTGCACCAGCCGCGCCCGGGCGGTCTGGGAAAGCGTGCCGGAAATCCAGTGTGTCCGGTATGCCCGCTCGATTTGCGGATCGTCGTCGGCGGTGAAGCGCAGCTGGCGGCGATCGCGGGTGGCGGCGAGGTAGTCGACCTCGTCCGACTGTAGTCCTTCGCCCCGGGCCCAGCGACCGAAGATCTCCAACGCCTCCAACAGCCGCGACGGCGGCACCGCCGCACTCCGCTCCAACTCCGGAACACGGCCCCGGCGCCACCGGTTCACCACGTCCCCGGAAGCCAACCGAGCGCGCTGAGCAGGATGAGCGGCGAACCATGTCGATGGCGGGCCAACGCGGCCTGCGCGGCGGTGATGACACGCCGCTCCAGCTTCGAGCCGGTCGGCTGCCCGTCAAGCGGGGACGGGGGAGAAGACATGACTTCGCGAGGATAGCTAGCCGACGGACGGGGCGCAGCGCCCTGGGGTCGCCGGGCGTCACAGTGCACGGCCCGTACGGACGGCACCGTGGTCAACCGCCGCCGGCGGTCCACCGGCGCCACTACCGACGTGTTCCGCCCTACAGCAGACCTCGGTCTTTCGGCTCCGGTAGGCGAAGGCGGAGACGATGTAGCAGTCGCCGGCAACGATCTTGCCGGCGGTGGTGCTGGTCATTGCTGGAACGCTGTACGTTAGCGGACAGCGTGAATGCGACGGTGACGATTCCGGATATCCCGAAGAGGGTGACGGAAGACCGGTAGAGCCTTCTGCGGGTGTTCACCTTGCCGTCGACACCGGTCATTTGGGATGCTCGCTGCCGTACGGATCGACACCTGGGTGATGGCAGGGACGTGATGACGCGGTGACACGTGCGGCGTCGGGGGAGCCGCCGATCCACTTCTACGCACATCAGGCGCGAGCGGGTGAGGCCGGTGCCCGTGAGGATTTCGAGCAGATGATCGCGCTCTTGGTCGAGGCGGTACGCGGCGACGCCCGGCTTGTCTTCGCCAACGGTGGCGACTGGGGCATCGACGCATTGGTGGGCGACCTCAACGGTCAGGTCATGATCTGGCAGGCGAAGTACTTTCCGCACGGGGTGACGAACAGGCACCGGGGGCAGATTGAAGGCTCGTTCGCCTCGGCGGTGCGTAATGCGTCCCAGCACGGTTACCGAGTTCAGGAGTGGGTGCTCTGCGTCCCGTCTAGCCTCGACCCCCAAATGACCCAGTGGTGGGACAGCTGGCGGCAGACACAGGCGCGGCTCACCGGCGTACGGCTGGTCCTGTGGGACGAGACGGGCTTGCGTAGTCAATTGATGCGGCCAGCCGCGCGGTATGTCCGGCGCGCCTACTACCACCCCTACCAGGACGCTGGCGACCAGGACTCCGACCATCCAAAGAGCTCGGAGTCAGTCACGGTCCCATCCGCGCTGCCACGCCAACCCTCCGACCACGCCGGGACCCCGTGGGGTGGTGGTGACGAACGCCGGATCGGCGCGCACCGCTACCTGTTGTACGCGGACTCGGTTGAGCAGGTAAGCCTCGACCATTCGTGGAGTTGGCGGGAGGCGACCGCCGACCGCGTCCAACACGATCCACTTCGAGTCCGGCTCCGCCAACTCCACCTCGTCCGGGACACGTCGACGGCGCAGCGGCGCCGCGACGAGGTACGCGCGCAGGGCCACCTGTTGCGCAAACTCGGCGGTACGGGCGGGCTGCCGTCGCTCGACGATCTCACCGAGGAGGCCGCCGCCACCACACTGGTCACGGTGCTGCCTACCGGGCCTAGCTGGCGGCAGGCGTTCGGCCCCACCGATACGCCGCTGGCCCGATTTGCCGCCGCTGGGGTGCTTGGCGCGGCGGCCGAAGTCTGCGCCACGTTAGCGCTGTTGCACGGAGAAGGGGCGAGTCACCGGGCGCTCGGTCCCGACAGCATCGTGCTCACCGGACGTACCCGGCGCGCGGCGCTGGTCGACGGCGGTCTGGCCGCCCTCACGCCGCAGCCGGGTGAGGGGGTTCCCGGTTACCGTGCCCCGGAGCAGCATCGGGGCGGCGGATCCGCGACCCCGGTCGACGTCTACCAGGTGGCGGCGCTGGTCTATCACACGACGACCGGTCATCCGCCGTCGCCGTACGCGACGCCACCGATCCGGGCCAGCCTGTCCGAGTGGCCCGAACACCTCGACGACCTGCTGCTGCGCTGCCTTGACCCGGACCCGTCCCGCCGTCCCGTCGGGCCACGCGCGCTCGCCGTCGCGTTCCGCGAGGGACGTCGACAGCTCTCCCAGAGAGGTACCCGTTGAGTATCGCGCCCCTGCTCCTGCCCGGCCCGGTCGCGGTCGTACCGTCCGGCAAGGCCATCGACCAACTCGCACAGGGCGGTCTGCGTGATCCGTCCGCGCTGATCAACGAGTTCGGCAGCCTGGCCTCGTTCAACGCGCTGCCGGCGCGGGTCGAGCCGGACCGGTCCAGGCTGGTCGTCTACGGCAAACGTTGGGCGGCCTGGCTCTATCCCAGCGACCACGGTGACGCGTACCGACTCGGACACGTCTCACCGCTTTCCTTCAAGGACCAGGAACGGCTACTCAAGGCGGCGCTGGTGCTCGGCGGTACGGCCGGCTGGTGGGCCTATCACCACGTCCGTGACGTTCCGCAGCGGTTGTCGTCACACTGGCCCCTGCTTTGCCAAGCCTGGGCGAATCTGGGCGTTACACGTTCGGAGGCGACGCCGACGATGCCGGCGCACCACATCGCGTACCTCGACCTGCTCACCGATGTCGTCGAGGCGACCCGGGACATCGAGATCGCCCGACAACGCCAGGCGCCGGCCCTGCCGTACCGCAGGCTCGACAGCACCCGTGAGGAGCGGCACTCCGCCCGTGGCGTCTACACCTTCCAACTGCTCCGCAACGCCACGGTGGGCAGAGGCGCGCAGGTCTTCCTGACCGACCAACCTGACCTGCGCGGGCGGGTGCTACGGGTCGAGGACCAAGAGGTGACTGTGCGGTTCGACAGCACGGTGGACTACGCCCGGATACCTAAGCAGGGTGCGTTGCAGGTGCTGCCCAGCGACCGCGTCTACCGCGCGCAACTTGACGCGGTGGAGGTTCTTCGGGAACGGCGTGCCGCCCAGCCCCACCTGCTCACCCAGTTGGTCGACCACCGTGTGGCGCCGTACCGGCCGGACACTGGCGCCCAGCCGCGCGAAACGCTCGACTCGGCGCAGTTGCACGCCTTCCGCGCTGCCCTGACCGTGCCCGATCTCCTGTTGGTGCTCGGCCCGCCCGGTACCGGAAAGACCCGTACCATCACCGAGATCGCCGCCGCCAGCGCCCAACGTGGACAGCGGGTGCTGGTCACCTCGCACACCAACCGCGCAGTGGACAACGTGCTCGAACGACTACCGCCGGACGTCCGGGCGGTCCGGGTCGGCAACGAGGATGCGATGACCGCGCACGCGCGCGGGTTCATGGTGGAGACGCAGGTCGACGCCCTTCGGCTGGAGATCCTGGCCGCGACCGAGGGTATGGCGTCCCGGCTGGCTTCCTTCGTCGGTGTCGAGGACCAGGCTGGGCGGTGGCTGGAGTACCTGGCCGCCCGGCTCGCTGAGGCCCGGCTCGCGGACGGGGACGTCCAGGCCCGCGCGGCCGAGTTGGCAGCCGCGGTCGATCGGGCCGCCGCACCGGTCGCTGTACAGCTCGCCGCCGCCGACCAGGGGGTACGGGAATCACGCGCGAGTCTGGCGCCGCTCGCAGAGAAACACCGCAACCACGAGGTGCGCGCCGAGGTGGCGCGGCGGCGGGCCGCCTCGGGGATGCTGGCGTTCTTCTTCCGTTGGCTCGCCGACCGCCGGGAACGGCGTCTCGCCGCGAGCTTTCAGCAGCTCAGCGCAGCACAGACGGCGATGCGACTGGCCGAGGAGTCGCACGGTGCTGTTCGTGCCCGAGCCGACGCTCTGATCGCGGCCGACCCGGCGGTCAGAGCGGTCACCAGCGCTCGCGACAGTGCTTGCCAGGTCCGCGAGAAGGCGCTGGGCGAGGCCGCGCGGGCGGTGGAGAAGACGCGCGAGGTGCTGCACCCGGCGGTCGCCGTGCCGGTCGGGGTGCCGGGCGACCTGGCCGGCTGGACACGGCTGGAGCAGGAGCTGACCTCGGCGGCGACCCTGGCCCGCCTCCGGGCCGGGCTGCTTACTCAATGGCGTGACCAGGTGGCTGTCGCCGAGCAGGATTTGCATCGAGAGCTGGTGCGGTACGCCGATGTGGTGGCCGCCACCTGTATCGGTACCGCCACCACCGCCCTCCTGGCCGAGCTGGAATTCGATGTGGCGATCGTCGATGAGGCCGGGCAGATCTCCACGCCGAATTTGTTGGTGCCGTTGGTTCGGGCACGCCGAGCGGTGTTGGTCGGCGATCACAATCAGCTGCCGCCCTTCCTCGACGACGAGGTACGCGACTGGGCCGACAACCAGGCCACCGATGTGCCTCCCGCAGTCGCGACACTGATCGGTGACGTGCTGCGACGCAGCGCCTTCGAAAGGCTCTATCCCAGCTTGGGCGACACCAACCGGGTTATGTTGCGAGTGCATGCCGGCGGAGCTGGCCCAGTTCGTGTCGGCCGCCTTCTATCGGGGACTACTGGAGACCGAGCATCCCGGAGGTCCACCGGATCCGGTGTTCCGAGCGCCGCTGGCCATGATCGACACCTCGGACCAGCCGGCGACGCGGCGGAGGGAGCAACCCGATCGCACGGCGGATGGGTTGGGGCGGCCCGGCTACGTGAACGAGTTGGAGGCCAGGTTGATCGTCCAGCTTTTGGGCCGGTACGCCACTCGGTACGCCGACTGGGCGGTCATCGTCCCGTACCGGGCACAGGCCGAGTTGATCACCCAGCTGCTTAGTAAGGAACTAGGTGATACCGAGGTGGTCGACAACGTGGGCACCGTCGATTCGTTTCAGGGCGGTGAGCGGGACCTGATCGTCTACGGGTTCACCCGCAGCAACCACCGGGGCGAGATCGGGTTCCTCAGCGAACTCCGACGCCTCAACGTGGCGATCACCCGGCCCCGGCGTCAGCTGGTTCTGGTGGGTGACACGGCGACATTGCGTACCGCGCGCGATCCGAGTTTCGCCGCGTTGATCCAATCGTTGACCGACCATCTCGACGCGGTGGGCGACCGCCGGCCCTCCCTGGAAATTGAGTCGGTGCTCGGTGCCTGACAGAACGGCGTCTGCAGTGCTGATCAGCCCGGAGAGCAGGTTGTTGCCATGACCCGGATCATCTATCCCGCCCGGCGGGCCATCGAGCACGCGGTCACCGTGCCGGGTGTGCGTCCGTCGCGGCTCTTCCCGGTGCTGTGGCCGCTGTGGCAGGTGGAGACGACCGCGCAGGTCTACGACGAGCAGCCGTACGAGGTGCTGGATCGCTTCTTGGTGCGGGGCATTCTGGAGGCTGGGTTGACCCGATCGGTGGACTTGGCCGCGTTCTACGGCCTGCCGCACTCGCTGGTGGAGCGCTGCCTGGCGTTTCTGACCCTCATCGGACACGTCCGCCAAGCCGAGGGGTTGGTCACGCTTACCCCGCTCGGGGAAGGTTCCGCCCGAGTCGGCATCCGCTACGTGCCGAAGGAAAGCCGCCAGCAGCTTCTCGTCGAACGCTTCACCGCCCGGCCACTTCCACGCAGCCACTACCAGGGTTCGCTGACTTTGCTTCCCACCCCGGACGTGCCGGCCGAGCAGGTCAGCGACGGATCGCGCTTCGCTCCGCTCTTCTCTCCCTCGGCCTTCCGGCCGGAGATCGTCACACAGCTTGGGGAGCGTCCCGATCGATTCGACTTCAATCTGCCCAAGCAACTGCGGGATCTGCGCGTGCTCGGGGACCAGGACGCCTACCTGCCGGCGTACCTCATCGAAAGCGCCGATGGCCGGTTGCTGGCGTACAGCGGGGTGGCCGGGGAACGAGACACCTTTCTGGAGTCCGTGTGCGATCGGATCCCAATGATCAAGCAACTGATCGCCACCGAGCCGTCGCAGGATCCGCGAGAGATCTGGACCAGTTGGCTCGCCGACGGCAAACGAAAGGGCACTCTGCGGTACCTCCCCAGCGGCGTCTGGCGGGCAACGCTCGTCGCGGACAGCTTTGGTGGCACCCCAAAGCTGCCGCTCAACCGAATCGGGTCGTACCAGTTGCGCAAGCGGCACTTCATACAAGTCTGGACCGACGATACGAAACTACGGCGGCAAGCCGCCATGCAACGGGCTTTGGCCATGACGCAACTCCGCGAGGTCCGTACCCGAGCCGACCTCACCAACCGGATGAGGACAGTGGCCGAACAACTTGAGGTGACCGTACCCACTTTCGACGAATTACGCCGGTACGCGAAGAGAGAACAGTTGCACGCGTACCTCCTCCACTTCGACGCACTGGAGTAGCGGCGCTTCCTGGTTGGCGGCGCGGTACCTGGACGTCGGCATCTTTCACGGCCTGTCGCGAGCTGAGCCTCCCCGAGCAGTCCGTAATGTCACACCGTCGCCTTCGGTCGGGAGCGCTGACGGCCGGGCAGGGATGTCTAGAACCAACGTCGTTCAGTTAGGCGTGGGTGGGGCTGGTCAAGGGGTGTGTTGATCAGGGAATGAGAGGCGGGGTTCCGGTATCAAGGTTTGTCACTCCAAGACAACCCGAACCAGGAACCCCGCTCGGTGGATCAGATTGCCATAACACGGACGGTCACGGTAGCTGCCGGACCGTTCGCGGCGGGTCATCTCGGTGAGTTGACCCGCCTCGTGCCGTTCGAGATGGTCGATGATGTGCTGGCCACGACCCGGCGTACGCAGCGACGGGTCCGCCTGTTGCCGGCCCGGGTCGTGGTGTATCTGCTGCTGGCCGGTTGTCTGTTCGCCGATTGCGGCTACCGGCAGGTGTGGGCGAAACTCGTCGCCGGCCTGCGCGGGCTACCGGTACCGGACCCCAGCGGCAGCGCGTTACGCCAAGCCCGGCAACGACTCGGCCCGGCCCCGTTGCGGGCCTTGTTCGACCTGCTACGAGGGCCTGCGGCCACCGGCGCCGTCGCCACCGTGTGGTGGCGGGGCCTGCTGCCGGTCGTCATCGACGGCACCATGATCACTGTCGCGGACTCGCCGGCCAACCTGCACCGCTACGTCAAACACCGGTGCAACAACGGCGGCTCCGGCTACCCGACACTGCGGCTGAGCGCCCTGCTGACCTGCGGCACTCGTACGGTCATCGACGCCGTGTTCGACCCGAGCACCACCGGCGAGACAGCCCAAGCCGAGCGACTCGCCCGCAGCCTACGCGCCGGGATGCTGCTACTGGCCGACCGCAACTACTGCGCCGCCGACCTGATCACCGCCTTCACCGCGACCGGAGCGAACCTGCTGATCCGCTGCAAGACCGGCCGCAGACTCCCGCTGATCCACCGCTACCGCGACGGATCCTGGCTATCAGTCATCGGCGGCCGACACGTCCGCGTGATCGAGGCCCGAATCAGCATCACCACCACCACCGGCAGCCACATCGGTGACTACCGGCTCATCACCACCCTGCTCGACCCGTCCCGCTACCCCGCCGCCGACCTCGTCACCCTCTACCACCAGCGATGGGAGATCGAGACCGCCTACCTGGAACTCAAATCCACCATCCTCGGCGGCCGGGTCCTACGCGCCCGCACCCCCGACGGCGTCGACCAGGAGATCCACGCCCTGCTGATCGTCTACCAACTGCTACGCACCGCCATGGTCGACGCCACCGACAGCCAGCCCGGCCTCGACCCGGACCGGGCCAGTTTCACCACCGCCCTCAACGCCGCCCGCGACCAAGTCGTCCACGCCGCCGGCGTCATCGCCGACACCGTCATCGACCTGGTCGGCGCCATCGGCGAACGTGTCCTGGCCAACCTGCTGCCCGAACGCCGCATCCGCACCAAGAGCCGCATGATCAAACGCTCGAACTCCAAGTACCAAGCCCGCGGACCGAACATCGATCGCCGCACCTACAAGGCCACCACCAGCATCGATGTCATCACCAACGACCCTTGACCAACCAACCACTGCCCTAACTGAACGGCGTTGCATCTAGAACAGGCGCGGCGTTGTCTCGTCGCCGGTGACCCCTAGCTTGTTCGGCCGGTTCGGAGGTAGCACCTCGGCGTCCGTGAGTCCGGCTGTGGAGATCAGCGGACCGGCGCAAACGCGATCCAGGAGAGCGGCCTGCTGTGGCTCGAGTGCGACGCACTGCTCCAGGACAGCCAGGATCTCAAGCAGCTCATCGGTGAACGCGCTGCTCCAGCTCAGCGGCGTTTCCTCGTCGAGGACCGAAGACCTGCGTCGGTGGCGCTGGTGGGCGCATCGGTAGTTGAACCAGTGGCGCACAGTACGCATGCCGCCCACGTCGTACTCCCAGACGTCCGGGTGAACCGGGGCAATCTTTCCCTCGCCCACCAGCAGAACCCGGTGATCCGCGTCGTAACTGATCGTTTGCGGCAGTTCACCTGGTCGATCTGGTATCTCCGCAACCACCCGTGGGCCTGCGGCCTCGACGAAGTCCGAAAATCTCGGCCGCGTCGCGGGATCGGGCGTGCTGTTGCCGAAGGTGTGGAGCCACAGGACCTCTTTGCCAATGTGCACCGCTTCCGTCCAGAGTTCCGGATCAGCCGTGAGGGGCACTCGCACGCCCGGGTGCTGGAGCTGGCGGGCGAACCGTCGGGTGTAGTCGCGATGCCCGACGGTAGCGGCAACGTAGGCCATGACGTCAGCCGGAGCGACCGACTGCCTGAGGGCCGCTCCCAGGAAAGCGCAGAGGCCGGGCGTAACGTTGGGTCGGTGGGTTGACGCGTCGCAGTAGAGCGGGAAGACCCGTCCGCTCCGCCCATTGTAGTGGTGGAGGTCGGGGATCAGGTGTGTGAAGGCGACGCCTGGGCCACTCTCGATCGATTGGCTGTTCTGCTCAGTCATGAATATCTGCTGGGGTGAGCGAACCGCCCACAGCGGCGGCCTTGGCATGACGAGCAGTCGACTGTCCGGGAGCAGCCACTGACGGTCAAAGGCTCGATACGCGACCCGGATCGGTGCTGCCGGCGCCCCTGTCTCGGTCGCGAGGGTGCCCTCTACCGGAGGGAAGCCGGGCAAGGGCCGGACAACGCTGTCAATCGTGCGATCGCGGGACTCCGGCAACATCTGCCGACGCGCCCCCTCCACACTGCGTGTGAACGTGGCCCAGCGTCGCTGGAGCGTCTCCTGATCGGGTGCGTACACCCAGGTCCGTCCGGCGGTGACGCCACGGGACGACTCGGGGAACAAGTCCTTGAGGCTCGGATAACTATCCCACTCGGTGTCGGAGCCGGCGAGGAACGGTGCACGCCACTCCGGACGGCAACTCGCCCATTCCGGAGCAGCAAGCCGCAGCGAGGTCAGCCGGGCCAGCTTGTCTGAGACGAAACTCGAACCTTGAGCACGTGCGCGGCAGCGTCCCGGCGGAGCCGGGACATGATGGTTTCCGAGCATGGTGAGGTGCTTGCCGTGGGTGGCCGGGGTGCGGCAAGCTGGGTCGTTGGTGGGGAGAGCGACCACGTTGTCGGCCCTTGTGGTCTGACCTTTTGCCGGAGAACGGCCTTGTCGGCGCTCTTCCCACCGCTTGTGTGCGGGTGCTGCTGGTAGGCCGTTTCAGGCGGCGGCCTCGCCGTCGTGGTGGCTGCCGAGGCTGTCGTCGTCGTACGGGCCGTTGTCGTGGTCGACGAGGACGATCTTCTTGCCGGACAGGGCCTCGAGTTGGGCGATCAGTCGGCGGGTGTGGGTCTCGGGGTTGACGCGGCGGGTGTAGTAGTCGTGGCCGAGATCGGTGTAGGGCTTTCCAGTGGCCAGCACGGTCCAGATGACCTTGATGAGGGTGTGCGCGACGGCGAATCCGGCCTTCTTGGCGGCGGTCTTGTTCGCCTTGCCACCGAAGCGGCGGTGCAGCCGGTGAAACCGGGCCCCGAGCCGGGTCCGCGTGCGGGAGGCGGACAGGGCAGCCTCGATGAGGATCGACTGGACGTGCGTGTTGCCTTTGCGGTGCCGGGCCCGGTGGCGCCGGCCGGCGGACTCGTTGTTGCCCGGGGCGAGCCCGGCCCACGCGGCCAGATGCTTCGCGGACGGGAACCGGCTCATGTCCACGCCGATCTCGCTGACGATCACCGCCGCGACCCGGTCGCTGATCCCGGGGATGCTGGTCAGCAGCCGGATCTGCGCGGCGAACGGGGCGAGCAGCCCGGCGGGTTCGGTCGCCGCCCGGCGGCTGGTGCCCGGGGCCCCGGGGTGGCCGATCTTCTCTTTGACCTGGTCGATCATCTGGTCGAGGTGGTCGAGCCGGGCTAGGTGGAACCCGATCATCTGCCCGTGATGGGCGGTGAACCGGCCGGCCAACGCCAGCCGCAGGTCCTCGGTCTTGTTCCGCAACACCCCACGCGCCAACCCGGCGAGGACCTGCGGGTCACGCTCGCCGGCAACGAGGGCGTCCAGCATCGCCCGGCCGGACACGCCGAACGTATCGGAGGCGACCACGTCCAGCTTGATCCCGGCCGCCTCCAGGACCTTGAGCAGCCGCTGCTTCTCCCGGGAGCGTTCCTCGGTCAGCTTCGTCTGATACCGGGTCAGGTCCCGGATCTCGCGGATGTCGTCCGGCGGCAGGAAACTGCCCCGTAGCAGGCCGACCTCCAACAGCCGGGCCAGCCATTGCGCGTCCTTGACATCGGTCTTGCGGCCCGGGACCGCTTTGACGTGCGCCGCGTTGACCACGTCGATCGTCAGGTCCGGCCCGCCGGCTTCCCGTAACGCGGCGTACACCGGCCACCAGTACGCGCCAGTCGACTCCATCGCCGCCCGGGTCACCCCGCACTCGGCCAGCCACGCTCCCATCGCCAGCAAATCCGCGTAAAACGTGCGGAACGTGCGGGTCTTCTCCCGCCGCAGCGCCGGCCGCCGCGGATCCGGGGTCCGCACCGTCACTGTGACCTGCTTCTTATGCACATCGATCCCCGCGACATGCGTGTACAACACGTCCAAACGACACGCCTCCGTCCCGATCACCAGCCAGGGGCGATGTCGCTCGCAGAGCCCGTCATAGACTCATGACACTGAGACACGTGCACAGGGGGCAACAACCTGGGGTACCAGGGACGGACTGTCCCGCACCGGGTTTGATGGAGACATCGAAACCTGGGAGGAACTCCAGCGATGCCCGCACCGAAGAAGTACAACGATGAGCTGCGTGAGCGTGCGACCCGGTTGGCGGTCGAGGCCCGTCGGGATCCCGCCAGTGCGGTAGGGGCGATCCGGCGGATCGCCGGCCAGCTCGGGGTGCATCCCGAGGCGTTGCGTGGGTGGGTGAAGAAGGCCGAGACCGACGCCGGTGACCGTCCGGGCGTCACCAGCAGCGACGCGGAACGCCTGGCCGCGTTGGAGCGGGAGAATCGTGAGCTGCGGCGGGCGAACCAGATCCTGCGCTCCGCGGCGTCTTTCTTCGCGGCCGAGTTGGACCGGCCGTCGCGATGAAGGTCGCGTTCGTCGACTCGCAGAAGGTCGAACACGGTGTCCAGCCGGTCCTGCGGGCGCTGCAAGGCACGCCAGCCGAGATCGCACCGTCGACCTACTACGCCGCCAGGACCCGCCCCGCCTCGGCCCGATCGAGGCGCGATGAGGAGTTGACCGCGCTGATCGAGCAGATTCACGCGGTCAACTACGGCGTCTACGGGGCTCGCAAGATCTGGCACGAGCTGCGCCGCCAAGGCGTCGAAGTGGCCCGGTGCACCGTCGAGCGGCTGATGCGCGAATCGGGACTGCGCGGGCTGTTGCGCGACAAGTCACCGCGTACGACCCGGCCCACCGCCGAGACCGGACGCCCTGCTGACCTGGTCAAACGTGACTTCACCGCCGTGCGGCCAAACCAGCTGTGGGTCGCCGACCTGACCTACGTGCGCACCAGCGTGGGCTGGGTGTACGCCGCGTTCGTCCTCGACGTGTACTCGCGCATGATCGTCGGCTGGCAGGTCTCCACCAGCCTCTACACGGATCTGGCGCTCGACGCGTTGAAGATGGCGATCTGGCGCCGCGAACACCAGGGCGCCGACCTGCGCAAACTGGTCCACCACTCGGACCGGGGAGTCCAGTATCGAGCGATTCGCTACAGCCAACGCCTCGCCGAGGCCGGCGCCGTCGCCTCGGTCGGGTCCAAGGGCGACTCCTACGACAACGCGATGGCCGAGGCGTTCAACTCCCTGTACAAGGCCGAACTCGTCCGCAACCGAGGTCCGTGGCGCGGACTCGACGACCTGGAGATGGCCACCGTCGAGTACATCGACTGGTACAACAACCGCCGGCTCCACGGCGAACTCGGACACGCCCCACCCGCCGAACACGAAACGCTACACGCAATGACCCAACCGGTCACCACACCCCTGAAAACCAGCTAACCAACTCTCCACCAAACCCGGGGCTTGACAGACTCCCGCACCATTCTTGCTTTCAGGCACCGCGAGGGCACCAAGCCCAACCGGCGACGGCGAGCGACACCGCCGACCGAGTTTCACCCACCTGTGGGTGGCCCCGCCAGGGGCCATGGTTTTCTTGCTTGGTGCCGGTCAGCGAGATGCGGTGGATGATCGCCGCCCTGTCCGGATCGCTCTTCCCGTAGCGTGCGAACACTGCGATACACAACTGCCGCCCCACTTCAGGGCCGAACACCCGGGTGTCCTGCTGGGGCCGGTTGCCCTCCGGGGACAGGTCGATGATCCAGCCTTCGTCGCAGGTTCGCCGCAGATACTCGCGCATGCCCTCGAAGGACTTGCCCTTGAGGAAGCTCGATGGGGTGACGAAGGCAACGATTCCTTGGGGCTCGGTGGGGTGGGCCTCGAACGCCTTCCAGAGCGCCCAGCGCCAGAAGCACCACGGCAGGCCGTAGAGGTCCGACTCGTACCTGCCGCCACCGGGGACGCGGAACTCGTCGAGTGACGGACGGCCGGATGACGCGCCGGGCAGCAGAGGCACCTTCCGGCGTTCCTCGATCCAGGGAACTCGGCCCCTGCTGTTCTCGACGTGCGGCGGATTGCCGATGACCACCATCACCGGCACGTCCCGCTTGATGCGGTTGGCCTCCTGCCGGGCCCGCTCGATGACGCGGTACGCGGCTCGCAGCCGACCCTGTTGCTTGACCGGGTCCTCCAACGCATCGGTGAGAAAACGAACCTCGGAGGCGGGCAGTTCGGTCTTGAACTGGACCTGCATCGTCTGGTGAAGGCGGAGTTCGGCAACGGCGTAGGGCGCAGCCTGGATCTCGAAGCCGACGAGGCGGTCCTGGAAGAACTCGCGAAGTCGGGGTGCCCTCGCTCCCTTGCCCTGTCTCTCGTCAATGGTGTCCGACACGCATCTCAGCACCTCGACGAGGAACGTTCCGGTGCCCATCGCCGGATCGACCACGACCACGTCGTCAGCTGCGAGGCCCCAGGAGCGGTCGAAGCGGACCGTGAGGATCTCATCGACGAAGTCGACCACGGCAGCGGCAACCGGCTTGGGGGTGTAGTACGAGCCGCTGCGTCGCCGCAGGGCTGGATCGTATGCCGCGAGGAACCGCTCATAGAGATCCGCGTGGACGTCTGTCCGCCCGTCATCGAGCACGTTCCAGTCGATGCAGCTGATCACCCGGCGCAGAGTTTGGATCATGCGCAGTTCGTCGGCAGCTTCGTTGTCCGTAAGTACCGCCAGGGCACGGCCCATCAGTGAGTGCTTCTTGCCGAGCAGGCGGGCGATCTCGTGAAGCGGCGTCTGCTCGAAGGCAATCCCATCCACCCGTGCGAGCAGCAGGGCGAAGGTCACTGTCTGCGCATAGGCGTCGGAGAAGCCGAGGTCGTCGAGGTCGGGAAAGAGCAGGTCGCGCCAGTCAGCCGCGAGCAAGGAGAGTTCCTCGTGGGCTACGTCCCGGGTGGGATCGCCCAGGATGGCGGTGACCTCGTCCCGGAGCAACCGGCAGAGGCCGGCCACCATGTTGATCAGCTGCGTGAGGGTGCGGGGCTGCTCCGGCTCCCACAGCAGAAACTGCTGGATGAGCGCCTCGAACCCGGATCCGTCAGTCCGCAGAGGCCGCCGGATGTCGAACGGATCTCCCTCCAGTCGAACCTCGGGCCCAGCGAGGTCGCCGTAGCTGTATCGGGCCCACGTCACGCCATCCGAGTAGAGGACGTTCGGCAGCGCCTTCAGCTTCTCCCACTGCTCTCGTTCCCGCCTATCCGGCCGGCGCCAGGTCGTCGGCACGCCACGGCCGGGTGCTTTCAGCTCGACATATCCGACCCGAACTCCGCCCACGTCCACTGCGAAGTCCGGTCGGGCGCGGATCTTCTGAAGTCTCACCTCGCCGTACGGGATAGCATCGACACCTATGTGCCGGCCGAGCCGACGCAACAACTGCTCGAGCGGACCGCGCAGCTGATCCTCTTGATCGCCTCCCCGGCCGAGCTTCTCGGCGATCAGCTCACCAAAGATCGCCACGGCATCTGAGACCGGGTCAGGAACGAGGCGCAGCTTCGGAGCCTGGGAATGGGCTTGGCGGCGACGTGCGGGACTGGCCATGGAGCCTCCTGTGGCTGAGACTCTGGTACTACAGAATCCCCGGGCACGACTGCCGACACAACCTGCGACTGGTCGATAGCCACGCGTGCATGTCCCTTGTAGACTTAGCAGTCGGGTAACAAAGGGGCGAACCGCTTTAAAGTCGGCTACAACTGGCAGCTCTACGGCCGGATGTCGACGGTCGAGTACCAGGACTGCGCGATGTCGCGGCACTGGCAGCTCGACTGCGCCAGCGAACTCGTGGCCGGTCGCGGGGCGATTGTCACCGCGCACGCCCGCTGGGGACGGCGACTACATCGACTCGCCCCCGACCCGGTCACCGCACCGCACGTGCAGTGGATCTTCGCGGAGCGAAACGCTGGCACCAGTGCCGGCGGCATCGCCCGTACCCTCAACCACCTGGGTGTTCCGTCACCATCGCAGTACGACCGCAAGCGCAACCGGCACCGGACAGCGGACGGGTGGACGGTACGGACGGTCGCGGAGATCCTCGCCAACCCCCGCTACACGGGGCGGCAGGTGTGGAACCGGCAGTACACCGACCATCAGGAGACTGAGCCGGGGGACCCGCGCACCAGTCGAGGCTCGGTACGGCGCTGGAATCCCCGAGACCAGTGGATACTGTCCGCCCGGTTCGTGCACCCGCCGCTGGTCAGCGAGGCGGACTTCGTCAAGGCTCAAGCGGTGAACGCGGTCCCCGCGCCGGAGGACGGCCAGCCGCGCCGGTACCTGCTCACCGGACTGGTCATCTGCCGAGCCTGCGGCCGACGTGCCGACGCGCACTGGGTACACGGGCGGCCCGGATACCGGTGCCGACACGGCCACACCAGCGCCAGCCCGGCCCCTATCCGGCCGGCCCAAGCCGCTGTACCTACGCGAAGACCTGCTCCTCGCCCACATCGCACGGCAACTCGACGATCGAACGACGGAAGCCCGCGACGACGCGCGAGCTACCGCCGCGTACCTGCGGGCGAACCAGATCACCGTCACCTGCGACGCCGACACCATCACACTCGGTCGACGGCCGTTGATAGCTCGAGTCCCACGCCAGAAGCAACGACCCCCACCCGAACCGCTCGGAAACATGAACGGCTTTGGTGGGGGTTAACGTGTCCGAGGGGGGAGTTGAACCCCCACGATCAGCACCAGCGCGCACTTTAGAGTGCGCATGCGCTGATACTACAGGCTGTCGGTGGGACTGCGCAGATTTCCGTGTTGACCTGGGTGTGGTCCGTTGGACAGGACGTCGATCCTGTCCGGGAAGGACCACGTCTTGGCAGACAAGAAAGCGACTGCTGCTCAACTTCCGCAGCCGACGTCGGCGGAGCGGGAGTTCGCCCAGCAACTCGTGGAGCGGGCCAAGAGATCCCGGTGCCACCGAAGCACGGTCTCCGGGCGGACCAGCAGCCGCAGGCCGCGCAGGACGTTCCTCGGCAGCCGGTGTAGTAGAGATGTAGCGCCGCAGCGTGTCGGCCACAGCGCATAGCCGGCGTTCAAGCAGCATGGCGAACGGCGAGCCGGTCGAAGAAGGCGTCGAGGCGGCGTACCGTCTCCGGGCCGTCGACGAGGTCAGCGCCTCCGAATCGGTAGACCTCGTAACCGTTGAGCCGTAGCTCGCGGTCTTCAGTCATCATCTCGGCATAGCGGCGGGGGCTGGCCCGGCCGTCGTCGTCCGCGTAGTGCTGCTTGCCGTCGCACTCGATCACGACACGGACCCGGTGAGGCAGCAGCAGTAGAAAGTCCATTCGCTGGCGAGTGAGGGCGGTAGACCCCTGGCGCTCGGTGTACGGGTCGTAGTGGAGGTAGACCTGCGGGATCAGCGCGGGGATGTCGGGGCTGAGCCGTACGTACCGCTCGGCGTAGGTGCGCAGGATTCGCCGTTCGGCGTCGTTCCCACCGAGGGACCGGTCCAGCCGTTGGTAGAGGCTACGGCGACATCACGCTCTGATGTTGCGGCGATGCCTTCCTGGTCCGCCAGCAGCTGCAAGGCCGCCGTATCCGGCTCTGTGCCGGTCCGATGTCGTTGAGATGGGTGTATGGATTGCAGTCGCGTGATCGGGGCGCCGGTCGTGCACCGTACTGCGGCTTGATGGAACCCGTGATCTGCGGCTACTCGACCCCACCGGCTCATCCGTGCAAAAATGAAACATGTGTTCGATAGCCTGTCGTGGTGGCGCAGCCGGTGATCCTGGGCCGGTCTTCTGCGCCGCGGCCAACGACGGGCTATCGTCGCTGCTGGTGACGTTGCGATGGCTTTGATGGTGGTGTCTGTTGATCTCGGGCTGACGTGGTCGCGATGACGGCCATTCTCAGCACCGACAGTGCCACTTCGTCAGCCCGCCAGCTGATCCCGGGCGCGCTGAGCGCGCGAAGGCTGACGGGTGGTCTGTCTCGGCGCGATGTGGCTGCGCTGGCAGCGATGTCCGCGCGGGAGGTCTTCCTCTACGAGGAGGGGTTGCGTGCCGCGGGCCCGGCTGGGGTGGAGCGCCTGGCGGGGGCTGTCGGCTGCCGCCCTGATGAGCTGATCGATATCGAACCGGGTCGTGAGACGTTGGCAGACCTACGATTCGCGGTGGGGTTGAGGCTGGCCGACGCGGCGGCGCTGGCCGGATCGTCTCCGGCTGGTCGAGAGCTGCGCGTATCGGCTGAGATGCTGTCCGCGCTGGAAAACGGCGAGTCGCTTCATGAGCCGGGGTGGGACACACCGGTGGTGGCCGGTCGTCTCGTGACTGTGCTGGCGCGGATCTACGCAGTGCCGGTACGGATGGTGTTGGACGCGTGGATGCGTACCCGGCCGCAGGAACCTGCGCCGCTGGTGGAGACGCCGGACAGCGGTGGCCCTTCGCGCGCTGCGGTCGCGGCGTGGGCATCGCTGAATGAACGCCAGCGGGTGTATCTGGGCGAGATCATGCGCGACGACCGCATGACGGCTACGGAGATGTGGATGCGCAGGCTGCAGCGGTTGCCGGTTCCGAGGAGTGCTGATTGGCGTCGGCTTCCGCTGGCGTTCAAAGGCGCGCCGGCGCAGACCGGGTACACCCGTTTGCAGGAGCGGTTGCGTCGGCGCGGCGTCCACGATCCGGGTACGGGTCCGACAGTGCATGCCCTGGCCCGGCGGGGTCTGGTGGTCGTGACCGAGGATGTCGTCGATGACCCGGTTGCCGGTGAGGTGGTCCGGGTCCTGGTCGAGATCACCCGGCGTGGCCGCGCCGCGGCCCGGGCCGGCTTGGACGAGCCGGTGGAAGTTGATCACGAGCCGCATCTGCTGTCCGAGTGGCTGTGGAGCGTTCTGGTCCGGGTTGCGGCGGCCGAGCCCGACGGTCTGCCGGAGGATCGGCTGGCGGGCCGGGCGCTGTTCTTTCTCGGCGTCGGCTACCGCAGCGCTGCCGGCGGGCCGCCGAGCCGAGGGCTGATCGAGTCGGTGGCGGTTCTCGCCGCCGGTGGGACGCACGTGGAGGAGTTCCGGTGGCGGTTGACCGACCTGGGCCGACAGCACCTCGCCGCGTTCGTTGATCTTTATCGTCGGCGGTATCCGCAAGTGGATTGCACCGGCATCGAGGGCATCGTCTGACTTCTGACACGGGGCCCAGTCGCTTCGCGCCCGGTTTCTTGTCGGAGGGTGGGTCTAGCATCCGCCCACGTGACTAATGCTGTCGATGACGACACCAGCACACTGAGCGATGACCATGCACGCTATCTCGTGACCAAGGCCGCCGTGCACGCCGCGAAGGCTTTGACCAGCCCCGGCCGGAAACCGGAGCAGCGGCTGGAGACGCTGATGGAGTGCCATGGCAGCGTCCTGGCCGCGCGTGGGCCCGGCAGCCCGCTGCCGTTCGGGCGATTCCGCGATGCACTTTCGGGTGACCTCGCGCAGCTGCTGCCTGCCGGGGTCGAACCGGTCGACCTCAAGGGACTGGCTGTCGTCGATCAGGACGGGCAGATCACCGAGAACGCGTTCGACCTGGACTTCGAGCAGCGGATGCTGCTGCACACCCTGCACAAACTCCACCGGGCCGCGGGCGTGGCGGGCGTGCGGGAATTCCGCGAGGAGGTCGAGCAGGAGACGGTCTACCAGGCGTTGAGCAAGCAAGGTGTCCAATCGGTCTACGAGAACGGGCGCGAGGATCTGATCCGAACCCCGGCCGGGCACACGGATGATCTGGCGGACTTGCGGTTGCCGCCGAGCGTGGCCGACTTCTACCAGGAGATCCCGTACGGCTCGACACACCAGGGCTGGTGGTATCCGTGCCCGATCTGCCGGTGGCCGATGCGGCTCGTGCTGCGCAAGAGTGCCAGCGTCCTGACAGGCTCGGCCCGTTGCTGGCACACCCCGCACGCCGAGATGGGCGCCTCGTATCTGTTCCGGCCGACCAGTGACGGATCAGCCGCGGCACTGCGTCCCGAGTCGCGCCCGGACCCGCCCACCGGTCCCGAGTCGGTGCTGTTCCCCGACCTTGACGCGATCCCGGAGCCGACGCCGGTGGACAAGCACAAGGCTCTGGTTCGCGGCGTGTGGCGTTACACCACGGTCCCGGGCATTCCCGAGTTGGCGCTGCGCGACCAACTGTATGAGCGTGGCCTGGCAGCGGAACTCTGGCCATCCCTTGACGCCTACGACCTGCGAGTGAAGGTTCCCGGCGTCGGCAAGCCCTTCAAAGTCGACGTCAAGGACTACACATCGGCGACAACGCTCGGCAGCCTCATCCACGCGCAGGAGGGCGACCGGGGCGGTGCCGAATGGCTCGTGGTCCCGGACTACCGGGCCGGGCAGATTCCTCTGCTGTCGGAGGTGTGCGCCCGCTACGGCATGAAGGCGGTCACCGCGTCGGCCTTCGGCGAGCTGGTCTGCACGAAGGCGGGGGTGAGGTGGGCGTGAGCGACCCGACCGTGCAGACCAGCGTGGTGAACGCCGCGCTGGCGCTGGCAGCGCACTACTTCCCCCGCCGTATCGCGGGTGATGCCCGTGACGCCGCCGGGTTTGCCGATGCCGCGTTCCTGCTGTCCGGCAAATACACGGTGTGGGACCGCTGGAACGGGCTCGCGCATGCCGAGAAGCAGCGCATCGCGTTGCTCGGATCGGTCGCCCCGGCCGACCTGGCCGAGCATCGTGCCTTCTCCGTCGCGGCCCGCACGATCCTCGCGCCGCCGGATCCCGGAACAGAGGGCAAGCCCGTGGCTTTGGCGGCGTTCGAGCTTGCCGGGAAGAACCCGTTCCAGGCCGACGCCGCGTACCCCCGTGTGGGAGGGGACCTGCTGGAGTACGCCGACCGGCAGACCGCCCGGTTCCGGCGCCCCAGCGCCCGCCCGAAACCGCCGGACTTCGCTGGCCCCGGGACGTGGACTACCCCGACGATCTACGTCAAGGACGGCGGTCAGATCTACGGCCGGGTACGTATTCCCCGCTATCCGCACTTCACCGAACCGTTCGGCCATGACCGGCTGCCGCGCGCGTCGACTGTCGCGTACGAGCCCGAGCTGCGCATTCCCGCGAACGAGCTGTTGAGCTTGGCTGCGCAGATCGACGAGCGGTTCCCGGCCGACAAGCGGTTTCTGCACACCACGCTGTCCGGGCTGTTCGAGGTCTTGCAGACCACCGACACTGTCTCGCCCTGCGACGTCATGACCATGTTGGCCGGCGGGCTGGAAATCTTCCACGCCCCGACCGGCACCGGCAAGAGCGTCCTGGTCCGGGTCATGGCCAGCTGGTTCGCCCTGAACAACCGGCGTCTGGCCATCGTGCAGCCCGACATCAAGTCCTGCCTGGCCATGACGTGGAACATCCGCGGTGACCTGGCCCACCTGCAAACGAAACACGCGCTGGAGCACATGCCGACCTGCGCACACCTGATGTCCACCAGCCGGATGCACGAGCGCGCCGTCAAGCACGCCTCGCTGATCGACGAGGATCCCGACGCGCCCGGCGACTGGGGGCTGCGCGGAGAACGCGACATCGACCCGCTCGCCTACGGCTGCGCACAGCGGGAATTCACCGAGGCCACCGGCGATTATCCGCCTGGTCGCGAACCGTGCCTGTCGCTGGTCCGGCAGGGTGTCGGGATGTCGGCCTGCCCGTGGATCCCGACCTGCAGCAAGTTCGCCCCGGTCTACCAGGCGTGCGACGCCAACGTGGTCGTCATGAACCACTTCCTGTTCCTGCAGGGCTCCCTGCGCATCGGCGTCAACCTCGACGGCCGGCCCGTGTACACGCTAACGGCCGCCGAGTTTGCGCTGCGCACGTGCCACGCCGTGCTCATCGACGAGGTCGACCAGTTCCAGTCCCGGGCCATCGAACGCTGCGCCAGCGACGTGAAACTGCACTCGCGCCGCCACTGGACATCCGCTCCGCAGTCGATGGACACCGACGCGAAACGGCTGCCCATCCACGACGAGAACGAACTGCTGCCCTCGGTCAGCCACGTCCGGCTCATGGCCGAGTTCCTGCTGCTCAGCATCTGCCGCAACGCGCTGACATTGACCGTCGTGGAGGATAAACGCGCCGAGGAACGCATTCCCGACCAGACCAGCAGCCGCTGGCACATGGCCCGCGGCCGCGACCGGACGCTCGCCGCACTGCTGTGGCCCGACCTTGAGGTCGGTGAGGCCGGCATCCCTGCCGAGGTCATCGAACGGATCAACGCGCTGATGCCCGAGCGCTACCAGCAAGAGGACCGGCACGGACGGGCCAGCGGCACGCTCGAGCCGGTCTGGGCTGATGTCCAACGCGGCCTGAATGCACTGGTCGGGCCGCGCGGCGAGACCCTGCTCGACGCCGTCAAGATCGAACTGCACGAACTGCTGGAAGATTCGATCAGCGACGGGCATCGCCGTGCGCAGATCATCAACCTGCTGGCGACCCGCGCAGTGATGATCGAACTGGACGAGGCTCTGGCCGAGGTCCGCAAGACCGCTCAGCGGTACCGGTCGTCCGGGTTGCGGTCCGCTCAGAAGATCGTCGAACAGTTGCAGAACTCGGCGATCACCGCTGTGATGCCGATCGGGATGCTCGGCCGTTCTCTGACCGGCTATCGGGTAACCGGTCTCGACGACCGGGAACGCAGCGCCGAGCTGGTGGCGCAGACCATCGGTGGTGATCCGCACCTGTTCACCGCTGAACTCGGTGGGATCGTCTCGCTGAGCCTGGCCGGCACGCAGCGGCCGGTCATGGGGCTGTCGGCGACGGCGTTCTTCCCGCAGGCGGTCCGCGAGCACGTGCACGCACCGGTGCGCTGGTGGATGACCGACGCGCAAGCACGTTCCATCCGCGCCCGCAAACGCCGCGTCGAGTACGGCAAGGGCCACCCGCTGTTCGGCGAACCGATCAAGGTCTCCGGTCTGCACACCAGCCGCAAACGTGATGCGCTGATCGAACTCGGCGATCAGCTCTACGACCGCTACATCCGGAGTGAGCTGGAGAAAGCCGCCGTCAACGACCCTGATCGTGCCCACGTGCTGGTGGTGGCGAACTCCTATGAGCAGTGCGCCTGGCTCGCCCGCGGCATCTCCCAGTCCGGCTCCTACCGGTCCGGGCTGTGTGTGGCAGTGCGCGCCGAGGACCGGCACAGCCTCAACCCGGACCTGCCCCGCGAGGACCGTGCCGTGCGGCTGACCGGTGAGGAGTTCGAGACCTTCCCTGACCGGGGCAACATCCTGGTCGTGCCGCTGCCGCTGATCGCGCGCGGGCTCAACATCGTCAAGGGCATCCGCTCTGCGGTGCGCTCGGTCTACCTGTGCGTACGGCCCCTGGCGCTGCTCAACGAGCCGTCGGAGATGTACGCCAGCATCAATGCCGCCGGCATGCGAGCCCTGCCGGCCAGCGGAAGCAGCGACCCGATCGCCGCGCTCGCCGGTGCTCGCGACGCCGCGTGGGAGCGGTTGCGGTTGCTGCTGCGCTCGGCCAACCAGTTCACCTCCATGCAGAAGTCGCTGCAGGAGGAAGTCGTCGCGGGCATGATCGTCGACCTCATCCAGCTCGCCGGACGGGCCCGCCGCGGCGGCACGGAAGCCGTCCTGCACATGGTCGACTTCGCGTTCCACGAGGACACCTGGAGCGCTGATCTCGACACGATTCTGCGCCGCATCCACGCCAAATGGCCGCCCGAGGTGCGGGCACAGATGAACGCCCTGTACGGCGAAGCGCTCAACGCGTTCCTGTCGTACGCCGGAATCGACCCGAACGAATACCCTCTGACAACTGCTCTCGGAGGAGAGGACGAGTGACCCCACAACGCCGTGCTCCCGGTCGCTATCTCGACACGCTCGCGTACCGCTGCACCCCCGACCTGGTCCGCGACGACGCCGTGTACCTTCGGCATCTGAGCCCCGAGACCCGCTCCCTCTGGGAGAACTTCGAACGCGCCTGCAAAGACCGGTACGGCAACGAATCAGCGCAGGCACCGTACTCGATCGCCACCACCGTGCTCAGCGTGCTCACCGGCGGATACGTCTACTTCGAGCCCGGCGGTCCCCAGCCGTTCCTGGCCTCGCGGGAGCCGATCGACGACAAGCTGCTTTGCCGGGTGTTCACCCTCACCTACGGCCTTGCCCACGGCGTGACGATCCACGAGATCGACCTGCGGCGGCCCCCGGAGGTGGCGCAGAGCATCGCCGATACGCCGGAGAAGAAGGAGTACCTTGCCCAGCACATCCGGACGCAGGACGGTGTTCAGCCGGTCGCCCCAAACTGGGTGTACCGCACCATCACCTGGGGGCTGGCGCAGAAATTGGCCGGCCCGTGGGCGGTTCGCGACGGGCTCAGCGTCACGTTGCGCCCGGACGTCACCGGCGGCCTCGTAGCCCTCGACAAGCCGTGGGAGAGCGACCAGGGCGGCCGGTACGCGCTGTCACGTACCGCACTGAGCCTGGAAACCGTGCCGAACATCGTCAACCCCGTACTCATGGTGACCTCCCGGGTGACCCGGATCTCGGATTCGCTGATCTTCAGCAGGACGGTCCTGGCGGTCCAGCCCGGAGAGAACCGGCCGATCCTCGAGGTCGCTCTGCACGGCGGTGGCGGAGCCCGCACGATCAGCCGATACGCGCTCGAAGCGCTCGGGCGCCTCGACATGGACTACTCCATCCTGCAAGCCATCGCGACCCGCTCGCAGGCCGAACAACGGATGCGCGCCGAAGCCATTGCCAAGGTCGGCCACGACGACAAACCCAAGCTGACGTTCTCCCGCGAGCGCCCGAGCCAAATCTGGCCGGTGCTGGCGAAGAACCGGCAGTTCCCCATTGGCGTCGGCACCGGCATGCACCACCTGCGGGTGCTCAACCAGCACATCGTGGACCGGCTCGGTGATCTGGCCCAACCGATCGTCGCGCGCGCCACTACCCTGACCTTGCCGCACCGGCCCACCGACCCGGAGAAGGTGTCCAAGGCGGAGTTGGATCGACGCAAGGCTGCCCGCGAAGCCGGCGCCGAGGTGCGGCTGCGCGGCAAAGGCACCGCATTCCCTGACCCCGCCTCCATCGCCGCCGCAGTGAAGGCGGCCGGCTTCACTAAACTGCGCCTGGTCTGTCTGTGGTACCGCGACGAGACCCGCCTGCGGATGATCGCGACCCTCGCCAAGACCTACGGCCTCGCCACCGAGGGCTTGGACCCACGCGACGGCCAGGAGATCGACCTTTACGGCGGAACGGTCACCGCGGTCTTCCGATTCATGGGTGATTTTCTCACCCATGGCAGCCCGCACGGCAGAACGAAGGCGCTGAAGCCGGCCGAGGCGGCGCTCGACTCCAGCGGCGGCGTGCTGGTCGGCACGTGGTGTGAAACTCACGTTCCCACTGCCGAGGACGCCCCCGGCCGCAAACCGGCCGAGCTGCAGGAACTGGACGCCAAGCCGCAAACCAAGATGATCCTGGCTGGCCGGGACATCGCGAGCCAGTACCTGCTCGGCAAGAACGCGCAGGGTGTCATCGCGCCGAAAACGCCCGACCACCCGAGTGAGATGGCGCTGCTCGACCTGTACCGCTCCCTCGGCATCATCGACGATCGCATCGCCAACGCTCTGCGTCCCGAAGCCCGGCACGCCGCATACGGCGCCGACCGCATCGCCCACGTCGGATTCCACATCCGCCAGCAGAACAACCGCAAACGCGAGAAAGGCGCCCCCAAGGCCGTCGTGACCGCAACCGCACTGGTTCCGCCGGCCGTCGCGGGCGACGTGTGGCAACTGCGCGGCTGGAGTTCGACCGCTGCTCGCTGGCAGCCCTACCGCTGCGCCCAGAACGAGTTCCACGCCACGAACTACCCGAGCGAGGCTGGCGGCAAGAAGTCCCACCGTCAGCGGTGGGACGACATCGGGGCCATCATCGAACGGGCGCTGGAAGACCTCGTTGAAGAACTCGACGGCCGCCCCTATGTCGTCACTGTCGACGAAGACAGCGCGCGGCGTATCTGGGATGGTCTGCAGAACAGCAAGCAGGGGCTGCATCCCGACACGCGCAAGAGCAAATACTGGCTGCCCGGCTTCACCCTCCCCGCCGACGAACAGCCCGACGCGGTCATCCGTATCAACATCGCCGACGACCGGGTGCCTCCGCCGGTTAGCTACACTCACGTGCTCAGCAGCCGAGAGGAGGAGAAAGAAGGCGAGACGACCAAGGCGCTGTACGAGATCGAGACGGACTTCAGCACCCCTGTATGGCTGCTTTGCAACGTTCCCCGCAACTACGACGGCGGCAACTCCGGCCGGCTCGGCGCGAAGTACACCCGCTGGGACGCGAAACATTCCGTCAATTCGGAGAACAAGGAAGAACGCCGGAAGAGCGAGATCCCCGAGCCGTGGTACTCGATGACCGCCACGGAAATCTTTCCCATCGCCCTCAACGACCGCGTCTCCCACGAAGCGCTCGCGTTCGCCACCGCCCAGCTCTGCCACCAAACCATGTACTGGTCCGATCGCGCCCGGTACCCGGTCGCCCTGCACGCGGCAATCCAGATGGACAAAGACCATCCGCAGTACCGCCGCACCGCGCAATCAGCCGATGAGGAAGCCAGCTCCGATGCAGAAGAATAGGCTCCGAAGCTCGAGCTGCGGCACGAGAACGACTGTCAGCTCCGCGCCCGGCACGGGCGCCGAGCTTCCGGCACATGGTCGCTCTCGCGCCGGCGCGTCATCCGCTTTACGACAGTGCGTGAGGTTGCCTCGCCGAGGTGCCAGACAACGCAGAGATGATGCTGGCAAAGCGCGCCGCCGCCAGCAGGTGACTGAAGTTCGGGTAGCGACTCGGTTGCTTACTGCCGAGATCGGCAGTCGCTCGCCAAGGATTGGGCTGTCGGCGCTGCGGATGCCCCTGTGCCGTCGGTCGCATCGACTCTGACACCCATAGGCGATGGCGACGTGCACGCCCCTGAACCGGATTCCGGCCCATTGAGGATGGTCGCGGGGCGCTAATCGCACATCGGCTTCAGCGCCTCGACGTACGCCGGGAACCGACCTATCTCGAGTCGTCGACCGACCGCAACGGTGCGCTGTACAAAAGGCACGAGTTCGTGCCAGGCCAGATCATTCGCGGCCGCCTTGGCGCTGCGAGCCCCGTCGTGATGTGGCGCCAACCGCAGCCGGTCGCCAGCTGAGCGCCTTTCGATTGAACTTCGTCGACATGGGTTGGCAGCCTGCGTCGTCCGTCAACCACGCCCGCCCCCGGTCGGCGCGGGTCACACGGTTCAGGGGCAAGCTTTCCGGGACCGGCGCAGCCATGGCTATCTGCCGGGCTCCGAGACCCTTCGAGCTGAGGCAGGCCTCCGGGCGGTGTCCGTTTCGGCAACCGTCAACCGACGGACTTGGCCTGACGCAGGCGGAGAAGACTGACTTGGCGTCGATTCCGCCTGTCAGCGACGACATGCAGTCCCTGCTCGCGGGCCTCTTCGTCCGGGTCGCCTGCGTTTCGCCGGACAAGCGATGGGGGCTGGGGAACTGGTGGTACGACCCGCTGGATCGCCCGGATCTGTCGGAGCCGGTGAGGGGTGATTCTCGGCGGCTGTGGGGTGCCGGCGACGACTGGCAGTTGCTCTGGGAGCAGTACCCTACCCCGGCGATGTCGTGGCTTCGCTCACGGATCCGTTCGCGGGGATGGCGGGCGTGACGGCCGATGGCGACGATCCCTTCTACAGCGTTGCGTTGGGAAGCGCATGTCTGGCGCTGGCTCCGTGGCCAGCGCGCCGGACGCGGCGCGGACGGCAGAGTGCGGCCTGATCGCGCTGTGGATCGACGACGGCGCGGGTCGCGTCGGTCCGATCGGGTGGAGCGGCCCCGGGCCGGGTCCTGTGGGCGAGTGGCCCGGTGCCGGGGAGGCCGAGTGTCAAGGAGCTGACAGTTGGCCCGTATCGAGTGGAATGGTGATGTTCAGTAGTGCCGTGCCTGCGCAACGCCACCAGTTGATCATGGTGCGAATCGTCACCTGGACGAACTCGCCAAGCGGTACCTGTCGCATCCAGCTCCTATGCTCGCCGGACGGCAGCGCGCCCCGCCCGTACACTGCGGGCAGCAGCGCGTTCCCGGGATGCGGCGGGGAAGGGGATGCGGGTGCGGCCGGACAGTTCTGAGGTTGATGACGACGAACGTCCCGCTGACGGTCTCGACCTGTGGCAGCTCGCCGGTCTCCCCGGCGGACTGCTGCAGGCCAGCTATCTGACCAGCCGGTTCGCGGCGCAGTACCGGCTGATCGTGGACGTGCTGCTTGCCGAACAGGAACACACGCTGACCGGCGTCGCCGCCACCGACCTGCCCGAGCTGTTACGCCGGCGCCTGCAGCACCTCGGCGCTGACCCAGCCCTGCTCGACGACCCCGGCTTCCGGCTCAAGGAGCGGATGACCCGGCTCGAACGTTGGGGTGTCGTCTATACGTTCCAGGACAAAGCTGTCCGTGACGCCGAATTCGTCCTCGACCGCGACCGGTACCAGCTGACCGAGACCGTCGCCCAGCTGCACCGGGCGATCACCTCCCTCGGTGACGACACCGCGGCCGAAGCCGCCGCCACCCTCGCCCCCGGCATCCTGACCGCTAACCTGAACCTGCTGCACGATTGCGCCCGCACCGACCCGGCCGCAGCCGCCGCCGCGTGGTCGGTGATCGCCACAACCCACCAGTCGATGGTGAAAGCCGCCGCCAGCTGGCAGGCGCGCCTCGCCGGAGCTCTGGCCGGCGCCCCGACACCGGAAAAGATCACCACCGTGCAGGAAACCCTGCGCCGCTACGTCGACATGTGGGGCGCCGGCATCGATACCCAGTCCGAGACGATCACCACCCGCGCCGGGAGACTCGCCCTGCTGCCTGCCGACGTGTGGCGGCGTATCGCCGTGCACACCCTCGGCGCCAACGCCGATGACCCGGCCATCGACGCCTTGGTCGACACCCACCAGCACACCCTGCAAACGCTGCGGCGTTGGTTCGACGGCCCGGACTGCCAGGCCCGTAAACTACGCCGGCAGATGCGCGACACGATCGGGCCGCTGCTGCGCGGGCAGCGCACTCTCGCGGCGGTCGGCGGCCACGTCTCCCGGCGCGCTGAACTGCTCGATTTGGCGGCACGCCTGGAATCGGCCGCCGACGATGACGCCGCGTGGCGACTGTGGTGCGCCGCGACCGGCCTGTTCGCCGCCCGGCACCTGCCCGGTGAAACGAGCCCGCCGGCCGGTAGCGCCGGCGCCGTGTCGTTCTGGGACGCCGACCCGGTCCCGATCGAAGCGCGGCTGCGGAAACAAGGCCCCAAAGCCGTGACCGGCACCGCCGCCCGGCTCACTGACCGCACCGGCGCCAAACGCGCCGCCCGGGAACGCGCCGCCCGCATGGCCGCGCAGGCCGCGCTCACCGAAAACGGAATCCTCGCCCGGTCCGGGCAGCGGCTGTCGCAATGGCGCAACGTGAGCGTCGACGAGCTGCAGATGCTGCTGGTCCTGCTCGGCACGATCGCCGCCGCCCGCCCCGACCAGGCCGGCACCAGGTCGGCGACCACCGGCGACGCCCGCTGGCAGCTGCACGCCGATCCACCGCCGGACGGCGCCCCCGCCGCGATAGTGCACACTCCTGACGGGCGCCTGGTCCATCCCGACATCGCCTTGCACATAACCCCGGCCGCGAGCCGCCCGTGAACACCGCGACCTCCGCCATCGAGAAGGAAGCCCAGCAGGCCTTCCTCGGCCTGCTCGCCCAACCGCTGATCACCCCGGCCACCAACCGAATCCTGCACCGGCACGTGCTACGCCACCAACGCCAGATCACCGACCATGCCCGCCGCGCCGGCTACCGCATCCAGCGCATCGGCCGCGCCGTCCGGCTGATCCGGGTACCCGTCGGCGGACAGGTCACCGCCCCACCACGCCCCACCGGCGCGCCCGGCCGACGGCTGCTGGCACTGGCCTGCTGCCTGGCCGGATGCTGCGAAGAAGTCTCGACCACCGTCACCCTGCAACAGCTGTCCGACATGGTCCGCGACCTGACCGGCGCCGCAGGCACCCCAGTGACCGGATACGACCCGGAACAGAAACCGCAACGGCGGCTGCTGCGCGACGCCGCGACCCTGCTCGCCGACTGGGGAGTGCTACGCCGCCGCACCAGCGACGAGATGCTGCTCGACTGGACCGAAGACGGCGCTGGACCCGGCGCCGGCTACGACGTCGACCGTGACGCCCTGCTGCTGATGACCAGCCCCGACGTCCTGGCAGCCGCCCTGCACTCACCCGAGGCTGATGCCGAGCAGCTCGCCGCGACCCGCACCGTGCGGCAACTACGGGCCTTGCTGGAAACCCCGGCCGTCGTCTACGCCGACCTCGACGAACACGACGCCGACGCGCTACGCAAAGCCCGCGGGCTGCGCACCGCAGATCTGACGCAGATGACCGGCGGCACCGTCGAAGCCCGCGCCGAAGGGCTCCTGCTCGCCCTACCCGACGACCCGGACCGGCAGCCGAGCGTCGCTGACTGGCCCCGCGCCCGCGCCGCGGACTGGGTTGCCCTGCTGATGGCCGACCTCGCCGGCCGCCACGGCACCCGCGCCCCCACCGGCACCGTCCGGCTGACCAGTACACAGGTCGATGAAGTCGTCGACGACCTCGTCGCATGGCGCGGTGACTACATGTCCAAAGACCAGAAGACCGTGCCCGGCACCGTCCGCAGCGACGCCGAAACGATCCTGACCGAACTCGGCCTGCTCCAGGTCGACCCGGACGGCTCGTGGACGTTGTCACCGGTCGCCGGCCGCTACCGCGACCCCGACATCACCCTGATCGATCCGACGGAGCCAACCCGATGACGACGCTCGACCTGCCCGCACCGGGGCCGGCCGCCACCGACGAGCAACTGGCCGCCTGGCGAGACGCCGTGACCACCGCCGGGCTGCCCGACCCGTCCCGCTCCCGCTGGCAGGTCCTGCGCGCCGGCGTGATCGGCCTGTGGGAATTCGACGTCGCCGAATACTGGTTCGCCGACGGCCGCGCCCAGTTCGTCGGCCAGAACCAGTCCGGCAAGTCCACCATGATGGCCTTGACCACGCTGCTCATGCTCGCCGGCAGCCTCGACCGCAAGTACGTCGACACGTTCGGCGACTCCGAGAAGGAATACCGGTACTACGTCGAACCCGTCACCGACGACCGAGACCGGCGCGACGCCTCCACCTCAACCAATCGCGGCTGGGCCTGGGTCGAATACGGCCGCATAGGCCCGCTCGGCACCCCCGAATTCGTCACCACCATGCTTTACACCCAGACCAAACGCGGCGTGAAGCAGATGACCCGCGCCTGGGTCGTCTGCCACGGCACCGCCCGCGTCCGCGACGGCCTGGACCTGGCCGTCGGACAGGCGGTTACCGAACCCAAGGAACTCGAGGGCATCGCCGGGGTCACCGTCTACCCGAAGGGCTCCGACTACACCGAGCGGCTCGCCACCGACCTGTTCGGCTTCGACGACACCGAACGCTACGCGACCGTGATCGAGATGCTGAAGGTGCTGCGCACCCCACACCTCGGACAGAAACTCGACCCGGCCTGGTTCACCTCCCAGATCCGCTCCGCGCTGCCCCCGGTCGCCAAAAGCGAGGTGACCGAACTCGCCAACGGCTGGCAGGAACTCGAACAACTCGCCCGCGACCGTGACCACGCCGACGAAGCCCGCAAAGCGATCACCGTCTACCTCAACCGGGCCTGGCGGCCCTGGGGCGACGCCGTCCTGCGCCTGCACGCCGACACACTGATCGCCGCCGACACCGCGTTCGTCAAAGCCGGCGACGACGCCACCGCAGCGGAAACGACGCTCAAGCAAGAAAACCATGGCCCCTGGCGGGGCCACCCACAGGTGGGTGAAACTCGGTCGGCGGTGTCGCTCGCCGTCGCCGGTTGGGCTTGGTGCCCTCGCGGTGCCTGAAAGCAAGAATGGTGCGGGAGTCCGTCCCTGGTACCCCAGGTTGTTGCCCCCTGTGCACGTGTCTCAGTGTCATGAGTCTATGACGGGCTCTGCGAGCGACATCGCCCCTGGCTGGTGATCGGGACGGAGGCGTGTCGTTTGGACGTGTTGTACACGCATGTCGCGGGGATCGATGTGCATAAGAAGCAGGTCACAGTGACGGTGCGGACCCCGGATCCGCGGCGGCCGGCGCTGCGGCGGGAGAAGACCCGCACGTTCCGCACGTTTTACGCGGATTTGCTGGCGATGGGAGCGTGGCTGGCCGAGTGCGGGGTGACCCGGGCGGCGATGGAGTCGACTGGCGCGTACTGGTGGCCGGTGTACGCCGCGTTACGGGAAGCCGGCGGGCCGGACCTGACGATCGACGTGGTCAACGCGGCGCACGTCAAAGCGGTCCCGGGCCGCAAGACCGATGTCAAGGACGCGCAATGGCTGGCCCGGCTGTTGGAGGTCGGCCTGCTACGGGGCAGTTTCCTGCCGCCGGACGACATCCGCGAGATCCGGGACCTGACCCGGTATCAGACGAAGCTGACCGAGGAACGCTCCCGGGAGAAGCAGCGGCTGCTCAAGGTCCTGGAGGCGGCCGGGATCAAGCTGGACGTGGTCGCCTCCGATACGTTCGGCGTGTCCGGCCGGGCGATGCTGGACGCCCTCGTTGCCGGCGAGCGTGACCCGCAGGTCCTCGCCGGGTTGGCGCGTGGGGTGTTGCGGAACAAGACCGAGGACCTGCGGCTGGCGTTGGCCGGCCGGTTCACCGCCCATCACGGGCAGATGATCGGGTTCCACCTAGCCCGGCTCGACCACCTCGACCAGATGATCGACCAGGTCAAAGAGAAGATCGGCCACCCCGGGGCCCCGGGCACCAGCCGCCGGGCGGCGACCGAACCCGCCGGGCTGCTCGCCCCGTTCGCCGCGCAGATCCGGCTGCTGACCAGCATCCCCGGGATCAGCGACCGGGTCGCGGCGGTGATCGTCAGCGAGATCGGCGTGGACATGAGCCGGTTCCCGTCCGCGAAGCATCTGGCCGCGTGGGCCGGGCTCGCCCCGGGCAACAACGAGTCCGCCGGCCGGCGCCACCGGGCCCGGCACCGCAAAGGCAACACGCACGTCCAGTCGATCCTCATCGAGGCTGCCCTGTCCGCCTCCCGCACGCGGACCCGGCTCGGGGCCCGGTTTCACCGGCTGCACCGCCGCTTCGGTGGCAAGGCGAACAAGACCGCCGCCAAGAAGGCCGGATTCGCCGTCGCGCACACCCTCATCAAGGTCATCTGGACCGTGCTGGCCACTGGAAAGCCCTACACCGATCTCGGCCACGACTACTACACCCGCCGCGTCAACCCCGAGACCCACACCCGCCGACTGATCGCCCAACTCGAGGCCCTGTCCGGCAAGAAGATCGTCCTCGTCGACCACGACAACGGCCCGTACGACGACGACAGCCTCGGCAGCCACCACGACGGCGAGGCCGCCGCCTGAAACGGCCTACCAGCAGCACCCGCACACAAGCGGTGGGAAGAGCGCCGACAAGGCCGTTCTCCGGCAAAAGGTCAGACCACAAGGGCCGACAACGTGGTCGCTCTCCCCACCAACGACCCAGCTTGCCGCACCCCGGCCACCCACGGCAAGCACCTCACCATGCTCGGAAACCATCATGTCCCGGCTCCGCCGGGACGCTGCCGCGCACGTGCTCAAGGTTCGAGTTTCGTCTCAGCCCGCGCCCGCCTAAACGACGAAGCCCAGAACACCATCGACCTGGAGAAGGCCCTCGGGCGCACCCGCGCCGAACTAATGCAACTGCTGCGCTCATCGGCGTACACCACCGCCGTCGAGCGCGCCAACGACGCCAAACGCCTGCGCGCTGAGGCCAACGCCGCGGCTGAGCGCGCCCGCAAGGCCACCGCCCAGTTGGCCACCACCCGTGGCGACCTGGAGAAGGCCATCGGCCGCCGCGACAAGGCGGCGGACGAGCTCACGATCGCGCAACAGGAGGTCGAGACCGCCGGCGGGCACGCCGTCGAGGCCGCCACCGCCGCAGGGCTCGGCGAGCACGCACCGGCCTGGGCAGCCGCCGGAGACGTCGACCGGTTCGACGTCGCGATCACCAACCGCCGCGGGCAAGTCGCTGCACTGCGCAAACTCATCCGCGCCGCCAGCACCGCCGCTGCGACCTGGAACACCCTTGACGACCTGGCGCAGAAGGCGGAAACCGAACTCATCATCCGTACGGACGCCGCCACCGCCACCGAAAACGCCCTGCACCAAGCCGTACAGACGTTGTCGGACGACCTGGAACGCTGGGCATCGGCCCTCGACGAATGGGCACCACCGACCGAGACCCGCACCCAGTGGATCACTGCGGTCACCGACCAGACCCGCGGCGACCGGCCACGGGAACTACTCACCGCCCTGCTGACCCGCCAATGGCTGGACCCGGTCACCTCACCGCTGATCACCCGCGCCGCCGACCTACGCGCCGCCGCGAAAACCGCCACCACACAAGCAACCGCGGCGGACGCCGAAGCCGACCACCTCGCCGCCGCCGGCGACCCCATCCCCGACCCGCCAGCGCGCTGGACCCGCCGGACACGTCCCGCCTTCCCGACAGCGGCAGGCGCCCCGCTGTGGCGACTGCTCGACCCGGTCGACGGTCTCGACCCCGCCGTCCTCGACCATGTCGAGGCGGCCCTGGCCGCCGCGGGCCTGCTCGACACATGGGTCACCACCGACGGCGCCTTCGGACCCGAGCACGGTGACGACGCCGTCATCACCACCGGCACCCTCCCTGTCGCGACAACCTCACTGGCCGCCGTGCTGCAGCCCGCCGAAGACGCCGCCACCCTCACCGACGCTGTCACGAAGATCCTCAACGGCATCGGCTACACCACCGACGGCCCGCTCACCGCGACCGTGTGCCTCGCCGCCGACGGACGCTGGCGAACCACCGCCGCAGCCGGCCGGGCAGCCCCCGCCGAACACGGCGCTGAACTGATCGGCACCGCCGCCCGCGCCGCGACCCGCCGCCGCAACATCGCCGACCTACGCGCGCAAGCCACCGCGTTCCGCGACGAAGCGCAGCGCCTCACCGGCGAAGCCGACACCGTCAGCACCCAGGTCACGAACCTGCGCACCAGCGCCAGGCAGGCACCCACCGACGCCGACGTCGTCGCAGCTGCCGCTGCTCACACCGCCGCGACCGGCGAAGCCGAGAAAGCCGGCACCGCCTACCGCGACGCTCGCGGCCGAGAAGAACAGGCCCGCACCCTCTCGGAGGAGAAGGCAGCAGAGGTCATCCGGTACGGCGTCGATAACCAGCTCCCCACCAGCGAGGAGCATCTCGACACCCTCGCCGCAGACCTCGACACAACCGCCGCCGCCGCCGGCTCCCTGCGGCTGGCACTGCGCGGGCTCAAAGCCGCCACTGCCGCGGCCACGGATGCTGCTGAACGGCTCACCACCGAAGAAGGCCGGGTCACCGCCGCCGTCACCCTCGCCGAAGGTGAAGCGGCAGCCGCCGAGCTGGCCGACACGAACGCGACCCTGGCCGAGCAGTCCGTGGACGCCGACGCGCAACAGCTGTTCGCCCAGGCCGAAGAACTCGAACGAAAAGTCGAGGAATACGGTCCGTCGATCTCGGCCAGTCGACGCGAAGGCCTGGCCCGCTCCAAAGAGGCGGGTGAAGCCGAGAACGCCTGGAAGGGCGCCTGCAAGGACCACACGGCGGCCGGTGAACACCGCGACGCCGCGGCTGCCGCCTGGTGGACACCTGTTGACGCCGGCCTCACTGCCGCTCGTAACCTGCCCGCCCCGGACAGCCGTGATTTGCCCGCCGCGCTCGCTCACGCCCGTACCGCCACCGAGCGGCTGCGCCCGCCGATGTGGCCCGACCGGCTCGACGACAAGGCCAAACGCGTTGAAGCCGCACTCTCGCGCATGCTCGGCAGCTCCCTGATCGAGCTGCGCACCGTCCTCGAAGCCCACGGCGGCCGCTCGATCATCATCACCGAAGCCGACGACCAGCACCCCCTGCCGTCGGTCACCTTGATCGTCGATGCCTCTGGCACCTCGCTCGACCCAGCTGAAGCCATCCTGCACCTGCAAAAGCTGGTCGACGACCTGTCGCGTACCCACGACGAGAAGCTCCACCAGATGTACACCGAACTTCTCTCCTCCACCTTCATCGACCACCTCGCCGACCGGATGAAGAAGGTCATCACGCTGCTCGCGGTTGTCAACGAGGTTCTGGAGAAACATCCGACCGGCGCCAACAAGATCACGCTGCGGCTACGCCGCGTCCCCGCCGAAGGACAAGCGCCCGGCTTCAAGATCCTCAAAGCACTCCTGGACGGCACCATAGAATCCGACGCCGCCCAGCAACAGATCCAACTGTTCCTCGGCGCCCGTCTGCGCGAGGCCCAGGAAGCCGGCCTCGTTGGCACCGAAGACTGGACCGACCGCCTCGCCGAACTGCTCGACTATCGTGCCTGGTTCGACGTCGTCGCCCAATACAAAGTCGGCGACAGCGACGACGACGAGACCCGGTGGAAAGACCTCACCAGGAAAGTCCACGGCGTCGATTCCGGCGGAGGCAAAGTCCTCACCCTGCTGCAGCCGCTGCTGGCGACCCTGGTCGCCCTGTATTCCGAATCTCCAGAAGCACCCCGGCCGCTCTGGCTCGACGAAGCCTTCGAAGGCGTCGACCCCGGCAACCGCGCCACGATGATGCGGATGCTCACGGACTTCGACCTCGACTTCCTGCTCGCCGGACCCGCACCGCTTGTCGCCGTCGCGCAAGTCCCCGCCGCCGCAGTCTGGGTCATCACCCGAGCACCCGCACCCATTCCCGGCGTCGACCTGTCCCTGATGCTGTGGGCCGGGCACACCCTTGAACAGATCCCCGTCGGGGACTACGCCACCCGGCTGCTCACCCCACGCCGCAGCGCCGAAGATCTCGGCCCTGACCTGTTCGCCACGATGCTCCCCGACCCGGCACCGGTCGAGCCACCGCACACCAACGGCGCCCACCACACCGGCACCGAGGAACCATCGGACGCGGCTGGCATCGACGAAAGTGAGCCCGCATGAGCGCGGCAACCGACCGGTGGGCCGCCCAGCCCGGCCCGCACAAGGTCCTTACCGCGGTCCGGGAACTGCTGCAGGAACGCCGCACCGGCAACGGCGTCACCGTCCGCGTCGAGCTCACCGCCACCGAACGAGCCCAAGTGGCCCGCTATCTTGGCGTGGCGTGGGACACATCCGGCCAGCCCGTAACCCTCGGCAAACTCCGCACTGCCCTCACCCGGACCGGCGACGACCTGCTCGACCTGCTGACCCGCACTGGCGGCGCCATCGACGACGTCCGCGGCCGCCGCGAACAAGCCGCCGCCCGCACCGCAGCCACCATCGACGCCGCCTACACCAGCCTCACCACCACAGGCCTTCCCGACCACGCCGTACAGCTTGCCCGCAAACGCCGCTGGCTCGGCACCGACCCCGACACCGCCGCCCGCCGCTCCGACGACCTGCAACACCTGTGGCACGCCCTGCCCGGCACCGGCCGACCCCTCGCTGAAATCGCCAACGCCCTCTACGGCGACCCGCACCGCCTCGACCGCGACCACGACCTCGGCCGCACCGCCGCCCGCCTGCTCGCGGCCGCCTCTGCCACCGCGGACAACGCCGCCTCCGCCGCCGACACCGCGCTGACCGCCGATCGTTGGCGGCACGTGTGGGCCGAGCACGGGATCAGCTGCGACGAGGTCTCCGCCACCGTCCTGGTCCTCAACCTCACCCTGACCGGGAAAGCCCCAGCAACCCGGATCGCGGGCGCTGCAGCCGAACACGGCGAACCGGTATGGCTGACCAGCCGCAGCCTACGCGGAGGCTGGGCACCTGCACCCGCGCTGACCGTCGTGCGCGTCTGCGAGAACCCCGCCGTCGCCGAGGCCGCCGCCGAACAACTCGGCACCACCTGCCTGCCGCTGGTGTGCATCTACGGACGACCCTCATCGGCAGCATGGACACTGCTCCGCGGCCTCGCCGCCGCCGACGTCCAACTACGGGTCACCGCTGACCGCGACACTGCAGGCCGCGGATTCCTCGCCGAAATGCTCGTCCTGCCTGGCGCCACCGAATGGCTACCCGACGCCGACGGCCTGTATGAGGAAGCCCGACTCCGAGCCCTCATCACCGACCTCAGCCCGGCCAGCCATGCCGCATACGAAGATCCCGCCACCACCTATCCGAACAGTCCGCGATCACGGCTGGAGGGCTCGACGGGGTAGCTCCAGCACTGTCTCTCCACTGGTCGTCGTGAAGGAGTACAAGTATCAGGCCCAACACGAACCAAATTCCCATATCCGACCGTGGCTGATATGGATGTCGTGTTGGCGTAGCCACGCGCAAGCCGGCCGCCCCGAATACGCAGGTTGGTGCCCTGCCGGGGGCGCTCACCAAAACTGCTAGCCTTGATCATCTGGGACCCGCCTGACTCGGCGGGTCGCTCCCTTTGATGTGGCTCTGACTGATGGGTGCTCGCGGATGCCTGTCAGAGGGTGGCTTCCGCCCGCCCGGCCTGCTGAGCGAGCTGGTTGACTGTTTCTGCGCTGATCTCAGCTGCGGACGTGGCGCGGCTGGTACGGAGGTCATAGTGGATCTCCATCCGGAATGCCTCCAAGAACCAATGCCACTTAACGTAAGTTGATCATGGTTGTGTGCTGGGGTTTCGTGGCCATTGGTGTCGCGGTGATAGGTCCGCCGGTTGCGGGCGTTACGGTCTGTGGGTGGTCACGGATGCGCAGGTCGTGGGTGGACGGTTGCCGGACTGGATCTCGATCAGCGTCCTCCCGGGGTCGGTGCCGCGTGAGGTCGTCGATGAGGCGGTCGAGGTCACGGGCAAGGCGGCGCTGCGTTCGGATGGAAAGCTGTCCGCCGCACGTGATGGTGTACTTCGCGATGGCGTTGGCGTTGTTCGCTGACGACGACTACGAGGAGGTCGCGGTCCGGCTGACCGAGACCCTCGGAGCGTGGGGGGTGCTGGGATCGCGAGTGGACGGCGCCGACCTCGGGTGGGATCACCTTGGCCCGGAAACGGTTGGGGCCGGAGCCGATGGTCGAGGTGTTCGACCGGGTCGCGGTGCCGGTCGCGGAGGAGCTGACCCGGGGTGGGTTTCTCGGGCCGTGGCAGTTAATGAGTATCGACGGGGTCGAGTGGGACGCGCCGGACACGCCGGAGAACGTGGCTGCGTCCGGGTATGCGGGTTCGGCCGGCAATCCGTCGGCGTTCCCGAAAGTGCGGATGGTCATGGTCCGGGTAAAATCTGTGGCGTCCATGAATATGCGAATTGGCTCTTATGGTCTTCTACCCGAAGCAAACGTCCAGTCAGTGATTATGCCGGCGCACGTGACTTGCAGCAACGGGACGAGTCCACTGGCCCGCCGCGCTGTCGCGACTCGTACCCGACGCGCTCGACGTCCTGGCCGACTGGTGATTCGGTCAGTCCGGTCGGAGTGTATGCGTTTCGTGTTTGGGAGGGTGGGCGGGCCGGTCAGAGGTGCCACTCGCTGGGGGCCCTGCCGGCCGCGTCAGCCCGGAGCCAGCCCACCAGGTGACCCGTGTGCCCGGCGCACTTCGTGAGGCCCGCCCTGTCGATCAAGACGCATGCCGTCGTCTCCTGACACGGCACGGCCGTTTCAACATCATCCGGTGAGGCCGAGGATGGTGAATGGCCTGGTCATGTCGCGGTTGGCCCAGCGGGTGGCTTCGGTGATATCAGTGCGGCCGGCCAGGCGTAGGGCGTTGATGGCGAGGTTGCGTAGCGAGGCGAGGACGCGTGGGCCGGAGCGGGTGCGCACGCGGGAGTGGTCCTCGCGGTAGCAGGTATCGCGGATGAAGTGCAGGGATTCGATGGTCCACTGGCCGCGGTTGAACGCGGCGATCTCGGTCGGGCCGGCGGCCTCGGCGGGGTGGCTGGTGACACCGAGTTGCGCGGCGGCGGACTGCTTGCCGTCGCCGGTGGTGACGTAGCGTTCGATAAGCCAGACCTGGCTGACGTGGGGGAACGGCAGGCCGGGCGGGGCGGGCAGGACCCGGATGGTGCGGCGGGTGGTACGGCCGTGCCCCGTTTCCGTGCTCTCGTAACCGATCGGCGTGTCGGCCCAGGGCAGGACGTTGAGAGCATCGAACAGCGCGGGCCGGTTCTCTTTGACCGGTAGCACGAAGTGGCCGCCTTGCTGGTGGATGAGCTCGGCGGTGGCCTTGACGGTATGCAGGGCGTCGGCGGTGACGGTCGCGTCGCGCAAATCGAGGGTCTCCAGCAAGGCGCGGGCGGTCTCTGGTTCGCGGGTCTTGGCGCCGTCGGTCGGGGCCTGGGCGATGATGACGGCGGCCGGGTCCGGGCCGGGCGATCCGGCCAGGGCGGACAGCAGATGCAGTTGCTCGCCGTCGGCGTCGACGGCGCCGCGTACGGTCTTGCCGTCCAGACGGATCTGTGCCGGTGTATCGCTGCTGGTGGAATCCTGTTCGCCGGTGCCGGTGCCGGTGCCGGTGCGCTGGGCGGTGGTCCATTCGGCGATCACCGCGTCCAGGACATCGCCGTCGGTGTCGGTGCATACCCGCCACAGTGTCGAGCGTGACGGTCGTGCACCGGGGCGGGCTTCGACCCGCGTATACAGGCTGTCGAGGATCTCAGCAGGCACGTCGGCGACCCAGCCGCTGATAGCGGTGTAGCCCTTCAGGCCGGCGACCGTGGCCGCCGCGACCAGCGCGAGCACGACCGCGACCGGATGATCACGGCCCTGGTCGGACCGGCCGTCGCCGACGGCGAGCAGCAGATCGAGCAGACCGTGACACGAAGGCGTGAACGAGACGTCCTCGGGCAGCGGCACGGGCGACGGATCGGCGATGAGGGTGGCAGACTGCGGCACGACGAAGCTCCGTTTGAACCAGATCTGTGGAAAGACCTGGACTCAACGGAGCTTCGTCCATATCCGACACGCCAACGCGGGCATCGTCACTCAACGCCACTATCGATCATGAAACGGCCGTGCCTGACACGGCCAACAGGCAAGGCAAAAGCCGTCGTGCTGCTGCGATATTCGCCCCATCAAGGAAGGAGCACGTCGCGCTCCTCCCGGCGCGGACGACCGGTGTGCACGGTCAGGTCCGAGCCCAGGCGTGCTTCGACGGATGCGCTGATCGAGGGGAAGGGGCCGTCATGGTCGTAGTCGTCTTTGAGTTCCATGCGTTCGAAGGTGTGTAGCACGACGAGTTCGAGATCGCGTTCGGCGAGGAGCTCGCGCAGGTAAGAGGCTCGGACCAACAGGGCTCGGTTACTGCTTCCGGGCTCCTGGTAGAACGTGAATACCGGTGACTCCTGAGTGTCGAGCCAGCTTGGCCCGCGCATGTCGAAGGTCAGCCCGGCTGTCTGCTGAAGCAGTGCGGAGGGCAGCAGCGTGCTCGCGGTCTCACCGATCGAGCAGTCGTAGATGCTGCCCTCCCACGCGTACGGCTCGACGGTACGGCCGATGGCGAACTGTTTGTCGGCCACGGTCACCGTCTCGAAGCCGGCGTGGCGGTGGTAGCAGGGTGGGCCCGTGCGGCCGATTTCGCCGACGTAGCAGCAGTCGACATGGCCATGGCTGTCGACCAGGTCGAGGGTCCCGTGCCGGGTTTGCTCGGCGAGGGCGGTCAGGAACGGGTTCGCGTCCGTTCTGGCGATGAGCAGGGTGTCGACGGAGCAGGACTGCTGCAGGCCACGCCAGCTCTTGTGGGCGGCCGGGTCGGTCGTCTTTGTGAAGCTCTCCAGCACGATCCAGTCGGTGCCGTTGGTGTCGTGCAGGAAAGCGGAATCGTCGATGGTGGGTTCAGTGTCGGTGTCAGCCAACAATTTCTGGATGTTCCCGTGGTGGCGGCGGAAGTCGAGGTCGGCTGGTGGCCAGCCGGCCAGACTGATCATGGGTGGCTGCCACGCGGTCGCGCCTTGGCCGTCGTGTTCGCTGAAGGCGCGGAAGTCGATCGGAGGCAGGCTAGGGTCGATCTCGCGGTCGCCGATGAGGCGGTGCAGGCCGTCGTAGGTGGGGGAGTCGTCGTAGCGGTGGGCGCTCTGGTAGTTGTCGGCTACGCGGGCGAGGAGCTCGTGATAGGCCATCCACTGGTACTTCTTGCCCCATCGTTCGCTTTTGTGACCTTCCCGGCCTCGGCCGTGCCCGATCCTGCGGTCCTCGGCACGGAAGCGTGCCGGGGTCCAGCCGAGGCTCAGGGTTCGGTGGAAGACCCACCGGCGGGCCTGGTCGGCTGGGTAGTCGTGGTTGACGATTTTCGGATATTTCCAGGCGGCGTCGAGAAGCTCCTGCTGCTCGGCCGTGAATGGGTCTTGCCCTGTCCTGAGTTTGTAGCGGCGTAGGGCGATGGCGTGAGGTTGGGGGTCGACCAGCAAGGCGGCGTGCTCGGCTTTCTGCTCCGAGCTGAGGGAGGCGAGGAACGCGGCCCAGCGGGACTTGATGAGCCGCGGTCGGGCGTAGCCGGTCCGGCGGTCGGGGCGAGGCTGTCCGACGCGGTAGCGCGAGAAGTGGTGCATGCCGGACTCGACGACGTAGCGGCCGAAGTCGCCCATGCCGAGCACCGAGATGAAGACCGACAGGTAGTCATCCTCGGGCGGCATGTCGTCGTACCGGCCGTATTTGGCGTCGAGGGTCGCCTGTGTCGGCGCCGGTCCTGGGATCGGGAGGCCGTAGGGGCGCTCGGCTGCGCGCGCGGCGGTGTCGGGAAGGAGCTGGTGGGCGATGGCCCAGTGGGTGATGCCGCGGGCTGCGTCCAGCAGCAGTTCATCGGCGCGGACTGGCTGGGTAAAAACGCGGGTGTGCACGGTGGTGGCCAGGGCCGCCGCGTCGGTGGCGTGCGCGGCGGTGCTGCGCAGCAGGGCGCCGTAGGCGATGACGATCACGCGTTGCAGCACGTACGGGTCGTCGATGCTCCAGAACCGCTCGACCAGGGCGCGCATCACGTCGAGATGCCCGCGCAGCAGCTGGACGACGGCTTTGGTGATCCAGTCGCGCATGTATCTGTTCGGCGAGGACAGCAGCCAGCACAGCGGGATGCAGGCGAGTTCGATCACCTTGGGGTCGTAATGGGGGTAGGGGCCGGCGGCGGCCCATCGGGCGAGGCGGGGCACCGGGCTGGTGTCGTCGAACAGCTCGTGATAGGTGGCGAACCCGAAGGCGGTGTCGCGTTCGGGCATGCGCATGCGGGTGAGGTGGGTGTGCAGGCGTTCGGCGTTGAGCAGGTTGCCCGGCTGCGGGGCTATGGCGAACAGCACCCGGTAGACGTCGGTGGGCGAGAGCCCAGGGGTAACGTTGAGCAGCTCGATGGTTCGTTCGGTGACCGCGGTGGTGGCCCTGTAAGGCAGCATGGCCGTCAGGCTGCGGTAGATGCGCCGGACGCGGATCCGCTGTCGAGAATCCGCGTCATGGCTGCCGTGCCGGAGATCCAGGTTGAGCAGGTCAGGTAGCTCGGTGTTGTAGACCTCGGGAAACACGATGGTGGCGGCTTCCACGATGCCCCCGCTGGCGTCCTGGGCCAGCCATCGGTGCAGGTCGGTGTCGGTGAGCGGATTCGGCGAGGCGGTCAGGCGGCGCGTGAGCAACAGGAAATCGGAGAACGCCTGAAAGGCGATCCGTATGCCGTCGCCGAACGTGTCGGGGCCAAGGTACAGATGCTCCCGGGTGAGGACACCCTCGTCCTGCAGCAGGCCGAGGAGCTTGGCCGGAGACACCGCAGGGCCGTCTAACACGGACCGGACGACCGTGTCGGCCTCGCTGATGGTCAGTCCTTCTCGCCCGAGTAGTGCCATCTCGTCGAGCAGGGCGTCCAAGGCTGAGCGGGCCTGGGCGCGGGCAGCGTCACGTTCGTAGTCGGAGACCGCGTCTCGGGTGAGTCGGCGTGCGACGACGGCGAGTTTCGCGGCGAGGTACTGCTCGAAGATCGCCACCCGGCCCTGGTGGCCTTCGTGGCCGGCGGCCCGGCCGGCGTGCGCGACGCTCTCGCAGTACATGCGCAGGAACAGCGGCAGGGTGAACTCCGGCGTCAACAGCGGGATCTTTGGCGCTTCGAGCTTGAAGTGTGCGAAGTACTTGAGAGTGGCCTCGACCTCGTGGCCGGCGAAGCCGGGGTGCGTGCGCTGGTGAAAGCGTGCCCGCTCGGCGTAGTCCGAGACGATGTCTTGGTAGGTGTCGCGGCACGACACCACCAGGGCGACATGTGGATACTGGGCGACCTTGGCGCGCAGCGCCGGCAGGCGGGAGGCCCAGAAGTCCGCCTGGGCGGTTTCGTTGACCGCGTCGATGATGAGGAGAAAACGGCTGCCGCGCTTGGCGGCGGCTTCCCCGGCGGTGTCCATGGCCTTGAGCAGGCCGTCGGCGCCGAGGTTCTCCAGGCCCAGCTGGTCGCAGATACTCGTCCACAACTCGCCCCGGCCGAGCTGCGCACCGGCCAGGAACACGGCGGGCCGGCCCTGCTCGAGGGCGCGGCGGGTCGCCTCGAGGAGCAGGTGCGTCTTGCCGGACCCGGCCACGCCGGAGAGAAAGTAGGCCCGGCGGCGCAGGGTTTGCCCGGGGGAGGAGTCGAGCCACCACGACAGCTCGCGGACGGCTTTGAGGAGGTCACGGAAATCGGTGCTGTGCCGAACCTGATGCCCGTCCCCGACGGTGGCCCGGTCCCGCTCGATGAGTGGCTCGGCCGCCCGCTGCACCTCCTCCAGCAGGGTGTCGAGCCGCTCGAGAACGGTTGCGGGATCACCGGCCTGCAGGTCGAACGCGGTGGCCGCGTTGGCGAGTCGGTCCGCGGCCTGCACCACCGCCATATACAACGGGCTGGGCTTGGCCGGCGGGTAGCGCCGCGACTCGGCGACACCCGCGCCTACCTCGTGAACCAGCCGCTGCAGCCGTTCGCGCACGCTGGTGTCGAAACCGAGCGCCAGCAGATCCTCCTGGATGGGCAGGTCGACCTGCAAATCCGGTCGGTACTTCTCGCCGGCCGCTTCCGTCTGCACGGTGTGGTGATCGCGCAGCCAGTCGCGGCCGAGGACAGTTTCGCCCCACCAGAACCAACGGCGGCCCTCGTGCTCCGGCTTGGCCAGCTCGTCAAGCAGGTCGCTGCCCTGGACCAGCTTGAAGCTGATTCTGTCTGCGCCCGGGATCGTCTGCTTCCAGACGCCGACCTTGTCGTTGAACTTGTCACGCTGCGACTTGAGCCGCGTTCCCTTGCGGATCTGCCGGCTGGTCCCCAGGTTCCACGAGATGACGAACGTCAACGTGCGCAGCGCAGGGCGCTCCTTCGCGACCCGCCTGACCGAATCGGTCATCGCCGTCAACAGCGCCTCGATACCGTGTACGTGCTTGGCCTGCCAGCCGTGCTCCGTGCCGTCCGGTTCGACCGCGTACCACTCGACCCCGCCGTCCGGGTTGCCCGTGCGGATCGCCACGGTCCCGGCCGGCACCTGCCTCTTGAGCAGCTGGTACGACAGCTCCTCGAAAGCCCGGCTCTGCTCACCCTCCCACGGGCGCAGTGTGTCGAACGTCGTCACCGGAAACCGAGACATAATCCTTCTGACCTCCCCATTGCGATTGCTGCCGCTACGCCGGGCCAGGGCAGTCGGTTCATGCTAGTGACCTGGCGCGCTAGCTTGACTTCTAAACCTGTGCGGCGTGGTCGGGGGTTGGCGGATTTTTCTTTCTGGAGGCTGTCTTCCTGGTCTCGTTGCTGGTGACGATGTGGACGTCGTAGCGGCGGGTGGGCTGGCGGTTGGGTGTGCCAGGTGGTCGTCCGGGTCCTGGCCGGGTGGGTTTCGGTGCTTGCGCGGGACAGGCTGTTGTTGGGCGTAGGTGCCGAAAGCCGCGCCGGACCCGGGCGGGGGTGAGTCGTTCGGGCGGGGCTGGTCGCTCCCAGGGGCGACGCAGGTCAACGGTGAGGGGTTCGGGCCAGCCGGAGCTGGGTGTGGGCGGCGATGATAGCCAGGTCCACCGATCGGCACCTTATGCGCCCCGCGAGCGGCCGCGTACCAGCTACGTAGCACCGGCTGAGAGGATGAGAATGTGACCTATGACCCAGACGGCGACCCCGCCGCGTTCGATCCCGGTGAGTCCGACGTGGTGGACGCCTGGCTCAACGACCCGGTCGTGAACGGGCTACACGAAGACCTCGGACGACAGTTCCGTGCGCTGCCACCAGAGCAGCAGCTCGCCAAACTTCTTCCGGAGTTGGAGAACGCGCAGGGCCTGTACGCCCACCTCGCTGGCACCGTCGCCGAGGCGCCCGCCGATGATCCCCGCCGGTTCCTGCTTATCACGTTGGGCGACCAGGTGGAGAGCATCCGCGCCAGGATCAACGAACTCGGCAGCAGCGCCTAGTGCCGGCGGTGTGCTGAGCGAGTTCGATACCTTCTTCAGCCTTGCCCAGGCGTCGATGCTTGGTTACCGACTCCAGAGCTTCCGACCCCTATGTCGGCACTGGACGAGCTGTCGTAGGCGATGATGGTCGGGTGTCGAACCCATCACCTAGCGCCGGGTCGATTGAGCATCGGACGCCGACTGAGGGCACGATCAAGCAGCTCTACGGCACGGCATGGCGGTGTGGCGAGCCAACCTGCAAGAAGCCGCTGTATCGGCTGAACGGTGACACCGGTGAGTACATCCTCAACAGCCGGATCGCCCACATACACGCCCGTAGCCAGGGCGGCGCACGCTGGGACCCAGACATGTCTGAGGCGGCCAACCGGGACGCGTCGAATTTGATCCCTCTGTGCGACACGCATGCGTGGGAGATTGATCAAACTCCGCAGCATTTCACCGCTGACGTGCTCCGCGAGTGGAAAAGGGCACAACTCGCTGAGTATCAGACCTTGCAACGTTCTTGGAGCCTGACTGACGTCGAAGTGACGGACGTCGTCGCTGCGTCCTTTACTACGCTGGAAGAACGGCTTCTCGGAGGGCTTTGTGCAGCTGCGGAGTCTGCCCGGCAAGATGAGCGACGCCAACGACAGCGATTGCTTATTGCGGATACGGTTCATGCCGCCAACAACTGGACTGACGCGTTGCAGGCGGCCACCCTTAGCAGCGCAGGCGACCGGTGGAACAAGCGGGCCATCATCGCGTGGGTTGCCGATAATGGCGGCGCGATGGCGAGCGACATGCAGCTCATCAGGTCAAACGCACGAAAGCTCCGCCTTGAAACGAGTCACCCGGATCTGCTAGAGGCGCTCGATGCTGCGGAAACAGCCGTGGGTAATCCGGAGGTCTTTGATCCGATCTGGCGCGGATCTACTACAAAAGGCGAGGAGCGCGCGGCCATCTACCGGCATCTCAACCACGTCAAACGAGTCTTCCTGGATCTGGAAGAAATCGCGATCAAGATACTGGCCGATCCTATCTAATGGCACGCCTTAGCATGCCGCGCGTCGGATGCCGCGTGGTTGCCCGTCATCCGTGCGGGCAGTGCTGCGACGGAGAAGTTCTATGCCCGTCACGTATGCGCGTTGGTGCCTGCTCCCGGCTAGATTGCGGGGTTGCGGGAGGCTTGACGCCGTCTCAGGTACTCCACGATTGTGCGCGGGTTGTCGTCGGGCTCGCCCTCCCCCTCGGCAATCAGGCGGTCAAGATCACCGAACGCCCAGTTGGTCACCATGTCTGGGTAAGCCGCCTTGAAGTCGCGCGGCGCAGGCATCTTTTCTTCGATTTCATAGCACCATGTCGAAACGACGTTGTCGCCAGCAGCGAGGTCGGCGACCGCCGCTCGAAGGCGCGCGGCGTGCTCGATGATTGACCTTCTGCTTAGGTCCCAAATCGGTGCTGCTGGCGTTCCCTCGTGTGCGATGAGGTTCCGAGCGCGGCGGGCGTTATGAAGAAGGTCGGCGCTCGCGCCGCCGATGGGGTGGGTGACGATGTCGTTCATCGTTGCCCCGAGCATCTTGTCTTGCGGCAGTCCGGAAATCGCCTGCTCAAGCGTCAGCACAGGATCAGATTCGATCACCTGCACCAGATTCATGATTCGCAAGATGTACCGGCACTTGGACTCGAACGAGTTGGCCAGATACAGCGCCTTGCCCGCAGCCAGCAACAGCGCGTCGGCCAGGACCGGCTGCCGAAATTCGTGAAGGCTCAGAGACCACGCCACAGGACCCAGGGTATGCCCGCCGTCCACTCATTTGAGTCCGTGGGACGTGCCTCCAGGGGCACGCCTACCGCTTGCACCGTTGGGGCCGACCATCAGCTCCTATACGAAGCTGATCCGGGGCGCAGGTGTTGCCGAGATTCGGGTGGCGTGTTCCGGGTGCAGTTCGGCGAGCCCCAGGGTGGTGAGGAGGTTGCCGCATGAGCTGTTCAACGCGGCCTCGGCCGTGACGGGCTCGTACAGGTCCGGGGCGGTTGCAGGTGCCTCGACAGCAAGTCTGGGCTGCTGGATGGCGCACTCGGAGTAGGTCACCAGGTGTAGGTGGCGGGCTCGCACGAACTCCTCGTCCGTTACGTGGCCGGCGCGCAGACGAGCTACGGCCGCGAGGGCGAGCCTTGGCCAGGTCGATCATCGAGTCCGCCATCATCGGAGCAGCGGGATCGCCGACAGCCTTGCGAATCTTGCCTCCTGCTGGCTCGAAGACGTTACGCACCGCGTGTTCCAGGCGCGGGTAGTCCGGCCGGCCGGTGTAGGCGATGTCGGTCAGGGCATCGAGAAGCTCGCGCCTTGCGGCGATGCTCGCATTGGGGTTGTCGAGCTGCCGGAGGAGTTCCTGCGCGGTTTGTCTGGCCTGCTTCTTGCTGACGCGGGGGTCGCCCAGCCAGGTGGTCATCGCTCGTCGGGCCTGGCTCGTGGGCACGAACTCATCACCCCAGTACATCCAGATGCCCACTCAGTATTAGGACAGTCGTGCCGGCCGTTGGAGGCCTTTTTGTCGGGGGTTCACCGTACCGTTAGGTGGTGTCCGGCGGATCTTGATGGTGGTTCGTTGTTCTGGTCGTGGCGCGTTTTGATTTGACTGATGCCGAGTGGGCGGTGTTGGAGCCGTTGCTGCCCGCGCAGCCCCGTCGTGGTGGGCAGTGGCGCGATCACCGGCAGGTGATCAACGGGATCTGCTGGGTGAAACGGACCGGGTCGCCGTGGCGGGACATGCCCGAGCGGTACGGGCCGTGGAAGACCTGTCATGAACGGTTCCGCCGGTGGGCTGCCGACGGCACCTGGACCCGTCTCAAGCAGCAGGTGGTCGCGTTGGCTGAGGCTGACGGTGACATCGACTGGGACGCTCAGGTCGATTCCACGGTCGTGCGCGCTCACCAGCACGCCGCCGGTGCCCGTAAAGGGGGCTCACCACCAAGGATTCGCAGGCACGTCAGGGTCTGGGTCGTTCCCGGGGAGGGTTGACCACGAAGGTGCACACTATGGCCGACGGGCGAGGCCGTTCGCTCGCCACGCGGATCACCCCGGGCCAGGCCTCCGATACCAAGCAGCTGGTGCCCTTGTTGGATCAGATCGCCGTGACCCGACCCGGCGGCGTCGGCCGTCCCCGTAAGCGTCCGGACTCGCTGACCGCGGACAAGGCGTACTCGTCCAAGGCGAACCGGGCCGCGTTGCGGGCCCGCAAGATTGCCGCCGTGATCCCCGAACGCGCCGACCAGAAAGCCAACCGGACAAGGAAAGGATCATCAGGCGGCCGTCCCCCAGACTTCGACACCAGCGCATACACCCACCGCAACCAGGTCGAACGTGGCTTCGGTCGACGCAAACACTGGCGAGGCCTGGCGACCAGGTACGACAAGCTCATCGAAAGCTACGAAGCCACACTGGACCTCATCGAGATGCTCGACTGGCTCCGTGCCGTACCCGACCACACTCCATGATCCGCAGGACACCACCTAGCGCCGTCCGGTTCTGAAGGCCATGGCTCAGTCCGGCGTCGCCTGCATGGCTGGAGGAGAGCGCATGCCGTTAAAACACATTCGTCGAGCTGAGGCCCTCGCCCGCGCGGACGAGAACGGGGACTGCTGGAACCCTCTCGATGTGGAGGTGCCGTCGCCGCATCAGGGCACTGTGGGGAATCTACTGGCATTGCTCGCATGCGGCGACAGCACGCTGCGGGGACGGCAGTTCGAAACGATCGTGCGATTCTGGTTGCGGGCGGACCCGGTGTACGCGCCGCAGGTGGCCCGGATATGGCGCTGGGAGGACTGGCCCGGCGCCGACGGCCCCGACCGGGGAATCGATCTGGTGGTCGAGACCGTCAGTGGGCAGCTGTGGGCGGTGCAGTGCAAGGGCTACGCAGCGACCGGGTCGGTTACCAAGGCCGCCATCGACTCATTCTTATCCGCATCCGCGACCAGCGCGTTCGCCCAACGGCTGCTGGTCATGTCGACGGACCGGCTCGCTCCACACGCCCAACGCACCATGCTCAAACAGGCCATCCCGGTCGTCGTTGTCGGGCTCGCCCAGCTGGAGGCGTCACCGGTGCGCTGGCCAGAGACACTGGCAGGTCTACATACGGCCGACCCCGCCGCGTCGCTGCGCTGCGCCCGGCGCCCGCTGCGCGAGCACCAGCTCTCGGCGGTCGACGACGTCGTCGCCGAGCTGGAGGGTCAACTCAGCGCAGGCGACGATGCCCGCGCCAGCCTCATCATGGCCTGCGGTTCCGGCAAGACGCTGACCTGCCACGGCATCGCCGAGCGGATCGCAGCCCGGAAGACACTAGTCCTGGTGCCTAGCCTGGCTCTGCTGGCGCAGACGCTCAGGGAATGGTCGGCCCAGTCGGCCGGGCAAGTGCAGCCGATCGCCGTGTGCAGCGACGACACCGTCGCCGCTGCTGCCGCAACGGACGCCGACATCTCGGCGGCCGAATTGGCCGTCCCGGTGCTCACTGATGCCCGCGCATTGGCCGCCCGGATGCAGGCTGCTCCCGAGAATGGCCGGCCCCTGGTGGTCTTCTCGACATATCACTCGAGCCCGGTCGTCGCCGAGGCGCAGCGAATCCTCGCCGCAGCTGGCACGCCGGCACGTTTCGATCTGGCCGTAGCCGACGAGGCGCACTACCTGGCCGGGAACTGCCCGCCCGCGTTCGGCACCATTCTGGACCGCGGCCGTATCACCGCGGCCCGCCGTGTATTCGCGACCGCGACGCCCAAGGTCGTGCAGCCTCGGATCGCCGCCCGTGCACGTCAGCTAGATCTGTCGGTCATCAGCATGAGCGACACGGCGGTGTTCGGGCCAGTCGCACATCGGCTCAGCTTCGCCGACGCGATTGGGCTGAGGTTACTGGCCGACTACCAGGTGCTCGTGCTGGGCGTCGACCCGTACTCGGAGGCAGCCGCGGCGGTGACCAACCGGCATCTGGTCGACGCAGGGGGGCGAACGATCGACGCCACCACGTTTGCCGCCCTGGTCGCCGCCGGACGGGCATTCCGGGAACGCGACGTCAGGACCGCGCTCAGCTTTCACACGACGGTGGCCCGGGCCCGATGCTTCGCCGAGCTGCTCACCGAACTGGAAGCAGTAGCGCCCAGCGCCTCACCCGGCCCGATCAACGCTGCCTACGTCAGCGGAGGCATGCCCAGCAGCCAGCGCGCCAGGCTGATCCGTCAATTCGCCGCGACCGGCACGTCCGGCGGTCCACCACGGGCCCTGCTGGCCAACGCGCGGTGCCTGACCGCAGGTGTCGATCTCCCCGATCTGGACGCAGTGGTGTTTGCTGATCCGCGCCGATCCACGATCGAGATCGTGCAGGCGGTGGGCCGCGCGCTGCGCCGAACCGCGACCAAGGAGCGAGGCCTAATCGTGCTGCCGGTCGTGCTGCGGCAGAACGACGACCCGGACACCGTACTCGCCAGCAGCGCCTTTGATGCGGTATGGCAGGTCATCGCGGCGCTACGAGACCACGATGAACGCCTGGCCGAGGAACTCGACGAGCTGCGTACTGCGCTCGGCCGCGACGGGATCATCGGGGGTGGAAGCCTCGGGCGGCTCGTCGTCGACCTCCCGGTGTGGAGTTCGTCCGAGCTGGCCGGTCAGCTTAGAATCAGGGCTGTCGAGGTAACCTCCAGCGGTTTCTACGAGGGACTCGGACAGTTGCAGGCATACGTGAGCGTGCATGGCGACGCCCGGGTCCGGCAGAGCTACGTCATGGCGCATGGGTTCAATCTCGGCGCTTGGGTCACTCGGGTGCGCGCGGTGCACCGGGCCGGCCGATTGGCGAGCGAGCGGGCCTCGACGTTGCAGGTGTTGCCCGGCTGGGTATGGGACTCCCGCGACGCCGACTATGCGGCCGGGCTCCAAGCGCTGCGGCACTACATGTCCGCCGTCGGCGATGCACGGGTGCCCAAGGACCACGTCACGGACGATGGATTGGCGCTAGGGCAATGGGTGCAGGTACGCCGGCTCGATCGCAAGATCGGCAGGTTGTCGCGTGAGCGCCAGCAGCAGCTGGAGGACCTGCCTGGCTGGTCGTGGAACGTACGCGACTCCCGGTACGAGAGGGGATACAACGCGATACGCGCCTTCGTCGCGGAGCACGGCCACGCCCGGGTGCCAGCGGGGCATGTCACCGCGACCGATTTTCACCTTGGCAGGTGGGTGAGCAAGCGACGCACGGGCCGTAAGCGGAATCGGCTCTCCGCCGAGCAGGTGGCGGAACTCGAGGCGTTGCCCGGCTGGCGGTGGGAGGTCTTCGACGAAGGCTTCGACGCGGGCCTGGACGCGCTGAGGGCCTACGCCGACGAGCATGGCCACACCCGCGTTGCGTCGGCGTTCAAGACCGAGGACGGCTTCAAGCTCGGACAGTGGGTCACGGTGCGCCGCCAGGACCGGGCGAAGGGCAAGCTCCCCGAGGATCGCGCCGCCGAACTGGAGCGACTTCCTGGCTGGTCATGGCACACCCGAAACGACCGCTTCGAGCATAGAATGGCCTCGCTGCAGGAATATGTCGCCGAGCACGGCGACGCCCGGGTGCCGCACGATCACGTTACGGCGGATGGATTCGATCTGGGTAAGTGGATCACCAAGCAGCAATCGGCGTATAAGGCGGACAGGCTGGCGCCGGACCGGATAGCCGCCTTCGAGTCACTGCCGGGCTGGTCGTGGGGACGGCACACAGCCAACTTCGACGATGGGCTGCGAGCACTGCGGGTATATGTTGAGGTGCACGGTGACGCGTGCGTCTCCCAGTCATACGTCACGGCCGACCATTTCAGGCTCGGTGGCTGGGTCGCGGCCCGCCGACAGGAGCATCGCAAGGGCGTCCTCCTGACGCATCGCGTCGCGCAACTTGAGAGCTTGCCGGGGTGGCGGTGGACGGTGCCGCCCTCCGCTCGCAGCGGCAGCTTCGAGGCCGGGATGGCGGCCTTACTCGACTATGTCGCCGAGCACCGCCATGGACACGTACCGGTCAAATACAGATGTGCGGACGGGTTCAGACTGGGCGCCTGGGTCAGCCGGAGACGCGCCGAGTACAAGCGCGGTGGACTCGCCCCCGATCGCATCCAGCAACTCGAGGCGGTGCCGGGATGGATTTGGGAGGGACGGCCGGGCGTGGAGAGCTGATGCAACGGCGGTCCGGTCGACGTTAAAAATCGAACTCGTGTAGCGGACGTCGTGGCGAACCCGCGACGAGGCCGAGAACGCGATCTTCATATGCCGACCCGGTTTCTGGTGGGGTGCGATCTGTCGACGGCTGGTTCAGCCAGTGGTGGCCGGTGGTCCAGCCCTGCAGCGGCGGCCTGCGGCCGGCGTGCTGTCGCCGGTGAACCGGCCCCGGCGGCGACGTAGCCAAGTCCGACGAGCGCCGGAGCCAGCCGGGTACGGACGCCGTCCGGCGCGGCGGCGAGTTCGGCGTGGAAGGATTTTCGATAAGAGGCCTCGGGTCGCCCGTGTCGGAAAGGGACAGGTAGAAGACCAGATGCTGCTGCCAGGCGTACGCCGCTCCGGCACCGTGCCCACGGTGGCGCGGCGAACCACCCGCCGAATCGACTCGGGCATCGGCGTGCCGACCGGTACCTCGTGGGTAGCTGCCTCCGCGGCGTTGACCGGTGCGCACACCGCGTCCACGTCCCGCACGCCCATCTCCGAGTCGTGCGCGACTAGCCGGGCACCACGATCCGGGCCAGCAGGTGATGAGCCGGCTTCGCCGCGACGTGTGCCTGCGCCCGGCGTAGCACGGCATGCGCGGCCGAGCCCGGCCGGCCGCGCATGGCCAGCATCGCGTAGACCGCGCGGCGCAGCATCCCCCGGGCCCGGGGCACCAGCGGCCGTCCGCCGGTGACCTCCTGCGTAGCGGTCCGCAGAATGGCTAGGTTCTCCTTGGTCGGCGAGCACCTCGTAGCGGGCCAGCAGCGCCCGCGCCCGCTCGGACCAGCCGGGCGGCAACACCGCGGCGACCACGCCGGCATCATCCCGGGTGGCAACCACAGCTCGAGCAACTCGTCGGCGAACGGATTCCACACCGTCAGCGCCTCGCGCATCGCCTCCACCCGCAGGTTCGGCCGCCGCCCGGCCAGCGCGGCGCCGACCTCGCCGGCGTCCGCCCGCCACACCTCAGCCACATCCTGCCCGCCCGCCGGATCCGGCACCGGCATGAACACAGCTGCCCCACGTACGGGCCGATCCCATCCCGCAGCCCCAACGCCCGCGTCCGGTCACCGGCGCGCAGCAGCCAAACCACCGTCAACAACGCGGCCTGCTCCGGCAGCTCCATCCGGTAGCCGCCGCTGTCCAACAGCACCTACAACTCGGCCTGCCCAGCCTCGGTGAGAAAGTAGGCGAACAGCGCACCACGCTCAGCCGGCACGCCCACCCGGGCAGCCGGCTCCATCTCGTACGGGTGCAGCGGCCCGTCCGCCGCCGGGGAACCCGTGGCGAACCCACCGCGCACCACCTGCGGGATCACCCATACCGGCAGCCCCGCCACCGGCGCCCGCGACCAGCGGCGCACCCGTTCCTCGGCGTGCGACCGGGTACCGGCGTCCTCGTGCGTCACCGCCGTCACGTACGCCGAGCCAGCTGCCCCACCGGATACGCCGACCCCACCTGCGGAAACGTCTCGTTGCTCTCCATGGCCAGCGTGGCCGGCCCAGCCCCGCGCCCTCCGGGTCCCGGGCCCGGTGCTCTACTCACTGAGCTACACGCTGCCGCCACGACCCGACCGAGTCGCCAGCAGACCATAGAACACCGCATCGGACCTCCCCACGCGATTTGCGAAGATCGACCGCCCGGATGCCCTCGGCGAGACAGCACAGGTGCGGATCCACGACGGGGGTTGAGGAGTACAAGTGTCCGGCCGAACACGAACCATTTTCCCATTTCTGATGGCTGTGGACTTTGATGTCCTGCTGGCGTAAACCGCACCCGGACCCCGTTCGACCGCGTAGTGCTTGCCTGAGCGGTCGGACTCGACGATGCAGCGGCTCAAGCGGGGCAAACTTGACTGCCCGGGGGTTAAGCAGCGACTCGTCCGAGGCGCACGAAGCGATCTGTTCTGGTGGTTGGCGAGAAGGTCTCCGTCTGGACTGAAGACGCAGGCGTGGATCTCATCGGTGTGGCTGCGAAGCGTGGCCACCTGTACCGGCCGGGTCGGTTGGGTGATGTTTTATGGTCGGATCGTCCGATTCGCACCGGCAGTCGTCACCGTCTTGCCGTTCGGGCTGACTGCCCGTTAGGACGTGGTGAATCCTCGAACGGGTGAGTATCGGCGTGGTCGCCAGCGCGCTCGCGCCCGCCCTAGTAAACTCGACTGCCCTCGAATCGCCGTTTAGTCCAAGTTGGGAATGCCGTGCGCCTGACCAAGCTTCGGGTTAAGAACTTTCAATGCTTCGGGCCCAAGCCCACCACGCTCGATATCGATGACATCAGCTACCTGCTAGGGCCCAACGGCTCTGGCAAGACGAGCGCACTCACGGCGCTCGCGAGGATGTTCGCGGCTGAGCTCCCCATGCGCAAAATTCAGCCCGACGACTTCCACGTAACCATCGGGACGAGCGGGACCGTCGCCGAGCGCGAACTCTGGATCGAGGTGGAGTTCTCGTTCCCTGAGTTGGGCGATGACGAAGCTGAGAAGCTTGCCGTACCCGACTTCTTTGGCCACATGCAGCTTCAAGGGGCGCACGAAGTACCCAAGACCCGAATCCGTCTCACGGCCGCGATTGATGACCTGAACGAGGTCGACGAGCGAATCGAGTTCGTGACCAGCATCGATCCGGCTACCGATGAACCCGTGACCGTCAGCCAGATGGGGGAGTACGACCGAAGTTTGATTCAGGTGCACTACTTGCCAGCGCGGAGAGATCCAGCCGATCACATCGCTTACACCAGCGGGGCGATGCTTGGAAAACTCATGCGCTCGATCGACTGGAGTGCACAACACGCCGTCATCGAGGAATTGGGTCGCCAGATGAGCAGCTGTCTTGGATCCAACGTCGCAGTGGCCGCGTTCGGCAGCCACATGACGCAGGCGTGGGCACGTCTTCATGCCGGGACCTACTTTCAGACGCCGCAGACCGAATTCACGAGGGCGGATATCAACAGCGTTCTGCGGCATTTCAACATCACATTCGACCCTGCGCCGGGTGGTAGCCCTGTGGACTGGACCCGGCTCAGCGACGGACAACAATCCCTGCTGTACCTGACGCTGGTCGTAGCGCTCCACCGAATCGGCCGTGAGGTTCGTGCCGGACAGACGCTGTACATCGACACCGCCAAGCTGCGGCCTGCGTCGTTCACGCTGATAGCGCTGGAGGAGCCGGAGAACAGCCTCTCGCCGCACTATCTCGGACGAGTTACCAAGCTACTCACTGAATTCGCGTCACAATCAGACGCACAAGTCGTTGTGGCAACCCATTCGCCCTCGGTAGTGCGCAGGGTCACCCCAAGCGCCATTAGGCACCTGCGCCTTAATGAAGACCGCTGCACCGTGATCTCGACAATTGAGCTGCCACCGGAAAGCCACGAAGCCTACAAGTTCGTCCGGGAGGCTGTCGAGGCATTCCCGGAGCTCTACTTCGCACGTTTGGTCATTCTAGGCGAAGGCGACAGCGAGCAGATTGTCATCCCACCACTTCTCGAAGCGGCGGGGCTCACCACCGATCTGAGCTCGATCTCCGTTGTCCCGCTCGGTGGTAGGCACGTGAACCACTTCTGGCGGCTGCTGAACCGCCTTCGCATACCACACGTCACGCTACTCGACCTGGATGTCGCTCGGTACCAAGCAGGCTGGGGCCGCCTAAGATACGCCTACACACAGCTGCTGGAGCACGCAGCCCCCGAGACCTCCAGCACGATCACGAATGACAAGATTGATTTGCTGCCAAAATGGGACGACCCGGCACACCTGATCCGCGATGAAGGAAGCACAGAAATCACCGCCTTGGAGGGCTACGGGGTCTTCTATTCCACGCCGCTTGACCTCGACTTCGCGATGCTGTCGGCCTTCCCAGATGCCTACGGCCTCGATCAGGATGCCATTGGCCCGCCAGATGACGACACCCTGAAAGCAGTCCTCGGCAAAGCCCGGAAACTGGAAGCCCAGTACACCGCCGATGAAGCCAGCCAGTTCGCCAACTATCAGCGACTCTTCATCAACGGAAGCAAACCCGCAGAGCACTTGTCGGCCTTGTCAAAGCTCACCGCTGCTCAACTTGAAACCGGCATGCCTGACACCATCAAGCGCATGATCAGCGCAGTCGAGGCCAAGCTCAGGGAGCTTCCCGAATGACGCCAGCCGAATGGACACCATCGCCTGGGATCGAGCTAGAACCCAACGCGGACATTGCCTGTAGGACCACCGACCGAAGTATGGCGGTCACCGCTGGCCCGGGTACGGGAAAATCGGAGCTGCTCGCCCAACGGGCAAGCTTCCTCCTCGAGACCGGACTATGTCCGTTGCCCAAAAGGATCCTGGCAATATCCTTCAAGGTCGACGCCGCCGCCAACCTACGCGACAGGGTACGGCGGCGAGTCAGACCCGAATTGGCAAGGCGTTTTGACAGCTACACTTTTCACGCATTCTCGATGAGGCTCATACGGCGTTTCAGGCTCGCCCTCTCGGGGATCAACGCCCTTGAACCAGACTTCACGGTTGGGCCAGACCGGATCAAACACAAGCAGGTTACATATAGCGACTTCCTGCCCCTGGCCAACGAGATCCTTGACAACAGCGAAGCCGTCCTACGTGGACTACGCGAGACGTACCGCTACATCTTCCTGGACGAATTCCAGGACTGCACTAACAATCAGTACTCCCTGATCACGAAAGCCTTTAAGGGGACGCCAATCCAACTGATTGCCGTCGGCGACACAAAACAACGAATCATGGCCTGGGCCGGAGCGCTTGAGGGAATCTTCCTAACATTCTCCTCTGACTTCGCGGCGATGTCGCTCAACCTTTACCAGAACCGCCGTTCAGCACCACGGCTCCGACGGCTCCAAAACCGGATGGTCATCGACATGGATTCATCCGCCGCCGTACCGGAAGACAGCATCGAAGGCGAAGAAGGAACGATCGACCTTTTCGGGTTTGAAACCGCCGATGATGAGGCCGTCCACCTCACTGAATGGATACAGCAACGTATTGATGCCGGGATACCAGCGAGCCAGATAGCTGTACTTTTCGCGAAACAGTCAGATCTATATGGTCAGCCGCTCTATTCGGAGCTCGATCGAGCCGGTGTGCCCTACCGCAACGACCAGCAACTTCAAGACTTGCTGGCTGAACCACTCTCCCAAGTCCTGCTGGCATTCCTCAGGCTCGCCACGGGCAACCAGAATGCCGCAGCATACGAATTAGTCAACGCCAGCGGTCTCTTCGACGGCGAGGATGAGGAGCGTACCTTTCGGCGCCACCACGCCTGGGAGGAGCACCTAAAGGCGGCGAGAGCCGTTGTGTTGCAGCGGATAGATGACCCAGAGGTCATCGGCGACCTTGTCACCGGATTTGTTAGCTCGATCGGCGCAAGCGTGCTTGCGACACTGAGCTCCCTCTACGACGAGGCGAGACTGAACCATCTCAGCACAGAACTGGCCGGCCGACTTCGAGAGGTCATGATCTCATCAGGCAGCGACCTCGCGGCCGCCGTAGACCGGCTCGGCGACGGCGGGGTAAAGATCATGACCATTCACAAGTCTAAAGGTCTTGAGTTTGAGGCCGTTGTCATACCTGCAGTTGAGAAAGAAATGTTCTGGGGCAACTACGAAGACGAGCGTGCCAACTACTTCGTAGCAGTCTCACGAGCAAAGAGCCACCTCCTGCTGACCTGCGCCAACCACCGCTCTGAACCAAAAGGCGCACCATGGAACTGGTCAACCACCCGTAACCCCGACGTCAGACTGCTCGCCTACGCCCAAGGTCTCGAAGGCGGCTGGCCTAGTGAGTAGCGGGAACGCGCACCACTTGTGTATCTCCACCGTTGGTGGTGCCAGCGGTAGCTCTGAAGCCCGTTCGCCCTCCGTGTAAAACGATCATGCAGATGGCGGCAATGAACCGAGCCGCACCGGCGTCACTGCGCGCAAAGGTCCCGAACCCTGCCGGTTGGCGAGTCAGCTGCGGCTGCAGCGGTCGCGCAGCTCGGCGATGACGGCCTTCTCGGCCGCATTGATATCGCCATCGATGGCTGCGACCTGCTCGGCGGCGTCGATCACGTCGCTGAGGTCTCCGGTCTCGGCGGCGACACGCCGCCACACCTGTCCCGGGTTGATGTCGATGACGCGAGCGAGGTGCTCGTCGGTGACCTGATGCTGCTCACGGACGAGACGGGTCAGCAGCTGAAACAGCAGGGTCTCGTCGTCGGTGATGGTGCCATCGGCGTTGATGACCAGCCACGCGACCCACAGTATGAGCTTCGGGTGCCGGGTGCGCCGGATCAGCGTCTCGACGACCTCGATGACCCTGGCCTCGTTCCGGAACACGCTTCGCGCGTACCGTCCCGCGGCCTTCGTCGTCCACCGGTTGACGACCACCGTGACCGGGATCCCGATCGCGGGAATCCCGAACTTGATCACGTTGCGTTGCAGCAGGTGTTGCCCGACATAGGGAAGAGCCATCGCCGATTCCCGGACCGCACCCGAGTAGTACTTCTTCACGACCTGCCGGACGACACCCGGAACGAACTTCGTCGCACCAGTCCGGGCGACCTCACCGGTCTTGATCGCGAACGCCACCCGGACGAGTTTCCACAGGTCCTCGGGGTCGTCGACGTTCAACGGGATCCGGTAGATGACGGCGATGTCGTAGGCCAGCCGAATCTGTAGCTGGCTTAGAACCGCCATGTCGACCACGAACGCGGCGGCGCCGGCCGGGATCATGGCTCGGCTCGCGCCGCCACGCGAGCCGATCGTCGCGGCGACGGCGGCCGTGTACGCAGCGGACGACAATCCCCCCTCGATCATCGCGTATCTCGCCGCCAGTTTGATCCGCCGGTCGACGATGCCGTCCGCCGGCATCCCCAGGTACTTGCCCTGGAAATACTCCCAGGTGGCCTTCTCCGTATACGTGCGCAATGCGCGGGCGCACAGCTTCGCGAACCAGGCACCCGAGTCAAGGTCGTCGACAGTCAGGCCGTCGACGAACTCCCGCATCTCGGCGCGTTCACGTTCAACCGCCTCCTGGGCCGCAGCACCGTCGCCGGCATCAGCGGGACCGGTCAGCGAATCAGTCACAGCGGGATCCTCCCAGACGGAACAACGACTTTGCCAGATTGCCAGGCGTCGGCAACTCGAAGGTGTCGGTGGCGAGGTTCCGCAGCGGCGTGCCGGTCATGCCGAAGAACTTCGCCTGAGGGATCGCGGCGCGCATCTGCCCGGCCAGGGACTTCGACTTGGCGGACTGAGTAGCGGACCCCGTCGACCGAGATGGTGCAGTCCCAGTTCACCCGGCGGGTGGTGCCGAACGCGACCGTGAACGGCTGCGCCGGCAGCGGGTGCAGCCGATCGCGTTCCTCGAGCAGGGCTTCGGCCGGGCGACGGCGGGTGTCGCGGTGGACGCGGGTGTTGAGCTCGTCGGTGAAGTCGCGGCAGGCCGCCTCCAACTCCGCGAACGTGCGGTACTGGCCGAGCAGGTTCGCGCTGGTCGGCACCAGATCCGCCTTGGCGATCTTCACAGTGTTCTCCGCGCCGCCCTTGGACTGCGGGTCCGCCGGCACGCAGGTGCGGATCGTCATCCCGTAATGCCGGGTCACCTGCACGATCTCCGGATTCCTGACAGCGATGTCCGCGACGTGCTCCACCGTGATCGTCTTCTCGTTGTCGGTCAGCACGTATGCCGGCACCCCGCCGAGGCGCCGCAGGGTGGCGTCCAGGCAGGCCACGACCGTCAGCAGAGTCTTGTCCAGAACTGGAATCACGACCCGGAACCGGGACCAGGGCAGCCACGCGCACCACAACGTGGTCCGCCGGCCGCCGATACGCGGGCCCTCGCCCCAGTCGAACTGCAGCCACAAACCGGGCTCGGGGATCCACGGGCGGAACACCCGCCGCTGCCCGGCCTGCCAAGACTTCTTCACCGCCGCGACCGCCCGGCGGGTGGTGCGTTCCCCGCCGGCGAAGCCCAGCGTGGTGATCCGCCGGTGCACCACATCAGCGCGGACCCGGCCACCCGAGCGGGCCACCAACTCCTCGATCTTGTCCATGAACTCGTCGATCGGCCGAGCCCGCTGGGTCCTCTCCTCGGGGCTGCGCCCCTCGGCCCGCAACCTCACATACCGGGCCACGGTGTGTCGGTCACACCCGGCCAGCTCGGCCGCCGCACGGGAACTACCCGTGAGGTCGTACGCCTCCAAGATTTCCACGATCTCCCTGCCGCGTTTCACGCCGCCGACCCTCGCCGACCAGCGTCTCGTCATGATCAGCGGGGAGGTATCTGGCCGTCCACGGGGAGAACCCTGGCCATCAGCGGGGCGGTAAATGGCCGCCTATGGGGATCTTCCACTGGCCGCCGACATGTGACTGGGGAGTCGCTCATCACCCCTGGAGGGATCGCAAATTACCCGACACGGACTGGGAGCCGCGCCGGGTGTACGAGGTGTCAACGCCGGCCGACCTTGGATCTGGCCCTGGTTCCTAATCCTGCTGGTGATCTTGGATCTGTCGGCGCGCCGGCGCCAGGGGCCGCCGGTTCGGGAGATCGGTTACGGTGGCGGCGGTTGCCGCCGGCCGGCGCGCACCACCGGGCGGGAAGTGCTCGGCAGCGTGGTACGTGGCAGCCCGGTACGGCGAACGTGTGACGTTGGGGCCGGCTGACCCCGGCGAGCACGCGGCCTGGTCCGCCGCCGGGCCGCTACCGGCCGGCGCGAGCTGGGCACTTGGGGGTTAACGAGCTATTAACCGTATAGAGCGGATCTGGACGCGCTGCTCCAGGAGCGCACGGACACTGACCGACACCGGCTCGGCGAGGTCCGATATGTACATGAACCTGAAGTGAGTATTGAGATCAATTAGTTTGCCGAGACATCACATCGCGCCCACGGCCTCCGACCGTAGGTCGGTCAAGAACTTACGAGCTTGCTCGCCGGTCACAGCGTCAGCGAGGAGGTTGTCGTAGACCCGCTGATAGACGGTGATTTCTTCGGGGTCAGTCAGTGTCAGTTCGCGGGTGTAGGTCTCGATGGTCGCGAATGTGGCGTCGTCGGGCATGGTGTAGACGACGAACGGGTGTGCGTGGACCGCCGAGGGCCGGGCGCCGGTTCGGAGAATTGCGACGTTCACGCTGGAGAGCGTCGAGACCGACAGGATTTTGTCGTATTGCGCGGCAAGTGCGTCAGGCGCCACTGGGGAGAATCGCAGTGCGGCCTCAGAAATGAGGAATTCGTATCGCCTTCCAGTTTCGTAGAGTGCCGCCTGCCGTTCGATTCGCGCCGCGGCTGCTTTCGGCGTGTCACCGATTCGGAAGACGTCGGCGAGGGCGAGGACACTCCGCGCGTACTCGGCGGTTTGGAGCAGGCCTGGCACGGCAGAGTTCTGGAAGACCCGCATCTGCGTTGCGTCGGCAAGGAGCCGGGCGATGGTCCGCTGATGTTCTGCGCGTCCACCAGCCAGCGTGCTGTCCCAGATGATCGCGGCTACCTGGATGGACTCTGCGATGTTCACCAGCTCGGACGCGATCTCGGTTGGTGCGTCTGTGGCGGCCACCCATGCTCGGACGTCGGCGACAGAGGGCTTTGTTCGGCGGTTCTCGATCTTGGAGACCTTCGACTGCGACCAACCAAGCAACCCGGCGAGCCGTGTGGTCGAAAGGCCTGCGTCCTCGCGCAGCTCGCGCAACTGGGCGGCAAGCCGGGCCCGGTCGTCGGTCGCGGCGCTCACCAGGATCTACGTATCTCGTGCTGGACTAACGGCAAGTAGTCCAGTAACGGGACGGAGTAGCGCATCGCGATATCGCGCTGCCCGACGAAGCTGCTCACCTTATTGGTTGGTTCCATGGTCAACCGTCGGCCGTCGTGGTCGTACTCGATGACCACCGCAAGAGCCTCGTCCAGTAGCCAGAAATCGCGCGTCATCGCGTTCAATGCCTCGGGGTGCGTGGCGCGCTCCGCGATGCGGACATCCTCGCCAGCGGCAATGTTGCCCTGATAGCCCAGTAGCTCGAACCGGAGGTAGTCCGACAGCGGACGGTCCAGGACGTGAACCCGGCTCCAGGACGTGCCGTCTCGCACGCTGTCCGCGACCATCCGTAGCCACGGATCAGTGTCAGGGCCGCGAGGTGGGAGCGGCAGCCCTGCCTCGAAGGCACGGAGCAGCTCCGCCTCGCCGGCCGCAGTGTAGGAACTCAACGTTTCGAGCCGGAACACCGACTGACGCGTGTTGCGCAACAGGTCGATCAGCTCATCCATCTGCATCAGATTGTCCGTTCTGCCGCCACCTGTCGATCAAGTCTAGTCGAGCATGACGACTAGTCGAACGAGTCGCCTTGTGGCAGTCTCGATCCTACGCAACGAAGGGAGTCGACATGACAGATGGGTCCGGGCGCCCGGTCTGGCGCAAGAGCTCGGCGAGCCTCAACGGCGACTGCGTGGAGGTGGCGTCATTGCCTGATGGCGTCGGGGTGCGCGACTCGAAGAATCCCGACGGTGGGGTGCTCCGGTTCACGCGTTCGCAGTGGCGGGCGTTCCTCCAGGGACCCGGTCGAGGCGAGTCTGTGTATCTGTGATCAGACTGGAGGGCGAGCAGGTGTGCGCCTGGCTCGGTGGCTGTCGCCCGAGCCAGGCGTCACCGCGCCGAGCAATCAACCCAAGCGTGCATCCCCAGCGCTAGAGAAGATCGCCGAACTCGCCCTTCGTCGCGCCGTTCAGGAAGGAAGCGAACTCTCCCTTCCTGAACACCAGCACTGGACCATGGGGGTCTTTGGAGTCCCGTACGCCGACTACCTCGCCTACCCTCGCTACCTCGACGCATTGACCGCTCTGTTGGGTCTTCGTGCTCTTCCGCCAGGTAGCGTAGCTAAAGTCGATCATGCAAGCTCCTTCACTGCGTCCTGAATCAGCGACGCCGAGTCGTTCGGGCTCAGCGCCATCGCCCGCAGGCGGTCGAACGCTTGAACTGCCGCCTGGACGTCCGCGTCTCCTTCAGGATAGAGATCACCGGCCATGGTCTCGATGTAGACGACATCCCGATCTGCGGGATCGGCGAACCCGAGGACGACGAACGAGCCAGGGGTCCCGGGATGGGCGCCCGTCCCGAACGGAATCACTTGAACGTCCACATGCGGCAGGTTTGCGATCGTGGCAAGACGCTGCATCTGCTCTGCCATGGTCTGTGGGCCGCCGACCTGCCGACGAATAGCGGCCTCATCGAGAACGACCCACAGGGCTGGTGGATCGTCCCGATGCAGAAGAGACTGCCGACGCATCCGAACCTCGACCCGCCGTTCGATCTCCTCCTCCGTGAGGCGAGCCACGCCACCCTGCAGGATCGCACGGGTATACCCCTCGGTCTGCATCAGCCCTGGAATCGAGATCAACTCGAAGTTCCATATCCGCGACGCGTCCGACTCGAACCCGATGTACGTCGCGTAGTCGTCAGGGATGCTGCCTGCGTATCGGTGCCACCAGCCACGCTGTGTGGCCGTCTGGGCGACCTCCACGAGGTTGGCCACCGTTGGCGCGTCAGCGCCGTACGTCATTAGCAACGCCCGTACGACAGGCACCCTGACGCCGACGAGCGCGCGCTCAACCCGAGACAGGTGTGACGGTGAGATCCCGGCGTTAGCTGCAGCTTCCTCGATTGTCATGTGGATGGACTCGCGCAGGACGCTCAACTCACGAGCGAGCCGCCTGCGTCGGAGAGTGGGCCAGTTCGGCATCGGGACAGCATGCCATGTCCAAACAGACTGCCCAAGACAACTTGTCTCGATCTAGTCGAAGCTGTAAGACTAGGTGCGCCTAGCCGACTAGCCCTAGTCGACCTCGCATACATGCGGGCGAGCATGGGTCCGCCCGACGAGCGACATACGCCAGCAATCGAGAAAGAGCAGGCCGGAAGGGGTGTTGCGCCATGGGCGCTCTCGTCATGAAGAACGGTTCGCACATGGCCAACCTGGTGGTTGACGTCTTCAGGACGCACGAGCCGACGGCGACCGGTTGCGCTTGCCATCGTCCTGGTTGCCGATCCCGGTTCCACGCGACGAGGCTCCTCGCCGCGATGCTGCACGGCCCGGATTCCGCAGGCCAGCTCTACCCGCTGTGGGGCTTGCTGATCTGCAGCGGCTGCGACCTTCCTCTGTGTCCGCTGCGATCTCTTGACGGTCGTTGCTACCGCTCACCGTGTGGCTGCCGGATGAGCCCGGTCGACGCTGCGGCTGTCGAGCGACGTACGTACGACGCCTTGGAGTCGCGAGGTGCCGTACCCGTCGAGGGCGTGCCCGAACCCGGTTGGGGAGTGCTGTTCGCGGGAGCGCTGATGGCCGTTCGCATCGGGGCGGCACCAGGCGAGCTGTCGCTCGTCTGGCGGACCTGATGCGACCGCCCGCCGATGTCACGAGACCTGTCCATCGTTTCCATCCCGCTGAAGGGCTCATTGGTCGTGCTCGCTGATGACTACTTTCGACTGGCGCATCACGACGTTGACGGGCGGCCTCGTCTGCACCACCGCGCCGTCGAGATCGGATTGGCAGCCGCGCTTTTGGGTGAGTTGCTGTCGACTCGCCACATCGAGGTTCACGACGGTCACCTCGTGGTGGTCAACAGGACGCCACCGCTCGACGCGCTGTCTCACACCGTGCTCGACAGTCTGCTGGCGGAGCAGCACCGCCAGACGGTGCGGACCTGGTTGCTGTTCCTGTCGCAAGCGGCCCGGACACAGGTGGCCCGCCGCCTGATTCGTCACGGGCACCTGCGGGCGGAAACCTCACGAAGGCTGTTCGGACCGCCGACGACCACATACCTTCCCACCGACATGAACCAGGCAGCCTGGCCGTGGTTGTCGCTGTCGATGCGGCTGCGAGACGGCCAGCAGCTCTCGTACGAGATGACATGCCTGGCAGGGCTCGCCGTGGCGACGGGCCTGGACAGGTGGCTGCTCGCGGGCGCCAGTTCGGCGAGCGTCGCCTACCTCCGGGAAGTCGTCACTCACACGTGGAAACCAATGCGAGAACTGCTCGTGCATACCGAGGCCACGATCGGCGATGCGGTTCTGGCCCACCGCACCTGAGCGCCACTCCCTCCGTCCGCATACCCCCCTCGATTCCCGGAGTTGCTCTTGAACAGCCCACCAACACCCACCAGCAACATCGCCGCCACCCTCGCCGCCAACCGCCTCGGCGTGCCGGCGGTGGTGTTCTTCGTGATCAGCGCTGCCGCGCCACTGACCGTGGTCGCTGGCGGCGCCACGACCGGCTATGCGATCACCGGCGTTCCCGGCATCCCTGTCGCGTACCTCGCGACGGCGGCGATCCTTGCGCTGTTCGCCGTCGGCTACGTCGCCATGTCCCGGCGCGTCGTTAATGCCGGGGCCTTCTACACCTACATCGCCAAGGGGCTCGGCCGACCCGCTGGCGTCGGTGGAGCGATCGTGGCACTGCTGGCGTACAACGCCATGCAGATCGGGCTCTACGGCGGCTTCGGTGCCGTGACCGCCGACTTTGTCAATCCGCGACTCGGCGTTGATGTCGCCTGGTGGGCCTACGCGCTCGCCGCCTGGGCGGCCGTGGCTGTCCTAGGCGTGTTGCGGGTCGACCTCAACGGTCGAGTCCTGGCGGTGGTGCTCAGCGCCGAGATCCTCATCGCGGTGCTGTTCGACGTCGTGATGCTCGCGCATCCCGCACCCGGTACGGGCCTGAGCCTAGCCACGCTATCTCCAGCACATCTGGTCGCCCCCGGAATCGGCGCCGCCCTAGTCACGACGCTCACCGGGTTCGTGGGCTTCGAGAACACCACAGTCTTCGCCGAAGAGACCCGGGACCCGAAGCGCACGGTCGCGCGTGCCACCTACATCGCGGTTGCCATCACCGGCCTGCTGTACGGACTCAGCGCGTGGGCCATGTCGGTCGCCACCGGCCCCGACCGCATTGTCGCCGCAGCGACCGAAGACAGCACAAACCTCATCTTCAACCTCGTCCAACCACACGTGGGGCGCTTTGCCGTCACCGTCGGACAGGTGCTCTTCATCAGCAGTCTGTTCGCTGCCGTACTCAGCTTCCACCACACAGTGGCCCGTTACACCTTCGCCCTCGGCCGGGAAGGGGTCGTCCCGGCGTGGCTGGGGCGGACGAGCCGTCGTAGCGGGGCTCCCGCCGCAGGATCGCTCACCCAGACCGTGCTTGCGCTGGCGGTGTTGGTCGGCTACGTAGTAGCCGAGGCCGACCCGATCAAGCACCTGTTCTTCTGGGTGACCGTGACCGGTGGCCTCGGTGTGCTGATCCTCATGGCCAGCACCTCGGCCGCCGTGGTCGGCTTCTTCATCTTCCAGCGGCGGGGCGAGACCTGGTGGCGATGGTTGGTCGCTCCGGGCCTCGCGACCGGCCTCCTGGGCCTCGTGCTGTGGGCGACCATCGACGACTTCGCCACGCTCCTTGGCGTCGAGCCGTCCTCGCCGCTGCGGTGGATCTTCCCCGTCGCTTATGCGGTCGCTGCCCTGATCGGGATCGGCTGGGCGCTGCTCCTGCGCGTGCTTAGACCTGCCGTGTACGAGGGGATCGGCCTGGGCGCGCGCAGCGTCACCGCCAGGGCCCTGGCCCCGCTCGCCCGCTCGATCCCCGCCGGAGCCGAGGAAATGGACCGATCCTGATGACCCGTGTTGCACCTCCGGCGGTGATCCGCCACGCAAGGGCCGACGATCAGCAGCATCTCGTCAGCCTGCTGGCCGTGGCTTTCCATGACGGCCCGCTCGCGGACTGGCTCGTGCCTGACGACACTGCCCGCCCTGCCATCTACCGCAACTACTTCGGGATCTGGGTGGAGCACGCACTCCAGCACGGCATGGTCCACGTCACTGGCGACCTCTCCGGCGTCGCCATCTGGTACTCGATGACCGATCCGATGCCGGATCCCAATGCCGACTGGCGCCTCATCGCCGGATGCGGTCGCTGGTGGCGGCGCTTCGACCTGCTGGCCGACGTGTTCGCCGAGCATCACCCGACCTGGCCTCACCACTACCTGGCCTTCCTCGCCGTTGCCCCCGACCGACAGCAACAGGGGATCGGTGGAACCCTGCTCCGCCACCACCATGCCCAGCTCGCCACGCTCGGGCTACCGGCATACCTGGAAGCCAGCAACCACCGCAACCGCGCACTGTACCTGCGCCACGGGTACCGAAATGACGGGCCAGTTCAGCTACCGGACAACGGACCACAGATCTGGCCGATGCTTCGCGATCCGCATGCCCAGGCCCCGAGCGCGGACGGGGGCAAGCCGTGAACCAACTCCTGCGCGTCGGTCGAGCCACTGCCGTCGAGATACCTGACGCATCTGCACTCATCGCCGCCGCCATCGCCCCGCAGCCGCTCGGCGCATGGCTCGTTCCTGACGCGGGCCGCCGCGAACCGGTCCTGGCCGCATGGGCTCGGATATGGACCGAGCACGCATTCCTCTGGGGAGACATCCACCTCCTCGACAACCGCACCGCCGTCGCTGTCTGGCTTCCCCACGACCGCGAGACACCCGGCCCGGTCGACTACCGGAGGCGACTCACCGCCGCCTGCGGCGAGTACCTCCACCAATTCCAGCACCTGGACGAGCAGCTCGCCAATCACCATCCCACTCAGGCGCACACCCAACTCGTCTTCCTCGCCACCCATCCTGACCATCAGCGGCAGGGACATGCCGACGCTTTGCTGCGCTACCGCTCCGAACACCCCAGGCGTCTTGGGGAACCCACCTGCGGCCATGTCCTCACCACTGCCGGACGGCGCCTGCTGAGTGCCCACGGCTATGTCAACCGAGAACCCATCACGCTACCGGCAGAGGGAGGCCAAATCGTCCCTATGTGGCGCGACTGCCAAGAACCCATCCGATCGAATCCGCAACTTCCGCTCCTCAGCGAGGGCTAATGACTCGGGGTAATGCACTCGCCGACGGGAACGCTCTTCCGCTTTGGTGTATGACGCACTACCGCCTGTGGATCTCCGAGGTCACTCGGACCTGGACGGTGCCGCCGGCGCCGGCTCGCGCCGGTGGCGTTACGCCATCGGCCGCTGGCCGTGCCTTCGCCTGGGGCGACTTCCACTAGTCGGCCCAGGCAGCCGGCCCGTCTCGGCGTCCCCCGGCGACGAGACGGGCCGGCGTCAGGCCAGCCGATCCATCACAGACTTCGCTGCCGCCGGCAGCGGATACCCGGCGTCCGTAGGTCAGGCGCCGGCCCACCGAACTGAGCCACAAGCCGGGAGAGGAGGTGAGATCCATGACTGTGGCAGTCCACCAGATTGAAGACCACCCCGACGCGCCAGCGACGCGTCGAGGTGGTGCTCTGAAGCGCTGGCTGGCCAAGCGCACGCTCAAGCAGCGGCTGCTCGCGCTGATGCTCATAGCGCTGTAACCAAAGCCGGGGCCGGCGAGTCTCCCACCGGCCCCGGCCGCCGGCGCCCCGGGCACTGCGCACCCGGACGCCCGGCGCAGCCAGCCCGCCCGCCCACCCACCCACCGGTCCGTCGAGAGGTCACCATGCGTATATCCGTCGCGCTGTTCAACTATGAAAATGGCGGGCGCGCCGCCGATGGGACATACAACTTCACCAAGCTTCAGGCTGCCTTCGCCGATGTCAACGAGCCGCCGAGCCTGATTTTCTTCTGTGAGGCGAAGAACTATCGCGACCAGGCAGGCGAGGCCAAGTACGCGGCAGCGGAAGCGCTGTCGGACGAGCTGGGAGTGCCGTACTCGGTCGAGCTCGGATCGATGCACCGCGGCCCACTCCCGCCTGCCATCTTTTACAACCCAAACGTTCTAGTACTTCGGTGTTGGTGGAATCAGGACGATCCAGGGGCATACGAGGATCAGCGCAACGTCGCGAGATTCGCAGTACGTGAAAGCGGTCGGATCGCTGAGGAGCGGACAGAGTTTCTGGCCTTCGTTAACCACTGGGAACCGCTCTCCGGCGATGTCCGCTTGGAGGAAGCAAGACGACTGAGCCGATACGGCGACCGGCAGCCGCTTCCTGTAATTGGAGGTGGCGATTTGAACGCCACGGCGTCGGGCGACCACCTGCCACAGAGGGACTGGATGGCTGCGGGTTTCAGTCACCGATCCCACAAAGGCATCCTCGGGCCCGACGGCAAGTGGGGGCCAGACACCCGCGCAATGGACTACCTCCTCGGTACCTGGAATACGGAGACCCAAACTCGACAAGATGGTTGCGGTCTCTACGCCATTGCCGAGATGGCTTGGCAGAGGAACCCCAATCGACCGATCCTGCCGACCGTCAACGCTGGCGTCGATGCTGGTGGCGGTCTCCTCATCGACCACGGCCGTTTCAACATCATCCGGTGAGGCCGAGGATGGTGAATGGCCTGGTCATGTCGCGGTTGGCCCAGCGGGTGGCTTCGGTGATATCAGTGCGGCCGGCCAGGCGTAGGGCGTTGATGGCGAGGTTGCGTAGCGAGGCGAGGACGCGTGGGCCGGAGCGGGTGCGCACGCGGGAGTGGTCCTCGCGGTAGCAGGTATCGCGGATGAAGTGCAGGGATTCGATGGTCCACTGGCCGCGGTTGAACGCGGCGATCTCGGTCGGGCCGGCGGCCTCGGCGGGGTGGCTGGTGACACCGAGTTGCGCGGCGGCGGACTGCTTGCCGTCGCCGGTGGTGACGTAGCGTTCGATAAGCCAGACCTGGCTGACGTGGGGGAACGGCAGGCCGGGCGGGGCGGGCAGGACCCGGATGGTGCGGCGGGTGGTACGGCCGTGCCCCGTTTCCGTGCTCTCGTAACCGATCGGCGTGTCGGCCCAGGGCAGGACGTTGAGAGCATCGAACAGCGCGGGCCGGTTCTCTTTGACCGGTAGCACGAAGTGGCCGCCTTGCTGGTGGATGAGCTCGGCGGTGGCCTTGACGGTATGCAGGGCGTCGGCGGTGACGGTCGCGTCGCGCAAATCGAGGGTCTCCAGCAAGGCGCGGGCGGTCTCTGGTTCGCGGGTCTTGGCGCCGTCGGTCGGGGCCTGGGCGATGATGACGGCGGCCGGGTCCGGGCCGGGCGATCCGGCCAGGGCGGACAGCAGATGCAGTTGCTCGCCGTCGGCGTCGACGGCGCCGCGTACGGTCTTGCCGTCCAGACGGATCTGTGCCGGTGTATCGCTGCTGGTGGAATCCTGTTCGCCGGTGCCGGTGCCGGTGCCGGTGCGCTGGGCGGTGGTCCATTCGGCGATCACCGCGTCCAGGACATCGCCGTCGGTGTCGGTGCATACCCGCCACAGTGTCGAGCGTGACGGTCGTGCACCGGGGCGGGCTTCGACCCGCGTATACAGGCTGTCGAGGATCTCAGCAGGCACGTCGGCGACCCAGCCGCTGATAGCGGTGTAGCCCTTCAGGCCGGCGACCGTGGCCGCCGCGACCAGCGCGAGCACGACCGCGACCGGATGATCACGGCCCTGGTCGGACCGGCCGTCGCCGACGGCGAGCAGCAGATCGAGCAGACCGTGACACGAAGGCGTGAACGAGACGTCCTCGGGCAGCGGCACGGGCGACGGATCGGCGATGAGGGTGGCAGACTGCGGCACGACGAAGCTCCGTTTGAACCAGATCTGTGGAAAGACCTGGACTCAACGGAGCTTCGTCCATATCCGACACGCCAACGCGGGCATCGTCACTCAACGCCACTATCGATCATGAAACGGCCGTGCCTCATCGACTGGCTGCTGGTCAACGATGCCATGGCGCCCTACGTGATTGCCGATAGCTACAAGGTCCACGTCCCCGATCCCGGCGGCGTAGTTCCGTCGGACCACCGACTCGTCGCCGCCGACATCGACCTGCCCTCGCCGCTGCTGACGGCCACAGGCGCCGGTCCTGAATCGATGCGCCACTTCCAAGGACCAAACCCTTAAGCGGTGTCGACTCATCACCCAAAGAAGGATGTGAGATCATGAGCACCAGGTCAACGTTGAGCCCTCCAGGGCGCCTCGGCGTTCTCGCGCTAGCCGCCGGGACTACCCTCGCCTTCATTGCCTCAACGGCTGTGATCGTGCAGCCACCGGAAGGGGAAACGTCGGTCCTGCACCAGGCAGCATCGACGCCACCTCCGGTCGCGCCGTCACTACCCGTCCGCCCGAGCGTAAGCGATTGGCTGTGCGCACTCGCCGCGCGAATCGATCCCAAGTCCGATGACTCGCACGCCGGCCCCTATACCTCGACCACCGCCAGCGGGCAGCGGTTCTTCGTGTGCCGGCGCCCGTTCCATTCTTGCGTTACGAGGGCGAGGTCACCGATGTTGCCGGTCGGGCCGGTGTCGCTGTCAGCCTGAATGGCGGCCCATCGACCACCACGCTCGTCTTCGATCGCACAACAGGCGCGCTGCTTGCGCATCAAGAGTCTTTGAACAATCAACCACCCGCACTCTTTCAATATCAGCTCTTCGAGCACGGGCGCCGATCGCTACCTGGTACGTAATCGGCTCAACGCATATACCGAGACCCGAATCTGGCGGGTGTCTGGCCGGAGTGAAAGATATGGAGGCACGGCGGCGGTGAGCGACCCCCCAGGATTCGTGCATGCTGAGGCGGCGGATGTGGACGCCGTTGCCCGGATCATCGCCGACGCGTGGTGTGATCTTGATCAGGCGGCGTGGCTCGTTCCTAACCGCAGGGAACGGCGAACGATCCTCGGAGAGGTCGCCCGCATACACGTCGAGCACGCCTTGTTCTATGGCACGGTCGAGGTCTTACGTGATGGCACCGCTGTCGCTGTGTGGTTCGACCGTCATCGACCCCTGCCTCCTCCGCTGGATTACGAGTCAAGGCTTCTCGCTGTCGCTGGCAGCAGCAGTCACCGGTTCGCGGTGCTGGGCAAGCAACTCGACATGTACCGAGAGCCTGCCGGCTACGAGCACTTGGCGTTCGTCGCAGTGACTCCTGGCCTAAGAGGACGCGGAATCGGTCGGCTGCTGGTGCAACACCATCTGGCGAGGCTCGACAGGGCCGAGGTCCCGACGTACGCGGATGCTGCGACGAACTCCGCCCGCGAGTTCTACCGGGCACTCGGCTACAGCCCAACCTGTGCCGTCACGGTCCCCAACGGAAGCCGAATCTGCCTGATGTGGCGACCAGTGCCGGCGGTGGAGGGCGGCGAGGATTGCTGAGCAGGAAACGAATCAAGCGGCCGTACCTTAGTGGCCGTTTCGGCAGGAAAGATGACGATGGCGCGACCGTTGAAGGCATTGACACCGGAACGATCGCCGCGCGACCGTTTCGGCGCTCGTCTGCGTGATCTTCGGGTGCGCAAGAGGCTGTCACAGAACGCTCTTGCGCGATTGATCCGCCACAGCCCGGAAATTGTCGGAGCGGTGGAGCGCGCCGAGCGATGGCCCACCCAGGAGCTTGCTCGACGGTGCGACGACGTGTTGGGGGCGGGGGGTGAGTTACTGAACCTGTGGCCTGTGGTTGACAAAATGCGGGAGGCCAGCGACGGCAGGCGTCGACGAGTCCGGCGTGCCCGCAGTCAATAGTTGTCCGTGAGGCGCCAGCTTGCCTTGCGTGGGGAGTCGCTGTCTTTTGTCGGAACGCGCCCGGCAAATCCAATCGCACAACAATCATCCTGTGTATTTGTGCGAATCGCATCCCTAGCGCCGAGGCCGCAAAGACGTGTTAATGGATATGGCGGGGCGACCACCCCGTCAGATTTCAAGAACCGGAGGAGGATGACATGGCACCAGGTTACCCGGCCCACGCGGGCGTGACCGAGACGGCGTCACAGTTCGGGCGCGGCACCGTCCCGACCGCGACGAGCGCAACCGAGGGGCCCTCGGACGCGGTGACGAGCTTCGCCACGGTGGCGGACGCGTCCCTGTCGCTGGGCCACCGCACCTACTCGGGCACGGTCGCCACGACCGAGCGGCTGCCCTGACCCACCCGCCCGGCTTGGTCCCGGAGCCGGGCTGACACACAACGTTCCTGACAGCCGGGGCGCCGGACGCGCATCCCCTGACGCGCCCGGCGCCCTGGCGCCCAGCACCCGATTTCCGGAGGTCTCCCATGCCAGCGCCACCGCAGGTCCCACTCGCAGTGAGCACCGCCACCGGTCTTCGGCTGCGTCACGAACACTTCGGCGCCCTGGCCTGGAACACCCACCCACGTCGCATCCACCGACTGCCTCCCGCCGCAACGGCGCTCACCCTGCTCCACCAGACCCCGCGCCCGACCGAACTCGGCGAAGCCGAGGCGACACACGCCCAGTCCCGCCTGGGTATCGACCTGACCGCGTGGGCGCACCACGCCACCGAACTGCTCGCCCAAGGCATCCTCGTGCCGGTCGACGGCCCGGCCATGCCGGTCGACACGGACGCCATCGACGCGGTCGCGTCGCGGATCGCCGCCCAGACCCCCACCGTGCCGGTGCTGAAACCGCTGTGGGTTCATCTGCAGCCGTTTACCCGCTGCAACCAGCGCTGCCTGCACTGCTACTGCTCCGGCGGACCGCAAGCTGACGACTTCCTCCTCGATGTGCCGACGTGGTTGTCACTGGTAGGCAAGCTCGACGACTACGGCGTGCTCGACATCTACGTCACCGGCGGCGAAAGCCTCCTGCGTGACGGGTTCTTCGCCATCGCCGAAGAGATCCTGGGCCGGGGGATGGGGTTCGGGGTCAGCACCAACGCGACCGTCCTGTCCGAACGCGTCATCGCCCGGCTACGCCGGTTGCGCATCGGCAGCGTGCAGGTCTCCCTCGACGGCGGCACGCCGGCCACCCATGAGCTGATCCGCGGCGCCCCCGGCTCCTTCGCCCGCACCCTGACGGGGATCGACCGGATCAGCGAGTTCTGCGACGTGGTCATCAACACCGTCGTCAACAAGATCAACATCGGTGAGCTGGAGCAGGTCGTCCAGGTCGGCATCGCGCACGGGTGCCGCCGGTTCAAGTTCTTTCCGCAGAAGCCCGTCGGACGCTCCAGCCGTGACCTGACACTCTCCGACTCCGAGATCATGGACGAACTGCGCGCCGAGTGTGCCCGCCTGGCCGACGCGCACCGGGTCGAGATCGAGACCGTCAACCCCGGGCAACCCTGCGGCAACGGGTCGGTCGGCTTCGCCGTCGACCAACGCGCCGATATATACCCCTGCATCTTCGGTGTCGAGAATCCTGCCCAGCGGTGCGGCAGCCTGCTCACCGACGACCTGGATCAGGTCTGGTTCGCCTCGCCGATCCTGGCCGCCTTCCGAGGGGAGGTGCCGACCCCGTGCCGGCGCTGCGAATGCTGACCCAGCCGACCCCGAGTACCCGGGCGCGGGTGCTGCTGTACGCGCCCGCCCTGTCCGAGCTGCACTTCAAACAGCGCCACGTCGACGGGGAAGCCCTCGCCCTGCACGCTCACCTGCGAGCCGCCGGCCACCACAGCACGCTACTCGACGCCTACTACCGCACCCGCCGCGCCACCGCCCTCGATGACGTGATCGCCGACCAGGGGCCGTTCGACGTGCTGCTGGTCCACCTGTGGACCTCCGACGCCTACGGGCCACGACTACGCAGCATCGCCGACGAGTTGGCCGCGACCCGGGCCCGACACCAGATCCCGGTCGTCGGCTTCGGTCCTCTGGCAACCAGCGCCTCCACCGAGCTGCGCCACCACCAGGCCGTCGACCACACCATCAGCCTCGGTCAGCATCCGATGGCGATCAAGAACGCTACAGTCGCCGCCGTGATGGCCGACGCCGCAGCCCAGTTGACCGGCCACACCCCGCTGACCGCACTCACCGACGCGGACGTGCCCTACCAGCCCGACGCGGTGGTGTCGGTCAGCGCCAGCCGGGGCTGCCGCAGCCGGTGCACCTTCTGCGCCTACAACGCCGACCTCGGCGGCGGCTGGACCCGGCTGCCGATGACGGCGGCGGTCGCCGACATCGCACACCTGCATCACCTGACCGGCGCGACCCGGTTCGCGTTCGCCGATACCGACTTCGGCGGCACCCGCGCCGCCTGCGCCCAACGCGCAGCCGAGCTGCTCGACGAACTACACCAGCGTGGCCTGGCCGGGCGGCTGCGAATCAGCCTCAACATCCGCAGCGAAACCCTCGACCCGGACATCTTGACCGTGCTCGCGGCGGCCGGTGTCGACGTCATCCTGATCGGCGCCGAATCCTTCAACCCCGACACGCTGCACCGCCTGTACGGCAAACGCCAAGATGTCGGTCACCTCCATGAAGTGGTGGGGGCGGCGGATGTCGGGGTACTCGTTGGAGTGCAGAGGTGAGTACGGCTGATCTTGCAGAGGTCAGGTGTCGTGGTGGGCGCCTTGTTCGTCACGGTGGGTTGCGTCTTGCAGGTGTAGGCGGGTGAGGCCGAGCATGTCGATCAGCCATCCGGGTCCGCCGGTGATGCCGCGGGCGCGTAGGAGGATGTCGACCTCGTGGTGGGTTGCCGGGCCGGTGTGGGTGAGGAAGTCCTCGCAGATCTGGAGCAGGAGTTGCAGCAGGTTGCGGTGGTGGGTGTCGTTGGTGGTCGCGGGGTCGTCCGGGTTGGTCGGGGTGGGCATCAGGCGACGTTCTCGATGGCGGTGAGGCGGTTCTTGAGTCGGTAGCTGGGGCCGTTGATGGGGACGACGTCGCAGTGGTGCAGGAGCCGGTCGAGGATGGCGGTGGCCAGGACCTCGTCGCCGAAGACTTGGCCCCATTCGCCGAAGCCTTTGTTCGAGGTGAGCAGGGTGGAGCCCTTCTCGTAGCGTTTCGAGATCACTTGGAAGACGAGGTTGGCCTCGGGTCGTTCGAGGGGTTGGTAGCCTACTTCGTCGATGACCAGGACGGTGGGGCGTAGGTAGGTCTGCAGCTTGCGGGCCAGTCGGCCGATCGCGTCGGCGGCGGTGAGGTGGCGGACCATGTCGTCGAGGGTGGTGAAGTAGACGGTGAACCCGGCTCGGCAGGCGGCGACCGCGAGGGACACCGCGATGTGGGTCTTGCCGACACCGGGTGGGCCGAGGAGAGCGACGTTGGCTTTGGCCTGCACGAACGCGAGGGTGGCGAGGTCACGGACTTTGCGGGGGTCCAGATCGGGTTGGAAGCTGAAGTCGTAGTCGTCGAGGGTCTTGTGGTGCGGCAGCTTCGACAGGCGCAGCCCGGCGCGGAAGCGGCGTTCGTCGCGGACGGCGAGTTCCTCTTCCAGGACGAGGTCGAGGAACTCCAGGTAGCCCATGGCCTCGGTGTCGGCCCGGCCGGTGAGTTCCCGCAGCGTCTTGGCCAGGTGAGGCAGGCCGAGTTTGGTGGCGCTGGCGTGGATGCGGTTGGTGACCAGCTCACTCACTTCGAGACGTCCTTCAGGTGTGGGCGGTTGGTGAACGGGCTGGCGGCAGCGATCTGTTCATAGACCGACAGCGGGCGGGCCTCGACGGCGACCTGGGCGGCGGCGGCCCGGTTGAGCAGGGCTTGCAGCGGCCCCTGGCCGCTTGCATGGCGGGCCGGTCGGCGTGTGGTTGGCTGCCCACCGTCGGGGTCGCCGGCGGTGACGGCACGGGTGTGTCCGTCGGGCAGACCGTCCCAGTGGGCTTCGTCGACGACGCGGGCGCCGCGGCCCACGGCCCGCTGGTGTGTGGCCAGCAACGTGGCGCCGTCCAGACCGGGCACGGTGGCGTGGATGGTGATGGTGGCGGCGGTCGCCCGGATCTCCACGAGCTGGCGGTGGCGGACCCGGCGGGCCGGCACGGAGTAGAGGTTGCCGGCGTAGGCGACCAGGCAGTCCTTGCCGACGTGCCGCAGATGCCGGTCGGCGACCACATACGCCCTGGCCGGGATCGGTCGCAGCGCGGCGTGGTCACGGACCGCCCGCACGCCGATGATCTCGCCGTGGGTGCGATGCCGCACGGCCCGCCGCTGCGGAACCCAGGCCACGAACGTGGCGTCGAGCTCGGCCAGCGACGCAAACGCCCGCCCGGCCAGGACATGATCACGGACGATGGTGACCTGCCGTTCGACCCGCCCTTTGCCAGTCGGCCGGTAGGCGGCCAGCACATCGATGTCGAAGTCGTAGTGCCCGGCGAACGCGACCGCCTCCGGGTGCAGCGGAACCGCCTGGCCCGGGGCGACGTGCCGGCGGACCACGGTCTTGGTCCGGTCGTAGACGATCGTCCCGGGAACGCCGCCGAAGTGCGCGAACGCCCGCCGGTGACACTCCCAGAACGCGGCCAGGTCCTGGCTGGTGGTGAAGCAGCAGAACGGATCCCGCGAGTACGACAGCACCATGTGAAACGAGTACACCTTCGCGATCCCGACGTGAGCCAGGATGCCGCCCTCGTCACCCCAGTCCACCTGCGCCTGCGCACCCGGAACGACCTCGAACCGGCGGTGCAGCCCGGCCAGCTGATCCGGGCTGATCCCCAGCTCCGCGGCGATCCGCGGCCGGGCCTGCTGCAGATACAACTTCACCCGCTGGTAGTTGCCGGTGAACCCGTACTGCTCAACAAGGCGTTCGTGGATCACCGTGCCCTTGAGCAGCAACTCCGCCCGCAGCCACGCATCGACCACATGCGCGAACACGTCGATCAGCTGCCCACGAGCCGGCCGCGCCGCAACCGGCGGCACCACCTCACCGCCACCAGCAGCCAGGTACTTCTTCACCGTCCGCCAGTTCAGGCCCGTCTCACGAGCAATCTCCGAGACGCTCGCACCAGCCTCGTGCAACGCCCGGAACCGGCGCACATCCAGCCACCGCTGCTCATCCATCGCCCCCACCGCCAGCCGCCCCACGCCTGCCCGATCACGACCCGAGCAGCCTCACCCTCAGTCACCCGCTGACGACGGACAAACAGTGCGCACCTCTGCAAGATCAGCTGTACCTAGCTCTGCACTCCAAGCCGTACCCCGACAGCGGACGTTGCTGGCATCACCACCGTCGCCAGCTACATCCTCTGGCACCCCTGGCAGACCATCGAAGGACTACGACTGGAACTCGCCGCCATCGAACGCTTCGGCCGCCACCGGATACCGCAATTCATGGCCCGCAGCCGGCTCCTGGTCATCCCCGGTACTGTCGCCGAACGGCACATCCGTGGCGCGGGCCTGCTTGACGCCGCCCCGTTCCGTCGTGCCTTCCGCTTCGCCAGACCGGACGTCGCCGACCTCTACGACGCGCTCGCCGCCTGGTTCGTCCAGAACGTGACACCCGTCCTGCCACGGCTATCGGAGAGCCGCGATGACGATCTGAGGGTCCTCGCCGAGCTGAAAATCGCGGAGTGGCGATGGCTGACCGCCGCCCTCGGCATCCCCACCACGACCGCCACCGGAGCCGCCCGATGACGAACCTCGTTCTCGGCCTTTACGCCGGCGCGAACTCGGCCGCGGCCATCGGCAGCGCGGGACGGCTGCTGTACTGCGTCCAAGAAGAGCGTCTGACCGGCATCAAGGGCTACATGGGCTTCCCGACCCAGGCCGTCACCGCCTGCCTCGACCGGCTCGGTGCCAAGCCCGAAGACATCACCCACGTCGCCTACGGATCCCGATCAGGCTCCACCGAGCACTGCCCCCGCGAGGAGTTCCTTCGCCGACTCGCGGCCTTCCACGTCCGCCCTGACCGCGCAGAGCAGGAGATGGCGCTGCTCGCCGACGAATCCCCGGCCGTGCAGAACCGGATCCGAGCACACCTGGCCGACGTGGGAATCACCGCGCCCGTCACCTTCACCGACCACCACCTCACCCACGCCGCCACCGCCTACTACGGCCTTCGCGCCAACCCCCGTAGCCGGTACCTGGTACTGACCTGCGACGGGTTCGGAGACGGTGCCTGCGCCACCGTCTCCCTCTGGCAGAACGGCCAACACCGCGAGATCGCCCGCACCGACCTACGAAACTCCGTCGGCCTGCTCTACTTCTGGACCACCCACGCGTACGGCTTCACCCCGCACGAGGATGAATACAAGCTCATGGGGATGGCGCCCTACGCCAACCCCGAACGGGCCGCTGCGGTCGCCGCCATCTACGCCCGCTACCTCACCCTCGACGCCAGCGGCCTCCGGTTCGTCCGCAACACGGGCGTCAGTCTGGAACAGTCCTGGCCGGCCATCCGTCGCCAGCTCCACCGGCACCGGTTCGACGATGTCTTCGCCGGCCTCCAACGCTTCACCGAAGACCTGATGTGCGCCTGGACCGCCGCCGCCATCACGCACACCAGCATTTCCGACGTCCTCGCCAGCGGTGGCGTCTTCATGAACGTCAAGGCCAACGGGCGCATCGCCGCCCTACCGGAGGTCCGCACGTTCGCCGCGTTCCCGTCCTGCGGAGACGAAAGCCTGCCCATCGGCGCCTTCTACCTCACTAGCAGGAACGTCGGCGGTCACGACGTAGTTGAGCCGCTGGGCGATTGCTACCTCGGCGACGATGTCACCGACGCACAAGCCACTGCGGCCCTCAGCGGCATCAAGTGGAATGTTCGACGACCGTCCGACATCGATGGGACCGTCGCCGACCTCCTCGCCAGCGGAGAGATCGTCGGCCGGTGCGCAGGACCCATGGAGTTCGGCGCCCGCGCCCTCGGCAACCGGTCCATCCTCGCCGACCCTGGCAACGCGGACCTACCCCGTGTACTCAACCGCCTCGTCAAGCAACGCGACTTCTGGATGCCGTTCGCTCCCGCGATCCTCGCCAGCCGCCAGCACGACTACCTCGACAACCCCAAACGGATCGACAGCCCGTACATGATGATGGCCTTTCCCGCCCAGCCGGCAGCGGTGCCGGAGATGATCGCCGCCCTGCACCCTGCCGACCTCACCTGCCGGCCGCAGATCGTCCCCGACGACGCCGACACCGGCCTCGCCCGCATCCTCACCGCCTACCAACGCCGCACTGGTCGCGCAGCTCTGCTCAACACCTCGTTGAACCTGCACGGGCACCCGATCGTCCGTACCGCAGGCGAGGCGCTCGCCGTTCTGGACCGTTCCGAGCTGCGACACATGCAGGTCGGCCCCTACCTCGTCAGCAAAGACGCCCCCGACGTGCGTCCGTAGGATGCGTGACCGTCGCTACTCGCCGCCGACATCCTCGATATGAATATCCAGCGCTGCCGCCAGGGTGTACGACAAGGCAATGAGATCCTGATGGGCGATGACGGCCCCGCTCATGCTCGTCACGCCGCCGATCCCAGCCAGGTTGCAGTTGGCGAACCGCGTACCCGCCATGGTTGCCTGCGAGAACTGGGCCGCTGTCAGGTCGCAGTTCGTGAACCGTACCCCGCTCAGATCCGCGTTCTGAAAATCCGCCTGGGTCAGGTTGCAGTCCTCGAACAAGACGCTGGCGAAGTCCGTGAACCGCCACGAGGACAGGTCGAGCCTGCACGCCGTGATCGTCACGTCCCGCACAGCCCCGTTGATCCAGTGCAGCCCCGTCATCCGGCTGGCAGACAACCGCGCTCGGAGCATGGACGACTTCTCCGCCCGCAGGTTCGCCAGGTTCGTACGCTCGAACAGGCAATCGGTGAAGGTCCCACCGTCGAGATGGCCACCGCTCAGGTCCGAGCCCCTGAAGCGACACTGTGCGAACTCGACGCCATCTGCGGACTGCGCCGACATGTCCAGATCAAAGAAGCCGAGTCGTCGGAACGTCGCCTCGTCGTCGAGAGCATGGTCCTCCATGGTTGCGAGGTCCAGCGACGACGGCGGCCTAGGCTTCGCTGGCGCCCGCCAACGAGCGACACCACCACGACGGGACGACCGCACAGTCATCCCCGCACGCTAACCGAGGTGATCGTCCAACGCGCCGGTCCACACGCCGGACCCATTCCTACAAATGCGCCCGCCCAGCGCCAGTGAGCGACGGCGGCCTCGGCTGTCCGACCTGGGCGACCGCGCGTCGGCGCCTCGGCTCGCAAGGATGCCCGGTGATGGCCAGCACGCCGATAGCCGCGGCCAAGAGACGACGGCCATCGGGCGTTGAGGCAGTGGCCGGTGCGAGATGTCGATGCAGGTGTGAGTGGGCGCACGGCGAGGGGTGGTCGTAGAGAGCACGACCCCTCACGTTCGTCCGGGGCACCGCAAAGATCACCAACCTCCGTTCCCCCTCCGCGAGTTCCCCTCAGGGAACTGTCGGGATTTGCTGTTCGCGGAGAGGACGGCTCCTACCTGGGCTGTTGGGTGAGGGTGGTCGGCCTGGCCCCGGCAGTACGGCGCCCGGGCACTGGCCGGGTCGGTGGCCGATGCGAGGACCACATCCTGGCCGGGGCGGCAGAGCGGGACCGGACCGGTGTCGCCTGGGATTCCACTTTGGTGACCGGATGGTGGCTGAGCGTACGCTGATGCGGTTCCTCGGCGGCTTCCCCTGGGCCGCTGAGGAACCTCGCTGCCTACCGCCGACGGTGTATGAGTACTGCCTACAGCGGTCTGGAGAATGAGCGGCCTCATATCCGGGCGTTGCCGAATGCGTCTGTTGGATTACGCGGGGGTCTTGTTGGGTTGCTGTTGGGTCGACCGAGTCGGGATCGTCGCCGCGGAGGGGTTGTCGGCTCCGCGGGCGAGCTGGGGTTCGCCGATCGATTTCTGGCGGTGCCTGCCACCGCACGGGCGACTGCCCGCCGAACCGCACTGGCCCAGCGACGTGCTGGCGAACGCGGTGACCTGTGGCGGGGTGGTCACGTCAGGGCTGACGGACACGGTGGCCGACAGCAGTTCCACAGGCGTTCAGTACGCCGGACTCCGTTTCGGCGAACCACTGGAGGATGGAGCCGATCAGCTGCTTGACGAACCAGTCGTCCATGTCAGCCCCCGATCCAGCCCTGCACGATCGCGTGCAGAACCGGCGCGAGGACCGCTAGCACGTAACCGAGGAGGGCGTTCTTAGGGCGGAGTTGACTTCTCGATCTCGATCGGGTCGCCGCCAGTGGCCAAACGGCGCAGACCACCGTTGCGGCGGAACATGGCGGGCGCCTCCCCGCCCCGCGTGCGGGGCTCGGAATGGGGTTGAGGTGGCGCACCAGGGATCGGGGCAGGGCCGTGGGAGCGTCGCTCCTTCCAGCCATCGATGATTGGGGGCGAACACGGCCACTCAGGCCGGCCGCGCCCCGATCCCCCGGGGCGCCGACACCGGCCGTTTCTCGCTCCGGTGTCTTGCCCACGAACGTCCGCTGTTGGGTGGCCAACACAACGTCCGGCGTGGACCCGCGACCCAACAGCGACCCAACAGCGCATCGCTGTTGGGTCGCTGTTGGGTCGCATCCGCAGCAGCGACTTGCTGTTGGGTCGGGGGCCACTCGTTGTTGGGTCGCCGCGACCAGATGTTGAGTCGCGCCGTCGGCAGGAGCGACGGGCTCGCGCGGCCATACGCTGTTGGACCGCAGTCATCCCTGTTGGGTCGCGGCGATGCGTTACCGAGTCAACGCCTGCCGCCTCGACCAGTTAACCCCGGCTCCGGCGTGGCTGCCCCCTGAGATTGCTGTCTGGTCGACCGCCACACGATGCCTGCTGTTGGGTAGCCAAAGCAGGAGCGGCTTTCGCTGTTGGCTAACAGCGAATGCTTGCCAACAGTCAGGGCTGTTGGGTCGACGCCGACGACCTGTTGGGCGTCGCGGCGCGACCTGTTGGGCGGGTGCCGCCCCGACAAGCCCCGACCTGTTGGGATTCTGTTGGGTAAGCGACGACATGAGCGGATGGTCTGTGCCGGTCTGGCAGGGCCATTTGTAGGTGCGAACACGGCCAGTCAGCGCGGGGGCCACCCGCACATGATTGCAAAGCCTCACTCCACGCCCAGCGGCGTAGTCCGTCCCAACCTGTCCGACCAGGAGGCACGAGAACACGTCACCGTTCTCGGAGGTGGCGATGTCCCGATCGCCGTCTGGCGGCTCGACAACCGTGACGACACGGCACCCGCCACTGCCGGCAGCCGACTCGCGTCGCGCATGGCGCAGCGACTCATCCTCGTGTACACCGGACGCGGCGACGCGGTCGTCGACTTCGACAGCGACCCGTACCTGGAACACGCCACCGCGCGCACGTACCGCTCGTACCTGGCCATCGCCGATCCCAGCACGGTCGCCGACCTCGACACGATCACCGACCCGGTCAGCCTCGTCGTCCTGCGATGGCCACCGTCGCACCCCACCCGCACGCCCGCCAGCGTCACTGATCTGTTTGCCGCCTGCCGGCTCATCATGACCGCCGACACCATCCTCGCCGTCAGTCCTGCGGCACCGGGTCAGCCCGGCACGACGTATGCCGAGTACCTCGCCGAACTCCTGCCGGCTGCCCGCGCCGCGGGCCTGACCTACGTCTCGCAGATCGTCGCGGTCACCGCACCCGTTGACGGCGAACAGTTCCTCTACTACGCCACCCGTCTGAGGTCGAGGCGGCGCGGCAGGACTGGCTCACCGGCGACAACGGTCCGAGCTCCAGCGTCGACCTTCTGGTCTACACCAGCAGGAGTCGTGACGACTGACTGCGACACGCTACACGCCGCGCTCGGTGCCGCAGGCCCCGAATGTCGCCGCCGGTTGACAAGCGAAACGATCTGCCACATCGACCCGCTCCCCGAGCCGCGGGAGATCACCATGACTGACCGAGGCTCACAACAGGTCGGGAGCGGCGCGTCACGACGCGCCATACCCTGCGGTAGCCACAGCAGCCACCCAACACAGGTCGCGGGCTTCGGCCCTACCACTCCGGCGAGAGACCGGACCACCGCTTGGTGCGATGCCGGGGACACATCGCTTGAAGGCACCAGGCCGACCTCCCTGCGACGCACGGGCACGGGCCCGGAGCCGCGGCCCATGGTGGGACTGCCGATCCCCGAGCCACCCGGCGCTGCGGACGGCGCTGGGATCCGCTGCGTGGTCACGCCCGTCGACCGCGATGGGCGGCTGGCCGATCGGTCAGCGCTGAGGTTTATGGGTTGGGCTGCCGGGCACCCGATCGAGTTGGCGATTGAGCCTGGACCGAGCGGCCCGATCGTGGTGGCCCGCACCGGTCGTACAGTCCGCATCAACCCGCGTGGCCATCTACGGCTTCCCCTGACGGTACGGCGCGCGTGTCGCATCGCCGCCAAAGATCGAGTGCTCCTCGCCGCGAACCCGCGACGAAACGAGCTGCTGGTAGTTCCGATGGCCACCCTGCACGACATGGTCGTCCGCTACCGCCAGCCAGACGACAGCCAGGCCGGCCGATGATCGGGCCAATGGAACAGCGCGCCGCGCTGGAGACGCTACGCAGCCTGCTGAAGCAGCTTGGTATCACCCCTGAACAGCTGCTCGCCGAAACGACGGCAGCCCCCGTGGAGGTGCCGACGTTCGACGAGTACATCTTTCAGGTCGCCGAGGCCGTCTCACCAGGTACCCGCCGCGTTTACAACTCGTACTGGCAACGGATCCGTCAGCATTGGGGCACCCGGAGAATCACCGAGCCGACGCCGCTGGAGATCAAGCGGCTGGCCGAGGAGATCCGCAGCGCAGTGGTCGTGCGCCGCAACGCCCGCGGCGGCCGCACCGCCGCCGAACACCTGATAGCCGCCATCCGCTGCATCTACCGGCACGCGGTCATGGATGGTCTGATCCGAGAGGTTGACAACCCCGCAGCCAGGGTCGCCAAGCCCCGCCGGCTGGCCAGCACCCGCCGCGCCATCCCAGAGGCGCAACTGGCCGCGATCACCCACATCGCGGCAACCACCGGCAACGACCCACACCTGGACGGCCTGCTGATCCGGCTGCACCTGGAGACCGCCTGCCGCCGAGGTGGGGCGCTGACGCTGCGTCCACGAGATTTAGATCCGGACCAATGCCTGATCTATCTACGGGAGAAGGGCGGCACGTCCCGCTGGCAGCCGGTCTCTCCGACCCTGATGCGGCACCTGTTGGCACACCACGCCGAGCGGGGCGACGGCGACCGCAACGGCAGCCTGCTGCGCTACCGCGATGGTCGGCCGCTGACCTACCGTCGCTACGACCATCTATGGCACCGCGTCGGCACCCACCTGCCCTGGGTAGCGGCGCAGCAGGTCAGCACCCACTGGCTGCGTCACACCACCCTGACCTGGGTCGAACGCACCTGTAGCTACGCGGTGGCCCGCGCCTACGCCGGACACAGCGGCAGAAACGACATCGGCACGACCATGACCTACGTGCGCGCCGAAATCCAGGAGGTCGCCACCGCTCTGGCCCGGCTCACCGGCGAGCCGCACCCCTTGGCCAGATCCGAGAACAGCGCACACGATCATCCAACCACGGACAATTCCGCTTCCGTCTGAACCTCACCACGCTGGCCCGCTCCTGAACACGACGGCGCCGGTTCCCTTAGATGAAATCGGTGGCCCCCCTCGTGAGACCGAGGGAGGCCACCAAACGATCTAGACTTCCGGGGCGAGCGGATGGTCCTCGCCGGTCAACGCAGCCAACGCGGCCGCGACCTCCTGCAGCGTCGCCCGCACATAAGTGGCCGTCGCTCCACTCCCGCCGCCGTCGGTGTGGCCAGCGTAGGCGCGGGCCACAGCATGACCATGGGTGCGCTCCACCCAGGTCAGCGTGGTGTGCCGCAGCCAGTGCGTACTGATCTGCTGGGTGTGCACCCACCGCAGGTGCTGCCCGATTCGCGCCCATAGATGGTCATAGCGACGGTAGGTCAACGGGCGACCGTCTCGGTAGCGCAGCAGGCTACCGTCCCGGTCGCCGTCACCCCGTTCCGCATGGTGCGCCACCAGGTGCCGCATCAGGGTCGGGGAGACCGGCTGCCACCGGGACGTGCCGCCCTTCTCCCGCAGAAAGATCAGACACTCGTCGGTGTCCAGATCCCGTGGCCGCAGCGCCAGCGCCCCGGCGCGGCGGCAGGCGGTCTCGGTGTGCAGCCGGATCAGCAAACTGTCCAGGCCCGGGTCATCGCCGGTGCTGACCGCCACCTCGTTGATCTCCGATAGGCGGGCGTCGCCGATCGCCCGCCGCGTGCTGGGCAGGCGGCGCGGCTTGTTCACCTTCAACGCCGGGTTGTCGGCCGCGTCCAGATACCCGTCCGCCACCGCCCGCCGGTACAGGCAGCGCAACGCGGCCACCACGTGCTCGGCCGCGGACCGGCCGCCCCGGTTGTTGCGTCGCGCCACCACGTTGGCCTGCACCTGGGCGCGTAATTGCTCGATCTCGGAAGGGAGAGGTTCGTCGATGCGGCGGTCACCCCATGCCTGCACCACCTTCTTCCAGTAGGTGCCGTACGCCCGGCGGGTGCCGGGCGACACCGCGGCGGCGACGACCGGCACGTACTCGGCGAACGTCGGAGCCGGCGGACGGGCCGGCCGTACCTCCAGCAGATCGGCGGGGGAGATGCCCATCCGCTCAAGCAGCAGCCGGGCGGCCTCCAACTCGGGCCGGCCGGCGATGCTCTGACTCACGCCCCCTCACCCCCTGCCACGGCTTCGTGTGCGCCCGCCAGCAGCCGGTCAAGCGTCGCCAGGGGATGCGCCGCCAACACACTGTTGATGGGGTCGGCGGCAAGCAGAACCCGGTCCCTGGCCGTGAGCCGGCACCACCGACGCACCGCCAACGGCAGGACCAGGTAGCCGCGAATGTCGATGCGGTGGACGCCGTCGAGGGCCGCGCGGACCATGATGATCCCGGCCCGCTCGCGAATGTCCAGGCGAGTTCCCGGCGCCCAACCAAGTACCTGGACGATGCTGCGATCACCGATCCGACCGCGCTTGTCGACCGCGCTCAAGGCGTAGACGGTGTCGGTCGCTCGTGCGAACTGGGCATCCGAGGCTGGCACGGGAAGTGGCTGTCGAGTGCGGCCCGGTGTCTCCGGGTCGGCAGTAGCACCTCGGGGAATCGACTTGGGAACCACCGGCGGCACGGACGTGGTCATCGCGACCACCTTCGCCCCTGCACGGCGGTTACCGACAGTGATGAAATACAGTGAACTGGGTGTTCAAGGGGACTTGAACACCCACACAGGGATTGCGCACCGATGCGTAAAATCTGTGTCCGAGGGGGGACTTGAACCCCCACGCCCTATACGGGCACTAGCACCTCAAGCTAGCGCGTCTGCCATTCCGCCACCCGGACCTGCATGCCGCCGCCACCGAGCGCCAAGACGACGATCTCGCCTGGCGTCCGCCGCAGCGCCGCACGGGGCATTACTGTACACGCCGACTTCGGGCCGCGCACGGCGGCATGGTCCGGCCGCCGACCCGACCCGCTGCCCGGCCCGGTCACTCCGGCGGGCGCTGTCCGACACCCGGAGCGCGGGTGAGCACGACCCTCCGGGGACGAGCTCCGACCGCCCGTAAGATTGTCGACGATATTGTTGGCAATAGCGGCGCCCCGACCTACGATCGCACTGCCGGCCGCCGAGCCGGTGCACCTACGGCGGCGCACGAACGCGCCCACCGAACCGCTCCGAAGGGATCGTCGATGGCAGCGTCTCCGGTCGGGCGGGGGCCGGTCCTCGTGGTCAGCGCGCATGCCGCCGATTTCGTGTGGCGTGCCGGCGGTGCCCTGGCGCTCAGCGCCTCCCGTGGCCAGCCTGTCCACGTGCTCTGCCTGACCTTCGGCGAGCGGGGCGAGTCACAGGCGCTGTGGAAGCAGCCCGGGATGACCCTGGAACGGGCCAAGGAGACGAGACGCGACGAGGCGCGGCGGGCGGCGGAGATACTCGGCGCCGAGATCGAGTTCCTCGACGCCGGGGACTACCCGCTGCGGGCGACGGACGACCTGCACGACCACGTCACCACGACCATCCGACGGGTCGACCCGGCCGTGATCATTACTCATCCCGCGCGGGACCCGTACAACCTCGATCATTCTCTGGCGCACGAGATCGTGCTGCGGGCGCGCATGGTCGCCCAGGCGGCCGGGCACGACCCGCAGACCCGGCCGATCGGTGCGCCGAACGTGTTGCAGTTCGAGCCGCACCAGCCCGAGCAGTGCGGCTTCGTCCCGAACCTGCTGCTGGACGTCAGCACGGTCTTCGACCGCAAGATCGAGGCGATGCGGATCATGGGAGCCCAGAGTCACCTGGTGGCCTACTACACGGATCTCGGTCTCCGGCGCGGGGTGCAGGCGGTGCGCAACGGCGGCGACCGGTCGATCACCCACGCCGAGGCGTTCCAGCGGATATTTCCGGTGGTCGGAGGTGAACTGCTGTGACGGCCGGCGAGCGCTACGAACCCGGTCGCACGCACGGGCACGTCGTCGTCCGGTGCAGCGCCGCACCGCCGGCCGACGCCGTCGCGCACCTCGGCCGGCAGGGCGTGGCGACGGTGCACGAGGCCCAGGGCCGGACCGGCCTCCTCGGGCACCTGCTCCGACCCATCTATCCCGGTGCCCGGGTGGCCGGCCGGGCGGTCACCGTCTCGGCCCCGCCGGGCGACAACCTGATGATCCACGCGGCGGTCGAGCAGACCGGCCCGGGAGACGTGCTGGTGGTCGCCTTCACCTCGCCCAGCACCGACGGGGCCTTCGGCGAGCTGCTGGCCACCTCGCTGCGGGCCCGCGGCGTCCTCGGGCTCGTCATCGACGCGGGGTGCCGCGACGTCGCCGCGCTGACCGGGATGGCCTTTCCGGTCTGGTCCCGGGCGGTCTCCGCGCAGGGCACCGTCAAGGCGAGCCCTGGCTCGGTGAACGTCCCGATCGTGCTCGGCGGCGCCCGCATACGCCCCGGCGACGTGATCGTGGCCGACGACGACGGGGTCGTGGTGGTGCCCCGGGAGCGGGCCCGCGAGGTGGCCGCCGCCGGAGCCGCACGCCAGGCCGCCGAGGAGGAGCGGCGTCGCCAGCTCGCCGACGGCGTACTCGGGCTCGACATCTACCAGCTACGCCCGTTGCTGGACCGGCTCGGTGTCCGCTACCTCGACGCCGATCCCGACGGTCCCGGCTGACCTGTCGAGATCACCAGTCGCTGGGGCCGGTGGTCGGAGACGCCGCCGGTCGAGCCGCCGAACCGGTAGGAGTGCACCCGGACCGTCGCCGAGACGAACGCCCAGTCCAGCCGCCACAGCCGGGGCCAGCCGGGCGTGTCCGACCAGGTCGCGGGATAGCGTGCCGACGACGCGTAGCTCGCGTCCCGCAGCCCACCCGGCAGCTTGGCCAGGTCGCCCATTGCCGGGCTGGTGTTCAGATCCCCGGCGACCAGCATCGGATGCCGGTTCGCCGCCACGTCCGCCGCCAGCGCCCGCCACTGCGGCTCGCGCTGCGCGTGCTGCTGCCGGATCACCCGGTAGAAGTCGCCACCGAGCGGGCTGTGGTCCGGGACCAGCTGCACCGGCAGATGCAGGTTGTAGACCGACAGTGTCCGGCCCGCCCCGAGGTCCAGATCGGTACGGAGGACCTTGTAAAGCCAGTGATTCGCCGAGGCCCAGGGTGGTGGCGGTGGCATCCCCGGCGCCGCAAGCGGCATCCGGCGCAGGATCGGATAGCGGGAGAGCGTCACCAGTTCGCCGGCGACCGCGATCTCGAAGCCGGGAAACTCGGCGCGCAGCCGGGCCAGCTCCGCCCCGGTCGGGCCGGGGGAGTGTTCGTACCAGTATTCCTGGAGCAGGTAGACGTCGGCGTCGGCGGCCCGGAGCAGGGCGTACATCCGCTCGGTCTGGCCGCCCTCGTCCCAGTACCCGGTGTTCCAGCTGAAGACCCGGACCGCGTCGGGCGGGGGCGGGCCGTCGCCGCCGCCGAGCCCGCGCAGGTTGATCCCGGAGAGCTGGCCGCCGAGCAGCAGCGCCGCGGCGGAGAGCAGCGCGACCGGCCGGCGCGACCGCCGGCACGTCGCGGCGGCCCCGGCCAGCAGCAGCGGTACGCCGACGAAGGCCACCGGCGGGATCGCGTCGACCGCCAGCCAGAACCACCACTGGCCACTGAGCACCAGATGCGCCACGGTGAAGGCGAGCCAGAGCGCCCCGGCGGCCACCAGACCTGTGTAGAGCCACCACCGCCAGCCACGCCGGCCCCGACCCGGCGCCGCCCGCGACCCGGCGGCCGGAACCGGTCGCTCGGTGCCACCAGGTCGCACGGCACGAAGTCGCGCGGCATCAGGTCGCTCGGCATCAGGTCGCTCGGTGCCACCGGGTCGCTCGGCGCCGGGCCTCTCCCGGCCGGGCAGCACTCGCCCGGAGAGCCCTTGGGCAGTCTGCTCCTGAGTGGATGGCTGCTCCAGTTGCGACGGTTGCTCCGGTTGCGCTGGGGCGCCGGTCGTCGCCGATCCTCCGCCGGGCGGTGGAGTACCGCCGCCGGCGGCGGTGACCGTCATGCGGGGCCCTGCAGCGGGGTCGGGTCGACCGGGAACGAGGCGTCGTAGAGCCGGCGGAACGTGCCGGAGGCGAGCCACTGCAGCGTACCGGTGGCGACCCCGGCGGTGATCGTGACGTTGACCAGGAAGTGCAGCCCGGCGAAGAAGACCAGGAACGGCACGCCGTGCCGGCGGCGGACGAAGCCGTACATGCCGGCGTCGCAGCCGAGCGAGGCGGCCAGCAGCCCGGCCGGGACGACCAGCCCCCACGGGCCGAGCAGTAGCGGCAGCGCCAGCGCGGGAAGCGTCCCGAACGCCGCCAGGCTGCCCCAGGCCCGGGCGGCGGTCTCGAAGCCCTGCCCGAACCGGCGGGCCCGGGCGTAGAGCGGGATCCGCAGCCGGCCCCGGTGGAACAGCTTGCGGAGCAGGCCGCGCAGCTCGTGGTCGTGGTCGTGCCGGCCGCGTACCCGGGAGGTGAGCACCAGGCGGTAACGCCGGGTCAGCCGGTAGCCGTAGTCGACCTCCTCGGTGTGCCGCAGCTCCGGGTTGAACGGGCCGATCTCCTCGAAGACCTGGCGGCGGAGCAGGCAGACGGCCGGGAAGAGGAACGACACGTCGCCCTCCGAGCTTATCGACCAGTAGTGATATTGCAGGCCACGGTACCGGGCCACCGCCGTGTCGTGCAGCAGCGGCTCGGGGTCCTCGATCCCGCAGACCGCGCCGATCTCCGGCTCGGCGAGGATCAGCCGTACCGCGTTCGCCACCGCGTCCGGGGCGAGCACCAGGTCGGAGTCGACGTAGCAGATCAGCTCCCCGCTGGTGTGCGCGGCGCCGATGTTGCGGGCCCGGCCGCAGCCGCCGTTGCGCCCGGTGCTCACCACCCGTACGCCCAGGGCCTCGGCCACCGCGACCGAGTGGTCGGTCGAGCAGTCGTCGACCATCAGGATCTCGACCTCCGGGTACGTCTGGTCGAGGATCGACCGCAGGCACAGGTCCAGCGACTCGGCATAGTTGTAGTTCGGCACGATCACCGACACAAGCGGTCCGCCACCGGACCGGGCACCGTCTGGGGTCATCGGGTGGCCACCTCCGGCCGGTCGTAGAGGCCCCGGAACCGGCCCGAGGCGAGCCAGGCGGCCATCCCCGACAGCGCGGCGACCGCGATCACCAGATTGAGCAGGAAGTGCATGGCGGCGAAGTAGCCGAGGAACAGGATGCCACGTTCCCGGCGCACGAAGCGGTACATCGGCCGGTCCCCGGCGAGGCAGGCGGCGAGGGCGGCCAGCGGCACCGCCACGAACGCCGCGCCGAAGAGCACCGGAAGGACCAGGGTCAGCACGGTCAGCAGGGCGGCCACGCTGACCCAGGCGCGCGGGCCGCTGCTCAGCCCGCCGGGGAACTCCGGCCGGCGGGCGAACATCGGGATGTGCAGGGCGGTGCGGGTGAAGACCTTGCGCACCAGCACACCGAGATCGGCGTCGTGGTCGTGTACGCCGCGCACCTTCGGGGAGAGCCAGATCTGGTAGCGCTGGGCGAGCCGCATGCCGTAGTCGGCGTTCTCGGTCTCCCGCAGCCGCGGGTTGAAGGGTCCGATCTCGGCGAAGACCCGGGCCGGGATCGCCAGCAGCGCCGTGTAGAGCGTCATGATCCGGCCCTCGTCGGCGATCAGCCAGTACGACTGCTGGAGGCAGCGGTACTCCTCCAGCAGGCTGTCCCGGACCAGCGGTACCGGATCGTAGTTGCCGCAGACCGCGCCGATCTCCGGGTCGGCGCTCAGCAGTTCCACGGCGTTGGCGACCGCGTCCGGCTTTGCCGCGACGTCCGAGTCGACGAAGAAGAGGATCTCGCCGTTGGCGTTCGCCGCACCGAGGTTGCGGGCCGCCGCCGGTCCGGAATTCGTCGGCGTACGCAGCACGCGTGCGCCGTACGCCTGCGCGACCGCGACCGAGTCGTCGGTGCTGCAGTCGTCGACCACGATCAGTTCCAGCCGCGGATAGGTCTGGGCGCGCAACGCGTCGAGGCAGAGCCCGAGCGCCCGCGCGTAGTTGTAGTTCGGCACGATGACCGAGACGAGCGGTCCGTTCATTTCTCCATCCAGGTCGGTCATTCTTCGATCCAGGTCGGTCATTTCTCGATCCAGGTCGGTCAGTTGCCGATCCAGCTCAGCAGGGCGGGGTAGCGGGCGCCGAGTTCCGCCAGGGTCAGCGTGGTGCCGATCAGGACGGCGCTGGCCACGATCATCCGGTCGTGCAGCAGGGCCCGGATCGGATCGCCGCCGGACTGCCGGACCAGCACGGCCTGCAGGTAGCGGAACGCGGCGAGCAGGCCGAGCGGCACCACCACGGCGAGGGTGACCGGGCGCCAGGACCCCAGCGGCGCGTCGGTGTTCAGGTAGAGCAGGAAGGTGGTGCAGGTCAGCGCGGCGTTCAGCCCGAGCAGGTGGTCGGTGAGCCGCACGTTGTAGCCGGCCAGCGCGGGCCGGTGCGCCGCTCCGGCAACCGCCAGCTCGTGCCGCCGCTTGCCGAGGATCAGCACCAGGCAGCCGCCGAAGACGGCGGTGAGCAGCAGCCCGGACGGGGCGGCTCCGGTGGCCGCGTACCCCTGGAGGACCCGCAGCACGAAGCCGGCGGCGACCACGCAGATGTCCAGCATCGGCAGGTGCTTGAGCCACCTGCTGTAGGCGATGCTGAGGCCGAGGTAGCCGACCAGCGGCCACCACGGCACGGCGGGTCCGGCGAGGACCAGCCCGAGCAGCAGCCCGGCCAGCCCGACGGCGAGCAGCCAGGCCAGCGGGACCGGCACCGTCCCGGCGGCGACCGGGCGGTGCCGTTTGACCGGGTGGGTGCGGTCCAGCCGGCGGTCCACGATGTCGTTGACGACGTAGATCGTCGACGCGGCCACCGTGAACACCAGCACGGCCCAGCCGGTACGCAGCAGCGCCGACCCGGTCCAGACCGGCGTGTCGATCAGCGCCAGCGGCACGGCCAGCAGGTTCTTGACCGCGTGGCCGGGGCGGGTGAGCACGACGAGCGCCCGGGCCAGCACGGCCGGCCGGAGCGCACCCGCGGGCGCGGGCGCGGCCGGCGGTGCGGCGGCCGGTAGGGCGGTCTCGACGGCGGTCTCGACGGCGGTCACCTGAACTCCCGTCAGAAGAAGATCTTCGCGAGGGACAGCGCGCCCTGCCGCCACGGTTCGCGGCTGGTCCGTCCACCGCCCCGCGCCGGCCCGGTCGCCGTGGCGCGGGTGGAGCGCCACCACTCGTAGGTGCGCAGGATGGCGTCCTCGTTGGAGAACTTGGGCGTGAAGCCGAGGCGCTCGGCGGCCTTGTCGATGCTCACGTAGGAGTCGTGCCGCAGCTTGTGCAGCAGTCGGCCGTAGACCGGGGAGAGCCGGCTGCGCTCCAGCAGCTCCAGGGCGAACAGTGCCGGCCGGGCCGGCACCCCGACCACCCGCTTGCCGTGGCCGGCGGCGTCCAGCACGGACTGGAAGTCCTCGCGCAGCGTCCGGAACCGCTCGGCGGCGAGGTTGTAGGTGTCGTTCGCCACCTCCTCCGGCGCGGCCAGCACGGTGAGTACCGCCGCCACCAGGTCGTCGACGGCGAACATCTGGATCCGGACGTCGCCCGAGCCGAGCACCGGGAAGTTGCGGCCCTCCTCGGCCCACTCGAAGAGCATCGCGAAGAGCCCCATCCGGCCCGGCCCGAGGAAGGTCTTCGGCCGGAGGATCGCCGTCGGCAGGCCCTCGGCCCGGTACCGTTCGGCGATCTCCTCGGCGGCCGCCTTGGCCGCGCTGTAGGTGTCGACCGGCTCCCGGGGGTGCTCCTCCGGCGTCGGCACCTGGCGGGGCAGCCCGTAGACGGCGGTCGAGGAGACGTGCAGCACCCGCTCCACCCGGGCCCGCCGGGCCGCCCGCAGCACGTTCGCGGTGCCGTCCACGATGATCGAGCGGATCTCGGCGGCGGGATAGCTGGGCAGCGCCGCCGCGCAGTGCAGCACCGCGGTCGCGCCGTCGGCGGCCTCGTCCATCACCCTCGGGTCGCGGATGTCGCCGACCAGGGTGACGCCGGGCTCCGCCCGCAGGTCCACCCCGCGCACGTCGTGCCCGTCGGCGGCCAGCCGCTCGACCAGCCGGGAGCCGAGCATCCCGGCGGCGCCGGTCACGGTGATCACCACAGCGCCGACCCCACCTTCTGGGTGACGAACCGGGTGACCAGCTTGCCGAGCCCCTGCTCCAGCACCGCGCCGAGCGCGTCGGTGGCGCGCTGCACGTCGGCCGGGTCGGTGACCAGGGACGGCCCGATGACCAGCGGATTGCGGCCGTTGAGGGTGTAGTAGGTGTAGATGTCGTGGTCGGCGTAGAGCGCCTGGATCACCGCGCAGGTGACAAGCTTCGCCTTGAACCTCGGGTCCCGGGCCATCCCGGCCGGGGCGAGCCGGGAGACCAGGTCGAGGATCTTCGGGCCACCCTCGATCTGTACGCCCCAGAGCGCGCCCGCCCCGGCGACCCGGCCCACCGCGTCCGGGAACTCCTTGGCCAGCCGCTTCAGCGCCGGCTCCAGCACCCGTTCCAGCTCGCGGGCCCGGGCCGGGTAGTCGTCCTCCACCACGATGTTGATCGCCTCGAGCGCGGTGACGCACTCCTCGCCCATGCCGTAGTACGTGGTGCTGGTGCTCTGCAGCAGCGCGTCGGTCAGGTTGTCGTACGCCTTCCGGAAGACCCTCTCCCGGGCGACGAATGCAGAAATCGATGACTTTCCACCGCCGAAGGACTTGGACGTGGTAAGGATGTCCGGCACCAGCCCCGGATACCGCATGAAGTAGAAGAGGCTGCCGGTCTTACCCCAACCGGTGTAGATCTCGTCGAATATGAGCACGATGTCGTGCCGGTCGCACAGCTCACGAATGCCGCGCAGGAAGTCCTCGTCGCACCATGTCACCGTGGAGGCGCTGAACGGCTCGACGACAAGCGCGTAAACGTCCCGTGGATGGGACGCGACCGCCTCCCGGACCGAGTCCAGGTCTCCATAGGTAAATGGAACTATGCCGGGAATGGTGGGAAAGTCGAACGACGGTTGTCCGGTCAGCCCGCCCGATCCGAGCAGCTTTCCGTGGAACCCGCGGTCGGCCCGCAGGATCGTGCCCCGCCGGCCGCCGTGGTACTTGTACGCCAGCTTCACCGCCCCCTCGACCGCCTCCGCGCCCGAGTTGGGCAGGAAGGACATCCGCAGGTCGCCGGGGAGGAGCTGGGCCAGGTTGTGCCCGAGCGCCGCCAGGTAGGGGGAGAAGTACGTCTTGTGCACCTCCATCCGCCGCTGCTGCGCGAAGCGCTGCCGGGCGGCCAGGATGCGCGGGTGGTTGTGGCCGTGGTTGAGTACGCCCACCCCGCCGGTGAGGTCGAGGATGCGGCGGCCGTCCCGGAGCACCAGGTGTGCGCCTTCGGCGTGGTCGACCAATTCCCGGCCGAACCCGAACGAGGTCATCAGGCTGACCTGGCTCGCGTTGACGTAACGACGATAGATGTCGTGCACCTCGCGAACGGTGAGTCGATCGCAATCGGACAGGCTGACCAGATTGGGCATGTCGGAACGCTATCGATTGGTGCGGGATCTTCTCTGGACCCGTGCTGTACGCAACCTTGACTACGTAAGGCAACGCTTGCCAGTGGACAGACCACTGGATAACTTGGTCGCGACAGGTAGATCTCGAAATGTCAATGTCCCTGGCAGTTGTCACGCAGTCCCGCTGAGGTGGGTGAACATGGCGCCGACGGTGTCGGTCATCATCCCCGTACACAACGGCTCGAAGACCCTGCGCGCGTGCCTGGCGGCCGTCTACGCGCAACGGCACCCGGTCACCGAGGTCATCGTCGTCGACGACGCCAGCACCGACGACACCCGCGAGATCGCCGCCGGGTTCCCGTGCCGCGTGCTGCACACCGAGCGGAACGCCGGCCCGGCGGCCGCCCGCAACCGGGGCATCCGGGCCAGCACGGGCGAGCTGCTCTTCTTCCTCGACTCCGACTGCGCACCCGAGCCGGAGGCGCTGGGCAACGCGCTGGCGATCCTCGCCGCCCAACCCGACGTCGCCTGCGTACACGGGATCTACTCGCTGCGGCCGCTCTACGACGACGGGCCGGTGGAGGCGTACCGGCTGCTGCACGGGCACTACTGGCGGCTGCGCAACGTGGGGCGGGTCCGGACCACCCTCTTCGCGATCTGCCTGATCCGCCGCGCGGTCTTCGCCGACGTCGGCGGATTCGACGAGCGGCTGCGCGCCTCCGAGGACGTCGAGCTCGGCGACCGGATGGGCGACCGGTACGGCATCGTGCTGACCGACACGGTGGTCTGCCGGCACGACGACGACAGCCACCTCGGCCGGCTGCTGCGCAAGCAGTTCGGCCGCTCCCAACTGCTGGTGCCGGTCGCGCTCGCCGAGCGCGGGCCGGCCGGGATCCGTGCCAACACCCCGGCCGGGCTGCTCTGCGCCGCGCTGGTGCCGGCTACCCTGCCGCTCGGCCTCGCCGCCCCCGCGCTGCTGCTGGTCCCGCTCGGCCTGCTGCTGCTCTTCGCCGTCGCCGACCCGGGACTGTTGCGCTTCGTGGCCGGCCGGCGCGGCCCCGGCTTCGTCGTCTTCTTCTATGTGGTGCATCTGCTGGTCCAGTTGACCGTCGTCGCCGGTGCCGTGATCGGCGGGCTACGTCACCTGGTGGACCGCGACTTCGGCCCGGCCCGGGTGGCCGTCGCGAAACTGCCGCGATGACCGGGCCGACCGTCGGGGGGAGCGCGGCGCCGGGCGAGGAGCCGCACGTCCGGCGTCTCTGCTGGCCATACCTGTCGGCCCAGGCGCTGCACTATCTGCTCTTCGCGCTCCGGGCGCAGCAGTTCCGCAGCCGCCGGCCGATGCTCGGCGACCCGCACCGCCCGGTCTTCGGGGTGCCGGGCCGGAGCGTGGCGCTGACCATCGACGACGGGCCGCACCCCGAGTGGACGCCCCGGATGCTGGACCTGCTCGACCGGCACCGCGTCCGGGCCACCTTCTTCCTGATCGGCGCCCGGGTACGCGAGCACCCCGACCTGGCCCGCCGGATCCGCGACGCCGGACACGCGATCGGCAACCACTCCATGACGCACCCGCAGCCCTTCGCCGCGCTGCCGCCCGTCCGGCTGCGTGCCGAGATCGCCGAGGCGCAGGGGTGGATCGGGGACGCCGTCGGGGCGACACCCCGGTTGTTCCGTGCCCCGGGCGGCAACTGGTCGCCGGCGGTGCTGCGGGCCGGCGCCGACCTCGGCCTGGCGCCGGTGGACTGGACGGTCAACCCGAGCGACTGGCGCAGCCCGGGGGTGGGGCGGATCGTGCGGCGGCTGTCCCGGAGCCGGCCCGGGCACGTCCTGCTCTGTCACGACGGGGGTGGTGACCGGTCGCAGACCGTCGAGGCACTGGAGACCGTGCTGCCCCGGTTGCGCGACCGGGGACTGCGGTTCGTCGTACCGGCTGCCGACCGGTAGGTGACGACGTGCCGAAATGTCGTACGACGACGCCGGGCAGTGCGGCCCGGTCGTGCGGGGGGAAGCAGCGATGCCTGTCTAGGGGGAAACGAGATGTCGGAGGACGACGACCTGACGATCCTGCTCCTCGGGCCGATCAGGGCCGAGCGGGACGGTACCAACCTCTATCTGGGTACGCCCCGGCAGCGGGAGGTGCTCGCCGTGCTGGCGCTGCGCTGCGGGATGGTGATGTCGGTTCCGCAGATCGTCGACGCGATCTGGAACGGGCGCCGGCCCGACTCGGTGGAGAACATGGTGCACACCTACATCGGCCGGCTGCGCCGGGTGCTGGAGCATCCCGGCCGGCCACCGGCGCTGGCCCGGGTGCTCCGTTCGACCCGGCCCGGCTACACCCTCGACCTGCCGCCGGCCGCGGTCGACGTCAACCGGTTCGAGTACGACGTCCGGGTGGCCCGGACGGCCCGGGCCAAGGGTGAGCTCACCCGTGCGCTCGACTGCTTCCAGCAGGCGCTGGCCCGCTGGTCCGGCCTGGCGTTGCAGGAGGCGACCGGGCCGCTCGCCGAGGCGGAACGGATCCGCCTCACCGAGCTGCGTCAGGACGCGGTGGAGGAGGCGACCGGCGTGCGGCTGCTCCTCGGCGATGTCGAGAACCTCGTCTCCGAGCTGCGCTGCATGCTCGCCGAACAGCCGATGCGGGAGCGGCTCTGGGAGCTCCTTTTGATCGTGCTCGGCCAGACCTCGCGCCGGGCCGAGGCGCTCACCGCCTTCGAGGACGCCCGGGTCACCCTCGCCGACCGGCTGGGTGTGGAACCGGGGCACCGGCTGCAGGACCTGCACCGGCGGCTGTTGCGCAGCGAGCCGGTCACGGTGCGGCCGTGGTGGGAGCGGCGGGTCCCGGCCTGATCCCGTGGTCACCGGCGGCTTCGCCGGTGAGGACGAAGAAGGCACCCTGAGGGCTGTCCCCGAGGCGCGCGGGGACCTCGTCGATGACCGAGAGGCCACAGGACCGGATCACCCGGACGAACTCCTCCGCCCGGGCCACGTCGTAGATCTGCACCACGATCCGGCCCCGGGGCGTGAGCATCGCCGGCAGCCGGCGCAACAACTGGGTGGACTCGGGCTCCGTCAGGTAGTAGATGACCTCGCGGAGCAGGATCGCGTCGTAGCGCCGCGCCGTGTCGAAGGTGCGGATGTCGGCGACCTCGAACGAGGTGTCCGGCCGGGCGAGCGCCCGCGCCGCCTCGATCGCCCGGGAGCTGAGGTCGACGCCGTGGTAGTGGCGGTAGCGGCCCCGCGCCAGCGGCAGGTTGGCACTCGTGCCGCAGCCGAGGTCCAGGATCGTCGGCCGGGGCGCCCAGGTCTCGACAAGTGACAGCGGCATGCTTCCGTCGGACATGCCGTCGAGGTAGCGCCAGAACCCCAACGCGTACTGGGTGTTCCACCAGGCGGCGTTCATCCTGGGGTTGGCGCGGATCAGCACCCGCACGGGGACCCGGATCAGACGTGCCACCGTACGGAAGAAAGCATTCGACATGGTGTCACCGACTTCTCTCTGGCGATGGGAACGGGTCCCGGCGTACCGGGAGGGAGGTAGCGCGGCGGTGGCGGCGAGCCGGCTCAGCCGGTCAGCGCAGGGTCGGGGCTGCGGCGCAGGCCGTGCCGGCGCCGGTGCAGGTACTGGGCGAGGAGCAGCCCGCCCGTGCCGACCGTCACCTCGCTGAGCGCGCAGACCAGTCGGCTGGTCAGCACCACCGGTGCGGCCACCGGCACCGGCATCACGGTGGCCAACCCGACCATCAGCACCGCCTCCCGGACCCCCAGTCCGTCCGGGGCGACCATCACCAGCAGCCCGGCCACGGTCGCGGCGGCGAACCCGGCGACGCAGACCAGATAGGAGCGGGCCGGCGGGGCGCCGGCGGTCACCGCCAGCAGCCAGAGGTGGTGTCCGGAGATCAGCCAGGAGAGCGACTGGGTGGTGATGGCCCGCCGGATCCCGGCCCGGGAGGCGGTGACCTGCGGCGGTGGCCTGCGGAGCAGCCGGGCGGAGCCGGCGAGCCCTCGGTTGAGCAGGTCGGGCCGGGCGAAGAGGGCGACCAGCGGCAGCACGGCGAGCAGCATCCAGGCGGTCGCGCCGCCCAGCATGGCGGGTCCGGCCGCGAGTCCGACGGTCATCCCGGTCAGCGCGACGACGGCCCAGCTGAGCAGGAAGACGCCGGCCAGCCGGACCGCACCGACGTCGATCTCCCGGCCCATCCGGAGCAGCACCGGCAGCGCGATGAACCGGCCCGGCACGAATTTGGCCAGGAACCCGACGAAGAACAACCGGGCGGCGGTCCACCGGTCGACCGCCGCACCCAGGTCGGCGAAGAGTGCCTGCCAGGAGTGGTATCCGAGCAGCAGGCCGACCGAGTTGATCAGCAGGGCGCCGCCGAGCACCAGCGTGACCTGGACCGGATCGAGCCGCTGCGCGAGCGACCGGAGCGGGGTCCAGTCCTGGTCCCGCAGGAACAGGACCAGACCGGCCGCCAGCGCCACCACGAAGGCCGCGGCCAGCAGGTGGTTGAGCCGCTGCCACCAGCCGCGCCACGTCCCGCCCCCCAGCCGCGCCTTCCCAATCCCGAGCCGCGTCTCCCCGGTTCCGGGCCGTGCCTGCTCGGTTCCGGGCCGTGCCTGCTCGGCTCCGGGGCGCGCCTGCTCGGTTCCGGGGCGCGCCTCTGCGAGCGGGCCCGGCTCCGGACGGGCGGGGCCGATCGGCGGGTTCACCGGCTCGACTCCGGGGCCAGCCGACCCACCCGGCCGGTCCGCCGGGAAGGCCGGAGCAGCGCCCAGGCCAGGCCGAGCGCCAGTCCGGCGAACTCGGCCAGGTGGGTCAGGAACCGCATCGCGGTGGCGAAGAGCAGAAAGCCCGGCCCGCGCTGCCGCAGCGCGAACCCGAGCAGCGCCCGGTCGGCGACGAGGAAGACCGCCAGCGGAACTGGAAGCACCGGCAGCAGCCACGGGGACCAGACGGCGAGCGGTAGGCCGGTCAGCGTGAGCGCGCTGCCGAGCAGCCCCGCGACCGAGCCGAGGTCGATCCGGTGCGGCGTTCGCCGCCCCGCCCGCTCCGCGCCGGCCGCCTCCGCCACAGCCGGCTCCGCGCCGGCCACCTCGGGGCCGGCCGTCGGCGACCCGGCCGGCTCCGCTGCCCAACGGGCCGCGACAACCGCCCCGGCGTACGTCCGGGCGCGGCGGAACAGCTCCGACAGGTAGGGCCAGAGCCGGTCCACGTCGTCGTGCCGCCCCAACACACGATCGCTGGTGCGGATCTCGTACGACGCCGGCAGTCGGGTGCCGAACTCGATGTCCTCGGCGTCGCGCAGCCGCTCGTCGAAGCCGCCGACCAGGTCGAAGACGGAGCGGGGGAGGGCGGTGAGCGCGAACATGGTGGTGCCGGTGACCCCGACGGCCCGGCGCCGCCAGAAGTGCTCGAAGAGCGTCTTGTAGGACTCGACCGGACCGTCCGGAAAGAGCGGCTCCAGGTCGTAGATGCCCTGCACCACGCCGCAGCCCGGATGCGCCCGCAGTTCCGCGACCGCCCCGGCCAGGGCGTCCGGAGCCAGCGCGATGTCCGAGTCGACGAAGAAGAGCACGTCGCCGCCGGCCCGGGCGGCACCGGCGTTACGGGCCGCGGAGACGCCCCGGTTCACCGCGAACGGCAGCAGGGTGCAGGGAAACTCGGCGGCGATCTGCCGGGACCGGTCCGTACTCGCGTCGTCGACGACGATCACCTCGGCCGGCGGCAGCGTCTGCGCGTGGACCGCCGCCAGGCAGGCCCGGAGTGTCTTTTCCTTGTTGTAGTTGGGGACGATGACCGACACCCGCGCGGACTGCGGATCGACGGTGTGGTCGACTTCGGACAATGCGCCGGGTCACCCCCTCGTTCCGCAGGTCGGCGAAGCTCCAGCCGGGTCGGCAAACCGTAGCAATCGGCGTACCGCGATTTCTGGAACCGGCCTGGATTACCGAGTGCGACGGACGGCTCAGCCGCCGCGCTCGTCCCGCCCACCCTCGCGGTCCCGGCGTACGGTCGCCCGGCGGCCCTTGATGGTGCTCTGCCGCAGCCGGCTGATCACCTCGGACGCGGCGGACCTCGGCACCTCCACCAGGGAGAACCGGTCGGCGATCTCGATCGAGCCGATCTCACGGCCGCTGAGCGGGGTCTCGCCGGTGATCGCACCGACCAGGTCCTGCGGGCGGATGCCGGCACGCCGGCCCACGCCGATGAAGAGGCAGGCCATCTCCGCGGAGCGGGGCCGGCCGCCACGCCGGTCGTCCCGGCGACCGTCCCGGCCGCTGTCCCGACCGCCGTCGCGCCGGGCCCGGCCGTCCCGGTCGGCCCGGAACGTGACCTGCGGGATGTCCTCCTCCTCGTCGACCGGGCCGCCGACCGACTCGTGGGCCAGCCTCACCGCCGCCAGCGCCACCTCCATCACGTCGAACTCGTCGGTGAGGGTCTCCACGATCACCCGGTACGGTTCGAGGTCGTCCTCCAGCAGGCTCTCGTGCAGCGCCGCCCGGGTCATCTCCAGCCGTCGGGTACGCAGGTCGGCCACGGTCGGGATCGTGCCGATCGAGATCCGTTGCCCGGTGGTCCGCTCGATGGTCTTGAGCATCCGGTGCTCGCGGGGTTCGGCCAGGGTGATCGCCACCCCCTGCCGGCCGGCCCGGCCGACCCGCCCGATGCGGTGCACGTACGACTCCGGCGCGGACGGCACGTCGTAGTTGACCACGTGCGTGAGCTGCTCGATGTCCAGTCCCCGGGCGGCCACGTCGGTGGCGACCAGCAGGTCGGCGGTGCCGGCCCGGAGCCGCCCCATCACCCGGTCGCGCTGTTCCTGGGTCATTCCGCCGTGCAGCGCCTCGGCGCGGTATCCGCGCCCGTTCATCGTTTCGGTGAGCCGGTCGACCTCTTCCCGGCTGCGGCAGAAGACGATCGCCGCGGTCGGCGCCTCGACGTCGAGTACCCGGCCGAGCGCCGCCGGCTTGTGCGCCCGGGCGACGACGTATGCGGTCTGCCGGACCAGCGGGCCGGTGCCGGTGGGGGTGGGCTGCCGGCCGATCTCGATCCGGGCCGGGTCCCGCAGGTACTGCCGGGCCAGGCCGTCGATCCGGGCCGGCATCGTCGCGGAGAAGAGCACCGTCTGCCGCTGCTCGGGCACGTGTTGCAGGATCGCCTCGATGTCCTCGGCGAAGCCCATGTCGAGCATCTCGTCCGCCTCGTCCAGCACCACCGTGTCGAGGCCGTCCAGCCGCAGGGTGTCCCGGGCGATGTGGTCGAGCGCCCGCCCCGGGGTGGCCACCACGACGTCCACCCCGCCGTCGAGCGCCCGCAGCTGCCGGGCGATCGGCTGCCCGCCGTAGATCGGCAGGACCCGTACGCCGAGGTCGCGGCCGTACCGGTGGATGGCCTCGGAGACCTGGACGGCCAGCTCGCGGGTGGGGACCAGGATCAGCGCCTGCGGTGCACCCGAGCTTCGGTCCGGCGGTAGCCGGTGCAGCAACGGCAGCGCGAAGGCGGCGGTCTTGCCGGTCCCGGTCGCCGCCTGGCCGAGCAGGTCGCGACCGGCCAGCAGGGGCGGGATGGCGGCCCGTTGGATGGCGGTCGGCTCCTCGTAGCCGAGCGTGCCGAGCGCGTCCAGGAGTTCGGTCCGCAGCCCGAGGTCGGTGAAGGTGCCGGCGTCGGCGTCGGCGTCGGTCTCCGCGCCCGCGTCTGCGTCGGTCTGGCGCGGGTCGTCCGGACGCGGGTCGTCCGGACGCGGGTCGGTCGGTGGAGCGGGTGGTGCGCTGTCGGAACTCATACCCGCAAGCCTTTCACCACCCCGGACACCGCCGCACAGCGACATGGATCTCGATGATCTCACGCACGGCCCGACCCTTCCCGCCAGACCCGGCAACCGGTCCCGGACCGGGTGGCCCGGGGAACGCGCGCAGGCAGGGAGGAAACCCACACAATCGGAGTTCGTTGTCTGTTTCGATCCGGATCGTAATGCCCGGCGCCTTGCCGCGCTCTCCGGCCGAGTTCGGTAGCACAACTGATGGCAGCACGGGTGAAATGTCGCGGATCATACTGATTGAATCGATCAGATGACCAAACTGTTACGAGCAGATGTTGACGAGCCACAGGAACGGGCGTAAACAGAAACGAAGCAAAAGCGATCGGGCGGGAGATCTCACGAGATGTACGCCGAGGAACGTCAGCAGGAGATCCTGCGGCTGGCCCGGGAGGCGGGCCGGGTCGACGTCATGGCGCTGGCCGAGGGCATGAACGTGACGGCGGAGACGATCCGCCGGGACCTCACCGTGCTGGAGCGGGCCGGCGTGCTCCGCCGGGTGCACGGCGGGGCGATCCCGGTCGAGCGGATCGGCTTCGAGCCGGCACTCGCCGCCCGGGACGCCGTACTGATCAACGAGAAGGAGCGGATCGCCAAGGCGGCCCTGGCCGAGTTGCCCGACGAGGGTGCCGTCATCCTCGACGCCGGCACCACCACCGCCCGGCTGGCCCAGCTCCTCCCCTCCGACCGCGAGCTGACGGTCGTGGTCAACTCGCCGGTGCTGGCCTCGGCGCTCGGGCTCAAGCCCAACCTCACGGTGCTGCTCCTCGGCGGCCGGCTGCGCGGCAAGACGCTTGCCACGGTGGACGACTGGGCGCTGCGGCCCCTCGCCGAGCTCTACGTCGACGTCGCCTTCATGGGCACCAACGGCTGCTCGGTCGAGCGCGGCATGACCACCCCCGATCCGGCCGAGGCGGCGGTGAAGCGGGCGATGATCGGCGCCGCCCGCCGGGTCGTGCTGCTCGCCGACCACACGAAGATCGGCAACGACTACCTGGCCAGGTTCGGCACCCTCGGCGACCTCGACCTGCTGATCACGGACAGCGGAGTGGACGAGGAACTGGCCGACGACGTGGAGGCCGCCGGCGTACGGGTGGTGCGGGCATGATCCTGACCGTCACGCTCAACCCGAGCCTGGACCGGGCGATGCAGATCGACCGGCTGGCCCGTGGCGAGGTGATCCGGGCCGACTCCGCACACCTCGATCCCGGTGGCAAGGGGGTCAACGTCTCCCGGGCGCTGCTGGCCAACGGGGTGCCGTCCCGGGCGGTACTGCCGGTCGGCGGCGAGGAGGGCAGCCAGCTCGTCCGGCTGCTGGGCAGCGAGGGGGTCGACCTGCTGGCGGTGCCGATCGCCGGCCGTACCCGCTCGAACATCACCCTCGCCGAGCCGGACGGCACGGTAACGAAGATCAACGAGTCCGGTCCGGTCCTGACCGGGCCGGAGTTCACCGAGGTCACCGCGGCGGTACTCGCGGCGGCGGGTTCCGCCGACTGGGTGGTGGCCGCCGGCACCCTGCCGCCGGGTCTGCCGGTGGCGGCCTTCGGCGACCTCTGCGCCCTGCTGGTCGGCGCGGGGGTGCGACTCGCGGTCGACACCAGCGGGCCGGCGCTGCGGGCCGCGGTCGAGGCCGGCGTCGCGCTGGTCAAGCCGAACCGGGAGGAGCTGGCCGAGGCGGTCGGCAGCCCGCTGCGCTCCCTCGGCGACGTGGTCGACGCCGCCGGCCAGGTCCGGAGCTGGGGCGCGGGTGCGGTACTGGCCAGCCTCGGTGCCGACGGCGCGGTGCTGGTCGACGCCGACGGCGTCGTCACCGGCGAGTCGCCGGTGACCCAACCGAAGAGCACGGTCGGGGCCGGGGACGCCCTGCTGGCCGGCTTCCTGGCCGCCGGTGCGCGCGGGCCGGACGCCCTCGCCGAGGGCCTCGCCTGGGGCGCGGCGGCGGTCAGCCTGCCCGGCAGCCGGATGCCCGGCCCCGGCGACCTGCTCCGGAACAGTGTCCGACTCCACCCGCGGCCGGACCTGGTCCGGCCGTTGCTGCCGCAGGGGTGAGCCGGTCATGCCAACAACCGTGCTCCGGACGTCGGCCGACCCCCGGAGCCGACAGATGAGACCCGAACCCGGCCGCGTTCGATAACGCGGACCATATTTCGCGAAGGAGTCCCCCTCATGGCCGTGTCATACACACCGGAGGTCCAGGGCACCGGCTTCAGAGCCCGGGTCCAGCGGATCGGCGGTCACCTGGCCGGAATGGTCATGCCCAACATCGGAGCGTTCATCGCCTGGGGCCTGATCACGGCGTTCTTCATCCCGACCGGCTGGGTGCCGAACGAGCGCTTCGCCGAGCTGGTCGGCCCGATGATTCTCAGCCTGCTGCCGATCCTGATCGGCTACACCGGCGGCCGGATCGTGCACGGTCAGCGCGGTGCGGTCGTCGGCGCGATCGCCACGGTCGGCATGATCGTGGCTGCGGACATCCCGATGTTCCTCGGCGCGATGATCATCGGCCCGCTCACCGCCTACCTGCTGAAGCTCTTCGACAACATGGTCAAGGACCGGATCCGGCCCGGCTTCGAGATGCTGGTGGACAACTTCTCCGCCGGCATCGTCGGCGGCGCGATGGCCCTCTTCGCGGTCTGGTTCGCCGGCCCGGTGGTGGGCCGGCTCACCGAATGGGCCGGCAACGGGGTGGACTGGCTGATCGGGCAGAACCTGCTGCCGGTCGCCTCCATACTGGTCGAGCCGGCCAAGGTGCTCTTCCTGAACAACGCGATCAACCATGGCGTGCTCTCGCCGCTGGCGGTGCAGCAGGCGCAGGAGACCGGCAAGTCGATCCTCTTCATGGTCGAGTCGAACCCCGGCCCGGGGCTCGGGCTGCTGCTCGCCTTCTTCCTCTTCGGACCGCGCTCGCTGCGGCCGAGCGTGCCGGCGGCCGGCATCATCCACTTCCTCGGCGGGATCCACGAGATGTACTTCCCGTACGTGCTGATGAAGCCGCGGCTGATCCTCGCCACCATCGCCGGCGGGGCCGCCGGGGTCGGCACCTTCATGGTCACCGGCGCCGGGCTGGTCGCCACCCCCTCGCCGGGCAGCATCTTCGCCTACGCGGCGGTCACCCCGCGGGGCGGCTGGTTCGGCATGCTGCTCGGCGTGCTGGTCGCCACCGGGGTCTCCTTCGTGGTCGCCTCGGCGCTGCTCGGCTTCGGCAAGCTCAACGGGGAGTCGGAGGAGGAGGCCGCCGGTGTCGCGGAGCCGGAGGACCCGGCGGCGGAGCGCGACCGCGAGTCCAGCCCGGCCGTCGCCCGCTCCGCGACGGCCGAGAGCTGACCAGACCACCGTACGAACGGAAGGGGACTGCCATGGGCAGCATCAACGGTAGGGACATCCACAAGGTCGTGGTTGCCTGCGACGCCGGGATGGGCAGCAGTGTCATGCTCGCCAGCCAACTTCGCAAGCAGCTCAAGAAGTTCTCGGTCACCGTGGAGCACACGCCGGTCAACTCGATCCCGGGTGACGCCGACGTGGTGCTCACGCACAACGGGCTCGCCGCGCGGGCCCGCGCCGCCGCGCCCGGCAAGATCGTCGTACCGTTCCAGGTCTTCCTCGGCGACCCGGCGGTGACCGCCGTGGTCAAGGCGATCGAGTCCGGCGGTGAGGTCAGTGGCTGACCTGACCGGCGACCTGCTCGACCGGCGGGCGATCCGGCTGACCGAGGTGGCCGCCGACCGCGACACGGCGATCCGGCGCTGCGGCGAGGCCCTGACCGACATCGGCGCGGTGCACCCGGAGTACATCCAGACCATGCTCGCCCGGGAGCGCTCGGTCTCCACCTACATCGGCGAGGGGGTGGCGATCCCGCACGGCACCCTCGCCGGCAAGGACCTGGTGCACCACGACGCGCTCGCGGTGCTCCGGTTCCCCGAGGGGGTGGACTGGGGAGGTCAGCCGGTCGCCGTCTGCGTGGCGATCGCCGCCCGCGGCGACGGCCACGTCGAGCTGCTGGCCAGCCTCGCCGAGATCCTGCTCGACACCGACCGGGCCCGCGCGCTGCGCGAGGCCACCGATCCCGACGACGTGCTGGCGCTGCTCGCGCCGGCACGGGAGGACAGCACGTCATGAAGGCCGTTCGATTCCACGCCCCCGGCGACGTACGCATCGACGACGTTCCCGAGCCCACCCCGGGCCCCGGCGACGTCAAGATCCGGGTACGCAACTGCTCCACCTGCGGCACCGACGTCAAGATCTCGAAGTTCGGGCACCACCACATCCACCCGCCCCGGGTGATGGGGCACGAGATCGCCGGCGAGGTGGTGGAGACCGGCGCCGAGGTGACCGGCTGGTCGGCCGGCGACCGGGTGCAGGTGATCGCCGCCATTCCCTGCGGTAGGTGTGCCGAGTGCCGGCGGGGGCGGATGACCGTCTGCCCCAACCAGGAGTCGATGGGCTACCACTACGAGGGGGGCTTCGCGCAGTACCTGGTCGTACCGGCCAAGGTGCTCGCGGTGGACGGGCTGAACCGGATTCCGGACGGGCTCGGCTTCGCCGAGGCGTCGGTGGCCGAGCCGCTGGCCTGCGTGCTCAACGGGCAGGAACTGGCGCGGGTCGGCGACGGCGACGACGTCGTCGTGATCGGTTCCGGCCCGATCGGTTGCCTGCACGTCCGGCTGGCCCGGGCCCGGGGCGCCGCCCGGGTCTTCCTGGTCGAGCTGAACCGGGAGCGGCTGGAGATGGCCGCCGCGCTGGTGCATCCGGACGCGGCGATCTGCGGCGCCGAGGTCGACCCGATCGACGAGGTGCTGAAGCTGACCGACGGGCGCGGCGCCGACGTGATCATCACGGCGGCGGCCTCGGGCGCGGCCCAGGAGCAGGCGGTGCAGATGGCCGCCCGGCAGGGCCGGATCAGCTTCTTCGGCGGCCTACCCAAGGACAAGCCGATCATCTCGCTCGACTCCAACCTGGTGCACTACCGGGAGCTGACCATCGTCGGCGCCAACGGCTCCAGCCCGGCACACAACGCCGAGGCGCTCCGCCTGATCGCCAGCGGGGCGGTGCCGGTGTCGGACCTGATCACCCACCGGCTGCCGCTGGACGGGGCGATCGACGCGTTCGGCGTGGTCGCCCGGGGCGAGGCCATCAAGGTCACGATCGAACCCTGAGAGAACGCATCCTCACGACCGACTCGACTCCTGAGAGGGAGGCCATCATGGCTACGCGTACGGTGACCGTCGGTTCCGCCAGTGGCCTGCACGCCCGCCCGGCGGCGCTCTTCGTCGCGGCGGCCGGGGCCGCACCGGTCCCGGTGACCATCCGGACCGGTGAGAAGCGGGCGGTGCCGGCCAACAGCATGCTCTCGGTGCTCTCCCTCGGCGCCAAGCAGGGCACCGAGGTGGTGCTGGAGGCCGACGGCGAGGGCGCCGAGGCGGTCCTGGACGACCTGGCCGACCTGCTCGCCCGGGACCTCGACGCGGAGGAGCCGGCCGATGCCTGAGCCGGCCGGCCCGCAGTCCGCGACCGCAGCGCCGCAGTCCGGGGGCGGTGGTGTGCAGTCCGCGGGCGGTGGTGTGCTGCGCGGGATCGGGGTCAGCCCGGGGCTCGCGGGTGGGCCTGTGCTCCGGGTCGCCGGGGTGCCGGCGCTGCCCGAGCCGGTGCCGGTGGCGGACCCGCCCGCCGAGGCCGACCGGGCGGTGGCGGCGCTGCGCGAGGTGGTCGCCGAGCTGACCCGCCGGGCCGACCGGTCGGGCGAGAAGACCCTGGTCGACGTGCTCCGCGCCCAGGCGATGATGGCCGAGGACCCGGTGCTGCTGGACGCCGTACGCGACAACGTGCTCTCCGGGACGGACGGGCCGCACGCCATCGACGCCGCCTTCGCCACCCACCGGTCGGCCTTCGAGGCGGCCGGCGGCTACCTCGCCGAGCGGGTCGCCGACCTCGACGACCTGCGCAACCGGGCGGTGGCGGTCTGCCTCGGCCGGCCGATGCCCGGGGTGCCCTCGCCGGGGCACCGCTACGTGCTCACCGCCTGGGACCTGGCGCCGGCCGACACCGTCGACCTGGACCCGGAGCAGGTCGTCGCCCTGGTCACCGAGTCGGGCGGCCCGACCAGCCACACCGCGATCCTGGCCCGCGCCCTCGGGCTCCCCGCGGTGGTCGCCTGTCCGAGGGTGCGCGACGTCGCCGACGGCACGACGGTGCTTGTCGACGGCGCGACCGGGCAGGTTCGGGTGGACGTCGACCCGGCCGAGGTGACCGCCGCCGAGTCCGCCGAACGGGAGCGGCAGGCGGCGGTGGCGGCGAGCTCCGGGCCGGGCCGGACGGCCGACGGGCACCCCGTCGCGCTGCTGGCCAACATCGGCTCGGCCCGGGACCTGGCCGCGGTCGAGGAGTCCGAGGGGGTCGGGCTCTTCCGCACCGAACTCCTCTTCCTGGACCGCAGCCGCGAGCCGTCGCTGGACGAGCAGACGGAGGCGTACCGGCAGGTCTTCGCGGGTCTGGCCGGGCGCCGGGTGGTGATCCGCACCCTGGACGCCGGTGCGGACAAGCCGCTGCCGTTCCTGCAGCAGACCGACGAGCCCAACCCGGCGCTCGGGGTACGCGGCCTGCGGCTGGCCCGGCAGCGGCCGGAGCTGCTGCACACCCAGTTGGCGGCGATCGCCCGCGCGGCGGAGCGGACCGCGGCCGACGTCTGGGTGATGGCGCCGATGGTCGCCACCCGGGCCGAGGCGGCCGAGTTCGCCGGCGCGGTGCACGCGGCCGGGCTGCCGAAGGCCGGAGTGATGATCGAGGTGCCGGCGGCGGCGTTGCAGGCCGCGCAGCTGCTGGAGGTCGTCGACTTCCTGAGCATCGGCACGAACGATCTCAGCCAGTACACCTTCGCCGCCGACCGGCAGTCCGGCGCGCTGGCCGAGCTGCTGGATCCGTGGCAGCCCGCCCTGCTGCGGTTGATCGCCGAGGTCGGCGCCGCCGGCCGGGCCGCCGGCAAGCCGGTCGGGGTCTGCGGGGAGGCGGCGGCCGACCCGCTGCTCGCCCCGGTCCTGGCCGGCCTCGGCATGACGAGCCTCTCCATGTCGGCCCGCTCGCTGGCCCCGGTGCGCGCGGCACTGGCCGGGCGCACGTACGCCGACTGTGAACGCCTGGCCCGGCTGGCCCTTGCCGCCGACGACCCCGCCCAGGCCCGCCAGGTCGCCTGATCGGAAGGAAGGGCCCTCGCCTACCGCGCCCGTGGCGATAGGCGAGGGCCCCTTCCCGGCCCGCGCCGCCCACTGTCCGGAACGGCCCTACGAGATCTTGGAAAGTTACGGTTCGCGACGAACCATAACTTTCCGAAGATCTTGGGTCGTTGACATGTAGCCAGATGGCTGCCTATGGTTGGGCAACCAGTTGACTGCATGTTGGGGGATCGACGGTGGACGGGGTGTTCAAGGCGTTGGCCGACGGCAGTCGCCGCCGGCTGCTGGACAGCCTGAACACCCGCAACGGGCAGAGCCTGCGGGAGCTCTGTGCCGGGCTGGAGATGACCCGGCAGTCCGTCAGCAAGCACCTGGCGGTGCTGGAAGCGGCCAACCTCGTCACCACGCTGTGGCGCGGCCGGGAGAAGCTGCACTACCTCAACGCCGAGCCGATCAACGCCATCGCGGACCGCTGGATCAACCAGTACGACCGGGCGCGGGTGCACGCACTCGCCGACCTCAAGAGGGCATTGGAGCAGGCACCCATGGCCGAGCGTGAATTCGTCTACACCACATTCATCAACACCACCCCGGAACGCCTCTGGCAGGCGATCACCGATCCCGCGTTCACCAGCCGGTACTGGGGGGTCATCTTCGAGACGGACTGGCAGCCCGGCTCGGAAATGGTCTGGGTGGCGAACGGCGCCCGGATCGCCGACCCGGCCCAGGTCGTGCTGGAGGCGGAGCCGTACCGGCGGTTGTCGTTCACCTGGCACAGCTTCACGCCGGAGTTCGCCAAGGCGTACGAGATGGATCCGGCGGAGGTGGCCAAGCTGGCCGAGGAGCCGCGCAGCAGGGTCAGCTTCGAGATCGAGCCACGGGGCGGGACGGTGCGGCTGACCGTCGTGCACGAGGGCTTCGCACCGGACAGCCCGCTGCTGGACAGCATCGGGGAGGGCTGGTCGGAGCTGCTCTCCAGCCTCAAGACGCTGCTGGAGACCGGCGAGCCGCTGCCGCAGGGCGGACCGGAACGGCAGGACGACCCGGAACGGCAGGACGAGCCGGAGCCGGCGGCGCGCCCGGCAGCGGTTGCCACCTGATTCGTGCTGCCGGCCGGCCCCGGGACGGTCGACGCCCCGGGGCCGGCCGGAGCTCAGTACCGGTGCAGGATCCGCTTGTCGGCGTCGAGGCCGTGGTCCAGCCTGATCACGATGAACTCGTTGTCGTCCGGCCGGCCTGGGGTGCGGCCGTCGGAGAACGGGAAGTTGTTGTCGTTGAGTACGGCGATGGTGCGGTCGTCCAGGATGACGACATCCTCGATCGTCTGGAACGGGAAGGTGAAGGTCCGGCCGAAGGCACCCACTCGCTTCGGGTTGGCGATGTTCATCAGGTCGGCGACCAGGGTCTTGTCGAGCTGGCCGTCGCGGTTGCGGTCCCGCCGGTCGGCCAGGTAGATCTTCTTGACCGTCGCGGTCGCACCCTGCCCGTTGTCCCGCTCGATGACGAGGAAACGGTCCCGGTCCACCGCGATCGCGTCGCCGATCGCGAAGCCCGGGTCGTCGAGCTGGTACGTCCAGCGCCGCCCGGTGTACGCGGCGCGGGCGGTGTCGAACTCGTACAGCCGCAACGCGCCCGGGGCGTCACCGGCGACCGTACCCTCCAGCAGGGGATAGAGGGTGCGGCCGTCCGGCGACTGCGCCATGCCCTCGAAACCCTTGCTGCCACCGAGGTTGGCCGGGGTCTCGCCCCGGGTCGGGTTCTCCGGTGCGAAGACCCCGGGCAGCGGCACCGGCGGCGCGAGCAGCCGGCCAGCCCGGTCGAAGTGCAGCAGCCACGGCCCGAACTCGTCGCCGATCCAGTACGTCCCGTCGACGGTACGGGTGATCGACTCCACGTCGAAGTCGGCGCCGGTGAGCACCCGGTCCGGCCGGGTCAGCGGGAACGGCACCCGGCCGTCCGGGTCGGTGAGGGTGATCCCGCCGAGCACGTCGACGGCGCCGGAGCGGAAGTCCGGACCGATCCGCTGGATCCGGAGCAGGAAGTCGGCGCTGTTGGCCCTGTTGCCGTACCCGTTGTCGGAGAGGACGTCGAAGGTGCCGTCGCTGTTGCGGAGCACGCCGCTGAAGCCCTGCACCGGCTGGTCGGCGAAGGGCGGCACGACGCCGTTGCTGGGCGTACCCCCGAGCAGGGACCCGGACGGCTCACTGCCCGGCACGAAGGTTTCGGCCGGCAGCGCGGCGAACCTCAGCAACTCGGCGCGGTCCCAGGTGCTCCGGTCGGTGGCGGAGGCCACCCCCGGCACGGTGATCGCCAGGGCGGCGAGCGCGGCGCCCATGCCGACCCGCTTCATTATTCCCATCGGTCCTTCTTTCGGGTCAGGAACTCGCTGGGAGGCTAGGTGCGGCCGGTGAATGCGGGCTGTCTGCGAGGCGGTGATTGCCGGAACCTTTGCGAGGCCCACCTCATCGGTGCCGCCGAGGTCAGGCCGGCTGCGGCACGATCGCCGGTCACCCCGCGGCGGCGCCGGGACCGGCCCAGCGGTGTCCGGGGCCGGCTCAGCGGTGTCCGGGGCCGGTTCAGCGGTGTCCGGGGCCGGTTCAGCGGAGCACCTCCCACAGGAAGAGGGAGTTGCCGACGCCACCGGCCAGGGTGCCGCCGTCCGGGCTGAAGCTGACGCCGGTGACGCTCGCGGTGCCGTCGGAGAGCGGCGCACCGATCAGCTCACGCGTGGCCAGCCGCCACATCCGGACGTGCTCGCCGCCGCTGACCAGGACCGAGCCGTCCGGGCTGAACGCGACCGACTGCGAGGCGTACGGCTGCGTGATCGGCGCACCGAGCGGCTGCCGGCTCGCCGTGTCCCACAGCCGCACCGTCCTGTCGATACCGGTGCTGGCCAGCAGCCGCCCGTCGGGACTGAACGTCACCGAGCTGACGTTGTCGTCGTGGCCGATCAGTGTTCCGCCGATCTGCCGGCGGTTACGCACGTCCCAGAGCCGGACGGTGTGATCGGCGCCCCCCGAGGCGAGCAGGTCGCCGCCGGGGTGGTACGCCAGCGCGTACACGTTCTCGGTGTGCCCGATGAGCGGTGCGCCCAGTGGCCTGCGTCGGGCCACGTCCCAGAGCCGGATCGTGGTGTCGGCGCTGGAACTGGCCAGGATCTGCCCGTCCGGGCTGAACGCCACGACGTAGTTCACCCCGGTGTGCCCGGTCAGCGCGCCGAACCGGGTCCGGTCGGCCACCTTCCAGAGCCGGACCACGTAGTCGTTGCCGCAGGCGGCGAGAATGCTGCCGTCCGGGCTGAACCGGACGCCACGGACATACCAGGGGCTGGCCGGGCCCCGGCCGGGATTGAAGGGGAGTGCGGCGCCGACCGGTCCCCGGTTCGCGACGCTCCACAACCGGATGGTCTGGTCGGTGCTTCCGGTGGCGATCAGGTCGCCGCCGGCCCCGTCGAAGGCCAGGTCGAGGATGGAGCCGGTGTGCCCGGTCAGCTCGGCCAGGAAGCGGGCGCCGGTCACCGGGGCGGGGTCGGAGGCCCGCGGCCCCGCCGGCTGCCTCCGGCGATCGGGACGGAACGCCGCCGCCGCAGCACCGCCGCCGGCGGCCAGGGCGAGGGCGGCGCCACCGACGATGGCCGTACGCCGGTGAAGGCGGCGCCGCCCCCCGCCCGGCGCGGGGGCGTCCCGGCCAGCGCCCGGTCCGACCGGCACGCCGGAGACCGGTCCGAGCACTGGAGCCGGTGGCAGCGGGCGCTGCGCGAGCAGGCTTCCCTCCGCCACCACGAGCTCGGGCTGTTCGACCGCGACCGGGGCGATCCCGAGGGTCCGGTGCAGCAGCGCCGCGGCAAGCGGGATCCGGGACGAGCCGCCGACCAGGAAGACGCCGCCGATCCACTCCCGGGCGATTCCGGCCTCGCGCAACAGGTTCACCGTGAACGCCGTGGTGCGGTCGAGATGCGGTCGTGCGGCCTTCTCGAACTCCTCCCTGGTGAGAAGCAGGTCGCTCTCGACCATCGGCAGCCGTACGGTGGCCGTCGCGTGCCGGGACAGTTGCTCCTTCGCCGATCGTGCGCCCCACCACAGGGTGTGCCTGGCAAGCGTCTCCTCGGCCGTTTCCGGCCAGTCCAGCCGCTGCCACGCCGCACGGGCGGTCGAGGTCACAGCCCGGGCGTGTGCGACGACGGCGGCGTCGAGTTCCAGACCGCCGACGTCGTCCAGTCCGGCCGAGGCGACCACGTCGAAACTCTCCGCCGAGACGCGTACCGCGCTGACGTCGAAGGTGCCGGCGCCCAGGTCGTAGACGACGATGCACCGCCCCGGCGGGACCGGCCGGCGCAGCGCGGTCCGGAAGTACGCCGCCGCGGCGACCGGTTCGGCGACGAACGTCACGCCGGGCAGCCCGGCCCGGTGCGCGGCGTCGCCGAGCACACCGAGCCGGGTACGGCTCCAGTTCGCCGGATGGGTCAGCACCACCGTCCCGGGGCGCTGCCCGGCGACCCGGTGCGCCTCGGCGGCGACCCGCGCGAGCACCGCCGCGATCAGGTCGACGACGGCGAACTCGCGACCGCCCAGCCACACCGTGCCGTCGTCGATCCGTCGTTTCGGGTTCGGGTCGAACCCGGCGGGGTGGGCCAGCGAGGCGCGTCCGGCATCCGCGCCGGTGAGGATCGCCGCCGCTTCCGGTCCGGCGTGGACGGCCGACGGCAGCAGCGGAGAGGCGTCGAAGAGCAGCGGCCGGACCCGGCCGTCCGGCCAGGCCAGTGCCGCCACCGTGGTGGAGGTGCCGAAATCGATGCCCAGTCCGTACCCGTCCGTGGCCACGCGTCAACCGTACGGCGCGCGGCACGGCCTCCGGCGCACCCGCCGGTCGTCCCCGCCAGGACGGGCGGGCGCGCATCGGCGGGTACGCTGCGGTGCAGCTCAGCCAGGGCGGGCCGGCCTCCGGCGAGCCCGTCCGAACCGCCCGCCGAACCACCCGAACCACCCGCCGGAACCACCCGCCCGAACCACCCGCCCGAACCGACAGCCCTGCCCGACCACTCCGCCTGACCTACGACCGGGAGAGGAGCCGCTGCCGTGTCCACCAGCTCCGATCATCCGTTCGTGGCGGCGAGTGCGACCGGCCACCCGGGGCGGGTGGACCGGACGCATCCGGAGGAGCGGTTGAGCGGCCGGACGCATCCGGGGGAGCGGTTGAGCGGCCGGTCGCTCCGCGCCGACTGCGAACGCTGCTTCGGGCTCTGCTGCGTGGCGCCGGCCTTCGCCGCCTCCGCCGACTTCGCGATCGACAAGCCGGCCGGCCGGGCCTGCCCCCACCTTGGCGCCGACTTCCGCTGCGGCATCCACCGCGACCTGCGCGAGCGAGGTTTCACCGGCTGCGCGGTCTTCGACTGCCTCGGCGCCGGCCAGCGGATCTCCCAGATCACCTTCGGCGGTCGGGACTGGCGTGACCACCCGGAGACCGCGGCCCGGATGGTCGAGGTCTTTCCGGTGATGCGGGCCCTGCACGAACTGCTCTGGTATCTGACCGAGGCGCTGGCGCTGCGCCTGCCCGAGCCGCTCCGCGCCGAGCTGACCGCCGCTCGGGACGAGATCGACCGGCTCGGCGACGCCGGCCCGGAGCTGCTGGCCAGGGTGGACGTGACGGCCCGGCGCGACGAGATCAACACCCTGCTGTCCCGGGCCAGCGAGTTGGCCCGCACCGGGCGCACCGGGCGGGATCACCGGGGGGCCGACCTGGTCGGGGCGAACCTGCGCCGGGCCGACCTGCGCAACGCGAACCTGCGTGGGACGTACCTGATCGGCGCCGACCTGCGCGACGCGGACCTGACCATGGCCGACCTGACCGGGGCGGACCTACGGGGAGCCAACCTGCGCGGCGCGGACCTCGGTCGGGCGATCTTCCTGACCCAGGCCCAGGTCGACGGGGCCACCGGAGACGTGCGCACCACGTTACCGTCGGCGCTGCGCCACCCCGGCCACTGGCGGTTGTCGATCGGTCCGGGTGGCCCGTCCGGCCCGCGGCGCCGTACCCCGCCCCGCCGCCGCTGACCTGGGGACATCTTCCCGGAATCACCATTCGACAGACGAGCCGTGACTTGATAGGCAAGTAACCACTTGCCTATGATGGCGTCCGTGGACGCAGACCCCGACCTTTTCAAGGCGATCGGCGACGCGACGCGACGCACCATCCTGGACGAGCTGATCGACAAGGACGGCCAGACGCTGTTCGAGATCTGTGGCCGGCTGACCATGAAACATGGCCTGGCCTCCTCACGCCAGGCCATCTCGCAGCACCTCGCGGTGCTCGAACTGGCCGGCCTGGTGCACACCCGGCGGCACGGCCGCTACAAGTTCCACCACATCGACACGGCCCCGCTTCGCTCGATCGTCGAGCGGTGGCCCATTGACCGAGAGGAACCAGACCCGTGATCCGCATCAACATCACCAGCGTGTTGGTCGACGACCAGGCCAAGGCGCTCGCCTTTTACACGGAGAAGTTGGGGTTCGTCAAGAAGACCGACGTGCCCGCCGGCGAGGCCCGCTGGCTCACCGTGGCGTCTCCCGCCGACCCGGACGGTGTCGAGCTGCTGCTGGAGCCGGACGGCCACCCGGCGGCCAAGCCGTTCAAGCAGGCCCTGGTCGCCGACGGCATCCCGCTCACCCAGTTCGCCGTCGACGACGTGTACGCCGAGGTCGAGCGGCTCAAGGAGCTGGGCGTCGAGTTCATTCAGGAGGCCACCGACCTGGGGCCGGTGGTCACCGCCGTCCTCGACGACACCTGCGGCAACCTGATCCAGATCGCCGCCATGAAGTAGCGGCGTCGGGCAGGCAGCCCCGGCGCCGCCGGTCCGAGCCGCCCGTCCGGTCCTCCTGATCGAGGACCGGACGGGCGGAGGGCGGGCGGCTCGGCGGACGTGGGTCGTGTCCGCGGGTACCTCGCCGCTGCCGCCGTCAGTGCGCGGCGACCGGTACCGCCTCCGGGGTGCCCGCGCCGGGCCGCGCCGGGCGGACCACCAGGAGCAGCATCGCGAGCGCCGCCACCATGGCGGCGAAGATCACGGTGCCCATGCCCACGCTGCCGTTGCCGAGCACGCCGACCAGCGGTGCCAGTATCGCGCCGATGCCGAACTGGATCGCGCCGAGCAGCGCCGCGGCGGTGCCGGCCGCCTCGCCGTGCCGGCTCAGTGCCAGCGCCGGAGCGTTCGGCATGGCCAGTCCCGACGCGGCGAGCACTCCCCAGAGCGACACCAGCACGGCCGGCAGCCCGCCGAATCCGGTCGCGGCGAAGCCGAGCAGTGCCAGTCCGGCGAGCGCTCCGGCGGCCAGCGCGGAAACCAGGATCCGCTGCGGGGTGTAGCGGCGCAGCAGCCGGACGTTGAGCTGGGAGGCTCCGATCAGCCCCACCGCACCGGCGCCGAAGACGATCCCGAACTGCCGCTCGTCGAGGCCGTACTCCTCCTGGAAGACGAAGGACGAGCCGGAGACGTACGCGAAGAGCGCCGCCATCGCCAGCCCGGCGACCAGGACGAGCCCGACGAAGATGCGGTCCCGCAGCAGCGTCCGGTAGACCCGGACGGTGCCGCGGACGCCGCCCCCGCGCCGCCGGTGCGCCGGCAGCGTCTCGGGCAGCTTGAACGCCGCGAGGGTGACCAGCACGACCCCCAGGACACCGAGCGCGAGGAAGACGCCGCGCCAGTCCGTCCAGCCGAGTACCGCACTGCCGAGCGTGGGCGCCAGCACCGGGGCGGCACCCATCACCAGCATCAGCCGCGAGAAGATCCTGGCGAAGGCGGTTCCGGTGAAGAGGTCACGCACCACGGCCATCGCCACCACCGACGCGGCGGCGGTGCCGAGGCCCTGCAGCACCCGCAGCAGGCCGAGCACCCCGATGTTCGGGGCGACGACGCAGAGCGCCGAGGCGATCACGTGCAGCACCAGGCCGGCGAGGAGCGGAAGGCGCCGGCCCAGCGCGTCCGAGAGCGGCCCGATCAGCAACTGGCCGAGGGCGAGCCCGGCCAGGGTGCCGGTGAGGGTCAACTGGACCGCGGCCTCGGCGGTCTGGAAGTCGGCGGTGATCGCCGGCAGCGCCGGCAGGTACATGTCGATCGTCAGCGGCCCGATCGCGATCAGCGCGCCGAGGACGAGGACGAGCCGCAGGCGCTCCCGGGCGGTCATCGCGTCGCCCGGCGTGTCGGACGGCACGGCGGCCTCGACGTGCTCGGCGGTGGCGGTCATGCGGCCCTTCCCGGCTGGTAGAGATATGGCGCGATCGCCGGGCGGTCGTACGGCGAGGCCGCCCGGCGGTGGTACGGGGCGACCGCCTGGCGATCGGTGTTCTGGACACGGCGACCGGAGATGGAGATCCGGGCGCGGACAGCGGAGATCACATCTGCCTCCAACCGCTTGCGCTGCCGGGCATTCCCGGTTGATCAAGAGGTGCCTCAGCTCACATCCGCCGCGCCCGGCGCACACCGGACCCGGGCCGCTTCGGTTCGGATACTTGGGTGATGGCGACGGCGCGGGAAATCGACGAACTCGCGGGACACTTCCGGGACGCGCCGAGGACCTTCACCACCTCCCCGCTCTACCGGGCGCTCTGCCCGGTGGTGGCAGGGGATCGGCCGACGCTGGAACTGCTGGCCGGCCGGCGGCTGGGGCAGCAGGCGTCGTATCTGTTCTTCGGGGCCGCACACTATCTGTTGCTCGGCGGGGCGGAGCACCCCGTGCGGGAATTCTATCCGTCACTGGTCGGTCCGGCGGCCGCCGACCCGGCCGGTGCCGGGCCGGTTTTCCGGGATTTCTGTCACCGCTTCCGGGTCGAGCTCGGTCGGCTCGTCCGCAGCCGACTGGTGCAGACCAACGTCGTACGCCGGGCGGTCGCGCTGCGGTACGCACTCTGGGCGGTCGGGCAGCGCTGCCCCGGACCGGTGCACCTGGTCGAGGTCGGCGCCAGCGCCGGTATCCACCTCTACGTCGACCGCTACCGGTATCTGCTCGGCGAGCAGGTCTTCGGACCCGCCGACGCCACGATCACGCTCGACAGCCGGTGGTTGGGCCGGTCGCCGTTGCCGGACCTGGACGACGTACCGGCGATCGCCAGCCGGACCGGCGTGGACCTGCATCCGGTCGACGTCGCCGACGAGCGCGACCGACGCTGGCTGCGCGCGCTGGTCTGGCCCGAGAACCGGGGCGCGGCAAGGCTGCTGGAGGCCGCGCTCGACGCGGTGGCGGCGGAGCCGCCGGTCATGATCGCCGGCGACGCGGTCGAGGTCTGCCCGGAGCTGGGCCGGCGTCTGCCGGCCGGCGAGCCGAGAGTGGTCTTCCACGCGGCGACCCGGATGCACGTGCCGACCGACCGGCGCGCCGAGTTCGACCGGGCGATCGACTCGATCGGCGACGGCGGCCCGCTCTATCACGTCTGGCAGGAGCCACCGTCGGCACCACACCGGGGGCATGTCGCCGATCCGCGCGGCGAGTTGGCGATGCACGGTCCGGACGTCGAGGTGGTCGTGCCGCTGCTCCGGGTCGACGGCCACCTCCGCTGGCTCGCCCCGCTGGACGCGTCGGCCTGACCGGCCGAATCCCGCGGATCACTCGGGCGGCGGTCAGCCGGGCGGCGGTCACTCGGGCGGCGGTCAGCCGGGCGCGGTCCGTCGGGCGGCGGTCACTCGCGTACCGCATTCGCCCCGGGCGGACGCGGTGGACGGGGGCGGCGGCCGGCGCCAGACTAGGTGCCCGTGTACGTACCCGACGACTCGACCTCCGCCGGCAACGGCCCGGACCTGCCCACGGGCGCCCAGATCGACGCGGCGGTGACGGCGCTGCGGATGCTCGCCGAGCCGACCCGGCTCCGCCTGCTCTGGCTGCTCCGTGACGGCGAGTACGACGTGGGAAGCCTCGCCCTGGCCGTTGGTGCCGCCCGGCCGGCGGTGTCGCAACACCTCGCCAAGCTGCTGCTGGCCGGCCTGGTGGGGGTGCGGCGGGACGGGCGGCGTGCGCTCTACCGGGCGCGGGGCGGCCATGTCCGCCGGCTGGTCGCCGAGGTCCTCTACGCCGCCGACCACCACGTCACCGGTGCCCCCGATCACGACTGACCGCCCTGGCGTAGGGTGGCGTCGTCAGCAGGTGGTGCAGATATCAAGCACGTGGTGCAACATGTGCACCAGATGGGAGACGCGTGATCCCGATCGGTGCCGTCGACGGCGAACGGGCCGACCAGCCGACAGACCGGCCGGCAGCATGGCTCGACGCGCTCTGCGTCGGCGAGACGATGGTGATGGTGACGCCGACCCCCGGCGGCCGGCTGGACGCCGGGTCGACCTTCGTGCTGCGGGCCGGTGGCGCCGAGTCGAACGTCGCGATGTTTCTCGCCGCACTCGGGCACCGGGTCGGCTGGGCCGGCCGGGTCGGCGCCGACCCGCTCGGTGACCTGGTCGTCGAACAGGTCCGGGGGACCGGGGTGGACACCTCGCTGGTGGAGGTGGACCAGGCCCGCCCGACGGCCGTCTACCTCAAGGATCCCGGCCCGGACGGCACGCGGGTCTACTACTACCGGCGCGGTTCCGCCGCCGCCGGCATGGACCCGGAGTACGCCGACCGGATCGACGCGGTGCCGGCGACCGTCCTGCACCTCAGCGGCGTGACCCCGGCGCTCTCCGACAGTTGCCGCGCGCTCGTCGACCACCTGGTCGGCTTCCGGCCGGCGGGGCGAGGACTGGTCTCCTTCGACGTGAACCACCGACCGGCGCTCTGGTCCGACCGGTCCGCCGCCGCGACCGAACTGCTCCGGCTGGCCCAGGCCGCCGACGTGGTCTTCGTAGGGCTGGACGAGGCGGCGCGGCTCTGGGACGTCACCACCCCGGAGCAGGTCCGCGCCCTCGTGGACCGGCCGGCGGCCCTGGTGGTGAAGAACGGTGCGGTGGAGGCGGTCACCTTCACCGCTGACGGCGTCACCGTCGTGCCGGCCCGCCCGGTCGAGGTGGTGGAGCCGGTCGGTGCCGGCGACGCCTTCGCGGCCGGCTGGCTCTCCGGCGCGCTACGCGGCCTCGACCAGACCGCCCGGTTGCGGCTCGGGCACCTGGTCGCCGGTGCCGCGCTCGGCTCCGTCTCGGACTTCGCCGCCCTGCCCCCGGTGCCGGCGATCTGCGCCGCGCTGGAGATCCCCCCCGACTCCTGGCACGCCGCCGCCGGTCCCTCCGCCGGCATGGCCGCCGGTCGCTCCGCCGGCATGGCCGCTGGTCGCTCCGCCGGCAGTCCCTCCGCCGGCATGGTCGCCGGTCGCTCCGCCGGCATGGCCGCCGGTTTCCCCGCCGACACGGCCGCCGGCGGTAGCGCCGCTGCCAAGGGCTGACTCGGGAGCGACGACCGATGTCCCAGACCGTCGAGCGCGCACTGCGCATCATCGAGCTCTTCGCCCAGCGCCCACACTCGCTCGGCGAGATCGCCGCCGATCTCGGCGTGCACCGGTCGACCGCGCTGCGGCTGGTGCAGACCCTCGAACGCGGCGGCTTCGCCCGGCCGGTCGACGGCCGCTACACCGTCGGGTTCCGGATGGTGGCGATCGCACAGCACGCCGTCGAGCAGCTCGACCTGCACCCGGTCGCGCACCCGCACCTGCTCCGGCTCGGCGACCGGTACGGCCACACCGTGCACCTCGCCCAGATCGTCGAGGACGAGATCGTCTATGTGACCAAGGTGGACGGCCGAGGGGCGCTGCGGATGCGCTCCCGGGTCGGCCAGCCGGTCGACCCGCACACCTCCGGGGTGGGCAAGGCGATCCTGGCCCACCTCGACGAGCCGACGCGGGAGCGCTTCCTGGCCCGGCTCACGTACCCCCGGCACACCGCCACCTCGATCACCGACCCGGCCGCCTTCCGCACCGAGCTGGCCCGGATCGCGGAGCGGGGCTGGGCCGAGGACGACGGCGAGTTCGAGGATTTCGTCGCCTGCGTCGCCGTACCGGTCCGGGACGCCCGGGGCCGGGTCGCCGGTGCGGTCTCGTTGACCGCGCTACGCGCCGCCACCCCGCTGGAGCGCCTCCGCGACCTCCTGCCGGAGCTGACCGGGACCTGCGCCGCGATCTCCCGGGACCTCGGTTGGACCAGCGGCTCCCCGGGCGCCAGCGGCTCCCCGGGCACCAGCGGTTTCGCGGGCACCGGGCCGAGCGGGGAGCATCGACCATGAAGGGAACCACCATGCCCAACCCGTCGACCGCCTACTTCGACGACCTCTTCACCGGCCGCCCGGTGATGGCCATCCTGCGCGGCCTCGACCCCGACCGGACGGTGGAACTCTGCGAGCGGGCCTGGGACGCCGGCATCGAGGCGGTCGAGGTACCGGTGCAGAGCCCGGACGCCCTTCCCTCGCTGCGCGCGGCGATCGCGGCCGGCCGGGACCGCGACCGCCCCGTCGGCGCCGGCACGGTGGTCACCCCGGAACAGGCCCACACCGTGTACGAGGCCGGTGCCGTCTTCACCGTCGCTCCCGGCTACGACCCGGAGGTGGCAGCCGAGTGCGCCCGGCTCGGCCTCGCCCACCTGCCCGGGGTCGCCACCTCCTCCGAGATCGGCCGGGCGCTGCGCACCGGACACACCTGGCTGAAGGCGTTCCCAGCCGGCGACCTCGGCGCCAACTGGATCCGGGCCCAGCTCGCCCCCTTCCCCACGGTGAGGTTCGTCGGCACCGGCGGCATCGACGCCGACAACGCCCCGGCCTTCCTCGCCGCCGGCTGCCGGGTGGTCGCGGTCGGTTCCGCGTTGCAGGACCCCCGCCAACTCGACCTGCTCGCCCGGCTCGGGGTGTAAGGAGGGGGCCCTTCTACAACAGAAAACGATATGCGGGGGCCCTTCCTTACACCTGTGGGCCGGCTGCGCGTCGGCGCCGGACGCCGCACCGTCGACCACTGCGGCGTCTCCGACGGCCGGCACACCGGCGGGCGGGTCGGTGAGTCCGGCGGCACCGGTCGAGCTGCGCCTCGCGTTCGCCGGTGACGTCCACTTCACCGGACGTACGCTGCGGCTGCTGGACGATCCGGAGACCGCGTTCGGCCGGATCGCGTCGACCCTGCGGGACGCCGACCTGACCCTGCTGAACCTGGAGACGGCGGTGACCGGGCGGGGCACGCCGCAGCCCAAACGGTTCCACTTCCGGGCGCCGGAGAGCGCGTACGCGGCCCTGCGCGCCGCCGGGGTGGACGCCGCGTCGATCGCCAACAACCACGTACTCGACTACGGGCCGGTGGGACTCCGCGACACCCTCGACGCGGCGGCGGAGGCGGGTTCCCGGTCTTCGGCGCGGGCCGCGACGCCGACGCCGCGTACGTGCCCTGGCTGACCACGGTGCGCGGGGTGCGGGTCGCCGTGCTCGGCATGTCGCAGGTGCACGAGCTGGCCGCGCAGTGGAAGCCGACCGCGACCCGGCCCGGGGTGGCGATGGCGTTCGACGCCGAGCGGGCGACCGCCGCCGTCCGGGCCGCCCGGAGCCGGGCCGACCTCGTGATCGTCTTCATGCACTGGGGGATCGAGGGCAGCTCCTGCCCGGGCGGCGAGATGAGGAGTTTCGCCGGCCGGATGGCCCGGGCCGGCGCCGACGTCGTGCTCGGTACGCACGCGCACACCCTGCTCGCCGACGGCTGGCTCGGCCGCACCTACGTGCACTACGGGCTGGGCAACTTTCTCTGGTACGGCGACTCGAAGAGCGCCGACTCCGGCGTGCTCCGGCTGACGGTCCGGGGCCGTACGGTGGTCCGCAACGAGTTCCTGCCCGGCACGGTCTCCCGCACCGGGCAGCCGGTACTCGTCTCCGGGGCGGCCCGGCAGCGGATCGCCGGCCGGATCGCCTCGGCGCAACGCTGCTCCGGCCTTGCTGCCGAACGATCCTGAGGTTCGCCGCGAGGCGGGTCAGGAGATCCGGGTCTCGCGTTCCCGCCAGGCGGCCCGCAGCGTGGTCCTGCCGTTGGTGCGCAGCAGCGACCCCTCGTAGAGTCGGGCGGCCAGCGCCAGGAAGAGCGCGGCGGCCCCGACCAGGATCAGTAGCGCCGGGATCGGCTCCCAGCCGGCGGCGTCACCGGAGAAGAGCCGCAGTGGCATCGCGGTCGGCGACGAGAACGGGATGTACGAGAGCAGCGTCATCACCACCGGGTTCTCGTTGAAGAAGATCACCAGGAAGAACGGCGCCATGATCACCAATTGGGCCGGGGTGGAGGCTCCGCCGATGTCCTCCTGCCGGCTCACCAGCGCTCCGGTCACCGCCCACATCGACGCCACCAGCACGAAGCCGACGACGAAGAACGGCACGAACCAGGCGATCGCCGGGGCGAGCTGGCCCAGCAGCCGGGCGTCGCTCCCGGCGACCTGCATGGAGGCCACCGCGACCACCGCGAGCAGCACCACCTGGCCGAGGGCGAGGGCGCCGTTGCCGAGTACCTTGCCGGCGAGCAGAGCCCGGACCGGCACGGCGGTCACCAGGATCTCCACGATGCGGGTCTGCTTCTCCTCCGTGACGCTCTGCGCGATCTGCACGCCGAAGGCGATGGAGACGAAGAAGAAGACCATCGCGAAGGACGCCGGCACCAGGAAGGAGAGCGCCGGGCTCAGCGCGTCGGGGTCGAGCAACTGCACCGGGGGAGCGGTGCTCAGCGCCCGGAGCACGGAGCTCGGCGCACGCTCCATCGCCAGCACCTGGATGCCGGCGGCGCCGTCGCCGGGCACCACGGCCGCCTCGACCTCGCCGTCCCGGACCAGTTGCTCGGCCTGCCCGGGGTCGGTGGCGCGCACCACCTCCATGCCGGCCTGTTCCAGTGTGGTGGCGGCGTCGCCGGAGCCGACCACGGCGACCGCCGTCGAGCCGCTGCCGCCGAAGATCGCCGGCAGGACCGTGCCGGCGACCGCGATCAGCAGGAAGATGACGGTGCTGATCAGGAACGTCCGGTCGTGCAGCTTGACCGTGATCTCCCGGCCGGCGACGAGCCTGGTCGCGGCCCAGAGCGAGGTGCTGCCGGCCGGCCCGGCCTGCGGCGGGGTGCGGGGCGGGGCGAGCGTCGTCACTGGGTGACCTCCCGGAAGATTTCGGCGAGCGAGGGGACGACCGGGGCGAAGGCGCGTACCGGGCCCCGGGCGAGCGCCGCCCGCAGCACCGTCTGGTCGTCGGCGGGATCGGCGAGGTCGATCACGACCCGCGCCCCGTCGAGGTCCACGACGGAGATGCCGGGCAGGTCGCGGATCCAGCCGGCGTCGCCGTCGAGGACGAGTTCGTAGCGCGGGGTGGCGTGTCTGGTACGCAGCTCGGTGCGGCTGCCGGCCGCGCATACCGCACCGGCGGCGATGATCACCAGGTCGTCGCAGAGCCGTTCCACCACGTCGAGCTGGTGGCTGGAGAAGAGTACCGGCGCGCCTCGCCCGGCCCGCTCCCGCAGTACCCCGGCGACCACCTCGACGGCGATCGGGTCGAGCCCGGAGAAGGGCTCGTCCAGGATCAGCACCTCGGGGTCGTGCACCAGCGCGGCCGCGATCTGGGCCCGCTGCTGGTTGCCGAGGGAGAGTTTCTCCACGGGGTCGTCGGCCCGCTCCGCCAGGCCGACCCGGTCGAGCAGCTCGTCGACGCTGCGCCCGGCGGCCGGCGCCGTCAGACCGTAGAGGCGGCCGAGGTAGACGAGCTGTTCCCGGACCTTCATCTTCGGGTACAGGCCGCGCTCCTCCGGCATGTAGCCGAAGCGCTGCCGGACGGCCCGGGTGATCGGCCCGCCGTTCCAGGTCACCGTGCCGGAGTCGGCGGAGAGCAGGCCGAGGATGATCCGCATCGCGGTGGTCTTGCCGGCGCCGTTGGCACCGACGAATCCGGTCATCCTGCCCGATGCCACCTCGAACGAGATGTCGTCGAGCACTCTCCGGTCGCCGAACGACCGATCGACCGACGCCACGCGCAGCATCCGCCCTCCTCCGCCGTGTCCCGCACCCGGGCACCCTGCCCGGCGGGGTCGAGGCTAGTTCGCCCCCGGCGCGGCGGCGTCCGCCGTGTGGCGGAACCGCAGGGATGATCGACTTCGGCCACGCCACGCCACGCACGCCACGCCAGGCCACGCCACGCCGCCGCCGGAGCCGCCCGGCCGGCGCGGGGTGCGTGGTGCGGGGTGCGTGGTGCGTGGTGCGTGCGGAGCCGGTCAGCCGCCGGCACCGCCCGGGGTCACCACGCCGTGCTCGTACGCGAAGACCACCGCCTGGGTACGGTCGCGCAGGCCGAGTTTCATCAGCACCCGGGAGACGTGGGTCTTCACGGTGGCCTCGCCGAGCACCAGCCGCTGCGCGATCTCGGCATTGGAGGCGCCCCCGGCGAGCTGGATCAGCACCTCCCGTTCCCGCTCGGTCAGCTCGGCGAGCCGGCGCCGGTCGAGCTCGTCGGGGCCGCCGGTGGCGGGATCGGGTGCTCCGGCCGCCGCCGTGGCCGCGGCGGTGAAGGTGGCGATCACCCGCCGGGTGAGCTGCGGGGCCAGCAGGGCGTCGCCCCGGGCGAGGATCCGCACCGCCTCGACCAGTTCCTCCGGGGAACCGTTCTTCAGCAGGAACCCGCTGGCCCCGGCCCGGAGGGCGGCGAAGAGGTAGTCGTCCCGGTCGAAGGTGGTCAGGATCAGCACCGCCGGCCCGGCCGAGCCGCTGGCCGCGACGATCTGCCGGGTCGCCGCCAACCCGTCCAGGTGCGGCATCTCCACGTCCAGGAGTACGACGTCGGGGCGCTCGGCCACGGCCAACTCGACGGCCCGCCGTCCGTCCGCCGCCTCGCCGACCACCTCGACGTCGTCCTCCGTCTCCAGGATGATCCGCAGGCCGGCCCGGACGAGCTGCTGGTCGTCGGCGAGAAGGACCCGGATCCGCCCCGTCACGCCGGCACCACCGGCAGGCGGGTGTCGCCGGGGGCACCCGCCTGGGTGATCGGGAAGCGGGCCCGGACCTGGAAACCGCCGCCGGCCCGGGCACCCACCTCCAGGCTGCCGTCGTGCGCGGCGACCCGCTCGCGCATGCCGATCAGGCCGAGCCCGGCGGGGGACCGGGCCGGGACGGCGAACGGCACGCTCCGGCCGTCGTCGGTCACCTCCACCTCGACCTCCCGGCGCAGGTAGCGGATCCGGATGTCGACCGCGCTGGCCCGGGCGTGCTTGATCGTGTTCGTCATCGCCTCCTGCACGATCCGGTAGCCGGCCTGGGAGACCGACTCCGGTACCGGCACCGGGGTGCCGTAGACGGTGTACTCGACGGCGAGTCCGGCGTCCCGGGCGCCCTGGAGCAGGCTGTCGACCTGCTCCAGTCCGTAGCCGAGTGCCCCGTCGGTGGCGCCCGCGTTGCGGAGCACCCCGAGCATCCGGCGCAGTTCGTCGACGGCGGTCCGGGCGCTCTGCTCCACGGCGGCGAGGGCGGTCTTCGCCGTCGCCGGATCCTTGTCCATCACCCGCCGGCTGGCGCTGGCCTGCACGCCCATCACCGAGACGTGGTGGGCGACGACGTCGTGCAGCTCGCGGGCGATGCGTACCCGCTCCTGGTTCACCGCCCGCTCGGCGTTCTCGGCCCGGGACCGGCGCAGCTCCTCGGCCTGCACCTCCAGCTCGTGCTGGCGCAGCGCGGAGGTCCAGGTGCGGTTGCCGAGCAGGTAGGCGAGGAGGAAGTAGGCGCCGTTGAGGAGGACGGTGGCGACCGCGGCGGCGAACAGCGGGGAGATCGGACCGGTCGCCCCCGGAAACTCCGACTGTTGCGAGGCGATGCTGAGCCCCACCGCGATCGCCAGCCAGGTGAACATCGCGGCGATGACGCCGATCCTGATCCGGGCGGCGAGCCGGCGGTCGCGCCCCCACGCGCCGAGGCTGTAGACGGCGATGAAGAGACTCGCGGAGGAGACCATGGTCTCGGGCGAGCTCCGGAGCTGGGCGGCGATGAAGACCGCGGCGAGCACGCTGGTGCTGATCTCCGGATGGGTACGCCGCCAGATCAGTGGCAGTCCCACCGCCACCGCCCAGGCCAACTGCTCGGGCCAGGGTGGCGGCGGGCCGAGCGGGAAGCTGCCCATGCTGTTGGAGAGCACCACACTGAGCAGGGCGAGCGCGGCCATCGAGAGGCCCAGGTAGAGGTCCCGGCGCCGTCCCCGCAAACCGGGACCGGGGCGGACCCACGGGCACGCCGTGGCGTCGTCACCCGGAGCGCCGCCCGGCATCGGGTCGTCCTGCGCTGCTCTGCCAGCCGCCATCCGACATGAATAACGTATCCGCCGCGTCCCGCGCATCTCCGACGTGCCGGCATGGCGAGAATCACCGACAGTTACCTGCCGGGTACGGCTACCTGCCGGGTACGGCGGACCACGCGGCGGCGAATAGTTGACTCGGCAAGTACCTGGAATACTTGACTCTGCAAGTATGTTGTGCGGGGCGATCCGGGGATCGACGCCGGAGAACGAGAACGGAGCGGGCGATGCAGTTCGGGATCTTCAGTGTCGGTGACGTGACCCCGGATCCGACCAACGGGCGGGTGCCCACCGAGGCCGAGCGGATCAAGGCCATGGTGGCCATCGCGCTCAAGGCGGAGGAGGTCGGACTGGACGTCTTCGCGACCGGCGAGCACCACAACCCGCCGTTCGTGCCCTCCTCGCCCACCACCATGCTCGGCTTCGTCGCGGCGCGGACCAGCCGGCTGCTGCTCTCCACCGCGACCACGCTGATCACCACCAACGACCCGGTGAAGATCGCCGAGGACTACGCGATGCTGCAGCACCTGGCCGACGGCCGGGTCGACCTGATGATGGGACGGGGCAACACCGGACCGGTCTACCCGTGGTTCGGGCAGGACATCCGCAACGGCATCCCACTGGCGATCAACAACTACGACCTGCTGCGCCGCCTCTGGCGGGAGGACGTCGTCGACTGGCAGGGGAAGTTCCGCACCCCGTTGCAGTCGTTCACCTCGACACCCCGGCCGCTGGACGGGATCCCCCCGTTCGTCTGGCACGGCTCGATCCGCAGCCCCGAGATCGCCGAGCAGGCCGCGTACTACGGCGACGGGTTCTTCGCCAACCACATCTTCTGGCCGAAGGAGCACACCCAGCGGATGGTGGGCCTCTACCGGCAGCGGTTCGAGTACTACGGCCACGGCTCCGCCGACAGGGCCATCGTCGGCCTCGGTGGGCAGGTCTTCATGCGGCGCAACTCGCAGGACGCGGTGACCGAGTTCCGGCCCTACTTCGACAACGCACCGGTCTATGGGCACGGCCCGGCACTGGAGGACTTCATGCGGGAGACGCCGCTGACCGTCGGCAGTCCGCAGCAGGTGATCGACCGGACCCTGACCTTCCGGGAGTACGTCGGCGACTACCAGCGGCAGCTCTTCCTGGTCGACCACGCCGGGCTGCCGCTGAAAACGGTGCTGGAGCAGCTCGACATCCTCGGCGAGCAGGTCGTGCCGGTGCTGCGCGAGGAGTTCGCCGCGCGGCGTCCCGCACACGTACCGGAGGCGCCGACGCACGCCTCGATGAGGGCGGAGCGGGACGCGGCGGCGAAGGCCGGGGCCGGCGCCGAGGCGGGGGCCACCCGATGACGGAGCGGACTCTCGCGGTCGTCTCGGCGGGCCTGCGGGTGCCGTCGTCCACCCGGCTCCTCGCCGACCAGCTCGCCGCAGCCACCGGCGCCGAACTCGAGCGCCGGGGTGTGCCGGTCCACACCGAGCAGGTCGAGCTGCGCGACCACGGACACGACATCGTGAACCACCTGCTCACCGGCTTTCCGCCGACGGCGCTGAAGCAGGTCGTCGACGCCGTCTCCGGTGCCGACGGGCTGATCGTGGTGTCGCCGATCTTCAACGCCTCGTACAGCGGGCTGTTCAAGTCGTTCTTCGACCTGCTCGGGGAGGACGCCCTGGTCGACCGGCCGGTCCTGATCGGCGCCACCGGCGGCACCGCCCGGCACTCCCTCGCCCTCGAACACGCCCTCCGGCCGATGTTCAGCTATCTGCGTGCCGTGGTGATGCCGACCTCGGTCTTCGCCGCGCCGGAGGACTGGGCCGGGGGCGCCGCCCAGGGCAGCCTGCGCGGCCGGATCGAGCGGGCCGCCCGGGAACTCGCCGAGCAGGTCGCCCGGCGCGGGTCCGCCGAGGTCGCCGACCCGTTCCGGCTCACCACCACCTTCGACCAGCTGCTGACCGGCGACTGAGCCGCACCCGCGCCAACGTGCGAGGGGCGACCGAGCCGCACCCGCGCCAACGTGCGAGGGGCGACCGGTCCGTGGCCGTGCCTACGGGCGAGGGGCGACCGATGCGTAAGCCTGAATCGTGCGGATCAGGGCGGCGAGCTGCTCAGTGGCCGTGCCTACGGGCGAGGGGCGACCGATGCGTAGCCGTGCCTACGGGTGGGGGCCGGCCGGCCCGCTGCCGTGCCGGCGTGCGGGGTGTGCCGGGCCGGCGCGGGCGCGTCCGGTTGAATGTGCCGATGACCCCACCGGTACCCCGGGCCATCACGTCGGCCACCCTCCGCGCCGTGGAGGCGGCCCGCGCACAGGATCGCGACGCGCTCGACTCCGCCGCAGCCGAGCTGGCCCTGCTCCCGGCCGAGCAGGTCGGACGGGTCCTCGGCACGGTGCTGCGGCTGCTGCTGGAGCAGGCCCACCCCGACGGGCTGGCCGGTGAGGACGTGCAGGCGGTACTGGTCCGGTGCGCCCGGGCAAACGCCGGCTGGCTGCCCGGGCTGGACGTCGGGACCCTGGCGATGCTGCTGACCGGGGCGCTCGGCGTACACGAGATGGCCGAGCAGGCGCCACCGGCCGACCCGGCGGCGGTGGCCAGGCACGCGCCGCTGCTCGTCGCCGACCTGCTCGCCGTCACCGGCGGAGCGGCCGGCGACCACCTCGCCGCCGCGCTCTCCGAGATCGCCGTCGCCGAGACGATGGAACTGCCGTAGGCCGCCCGGGTTCAGTGCCCGTTCGTCTCGGAGTCGACGGCGGCGCCCTCGCCCCGGTCGAGCGCGGAGAGCGCGGCGACCTCCTCGGGGGTGAGGGTGAAGTCGAAGACGTCGATGTTGCTCTTCATCCGCGCCGGGTTGGCGGTCTTCGGAATCGGGATGAGCTCCAGCTCCAGGTGCCAGCGCAGGACGATCTGCGCGGGGGTGCGGCCGTACCGGTCGGCCAGGTCGGTCACCACGGGCTGGCCGAGCAGCTCGCCGCCGTGCCCGATCGGGCCCCAGGACTGGGTCGCGATTCCGTGCTCCCGGTGGTACGCCCGGGCGGCGTCCCGGGTCAGGCTCGGGTCCAACTGGATCTGGTTGACGTCCGGCGTCACGTCGGTCGCGGCGCGGATCCGGTCGATGTGCGCGGGCGTGAAGTTGGAGAGGCCGATGGCGCGTACCCGGCCCTCCCGGAGCAGGTCGGTGAGGCCGAGGAAGGCGTCGACGTACCGGTCCTGCCACGGCATCGGCCAGTGGATCAGATAGAGGTCGAGGTAGTCGAGGCCGAGCTTGCCGACGCTGTCCCGGAACGCCTCCTGGACCCTGTCCCGGCCGTGCCACTCGCCGTTGAGCTTGCTGGTGACGAAGAGCTCCTCCCGGGGCACCCCGGAGGCGCGCAGGCCACGGCCGACGCCGACCTCGTTGCCGTACCTGTAGGCGGTGTCGACGAGCCGGTAGCCGATCCCGATCGCCTCGGCAACGGCCCGCTCGGCCTCGTCGTTGTCGAGCGGCCAGGTGCCGAAGCCGAGCTGCGGGATCCGGGCGCCGTTCGCCAGGCGGCGGGTGGGCACGGCGGGCTCTGTGGTCATGTGGATGATCTCCTGCGGGTGGTCCGGGTCCGGGTGCGGCCCGCTGGCGCGGGTCGGTGCGACGTTCCTTTAGATCAACTTACCCGCACGGCCGGCCCCGGCCGGCCGGACCCTGAGTCACCTGGGCGGAGTCAGGCGGGCCCGTCGACCAGGTCGAGCAGGGTACGGGTCACCGTGTTGCGGGCCAGCGGCACCTTGAAGGCGTTCTCCGGCAGCGGCCGGGCCTCGGCGAGCTCCGCCTCGGCGGCCGCCCGGAACATCTCCTCCCGGGCCGGGCCGCCCCGCAACAGCTCCTCGGCCCGGCTGGCCCGCCACGGCTTGTGCGCCACCCCGCCGAGCGCGATCCGTACGTCCCGGACCGTACCGCCCGACACGTCGATCGCCGCGGCCACCGACACCAGTGCGAACGCGTACGACGCGCGGTCGCGTACCTTGCGGTAGCGCGACCGGGTGGCGAAGGCCAACGGGGGAACCTCGATCGCGGTGATCAACTCGCCGTGTTCCAGCACGGTGTCCCGGTCCGGTTCGCCGCCCGGCAACCGGTGCAGGTCGGTGAGCGGGATGCGCCGCCCGCCGCCCGGGCCCACCGTGTGCACGATGGCGCCCAGCGCGGCCAGCGCGACCGCGAAGTCCGACGGATGGGTGGCGACGCACTCCGGCGAGGTGCCGAGGATGGCGAGCTCGCGGTGGTACCCCTCGATGGCCGAGCAGCCGGTGCCGGGTTCCCGCTTGTTGCAGGGCGTGGTGACGTCCTGGAAGTAGACGCAGCGGGTGCGCTGCAGCAGGTTTCCGCCGGCGGTCGCGAGGTTGCGCAGCTGCCCGGAGGCGCCGGCGAGCAGCGCCTGGGAGAGCACCGGATAGCCGTGCCGGAGCAGCGGATGCGCGGCCAGGTCGCTGTTGGGTACGGCGGCGCCGATCAGGATTCCGCCCCCGGGCGCCTCCTCGACCCGGTCGGAGGTGAGTCGGCGTACGTCCACCAGCAGGTCGGGGGTGGCCACCTCGAGCTTCATCAGGTCCACCAGGTTGGTCCCACCGCCGAGGTACGCACCGTTCGGCGCCTCGGCGAGCAGCGCGACCGCCCGGGAGACGTTCTCGGCGCGGGCGTACCGGAACGGCTTCACCGCCGGGCCAGTTCCAGGATCGCGGGCACAATGTTGGCGTACGCGGCGCAGCGGCAGAGGTTGCCGCTCATCCGCTCCCGGATCTCGTCGGCGTCCAGACTCCGCCGCGCCCCGCCGTCGCCCCCGCCGGCACCTCCGCCCCCGCCGGCACCTCCGCCCCCGCCGTCGGGCACTGCCCCGACCGGGGTGACCGCGCTCGGCCAGCCCGCCTCGGCCTCGCGGAGCATCGCCACCGCCGAGACGATCTGGCCGGGCGTGCAGTAGCCGCACTGGAAGGCGTCGTACTGGATGAAGCAGCGCTGCATCGGGTGCAGGTCGCCGTCGGGAGCGAGGCCGGCCGCGGTGACGATCTCGGCGCCGTCGTGCGCCACCGCGAGGGCGAGGCAGCTGTTCACCCGCCGGCCGTCCAGCAGGATGGTGCAGGCGCCACACTGGCCGTGGTCGCAGCCCTTCTTCGGACTGGTGTTGCCCAGCCGCTCGCGCAGGGCGTCCAGCAGCGTGGTCCGGGTGTCGACGACGATCCGGTGATCCGTCCCGTCCACCCGGATGCTGACCTCGGCGTCCACGGTCACGGCCTCCCTGCGAGCGAGTTCCGGCGAACGCCTCCAAAGCTAGCCATAGCAGTCGAAAAGAGCGCTGGAACGGCAAAACTCACGCTGGGTAGCGGCTGCCGATCGCCGGATGCGAGGTGGGCGACAATCGACGGCATGCGGTTCGGCATCCTGGGCGCGACCGAGGCGTACGCGAGCGACGGCCGGCGGCTTCCCGTCGGCGGTCCCCGCCTGCGCGCCCTGCTGGTGCTGCTGCTCCTCGACGCCGGCAGGACGGTCTCGGCCGACAGGTTGATCGACGGTCTCTACGGCGACGATCCGCCGGGCCGGGCCGGCAACGCCCTGCAGTCGCAGATCTCCCGGCTGCGCCAGATGCTCGCCGGGGGCGGCGGGGCCGAGCCGCTTGTCGAGTTCCATCCGGCGGGCTACCGGATCGCGGTCGACCCGGAGGACGTCGATCTGCACCGGTTCACCCGGCTGGTGGCCGAGGGGCGCCGCGTGCTGGCCGGTGGCGACCGCCGGCACGGCATCGACCTGCTGCGTGCGGCGCTCCGGTTGTGGCGCGGCGAGCCGTTGGCGGACGTTCGGGAGGCACCCTTCGCCCGAGCCCAGGCGATCCGCCTCGACGAACTGCGGCTGACCGCCGTCGAGGAGCGCGTCGAGGCAGAACTCGAACTGGCGGGCGCGGGACTCTCCGGCCTCGGTGGCGTGGGACTCTCCGGCCTCGGTGACGCGGGACTCTCCGGCCTCGATGGCGTGGGACCGTCGGGCCCGGGTGGCGTGGGACCGTCGGGCCCGGGTGGCGTGGGATTGTCCGGTCCGGGTGGCGTGGGACTGTCCGGCCTCGGTGGCACCGGATCGTCCGGGCCGGCCGGCGCGGTACCGTCAGTGGCCGAGCTGCGGGAGCTGGTGGCGGCGTACCCGTTGCGGGAGCGACTGCGCGGCCAGCTTATGCGCGCCCTGCACGCCGGGGGCCGGCGGGCCGAGGCGCTGGCCAGCTACGAGGAGGCCCGGCGGCTCCTCGCCGAACAGCTCGGCAGCGACCCCTCCGCCGCGCTCGCCGCGCTGCACGTCGCCCTGCTCCGCGACGACGGTGAGGAAGGGCCCCCGCTACAACAGAAAACGATAAGCGGGGGCCCTTCCTTACCGGTAGGCGGCGGGGTGCCGGCGCAGGTGAGCAGCTTCGTGGGGCGGGAGGAGGAGCTGGGCCGGGTCGGCAAGCTGCTCGGCGAGGCGCGGCTGGTGACCCTGCACGGTCCCGGCGGTGCCGGCAAGACCCGGTTGGCGATCGAGGCGACCGCCCGGCAGCCGGGCGAGGTCCGCATGGTCGAACTCGCGGCCGTGGCCGCCGGTGCCGACATCGCCTCGGCGGTGCTGGCCGCGCTGCGCCTGCGGGACGCCGCGCTACGGGCGCAGGGCGGCCCCCGGGACGCCGCCGACCGGCTGGTCACGGCGCTCGCCGACCGGAGTCTGCTGCTCGTGCTGGACAACTGCGAGCACCTGGTGGCCGACGCCGCCCGGCTCGTCGCGCGGCTGCTCGGGGCGTGCCCCAAGGTGCGGGTGCTGGTCACCAGCCGGGAGCCGCTCGGGCTCACCGGCGAGACGCTCTGCCCGGTCTCCGGACTGGCGCTGCCGCCGGCGGAGGCGACAGCCGGGACCGCACCGGGGTACGCCGCCGTCCGGCTCTTCGTCGAGCGGGCCGGGGACGTCTCGCCGGGATTCGTCCTCGACCCCGACAACCTCGCGGCGGTGCTGCGGATCTGCCGGACCCTCGACGGGCTGCCGCTCGCGATCGAGCTGGCGGCGGCCCGGCTCCGCGCGCTGCCGGTGTCGGAGGTGGCGGCCCGGCTCGACGACCGGTTCCGGCTGCTGACCCGGGGGAGCCGGACCGCCGAGCCCCGGCACCAGACCCTGCGCGCGGTGGTGCGGTGGAGCTGGGACCTGCTGGACGAGGTCGAACAGCGGCTGGCGCGGCGGCTGACGGTCTTTGCCGGTGGCGCCACGCTGGACGCCGTCGAGCGGGTCTGCGGCCCGCTGGATGCGGACGCCTCAGGCGTGCCCGTCCTCGACGTGCTCTCCGGCCTGGTGGAGAAGTCCCTGGTGGAGGCGGCCGGCGGCCGGTTCCGGATGCTGGAGACGGTGCGGGCGTTCGGGGCGGAACGGCTGGCCGAGGCGGGCGAGGCGGAGCAGCTGCGGCGGGCGCACGCGGCGTACTTCCTGGAGTTGGCCCGCACCGCCGACCAACGGCTGCGGGGCGCGGCACAGCTGGAGTGGCTGCGCCGGCTGGACGCCGACCGCGACGATCTGCACGCCGCGCTGCGCCGGGCGGCGGCCGGCGCCGACACCGGTACGGCGCTGGAGCTGGTCGCCGCCCTGTCGTTCTACTGGTGGCTGCGCGGCCTGCGGGGGGAGGGGGCCGCGCTCGCCGGCCGGCTCGTCGAACGGCTCGGCGGTACGCCGCCACCCGGCCTCGCCGAGGAGTACGCGCTCTGCCTGCTGCACGCCTCGCTCGGCGGCTACGGCTCGGGGCCGCAGGGTCTCGCGCCGGCCGGTGCGATCCTGTGGGACCTGCGTCGGCCGCCCCGGCAGCCGTTCCTGCTCTATCTCTCCGGCGTCGCCAACGGGCCACCGGCCCAGCCGGCGGAGAGCCTGCTGGCCACGATGGAGGGCTGGGCCGAGGTGCTCGGCGGCGAACCCTGGAGCCGGGCGCTGGCCGCGCTCGGCCTCGGGCTGATCGCGATGCTCGAGGGCCGGTACGACGACGCGCAGGCCAGCCTTGACCAGGCGCTGACGGACTTTCGGGGCATCGGGGAGCGCTGGGGGACGATCCTGGTGCTGACGACCATGACCGAGCTGGCGTACCGGCGCGGTGACCGGGCACCCGCGGAACTGGTCGACGAGGCGCTGCGGCTGGCCGACGAGCTCGGCTCGGTGCTCGACATGGCCGAGCTGCTGCGCACTCGCGGGGATGGCCGGCTCGGCGCCGGTGACCTGGCCGGGGCGGGTGACGACTACCGGCGGGTGGTGGAGCTGGCGACGCCGGCCGGTGCGCCGGAACTGCTCGCCGCCGCCCATCTGGGGCTCGGCGAGATCGCCCGGCACCGGGGCGACCTCGCCGGGGCCCGACGGCTCTGCGAGCGGGCGCTGGCGGAGTGCCCGACCGGGTGGTTCGGGGCGGAGGGGATCCGGCTCGCCATCCTCGTCGCCCTCGGCCAGATCGCGGCCGCGACCGGTGACAGGGGTGCGGCCCGTACCCGGTTCCGCCAGGTGCTGGGCGCGGCGACGAGCGTCTGGGAGTTCTCCACGCTCACGATCGCGGTCGACGGCCTGGTCGGGCCGGTGCTGCGCGACGGTGACATCGAGCGCGCCGCCCTGCTGCTCGGCGCGATTGCGGCACTGCAGCCCGGCGGTCGGGGGGCGATCGATGCCGCGCGGGTCGGCGCCGCGACCCGGGGCCGGCTCGGCGATCCGGCGTACCGGCGGGCGCTGGCCCGGGGCGCGGCGCTGACCCGGCAGGATGCGCTCGCCCTGCTGGAGACGGCCTGACCCGCTGCCGGCCTGGCTGGTCTGCTGGAGACGGCCTGACCCGCTGGGGGCGGCCTGACCCGCTGCCGGCCTGGCTGGTCTGCTGGAGACGGCCTGACCCGCTGGGGGCGGCCTGACCCGCTGCCGGCCTGGCTGGTCTGCTGGAGACGGCCTGACCCGCTGGAGGCGGCCTGACCCGCTGCCGGCCTGGCTGGTCTGCTGGAGGCGGCCTGACCTGCTGCGGGCGCCGCCGACCTGCTCGGGTGAATCGGGCGGCCGGGCGCGGCGGTCAGCGGCCGATGCGTGACGGTCAGGAGGGCGGTCAGGTTGCGGTGCGTGGCCGGTGCGCTGCCGGTGCGTGGCCGGTCAGCGCGTCGGGCGAGCGTCGGGGCATGACAACAGAGACGACAGCGGTCGTGGCCGAGGGACTGCGCAAGCGGTACGGCCGGACCTCAGCCCTCGACGGATTCGACCTGAACGTGCCGGCCGGGACGGTCTGCGGCCTGCTCGGCCCGAACGGTGCCGGCAAGACCACCGCGGTCCGGATCCTCTGCACACTGCTGCGCTTCGACGCCGGCCGTGCCCGGGTGGCCGGCTACGACGTGGTCCGCCAGCCCGAGCAGGTCCGCGGTGTGATCGGGCTGACCGGCCAGTACGCGGCGGTCGACGAGGTGCTCAGCGGGCGGCAGAACCTGATCCTTTTCGGTCGGCTGCACCACCTGTCGGCCCGCGCCGCGCGGCGCCGCGCGGACGAGCTGCTGGAGCGGTTCGGACTGACCGGCTCGGCGGCGAGGTCGGCGGCGGAGTACTCCGGCGGGATGCGCCGCCGGCTGGACCTGGCGGCCAGCCTGATCATGACACCTCGGGTCCTCTTCCTCGACGAACCGACCACCGGCCTGGACCCGCGCAGTCGCAACCAGCTCTGGGCGGCGGTGCGGGAGATGGTGGCGGACGGCACCACCGTGCTGCTCACCACCCAGTATCTGGAGGAGGCGGACCAGCTCGCCGACCGGATCCTGGTGGTCGACGCCGGGCGGGTGGTCGCGGAGGGCACCTCGGCCGAGCTGAAGGCGCGGATCGGGGCGGACCGGATCGAGGTGGTGGTCCGGGAGGCGGCGCAGCTGGGCGGCGCCGCCGGGATCGTGGAGCGTTCCGCCGCCGGTCCGGTGGCGGTGGATGCCGAGATCCGGCAGCTCAGCGCGCCGGTCGTGGACCGGGTCGCGGCGCTCGGCGACGTGATGCGGGCGCTGCGCGACGCCGGCATCGCGGTCGAGGACATCGGGCTGCGCCGGCCGACCCTCGACGAGGCCTTCCTGCATCTGACCGGCCACCAGCCCGGCCGGCCGGGTCCGGCGGCGGCACGGCCGAGGGGAGCGGTGGCATGACGGCCGAGGTGGCGCGGACCGAGGGGAGCGGTGGCATGACGGCCGAGGTGGCGCGGACCGAGGGGAGGCGAGCCGGGTCGGCGGGCCGGGGCGTCGACCCGGGCCGGCCGGACGGGCCGGTGGGCCGGCTGCGGTGGGCGGCGGCCGACGGCTGGGTGATGACCGGCCGGAACATGGCGCACGTGATCCGGTCGCCCGAGGAGATCGTGATCTACTTCAGCCTGCCGATCATGTTCGTGCTGGTCTTCGGCTACGTCTTCGGCAGCGGCATGGCGGTGCCCGGCGCCGGCAGCTACCGCGAGTACCTGCTGCCGGGCGTCTTCGTGATGACGATGCTCTACGGCCTCGGCGCCACCGCCAGCGGCATCGCCATGGACGTCAGTCGCGGGGTCGTCGACCGGTTCCGGTCGATGCCGATGGCCCGGACCGCCCTGCTCACCGGCCGGACCGGTGCCGACCTGCTCCGCGCGCTGCTCGAGATGACCATCCTGGTCGTCTGCGGCCTGCTGGTCGGCTGGCAGTGGCGTAACGGTCTGCTCGACGCGCTCGCCGCGGTCGGGCTGATCCTGCTGCTGCGGCTCGCCCTCACCTGGGTCGGCATCTTCCTCGGCCTGCTGGTGCCGAACCCGGACACGGTGGGAGTGATCGTCTTCCCGCTGGCCTTTCCGCTGACCGCGCTCTCCAACGTCTTCGTCGCGCCGGACCTGATGCCGCAGTGGCTCGGCGCCATCTCGTCCTGGAACCCGCTCTCCGCGACGGTGGCGGCGAGCCGGGATCTCTTCGGCAACCCCGGCACCGGCGGCGACTCGTGGGCGGCGCAGCACCCGCTGCTGCTCGCGGTCGGGTGGCCGCTGCTGCTGATCGCCGTCTTCGCGCCGCTGGCCGTCCGGCGCTACCAGCGGCTGAGCCGCTGACTCCCGGGACGGCGGGCTTTATCGGCGGCTTGACGCGAAATAGATCTTCCCTTTATCGTCTCCATGACGAAAACAGGGGGAGGGATGTGTCATGGCGGACGTGACCAGGCGGCTGTTCCTGCGACACCTGCGTGGGACGCCGACCACGTGGATCCGGCACCATGTCCGGGGCCGGGTCCGGCACGAGGGGGTCGGGCAGTCGTTCTGGTACCGGCCGCTGGTCGGCGTACTCAGCGAGGTGCCGGTCGACGATCGCGAGCTGCCGCTGATGTTCCACGCCCGGACGAGCGACTTCGCCGACGTCACCGTGCAGGCGACGGTGACGTACCGGATCGCCGACCCGGCGGTGGCGGCCGGCCGGCTGGACTTCTCGGTCGACCCGCACCGAGGGGTCGCCCGGGCCCGTCCGCTCGACCAGGTCGCCACGCTCCTGGCCGAGCTGGCCCAGCAGCCGGCGCTCGACCTGCTGGCCCAGGTGCCGCTGGCCGAGGCGCTGACCGACATCGCCGCGGTCCGCGAGGCGGTCTCGGTGGCGCTGCGCGACGAGGCGCGGCTGACCGATGTCGGGGTCGCGGTGGTGAGCGCCCGGGTCGTGGCGGTGCGGCCGGAGCCGGAGATGGAGCGCGCGCTCCAGACGCCGACCCGGGAGACGGTGCAGGTCGAGGCCGACCGGGCCACCTACGCCCGCCGGGCGCAGGCGGTCGAGCAGGAGCGGGCGATCGCCGAGAACGAGCTGCAGAACAAGATCGAACTGGCGCGCCGGGAGCAGCAGCTGGTCGAGCAGCGCGGTGCCAACTCGCGCCGCAAGGTCGAGCTGGAGGCCACCGCCGAGCTGGCGGTGGCGCAGGGCAGGGCCGAGCGGGAGAAGGTGGCGAACGCGGCGGCCGCCGAGCGCGCCCGGGTGCTGGCCGCCGCCGAGGCGGAGAAGGAGCGCGTCCTCGCCGGGGCAAAGGCCGACGGGGTACGCGCGGTCGGGCTGGCCGAGGCGGAGGCGGAGGCGGCCCGGCTGGCGGCGTACCGGGATCTGCCGCCGGAGGTGCTGCACGCGCTGGCGGTCCGCGAGGTGGCGGGGCACCTTCCCGAGATCGGCCAGCTCACCGTCACCCCGGACGTGCTGACCGGCCTGCTGGGTCGGCTGTCCCGGTGACCGGCTCGGCACCGGCGGGACGGGCGCGATGACCACCGGCGGGACGGGCGCGATGACCACCGGCGGGACGGGTGCGATGACCACCGGCGGGACGGGTGCGATGAGTGCCACCCTCGCGCCCAGGGTCGTCGTGGTGAGCCGGCGCAGCGAGCTGGACGAGCTGCTGGCCCACCACGGCACCCGGGCCGCCGCCGGCTACTACCTCCGGCAGCGTGGCCGGGACCTCGCCGGGGTGGTCGCCCGGCACGAGGCGCTCCAGGCGGCGCTGACCACGGTCGGGGCGGCGATCCCGGCCGACTGGCGGCGTGGCCGGGCGGACCGGGCGGACCTGGCCCGGTTCCCGTTCGCCCCCGAGGACGTCGTGATCGCTGTCGGTCAGGACGGGCTCGTCGCCAACGTCGCCAAGTACCTCGACGGGCAGCCGGTCATCGGCGTCGATCCCGAGCCGGGCCGGAACGCGGGCGTCCTCGTCCGGTTCCGGCCCGCCGCGATCGCCCGGCTGCTTCCCGAGGTGGTCGCCGGACGCGCGCCGGTGCGTGACCGGACCATGGTGCGGGCCGCGCTCGACGACGGTCAGGAGCTGATCGGGCTCAACGAGATCTACGCCGGTGATCCCGGCCACCAGTCGGCCCGCTACCTGCTCTCCACTGCGGACGGCCGGAGGGAGCGCCAGTCCTCGTCCGGGCTGGTGGTCGGCACCGGCACCGGTGCCACCGGCTGGTGCGCCTCGATCGCCCGGGAGCGCGCCGCCGCGCCGTCGCCGCCGGCGCCGGACGAGCCGGCGCTCTGCTGGTTCGTCCGGGAGGCCTGGCCGTCCCCGGCGACCGGGGCCTCGCTGACCGCCGGGCGGCTCGGCCCGGACCAGACGCTGGAGATCGTGGCGGAACGGGAGCGGTTGGTGGTCTTCGCCGACGGGTTGGAGGCCGACCACCTGACCATGTCCTGGGGGCAGCGGCTGACGGTCGGCCCGGCCGGCCGGCGGCTCCGCCTGGTGGAGCCGGCGTCACAGCAGGGTCGGCCGGCGCCGTAGCAGGGGTCAGAAGGTCGCCTTCGGGGCGCCCTGCCCCGGGGCGACCCGGGTCGGCCCGTCGGCCGAGGGGCGTACGTCGACGTCGAAGATCGCCGTCGGCAGGTAGACCGTGGCGCAGGAGTTCGGGATGTCCACCACCCCGGAGAAGCGCCCCTCGATCGGGGCGGCGCCGAGCAGGAGGTACGCCTGCTCCGGGCTGTAGCCGAACCGCGTCAGGTACTCGATCGCGTGCAGGCAGGCGCGCTGGAAGGCGAGTTGCGAGTCGAGATAGCGCTGCTCACCGTCGGTGCTCACCGAGATGCCGGAGAAGGCCAGCCACTGGCTGTACTGCGGTGCCACGATCCCGGGCAGGAAGATGGCGTTCTCCGAGACCCCGTACATGGTCATCCCGCCCTTGATGACGTCCACGTGCAGGTCGACGAAACCGCCCATCTCGATCGCGCCGCAGAAGGTGATCTCGCCGTCCCCCTGGGAGAAGTGCAGGTCTCCCACGGAGAGGTTGGCGCCGGGGACGTACACCGGATAGAAGATCCGGGTTCCCCTGGTCAGGTTCTTGATGTCCTGGTTGCCGCCGTTCTCCCGGGGCGGCGCGGTCCGGGCCGCCTCCGCCGCGACCCGGGCGAAGTCGCCGCCGGTCAGGGTGCCGAGGATCGCGCCGTCGGGCAGCGGCGGCAGCGACAGCGGTGGCACCCGGTCCGGGTCGGTGGCCCGCAGCGCGCCCTCGCGCTCGTTCCACTTCGCCAGCAGCGCGGCCGACGGGGCGGTGCCCATCAACCCGGGGTGGGTGATCCCGGTGAAGGTCACCCCCGGGACGTGCCGGGAGGTCGCCTGCTGGCCGCTGAAGTCCCAGATCGCCTTGTACGCGTCCGGGAACTGGTCGGTCAGGAAGCCGCCGCCGTTCTGTTTGGGGAAGATGCCGGTGTAGCCCCAGCCCTGCCCGGCCAGCGGGCCCGAGTCCTCCTGCGGGATCGGCCCGACGTCGAGGATGTCGACGACCAGCAGGTCGCCGGGTTCGGCTCCGTTGACCGCGAACGGTCCGCTGAGCGCGTGCACGATCTGCAGCGGGGCGTCCCGGATGTCCTCGGCGGAGTCGTCGTTGTGGATCGCGCCGTCGAACCACTCCCGGCAGTGCACCCGGAACGTCTGGCCGGGCCGGACGGTGGCGACCGGCGGTATCTCGGGATGCCATCGGTTGTGGCCGGTCAGCTCCTGCTCGGTGAACGACTTCGTCGAGTCCAGCGGAAACAACACCTCGGGCATCGCGGCTTCCCTTTCACCCGTCAGGGTCGTGGCAGGCCGGCGTGCCCGGGACGGGTCCGCCGGGGCGCCGCGCCGCGTCGGCCGGGTATCCGGGTCACCACCTCCGGTGCCTCGGCGCTCCGGCCTGCCCGGTCGAGGGCCGCGACCAGAGGCCGCGGCATGGCACGTAGCGACGGTGCGGAGAAGACCCGGACCGCCTCCGCGGCGCAGGTCGGGCAGCGGAGCCGTCCGGGAGCCTCCCCGATCGGGAACCGCGCCGCGAGAACGCCGTCGCGGGGGCACCGGTACTCGTACGTCGTCACGGCCCAAGGATCCGGCCGGAGGAAGCGGCTTCGCAGGCTTATGCCCCGACCGTCACCTTTCGGGTGGCCGATCGCCACGGTCGGGGCGTGCGCGACCCGCGTCAGTCCACGACCTGGACGTCCTTCCAGAAGGCGACGCGGTCCCGGACCATCTCGGCCTCCGGCTTCGGCTCCGGGTAGTACCAGACGGCGTCGACGCTGCGTCGCCCCTCGTGCTCCAGGGTGTAGTACGACGCGGTGCCCTTCCACGGGCAGACGGTGTGCGTGTCGGAGTCGCGGACGAGGTCGTCCCGGAGCGCGCCGCGCGGGAAGTAGTGGTTTCCCTCGACGACCACGGTGTCCGTGCTCTCGGCGACGACCAGGTCGTTCCAGATGGCTTTCGGCATGCCACCCAGAGTATGCCGGCCGCCCGCCCCGCCCGGCGGAGGCGCGGCGGTGAACGGCGTGTTCCGGGCGTATGAAGGAAACTGCCAGATCGGACAGGATCCATGGAAGATATTGACTTAAGGTCTCCGGGCAGCCATCCTCGTCGATATTCAAACCCCCGCTCGGTATGGAGGACCCCTTGTTCAGACGTACCGTCAGAATCCTCGCGGCGCTCACCATGGCGGCCGCGGCCACTCTCGTCACCACCGTGACGACCTCCGCCCCCGCACAGGCAGACGGCTGCTACACCTGGGGCCGGACCCTCTCGGAGGGGATGTCCGGTGAGGACGTGCGGCAGTTGCAGATCCGCGTCGCCGGCTACCCCGGCTACAACGCGGTGCTCGTCATCGACGGCGCCTTCGGGCCCGCCACCCGCTCCGCGGTGGTCCGCTTCCAGCAGGCGTACGGGCTCGGCGCGGACGGCATCGCCGGCCCCCAGACGTTCGGCAAGATCTACGACCTCCAGGACAACGACTGCACCCCGGTCAACTTCAGCTACGCGGAGTTGAACAACTGCAACTCGAACTGGTCCGGCGGCGCCGTCTCGGCCGCCACCGCCCGGGCCAACGCCCTGGTGAACATGTGGAAGCTCCAGGCCATGCGGCACGCCCTCGGCGACCAGCCCATCCGGGTCACCAGCGCCTTCCGCAGCCACGCCTGCAACAACGCCGTCGGCGGCTCGGCCAGCAGCCGGCACCTCTACGGCGACGCCGTCGACCTCGGCGTCAGCCCGCACAGCCTGTGCCGGCTGGCCCAGCAGGCCCGCAACCACGGCTGGCGCGAGATCCTCGGCCCCGGCTACCCCGGACACAGCGACCACACCCACGTCGCGCACAAGTCGAGCCGTACCTGGTCGGCCAGCTCCTGCGGAGTCTCCTGACCGGAGGAGGCCGGGAGCCCGTCGGCGGCGGGACGGGCATCGGGCACTCGAAGCGTTCGTGGTGGGGAGGGGCCCTGCCCAGAGGAGGCGGGAACGGGCCCTTCCCTACCTACCCAGCGGGGAGTGTGCCGGCGGCTCGGTGTCGTCGGTGCGGTCCGCCGCCGGCAGCCAGAGCAGGAAGGTGCTGCCCCGCCCGACCGAGGAGAAGAGCGCCACCTGTCCACCGTGCGACTCGGTGATCTGCCGGACGATCGCCAGCCCCAGCCCGGTACGCCGCTCCGGGCCCCCCAGCGCGCCGCCCGCCCGACCCTCCGCGCCGCCCGCCCGACCCTCCGCGCCGCCCGCCCGACCGCCCGCGTCTCCCGCCCGACCCTCCGGCGGGGTCGCCGGACCGCGCCAGAAGCGGTCGAAGACCCGGGACCGGTCGGCGACGGGGATGCCGGGCCCCTCGTCGGCGACGCCGGCCCAGAGCCAGCCACCGACCCGACCCGCCGCCACGGTGACCGTGCCACCGGTCGGGGAGAGCCGCACCGCGTTGGAGAGCAGGTTGCCGACCGCCCGGCGCAGCGTGTCGTGGTCGCCGGTCAGCACCAGGCCCGGCCGGACGTCGTACGCGACGAAGACCTGGCGGGCGGCGGCGACCGCGGCGAACTCCTCGCCGGCCTCCCGGACCACCTCGTCGAGCAGCACGTCGGTGTCGGCGAGCGCGTCCGCCCGGCGGCGGGCCGTGGCGAGCAGGTCCTCGACCAGCCGGGACATCCGGGTGGTGGCCCGGTCGATCACCGCGACCGCCCGGGTCCGTTCCGCGTCGGTGGCGTCCGGGGCGTCGAGCAGCGACGCGTCCAGGTTGGCCCGGATGATGGCGAGCGGGCTGCGCAACTCGTGCGAGGCGTCGTCGATCAGCTGGCGCTGGGTGCGGAACGCCTCCTCCAGACGGTCCAGCATGGAGTCGATGGTGTCGCCCAGCTCGCGCAGTTCGTCGCGGGCGCCGGCCAGCCGGATCCGCCGGGACAGGTCGGTGGCCTGGATCTCCCGGGCGGTACGCGCGATCGCGCCGACCGGGCGCAGCGCCCGCCCGGAGAGCACCCAGCCGATGCCGAGGCTGGCGACGAAGAGGCCGGCGAGCGCGATCAGCGAATAGTTGCGCAGCGTCTCCAGGGTGCGGAAGTTGACCTCCGACTCGATCTCGTCGACCTCGGCCACCGTCAGGGTCCCGACCGTGCGACCGTGCTTGACCACGTCCGCCTCGTACTGGGTGGTGATCGGTTTCGGGTTCGTGCTGTGCTGCACCGCGAGATAGGTGACGGCGAGCCCGGCCCCGGCGAGCGCGAAGAGCAGCGTGGAATAGAGCACGGTGAGCCGGAACCGGATCGACTGCACGAACGGCACCCACCGGCGCGGCCGGAACCCCGCCCGCAGCATCCGACCCGTCGCCCCCAGCACCCGACCTCCCCTCGCCGGCATGTCCCGACCTCCCCTCGCCGGCATGTCCCGACCTCCCGTCGCCGGCATGTCCGGACCTCCCGTCTCCGGCGTCACCGCAGCTCCCGGAGCCGGTAGCCGCGTCCCACCACGGTCTCGATCGCCTCGCCGCCGAGCTTGCGGCGCAGCGTGCCGACGGTGACCCGGACCGTCTGGGTGAACGGGTCGGCGTTGGCGTCCCAGACGTGTTCGAGCAGCTCCTCCGCCGAGACGACGTGACCGGGGCGGGTCATCAGGTATTCGAGCACCCCGAACTCCTTGCGGGTCAGGTGCAGCCGGGCTCCGTCGCGGGTCGCCTCCTGCCGTGCCACGTCGAGCTGGAACGGGCCGACCCGCAGCACGGCCGAGCCGCCACCGGTGTCCCGGCGCAGCAGGGCGCGTACCCGGGCCAGCAGCTCGGCCAGCGCGAACGGCTTCACCAGATAGTCGTCGGCGCCCTCGTCGAGGCCGCGCACCCGGTCGTGCAGCGCGCCCCGGGCGGTGAGCATCAGCACCCGTAGCTGGCTGCCGCCCTCGACCGGCACCTCGCCGCGGCGGATCGCGTGGCAGACCGCGAAGCCGTCGCCGTCGGGCAGGTTGACGTCGAGCAGCATCAGGTCGTACGCGTTCACCGCCAGCCGCTCGTACGCCTGTCCGGCGTCCGTGGCGACGTCCACCGCGTAGCCCGCCCGGACCAGGCCGAGCCGCACCGCTTCGGCCAGGTCCTCCTCGTCCTCCACCACCAGCAGCCGCATGATCCGACGCTAACCGCCGTTCCTGATGATCCGCTCGGCCGCGCGCTGCGCCCGGTCGATCGGGATGGCGAAGCCGATGCCGATGTTGCCGCTGCCGTCCAGGGTGGCGATCGCGGTGTTCACGCCGACCACCTCGCCCCGGGCGTTCACCAGCGGGCCGCCGGAGTTGCCCGGGTTGATCGAGGCGTCGGTCTGGATCGCGCTCTGCCGGGCGCCGCTGTCGCCGAGCCGCACCTGCCGGTCGAGGGCGCTGACGATCCCGGCGGTGACGGTGCCGGAGAGCCCCAGCGGTGAGCCGACCGCGAGCACCGCCTCGCCGACCTCGGGGCCGGCGGCGGCGATCCGCAGCGGTCGCGGCGATCCGGCCGAGGTGACCCGGAGCACCGCGATGTCGCTGCCCGGGTCCCGGCCGACCACCTCGGCGGCGAGGCGCCGGCCGTCCTGACCGACCACGCTCACCGTGCCCGCGCCGGCCACCACGTGACTGTTGGTGATCACGTGCCGTTCGTCGACGGCGAAACCGGAACCACCGGCCCGGCCGGCCCGCACCGAGACCACCCCCGGTAGCGCGGTCGCGGCGGCGCCCACCAGGTCGTTCGGCACCGTCCCGCCGCCCGGTGCGGGGCCGGGCGTCGACCCGGGAGGAGCCGGCAGCGGGGCGGCCGCCTCCGGCGCCGGGCCGTCCGACGCGACGTAGCCGCCGGCCACCGCGCCGGAGGCCGCCGAGAGCGCCACCACGGCGAGCCCGGCCAGCAACATCCGCCGCCAGCGCGCCGCCCCGGCCGCCGGCCGCATGTCGGGTACGCCGGCCGGCCCGCCCGGTGCCGCCGACGGCGCGAGCGCCGGGGATACGAACCCGGGCCCCCGGGGTCGGCCGAGTCCGGTCGGTGTCGCCGCCACCCCGGTCGGTGTCGCCACCGTCATGGTCGCCGTCGCCTCTGCCCGCTCCATCACGGCCACTCCCTCCACTGTAGAATCGCTCACCCGGTGGAACACCTGCCCGGTCACGGGATCCGGGCGAACCAGAACATCGACGCGGCGGCGGCGAGCAGTGCCAGCAGCAGACCGATCCCGATGAACCGCGCCGACACGTCCTGGCGCTCGGTCGTGTAGCCCACCGAACTGCCGATGTCGGCGTACGCGGCCCGCAGCTCGTCGCCGCTGCCCGCCTCGTGGTAGCCGCCGCCGGTCCGCTCGGCGACCATCCGCAGCGTCTCGCCGTCCACCGGCACGGTCAGCGGCCGGCTGCCCTGCTCGATGACCCCGTCCGAGGTGCCGAAGGCGATGGTGTCCACCGGGACGTCGGCACTCCGGGCCTCCGCCGCGACCTCCTCGGGGTCGCTGCCGGAGGTGTTGGCACCGTCGGAGAGCAGCACCACCCGGGCCGGCGGCGGATCCTCGGCGGCCCGGTCGTCCAGGGTCGCGACCGTCTCCAGCGCGGTGGCGATCGCGTCCCCGATCGCGGTGCCCTGCTCCCCGGTGCCCCCCTCGGCCAGCCGGTCGATCCCGGCGACCAGCGCCGACCGGTCGGTGACCGGTGCGACGAAGACCGAGGCGTTCCCGGCGAAGGCGACCAGCCCGACGTTGAAGTCCTCGGGCAGCCCGTCGACGAACTCCCGGGCCGCCGCCTTGGCCGAGCTGAGCCGGTCCGGCGGCACGTCGTCGGCGAGCATGGAGAGCGACACATCGACCGCCACGATCACGGTGGCACGTTCGCGCGGTACCCGTACCTCGTCGCTGGGGCGGGCGAAGCCGACCACCAGCAGCCCCAGCATGGCCAGGAAGAGGCCGGCCGGCACGTGCCGCCGCCAGCCCGGACGGCTCGGGGCCACCCGGTCCAGCAGTCGCAGGTTGGTGAAGCGGACGGCGTACCTACTGCGGCGGCGCTGCATCACCAGGTAGCCCACTGCCAGGGCCGCCACGCCGGCCAGCAGCCACAGCCGTCCCGGACTCTCCAGCGTCATCGCTCCTCCTTCACCGTCACGCCGCGCCGCCGGCCGGACCGGCGGGAGTACGGGCCGCTGCCGCGAGGCGGCGCTGGGCGTACACGTGCCGGACGATGTCGGTCACCCAGTCCCGGTCGGTACGCAGGCCCAGGTGTGCGGCACCGGCCCGGCGCAGCGCCGCCCGGACCAGTACGCGTTGCCGGCGTGCGGCGGCGGCGTACCGTTCGCGTAGCCGCCGGCTGCCGGTGGAGACCTCGCGGCGCCGTCCGCTCTCCGGGTCGACCAGGGTGATCAGCCCGACGTCCGGCAGTTCCAGTTCGCGCGGGTCGGTCACCTCGACCGCCAGCACCTGGTGCCGGACGGCGAGCCGGCGCACGGCCCGCTCCCAGTCCGGCGTGCCGCCCTCGTCCGCAGGCAACCCGTCCAGCCAGTCCGAGACGACCACCACCAGTCCCCGACGCGGTGCCGCGCGGCCCAGGCCGGCGAGCGCCTGCGCCAGTGCGGGTGGCCGGGAACCGGCCGGGCCGCGCGGCGTGGCCAGCAGGATGTGCAGCAGGCCGAGCAGATGCTCCCGGCCGGTACGCGCCGGAAAGCGCCGGATCCCGTCCGCGTCGAGCACGTGCCCGCCGAGCCGGTTGCCGAACCTCGCCGTCAGGTGTCCGATCGCCGCCGTCGCGGCCACCGCGAGTTCCCGCTTCTCCCACTCGGCGGTGCCGAAGTCCATGCTCGGAGTCGCGTCGACGAGCATCCAGGTGGTCAGTTCCCGGTCGGCGTCCACCTGCCGGACGTGCGGCACACCGGTACGCGCGGTCACCGCCCAGTCCATCCGGCGCACCTCGTCCTCGCCGGGCCGGTACTCGCGACTGCCGTGGAGTTCGCTGCCGGCGCCCGGCAGCAGGCCGAGGTGCTGGCCGTGCAGCAGCCCGTCGAGCCGCCGGGTCACCGCCAGTTCCAGCCGGCGCAGCCGCCGGTGCGGCGCGAGCTGGTGCACGGTGGCATGTCCCTCGTTCATCGGGTGCCTCCTCCGTCGGTCCCGCCCGTCCGCCGCTGCGCCTGTGCTGCCTGCTCCGCCTGCCCCAGCAGCTCTGCCTGCTCCGCCTGCCCCAGCAGCTCTGCGCGCTCCGCCTGCTCTGCCTGGTGCGGGGCGATCTGCGGTGGTGGCACCGCTGCCACCAGCCGGCGCACCACTGCCTCCGCCGTGATCCCGTCGGCCACCGCGTCGAACGACAGCACCAGCCGGTGCGCCAGGACGTCGACGGCCAGTTCGGTGACGTCGGACGGCAGCACGTACTCCCGGCCACGCAGCAGGGCCAGTGCGCGGGCGGCGGCGACGAGCCCGAGGGTGGCCCGGGGACTCGCCCCGTACGCCAGCCGTGCCGACAGGTCGTCCGCGCCGAACCGGTCCGGATGCCGGGTGGCCACCACCAGCCGCACCACGTACTCCGCGACAGCGTGGTGCACGAACACCGCGCGGGCAGCCGCCTGGAGGGCACGCAGCCGGGTCGGGTCCAACACCCGGCGGGGCTCGGGCCGGGCGCTGCTCATCCGGTAGAGGATGGCCAGCTCCTCGGCGTCGCTCGGGTAGTCGACCAGGATCTTGAGCAGGAAGCGGTCGCGTTGTGCCTCGGGGAGCTGGTAGACCCCCTCCGACTCGATCGGGTTCTGGGTGGCCAGCACCAGGAACGGCTCCGGCACCGGGTAACTGCGCCCGCCGATCGAGACCTGCCGCTCGGCCATCGCCTCCAGCAGCGCGGACTGCACCTTCGCCGGTGCCCGGTTGATCTCGTCGGCGAGGACCAGGTTCGCCATCACCGGGCCCAGTTCCACGTCGAAGTTCTCGGTCGAGGCCCGGTAGATCCGGGTGCCGACGATGTCCGACGGCACCAGGTCCGGGGTGAACTGGATCCGGGAGAAACGCCCGCCGACCGCCACCGCCAGGGTCTGTGCGGCGAGGGTCTTCGCCACTCCCGGTACGCCCTCCAGCAGGCAGTGCCCGTCGGCGAGCAGCGCGGTGAAGAGCCGTTCCACAAGCCGGTCCTGCCCGACGATCACCCGCTTGACCTCGAAGAGGGCCTGTTCCAGTTCCCGCGCGGCCCCCGGTGCGTCCGGCCCGTGGTGTACGTGCGGTGCGTGCGGCCCGTCCGGTCCGTGCGTCGCGATGTCCGGCCTCTCCGGTCCGGCTGCCGTGATGCTCATCGGCGGTCCCTCACAGGCCGGCTTCGGCCGGCGTTCCCGCCCCGCCGTCCTTCTCGGGGCAGTCCTTCGCCGACCGGTCGACGGTGCTGCCGAAGACGTTGCCGTTGTTCTCGGTGACGATCCGTACGGTCTTCTCCGGGCCGGCCGGGTCGTCGGCGTACGCCGCCGTGGCGAGGCCGACGGCCGTGACGGCCGCAGCACCGGCAAGGGTGAGCCCGGCGATCCGCTTGATCCGCATGGTCCGAGTTCCTTCCGTCGAGGCTGTTTCTCGGGACGGGCGCCCGGCCGGGGAGAGTGGCCGGACGCCCGCAGGAGGCCATGACATCAGGACGGGCCGAAAGAGAGCCGAAGGTCGAGAGCCGAGGACGCGGGCCGGCTTGCCTTCGGCCCGGTGGCGTGGCGGCGCTTCGTCCGCGACCTCCCGGCCCGCCGACCCTGACGCCTCCGGACGGACGGCCCTGACGGGTGGCGCGCGTACCCTGAGATTTCTCCGGGTGCCGCCGGCCACCTTCGACAGATGTGCCGAGGGACGGTCGCCGGCCAGGCTGCGGGTATGCGTACACCTACTCGGCGCGTGCTGCTCGCCGGACTCGCCGGGCTGCTGACGGTGTCGGTCCCGGCCGCCGCGTCAGCCGTGCCCGCCACGTCAGCCGCGTCAGCCCGGACCGCGCCGCCGGCAGTGCCGCTGCGGCTGAGCCTGCCCGCACCGACCGGCCCGTTCCCGGTCGGCAGCACCGAACTGCACCTGGTCGACCAGAGCCGCACCGACCCGTGGCTTCCCGACGGCCGGCCCCGAGAGCTGATGGTGAGCCTCTGGTACCCGGCGTCGACCGCTCACGGCGGGCGCCCCGCGCCGTACCTGCCGCCAGTCGCTGGTCAGCACTTCGCCGAGCGCACCGATCCGCAGCTCGGACTCGACGCCGGTCAGGTCGACTGGGCCGGAACCGTCACCCACGCCCGCACCGGAGTGCCGGTACGCCCCCGGCGCGGCGGCCACCCCGTCGTGCTCTTCTCGCCCGGCGGCGGGGTACCCCGGGCCCTCGGCACGATGCTGGTCACCGAACTGGCCAGCCAGGGCTATGTGGTGGTGACAATCGACCACACCTACGAGACGCCGGAGGTCGAGTTTCCCGGCGGGCGGGTCGAGCTGCAACGGCTGCCCGACATCGACCCCACCGAGCTGAACCACCGGCTGCTCGACACCCGGGTCCGGGACACCCGGTTCGTCCTCGACCGGCTCGCCGTGCTCGCCCGGGGCGGCAACCCGGATGCCGGGCAGCGGCGACTGCCGGCCGGGCTCGGCGCCGGGCTCGACCTGTCCCGGACCGGCATGTTCGGCCACTCGGCCGGCGGCTTCACGGCGGCCGAGACGATGCTGTCGGACCGCCGGCTGGACGCCGGGGTGGACATGGACGGCAGCCTGGCGTACAGCTTCTTGGCCGGGGACTTCGGCGATGTCGTGCACCAGGGACTCGACCGGCCGTTCCTGTTGATCGGGGCGGGTGAGAGCGGCGGAGTGCCGCACACCCACCGGCACGCTCAGGACTGGGCGGGGTTCTGGGCGAACTCGACCGGCTGGAAGCGGGACCTCTACGTGGCCGAGGGCGAGCACTTCACCTTCGCCGACCACCAGGCTCTGCTGCCGCAGCTCGCCGAGGCATACCCGCTGCCACCCGGCCTGGTCGCCGGCTCGATTGGCACGGTGGACCCGGACCGGGTCGTCAGGTCGCTGCGGGCCTATCTGACCGCCTTCTTCGACGAGCACCTGCGCGGTCGGCCGCAGCCGCTGCTGCGGGACCCGTCGCCCCGGCACCCTGACGTGACCTTCGTGCGACCCTGACCTGCCGTGCGGGTGTCCGTCCCGTCGGGTGGGCACCCGCGCTCTCGGCCGGGCCGGTCGGCAGGCCCGCCTGGTAGCCGGCGGCGAACGCCTCCAGCGCGGCGTCGGTGCCGGACCGGTCGCCGGTGGCGAGCAGGTCGAGCAGCACTCCGCGCCCTGCTCAAACGGCGGTCCGCTGGTCGATCGCCGCCTCGTAGAAGGCGTCCGCGAGCGCCACGATGACACCGTTGATGCCAGGGCCGTCGCTGAAGAAGTAGTCGGCCATGGTGTTGTGGGCCTCCTGGTTCTCGACCACTGCCTCGGTGACCGCCGCCTGGAAGTCCTGCGACTCCATGAACTGCTTCTTCGAGTTCACCTTGGTCTGGTTGACCAGGTCCGGGTGGGCGAGCAGCCGCTGCAACAGTCCCTGCACGAACTCACGGACCTGGGACTCGGCGAACGACTCGGCGCCGAACAGGTCGTTCATCTTGTCGATGACGACCTGTAGTGCGACGTACTTCGGCTCCTTTCGCGCGCCGGTGCCGGCGGCGCCGATGCCCTTGAGCTGGCCGTCACCGGTCAGCGAGATGTCGACTGCGGTCGCCTTGGTGTGCTTGACCCCGACGAGGACCACGTCGGACAGGTCGACCTCCGCGGCCCAGGAGGATTCGGCGATGACCTTCTCCAGGAGCCGCAGGAAGATCGACAACATCTCCATGTACGGGTCGCCGTAGTCGACGATCTGGCTCATGAAGTCGTAGAGCCGGACGTAGGTGGAGACGTCCTTGCGGAACAGGTCGAGGGTGTTGAGGGTGACCTTGTCGTCGGCCTCGATCGCCGCCGCGTAGCGGCGGGCGAAGTCGTTCTTGGCCGGGCTGATCGCGGCCGAGAGCGCGTTGTTGCCTTTGCGGGCGTACCACAGTTCGGCGACCTCGCGCACCTGCTCAGGCGGGTAGATCCCGGCCTGGGCGAGCTTGTTGGCGAGGTGGACGACGATGTACGGGTCGGTCTCGGTCTCCAGCGTGGCGTTTGTGAAGTACGGCTCGAACGCGGTCCGGATGTCCTCCGGCTTGTTCACGAAGTCGATGACGAACGTCTTGTGCTTCTGCTCCCCACCCGCAGTGCGGTGGGTGCGGTTGAGCCGGGACAGCGTCTGCACGGCGGTGACCCCGGACAGCTTTCTGTCGACGTACATCGCCGAGAGCAACGGCTGGTCGAACCCGGTCTGGAACTTGTTGGCGACCAACATGATCTTGTATGTCCCGCCCTTGAACGCGGCGGCCAGGTCCGCGCCAGCGCCGGGGTTGAGGTTGGCCTCGGTGAACTCGTCGTCCCTGCTCGGCTGCGGCCCCCAGTCCGAAGCCCACTTCTCGTCCTCGGCCATGGTCACCGAGCCGGAGAAGGCGACCAGGGTGCGGTAGCTGTACGAGGGGTCCTTGGCGGCCCGCTTGGCGATGTAGGCGTCGATCGCCTTCTTGTACTTCACCGCGGCCTTGCGCGAGTCGGTCACGACCATCGCCTTCGCCTTGCCCTCCAGCAGGTGGGCGACGTTGGCGTGGAAGTGCTCGACGATGATCTGCACTTTCTGGCTGATGTTGGTCGGGTGCAGCTTCACCCACCGCATCAGCCCCTTGCGTGCTGCGGCCTCCTCCACCACCTTGTCGCCGTCGCCGCTCTCGGCTCGGCCGGCGATCTTCAGCGCGGTGTCGTAGGACTGGTAGCCCCTGAGCACGTCGAGGATGTAGCCCTCTTCGATCGCCTGCCGCATCGAGTAGAGGTGGAACTCGACCAGCGTCCCGTCAGGACCCCTGCGGCCGAACAGCTCCAGGGTCTTGTTCTTCGGCGTCGCCGTGAAGGCGAAGTAGGAGATGTGCCTGGACTCGGCCCGCTCGGTCATCTCCGCAGCCAGGATCGCCTCGACGTCGACCTCGCCGCCGTCCTCGATCTCCTTGATTTCCTCTGCGGTCAGCACGGCCCTCAGCTTGGCGGAGATCTGGCCGGACTGCGAGGAGTGCGCCTCGTCGGCGATCACCGCGAACCGCTTACCTTTCAGGCTCCTGTTGGCCCGGATCTCGTCGAGGGCGTGCGGGAAGGTCTGCACCGTCACCGCGATGATCAGCTCGCCGTTCTTCAACGCGGTCGCCAGCAGCCCGGACTTCGACTTCGCTCCTGCCTTGCGGACATCCTCCGGGCTGATCGTGGCCACGATCCTCCCCGACCCGTCGATCTGCCGGATCGCCTCCTGGAGCTGCCCGTCGAGCACGTTGCGGTCCACCACCACGATCACCGAGTCGAAGACCTTCTCATCGTTGACGTGCAGCCGTGCCAGCCGGTGCGCGGTCCAGGCGATGGTGTTCGTCTTCCCCGACCCTGCCGAGTGCTCGATCAGGTAGCGATGCCCCACCCCCTCCTCGCGCACCGCTGCCACGATCTTCGTCACGGCCTCCCACTGGTGGAACCGAGGGAAGAGCATGCTCGTACGGCGCACCGACGTCCCGGTCGCGACGTCCCACTCCTCCCTGGTCTCCACGATCATCAGCCGGCCGATGATGTTGAGCCAGGGATCCTTCTCCCAGACCCGCTCCCACAGGTATGCCGTCGCCGACCGCCCGCCCTCAGCCGGCGGATTCCCCGCGCCACTCTCGTACCCCATGTCGAAGGGCAGGAACTGCGTCTTGTCGCCCTCCAACCTGGTGGTCATCGCGGCCCGATCGTTGGAGACCGCGAAATGCACAAGCGCCCGATGCCCGAACGACAACAGCGGCTCCGGCCGCCCGTTGGTCAGCGGCAGCCGATGCTTGCGATATTGGTTGATCGCCTCGTCGAGAGACTGGGTGAAGTCGGTCTTCAACTCGACGGTGGCCACCGGGAGCCCGTTGACGAAGAAGACCAGGTCGATGCTGCGCCGGTCGGCGGTGGAGAAGCGCACCTGCCGCATCACCCGCACCCGCATCGCCGCGTACTGCTCGTTGGTGGTCGCGTTCAGGCTGGTCTCGGGGCGAAACTGCGCCATCTTCAACCGGCCACCGCTGATGTACTGCACCCCGTTGCGCAGGATGTTCAGCGTCCCGCCACCGTGTTCGAGAGGCTTGTCGAGCGCCGTGGTCAGCACGTCGAGGAACTTCGCCGCCGACCCCGCCGCCTTCAAAGCCTTCGCGTACGCCGCCTGCTGGGTTTCCTCCAGCCACGCGAACAGGTCCTCGGGGAAGAGCGCCCGCTCCCGGTCGTAGCCGGTGTCGCTCGCCGAGTAGAGCCACCCGTGGGCTTCCAGGTACGCGCAGATCTCGGACTCGAAGACGACCTCGTGGTGGTCGGCCATCACACCATCTCTCGTACGTCGATCTGCCCCGTCACCGCCGCCGTAATCAACGCCGCCCGGCGCTCACGAGCGAGTTCAATGAACCGCTCGGTCTCGGCAATGAGCGCGTCGATCTTCGCTGTCTGCTCGTCGAGTCTGGAGAGAATCTGGCGTTGGTCATCAAGAGCGGGGAGGGTCATCGGAAGGTTGACGATGTCGGCCTGGCTGACGTTCAGCATCGAAGGGCTCGCGCCTGTCGCCTCCAGCTCGATCATATCCCGCCACCTGCGACTCCCGAGAACCACAGCAACGAATCTCGGGAGCGCTTGAGTCTCGTCAAGAGTGAACGCGTACAGTTTGTCGCAGAGCATGAGCCGTGGCCAGTCACCATCGACCACCGCTGCGCTTCCGACCAGATCGCGAGTGTTCGCCCGCGAGACGATGAGATCGCCTGGGGACACGACGATTTCAGGACGGGGAGTCTCGGTCTCAGGAAGCTCCTTGTTCTCCATCGGGCGGAACAAGCCGCCGTTCGCCGCCCCGGCCTTGAGAACCGCCCAAGTCTCGATACCGTCTGCTGGCCACGCGTAGCACTGCGGGCTCCATCCTTGCCTGACCGATCGAATAATATGCTTTAGCCGTTGACCTTTGGTTTGAACGGCCTCTGCTGCCTCCTCGATCGCTGCTGCTCGCCGTTCGCGGAGCATCTCGATCAGGCGCTGTTGTTCCTCGATGAGCGTGTCGATGCGGGCCGTCTCGCGGTCGAGGTAGTCGGCGATGGCACGCTGCTCGGCGATCTCTGGAAGGAGTACGTCGATCGTCCGAAGGACGGTAAAGGGGACCTCGGTCGTGCGGATGCCGCCGTGCTCACCTCCGGCTGAGATCCCACGCTCACGTGCGATGAGCTCGCTGGTGAACCACGAAGACTTCATAAGATGGACGATGTAGCGCGCGTCCATGCCCTCCCGAGGACGCATCACTTCGTAGTGATAGGTGACCAGTCCATCCTCTGGGGCGACGCCCATCGCCCCAGAACGGACCTTCATCTTGTTGAAGACGACGTCCCCTTTGCGGCACACCTTGTAGGCGTCGAGTGACTCTGCACGTTGAGGTGTGTTTGTCAGCTCGCTGCGTGGCACCACGCCCTTGGTCTGTGACACAGACATGAGCGGGAGGCCAACGCCCGGGATCCGCTCATCAATCTTCTGCAGTGCTGCACCGAATCGGGTCATCCCTCGACCTCCCGCAGGAGGTCCAAGATCTTGGCAACCTGCTTCTCAAGGTCTGCGTCGATCTCCGCAAGCGGGCGGGGCGGGACGTACTTGTAGAAGTGGCGGGTGAAGGGGATCTCGTAGCCGGTTTTGACCTTTGTCCAGTCGATCCAGGCGTCGGGGACGTGGGGCTTCACCTCGGCCTCGAAGTAGGCCCGGATGACCTCGATCTTGCCGGCCGCACCGGCGGTCGAGCCGCCGTAGGTGAACGGCATGTTCTCGGTGTCACGCTTCTTGGTGTCCGGCTTGGGCTTTCCCTTGCGGTCGACGACAGGCTTTCCGTCCTCGTCGAGAAGGGGGCGCTCGACGGTGACGGTCCAGTAGCCGAACTCGTCGGTGCGCAGCACCTTGGAGTAGTCCGGATCGGCGTCGGTGAAGTCGGCGTACAACTTCACCACCTTGGCCCGGTCGGCATCGCTGATCTCGCGGCCCTTGGCGCCGAGGTTCTTCCGCATCTTGGTCCAGAACGACGTGCCGTCGATGAGCTGGACCAAGCCCTTGCGGTCCGGGCGCTTGGTGTTGTCGAGAATCCAGATGTAGGTGGCGATGCCGGTGTTGAAGAACATGTTCGTCGGCAGCGCGACGACGGCATCGACCAGGTCGTTCTCCAGCAGCCACTTGCGGATGTTGGAGGGGCCGGACTCGGCGGCGCCGTTGAAGAGCGGCGAGCCGTTCATCACGATGCCGGCTCGGCCGCCGCCGTCCTCCGGCTTTCGCATCTTGTGGGCCAGGTGGAGCAGGAAGAGCATCTGCCCGTCCGAGGTCGCCGGGAGGCCAGGGGCGAACCGGCCGTAGGGGCCGGCTTCGTCGCGCTCCTTCGTGACCGCCTTGGCGTACTGCTTCCAGTCGACGCCGTACGGCGGGTTGGACATGCAGAAGTCGAACTGGCGGCCCTTGAACGCGTCGTCGGTAAGGGTGTTGCCGAAGGCGATGTTGGTCGCGTCGTGCCCCTTGGCCAGCAGGTCGGACTTGCAGATCGCGTACGACTGCGGGTTGTACTCCTGGCCGTACAGGCTCAGCCCCGCGTCGGGGTTGTGTGCGAGCAGGTGCTCCTCGGCCAGGGCGAGCATGCCGCCGGTGCCCGCCGTGGGGTCGTACAGCGAGCGGACGATGTCGGCCTCGGCCAGCTCGGCGTCCTTCTCGGCGAAGAGCAGGTCGACCAGCAGCCGGATCGCGTCCCGTGGGGTGTAGTGATCACCGGAGGTCTCGTTCGCGGCCTCGTTGAACTTGCGGATGATGTACTCGAACGCATCGCCCATGTCGGCGTTGGAGACGACGTCTGGATGCAGGTCGACAGCCTGGAAGGACTTGATGACCTCGCGCAGCAGCTCCGCCTTCTCCAGGGCGATGATTTCCTTCTTGAAGTCGAAGTATTGGAACACGTCGACATCGGGCGAGAACCGGTCGATATAATCGGCCAGGTTGTCGGCCAGCCCATCGGCGTCAGCCAGCAGGTTGGCGAAGGAGTAGTTCGAGGTGTTGTAGAACGGCCTGCCGGTCGCCTTCTTGATCTCGATCTTGAGCCGGACAGGGTTGTCGTACTTCGCCGCCAGCGCGCGCACAGTCTCCCGGTCGGGCTCAAGGATGCAGTCGAGGCGTCGCAGGATTGTGAGCGGGAGGATCACGTTGCCGTACTGGTTGGGGCGGTAGGGGCCCCGAAGCTGGTCGGCGATCGACCAAATGAAACTACCGAGGGTGCTCACAAGGCTCCTTGATCAGTCAACGACAGTGCTGGACACCCAGCGCAAAGCCGCGCGTGCCGTCCGAGCAGGTGGCGTCGCACATTTTGTCGCAGTCGGTGCGTCGTGGGACATCATCGCGCATCACGAGACCGGCATGCCATAAGCCCGGTGGCGGATATCCTCGACGGCCACCTGGTTGATTGGAAGTGCCCGGATCGGTCCAGCGACGGCAGGCAAGCACGCTGGGCGACTACGGGGTGGTGATGATTCGTGCTCGCAGGTCGGTGACGGCTGGGCGGTGCATCTCTCGTTCGGGTACGGCGGCCAGCACCTGGTGGGCCACGCTGCGCAGGGTGTCGGTGTGCTGTTCGGCGGGGAGGCGGTCCAGTACGTCTGCGGCGTGCCGGAGCCCGTCGGGAATGTAGCCGTCGCGGATCAGGCCACAGGCCCGATGCAACTCCACCTGGGTACGCAGCCGCGCCTGGCTGCTCGGATAAAGCGCCACGGCTCGGTCCTGTGCCGCCGAGGCGGCCGAAGTATCCCCGATGTGGGTGTAGACGAACGACTCGGTGTGGCGAAGCCGCTGCTCGGGCCATATCCAGAGTGAGTCGTCCTCGCCGGCAGGGACGGCGGGGAGCTGTGCGGTGATGTCGACAACCCGGCGCATCTCGGCCCGCGCCTCCTCAGCCCTGCCCTGCATGGCCAGGAGTTGCGCCCGTCCGCCGTGCAGATTGGCGACGGCGGGGGAGACCCGGCCGGCAGCGAGACTGACCGCTTCCTCAGACAATCGCAATACCGCCTGGGGATCCTGGCCGTCATAGCAGCCGTTGACGATCTCCTGTGCCCGCACCTTCACCGCCGTGTCGCTGTCGTGGGAGTCGGCGGCGGCCTGGCGGGCGGTCCGTTGCCAGCGTTGGGACAAGGCGGCTTGTCCGCCAGCGAAGAGCAGCGCCGCAGCGACGACGGAGAGGTGTGCCGCCACGTCCGACAGCCGTGCCCGCCGCGCCCCGGTGGTGTTGGCGATCAGCGTCTGGAGCACGGTCAGATCCGACGTCAACTGCTCCATGAGCAGGGCGTGCGGCTGCCGGTAGAAGGCGTAGCCGTAGTCGGCCACCACCTGCTGCCACTCGTCTGCGTCGGCCCCGATCGCGGCGCCCATGCCGTGTCGGAGGGCTTCCAGTTGGGTCAGGACGGGCGCGGAAGCGGCGAGCCCGCTGAGCGCACGTAGAACAGTTCGCCTTTGCATATCGACCTCACCAGCGTGGCGTTCGTATGCCTCTACCAGCATGCCACCGCTGTCCAGTGCCCGGTCGCAGGCCGCAGCGAGCACCGGTGTCGGAGGCTTGGCCCCGCGCTCGATCTGCGACAGGTAACTGTGGTCGTAGTTGACCTTCCGGGAGAGGTCCCGCAGGGACATCCCGGCGGCGGTCCGCAGGCGCCGGAGCAGCACTCCGAAGGTCTCCATGAATCCCCCTGGCAGATGTCGGCAAAGGCGTGGGCCGACTACTCAGCGCTATTTATGCCCGAGGGTAGCGGCGACGCTACTCCTGTGCAGTCCCGTAATGGCCGGCACACCAAGGTCGGGTGGGGGCTCATTTCCCCCGTGTGGGCCCCCACCCCAGCAGGCTTGGGAGGCACCTGTGGGCCGGTGGAGTGGAAGCGGCAACCGGAGCGGGCCGGAGCGGTGGCTGGGTCCGGCGACGATGTTCGCCGCCGGCCGAGGCGCGTACGCCAAGGAGACGCCGCCCGACCGGACGACCGAGCCCACCGACGAGCAATCCAGCATCGACCGGTCGAACCCGTCCGCCCCGGCCAACCGCTCCGTCCGGTTCCGGATGGAGTGCGGGGCGGATCGGGGCTACCCGCCCGGGTGGCGATGACTCGGCACAGGCCGCAGCCGGCGTGGGGGCCACCGCATCCGCCGTGCCGGCCCGGGTGGCACTGCGAGCGGTGTGACCAGTCGTGGCCGTGCCACGTCGCCCGGGTCCAGTTGGCCGAGCGGCTCGGCTCGGACCGGACAGGGCTGGCCCGGCACATGATGAGTCTGCTGTCCCACGCTGCCCGGGAACTGCCGGCCGCGACCCCGGCCGACCTGTTCGAAAGGTTCGTGCGATGGACCGGCTGACCGGCCCGGGACTCTCCGACGACCTGCCGGTGGGGCGCCGGGTGGCGTACTGGCGTGGCCAGCGCCGGATGTCGCAGCAGGTCCTCGCCGACCGGCTCGGCAAGTCGAAGTCGTGGGTCGACAAGGTCGAGCGGGGCGTACGCACACTCGACAAGCTCTCCGTGCTGCGCGAGATCGCCGACGTGCTGCGGATCTCCGCCGCCCAGCTCATCGGCGCTGCCGACGCCGGCCGCGACCGGCCAGGCCCCACACCGGAGGTGGCGGCGCTGCGCGCGGCGTTGACCCGGTACGAGGTGCGGCTCGGCCGGCGGCCGGTGCGCGTGCCGAGCGCGGCCGAACTGGAGCAGGCGGTGGCGCACGCCTGGCTCTCCCTCGGCCGAGCGGACTACACGCCGCTGCTGCGTAGCCTGCCGGAGCTGATCTGCGCCGCTCAGTGGCGCCGAGCCGGCGCACGGACCGACGCACGGACCGACGCACCGGCCGACACACAGACCGACGCACAGACCGACGCACCGGCCGACGCGCGGGCCGACGGCCCGGATCGGCGGTCGGACGTACTGCTCGGGCAGGTCTATCAGATCGCCGCCGAGGTGCTGCGCCGGCTCGACGTGCCCGATCTTGCGTGGCTGGCCGCCGACCGGGCCATGGGGGTGGGCGCGGACTCCGACGAACCCTGGTGGGCTGCGCGCGCCGCGATCCCCCTGGCCGACGTGGTACGCGAGATCGGCCGGCCCCGGCACGCGTACGAGCTCTGCATCGTGACCGCGCACCGCCTCGCCGGCACCGCCGGTCTGTCCCTGAAGCCCGCCGCCAGCCCGAATCCGCCGGCCGGCACCGTCGGGCCGAACCCGCCGCCCGCCCCCGCCGAACACCTCTCGGTCTACGGGACGCTGCTGTTGCACGCGGCGCTGAGCGCGGCGGCCCTCGGTGACCGGGCCAGCACGATCGAACTGCTCGACCAGGCCAGGGCGGTGGCGCGCACCGTGGGGCCGGGACACGACCACTACCGCACCTGCTTCGGGCCGGCCCTGGTCGAGATCGTCGGGGTGGCGGTCGCCGTCGAGTTGGGGGACGGCGAGCAGACCCGCGCCGGAGCGGCGGAACGGGCCGCCGACCGGGATCACCAGCGGCTGCCGATCGCCGTACGCGCGGCGTACCTGCTCGATCTGGCCCGCGCCCACCTGCAAGCGGGTGATCCGGTCGCGGCCGGGCGGGCGGTGGTGGCGGCGGAGCGCACCGCGGCGGCGGAGGTACGGGCGCGGCCTGCCGCCCGGGGGCTGCTCGGCGCGGTGCTGCGCGCGGCGGATCGTCCCGAACCGTCGGTGGCTCGCCTCGCCGAAGCCCTCGGCGTCACCGTCTGACCGGGCCTTCGCAGCCACCGTGTCAGAGTCATTTACGATGGCGCCGGCTATCCGGAGCGTAACGCGGTAATGATCACCGATCACCGGCGTCGCTCCCTGACCACCGCAGTGGGCATTTCGTGGAGGATCACATGAGCACCGGGACCGAAACCTTCGAGTTCCAGGCCGAGGCGCGTCAGCTACTTCAGCTGATGGTCCATTCGATCTATTCGAACAAGGACATCTTCCTGCGGGAACTCATCTCCAACGCCTCGGACGCGCTGGACAAACTGCGGCTGGCGGCGTTCGCCGACAAGGAGCTGGCGGTCGACACCTCCGACCTGCACATCACGATCGAGGTCGACCGCGAGGCGCGCACGCTCACCGTCCAAGACAACGGCATCGGGATGTCCCGGGACGAGGTGGTCATCCTGATCGGCACCATCGCCAAGTCCGGCACGGCGGAACTCCTGGAAAAGATCAAGGAATCGAAGGACGCGGTCGGCTCGCAGGAACTCATCGGGCAGTTCGGGGTCGGTTTCTACTCCAGCTTCATGGTCGCCGACAAGGTCACCCTGCTCACCCGGCGGGCCGGCGAGGCCACGGCGACCCGCTGGGAGTCCGACGGCGGTGCCACCTACGTGGTCGAGACGGTCGACGACGCGCCACAGGGCACCTCGGTCACCCTCCACCTGCGGCCGGAGGACTCCGAGGACCAGCTCTTCGACTACACCGCCGAGTGGAAGATCCGGGAGATCGTCAAGCGCTACTCGGACTTCATCGCCTGGCCGATCCGGATGGCTGTCGAACGCAGTGCCGGCGAGGGGGAGACGACCACCGAGGTCGAGACGCTCAACTCGATGAAGGCGCTCTGGGCGCGGTCGAAGGACGACGTCAAGGAGGACGAGTACAAGGAGTTCTACCGCCACCTCAGCCACGACTGGACCGACCCGCTGGAGACCATCCACATGCGGGCCGAGGGGACCTTCGAGTACGAGAGCCTGCTCTTCATCCCGTCCCGCGCACCGTACGACCTCTTCATGCGCGGGGCAAAGCGGGGCGTGCAGCTCTATGTCAAGCGGGTCTTCATCATGGACGACTGCCAGGAACTCATGCCGGAGTACCTGCGCTTCGTCAAGGGCGTGGTGGACGCCCAGGACCTGTCGCTGAACATCTCCCGGGAGATCCTCCAGAAGGACCGGCACATCCAGTTGATGCGCCGCCGCCTGGTGAAGAAGGTGCTCTCCACGGTCAAGGAGATGATGACCAACGACCCCGAGCGCTACCGGACCTTCTGGTCGGAGTTCGGCAAGGCGGTCAAGGAGGGGCTGCTCGACGACTTCGACAACCAGAAGACGATCCTCGAGATCTCCTCCTTCGCCTCGACCCACGACCCGGAGCAGCCGACCACGCTGGCCGGTTACGTCGAGCGGATGAGGGAGGGCCAGACCGACATCTACTACTCCACCGGCGAGTCCCGGACGACGATCGAGAACTCGCCGCACATGGAGGCGTTCCGGGCAAAGGGCTACGAGGTACTACTGCTGACCGACCCGATCGACGAGATGTGGGTCTCCTCGGTGCCGGACTTCGACGGCAGGAAGTTCCAGTCGATCGCGAAGGGGCAGGTCGACCTCGACAGCGACGAGGAGAAGGAGAACGCCGGTGCCGAGCGCGAGCAGCAGGAGAAGGACTTCGCCGACCTGCTCGGCTGGCTCACCACCCAGCTCGCCGAGAACGTCAAGGAGGTGCGGCTCTCGTCGCGGCTGACCACCTCGCCGGCCTGCATCGTCGGCGACGCCCAGGACATGACCCCGACGCTGGAGAAGATGTACCGGGCGATGGGGCAGGAGATGCCGGCGGTCAAGCGGATCCTGGAGCTCAACCCGACGCACCCGCTGGTGACCGGGCTGCGGGAGGCGCACGAGCGTCACGCGGAGGACCAGACCGTCGCCGAGACCGCCGAGTTGCTGTACGGGATGGCGCTGCTCGCCGAGGGCGGCGAACTCGGCGACCCGGCCCGGTTCACCCGGCTGCTCGCCGACCGGCTGGCCCGTACCCTCTGAGCACCCGCATGGCCGCCCGGGTCGCTGGGTAAGACCCGGGCCATGACCAGCACACTGACCGTCGAGCCGGACGCCGCGACCCCGGCCCGGGTGGGCCGGGTCGCGGTCGTCGCGCACCGGAAGAAGTCCCTCGGCGGCGGGCTCGACGAACTCCGCTCCCGGCTGCGCGGCGCCGGGATCGAGGACCTGCTCTGGTACGAGGTGCCGAAGAGCCGCAAGGCGCCGAAGAAGGTCCGCAGGGCGGTCGACAGGGGCGCCGAGCTGATTTTCGTCTGGGGCGGGGACGGCATGGTGCAGCGCTGTTCCGACGCGCTGGCCGGCTCGGACGTCGCCCTGGCGATCCTGCCCGCCGGCACGGCCAACCTGCTCGCCACCAACCTCGGCATCCCGCAGGACCTGGCCGAGGCGGTCCGGATCGGGCTGACCGGGCCGCGCCGCAGGATCGACCTCGGGCGGCTGGACGGCGAGCACTTCGCGGTGATGGCCGGCGCCGGCTTCGACGGCGAGCTGATCCGGGAGGCGGACCGCGACCTGAAGGACCGGCTGGGCCGGCTGGCGTACGTCTGGACCGGGCTGCGGCACGTCCGGAGCGAGACCACCCGGATGCGGGTCCGGGTCGACGGCGCCGACTGGTTCGACGGCGAGGCGAGCTGCGTGCTCCTCGGCAACGTCGGCACGATCACCGGCGGCATCCCCGCCTTCGACGACGCCCGCCCCGACGACGGCTGCCTGGAGGTCGGCGTGGCCACCGCGAGCGGCGTGGTGGACTGGGTCCGTACCCTCGGCCGGATGGCGGTCGGCCGCTCCGACGAGTCGCCGTTCGTCCGGATCACCCGGGGCCGGAAGATCGACGTCCGGTTCGCCGAGCCGATGACGTACGAGCTGGACGGCGGCGCCCGCGACGACGTCACCCGGCTGAAGGCCCGGGTCACCCCCGGCGCGCTGACGGTCTGCGTGCCCGGCCGGACCTCCTGACCCGGTGGCGGGGCCGGCGCCGTACCGGTCGACGAACGGGCGCTTGGACGGCACGCCCGCCGAAAACTGGTCGGGCCGGACCCCGCAGGCTGCGTATAGTCTGGCTGCCCGGCGCGGGTCGGGCGGCCCGGCGGATGCCGGGTCCGGACACCGGGGAGGTCGTCGCGGCCAGGGAGACGGAGCGCAGACTCGTCGCCTCGAACCGGAAGGCGCGGCACGAGTACGCGATCCTGAAGACGTACGAGGCGGGGCTCGTGCTGCGCGGCACCGAGGTCAAGTCGCTGCGCGCCGGCCACGCCTCGCTGGTGGACGCGTTCGCCCAGGAGCGGGACGGCGAACTCTGGCTCTACGGGCTGCACATCGCGGAGTACGCCTACGGGACCTGGACCAACCACCAGCCCCGGCGGATGCGGAAGCTGCTGCTGCGCAGAGTGGAGATCGCCAGGATCCTGGACCGGATCCGCGAGCCCGGGCTGACGCTGGTGCCGATGTCGCTCTACTTCGCGGGCGGCTGGGCAAAGGTCGAGCTCGCTGTCGCGCGCGGCAGGCGCTCGTACGACAAGCGCCAGGCCCTGGCCGAGCGGGACGCGAACCGGGAGATCGCCCGCGAGCTGGGCCGGCACCTCAAGGGCGCGTCGCCCCGCGCTCGTTAGCGCCGGAAGCACCGCCGGGCCGGTCCAACCCTATATTTGTCCCGGGATGTCTGTCCGGCCGGCAGCCGGCCGCACGGGAGCGGTCGCGGCAGCCGGCAGGAAGGCCGCGGTGCGAGCCGGAGGTGGTCGTTGTCCAGCGCGGTGACGGTGCGAGGGTCCGCCGCCGAGGCCGTCGCGGGCGCGCCCCCGGGGGCCGAACGCTGGGCCGTGAGCTGGACGTCGACGCCGCAGCAGGCCGCGCCGGAGCAGTTGCCGCCGACACCCTTCATCTGGGGCGGCGGGGTGCTGGCCGACAGCACACTCCGGCAGACCATCCGGGTCTCGGTGCCGGGTGAGCGGATCCGGTTACGCCTCTCCAACGCGTTCGGCGGAGCACCGCTGCCGATCACCGCGGCCTCGGTGGCGCTGCCCGAGGGCGGCCGGGCCGGAGCCAGCGCGATCCGGCGGGACAGCGCATGCCCGGTGACCTTCAGCGGACGCTCCTCGGTGGTCGTGCCGGTCGGTGCGCACCTGGTCTCCGACCCGATCGCCCTGCCCGTGGCGGCCCGCAGCAACCTGACGGTGTCGATCTATCTCGCGCAGGGCCAGGCCTCGCATCGGATCACCTCGCATCCCGGCTCCCGGACCACCTCGCACCTGCTGCCCGGCGACCACGCGACGGCTGCGGCGCTGCCCGGCGCCACTGCGGTCGAACACTGGTATTTCCTCAGCGGCCTGGAGGTGCCGGCCGGGCCCGCCACCAGGGTCGCGGCGGTGCTCGGCGACTCACTCACCGACGGGCGCGGCTCCACCACCGACGGGAACGACCGCTGGCCTGACCAGCTCGTCGACCGGCTGCACGCGTACGGCCCGACCGCGCACGTGGCGGTGGCGAACCAGGCCACCGGTGGCAACCGGGTGCTCGACGACGGGTTGGGGCCCAGCGCGCTGGCCCGACTGGACCGGGACGTGCTGGCGCAGAGCGGGGTCACCTGGCTGGTCGTCTTCGAGGGGGTCAACGACATCGGCACCGCCGAGCCCACCGAGGCGGCTCAGCGGGCGGTCGGCACCGACCTGGTCACCGCCTACGACCAGATCGTGACCCGGGCACACGCCCAGGGCATCCGGGTGTACGGAGCGACGCTGACCCCCTTCGGCGGCAGCGACTACGACGACCGGGCGGGCATCCGGGAAGCCACCCGCCAGGCGGTCAACGGATGGATCCGGGGCGGTGGCCGGTTCGATGCGGTGATCGACTTCGACGCGGCCGTCCGGGATCCGGTGAGCCCTCGCCACCTGCTGCCGATGGCCGACACCGGCGACCATCTGCACCTCAACCCGGCCGGCTACCGCCTGCTCGCCGACGCCGTGCCGGCCCGGCTCTTCGCGGGGTGATCCCTCCAGCCGGCGACGCCGGTGCGGTTCGCCGGCGCCGCCGTTCGGCGTGGCGTCTACCCGGCGTCGATCGGCTGTAGAGGTGCGCCTTCCTAAGCTCGCACCCGTAACGACGACGAAAGGGACCAGAATGAGTGCCACTTCGGGTGCGCGGCCGCTGCACATCAGCCGACGCGGACTGCTGACCGGAGCCGCCGCCACATCGGCAGCCGTGGCCGCGGGCGCCCTGCTGCCCGGACGGGCCTTCGCCCTCGACGGGGGCTGGACCGAGATCTCCGACGGCGGAATGACGACGAGCGCCCCAGCGGTGGTCGCCTTCAACGGGAACGACCACAATTTCATCCGCGGTCTCGACAACCGCATCTTCTGGAACTACCAGAGGAAGTGGGTGGAGGTCCCGGCCTATGCACCGGGCGATGCCGCGCCGAGGACCGAAGCGGCCCCCGCCGCCGTGGTATACCAGGGTCAGATCTGGCTCTTCCACACCGGACAGAACCGGGCCGTCTACCACGCGACGTACAACGGTGTCGGTTGGTCTCGCTGGACGGAGACCAACAATTGGGGGAACGTTCACCCACAGCAGTCGGTCGCCGTGACCGTGCTCCCGAGCCGCCCGAACCAACTGTGGATCGCGCTCCGCCACAGCGACAACGGCAGCCTCTCCATCCAGCGTGTCATCGACGGCCGACCTCTCGGCCGGGCGAGCATACGGGACTGGAACAACGGCCACATCACGTCGCCAGACGCCCCCGCGATCGTGGCCGACCACCACGGCAACGTCATCGTGGCCAGCCGACTGCAGGACGGAAGGCTCAGGACGACGCGCATTCCGCAGAGCACGAACCTCGGAAGCGGCGGGTGGCCGTGGTTCACAAGCGGCATGTACGCGAACACGCAGCCCCACCTCTATGTGGCGGACAACAACAAGAGGGCCTATGCCGTTGTCCGCGGCCTTGACAACGGCATCTGGTTGGCGGACGCGTCAGGACCCGTTATCGGCGGATCGTGGAAGGTCACCAACGACCAGGTGATCGCATCCCCCGTGCTGGCTCACAGCATGAAGGGCGAGCGGCTGTACGCCGTCACCGCGAACCCGCACTCGCGAATCTTCTGGCGGTCTATCACGTTCTGACACCACCCTGGGCGTTGCTCTTCCGCCGAGGTCTCCGCCGATACTCCGTCAGGGTGGTGGGGCATGGAGCACGGCGCCTGAGAAGACCGTGATGTCGTTGCTCGCCACATAGGGCAGGGGGGCACCGGTCGGCCCGGTCAGCGGTGCGACCGTCGGTACGACCGGGGTCAGCCCGCCCGGATCACCCTGCCGGACGCTCTCCGGTCCCCCCGACCCGTCCGGCCCGACCCGCCCGGCGGACCGTTCCGCTCGCCACCGCTCGCGGGCCAGCTCTCTGGGCTGCGGGTCGTGGAACTGGCTCTCCAGGCTGGCGGTCCCGGACCACCGACCCATCACCTCGTGGTTGCCGAGCGCCGGGAAGAGCGGGGTGTGCTGGAGCAGCGGCGCGCCTCGATAGGTCCGTCCGGCGATCGGTGTCCGGGCCCGACCGGTCATCGCGGCGAAGAAGGCGGGACCGGTGCCGGCGTCGAACCAGTCGCTGGCCCGGTCCGCGACGTTGACCATGTCGCCGGCCACCAGCACCCCGTCCAGCCGTACCCCGACGACATTGGCACGGCTGACGCCACCGAAGCGGCCCAGCAGGCGATCGCCACGGACCTGATCACCGCGTACGACCAGATCGTCACCCGGGCACACGCCCGGGGCATCCGGGTGTACGGCGCCACGCTGACCCCGTTCGGCGGCAACGGGTACGACGATCCGGCCGGCACCCGGGAGGCCGCCCGGCAGACGGTCAACGGGTGGATCCGAGGCAGCGGCCGGTTCGATGCGGTGATCGACTTCGACCTGGCCGTCCGGGATCCGGCGCGCCCTCGCCACCTGCTGCCGGTCGCCGACACCGGTGACCACCTGCACCTCAACCCGGCCGGCTACCGCCTGCTCGCCGACGCCGTGCCCGCCCGGCTCTTCGCGGAGTGACCCCGGCCACCGGGTCGACCGTCGCCGGCCTCCGCAACCGGCGGCTGACCCGACCCGGCTCACGTGGTGCATGCCGTCGACAACGTCGAGTGCGGGCCCGACCGCGTCCCGGTGTCCACGAGATGGCACAGCCTTGGGCTTGGCCGAGGTGTCAACCGGCGGGGGCGTCGGCCGGCGCGGTGTCGGGTTCGGTGAGGGTCTCCAGCCAGGCGGCCGGTGCGGTCTCGTGCTCGGGGGCGATCGGCGCCGGTCCGCCGAGGGCGCGCTGCCACTGCGGCGCGGCGGCGCCCTGTAGCGCCCGCCGCCACGAGACGGCCCGGCCGACCCTGGCCACCCGCAGCGCCAGCCGGACGGAGCGGAGCAGGTCGGCGCGGTCGCACAGGTCGGTCCAGGGCTCCAGGTAGGCGTCCCTGAGTCGGGCAACCTCCGGGCCGCCCGGGTCGGCGCCGAGCTGGTCGGCGGCGACGCGTAGCGCGACGAGCAGGCTGCCGAACGGATGGGCCAGGCCGGCGTCACCCCAGTCGAAGAAGCGCATCCGCGACCCGTCGACGAAGACGTTGCCGTCGTGCAGGTCGTCGTGCTGGATCGACGCCGGCAACCCGTCCGCCGCCAGGTCGGCACACCAGTGGTCGTACTCGGGCAGGAGCGCGACCAGGGCGGAGCGGTGCGGCTCGGCGAGCCGGACCGCCGGATCGGCCAGTAGCCCGGCCAGCACCGCCGGCATCCGCTCCGGCCGCAGGTCCGGCACGCCGAGCCCGACCAGCCGGTCGCCGTGCGGCGCGACCGCGCGTTGCAGTCCGGCGTACGCCCGGAGCAGCTCCGCCCACCGGTCCGGATCGGGCCGCTCCGCCGTCGCCTCCCGCAGGATCGTCCCGCCGTCCGGTCCGAGCAGCCAGCCCCGGTGCCGGTCGACGGCGAGCGGCGGTACGACGAGCTCCGGCACCCACTCCGCCAGCGCCTCGACCACGACCGCCTCGAAGCCGTTCGTCGGCACGTTCGCCTTGAACCACATCCGGCCGGCGCTGGTCTCCAGCCGGCGCACGATCGACCAGGCCCGGACCCGGACGGTCCGCACCGGCCCGGTCCCGGCGATGCCCCGCTCGGCCAGTCGGTCCATGATCCAGGCGTCGGTCTCGGCCCGCCAGGCCGCCCCGACTCGATCATCCTCCGCCGTCGTCTCCACCGTCACGCCGCCACGGTAGTGCGGCATGGACCACGACGCCTCCGGGTATGGACCGCCGCATGAGCGACGAGAGCGGCAGCGGCATGGGCGACGAGAGCGGCATGAGCGACGGGACCGGTGACCGGGTCGAGAACCGGGCCGCCCACCTGCTGCCGGAGGAACGGTCGGCGGGCAGCGACGACCCGGAGGCGCAGGCCGAGGCCGTGCTGGCCGAGTCGGACCGGCGGGAGGCGGGTGCGGTGGCGCTCGCCGAGTCCGATCCCCGGACGACGGAGTCGGAACGCCGGGTCGCCGAGGCGGCGGCGGCCCCCGACTCGTTCCTGGAGCGGCGTACGTCGGAGCAGACCGTGACCCCGGACGGGACCGGCGACCCGGACCAGGCCGACAGCCCCGAGCCGCCGGACTGACCGGTGGAGCGCCCGATCGCTCCCCGGCCAGCTCCTCGGGCAGCTCCTCGGGCAGGTCCGCAGGCCAGCTCCTCGGGCCAGCTCCTCGGGCCAGCTCCTCAGGCCAGCGGGAACTCGTCGAAGAGCAGCGCGGCCGAGTCCGGCTCCCGGGTGTCGAACCGGTAGGAGCGGACCACCCCGGCCGCCGAGTCGAGGATCGAGAAGACCGTGATGTCGTTGCTCGCCACGTACGGCAGCGGGGCACCCGTCGGCCCGGTCAGCGGTGCGATCGTCGGTACGACCGGGGTCAGCCCGCCCGGATCACCCTGCCGGACGCTCTCCGGCCCCTCCGGCAGGAGGCGCGCGGCGCCGGACGACACGTCGTACGCCCCGTAGCTGTTGCCGACGTTCGAGGTCTCCAGCCAGTTGACTCCGGCCGGGTTCCGGAACCGGTTCCAGAGGTGCGCGTGACCGTTGTGCACCAGATGCACTCCGGTGGCGGAGAAGAGCGGTTCGAGGTCGCGCAGGATGTGGTCGTCGGCGAGCGGGTAGGCGTACCGGACCGCCGTGATCTTTCCGGTGGCCGGATCGCGCTCGACGGTCTGCACCGGGTCGGTGTAGGCGGGGGCGGAGTTGTCCCCGAGCCCGTGGCTGGGATGGTGGAACATCACCACCCGGAACCGGGCCGCCCGGGCCTCGGCGGAGGTCAACTCACCCGCCAACCAGCGGTACTGGGCGGAGTCCCGGTGCACCGGCTCGAAGAGGAACTGGCCGTGGCCCCACCGCTCCGGGTGGTCGAGGTCGGCCACGTCCTCCTGGAACTTGCCCCGCCCGACCGGCACGTGCGGCCGCCAGATCGACGTGACGAAGAGCGACACCAGGTGCACGTTCCCGATCGTCCGGGACCACCAGCGCGGGCCACCCGACGCGCTGCGCGGGTGCGGGAACAGTTCCTCGTACGTCGTGACGTCCCAGGACCGCGGCTGCGGGTCGTGGAACTGGCTCTCCAGGCTGGCGGTCCCCGACCATCGGCCCATCACCTCGTGGTTGCCGATCGTCGGGAAGATCGGGGTGTGCTGCGCCAGCGGCGCGCCCCGGTAGGTCCGCCCGGCGATCGGCGTCCGCGCCCGCCCGGTCATGGCGGCGAAGAAGGCGGGACCGGTGCCGGCGTCGAACCAGTCGCTGGCCCGATCCGCGACGTTGACCATGTCGCCGGCCATCAGCACCCCGTCCAGGCGTGTCCCGACGGTCTCGGCCACCAGCTCCAGGTTGGCCGCGGCCATCGCCTTGAGCTGGTGGTCGCTGGTGAGCAGCAGCCGTACCCCGGCTCCGGCCGGTGCCGCCGGGGCGAGCGAGTACGCCGCCGAGACGGTGGCCCGGCCCCGACCGTCCAGCGCCACCACCCGGTACGGGGTACGCCCCGGCGCCAGCCCGGTGACCCGGGCGAGATGCCGGTACACCGGCCGGCGGGTCACCGTCGGGTAGCTTTGGCCCGGCACCCGGGAGTCGGCGTCCTCCCTGGTCCGGGAGAGGGCACGGGTGTCTGCGGCGAACCGGCGCCAATCCGGCCCGGACGACGGCCCGTTCGCCGCCCCGGACGACGGCCCGCCGGTCGCGGCGTCCCGGGCCTGCCGGGGTGACATGGCGGTGACCCCGGCGCCGACCAGCACGAACTGGCCGGTGCCGGGCTCCTCGGTGTGCCAGGCGACGTGGACACCGCCCTGGTCCGGATCGAGCAGGTAGGGCTCGCAGAGCAGCGCCGGTGCGGTCTCCGGCAGGGGGCGTTGATCTTCCGTCATCGCAGACAGTCAACCATCCGCCCCGCACCGGATCAGATGGCGGTGGCCCGGGCCACCTTCCACCCGTCGCCGACCCGGCGCATCTCGAGGACCACCCGGTTCTGGTCGACCTTCTCGCCGTCGGTGTTGGCGTTGCGCCGGTACTGGTTGAGATAGAGCAGCAGTTCGACCTCTGCCGAGCCGGCCCGGATCACCCCGGTGGCGGAGACCTCGGCGAGCACCACCGCCTGTTCCGAGACTGCCGTCGCCTTCAGCGCCGAGGTGGTCTCGGCGTACTCGTCGGCGAACGGGCCGGTCACGAAGGCCCGGCCGTTCGCCACGCTGGCGTCGAAGCTGCGGTAGTCGTAGGAGAAGATGGCCTTCGCGGCCGGGCCGGCCGTGTCCAGCGCCTGGCGGACCGCAGTGTCGCGCTGCTCGGCCCGGTGGTGGGCGTACCAGGCGCTGCCGGCCGTGGCGGCGGCGAGCAGGGTGGCGACCGCGAGGGCGAGGTGCAGGCGGCTGCCGGCGTACCGGCGCCGTGCCGCGGGGACGTTTCTGGACGGTCGCGGCGCGTCGTCGACGGGTGCGTCGTCGACGGGCGACGTTTCGGCGGTACGGCGCCCGAGTCGGCGCAGCCGCCGGGTGAATGCGGCGATGGACGATCGCATGGAAGCTCCTCTTCTCCGGTCTCCGCTCCGCCTCCCGGGGTGCCCGCTCAGCCGACGAACTGGAGCCGGGAGACCAGCCAGGTGTCGGAGTCACCGTCCCGGGTCAGGTCGACCTGGATCCGGTAGTGCGCGGGCCGCCCCTCCGGGGCGTTCACGTTCTTCACCGTCGCGTCCATCGCCACCAGCACCACCGCGTGCCGCCGGTCCCCGGAGAGCAGGGCGGCGCGCAGCACCGTACCGGTCGACTCGACCTTGTTCTCCAGCACCGCGGACCGTACCTTCGCCTGACCCCGGAGGAACTCCTCCCTGAACTCCCCGGTGGCGCCGGCGGTGATCCGCTGGAGGTCGCCGTCCACGCTCGACGCGCTGATCGAGACGAAGTTGACGGTCGTCTGCCGGGCGGCGGCCAGGGCCTGCGCGTGGGCCCGCTCGACCGCCCGGTCCTGCCACCACTGGGATCCGACGACACCGGCCAGGGCGAGCGCGACCGTGAGAGCGGCGGCGAGCGCGATCGTGGTGCCGCGCCGCCGGCCCGGCCCCGTGCGCTCCTCCGGTCCCGGCTCACCGTCGGCAGCCGCTCCCTCGGCGTCGTCGGTGCGGGCGTCCGGCCGCTCGGCGTCGTCGGTGCCGTCGTCCGGTGCCGTGCCGTCCGGCTTCGTGTCGTCCGGGTTCGTGTCGATTGGCTCCCGGTCGAGTTGCTTCAGGATCGTCTCCACCGGGTCCCGCTCGGCCGGCAGCCGTCGCGTGACCGCACGGCGGGCCGGCGTCGCCCGCCCGCCCCGGCCCGGCCGCCGCAGGCCGGTGGGCGACCGGCGCGCGGCAGAGTCCGGCGACGGCTCCTCGGCGGAGGGCTGCCGGGGCGCGGCGGCGCGGCTCGGATCGGCCTCGGGCGTCTCCTTCACCAGTTTCAACCTTCGTTCCTCACCGCTTTTCACGCTTCGTTCCTCACCGCTGCGCATGGGGCGGCTCCTCGGGATTCGGTCACGGCGCGAGGCCGGCGAGTAGGAGTTGCTTCCAGGACTGGTCGCCGGCGAGCCGGTACTGCCCGCCGGTCGAGCCGAAGGTGAGCGGCGTGCCGCCGGGGCCGAGCGCGATCCCGGTCCCGGGGTCGTAGCCGGCGACCGAGGCCGGGGAAACCGGCTCGGCGTCCGCACCAGGGTCCTCCGGATCGTCCGGCTCGGCCGGCGGTGCCGGTCCGGGTGAGGGCGGCGGCGGGTCCGTACCGCCGGGGCGGGGTGCCGCGGCGTTGCCCCGCACGCCGGATCCGCGCCCGGTCTCTCCCGCCGTGCACCGGGTCGAGCCGTGGTAGACACAGGCCGGCGGGTCGGCGACGTTCAGCACGAGTCCGAAGTGCACGGTGCCGTCGCCGGGTGTGACGGTGTAGGCGCCGTCGACCACCAGCGGATAGACGACGAGCAGGTGCTCGATGCCGGGCAGCCGCCGCGCGGCCACCCCGTTCACCGCGACCAGGTTGCCCAGCAGGGTGCCGATCGACGGGTCCAGGTCGTGCAGCAGCCCGACGAGCTCGGTCGCCGCGGGCGGGCCGTCGGCGAGGATCCGCCGCAGGTCCGGGTCGGCGGCCCGGACCGTCTCGGCGAGCCGGGCCAGCCCGTCCGCCCAGCGGCGCAGCGCGGCCGCGGACTCCTGCTGGGTACGCAGCACCGTCCGCCCGTCCCGGATCAGCGTCACCGTCTCCGGCAGCCGTACGGTCGCCTCCGCCAGCAGCGCGCCACTCGCGTCGAGGATCCGGCGCAGCGCGTCCTCGTTGCCCTCGAAGGCGACGCCCAGCTCGTCGATCACCACCGCCAGGTCGTCCGGGTCGACCGACCGGACCAGCGCGTCGAGGTTGGCCAGCAGGGTCTCCGGGGCCAGCGGGACGCCGGTCCGGTCCCGGGGGATCACCGAGCCGTCCCGCAGGTAGGGGCCGGTGTCCCGGTCGGGGCGCAGGTCGACGTACTGCTCGCCGACGGCGGAGCGCTGCGACACCACCGCGCGGAGAGCGGCCGGGACCCGTACCCCCCGGTCCAGCCGGAGCCCGACCCGGACCGCCCCGGCGTGCAGGTCGACCGACTCGACCTGGCCGACCGGCACGCCCCGGTAGCTGACCGGCGCGTTCGGGAAGATGCCGCCGGCCTCGGTGAAGTCCGCCAGCACCAGATAGCCGCGCCCGAGCAGCCGGTCACCGAGCCCGACGTAGCGGACCGCGACGTAGCTGATCCCGAGCACGCTGACGACGAGGAAGGCGAGCACCTGGAGTCGTGCCGTACGTCCGATCATCTGCCCAGCCCTCCGCCCAGGATGTCGAGCAGCCCACCCGTGCGGCCGTTGGTCGACCCGTCCGGCGGCGGCAGCAGGCAGCCGGGGGAGAGGATGGTGCCCACCGGCAGCTTGGTGCCGGGCGGGAAGATGGTGCCCGGCGGCACCACGCCGCCCGGCGGCAGGAGCCCGCCCGGCGGCAGCAGCGTCCCGGGGCGGAGCAGTTCGCACTCCGGCGGCAGCTTGCACTCCGGCAGCAGCGGGGGCAGCCAGTCGATCGGCAGCAGCCCGCCGACCGGCAGGCAGATCGGGGGGAGCACGCCGGGCAGCAGCGGGCCGACCCCGCCCGGCCGGTCGTCGCCGGAGCCGCCCGGCCGCTGCCCGCCGCCGGTCGCACCCGGCCGGTTGCCGCCGGTGCTGCCTCCCGAGGGCGCGGTGCCGCGCTGCTGCGGCGGCTTCGCCACCGGCTTGGCGGAGAAGAGGTTCGCCAGGATGGCGGCGGCGTCCAGGTCGGCGGTGACCGAGAGGTTGATGTAGTCGCCGACGATCGCCCCGGTCACGTTCGGCGGGAACGGGTACGAGAGCATGAAGTCCAGCGACTTCGGCAGCGCGTCGCCCGCCCGGACGAGCTGGTCGAGGATCGGCTGCAGGGCGCGTACGCTCGCCACCAGGTCGTCGCCGCTCTCGGTGACCACCCGGGTGCCGACCCGGCCCAGTTCGCCCAGGGCGGTCACCGCGTCGCTGAGCTGCTCGCGCTGCTCGGCCAGGACGCTGAGCCCGGGATCGAGCGCGGTGAGCGCGTCACCGATCACGGCCCGCTGCCGGGCCAGCCGGTCGGTCAGCCGGTCGAGCGCGTCGACCGCCCGCACCAGGTCGGACTTCTGCCGGTCGAGCCCGGCCACGAAGGTGTCCAACTGGCGCAGCGCGTCCCGGGCGGCCGGCTCCCGTCCCTCCAGCGCCGCCGCGAGCTCCTGGTTGATCGTCTTGAGCTGGGCCAGCCCGCCGCCGTTGAGCAGCAGCCCGAGCGCGGCGAGCACCTCCTCCACCTCGGCCGACCGCTTCGTCCGGGCCAGCGGGATGACGGCGTCGTCGCGGAGTTGCCCGGCGGGCGGCTCGGTGACCGGGGCGGCCAGTGCGACGTACTTCTCGCCGAGCAGGCTGGTCTGCCGTACGGCGGCGGTGGCGTTGCCGGGCAGCGTCACCGCGCGGTCGATCCGGAGCCGGACCCGGGCGGTCCAGCCGCGCAGCGAGATCTTCTCGACGCTGCCCACCGTGACGTCGTTGACCTTGACGGCCGCCTGCGGCACCAGGTCGAGCACGTCGGTGAACTCCGCGGTGACCCGGTATGCCGGGCCGTTCGGCGCGCCGCCGGGCAGCGGCAGGTCGGCCAGGTCCGGCACCGTGCAGCCGGTAACCCCGACCGCCGTCACGACCGACACCGCCACCAGCGCCGGTCCGTACCGGCGGGCCCGGCTCATCGGGCACCTCGCAGGATGCCGCCGAGGGTGCGGTCGAGCGAGATCCCCGGGCCCGGCGCCCCTGGCGGCGTGCCGGCGGCCGGGGCGTCGCCGTCCGCCGACCGCGGCGGGGCCGGCTCCGCGTCGGCGGCGGGTGGCAGGTTGAGCAGCCCGCGCAGCTCCTCGGGGAGCGGAAGCCGCTTGAGCTGCAGGGTCTCGGCCAGCTCGAAGCAGCGCTTCGGCACCTTCGGTGCCGGCAGGGCGTCGGCCAGCGCCGCGCAGGCGTAGGCGGCCGGGTCGTACGGGCCGAGCAGGTTGGCCCGGGTGTCCAGGGTGCCGGACCGGGCGTTGTAGGCCAGGTGCAGGTTGGAGAGGGTCAGCGGCGCCACGTCCAGGATCCTGATCAGTGCCTCCTGCTGCCGGACCAGCACGTTCGTCACGTCGGCCAGCGCCTCCACGTTGGACGTCAGCAGGGCCCGGTTGTCCCGGACGAAGCGGGTGACCTCGCCCAGCGCGGTTCCGAGGTTGCGCAGCGCCGCCGCCAGGTCGTCCCGTTCGGCGGCGAGCTGCTCGGCCACGTCGGCGAGCTGCGCGTTGAACGCCCGCACCTGCTGGTCGCTGCGGGCCAGCGCGGTGGTGAACCGTTGCAGGTTCGCCACCGTGCCGAAGAGGTCCTGCCGGCCGTCGGCGAGGGTCTCCAGCGCCCGGGAGAGCCCGTCCAGGGTGTCGTGCAGCTCGTCGCCGTTGCCGGCCAGGTTCGCCCGCGCGGTGCCGAGCAGGTCGTCCAGCGCACCGTCCGCGTTGGCGCCGTCCGGCCCGAGCGCCCGGTTGAACTCGTCGAGCGCCCGGTAGATGTCGTCGATCTCCATCGGCGCCATCGTCCGCCGCACCGGCAGCTCCGCGCCGTCGGCGAGCCGGGCGCCGCCGGTGTAGGCGGGGGTGAGCTGGACGTACCTGTCGCTGACCAGGCTGGGCGGCACGATCACCGCCGAGGCGTCGGCCGGAATCTCGTGCCGGGCGTCGTAGCGCAGCTCCATCCGCACGGTACGCCCGGCCGGCTCGATCGAGACGACCTCGCCGACCCGCACCCCCAGCACCCGTACGTCGGAGCCGGGGTGGATGCCGACCGCCCGGGTGAAGTGCGCGACGAGGCGGTGCTGCGGCGTACCCGGGCGGAGCACCACGAACGCCGCCGCGGCGGCGACCAGCACGGTCACCCCGGCGGCGAGCAGCGCCCGGCGGCGGCTCGGGGCGGCGAGGAACCGGCGCATCAGCGACCTCCCGTCGGCACGTACGGCTGGAGCAGCCCGCGCAGGTACGAGTCGAACCACCGGCCGTTGCCCAGCAGGTTGGTGAAGGCGTCCAGGAACGGGCCCATGGTCTGCAGGGTCCGCTCCAGGTCGTCGCGGTTGCGTTGCAGGATCGACACCACCCCGCGCAACCGGCGCAGCGTCGGCTCCAGCGTGCTGCGGTTGTCGGCGACCAGCCCGGAGAGCTGCGCCGCGAGGTCCCGGGTGCCCACCAGCAGCTCGTGGATGGCGTCCCGCCGCCGGCTCACCTCCGCCAGCAGCGCGGCGCCGTCGGCGACGAGCAGCCGGAACTCCTCGTCCCGGTCGGCGAGCACCCCGGTGACGTTCCGGGCCCGCTCCAGCAGCTCGCGCAGCTCGGCGTCCCGGCCGGCGACGGTGCGGGAGAGCCGGGAGAGCCCGTCCAGCGAGGCGCGCACGCTGCCGGGCGTGTCGGCGAAGGTCTCCGCCAGCGTGCCGAACGCCTTCGCCAGCTGCGCGCTGTCGATCTCGTCGAGCGTGCCGGCGAGCCCGGTGACCGCCTGCATCACGTCGAACGGCGACGCGGTCCGGTCGAGCGGGATCTCCGCATCCTCGGACAGCCGTCCCGGCCCGGCCGGGGCCAGCGCCAGGTACTTCTGGCCGAGCACCGTCTTGATCCGGATGGTCGCGCCGGTCTCGCCGCCGAGCCGCAGCTCGTCGTCGTCGACCCGGAACCGCACCCGGACGTACGGGACGCTGCCGTCGCGGGCCAGCGCCACCTCGGTCACCTCGCCGACGCGTACCCCGGCGACCCGGACCTCGTTTCCCTCGGCCAGGCCGCTGGCGTCCCGGAACGCCGCCGCGTACCGACGGTCGCCGAGCGCGCCGAGGTCGTCGAGGCGGAACGCCACCAGCAGCAGGCCGGTCAGCACCACCAGCCCGAACGCGCCGACGGCGACGAGATTCCGCTCCCGGAACGGCTTCACCGGGCACCTCCCGGGCGCATCGGCCGGGACCTGCGGGGTGCACTGTTCACCGGGCACCTCCGGAGCCGGCGCAGCGGGCGGCGGTGGCGCTGAACGTCGCCGGGTTGACGTCCTGCCCGCCGAGGGTCAGCGTGCCGTCGAAGTCGCAGACGAAGAGGTTGAGCCACGAGCCGTCCGAGGCGACCCGGGTCAGCGCCTCGTAGCGGTCGGGGAGCCGGCCGAGGGTGCCGTCGATGACCGCCGCGTTCCGGTTGAGGGTGTCGGCAAGTTCGCCGAGCTCGGTCACGTCGGCGGCGAGCGCCGGCCGGGCGTCGGCGAGCAGCGCGGCGGTGCTGCCGGTGAGCGTGCCGAGGTTGGCCAGGGCGGCCCCGATCGCCTCGCGGTCGGCGGCGAGCCCGGAGACGAACTGCTGCAACGACCGGACCGTCCGGTCGAGTTCGGCGTCCCGGGACTCCAGGGTGGCCAGCACCGAGTTGAGGTTGGTCACCACCCGGCCGATCACCGCGTCCCGGTCGGCGAGGGTGTTGGTCAGCGAGGCGGTGTGCGCGAGCAGGCTGGAGACCGTACCGCCCTCGCCCTGTAGCACCTGGATGATCTCGTACGCCAGCGTGTTCACGTCCGCCGGACTCAGCGCGGTGAAGAGCGGCCGGAACCCGTTGAAGAGCGTGGTCAGGTCGAGGGCCGGAGTGGTCTGGGCGAGCGGGATCAGCCCGTCCGGCGGCAGCGGCGCTCCGCTGCCGGGGCCCTCGGCGAGCGCGACGTAGCGCTGGCCGATCAGGTTGCGGTAGCGGATCGTGGCCCGCACGCTGCTGCGCAGCGGCACCTCCCCGGTCAGCGTCAACCGGACCTCGGCGACGCTGTCCCGCACCACCCGGATCGTGTCGACCTGGCCGACCCGCACCCCGGCGATCCGGACGTCGTCGCCGGGCAGCAGGCCGGTCACGTCGGTGAACCGGGCCCGATAGCTGGTGCCGCCGAACGAGAACGACCCGAGCGCCTGGCCGAGCATCCCGGTGAGCAGCAGCGTCACCACGGCGAACACCACCAGCTTGACCAGCGGCCCGACCGGAACCCGGGTCATGCTCCCGCCGCGCTGTCCCCACCGGCTCATCGGACGTTCACCACCGCTCCGCGCAGCAGCGGGCCCCAGAGCAGGACGGCGATGTCCGGCACCTCCACCGGCAGGGTGCCGGTGGCCGCCCCGATGATCGGTTCGAGCAGGTTCCGCTCCTCCTCGGTGCCGGCCGAGCCCATCGACGGCGGGTTGCCGGCGGCGGGCGGGCCGGAGCCGGCGGCGGCCGGCGTGCCGGCCGGTGGCCTGCCGACCGGGAGCCGGACCGGGCCGGGGCGGGAGCCGCCGTGGTCGTAGCCGTCCTCGACCCGCACCTCCGGGGCCGGCGGCGTCGGGTCCGGCAGCTCCCGGCACTGCGGCCCGGTCCGGGCGCCGTAGACCGGGTCGTCCCGGCCCGGCTGGTAGGCGCCGTTGTCCCGGGTGATCTCCAGGGTGACGTGCATCCGACCGTTCCGGAACACCTCCTCGACCGCCGGCTGCACCCCGACCAGCCCCTGCATCAGGCAGGGATATTCCGGGGCGTACGCGGCCAGCAGCTCCAGCACCGGCCGGCCGAGCTGACCGAGCCGGATCACCTGGTCGCCGTGCCGGTCCAGGAAGAGCCGGGTGACGTCGGCGGCGTCGGTGGTCTCGGCGAGGAAGGCGGCGAGCTGGGCCTGCTGGTCCGCCACGGTCCGCGCGGTGGGGGTGACGTCGCGGAGGATGGCGAGCAGGTCGGGCAGGGCGGCGTCGTAGGAGTCCAGCACGGCCGCGAGGCGCCGGACGTCCTCGGTCAGCGCCGGCAGCTCGGGGTTGAGCTCGCCGAGGTAGCGGTCCAGCGTCTCCAGGGTCTCCCCGAGCTGCTCACCGCGCCCGTCCAGCGCGGTGGCGAGCGCGGCCAGGGTGCTGGCCAGCTTTTCCGGCCGGATCGACCGGAGCAGCGGCAGCGCCTCGTCCAGCACCCGTTCCAGCTCGACCCCGTTGCGGCTGCGGTCCTGGCCGATCACCGCGCCGTCGCGCAGCGGCCCGGCGGTCGAGCCGGTCGGCGGGGGGACCAGCGCCACGTACCGCTCGCCGAAGAGGGTCTTCGGCAGCAGCCGCGCGGTCACGTCGGCGGGGACGTGGCCGATCAGCTCCGGGTCGAGGGCGAGCCGCAGCCGGGCCCGGCTGCCGTCGCTGCCGATCTCGCGTACCTCGCCGACCGGCACGCCGCGCAGCTTCACCTCGGCGCCGGGGCTGAGCTGCATCCCGGTCTGCGCCGTGTGCAGGGTCACCCAGGCGACCGGGGTGAAGACCTTGCGGTACTGCAACACGGCCAGGCAGAGCGCCGCGCCGAGCACCGCCACGAAGACGATGCCGAGGACGCGCCGGCCCAGTGGCGTGCCGTGCTGGGCGCCGATCATCCGTTCACCCCGCGATCCGTACGGTCGTGGTCGCGCCCCAGATGGCGAGCGACAGGAAGAAGTCGACGATGTTGATCGCGACGATGGCGGTACGCACCGCCCGGCCCACCGCCACCCCGACGCCGGCCGGCCCGCCGCTGGCGGTGTAGCCGTAGTGGCAGTGCACCAGCACGACGATCACGCTGAAGACCAGCACCTTGCCGAAGGACCAGAGCACGTCCTCCGGGGGGAGGAAGAGGTGGAAGTAGTAGTCGTAGGTGCCGGCCGACTGCCCGAAGTAGTGGACCGCGATGGCCCGGGTGGCGAGATAGCTGGAGAGCAGCCCGACCACGTAGAGCGGGATCACCGCGACGAAGCCGGCGATCATGCGGGTGGTGACCAGGAACGGCAGCGAGGGGACACCCATCACCTCCAGCGCGTCGACCTCCTCGGAGATCCGCATCGCGCCGAGCTGGGCGGTGAAGCCGGAGCCGACGGTCGCCGAGAGCGCCAGCCCGGCGACCAGCGGCGCGATCTCCCGGGTGTTGAAGTAGGCCGAGATGAAGCCGGTGAAGGCGCTGCTGCCGAGCTGGTCCAGCGCCTGGTAGCCCTGGAGCCCCACCTCGGTGCCGGTGAAGAAGGTGAGGAAGCAGATCACCCCGACCGTGCCGCCGGCCACCGCCAGCGCGCCCCGGCCGAAGCTGATCTCGGCGAGCAGGCGCACCACCTCGCGGCGGTAGCGGCGCAGCGCCCGTGGGGTCGAGGCGAAGACCCGCAGGTAGAACGCGAGTTGCCCGCCGAGGTTGTCCAGGGTACGCAGCACCGGCATCTCACATCCCCCGCTGCGGCACGAGCTGGAAGTAGACGGCGGTGATGACGAAGTTGAGCGCGAAGAGCAGCATGAAGGTCAGCACGACGCTGCGGTTGACCGCGTCGCCGACCCCCTTCGGCCCGCCCCGCGCCGTCATCCCCTGGTACGACGCGACAAGCGCGGCGACTCCACCGAAGAGCACCGCCTTGACCTCGCCGACCACCAGGTCGGAGAGCTGCCCGAGGGCCTGGAAACTCGCCAGGTACGCCCCCGGCGTCCCGCCCTGCATCACCACGTTGAAGAAGTAGCCGCCGGCCACCCCGACGACGCTGACCAGCCCGTTGAGCAGCGCGGCGACCAGGGCGGCGGCGACGATCCGGGGCGCGACCAGCCGGTGCAGCGGGTCGATCCCGAGCACCTCCATCGCGTCCAGCTCCTCGCGGATCCTCCGGGCGCCGAGGTCGGCGCAGATCGCCGAGCCGCCCGCCCCGGCGATGATCAGGGCGGTGACGATCGGGCTCGCCTCGCGTACCACGGCCAGCACGCTTGTGGCGCCGGTGAAGGACTGGGCGCCGAGCTGGCGTACCAGGGAACCGAGCTGCAGCGCGATCACCGCGCCGAACGGGATCGCGACCAGCGCGGCCGGCAGGATCGAGACCGAGCTGAGAAACCACGCCTGCTGTACGAACTCGCGGACCTGGAACGGCCGCCGGCCCAGCCCGCGCAGCGCGTCGAGGCAGAACGCGAAGAAGTGCCCGGAGCCGCGCAGCCCCGCCGTCACCGGCCCGCCCCGGGTGCTGCCCGGCCCGCTCACCGGAGCACCTCCTCGGGAGGCCGCTGCCAGGCGCTGGTCCGCGCGCCGTCGAAGGAGCCGGGCGGCGGCACGACGCCGTTCTCCTCGCACCACCGGCCCGGCGGCTGCTCCGCCCGGCGCGGCTGCCCGTCGGAGGGGGCGAGCTGGAGCGGTATCGGCGGCAGCGGCGGCAGCTCGACCCCGGCTTCGGCCTCGGCCCGCAACTCGTCGGTGTCCTTCTCCTCGGCCATCCCGATCGGGCCGATCCGCTGCGCGTTGAGGAACTGCCGCACCACCGGCTCGGTGCTGGAGAGCAGCATCTCGCGCGGCCCGAACATGGCGAGGTGACCGTGGTAGATCAGCCCGATGTGGTCCGGCACCGTCCGGGCGGTGTTGATGTCGTGCGTGACGATCAGGAAGGTCGCACCGGTCTGCTGGTTGAGGTCGATGATGAGCTGGTTGAGGTAGGCGGTGCGGACCGGGTCGAGCCCGGAGTCGGGCTCGTCGAAGAGGATGATCTGCGGATCCAGCACCAGGGCCCGGGCCAGCCCGGCCCGCTTGCGCATCCCGCCGGAGATCTGGCCCGGCAGCTTCCGCTCCGCGCCGAGCAGCCCGACCATCTCCAGCTTCTCCTGCACGATCTGCCGGATCTCCGCCTCCGGTCGGCGGGTGTGCTCGCGCAGCGGAAACGCGACGTTGTCGTAGATGGTCATCGAGCCGAAGAGCGCGCCGTCCTGGAAGAGCACCCCGAAGAGCTTGCGGACCTCGTAGAGCGCGCGCTCGGAGAGCCGGGGGAGGTCCCGGCCCTCGATCCAGATCGACCCCCGGTCCGGCTTGAGCAGCCCGACCAGCGTCTTGAGGAAGACCGACTTGCCGGTGCCGGAGGGGCCGAGCAGCACCGAGATCTCGCCCGCCGGCAGGGTCAGACTCACGTCGGACCAGACCGGCTGACCGCCGAAGGACTTGGTCAGCCCTTCGACGCGTACCTCGACGCCCATCCGCACACCTGCCCGCCCGCAGCTCCCGCCGGACCGCTCCGTCCGCCGCCGTCTCTGGTGGACATCGCGGCCGGGGCGCCGGGCGTAACAGGGATCACCGGTAATTTTCCGACTACTTTCCGGTTGACCGCACATCAGGACCACTCGTTACGGCATTGATCGTCCCCCGCCGGTGGTGCGATGACGGGACTGCCGATACGGTGCGGTAACCCGCCGGTAACCCCAGCGCGGTGCCGGACGAAGGCGTGGCCCCGACGAAGGTGCGACCCCATAGATGACCGCAGCACCCGAGACAGATCTCGTCGCACGGGCGGCTCGACGCGACCCCGAGGCGACGGCGGAACTGCTCACCGAGGTCCGTCCCGGCCTGGTCCGCTACTGCCGGGCCCGGCTGGGCCGGATCGGCGGCGCGTACGCCACCGCCGACGACGTGGCCCAGGAGGTCTGCCTGGCGGTCCTCCGGGCGCTGCCCCGCTATCGGGACCAGGGCCGGCCGTTCTCCGCGTTCCTCTACGGCATCGCGGCGCACAAGGTCGCCGACGCGCAGCGCGCCGCCATCCGGAACTCGGCCGTCACCGCCGACGGTCCGCTGCCGGACGAGCCGGACGCCGAGCCCGGCCCCGAGCAGCGGGCGGTGGCGACCGACCTCGCCCGGCGGCTCTCCGCGCTGCTGGCCCGGCTGCCCGAGCTGCACCGGGAGATCGTCCTGCTCCGGGTCGCGGTCGGCCTCACCGCCGAGGAGGTCGGGTTCATCGTGGGGATGTCGGCCGCCGCCGTCCGGGTGACCCAGTCCCGTGCCCTGGCCCGGCTCCGCACGCTCGCCGGCACCGCCCTGGACGAGGTCGCCGCATGAGTACGCTGCGAGGCGGAGTGGACGACGACGGCATGGGCGAGCGGACCGACGGCGTGCCGGACCGGGCCGATCTCGATCCCGTCGTGCTGGTCGCGGACGACCGGCTGCTCGACGCCCTCGGCCGAGGCGACCCGGCTCCTGCCGGCGATCCACTGGCGAGGCTCCTCTCCGCCTGGCGCGCGGACCTGGACGCCGACCGGCACGAGCACGCCGACGCCCCGGTGCTCCGCGAGGCCGGGCCGGACGCCGGGCTGCCCCCCGCGCCCCGCGCGGATCTGGCGGCGGGGCCCCGGCCCGGCCCTTCCCGCACCGGGCATCCCCGGCCCCGTGCATCCGCCGGCCGGTCCCGAAACGGCGGCGTCGGCGGTCGACTCCGACCTGGCGTACCCGCGGACCTGCGTCGACCGGACGGACTCCGACCTGGCGTACCCGTCGACCTGCGTCGACCGGACGGCGGGCCGAGGGCCCCACGGACCCGGCCGGGAGCGGCGGTCCGCCGGCTTGTCCTCTCCACCGCGGCCGCCGTGGTCACGACGGCCCTGTTCGGGCTCGGCGTCAACCACGCGGGGCCGACGAGTCCGCTCTGGCCGGTCGCGGCGGCGGTCTATCCGGACCGGTCCACGATCCGCGCCGCCGAGCACACCATCCAACTCGCCCGGGAAGCGGCGGAGGCCCGCCGCTTCGACGAGGCGCGCCAGGAGCTGGATCGGGCCGCTGGCCAGGTGGCCGGGATCCACGATCCGGGGGTGGCCGCGCGGCTGTTCAGCGAGATCGCGCGGATCCGGCTCGGCCTGCCCGAACCCGCCGAGCGACCGGAGACGCCGACCGGCGAGCGGTCCGGTCCGGCCCGGCCCGGGCCGCCGACACCCGCGCCCGAGCACACTCCGCCACCGCGACGCACCGCCGGCGAGGCGCCGCCACCGACCGCACGGTCCGGGGCGGCGCAGCCACCGCCGGCCAGCCCGACCGCCCGGCAGGTGCTTCCGCTGCCGGTACCCGTGTTGCCTTCACTGCTGCCGTCCGGCCTGCCGCTGCTGCCCAGCGGCGGCTGTGTCCTGCTCTGCCCACCCGACTGACCGCCGCCTCGTCGGAAGCCTCGATTCTGTTCGGCGGCCCCGCGCCCGACCGGCCGGCGGGTGTGCCCCTGGTCGTGTGGCGCCGGCTCTCGGTGACGGAGTGTGACCGGCACCTCCCGGAGGTCGGCGGAATTCTGGAACGCGCGGCGGGGTTGCTGACACTGACGGGGAGAAACCGAAGGAGCCTTCATGAGTCTGAGCAGGTCGGAGCCCAGGTCGGAGCCGGAGTCGCCGATCGCCGAGCGGGGCACCGGAGCGGACGCATCGGGTGAAGAGCCGGCGGAGCCGGCGCCACTGCCGGCGGTGCCGGGACTCGTGATGCTCGTCACGGCCGAGGACGCCCCGGTCTGCTCGGACGGCACCTGCCTTTAGCGCGAGGAGAGAGTCAGTGCAACTCGAAGTCTGGTCCGACATCGTCTGCCCGTGGTGCTATCTGGGCAAGCGGCGGTTGGAGGAGGCGCTCGGGCAGTTCGAGCACGCCGACGAGGTGGAGGTGGTCTGGCGGAGCTTCCAGCTCGACCCGTCGTACCCCAAGGGGCAGCCCCGGCCGGTGCCCGAGGATCTGGCGGAGAAGCTGGGCGCCTCGCCGGCCCGGGTCGCGGCCATGCAGGGGCACGTGACCGCGCTCGCCGCCGAGGTGGGGCTCGACTACCACCTCGACAAGTCGATCATGGCGAACACCTTCGACGCGCACCGGCTCACCCACCTGGCCCGGGAGTACGGGCTCGGCGCCGAGCTGCACGAGCGGCTGATGCGGGCCAACCTGGTCGAGGCCGAGAACGTCGACGACGCCGACACCCTGGTCCGGCTCGCCGGTGAGGTCGGGGTGCCGGCCGAGGCGGCCCGTCGGGTGCTGGCCGGCGACGAGTACGCCGGGGACGTCGAGGCGGACATCCGCCAGGCGCGGGCGTTCGGCGCGAACGGCGTCCCGTTCTTCGTCCTGGACCGCCGGTACGGCATCTCCGGCGCGCAGCCGACCGAGGCGTTCCTGGCCGCCCTGAAGCAGGCCCACCAGGACTCGGCGAGCGGCGCGGGCACCGCCGCCGCACGCTGAGCCGCCGGTCGCGCGGGTCGCGCACCGCGTCGACTAGGGTCATCCGGCATGGGCGCGATCAAACCGTGGCACCTGCTGCTGACCCTGTTCTGTTGCCTCGTGCCGCTGGCCGTCGTGGTGGCCGGCGCGCTCTGGTATGCGATGCGGCGCCGCTGACCGACCGGGCGAGGGCTCGGCTCAGCTCCGCTCCCGGCACAGCTCCCGGTAGGTGGCGGAGTCGCACGGCGGATATCCGGCCTGGTCGAGGAGCCTGGCCGGCGTGGTGCCGGCGGCCGGGACGTCGTCGCTGAGGTACGTGACGAACTGCGCCGCCAACGACCGCGCCTCGGCGGGGACACTGCGGTAGTAGGCGTACTCGACGGTCCAGAACGGATACCGTCGCAGGACCTCCGGGTCGGCGCTCGGGCTGAGCCCGTCCAGCCGCACCTCGAGGACGTTGTCGTCCGCGTTACGGGCCTGCGGGGTGTCGGCGTACCCGATCGCTCCCTCGACCTCGGCGACCCGCTTCAGCAGGTCGCCGGTGGTGGTCATCTCGCAGAGGTACGGGTGCGCGGCGCCGGCCGGCGGGACGCAGTTCGGCGCGGTCAGTGCGGGCTGCGGTCGTGGGACGTCACCGTCGCCCAGCACGTACCGCTCGAAGGCGCCCCGGCTGCCGGACCGGCTGGTCCGGGTGACGAGGACGATCGCGGTGTCGGCGTAGTCGGGGTCGATCTCCCGCCAGTTGCGGTGTTCACCGGCGAAGATGCTCCGGATCTGGTCCCGGGAGAGCGTGACCGGCCCGGTCGCACCGCCCCGCACCGCCGCGTTGACCACGACGCTGAACGGCACGATCGCCACCGCCCGCTCGCGGAGTCCGTTCCGCTGTTCCTCGCCGAGCCGCCCGTCGTGCAGGGCGACGTCCGGCGAGCCGGGCCGGCCGACCCGCCGTATCCCGTCGCCGCTGTCCACGAAGTCCGCCTTCAGCCGCGCACCGGCCTCCGCGCAGAAGGTGTTGTACGCGTCGATCGCCGGGATCGCGGCGCTGCGGAAGGCGCTCGACCCGACCACCTCGGCGGTGCCCTCGACGCAGGTCGGGTCCCCCGGCCTGGTCGGGCGCAGGTCGGCGGTCTGGGCCAGGATCACCATGATCAGTGCCCCGGCGGCCAGCGAGGCGACCCCGGCGGTGCCGATCCGCCACCGCCAGATCCGGCTCCGCTGGTCCTGCACCCGGGCGTTGACGATGTCGCCGCCCCGGAGCAGGCCACCGACCTTGACGGTGCCGTCGTCCGGGTGGCCGGAGAGCAGGACCAGCAGCTTGAAGCGGTATTTCGCGTTGAAGTGGGCGCGGGGGAGGAGCAGACTCGTCCCCTCCGGGCCGACCTCGGGGACGAAGACCTCCTCCAGGTCCGCCGGGTGCCCGTCCGTGACGTCGATGAGCTGGACCCTGCGGCGGCCGAAGCTGATGTGTATCGGACGCTGGTAGTCGAATTCCCTGATGTCCCGGCTACCGGCGTTGGTGATCCGGATGACGGCCATCGAGGGCTCCTCGATGACCGTGCCGTCCTCCCGGTCGCGCAGCTCGATCAGGCGTCCGGTCTCCGGCGGGCCGAGCGGGGAATTGAACAGGACGTTGTAGGACACCGCCTTCCGTCTCGCCCGGCGGTCGCGTGCCTCCTTGTAGAGGCCCCAACCGACACTGGCCGCCAGAAGCAATATCAGACTCAGCGCCGAGCCCTGGCCCAGCAGGGCTTCCAGCGCCGCATCCCTGACCCCGGTCATCCGTGCAGGACCCTTTCCGCCGGCCTGGTGGCGAATCCACACTGGTCGAGCAGGCCATTGTCAGGCTATGCGTGCACGTCCACTGTGAACGGAGCGGGGATGTCTGCTGAATTCGAGGTGACGCGGGCCCTCGTCAGGCGGTCGGCGGGAAGTCGAACTCGCCGTCCCTGGCGCCGGCCAGGAAGGCGTCCCACTCCTCGCGGGTGTAGACGATCACCGCCGCCTGCGGGGCCTTGCTGTGCCGGACGGCGATCCGGCCGGAGCCGTCCAGCACCGGGCCGGCCTCCACACAGCTTCCGCCGTTGCTCGCGCTCTTCGTGCTGATGTGCCAGGCAACCGCCGGCAGGGACTCGTGCATCACAGCTCCTCCGTGATCGTCGTGATCAGCCTCGCCGACCCGGCCGGGTCGACCGCCATCTGCTGCAATCGAGCGTACGCCTCCGCGTAGCGCTTCGACTTCGGCGCTTCCATGAAGAGCCGGCCGCCGAGCGTTTCGGCGTAGGCCACCTCGGGATAGGGCTTCGGCATCTTGAAGAGCCAGAACGAGCCGTCGAGGCCGGGGTGCAGGCCGACGGTGGCGGGCAGCACCCGGACGGTCACGTTGGGCCGGCGGAGCAACTCGCCGAGATGCTTCAGCTGGCCGCGCATCAGCGCCGGGCCGCCGACCGGGCGGCGCAGCACGCTCTCGTCCAGCACCGCCGAGACGGTCACCCCGAACTCCGGCTCCAGGACCCGCTGCCGGTCCAACCGCAACTGCATCCACTTGCCCACGGAAAAGGGGGTGGCACGGGCTCCCTCGGCGTTGCGGATCACCGCCTCGGCGTACTCCGGGGTCTGCATCAGACCCGGCATCAACATCGCGTCGAACGAGCAGATCTGCTCGGCCCGGGTCTCCAGCCACGGAAAGTCGATGAAGGACGAGTCGACGATCTCGGCGTAGTCGTCGTCCCACCGGTCGGTCCGCCAGGCGTCCTCGGCGAGCCGGAGAAAATGCGCCCGGGTACGCGGATCGTGCTCGCCGTAGAGGTCGAGCAGCGAGACGACGACGTCGCGCCGGAACGGCCACTCGGCCCGTTCCCAGCGGGCCACCGAGGAGAAGTCCCGTTCGAGGAACTCGGCGGCCCGCTTCAACGTGAAGCCGCGCCGCTCACGCAACTGGCGCATCTGCTGCCCGAGCCACTGGGCGCGCAGGGTCTGCACGAAGGACTCGCTTTTCGCCGGCATGATCCACCTTTCGGACGCGGTCGGCCGCAGCCGGGAATTGGTGTCTCTTGCACCAAGCCCGGAGCCGCTGGAAACGTGACTCGACACCGGCTCCGAACTGACGTGCCGAAATACCTATCACGGAAGGGTGTGCTGCCGCGACCCCGCACATTACTCAACCGATCGTCCGCCCCACTCCGGACAGCCCTGGTGCCGTACCCGCCGAACGAGGCTGCGGTGCCAGGGCGGGGCGATCCGGCCCGACTCGGCAAACGGGCCGGGTCGCCCCTTCCAGCACGCGCTCGTTCGCGCATCCACCACCGGGCCGATCTCCGCGAGTCTTCCACGAGAGGAATGTGACGTGAGCCGAGTACGCCGATTGCGAACCACAATAGGAAATCCCGTCCCCCGGTGGCGGCGGACGCCGCCGAACCAGATCGCGGCGCGGGTCTTCGCCCCACTTCCCGGTGCGGCCGTGGCGGCGCCGGTCGGGCGGGACGCGCCGGCTCCCCGGTACGTCATCCATCTCCCGGCGACCAGCGCCGATCTGGCCGGGGCGGTCGATCTGGCGTACGCGCTGGTCCGGTCGCTCGGCTTCCTGTCCGAGATCGACGGCGGCCAGACGACGGTCTCCCTGGAGGACGCTCCGCAGGTGCGGCACCGGGTCTGCTGCGACCGGTTGCTCCCCGGTGCGGGTCGCTGTCGCCTGCGGGCCGGTCATGCCGAGCCCTGCACCGCCGAGCCATCCGACTGATCCCGGAAATTAACTACACAGACCCTTGTGATCATAGGTAAAAATCTCCAACCATGTGTGTCGATACCCTCCAACCCCCCATCGGGAGGATCGATGCGTACCACCGCATCCCGGACCCGGGTCCGGACCTGGCGCTCTCCGCGGCGCCTGCTCAGCTCCATGCTCGCCGTCGCCACCCTGGTCGGGGCCGCGCTCGCGGCCACCGCCGGTCCCGCCCAGGCGGCCACCACCCCCGGCATCGACGTGTCGCACTACCAGGGCGCGATCAACTGGACCAGCGTGCGCAACGCCGGCATCCAGTGGGCCTACATCAAGGCCACCGAGGGGACGACCTTCAAGGACTCGCGGTTCAACACCAACTACCCGGCCGCGCACGGTGCCGGGGTGATCCGCGGCGCCTACCACTTCGCCCGCCCGGCCGCCTCCAGCGGCGCCGCCCAGGCCAACTACTTCGCCAGCAACGGCGGCGCCTGGTCGGCCGACAACCTGACCCTGCCCGGCGCGCTCGACCTGGAGGCGGGCTGCCACGGCCTCTCCCAGAGCGGCATGGTCGCCTGGATCCGCGACTTCCTCAACACCTACCGGTCGCGCACCGGCCGGCACGCCGTCATCTACACCACGACGAGCTGGTGGACCAGCTGCACCGGCAACTACTCCGGCTTCGCCAGCACCAGTCCGCTCTGGATCGCCCGCTGGGCGAGCGCGCCGGGCGCCCTCCCCGCCGGCTGGGGTGTCTACACGATGTGGCAGTACACCTCGACCGGCAGCGTGTCGGGGATCTCCGGCGCGGTGGACCGGGACTGGTTCAACGGCACCCGGGCCCGGCTGCTGGCACTGGCCAACAACACCGCCTGAGGAGGCGGACGACCGGGGTCCCCGGCGGCGGCAGCGCGCCGGCCACCCGCACGGGGACCCCGGTCAGCCATCCGGCAGTGGCGGCAGCGGGCCGGCCACCCGCACGGGGATCCCGGTCAGGGATCTTGCAGTGGCGGCAGCGGGCCGGCCACCCGCACGGGGATCCCGGTCAGCCATCCGGCAGTGGCGGCAGCGGGCTGGCCACCCGCACGGGGATCCCGGTCAGGGATCTTGCAGTGGCGGCAGCGGGCCGACCACCCGCACGGGGATCCCGGTCAGCCATCCGGCAGTGGCGGCAGCGGGCCGGCCACCCGCACGGGGATCCCGGTCAGGGATCTTGCAGTGGCGGCAGCGGGCCGGCCACCCGCACGGGGATCCCGGTCAGCCATCCGGCAGTGGCGGCAGCGGGCCGGCCACCCGCACGGGGATCCCGGTCAGGGATCTTGCAGTGGCGGCAGCGGGCCGACGATCCGCTCGTAGGTGCCGGCCAGCCCGTCGATCAGGGCGTCCAGGCCGAGCGCGAAGGCACCCTCGTCGACGCTGCGCCGATGCTCGGCGAGCCGGTGCGCCTGGTCGAGGTGGGGATAGCCGTCGGCGTACACCTGCGGGTCCTCGACGAACCCCCGGGCGAACGAGCCGAGCGCGGAACCGGTCACGAAATAGCGCATCAGCGCTCCGATGTGGGTTGCTCGGGCCGGCGGCCAGCCGGCCTTCACCAGACCGCCGTAGACGGCGTCCGCCATCGCCAGTGCCGCCGGCCGGCGCCCCGGCCCCTGGGCGAGGTACGGCACGATGTTCGCGTGCGCGGCCAGGGCCTGCCGGTAGGAGTGCCCCCAGAGCCGCAGCGCGTCCCGCCAGTCGTGGCTGGCGAAGTACGAGACGTCGACCTCGGCCGTGATGGCGTCGGCCACCGCGTCGAGGATCTCGTCCTTGGTGGCGAAGTGGTTGTAGAGCGACGGGCCGCGCACCCCGAGCACGGTCGCCAGCCGGCGCGTGGAGAGCGCCGCCAGCCCTTCGGCGTCGACGAGCGCGGTGGCGGCGTCGATGATCCGCTGCCGGTTCAGCAGTGGCTGGCGAGGTCGAGGCATGCTCCTCCGCTCGCCCTCCCTCCCGGCTACCGCTGCCGCTTCCGCCTCGGCGTCGACGCCGCCTCAGCGTCGCGTCGTGTCAGCGTCGCGTCGTGTCAGTGTCGCGTCGCGTCGCGTCGGTCGTGTCAGCGTCGCGTCGCCATCAGCGTCGCGTCGACGCTGCGTTGGCTCAGTGTCGCTGCAGCCCTGCCTCGCCGCGACCCCTCGGCTGCCGTCTGTCTCCGCCTCGCTGCGACCCCTTCGGCTGCCACCCGTCTTCGCCCCGCTGTGGTTTGCGCGACGGGCGGCCGGATGCCGTCCCCATCCCCGGCCGCAGAGTGGCGCGCAAAAACTTCCGGCGCTAGTTTAGCGGGCACCGGCCAGCCCAGGCTGCCAGCCGGAGTTTGTTAAGCGGGGGCCCTTCCTCTACAAAAAGCGATAAGCGGGGGCCCTTCCTTTCATCGAGAGCGAGGAGTGGGACGTGGGGAGATTCGCCGACCGGGTCGCCGTCGTCACCGGGGCGGCCCAGGGGATCGGGGCGGCGACCGCGCGGCGGCTGGCCGCGGAGGGGGCGACGGTGGCCGTCGTCGACCTGGCGGTGGAGCGGGCGCGGCAGGCCGCCGAGGAGATCGTCGGGGCCGGTGGGCGGGCCACCGGGTACGGCTGCGACGTCACCGACGGGGCGGCGGTGTCGGCCACCTTCGAGGAGGTCGTCGGCGCACACGGGCGGCTCGACGTGCTGGTGAACAACGCCGGGATCACCCGGGACAACCTGCTGTTCAAGATGCCGGCCGACGAGTGGGACGCGGTCATCACCACCAATTTGACCAGTATGTTCCACTGCTGCCAGGCGGCGCAGCGGCACATGGTCCCGGCGAGGTACGGCAGGATCGTCAACCTGAGCAGCCGTTCGGCTCTGGGTAACCGGGGGCAGGTCAACTACGCGGCGGCAAAGGCCGGGGTGCAGGGGCTGACCGCCACCCTGGCGATCGAGCTCGGCCCGTTCAACATCACCGTCAACGCGGTCGCGCCCGGCTACATCGCCACCGCGATGACCGCCGCCACCGCCGAGCGGGTCGGCGCCAGCCCCGAGGAGCACCAGAGACACGTCGCCGAGCAGACGCCGCTGCGCCGGGTCGGCCAGCCCGAGGAGATCGCCGCGGTGATCGCCTTCCTGGCCAGCGACGACGCCTCCTACGTCAGCGGCCAGACGCTCTACGTCAACGGCGGGGCACGCTAGATGAGCACTCCGCCTGCCGGCGCCGCCCAGGATTTCTGGCGGGTCACGGCATGAGGGCCTACGCCTCGCTCACCGAGCTTGCCGGGGCGGTCGGCGAGCGGCTGGGCCCAGGCCCGTGGCACCGGATCGAGCAGGACCGGGTCGACGCGTTCGCCGACGCGACAGGTGACCACCAGTGGATACACGTCGACCCGGAGCGCGCCGCCACCGGACCGTACGGCGGCACCGTGGCGCACGGCTTCCTCACCGTCTCGCTGTTGCCGGTGTTGATGCGCGATCTCTACCGGGTCGAGGGGATCCGGATGGTGATCAACTATGGGCTGAACCGGGTCCGGTTTCCCGCACCGCTGCACACCGGGGACGCGGTCCGGCTCAGCGCCGAACTCCTCCAGGTGGAGCCGGTGCCCGGCGGCGCGCAGGTCGTGATCCGGGGCACCGTCGAACCGGAACGGGGCGGCAAGCCGTGCTGCGTCGCCGAGACCGTCAGCCGGCTCTACGCGCCTGTCGGGTAGTTCCGGCGAACGGCGGTCCAATCGCCGGCACTGCCGGTAGCCTACGTCGGTGCCGGACAGGAGCACTCGCCGACGTCTCGTGGTGACCCAGAGCTACGAAGAGACCCGGCGCACCACGTGGCTCGAATTCTTCTTCGACCTGGTGTTCATCGTCGTTGTCTTTCGACTCGGTCAGGTGCTGCTCGACGACTCCTCGATGCACGGTGTGCTGGTCTTCGCCGGGCTGATGGCCGTCATGTGGTGGCTGTGGTTGTCCTTCACCTACCTCGGCGATCTGTTCGACAACGACCGTCCACCGAGCCGCCTCGTCCAGTTGCTCGCGATGCTCGGCGTGCTGTCCCTCTCGGCCATCCTGGAAGGCGGCCTGGGACACCCGGACAGGTTCGCGCTGATCTACGGACTGTTGTTGACGATGCTCGCCCTGCTCTATGCCGCGGCGGGGTGGATCGACACCGACATCCGGGTCTTCTGCTGGTGGTTCAGTTGCGGCTTCCTGGCCGGCGCCCTTCTCTGGTTCGGCTCGCTCCTGGTGCCGGACCCGGTCCGATACCTGTTCTGGGCGGCGGCGTTGGTGCTGAACGCCGCCGCCGCGCCGCTGGCGTACGTCCGGGCGCCGCAGGTGCCGGCCCAGCAGTCGCACCTGCCGGAGCGGTTCGGGTTCTTCACCATCGTGGTGCTCGGCGACGCGATCCTGGCGGTCGCCAATGGGATCGCCACCACCGGCTGGAACCCGGGCGCGGTCACGATCGGCCTCGCCGGCTTCGTCGTCGCCGGTGGCATCTGGTGGCTGTATTTTCTCCTCATATTCGATCGTGAGGCGGCCAACCGGGTGCTGCGAGCCGACCGGCGGCGGCTACTCACGAGCTTTCTGTACTCATATGGCCATCTGCCGCTGCACACGGCGATCGTGGTCGCCGGGGTCGGTGTCGAGCTGGCGGCGCGGGAGTCGGCCGGGCAGCCGCAGGCGGCCGCCGACCCTCTCCTGGGTGGAAGCCAGATCGCTCTGGGCGTCGGCTTTCTTCTCGTGTCCCGCGGGATCGGGCGCAGGCCCACCCTCCCCGCCGTCGTCGCCCAGGTTGCCCTGGTGGCGTCGGGACTCCTGATCGCCCTGGGTGGTTTCCCGCCCCGGGCGATGGTGATCCTCTTCGCGGCCGGCTGCGTCGTGCTGGTGGTGGCTGTGGAACTCACCCGCCTTCGCCGGCCGGTCCCGGCCGCCGACGCCGACGCCGACGGTAACCGTCAGGGCGTGTAGCGGCCGCCACCCGGAACGGGGAGGGTCGGGCAACGCGGCCGGCCCGGTCGGGCAGTCGACGGTCCCATGTTGACAGACGATCTAACCTCGGCAGGGTGTGCGGAGAGGGCACCACGGCGAGCCGGACGGTGCTGCGTTGGTCGTACGCCTTTCTCGCCGTCGTGGTTACCGCCGCCGGGGTCTCCGGCGGTGTCCGGCTGATCGTGCCCGCCGTCGCCGGTCCGACGGCCGACCCGCCGGGGGTACGCCGCCAGCTCGCCTTCCTCCGTGCGCAGCTCGACGACGGCGCCGGCACGGCCGCGCAGCAGCTCTTCCCCGAAGGTTACTTCTTCCTGCACGCTCTCTACGGCCTGAGCTGGGTCGATCTCGGCCGGCGAGCAGCCGAGGAGGACCGGGGGACCGCCCTGCGGGAGGCCCGTTGGGCGCTCGACCGGCTCGACTCCCCGGTTGGCCGGGAACCGTTCAGTCCCGAGCTCGCCCCGTCATACGGCGTCTTCTACCGGGGCTGGACGAACTGGTTGCGCGGCGGCGTGCTCAGCCTGCAGACGGCCCGGTCACGGGATCCGGTCGAGCTGACCCGGTTCGCCGAGGACGCCGCCGCCCTGGCTGCCGCGTTCGACGCGGCCGAATCGCCCTACCTGCCGGCGTACCCCGGCCAGGCGTGGCCGGTGGACTCGACCGTGGCGATCGCGTCGCTGCGGCTGCACGACACGCTGCTGCCCGCCCGCTTCGGCGGCACGGTCGAGCGGTGGCTGTCCGGGGTACGCCAGCGGCTCGACCCGGAGACCGGGCTGCTGCCGCACCGGGTCGACCCGGCGAGCGGAGCACCGGCCGAAGGGGCGCGGGGCAGCTCGCAGAGCATGATCCTGCGGTTTCTGGTCGACATCGATCCGGCCTTCGCCCGCGCGCAGTATCTCGGCTTCCGGGAGCGGTTCGTGGCCACACCGCTCGGGCTCGGTCCCGCCGTCCGGGAATACCCGGCCGGCACGTCCGGCCAGGGGGATGTCGACTCCGGCCCGCTGCTGCTCGGGATCAGCCTCTCGGCGACCGTGGTGACGCTCGGCGCGGCCCAGGTGCAGGGGGATGCCGCACTCGCCGGAGCGCTGGCGAACTACGGCGAGCTGGCCGGTGTGCCGGTGACAACCCCGTGGAGCAAGCGGTACGCCTTCGGCGCCATGCCGATCGGCGACGCTTTCCTCGCGTGGTCGAAGGCGGCCCGTCCGTGGGTGGCGGAACAGGTAGCCGAGCAGTCGCCGTCCATCTCCCGGTGGTGGCGGATGCCGCTGCTCTGCCTGTTGGCGCTGCTCGGCGCCGCCCCCTGGCTGCCTGCCCTGCGCGCCCGGCGCCGGCACCGGCCGGGCGCGGGGCCGGTGCCGGGCGCCGATCCGGTTCCGCCCTCAGCCGAGCAGCTTCTCCAGGGTGATCGGTAGCTCGCGGACGCGCCGCCCGGTGGCGTTGTAGACGGCGTTGCCGATCGCCGCCGCGACGCCGACCGTGCCGAGCTCGCCGATTCCCCGGGCACCGAGCGGGTTGAACAGCAGGTCGGGCTCGTTGAGGAAGTGCACGTCGACCGGGGGGACGTCGGCGTTGACCGGCAGCAGGTAGTCGGCGAAGGTGCCGTTGGCGATCCGCCCGCTCTCCGGCTCGACCACGGCGCCCTCCAGCAGCGCGTGGCCGATGCCGAAGACGACGGCGCCGATGATCTGGCTGCGGGCGGTCTTGGCGTTGATGATCGTGCCGCCGTCGACGACGGTGGTGATCCGGGAGAGCCGGGGCTCCCCGGTCCAGCGGTTGACCCGTACCTCGCAGAAGTGGGCGCCGAACGAGGTGAAGGCGTGCTGCCCGTGCTCCGGGCCGGGCGCGGCGCTGCCGGTCGCCTCGACGCCCTCCGTGCCGACCGCGCGGAGCAGGTCGGGGAAGGCGACCCGCCGGTCGGGGGTGACCAGCTCACCGCGCTCGTAGCGGACGTCGGCGGCCGGTACGCCGTACAGCGGTGAGCGCTCGTCCGTCACCGCCAGCGTGATCAGCTCGGTGGTCGCGGCCTCGGCGGCGGCCGTCACCGCCGGCCCGGTGCTCGCGGTGGAGGCCGAGCCGAAGGAGCCGATGTTGGCGGCCAGGGTGGAGTCGCCGAGGTCGCTGCGGATCCGGCCGACCGGCAGGCCCAGCGCCTCCGCGCCGAGCACCGCCAGCACGGTCCACATCCCGGTGCCGAGGTCGGCGGTGGCGCTGGAGACGGTGACGTCGCCGTCGGCCCGGAACCGCACCTGCACCGAGGCCGGGAAGCGTTCGCCGGGATAGTTGGCGGTCGCCATCCCCATCCCGACCAGCCACTCGCCGCGTACGACGGCACCGGGCACCGGGTTGCGGCGGGCCCAGCCGAACCGCTCCGCGCCGACCCGGTAGCACCGGTCCAGGTGCTTGCTCGACCACGGCACGTTCCGGCCCGGATAGACCGTGGCGTCGTTGCGCATCCGCAGCTCGACCGGGTCCATCCGCAGCTCGGTGGCGAGTTCGTCGAGCGCGCTCTCCAGGGCGAACGACCCGGACTCCTGGCCGGGTGCCCGCATCCAGGTCGGCGGCGGCACGTCCAGCGTGACGATCTTCTGGTCGAGGTGCAGGTTCTCGGTCCGGTAGAGATACCGCGAGGTCGTGTGCGCCGAGCTCTCGAAGATGCCGCCCGAGGCGGACTGGCTCGACCAGACCTGGTGCTTGACCGCGACCAGGGTGCCGTCCCGGCGGGCGCCGAGGGTGACCGTCTGGCGTACCGCCGAGCGGTTGCCGGTGACCGTGAAGGTCTGCTCGCGGGTCAGCACCACCTTGACCGGCCGGCCCAGCGCCCGCGCCGCCGCCGCGGCGAGCAGCGGATGCGCCCAGGTGGCGACCTTGTTGCCGAAGCCGCCGCCGACGTGCGGGCTGACCACCCGGACCTGCGCCGCGTCGACCCCGAGCGCCGCCGCCATCGCGCCCACCGTCAGCGACGCGCTCTGCGTGCCGGTGTGCAGCGTGAGCGCCCCGTCCCGCCAGGCGGCCACGCAGGCGTGCGGCTCCATGGCGCTGTGGTGCTTGCCCGGCTGCCCGTAGCTGCCGGAGACGGTCACCTCGCTCGCCGCCAACGCCTCGTCGATCGAGCCGACCCCGTCGGCCAGGAACTCCAGCCGCGCCGGCTCGCCGATGATCGGGCCCGGGTCGGTGGCCCCGGGGATGCCGTCCGGGAAGGAGACCGCCGCCGGGCGTACCTCGTAGTCGGCCCGGACCCGCGCGGCGGCGTCCCGGGCCTGCTCGAACGTCTCCGCCACGACCAGCCCGATCGCCTGGCCGTGGTGGTGCACCTCCGCGTCCTGCAACGGCAGCCAGCTGTGCCCGATGCTGAACGGGGTGCCGGAGCCGAGCAGTTCCAGCGGGCGGAACGGCGTGTAGACGGCGAGCACGCCGGGGCTGGCCTCGGCGGCGGTGACGTCGAGCGCCCGGAGGGTGCCCCGGGCGATCGTGCTGAGCAGTAGGTAGCCGTGCGCGAGCCCCTCGACCGGCTGGTCGGCGGCGTACCGGGCGGCGCCGGTGACCTTGAGCCGGCCGTCGACCCGGTTGACCGAGACCGTGCGTGCGGTGGCGTCGACCGTCCGTGTGGTGGCGTCGACCGTCCGTGTGGTGGCGTCGACCGTCCGTGTGGTGGCGTCCATCTCAACCCGCCAGGTTCGTCAGGGCGCGCACGATGGTGCGCCGGACCAGCGTCGTCTTGAACAGGTTGTGCGTCAGCGGCCGGGCGCCGTCGACCGCCCGTTCGGCCGCCGCCTCGAAGACCTCCGGCCGGGCCGGCCGGCCGCGCAGCGCCTCCTCCACCGCCGGTAGCCGCCAGGGCCGGGTGCCGACGCCGCCGACCGCCACCCGTACGTCCCGGATCGTGCCGTCGCGCAGGTCGAGCGCGACCGCCGCCGAGGCGAGGGCGAACTCGTATGACTGCCGGTCCCGGATCTTCAGGTACGCCGACCGGGCCGCCCAGGGCAGCGCCGGCACAGTGACCCGGGTGACCAGTTCACCCGGGCGCAGGTCGTGCTCGCGTTCCGGGGTGTCGCCGGGCAGCAGGTAGAAGTCGGCGAGCCGGACCTCCCGGCTCCCGCCCCGGCCGGTCAGCCCGACCCGGGCGTCCAGCGCGACCAGGGCCACCGCCAGGTCGCTGGGGTGGGTGGCGACGCAGGCGTCGCTGGTGCCGAGGATGGCGTGGCCCCGGTTCTCGCCGTGCACCGCCGGGCAGCCGGAGCCGGGCTCACGCTTGTTGCAGCCGGTGCCGGTGTCCCGGAAGTATCCGCAGCGGACCCGTTGCAGCAGGTTGCCGCCGATGCTCGCCATGTTGCGCAGTTGCGGCGACGCGCTGCGCAGCAGGGCCTCGGCGATCACCGGATAGCCCGTGGCGACCAGCGGGTGCCGGGCGACGTCGCTCATCCGCTCCAGCGCCCCGATCTGCAGCCCGGTCCGGTCGGCGGAGACGCCGCGCAACGGCAGCCGGTTGATGTCCAGCACCCGGCGCGGCGTCATCACCTCCAGCTTCATCAGGTCCACCAGCGTCGTCCCGCCGGCCAGGTACGCCGTGCCGGCGCCGCCGCCGGCCAGGGCCTGCGACACGCTCTGCGGGGCGGCGTAGTCGAAGGGCCTCATCGCGCGGCCCCGCCGCGCCGGGCCGTCCGGACGGCGGCCACGATGTTCTCGTACGCCCCGCAGCGGCAGATGTTGCCGGACATCTGCTCCCGGATCTCGTCGTCCGAGCCGGTGCGCCCCTCCTGGAGGAGCGCCACCGCCGACATGATCTGGCCGGAGGTGCAGAATCCGCACTGGAAGGCGTCGCAGTCGAGGAATGCCTGCTGCACCGGGTGCAGCCGGTCGCCGTCGGCGAGCCCCTCCACGGTGCCGACCCGGCGACCGGCGGCGGATGCCACCAGGGTCAGGCAGGAGAGCACCCGCCGCCCGTCCACGTGCACGGTGCAGGCGCCGCACTGTCCCCGGTCGCAGCCCTTCTTGGTGCCGGTCAGGCCGAGCCGCTCGCGCAGGGCGTCCAGCAGGGTCACCCGGGAGTCGACCAGCAGCCGTTCGGTGCGGCCGTTGACCACCAGCCCGATCTCGACGTGTCCCGCGCCGAGCGCCTCGGGTGCCGGTGCCGCTGTCGCCGGCCCGGCCACTCCGGTGTCGGTCGCCGTGCCGGCCACCGTGCCGACGGCGAGTCCGGCGGAGGCGGCCGCGCTCCCGCGCAGCACCCCGCGCCGGGACACCCCGGGCGGTGGATGGTCGACGGGGGGCGCGTCCGATCCGGATCCACTACTCATGACAGACCTCCGCCAGGTGCCGCCGGCGGCTGCGGGCGCGTACGGGTACGCGTGGTGCGGCGTACGGGTACGCGTGGTGCGGGTGGGGCACCGGGGCGCGGCCGGGTTCCCCAGTAAACCAAAGAAGATCTTCGATGTCGACTGTCGGTGTCGTTCTGGTGCCGAATGCGTCACGGGTCGGGTCCACTGGCGCCATCCATCGATATCTGTCATGCTCTTGCGCCATGGCTCGCCTGACGAAGCGGTACCCCCTGATCCTGCTCACCGCCGCTGCGGTGCTCGCGAGCGGCGGTGCCGCGCAGGCCGGCGCCGGCCCGGCCGGGCACGGCGGCGCGGGACACGGCGGCGCGTGCGGGCCGCGCACCCTGCTGTTCTGCGAGGACTTCGAGCGGCTGCCCACCGGCGGTGCCGCCTCGCTGGCCTGGGGCATCGACACCGAGCACGGGACCCTGACCGTCGAGCGGCACCGGCACGACAAGGTGCTGCGGGTGCACACCGAGGGGAACGGCCGGGCCTTCCTCAAGGTGGACGACTTCGCCGCACCGGGCAACAGCTTCTACGGCCGGATGCGGTTGCGGGTGGACGCCTTCCCGACCGCCCCCGACTGGGCACACTTCACCCTGGTCGAGGCGACCGGCCCGGGCAGCGCCGAGATCGTCCGGCCGATCGGCGGCCAGTGGGCACCACCGCTGGGCGGGTCGTACTGGGGGGTCGGCGCCGACGGCGGACCGACCGGCGACTGGACCGACTGGCGCGAGTCCGCGCCCACCGTCGAGGACCGCTGGCAGTGCTTCGAGTGGCAGTGGGACGCGACCGACAACCGGATCGCGGTCTGGATCGACGGCGTCGCCCAGCCGGAGATGACGGTCACCACCACCGAGCACGGCGGCAACCCGGTCGACTTCGTGCTGCCCCGCGCCGAGACGGTCAAGATCGGCTGGCAGCTCTACCAGGGCGGCCCGACCCCCGACCACTTCGACCTCTGGCTCGACGACATCGCCCTCGGCCCCGACCGGGTCGGCTGCGCCCGCTGATCCGCCCCGCCGGCCGACGAACCGACCGGCCCACGCCCGACCGGCCACGCCCGACCGGCCCACGCCCGACCGGCGACGCCTGATGCCCGGCTGTCCCGCCGCACGGCCGGCACCACGCCCGACCGGGCACCCATGACGCTCGCAAAGGGAGGGTCGACGGAGGGGTTACCCTGGTACTCCGTCCCCCGAACCGCACGGAGCTGATCTCGTGACCGCGCCCAACGACGGAGGCTACCCCGCCTTTCCGATCGACGTCCCGACCTCGGCCCGGATGTACGACTACTCGCTGGGCGGCAAGGACAACTTCCCGGTGGACCGGGCGGCCGTCCTCTTCGTCAACTCGCAGTATCCGGCCAGTCTGGACGTCACCCGGGAGAACCGGCTCTTCCTCTACCGGGCGGTCCGGTTCCTCGCCCGCGACGTGGGCATCCGGCAGTTTCTCGACCTCGGCAGCGGGCTGCCGACCCAGGCCAACGTGCACCAGGTGGCGCAGCGGTTCCAGCCGGCTGCCCGGGTGGTCTACGTCGACGTCGACCCGATCGTGCTGGCGCACGGGCGGGCGCTGCTGGCCGACGACGAGACGACCCGGGTGATCGCCGCCGACGTCACCGAGCCGGAGCGGATCCTGGCCGACGAGGACGTCCGCAAGCTGATCGACTTTTCGGAGCCGGTCGCGGTGCTGCTCTTCTCCGTGACCCACTCCATCGTCGACGACGACAAGATCCGGCACCTGCTCGCGGTGCTGCGCGAGGCGATGTCCCCGGGCAGCTACCTCGGCTACTCCCAGCTCGCCGGGACCGACCAGGCGGGGGTGGACGCGGGCAACGAGATGGTGCGGAAGATGAACCTCCAGTGGCGGAACCGCACCGTCGCGGAGGTGGCGGAGTTCGTCCGCGACTTCGAGCCGGTCGAGCCGGGGATGGTCGACGTCAAGACGTGGCGGCCGGACCCGACCCAGCCGCCGCTGGCCCCGGTCGACGAGGCGCTCCGCCCCTTCCTCGGCAGGGGCGCCGAGGAGACCCGGTTCTACGAGTACGGCGGCGTCTTCCGCCGGCCCTGACCGCGACGCCCGGGGTGCGGACTCCCACCCCGGGCGTCGCGGGCACGCGGATCAGAGGCGGGCGCAGTCGCCCGACCGCTGCCCCCGGATCTGGTTGCGGGCACCGAAGTCGGTGACCTCGCCGTTGCCGCCGCAGGAGAGCGAGCCGGTGATCCGGTTGCCGACCAGCGCCAACCCGTACTCGCCGGTGGCGTTGCCGGTCAGCCGGACCGCGCCGCTGAGGGTGCTCCCGGCGACCGTCACGGCTCCGGTGCTGCCGGCGACCTGCACCGAACCGCTCACCGTCGCGCCGAGCACCTGCACCACGGCGGCGCGGTCGGTGCTGATCCCGCCGGCCACCGCGCCGCCGGAGACGACCAGCGAGGCGCCGGGGCGTACCGTGATCCGGCCGGCCACCCGGGCGTCGTCGAGGCAGGTCACCCCGGCCGGGACGGTCAGGTTGCCGGCCCGGGGGCCGGAGATCGTCCGGGTGCAGGCCGGCGACGAACCCGGCAGTACGGTGGCCCGGAACTCGTCGGGGGAGCCGACGTTGCCGGCCGCGTCGATCGCCCGGTGCTCGACCGTGTGGGTGCCGTAACCGGGCTCGGTCTCCTCGAAGACCGCCCTGGAGAGCCCGCCCGACCCCAGGTTGCCGTAGACCAGCGACTTCACCACCGTGCCGGTGGGAGTGAAGAGGAACGGCGTGCCGGCCGGCGCGTCCGGCCAGCCGAAGTAGTTGAACCAGCCGTCCCGGTCCAACCGGAACTCCCCGACGGTGAAGCCGGGCCGGTCGTCGGCCGGATCCAGCCCCATGGTGAACCGCTCGAAATAGACGTGGTGCGGGACGTCCCCGGCAAGCGTGGCGACCGGCGCCGAGAGCGTCGCCGTGGTGCCCGCCTCGACGTTGTCGACCGTCCAGGCACGGGTCTCCGAGGCGCCGCCCGGATCGGCCGGGTCGGTCACCGTCGCGGTCAGCCGATAGCTGCCCGGGGCCAGCTCCCGCGCCCCCAGGTCGAGGTTGCGGCTGTTCCACGGGTTCGGCAGGACCCTGCCGTCGAGCCGCCAGGTCACCTCCAGCACCCGGTCGACCGGGTGCGTCGTCTCCACGTAGACCACGTCCCCGCCGCCGACCGCGCGGCCGTCGGTCTGGGTCGAGGCGGTGAACGCCACCGGCACCTCGGCCGGCGGGCTCGGCTCGGCACCCACGGTCCACTGCCGGCGCTGGGTCAGCGCCGGCCCGGTGCGGATCGCCGGATCCCGGACGAACCCGGTGGGATCCTGCACCGTCACCCCGACGACGTCGCCGGGGCGCACGCCCCGGCCGGCCAGCGCCAGGTTGCGGCTGTTCCCCGTCACCGGCACCGGTACGCCGTTGACCGTCCAGCGCACCTCCAGCTCGTGGTGGACCGGATGCTGGGTCTCCACCCAGAGCACGTCGGTGGGGCCGACCGGCCGGTCCGTCGGGGTCGAGGAGAGCGCCATCGCGTTCGTGTCCCGGCGCCCGGAGATCCGCTGCGTCATGATCTCCCGGCTGACCTGGTCGTAGTGGAAACCGAGCCAGCGCATGATGGAGTGCTCGCTGGGTCGCCAGACGCCGGAGCTGGCGTACATGCCGCTCTCGTGGCGGCCGATCGTGCCGCCGGACTCGCTCTCCTCGCCGAGCCAGCGCCACCACTTCGCCTGCTGGTCGACCATCTGCCGCTCGGTCAGCCGGGTGTGGTGCCGCGAGCCCGGCTCGGCGCAGTCGTCGGTGCAGTACGGCCCGCCCGGGGTGGGCCGGTCCCAGTACGGATACTCGTCCTGGAGCTGCCCGAGCGAGTGGCCGAGCTCGTGCGGGCTGATCAGCGGCCCCTGCGGGGCGCCGCCCGAGGTGGTCGCGTTGGTGCCGCCGATCCCGCCGTACGTGTCGGTGTTGGCGATCGCCAGCACCTGCCGGTTGCTCGCGGTCACCCCGAGCGGGGCGACGAGCTGCTGGAGATAGCGGTTCAGCGCCTGCGTCCCGTACGGCTGGAAGGTGATGCCCCGGGCCAGCGGGTTGGTGCAGCCGTCCGCATAGTGCAGCCCGAGCGGGGTGATCCGGTCCGGGTCCGGCGGATCGTCGTCCGGGTCGCAGCGGATGCCGGACTCACCGGAGACGATCTCGATCACGTAGACGTTGAAGTAGTTCCGGTAGCTGCGGTACGGCTCGATGCTCCACTGCACGTTCAGGTGCCGGTCCACGTCGGCGTGGAACGTCGGCAGCTCGGCCGCGGTGTAGCCGTCGCCGAGCAGGATCAGGTTGAGCCGCTCGCTGGCCGGGCCGGTGACCTGGAGCGGGACGAGCCGGGCGCTGCCCACCTCGGGGTCGGCGGCGGCCCGGCCGGGCGGCGAGATGGTCAGCATCCCGGCCACCAGGGCCAGGGAGGCGAGGGTGCCGAGGCTCGTCCTGCGCCACGCCGTCGGCCTCGACGACCCTCCACGGATCGTCCGGCTTCCACGGATCGTCCGGCTTCCATAGATCATCGGGGCAGGCTAACCCGGCCGGCGACGGCCGGTCATCCATCAACTGACGCAAGTATCCGGTGCCGCCCCGACACCGTGGCTGACCTCGGCCGGAGCGGTGGCGGGCGGCCGTCTACCATCGACCGGTCGCGCAGGTGCCGGCCGCCGGAAGGACAGATGAGCCAGTACGCCTTGTTGATCTCGCCGTCGGCGAACCGCGTCTACGCGGACGCCTCCGTCCGGCTGACCCGGGCCGAGCTGGCGGTCGTCGACCGGGCCGCGCTCGGCGGGCGGCTCTCCGGCATCACCGAGACGCTGCTCGGCGGGGTCCGCTACGTCACCTTCACCGCCGACGGGCTCGGCGAGCGCGAGATCGGGTATCTGGCGAACCTCTCGTCGATCTACGTGCTCTTCGAGGTCGTCGAGGGGCTGCTCCGGCCGGTCGAGCTGCGCCCGCTGGCCCGCTACGACGACGACCTGCTGACCATCCCGAAGTATCCGGGCAAGACCAACGAGCACTTCACCAAGCTGCTGCTCAACGTCACCCTGCTCTCCTCACGGTTCGCCCCGGAGATGCGCGACCGGCAGCTCCGGGTGCTCGACCCGCTCTGCGGCCGGGGGACCACCCTGAACCAGGCACTCATGTACGGCTACGACGCCGCCGGGGTGGAGCACGACCGGGCGGACTTCGAGGCGTACGCGACGTATGTCCAGACGTGGCTGAAACGCAAGCGGCTCAAGCACCGGGTCGAGTCCGGGCCGGTGCGGCGCAACCGGCAGGTGGTGGCCCGGCGGTTGCAGGTGGACCTCGCCGCCGACAAGGAGTCCTACCGGGCGGGCCGGACCCAGCGGCTGGACGTGGTGCAGGTCGACACCGTGCGCAGTGGGGAGTTCTTCCGGCCCGGCAGCCAGGACCTGCTGGTGGCGGACGCCCCGTACGGCGTACAGCACGGCAGCCGCAGCGCGGGTCGGGGGCTGGCGCGCAGCCCGCTCGCCCTGCTCACCGAGGCGGTGCCGGTCTGGGCGGAGCTGCTCCGGTCGGGCGGGGCGCTCGGCATCGCCTGGAACACGAACGTGGCCCGCCGGGAGGAGGCGGCGACCGTCCTCGCCGACGCCGGCCTCCAGGTGCTGGCCGACGGCCCGTACCTCGAGTTCGGCCACCGGGTCGACCAGGCCATCGTCCGCGACATCCTGATCGCCCGCAAACCCTGACAAGCGTTAGGAAGGGCCCCCGCTACAACAGAAAACGATAAGCGGGGGCCCTTCCTTACATGTCAGTAGCTGCAGCCGGTGGTGGGGAGGCTGGTGGCGGCGGGTGGGGTGACGCCGTCGTAGAGGGCGAGCAGGAAGTTCTGCGGGCAGCGGCGGGTGCTGCCGGTACGGATGCCGAAGTGCAGGTGCGGGCCGGTCGAGTTGCCGGTGTTGCCGGTCGAGCCGATCCGCTGCCCGGCCGTCACGGTCGCGCCGGACGCCACCGACCAGGCGGAGAAGTGGCAGTAGGTGTAGATCGCCCCGTCGGCGCCGGTCAGGTTGATGCCCCGGCCGCAACTGGTGTCGTCGATCCGGACCACGGTCCCGGCCCGCACGGCGTACGCGGCGGTGCCGGTCGGCACGGGCAGGTCGATCGCCGGGTAGTCGTGGTGCGGGTCGTCGTACTCGCTGCGGGGCAGGGCGGTGCGGGGCAGCGGCAGCGAGAAGCTGGTGCCGCCACCGGTGGCGGTGGTGATCCGGACCGCGTCGGCGACGACGTAGCCGGTGCCGCCGGTCCACCGGCTGACGCCGACCGCGTGGTAGTCGCCGGCGGCGAGCGGGAAGGTGCCCAGGCTGACCCACCGGCCACCGTTGCCGCGCTGGTCGACCGGGACGCTCTGGTTGCCGCCGGTGGTGGCGACGATGAACGGCGTGGCGCTGTTGTAGCCGGGGTCGGCGGGGTAGAAGACCTCGACCAGGTAGCTGCCGGCGCTCGGCACGGCGACCTTGAACCAGGCCACGTCGCTGGCGGTGGTGTCCGGAGTGGCGAAGCGGTAGTCGGGCCCCTGCCGGTCGGCGGACCAGCTCGACGTGCCCCAGTTGGCGCTGGCGGTGAAGCGGCCGGCGGTGGCGTTGTCCACGGTCACCGTGGCGGCGCTGGCGGGAGTCGCGGCCAGCAGGATCGGTGCGGCGGCGACTGCCGCGGTGAGGATGGCCAGGCTACGTAGGAATCCGGTCTTCTTCATCGGGAGTGCCCTTCGGCGCAGGCGACGCGGAAATTGAAGGTATTTAACCAACAGCAGACGTCTTTGGAAAGACTTCTTCATTGATCGCCGACTGTGGCAGATCCGGCCGGCACCGCGGCGTGTCGGGCCGTGATATGCGGCTAAATCTAGCTATTGGCGTTTTCGGCGCAGTCATCCGGCTTACAGTTGCGGGGTGGCCGGGCCGGCGACGGCTCGGCCGCGCGGTGCGGGCGGGCTGCCTCGGGGGGCCGGATGAGCGACGAACTGACCACTGACGAGCCGTGCGGCCGGCTGGAGACGGTGCACACCTTCCCCGACGCGATGCCGACCGGGGTCACCGTCTCCCGGCAGGGCCGGATCTTCGTCAACTTTCCCCGCTGGGGCGACCGGGTCGAGGCCACCGTCGCCGAGCTCGTGGACGGCGCCTGCCGGCCCTATCCGGACCAGGACTGGAACACTCCCGCCGGAAACGACGACAACGGGGCCTTCGTCTCGGTGCAGAGCGTGGTGGTGGATCCGACCGACCGGCTCTGGGCGCTCGACACCGGCAGTCCGGGTTTCCAGCCGACCCGCCCCGGCGGCCCCAAGCTGGTCTGTGTCGACCTCGACACCGACCTGGTCACCCGGACCGTCCTCTTCCCCGCCGACGTGGCGCTGCCCACCTCGTACCTCAACGACGTCCGGTTCGACCTGCGGCGCCGGTCGGCCGGGGTGGCGTTCCTGACCGACTCGTCCCACTCCGGTCCCAACGGGATCGTCGTGGTGGACCTGGCCAGCGGGAGCGCCTGGCGGCGGCTGCACGACCATCCCTCCACCAAGGCCGAGACGCCGGCCACGTTCCGACCCCTGGTCGAGGGGCGGCCGTTCCTGGTCTGCCCGCCGGACGGGCCGCCGAGCCCGGTCACGATGGGCGCGGACGGGATCGCGATCTCGGCCGACGGCAGCCGCCTCTACTACTGCCCGCTCGCCTCCCGCCGGCTCTACAGCGTCTCGGTCGACGCGCTTGTCGACCGGTCGATGGACGACGCCGAGGTGGCCGCGACCGTCCGCGACGAGGGCGACAAGGGCTCCGGCTCCGACGGACTGGAGAGCGACGACGCGGGCCGGCTCTATCTGACCGCGTACGAGCAGAACGCCGTCCTGCGCCGGCATCCGGACGGCCGCTACGAGACCCTGGTACGCGACCCACGGCTGCTCTGGCCCGACACCATGTCGATCGGCGCCGACGGATACCTCTACGTGACCGCCAACCAGCTCCACCGGCAGCCCGAGTACTCCGGCGGCGTGGACCGCCGTCGGCGCCCGTACGCCCTGTTCCGGGTCGGTGTCGGCGCCGGCCCGGTGGCCCTGCTGCCCTGATCCGGGGCGGAATCCGGTCACAAAGTGATCAACGACAATTCCATGATCGCGAACTGCATCGGAACCAACCATCCTCCGACATCGACACATCGTCCGGCGGCGATATAGGATCTTCCGGTCTGGATAGACCTGAACGGGTCATGGTAACGAGCTGTTCGGCCGGCGTGATCGAGCTCTTCGATCGCATCTGGAGCGATTCCCGCGTCGTTTCCTTCCTGGAAAACTTCACTGGGAGCCCACCCGCAAGTTCCACGGAACGTGGCGTGCAGGTTCCACGGAACGTGGCGAGCGGTGATCGGGAAGGGAGCCGGACGTGGCACAGCGAGACATGGTGTCGACCGCCGTCCTGCGGGACCTGGCGGCCGAGATTTTCGAGGTCAACCCGGACGACATCACGGAGGCGGCGGCCTTCTACGAGGACCTCGGGATCGACTCCGTGCAGAAGGTCGAATTCGTCGTCCGGATCGAGCGACAGCTGGGCGTGCGGCTGACCGACGAGGAGGCGGCGGGGTTGCAGGACTTCGGCGACACGCTCGCCGTACTCCGGGACCGGGGCATCTCCGTTGGACCGTGACCGGCCCGGCGTCGGCCGCTGGAGTGGCGCCGGTCCCGGGAACGCCGCCGGCCACTGGGCCGGTGCCGGTTCGGGGAACGGCGCCGGCCGTTGGAGTGGTGCCGCTGCTGGAAGCGGTGCCGGCCGCGGGGACGGTGCCCGCCGCCAGCCGGCGGTGGCGATCTCCGGTGTCGGTGCGGTCTCCGGAGCCGGTCTCGGCGCCGACGCGCTCTGGACCGCGGTCACCGAGCGGCGGGTGCTGACGGGGCCGGTGACCCGGTTCGACATGTCCCGCTATCCGGCCCGGTGCGGCGCGGAGGTGCCGGCCGGCGCCGTGGCCGACCTCGACGCGATGGTGCCCGGCCACGAGTCCCTCGCCGCACGGTTCCTCGCCGTCGGCGCCCTGGAGGCGCTCCGGCACGCCGGCGTGCCGGAGCAGAGCCGGGCACACCGGCTCGGTGTCTTCGTCGGCACGGTGATGGCCACCCGACCGGTGCTGGACCGGGGGATCGGTGCCGGCCGGCTCACCGTGCCCTGGCGGGGATGGGCCCGGCCGGACACCCTGCTGGACACGCTCCGTGAGGTCGTCACGGTCACCGGGCCGACCGTGCTGCTCGCGCCCGGCTGCGCCGCCGGAAACAGCGCGATCGCGGCCGGCGCCCGGGCGATCGCGGCCGGCGAGGTCGACGTCGCGGTCTGCGGCGGCGTCTCCGAACTCTCGCTGGAGATCCTCGCCATGTTCACCTCGCTGCGCGCCCTCGCGGTCGACACCGTCCGGCCGTTCGACGTCAACCGCCGCGGCACCATTCCCGGGGAGGGTGCCGGAGTGCTGGTCCTGGAGTCGGTCGACCGGATCGTCGCCCGGGGCGGGCGACCGCTGGCCCAGGTGCTGGCCTGCGCCGCCGCCGCCGACGCGCACAACCCGACCCAGCCGCACCCGGACGGCAACGGTCTGGTCTCGACCATCGCCGGCTGCCTCGACCGGGCCGGCCTGACCAGCGACGACGTCGACTGGGTCTGCGCGCACGGCACGGGCACCCCGGCCAGCGACGGGATCGAGGCCCGGGCGGTGGCCAAGGCGCTCGCCGGCCGGCGCCGGCCGGTGGTCTCGTCCGTCAAGGGACAGTTCGGGCACGCCGAGGGGGCCGCCGCCGCCCTGGAGGCGATCGTCGCGGTCGGCGCGCTCACCGACGGCGTGGTGCCGGGCAACGTGACGCTGATCGAGCCGGATCCGGCCTGTGGCGGCATCGACCTGGTCGAGCCGGCCGGGCGGCGGGCGCCGGTGCGGGTGGTGCTGAGCCAGGCCTTCGGCTTCGGCGGTGGGGTCTCGACCGTCCTGCTGGGGAGGGACGATCGTGCCGTCGGCCGGTGACCGTCTCGCCGTACGTGGACTGGGACTGCGACTGCCAGGGCTGGCCGGCGCGGCGGACCTGGCCCGGCTGGTCGGCGGCGCGGATCTGCCGCCGCCGTCGGCACGGCGCTTCGTCGCCCCGGAGACCGACCTCGAACCCGTCGACCGCCGGGCGGCCGGCCCGGTCGAGCCGCGGATCCCGGCCGCCGTCGCCGGCCGCGGACTGCGGGCCCTGCCGGCCGAGTCGCTGCTCGCGCTGGCCGCGTCGGCCGTCGCCGCCGGGACCGGCGACCCGCCCGACCCGGTGGCGGTGGCCGCCCCGGCGGACGCCGCCCCGGCGGCGGTACTCTGGGCGAGCTCGAGCGCGGGGTTGGCCGAGTACGCCACGATCTGCGTCGAGGCGGCCACCCTGGACCCCGGGCTGAGCAGCCCGATCATCGGTCCCGCCTCGGCGTTCAACGGGCCGGCGGCGACCGTCTCCATCCGGCTCGGGCTCGACGGTCCGAACGAGACGCTGACCGGCGGCACGACGGCCGGGGTGAGCGCCCTGGTCGAGGCGGCCCGGCTGGTGGCCGGCGGCGAGGCGGCGCGGGCCCTGGTCGGCGGCTCGGCGACGGTGAGCAGGTGGAGCCTGACCGGACTCGCCGAGGAGTTCGTGGCGGGGGAGGGCGCGGCCTGCCTCGCGGTCTCGCCCTGCCGGGACGAGGACGAGCCGGGCATCCGGCTCGGGCGGTTCCGCCGGCTGACCCTCGACCGCGCCGACCTGGCGGCACAGTGCCGGGCGCTGGCACACAGTGCCTCCGCCGAGGGCCAGAGCACGGCGGCCGCACCGGGGGCGGCGAAACCGGGGGCTGCCGGACCCGCGACGCCGGGGCGCGGGCCGGTGGCGGCGGAGCGCGGGCCGGTGGCGGCGATCGTCTCCACCGTCGACAGTGGCCTGGTCGGGGCGGTCGCCGAGGGTGTCGCCGGGCCGGTCTGGCACCTGGAACGCTCACTCGGCGACTTCGGCGCCGCCGGTGGCCTGCTGGCGGCGGCCTCCGCCGTGGCGTACTGCGCCAGTGCCGGAGAGCCGGCGAGCGTACTCGTACTGGCGATCGAACCATCCGGTAACGCAGCCATCCTGGAGGTCTTCGCATGGGGAGCACCAACCTCGTCGAGCGGCTGGTGGGGCGAGCACTCGCATCGGGTCGGGGTGAGCGGGTCGCCTATCTGACCGGCACGGGCGGGCGGCTGAGCTACGCGGAGCTGTACCGCGCGGTGCGCGGCTATGCGGCCCGGCTCGCCGAAGCCGGGATCGGCCCCGGCACCCCGGGCCTGGTGGTGGCCGACGACGACCTGCCGACCGTGGTGGCGGTCCTGGCGCTCTGGTGGCGCGGCGCCGTCGCGGTGCCGGTGAGTCCGATGCTGACCGAGGCGGAACTCGCCTTCATCGCCGCCGACTGCCGGGCGGGCTTCCTGCACGCCGACGAGCGGGGCGGCGCGCGGGCGGACCAGGCCGGCCTGGCCGGGCTGCCCCGGGGCGGGGCGGAGTGGCTCGCCCCGGGTGCGCCGCCGTCGCCGCCACCGGTCAGCCAGCCGCCGGCCGAGGTGCTGCTCATCCAGTACACCTCGGGCAGCACCGGCAGGCCGAAGGGCGTGCTGCACACCGGCGCCGGTGTGCAGGGGGTGCTGGACGGCTTCGGCCGGATCCTCGACCTGCAGCCCGAGGATCTGGTGCTCTCCACCGCCAAGCTCTCCTTCGGTTACGGCTTCGGCAACTCGCTGCTCTTTCCGCTCGCCGCCGGGGCAGGGGTACTGCTCAACCAGGGCCCGCCGGACGTCTACCGGCTGGTCGCGACGATCGCCCGGCACCGCCCGACCGTGCTCTGCGCGGTGCCCCGGATCTACGCCGCGCTGCTCGACCGGGCCGGCGGCCAGGACACCCCGGCGCAGCACGGCGCGCCGCCCGCCCCGGCGGACGGGCACGCGCCGCCCGCCCCGGCGCAGCGGAGCGCGCCGCCCGACCTCGGCTCGGTACGCCTCGCCGTCTCGGCGGGGGAGCACCTGCCGGCCGCGCTCTGTGCCGACTTCACCCGCGCCTTCGGGGCGCCGCTCGTCAACGGACTGGGCGCGACCGAGGTGCTGCACATCGTGCTGGCGACCCGGGGCAGCCAGCCCGGCTCGACCGGCCGGCCCGTGCCGGGCGTGACGGTCAGCGTCCGGGACGACGCCGGCCGGCTCCTGCCCTCCGGGACCGAGGGGCGGCTGCACGTCACGGGACCGTCGGTCGCCGCCGGATACCTGGACCGTCCCGAGTCGGCGGCGCGTACCTTCGCCGACGGCGGCGCGTACACCGGTGACATCGTCCGGCAGGATCCGGACGGGGAGCTGCGGTACCTCTGCCGGCACGACGATCTGATCAACATCGGCGGCTACAAGGTCTCGCCGCTCGACGTCGAGGCGGCGGTCCGGGACCTCGACGGGCTGGCCCAGTGCGCGGTGGTCGGTGCGCGGGACGCGGCCGGGCTGGAGGAGGCGGTCGCCTACCTGGTCCCGGCTCAGGGGGCCGATCCGGACGCGCTGCACCGGGCGGCCCGGGTGGCCTTCCGGTCCGGGCTGCCACCGCACAAGCGGCCCGCCGCGATCGAGGTGGTCGAGCAGTTGCCGACCACCTCCACCGGCAAGTTGGCCCGCTACCAGCTCCGCAACCGCGCCGTCGAGCCGGTGCTGGTCCGGATGCGGGTACTGCGTGACGGTCCAGGCCGGACCCTGGTCTGCATCCCGTACGCGGGCGGCTCCTCCGGAGCGTTCACCCGGCTGGCCCGGCACCTGCCCGGCGGCTGGCGGGTGGTGGCCGGCGAGGCGACCTACCGGGACGGCGCCACCATCGCCGACGCTGCCAGCGCTTGGTGGCGGGCGGGCACGCCCTACCTGGCCGGCGGCGGGGTGCTCTTCGGGCACAGCCTCGGCGCGGTGCTGGCCGCCGCGGTGGCCGACGCCGCCGGTGACGGGCTGGCCGACACCCAGGTGGTGCTCTCCGCCCCGCCGCTGCTGCCCGGCGGCGAACGCCCGGCGCTCGTCTCCGACGACGACGAGACCCTGCTCGCGGGGCTGCGCAGCACCGGGCTGCTACCGTCCGGCTCACTCACCTCCGAGGAGATCACCCGGCTGCTGCTGCCCCGGTTCCGCCGGGACATCGCGCTCGCCCCGACCGGCTTCCAGGGGGTACGGTCCCGAGCCGTGCACGTGCTGCTCGGCACCGACGACGGGCTCTGCACCCGGGAGGCGCTGGCCGCCCGGATCCCCGGGGACCGGATCGCCAGCCTGCACCTGGTCCCCGGTGACCACTACTTCGTCACCACCAACCCGGCCGGGACCGCCCGGGTGCTCGCCGGGATGTTCGACGGCACGAGCGGCCCCGGACCGGGATCGTGATCGGAGATCAGGTCAGTCCGCGTCCTCCCGGACCCGCGCCACCAACTGGGTCGGGTTGACGAAGCGCAGCGCGATCACCAGCAGCACCAGCATCATCGTGGTGTAGATGACCGCCATCGCGTCGATGGACTGCTGCGCCCGGATGCCCGCCGCCGACATCGAGTAGTAGAGCGCCACCACCAGGGTCTGCGAGTCCGGCCCGGCGGTGAGGAAGGTCAACTCGAACATCCCGACCGTGCGCACCAGCACCAGGATCGAGGCGGCCAGGATCCCCGGGGTCAGCAGCGGGGCGAGGATCCGCACGAAGATCTGCCGCGTCCCGGCCCCGCACATCCGGGCGGCCCGCTCCACCGCCGGGTCGATCTGCTCGATGAACGGCGTCATGGTGAGGATGACGAACGGCACCGACGGCACCAGGTTGGCCAGCACCACCCCGGAGAGGTGACCGGCGAAGCCGTACTTGTAGAGCACCGTGGCGAGCGGGATGCCGTAGGTGATCGGCGGCATCAGGATCGGCAGCAGGAAGAGCAGGTAGAGCAGCCGCCGGCCGGGGAAGGAGCGACGGGCCAGCACGTACGCGGCCGGCACCCCGACCAGCACCGAGATGCCGACCACCAGCAGCGACACCTGCAACGTCACCAGCAGCACCTGGAAGAGCCCGAACTCCTGCCAGGACTGCCCGTACCACCGGGTGGTGTAGCCCTGCGGCAGCCAGGTGTCGTACCACCGGTCGCCGAAGGAGCTGACCACGACCGAGCCGATCACCCCGGCCAGGTTGACGAAGAAGAACGCCACCACGCCCCAGACCAGCCAGGCGGCCGGCCGGGCGACCAGGCGCCGGCGGCGGGGCGCCGGAGCCGTCACCGAGGTTGTCATCAGCCCTTCCCTCCCGCCGTCGATCCGGTGTAGAGCAGCGCCCGCCAGCCGAGCACCGCCGCGATCACCAGCAGCTCGACGAGCCCCATCAGCACCGCCACCGTGGCGGCCATCGGATAGTCGTACCGGACGTAGGCGGCCTCGTACGCGGCGATCGAGATCACCCTGGTGGTGCCGGCCGGGTCGCCGACCAGGATCGCCGACGGGAAGACGCTGAACGCCAGCACGAAGGTCAGGCAGAAGGTGGTGGCCAGCCCGGGTGCCAGCAGCGGCAGGGTGATCCGGCGGAACCGCTGCCACCAGCCGGCGCCGAGGGTGGCGGCGGCCCGTTCCAGGGTCGGGTCGATCCCGGACAGGTAGGAGAGCACCAGCAGGAAGGCGAAGGGGAAGCCGGTGATCACGATCGAGAAGAAGACTCCCCAGTAGTTGTAGGTGAGCCGGACCGGCTCGTCGACCAGCCCCACGTCCAGCAGGATCCGGTTGAACCAGCCGGTGGGGCCGAGGAAGTTGAGCAGGCCCTGCGCGGTGAGCACCGTGCCGAGGGTGATCGGCACCACCAGCACGGTGGTGAGCAGCCGCTTGCCCCGGAACCGCCCCCGCATCCGGTAGGCGATCGGCACCGAGGCGGCGACGTTGAGCAGCGCCGCCGGCAGCGACAGCTTCAGCGTCGTCCAGATGGTGTCCCGCTGGTACGGGTCGGAGAAGAACTCCTGGTACGCGGCGAACGGCCCGCCCTCGGTCGGCTGGAACGACAGCCCGACACCGTACCCGAAGGGGTAGATGAAGAGCACCAGGACGAAGAGCGCGGCCGGGGCGAGCAGCAGGAGTTGCCGGTCGATGCCGTGCTCGGCCAGCCGGTGCCGCAACGCCACCCGGGTGCCGCCGGACGCCCGCCGCTCCGGTGCCCGGTCGCCGGTCGGCCCGCCGGCCCGGGGCGGCGTCGCGGTGCCGCTCACCGCGAACCGCCAGCGGCCGGCTCGTCGACCCGGGCGGCTTCCGCAGGCTCGCCGGCCGGGGTGGCGCCCGTCGGCTCCGTCAGGGGGAAGACCAGCAGCCGGTCCGGAGCGACGGCGAGCCCGATCCGGTCACCGAGCGCCGGCCGCCGGTCGGTACGGAGGTGCACCTGCACCCCCTCGGCGGTACGGGCCTCGACCGCCACCTCCCGGCCCTGGTACTCGACCACGTCGACGGTGGCCGGCACGCCCTCGGCCGGCCCGGTGATCCGCAGGTCCTCCGGGCGGACCCCGGCGATCACCTCGGCGCCGGCGGCGACCGGCCCGACCGGGGTGCCGACCAGCCGCATCCCCTCGCCGGTCACGGTCACCTGCGCACCGGTAACCTCCCCGGCCCGCAACCGCAGCAGGTTGCGGTAGCCCATGAAGTCGGCGACGTGCCAGTTCGCCGGCCTGGTGTGCAATTCCTCCGGATTGCCGATCTGCTGCACCCGGCCCTCGCGGAGCACCACCAGCCGGTCGGCCAGGGAGAGCGCCTCCTCCTGGTCGTGGGTGACGTAGACCGTGGTCAGCCCGAGTGACTGGTGCAGCCGGCGGATCTCCGTCCGCATCTCCAGCCGCAGCTTGGCGTCCAGGTTGGAGAGCGGCTCGTCCATCAGCACCAGCGCCGGCTCCAGCACCACGGCCCGGGCGATGGCGACCCGCTGCTGCTGGCCGCCGGAGAGCTGCCCGGGAAGCTTGCCGGCGTGTTCCTCCAGTCGGACCAGCCGGATCGCCTCCTCGGTGCGCCGCCGGACCTCGGCCCGGGACAGGCGGCGCATCTGGAGACCGAAGGCGACGTTGCGGCGTACCGACATGTGCGGGAAGAGCGCGTAGTTCTGGAAGACCATGCCGAAGCCGCGCTTCTCGGCCGGCACGGTGTCGAGCCGGGTCTCGTCGGCCCAGATGCTGCCCCGGGTCAGCGGAAGGAGACCGGCGAGGCAGTTGAGCGCGGTCGACTTGCCGCAGCCGGACGGCCCGAGCAGGGCGATGAACTCCCCGCGCCGGACCGTCAGGCTGAGATCGGTCAGCGCGTCGTGCCCGGCGAAGCTCCGGCCGACGCCCTCCAGTCGCAGCTCGGCGAACGTCACGTCTTCACCTCTGTTCGTGACTGCGGGGCTCGCAGACCCGGCTCACTCCTCGCACTCACGTGTCCCCACCTTCTGTTCGTGACTGCGGGGCTCGCAGGCCCGGCTCACTCCTCGCACTCACGTGTCCCCACCTTCTGTTCGTGACTGCGGGGCTCGCAGGCCCGGCTCACTCCTCGCACTCACTTCTTCACCTTTGCGCCGCCGATCTCCCGGTCCCACCGGCTGAACGCCTCGACCAGCGCCTTGGCGTCGAGCGGCACCTCGAGCGGGTTGTTGGCGATCAGCTGCTCGTATTCCGGCCGGCCGTACCGCTCGATCGCCTGGCGGCTGGCCTCCGGCGCCATGGCGAGCGGCACGTCCCGGATCGCCGGCCCGGGGTAGAAGTAACCCTGGTCGTACGCCTTGGCCTGCTGTTCCGGGGTCAGGATGTGGGCCAGCAGGGCGAGGATGGCGGCCTGCTTGTCCGTCGAGACTCCCTTGGGGATCACCGCGTAGTGCGCGTCGGTGACCCAGTGGAAGCCTTCCAGGGTGCCGACCTTCGCCTCCTCGGGCACGGTGCCCAGCACCCGCGGGTTGATGTCCCAGCCGGTGGTGGAAACGATGATCTTGGCCGATCCGTTGGCCAGGTTCTTCATCGTCTCGCCGGTGCCGGACGGATAGAGCGTGATGTACCTGTTGAGTTCGGCCAGGTACGCCCAGGTCTTGTCCCACCCGTTCACCGGGTCCTTCGGGTTCGAGTCACCGAGCAGGTAGGGCAGGCCCATCAGGAAGGTGCGGCCGGGGCCGGAGTTCGACGGGCGGGCGTACTGCACGGCGCCGGGGTTGGCCCTGGCGTAGTCGAGCAGCGCCTGCGCGCTGGTCGGCGGGTTCGGCACCTTCGACGGCAGATATTCGATCAGCGGCCCGGAGGGGTAGTAGGTGATGGTCACCCCGTGGTCGCGGGCCAGTTCCTGCATCGCGGCCGCGCCCGGCAGGTAGTTCGCCATCCCGGGCAGCCGGTCGGCGTGGGTGGGCAGCAGCGGCAGCCAGAGCTCCTGGTCGATGCCGGCGGCGAGCCCGTCCACACCGGTCAGCACGAGGTCGATCTCGACCCGACCCGCGTCCTGCTGCGCCTTGACCTTGCCGACCAGCTCCGGCGAGGGCGACTTGGAGTACGTCACCTTCGACACCGTGTCGGAGTTGCCGGCGACGAAATCGTCGATCATGGACTGGGTGAGTTGCAGGTTGCCGGCGACGTCGAGGATGTTCAGTTGGACCGGCGAGCCGGGCTTGTCGGGCACCGCGCCGCCGGTCGGTCCCGGTGCGGCGCTCTCCGGCGCACCGCAGGCGGTGGCGACCAGGCTCAGCGCGGTCAGGGCCGCGGCGGCGAACAGCCGGCGTGGGCTTCGACGCATGGGCATTCCTCTCTCTTCGGTTCGGCGATCCTATGATGTCGCGGGGTGTCGCCGAGGCCGCTGGATGAACCTTTTCAACCCCGCCGTGCCCGTCGTCGGGGCCGCAGGCGGCGGTCGGGACTCGGGCGCCGCGTTGTCTTGATTGAAAAGTTTCAATTTGCTGGCGGCGGTCGCCCGACCCGTCCGGACCGGGCGGACCGCCGATGGAGCAGCTGGGACGGGCCCCGGCCCTCAGCGGCCGGTCCGCCGACTCTCCGGCGGACCGAGATAGCTGTACGGCAACTCGGCGGTCTCCACCACGAGCTGCTGCACCACGACGGTCGGGTCGACCATCCAGAACTTCAGGGTGTGTACGCCCGGCCCGTCGACGGTGTGCGTGGTCGTCGTGACGTTGACGTTCTGCGAGGTGTTCCGCTCCCACTGCCGGTTCATCGAGGTGTCGTTCGCCCCGGTGGCGGTGGTGACGTTGACGGTCTGCGGCGCGGCGCCGTCGATCGAGACGGCGTAGCGCAGCCCCTCGGTCGGCAGCACGTTGTTGCGCGGCGACAGATACGCCGTGACCTTCACCGGTCCGGCCGAGGTGAGCGTCAGGTCGTACTCCAGGCGCGGGCTCTGCCCGCCCGGGGTCCGGCTGGCGGCGGTGACCGGAAACGGCGTCAGGCCGTCACCGGTCCGGCCGAGGTCCGGGATCCGCTTCCAGTACACCCCGCCGGTGTGCACCGCCCGGCTGTAGTGCGCGGCCGGGATCGAGACGTAGCCGTTCGCCTCGACGTGCCCCCTCGGGCGCAGGCCGCGCGGGTTCTCCACCTCGGCCCGCACGACCACGCTGGCGCCGTCGGGGCCGGTGACCGTGATCGGCACGGTCGTGTGGCCGGCCGGCGCGTGCCGCCAGTCGACCCGGACCTCGATCCGGACCTGGTCGGTGACCCGACCGCCGGTCCGGCTCAGCTTCAGCCAGGGCGCCGCCGCCCGCACGGTGTAGTCGAACGGCACGGAGCCCCGGTTGAAGACCTCGAGGTACTGCCCCGGCTGGCTCTGGTAGGGGCTGAACGTCGGCAGCACCGCCGGTCCCGGCTCGGCCGGCCAGTACTTCTCCGAACCGTCGATCGCGACACCCAGCTCGGCGGTTGCCGGCACCTCGATCCGGCGCAGGTGCGGATAGAAGGCGTCCGGCAGCGCCTGGTTGTCGAGTTCCGGCTGCTGCCACGGCGCGTTCGGGCCGTAGCGCGCGATGTCGCCGTACCCGATCTTGGGTTGGGTCTGGAAGCCCTGCCACTTTCCGCCGGCCAGCGTGTTGTTGTAGTAGTCGGACATCGCCTGGTCGGCGTCGAAGCGTTGCTGCGCGAGGTCGGCCATGGCGTTGGTGGCGGCCCGCCCCTGTGCGGCGTAGAGCAGGTTGGTGAACTGCGCCTCCCGCAGCGCGTAGAGGTTCGCCGTCGCCGTCACCTGGTAGTGGACGAGCTGGTGGTAGGCGTCGTCGTAGCCCTCCGGCAGCCGCGCCCGGATCCGCTCGGCCCGCTCGGCCAGCTCCGCCCACTCCCGCACCACCCCGCGCATCTCCTGGTAGGCGCTGAGGCTGTAGGGGTTGTCGTCGGTGTAGACCACCGCCGAGGAGTCGGTGGCCGGGTCCTTCGCCGGGTCCACGGTGATCCGGCGGTTCAGCAGCTCCGGCTTGCGCCGGGCCTGGAGCCGGCCGTACTCGTGCAGGATGTCACCGATCTCGGCGGCGTACCGGTCGGGGAAGTTCTGCGCCGCGTACGCCCGCTGCCAGTCGTCGAGCTTTTCGATCGGGATGCTCGACGGGTCCCAGGCGTAGTCGAGGAAGAGCTGCAGCGGCAGCTCCTCGTTCTTCATGTCGCCGACGTTGACCACCCAGAGCCGGTCCACCCCGTAGGTGTAGGTCAGGTGGAGCTGCTCCCAGGTGCTGGCCAGGTTGATGGTGTCGACCCACTTGTAGTTCCGGCCGCCGCCGACGTAGTCGAAGTGGTAGTACATGCCGTAGCCGCCGGGACGGGCCGGCAGGCTCTGGTCCGGCAGCTTCCGCATGTTGCCCCAGTTGTCGTCGCAGAAGACCACAGTGACGTCGTCCGGCGGGCGCATGCCCCGGTCCCAGTAGCGCTGGACCTCCTTGTAGAGCGTGAAGACCTGCGGGATGTCGGCCAGCTCGCGGTCGCCGACGTCGGCGAGGATCTCCCGCTGGGTGGCGATGATGCTCTCCATCAGCTCGATGCCGTCGCCGTCGGGGAGGCTGACGTCACCGTTGCCGCGCATGCCGAGCGTGACCACGCCCTCGAAGTCCTGCTCCGCCATCCGCTCGATGCCGTCCCGCCAGTAGCCCTGCAGGGCCTCGGCGTTGCGCCGGAAGCTCCACTCGCCGTTACCGCCGTACGGGTCGGTGCCGCCACCGGCGTGCCGGTTCCACTCCTCGATGCCACGCATCATCGGCGCCTCGTGCGAGGTGCCCATCACCACGCCGTACTCCTTGGCGGTGGCGTGGTTGGCCGGGTCGTCCTCGGCGAAGGCACGTCCCCAGACGGCCGGCCAGAGATAGTTGGCCCTGAGCCGGAGCATGGTCTCGAAGACCCTGGCGTAGAAGTGCCGGTTGAAGCCGCCGGGATAGCCGGGGGCCAGGCCGGGGCCGAAGAAGTTCGGCGCCCAGGTGCCGAGCGCCGGGTTCTCGTCGTTGATGAAGAAGCCCCGGTACTGCACTGCCGGGGTGCCCTGGCTGTGCCGGCCGGGCAGCAGGTGCAGCTCGTCGCTGTGCCGGGCGGGCACGTCGTCCCACCAGTACCAGGGCGAGACGCCGATCTGTTTCGACACCTCGTACGCCCCGAAGATCGTGCCGCGCTGGTCGCTGCCGGCGATCACGAAGGCGCGCCGGACGCCGGGGAACGGGTTCGTGACGATCTGCTGGAGCGAGGTCTCCCAGCGGTTGGCGATGCCACGCACGTCGAGCCTGCGGGTGGCGATCAGCCGGTCGATCAGCGGACTCCTGCCGATCGTGCCGACCAGCACCACCTCGCCGTGTGCCGGCACCCGGTCGGTGGCGACCGCCGGTCGCACCCCGGTGACCCGCTCGACATCGGACCGCAGGTCGCCGACGACCCGGACCACGCCGGGGTGGTCGTCGGCGCTCACCACCAGGGTCGCGGCCCGGCCGCGGTCGACCAGCGGCAGGCTGCCGGGCTTCGACCGGGTGGAGACGAAGCCGCGGGTGGGCGCGGCGTCTCCGCCCCGGTCGCCGCTGGCCGCGGCGGGGGAGGCGGCGACGGTGGGTGCCGCGGTGACGGCGAGGACCAGGGAGAGCAGGACCCGGCAGGCTCGCGGGCCGACGGGTCGACGGAAGGGCGGCGCCGGCGGACCGGCAGGAGTGGTGGTGGGTCTGGGCATGCCGTGCTCCGGGCCGTGAGGTGGGTAGCTCCGCAATGTGGGCTGCGGAACTTATCGGAGACGTTCCGGAACAGGAATCTAAGGAAGTCGCTGTCGTCGGGTCAAGGGCAATGGTCCCGGCGCGTGTCGGACGAGCAGAGCACCCGGCGCCCTGGGCAGCGGAGCAGCGAGACCGCCGGGGAGTGGCCGGAACATTTCGGGATCCTGTTCGGAATGTTCCGGGACCCTTGTGTCGGCCCCTCAGTCGACGCTGTTCGCCAGCGCCTCCTCGAACTCGACCCGGACCTGGTCGCCGCCGGCCTCCCGCCACTGCCGGACGACGTCGGCCCATTCGGAGACCGGCCGGTTGCCGGCGAGGATCTCCCGCTGCGCGTCCCCGATCAGGGTGCCGAGCTGACCGGAGCGCCGCGACCAGGCGTCGGAGAAGAGCCCGAGGGTGGGGTCCCGGAGCGCGGTGGGGATGATCGATGCCTGGTACTCGTACGACTTCCGGGTCGCCTCCGGCTCGCCCGGCACGAAGATCACATCGGGGGCGTCCACGATGTACCGGATGCCGAGCGCCGTCTGGTTCACCCCGTCCCGGGTCAGCTCCGGTCCGCCGCCGGTCATCTGGTAGTGCACCCCGGCGACGCCGTAGCGGCGGAACAGCCACTCCTCGGTGCCGAAGGGCGCGGCAAGCCAGTCGCAGACCCGCAGCAGTGCCCGGATCCGGCGCTCGTCGGCCTTCTTGAGCACCGTGAAGTTGTTGGTCGCCTGCGCCTGCCAGGTGGCGGCGAACCCGCCACCGGAGTGCTGTGGCGGGCGCATCCCGCCGATGTCGAAGTCGGGACCGGCGGTGTTCTCGGCATAGAACTGCGGCCAGGCGGTGTAGCGGTCAGCGATCAGCATCGCGTTGCCGTCGTTGAACCACTTCTTCGTGGCGGGATTGGCGCCGAAGCTCTCCGGGTGGATCACGCCGTCCCTGACCAGCCGGGCGGTGTCGGCGAGCGCCTGGCTGAACTCCTCCCGCTCGTACGCGCTGACCAGCTTGCCGCCCTCCAACGCCCACCGCCACGGGTTGCCGAGCATCTGCCGGACGAAGTCCATCGGCATGGTGGCCAGCGCCCAGCGCTCCGCCCTCGCGTCGGTGATCTCCCGGCAGGTCGCCCGGAACTCGGCGAAGCTCCCCGGCTGCGGATCGACCTCGAGCTCCCGGAACAGGTCGTCCCGGCGCATCATCAGGGTGCCACCGACGCCCCGGGGCACCGGCAGCCCGTAGATGCCGCCGTTGTAGCGGCAGTCCCGCCAGGCGTCGGTCGGCAGGTTGGCCAGGAACGGATATTCCTGCACCGCGCTGCCGGAGAGGTACGGCGTCAGGTCCTGGCACTCGGCGGCGAGCCAGGCCGGCAGGTTCGACACGCCGGCGGGCAGGCCGTTGGGGGTGTAGAGCGCCGGCACGATGACGTCTGGCAGCTCGGCACCGGCGATCAGGCTGGAGAACCGGTCCGCCATCTCGGCGTTCGGCACCACGGTCAACCGCAGGTCGACGCCGAGCCGCCGGTTCAGCTCCTGCCAGAACGGGTTCTCGGAGGCGGGCGGCGGCAGCGGGGAGTTGGTGAGGACGAAGGCGGAGATCTGGCCGCCGTCGCCGGGCGGGCCGTCGGTTGCCCGTACCGGAGGGTCCGGATATTTCAGGAAGGCGTCCAACAGGCCCTGCGGGTTTCCACGCAGGTCCGGGGTGACCCCGGTGTACGGGAAATAGCTGGGCAGCGGCGCCGAGCCGCTCGCCTCGTTCGGGTCGTCGCCGTCGGCCCGGCCGCCGCCGTCGCATCCGGCGATCAATCCCGGGGCGGCGACCGCGGCGGCGGTGGCGAGCGCGCCGGTGAGAAACTGTCGGCGGCCGATGGACGGCTGACTGGTCATCGTCATCTCCATGGGGGCGGGGGAGGGTCGGGATCGATGCCGCCGACCATGATGCCAGTGGCGCGACCGTCCTGACCGGAACACGCCAGACCGACGCCCGATCTCCCGCCCTGCCGCCGGCTCACCTCAGCCTTCTTCGCGCACTTCCTGCGCGGCGTGCCAGCCCCGATCCTGAACGACCCCACCGCTGCCACCCCCCTGGTCAAGGACCGGACGGCCGACGGCAGCATGATCGACGAAAACCGATGAGGCGATGGGCGGCCCCCGCCCGCCGCCCAGGTGTCGGCTCAGCCCGCCCCGAGCAGCTCCGCCTCGACCTGCCTGACCGGCAGGTCGCGGAGCGGCAGGCGCGGTTCGAGCCAACAGCTCGCCCGCCGGCCAGGGCGGCAGACTGATGCTGAAAGTCATGAGCCGGTTCCGTCACCCGCTGGTCCACCTGCTGCTCGCATCGGCCGCGATCACCGCAGCCGGACTGCGGCTGAGGGCGATACACACCACGATCATCATGTATGCGCAAAGCAGGGTGAGTCCGGCCCACCAAGGGAGCGGGAAGTACCCGGCCGACGGCGCGTAGTGCGCGGTCACCTGTGGATATTCCACCGTGGTCTGCTTGACGGCGAAGCCCGCGGCCGGGGTGAGTCGCAGCAGCCATTCGGAGACCACGTCAGGGAGCAGCGGGAACCCCGTGACGATGTAGGGCAGGGCGACCAGCGACAGTGCGACGAGGTTCGCCGCCCAGCTGCGGCGTAGCCACACGCCGAGCCCGTACGCGAGGACCGCGCAGAGGGCGAGCACTGCCGCGAGGCCGACGATCACCCGGGCGCCGGTCAGTACTGGCACCGGCGGCACCGGAATGCCGTTGCGGTTCAGGATCGCCATGCCCACCGGGAGGACGACGCCGATGGCGATCAGACCGGTGACGGAGCTGGCTGCTCCGACGATTGTCGCCCGGGCGACAATCGTCCGCCGGTCGTCCGTCTGGCCAGCCGTACGGGTCCCGTAGCGGGCCGCGACGACAAGGACGATGATCAGCGCGACGGCCAGGCCCGGCAGGGTGTTCTCGATGGTACGCGCGCCCTCCTCGCTGACCGGCCCTATGTCGCCGGTGCCGCTGACCGTGATGGTGCCGTCCTTGTCCACGGCTCCCGAGGCGTTGTGGTACTTCTCCCAGTCGGTGTGGTTCATCTGGCCGACCGAGTCGCTGCGCCACGTGCCGCTCGCCCCACCCGTGACGCTCGCCCCACCCGTGAGGACGACGTTGTCGAAGACGCCGACAGCCTGGGTGAACCGGACCTCTTCGATCGCGCCGCCGAGGCCGACCTTGCGGAGCGTGAGGTCGCCGGGGGAGGCGGCGAAGAGGCCGACCTGCACGGTGTCCGGCAGCCCTTCGAGCGTCGCCGTTGCGACGGTGTGCCACTGATGGCCGTCGGCCGACTCTGCGCCGCTGATGGTGTCGCCCGAGCGGGTCAGGCGGAGCCAGCGCGGGGATTGCTGCGAGACGCTGCCTGTGCTGCCGGCGACGTCGTGCTTGTAGTCGTACTGGAAGCGAACGCCGTGGCTGCCGGTAGTCATGAGCGCCGCGTACTGCGATCCTGGCCGCACGCCGTCCTTGACGATGATTCCCGCCTTGGCCCACGGCACCAGCCCGGGCACGATCCGGTCGTGGCTCGGCGGTGGGTAGGTGATCGTCCCGGTCATCGACGTCATCCGGACCGTGATGCCGCCCTCGCGGCCGAGGTCGCTGTGCAGGAACCAGAACCGGTCGCTGACGAGGGAGCCGTCGCCGGTGATGGGAACGGTCGGGCAGGGGCCATCGCAGGACGAGCGTGTGCCGGAGGTGAACAGCAGGCCCAGCGCGACGACGGTGAGGGCCGCCGCGCCAAGGGCGATCAGGCGGCCCGGGCGACGGAACGTGGTCCACTCGCGCCGCAGGAGTTCGGTGGTCGACATGCCGATCGTTCTACGGATCGGCGTCTAACACGGCCCGAACCGGTCTCGTCATGCCGGTGTTAGGTCCCGCGGCGCATGCTGGGAGGCATGACCAGGCTGCGCGGCGGTACCGTGGGGGCACGATTTACGATCTTGTATGCCGTCGTGTTCCTGCTGTCCGGTATCGGGCTGCTCGGCCTGACCCTTCTGCTCTCCGGCGGCAGCTTGAGCGACGTTGCCCCGGCCGGGAATCCGCCCACCGAGGGCGGCCTTGACGCGATGCAGCAGCGCATCCGGGAGTTGGACAACCAACTGGCCGCAGTGCACGCCCAGCAGGCCCGCCAGCTCCTGGCCGGCTCGCTGGTGGCGCTGATCGTGATGGCGGTCGTCTCCCTGGTGCTTGGCCGGGTGCTGGCCAAACGCGTCCTGCGGCCGCTGCGGCTCATCACCGGCACCACGCGACGCATCTCCGCCGACAGTCTGGATCAGCGGCTCGCCGTCACCGGACCGGCCGACGAGGTGAAAGACCTCGCTGACACCGTCGACGAACTGCTCGAACGACTTGAGGCGTCGTTCACCGCGCAGCGCCGCTTCGTAGCCAATGCCTCCCACGAACTGCGTACGCCGCTGGCGACGATGCGGGCGTCGCTGGACGTCGCGGCCGCCAAGGCCGATCCGCCCGCCTCGACGGTGGCGCTCGCGGACCGGCTACGCACACAGCTGGACCGGGTCGATCACCTGCTCGACGGGTTCCTCGTGCTGGCCCGGACGCAACACGGCGCACTGGCCGACGCCGCCCCGGTCGACCTCGGCGACCTCATCGGCGCGGCGGTGCGCGAAAGGTCCGCCGACGTGCAGACAAAGGGACTGAGCGTAACGGTGGACGTGCCACCGAAAACGGCGACCCGGGGCAGCCCGGCACTGCTGGCACGGCTGGTGGGCAACGTCGTCGACAACGCCGTGACGCACAACGAGAACGACGGATGGATCCGGATCACCGGGTCCACGAGCGAGGAGGAGACGGTACTCGTCGTCGAGACCGGCGGGCAGGTCCTCGACCAGCGACAGGTCGACCGGCTGACACAACCCTTCGAGCGGCTCGCTGGTGCGCGCACCGGCTCCTCGGGGCTCGGCCTGTCCATCGTGGCCGCCGTCGCCGCCGCCCACCGAGGCCAGCTCACCCTGCTCGCCCGGCCACAGGGCGGCCTGCGCGTGTCGATCACGCTTCCGGCTGCGAAGGTGCCGGTGCCGGCATGAGGATCCTCGTCGTCGAAGACGACCACGCCCTCGCCGAGGTCGTCGCCGAAGGGCTACGCGACCAGGGGATGGCCGTCGACCTCGCCCACGACGGGCTGGCCGCCGCTGCCAAGCTCGACCTCACCACGCACGACGTGGTGGTCCTGGACCGGGATCTACCCGGCCTGCACGGCGACACACTGTGCCAGATGATCACCAAACAGGCGGACCGGCCGATGGTACTGATGCTGACCGCGGCGAGTGCGCCCGGCGACCGGGTCAGCGGGTTGACCCTGGGCGCGGACGACTACCTCGCCAAACCCTTCCACTTCCCGGAACTGATCCTGCGCATCCACGCGCTGGCCCGCCGCAAGCCGCACGCGCGGCCCCGAACGCTACATGCGGCCGGAATCGAACTCGACCCGGTACGCCGCACCGCCGTTCGTGACGGACGGCAACTCGATCTCTCCGTGAAGGAGTTCGCAGTACTGGAAGCACTACTGCGGACAAGCCCCGGCTTCCTGAGCACCGAAACCCTGCTCGAACAGGTCTGGGACGAAAACGCCGACCCCTTCACCAACACTGCCACGGTGACAGTGGGACGACTGCGACGCAAACTCGGCGAGCCGCCCGTCATCGAGACGACACCCGGAATCGGTTACCGGATCGCCTAGCTAGAGTGCGCGGGCCAGCACGGTGAGGTCCTCGTCGCCGAGGCCGTGTTCCACCGCCCGCTGCCACTGCGCGGCCAGGCTGCTGGCGACCCCGAACCGGTCGATGTCGACCTCGTAGAGCGCCAGGTTGACGTCCTTGAGCGCGAGCGAGAGGGGGTACTGCGCCGCGTACTCGTCCCGGCCGATCCGCTCCCGGGCCTGCTCCGGGCCGGAGGCGAGGACGACCAGTCGACGCTCCTCCGCCGGGCCCCGGGTCCCCGCCACGGGCGCGTCGAGCAGGACCACGTCGGGGCGCTGCTCGCGGACCAGCCCGGCGATCCGTTCGGTCTCGCCGTCATCGGCCGGCCCATGCCGCCCAGCCCGAGTACGGCCACCCGCCGCGGTCCCGCCATCTGCCTTCCCCCGGTTGGTGGTGCCCCTTCCCGGCAGCCTGGGCCAGGGTGCGCCCCCGCCGGCCCGGAATCAGCTGGTCAGCACCGAGACGGCGGCGACCAGGTAGAGGCAGCCGCCGAGGCTCACCGCCGCACCGGCGACCGCGGGCAACCAGGCGCCGGCGGTCGCCGCCACCGGCCACCGCCGGAGGCTCCCGCCCAGCATCGCGGCGCCACGGATGGTGGCCACGCCGACCCCGGTCAGCGTGCCGGCCATCCCGACGCCGAAGGCGAGCACCAGGACCAGCGCATCCAGGGCGCGTCCGGTGAGCAGGCCGCTGACCAGCACCAGGAAGGCGGAGGGCGAGGGCAGCAGCCCACCGGAGAGCGCCAGCAGGGTCAGCCCGCGCCGCGACCACGGATCCGTCGGCCCGGGTACGCCGTGCCCGTGCCCGTTCTCGTGCCCGTGCCCGTTCTCGTGTGTGTGGCCGGGGTCGTGTGTGTGGCCGGGCTCGGGTCCGTGACCGACGAGGACGTGCTCGTGGGCGCGGCTGTGCTCGTGGGCGTGACTGTGCTCGTGGGCGTGACTGTGGTCGGGGTGGTGATCGTGGGCGTGGTGGTGATCGTGGTCGTGGTCGTGGTGCCGGCCGCGCAGGTGGCGCCAGGTCAGCTGGGCGCCGACGCCGATCACCAGCAGCCCGGCCGCGACCTGCATCCACGCCGTCACCGTCCTGGTGCCGAGGCTCGCGGCACCGCTGAGCCCGACCCAGGCGAGCGCCAGAACCAGGACGGAAAGGGTGTGCATCGCCGCCACGATCACGCCGAGCCGGATCGCGTCCCGGTAGCGTCCCCGGGTGCCGATCAGGTAGGCGGCGGTGACACTCTTGCCGTGGCCGGGGGCGACCGCGTGTGCGGCGCCGACGCCGAGCGCCACGACGAGGGCGATCCAGAAGACCTCCCGGCCGTCGAAGAGGGCGACCAGCCGGGCGTCGAAGCCGGTCACGAGCTGCTCCGGGCACTGCTCCGGGCACGCCGACGCAGTCGTACCACGACCAGGGCCGCCACCGCGACCAGCAGGGCCGCACCAACGCCGGCCAGGGTGCGGACGCTGCTCGCCGGCAGGCCACCCGCGCCGGGCGTGAAGCGTACCCGGTGGGTCTGCTCGGCGGCGGTGAAGAGGGCCCGTTCCGGGGAGGCCGGGGTCTGGCTGGTCAGCATCGTCCGGTACGCCTCGTCGAGGTCGGTCAGCGCGCCGACGGTGACGTCGAGGTCGACCACGTCGGCCGGGCAGTCGAAGCTGAGCCGGGCACCCTGGCTGAGCAGCCGGTCCAGGGTTTCGAGCCGGCCCGGGCACGGGGCGCCGGCCTGCCGCACCGTGATCCGGGCCAGCAGATAGTCGTGGACCAGGGCGGAGCGCTGGAGCTTCTGCTCCCCGGTGAGGTCGGTCGCCACCGGGCCGAGCGCCGGGTCCTCGAAGGCGCCGAGGGACTGGCCGAGCGCCACCCAGTCGTCCTCGGCGGCGAGCCAGGAGATCTCGACCCTCGGGCCGTGCACACTGACCCGGGCGATCGAGGGCGGGCCGAACGGGTGCGCGGCGGCCGGTGGTGCCGGCACGGCGAGCAGGGCCAGCGCGGCGAGACCGGCGAGACCGGCGAGGCCGGCCGGGCGGAGCGCGGCGACCGGCGACGGGATGCGGGCGATCAAGGACGGGATCTCCTGACGTACGGCTACGGACCGCGCCCGGACCACCGCTGCCGGCGGTGGTCCGGGGACGGCGGGACCTACTTGGTCACGGTGATGACCGGGCTGGTGATCTGCTGGTTCTCGCTGTCCAGGAAGACCACGTGGGTGCTGTTCTTCCTGGCCGACGGCGGCAGCGCGAAGGAGTAGGTCAGCCGACCCAACTCGTCTGCCTTCCGGTAGCCGATGAAGACCGGCGCACCGCTCCTGGTGTTGCGCAGGTAGACGGTGACCTCCTCGCCCGGGTCGTAGCCGAACGCGGAGACCTTCACCCTGCCCTTGGCCTCGACGATGGTCTTGTTGACCGCGACCTGCTCGCCGGTGGTGTTCTCCCGGGTACGCAGCTCGTTGACGGTACGCTCACCGGCCGCGTTCTTCCGGATGATCACGCCGTCGTGGCGCTGGCCGTTGGCGTAGCGGGCCTCGTACCGGATGCTGTCGGCGGTGACGTCGACGAGCTGGTAGAGCTGCTTGTCCTCGGCCTGGCTCATGATGTCGGCGTCGTTGCCGGTCCAGACCGAACCGTCGACGTCGTACATCTTGCCGCCGGAGACCGACACCGCGTAGACGGTGCTGTCGTGCACCGAGAGCGACCGGCGGGAGGAGCTGACGCTGCCCCGACCGTACGTGTGGTCGTGCCCCTGGAGCACCAGGTCCACGCCGTACTTCTCGAAGAGCGGACCCCACTGGTCCCGGACGACCGGGTTGTTCCGGCCCTCCGCCGTCGAGTAGACCGGGTGGTGGAAGGTCACCACGGTCCACTTGTTGGGGTTCTCCTTGAGCAGCCCCTCCAGCCAGGCGGTCTGCGCCGCCATGATGTCCGGGATGCCCTGCACGTTGGTGTTCAGGCCGATGAAGCGTACGCCCTGGTAGTCGAGGGTGTATGCGGTCTTGGCCAGCTCCGCCGGCCAGCCCGCCGGCCCGTTGTCCGGGTACGGGAACTGCGGCGCCCAGAACGACGACAGCGCGCCGCCGCTGTACTCGTGGTTACCGGGGATCGAGAGGTTGTTGATCTGGCCGTCGATGAAGCCGCCGGCCTGGTACCACTGCCCCCACTGCTCCTCGCTGTTGGCGGAGTCGATGAGGTCACCGGCGTTGACGATCATCTTGGCCTGCGGGCGGTCCGCGAACGCCTGCCGGAAGACCCGGGGCAGCGCCGAGTCCAGGTAGTTCTGCGCGTCGCCGTAGTAGATGAACGAGAAGGGCTGTGCGTCGGCGCTGGCCGTGGTGAAGTCGGTCCAAGGGCTCCAGTTGGTGCCGTCGCCGACCCGGTAGGTGTAGCGGGTGCCGGGCTTGAGGCCGACGAACTCCACGGCGTGGTAGGTCGAGGCGTACCCGAGGGAGGTGTTGACCGACTGCGTCGAGGTCGCCTTGACCACCGAGACGGCGCCGGGGGGCGGCGCCACCTGGCCGAGCGCGGCGGGTGCCTCCAGGATCTCCGCTTGGGCCCACTCGGGGGTGGCCTCGGCCCGCCAGCTCACCCGCTGCGAGGTGGCCGGGGTGGTGGTCGGGATGAGGATGATGCGGTCGGGCATCGGGGACGGCCGGTGGATCTCCGCCGCCGGGTACTTGCCCGGCGCGGCGTCACCGAACGCCACCGGGCTCAGCGCGAAACCGCCGACGAGCATGGCGGCGGCGCCGACCGCCGCCAGCCTGGCCCGCCGGGAACCCGTGATCCAGGGTTTCTTGACGTCACTCACTACAGAGCTCACCTTTCCGGTGAAAGTGGATGGTGCCGCCGGCCCGCAGCCGGTGGCCAAAGCGCATTCACGCAGAGGTGGACGACCGGGGGTCGGCCGTCGACTGGACGCCCGGTTAACGCGTCTGAGCAGCGGGTTAATTCATGATCAACAGGCTGCGGACGGGGCTCGGCTTCACTCGCCGGGCGCCGGCAGGCCACCGCGGGGGCACCGTCCGTTCACCCTGGCGCACCTACCATGCCGGCGGCACGGATGTCTCCGTGCCTCGGTCGCACCGCCTGCGTCCCTGGCCCGCCCAGGTCTCCCGCCCCGGCCGCCGAACCACCGACCCGTGACCACCGACCCGTGACCACCGACCCGTGACCACCGACCCGTGACCACCGACCCGTGACCACCGACCGTGTACGGAGCCCGATGAAACTGCCGTCCCGCCGCTGGGCGGTGGCCGCCACCGTCGGCACCCTCGCCGCGGTCGCCGCGATCGACCCCACGGTCTCGCCGCCCGTCGCCAAGGGGGACGCGTTCATCACGGCGCAGACCACCGGCGTGCTGACCATCGAGGGTGGCGAGTGCTTCTCCGACCCGGCGTACTCCCCGGAGGCCGGCGAGGTGGTCGTCCGGTACGAGCCCTGCGAGTCCGGCGCAGACAACCAGTCGTACGGCTTCCTCCGGGCCGCCGACGGGCCGTGGGACCGCGCCCGGCTCGCCGGCTTCGGCTGGCAGGGCTGCCGGACCTACTTCGAGCGGCGCTGGCCGGACGGGGCCGACGGCACCCTCGACTTCTATCCCGTGCTGCCCACCGAACAGACCTGGGCGGACGGCGACCGTACGGTGATGTGTGCGGTCTACCGGCCGCGCGGCCGGCTCACCGACTCGGTGCTGCCGCTGCGCTGAGTCGGCTTCGGGTGCGTGGTTCGGGTTCAGGCGCGCAGGCCGCCGTCGACCGGCAGGCAGACGCCGGTGACGAAGGAGGCGCGGTCGCTGAGCAGCCAGGCGGCCGCCTCGGCGATCTCCGCCGGCTCGGCCGCCCGGCGCAGCGGGGTGAGCGCGTTGAGGCGGTCGACGGCCCCCGGCTCGTCGTCGGCCCACTGCCGGATCACCCCGGTCATCGTGGTGCCCGGGGCGATGGCGTTCACCCGGATGCCCTCCGGCCCGTACTCGGCGGCGGCGGTCTCGGTGAGGCTGTTCACCGCCCGCTTGGCGGCGGCGTACGGCCCCAGTCCCGGCGCGCCGCGCAGGCTGCCGACGCTGCTGACGTTGACGATCGCCCCGGATCCGGCGGTCGCCCGGATCGCCCGGATCTCGGCGGTCATCGAGAGGAAGAGCCCTCGGTAGTTGACCGTGGTGACCAGGTCGAAGTTCTGCTCGGTCGCGTTCACCATCGGGGTGTGCGGTATCGAGACTCCGCCGTTGTTGAGCGCCACGTCGAGCCGGCTGTGCCGCCGGATCACCCCCTCCACGGCCGCCTGGATGCTGCCGCCCTGCGTCAGGTCGGCGAGCACGTAGTCGGCGGTCCCGCCGGCGTCGCGGATCTCCCCGACCACGCCGGCGAGTTCGGCCTCGGTCCGGGCGGCCAGCACCACGGTGGCGCCCTCCCGGGCGAAGAGCCGGGCGGCGGCCGCCCCGATCCCGCGACCCGCACCCATCAGGAACGCGACCTTGTCGACGAGCAGGCCGGCTCCGCCGCCCGGTGCGTTCGTTCCGGTCATGAGGTCACTCTCTCATCACGGAACGGTGATCCGCAGGTACGCTCCGCATCTCCTCGTCCGGGTCGGGTCATCCCTGTCAGTCGGTCGGTCGGTCAGTCAGTCGGACATGTCCCTGGTCGCCGATCGCTTCCACGTCCCAGTGCTTGCCGAAGGCCGGCAACCTGCCCAACGTGACCCGGCCGAAGTCCGCCGGCAGCCTCGGATCGAGCCGGAGCCGGCCGTCGCGCGCCTCCAGGCCGAGCAGCGTACGCAGGAAGAGCAGCGGCGCCGCGCTCGCCCACGCCTGCGGGGTGCACGCGGTCGGGTACGGCACCGGCTTGCGCCCGTACGAGCGGTCGTACCCGGCGAAGGCCTCCGGCAGTCGATGCCCGGAGGCGTCGGCGGCCTCCAGCATCGCCACGATGACCCGGGTCGCCTCCTCCCGGAAGCCGTAGCGGGCCAGGCCGTGCGCGATCAGGGCGTTGTCGTGCGGCCAGACGGTGCCGCTGTGGTAGCCGATCGGGTTGTAACAGAGGTTCTCGGTGGAGGTGGTCCGGATGCCCCAGCCGGAGAACATGTGCTCCGAGAGGAGGTGGCCGGCCACCACCCGGGCCCGGTCCGGCGGCACGATGCCGCTCCAGAGCAGCTGCCCCATGTTGGAGGTCATCGAGTCGATCGGGCGCTTGTCCCCGTCCAGGCCGACCGCGTAGTAGCCGCCCCGCTGTTCGAGCCAGAAGTCCCGGTTGAACCGTTCCCGGAGCTCGTGGGCCTCGGTGCGCAGCCGCTCGGCCAGCTCCGGATCCCGCAGCGGGCCGTCGCAGAGTTCGGCTACCCGGAGTTTCGCGTCGTAGGTGTAACCCTGGATCTCGCAGGTCGCGATCGGCAGCACCGGGATGGTGCCGTCCGAGTACGCGATACCGTCCGGCGAGTCCCGCCAGCAGTGGTTGCCGAGCCCCTGCGGGGAGCGGGTGGCGTACTCGACGTACCCGTCCCGGTCCACGTCGCCGTAGTGGTCGATCCAGCGCAGCGCGGCGTGCACGTTGGCCCGGAACTGGCGCACGTGCTCGTCGTCGAGCGTCCAGCGCCAGTACTCGGAGAGCAGGATCAGCCAGAGCTGAGTGGCGTCGGCGGTGCCGTAGTAGGGGTTGTGCGGCTTCTCGCCGGTGCGGGTCAGCTCACCGCTGCGTACCTCGTGCAGGATCTTCCCCGGTTCCTCGTCCCGGAAGTCGTCCAGGTGCCGGCCCTGGCAGTTGGCGAGCGACCGGAGCGTGCCCCGGGCGAGCCGGGTCCCGAAGGAGACCGTCTGATAGGCCGTGACCAGGGAGTCGCGGCCGAAGATGGTGAGAAACCAGGGCAGCCCGGCGGCCGGCAGGGTGACCGTCTCGGTGCCGATCATCTGCTCGATCCGCAGCGCCACCAGATCCATCTTGGACTTCTCCAGAACCCTGTGCAGCAGCTCGGAGTCGAAGTCCTGGATCGGACAGTGGAACTCCCAGCTCCGGGTCGGATCCTCGCCGACCAGGTCGAACCCCTGCCCGAAGCGGCGGTGCAGCGTGGGCAGCTCGGTCGGCCGGCGCGGCAGGTCGACGGTCAGCTCGCCCCGCCACTTGGTCCCCGGCTCGAGGCACAGGTCCCAGATCAGGTCGTTCTCCTCCACCCGGTCGGCCGGCGGGGAGACCCGGATGTCGGTGACCGCCGAGAAGTCGTTGTTGCGGTAGGTGAAGCAGAGCCCGGAGCCGTCGGCCGAGTGCTGGCGGGAGACGTTCGCCGAGCGGTCCCGCACCCGCTGCTTGATCTCGAACAGGTCCGCGAAGTCGGTGCCGACCCGGAGCCGGAGCTGCACCGACCGTACGGCGGTGGCAAAGCACTCCAACTCGATCCGCTCCTGCATCGCGTCGCTGATGAAGCGCTGCCGGCGGATGCCGACGCTGTTGGTGGGGACGTGCGGCAGGTCCGAGTTGGTGAGGAAGAACGCCGCCGAGCTGTCGTCGATGAGTCCCGAGCTGAGGATCAGCAGCGGTGCGCCGCCGAGGGTGAGCTGCCACTGGCTGAGCAGCCGGGTGTCGTCGTGCACCAGGCCGCCGATGGTGCCGACCGGGACGTCGCCGGCGGCGTTGCTCACCATGAACGACCGCCCCTCCACGACCGCGACCGCGTCCGGACCCAACTCGGGCGGCTGGGTGCGCACGACCGAACTCGGGACCTGGACCCCGGTCACCAGCCCCGGCGTCGGATCGGCCGGGGTGGGACGCCGGACAACATTCGTCACGGCAGCCCCCTTCACCCGACGAGAATCCTGGGCTTCCTGTCATCCGTCAGCGTAGGCAGCGGCGCCCCGGCCCCGGTGCCGAACGGGGGAACGGGCTCGCCCGGCTGCCCGGTCCCGCCCCGGACGCGATGATTTCGCCCCGCGCGCGCCGGCCGGGTCGACGGCCGGGTCGAGCCGGCAGGCATGCCGACCGGTCGGGGCGGGCGGGCAGGCATGCCGACCGGTCGGGGCGGGCGGGCAGGCATGCCGACCGGTCGGGGCGGGCAGGAGGGGAGTAACCGAGACGAGGAGGCGGAGGATGCGCGACGTCGAACTGGCCGACAGCGGCCGGCGGGTGGTGGTGATCGCGGTCGAGCGGGGCGAGGAGGCGGTAGCCGCGGTCAACGAGGTGGCCCGGCGCCGGGGGATCTCCGCCGCGCAGGTCACCGCGGTCGGTGGGTTCTCCGGCGCCGAGGTCGGCTACTTCGACCGGCAGGACCGCGACTACCTGCGGATACCGGTCTCGGAGCAGGTCGAGGTGCTCTCCCTGGTCGGCGACATCGCCGAGGTGCGCGGCGAGCCGGCGTTGCACGTGCACGCGGTGCTGGGCCGGCGGGACGGCAGCACGGTCGGTGGCCACCTGCTGCGCGGCGAGGTGTGGCCCACCCTTGAGGTGGTGGTCACCGAGGTGGCGGCGAGCCTGGCCAAGCGGGTCGACCCGGAGACCGGGGTGGCCCTGCTGACCGGCACGGCGGAGAACTGACCGGCACGGCGGAGAACTGACCGGCACGGCGGAGAACTGACCGGCACGGCGGAGAACTGACCGGCACGGCGGAGAACCGACCGGCACGGCGGAGAACTGACCGGCACGGCGGAGAACCGACCGGCCGCGCCTACAGTCGGTCGTCCGGATAACGGGTCAGGTAACCGCCCATGGTCCGGAAGTAGTCGGTGGCCGCGTGGTCCCGGCCGTCGTCGGTGCGTACCCGGGTGATGGCCAGGCCGGGGCGGTGGCCCCGGCGCGCGTCGGCGCCGGCCACGATCACCACTCCGTCGCCCTCCCGGTAGAAGATCCGGCCGGGCGTGCCGCCGTAGCGGCCCTCCGAGACCCGCGCGGAGAGGATCCGCAGCCGCGCGCCGTCGTGGTGGGTGAAGGCGTTCGGGTACGGGTCGGACTGGGCCCGCACCAGCCGCTCGATCTCGTCGGCGGGCCAGTTCCAGTCGATCCGGCTCTCCTCGATCGAGCGTTTGTGGAAGAAGCTCGCCCTGCTGCGATCCTGCCTGACCCAGTCGGTCCGGCCGGAGGCGATCAGCGCCAGCCCGTCCACGGTGATCGGACCGAAGAGCTCCAGGGTGCGGTGGAACAGGTCGGTGGCGGTGTCGGTCGGGCCGACCGGCACGGCCCGTTGCAGCACGATGTCACCGGCGTCCAGGGTCTCGTCCATCAGGTGTGCGGTGACCCCGACCTCGCGCTCGCCGTTGAGCAGCGCCCAGATCAGCGGGCTGAACCCGGCGTACGCGGGCAGCAGCGAGTCGTGCACGTTGAGCGTCCCGTACGGCGGCAGGGTGAAGATCTCCGGCGGGATCCAGGTGCGCCAGTTCGTCGCCACGATCACGTCCGGTGCGGCCTGCCGGAGCCGTTCCATCAGCTCGGGGTCTCCGGGGCGCTGGCGGAGCAGCACCGGCACGTCGTGCTTTTCCGCGAGCTCGGCGACCGAGTCGTCCCAGATCTTCTCGTACGCGTGCTCGCTGCGCGGATGCGTGACCACCAGGGTCACCTCGTGCTCGGAGTCCAGCAGTGCCTGGAGGGTGCGGTGTCCCCAGGTCTGATATCCGAACATGACAACCCGCATCGGCGGTCTCCTCTGCACTCGTTTCCGCCCTGGTCCGACTGGCCAAGTGGTCCATATTGTTCTTGACCTTGGTGTAGGTTAGCCTAACCTAAACATCGCGGATGGTCGACCGTCCGCGCCAGCGCACCGGGTCCGTACGGATCCAGTCCTCCACCAAGCCGCCCGACCGGCGGGCAGACTGATGGGACAGGTATGTCACGAACCAATCGAAGCGACGATCCCCAGGTCCACGATCTCCTCGGCATCGGCTTCGGTCCGTCGAACCTCGCCCTGGCCATCGCGATCCGCGAGGCCACCGCCGGGCCCGGCCGGACCGACAGCGCGGTCTTCCTGGAGCGGCAACCGTCCTTCGGTTGGCACCGGGGGATGCTGCTCGACGACGCCACGATGCAGGTGTCGTTCCTGAAGGACCTGGTGACGCTTCGCAACCCGACCAGCCGGTTCAGCTTCCTCTGCTATCTGCAGAGCCGTGGTCGACTGATCGACTTCATCAACCACAAGAACCTCTTCCCGTCCCGCGTCGAGTTCCACGATTATCTGGAGTGGGCGGCGGCGCAGGTCGACGACATGGTCCGATACGGGCACGACGTGGTGGACGTACGCCCGGTGTGGCAGGACGGCGAGCTGGACCACTTCGAGGTGCTGGCCCAGACCGGCCCCTGCTCGACCGCCCCGGTCAGCTACCGGGCCCGCAACCTGGTGCTCGGCGTGGGGCTGCGGCCCTACCTCCCGGAGGGCATCGCCCTCGACACCCGGGTCTGGCACAGCCGCGACCTGCTGCCCAACCTGCGCGGCCTGGTGCCGTCGACACCGTCCCGGTTCGTCGTGGTCGGCGCCGGGCAGAGCGCGGCCGAGGCCGTCGACCACCTGCACCGCGAGTTTCCCACCGCCGAGGTCTGCGCCGTCTTCTCCCGGTACGGCTACAGCCCGGCCGACGACAGCTCCTTCGCCAACCGGATCTTCGACCCGGCGGCGGTGGAGGAGTTCTTCACCGCCCCGCCGCAGGTCAAGGCGATGATGCTCGCCTACCACGGCAACACCAACTATTCCGTGGTCGACCAGGAGCTCATCGACGAACTCTACCGCCGCGTCTACCAGGAGAAGGTACGCGGCATCGAGCGGCTCCGGATCCTCAACCTGTCCCGCCCGATGGAGACCGTCCGGACCCCGGACGGGGTGCGGATGGTGGTGGAGTCGCTGGTCACCAACGAGAAGATGGTGCTCGACGCCGACGTGGCGGTCTTCGCCACCGGATACCGGCCGGTCGACCCCTTCGACCTGCTCGGCGAGGCGGCCCAGGTCTGCCTGCGCGACGATGCCGGGCGGGCGCTTGTCGACCGCGACTACCGGCTGCGGACCCGACCCGAGGTGCGGGCCGGCATCTATCTCCAGGGTGGCGGCACCGAGCACAGCCACGGCATCTCCTCCTCGCTGCTCTCCAACACCGCCGTCCGGGCCGCCGAGATCCTCGACTCGATCGCCGCCCATGCGGCCACGGCCGGCGCCGTCACGCCCATGGAACGCCAGCCCGAGTACGCCGCCCCGGGTGTGTGAGGAGGCGAAGCTCCGCCGGGGTCAGCCCCACCAGTTGACCATCAGTTGCCTCGGCCAACTCGACGACCAGTAGAAGACGTACGGCCGCTGCGGGCTCTCCGGGGTGTCCTGGATCGTGACCGCCGCCCCGGAGTCCAGGTAACCGAGCATCTCGGCATCGGTGTCGACCTGCTCGGTCCACTCCCAACCGCGGCCCGACCACCAGTTGGACCAGACCGGGCCCCCGTAGCGGTCGACGACGAACAGGTAGGGGCGGTCGCCGACGCTCGGCTTGTCCTGCACGGCGACCGCCCCGACCGGGTTGAGAAACTCGAACCCGACCGCGTCGGGATGGTAGACCCACTGCCACTCGCCACCAGCTCCGGAGAGTTCGAATACGTAGCCGTACGCGCCGACGAAGGCGTGCGGCCACGCGGCACCATCGGGCGCGTCCCGTACGGCCAGCGCGCCGAGGCCCCGGGACTCCGGCAGGCTCATGCCGTGCGGTGTGCCATGGTTGGTCCAGGTCCAGCGGCTGCCGTCCCAGCCGTTGCGCCACACCCGCCGCTGGTTGTCCAGCACGAACGCCTGCGGCCAGTCGGCGTCCTCCGGGCCCAGCCGTAGGTTGAGCACGCCGACCCGGGTGCCGTAGGGCAGCAGGGTCCCATCGCTCGGCGTGCCCCGATCGGCCCACTGCCAGCCACCGCCGTCCCACCAGTTGAGCCAGAGGTGTCCGTCGACGCCGAGCACGAAGACGTACGGTCGCTGCGGCAGGCCGTAGCCGTTGCGTACCGAGACCACGCCGATGCCGTCCGCGACCTTGGTCGGTGGCGGGGTGCCGAGGTCGAGCCAGGGCCACCGCACGCCGTCGAACCAGTTGAGCCAGAGGTGGCCGTCGACGGTCTGCACGAAGACGTACGGCCGCTGCGGCGCGTAGAGGTTGTCCTGCACCGTGACCACCCCGACCGGGGCGAAGATCTCGCTCTTCGACGGCGCCCCGAGCGGCAACCAGTGCGGTCCACCCGGGTCGGACCAGACCGCGTAGAGCTGGCCGGCGATGACGGTGAACACCCACGGTCGCTCCTCACCGTCGATGCTCTGGCGCACCGAGACCGCCCCCACCGGCTGGATGTAGGTCGCCTCGCTCACCGGACTGCCGTAGTCGTCGAGGTGCCAACGCCCGGCGGCCGGGCCTGCCGCCGCTGTCGCGGTGCCGGCGGCCAGCAGGATCCCGACCACGGTCACGGTGAGCACTCTGGCGCGTCGCACAGCCCTCGACATGGGCATCAGCCTCTTTCGGGCGCGAACGGAACCGGCCCTGGGCCGGTACGAGGGATCATCCCGATCGGTGCGACCATCCTGACCGTCGGAGGCGCGGCGCGGTGTCGCCATATTTACAGGGTCGTATTTCCCGGGGCCGGACCCGCGCGCGGTCGTCGGCGAAAGTTCGCCGCCCGGTAGACCGCAGCGGGGCGGAGGTTAACCTCTCCTGGCAACCCTGCCCGGATGCGGCAGCCCCTTCCACCGGCTCGGCTGCGCTGGTTCGGCCTGGCGGGGAGTGTGCTGATGGCCGCCAGCGCCCACCTCGCCGGCCCGGCCACCGAGCGCGGGACCGGCTGGGTGGTCGGAGTCGGGCTCTGGCTGCTCGGCGCCGGGGGACTGATCGCCGTCTGGTGGCGGCTGCGGGCGGTCGCCGCACCGGGCTGGCTGCTCGTCACCGGTGCGCTCTGGGCCCTGCCGCTGCTGCTCGCACCACCGCTGGGCAGCACCGACGTCTACGCGTACGCCTGCCAGGGCCAGACCGTCGCCGCCGGACTGGACCCGTACGCCGTGGGGCCGGACGCGCTGCCGTGCCGGTGGCTGGAGTCGGTCCCGCCGATGTGGCGGGACGCGCCCGCGCCGTACGGGCCGCTCTGGCTGCTCGTCGCGGGGCTCGTGGCGAAGCTGTCGGGCGGCAACCTGCCACTGGCCGTGACGCTGCTCCGCCTGGTCGCGGTCGCCGGCCTGCTGCTGGGCGCCGCCGCCGGTGCCCGGCTGGCCCGGCACTGCGGCGGGAATCCGGCCAGGGTGGTCTGGCTGGGCGCGATCGGGCCGCTGCCGCTGGTACACGTCGTCTCCGGCGCGCACAACGACGCACTCCTCGCCGGGCTGGTCGTCCTCGGCCTGCTCGTCGCGGCCGCCTCGTCAGCCCCGACCGGGTCGCCCGCCGCACACGGCTCGCCTCCTGCCGTGTCGGGCTCGTCCGGGTTGGCTGCCGTGTCGGGCTCCTCTCGGCTGGCTGCCGGGGTCGGCCGGCTGGCGGTCGCCGGTGTCGCGTTCGGGGCGGCAGCCTCGGTCAAGGCCACCGCGCTGGTGGTGGTGCCGTTCGCCCTCGCCGCCGTACCCTGGGCCCGGACCGCCCGGCGCCGGATCGCGGCCGGGGCGGTCCTGGCCGGAGCGGCGCTCGGCACCGTGCTGCTGCTCGCCACCCTGACCGGCTTCGGCCTCGGCTTCGTGCGCGCCTGGCAGGCGACCGCCGGGAATGTCCAGTGGTCCTCCATCCCGACCGGGGTCGGCATGGCCGTCGGCTACGGGCTGCGGGTGGCGGGCCGGCCGGAGGCGTTCGACGAGGCGGTCGGGGTGGCCCGGTCGCTGGGCCTGGCGGCGCTCGCCGCCATCCTGCTCGTCGCCTGGCGGCGTGCGCTGCGCGGCGGCGTCGCCACCGCCGTCCCGGCCGCCGGGGTGGCGTTGCTCGCCACCGCGCTGCTCGGGCCGGTCTTCTATCCCTGGTACGCCCTTGCCGGCGTCGCCGTGCTCGCCGCCGCCGCACCCCGGGGCCGGGTGACCACCCTGCTCGACGCCGGCTCCGCCGGACTGGTCCTCCTCACCCTGCCGGACAGCCTCGGCCTGGTCACCAGGACCAAGGTGCCGGGCGCACTGCTGGACGTGGCCCTGGTCGGCTGGCTGCTCGGTCGCCGCGCGGGGCGGCTGCCGGCCGACCTGGTGCGGCGTTCGCGGGTGCTGGTCGGCCGGACCGACGCCCGGCGTCGCCGTCGCGTTCGTGTCTCCGCCGAGTATCGGGGATCGAGGTAGCGCAGCGGCTCCCTGTCAAGCGTGGTGGGGCACCTGCACGAGCCGTTCCTGCCAGCGCTGCCGTTCCTGCCAGCGCTGCCGTTCCTGCCAGCGCTGCCGTTCCTGCCAGCGCTGCCGTCGCTGCCAGCGCTGCCGTCGCTGCCAGCGCCGCCGTCGCCGGGGCGGCCGGCGTACCCGACGTCCGCCGTTCACCTGGACGGGGCACCCTCGCGGGGTGACCACCGACGTGTCTCCGGCGGCACGCCCGCCCGCCACACCGCCCACCGTCGCGCGTCGCGGCTACCTCGCCGTCGAGTACGCGCTGCTCTTCTTCGGCGCCGTCCTCGGATATGTGCTCGCCGGCAGCCCGGGGAGCCCGATCCCGCCGCTGCTGCTGCTCGCCGGGCTCGCCGCGCTCTACCTCCGGCGGCGCCCGGACGTCGACCGGCGGACCTGGTGGGGGTGGGCCGCGCTGCGCACCGAGTGGGTCCCGATGCTCCGGCTCTGGGCGGTCGCCGCCGGGGTGGCCGTGGTGGCACTCGCCGTCCTCGCGCCGGAGCGGCTCTTCGGGCTGCCCCGGGAGGCGCCGTTGCTCTGGGTCGCGGTCGTGCTGCTCTACCCGCTCTTCTCGGTCTATCCCCAGGAGGTGATCTTCCGGGCCTTCCTGATGCGCCGCTACGCCCCGGTCTTCGGCACCGGGTGGTGGCTGGTGGCCGCCAGCGCGCTGGCGTTCGGATTCGTCCACCTCATCTTCGGCAACCTGCTGTCGGTGCTGCTGACCCTTGCCGGTGGCTGGCTCTTCGCCCGCCGGTACCGGCGCAGCGGCTCGCTGCTTGTCGCCTCGGCCGAACACGCCCTGTACGGACTACTGGTCTTCACCGTCGGGCTCGGCGACTTCTTCTACCACGGCGCGGCAGGATAGCGACCTCAGTCGAGGCTGCCGGCTGTCGTCTCCGGGGTTGGCTCCGCCGACATCTCGTCCGGCCGGTTTCCGTCCGGCTCGGACGCCGGGGCGGTTGCGGGTGTCCTGTCGGCGCGGCGGTTCCACTCGAAGGTGAGCTTGAGGTGTGCCTCGCCGGTGGTTTCGGCCACCACGAAACCGCCCTTGGCGGCGACCTTGAGACCGAACTCGACGGTCACCCGGTCGGCCCCGCCGGCATCGCGGGCCCGCGCCGCCGCGCCCCTGGCCAGCCGGGAGAACCGGTCGAACGCGTCGTCGAAGGTCTCCGACAGCCGGGCGATCACCTCCTGGCTGCGGCCGGCCGGTACGACGCCGTCGACCTGGTTGGTCACCTCGACGAGTACGGCGGCCCCGTCGTCCACCGGAACCTCGACGTAGTAGGTCATCCCCGAAAACCTCACCGGTCGACGAATACGGCCGACCCAGTGTAGTGGCGCCCACGCACCCTGCAACGCCAGCACCCCCACCCCCAGACACCCAAAGGCGAGTAGATCTTGACGATCTGTTGTCGTCGGAGGCGCAACAAGTCGTCAAGATCTGCCAGAGTCGGATGCCGGAGGGCGCGGAATTGGGGTTGGGGGGTGGTGGGGGTGCGGGTGGTTGTGGTGAATGGTGGGTCGAGTTCGGGTAAGTCCGAGATCGTCCGAGCTCTACAGGCGGTACTGCCGGATCCCTGGCTTGGCACGGGGGTCGACGCGCTGATCGAGATGATGCCGGCGTCCATGCGGGCAACCGAGGCCGGGGTCGCGTTCGCTCCGGACGGTCGGGTGAGCGTCGGGCCGCAGTTCATGCGGCTCCAGGCGGCGTGGATGGCGGGAGTCGCCGCGATGGCCCGGAGCGGCGCGGGGGTCATCATCGACGATGTCTTCCTCGGTGGCGCCGGTTCCCAGCAACGGTGGCAGAGGGTCCTTGCCGGGCTGGAGGTGCTGTGGGTCGGCGTCCGGTGCGAGAGCGCGGTCGCGGCGAGCCGCGAGGCCGCCCGGGGAGATCGGGTCCCGGGCATGGCCGTGTCCCAGGCGGAGGTGGTCCACGAGGGTGTCGCCTACGACGTCGAGGTGGACACCACGCACACCGACTCCCTGGCGTGTGCGCGGAGCATCGCGGCACGGCTGAGGTGATGGCGGCGGATCATCGTGTCGACCCGTCGACCATCCAGCTTGGCTACGTGCGCCTGGAGGCGCTACGCGTGATCCGCCGCCACCAGGGCAAGGGGATCTTCATTACCGATCCGAAGACGTGGATGCGGCAGCCCTGACCGCCCGGGCCTGGCGTGACCCACCGTAGAACCTGACGACGTCCAGTGCGCCCCGATGTTCAACGAACAGCTTGCGCAACGGGAGTGTTGCAGATAGCGTCCGGAGCGTGACAACCACTGCCGACGCCGACCTGGACGCCGTCTTCGCCGCTCTCGGCCACCGGACCCGGCGGGCGATCGTCGCGCGGCTCGCCCGGGGCGACGCGACCGTCGGCGAGCTCGCCGAGCCGTTCGACCTCACCCACCAGGCCGTCTCCCGGCACGTCGGCATCCTCCGGCGCTCCGGCCTCGTCCAGCAGTGGGTCGACGGCCAGCGCCGACCGTGCCGGCTGAACGTCGAGCGCATGCGGGAGCTGGGCGGGTGGATCGCCGAGCAGCAGCGGGAGTGGGAGTCGCGCCTCGACCGCCTCGAAGAGCACCTGGCGGCCGTGCGGACGAGGCGGCAGCGGTGACGGGCGACGTCGACCTCGACGGCGACCAACTGATCGCCCGCCGCTATCTCGACGCCGAGCCCGCGCTGGTGTGGGAGGTCTTCACCACCCCTGAGCACCTGGCCGCGTTCTGGGGCGGCCACCACGCCACCGTCCCACCCGACTCGGTGGTCGTCGACCTCCGGGTCGGCGGCACCTTCGCGCTGGAGACCGAGGGTGCCGACGGCGGCCGGCGTCCGCTGCGCTTCCGGTACGAGGTCGTCGAGCCGCCGGCACGCCTGGTGCTCGCCGAGGCGCGTACCGGGATCACCACGGAGATCCGGCTGCGACCGAGCGGGCGCGGCACGACGCTCCTGGTCCACCAGCGGCGGTTGCCGCCCGAACTACGGTCCGCGCAGGCCCGGACCGGGCTGGCCGGCATCCTCGACCGGCTCGACACCGTGCTCCACGAACTGACCAGCGCCACCGATCGGGAGAGACAGTGACCCCGCAGACCCACCTCGTGCACCGTTACATGGACGGCTTCCGGCACAGCGACCACGAGACCATCCTCGGCTGCCTCGCCGACGACGTCGTCTGGACGATCCACGGGTTCCGCACCACGCATGGCAGGGCGGAGTTCGACGACGAGATCGAGAACCCGGCCTTCGAAGGTAGCCCCGAACTCACCGTCGACCGGACCGTCGAGGCCGGCGAGGTCGTCGTGGTCACCGGCACGGGCGTCGGGCACCACCGGGAGAACGGCCGTTTCAGGTTCGCCTACAGCGATCTCTTCACCTTCCGGGACGGCCTGATCGCGCAGGTCGACTCCTACGTGGTCCCGCTCTCCTGAGCGGCGCCGTCACCCTCCGGCGGCCAGGTGGGTGCGGAGCGTCCCGGCCAGCGGCTCCCGGCGTACGCAGGCGTCGAAGGCGAACGAGGCCGCCAACCGCTCCGCCTCGTCCGGGTCCACCCCCTCGAAGCAGCGGCCGAACTCGCCGACCAGCGGCTCGGCGAGCAGGATGTTGCGGACCAGCAGGTTGATCCAGGCCCGGCGCCCCCACGGGTACGGGTCGAAGTCCGGAAACTCCCGCTCGAAGAGCTCCTCGATCGGGCCGAGAATGTGCCGGACCTGCCGGTCGGATCCGCCCCACGAGTCCGAGCCGAGCCGGGCCTTCTTCGCCACCACCGGCGCGATCCGCCGCCGGTACGGGCTCTGCTCGTCCGCGTACACCAGGCCCTGCAGGCCGATGTCCTTGTAGGTCCAGAGTGCCCAGCTCGCCCCGTGCTCCCTATAGATGTCGAGTTGGTCGCGGAGCAGGAGCAGCCGGGAGGCGTCCCGTTCCGGCTCGCCGGTGTAGACCGGGCCGAACTCGCCGATCCAGATCGGCGTGCCGGTGCGGCGCATGAACTCGGTGCGGCGCAGGAAGGTCCGCTGCACGGCCGCCCGGTCGAAGTACTCGCCCCGGGTGGTGCCCGGATAGACGCTGCCGGCGGCGATGCCGGGCAACGCGTAGTCGTGCGCCGTGTAGACCGTGTTCGGGTACGGCTCGGCGAACATCGAGAAGTCGGTGGAGTAGCGGTTGCCGTCGAGGAAGAGGACGTGCCGGTCGTCGACCTCGCGGACGGCCCGCACCAGCCGGTCGTAGAAGGGGCCGATCACCTCGCCGCTGGCGTCCGCCGGCTCGTTGACCGGGTTGTATCCGGCGACGGCGGGGTTGTCCCGGTAGCGCTGCGCGATCGCCTGCCAGAGGTGCACCACCCGGTCCTGGAAGTGCCGGTGGGTCCAGAAGTGCGCCCAGTGGGTGGGGTTGTCGCTGTGCCAGTTCTGGTTCTGGTGGCCGGGCACCGCGTGCAGGTCGAGGATGGCGTGCAGTCCGGCGTCGGCGCAGAGCCCGACGATCCGGTCCAGCCACCGGAACCCGTCCGGCTTGAGCGTGAACGGCCGGTCGTCGTCCTCGAAGTGCCGGTAGCTGAACGGGACCCGTACCGAGTTGAGGCCGAGCGAGGCGAGATAGTCGGCGTCGGCGGCGGTGAAGAAGTCGGTCAGGAAGCGCGTGAAGAACCGCTCGTACCCCTCCGGGCCGAGCGCCCGGCGCAGGGCCCGGCGCTGCTGCGACTCGGTGCCGGGATAGCCGGTGATGAAGTTTTCCATGTTGAGCCAGCCGCCGAGCCCGACCCCGGCGAGCCGGACGGTCCGCCCGTCGGCACCGGCGAGCCGGTCCCCGTCGACCCTGATCCATTCCGGTCCGGTCATCTCCACCGCCTCTTCCGACGTCTCTTCCGATTCGTCCGGCCGCATTCGCCGACTAGCCTCGTCCGGCCGGCACCGGGCCGGTGCTCTCCCGGACCAGCAGCCGGGGCTGGAAGTGCACGTTGTGCCCGGCCGGCCCGCCGTTCATCAGCGCCCAGAGCCGTTCCCACGCCTGCCGGCCCAGCTCGTTGCGGGGGATCGACGCGGTGGTCAGCGGCGGGGTGGTGTAGCGGGCGAACGGGATGTCGTCGAATCCGGCCACGGAGAGGTCTCGTGGCACCCCGATGCCCAGCTCGTGCAGGCCGCTGAGCGCGCCGAACGCCACCATGTCGTTGAAGGCCACCACGGCGGTCGCACCGGTCCGCAGGATCGCCCGGGCTGCCGCGTACCCGTCGTCGAAGGTGGCTCCGCAGGGCAGCTCGGTGAGGGCGCAGACCGGCTCGGTGGCGCAGCCCGCGTACAGCGCGGCCTGGCGTTCCCGGTTCGACGTGCTGGCCGCCGGGCCGGCCAGGTAGACCAGGTGGCGGTGGCCGAGGGAGCGCAGGTGCGCCACGATCGCGGCGATGCCGGCCGCGTAGTCGACCGAGAGTGACGGGATGATGCTCCCCGGCAGGTCCCGGTTGAGCAGGACGAGCGGGGCGAGCCGGTCGCTGAGGGCGCGCAGCTCGGCCTCGGGCACCCGGGGCGAGGCGAGGACGAGCCCGTCGGAGCGGCGCCGCGCCTCGACCGCCAGGATCGCCTCCTCGGCGACGTTCTCGTTGGACTCGGCGACCAGCAGCCGGTGCCCCTGGTTGGCGGCGGCGTGGCTGAGCCCGCGCAGCACGTCCTGGAACATCGGGTTGGACAGGTCCGGCACGATCAGCGACACCGTGCTGGTACGCCCCAGCGCCAGGCTGCGGGCGACCAGGCTGGGTTCGTAGTTCAACGCCTCGGCCGCGGCCCGGACCCGGGCGGCGAGCTCGGCCGCCACGGTCGGGCTGCCGTTCATCACCCGGGAGACGGTCGCCCGGGAGACCCCGGCCGCCTCGGCGACCCGGCCGATGGTGGCGGCGGAGCGCTCCCGCCGGCCGCCGCCGCGCCGCCCCGACCGCGCCTCACGACCGGCCGGTTCGCCGGCCGATCCGTGGGCCGGCTCGCCCGTCGGTTCGCCGGCCGGTCCGCCTTCCGGCTGCTGCCCGGCGCGCCGGTCTCCGATCAGGCTCATCTCGAATCTCCCAGGTGCGGCCCGCCGGGCGGGCCGTCCAGATGAACACCCGCGCGATCGTCCGTTGACGTCCGGTGTCCACGTCGTGGGATCGAGGATACCGTTTACCCGATCTTGGAAGCAACCGGTTTCTCCACCACCACACGCGGTCTGCCTGCGCAGACTTCTGCCGCTGGCCCATCGGTGACCGATCCGTTGACAGTTGATGTTGGCTTTGTTAGAAACTGGTTACTCAGCCCGACCGTGGGGTCCCGCGGACAAGGTGGGCGGGGGATCTCTCCCGAAGGGTGCTCCGATGAGCGATCGCACGGGCAGGCGTATCCGAGGACTGCGCCGCCGGGAAAACCAGGTGGCGTACGGCTTCCTGGCGCCGTGGATCGTCGGGATGGTGGTCTTCACCATCGGGCCGATCCTGGCCTCGCTCTATCTCTCCTTCACCGACTACACCCTGCTGAGTCCGCCCGAGTGGCTCGGGCTGGAAAACTACCGGCGGATGCTGGAGGACAGCCGGCTACACAAGTCCATCCTGGTCACCTTCCAGTACGTCTTCGTCTCGGTGCCCGTGCAACTGGCCCTGGCGCTCGGCCTGGCCATGCTGCTCAACCGGGGCGTACGCGGCCTCGCCATCTACCGCTCGGTCTACTACCTGCCGTCGCTGCTGGCCGGAAGCGTCTCCATCGCGATCCTCTGGCGGCAGATCTTCGGCAGCGAGGGCCTGGTCAACCAGTTGCTCGCCCGGATCGGTGTCGAGGGCGTGAGCTGGGTGGCCCACCCCGACTACGCGCTCGGCACGCTGATCGTGCTGAACGCCTGGACGTTCGGCGCCCCGATGGTGATCTTCCTGGCCGGGCTGCGCCAGATCCCGAGCATGTACTACGAGGCCGCCTCGGTCGACGGCGCCGGAGCGGTCTCGCAGTTCTTCCGGATCACCATCCCGCTGCTCACCCCGATCATCTTCTTCAACCTGATCCTCCAGATGATCGGCGCCTTCCAGAGCTTCACCCAGGCGTTCGTGGTCAGCGGCGGCACGGGCGGCCCGGCCGACTCGACCCTGCTCTACACGCTCTACCTCTACGAGCGCGGCTTCGGCTCGTTCGAGATGGGCTACGCGTCCGCGCTGGCCTGGACCCTGCTGGTCGTCATCGCGGTGCTGACCGGCATCAACTTCATCTTCGCCAAGCGATGGGTCTTCTACGGTGACTGACCTGACGACCACCACGGGTTCCGGCGCACCGCCGGCGGCCCGCGCCGATCCGCCGGTGCGGCGGATCTCCCGACACACCCTGCTGATCGTCTTCGGCGTGGTGATGATCTATCCGCTGCTCTGGATGGTCTCCAGCTCGGTCAAGCCGACCGAGGTCATCTTCCGGGACCCGTCCATCTGGCCGCGCGAGTTCGACCTCGGCAACTACGTCGGGGGCTGGACGGCACTGGAGCACCCGTTCCAGCACTACCTCTGGAACTCGGCGGTGATCGCGGTCGCCGCGATCGTCGGCAACCTGCTCTCCTGCTCGCTTGCGGCGTACGCCTTCGCCCGGCTGGAGTTCCGGGGCCGGCGGATCCTCTTCGCGGCGATGCTCGCCACGATGATGTTGCCGATCCACGTCCTGATCGTGCCGCAGTACGTGCTCTTCTCGCAGCTCGGCTGGATCAACACCAGCCTGCCGCTGATCGTGCCGAAGTTCCTCGCCACGGACGCCTTCTTCATCTTCCTGATGGTCCAGTTCATCCGCTCCCTGCCGAGGGAGCTGGACGAGGCGGCCCGGATGGACGGTTGCGGGCACCTGCGGATCTACTGGCAGATCATCATGCCGCTCTCCGTACCGGCGCTGGCCACCTCGGCGCTGTTCACCTTCATCTGGACCTGGAACGACTTCTTCAGCCAGCTCATCTTCCTGACCAACCCCGACCTCTACACCGTCCCGGTCGCGCTGCGGTCCTTCATGGACGGGCAGGGCGAGACCGCCTGGGGCCAGCTCTTCGCGATGTCCATCGTCGGACTTGTGCCGATCTTCGGTTTTTTCCTTGCCGGCCAGCGTTATCTGACGCAGGGGCTGGCCACGACGGGCCTCAAGTGAACCGTTCCAATCCCACCGCCTCGGAAGGATTCCCGATGAGAGCCAGATTCATGAGTGCCAGAGCCACCAGAGCCAGATCCCTCCGTACCCGTATCGGCGCCGTCGCCGTCTCCGCCGGCATGCTGCTGGGGGTCGCCGCCTGCGGTGACTCCGGCGGCGAGGGCGGGCCCGTGGAGTTGCGGTTCTCCTGGTGGGGGAACAACGACCGGGCCCAGGCCACCCAGAAGGTGATCGACGCCTTCCAGGCGCAGAATCCCGACATCAAGGTCAGCGGCACGTCGTCGGACTTCAACGCGTACTTCGACAAGCTGGCCACCGAGGTCGCGGCCGGCGACGCGCCCGACGTCATCACGCTCGGCGGCGCCTACCCCCGGGAGTACGGTGACCGGGGCGCGCTGCTCGACCTGGCCCGGGTGAAGGGCGAGCTGACGACCGACAAGATCGATGCTGCCGCGCTCGGCAACGGGCGCTTCGACGACAAGCAGTACGGCGTGCCGACCGGGGTGAACACCTTCGCGATCGTGGTCAACCCGGCGGTCTTCTCCAGGGCGGGCGTGCCGATGCCCGACGACAGCGCCTGGACGTGGGACGACTTCGTCCGGATCGCCGGGGAGATCTCCGCCAAATCACCCAAGGGCACCTACGGGGTGGCCGACCCGACCAGCGCCGACGTGCTCGACCTCTACTCCCGGCAGCGCGGCGAAGGGCTCTACACCCCGGACGGCAAGGTGGCGATCAGCCGGGAGACCGTCACGCAGTGGTGGACGATGACCGTCGGCCTGCGGAACTCCGGCGCCACCCCGCCGGCCTCGGTCACCACCGAGCTCGCGGGCCAGCCGGCACCGGAGCAGACGCTGATGGGCCGGGGCCTGGCCGGGATGCAGTTCGACTGGAGCAACCAGCTCGGCTCGCTGCGCAAGGCGTCCGGGCAGCCGCTGGAGCTGCTGCGGGCGCCGGGGGAGAGCGGCCGGCCCGGGATGTGGTTGCAGGCGTCCCAGCTCTACACCATCAACGCCCGCACCGAGCATCCCGAGGAGGCGGCGAAGTTCGTCGACTTCCTGGTGAACAGCCCGGAGGCCGGGAAACTCATCCTGACCGACCGGGGCATCCCGGCGAACTCCGAGGTGCTCACCGCCGTGCTGCCGGCGCTCAACCCGGACCAGGCCGCGCAGGCGAAGTTCATCGAGCGGGTCACCCCGCAGGCGGGCCCGCCGCTGGTGATCGGCCCGACCGGCTCGACCGACACCCGGCTCATCCTGCAGCGGCTCAACGCCGAGGTGCTCTTCGACCGGAAGTCGCCGTCCGCCGCCGCCGACGAGTTCGTCAAGCAGGTCGAGGCGGCGATCGGCAAGTGACAGCCGCCGACCGGGAGGGGGACGCGGGCCTGCGGCCGGCTCCGGCCGGCGACGGCGGCCAGCGGGCCGAGCGCGGCGGGTCGGGGATCGACCGCCGGGCCGGGTCCGGCGGCTCCGGGATCGACCGCCGGGCTCTGGTCGACCGGCACGCGGTCGAGCTGACCGGGATCGTGCCGGAGTCCCCACTCTCGGTCGGCAACGGCGAGTTCTGCTACACCGTCGACGTCACCGGGTTGCAGACCTTTCCGGAGAGCTATCCGGTCGCCAACCCCGGCGGCACCGGCACGCCCGGCACGCTGCTCGGCACCCAGGCACAGTGGGGCTGGCACAGCGTGCCGGGCGGCCAGGCGTACGACCTCGCCGAGACCCGGCGGGCATACCCGACGCCACGCGGCCCGGTCGAGTACGTCGACATGCGCGGCGCGCTCTCCGGCGTCGCCGAGGCGCCGGAGTCACCGGCCGAGGCGTGGCTGCGGAACAACCCGCACCGGCTCGACCTGGGCCGGATCGGGCTGGTCTGGTCGGCCCGCTCCACCGGTGGGGTCAGCACCCGGGCACCCGGGCCGGCCGAGCTGACCGACCCGCACCAGCGGCTCGACCTCTGGACCGGGACGATCGACAGCCGGTTCCGGCTCGCCGGCACACCCGTGCGGGTCGGCACGGTCTGCCATCCGGAGCGCGACCTTGTCGCCGTACGCGTCGAGTCGGCGCTGCTCGCCGAAGGGCTCGCGGTCCGGATCGCCTTCCCGTACGGGTCGCAGGAGTGGAGCAACGCCGCCGACTGGAGCCGGCCGTCGGCGCACTCGTCCACACTCCGCCCCGCCCCGGACGGGGCGGTGCTGTGCCGGACCCTCGACGACACGGCGTACTCGGTCGCGGTCGGGTTGCCCGACGGCGCCCGGCTCCTGCACGTCGGAGCGCACGAGTTCCTGGTCACCGCCGGGTCACCGGTGCTGGAGCTGGTGGTGGCGTTCACCCCCGGCCCCGGCCCGGCGGCGGTCACCGCGTTGCCCTCGTACGCCGAGGTGGTGGCGGCCTCCGGCCGGCACTGGGCCGGGTTCTGGGGCGCTGGCGGCGCCGTGGAGCTGGCCGGCAGTCGCGACGAGCGGGCGGTCGAGCTGGAACGGCGGGTGGTGCTCTCGCAGTACCTGACCGCCGTGCACTGTGCCGGGTCGCTGCCGCCGCAGGAGACCGGCCTGATGGTGAACAGCTGGCGCGGCCGGTTCCACCTGGAGATGCACTGGTGGCACGGCGCGCACTTCCCGCTCTGGGGCCGGCCCCACCTGCTGGAACGCAGTCTCGGCTGGTACGCAGGCATCCTGCCCCGGGCCCGGGAGACCGCCCGCCGGCAGGGCTGTGCCGGTGCCCGCTGGCCCAAGCAGGTCGGACCGGACGGCCGGGAGAGTCCCAGCCCGATCGGGCCGTTCCTGCTCTGGCAGCAGCCGCACCCGATCTTCCTCGCCGAGCTCGTGCACCGGAGCAGCGCCGAGCCGGAGACCGTGCTGCACCGCTACGCCGACGTCGTCTTCGAGTCGGCGGCGTTCATGGCCGACCACCCGGTCCGGGCCGACCGTGGCTACCAGCTCGGGCCGCCACTGGTGCCCGCACAGGAGTCGTACGCCGAGCTCCGGCACCAGCTCAGCAACCCGACCTTCGAGCTGGCGTACTGGTCGTGGGGGCTGCGGACCGCGCAGCGCTGGCGGGAGCGGCTCGGCCTGGCCCCGGAGCCGTCCTGGGAGCGGGTCGCCGCCGGCCTGGTCCGGCCGTACGTCCGGGACGGTGTCTACACCGCCGTCGACGTGCCGCCGTACACGGTGCGGGACGACCATCCGTCGATGCTGTACGCGCTCGGCCTCGTCCCGCCCACCGGGCTGGTCGACCCGGAGATCATGCGGGCCACCCTGCACGGGGTGCTGGCCGACTGGGACTGGGCGTCGACCTGGGGTTGGGACTATCCGGCGATCGCGATGACCGCGACCCGGCTGGGCGAGCCGCAGACCGCCGTCGACGCGCTGCTGATGCCCGTACCGAAGAACGGCCACCTGCCCAACGGGCACAACCGGCAGACCGCGGCGCTCCCGGTCTACCTGCCCGGCAACGGCGGGCTGCTGGCCGCCGTCGCGCTGATGGCCCGGGGTGCGGACGCGGACGCGGGCCGGCCGACGCCGGGCTTCCCCGACGACGGGCAGTGGACAATACGGCACGAGGGCCTGCACCCGATGCCCTGACCGGTCCGATCACCTCCCGGCGGCGACCGGCACCGGGGGACGGGCGTGGTGCCGGCTGGTGGGGATGATCATCGGGGTGCCGGTGAGCGGGTCGACGCGCACCTCGCAGCGGACGTCGAAGACCTCCTCGACCAGTTCGGCGCTGATCACCTTCGACGGTTCGCCCTGCGCGACGATCCGGCCGCCCTTCATCGCGATCACGTGGTCGGCGTACCGGCACGCCTGGTTGAGGTCGTGCAGCACCATCACCACGGTCCGGCCGTCCCGCCGGTTGAGGTCCACCACCAGGTCCAGCACGTCGATCTGGTGCGACAGGTCGAGGAAGGTGGTCGGCTCGTCGAGCAGCAGCACCGGGGTCTGCTGGGCGACCGCCATGGCGATCCAGGCCCGCTGCCGCTGCCCGCCGGAGAGCTCGTCCACCGGGCGGTCCGCCAGCTCGGTGACGCCGGTCGCGGCGAGTGCGTCCCGGACCGCCCGCTCGTCCTCCGGCGACCACTGCCGCCACCACGTCTGGTGTGGCGAGCGGCCCCGGCCGACCAGGTCGAGCACGGTCAGCCCCTCCGGGGCTACCGGAGCCTGCGGCAGGATGCCGATCTGCCGGGCCACCTGCCGGGTCGGCACCGATCCGATCGCCCGGCCGTCGAGCTGGACGCTGCCGGCCGCCGGGTTGAGCAGCCGGGCCAGCGCCCGGAGCAGGGTCGACTTGCCGCAGGCGTTGGCGCCGACGATCACACTGATCCGGCCCGCCGGCACCACCAGGTCGAGGTCGTCGACGACGACCCGGTCGCCGTAGGCCAGCCGCAGCCGCTCGGCCCGCAGCTCGGGGTGACCGGCCGGCCCCGGCGGCGGCGCGTCCGGCACGGTGCCGGGCAGGGTGTCGGCAAGGGTCAGCTTCGCGGTCATGTCAGCCTCCGGAACCGGCGCGGTTGGTGCGGACGAGCAGCCAGAGCAGGAACGCGGCGCCGAGCGCCCCGGTGACCACCCCGACCGGCAGGTCGACGTCCGGGATGAGGAATCGGGCCACCAGGTCGCTGGCCGAGACCATCAACGCCCCGGTCAGCGCGGACGCCACCAGCGGTGGCGCGGAGAGCCCCACCAGCCGCTGGGCGATCTGTGGTGCCGCCAGGGCCACGAAGAGGATCGGGCCGGTGGCGGCGGTGGCGAACGCGACCATCGCGACGCCGACGACGACCAGGAGGAGCCGGGCCAGTTGCACCGGGGTGCCTAGGCCCCGCGCCACCTCGTCGCCGAGCTGCAGGGTGCGGGTCCAGCGCCCGAGCAGCATCCCGGCCGGCAGCAGCACCAGCACGGCGGCGCCGAGCGGGCCGACCGTCTCCCAGCCGCGACCGCTGAGGTTGCCGACCAGCCAGCCGAGCGCCGCCTGCGCCTCGGCGAGCTGGGCCCGGGTCAGCAGGTAGTCGGTGGCGCTGGCACACATCCAGGAGACGGCGATGCCGACCAGCACGATCCGGTAACCGGTGGCGCCGCGCCGCCAGGCCAGCAGGTAGATGACGGCGGCGGTGGCCAGCCCGCCGACCAGGCCCAGCGTCGGCAGGCTCAGTCCGGCGCCGTTGAGGAGGACGATGCCGGTGACCACGGCCGTGGTGGCACCGGCGTTGATGCCGATCATGTCGGGGCTGGCCAGCGGGTTGCGGGTGATGGTCTGGAAGACCGCCCCGGAGACCGCGAACGCGGCACCGGCGAGGACGGCGGTGAGCGCCCGGGGCAGCCGCAGCTCCCGCACGATGAAGACCTGGCCGGGGTCACCGGAGCCCCAGAGCGCGGGCACCACCCGCAGCGGGCTGACCGGGTAGTCCCCGGTGGCGATGCCGACGCAGAAGACCACGAAGACCAGTGCCACCAGCCCGAGGCAGCAGATCAGCATCCGCCCCCGGAGTACGCCGGAGACCGGCGGCCGGTTGACCCGGAAGGCGGTACGTCCGCGGCTTCGGTGCAGTTCGAGCAGGGACACCCGGATCAGAGCTCCGCGAGCCGGCGGCGCCGGACCAGCATGATGAAGAACGGACCGCCGATGAACGCGGCGATGATGCCCACACCCACCTCGCTCGGCCGGGCGATCACCCGGCCGACGATGTCGGCGAGCAGCAGCAGGCTCGGCGCGAGCAGCATGGTGAAGGGCAGCAGCCAGCGGTGGTTCGGGCCGGTGATCAGCCGGGCGACGTGCGGCACGACCAGGCCGACGAAGACGATCGACCCGGCGACCGAGACCGCCGCCCCGGCGAGCAGGGTCACCGCCAGGGTGCCCTGCAGGCGTACCAGCCCGACCCGGCGGCCGAGCGCGCTCGCCACGTCGTCGCCGAGGGCGAGGCTGTTCAGGGCCGGCGCGGTGGCCAGGGCCAGCAGGGCACCGGCGGCGAGGAACGGCAGCAGTTGGCGGATGGTGCCGAAGTCGGCACTGCTGAGGGAGCCGGCCGCCCAGAACCGGTAGCGGTTCAGCGCCACCGGGTCGCGCAGCACCAGCGCGCTGGTCAACGAGTTGAGCAGGAAGGTCATCGCCACGCCGGCCAGCGCCACCTTGACCGGGGTGGAGCCGCCCCGGCCGAGCCCGCCGAGCAGGTAGACGACGACGCTGGCGAGCAGGGCGCCGGCAAAGGCGAACCAGATGTAGCCATAGAGGCCGGCGACGCCGAGCCAGGCGATCGCGACGACGATGCCGAAGGCGGCTCCGGCGGTCACCCCGAGCAGCCCGGGGTCGGCGAGTGGGTTGCGGGTCAGCCCCTGCATCAGCGCGCCGGCCAGCCCCAGCGCCATCCCGACCAGCAGGCCGAGAACGGTACGCGGCAGGCGTACCCCCCAGACGATCGCCTCGATCTGCGGGTCGACGGCGCGGGCGCCGGAACGGTCCAGAAGGGTCTGCAGCACCTGGTCGAGCGGGATCTGCCGGCTGCCCACCGCGATGGAGAGCAGGGAGAGGACGATCAGGACGGTCGCGGCGACCAGGAAGAGCCCGATCGGGCGGGGCCGGCGACCGGGCGCCCGGTCGGGCGCGGGCCGGCTCAGTGTTGCCTGGTCCGTTGTCACGCGGTCCTCATGTTCCTTCCGCCGGCTCGGGTTCTCTGCCGCGGTTCTCTGGTGGGGTTCTCTGCCGCGGGTTCTCGCAGGTGAACCGGTGGCGCCCCTGGTGCCTTAGGGTAGGTATACCTTAGTTCACGTCCTCGATGGTTGGGGAGTCCGGCCGGCTCCCGGAGTCGGTTCGGGCGGAACGGTTGAGGTTAGGTAAGGATTACCTTACTATCACCACCAGCGGAACCGGACGTCGGTTGCCGTAGCCCGGCGTGGAGCCATCGTCGTCCCGACGTCGCGCGACGCATGCCGACCGTCGCGGCCCCGCCGAGACCGATTCCCGCCCGGCCGCGACCCGCGTGACGGGACACCGATGACCCGAAGAGGAGCCGATGTCCAGCACACCTGCCCGCACCACCCGCTTCCGGCCGGTCGCCAGACTGGCCGCGGCCCTGGTGGTCCTCGCCCTCGGACTGGCCGGCTGCGGCGGCGACGACGGTGCCGACCCGGCACCGTCGGCGAGCGCCGGCGGCGGCACCTTCCCGGTCCAGGTCGAGCACAAGTACGGCAGTACGGAGATCACCAAGGCTCCCACCCGGGTGGTGACGCTCGGCCTCAGCGACCAGGACCCGATGCTCGCCCTCGGTGTCGTGCCGGTCGGCGCCATCGACTGGTTCCTGGAGCGGCCCTACGGCAAGTGGCCGTGGGCGCAGCCGCTCTGGGGCAGCACCCCGCCGGAGATCGTCGGTGAGCGGGACGACTACAACCTGGAGAAGATCGCGGCGCTCCGGCCGGACCTGATCATCGGGCTCTACTCCGGGATGACCCAGGAGCAGTACCAGAAGCTCTCCCAGCTCGCCCCGACCGTCGCCCAGCCGAAGGGCTTCGACGACTACGCCGCGCCCTGGCAGGAGATGACCCGGCAGGCCGCCCGCGCCCTCGGCAAGCTCGACCAGGCCGAGAAGCTCATCGCCGACGTCGACGCCCGGTTCGCCAGGGCCCGGCAGGAGCACCCCGGCTTCGCCGGCAGGACCGTCGCGGTGGTCGACCCCTACGAGGCCGGCAAGTACGCGGTCTTCGCGCCGAGCGACCCGAAGGTGGTCTTCATGACCCAGCTCGGCTTCACCGTGCCGGACGCGATCGTGCAGGCGGCCGGCAAGGAGTACGCCGCCGAGATCGGCTCCGAACGGCTCGACCTGGTCGACGTCGACAAGCTGCTCTTCCTGACCTCGGACGCCAGCGCCGAGCCCCGGGTGAGGGCGGACAAGGTCTACACCACCCTGGAGGTGGCCAAGCAGAACCGGGCGGTCTTCCTGCCGTACGAGGACCCGCCGCTCGGTGCCGCCCTCTCCTTCAGCACCGTGCTGAGCGTCCCGTACGCGCTGGACCAGATCCTGCCGCTGCTCGGCGACGCCTGACCGGCGACCCCGCCCCGACCACCACCACCCCGCAACGCACCGTTTCCACCCGCTGGCGAGAGGCGGTACTTCGTCGTGCCCACGAGTGACCTGAACCGCACGGACGACGGACTGTCCAGCATGGACCGGCACCGGATCCTCGTCGAGTGGAACGAGGCGGCCCGCCCCGGGCCCCCGGCGACCTGGCCGGCGCTCTTCGCCGAACAGGTCCGCCGCGCGCCCGGGGCGGTCGCGGTGGTCTGCGAGGACGTCGAGCTGACCTACGCCGAGCTGGACGCCCGGGCCGGGCGGCTCGCCGCCGCGCTCGTCGCCCGGGGCGTCGGGCCGGAGCGGGTGGTCGCGCTCTGCCTGCCCCGCTCGGTGGAGATGATCGTGGCCGAGGTGGCGGTGCTCAAGGCCGGCGGCGCCTACCTGCCGGTGGACCGGGACTACCCGGCCGAGCGGATCGGCTTCATGTTCGCCGACGCCCGGCCGGTCTGCCTGGTCAGCACGGCCGAGCTGGCCGACGAGCTGCCGGAGACCCCGGGCCTGCCCCGACTGCTCCTCGACGAGCTGCCCGAGCTGACCGAACCGGTTGAGCTGGCCGAGCTGCCCGAACCGGTTGGGCTGGCCGAGCTGCCCGGGACCGATTCGGCGCTGAGCCCGGAGAACGCCGCATACGTCATCTACACCTCCGGGTCGACCGGGCGGCCCAAGGGCGTGCTGGTCACGCACGCCGGGGTGGCCAAGCTGGTCGCCACCCAGAGCGCCCGGCTCGGCGTCGGCCCGCAGAGCCGGGTCCTCCAGTTCGCCTCGCCCAGCTTCGACGTGGCGTTCTGGGACCTCTGCCTCGGGCTGCTCTCCGGCGGCCGGCTGGTGGTGGTGCCGGCCGAGCGTCGGGTGCCCGGCCCGGCGCTGACCGAGTACGCCCACCGGCACGGCGTGACCTTCATGATCCTGCCACCGGCCCTGCTCGCCGCGATGCCGCCCGAGCTGACCCTGCCGGCCGGGGCCACCCTGCTGGCCGGCACCGAGCGGGTCTCACCGGAACTGGTCGCCCGCTGGGCGCCGGGCCGGCCGATGTTCAACGCCTACGGGCCGACCGAGGCGACCGTCAACTCGACGCTGGGGGAGTGCGACCCGGCCACCCCGCCCGGCGGCGTGGTGCCGATCGGCCGCCCCGACCCGGGCACCCGGTGCTACGTGCTGGACGCCGCCCTCCAGCCGGTGCCGGTCGGCGTGGCCGGCGAGCTCTACCTCGGCGGTTCGGGGCTGGCCCGGGGCTATCTCGGCCAGCCGGGGCTGACCGCGCAGCGCTTCGTCGCCGACCCGTACGGGCCGGCCGGCGGGCGGCTCTACCGCACCGGTGACCTGGTGCGGTGGCTGCCGGACGGGCGGCTGGAGTTCCTCGGCCGCGCCGACGACCAGGTGAAGATCCGTGGCTACCGGATCGAGCCGGGCGAGATCGAGTCGGTGCTGGCGCAGCATCCGGCGGTCGGCCAGGTCGCCGTGCTGGCCCGGCCGGGGCGGGACGGCCAGCAGCGGCTCGCCGCGTACGTCGTACCGGCGCCGGGGCGGGCCGCCGAGCGGGACGCCGAGGTGGAGTCGGCCCGGGTGGAGGACTGGCAGCGGCTGCACGAACTGCTCTACACCGCCGGCCGTGCCGAGCGGTTCGGGGAGAACTTCACCGGCTGGAACAGCAGCTACGACGGGCTGCCGATCCCGCTGCCGGAGATGCGCGAGTGGCGGGACGGGACCGTGCGGCGGATCCTCGCGCTGCGCCCGCGCCGGGTGCTGGAGCTCGGGGTCGGCAGCGGGCTGCTGCTGGCGAAGGTGGCGCCGGAGGTGGAGTCGTACTGGGGAACCGACCTCTCCCCGGCGGCGGTCGAGGCGCTGCGCGAGCAGGTGGCGGCGGTGCCGGAGCTGGCCGGCCGGGTCGAGCTGCGGGCCCAGCCGGCCGACGTGACCGACGGGTTGCCCACCGGCTACTTCGACACCATCGTGCTCAACTCGGTGCTCCAGTACTTCCCGAGCGCCGACTACCTGGTCGAGGTGCTGGGTCGGGCCGCCGGTCTGCTCGCGCCCGGCGGCAGCGTCTTCGTCGGCGACGTGCGCAACCTGCGGCTGCACCGCACGCTGCGCGGGGCGATCGAGGCGGGCCGGCGCCGGCCCGGCGAGGAGGGGCGGGCGGCCGCGCTGGCCGCCGTCGAGCAGGGTCTGCACTGGGAGGGTGAGCTGCTGCTCGACCCCGACTTCTTCCCCGCGCTGGCCGGGCGGGTGCCGGCGATCGTCGGGGTCGAGCTGGCGGTCAGGCGCGGCCGGGCGCGCAACGAACTCACCCGCTACCGGTACGACGTGGTGCTGCGCACCGCCGCCACCGGTGCTCCGTCCACTCTCGACCAGGTGGTCGAGCTGCCCTGGGCCGGGCTGCCGTCCGGGCTGGCCGGGCTCGCCGACCGGCTGGAGTCGCGGCGCCCGGCGGCCCTGCGGGTGACCGGGGTGCGCAACGCCCGCCTCGACGCCGACCTCGCCGCCTGCCGGGAACTTGCGGACGACCCCGCCGCACCCGGGACGGGTGCCGCCGGCCGGGAGCCGGCCGTCGACCCCGAGGAGGTGTACGAGCTGGCCGAGCGGCTCGGCTACGCCGTCGAGGTCACCTGGTCCGGCACGGCCGACGACGGCCGCCTCGACCTGCTCCTCTCCCGCCCCGACGCGCACCCCGCCGAACCGGCGTACCGCCCCGGCAGACCGGCCGCCGAGCCGGCCCGGTACGCCAACCGGCCGGCCCCGTTCCGGGACGTCGCCGCGCTCATGGCGGAGCTGCGCGGGTACGCCCGCAGCTGGCTGCCGGACCACATGGTGCCGGCCGCCTTCGTGCCGCTGCACCGGCTGCCGGTGCTGCCCAGCGGCAAGCTGGACCGGGCCGCCCTGCCGGTGCCGGACTTCGCGGCGCTGACCACCGGCGCCCGCCCCCGGGACGCCCGCGAGGAGGTGCTCTGTGCTCTCTACGCCGAGGTGCTGGGGCTGCCCGAGGTCGGGGTCGAGGACGACTTCTTCGCCCTCGGCGGGGACAGCATCGTCTCGATCCAGCTCGTCATCCGGGCCCGGCAGTCCGGGCTGGTGATCACGCCGCGTCAGGTCTTCCAGCGGCGTACCGTGGCCGAGCTGGCGCCGGTGGCCGAGTCGCTGCCGCGCGGCGTCGCCGACGACCCCCGGGCCGGGGTCGGTGAATTTCCGCTCACCCCGATCATGCGCTGGCTGGACGGCTGCGGCGGCCGGATCGACGCGTTCGCGCAGTGGCTCGCGGTCCGGGTGCCGGCCGAGGCGACCACCGCACGGCTCGCCGCCGTGCTTCAGGCGGCGGTCGACCGGCACGACGTCCTCCGGTCCCGGCTGGTCCGGGCCACCGCGCGGCGGCCGGGCGCGCTGGTGGTGCCGGCGCCCGGCACGGTGCCCGCCGCCGACCTGCTGCACCGGGTCGACGTCGCCGGGCTGACCGACGAGGCGCTGCGGGACCGGATCGAGGCCGCCGCCGACGCCGCCGGGGCGCGGCTGGCGCCGGAGGCCGGCGTGCTGCTCCAGGCGGTCTGGCTCGACGCCGGGCGGGACCGGCCCGGCCGGCTGGTCGTGGTGGTGCACCACGTCGTGGTCGACGGCGTCTCCTGGCGGATCCTGCTGCCCGACCTCGCGGCGGCCTGGGCGGACGTGCTCGCCGGCCGGGCGCCCCGGCTGGAGCCGGTCGGCACCCCGCTGCGGCGCTGGGCCGAGCTGGTGCACGCCGACGCCGAGTCCGCCGACCGGACCGCCGAGCTGCCGCTCTGGACCGGGCAGCTGCGCGGCGAGGACCCGCCGCTGGCGGACCGCCCGCTGGACCCGGTCGGCGACCTGGCCACCGTCCGCCGGCTCACCCTGCGGCTGCCGGCCGACCGGACCGCACCGCTGCTCACCAGCATCCCGGCGGCCTTCTCCGCCGGGGTGAACGACGTGCTGCTCACCGCGCTGGCGCTGGCGCTGGCCGACTGGCGTCGCCGCCGGGGGACCGGGGCGCCGGCGCCCGCGCTGGTGGCGCTGGAGGGGCACGGCCGGGAGGAGCAGCTCGCCGACGGCGTCGACCTCTCCCGCACCCTCGGCTGGTTCACCAGCATCTTCCCGGTCCGGCTCGACGTCGGGCCGATCGACCTCGACGCGGCGCTGGCCGGCGGCGAGGACGCCGGCCGGGCACTGAAGCGGATCAAGGAGGGGCTGCGCGCCATCCCCGACCACGGGATCGGGTACGGGCTGCTGCGGCACCTCAACCCGGAGACCGCCGCCGTGCTCGCCGGGCTGCCGCAGCCGCAGATCAGCTTCAACTACCTCGGCCGGTTCGGGGTGGAGGCGTCGGCGGAGAGCTGCTGGACGGCGCTGCCCGGGATCGGCCTGCTCGCCGGGGGCTTCGACGCGGCGATGCCGGTGGCGCCGTACACGCTGGAGGTGAACGCCTTCACCGAGGACCGGCCGGACGGCCCCGGGCTCGGCGTGACCTGGGCCTGGCCGGCGGCGCTGCTCGCCGAGGCGGACGTGGCGGAGCTGGCCCGGGGCTGGTTCGCCGCGCTGGAGGCGCTGGTCCGGCACGCCGCCCGGCCGGGGGCCGGCGGGCCCAGCCCGTCGGACTTCCCACTGCTGCCGCTGTGCCAGGACGACGTGGACGGGTTGGCGGCCACCGTGCCGGCGGTCGCGGACGTGCTGCCGCTGACCCCGTTGCAGGAGGGGTTCCACTTCCACGCGGTCGCGGCCGGGGCGGAGCGGGACCCGTACCGGGTGCAGCAGGTGATCGAGCTGCGCGGCCCGCTGGACACCGCCGCGCTGCGCCGCGCCGGGCAGGACGTGCTGGACCGGCACGCCCCGCTGCGGGCCGGCTTCCCGCAACTCGCCGACGGGCGGGTGGTGCAGCTCGTCGCCGACCGGATCGAACTGCCCTGGCGCGAGATCGACCTGACCGGATACGCCGAACCGGAGCGGACGGCCGAGTTCGAGGCGCTGGCCGAGGCGGAACGGGCGGCACCGTTCGACCTGAGCCGGCCGCCGCTGCTGCGCTGCGTCCTGGTCCGCCGGGAGCCGGAGCGGCACAGCCTGCTCCTCACCCACCACCACATCGTCACCGACGGCTGGTCGGCCGGGGTGACCCTGCGGGACCTGCTCGCCCGGTACGCCCCGGACGCCGAGCCGGACCGGCTGCCCCCGGTCACCCCCTACCGGCGCTATCTCGACTGGCTCGCCGGGCGGGACCGGGCGGCTGCCGGTGACGCCTGGCGGGCCGCGCTCGCCGGCCTGGACGGCCCGACCCGGCTCGCCGCCGAGGCCGAGGAGGGCTTCGACGGGATCTTCCACCCCGAACGGGCCGACGTGCCGCTGCCGGCCGGGGTCGCCGCCGGGCTGGCGGGGCGCGCCCGCGCCGCCGGGCTCACCGTCGGCAGCGTGCTGCACGCCGCCTGGGCGGTGCTGCTGGGTCGCCGCCTCGGCCGCCGGGACGTCGTCTTCGGTAGCACGGTCTCCGGCCGGCCGGCCGAGCTGGACGGCGTCGAGGGGATGGTCGGGCTCTTCATCAACACCCTGCCGGTCCGGCTGCGCTGGAGCCCGGCCGAGCCGCTGGTCGAGCTGGCCGGCCGACTCCAGCGGGAGCAGGCGGAACTGCTCGACGTCCAGCACCTCGGGCTGCCGGCGATCCAGCGGCTGGCCGGCGTCGGTGAGCTCTTCGACACCCTCGTGGTGATGGAGAACTATCCGGTCGACGCGGCGCCGGGTGGGGCGGCCGGCGGCCTGGAGCTGGCCGGGGTCGAGTTCCGGGAGGCCACCCACTATCCGGTGACCCTGCTGGTGACGCCCTCCGGCGAGCGGCTCGACCTGACCCTGGAGTACGACCCGGAGCGGATCGACCCGGCGACCGTGCGTCAGCTCCGGACCGGGCTGGCCGAGCTGCTCGGCACCTTCGCCGCCGAGCCGGAGCGCCCGGTGGGGCGGATCGACCTGCTGCCGGCGGCCGAGCGGGTCACCGCGCTGGCCCGGCTCACCGGTCCGACCGCACCGGTCCCGCCGCAGACCCTGCACGGAATGGTCGCCGCGCAGGCGGCCCGGACACCGGAGGCGGCCGCGCTGCTCGACGGCGAGCGGCGGATCTCCTACGCCGAGCTGGAGCGGCGGGCCGGCGCGCTGGCCCGGCGACTGGCCGCCCGGGGAGTCCGCCCCGGTGACGTGGTCGCGGTGGCGGTGCCCCGGTCGGCGGAGCTGGTGGTGGCGCTGCTCGGCGCGCTCAGGGCGGGGGCGGCGTACCTGCCGCTCGACGTCGGGCATCCCCGGGAGCGGCTCGCCGCCGTCCTCGACGACGCCGGCGCCCGCGCCATGGTCACCACCGTGGACGGTGTGGGCCGGCTGCCCCGGCCGGCCGGGGTGGCACACCTCCTCGTCACCGCGACGGAGACGCCGGAGGTCGACGCGGTGGACACGGCGGCGCCGGAGGTCGACGCGGTGGATGCCGAGCTGGCCGGGCCGGCGGTGCGGGACGATCCCGACCGGCCCGCCTACCTGATCTACACGTCGGGCTCGACCGGGCGGCCCAAGGGGGTACTCGTCGGGCACCGGGCGATCGTCAACCAGCTCGACTGGTCGCAGCGGCGGTTCGGGCTCGGCACCGACGACCGGATGCTGCAGCTCGCCCCGGCCAGCTTCGACACCTCGGTCTGGGAGATCTTCTGGCCGCTCTGTGCGGGTGCCGCCGTGGTGCTGCCCGCCGAGGAGGAGGCCGGCGACCCGGCCCGGCTCGCCGGGCTGATCCGCCGGCACCGGGTCAGCGCGGTCACCTTCGTGCCGTCGCTGGTCGAGGCGTTCCTGCTCGACGACGAGGTGACCGCCGACCCGGGCTGGGCGGCCAGCCTGCGCTGGGTCTCCTGCGGCGGCGAGGCGCTCCCGCCGGAGCTGGCCCGGCGCTGGCACGCCCGCACCGGCACCGCGCTGGACAACTTCTACGGGCCGACCGAGACGGCGGTGCAGGTCAGCTGGTGGGCGAATGACGGCCGTGCCGAGCGCACGGTGCCGATCGGCCGGCCGGTGGCGAACACCCGGCTGCACGTCCTCGACGACTGCCTCCGGCCGGTCCCGCCCGGGGTGCCCGGCGAGCTCTACGTCGCCGGAGCCCAGCTCGGGTACGGCTACCACGCCCGGTTCGGGCTGACCGCACAACGCTTCGTCGCCGACCCGTACGGCCCGGCGGGCCAGCGGATGTACCGCACCGGTGACCTGGTGCGGTGGCGTGCGGACGGCGTACTCGAGTATGTCGGCCGGACCGACGAGCAGGTCAAGATCCGGGGGCACCGGATCGACCTGGGTGAGGTCGAGGCGGCGCTCCGGTCCGCTCCCGGTGTCGGGCAGGCGGTCGCCGCCGCGCACACCGACGGCCGGGGCCGGACCGGCCTGGTCGGTTACCTGGTGCCGGCGGCCGGCGTCCGGCTCGACCCGGAGGCGGTCCGGGCCGCCGTCCGGTCCGGACTGCCGGAGTCGATGGTGCCGGGCCGGTTCGTGCTGCTCGACGCGCTGCCGCTGACCGCGAGCGGCAAGGTCGACCGGGCCGCCCTGCCGGCACCGCAGGTCGGCGCCGCGCCGGCACCCGATGCCGGTTCGACCGGTGCGGGCGGGTCGGGTGCGGGCCGGGTCGGTCCGTCCGCCCCGACCGGCGAGTCCGCTGTGGACGGAGCGGTGCGGTCGGGCGGGGGCGGCGCGGCCGGGCAGCTGCTCCGGGAGATCTTCGCCGAGGTACTCGGGCTGCCCGAGGCCGGTGCCGACGACGACTTCTTCGCCCTCGGCGGCGACAGCATCCTCTCCATCGCGGTCTCCAGCCGGGCCCGCCGGCACGGGCTCGCGCTCGCCCCGCGCGACGTCTTCCGCCATCGCACTCCACGGGCTTTGGCCGGCGCCGCGGGTGGTGACAAGGCGCTGATCCCGGTCGACTCGGCAGGCACGGTGGCGGCCCCGGTCGCCCCGGCGGGTGCTGCGGGTGCGGCGGGTTCGGTGGCGGCCCCGGTCGCCCCGGCGGGTGCGGCCGGTTCGGCGGCGGGCCCGGCCGTCCCGGCGGCGGCCCCGAACGGTTCCGCGGCTGCGGCGGTGCCGGCGGCAGCGCCGGCACGGGCCACCGGCGCCTCCTCCGGGCCGGGCGCGGATCCCGACGGGCCGGGCGCGGATCCCGACGAGGCGGGTGACGTGCCGCTGCTGCCGATCGTGCACTGGCTGCGGGAGACCGGGCTGCCGATCGACCGCTTCACCCTGAGCAGCCTGCTGGTCGTACCCGCGGACGCGGATCTCGGCTCGCTGGCCGCCGTGCTCCAGGCGGTGCTGGACCGGCACGCCGGGCTGCGACTGCGGCTGCGCCGGATCGCCTCGGTGCTCTGGACCCTGGAGTCGGCGCCGGCCGGCGCGGTGCAGGCCACCGACCTGCTCCGCCGGGTCGACGCGACCGGGGCCGACGAGGCCGGCCTGCGCGCCCTGCTCGCCGCCGAGTCCGCCGCCGCGACCGACCGGCTGGCGCCGGACGAGGGCTCGATGCTCCAGGCGGTCTGGCTCGACCGTGCCGACCGGCCGGGCCGGCTGCTGCTCGCCGTCCACCACCTCGCCGTCGACGGCGTCTCCTGGCGGATCCTCCTGGAGGACCTCGGCACCGCCTGGGATGCGGTCCGGGCCGGCCGGGCGCCGCTGCTCGCCCCGGCCGGCACCTCGCTGCGGCGGTACGCGCAGGCGCTCACCGCGCAGGCACACCGCCCCGAGCGGCTGGCCGAGTTGGCGCACTGGGCCGACACCCTCGCCCCCGGCGCGGAGCTGCTGCCGGGGCGGCCCCGCCCGGCGGCGGAACCCGCCCGCCAGCACGTCGTACGCCTCGACCCGGCCGACACGCTGCCGCTGCTCACCGCCGTACCGGCGGCGGTCGGTGGCGAGGTCACCGGGGTGCTGCTCGCCGCGCTCCGGCTCGCCGTGACCCGGTGGCAGCAGCGGCACGGCCGGGACGGTGCGGCCGACCTCCTCGTCGAGCTGGAACGGCACGGCCGGGAGGAAGTCGACGCCGGCCTCGACCTGTCCCGCACCGTCGGCTGGTTCACCAGCGTGCAGCCGGTACGCCTGCCCGCCGGCACCGATCCGGTCGAGGTGCTGCGTACCGTCGGCGAGCGGATCCGGGCCGTCCCGGACGGCGGCCTCGGCTACGGGCTGCTGCGATACCTGAACGCCCAGGCGGCGCCGGTGCTGGCCGGCCTCTCCTCGGCCCAGGTGCTCTTCCACTACTACGGCCGCTTCCCCGGTGGCGGCGCCGAGCGGGACTGGGCGCCCGCGGCCGAGTCCGACGCGATCGCCGCCGTCAACGGCGGGGTCGGCCTGACCCACCTGGTCCAGGTCGACGCGGTCGCCACCGAGACCCCGGACGGGCCGGTGCTCACCGCCACCTGGACGTGGCCGGACGGGACCCTCGGCGAGCCGGAGGTGACCGGGCTGGCCGCCGAGTGGCGCGACGCGCTGCGCCAGCTCACCGCCGTCCTCGGCACCGCCGCCCGCACCACCGCGGCGGCTGACGAGGTCGGGGCGGCCGGCGAGGTCGGGGCGGCCGGCGAGAGCGGGGCGGCCGGCGAGGTCGGGGCGGCCGGCGAGGTCGGGGCGGCCGGCGAGAGCGGGCCGGGCGCACCGCCGGTCGCGGCCGGGCTGACGTTGAGCCCGGACGAGCTCGACCTGGTCGCCCGGACCAGCCCGGTGCCGGTGGCGGAGATCTGGCCGCTCTCGCCGTTGCAGGAGGGGCTCTACTTCCACGCCAGCTACGACACCTCGGCGCTTGACGTCTACACCGCGCAGGACGCCTTCGACCTCGGCTACCGGCTCGACCTGGACCGGCTGCGCCGGGCCGGCGCCGCGCTGCTGGCCCGCAACCCCGGCATGCGCGCGGGGTTCGCCAGCGTCGGGCTGCGCCAGCCGGTGCAGTTCGTCGCCGTCGCCCCCGAGCTGCCGGTGACCGAGGTCGACCTGACCGGCCTCGACCCGCAGGTCCAGCAGGCCCGGATGGTCGAGCTGATGGCCGAGGACCGGCGTACCCGGTTCGACCTGACCCGGCCGCCGCTCTGCCGGCTGCTGCTGCTCCGGCTCGGCGAGGATCGGGACCGGCTGGTCGTCAGCCACCACCTGGTGCTCTGGGACGGCTGGTCCGAGGAACTCTTCGTCGAGCAGCTCTTCACCCTCTACGAGCGGGACGGTGACGACCGGGACCTGCCGCCGGCCGGCTCCTACCGGGACCATCTGGAGTGGCTGGCCGGGCAGGACATCGAGCTGGCCGGCCGGGCCTGGCGGGACGCGCTCGACGGGCTCGCCGAGCCGACCCTGGTCGCCCCGGAGGCGACCCTGGCGCCGGTCGTCCCGGACCGGGTCCGGACCGAGCTGCCGGCCGCGCTCGGCGACCGGCTGCGCGGGCTGACCCGCCGGCACGGGCTCACCCTCAACAGCGTGCTGACCGCCGCCTGGGGACTGGTGCTCGGCGGCCACCTCGGCCGCACCGACGTGGTCTTCGGGATGACCGTCGCCGGCCGGCACGGCGACATCCCGCACGTGGAGAACATCATCGGGCTCTTCCTCAACACCGTGCCGGTACGCGTCACCGCCGACCCCGCCGAGCCGCTGCTCGGCCTGCTGCGCCGGTTGCAGGAGCGGCGGATCGAGCTGATGCCGCACGACCACCTCGGCCTCGGCGAGGTGCAGCGGGCCAGCGGGCACGCCCGGCTCTTCGACACGCTCTACGTGTTGCAGAACTTCGTCGACGAGGGGGAGTCGGCCCTGCTGCGGGACCGGCACGGGATCGCCGCCGTCGACGGGGTGGACGCCACCCACTACCCGCTGACCCTGGTGGTCACCCCGGCCCGGCGGATCCGGCTCGCCCTGGACCACCGTCCCGACGTCGTACCGGAGGCGGTGGCCCGGACCCTGCTGGACCGGCTGGTCGCCGTGCTGAGCCGGCTGGTCGCCGAGCCGGAGACCCCGGTTGGCCGGCTCGACCTGCTCGCCGCCGCCGAACGCGCCGAACTGGTCGCGGAGTGGGCCGCCACCCGGCACCCGCTCGGCACCGGGTCCGTCGCCGACCTGCTGGCCGAGCAGGCGGCCCGGACCCCGGACGAGGTCGCGCTGGTCTTCGCCGGCCGCACCCTGACGTACGCCGAGTTCGACGCCCGGATCAACCGGCTGGCCCGGCTCCTGGTCGGCCGGGGTGCCGGGCCGGAGCGGGTGGTCGCGCTGGCGCTGCCCCGCTCGATCGAGATGGTGGTGGCGCTCTTCGCGGTGCTGCGCACCGGTGCCGCGTACCTGCCGCTGGAACTCGACCACCCGGCGGAACGGCTCGGCTTCGTGCTCGCCGACACCGGGCCGATGTGCCTGCTCTCGGTGAACGGTGTCCGGTCCGCGCTGCCGGAGACGGAGGTGCCGACGGTACTGCTCGACGACCCGGCGGTCACCGCCGAGCTGGCCGGGCTGCCGGGCGGGCCGCTCGGCGACACCGAACTGCCGGCCGGGTTCGCCCGGACCGACCCGGACCGGCTCGAACACCCGGCGTACCTGATCTACACCTCCGGCTCGACGGGACGGCCGAAGGGGGTGGTGACGCCGTACCGGGGGCTGACGAACATGCAGCTCAACCACCGGGAGGCGATCTTCGACCCGACCGTGGCGGCGGCCGGCGGGCGGCGGCTGCGGATCGCGCACACCGTCTCGTTCGCCTTCGACATGTCCTGGGAGGAGCTGCTCTGGCTGGTCGAGGGGCACGAGGTGCACGTCTGCGACGAGGAGCTGCGCCGGGACGCGCAGGCGCTGGTCGCCTACTGTGACCGGCACCGGATCGACGTCGTCAACGTCACCCCGAGCTACGCGCACCACCTGATCGAGGAGGGCCTGCTCGACCAGTCCGGGCCGAACGACGGCACCGGGCTGGACGACGGCACCGGGCGGCACGACGGCACCGGGCGGCACGACGGCACCGGGCGGCACGACGGCGAAGGGTCGGGGCGGCACCGGCCGGTGTTGGTGCTGCTCGGCGGGGAGGCGGTCTCCGAGGCGGTCTGGAACCGGCTGCGCGACACCGACGAGACGGCGGGCTACAACCTCTACGGGCCGACCGAGTACACCATCAACACCCTCGGCGGCGGCACGCTGGAGAGCGCCACCCCGACCGTGGGGCGGGCGATCTGGAACACCCGGGCGTACGTGCTCGACGCCCACCTGCGGCTCGTCCCGCCCGGTGCCCCCGGCGAGCTCTACATCGGCGGCGTCGGGCTGGCCCGCGGCTACCACCGGCGGCTCGGGTTGACCGCGGAGAGGTTCGTCGCCGACCCGTACGGCGCGCCGGGGGAGCGGATGTACCGCACCGGTGACCTGGTCCGGCGCCGCCCGGACGGAAACCTCGACTTCCTCGGCCGCACCGACGACCAGGTGAAGATCCGCGGCTACCGGGTCGAGCTGGGCGAGGTCGAGACCGCGCTCGCCGAGCACCCGACGGTGGCGCACGCCGCCGTGGTGGTCGACTCGACCACCGACCCCGGGCTGCGCCGGCTCGCCGGCTACGTCGTACGCGGTGCACAGTGGACGGAGCCGGACGACGCCGTGCTGGCGGAGATCCGGGCGGAGCTGAAGCGGCGGCTGCCGGACTACATGGTGCCGGCCGCGCTGGTGCCGCTGGACCGGCTGCCGCTGACCGTGAACGGCAAGCTCGACGTGGCGGCGCTGCCGGCGCCGACCGTCCGGGGCGGCACGGCGTCCCGCCCGCCCTCCTCGCCCGGCGAGGAGGTGCTCTGCGCCCTCTTCGCCGAGCTGCTCGGCGTGCCGGAGATCGGCGTCGACGACAACTTCTTCGACCTCGGCGGCCACTCCCTGCTGGCGATCCGGCTGGTCAGCCGGGCCCGGGTGGCGCTCGGCGCCGAGCTGGCGATCCGGGACCTCTTCGAGGCGCCGACCGTCGCCGAACTGGCCGCCCGGCTCCCCGACGCGGCCGGCGGACCCGCCCGACCCGGCACCCTCGACGGATCCGCCGACGGCGGCGGTCGGACCGGTGACGGTCTGGCCGGCGGCGGCGGTCTGGCCGGCGGCGGTCGGGCCGCACTCGTCCCGGTCGAGCGCCCCGCCGAGCTGCCGCTCTCCTCCGCCCAGCAGCGGCTCTGGATGATCCAGCAGCTCGCACCGGAGTCGGCCGCCTACAACTTCCCGATCGCCGTACGCCTGCGCGGGGCGCTGGACGTCGCCGCGCTCCGCGCCGCACTGGCCGACCTGACCGCCCGGCACGAGACGCTGCGTACCCTGCTCGGCGAGCGGGACGGCCGGCCGTACCAGCGGGTGCTGGCGGCGGCCGAGGCCCGACCGGTGCTGGCGACCCTCGCCGCCGCCCCGGACGAGGTGCCCGCGGTCGTCCGCGACGCGGTGCGCCGCCCCTTCGACCTGACCGGCGAGCCGCCGCTGCGCGCCACCCTGGTCGAGGTGGCCGCCGAGGAGCACGTGCTCGTGCTGGTGCTGCACCACATCGCCACCGACGAGTGGTCGGACCGGCCGTTCCTGCGCGACCTGAGCACCGCGTACGCGGCCCGGCGGGCCGGACGGGAGCCGGACTGGGCACCCCTGCCGGTGCAGTACGCCGACTACACCCTCTGGCAGCGCCGGCTGCTCGGCGACCCGACCGATCCGGGCAGCCTGGCGGCGCGGCAGCTCGACTACTGGCGGGACGCGCTGGCCGGCGCGCCCGAGGAGCTGGTGCTGCCGACCGACCGGGCCCGCTCGGGCCGGCCCGACCCGGCCGGTGCCGAACTCGCCGTCGCGCTGCCGGCCGAGGTCGGCGCCGGGCTGCGCCGGCTCGCCCGGCAGACCGGGACCAGCCTCTTCATGGTGGCGCACGCGCTGGTGGCGGCGCTGCTGCACCGGCTCGGCGCCGGCACCGACATCCCGCTCGGCGCACCGATCGCCGGACGGGGCGACGCGGCCCTCGACGACCTGGTCGGCTTCTTCGTCAACACGCTGGTGCTCCGGACCGACCTCTCCGGCGACCCGACCTTCGCCGAGCTGCTGGCGCGGGTCCGCCAGACCGACCTGGCCGCCTTCTCCCACCAGGAGGTGCCGTTCGAGGCGGTGGTCGAGGCGGTCAACCCGGCCCGCTCGGTCTCCCGCAACCCGCTCTTCCAGGTGATGGTGGTGCACCGCAACCGGACCGCCGAGTGGAGCGGACTCGCCGGCCTGACCGTCACCGACGAGCCGGTCGGGACCCCGGCGGCAAAGTTCGACCTGGTCTTCGACTTCGCCGAGGGCGAGGACGCGGCGGTGGACCAGCCGGCCGGCGGCGGGGACGACGCGCTGAGCTGCCTGCTGAAGTACCGGACCGACCTCTTCGACGGCGAGACGGTGGCACTGCTCGGGAAGCGGCTGCTCCGGCTGGCCCGGACCGTCGCCGCCGACCCCGGAACGCCGCTGAGCCGGGTCGACGTCTTCGTCGGCGACGAGCGGGACCGGGTGCTGCGCGACTTCAACGACACCGGACGCCGGGTGCCGGAGGAGACCCTGCCGGCCCTCTTCGCCCGCCGGGTGGCCGAGACGCCGGAGGCGGTCGCCGTGGTCGACCGGCAGCGGACCCTCTCCTACGCCCAACTGGACGCCGAGGCGGCCCGGATGGCCCGGCTCCTCGCCGGGCACGGCGTCGGCCCGGAGACGGTGGTCGGGGTGGCGGTGCCGCGCTCGCGGGAGACCATCGCCGTGGTACTCGGCGTGCTGCGCCTCGGCGCCGCCTTCCTCCCGCTGGACCTCAGCCACCCGGCCGACCGGCTGGCCTTCATGGTCGACGACTCCGGTGCCCGGACCGTGGTGACCACGGCGGAGGTGGCCGGCCGGCTGCCGGAGCGCCCCGGGGTGTCCCGCCTGCTGGTCGAGCCGATCCGCCCGGAACCCGTGCCGGGCATCCCGGCCGACGAGGGCCGGGCCGTGCCCGCCGGGCTGGACCACGCCGCGTACGTCATCTACACCTCCGGCAGCACCGGCCGGCCGAAGGGGACGGTGGTGTCGCACGAGGGGATCGCCAGCCTGGTGGCGACCGCCGTGGACCGGATGGGGCTGGAGGACACCTCCCGGGTGCTCCAGTTCGCCTCGATCGGCTTCGACGTCTTCGTCTTCGAGTTGGCGATGGCGCTCTGCGCCGGTGGCAGCCTGGTGCTGGCCCCGGACGAGACCCGCGCTCCCGGCCGGCCCTTGGTCGACCTGCTGGAACGCGAGCGGGTCAGCCACGCGATCCTGCCGCCGTCCCTGGTCTCGGCGCTGCCGCCCGACTGCGAGCTGCCGGCCGGACTGACGGTGCTGGTCGGCACCGAGACGGTCCCGCCGGACCTGATCGGGCGCTGGGCGGAGCGGCTGCGGCTGCACGCCGCGTACGGGCTGACCGAGGCGACGGTGAACTCCACGCTCTGGCGGGCCGAGCCGGACTGGTCCGGTCCGGTGCCGATCGGGCGACCCGACCCGAACACCCGGGCGTACGTGCTGGACGAGCGGCTCCGCCCGGTCCCGCCCGGGGTGGCCGGCGAGCTGTACGTCGGCGGGCGCGGCCTGGCCCGGGGCTACCTGGGACGCCCCGGGCTGACGGCGGGGCGCTTCGTCGCCGACCCGTACGGCCCGGCCGGCTCCCGGATGTACCGCACCGGTGACCGGGCCCGCTGGCGGCCCGACGGCATCATCGACTTCCTCGGCCGGGTCGACGACCAGGTCAAGATCCGGGGCTTCCGGATCGAGCTGGGCGAGGTCGAGGCGGTGCTCGCCCGGCACCCCGGGGTACGCCAGGCGGCGGTGGTGGTGCACCGCAGCGCCGACGTGACCCGGCTGGCCGGCTACGTCGTACCGGCCGGCGACCCGGTCGACCCCGCCGAGGTACGCGCGCACGTGGCGGAGCAACTGCCCGACTACATGGTCCCGACCGCCGTGCTGGTGCTGCCCGGCCCGCTGCCGCTGACTCCGAACGGCAAACTGGACCGGCGGGCCCTGCCGGCGCCGGACTGGGCGGCGCTGGCCGGCGACGAGCGGCCGGTCACCCCGACCCAGCAGACCCTGGCGGGCCTGGTGGCGGAGGTGCTGCGGCTGCCGACGGTGGGGATCTCGGACGACTTCTTCGCCCTCGGCGGGCACTCGATGGCGGCGATGCGGCTGCTCGGCCGGATCCGGGCCGCGCTCGGCGTCGACCTCGCGGTCCGGGACGTCTTCGAGGCGCCGACCGTGGCCGGCCTGGCCGAGCGGGTCGCCGGGGCGGGCGCGGACCGTCCGGTGCTGCGCCGCACGGCCGCGGAGGCGGCGGCACCGGCCGTGGCTCCGGTGCAGCGGACCTGGTGGGAGACGCACCCGTCGTCGTCGGTGTCCTCGGGCGGGTCAGGTTCGGCGGACTCTTCGACGGACGGGTCCGGCTCGCTGGACTCCTTGGCGGGCGGGTCAGCTTCGGCGGACTCTTCGACGGGCGGGTCAGCTTCGGCGGACTCTTCGGCGAGCGGGTCCGGCGCGGTGGACTCCTCGGCGGGCCGGTCGGGACCGGACCGCTCCCCGGCGGGCCGGTCCGGCTGGGACCTGGCGCTGGTCGTCCGGCCGGTCGGGGGGTCGGCGGCGTTGGACGTGCCGGCGATGACAGCGGCCGTGGCCGATCTCGTGGAACGGCACGAGCCGCTGCGCACCGCGCTGGCGGTCGGCGCCGACGGCGAGCCGGTGCCGGTGCCGGCCCGGCCGGTCGTGGAGCTGCTGCCGGCGAACGGCCGCCCCCTCGACGACCGGATCGCCGAACTGGTCGGCACCGGCTTCGACCCGACCCGGGAGCCGCCGCTGCGGGCCCGGCTGCTGGCGCCCTCCACCGGGGAGCACGCGGGTGAGGCCGAGGCGCTGCTGCTGGCGATGCACTATCTCGGCGTCGACGAGTGGTCGGTGGTGCCGCTCGCCCGCGACCTCGGCACCGCGTACGCGGCCCGGCTGGCGGGCCGGGCACCGGAGTGGTCGCCACTGCCGGTGGACTATCCGGACTACGCCCGCTGGGCGGGGACGCTGCTCGGGGACCCGGCCGACCCCGGTAGCCGGCACGCCCGGCAGCTCGACTGGTGGCGGGAGGCGCTGGCCGGCGTACCGGATCGGCTGGCGCTGCCGACCGACCGACCGCGACCGGCGGTGCTGTCCGGGCGCGGTGGCCGGGTCGAGTTCGTGCTCGACCCGGCGACGCACCGGGCGATCGACGAGCTGGCCCGGACGACCGGCACCAGTATGTTCATGGTGTTCCAGGCGGCGCTGGCGGCGCTGCTGCAGAGGCTCGGCGCCGGCCCGGACGTCCCGGTCGGCACCCTGGTCGCCGGTCGGACCGAGGCGGCCCTCGGTGACCTGGTCGGCTGTTTCGTCAACCCGGTGCTGCTGCGCACCGACACCGGCGGCGACCCGACCTTCACCGAGCTGCTCGCCCGGGTCCGGGAGGCGGACCTGAGCGCCTTCGACCGCCAGGACGTGCCGTTCGACGCGGTACGCCGCGAGCTGCCGCCGGGCGGTGGGACGCTGCCGCAGGTGATGCTGGTGCACCACGAGGAGGCCGGACTGACCGGCCCGGACGGTCCGGCGGCGCTACGCGTCGAACCGGTGCCGACCGGCACGACCCGGGCCGAACTGACGGTCAGCTTCTACGAGCCGCTCGGCGACGGCCCGGTGCACGGCGAGCTGGGGTACGCGGTCGAGCTCTTCGACCCGGCGACGGCCCGCCGGCTCACCGATGACCTGCTCGGGCTGCTGGCCGCCGCGGTCGCCCGACCCGCGCAGCGCCTGTCGACCGTCGAGGCCGGCACCGACACCGCCGGCACCGACACCGCCGGCACCGACACCGCCGGCACCGACACCGCCGGCACCGCCGGCACCGGCACCGGCACCGCCGGCACCGACAGCGCTGGGCAGGCGACGGTGCTGCCCACCCACTCGGGCGGCGCCGCCGCCGACCATCCGGAGAGGATCGACTCATGACCACCACCAATCCGTTCGACGACCCCGACGGCCGCTACCTCGTGCTCGTCAACGACGAAGGGCAGCATTCGCTCTGGCCGTCCTTCGTCGACGTGCCGGCCGGCTGGACGGTCGCGTTCGGCGCGGACGGCCCGCAGTCCCGGGACGACTGCCTGGCGTACGTCGAGGAGAACTGGACCGACCTCCGCCCGCGCACCCTCCGGGAGCGGATGGCAGCCGCGACCGCCGAACCGGCTGGCTGATCGGTCGGCGCCCGGAAAAATGGTCGGATCTTGACGACTTGTTGTCGTTCCAGGCGCAAGAAGTCGTCAAGATCTACCGGAAACACGTCTTGGGCGGTGCGAGGGGGCGGAGGGATTCCGGTTATCCGGTCGTCAGCCGGATCATGTTCCAGGAGAGGGGCGGCAGGACCAGGCTGGCCCGTCCGCCGTCGACCGTGACGCCGCCGAGCCGGCTCGGGGTCACCCGCTCGGGTGCCTCCGCACTGTTCGTCGCCTCCGGGTCGGCGTCGTCGTGCAGCACGACGTGCTCACCGGTGACCTCGCCGCCGACCAGGTCGCCGCAGGCCCGCAGATCGACGTCGAGGGCGAGCGGCTCCCGCTGGTCCCGGTTGACCGCGAAGAGGGTGACCGCACCGGACTCGTCGTCCCGGACGGCGGTCGCGGTGAGCGTCGGCACCTCACCGTGCCGGGCGGTCTCCTGGACCGGGCCGGTCGGCTCGACCCGCAGCACCGTGCCGCGACCGTGCCGGGAGGTCAGCGCGAACGGGTGGTACGTCGGCTGCACCCAGGCCGGCCCGCCCGGCTCGCTGCGGATCGGGGCGATCACGTTGACGAGCTGCGCCAGACAGCCGACCTTGACCCGGTCGGCGTGCCGGAGCAGCGAGATCAGCAGGTCGCCGACGACGACGGCGTCGACCACCGAGTAGGTGTCCTCGATCAGCCGGGGCGCCTCGGCCCAGTCGAGCCGCTCCTGCCCGACGAACCGGCTCTGGTACCAGACGTTCCACTCGTCCACCGAGAGGTTGATCCGCTTGCGGTGCTTGCCGGCCGCCCGGACATGGTCGCAGGTCGCCACCACCGACTCGATGAACCGGTCCAGGTCGACCGCGCTGGCCAGGAAGCTGTCCCGGTCGCCGTCGTGCTCCTGGTAGTAGCTGTGCAGCGAGACGTAGTCGACCAGGTCGTAGGTCTCGGCCAGCATCGTCGCCTCCCAGGTGCCGAAGGTCGGCATCCCGCTGCCCGAGCTGCCGCAGGCGACGAGCTCGATCGACGGGTCCACCTGGCGCATCGCCTGCGCGGTCTGCGCGGCGAGCCGGCCGTACTCCCGGGCGGTCGTGAAGCCGGTCTGCCACGGGCCGTCCATCTCGTTGCCGAGACACCAGAGCTTGATCCCGTACGGGTCCGGGCTGCCGTGCTTGCGGCGCAGGTCGGACCAGTACGTCCCGGACGGGTGGTTGGTGTATTCGAGCAGGCTGCGGGCGGCGTCCACGCCCCGGGTGCCGAGGTTGACCGCCATCATGGGTTCGCTGCCGACCCGGCGGCACCAGCCGACGAACTCGTCGACGCCCACCTCGTTGCTCTCGATCGACCGCCAGGCCAGGTCGAGCCGGCGGGGCCGTTCCGCGCGCGGCCCGATCCCGTCCTCCCAGTTGTAGCCGGAGACGAAGTTGCCGCCGGGATAGCGCAGCACGGGTACGCCGAGCCGGCGGACCAGCTCCGCCACGTCCCGGCGGAACCCGTGCTCGTCGGCGCTCGGATGTCCCGGTTCGTATATCCCGGTGTAGACGCAGCGCCCGAGGTGCTCCACGAACGAGCTGTAGAGCCTCGGGTCGACCTCGCCGATCCGGAACGCGGGGTCGATGGTGAGCGCGGCGTGATGCACGGAACCTCCAACGGTAGATATCTGGTGCGGTGTCAGCCTTTGAGTCCGGTGCCGGCGATGCCCTCCACGATCCGTCGCTGGAAGAGCAGGAAGACCAGGACCAGCGGCAGCGCGCCGAGGATCGCCGAGGCCATCGTGTCGGCGTAACGGATACCGTAGGTGCCCTGGATGGCGGCGAGCCCGACCGGGATGGTCATCAGCTCCGGATCGGTGACGGCGAGCAGCGGCCAGAGCAGGTTGTTCCAGCACCAGACGAAGCTGAAGATCGCCACGGCCGAGACCGCCGGCCGGGAGAGCGGCATCACCACCTGACGGTACGTCCGGAAGAAGCCCGCGCCGTCCATCCGGGCGGCCTCGTCGAGGTCCCGGGGGATCCCGTCGAAGAACTGCTTGAAGACGAAGACGGCGATCGCGGTCGGGACCTGTGGCAGGAACACCGCCCACCAGGTGTTCAGCAGGTGCACGCTGTCGAACTCCCGGAACTGCGGCACCATCAGCACCTGGTTCGGGATCATGATGCCGCAGAGGATGAACCAGAAGACCAGCCAGCGCCAGCGGAACCGCAGCCGGGAGAGGGCGTACGCGGCCATGCTCGCGGTGAGCACCGTGCCGACGGTGGCCAGCGTCGAGGTGACGAAGCTGGCGACGTACCAGTTGAGGATGTCGCTCTGCGCCAGCACGGTCCGGTAGGAGGCGAGCGTCGGGTTCTCGATCAGCCAGGTCGGATCGGTGGTCTCCGCGTTCGGCTTGAGCGAGGTGTCCAGCGCCCAGGCCAGCGGCACCAGCCAGAGCAGCGAGAAGGCGATCAGGACCCCGACGCAGCAGCGGTTGAAGAGCCGTACCCGGCGGTCCACCGAGGCGGCCAGCGCGGGGCTTCCGGTCCCGGCGCGGCGGCGGTCCCGGTCGGTGCGGTCGGTCGATTCGCGGAGGGCCATCGCCTCACACCTCCTTTTCCTGGCGTCGGGTCATGACCAGCCACACCGTGGAGACGGCGAGCACCAGCACGAAGAAGAGCGTGGACGCCGCCGAGGCGTAGCCGACGCGGTAGTTGGTGAAGCCGACGTCGTAGACGTACTGGAGTGCCGAGCGGGTGCTGAAGTTCGGGCCGCCGCTGGTCATGATGTACATCTGGTCGAAGACCTTCAGCGAGGCGATGACCTGGAGCACCACCACCAGCGTGGTGGTGCGGGCCAGCAACGGCAGGGTGATCCGGCGGATCTGCTGCCAGGGGCCGGCGCCGTCGATGGCGGAGGCGTCGTAGAGGTCCCGGGGGATGTCCTGGAGCCCGGCGAGGTAGAGCACGAAGTTGAAGCCGAGCGTCCACCAGACCGTCGTGAGCGCCAGCGACACCATCGCCCACCTCGGGTCGCCGAGCCAGTTGGGGGCGGTGAGCCCCATCGTCTCGAAGGTCCGGCTGAGCAGGCCGAGCTCCGGGGTGTAGATCCACATCCAGATCAGCGCCACCACTGCGGAGGGCAGCACGTACGGCAGGAAGAAGGCCAGCCGGAAGAACCAGCGACCCCGGCGGACCCGCTCGGCCAGCAGCGCGAAGAGCAGCGCCAGCACCACCAGCGGCGGGGTGGTCAGGATGGTGAACCAGACGGTGTGCCAGAGCGCCCACCAGAAGTCGGAGCTGCCCAGTGCCTCGGCGTAGTTGTCCAGGCCGGCGAAGGTGCCGAGCCCGGGACGGACCAGACTGGTCTGGAAGAAGCTCATCACCAGCCCGTACAGCGCGGGTCCGATGATGAAGAGCAGGTAGAGCGCGAGGAACGGGGCCAGGAAGAGCAGCGCGGGCCGGCCGTGCCGCGCCCGGCGGTCGGCGCCGCCGGACGGCGGCGGGGATTCGGTACGGATCTGGTCGGGGGCCTCGGTGGTGGTGGCCACTGCCAACCTCCTCTGCTGAGGTCGGGTCAGACCGGCGACGGGGTCTGGGCGAGGACGGTCAACTGAGACCGGATCTGCGCGATCGCGGCCGGGACGGTGAGTTCGCCGCCCTCCACGGCACCGACGGCGGAGCCGATCACGGTCTCGAAGGTGGAACCGGAGCCGGAGTACCAGGCCGGTGGGTCGTAGACCGCGGTGTCCGCGGCGGCGGCGTAGTTCGACTGCGGATGCAGCCGCCGGTACGCGTCACTGGTCGCGAAGGGCAGCCAGGTCGGGACGTGCCCACCCTCCGCCCAGGTGAGACTCTGGTCGAGCACCGAGCGGACGAAGTACAGCGACCGGTCCAGCCTGGCCCGGCTCCGGTCGGGGTGGACCGGCAGGACCAGGGTGTGCGAGTCGGCCTGCACGGCGTGCGGCCCGCCGAAGACGTTCGGCACCAGCGTCATCCCGAAGGACATCCCGGCGGTCTGGAAGGTGGTGATCTCCCACTCGCCGTTGAGGTGGAAGCCGGCCTGTCCGGTGGCGAACATCGCGATCGCACCCGGGTAGTCGGCGCCGCCAGGCATGAGCCGCTGCTCGACGGTGAGGGCCCGGAGGTGGTCGAGCACCCGGGCGGCCTTGGCGTCGTCGAGCACGATCCGGGTGCCGTTGTCGGCGAGGATCTCCCCCTCCAGTTGGGAGTAGAAGGTCTGGAAGAGCCGCCACGGCGAAGCCGGGTCGGCGTTGATGCCGTGCGTGGCGCCGTACTGGCCGGTCACCTGCTTGGCCCGGGTCAGCGCGTCGACGAACGCCGCCTCGCCGACGATGGGTTTGAGCTGGCCGTCGGAGTCGAGCAGGCCGGCCTGCCCGCAGATGTCGGTGTTGTAGAAGAGGACGAAGGGGTGGGTGTCCAGCGGGACGGCGTACGCCCGGCCGTCGACCAGCCCCGCCTGCCAGGCCCGCTGGTTGAAGTTCTCCGGGGCCATGCCGTGCCGGGCCAGGTCCTCGGGGTGCAGTTCCTGGAGCAGGCCGGCGTCGACCAGGGTCTTCATCCGGGTGAGGTGGGAGATCGCGACGTCCGGCGGCTGCTCGCCGACGGTGGCGAGCGAGAGCTTGGTGTAGTACGGGTCGCCCCAGGCCAGGATGATGGCGTTGAGCGGGGTGTCCGGGTTCGCCCGGCGGAAGGCGTCCTGGATCTGCTGCATCCGGACGCCGTCACCGCCGCCGAAGAGGTTCCAGTAGTCGATGGCGCCGGGTGCCGACTCCGTGTTCAGCAGGCCGGCGCCGAGCGGGGTGGCGCAGCCGGGCAGGGTCACGGCGCCGGCACTGGCGAGCGCGCCGAGCAGCACGCCGCGGCGGCTCAGCGCAGGGCCGCTCAGCGCCGGGCCGGGAGGCCGGCCGGCGACTCCCTGCCCGAAAGGCCGGCTGCCCGGTGGCTGACCGGGAAGCCGGGGGACGGGTGGCGGACCGTTCATTGTTCCCTCCTGAGCGGGGAGAGCTGATGAACCGTTGCGGGAGAGCTGATGAACCGTTTCAATCGACGGTACCGGGGCTCCGGCGTGGTGGTGCGGCGCGGCGCCGAGCGGCGCCGCCGGTGGTCGTCGCTACCGGAGTTGCCCGATGTGAGCGATCACACACAGCAGATTGTTGCCGGTGATCCCAGAGCCGTCAATCGATGCGGCCGGTCGGCGGCGGGAGCTGGGTCCCCGTCCAGGCCGACCAGAGCGCCGCGTACCGGCCTCCGGCGGCGACTAGCTGGTCGTGCGTGCCGACCTCCGACACCCGTCCGCCGTCCAGCAGGATGATCCGGTCCGCGGCGGCCGCCTGGGTCAGCCGGTGTGCCACCACCAGCCCGGTACGCCCGTCCAGCGCCCGGCCGGCCGCCGTCTCGAGGGAGCGCGCACCCGCACTGCCGGCCTCGGCGGTCGCCTCGTCCAGGATCGCCACCGGCGGCGCGGCGAGGACCAGCCGGGCCAGGGCGAGCTGCTGGGCCTGCGCCGCCGTCAGCCGGTGCCCGCCGTCGCCCACCACCGTGCCGAGATCGTCGGGAAGCGCCCGCACCCAGCCCGACGCGCCCACCGTGTCCAGCGCGGCCCGCAGCTCCTCGTCGGTGGCGTCCGGCCGGGCCAGCCGCAGATCCTCGGCGAGCGGCCCGGCGAAGACGTGCACCTCCTGGCTGACCAGGGCCACGGTCCCTCCGGCGACCGCCGCACCGAGCTCCTCGATCGGCACGCCGCCGAGCCGGATGCTGCCGCCGCTCGGCCGGTGGATGCCGGCGATCAACCGGGCCAGCGTGGTCTTGCCGGCGCCGCTCGCCCCGACCAGGGCCACCCGCTCGTGCGGCGCGACGCCGAAACTCACCTCGTGCAGCACGTCGTGCCCGGGCGTGTACGCGTACCGCAGCTCCTTCGCCTCGACGGCACCGTCCACCGGCCCGGGCCGGCCCGCCGGCCGCCGCTGCGCCGGCAACCGGGTGACGCCGACCAGCCGGACCAGGCTGGCGGCGGCCGACTGCGCGTCGTCGACCAGGCTGAGTGCGGCGTTGAGCGGGCCGAAGAGGTTGTGGAAGTAGAGGGCGGCGGCGGAGGCCGTACCGACGGAGACCGCGTCCGCGCGGACCAGCAGGAAGCCGGTCACCAGCACGGCGGTCAACCCGATGAACTCGGCGACGTTGAGCCGGCCGAAGAACCGGGTCATCAGCCGGATGCCGCGCAGCGTGAGGTCGACCGCGGCGACGGAACTGCCGGAGACCCGGGCCAGGTGCGGTTCGGTGAGCCGGAAGGCGCGTACGGTCCGGGCACCGCCGATCGTCTCCAGCAGTCGCTGCTGCTGGGCGCCGTGCGCCACCCGCTGGCTGGCGTAGAGCGGTTGGGCCCGGCGGGCGTACCAGCGGGCGGTGTGCACCTGGACCGGCACCGCGAGCAGGGCGGCGAGCAGGAACCGCCAGTCGAGCACGGCGAGCCCGACCAGGGTCAGCACGATGGTCAGCCCGGAGCGGGCGAGCTGCGGCAGCGCGGTCCGGACCGCCTCGGCGATCATCGTGACGTCGCCGGTCACCCGCGAGGTCAGGTCACCGGAGCCGGCCCGCTCGACCTGCTCCAGCGGCAGCTCGAGCACCCGGTCGACGAAGCGTTCCCGCAGGTCGGCCAGCATCCCCTCGCCGAGCCTCGCGACCTGCGACAACCCGAGCGCCAGCGAGATTCCCTGCACCACCGCGACGAGTCCGAGCAGCAGCGCCGGGAGGGTGACCGCGGCGGGCGGGCGTCCCTCGACGACCAGGTCGACGATGCGCCCGAGCAGCGGGGCGGTGAGCAGCCCGACCGCCGTCGAGCCGACGAGCAGGCCGAGGGCACGCAGGCCCAACCACCGTCGCGGGCGCAGCAGCTCGGCCAGGGTGGCCCGGACCTGTGCCCCGGTCGCGGTCGGCAGCAGCTCCCGGTCGGGCCGGTCGGCCCCGGCGGGCTCGCTCATCGGGAACCTCCTCGCATCGCGCCGTCGCCCCTCCCGGTGTCCTTTCCGCCGCCCCGCCTTCCGCCGCCCTGTCCGGCGCCCCGCCTTCCGGTGTCCTTTCCGGCGCCCCGCCTTCCGGTGTCCTTTCCAGCGCGCCGCCTTCCGGTGTCCTTTCCAGCGCGCCGCCTTCCGGTGTCCTTTCCAGCGCGCCACCTTCCGGTGTCCTGTCCGGCGCGCCGCCGCCCGGCGGTCACCGCAGCACCGACGCCCGGTAGCCGGCGTCGTGCCGGACCAGCTCCGGATGGACGCCCTCGGCCCGGACCGTCCCCTCGTCGAGCAGCAGCACCCGGTCGGTGACCGCGAGCAGCGCGGGGCTGGCGGTCACCAGCAGCGTCGTCCGGCCCTGCCGCAGCTCCCGGAGCCCGGCCGCGATCCGCGCCTCGGTGGCCGCGTCGACGGCGGTGGTCGGGTCGTGCAGGACCAGCACCGCCGCGTCGGCGGCGAGCGCCCGGGCCAGCGCCACCCGCTGGCGCTGGCCGCCGGAGAGCGACTGCCCGCGTTCGGTCAGCAGCGTGTCGAGCCCCTGCGGCAGGGCCCGGGCCACCTCGTGCACGTCGGCGGCGGCGAGCGCCGGGCGCAACTCGGCCTCGGCGATGGCCGCCGCGCCGACGTTCTCCCGCAGGGTGCCCTCGAACAGGTCGGCGTCGTGCGGCGCGACCAGGATCGCGGCCCGCAGCCCGGCGGGGTCCAGAGTGTCCAGCCCGACGCCGTCCAACTCGACGGTGCCGGTCTCCGGGTCGGCGTCGCGGGCCAGGCAGCGCAGCAGATCGTCGGCGGTGGCCGGATCGGTCGTCACGATCCCGACCAGCTCACCCGGTGCGACGTGCAGGCTCACCCCGCGCAGCGTGCCGTGCCGGACGTCCCGTACGTCGATGCGGCCCCGCACCGGACCGGCCGGGGAGCCGGTGCCCCGCGGTGTGGCCGACGGTGCGCCGAGCACCGAGGCGATCCGCGCGGCGGAGGCGCGGCCCTGGGCGATCTCGGCGTTGACCCAGCCGAAGACGGAGAGCGGCCCGAGCAGAAAGAGTGCCAGGCCGACCGCCGCGACAAGTTGCCCGACGCTGAGGTCGCCCTGCGCCGCCAGGCGGCCGCCGAGCAGGCCAACGCCGGCCACGAAGAGTCCGGTGACGACGACCAGGGTGCCGTCGTACCAGGCCTGGGCCCGGGCGGCCCGGACCGTGGCGGCCAGCGACTCCCGGCTGGTCCGCCGGTAGCGCTCGGCCGCCGCCGGTGCCGCGCCGAGACCCTTGAGGACGCGCAGGCCGGCGACGAGGTCCGCGGCCACCCCCGACGCGTACGCGGCCCGCTCCTGCTCGGCGTGGCTGCGCCGCTCCAGTGGCCGGCCGAGCAGGTGGGCCAGCCAGAGCAGCAGCGGCGCGCCGACCAGCACCAGCAGCCCGAGCGGCACCGAGACCACCAGCAGGGCGACACCGCCGACGAGCAGCCCGGTGAACGCCCCGATCCCGGTGGCGAGGGCCCGGTTCACCGCGCCGACCCGGTCGGCGTCGCCGGTGGCGGTGGCGACCAGGTCTCCGGGGAGGCGGCCCTGCTCCGCCCCGCCCCGATGGTCCAGGATCCGGCGGGTCAGCGAGAGCCGGAGCTGGTGCGCCGCCTGCTCGACCGCGCGTTCGCCGGTCCGGGCGCTGAGCCGGAAGCTGCTCGACAGCACCGCGAAGACCACGCCCAGTACGCCGATCCAGCCGATCAGGTCGGTCAGGCCGCCCCGGCCGACGGCCCGGTCGATGACCACTCCGATCACCACCGGTACGAGCGCCTCGCCGGCCTGGTGGCTGGCGCTGAGGCCCGCGCTGACCAGCACGTGCCGGAGCTGGCCGGTGATCGCACCGCTCAGCACCGTGCGTGCCGTGGGACTGCCGGTCCGCACGTTCTGGCTCCTCCGCTAGAAACTGGAGGTTAGGCTAGCCTAAACCGTTGCCGGATGGCGATCCCGCCCCGTGTGGGCCGGCGCGTGCCCGGTCAGGGGCGCCGGGCGGTGGCGTAGGCGGCGGAGCCGATCAGCTCCAGCGACACCTGGAGCCGGGAAAGGCTGATGTTCTTCTCGATGGTGTCCTCCGGGCTGTGGTACGGCGGCTCCAGCAGCGCCGGCGACTCCTCACCCCGCCAGGAGAAATTGGCGCTGGGGATGCCGACCTCCTGGAACGACTGGTGGTCGCTGGCGCCCCGCTGGGTCACCGGCGAGATCCGGGGCTGGTAGCCGAGCCGGATCGCGGCGGCGGTCACCTCGTCGGTGGCCCGGTTGGCGAGCCCGTCGAAGGAGAGCAGCCAGTATCGGGTCGCCGGATCCCAGCTCGTCGCCACCATGTCGTTCTGGTAGACGGCGACGATCCGGTCCCGCTCGTCCTGTGGAAGCTGGGCGACGTGGTACCGGGAGCCGATCAGCCCCTGCTCCTCCGAGCCCCATAGCGCGAACCGCAGGGTCGCCTCGACCGGCAGGCCGTGCAGCACCCGCGCCAGCTCCAGGCAGAGGACGGTGCCGGAGCCGTCGTCGTTGGCGCCCGGTGCGCCGATCACCGTGTCGTAGTGCGCACTCACCATGACCACCGGACCGTGCTGCCCGCCTCGCCGAGGTGTGCGTTCGGCGAGCACGTTGTGCGAGGTGAGCCCCTGGTGCGCCGAGGTGGTGACGGTCAGGGTCAGCGGGCGGTGCCCGAGCAGCTGTCGCAGCCGGTGCTTCTGCGCCTGGGCGACGCCGACCACCGGAATCGGCACCGGGGAGCCGGCCGAGCCGGGCAGGGTCGGGGAGAATGCCTGCGCCCGGCGGGGTTCCGCGAGGTCGGCCGGCAGGAGGACCACCGCCGCCGCCCGCCGGGCCACGGCGGTGGCGACCAACTGCTCGCGCTGCGCCGCGACGTGGTCGACGAGGACGATGCTGCCGGCCGCGTCCTCCGGATAGTCTTCCGGCGCCCCGGCGCCGACGTCCACCACCCGGCCGGTGACCCTGGTGTCGTGCGCCGCGTGCGGAGACGCCCCGACCTGCCAGTGCAGGTCGTCGGGCAGGCCGGGCCGGGAGCTGAGCCGGCCGAGGAACTTGTCGGCCACGGGAAACGGTTGCAGGCTCGTGCGGTAGCCGAGGTCGTCCAGCTCGGCCGCCAGGTAGCTCGCGGCGGCCCGCTCCGAGGCGGTGCCGCCGATGCGGGGGCCGATCCGCCCGGAGAGATGCCGCAGTTGCTCCAGCGCCCGCCGGGCCGAGACCCGGCCGGCGACCAGCCGGTCGTGCGGGGTGAGGCCCGGCGGGCGGAGGGCTCCGGGGCGCTGGTCGGCCACTGCCCAGGCCGGTGCGGCGGTGGCGAGGACGGCCGCGCCGCCCAGGCCGAGCGCCAGCGCCCGGCGGCGGCTCACCGGCGGTCTCGCCGCACCTCCGGTGGTCGCGGCACGGTTTCCAGCGGTCGCGGCACGGTTTCCAGGCGGCGCGGCACAGTCGCCGGTGGCCTCCGCACGGTCGTCGACGCTGTGGTTGTCGGGGCGGCTCTGCAACGGGTCCTCCCGGTCGGGGCGCGGGCAGTCGGGCCTGCGAGCGGCGGTCCGGCACGGCGTGGCGACGGCGGCACGGAGATCACCGGCGACGGTGCGGTTGCGTCCGCGTGCGATGCGTCAGGGGTGCAGTGAATGTAGCCCGGCGTGGAACCGAACTCAAGATCGTCTTTCCTCGATGTCCACGTAGGACGCCACGAGCTCTGCCGGGGCACCGGCGTCGAGGAGCAGGTCGACGGCGGTGATCGCGAACCAGTTGTCGGCGACGGCGTGCATGGCCGCGGCCTCGGCGAGCAGGTCGGGGTCAGCGCCCAGGTCGGCGAGCTGGGCGAGGGCGGCGGCCCGGCCGAAACCCTCGCGATAGCCGCCGGCATAGTCCGTCGCGATGCGGTGTGCCCGGTCGAGCGCGAGGCGGCGGTCGGTGGGCTGGTGGGCGGCGAGGCGGGCTCGCCCGCCGGCGGCGTCTCGGCTGTCGTACACCTCGATATTCTATCGTACATGTGTTCGAACAACTGCCCCGGGGTGAGGCGTGGCGAACGTACGTCCACCGTGTCCCGCCGAGGTGGACCCGCAGGTCAGCGGCGTTGACGCAGCCGGTCGACCAGGCCGGCGAAGCGTTCGACGGCGGCGCTGCCGTCCGACGCGGCCACCTGGAGGGCGAAGACGTCCGGGCGGAGCCGGTCGAGCAGCGCCGTGCAGAAGCCGAGAAGTTCCCGGGGCTCGCCGACCCGGCGATAGCGGGCCAGGATGCGGTCCCGGCCGAGCCGGTCGGCCCGCTGCCGCAGCCGGGTCGGGCTCGACGCGACCAGCCGGCCGGGCGTGCGCAGGCCACGCCACGGGCGCAGCGCCCGCATCGCCTCGTCGTCGCTGCCGGCCAGCACGACGAAACTGGTCAGCACGACCCTCGGGGGTGGGCGTCCCGCCGCCGCGGCCGCCGCCCGCGCCACGTCGACCACCTCCCGGCCGGTCCGCTCGGGGTCCTTGACCGAGCTGACCACCCCGTCGGCGAGGCGGCCGGCGGTCGCCGCCGAGCGGGGACCGGCTGCCGCCAGGTGCACCGGCACCCTGCTGGACGGTGGACTGTGCAGCCGGATCGACGAGACGGGATAGAACGTCCCCGCCGGCCGCCGCACCGTCTCCCCGGCCAGCAGCGGCCGGAGCAGCTCCAGCGCCTCGGTCATCCGGGCCAGCCGCTCGGCGTACGGGGGAAACGGGCCCAGCGGTGCCTCGTTGATCCCCTCCCCGGTGCCGACCCCGAGCTCGAAGCGGCCGCCGGAGAGCCGGTCGAGCGTGGCGGCGGCCTGTGCGACAAGTACCGGATGCTGGCGGAACAGCGGGCAGGCCACCGCGGAGACCAGCGTGGCCACCCGGGTCGCCGAGGCGACCGCGCCCCACGTGGCCCAGCCGTGCCCGGCCGCACCGGCGTCGTCCACCCAGGGCTGGAGGTGGTCGGAGACGAGGATCGCGTCGAAGCCGGCCTCCTCGGCGCGGCGGGCCCGGGCCACAAGCAGCTCGGGCTGCCACTCCTCAAGGCCGAGAAACCAACCGAACCGGGTCACCGGGGCTCCTCTCGAACCGGCCGCAGGATGGTCCGGACGGCCGGGGCCGAAAGCGAGGCGGAAACCATATCATCATCGATGTGTAACACGTCGGTGCGCGGCGCCTCGGCGCGGCACACCGGCGCCGGCCCGGGATCGGCTCGACCGCCGCCTACCCTGGAGCCACTATTGATCAACGCACGTGGGAGCACACGATGAGATCCCGGCGCCGCGTCCCCGGAAGACCCACGCTGAGCGAGGTCGCGGCGCGGGCCGGCGTCGGGCGGGGCACGGCCTCGCGGGTCGTCAACAACTCCTCCCAGGTCAGTCCGACCGTCCGGGCCGCCGTGTGGGCCGCCGTCCGGGAGTTGGGATACGTCCCGAACCGCGCCGCCCGGGCCCTGGTGACCCAGCGGACCGACTCGGTCGCGCTGGTCATCTCCGAGTCCGGCGAGCGGGCGTTCGGCGAGCCGTTCTTCGCCGGCATCGCCCGCGGGGTCAGCGCCGGCCTGGCCGACACCCCACTGCAACTGTGGCTCTCCTGGATCCAGTCACCGGGCGGCCGGGAGAAGATGGAGCACCAGCTCACCGACCAGCACGTCGACGGGGTGATGCTGATCTCCCTGCACGACGCGGACCCGCTGCCGGCGCTGCTGAAGGAGCGGGGACTGCCGACCGTCCTCGGCGGGCGCCCGGCGCGGATGCTCGGCCCCGACTCCCAGCCGGAGTATTTCGTCGACGTCGACAACACCGGCGGCGCCCGGCAGGCGACCGAATACCTGATCGGGATCGGCCGGCGGGCGGTCGGCACTGTCGCCGGGCCGCAGGACATGGGCGCCGGGGTCACCCGGCTGGCCGGCTACCACGACGCGCTCGCCGCGCACGGCCGGCCCGTCCGGGAGGATCTGATCGAGTACGGCGACTTCAGCGCCACCAGCGGCCTGGAGGCGATGCGCCGGCTGCTGGCGCGCCGCGCCGACCTGGACGGCGTCTTCGCCGCCTCGGACCTGATGGCCCTCGGTGCGCTGCAGGCGCTGCACGAGGCCGGCCGGCGCATCCCGGAGGACGTGGCGGTGGTCGGCTACGAGGATTCCTCCCTGGCGCTGCACGCCAATCCGCCGCTGACCTCCGTACACCAGCCGGTGATCACGATGGGCCGGGAGATGGCCCGGCTGCTCGTCGCGCAGATCCGGGGCGAGGAGATCCCGTCACCCGCCATCTTCCTGGACACCCACCTGGTCCGCCGGAGGTCGGCCTGACCCCGGAGCCGGCCGCCCCGGCCGCCCATGCCCGCAAGGAAGGGCCCCCGCTTATCGTTTTCTGTTGTAGCGGGGGCCCTTCCTAACACCTTGGGCCGGCGTCATCCGGCGGTGCAGGATCGGATCTGTGGTCGTGCGCCGGAGTTGCCGTTCATCATCGTGGTGAAGCCGAAGGTGTTGCTGCCGTTGGAACGGACGGTCATGATGTTGCCGCTGCTGTCCCAGCTGAAGCTGCCGCTCCAGGTCGTGGAGACCCGCTGCGGTGGGGTGATCGCGACCACCACCGTCCAGCTGCTGGCGCCGCTGACCGTCACCGAGGTGTTGTACCGGTCACCCCAGACCGTGCCCGCGGTCACCGACGTGGTGCAGCTCCCCCCGGCCGGCGGCGTGGTCGGGTTGCCGGGTGGCGTGGTCGGGTTGCCGGGCGGTGTGGTCGGGTTGCCGGGCGGTGTGGTCGGGTTGCCGGGTGGCGTGGTCGGGTTGCCGCTGTTGAGCGCGGTGAGTACGGCGTCGTACGCCGGTTTCTTCTGGCCGCCGCCGGTGAAGAGCAGCGGGCTCTCCCCGGAGCGCCAGGAGTCGGAGTCGCGGATGCCCCACACGGTGATGCCCCTGCAACGGGAGACCGCGAGGCAGTCGTTGACGACGTTGCGGTACGCGTCGGACGGCGCGTTGCGGATGTCCAGCTCGGTGATGTGCACGTCGACGCCGAGGGCGGCGAAGCTGCTCAGCGTGGTGCGGTAGTTGCTCGGGTAGTTCGAGCCGCCGGTGAAGTGCGACTGGAGGCCGACGCAGTCGATCGGCACGCCGCGCTGTTTGAAGTCCTGGACCATCCGGTAGACCGCCTGGGTCTTGGCGGCGCTCCAGTTGTCGATGTTGTAGTCGTTGTAGCAGAGCTGCGCGTTCGGGTCGGCGGCCTCGGCGGCCCGGAAGGCGGCCTCGATCCAGTCGTTGCCGGTGCGTTGCAGGTTGGAGTCGCGGCGGGCGCCGCTGCTGCCGTCGGCGTACGCCTCGTTGACAACGTCCCACCAGGTGACCTGGCCACGGAAGTGGGTGGCGACCTGGGTGACGTGGTTGAGCATCGCCTGCCGCAGCGTGCTGCCGGAGAGGCCCTGCATCCAACCGGGCTGCTGGGAGTGCCAGGCGAGGGTGTGGCCGCGGACCTGCATGCCCTGGCCGCGGGCGTGCTGCACGATCCGGTCCGCGTTGGTGTAGGTGAACTGGCCCCGCTGCGGCTCGGTCGCGTCGATCTTCATCTCGTTCTCGGGCGTCACCTGGTTGAACTCGCGGTTCAGGATCGTGGTGTACGCGCTGTCGTTGAGCCTGCTCGCCGCCACGGCGGTGCCGAAGTAGCGGCCCCGCTCGGCGGCCGATGCGCCAAGCGTGCTCGCCGCGCTGGCGGTGGTGGGCAGCACGACGGCCCCGGCCGCCGCGAGCATGCCGACCGCGCCCACGACCAGCGCGAACCGCGTACGGGCGCGCGGGTTCAAGCCCCTGGCGCCGTCGGTGGAGTTTCTGATCATCCTTGCCCCTCTGGTGGAAGGCCGGACGGGCTTGGTGGTGGCCGCCCGGGTGTCACGGTGTGCGGACCGGTCGAGGTGCCATGGATGCCACGCGGGCGTGCACCGACGAGCGGCGTGGCGCATCGACTATGGTGGATGTCGAGTGTGACACCGTCGGTCGTCGAGGGTCAACCTTTGACATCTTCGGAAGCGGAGTGGCGCGTCGCCGACCGGCCCGCCCGGTCACTCGGAGCCGTGTCTGGGCCTGGCGGCGAGCACCGTGCTCCGGACCGCCGCCACCGCCACCACCATGGTCGCGAGGCCGGAGAGGGGTAGTGGACTCAGCACCAGGCCCAGCGGAGCGAGCGCGACCAGCACGACGACGGCGCCGAGGTGGGTCCGGGAGTGGACGCCGAGGACCGCTCGCTCGAACGACAGGAACCCGATCAGGAAGAGCACCGGGCCGCCCAGCACGCTACCGACCACGGCCGGACCGCTCGTGCCGGTCGGGTGGTGCAGCGTGAGGTCGTCCCCGACCGCCGTGACGATGATCCCGGCAACCATCGGGATGTGCAGATAGGTGTACGCCGACCGGCCCAGCCGCCCCGGCTCCTCCGCCTCGATGATCACCGCTCGGGTCGCGTCGGCGCTCCGGTCGAAGTAGATCCACCAGAGCGCCACGCTGCCCAGGAAGGCGCTGGCGACCGCCCCGAGGGCGGCCGGATCGTTGCGGAGTTCGCCGAAGTCCATGCCGCTGACCAGGATGGACTCGCCCAGCGCGATGATCACGAAGAGCCGGGCCCGCTCGGCGAGGTGTGCGCCGCTGATCGACCACTCCGCCGGGGTGGACCGACCCCACCTCGGCACCCAGAAGCCGTAGGCCGCCGCGGTGCTGTCGATCGCTACCGCCACCGCCCAGAGGCCCAGCCGGAGGGAGCCGTGGGTGAAGCCACCGGCCAGCCAGAGCGGGGCGGCGACCGTCCGCCAGACCAGCAGGCGCTGGAAGTTGCGGCGCAGCGCGGAGCGCCGGGCGAGGGCGGCGGCGACGAAGAGCGAACGGCCGACCCCCAGTGCCACGTACGCACCGGCGAACCAGAGCCCCCGTTCGCCGTACGCGTGGGGTAGCGCCGATGACATCACCAGGCTGACGCCCATCAGGGCGAGCAGCAGCACCCGGACCCGCGGCTGGTCGGGGTCGAACCAGTTGGTGATCCAGGCGGTGTCCACCCAGGCCCACCAGACGGCGAGCAGGATCAGCGCGGCCCTGGCGACGCCGACCGGGTGCAACCCGTGGAGCAGCAACTCGGTCACCTGGGTCACGGCCAGCACGTAGACCACGTCGAAGAAGAGTTCGATGGTGGTCACCCGCTCGTTTTCCGGTCCGCGCATGACGTCCGGCCGGCCACCCTCGCCGGTCAACCTGCCTCCACCCGGGATCGCCCATCCGTTCCATTCACCTGCTACAGGACTAGAACGGATAATAGAGGTACTATCCGGACCTAACACCTGAAGTGCTCGTGCATCGACGCATGGCCTGATCCGGACGAGTACGTCGGATCGGGGCGGCCGGTGGCGCCGGGTCGCGGCGCCGGGACCGTTTGCGGGTCGGTCAGGAGGGGGATGCGAGCACCCGATCGCCGGAAGGCGCGCCAGTTCTCGTGACACCGACGACCACCGAGGTCGTACGAGACGGGGGACCGCCCCCAGCGGAGGAGAGATGCCGGTACTTGCCAAGAAGGTCTTGACCTGGCTGTTCGTGGGATTCCTGATCTTCTTCGTCGCGTTTCGACCGGATGGTGCCGCCGAACTGGTGGAGACGATCGGAGCGGTGCTGATGGCGATCGCCCAGGGGATCGGCGACTTCCTGACCCGCCTGATGGCCTGACCCCCGCGTCATGATCACTGATAAGTCCATCAGTTTGATTTAAACTGACCTGGCCGGCCGCCGGGCCGGGCGCGCCGCCGGGAACGATCGACGTCCGGCTACGCTCGATGCACCCCAGATCCGAGCCGGGAGAACGGGCGTGACGATCGACCAACCGACTGTTCGGCGGGGGACCAACCTTCCCCGGGTGGGCGACTTCAACGAGTCGGTCGTGCTCGACGCGATCCGGCGGGCGCCCGACGGGCTGAGTCGGGTCGAGCTCGCCGCCGCGACAGGTCTCTCGGCGCAGACCGTCTCCAACATCTGCCGGCGGCTGCTCGACCGGGGGCTCGTGGTCGAGGCGGGCAAGAAGGGGGGGCGGGTCGGCAAGCCCCGCACCGTCCTGCAGGTGAGTCCGGGCGGGAGCTTCGCGATCGGCGTACACCTCGATCCGGCTGTGGTGACCTACGTGGTGCTCGACCTGGTCGGCGGGATCGTACACAGCATGCGGCTGCCGACGCCGCAGGTCGTCGACCAGGCCGGGACGCTGGCCGACATGAGTACGGCGGTCGAACGGCTGGTCGGGGAGTCGGGCATCGCCCGCGAGCGCATCCTCGGGCTGGGCGTCGCCGTGCCGGGGCCGATCGACGCGGTGGCCGGCGCGGTGGTCGAGCCGCCGCAACTCGCGGGCTGGGAGCGGGTGCCGCTGCGGGACCAGCTCTCCCGGGCCACCGGGTGGCCGGTGGTGATGGACAAGGACGTGATCGCCGCGGCCATCGCCGAGCGGTGGGCAGGTGCGGCCGTCCACTCCGGAAATTTTCTCTTCTTCTATCTCGGCACCGGTTCCGGGATGGGCGTGGTGGTCAACGATGTCGTGCTGCGCGGCGTCTCCGGCAACGCGGGCGAGATCGGCGGCCTGGACGCCAACTGCACCACCTACGCCCTGGTCGACGAGGCGATCGAGCGGGGAGTGCTGGGTCTGGAGAAGGCACCGGTCGGTCCCGGCGAGGCGGAACGCCGCCTGCTCGACCTGGTGGCGCTCGTCGACGCCGGGCACGCCGGCGCGCGGAGCATCGTCGACGGCTGGGCCCGGCGGGTCGGCCTCGGGGTCAGCGCGGCGGCCACCCTGGTCGACTCGGAACTGATCGTCTTCGGCGGCCCGATCTGGCCGCATCTGGCCCGGCTCTTCCTGCCGGTGATCAACCCCATCGTGGCGTCGTCGCCGTTCGTCGGGAAGATGCACGAGACCACGGTCACCGGCACGGCGCTCGGCGACGACGTGGGCGCGGTCGGCGCCGCCTGCCTCGTCCTCGACCAGACCCTCTCGGCGCGGCCCCAGTCGCTGCTGCTCACCTAGGCGCCACCATCCGAGGCTGCTCACCCAGGCACCACCACCCGAGGCTGCTCACCCAGGCACCCACCACCCGAGGCCGCTCACCTGGCCTCTGCCGCGGAAGCCGGGCCGGGTGCCCGCCTCCCGGGGCGGTCGGCGGACTGCCGCCGCCGGGATCAGGGGCGGTGTGCGCTGCCGTCGGTGGCGCGCAGCAGGGCCCAGCGGTCGTGCTCCAGCGGCGCGGTGACGGGATACCGGCGGGCGGCCACCTCGTCGAAGTCGACGCCGAGTCCGGGCGCTCCGGACGGGTGGAACCGGCCGGCGACCGGCACCGGGGCGCCGGGGAAGACCTCCAGGGTCGCGTCCCGGAAGGTCGCGGCCTCCTGCACCCCGAAGGCGGGCGAGGAGATGTCCAGGGCGACGTTGGCCGCCTGCCCGACCGGGCTCACGTCGCCCGGCCCGTGCGGTGCGATACGCACCCCGAACAGCTCGGCCGCGGCCACCAGCTTGCGGGTCGGGGTGAGTCCCCCGAGCGTGGGGATCCTGATCCGGGCATAGTCGATGGCGCGTTGCTCCAGCAGCGGCAGGTACGCGGTGACGTCGGCGTAGAGTTCACCCACGGCGAGCGGGGTGCTGCCGGCCGTGCGCAGCCCGGGGAAGTGCGCGGCGTCCTCGGGCGCGAGCGGGTCCTCCAGGAAGTACAGCCCGGCCTCCTCGACCGCCCGGAGGAAGCTGCGGGCCTGGGCCGGGGTCAGTCGCTCGTGCACGTCGTGCAGCAGTTCGACGCCCGCGCCGACCCGTTCGCGGACCCGGACCAGTGCCGGCGGCACGTGCCGCAGGTAGCCGAGGCTGTCCCAGGACTCCCGGCGCGACCGCCGGTCCGCGGCCTGCCGCTCGTCGGCCGGAGCGGTGCCGTAGGTGTCGGTGCCGGGCACCGCGAGCTGTACCCGCACGTGCCGGTAGCCCCGTTCCCGGGCGGAGAGGACCAGCTCCGCCACCTTCCCGACGTCCACCCCGTCGACGTGGGTGTACGCCTCCGCGTACTCCCGGGCACGGCCGCCGAGGAGCTGGTGCAGGGGGAGGGCGGCCATCTTGCCCTTGATGTCCCAGAGGGCGACGTCGATCGAGGCGAGGGCGTTGTTCGCGATCGAGCCGCCGCGCCAGTAACCGCTGTTGAGCAGGAGCCGGTGCAGGTCCTCGATGTCCGCCGGGTCCCGGCCGAGCAGCATCGGTCCCAGGTAGTCGTCCACGACGGACCGGATCGGGAGGGTGCGCTGCGGATCGCTGGCGCAGCCGAGACCGTAGAGGCCGGGTTGGTCCGTCTCGACCCGGGTGATGACGTACGGACAGCCCTGCGGGGCGGAGAGAAAGGTGCGTACCCGGGTGACCCGGACGCCGGTCCCGCCGCCGGCAGTGCTCCACGGCGCGGGAGCCAGCACCTGCGCCGCGTCCCGGGCCGGGGTCGGCTCCGCCGACGCCGTCTCCCGGGCCAGGGGCGGCCGAGTCGACACGGCCTGCCGGGCGGGTGGTTCCGCCGGCGGGGGTGGTGGCATCGCACTGTCCTTTCCGGACTTCCGGCAGGGTCGGCCGTCGATGTTGACACTATATATCAAATTGATTTACGTTTTGTTTCGTCGGCGCGACCAGCAAGCCCCACCCCCCAGGGACGGAAGAGGCGCAGCGTGAACCGATACCTACGGCGATCAGCCCGCACCCACCTCGCACTCGCCACGATCCTCGCGCTCGCCGGCGCGGTCACCGCCTGCGGCCCGGGCGGGGGCGGCGACTCGTCGAGCGGCGACAACCTGACGATGTGGACCTTCAAGCAGTCCCATGTGGCAGCGCTACAGCAGGCCGCCGAGAGTTTCAAGCAGAAAACCGGCATCGGGGTGACCGTCGAGGCGATCACCCCGGACGACGCCTTCATCGCCCGGGTCCAGGCCGCCGCGCAGACCCGGAATCTCCCCGACATCTTCGAGGTGCATACCAACGGCGACGACTTCACCTTCGGCGGTGCCGGTCTGCTCGAGGACCTCGCCGACGAGGCGACCTGGACCGACCGCTACCTGCCGGCCGTCGCCGTCGAGGGAACCGTCACCGAGCGCTACTACAGGCAGTCGCTGGAGAAGGGCGCCAAGACCGCGGGGATCAAGCTCGACCAGCGGTTCAGCGTGCCGCTGACCATCGGGACCTTCGGCATCGTCTACGCCAACAAGGAGCGGCTGGCGGCGGCGGGCGTCACCGAGGCGCCGAAGACCTGGGAGGACTTCGTCGGCGTCCTGGGCGCGGTGCAGAAGGCACGCCCCCGGGACGGCGGGCTGAGCATCGGCTTCCAGGCGCCGACCACCGGCATGGAGTGGCTGATGCAGCCGATGGCGTACGGCAAGCTCGGCCGGGCCGGCTTCACCGGGCTCTTCTCCCGCGACCCGGCACTGAACTGGACCTCGCCGAACGGCCGGGCGGTGCTGGAGACCTACCACCAGGTGACGCCCTACTGGATGCCCGGCACCCAGACGCTGACCATCGACGACGCCGACCTCGCCTTCGCGCAGGGCAGATCCTCGTTCGTCGTCGGCGGCACCTTCACGCTGGCGTTCCTCTCCCAGAACGGGATGGACCCGGCGAACATCGTGACCTTCCCGGTGCCGGCGCCCCGGGACGGGGCGGTGCCCGAGCTGAGCCTCGCGCCGTTCGCGCTGACCGGCCTCTCGGTCTCGGCGACCACGAAGAACAAGGAGGGAGCCGTCAGCTGGCTGGAGCACCTGGCGCAGCCCGACGTCGCCGCCCGGTTCGCCAAGGACGCCCTGGACATCCCGCCGGTCAACCTCGGCGACGACCCGGCCGGCACCCTCGGACCGGTGCTCGGCGCGATGATCTCCTCGTTCGGTTCCGGCGCCGACGCGTACAACCCGGGTGACACCACGCACCAGCCGCCCTCGTACGACGCCGCGGTGGTCGCCCGGTCGCTGATGGAGCTCACCCCGCTGCGCAAGGCCGACGTGCCGACCGCCGCGGCCGGCCTCCAGAAGATCATCGACGGGTACTGGGCCGGCAGATGACGAACGTCCCCGCCACGCTCGGTGCGGCCACGGCCCGTGGTCGCACCGGCCGGTGGCGCCGGCGCCGGCAGCGATACCACGGCCGGGAGGTGGCCTGGGCGTACGCCTTCGTCGCGCCGGCCATCGTCCTCTTCGCCGTGATGGGCGTCTACACGCTCGTCTGGGGCCTGCAACTCTCCTTCGTGCAGTGGAACGGGCTCAGCCCGAGCTGGCTCTGGGTCGGCCTGCGCAACTACACCGACCTGCTCTGGGCCAGCCCGGTCTTCGCCCCGCCGGTACGCGCGGCGGCGCTGAACACCGTCTGGGTCATGATCGCGGCACCGCTGCTCACCGTCGCGGTCTCCTTCCCGCTGGCCCTGGCGCTCAACCGGGCCCGCCGGTTCGTCGGGCTGCTCCGCTCGGTCTACTTCGTCCCCTACATCACCACCGGGATCGCGGTCTACCTGGCCTGGCAGTACGTGCTGGAACCGAACGGCGCGATCAACACCCTGCTCGGCGCGCTCGGCCTCGGCTCGCTCGCCCAGCCGCAGGGCTGGCTCGGCAACCCCGACACCGCCCTGCCGACGCTCATCGTGATCATGGTCTGGTCCGCCGTGCCGGTCGCGACGCTGCTCTACCTGACCGGGTTGCAGACGATCGACCCGGCCCTGACCGAGGCCGCCCAGATCGACGGCGCGGGCTGGTGGCGGGTGAACCTCCGCGTCGTCTGGCCGCTGCTGCGCGGGATCACCGCGGTGATCCTGCTGCTCAACCTCCGCGACGCGCTCCAGGGCTTCCAGATCTTCCTGATCATGACCGACGGTGGTCCCGGCGACCACACCAACGTGCTCGGCCTGCAGACCTACCGGCTCGCCTTCCAGTCGGAACTCGCCCCGACCCTCGGGCTGGCCAGCGCCCTGGGCTGGATGCTCTTCGTCGCCGCCGTCGTGGTCGCCCTCGTCCACCTGCGCGTCACCCGGGAGCGGTGATGGCGATCGACACCGTGCCGGCCGCCACCCGGGCCACCGCCACGCCGGCCCGGCCCGCCCGCCGGCCCCGCCGCTTGTCGCACCGGACCGTCGTCGCCCGGACGGTCGTCGGGCTGCTGCTCGCCGGGTACGCCGTGGTGAGCCTCTACCCCTTCCTCTGGATGGTGTCGGCCGCCTTCAAGACCCAGCGGGAGGTGATCGCCGGTGGCCATCTGATCCCGCGCGAACCCACCCTCGGCACCCTGGTCGACACCTGGAACCGGCTGCACTTCTTCGACTACTTCGTCAACAGCCTCCGGGTGACCGTGGCCACCACCCTCGGCGTGCTGGTGATCTACTCGGCGGCCTCGTACGCCTTCGCCGCGCTGCACTTCCCCGGCCGTCGCGCGCTCTACCGGCTCTTCGTCGCGCTGCTCTTCGTGCCGGCCGTCGTCACCCTGCTCCCGGTCGTCCTGCTGGAGAACCGGCTCGGGATCCTCGGCACCCATCTCGGCCTGGTCCTGCCGTTCGTCAACGGCACCGCGCCGTTCGCGGTCCTGCTGCTGACCAACGCGTTCCGGGCGGTGCCGACCGAGCTGCGCGACTCGGCCCGGGTCGACGGCGCCGGGGAACTGCGGATCTTCCTCCGGATCCACCTGCCGCTGGCCCGACCAGCCCTGGTCACCATCGCGCTGCTCACCGCGATCCCGACCTGGAACGAGTACCTGCTGACCCGGGTCTCGCTGCACGACCCGGCCGACTACACCCTGCCGATCGCGTTGCAGGCGCTGAGGTCGTCGCAGGTGGTGCAGTACCACTCGCTGATGGCCGGTGCGCTGATCGTGGTCATCCCGGTCGTCATCGGGTTCCTCGCCGCGCAGCGGTATTTCGTGAACGGTCTCACCGGGGCGATCAAGGGCTGACCGGGGAAGTAGGGAGAGAACATGTCCCAGGAGGGGACCCGGCACCCGGTGCCGGGTGCCGGTGCCGCCGTGCTGGTCACCGGCGCGGCCGGGGTGATCGGCTCGGTCGTCGTGCCGTACCTGGCCGGGGCGGGGGAGCGGGTCGTCGCCGTGGACCGGTCGCCGTTCAGCAGCCCAAAGGCCGAACTGGTGCTGGTCGGCGACATCCGGGACCGGGGGTTCGTCGAGGAGAGCCTGCGCCCGTTCGGCCGGCCGGTCGATGCCGTCGTGCACCTCGCCGCGATCGCCGCACCCGGCCAGGTGCCGGAGGACGAGACGCTCGCCCAGAACATCCAGGGCGCCTACCTCGTCCTGGACGGTGCCGGGCGGGCAGGGGTACGCCGTGCCGTCGCCGCCTCCAGCATCGCCGCGTACGGCTACGCCTGGGCCGGGCGGGACCTGTCACCGCCGTACGTGCCGGTCGACGAGGAGCAGGCGTCGGTGGTGATCGACTCGTACGGGCTGTCGAAGACGGTGACCGAGCAGGTCGGCGCGTTCGTCACCCGGCGCTGGGGGATGCCGACGACCCTGCTGCGCTTCCCGTTCGTCGGTGACGGCGACCGGTTGAGTTCCCGCCTCGCCGAGGTGCACCGGGACGTCGCCGGCAGCCGGCGCGAGCTCTGGGCCTGGCTCGACACCAGGGACGCGGCCCGCGCCGTGCACGCCGCCCTCACCTCGGAGCTGCCCGGCCACCACGTCTTCAATATCGCCGCGCCGGACACCACGGCGGACGTGCCAACCACCGACCTGCTGGCCCGGTTCCACCCCGGCACGGCGGTGCGGAGGCCGCTGGGCGCCTTCGACTCGCTGCTCGACACCTCGGCCGCGCGCCGGCTCCTCGGCTTCGAGACCAGCCACGCCTGGCGGCGCGGCGCCGACTGACCACCGTCCGCCGCCATCCCGTGCTCTCACGGGCGGCGGAGCGCGGCGAGGGTCTCGGCGGCCACCTCCAGGTCCTCCCGGGGCTCGACGACCAGCACCGGCACGCCCACGCCGGGCGGTGAGACCACCGCGTCGGCCGGCACGTTGCCGCCCTCCGGCGGCGCGACGCCGAGCAGCCGGAGCCCGGCGCAGACGTCGTGGCGCACCTCGGGCTGGTCCCAGCCGATCTCGCCGGTGAAGACCAGCGCGTCCAGCCGGTCCAGGCTGGTCGCGGCGGCGGCCAGCTCCCGGCGTACCCGGTGGGCGTAGACGGCGAGCGCCAGCGCGGCGGTGGGGTCGTCCGGCGCGGCCGCGACCAGGTCGCGGGTGTCGTCGGAGAGCCCGCCGGAGAGGCCGAGCAGCCCGGCCCGGTGGTTGAGGCCGTCGGCCAGCTCGGCGAGGCTGAGCCGGTCGTCCTCGAGCAGCCAGAGCAGCATCCCGGGATCGACCGCCCCGGAGCGCTTCGACATCGGGATGCCGTCCAGCGGGGTGAACCCCATCGAGGTGTCGACGCTGCGCCCGTCCCGGACGGCACAGACCGAGGCGCCGCCGCCGAGGTGGGCCAGCAGGAGGTGCAGCCCGTCGGCCGGCCGGCCGAGCAACTCGGCGGCGCGCCGCAGCGCGTACGCGTAGGAGAGGCCGTGGAAGCCGTACCGGCGCAGCCCCCACTGGCGGCGCCACTGTGCGGGCAGCGGATAGGTGGCGGCGGCCACCGGCAGGTGCGCGTGGAAGGCGGTGTCCGGGCAGAGCACCTGCGGCACCTCCAGCTCGGCCCGGAGCTGGTCCAGCAGGTGCAGGGCGGGCGGCAGGTGCAGCGGGGCCAGCGTGGTCAGCCGGTCGAGCGAGCGGCGCAGGGCCTCGTCCAGCACGGTCGGGGTGCGTACCAGGTCACCGCCGTGCACCAGCCGGTGGCCGACGGCGTCCGGCTGGTCGTGCGCGGCGACGAAGTCGCGTACCGCCCGGTCCGAGGCGGCCGACCCGGGCGGCTCGGACCGGCGCAGCGAGTCGGTGACCTCGCCCTCCCGGACGTAGTCGAGCCGCAGGCTGGAGGAACCCGCGTTGACGGTCAGTACGACCGGCGGGTCCGCTTCGGGTCCGTTCGTCCGGGTCGGCATCGGCCCCCTCCGTCCGTTTCCGTCCTCGGTGTGCTGGTGACCCCGTTACCCGGCCTCTCCGGATCCACGCCCGGTAGTGGAACAACGGGTCCGTGTGTTGTGGCGGGTTGCGCAGCATGTGACCATTGCCGCCGGACGGCGAGGAGGCGCACCATGATCGAGCGGAACCCGGCTCCGGGCCCCGCTCCGGCTCCAGGCCCGGGACCGGAAGCGGTTGCGGCGGCCGGGGCGGGGGAGGAGTCGGGGGAGGAGTCCTGCGCCGCAGATCACCTCCGCGCCTGTACCGTCCGGGACGTCCTGGACCGGGTGGGCGGTAAGTGGAGCATCGGGATCATCATCGCGGCGAGTCGGGGTCCGATCCGCTTCACCGAGCTGGAGCGCTCGGTCGAGGGGATCAGCCGGCGGATGCTCACCCTCACCCTGCGCAACCTCGAACGCGACGGCCTGCTGGTCCGGACCACCTATCCCACCGTCCCGCCCCGGGTGGAGTACGTCGCCACCGAGATGGCCCGGGAGCTCTACGGGTCGCTGGTGGTGCTGACGAGGTGGGCGGAACGGCACCGGCCGGCGATCGCCGCCGCCCGTGCCGCCTACGACCGCCGCCACGCCCCATCCGGCATCGACGGCACCAGCCCGCACTGACCTGTACCAGCCGGCACCGACCGGATGCCGTCCCGCGGTGGAGGCGTCAGCGTTCGTTGGGGTCGATCCGGGCGCGGATCTCGGCGTGCTCGGCGAGCAGGTGCAGCAGGTTGGAGCCGTCGATCAGCTCCAGCGGCTTGCCGGAGGCGAACTCGAAGGAGTCCGGGCCGTAACCGCTGGTCGTGACAAGGATCCCCTTGGTGGCCCCCTCGCCCAGCACCGTGCCGAAGAGGTCCCGGACCGCCGAGACGTCCATGGTGGTCCGGTGCCGCCGGGCCTGGATCACCACCTTGCCGCCGAAGATCGGGCGGGGGTCGAACGCCACGCAGTCGACGGCACCGTCCGGCGCCGCCCGGGTCGTCCTGATCTCCAGCCCGAGCTTGCCGAAGAGAATCCGGATCAGATCCTCGAACTCGGTCCGGGTCAGCTTGTGCAGGTTGGGCCGGTGGTCGAGGTCGGCCAGCACGTCCACCTCGTCGACGTAGCGCCGGTCGACCACGTCGAACTCCAGCACCGGGCGTACCTCGACCAGCTCCTCCGGGCGCGGTGACATCGTGGCGCGGAGGTGGCGCAGGCAGGCCGCCGGGTCGACCTTGGCCAGGTTGATCGCGGTGAAGGCGTCGCGGCTGGTCCGCAGGGTCACCAGGCAGGGCCGGACCGCCTGCCCGGTGCCGGGATGGGTGGTCTCGACGATGCCGTTGAAGACGATCGTCTCCACGAGCCGGCCACGGTCGGCCTCGAAGAGCTCGTGCACGGTACGGAGCGCGACCTGGGTGATCACGTCCGTGTACCGGTGGTGGATCTCCTCCGCGGTGCGGGCCACCGTCTGCACCTCGTCACTGGCCTTGACGTAGCGGTATTCCCGGATCTTCGGCACGGCCGCGACGGTGGGGAGGAGGTATTCCACGACGATCAGCTTGGAGTCGGGCACGTAGGCGAGCCGGTAGCGCTGCGGAAAGTCCTCCGGATAGACGGAGTTGCCGAGGACCAGGCCGAAGTATTTCACCACGGCGTTCGGCTCGGCGGCGGCCAACTCCGCGCCGAACTTGTCGATCTCGGCATTGTGGTCGGCGACCTCCGCGTCGAGGTGCCGGCAGTGCTGGTCGTACTTGCGTCGGGCCTGGGCGAGCCGCTGCTGCCGGGCCGCCTCGCCGGCCGCGTGCTTGGCCCTGGCCTTCTCGAAGGCCTGCTCCGCCTCGGCCAGCATCTGCTGGTAACGCGCCTCGCCACCGAACATCTTGCCGAGCGCGTTCGGTGCGGGCGGCGCGAACCGCCGCCAGTCCGGTGCCCGCAGCGGCATCCCGAGCTCGCCCGGTGTGAACTCGGGATGGCTGGGCTGCCGCTTGAGTCGCCCGAGTTCGATGTGGTCGTCGATGGCGAGGGTCGTCCGGAGCAGGTTGTCGAGCTCGTCCATCTGGGACTGGAGGTTGGCGTTGGCCGCCTTGACCCTGGCGGTCCGCGCCTCGACGTAGAGGCGCCTGCGCTCGCGCTCGTCCGCCTCCGCCGCCCGCTCGGCGGCCCGGCGGGCGTGCTCGGCCTCCCAGAGCATCTGCTGGTGCTGCTGGTAGGGGGTGGTCGATGCGCGCTGCCGGGCGTGCACCTGCTGCGCGTGCGCCCGCTGCATCTGCCCCATGTTGCCCATGTGCGTCCCCGATCAGCGTCCAGCACCGTTCACCGTGGCGACCGGTGGCATCCGTTCCCGCGGTCGACCGCCGGCGCCCGGTCCACGCACATTTTGGTCCCAGTGCGACGGACCCGTCCAGCGGGGACCCCAGGGTAACGTGCGGGGCGAACTCCCCGGTCCCGGCGGAAACGCCCGCCGGTGACGGGCGGAAACCCCCCAGGTGGCGGCGCGGGTGGTCGGGGTCTCGGCCGGGGCCGGCGATGCTAGGGTCCCCCGGGTGACCGACGCAGATGTGCACCTCGTCGCCCAGCCACGCCTCGACACCGTCGTGACCGATTTCTACATCGACGCGCGGCGGCTGCGCAGCGACTACGCGGGGATGGCCTGGATCGGCGACCGCCCCGATGCCGAGAGCGGCCAGCTCGGGCCCGACTACCGGCAGCGGAACGTGGAGTCGCAGCTCTTCCTCCCCGACACCCACTGGTACGACCTCGACCGGCTCGACGACGTCGAGGTGCAGGTCAGCGTGGGACTGCTCCAGGTGGCCGGCACCGCGCTGCGTACGCAGGGCCTGGTCGGCACCGTCACCGAGCCGGTCGCCGAGTTCTTCGAGCATCCGGAGGGGCTGCCGGGAGTCGGGCTCTGCCTCGGCCTGCGCGGGCAGATCTTCTCCAACCTCGGCCTCAGCTACCGGGTCACCGTGCTCTGCGCCCCCGAGGCGGTACTGCGGCGCGGCGAGACCCCGCAGCCCGACGCGGAGTCCGAGGAGTCGGACTCCGCCGGGTGAGCGGCGACCGCCGAGCGTGGCAACCGCTCGGCGGCCGTCCAGAGGATCACTCCCGCAGCCGCCACCCGCTCGCCGCGCGGTCGCCGGGAGGCGCCTGCGTGCCGGTCGTTTCCGTTTCGGCCGTCGTGCCGGTCGGCCGGGCCGTCGTGCCGGTCGTCTCGGCGGGCGTGCCGGTCTCCGGTCCCGCCGCCGGCTGCCCGTCGGATCCTGCGGTCTGCTGTCCGCCGGGTCCGGACCGCTCGCCGGCAGGGCCGGTCTCGCCCGGCTCGGGGCGGGGGCGGCGCAGATAGAGCCAGGCGGCGACGGCGAGCCCGAGGAGCAGGCCGAAGACCAGGCCGATGGCGAGCGAGTTGGAGCCGTCGCCGGTCTCCTCGTCGGGCGCCGCGGCGTCGTCGGGCGCGCCCGGACCGGCCGGGTCGGCGGCGGCGGCGGGCGGCGCGACCAGGGTCAGCACAGGTGCCGGGAAGGGCGGCCGGGGCACCTCGGCCGAGGGCGGCTGGTTCCAGTTCGTCACGTGGCCGTCGGAGTAGGTCTGCACCAGGTTGAACGTCATCTGGTCGGTCTGCGGCATCGGGCCGAGCGAGATGACCAGTTCGGCCGGACCACCGCCCGGCGCGGGCGCGGCGGCGCGGGTCCAGACGATGGTCGAGACCACCTCGGTGACCTGCCCGCCGTGGTGGATCCCGCCGAGGGGCTCGTCGAGCTTGCGCATCGTCATCCGGGGCGCCCAGGTCGGGTCCGACATCGGGTACGTCTCGGCGACCGGCGCCGACTCCGGCATCTGCAACTCGATCCGGGTGGTGTACGCCGGTGCCCGGTCCTCGGTCAACCGGAAGGTCAGTTTCGCCCCCTCACCCTGTACGGCCTGTTGCGGTGTCAGGGTCGCGTCGGCGCTCGCGGCTCCGGCACCGAGGGTCGTACCCGCGACCGCGGCGGTGACCAGGGTGGCGAACCAGCACAATGCCCTGTGACGCACAGCGAAGTCCCTTCGTCCGGCCGATACTCCTGGTAGTTCGGCTGTCGAGCGAGAAAGGTTCAACCAACGGGCCGGTATGTTACGCCGCCCGCCCCGGGTCCCCCGGAGGAGTTGCCACCCGACCCGGATCCTGGAGGGGTGCCCGACGTTATGCAGAACGTGCGCCGACACCACCACCACCACCGCCCGCTCGTCACCGTGGCCGCCGCACTGGCCGCCACGCTCCTCGTCACCTCCTGCGGGGCCGATCCCGGCGGCGGGCCGCCGCCGGAGCCGGCGGGTTCCTCCGTCGGCGCGCACGGCCGGCTCGACATTCCGCCGGCGGCACCGCTCCGCACCGGCGAGCGCTTCGTGCACCTCGAGATGGCGCGGCCCTACCGCCCGTCGGCGCCGAACGGCGGCACCGACGAATACCGCTGTTTCCTGGTCGACCCCGGGTTGACCGAGCAGGCGTACCTGACCGGCAGCCAGTTCCTGCCGCAGAACGCCGGCATGGTGCACCATGCCATCTTCTTCCGGCTCGATCCGGCCGACGCGGCCCCGGCCCGCAGGCTCGACGCCGAGACTCCGGGTGACGGCTGGACCTGCTTCGGCAACGCCGGGATCGGCGACGCCTCCTGGGTGGCGCACTGGGCACCGGGGGCGGACGAGACGCTGCTCTCGCCGGGTCTCGGCTATCCGATGCCGCCGGGCAGCCAACTCGTGATGCAGGTGCACTACAACCTCATCGACGTCCGGGCCGGCGTGGACGACACCGACCGGTCCGGGATCCGGTTGCGCCTGGTCGACGGCTCCGGCGCGGTGGAGCCACTGGTCACCGAGCTGCTGCCGGCCCCGGTCGAGCTACCCTGCGCGGCCGACGAGCGCGGCGAGCTCTGCGACCGCGGGGCCGCGGTGCGGGACGTGCGGCGCCGGTTCGGTGCCGAGGCCGGTGAGGAGGCGGAGCAGCTCAACGCGTACTGCAACCGGGGTCGTGCCCCGGTCCCCGGCAACATCCAGCACTGCGACCATCCGGTCACCGCGGCGGGTCTGGTGCACGCGGCCGCCGGCCACATGCACCTGCTCGGCAGCGCGATCAAGGTCGAACTCAACCCCGGCACGCCGGAGGCGCGGACCCTGCTCGACATTCCGGCGTACGACTTCGACGAGCAGGCCAACCGGCCGCTGCCGCAGCCGGTCGCGGTCGAACCCGGCGACGTCTACCGGGTCACCTGCACCCATGACGTCACTCTCCGTAAGCGCGTCCCCCAGTTGCGCAACCTGCCGCCCCGGTACGTCGTCTGGGGCGAGGGCACCAGCGACGAGATGTGCCTGGGGCTGATCGTCATGTCCCGGCCCGACTGATCCCCCTCCGGCTCCCGTCCGCTGGGCGGTTGCCGCTTGGCGTTCCGGCCCGCGCGCCGGATCATGGGGAGCATGACCAGTTCCGGCCGCCCTGGACCCGGTGCCGACGTCTCCGTCACCGGTGAGCTGCCGGCGCGGCTGATGCGGGCCAGTGACGCGCTCGGGTGGCGCATGGTCCGGGCCCTGGCCTATGCCGACCCGGTCGAGACCGGTCCGTTCGCCCACGGTTCGGAGAGCCTGCTGGTCGTGCTGGTCGCCAGCGGGCGGTACCGCATCGAGAGTCGGCGCGGGGCCGCCTGGCGTGGGGCCTCCTACCGGCCCGGATCGGTCGGCGTGACCGCTCCGGGCAACGCCAGCGTGCTCCGGTGGCACAGCGCCACCGCCGAGCCGATGGAGTCGCTGCACCTGCATCTGGACCCGGCCGCGGCGGGCGCCGTGGCCTTTCCGGACGCGTTGAGCCTGCACGACCCGTACGTCACCGCGGCAGCGCGCACCCTCGGCCAGGCCCTGACCTCCGCCGCACCCGCCCTGTACGCCGACTCCCTGGCCCTCGCCCTGGCCGCGCACCTCGCCCACCGGGCCGGACAGCCGCTGCGCCGGCCGGCCGGCCGTCCGGCCGTGCCGCTGGGCGACGCGGAGGTACGGCGGGTAGCCGACCACATGCGGGCGAACCTGGGCGAGAACCTCACCGTCGACGACCTGGCCCGGGTGGCCCGGATCAGCAAGTTCCACTTCATCCGGGCGTTCGCGCTGGCGACCGGGCTCACCCCGCACCGCTACCTCCGGCGGATGCGGCTGGAGACGGCGGTGGAGCTGTTGCGGAACACCCCGGAGAGCGTGGCCCGGATCGCGCTGCGGTGCGGATACCGCAGCCCCGGTCAGTTCGCCCGCGCCTTCCGGGCCGAGTACGGCGTCCCGCCGGCGCAGTTGCGGCGCTGAGCTCGCCGATCTGGGGCACTGAGCTCGCCGATCTGGGGCACTGAGCTTGCTGACCTTGCGCAATCGGTGGCGCTGATCGCGCAACAACGGGATCTTCGCGCCCCGGCGGCCCGGGTACGTCGGCGGTACCGGCATCACCACAGGACGCGATGCCGGTGTCACCGACATTCGAGGAGGTACCAAATGACTGGCACGCACTCACGCGTTGCAGTCGTCACCGGAGGGTCCGGCGGGATCGGTCGTGCCGTCGCGGAGCGGCTGGCGGCCGACGACATGAGCGTGGTCGTGCACTACGCGGGCAACGCCGGCCGCGCCGACGAGGCGGTCAAGGCCATCACTGAGCGTGGTGGCTCGGCTACCGTAGCCTCGGCCGACATCGCCGATCCCGACCAGGTGCGGCAGCTGTTCGACGAGACCGAGCGGCACTTCGGCGGCGTCGACGTCGTGGTCAACACCGCCGGGATCATGCTGCTCTCCCCCCTCGTCGAGCTGGACCTGGCCGACTTCGACCGGATGCACCGCACCAATGTGCGTGGCACCTTCGTGCTCAGCCAGGAGGCGGCCCGGCGGCTGCGGCCGGGCGGCGCACTGATCAACTTTTCGTCCACCGTCGTGAAGCTGGCACTGCCCAGCTACACCGCGTACGCGGCCACCAAGGGCGCGGTGGACGCGATGACGTTGATCCTGGCGAAGGAACTGCGTGGCCGCGACATCACCGTCAACGCCGTGGCACCGGGGCCCACCGCCACCCCGCTCTTCCTGGAGGGCAAGGACCAGCAGACGATCGATCACCTCGCGACCCTGCCGCCGCTGGAGCGGCTGGGACGGCCGGAGGACATCGCCGAGACCGTCGCCTTCCTCGCCGGGCCGGCGCGGTGGATCAACGGCCAGACGGTGTACGCCAACGGCGGTGTCGCATGACCAGGACCGTTGTGATCACCGGCGCCTCCAGCGGTTTCGGCGCCATGACCGCCCGGGCCCTGGCCGAGGCCGGCCACACCGTCTACGCCGGAATGCGCGACATCGCCGGCCGCAACGCACGGGCCGCGGCCGACCTCGCCGAGCACGCGCGCGACCACGGCGTCCGCGCGCAGGCCATCGAGATGGACGTCTCGGACCAGGTCTCGGTCGACGCCGCGATCGACCGGATCGTTGCCGAGACCGGCCGGCTCGATGTCGTCGTGCACAACGCGGGGCACATGACCCTGGGCCCGGTGGAGGCGTTCACCCCAGAGCAGGTCGCCAGCATCTACGACACCAACGTGCTCTCCACCCAGCGGGTGAACCGGGCGGCACTGCCACACCTGCGCCGGCAGCGCGAAGGGCTGCTGGTCTGGGTGGGCTCCAGCAGCTCCCGGGGCGGCACCCCGCCCTACCTGGGACCGTACTTCGCGGCGAAGGCCGCCGAGGACGCGCTGGCGGTGAGCGTCGCCGCCGAGGTGTCCCGCTTCGGCATCGACACCTCGATCATCGTGCCCGGCGCCTTCACCACCGGCACCAACCACTTCGCGCATGCCGGGCGCCCCGACGATGCGGCGGTGGTCAAGGAGTACGAGGAGGTCTATGCGGGGGTGATGGACGACCTGCTCGCGCGGCTGGCGGCGCTGACCCCGCCGGACGCCGACCCGACCGAGGTGGCCCGGCAGATCGCCCGGGTGGTGGAGCTGCCAGCGGGTCAACGCCCGTTCCGGGTCTACGTCGACCCGGCCCAGGACGGCGCCGAGGAGGTGTTCCGGATCGGCGACCGCATCCGCCGGGAGTTCTACCGGACCGTCGGCTACGAGGACCTGCTGACGCCACGGGCGTGAGGGCGGCACGGTCGCGGCGATGGCCGCGGGAGCCCGCCCCGGGGCGCCGAAGGGAAGGCGCGGCGACCCGGGGCGGGCCGCTCGGGTGACGGGGCAGGCCAGCGACGCCGGGGAACCCGGTACGGGCGTGGGCGCGTTCCACGTCGGTCGCGGGTTGTCGTCGTCGCGGGCCGCGACTCCCCAGAACGTGGGGCATCGCGCGGCCTTCCGCGCACCACGGTAGGGGCCAGAATGAGTTTGCGAGTCAGGTATACCGGTCGGGGAGGGTTGGCCTTGTGATGTTCAAGCGCCGGACGATCGTCTTCGAGGCGACGGATATCGATGCGGAAAGCGCGTTCTGGGCCGGGTTCCTGGACGGCACCGTCGAGGCGAAGGACACGTGGCACAACATCTGGGTCGACGGGGAGTGGCACCTGGCCGTCCAGCTCGCGCCGGACCACGTGCCGCCCACGTGGCCGGAGGACGGCTGGTCGCAGCAGGTCCATCTCGACTTCTACCTCGACGACCTCAAGGCCGCGCACGACAAGGTGGTCGCGCTCGGCGGGCGGTTGGTCAGGGCGGTCGACGATCCGGCCGCGCGCACCGGGTTCCGGGTCTACACCGATCCGGCCGGCCACCCCTTCTGCCTCTCCTGGGAATGACGGCTCTCCACGAGGTCCGGACACCGGCACCGACCGACCTCGAGGTGGTCGATCGCCTGCTCGGCGCGACGTGCGACCTGCCGGCCTGGCGCGTCGCCGAGCTGGCCAACCGCGGCGGGATCCTGGCGACCTGGCTGTCCACGATGGAGGCTCGCGGGGTCCGGTTGGGGGCGCAGGCCCGGGCGTACCTGGCGCGCGTGCGGCAGCGCACGGCGGACCTGCACGCGCTCGGCGCCGATCTGTCCGCCGCTCATGGCCTCGGGGTGCTCAAGGGTGAGCGGATCGCTCGACACCTACCGGCGCCGCTGCTGCGACAGTCCGGCGACGTCGACCTCGTCGCGCCCGGCGAAGCGCCGCTGTGGGAGTGCGTGCGGGACCTGCGGTCCAGGTTCGACGCCGCGGTCCAAGGTGTCAGCGTCCTCGACCGTGGAACCGGTCCGCTCCAGATCATGGTGGCGGTCAAGTGGCCGGCCAGCGAACCGTTCCTGGACAAGCCGATGGGCGTCGACGTCACCACCTTCGCGTTCGGCGGCGACTTTCGCGAGGTGCCGCTGCGCGTCACCGCCCCCGGCGACGAGGACCTGGCCAACGTGCTGGCGGTGACCGAGGAGCGGTTCCAACGCAGATTCCGGGTCAAGGACCGTCTCGACCTGCTCACCCTTGCCGCCGTCCTGGAGCGGCGTCTGGGCGACGACGTCATCGAGGTGGTCAGCGATGCCGCGGCGACCTACGCCCTGGCACCGGAACTGCGCCGGCTCATCGGTGGGACCCGCGAGTGGGTGCCGGTCTCCGCTCGCTGGCAGCGGATCTTCGAGGTCCTGGGACCGTTGGCGCGCGAGGAGAAGGCCCGGCGTCGCCCCGGCCGGCCCGGCGTGCACCGCCTCCGTTACGGCTACCCGCTGGACCCCGGAGCCGGCGGCGGCGGCACCGTGCGCGTCCATCCGCGGCCCGGTGGCGACGTCGCATCGACGCCGGTGGGGCCGTGCCTGCTGACGGAACGTCTGGTCGTCGAGGACCAACAGCTGGCCACGGCGATCGAGTTCGCTCGGTCGCTTGTGAAACCCCCGAGCTGAAAGGAGGGCACGATGCGTCATCTCGCCGCGGGCAACTTCCGCGTCAAGCCGAGGCCGAGGCCGCCGGCCGAGGCCGAGTAGTCACAGGGGCGGCTCCCAGCCGGCGAGCCGCCCCGCTACGAACACCACCCCGATCTGAGGAGATCCGATGACCGGTGACGGTTCGCCGGCGGCGTATCCGTTCAGCCCGGCAGCCGGCAACGACCTCGACGCGCGCCTGGGGCAACTACGGGAGTCGACGCCGGTCTGCCCGATCAGGCTGCCCTACGGCGACGACGCCGCATGGCTGGTGACCCGCTACGAAGACGTACGTCGCGTGCTGTCCGACCCGCTGTTCAGCCGCGCCGCCGCGTGCGGTGCACGGGTGCCGCGGATGACCCCGGAGCCCGGCAGCAGTGCGTCGATCCTGATGACGGATCGGCCCGAGCACGACCGGCTCCGCCGGATCGTCACCTCCGCGTTCACCACGCGCCGGGTCAACGACCTTCGCCCGCGCATCGCGGCGCTCACCGAGCGGCTGCTCGACGACGTCGAAGCCACCGGGCCACCGGCGGACCTCGTGCCGCTGCTCGCCCTGCCGCTGCCGCTGCTGGTCATCTGCGAGCTGCTGGGCGTACCGGTCGAGGACCGCAGCACGTTCCGGCAGTGGGTCGACCCGATCATGTCCAGTACCGCCTACCGGCCCGAGCAGGTCCGGCAGGCCCTCGACGACTTCTCCGACTACGTGTGCGACCTGATCGAGGAGCGCCGCACCCGTCCGTCCGGCGACCTTCTCTCGGCGTTGATTCACGCGCACGACGCCGAGGGCCGGCTCACCGAGCTGGAGCTGGTCACCTTCGCCGGCACCCTGTTGATCGCGGGTCACGAAAACACCGCCAACATGATCGGCAACGCCGTGGTGACGCTGCTGGAAACGCCTTCGCACTGGGCGCGCCTGTCCGCCGAACCGCACATCGTCGCCAGCGCGGTCGAGGAGCTGCTGCGGTACCTCGCGCAGGGGACCGGGGTCAGCTTCGCGCGTATCGCCACCGGCGACGTGACGCTGTCCGGGGTGCGTGTACCCGTTGGGGCGCCGGTCGTGGTGTCGTTACCCGCCGCCAACCGCGACCCCCGGGTGTTCGCCGACCCGGAGTCGGTCGACCTGTCCCGTTCCCCCAACCCGCACCTCGCCTTCGGACCCGGCATCCACCACTGTGTGGGGTCGTCGTTGGCGCGGGCCGAGTTGCAGGTGGTCCTCGGCGCGATGAGCCGGCGCTGGCCGCGGCTGAGCCTGACCAAGCCGGCCGCCGAACTGGGGTGGAAGAAGGGACTGCTCGCGCGCGCCCCCACGCAGGTGCCTGTCGTGTGGTGATCGCCGGGCGCGCCCGAACCGATCTCGGTCTGCTGTGGATTGCCAACACGGCCGGCCAGTTCGGCACCCGGATCGGTTCGGTGGCGCTGCCGATGCTGGCGATCAGCGTGCTGGCCGCCTCGCCGTGGGAGCTGGGGCTGCTCGCCGCCGTGCAGAGCGCCGGCATCCTTCTCGTCGGCCTGCCGGTCGGCGCGTTCGTGGACCGAATCCGGCGCCGGCGGCTGATGGTCGGCGCGGACATCGCGCGCGCCCTGCTGCTGGCCGGCGCGGCGATCGGTGCGTGGACCGGTCTGCTCAACCTGGCCGCGCTGTTCGCCGTCGTGCTCGGTGTCGGTATCGCCACCGCCTGCGCCGAGCTGGCGCAGCAGGCGTTCCTGCCGAGGCTGGTCGGCACCGGCCACGTCGTCGAGGCGAACTCGCGGCTTCAGACCAGCAACGCCGCCGCGGCCGCCACGGGTCCCGGTCTCGCCGGCGGTCTGGTCGGCCTGCTCGGGGCGGCCGGCGCGATGCTGGTCACCGCGACCACGTTCGTGGCGTCGCTGGCGGCCCTGCTCCGGATGCGCCACCGCGAGCCGCCCGCGCCGGCCACACCCCGGCGGCACCTGCTGGCCGAGATCGGCGAGGGCATGCGGTTGGTCCTCACCGACCCGATCCTGCGCGCCATCGCGCTGTGTACGTCGAGCGCCAACCTCTTCATGGCCGCGGCGGCCAGCCAGCTCGTCATCTTCCTGGTGCGGGTGGTCGGCCTGTCGCCGTTCGTGGTCGGGATCCTCCTGGCGGCCTCCGGCGTGGGCGGCGTGCTCGGCGCGGCCACCGCCCGACGCTGGGTCGCTCTCCTCGGCCAGCCACGTGCGATCTGGCTGTCGCTGCTGGTGACCCAACCGTTCGCGCTGCTGCTGCCACTGAGCGGTCGGGACGGGGCGCGGCTGCTGCTGTTCCTGCTCGGCTGGCTGGTCGTCGGCTACGGCGGCGCCCTCTACAACGTCCTTCAGGTGAGCTACCGCCAGGCCACCTGCCCCGACCGCCTGCTGGGCCGGGTCCAGGCGTGCAACCGCTTCCTCGCCTGGGGCACCCTGCCGCTCGGTGGCCTGCTCGGCGGCACCCTCGGCGGCTGGCTCGGGCCGCGCGGCGCGCTGCTCGTGGCCGCCGCGGGGCTCGTCGCCTCGACGTCGTGGCTGACGCTGTCGCCGCTGCCACGCACCGCCGCCGATCGATCCGGCGGCTCGCGTGCCACACACCGCGCCGGTGACGCGTCCCCTGCCGGACCCGCCACCGGCGCGCACCGGGCGCGGAATCAGACGTCGAAGATGTAGAGGCCGAAGTTCCGGTCGGTGACCAGGAGGTAGTTCTTCCCGCCGATCTTGTGGACCTTGACTCCCAGGAGGTCGACGCCGGGCTCGCGGAAGGCGCCGACCTCCCGCAGGCCGTCGTCGCCGTAGCTCAGCACCCGCAGCCCGCCCGCGTAGAAGGTGGCGTACACGAGGTGGCGGTCCGGGTCGATCGCCACGTGGGACGCCGACAGGTCGCCGGCACCGGTCGCGAACCTCGGATCCTGCGACTCGGGGATCGCGTACGTGTCGATCTGGGTGATCGAGCCGGCGCCGCTGGCCGGGATGTCGCTCCGGAACAGCCGGAGGTAGCCCCAACCGACGAACACCGACTCGACGTCGGTGGCGCAGACGTCCGGCGTTTCCGGCGTCGGGGTCGTGCCGGCGGTCTCCTCGGTCACGCCGGGCACGCCGAGCAGCCGCAGACCCGTCAGGCGGTTGACGAACATCAACGGAATGGTGCCCTTGGCGGCCGTGGGAAACTGCTGCAGGGCGTCCGGCCCCTGATGGTTGAAGACGATGCCCGCGCTGTAGCCGGCCTCGACGATCGCGTCCAGCTTCTCCTGGAACGTGTACCCGGCCGCCGACCCGCCGGTGAGGATCGAGGCGTCCCGCTCGAACAGCGCGATCCCACGACCGGGCGGCACGCTCCCCGGCCAGCCCAGACCGACGAAGACCGGCATGCCGGAGATCGGATTGTCGGCATCGACCGGCGCCGTGTCCGGGCTCCAGGCCGCGGTGTACTCCGTGCCGGCGTAGGGACCCGAGGTGATCCTGCCGAGCAGGCGGTACGACTCGTAGTTCTCGTCGACACCCACCAGGTACCCGCCGTCGGGGGACAGGTCGCAGTGCTCGGCGTTGCCCTCCGGCGAGATCCGCTGCCCGTGCCTGGCCCGCTCCTCGTCGAACTCGGGGTACTCGGTGCGGGCGATCAGCGAGATGTTGCCGGGCGTCGGGTCGGTCACGTCGAGCAGCACGTACCCGCCGTCCCAGTAGGTGGCGGACATGACGAACCGGTCACCGATCCGGCGCACCTCGACGGCGTGCCCGAACAGCGAGGTGAGGCCCCGCGAATGGTCCGGGGCGAGATTGAACGGCGCCATCCTGAGGTCGAGGGCGTGGACCATCACCGGGTTACGCGGATCGGTGATCTCCATGATGCAGATGTCGCTGGTGGGCTTGTCGGTGACGAACCCGACGTAGGTGCGGCCGGTGGTGTCGTCCGTCCATGCGCAGGTGTAGTACGCGGCCAGGGCCTGGTCCACCGGCTCGCCATCCGGACCGGTGTAGTCGCCGGCGTGCGCGGCGAGCAACTGGGCGTGCTCGGCGTCGGTGACGTCCCAGATGTTGATGCCGCCGCGCTGGCGCGGCCCGGTCGGGTCGGGCGCGTCAGCCTTGGCATAGATCTCGTTGGGGTGAATGAGGAGCACACCACGGAAATGCTCGTTGTCCATCTCGATCACGCACGGACCCTCGCCGGCGTAGTTGCCCCGCACGCTCTCGATGAACGCGCTCCGAACCTCGAAGGGAGCCTTCGGATCGCTGATGTCGATGACGTACGCGCCCGTGCGCTCACACGTCGGCTCCCGGTACACCGTCAGGAACGCGTGGTCGCCGTACGCGGCCACGTCCGCGATGTGCCGTGCGAGCCCTGCCCCGGACGGGTTGGTGACCTGCGCTCTGCCCACCAACGTGACCCCGTACGAGACGGGCCCGAGCGATGCCTCGTCGAGCCCCTGCCGGTCGCCGTGGACCCCATTCGTGACGCTCATGCCTACCTCCGTACTGTTCGTACCGGGATCGGGTTACCTCTGCTCGCCGTACGGGGTCGTCTGGGAGCTGACGAACCGCCAGCGGTGATGCTCGTCGCGGCGCAGGACCTGGGTGGCCACGCCCGCGAGGGTGCGTGCCCCGCCGTCGGGTGTGCGTACGAGGTTGGTCAGCGGCCCGGTGATGACCGCGACGTCGCCGAACAGCCGGATCAGCAACTCGCCCCGGGTGATGTCGAGGTAGGGGCGGCGGTTGGCGGTGTGCTCCAGCAGCTGCGCCTTGGTGTGTGTGACGCCGTGTGCGTGGGTGTACACCAGCGTGTCGTCGAAGATGTCGGCGAGGGTGTCCAGGTCCGCCTCCACGAACGCACGCTGCCGCCGCTGCTCCACGGCGTGCAGTTCAGCCACGACCTGCTCGTCGGTTGGTCGAGCGGTGCTGCTCATGCAGGGCTCCCAGCGGTCAGGCGACCTTGTCGGTGATGGGTGTGGTGGGCCGGCTGAGGAGTGCGGCGCGGGTGAGTTCGGCTTTGTTGCCGGCGCCGAGTTTGGCGCGGATGCGTTTGACGTAGGTGTCGACGGTGTGGGGGCTGATGCCGAGTCGGGTGGCGATTTGTCCGTGGGTGAGGCCGTGGGAGATGTGGTGGAGGACTTGTTCTTCGCGTTCGGAGAGGTTGGGGTTGGGGTGGTGTGGTTGTGGGGGGGTGGGTGTGGTGTGGGTGTGGGGGGTGGTGTGGTTGCCGGTGGTGAGGGTGCGGATGGCGGTGATGAGGTTGTCGGCTGTTTCGCGTTTGTTGATGGCGTGGGTGGCGCCGGCTTGTAGGTATTGGTGGGTGGGTAGGGACCAGTCGCTGAGGAGGATGAGGACGGGGGTGGTGCGGGCGGTGTGGGTGATGGTGTGGAGGGTGTCGGTGGGGGGTAGGGCGTCGGCGTCGAGGATGGCGATGTCGGCGAGCCATGAGGGTTCTTCGGTGGGTGTGGTGCGGACGGAGACGATGGTTATGCCGGTGTTGTGTATGACCTGGTAGAGCCCGACGAGGTAGACGGGACAGCTGACCAGTACGTCTATCCGAATCACGGCACCTCCGCAGGCATCTGCATCGGAAGGTCGTCGCATCGTCGGGCCTTGCCACGACCGTGCGCTGGATGATGCAAACCCCGGTCATCCTCTGACATGTCCAGGGCAACTGCCGGTCGCGTCAATCAGGGACGTGAATCCGAAACGACGTTGCTCGTAGCATCCCTCGACATCGGAGCGTCGCCGGTTCACGTGACTGCGCCACCGCGTGCCGCGTTGCCTACCGTCGACCCATCCTGGGCGAATGGGGGAGAGGCGGGTGGACATCGACACGGTCGCGGCGCTCCTCCGCGCACTCGTCGTGATCGTCGTGGTCGCCCGCCTCCTGGGCCTGCTGTGCCGGCGGTTCGGCCAACCGGAGGTGATCGGCGAGATCATCGGCGGCATCCTGCTCGGCCCGACCCTGTTTCACGGCGCGATCACACGGGAGCTGTTTCCCGCCGACATCCGCCCGGCGCTCGCGGCACTGTCCACCGTCGGAATCTGCGTGTTCATGTTCCTCGTGGGACTGCACCTGGCCGACGGCAGCCTGGGCGGCCACGGCCGGATCGCCGTCATGCTGTCGCTGGGCTCGACGGTCGTGCCGTTCGTCCTCGGTACCCTGTTCGCGGTCGGTCTGGTCGGTGACCGGTCCGGCCGGTCCGCGGTGCTGTTCTGCCTCTTCGTGGGCACCGCGATGTCGATAACCGCATTTCCGGTCCTGGCCCGGATCCTGACCGACCGCGAGCTGGTCGACACCCCCATCGGCGGCCTGGCGCTCGCCACGGCGGCGGTCGGTGACGTCCTGGCCTGGTCGATGCTGGCGGTCCTGGTGGCGCTCTCGCGCGGGGACACACCACCGTGGCGGGTCCTGCTGGTGTTGCCGTTCGTGGCGATCCTCGTCGGGCTGGTGCGGCCGCTGCTGGCCAGGCTGGCGGCCCGTCCGCCGGTCACCCGGGTCCCCGGACCGGTCACCCGGATGAGCCTGCGTGCCGGCCTGCTGCTCACGATCGTCGCCGCCCTGGTGCTGTCGTCCACCGCGACCTCGTGGATGGGACTGCACCACATCTTCGGGGCGTTCCTGCTCGGCGCGGTGATGCCCCGGGCGGGCGCACCGACCCTGCGCGCGCGGGTACTGCCGTGGATCGAACGAGTCGACCGCAGGGTACTGCTACCCCCCTTCTTCGTGGTGGCCGGCTTCGCCGTCAATCTGTCCGCAATGGATGGTCAGGGCGTCGGTCTGCTGCTGCTGATTTTGCTGGTCGCGGTCGGTGGCAAGATGTCCGGCGTCTTCGGGGCCGCCCGGCTGGCCGGGGTGACCAGCCGGCACAGTGCCGCACTGGCGCTGCTGGTCAACACCCGCGGGCTCACCGAGCTGATCGTCCTGTCGGTCGGTTTCCAGATCGGATTGCTCGATCAGCGGCTGTACTCGCTGATGGTCCTGATGGCGCTGGTGACCACGTTGATGCCCGGCCTGCTGCTGCCCCTGGTCTACCCACGGTCCCGGGCGTCCCGGGACCGTCGGCCGCGGGCGGCTGCCGCGTCCGCACCACTGCTGGAAAAGGAGTCGATGCTGTGAACCCGTTCGACAACCCGCAGGGCCGGTTCCTGGTGCTCGTCAACGACGAGGACCAGCACTCGCTGTGGCCGAGTCACCGGGCGGTACCGGCCGGCTGGCGGATCGCGCGTGCCGAGGACAGCCGGCAGGCGTGCCTGGACTACGTCGAGGACCACTGGACCGACCTGCGCCCGCGCAGCGCCCGCTGAGCGGGCGCCGCCGGATCAGCACACCGCCGAGAAAGGGGGGCCCAGCCCGTGCTCGCGATCTCCGATTTCATGGCGGAACTGCGCCTGGCCGGTATCCAGCTCTGGCTGCAGGACGGCAAGCTGCGATACCGGCCGGCCGGCGCGCTCGACGGCGAGCGGCTGGCCGTGCTCCGCGAACGGCGCGACGAGGTGATCGCCGCGATGCGCGCCGACCCGGCACCGGTGACCCGACCGGACACCATCCCGCTGTCCGAACACCAGCGGGGCATGTGGTTCCTGGACCAGATGGGCCTGCTGGGGCCGGCGTACAACCAGACGGCCCTGTACCGCATCACCGGCGACCTGGACGTGGCGGCGCTGCGGTCGGCGCTCGCGGAGATCGTGCGGCGGCACGAGATCCTGCGGACCGCGTTCCCGGCGCGCGACGGAATCGGCGTCCAGGTGGTGGAGCCGGCCGGCGATCCCCGCTTCACCGTCCTGGACGTGTCCGACCTCTCCGCCGCCGAGCAGGACCGGTGGTTGGCCGAGCGGAAGCGGATGTACGCCGGGTACCGGTTCGACATCTCCAAGGCGGGCAACTTCCGCACCGAGCTGATCCGTTTCGGCCCGGCCGACCACGTGCTGGTTCTCCGTTCCTACCACCTGGTGATCGACGGGGCCTCGTACGCCATCCTCTTCCACGAGCTCCGCACCCTCTACGCGGCGTACCGCAGCGGGGCGCCGTCACCGCTGCCCGAGCTGGCCATGCAGTACGCCGACTACGTCCTGTGGCAGCAGCGGCGGGGCGGCGCCGAGGCCAAGCGTCACCTGGACTACTGGAAGCAGCGGCTGGCCGGCGCGCCGCACGTCTTCGACCTGCCGACCGACCGGCCCCGGCCGGCGGTCGCCGAACTTGCCGGCGAACTGGTCCAGGTGCCGGTACCGACCGAGCTGACCGACGGGCTGCGCCGGCTGGCCCGGCGCGAGGGCACCACGATGTTCACCGTGCTGCTCGCGGCGTTCCACACGCTGCTGTACCGGTGGAGCGGGCAGACCGACGTGAGCGTCGGAATGATCACCGACGGGCGGGCGCACCCGGACGTCGCCGCCAACATCGGCCACTTCGTCAACCCGGTGGTGCTACGGGCCGACCTGGCGGGGCGCCCGACCTTCACCGGCCTGCTCGACCAGCTGCGGCCCCGGCTGCTCGAGGCCCTGGAGCACCGGCACGTGCCGTTCGACCGGCTGGTGGCCGAACTGCGCCCGCAACGGGACCTGGCCGTACAGCCGCTGTTCCAGGTGCTGTTCACCCACCTGGTGGCCGAGGAGTTCGACCTGCTCGACGGGCTGCGCGTCACCCCGATCGAGTCGGACGAACGCAAGGCGATGTTCGACCTCACGCTGAGCACCTGGGAGAACGCGGCCGGGGACCTGCAGGTCGGCATGGAGTACCAGACCGCGTTGTTCGAGCGGGCCACCATCCGGCGCCTCGCCGGCTACCTGGTCACCCTGCTCTGCGGGGTGGCCACCGACCCGGACGTACCGATCGACGATCTGCCTCTGATGACCGCCGCGCAGCGACACGAGGTGATCGAGGTCTGGAACGACACGTCCCACCCGTTCGACGACGGCCTCTGCCTGCATCAGCTGATCGAGCGGCAGGTCGCCGCGACACCGGAGGCCACCGCGGCGGTGTTCGACGGCCGGGCGCTGACCTACCGCGAGCTGGACCAGCGGGCGAACGCTCTCGCCTGGCACCTGCGTGAGCTGGGCGTCGGCCCTGACGAACGGGTCGGCATCGCGCTGCACCGCTCGCTCGACGTGGTGGTCGCCAACCTGGCGGTGCTCAAGGCCGGCGGGGCCTGCGTCCCGATCGACCCGACGTACCCGATCGCCCGCCAGCAGTTGATCGCCGAGGACGCGGCCCTGCGGCTGCTGATCCGCGCCCGGCGCGAACCGGACCGGGCCACCGACCCGGCGCCGGTGCTGGCGCTCGACACGTTCGGCACGCCGACCAGCGCCACCAGCCCGCCGAACCTGGCCGACCCGGCCAACATCGCCTGGGTGCTCTACACCTCCGGGTCCACCGGCCGGCCCAAGGGCGTGGCCATGTCACACCGGGCCCTGCACAACCAGGTGCAGTGGCAGCGGCGGCAGGGGCCGGCCGGCCGGGGACGCACCCTGCAGTGGGCCGCGCTCAGCTTCGACATCTTCTACCAGGAGATGGTGACCACCCTGTCGGTCGGCGACCCGCTCGTGCTGGTCGGCGAGGACGTCCGGCACGACTTCGAACGGCTGCTCGACGTCATCGAGCACCAGCGGATCGAGCGGATCTTCATGCCGTTCGTGGCCCTGCGCGGGCTCGCCGAACTGGCCGTCCGCCTCGACCGGATCCCGCGCTCGCTGCGCGCGGTGCTCACCGCGGGAGAGCAGTTGCAGGCCACGGCGGCGATCCGGGCCTTCTTCGCGCAGCTGCCGGGCTGCACCCTCTACAACCAGTACGGACCGATCGAGGTGCACCTGGCCACCTCCCACCAACTGGACCACGAACCCGCGCATTGGCCGGCGCTGCCGCCGATCGGCCGGCCCTTCGACAACGTGCGCACGTACGTGCTCGACGCCGACCTGCGGCCGGTGGCGCCCGGAGTGGCCGGCGAGCTGTTCGTCGGCGGCATCGCGCTGGCCCGCGGCTACCTGGGGCGGCCGCGGCTGACCGCGGAGCGGTTCCTGCCCGACCCGTTCGTCACGGGCGCCCGGATGTACCACACCGGCGACCGGGTCCGCTGGAACGCAGCCGGGCGGCTGGAGTTCCTCGGCCGCGGCGACGACCAGGTGAAGATCCGTGGGTTCCGGGTGGAAGTCGCCGAGATCGAGGCGGTCCTCACCGGCTGCCCGGGAGTGCGCGAGTGCGCCGTAGCCGCCCACCGGTACGGCGTCGCCGATCGACGCCTGGTCGCCTACGTGGTGCCGGACGCGGACGCCCCACCGGCCGGCCAACTGCGCGCCTTCCTGGCCGAGCGCCTGCCGGACTACATGGTGCCGGCCGCCTACCAGACGGTGACGCAACTGCCGCGCACGCCGAGCGGGAAGCTGAGCCGGCGGCTGCTGCCCCGACCGGACGACGAGACCGAGTGGGCCGGCGCGGCCGAGTACGAGCCGCCGGGGACACCGCTGGAGGAGACCATCGCGGCGGTCTGGGCCGAGGTGCTGGCTGTGCCCCGGGTCGGGCGGCGGGACAACTTCTTCGAACTGGGCGGCCACTCGCTGCTGGCGGTCGCCGTCGTCAACCGGCTCAGCGAGACCGCCGCACGCCCGGTCACCCTGCGTACCCTCTTCGAGGCGCCGACCGTGGCCGACCTCGCCGGCCGGATGAGCGGTGCCGAACCGAGATGACGGGCTCTCGCACCATTCCGGAGTCGGGCATCCCGGTCTGCGTGCACCCGGACCGGATCGGGTTGCGGCCGGGGGCGTACGCGAGCGCCGGCACACCGCTGCCGTACCTGCGCCGGATCTGGCTGACGGTCCGGCTGGCCGTTCCCGGCGGCGCGCGGACGCGGCCCCGCTGAACGCCGGCCCACGACGGATGGCTCCGGTACGTGCGGCCTGCCGGAATGGGCCGCCGGCCAGCGTTTCTCAGTCGGCCTCGAGCCCCATGGCGAGCTGGATCCAGGCCGCCGCGCACGACCTCGCCAGCGAGCCGAGGTTGAGCCGGGAGTGCGGCGGGATGCGGCGCAACGAGAGCGGGATCTCGTCGGGCAGCAGCACCCGCGGACCGAGCCAGCGCAGCAGCGTCCGGCCCGACTCGGTGTAGCGCAGCGACGGATCCCGCTGAATGGTCTCCAGCAGCGACCTCAACTCGTCGGAGGGATCGGCCTCCGGCAGCTTCACGGTCATCTGCCGGTCCACCGCCCGGTCGTCGCGTTGTGGTCGGGTCCGCCGGTCCAGCACCGGGTCCTCGCCGGCCCGCAGACGCGCACGGACACTCCGCGCGGTCTCCACCGAGACGCCGGCGTCCCGCGCGATCCGGCGCAGCGGCGCGTCCGGGTGAAGGGCGATCAGCTCGGCCGCGGCCCGCCGCCCGGCCGCCCCGTCGACCGGCCGGACCCGGCCGTCCCGGCCGACCCGCGCCCGCACCGGCGGGTCGTCGAGCTCGCGGCGCAGTGATCCGACGGTCTTCGCGGCCAGGCCGGCGGCGACGGCGATGGCCCGGTCGGACAGCTGCGGGCGGGTGCGGATGATGCGTACCGCCGCGGCTCGCCGGTCGGCGATCGTGAGGGGCATGCCGTGCGACACGTTGAGCCGGACGGCGAGCAGAAACGCCTCGTCGTCGTCGCCGTCGAACAGCTCCGCGCGGATCGCCCGTTCGCCGCGGAGCTGGGCGGCGGTGAGCCGGTGCATGCCGTCGATGACGCGCATCGTGGTGCGGTGGACGACGATCGGTGGCAGGTCCGCCTCCGTCTGCGCCAGCGACAGCGCGTGCGCCACGTCCACGCCCGCCGACCGCGGGGAGTCGGTCCCGCGGATCGCGGAGATCGGCAGCCGTACGACGGCGCTGCTCCGGGCCGGGTCCGGCTCCGCACAGGTGGAGGTGCCGCGTTCCACTGGAGATTCAGAGATGTCGACCGGCACTGGGATCAGCCCCGTTCCTTCGAAGACACACGGCCTTCGACCATCCTGACCACGCGGCCGGACGGGCGGGACTCACGTGTTTATGGGTCAGCGGCTCACTCGGGAGGCGTGCGCGGGAACGCCAGCCGCTGTACGTCCTCCTCACCGCCGGCCGGGCGGACCGGATCGCCGCTGTGGGCCAGGGCGGTGAGAAACTCCCTCCGCGGTATCGGTCTGGCACCCAGCCGCCGGTTCACCTCGCTGTCCCACTCGGCGTCCAGCAGCGTCACGCCGGTGCCGGCCAGCCGGTGCTCCATGTCGAGCATCGCGACCTTCGACGCGTTGGATCGCCGCCGGAAGCAACTGTCCAGGCCGAACACTATGCCGGCGCCGATACCGACGGTGCCGCCCACCAGCTCGCCGTGTTCCCACACCTCGGCGCTGTGGGCCCAGCCCTGCCTGTGAAGCTCCACCATGCACTCGCACAACTCGACGGTCAGCCACTCGGGACTGCGGTCCCGGCGGCACTCGGCGAGCACCTGGTCGAAGGCCTGGTTCGCGGTGGTGGTCCAGGGCAGCTTGGAGCGCACCAGCCTCCTGGTTTCACGCGACTTGTACATCCGCCCGTACGGGATGACCGGTCGCGGGTCCGGGGACCACCAGGTCAACGCGTACGGGTCGGGCAGCGGCGAGTCGAGCACGACGGTCGTACCAGCCGCCACCGACTCCTCGTAGAGGAAGTGATTGGCCTCGGTCTGGGCCGCTGATGCCGACGGCATCGGGTAGGTGGCGTGCCGGTAACCACACAGAACCGTGGCCGGCTCGAGCCGGCCACCGATCGCGACCGGCACGTCGGCCGGGGCACCATCCAACTCGAGTTCGTCCCAGACGCATCCCTGGCAAACAGACACCTGGGCATTCTGACCCCGGAACAGCCGATGACGGGAGTCCTCGATGACCGTACCCACGACAACCGGCACCCTCGGCGCCTCGGCGCGATGGCTGCGGCGGCCCCGCCCCTGCCACGATCCGGGAGCCCGCCTCGTGTGCCTGCCACACGCCGGCGGCACGGCCAGCGCCTACACCTCCTGGGCCGCCCGGCTGCCGGCCCGGCTGGAGCTGATCGCCGTGCAGTACCCCGGCCGGCAGGACCGGCTGGCCGAGCCCTGCTCGCCGTCCGTCCCGGCGATCGCCGACGCGCTCGTCCCGGCGCTCGCGCCGTACGCCGACCGGCCGCTGTACCTGTTCGGGCACAGCATGGGCGGCCTCGTCGGCTACGAGGTCGCCGTCCGGCTGGAGTCCGGCGCCGGACCGGGGCCGGCGGGCCTCTTCGTATCTGGCCAGTTCGCCCCGCACCGCTCCAGGCCGGTTCCGGAGGCGCTCGACGACGCCACCGTCGAGGCGGAGGCCCGTGCGTCCGGCTGGAGCGATCCGGCGGTGTTCGACCACCCGGAACTGCGCGAGCTGGTGCTGCCGGCGCTGCTGGCCGACGTCCGGGCGGTGCTGTCCTACCACCGCGGCGATCCGGTGCGGCTGCGCTGCCCGATCGTCGCCTACGGGGGCAGCGGCGACCCCGGCGACGTGCCGGCCGAGCTGTCCGCCTGGGGTGAGCTGACCTCCGGACCGGCCGCCTGGCGGCGGTTCGACGGCGACCACTTCTACCTGCGGTCCCAGGAGGCCGAGTTGGTTGCCGACATCGTCGCCCGGATGTCTAACTGAGCAGAGTCGGCGGTTGGGCGCCTCGTGAGTGGAGGGAGTGGACTGTGGCCGGTTCGGACTTCGCCGAGCGGTACCGCTTCGCCCCGGACATCCTCGCCGCGGTACCGGCCGCGTCCCGGCCGGACAACCGGCACGGCCCGCGCGAGGCCGTCGGGTGCTGGACCTGGGACCGCGGCGGTGCCGCGCTGGTGCGCGCATGACAGCCACCGTGGTCGTGGTCTACACCGCCGGTGCCGCCACGCCGATCGAGCTGGCCGCCGACTCCGACGGCTTCGACCTGGTGTTCGCCGCGCCGCTCGACGCCGTGCCGAACGGACTGGCCGAGCTGCTGGCGGCGGTCGGTGAGGTCGTCGACGTGACCGACGAGGCGGCCGGAGCCGCGGTGCTCGCGGCCCGCCGGCCGGCCGGCATCGTGGCGTTCTCCGATCGCGACCTGCCGCTCGCCGCGCGGCTGGCGGCCCGGCTCGGCCTGCGCTACCACTCGGAGAGCGCGGCACTGGCCGCCACCGACAAGTACGTCCAGCGGCGACTGTTGCGCGATGCGGGGCTGCGGGTGCCGCGGTTCCGCCGGCTCGACCGGCCCGACCAGGTGGTGGACGCACTCGCCGCGGTGGGCACGCCGGCCGTGCTCAAGCCGGTCCGCGGCGCCGCCAGCCAGCACGTGTACCGCCTGGACGGTCCGCAGGACGCGCTGCGGCTCGCCGCCGAGGCGTTCGCCGCCGGTGAGGTCGACCAGTTCGTCGTCGAGGAGATGCTGGTCGGCTGCCCCTCGGTCGCCGGTCCCGACCTCGGCGACTACGTGTCGGTCGAGACGCTGCTGTGGCGCGGCACGGTCGCCTACCAGATGCTCAATTCGCGGCTGCCGCTGCGGGAGCCGTTCCGGGAAAGTGGCTTCATCCTGCCCGGCCTGCTGCCCGCGGCGGTCAAGGAGGAGGCCTACCGGGTCGCCGAGGCGGCCTGCCGGGCGCTCGGCCTGGCGGACGGCTGGATGCACGTCGAGTTGAAGCTGACCGCCGACGGGCCCGTCGTGATCGAGGTGAACGCCCGCCTGGGCGGCTACGTGGCGACGATGCTCTATCGGTCCTACGGCGTGGAAGCGGTCCGGATCGCGTTCGAGGTGGCCGTCGGCCGCCGGCCGGTGATGCCGGCCGGCGAGCCCGCCGCGGTCGCGTTCTGCTACCAGATCCTGCCCCCGGTCGGCGACTGGCGGCTCACCTCCTGGGGGCGCGTGGCCGGCCTCGAGGACCGCTCGGACATCCTCTCGGTCGTCCGCATCGCCGCACCCGGCGACCGGGTCGACTGGCGACAGGGCACGCAGGGCACGATCGGCGTGGTGGAGGGCGTGGCCGAGCGGCCGGAGGCGGTGCTCGCCGCGGTCCGCGCGATCGAGCGGACGATCGCCGACGAGCTGGTCTTCAGCCCGGCGTGACCGGCCCGCGTCAACCGGCCGGGTTCTGCCAGTAGCTGCGGCGTCCCCGCGACCAGGACCGGCGCATGGGATCGCGCACGACCCGGGTCACCAGGCCGGCCGGGATCACGAGCAGGACGTAGGCGATCGTGAGCAGGACTCTGCGCATGAGGGGTCCAATCGGTGCGGCAGGCGGGTGCGGTCAGTCGAGGGGCACTTCGGCGCGCCAGTCCACGTCTTCCTTCCACTCGGGCTGGTCGGACTTCTGCAACAGGAATCCGCCGAGCGCGAGCATGTCGATGTCGGTCCGCATGAAGCACCTGTATGCCTCGTGCGGAGTGTTCACGATCGGTTCGCCGCGGACGTTGAACGACGTGTTCACCACGACGCTGCTGCCGATCTCCCGCTTCAGCGCGAGAAGCAGCTGGTGGTACGGGGGGTTGTCCCGCCGGCGGACGGTCTGCACGCGCGCGGAGTAATCCAGGTGCGTTACCGCCGGGATCACCGACCGGGGCACGTTGAGCAGATCGAGACCGGTGCGGCCGGAGTCCGCCTCGACGGCGAGGCGGGCCGCCTCGGCGACCGGCGCGACCAGGAGCATGTACGGGCTGTCCTGCGGAAGGTCGAAGAAGTCCTTCGCGTCGTCGGCGAGCACGGACGGCGCGAACGGGCGGAACGACTCCCGGAACTTGATCTTCAGGTTCATCACCGACTGGGTCGCCGGATCGCGCGGGTCGCCGAGGATCGACCGCGCGCCCAGCGCCCGTGGGCCGAACTCCATCCGGCCCTGGAACCAGCCCACGACCTTTCCCGCCGCGATCGCCTTCGCGACCTCGGCGGCCAACTCCGCCGGCTCGAGCCGGCGGTGCGGAATCCCGCCCGCCGTCAGGTAGGCGGCGATCTCGTCGTCGCTGTACCGGGGTCCCAGTAGTGATCCGGCCATCGCGTCGAGTCCGGTGCCGGCGTGCACGCGCCCGGCGCCCCGGTCGACCGCGACCGCGAGCGCCGCGCCCAGCGCACCGCCGGCGTCACCGGCCGCGGGTTGGATCCAGATCTCGTCGACGATGGAGTTGGCGAGGATCTTTCCGTTGGCGACGCAGTTCAGCGCGACACCACCGGCCATGCACAACCGTGACTCGCCGGTCAGCGCCCGCGCGGTCCGGGCCAGCTTGAGCACGACCTCCTCGGTGACCAGTTGCACGGATGCGGCCAGGTCGAACTCGCGCTGGGTCAGCGTGCTCTCCCGCTCCCGGCGCGGACCGCCGAACAGTTTCTCGAAGCCGCGACCGGTCATCACCTGGCCGCGCAGGAACTCGAAGTACCGCATGTTGAGGCGGAAGGAGCCGTCCGGCTTGACGTGGATCAGCCGCTCGCGGATCAGGTCGGCGTACCGCGGCTCGCCGTAGGGGGCGAGGCCCATCAGCTTGTACTCACCCGAATCAACCTTGAAACCGCAGAAGTAGGTGAAGGCCGAGTAGAGCAGGCCGAGCGAGTGCGGGAACCGGATTTCGGCCAACGGCCTGAGCCGGGTGCCCTGCCCGTGCCAGATCGACGTGGTCGCCCACTCGCCGACACCGTCGATGCACAGCACAGCGGCCGACTCGTACGGGCTGGCCAGGAATGCCGACGCCGCGTGTGACTCGTGATGGCGCCGGCAGACGATCCGCGGTACCGGTCCCAGCGCCAGTGCCTCCAACTCGCGGCGTACGACATCGACGATCCGCCGTTTCGACGTCCACCATTCGGGCAGGGTGTCCCGGAACGAGGCCAGACCGAACGGGACCGCGCCCAGGTAGGTGGCCAGGACGCGGCGGAACTTCAGCGCCGGGTCCTCGTAGTAGGCGATCGCCGACACGTCCGCGAGCGTGGCACCGACCTCGCCGAGCGTGTACGAGACCGCCCGGGCGGGGAACGCCGGGTCGTGGCGGCGGCGGGTGAACCGCTCCTCCTGCGCGGCCGCGACCGGCCGGCCGTCGGCGACGAGTGCCGCCGCGCTGTCGTGGTAGTAGGCGGAGATGCCGATGACCAGGTCAGACATGCGATGGCACCTCAATTCGTGCGCGCCGAGCCGCGTTGCGTGCCCAGAATCCCGACGGTGGGTTCAGCGAGCGGTATCCGGCCCGGATCCGGTCCCAGACGCGGGCGCGGGCTGTCGGCGCCTGCTGCGCCAGGTACCCGTCGATGGCGTCGGCCGCCCACGCGGAGTGTCCGGTCGCGACGTTGTCGATGGTGTTGTGGATGTCGACGAACACGGTGCTGTAGCCGTACTCCTTGAGCGCCTGCCGGGCCCGGCGGTAGCTGCCGCCGACACCGGACAGCTCCATCGCCAGGTTCAGGCCGAGGATCTCCGCCTCGAACGTGCGCGGGAACCGACCGATCGCCAGCCAGTAGACCGGCAGTTCGAACGACTGGTCCCGGAACCCGGGCCAGGCCGCGAACTCCGGCGACCGGGTCGGCGGCAGGTCGATACCCATCTGCCGCAACACGGTGCGGTAGATCAGCGGATGGTTCAGGGCCAGGTCACCGTTTCCCAACTCGTCCCAGTAGGTCTCGAACAGGAAGTGCCCGGGCTCGGAGGAGGCGAGCTGATAGTCGGTGTAGCCGGCCAGCCAGGCGCCGTCGATGAGGGTGAGCGGCGCCAGTTGCAGGGTCGAGTCGATCAGGTCGGCGCGCTCCGGCAACGGATCGCTCAGGCCGTGATGGAACTCGTCGTTGTGCAGGTCGTGCTGGTCGAGCAGCCACGGCCGCAGACCGTCCGCCGGCGGCCGCGCCGGCAGCGACCGGGCGGACCGGTTCATGCCGTGCCGCGAGCGGGCGAGCCACTTGCCGACGTACCGCAGCGCGTACCGGCGGGTGGCCGGTGTGACGGTGCGCCGCAGCAGGTACGTGTACGCCTGCCGGATGTTCGCCGGCCCGTCGCCGTCGTCGGGGGCAGTGTCCTGCTCCGACCGGAGCACGACGGGCTGACAGGTCGGCAGGGACGGCCGGGCGCGCTGCGCCGGGCCGGCCGGCAGCGCGTCGATCCACCGCCTGATCGTCGCCAGGTCGTCGTCCGGGAACACCCGGAACATCGGGCCGTTGTCCGAGACCAGAGAGCCGGTCAGGCGGCTTGCCCCGGACCTGCCGGGCCGGACGAGGCGACTGCTGGCCAGCGCGGTCATCAACGGGATCGGGTCGGTGCGCGCCTCGGCGAGCCACTGCTGCAACGGCCGGCCCTGCACGAGGAACCGGTCGTGATAGGCCGACGCCTCCCGGGCCCGGGACCGCACCAGCTCCGCCATCTCGAAGGCCGGGTCGCGCGCGGCGTCGAGCTCCTGGTACACCTGCTCGCACCAGGTGCGAAGCGCGACGAAGGCCCAGGTGAAGCCGCGCTCGACCGCGGCCGCGCCGCCCGTACCGGCGGACTGGATGAACGCGGTCGCGACGGCTCGGGCCTCTCCCACCGCCGCCGGTCGGCCTGGCGTGCGTGCCCGGCTCGGATCCAGCGCCACCCAGTCGATCGCGTGCCGGATACGGTCATGGACACCGTCCAGCGGCGGGAGAGTGCCGACCTGACGCAGGCAGAGATCAAGACCGATGATCTCCCCCCGGTACGCGTCGGGCCGCCGGCTCATCGTCAACGCCACCGCCGGGAGGTAGAACGAGCGGTCAGAGATCCGGCGGTCCCCCGCGAGCCGGCCGGCCGGTTGCGCGTGCACCGCCACCCGCAGGTGCTGCAGGAGGGCCAGGTACGCGGCGCCCCGCGAGGCCCGCGGATGCCCGGCGCCGACGTCGCCGGCGAAGAGCGCCAGCACCCGCATGGTGACCGCTTCCTCGGCGTTGCCCGGCTCGCTCAGCCACTGCAGCCACGCGCCGGACAGCAGGCCCAATGGCGCGCAGGCCAGTGACGCCCGGCGGACGAGCACGTCGACACAGCCCGCGCGCTCGGCGGTGGCGAACAGTGCCGCGAAGCGTGCCCGTTGGGCGTCGGCCCACGCGGTGACCGACGCGCCGAGGTCGGCCGTCCGGACCCGCGTACCGGTGTCGTGGGCGGCGGCGCCGTCCAGCTCCGCCACGATCGCCGAACGCAGTGCGTCGGGCAGCGGCGTACTTTCCGGGTCCAGGGCACGCGCGAACACCGTCCGGGCCGACAGCGCCGCCGGGTCGTCTACCGCCTCGTCAGAACATCGGGTAGATGGACGCATCGGACTTCTTCTTCCTCTTCCGTCGAAAGAGCCTGGCTATCGCTCTGCGCAGAAACGCCACGGCGAATCACCTCCCCTCGCCGGCTGGCCGACGTGCCTCGCCTCACGACAGCGCGAGACTCTCGGCGAGCAGTCCCGCCATGATCTCGTTTCCGTCGTCGGTGAAGTGCCCGCGATCGACGAAGAGCCAGTCCCCGGCAGTCACCGCCGCCGCGAGCCGGGAGTTCATGTCGACGAACGGCACGCCCCGCCCTGCGCAGGCCGTGGCGAGCGCCGCCGCGTAGGCGGCTCCGGTGGCGCGGCTTCCGACGAGGCCGTAGCGCTCCTCCCAGGTCCCGTACTCGGAGAACCGGTCGAACTCGTCGAACAGCAGCTTCTCCTGGTCGGCCGGCTCCTGCCGGACCCAGGACGCCAGCGGTTGCAGGACGAAACTGACCCGGGCGTTGGTCGCGCCGGCCATCACCAGCCAGCTGTCCAGGTGCCGCATCGTGAGCTCGACCGCGGCCTCGATCATGGTCGCCGGCGTCGGCTGAGACGGTGGAGCCGGCTCCGGCGTCGACTTCGGCCCGGTCCGCCACCGCGGACCCTTGACCGGCTTGGCGTACCGCTTACGCAGTTCCTGCATCTTCTCGAAGTACTCGTTGCAGAAGAAGAACGCGCCCTGGCCGTGCAGTGGCAGGTGGTTCAGCTGCGCCATGACGAGGTTGTTGAAGCCGCTGAAGACGACGATCTCGTCCACCGGCGGAAGCAGGTGCCGGTAGAGCATGAACAGGATGAGTTCCTGGGTGGAGTTGAAGTACGGGGCGCCGAAGTTGAGCCACGGCCGCGACGGCGCGTGCTTCGTCCAGAGCCGGGACGGCAGCGTGGCGGCGTCGCTTGTGGCGCCGTAGCCCAGCACCCCCGACCCGCCCACGAGCAGCCGGACCGGTCCGTCGAGCCGGTGGTCGCCAACGGAGGCCCGCCCGTCCGGACCGTGCGACATCCGGAACCCGAACTGGTCGGTGTTGATGGCGGTGGACCGGAAGTTCGGCCGGTTGAAATACATCAGGTAGGGGAGATAGATCATTTCCGCGCGATCCAGGAAAGCGAGATAGTCGGCCGTCTGGGGCGTCAACAACTCGCTGTGCCGCACCACGGTGGGCCCTCCTTCGCTCGTCACCGTTTCCATGTGACGTCGGCTTCGCACGGCGGGTCGCGGTGCACGGCGGTAAGGCTGACCGGCCCGAATTCCTGCCCCGAAACTAGCGCCGCGCCGTCGCGGCGCCGCGTCCCGTAAAACGGTTCCGCGTCGTGTCGGCGCAGGCGAGGCGCATCCCTTCCGCGGGATCGCTGGCGTGGTACCGTCACATGTTCTTTTGACTGGCACGATCGGTTGTTCTGTCGATCTTGGGGGGCCGCGGTGGCGGAGAACGCGGGCGGAGCGGTCGCGTTGCGGGATCTTCGCGAAGACGATCTGCCGACGATGTTCGAGATCCAGCTCGACGACACCGCGCGGTACCTGGCGGCCTTCATCGACGACAAGACCGCCCTCGATCGTGACGCCTACGTGCGGAAGTTTCAGAAGATCCTGGCCGACGACGCGATCGTCACGAAGGTCGTCGAGATCGGCGGTGAGATCGTCGGCAGCGCCGCCGCCTTTCCGATCGAGGGGGACACCGAGGTCACCTACTGGATCCGCAAGGACTGGTGGGGCCGGGGCGTGGCCACCGCGGCCCTCGCGGGCCTGCTGGAGGAGGTGACCGTGCGTCCGGTCTACGGCCGGGTCGCCGAGGACAACCTCGCCTCCGTCCGGGTGCTGGAACGCAACGGGTTCGTCCTCATCGGCAGCGAGGAGTCGTTCGCCAGCGCGCGCCGGGCGACCATCACCGAGTTGATCTACAAGCGGTCCTGACCGGGCGGCGATCACCGGGTGCCCGGCCGGGGTGACCCGCGATCGACGCTGCCCGCGAACCGGTCGACCGCACCGGCGGCCGCGTCGCCGGTTCACGTGACTGCGCCGGTGGGTCCCGCGCTGAATACGGTCGATCGGACGGTCACGAGCGACGAGCGGCATCCTCCCGGGTAGAACCGCCCGACGGATCATGCCCGCCGACGGCAGCCCCGCGGGTGTGCCCCGGGCCTCGTCGATGAGTACCCAGGAGAGGTGCAGTGAAATGGTCGACGGCAAGCCTCGGCGACTGTGGCGGAACAGCCCGGCGGACGCCATTCTGCTCGGGATCTGTCTCGCGCAGTTCGCCGGCACGATGGCGCTCGCCGCACTGACGCCGGACGGGCTGTGGTGGCGCCTCGGATCAGCGCTTCTGGTCACCGCCATGATGACGTACTCGCTGATCGTGGTGACGCACCTGTTCGTGCACCAGCCCTGGTTCACCAACGACCGGTTGAACACGGTCGTGTCGATGATCAGCTCGGCGAACATCGCGCAGTCGGTGCAGGCGTACCACCTCAGCCACGTGCGCAACCACCACCGGTACAACAACGACCGCAAGCGTGCGGGGACCACCGAGGACCTCAGCTCCACCTACCGGTACAGCCGGGACGAGGAGCACGCGCCACTGTGGCGGTACCTGGTCTTCAGCCTCGCCGCGTCGATCCAGGACTACGCCGGAACCTGGGCGTCCCTGCGCCGGCTGTGCGCGGTCGGCCCGCGGGAGACCACGCTGCGCGGACTGGCCACCCGGCATCCGGGCCGACGCGCGGCCGAGCTGGCCCGGGTCCGCTACGACCGGCTCGCGCAGGTGGCCGTCACCGGGCTCCTCGCCGTGCTGTCCTGGCAGTGGCTGCTGATCTGCTACCTGCCGGCGGTGGCGGTCGCCTTCACCCTGGTCAACATCCAGAACTACTACCGGCACTTCGGCGCCGAGCCGGACAGCCGGTACGCCAACTCGGTGAGTCACTACGGCCGGCTGTACAACCGGCTGACCTTCAACGACGGGTACCACCAGGAGCACCATCTGCGCCCCGCGACGCACTGGAGCCGACTCCCCGCGGTCGCGGCGCAGTATCAGCAGCGGCTCGACGAGGCCGGCCGCGTGGTATCCCCGGTGCCGGCGATGGTCGGCTTCCTGGACACCGGTCGGGTCGTCGCCCGCTCGTCAGCGCCGCAGGCCGTCGGATGAGGCGGGCTGGCGGCCGAGGAGGGAGCGGTACGTGAGGAAACTCGGCACGCCGGACGACCCGTACGACGTGATCGGACTGGGCTTCGGACCGTCGAACATCGCGCTCGCGATCGCCGCTCAGGAGATCGCGCCGGATCGCAGCTGCCTGTTTCTGGAGCGCAACCCGGACACGCGCTGGCACGAGGGCATGCTCATCGACGGCGCGCGGATGCAGATCTCCTTCCTCAAGGATCTGGTGTCCCTGCGCAACCTCGCCAGCCCGTTCACCTTCCTGCAGTACGAGAAGGCCAAGGGGCGGCTGGAGAAGTTCGTGAACCTGGCCGAGTTCCGGCCGACCCGGCTGGAGTTCCAGGACTACCTGCGGTGGGTCGCCGGGCAGTTCGCCGGCGTGGTGCGCTACCGCTCGGACGTGCGCGCGGTGGCACCGGCACGCGGCGAGGACGGTGGGCTGTCGCTGTTCCGGGTGACCGTGACCGACCTCGCGACCGGTGACGCCGTCGAATACCACGCCCGGAACCTGGTGCACGCGCTCGGCGGCGTGCCCCGCGTGCCGGACGCGGTGACACTCGGCCCGACCGTGGTGCACTCCAGCGCGTTCCTGTCCACGGTCCCCGGTAGTTTGACCGACCACGACCGGCAGTGGGAGTTCGCGGTCACCGGCGACGGGCAGAGCGCCGGCGAGATAACCCACTACCTGCTGGACCGGTACCGCAACGCCCGCGTCCACCTGATCCTGCCCGGGTACTCGCTGCGTGCCACCGACAACAACCCGTTCGCGAACGAGCAGTTCTTCGAAGCCAACGCCGACGAGTTCTACTACCGCAACGAGGCGAACCGGCGCGACTACGCCGCAAGCCTGCGGTCCACCAACTACGGCGTGGTGGAGGCCGGTTTCCTGGACGACCTGTACCGCCTGGTCTACGCCGACGAGGTCCGTGGTCGCACCCGGCTCGTGGTGCACGACGGCTCCCGCCTGACCCGGGCGGCGGCCGACGACACGGGCGTGCGGATCGGGGTCGAAGACCGTTTCGGCGGCGGGACGCGCACGTTGCGCGCCGACATCCTGGTGCTGGCCACCGGCTACCGGCGTGAGCTGGATCCGGTGATGTACCGCGAGCTGCTGCCCTATGTGGACACCGACGGGGCGGGCCGGCCGGTGGTGTCCCGAGACCACCGCGTGCGTACCACCGGTGAGCTGACCTGCGGCCTGTACGTGCAGGGCTTCGCCGAGGCGACACACGGGCTCGGTGACACGCTGCTGTCGCTGCTGCCGTTCCGGTCCAAGCAGATCATCACCGCCATCACCAAGGACGGTGGGTCGCTGGCCCGCGCGGTAGCGTCGGCGCGGCCCGAGGCCGTGTCGGACGCCGCGACGCTGGTGGCGCTGATCGACGGGTGCGGGACCGGCACGCTGGTCAGTGCCGGCCCGGGCCAGTTTCCGGTCGCCACCCGGCTGCCGCTGGTGCTGGATCGTGGCCGTGGCCGCCACGGGGTGCTGTTCGGCGTGCTCGGTCCGGCCGACCCGCAGCTGCCGCTGCTGGACGGCGGCAGGGCGCTGGTGATGTTCCAGCCGCAGACGGCACCCGCCGGAAACCCGATGTTCGTCGACGTCCGCGGGTGCGCGCGGCTGGTGACCGACCGGGACCGGATCGCGGCGCACCTGGCGCGGCTCGATCCCGCGGCCAGCGGGCCTGCCGTCGGTGTGGAGCTGGAGATCGAGTCGCTGCACGGCCGGTACTCCCCGTCCCCGGAGCCGCGCGTGGCCCGGACCGAGAGCGAGAGGCAGTCATGACCGACACCGACGAGCTGTACGTGATCGTGCGAAACGACGAGGAGCAGTACTCGATCTGGCGGGCGGGCCAGCCGGTACCGGCCGGATGGGAGCCGGTCGGCGAGCCGGCGGCCCGGGAGGGCTGCCTCGCGCGCATCAGCGAGCTGTGGACCGACATGCGGCCGGCCAGCCTGCGGGCTGCCATGAGCGACCACCGCTGACGACACGACCGGAGGACACAGTGGCTGAGTCAGAGGAGCCGACCGGATCCCCGGTCAGCTGCTACAACGAGTGGGATCCGCTGGAGGAGGTGATCGTCGGCATTGTCGACGGCGCGCACTTCCCGCCGTACGACGTCGCGACCGCCGCGCCGCTGTCGCCGGCCCAGCGCGCGGTGTTCCGGGAACGGGCCGGACAACCGTTCCCCGCCGACGAGATCGCCGCCGCACGCGACGAGTTGGACCAACTCGTCGAGATCCTGGAGAACGAGGGCGTGCGGGTCCGCCGGCCCGAGCCACGCGACCACGGCCGCCCGTACGGCGCACCGGGCTGGACCAGCACGGGTCTGTACGACGCGATGCCCCGCGACCTGCTCCTGGTGGTCGGTGACCGGATCATCGAGGCGCCGATGGCGTGGCGGTCCCGGTACTTTGCCAGCTCCGCCTTCCGGCCCCTGCTGAAGGAGTACTTCCGGGCCGGCGCCCGGTGGAGCGCCGGCCCGCGCCCGGAACTCAGCGACGAGCTGTACGTCCAGGGGTGGACCGACCAGCCGGACGGCGAGCCGTTCCGGTCGGTGATCACCGAGTTCGAGCCGACCTTCGACGCGGCCGACCTCATCCGGTGCGGCCAGGACATTTTCGTGCAGCGCAGCCACGTGACGAACATGATGGGCATCGAGTGGTTGCGCCGGGAGATCGGCGACGAGTACCAGGTGCACGTGGTCGAGCTGGCCGACGACCATCCCATGCACATCGACGCGAGTCTGATGCCGCTCGCGCCCGGCAAGCTGCTGATCCATCCGTACCGGGTGGTCGAGGTGCCGAGCCAGTTCAAGGACTGGGAGGTGCGTCGGGCGCCGGATCCGGTCATCCCGGACGGCCATCCGATGTACATGACCAGTAAGTGGATCAACATGAACGTCGTCATGCTGGACGAGACCCACATGCTCGTCGAGGCGGAGGATCTGCCGATGCAGCGGTTGGCCGAGAGCTGGGGCATCACACCGATCCTGTGCCCGTTCCGGCACTTCAACAGTTTCGGCGGCTCGTTCCACTGTGCCACGACGGATGTCCGCCGCCGGGGCGTGCTGCGCTCATACTTCTGAGCGGGACGTCCTGTCCGGACATTGTCGGCGTGCCGCGCGTTTCCGAGCGGCACGCCGACGAACGAGAACCTAGGAAGGTGCCATGGCGGAGCAGAGAACAGCCGCGCGGCCCGACCTCGTCCGCCGATCGCGGGTGCTGCTGCTCGCCGCCTTCCGGGCCCATCCGGGGCCGATGAGCGCGGGGCTGGCCGGTGCGCTGCTGTACGGCGGAGGGCTGGTCGCCTGGTCCGTCGCGCTCGGCGAACTGGTCAACCGGGTGGTGATACCCAGGTTCGAGGACGGCCGGGTGGCCACCGGCACCGCGCTCGCGGTGGTCCTGGTGGTGCTCGCGATCGGCGTGGCGCAGGGCGCGGCGCTGCTGGTCCAGCGATGGGCCACCACCGCGACCCGGGCCCGCTTCGACGCCACCTTGCGCAGGGCGGTGGTCGCGCGATACGACGCGCTGCCGATGGCGTACCACCAGGCCCACCCGACCGGCGAGAAGCTGGCGCACGTCACCACCGATCCGGAGGCGGCCGCGGAGCTGCCGGCCCGGATGCCGCTGGTGCTCGGCATGTCCCTGCTGTTTGTGATCGCGGCCGGCTGGACGCTGGCGGTGGACCCGATCCTGGCCCTGGTCGGCGGCGCCATGATCCCGGCGCTGCTGCTGGTCAACTCCATCTACCAGAAGCGCGTGGAGGCGCCCGCCACCGAGGCCCAGGAGCGGCTGGGCCGGGTGACCGCGGTCGCCCACGAGAGCGTCGACGGCGCGTTCCTGGTCAAGACGCTCGGCCTGGGCCGCGCCGAGCGGGACCGGTTCGCCGCCGAGTCCGGCCGGCTGCGCGACGCCAAGATCGCCCTGGCCGTCCGTGAGACGATGCTGGACACGCTCTTCGAGCTGGTACCGATGGCGACGTCGCTGGTCATCGTGCTGGTCGGGGCATGGCGGGTGAGCAGCGGCGCGATCACGGTCGGCACTCTGGTCAGCTTCGTCAACCTGTTCGCGCTGCTGGTCGTGCCGGTGCGCACGATCGGCAACGTGCTCGGCGCGGTGCCGCGCTCGCTGGCCGGGTACGACCGGGTCCAGAAGGTCCTGCGCGAGACACCGCCGTCGGCGCCAGACGAGCCGCTGCCGCTGCCGGACGGCCCGCTCGGGCTGCACGTACGCGATCTCGGGTTCGCCTACGGGGACGGCCCGGCGGTCCTTTCCGAGGTGAGCTTCGACGTCCCCGCCGGAGCGACGGTCGCGATCACCGGAAGCACCGGCTCGGGCAAGAGCACGCTCCTGCTCACCCTGGCCGGCCTGCTGCCACCCACCAGCGGCACCGTGCTGCTGAACGGGGTCGACCTGTACCGGGTCGCCGCGGCCGACCGGGCGGCGACGTGCGCGGCGGTCTTTCAGGAACCGTTCCTGTTCGCCGGCACGCTGGCCGAGAACGTCCTGCTGGACTTCGAGTCCACCCTCGCGGACCGCGACCGGGTGCGGCTGGACGACGCGTTGCGCCTGGCCCGGGCCACCGCTCTGGTGGAAGGCCAGCCGGAGGGCCTGGCGACCCGGGTCGGCGAGCGCGGCGTGACGCTGTCCGGGGGTGAGCGGCAACGTATCGCGCTGGCCCGGGCGCTGGTGCGCCGGCCGCGGGTGCTGCTGCTGGACGAGGCGACGTCCGCCGTCGACGCCACCACCCGGCAGGAGATCATGAGCGGCCTCGCCACCGGCCTGCCGTCCACCACCACGATCGTGGTCACCAGCAGCGCGGCGACGCTGGCCCTCGCCGACGCGGTCATCTACCTCGACCGCGGCCGGGTGGCCGGCGTCGGCGCCCACCCGGACCTGCTGCGGATCGACAGCTACGACCGGCTGATCCGGGCCTACGAGCGAGAGCAGGGTGTGCCCGGCGACGAGGGCATGCGAAAGGTGGGCTCACGATGACCGCGGTTCCGGCAGCGGCCGAGAGCGTGACCGGGTCGACGTTCGCGGTGGTACGTCGCGGGCTCGCCACCATCCCGGAGATCAGAGCCGGCCTGGCCGTGACGATCGCCCTCGCGCTGCTGGGCGGGATCGGGCGGCTGGCCGTACCGATCCTCATCCAGCAGCTCATCGACCAGGGGCTGAGCATCGGGCATCTCGACACCGGCCACCTGCTCGGCCTGGGTGCGCTGGCGGCGGTGGCGGTGGCGGCCACCGGCCTGGCCAACTGGGCCAGCCTGCTGCGCCTCGCGATCGCCAGCGAACGCGCACTGTTCGGCCTGCGGGTGCGCGCCTTCACCCACGTGCACCGGCTCAGCGTGGCATACCACTCGGCCGAGACGAGGGGGAAGCTGGTCTCCCGGGTCACCTCCGACGTGGAGACCCTCAGCGTCTTCCTGCAGTGGGGCGGGATCGCCTGGGTGGTCAACGGCGCCATCATGCTGGCGGCCCTCGCCGGCATGGCCTACTACGACTTGTGGCTGACACTTGTCACGGTGGCGCTGACCGTGCCGCTGATCCTGCTGATCAGGGTGATCGCCGGCCGCCTCGGCGCCGCCCACTCCGCGGTCCGGGTCCGGGTCGCCGACCTGCTCACGGTGACCTCGGAGGCGATCCAGGGCGCGCCCGTCATCCGCGCATACGGCATCACGGCGCCCAGTCTCCGACGCACCACGAGGGCCATCCACCGGTGGCGGGACGCGAAGATCCGTGCCGGAAACCTCGGCAGCGTACTGTTCTCCCTCGCCGACCTGTTCGCCGTGATCATCGTGGTCGGCGTCGTCGCGGTCGGACTGGCGATCGGCCCGTCGAGCGGGCACAGCGCGGGCGAGCTGGTCGCGTTCATCCTGCTCGTCACCCTGTTCCTGGCGCCGATCACCGAGTTCACCCAGATCCTCGACTTCACGCAGAACGCGGTCGCCGGCTGGCGCCGGGTGCTGGCCCTGCTGGACATCGCCGAGGACGTCCCGGAGCCGGTCGACGGCCGGCAGCTGCCGGCCAGCCCACCGGCGGTGGTCGTAAAGAACGTCACCTTCGGCTACCCGGGCGCCGGCGTGGCTCTGACCGACGTGTCGTTCGAGGTGCCGGCCGGCCGTCAGGTCGTGCTCGTCGGCGCCACCGGATCGGGCAAGACGACGCTGGCCAAGCTGATCGCCCGGCTGGCCGATCCGGACCGGGGCAGCATCCTGATCGGCGGCATCGACGTGCGGCGGATCGCGACCGAGTCGCTGCGCTCCCGCCTGGTGGTCGTGCCGCAGGAGCCGTTCCTGTTCGACACCACCGTGGAGGATAACGTCCGGTACGGACGGCCGTCCGCCACCCGCGACGAGGTCGCGCAGACCTTCCACGAGTTGGGTGCGGCGGATTTCCTCGCCGGCCTGCCGCAGGGCCTCGACACCCCGGTCGGGCAGCGCGGGGAGAGCCTGTCCGCCGGCGAGCGGCAGCTGGTCGCACTGGCCCGGGCGCACCTGGCCGACCCGGCCTGCCTGATCCTCGACGAGGCGACCTCGGCCGTGGACCCGCGGATCGAGCTGACCCTCATCGAGGCGTTGCGCCGGCTGACGGCGGGGCGAACGTCGCTGACCGTCGCCCACCGGCTGGCCGTCGCCGTCCAGGCCGACGAGGTGATCGTGCTCGACGGCGGCCGGCTGGTCGAACGCGGCCGGCACGACGAGCTGGTCGCCGCGGACGGCGTCTACGCCGGCCTGTACCAGAGCTGGCGCCGCGCCACCGTCGACAGCGCGGTCGCCTGATCCCGTGCGCCCCATTCCCGACACATATGCGGAGGTAGGCGATCGATGTCCGATCTTTGCGTGCACCACTTGATCGAGGCTCAGGCGGTGCGTACGCCCGACGCGGCGGCGGTCGTCACCGGCACCGGCGTGCTGAGCTTCCGCCAGCTCGACGATCGGGCCGACGCGCTGGCCGGGCGACTCGCCGCGCGCGGCGTACGGCCCGAGGTCCGCGTCGGGGTGGCCGTCGAGCAGTCCGACCGCTGGCTGGTGACGCTGCTGGCCGTGTGGAAGGCCGGCGGCGTCTACGTCCCGCTCGACGCCGCGCTGCCCGCCAGGCTGGTGGCCGGGATGCTGGCCGACGCCGAGGTGCGGTTCGTGCTGCGCGGCGGGCCGGAGCGGCAATTCGACGGCTCCGGATTCTCCGTGATCGACCTGGACGACCTGGCCGGCGGGGTCCCGGCCAGCCGCCCGACGCCGGCGATGTGGCCCGACAATCTCGCGTACTGCATCTTCACCTCCGGCTCCACCGGCCGGCCCAAGCCCGTCGGGGTCTCGCATGCCAGCCTCGTCGGGCACGCCACGGCGATCCGGGCGGAGCTGGACCTCCGGCCGACCGACCGGTTCATGCAGTTCACCTCGATGCATGTCGACGCCTCGCTGGAGGAGGTGCTGCCGGCGTGGCTGGCCGGCGCGGCGGTCGTCCTGCCGGACACCCCCCGTCCCACCAGCGTCGAGCTGACCGAACTGATGACGGCCCGCGAGGCGACGATGGTGAGCCTGCCCAGCAACTACTGGCACCAGTGGGTCGACGACCTGGCCGCCGGGATCGTGTCACTACCCGAGCGCCTGCGTCTGGCGTTCATCGGCGGTGACAAGTTGCGGATGGACAAGCTCGCGGCCTGGCTGAATGTCGTCGGTCCGCGGCCGGTGGACTTCGTCGCCGACTACGGGCCCACCGAGACCACGATCAGCTGTACGACCTACCACCCGGACCCGGCCAACCTGCCCGACGTCGGACTCGTCCCGATCGGACGTCCACTGCCGGAAACGGCCGTGCGGCTGCTCGACGAGACGTTGGCGCCGGTGGCCGACGGCGAACCGGGGGACGTGTGGATCGCCGGCTCCGGGCTGGCCCGCGGCTACCTGGGTGCGCCGGACAGGACCGCCGACCGGTTCCGGCCGGACCCGTTCGGGCCGCCCGGCGCGCGGATGTACCACACCGGGGACCGGGCCAGCCTGCTGCCGGACGGAAATCTCCAGTTCCTCGGCCGATCCGACCGCCAGGTCAAGATCCGGGGGTTCAGGGTCGAGCCCGGCCAGGTGGAGAACGCGGTGCGGGCCTGCTCCGGCGTGCGAGACGCTGTCGTGGTCGCCGCCGAGGACCCGGTCTCCGGCGCCCGCCTGATCGCGTACGTCGAAGGGGAGCACACCCCGGCGGCGGACGTCGCGCTCAGTGCCGAACTGGCCGACCGACTGCCCGCCGTCATGGTCCCGCAGGCCGTCGTCTGGCTGGACCGGATCCCGCGGTCCGCGCTCAATGGAAAGGTGCTGCCCGCAGAGCTGCCGCCGCCACCGGCACCGCCCGTCGCCGACCACGCCGCCGAACCGACATCGTCCACTGTGGAAGAAACCGTCGCGCGGCTCGTCGCCGACGTGCTCGGCCGGCCGGCCGGCGCCGACGAGGACTTCTTCGCGGCCGGCGGCGACTCCCTGCGCGGGCTGCAACTGCTGAGCCGGGTCGCCCAGGTCACCGGGGTGGCACTGACGTTCAACCAGCTGCGCGCCGCGCCGACCGTCACCGGCCTCGCCGACCTGGTCACGGCGGGCACCCACCGGCGTGACGACGCCGCCGGAGTCGTCCCGGCCGGCGAGCACGGCGAATGGCGTCCGGCCTCGCGGGGCCAGGCCGCGCTCTGGTATCTGGACCAACTGCACCACGGCGCCGCGTCATACGCGGTACCCCTCGGGTACTGGATCACGGGTCCGCTCGACCTCGAGCGGATGGACGCGGCACTCACCGCACTGGTCGAGCGGCACGAGACGCTGCGGACCACCCTCGCCGAACGCGACGGCGAGGTCTGGTCCCGGCTCCGGCCGCCGGCACCGGTCCGCACCGAGGTCACCACCGTCGCCGACCGCGCCGCCGCCACCCGCCGTGCCGAGGTCGACGCGGCCCGCCCCTTCGACCTCTGCGAAGGCCCTCTGCTGCACTCGTCCTGCTACCGGGTGGGTGACCAGGAGCATCTGTGGCTGCTCGACGTGCACCACAGCGCCTTCGACGCCTGGTCGCTCGGGGTGTTCTGGCGGGAGTTCGCCGCGCTTTACCAGGGCCGCCGGCTACCGGCGCCGACCGTGCGGTACGCCGACCACGTGGCCTGGCAGGAGCGCTGGCTGGGCTCGCCGGAGGCGGCCGAGCAGCGCCGGTACTGGGCCGAACGGCTCGACGGCCAGGCGCCGGTGGCCGAACCTGGCCGGCCGACCGGGGCGCACGGCCACGCCGGCTTCTCGCTGCCGCTCACATTCGCCGGTGTCGGCGTGGCTGAGGTGGAACGGGTCGCCCGCGCCTGCGGCTCGACGCCCTTCGGTGTGCTGCTCGCCGGCTTTCTCGGCACCCTGCACCGGATGAGCGGTGGTGTCGACGACGTGGTCGTCGGCGTGCCGGTTGCCGGTCGGGCCCGCCCGGGGACCGAGGACCTGGTCGGCTACCTGGTCAACACCGTCCCGCTGCGGATGCGGTTCACCCCCGGGATGCGCTTCCGGGAACTGGTCGAGCGGACCGACGCCGCGCTGGCCGAGGCGCTGTCCCGGCAGGACCTGCCGTTCACCGAGATGGTCGGCAACCTCTCCCGGGGCGGGGACGCCGCCCAGAACCCGGTCTTCCAGACCATGTTCGTGCTGCAGTCCACCCCCGTCGACGGCGGCGGCGAGATCGACGGCCTGCGAATCACCGAGCAGCTTGTCCACTCCGGTACCGCCAAGGTCGCGCTCACCTGCACGCTGCGGCTGGACGGCGGGACGATCGCCGGCGAGGTCGAGTACGCCACCCGCCGCTTCGACCGCACCTCCGCCCAGCACTGGCAGGACGCCCTGACCACACTCCTGCGGTCCACGCTTGCCGACCCGTCGGCCCGGCTGGCCGAGCTGCCGCTGCTCCCGGCCGACGCGGCCGACGCCCAACTGGCCGCGATCGACGCCGGCCACGAGGACCGTCGCGCCGCCGGCACGCTGCTGCACGACGGCTACCACGCGGCACTGGCCCGTGATCCGGCCGCGGTCGCCGTGCGGGCCGGGAGCACCGCCGTCAGCTACGCCGAGCTGGACGCCCGGGCCGAGGCGGTGGCGGCCGCGCTCGCGGCTGCCGGCGTCGGGCCGGAGTCCCTGGTCGGCGTCTGCGTCCCACGCTCGGTGGAGTCGGTCGCGGCGCTGCTCGGGGTGCTCCGGGCCGGTGCCGGCTTCGTGCCGCTGGACGTCGGCTACCCGGCCGAGCGCCTGCGCTGGATCGCCGACGACTGCGCGATGGCCGCGGTGATCAGCGCCGGGCCGCCGCCGGCCGGGCTGGAGGGCCTGCCGGTCGTCGATCCCGCGGCGCCGCCCGGCCCGGCGGACCACGGCGGCGTCCCGATCCACCCGCGGAACACGGCCTTCGTCTACTACACGTCCGGGTCCACCGGCCGCCCCAAGGGCGTGGTCATCGATCACGGCTGCGCGGCGTCCAGAGTGGAGTGGATCGCCAGGCGGTACGCGCTCCGCCCCGGCCAGCAGGTGGTGCACAAGACACCACTGATCTTCGACGTCGCGATCTGGGAGATCTTCGCGACGCTCGCCGCCGGTGCCACGGTGCGGCTGGCCGAGGCGAAGTCGGAGACGGACGTGCCGTACCTGGCCGAGCTGCTCGCCGAGCCGGGCACGGTACTGGCCCACTTCGTACCGTCCATGCTGGACACGTATCTGGCCACCGTGCCACCCACCGGGTACCCGGACCTGGGCTGCGTGCAGACCTCCGGTGAGGCGGTGCCCGCAGTGCTGCTGGAGCGGTTCGCCACCCACTTCGGCGTCGACCTGCACAATGCCTACGGCCAGACCGAGACCTCCGAGGTCGCGCTCTGGACCGGGCGGTCCTGGCCGACCGGCGGCGGTGTGCCGATGGGACGGGCGGTCAACGGCTACCGGCTGTACGTGCTGGACGAGGCGCTGCGGCCGGTGCCCCCGGGTGTGGTCGGCGAACTGTACGTCGCCGGCGTGGACGGCCTGGCCCGCGGCTACCTGGGCCAGCCGGAGCTGACGGCGCAACGGTTCCTGCCACATCCTCGTCCGGTGGTACCGGGGGAGCGGCTGTACCGCACCGGCGACCTCGCCAGCCGCGACGGGGACGGCCTGCTGCACTACGCCGGCCGGGCGGACGGCCAGGCCAAGGTCCGGGGCGTACGGGTGGAGCCCGGCGAGATCGAGGCCGTGGTGGGCAGCCACCCGGCGGTCGAGCGGACGGTCGTGGCGATCCGGGAGGACCAGCCCGGCGTCAAGGAGATCGTGGCCTACCTGGTCGGCCCGGACGCGGACATCTCCGAGGTGGCCGGGTACGCCGCCGGGTACCTGTCCCAGTACCTGCTGCCGGGGGTGTACGTGAAGCTCGACGCCCTGCCCCTGACGCCCTCCGGCAAGGTGGACCGGCAGGCGCTGCCCGCTCCGACCCCCCGGGACCGGGAGGCCCGCAGCGGTGTCTCGGAGGTCACCTCACTGATCGAGGCGGAGATCGCCGAGGTGTGGCGCGAGCTGCTGCAGGTCAAGCAGATCGGTCGCGACCGGAACTTCTTCGCCGCTGGCGGCACCTCGCTCTCGGCCGTGCAGATGCTGCACCGGATCAAGACCCGGTTCGGGGTCTCGATCACCGTCCGGCAGTTCTTCGACGCGCCAACGATCGCCGGCGTCGCCGCGTACCTGGAGAAGTCGCTGCTCGCCGAGCTGGCTGTGCTGTCCGACGACGACGTCGCCGATCGGCTCGGCGACCCGGGAGGGGTGACCCGATGACCACGCTGGACGGGGACAAGCAGCGACTGCTCATGAGGTTGCTGCGCGAGCGGGCCACCGCGGTCGAAGCCCAGCGCATCGCCCCGGTGCCGCCGGGTACCGCCGTGCCGCTCAACCCGCCGCAGGCGCGGATCTGGTTCTCCTGCCGGCGCTATCCGGACAGCACGGAGTACAGCATCCCGGACGTGCGGATCATGGAGCAGGCGCTGGACTTCGCGACGTTGCGCGCCGCCACTGCGCAGCTGATGGCCCGGCACGACAGCCTGCGGGTGCGGATGTTCGAGCGCGACGGTGTGCCGATGCAGCAGGACTGCGGTCCGATCGAGCCACCGGTGACCTGGCACGACCTGCGGCACCTTCCGGCGGACGAGGCGGCGGCACGGGCCACCGAGATCAGCAACCGGGCCGTCCAGCGACCGTTCCCGCTCGACGAGCCGTGCTTCTTCCAGATCATCGGATTCGCGTTGCCCGGCGACCGCATCATGCTGACGACCAACTTCCACCACCTGGTCGCCGACGGGCTGTCCCGGCTGCGCGTCGTCCAGGAGCTGGACACGCTGCTGGCGGGCCGGCCGCTCGATCCGCCCCCGCCGGTCGGCTTCCTCGACTACGTGGCCTGGGAACGCGAGCACACCGACGAGGCGGCGATCCAGCGCGACCTGTCCTACTGGACCGACAAGCTGGCCGGTGAGCTACCGGTGCTCGACCTGCCGAGGGATCACCCCCGGCCGGCCGCATCCAGCCGCGGCGGACACACCGTGCCGGTCACCGTCCCCGGCCCCCTGCTGGCGCGGTTGCAGCGGCTGGCGGCGGACGAGGGCGTCACCCTGTTCGTCGTGGTCCTGGCCGCGTACAAGCTGTTTCTGGCCCGGATGTCGGGGCAGCGGGACATTCTCGTCGGCGCGCCGCTGGCCGGCCGGGACCAGGAGGTCGCCGAGTCGATCGTGGGCTGCTTCGTGAGGTCGGTGCCGCTGCGCACCGACCTGTCCGGCGACCCGACGTTCCGCGATGTCGTCCGGCAGGTGCACGACACCCTCCTGGAGGCCCACGACCATCAGGCCGTGCCGTACGACCGGGTGGTGGCCGAGCTGGGACTGCCCCGGCTCTCCGGGGTGCACCAGGTGTTCCAGACCATGGTCAACCTTCAGCAGTCGGGTGCCGGCGCGGGCGGGACGGCCGATCTCGGCGTGGAGCTGGACACGAACTCCGCGATGTGGGATCTGGCCCTGAGCCTGGCCACGGAGGGCGACGGCCTCAGCGGCCTCATCGTGTACTCGGCCGACCTGTTCGAGCGGCGGACCGCGCTCCGGTTCGCGGACGTCCTCGTCGGCCTGGTGGGCGCGGCCGCCGAGCGGCCGGACGCGCGCGCGTTCGAGCTGCCGCTGCTGACGCAGGCCGAACAGCACCGGATCCTGCACGGGCGCGACCGGGACGCGCGGCCGGAGGTCGCCTACCGCACACTGGCGCACCCGTTCGAGGAGCAGGTCCGCCGCGCTCCGGACGCGATCGCGTTGCGTGGTGACCAGGGCCAGGTCAGCTATGCCGAGTTGAACGCCCGGGCCAACCGGCTGGCGTGGACGCTGCGCGAGACCGGAGCCGGGCCGCGCACCGTCGTGGCACTGTACCTTTCCCCGGGGAACGACGAGATCGTCGCGTTGCTCGCCGCGGTCAAGGCCGGCGTCCCGTACGTGTCACTCGACCCGGACGACGACCGGTGCGAGGCGATGCTGGATGACGCCGCGCCGGCGGTGGTGATCACCGACGCGGCGACGGCGGGCCGGGTGCCGGCCGGATCGTGGCAGGTGCTCTCGTTCGCGCGTTCCGGGCGGTGGGCCGGCGCGCCCGCGGACGACCTGCCGGCCGAAGCGGCCGCGGCCGACCTGGTGCACCTGCGCTACCTGGCGGGCGCCGCCGGCCAGGTGGTGGCGGTCGCCTACCCGGTCGAGGGCGCGCTGGCCGAGCTGGAGCAGCTGCGGCGCGACCATCCGCTCGGTCCGGGCGACGTCGTGCTCCTGGAGACGCCCGAGCGCTGCTTCTGGCCGCTGTCCCAGGGCGCGACGGTCGCGATCTGCCCGCCGGCGGTGCGCAGCGACCTGCGGCGTCTGCCGGAGTTCGTCGACGAGCACGGCGTCACGACGCTGTCGGTCGTGCCGTCGATGGCGCCAGACGTGGCCGGCTTCCCGGGCGAGGTCGTCACCGGTTACGGGCTGGCCGAAACCGGCCGGGTCACCGAGAAGGGCCGCCCCGCCGCCGGCCACACCCTGCGGGTCCTGGACGAGGCGCTGTCGCCGGTACCCGTCGGTGTGGCCGGCGAGCTCTACGTCGGCGGGACCGGTCTGGCCCGCGGGTACCACCGGCGGCCGGCGCTGACCGCGGCCGGGTTCGTGGCCGATCCGTTCGGCGCGCCCGGCGCCCGCATGTTCCGCACCGGCGAACTGTGCCGGTACCGCGACGACGGCGTGCTGGAGCACCTCGGGCCGATCGACCGGCAGATCCGGATCCACGGCCTGCGCGTCGATCCGGCCGACATCGAGGCGGCCTTCACCGACCAGGACGGCGTGTGGCGGGCTGTCGTGACCGCGGCGCCGGAGGGTGGCCTCGCCGCCTTCGTGGTGCCGGACGACGATCGGGAGCTGTCCGGCAGGACGCTGCACGACGGTGCCGCGAAGCGGCTGCCCGACTACCTGGTGCCGGCGACCGTCTCGGTGGTGGACGACCTCCCCCGGACCGGTCCTGGCGAGATCGACATGGCCGCGCTGCTCGACCTCCGGGTCCGCGACGCGGACGCCGACGAGGCCGATGACGCGGGCGTACCCGAGACCGCCCTGGAGGCGCGGCTGGCCACGATATTCAGCCGGATCCTGCGCCGGGACTCGGTCCGTGTCACCGAGAGCTTCTTCAACATGGGGGGCCACTCGCTGCTGGTCTTCAAGCTGATCGAGGAGTGCGCGAGCGAGCTCGGGCTGCGACCGACCGTCCAGGACGTGTTCACCGGTCCGACGGTCCGGGCGTTGGCGGCGACGCTGGGCGCGATGCCGGCCTCGCCGGTGGAGGCGGGCCCGTTGGTGAGCCTGGCCGAGAGCCCGGGCGCGCCGCTGGTGGTCCTCGTGCACGCCGCGAGCGGTTCGGTTCTGCCGTTCTACGAGGTGGCCAAGCGGCTGGGGCGGGAGTTCGCGGTGTACGCGCTGCAGTCGCTGCCGGGCGACCCACCGGCGTCGGTAGAACAGATCGCGGCCCGATACGTGGAGGCGGTCGACGCGGTCCGCGGCGTCGCCCCGGTCGTGGTCGCCGGCTGGTCGATGGGCGGCGGCGTGGCGCTGGAGATGGCCCGCCACTGGCTGCGTCGCGGCGACCGGGTCGCCGCGACCCTGCTGCTGGACACCTGGGCACCGCCCTCGTTCATGTCCTCCGCGGAGGACGCCGCCCAGGTCCGTCGTTCGGTCCTGGAGCTTGACGTGCTGCGTCTGGAGGGCGCTGGCGCTGCCGCAACGGCGGTGGCCGACCTGACCGCGACGGTCGAGCGCAACCGGGCGGCGTTCCTGGACTACCGGCCTGAGTACTACCCGGCCGAGGTGGACCTGCTGCGCGCGAGCGACCCGCTGCCTGCCGACGCGCCGCCGTTCCCGGCCGGGTACCTGGACGGCGACCGCGGCTGGTCGGCCTTTGCCGCCGAGGTGGACACCGTGGAGATCAAGGGAAACCACCTGAGCCTGTTCGACGAGGAGCACGCCGACCAGCTGGCCGCGGCGATGAGCACCGCGATCGCCCGGCGGATGCGGTACGAGGAAATCTGAGCTGCGGGGGACCCCGGTTCCTGTGACAGGACCGCGCCGTCTACGCCGCCTACGGTTGGCTCAACTGGCGTCCGAGTGGTCTTCGCCGGCGCGGACCGACCCGAGGCTCTCAGTCCGGCCAGTACAGGCATCATGAGGAAGGAAATCAAGGTGGCTGAAAGCGGTATCAAGACGGCGTCCCAAGGGCTGACGACTGAGCAGGTGGAGTTCTTCAAGGAAAACGGGTTCCTGGGGCCGTTCGACCTCTACACGGAGGAAGAGGCTCCGCTGATCTGGAGCCAGGCCATGATCGAAATGGTTACCTCGGAGAACAAGCCGCACGAGTCAACGATCATCAACTACGACCGCCACCTCGACTGCAACGCGCTGTCCCGGCACATCGCTCAACCGGCGATCGTCCACAAGCTCCGCAGCCTCATGGGCAACGACATCATGTGCTGGAAGACGCACATCTTCGAAAAGGAGCCAGGCGACACGGGGACGGGCTTCCACCAGGTTGAGGCGTTCACCGTGTTCGAGTCGGAGACCGTTTCGTACCCCTCGCTGCGGTACACGGAGGAGTCCAAGGAGGCCACGCAGGAGCTGACCGTCTGGACGGCCTTTTCCGAGGCGGACAAGGCGCACGGATGCCTGCGCTTCCTGCCGGGCACCCACAAGCAGTGGTACTACGACGAGACCAGGCCGATGACCCGCAACGTGGAGAGCAAGTCCCACGACTTCTTCGGCTACGACTACTCCGAGCTCAAGCTCGACAAGGACTGGGACCCGAACTCGCACGAGATCGTCGACATGGAACTCAGGCCCGGCCAGTTCGTCATCTTCCTGGCCAAGTGCATCCACGGCTCGTACCCCAACACCAGCACCAGCAAGCGGGTGGGCATGGCGTCCCGCTACGTCTCGCCGTCCGTGCGGGTCTACGAGCACATCGACCGCCTCTCCGGTTTCGGCGACTCGATCAGCCTCGACAAGCACGGCTGCGTGATGGTGTCCGGCGAGGACGCGTACGGGCACAACCGGATCTACGAGAACAACCTCAACGGCTTTCCCTTCCCGAAGGTCGAGAACAATGGGCACTGACGACTACCGCCACAGGTTCGCCGAGTTTCTCGCGACTCAACCCGTGGGCGCCGGCCTCACGTACGAGCAGGTCGCGGGCGCGACGACGCGGCAGGAGTTGGGCATCAGCTCGCTCAACATGATCACGGTGCTGTTGAACTACATCAAGAAGTACACGAACGGCACCGTCACGCTCCGCCCGGAATGGGTCCCGCGGCTCAACGACGTCGACGGCATCCTCTCCGTGCTTCGCGAGATCGACGAGAGCGCTGTCGAACCCGCTCGGCCCTGACGCTCCATCCTGCGAAGGCCGGCATAGTCCTCGTCCCTCTGCCGATCGAAGGAACCATGATCCCGGATCACGAAAACATCGGCATCGGCTCGTTCGCGTGCGCCTTCGGCGATGTGGAATGCAAGCCGGAGAACATCCCCGACTTCGAGGCCCTGTGGGAGACCGAGTGCTTCGGCACCGACTTCACCGAGATGGGATGTAGGACGTACCGGCGGATGTCTGGCCCGGTGGAGGGCTACGTCGCGGACGCCGTGCGCCAGACGCTGCGCGATGCCGGCGCCACCGCGGCGGACATCGACCATCTGGTGTTCGCCACCAGCGACCCCACGCTCGCCCTGTTGCCGTCGGACTTCGCCAGCCGCGTGCTGCTCGACATGGGAATGGAGCACTGCGTTCCACACGTCGTGTCCTACCAGCGGTGTTGCAGCTCGCTGACCGCCCTGCGGCACGGCGAACGGCTGTTCGTCGATCCGGAGGTGACGCACGTGGTGGTGGTCGCCGTGGATTTCATGCCGGACGACCGCGATCGGGTGCGCTCGTACGCCATCTTCGGTGACGCCGCGGTCAGCTGCCTGCTGACCCGGAACGATCCGGGGCTGCTGCGGCTGGTCTCGTCCGCGGTCAAGGTGGACCCGGACGGGTTGCGCGGCCGCGACTCGTTCATCTCGCGGAAGGAGGTGGCCGACCGGACGCTGTCGGCGGTGCTCCGCGCCGGTGGCCGGCAGCAGGCGCAGATAGTCAAGGTGTTCGCGGCCAACCTGCACAAGCCGCTGATGTTGTTCAACGCGACGTCGGTCGGCCTGCACCCGGACACGCTGCACTTCGCCGACACGCTCGCCACCTACGGGCACTGTGGCAACGCCGACTGGATGATCAACCTGGTCGACTACCACGACCGGTTCGGCATCCGGCCCGGCGAGGTGTACCTGGCGCAGTCGCTGGCACCGGGGTTCTACGCCTGCGGGCTTCTCGAAGGCAGCGCGCGATGACCGGATATCTGTCCGCATCGGACTGCATCGGGCCGGTCACCGTGCCGGACGGCATGATGGGCAGGCTGCACTCCCTGGCCACGGCGGCCGGGGTGGACGACTTCGTCACCCTGTCCGTCTGCGTCGGTGTGCTGGCCCGACGGCTGCCGCGCCCGGGCAGCGGGTGCCGCGTCCGGATCACCCGGGGGGCGCTCGAAGCGATCGTCTCGGCGGGCGCCCCCGATCCGTCCCTGAGCTTCAACGAGGCGCTCCGGCAGGCCCGAGGGGCCGGCGGCACCACCGCGCCGGACGCCGGCGACCCTGCGGTCGCGGTGACGATCCTGATCTCCCGCGCCGGCCGGCACCTGTATGTCGAGGCCATGACGGACTCATCCGACCTCCCGTCCGCGCAGGCGTGGGCGCACGCCTTCCTGCAGCTGTTGGCCGGCGTGGCCAACGACCCCGACCTTCAGATGCGCGAGCATCCCCTGGTCGGCGCCGAGGAACGCGAACGGATCCTGCACGGCCTCAACCCGCAGCGCGACCCGATCTTCCGGTACCGCACCATGGCCGAACCGTTCCAGGAGCAGGTGGAACGGACCCCGGACGCGGTCGCTCTGCAGGACGAGGACGGAAACACCGTCACCTACCGGCAGTTGAACGAGCGCGCGAACCGGTTGGCCCACCACCTGCGCGAGCGGGGCGCCGGTCCCGGCACCCGGCTGGCCATCCTCCTGCAGCGCGGCATCCACCAGGTTGTCGCGTTCTACGCAGCGGTCAAGACCGGCGCCACCTATGTTCCCCTCGACGCCGACCTGCCGGACCAGCGCATCGCCCTGATGCTGGCGGACTCGGCTCCTCGCCACGTGCTGACCGACCCGGCCTGTCGCGGCCGCCTACCGGACGGTCTCTGGCAGATTCACAACGTCCACGCCGAGCGGGTCTGGTCCGACCGTCCCGCGACGGACCCGCTCGACGACGGCGCCACCGCCGAGCCGATCCACATCCTCTACACGTCGGGGACCACCGGCCGCCCCAAGGGCGTGGTCTCCCGCACGCCCGGCACCCTGGCCAACGTCTTCTGGATGCAGCGCGAGTACCCGTTTCACCTCGGCGACACGGCCCTGTACAAGACCTACGCCGGCTTCGACGTGCACATCTGGGAGATCTTCTGGCCCCTCTACCACGGGGCCCGCGTGGTGATCTGCCGCCCCGGCGGCGAGCGCGATCCGCGGCACCTCGCCCGGCTCGTCCGCGGGTACGACGTGTCGATGATCTTCGTGGTGACGACGCTGATGCCGGCCTTCCTGGACGAGATGTCCGGGGGCGGGGCCGACGCGCTGCGGTGGGTGGTGTGCGGCGGCGAGTCGATGAGCCCGCGGATCCCGAAGACCTTCTACGCCGCGCTGCCCGGCAGCCACCTCGTCAACGCCTTCGGGCCGACCGAGGCCGGCCCGGTCACCGACAACGTCATCGCGCCGGACTGGGACGGCTCGTTCGTCCCGGTCGGCCGTCCCGCCGACAATTTCCGGGTGACCGTGCTGGACTCCAACCTCGATCTCGTCCCGGTCGGCACGCCCGGGGAGGCGTACATCAGCGGCGCCGTCGGCTTGGCGGACGGCTACTGGCGGCAGCCGGGCAGGACCGCGGAGCGGTTCGTCGCCGATCCCTACGGGCCGCCGGGATCTCGGATGTACCGCACCGGTGACCTCTGCCGGCTTCGCGAGGACGGCACGCTGGATCACCTGGGCCGGATCGACCGGCAAGTCAAGATCCGTGGACTGCGGATCGAGCCCGGTGAGGTCGAGTCGGTGCTGGCCGCCCACCCCTCCGTCGGCGACTGCGTGGTGATCGCACACGGGCAGCCGCTGCGCCTGCTGGCCTTCGTCACTCCGGCCAGCGGGATCTGCACCGCAGACCTGGACACCGCGGCGATCCTCGACCTCGCCGCCGGGCTGCCCCGCCAGATGCGGCCCGAGCGGGTGGTGCCCGTGGATCGCATCCCGTCGACCGTGAACGGCAAGCTGGACCAGGACCAGCTGATCAAGCTCTGGCAGGACGTGACCGAGCGCGAGCGTACGGGCGTGCCCCCCGCCGACGAGCTGGAAGCGGCCCTGGTCGAGATCTACCGGCGGGTCCTGGGCCGGTCGTCGATCAGCATGCTGGACACGTTTGCGCAGCTCGGCGGCCATTCGCTGCTCACGCTGCGGCTGCGCGACGAGTGCCAGGCGACCCTGCGGGTCGCGCCCGACCTGACCAAGCTGCTGGACGGGACGCTGCGCGACGTGGCCGCGACGATCCGCCGCGAAGGAGCCGGCCCTGCACCGCAGACCAGGATTCCCGTTACCGTAGGACAACAACCGGAGGACCGCTTTGGACACGCGGACGATCGGCGAAACGGAGAAGCTCGCTGACGCGCTGCGCGGCGACCTGATCACCCCGGCGGACCCGCATTACGACCAGGTCCGCGCGGTCTGGAACGCGGACATCGACCGGCGTCCCCCGATGATCGCGCGCTGCGCGGACGCGGCGGACGTGTCGGCGGCCGTCACGTTCGCCGCCGACCGGGGACTGCCCATCGCGGTGCGCGGCGGCGGCCACAGCGTCGCCGGCCAAGGGCTCTGCGACGACGGCCTGGTCGTCGACCTGTCCCGCATGCGCGCGGTCACGGTGGACCCGGGCCGTCGAATGGTGTACGTCCAGGGCGGGGCGTTGTGGCAGGACGTCGACCCGGTCACCCAGGCCCACGGCCTGGCCACGACCGGCGGCATCCACAGCGAGACCGGCGTCGGCGGGCTCACCCTCGGCGGCGGGATCGGTCACCTGATGCGCCGTTGCGGCCTCACCGTGGACAACCTGGTCGAGGCGGAGCTGGTGACCGCCGACGGCCGCCTCGTCACGGTGAACGCGAGCACCGACCCCGAGCTGTTGTGGGGCCTGCGCGGTGGCGGCGGCAACTTCGGAGCCGTCGTACGCTTCGGTCTGCGCCTGCACGAGGTGGGCCCGACCGTCCTGGCCGGGATGCTCGCCTACCCGCTGGACGACGCGCCGTCCGTGCTGGCCAACTACCGCGACCTGATCGTCGATGCCCCGGACCTCCTCGGCACGATCGTCAACCTCCGGCTCTGCCCACCGATCGCGGCCGTCTCCGCGCATCTGCACGGGCTGCCGATCGTGGCCGTCGTCGTGTGCTGGTCGGGCGGCATCGCCCAGGGAGAGTCCTTCCTGCGCCCGCTGCGGGAGTTCGGGCGGCCGGTGCTCGACACGGTGGCGCCGATGCCGTACGTGGACCTGCAGCGGATGTTCAACGCCACGTCGCCGCCCGGCAAGCGCTACTACTGGCGGTCGGTGGACACCGGGCCGCTCACCGACGAGGTCATCGCGACCGTCGTCACGCACGCGTCCCGGATCACCTCGCCGCTCTCCTCCTCGCCGATCTACCACATGGGCGGGGCGGTCGGCCGGGTACCGGCCGAGGACACCGCCTTCGGCTCGCGTGGCGCCAGCCACGACATCAACATCTTCGGCGCGTGGGAGCCCGACCGCACCGATCGGGACCGCCACATCGGCTGGGTCCGGGACTTCAGCGAAGCCATGGCACCCCACGGCGTCGGGCAGTACGTCAACTTCCTCAACGACGAGGGTGCCGACGGTGTGCGTGCGGCGTACGGCCGGCGATGGCGGCGCCTCGTCGCGCTCAAGCGGCGCGTCGACCCGCACAACCTCTTCCGGTACAACTTCAACGTCGATCCGGGGTGGACGGACGAGGGAGACACGTGAGATTCGGCATCCAGATCGTCCCGGAGGACCGGTGGCGGACAGCGCGGGAGAAGTGGCGCCGGGCCGAACAGATGGGGTTCGACCACGCCTGGACCTACGACCACCTGAACTGGCGGTCGTTCCGCGCCAAGGACTGGTTCACCTTCGTCCCGACACTGACGGCCGCGGCGGTGGAGACCGAACGCATCGGGCTGGGCGTTCTGGTCGCCTCGCCCAACCTGCGGCACCCGGTGTACCTGGCCAAGGAGGTCGCCGCACTCGACGACATCAGCGGCGGCCGGCTCATCCTCGGCCTCGGCGCCGGTGCCGGGGGCTTCGACGCCACCATGACCCGCCGGACCGTGTGGAGCCGGCGTGAGCGGACCGAGCGGTTCATAGAGTACGTGCGCCTCACCGACCTGCTCCTGCGCCAGCCGGTCACCACGTTCGACGGCCGCTACTACGTCGCCAGCGAGGTGCACTCGTATCCGCCGTGCCAGCAGCAGCCCCGCGTCCCGTTCGCCATCGCCGCCGCGGGTACCCGCGGCATGCGCCTGGCGGCCGACCACGGCTCGTACTGGGTGACCACGGGCGTGCCCAACTCGCTGGATAGCGCGCCGTACGAACAGGCGCTGCCCGTCGTCCGCCAGCAGGTCGAAGCGCTGGAGAAAGCCTGTGTGGAAGTCGGCCGCGACCCGGCGACGGTGGCCCGGCTGCTGGTCTGCGGCCCGTCCGTGGGCGGTGTCCTCGCGTCGTCGGCGGCCTTCTTCGACGCGGCGGGCCGGTTCGCCGAGGCCGGAATCACGGATTTCGTCGTGCATTGGCCGCGGCCGTCCGAGCCGTATTTGGGAAAGGTGGATATATTGGAGAAGGTGGCCGAGGATCTGGATCGTCACCGAAACCAGTGACTGCGCGACGAAATGAGGGTCGCATACCGTCTCAGGAAGAATGCTGAGGTGACTGAGAGGGACTGCGTGATCCGATGCGAACTCATTATGTGGCGGACACTCCGATCGATGACGCTCGCCTGGCCAAGGACCTGGATCTGGCCAATTCGTTTCCGTGGTCCGAAGCGCACAGCGACTACGTTTCCGGCGGGGCATACAAGAGCTGCATGATCTGGACACTGGGCGGCGACGCCGGTGACGGGGTGGTCACCAAGTACGATCACCGTCAGCCCGGCGCGTTCACGCAGTACGGCAACCAGCTTCCGTACCTGCGCGAGCTGATCAGCACGGTCGTCGATCTGGATCGGCTGAACTTCGTGCGGCTGGCGAAGGTACAGAACAGCGTGATCATCCCGCACCGGGACCTGCTTGAGCTGGGCGACCTGCCGGACGACACCCGCAACGCCCACCGGATGCACATCCCTCTCGTCACCAACGAAGACTGCTTCTTCAGCGAAGGAAACACCGTCTACCGGATGCGCAAGGGTGAGATCTGGTTCCTCGACGCCTCGGTGATCCACTCGGTGGCGGTGCTCTCCGCCGAGGAGCGGATCCACCTGATGCTCGACTTCGTGAACGCGCCGCCGGAGAAACCCCTGATCACGATACCGGGCCGCGGCGTCGAGGCCGGTATCCCACAGGACCGGACGGTGAAACGGCCCCCGCTCACCGATGCCGACCGCGTCGCCCTGCTGCGGCTCGCCGACGTCGCCACGATGGAAACGGTCGACGACATATTCAGTATCGTCATCAAAAAATACTACCGGTACGACGGCGGCGACGATTTCGTCTGGAACACGATGCTTGGTATCGCGCGGGCGGCCACGGACCCGGCCGTCCTCCCGCACATCAAGGAGCTGCACCGTTACTTCACCATCGAACGATCCCCCTACGAATAAGCCACGCGAGCCGCTGGTCGCCCGCTGAGGAACGAAGCTCTGCGGGAGGACCGACCGTTCCTGTCCTACGGACGCAAAGACAGGAGAGAACCCTTGTCCCCAACCACACCCGACGTGGCCGTGCCGGACAAGCCTTCGGCTCGCCCGGCGCCGCTGATCGGGGCAATCAACCACGTGGGCATCCAGACCATGGACCTGGACAACGCCGTCAGCTGGTACCAGGACTTTCTGGGCTGCACGGTCTCCTGGGAGATGGACGCCGGCTTTTCCGACCTGAGCCTGCGGCGGCTGCCCGGGCTGGCCCGGCTGGTCGAGGTGGTGGTGAGCGACATCCGGCTGCACCTGTTCACCCGCGACCACGGTACGCACGGGCCGCCGGCCGGTGAGGTGAACCAGTTCCAGCACCTGTGCATCCAGGTCGACACGCCGCATCAGTTGCGGCTGTGGCGCCGCCGGTACCTGGAGCTGTTCGAGTCCGGCCGCTACACCTTCGCCCGCGCCGAGCCGGCCACCGAGATCGACATCGACGGGCAGGGCATGCAGAGCTTCTACGCGTACGACGTCAACGGCTTGGAGATCGAGTTCACCTACCTGCCCGAGACCGTCGAGGGAACGGACGCCGCCGATGCATCCCCTTGAGACACCGGCCATCGTCGCGACCGTCCCGTCCGGCCCGGAATGGGAGTTCGGCGGCCATCCGTACGGGCTCGAGCCGCTCGCCCTGCCCGCCCAGTGGCTGCCGCGGACCGTGGCCGCCGACCCGTCGTGGATCGAGCAACTGTGCCTGCGGCTGGCGCAGGTCTCGCCCGCGTCGGTCCGCGACCTGCGCCCGGACAGCGCCGAGGACATCGACCGTCTGTTCTGGTTCCGGTGGATCACCGCCCACCAGACCACCTTCCTGATGTGGCAGATGCTCGGGGCGATCCTGCACCAGGGCGAGGCCGGGCAGGCCGACGACGACCAGCTCGCCGCGAGGGCGCGGGCACTGGTGTGCGGATATTCGCTGATGCTGATGTATGGAAGCTCCGCTCCCCGAGTCATCTACGGGCCGGTCATCCGGATGCCGATGGCCCGCCAGCACGTCAACCTCACCGGCGCGTGGGCCCGCGACTATGCACCGGTGCGGCCGCTGATCCGCGGCAAGGTGACGCTCGGATCCGGTGCTGCGGCCGAGGCCCTGCGCCGCGAGTGCGAACTCAACGAGGAGGTCCACGAGGGGATCGCGGAGAAGGTCCTGTCCGAGGGTGAGGTGTCGCTGCTGCAGAGTCCCAAGCCGAAGTTCCGCCGGCAGATCCCCCGGGACACCCTGATGTGGCTGTACGACGGCATCTTCCTGACCAGCCGGGCGGCCGTCTCCCACCACGATGTGGCGGGCCAGCTGGCGCGCCGGCTGCACGCCATCTTTCTCGACGTCACCGCGAACGACCTGTACCCCTCCTTCGCGCCGAGCGCGCACGAGGAACCGCCCCGCCTGCGGACGCCAGAGGTGATGCGACGCAAGGCGGCACTGACGGACTGCCTCCTGGGAATCCTGAGCTTCGTGGGCGCGCCCGTCATCCAGGCCCACCCGACGACAACCGTCCAGGCTAGCTCCCCGATGCGAGAGTTGAGGATCACATGACCGCCGCGCCGTCCCACGCGATCGAGGAAGCCCGATACTGCGCGGACACGTTCAACGGTGCCGTGGCGGCGGCAGCTCTCAGCGCCGCCTGGGACATCGGCCTGTTGGACGAGCTTGCCGAGCGGGACACCGTCGACGTTCCCGAGTTCACCGCCCGCACCGGCACCCGCCCGGAGCCGGTTCGCAGGATCCTCGCCGCGTTGTCCAGCCGCCGGATCGTCGTCGACGCCGGACCGAACCTGGCCCAGCGCGGACCGGGATTCGAGCAGGCGTTCCGGACCAGGGGATTCTTCTACTGGCTGACCCGGGGCTGCGGGGAACTCTTCACCGACCTCACCGACCTGGTCACCGCCGACGCCGACCGCCAGATGCGCCGCGACTCCCGGGCCATCAGCGTGGCCTGCCGGAGCATCGCCCGCAACTTCTTCGATCCGCCGCTGCGCGACCTCCTGGACGGTCTCGACTTCACCACCGTCGCCGATCTCGGCTGCGGCAGCGGTGACCGGATCATCATGCTGGCCGGGCAGCGGCCCGATCTGCGGGCCATCGGTGTCGACATCGCCCAGGGCGCGTTGGCGGTCGCGCGAGAGGCCGTCCAGGCGGCGAACCTGGAGGCGCGGATCACGCTGACCCGCGACGACGTGCTCAGCATGTCGCCGCGGCCGGAGTACGCCGACGTCGATCTGGTCACCTGCTTCCTCATGGGGCACGACTTCTGGCCGCGGGACAACTGCGTGAAGACACTGCAGCAACTGCGCGAGACCTTCCCCAACCTGCGCAGCCTCGTCCTCGGCGACACCTGCCGATCCGTCGGCGTCGAGGGCCCGGACCTGCCCATGTTCACGCTCGGCTTCGAGACCGTGCACGCGGTCATGGACCAGTACCTGCCCACGCTCGACGAGTGGTACTCGGTCATCGAGGACAGCGGCTGGCGCCTGGCCGACGAGCGGCTCATCGACCTTCCCGCCTTCAGCTTCATCTTCCGGCTGACCCAAGACTGATCCGTCATCTGCGCCGCACAGCGGCCGTTACTGGAGGACGCCACATGGACACCGCTGCCCCGAGCACCGCCGTCGCGACCGGTGAACCGGCCGCGCGGATGGACCTGCCGCTGTTCCGCGAGATCCCCGGGCATCACCAGCCCACGCCGTTCTACCTGACCGACGACATGTACGGCGGGCTCTGCTTCGAACTTGCCGGTGGCGAGATCAGCGACAAGATCGGCAAGCCGGTGGCCGATCCGCACACCCACGAGTGTCCCGAGATCTACCTGCTGCTGTCGCCGAATCCAGGCGGTGCCGTGATCGAGGTGGTCGCCGACGGCCAGCAGCACATGCTGACCTCGCCGGCGACCTTCTTCATCCCGACCGGGACGGTGCACCACTTCGTCACCCGCAAGGCCGAGCCCGGCACCTACTGCCTGGGCCTGCTGCTCACCGGGGCGACCCCGCGATGACCGCGGCGGGCGGACTGCCGCGACGGCCCGCGACGAAGGGGTGAGCCGATGGGCGTCATGCGACCCCAACTGACCGGAACATCCGGCGCCGTGGCCTCGACGCACTGGCTCCCGGCCGCCGTCGGCATGAGCATCCTCGACCGGGGCGGCAACGCCTTCGACGCGGCCGCGGCGGCCGGTTTCGCCCTGCAGGTGGTCGAGCCGCACTCGAACGGCCCCGGCGGCGACGTGGTGATATCCATCTATCCGCGGTCGACCGGCGCGGTACGCGTCATCTGCGGCCAGGGACCGATGCCGCAGGCGGCGAGTATCGACAGGTTCGCCGCGCTCGGCATCGAACAGATGCCCGCGTCGGGCCTGCTGCCCGCGACGGTGCCGGGCGCGTTCGGGGCCTGGATGCGGCTGCTCGGCGAGTTCGGCACGATGCCGCTGGCCACCATCCTCGAGCCGGCGATAGGCTACGCCTCCCGCGGCTACCCGCTGCTGCCCGCCGCCGCGTCGACGATCGCGGCGATGGCTCCGCTGTTCCGGACCGAGTGGACCGCCTCGGGTCACACGTACCTGCCCGGCGGCGCTGTCCCGGCAGCCGGCTCGCGGATGCGCAACGTGACGCTGGCCGGCACCTATGAGCGGCTGGCCCGCGAGGCGCGGGCCGCATCGAGCGACCGCGACGCTCAGATCGAGGCGGCCCGCTCCGCCTTCTACGAGGGCTTCATCGCTGACGCGATCGACCGCTTCGCGCGAACCGAGGTGCTCGACTCGACCGGCGGCCGGCACCGCGGCATGCTGACCGGCGAGGACCTGGCGGCCTGGCAGCCGGCCGTCGAGGAACCGTACACGCTGCCGTACCGCGACTTCACCGTCCACAAGGCGGGGCCATGGTCGCAGGGGCCGGTATTCCTCCAGCAACTGGCGATACTCTCCGGCTGCGACCTGCGCGGGTTGGGGCTGGGCACCGTCGAGTACGTCCACACCCTTGCCGAGGCGGCCAAGCTCGCGTTCGCCGACCGCGAGGCCCGGTACGGCGATCCGGCACACACGCCGGTGCCGATCGCCGAGCTCCTGGCGCCGGAGTACACCGCGCGGCGGCGCGCGCTGATCGGCGACGACGCGTCCCTCGACCCCGAACCCGGGCGGGTGGATGGCGCCGAGCCCTGGATCCCGCAGGCCAAGCCCGAGCATCCGGGCGCCGACGAGCCGGACTGGATGACCCAGCTGCGCAGCGGCCTGCCCACCGTGACCCCGGCCGGGCCCCGCGCCGGCGCCGGAAACACCTGCACCGTCGCGGTCGCGGACCGGTGGGGGAACCTGGCGGTCGCCGTGCCGAGCGGCGGTTGGCTCAAGAGTTCTCCGGTGATCCCCGACCTCGGCTTCGCGCTCGGCACCCGCGGCCAGACGGCGTGGCTGACCGTGGGACACCCGAACTCGCTGGCGCCCGGCCGGCGCCCGCGTACGACGTTGAGCCCCAGCATCGTGCTGCGCGACGGCGAGCCGTTCCTGGCCTTCGGCACACCCGGCGGTGACCAGCAGGACCAGTGGACGCTCCAGGCGTTCCTCGCCATCGCGGAGTTCGGTCTCGAACCGCAGGCGGCGACCGAGCTTCCCGCCTTCAACATCGACCACTTCGCGCAGTCGTTCGCGCCGCGCCTGTCCCGGCCGGGTGTCCTGGTCGTGGAGCGCTCGTTCGGCCCCGAGGTTCTCGCCGGTCTCGACCGCAGAGGCCACCGGCTCGATGTGGTGCCGGAATCCACCCTCGGCAAGGTCTGCGCCGCCGGCGTCGACCCGGGCACGGGATTCCTGCGGGCCGCGGCCGGCCCGCGCGGTCGTCAGGCGTACGCGGTGTGTTGGTAGCCACTCGACGTTGAGGCGGTAAACCATGTTCGTGCCCAGCCACTACCGGATCGAGGATCACAGGTGGCACCGCCGGCTCATCGACGGCCATCCCCTGGCGACGCTCGCCACCAACGGCAGCGCCGCCCCGTGGGCCACCCGCCTGCCGGCTCTGGTCGCTCCGGGTGAGCCCGAGTCGGGTCCGCTCGTCGGAACCGAGATGGTCGGCCACCTCAACCGTGCCAATCCGCACTGGAGGTCGCTGGCGGATGGTACGTGCGCCCGGCTGATGTTCGACGGGCCGGGTGGGTTCGTCACACCCGCCGTCTACCCGTGCGACCCCTCCGCGCCGACCTGGAACTTCGCGGCGGTGCACGTGTGCGGTCGCATCCGGTTGATCGAGGGGGAGGAGGAGACGCTGGAGGTCGTCCGGTGGACGGCCCAGCGCCTGGAGGATCGCTTCGGCGCGGGCTGGGACCAGACCTCCTCCATCGACTATTTCCGCAGGATCGTGCACGGGGTGGGCGCGTTCCGGCTGTCGATCGAGTCGGTGGAGGCGCTGTTCAAGCTCAGCCAGGAGAAGCCCGCCGACGTACAGGAGTCGTTGATCCGGCGCTACGAGGCCGATCCCACCGGCGCCGGCTGGCCGATCGCCCGGCTGATGCGGGACGCCGGCATGGGGCACTCCGCCGCCGCTGGTTCGCCGGACGACACCGTCTCGTCCCGCCCCTCCTGACCGTCTCGTCCTGCCCTTTCTGACCGTGGCCCGCGCGACTGTTCAGCCGACCTTGTCGGTGATGGGTGTGGTGGGTCGGCTGAGGAGTGCGGCGCGGGTGAGTTCGGCTTTGTTGCCGGCGCCGAGTTTGGCGCGGATGCGTTTGACGTAGGTGTCGACGGTGTGGGGGCTGATGCCGAGTCGGGTGGCGATTTGTCCGTGGGTGAGGCCGTGGGAGATGTGGTGGAGGACTTGTTCTTCGCGTTCGGAGAGGTTGGGGTTGGGGTGGTGTGGTTGGTGGGGGGTGGGTGTGGTGTGGGTGTGGGGGGTGGTGGGGTTGCCGGTGGTGAGGGTGCGGATGGTGTTGATGAGGTTGTCGGCTGTTTCGCGTTTGTTGATGGCGTGGGTGGCGCCGGCTTGTAGGTATTGGTGGGTGGGTAGGGACCAGTCGCTGAGGAGGATGAGGACGGGGGTGGTGCGGGCGGTGTGGGTGATGGTGTGGAGGGTGTCGGTGGGGGGTAGGGCGTCGGCGTCGAGGATGGCGATGTCGGCGAGCCATGAGGGTTCTTCGGTGGGTGTGGTGCGGACGGAGATGATGGTTATGCCGGTGTTGTGTATGACCTGGTAGAGCCCGACGAGGTAGACGGGACAGCTGACCAGTACGTCGACGCGCAGCATCGCAACCCCCACAAGCGTCGTATCCGAATCATTCCTGGATCGTCGGGCGCGCGTCACGGCGAACCACCGCGTAAATCACCTGATCGCGCCAGGCACCACGATGAAAGTACGAACCGCGCAGCACTCCCTCCCGCTGGAATCCCACGCGTTCCAGGGCTTTCTGCTCGGCGTAGTTCTGTTTGTCGGTCAGCGCTTCCAGCCTGTTCACGGTGGTGTAGTCGAACAGGTAATCCACCAGGAGCCGCTGCGCCGCGGTGCCCAGTCCGCGGCCGCGGTGGCCCGGCAGGAGCGCGACGCCGATTTCGAAACAGGCTCCGGCGGTTCGGCTACGTAGCGCCGCGCGGTAGCTGACCACGCCGACCAGGACTCCGTCACCGGCGACCACGGCGAGCGCCGTCGTCTCCGGGCCGACGTAACCGTCCTTCTCCCAGCGCCGGCGCCGCGCGAGTGGATCGATGAAACCGGTCCACCCGAACTGCCCCAGCGCGTCCGGATCGGTGCACAAGCGGTCCAGAAATTCGAGATCCTCTTCCCGGAAGGCGCGCAGCACGAGTTTGTCGTCCACGAGATCTCCTTAGCGGCTTTGCCGGGACCCCAGTAACCACTCGACCTGAAGCACGCGGACCGCGCGTACCCTCCTCGACCTGCGGTGCGGCCCAGCGAGTGGGGGTGGAAGGTCTGACGGAGCGGGTGCGGCGATCGCGATACCCCAGGTCGATCGTCGTGCTTGCCGAACGATACAATTCGGCGGCCGTCAACGTCTTCCACCTGTGTTTGAACCGCGCGTTCCGTAGAGTCCCTGGCTGGATTACCCCGCCTCAACGCTCCGATTACCCCGGTCGGCGTGGTCTCCTCGACGCACCAGCGTCGCCGGCTCGAATTCAACGCCGTCCAGTCGTTGTTCAACAGATGTCCATCGCGGGCGACCACGATGTGGTTGACCACAAGAGGAAACCTGTACCGCGGCGCAGCGGGAAGTGTGGTGGGAGATGGTACGCGTCCTGATCTGTGACAAGCTTCCCGTCATTCGTAGCGGCCTACGCGCGTGGCTCGAGCACGAGCCCGACGTGGAGGTGGTCGACACCACCGGCAGCGGCCCCCACGCGATCGCGCTGGCCCGTCGTACGCGGCCGGACGTGGTGGTCACCGGCCTCGAGCTGCTCGGCCTCAACGGCGCCGACATGATCCGTCAGCTGACCAGCCCGGACCACGGGCCGGCGCCCAGGGTGATCGTCTACTCGGTGAGTGATGTCGACGACGTCGTCGGCGAGGTGCTGCACGCCGGAGCGAGCGGCGTACTGGTCAAGGACGCCGACCGGGAGGAGTTGGCATACGCCATCCGCGCGGTGGCGGCGGGGGAGGCGATGCTGGCTCCCGTGGTGGCGCGGCGCCTGGTGAACTGGTTCCGGCGGCGGGACACCCACCCCGAGGCGACGCTGAGCGCGGTCGTGGAGACGCTGACGCCGCGTGAGCGGGAAGTGTTGCTGCTCCTCGCCGAGGGGATGCAGCCGGACGACATCGCCGGCAAGCTCTACATCGGAGTGACCACGGTCCGCACCCACATCTACCGGTTGCGCGGCAAGCTCGATCTCAGGGATCGCGCCCAGTTGGTCTCCTTCGCGTACCGGGCGGGGCTGATGCGGCCGGCCCCGACCTCACCGTCCAGCGATCGCCGGTAGCGCCAGTGCCAACGCGAGCGAACCGTCCACAAGCATCAGCCCGCGCCGCCGAAACTCGTCGAACACCTCGTGGATGAGTTCCAGGGGCGGTTTGCCGTGGACCTTCTCGCGCACCGCCGACGCGGTCGTGGGACGGTCGCCGCAGGCCAGGTAGATGTCGGCCACCGTGCCGTGGAAGGTGTACGTGCCCTCCCGCCCCGGCTCCCGGACGTCGTAGATCTGCAGGAAGCCCGGCGTCGACCGGTAGGTCAGGGATGGCCGGTGGTCGTCACTCCAGGCCGCCTGCCACGCGCGGACCTCCCGACCGAGATCCTCGTACGCGGCATCCGGCAACGGGTCCACGGGGTCGTACTCGAAGAAGTAGGCGGCGCGGCCCAGGTTCACATCGTCGGGATAGACGTAGCGGTAACTCTGCTCCGGGGCACGGGAGCGCAGCGGAAAGGTCGCCTCGTCGGCGTAGAGCGGGCTGAATCGCTCCAGCCAGAGCCGGCCGGCGCCCCGAGGTGGCTGGAGATGCCGCAGGTGCGGCACGATGGCGGCCTGCTCGGCGTACTGCTCTGCGGTCTCACCGGGAAAACCCCAGATGATGTTCCACCCGACATCTATGTCGTAGTACCGGCACCAGCGGAGCAGGTTGACGTTCTGGGCGGCGGTGACGCCCTTCCGCATCAGGCGCAGCACCTCCGAACTCAACGACTCCAGGCCCGGCTGGATGCGGCGGAGCCCGGCCAGCGCCATCAGCTTCAGCTGCTCCCGGGTGAGGTTTGCCTTCACCTCGTAGAAGAACTCGTAACCGGCCTCCATCTCGATGAGTGCCGGAAAGAGCCGCTTGAGATAGGCCGGGCTGACGATGTTGTCGACAGCCTCGAAGCGGAAGCTGCCGTACCGCCGCACCTGCTGGCCGAGTTCGTCGAGCACCCGGGCCGGGGACTTGGCACGGAACTCCATCGTCGTCCCGTTGAGGCCACAGAACGTGCAGTGGTGTTTGGCCCCCCACCAGCAGCCCCGGGCTGACTCGAACGGGATCCAGAGCTGCCGCTTTCCGGCCTTCGGCAGCAGCGCGAGCCGCTCCGCCCGGGTGAAGTACTCGGCGTAGTCGGGCGCGGGCAGATCGTCGAGCGTGGGTAGTGGTGGCGCGGCGGCGGTGGACACCACGGTCCCGCCGGTCCGGCGTGCGACCCCAGGCACCGCGGAGGGATCGGTGCCGGCGGCGAGGGCGGACAGCAGCCCGGGAAAGGCGACGTCACCCTCGCCGATCACCGCGTAGTCGACGCAGTCGATCGAGCGCACCCACTCCAGCCCCATCTCGCCGTCGAAGTTGGCCCCGCCGAACACGGTGATCAACTGCGGCCAGCGCTCCTTCAACCGCCGGGCCAGGGCGAACGACGCGACGTTCTGCTGGAACGTGGAGCTGAACCCGACGACCCGTGCCTCATCCCACGGGACCGTGTCGACAAGTGCCTCCAGGTAGGCCGGCACGTCCTGCTCGCGGGTGCGCAGCAATCGATCCCGCACCCGGCCGGGCGAATCGCCAAGGTACGAAAGCTCGGCGGCGAACTCGTCGAGTAGTTTGCCCTCCCGGTCCGGGGCGTCGTCGCCGAAGGCCGCCGCGGAGAACAGCCACTCGCCGACCAGCCGGCCGCGGTGTTCGGAGAGCGCGCCGTAGTAGTCGACGCCAAGCCGCGCGGCGAAGTCGAGGTTCGCGTGCAGCGTCCGGACCGGAAAGCCGTACTCCTCGGCCAGCGCCTTGAGCAGTCCGAGTTGGATGGACGGACGGTAGACGCCCATGAACGGCATGGAGACGAGGATGACCGGCCAGGCGGGTTGCCGACCACGGGTGGCGCTGTCCGGCCGCGAGACGTAGAGCGGCCCGGCCATGGGAAGGGAGGCGCGCACCGCGGCCTAGACGACCAGGCCGATGTCCGACATGGTGGTGGTCCACTCCTTGCCGGGGGTGAACGCGGCGGCGAACTGCGCCCGGATCCCGTCCAGTTCTGCCGTCGCCTGAGTCGCGGACGCGTCCGCTCCGGCCAGATCTGCGCCGTGGGCGACGCCGCCGGCCGGGGTGGCTGCTCCGACGACGACCCCCGACAGCATCGCGGCCGCGACAATGCGCTTGAGGAGCCGTCGCTCCGCTGCCGTGAGCTGGGACTCCAGGTCACGGAGCTTACGCGCCAGCCCTTCGACATCGTCGTGGCCGTACTCGTCTTCAGACACGAAACCTCCCAAGTCGACTTGTGTGCTTGACCTACAGAGCGCGCATGGTATCGGCCAGATACAGCTTGGCTCTGACTTGACTGGCGTCCGGATGCTCGAGTTCTTCGAGGGTGACCAGGGCTTCCTGCCAAGCGTCACGGGCGGAGACCACCTCGCCGACGTCTGCGTGGATGTCGCCGAGACGTTCGAGCGCGCGGGCCTCGAAGTAGCGGTGCCCGAGCTTGCGTCGCAGGGCGAGCGCGCGCCGGTAGCGCGCGATGGCCTCCTCGGGGCGGCCGAGCAGATTGTTGATGTACCCGAGGCTGTCCCACGCGTGTGACTCGCCCTTCTCGTCCCCGACTTCCCGGTACAGCCGCAGCGCCTCCTCACAGTGGGCTAGGGCGTCCTGATGGCTGCCGAGATGAGCGTTGTACCAGCCGACAGCGTTACAGGCGTCCGCCTGCCCGGCCCGTTCACCGGCGTCTTCACACAGGCCGCGGGCCTGCTCAGCGTGGTCGAGCGCCGCACGGTGCTGCCCGCGCCGCTCGTACACCACCGCGAGGTTGAGATGGACCCGGGCCTGGCCGTACCCGTCGCCGAGATCGCGGTACAGCGCCAGCGCCCGCCGCAGGTGATCCTCGGCGTCGTCGCGGTCGAACCAGATGCGGAAATGGGCGATCCGCCGGTGTGCGCGGGCCCGGACCCGTGCGTCTCCCAGGCGCTCACCGGCGCGCAGAGCCGCACTGTGGACGGCGGCCAGATGGTGCCAGTGGCCACTGCGTTCGAGAAATGTCGTCATGGCCCAGGCGAGCTGCCAGGTGTGCGTATCGAAGCCGGCGGCCAGGGCGGTCTCGACGGCGCCGAGCAGTTGTGGGTGCTCGCTGACCGACCAGGCACGCGCCTGGTCGTGGTCGGCGAGGTCCTCCACCGCGACGCCCGGTCGGGGCGGCGCCAGCGCTATCGGCTCCCGATGCGGGTCCAGCAGGCGGTCCGCGGCGTAGGCGGTGTGCACCCAGTGGTCGAGCAGCCGGTGCAGTGCCGCGTTCCTGCACTCCTCAGACTCCTCGGAGTGCACGAGTTCGGTCGCATAGCTGAGCAACAGGTCGTGGCAGGCGTACCGGCCCGGGCGGCGCTCGGTGATCAGGTGCGCCCGGGCCAGCTCGGTCAACGGGAGTCGCAACCGGGCCACCGGGACGCCGGCGAGGCTCGCCGCCGCCGGTGCGGTGATGTCCGGACCCGGGTGCAGGCCGAGCAACCGGAACAGTCGGGCCGCGGACGGGGTGAGGGCGCGGTACGACCAGGAGAGGACCGTCCGTACATCACTTGTCGGATCGTCGCCGATCAGCGCGTCCAGGCCGCCGACCGCACGCAGTTGGTCGGCGAGCGCGGCGAGGGGGATGCCGGGGCAGGTGGCCGCACGCGCGGCCGCGATGGCGAGGGCGAGCGGCAGCCGCGCGCAGAAGTTGATGATCTCGTCCACAGCGTCGGGCTCGGCGGCCACGCGACCCGGGCCGAGCCGGCGGGCGAGCAGGGCCCGCGCCTCCGCGGACGCCAGCAGGTCGAGCGTGACCGGGTGCGCCCCGTCGGTCGCCACCAGGCTGGTGAGCTGGTTGCGACTGGTGACGAGCACGAGGCAGCCCGGCGAACCGGGCAGCAGCGGGCGGACGTGGTCGGCGTCGCGGGCGTTGTCGAGCAGGACCAGCACCCGCCGGTCCGCGAGCAGGCTCCGGTACAGGGCGGCCTGCGCGGGAAGGCTGCCCGGGATGCGTTCGGCCGGCACGCCGAACGCGTCGAGGAAGCCACGGACGGCCTCCGCCGCGCCGATCGAACCGCTCGGGTCGAAGCCACGCAGGTTGACAAACAACTGCCCGTCGGGAAACCGGTGCCGAACCCGGTGCGCGAAGTGCACCGCCAACGCGGTCTTGCCCACGCCGGCGGTGCCCGACACGGTCGATATGACCATGGCGGTGCGCCGGCCGCCGGCTGTCTCGGCCAGCAGGCCGTCAAGCTGTCGTAGGTGACCGTCCCGGCTGGTGAAGGACGCGATGTCGGCGGGGAGCTGCGAGGGCACCGGGTGCTCGGGAAGCCGCCGCTCGGCCGGTGCCGACGGGGCGCGCGGACCAGTGACCGGCACGGAACAACTGCCCGCGGTGTCGCCGCGCGGTCCTTCGTCGAGCAGTGCCGCGTGGGCGGCCATCAGCTCAGGTCCGGGGCCGACGCCGAGTTCGTCGGCGAGCAGGCGGCGTGCCTCGTAGTAGGTGGCGAAGGCTTGCGCGCGCCTCCCAGCCGCCTGGTACCCGCGGATCAGGCGGGCCAGGGCGGCCTCGTCCAGCGGCTGCTCCGCCACGGCCGCCTCCAGCGAGGGCAGGGCCTCGGCGGCGGCGCTGATGGCGATCATCGTTTCGCCGTATCGGGCCACGGCGGCGCGCCGCTCCTCGGCCAACGCGAGCACTTTCGGGTGGCTGGCGAGGACGGCGATGCCGGCCAGCGGACCGCCGTGCCACAGGCTCAGCGCCTCGCCGAACAGCTGAGCGGCCATGTGCTGGTCACCGGCGCGTCCGGCCCCGGCAGCGGTGCCGGCCAGGCGGCGGAAGCGCAGCAGGTCCACGTCGTCGGCCGGCAGGCGCAGCGCGTACCCGTCGCCCATGCTGGGCAGGAACTCGCTCAGGGTACGAGGTGGCCGGCCGGGCTCCAGGAGGTGGCGCAGGTGCTTGATGGATGTCTGGATCACGTTCGCCGCGCTCGGCGGCGGCGTGTCGCCCCACAGCGAATCGATCAGCTGGGCCCGCGACAGCGGCTCGCCGCAGCTCAGGGCGAGCAGACCGAGGACCGCTCGCTGGCCCTCCCGGCCCAGCTCGACCGGCTCTTCGTCACGCCACGCGCGGATCGGACCGAGTACCTGGACTCGCAAGGCCGCCACGTCGGCCCACCCCCTACGCACTCGTCCGCCGCCGATCGCTCGGCGGTCAAGCTGCGACCCTCACGCTCGGCGGACGGTCGCTCCCGCTCGACGGCGGGCGGAATCCACCGATTCTCCACCCCACCGCGGCGGTGCCTGAGGGGATCATAGTCGGGCTCAGTCACCGGGCATAGGGCATCCTCTATCGCGTTCCGCAGGTGGTGGGGGCCGCGGTTGCGGGACGGGCGTCCCGCACGCACGTCAGCGGTCTCGCTCAAGCCACGATGGTCGCCTGTTCCTGAACCATTCCAGTGACGGTCACCATCGGGGGTGCGGGAACGCCCCCACTTCCAGGGACTGGAGCACCGGTCCGGGAAGGGATGGACTGCTCCTGGTGAAGGACGAGCCATTGCCGACATCCGGAGCCGGGTCCGGCGGTCCGCGGACGCCGATGGTGCGCGATGCCGGCGACGATTTCATCAAGATCCTGCGGGTGAACGCTTCACTCGGCGGCCCGACCTCCACCTGCCTCAACGGAATCCACGCGGCCTCGCCGCTTCTCGGTACTGGGTCGGATCATGCACTCGTATCACGTTCCTGGAGGTGAATCGTGACAACCACGAGCTACGGCCCAGACGTCATTTTCGAACGGCAGGCCGGTTCGGCAGTTTCAAGAAATTCCGGCGAGCCGATTCCGAGCGGAAAGGGATTTGGCAGCGTCTTCACCGATCACATGGTCAGGATCGGCTACCGGGCCGGCGAAGGCTGGCACGGCGCGCGGGTGGAGCGGTTCGGGTCGGTGACGGTATCGCCGGCAGCGGCGGTGCTGCACTACGGCCAGGCGATCTTCGAGGGGCTCAAGGCGTACCGGGCGCCGGACGACCGGGTCCTGCTTTTCCGGCCGGACGCGAACGCCGCGCGGTTCCAGCGGTCGGCCCGTCGCCTGGCCATGCCCGAGATGCCGAGCGAGCTTTTCGTCCGCGCGGTGGAGGAACTGGTTGCCGCCGATCGTGGCTGGGTACCACCCACCGACCGGGGCAGCCTCTACCTGCGTCCTTTCATGGTCGCCACCGAGCCTTTTCTCGGCATGCGCCCCGCCGAGGAGTACCTCTTCTGTGTCATCGCCTCTCCGGCCGGCGGGGTCTTCTCCGGTGGGTCGGGCGCCATCTCCGTCGACGTCTGCCACGACTACTCCCGGGCGGCGGCGGGCGGCACCGGCTCGGCCAAGTGTGCCGGCAACTACGCGGCGTCGCTGCCCGCACTCCACCGCGCCCTCTCGTCGGGGTACGACCAGGTGGTGTTCCTGGACGCCGCGCGGCAGGCCGACGTCGAAGAGCTGGGCGGCATGAACATCTTCTTCGTCTTCCGCGACGGCCGGATCACGACCCCGCCGCTGCGCGACACGGTTCTCGCCGGCGTCACCAGAGACTCGGTCATCGCGTTGGCCGGCGCGGCCGGTCATCCGGTTGTCGAGGCCCCGTACACGATCGAGCAATGGCGAGCGGACGCAACCAACGGCCGGCTGAGCGAGGTGTTCGCCTGCGGGACCGCCGCGACGATCGTGGGGATCGACCGCGTCCGGCACCGTGACGCGGAGTTCACCGTCGGCGACGGTGGGGCCGGCCCCATCACCGCACGCCTGCGGACCCAACTGCTCGACCTTCAGTACGGACGCGCCGCCGACGTCCGGAACTGGGTCCGGGCCGTCCCCTGACCGGCGCGAGAGAGCCGGACAGGTTCGTGGCGCTCGTTCCGTCGTCGTCGGTGGCTCCGAGTGTGGCGGCGGTGTGGAGGTACCCGACGGATAGCGTGCAAACGGTCGCCCACGCGGGGACGGCCCCCTACCGTCGCAGGGTGTGCAGACAGTAGACGTCCTGGTCGTGGGTGCGGGCCTCGCCGGCCTGCACACGGCCCGACTGCTCGCCGAACGGGACCTCACGGTGATGGTGGTGGACCGCCGCCGGTCGCTGTCGACGGGCATCCGGACGACGGGGATCTTCGTCCGCCGTACCCTCGACGACTTCGACCTGCCGGACCACCTCCTTGGGCCCGGCGTCCGGGACGTGCTCCTGTATCCGCCGTCGCGGCGGGCGCCGATCCGGCTCACCAGTGACCGCGACGAATACCGGGTGGCCGACATGGCGGGCGTCTACGCACACGCGCTCCGGGCGGCGGAGTTGGCCGGGGCGCAGGTCCGGTTGGGCGTACGGTATGTCGGCGCGTCGGCCGGAACCGTGCGGTTCGCGGGAGCGGAGCCGCTGGTGGCCCGGTTCGTCGTGGGCGCGGACGGTGCACGCTCCCGGGTGGCCCGCGATCTCGGCCTCGACGTCAACCGGCGCTTCATCGTCGGCGCCGAACTGGTCCATCCGATCGCGTCCGGCAGCACCACTCCGACGTTCCACTGCGTGCTGGACCCACGCGTCGCTCCCGGTTACCTGGGCTGGCTCATCGACGACGGCCGGCACGCGCACCTCGGGGTCGCCGGATATCCGGACGCGATGCGCAGCGGCATCCGCCACCTGCTGGAGAGCTTCGCCGCCGACGCACCCGGCAGTACCGCGCCGACCGGCCCAATCGAGCGTCGGGGCGGTCCGATCCCGGTCGGTGGCGTGCTGCGCCGGCTCGCGTGCCCGGCCGGGTTGCTCGTCGGTGACGCGGCCGGGGCGGTGTCGCCGCTGACCGCCGGCGGTCTGGACCCGTGCCTGCGGATGTCGGAACTGGCGGCGGTGGTCACCGCCGAATACCTGCGTATCGGTGACCGCCGCATACTGCACCGCTACGACGGAAACGCGTTGCGGAGCCGGTTCCGGGGCCGGCTGGCGCTGCGCCGGATCCTCGCCGGCATCCGGTCTCCCGCCGTGGCGGAGGCGGCGGTGGCCGTGCTGCGCCACCGTGCCGGCCGTCTGCTGGCCGCACGGATCCTCTTCGGTGACAACTCGTTTCCCGATCTCGACCCCCGTCTTTCGAAGCCGAGGATCGACTACGCGTGACGGAACCCGGGCCGGCGCAACCGACCGGAGTATCGACCGGTGCCGGGAAGGAGGATCGCAGCTATGTTGTGGCCCGGGTGCGCCCGCGGTGGCGGCGGCTCGGGTCGCTGATGCGTTCCGCCAGCCTGGCGACCGCACGGCGGGGGAGCAGCCGGACGGCGTTCACGCCGAGCCGGTTGCGACGGCCGTCGATGACACTGGGGCCCGGGCAGTGCCGGTCGAGGTGGGCCAGTGCGGTTGCCACGACGGCCTCGGGCGGGCGCATCCGTGCTCCGGCGGTCGCGTCGTCGGTGCCGACGACCTGGTTGAACTCGGTGCTCGTCGCGCCGGGAGAGAGGGCGAAGACGGCGACCCCGGTGCCCCGGAGTTCCGCCCAGAGCGCCTCGGTGAAACTGAGCACGAACGCTTTGGCGGCGCCGTAGACGGCCATCCGAGGCGTCGGGGCGTAGGCGGCCATGCTGGCGACATTGATCACGAAACCGCCGCCGCCGGTGGCCAGGATCTGTGGCAGGAACGCCGCCGTGAGCTGGACCGGCGCGGAGACGTCGACAGCGATCTCCCCGGCGAGCCGCTCGGGGTCCTCGCCCGTGAACGGGCCGAAGGAGCCGAAGCCGGCATTGTTGACGAGGCTCGTGACGTGGATGCCCCGCTCCGCTGTCGCATCGCGCAGCTTCGCGCCGGCCGACGGCGTCGACAGGTCGAACGGGATCGGGTGCGCAACGACGCTGTGCCGGTCGCGCAGCTCGGCCGCAAGGCTTTCGAGCCGGTCGGCACGCCGGGCGACCAGGACAAGATCCGCCCCACGGGCGGCGAGGGCGGCGGCGAAGCTGCGGCCGATGCCGGAGCTCGCGCCCGTGATCAGGACCGTCTGGGTGTGGTAGGCGATGGCCATGCAGACACCGTACGCCAACCTGGCACCAAGTGCCAGATGGACATTCGGTGTAGGCTGGGGTGGTGGCGAAGACAACCGCATGGGACCGCCAGCGCGCGGCGCTCCGTGCGGAGATCTCCACTGCGGCGTGTGCGCTCTTCGTCAGACACGGCTTCGACGCGACGACCGTCGACCAGATCGTCGAGACGGTCGGGATATCGCGGCGGTCGTTCTTCCGCTACTTCGGCAGCAAGGAAGATGTGCTCCTCGGCGACCTGGCCGCCCGGGGCGACGCCGTGGCGCGCGCTCTCCGCGAGCGCCCCGACGCCGAGGATCCCTGGGACGCGCTACGCGGCGCCATGATCGACGCGCAACCCGAGACCTTCAACGATCCCGTGGCCGACCTCGCCGTCGCCCGGATGATGCACGAGACCCCCTCGCTGCGCGCCCGCCTCTTCGAGAAGCGCCAGCACTGGCGCGATGCGCTCGTGCCGCTCGTCGCCCGGCGTGTCGGGGGCCCCGACGCCGAGTTCGCCGCGTCGGTGATCGTCTCTGCGGTGCTGTCCTGTGTCGACACCGCCTCCGACGCCTGGATCGCCGCCAACGGCGACGCCGACATGCTCGACCTCTACGACCGAGCCGTCGCCACGATCAGAGCCCCCCGCCGCTAGATCCGGCCGGACCCGGGCGGGGAGGCGCCTCGTCCGCCGGGTCAGGCCCGGAGGAACCGGCCGACCGGCAGCGGCCGGTCGACGATGCGCAGGTCGCCGATCCAGCCGTAGAAGCCCTGCTCGACGACGCGGTCGTAGTGGTAGGCGCCGACGAGCCACGGCTCGTGCGAGGTGGCGAGCCCCCGGGCCGGGGTCGACGGGTTGCGGAGCAGTTCGGCGCCGTCGACGTAGAGGGTGGTGTGCCGGCCGTCGTTGACGATCGCGACGTGGAACCACTCGTCGGCGCGCATCTCGTGGCCCCAGTTGGTCGAGATGCCGTCCTGGTTGACCGGGAAGACGGCCCACTGCAACGCCATGCCGTCCGACATGCTCAGCGTGGCGATCGGCTCCGCCGGGTCACCGCCGGTCTTGCCCGCGTCCCGGCCGGAGCCGAACCGGCTCAGGATGCTCATCCAGGCGTGGTCGGTGCTCCGCACGTCCGCCGGCAGCTTCACGAACGCCTCGATGGTGTAGCCCTTGCCGAACGTCGCCGCGTTCACCGGGGCCCCGTCCACCGTACGCAGGTAGCCACCGCGCGCGGGCCGCTTGCCGCCGTCGAAGAAGAGGCTGGCGTGCGCCGGCTGGTCGTCGTGGTGTTCGGCGGACCAGCGCAGCGTCTCCGGACCGCCGCCGGGAAGGATGACCCGGGTCAGGTGGTTGCCCCGGCCGGAGAGGTCCGCGATCCGGAAGCCGTCCGGTACGGCGGCGCCGTCCGCCCGGCCCTGGTCGAAGCGCCAGTACGCGACCGTGCCGTCGACCAGGACGGCGGCCGGGGTGCGCGGTGGGCGGGGCGGCACCGGGGCGAAGCCGGCGAACCGGTCGGCGAAGTCGACGGCGAGGCTGAACCGGTTGGCCGGGTCGGTCAGCTCGACCTCCCGCCGCTCCAGGGCGTTGCGCCGCTCCGGGGACTGCCCGAGGATCCACGGCGAGACGGTCTCCACGTCGATGGTGTCGCGCGCCAGGTCGAAGTGGTAGAGCCGGAGCATCGCCCCGCCGCCGTAGTAGCGGTCCTGGTAGTTGGTGATGTGTACGTGCACGTCCCGCCCGGCGTCGTTGCGCAGCACGGTGCGTCCCGGCGGCCAGAAGTGCCCGTTGAGGGACAGGAAGATCTGATCGCTCTCCCGGACCAGCCCGTCCCAGAGCCGCTGGCCGTGGCCGGAGAGCTCCGCGACGCCACTCTCGTCGGCGTGCGCGAGGTCGTGGGTGGTCAGGATGACCGGGGTACGCGGATGCGTCGCCAGCACCGACTTCGCCCAGCCGAGCGTGGCGTCGGAGGGCCGCCAGTCGAGGGCGAGCACCAGCCACTCCCGGCCGGCCCCGGTGAAGACGTGGTAGGTGTTGTAGCCGTCAGGGGTGGCGCCCCGGTACGCGGGCGAGGTGCGGAACCGGCGCGGCCCGAAGACGTCGAGGTACGGACTCGGCCCGCGCTGGTCGGTGGTGGACGGGTCGATGTCGTGGTTGCCGGCCAGCACGCTGTACGGGGTGCGCCGCCGGTCGAAGAGCTCGAAGACCTTTCCGGCCTGGCGCAGTTCGGCGGCGGCCGCGTTCTCCACGATGTCGCCGAGGTGGGCGGTGAAGAGGATGTTCTGCTCCGCCTGGTGCTCCTGGATCCAGCGCAGTGTGGCGGTGAGCGGCGCCGGGTCGCCCCGGTCGGCGTCGAAGAGATACTGGGTGTCGGGGATGACGGCCACGGTGAACCGGGGCGACCCGGGATCGGTACGGCGGCCGTGGCCTCCGGCGCCCCCGTGGCGTTCGGCGGCGCTACCGGTCTGCTGGTTGGCGAGTGCGGCGCCCGGGACGGCGGTCCCGGCCGTACCCGCGCCCACCAGTCCGGCCCCGACCAGCCCGGCGCCCTGGAGGAATCTGCGCCGGTTCGGCGTCTGCTGCATGATCGTGCTCCTCGGATCGCGGAAGAAACCGCTGATCAGTACGACGGGAGCCGTCGAACAGAGATCATTTCTGTCGCCAACGGTGACCGAACTCCGGGTGAACCTCGACGCCGCTGCGCCGGCACGTGATCTCCGTCGCCTTTCCGACAGTTGCCGTCCGCTCGGCGCCCCGGATCCGTGTCGGCGGTTGTACGCCACCGCGTGGTGGTACGCCGCCGCGTACGGTGCCACCACCGGTCCGGCGGTCCGTCCGGTCCGTCCGGCGGCCGGCCTCTCAGAAGGGATCGCCCGAGTGACCACCCCCGCTGTCCTGCAGATCGCCATCCCCCGGGTACCCCCCGGCACGCTGGGTCGCCTCGCACTGTGGCTCGGCGTCGCCGCGAACGTCGCCGTGGTGAACTGGCTGCTCGTCGTCTCTCCGTACCCCGGGTCGAACGTCTACTTCGTGCTGGGCCGGTTCTTCGGCCTGCACGCCGCCCTGATCATGGCCCTGCAACTGCTGCTGATCGCGCGGCTGCCCTGGCTCGACCGCCGGATCGGGATGGACCGGCTCACCGCCTGGCACCGGTGGACCGGCTACACCCTGCTCTGGACCGTCGTCGCGCACGCCACCTGCATCGTGTTCGGGCTGGCCATGATGTCCGGGACGTCGTTCTCCGGGCAGGTGGTCGACCTGGCGACGACCTGGGAGGGGGTGGCGTGGGCGATGATCGCCGGCGGTCTGCTCCTGACGATCGGACTCGTCTCGGCCCGGTTCGCCCGCCGCCGGCTGCCCTACGAGACCTGGCATCTGCTGCACCTCGGCACCTACGTCGCGGTGCTCCTCGCCCTCACCCACCAGATCGCCGTCGGCACCACCTTCACGGCGTCGGCGTTCGCCACGGCGTACTGGTGGACGCTCTGGGGCGTGGCGCTCGGCGCCGTGCTGGCCGGTCGGGTACTCCTGCCGCTGTGGCGCAACCTCCGCCACCGGTTCCGGGTGGAGCGGGTCGTATCCGAGTCGGAGAACGTCGTGTCGGTCTACGTCACCGGGCGCCGCCTCGACCGGCTGCCGGCGCAGGCCGGCCAGTTCTTCCTGTGGCGCTTCCTCACCCGGGGCCGCTGGTGGCAGGCGAACCCCTTCTCGCTCTCCACCGCACCCGACGGCTGCTCGCTGCGGCTGACCGCCAAGGCCGTCGGCACGGGCAGCGCCGGACTGCGCCGGATCCCGGTCGGCACCCGGGTCTTCGCCGAGGGACCGTACGGCGCCTTCACCGGCATGCACCGGACCCGGACGGCGACCCTGCTGGTGGCGGGCGGCGTCGGGGTGACACCGATCCGGTCGCTCCTGGAGGGCCTCGGCGGCCACATCGTCGTGCTGTACCGGGTCCGCTCCACGGCCGACGCCGTCCTCGTCGACGAGTTGCGGGCGCTGGCCGAGGCGCGCGGCGCCGACCTGCGGCTGGTCACAGGTCCATCCCGGCCGGCGCCGCCGACGGGCCCGATCCTCGGCCCGGACCACCTGCGGGAGCTGGTGCCCGACATCCGCGAGCGGGACATCTTCGTCTGTGGCCCGGCCGGGATGACCGCCGCCGTGCTGCGTAGCCTCCGGCAACTGCGCGTGCCGCGGCGCCAGATCCACTCCGAGCGGTTCGGCCTGGCCGGCTGACGGGGGCGACCCGCCGACCGGCCAGGCCGAACCGAGCAGAGCGATCCGCCAGCCGGCCAGGCCGGCCCGAGCAGAGCGATCCGTTACCGGTTGACCAGGGTGAGCTGCTCCGGGTCCACCAGGGCGATCCGCTCCCGCACCCGCTGGCGCAGCTCGGGCAGGCTCTCGGCCGACCGCCGTGCCGCCGGGTCGAGCGCGCGGTTGTCCCGCTTCACCGGGCCGGCGACCGGGAAGACCCCGGTCTCGCCCGGCAGCGGCCGGCCGGGGCAGGTGGTGTCGGACGGGCGCGAGTTGTGCAGCAGGAAGACGTTCACCATCCCGTCGACGCACGGGTTGCCGTCGATCGCGTACTGGGCGTGGAAGGTGGCGTCGTCGATCGAGACCATGCTGACCCCGGGCGCCGCCCGGACCGCCGCCCGCGCCTGCTCGTAGCCGGTCTGCGGGTCGAACTCGGCCTGCACGACCAGCACCTTCGAGGCGACCTCCGCCGGAAGGTTCGGCAGGGTCTGCCGGGGCGCGTCGGACCAGAAACCGCACGGCTCGGAGAGCCCGTACGCCCAACCGAAGAGCGGGTAGCGCGGGCCCTGCCGGTCGCTGAGCCGCCGGTACCAGGCGGCGGAACGGGTGGGCTGGTCACCGCAGGCGACGGCGACCCGGGTGCCGGGGAACAGCGTGTAGTCCTCGGGGACCTCGGCCGCGATCCTCCGCACCGTCAGCTCCGCGAGCGGTACGCCGTACTCCGACCGGGCCAGCGCCGCCAGCTCGGTGCGCAGGGTGTCCGGCATACCCGTCTCCGGGGTCTCGCCCCGCATCTCCTGTGCCGCCAACGTGAAGACCAGGGTGGCGAGAAGCCAGCGCAGCTCGTTGCCCATGCCCACGAAGAGGCTGTCGTAGGTGTCGCCGGAGATGCCGAGCGTCTGGACGTACTCGCGGGCCTGCTCCCAGGTCCGCGCCGCCTCCGCCGGGGTGGTGCCGACGATCTCGGGGAACTGCCGCACCGTCCACGGCAGGTAGACGTCGTCGCGCTGGCGCTGCCCGATCATCGGGAACGCCTCGAAGGCGGCCTGTAGCCGGCCCTGCCAGTTGACGCTGGAGTCGAGGATCATCTTGCCGGCGCTGTCCGGAAAGAGCGACGCGTACTTCGCACCCAGCCAGGTGCCGTAGGAGTAGCCGAGGTAGTTCAGGGTGGAGTCGCCGAGCAGTTGCCGGATCAGCTCCATGTCGTACGCGGTCTGCCAGGTGGTGATGAACGGGGTCAGCGCCCTGCTCTGGCAGGCCTCGGCGACGGCCCGGGGTGCCTTCTGGTGCTCGGCGATGCTCTCGGCGGACCGGTCCCGGGCGTCGAGGTCGGTCCGGGTCGAGAGCCGGCCCACCGGGATCTCACAGATCAGTCCGAGCTGGTCCGGGGCGGTGCCGCCCTCGTGACCGGTGCCGCGCGGGTCCATGCCGACGAAGTCGTACCGTTCGTGCACGGCCGGCTGGAGCGCGGCCAGGATCCCGGCCAGCGAGCTGCCCTGGCCGCCGGGCCCGCCCGGGTTGACCAGGATTGCGCCGAGGCGTTCGCCGGTGGCCCTGGCCCGGCTGATCGAGACCCGCAGATCCACGCCGGCATCGGGCGCCGCCCAGTCGCGCGGGACGGTGACCAGGGCACATTCGGTGGCTGCCGCCTGCTCCGGCGGGGTGAAGAGGCAGGCGCCCCAGCTGAGTTCCTGGTCGAGATAGCGGTCGAACGGGCCGGCGGCGGCGCGGGCCACCACCGGAGTCGCGGCCAGCGCGAGTATCACGGCGACCGGTGCCACCACGCCTCGGACGAGTCGGCGCACGGTACTCCCTCCAGAAGGAATCGGATGAAGCGAGCATAGACCGTCGTTTCAGGACCAGCAGCCACGATCGGCACGCTACGGCACGAGCTATGCAGAAGCCGGACCGGCGGCGGGTGACCCCGACAGGGTTCCTAGCATGGTGGGCACCTTCCGCCGGCCGGAAGGCGAAGGGCGGCGAGCGGATGTTACGGACCAGAGGAATGGCAGAGCCCGGCAGCGGCGGCGCGGATCCGTCGGCGCGGTCCACCCGGCTACCGGTCGACCCCGTCGACCCGGTGTCGGCGCTGGAGGTCTTCGAGCGGGCCGGTCGGGTCGTCCGGCCGCGCGAGCGGCTCGGCCAGCTCGTGCCGCGCCGGCCGGAGGGGATCACCGGCAACCAGTGGAACGCGGCCGCTCGGGCCATCCTGGACTTCGTGGTCTCCGATCCGGACGGGCGGGCGGCCACCTTCGCCGTCGAGTTCGTCGACGCCAGTACCCGCACCGCCCGGTCGCAGCGCGGCGACCGGATGAAGCAGGCGGTCTGCGACGCGGTCGGGCTGGGACTGCTGCGGATCGAGTCGGGCACGTTGCAGCCGGTCACACACGGGCGCCGGATCGTCGAGTACGTCCTCGACGCGCGGGCCTTCCGGGAGGCGGTGGGCGACCCGGCCGAGTACGCCGAGCTGGTCCCGGACGGGCCACTGAGCTACCGCGACATCGTCGGTCGGCTGCCGGACGGCAGCCGTGGCCACGTAAACGACCTCGGCGCGGTTGCCCGGACCGTGGCCGTCGAGGCGTACGTCGACCGGGAGTTGGTCGACCCGATCCTGCGCAGCCTGCACGTGGAATGGCGGGGCGGCCCGGCCCAGGGCTGGGCCTGGCTCCAGGTGCGGCCGGGGGAGTACCTGTTCGAGCAGGTCAGGCTCTGGCAGCACCGCTTCTCCTACGGCGTCGAGCCGGGCCGGCTGGCCGAGGACCTGGCCACGATGGCGGTGGGGGAGCGGCTGCGACGGCGCGACGCCATCGCACTGCCACTCGCCGGGCGGGCGCGGCTGACCGGTGCGCTCGACGCGCTACGGCAACGCCGGGACGAGCTGGCGAACCCGTACGCCTTCGAGCACATCTCCTTCGATTAGCTGCAAGGAAGGGCCCCCGCTACAACAGAAAACGATAAGCGGGGGCCCTTCCTTGCACCTGTCAGGCGGCGGTGCAGCTGAGGGTCGGTACGGCGTTGCTGCCGGTCTGCGATCCGAGGAACCCGAAGGTGGTGCTGGCGCCGGCGCCGAGCGCGCCGTTGTAGCCGGCGTTGCGGGCGGTGACGCTGGATCCGCTGCTGGTGATCGTCGCACCCCAGGAGTTGCTCACCTGTTGGCCGTTGGCGAACGTCCAGCTCACCGTCCATCCGCTGATCGCGGCGCTGCCGGCGGTGACCCGTACCTCGGCCTGGAAGCCGCCCGACCAGGTGCCGGTGACCGCGTACGTCGCCGAGCAGCCACCCGGGCCGCCCGGGTTTCCCGGCGGGGTGGTCGGGGGCGGGGTGGTCCGGGTCGGCGTGGGGGTCGGCGTCCGGGTCGGTGTGGCGGTCGGCTGGGGGTTGCCGCCGCTGCCGCCGAAGTTGACGTCGCTGCACCAGTAGTAGTTCTGGTCGGAGTGGCTGGCCTTCCAGATCACGTAGACGATGTGCCGGCCGGAGCGTCCCGGCGCGCTGACCGGGATCGTGATGGAGACGCCGTTCAGCACCGGGTCGCCGTTCTCCCGGGTGCCCTCGCCCGGGGCGTACCGGCCGGTCTCCCGGACGAGTTCGAGATTGTTCCAGCCCAGCCGCTGGGTGAGCGGGTTGAACCCCTGCCGGGTGACGTAGACCAGGAAGTAGTCCGCTCCGTGCAGTGCCTGGTCGTGGACCTTGACGTTGAAGTTGGTGCTGACGTTCGTGGCCTGCCAGTTGCCGGGATTGTCCAGTGCGGCGTACCGGGGGCCGCCGGTCTCGCCGGCGCTGCAGAGCTGGCCGCTCGGCACGGCGGCCTGGTGGTTACCGTTCACGCCCTCCCGGTAGAGGCCGTTCCAGTTCCACATGGCGTTCGGGTCGGCCTGCCACGCCTGCCAGCACATCGGGTCCTGGGTGGCCATGGCCGGGTTCTGGAAGTCGTTGCCCCAGCGCTTCCAGCAGCCGTAGTTGCGCGAGGCCGGGTCGATCGTCGAGCCGTGTGCGCTCGCGGTGTCCCGGGTGACCGCGAAGGCGGTGGCGAGGAGGACGACCGCGGCCACCGCGACGGCGAGGATCCGCAGGACCATCGCGGTACGGCGCCGGGCCGGGGTCGGAGGTTGGGCGAGTGAAGACATGGGATCCCCAGACGTCGATTGCACGAGCGAGTACGCGGGAGGCTGCCCGGCGCCCCCGCACCATCCGTCCGGCTCCGGCGGTGGTGTCCCTGGACAGAGGTTCACATCGCCCGGTGGTGCTTGTCAATAGTTTGGGATGTCAACAAAAAGGGGAGCCGGCGGTGGGTGGGATGGGCGGTCATTCTCGGGAGCTGGTGCGCCGCTCCTGGGTGCGCCGGCGGATGTCGTGCAGGTGCTCGTGCATCGCGTCGACCCGGGCCGCGAGACCGGGATGGTCGGTCCGGAGGTGTTGCCGCGCATCGGAGAGCGGCCGGACCAGGGCGTTCGGGTCGGTGTTGCCGAGGGCGTCGTGCAGCCGGTCCAGGCTGGTCCGAGCGGCCGGTCCGAGGTCGGTCAGCGCGGTGATCTGCCCGGCCAGCTGACGCAGGTCGGCGCCGTTGTCCCGAGCCCAGCCGGCCGCGGCGCGGTCGCCGGCCCGCCGGTCCCGTTCGGCGAGCACCCGATCGTCGCGCGTCTGCCGCGGCACCTCTTCGGTGGCCGGACGCAACCGCAGGTAGCGCCGTTCGGCGGCCTGCCGGCTCGCCACCCCGAGTGCCGGCGCCAACTCCGCCCAACTTGCTCCGCGCTCCCGGGCGGCGGCGATCAGGCGCGGCTCCCACGACTCCAGCTCGGTGCGGAGCTGCCGGAGCAGGGCGAGCGCCGCGAGCGCGTCGTCGACGGTCACCTTCTGGTCGGCATCACGGGGAGGCCGGGTCGCGCCGCCGATCCGGCTGGTGACCGCCTGCACACGGTCGAACGCGGCACCGGCCGCCGGCTCGCCGGCTCCGGACGTGCGGGTCACCCCGGATTGCTGCTCCCGCCCGTCCATCCGACCCTCCGCTGATCGACGCCATCGACGTGGCGTGGCGCTCACGAAGCTCTCGTCATCAGTCTGATGACGAGCTGCTTGTCATCGTTACGATGACATGATACAACCGAGGTGTCGCGCATTGACCCCACGTGTTGACCGGTAACAGGAGGTGGAGTCGAGATGTTGATGCGCACCGACACCTTCCACGAGTTCGATCGACTCGCGCAGCAGGCCCTCGGCACGCTGCACCCGGGCACCTGGTCCCGGCCGACGGCCATCCCGATGGACTGCTACCGCAACGACGACGAGTTCGTCGTCGCGTTCGACCTGCCCGGGGTCGCCCCGGAGGCGATCGAGATCAACGTGGAGCGCAACCTGCTGAGCGTGCGGGCCGAGCGCCGGCCGCCGCACCTCGCCGACGGCACCCGGGTCCAGGTCTCGGAGCGCTCGCTCGGGGTCTTCTCCCGGCAACTCTTCCTCGGCGACGGCCTGGACACCGACCGGATCGAGGCGAGCCATGACAACGGCGTGCTGGCGATCCGCATCCCGGTGAAGGAGCAGGCCAAGCCGCGCCGGGTGGCGGTCGCCTCCGGCGCCGACAACCCGTCGCAGAAGGTCATCAGCGCCACAGCGGCCTGACGGGGCGGGCCCGGCCGGCGCCGAGCCGACCGGCCGGGTCGGCGCGGAGTTGGTCCGGCGCCACGGCGGTGTGGCCTGACCGGTCCGGCGGTTCGCCGGTCCCGGCGCCACCGGCGGTGGGGGTGAGGGAGATGAACAGCGACGTGCGGCAGGCAGCCTCGACATCCCGATCGGTGCACGAGGCCTTCGTCGAGCTGGTGCAGCATGACGACGATCTGATGCGGGCCGAGTTCGAGGCGCTCATCGACGCCTGCTGGCACGAACCGCCACCCCCTCCGCCGGCCAGGCCACAGCCGGCGCCCCGGCCCCCGCTGTGGCCGGTCGGGCCGCCCGACGGCGAGCGATTCGTCGCCGTCCAGAGCACGTTGACGGGGTGCCGGTGGCGGCGGCAGCGCGGCCCTCCGGCCGGCGGCGGCACGCACGCCCCTGCACAGGAAGGCAGGTGATGACTCTTTCCGGAGCTCTCGTCGATTCCTCGTACGTGGGCGCGGCGCGACCTTCCGGACACGCCGCGTCCGCCCAGGCGTCGGTCCGGCCCATGGCGGCCGGGCCGATGCCCGTTCGGTTGCCCTGTCGGGCCGATGCCCGTTCGGTTGCCCTGTCGGGCCGATGCCCGTTCGGTTGCCCTGTCGGGCCGATGCCCGTTCGGTTGCCCTGTCGGGCCGATGCCCGTTCGGTTGCCCTGTCGGGCCGATGCCCGTCCTGCCGGGCCGACGACTGTTCATGAACGTTAGGGTGGAGACGTGCGCCTGGTGCTGATGGCGGACACCCACGTCCCCAAGCGGGCCCGCGATCTGCCCCCACAACTCTGGGCGGCGGTCGACGAGGCGGACGTGGTCGTCCACGCCGGGGACTGGGTGGAGGAACCGCTGCTGGACGCGCTGGTGGCCCGCGCCGCCCGGCTGGTGGCGGTGCACGGCAACAACGACGGGCCGGAGCTGCGGGCCCGGCTGCCGGAGGTCGCCCGGGTCGAGCTGGCCGGCCTGCGGGTCGCGGTGGTGCACGAGACCGGGCCGGCCGGTGGGCGGGAGCGCCGCTGCGCCGCCCGCTTCGGCGACGATGTCGACATCCTGGTCTTCGGGCACTCCCACATCCCGTGGGACAGCGTGGCGCCGGGCGGGTTGCGGCTGCTCAATCCCGGCTCGCCGACGGACCGGCGCCGCCAGCCCTACGCGACCTACCTGACCGCGCGGATATCCGACGGCCGGCTGCACGACGTCGCGCTGCACACCCTGCCGCGCCGGACCTGACCGCACCGAACCGATCCGGCCGGTCCCGACCACCCGCGAGGTGAGCATGCGAGATCTGGCCGGATACGCGCGTCGGGTGCTCGGCTCCGGACGCCTGGTCGCCGACCGGTCCTGGGGACACGGCGGCACGGGCGTCCTCGAACTGCGCGACGGCGCCGGAGCGACCTGGTTCGTCAAGGGGCACGGCGACCCGGAGCACTACCGACGGGAGTTGACCGCGTACCGGCGCTGGGTGCCCGGCCTGGGCGAGCGGGCGCCGCGACTGCGGGCGTACGACGACGAACGGCTCGCGCTGGTGCTCTCGGCGGTGCCCGGCGGGAGCGGACTCGACCACGTCGGGGATCCCGGAGTGCAGTACGAGGCGGGCGTCCTCCTGCGCCGGCTGCACGACGCCGAGACGCTACCGCCCTGGACCGACCTGGTCGCCGAGAAGCTCGACGACCTGGCCCGGCTCTCGGCCCGGGGCGGGAGCCGGCTGTTCGAGGCCCGGGAACTCGACTTCGTCCGGGCGGAGCTGCGCAACCTCTCCGGCCTGCCGGCGCCGGCCCGGGTGCCCTGCCATCTCGACTACGGCCCGCGCAACTGGCTGGTCGAGGATGGCAGGCCGCACGTTATCGACTTCGAATGGACCGGACCCGAGGTCTGGGTCAACGACCTCAACCGGCTCTACTTCGGCCCCTGGCGGGACCGGCCCGACCTGCGGGACGCCTTCCTGGCCGGCTACGGGCGTACCGTCGACGCCGCCGACCGGGCGGTGCTGCACGCCTGCGGAGCGCTCACCGCGGTCTTCATCGTGGTCTGGGCGTCCGGACGTGGCGATGCGGGCTTTGCCGACGCGTGGCGGCGGAACCTGCACCGGCTGATGGCCGGGCGGTGGTGAGATCCGTCTCCTCGGCGGTAACCGACCGATCGGACCGGAGCGCCGCGATCAGCCGGCTGCCAGACTGTAGGGGTGCATGACTTCGACGTGCTCGTGCTGGGTTCGGGACCGGGCGGTCAGAAGGCCGCGATCGCGGCGGCCAAACTCGGTAGCCGGGTGGCGGTGGTGGAACGGCAGCACATGGTCGGTGGGGTGTGCATCAACACCGGCACGGTGCCGTCCAAGACGTTGCGTGAGGCGGTGCTCTACCTCACCGGGTTGAGCCAGCGGGAGGTGTACGGCCAGAGCTACCGGCTCAAGGACGACATCACGGTCGCCGATCTGACCGCGCGGACCCAGCACGTGATAGGCCGTGAGATCGACGTGATCCGCAGCCAGTTGGCGCGCAACCGGGTCCGGCTGATCACCGGCACCGGTCGCTTCGCCGACCCGCACACGATCACGGTGACCGACCCGGTGGGGCGGGAGTCGAAGGTGACCGCCGACAAGATCATTATTGCCGTGGGCACCCGCCCGGCGCGACCGGCCAGTGTGGACTTCGACGAGCGTACGATCATCGACTCGGACGGCATCATCAACCTGGAGCGGGTGCCGAACTCGATGGTCGTCGTCGGGGCCGGGGTGATCGGCATCGAGTACGCCTCGATGTTCGCCGCCCTCGGCACCAAGGTCACCGTGGTCGAGCGGCGCGACCGGATGCTCGAGTTCTGCGATCTGGAGATCGTGGAGGCGCTGAAATACCACCTCCGGGACCTGGCGGTGACCTTCCGGTTCAGCGAGGCGGTGGCCGCGGTGGAGCGGCACGCCCGAGGTGCCATCGCGGTGCTGGAGAGCGGCAAACGGATCGCCGCCGACACCGTGATGTACTCGGCCGGCCGCCAGGGCCTCGGCAGCGAACTCGACCTCGAGAACGCCGGCCTGGCCGCCGACAGCCGGGGGCGGATCGAGGTCGACGACGACTTCCGGACCGCGGTGCCGCACGTCTACGCGGTCGGTGACGTGATCGGCTTTCCCGCGCTCGCCTCCACCTCGATGGAGCAGGGCCGGCTGGCGGCGCATCACGCCTGTGGTGAACCGGCCCGGGCCCTGTCGGAGTTCCAGCCGATCGGCATCTACACGATCCCGGAGATCAGCTTCATCGGCCGGACCGAGGACGAACTCACCCGGGACAAGGTCCCGTTCGAGGTCGGCATCTCCCGCTACCGGGAACTCGCCCGGGGCGCGATCAGCGGCGACTCCTACGGGATGCTGAAACTGCTGGTCTCGCCGGACACCGGCCGCCTGCTCGGGGTGCACATCTTCGGCACCGGGGCCACCGAGCTCGTGCACATCGGGCAGGCCGTGATGGCCTGTCTCGGCACCGTGGACTATCTGGTCGACGCGGTCTTCAACTATCCGACGCTCGCCGAGGCGTACAAGGTCGCCGCCCTCGACGCGATGAACAAGATGCGGCACCTCGCCCGACTGCGCGACTAGACCCGGCCGCCCGCACGACCACACCCGGCCGCCCTCCCGACCGGGTGTCCACGATCCGTCACAGGAATGTCGTCTCCGGGCGGGCGTCGGGGCAGTTGGACCGGGTGACGGGTACTGGCAGGCCGGAGCGGACCGGGGAGGCGAGACGATGAGGATCCGACGATGGTACGGCGCGGTGGCCTCCGTGGTGGCCCTGGCGACCGCCGGGGCGGGAACGGCCCGGATCGCGTACGGCAACGCCGACCGCAACGACGACGAGCGGGAGCGGCGGAACGGCGTCGTCGTCCGCGAGCGGTTCACCGACGTCCAGCAGGAGCCGCTCGCGCTCTCCACCACCGGCACCGGCTGGTTCGTCCTCGGGATCGACGAGAGGGACCGGGAGTTGACCTATCGGCCCGGCTACGGGCGGCGGCAGGGGAAGGTCACCCGGGCGCATCTCCACGTCGACGTCTGGCGTCGCGGCGGTGGGGTCAGCCCCTTCCCTTGCAGCAACCTCGGCAACGGGCCGGCGGGCCCCAGTCGTGTCCGGTGGCACCGACCCTGACCTGCTCGGCCGGCGGCCTGCCCGCACTGACCTGCTCGGCCGGCGGCCTGCCCGCACTGACCTGCTCGGCCGGCGGCCTGCCCGCACTGGCCCCCCGCTCCGTCGATCGGCGGGATTGCCGGGTGACCGCCGGTGCACTTGACGGACCGTCGTGGCATGGTTAGTGTCCGGTCACCTTGTGATCAGCGCCACAACGGACGGGACCCGGTCCGGCGGCGCCGAGCGGGCCGCGGTCGGCCGGTCAACGGGCCAGCCGGTCGACCGCGGCCACCACCGCGCCGGCACCGTCCTCGTCCGCCAGCCGGTCGGCGAGCAGCCGGGCCCGGTGCCGGTAGCCCGGCTCGACCACCGCGGCCCGGATCGCGCCGGCCAGCCGGGCCTCGTCGAGCCGCCGGAACGGCAGCACCGCCGGGGCGACTCCGAGCGAGACCAGCCGGGCGGCCCAGAACGGCTGGTCGGCGAGGAATGGCACCGGCACCGCCGGCACCCCGGCACGGAGACCGGCGGCCGTCGTGCCGCAGCCCGCGTGATGGACCAGCGCGGCCATCCGGGGAAAGAGCCAATCGTGCGGTACGTCTCCGACGGTGAGCAGATCCGCGCAGCCCGTACGCCGAGGGTCCCGGATGTTCCCGGCCGGGCCCCGCCGGATCGGCCCCGCCCGCCCGGCGTCCGGGCCGGCTGCCTCCGGCCCGGCAGCTTCCAGCCCGTGGAGTACGCCGCGCACCCCGGCCCGGCGCAGTGCCCGGCCGACCAGTGTCCGCAGCGCGCCGCCGGTCTCGGCCAGGCTGCCGAAGCCGACGTAGACCGGCGGTGGGCCGGCGGCGAGGAAGTCGACCAGGGCGGCCGGCGGCTGCCAACCGGGAGCGGCCGGCGGCCACCAGTAGCCGACGACCTCCAGCCCGGGCGGCCAGTCCGCCGGCCGGGGCAGGACGGTCGGGCTGAACCCGTGCATGACCCGCCACCCGTCGACGGCGGCCCGGCGCTCGAGGCGGGCGAGGCCGACCGGTGGCAGGTCGAGCCGGGCACGCAGCCGCCGGGAGGCGTCGGCGTACACCCGGTTGGCGAGGTGGCGGCCCAGCCGCCCGGCGATCCGGTTACCCCAGCCGCCCAGCGACCGTACGCCGAGCACGACGGGTGGGAACGCGCCGGTGGGTGCGGTCGGCTGGAGAAAGACGCCGAGGCTCGGAATGCCGTGGTACTGCGCCACCGAATAGCCCAGCGGCGCGGTCGTGCTGGAGAGGAGAAGCACGTCGCTGCCGGCCCCGGCGGCGGTCACGATGCCGGTGCCCAGGTCGCCGACGAACCGGCCGCCGAGCCGGACGAAGTCGACCAGGCCCGGCGCACCCGGCACGGGCCAGGAGCGTCGGCGTCCGGCGGTGGCGTCCCGCAGCGCGGTGAGGTCGCCGGAGATCGGCCGGAACTCCAGCCCGGCCCCGGTGACCGGGTCGGCGTAGGGCGCCGGGGCGGCGACCGCCACCTGGTGGCCGGCGGCCCGCAACCGGGCGCCGAGACCGGTGTACGGCACGACGTCACCGAGCGAGCCGGCGGTGACGATCAGGACCCGCATACCGACCTCCCGGTGGGTCGGGACAGTGCGGCGGATCGCCCGGAGCCGGGTATGGGCCCGATCGTGGTGGATACCTGCGCAGGCGTGCTGCTCCGGGTCGCCGGACGGGCCCGCAGGATGTCCGGCGGTTACGGCCGGAGTCTACGGCCGGGGCGGCCCGGGGGAGGGAGGATCGCCGGAAAACGGAGGGCGGACGGCGGCGTTCCGCACGTTCCCGGAGGAGTTTGGGACGCGCCGAGGATTCTTCGCACCTCCTGCGGGTAGATGGCCGGATGACGTTCAGTTCCGGGCGGTACCAGGCAGACCGCAGGGAGGCGTCCGAGCCGCCGACCAGCGGTGTCGGCGGTCGGCGTCCGCGCGTGATGATCATCTACGCCAGCGCGGGGGCCGGGCACGACGGTGCGAGCCGGGAACTCGCCGGCAGGCTGCGCGAACGCGGCCTGCTCGCGGAGTGCGTGGACCTGGCCGACATCTTCCCGTGGGGCCTCGGCCGGCTGCTGCGCGGCACGTACCACGGGATGCTGAGCCGGTTGCCGTGGATCTACGGGCTGCTCTTCGCCATCGGCGGCAACTTCAGCCGGGCGGCACCGATCACCCGGGCGCTGCTGAGACCGGTGTGGCCACGGGTGCTCCGGATGCTGCCGCCGGACACCAGGGCCGTGGTGTCGACGTACCCGGTGGTCAGCCAGATCGTCGGGCCGCTGCGTCGGGAGGGGCGGCTCGCCGTACCGGTGATCACCTATCTCACCGACTTCGCGGTGAACCCGATCTGGGTCTCGCCCGGCATCGACGTGCACTGCGCCGCGCACCGCACCACCCGGGCCGAGGCCCGGGCGCTCGGTGCCGGCGAGGTCAGGGTGGCCGGCCGGCTCGTCTCGGCCGGCTTCCGGCCGGGATCACCCGAGGAGAAGCGCCGCGCCCGGGAGCGCCTGGGGCTGCCCGTCGACGCCCGGCTCGCGCTGCTGGTGGCGGGCTCCTGGGGAGTCGGCGCGGTGGCGCGGACGGCGGCCGAGATCGCGCGTACCGGCGTGGCGGTCCCGGTGGTGGTCTGCGGCCGGAACAGGGCGCTGCTCCGGCGGCTGCGGCGGCGGCACACCGGACACGTCTTCGGCTGGGTCGACGACATGCCCGAACTGCTGCGCGCCGCCGATGTCCTGGTGGAGAACGCCGGCGGGCTCACCGCGCTGGAGGCGATGGCCTGCGGCCTGCCGGTCGTCACCTACCGGCCGATCCCCGGGCACGGCCGGGCCAACGCCGCGACGATGGCCCGGGCCGGGGTCGCCGCCTGGGTACGCCGCTCCGCCGACCTCGGCCCGACCCTGGTCCGGCTCATCGACGGCACGCCCGGGCAGCGGCAGCGGGCCGCCGGGCTGGCGCTCTTCGAGGCCGATCCGGCGGCGGTGGTCGCCGACATCACCCTGGGCGGCGCGACGGTGGCGGTACCGGAGGTATCCGACGGCCCGGTCCTCGCCGGCGGCCCCGGCCCGGCTGCCGTGGCACCGGCCGAGACCGGCTCCAACGCGGCTGGCGTGGCACCGCTAGAGACCGTGCCGGCCGGGCTGGCGGCCGTGTCGTCCCGGCGGACACTCACCCGGTGGGTGGGGCTGCGTGCCGGCATGGCGAGGTTGCGGGCCGGCGCGGACCAGCCACGGCCCGACGCGACGCGTCCGGCGAACCGCCCGGACCGGCAAGGCTGAGGTGTACGTCGGACATCGCCCCGCCCGGACCGTGGCGGGGCAGCCGCTCGGGCCGCGCTCCAACCGTCACGTCCGACCGGTCGATCCCGGAGGTGCGAGCCGGTGAACGGCATCGCCATCCTGCTCGGACTCGCCTCGGCCGCCTGCTTCGCGGTGAGCTCCGTACTGGAGCAGCATGCCGCCAAGCAGGAGAGACCGACCCGGACCATCGACCCGCGACTGCTGATCCGGCTGCTGCACCGACGGCTGTGGCTGCTCGGCTGGGTGCCGGATGCATTCGGCACCTTCCTGCAGGCGCTGGCGCTGCGCTTCGGCGCGCTCGCCCTGGTCGAACCGCTCCTGGTGAGCGGTCTCTTCATGGCGATCCCGCTGGAGGCGGCGATCGAGCGGCGCCGACCGCACCGCCGGGACATGCTGGTGGTGGTGGTCGGGGTCGCCGGGCTGACCGGCTTTCTGTTCGCCGCGAACCCGCGCGGCGGGGTGGCCGAGCCGGAGGTGTGGGCCTGGATCGCGGTCGGCGCCGCCATCGGCACGCTTGTCACGATCTGCCTGCTGGTCGCCTGGCGGACCCAGGACGCGACCCGGGGACTGATGCTCGGCATCGCCACCGGCCTGCTCTACGCGATGGCTGCCGCCCTGGTGAAGAGCGTCATCGAGAAGCTGCCCGACCATCCGGGCCAGGTCTTCACGGACTGGCATCTGTACGCCCTGGTCGTGGTCGGCGGGGCCGCCCTCACCCTGAACCAGAACGCCTTCCAGGGCGGCCCGATCGCGGCACCGCTCACCGCCATCGCGTTGCTCGATCCGTTCACCAGCGTGCTGATCGGGGTCTTCGCCTTCGAGGAGAAGCTGTCGCTGCAGGGGCCCCGGCTCTTCCTCGGCCTAGTCGCCGTCGCGGCGATGAGCATCGGCATCTGGATGGCCCGGCGTACCCGGTCAAGCTGACACGCCGGATCCGCCTCGGTCGACCCGTCCGGTCGCGCTGCCCGTCCGGACGGTGCGGTGCGACGGGCGATCAAACACGCCGAGAGGAATTCGGCAGCCCGCACCGTCGAGGGTGGGAAGTTGGGTACGCTCGGTGAAGATTACTTAGCGCGAGCGATGGGTTACGAACAATCCGGCGCGGCGGTCTGGCTCGGTTCCGCTGAGCCGGCCTGACCCCGCGAGAGGCGGCAGCGTGCTTGATCTGACCGACGATGCTCCCGACCATCCGTCCTCGGATCGGCCGGGCGGGCGCCGGGAGCCGGAGAGCGTACTGGCCGGAGAGAACTTCCCGGTCGCGCTGCGCGTCCTGCCGGCACGGACCCGCCGGCACCTGCTCGCCCTCTACACGTACGCCCGGTATGTCGACGACCTCGGCGACGAACCCGACGCGACCGGCCGGGACGAGACTCCGGCCGCCCGGCTCGCCGGGCTGGACCGGTTCGACCGCGAGGTCCGCGCGCTCTACGACGGACGGCCGCCCCGGCACCCGGTGCTGGTCCGGCTGGCGCCGACCGTGGTCGACTGCCGGCTGCCGATCGACCCGCTGCTCCGGCTGATCGAGGCGAACCGGCGCGACCAGACGGTGCCGCGCTACCGCACCTTCGGCGCCCTCGTCGACTACTGCCACCTCTCCGCCGACCCGGTCGGCGAGCTGGTGCTGCACGTCTTCGGCGTCGCGTCACCGGAGCGCATCCGGCTCTCCGACCGGATCTGCACGGCGTTGCAGGTCGTGGAGCACCTTCAGGACGTCGCCGAGGACCGGCGGCGGGGGCGGATCTACCTGCCGACGGAGGAGCTGACGGCGGCCGGGGTGGCCGAGACGGATCTCGACGCGCCGCGTGCCGGCGAACCGTTGCGCAGGGTGGTGCGGCGCCAGGCGACCCGGGCGGCGGAGCTGCTCGACGCGGGCGCACCGCTCCTCGCCGACCTGCGCGGCTGGGCCCGGCTGGCGGTCGGCGGCTACGTCGCCGGTGGCCGCGCCGCGCTCGCCGCGCTCTCCCGGGCCGGCTACGATCCGCTGCCCGGGCCGCCCAAACCGACCCGGGCCGGTGTCGCCGCCGCCTGGCTCCGGTCCTACTGGACGCCACGGGGCGCACCCCGCCCGAGCGGGGTGTGGGGATGACCGCCGACGCCGGGCTGGAGCGCGCCTACCGGGAGTGCGCCCGGGTGACCCGCAGCCAGGCCCGCAACTTCTCGTACGGTATCCGGCTGCTCCGCCCCGACCGGCGCGACGCCCTCTGCGCCGTCTACGCCGTCGCCCGCCGCATCGACGACATCGGCGACGGTGACCTGCCGGCCGCGACCAAGCTCGCCCGGCTCGACCAGATCCGGGCGGCGCTGCACCGGCTGCCGGAGGCCGGCGGCGATCCGGTGCTGATCGCGCTCGCCGACGCCGCCGCCCGGCTGCCGATCCCGGTGGCCGCCTTCGACGAGCTCGTCGACGGCTGCGTGGCCGACGTCCGGGGCGCCCGCTACGAGACCTTCGAGGAGCTGGTCGGCTACTGCCGCTGCGTGGCCGGGTCGATCGGCCGGCTCTCGCTCGGCGTCTTCGTGCTCCGCCGGCCGGCCGACCGGGCGGCGGCGGCCGAACTCGCCGACACCCTCGGCATCGCGCTGCAACTGACCAACATCCTGCGGGACATCGTGGAGGACCGGGCCGCCGGGCGGATCTACCTGCCCCGGCGGGACCTGGAGCGGTTCGGCTGCACCCTGGACCTCGGGCCGGACGGCGGGCTGACCGACCCACCGGACCGGCTCGCCTCGCTGGTGCGCTGGCAGGCGCACCGGGCCGAACGCTACTACCAGAGCGGGCTGCGGCTGCTGCCGCTGCTGGACCGGCGCAGCGCGGCATGCGTGGCGGCGATGGCCGGGATCTACCGCCGGCTGCTGGCCCGGATCGTGGCCGACCCGCTGGCGGTGACCCGGCGGCGCGTCTCGCTGCCCGGCTGGGAGAAGGCGTACGTCGCGGCGCGGGCGATGACCCGGAGCGCACCGTGACCGCCGAGCAGGTCTGCGTGGTCGGCGGTGGACTGGCCGGCATCGCCTCGGCGGTGCGGCTGCTCGACGCCGGCCACCGGGTGACGCTGGTGGAGGCCCGTCCGGCGCTCGGCGGCGCCACCTACTCGTTCCGGCGCGGCGACCTGATGGTGGACACCGGGCAGCACGTCTTCCTCCGCTGCTACCAGCAGTACCGCGAACTGCTCGACCGGCTCGGCAGCGCGGACCGGGCGGCCGTGCAGGACGGCTTCGCGGTGCCGATCGTCCGGATCGGTGTGCCGCCGCACGTCCTGGCGAGCAACCGCCGGCTGCCGGCCCCGGCCCACCTGCTGCCGGCGCTGCTCGGCTACCGCCCGCTGCGGGTCGGGCAGCGGCTGGCGGCGGTCCGGGCCGCGGCCGCGCTGCGCCGGATCGAGCCGGACGACCCGGCCGCCGACCGGGTCAGCTTCGGCGCCTGGCTAGCCGCGCACGGGCAGGACGCGCCGACCGTGGCGCGGCTCTGGGAGCTGATCTGCGTGGCCGCGCTGAACGCCCCGCCGGAGCGGGCGTCGCTGGCGCTGGCCGCCCGGGTCTTCCGGACCGGGCTGCTCGACCGGGCCGACGCCGCCGACATCGGCCGGCCCACGGCACCGCTGGCCGAACTGCACGGCGCCCCGGCCACCGCACTGCTCCGGCAGCGCGGCGCGACGGTCCGCACCGGCGTACGGGTGCAGGCGATCAGCCCCGAAGGGGGCCGGTTCCAGGTCTCGGGCGACGGCGTCGAGCTGACCGCCGACGGGGTGGTGCTGGCGGTGCCGCACCCGCAGGCGGCCCGGCTGGTGCCGGCGCAGGCGGCTCCGGACCGGGCCCGCTGGGCCCGGCTGGGCGCCGCGCCGATCGTCAACGTGCACGTGCACTACGAGCAGCGGGTCACCGAGCTGGAGTTCGCGGCCGGGCTGGACACGCCCGTGCAGTGGGTCTTCGACCGGACCCCGGCCGGCGGCTCCGGGCAGTACCTGGTGGTCTCCATCTCCGCCGCCGAGCAGGTGTTGAGCGTCCGGGCCAACGAGCTGGTCCGGACCTATCTGGCGGCACTGGCGGAGCTCTTCCCGGCGGCCCGGCGGGCCCGGGTCCGGGACGCCTTCGTGACCCGGGAACCGCGGGCCACCTTCCGGCAGGAGCCGGGATCCCGTACCGCCCGGCCACCGGCCCGGACCCGCACGCCCGGGCTGGCCCTGGCCGGCGCGTGGACCGACACCGGGTGGCCGGACACGATGGAGGGCGCGGTACGCAGCGGTCAGCGCGCCGCCGACGTGGTGCTCGCCCACCTCGGCTCGACATCGAATCCTCCGCCAGGCACCGGCACGACCGAGTGGAGCGAGGGCATCAGCAGGCTCGGTCGGCCTGGCCCTGGCGACGACGAGCGCAGCGAGGAGATGAGATGACGGTGATGCTGCCCAGCGTCCTCGCCCAGGTGGACGAGGTCGTCCAGCCGGAGATCCGGGCGGCGCTGGAACGGATCGACGAGCGTACCCGGCTGGTCGCCGGCTACCAGTTGGGGTACTGGGACGCGGCCGGGAACCCCTCGGGCCGGGGCGGCAAGGGACTCCGTCCCGCGCTGGCGCTGCTCTCCGCCCAGGCCGCCGGCCAGCCGCTGGACCGGGGCCTGCCGGCGGCGGTGGCGGTGGAGTTGGTGCACAACTTCTCGCTGCTGCACGACGACGTGATCGACGGCGACCTGGAGCGCCGGCACCGGCCGACGGCCTGGGCGGCGTTCGGCGTCGGGCCGGCGATCCTGGCCGGGGACGCCATGCTCAGCCTCGCCGACGAGGTGCTGGCGGACGACCCCGAACGGGACGTACTCCGGGCCCTGGCCACCATGCACGGGGCGATCCGGCGGCTGATCGCCGGCCAGGCGGCGGACGTGGCGTTCGAGTCCCGGCCGGACGTCGGCCTAGACGAGTGCCTGGCGATGGCCCGGGACAAGACGGCGGCGCTGCTCTCCTGCGCCGCCACGCTCGGCGCGGTGCTCTGCGGCGCCCCACCGGCGCTGGTCGACGGCCTTGCGCGCTACGGCGAGCGGCTCGGCCTGGCCTTCCAACTCGTCGACGACCTGCTCGGCATCTGGGGTGAGCCGGCGGTCACCGGCAAGCCCGTCCTGTCCGACCTGCGGGCCCGGAAGAAGTCGGTGCCGGTGGTCCGGGCGCTCACCTCCGGTGGGCCGGCCTGCGGGCAGCTCGCCGAGCTCTACGCCCGGCCGGGCGAGCTCTCCGCCACCGACCTGAGCCTGGCCGCCACCCTGATCGAGGAGACCGGCGCCCGGGACTGGACCGAGAAGCAGGCCGACCGCCTGCTCACCGAGGCACTGGCCGCACTGGACCAGATCGGCGACCTCGGCACGCCCGCCGCCGACCACGCGGACGTGCACGCCGACCTGGTGGCGATCGCGCACTTCATGACAGGACGGGACCACTGATGGCCATCTCCACCAGCGGCCCGGACGAGGTGTTAGGGCGGGGCCCTTCTACAACAGAAAACGATAAGCGGGGGCCCTTCCTTTCGCCTGAGGCGGCGTTGGGGCGGGCGCGGGACCTGTTGCTGTCCCGGCAGCAGCCGGGCGGCTGGTGGCAGGGCGAGCTGGAGACCAACGTCACCATGGAGGCCGAGGACCTGCTGCTGCGGGAGTTCCTGGGCATCCGTACCGAGGTGGAGACCGAGCCGACGGCGCGGTGGATCCGGTCGAAGCAGCGCGCCGACGGCGCCTGGGCGACCTTCCACGGCGGGCCGGGCGACCTCTCCACCACCATCGAGGCGTACGCGGCGCTCCGGCTGGCCGGCGACCCGCCGGACGCGGAGCACATGGGCCGGGCCCGGGAGTTCGTCCTCGCCCAGGGTGGCATCGAGCGGAGCCGGGTCTTCACCCGGCTCTGGCTGGCGCTCTTCGGCGAGTGGCCGTGGCAGCGGCTGCCGGCGATCCCGCCCGAGGTGGTGCTGCTGCCCTCGTGGTTCCCGCTCAACGTCTACGACTTCGCCTGCTGGGCCCGGCAGACGATCGTGCCGCTGTCGGTCGTCCGCTCGCTGCGGCCGGTACGCCCGCTCGGCTTCTCCCTCGGCGAGCTGCGTACCGGGTTGGTGGCCGAGCCGGCGGGGACAACCGCGTCGCCCTCCGGCAGGGGACGCTGGATGCACCGGCTCGACGCGGTGCTGCGCGGCTACGAGCGCCACCCGCTCGGCCCGGTCCGCCGCAACGCGCTGCGCCGGGCGGCGGAGTGGATCGTCGCCCGGCAGGAGTCCGACGGCTCCTGGGGCGGCATCCAGCCGCCGTGGGTCTACTCGCTCATCGCGCTGCACCTGCTCGGCTACCCGCTCTCCCATCCGGTGCTGCGCAGCGGCCTGGCCGGGCTGGAGCGGTTCACCGTCCGGGAGGAGACGCCGGAGGGCCCGGTGCGCCGGCTGGAGGCGTGTCAGTCACCGGTCTGGGACACCGCGCTGGCGATGGTCGCGCTCGCCGACGCCGGCCTGCCGGCCGACCATCCGGCGCTGACCACAGCCGCCGGCTGGCTGTTGGAGGAGGAGATCCGGGTTCCCGGCGACTGGTCGGTGCGCCGGCCCCGGCTCGCGCCGGGCGGCTGGGCCTTCGAGTTCGACAACGACGGCTACCCGGACACCGACGACACCGCCGAGGTGCTGCTCGCGCTGCGGCGTACCGGTGCCGGCCCGGCGGTGCGGCCGGCGATGGAGCGCGGCGTCGGCTGGCTGGTCGGGATGCAGTCCGCCGACGGCGGCTGGGCGGCCTTCGACGCCGACAACACCCGGGCGATCGCCCGCGACCTGCCCTTCTGCGACTTCGGCGAGGTGATCGATCCGCCGAGCGCCGACGTCACCGCGCACGTGCTGGAGGCGCTCTGCGCCGAAGGACTGGCGAACTCGATCCCGGTGCGCCGGGGCGTGGCGTGGCTGCTGCGCCACCAGGAGGCGGACGGCTCCTGGTTCGGCCGGTGGGGCGCCAACCACGTCTACGGCACCGGCGCGGCCGTGCCGGCGCTGATCGCCGCCGGGGTACGCCCGGACGACCCGGCGATCGTCCGGGCGGTCTGCTGGCTGCACCGCCGGCAGAACGCCGACGGGGGCTGGGGCGAGGACATGCGCTCCTACCGCGACCCGGCCTGGCGGGGCAGGGGCGAGTCCACCGCCTCGCAGACGGCGTGGGCGCTACTGGCCCTGCACGCGGCCCGCTCCGACGACTCGGCGTCGATCCGGCGCGGCCTCGACTGGCTGGTACGCACCCAGCGTCCGGACGGCGGCTGGGACGAGCCCTACTACACCGGCACCGGCTTCCCCGGGGACTTCTACATCAACTACCACCTCTACCGGCTGGTCTTCCCGGTCAGCGCCCTCGGCCGCCTGCTGCGCGACCGGGACGGCTCCGTGCCCCCTCCGGCCGGGTCCGCCAACGGTGCGGTGGAGTCTGCGGGCGTTCCGGGTGGGTCGGTCGACCGTGCGGCGGGGTCTGTGGACGTGCCGGGTGGGTCGGTCGAGGGTGCGGTGGAGCGCGTGGGCGCTCCGGGTGAGTCGAGTTGAGCGGCGGTTCCTGGGTGCTCTTCGCACCGATGCGGGCGGAGGCGCACGCGCTGCGGCGTGGCCTGCCGGCCGGAGCGCCGCTGCGGCGTACCGGTCGGGGGCCGGCCCGGGCCACCCGGATCGCCGCCGGCTACCGCGACACCCGCGCGTTGGCGGTGGCCGGGATCGCCGGTGGCCTGGTGCCGACCCTGCGCACCGGCGACGTGGTGGTGGCCACCGAGGTACGCCGGGCCGGCGTCGTCGGCGGTGCCCCGGTGCCCTGCCCGGCGGCCCCGATGATCGCGGCGGCGCTGCGCCGGCGGGGCCTGACCGTCCACCTCGGACCGGTGGTGACCAGCCGCCGGATCGTCGACGGTGCCGACCGGACCCGGCTCGCCGCCACCGGGGCGATCGCGGTGGACACCGAGTCGGCGGCACTGCTCGCCGGTGCCGCCGGCCGGCCGATCGCCTGCGTGCGGGTGGTCGCCGACGTGCCGCCGCATCCGCTGTACCGCCCGGCGACCCTGGGCCGGGTGATCGCCGCCCTCCGGGTGCTGCCCCGGCTCGGCCCGGCCCTGCTGGAGTGGGCGGCGGCGACAGGCGTCCGGCAGGTGACGCTGGCCGCGCCGCGGTCGTTCTGCGCCGGGGTGGAACGGGCGATCAGCGCGGTGGAACAGGCGCTGGACCGGCACGGCCCGCCGGTCTACGTCCGCAAGCAGATCGTGCACAACATGCATGTCATCGCCGACCTGCAACGTCGGGGCGCGGTCTTCGTGGACGAGTTGACCGAGATCCCGGACGGCGCGCCGACCGTCTTCTCCGCGCACGGTGTGTCGCCCGCGGTCCGGGCCGTCGCCGCCGACCGGGGACTGCCGGTGATCGACGCGACCTGCCCGCTGGTGACGAAGGTGCACAGCGAGGCCCGCCGCTTCGCCGGTCGGGGCAACACCGTGTTCTTCATCGGGCACGCCGGGCACGAGGAGACCGAGGGCACCCTCGGCGAGGCGCCCGGCCGGATCGCCCTGGTGGAGTCCGTGCACGACGCGGAACGGATCGAGGTCGCCGATCCGGACCGGGTCTCCTACCTGGTGCAGACCACGCTGGCCGTGGACGAGGTGGCCGGCGTCCTCGACGTGCTCCGGCGGCGGTTCCCCGCGCTGACCGGACCGGCCTCCGACGACATCTGCTACGCCACCACCAACCGGCAGGCGGCGTTGCGCGAGGTGGCCGCGCTCGCCGACGCGGTGCTGGTGCTCGGCTCGGCCAACTCCTCGAACTCCCGGCGGCTGGTGGAGGTGACCGAGCGCGGGGGGACCCCGGCGCACCTGGTCGACGACGTCGGCCAGGTGGACCTCCGCTGGCTCGCCGGGGTGCGGACGATCGGCGTCACGGCCGGTGCCTCGGCGCCGCCCTGGCTGGTCGACCAGACCGTGGCGGCGCTGGTCGGGCTCGGCGCCGACGCGGTACGGGAGCACACCACCCGTACCGAGGACGTGCACTTCACGCTTCCCAAGGAGATCCGGACACCATGACGGGGACCAGTTCGCGAAGCGCCGCGCGGAACCGCCGCGCGCCGATCGTCCACCCGACCGGAAGGGGGTGCTGAGGATGGGTATGCCACTGCGCCAGAGCCTGCGGGTCGGCCGCTATCTGATGGGTCAGAAGCTGCGCCGGCGGACCCACTTTCCGCTGCTCGTCGAGTTGGAGCCGCTCTTCGCCTGCAACCTGGCCTGCGCCGGCTGCGGCAAGATCCAGCATCCGGCGGACGTGCTGAAGCGCCGGATGCCGGTCGAGCAGGCCATCGGGGCGATCGAGGAGTGCGGCGCGCCGATGGTCTCGATCGCCGGTGGCGAGCCGCTGATGCATCCGGAGATCGACAAGATCGTCGACGAGCTGGTCCGGCGCCGCAAGTACGTCTTCCTCTGCACCAACGCGGCGCTGCTGCGCAAGAAGCTGGACAAGTTCACCCCGTCCCGGTATTTCTCGTTCGCCGTGCACATCGACGGGCTGCGCGAGCGGCACGACGCCTCGGTCTGCAAGGAGGGGGTCTTCGACGAGGCGGTGGCGGCGGTGAAGGAGGCGAAGCGACGCGGCTTCCGGGTCACCAGCAACACGACCTTCTTCTCCACGGACACGCCGCAGACGGTGATCGAGGTGCTCGACTACCTCAACGACGACCTCGGCGTCGACCAGATGATGCTCTCTCCGGCGTACGCCTACGACAAGGCGCCGGACCAGGAGCACTTCCTCGGCGTCGCGGAGACCCGGACGATGTTCCGGAAGGCGTTCGCGGAGGGCCGGCGCAAGAAGTGGCGGCTCAACCACTCGCCGCTCTTCCTGGACTTCCTGGAGGGCCGGGTCGACTTCGCCTGCACCGCCTGGGCCATCCCGTCGTATTCGCTCTTCGGCTGGCAGCGCCCCTGTTACCTGCTCGGGGACGGCTACGTGAAGACCTACCGGGAGCTGATCGAGACGACCGACTGGTCCGCGTACGGGCGGGGGCGGGACGCCCGCTGCGCCAACTGCATGGCGCACTGCGGGTACGAGCCCACCGCCGTACTCGCCACCATGTCGTCGCTGCGCGAGTCCATCCGCGCGGTCCGCGCCAACTGACCTGGGTGCAAGGAAGGGCCCCCGCTTATCGTTTTCTGTTGTAGAAGGGCCCCCTCCTTGCACCTCAGCCGAAGCGGTCGGCGAGGCGGCGGTAGGTGGCCGGCAGGGTCGCCCTGACCGCGATCGGCAGATACATCCAGCGCGGCAGGCAGACCTCGTGCCGGCCGGTGAGCATGCCGGTGAGCAGGGCCTCGGCGGCGCGGTCCGCCGCCACGGGCCGGGGACGGCGGCGCGGGTACGGCCGGCCCCGGCGGGTGAAGAACGGGGTGTCCACCACCGCGGGAACGAGCTCGGTGACCACGATGCCCCGGCCCGTCGTCTCCTTGCGCAGGCTGTCGGCGAAGACGCTCAGCCCGGCCTTGGTGCCGGCGTAGACCGCCTCCTCGCGTACGCCGAGCCGGCCGGCGATGGAGCCGACGAAGCCGAGCCGGCCACTGCCCCGGGCGAGCATCCCGGGGAGGACGGCCCGGGCGAGGAGCATCGGGGCGGTCAGGTTCGCCGCCACCAGCGCCTGGATCCGGGCGTCGGTCATCCCGGTCAGCGGCCCGGCCCAGCCCTGGCCGGCGTTGTTGACCAGGATGTCGATCCGGCCGGCGCGCTCCAGCACGTCGCCGGCCAGCTGCGCCGTCCGGTCCGGGTCGGTGAGGTCGCACGGGAACGCCGTACCGCCGGATTCGGCGGCGACCGCGGCGAGCCTTTCCCGGTCGCGGCCGCTGAGGAAGACTCGCGCACCGGCGGCGGCCAGTCGCCGGGCGGCGGCCGCGCCGATCCCGGACGATGCCCCGGTGACCAGGGCCACGGCGCCGACGAGGCGGCGGGAGGTCATACCGGTAGTGTGGCCCATCCTGCCCTGGAGGACCGGGCGGAGCGCCGAACCCGATGCGGGGGACCGGGCGGAGCGCCGAACCCGATGCGGGGGACCGGGCGGAGCGCCGAACCCGATGCGGGGGACCGGGCGGAGCGCCGAACCCGGTGCGGAAGACCGGGCGGAGCGCCGGAGGCGGTGCGGGAGAGCAGGGCGGAGCGCCGGAGGCGGTGCGGGGCTGCGGGCCCGGGTCAGGAGCCGAGCTCGGTCAGGATCGCCCGGAGAAACGCCGGAGTGTCGGTCGGCGAGACGGCTTCGACGCAGAGCCGCTCCATCGCCGCGGCGTAGTAGTCCACGTCGTCGCGCTTGTCCAGATAGAGCGCGCTGGTGAGCTGCTCCATGTAGACCACGTCCGGAAGCTCCTGGTCGGGGAAGCGGAGCAGGCTGAACGCGCCACCGGCGGCGGCGTGCCCACCGGCGTGGAACGGGATCACCTGGACCGTGACGTTGGGCAGCTTGCCGGCCTCGATCAGGTGCTCGATCTGGCCGCACATCACGTCGGTCCCGCCGATCGGCCGGCGCAGGGCCGCCTCGTCCACCACGGCCCACAGTTGAGGTGCGCCGGGCCGGGTCAGCACCTTCTGGCGGTCCATCCGGAGCTCCACCCGCCGCTCGATCTCGTCGGGTGGCGCACCGTCGTGGGCGAGCAGCACGACGGCCCGGGCGTAGTCCCGGGTCTGCAGCAGGCCGGGAATGTACTGCACCTCGTACGCACGGATCAGCGCCGCCGCCGCCTCCAGCCCCAGATAGGACTGGAACCAGTTGGGCAGCACGTCGCCGTAGCGGTGCCACCAGCCGGGGTTGTTGGCCTGCCGGGCCAGGGCCAGCAGGGCGGCCCGTTCCGTCTCGTCGGTCACCTGGTAGAGGGTCAACAGGTCTGCGACATCACGTTCCTTGAATCCCACCCGGCCCAGCTCCATCCGGCTGATTTTGGACCCGGACGACCTGATCTCCCACCCCGCGTCTTCGCGGCTGACGCCCTTGGCCTCACGCAACTTGCGCAACTGGCTCCCGAGCAGGATGCGCAGCACTGTGGGGCCGCCCACCAGCTGAGGGTCGGCGGCTCCGCCCGCGACAGCCGTCCCGTCGTCGGCGACCGGCTCGTCGTCGGCCGGTCCACCGTCGACGGCAGGTCCGTCGTCGGCGGCCGATGCACCATCGACGACCGGTGCACCATCGACGACCGGTGCACCGTCGGCGACATCGCCGTCCGGGACCGAACCACGGCCGGATGGAGCCCTCGTCACGTGCTTGCCTCCACATGCTCGACACAGCCCACCGAGGAGGGCCGGGCCAAATCCGTCGGTAAGCATGCCATGCCTTGACGGTGAGGAGGGTAGACCCAACGCGCTAATTTTCTCGACCGTCGTCCAGTCGGGATCGTGAGAGCGGACCGGGAGGGCGGTGCTGGAGGTGTCGGCGTCCGTATGCCGGAGGGACCCCGACGGTGGATGTCGGAGGAGTCCTGACGATGAATGTCGGAGGTTCTTCGCTTAGCGGATGAGGTGGTCGAAGTCTCCGTCCTGGGCACCGAGGATGAAGGCGGCGATCTCGTCGACCGTGTAGATCAGTGCCGGACCCTCGGGGTCCCGGGAGTTGCGGACGGCGACGCCCGCGCCGCCGGGCAGTTCGGCCACCTCGACGCAGTTACCGCTGGGGTTGCTGCGGCGGCTCTTCTGCCAGGCGAGTGCCGGCAGCTGACCGGTGGACATGCCGTTGTACGTGTGAATCATCGCCAGTCTTTCTGGAGGTCCCGGTGGGCTGGGGGCGGTGGGCGTCGCGTAGGCCCGGCTGCGTTGTTTTCCTCCCGTGGACGCGTCCTCAGCCGTGACGGTGCGTGGCACCGCGCAGGTCGTCTTTGCATGACCATCTGCACGTGCATTCGCTCTTGCGCCTGCACCTGACAGCGAGCATGATAGCGCGGTAAGGGTGTGTCCGTTTGTTCACTTTTCGTGATGGGGGGCGGGGAACCATTGCCGTCGCAGCCGAAGCATCGGGGAGCAGCCAAGATCGCCGCCATGGCCGTCTGCCTGGGCAGATGGTCGCCAACGGATCGCAACGGCTTGGTTCCGGCCCGTGCTGGCAGGCGCGAACTTGGATCACGGACAGTCACGGACGGCGCCCGGCTGCCGGCCATCGGACAGGGTGTCGGTCCGGCCCACGACCCGCTCCCGAGCCGGGTCTCCTGAAGGGACACCGGAGCGTGGATCCCCTCACCCTCGCGGCCGGCGCGGCAGCTGTGGCGGGTCTCGGTGCCGCCTGGCGGATGCACGGCCGGGCGCGGGCCGCCCAGGCGGAGGTGGTCCGGCTCCGCGAGGAGTTGCAGCTGGAGCGGCACGCGGCCACCCACGACCCGCTGACCGGACTGCTCAACCGGCGGGCCTTCTATCAGATCGGTGCCGCACTGGTCGCCGATCCCGGTCGGCCGCCGCTCCTCGCGGTCGTCCTCGACCTCGACAACTTCAAGCAGGTCAACGACCGGTTCGGGCACGCCGCCGGAGACCAGGTCCTGATCGCGGTGGCGTGGCGGCTGGCGGCGTACGCGGGGAACAACCTGGTGGCCCGGCTCGGCGGCGACGAGTTCGCCGGCCTGCTCGCGGGCAACCGCGGCGACGGACGCTGGCTGCACCACTCCGCCCGGCGGCTCGCCGAGCTGCTCTCCGCGCCGATCCAGCTCGCCGGGCGCGACCTGAGGGTCACGGCATCGATCGGAGTGGCGCCCGTGCACGGCCGGGTGCAGCTGGACGAGGTGCTGGACGTGGCCGACGCCGCGATGTACCGGGTCAAGACCCGGCGGGCGGCCGGCATCGGCCCGGCCGATGTCGAGGCCGCCGGCTTTACCGGCCCGGCCGAGGGGTACGTCCCGGGCGAGGGGCGCTTCGGCCTCCCGACCGGCGCGGCCTGCCACGCCGCCGGAACACCGGCCGTGCCCCGTGAACTGATCGAGACGACACCCGGTGCCGACTCAGGAGGGCAGTGACAAGATGCCAGTACCCAACGTGGATCCGCACCGACGCGACCCGGCCGAGATCGACCCCACCGCCAGTTACCGGCCCACCGATCCTGTCTGGGTCTACCGGTCCGGCACCTGGCGGGCCGGCGTGGTCGAGGCCGCCTCGGCGCTCGCCGCGACGGTCACCTACCGGCCCAACAGCGCCCGGGGGACCGGCGTGGACACCCTGACCGCGCCGTACATGATCCGGCGGGTCGAGCCGGACCCGCTGCTCGACGGCGAACCGGCCGGCCGGCGCTAGCTCGACCGGTAGCAGTCGTCACCGCATCGGCCACGCCGGCCCGGCCGGCACCCTCATCGGGTACGCCGGCCCAGCGCGGCGCCGAGCCCGGCGACCACTCCGGTGCCGAGTGCCGAGCCGAGCAGCACCAGTACGGCGCCGATCACCCACAGCCCGTCGCCGTCCGGAGAAGTGGCGGCGTCCAGCGAGAAGGCGACGGTGAGCACCACCGGCACCACGACGCCGGCGAGCCACGGTCGGCCCCGGCGGCCGGCCTCGAAGACGAGCAGGGCCAGCACCACGCCGAGGCCGATCAGCTGCCAGGCCTGGTACGGGCCGGTCTCCGCGCCCGTCACCGGATCGGTCTCCTTCTGCCGGTCCCAGCCGAGGAACGCCCAGTAGGCGAGCGCGGTGAGGCCGGCGAGGCCGGCGATCCAGAGGGGAGTCTGCCGGGTCCGGGTCGACTGCGCTGCGGTCATGGCCCCGACTCTGCCCCATCCGGGCCGGCGGCGCCCGAGTACCCCTACTCAGCCCCGGCGCCCGGTCACGCCGGACCCGGCGGCGGCTCAGCCGTCCGGTCACGCCGGACCCGGCGGCTCAGCCCTTGAGGCCGGAGGTGGCCACGCCCTGCACCAGGAAGCGCTGGAAGAACAGGAAGAAGAGGATGACCGGCACCAGAGCCAGCATCGACATCGCCATCAGCGCCCCGTAGTCGGAGAGGGTGGTCTGGTCGATGTAGAGCTGCAACGCCAGCGGCAGCGGATACTTCTGCGGGCTGCTGACGTAGATCAGCGGGCCGAAGAAGTCGTTCCAGGTCCAGATGAAGGTGAAGATGGCCGTGGTGACGAGGGCGGGCCGGGACAGCGGCAGGACGATGTGCCAGAAGGTCGCCCAGTGGCCCGCGCCGTCGATCCGGGCCGACTCGTCCAGCTCGGCCGGCAGGGTGCGCATGAACTGCACCATCAGGAAGACGAAGAACGCCTCCCCGGCGAGAAACTTGCCGACCAGCAGCGGCAGGTAGGTGTCGACGAGGCCGAGCCGCTGGAAGACGGCGTACTGCGGGATGATCAGGACGTGGAACGGTAGCAGCAGTGTCGAGATCATCAGCACGAACATGATCCGCCGGCCCCGGAAGCGCAGCCGGGCGAAGGCGTAGCCGGCCAGGGCCGACGAGGCGACCGTGCCGGCCACCGAGAGCCCGGCGAGGATCGCCGAGTTCCAGAAGAAGCGCAGCACGCTGATCCCGGCCAGCCCGTCGGCCGCCCGCCGGTAGTTCGCCACGGTCGGCTCGGTCGGCAGCAGGTGCAGGCTGCCGAGGATGGACTGGGATGGCTTGAAGGAGGCGGCGACCAGCCAGCCGACCGGATAGAGCAGCACGGCCAGGATCGCCAGCGCGCCGAGGTGCCATCCCAGGCTGCCCCACCGGCCGCCCCACCGGCGGCGGGTCGCGGCCCGTCCGGCCTCCGTCCGGTCCGGCGCCCCGCTCGGGCGTACGTCGGTGGTGGTCATCGGTGGTCTCCGGCGTAGTGCACCCAGCTCCGGGTGGTCCGGAACAGGAACGCGGTCACCAGCCCGACGCCGAGCAGCAGCATCCAGGCCAGCGCCGAGGCGTACCCCATCTGGAAGTCGGTGAAGCCGCGGTCGTAGAGATAGACGGTGTAGAAGAGCGTGGAGCCGGCCGGTGAGCCGTTGCGGCCGCCGATGACGTACGCGGAGGTGAAGATCTGGAAGGAGTTGATGGTCTCCAGGAGCAGGTTGAAGAAGAGCACCGGCGAGATCATCGGGATCGTGACGGACCAGAAGCGGCGCCACGCCCCGGCCCCGTCCACCTGGGCCGCCTCGTAGAGCTCGACCGGCACCTGTTTCAGCCCGGCCAGGAAGATCACCATCGGGGCGCCGAACTGCCAGGCGGCGAGGAGCACCAGCATCAGCAGTGAGAAGTCGGGATTGCCCAGCCAGCCGCCGACCTCGACGCCGATCGCCCGGAGCAACCGGTCCACCACCGCGTCGTCGCTGAAGAGCGCCCGCCAGACGATCGCCACGCTGACGCTGGCCCCGATCAGCGACGGCCCGTAGAAGGCCGCCCGGTAGAAGCCCTGGCCACGGCGGCGCTGGTGCAGCAGCAGGGCGACCGCGAGCGCGGCGGCCAGCTTGACCGGTACGGCGATCAGCACGTAGCCGCCGGTGACCCGCACCGACTGGAGCCAGCGCGGGTCGTCGAACATCCGCCGGTAGTTCTCCAGCCCCACCCACTCCGGCGTGGTGAAGAGGTTGTAGTCGGTGAACGAGAGGTAGAGCGAGGCGGCCATCGGTCCGATGGTCAGCAGCAGCATGCCGAGGATCCACGGCGACAGGAAGAGATAGCCGGCGGGGGCGTCGCTGGGGCGCCGGGGGCGGCGACCCGACCCGGCGCCGCTCGGGCGGGTGCGCGGCTCCGGGCCCGCCGGCCCGCTCCGGCGTACGGCTGTCCGGCTGCTCGTCATGCGTTGCTGGTGCTCCTCCCGGGCTGCTGCCGGCGCGGGCCGGTCAGGACCCGAGCTTCTGTTCCGCGTCGGCGAAGAACTGGTCCACCGCCCGGTCGACGGAGATCCGGCCGTAGTGGAGCTCCTCGCTGATCCGGATGAAGGTCGCCTCCACGCTGCCGGCACCCTTCGGCGGTGCCGGCGGAGCCTTGGTCAACTGGTCGGCGATGCTCTGCTCGTAGGCGGCGACCTCGGCCAGCGGGCCCTCGAGGTGCGCGGCGGCGCGCTGGGCGTTGGTCGCCGGCAGGCCCCGGTTGGCGCCGAAGATCCGGCCCGCCTCCGGATCGTTGATCAGGAACGAGATGAGTTTCGCCGCCTCCTCGGGGTGCTCCGTCCGGCTCGACGCGCTGAGCAGCATGGCGGGCTTGAGGTACTGGCCGAGCTGCCCCGGGTTGTCGGTCGGCACCGGGGCCAGCTTCAACGGGGTGGTGACCTCTGCCGCGTACCGGACGAGGAAGTTGTCCCAGCCGAGTTCGGAGGCGATCAGGTCGTCGGCGAAGCCGGACCGGGGCTTGATCTGCACCGCCTTGTCGACCGGCAGCACCACGCCGGCCCTGATCAGCTCCTGGCCCTCGGTCCAGAAGGCGTGCAGTTGCTCCCTGGTGAAGCCGAGCCTGCCGTCCGGGGTGAAGAGCTGCCCGCCCTGCTGGCGCAGCCGTACCTCCAGGTTGTAGATGATGCCGGTGTAGTTGCCGCCGCCGTAGCTCTCGGTCGCCTCGGTGATCCTGGCCATGGTGTCCCGGTAGTCCTGCCAGGACCAGCCGGCGGCCGGGGTCGGCACGCCGGCCCTCGCGAAGATCGCCGGGTTGTAGTACATGCTCCAGGTGTTTCCGCCGACCGGTACGCCGTACAGCGCGCCGTCGACCTCGCCCGCGCCCTGGAAGCCGGCGAGGAGGTCGTCGAGGATCAGGTTCGCCCCGGTCTGCTTCTTCAGGTCGTAGAGGACACCCCGGTCGGCGTACTCGCGCAGGTAGGAGAAGTCCATCTGGAGGACGTCCGGGGCGTTGCCGCCGGCCGTCTCGGTCGCCATCTTCTGCCAGTACGCCTCGTACTCCTGGAAGCTCGGCGTGACCGTGACGTCCGGGTGCTTCGACTCGAAGAGCGCGATCGCCTGTTTCATCAGGTCGGCCCGTTCGGCATTGCCCCACCAGGAGTACCGGAGGGTGGCCGGGCCGGACTCGGAGTCGTCGCCGCAGCCGGCGAGCAGTACGCCGAGGCAGGCGAGCACGGTGGTGCCGGCGACCAGCATCCTGAAACGTTTCATCATAATGCGCGAAACCTCCCGGGGCCAGCGCGCCCGCGCCCGTACGCGGATCGGAGTGAGCGGTTGGTGAGTGCGAGAAGCTTGTCGAGTACGTTAAGAGTTTGATCTATGTTCGTCAATGGGTGGCCTAAAACGTTACAAGACATCGATCGATGTTCGGATCACGTCACGGGCCACCGGGGGTCGGCACTCCAGCCACCCGGTCGGCGCGCTCGGCGGCAATCCCCATCTCCCGCTCTTAGCGGGTGTTACGGTCAAAACCGGCGGCGTTGAACGGGATCACGCCCGAGCCGGAAGGCCGCAGATGCCCAGCCAGGATGTCGCCGGAAACGTCGGCTCGACGAGCCGGCCGACCGGTCAGCACCCCCGTCCCACGGTGTCGAGCGGCAGGGCCGGGGCGACGTGAACGTGATCGACAAGGGCCGGCGCTGGCACGTCTGCGTCAGTCCGCGCGCCGCCAACCGGCTGCGCCGTGACTTCCTGACCGCACTGGGAGGCTGAGTGGCATGTCCGGCATCGTCCTTGTCCTCGGTTCCGGCGCCGACCGCCGCACGTTCCACCGGATGATGGCGGAGCTCACCCCGCGCGGCGACCTGGCGGAGACCCGGATCGGCCCCGACCTGCTCGCCGGCGTGCAGCGGCTGCGGATCGTCGACCGGGAGCGTGCGGTGCAGCCGTGGTGCTCCGCCGACGGGCGCTGGCTGCTCTGCTACAACGGCGAGATCTTCAACCACCGGGAACTCGCCGCCGAACTCGACCGGCTCGGCCGGCCGCTGCGCACCGAGAGCGACACCGAGGTGGTGCTGGAGGCATTCCTGGCCTGGGGACCGGAGGCGGTCACCCGGCTGCGCGGCGAGTTCGCCTTCGCCATCGTCGACACCTTCACCGACCGGCTCTACCTCGCCCGCGACCCACTCGGGGTGCGGCCGCTCTACTGGTCGCGCCACCTGCGCCGGCTGCACATCGCCTCCGAGGTCAAGGCGTTGGTGCCGGTCGGTGCGCCGATCACGGAGCTGCCGCCCGGGCAGCACGGCTGGGCCGACGCCACCACGGGTCCCGACCTGGTGCCGTACCTGGACCTGGCCCGGCTCGGCAGCGGGCAGGTGCCGATCCGCGACCCCGAGGAGGCGGCGACGCTGGTCCGCGAGGCGCTCCGGGACAGCATCCGGGTCCGGGTCGACACCGACCTCAGCGTCGGGGTGCTGCTCTCCGGCGGGCTGGCCAGCACCCTCACCCTGCTGCACGTGCGGGAGCTGCACCACGACTGCGTGGCGTTCACCATCGGCACCCCGGAGAGCGAGGACACGAGGTACGCCCGCCGGCTCGCCGCCGACCTCGGGATCCACCACGAGGTGATCGAGGTGCAACCCCGGGACGTCCGGCTCGACGACGTCCGGGCGGCCATCCGGATCTCCGAGCTCACCGAGTACGCCGACCTGATCGACGCGGTGGTCTCGGTGCCGCTGTTCCGGCGGGTCCGTGACCTGGGAGTCCGGGTCGTGCTCACCGGTGACGGCGCCGACGACCTCTTCGGCGGTGGGCCGGAGTCGGCGCAGGTCGGCCGGGAGGCCGTCGACCGGCTCTTCCGGCACCGGATCCGCAACCTGTGCCGGACCAGCCTCCAGCGGCTGGACCGGACCGGCCTGGGCCACGGGGTGGAGGCCCGGCTGCCGTTCCTGGACCTCGCCCTCGTCGAGCTGGCGATGCGGCTGCCGGCCGGGCTGAAGCTGCGGGGCGACCGGCGGAGCTGGATCCTCCGGCACGCCCACGCCGACCAACTGCCGGCGTACGTCCGCGACCGGCACCGGGATCCGATGGCCCAGGCGTCCGGGCTGGGCGGGGCGGTGCGGGCGTACCGGGCACTCTTCGCCCGCCAGTACCGGGCGTTCGGCTACGAGTCGCTCGAACCGGTGCGGCGGGACTTCGACACCGTGCTGGTGCGCTGCGGCCACGACCTGGACCGCGCCGTCGCCAGGGGTGCGGCCCGGCCCGACGTTCTCGAACACGCCCGTGACCTGGCCGGGATGGCGAGATGGACGGTGGGACCCGCGCTGCGTCGCCTGACCGGGACCAGCCGCCGGCCCTGACCCCACCGCCCGCCGGTCGATCCGCCCGCCGGTCGGTCGATCTGCCCGCCAGTCGGTCGGTCCGTTGCTCGGTCCGTTGCCCGCCGGTCGATCCGCCCGCCGGTCGGTCGATCTGCCCGTTGCCCGGTCGGTCCGTTGCCCGCCGGTCGGTCGTTGCCGGTTGGTCGGTCCGTTGCCGGGCGGTGCGTCCGCCCGGGCGGTGCGTCCGCCGTCAGCCGGGCGCCGGATCGCCCACCGGCCCGGTGGTCGACCCGACCGGCAGGCCCGCCGCCCGGTACGCCCCGGCCAGCCGGCGTACCCCTTCGGTAAGCGTCTCCGGATCGCACATCGAGTACGACAGCCGCAGATAGCGGTGCCCGGTGTCGGTCACGAAGAATTGCCGGCCGGGTACGTAGCAGACGCCGGCGGCCTCCGCGTGCGGCAGGAGTTCGGTGCCGGCGTACGGGTGCGGCAGCCGCAGCCAGAGGAACCAGCCGCCGTCCGGCACGGCGAACCGGGCCTGGGGCAGTTCGTCGCGCACCGCGGCGACCAGGGCGTCGCGCTGCCGGCGGTAGCGGCTCCGGATCGCCTCGACGTGCCGCCGGTACCAGCCGAGCGCCGCGAACTCGGCCAGGATCAGCGCGTTGGCATGGTTGACCCCGCCACCGCTGTCCACATAGCCGCGGGCGGCCACCGCATCGACGATCGGCAGGGCGGCGGTGAGCCAGCCGAGCCGCAGTCCGGGCGCGACGCTCTTGGCGAACGATCCGATCCGGACCACCGTGCCCGGCTCGGCGGCGCTGAAAAGCGAGGCCGGCGCCGGAGCCGGGTAGGCGAGTTCCCGGTAGGTGTCGTCCTCCACCACCGGTACGCCGGCCCTGGCGGCCACCGCCAGCAGCGCGGCCCGGCGCCCGGCGGGCAGGGAGCGCCCGGTCGGGTTGTTGAACGTCGGCACCAGGTAGAGCATCGCCACCCGGCGCCCCTGCCGGGCGAGGCGGGCGAGCAGCTCCGCGGTGGCGTCCGGATCGATCCCCTCCTCGTCTGCGGGGGCGGCGACGGTGTCGACGCGGTGGTCGGCGATGATCCGCAGCGCGAGATGGTAGGTGGGGGCGTCGACCAGTACGACGTCGCCCGGCCGGCAGAGGACGGCGGAGACCAGGTCGAGCGCGTGCGACGCGCCCGCGGTGACGAAGACCTGACCGGGTTCGGGTGCCGCGCCGTCGACCTCGCCCAGCCGCTCGCACAGCCACTCGATCAGCGGCCCCGGGCCGGTGGCGTGGCCGTAGGTCAGTGCGGCACCGCCGTAGCGGCGGAGTGCCGCATGGCTCGCGTCCGCCCAGCCCTCGACGGGGAGGGCAGCCGGATGTGGATGGCCCCAGCCGAGATCGATGCTCCCGGTCCGGCTCCGGAACTGCACGATCGGCAGTCCGGACGGGCGGGGTACGACCATGCGCCCCACGATAGTCACGCTCCGGCCCCTCCACGACGGTCCGTCGGCGCCCGGACCGGACCGCCCGGTGACGCTCCGCCCGCACGGCGGCGTGAATGAACCCGCACTCCGGGTGTGGCCCGCGAGCCGGCGCCGCTGTGCGAGGGTGCGCCGTGATAGACACTGCGTTACGCTTTCGTCTCTGTCCGCCTACTGAGGAGTGCCGTCGGGACATGGTCGTGCTGCCAGCGGTCCGCCGCGTGCCGGCCGCGATCCGACCGCGAGCCGCCGGGCCGCGAGTCGCCCGGCTGCTGGCCAGACTGGTCCTGCTCGGTGGCGGTGCGCTGCTCGGTTACCTTCTGCTCGCGACGTTGGACGGCCCGGCACTCGCCGACCGCGGTACCGCACCTGCGAGCCGGCCACCGCTCGGCTCGTTGCTGAAGTCGGATGTGCCGGACTTGTCCGAAGTGGTCGACGGTCACGTTCAGTTGACTCAAAAAGCGACACCGGCGGCTCAAAAGGCGACACCGGCGGCTCAAAAGGCGACACCGGCGGCTCAAAAGGCGACACCGGCGGCTCAAAAGGCGACACCGCCGGCTCGGAAAGCGACGCCGGAGCGGCGGCGGGCGACGTCCGGTCCGGCACGTGCCGGTGCGGCGGGTGACTCCGAGCGCGCCCGTACGGCGGCTCACTCCGAGCGTGCCCGTGTCGCGGAGCGTCCCGAGCGTGCCCGTGTCGCGGAGCGTCCCGAGCGTGCCCGCGCGGCGGATCGTCCTGAGCCTGCCCGCGGGAGGGCCGGTTCCGAGGGCGACGACTCCTCGCATCCGGCAGGGGGCCGTCCGGCGCCCGGGTCCGGGTCCGAGCAGCGCGCTTCCGCGCCGGCACCGCATCGGGGCGGACTACCAGACCTGGTGGGCACCGTGCCGGCGGTGGTGGGCGCTGTGCCGGCGGTCGTCGGAGCGGTCCCCGCGGTCGTCGGGACCGGCCCACCGCTGGTCGACGGGGTGCCGGGTCTGGTGAGGGCCGTGCCGGACGTCGTCGGCGAGGTCGGCGAGGTCGCCGACGCACCGCACGGCGACGAGCCCTCGCTGCGAGTGCTCGTGTCGCCGCCGGTCGTAGCGGCCGTCAGACCCGCCGCCACGGGGCCACCGATGGCGCCGTCGCCACCACTCGGCCAGACCGCGGCGCCACCGTCCGTCTCCGCCGGGCCGCCACCCGGGCTCTCCGCGTCGTCAGCGCAGTCGTTCGCACCGGATGCCGTCAGCCCTGTGGGCGGTGGTCGGGCCGCGGCCCGCGTGACCCTCCGGAGCGAGCCGTCGGGGCCGACGTCCGCTCCCCACCCGCCCTTCGACACCGGAGCCGGCACCAACCGGGCCGGTCCGGCGGCGTCCGGCGGCGGACAGGCCGTCGCGCTGCCGGTCACGGTCGGCTGGCAGCCGCCCACCCGAGCCCCGTCGCTCGCCCCGTACGAGGACGTCGCCCCTGCGGGCCGGACGCCCGGCGTACCAGCCTTGCCCGGCTGACCGCCTCCGGCGGCCGCATCTGAAGGTCGCACTCCGTCACCACCCTGGTAGGCCCGGTCCGGGTCTGCCCGGTGGCACCTCCCGTCGGCGCATGACGGCCCACCGTACCCGTCGAGGTACCCGGGCCTGGCCGGCGTGCCCTAGCCAGTCGTGCTCGTGATCGGAACCGGACGGCAGGTCCGTCCGGACGCCGAGGCAGTCGCTGAGTCTGTGTACCGAGATCGGAGTGACCTCGTGATCCGCATTGTGATCGTGGAGGAGATGGGTTTGTTACGGGGAGCGTTGCGAGCTGTGTTGTCGAGTGAGGAGGACCTGGACGTGGTGGCGGACCTCCACGACCCCGGAGAGCTGGTGGCGGTCTCCCGGCGACGACGTCCGGACGTGGTCGTGGTCGACATGGAGCTTCCCGGCGCCGACATGCTGGACGTGGTGACGCGGTTGGGGGTGGAGGCACCGGACAGCTTGGTCCTGGCGCTGAGCACGCAGCTCACGCCGGAGGCGCTGCAAGGGGCGATCCGGGCCGGTGCCCGGGGCTTCGTCGACAAGAACCTGCCACCCGCGGAACTGGCCCGCCTGGTCCGGGCCGTGGCGTTCGGCGAGCGGGTCTTCGATCCGGGCGCCGCCGTCGCCGCGCTGAAGCCGCCGGAGAGCCCGCTCACCAGTCGGGAGTTGGAGGTGCTGCGGGTCGCCGCCGAGGGCCTGCCGCTGAAGGAGATCGCCCGCCGGCTCTTCCTGGCACACGGAACGGTGCGTAACCATCTCTCGGCGATCATGCGCAAGACCGGGACGCGCAACCGGCTGGAGGCGGTCCGCGAGGCCCAGCGGGCGGGATGGATCTGAGAACCGTCCCGGGTCCGCGCTTCCGCAGCCCGCGGCAGATGTGGACCCGGCGGCCGGTGCGGGAGGGGTCGGCGCGCGACCCGCGCCGGCGTCCCGGTCGCTCCAACGGGCGTACTCGACGTGCCCATGTTTGAATGTTTACGCGGGGTGATCTAGTGATGACATGTAGCAGGGGGGAACGTGATCCGAACGCTGCTCGCGCTGAACGGTGCCCTCATCCGCGGGGCCCTGGCCTTCGTGCTCACCACCCAGAAGGACATCGAGGTCGTCGCGGAGGTGGACCGGGCCGAGGACATCGGCGCGGCGCTGCGGATGCAGCGCCCCGACGTGGCCGTCACGGACGTCAAGCTCTTCGGGGCGGCGGCGCTTTCCGGGGGGATCGCGCCGTCCGAACCACCACCGGTCCTGGTACTGGTCGATCCGCGCCGACCCCGGATGCTCGGAAACGCACTGCGTGCCCACTGCCAACGCCTCGGGTTCCTCGGCAGTGACGTCGCCCCGGAACGGGTGGTCGACGCGGTCCGTCGGCTCGCCCGCGGTGGCTCCGTGGTCGACGCGGATCTGGTGGCTGCGGCGCTCAGTAGGGAGAACCCGCTCACCGAGCGGGAGGTGGAGGTGTTGGAGATCGCCGCCGAGGGATGGCCGGTGGTGGAGATCGCCAGCAAGCTGTCGTTGTCCGCCGGCACCGTGCGCAACCACCTGTCCCGGATCGCCGGCAAGACCGGCGCCCGTACCCGGATCGAGGCGATCCGGATCGCCCGGGAGAGGGGTTGGATCTGACGGGGGTCGGATTTCACGGGTGGTGCGGAGGGTCCGTGTGCGGAGGGTCCGTCCGCCGGCCGCCCGGCCCTGACCGGCGCGGGTCACAGCACCGGCACGCCGGTGCGGCTGCTGAACCGGCGGGCGTCGGTGGCGTCGTTGACCAGGGGCTCACCCTTGAGGTTGAGGCTCGTGTTGAGCAGGACCGGGCAGCCGGTCCTCCGCTCGTACTCGCCGAGCAGGTCGTACAGGCCCGGATGCTGCCGCCGGGTCACGGTCTGTACCCGGGACGTCCCGTCCACGTGGACGACGCCGGGAAACGCCCGCGGATCCCGGCACCTGGCGGTGAACTGCATGTACGGCGACGCCTCCACCGGCATGTCGAAATAGCGGCCGGCGACCTCCTGTCGGACCACCGGGGCGAAGGGGCGGAACGGCTCCCGTCCCTTCACCCGGTTGACCCGGTCCCGGCTCTCCGGGCCGCGGGGATCGGCCAGCAGCGAGCGGTTGCCCAGCGCCCGGGGACCGAACTCGGCGCGTCCCCGGGCCACCCCGACCACCGCGCCGGCGGCCAGCGCCTCGGCCAGCTCGGCGACCGGGTAGGCACCCTCGATCGGGGTGCCCAGGTACGGCCCGGTCCAGGTGAGCTGGTGACCGAGGACGGCAGCCGCCGCGCCGAGGCTCGACCCGGCGTCGCCCGGGTTCGGTAGCAGGGTTATCCGGTCGAAGCCGCTGTGGCGGGCCAGCAACTCGTTGGCGACGCAGTTGAGGCCCAATCCGCCCATCACGGTCAGTGTCGCCGCGTCGACCCGGTCACGCAGCCAGCGCGCCGCCCCGAGCAGGATCTCCTCGGTCACCACCTGGATGCTCGCGGCCAGGTCCGCCGGATCGGCCCGGGGCTGCCAGTCGCCGATGCCCCGGTGCACGTTGCGGCGGAGCCGGAAGGTGGGCGGGGTGGGCTCGATCAGGTCGGCCCTGATCTGTGCGACGTACCGGGGGCGGCCGAGGGCGGCCAGCCCCATCACGATGAACTCCTCCTCGTTCGGCTTGAATCCGCAGCGCCGGGTGAAGGCGCTGTAGAGCAGCCCGAGGCTGTGCGGGTAGCGGCAGCGGGTGAAGATCCGGTAGGCCCCGTCCCGGAACTCGCCCAGGGTCAGTGTCTCGAACTCGCCGATCGCGTCGGCGGTGAGGACGGCGGTGTGCCGCTCGCCGCTGGTGAGGTGCCCTGCGGCGGCGTGCGAATGGTGGTGACCGACGTACCGGATCGGCACGCCGCGCAGCTCCGGCAGGCCGAGCCGGGCCAGGTAGCGGTGGGGTAGGTCGGAGGTTGTCACGGCGTGCCGGAACTGGCCGGCCCGGACGTGCCGCAGCTTCTTCCGCAGCGGGCGCTCGTACCAGGCGATCAGGTCCGGGCGGCCGAAGGCGAGCGCCTCGGCGATCAGGCCGGGGGAGAGGTCGGGATCGTTCTTCCGGCGTGAGTAGCGTTCCGCGTGGCCGGCGAAGAGGATCTCGTCGCCCCGTACCACGCATGCCGACGCGTCGTGCGACAGCGCGCTGAGGCCGAGGACGTGCATGGATCGCATCGAGAAAACTCTATATCGACGTGACCGTGGCGGACATGCCGGAAACCCGGAGACGCCGCCCCCGGTGGCGTTTCAGGCCGCCGGCTGGCCCTGCCAGTGCCCGACCAGCTCCCGGTAGGTCGCCGAGCGGGCCAGCACCTCGTCGTGCCGGCCGCGCATCGGGCGTCCGCCGTCGAGGATCAGGACGTGCCGGGCGCGCAGCGCCGAGCTGATCCGGTGGGCGATCACCACCAGCGCGCCGGGGCGGGCGGCGAAGGCCCGTTCGACCGTCTCCTCGGCCACCGGGTCCAGATGACAGGTCGCCTCGTCCAGGATCGCCAGCGGCGCGGGGGAGAGGTACGCCCGCACCGCCGCGACGAGCTGCCGTTCACCGGCGGAGAGCGTCGGCGGGTCCACGGTCGCCGCCAGCCCGCCGAGCCGGCGTACCAGTGGTCGCAGGCCGAGGACGTCCACCGCGGCCTCCACCTGACCGTGTGGCGCGTCGGGGCGGAGGTAACGCAGGTTGTCCAGGAGCGTGCCGGCGAAGACGTACGCCTCCTGGGGGATGAGTACCCGGTGCCGGGCCAGGACCGCCGGGTCTGCCCCGGCGACCGGCACCCCGCCGAGCCGCACCGTGCCGGCCTCCGGTCGGAGCAGCCCGGCCAGGAGTCCGGCCAGGGTGGACTTGCCGGCGCCGCTCGGCCCCACCACCGCCAGGTGAGCTCCCTCGGTCAGGGTGAGGTCGAAGCCGTCGAGGACCGGGCGGGCCCGGGCACCGTACCGGAAGGTGAGGCCGCGCACCTCGGCCCGGGGCACCGGCTCTGCCGTTCCGTCGCCCGTGACCGGGACGGCGCCGAGCGGCACCGGCTCGACACCGCGCCGTGCCGTTCCGGCGCCCGGAGCGGCCGGTGCTGCCGTCCCGGCGCCCGGCGGTGCCGTGGCGGTGAGGATGCGGTCCAGGGTCACGGCAAACCGGAGCCCGCCGCTGGCCACGCCCTGCACCAGCGCGTGCAGCGCGGGCTGGAGCCCGGTGGCGACGTAGACCAGGGCGCCGAGCACCGCACCGGCGGTGAGCCCGCGCCGGACCAGCCACGGTGCGGCCAGCAGCAGGACGGCGAGCGGCAGCCAGCCACCGACCGCGAGACTCAGGCTGCGTAGCGCCGCCATCCGGGCCAGCGCACGTTCGGCGCCGGCCTGCCGGTCCACCTGCCGGCCCACCCGCTCGGCGACGAACTCCTGCGCTCCGCAGGCCACCACGTCGCGGTGGCCGGCGAACGCGGCGCCGGCCGCCTCGCCGAGCCTTTCGTCGGCGCGTACGTAGTCGCGCTGCCGGCCGGCCATCGTCGGCAGTGCGGCGGCGAAGAGCACCAGCCCGGCGAGCAGCGGTACGGCGACCACTGCCGCGACGACCGGGGTCAGCGAGGAGAGCCCGAGCAGAGCCGCTCCGGCCGTGAACAGGAACCCGCGTACCACCATCACCAGTCCGGCGAAGGTGTCCCGGACGATCTCCACCTGATGGGTCAGCCGGGCCACCGCCGAGGTCTCCGGCCGGGCCCCGGCGCCGGTCGACCGGAGCAGCGCCCCGGTGACGACGCGCTCCGCCAGCTCATCCCGGAACGGCTCGACGACGTCGCCGAGGCAGGCGTACGCCCGGCGGGTGCCGAATGCGCCGATCCCGACCGCGCCGGCCAGTACGCCCAGCCAGGCCAGCCCGACGCCCGGTCGCCCGGCCAGGAACCCCTCGTCCACGGCGCGGGCGGTCAGGTGACCGGCGAGCAGCGCCGGCAGCGCCTCGGCGGCCGACCAGCCGGCGAGCCGGCCGAGCGGGCGGTGCCGGCGACGCAGCGCGGCGGCGGTGAACCGGACGACGTTCTTCATCGGGCCGCAGGCTCGGGGTGGGATTCTGCCGGCTCGGGGTGGGATGCTGCCGGCAGGTCTGCCGACTCGGGGTGGGACGCTGCCGAGCCGGAGAAGACGGCTCGGTAGTCCGGGTCCCGCCACAGCTCCCGGTGCGGGCCGAAGCCGCGCAGCCGGCCGGCCTCCAGCCAGGCGACCAGGTCGGCTCCGGCGGCGGTCCGCACCCGGTGCGTCACCACCAGCCGGGTACGTGCGTCCGGGTGTGCGGCGACCGCCTCCGCGATCCGGTGCTCGGTGGCGGTGTCCAGGCTGGACGTGGCGTCGTCGAGGATCAGCAACCGGTGGGCGCGCAGGGCCCGGGCCAGCCCCAGCCGTTGCGCCTCGCCGCCGGACATCGGCGTCTCGTCGAGCCGGCTGCGGTAGCCGTCCGGCAGCCGCTCCACGAAATCGTCGATCGCGGCCGCCCGGGTCAGCCCGGCAAGCCGCCCCCTACCGGGCCGCTCGGCATCGGACCGCTCGGCATCGGACCGTCCGTCGGAGGTGTCGATCTCCCCGGCGTCCTCCGCCGAGCCCAGCGTGATCGCCTCCGCGATCGTCTCGCCGACCAGCACCGGCCGCTCGAAGCCGTATCCGACGGCGTGCCGAAGGGCGGTGGGGCTCAGCCGGCGCAGCGGCATCCCGTCCATGAACACGTCACCGGCGTCGGGATCACGGAGCCGTCCGGCGACCGCGGCCAGGGTCGACTTTCCGGACCCGGACGGGCCGACCACCGCGACCGTGGCACCGGGCGGCACCCGCAGGTCGATGCGGTCCAGCACGGGCCGGCCGTCGGCGCCGTGCACCGTGACCCCGGCGAGCACCAGCCGGCCGGCACCGGCGGGCAGGGTCGCGGTCCCGTACGCCCGGGGCGGTTCGGCCAGCACCGCGGCGACCCGATGCGCCCCGGCCCGGGTCCGGACCAGCCGGTTCAGGGTGGCCACGATGCTGCCGAGGCCGGCGCCGAGCGCGGCGTACTGCACGGCGGCGAAGAGCTGCCCGGGAGTGAGCCGGCCCTCGGCCACCGACCAGCCGCCGACGGCGACGACCGCCAGTTGCAGCAGCGGTGCGACGGCGGCGGTCCGGCCCGACGCGCTGGCCAGGGCGGTCCAGGTGCGGGTGCCGTGCGCCCGCAGCAGCGGCAGCGGTGCCAGTACCCGGCCGATCTCGGCGCGAGCCGTGCCGGCGGCGGCGATGGTGCGCGCACCGTGCAACGCCTCGGACAGCCGCCCGGCGATCCGGCCCTGTACGCCGAGGTAGCCGGCGGCCGCGGCGGAGGCGTCGGTGAGGAAGGCCCGCAGTCCGGCGGCGAGCAGCAGCAGTCCGGCGCCGAAGGTGACGGCGAGGCGCCAGTCGAGCAGCAGGAGTGCGACCACGCTGCCCAGCGGGGGGAGCACGGCGGTCAGCCCGATCACGGCGGTGCTGCCGGCCTGCCCGGAGTCGGCGGCCTGACCGGCCAGCCGGCCCACCAGGTCACCCACCGGGTAGTGCGCGGCGCGGCGCGGGTCCAGCGCGAGGAAGTGCCGCAGCAGCCGGTGCCGCAGCCGGGCGGTCGTCCGGGCGGTGCCGGCACCGCTGGCCAGGTTGCTCACCGTGTCGGTGGCGACGATCAGCACGACCAGCCCGCAGGCGGCGAGCGGCCACCGCCGGTCCGCCTCGCCGAGCGCGGCGTCCACCGCGAGTCCGAGGGCGGCCGGTAACAGCAGTTCGGCCGCCGCGCCGAGCAGCGCGGCGGCGCCGAGGGCGGCGGTCCAGCCGCCGCCGTACGTGATCGCCTGCCGGAGCAGCCGGTCGCCGTCGGCGGTCACGGGTCCCACCCTCCTGCCGACACGGGTTGCCCTGGGTGGGGACGTCTGCCCACCCAGGGCCCCGATGCCGACCTGATCAGTCGCAGGTCGTCACGGACAGCGAGCTGTCGCCGCAGAGCAGCAGGCTCGCCCGGCTACCGCCGGTGCCGCCACCGCCGCCGGTGCGGTCGGTCAGCTCCATTCCCTGAAGGTCCAGAAGCGCCATGGTTCGTTCACCTCCTCCTATCTGTCGGTCGTTCGGTGTGCCCCTCACGGCAGCGAGGGGAGTCTGGTCGCGCCGGTCAGCGGCGCGAGGAAGGGCAGCGTCACCGGCTCGTCGTGCCGGGCCATCCCGGTGGCGAGCAGCACGCCCGCGCTACCGGTGGCCAGGTCCGTGGAGAGCCGCAGCAGTTGCTCGCCGGGAAAGGCGAGGAAGCCCCGGTACGGCAGCGCGTGCCAGGCCAGCCGCCGTACCTGGCGGTCCAGCTCGGCCCGGTCGTCGGCGCGGTCGGTCCCCGCACCACCGCCACCGACCGCCCCGCCCGCCCCGCCGCCGTCGGCCGCGCGGGTGGCGAGATAGGCGATGATGCCGGCCCGTCCGGCGAAGAGGCCGGACTGCGCATAGAACGGGGCCCGCGCGGCCCGCCGGACGGCCCTCGCCGACTCGGTGAGTTCCGGGTCCGGCCGGTGCCGCAGGTACTGGTCGAGCACGAGTCCGATGCCGACACTGCCGTGCGCCAGGTACGGCATGGTCCGCCAGCCCTCGTTGACCTCCAGCGCACCGTCCGGTCGGAGGACGCACCGGCGCAGGTCGTGCCGGAGGGCCCGCTCGGCCCCGTCCAGCAGCGCGGTGTCGCCACTCTGCTCGTAGAGCCGGAGGAACATCAGGGCCGGGCCGGTACGCCCCCGGGTCAGTCCCGCGTAGGGGTGCCGCCCGCCGCTGATCTCCGACCCGCCGCTGACCTGCGGCCCGGCGCCGGTGCGGCCGGCGGTGTCGCCTCCGGCCGGCGCACCGGCGCCGTCGGCCAACCGGTCGGCGACCAGTGCGGCGGCGCGCCAGGCAGCCTGCCGCAACGTCGGTTCACCGGTCCGGCCGGCCATCTCGGCGAGGTTGAGCGCTATGCCGGAGAGCCCACTCACCAGATCCTCGCCGAGTTCTTCCCAGGGCTCTCCGAGGCAGATGTCGAGTACGTCGAGGGCGTCCTGCCGCCGGCCGAGGTGCTCGAGGGCGTACGCCACTCCGTGCAACCCGTCGTAGAAGCCGCAGCGGGTGCCGGACTCGGCATGCAGTGCCCGCTTGACCAGCCAGTCCTCGTACTCCGGGAAGCGGCCCGCTCCGGTCGTCCGCAGCGCGTGCAACACGCCGGCCGCGCCGTACCCGAGGTTGAGGCCCCCGGTGCGGAACTGTTCGATGTCGCCGGGAAAGAGCCGGTCGTCGCGCTCGGGTGTCGCACTGGCGACGATCGCGCCGGCGATGCGGTCGCGCAGCCGCGGCCAGGCCGAGGGGTCGGCGGAGGTGTCGGCGCCGAAGTCGTCGGCTCCGCGCAGCGCCTCGGCCACGCCGCTGCGTCGCCGGTCGCCGGTGCCGGCGACGCGCTGTCCGGTGCCGGGAGCGACGGTGTGGCCGGTGCCGGGTGCGACGGTGTGGCCGGTGCCGGCGGCTCCGGGCGCGCCGGTGATCTCGGCGACGGCCGCGTCCAGGAAGTCGCGCGGCACCGGGAAGTGTCCCGCTATCACGTCGGCGAGGTGTCCGGCCTTGGCAGGGACGAGCCGGACAATCTGGGTCAGCGGCAGGAACAGGGCGAGCCGGAGACAGGCCAGGGCGTAGCGGTCGACGGCCGGACCGGTCCGGTCGCGGGGCGCCGCGAACGCCTGGTTGCGCAGTGCGGGCCGGGTCGCCTCGGCGACCGGGGCGGCGACCTCGAAGTCGATCAGGGTGACCCGGTCGTCGGGACCGACCATGACGTTGAAGAGGTGGAGGTCGCCGTAGACGATGCCGCGCGCGGTGATCGCCTCGACGGTCCGCCGCACCTGTGCGTGGACGCGCAGCGCCCAGTCCGTGTAGTCGGCCAGTTCGGCCGGGGTCGCGTCCGCGTCGACCAGCGGATACCGCTCGACGAGTACCTTGTTGAGCGCCCTGCCCTCGACGAACTCCAGCGCGAGGAAGTGATGGTCACCGAGGGTGAACTCGTCGTGCACCCGGGTGACCCCCGGGACGTCGGCGAGCCGACGGAGCATCTCGGCCTCGCGGTGCAGTCGGCTGATCGCGTCCGTGCCGGTGGCGTCGAGCCCGGCGTGCGGGCGGGCCTCCTTCAACACGACCCGGGCGTCCGTCCGGGTGTCCCGGCCGAGGTAGAGGCCGCCGCCGTTGGAGAAGTGGATCACCTGCTCGATCCGGTACGGCAGGTCGGTGGTGGTGGTCGCGTTCCGGGCGGCCAGATGCGGGCCGAGGAACTCCGGCAGTGCCACCCAGTCCGGCACGTGGAAGACCGGGTCCCGCCGGTCCGGCACCAGGGTTCCGGTGCCGTCCTCGATGGCGGGCACCACCTGGCCGTCCGCGCCGACGCAGTACCGGGCCGCGAAGCCGCCGTACCGGACGTAGACCGGGCCGGCGCCGTAGCGCAGGTCGCTGAGGATGTACGGCCCGGCCTCCCCGCTCAGCCGTTCGGCGAGCTCCTTGCAGGCCAGTTCGAGCTCGGCCTCGTCCCGGGGGTAGACGGTGACGAACTTGCCGCTGGAGCCGCGCCGGGCGTACTTCGAGTTGCGCATGAGCAGCATCCGCGGGCCGCGCAGGAACTTGAAGGACATCCCGCGCGGCACGCAGTAGTCCCAGACGCCCTCCAGGACCCGGTCGGCGTTGTCCAGGCAGGCCGAGACATGGATCTTCCAGCCCTGCTGGGGAAGCGTGCCGTCCTCGGGGCCGTAGACCAGCCAGTCGTCGCTCGGCTCACGCTGCCAGCCGGCCGGCACCGGTCGGTCGGCGATCGCGAATCCGGAGGCGGCGGCGGAGGTGGTGCCGAGAGCGTCGTAGAAGAGCGGGTCGACGGCGCAGTAGGCGTCGTATCTCTCGTCCATCGTCGCGGCTCCTCGGGCGATCCCTGGGTGGCGCTTTCATCGATGCATCCGAGTCTCCTGGTCGGGTCCGGGCTGTTACTAGTGTGTTAAGTCATCCCTCGTGGTGCGTCACGCACGGGTACCTATGACAAATGTCAGGACCCGCAGTCAAGTGACTGTCATCTATGCCATTTGCCCCGGACATGGCGTCACGCCGGTGGCGGAGCCTGCGGGACGCCGTGGCAACGGGCCAGGTAGCGGGCAATCTGATCGTCGGTCCAGCCGTGGCTGTCGCGCAGGCCACGGGTGATGGTCGCGACATACGCCGGCGCCGGCGGGTTCGGAGGCACGTCGCCGGCCCGCCACGGTGCGGTGAGGGTGAGCACGGGTCGCCCGTCCAGGATGCCGGCGCAGACCACCGTTTCGTACCGCCCCGGGCCGGCGCTGGCCCGGCCGCTGGCTACCGCCGTGGCGATCAGGTCCGGCGGGCCGCCCGGCACCCGGTGCATCTCCTGGGCCGCGACGTCGGCGAACTGGTCGGCGGAGAGGAGGTACGCCCGCGCCGCGACGCTGCCGGGCAGCTCCGGATCGTAGAACGCCATGCCGCCGGACCAGGTCCGGGACTCGAGGGCGAAGTAGAGGCCGCCGGGCAGCAGGACCGGCCGGTCCGTGCGGGGCGGGGTGCTGTCCCGGCAGCCGGGGTGATCACGGAAGCCGCCCACCGGGCGTCCGCCGCCGAGATAGCAGGCGAACCGCGCGGCATCGAGGTTGGAGCCGTACGCGGCGTACCAGACCGGGCCGGGGAGCGGGTCGAGGGCTGTGCGCGGATCACCGGGGCCGCGCCTGATCGGAGTCGGTTCGGGTCGGGCCATGAACCATCCTGCGTCGGTGTCGACCCGCCGGCCCGATCCGGCCCCGCCGTCTGACCGGCCTGGCCCGTGGCGGGCTCCGGCGGCGCGGCGAGCGGCCGCGCCGCCGGAGCCGTCACACCATCTGGTCAAGAGGTACCGGGCGTCTGTTCGGACTACGCCGGGTGCGGGTCTGGACCGGCAGGGGTCACTGCGAGGGCTCGGGGATGTCACACTCGATCTCGGGGTTCAGCCCGACGTAGTTGAGCGGGCCGGCGACCACCGTCACGATCGTGGTGCCGACCTCGGCGCAGTTGTCGTTGCTCCGGTCGAAATAGCCGCGCTGGCCGGCCGCGATGGCGCCGATGATCAGCCAGAGAAGCACGATGACGCCGCCTACCGATCCGTAACGCATGAGAGCCTCCTCGGGGGTGTGGACGGACCGACCCGGCGGTGCCCGGCGGTCGACGCGAGCGATGCCGCCCGGGCCCGCCAGGCTGTTGCCGCACCTCATACCCACAGCCCGATCACGTGCAAACGCGACCGGTCGCGGGGCACCGGCGTCACTCTCCGGAACGCGTCTTGACCTGAAGCCATCTCCAGGTACGAGCCTGGGGGTGGCGGTACCGACCGGGACCGCCGGGCCGACGGTCGGCCCCGTTGTCACGAGAGGAGACCCGGGATGGGCGAGCGGCGGACGATCCTGGTCGCCGGAGCGACCGGAAAGGTGGGGCGGGAGGTGGTCGCCGGGCTCCTGGCGGCGGGCGCCGGAGTCCGGGCACTGGTCCGGGATCCCGACCACGCCAATCTGCCCGAGGGCGTGCTCGCGGTACGCGGCGACCTCGGCAACCCGGAGAGTCTCACCGGCGCCGTGGCCGGAGTCGACGGCGTGTTCCTGCTCTGGCCCTCCTTCGACCCGCAGGGGGCGCCGGCGGCGGTCGACGCCCTCACCGCGGGCGGCGCACACGTCGTCTACCTCTCCGCGATGAACGTCCGGGACGACCAGGAAGCGTCCCGCAACGGCGTCTGGGGCGCGGTCGAGCGACTCGTCGAGGGGTCGGGGTCCACCTGGACCTTCCTACGTGCCGGCGGCTTCGCCACGAACACGCTGGAGTGGGCGGAGCAGATCCGCACCACCGGAACGGTCCGCTGGGTGTACGGCGACGCCGCCCGCTCGCTGATCCACGAGCGGGACATCGCGGCGGTGGCGGTCCGGGCACTCACCGGGGACGGACATGCCGGACGGAAATACGTGCTCACCGGCCCGGCGACGGTGACCCAGGCCGAACAGGTTCGCCTGATCGGCGAGGCGGTGGGCCGGCCGGTGCGCTGGGTGGAGATCCCGGTGGAGCAGGCCCGCCGGGAGCTCGTCGCCGCCTGGGGAGACGCCGGCCTCGTCGACGGGTCGCTCGCGTACTGGTCGGGTCTGGTCACCGAGCCGGAGCCGGTGACCGGGACCGTGCAGGAGGTGACCGGGACGCCGGCACGCGGCTTCCGGGAGTGGGCGGCCGACCACAGGGCCGACTTCGACGCCCGTCCCGTCCCGGCGGCACGGCGGCGACGCCCGTAGTGCCCGGCGGGCGTGGTCCGGGTCGCGCCGATCGGGCATGCTGGCCGTCATGTCCTCTGCTTCCGACAGCAAGCTCGACCGGTGGGAACGGCGGACGGCCGGAGCGCTGACCGTGCTGGCCGTGCTCTTCATCGGGGTGTACGCCGTTCCGATCCTGCGGCCCGGTCTCTCACCGACCCTGGCAGCCGTCTGTGAGATCACCAACCTGGTCATCTGGGCACTCTTCGGCATCGACTATCTGGTCCGCCTCGTGTTGAGCACCGACCGCTGGCGGTTCTTCCGGTCCCACCTCTTCGACCTGGCCGTCCTGGCGTTGCCCGTGCTGCGTCCGCTGCGGATGCTGCGCCTCGTGACAGCCCTCATGGTCCTCAACCGCCGTGCGGAGGCATGGACCCGGGGCCGGCTCGCCGTCTACGTCGGTGCCACCACCGTGCTGCTGGTCGCCGTCGGCGCGCTGGCGATTCTCGATGTCGAGCGGGGCAGCCCCGACGGCAACATCCAGAGCTATCCGGAGGCGCTCTGGTGGGGCGTCGTCACGATCACGACCGTCGGCTACGGCGACTTCTATCCGACCACGACGGCGGGACGGCTGGTCGCGCTCGGTCTCATGATCGGCGGCATCGGGCTGATCGGTTTCGTCACCGGATCCCTCGCGACCTGGATCGTCGACCGGATCTCCACGAGCGAGCGCTCGACCGAGGCGACCAAGGGCGACGTCGAACGGTTGCTGACCGAGCTGCAGGACCTGCGGGCCGAGGTGACGACGCTGCGCCGGATCGCCGACGAACGGCAGGAACCCGTCCGCTCGGCGGATCCGGGGTGACGGCCGGCCGGGAGTCGCGTCGCCGGGCGGCCCCGACCAGGCCGGCCGTCTGCAGGTCGGCGGCGCGGCGCGGTCCGCCCGACCGTCGCCCCGTGCCCGCGGTGGCAGAATCCGGGAGGCTGGTACCCGGACGGGCCGGCCGGGCAGCCGTGCCCGGTACGGTGCGACGGTCCACACCGTCGCGGCAGCTACCGGCGCGACGGAGGACGGGCCGGGCGATGGAGGAAGGGCCGGAATGGGTGCGACCGAGCAGATCGTGGTAGGAGTCGACGGGTCGCCCGAGGCCGACCTGGCCCTACGGTGGGCAGCCGCCCGTGCGAGACACACCGGAGCGACGCTCCGCCTGGTGCACGCGTACGCCGTGCCGCTGCCGGTGCCCGCGATGCCGGTTGCCGCGGTGACGGCGGCCAGCATCAGCCCGGACGACTACGTGCGGGCGGGTGAGGCGATCCTCGGGGCGGCGGCGGAGCGCGCGGGCCGCTACGCCGACGGAGTCGAGGTACGCACGGAGCTCCGGGTCGGTGGCGCCGCCCAGGCTCTCATCGACGCCGCGCCGGTCGGCGGGCTCGTGGTCGTCGGCTCCCGGGGTCTCGGCGGGTTCAGCGGGCTGCTCCTCGGATCCGTCGGCGTCCAGGTGTCGAGTCACGCCCGCTGCCCCACCGTGGTGGTCCGGACCGAGGCATCGGAGGGTCCGGTGGTGGTCGGCGTCGACGGGTCCGAGGCGTCCGACGCGGCCCTGGCCTTCGGGTTCGCCGAGGCGGACCGCCTCGGTACGGGGGTGTTGGCGGTGCACGCCTGGGGGACACCGCTGCCGACCGGCCCCGGTGAGGCGGCGGCGCTCGCCCTGGTGCCGGAGGAGCAGCGCCAGGCCCACCTGGACGCGTCCCGGCAGTTGCTGACGGACGCGCTCGCACCGCACCGCGGCCGCTTTCCCGACGTGCCGGTGCAGGAGCGGCTGGTGGAGGCGAGCGCCGCGCCCGCGCTCCTCGACGCCGTCGCCGAGGGGGCCGCGCTGGCCGTCGTCGGCTCGCGCGGGCACGGCGGCTTCGCCGGCCTGCTGCTCGGCTCGACCAGTCAGGCGCTGCTGCACCACGCCGGCTGCCCGGTCGCGATCACCCGGCAGGGCCAGGAGACGTCGACTCAGCCCCGGAGCGGATCGTTCTGACAGGTGTCGGTGGAGGCATCGTCCACCGAGCCGATGCCCCCGTCGACGGCTTCGACGTCGTAGCCGGCCAGGCCGGTGACGGCCCGCTCGTCGGCGAGGGCACCGTTCGGCTCCGGAATGGACGTCTCGGCGTCGTCCCGGGGGCCGTCACCGGTCCGGTGAATTCGACTCCCGTCTACGGACTCCGGGACGGGGTCAGGGCAGCATCGGGTGTCGGCGCCAATTTCCCTGAACCCAGGTTGATTCGCGACTCGCGGCGTATAACAGGATCAAGGTCTTGTCGCACGCGCCTCGTCGCCGGCCGTGCCGCGACGAACGCGAAAGGGTCTGGTCATGCGACCGCTCCGGGTGCTGCGGATCATCTCCCGAATGGCCGTGGGGGAGGCCGCGCCGCAGGTCGGCGCGCTGATGCGTGGGCTGGACCCGGACCGGTTCGAGCAGCGTCTCTATGCGGGCCCCGTCGAGGCGGGGATGGCCGACTACCGCCGGTTGCGCGGTGCCGACGTACCGGTCCGGGTGCTGCCCGCGCTCCGGCGCCCGGTCCGGCCGGCCGACAACCTGCGGGCGCTGGCCGTGCTGATCGCGGAGATCCGTCAGTTCCGGCCGGAGCTGGTGCACACCCACGACCTGCGGTCCGGCGTGCTCGGCCGGATCGCGGCGGCGACCTGCCGGGTGCCGATCCGGGTGCACACCTTCCACAGCTCTCCGCTCTCCGGCCCGGCATCGGCCGTCGAGGGCGGGCTGGCGGACGAGGGCGGGCCGGCCGTCGAGGGCGGGCTGGCTGCCGGCGCCGAGCGACTGCTCGCCCGGAGCAGCCACGCCCTGGTCGCGGTCGGTGCCCGGGTACGCGACGACCTGCTGGCCGCCTCGGTCGGCCGTCCCGACCAGTACACGGTGATGCCACCGGGGGCGAGCCTGTCACCGCTGCCCGCGCCGGACGAGGCACGGCGGGCGCTCGGGCTGCCCGAGGCCGGACCGGTGGTGGCGTACGTGGGTGCGCTCGACGCGGTGAAGCGGCCCGACCGTTTTCTCTCGGTCGCCCGGGCGGTCCGGCGCGCCAGGCCGGAGACCCGGTTCGTGATCTGCGGCGAGGGCGACCGGCTGGCCGAGGCGGTGTCGCTGGCCGCCACGATCCGGCTCGACGTGACCTTCCTGCCCTGGCGGACGGAGCTGGAGGCGGTCTACGCCGCGGCCGACCTGGTGGTGCAGACCTCGGACCACGAGGGAACCCCGCTGACGCTGATCGAGGCCGGACACGCCGGCCGACCGGTGGTCGCCACCGACGTCGGCGGCACCGCCGAGGTGGTCCGGCACGGCCGGACCGGACTCCTCTGCGACCGTCGGGACGTCGACGGGCTGAGCCGGGCGGTGCTGCGGCTGCTGGCGGACGACGGGTTGCGACGCGAGATGGGGCGGACGGCGCTTGCCGAGACGAGGGAGGCGTTCGGCACGCCCCGGCTGCTGGCCGCCACCCGGGACCTCTACCACCGGCTCGCGATGGCCCGGGGCTGCTGGCCGACCCGGTACCCCGAGCCCGCCGCCCCGCTGGCCGCCGCCGGCTGAGCCGGCGGTCCCGCTGGCCGCCGCCTGTCCCGGCGGACGTCCGCCCGCCGAGCCGGTTGATCCGCGGGTACGCCCCCGGCTACAGGCGCTCCACGACCGGCCCCCGGCAGCGCGCACGGCTGTCGAAGACGTACCGGGCGGTTCTGACGATCATGTCGTAGTCCAGCCCGTCGTGGTCGGTGACCACCACGACCGCGTCGGCTGCCCGGACCTCCTCCTCGGTCAGCTCGACCATCGCCACCTCGGTCGGGACGTGCCGGGGATCGGCGTACGGCTCGACCGCCCTGACGCGTGCGCCGAGTGCGTGCAGCCGGGCCGCCAGGTCGATCGCGGGAGAGTCGCGCAGGTCACCGGTGTTCTTCTTGTACGCAAGACCGATCATCAGGATCCGGGCGTCCCGCAGCGGACGTCCCCGGGTACTCAACCCGGCCATCACCCGCTGGGCCACGTACTCCGGCATGGCGTGGTTGATGTCGCTGGCGAGTTCGACGAAGCGGAACTGCCGGCCGAGCCGGCGTTTCACCTGCCAGGAGAGGTAGCAGGGGTCGATCGGCAGGCAGTGCCCACCGATCCCGGGCCCCGGCCGGAACGACATGAACCCGAAGGGCTTGGTCGCCGCCGCGTCGATGGCCTGCCAGACGTCGATGCCGAGCTGGTTGCCGAAGGTGGCCAGCTCGTTCACGAGCGCGATGTTGACCTGGCGGAACGTGTTCTCGATCAGCTTGGTGAGCTCGGCGACCCGGGTCGAGTCGACCGGCACGGTCCGCCCCACGATCGTGCGGTAGAACGCGTCCACCCGCTCCAGCGCGGCCGGACCCATCCCGGAGACCACCTTCGGGGTGTTCTCCAGCCGCCAGTCCGGGTTTCCGGGGTCGATCCGCTCCGGACTGTAGCCGAGGTGGAAGTCGTCCGGGCTGCGTAGCCCGCTGCCCTGCTCCAGCAGCGGGCGGAGCAACTCCTCGGTGGTGCCGGGATAGGTCGTCGACTCCAGGATCACCGTGCAGCCGGGGCGGAGGTACGGGGCCAGTGCCGTGCCGGCCTGTTCGACGTAGCTGAGATCCGGTGTGCCGTCGCGTAGCGGCGTGGGGACGCTGATCACGCAGACGTCGAAGTCGCGGGCGTCGGCGTAGTCGCTGCTGGGCAGGTAGCGGCCGCTGGCCAGCGCCGTGCAGAGCCGGAGGTCGGTGATGTCCTCGACATAGGACTCTCCACTGCCGAGTCGTTTGATCCGGTCGGTGTCGAGGTCGAGGCCGACGACGTCCAGTCCCGACTCCACCGCGGCCATTGCGAGGGGCAGACCGACGTACCCCTGACCGACGACAACCAGCTTTTCCCTGCTCATGTGGGCTCCCACCGTACTCCGACGACGTGGTGCACACCCTAGAGCGATTTGTCGTTGATCACCTTGTAATCCGGTAACGCGAGGTTTTCCCGGACAAGCCCGGTCGGGTGGTGTTCAGCCCCCGCCCGGCCCGACCGGACCGCCGCTCGCCGGCGGCTCGTCCGGACCGGTGGGCGGCGGATTGGTCGGCGCGGGATCGGTCGGCGGCGGGGGCGCGGGATCGGTCGGTTCGCCGGTCGGCTCGGGGTCCTCTGTCGGGCTGGACGTCGGCGAGGCCGACGGGGTCGGCCGGCCGGTGTCCCGGGGCCGCGACGGCGCCTCGGCATCGTCACCCGGCGAGCCGGCCGAGGGCTGCTCCGGGACGAGTGGGTCGACCGTCACGCTGCCACTGGGCGTCGGCGAGACCGGCCCGTTCGTCGCCGGTGCCTCGTCGGAGAGGTTGAAGGCGATTATCGCGGTCACCACCGCCGCGCCCAGCCCGATCACGGCGGCGATCCCGGCAAGGGTGAGGATGCCCAGACCCGGCTCGCGGTCCCGCCCGCCGGGATCGACCACCGGATTGTCGGCGAGGGTGCTCGGCCCCTTCGCCGCTCCCGCCGCGTCGGCGGCGCCCGCCACCACCGCGGCGCCCGCTCCGGCCACACCGGCACCGGCCGTGGTCGTCCGGAGGCCGAGGCCGGTGACCGCCGTCGACTCCGCCGGGGCGATGCCGCCACCGCCGGCCCCGGCGGCGCCGTCCGCCGCCACGACCTCCGGGTCGTTCGCGGCGGCCCGGGCCGCGGTCGCCAGCGCCGCCGCGTCCGGATACCGGTCGGCCGGATCCTTGGCCAGGGTACGCAGGATCAGCTCGGCGACCCGTCCCGGCACCTCGGCCGGCAGCGGGCCCGGCTCCTCGTGCAGGTGCTTCACCGCGACCTGCAGCGGATTCTCCGCGGTGAACGGCGGCTCACCGGAAACGCACTGGTACGCCACGGCGCCCAGCGCGTAGATGTCGGTGGCGGCCGAGACGGGCTTGCCGGCCGCCTGCTCCGGCGCCATGTAGAGCGCGGTGCCCGGCACCGCGTTCGAGCTGGTGATGCTCGTGATGTCCACCGAGCGGGCGACCCCGAAATCGAGCAGCCGCACGGCGCCGTCGACCTGCACCAGCAGGTTGCTCGGCTTGACGTCGCGGTGCACGATCCCGCCCTGGTGCGCGGCGTGCAGCGCCTGGCCGACCTGGGCCACCACGTGCATGGTGTCGACCACGCCGAGCCGGCCGGTCTCCCGGATCCGCGTCGACAGCGGCTCGCCGTCGACGTACTCCATCACGAGGTAGTCGGTCCGGCCGGTGGGCAGCTCGTCCTCGCCGTAGTCGAAGACCTGCACGATCCCCGGGTGGTGCAGGGTGGCCAGCATCCGGGCCTCGGCCCGGAACCGGGCGATGAAGTCCGGGTCGGCCAGCAGCGAGGGGAGCAGCACCTTGACCGCTACCCGGCGCCCGAGCACCACGTCGGTGCCGCGCCACACGTCGCCCATCCCGCCGGTGGCGACGCGCTCGTCCAGGCGGTAACGCCCGCTCAGCAGGACTCCGGATTCCAGCACGTGCACACCGTACCCAGCCGGCGGGCCGGGTACGCAATCGCAGCGCCGGCCCGGCCGACCCCAACCGGAGGGCTGATCGCGGACTCAGCCTGGAGGGTCGGTCGCAGCCCCGAGGGTCGGTCGCGGGCTCAGCCGGGAAGGCTGATCGCGGTCGAGTCGGCAGGATCGTAACAGCGCATCCGGTCCGGGTCGACGGCGAGCCAGACCCGGCTGCCGGGGCTGATCCGGACGGTCGGCGGCGCCTGCACCTTGACCTGCCGGCCGGCCAGCTCGACGGTGAGCAGGACAGCCGCCCCGGTCGGCTCGACCACCTCGACCCCGGCGGCCAGCCGGTCCGGCCCGTCGGCGTCGAAGACCTCGACGCTCTCCGCCCGCACGCCGACCGTCACCTCCTCGCCCCGATAGTCCCGCAGCGCCGCCGGGGCGGCGGTCGACTGGTCACCGAGGCGCAGCCTGGGCCGGTCACCGCTCCGGTCGACCCGGGCCCGGATGAAGTTCATCGGCGGGGCGCCGAGGAAGCCGCCGACGAACTCGTCGGCGGGGCTGTCGTACACCTCGAGCGGCGGGCCGACCTGGGCGACCCGGCCCTCCCGGAGCACCGCGATCCGGTCACCCAGGGAGAGCGCCTCCGCCTGGTCGTGCGTGACGTAGACCGTCGTGGTGCCGAGCTTGCCGACGATCCGCTTCAGCTCGGTGCGGAACTCCATCCGCAGCAGGGCGTCCAGGTTGGAGAGCGGCTCGTCCATCAGCAGGACGTCGGCGTCGGTGACGATCGCCCGCGCCACCGCGACCCGCTGCCGCTGCCCGCCGGAGAGCTGCGCCGGATAGCGGTCGAGGTATTCGGTCAGGTGCAGCAGCTCGGCCGCCTCACCGACCCGCCGGTCGATCTCCGCCTTCGGCGTCTTCCGCATGGTCAGCCCGAAGGCGATGTTCTGCCGGACCCGCATGTGCGGCCAGATGGCGTACGACTGGAAGACCATCGACAGGCCGCGCTGCCGGGCCGGCAGATCGGTCACGTCCCGGCCGCCGATCCGGACGGTGCCCGAGTCCGGCGACTCCAGCCCGGCGATCATGCGCAGCAGGGTCGTCTTGCCGCAGCCGCTCGGTCCGACCAGCACCAGGAACTCGCCGTCGCGCACCTCCAGGCTGATGTCGTCGGTGGCGGGGCTGCGGGTCCCCGGATAGGTCTTCACCAGGTTCCGCAACACGATCTCGGCCAACGTCGTCCCCCTCAGCGGATCGTGGTTCCCCACATGTTCAACAGGTAGCGGCGCATGAACGCGATGAAGACCAGCGCCGGCACGACGAGCGCCAGCCCGCCGGCGAACCGGAACGCCAGCGGCGAGTCGGCGAGCGTCGAGAGCACCTGCGCCGGCAGGGTACGCCGGTTGAGGGTGAGCACGGCCGCGCCGAGCACCTCGTTCCAGGAGGTGACGAAGGTGAAGATGGCGGCGGCGGCGATCCCGGGCAGCGCCTGCGGCAGCACCACCCGGACGAACGCCCTCGGTGCGCTGGCCCCGAAGACCATCGCCGCCTCCTCGTGCTCGACCGGCACCGCCACGAAGATCGCCGACGTGATCAGCACGGTGGTGGGCAGGGCCAGCGCGGTGTGCAGCAGCGCCACCGCGTACGTGGTGTCGTAGAGACCGGTGGCCAGGAAGACCCGGGCCAGCGGCACCGAGAGCACCACGATCGGCAGCGCCCGGGTGAGCAGCAGGAAGAGCTGGTACGGCTCGCGGCCCCGGAAGGCGTACCGGGCCACGGCGTAGCCGGCCGGCACCCCGAGGGCCAGCGACAGGGCCAGGCTGAGCAGGCCCACCTCGACGGAGTTCTGGAACCCGGCGACCACACCGGTGCTGTCCAGGAAGACCCGCATCGTCTCGGTGGAGACGTCGGTGGGGAGCAGGGCGAGCGGGAAGTGGTTCAGCGACTCCCGGCTGGAGAGCGCGGCCAGCGCGATCAGATAGATCGGCAGTCCCATGAAGAGGGTGACGGCGACGCAGGCGGCGTGGATCGCGACGCTGCGGCGCCGGGCCGCCCGGATGCGGCTCACCGGCGGTCGCCGACGGCCGCCGGATCGCGCAGCACCCGCAGGTAGACCAGGGCGGTGCCGAGCGACATCAGCAGGATCACCAGGGCGATCGCCGCCGAGACCCGCTCGTTCTGCAGCGTCACGTACCAGTGGTAGGTCTCGCCGACCAGCAGCGGGAAGCTCCGGCCGGTCAGCGCCTGGGCGACCGCGAAGGTCTGCAACCCGAGGATGGTCCGCAGGATCAGCGCCACCTGCAGGCTCGGTCGGAGCTGGGGCAGGATGACGTGGCGCAGCCGCTGCCGGTAGGTCGCGCCGAAGACCGCCGCCGCCTCGTCGTAGTCGCGCGGGATGTTCTGCAGGCCGGCGACCACGATCACCAGCACCAGGGAGGTGGCCCGCCACAGCTCGGCCAGGAGCACCGCGACGAACATGCCGACCTCGTTGTCGTACGCCAGCCAGGCGTTGCCGTCGCCGAGCCCGAGGTGGGCGAGGAGGGAGTTGAGGTAGCCCCGGTCGGCGAAGATCGACAACCAGACCAGCCCGGCGGCGAGGTCGCTGATGGCCAGTGGCACGCACCAGACGTAGAAGTAGAAGGACGACAGCCTCGGCCGCTCCCGCAGTAACAGCGCCATGGTCAGCGCGAACGCGAACTGCAGCGGGATCAGCACCACGATCAGCAGCGCGGTGTTCCGGGCCGCCGTCCAGAAGTAGGGGTCGTCGACCATCCGGCGCAGGTGGGCCAGGGTGGGCCCGTCGGTGCCGGTGACCGCCTGCCCGACGCCGACCACGATCGGCCAGAGGAAGAGCGCGGCCAGGAAGACCACCGAGGGGGCGACCAGCAGGGCCGCCGTCGGCACCCGGGAGCGCCGCCGCCGGGGGCGGTCCGGGCGGGACGGTACGGGCGGGGAGGGTTCGGTCGGCGCCGGATCGGGCGCGGTGCTCACTGCACCCGGCACGTCTGTCCCGCCGCGACCGGGTCAGGGCGCCAGCACGGCACCTTCACCTCGTCCAGGATGGCGTTGAGCTGCCCGGCCTGGGCGTCCAGCACCTGCTGCACCGGCCGCCGGTCCAGGCAGATCTCCTTGAAACAGTTCTTGAAGATCTGCGAGACCTCGCCGTCCTTGGCGCCGAGTCCGACCGGTGGCAGGGCGAGGACGGCGTCCGGTGCCTCCTGCTGCCGGCGTACCGCCTCGGCCTCCAGCGCCACGGCGGGCGGCAGGTCGGTCGGGAGTGGCGCCTCGACCACCGGGAAGAAGGCGTTGCGGCGCAGCACCTCGAGCTGGACGTCCGGCGTGGTCAGCGTCTCGATCACCTGGCGGGCCCGCTCCGGCTCCGGCGCGCCCTTCGGGATCGCCAGCCCGGCGACGACGAGCATGTAGCCGAGCCCCTTCGGGCCGCGTGGCGCCGGCGCCATCACCCAGTCGTCCGGCCGGTCGGCGGGCGCGTTGACCAGTCGGGCGACGTGGTCCCAGGCGAAGAGCACCTCGCCGCGTTGCAGCGGTTCCTGCATGTTGTCGTAGTTGGTCGACGCCGGTGCGGTCTGCGCCCACAGCTCGAGCATGTACTGCCAGGCCCGCACCGCCTCCGGGCTGCGGAAGGTGGCGATCTGGCCGCCGGTGAAGCTCGGCAGCAGGTATCCCTGGAAGAACCGGTGGTAGAGGCCCTTCGGCCCGCAGGGCAGGCCGAAGACCGGCTTGTTCCCGTTGGCCCGCCGGGCGTTGCCGGCCCAGGCCAGCAACTGGTCGTAGCTCAGGTCCTGCACGTCGGCGCCGCTGGGCAGCCACTCCAGCGCCCGCTTGTTGACCGCGAGCACGTACGACGCCTGCATCCACGGCAGATAGGTGGTGGCGCCGCCGGCCAGCCTGCCGAGGTCGGCGAGGTCGGCCGGGATCTTCCGGTCGGCGAGCCTGCCGGCCAGGTCGGCGAGGTCTTCGAACTTGTCGGCGTGCGGGGCGAAGTCGCCGTGCAGCCCACCGGCGAGGCTGACCTCGACCCGCCCGGCGCCGACCTGCGAGGTGATGGTCGACGAGAAGACGTTCGGCTCCACGGTGTTGTAGGCGACCGCACCGCCCTTGACCCGCTCCCGGAGGATCTGCTCGAACCGCTGGCGTTCCTCGACCGGGGTGAACTGGGTGGAGAGGAAGGTGATCGCACCCTCCTCGTCGGAACCGGTGGTCGAGGCCCCGCCGCACGCGCCGAGGAGCGGAGCGGCCCCGGCGGCGAGCCCCAGGCCGAGTAGCCGGCGCCGGTCGATCCGGTGTGCCATGACGCGCGCGGCTGCGTGTGGTGGCATCGTGCCTCCCCGTGACGGTGGCGGGCCGGCCCGGGGTTGGCTGCCTGAGCGGGCACCGGTGCCGGCGGGAGCGGAGTGCCACAAGTGCACATATTCGCAAGCTTCGTGTCAAGCCGGCAGCACCGTTACCGTCCGTCCCGTTATCCATCCGTCGCCGACGGCACCGTCACGTGCCGAGCCGGTCCGCCTCCTCGGCGAGTCGGCGGGCGAGCGGTTCGATGCGCTCCCGCCAGGTGGTCAGTGCCGTGGCCTGCTCGGCTTCTGCGGTCGCGCCGGCCGGCCCGGTCTGCTCCAGTACGAGCCGGGCGCCGTGCCCGGTGCCCGGCACGAGTTCCCACCGGATCCGCCCGCCGGTCGATCCGTCCGGGCCGGCGGCTGTCCCGGGGGATGGCCAGGCGTACTCGAGCAGCCCTTCCAGGACGTCCAGGCAGATGCGCCAGCCGGAGGCGAAGCTCGCCGCCCCGGCCCGGTCGTCGAAGACATGGCTGAACAGCAGCCGGCACCCCGGGCCGTCCGGGTGCAGCTCGATCCGGAACAGCTCGTCCGCCCAGGAGAACGCGATCAGCCGGGGCGGGTCGTCCGTCGGCGGTCTCCAGGCTCTCGTTCACGGCAGCTCCTCGGTTGCCGGATCCGCGCTCGTCGGATCCTCCGTTGTCGGATCGGTCCGTCGTTCGGGGACGGCTGCGACAGGGGCCGGGTCGGCGGAAATGTCGGACGCCGGTGGCATGGTGTCCAGATGCCGTTCAAGAGCATCAAGCCGGCCGGACCACATCCATCGGTACGGTGCCAGCCAGGCGTCGAGCTCGGCGAGGGGTTCGGGGCAGAGTTCATACCAGCGACGCTGCGCCTCCGGGCGCACCCGGACCAGTCCGGCGTCGCGCAGCACCCGGAGGTGTTTGGAGGTGCCCGGCTGGGTCAGCCCGAGCTGTTCGGTCAGCTCGCCGACGGAGCGTGGGTGTTCCCGGAGCAGGTCCAGGATCTGGCGCCGGATCGGCTCGGCGAGGACCTCGAACGGCGTGGCCATGACCGGTAACATACCAACTCAGTAATATGCCGGTCAAGTTATATGCCCAGCTGCTCCCGGGCGGATCTGCGGAGATTGGGCTTCGAAGAGCCGGGTAAGGGAGATCGATTCTTACCGAGGGAGGAGGAACGCGCCGATGCCATCGGACCTCGACAGCGGCACGATCCTGCGCGCGGTGGATGACGCCGCAGGTTATGTCGCCAAGATCTGTTTCAAGACCGGGCCACCCCGGCTCAGCGGCGTAGAACTGGAATGGACGGTCCACGACGCGGCCGTCCCGGAGCGGCCGGTCGACCCGGCCCGGCTCCGCACCGCACTGGGGCCGCACGCCCCGAGCACCCTCGACCCCGACATCCCCGCCGCGCCGTTGCCCCACTCGGGCACGGTCAGCGTCGAGCCCGGTGGTCAGGTGGAACTCTCCACCGCACCGCGCCGCTCCCTCGGCGAACTGCACGAGACCACCACCTCGGAGTTCGCCCATCTCACCGATCTGCTCGGCGCCGCGGGCCTCGTCCTCGGCGACACCGGCATCGATCCGTACCGGCCGCCGACCCCGGTGGTCGACACCCCCCGCTACCGCGCGATGCGGTGCGCCTTCGACCGGCTCGGCGCGGCCGGTCGGACCATGATGTACAGCACCGCCGGGCTCCAGGTCTGCCTGGACGCGGGGGAGAGGACCGAGTTCGCCGACCGCTGGGCGGTGGCGCACGCGGTCGGTCCGCCGCTGCTCGCCACCTTCGCCACCGCCCGCCGGCACGCCGGCCGGGACACCGGCTGGGCGTCGGCGCGGATGGCGGCCTGGCAGTTCATCGATCCGGCCCGGACCCGTCCGGCCTGGTCACCGGCGTCCGAATCGATTGATCCGGTGCAGTCCTGGGTCCGGTACGCACTCGCCGCGCCGCTGCTCTGCGTACGCCGGGACGGCGAGGACTGGAGCGTACCGCCCGGGATCACCTTTGCCGACTGGCTGGCCGGTGCCCTCCCCGGACCACCGACCACCGACGACCTCGACTACCACCTCAGCACCCTCTTCCCACCGGTACGCCCCCGTGGCTACCTGGAGATCCGCTACCTCGACGCACAGCCGGGCGCCGAGTGGATCGCCCCGGTCGGGGTGCTCGCCGCCCTGGTCGGCGACGACCGGACCCGCGACGCGGCCCGGTCGGCGTGCGAGCCGGTCGTCGGCCGCTGGGCCGAGGCGGCCCGGCACGGGCTGCGGGACCCGCTGCTGGCCCGGGCCGCCGACACCCTGCTCGACCTCGCGCTGCGGGCGCTGGACCGCACCGGTCTGCCCCCGGCCACCCGCGAGGAGATCACCCGGATAGTGGCGCGGCGGCTGGCCGCCGCGCGGAAGGGACCGAGATGACCGACCTCCACCCGGCCGACCCTCCCACCGGGGCGCTGCGCGACCGGCCTGCCGAGTCGCTCCGTGACCGGCCCACCGGGGCGCTGCGCGACCACATCGCCGCCGAACTGACCCGGGCCCGGGACCGCAGCGTCCGACTCACCGAGGCGGTCGACGACGACGACCTCGTCCGGCAGCACTCACCGATCATGTCCCCACTGGTCTGGGACCTCGCCCACGTCGGCAACCAGGAGGAGCTCTGGCTGGTCCGCGACGTCGGCGGCCGGGAGCCCGTGCGGCAGGACATCGACGACCTCTACGACGCGTTCAAGCACCCCCGCCGGGACCGCCCGGCCCTGCCGCTGCTCGGCCCGGTCGAGGCCCGACGGTACGTGTCGACCGTCCGGGACAAGGTCCTGGACCTGCTCGACGGCGTCCGGTTCGACGGCAGCCGACTGGTCGCCGACGGGTTCGCGTTCGGCATGATCGCCCAGCACGAGCAGCAGCACGACGAGACGATGCTCGCCACCCACCAGCTCCGGGCCGGCCCGCCGGTGCTCTCCGCGCCTCCGCCGCCGGCCTCCGCCGCGCCGGTCCGGGGCGAGGTGCTGGTGCCGGCCGGGCCGTTCACCATGGGTACCTCCACCGACCCGTGGGCGCTGGACAACGAGCGCCCCGGTCACCGGGTGGAGCTGCCGGCGTACGCCATCGACGCCGCCCCGGTGACAAACGCCGAATACCTGGCCTTCGTCGCCGACGGCGGTTACGCCGACCCACGCTGGTGGAGCGAGCGGGGCTGGCAGCACCGGTCGTCGGCCGGCCTGACCGCACCGATGCACTGGCGGCCCGACGGCGCCGGCTGGGGCCGCACGAGTTTCGGCCGGTTCGCTCCGCTGGTGCCGGACGAGCCGGTGGTGCACGTCGGCTTCCACGAGGCGGAGGCGTACGCCGCCTGGGCCGGCAGGCGGCTGCCGACCGAGGCGGAGTGGGAGAAGGCCGCCCGCTGGGACCCGGCCAGCGGCCGCTCGCGCCGCTATCCGTGGGGCGACGAGGATCCCACGCCCGAGCACGCCAACCTCGGGCAGCGGCACCTGGCGCCGGCACCGGTCGGGGCGTACCCGGCGGGTGCCTCACCGCTCGGCGTCCACCAGTTGATCGGGGACGTCTGGGAGTGGACCTCCAGCCCCTTCCTCGGCTACCCCGGCTTCGCCGCCTTTCCCTACCGGGAGTATTCCGAGGTCTTCTTCGGCCCGGACCACCGGGTGCTCCGGGGCGGCTCCTTCGGCACCGACCCGGTGGCCTGCCGGGGCACCTTCCGCAACTGGGACCTGCCGATCCGTCGGCAGATCTTCAGCGGATTCCGCTGCGCCCGGGACGCCCGGCCGGACGAGGTGGCGTGACGGGGCCGGTCCGGGTGGCCGGCCGGCGGGGCGGGGCAGGCTGATGTGCCGTCACCTGGCCTATCTGGGCCCGCCCCTGCCGCTGGCCGCGCTGCTTGTCGATCCGCCGCACTCGCTGCTCCGGCAGTCCTGGGCGCCCCGGGACATGCGCGGAGGCGGCACGGTGAACGCCGACGGCTTCGGCGTCGGCTGGTACCCGCCCGACGGGTCTCCGGTGCGCTACCGCCGGGCCGGCCCGATCTGGAGCGACGGCAGCCTGCCGGCGCTCGCCGCCGCCACGGTCTCCGGCGCGGTGCTGGCGGCGGTGCGCTCGGCCACCGTCGGCATGCCGGTGGTGGAGACGGCCGCCGCCCCGTTCGCCGAGGGTCCGTGGCTGTTCAGCCTGAACGGCGTGGTACGCGGCTGGCCGGACTCGGTCGCGGCGCTGGCCGGCCGGCTGCCGACCAGGGACCTGCTGACCCTGGACGCCCCGACCGACGCCGCCCTGCTCTGGGCGCTGGTGCGGCACCGGCTCCGGGCCGGCGCCGCACCGGTCGACGCGCTGGCCGGAACCGTCCGCGAGGTGGCCGCGGCGGCTCCCGGTTCCCGGCTGAACCTGCTGCTCACCGACGGCCGGGCGGTGGTGGCCAGCGCCTGCGGGCACGCGTTGTCGGTACGGGTTGCCGAGGGGTCGGTGCTGGTCAGCTCGGAACCGCTGGACGAGGGACCGGGCTGGCGACCGGTGCCGGACGGACACCTGGTCCACGGCACCGCCGACCGGGTCGAGACGGCGCCGGTCGGACTGACATGAGAGGCGGGCAGCAGCCCGGACGCCGCCGGAGGCGGTGTCATCGATCGAGAGGAGTGTGTGGGTGAGCGCGGATCCGTTGGAGATTCACCTGGAGGAGCAGGACCTGGCCCGGGCGCTGCGGGAGGACGTCCGTACCGGCCTCACGGCGGTGCCCCGGTGGCTGCCGCCGAAGTGGTTCTACGACGCCCGGGGCAGCGAGCTCTTCGAGGAGATCACCCGGCTGCCCGAGTACTACCCGACCCGGGCCGAGCGGGCCGTGCTGGCGGCCAGGGCCGGCGAGATCGCCCGGATCGCCGACGCGAAGACCCTGATCGAGCTCGGCTCCGGCTCGTCGGAGAAGACCCGGCTGCTGCTCGACGCGCTGACCACCCGGGGTGACCTCGGCACCTTCGTGCCGCTGGACGTCTCGGTCAGTGCCCTGCGGCAGTCGACCGCCGACATCGCCGCCGCCTATCCGGGGCTGCGGGTGCGGGGCATCGTCGGCGACTTCACCCGGCACCTGGACCGGCTGCCGACCGGCGGCCGGCGGCTGGTCGCCTTCCTCGGCGGCACCATCGGCAACCTGCTGCCGGCCGAGCGCGCCACCTTCCTGGCCGCGCTCCGCTCGGCACTGGAGCGGGGCGACTGGCTGCTGCTCGGCACCGACCTGGTCAAGGACCCGGGCGTGCTGGTGCCGGCGTACGACGACGCGGCCGGGGTCACCGCCGAGTTCAACCGCAACGTGCTCCACGTGCTCAACCGCGAGCTGGGCGCGGACTTCGAGGTGGACGCGTTCGAACACGTCGCCCTCTGGGATCCGGAGCAGCGCTGGATCGAGATGCGGCTGCGCGCCGGCCGGCCGATGCGGGTCCGGGTCCTCGACCTCGACCTCGCCCTTGCCGAGGGGGAGGAGGTGCGGACGGAGATCTCGGCGAAGTTCCGCCCGTCGGACATCGACGCGGAGCTTTCCGCCGCCGGTTTCGCCGTGCGGGCCCGCTGGACCGACGAGGACGGTCTCTTCGCGGTGACCCTCGCCCAGGCCGGCTGAGCCGATCCGGCGCCGGCCGGGACGACACGGGCGCGACCGACGGGGTCGGGCCGATCGGGTAGGCTCGTCGACAGCGAAGGGGAGTAGCTCCCAACGTCGTGGTCGACATGCTGGTGCGTCCGTGTCACGCACCCGGCCACGCGGCCTCACCCGATGGGGCGGGCGAGACCTTCGACTCTGGCAGCAATGCCGGGTCGAGGCCGCCATCGCCCCCGCCCGGCCCCGACCGGGAAGGGTGACATGGCGGACTTCAGCACGGCCCTGGCGATCAGTTTCGGCGTCATCTTCGTCGCCGAATTGGGCGACAAGTCGCAGTTGATGGCGTTGACCTTCGCCACCCGGTTCAGGGCGCTGCCGGTGATCATCGGGATCACCGTGGCGACCGCCGTCGTACACCTCGCCTCGGTCGCCCTCGGCGTCGGTCTCGGCGCCGCACTGCCCACCGGATGGATCGCGCTCGGCGCCGGGCTGGCCTTTCTCGGCTTCGGGATCTGGACCCTGCGCGGCGACTCGCTGACCGAGGAGGAGCGGAGCAGGGCGGAACGAACCCGGCGCTCCGCGATCATCGCGGTCTCGGTCGCGTTCTTCCTCGCCGAGCTCGGGGACAAGACGATGCTGGCGACGATCACGCTGGCGACCCAGCACGGCTGGTTCGGCACCTGGGTCGGCTCCACCGTCGGGATGGTCGCCGCCGACGCCCTGGCCATCGGCGTCGGCCGGATCCTCGGCCGCCGGCTTCCGGAGCGGGCCATCCGGTACGGCGCCAGCGCGCTCTTCGGGATCTGCGGCCTCTGGTTGCTGCTGGACGCGGTACGGCACCTGACCTGACGGCTCGCGGGTGTGGGACGGCCGGGATGCGGGTAGGCGTTTCGGTGGCCAGGGGGTCGGCCGGCGCCGGCCGTGGCCCGAACGGAGGATCTCTGCATGACCAGGCACGATGAGCCGAACGAGTACGGGTTCGCCGGCGGGGCGACGCTGCCCGAGCCGGAACGGCCGCACAAGCGGGACGCGGTCGCCGAGGAGGCCGAGGAGGCCGCGGTGCCGGGCTCGGACCTGTCACGCGAGTTCCGGGAGGCGCTCGCCGACTCGGACCAGGAGGACGACGAGGACGAGGGCCGGCCCGGTCCCGCGGCCCGGTAGCTCCGAGATCGTGGACGGCGCCGGCCCACTGCGGGCCGGCGCCGTTCCTGCCTGCCTCCTGCCCGCCCTCCCGTCGGCACCTGCCGAGGGCGCCCGTCGGTACTTGTCGGCCGTATTGGTCGGAGTGCGACTACCGAGGGCGCTCAATCATCTACATTCGGTAGGAACCGTGAAGCGACAAGTGGGAACTTTTCATACTGTCGCATTTTTTGTGATCACTAGAGGTCTTTAGCGCCCCGGTCCCGGTTGTTGGGTGCTGAGACAGGAGGCCGGGCCTGATGGATCTGCACGCTTACCTGCGCGCGCTGCGCCAACGCTGGTGGGTGGTACTCGCGACGGTCATGGTCGCGCTGGGCGTCGCCGGGTTCGTCACGGTACGGGCGACCCCGCAGTACGCCTCCTCGGTGACCTTCTTCGTCACCTCCTCGGGACAGGGGATGGCCGACGCCTACCAGGGCAACCTCTTCCTCCAGCAGCGTGTGAAGTCCTACGTCGACCTGCTCAGCAGCGACCGGTTGGCGCAGACCGTCGCGGCGGAGGAGCGGGTCGGGCTCACCGCGGACGAGGTGCGGTCCCGGGTCAGCGCGCGGGTCGAGGCGGACACGGTCCTGCTCTCCGCGACGGTCACCGACTCCGACCAGACCAGGGCGCTGCGGCTCACCGAGGCGCTGGCGGCGCAGTTCATGAAACTCGTGCACTCCATCGAGACCCCGCCGGGCGCCAAGGACCCGCCGATCAAGATCGAGGTGGTCGGCGGCCCGCGGGTGAACGCGGAACCGGTCTCGCCGCGCCCGGTCCGCAACCTCGCCCTGGCCGGGGTCTTCGGGCTCTTCGTCGGCGTCGGGCTCGCCCTGCTGCGCGGACTGACCGACACCACCTTCCGGGATGGTGAGGCCCTCCAGGAGGCGACCGCGGCACCGCTGCTCGGCAGCATCCCGTACGACGGGCAGGCCCGGTCGAGCCCGCTGATCGTCGGCGACGCCGCACAGACGGCCCGGGCCGAGGCGATGCGTAAGCTCCGGACGAACCTGCGGTTCGTGGACGCCCAGGAGCCGGCCCGGGTGATCGCGGTCACCAGTGCGGTGCAGGCGGAGGGGAAGTCCACGCTCGCCTGCAACCTGGCGATCACGCTCGCCGAGGCGGGCTGGCAGGTGCTGCTCGTCGACGCCGACCTGCGCCACCCCCGGGTGGCGGGCTATCTCGGGCTCGGGTCGGGCGCCGGCCTGACCGACGTGCTGATCGGCGAGGTCGCGGTCGAGGACGTGCTGCAACCGTGGGGCGACAAGTCCCTGCTCGTCCTGCCCGCCGGCTCGGTCCCGCCGAACCCGAGCGAGCTGCTCGGTTCGAAGGCAATGGCCGACCTGCTGCTCTCGCTGCGGGAGCTGACCGACATCGTCATCATCGACACCCCGCCCCTGCTGGCGTTCACCGACGGTGTCGTGGTGTCGGTGCAGGCGGACGGCGCGCTGCTGGTGGCCCGGCAGGGCAAGACGCCGAGCGCGCAGACCGCCGCCGCCGCCAGGGCGCTGCACTCCGTCTCGGCCCGGGTGCTCGGCTGCGTCCTGAACATGTCGAAGGAAAACAAGATCGACGTCGAGCAGTACCGGGCGTACCGGCGTGGCGCGCCGGCGGAGAAGGCTCCCGGCACCCGCGGCGACCAACCCTCCTCGGCGGGTCCGCTGCGCATCCCCCTGAACGGTGCCGTGGCCGCCGCACCCGCGGACGACACGGAGGAGCTCAGCCGGGTACCGCGATGACCGCGGTCACGCCCGGTTGCGGGGTGATCGGGGGATGAGAAATGAAGATCGGAGTCATCTCGTACTGGTTCCCGCCTGAACCCGCCTTCATACCGGGTTGCCTGGCCGAGGAGCTGGTGGAACGTGGGCACGAGGTGCGGGTGCTGACGGGGTTTCCGAACCATCCGACCGGGCAGGTCTATCCGGGCTACCGGCAGCGGTGGCGGCACCAGACCGTCGACGGCGGGGTGAGCATCCGGCGGGTGCCGACGTACGTCAGCCACGACGGCACGGCCGCCCGGCGGGCGGTACGCCAACTGACGTACGCGATGAGCAGCACGCTGGCCGCGCCGGGCTTCCTGGCCGGGGTGGACGCGCTCTACGTCTACTTCCCTCCGGCCGGCGCGTACGCGGCGGCGGCCCTGCTCCGGATGGTGCGCCGGGTGCCGGCGGTGGTGCACGTCCAGGACATCTGGCCGGAGGGGGTGACGGCGGATGCCGGCGCCGCGGCGTCCGGTGGCTGGTCCTCCGGACTGCTGGACCGGGCGATGCGCGCCATCTACCGCTCGGCGACGGGGATCGCGGTGATCTCACCGTCGATGCGGGACGTGGTGGTCGAGCGGGGCGCCGATCCGGCGAAGGTGCGGGTGGTGCTCAACTGGACCGACGAGCGTCTCTTCCGGCCGATGGGCACCACTCCGGCGGCCCGGCGGGCGATCGGGCACCGGGGGCGGACCACGGTGATGCACGCCGGCACGATCGGCCCGTTCCAGCGTGTCGACACGGCGGTCCGGGCCGCTGCCGCGGTCAACGGCAAGGTCGACCTCGATCTCGTACTCGTGGGGTCGGGGCCGGAGGAGCGGCAGGCCCGGCAGCTCGCCGACGAACTCGGCGCGACCAACGTGCGGTTCCTCGGCTGGCGCGAACCGACCGAGATGGCCGATCTCTACGCCGCCGCCGAATACCAGCTCGTCCTCCTGCGCGACCTGCCGGCGTTGCGTGGCTCGGTGCCGGCCAAGTTGCAGGCCGCGCTCTCGGCCGGCGCACCGGTGGTCGCCTCCGCCGGTGGGGACACCGCCGACCTGGTCGAGCGGGCCCGGGCCGGACTCTCCTGCCCGCCGGAGGACTGGGAATCGCTCGCCGACCGGTTCGCCCTGGCCGCGGTCATTCCGGGCACCGCGCGGGCGGAAATGGCGCAACGGGCCCGGGACAGCTATCTGGCCCGGATGTCGCTACGCACCGGGGTCGACCAGATGGAGCAGTTGCTCGCCGAGGCGGCGGCCACCCGGCGGCGGCGCTGAGCAGGCCGTACGAGCGTCGGTTCCGTGCTGTCTAGGCCAATTAATGAGGCTTTCTCACGGTAATCCCTAAAAGAATCGTAAGAGCACTTGAAATACCGACAGCGAACTGTTCACCGTGCTATAGAGATATAGGACACAAAACACTTTGTGTCTGGTTAGTCCGAGTAGCGGGTGGAGAGCGGTGATGGCGGTGGGGGACCTCTCCCCGGGGCGGCGCACAGGGCGCCGTCGGGCGGTCCGGCGGAACCTACGCCGGATCCTGCTCACCGCACTCGTCGTCGGCTGCCTGCTGACGCTGGCCGCCGGCTGGGTCGGGCTGCGCGGCTGGCAGGCCCGGGGCAACCTGGAGAACGCCGCCAACCTGGCCCTGGAACTGAGCGAGCAGGTGCTCGACGGCGAGACCGCCCAGGCGCGGCGGACCCTGGAGGCGCTGCAACAGCAGACCGCCGCCGCCCGATCCCGCACCGGCGACCTCGGCTGGCGTGCGGCCGGCTCCGTCCCGTACGGCGGCCGGAGCATCTCGGCGGTCCGGGAAATCGCGATCGGTGTCGACGAACTCGCCCGACGCGCCTTCCCGCCGCTTGTCGAGTTGAATCCGCAGACCCTGCTGCCCACCTCCGGGCGGCTCGACCTGGCCGGCCTGCGCGGCGCGATGCCGTCGATCAGCGAGGCGGACACGGCGGTACGCCAGGTGCGGGAGCAGATGACGGCCGTACCGACGGCCGGGCTCGCCCCCGTGGTCCGGGACGCCGTGCGGCGGCTCCTCGCCGAGCTGGACCGGCTGGCCGACGTCACCTCGGCGGTACGGCGCAGCGGCGCCCTGCTGCCGGCCCTGCTCGGCGGGAACGGCCCGCGGACCTACCTGGCGGTCTTCCAGAACCTCGCCGAGCCCCGGGCGACCGGCGGGATCTTCGGCGCGTACGCGGTCATCCGGGCCGACGGCGGCGAGGTGAAGCTGGTCAAGCAGGGCTCCGCCACCGAGCTGGATTCCTTTCCCCGGCCCGTGCTGCCGCTGAGCAAGGAGCAACGGGCCCTCTACACCGACCTGCTCGGCGTCTATCCGGCCGACGTCAACCTCACCCCGCACTTCCCGACCGCGGCCACCCTCTACCGGGAGATGTTCCGGCGGAACGTCGGCGGCACCGTCGACGGGGTACTCGCCACCGACCCGGTCGCGCTCTCCTACCTGCTCCGCGCCATCGGGCCGGTGTCGGTGCCGGGACATCCGACGCTGACCGCACCGACCGTGGTCCGCACCCTCCTGTCGGAGACCTACCGCCGGCTCGACCAGCCGGTGCAGCAGGACAACTACTTCGCCGTGTCGGCCCGGGCGGTCTTCGACGCCCTGTTGAAGCGCCCGGTCAACCCCCGGGCAGTGGCCGAGGCCCTCGGCACCGCGGTCGGCGAACGCCGGATCCTCTTCTGGAGCGCCCATCCGGCCGAGCAGCGGGAACTCGTCGCGACCCGGTTGGCCGGCGTACTCCCGGAGCGGGAGACGGTCAACAACGTCGGCGTCTTTCTCAACGACGGGAGCGGGGCCAAGCTCGGCTACTACCTGCAGCGCTCGGCACAGGTGACCGTCGGCGACTGCCGGGCGGACGGCAGCCGCGAACTGCGGCTCCGGCTCACCCTCCGCTCCACCGCGCCCGCCTCCGGACTGAGCGAGTCGGTTCGCGGACTCGCGCTCTCCGGTGACCCGTACACCGCCCGGGTGCTGGTCTCGGTCTTCAGCCCGGTGCGTGGCTCACCCGTCGCCGCCCGGCTGGACGGCCGGGCGAAGCCGATGGGCGGGGGCGTCGAACGCGGTCGCCGGGTCGGCGTACTCGCCGTCGACGTCGGCCCCGGCCGCAGCCGCGTGCTGGAAGTCGACCTGCTGACCGCGCCGAAGGCCAGCGGCGAGGTCGAGTTGTGGCTGACCCCCGGCCCGACGCCATGGACCACCCGTGTCAGTTCCGCACCCGCGTGTGGCCAGTAGGCCAGCACGTCAGAAGAAGTCATGCGATCCGTAGTGAACGTCATGCGATCAGTAGAGAGGATCCATCATGCGGCTATCCCGCATCATCGGCTCGGCCGTGGCGACGCTCGCCACGGTGGGCGCGTTCGCCATCGCGGGGTCGCCCGCAACGGCGCAACCACTACCACAGCCACCGTACCCACCACAGCCGCCGGCGCTGACGGTCAGCGATCCGACGGTCGAGGTGGGCCAAATCTTCACCGTCTTCGGCTCGGGCTTCGGCGGTAACGAGCTGGTCCGGCTCGACTTCACGCTCGCCCCGCTCGCCGCCGGCGTTCTGGGCAGCCAGGCGACGACGGTGAACTCGGGAGGCGTCGGCGCGATGCTGCCGGTCGCCAAGCAGGCGCCGACGGTCTACAAGAACCCGCGGACCATCACGGTCCGGGCGAACGTGACCGGTGAGTTCTCGGTCCGGGTCAAGTTCACCCACCCCGGCACCCTGACCATCACCGCCACCGGGCTGACCACCGGGCGGGTGGCGACCACCACGGTCACCATCGTCCGGGGCCAGCCACCTCTGCCGGTCACCGGCAGCAGCACCGGGCCGCAGATCGCGCTCGGCACCATGCTGCTGATCGCCGGTGTGCTCCTGGTCCTGGTCGCGGTCGCCTGGCGGAGCAAGAGCCGCCGCCGTGGCCGCTCGCGGGAACTGACCCCGGTCGGCTGACCACCGCCCACCCGGCGGTAGGCACCAACCCGCACCGCAGTGGCGCCTGCCGGACGAGACCACTCGTCCGGCAGGCGCCCGTTTTGCCCTAGTTCACGGCATCGTCTCCGGAGCGATCTCCAGCAGCGTCTTGCCCAGCGTGCGCCGGGACTGGATGGCCGCGTGCGCGTCGGCCGCCCGGTCGAGCGGAAACCGCTGCCCGATCACCGGTCGCAGCCGGCCCGCCGCCGCCTCGGCCAGCGCGCGCCGGCTGAAGTCCCGCAACTCGGCCGGTGACCGGGTCAGCGCCTCCCGGACGACTGTCGCCCCCCGTTCCTTTGCGACCTCGTCCGGAATCTCCGCCCACCCACCGCTGGCCAGACCGAAACTGACCAGCCGGCCGCCCGGGCCGAGCAACTCGAACGCGGACCGGCCGACCTCGCCGCCCACCCCGTCGAAGACGACGTCGACCCCGCCGACGGCCGCCCTGACCCGATCCGGCCAATCCGCTCTCGAATAGTCGATCAGCACCTCCGCGCCGAGGTTCCCGGCCAGTTCGAGCTTGCGGTCGCTCCCGGCCACGGCGACGACGGTGGCACCGGCCGCCCGGCCGAGCTGCACCAGCAGGCTGCCGACCCCGCCGGCCGCGGCCTCGACGAGGATCCGCTCACCGGGACCTATCCCGGCGGCGGTGACCAGCAGCAACGCCGTCCGTCCGTCGGCCAGCAGCGCCACCGCGCCGTCCAGCGGCAGCCCTTCCGGCACCTCGATCAGCCCGTCGGCGTCCACTGCTACGCGTTCGGCGTAGCCGCCGGAACCACCGGTGCCGGTGACCACGCGCCGGCCCAGCAGCGCCGGGTCGACGTCCGGACCCACGGCGGCGACCCGCCCGCCGACCCCGTTGCCGGGAATCGTCGGCAACCGCAGCGGAAACGGGCCGGTGCCGGCCCGCAGCTGTGTCTCCACGAAGGTGATGTTGGCGAACGCGACGGCGACCACCACCTGTCCGGGCCCGGCGACCGGGTCGGGCGTCTCCGCCGAAACGAGCCGGTCCGGCCCGCCGAACTCCCGCAGCCATACCGCCCGCACCGCACCCTCCCGAACCGCCGTCGGCACGGCCAGTCAACAACCTCGACCGCGGTCGAGGTCAACCCGGCTGCCCCAGCGCCGCCCGCACCGCCGGCACCACCTCCTCGGCGAAGATCCGGGACTGCCGTTCCCGGTCGCCACCGGGCCAGTAGACGAAGGTGTTCATCCGCTGTTCGGTGTGGAGCCTGGTCAACGTCTCGACCCAGCGCCCGACCGGACCGTGGAAGTCGTCCCGGTCCTCGGGGCCGATCAGTCCCATCACGTTGTAGAGCCGGACGAGCCGGTCCGGATCCCGCCCGGCCGACCGGGCCGCCTCGTCGATGATGGGATTGAGCTCGTCCACCCGCCGGGGCGGGACGTAGGGCGCCGACACCGACCAGCCGTCGGCCTTCTCGCCGACCAGCCGGACCGCCTTCGGGCCGATCACGCCCAGCCACAGGCCGAGATCGTGCCGGGGTCGTGGCCCGGGCCGGACCCCCTCCAGCGCGTAGTGCCGGCCCTGGAAGGCGTACGGCTCGCCGGCCCAGGAGGCCCGGATGACGTCGATCGCCTCCGCCAGCGCCGCCCGGGCCGCACCCGGGGCCCGGCGTGGCCCGCCCATCCCGGCGACCGCGTCGACGAAGCCGCCCGCGCCCAGCCCCAGCTCGAACCGGCCGCCGCTGAGCACGTCGATGGTCGCCGCCTGCTTGGCCAGCATGGCGGGCGGGCGCAGCGGCAGGTTCGCCACGTTCGGAAAGAGATGCACCCGGCTGGTACGCCCGGCAAGCCAGGTCAGCACCGAGAAGGTGTCGAGGAAGCCGTCGTTGTAGGGGTGGTCCTGCACGCCGACGTACTCGATGCCACTGCTGTCGGCGATCGCGGCGATCCGTTCGGCGATGGCCAGGCCACCGACGTTGGGGTCCACGTTGAGTCCGAATCTCACCGGCTGGTCCATGCCCGCAAGTCTGGCACCCGCGCCGCCCCGCCCGGCGGCGAAGTGCCGGGCGCGCGCCCCGGTCGGCGGCGTACGCTCGGGCGGTGAGCATCACCGAGCCGATGCCCGGGGAGACGCTGCCGCCGGCCACCGGGCCGGGCGCCGAGCCGACCAACGTGCTGCTGCCCGGCCACGACGTGCCGCTGGGGCGCTACACCACCGTGCGCCGGCTGCTGCCGCAGCGCCAGCTCCGGACCGTCGGGGCATGGTGCTTCGTCGACCACTTCGGCCCGGACGACGTGGCCAACCGGCCCGGCATGGGGATCGGCCCGCATCCGCACACCGGGTTGCAGACGGTCACCTGGCTGGTGCACGGCGAGGTCCGGCACCTGGACAGCCTCGGTAACGACCAGCTCATCCGGCCCGGCCAGTTGAACGTGATGACCTCCGGCTTCGGCATCGCGCACTCGGAGTACTCGCCGCCGGAACATCCGCCGGTCCTGCACGGGCTGCAACTCTGGGTGGCACTACCCGAGGCGGCCCGGTCCGGCCCTCCCGGGTTCGCCCACCACGCCGACCTGCCGGTGCTCCGCGAGCAGGGCTTCTCGGTCACCGTCCTCGTCGGGGAGGTCGGCGGGCTCCGGTCGCCGGCCGTGGTGCATACCCCGCTGCTCGGCGCGCAGCTCTGGCTTCCCGACGGTGGCCCGGCCCGGATGCCGCTGACCGCCGGTTTCGAGCACGGCCTGCTGGTGATGTCGGGTGCCGCCGAGGTCGGCGGCGTCGCGTTGACCCCCGGGTCGCTGCTCCACCTCGGCTCCGGCCGTGCCGACCTGGCGGTGGAGGCCGCCGGCCCGACCCGGCTGATGCTGCTCGGCGGCGAGCCCTTCGACGAGGCGCTGGTGATGTGGTGGAACTTCGTCGGGCGGTCGCACGAGGAGATCGCCGAGGCACGGGCGGACTGGGCGGCCGGGGCGCCCCGGTTCGGTCGGGTGCACGACGACGATTCGGATCCGTTGCCGGCGCCGCCGATGCCCGGCACCCGGCTGAAGAGCCGCGACCGGCACGGCCGTACGGTCGGCTGAAGAGCCGCGACCGGCACGGCCGTACGGTCGGCTGACCGGGCGCGCACCGCGTCGAGGTCCCGCACCTGGGGCAGTCGGCTCGTCCGCCGGCTCGCGGGCGTCCACGGGACAGTTACCACGAAATCGCCCGTTGAGCGGCCAAACAACGTGCTCTGCCGCACAGTTTCCGCTGTTCGCTGGCCGGACGACGCGACCCGGCCCATAAGATGGGTGCGCGGTGCCAGCCAGCCCGGTTCGGGTTGGCCGCCGCGACCCGGTGGACGGGTCCGGTTCGGACGACCGATTCACCGGGGCAATGGCGGACGTGGCGCCCGGGCTGTGTGCGAGCACGGCCGGGCGCCCCGTCCGGTGCCCGGACGTACGGTCAGCGGGCCAGCCCGGCCAGCAGGTTGATGGTCGCGGCAATGATGATCGTCCCGAAGAGATACGACAACAGCGCGTGACCGAGCACCGTGGAGCGCATGGCCTTCGTGGTGAGGTCGGTGTCGGAGACCTGGAAGGTCATCCCGATGGTGAACGACAGGTACGCGAAGTCGGTGTAGCGGGGCGGCGTCCCCTCGTGGAAGTCCACCGTGCCCTTCCGGTCGGTGTAGTAGAGCCGGGCGTAGCGGGCGGTGTAGACGCTGTGCACCACCGCCCAGGAGAGCAGCACGCTGACGATGCCGAGTCCGATGTGGACGTCCCGGGCGATGCCGTGGGCCTCTTCGTCGGTGGCGAGCAGGATCCCGATCGCCAGCAGGCTGGCCAGTCCGGCCGCCAGCAGCACGCCGTCGCGCACCGGGCGGCTCGGGTCCTCCCGTACGGCGAGCTCGGCGGTCTGCCGGGAGTCGCGGTACCACAGCGCCTGCCACGCCCAGACCAGATAGGTCACGGCCGCCGCGTCCCAGCCGATCAACGGTCCCATCAGCGACGACAGCGCCAGCGTCGCCGGCACGCCGACGCAGAACCCGACCAGGGCGATCACGGCTGTCTGCACCGAGGCCCTGGGCGGGTCGCGCCAGCGTCTGCCCAGCATTCCCGGGGCGGGCGTCAGATCTGCCGCATGTGCCGGGCGACCCGTTGGTGCGTACGGTTGCGGGCCTTCGCGGCCAGCTCCGCCGGACTGGCCTCCGGCGCCAGGTCGGTGGCGGCCGACCGGGCCACCTCCTCGGTGTTCTGGTAGTCCACCGGCGGCATCCCGCGCAGCGCCCTGAGGACCTCCCGCGGTGCGCCCGCGCGCTCGGCCTCCCGGACTATGTCCTCCTTCGGGGCCGGAAAGTCCATCGACTCCAGGTACCTCAGTACGTCCGCGTTGGTCACCATGGGATACCGCTCCTTGCCCGGTTGTCTGGATCACCGGCCGGCCGGATACCCGTTGCGCGGACCCTCACGCCTGCCGGCGACCATTGCCGGGACCATCCCGGGAGCGGTCGCTATCCTCGGACGAATGCCCGAGGCTCCAGAGGTTCCCGTCCGCTACCGGTCCGGCGACGAGGACAGCGCCCGGTGGGAGGGCTTTCCGTTCCGACCCGGCGACATCGTGATCAGTACCCGGTCCAAGAGCGGCACCACCTGGATGCAGATGATCTGCGCGCTGCTGGTCTTCCAGGACCCGGAGCCGCCGGCGCCGCTGGCCGAGCTCTCGCCATGGCTGGACTGGCTCGGTGAGCCCCGGGACGTCGTCGTCGCGGCGCTCGCCGCCCAGCCGCATCGCCGGTTCGTCAAGACCCACACCCCGCTGGACGGGATTCCCCTCGATCCGCGCGCCAGCTATGTCGTGGTCGCCCGGGACCCGCTGGACATGGCGGTGTCGCTCTACCACCAGAGCGGCAACCTCGACCGGCACCGGATGGCGCGGCTCACCGGCCGGCCGGCACTGCAGGAGCCGCCCCGGGCACGGCCGCCGCTGCGCGAGTGGCTGCTCTCCTGGATCGACCGGGACGTCGCCCCCGCCGACGACCTCGACTCCCTGCCGGGTGTGCTCTGGCACCTCTCCGACGCCTGGGCCCGGCGGCACCGCCGCAACGTCCTGCTGGTGCACTACGCCGACCTCTCGGCGGACCTGCCGGGCCAGATGCGCCGGATCGCCCGGTGGCTCGACATCGACGTGCCGGAGCCGCGCTGGCCGGCCCTGGTCGAGGCGGCCACCTTCGGCCGGATGCGGGAGCGTGCCTCCGCACTGGCGCCCGACCGGGCGGGTGTGCTGAAGAGCCGGGCGGAGTTCTTCCGGCGCGGCAGCTCCGGCGCGGGACGGGAGCTCCTCGACGCCGCCGAACTGGCGCACTACCGGCGCCGGCTCGCCACCCTCGCCCCGTCCGACCTGCTGGGCTGGCTGCACCGGGAGGGGTGAGGACGGGCCCCCGGGTACCTCAGGCGACGGTGCCGTCGGCGCGGAGTTGGTCGATCCGCTCGGCGTCCAGGCCGAGTTCGGCCAGCAGTTCGTCGGTGTGTTCCCCGGGCTGCGGAGGCGGGCGGCGGATCGCTCCCGGCGTACGGCTGAAACGGGGTGCCGGCGCCGGCTGCTCCGACCCGGCGTGCGTGACGAAGACCTGCCGGGCGGCGAGGTGCGGATGCCGGGGCGCCTCCCGCCAGTCCAGCACCGGCACCACGCAGGCGTCGGTCTGTTCCAGCAGCGCGGCCCAGTCGTCCCGGGTGCGGGTGCGGAACAGCCGGGCCCAGGCCCGGTGCAGCGCCGGCCAGTTCGCCGGGTCGGTCCGGTCGAGCCCGGCAAGCCCCTCGTCGGGCGGCAGCGGAAAGCCGGTCAGCCGGACCAGTTCGGCGTAGAACTGCGGCTCCACCGCACCGACCGCCACGTACCTCCCGTCGGCGCACTCGTAGGTGTCGTAGAACGGCGCGCCGCCGTCGAAGATGTTCACCCCGCGCTCGTCGCCCCACCGGCCCATTCCGCGCAGGCCATGGATCATCGTCGAGAGCAGCGACACCCCGTCCACCATGGCGGCGTCCACGACCTGGCCGGTCCCGCCGCCCCGGATGTCGAAGAGCGCGCAGACCACGCCGAGGGCCAGCAGCATCCCGCCGCCGCCGAAGTCGGCGACCAGGTTCATCGGCGGCACCGGCCGCTCGCCGGGCCGGCCGATCCCGTGCAGTACGCCGGTCAGCGCCAGGTAGTCGATGTCGTGGCCGGCGGACGCGGCGTTCGGGCCGTGCTGGCCCCAGCCCGTCATCCGGCCGTAGACGAGTCGGGGATTCACCGCCAGGCAGTCGTCGGGCCCGAGCCCGAGCCGCTCGGTGACACCCGGGCGGAAACCCTCGACCAGTACGTCGGCGGCGCGGACCAGGTCGAGCACCAGTCGGCGGCCGGCCGGCGACTTGAGGTCGACGGCCAGCGACCGCCGGCCCCGGCCCAACAGGTCGGGATGGGGGGTGCCGAAACGCTCCGGCCGCACCTGCGGAACCCGGTCGATCCGGACCACGTCGGCGCCGAGGTCGGCGAGGACCATCGCGGCGAACGGACCGGGACCGATGCCGGCCAGCTCGACGATGCGGACGCCGGTGAGCGGGCCGGACCCGGCCGGCCGGGGTGCGGTCATCCCCGCACCATAGGACACCCGGTCCGGCACGTCGCTGCGACCCGAGCCGGCACTCCGCGGCTATCGTCGCGGAGTGGAGTTGCCCGGATACTGGCGGTTGGTGAACGTGCCGCGACCGGGTCGGGCGGAACGGCTCGGTCGCCTGGTCGGTCTGCGCGTGCTGCGCATCCCGGGGATACGCCGGACGCTTGTCGTCGCCGGCTCGACCGACCGGCTGCGCGACCTGATGCTCCTGCCCGCCTCCCTGGCCGCCACGACCCGGGTGACAGTGGTCGTGGCGTACTGGCGGGCGCCCCGGCGTGGCTGGTCGGGGCGGGTCGGGCCGCTGGAGCACCTCTGCCGGCAGCGGGTGGCGCTGCCCGGCCGGGGGCGGGGAATCGCCACCGTCGGCGTCCGGCTCGCCCGGGCGGTGCAACTCCGCGAGGTGCTCCGGGCGGCGCTGACGGCGCTGGCGCCGGATCGCCCGCTGCCGGCACCCGCCAGGCCGAGCGTGACGAGTCGGGGGAGGCCGCCGGCGTACCTGCCGTCGGGCGGGAGCGTGCTGCTCGGCGAGCCGGTCGGCAGTCCGGAGATCCGGGCGCACGACATACTGCTGCAAGCGCCGGGGAGCGGTGGCGTCGCGCCGGACACGCCGCCGTACGCGGTCGGCTGGGACAGCACCCGGCACGGACTCCGGGCGTCGGACGCCGCGCCGGCCGTGCTGGTCGACGCCCTCCGGATCAACCCGCGCGGCCGCCGGCCCGACTGCTACGGTCCGGACACCCCCCGGGTACGCCTCGACCTCGCCCCGGCCACCCGCCGGTCGCGCCCCGGTGGGGCGTACCCGTGGGACGGGCCCGGGTTGACCGCACCGGTGCTCGCCGCGCTGCGCCGGACCGGCGTGGTCGAGTGCCCGCGTGTCCCGGACGCCGAGCCGGTGGCGGTGGCGGCGCTGCTGGTCCAGATCGCGATGACCGGGGCGGTGCTCTCCGTCCCGGCGCTGCCGGAGCGGGTCGCCGCGCTGGTCGCGCCGGAGTTGCGCGCCCTGCTCACCGACCCGGTGCCGGAGCGCGGCACGCTGGCGCTGGAGGCGCGCAGCGTCCGGCAGCGGCGGGCGGCGCTGCGCGGGCACGCCACCGGCTTCGCCCTGCCCCGGCTCGCCTCGGCGGTCTTCCCGCGGCTCGGTCCGCTGCCGTCGGTGAGCGCGCTGCTGACCACCCGGCGCCCCGAACGGCTACCCGAGGCGGTCCGGATGCTCCTCGCGCAGACGTACCCGGAGATGGAGATCGTGCTCTGCCTGCACGGCGTCGAGCTGCCGGAGACGGTCCGGGTCGCGCTGGCCGGGTCCGGCCGGCCGTACGAGATCGTCCGGGTATCCGGCACCGCCAGCTTCGGCGAGGCGCTGGGCGCGGCGACCGAGCGCGCCCGGGGCAGCCTGGTCAGCAAGTTCGACGACGACGACAGCTACGCCACCGAACACCTCTGGGACCTGGTGCTGGCCCGGCACTACTCCGGGGCGACCCTGGTGGGCAAGGGCTCGGAGTTCGTGCATCTCCAGGCGCGGGACGTGACGCTGCGCCGGCCCTCCGGCAGTGCCGAGTCCGACTGCACGGTGGTGGCCGGCGGCACGATCCTGATCGCCAGGGGTGACCTCGAAGCGGTGGGTGGCTGGCGGCCGGTGCCGCGATCCGTCGACTTCGGACTCCTCGACCGGGTACGCCGGGACGGCGGCGGCCTCTACCGGACCCATCCGTTCGGCTACGTCTACCACCGGCGGGCCACCGGGCACACCTGGGACCCGGGCGAGGACTACTTTCTCGCCGACGCCCAGGCCCGCTGGCCCAGCCTGCCTCCCGAGGTGCTGGCCGAGACCGGGGCCGAGGCGCGGAGTGGCACCGATCCGCCGGTCCCGCGGCCGGTGTCCGGTGGTCGGCCCCGAGCGGGCCGGAGATTCGGGGGTTGAAACCTGCGGTGCATCCTCAGGTGGTAGGACTAGCGGGTGGGCATCGTGTCACCGGGCTTCCAGGGGCGGCGTCGACCGTCCGGGCCGAACCTGCCACCCGGGCAGTATCTGACCGAGGACTTTCCCGTGCTCTCCGCCGGCCCGACCCCCCGGGTGCCGCCGGCGGAGTGGGAGTTCGTGATCACCACCGAGACGGGCGACGAGCACCGGTGGTCCTGGGACGAGATGTGGGCGCTGCCGAGCGAGACGCCGACCGTCGACATCCACTGCGTGACCCACTGGTCCAAGCTCGGCACCAACTGGCAGGGGGTCTCCCTGGACACCCTCCTCGACGGCGTCGACACGGCGGCCGACTACGCGCTGGTGCACTCGTACGGCGGCTACACGACGAACCTGCCGCTGGACGACCTGCGCGACGGGCAGGCCTGGGTGGTACACCGGTATGACGGCGCGGACCTGCCGGCCGAACACGGCGGCCCGGCCCGGCTGCTGGTGCCGCACCTGTATTTCTGGAAATCCGCCAAGTGGGTGCGCGGCATCCGCCTCGGCCTGACCGACGAGCCCGGTTTCTGGGAGACCGCCGGCTACCACGATTACGGTGACCCATGGCGCGAACAGCGGTACCAGGGAGACTGATGAAGCGGACCGGCTGGTGGGTGGCCCGGCTGGTGGACCGCCGCGACGAGACCGCCACCGCCGGCACGCTGGTGCTGGAGGTGCCGGACTGGCCCGGTCACCTGCCCGGCCAGCACGTCGACCTGCGGCTGACCGCCGAGGACGGCTACCAGGCGGCACGCAGCTACTCGATCTCCGCACCGGCCGACGGGAACCGGATCGAGGTCACCGTCCAGCGGGTGCCGGACGGTGAGGTGTCGCCGTACCTGCTCGACGGGCTGTCGGTCGGCGACCAGATCGAGGTACGCGGACCGGTCGGCGGCTACTTCGTCTGGCGGGCGACGGACCCGGCGCCGGTGTTGCTGGTCGGCGGCGGCTCCGGCATCGCACCCCTGATGGCCATGATCCGGGCCCGGCGGGAGGCCGGCAGCCGGGTGCCGTTCCGGCTGATCTACTCGGTCCGCTCCGACCGGGACGTCTACTTCGCCGACGAACTGCGCCGGCGGATCCGGGACGACCAGGGGCTCGATGTCGCCTACGTCTACACCCGGGAGGTGCCGGAGGGCCTTCCCGGCCGGGCCCACCGGGTCGCCGTCGCCGACGTGAACACCCACGGCTGGCCGCCCCAGCTCGAACCGGTCAACTTCGTCTGCGGGCCGACCGGTTTCGTCGAGGCGGTCTCCGACATCCTGGTCGCGCTCGGGCACGAGCCCCGGCGGATAAAGACCGAACGGTTCGGCCCCACCGGAGGCTGAGCACCGACCCTGGAGGGCGACATGACCGAGCAGCTCCGGCCGGACCCGGCGCCGGTGGACCATCTCGACGGAAACGTGCTGGCCGGCCCGTTGCGTGAGGTGTTCGCGGTCGACCTCACCACGGCGACCGGCCGATGCGCCTCGTGCGGCCGTACCGGGCCGATGGCCACGCTGCGGGTCTATTCGAACGCGCCCGGGATGGTGGCCCGCTGCCCGGCCTGCGAGGAGGTGGTGCTGCGGCTGGTCCGGACCCCGACCAGTGCCTGGCTGGACCTGCGCGGCGCGACCTTCCTCCAGATCCCGATGCCGGCCGAGCCGGCCACGATGCCCGGCCCGACCGCGATGTAGCCGAGCGGCCGGCTCGCTGACCGGCTCGGCCGGCCCCACCGGGACGACCGGCGCGCAGGCTGTCGCGCTGGGCGCATGGACGGGGCAGACGGCACGGAGAGGTGCGGTGCCAGGCTGCCCCGACGTTCCGACCGGTGACCGCTACACTGGGCCGAACGGTTCCCGTCGATGGCCCGTGTGCGCCGAGAAGCACACCCCAAATGATCGACATCTTCTGCGGCGGAGTCGCCGTCCCCCGATGAGCCCGGCGATCCGGGTCCGTCCCCGACGTGAAGTGGCCGCCGCCCGCCGTCGCCGGGCACACCGCTGCTGGGGCCACCTTGTCGCGGCGCCCCTCTGGCCGCTGCACCACGCCAACATCGGCACACTGCTGCGCACCTGCGACGCGGTCGGCGCGTGTCTGGCGGTGCCGCCGTGGCGGTGGGTCGACGAGGCACTGGCGCGTGGCAACACGCTGCGCCGGCCGAGCTGCGTACACCGAGTCGGCGATCCGGCGCGCTGGCTGGCGGCGGAGCGCTCCGCCGGTGCGTACGTGCTCGGCGTCGAGCTGGCGGACGAGGCGCTCCGGCTGGCCGACCTGCCGGCGGCCCGGCGCCGCACCATCATGGTGCTCGGGCACGAGGCGACCGGCATCCCGCCCGAGGCGGTGGAGTGTCTCGACGCGGTGGTGGAGATCCCGATGGTCGGCACCGGGTTGAGCCTCAACGTCGCGGTGGCCGGTTCGCTGGTGCTCTACAAGCTCGCCGGCCTGATATGACCGCATCCCGAGGGCGGTCCCTCGCGGACGACGCCCGGACCACCGACGTGTCGATCGTGGCGCAGGTGCGGCCGCGCCGGTGATCCGGGCGTCGTGCCACCCGGTCAGCTCCGGGCGTCCGCGACTCAGACCCGGGAGGTGAAGGTGGAGAGGAAGTCGTGCGGTGCCGGGCTGCCGGTGTCGTCGAAGCAGATCGTGTCGACCTCGGCGGTGGTGGCGGTCAGTGTCCACGGCTGCGTCAGGTGGCAGTAGTTCGAGCCCGAGCCGTAGCCGGTGACCTGGCCGTGCGTCTCCCGTTCGACCAGCAGCGGATACCTCACCAGGTAGCGCCCGGCCGGGGCGAGCGGGACCGACGAGTTGAACCCGAACCCACCGGCCGGATAGTTCCAGTTGGTCTGGCCGGCGTGCGCCGACGAGAAGTAACCGGTGTACTTCGGCGGCGCGAACGACCCGTAGACGGCCCGTTCACGGTGGTAGGAGAGGGTGAACTCGCTGGCCACCGGCGCCCCCGCCGGGTCGAAGCAGGTGACGTACGCGATGATGTCGAGCCCGCTGCTGCCCCACCTGGCGACCTTGCAGCGCCGCGGTCCCGCGTTCGGCTGCACCGCCGTCACCTGGAGGTTGCCGGCGAGCGTCCCGGCCACCCCGACCCCGCCGAGCCGGACCTGGTAGATCCCGACGCCGCCGGCCAGCACGCTGACCCCGCCACCCGTCGAGTTGTACGACTGCACGACCGCCGCCCCGCCCCACTGGAGCCAGGCGTGACTGCCCTCGACCGGCGGCACCAGCCCGGAGCTGTAGGTCCAGAGCACCGTGAACCGGGTGTCGTCCCGGTCGCCGCCCGGCTTGTGGCACTGCACGTCGACGATCTCGTCCGCCCCCGATTGCCCCCAGCGGACGATCTCGCAGTAGTGCCCGGTCCGGTTCACCGGCGTGACGTGCACGTTGCCGCGGGACCCGGCGCCGACCTGCGGAAACTTGACGTGGTAGCGGCCCGGGGCGAGCCGCATCCCCTCGGCCTGCAGCGCCGGGAAGGCGGTCTTCCAGCTGCCCCACTGCCGGGTCGGGTCGAGCACGGTCCAGGCGGCCGGCAGCAGCGGGTTGTCGACGTACGCGAAGCCGAACCGGTCGGCGGCGGCGGCCCGGCCCGGTGCGGGCGGGCCGACGACGGTGGCCGCCAGCGCGGCGACCAGGCTGATGGCGAGGATGCGGGGACGGAGTCGCATCTGGCCTCCAATCGGGATGGTTCGATGTGTTACCGGAGTCTGCGACGCGCCCGCTCCGGCCGCTGTCGGCTCCTGGGCAGTCGCGGCACGGCCGCGTCAACACCCATGTGGGGCGTAGCCGGAATATGCAGCGGTATCCGGAACGCGGCACGGGCTCGTCGGCACGAGCGCCTGCCCCGGGCATGCACCGAGGTAGAGGGTCCCTGGGCTACGGGTTACGCGGTCGCCGATTCTTGTCGGATCCGGCGGGCAGGATGCGTGCACTCGGCCTCGGCGCGACCCTGCTGCGCAGGAACGAGAGCTGGCACACGCTGGCCGACCCGGCCGGGCACCCGTTCGACCTGTGCCTGAAGGCGGACAACCCCGACACGACGGTGATGGGCGTGATGCTCGACTGTCCGGACGCCAAGGTGCTGAGCATCTTCTACGCCGAACTGCTGGGCAAGCCGGTGACGTACGACGGCGACGGCATGGCGATGATCGGCAACGACGGCGAGCAGCCGGTGCTGTTCCAGCAGGTGACCGACTACACGCCGCCGCGCTGGCCGGATCCGACCCGACCTCAGCAGGTGCATCTGGACGTGGTCGTCGACGACTTCGACGTTGCCGAGCCGGCGGTGCTGGCGCTGGGCGCGCGGCGACTGCCGGCCGGTGGTCCGAGGTTCCGGGTCTACGCCGACCCGGCCGACAAGCCGTTCTGCCTGACTCTCTCCTGACCGAGCCGTCGACCAGCACCCATCCGACGCCGACCGGTTGAAACCGAGGTGAAGCCGGCCCGACCTACCTTCTGCGCAGTGGACCTACTGACCAGGAGGATCCGGCGATGAAGATTCGAGCCATCGTTGCTGTACTGGCGGCATCGCTCGTCGCGGTGATCGGCGCGGCACCCCATGCGTCGGCGGCCGCGGCTCCACCCGCACCGCTGACCGCGGCGGATTGCGAGCGGGGCGCGAACGGTTTCCGCGACATCCCCGACACGCTGCGCGGCACCCAGGCCGTCGCGCCGGTGACGCTGCCGGGTGGACCGGTCGTCCGGCTCTACTACGGCACCGTCGCCGGGGCGCAGCGGGGCTGGGCGATGATCGACGGACTCACCTTCGCCCGTGACCGGGTGTGGATGAACTGGAGCATCGACGGCGGCGCCAGCATCCACGTGCAGTGCGGGCCGTTCCTGGTCGACGCCACCGGCTGGACCAAGACCTCCGCGGCCAAGAACACCAGCAGCAACGCCAGCTACCGGTTCCAGGCATGCGGCCAGTCGTTCCCGTACGCCACACCCGCACGGTGCACCGCCTGGTGGTGATGGCGCGGCGCCGACACCAGGATCAGGCGTCCGGGGTGAAGAGACCCTGGATGCCGACGACGATCGCGATGATGCCGAAGATCGCGAGCAGCAGGCCGAGGCCGGTGGCGGCACCCTGAACTGCCTCCGGCCTCGGCGCCGGCCGCCCGGTCAACCGGTCCCAGAGCAGCGCCAGCCCGACGCCGATCCCGACCACCTCGAAGTGGAACACCCGGGGCCCGGAGATCAGGTGGACGAGGAGGTAGTAGCCGCCGGCCACCAGCGCGACGATGCCGACCAGCCAGCCGAACGGCGCCACCCGGGCGGCGAAGCGACCGAGGTCGTCCCCGACCCGGGGCAGCCGGCGCAGCAGCGCGACGGCGAGCAGGAAACCGCCGACGATGTTGGCGAGGTCCAGCAGCAAGGCCATGATCATAAATCGGCGTCCTCCACCCGCTCTCACGACGCGAAGTCGTTGCACGTCGATCGCGAGCATAGTGAAGGTCCCGCCGAGCCGCAGGGTACGGCCGGCCCACAACGGACCGGCCGGACCCGTGTTCAGCTACCCGGGCGGGGGAACGCCACCGGGCTGCGGTGGCCGGCGGTGTCGACGGCACGGACCCCGAAGAAGACGTTGTCCTTGGAGAGGTCGATGGTGGTCGTCGTGACGTCGCCGACCGGGATCACGTGGGTCCACTCCGGCGCGGTGGTCTCCCGCCACACCACCTCGTAGCCGGCCAGGTCCGGCTCGCTGCCCCGGGTCCAGCGCAACTCGGTGTCGTTGGTCAGGTTCGTGGTGACGATGACGACGTCCTTCGGCGTGCCAGGGGCCTGGGCGAGGGACCAGAGGGCCGCCGCGTTCACCTTGGCCACCCGGGTGATGTACTCGTAGTCGCAGAATTCGGGCAGGTCGCCGTACTGCCTGCCGTCGACGACCCGGACGTCCTGGTGCTGGTGCGCGAAGTCCTCGTGCGGCTCGGTGAACCGGCCGGCCGGGTAACCCTGCTCCAGGAACGGGATGTGGTCGCTGCCGCGCAGGTAACGGTCCCGGCGGTAGATCACCCGGATCCGCATCCCGGTGCTGTCGTTGTCGGCCACCTCGCTGGCGAACCGGGCGAGCTGCCGGCTCGGCGAGTCGTTCTCGCCACCGACCGCGCGCCGGGTGTTCGCCTCGGCCGGCGTCTCGGCCGTCGGCACGCCCTCGGCGAAGAGCCGCAGCGTACGCCGATCCCGGGTGCCGTCGTCGGCGGTGCTGCTGCCGACGATGTCGTCGCTGAACATCCCCTGCACGTCGGCGCCGGCCGCCCTGAACTGCCGGGCCAGGTATCCCGATCCGTAGAGACCCTGCTCCTCGCCGGCGACCGCCGCGAAGACGATGGTGGCCCCGCTGTCCCGGGTGGACATCACCCGGGCCAGTTCCATCGCGACCGCCACCCCGGAGGCGTCGTCGTCGGCGCCCGGCGCGTCGCTGGTGGCGTCCATGACGTCGGTGCACCGCGAGTCGTAGTGGCCGGTGACGACGTAGATCCGTTCCGGGGAGCTCTCGCCGCGCAGCGTCGCGACGACGTTGGTGATCACGGTTGGCACCGGGATCCGGGACGCCGGCTCCTGGACGTACGACTGGAGTTCCACCGTCAGCCGCCCACCGGACCGGGCGGCGTAGCCGCGCATCTGTCCGTAGATCCAGTCCCGGGCGGCGCCGATCCCACGGACCGGGTCGTCCTGGCTGGAGAGGGTGTGCCGGGTGCCGAAGGCGGCGAGCCGCCGGACGGTCGCCTCGATCCGGCGCTTGTCGATCTCGCGGAGCAGGCTCCGCAGCTCCCGGTCGGGTGCCTGCGGCCGGACCGGCCGGCCGGGTCCCACCGGCCCGCCGCTGCCGGCGGCGGTACCGGATGCGGCACCCGACGCGGCAGTGGCCAGGGGCGCGGCGACCGTGGCGCCCGCGGCGGCGGCGGTGACGGTGGCGGCGGAGAGGAAGGTGCGGCGGCTCGGCCTCGTGGGCCCGTCGCCCCGGAACTCCTGAGATGTCATGCAGGCATCGTCATCAATGCGAACTGCGACTGTCAACGAACGTGATCGATTCCGTCCTCCGTTCCCCCGTTCCTCCGTCTCGCCCATTCCCCCGTTCCTCCGTCTCGCCCGTTCCCCCGTTCCTCCGTTCCCCCGTCTCGCCCGGTACGGTCGCCCGCCCGCCCGGGTTTGCCGGGCCGATGTCCGGGAACGGCGTTCTCATGACGAAACCGCGCATTGTCATCGTCGGGGCCGGCTTCGCCGGCTACCACGCGGCGAAGAGCCTCTCCCGGACCGCCAACGGCCGGGCCGAGATCTCGCTGCTGAACCCGACCGACTTCTTCCTCTACCTCCCGCTGCTGCCGGAGGTGGCGGCCGGAATCCTGGAGCCGAGCCGGGTCTCGGTCTCCCTCGCCGGCACGCTGGACGGGGTCCGGGTCGTCATCGGCGAGGCCCAGCACATCGACCTGCGGGCGAAGCGGGTCGACTACTCCGGTGCCGAGGGCGATGCCGGGCACCTCGGGTACGACCGGCTGATCATCGCCGTCGGCAGCGTCAACAAGCTGCTGCCCATCCCCGGCGTCACCGAGCACGCGCACGGGTTCCGGGGACTGCCCGAAGCGCTCTACCTGCACGATCACGTCGTCTCGCAGATCGAGCAGGCCGAGGCGACCGACGACGAGGCCGAGCGGGACGCGCGTACCACGTTCGTGGTGGTCGGCGCCGGCTACACCGGTACGGAGGTGGCCGCGCACGGCCAGCTCTTCACCGACGCACTCGCCGCCCAGCACCCCCGGCTCGGCGTACGGCCGCGCTGGATGCTGCTCGACCTCGCCGACCGGGTGCTGAGTGAGCTCGACCAGCGGATGTCGGATACCGCCCGGCGGGTGCTCGACGCCCGGGGCGTGGACGTCCGGATGGGCACCACCGTCGCCGAGGCGACGGCCGACGGCGTGAAGCTCAGCGACGGCGAGTACGTGCCGACCCGGTCGCTGATCTGGTGCGTCGGTGTCCGCCCCGACCCGCTCGTCGCCGACCTCGGGCTGCCGACCGAGAAGGGGCGGCTGGTCGTCGACGAGTTCCTCAACGTCCCCGGCTTCCCCGACGTCTACGCCTGCGGCGACGCGGCCGCCGTACCCGACCTGACCCGGCCCGGCCAGGTGACGGCGATGACCGCGCAGCACGCCCAGCGGCAGGGAAAACTCGCCGCGCACAACGTCGCCGCCTCATACGGCCAGGGCAAGCGCCGGCCGTACCGCCACCACGACCTCGGATTCGTGGTCGACCTCGGCGGCACCGACGCGGCCGCGAACCCGGTGCGGGTGCCGCTGGCCGGGTTGCCGGCCAAGGCGGTTACCCGGGGCTACCACCTGTTGGCGTTGCCGGCGAACCGGGCCCGGGTCGGCGCCGACTGGCTGCTGGACGCGGCGTTCACCCGGCAGGCCGTACACCTCGGGCTGGTGCCGGCGCACACCGTACCGCTGGAGAGCGCCACCCCCGAACTCCCGGCCCACCGATAGCTGCAAGGAAGGGGCCCTTCTACAACAGAAAACGATAAGCGGGGGCCCTTCCTTACCGTTCGGGTGGTGGGGTGGCCATGCCGGCGCCGACCTCGTCGATGGCGTCGTCGATCTGGTGCGCGAGCCCGACGTCGAGCGCGGTCACCCCGTCCAACGAACGGGTCCGGACGGTCAGCACCGCCGTCCGCGGCGACTCCCGGCCGATCGTCGGGCCCCGGCCGGTCTCCGGGCGCAACCGTGCCAGCCGGCCCAGCACCCGGTCGAGGTTCTCCGGCGGAAGCTCGATGGTGCGGGTCAGCCGCTGCCGGTCGCCGGACCAGTAGGGAAGCGTCGCCAACGCGTCGCGGAGTTCGTCGTCGGTCAGCGGCGCAGTGGCTCCGGCCGGGTCGACCAGCCCGCCGCCGGCCGGCGGCGGGTCGAGCAAATCCCGTAGCTCGGTCGGTAGCTCCAGCGAGCCGATCAGCCCGTCGTCCGCCGAGGCGAGCGCGCTCAGCGTCGCCTGCGCCTGGTAGCGCGCCTGCTCCGGGCTGCGGTGGGTCAGCCGGGCCACCTCGTCGAGGAAACCGGCCAGGTCGCGACGCCGGTTGCCGGTGGCCAGCGCGGCGTCGTCGTACAACTGGTTCGGTACGGCGTCGAGTAGCCGCTGCCGGTCGTCGGTCTCCAGCGCGCGGGCCAGCGCGGCCACCGTCGCTTCGGCGGCGGCGCGGGCCTGCTCGAAGTCGACGCCGGCCCGGCGCCCGATGTCGGCGACGAGATCCCGATAGCCGATCACGGCGACCTCGGTGGCGGTGCCGGTCAGGTCGTCGGGGGTCGGGCCGGGGCGCTCGGCCGGGGTCGGCGGCGGGGTGGTCGGACCGCCCCGCTCGGCGTTCGGCTTGTGGCTGCCGGTCGGCGCGGGCCCGGCCCGGCGGCCCCGGTCCAGGCTCGTGAGCTGCTTGTCGGCGCCGAGCGTCGCGCCCACCTCGCTCGGGCGCCGGCCCCGCTCGCGGGCCTGCCGGGCCAGGGTACGGCGCCGCTGGTTGTCGCCATCCATCTGCTTCCCGCTCATGCCGTCTCCTCGCTGGGCTGCTCGTCGTCATGAGGATCCGAACCGTGCCTGCTCCGGCCACCACCGCACGGGGCGGCCGCACGACCGCGGCACGATCAACTGCCTTCCCCGGCCCGCATCGGCAAAACGCCCCGGCCCCGGCCCCGGGCGTCCGCCCGCGGTGTACGGCCAGCTCATCACGGTGGGGTGAGGAGCGCTCACCCCGCCGGTGTCGATGATCGGGTCGACCGCGGTGACCGCCCCGGGAATCGGGGTGAGGAGGTCCCGTCCCGTGCCGCCCGAGGAGGGTCAGCATGAAGAGGATCGTCGAGATCGTCCCCGCCCGGCCCGGTTGGTACGCCCGCTGGCGGCTCGCCCCGGACACGACCCGCTGCTACCCGGTGTCGCTCTGGGCGCTGCTGGAGGAGACCGACGAGGGAGGGCGGGAGGTCATCGGGGTCGACGCGGTCGGCCAGTGGCCCGGATCGGACGAGAACGAGGCGAGTGGCGAGTTTGTCCGCTACCTGTTCCAGCCGCCGGAGAGCGGCCCGCCCGAGGATGTCGCCCGGCCGGACGAGTGGGACGTCGAGCCGACCCGTCGGCCGGCCCGGCTGAAGGCGGTCTGAGGAGCCGGCCCGGCGAGCCGCCCACTTCACTGTCCGGCCCGCCGAGCCGCCCTTCCCACGTCCGGGTCTCCATTCCGTGCCGGATCGGTGCGATCATGGGCTCATGACGGCATGGCGGGACGTCGAGCGGGCAGTGCCGGAGTTCGCCGCGCGGGTGCGGGCGCTCTTCGACGCGCACAGACACAAGACGATCGCCACCCTGCGGGCCGACGGGTCGCCGCGGATCTCCGGAATCGAGGTGGTCTTCTCCGACGGCGAACTCGCCTTCGGCTCGATGCCGAAGGCGCGCAAGGGCACCGACCTGCGGCGGGATCCACGGTTCGCCCTGCACAGCGCGACGGTCGACCCGGTCGAGGGGGCCGAGGCGCAATGGCCGGGCGAGGCGAAGGTCGCCGGTCGGGCGGTCGCCGCCGGACCGATCACCGAGGGACCGGAGGGCGACCGCTTCCACGCCGACATCACCGAGGTCGTGCACACACACCTGAACGAGCAGGCCACGCTGCTCGTGGTCGAGTGGTGGACGCCCGGAAACGGGCTGCGGAGGATCGAACGCGAGTGACGCCCGGTCCGGCCCGGGCCGTCAGAGTAGTTCCAGCGGACGGGGGCCGCTGGGCGCCGGAAAGGTCCGGTCGAGTTCGGCCAGGTCCTCCTCGGTCAGGGCCAGCTCGACGGCCGCCCGGTTCTCCCTGACGTGGTCGGGGCGGCTGGCCCCGGTCACCGCGCACACCCCTTCCTGGCAGAGCAGCCAGGCCAGCCCCACCTGCCCGGGCGTGCCGCCGTGCCGGTCGGCGACCCGGCGCAGCACCGGATGGTCGAGTATCCGGCCCCGCTCGAGCGGCGAGTACGCCATGATCGGCAGGCCGGCCGCGCGGCAGCGGGGGAGCAGGTCCCATTCGATGCCCCGGCGGGTGAGGTTGTAGGGGATCTGGTCCGTCTCGACGGCGGTCCCGCCCGGGATGCCGGCCAGCTCGACCACCTCCGGTACGTCGAAGTTGCTCACCCCCCAGTGCCGGATCAGCCCCTGGGTCATCAGGCCGGTGAACGCCTCGACGGTCTCCGGCAGCGGTGCGTCGCCCCGCTGGTGCAGCAGATACAGGTCGATCCGGTCGGTGCCGAGCCGCTCCAGGCTGCGGGCGCAGGCGTCGGCGGTCCCGGTGACGGTCGCGTGCTCCGAGGAGACCTTGCTGACCAGGAAGATCTCCTCGCGTCGGTCGCCGAGCGCATCCCGGACCAGTTCCTCGGCGGCGCCGTCGGCGTACACCTCGGCGGTGTCGATCAGCGTGAGGCCGGCGTCGACCCCGGCGCGGAGCGTGGCGATCTCCTCGTCCCGCCGCCGGGGGTCCTCCGCCATCCCCCAGGTGCCCTGGCCGAGCGCGGGGATCGCCTCGCCGGACGGCAGCGTGACCGTGGGAACCCGCCGCTGCGCCATGCCTGCCTCCCGTCCCGACCGGTCCGCGCCGACCGGCCCCGGTGGGCACCTTCCCCGGGCCGTGCCGGGCAAACCGAACGGTCGCCGATCCCGGCGCGGCCGGCGAGGAGGGCCGGGAGGCGACCGAGACGATCGCGCCACCGCCGTCGCGATCCACCGCACCGGCTCTCGATGTCGATCAAGCCGCTGCGTATACTTGCCTGACTGCAAGTATCGGCTGGTAAATCGCACGGAGGCGGGCGTGGTCTTCACCGTCAGGCATGTGGTGCACGCGGAACTCGTGCGCCTCCACCTGGGCGGTGAGCTCGACATCACTACCGCCCCGGAGCTCAGCGCCGAGATCGACAAGTTGCTCGACGCCGGGCACCGGCGGCTGCTCGTCGATCTCGCGGAGCTGAGCTTCTGCGACTCCAGCGGTCTGGCCGCCTTCGTGCGCGGAGACGACCAGGCCGGCTCGCGGGGCGGCTGGCTCCGGTTGACCGGTGCGACGGGGCGGGTCGAGCGGGTGCTGCGGATCAGCGGCCTCGACGAACTGCTCCACTTCGACCGGGAGCGGCACGACCCCGCCCCCGTGAAGGACCGATGACCCGTTGAAGTTCGCGCGCCGCGTCGACGGTCGGCAACCTGCCGGAGACCTCGGAGCGCTGGTGACGCGGGTACGCTCCGTACCATCCCATCAACCAGAGGCGGGTATGCCGTGGACGCAGCCGAGCCGAACCCCGTACGGATCCTGGTCGTCGACGACGACCCGGGTGACGTTCTGATGATCGAGGAGGCGCTGGTCGGCTCGGGGATACCCAAGTCGATCGACGTGGTCGGCGACGGCGAGGAGGCGATGGAGTTCCTCCACCGCGAGGGGCGGCACCGCAAGGCTTCCCGGCCGGACATGATCCTGCTGGACCTGAACATGCCCCGGATGGACGGTCGGCAGGTGCTCGACAGGGTCAAGAGCGACGACGACCTGCGGACCATCCCCATCGTCGTCCTCACCACATCCAACGCCGACAACGACGTCCTGGGCAGCTACAACCTGCGGGCGAACGCGTACGTCACGAAGCCCATCGACCTCGACGACTTCAACGACGTGGTCCGGCGGATCGACGAGTTCTTCGGCCAGATCGTGGTGCTGCCCAAGCGGCGGTGAGGGGTCGCCGACCACCCGCGGCGGTCGCCGACCATCCGCGCCGCGTTCCGGGTCGCCGATCCGCTCAGACGAGCGCGCCGACCACCGTCGTCGCCCGCTGCTCGTGCTGGGCGTACGCGTCGGGGAAGGCGGAGATCTGCACCGACTGGGCGGCGGCGGTCACGCCCATCTCCTGCCATCCGGCTATCTCGAGCAGCGCCGAGTAGAACTGCTCGGCCGCGTACGCCGGGCGCATCAGGTCGGCGACGCTGCCCCAGCCGGAACTCGGGCGCTGCTGGAAGAGCCCGACGGAGTCGTGGTCGTAACCGACGCCCTGGTTCGGCTGGTCGAGCGACTCGGGCAGCACGCCGCTGGCCAGGTTGTAGAGGTTGCTCTCCTGCATGGCGGTGGCGATGGCGACCACCAGCCCTCGGCGTGGGATCTCCATCCGCACCCCGACCTGGACGATCGTGTGGGCGTTGTCCATCTGCGCCTGGGTGAGCCCGGCCACCGGGGTCGGCCGGGCCGGCGTCCTGCTGGCCCGGGCGACCGTGGTCCGGGCCGTTGTCGGCTCGGCGGCCGGCGTGCCTGGTACGGCCGTGGGGGTGGGGGTGCTGGTCGGCGTGGGCTCGGGTGCCCGTGCGGTCGCCCGGGACGCCGGCTGGCGTTCGGCCTCGGCGGCGCGTTCGGCGAGCAGGCTGGCCGGCGTCGGTTCGATCGGGGCGGTGGTCGCGGCCCGGGACTCGACGAAGGCCACCGCGCCGAGGCAGCAGACCACCGTCGCGACCGAACCGATCCGGAACGGGGTGCCGGAGAGCAGTGCCCGGGTGCGCGCCAGCCGGCGTCGCTCGGGGGCCCGGTGACGTCCGGTTACCTTCTCGGTGGAGCTGGTATCCGCCGAACGGTCAGCCTGCGCTCCGGTGTCCTGGCCGCGATCTGCTTGTTCCCTGTGATGCACCCGCCGAGGTTAGGTAACGCCGAGCTGAATGGGGCGGGTCGGATTGGTGGCCTACGCCACACTTTTGCCTGGTCAACCGGTCAGGCGCCGGCAGCTCCGGCCGACCGTGCCGGGACCGGGCCGATCGGGCATGTCCGTCTTGTTCCTCCGGACGTGCCGGGCGGGGACAGTTCGCCTCCGGCAATTGCCCTAGGTCCGAAGATCGTCCGGTTCCGTCGTTCGGTCCAGTTCGTCCCGGACGGTCGGACCGATCCGGACCTGGCCCGAATGGTCGGGGGCGCTGGCGCCGGGATGATCGAGGGATCCGGCCCGAATGGTCGGGGGAGCTGGCCCCGGATGATCGAGGGCCCTGGCGGGCTGATCGTCGGCGCCCGGCGCCACCCGCTCCGATACGATTCTTCCGGTGGCGGAAAGCAAGATCAAGGCTACGGATGGCGGGTCGTCCGGGTGGGCGTGGCGCCGTGGCTGGCCGTTCCTGATCGCCGTCGCCCTGCTGACCGCGCTGATCGCCGGCCACCGGCTGATCCCCAACGTGCGCGGCCTGGGCAGCCTGGTGGACAGCGCGGCACCCTTCCTCGGCCTCGGCGTGCCGCTGCTCGGGCTGGCGGCCCTGCTGCGTCGGTCCTGGATCGCGCTGGCCGCCGTGCTGGTGCCGGCCCTGCTCTGGGTGGCGCTGTTCGGCACCGCGTGGCTGCCCGACGGCGGCGGCGGGTCGGTGCGGCTGCGGGTGGCGAGCCAGAACCTGCGTGCCGGCAATCCGGACCCGGCGGCGACGGTGGCCAGCCTGGCCGAGACCGGGCCCGACCTGATCGCCCTGCAGGAGATCTCCGGCGACACCCGGGAGCCGGTCGCGGGGGCGCTGGTCGAGCACTATCCCCACCGGGCCGCGGTCTCCACGGTCGCGCTCTGGAGCAGGTTTCCGATCAGGGAGGACGTCGGCGTGGACACCGGGCTGGCCTGGACCCGCGCCCTGCGGGCCGTGGTGGCGGCGCCCGGCGGGGACGTGGTCGTCTACGTCGTCCATCTCGGCTCGGCCCGGGCCGGGGACACCGGCACCCGGGACCGCACGGTGGCCACGCTCGCCGACCAGATCCGGCAGGACCGGGCCGAGCGGCTGATCGTGCTCGGCGACCTCAACACCGCCACCACCGACCGCATGCTCGAGCCCCTGACCGAGCTGCTGCGCGACGCACAGGCCGACGCGGGGCGGGGCCCCGGCTTCACCTGGCCCGCCGCGATGCCGGTGACCCGGCCCGACCATGTGCTCTACCGCGGGCTCACCGCGGCGTACGCCCGGGTCCTGCACACCCCGGCCAGCGACCACCGGGCCGTGACGGCAGGCTTCCGCTGATTCCGTACCGGCCGTGATTCCGGACGGGCCGGTGGGCAGGGCTCCGCTCGGTGACAGGGCTCCGGTCGGTGACGTGGATCCGGTCAGTGGCTGCGGGGCTCCGCCGGGCCGACGGTGAGGGTGTGCCGGCTGCCGTCGCTGGAGAACGGCCAGAGCCGGTCGGCATACCGGGCCAGGTCCGTGAGCTGGTCCCGGTTCAGGCCGGCCGAGGCGATGCTGGCCCGTACGTCCGCCCGGTAGAGCCCGTCGGCGTCCCGGGCCAGCCGGGCCTCGGCCCGCACCTGGACGGTGTGCGCCTCGTCGGTGATGCCGGTCGCCGCCTCGACCGCCGCGTGGTGCAGGCAGGAGGCGAACGCCGCCGCGAGCAACTGCTCGGGGGCGAGCCCGGTGCAGTGCGGCGCCAACGGTGATGCCAGCGTGGTGGAGAGTTCGCCGTCGTCGGTATGCAGCCGGCCCCCCTCGGCGGTCGCGGTGGCCTCGTGTACCCAGGCGTCCGATTCCGGCATCCCGCACCCTCCCCGTGTGGCTCCCGGCGAGGGCTACCCGGCACGGCCGCCGGGAAACCCGCTGGTCAGGCGTCAAGAGGACGTCAAGAAGCCGGCCCGGGGCGTAGCCGGACCGTCAGAACCGGCCACTTCCGTGCCCGCCGCGGGCTTCGATAGGTCAGGCGGCCGAGAACGGGCGCCCGGACATCTGCGCTGGAGAGGACGTTGGTGTGATCGACGTCGTGTTGGTGCTGCTGACGCTGGGGCTCTTCGCGGCCCTGGCCCTGGTCGCCCGGGCGGTGGAGCGACTGTGAGCGTGGTCAACCTCGTCGGCCTGGTGCTCTCGGCCGGGCTCGCCGTCTTCCTGCTCGCCGCCCTGCTTTTTCCGGAGCGTTTCTAGATGAGCCGGAGCGTTTCTGAATGAGTACGACTACCGCGGGCATCGTCCTGCTCGGCACGCTCGCCGTGGCGCTGGTGGCGGTGCACAGGCCCTTCGGGGACCACCTCTACCGGGTGGTGACCGGCACCCGGCACTCCCGGGTGGAGCGGGGCATCTACCGGCTGGTCGGCGTGAACCCGCACGCCGAACAGTCCTGGGGCACGTACGCGCGCAGCGTACTGGCCTTCTCCCTCGTCTCGATCCTCTTCCTCTACGCGTTCCTGCGCCTGCAGGACCGGCTCTGGCTCTCGCTGGGCTTCGAGGCGGTGCCCGACCACCTCGCCTGGAACACCGCCGTCAGCTTCGTGACGAACACGAACTGGCAGGCGTACCCGGGTGAGTCGACCATGGGTCATCTGGTGCAGATGGCCGGGCTCGCCGTACAGAACTTCGCCTCCGCCTCGGTCGGCATCGCGATCGCGGTGGCCCTGGCCCGGGGCTTCGCCCGTAGCCGTACCGACCGGCTCGGCAACTTCTTCGTCGATCTGGTCCGGATCATCCTGCGGGTGCTGCTGCCGATCGCGCTGCTCGGCGCCCTCGTGCTCATGATCGGCGGGGTGGTGCAGAACCTCTCCGGCGGCACCGACGTCGGCACGGTGACCGGCGGCACCCAGACGATCACCGGTGGCCCGGTCGCCTCGCAGGAAGTGATCAAAGAACTCGGCACCAACGGCGGCGGCTTCTACAACGTCAACAGCTCCCACCCGTTCGAGAACCCGACGACCTGGACCAACTGGTTCGAGCTCTTCCTGATCCTGCTGATCCCGTTCAGCCTGCCCCGGGTTTTCGGCCGGATGGTCGGGCAGAACCGGCAGGGCTACGCGATCGTCGCCGTGATGGCGATCCTGGCGATCGCCGGCATCACCCTGACCAACGTCTTCGAGTTGACCGGCGCCGGCACCGTGCCGCAGGCGGTCGGCGCGGCGATGGAGGGCAAGGAGACCCGGTTCGGGGTCTCCCAGTCGGCCTCCTTCGCCGCGATCACCACGCTCACCTCGACCGGCTCGGTGAACTCGTTCCACGACTCCTACACGGCGCTGGGCGGGATGATGCCGATGGTCAACATGATGCTCGGCGAGGTGGCGCCGGGCGGCGTCGGCGCCGGCCTGTACGGCATGCTCGTCCTCGCGGTGATCACGGTCTTCGTGGCCGGCCTGATGGTCGGCCGGACCCCGGAGTACGTCGGCAAGAAAATCGGCGCACGGGAGATCAAATTCGCCTCCCTCTACTTCCTGACCACCCCGCTGCTGGTCCTGGTCGGCACGGCGGCGGCCTTCGCCACCGGCAACAACGCCACGGCGCTCAACGTCGGCCCGCACGCCCTCTCCGAGGTGCTCTACGCCTTCACCTCGGCCAGCAACAACAACGGGTCGGCGTTCGCCGGCATCACCGTGAACACCCCGTGGTGGGACGTGGCGCTCGGGCTCTGCATGCTGCTCGGCCGGTTCCTGCCGATCATCCTGGTGCTCGGTCTGGCCGGTGCGCTGGCCCGGCAGAATCCGGTGCCCGCGTCGGCGGGAACGCTGCCGACCCACCGGCCGCTCTTCGTCGGGATGCTCACCGGCGTGGCGGTGGTGCTGGTGGCGCTCACCTTCCTGCCCGCCCTGGCGCTCGGCCCACTCGCCGAGGGGTTGTGAGCGCCGTGAGAGTTCTTTACGACATGGTGAGGACGAGCACGATGACTGTCAGCCCGGCGGTGCCCGCCCCCTCCGGCGGGTTCCCCTCCGCCGGCCCCGGGCGCGGTGGCCCGGTCGGCGGCGGGCTGTGGGATCCCCGGCACCTGCTCCGCTCGCTGCCGGAGGCGGCCCGCAAGCTCAACCCGGCGACGCTGTGGCGCAACCCGGTCATGCTGATCGTGGAGGTCGGCGCGGTCTTCACCACCGTGCTCGCCGTCGCGGAGCCGACCGGCCTCGCCTGGGCGATCACCGTGTGGCTCTGGCTGACCGTCCTCTTCGCCAACCTGGCCGAGGCGGTCGCCGAGGGACGGGGAAAGGCGCAGGCGGCGACGCTGCGTCAGGCGAAGCGCGACACCGTCGCGACCCGGCTCACCGGCTGGTCGCCGGGGGCCGGGCCGGGCGGCCACCGCGAGGAGGCGGTCGCCGCCACCGGGTGCCGGGCGGAGGCGGTCGCCGCCACCGAGCTGCGGTACGGCGACATCGTGCTGGTCGAGGCGGGGCAGATCATTCCCGGCGACGGCGACGTGGTCGAGGGGATCGCCAGCGTGGACGAGTCGGCCATCACCGGCGAGTCCGCCCCGGTGATCCGGGAGTCCGGCGGGGACCGCAGCGCCGTCACCGGCGGCACGAAGGTGCTCTCCGACCGCATCGTCGTGCGGGTCACCCAGCAGCCGGGTCAGAGCTTCGTCGACCGGATGATCGCACTGGTGGAGGGGGCCAACCGGCAGAAGACCCCGAACGAGATCGCGCTGAACATCCTGCTCGCCGCGCTGACCGTCATCTTCCTGGTCGCGGTGGTGACGCTCCAGCCGCTGGCGATCTTCGCCAAGGACTTCCAGGGCGCGGCGCCGGACACCACGGCGGTCGACGCGGACGGGGTGACCGGGATCGTGCTGGTCTCGCTGCTGGTCTGCCTGATCCCGACCACCATCGGGGCGCTGCTCTCGGCGATCGGCATCGCCGGGATGGACCGCCTCGTGCAGCGCAACGTGCTGGCCATGAGCGGCCGCGCCGTCGAGGCGGCCGGCGACGTCACCACGCTGCTGCTCGACAAGACCGGCACCATCACGCTCGGCAACCGGCAGGCGGCGGAGTTCGTCCCGGTGGCCGGGGTCACCGCCGAGCAGGTCGCGGACGCGGCCCAGCTCGCCAGCCTCGCCGACGAGACGCCGGAGGGCCGCTCGGTCGTGGTGCTGGCCAAGACGGCGTACGGCCTGCGCGAGCGCCCCGGTCTGGCCGGCAGCGACTTCGGCGCCGGCCGGCACGGCGGGGATCGCCACGTCCCGTTCACCGCACAGACCCGGATGTCCGGGGTCGACCTGGCCCCGCAGGCCACCGTGGACGGCGGTCCCGCCGGCCCGGCCCGGCGGCTCCGCAAGGGCGCCGCGGCAGCGGTCATGAAGTGGGTACGGGACAACGGCGGGCACCCGACCGGGCAGGTCGGGGAGGTCGTCGACGGGATCAGCGGCGGCGGGGGCACCCCGCTGGTCGTCGCCGAGCAGGTCGACGGCGAGCCGGCCCGCGCCCTCGGGGTGATCCACCTCAAGGACGTGGTCAAGTCCGGCATGCGGGAGCGGTTCGACGAGATGCGCCGGATGGGGATCCGGACCGTGATGATCACCGGCGACAACCCGCGTACCGCGAAGGCGATCGCGGACGAGGCCGGGGTGGACGACGTCCTCGCCGAGGCCACCCCGGAGGAGAAGCTCGCGCTGATCAGGCGGGAGCAGGAGGGCGGCCGGCTGGTCGCGATGACCGGCGACGGCACCAACGACGCGCCGGCACTGGCCCAGGCGGACGTCGGGGTGGCGATGAACACCGGCACCACCGCCGCCAAGGAGGCCGGCAACATGGTCGACCTCGACTCCGACCCGACCAAGCTGATCGAGATCGTGGAGATCGGCAAGCAGTTGCTGATCACCCGGGGTGCGTTGACGACCTTCTCGATCGCCAACGACATCGCCAAGTACTTCGCGATCATCCCGGCGATCTTCGCCGGGATCTACCCGGGCCTGGACGCGCTCAACGTCATGCGGCTCTCCAGTCCCGCCTCGGCGATCCTCGCCGCGGTGGTCTTCAACGCGGTCATCATCGTGGTACTGATCCCGCTCGCCCTGCGCGGCGTGCGCTACCGGCCCGGCAGCGCCAGCACGCTGCTCACCCGCAACCTCTGGGTGTACGGCCTCGGCGGGGTCGTCGCGCCCTTCGCCGGGATCAAGATTCTCGATCTCCTCATCTCGCTCGTTCCAGGGATCTCGTGATGCGCCTACCCACCTGGCTCGCCCAACACCTGGCCGCGTTCCGGGCCGTACTCGTCCTCACCGCGCTGCTCGGGCTGGCCTACCCGCTGGTCATGGTCGGGGTCGGGCACCTGCCCGGCCTGCACGACCGGGCCGGGGGCTCGCTCGTCCGCGCCGCCGACGGCACCGTCGTCGGCAGCCGGCTGATCGGCCAGTCCTTCACCGACGCGGACGGCAACCCCGTCCCGCGGTACTTCCAGTCCCGCCCCTCCGCCGCCGGCGACGGCTACGACCCCACCTCGACCTCGGCCAGCAACCTCGGCCCGGAGAGCGTCGAGGACATCCTGCCGGTGCCCGGCGCGGTCGACGCCGGGGGCAACCCCGACGAGGGTACGCAGAGCCTGCTCACCCAGGTCTGCGCCCGCAGCCGGGCTGTCGGTGAGCTGGACGGGGTGGACGGCAGCCGACCGTACTGCACACCGGACGGGGTCGGTGCGGTGCTGCGGGTCTTCCACCGCGACGGCCTGACCGGGCCGGTGACCCGGGCGGTGAGTGTCAACCAGGCCTGCCCGGCCACCCCGTTCGTCGGCACCTTCGGCGGGGTCTCCGTCGAGTGCGCCGTGCCGGGCGGGGACTACTCCGGCGGGGTGGTCACCCCGGTCCGGGGCGACACGCCCGCCGCACCGGCGGTGCCGGCCGACACGCCCGCCGCACCGGCGGTGCCGGCCGACGCGGTCACCGCCAGCGCCAGCGGCCTCGACCCGCACATCAGCCCGGCGTACGCGGAGATCCAGGTGCACCGGGTCGCCCGGGAGCGGCAGGCCAGCCCCGACGACGTACGGCGGCTGGTCGCCGCGCACACCGAGGGGAGAGGGCTCGGCTTCCTCGGCGAGCCCCGGGTCAACGTGCTGGAACTCAACCTCGCCCTGGACCGCGCCTTCCCGGTCGGCGGCTGATCGGCCACGGGTGGCCCCGACAGATAAGGCAGGATCGGCACGGTGGCACGCGGGCAACTGCGCATCTATCTCGGGGCCGCCCCGGGCGTCGGCAAGACGTACGCGATGCTGGAGGAGGCGCACCGCCGGGCGGCGCGCGGCACGGACGTGCTGGTGGGTCTCGTCGAGACCCACGGCCGCCCGCAGACCGCGGCGATGCTCGGCGACCTGCCGGTGCTGCCCCGCCGGACGATCCGCTACCGGGACACCGACTTCACCGAGCTGGACGTCGACGCGGTGCTGGCCCGTCGGCCGGAGGTCGCGGTGGTGGACGAGCTGGCCCACACCAACGTGCCCGGCACGCGCAACGGCAAGCGCTGGCAGGACATCCAGGAGCTGCTCGACGCCGGCATCGACGTGCTCTCCACCGTCAACGTTCAGCACCTGGAGTCGCTGAACGACGTCGTCGAGCAGATCACCGGGATCGCACAGCGGGAGACCGTGCCGGACGGCGTGGTACGCGGCGCCGAACAGGTCGAGCTGGTCGACATGACCCCGGAGGCGCTGCGCCGGCGGATGGCGCACGGCAACATCTACCACCCGGACAAGATCGATGCGGCGCTGGCCAACTACTTCCGGGTCGGCAACCTCACCGCGCTGCGCGAACTCGCCCTGCTCTGGCTCGCCGACAAGGTGGAGGACCAGCTCGACCGGTACCGGGCCGACCAGGGCATCTCGGTGCCCTGGGAGACCCGGGAACGGGTGGTGGTCGGGCTCACCGGAGGGCCGGAGGGTGCGACGCTGATCCGCCGGGCGGCCCGGATCGCGGCCCGGAGCAGGAGCGCCGAGCTGATGGCGATCCACGTGGCCCGCAGCGACGGGCTGCGCGGTGCCGACCCGGCCGCCCTGGACCGGCAGCGGATCCTGGTGGAACAGCTCGGCGGCACCTACCACCAGGCGGTCGGCGCCGACGTCCCGGCGGCGCTGCTCGACTTCGCCCGGGGCGTCAACGCCACCCAGATCGTCCTCGGCGCCAGCCGGCGGGGCCGGTTCGCCCAGATCCTCTCCCGAGGCGTCGGGACCACCACCACGGCGCTCTCCGGGCCGATCGACGTACACCTGGTCACCCACGAACAGGCCGGCCGGGGCCGGCCGGCCGCGCCGCCGGCCGCGCTCTCCCGGCGGCGCCGGCTGATCGGGTTCGGGCTGACGGTGCTCGGCATCCCGCTGCTGACCTACCTGCTCCGGCTCCTCGCCGACGGGCTCTCGCTCGGCAGCGACCTGCTGCTCTTCCTCGCCGCCGTGGTCGGGATCGCCCTGGTCGGGGGCTGGTGGCCGGCGCTGCTCGCCGCCCTGCTCAGCTCGCTGCTGATCAACTACTTCTTCACCCCGCCGCTGTACGGGCTCACCGTCGCCGACACCGAGAACGTGCTCGCCCTGGTGGTCTTCGTGCTCGTCGCGGCGGCGGTGAGCGGGGTGGTGGACCTGGCCGCCCGGCGTACCCGGGAGGCGGTCCGGGCCAGCGCGGAGGCCCAGTTGCTCGGCGCGGTCGCCGGCAGCGTCGTCCGCGGCGCCCGGCCGTTGACGGCGCTGCTGGAGCGGCTGCGGGAGACGTTCGGACTCGTCTCGGTGACCCTGCTGGAACGCTCCCCGGACGCGCCCGAGCGCCCCGACCCCCAACGCGACCCGCGCGCCTGGCGGGTGGCCGCGAACGTCGGCGCCGAGCCCTGCGGCACCCCGGCGGCCGGGGACGCCGAGGTGGGCGTCGACGACGACCTGCGGCTGGTGCTGCGCGGGCGGGTGTTGCCGGCCGCCGACCGGCGCATCGTGCAGGCGTTCGCCGCCCAGGCCGCCGTGGCGCTGCGGCAGGAGCGGCTCGCCGCCCAGGCCGCCGCCGCCCGGCCGATCGCCGAGGCGGACCGGCTGCGCACGGCGCTGCTGGCGGCGGTCAGCCACGACCTGCGTACCCCGCTCGCCTCGGCGAAGGCGGCGGTGACCAGCCTGCGCAGCGCCGACGTCGAGTTCGACCCCGCCGACCGGGACGAGTTGCTGGCCACCGCCGAGGAGTCGCTGGACCGGCTGACCCGGCTGGTGGCCAACCTGCTCGACATGAGCCGCCTCCAGGTCGGAGCGCTGGGCCTGCGGCCCGCCTCGCTCGGCCTGGAGGAGGTGGTGCCGCCGGCCCTGGACGAGCTCGGCGAGCCGGCCCGGCGGGTCCGGGTCAACCTCCCCGCCCACCTGCCGGCGGTCCGCTCCGACCCCGGCCTGCTGGAACGGGTCCTGGTCAACCTGGTCGCCAACGCGCTGCGGTTCAGCCCGCCGGACCGGCCACCGGCGATCACCGCCAGCGAGCACGGCGGCTTCGTCGAGCTGCGGGTGGTGGACCGGGGACCGGGGCTGCCCCGGGACCAGTGGGAGCGGGCCTTCCTGCCGTTCCAGCGGCAGGGGGACCGGGACAACCACGCCGGGCTCGGCCTCGGGCTGGCGCTGTCCCGAGGGCTCGCCGAGGCGATGGGTGGCAGCCTGGAGCCGGAGGAGACCCCCGGCGGCGGGCTGACCATGGTGCTGCGGCTGCCGGTGGCGGGGGAGGAGGGTGCCGGGTGACCCGGGTACTGGTGGTGGACGACGAGCCGCAGATCCTCCGGGCGCTGCGGATCAACCTGAGGGCCCGGCGGTACGACGTGGACGTCGCCGGGGACGGCACGACGGCGCTGCGGCTCGCCGCCAGTCACCGGCCCGATCTCGTGGTGCTCGACCTGGGCCTGCCGGACATGGACGGGGTGCAGGTGATCCGGGGGCTGCGCGGCTGGACGAACGTGCCGATCATCGTGCTCTCCGGCCGGGCCGGCAGCCAGGACAAGGTGGTGGCGCTGGACGCCGGCGCCGACGACTACGTCACCAAGCCGTTCGGGGTGGACGAGTTGCTGGCCCGGGTCCGGGCGGTGACCCGGCGGGCGGCCGGGGCGGGGGAGGAGGTGCCGGCGGTGGAGATCGGCCGGCACACCGTGGACCTGGCCGCGCGCGCCGTCCGCACCGCCGACGGCGCCGAGGTGCGGCTCACCCCGACCGAGTGGCACCTGCTGGAGATCCTGGTACGCAATCCGGGCCGGCTGGTCAGCCAGCGTCAACTGCTGCACGACGTCTGGGGTCCGCAGTACCAGTCGGAGACGAACTACCTGCGGCAGTATCTGGCGCAGTTGCGCCGGAAGCTGGAGGACGACCCGTCCCGTCCCCGGCACCTGCTGACCGAGCCGGGAATGGGCTACCGCTTCCAGCCCTGACCGGAGCGCTCAGAGGCACTGTTGCCCACCCTCACCCCTCACGCCACGAGAGCGGAGACAGGTTGACCGCCGCCCCGGCGATGCGCCGTGCGGTCTCCGTCTTCAGGCTCTTACGAGCTGAGTCGATCCAGCCGTCAACGCGTCGCACGCCGATGTCGCCGTACTCGACAGCCTGGAGCAGCATCTCCAGCTTGTCGGCGTCGTTGGCGCACACCGCTTCGAGGCTGTCCCGCGACTCGTACTCATCCACGGCCTCACGGACCACCGCACGGCTGCGCTCGGGTAGCCGGTCGGTCTGGTCGGCGGTGATGTCGCGCGGGTCAGGCTTGGTCAGATATGCGGTGGCGGTGTGCGGTAGGTCGCCGGTCCGCGTTTCCTGACTGTCGTGCCACAGCGCGAGGAAGGATGCGCGGGTGGGGTCGGCACCCTCTTCGGCGGCGATAAGTGCGGCCAACTGGGCGGTCCTCATGGTGTGCTCGGCGACCGACTCCGGATCGCGTACGCCCGCGTGCCACCAGCCGGAGCGCCGGACGCGCTTCAACAGCCCGAGTTCGTACCCGAATGCGGCGAGCGCTTCGGCGTCACGCACGGTTTGTCCCCTTTTCTAGTAGTTGGCTGTACGCACGGCGTACTGAAGCCCTGTAAGTCGGTCACGCTCGGCTCGGCCGAGGTCATCGGTCGAGGCGAGCCTAGCGAGTACGTCGTTGAGTGACGCGCGGACGGCAGGACGTCCATGAAGGAGCGAAGGTCGGGAAGTAAAAAGGGCGTGCAGCGTACACAAGTTCAGTGGCAGGTGGGGTGAGTCGGGTTGGAGGCGGTTCATGAGATGGTGTAGCAACCGGGCGCCGGTCCAGGAGCGCGTATCGGTATCCAACATGAACGCATCGCTGATCTGATCATTGCTGAGTTCGCCGATCCAGTATGCCCAGTAGTTGAGATTCGCTACCTCCCCGGGCCCGTCTGCCACCTGTTCGACGAATTCGTAAAGGTGGGTACTGTCGCCGGCGACTGCCAGCGCAACTGAGGAAGAGCGTGCCTCCAAGAGGCCGGTGACATCTCCCGGTTCGACCTTCCGGCGGCCGGCGCGGTTCCATTCCGCACGAAGCCAGTCGGCCACCCTCGACCTGCCGTCGAACCCAAGCAGATAGACAGCTTGTCGGTGTAACAGCGCCTCATTGGCCCTTCGGGCATGCTCTGCTACGAAAAGCAAATGATCAAAGAAGCGTCTGCGTTCCTCCGTGTCCAATGTGGGCTGCGACGGATTGGGTCCACGGCGAGGCATATAAGATCTGAACTCGTGGAGGTGTTGCGGCATCTTTTCGGTGATAGGCCATATTATTAGGTTCGTGGTCGTCCAACGATGGACGCTGGTAGCCAATGGATGACTGTCCGGATCGACCCAAGTCGCGCCCGCTGTAATGCCGGTCGAAAGCACCTGATCGGCCTCGATTGCCTCGCGCAGATGGCGCCCGGTGGATGCCGGTGCACCGAGCCGAGATAACCGACCGCACAAGCGGAGAAAGTCGCCAGCGTTGATTGCGGAAAGCGGACGGCGACCAGATTCCCATCCCTGAACGGTCGAGACATCGACCGTCAATTTCTCGGCGAGCTTCTCCTGCGTCAACGCCGCAGATTGCCGGGCGATCTTCAGTACGTACCCTGATATGATGCCGACTGCGCGAGAACTGTGACTCCCGGTCAGGGTTGTTAGTCCGCGTGCCATGGACTCCCTCCGCTTCTCCCGCTTGCTCCACCGCCTATCCGTACTGGCGGTCAGTTCCGCGATCCGTCACACGATCGTAGCCTCATGTCATCGACAGATGGGAACGCCCATGATTAGGCGAAAGCCGGAGACGGCTTCGCAGTAGTCCTGATTGCGGCGATGGGACAGCCTCGACGAAAGGGAGGAGCTGTGCTGAGCGACCACGAACCGTCCGTTCCTGACTGGACATGCCGCCAGTGCCGCGCCGACTGGCCGTGCGTGACCCGACGCAAGGAACTGATCGACGAGTTTGCCGGCAGCTACACCGCCATGATCCTCTATCTGGCGCACCTGTTGATGGAGGCGGCCGAGGATCTGCGCCACGTACCCGCCGGCTGGCTGCACAACCGGTTCATCGGCTGGACGAGCGACGCCGGTGACCCTGCACCGTTCACCTCCGTCGACATCCTGGTCGACGGCTACCGGCTGGCCAACGACCACAGCCCCGGTGCCGATGGCAGATGTCCCGTCTGCGGTGACCTGGCGGGCTGCTGGGTGCGGATAGACCCAGCGGGGCCGTGTCAAGCCCCGGGTTTGGTGGAGAGTTGGTTAGCTGGTTTTCAGGGGTGTGGTGACCGGTTGGGTCATTGCGTGTAGCGTTTCGTGTTCGGCGGGTGGGGCGTGTCCGAGTTCGCCGTGGAGCCGGCGGTTGTTGTACCAGTCGATGTACTCGACGGTGGCCATCTCCAGGTCGTCGAGTCCGCGCCACGGACCTCGGTTGCGGACGAGTTCGGCCTTGTACAGGGAGTTGAACGCCTCGGCCATCGCGTTGTCGTAGGAGTCGCCCTTGGACCCGACCGAGGCGACGGCGCCGGCCTCGGCGAGGCGTTGGCTGTAGCGAATCGCTCGATACTGGACTCCCCGGTCCGAGTGGTGGACCAGTTTGCGCAGGTCGGCGCCCTGGTGTTCGCGGCGCCAGATCGCCATCTTCAACGCGTCGAGCGCCAGATCCGTGTAGAGGCTGGTGGAGACCTGCCAGCCGACGATCATGCGCGAGTACACGTCGAGGACGAACGCGGCGTACACCCAGCCCACGCTGGTGCGCACGTAGGTCAGGTCGGCGACCCACAGCTGGTTTGGCCGCACGGCGGTGAAGTCACGTTTGACCAGGTCAGCAGGGCGTCCGGTCTCGGCGGTGGGCCGGGTCGTACGCGGTGACTTGTCGCGCAACAGCCCGCGCAGTCCCGATTCGCGCATCAGCCGCTCGACGGTGCACCGGGCCACTTCGACGCCTTGGCGGCGCAGCTCGTGCCAGATCTTGCGAGCCCCGTAGACGCCGTAGTTGACCGCGTGAATCTGCTCGATCAGCGCGGTCAACTCCTCATCGCGCCTCGATCGGGCCGAGGCGGGGCGGGTCCTGGCGGCGTAGTAGGTCGACGGTGCGATCTCGGCTGGCGTGCCTTGCAGCGCCCGCAGGACCGGCTGGACACCGTGTTCGACCTTCTGCGAGTCGACGAACGCGACCTTCATCGCGACGGCCGGTCCAACTCGGCCGCGAAGAAAGACGCCGCGGAGCGCAGGATCTGGTTCGCCCGCCGCAGCTCACGATTCTCCCGCTCCAACGCGGCCAGGCGTTCCGCGTCGCTGCTGGTGACGCCCGGACGGTCACCGGCGTCGGTCTCGGCCTTCTTCACCCACCCACGCAACGCCTCGGGATGCACCCCGAGCTGGCCGGCGATCCGCCGGATCGCCCCTACCGCACTGGCGGGATCCCGACGGGCCTCGACCGCCAACCGGGTCGCACGCTCACGCAGCTCATCGTTGTACTTCTTCGGTGCGGGCATCGCTGGAGTTCCTCCCAGGTTTCGATGTCTCCATCAAACCCGGTGCGGGACACCGGGCTTCCTGATCCCGCTGCCCTGATGCGGCAGCCACCCCGACCCGGCGAGGTGGTACGGGTGGACGGCGCGGCGAGCGTACAGTTCGCCGGCCGACGTGGCATCTGGTTCCGGATCATCAGCGTCAGCCGGAAACCCACATACCACGGGTGGTGCTGGTGCACCGGGTACGTGCTCGACGCCACCAGCGGCCAGGCGACGGGGAAGCGCGAGATCTTCGTGCAGGTCGCGGGGCTGCGCCTGGCGGCTCCGGGAACGCCGGTCGCCGCTGTCGAGCGCCACAACGAGCGCACCCGTCGGCAGCCGTCCACCAAGCGGCGGTCACAGGCGGGACGGCGGGGCCCATAACTGCCGCGCCTGGCGGCGTCGTACTGCGATACGTTCCCGCTCATGCTGAGCACGCGCCTCGATCTTGCCCGGATTCGCGCGGCCCTCCGGAACATCGACCCGGTCTTCCTGCACACTCCGCTCTACCAGTGTGACGCCCTCGGGAACGAGCTCGGCTGCACCGTGAGCATCAAGCTGGAGACGGCGAACCCGGTGCGCAGCTTCAAGGCCCGCGGCACCGAACTTGTCGCCAGCATGTTGACCGACCAGGGCCGGACGGCGGCGGTGTGCGCCAGTGCCGGCAACCTCGGCCAGGCACTCGCGTGGTCGGGTCGCCGCCGTGGCCTCGACGTGACCGTCGTGGCGGCACGCCGCGCGCCCGCTGCCAAGCTGGAGAGGATCCGGGCGCTGGGTGCGCGGTTGGAGTTGGTCGACGGCGACTTCGAGATGGCCCGCGAACGGGCCGTGGATATCGCACGGGAGCGCGGCATCCGGCTGGTCGAGGACAGCCTCGACATCGAGACCTGCGAGGGCGCGGCGACCATCGGCCTGGAACTGGCGGGCGGACCGGCATCCTACGACGCCGTCCTGATCGCGCTGGGCGGCGGCGCGATGGCCACCGGCGTGGGCCATGTGCTGAAGACCCTTTCGCCGGATGCCGAGGTGATCTGCGTGCAGCCGTTCGGCGCCCCCGCGATGACCCACTCCTGGCACCGGCGACACGTTGTCACCACCGACTCCACCGACACCATCGCCGACGGCGTCGCCGGCCGGTACCCCATCCCCGAGGTCCTGGACGACCTCCTCGCGGTGGCCGACGACGCCGTCCTGGTTCACGAGACGTCCATCGTCACCGGGATGCGGATGCTCCTGGAGCGCGCGGGTCTGGTCGTCGAGCCGTCGGCGGCGCTCGGCGTCGCGGCCATCCTGGAGGACCGCGAGCGCTTCGCCGGTCGCCACGTGGCCACCGTCATCTGCGGCAGCAACGTCGACCCGGAGGCGTACCACCGCTGGATCCGCACCTGACCCAGCGGCACCGCGAGGTGGGCGAGGTCGACCCACATCGCGGGTCAACAGAGCGATGGGTCCGTCCGTATCCTGCTCCGGTGCTCCCCACCTCGACTGCGACCGGCGCCCGTCGGCAGCTGCGCGCAACACCGGTACCCCTCAGGGCGATCGCCGGCTTCCTGACCACCCTGCTGGTCGCCGGCTGCGGGCTCGTCGCCCGCCCGTTCTTCTCCGCCGAGCTGCAGTTTGAGTTCGCCGCCACCACCGGAGAGGGGTACATGAACCAGACGCTGACCATCTACAACGACAGCACTCGAATGCTTGCCCCGACACTGGAATTCACGGCGCTCGACGCCAGCCGAGGCCCGCTACCGATGGTAGAGGTCAGCACGGTCTACGGCAGCGACCAGGGCAAGCTCGTCGTTCCACCAGGTGCGGGCCTCGATGTGCTGATCTTCACAGGCGAGGGAGCCCAACTGGTCGAGGATGTGCTCGTGTCCGTGCGCACCACGGAGACGGTCGAGGCACCAGTTGTCCATGTCGATCCCGTCGTCACCCCCGTCGACGAATCCGGGCGCGTGCTCGACCGCAACAGCCGGTTCACCGTCGTGTCCCTGCGCAATGACGACAGCGAGCAGATGAGCGTCCGGCTGGTCTACATCATCTGGACCGAGCCCGAGGGTGACCAGCGTCAGCAGGCCGATCAGGTCGTACCGGTCGGTGACCTGATAGTCGTACCGCCCAAGGAGACCACGCTGGTGCCGGTGACCGGCGAGGCGCGGACCGCCATGGCGGGCGCTGTAGGGCGCTTCCCGACAAGCATCAAGGCGTACCTCTCCCCGGTAGCCAGTGCGCCGCGTCGACGGCCCAGAATCGGCCGGAAACCTCGGCGATGTCGGCGCCTACTGTGGCCTTCTCGGTCGTCACCTGGCTCATCTCCCTTGATCAGCAGATCCGCCGTTGGTCGGTGGTACACACCCCGGCCGCGCCCCGTGTCACCGGTCGTGGCCGCCGGGGTTCGTGCGGTCTCACATCCGGGATCTCAGTACGTCGAACTCGCAGCCCGGCAGGGACGGGTCGAAGCCGTGCTCGACCAGCCAGCGGACCGCTACCAGGCTCCGCCATGACCACCATCCGTGGATGACGTCGAGGTCCACATCATCGGCGCCGTATCCGGCGATCACGTCGTCGAGGTGCTCCTCGTGCGCGAGTGTCAGGACGGCGAGGTCGTAGAGGGCATCGCCCGGGGCGGCCTCCGACCAGTCGATCACGCCGGTGATCCTGTCCTCGTCGACGAACACGTGGGTGATCTGCAGGTCGCCGTGGATGAACACCGGTTTCCACGGCCGTAGGGCGGCCTCGGCAACCCGGCGGTTGCGGGTGACCAAATCGCGGGGGAGGGCACCGCTGGTGACGAGCCATTCGCATTCGCCGTCCAGTCGCGCGGCGAGTTCGTCGAGGCGCCGACCGGGCCAGGGCGGTAGGGGTGCGTCGTGCAGGGCCCGTGCGGCCGCGCCCGCCGCGACCCATGCCGCCGACGACGCGGGCGACGGCTCGCCGAGGCGGCCGAGCGCCGTGCCTGGCAGGGCAGCGAGCGCGAGTACGGGTGGTCTGCGCCAGAGGACCTGCGGGGTCGGGATCGGCGCCATGGCCATCGCCTCGACCTCGACATCGGTGCGCGTCTGGTCGACGTCGATCTTCAGGAACACGTCACCGACGCGCAGGGTCGCACGCTCGCTGTGGGCGACGACGACCTCGAGATCTTCCACGTCGCCATTGTCGCGGGTTGATCATCGACATCGCCGCAGGTTTGCCGCGTGTGCGTCGGAGCGCGTTATCGGGCACGGCATGCGTTCCTGGCCGACCCGCGCTCGTCGGACCGTTGGCGTGGTGGTGCCCGGAGGCGAATACAAGACTGTCTGGTTGGCCGGTTCTGGTGCGGTGGTAGCGGCGCTATACCGGTTCGGTGTCCATCGAACGGTTCATCGGTGTCGATCTTGCCTGGCGGGACGAAGCTGGTTCGGCGCCGGCCAACGAGACCGGTGTGGCGGCCCTCGACCGGCGCGGGATCGTGCTGGAAGCGGGGTGGACTCGTGGCGTGGCCGCGACAGTCGACTGGGTTCAGGAGGTGGCTGGCGATCGGTCGGCACTGCTGTTCGTTGACGCGCCGCTGGTGGTGGAGAACGTCACCGGGCAGCGGGTATGTGAACAGCAGGTCGGGCAGTGCTACGGCCGATGGAAGGTCAGCGCGAACACCACGAATCAGGCCTCGCCACGACGCGCCGGAGTGACCCTGTTGGCCAGGCTGCAGGAGTGCGGCTGGACCTACCACGACGGCCGTGGTGGTCCCCCGGTCGATGGCCGGCTGGTCAGCGAGTGCTATCCGTACACCACTCTGGTCGGTGTCGAGGAGTTGGGCTACGACGTGCAGCGGCCACGGTACAAACGCAAGCCACGCCGGATGCCGGTGGCGCAGTGGCGCGGCGAGCGGGCCGCGGCTTGTGACGACCTGATCGGCCGGTTGGGCCGGCTGGCCGCCGCTGATCCGCCGATGATCCTGGACTCGCACCCGCTCACCGCCGGGTTGGCCGCACTGCCGGCGCCGATCGACGATGCCGCGTACAAACATCGGGAGGATCTCATCGACGCCGTGCTGTGTGCCTGGACGGCGGCATTGTGGTACCGGCACGGCCAGTCCCGTTGCCAGGTCCTCGGAGCGGCAGGCGATCCGGCAACGGCGGCGGCCACCGTCATCGCCCCAACCCGTCCCGGCCAGCGCATCACCACAGCCGTCCGGACGGGAGCACCGCGGTGAGTGAGTGGACCGCCGTCGGCTCGGCACTGATCGCCGGAGTGGGTCTGCTGTTCGCCGGCTGGTAACTGTTGCTGCTGAACCGGGCCGCCCGGCACGAACGCCGGGTGGCACGCGAGGGCGTGGCCGTGTCCTGGCAACCGATCACGGCGCCGCACCACCCTGACGCCGACGGTACGGCACGTTGGCAGTTCCGGATCACCGCCCACAACCCAGGCCGGCTCCCCGTGGACAGTGTGAGCATCCACTGGACGTTCCCCTGCCCGGTGCGGCGGGTGCGCTACACCGGCACGCTCGACCCGCCGACGACCATGGTGACGTTCAACACGCCGGTGCTGGCGGGCGGGCAGGAACGACACTGGACGCGCGAGCTTCAGATCGACTTCGCCGCCGCGGCAGACCTGCCCGGCACGTACGCCCACATCCACTTCTGGGACATCGACAACGTCGAACACAACAACCGCTGGCCGCGCAGGCATCAGGTGAGCGTCAATGCTGCTCACTAGGCCAACCGTGCGCCGCGAACGTCGCCTGGCGACAGCACGAAGGTGCCAGTGACGTGGTCGTGGCCGTACGGTGCCTCATCGATCGCGTAGGTGCCGGGGTCGCGCAGCGGGGGGTTCACACGGTGGTGATCGAGCAGCGACCAGTGCGGCTCAGCGGGCAGGTCGACCAGCCGGACAGGGATGCTCAGCACGTTCCGGCATGCAGCGCACCGGAAGCTCTCCACTGCGACAGTGTGGCAATCCGAACTACACGAACGCATCCGAAAACCCGCACCGCTGCAGATGCGGACGGCTGCGCGCGCGACATGGCGGAGAACGTCTATGAGGGTGTCAGTCGCGGTAGGACGGGCTCCCGGCGGCTTCAGGGCAGCAGGTACCCGGTCAGCCGGTCGGCGAGCTGCTTCGGATGGCTGAGCGCCACGGCGTGACAACCGTCGACCTCGTCCGGGGTGGTGCCGAGCCGGTCGGCGGCCACCCGGCGCAGGAAGTCCGGGGGAAAGAACCGGTCCTCGCGGGCGACGAGCACCTTCGTCGGTACGTCCGGCCAGGCGTCCAGCGGCCACGGCTCGTCCCACTCCGCGCTGACCTGCCGCCGGCCATGCGCCGCCGCCTCCGCGACGATCTCGGCCGGCACGCCGTTGTAGAACTGCTGCTCCTCGCTGAGCCCGTCCGCGCCCCGGTAACCGGTGTTGTCCCACCAGTCGCCGGGCTTCTCGCCCGGCTCCGGGACCATCGGCGTGAGCAGGACGAGCAGCCGCACGGGCAGCTTGTCGGCGATCAGCGGCGCGGTGAACGCACCATAGGAGTGCCCGACGACCACGAGGTCGCTCCGGTCACCGATCGCGTCGACGACCGTTTCGCAGAACTCGGCGAACCCCGCCGAGCTGTCCTCGATCGGCAGCTCCGGCACCACCATGTCGTGGCCGCGACCGGCCAGCTCGGGGACCAGAAGATGCCAGTCCCAGGCGCTGCCCCCGCCGCCGTGGATGAGAACGAAAGTCGCCATGCCCCGAAGCCTCACACACGGGTACGACAGCCGGTCACGCGGCCGGCACCAATGCCCGCCCACACAGCGTCACGGGTCTGATCATCCTTCGGCCGGCGGCGATCATCATCCTTCGGCCGGCGGCGGTCAGCCGCCGGCCGAGCCTCGGCAGGACCGTCGAAGGCTGCCATGAGGTGGCGGGCATCGAGGTCGTCGGGTCCCGCGACGCGATACCCCTCCGCCGCCGACCTTGCGTGATCCGGCCAACGTTCGGGCGAAACGATGCGCAATCCTGCCACGTACGTTTGCCGTGCTTGACCCCATTGCAGCGTTGTCCGGAGCATCACACCTGCCCGAAGAGATGGATCTCTCTCAGCGGACAGGAGGAACGATGAAAACCGTGCGCCGACCGGGCCGAGCCCTGGCCGTGGTCTCTGGTGCGATCCCCAACAGACTTCTCGTCACGGTGGTGCTGGCGGCGGCCGTTGCCGTTGCGACGATTCCGGCCGGCGCGGTCGCCTCGGCCGCAGCGGCCGCAGGCCCCGTGAAGTGGCACCCGGGCCATTACGTTTCCCTCGACGGCATCCTGCGCGCCGAGAATCGAGACACCTTGATGGAGTCGCATCGGCGGCACATCAACGAGCTCGGCAACGAACCCACAATCAAGGGCGTGAAGATCTTCGTGCAGTGGTCGGCGGCCGAGGGCTCGACACCGGGCAGCTACGACGCCGGGAAAACGATGGTCGACCAGTACATTCGCTGGACTTCCGCGATCGGAAAACGATTGTGGATCTCTTTCTTGCACGTGCAGTTCGGCGGCTACGACCCGAACAATCCATCGGCCTACTTTCCCGCCTACATCGTCACCGGATCGGCCTACGGCACGACCAGGATGAGCAACGGCATCGTCGCACGGCTGTGGCAGCCGGCCACGATGGACCGCGTCATCGCACAGCTCACCGCGTACGGCCAGGCATACAACGGCAGCCCGTGGGTCGAGGCGGTGCAGATCGACGAGACCTCGATCGCGGTGCCGTCCGGCACCGACGGCTACAGCACCCGGAGCCTGGCCGACCAGTACAGGCGTGGCTACACGGCCTTCCGCGCCGCCTGGCCCAACACCGGGCTCCGGCTCACCGCCAACTGGCTCGGATCCGACGCCTTGATGGCCGACCTCATCCACCACTGCGAGAGCCTGTATTGCATCATCGGTGGCCCGGACACCATCCCGTCGGAGGACATCCAGGCCAACCGGATCTACACCGGTGAAACAGGTGGGGCCGACTACCGCGGTGTGTTGCCGTTCGCCTCCGAGATCCAGTCGCCCTCGCTCGGGGGTCACGAGGGCGACTGGACGCCGGCACAGTTGTGGAACCACGCCATGAACGGCAACTCGGGAGCCGGCATCCGCGCCGTGCAACCGCGATACGGACTCTGGTTCCGCAACACCTGGCAGAGCGGCCCGGAGCAGCGCTGGCACACCGGGATCCTGCCGTTCATCAGGTCCATCAACGGTGCCGTGTACTCCACGGCCTGCCCCACCGCCTACCCCGGCTGCGACACCCGCTGACCTTCGCGACGCACGGGAGGGACCGCGCGGCCCGGTGGGCGGGAAGCCGGCGCGTCCACGGGCCGCACCGCCGGGGCCTGCCCAGGGCCTCCGAACCGCTTCGCAAACCAGATCTGAGAAGGGTCGACCAGATGAAAGCCAGACTGCTCAACGCCCTCGTCGCCACGAGTACGGCCGTGGTGATCGCCATCGGGGGTAGCGGCCAACCGGTTCGCGCCGCGGACACCTCGTCTCCCTGGATGAATGTGGCCGTCGCGGTCGCCCAGAGCCTCTTCGGCGGCGGCGGTGGCGGTAGTGACCTGGAACGCGCCAAGCAGGAGATCATCGCGGCGGTGAACGCCGCCCGCCAGGAGATTCTCGATCACATCGACGACATCGCCAACGCCGATGTGCGCGCATGCACCGAAGCCGCAACCATCCAGGTCGCACAGATCGATGCCATGGATCCGTTCAGCCTGGCACTGTTCGTCGATGGCGCCGTCAACTGCGCGACCCTGTCCACCGCGTACTTCGACGCCGTCCAGCACCTTCCGTCGGCGGACAACATCGGCAAGCTCATGGGGCAGATCTACTCCATCGCCATGGTCGGCTTCGCCAAGCTCGGCCTACCCGCCATCGATCTGCTCGGCCAACTCATCCGCGGCTACGAGGCCGTCGTGGTCAAGCTCAAACCCAACTGCCGCACCACGACGATCACCGAGCCCGACATCGAGGGGCGTCCGGTGCAGGTGACGGTCGAGTACACGTGCACCGCGTACAACGGTGACACCGCCACCGGATATGAGATCTACTACCGCGGCCGGATGGTCGTCGGACCGCTCGACCGCGCCGCCGTCGAACACAACGCCACCCGCAACACCAGCCGAGCCGTTGCCAACGACGCGCTGCCGCGACTGCGCGCGCTGAGGGGCTAGGAGACCGGAGTGAAGAGATGCAGGTTGCTGCGGGCGTTTGCGGTCGGTCTGGGGCTCGTCGCGGCCGCCGTAGCCGTTGTCGTGCCGGCGAGCCCGGACCCGGCGTACGCGGTCTGCGAACCCAACTCCCGTCCGGAAGATCCCTGCAACTATCCCGACGGCCCGGACGACAACGTGAACTTCTGGCCCTATGTCGAACTCCTCAAGAGTCTGCTCTCGAAGGGCAGCGACGGCACGTACTCCCCGTCGGAGCTCGTTGAGCTGGTGCAGGAGCTGAGCGGCGCCATCAGCGGTGCGCAAGCGGACATGATGTCCCGCCTCAACTCACAACTCCTCAACGACGTGCGAACCAATGTGGAGTACGCCACCAACTACCGCAATTTTCTCAGCCTCCCGCCGCCGTATCCGCACCTGTACACCGACAACGTCGTCCGGGGAGCGTTGCACGCCAAGAATCACGTGAACACGGTCAGCGACTCGGACAGTGCCCTCGACACCACCGGACGAGCAATGATCACGCTCTTCAGCGCCGCCGAGGTCGCCACGAAAAGAACCGGATCGTTCGACGCGAGTCACCTGACCGTGTACCGCCAAGGGCTGGAGAACCTCGTCGCCAAGATGAACCCGGCCTCGCGGTGCACGTACGGTGGCTTGCCCAGCGCCGGCTACCAGAGCTACACCTGCACGTTCGACGGAAGGTCCGTTCGTGCGGATTTCTGGGCAGGTGAAGGTGGCTACCGGGTCAATTCCGGACCATTCATCGCCGGACCGATAAACCCGACGGTCGTGCACAACATTCTGATGCACGAAACCTCGTACGCCCTCGCCCAGAAGGCCCTCGAAGAGCTGAACAAACCGCGCCCATAGCGGCCCGCACGAACAGGTCGGGTAGCCCTTGGCCAAGGGCTACCCGACCTGTTCGTGTATGGTGTGGCCAACGTACGGGCGGAAGGTCTTTGCCCACTACCACCGGAGTCCTGGAGAAAGCTTCCATCTGGAGGTTGCGTTGCATCGATCGCGTGACGCGGTGCCGTTGGGAGCGCCGGTGCCATCGCTGGTGCCCTGGGGATACACGCCCGACGCCGATCTGGTCTACCGCACCGTCGTCACGTTCGGTCCGGCCACCGCTGGCGAGTTGTGCACCGCACTGGGCATGCCGGTACGTCGGGTCGCCGCCGCCCTCGACGAGCTTGCCTCGATCGACGCCATCGGCAGGCGACCCGGTTCGTCGCCACGATCCGCGGCCTGGGCGGCCACGCCACCCGCGGAGGTCGTCGCTGCGCTACAGCGGAAACGGCAGGCAGCGGTTCCGGGATCGCGGGCCGACAGCCCGCTGCGCAAGCACCTCCTCCCGCTCGGGACCGAGGTTGGCTACCTGCCCAGCCGGGCCCAGGCGCGGGCCCGGCTGGCCGAACTCAACGCCGTCGTGAGCCACGAACACCTGGCGATGCACCCGGAGCCGGCCTTTGACGCCGAATCGATGCGCTCGGCGCTACCGATGGACCGGATGGCACTCAGCCGCGGAGTTCACATGCGGATCCTTGGCGTCGGCCAGACGGAGCCGGACCCGCTCGCGGCCTACCGGGGCCCACCCGCCGAACCGGTGCCGGAGTACCGGACCGCACCGTCGATGCCGATGAAGCTGATCGTGATCGACCGCAAGGTCGCCTTCTTCCCGGTCGATGCCGGCAACCTGGAGCGCGGTTACCTGGAGATCGCCCAGCCACCGGTGGTGTCCGCCCTGGTCGACCTCTTCGAACAGCACTGGCAGTCCGCACGCGACCGGTGGGAGTGGGCGATCCCGCAGGCTGCCCTCACTCCTCGCGAGCACACGCTGATCACGCTGCTCGCCCAGGGGCATACCGACGCAAGCGCCGCTCGGCGGATGCATCTCGGCCTACGGACGGTCGGATATGTCGTTCGCAGGCTGATGGATCGGTTCGACGTGGAGAACCGATTCCAACTGGGACTGGTCCTGGGCGGCCTTCGCGCCGCCGAGCTCTCCGCCACGGGCACCGACAATCCGGAGGAGCAGTGAGCTTCCATCTCATCCTCGCCCGAACCGCGGTCGCCGCGCTGGCTGGCCTCATGGCCATGGCCCCCTGGACACCGATGGCGGTAGCTGCCCGGCCACCGGAGCGTGTCGACACACCGCCGCTGACCCTGGTCCCCGCACCGTGCGCGACTGGCGAGATCACCTATTCCGCCGGCGGCCTTCAGCCCGGCAACAGACACCTGGCGCTGGAGGGCTGGATCGAGCCCTGTGTCGAGCCAGAACGCCCCGCCGGCTTCAGCGTCATGCTGTACTACACCACGTATGCCGCACCGTACTTCTTCACCAGTGACGGACCGTACCACGTTCCCGTGCCAGGTCGCCGCTACCCGTACGACCCGGTCACCCTGCGGACGCAGTTCACGTTCGACTTCGTGTGGAGTTCGGGGGCGCTCTTGCGGGCACTGTGCGTGGCGCGCAGCGTCGACGCACCGGTAGCCTGCGTCGCCGTCGAGCTGCCAGAGGATGTCTACTTCTCCCGAAGGTTCTCCCCGATTCCGGTCGACGACTCCCGGATCACCTCGGTGCCGGTCCGCCTCGATAATTCGGGCGGCCCGGGCGGTAACCCGGCGTGCGGCAACTGCGTATGACCCACCGGCGCTGCCGGGCCGGTGGGGCAGGAGCCAGGGCACCTGGCCCGGGTGCGACCGCCGCCATGTGAGGATGGCGGGCTCCTTGCCGCCGCCGCATACCCTGACACCGCATACCCTGACACCGCGCACCGCTTCACCCCCCAGACGCTGGAGTCGCCATGTCCTTCACCGCCGCCGTTCGCTCGGTGCTCTCCCAGTACGTCGGATTCAGCGGGCGGGCCCGCCGCGCCGAGTACTGGTGGTTCTTCCTCTTCTCGCTCCTCGTCGGCATCGTGACGTCGATCCTGGACAGCGCGCTGGGCACCGACTTCGAAGGGGCGAGTGGCTCCGGTGGCCTCCTCAACCTGATCGCCACCCTGGCGCTTGTGCTGCCGTCGCTCGCGGTCGGCGTGCGACGCCTGCACGACACCGATCGTTCCGGCTGGTGGATCCTGATCGGGTTGATCCCGCTCGTCGGTGCGATCGTGCTGCTGGTCTTCTTCGTGCTGGACGGGACGCCCGGTCCCAACCGCTTCGGTCCCAGCCCGAAGTACTCCCCCGAACCCGGCTGGGCCGCCTGACGAGGATGCCCGGGTCTCGGCATTGCTGTCAGGCGGCGGCGGAGTCGTGCCTCCGCCGGTTGGCGAGCACGTCGTCCATGTGCGTCTCGGCCCACCCCTTGAGGTGGCGAATCGTCTGATGCAGGGATAGGCCGAGATCGGTCAGCTCGTAGGAGACCGTGACGGGCACGGTCGGCACCACGGTGCGGGTGACCAGCCCGTCACGTTCCAGCGAGCGCAGCGTCTGGGTCAGCATCTTCTGGCTCACCCCGGCGAGCAGGCGGGACAGTTCTGAGTAGCGCATCGGCCGGGGCTCGGCGGTGCAGTCGGGTCCGCTGCCGAGGGCGGACAGGATCAGCGTGACCCACTTGGTGGAGATCCGTTCGAGCAGGTGGCGACTGGGACATACCGCCAGGAAGGCGTCATATTCCGCCTTCGCCTGTGCCCGCTTCTGCACTGCCGTCGTCGTTGCCATCGGGCGCCCCTTTGCCCTGGGTGGGTTACGCACTTTCAGGTGCCTACTTTCCGTCAGGAAGTTACCGCCGCACAGTGGATCACGCATCCGTTGACGCCCAGATCCACACGACACACGAGAGAGTCAGAGGTGCGAGCGTGGTTTCCACCTTCCTTCCCGGCGGTACGTGGACGTTGGGTGACCTGAGAGTCACCCGGTTCGGCTACGGTGCCATGAAGCTCGCCGGTCCCCGGGTGATGGGTCCGCCCGCCGACCGCGACGGCGCACTCGCCGTGCTCCGCGAGGTCGTCGACCTCGGCATCACCCATGTCGACACCGCCGAGGCGTACGGGCCCCGGGTCACCAACCAGTTGATCCGGGAGGCGCTGCACCCGTACGCGGGATCGCTGCGCATCGCGACGAAGGTCGGCGCGACCCGCGACGGGCAGGGCGGCTGGCCGCCGGCCCGCGATCCGGAGAGCCTGCGCCGGGCCGTCCACGACAACCTCGAGACGCTCGGCCTCGAGGTGCTGGACCTGGTCAACCTGCGGCTCGGTGACGCGGAGGGACCTCGGCCCGGCCCGGTCGCCGAGGCGTTCGGGACGCTTGTCGAACTCCAGCGGCAGGGCCTGATCCGGCACCTCGGAGTGAGCAACGCGACGGCCGAACAGGTCGCCGAGGCCAGGGCGATCGCGCCGATCGTGTGCGTGCAGAACATGTACAACCTCGCGTACCGTCGGGACGACGAGCTGGTCGACGCGCTCGCCGACGAGGGCATCGCCTACGTGCCGTTCTTCCCGCTCGGCGGCTTCAGCCCGCTGCAGTCGTCGGCACTCTCGGCGGTGGCCGCCCGGCTGGCGGCGACACCGATGTCGGTCGCCCTGGCCTGGCTGTTGCGGCGGTCGCCGAACATCCTGCTGATCCCCGGCACCTCGTCCGCCGCCCATCTGCGCGAAAATGTCGCCGGTGCGGGGCTCTCGCTCTCCGACGACGACGTCGTCGAGCTGGACAAGATCGGCCACTAGCGGCCGTCCGTCGTGGACCGCCCATGGGTCGAGGGCCGGCCGGAGCGGAGGATACCGGCATGGCGCCGCTTCGTGTAATCCTGACGGGGTGCGAGTGACATCGATCTATACGTACCCGGTCAAGGGGTGCCGCCGGATGGACCGCGACACCGCGCGGGTCGAGCCGTGGGGCCTGGACGGTGACCGGCGCTGGCTGATCGTGGACGACGACGGGCTCGGCCTCTCCCAGCGCCAGCACCGGGAACTGGTGACGATGCGGGCGGTGTCCCGGCCCGGAGGGCTGACCCTGGACGCGCCGGGGATGCCCCGGCTCGATCTGGCCGAACCGACCGGCGGCGAGGCGATCGAGGTCCGGGTCTACCGGGGGCGGCCACCCGCACCGGTACGCGCCGCCGGCCCCGAGGCGGACGACTGGCTCAAGCGGCTGGTGGGGCGTCCCGTCCGGCTGGTCTGGCTCGGTGACCCCACCCGCAACCTCGTTCCCTGGGAGGTTCCGGCCGGCGTCGGCGCCGAGCTGAGCTTCGCCGACGGCACCCCGCTGCTGCTGGCCAACACCGCGTCGCTGGACGCGTTCAACGGCTGGCTGCGGGAGTCGGGCAGCGTCGAGGGGCCGCTGCCGATGATCCAGTTCCGGCCCAACGTGGTGATCACGGGTGCCGCGCCGTGGGTCGAGGCGGAGTGGATCGGCCGGCGGGTCAGGATCGGCGGGGCCGTGTTCGAGGGCGCCGCCGAGTGTGGCCGCTGTCTGATCGCGACGATCGACCAGGAGACCGGGGAGCGGGGGCGGGAGCCGCTCCGGATGCTCGCCGCCCGGCGGAACATCGACCGGAAGCTCCGCTTCGGCCTCCAGTTGACGGTGCGGACAGCACCGGGCGGACCTGCCAACGGTCGTACGGTCAGCGTCGGTGACCCGGTGGAGGTGCTGGACTGACCGCGAGCGCCTCGCGCTCCCGGCCCGTGCCGGCGCCCCGGAGCGGCGTTCCGGTGCCAGCCCGAACCCCTCTAACCCTTTGTCGCAAGCGTCAGATCTGTACGGTGTTCAGTGCCTCGCGGAGGGCGGCGAGTGCGGCTGGAAGCTGCTCCGGGGTCGGTGTTCCCAGCGCGATCCGGATTGCGTGTGGGGCGTGGGTGGTGGTGGCGAACATGTCGGCGGTGCTGACGCGGATCCCGCGGCGGGACAGTTCGGCGGCGACCCGGTCCATCCGCTGTTCTGGGTCGATGGGTAGCCACGCGAAGTACGACCTGGGGTGGGCGGTCACCGGGAGGTCACCGAGCTGGCGGCGTAGCACGCTCTGATGCTGTTCGGCAGCGCGTCGGCTGGCCGCCTCCAGCGCGGTTACCGTGCCGTCGCCCAGCCACCGCACCGCGAGGGTGGTGACGAGGCCGGGCAGGCTGGCCATGTTCGCTCGTAGCGTGTGCGCGATTACGGGCCGGGCTGGGGCGGGTGTGACGAGGATGCCGAAGCGCAGGCCGGCGGCCACGCTCTTGGACAGGCTGGAGACCCAGAAGGTGCGTTCCGGGGCCAGCGTGACCAGTGGTGGTGGTGCCGGGTGGGCGAGGAAGGCGTATGCGGCGTCCTCGATCAGAACCAGGTCGTGGTCGCGGGCGACAGCGACCAGCCGCTCGCGGGATGAGTGGTCGAGCACCCAGCCGAGCGGGTTGTGCAGTGTCGGCATCGCGTAGACGGCGCGGATGCGCCGTCGCCGGCACAGCTGCGCCAGTTCGGTGAGGTCGGGGCCTTGGCCGGCGGTGGGGATGGGTATCAGGTTGAGCCGGTGGGTCTGGGCGATCAGTTTGAACCCGGGATAGGTGAGCGCGTCCACCGCGACCGCGTCCCCGGGTGCCAGCATCGTGCGGGCGACGAGGTCGAGTCCGTGCTGGGCGCCGCCGGTCAGGAAGACCCGGTCCGGGTGGGCGTCGATGCGGTGGGTGGCCAGGAACGCGGCGGTGACCGCCCGATCTTGGGGCCGCCCGCCGGGTGGCTGCTGCCGCAGCACCGCGTCCAGGTCGCCGGCCGCGGCGAGCTGTCGCAGCGCCGAGCGCAGTAGTCGCGCCCGAGGCGGCGACAGTGGTTGGGTCAGTGACAGGTCCGCCCAGACGGTGTCCGCGCCGGGACCGTACTCGGCCGGCACCAGCCTCACCGTCTGGTCGCGGACGAAGGTGCCCCGCCCGGGTTCACCGACGACCAGACCGATCCGTTTCAGTTCCGCCATCGCCCGGGTGGCGGTCGCCACCGCGATGCCCCAATGCGCGGCGAGCTGCCGGTGGGTAGGCAGCCGCTGCCCCGGTGCCAGATGCCCGTTGCGGATCTGTGCCGCGAGTGCGTTGGCGACTTCCTGGTAGGACCGCATGCGGCTGACTGTACCTAGGACGATTTCTTGATTGTCCTACCTGCGCTCCGTAGCGTGATCTCATGATTGTCAGAGGTCGCCAACTGCCGGTTCTGGAACTTCTGCGCCGGCAGATCGCCGGCACCGCCACCGGGACCGAGCAGTGCCGATTCCGTTACCCGACAGCGATTTCGTCTACCCTCGGCATCCGGCTGGTCGATGTCGGCCTCGGATCGGCGACGGTGGAGATCGACGCTGATCCGGCGGTCCACGGCAACCAGCAGGGCACCGTGCACGGCGGCCTGATCATCGAGCTCGCCGACGCCGCCATCGGCACCGCCCACTCGACCGTCGTCGGCCCGGATGAGACGTTCACCAGCATCGACCTGCGGGCGGTGTTCCTGCGCCCGGTCTGGCAGGACACGCTGCGCGCCACCGCCCGGCCCGCCCACGCCGGCCGCACCATCACCCACTACAGCTGCGAGGTGATCCGCAACGACGGCAAACCCGTCGCCACGGTCACGAGCATCGTCACCACCCTGCGCGGCGACCAATCCCACGGCCGGTAAGGCGAGCTCATCACCGCCGGTCCGGCCAGGCGGGTCGGGTTCGCGAGGCCCTGGGTACGCCACTGCGTGATGCCGGCGATCGCCGCCGTGCTGGAGGCGCTCGCACAGGTACGTCCGCCGGCGCGCTGACCGTCCGGCGCCACCGGCGAGCGGGACGGCCGGTAGTGCCTGCTGTACCCCGGAAGGCCAGTGGGCCGGATTGCCGGCACGGCTCAGTTGATCGAGGCTGGGAAGTGACAAAGCTCGTCAATACCCGTGGAGGAAACATGTCTACAGCCCCGACGGGCCCCAGCCCGACGGTGCGCCGCCGTCGTTGGACATTCCCCCTGCTGGCCACCGTGCTGGCCGTGCTGGCCGCGGCGCTCGCCGTGCCGTCCGCGCTCGCCGACGCCCGCCAGCACGGCCGCGACGACGCCGTCGCGCACCGGCTCGACCGCCTGGTGGCCGACCACGACTTCCCCGGCGCACTGGCCTCCGTCCGCGACGCCGAGGGACGGGTCCGGAACTACACCGCCGGCGTACGGGACCTGCGCACAGGTGGCACCATCCCGCGCGACGCCCAGGTGCGCGTCGGCAGCAACACCAAGACCTTTACCGCCGTCGTCGTGCTCCAGCTCGTGGGCGAGGGGCGGATCGACCTCGACGAAACGGTCGACCACTACCTGCCCGGGATCGTCCGCGGCGACGGCATCGACGGCCGTCGGATCACCGTGCGCCACCTGCTGCAGCAGACCAGCGGCCTGCCCGACTACGACGACGTGCTCTTCACCGAGCCGCAGGACCTGATCGACCTCAGTCACGCCTACTACGACCCGCGTCGGCTCCTCGACGCCGCCCTCACCCGCCCGGCGGCGTTCGCGCCCGGCACCGGGTGGGAGTACAGCAACACCAACTACATCCTGGCCGGGCTCGTCGTCGAACGCGTCACCCAGCGCCCGGTCGGTGAGGAGATCACCCGTCGGATCCTGCAACCGTTGCACCTGCGGGACACCTACTGGCCCGGTGTCGGAGAACAGGACATCCGGGGCGTCCACCCACACGGCTACGTCGCCGTGGCACCCGGCGCACCCTGGGTCGACGTCACCAGCATGGATCCCTCCCTCGGCTGGGCGGCGGGCCAACTGGTCTCCAGCCCGGACGACCTGCGCCGCTTCTTCGAGACCCTCGTCGCCGGGAAGCTGCTCAAGCCCGCGCAGCAGGCCGCCATGACGAAGACGGTCGCCGCGCCCGACTTCGAACCCGGTGGGGGCTGGGAGTACGGGCTCGGCATCGCCCGGCACACGCTGCCCTGCGGCGGTTACGCCTGGGGGCACGGCGGTGACATCCAGGGCTTCGAGACCCGCAACCTCGTCACCGAGGACGGGCGCGGCGCCGTCGTCGCCGTCACGGGGCTGCCCACCTCCCTGGAGATGACCGCCGCCGTCTCCGAGAACGTCGATGCCGCGCTCTGCGGTACGAAGCGCTGATTCACGACGCTGATCGCGGCAGCGCGCGGAGCGCCTGCCGCGATCAGCGCACGCGGTGGCAGCCGGGAGCCGGTCCGGCCAGCCGGTGCGGCCCGGCTACCGCCGCCCGATGAAGCGCTCGCCGGCGGCCTCGATCCGGTCGATCTCGGCCCGGAAGAAGGCGGCGAGTTCGGCGCACCGGTCCAGGTCGGCCGGCCCGCCCTCCCGGCGGGGCAGATCCGGGTACGGGCTGCCGAGCACGAAGATGTTCTCGTCGTTGAACTGGTTGGCCGGGGCCGTGTAGTTGAACGAGCCGGCGATCACCACCGAGTCGTCTACCACCATCAGCTTGTGGTGCAGCTTGCCGAAGGCCGGCGAGCGGAGCGCCCGGCCGGGCGGCGACCCGGGGCAGTTTCGCCGTGCGCAGGTAGTCCTGCTCCAGCACCATCCGGACGTCCACGCCCCGGAACCGCGCGTCCAGGATCGCCTGGGCGATCGGCTCCGAGTCGAGTTCCTGGACGGCGATGTCGAGGCTCTCCCGGGCGCCACCGACGAAGTCGACCACCACCTGTTCGAGGTCGTCGGCGGCGCCGAGTTCGCGCGGCCCGACGTACGCCTCGATCTTTCTGTCGGCGAAGGTCGCCATGCCGGACACGCTGGCACCCGGCGTCGGGTCCCGGTGTCGCCTCGGCTACAAACTCCCCCGGGTCGGGAGCACGTGTACCCGTTCGGGTGGCAGGCTGTGAGCCGTGTATCGGGAGCGGGGCTCCGGGCTGGCCGGCGCGGTCGTCTGGACGGTCACCCGGACCGCCGACGCCGGGCCGGGGCGGGTCCTGCCGGACGGCTGCATGGACCTGATCTGGTCGAGCCGGACAGGTCTGCTGGTGGCCGGGCCGGACACGGTCGCGCAGGTCACCACCGGCCCGGCCGGCGAGCGGTACGTCGGGCTGCGCCTGCCGCCGGGTGCCGGGCCGGCGGTCTTCGGGCTGCCCGCGCACGAACTGCGGGACCTGCGGGTGCCGCTCGGCGCGCTCTGGCCGGCGGGAGACGTTGCCGAGGTGGCGGAACGGGTGACCCTGCACCGCCGCCCCGGCCGGGTGCTGGAGTCGGTCGCCGCCGCCCGGCTCGCCGCCGCGGGCGGCCCGGACCCGCTGGCCGCGCCGCTGGTCGCCGGGCTCGCCGCCGGCCGGGACGTCGCCGACGCGGCCGGCGCACTCGGGCTCGGCACCCGGCAACTGCACCGGCGCAGCCTGGCGCTCTTCGGCTACGGCCCGAAGACGCTGGCCCGGATCCTGCGGATGCACCGCGCCCTGGCGCTGGCCCGGGCCGGTACGCCACCCGCCGAGGCGGCCGCCCGGTCCGGGTACGCCGACCAGGCGCACCTGTCCCGCGAGGTCAGAAGCCTGGCCGGGGTACCGCTGGGGCACCTGCTCTAGGCACCGGCCCCGCGGGTGTTCACGGCCGGCTCGCGGGTGTTGACGGCTGGGCGGTCGGGTCGAGTGGGGCGAAGAGGTCCACGGTGTTGCCGTCCGGGTCGTGCAGGACGGCGTACCGCTGACCCCAGACGGCGTCCCATGGCTTGAGATGGCCGTGGTGGCCGGCGGCGGTCAGCTCGACGTACCAGGAGTCGACCTCGGCCGGGTCGGCGCAGCGGAAGGCCAGGCCGATCTGGGAGCCGCCCGGTGCCGTCCACCCCGGGTCGAACGAGCGCACCACCTCGACGGTGTCCCAGGCCAGCCGCAGGCCGCCGGGGAGCGTCACCTCGACGTGCGGCTCGGTGTCGGCGCCGGCCGGGATCTCCAGCCCCAGCCTCCGGTAGAACGCGAGCGATCGGGCCATGTCGGCCACCGCCAGGCCGATCAGATCCAGTGTCGGTCTCATCCGGCCAGCGTAGGAACGGGTTCCGGTCGTGTCTTGAACGAATCGGACGCGTCGCGCGGCGGGCCGGCGAGGGTTCCGGGTGCCGATGCGTTCGGCCGATCATCGGCGTACGGTGTGCTTAACGGCAGCCGACGCTCCGTTGTCCGCCAGGTGGCCATCGGCTGGCCGCCGGGTTACGGCCCGTCGGGCGCGTCGTGTCCGTGCCGGTCGTCGGGAAAGCCGGCCGGCGCATCTTCGGTACGGGGCAGAGAGCAGAGGGAGGTAGTCGGGTGATGGTGGATCTGGCCTACCTGGACGCGGGATCGGGGAGCCTCATCGTGCAGGCCGTGGTCGGCGGCATCGCCGGGGTGGCGGTGGCGGCGAAGCTCTACTGGCGGCGGCTGACCAGCCGGTTCCGCAAGCAGCCCACGCCCACCTCCGCAGAGCAGGACTGAGGGCGGTCCACAGCCGATGGTCGCACGACATCCCGTCCCGACCCGATCCACCACCCCCGACTCCGCTCCCCGGAGCGATCCCGGTTCCTTCCGCGACCCGGCCAACCGGGTCTTCCACGCCGGCCGGCAGGTCCTGCGCGGGCTCGGCCCGCAGGCCGCCGAGGACTGGCGGGCGCTCGCCGGGGCCGGGTTCTTCGACCGGCTGCTCGCCGAGGGCAAGGTCTGCGGCACCGAGGCGGTCGACGACCCGGCGGCGTTGCCGGCGGGGCAGGCCGGGCCGTGGACGACGGTGCTGCGCCACGAGCGCATCCCGTTCGTCTCCTACCCGTACGAGTGGTCGTTCGCGATGCTGCGCGACGCGGCCCTGCTGCACCTGGAGATCCTCCGTGCCGCCGTACCGGCCGGGTTCACCACCAAGGACGGCTCGGCGTACAACCTCCAGTGGCGGGGCGCCGAGCCGACCTTCATCGACATCGGCTCGTTCGAGCCGGCCCGGGACGGCGAACCGTGGGCCGGCTACCGGCAGTTCTGCCAGACCCTGCTCTATCCGCTGCTGCTACAGGCGCACCTCGGGCTGGACTTCCAGCCCTGGCTGCGGTCCCGGATCGACGGGATCGAGGCGGGCGAGCTCCGCAGGCTCTTCGGCGGCACCCGCCGGTTCCGGGCCGGCGTGCTCAAGCACGTCCACCTGCACCACGCGATCCAGTCCCGGTCCGCCGGCTCCAGCACCGGCACCGTCCGGACCCAGCTGAAGGAGGCCGGCTTCTCCCGGGAACTCGTGCTGGCCACCCTGCGGGCGCTCGACAAGCTGGTCCGCCGGCTCGACTGGCAGCCGCCGCCGAGCCACTGGTCCGGCTACCGGGAGACCTGCACCTACTCGGATGCCGACCGGGAGGCGAAGGAGCGGTTCGTCGCCGAGGCGCTGGCCGAGGGGGACCGGTCCCGGCTGGTCCTTGACCTCGGGGCCAACGACGGCACCTACTCCCGGCTGGCCGCCCGGCACGCCGACTACGTGGTGGCGGTGGAGAGCGACCCGGCCGTGGTCGACCAGCTCTACCGCAAGCTGCGCGCCGACGGCGAGCGCCGGGTGCTGCCGCTGGTGATGGACCTGGCCGACCCGTCACCGGGCGGCGGCTGGCGCGGCGTGGAACGCGCCCCGTTCGCCGCGCGGGCGGAGGCCGACGCCGTGCTCGCGCTCGCCGTCGTCCACCACCTGGCCATCGGCCGCAACGTGCCGCTGCCGGAGATCGTCGACTGGCTGGTCGGCTTCCTGCCGGCGGCGGGTGCCGGCGGCCGGCTGGTGGTCGAGTTCGTCCACCCCGACGACCCGATGGCGCTCCGGCTGCTCGCCAACAAGCCGGCCGGGCTCTTTTCGGACTACCGGCGGGAGGAGTTCGAACGGCTGCTCGGGCAGCGCTGCGAGATCGTGCGGCGGCGGGAACTGCCCTCCGGCACCCGCACCCTCTACCTCGGGACACCGCGTGGCTGACTCCGCCGCCGGGCCGCCACCGCCCGGCGCGGAGGTCGCGGCGGCGGCCGGGGCGTGGGACGGTGCGGAGGCCGGGGTGGGGGCAGGTCCGGCGGGCGGCGCGGGAGCCGGTCCGGCGGTGCGGTCCGACGGCCGGACGGAGCTGCGGAACCTGACGGAGATCGTGGCGCTCTGCGGGCTCGTGATCGCGCAGCCACTGCTGGACGTGACCGGGAAGAGCCCGGACTTCTTCCTCTTCCACGGTGCCGGCCCGGTCGACATCCTGCTGCTGGTGGCGGCGTACACGGTGCTGCCGCCGCTGCTGCTCTGGGGCGCCGGCGCGCTGCCCGGGCTGCTGGTCCGCCGCTTCGCCGGAGCGGTCCGGGGCAGGCTGGTCCGGAGCGTGCTGCACACGGCGACCCTCGGCCTGCTCCTCGCCGCGTTCGCCGTCCAGGTGGGCAAGCACCTCACCCCGGTACGCGGCACCCCGCTGGTCGTGCTCGCCGTGGCGGCCGGCGCCGCCGGGGCGTACGCGTACCGGCGCTGGCAGGTCACCGGGCAGGTGCTCCGGGTCGCCGCGATCGGGCCGCTGGTCTTCGTGCTGCTCTTCGTCTTCGCCTCACCCGCCTCGGCGGTGGTGTTGCCGGGGGAGCGGCCCGGGACGGAGGCGGGGGCCAGCGCCGGCGCACAGGACCATCCGCCGGTCGTGATGCTGATCCTCGACGAGTTCCCGCTGACCTCCCTGATGGACGGCAAGGGCGCCATCGACGCCGGGCGCTACCCGAACTTCGCCCGGCTGGCCGGGGAGTCGACCTGGTACCGGAACGCGACCGGGGTCAGCGGCTACACCCCGTATGCGCTGCCGGCGATGCTGACCGGGCGGTACCCGGCCGAGGAGCAGGCACCGCACCATTCCCGCTATCCGGAGAACCTCTTCACGGCCTTCGCCGGCCCGTACCGGATCGAGGCACAGGAGAGCATCACCCAGCTCTGCCCGCCGCGCATCTGCCCGGACCGGGCCGCCGGCTCGGCCCGGGGCGGGCTGCCGACCCTGCTGCGGGAGAGCGCGGTCCTGCTGGAGCAGATCGTCTCGCCCACGGACTCCGGGCAGCGTGACCCCGAGGACTCCTACCGGGAGATCACCCGCGGCGAGGCCGGGGACGGCACCGGCCCGGCGGCGCCGACGGATCCGCAGTTCCGGTGGGGAGCGCTGGACGACAACCAGCCGGCCCGGTTCGCCGACTTCCTCGGCACCCTCCGGCCGGCCGACCGCCCGACGCTGCACTTCCTGCACCTGTTGCTGCCGCACTCGCCGTGGAACTACCTGCCGTCCGGGATCCGCTACGGCTCGCCGGACGGGATGCCGAACGACGGCGACGGCTGGGTCGAGCTGGCCTATCGGCGTCACCTGCTGCAACTGGAGTACACCGACCGGCTGCTCGGCGAGACGCTGCGCCGGCTGGACGACACCGGCCTCTACGACGACGCGCTGGTGGTGCTCACCGCCGACCACGGGGTCAGCTTCACCCCGGGCGTGCAGGGGCGCGGCCTCGGCGCGGTGCGGCAGGCGCCCGGCGAGGTGCTCTGGGTGCCGCTCTTCGTCAAGCGGCCGGGACAGCGGGCCGGCGTGGTCGACGACCGGAACTGGGAGCACGTCGACCTGCTGCCGACCGTCGCCGAGCTGGCCGGGGTCGAGGTGCCGTGGCGCACCGACGGGGTCTCGGCGCTGCGCACCACCCGGGAACCGGCCGACAAGCACTACTACGACAAGCCGGGGCAGCCGCTCACGGTGCCGGCCGGCACCTTCGCCGAGGTGGCCGCCGGGCGGGCCGGGCCGGTGCTCCCGGCGCAGCCCCGACCGGAACTGATCGGGCGGGCCGTCGCCGAGCTTCCACTCGGGCCGCCGGCCGGCTCGGTCACGGTGCGCAACCGGTCCGAGTTCGATCATATCGACCAGGCCGGTGGCCGGCTGCCGGCGCTGGTCTACGGCACGGTGCCCGACTCCGTGCCGGACGGGACCCTGCTCGCGGTGGCGGTCAACGGCCGGGTCGGTGCGGTCGCCACGGTGGTGTCGCCGGACCCGGGCGGGCAGCGGTTCGCCGCCCTGCTGCCGGACGAGTCGGTCTTCCTGCCCGGCCGGAACACCGTGCAGGCGTTCCAGGTCGCCGGGGACGGTGTCCTGCGGCCGCTGGCCGACTGATCCCGGCGCCCGGCACGGCGCGCGGCACCCGCCGGCAGCTGTCCGGCCATCGGTGACCGGACGCCCGCCTAGCAGGTTTCGGCCCGACGGCAAACGCGTGACCAGGGTGATCCTTCCCTCACCGGCAGACCACGCAAGGTTCTCCGTTACGCTGCACGATTACCGTAAAAAATGAAGGCAATTCAGCGTAGATTCTGCCGGCGAAGCGAGGATCACATGACGGATGTCAAACTCGACCACCCGGGCGGCCAGCTGTCGATACCGGTCAAGCCCGCGGTCGACGGCCCAGCCGGTATCGCCACGGGCAACCTGTTGAAGGAGACGGGGTTCGTCACCTACGACCCCGGTTTCGTCAACACGGCCTCCTGTTCCTCCGAGATCACCTACATCGACGGTGACGCGGGCATCCTGCGTTACCGGGGCTACCCCATCGAGCAGTTGGCCGACAAGTCCTCCTTCCTGGAGGTGTCGTACCTGCTCATCTACGGCGAGCTGCCGACGGAGCAGCAGCTGCGCGACTTCGACGAGTGGATCAGGCGGCACTCGCTGCTGCACGAGGAGATGCGGCGCTTCTTCGACGGCTTCCCCCGGGACGCGCACCCGATGGCCGTGCTCTCCTCCGCGGTGAGCGCGATCTCCACCTTCTACCAGGACAGCCTCGACCCGTTCGACCGGGAGCACGTGGAGATCTCCACCGTGCGGCTGATGGCCAAGGTGCCGACGATCGCGTCGTACGCGTACAAGAAGTCCATCGGCCAGGCGATGCTGTATCCGGACAACTCGCTCGGCTATGTCGAGAACCTCCTCCGGATGACCTTCGGGGTGCCGGCCGAGCCGTACGAGGTCGACCCGGTGGTGGCCCGGGTGCTGGACATGCTCCTGGTGCTGCACGCCGACCACGAGCAGAACTGCTCCACCTCGACGGTCCGGCTGGTCGGTTCGAGCCAGGCCAACCTCTTCGCCTCGGTCTCGGCCGGGGTGAACGCGCTCTTCGGGCCCCTGCACGGCGGCGCCAACCAGGCGGTCCTGGAGATGCTGGACCAGATCCGGGCCGGCGGCGGCGACGTGCCGGCCTTCGTCCGGCGGGTCAAGGACAAGGAGCCCGGCGTCAAGCTGATGGGCTTCGGGCACCGGGTCTACAAGAACTACGACCCCCGGGCCGCGATCGTGAAGCAGGCGGCCCAGGAGGTGCTGGGCCGGATGGAGAAGCCGGACCCGCTGCTGGACCTCGCCTTGCAGCTGGAGGAGATCGCCCTCGCCGACGACTACTTCGTGTCCCGGCGGCTCTACCCGAACGTCGACTTCTACACCGGTCTGATCTACAAGGCGATGGGCTTCCCGAACAAGATGTTCACGGTGCTCTTCGCGCTCGGCCGGCTGCCCGGCTGGATCGCGCAGTGGCGCGAGATGATCTCGGATCCGGAGACCAAGATCGGTCGTCCCCGGCAGGTCTACACCGGGGCGGCCGAGCGGGACTACCTCCCGATCGAGAAGCGCTGAGCCAACTCCGGGCTCCCGGGCCTGGCCGTCCACCGGCCGCCGACGCGTAACGCGCGTCGGCGGCCGGTTTCGTCGTCGTCGGCGCGCCGGGTGCGGGACGGATCCGGGGCGGCGCCCCGGGGTGATGGGTGGTACTCGGACTCCGTGCCCGGCCGGCGGCCCGGCCGGGCACGAACATCCCCTTCCGTGTAAGTGTCATTGCGCTGGGTAGTCGGCGGTGGACACGTGCCCGACCGCGTCGAAGCGGTGCGAACCGCTGCGTAGAAGGAGCCTGTGATGACACATATGTCACGATCGGCATCACCCAGTCATGACGGCGAGTTCGAGTTCTGGCGCAACCACGCGCAGATCTCCCTGCAACCGGTGGCCGCGCCGTCGATCCTGGGACTCTTCGGCTACGCGGCGGCCACCTTCGTCGTCGCCACGAACCTCGCCGGATGGTACGGCACCACCGGCACCCCGACGTTCCTCTTCCCGTTCGCCGCGCTGCTCGGGGGGCTCGCGCAGTTCCTCGCCGGCATGTGGGCGTACCGGGCCCGGGACGGGCTGGCCACCGCGATGCACGGGATCTGGGGCAGTTTCTGGCTCGCCTACGGCCTGCTCTACCTGCTGATCGCGACCGGGGTACTGGTCCAGCCGGCCCCATTCGTCGCGCTCGGGTTCTGGTTCGCCGCACTCGCCGCGATCACCTGGTCCGGGGCGTTCGCGGCGCTGGCCGAGAACATCGGTCTCACCCTGGTGCTGGCGACCCTGGCGGCCGGCGCCACCTGCCTGGCCGTCGGCAACATCGGCGGTTTCTCGGTGTGGCCGACGATCGGTGCCTACCTGCTGATCGCCTCCTCGGTGATCGCCTGGTACACCGCCACGGCGATGATGCTGGAGGGCACCTTCCGTCGGGTGATCCTGCCGATCGGCAAGATGCGCGGCCCGGACGTGCCGGGCCGGGAGCCGCGCCAGGTCATCCAGTTCACCGCGGGCGAGCCCGGCATCAAGGTCGGCCAGTAGTTGTTGGGAAGGGCCCCTTCTTCTACAGAAAACGATATGCGGGGGCCCTTCCTTACACCGTGGAGGGGGAGCTATGCGGGGAGCACCGCTGGAGATGCCGGACGGGAACGGTCGGGGTCGGCTCCTGCCGCGTGCGCTCGGCCTGCTGAGCCTCGGCCTCGGCGGTGCGGCGGTCGCGGCGCCGTCCCGGGTCGGCCGGCTGATCGGCGTGGACGACTCGGTGCTGGCCCGGACCGTCGTACTCCGGGCGATCGGCGCCCGCGAGCTGCTGCCGGCCCCCGGCGCGCTGGCCGCCCGCCGGCCCGCCGGCTGGATCTGGCTCCGGGTCGCCGGTGACGTGCTGGACCTGACCCTGCTCGTCCGGGCACTGCGGCAGCGGCGCGGCGTCCGGCGCGGCCGGGTCGCGGCGACTCTCGCCGCCGTCGCCGGGATCACCGCCGTCGACCTGCTGGCCGCCGTGCACAGCGGCCGGACCGCCGGGGTACGCCGCCGGGCACTGCGGGCCAGCGCGACCGTCACCATCAACCGGCCGGCGGACGAGGTCTACCGGTTCTGGCGGGACTTCGAGAACCTGCCCCGGTTCATGTACCACCTGGAGTCGGTCCGCTCGGACGGCGACGGGCGGTCGCACTGGACCGCCCGGGCGCCCGGCGGCCGCCGGGTCGAGTGGGACGCCGAGCTGGTGGAGGAGAGCCTGAGCGAGATGATCAGCTGGCGTTCGGTGCGCGGTGCCCGGGTGCCGAACGCCGGCCGGGTCCGGTTCACCCGGGCGACCGGCGGGCGGGGCACCGAGGTCCGGGTCGAGCTGGCGTACGCGCCTCCCGGCGGCGCGGTCGGCCGGGCCGTCGCGAAGCTGCTCGGTGCGGAACCGGGGCAGCAGATCCGGGACGACCTGCGCCGGTTCAAGCAGGTCATCGAGACCGGTGAGGTGGTGCGGTCGGACGGCAGCCCGGCCGGGCTGGCCACTCCGCAGCAGGTGCTACAGCGGCCGGCCCGGCCGCAGGGCGCCGGATCGCGCGCCGGATCGGGTGACGGCCGGAAGCGGAGGTAGGGGGATGAGGGCGACCTGCTGGCAGGGCCGGGAGAACGTCCGGGTGGAGGAGGTGCCGGACCCGCAGATCATGAACGCCCGGGACGCCGTCGTCCGGATCACCAGCACCGCCATCTGCGGCTCCGACCTGCACCTCTATCACGGCTACATTCCGACGATGAGGCACGGCGACGTGCTCGGCCACGAGTTCATGGGCGAGGTCGTCGAGGTCGGGCCGGAGGTGGAGACCCTGCGGATCGGTGACCGGGTGGTGGTGCCCTTCCCGATCGCCTGCGGCAACTGCCGGGCCTGCCAGAGCGGTTTCTATTCGCTCTGCGAGAACTCCAACCCGAACGCGGGGCTGGCCGAGAAGCTGCTCGGGCACTCGCCCGGCGGCATCTTCGGCTACTCGCACATGCTCGGCGGGTACGCCGGCGGCCAGGCCGAGTACGCAAGGGTGCCCTTCGCCGACGTGGGACCGATCAAGGTCCCCGACGAGCTGCCCGACGAGAAGGTGCTGCTCCTCTCCGACATCTTCCCGACCGGCTACATGGGTGCCGAGTTGTGCGGGCTCACCGGTGGCGAGGTCGTCGCGGTCTGGGGCGCGGGCGCGGTCGGGCTGCTGGCGATGCGCAGCGCGTACCTGCTCGGCGCCGAGCGGGTGATCGCGATCGACCGGTTCCCGTACCGGCTGCGGATGGCCCGGGAGCAGGCCGGCGCGGAGCCGCTGAACTACGACGACGTCGACGTGGTCGAGGCGCTGCGCGAGATGACCGGCGGGCGGGGGCCGGACGCCTGCATCGACGCGGTCGGCATGGAGGGGCACCACTCGTCGGCGGTGCTGCACGGCTACGACCGGGCGAAGCAGTCGGCCCGGCTGGAGACGGATCGGCCGCACGCCCTCCGCGAGGCGATCATGAGCTGCCGCAACGGTGGCACGGTCGCGGTCATCGGCGTCTACGGCGGATACGTGGACAAGTTCCCGATCGGTTCGCTGATGAACCGGTCGTTGACGCTGCGTACCGGGCAGTGCCACGTCCAGCGCTACTCGCGGATGCTGCTGGACCGGATCCGCCGGGGCGAGATCGACCCGAGTTTCGTCATCACCCACCGGCTGCGGCTCGACGACGCGCCGATCGGCTACGAGATGTTCCGGCAGAAGCAGGACGAGTGCGTCAAGGTGGTGCTCAGGACGTGAGCCCGGGACTGCCGCCGCGGCGTGCGGGGGCGTGATGGCCGGCGCCGACCGGCAGTGGAGGGTGGCGGTTCCGGTCACTCCGCGCCGGCAGTGGTTGCGGATCTTCGTCGTCGGCCTGGCACTCTGGCTCGCCACGGTGGCGGTCATCTTCCTCACCGGAAATCCGACCCTGCTGCCGACGCTGGTGCTGCTCGGCAGCTTCCTGGTGCCGGTGACCTTCGTGGCCTGGGCGTTCCAGCGGCGGGACACCGGCGAGGTCACGGTCAGCGGCGTGTTCGGCACCTTCCTCGCCGGTGGCGTACTCGGGATCCTCGCCTCGGCCGTGCTGGAGTCGTATCTGCTGCGCCCGTCGGTGCTGCTCTTCCTCAGCGTCGGGCTGATCGAGGAGGCCGCCAAGCTCGCCGCGCTGGCGTTGCTGACGCGTCGGATGAGGCTCAAGAGCGTCCGGGACGGGATGATCCTCGGCGCCGCCGTCGGCTTCGGCTTCTCGGCGCTGGAGTCCGCCGGCTACGCCTTCATCGCCCTCTTCACCGTGCAGGGGCTCTCGGTGGTGCAGGTGGTGCAGACCGAGATTCTCCGTGGCCTGGTCGCGCCGGTCGGGCACGGGCTCTGGACCGCCATCCTCGGCGGTGTGCTCTTCGCACCGAGCGGGCGGGACCACTTCGTGATCGGTATCCGGCTGATCTACGCCTATCTCGGCGTCTCGGTGCTGCACGCGCTCTGGGACGCCATGCACGCCATCGCGTTCTATCTGACCCTGCTCTTCACCGGGTCGCGCGGCCTGCTCAACCCGGATGGTTCCCTGGGCCGCCCGACCCCGGCGCAGGCGGTGTTGATGCCGGTGCTGGAAGGGCTTGGCCTGGCGCTCGTCGCCGTGCTCGGGCTGGTCTGGTTGACGGCGCTGTGGCGGTCCGCGCGACGCGGCCCGGGACGGCCGGAGTCCGGCTGGCGGGTGCCGACCGGTTTCGGCAGGCCAGCGGCATCGCGGCCCTGAGTCGGGCCGCCCTTCGCCGTCCGTTGCGGAAGCGCCGGCCGCGCGGTGCGCCCTGCTCGGCCGCGGCGAGTTGCAGCACGCCCCAGGAGGCGAGGGCGGCACCGGCGAGCGCGGCGACGGCGCCCCAGAATCCGCCTGCGGTCCGCTCGTCGAGCAGCACCATGGCGATCACGACCGAGGCGACCGGATTGGCCAGCGTGACGGTGGCCAGCGGCGCGCCGAGTCCCGCGCCCCGGTAGGCCACCTGGGAGAGGAGCAGCCCGGCCGCGGCCATCCCGGCCAGTGCCATCGCCGGGCCGGCGGAGGCGAGCAGCTCACCCTCACCGACGAGCCGGGAGACGAGTTGGGTGAGCGCGGAGGCCACCGCGAAGGCGATCCCGGCGGCGGTCGCGGTGAGCAGGCTGCGCGGCAGGGCGGTCCGGCCCGCCCGGCCGGCCAGCACCAGTACGGCCACCAGGGCGCTCGCCACTCCGGCCAGCGCCCAGCCCTGGCCGGTCCGGAGGTCGTGGGTGCCCGCGCCGGGCAGGGTCAGGGCGAGCAGCAGCACCAGGCCGGCCACGGTGACGGCGGCGCCCCGCCACTGCCGGCCCGACGCCCGGCGCCCGATGGTGGCCGCCGCGATCGGCAGCGCGAGGACCAGGGTGAGCACGCCGAGCGGCTGCACCACGGAGAGCGGCCCGTAGGCCAGTGCGGCGACGTGCAGCGCGGCACCCGCGCCGTTGCCCGCCACCGAGAGCCACCAGCCGGACCGGCGCAGGACGGTGCCGAGGTAGCTCCGCCCTGCGTCCCCCGTCGGTCCGGCCTGGGCGGCGAGGCGCTCCTGGAGCACCGCCGCGGCCGCGTACGCCGCCGCCGAGGCCACCGACAGGACGATCGCCAGCCCCAGTGCGATCACGGTCGGCCCCCGGGACCATGAATCGTCATGACCTCATGATCCTCGGTAACGGCCGCTCTGGCGTCCCCCCGTGGTCGGCATCACCCGTACGTCGCGAGGCGTAGAAGCGGGGTGCCGCCTTCCCCCGCCAGGCGGAGACGCTCCCGCCGGATCGGGAACCGTGGTCGGGGTCGTCAGTCCGACGGCCTTCCCCGGCGCTCCCCGGGCGGGGGTCAGCGGCCGAGGAGGAGCCAGGCGGCGACGGCGCCGATCAGCAGCAGCCCCAGCCCGGCCTGGAACAGCAGCGTCGGACCGAGGTGCGACCAGAGCGTCGGGGTACGCGGGGTGAGCAGCTGCCCCGTGGTGAGGTTGACGATCCGCTCGACCCGGGGGGCGAGCCCGGCGTCCTTCTGCGAGCGGACCGTCACCTGGACGTGGTCCGCCGGTTCCAGGGCGCTCTGCGGCAGGTGCCCGTGGATCTCCATCTCGCAGAGCATCCCGCTGCCGTCCCGCAGTCGCAGGGGTGTCACCAGGAACTCCGGCCCCTTGCGCAGTTCCTTCCACTTCCGCCGCGCGCCGCCGGCGGCACCGGCCCGGAGCACCGAGGCGAGCAGCAGGAGCACCACCCGGACCACGCCCGCCGTGCCGAGCACGGCGACGAGAACGGGCTGCCGCACCCGGATCTGGCGCGAGTAGCCGTCCATCAGCCGTACGACGTGACCGGTGATGACCGGTCCGGGTCGCCAGGCGACCCGTTCGGGAAACAGTTCACCGTCCATGCGCTCACCACCGAGAGTCCGCTCCCCGTGACCAATTGTATCGATCATGGCTGATGAACCGGGAGTGAGTGAACCCATTCACCGTTCGGTGACGGCGCGCTCACTCGTGGCTGCCCGGCGCGTTTACGGACAGGCGACAACGCATCCGGGCGGACCGGTCAGGTGACAAGCCGATCGGCCTGGGTACCCCGAACAAAAGCCTGGAGAGGGGACGACCCATGCAGCTCAGCTTCCTGCGTCCGATCTGTGACCGTCCCGGCCCATGGACGTCGGTCTATCTGGACGCCTCCCGGGACACCCACGACGCCCACCCCGCCCTCGACCTCCGCTGGCGGGCCCTCCAGGAGCGGCTTGCGGAGCAGGGCGCCGACCCGCAGACCGTCGCCGCCCTCGACGCCGTGGTCCGGGGCCACGAACCGATGCCCGGCGACTACGGGCTCGCCGCGTTCGCCACCGGCGGCGAGGTGCTGCTGACCGAGTATCTCTCCGCGCCGCCGCTGAAGGACATCGCCGCGCACGCGCCGGTCCCGCACACCATGCCGCTGGTCGCCCAGCGCGGCGAGCAGGTGCCCTGGGTCCGGGTGCTGGCCAGCCGGACCGGCGCGGACGTGGACGCGGTGGACGCCGGCGGCGTACCCCGGCACGCGCACGTCACCGGCGGCAACCAGTTCCCGCTGCGCCGGGTCCAGCAGGGCGGCTGGAACCACTCCCAGTACCAGCGCGACGCGCTGACGTCGTGGCGGCGCAACGCCGGAGACGCCGCCTCGGCCACCGCGACCCTGGCGGAGCGGGTCGGCGCCGAGGTGATCGTGGTCGCCGGCGAGACGCAGGCCCGGCAGATGCTCGCCGCCCAGCTGCCGGAGTTCTGGCAGGACCGGGTGGTGCAGACCGACGCGGGCTTCCCGGCCGACGGGGCCAAGCAGTTCAAGCTCGACGACGTGACCGTGCAGGCGATCGCGGAGGTCGCCGCCGCGCACACCGACGTGGCGCTGGACAGGTTCGGCATGCAGCAGGACGTCGGCGCCGGCCTGGACGCGGTGGTGACGGCGCTGCAACGCGGCCAGGTCGACACCATGCTGATCGTGGACGATCCCTCCTCGACCGACGAGCTCTGGATCGGGCCCGAGCCGACCGAGATCGCCACCAGCGCCGAGGAGCTCCGGGCGATGTCGGTCGCGCAGCCGCAGCGGGTACGCGCCGACGCCGCCCTGATCCGGGCGCTGGTCGGCACCGACGCCGGGATCACCGTGCTCGACTCCGACCAGGCGCCGGAGCTCGCCGACGGGGTGGGCGCGGTGCTCCGCTACGTCGACGCCAGCACCCCGGCCGGCGGCCGTGGCTGACCCGGGGCGGGGCGCGGTGCGCACCGGTGCGATGCTGCCGGAGCGGACCGTCGCGGACCTGCTGGTCGAGCGGCTGCGCGCATGGCGGGTGCCCCGGGTCTTCGGGCAACCGGGGGAGGGGATCGCGCGGGTCGTCGAGGCGCTGCACCGGGCCGGCGGCGACCCCGCCCTCGTCCCCTCCCGGCAACCGGAGGCGGCCGGATTCATGGCAGCCGGGCACGCCAGGTACACCGGCGGGGTCGGGGTCTGCCTGGCCAGCCAGGGACCGGGGGTGCTGCACCTGCTCGGCGGGCTCTACGACGCCAAGCTGGACGGCAGGCCGATGGTGGCGATCGTCGGGCAGCAGGGGCCGGGCCCGCTGGGCAGCGCGTACCAGGAGATCGAGCTGCCCCGGCTCTTCGGCGACGTCTGCGCCCGGTTCCTGCGTACCGCCGTGCTGCCGGAGCAGGTGCCCTACCTGCTCGACCAGGCGATCCGTACCGCCGTGGCGACCCGGGGGCCGACCTGCCTGGTGGTGCCGCACGATCTGCTCGACCACGGCGTACCGGACGGGATGCCGCACCCCGACGGCGGCGGCGTCATCGCGGCGGCACCCGGCCTGCCGCCGGCCCGGGTGCTGCCGCACGAGGAGGAACTCGCCGCAGCCGCCCAGTTGCTCGGCGCCGGGCAGCGGGTGGCGATCCTGGTCGGCCAGGGTGCCGACGGCGCCGCCGAGGAGATCATGGAGCTGGCCGACCGGCTCGACGCCGGGGTGGCGACCTCGCTGCTCGGCAAGCCGGTGCTGGACGAGCGGCTGCCCTACCACACCGGCGTGCTGGGCCAGGTCGGCACGGCCGCCGGCGCGCAGTTGATGGCCGGCTGCGACACCCTGCTGATGATCGGCACCAACGACCCGTGGACCGGTTACTACCCGGTCCCGGGTCAGGCCACGGCGGTGCAGATCGACATCGACGGCAGCCGGGTGGCCAGCCGCTATCCGATCGACGTCCCGCTGGTCGGCGACGCCCGGGAGACCCTGCGCGCCCTGCTGGCCCGGGTGCCGCGGCGGCGCAACCGGGACTGGCGCGACATGGTGGAGGCGGCGGTGGACCGGGCCCGGACCGAGTGTGACGCCCGGGCCGAGGAGCCGACCGGGCGGTTGAACCCCCGGCTGGTGCTCCGGGAACTCTCGCCCCGGCTGCCGGTGGACGCCTCGGTCGCGGTCGACGTCGGCTCGGTGACCTACTGGTACGCCCGGCACCTGCAACTCCCGCCGGGAGTACGGGCGCAGCTCTGCGGCACCCTCGCCTCGGTCGGTTCGGCGGTCCCGTACGCGATCGCCGCGAAGCTCGCCCGGCCGGACCGGCCGGTCTTCGCACTGCTCGGCGACGGCGCCATGCAGTCCGGCGGGCTCGCCGAGCTGGTCACGGTGGCCAGGCACTGGCCGGAGTGGCCGGATCCCCGGCTGGTGCTGCTGGTGCTGAACAACTCCGACCGGTCCGGCCGGGTCGGCGACCCGGAACGGGGACCGGACGGCGGCCCCGTCCGGTCCGCCGGGGCCGAGCTGGACCGCCCGGCCGCGCCGGGGCTGCCGCCGCCCGAGGCGGTACGGGCCGGGCACATCCCGTACGCCGGCTGGGCCCGGTTGCTCGGGCTGCACGGCATCACGGTGGAGCGGCCGGAGCAGGTCGGGCCGGCCTGGGAGGAGGCGATCGCCGCCGACCGGCCCACCCTGATCGAGGCGGTCGTCGACCCGTCGATCCCGCTGGACGCGCCGGAGCGACCCTTCGCGGACCTGCGCGGCCTGCCGGAATTGCGCCTGGCAGGTTCCTGACCGCCCGTTTGAACCACATTGGGACGGGAACGCCCGGGCAGCGCGGACGAGGGAAGGTGAGCCCGGTGCGGGAGATGCAGAAGTGGCTGGCCACGGGCGGTTCCGGGCTTCCGGGACCGGACCGGGTGGTCTCGCCGGAGAGTCCCGGCCGGGTACTGCTGGCCGTCGCCTCCCGGGCGGTGCGCGGCCTGGACTGCGCGGACCTCGGATACCACCCGCTGCTCTCCCGGTTCCGGGGCGCACCGGAGGCGGTGCGCCGCTCCGCGCTCGCCCGCGCCGCGATCCGGGCCGCGCTCCCCGCCGAGCAGGCCGGTGCGGTCGACGCCGAGCAGGTGGCCCGGTGGATGGTCGGGCACTACCCGCCGCGCCGGTATCCCGGCCTGGTGCTCGGCTCCCCGCACGGTGCGGCGGTGCACCTCGCCACCGCGATGGGCGTGCCCTGGCTGCCGGCCGGCTTCGACGTGGCGGTGCAGTGGCCGGGCGGCGGGGTCGACCGGCCGGCCGCCGCGCTGGGCCACGGCCGCCGGATCGCCGACCGGCTGCTCCGGGCCAACCCGGGGGTACGGGTACGGCAGGTGCACGATCCGGCGGGCCGGGGAGTCCTGGCCGGCTCGACGGTCTCGCTGGTGGTCCGCTGGCACCGGCTGCCGGGGGCGTACCGGGAGTTCCTGGGCGGCCGGCTGGCCCCGGGCGCACCGGTGCTGCTGCTGCGGGACGTGCGGACGTGGCCGGTGCTCGACTCGGGGGACGGGCACGGGTTCCAGCTCGGCGCCCCCGGCAGCGGGCTCGAACCGGCGGACTTCCGGCCGGGAAGCGAGCTGCTCGGGCAGGTACTGCGCGGTGCGGGCGGCGACGGAGCGAGCTGGGACGCTCCGGACGGCGGCCGGGCCGAGTACGCCGAGCAGGGGGTCGAGCCGGGCTTCGAGGCGAGCCTGCTGGACGGGGTCCGTGCCGTCGGCAGCCCGCTGCACCGGGTGCTGTTCCCGGGGCCGGACGCGCTGAGCGCGGCTGCCGCCGACGTGTACCGGGGCTGGCTGCGCGCGGCCGGCAAGAGCGGTGACCGCTGCGTGGTCGAGTGCGGGCGGTTGATCGACCCGTGGCAGGTGGTCCGGGCCGGTCTGGTCCCGTACTGGTGCGAGAACGCCACCGAGCGCAGCGTGACAGGTGCCGAGTGGTGGCTCGCCGGAAGCACCCCCTTCAGCTCGCTGGACGTCCTGCCCGAGCCGCCCGGAGTGCGCTCGCCGGCCCTGGCCGGCCTGCCGCAGTGGCTCGCGGTGGCCTCGTTCGGGCGCCGCCGCCGCGCCGTGGACCGCGTGGCGGCCCGGGGCTATCCGGTGGCCTCCGTGGCCACCCGGCACGCCACCGAGGTGCTCCGCGGTCAGCCGTACGACCTGCCGCCGCCCGCGCCACTGCGGGTGGGTGACGCGCTGGCCGGGCTGCGTGCCAGCGGGACCCCGCAGGGGCTGCTGGTCTGCTGACCGCAAAACTCCTCGGAAACCTCACGTCCCGTGATTGAGTACCTACAGAGCGGGAACGACGCTGGTTGCTACCGGTGAACCACGCCGGCTGTCGCGGCGGTGGGCATCGCACTGCCGGCAGACGGCATCGCTCGTGCAGTTTCGGCTACGTCTTCGCTTCCGGCGCGGTCCGCGTACGTGCGGCAACCGATGACCGGATTCGCATCCCGTGCGGGGGACCTTCCTGAGGGAGGCGCGGATGTTCGGACAGATCACCACCACCACACCACCGGCCGAGCGTGGGCTGGAGGACCTGGACGCGGCGGCGCTGGCGTATGCGGCACGGATCGCCGGGCTGCCACCGGAACGCCGGCAGGAGGCCCGGGACGACCTCGTCCGGTTCGCCATGCCCTTCGCCGGCCGGTTGGCCCGGCGCTACCGGGGCCGGGGTGAGCCGCTGGAGGACCTGGAACAGGTGGCCCGGCTGGGCCTGGTCAACGCGGTCGACCGGTACGACCCGGAACGTGGCTCCTTCACCGCGTACGCCGCGATCACCATCGTCGGGGAGATCAAGCGGCACTTCCGGGACCGCACCTGGGGAGTGCACGTGCCCCGGCGGCTGCGGGACCTGATCCTGGAGGTCGGCCAGGCGACCGCCGCGCTGACCAGCGAGCTGTCCCGCTCGCCGAGCGTGGCGGAGCTGGCCGCCCGGTTGGAGACGCCGGAGGAGGAGATCCTGGCGGCGCTGGAGTCGGCGGCCGGCTACAGCCCGGCCTCGCTCAACGCACCGGTCGGCGGGGAGAGCTCGGCGGAGTTCGGCGACCTCGTCGGCGAGTCCGACACCGACCTGGAGTCGGTGGACGACCGGGTGACGGTGAGTGGGCTGCTCGGCCGGCTGCCGTGGCGGGAGCGGCGGATCCTCGCGATGCGCTTCTACGGCAACCAGACCCAGGCCGAGATCGCCGCCCGGTTCGGCATCTCGCAGATGCACGTGTCCCGGCTGCTCTCCCGGGCGTTGACCTGGCTGCGGCAGGCGATGCTCGCCGACTCGCCGGCACCCTGGCAGTCCGGCGGCGTCGAGGCGGCCGGTGCGCCGGGGCGGCTCTCGGTGCGTCAGGTGGGACCGCGGGTGGTGGTCGAGGTGACCGGCGAGATCGACCGGGACACCGCCGACCAGTTGCGCCAGGCGGTGGTCGACGCCGTCGCCGACCGGCAGCCCTCCGAGGTGGCGATCGACCTGACCGACGTGGCAAAGCTCGACGGGCCGGCCCTGGCCGCCCTGGTGGCCGGCCGCGACGCCGCACACCGCGCCGGAGTGCGGTGGCGGTTGGCGCGGGCGCAACCCGTGGTCCAGCATTCGCTCAGCGCCGCCGGCCTGGTCGCGCTGCCCGCGGAGTGACCGGCCACCGGATCGCAGGCGCCCCGCCGCCGCCCGGTCGTCCGGTCGTCGGCGGCAGTTCCCCGGTCGCCGGTCGTCGGGTCGTCGCCGGCAGTTCCCCGGCCGCCCGTGGTCGGGTCATCATCGTCCGTCCTCCTCCTCGCCCTGCCGCTGCTCGTCGCGGCGGCGCCCGGTCCGCCAGCGCGGGCTCTCGGGGCCGCCCCGGGAGGCGTCGTCGACCTGCTCGTCGGGTCGGCTCGGCTCGAAGGCGGGCCGGCGGACGGCGTCCGGCTCCGGCACCTCGACGGAACGGGCGCCGGACCCTGGCCGGGGGTGGTACGCCGCCCCGGCGCCGTGCGCCCCTTCCCGGGCTGCCACCTCGGCCTCCGGGTGGCGCGGCTCGTGGCGCAACTCGTCGCGGATCAGCTGTGGCGGTCGGGTCGACCGCTGCGGCAGGTCCCGGCCGAGGTCCGCGACGAGCGGTCCGTACTTCTCGTCGAAGGCGGGGCGTTCGGAGCGGATCCGGGGAATCCGGTCGAAGTTGCGCAGCGGTGGTGGACAGGTCGTCGACCACTCCAGCGAGTTGCCGAAGCCCCAGGGGTCGTCCACGTCGACCATGCGCCCGAAGCGCCAGGACTTCCAGACGTTGTAGAGGAAGAAGAGCGTGGAGGCACCGAGCACGAAGGAGCTGATCGTCGAGATGGTGTTCAGCGCGGTGAAGCCGTCGGTGGGCAGGTAGTCGGCGTACCGCCGGGGGAAGCCCTCCGCGCCGAGCCAGTGCTGCACCAGGAAGGTGCCGTGGAAGCCGAGGAACATCGTCCAGAAGTGGACCCGTCCCAGCCGCTCGTCCAGGAGCCGCCCGGTCATCTTCGGAAACCAGAAGTACACCCCGGCGAAGGCGGCGAAGACGATGGTGCCGAAGAGCACGTAGTGGAAGTGCGCGACCACGAAGTAGGTGTCGGTGACGTGGAAGTCCACCGGCGGGCTGGCCAGCAGCACCCCGGTCAGCCCACCGAGGAGGAAGGTGACCAGGAAGCCGATCGAGAAGAGCATCGGTGTCTCGAAGGTGATCTGGCCCTTCCACATCGTGCCGATCCAGTTGAAGAACTTCACCCCGGTCGGCACCGCGATCAGATAGCTCAACAGGCTGAAGAAGGGCAGCAGCACCTGGCCGGTGCCGAACATGTGGTGTGCCCAGACGGTCATCGACAGGATCGTGATCGCGACGGTCGCCGCCACCAGCCCCTTGTACCCGAAGATCGGCTTCCGACTGAAGACCGGGATGACCTCGGTGATGATGCCGAAGAACGGCAGCGCCACGATATAGACCTCGGGATGGCCGAAGAACCAGAAGAGATGTTGCCAGAGCAGCGGACCGCCGTTGCTCGGATCGTAGACGTGCGCGCCGAGCCGCCGGTCCGCGTAGAGCGCCAGCAGCGCGGCGGCCAGCAAGGGGAAGACGAGGATCACCAGGACGGCGGTGAAGAGCATGTTCCAGGTGAAGATCGGCATCCGGAACATGGTCATCCCGGGCGCCCGCAGGGTGAGGATGGTGGTGATCAGGTTGACCGCACCGAGGATGGTGCCGAGGCCGGAGAGGACCAGGCCGATCACCCACATGTCCGCGCCGACGCCCGGCGAGTGCTGGTCCCGGCTCAGCGGCGTGTACGCGGTCCAGCCGAAGTCCGCCGAACCGTTCGGGGTGAGGAAGCCGGCCAGCACCAGCGAGCCGCCGAGCAGGTAGAGCCAGTACGCCAGCGCGTTGAGCCGGGGAAACGACACGTCCGGCGCGCCGATCTGCAACGGCACCACATAGTTGCCGAAGGCGAACGCCAGCGGGGTGGCGAAGAGCAGCAGCATGATCGTGCCGTGCGCGGTGAAGAGCTGGTTGTACTGCTCGGTCGAGAGGAACTGGAGCCCGGGGCGGCCCAGCTCGGCACGCATCAGCATCGCCATCACGCCGCCGATGATGAAGAAGCCGAACGCGGTGGTGAGGTAGAGCAGGCCGATCTGTTTCGCGTCGGTGGTGCCGAGAAGCCGGATCAGGTGGTTGCCCCGCAGCGCCGGGCGCACCGGGCCGGGATAGCCGCCGGACCGGGCCGGTGCCAGGATCAACGGCCCCTGATCCTGGCCGGGATCGGTCACCACCCGCTTGCGCATTCCGCTCACCCCGTACCTGATCTGCCGCTGGGACGAGGGGTGGCTACCCGGTATTCCAACGGCAAAACCCGGCAGGCGTCCAGATTCGGGGCTCCGTGCCTCCAACGGGTGAAACCGGGCAGCTCAGGGCGTGCCTGCGGCAGACGGATAAGCGTCCGTCGCGGCGCCGACCAGGAACGTCCGCGCCCCGGCGACGGTCCGGGCCAGCAGCAGCCCGGCCACCCCGGTGCAGAGGTATGTCACCGTACCGCGACCTCCGCGACCGCCCCGTCCACCGGGATCACCGGCTCCGCCGGATCGCCGCCCATCCGGCGTACCCGGTCGTACAGCTCCAGATAGCGTTCGGCCATGATCGCCGGGGTGAACCGGCGGGCGGCCTCGTCCCGGCACTCCCGCTCGTCGAGCCCGCCGACCTGCCGCACCAGGTCGGCGAGGCCGTCATCGTCGTCGGCGAGCAGCCCGGTCCGGCCGTGCTCGACCAGCTCCGGCAGGCAGCCCCGGCCGATCGCCAGCACCGGGGTGCCCAGCGCCAGCGACTCGATCACCGCCGTGCCGCCCGGCTCCTCCCAGCAGAGCGGGAAGAGGCTGGCCCGGGCCGAGGCGAGCAGGTCGTCCCGGGCGGCCCCGGCGACCATCCCGACCCAACGCACCCGGTCGCCGTCGACCAGTGGTGCGACCTGGTCACGCCAGTACCGTACGTCCGGATTCTGCCCCGCCTCCGGGCCGGCGGCGGCCAGTTCCTCCGGCCGCCGGTACGGCCCGACCGGTCCCGCCAGCACCAGGTCGAAGCCGGCCTGGTGGGCCAGGCGCGCCCCGAGGTGCTGCCCCTTGCCGGGCGTGACCCGGCCGAGGATGACCACGTGCCCGGACTTCTCGACCGGCGGCCGGCGGTCGGCGCCGACGGCCAGCGGGGTGGCCAGATGGACGTGCCCGATCGCGTGCTCGCGCAGCGCCCGCGGCGCCCGGGCGAGTTGGGCCGCCGAGACCCCGTTCACCCGGACCCGGTCGCCGCCGTCGAGGAAGCCGTAGAGATCGGGGTGCTTGCCGAGATCCCAGTGCAGGGTGTGCAGCGCCGGCCCGCTGCCCGGCCCCATCGCGGCCAGCACGGCCAGCCCGACCGCCTCCACGTGGTCGTGCACCAGGTCGATGTCGTCCCGCTCCCGAAGCGCCCGGACCACCCCGGACAGGTGCGCGTGCGAGATCCCGCAGACCTGGTTGTACGGCCGCTGCAACGCCCCGAACTGCCCGTCCGGAAAGACCGACAGCAGCTCGTCGACCGGCAGCGTGGCGTCCGCCGTCGAGGCGAGCACCACCCGCACGCCGAGCCGGCGCAGCTCCGGCACGAGCGTGGCGACCACGTTCTCGATCCCGCCGTAGCCGGGTGGCGGCACCGGCAGCCAGGGCCCGGCGTTCATCAGCACCGTCAGACTCATCGGTCCTCCCCGCTCGTACCGCGGCTCCCCGGGCTCATGCGGCGGCTCCCCGGGACGGGCGCAGCTCGGCCAGTGGTGGCCGCTCCCGGACGGAGATGTCGCTGACCACGATCTCCCGGTCGAGGTTGGGCAGAGCGGTACTGCCGTCCCGGCGGAACTGCACGAGCAGGTTCGCCGGCGGCGCGCTCTCCTCGACCAGGCCCCGCCGGCAGAGCCGCTGCCAGACCGTGTGCAGGATCTGCCCGGACATCCGGCCGAGCGCCTCGGTGTCCTGGTGCCGGTGCAGACGCTCGCCGAGGTCGACCTGGGCGAGCGCGTCCAGGCCGCACATCTCCAGCAGGTCGATCAGCATGGCCGTCTCGACGCCGTACCCGGAGACGAAGGGGACCCGTTCCAGGACGTCCCGCCGGCCGGCGTACTCCCCGGCGAGCGGTTGGACGAACCCGGCCAGTTCCGGCCAGAAGAGGTTGAACAGCGGGCGGGCCACCAGCTCGGTCACCCGGCCGCCCCCCTCCGCCTCCACCCCGCTGGTGCCGACCAGCGGACGGTGGTAGAAGCCCTTGACGAACGCGACGGACGGGTCGGTGAGCAGCGGGCCGAGCAGACCGGTGACGAAGTGCGGCTGGAACTCCCGCAGGTCGGCGTCGACGAAGGCGACCAGGTCGCCCTCTGACGCGGCCAGCCCGGCCCAGAGCGCGTCGCCCTTGCCGTCGAGCCTCGGCAGTCCCCGGGTCATCTCGTCCTGGCTGATCACCCGGGCGCCGGCCGCCGCCGCGACGGCGGCGGTGCCGTCCCGGGACCGGGAGTCGACCACCACCAGCTCGTCGACGAGTGCGACCTGCTCGACCAGGCAGGCCCGGATCGCCGCCACGATCGCGCCGACGGTCGCCTCCTCGTCGCGGGCCGGGATGACGACACTGACCGTGCGCTCCTCCTTCAGGTACGCGAGCTGCCGGGGCGTCCACTGATCGGCCACACCGGTACGGTGGGTGGACCACGCCTCCAGCGCCGGTGACACGGGTGTACGCGAGCGCCGCATGGGACCGACCTCCCCAGGTGCGTCGACCGGAGCCCGGCCGGGCTCCGGTGCAGCCCTACAGCCTTCCCCGCCGTTACCGGATCAACCGTCGCGGCGCCCGGTCGCCGAGGCCCGGGACGGCGGTCCGGCGGCGTTCGCCGGCCGGTTTCGCATACCGCCGCACCCGGGCACATTCGGACGGTACGGACATCGCGCCGCCGGCCGGACGACACCGGACACCGCACCCGGCCGGGCGGGCCGCACTTTGCCGGAGAGTTCGCGTACCGTTGCCCGTCATGGGTGTGTCGCAACGGTTGAAGACCAGGGTCCGGCGTTTCCTCCAGCGTCCGGGCACCACAGTTGATCTGGCGCCGCTGGAGAAGCTGCTGCCCACGATCGAGGCACGCGAGGAGGAGCTCACCGAGCTCGACGACGCCGAGCTGACCGAGGCGGCGGGCCGGGCCGAGGACTTCGTCGAGATCTGCGCGGTGGGCCGCGAGGCCGCCCGGCGCGGCCTCGACGAGCGGCCGTACGACGTCCAGCTCCTCGGCGCCATGTCGCTGCTGGCCGGCAAGGTCGCCGAGATGGCCACCGGTGAGGGCAAGACGCTGACGGCGGCCATCGCCGCCTACGGGCACGTCCGGCGGGGCAACGGACCGGTGCACGTGCTGACGGTCAACGACTACCTGGCCCGCCGGGACGCCGAGTGGATGGAGCCGGTCTACCGGCTGCTCGGCCTCAGCGTCGGCTGGCTCACCGAGGCGTCCACCCGCGAGGAGCGCCAGGCGGCGTACGCCTGCGACGTCACCTACGTCTCGGTCAGTGAGGCCGGCTTCGACTTCCTCCGCGACCAGCTCGTCACCGACATCGACGACCGGGTGCAGCCGCCGCTGACCACCGCGATCGTCGACGAGGCCGACTCCATCCTGATCGACGAGGCCCGAGTGCCGATGGTGCTGGCCGGCGCGGTCCCCGGCGAGCAGGACCCGGTGCACCAGGCCGCCTCGGTGGTCCGCGGGCTGCGTGCCGGGCGGCACTACACGGTCGCCGACGACGGCCGCAGCGTGGCCTTCACCGACGCTGGCCTGGCCGAGATCGAGTCCCGGCTCGGCGGCGTCGACCTCTACGACGACGAGCACGTCGAGCAGCTCTCCGCGGTCAACGTCGCCCTGCACGCGCACGCCCTGCTGCACCGGGACGTCGACTACATCGTCCGCAACGACGGCGTCGAGCTGATCGACGAGATGCGCGGCCGGGTCGCCCAGCGCCGGCGCTGGCCGGACGGGCTCCAGGCGGCGGTCGAGGCGAAGGAGGGGCTCGACGCCACCGCCGAGGGCGAGGTGCTCGGCACCATCACCGTGCAGGCGTACGTCGCGCTCTACCGGACCGTCTGCGGGATGACCGCCACGGCGGTGCTCGTCGGCGACCAGCTGCGGGAGTTCTTCTCCCTCGAGGTCGCGGTGATCCCGCCGAACACCCCCTGCATCCGGGTCGACGACCCGGACCGGATCTACGCCACCCGTGCCGAGAAGGAAGAGGCGCTGATCGAGGAGATCCGGGAGCAGCACGAGACCGGCCGCCCGGTGCTGATCGGCACGCTGGACGTGAAGGAGTCCGAGCGGCTCGCCGAGGCGCTGCGCGAGGCCGGGGTGCCGTGCACCGTGCTGAACGCCAAGAACGACGCCGAGGAGGCGGCGATCATCGCCGAGGCCGGCGCGTACGGCGCGGTGACCGTCTCCACCCAGATGGCCGGCCGGGGTGTCGACATCCGGCTGGGCGGCAGCGACCAGTCCGACCGGGACCGGGTCGCCGAGCTGGGCGGCCTCTTCGTGATCGGCAGCGGCCGGCACGACAGCCGGCGGGTCGACGACCAGCTCCGCGGCCGGGCCGGCCGGCAGGGTGACCCCGGCCGCTCGGTCTTCTTCGTGAGCCTCGAAGACAACCTGGTCATGCGGCACGCGCCGGACGCGATCCCGCCGTCGCCCCGGATGAACGCCGACGGTCTGGTCACCGACGAGCAGGTCGACTTCGCCGTCGAGCACGCCCAGCGGATCGCGGAGGGCGTCAACCACGAGATCCACCGCAACACCTGGCGGTACAGCGTGGTGATCGAGCAGCAGCGCAAGGCGCTGGCCGAGCGCCGGGAGCGGCTGCTCACCACCGAGGTGGCGGCGGAGATGCTGACCGAGCGGTTCCCGGAGCGGGCCAAGGAGATGGACGAGGAACTCCTCTCCCGGGTCGGTCGGTCGATCGCCCTCTACCATCTGGACCGGCTCTGGGCGCAGCACCTCGCCGAGCTATCCGAGGTACGCGAGGGCGTGCACCTGCGGGCGCTCGGCCGGCTCGACCCGCTCGACGAGTTCCACCGCTCGGCGGTGCCGGCGTTCAACGCGCTTGTGCCGGAGATCGAGACCCGCACGGTGGAGACCTTCGAGGAGAACGAGTTCGACGACGACTGGCAGCCGGGCGAGGGTGAGCTGGTCCGACCGAGTGCCACCTGGACCTATCTGGTGCACGACAACCCGTTCGGCTCGGAACTCGACCGGCTGATCGCCGCCGTCGGCCGTCGGCTCGGCTCTGCCCCGCGCTGACCGCCGTCGGAACGGAATTTCCGGGGTTGTCGTCGGATGACCGACGGCAACCCCGGGACGTGCAGGATCGTTCTTCCCCTGTAACGGGTGGTTTGTCCACCCGGCGCTCGGGTAGTAGCGCAGGTCCCTACCGGCATGGGATCGGGAAGGCGGGGGGAAGGCGACCATGAGACAGGCGAGGGCACGAACCGGGCGTACCGCGGCAGCCGCGGTGGTGGTGGGGGTTGCGGAGCGGTGCTGAGGCTGAGGACGACGACGGAGCCGTCGACCGAGGCCCCGGGCGTGCTGGAGACGGCCGCCCTGCTCCGCGAGGTGACTGCCGGGCTGATCGCGAGCGACGATTTCGACGCCGCGCTGGACCGGCTGGTACGAACCGTCCGGGACGCCATGCCGGGAGTGACCTGGTGCGGCGTCACCGTACTCCGGGCCGGGGCACCACCCTCGGTCGCCGCCTCCGAGTCGCGGCTCGGTGACCTCGACGACGTCCGGCACGGCCCGGACGGGCCGGCGATGGTGGCGATCCGCAGCCGGGAGATGGTCTGGTCGGCGGACCTGCGCACCGAGACCCGCTGGCGTCCGTGGACGGACCGGGCGCTCGCTCTGGGCGTACGCGGCGTGCTCGCGGTGCCGGTGGACGTCGACGACCACGTCGTCGGCTCGATCAACCTCTACGCCCGCGAGCCCGGCGTGCTGACCGCCAGCCAGCAGCTCACCGCGATGCTGCTCGCCGAGCACGCCGGGCTGCTGCTCGGCGCGGTCCGGGACCGGTCCCGGCTGGCCGCACCGGCCGATCATCCCGACGAGGTTCGGACGGCCGGGCAGGTCATCGACCAGGCCGTCGGGGTTATCATGACCCAACGTGGCTGTCCGGCCACGGAGGCGATGCGGGTGTTGCGGTCCGCCTCGGCGACGCTGGCCATCCCGTTACGGGACGTGGCCGAGCGGCTGGTCACCTCGGTCGCCCGCCGCCGCGACACCTGACCGTCCACCGTGGTCCGCGCGACGCGGCGCGCCCTCCACGGCGGCCCGCGAGGCACCCTCCGCGGTGGCCCGCGAGCCGCGGCGTCGTTTCGGCCCGGACACCCGGGGGTAGCACGCGGAGCAGGCTGGGGTCGGTCCAGAAGCGAGCCGGGGAGGCACCACGATGCAGAGCCGCCTGCGGGTGCACGGGCATCCGATCCAGCCGATGCTTGTCACGTTTCCGTTCGGGCTCTTCGTCTGCGCCACGGTCTTCGACCTGACCGACGTGCTGGGCGGTCCGGCGTTCCTGGGGCTGGTCGGCTACTGGACGGCGGTCGCCGCGCTGGTCGCGGCCGGACTCGCGGCGGTGGCCGGCATGGTCGACCTCTGGGACGCACCCGGCGATCCGACCCGGCGCACGGCGGTCACCTTCAACCTGGTGAACGCCGGGGTCGCGGTGCTGTTCGTCTTCGCCTGCCTGATCAGGACCCGGGTGCCGGAACACGGGGCGACCGGCGGGCTGCTCCTGGTCGAACTGCTCGGCCTGCTGCTCGGTGCCGCCGGCGTGCGACTGGGCAGTAGCCTGGTCCGCCAGTTCGACCAGGGCCGGGGCGAGCCGACCAGCTTCGAGGGCTTCGGCCCGCCGGCCAGCTCCGTGGCCGGCGGTTTCGGCCGTCGCCGCGGCGGGTGACCCGGCGGCTGGTTCCTAGCCGCGCTTCCTCAGGAGTGGGAGTGGGCCCTGGCGTGGTGCTCGGCGAGCAGGTCGGCGCCGAAGTCGCCGTGCGGGCGGCGGAGCACGGAGTGCGCGTGGTTGCCGTCGTCGCTGGTGTTGTCGTACTCGATCAACAGGTCCTCGCCCTGGATCCGGTAGTAGTGCCGCCCGCCCGGCCTGGTCGGGCCCTCCCAGGCGAAGTAGAGGTCACCCCTGCCGACCCGGGCCGCCTCCTGTCGGGCCAGCTCCGGCGGCAGCCGGTCGAGGTAGAGCGCGACGAGCTGGTCGAGCAGTGCCCGGCCGGTAGGTCCGAGTCCTCCGGCGCGGAGGCCGGCAGGCTCGATCCGGCGGTCGAAGCGCGACCGGGTGCCGCTGCGGATGTCGGCGGGTGCCTCGTCGGCGACGATCGCCATGCGGCGCCCGTCCGGGCCGAGGGCGTCCAGCAGGGCGCGGGCGAGGTCCTCCTCGGGGCCGAGCGGCCGGCTCACCGGTCGGCCGGCGTAGCTCACGGTCGCCGGGTTGGCACCCAGGAAGAGGGGGGCCGGTGCGACGCCGTCACCGGCGACCGTCATCGTCACCGACAGGTGGTGCCCCTCGAAGCGCCAGGACCAGTGGTCGTCCCGGGCGGGGTCACCGAAGATCACGACGCGGTAGTCGTCGCTGTGCCGGCCCCGCCGCCACTCCTCCCGGCGGTCGAGGACCTCCTCCAGGGCCATGACGGTGGCCGCCTGCGCGTAGGCGTGCGGACTGAACGCGGTGGCGAGCAGCCGGTGCGTCGCCTTGCGGGCGACCCGGTCGAGGTCGGCGAGGCAGGCGCCCGGTCGGGGCCGTGGGCGGTATTCGATCCAGCGTCGCCCGGTCTCGTCGGAGAAGGGGTGGGTCGCCAGCGCCCGGGCCGGTCCCGGTAGTGCGTCCAGCAGCCCGGTGGCCGCGGTGCGCATCTCTCCGGCCAGGGTGGTGTTCCGCATCCTCCCTGTATACCGGCTGCCGCGTGCGGACGGTGCCCCGGTCGCCGGGGCCGGGCCCGACGGTCTCCCCGGTGGTCTTCCGACGGCGGAAGGCCAGGTCGCTCCGGGGCCGCCGACGGTTCCTTGATCGATCTTATTGTGATCGAGCTCACATCGATGGCCACCATCGCCAGGTAAGGTCTGCACAATCACGAACCCCTTTCGAAGGGTGCCGCCAGATGTTCAGACTCTCCCCACAAGGGCCGCGGCGACTCCGGATCGTCGGCCTCGCCGCACTCTCCTTCCTGGTGGTGACCGTTGCCGTTGCACCGGCGAGCAACGCCGATCCAGTGTCCGCAACGACTCCGACCACAACGGACGTTGCCACCCCGCCGGGCGTGGACGAGATCTCCAGCAGCCCGAACCTCCGGCAGATCGCCAACATCCCGAAGCAGGGGACCTTCGCCCCCGAGGGAGCGCTCGGCTCGGATCTCGCCTTCCAGGGCCGGTACGCCTTCGCCGGCAACTACGAGGGCTTCGTCGTCTACGACATCGGGAACCCGCGCCGACCGTCCATTGTGGCCCAGGTCCAGTGCTCGGGCTCGCAGAACGACCTGTCGGTCTACGGCGACCTGCTGTTCCTCTCCACCGACTCGCCGCGCAGCGACGACTCCTGCGCCAGCACGGGCGTGCCGAGCAGCGCGACGGTGTGGGAGGGCATCAAGATCTTCGACATCAGGAACAAGTCACACCCGAGGTACATCAAGTCGGTGCAGACCGCCTGCGGCTCGCACACCCACACGCTGGTGCCGGCCAAGGACAAGAAGTCGGTCTACCTCTACGTGTCGTCGTACGGGCCGTCGGACACCTACCTCGGCTGCGCCAGGCCGCACGACTCGATCTCGATCGTCAAGGTGCCGCTGAAGAAGCCGACCCAGGCCGCCGTGGTGGCGGTGCCCGACCTCTTCGCCGACGACGAGGGCGGCAACCCGGGCGGCAACGGCAGCTCCACCACCAGTGGTTGCCACGACATCACCGTCTACCCGAGCAAGGACCTGGCCGCCGGTGCCTGCATGGGCGACGGCATCCTGATGAACATCGCCGACCGCGAGGCGCCCCGGGTGATCGACCGGGTACGCGACACCGTGAACTTCTCCTTCTGGCACTCGGCGACCTTCAACAACTCGGGCGACAAGGTGGTCTTCACCGACGAGCTCGGTGGCGGTTCCGGTGCGACCTGCGTCGAGACGGTGGCACCGACCCGGGGTGCGAACGCCATCTACGACATCACCGGTCGGGGTGACGGCCGCAGCCTGGGCTTCAAGAGCTACTACAAGATCCCCCGGCTGAACACCAGCCTGGAGAACTGCGTCGCGCACAACGGCTCGCTGATTCCCGTGCTGGGGCGGGACATCATGGTCCAGGCGTGGTACCAGGGCGGCATCTCGGTCTTCGACTTCACCAACTCCGCCCGGCCGGTGGAGATCGCCTACTGGGAGCGGGGCCCGCTCTCGGCGGAACGCCGGATCATCGGCGGCTCGTGGTCGGCGTACTGGTACAACGGCCACATCTACTCCAGTGACATCCAGAAGGGCCTCGACGTGCTGGAGCTGCGCGATTGGCGGATCTGGACCGCGCACCTGATCAGGTTCAACGAGCTCAACGTGCAGAGCCAGCCCAGCTACCTGGGCAGCAACTGGTAGTCGCCTCCGCGGGCCGGTCCGGTCCGTCCGAAGCCTGGCGGCCCGGTCCCCGATGCGGGGACCGGGCCGCCGTCCGCTGTGGACGTGCCCGGCTCAGCCGAGCGTGCAGGTGACCGAGGGAGCGGGGGTGCCGCCGGTCGAGCTGCCGAGGAAGCCGAAGGTGGCGGTGCCGGCGGGGCCGAGGGAGCCGTTCCAGCCGACGTTCCGGGCGGTGACGCTGCTGCCGCTCTGGGTCACCTCGGCGTTCCATGCCTGGTTGATCCGTTCACCGGCGCCGAACGTCAACCGCGCCGTCCAGGACCGGCTCGTCGTGGTGCCGGTGTTGCGTACCGTGACCTCACCCTGGAAGCCGCCCTGCCACTGCCCGACGCTCCGGTACGTCGCCGCGCAGCCGCCGGCCGGCGGGGGAGTGGTGGTGGGCGGTGCGGTGGTGGGCGGCGGTGGTGTGGTGGTGGTCGGTGGCAGCGTCGGGGTCCGGGTCGGTGGCGGCGTCGGGGTCACCCCGTCCAGCACCGCGGTCAGTGCCGGGTACCACCGGTCGGACATCTTCTGGTCACCGGCGGCGTTCGGATGCACGCCGTCGTAGGTGTCGCTGCCGGTGCTGAAGCCGGTCCACTGGTCGACCACCACGACCGGCGACCGGCCGGTGGTCTTCGACGCCGCCCAGCCCGGGATGGCATCGTTGAGGGCCACCACCCGCTGGCCGCACTCGGCGCAGGTGCTCGGCGCCATCGGGATGATCTTCGCTACCAGGATCGTCATGGTCGGGTTGCTGGCCCGCATCTGGTCCACGAGCTTCGAGTACGCAGCCAGGATCGTCGAGGTGGCCCGGTTGCTCCAGACGTCGTTGGTGCCGAAGTGCATCAGGACGACGTCCGGGCGGGTGGCGGCGAGCCACGGTGGCAGTTGGTTCTGGTCGGCCACGGTCGTCACGAGGGCACCGCCGTGACCCTCGTTCTCCCCGTCGTACGGCGACCCGCAGCCCTGCGGGCCGAGGGTGCCGACGAAGTCGATGTCGGTGTATCCGGTGTTCTGCAGGCGGTTCCAGAGGATCGCGCGCCAGCAACCCGGGGAACCGGTGATCGAGTCGCCGAGCGGCATGATGCGGACGGGTGCCGGTGCCGCCGCCGGTAACGCGGGTCGCGCGAGGACGACCGTGCCGAGCGCGACGACGAGTATGGCGAAGACGGTGCTGAGCAGGGGCCTGCGGAGCATGATGATCTGATCTCCTGTCACGGCGATGAGGTGGTCGTGCCGGCCCTGGTGCTCCCGGGACATTGAAGCAGGTGACTACGGCGGGACTCAACCGGTCAAGCGGGCGCGTCGCTGGCGGTCCCGGCACGCCGGTTACGCCCCTGGTGAACCGGTCTTGACGACCGGCGGTCGGGTGACGCGAGGATGAGCCGGTGAGCGGACACCACGCGGCGGCGGTACGCCGACTCGACCTCGGCTACTTCGTCCGGCCGGCGGCGGAGGCGGGCGAGCCGCATCCCCGGGTCGAGCCGGCGTACGGCTATCTGGTTCGACGACCCGAGGGGCTGCTGCTCTTCGACACCGGCATCGGCGAGGTCGACCCGGAGACCGGGGCGCACTACCGCCCGGTCCGCCGGCCGGTGGAGGCGGCGCTGGCCGCCGCCGGGATCGGCCTCGACGAGATCTCCCTGGTGGTCAACTGCCACCTGCACTTCGACCACTGTGGTGGCAACCCGGCCCTCGCCGGCCGGCCCGTCGTGGTGCAGCGATCGGAGCTGGCCGTGGCCCGCGAGCCCGGCCACACCATCCCGGAGCTTGTCGACTTCACCGGCGCCCGGTACGAGGAGTTGGACGGCGAGGCCGAGATCTGGCCGGACGTCTGGGTCGTCCCGACCCCGGGGCACACCGTCGGGCACCAGTCGCTGGTGCTCCGGGCACCCGACGGCACGGTCGTGCTGGCCGGACAGGCCCACGACTTCGCCTTCGAGTACGGCTCGGCGCGGTTGGCACTGCGGGCCGCGCGGGACGGGGTGGCGGAACCGCTGCCGCCGGTGCCCCGGTGGCTGCCCCGGCTGCTCGACCTCGATCCCGCCCGGGTGCTCTTCGCGCACGACGGTGCCGTCTGGGAGCCCACGCCGGGCGCCCGGTAGGTCGTCCCTTCCGGGCGTCTGCGGTCAGGGCGCCCCGTCGTTCCGGCCGGCGCGCCGCGCCGGCCCGCTCTCGTCTCGTCGGGAAGGGGCGCCCCGCGTGCTGGAGCGACTGCTGGCAGGCGTCCCCGGTCGTACGCTTGACGGTCCGGGGCGAGGCGCGGGGTGCCGACGGTCCATGATGGTGCGTGATGCGCACGCTGACGCAGATTCACTCGATACCGGTGCGACCGCAGCCGCTGCCGTGTGAGACGGTCGCGCGGCTGCCGGACGTGCGGCTCCGGCGCCACGTGCTGGGCTACGCCGGATTCCGTGCCGGGGCGCGGTCCGCGCTGCCGCACCGCATCCTGCCGTTGAACCTCGCCACCCTCGTCATCGACTTCGCCGCCCCGTACGCCCTGGTCACCGGGGCGCGGAGCACGCCGACGGTGGCGGGTCCGAGCACGTGGGCGTACGGCGTCAGTGTCGGGCTCACTCCCGAGGGGGTCGCGGCGCTGCTCGGCGTACCGATGCCGGAGCTGGCCGGGACGGCGGTGCCGCTGCCGGACCTGCTCGGCCGGCGCGCGACCGCACTTGCCGAGCGGCTGGTCGCGGCGCCCGACTGGGCCGCCCGGTTCGCACTGCTCGACCGGATCCTCACCGCTGAGATCCTTGGCGGCGCGACGGCCGGGGCCGCCCCGCAGCCGGACGGAACGGTCAGTTCCGCCTGGTGGCAGCTTCAACGGGCACCGGCGGGTCTCCGGATCGGCGCTCTCGCCGACCGGGTCGGGGTCAGCCGGCGCTGCCTCGAACTCCGGTTCCGCCGGCAGATCGGCCTGACGCCGGGGACCGTGGCCCGGATCGCCCGCTTCCAGCGCGCGGTCGGGCTGCTGGCCGGCGGCGGGGCGCTGGCCGGGACGGCCACCGACACCGGCTACGCCGACCAGCCGCACTTCACCCGCGAGGTGCGGGCACTGTCCGGACTCACTCCGACAGAGCTGTGCGCATTCCTTCAAGACCTCGTGCCCGCCCGGGGATAGCGTCTCCGGACATGACGCAGCTATCCGGCCGGACGGCCCTGGTGACCGGCGGCTCCCGGGGGATCGGGCGGGCCGTCGTGGAGCGGTTCGCCGAGGCCGGCGCCCGGGTGGTCTTCACCTATCGCCGCGACCGCGCGGCAGCCGACGACCTGGTCAGCCGCTACGACGGTACGTGCGCAGTCCGCGCCGACCAGGCGGATCCGGCGAGCCTCGGGCCGATGTTCGCACCGGTCCGCGACGACGGCCTGGACATCCTGGTCAACAACGCCGCCGTCAACACGCCGACGCCGATCGCCGGGGTCACCGCCGAGGAGTTCGACCGGGTGATGACGGTCAACGCCAAGTTTCCGCTGCTGGCCATGCGTGAGGCGGCCACGCTGCTGCGCGACGGTGGCCGGATCGTCAACATCTCCACCCTCAACACGGTGCTGCCGGTGCCCGGTGCCGCCCTCTACAGCGCCAGCAAGGCCGCGCTCGAACAGTTCACCGCGATCGCGGCCCGGGAACTCGGGCCCCGGGGGATCACCGTCAACACCGTCTCGCCCGGCGCCACCGACACCGATCTGCTCCGGGCGGTCAACCCTGCCGAGGCGCTGGCGCAGATCCCCGCGTTCACCGCGCTGGGCCGGCTCGGCCAGCCGGCCGACATCGCCGCCGTCGTCGCCTTCCTGGCCGGCCCGGACGCACACTGGATCACCGGGCAGAACATCCGCGCGACCGGTGGCGCGATCGTCTGAAACCGGTGTCGGTGGGCTGGTGGAGTCGACCGCGGGCGGGCGGGGTCAGACGCGGTCGAGCGCCCGGTGCGGCTCGGACGGCAGCACGACGTCGATCCCGTCGCCCGGTCGGATCTCGCCGCCCTCCCGGACCACGCCCATGATGCCGGCCAGCCGGACCAGGTTGCCGGCATCGTCGCGCCAAACGACCCGCCTGAGCAGGCCGGCCTGGAAGGTGTCGATCTGTGTGCACGGGTTGCGCAGCCCGGTCACCTCGACCACTGCCCTGTCGCCGATCCGGAGCAGGGTGCCGACCGGCAGCCCGAGCAGGTCCACACCCCGGGTGGTGACGTTCTCGCCCATCTCGCCGGGCGCCACCTCGTGGCCGGCCTCGCGCAGCGCGTCGTGCAGCTCCGAGTGGATCAGGTGTACCTGGCGGAGGTTGGGCTGGGTCGGATCCTGCGCCACCCGGGAACGGTGCTTGACCGTGACGCCGAGGTGCGCGTCACCCTCCACGCCCAGCCCGGCCAGCAGCCGGATGCTGCCCCGGGTCGGCTTGCTGAAGTGGTGTCCCTCGTCCCGGGCCACCGCCGTCACCACCGCGCTCACCGGACCCTCCTCGCCGATGTGCCGCCTCCGCCGGCCCGCCGACATCGCGGCCCGAGGCGTTGATCGTAGCTCCGCCCCGTCCGGACCCACGCCGTCCGTCGGCGACGCAGCAGGCGACCTCGGGGCCGGCTATCCGGGGCAGGTGCTGCCGGCGTAGGCGAAGAGGGAATCGGCGACACTGTCGCGGATCGACTGGCGCTTCGTCAGCGCGTACGTTCCGATGATCGGCCCGGCGGCGAGTGGGTCCGGGCGTACCGGGCAGGCGGTCAGCTCGTCGAGGAGCCACACCGGCTGACCGGTCGGGCCGGTGCCGACGCTGAACGACAGGGCGAGGGCGGTGGTCCCGACGAACCGGGGCGGCCGGTCCACCTCGAACGTCCCCCGGGTCAGGCAGCTCGGCACGGCGTCGACGACCCGCACCTCGATGAGCGTGCCGCCGTCGGCGCGGCCGCTCGTCCGCAGCGTCGACGACTGCGGGACCACCTCGACGCGCGGCGAGTCGTCCCAGAAGGTTCCGGTCGGTCCCCGGCTGGTCGGCGCGGGCGCACCGGTCGGGAAGACCGCTTCGCAGTGTCGGGCGCTGCGGTGCATGGTGCTCAACGCCGCCGCGTAACGGTCGTCGCGGTGGATGGCGCCGACGTACGCCGAGACGTCGTCACCAGGCACCTTGGCGGCGAGCAGGGCGCGCAGCCGGTCCAGGTAGGCGTCGACCAGGTCGGGGCCGGCGTCGACCTCGTCGGCCGGGATCGAGAGCAACTGGCGTAGCCCGCCGGGGCAGAGGCCGGCCATGGCAGGCAGGTTGGCGACCATTGCGGCGGCCGCCGCGGGGTCGTTGCACATCCGCTGGAACTCGATGCGGTTCCGCTCCGCCGCCTCCTGCTCCAACTTCGCCGACTGGTGGTCAAAATACCAGGCCAGCAGGGTCGCCAGGGTGATCAGGACCGAGCCGACCACGGTCGCCCCCGATCGGACACTTCGGCCGCTTCCCCGCTCCGGCTCCGGCTCCGGTCGGGAGGTGGCGTCGGCGGGGCTTTCCCGGTCGGGGCGGGCCGGCGGGGTCTGTTCCGGCTCGCTCGCCATGACTCCGACCTCCGCGCTCGACTGTCCGAAGAGTAGCGATCCCGGGCAATACCGGGCGGGGTGACTCAGCGGGTGGTGCGGCGCAGGGTGCGGAGGCGGCGGCCGCTGGCCCGGTGCGGCCCTCCGGCGGCGTCGGCAAGCAGGTCGGCCAGGTCGTCGAAGCCGTCCCGGACCAGACCGACGGTCAACCGTACGTGGTCGCCGCCGAGCGGCGAGACCGCGAACGGGGTGCCGGGGGCGACGGCGATGCCGTGCGCGGCGAGCGAGAGCATCGCGTGCTGCTGGTCGCGTACCGGGATCCACATGTTGATCCCGTCCGGGGTCGGGGCGTCGACGCCCCGGTGGGAGAGGGAGGCGGTGAGCACGCCGCGGCGGCGGGCGTACTCGCGCCGGGCGCCGGAGACGAACCGGACCGTCGCCGGGTCGGTGAGCAGGTCGAGCAGGACGGCCTGGAGCACCCGGCTGGACCAGCCGGGACCGAGCAGGCGCCGGTCGGCCACCGAGGCGACCAGGGCGGCCGGCCCGCCGACGGCCGCGAGTCGCAGGTCCGGGCCGTGGCTCTTGGAGTAGCTGCGGATGTGCACCACCTGGTCGGGGAGCCATTCGCCGAGCGAGACGGGCGCGGCGGAGGCGATCTCACCGGCGTGGTCGTCCTCGACCACCGCGACGGTGCGGCCGAGCGGATGCCGGGCGATCACCGCCGCCAGCTCGGCGGCGCGCTGCGGCGTCATCGACACCCCGGTCGGGTTCTGCGCCCGGGGCTGGAGCAGCAGCGCCACCGGGGCCCGGTCCAGGCCGGCGGTGAGCGAGGCGGGCTCGATGCCGGAGTTGTCCAGGGTGACGGGCACCGGCACCGCGCCGACGGTGTCGAGGAGGTCGAGCAGGGGCGGGAAGGTGGGGTTCTCCACCAGCACCCGGTCGCCGAGCCGGACGGCGGCGCCGACCACCCGGTCCACCCCGTCCAGCGCGCCGTCGACGACGGTGAGCTGCTGCGGTGGAAAGGGCCAGCGTTCCCGGAGCACCACCTCCAGCCGGGGCAGCACCGGCTCCTCCAGGTATGAGGTGGTGAGCCGGGTGTCGCCGATCCGGCGCAGCGCGGGCGCCAGGTCCGGCAGCAGGTCGTGGTCGGGTACGCCGGTGGAGAAGTCGTGCGGCAGCGTGGCCGGGTTGGCACTGAGCCGGGCGTACCGGAGGCTCTGCCGGAGTCGGTTGGGCGGCAGCACGAAGGTGCCGGAGCGGCCCCGGGTCTGGATCGCGCCCGCGCTGGCCAGTGAGCGCCACGCCTCGCTGACCGTGGTCGGGCTGATCCCGAGTTCGCGGGCGACGGAGCGGACGGTGGGCAGCCGGCTGCCGGGCGGCAGCTCGCCGGTCCGGACCAGTCGGCTCACCGCTGCGGCGACGCCCCGGGCCGTACGGTCGTCGATCGCACTGGCGATGAGCTGCAGCATGTTACTTCTCCGAAAAAATCAGTAACAAATTGGCCATTGTCCGGCTCCACTTGTGTCACTAAAGTCCTACGCCATCCGGTCGAAAAAGCAAAGGTCACGACAAGGTCAAGCAGACTCCATTCCCCGACGGGCGCCACCACCACCCGGGCAGGTGCCGAGGAGGTCCGACCATGGCAGAGATCATCCGCGCGGCCCTGGTGCAGACGACCTGGACCGGCGACAAGGAATCGATGATCAAGGCGCACGAGGAGTACGCCCGGCAGGCCGCCGCGCAGGGTGCCAAAGTCATCTGTTTTCAGGAACTCTTCTACGGCCCCTACTTCTGCCAGGTGCAGGACAAGGGCTTCTACGCGTACGCGGAAACCGTCCCCGGACCGACCACCGAGCGGTTCGCCGCGCTCGCCGCCGAGCTCGGCATGGTGATGGTGCTGCCGATGTACGAGCAGGAGCAGCCCGGCGTCCTCTACAACACCGCCGCCGTGGTCGACGCCGACGGCAGCTACCTCGGCAAATACCGCAAGACGCACATCCCGCAGGTGAAGGGCTTCTGGGAGAAGTTCTACTTCCGTCCCGGCAACCTCGGCTATCCGGTCTTCGACACCGCCGTCGGCCGGATCGGCGTCTACATCTGCTACGACCGGCACTTCCCGGAGGGCTGGCGGGCGCTCGGGCTGGCCGGCGCGACAGTGGTCTTCAACCCCTCGGCGACCAGCCGGGGGCTCTCGGCCTACCTCTGGAAGCTGGAGCAGCCGGCCTCGGCGGTGGCCAACGAATACTTCGTCGGCGCGATCAACCGGGTCGGGGTCGAGGACCTCGGCGACAACGACTTCTACGGCACCTCCTACTTCGTCGACCCCGAGGGGAAGTTCGTCGGGGAGGTCGGCGACGGCCACGCACCGGAGCTGATCGTCCGCGACCTCGACCTCGGCCTGCTCGCCGAGGTACGCGACAGGTGGGCCTTCTACCGGGACCGCCGCCCGGACGCCTACGACAGCCTCGTCCGGCCGTAACCGGCGCTGGCAGGGGAAGGGGCAGCTCATGACACTGCTGGTCAGCGGCGGCACCGTCGTCGGGGCGACCGGGACGCACCCGGCCGACGTCCTCGTCGACGGCGAGACGATCGTCGCGCTCTACGCACCCGGCCGGGCCCCGGACGGCGACCACCAGGTCGTCGACGCCACCGGGAAATACGTGATCCCGGGCGGGATCGACGCGCACACCCACATGGAGTTGCCGTTCGGTGGCACCAACGCCTCCGACACCTTCGACACCGGCACCCGGGCGGCGGCGTACGGCGGCACCACCACCATCGTCGACTTCGCGGTGCAGCGCACCGGCGAGGTGGTGCAGGACGGGCTGGCCGCCTGGCACGCCAAGGCCGACGGGAACTGCCACGTCGACTACGCCTTCCACATGATCCTCGGCGGGGTCGACGACGACGCGCTCAAGGCGATGGACATGCTCGTCGCCGACGAGGGGATCAGCAGCTTCAAGCTCTTCATGGCGTACCCGGGAGTCTTCTACTCCGACGACGGCCAGATCCTCCGGGCGATGCAGCGGGCCCGGGAGAACGGCGCCATGATCATGATGCACGCCGAGAACGGCATCGCCATCGACGTGCTCGTGCAGCAGGCCCTGGCCCGGGGCGAGACCGAGCCGATCCACCACGGCCTGACCCGGCCGGAGGCCCTGGAGGCCGAGGCGACGCACCGGGCGATCCGGCTCGCCGAGGTGGCGCAGGACTGCCCGCTCTACATCGTGCACCTCAGCGCCAGCCAGGCCCTCGCCCAGGTGGCGGCGGCCCGGCACGCCGGCCGGAACGTCTTCGCCGAGACCTGCCCGCAGTACCTCTACCTGACCCTGGAGGACCAGCTCGGCGCCCCCGGCTTCGAGGGCGCCAAGTGGGTCTGCTCCACACCGCTGCGCAGCCGGCACGAGTCGCACCACCGCGACCTCTGGCAGGGGCTGCGCAGCAACGACCTGGCGGTGGTCTCCACCGACCACTGCCCGTTCTGCTTCAAGGACCAGAAGGAGCTCGGGCTCGGCGACTTCTCGAAGATCCCGAACGGCATCGGCGGGGTCGAGCACCGGGTCGACCTGCTCTACCAGGGCGTGGTCGACGGCAGGCTGACCCTGGAACGCTGGGTGGAGACGATCGCCACCACCCCGGCCCGGATGTTCGGGCTCTATCCCCGCAAGGGCGTGCTGGCCCCCGGCTCCGACGCCGACATCGTCGTCTACGACCCGGCCGGGCGGACCACGATCGGTGTGCAGACCCACCACATGAACATGGACCACTCGGCGTACGAGGGCTACGAGATCGCCGGCCGGGTCGACACCGTGCTCAGCCGGGGCAGCGTGCTGGTCGCCGACGGCACCTACCACGGGCGGCGGGGGCACGGGCGCTACCTGCGGCGCGGACTCTCGACGTACCTGAGCTGAGGTGGGTGAGCTGATGCGGACGATTCCACACTGGATCGACGGGGTTGAGGTGCCCGGCACCGGGGACCGGCGGCTGCCGGTCCACGACCCGGCGACCGGGCAGCGGCAGGCCGAGCTGGTCGCCGCCACCGACGCCGAGGTACGCGCCGCGGTCCGCTCCGCCGCCGCCGCGCAGCCCGGCTGGCGGGCGGCGTCACTCTCCCGGCGCGCCGAGGTGATGTTCCGGTTCCGCGACCTGGTGGACGCCAACCGGACCGAGATCGCCACCCTGCTCTCCGCCGAGCACGGCAAGACGGTGGCGGACGCGGCCGGCGAGGTCGCCCGGGGCTTGGAGAACGTCGAGTTCGCCGCCGGCGCCCCGCACCTGCTCAAGGGCGGCTACAGCGAGCAGGCGGCGACCGGGGTGGACGTCTATTCGATCCGGCAGCCGCTCGGGGTGGTCGCCGGGATCACCCCGTTCAACTTCCCGGCGATGGTGCCGATGTGGATGTTCTGCACCGCGCTCGTCGCCGGCAACACCTTCGTGCTCAAGCCGAGCGAGAAGGACCCGAGCGTCTCACTGCTCCTGGCCGAGCTGCTGCGCCGGGCCGGGCTGCCGGACGGCGCGTTCAACGTCGTCCAGGGCGACCGGTCGGCGGTCGAGGCGCTGCTCGCCGACCCGGGGATCGCCGCGATCTCCTTCGTCGGCTCCACCCCGGTGGCCCGGTCGATCTACACCGCCGGCACCGCCGCCGGCAAGCGGGTGCAGGCGCTCGGCGGGGCCAAGAACCACATGGTGGTGCTGCCGGACGCCGACGTCGGGGCCGCCGCCGACGCCGCCGTCTCGGCCGGGTTCGGCTCGGCGGGGGAGCGCTGCATGGCCGTCTCGGTGGTGGTCGCGGTCGGCGCGGTCGCCGATCCGCTCGTCGCGGCGATCGCCGAGCGGATGGCACGGATCCGGGTCGGCCCGGCCAGCGACCCCGACGCCGAGATGGGACCGCTGATCAGCGGCGAGCACCGGGACCGGGTACGGGCGTACCTCGACCGGCCCGGCGGGAAGGTGGTGATGGACGGGCGGACGCTGCCAATCGCCGACGGGCCCGGGTTCTTCCTCGGCCCGTCCCTGGTCGACGACGTCTCGACCGACTCCGGCTACTACACCGACGAGATCTTCGGGCCGGTGCTCTCGGTGGTCCGGGTCGACAGCTACGCCGAGGCCGTCGCCCTGGTCAACGCCAACGAGTACGGCAACGGCACCGCCCTCTTCACCCGGGACGGCGGCGCGGCCCGGCGCTTCCAGTACGACGTGGTCTGCGGCATGGTCGGGATCAACGTGCCGATCCCGGTGCCGGTCGCCTACTACAGCTTCGGCGGCTGGAAGTCGTCGCTCTTCGGCGACCTGCACATGTACGGCCCGGAGGGGCTGGCCTTCTACACCAGGACAAAGGTGGTCACCTCGCGCTGGCCAGACCCGGCGACCAGCGAGGTCGACCTCGGCTTCCCGAAGGTGCGGTGAGCGGCCGATGGACATCGGAGTGGTCTTCCAGTGCGACCCGCCGGCCCGCGAGGTGGTGTCACTCGCGAAGCGGGCCGAGGCGGCCGGCTTCAGCCACGTCTGGACCTTCGACTCGCACCTGCTCTGGCAGGAGCCGTTCGTGATCTACTCGCAGATCCTCGCCGAGACCGAGCGGGTGATGGTCGGGCCGATGGTCACCAACCCCGGCACCCGGGACTGGACCGTCACCGCCTCCCTCTTCGCCACCCTCAACGAGATGTACGGCAACCGTACGGTCTGCGGGATCGGCCGGGGGGACTCGGCGCTGCGTACCCTCGGCTATCCGCCGACCACCATCGGGGAGCTGCGGGACTGCGTCACCGTCATTCGGGAGCTGGCGCACGGGCGCACCGTCAGCTACCGGGGGCGGGAGGTCAGCTTCCCGTGGGTCAGCGGCGGCGCGCTGGAGATGTGGGTCGCCGCGTACGGGCCCCGGGCGCTCGCCCTGGCCGGCGAGGTCGGCGACGGCTACATCCTGCAACTCGCCGACCCCGACATCGCGGCCTGGATGATCGGCGCGGTCCGGCGGGCCGCCGAGCGGGCCGGCCGGGACCCGGCGGCGATCAGGTTCTGCGTCGCCGCCCCCGCCTACGTCGGCGACGACCTGGCCCACCAGCGCGACCAGTGCCGCTGGTTCGGCGGCATGGTCGGCAACCACGTCGCCGACATCGTCGCCCGGTACGGCACCGCGGGCGCCGGGTCCGGCTCGGGTGCCGCCGGCTCCGGGGCCGGCTCCGGTGCGGTGCCGAGGGCGCTGACCGACTACATCGCCGGGCGGCGCGGCTACGACTACGCGGAGCACGGCCGGGCCGGCAACACGCACACCGACTTCGTACCGGACGAGATCGTCGACCGGTTCTGCCTGCTCGGGCCGGTCTCGGCACACCTGGAGAAGCTCGCCGCGCTGCGCGAGCTCGGCGTCGACCAGTTCGCCGTCTATCTCCAGCACGACGACAAGGCAGGCACCCTGGCCGCGTACGGCGAGTCGGTCATCCCGGCGCTGGGCGGGACCGCACCGCCGGCCGGAGCGCCGGAAGCGCCCGCACCCCGGTCCGGGGTCGTCGACGTGCCGGCGACGGCGGGCTGAGCCGGGTATGCCCAGCTCGCCTCGCGGCTGGCGGGCCCGGGTCCGGGTGTCGGCCGGCGCGCTCGGCGCGGTGCTGCTCGGCGCGCTGCTCTGGGAGGGCTACAAGGCGGTCGGCGATCCGGACGGCACGATGCTGTTCGGGGTCCGGCTGCTGCCCCGGGCCGACGACGCGGCCATGCCGCACGTGGCCGAGATCCTCGGCCGGTTCGCCGATCCGGAGCTGGCCGGCGGCGAGCCGGTCGGGCTGGTCGTGCTCCGGGCCGCCGCGTTCACCCTGCGCGGCGTGGCGGTCGGCTTCGCCGTCGCCGTCCTGGTGGGCGCGGCGCTGGCCGTGCTGATGCAGCGGTTCCGGGTGGCCGAGCGGGGGCTGCTGCCCTACGTGATCCTCTCCCAGACCGTGCCGCTGATCGCGCTCGCCCCGGTGATCGCCGGCTGGGGCGGGCGGCTCTCCATCGGCTCCCGGCCGTGGGAGCCGTGGATGTCGGTGGCGACCATCGCGAGCTACCTGGCGTTCTTTCCGATCGCCGTCGGGCTGCTGCGCGGGCTCCAGTCTCCGGCCCCGATCGCCGAGGAACTGATGCGCAGCTACGCCGCCGGCTGGTGGCGCACCCTGGTCAAGCTGCGGCTGCCGGCCGCCCGGCCGTACCTCTTCCCGGCCCTGCGGCTGGCCGCGGCGGCGGCGGTGGTCGGCGCGGTGGTCGGGGAGATCTCCACCGGCACCCGGGGCGGAATCGGCCGGCTGGTCATCGAGTACTCCCGGGAGGCGACCACCGACCCGGCCAAGGTCTACACCGCGCTGCTCGGCGCGGCGCTGCTCGGGCTCGCCGTGGCCGGCGCCGTCGGCCTGGCGGAGCTGCTGCTGACCCCCGGACGAAGGGTCTCGACACGGTGACGGGTACGACGGAGGGCACGCTGACCGGCGAGAGTGGACAGTCGAGTGCCGGTGTGGTGCCGGCGGTCGAGCTGCGCGGGGTGACGAAGGTCTTCAACGCCGGCCGCCCGGACGAGGTGACCGCGCTCGACGGCGTCGACCTGACCGTCGGCCGGGGCGAGTTCGTCAGCCTGATCGGCCCCTCCGGATGCGGCAAGTCCACCCTGCTCCGGCTGGTGGCCGATCTGGTGCCGCCGACCGCCGGCACCGTCCGGGTCGCCGACCGGTCGGCCCGGCAGGCCCGTCTCGACCTGGCCTACGGCATCGCGTTCCAGCAGGCGGGGCTCCTGGAGTGGCGGACGGTGGCCCGCAACGTCGAACTGCCGCTGGAACTGCGCGGCCTGTCCCGGCGGGCCCGGCACGCCAAGGCGCGCGAGATGCTCGACCTGGTCGGGCTGGCCGACTTCGCCGGGCACTATCCGGACCAGCTCTCCGGCGGGATGCAGCAGCGGGTGGCGATCGCCCGTGCGCTGGCGGTGGACCCGCCGCTGCTGCTGATGGACGAGCCGTTCGGCGCGCTGGACGAGATGACCCGGGAGCGTCTGCAGGACGAGCTGCTGCGGATCTGTGCCCGCAGGAGCACCAGCACCGTCTTCGTCACCCACTCGATCCCGGAGGCGGTCTACCTGTCGGACCGGGTGGTGGTGATGTCCGCCCGTCCCGGCCGGATCGTCGAGGTCGTCGAGGTGGCGGTGGGGGAGCGGACCGAGGCGACCCGGCAGTCGGCGGCCTTCTTCGCCGGCATCACCCGGGTCCGGCAGGCGCTGCGCGGCACGGCTCCCGGAGCCTCCACATGACGGCGGCGGGTGGGGGATCGGCGACCCGGGTCGATCCGACCCTGGCGGTGGATCCGACCGCCCCGGTCGGGGCCCGGCGCCGACGCCGGAGACGGGGTGCCGGCGCGCTGCTCCGCTCGGCGTGGCCGCCGTTGCTGGTCGGGCTGGCCGGGCTGGTGGTCTGGGAACTGGCGGTGACGCTGGGCCGGGTGGCGCCGTTCATCCTGCCGGCGCCCTCCCGGATCGGCGCGGAGTTCTGGGACAACCGGGCCACCATCTGGCAGGTCGGGCTGGCCAGCGGCGGCAACGCCGCGGTCGGGCTGCTCCTCGGCACCCTGGTGGCACTCGCCGCCGCCATGCTGGCCAGCCGCTTCGGCTATCTGGGCGAGGTCTCGCTGCCGGTCGCGGCGGCGCTGAACGCGCTGCCGATCATCGCCCTGGCTCCGATCCTCAACACCATGTTCTCCTCCACCAGCAGCATCCCGCGCCGACTGGTGGTGGCGATCGTCGTCTTCTTCCCGGTCTTCCTCAACACCCTGCGCGGGCTGGCCGAGGTCGACCCGGTGCACCGGGAGCTGATGCACAGCTACGCGGCCGCCGGCTGGACCTTCACCCGGCTGGTCCGGCTCCCCGGGGCACTGCCGTTCGTCTTCACCGGGCTACGGCAGGCCGCCTCGCTCTCGGTGATCGCCGCCGTGGTGGCCGAGTACTTCGGCGGGCGGCAGGACGGGCTCGGATCCCGGATCACCTCGGCCGCCTCCTACACCGCGTACCCGCGCGCCTGGGCGTTCGTGCTCGGTGCCTGCGTACTCGGTCTCGTCTTCTATCTCGCCGCCCTCGGCCTGGAACGCCTCGCGATGCCCTGGCGCGCGCGGCGGCCCGGCTGAGCCGACCCGCCTGGCACTCGCCCGCCCGGCGCAGCCCGACCCCGGGGCCGACCGGCCCCGTACGGAGTTCACCGCTGGAGGATCGATGCGAACATCGGCACGTCGCGGCCTCGTCGCCGGAATTCTGAGCGTCGCCCTGCTGGCCGGCTGCGGGACGGCGGACCCCGCCGGCACCCCGGGCACGGGTTCGGGCGGCACCACCCCGGTCAGGTTGCAGTTGCAGTGGTTCGTCCAGGCCCAGTTCGCCGGCTTCATCGCAGCCGCCGACCAGGGCTTCTACGCCGAGCAGGGCCTGGACGTGCAGATCCTGGAGGGCGGCGTCGACATCGTGCCGCAGACCGTGCTGGCGCAGGGCCAGGCGGACTTCGCGGTCGCCTGGGTGCCGAAGGCGCTCGCCTCCCGGGAGCAGGGCGCCGCGATCACCCAGATCGCGCAGATCTTCCAGCGCTCCGGGACCTATCAGGTCAGCTTCGCCGACAGGGGGATCAGGTCGCCGGCCGACCTCCGGGGGAAGAAGGTCGGGAACTGGGGCTTCGGCAACGAGTTCGAGCTCTTCGCCGCGATGACCAAGGCCGGGCTCGATCCCGGCCGGGACGTGACGCTGGTGCAGCAGCAGTTCGACATGCAGGCCCTGCTGCGCGGCGACATCGACGCCGCCCAGGCGATGAGCTACAACGAGTACGCCCAGCTGCTGGAGGCGAAGGATCCGAGCACCGGGCAGCTCTACCGGCCGGAGGCGTTCACGGTGCTGGACTGGAACACGGTCGGCACGGCGATGCTCCAGGACGCGGTCTGGGCCAACGGCGAGCGGCTGGCGAACGACGAGGCGTACCGGGAGATGGCGACGAAGTTCCTGGCCGGCACGCTGAAGGGGTGGATCTACTGCCGGGACAACGTGTCGCACTGTCGTGACCTGGTGGTGAAGCGGGGCTCCAAGCTGGGCGCCAGCCACCAGCTCTGGCAGGCGAACGAGGTCAACAAGCTGGTCTGGCCCTCGCCGGACGGCATCGGGACGATCGACGAGGCGGCCTGGAACGCCACCGTCGACCTGGCGCTGACCACCCGCAACCAGGACGGCCAGACGGTGCTGACCAAGCGGCCGGAGTCGGCGGCGTACACCAACGACCACGTCCGGGCGGCGCTGGACCAGCTCCGGGGCGCCGGTCTCGACGTCACCGGCGCCGGATACCAGCCGACCACTGTCACCCTCAACGAGGGCGGCGCCTGACCGGACGCCCTGCTCCCGGGTGGCTCTCGAGTCGGGGCCACCCGGGACGGGTAAACAGAATCGGCTCGTCCGGGCGAGCCTGCCGGTGGTCGAGTCATCCACGGCAGAAGAAGACCCGCAGGTCATAGAGAGCGGTGGGTCCGTCCCCGGAGTCCTGGACGGAGAGCCGAAGGTGCTCCGACCGGACCAGGAGCTCGCGTCCCGGCCCGGAGCCCAGATCGATCCAGACCTTCACCGGTCCGTCCGCCGGCAGCGTACGGGGCCCGACGACCATGACCTCTGTCGGCTTGAACGCGACCACCTCGGCCTCCCTCGGCTCGCATCGGGCCGTACGCCGACGTTAGCCCCATCCTGTCTATCCTGTCCATAGAAAGGACAGGATAGACAGGATGACTCGGACGGACAGGTGACAGCCTGACGGCATGATCGACCCATGGTCACCGCGCTCATTTGCCGAGCAGGTGGCCGACGCACTGCGGGCGAAGATCGACAATGGCGAATGGTCACCCGGCTACAAGCTTCCCGGCGAGGTGACGCTCTCGCAGACCTACGGTGTGGCGCGTGGCACCGTGCGGGCCGCGCTCGACCTGCTGCGCGAGGAGGGCCGGGTCGTGACCTTCACCGGACGCGGAACGTTCGTCACGCCCGGATCGGAGACCTGAGGGTCCAATGGCAATTGCCGGAACGTCGGTGGCTACCGGGAGCCGTTGACGCGCTAGCCGAGCAGGGCGGCGATCGCGGCGAGCGAGACGGCGGCGGCGACGGTGGAGAGCACCACGGCGTCCCGGGCGAGCGGCTGGGCCTGCCCGTAGTGGGTGGCGAAGACGAAGACGTTCTGTGCGGTCGGCAGCGCCGAGGTGACCACGGCGGCCAGCAGGACCGGACCGGTCAGGCCCAGCCCGAACCGCGCGATCGCGTACGCCAGCACGGGCTGCACGACGATCTTCAGTCCGACGACGACGAACCGCTGGACGGCGCCGGAGCCACCCGCCAGTGGCCGGGCGCCCGGCAGTGACATGCCGAGAGCGAGCAGCGCCAGCGGGACGGCGGCCGAGCCGACCAGGTCGAACGGGCGCAGCAACTCGGCCGGCGGATCCCAGCCGGAGACCGAGATCAGCAACCCGGCCGCACTGCCGAGCATGATCGGGTTGCGGGCCGGCAGCAGGGCCAGCCGGCGTACCGAGAGGCCCCGGCCGGCGGTGGTGGCGTCGAGCACGCCGAGGGCCAGCGGTGCGGCCAGCAACACCTGGAAGATCAGGACCGGGACGACGAAGGAGACGTCGCCGAGCACGTACGCCGCGACCGGCAGCCCGAGGTTGGCCGCGTTGACGTACGAGGCGCAGAGGGCGCCGACGGTCGCCTCGCCGGGCGGGCTGTGCCAGCCGAGGCGGGCGACGAGGAGATAGAGCGCCGCCACGATCAGGGTGCTCAGCACGAAGACTGCCAGCGCCGGGGTGGCCAGATCGGCCACTGTGGAGCGGGCGAGCGTGCCGAGCAGCAGCGCCGGGGTGGCGATCAGGAAGACCAGCCGGGCGATCACCACGGTGCCGTGCGGCCCGAGCAGGTTGGTGCGGCCGACGAGGTAGCCGACCAGGGTGACGGTCCAGATCACCCCGAACCCCGTCACCACACCCCGCATGCCGACCATCCTGACGGGTCAGCGGAGGGTGTCGTGATCTGGTACTAAGAGCGAGCACGTGATTCCAATCAGTTTGTCGTTTATCACATTCATGCATCGTCGTGTCCCCTTGACCCCCGCCCCGCCGGCCGGAAGCATCGATTCCAGCGGCGGTTCTGGCCGAGGGGACGCCGGAGCAGCAGCCAAGGAGAAGCATGTCGGTCAGCCCCGCCTCGTCGCGTACCGGTTGGCACAGCGCCCAGCCGGCCGGACCAGGCCGCCCGCCTGTGGCGTCGCGCCGCCCGGCCGCATCTCCGGTGCCGACATTGACGGTGACGCTCTCCATCCCGCTGGTCGGCAGCGAGGAGATGTTGACCCCGCCGGCCCGCCGCCTGCTCGAAGCGGCACGCGAGCTGGTCGAACGGGGCGAGGCCACCATCACCGGCGGCCTGCTCGGTCCGACCGACCGCCGTGCCGAACCGGCCGCCCCGCGACCGCCGGCCCGGTCGGCAACCGGCACCGCCGTCGCCGTGCCGGAGCTGCGGATCCTCGCCGCCTCCCGGACCGTGCTGCTCGGTGGCGAGCCGCTGCCGCTGACCCGCCTCGAGTACGACCTGCTGACGCACCTGGTCGCACACCCCCGGCGGGTCTTCACCCGGTTGCAGTTGCTGACCGCGGTCTGGGGCTACGAGCACACCGGGGTGCGCACCGTCGACGTGCACATCCGGCGGCTGCGCGGCAAGGTCGGCGACGTGCCGCTGATCACCACCGTCTACGGGGTCGGCTACCGGCTCGCCGACGACGCCGTGGTCACCATCGACCGCAACGCCTGACCCGGGCGGCGGTGACCCGGGCAACGCCCGATCCGGGCAGTGCCTGACCCGCGCGGCTGCCACCTCCCCGGCGGCCGGTGCGGCTCCTGGCCGGGGCAGGATGGTCGGATGAGGGTCCGCCCGATCAGCCCGGAACTGCTGGTGGAGGAGTTGGCCGACCGGCTCGCCGCCGAGGAGGGTGGCGCCGGTCGGCTGCGGGTGGCGGTCGACGGCCCGCCCGCCGCCGAGCCGGGGCGGCTCGCCGAGGCGCTGGTCGACCCGCTGCGGGTGCGGGGCCGTCCGGCGGTCCGGATCGACGCGGCCGACTTCCTCCGGCCGGCGTCGCTCCGCTACGAGCAGGGGCGGACCAATCCGGAGGCGTACTACCTCGGCTGGCTCGACGAGGCGGGGCTGCGCCGGGAGGTGCTCGACCCGGCCGGACCGGCGGGTACGGGGCGGATCCTGCCGTCGCTCTGGAACGCCGAGACCGACCGGGCCACCCGGGCGGAGTACCTCCGGTTGCCGCCCGGCGGGGTGGTCCTGGTGAGCGGTCCGCTGCTGCTCGGCGGCGGCCTTCCGTTCGACCTGGCGATCCATCTCGTGCTCTCGCCCGGTGCGCTGGCCCGGCGTACGCCCGAACCGGAACGGTGGACCCTGCCGGCGTTCGCCCGCTACGCCGACGAGGTCGTCCCGGCGAGCTTCGCCGACGTGGTGATCCGGCTGGACGACCCGCGACACCCTGCGCTGGTCGAGCCGGAAACCGTCCGCTGACCCGGTGGCGTCCGCCGACGGTGCCGGTTGCTGAGAGCCGGCCGGTGCGGGGGCGGAGAAATTGGCGGTTTGCCGCCCGTGGCGGTGGGGTAATCGCGCTGCTCATGACGGAGCGACCCGGACAATACCGTCCAGGACCGCAGATCCGTTCCTTCGACGGAAAGGCAGGCAGCGCATGCTCGTCAACGAGGCAATCGGCACCCGCCGCTCGGCAGCCGACAGCGACCAGATCCGCCGCGCCCTGCAGGCCCGCTACGACGAGCTGACCGTCGAGTACGACGAGGCGTTGACGCAGAGCCAGGTGCTCCGACTGGTGGAGGTCGGCGACACGGCCGGCGACGACCAGGCGGACAGCGGCACGAAGACGGCCGAACGGGACACCGCGCAGTCACTGCTGCGGACGATCCTCGACCGCCGGGCCCAGTTCGAACACGCGCTGAGCCGGCTGGACGAGGGGACGTACGGCTGGTGCGAGGGCTGCGGCGACTCGATCCCGGTGGAGCGGCTGGAGATCTTCCCCTCCGCCACCACCTGTGTCACCTGCAAGCAGTCCCGGGAACGCCGCGCCGCCTGAGCCCAGGCGACCGGCGACGAGGGTGGAACGCGTCCGGCTTGCCGGCCCCGGCCGGGGCGGGTGAACTGGAGGCATGGGCGAGATCAGGGTCGGCACCGCGTCGTGGACCGACCGCACCCTGCTGGAGTCGGGTTGGTATCCGGCGAGCGCGGACACTCCGGAGCGCCGGCTGGCGCACTACGCGAGGCGGTTCCCGCTGGTCGAGGTCGACGCCACCTACTATTCGCCGCCCGCCGAGCGGACCGCCGAGCTGTGGGTGGCGCGTACGCCGGACGACTTCACCTTCAACGTCAAGGCGTTCAGCCTGCTCACCGGGCACCCGACCCGGGTCTCCGCGCTCTACAAGGACCTGCGGCCGGAGACCGACAAGAGAAACGTCTACCCGGGTGACCTGAGCGCGCAGGCGTACGAGGAGGTCTGGACCCGGTTCCTCTCCGCGCTGGAACCGCTGGCCGGGGCGGGGAAACTGGGCGCGCTGCTGTTCCAGTTTCCGCCCTGGTTCACCATCCGGCGCGACAACAAGCAGTACCTGCTGGAGGTGCGGCGGCGCTGCGGGCCGCTCCGGCCCGTCTTCGAGTTTCGGCACGCCTCCTGGTTCGCCGAGGGCAACCGCGACGAGACCCTGGACTTCCTCCGCGAGCACGAGCTGGCGTACGTCTCGGTCGACATGCCGCAGGGGCACCGCTCGTCGGTGCCGCCGGTGCTGGCGGCCACCGCCGACCTGGCGGTGGTGCGGTTCCACGGGCACAGCGACAAGTGGACCAGCAGGGACATCTACGAGAAGTTCGGCTACCGCTACTCGCAACGGGAACTCGCGGACTGGGCGCCCAGGCTGCGCGAACTCGCCGACCAGGCGACCGAGACGCACGTCCTGTTCAACAACTGCTACCGGGACTACGCCCAACAGAACGCATCGACCCTGGAAGGGATGCTGAACAGCGGAGATACCGACTGACCGACCAGCTCCCGGAGTAGCGCAGCGCTCCTGATTCCGACAACCCACGTCGCCCAGCGGTGGTCCGGCTTCCGGCCCGGCTCACTCGTCGCCCCGAATCTCGCGGACGATCCGGTCCACCTCGCCGAGCGCCTTCGGCCCGGCCGGCCACCGGCCGACCACGTCATCGAAGACCACCGGCACCGCCGCGTCCTCGGCCGGACATCCGGTCGGCGTGCACTGTGGGCAGCCGTACCCCTGATGCTGCCGCACCACCCGCCGCGCCTCAGCCAGGTCCGGCGCGAGGACGTCCACGACGGTCCGGGGCCCGCCGGTCCGCTCTCCGGCGACGTGCGGCCACGCGGTCGCGATCTCCAGCGGCTCGCACTCCTCCAGCAGGCACGGGGAGCAGAGCCGGTCGTCGCCCGGTGCGTGCACGTCGGCGATCCGCCGCGCGGCGGCGGTGATCGCGGCGTACAGGGTCGGGTCGATCGGCTCACCGGCGAACGCGACGACCTTGACGGCGGTCTCCAGCAGCCAGCAGCGCCGTTCCCGGCACTGGGTGCAGGGTGCGGGCGGATCGGTGGCGTGGCCGAGGACGATCCGCTGCGCGGTGTCGATCGCGAGTCCGGGTGGTCCGTCGGCGGGGTTCACACCAGCCGCCGCAGGCCGGTCGGGATGGCGGTGGTGGTGAGCCGGTCGAGCCGACGGTGGACGGCGGCGAGGAGCTGGAGACAGCCGCCTCGGGGTGCGCAGTCGGGGCAGTGGTGGCCGGCCCGGTGCTGGCGTTCGATGAGCGAATCGCGGGTCAGGGCGGTGTCCACGTCGGAGCCTCCTTACGCCACGGCGCCCCGGAGCACTGATCTCGGGACGCCGCTCGGTGGGCAAATGGGGGCCGACCCGGAGACCTCCGGGGGAAGGGGACCCCGGGCCGGCCGGGACGCCGGTACGGGCTCCCGACCAGCGTCCCTGCACGGAGACGGTAGGAGAGATCACCACGAGCCACGGGGACAGACCGTCCCCGTGGGACACCTACCCGCCGACGCCGATCGCCAGCGCGAGTTCCCGGGCGTCCTCGCCGACGGTGCCCCGACGACCGGACAGCTCGATCACGGCGACCCGGGCGTCCGGCCGGTGCCGCACGGTGTCGACGCTCTCCCGCAGCGCCCGGCCGAGCAGATGAACGGCGGCGACCTCCTCCCGCCGGAGCAGGTGCGCCCGCGCGGCGTCGACCAGGTGCGTGGCCCGGCGGGTCCGGGACGGCAGCGCCGAGTAGTCCACCTGGTCGGCCCGGCGGACCGCCTCACCCGGGCGCACAAGGTCGATCTCCACCGTGACGCCGTACGCGTCGACGGCGGCCGGGCCGAACATCAGCCAGGGGTGTGCGTAACCGGCGCCGAGCCGGCCGGCGGTCTCGTCGGCCAGGTCCCACGCCCGCCACGCCTGCCCGGCGCGTCCGGCCTTCGCGTGCCCGAGCGCCAACCCGAGCTGGAGCTGCCCCCACCGGGCCGCCGTCCCGCCGCCAGTGGCCGGGTCGAGCAGGGCCGCAGCATTGGTCAGCACCTGCTCGGCGGCGTCGACCTGCGCCGAGGACCGGTAGACGTGGGCGTAGTACCAGGCAGCGACCGCGACCGCGCCCGGGGCGTCGGCATCCTGCGCGGCCTGAATCGCCCGGTCGGCGGCGAGCCAGACCAGTTCCGGGTATGGCTGGTTGGCCATGTAGAGCTGCGCCAGGTGGTAGACGCGGGCCAGCTCGACCAGGGCGGCCCGCCGGTCGGTCCCGTCGAGCCGGCGCACCGACACCCGTGCTTCGTCGAGCAGATCGGGAAGCACGGCGGCGACCGCACTCCGCTCGGTGGTCGACCGGTGCCAGAGGCTCCACGCCTGATCCACTCGGCCGCGCAGGGCAGCGGCCGGGGTCGGGGCGCCGGCCGACAGGGTGGTCCGCTGCATCGCCGTGGCGACCTTGTCGATGGCGGGGTGGCCGGCCCGGGTCACGGAAGTGACCGGCACCGCCTGCTCGCCGGTCAGCTCGGCCAGGTCGCCGATGTCGAGCACCTCGGCGAGGCGGATCAGCATCGGAAGCCGCGGGGTGAGCAGCCGGCCGTTCTCTACCGCCTTCACCCAGTCGGCGGATCGCCCGACGAGTCCGCCGAGAACGGCTCGGCTCTTGCCGGCGCGTTCGCGGTGGGCACGGAGTCGGGCACCGAAGGTCGCGGGCTCGGTCATCGTGGCTCCCAGGTAGAGGACTGGGCGGCGGCCCCGGCCTCTACCCCGGCAGGCCGCCACCTTGGACGGTACACCCGTGCGTGCGACGGATCACTGGCGACGGCCCTCGATCCGCCGAGTTCGACCAGGCACACGCTGACCCGACCACAAGCCCGTCGACGGACAGCGGGAGCAGGTACGGGGGTCGCCCTGCTCCCGCTCGGCCGGCACCGGATTCACCCGGTCGGGGTGAGCGGGCCTCACCCCCGCAAGGGCGAGCATGGCAAGGGTGGGCAGTAGCCGAGACGGGACGGGGGATCAGTCGTGCCGAACAATTCGTACTCGGTCTTCGAGTCGTCGATGGACAAGACCAACCTCATCCTCAAGGAGATCGAGCAGGCGTACGGGTGGCCGAAGGAGCGCCGCAACCAGTCGTACGCGGCCCTGCGGACCGTACTGCACCTGCTCCGGGACCGGCTCCCGGTGCAGGAGAGCGCGCACTTCGCGGCCCAGTTGCCGCTGATCGTCCGGGGCGTCTACTTCGAGGGCTGGGATCCGAGCGTCGTCCCGATCAAGCTGAACCGGGAGGAGTTCCTCTACGAGGTGCGTGCCGGTTTCCCCTTCGACGTCGAGGGTGGCCCGGCGACCGTGGTGAACACGGTGCTGAACGCGCTGCGGCGGCACGTCACCGACGGCGAGTGGGACGACGTCAGGTCGAGCATGCCGAAGGACCTCGCCACGATCATGTCGTAGGCGGGGTGGTTCACGGCGCGCGGCCGATCGGGACGTCGCGGTGGCGGGCGAGCCCGGCCAGCGCGGCCGCGTCGGCGAGCGCGGCGCCGCCCGGGTCGTTGTTGAAGTAGACGAAGACCGGCTCGGCGCCGGAGAAGGCCGCGCCGATCCGGTCCAGCCAGGAGCGCAGCGCGGTCCGACCGTACCGGGGTCGCGGCTCGGCGCGGCCCTCGTGCAACCGGAGGTAGCCGAAGTCGGCGGTGCGCCACAGCGGGGTGACCGGCCGGCCGCCCCGGTCCGCCCAGCAGAGCGCGGCACCGTGCCGCTCCAGCACCCGCCGGGTCTGCTCCGTCCACCAGGACGGGTGCCTCGGCTCGACCGTGACCCGTACCCCGGACGGAAACCGGGCGAGCACCTCCGACAGCGCCGGCAGGTCGGCCCGGAGGTTCGGTGGCAGTTGCACCAGCACCGGGCCGAGCCGGTCGCCGAGGGCGCTGGCCCGGTCGAGGAACCGGGCGACCGGTTCGGCGGGGTCCCGCAGCCGCTTGATGTGCGTCAGGTAGCGGCTCATCTTGACGGCGACGCAGAAGTCGTCCGGGGTGCGGGCCCGCCAACCGGCGAAGACGTCCCGCTCGGGCAGCCGGTAGAAGGCGTTGTTCAGCTCGACCGTGCCGAAATGCTCGGCGTAGTGCTCGAGCCAGCGCCGCTGCGGCAGGCCGGCCGGATAGAACCGGTCGCGCCAGTCGCGATACTGCCACCCGGACGTGCCGAGAAGAATCATCCCCGGCAGTATGCCGGCTCACCCCGCCCGTCCGCCCGGCGAGCGCATCGGACGCGGCGAGTGCATTCAGTGTGGCGAGTGCGGCCCGGCGCCCCCGCCGACCGGGGCGCCGGACCGGCGACTCAGTGCAGGGTCACCTCGGCGACGAGCGTGCGGTGCCGGTCGACCCGGCGCTCCGGACCGGTCAGCCGGACCGGGACGGTGTGCCGGTGGGCCGCGCTGGAAGCGGAGATCCGCAGCTCCAGGTCGCCCGGTTCGACCACCCGGTGGCCGGGCCGGCCGGTGAACGACGAGAGGTCCGCGTGCACCCGGAAGCGCACCTGCCGGCTCTGGCCCGGCTCCAGGGGCACCCGGGCGTACCCGATCAGCCGGACCACCGGCCGGGTCACCTGGGCCACCGGGTCGTGCAGGTAGAGCTGCACGACCTCGGTGCCCGGCCGATCGCCGTCGTTGCGTACGGCGACGGAGACGGTGACCTCGCCGTCGGTCGGCACCTCCACCGGGCGCCCGCCGACATCCGCGCCGTCCACCAGCACCTCGGGCCAGCTGAACTCGGTGTACGACAGGCCGTGGCCGAACGGGAAGAGCGGGGTCGGGTCGACGCTGCTCACCTCGGTGCGGTGCCCCAGCGCCGGGGCGAGGTAGGTGCTCGGCTGGCCGCCCGGCTGGCGGGGGACGCTCACCGGCAGCCGACCGGAGGGGCAGACCGCGCCGCTGAGCACCCGGGCCACGGCGGGCCCGCCCTCCTCGCCGGGGAAGAAGCCCTGGACCACCGCCGCCAGCCGGTCGATCGACTCGCCGAGCGGGTACGGCCGGCCGGCGAGCAGCACCAGCACCACCGGTGTCCCGGTGCGCAGCACCGCCTCCAGGAGTGCGGGTTGGGCGCCGGGCAGCCGTAGCTCGGCGACGTCGCTGCCCTCGCCGGAGGTGCCCTTGCCGAAGAGTCCGGCCCGGTCGCCGAGTACCGCGACGCAGAGGTCGGCCTCGGCGGCGGCCTCGGCCGCCGCGCGGATCGTCTCGGCCTCGAGGTCGGCGGAGCCGTCGACGGTGCAGCCGGCCGCGTACTTGATCGGGGCGTCCGGCAGCTCGGCCCGGAGCGCCGCCAGCAGGGTGGGGATCTCCACCCCGTCCCGCAGCTCCGGGTGCTGGCTGCCGACGTGGCTGGGGAAGGTGTAGCAGCCGAGCATCCCGTCGACGCTGTCGGCCAGCGGCCCGACCATGGCGATCCGCGCGTTCGGGCGCAGCGGCAGCGTGCCGGTGTTCGCCAGCAGCACCACCGACTCCTCGGCGAGCTGCCGGGCGAGGGCCCGGCTGGCCGGCGGGTCGAGGTCGATGGAGCCCTCGGCGACGGCGGATCCGTCGGCGGTGCCGGCGAACGCGGGCGGCAGCGGCGACCAGTCGGGGTCGAGGAGGCCGAGCCGGCACTTCTGCCGGAGCACCCGGGTGACGGCCCGGTCGACCAGCGCCTCGGGCACGGTGCCGGCCCGGACGGCCTCGATCAGCGGGGTGCCGTAGCAGTGCGCCGCCGGAAGCTCGACGTCCACCCCGGCGGTGAGGGCCAGCACCGCCGCGTCGGTCAGGTCGGCGGCGACGCTGTGCAGCCGTTGCAGGAAGCTGATCCCGAAGTAGTCGGCGACGACGGTGCCGGTGAAGCCCCAGCGGTCCCGGAGCAGGTGGGTGAGGAGGTCCGGGTCGGCGGCCGGCGGCACTCCGTCGATCTCGGTGTAGGCGTGCATCAGCGAGCCGGCGCCACCGTCGCGCAGCGCCATCTCGAACGGCGGAAGCAGCACGTCGGCGAGTTCCCGCGCGCCGACCGCGACCGGGCCGAAGTTGCGGCCGGCCCGGGAGGCGGAGTATCCGACGAAGTGCTTGAGGGTGGCGACGATCCCGGCGGACTCCAGGCCCCGGACGTACGCGGTGCCGATGGTGGCGACGAGGTAGGGGTCCTCGGCGATCGACTCCTCGGTACGTCCCCAGCGCGCGTCCCGGATCACGTCGAGCACCGGAGCCAACCCCTGGTGTACGCCGACCATCCGCAACGACGAGCCGATCTGCGCGGCCATCCGCTCGACGAGCCCGGGATCGAAGGTCGCGCCCCAGGCCAGCGGCGTGGGATAGACGGTCGCCTGCCAGGTCATGAATCCGGTCAGGCACTCCTCGTGGGCGACGGCCGGGATGCCGAACCGGTTGGCGGCGACGATCTCCTCCTGCATCCGGGCCAGTGCCCGTGCGCCGAGGGCGGGGTCGATCGGTGCGGTGCCGAACGGCCGGGTGAGCTGGCCGAGCCCGGCGCTGATCATGCCCCGCCACTCGGGCGCCTCGCTGGTCATCTCGTGCTGGTGCGGGGCCAGGTCGTCACCGGTCGAGTCGCCACCGACCCAGACGCCGTACAGCTGCGCGGCCTTCTCCTCCAGGGAGAGCCGGCCGAGCAGGTCGTCGACCCGCTGCTCGACCGGGAGCGTCGGGTCCTGCCAGCGGGGTGGGTCGCCGGGAGCGGGATCATGCCGGGCGCTGTCGCCGGGCGCCGCACCGTCGGCCGGCCCGCCGGTGGGCTCGCCATCGTACGGATGCCCGTCGCGCACCCCGGTGACCTCGAGCCGCTCGGTCGTCGTTGTCCGACGACCGTCGGCGGCGTTGCGGTTGCTGCTCACGAGCAGCCTCCTGTCGCTTGTTACTGGCCTCTTCGCACGCCCGCCGCGCGTCTGTGCGGCGGGGTTGGGACGCGGGCGTACGTACTTCCGACATGTTTCCGGAAAGTCCGGCCCGCGTCGAGAGGGTACCCGGCCCGAAGTAGCTCGTAGGTTTCCGGACGGCGTCGGCCTTGACCGCCGGTTCATCGAGTCGTAGCGTGCGCCACATCAGGGCGAATTATCGGACCGGCTCCGAAATTTTTGCGGGCCGTCCGATTCCGTCCGGTGCCGGGATCCCGCTCGCCGACGGGCGCGCGGGTACCCGGCGGAGGGTGGTGCGGAGGGGACAGACCGATACGGCGACCGGCAACAACGGGCACCGTATCCCACCTCGGCGGCCCCGGCGACGTGATGATCATCTCCCCTTCGGGCGGGTGGGGATGAACTGCCGGGGGGCGTCGGGGACGCGGGCGAGCCGGCCGGGCGGGGACCGGCTCGCCCGTCCCGCTCGCCGGTCCGCCGCACCGACCGGGCGAGGGGAGCCGATCCCGGCTCGTGGACCTCCGTCGATACCGGTGATATATTGATGCCGATCTCTGCCTTGGCGGGCGACGGTGCCCGCCTGTCCTGCTGGAGGTGTGGCATGAGGAGTCGGCTTCTCGTTCCGGGCGCGGCCCTGGCGGTCGTGTTGAGCGGAGCGGGGTTCGCCGCGGCCGGCACGGCATCGGCCCCGGACGACGGGGTCGGGGTCTTCGCCGCCGGTGAATTCGACTTCAGTCGCCCGCAGACCGTGGCCAGCAACCTCCAGACACCCTGGGGGCTGGCCTTCCTGCCCGACGGCAGCGCACTGGTGGCCGAGCGGGACAGCGCCCGGGTCCTGCAGGTGCGCCCGGGGCAGAGCCCGCAACAGGTCGCCACCATCTCCGGCGTCTCGCCCGGCGGCGAGGCCGGGCTGCTCGGGCTGGCGGTCTCGCCGACCTACGCCACCGACCGCTACGTGTACGCGTACTTCACCTCGTCGAGCGACAACCGGATCGTCCGGTTCCGGCTCGACGCGGCACAGACCCAGACGCCGATCCTCACGGGTCTGGCCCGGGCGAACTTCCACGACGGCGGCCGGATCGCCTTCGGCCCCGACGGCATGCTCTACGCGGGTGTCGGAGACGCCGGCCAGACCGCCAACTCGCAGAACCCGTCCAGCCGCAACGGCAAGATCCTCCGGATGCGACCGGACGGCAGCGCCCCGCCGGACAACCCGACCGCCGGCTCGCTGGTCTACAGCCTCGGCCACCGCAACGTGCAGGGGCTCGCCTGGGACGCCCAGGGGCGCCTCTACGCCAGCGAGTTCGGCCAGAACAGCTGGGACGAGGTCAACTACATCGTGCCCGGCGGCAACTACGGGTGGCCGACCGTGGAGGGCCGGGGCAACGACCCCCGGTTCCGGGACCCGATCGTGACCTGGACGACCGCCGAGGCGTCGCCGAGCGGCGCCGCGATCGACGGCAACATGCTCTTCGTCGCCGCCCTGCGCGGCACCCGGCTCTGGCAGGTCCCGTTGAACGGCAGCGGCGGGGTGGCCGGCAACCCGGTCGCGCAGCTCACCGGCCAGTACGGCCGGCTGCGTACCGTCGAACGTGCCCCCGACGGCTCGCTCTGGGTCACCACGAGCAACCGGGACGGGCGGGGCTCACCGGCCGCCAGCGACGACCGGATCCTCCGGTTCCCGCCGACCGGGTCGACCCCGCCCCCCACCGCGACCACCGGGCCGCCGACCACACCGCCCAGCACGCCACCAGGCACGCCGACGGTCCCGCCGACCACCACCCCGCCGCCGGGCACCGGCGCCTGCACGGCGACCTACCGCCTGGTCAACCAGTGGCAGGGCGGCTTCCAGGCCGAGGTCACGGTGCGCAACAACGGCACCGCCACGCTGAACGGCTGGACCGTGCGCTGGACCTTCGCCAACGGGCAGACGATCAGCCAGCTCTGGAGCGGCACGCTGACCACCAGCGGGTCGTCGGTAACGGTCCGGAACGTGAGCTGGAACGGGTCGATCGGCGCCAACGGCTCCACCACCTTCGGCTTCAACGGCTCCTGGAACGGCACGAACACCGCACCCACCGACCTCACCTGCACCAGCCCCTGAGCGCCGCCCGTCAGGAAGGGCCCCCGCGACAGGAAGGTCATGCGGGGGTCCTTCTCTCACCCGGGTTCGGGCTGCGGTGAGCGGACCGGGGTGGCGGTCGCCCGTGCGGCGACGGCGACGCAGCCGAGGCCGGCGGCGAGGCAGACCGGTGCGGTGCCGTACCGGGCCACCGCGCCGGTGAGCACGGCGGCACCGAGCGGCCCGAGCGCGGAGTGCAGCGTCCAGAATGCCGAGGTCACCCGGCCGAGCAACGGCGCCGGGGTGACCTGCTGGCGCAGCGACAACGAGCAGATCCCCGCCATGCCGGCGCCGAACGCGTAGCCGGCCACCAGGAGGGCGAGCGCCGGTACGTCCCGGGTCAGTCCCGCGCCGGCGACGGCCAGCCCGCCGAGTGCGTACGCCCCGATCCAGCACGGGCCGAAACCCAGCCGGCGGCGGGCCGGCGCGACCAGCAGGGCCGCCGCGACGGTGCCGCCGGCCGCGGCGGCGAGGACGTGCCCGACAGCGCTGTCGGAACGGCCCAGCTCGTGCTTGACGTGATAGATGAAGACGTCGGTCAGCCCGATGGTGAGGAAGGTTAGGAACGACAGCAGGATCGTCAGCGTCCGCAGCACCGGGTGCCGCCAGAGGAACCGCACCCCGACCAGCAGGTCGGACCGGGGAGCGGGTCCCGCCCGGGTTACCGGAGCCGGCGAGGAGCCCGCCGGGGCACGGAGCCGGACGAAGGAGAGGCCGAGCGCGGAGAGGGCGAAGGTGCCGGCGTCGACCGCCAGCGCGGCGGCCGGCCCGACCGCGCCGGAGAGCAGCCCGGCGAGCACCGGGCCGACGACCCCGGCCGCCGCGTACGTCGCGTAGAGCTGGCCGTTCGCCCGGGTGATCCGGGCCGGCTCGACCAGCGCCGGCATGGCTGCCACGTAGCCGACCTGGAAGACCATTCCGGCGGCGGCGCAGGCCGGTGCGACCAGGTAGAGCAGCCAGAGGTGCGGCGTGCCGAGCCAGACGAGCGGGACGGTGGCGTAGCCCGCCGCCCGGAACAGGTCGCAGCCGATCAACAGGAGTCGCCGGTCGACCCGGTCGACGAGGAAGCCGGCGACGATGCCGGCACCGACCGAGGCCGCGCCCACCAGCGCGGTCAGCAGCCCCATCCGGGCCACCGAACCCGTGGCCTCCAGCACCAGCAGCGGCATGGCGAGGAGCGAGAACGAGTCGCCCAGCGCGGAGAGCGCCTGCCCGGACCAGAAGAGCGGGAAGTCGCGGTCGCGCCAGAGTGCCTTCGGGGTCGCCCGGAGGCCGGTCACCGTCCGGAACTGGCCGAGCGGGGCAGGCCCCGCAGCGTGTCGACGATCCACTCCTCGGCCCGGTCCCGGGTCACGCCGAGCCCCACCAGGATCCGGGCACCCGGCTCGTCCTCGGCGGCCAGCAGACCGAGCAGGATGTGCTCGGTGCCGACGTAGTTGTGGCCGAGCCGCAGCGCTTCCTGGAAGGTGCGGTCCCGGACCCGTTTGGCGCCGGGGGAGAACGGCAGGTGCTCCGGCACCGCACCCGGCTGCGGGTCGGGGGGTGCCGTGCTCGGGCGGTCCTCGGTGGCGCTCGGGCGGTCCTCGGTGGCGCCGGCCCCGGCCCGGATCGCCGCGGCGGAGACTCCCAGCGCCGTGATCGCCCGACCGGCCAGACCCTCGGGTTCGTGCAGGATGCCGAGGAGCAGGTGTGCGGTGCCCACCTCGGCGCTGCCGGCCTCCCGGGCCTCCGCCTGGGCCTGCCGCACCACGTGCCGGGCCCGGTCGGTGAACCGGGCGAAGGCGCTGGCCGGAACCGGCTCGTCCTGCTCGGACCTCCGGGTGACGAAGCGTTTCTGCACGGCCTGCTTGGTGACGCCCATGCTCTGGCCGATCTCCGTCCAGGAGGCGCCGGAGCGGCGGGCCTGGTCGACGAAGTGCCCGATCAGGTGGTCGGCGAGGTCGCCGAGGTACTCGCCGACCAGCACCGCGTCCGAGAGCCGCTCCAGGGCGTCACTGTCCGGGTGCTGACGGTGGACGTACTGGATGAGGTCGTCGAGGCGTACCGGAAGTCGCTCCATGCGTCAACCGTAGGTTGACGAGCGGGTTCGCGTCAACCGTTGGTTGACCCCGACGGGCGTCGCTGCGAAGTGGGGCGGGTCGGCCGGTGTGCGGGGATCGGTGCGCGGGATCGGTGCGCGGCGTCAGGCCGGTACGGCGCCGGAGGACGCCTCCCGCATCCCCCGGACCGCGAGCTGGTCCGCCCGCTCGTTCTCGGGATGCCCGGCGTGCCCCTTCACCCAGTGCCACCGCACCTGGTGACCGGTGGCGGCCGCCTCCAGCCGCCGCCACAGGTCGGCGTTCTTGACCGGCTGCTTGCCGGCGGTCTGCCAGCCGTTACGCTTCCAGTTCGGCAGCCACCTGGTGATGCCGTCGCGGACGTAGGTGCTGTCGACGTAGATCTCCACCGTCACCGGCCGGGTCAGGCTCTCCAGCGCGCGGATCGCCGCCATCAGTTCCATCCGGTTGTTGGTGGTCGCGGTCGCCTCGCCGCCGTAGAGCTCCCTCTCCCGGGCGCCGTACCGCAGCACCGCGCCCCAGCCACCCGGGCCGGGGTTTCCGCTGCACGCGCCGTCGGTGTAGATGTTCACGACCTGCTCGGCTCCCTGGTCTGTCACCCCGGCACGATATCGGGCCGGTTCCGGGCGCGGCCACACGCCCGGCACCCGTCCGGGGCTTCCCGGCGGAAGCGCGGCGGTCTACAGTGCGAGGAACTTTCATGTCCTAGGGGTGTGGGATATGGCGTTCGCCTGGGGCGTCTCCACGTCGGCGTACCAGATCGAGGGCGGGGTGACCGCCGACGGTCGCGGGGCGTCGATCTGGGACACGTTCAGCCACGAGCCCGGCCGGATCCGCGACGGCAGCACCGGCGACGTGGCCTGTGACCACCTGCACCGGTACGGCGACGACGTCGCGCTGATGGCCGGACTGGGCGTGTCGGCGTACCGCTTCTCGGTGGGCTGGCCCCGCGTCCAGCCGGACGGGACCGGCCCGGCCAACCCGGCGGGCCTGGCCTTCTACGACCGGCTGGTGGACGCGCTGCTGGCAGAGGGCATCGATCCGGTCCTGACGCTCTTCCACTGGGACCTGCCGCAGGCCCTGCAGGCCGGCGGCGGGTGGCTGGTCCGGGACACCGCGTACCGCTTCGCCGACTATGCCGGGCTCGTGGCGGATGCGCTGGGCGACCGGATCCGGCTCTGGATCACGCTCAACGAGCCGTTCATCCACACGACCCTCGGGCACGCCACCGGTGAACACGCGCCCGGTCACGCGCACCTCTTCGACGCGCTGCCGGCCGCCCACCACCAACTGCTGGGCCATGGCCTCGCCGTGGCCGCACTCCGGGACCGGGGCGTGGCGGCGGTGGGCATCGCCAACAACTACACGCCGGTCTGGCCGCAGGGGGAGACCGAGGCGGACCTGGCCGCCGCGGCGGCGTACGACGCCCTGCACAACCGCTTCTGCACCGACCCGCTGTTCGGGCGCGGCTACCCCGACGTCGGGCTCGACCCGCGCGTCGTCCGGGACGGCGACCTCGACCTCGTCGCCGCGCCGCTGGACGCGTGGGGCGTCAACTACTACAACCCCACCGGGGTACGCGCGCCGGCGTCTCCGGAGAGCCCGCTGCCGTTCGAGATCGTGCCGCTGACCGGCTACCCGACCACCGACTTCGGCTGGCCGGTCGTCCCGGACGGGCTCCGGGAGCTGCTCGTCGGGCTTGCCGGGGAGTACGGCGACGCCCTCCCGCCGATCTACGTCACGGAGAGCGGCTGCGCGTACGACGGCATCGACGACCCGCAGCGGGTGGCCTATCTGGACGGTCACATCCGGGCGGTACGCGCCGCGATGGCGGCGGGCGTCGACGTGCGCGGCTACTTCGTCTGGTCCCTGCTCGACAACTTCGAGTGGGCGGAGGGCTTCACCAAGCGGTTCGGCCTGGTGCACGTCGACTTCGAGACGCAGCTGCGCACCCCGAAGACCTCGTACGCCTGGTATCGGGACCTCATCAGAGCCTCCCGGTGACGGTCGTGCCTCCCGACGACGGCCCGAGCCTGACGACGAGGGTCGGCCCTGCGCTGCCGGCGGCGCTCGCCGAGCCCACCGTACCCGTCCGGCGCGGCTGGATCGTCCTCTTCTTCAGCGCGAACCTCGGAGTCTGGATGGCGTTCTTCACGCCCATCCAGATCCTCCTGCCGACCCAGGTCGAGCTGATCGACCCGGCCCGCAAGGAGACGATGTTCGGCCTCGTGACCGGCCTCGGCGCGCTCGCCGCGGTGGTGGCGAACCCGCTGGTCGGCGCCCTCTCCGACCGTACCTGCCTGCGGGTCGGCGACCGGGAGTACGGCCGGCGGCACGCCTGGACCCTGCTCAGCGCGATCCTCGGCGCGGCGTCGCTGGCGATCCTCGGCCAGCAGCGCACGATCGCCGGCGTCGCGGTGTGCTGGGTGGTCGCGCAGACCTGCCTCAACGCCGCGCTCGCCACCCTGACCGCGGCCGTCCCCGACCGGGTGCCGGTCGGGCAGCGCGGACGGGTTTCCGGATGGATCGGCATCCCGCAGTCGCTCGGCCTCGTCGTCGGGGCGGTCCTGGTCACCGCCGTGGTCACCGGCAACGCGGCCGGCTACCTGGCGCTGGCGGCGGTCGTCCTGGTGCTGGCGCTCCCGTTCGCGCTGCTCACCCCGGACGACGTCCTTCCGCGTACGCACCGGCCGCCGCTCCGGCCCGTCGCCCTGCTCCGGAGCATGTGGATCAGCCCTCGCGCGCATCCCGACTTCGCCTGGGCCTGGGGCACCCGCTTCCTCGTCCAGGTGGGCAACGCGCTCGGCACGCTCTACCTGCTCTACTTCCTCGCCGACGGGGTGCGGTACGCCGACCCCGAGGGCGGCCTGCTCGTGCTCATCCTGATCTACACGGCCGGCATGATGGCCACGGCGGTCACCGCCGGCCGGCTCTCCGACCGGTCCGGCCGCCGTAAGATCTTCGTCATCTGGTCCGGCGTGATCATGGCCGTGGCGGCGCTGCTGCTCGCGATCTGGCCGCTCTGGCCCATGGCCATGCTCGCCGCGGTGCTGCTCGGCGCCGGGTACGGCGCCTACCTCTCCGTCGATGCCGCGCTGATCACGCAGGTGCTGCCCCGGGCCACCGACCGGGCGAAGGACCTCGGCGTCATCAACATCGCGAACTCGGCACCCCAGGTGCTCGGGCCGGCGATCTCCGCCCCGACCGTCGTCCACCTCGGCGGCTACCCGACCCTGTACGCCCTCACCGCCGTGGTCACCCTGCTCGGCAGCGTCTTCGTGGTGCGGATCCGCTCGGTCCGCTGACCGTACGCGGCGGCGCCCGCCCGCCGGGTTGGCGGCGGTCTGCCGGTGATGTCGGTTTGATCAGTGACCCCGATCGGGTACGGGATCGCGTTCCGTCGCACGACTCCGGGGTAAGGCGCGGTCACTCCGCGCAGAGGTCTGCGGCTGTTCCGCGCAGAGGTCTCTTGCCGAGCAGGTTCTTCCCGAGCAGGTTCTTCCCGAGCAGAGGGGATCGAGATGGCTCTCACCCGACGCGGCTTCCTGGAAGCGTCCGCCGTGACGGCAGCCGGCACACTCTGGACGCCGGGTGGCCGGCAGGCGCCGCCGGACTTCCCGGCAGGCGTACCGGTCGCGCGCGAGGCGTACCGCAACTGGGCCGGCGAGATCCAGGCCGACGGAATCTGGACCTGCACGCCCCGGACCCCGGAGGACGTGGTGACCGTGGTCAACTGGGCGTACCGACACGGCTACTCGGTCCGGGCCCGGGGCTACCGGCACACCTGGGCACCGCTGACCGTCCCGGCCGACGGCACCGCCGGGCGGACCATCCTGGTGGACACCACCCGGCACCTGACCGCGATGTCGGTGCTCTCCACCGCACCGGGCGCGGCGGCGGTACGCGTGCAGACCGGTGCCGCCATGGAGGACCTCCTCGCCCTCCTGGAGCAGCACGGGCTCGGCGTGACAAACACGCCCGCCCCGGGGGACCTGAGCGTCGGCGGGGTGCTGGCGATCAACGGACACGGCACCTCCGTGCCGGCCGACGGCGAGACCCGGGAGCCCGGGCACACCTACGGCTCGCTGAGCAACCTCATCCTCTCCGTCACCGCCGTCGTCTGGGACCCGGCGGCCGGCGGCTACCTGCTGCGTACCGTCGAGCGGGCCGACCCGGAGTGCGCGGCGCTGCTCACGCACGTCGGCCGGGCCTTCGTCACCGAGGTGACGCTGCGGGTCGGCGCCAACCAGCACCTCCGTTGCGTCAGCCGGGTCGACATCCCGGCCGCGGAGCTCTTCGCCCCGCCGGGCGGCACCGGCCGCACCCTGGCCAGCTACGTGGCGGCGGCGGGTCGGGTGGAGGCGATCTGGTTCGCCTTCACCGACCGGCCCTGGCTGAAGGTCTGGAGCGTCGCCCCCGACCGGCCGCTGACCTCCCGACCGGTGACGACCCCCTACAACTACCCGTTCTCCGACAACGTCCCGGAGCCGGTCTCCGAGCTGGCCGAGCGGCTGCTCGGCGGCGCCTGGGAGCTGGCGCCGACGTTCGGGCGGGTGCAGTACACCACCGCCGCGGCCGGGCTGACCGGCACGCTCGCCACCGACCTGTGGGGGCCGTCGAAGAACCTGCTGCTCTACGTCAAGCCGACGACGCTGCGGGAGACCGCCAACGGGTACGCGGTGCACACCGCCCGTTCCTCGCTGCAACGGGTGGTGCACGAGTTCTCCCGGTTCTACCAGCGGCAGCTCGCCGCGTACCAGGCCCGGGGCGAGTTCCCGGTCACCGGCCAGGTGGAGATCCGGGTCGCCGGACTGGACCGGGCCGGCGACGTCGGCGTACCCGGGGCGGAGCCGCCGGCGCTCTCCGCCGCGCGGCCCCGGGCCGACCGTCCGGAGTGGGACACGGTGGTCTGGTTCGACGTGCTGACCTTCCCCACCGCACCCCGGGCGCACGCGTTCTACCGCGAGATGGAAACCTTTTTCTTCACCAACTACACCGGCTCGTACGCGGGCACCCGGGTCGAGTGGTCGAAGGGCTGGGGCTACACCGACTCGGCGGCCTGGGCCGACCCGACCATGCTGACCCGGACCGTCCCGGACTCCTACCGGCACGCGCCCGACCCGACCTGGGACCGGGCCGTCGGCACGCTCGACGACCACGACCCGCACCGGGTGTTCAGCAACGCCTTCCTCGACGTGCTGCTGGTCGCCGCCGGGCGGTGACCAGCCGGCGGGCGCAGGGTCGGATGGGTCGCGGCGACGGTTCACCGTGCCCGGCCATCGGCCGATCGCTGCGCCCTGCGCGAACACGGCTGGCCGGTGCCGGGCCGTCAGTCCGGTGCCGGGTTCCCGCCGGCGGTGAGCACCCGCAGTGCGGCGTCGTGCAGGGCGGGGGTCCGGGCGAAGAGCGCCGGTCCGGGCCCCGGCCGGGTCCGGCCGTCGAGGCCGGTGTACCGACCGCCGGCCTCGGTCACGATCAGCGAGGTGGCGGCGAAGTCCCACACCTGCCCCCGGGTCTGCACGGCGATGTCCAGCTCGCCCCGGGCCACCAGCAGCGCGGCGTGGGTGCGCCACGGGAGCGAGGTGGTGACCGCCCGCAGCGGGGCGATCATCTCCTCTTCGACCGGGTAGACGTGCTCGTCCGGCGGCACCACGCCGAGCCGGCCACCGGAGAGCGGCGGCACCGGTCCGAGGGTGCAGTGGAGGCGCCGGGCCCCGTCGTCGGAGAACTCCGGGCCGGCGGGAAGCTCCGCCTCGTAGGCTCCGCCGCCCCGCCGGGCCCACCAGATCCGGCGCTGCGCCGGCACCGCCGCGACCCCGACGACGATCTCGCCGGCCTGCTCCAGCGCCACCAGCACCAGCCACCGGTCGTCTCCGGCGACGAACTGCGCCGTCCCGTCGATCGGGTCGACGATCCAGCGCCGGTCGCCGCCGCCGGTCTGCCCCACCTCCTCGCCGAGAATCGCGTCGTCGGGGCGCGCCCCGGCCAGGACCTCGCGGATCGCGGCCTCGACGGCCCGGTCCGCCTCGGTCACCAGGCTGCCGTCCGACTTCTGCTCCCGGGCGAGCCGGTCGAGGTCCGCCGCGTACCGCAGCCCGACGGCGGCGCCGGCCAGCGTGGCGCGGCGGGCAAGATGAAGATCGTCTTCCACGGCTCCATCCTCACCCGCGCCGCCGTCCGGAAAGCCGCCGGGGGGCGAGAACGACCGGAAGGACCGCTTGCCGTCCGGCAAACGCCGGAGGCGTCGCCGTACCGTCCGGCGACGCCGAACGGTCGGGGGTACCGTCCGGCTCAGCCGTTGACCGGTGTCATCCGCAGCGCCAGGTTCGGGCACATGCGCACCGCCTTGCCCGCACTCGCCTCCAGCCAGGTCGGCACCGGCGTCGAGGGGAACGACGGGAAGCCGTTGGAATCGAGCCGGATGAACTCCGGCGCCACGTGGGCGCAGAGGCCGTGCGCGTCGCACCGGGACCAGTCGACGAGCAGCTTCGAGGTGGGGGCGTCGGCGTCGCTGGGCAGGCCGAGGACGCCCTTCACCTTCCTGCCGCAGGTGCCCTTGGTGGCGTGCACCTCCAGGTCGGCGGTGAAGATCTCCAGGGCGGAGACGGCGAACCGGGCGGTGCCGTCGGGGTGGCTGCACGCGCCGCGTCCCTTCACCGCGCCGGCCGCCGCCCGGACCACCTCGGCGGTGGCGCTGCCGCCGACGATCAGATCCAGCGACCGGGCCAGGTCCGGCAGGCCGAGCCGGCACGGCCCGCACTGCCCGGCCGACTCACCCGCGAGGTACGTCACCACCTGGGCGGCCTCGCCGAGCGGGCAGACCTCGGCGCTGAGCGGCATGATGATGCCGGCACCGAGCGAACCGCCGACCTTGGCGAACCCGGCCCGGGACACCTCGGCGGTGGCGGCGCTCTCCGCGCTGATCCACTGACCGTGGTAGCCGCCGGTGAGCACGCCCGGCCCCTCCGGTGTCTCGCAGAGTTCGAGCACGTCCCGCAGCGGGATGCCGGTCGGGCACTCCACCACGGCGGGCCGGCCGGCGGCACCGGTCACGGTGAGCAGCACCGTCCCGGGTTCGTCGGGGCTGCCGACGGTGCCGTACTCGTACGGGCCGAGCCGGGCCGCCAGCGCGAGTTGGGCGTACGTCTCGGCGTTGGAGAGCAGCGTCGGCAGGCCGCCCACCCCGGTGTCGCTGGCCCGGACCTTGCGCCCCGGCGGGATGTGCGCCTCGCCGTTGATCCCGCGCACCAGCGCACCGCCCTCACCGGAGATGAACCGGTGCGGGACGGTGACGATGCCGGTGCGTACCGGCATCCGGCGCTCGGCGAGTGCGGCGGTCAGCGACGCCTCGCCGATGCCGTCGTCGGCGACGCCGATGACGATCTCGTCGGCGTCCAGCGCGTAGGCGGCGATCGCGGCCCCGTCGAGGATCAGGTGCGGCGCGCGGGTGAGCAGCGCCTTGTCCTTCCACGCGCCGGGCTCGCCCTCGGTGGCGTTCACCACCACCACCGTCGGCAGGTCCTGGCGGTCGGCCGACTCGAGCACGGCCCGGAACTTCCGCGCGAACGGGAAGCCCGCGCCGCCCTTGCCCTTGAGCTCGATCCCCTCCACCAGCCGGAGCAGACCCTTGGGGGAGAGCGGGTTGACGGCACCGTGCACCATCTCGTGCGCGGTCAGGTCGAGCCGGCCGAACTCGTCGAACCCGGCCGTGAGTCGGGGCTCGCCGAAGCAGGCCACCGGGGGTACGGCGGTCAGACTCACCGCACTTCACCTTTCAGACTGGTCCAGTACGCGCCCTCCTCGGCCGACTCGTCCGCGTCCTTGCGCCGGGAGGACCGGCTGGACGACTCGTCGGACCGGCGGGACCGGCGGGCGGAGAGGTCGATCAGGGCAGGTTTCTCGTCGTCGTCATCGTCGTCGTCGGCCCGGGAGACGAGCCCGGGTTCGTAGCGGGCGGCCCGGCCCCACTCGCCGGTGCTCTCCTCGGCGTCGTCGCGGCCACGGCCGTGCCGTCCGGAGCGTTCGGTGGACCGCTCCGTCGACGGCTCCTCGTCGTCGGCCCGCCGTCGCCGGCCAACCCGGGTCGCGCCGGTCGTCGGCTCGTCGTCGGGCTCCCGCCACGACCGCCGCCCCGCTCCGTCGGTCTCCCGGCGGGAACGCCGGCCCTCGCCGGTCTCCGTATCCCCGCGGTCGTCCGACGCGTCGTCCCAGGCCCGCGGCCTGCGGTACATCGCGTCGTCCGAGGCGTGCCGGGCACGCTCCCGCGGCTCCTCCGACGTCTCGGCCGCCCAGCGTCGTGGGCTGTCCCACGGCAGCTCGGCATCGTCGCCGTCACGGTCCGCGCTCGCCGACATGCTGCCGGGTGGCGGCACCTCGGGCACGGCGAACCGGTCGGACCGGCTCCGGGGCGCGTACGTGCTGTCCAGCTCCCCGGCCCGCGCCCAGGCGTCGATGGCCGCCTCGGAACCGCCGCGCAGGTCGCTGAGGTTCTCCCGGCGGCGCCTTCCACCGCCCTGGGTGTCGTCGGCGCGGCCGCCGAAGGTGTCACGGTCGTCGCGGCCCGCCCGGGTCTCCGACTCGCCGCGCCGGCCGCCCAGGGTTTCCCGGTCCTCCCAACGGCTGTCCCGGCGGCTGCCGCGCCGCCCGGCGAAGGTGTCCTCCTCCCACCGGCTGCGCCGGCTGCTCCGCCCGCCCTCCCGGCCGGGGGAGTTCGCCCGGCTGGCCCGGATCTCGTCGGCGGTCCGGCGCTTGGCCGGGGCGGTGGAGGAGGTCCGGCCCGGGGCGCCCGGCCGACCTGGCTTGCCCACCCTGCCCGGTTTGGTCGACCGGCCGGACGGGGCGAGCGAGGGGATGCTCGGGCCCTGCTCGTCGCGCTTGCGGCCGAGCGTGACCGACAGCCGGACACCCAGCAACGCCACCACGATGGCGACGCAGCCGAGATAACTGAGAGTGACCCAGGTGGCCGCGGGTCGACCGGCCTGGAGGCCGTGCACGATCGCGATCGGCCAGGCGGCGTACGAGAGGCTGTGCAGCGTCCGCCACAGCCACGGCTTGCCGACCCCGGCGAAGCGGGCCCGGACCAGGCCGGTCCAGAGCACGCCCACCATCATCGCCCCGGCGACGGTGCCGAGCCCGACGTAGACGTTGGCGCCGTTGACGAACGGAAGGAATGCCTTGTCGGGGCTGACGTGCCCGGCGGAAATCTTGGTCAGCACGTGCAGGACCAGGCAGAAGACCGCGATGATGCCGAGTGACCGGTGTGCCGACTGGAGCAGCACCCGGTGCCGGATCAGCAGGACGATCCGGTCGGTCGCCACCAGGCCGACCATCACGGTGATGCTCAGCGCGACCAGGGTGGCCGGCCCGGCGAAGAACGTCGTGAACACGAACATGTAGGAGTTGAGCAGGCCGCCGATCGGGCTCAACATCGTCGCGGCCCAGACCACGGCCACCGCCGAGATGACGAGCAGGGCGACCGCACCCCTCGGCCTGGGTGTGCTTCCCCGGCTGGTGAAGCTCTTGGGGATGCTGGCACGCTGAATCTGTCTCGTCCGGGCCATCTGCTCCTCGATCTTCCGCCTCGGCGCCCACCACCACACCCCGCTGCGTGCTCGTCGCGCGACGAGCACGGCCGCCTATTGTGCCCCGTCCTGATCGTGCCACTCGGGCGGAGTCATACCGCCGCCCGTCGATCGACGGCGGTCCGACCCCCATCAGGTACGGGAAAACAGGCCGGGGGGATGAGTCCCGTGCCGATTATGTTTCACGATCGGTGGAGTTGGCTCCCCCCGGGGGGTGGGCAATCCGGGTTCAATTGGTGAAGAGCCGTGCCGCGGTGATGACGGTCTGTACGACGCCGTAGCCCAGCAGGGCCGCGACCAGCAGCCAGGAGATCCAGAGGCGGCCGGACTGGCCGCGCGGTTGGTGCCCGGTCATCGGGACGTGCTCCTCTCGGCATCGGCATCCGCCGGTCGGTCGGCAGGCTCGGTGCGGGGCGTCGTTCCGGTGCTCGTCACGACGGTCGTGTCGGCCCGGTCACCGGCTGTCGCATCCGGAGTCGCGTCGCCCGCCGCCGCTGCGGCGGTCTCGTGGAGGCGTTCCGGCACCGGGCGGATGAGCAGGTTCGCCACGAACCCGATGGCGAGCACCCCGACCATGGTGAACAGCGCCGGCTGGTACGCGGAGGCGGTCAGGGTGCCCGGCTCGCCCTGTGCGTCCAGGAAGCCGTTGATGATCAGTGGTCCGGCGATGCCCGCCGCTGACCAGGCGGTCAGCAACCGGCCGTGGATCGCACCGACCTGGAAGGTGCCGAACAGATCTCGCAGGTACGCCGGCACGGTGGCGAAGCCGCCGCCGTAGAAGGAGAGGATGACGCAGGCCAGCACCACGAAGAGTGCGGTCGCGGCGGAGCCGACGAGTGCGAGCAGCGCGTACAGCACCATGCCGACCCCGAGGTAGACCAGGTAGATCGGCTTGCGTCCGATGACGTCCGAGGTGGACGACCAGACGAACCGGCCGACCATGTTGAACAGGGACAGCAGTCCGACGAAACCACCGGCCGCGGCGATGGTGACGCTCGACGTCGCGCCGTCCCGGAAGAAGTCCTGGATCATCGGGCTGGCCTGCTCGAGGATGCCGATCCCGGCGGTGACGTTGCAGAACAGCACGATCCAGAGCAGCCAGAACGAGCGGGTGCGGATGGCGTTCGACGCCGAGACGTGTGCCGTGGTCACCAGCGGCCGGGCGGCCACCGCACGCGGGTCGAAGCCGGCGGGACGCCAGCCCGGCGCCGGCACCCGGACATTGACCACGCCGAACATCATGATGGCGAAGTAGCCGAGCCCGAGGGTGACGAAGAGCCCGACCAGTGCCCCGCCGGAGGCGACCGAGCCGGAGTTGCCGGGGTCGTAGTTGGGGTCGTAGAGCGAGAGCAACTGCCGCGAGATCGGGCTGGCCAGCATCGCGCCGCCGCCGAAGCCCATGATCGCCAGACCGGTGGCCAGCCCGGGACGGTCCGGGAACCACTTGATCAGCGTGGAGACCGGGGAGATGTACCCGATGCCGAGGCCGATGCCGCCGAGGAAGCCGTAGCCGAGGTAGACCAGCCAGAGCTGCCCGGTCGCGATGCCGAGCGCGCCGACGAGAAAGCCGGACGCCCAGAAGCAGGCCGAGACGAACATGGCCTTGCGGGGCCCGTTCGACTCGACCCAGGTCCCGCCGAGCGCCGCCGAGAGGCCGAGCATCACGATCGCGATGCTGAAGATGATCCCGATCGCCGTCTGGCTCGCGTCGAAGTGCGCGATCAGCGAGTTCTTGTAGACGCTTGTCGCGTACGCCTGTCCGATGCAGAGGTGTACGGAGAGTGCGGCGGGCGGGATCAGCCAGCGACTGTAGCCGGGCGGCGCGACGGTGTGCTGGTGGTCGAGGGCGGAGAGCAGCGGCACGACGTACCTCGCATCCGGGCAGGGCGGTACGCGGCCACGGAAGGCGCACCAGGAGGGTGCCGGGCACGGTCCGCGCCGAGGGTGCCGCCGGAGCTTTGTACTTCCGCCGGGAACCTACGCCCGGCAGCGGCTCCTGTAGATCATCAATGTCCCGTCGGATCGCCCGGCGGTCGCTCCTCTGAGCCGAGCGGTCGCCGGTATACCGTACGCGGTCGGCACCGTGCCGGCATGCCGGTTCCTGGCAGCGTCCGGCTCGTCGGAGCGAGCCGGACACTCACCGATCCCGGCGACCGGGCCGGGCGGCTGCTCCGGGTCGAAGGTCCCGGGGTGGATGGACCTCGGACCGGTCGCACGAGGGAGCGGGCGGTCATACGGTGGGGAGGCGGCCGGGGACAACGGTGTGCCGCCGTGGACGGCGCTCTGCGCCCGGACCGGGACGCGTGGCGTCGCCCCGGCCCGTCGCCGTCGACGATGGCGCAATCATGACCATGTACTCCTGCGGAGGGGCCGAGCGTGACAACGGTGACGAAAGAGCAGATCGGGACGGCGGGCGACGTCGCGATCCCGCATGCCCTGGCACACCCGGACGAGACGGAACTCGCCCGGCTGGACGCGTGGTGGCGGGCGAGCAACTACCTGACCGTCGGGCAGATCTACCTGCGTGGCAACCCGCTGCTGCGCGAGCCGCTCACCGCCGAGCACGTCAAGCCGCGGCTGCTGGGTCACTGGGGGACCAGTCCGGGCCTGTCGCTGATCTACGCGCACGTCTCCCGGCTGATCCGGCTCACCGGGCAGCAGGCGATCTATCTCACCGGGCCGGGGCACGGCGGGCCGGCGCTGGTGGCGGCCGGCTATCTCGAAGGCACCTACAGCGAGATCTACCCGGACGTCTCCCGGGACGACGCCGGGATGCTCCGGCTCTTCCGGCAGTTCTCCAGCCCCGGCGGGATCCCCAGCCACGTCTCCGTGACGACCCCCGGCTCGATCCACGAGGGCGGCGAACTCGGCTACGTCCTCGTGCACGCCTTCGGCGCCGTCATGGACAACCCCGACCTGCTCGCCGTCGCGGTGGTCGGTGACGGCGAGGCGGAGACCGGGCCCCTGGAGGGGTCCTGGAAGGGCGTCTCGTTCATCAACCCGGCCCGGGACGGCGCCGTGCTGCCGGTCCTGCACCTCAACGGCGCGAAGATCGCCGGCCCGACCGTGCTGGCCCGCAAGGACCCGGCCGAGGTCCGGGCGCTCTTCGAGGGGCACGGCTACCAGGTGATCGAGGTCGAGGCCGAGGACCTGCCCGGCTCGCACCACCGTTTCGCGGCGGCGCTCGCCGGAGCCTGGAGCCGGATCCGGGCCATCCAGCGGGCCGCCCGGGAGGGAAGCTGGGACGGCAGCCGGCCGCGGTGGCCGCTGATCATCCTGCGCTCGCCCAAGGGCTGGACCGGCCCGGACGAGGTCGACGGGGTGAAGGTCAGCGGGAGTTGGCGGTCGCACCAGGTGCCGCTCTCCGGAGTCCGGGACAATCCCGAGCATCTGGCGATCCTGGAACGCTGGCTGCGGTCGTACCGGCCGGAGGAACTCTTCGACGATGCCGGCACGCCGGTCGCCGCCGTCCGCGAGCTGCCGCCCGCCGGAGACCTGCGGATGAGCGCATCCCCGCACGCCAACGGCGGCCTGCTCACCCGCGACCTGGACCTGCCCGACTTCCGCGAGTACGCGGTGGACGTGCCGGCTCCGGCGAAGCTGCGCGCCGAGTCGACCCGCAGGCTCGGCGAGCTGCTCCGGGACGTCTACCGGCGCAACACCGACACCTTCCGGCTCTTCTGCCCGGACGAGACGAACAGCAACCGGCTCGGTGCCGTCTTCGAGGTCTCCGACCGGGCCTTCATGGAGCGCGTCACCGACTCCGACGTGGCGCTGGGCCGGGACGGCCGGGTGATGGAGGTGCTCTCCGAGCACAACTGTCACGGCTGGCTGGAGGGTTACACGCTGACCGGCCGGCACGGCATGTTCGCCACCTACGAGGCGTTCGCGATGGTCAGCGCATCCCAGACGGTGCAGCACGGCAAGTGGCTCCAGGAGGCGACGCACCTGCCGTGGCGGGCGAAGGTACCGAGCATGAACATCCTGCTCACCTCGACGGCGTGGCGCAACGACCACAACGGCTTCTCGCACCAGGGCCCGGGGCTGATCCAGGTGGTGCTCACCCAGCGCGGCGACATCGCGCGGATCTACCTGCCGCCGGACGCCAACTGCCTGCTCTCGGTCGCCGACCACTGTCTCCGGTCGCGTTCCTACATCAACCTCGTCGTGATCGACAAGCAGCCCCAGTTGCAGTGGCTGTCGATGGCCGACGCGGTCGCGCACTGCGCCCAGGGCGCCGGGATCTGGGAGTGGGCCGGCACCGACGACGGCAGCAGCGACCCGGACATCGTGCTCGCCTGCGCCGGTGACGTCGTCACCATGGAGACCGTCGCCGCCGCGCAGATCCTCCGGGAGCGGCTGCCCGGGCTGAAGGTCCGGGTGGTCAACGTCGTCGACCTGATGACCCTGATCCGGCCGAGGGACCACCCGCACGGGATGAGCCCGACGCTCTTCACCGAGCTCTTCACCGACACCGTCGACGTGGTCTTCGCCTTCCACGGCTATCCCGGCGCCATCCACCAGCTCGTGCACGGCCGGCCCGACGCCGACCGGTTCCGGGTGCGCGGCTTCGTCGAGCAGGGGACCACCACGACGCCGTTCGACATGACCGTACGGAACCGGGCGTCCCGTTACCACCTGGTGATGGACGCGATCAACAACGCCCGGCGGCTGCCCCGGGGCGCGGCGGAGCTGAGCCGCTGGTGCGAGCAGCAGCTCGCCCGGCACGAGGCGTACGTGGTGGAGCACCTGGAGGACATGCCGGAGGTCCGCGACTGGTCCCTCGGCGACTGGGCGCAACAGGGCTGAACCGGCGGCCCGACAGGGCTGAACCGGCGGCGCAACGTTGCTGAGCCGGCGGTCAGCCCCGGCCCGGACGCGGAATCGTCGCGGCGGTCTCCTCGGCGATGCCGCGTTCCTCGTCCGTGGGCACGACGCAGACGGCGACCCGGCCGGTGTCCGGAGAGATGACCCGGGCCGGGTCGCCGGAGGCGTTGCGGGACGGGTCGACGGCGATGCCCAGTGCGGCCAGGCCGGCCAGGCTCCGGCTCCGGACGGTCGGGCTGTGCTCCCCGACACCGGCCGTGAAGACGACCGCGTCGAGTCGGCCGAGCACCGCCTGGTAGGCGCCGACGTACTTGCGGATCCGGTAGCAGTAGCTCGCCACGGCGTGTTCCGCCGCCTCGTCGCCACGCCCGGCACGGGTGAGCACATCCCGCATGTCGTTCTCCCCGCAGAGTCCGAGCAGCCCGCTGCCGTGCTGGTACAGCTCCTCGATGCGGTCCAGCGGCAGGCCGGCCCGGGCCAGGTGGAAGACCACCGCCGGGTCGATGTCGCCGGTCCGGGTGCCCATCACCAGCCCCTCCAGCGGCGTCATCCCCATCGAGGTGTCGACGCCGCGCCCGCCGGCCACCGCCGTGGCGCTCGCCCCGTTGCCGAGGTGCAGCACGACCATGTTGAGGTCGGGCAGCGGGCGACCCAGCAGCGTGGCGGTGGCGGCGGCCACGTACCGGACCGAGATGCCGTGGAAGCCGTACCGGCGGATGCCGTAACGGGCGGCGGTCTCCCGGTCGAGCGCGTAGCCGCTCGCCTCCGCCGGCATGCCGGCGTGGAACGCGGTGTCGAAGACGGCCACCTGGGGGACGCCCGGAAGCGCCCGGCGGGCGGCCCGGATCACGGCGAGCCCCGGCGGGTTGTGCAGCGGCGCCAGCGCGGAGAGTTCCTCGATCGCGGCCAGCACGGCGTCGTCGATCAGGGTGGGGCGGTGGAACCGGGCGCCGCCGTGCACCACGCGGTGGCCGACCGCGGCGGGCGGCGGGCGGTGCCGGGCCAGCTCGTCGAGGACCCGGGCGACCGCCCCGGCGTGGTCGGCGACCGGTGCGCCGGGCTCGCCGATGCGCGGCACGGTGCCGGCGGCGAGCCGCGCACCGCCGCTCAGCAGCGCGTACTTCAACGACGACGAGCCCGCGTTGAGGGCCAGGATCGGCGGCGGGGTCGGTGCGTGCACGGTTACGCGATCATACTCATCCCGGCGACCTGGGTGTCGTCGTAGTCGTACTCCACCCGGTCGGTCACCTGCACCACCCCCGGCACCGCGTACGCGAGCCGGACCGCCTTCTGCGCGGTGCTGCGCCGATCCACCCGCCCGGTGAGGCCGACCACGCCCTCGTGCACGGCGACCCGCAGCACGCCCTCGTCGATCGAGAGCACCCGCCGCACCATGTCCCCGGAGATCTCCGCCCGGATGTCGTCGTCCGGCCGCAGATAGACCTTGAGGACGTCACCGCGGGTGACGATGCCCTCGATCCGGCCGAGGATGTCCACCACCGGCAGTCGCTTCACGTGCTCGTCGTCCATCAGCTTGGCAGCCGTGGTCAGCGCCGTGCCGCGCAGCACGGTGATCGCCGGCGCGGTCATCAGCTCTCCGGCGACCGAGGCGGTCGCGTGGTCCCGGATCACCCGCTGCCGGCGGCTCACCAGGAGCCGGGGCTCGGGCTGGCCGGTCAGCTCGACCTTGGCCAGCAGGTCCGACTCGGAGACCACCCCCTCGACCCGACCGGACTCGTCCACCACCGGTACGCCGCTGACGCCCCGCCCGGCGAGGACGCCGACGATCGCCCGGTACGGCGTCTCCACCCCGACGGTGGCCACGTCCGTGGTCATGACGTCTTCCACCAGCCACTGTTTCATGACAACCTCCTCCGCAGGGCTTCGGCCGCTCCCGTGACGTCCCGGGCGTGGCGCGGCGCCACGGCGCGGCCCGGCTCCGGTGACGTCCCGTGCACACCTCACGCTAGGCCGCCCGGGCCGGTCGGAGCAGGGCCGACCGGCCCACCGGGGCGGGCGCTCCGGCCCTGCCCGGGCGGGCGGAGATCGGGTCTGCTGGAGAAGGACCAGCCGCCCGCTGGTCGACCGGAGCGACTGGGGGTATTCGACGTGTTCGTGCAGGCCATACCCGGCGCCGACGCGCTCACCATCGACGGCGGAATCGTACGGATCCGCCCGGTCATGCCACAGGACCGGGATCGGCTGGTCGAGCTCTACCGGAGCAGCTCGCCGGAGAGCCTGCGGATGCGGTTCTTCGTCGTGCCCGGCGAGCAGACGATCGCCGCCGAGGTTGACCGGCTCTGCCGGCCACCGTCACCGACGGAGCACGGGGCCGTGCTCGCGGAGACCGCCGGCCAGCTCGCCGGGGTCGCCTCCTACGAGGTCGGCGACGGCGGTGCCGGGGCCGAGTTCGCCGTCTTCGTCGCGGACGCGCACCGCGACCGGGGGATCGGCACGCTGCTGCTGGAGCACCTGCGGGCCGTCGCCGGCACGGCGGGCGTGACCGAACTGCGCGGTGACGTGCTGCCGGCGAACGCCGCGATGCTCCGGGTGGCGGCGGGCCTGACCGGGCGGGCCGGTTCCCGGATCGAGGACGCGGTGCTCGCCGTCGGCCTGCCCACCGACGTCACCGAGGCCGAACTCGGTGCCGCCGACGCCCGCGACCGGGTGGCGGAGCGTGCCTCGCTGCGCCCGCTGCTCGCGCCCCGGTCGGTGGCGGTGGTCGGCGCGGGCCGCAAGCCGGGCGGCATCGGTCACGAGACACTGCGCAGCCTGCTCCGGTACAACTTCACCGGCCGGGTCTACCCGGTCAACCCGCACGCCACGGAGGTCTGCGGGCTGCCCGCCCATCCGAGCCTGTCGGCGTTGCCGGAACCGGTGGACCTGGCCGTGATCGCGGTGCCCGCGCCGGCGGTGGTCGACACGGTCCGGGACGCGGCGGCGGCCGGGGCCCGGTCGGCCGTGGTGCTGACCTCCGGCCTCGGCGAGGGTGGTGCCGCCGGCCGCAGCGCCCAGCGGGAGCTGGTGGAGGTCGCGCGGGCGCACGGGATCCGACTGGTCGGGCCGAACTGCATCGGTGTGGTGAACACCGATCCGGAGGTACGGCTCGCCGCCGCGTTCGCACCCGTGCTACCCCCCGCCGGAGGGCTCGGCGTCGCCTCGCAGTCCGGTGCGGTCGGCATCGCGCTGCTGGAGCACGCCGAGCGGGCCGGCTGCGGACTCTCCAGCTTCGTCTCGCTCGGCAACAAGGCCGACGTCAGCGGTAACGACCTGATCGCGTACTGGTACGACGACCCGGCGACCCGCGCGGTCGCCCTGTATCTCGAGTCGTTCGGCAACCCCCGCCGGTTCGCCCGGTTGGTACGCGGGCTGGCGCGGCGCAAGCCGGTGCTGGCGGTCAAGAGCGGCCGGTCCATCGCCGGCCAGCGGGCGGGCGCCTCGCACACCGCCGCCGCGGCGGCCCCGGACAGCACCGTCAGTGCCCTCTTCGCCCAGGCCGGGGTGATCCGGCTGGAGACCCTCGGCGACCTGATGGACACCGCCCGGCTCGTCACGGACCAGCCGCTTCCGGCCGGTGACCGGCTCGGCGTCATCGGCAACGCCGGTGGGGTCAACGTGCTGGCCGCCGACGCGGCGGACGGGGCCGGCCTGCGGGTCGCCCCGCTCACCCCGGCGCTGCGGGAGCGGCTGCGCGTCGTGCTCCCGCCGCTCTCCGGGGACGACAACCCGCTCGATCTCGGCGCGGGAGCCAGCCCGGCGGCGTTCGCCGAGGCGGTCCGCACGGTCGCGGCGAGCGGTGAGGTCGACTCCCTGCTCCTGGTGGTCGCCGCGACCCGGGCCAACGACGTGCCGGCGATGCTGGCATCGGTCGCCCCGGTCCTGGACGCGACACCCGAGCTGACCGCCACCGTGGTCGTGCTCGGCCTGGCCGAGCCGCCGGCGACGGTGGGGAACCGTGGCGTTCCGGTCTTCGACCTGCCGGAGCGCGCCGTGCGGTCGATCGGTCACGCGGCCTGGTACGCCGGCTGGCTGCGGCAGCCGGTCGGCAGCACGCCGCCGAGGGTGGCGGGCGTGGAACGGGGGCGGGAACTGCTGCGCGAGGCGCTCGCGGCGGGTCCCGGGTGGCAGCCGTACGACCGGACGGCGGAGATCCTCGGCGCCTACGGCATACCCGTGGTACCGGCGGTCCGGGTCGACACCGTCGAGGGGGCGGTCGCCGCCGCCGACTCGCTCGGCTACCCGGTCGCGTTGAAGGTCGCCGACCCGGACCTGGTGCACAAGAGCGACGTGGGCGGTGTGGCGCTCAACCTGACCGACCCGGAGCAGGTGCGGGGGGCGTATCCGGCGGTGGCCGCGTCGGCCGGTCCGTGCGGACCGGTGCTGGTGCAGCCGATGCGCCGGGGGCAGCTGGAACTGGTGGCCGGGGTGGTGCACGACACGCAGTTCGGCTCGCTGGTCATGGTGGGCCTCGGCGGCGTACACACCGACCTGCTCGGTGACCGCGCGCTGCGGCTGACCCCGGTGACCGACCTGGGCGCCGGGCGGATGTGGCGGTCGCTGCGGGCGGCTCCGCTGCTGACCGGATACCGGGGTGCACCGCCGGTCGACACCGGCGCCGTGGAGGAACTGCTCTGCCGGCTCGGGCACCTTGCCGAGGACCTGCCCGAGGTGGCCGAACTCGATCTCAACCCGGTGATGGTCGGCCCGGACGGCGTGGCCGTGGTCGACGCCAAGCTGCGGATCGCTCCGGTGGGCGCCGAACCCGACGGCATCCTGCGGCAGCTGCGGGCCGCGGGGCCGGCGGTCGGCGAGAGTTGACCGCCGCCCTGCCCGGCACGGCCCGGCACGGGCGTGGGGTCGGGCGTGGCCGGTCGGGCGTGGCTGGGTGGGCGTGGCCGGGGTGGGCGTGGCCGGTCGGGCGTGGCGGGACCGGCGGCAGGTGGCCGGCAGCGGTCGGCCGTCGGTGGAAAGGGGGCGGAGGCGGACATGCGGACGTACCGGATCGTCGTCGGGCTGGACGGCTCGCCGGGTGCCCGGGCGGCGCTGGAGTGGGCGGTGCGGCTGGCGGCACGCCGCGCCGGCACGGTGCTGGTGGTGACCGCCTGGCCGGATCCGGCGCGGGCGGTCAGCCGGCGCCTCGGCGGCCTGCGGGCGGAGCGGCTCGCCCTGACCCGGATGCAGCGGGCCCGGATCGCGGTGGCCCTCGCCGGCCTGCGGCACCCGCCGCGGGTGCTGCGGATGCTCGTGCTCGCCGACCCGGTGACCGCGCTGTGCCACGCGGCGGCAACCGCCGACCTGGTGGTACTCGGCGCGCCCGGTTCCGGCGGACGGCGGCACGACGACCTCGTCGGACCCCGGGTGCTGTCCCGGCTGGCCCGGCGGAGCGCGCGCGGCGCACCGGTCCCGTCACTGGTGATCGGCGCGGGGCGGGCGGTAACTGACGGTATCCGGTTGGCCCGCCCGGGTAACCATGGCGCGGCGCTCCCGTCGAGGCCGGATCCCACCGGGCGGTCGGCGAATACCGGCGGCCTCCGGCCGGCGGGGGATCGGGCCTGCCGCGCAGCCCCGGCCCGGCGTTAACATCGCCGGGTGACCGAACCGCAGTCGCCATCCGCCGGGCCGGGCTTCGCGGCTCCCTCGCTGGGCATCACGCCGCTGTCCCGGGTCCGGCTCGACGAGCTGCTCCACGAGGTGCTGGACCGGGTCGGCGAGGTGGTGACCAGCCGGGAGCGGCTGCGTGCGCTCCTCACGGCGGTGGTCGGGATCAGCACCGACCTGGACCTGCACAGCACGCTGGACCGGATCGTGGCGGCGGCCTGCCGGCTCGTCGACGCCCGGTACGCCGCGCTCGGCGTCATCGGGCCCGACCGCCAACTGAACGAGTTCATCACCCACGGCATCGATCCGGAGACGCACGCCCGGATCGGGGACCTGCCGCACGGCCGGGGCGTCCTCGGCCTGCTCATCGCGGACCCCCGCCCGGTGCGGATGCCGGACATCACCAAACACCCGCAATCATACGGATTCCCGCCCAACCACCCACCGATGCACAGCTTCCTCGGGGTGCCCATCCGCATCCGTGACCAGGTGTTCGGCAACCTCTACCTGGCCGAGAAGCAGGGTGCGGCGGAGTTCACCGACGACGACGAGGAGATCGTCGTCGCGCTCGCGGCCGCCGCCGGGGTGATCATCGAGAACGCCCGACTCTTCGCGGTGGCGCACCGGCGTGAGCGCTGGCTCGCCGCCGCCGCCGAGATCACCGGGGTGTTGCTCGGTGAGGTGCGTCGCACCGACGCGCTGCGGCTGATCGCCCGGCGGGCCCGCGAGGTCGCGGAGGCGGACGTCGCCATGGTGCTGCTCTACGACGAGGAGGCCGGCCAGTTCACGGTCGAGGTCGTCGACAGCGACGCCGCCGTCGACGACCTGGTCGGCGTGGTGCTGGCCGCCGACGACACCGCGTTCGTCGAACCGGTGACCCGCCGCCGGCAGGCCGTGGTGGAGAGCCTGGCCAAGGCGGCGCCCTGGCCGGTGACGGTCGGCGCCGGCCCGGGGTTGCTCTCCCCGCTGACCACGGGGGACGCCCTGCACGGCGTACTCGTCGTCGGCTATCCCAGCGGGCAGCAGGCGGGTACCGACGTCGAGGGCACCCTGCTCGCCACGTTCGCCGGGCAGGCCGCACTCGCCCTGGAGCGGGCACGGGCGCAGGAGGAGCGGGAGCTGCTGGTGGTCCTGGAGGACCGCGAGCGTATCGCCCGCGACCTGCACGACGTGGTGATCCAGCGGCTCTTCGCGATGGGGCTCCAGCTGCAGACGGTGGCGCCGCTGGCCGGCCGGCCGGACGTGCGGCAGCGGCTCAACGCCACCGTCGACGATCTCGACTCCACCATCCGCGACATCCGGCAGGCGATCTTCGAGTTGCGTACGCCGATGGCCGCGGCGCTGCGTACCGAGATCCGGGACCTGGTGGCCGGTGCCGCCGGGGCGCTGGGGTTCCGGCCGGTGCTGGAGATCTCCGGGCCGGTGGACAGCGCGGTGCCCGACGGCACCCGCCCCGATCTGCTCGCGGTGCTGGGCGAGGCGCTGTCGAACGCCGTCCGGCACGCGCGGGCCGGCCGGGTGACGGTCGTCGTCGAGGTACGCGACGGCGGGCTCTGCGTGCGGGTGACCGACGACGGCGTCGGCACCGATCCGGCGCAGGCCCGCAGCGGACTGGTCAACCTGCGGGAACGCGCGGAGCGGCACGGCGGCACGTTCGAGATCGGCCGGACCGAACCGACCGGCACCACGCTCGTCTGGCGGGTGCCGCTGCGCGACTGACCCCTCGTGTGGCGGTCGGTGCCGCCGTCCCGGGGCGCCGCTCAGTGGCGTTCGCCGAGCAGGCGCCGCTCAGTGGCGTTCGCCGAGCAGCCGGGTGGCCAGCACCGCCGCCTGGGTACGCCGCTCGAGGCCGAGCTTCGCCAGCAGGCTGGAGACGTAGTTCTTCACCGTCTTCTCGGCGAGGAACATCCGGCCGGCGATCTCCCGGTTGGTGAGCCCTTCCGCCACGTACTCCAGGATCCGGCGCTCCTGCTCGGTCAGCGACTGGAACTCGCGGGGCTGCTCGACACCGCTGCGGATGCGGTCCAGCACCCGTGCGGTGACCGCCGGGTCCAGCAGCGACTGGCCGGCGGCCACCCGGCGGACCGCGTCGACCAGGTCGGTGCCGCGGATCTGCTTGAGGACGTAACCTGCGGCGCCGGCCATGATCGCCGCGAAGAGCGCCTCGTCGTCCTCGTACGAGGTGAGGATCAGTCCCTTGATCGTGGAGTCGACCGCCCGCACGTCCCGGCACACGTCGATGCCGTTGCCGTCCGGTAGCCGGGCGTCCAGGATCGCCACGTCCGGGCGGAGTGCCGGGATGCGGCGGGCCGCCTCCTGCGCGGAGCTGGACTCGCCGACAACCTCGATATCACCGTCGCTCTGCAGCAGGCCTGCCAGGCCGCGCCGGACCACCTCGTGGTCGTCGAGCAGGAAAACTCGAATCACCCTTCCTTCCTATCCGGCCGACGGCCCGCGGTGACAGGGCCGAAGGTCCCTAACGCCGTGTCCGCCGGTAGGGGAAATGCGGCCCGGTGCCCCGGGACGTGCGGCCCTGCCGCCGTGCCCCGGTGGCGGTGCACCGTATTCATGTGGGGAGGGGCGGGATCATGCAGGGGAGCGGACGAGGAGGAGTCTCATGATCATCAAGCCGAGCGCCGTACCGGCGGTCGCCGACGAGTCCGTCGTGCCCGCTGCCGAGGCCCGCGCCGCGTTCGAGGCCGCCGCCGCGTACGCGCTGCTGGCGCCCTCGGTGTTCAACACCCAGCCGTGGCGCTGGCGGATCGGGCCCGGTGCCGTGCTGACGCTGCGGGCCGACCGCGCCCGGCAGGTCAGGAGCGTCGACCCGGACCGGCGGCTGCTGCTGGTGAGTTGTGGGGCTGCCCTGCATCACGCCCGACTGGCCCTTGCCGTGGCCGGATACCGCACCGAGGTCGTCCGCCTTCCGGACGCCACCGACCCGGATCTGCTGGCCGTCGTCACGGTGACCGGCCGGCAGGAGCCGGATCCGGAGCAGCGGCGGCAGCACGGTGCGGGGGAGCGGCGGCGCACCGACCGACGCGCCTTCGACGAGCGCAGCGTCCCCGAGGCGACCCTGCGCCGGCTGCGCGAGGTGGTCGAGGCCGAGGGGGCCTACCTGCACCTGGTCCGCGACGACCAGATGCCGATGCTGTCGGTGGCGACCGCCAACGCCGCCGCCGCCGAGCTCGACGACCCGGCGTATCGGGCCGACCTCCGGCGCTGGACCAACCGCCCGCCCGGCAGCCGGGACGGGGTGCCGCCCGCCTCGGCGGTGCGCCCGGCGCTGCGTCGGGTGCCGCTGCGCGAGCACGCCCTCGACGGTACGGCCGGGCTGGAGGCGGGCGACGGCATGGACCGCGGCGCCACCTACGCCATCCTGTTCGGTCGTGGCGACGGCCCCGGTGAGCTGCTCGCCGGCGGTGAGGCGCTCTCCGCGCTGCTGTTGCACGCCGTCGTGGAGGGCCTCGCCACCGCCCCGCTGACCGACCCGATCGAACTGGAATGGCCGCGCTGGCTGCTGCGTAACCTGCTCGCGGACATCGGTGAACCGTACGTGGTGGTCCGGCTGGGTTTCGTCGCCGACCCGAGGCCGCTGCCACAGGTGCCCCGGCGCGACGCGACGGAGGTGATCGAGTTCGCGGACTAGCGGGCCGGCATCGACCCGGCCGCCGACAGATTTTCTTGTCGCGGCTGGAATGGGCGAAGTCGGTCCTGATCGAGGGGGACGTGGCCGAGGGCGTCGCGGCGCTGAAGCGGGCCGACGGTCCGGAGCTGCAGGTGCACGGCAGCGGCAACCTGATCCGGACCCTGCTGCGGCACAATCTCGTCGACCAGTATCGTCTACTGGTCTTTCCGCTCGTCCTCGGCGAGGGCAAGCGCCTCTTCCCGGACGGCACCGTCCCGCTCGGGCTGAGGCTCGCCGACAGCCGGGTCTCCCGCAAGGGCGTGGTGATCGGCACCTACGAGCCGGCCGGCGAGATCGTCCTCGGCTCGTTCGGCCAGGGCTGACCCGTCTGCGGTACCGGCCGGGCCGTCGGCGCCGAGGCGGTCGGCGCGGTCGAGGCGGCGGCGGAACGCGCCGGGCGGTTCGGTGACGCCCGGGTCACGCCGCAGTTCCGCACCCCGCTGGAGCGGGAACTCGCCGGCTGACCCGGCGCGCCGAGGGGTCGGTGGTCCGGTCCCGGTGGACGCGCCGGTCCGGCGCGGCCGGCACCGGCCGGCGGCCGGTGCCGGCGGGAGACGGTCCGGTGTGCGGCGCGACTATCCGGGTAGCCGGGCGGGGACAGCGGGCACCGGCAGAGCGGAGCGACCGATGAACGTGTCCCATCTTCCGCTGCGCGCCGCGATCGGCGCGTTCGTCCTGAATTCCGGGCTCTCGAAGTGGAACCTGGAGGGCGAGGCCGCGGAGGGCATGCACGGGATGGCCGCCGACGCGATCCCTCCGCTCCGGCGCGTCGGGCCGGGGCAGTTCGCCCGGTTGCTGGCCGGAACGGAGGTCACCCTCGGCAGTGCCCTGCTGCTGCCGCTCATCCCGTCCGCCCTGGTCGGCCTCGGGCTGGTCGGTTTCGGCGGTGGCCTGCTCCGGTTGTACTGGGCGACCCCCGGCATGCACGAGCCCGGCAGTGTCCGGCCGACCCAGCAGGGCGTGCCGATCGCCAAGGACAGCTGGCTGGTCGGCGCCGGCCTCACCCTGCTCCTCGACGACCTGTTCGGGCGGAAGACCGGCAAGGGCCGCGGGGCGGGGCGGCGGAGCGGGCGGCGCTGCGCCGGGCGCCGCGGCTGACCGCGCCGCGACGGGCGTGGGACGGGACGGCGACTCTCGAGGAAGGGCGACGCCATGGCGGGAATTTTGATGCGCAGCCAGGCATTCAACGACCACGACCGGCTGCCGGCCCGGTTCTCCCGGGACGGCGGCAACGTCTCGCCACCCCTGGAATGGTCGGACATCCCGGCGGAGGCGACCGAGTTGGTCCTGCTCGTCGAGGATCGGGATGCGGGGACGACGCCGTTCCTGCACTGGCTCGTGACCGGTATCGAGGCGACCTCCGGCGGTGTCGCCGAGGGCGGGACCCCGCCCGGCGGCCGGGCCTGGCCGAACGGCTTCGGCACGGCGGGCTGGGGCGGTCCGCATCCGCCGGCGGACGACGACCCGCACCGGTACTTCTTCCGGCTCTACGCGGTGAACCGTCCACTGGAGTTGCCCGGCGCCCCGCAGCCGCCCGACGTGCATGCCGCGCTGCGGAGGCTCGAGCTGGCCAGCGGCAACATGGTCGGCACCTTCGCCCGCTGACCGGCGAATAACTCGGAGGCGGAGGTCGCCGTCGGCGGGTTAGATGCTCGGCATGCGGATGCCTCCCGGTTGGTCGGTGCGCCGGCCCTGCCTCGACGACGTGCCGGCGATCCTCGCCGTCGTACAGGCCAGCGACATCGCCGCCCTCGGCCATCCCGACTTCAGCGCCGACGACGTACGCGAGGCGCTCACCTCGCCGGACCTCGACCCGGACCGGGACAGCTGGCTCGCGCTCGGGCCGGACGGCGAGGTGCGCGGCTGGTCCTATCTGGAGGATTCCCACCGGGGTCCCCGGGAGACCGTCGAGGTGTACGTGCACCCGGAGCGGGGACTGCCGGCCCAGGTGCCACTGCTGACGATGCAGCTGGCCCGCTCCGCCGAACGTGCCGCGGAGTTCGGCCACGCCGAGATGACCGTACGCGCCCTCGCGCTGCCCGGCGAGGAACGCTGGATCGGCGTCCTGCGTGACGCCGGCTTCGCGTTCCTCAAGCGTTACGCCCGGATGCGCCGGTCGCTGGCCGGGGTGCCCGCCGAGCCGCCGCCCCCGCCGCCGGGGGTGCTGGTCCGGCCGGTGGTGGCGACCGACGACGCTGAGCTGCGCACCTTCCACCGGATCCTGGACTCCGCCTTCCGGGACACCCCGGACTACCAGCCGGCCGGCTACGAGCAGTGGCGTGCCCAGGTGGCCGCGCTGCCGAGCGTCGCCTGGGACGAGTGGTTCGTGGCGGAGGTGGACGGCGAGCCGGTCGGCATCCTGCAATCCGCCGACCAGACCCTCGACCAGGAGGAGGGCTGGGTGAAACAGCTCGCGGTGCTGCGGGCGTACCGGCGCCGGGGCGTGGGCGCGGCGCTGCTGGCCCGGGCCTTCGCCTGCTACGCCGGAAAGGGCCGGAGGTACGCCGGGCTCGGCGTGGACCTGAGCAACCCGGTCGAGCCGGTCCGGCTCTACCGGTCGGTCGGGATGAGCCCGATCTACGAGGCGATCGTGCTCGAACGGAGCATCGCCGCCGCCACCGACGGATAGCGCAGCGGGCGTGCCGGGGCGGCGGCGTCCGGCTCCGTCAGGCGTCGACCAGGTCGTCGACGACCTCGGCCCGGTCCAGGGAGCCGAGGAAGCGGCAGTCGTACCAGTCGACCCCGATCGCGTCGGCGGTGACGTAGCAGCCGATCACCCGGCCGGTGAAGCCGCCGGCGACCTCGGTGGAGAGATAGCGCCCGTCGAGTTCGGCGAGCAGGACGAACTCGCCGTGCGGGGTCTCGTAGCCGAGCCGCACCATGTCCGGCTCCTGCCGGGGATGGTCCATGCCCGGCCCCGAGGACCACGTCTCGATGCGCAGCACGACCGGGCCGGTGACCGGACGGCTGCCGAGCCGTTGGGCCAGCGGCCCGATCCGGGCCCGTACGCAGACCTCACCGCCGCCGAGCTCCACCGCGTAGTGGTGCGCCTCGTCGAGGCGTACGGCCAGGCCGCCCCGGCCCGCACCGGGGTCGACCATGGCGCGTACCCGGACGTCGTGGCGCTCCTGGCGGCGCCCCACGAAGGTCACGGCCGGGTCGTCGAGCGATCCGCCCCGGGCCCGCAGGGTCAGCCAGCCGGGGCGCTCGACGAGCGAGACGTCCTCCGGCGGGCGGCTCCGCAGGGAGATCCACCGGGGATGCAGTTCGGCGGCGTCGAAGTCGTCCCGCGCCGGCGCGGCACCTGCCGGCGCGGGGGACATGGTGGAGGTACGCGGCGCCGCGACGGTGGGCCCGATCACCGGCCAGCCGTCCGACCAGGTGACCGGGGCGAGGAAGGTCTCCCGGCCGAGCACGTGCCAGCCGGGCGTGCCGCCCCGGGTGCGTACCCCGAGGAAGACCAGCCACCACGAACCGTCCGCGGCCTGTACGAGATCGCCGTGCCCGGTGTTCTGCACGGGGTGGTCGGTGCTGCGGTGGCTGAGGATCGGGTTGGCCGGACAGGGCTCGAACGGCCCGTCCGGGGCCGGGGCCCGGGCCACCGAGATGCCGTGACCGCGCTCGGTGCCGCCCTCGGCGATCAGCAGATACCACGTGCCGTCGATCTGGTAGAGGTGCGGGGCCTCGGGCGCCTGCGTGCCCGGGGTGCCGGACCAGATCCGTTGCGGCCGGCTCAGCGTCGTCCCGCGCAGCGGGTCGATCCGCATCTGGTCGATGCCGGCGACGGTGCACCAGCAGGTCCCGTCGTCGTCCCAGGCGAGGTCCGGATCGATGCCGGGCACGTCGGGCAGGTGGACCGGCTCCGACCAGCAGCCGGCGGGATCCTCGGTGGTGACCAGCAGGGTGCCCCCGCGGGGAACGTTCGAAGTGATCAACCAGAATCGGCCGGCGTGGTAGCGGAGGGTGGGCGCGTAGACCCCGCCGGAGGAGGGCGTACTGGGTGGCAGGGCGAGCTGGCTCGGCCGGTCGAGAACGTTGCCGATCTGGGTCCAGCTCACCAGGTCGCGGCTGTGGAAGATCGGCACCCCGGGAAAGTATTCGAAGCTCGAACAGGCGAGGTAGTAGTCGTCGCCGGCCCGGCAGACGCTTGGGTCCGGATGGAAACCCGGGATGACCGGTTCGCCGGAGATCTCCATCAGAGTGGTGAGGCCGGGGTCGTGGCGGCGGGACGGGGCACCCACATTGACGATCCTCTCCGGCGTAAACTTTCCGGAATTATTCCGTAACTCGATCGGAACGTTATGACCCGCCGTGCGGTCAGTCAACCCCGAGCGTGGGGCAAAATACTGGGAGGGCGCGCGACGGACACCGGTACAGCCTCGAAAGTGTTTCGGTCGTAGGCTGGGGCCACAACGAAGGAGCTGCCTCGTGACGGTCGACGAAGGACGCAGGATCACCATCACCGCCATCGCCCAGGAGGCCGGCGTGTCGGTGCCGACGGTCTCCCGGGTGCTCAACGGCCGCAACGACGTGGCGCCGCAGACCCGGGAGCGGGTGGAGGAGCTCCTCCGCCGGCACGGCTACCGGCGCCGGGCGACCCGGCCGCGAGCCGGGGCGAGCCTGATCGACCTCATCTTCAACGACCTGGACAGCCCCTGGGCCGTCGAGATCATCCGCGGCGTGGAGGACGTCGCGCACGCCGCCGGGGTCGGCACCGTGGTCTCGGCGATCCACCGCCGGTCGACCTCGACCCGGCAGTGGTTGCAGAACCTGCGCACCCGGGCGACCGACGGGGTGATCCTGGTCGCCAGCGACCTCGCCCCACCGGTGCACGCCGAGCTGCGCCGGCTGAACGTGCCGATGGTGCTGGTCGACCCCGCCGGAGTGCCCAACCTCGACATCCCGACGATCGGCGCGACGAACTGGGCCGGCGGGTTGCGCGCCACCGAGCACCTGCTCTCGCTCGGGCACCGCCGGATCGGCTTCATCGCCGGTCCGCCGCGACTGCTCTGCAGCCGGGCCCGCCTCGACGGTTACCGCGCCGCGTTGGACGCCGCCGGCATCGCGCTGCGCGACGAGCTGATCGTCCCCGGCGACTTCTACCACGAGTCCGGATACTCCGGCGGCGCCGCACTGCTCGACCTCGACGAGCCGCCGACGGCCATCTTCGCCTCCAGTGACCAGATGGCGTTCGGGGCGTACGAGGCGGTCCGGCGGCGCGGGCTCCGGGTGCCGGACGACGTCAGCGTGGTCGGTTTCGACGACCTGCCGGAGGCGCGCTGGGCGTCGCCGCCGCTCACCACCGTGCGCCAGCCACTCGCCGAGATGGGGCTGCTGGCCGCCCGGACGATGCTCCGGCTGGCCCAGGGCGAACCGGTCGACACGCCCAGGGTCGAGCTCTCCACCGACCTGGTCGTCCGGGACAGCTCGGCGCCGTACACCAGCCGCTGAGCTGCGGGTTTCCCGACCCGACCCGGCCGCCACCAGGTCGGACACCCGGTGCGGGCGACCCAATTACCGGGAGGTTTCCGGTACGACGCCGACCCTGCCCGGCACCGTCCCGTCTCCGCCCCCGAGACGCTTCTCCCGGCCGCGCCGGCCGGTTCCCGTGGCCGGTTCCCGTGGCCGGTTCCCGTGGCCGGTTCCCGTGGCCGGGCCGGATGGGTCGGTGCGTTCCCATCATCGCGTCCCGCAGCGCCGACAGCCCGCGTCCACCGCGCCGGGGACGCGGCTCGCCGGTGCACCGTGCCGGGTCGCCGAGTCACCTCACTGGTCGCACATCACCGCACGGCGGGAGCGGACCGGTTTGCCGGGTTAGAGGTGATCGGGCGCGGGGTACCAGCATCCGCGTAGCGACGCCCGAGACGACCAGACTCGGGCGCTGGATCCGAGGGAGCACCGAATGAGACTCGACGACGACGATATCCGGACCACCGGCGGCGGTGGGGAGGGCCTGGCCGACGGCGGAGCCGATCCGATGGGCCGGGACGGCGGCGCCGACGGTGCCGCCGAGGGTCCGGCCGACGCCGGGGCGACGCCGGGGCAGCACGACGGTGGCGCCGACGGTGCGGCCGAGGGTCCGGCCGACGGCGGCGCGACGCCGGGGCAGCACGACGGTGGCGCCGACGGTGCGGCCGAGGGTCCGGCCGATGCGGGTGCGACCCCCGGCCAGCAGGACGGCGGCGCCGACAGCGCCGCCCGGTGAGCCCGGCCTCATGACCGAGTACGACGGATCGGCCGGCACGGTGCCGGATCAGACGACCGGTGATCCGGCGGCCGGTGATCCGGCTGCCGATAACCCGGTGACCGGTAATTCCGGGGCCGGCGATCCCGCTCCGCCCGGCGTGCCGGCCGATCCGGGAACGGGTCCGACGACCGGGTCGGGCGGCGCCGGCCGCCCGGCCCGTCCCGGCGACGGAGCCTCGGAGAGCCGTCCCGGCGACGGAGCCTCGGAGAGCCGTCCCGGCGACGGAGCCTCGGAGAGCCGTCCCGGCGACGGAGCGTCGGAGAGCCGTCCCGGCCCCGCCCACCGGCCCGCCCTGGCCCGCTGCGTCGCCGTCGAACCGGCGAAGTTCGCCGCCACCCACTGGGGGCGGGCGCCCCTGCTCTCCCGGGCCGCCGAACTCGGCAACCCGGACGGGTTCCGCGACCTGCTCAGCCCGGCGGACGCCGACGAACTGCTGAGCCGGCGTGGACTGCGTACCCCGTTCCTGCGGGTCGCCCAGAACGGGCAGGTGCTGCCGGCCGGGCAGTACACCGGCGGCGGCGGTGCGGGAGCCGAGATCACCGATCAGGTCCTGGACGAGCGGGTCCTCGCGCTCTACGCCGACGGCGCCACCCTGGTGCTCCAGGGTCTGCACCGGACCTGGCCACCGCTTATCGACTTCACCCGCGAGCTGAGCCTGCTCCTCGGCCAGCCGCTCCAGGTGAACGCCTATCTGACCCCGCCCGGAAACCAGGGCTTCGCCACCCACTACGACACGCACGACGTCTTCGTGCTCCAGGTCGACGGGCACAAGCACTGGCAGGTGCACGAGCCGGTGCTGCCCGACCCGTTGGAGCGGCAGCCGTGGGGCGGCCGGGCCGACGAGGTCGCCGCGGTCGCCGACGGGCCGGCCGCGCTTGACGTGCTGCTCGGCCCCGGCGACGCGCTCTACCTGCCCCGGGGTTGGCTGCACAGCGCCCGGGCGCAGGACGAGAGCAGCCTGCACCTGACCGTCGGTGTCCGGGCAGTGACCCGGTACGCGATGGTCGAGGCGCTGCTGGACCTCGCCGCCGAGGACCCACGACTGCGTGCCCCGCTCCCGTTCGGGGTGGACGTCGCCGAGGTCGACCAGGTTGAACCGGAGCTGACCGAGACCGTCGAGGCGCTGCGGGACTGGCTGCTGCGGGCCGACCCGGCGGCGGTCGCCGCCCGGCTGCGCGCCCGGGCCTGGCCGGCGGCCCGACCCGCGCCGATCCGCCCCCTCGCCCAGGCGGCGGCGATCGCCTCGGTGGACGCCGACACCCGGCTCGCACCACGGGACGGGCTGCGCTGGCAGTTGACCGCGGAGCCGCCCGCCCCCGGCGCCGATGGCGTCGACGGCGCCGGCCGGGTCGCGCTCGCGCTCTTCGACCGCACCGTCACCTTCCCGGGCCAGTGCGCCCTGGCGCTGCGGGCGTTCCTCTCCGGCGGGGTACGGCGGGTCGGCGAGCTGCCCGGCCTGGACGACGACGCCGACCGGATAGTGCTGGCCTGCCGCCTCCTCCGCGAGGCGATCGCGGTTCCGGCGTGAGGAGGGGGCCCTTCTTATCGGTTTTTGTATAAGAAGGGCCCCCTCCTCACACGTCTCAGCGGAGTAGGCCGAAGAGGGCCACGGTGGTGACCAGGCCGGCGACCACGACCACCAGGACGGCCCGCACGTCCAGGCCGGCGTGCCGGCGGTCGGCGAGTACCCGCGCCGGTGCCAGCCCGACGACCGGACCGAGGAGCGTCACCAGCAGCCCTAGCACCGGCATGGCGACCGCCAGGTCACCTCCGTAGCGGTCGCCGACGGCGCGGGCGGCGAGCCCGAGGGCGTACGCGGCGGCGGCGCCGAGCACGCCGAAGAGCGCCAGCAGCGGCCGGGTCGCGGGGGCCAGCTCACCGGGCCTGCGGGCCCGCTCCAGCAGCTCGCGTACCCCGTCGAGCAGTGCCTCGACGTCGGCCGGTTCACCGTTGCGCGGTACCGGCGGTTCACCTATGCGGCGGTCCGCGCCGAGTTGCCCGCGCAGGATGCTCCAGAGGTGGGTCGACTCCGCCTCGGTGCGGTCGACCTCCTCCTGGGCCTCCGCCACCTCCGCCTCGGCCCGGCGTACCCCCTGCTCCGCGTCGCGTACCGCCCGGTCGGCGGCGGCCACCTGGCGGGCGTACCAGGCTTCCGCCTCGGCGCGTTCCTTCTCCGCCCGTCCGTTCAGCTCGGCGAGCCGGCGGATGACGCGGGCGTAGGTGAGGTCGGGTTCCAGGTCACCGCTCATCGTGAGGGTCCATAAGGAATGATCACCTGACCGGTCCGGTGTACCGAGCGGTCGAAGAAGAGTCCACGCCACGGCCGCGGGTACCAGTCGGGACCGCCGCCGGCGCCGGGGTAGAGCGCGGAGGTGAGCTCGCCGCCCTGCACGTCGAGGGCGACCCAGGCACCGATCTGGTCGGTCCGGGACGCCGGGCCGCCGAGGTCCGCCCGCATCCGGGCCACCCCCCGCCACCAGGCCAGGGTGTGGGTACGTCGCTCCGGCCCGTTGTGCAGGATGTGCCGCAGGTGATCCAGCCCGGAACGCCCGGCGATGGCGGTGCCGAGCTGGCCGGTCGCCGCGTCCACGGCGTACAGCAGGAGGTAGTGCGGTTCGCCGGGAGCACCGGCGGTGCCGAGCCCGGTCGCCGTCTCGGCCATCAGCTCGCCGATGTCCTCCTCGGAGTACCAGGCGGCGTCCGGGCCGAGCGCCTCGTAGAGGGCGCGGGCGGCGGAGTCGGCGTCCGGGTCGAGACAGGCGATCGAGAAGCGCGCGGTGCCGGGCCGGTGCTGGCGGCGCAGCGACCGGGCCGCCGCGTCCAGCACCGCGCAGGCCTCGTCGACGCCGGTGCCGAGCACCGCCAGGTTCCGTCCCGGTGCCCGGGGCAGCCGCATCCCGGCGGACCGCGCCTGCACGTCGATGATCTCGCCGAGCAGCGCCACCGGCCCCCGGGCGCCGGCACCGGTCCGCTCCGTGGCGGTACCGGTCCGCTCCGTGGCGGTGTCGCCACCGGTCCGCTTCGTACCGCCGCCGGTCCGCTCGGCGCCGGCACCGGGCCGGTCACCGCCGGCCGACACGGCGCTCCGCTCCGGGCCGACCCCCTCGGGCCAGATCGCCACGCCGGACGCGCGGTCGGCGGAAACGCCGACGGGGATCGGCTCGCCCGGCGGGCGCAGCGCGACGAAGTCGGGTGCCTCGTCCAGCCGGGGGATCGCGTCACCGTCGAAGAGCCGGGCCGGCGCCGCGTCCGGCGGCCGCATCCGCCACAGCCGGTGTTGCAGGTCGCTCCAGGTGCCCCAGTCGCTGGCGGCCGGGATCCGGGCCACCTGGTTGCCCTCGACCATCCCGGACTCGGCGTTGACGATCGCGTGGTGCCGGGGCAGCACCTGCGCGGCGTCGTTGCGCTCGGCGAGGATGCGCAACGCCTTGGGCAGCGCGATACGCAGGGTGAACTGGGCGACCAGCGCCGGTCGCCCCCAGAGTGCCTCGATGCCCCGGACGTCCTGCGAGGCAAGCACCAGGTGGATGCCCTGGGAGCGCCCCCGCCGGGCCAGGTCCTCCAGCAGGTCGGCGGCCTCCCGGGCGACCGCGTCCCGGCCGGCCAGCAGCATCTGGAACTCGTCGACCACGGCGACGATCCGGGGCCAGCGCCCGCCCGGGTCCACGGCGCGCAGCTCGGCGAGCTTGGTCACCTCGTGCCGCTTGGCCGCGTCCGCCCGGCGGCGCAACTCCTCGGCGAGGAAGCGCAGCAGGGCGAGGCCGAACTCGCGGTCGGTGTTGACGTTGATCCCGACCAGTCGCATGTGCGGCAGCCAGCTCGGGTCGCGGCGTCCCTGCGCGAACCGGGCGAACGACACCCCCTCCTTGAAGTCGAGCAGATAGAACTCCAGCTCGCTGGGGGAGTAGCGGGCGGCGAGGGAGCCGATCCAGGCGAAGATCAGATTGGTCTTGCCGGTGCCGGAGGGGCCGCCGATCAGCGCGTGCGGGGGGTAGTCGCCGAGGGCCAGCGTCACCGGCCGGCCCTGCGGGCCGTCCCCGATCGGCGCCACCAGGCCGGCGGCGGAGTCCTCCCGCCACATCTCGTCGACCGGCGGCAGCAGGTCGGTGAAGGGCGTCGGCGGCGGGCCCGCGTTGACCAGGGTGGCGATCCGCCGGCAGGTCTCGGTGACCAGTCCGGGCGGCGGCGCCGGGTCGGGGTCGACGGCGAGCCCGGGGCAACTGGAGAGCCGGGTCGCGGCGGCGTCGACCACCACCCGGTGCACGTGCGGCTCGTCGGGCAGCTCGATGCCGCGTACCACCAGGTGGACGCCGCAGGCCGCACCGGTCCGGACCACCCGGTCGAGCTGGCCCCGTTCGTGCCGGGAGAGCTCGTCGCCGCCGAGCAGCACCGCCACCCGCCACGGCTCCGGGCGCCGGCCGGTCGCCGCCGCCAGCTCGCGCAGCGAGGCGTACTCGCCGGCCAGCACCGACTCGTTGATCCGGCGGATCTGGTCGACGAGGTCGTCGAGGAGCCGGGCCAGGCCGCCCGGCCCGACGAAGGTCAGCAGCCCGGCGGTGGAGAGCGGGGCGAAGCCGGCCAGGCCGCCGCCCAGGTGCTCGGGGTCGTAGCCGACCAGCCGGACCGAGCCGGGATCGCCCCGGCCGACGGCCCGGAGCAGCAGCGCGGCGACGACCGCGTCGCAGCCGCCCCGGTCGGTCCCGGAGAGGTGTACGTGACCGGCGTCGAGCAACGGCACCAGGGCCGGTACGGGCGGGCTGCCCGGCAGTCGTACCGTGCCGATCCGCAGCGGACCCGGTGCCTCGCTGCGGACGACCGGGGTCGGGCGCCAGCCGGACCAGCCGGCACCGGCGGCGCCGGGTGCCTCCCGGGTGGCCGCCTCGGCGGCCCGGGAGGCGAGCCGGACGATTTCCGCGCCGTACCGGTCGGCCAGCTCGGTGACCCGGCGGTCCCGTTCCGCGCCGACCCGCTCCGGCACCCGGGAGGCCGCGTCCCGGATCCGGCGCAGCCGGTCCTCGGCGCCGCCGAGCTCGCTCCGGGCGGCCGCGAGCCGGGCCCGGGAGGCGCCCAGGGCGTGCGACAGCATGGTGCGGACCCGGGTGACGAGCTGGGTCCTCAGATCAGGCATGGGTTTCCCGGGGGCGGCGTGCGGTGACGGGACGCTGGTCGAGGCCGAGCCGGCGCATCAGCAGGCCGGTGAGGACTCCTGCGGCGACCGCCGGATCGGCGGGATGGGGCTGCTCCACCGGCTCCTTCGGCGGCGGCATCCGGCAGACCCGGCTGAGCAGCGTGTCGAGCACCCCGGCCGGCAGGTTGGGCACCAGGTCCCGGACCTGCCCGGTCACCTCGCGGCGCAGCCTCGGCAGGTCCGCCGCCCGGGGTGGATGGCCGAGCAGCTTGGTCGCCAGGTCACGCAGCATCGGCGGGGCCACCGAGGCGAGCCCCAGCCCGACGTTCGCCTCCACCGCGCGCAGTTCGGTGTGCAGCCGGCTCCGGTCGCCGGAGCGGACGCCGGTCGTCACCCGGCGGAGCAGTTCCTCGGCGTCGGTGACCTGCTGGTCCGGCGGTGGCGCCGGGGTGTCCCGCGAGTCGAAGAGCTCGGCGACCCGGACCGACCACCAGCCGCCGGTCGCCGCCGGCGCGACCCGCCGGGCCGGCCCGGTCGGCTCGTCGGCGGTCCGGGCGGCGGGCCCGCCGGGTGGCCGCTGCGGTCCGGCGGCCGGCGGGCCGGCGGGGCCCAGGCCGATCGCCGTCAGATAGGCCGCGAACTGGTCCTGGGCCAGCCGCAGGGCGTGCCCGGCGGTCTCCAGGTGCTCGGTGGCGGCCGACAGCTCCGGTACGCCCATCGGGTCCGCGGACTCCTGGCGTACCCAGCGGAGCCGCTCCGAGGCGGTCTTGAGTGAGTCGAGTCCCTTGATCACCAGCTCGACCGGCAGTTCGTCACAGGCCGCCCGGACCCGGGCCCCCAGCTCCTCGATGATGGACATCCGCTGCTCTACAGCGTCGAGACGTAGAGCTGGGCGTGTTCGACGGCGGCGAGTGTCGCGGCCAGGCACTCCTCCAGCTCCTGTGCTGCCTGGGAGAGCGACGCCTGCGCGGCATCCACCGTGGAGTGTCCACTCCCCTCCAGCGCGCCGGCCAGGGTCTGCTGCGCCTCGGCAAGCTTGTCGCCGGCGGCCTGCACGGCGGCCTGGCTCTCGCCGATCTGCTGCAGTGCGGCGTCGATGGCCGCTTTCAGCTCGGCGACACTCGCCACGGCGAAACCTCCTGGGGGCGGGGAGGGCTCTAATTAGAGCTTATCCCGTTGGGCGGTCCGCAGCGCCCTGGGTGTTTGCTGCCCGGCTGTCCGTTCCCAGTTGATCCGGTCGGTGCCGGTCGGAGGCCACCCTTCCTCCTACTTTGCGTCACCGTGACATTACTCAGTCGGATCTCCGACACTTGTCTGGTCGACTGCCCGGAAGCCCTGCTCAGGAGTGAAACTTTCAGTCGTGGTTCTCACCCCTCCGCCGTCCGGTCGGGCGGGGCGACGAGCCACCGTGGTCCGCGTACCCCCGCACCCAGCGCGGTGACCCGGTCCCGCAGGGCCCGGTCGGCGGTGACCACGACGCAGGTGCGGCCGGCGGCGCGCTCCGCCCGGACCAGGCCGACGATCGCGTCGTCGCCGGAGCCCTCCGCCGCGACCACCCGGACCTCCTCGGCTGCCTCGACCCGGCGGGCGGCACCCTCCACCACCAGGACCACCTCGACCGGCGGCACCAGGCCGGGCAGGCCGTGCCGGCGGATCGGCGCCAGCCGGTCGCGCAGCCGGGCGGTGGCGCCGGCCCGGTCCCGCCACCAGCCGTCCGGTCGGGACCCCACCACGTTGGCGGCGTCGACGACGAGCAGCGGTTCCTCGGTCATGGGCATCCGCCCAGCCTGCCATCCCGGCCGCGCCGGCCGCGGCTCCGCCACGACCGGCGTAGGTGACTCCGCCGGAACCGGCGCGGGTGACTCCGCCGCGATCGGCGCGGGCGGGCCGCGCCGGGTGTGGCTGCTGTGGTTACACCGGGTTTGTCGCTGCTGCGGCCGGGTAGCCGAGGCGATGCCAGTGCCCGCGCCCGTGAGGGGGACAGAAGATGACGCAGGGACCCGGCGACCTCGGCCCCGACCCGTGGGACGAGTTCCTGGCCCGGTACTTCGGCCGGGGGGAGAGCCGCCGGCAGGGGCAGCGGGTGGACATCACCAGGCTGATGACCGCGGACGCCCGGGAGATGCTCGCCGACGCGGCGCGCCGGGCGGCACAGGCGAACAGCAGTGACCTGGACACCGACCACCTGCTCTGGGCCGCGTTGCAGCGGGAGCCGCTGCGGGACCTGCTCAGCCGGGCCGGAGCCGACCCGGAGGCGCTGCTCGGTGCGCTCGGCGGCGAGCAGCGGGTGGAGCGGCCGGCCACGCACGGCCAGGTCCCCTCGAACATGTCCCTCACCCCGGCGGCGAAGCGGGCGCTGCTCGACGCGCACCAGCTCTCCCGGGCGATGGGCGCCTCGTACATCGGGCCGGAGCACATCCTGATGGCGCTGCCGCTCAACCCCGAGTCGCCGGCCGGCCGGATGCTGGCGGCGGGCCGGATCCAGCCGCAGTCGTTGCAGGCCGCCAGCGCCAGCGGCGGTGGCGGGAACGGCGGTGCCGGCAGGCCGGACCGGGGCACCCCCACCCTCGACCAGTACGGCCAGGACCTCACCGACCTGGCCCGGGCCGACGAGATCGACCCGGTGATCGGCCGGACGGACGAGATCGAGCAGGCGGTGGAGATCCTCTCCCGCCGGACCAAGAACAACCCGGTGCTGATCGGCGAGGCCGGGGTGGGCAAGACCGCGATCGTCGAGGGGCTCGCCGAGCGGATCTGCGACGGGGACGTGCCGCAGACGCTTGTCGGCAAGCGGGTGGTGCAGCTCGACCTTGCCGGCCTGGTCGCCGGCACCCGCTACCGGGGTGACTTCGAGGAGCGGTTGAAGAAGGTCATCGACGAGATCCGGGCGCACGGCGACGAGCTGATCATCTTTCTGGACGAACTGCACACCCTGGTCGGCGCGGGCGGGGCCGGCGCCGAGGGCGGGATGGACGCCAGCAACATGCTCAAGCCCGCGCTGGCCCGGGGCGACATGCGGGTGATCGGCGCGACGACGCTCAACGAGTACCGCCGCAACATCGAGAAGGACGCGGCGCTGGCCCGGCGGTTCCAGCCGGTGCTGGTGCCGGAGCCGACCGTGGACGACACCGTCGCCATCCTGCACGGCCTGCGGGACCGGTACGAGGCGCACCACCAGGTCCGCTTCACCGACGAGGCGCTGGTCGCCGCCGCCGAGCTCGCCGACCGGTATGTCACCGACCGGTTCCTGCCGGACAAGGCGATCGACGTGCTCGACCAGGCCGGTGCCCGGGTGCGGCTGCGTACCCGGACGCCGGCCGGGGACGTGCGGGAGCTGGAACGGCAGCTGGAGGAGGTCCGGCGGGAGAAGGACCAGGCGGTCGCCGACGAGCAGTACGAGCGCGCCTCGGAGCTGCGTGACCGGCTGCAGGGGGTACGCGAGCGGCTCTCGGCGGCGAACGGCAACGGCGACCAGCCGGCGGTGCCGGAGGTCGGCACGCAGGAGATCGCCGAGGTGGTCTCCCGGTCCACCGGCATCCCGGTCAGCCAGCTCACCGAGGAGGAGCGGGACCGGCTGCTCCGGCTGGAGGGATACCTGCACGAGCGGGTGGTGGGGCAGGACGACGCCGTGAGCGCGGTCGCCGAGGCGGTGCGGCGGTCCCGTACCGGGCTGGCCGACCCGGACCGGCCGATGGGGAGCTTCCTCTTCCTCGGCCCGACCGGGGTGGGCAAGACCGAGCTGGCCCGGGCGCTGGCCGAGGCGCTCTTCGGCGAGCAGGACCGGATGGTCCGGCTGGACATGAGCGAGTTCCAGGAGCGGCACACGGTGAGCCGGCTCGTCGGCGCCCCGCCCGGCTACGTCGGGTACGAGGAGGCGGGGCAGCTCACCGAGGCGGTCCGGCGCCGCCCGTACGCGGTGGTGCTGCTCGACGAGATCGAGAAGGCGCACCCGGACGTCTTCAACATCCTGTTGCAGGTGTTCGACGACGGGCGGCTCACCGACAGCCAGGGCCGGACGGTGAACTTCCGGAACAGCGTGCTGATCATGACCAGCAACCTCGGCTCCGAGCTGATCACCGGCGCCCGGCGCAGCGTCGGCTTCGGCGGCGGTGCCGGCGGCGGCGACGACGAGAACACCGAGCTGCGGGACCGGCTGATGCGCCGGCTCCAGGAGCAGTTCCGCCCGGAGTTCCTGAACCGGATCGACGAGGTGATCATTTTCCGCCGGCTGGAGACCGAGCAGCTGCGGCAGATCACCGAGCTCCTGCTGGGCGAGACCCGGCGACGGATGCACGCTCAGGACATCGGGGTAGACTTCACCACAGAAGGGGTGGATTGGATCGCCGAGCACGGCTACGAGCCGCAGTTCGGTGCCCGCCCGTTGCGCCGGACGATCCAGCGGGAGGTCGACAACCGGCTCTCCCGGATGTTGCTCGACGGGACCGTCCAGCCCGGACAGCGCGTCGTGGTCGGCGCCCGGGACGGCGAGCTGACCTTCGACGTGTCGGCGGGAGACCGGCCGGGCGGCCGCAGCCCGGCCACCACCACCCACGGCCGGTGAACCACCGGAACGAGAAGGGGAGAGTGGCGTGAGCCAGCCCGAGGAGAACCGCGAGAAGAGCGCGAAGACCGACGCCGTACTGCGGCCACCGGCCGCCTCCGGCCCGGCACGGCCCCGGCCACCCGCGGGGCGCCCGAACCGCGGTGCGGACGAGCCGGCACGACCCGCATCGCCGTCGCCGTCGGCAGCGGAGGAGGAGGAGGCGTGATGGCGCGACAGCAACGGGTGGAGCCCGAGGTGGAGCAGTTGTGGCAGGAGTTCCACGCCCGGGTCAACGTCACGTCGGAGCAGCTCCGTAGCTGGCTGCTCACCCAGGGGTCGGGAGAGCGGGCGTTCGGCGCCGACCCGGATCTCGGGCTGCCGGAGCCGGGCCGGCAGATCCTCGCCATCCTGGGCAAGCGCAAGGTCGACCTGACCGGCGGCGACATCCAGGTCATGCGGGAGACCGTGGACGAGATCCAGGATCTGATCGACACCCGCCCGGACGGCGGCCCGACCGACGAGAACTGGCGGCGCGCCCTGCTCGACCTCGGCCACGACCCGCTGATCGAGCGGTAGCCACGACCCGCTGATCGAGCGGTAGCCACGACCCGCTGATCGAGCGGTGGCCACCGGGCTGCCGATCGAGCGGTGGCCGCCGGTCGCCCAGGGCGGCGCCGGACGCGCTGCCCCTGCCTCCGGCAGGGCCGCCCGGGGCCGCGCGGCTCCGCCGGGACGCGGCTACGCGCCGCCGATGGTCGGCACGCCGAGGCCGGCCGCCTCGGCGGCGTCGGTCCGCTCGGTGCGCAGCGCCTCCTCCCGGGCCAGCAGCGCCGCGTACTCGGTGATGTCCGCGGGCGTCGGCACCTCCGGAATCCGGCGCAGGAACGCCTCCACGTCGCGGGAGGCGGCGGTGTGCGCGGCGGCGATCCGGCGTACGGTCTCGCCGTCGTTCTCGGGTGGGATCAGGTCGGTCATGCCGGTACCGGTACCCGCTTCCGGCCGGGATATCGCGGCGGACCGCCACCGGGCTCCCCGCGTGGCGCACGCGGGGAGCCCGGGGCGGTCGGTCGACCGGTTTCTCAGGGCGCCGACGCGCCGAGGCTGTAGCTGCCCGATCCGCTGTAGGCGTGCACGGCGTACCGGTAGTAGCCGGCGGAACCGTTGTACGACACCGTCTCGTCCGGGCCCGGAGAGGTGCCCTGGGCCACGGTCACCCAGCTGCTGCCGCTCCACCGCTGCAGGTAGAGGTCGAAGTCCACCCCGGACGGCCCGTCGAGGCAGCCACGGTGGGTGCCGGAGCGGGTCGTCTGGTAGTAGCTGCCGTTCGGCTGGTACTGCACGGCGCCCGAGGAGAGCGAGCCGGTGAAGGTGCTGGCGTAGCCGGTGCAGGCACCGCCCGGCGGTGGCGGGTCGGGATCACCGCCGCCGCTGCCGGTGCGCAGCGTCAGCCCGTACACCGAGAGGATCTCGTTGACCGGCTGGAAGTAGGTGGTGCCACCGGACGAGCAGTTGCCCGAGCCGCCGGAGGTGACGCCCTGGGCCTGCTGGCCGGAGAGCCACGAGCCGCCCGAGTCACCCGGCTCGGCGCAGACGTTGGTCCGGGTCAGGCCGCTGACCGACCCCTGGGAGTAGTTGACGGTCTGGTTCTTCGCCTGCACGGTGCCGCAGTGCCAGCCGGTGGTCGAGCCGGAGCGGCAGATCGCGGCGCCGACCGCGGACTCGGTGGAGCCGGCCACCGTCACGTTGCCGCCCGCGTAGTTGTTGACCCACGGCTGCGGCGTCCAGTTGCTGTTGGTCTGCACCCAGGCGTAGTCGTTGCCCGGGAAGGACGAGCCCCGGAAGGTGCCCTGGGCGACCTGGTTGTAGCCCTGCGTCGCGGTGCCGGTCGTGCCGCAGTGGCCGGCGGTGACGAAGCCGCCGGTGACCGAGAAGCCGACCGAGCAGCGGCCGCCCATGTAGTAGGCGTCGCCGCCCCGGACGTCGTAGTAGAGCTGCGGCGCCTCGGTGGTGGCCACGATCCGTACCGCGGCGGCGTCCACGCCACTGGCCCTGACGAAGGCGGTCGCCGCGGCCGTACCGCCGTTGGCGAGCACCACGACGGTGTTGGTGGCGACGTCGACGTACCAGCCGGGAACCGACCGGGCCGGTGCCTTGGCGGCGGCGCGGTCGAGCCCGGACTTGACCCCGTCGAGCTGGGCGGCGCCGCGGGTGACCAGCTTCGCCTCGGCGCCGGCCGCCGTGACCCGGGCCGCCTGTGACCGGTCGGTGACCGCGACCGTCAGCGTGCCGTCCGCCTGGGAGATCCAGCCGCCGGCGTACGCCCGGCCGAGCGACTTGCGCAGCCCGGCGTCGACGAGGCTGGCCTTCTCGTCCCGGCTGATCCGGGCACGGGCCTGGGCGGCGGTGAGCCCGAGGTCGCGCTGCATGGCGGCGAGCATCTCGGGGGATGCGGCGTCGGCGGTGGCCGGAGCCGCGCCCGGGGTTCCGGGGTCCGGCGCCGCGGCGGCAGGTGGGGCCACGGCGCCGAGGATCCCCACCGGCAGCAGGGTCACTGCCGCCAGTGTGGCGAGTCTTCGCTTCATCCGGTGTCTCCTTCGCGGAACAGAGTTCGACGGGGGTAGGGAAGTGCCGGCGACCGCCCGCCGGCCTGCCCTCGCCGCCGATCTCCTGCCCAGGGGGCGGGGCAGGACGTACGGCTGTCGTGGCGCGCGCCGGCCGGACCGTGGGACGGCTCGGCGGGCTCGGGAGACGGGGGCGGGACGGGAGAACCGGGCGGCCCGTGCGCCGCCCGGCCCGGAACCGGACGGCACACGGTGGCCGTTGCCCCGCCGACCGGGGGTCAGTCCCGCCGGCCCGCGGCGATGTCGACGGTCGCCGCCGGTACCGGTGGTTCTGGATCGGGCAGGGCATGGTTAAGGTAACCGGCGATAATCGACCCAGGTATATCCCGCCTAGCTCATACCGCGTCACGGCCGGCGGGCAGCCCACCAGCCCGATCGGGCAGCCACCGCCGACTGGCGGGCGCTGGCGGGCCGGGCGTTGCCGGTGCGGCGTGGCTCGGCCTCAGGCGGCGGCGAGGTCCTGCGGCCCGAAGGTGGGATTGCGGGCCAGCCAGGCCAGATAGGTCGGGTTGCGGGAGAGCGAGTCGGTGTAGGCGGCGATGGCGTGCCCGAGCACCCGGTCGGCGATGCCGGCGGCCGGGGCCTCCGGATGCCAGCCGAGCAGCAGTCGCCAGCGCAGCGGCGCGTTCGCCAGCGGGCGGGTGACCAGCCCGGAGACCGGCCGGAAGGTGGCCTGGGCGAGCGCGATCGCCTCGCCCGCCTCGACCAGGTCGATGCAGCTCCGGATGTCGGTCTCGTAGATCTTCGCCGGAGTGAAGCCGGCCCGGGAGCAGGCCGCGACGAAGCAGTCGGCGAAGCAGCCGTCGCCCGGGGCCGCCGCCCACCGTTCCGCGGCGAGGGCGGCCAGGTGCACCTCGTCGTTCGCGGCCAGTGGATGGGCCTCCGGCAGCAGCACGAAGACGGCGTCCACCGCCACGGCCCGCCAGGTCAGCCCGAACTCCGCGGACGGCACGGCGTCGCCGCAGACTCCGGAGAGGACGAAGTCGAGACGGCCGCTGAGCACCATCTGGGCCAGCTCGTCGACCGACCAGGAGGCGTGGGTGCTGATCTGCGCGTGCGGCTGGTCGGCCGCCAGCCGGTGCACCAGTCCACCGAGGATGGGGCTGTTCACCCCGCCGAACCGGAACCGGGTCATCGTCGAGCCCGTTCCGGCGAGCCGGGCGGCCTCGTCCTGCAGCCCCTTCATCGCGGGCAGCAGCACGCGGGCCCGGGCCAACACCAGCTCGCCCAGCGCGGTCGGTCGGGCACCGCGCCGGTCCCGCTCGAAGAGCGGGCCGCCGAGCGTGCGTTCGATGCGCTGGAGCTGTGCGGTCAGCGCAGGCTGTGCCAGGCCCAGGGTCGACGCCGCCTTCGTCACGCTGCCAGTCTCCGCGATCGCGCAGACCACCTTGAGGTGCCGCAGCTCCAGGTTCATAGCGTGACGGTAGGACCCGAAAGGGATCCACGGGAAGACCTTTGGCCAGTGAAAGATCCCCCAAAGGAAACCCAAACTGCGACCGAACGGACACCTATTTCTGACGGGCAGCCCAGAGCAGCCCTCGTTCGGTGATCGTCCGGACCGGCGGAAGGGTCAGGTCCGCCAGCCGGTGGCCGACGGTCGAGACGAAAACCCGGCCGCTGCCCCAGGTTCTGGTCCAGACCGCGGGCAGGGTGACCGACCGGTCCCACGGCGTCGGATCCGCCGCGCCGGCACCGTCCGGTCCCGGGTCGAAGGTCACCGTCGCGAGGACGTCGTTGAGCGGATCGGTCAACACCCAGTACTTCTCGGTGTGCAGGCGTACCTGCCCGACGCCCCGGACGATCGGATGGCCGGCCCGGTCCGGGCAGACCGTCAGGTCGTGGTCCACGAAGCCCGGTGGATGGTGCACGAAGACCCCGCCGGTGAGCTGCGCGTACGCGTTGTGGTGGAAGGCGGCGACGATCCCGCCGTGCCAGCCCGCGAATCCGGTGCCCGCGCGGACCGCCGCGACCAGACCCGCCGCCTGCCCGTCGCTGATGCTCCCCATCGACCAGCACTGCACCACCAGGTCGGCGGCGGCCATCCGGTCCGGGTCGGCGTAGACCGCCAGGTCCTCGTGCACCTCCACCCGGAAACCGGCGTCCCGGAGGAACGGCAGGAACAACTCGGTCGCCGCCACCGGTACGTGGCCCTCCCAGCCACCCCGGACCACCAACGCGTCGCGCACCGCCATCCTCCGTCCACCAGCGCCGTGTCCCGGGGCAGGGCAGCCCCGCGTCAGGCAAGAATCATCACACCGCGGGAGAGGACGCCCGTGACGTGCCCGGAGCGCGAGCGGGGCGGCGTCAGGGCGCCGCCGGGGGTGTCAGGTCGTCGGCGTACGTCCGCCGGCCGCTCACCGCGTCCCGCACCTTGTCGACGACGCCGAGCGCCGGTTCGACGACCCGGTTCCACGGCGGCGTGGCGGGCGCGTCCGGGTGTGGCCGGGTGGGTGCCGCCTCCTCGGCGATCTCCACCCGGTTGCCCAGCCGGATCAGGTCGGCGTCGCTGGCCGCCGCCCGCAACGCGGGGAAGATCTCCGTCGACGCCGTCGAGGCGTGCCGGCGGAGTTGGCCGGTGACCTCGTCGGCGAGCTGGTCGAAGCGGGGCTCGTCGGGCGTGACGTGCTCGAGTTCGCGCAGCGTCCGCAGCAGCTCGGTGTCTGCCGCGATCTCCCGGTCGGCCAGCGGGCCGCCGCCGGGGAGCGCGTCGCGCACGGTCGGGTAGAGGTACTGCTCCTCGCCGGAGAGGTGACGGGCGACGGTCGCGGTCAGCACCTCGGCGACCTGGCTGCGCCGCTCCGGGCTGGCGCCGTCGGCCAGCTCGCCGCAGAGCGCGGCGATCTGGTCGTGCTCCTCGGCGAGCAGCTCCACCATGCTGCGCCCGCCGGGCCGGTAGTCCGCGTCCTCACCGGTCGGGGGCAGCGGGGGCAGTGGCACGCTCACGGTTGGCCTCCTCACTGGGCTGGTCCGCCGCCGCGGAGCCGGATCCTCGACCGGCACCGTTCGCGGACATCCGCAGGTACCCTCCGGCCCGGATCGCGAAACCCGCCACCGGACGGGGGAGGCGCCGGCCCCGGAGCCGGGCTGGTATGAAGAACCGCATGAGTAGCCAGTCCGCGTCCCCGCTCCCGGGCGCCACCGACGAGGTCGTCGAGCTGTGCCGGGACCTGCTCCGGATCGACACCAGTAACACCGGGGACCCCGCGACCACCGCCGGCGAGCGGGTCGCCGCCGAGTACGTGGCGGAGAAGCTCGCCGAGGTGGGTGTCGAGGCGCAGCTGCGGGAGTCGGCACCGGGCCGGGCCAGCGTGGTGGCCCGGATCCCCGGCACCGACCCGGGCCGGGGCGCCCTGCTCGTGCACGGGCACCTGGACGTCGTGCCGGCCGACGCGGGCGAGTGGTCGGTGCCGCCGTTCTCCGGTGAGATCGCCGACGGCTACCTCTGGGGTCGGGGCGCCATCGACATGAAGGACTTCGACGCCATGGTGCTCGCGGTGGTCCGGCACTGGCGGCGCACCGGGGTACGCCCGCCGCGCGACCTGGTGCTGGCCTTCACCGCCGACGAGGAGGCCGGCGGCGGGTACGGCGCGCACTTCCTGGTCGACCGGCACCCCGACCTGCTGGAGGGGTGCACCGAGGCGATCGGCGAGGTCGGCGGCTTCTCCTACACCGTCAGCCAGGATCTCCGGCTCTATCTGATCGAGACGGCGGAGAAGGGCCTCGAATGGCTGCGGCTGCACGCCCGGGGCCGTCCGGGACACGGCTCGATGGTGCACGACGACAACGCCGTCACCGCGCTCGCCGAGGCGGTGGCCCGGGTCGGCCGGCACCGCTTCCCGGTCGTGGTCACCCCGACCGTGCGGGCCTTCCTGGAGCAGGTCTCCGAGGCGCTCGGCATCGAGCTGGACCCGGACGACCCGGAGCTGGCCATCGCCAAGCTGGGCCCGATCGCCAACCTGATCGGCGCGACGATCCGGAACACCGCCAACCCCACCCGGTTGGCCGCCGGCTACAAGGACAACGTGATCCCGAGCCGGGCCAGCGCCACCGTCGACTGCCGGAGCCTGCCGGGCCAGTCCGAGCTGCTGATGGAGCAGTTGCGCGAGGTGATCGGGCCGGACATCGAGATCGAGCACATCCAGCGACAGCCCGCGCTCGAGACCACTTTCGACGGAGATCTGGTGGACGCGATGGCGGCGGCGCTGCGTGCCGAGGACCCGGGCGCACGGGCGGTGCCGTACATGCTCTCCGGCGGCACCGACGCCAAGGCGTTCGCCAGGCTCGGCATCCGCTGCTTCGGCTTCGCGCCGCTGCGGCTGCCGGCCGACCTGAACTTTTCCGCGCTCTTCCACGGCATTGACGAGCGGGTGCCGGTCGACGGACTACAGTTCGGCGTGCGGGTGCTCGACCGGTTCCTCCGCCAGAGCTGACCACCCGTCCGCCTGGCAGGCCGGCCGGCACTCGTCTACGGTTCCCCGGTTGATCCATCTACTTCCGGTCCATCCAGCCCGGCCCGCGCGGGCGTCGACCAGACCGCCCGCGCGGCTGTCGGCCGGCGGGCTGGTAACAATCGCACTGAAGGGACAGGCCACACCATGACCGACCAGCACGCCGAGCTGGACGCCGCCCTGGAGCGGGTCATCGAGACCGCCCGGGCGCATCTCGCCGCGGTCCGGGCCGCCGATGGCCGGATCGACGACGATGCCGTCTGGCAGGCGTACGTCGAGCTCAACAACGCGTCGTACGCGTACGACGAGCAACTGCTCGACGCCTTCGGCGAGGTCACGCCCTGGGACGTGGAGGCGATCGACCCCGACGAGGCGGACGAGCGCTTCGGGGTGGGGCTGGGTGGCGTCGACGGCGCCGAGCCGGACGACCCGCATCCGCTGGTCCTCTCCGTGCGGCACCGCCGGGACTACCGGGTGCCGAGCGTCGCCGCGCTGCTCCGGGTGGCCCAGGCCGCCCGCCGGGCCGCCGTGCCGGCCGAGGAGGAGTCGCCGGCCGTGGAGGGTGTCGGCGAGGCGGTGCTGGAGCTCCTGCAGACCGGGGACGGGTCGCTCGGGGCCCTGGACATCCCGGAACTGGAGCCGCTCGACGGCGTGGTGATGGTGAGCGAGGTCTCGGTCCCGCTCGACCTCGAGTCCTTCGACGACGAGGACAGCAGCGGGCCGTTCACGCCCGGTGCCGACGACCGGCTCGTCGGCCGGCTCGACGAGCACCCGTTCCTCTCCGAGGGTGACGAGGAGACCGAGGAGGCCCGGTAACCGAGCGCCGGGCGGGGGGAGAGCCGGATCCTCAGTAGGAGAGGCCCGGTTGCGACTGGTTGACCACGCGGCGACGCAGCATCACCTGCCGCGTACCGTCGCGGAACAGTCGCACCCGGGCCAGCTCCCAGCCGGAGAACTCGGCCTGGATCGCCAGCTGCGCCATTGCGGTCGTCCGGTCGACATTCGGCGGTAACCGCAATGGCGCGTATTCGTAGTCCATGTCCTCTATCCTGCCCACCTCGCCGGGGCGACACCAGTCCTTCTGCCCGGTGAGCGGCCCGCTTCCGGACCCGGCCCGCTGCCGACCCGGCCGCCGTCGGTCCGCGGGCCGATCGGGGCCGACCGTGCCCGATCGGGTCAGCCGTCCCGTTCCGGGTAGCCGACCGGCACGGACGACACGTCGTCGAGGGCCCGGGCGATCTCCTCCGGCAGCGTCATCCGCTCCACCTGGAGGGCGCCGAGCAGTTGGCCGACGGTACGGGCGCCGAGGATCGGGGCGACCACGCCGGGCCGGTCCCGTACCCAGGCGAGGGCGACCTCCAGCGGTGACACGCCGAGTCCGCCGGCTGCGGTGGCCACCGCCTCGACGATGCTGGAGCAGCGCGGCTCCAGGTAGCGGGCGACGAAGGGCTCGAAGTGTGCCGAGGCCGCCCGGGAGTCCGCGGGGCGGCCGTGCCGGTATTTGCCGGTCAGCACCCCGCGGCCCAGCGGCGACCAGGGCAGCACGCCGAGCCCGAGGCCCGCGCAGGCCGGCAGCACCTCCCGTTCGATGCCGCGTTCCAGCAGCGAGTACTCCACCTGGGCGGCGACCACCGGCGCCCGGCCGGGGACCGCGGCCTGCCAGGTGGCGGCCTGGGCGGTCTGCCAGCCGGAGAAGTTGGAGACCCCGACATAGCGGACCCGGCCGCTCTGCACGGCGTGGTCCAGCGCGGAGAGCGTCTCCTCCATCGGGGTCGCCGGGTCGTATCCGTGCACCTGCCACAGGTCGACGTGGTCGGTGCCGAGCCGGCGCAGCGACGCGTCGAGGGTGCGCAGCAGGTGCCCCCGGGAGGTGTCCCGGCGGCGGCCGGTGCCGGGTCGCAGCCCCGCCTTGGTCGCGATCAGCACGTCGTCGCGGGGGACCAGCGTGCCGAGCAGGGAGCCGATCACCGCCTCGGCGTCCCCGTCGCCGTAGACGTCGGCCGTGTCGACCAGGTTGCCCCCGGCGTCCAGATAACTCTTCAGTTGCGCGGCAGCGTCGTCGGCGTCCGTGTCCCGACCCCAGGACATGGTGCCGAGGGCGAGCCGGGAAACCGCCAGCCCGCTTCGGCCGAGCGGTCGCTGCTGCATGGCTTGAACTCTATTCAGAACATCGCGCCGCCGATATCCTCGCTCCCGCCATGGCGGTCCGGGTTTATCGCCACAAAGCAGACGTCGGGGCACGGGTCCGGCATCGGCGGGTCAGCGGCGAGCTTCCAGGGGTCATTGCGTACCCTGATGCGACTTGCGGACGGATGGGGGAGAGGGACCAGTGCGACTCGGGCTCAGCCTCGGATACCAGACGGCGTGGAGCACCCCCGCGGACCATTTGGCGCTCGCCCGGGAGGCGGACCGGCTCGGCTACTCGGTGGTCTGGGCCGCGGAGGCGTACGGCTCGGACTCGCCCAGCATGCTGGCGTGGCTGGCCGGCCAGACCGAGCGGATCGACCTCGGCTCGGCGGTGATGCAGATCCCGGCCCGCAGCCCGGCGGCGACCGCGATGACGGCGGCCACCATCGACACCCTCTCCGGCGGCCGTTTCCGGCTCGGCCTGGGCGTCTCCGGCCCGCAGGTCTCCGAGGGCTGGCACGGGGTCCGGTTCGCCAAGCCGCTGGCCCGGACGCGGGAGTACGTCGACATCGTCAGGCTCGCCATCGGCCGCAGGCAGGTGGAGTACGACGGCGCCCACTACCGCCTGCCCCTGCCGGACGGCCCCGGCAAGCCGCTCCGGCTCGGCTTCCATCCGCCGCGCGAGGAGATCCCGATCTACCTGGCCGCGGTCGGCCCGAAGAATCTGGAGCTGGCCGGCGAGATCGCCGACGGCTGGCTGGCGATCTTCTTCGCACCCGACTTCGCCGCCGAACAGCTCGACACGGTGCGCGCCGGCCGGGCCCGGGCCGGCAGGGAACTCGCCGGCTTCGACGTGGTGCCCAGCGTGCCGCTGGTGGTCGGCGACGACGTCGCCAGCTGCGCCGAGCTGGTCCGCTGGTACGCCGCCCTCTACGTCGGCGGGATGGGCAGCCGGGAGCAGAACTTCTACAACCAGCTCGCCACCCGGATGGGCTACGGCGACGGCGCCCGGGAGGTCCAGGACCTCTACCTGGCCAGACGGCCGCGTGAGGCCGCGGCGGCCGTACCGCTGGAGTTCATCGACCGGACCTCCCTGCTCGGGCCGAAGGAGCGGATCGCCGACCGGATGCGCGAGTACGCGGCGGCCGGCGTCACCACGCTCTCGGTGACCCTCTTCGCGGCCGACGCCGACAGCGGCATCCAGACCCTGCGCACCTGCGCCGAGGCGCTGGAGCTCGCCGGGGTGGGCGAGTGATCCCGGCGGAACCCGCCGGCAGCGTGGCGATGAGCTGGATCGAGGCCATCGTGCTCGGCCTGGTGCAGGGGCTGACCGAGTTCCTGCCGATCAGCTCCTCCGGTCACCTGCGGATCACCTCGGCGATCTTCTTCGAGCACGACGCCGGGGCCTCCTTCACCGCCGTCACCCAGCTCGGCACCGAGGCCGCGGTGCTGCTCTACTTCGCCAAGGACATCTGGCGGATCACCCGGGTCTGGGTCGTCGGCATCTGGGACAGCTCGGTCCGGTCGAGCCTCGACTACCGGATGGGCTGGTACGTCATCATCGGCTCGATCCCGATCGGGGTCTTCGGCTTCCTCTTCAAGGACCAGATCCGCACCGCCGCCCGGAACCTCTGGCTGGTCGCCACCACCCTGATCGTCTTCGCCTTCGTGCTCGCCTTCGCGGAGTACTGGGGCCGGCAGACCCGCCGGCTGGAGAACTTCACCCTCCGGGACGGCATCGTGATGGGCTTCGCCCAGGCGATGGCGCTGATCCCCGGGGTGTCCCGGTCCGGCGGCACCCTGACGGCGGGGCTCTTCCTCAACCTGACCCGCGAGGCGGCGGCCCGCTACTCCTTCCTGCTGGCCATCCCGGCGGTGGTGATGTCCGGCGTCTTCAGCCTGCCGGACGTCTTCGACACCGGCGGTGGCGGCTCGATCCCGTCCCCGGCCCAGATGGTGGTGGCGACGATCATCGCCTTCGGGGTCGGCTACGCCGCCATCGCCTGGCTGCTCCGCTTCGTGGCGCATCACACCCTCTACGTCTTCGTCCTCTACCGGGTGGCGCTGGGCAGCCTGGTGCTGGCGCTGCTGCTGACCGGGACGATCAGCGCCACCTGATCCGGGCGGCTCCGCCGAGCGGGCCGGCCGGCGGGCCGTAGGGTGTGGTCGTGGCGACCCTTCTGCTCCTCCGGCACGGCCGGACCACGGCGAACGCCGACGGCGGCCTGGCCGGCCGGCAACCCGTCGAGCTCGACGAGACCGGCCGGGCCCAGGCGACGGCGGTGGGCGGCCGGCTCCGGGCGGTGCAGCTGGCGGCGGTGGTCACCAGCCCGCTGATCCGGTGCCGGCAGACCCTGGAGCTCGCGCTGCCGGACGCCGCGCCGGTGGTCGAGGAGGACCTCGTCGAGTGCGACTACGGGGCGTGGCAGGGCCAGCCGCTGAAGGAGCTGGCCAAGGATCCACTGTGGCAGGTGGTGCAGCAGCACCCGAGCGCCGCAATCTTTCCCGACGGGGAGGCGATGGCCGGGATGGCGGCCCGCGCGGTCGCGGCGGTACGCCGATGGGACGCCCGGATCACCGCCGAGCACGGGCCGGAGGCGGTCTGGCTGGCGTGCAGCCACGGTGATGTGATCAAGGCCATCGTGGCCGACGCGATGGGCGTACATCTGGACCAGTTCCAGCGGATCGTGGCCGATCCGGGCTCGGTGACCGGGATCCGCTACACCCCGGTCCGCCCGTTCGTCCTGCGGCTCAACGACACCGGCGGCGATCTGACCGGCCTCGTCCCGCCGCCCCCGGACCCGCGCCGCCGCTCCCGCGCGGTCTCCTCGGACGCCCCGGTCGGCGGTGGGGTCGGCGCGGCGGAGGCCGGATCGGACCCACCCCGGGGCGAAGCGGACCCGGTCGAGGCCGGATCGGACCCTGCCCAGGTCGGGGCGGGTGCCGGCGGGGCCGGGTCCGTCCCGACCGGGAGCGGGTCGGCGCACGGTGGCGGCAGGGACGACCGGCGTGCGGATCGGGGCGTATGGTGATTCGGGTCGGTGGGCTGCGCGCTGTGGTATCCGGCCGGATAGGGTCGTGGGTATGACCCACCAGGTGCACGCATTCGAGCCGCCCGAGCGGTTCGTCGCCGGAACTGTGGGTCCGCCGGGTGAGCGGACGTTCTTCCTCCAGGCGCGGGGCGGAGGCCGACTGGTCAGCGTGGCCCTGGAAAAGGTCCAGGTGTCGCTGCTGGCCGAGAAGCTCGAGGAGCTGTTGACCGAGGCGCACCGGCGGTTCGGCGTCGAGCTGCCCGAGCCACCCCCGGTCACCTCCGACAACGAGCCGCTGGACACGCCGGTCGACGAGGAGTTCCGGGTCGGCACCCTCGGCCTGGCCTTCGACGTCGACACCGCCACGGTGGTGATCGAGGCGATCGCCGCCGGTGAAGCCGAGGCGGAGGTCGAGCTCGCCGGCGGCGAGGAGGAGGTCGACGAGGAGGAGGAGCCCGACGACGACCTCGACCGGCTGCGGGTCAGGTTGACCCCGCAGGCCGCCCGCGAGTTCATCGAGCGGGCCCGGCGGGTGGTGGCGGCGGGCCGGCCGCCGTGCCCGCTCTGCGGCCAGCCGCTCGACCCCGCCGGCCACCTCTGTCCGCGGCACAACGGCTACCACCGGTGACCGTCGCCGTCCGCCGTCCGGGACCGCCCCGGTGACCTCCGCCGACCTGCGACCGGCGTTGGACGAGAGCGATGCCCTCAGGCTGCTGCGGGGAGGCGAGTTCGAGCTGGAGGGCCGGCTGGTGGACGCCTCCAACACGACCCTGCGCGGGTTCCTGACCCTGGACGGGGTCACGGCCCGCTGCGTCTACAAGCCGGTCCGGGGCGAACGGCCGCTCTGGGACTTTCCGGACGGGACCCTGGCCGGGCGGGAGGTCTCGGCGTACCTGGTGTCCCGGGCCACCGGATGGGACCTGGTCCCGCCCACGGTGCTCCGGGACGGACCGCTCGGCACCGGCGCCTGCCAGCTCTGGATCGACGAACCGGAGCAGGCGGAGCCGCTGGTGGGCTTCGTGCCGGCCCGGCGCCTGCCGGCCCGGTGGTTCCGGGTCGCCGCCGCCCGCGACGAGGAGGGCGCCCCGTACGCTCTCGCGCACGCCGACGACCCCCGGCTGGCCCGGCTCGCCGTGCTCGACGCCGTGATCAACAACGCGGACCGCAAGGGCGGACACGTGCTGGTCGGGGCGGACGACCGGATCTACGGCGTCGACCACGGGGTCTCCTTCCACGTGGAGGACAAGCTGCGGACGGTGCTCTGGGGCTGGTCCCGGCGGGATCTGCCGCCGGACGCGCTGGAGATGCTCGCCGAGCTGGCCCGGGGGTTGGCCGGCCCGCTGGGCGAAGACCTCGCCGAGCACCTGACCGTCGGCGAGGTCGCCGCGACGGCACGCCGGGTCGACAGGCTGCTGGGGACGGCCCGCTTTCCGGAGCCCTCCGAGGAGTGGCCGGCCATCCCCTGGCCACCGATCTGATCACCTCGGCCGCCGGTCGATCCGATCGCCTCGACGGCGTCGCCCGCGACCACCTCGACCACCTGTCGATCCGGTCACCCCGACCGCTGGCCGGGCAACGGGGATCCGCCGGCTGGCTAGGGTGGTGACCATGGAAACCTGGGTGGGTCACGAGATTCCGCGGCTGCCGGGCAGGGGACCGCGGCTCGCTCTGTACGACTCGGCGCGCCGCGCGGTGCACCCGACCCGGCCCTCCGGGCCGGCGACGATGTACGTCTGCGGCATCACCCCGTACGACGCGACCCATCTGGGGCACGCGGCCACGATGATCACCTTTGACCTCGTGCAGCGGGTCTGGCGGGACGGCGGCCATCCGGTCAGCTACGTGCAGAACGTCACCGACATCGACGACCCCCTGCTGGAGCGGGCCGAGCGGGACGGCGAGGACTGGGTGGTCCTGGCGATGCGGGAGACGGCGCTGTTCCGCGAGGACATGGAGGCGCTGCGGATGATCCCGCCCGCGCACTACGTCGGCGCCGTCGAGTCGATCCCGGCCATCGCGGAGAAGGTCCGGGAGCTGCTCGACGACGGTGCCGCGTACCGGCTCGACGACGGCACCGGGGACGTCTACTTCGACGTCGCCACCGCACCCCGGTTCGGTTACGAGTCCAACCTCTCCCGCGACCAGATGCTCGGATACTTCGCCGAGCGCGGCGGCGACCCGGACCGGGCCGGCAAGCGGGACCGGCTCGACGCGCTGCTCTGGCGCGGTGCCCGGGACGGCGAGCCGGCCTGGGACGGCGGGCCGCTCGGTCCCGGGCGGCCGGGCTGGCACATCGAGTGTGCGGTGATCGCGATGGCGCTGCTCGGGGAGACCATCGACGTCCAGGGCGGCGGCAACGACCTGCTCTTCCCGCACCACGAGTGTTCGGCGGCGCACGCCGAGCGGCTGACCGGTGCGGAGCCGTTCGCCCGGCACTACGTACACGCCGGGATGATCGGCCTGGACGGCGAGAAGATGTCGAAGTCGAAGGGAAACCTCGTCTTCGTCTCCCGGCTGCGGGCCGACCACGTGGATCTGATGGCGGTGCGGCTGGCGCTGCTCGCCGGCCACTACCGGGCCGACCGCGAGTGGACCGACGACCTGCTCAAGGAGGGCACGCAGCGGCTGGCCCGCTGGCGGGAGGCCGCCGCCGCGCCGGCCGGGCCCGCCGGCCCGGAGCTGTTGGCCGGGGTACGCGAACGGCTCGCCGACGACCTCGACTCGCCGGGCGCGCTGGCCCTGCTGGACCGCTGGGTGGACGCCACGCTGGCCCGGTCCGGGAGCGATCCGGCGGCGCCGGACCTGATGGCCGCCACCGTCGACGCCCTGCTCGGCATCAGGCTCTGAGTCGCCGGGGACAGCGGCGGCGGACCCCGGACGGCGCCGTGGCGGGGCGCGCCGCCACGACGGCTGTCAGCCGAGCACGAGGCCGGGGTCCGGGTCGGTCTCGGGCGCGGGGCCGGGGACCTGGTACTGCTCGGTGAGCGTGGTCATCGGACCGGGCCAGGTCGCCTGGGCCACCTCGACCGGCCGGTGGGCGGCGTCGTAGGCGACGTGCAACAGGTGCAGCACCGGGGTGTCCGGCCGGATCTGCAGGATCTCGGCCTCCTCCCGGCTCGGCTGGCGGGCGCTGATCTGGTCGGTCGCCGAGACGTAGCGCCGGCCGATCGCCTCCTCGGCCTCCTGGTAGAGCGGCCGGCCGTACGCCTCCATCCGTTCCAGGCTGGTGCCGGCGGCGTCGGCGGTGCGGAACCAGGAGGCGCCGACCTCGACCGGCACGTCCTCGGTGCGTACCAGGTGCCGGCGGACGACCAGTTCGGTGCCGTCCGGCACGCCGAAGGCGTCGGCCACCTCGGGCGGTGCGGGTGCCCTGCCGACCTGCACCAACTGTTGCCGGTACCGGGCGGCGAGGTCGGCGTGGTAGCCGCGGTGCCCGCCGTACCGGCCCCGGGAGAGCCGGTTGAGGCGCCGGCGGGTGCCCCGGACGTACGTCCCGGAGCCCGGCTTGGTGATCAGGACGCCCTCGACCCGGAGCTGGTCGATGGCGCGCTGGACGGTCTGCTTCGCCACCCCGAACATCTCGGCGATGGCCGGGATGGAGGGGAGGCGGTCGCCGGCCGCCCAGTCGCCGTTGCGGATCCGCGCTCGTAACTGCGTGGCGATCTGCCGGTGGGGGAATTCGGCCGCTCCCGGGTTGATCTGCACCGACACCTCCTGAGCCACGGAACAGCGCTAGGTTCCTAGGATGCTGTACGGGATGTGCCCCACACAACCGGGACACGCCGCTGACAACGAAAAGCTGAGGAGCGGTACCCGGCGCTCGCGCGAGCGCCGGGTACCGCTCCTCAGGACGTCGGGACGCTCAGGAGCCGACGGGTATTCACCAGGAGCCGACGGTATTCACCAGGAGCCGACGGTACTCACCAGGAGCCGGCGGTCGGACCGGCCGAGCCGCCGCGACGGCGGAGGTACTTCTCGAACTCCTGGGCGATCTCGTCGCCGGTCAGCGGCTGGATGCCGGCGTCGCCGACCCGTTCCTCCAACTCGCGGACGTACTCGCCGAGCTCCGCGTCCTGCTCGGCGGCGGTGCGGACCCGCTGCTCCCACTCGGCGGCCTCCTCGGCCAGCTCCGACATCGGCACCGGCAGGTCGAGGACCTCCTCGACCCGGTGCAGCAGTGCCAGGGTGGCCTTGGGGCAGGGCGGGTTGTTGGCGTAGTGCGGCACGTGCACCCAGAACGACACGGCTTCGAGCTCCGCCCGGCTCGCGGCGTCGTGCAGCACCCCGACGATGCCGGTCGGGCCGTCGTAACGGGTCGGGGTGAGCTGGTAGCGCTCGGCGGCGCCCTTGTCCGAGGCGCTGCCGCTGATCGGCAGCGGCCGGGTGTACGGCACGTCGGCCAGCAGCGCACCGAGCAGCACGATCCGATTGATCTCCAGGCTGTGGCAGAGCTCCAGCACCTGTTCGCAGAAGGTGCGCCAGCGCATGCTCGGCTCGATGCCCCGGATCAGCACCACGTCCCGGTCGGTACCGTCCGGGCTGGCCCGCATGAACCGCGTGGTCGGCCACTCGACCCGGCGGGTCTCGCCGTCGGCCATCGTGATCGTCGGTCGGCTCACCTGGAAGTCGTAGAAGTCCTCCGGGTCCAGTTCGGTGATCTGGCGTGCCTGCCACACCTGTTCGAGGTGCTCGACCGCGGCCGTGGAGGCGTCCGCCGCGTCGTTCCATCCCTCGAAGGCCGCGATCGCGACCGGCGAGCGCAGCATGGGCAGCCCGTCGAACTCGGTCACGCCCTACCCCCAGCGTGCGTGCCGCGGCCGGGCCGTGCGGCCCGGTGCCGTGCGGCGGTGTCCCCGATCTGCCTGGTACTGCCGTCCCTGTTGTCCCTCACGTCCGTCAGCCTACGTCCCTGACCCGGATGCGGCCCGCCGGCCGCGCCGGCTCCGCCCGCCGGGGACGGAACCCGCCGGGACGACCACCACGCCGATGGTCCGGACAACCCGGTCGGAACGGGCGATCGTCGGGGACCGGGCCAACGCGAAGTGGGCGCCGGTGCGAGGCGCCGGGCGGGCGGCACCAGTGTGTGGCCGGCCGAGGTGTTTCCGGGCGAAGACGGGCCGGCGGCGGACGGGCCGCCGGCCGGCTCCGCCGCGCTGCGGTGGATCCTTCCCCGGCCGGTCGGCGGCGGTACTTCTCCGTCCTGGGCCGCCGGGCGGCACCGAGCCCGGCGGCGTCGGGCCGGGTCCGGCGGGCCCCGGTCGTGGTGGCGTCGAGCAGCAGCCTCCGGACCAGCGCGGGCCCGCCGTGCAGGCCGACGGCGGCGGGGATGGCGAGACACGTCACGACCAGCACCAGCAGCGTCCACAGTGGTGCGTCGCCCCAGCGCGACACCGATGGTCGGCAGGATGAGAACTCCGAGGTTGCGCCGGATCCGTCCCAGCGGCACGATCATCGGAAAGGCATCCTCCCGATCGCTGGCCGGCGGGGTCGCGGGTCGCTTCGGAAAGGGGTCTAGCCGGGATCCGGGGCGGCAAGTGTTCTGCTGCGTCGACCGAATGGGAGGCCCCCGATGCGCCCGTTGCGCCGTACCGACCGGCTCTGGCGGCTGATCGCGCTGACGGCGGTGCTGGTCGTCGCGGCCGCCTGCGCGTTCGGCGGGCCGGATCCGCAGGACGATCCGGGTGCCTCCGGCGAGAACGACGCGACCAGGGCCGACGGCACCATGACGGTCGAGGAGTTCCGCAGCGACATCGACGGGGCCGTGCAGGTCGCCGAGGAGTACTGGACCCAGCGGTTCGAGGCGTCGGGGGAGCGGTTCCAGCCGATCCGCCGGATCGTCGCGTACCAGCGGGAGGGCGAGGTCGCCTGCGCCGGGCAGGGGCTTCCCCGCAACAACGCCGTCTACTGCTCGGCGGGCGACTTCATCGCGTACGACGTCAACTGGGCGGTCGCCGCCTTCCGCCAGGTCGGCGACGCGTTCCTCTACTACCTGCTGGGCCACGAGTACGCGCACGGCGTGCAGGTGCGGCTCGGCATCCGCTACGACTTCACGATCCAGCAGGAGCTACAGGCCGACTGCATGGCCGGTGCCTACCTCGGCGACTCGGTGCGTTCGGGAGCGCTCACCATCGAGGAGGGCGACCTCGACGAGCTGGTCGCCGGCCTGCGGGCGGTCGCCGACGATCCGGACCAGCCGTGGTTCGCCGAGGGGGCGCACGGCAGCGCCGAGCAGCGCACCGATGCCTTCTTCGGTGGCTACGAGCGCTCGCTGGACGCCTGCGACCTCCGCTGACCCGTGACCGCCGGCGGGGGAGGGGCCGGTGCTGAGGCATCCGCCACACCCGCCCACCGGCACGGCGACGGTGCCGGGCGGCGTTGGCATGATCGGCTACGGCCGGGCCGCATCGGCTACGGTCGGGCCGTGTCCTAGTCCGGGAGGAACCCCTGAACAGCCAGCATCCCGCCGCGGTGCTCTTCGACATGGACGGCACGCTCGTCGACAGCGAGCGGTTGTGGGACGTCGGGCTCCAGGAGCTCGCCACGCACTACGGCGGGACGCTCTCCGAGGAGGCCCGGCTGGCGATGGTCGGCACCAGCATGGGCGTCTCGATGGAGATCCTGCACAGCGACCTGGCCCAGCCGTGGCGGGATCCGGAGGCCAGTGCCGCCTGGCTCGACCGCCGGGTCAGCGAGATGTTCCTCACCGACCTGGTCTGGCGGCCCGGTGCACTCGCCCTGGTCACGGCGGTACGCGCCGCTTCGGTGCCGGCCGCGCTGGTCACCTCGACCCGGCGCGCGGTCGTCGAGATCGCGTTGGAGACGCTCGGCCGGGACACCTTCGAGGTGGTGGTCTGCGGTGACGAGGTGGCCGCCACCAAGCCGGACCCGGAACCGTACCTGACCGCGGCCCGGCTGCTGGACGTGCCGATCGCCCGCTGCGTGGCGATCGAGGACTCGCCGGCCGGGGTGGCCAGCGCGCTCGCCGCCGGTGCCGCCGTACTCGCGGTGCCGCACGCGGTGCCGGTCGACCCGGCCGACGGCGTACGCCTGCTGCAGACGCTGGCCGGGGTGGACCTGGAGCTGCTCGCGGACCTGCTGGCCCCGCTCGACCTGCCGCGCTGACCGGCTGCCGGCTCGCCCGGGACCCGCCCTCCGGCGGTGCCCCGGCCGCCACCCGTGAACCGCCGGGGGTGGCGCCCGTCCCGACGCCACCCCCGGCTCCGTCGCCCACGGCCACCCCCACGGCCCTGGGCGGGCCTCACTCGTGCGCGATCGCGCCGAGCACGTTCAGCCGGGCGGCCCGGATCGCCGGCAGTACCGCCGCGACCACCCCGACAACGGCCGCCAGGCCGAGGAAGAGCCCCATCTCGGTCCAGGGCAGCACCAGGTCGCTGATCCCCTCGTCCCGCAGCGCCCGGACCACGGCCGCGCCGAGGCCGGCGCCGACCGCCACCCCGAGCAGGGCACCGAAGACCGAGATCACCACCGCCTCGACCGTGATCATCCGCATGGTCTGCGCCCGGCGCAGCCCGATGGCCCGCAACAGGCCCAGCTCCCGGGTCCGCTCCAGCACCGACAGGGCCAGCGTGTTCACGATGCCGAGCACGGCGATCAGGATCGCCAGCGCCAGCAGGATCTGGATCATTGTCAGCAGCCCGTCGAGCTGGCTGGTCTGCTGCTCGATGAAGTCCGCCCGGTCGGCGACCGACACCTCGGGGCTGGCCGCGAGCAGCGCCTCGACCCTGGGCAGCACGTCGTCGACCGAGGCGCCCGGCGCCAGCTTCAGGTACGCCTGCGTCGGCTGCGGCATCGCGAAGTCGCTCGCCGCCCCGACCGGCAGCAGGAAGCCGCCGAACAGATCGGACTCGGCGTAGATCCCGGTCACCGTGTAGGTCTGCGCGTCACCCCGGGACAGTTGCACCGGGACGGTGTCGCCGACCGCCAGGCCGCGGTCCTGCGCCGTCCCGGAGTCGACCAGGATCTGGTGCGGGCCGAGCGTGTCGATGCTGCCGGCGGTCGGGGTGGCCCGGTAGATCTCCCGCAGCGCCGCCACGTCACTGGTCGCGGTGATCCAGGACTGCTCGCCGTCGACCAGCGCCCGGTCGCCGTAGATGCCGGCGACCATGCCGACCCCGGGCAACGCGGCGGCCTGGTCCAGCACCGCCGGGTCGAAGCTCGGCGGCCGGGGACCGGACTGCGCGCCGGAGATGACCAGCTCGGCCTGGATGGTCTCCTCGGCCAGCGCGGTGATGCTGCTCTTGGCCGAGTCGAGGATCACCGTCACCCCGGTGACGAGGGCGATGCCGACCATCAGCGCGGCGGCGGTGATCGCGGTCCGCCGCGGGTTGCGTCCCGAGTTCAGCCGGCCCAGCTTGCCCGGCACCGACCAGGAGAAGATCCGGCCGAGCAGCCCGACCACCGGGCGGCTGATCAGTGGCGTCAGCAGCGCCACCCCGACGAACGAGAGCAGGACGCCGCCGAGGATGGTCAGCAGGGTGTTGTCCCCGGTGTTGCCGCTCAGGCCGAGCGCCATCAGGGTGCCGCCGACCGCGGTCACCACCGCGCCGGCGGCGGAGATCTTCGTCAGCGGCCGGTCCGGGGTCGCCACGTCCTGCATGGCGGCGACCGGAGGGATCCGGGAGGCCCGCATCGCCGGGAGCACCGCGGCGACGACCGTGACGATCAGGCCGACGGCGAAGGCACTGATCACCGCGGCCGGTGGTACGCCGAGCCCGGCGAGTTGCAGTCCACCGGCGGTCTGCCCGAAGACGTACGCCAGCAGCGCGCCCACCCCGATGCCGGCGCCGAGGCCGAGTACCGAGGCGAGCAGGCCGATCGCGACGGCCTCGACCAGCACCGAACCGATCACCTGGCGGCGGCCCGCGCCGATCGCCCGCAGCAGCGCGAGTTCCCGGGTCCGCTGGGCGACGATGATCGAGAAGGTGTTCAGGATCAGGAAGATGCCGACGAAGAGGGCGACCCCGGCGAAGCCGAGCAGGATGTTGTTGAAGAATCCGAGGCCCTCCTTCAGCCCGGCGGAGGCGTCCGCGGAGAGCTGCTCGCCGGTCTTGACCACGTAGCCGTCGCCGAGGGTTGCCGCGATGTCGTCGCGCAGCGTCGCCGGGGCCACCCCGTCGGCCGCCTCGACGCTCAGCTCGGAGTAGACCCCGGGCTGGCCCAGCATCAGTTCCTGGGCGACCGGCTCGGTGAACGCCACCTCCTGGGCGCCACCGAGGCTGTCCCGGTCACCGCTGTAGCCGAAGATCCCGACGACGGTGAAGTCGCGCCTCGGCTGGCGGGTCAGGATCCCGACCCGGTCGCCGACGGCGAGCCTGCCGGCCGTGGCCACCGCCGCGTTGACCACCACCTCGTCGTCGGCGGTCGGCCCGCGCCCCTCGCGCAACCGCACCAGGTCGCTCTCGCCGGTCCAGTTCGAGCCGAGCTGGGGCGGACCGAACGAGGTCAGCGCCTTGCCGTTGCTGCCGATCACCCGGGCGCCGTCGGCGGCGGCCACGCCGGTGACGCCGGCCACCCCCGGCACCGCGCGCACCTGCTCCAGGGTGCTGGCCGGGAACGGGGCGGCGATCTGCTCGCCCTCCATCTCGGCCACCTCGATCTTCGGCTTGGCGCTGACGCCGACGTCGGTTCCGGCGTACGCGTCGTTGAAGATGGTGTCGAAGGAGCGGCCCAGGGTGTCGGTGAGGACGAAGGCGCCGGAGACGAACATCACGCCGAGCACGACGGCCAGGCCGGAGGCGACCAGCCTGGCCTTGCGGGCGAGCAGGCTCTTCAGGGTGGCGCGCAGCATCAGAGTCCCGCCTCGGCGAGCCCGTCGAGCTTCTTCATCGTGTCGAGCACGGTCTCCGGGGTCGGTTCGACGAGTTCGGAGACGATCTGGCCGTCGGCGAGGAAGATGACCCGTCCCGCGTAGGAGGCGGCGACGGGGTCGTGGGTGACCATGACGATGGTCTGCCCGTACTCGGTGACGGAGCGGCGCAGGAAGCCGAGCACCTCGGCACCGGACCGGGAGTCGAGGTTCCCGGTCGGCTCGTCGGCGAAGATCACCTCGGGGCGGGAGGCGAGCGCCCGGGCGCAGGCGACCCGCTGCTGCTGCCCGCCGGAGAGCTGTGCCGGGCGGTGGCCCAGCCGGTCCCGCAGCCCGACGGTGTCGATGACGGTGTCCAGCCATTCCCGATCGGGTTTACGGCCGGCGATCGAGAGCGGAAGCAGGATGTTTTCCAGTGCGGTCAGCGTGGGCAGCAGATTGAACTGCTGAAAGACGAAACCGACTTTGTCCCGACGCAGTTTGGTGAGACCCGCGTCACCGAGTCCGGTGACGGCGGTGTCGCCGATATGGATGCTTCCCCTGGTTACCGAGTCGAGGCCGGCAAGGCAGTGCATCAGGGTGGACTTGCCGGATCCGGATGGGCCCATGATGGCGGTGAACCGGGCCTGTTCGAATTCCGCATTGATACCGCGCAGGGCGACGACCTGTGCCTCGCCGCTGCCGTACACCTTCCACACGTCGCTGGCTCGGGCCGCCATCCGCGCACCTCGGGCTACCGTCGCGGTCACCTTCATCTCCCCCTAGACAAATTGTGGTCCGGCCGGACCCGTGATCCGGCCGGCAGCATCCATGGTCCGTGACGCGGGCGGTTCCGGCGTCCGACCCGCGATGGAGTTCGACGCGGACAATCCGCTGCGGGTGGGCCCTGACAACGGATCAGGGTTGTCCCTGACAGATATGTGTCGGCGTCGTTAACTGCATCGCCGGCTACCACTGAGAACGATAGGCCGGGAAAGCGGTGGCGCCGTCGTGCGCCGGGATGGTCTTCGGGTACGCCTCCCGTCCGGCCCGCTCCTCCGGCGGTACGACCCGGGGAGCTGTCGGTCGTAGGCGTACGGTGCCCTGCGGCGTACGTCGGAAGGGGTAGGCGGGACGGTCTCCGCGCCGGGGCGGGGCGGCGGCGGGTTCAGGCGCCGGGGCGGACGAGGCCGGTCTCGTAGGCCAGCACCACCGCCTGGACCCGGTCGCGGAGCCCGAGCTTGGTCAGCACGTGCCCGACGTGGGTCTTGATGGTGGTCTCGCTCACCGTCAGCACCCGGGCGATCTCCGCGTTGGAGAGCCCCCGGGCCACCTGGACCAGCACCTCCCGCTCCCGCTCGGTGAGCACGCCGATCGCCTTCGGCGGCGCCGCCTCCGGGTCCGGCAGCGACTCCGCGAACCGGTCCAGCAGGCGCTTGAGGATGCGCGGCGCGACCACCGCCTCGCCGACGGCGACGGTACGGATGGCGGTGACCAGGTCCTCCGCCGGCACGTCCTTGGCCAGGAAGCCGCTCGCCCCGGCCCGGAGCGCCCCGACAACGTACTCGTCGAGGTCGAAGGTGGTCAGGATGAGGACGCGTACCGGCAGCCGGGCGTCGATGATCGCCCGGGTGGCGGCGACGCCGTCCATCCGGGGCATCCGGATGTCCATCAGCACCACGTCGGGAAGGAGCCGCCGGGCCAGGTCCACCGCCTCCACGCCGTCGCTGGCCTCGCCGACGATGTCGAGGTCGTCCTCGGCACCCAGCACCATCCGGAAGCCGGTACGCAGCAGCGGCTGGTCGTCGGCGAGGAGGACGCGCACCGGCCGGGTCGACTCCCTGCCGCCACCGGTCTCCCTGCCGTCGCTCATGTGTCCCTGCCGTCGCTCATGCCGCCCCCTTGTCCATCGGCGCACCCAGCTGCTCCATCGGCATCTTGGCGTAGACCCGGTAGCCACCGCCGGGGCGGGGGCCGGTGCGCAGGGTTCCACCGTAGAGGGCCATCCGCTCCCGCATTCCCACCAGGCCGTGCCCGACCCGTCCGCTCTCCGGTGCCGGCCCCCGGCCGGTGTCGGAGATCTCGACGATCAGCCAGTAGATCCCGAAGCTGAGCCGCACCTGCGCGGTTGCCGTGCCGGCGTGCTTGAGGGTGTTGGTCAGCGCCTCCTGGACGATCCGGAAGACGGTCAGCGCCACTCCCGGGTCCAGCGGGCCCGGGGTGCCGTCGACCCGCAGGGTCACCGGCAGTCCCGCCTCCCGGACCTGCTCGACCAGGGCCTCGATGCCGGCGAGCCCGGGCTGCGGGGCGAGTTCCGCGGCCGGTTCGGTGTCGGTGCGCAGCACGTCCAGCAGCCGGCGCAGCTCGCGCAGGGTGGTCCGGCTGGTCTCCTCGATGCTGCCCAGCGCCCCGTCGGTGGCCGCCGGGTCCCGGGAGAGCACCCGGCGCGCACCGGTGGCCAGTACGCCCATCACGCTGACGTGGTGCGCGACCACGTCGTGCAGCTCCCGGGCGATCCGCCGGCGCTCGTCGGCGACCGCCTGGTCGGCCAGGGACCGCTGGTTCTCCTCGGCGACCCGGGCCCGCTCCTCCAGCGCCCGGATGGTGGCCCGCCGCGCGTGCACGGTACGCCCGACGAAGAAGCAGACCAGCGCGAGCAGCACCTGGGTGAAGACCAGGTAGGCCGGGGAGGGTTCGGTGAGGTCCGGCGGCGGCGGTTCGAGCAGGGCGACGGTGATCGAAGGGGCCCAGATCGTCGCGGCGGCGAGTGCGGCCTCGCGGAGGGGGAGCAGCGCGGCGGTGCTGTAGGTCAGCAGCACGAAGGCGGCACCGGCGGCGACCGGCTGCGCGCCGACCAGGACCGAGGCGACGAAGGCGGGGACCGCCAGACCCACCGCCGGCCAGGGCGCGGCCCTGCGCAGCGCGATCGGGGCGGCGCAGAGGACGCTCCAGACGAGCAGCCCCGGCCAGCCCTGCGGCGCCAGCCCGGCCGGCGCGGTGCCGACGAACGTCACCTCCAGCGCGACGGCCGCCACCGCCAGCAGCCCGTCCCGGATCAGCCACCGGCGCTGTTCCGGCGTGGGGCGGAAGCGGCGCCGGCCGCCGATGTCCCGGCCGCCGGTGGGGCGGGCGGGTGCATCGGTACGGGTCATGCTGGCGACGCTAGCCGCTCTGCGGCGCGACAGGTCGTCGCCGACGGCGACCCTGCACTCCTCCTTCAGGAGGAGGTTGCCTCCTCCGGCTCAGGGATTGCTGCCGGAGCGGCTCTGGGCCGGGCGGGCGGTGGGGCCGGTGCCGAGGGATCGGCCGGCTCGGTCGGCTCCGGAAACGGCGGTGGCGTCCCGCCGAAGGCGGGGCAGTGCGCCTGGTGACTGCACCAGTCGCAGAGCCGGCTCGGCCTGGGCCGGAACTCGCGGGCCCGGGTCGCCTGCTCGATGGCGCGCCAGAGCGCCAGCACGGTGCGCTCGAACCGGACGAGCTCCTCGGCGTCCGGGGTGTAGTCGCAGACCTCGGCGTCCTTGAGATAGAGCAGCCGCAGCACCCTGGGCACCACGCCCCGGGTGCGCCAGAGCACCAGGGCGTAGAACTTGAGCTGGAACAGCGCCCGGGCCTCGAACGCCTCGCGGGGCGCGCCGCCGGTCTTGTAGTCGACCACCCGCAGCGCGCCGTCGGGGGCGACGTCCAGCCGGTCGATGTAGCCCCGGATGAGCAGCTGGTCGTCGACGACGGTGGAGACGAGGCTCTCCCGCTCGGCCGGCTCCAGCCGGCGCGGATCCTCCACGGTGAAGTAGCCGTCGAGCAACTCGCGGGCCGAGGCCAGGAAGCCGGTCGGGTCCCGGTCACCGCCAATGAAGAGCTCGGCCAGCTCCGCCTGCTCGGCCACCAGCCGGTCCCACTGCGGCGCCACCAGCTCGGCCGCGGCGGCCGGCGTCCGCCGCTCGGCGGGCAGGTCGAAGAGGCGCTCCAGCACCGCGTGCACCAGCGTGCCCCGGGCCTGCTCGACGCTGGCCCGCTCCGGCAGCCGGTCGATGCTGCGCAGCCGGTAGAGCAGGGGGCAGGTCTTGAAGTCGGCCGCCCGGGACGGCGAGAGCGAGGCGGTGACCTGCGGGACGGGCGGAGTGTCGGCCGGCGGATCCACCGGGCCGTGCGAGGCTGTCTGCGATGTCACCGTCTCCGCCGCCATGTCCGGAAGGCTATGTCACGGGTACGACCGAACCGGGCCCGCCCGTCCCGCCATGCGTACCGGCCCGGGTCGGCCAGCGCACCGGCCGCACCGGCGGACCTGTCCGGCGGAAAGTTCCGTAGCATCGGACCGGTGGAGGAAAACTCACGACCACGGCCCGACCCGCCCCGCCGGCCCGGGCTCACCATCGGCCGGGTCTTCGGCGTGCCGGTCTATCTCAACCCCTCCATGCTGCTGCTGGTGGCCCTGATCACCGTCATGTACGGCGAGTTCGTCCGGCAGCAACTCGAGCTCTCCCAGCTCGCCGGCTATCTGGTCGGCTTCGGCTTCGTGGTCTTCCTGCTCGGCTCGGTGCTGCTGCACGAGTTGGGGCACGCGCTGACCGCCCGCAGGTTCGGCATCGGGGTCCGGGGCATCACCCTGGAACTGCTCGGCGGCTACACCGAGATGGAGCGGGACGCGCCGACGCCCCGGGTGGACCTCCTCGTCTCGCTCGCCGGTCCGGCGGTCTCGCTGGTGCTCGGGCTGGTCGGTGTCGCCGCCACCCTCGCGCTGCCCGACGGCACCCTGGCCAACCAGGTCGCCTTCCAACTCGCCGCGAGCAACGTGCTGGTCGCGGTCTTCAACATCCTGCCCGGCCTGCCGCTGGACGGTGGCCGGGCGCTGCGGGCCGGGGTCTGGGCACTCACCCGGGACCGGCACCTCGCCACCGAGGTGGCGGGCTGGTTCGGCCGGGCCGTGGCCATCGGCACCGCGGTGCTCTTCACGCTGCTGACCTGGCTGGGCGGGCTGCCGTGGCTGGGACTCGGGCTGGTGCTGCTGGTCGCCTTCACCCTCTGGCAGGGTGCCGGGCAGACGATCCGGGCGGCCCGGATCAGCCGGCGGTTCCCCCTGATCGACCTGGCCCGGCTGGCCCGGCCGGTCTTCTCGGTGCCCACCGGCACGCCGCTTTCCGAGGCGCAGCGCCGGGGCGCGGACGCCGGCCGGAGCGGCTCCGCGCTCGGTGTGTCGGACTCGTCCGGCCGGCTGGTGGCGCTTGTCGACCGGGTCGCCGCCGACGCCGTGCCGGTGGAACGGCGGCCGTGGGTGGCGGTGGACGCGGTCGCCCGGGGCGTGGACGCGGTGCCGAGTCTCGCCGTCGGGCTCGGCGGGGAGCAGGTGGTGCACGCCGTGCAGGCCCACCCGGGCGCGCAGTACCTGGTGACGTCAGGCGAAGATGTGGTCGGCGTTCTGCACATCGCCGACCTGGCGCAGCTCCTGGAGCCGAAACGGAAGATGACTCAGTGACCGCACAGCCCACCGCCGTACCCGCCGCCCCGCACGCACCGGTGCCGGCCCGCCGGGGCCCGTTCCGCCCCGGCGACCGGGTGCAGCTCACCGACCCGAAGGGCCGGATGCACACCGTCACGCTGGAGCCCGGGCGCGCGTTCCACACCCACCGCGGCGCCCTGGAGCACGACGCGTTGATCGGGTTGCCGGACGGGAGCGTGGTCACCTCGACCGGCGGTACGGCGTACCTGGCGCTGCGGCCGCTGCTGGCCGACTACGTCCTGTCGATGCCGCGCGGCGCCCAGGTGATCTATCCCAAGGACGCCGCCCAGATCGTGACGATGGGGGACATCTTCCCCGGCGCGAAGGTGCTGGAGGCCGGCGCCGGCTCCGGCGCGTTGACCTGCTCGCTGCTGCGGGCCGTCGGTCCGGACGGCGAGGTGCATTCTTACGAACTGCGCGAGGACTTCTCCGAGATCGCGCGCAGAAATGTGGAATCCTTCTTCGGTGGACCGCATCCAGCCTGGACACTCCGGGTGGGCGACGTGGCGAGCTGCCGGGAGTCCGGTTTCGACCGGATCATCCTTGACCTCCTCACCCCCTGGGAGGCACTCGACCTGGTCGAACGCGCCCTGGTCCCGGGCGGGGTCTTCATCGGCTACGTCGCCACCACGCCCCAGCTCTCCGAGCTGGTCGAGGCGCTGCGGGAGCGTGGCGGGTTCACCGAGCCGCGCGCCTGGGAGTCGCTGGTGCGGGACTGGCACGCCGACGGCCTCGCCGTACGCCCGGACCACCGCATGATCGCGCACACCGCCTTCCTCGTCTCGAGCCGCCGGCTCGCGCCCGGGGTAACCGCGCCGCCGCGCCGGCGCAAGCCCAGCAAGGGCGCCGAGGCGTACGCGCTGCGCCGCCAGGCGCAGCGGGACGAGGCGACCTCCGGGCGGGCCGCGGAATGACCCCTTCCCGCCGGAGTCGACGCATCTGCGGGCGTGCCGAGCACGGCGGGGTGCCGGCATGAGCCGGCCGGCGTTCGGCGGGGGAGATCTGCCGGCCGTCTTCCCGGACTGGTCGCCCTACCAGGATCTGGAGTCGGCCGCCCGGGCGTACCTGCGCGATCCGGACGTCGCGATGGAGGCGCTGAACGGCGTGCTGAAGGGCGCCTCGGTGCTCGGTTTCACCCTGGAGCGCTTCGTCAACGAGGTGAACGGGGTCTGGCAGGAGGTGGCGATCTGCGACGGCAGCCGGCTGATCCTCTGGCACGGCGAGGACGTGCCGCCCGACGACGGCCCGGCCGGCTCGATGACCTCGTCGTTGCGGGTGGTGCCGGTCTCGACGGTGAGCGAGGTGGGCTGCCGGCGGCGGCTCAGCCGCACGCAGAACGGCCAGATCCGGGTCGACAGCATCGACGTCTACCTGCTGCTCAGCTCCCTCGACGAGGGCGTGCCCGGCGACGAGGCGCAGCTGCCGCCCCGGCACGACGCGCTGCGGTTCGGCAAGACGCTCGACGACGGCGGCGCGGGGCAGATCGCCCGGCTGGAGGAGTTCGCCCGGCTGGTCGCCTCGGTGGTCGGCCGTCCCACCCTCTGACCCTCGGTGCCGGGATGCCCGGAAAGTGGCCTACATTACGGTTTTCACCTGCCGCTCCGGCTTCCCGGGCCCGGATCCGGCACCCGAAGGCGACCGAAAGTAGCCTGGCGACACCGTTGCGTGACCCTGCCCCGGTCGCCCTGCGGTCCGGGCGTCCGGGGCGGAATGCCTGGTCAGGAAGGGAATCCCGGGGTGGCGCCGGGCGGCTGCCACGCTCCTCGCGCGGCGTGCGCGGGCCGGTCCCGGACCCCCGGGAGCGCCGCGACGCCACCGCCGCCGGTCCGCCCGGAGCTTGTCACGGTGATCAAGCTTCGGCGACGAGGGTGTTGCGTGGAACCGAATCAGCGTCATAGCGGTTAGTGTTAGGGCAGAACGTTCAAGCCCCCGGGGAGGTGGGACGTGGCACGCAGCGACGACGCGGACTCGCGCGCCGCACGGTGGGAGAAGGAGGCCCACGATCTCTCCACCCAGGTCGCGTTTCTTCAAGAGGAACTCGCTCTGGTGCGGCGCAAGTTGACCGAAAGCCCTCGACACGTCCGGCAGCTTGAGGAACGGCTGGCGGCGACACAGGCGCAGCTGGCTCGACTCACGGAGAACAACGAGCGGCTCGTGAACACCCTCAAGGAAGCACGCGCCCAGATCGTCACTCTCAAAGAAGAGATTGACCGGCTGGCGCAGCCGCCGAGCGGTTACGGTGTCTTCCTGGCCCGGCACGACGACGGCACCGTCGACGTCTTCACGGGTGGTCGCAAGCTCCGGGTGGCGGTGTCACCCTCGCTCGAGGTGGCGGAGTTGCGGCGTGGGCAGGAGGTCCTGCTCAACGACGCACTCAACATCGTCGACGCGTTCGGCTACGAGCGGGTCGGCGAGGTCGTCATGCTCAAGGAGGTGCTGGACAGCCCCTCCGGCGGCGTCGGCGACCGGGCGCTGGTGATCTCCCACGCCGACGAGGAGCGGATCGTCCACCTCGCGGAGACTCTCATCGGTGCGCCGCTGCGGGCCGGTGACTCGCTCATGATCGAGCCCCGGTCGGCGTACGCGTACGAGCGGATTCCGAAGAGCGAGGTCGAGGAGCTGGTCCTGGAGGAGGTGCCGGACGTCGACTACGGCGACATCGGCGGCCTGCAGGCCCAGATCGAGCAGATCCGGGACGCGGTCGAGCTGCCCTTCCTGCACGCCGACCTGTTCCGGGAGCACCAGCTCCGGCCGCCGAAGGGGATCCTCCTCTACGGCCCGCCGGGCTGCGGCAAGACGCTCATCGCCAAGGCGGTGGCGAACTCGCTGGCCAAGAAGATCGCCGAGCGGCGGGGCGAGGAGAAGCACACCAGCTTCTTCCTCAACATCAAGGGCCCCGAGCTGCTCAACAAGTACGTCGGCGAGACCGAGCGGCACATCCGGCTGATCTTCCAGCGGGCTCGGGAGAAGGCCGGCGAGGGCACTCCGGTCATCGTCTTCTTCGACGAGATGGACTCGGTCTTCCGGACCCGGGGCTCCGGCGTCTCCTCCGACGTGGAGAACACCATCGTCCCGCAGCTGCTCAGCGAGATCGACGGTGTCGAGGGCCTGGAGAACGTGATCGTGATCGGCGCCTCCAACCGGGAGGACATGATCGATCCCGCCATCCTCCGCCCCGGCCGGCTCGACGTGAAGATCAAGATCGAGCGGCCGGACGCCGAGGCGGCGAAGGACATCTTCTCCAAGTACATCCTCACCGGGCTGCCGCTGCACCCGGACGACCTGACCGAGCACGGCGACGACCCGCAGTCCACGGTCGCCGCCATGATCGAGGCGGTCGTGCTGCGGATGTACTCGGAGACCGAGGAGAACCGCTTCCTCGAGGTCACCTACGCCAACGGCGACAAGGAAGTCCTCTACTTCAAGGACTTCAACTCCGGTGCGATGATCCAGAACATCGTCGACCGGGGCAAGAAGATGGCGATCAAGGAGTTCCTCTCCTCCGGCCGCAAGGGGCTGCGGTTGCAGCACCTCCTCGACGCCTGCGTCGACGAGTTCCGGGAGAACGAGGACCTGCCCAACACCACCAACCCGGACGACTGGGCCCGGATCTCCGGCAAGAAGGGGGAGCGGATCGTCTACATCCGTACCCTCGTCTCCGGCGGCAAGGGCGCGGAGGCCGGCCGGTCCATCGAGACCGCCAGCAACACCGGCCAGTACCTGTAACGTGCGACGGCAACTGTGGGCGCCGCGATCGCGGCGCCCACAGTGCTGTTCGGGGACCCCTGTCCGGTGCCGGGATCCCCGACACCGGACCGAGGATGTCGGCACCGGAACGGGCAAAGGGGCGTTGAGGGCGTACCGTGGCCGTGTCGACACACCGGGCGAACAACCCGGCGACGGTGCGGACTAGGCTCGACAGCATGGGTGAGCGGAGCGAGGCGGCGGCATGAGCGTACGGCGGATCATGGGCACCGAGGTGGAGTACGGCATCTCCGTGCCCGGCCAGGCCGGAGCGAACCCGATGGTGACCTCCTCGCAGGTGGTGAACGCCTACGGTGCCCGCCCCGAGCTGGCCCGGGGCGGTCGGGCCCGGTGGGACTACGAGGAGGAGTCGCCGCTGCGGGACGCCCGCGGCTTCACCTACTCCGGTGCCGCCTACGACCCGGCGGAGGCGTTGGCCGACGAGGATCTCGGGCTGGCCAACGTGATACTGACCAACGGCGCCCGGCTCTACGTCGACCACGCCCACCCGGAATACTCGACCCCCGAGGTGACCAACCCGCTCGACCTGGTCCGCTGGGACAAGGCGGGCGAGCGGGTGATGGCCGAGGCGTCCCGGCGCGCCGCCACCATCCCGGGCACGCACCCGATCCACCTCTACAAGAACAACACCGACAACAAGGGCGCCAGCTACGGCGCGCACGAGAACTACCTGATGCGCCGGCAGACACCGTTCGCCGACATCGTGGCGTACCTGACGCCGTTCTTCGTGACCCGGCAGATCGTCTGCGGCGCCGGCCGGGTCGGCATCGGCCAGGACGGTTCGCAGCCCGGCTTCCAGATCTCGCAGCGGGCCGACTTCTTCGAGGTCGAGGTCGGCCTGGAGACGACGCTGAAGCGGCCGATCATCAACACCCGGGACGAGCCGCACGCGGACGCCGACAAGTACCGCCGGCTGCACGTCATCATCGGCGACGCCAACCTGTCGGAGATCTCCACCTACCTCAAGGTCGGCACCACCGCCCTGGTCCTCACCATGATCGAGGAGAAGGCGCTCAGCCCCGACCTGGCGATCGCCGACCCGGTGGGCGAGCTCAAGGCGGTCAGCCACGACCCCTCGCTGTCGCACCGGCTCCGGCTCCGCGACGGCCGCCGGCTCACCGCACTCGACCTGCAGTGGGCGTACCTCGAGCGGGCCCGTTCCTTTGTGGACGACCGGTACGGCGACGACCTCGACCACGACACCGCGGACGTGCTCGACCGCTGGGAGAGCGTGCTGGACCGGCTCGGCCGGGACGCGATGCTCTGCGCCGGCGAGCTGGACTGGGTGGCGAAGCTGCGCCTGCTGGAGGGCTACCGGGAGCGGGAGAAGCTCGGCTGGGCCTCGCACAAGCTGCAACTGGTCGACCTGCAATATTCCGACGTGCGCCCGGAGAAGGGCCTCTACCACCGGCTGGTCAGCAGGGGCTCGATGGCGACGCTGTTGCCCGACGAGCTGACCCGCTCGGCGATGACCGAGCCGCCGGAGGACACCCGGGCCTACTTCCGGGGCCGCTGCCTGGCCCAGTACGCCTCCGAGGTGGTGGCGGCGAGCTGGGACTCGGTCATCTTCGACGTCGGCCGGGAGTCGCTGGTGCGGGTGCCGATGATGGAGCCCGAGCGCGGCACCCGCAAGCACGTCGGGGCGCTCTTCGACCGGTGTGCGAGCGCCAAGGACCTACTGGAGACCATCACCGGTGGCTGAGCCGGGCCGGCCGGGGTGCCGGCCGGCCGCCCGCCGGGGCGGTGCCGGCCGATTCGTCGGCCATCCGAGGTAAGTTTTCCCCAGGCGATCGTGGAGGAGGCAGCAGCATGGCTACCCGTGACACCGGCGGTCAGTCGCAGTCCGGCAAGGCGCGCCGGGACCAGGAGGTCGACGAGGCCACTACCGAGGCGAACCCGGAGGTCGCCGAGCGGCACGCGGAGATCACCGAGGACGTCGACGACCTGCTGGACGAGATCGACTCGGTACTCGAGGAGAACGCGGAGGAGTTCGTCCGGGGCTACGTTCAGAAGGGCGGAGAGTAGCCCTCCCCCGGTGGGTGCGGCCGCACCGCGCCGGGCGGGCGGCCCCGAGCCGGGTGCCTCGGCCGGCCCGTCGACGCTCGCACAACACGATGGTGGCGATCATCGCGCCGCGGAGATCCGGGGGATACTCTGCTTCAACCGCAACGGTGGCCTCGCCCCGTTCCCGCGCCGACGTGGGGTTCCGGGCGATGTGACGAGAGAGAGTTGAGAGGGAGCACGTGGCAGCGGCTTTTGATCCAAGCGGGCGTCTACCCGACGCGTTCCTCAACGTCGGGACGTCCTCGTTCAGCCAGTTCCTGAGCGCGGCAGCCCCCGACCTGCTGCCCGGTCGCCGCCCGCTGCCGCCCGGATCCGCCAGCGACCTCGTCCCGCACGCCACCACCATCGTCGCGCTGACCACCGCCGAGGGCGTGCTGATGGCCGGCGACCGGCGCGGCACCATGGGCAACCTGATCTCCAGCCGGGACATCCGCAAGGTGCACCCGGCCGACGAATACTCCCTGGTCGGCTTCGCCGGCACGGCGGGCATCGCCCTGGAGATGGTGCGCCTCTTCCAGGTGGAGCTGGAGCACTACGAGAAGATCGAGGGAGCGATGCTCTCCCTCGACGGCAAGGCCAACCGGCTCGCCGCGATGATCCGGGGCAACCTCGGCGCGGCGATGCAGGGGCTGGCGGTGATCCCGCTCTTCGCCGGCTTCGACCTGGCCGCCACCGACCCGGCCAGGGCCGGCCGGATCTTCAGCTTCGACGTGGCCGGCGGGCCGTACGAGGAGACCGGATACGACGGGATCGGCTCCGGCTCGCTCTTCGCCAAGGCGGCGCTGAAGAAGCGCTACCGTCCCGGCCTCAGCACCGCCGACGCCACCCGGATCGCCGTCGAGGCCCTCTACGACGCCGCCGACGACGACAGCGCCACCGGCGGCCCCGACCTGAGCCGCCGCATCTATCCGGTGGTGATGACGGCGACCGCGGAGGGCACCCACCGGCTCTCCGACGCCGAGGCGGCCGAGGTCGCCGAAGCGGTGGTCGCCGCCCGGATGGAGAACCCGGGCGGCTGAGCCGCCGTCACACCCCCGTAAACCGCCGTCGCCAGCAGAACCGGACAGGAGAACCGCCGCCGTGGCCATGCAGTTCTACGCCTCACCCGAGCAGATCATGCGCGACCGCTCGGAGCTGGCCCGCAAGGGCATCGCGCGCGGCCGGAGCGCCGTGACGCTCAGCTACTCCGGCGGCGTGCTCTTCGTGGCGGAAAACCTCTCCAGCGCCCTGCACAAGGTCAGCGAGATCTACGACCGGGTCGCCTTCGCCGCCGTCGGCCGCTACAACGAGTTCGAGAACCTGCGCCGGGCGGGGGTCCGGATGGCCGACGCCACCGGGCTGAGCTTCGACCGGCGGGACGTCACCGGCCTGGCCCTGGCCAACGCGTACGCCCAGACGCTCGGCGCGATCTTCACCGAGCAGTCCAAGCCCTTCGAGGTGGAGATCTGCGTCGCGCAGGTGGGCAGCACGCCCGAGACGGACGAGCTCTACCGGATCACCTACGACGGTTCGGTCAACGACGAGCCGGGCCGGATGGCGATGGGCGGCCAGGCCGAGGCGGTCACCGGGGCGCTGCGCGAGGAGCACCGGCCGGACATGCCGCTCGACGAGGCGGTCCGGTTGGCGATTCGGGCGCTGGGCAGCGTCGGCGGCGACGGCGGCGCCCCCCGGACCATCGCGGCGAGCCAGCTCGAGGTGGCGATCCTGGACCGGCGGCGGGTCGGCCGCACCTTCCGCCGGATCACCGGCGCCGCACTGGACTCGCTGCTCGGCGGCGCACCGACCACGGCCGACGGCGACGAGGAGCCGGCGGCCGAGCCGAAGGCGCCGGCTCCCGGCCCGGACAAGCCGGCCGAGTCCGCCGGCTCGGCGGACCTGGAGGGCAAGGGCAAGGGCAAGCAGAAGCCGCCCGGCGGCACCGGCGAGGAGAAGCCGAAGTAGGGCTTGGCGGCTACCGTCGTGTCCCGGTCATCGGTGGCCGGGGACAGGTTCCGCCGGCCGGGTGGCGGCGCGGAGCGCGCCGCCGGGGTGCAGCGCCTCGGCGAGCATCGACCGCCACTCCGCCAGCGGCGGTAGGCCCGCCCGGGACCAGCCGCCGTGCCCGAGGACGCTGTAGCCGGGGCGGCGGGCCGGGCGGGGGAAGCGGTCACTGCCGACTGGCCGGATCCGGTCCGGATCGAGCCCGGTGCGGGCGAAGACCTCGCGGGCCAGCCCGTACCAGCTCGTCTGGCCGGTGGCCGTGCCGTGGTAGGTCCCGGCCGGGGCGGTGCCCCGCCAACCGGCCGCGCCGAGGTCGGCCAGCCGCTCCGCGAGCGCGTACGACCAGGTCGGTTGTCCGATCTGGTCGTCCACCACGTCGAGGTGCTGACGCCGCGCCGCCAGCCGGAGCATGGTGGTGACGAAGTTGGGGCCGTGCGCCCCGTAGAGCCACGCGGTCCGGACCAGGTAGCCGGTCTCCGGAAGCAGCCGGCGCACGGCGAGTTCCCCGGCGAGTTTGCTGCGCCCGTACGCGTTGACCGGAGCGGTCGGGGCGTCCTCCGGATAGGGCCGGTCGGCGTCACCGGCGAAGACGTAGTCGGTCGAGACGTGCAGCAGCCGGGCGCCGGCCCCGGCACAGGCCGCCGCCAGGTTGGCGACGCCGGTGCCGTTGACCTCGGTGGCGGCCGCCTCACCCTGCTCCGCGCCGTCCACATCGGTCCAGCCGGCCGCGTTCACCACGAGCTGGTGCCCGGTGACGGCGGCCCGGACCGCGGCCCGGTCGGTCACGTCGAGCTGGGCCCGGGTGGCGGCGGTGACCCGCCCCGCGTGCCGGTCGGCGAGCACGGCCACCAGGTCCCGCCCCAGCATCCCGCCCGCACCAGTCACCAGCCAGCGCGGCGGCTCCGCTCCCCGCCGCCCGGTCACGGCACGGCCGGCCCGGGGCGGCCGGTCTCCGCACCGGTGAGCGGTGCCTTGAGCGGCTCCCACCAGGCCCGGTTCTCCCGGTACCAGGCGACGGTCCCGGCGAGGCCGCGGTCGAGGTCGATGCTGGGCGCGTACCCGAGCTCTTCACTGATCTTGGTGATGTCCAGCGAGTAGCGGCGGTCGTGCCCCATCCGGTCGGCGACCGGCCTGACCCGGTCCCCGCCGGCGCCGCAGGCGGCGAGCAACCGCCCCGTCAGCTCGCGGTTGGTCAGCTCGGTGCCGCCGCCGATGTGGTACACCTCGCCGGGGCGCCCCTTGTCCTGCACCAGGGCGATGCCGACGCAGTGGTCGTGCACGTGCAGCCAGTCCCGGACGTTGCCGCCGTCGCCGTAGAGCGGCACGGTGCCGCCGTCGAGCAGGTTGGTGACGAAGAGCGGGATGACCTTCTCGGGGAACTGGTACGGCCCGTAGTTGTTGGAGCAGCGGGTCAGCACCACGTCCATCCCGTAGGTGCGGTGATAGGCCAGGGCGAGCAGGTCGGAGCCGGCCTTCGCCGCCGAGTAGGGAGAGTTCGGCGCCAGTGGCGTCGTCTCGGTCCAGGAGCCCCGCTCGATCGAGCCGTAGACCTCGTCGGTGGAGACGTGCACGAACCGGCCGACCCGGTGCCGCAGCGCGGCCTCCAGCAGGGTCTGCGTGCCGAGCACGTTGGTGGTGACGAAGGGCGCGGCCCGGTGGATGGAGCGGTCGACGTGGGACTCGGCCGCGAAGTGCACCACGACGTCGTGGCCGGCCGTCACCTCGTCGACCAGGGCCGGGTCGCAGATGTCGCCGACCACGACCCGGAGCCGGGGGTCGGCGCGTACCGGGTCGAGGTTGGCCAGGTTGCCGGAGTAGGTGAGCTTGTCCAGCACGGTGACCGCGCCCGGCGCGAGCCGGGGAGCGGTCCCGGTCAGCAACATTCGTACGTATTCAGAACCGATGAATCCGGCTCCACCGGTCACGAGGATCCTCATGATTCGGAAAGTCTACGCGGTGCGGGTCGGCGAGGACGGTAGCGGCACTGTCGGCGAATTGACTTTCGGGCGGGCCCGTCCCCGGTAACCTGCGCAAATGCGCGGAATCCTGCTGGCGGGCGGCACCGGATCACGACTCTGGCCGATCACCCAGGCGGTATCGAAACAGCTCATGCCGATTTTCGACAAACCCATGGTCTACTACCCGCTCTCGACTCTGGTGATGGCCGGAATACGGGAAATACTCATCATCACCACCCCCGACGACCAGGCACAGTTCCGGCGCCTGCTGCGGGACGGAGCCCAGTGGGGGCTGCGCCTGGAATACGCCGTCCAGCCGAGCCCGGACGGTATCGCCCAGGCGTTTCTTCTCGGCGAGGAGTTCCTGGCCGGGGAGTCGGTCGCGCTGATTCTCGGGGACAACATCTTCTACGGCGCCGGTCTGGGCCGGAGCCTGGCCCGCAACGACGATCCGGAGGGTGGCCGGATCTTCGCCTATCCGGTGGCGAACTGTGAGGGTTACGGGATTGTCGAGTTCGACTCCGACGGGCGCGCGCTGTCGATCGAGGAGAAGCCGGAGAAGCCCAAGTCGCGGTATGCCGTGCCCGGCCTCTACTTCTACGCCAACGACGTGGTGGAGATCGCCAGAGGGCTGACCCCGAGCGACCGGGGCGAGCTGGAGATCACGGCGGTGAACCAGACGTACCTGTCGGCGGGGCGACTCCAGGTCACCACCCTGGACCGGGGCACCGCCTGGCTGGACACCGGCACCTTCACCTCGCTGGTCCAGGCCGGCGAGTTCGTCCGGGTGCTCGAGGAGCGGCAGGGCCTGAAGGTGGGTTGTATCGAGGAGGTGGCCTGGCGTAGCGGACTCATCTCCGACGACGAACTCCGCGAGCTGGCCGGGCCGCTGTGCCGCAGTGGCTACGGGGAGTACCTCTTCGGCATCCTCGACGATCCCGGGCGGTGACCGCCCCGGCGCGGCGGGTGGCGCAATTGCCGCGCAACTCCGCGACCCGACAGTGACCAACTCCGGCTCCGGGCGACTAATCTCCAAGCATGGAGCGGCGAATCTTCGGCCTTGAAACCGAGTACGGTGTCACCTGCACCTACCGCGGCCAACGGCGGCTGTCCCCGGACGAGGTCGCCCGTTACCTCTTCCGCCGGGTGGTCTCCTGGGGGCGCTCGAGCAACGTCTTCCTGCGCAACGGCGCCCGGCTCTACCTCGACGTCGGCTCCCACCCGGAGTACGCCACCCCCGAGTGCGACTCGGTAGCCGACCTGGTCGCCCACGACCGGGCCGGCGAGCGGATCCTGGAGGGCCTGCTTGTCGACGCCGAGAAGCGGCTGCACGACGAGGGCATCGCCGGCGAGATCTACCTGTTCAAGAACAACACCGACTCGGCCGGCAACTCGTACGGCTGCCACGAGAACTACCTCGTCTCCCGGCACGGCGAGTTCGGCCGGCTGGCCGACGTGCTGATCCCGTTCCTGGTCACCCGGCAGCTCATCTGCGGTGCCGGCAAGGTGCTGCAGACCCCGCGCGGCGCCGTCTACTGCCTCTCGCAGCGCGCCGAGCACATCTGGGAGGGCGTCTCCTCGGCGACCACCCGCAGCCGGCCGATCATCAACACCCGGGACGAGCCGCACGCCGACGCGGAGCGCTACCGGCGGCTGCACGTCATCGTCGGTGACTCGAACATGAACGAGGTCACCACGCTGCTCAAGGTCGGCAGCGCCGACATCGTGCTGCGGATGATCGAGGCCGGGGTGGTGATGCGGGACCTGTCGCTGGAGAACCCGATCCGGGCGATCCGGGAGGTTTCGCACGACATCACCGGGCGGCGCAAGGTCCGGCTCGCCTCCAACAAGGAGATCAGCGCGCTGGAGATCCAGCAGGAATACCTCGCCAAGGCGACCGAGTTCGTCGAGCGGCGCGGCGGCGACCAGACCGCGAAGCGGGTCGTCGAGCTCTGGGGCCGGGTGCTGCGCGCGGTCGAGACCGGCGACCTGGACCCGGTGGCCCGGGAGATCGACTGGGTCACCAAGCTCCAGCTCATCGAGCGCTACCAGCGCAAGAACGACCTGCCGCTCTCGCACCCGCGGATCGCCCAGATGGACCTCGCCTACCACGACCTGCGCCGGGGGCGCGGCCTCTACGCGCTGCTGGAGCGGCGCAAGCAGGTGGACCGGATCGCCACCGACCCGGAGATCTTCGAGGCGAAGGAGACCCCGCCGCAGACCACCCGGGCCCGGCTGCGCGGCGAGTTCATCCGGCACGCCCAGGAGAAGCGCCGGGACTTCACCGTCGACTGGGTGCATCTCAAGCTCAACGACCAGGCCCAGCGCACGGTGCTCTGCAAGGACCCGTTCCGGGCGTACGACGAGCGGGTCGAGCGGCTGATCGCGAGCATGTGAGTCGGCTCGGCCGGCGCGCGGCCGGTGCCCGGCGCGATTGGTTAGGCTGACCCCCGCCATGACGCATCCGACGGGCCCGAACGACGACGACGAGCACCGCCGCCCCGACCTGGTCCGGCAGAACCGGATCGAGCGGCGGCGCGCGAAGATCCGCGAGGAGATCGAGCGCAACCGGCGGGGCGAGTACACCGTGCCCACCTGGGTGCTGACGCTCATCCTCGTGCTGGTCGTCGCCGGCTGGCTGGCGCTGGTCTTCCTGAGCTGACCGCCCGTCGGGATCTGTCCGGGCGGATCAGCGCAGGCTGGCGGCGTGCCGGCCGGCGGCGGCCGCGGCCAGAAAATAGGCGTGCTCCTCGGCGAGCCCTCGGCCCATCGTCGAGAGGGTGACCGGTGCCGTCCGCAGCGCCTCGTCGAGCCCGTGCACCGGCACCCGGACGATCCGGTGCCGGTCGGCGAGCGGGGCCAGGGCCGGCTCGACCAGCGTGGCCAGCTCCGGCGGCAGCTCCGCCGGCAGCACCAGGTCGGCGGCGGCGAGCGCCACCCGGCCGTACGCGGTGGCGCTGTGGTGCGAGAGCCCGCGATGCCGCTCCCGGGGATCGGCGCCGGAGATCCGCAGCGAGCCGACCGGCCGGCCACCGAGCGCGGCGACCGCGTTGACCGCCTCGCCGACGGCCACCCCGGAGAAACCCCACCGGGTGCCGGTGCCCAGGTTGCCCGGCCCTTGCGCGACGATCGCCACGTCGGCCCCGAGCACGTGCCGGGCGGCGAGCAGCCCGCTGTGCAGGTTGGTCGCCTCCAGGTCGCCGCCGAACGCCTGGCCGACGCTGACCGTGCCGGCGAGCTGCCCGCGCAGCCCGTCCAGGGTGCGGGAGAACCAGGCCGGCAGCGCGCCGCCGTCGGTCATCAGGTAACCGATCCGGGCGTCCGGCGCGTCGGCCCGGATCCCGGCCACGATCGCCGGCAGCGCCGAGTGCAGGTCGGCGGTGACCACCGGCAGCCCCGCGAGGTCGTCGGCGTCGACAAGCGCGGCCCGGTGCGGGGACGCCTCCTCGTCGACACCGAGCACGATCGGTTGCAGCGGGGTGTAGCGGGCCTTGACCAGGTGCCCGGCGTCCCGGGTCTCGACCGTCTCGGGCGGGTCGGGCGGCAGCCGGTCCGGCAGCGCCACCACCATGGCGTACCCGCCGGTGCCGAGCCCCATCAGCAGCGCGCCGACGTTCATCAGCACCCGGTCGCCGGGCTGCGGGTCGCCGACCAGCTCCGGATAGGCCAGCGCCCGCACCGCGGTGCCGTCGGCCTGCCGGACCTCCAGCTCGACCGCGCCGCGCCACCGCCGCCGCAGCGCCGTGACCGTGCCGGACCGCCATCGCACCATGGCCGGCAGGGTAGCCGGCTACGGCTGGCCGGTCCGGGTCGGGTCGAGGAAGACGTACCGGATGTGCGGGAAGCGCCCGACCAGCCGCCGTTCGGCCTCCTCGGCACCGGCCTCGATGTCGGCGCCGGTCGCCTCGTCCCGGAAGTCGACCTTTGCCGCGACCAGGATGTCGTCCGGGCCCAGGTGCATGGTGAGCAGGGTGTCGACCCGCTGCACGGTCGGCAGCGCCGACAGCTCGCGGTGGATCTGGTCGTACATCGCCTGCGGGACCGCCCGGCCGACCAGCAGCGAGATGTTGCTCCGGGCCAGGATGGTGGCGACCACCAGCAGCAGCAGGCCGATCACGATCGAGGCCACCCCGTCCCAGAGCTCGCTCCCGGTGGCCTGGGAGAGGGCGAGCCCGGCCGCGGCCACCGAGATCCCGATCAGCGCGGCGGTGTCCTCCAGGAAGACCGCCTTGACCGTGGTGTCCGCGGTGTTGCGCAGGTAGCGGGCCCCGCTGATCCCGCGTTCCCGGGAGGCCCGGCGGATCTGCCGGACCGCCCGGGTCAGCGACACCGTCTCGATCAGGAACGAGATCACCAGTACGACGTACGCGACCAGGAACTCACCGGTGTGCTCACCGAACCGGATCGTGTTGACCCCGTGCGTGATCGAGAACCCGGCGCCGACCACGAAGGTGAAGACCGCGGCGATGAACGCCCAGACGTAGCTCTCCTTGCCGTAGCCGAACGGATGTATCCGGTCGGCGGGGCGGGCACCCCGGCGCAGCGCGGTGAAGAGCAGCACCTCGGTGGTGGTGTCGGCGATCGAGTGCGCGCCCTCGGAGAGCATCGCGGCCGAGCCGGAGATCACCCCGGCGACCAGCTTGGCCAGCGCGATCGCCAGGTTGGCCAGCCCGGCCACCACGACCGTGCCGACGCTCTCCGAGGTGCCGTTCCGTTCGGCCATGGCGTCAGCCTAGGAGCCCGGCACCGCTGGTGGGCCGGTGGACCGGCGGTCACCCGCCGCGCGGGTACCCGGTTCGTGATCCGACACTGCTAGCGTCTGTGTCGTGTCGCGGACCCGTACCGAACGCCTGGTCAACCTGGTGATCTGTCTGCTCTCCACGCGACGGTTCCTGACCGCCGCGCAGATCGCCGCGACCGTGCCGGGCTACGAGCACGATCCGGACGATCCACGTGACCACGAGGCATTCCAGCGCAAGTTCGAGCGGGACAAGGCCGAGCTGCGGGAGCTGGGCGTGCCGCTGGAGACCGGCACGGCCAGCGCCTTCGACGCCGAGCCGGGCTACCGGATCGCGCACCGGGAGTACGCGCTGCCGGAGATCCCGCTGGAGCCGGACGAGGCGGCGGCGGTGGGGATCGCCGCCCGGCTCTGGCGGCACGCCGGGCTGGCCGCGGCGGCCTCCTCCGGGCTGGCCAAGCTCCGCGCCGCCGGCGTCGACGTCGACCCGCAGGCCACCCTCGGGATGGAGCCGGTGGTCACCGTCGACCCGGCGTTCGCGCCGCTGACCGCCGCCGCCCGGGAGCGGCGCACGGTCCGCTTCGACTACCGGGTCCCCGACGGCGACGCCCCGACCAGCCGCCGGCTGCAACCCTGGGGTGTGGTCTGCTGGCGCGCCCGGTGGTACGTGGTCGGGCACGACCTCGACCGCGACGCGCCCCGCTGCTTCCGGCTCTCCCGGATCGTCGGCGGTGCCGTCCGGATGCTCGACGGCCCCGACTCGTTCGCGCCGCCGGTCGGCGTCGACCTGATCAGCCACGTCGCAAAGTGGTCCGGTCCGGTGGAGCACTCCGGCCGGGCCACCGTGCTGGTCCGACCGGGCCGGGCCGCCGGGCTGCGCCGGTGGGCCCAGGAGGTGACCAGTGCTCCGGACGGCGACCGGCTGGTGCTGCCGTACGCCGACGCCGAGTCGCTGGCCGGTAGGCTCGTCGGCTACGGCCCGGATCTCCGGGTGCTCGAACCACCGGAGATCAGGGACGCCGTCATCCAGCGACTCAAGGAGATCACCGCCCGGTACGACGAGCTGGCCACCGCCCGGGCGTCGACGTAGGCGGGGGAGAGCGGGGCCGGGCGCCCCGGGACTGAACCAGAGGGGGGAGCCGGCGTGACTCGTCCGGCGCAACGGTCCGGCGGCGGCGCACGGACCTCGGCCGATCGGCTGGCCCGACTGCTGAACCTCGTGCCGTACCTGCTGGCCCGGCCCGGGATCGAGCTGGCCGAGGCGGCGGCCGACCTCGGGGTGACCGAGCGGCAGCTCCGCGAGGACCTGGAGCTGCTCTGGGTCTGCGGCCTGCCCGGATACGGGCCCGGCGACCTGATCGACATGGCCTTCGACGGCGACCGGGTCACCATCACCTACGACGCCGGGATCGACCGGCCGCTGCGGCTCACCCCGGACGAGGCGCTGGCGCTGGTGGTGGCGCTGCGGATGCTCGCCGAGACGCCGGGGATGGCGAACCGGGACGCGATCGAACGGGCCCTCGCCAAGATCGAAAGCGCGGCCGGCGAACTCGCCGACGCGCCGGTCGCGGTGCGGATGCCGGGCGACAGCGACCGGGTCGCGGCGCTGCGCGGCGCGGTGCAGCGGGGCCGGGCGCTGCGGATCACCTACTACGCCGCGACCCGGGACGAGACCACCGACCGCACCGTCGACCCGATCCGGGTACTGATGGTCGGCGGCCTCGCCTACCTGGAGGCGTGGTGCCGGCGGGCGGAGTCGATGCGGCTGTTCCGAGCCGACCGGATCGACGCGCTCGTCGAGCTCGACGAGCCGGCCGCACCGCCCCCGCAGGCCAGGCTGCACGACCTGAGCGCCGGCATCTTCCGGCCCGACCAGGACCTGCCGCTGGTGACGCTGCGGGTCGGCCGGGCCAGCCGCTGGATCACCGAGTACTACCCGTGCGAGCGGGTCGAGCCGGATCCCGGCTCCGTCGACGGGTCGCGGGATGTCGACCGGGCCGGCCGGGAGTGGCTGGTCTCGCTCCGCGTGACGGACCTGGCCTGGGCCCGCCGCTTCGTGCTCGGGCTCGGACCGGACGTCACCGTGGTCGCCCCGCCGGAACTCGCCGACCAGGTACGCGACCGGGCCGCCGCCGCCCTCGACGCGTACGCCAGCCCGCCGCCGGAGGGGGCAGCGCGCGACCCGGGGCCGGGCGTCGAGCTGGTCCCCGGTGCCGGAGCGCCGCCCGGCGCCGAGCCGGCGGCATCGGCCGGCAGCCACTAGGCTGGCCGACGTGGTGAAGTGGATCGTGCTCGCGGCCCTGGTGGCCGGGCTGGTGGTGCTCGGGTTGGCGGTCCGCCGGGTGCTGGTCCGGATGCCCCGGCTGCGTCGGGCCGCCCTGGCGTTGCAGCGCCGGCAGGAGCAGGCCGAGGATCTCCAGCGCGTCGCCCTGTCGGTGCAGGACCGGGCGGAGGCGATGCAGCAGCAGGTCGAGGTGCTCCAGCAGCGGCTCGTGCTGATCCGGGCCAAGCGCGGGGGCGAGCAATAGCCCTGTTGACGGATGCCCGGCGTTGGTCAAGACTTCACCAGCCGGCCGGAAAGACACCAGCCCGGCAGGTGGCAGTCCCTCCCGACGCACGTACGATGGGCCAGGACACCCCATCGCCGGACGAACATCGAACTGGAGCTTCCATGGGCGCCCTCAAGCCGTGGCACATCTTCGTACTCGTGGCTGTGCTGATCCTGCTCTTCGGCGCGAAGCGGCTTCCGGACGCGGCCCGCTCGCTCGGCCGCTCGCTGCGGATCATCAAGGCCGAGACCAAGAGTCTCTCCGAGGACGACAAGGACCTGGCCGAGAAGGCCGACGCGCAGTCGGGACGGCAGCCGCTGCCGGGTGACTCCACGGTCCACCCGACCAGCGTGCACCAGCCCGGCTACCAGCCGCCCGCGCCGCCGGTCAACGACCCGGTGCAGCGCGTCCGCGACAACTGACCGGGGCCGGTCGCCGTGGCCTTCGCCCTGCGTCGGCGTGGTCCGAGCAAGTTCGAGCGAGCCTCCGACGGCTCGATGACGCTCATCGAGCACGTCCGGGAGCTGCGTGACCGTCTGTTCCGGGCCTCCATCGGGATCGTGGTCGGCTTCGGGCTCGGCATCTGGCTGGCCCGCCCGGTCCGCAGCCTGCTCCAGGAGCCGTACTGCCAGCTCGACGGTTCGGTGGTGGACGGCAAGTGCCAGTTCACCCAGCTCGGCCCGGCGGACGTCCTGCTGCTCGACCTGAAGATCGCGCTCTGGGTCGGGCTCATCATCGCCGCACCGGTCTGGCTCTACCAGCTCTGGGCGTTCATCGCTCCCGGCCTGCACCGGCACGAGCGGAAGTACGCCTACGTCTTCACCGCGCTGGCCGCCCCGCTCTTCGCGGCTGGCGCCGTGCTGGCCTTCTTCGTGGTCTCCAAGGGGCTCGAATTCCTGGTGGGCCTCGCCGGCGAGGACGTGGCGAACACGCTGGAGATCACCCGGTACATCTCCTTCGTCACGAACATGATCCTGATGTTCGGGGTGGCGTTCGAGTTCCCGCTGATCGTGCTGATGCTCAACTTCGTCGGCCTGGTCAGCGGCCGGAAGATGCTCGGCTGGTGGCGGATCGCCGTCTTCGTCTTCTTCCTCTTCGCCGCGATCGTCACGCCCACGCCCGACCCGTTCGGGATGACCGCGCTGGCCATCTGCCTCTGCGCGCTCTACTTCGGGGCGGTCGGGGTGGCGATGCTCAACGACCGGCGGCGGGGACGCGGCAAGGAGATCTACGCCGGGCTGGACGACGACGAGGTCTCCCCGCTGGAGACCGAGCCGGAGCCGGTGACCGCGGGTGGGCGGGTCGACGCCAGCGAGCCGATCACCGGCCCGGAACCGGTCGCGGCACCGCAGCCGATCGAGCGGCGCTACGACGACATGACCTGAGCCGGCCTGTCGGAGCCGGCCCGGCGGCGGTACGGTGCTCGCCGTGACCGCCGACGATCAGCTCTCCGGTTCCGTCCCCGCTGGTCGGCCGCGCGACGGGCAGGTGGCGGTGCTGGCCAACCCCACCGCCGGGCGGGGGCGTTACCGGGGGCTGCTGCCGGCCGTCCTGGAGCGGCTCGGCTCGGCGGGACGGCCGGTGCGGCTGCTCGACGCGGAGAACGCCGCGCGGGCCGCCGCGGCCTGCCGCGCCGCCGTGGCGGAGGGGGCGGCCGCGCTGGTGACGGTCGGCGGCGACGGCACCGTGCACCTGGCGTTGCAGGCCGTCGCCGGCAGCGGGGTCGCGTTCGGCCCGGTGCCGGCCGGCACCGGCAACGACTTCGCGGCCGGCACCGGTTTCCCGGCCGATCCGCTCGGCGCGGTCGACGTGATCGCCGCCGCGCTGGTCGCCGGCCGGACCCGGCCCGCGGACCTGGCCCGGATGACCGGGGCGGACGGCACCGTGCGGTGGTACGGCGCGGTGCTGGCGGCCGGCTTCGACGCGCTCGTCAACGAGCGGGCCAACCGGATGTCCTGGCCGCGCGGTCCGCGCCGCTACGACCTCGCCATCCTGGTCGAGCTGGCCCGGCTCCGGCCCCGTCGCTATCTGCTCCGCCTCGACGGCGAGCCGGTCGAGGTCGACGGGGTCCTGGTGGCGGTGGGCAACTGTCCCAGCTACGGCGGCGGGATGCGGATCTGCCCGACCGCCGACCCGGCCGACGGACTGCTCGACGTGGTCTACGCCGGCCCGGTCGGCCGGGCGACGCTGGTCCGGATCAAGCCCCGGGTGTACCGGGGCAGCCACCTCGACCATCCGATGCTGCACACCCGGCGGGCGCGCACGATCGAGTTGGTCGCCGAGGACATCGTCGGATACGCCGACGGCGAGCGTGCCCTTCCGCTGCCGGTCACCGTGACCGCCGTCCCCGGCGCCGTACGCCTGCTGCGCTGATCCCTTCGCCGCACCGTGGCCACGTCCCGGGAACGGTCCCCCGGTCGGCCGTCGCCGAGCGCCCCCGCCAAATCGTCGACATCGGCGAGGCGAGGCGGCGCTGCGACGACCTGATCGACCTGGCGCACCGCTGGGCGGGGATACCTCAGCGCGACACTGTCGAGCTGCCCCGCTTGTGCACCCACCTCTGTCCATCCGTGTGCACCCACCTCTGTCCATCCGTGTGCACCCACCCGTGCGCCTGGGGGCACCGAGCGGTACGCCTGGGGCTTGTGTGCCTGGGGCTTGTGTGCCGGTGCATCCGCGCGTTGGGGCGGCGGGCCCTGGGTGTCGGTGCCGTCAGCCGGCTACGGCGGGATCGAGAACGGCGCCGGGACCGGGTGGATACCGCAGCCGGCCGGGTGGCCGTGCCGTCGACCGTCACCGCCCCGGTTGTGCGCCCAGCTCGACAGGCGCCGGGACTGGTCCCTTCGCCGGCGGGAGGCGCTGCGGCCCTGCTGGTTGGGCGGCTCGCGCCCCGCTTGTGCGCCCAGCTCGACAGGCGCCGTGCTGGAGAGTCCGGTGTGCCGCGATGGCGTATGCCGGCCCGTGCTCAGCGGCCGGGCGCCCTGCTCCGCGAACCGGCGCCGTGCTTTGCGAATCGGCGCCCTGCTCCGCGAATCGGTGCCGTGCCCGGCGGGTGGGCGCCGTGTGTTCAGCGGCCGTCCGGGGTCGCCAGGTCCACGGCGGCGGCGAGGCCGTTCGCCTGCCCCGCCTCGGCCGCCGGCAACACCAGGGCGGCGCAGCCGGCGCGTACCGCACCGGCGTCGGCGGGGGTGTCGCCGACCATCAGGGCCCGCTCCGGGTCCACCGCGAGCAGGCCGCAGGCGCGGTAGAAGATCGCCGGATCGGGCTTGCAGCGCCCGACCTCGTAGGAGAGGACGAAGGCGTCGACCAGCTCGGCGAGACCCCAGGCGGCGAAGAGCGGCCGGATGTCGAAGCCGACGTTGCTCACCACCGCGACCGGCACCTTCGCCCCGCGCAGCGCGTGCAGTGTCGCGGCCGCGTCCGCGTACGGGAGCCAGCCCTCCGGCACGAGGAGGCGTTCGTAGAGCGCCTCGGCCAGGCCCTCCACGCCGCTGTCGACGGTGGCGGCCAGCCCGACGTAGGCGGCGCGGTGGGCGGGGGCGTAGAGGTCGCGTTCCGCCCACACCTCGGCCAGGTGCGGCGGGACCCGGGACGGCAGCGGTCCACCGGCCCGGCCCGCCATGACCAGGCGGTCGGCCAGCGCGGTGGCCCGGACGCGGTCCAGGGGCGTCCCGCAGGTCTCGGCGGCGGCCAGTACCCAGGCGACCGGGTCCTCCACCTGGGCGAGGGTGCCGTGGAAGTCGAAGAGCACCGCGTCGACCGGCCGCCGGCGCGGCTGTCCGGGGGCGGAGTCGGCGATGCCGCTCGGCGTGGCGGGCGTCGGCGGTTCGGCATGGTCCGGCACGTCGTGCACCCTACCGACCGGCTTCCGGGGGGCCGCTCTACGGCCTGCCGCCGTGTGACCACCCGACACGCACTAACCTTGGATTCATGTCGAGCCCCGCCGAGCGGTACGCCGCGGCGCGCCGCCGGGCCGCGCAGGCCAGCATGTTCCCCGCACTCGACGAGTTCGCCCAGCAGCTCGGGTTCGACCTCGACGACTTCCAGCGGGACGCCTGCCAGGCGCTGGAGCGGGGCAGCGGCGTCCTGGTCTGCGCGCCGACCGGCGCCGGCAAGACGGCCGTCGGCGAGTTCGCCGTGCACCTGGCGCTGCGCACCGGGGCCGACCCGGGCGAAGCGACCCGGAAGTGCTTCTACACCACCCCGATCAAGGCGCTCTCCAACCAGAAGTACCACGACCTGGTGGAGCGGTACGGCTCGGCGCAGGTGGGGCTGCTCACCGGGGACAACGCGATAAACGGGGACGCGCCGGTGGTGGTGATGACCACCGAGGTGCTGCGGAACATGCTCTACGCGGGCTCGTCGAGCCTGGCCGGCCTCGCCTACGTCGTCATGGACGAGGTGCACTACCTCGCCGACCGCTTCCGGGGCGGCGTCTGGGAAGAGGTGATCATCCACCTGCCGGAGTCGGTGACCCTGGTCTCGCTCTCCGCGACCGTCTCCAACGCCGAGGAGTTCGCCGACTGGCTGGTCACCGTGCGCGGCGAGACCGAGGTGGTGGTCAGTGAGCACCGTCCGGTGCCGCTCTGGCAGCACATGCTTGTCAACCGGCGGATGTTCGACCTGTTCCACGACGCCGACGCGGCCCGTAAGCACGACGTGCATCCGGAGCTGCTCCGCTACACCCGCGAGATGATGCGCCGGCTCGAGCTCGGCGACGGCCGCACCCACGGGCCGGGCTGGGGACGCAGCGGCCCACGGGGCCCACGCTGGCGCGGCCCACTGCGCGCCGACATCGTGGAGCGGCTGGACCGGGAGGGGCTGCTGCCGGCGATCCTCTTCATCTTCAGCCGGGCCGGCTGCGACGCGGCCGTCCAGCAGTGCCTCGCCGCCGGTCTGCGGCTGACCGGTCCGGAGGAGCGGGCCGAGATCCGCCGGGTGGTGGAGGCCCGGATCACCAGCGTGCCCGCCGAGGACCTCGCCGTGCTCGGCTACTGGGAGTGGCTCGACGGCCTCGAACGCGGCCTGGCGGCCCACCACGCCGGGATGTTGCCGGCGTTCAAGGAGGTGGTCGAGGAGCTCTTCGTACGCGGTCTGGTGAAGGCGGTCTTCGCCACCGAGACCCTGTCGCTGGGGATCAACATGCCGGCCCGCTGTGTGGTGCTGGAACGGCTGGTGAAGTTCAACGGCGAGGCGCACGTCGACCTGACGCCGGGGGAGTACACCCAGCTCACCGGCAGGGCCGGCCGGCGGGGGATCGACGTGGAGGGGCACGCCGTCGTGGTCTGGTCGCCGGAGGTCGATCCCCGGCACGTGGCCGGGCTGGCCTCGACGCGCACCTATCCGCTGCGGTCGAGCTTCCGGCCGTCGTACAACATGGCGGTCAACCTGGTCGGGTCGGTCGGCGCGGCGCCCGCCCGGGAGCTGCTGGAGTCGTCGTTCGCGCAGTTCCAGGCGGACCGGTCGGTGGTCGGGCTGGCCCGGCAGGTGCAGCGCAACGTCGAGACGGTCGAGGCGTACGGCGCGGAGATCCGCTGCCACCTCGGGGACTTCGACGAGTACTTCGGGCTGCGGATGGCGATCGCCGACCGGGAGCAGACGTTGGCCCGGCAGGGGCAGAGCCAGCGGCGGGCGGCGACGCTGGCCGCGCTGGAGCGGCTGCGGGTCGGCGACGTGATCCGGGTGCCGTCGGGCCGGCGGGCCGGGCTGGCGGTGGTGCTCGATCCCGGTGTCGGCGGCTTCGGTGAGCCCCGGCCGCTGGTGCTGACCCAGGACCGCTGGGCCGGCCGGATCACGCCGGGCGACTTCACCACCCCGGCGGAGGTGCTGGCCCGGATCCGGGTCCCGAAGCACTTCAACCACCGGTCGCCGGCCGCCCGGCGGGACCTGGCGGCGGCGGTCAGCGGCACCGGGCTGGACCGGCACGGCGGGCGGCGCGGCCGTAACCGGGGTGGGGGCGGTGAGGACGAGCGGCTCACCCAGCTCCGTGCCGAGCTGCGCCGGCACCCCTGCGACGCCTGCCCGGACCGCGAGGAGCACGCCCGCTGGGCCGAACGACGCCGCCGCCTCGAGCGGGACACGGCGGAGCTGCGCCAGCGGGTGGCCGGGCGTACCGGATCGCTGACCCGCACCTTCGACCGGGTCTGCGGCATCCTCACCGCCCGCGGCTATCTGACGGAGGCGGGCGAGGTGACCGACGCCGGCCGGATGCTGGGCCGGATCTGGACCGAGGCCGACCTGCTGGTGGCGGAGTGCCTGCGCCGGGGGGTCTGGGCGGGGCTCTCCCCGGCCGAGCTGGCCGCGGCGGTCTCGGTGGTGGTCTACGAGGCGCGCCGGGACGCCGACGAGCGGGCCTCGGTGCCCCGGGGCCCGGTCTCGGACGCCGTCGGCGAGACGCTGAAGATCTGGGCCGAGCTGGAGGCCGACGAGGCGGAGCGCGGGCTGGAGGCGACCCGGGAGCCCGATCTCGGCTTCGTCTGGCCGGTCTACCGGTGGGCCCGGGGCGAGGCGCTGGCGAAGGTACTGGCCAGCGGCCACAACCTCGACGGGGACATGCCGGCCGGCGACTTCGTGCGCTGGGCCCGGCAGGTGGTGGACCTGCTCGGGCAGGTCGCCGACTCCGCCGGTGCCTCCGTGGAGGTACGCGGCACCGCACGGCAGGCGATGGCGACGATCAACCGGGGCGTGCTCGCGTACCACGGCGCGATCTGACGGGCCGATCGGGGCTCGGCTGTTCGGCCAACCGCCGCTCCTCCGGTGATGATCTTTCCGGTCACCCTGACCACGGTCCGTCGGTCGCCAGATGCGCCCGAACGCACCGTTGTGGCTGTTCGGGCCTCAAGTGATCATCGTGCCGGGCGCGGAACCCGCCGTGTCGACGGCCCGAGGAGACGGTCAGCATGGCCCACATCAACCACTTCCAGTACGGCTGGATCACGCCCGCGCTGAGCTACGGGCTCTCCGTCCTCGGCTCCTTCCTCGGGCTGCTCTGCGCCGTACGGGTCCGCGAGGCCCAGTCGCTGGGACGCCGGATCTGGTGGCTCGTCCTCGCCGCCTGGGCGATCGGCGGCACGGCGATCTGGACCATGCACTTCACCGCCATGCTCGGGTTCAGCGTCTCCGGCAGCCAGATCCGCTACGACGTGCCGATGACCGTGGCGAGCGCCCTGATCGCCGTCCTCACCGTCGGCGTCGGGCTGGTCGTCGCGGTGTTCGGGCAGGCCGGCTGGGCGCGGATCCTGCTCGGCGGGGTCTTCGCCGGGTTCGGCGTGGCCGCCATGCACTACATGGGCATGGCGGCGATGCAGCTGCGCGGCAGGATCGACTACGAGGGTTCGCTGGTGGCGGCGTCGGTACTGATCGGGGTGGTCGCCGCGACCGCCGCGCTCTGGCTGGCTGTCACCGTACGCGGCACCCGGGCGGTGACCGGTGCGGCGTTCGTGATGGGGTTCGCGGTCAGCGGTATGCACTACACCGGGATGGCCGCGATGTCGGTGCAGGCCCGGCCCTCGGCTCCGGCGCCGACCGGTGCCAGCGGGGCGACCCTGCTGCTGCCGATCATGTTGATCGTCGTCTTCGTGGCGTTCGTGCTCTTCTACGCCCTGCTCGCCACCCCGACCGAGGACGACCGCGCCGCCTCGGCGTACCTGGCGGACCGGGCGGCCGAGCGGCTCGCCGCCGACCGGGCCGCCGCCGACCGGGTGGTCGATCCCGCTGCGGACCGCCCCGCCCCGCCGGCCGGCCCGCGGCGGCGCTTCCAGCGCCGGCAACCCTTCTGACACCGGCCGGGCGGGAAGCCTGCCGAGGTGCGTGCTCAGGCGGAGACGGTGTTGCCGGCGAGGGCGTCGACCAGGCGGCGGCACGGGCCCGCGAGGTTCCACCGCTCGGCCAGGGCGAGCAGTCGGTCGGCGTCGACCGGCGCCGCCGGCAGCGTGCTGGTCAGCGGCGGCAGCGGCACGTCCAGGGCGACCCGGACCACCGTCGGCGCCACGGCCAGGTAGTCCCGGGCGGCCTCCAGCTTGCTCCGCAGCCCGGGGGCGAAGCCGGAGGCCGGGTCGTCGAGCGCGGCGAGGATGCCGTCCAGGCTGCCGTACCGCTCGACCAGCCGGGCCGCGGTCTTGTCGCCCACGCCGGCCACCCCGGGCAGGCCGTCGCTGGGGTCGCCGCGCAGGGCGGCGAAGTCGGCGTACCGGGCGGCCGGCACGCCGTACCTGGCGCGGACGGCGGCGTCGTCGCAGTCCTCCAGCTTCGCCACGCCACGCCCGCAGTAGAGCAGCCGCACCGGTCGGGCGTCGTCGACGAGCTGGAACAGGTCCCGGTCGCCGGAGGCCACCTCCACCGGGGCGGGCTCGGTCACGGCCAGGGTGCCCAGGACATCGTCGGCCTCGTAGCCGTCCGCGCCGATCGCCGGGATGCCGATCGCGGCGAGCACCTCGAGGATCAGCGGCACCTGCGGGGAGAGGGTGTCCGGCACCACCTCGCCACCCTCCGGCGCCACCCGGTGCGCCTTGTACGACGGCAGCAGCGCCACCCGCCAGGCCGGGCGCCAGTCGTGGTCCAGAGCGCAGACCAGCCGGTCCGGCCGGCGGGTGCGGATCAGCGTGGCGAGCATGTCCAGGAAGCCCCGGACGGCGTTGACCGGGCTGCCGTCCGGCGCCCTGGCGGCCGACTCCGGGATGCCGAAGTAGGCCCGGAAGTAGAGGCTCGGCGCGTCGACGAGGAGCAGGGGGCGGGCGTCGTTCACCCGGACAGCCTGGCACAGCATCCGCCGGTTCCGGCACAGGCCTCCGTCGTCGATTCCACCCGAACGACCGTTAAGCTGTTCGCGTGGGTGACGAAGACCTCTATCCCCCGGAGCGGCTGGCGGCGGCCCAGCAGGCCACCGTCGAGGCCGGGCTGGACGCCCTGCTCCTGCCGCCCGGCTCCGACCTGCGCTACCTGACCGGCTACCACGCGCACGCGCTCGAACGCCTCACCTGCCTGGTGCTGCCGGCGACCGGTCGACCGACCCTGGTCGTGCCGACCCTGGAACGCCCCGCCGCCGAGGCGTCGCCGGCGCCGCGCACGGGGGTACGCATCGTCGACCATCCGGACGGCACCGACCCGTACCCGCTGGTGGTGCAGGCCCTCGGCGGGCCGGTCGGTGCGGTCGGCCTCGGCGACCGGATGTGGGCCGAGCAGGTCCTCGCGCTGCGGGCCGCGCTGCCCGGGGCCAGCCAGCGGCTGGCCGGGGAGGTGCTGCGGCCGCTGCGGCTGCGCAAGTCGGCGGCGGAGGTGGCGGCGCTGCGCGAGGCCGGCGCCGCGATCGACGCGGTGCACGCCCGGATGGCCGATTGGCTCCGCCCCGGCCGCACCGAGGCGCAGGTGGCCGCGGACATCTCCGCCGCCATCCTGGAGGCCGGCCACGCCACCGCCGACTTCGCCATCGTCGCCGCCGGCCCGAACGGGGCCAGCCCGCACCACGAGACGTCGGACCGGGTGATCGGTGCCGGCGAGCCGGTCGTCGTCGACATCGGCGGGACGATGCCCTCCGGCTACCGCTCCGACTCCACCCGGTGCTACGTGGTCGGCACGCCGCCGCCGGAGTTCGCCGACTACTACCAGGTGCTCCTCGATGCGCAGCTGGCCGCGGTCGGCGCGGTCCGGCCCGGGGTCAGCGCGGCGGCGGTGGACGGGGTCGCCCGCGAGGTGATCGGTGAGGCCGGCTACGGCGCCGCCTTCCTGCACCGCACCGGGCACGGCATCGGGCTGGACGGGCACGAGGACCCGTACCTGGTCGCCGGCAACGAGCTGCCGCTGGAGCCGGGGATGGCCTTCTCGATCGAGCCGGGGATCTATCTCGCCGGCCGGCACGGCGCCCGGATCGAGGACATCGTGGTCTGCACCCCGGACGGGGTGGAGCGGCTCAACACCATCCACCGAGAGCTGGTGCTGCTATGACGGTCGACCGGATCCTGCCCAGCGACGAGGCGTACGAGCTGCTCGACCTCGTCACCGAACTCGCCGACCGGGAACTGGCGCCCCGGGCGGCCGACTTCGAGCAGCGGGGCGTCTTCCCCCGCGAGCTGGTGCGCACCCTCGGCCGGGCCGGGCTGCTCGGACTGCCCTACCCGGAGGAGTACGGCGGGGCGGCCCAACCGTACGAGGTCTACCTCCAGGTGCTGGAGATCCTCGCCAGCCGCTGGCTCGCGGTGGCCGAGGCGGTCAGCGTGCACACCCTCTCCTGCCACCCGGTGGCCACCTTCGGCGGGGAGCAGGTCCGCAAGCTGCTCCCCGACATGATCGGCGGCGAGCTGCTCGGGGCGTACTGCCTCTCGGAGCCGCAGGGCGGCTCGGACGCGTCCGCGCTGACCACCCGGGCGGTCCCGGACGGCGGCGACTACGTCGTCTCCGGCACCAAGGCCTGGATCACCCACGCCGGCAACGCCGACTTCTACAACATCTTCTGCCGCACCGGCGGCCCCGGCGCGCGGGGCATCTCCTGCCTGCTCGCCGACGCCGGCACGCCCGGGATCGTGCCGCAGGCGGCGGAGCGCACCATGGGGCTGCGCGCCTCACCGGTCGCGCAGATCGCCTTCGACGAGGCGCGGGTGCCGGCCGACCGGCTGGTCGGCGCCGAGGGGGAGGGGTTCCGGATCGCGCTGTCCGCACTCGACAGCGGTCGGCTGGGCATCGCCGCCTGTGCGGTGGGGCTGGCCCAGGCCGCCCTCGACCACGCGACCGACTACGCCCGGCAGCGGGAACAGTTCGGCCGGCCGATCATCGACTTCCAGGGGCTCGGCTTCCTCCTGGCCGACCTCGCCACCCAGGTCTCGGCGGCCCGGGCGCTGATGCTGGCCGCCGCCCGGCTGCGCGACGCGGGCCGGCCGTACTCGACCGAGGCGGCCAAGGCGAAGCTCTTCGCCACCGACACCGCGATGCGGGTCACCACCGACGCGGTGCAGGTGCTCGGCGGCGCCGGATATGTGGCGGACCACCCGGTGGAGCGGTACATGCGGGAGGCGAAGGTGTTGCAGATCGTCGAGGGAACCAACCAGATCCAGCGCCTGGTGATCTCCCGCTCGCTGGCCCGCTGACCGGCGCGCCCGCCGCGTCACCGGCCCCGCCGCCCGGGGCACCGCCATCGGCGTCCACCGGCGGTCGCCGGGCCGGCGCCAGTTATCGACCTGATAACGTGCGGTGACGACGCGACGGGTTCGGCGTCGTCCCGCCCACTATCTACCGGTAGGTTGCACGCCGTGGAGGAGACCGATCGGGCCATCGTGGCGGCCCTGGCCGTCGACGGGCGGCTGTCGTACACGGATCTGGCCGAGCGGGTGGGGCTGTCGGTCTCCGCGGTGCACCAGCGGGTCCGCCGGCTGGAGCAGCGCGGTGTGATCAGGGGGTACGCCGCGCGGGTCTCGTTCGAGGCGCTCGACCTGCCGTTGAGCGCGTTCGTGGCGATCCGCCCGCTGGATCCGTCGCAGCCGGACGACGCCCCGGAGCGGCTGGCACACCTGCCGGAGATCGACTCCTGCTACTCGGTGGCGGGGGAGGACTTCTACCTGCTGCTGGTCCGGGTGGCCAGCCCGCTGGACCTGGAGCGGGTGCTCCAGGAGATCCGTACCACCGCGAACGTCACCACCAGGACGACGGTGGTGCTCTCGATCCCGTACGAGAACCGGCCGCCGAAGCTGCGTCCCGGGTCGAAGCTCAGGACGGAGCCGGGGGCGGCCCGGCTGCGGGCGCTGCCGCCCGACCCGGCGAGTTCCAGCGCAGGATGACCGGCCGGCCGTGCTCGTAACCGAGCGTGGAGACGGTGGCGGTGTCCAGGCGCAGCCGGCCACCGACGCCGGCCGGTAGGCCGATCCAGCGCGCTCCGGCCACCCGCAGGCTGTGCCCGTGGGCGACCAGGGCCACGTCGCCGTCGTCGAGGAACGCGGTCGCCCGGGCCAGCACCCGGTCGAGCCGGCTGCCGACCTGGTCCGGTTGCTCGCCGCCGGGGCAGCCGTCCGTCCAGAGCAGCCAGTCCGGGCGTTCCTGCCGGATCTGCGCGGTGGTCAGTCCCTCGTACTCGCCGTAGTTCCACTCGCCGAGGTCCTCGTCGACGGCGGTGACGGCCAGGCCGGCGAGTTCGGCGGTGCGCAGGGCACGCCGCCGAGGGCTGGAGAGCACCGCGGCGAAGCGGCGCCCGCCGAGCTCCCCGGTGATGTCCCGGGCCTGCCGCTCGCCCTCCGGGGTGAGCTCCAGATCGGTGTACGAGGTGTGCCGGTGGCTGGCGCTCCAGGTGGTCTCGCCATGCCGGACGAGGACGATCTCGGCCATAACCCCCAGTCAACCACCTCACCTCCGGCACCCCGAACCGGCATTCCGGCCGTGGTCTAGCATCCTAGGATGCTTTACGCGGTGTGCCCGCCACCACAGACCGCACATCGAGGAAAGCCCCGACGGACACGGAGGAGGCTTTTCCTGTTCGAGTGCTTTCGCGGCGATTAGCCGGGTTTCATGCCGGGCAGGTCGGGCAAGCTACCTGCGACAGCCGCCGCCACGTGCGGGGGCGCGAAGGAGAGGTGCGACATGAGTGCCATGGACAAGATGCGCAACAAGGCCGAGGAGCTGAAGGGCGCCGCCAAGGAGCGGATGGGCGACCGCACCGACAACGAGCAGATGCGCGGCGAGGGCGCCAGCGAGCGGACGCAGGCCAAGGCGAAGCAGGCCGGTTCGAACGTCAAGGAGGCGGGTCGCAACGTCCGGGAGACGTTCGACCGTTGACGGTGAGAACCTGTCGTCTTGGGGGGCCGCAGGTGGAGGGCGGCTGTTCCGTCCTCAGCGGGCGGCCCGGGTGCCGTGCCGGGCCCACCAGGCCCGGCCGGCGTCCGGCAGGCTGTCGATCGGGTCGTAGTAGGCGTACCGCCGGTCCAGGGCGGCCTCGTCGGCCGACTCGATCGACGTGCGGTAGTTCTTGGTCCAGTAGGAGATGCCGCGCTCGCGGTCGTACTCGGTGACCATGTGCACCCAGCGCTTGCCGACGAAGGGCACGTCACAGACGATCCGCGGGGTGGCGTAGCCGGGCAGGTAGCCCATCAGGTCATGCTGGAGCCGCTGGGCGTGCCAGACCGGGACCCGCCAGTGCTCGGCGTTCGGGATCATGTCGCACATGTAGAAGTAGTACGGCAAAATGCCGGCCTCGCCCTGGAGCGCGAAACAGAGGTCGAGCAGGTCGGTGGCGGTCGCGTTGACCCCGCGCATCAGCACGCCCTGGTTGCGTACGTCGCGGACGCCGACCTCGAGCGCGGTCTGCGCGGCCCGGGCGACCAGCGGGGTGAGCGTCTGGGCGTGGTTGACGTGGGTGTGGATGGCGAGGTTGACGCCGCGCCGGGCGGCGGTGCGGGCGACCCGTTCGAGTCCCTCCACGACGTCCGGCTGTAGCCAGTGCTGGGGGAGCCCGGCCAGTGCCTTGGTGGCGAGCCGGATGTCCCGGATCGTTTCGATCTCCAGCAGTCGCATCAGGTACGACTCGAGGTGCCGCCAGGGCACGTTGGCGACGTCGCCGCCGGAGACGACCACGTCCCGTACGCCGGGGTGGGCGCGCAGGTAGTTGACGTGTGCGTCGTACCGGTCGACGGGTTTGAGGCTGAGCCGGAGTTTGTCGACGGTCGGGGTGGAGTTGCCGACGAGGTCCATCCGGGTGCAGTGCCCGCAGTACTGCGGGCAGGTGGCGAGCAGTTCGGCGAGGACCTTGGTGGGGTAGCGGTGGGTGAGCCCTTCGGCGACCCACATGTCGTGCTCGTGCAGCGAGTCGCGGCTGGCGTAGGGGTGGGAGGGCCAGTCGGTGCGCCGGTCGCCGGCGAGCGGCAGCATGTAGCGGCGGATCGGGTCGGCCCGGAAGGCGTCGGTGGTGACGGGGGCGTCCGGCACCATCGTGTTGAGCATCTGGGGCGGGACGAGCATGGACATGGTGGCCAGGTTGGTCTGGTCGGCGGTGAGGTCGGCGTAGCAGTCGTCGTCGACGGTGTCGCCGAGGACGGCGCGGAGTTGCCGGACGTTCTTGACGCAGTTGGCGCGCTGCCACTGTGCCGATTCCCACTGGTCGCGGGTCACCTGCCGCCAGCCCGGGAAGCGGGTCCAGTCGGGTTCGACGAGGGGGCGGCGGCGGTATTCGTAGGGCTGCCCGGCCGTGGGCTGTTCCGGCGTGCCGGCGGCGTGGGCCGGCGCGGCCGGGTCGAGCGCGGCGATGGCCGGTCCGACCTGTGTGGCGTCGACCTGTGTCACGGTGCCTCCTCCAGTTCGGTTGCCCGTGGCGGCAGCCAGCGGTGCCGGTGGTACCTCTGGACCTTGAACGCTACTGGAGGATTTCCCGCAGAGGAAATATCCTGCCGTAAGTTTTCCTGTTCGGGAGCGGATGCGAGCGGTAATGCGCGCCGCTGTGCATGGGGTGTCCGGAGGAGGCGGGATGGGGTCGTCCAGCGGTGCGACGGTGGTGTCGGCGGTCGGGCTGCGCCGGGTGGTCGAGCCGGCCGGGGTGTTGCCGCAGGCGGCGTACCGGCTGGACGCCCGGGGTGAGATCGCCGCCGACGAGGTCCGGATCCGGGTCGAGCGGCTGAACCTGGACGCGGCGAGCTTCCGGCAGTTGGCGGAGAAGCACGGCGGCGACGGTGCGGCGGTGCGGGCGGAGGTGCTGTCGATCATCCAGGACCGGGGCAAGATGCATAATCCGGTCACGGGCTCGGGTGGGATGCTGATCGGCACGGTGGCCGAGGTCGGCCCGGAGTCACCGCTGCCGGTGAAGCCGGGCGACCGGGTGGCGACGCTGGTCTCGCTGACCCTGACGCCGCTGGCGGTCACCGACGGGCTCGCCGGCTGGGACGGTCGCGGCGAGCAGGTGCCGTGCGCCGGGCACGCGATCCTCTTCGCCCGGTCGGTGGTGGCGGTGCTGCCGGACGATCTCGATCCCCGGCTGAGCCTGGCGGTGCTGGACGTCTGCGGCGCGCCCGCGCTGACCGCCCGCACGGTGCGCGGGTATGCCGAGCCGCCGACGGTGGCGGTGCTCGGCGGTGCCGGCAAGAGCGGGTCGCTGGCCCTGGCCGCCGCCCGGCAGGCGGGTGCGGCCCGCACGGTCGGGGTGGTGCCGGTGCCGGCGGAGCGGGACCGGCTGCTCGCCGCCGGCCTCGCCACCGAGGTGGTACTCGCCGACGCCCGGGACCCGGTGGGGCTGGCGGCGGCGGTTGCCGGGGCGCTGGGCGGGCCGGCGGACGTGACGGTGGTCTGCGTCGACGTGCCCGGCTGCGAGCACGGGGCGATCCTGGCCACCGCCGACGGCGGGACGGTGGTCTTCTTCTCGATGGCGACGAGTTTCGCCGCGGCGGCGCTCGGTGCGGAGGGTCTGGCCGCGGACGTGACGATGGTGATCGGCAACGGCTACCTGCCGGGGCATGCCGCGTACGCGCTGTCGTTGCTGCGTACGGTGCCGGGAGTGCGCGCGCTCTTCGCCGAGCGGCTGGCGGCAGACTGAAGGCCATGACGAACCCCTCGATTCTCTACCGTGGCGGCCGGTTGTTCTGTCCGGCCGATCCGCGGGCGACGGCGCTGCTGGTCCGGGACGGCCGGATCGACTGGCTCGGCGGCGATGGTGACGCCCCGTCCGCCGACCGGGTGGTGGAGTTGGACGGCGCGCTGGTGACCCCGGCGTTCGTGGACGCGCACGTGCACGTCACCGACACCGGTCTGGCGCTGGCCGGGCTGGATCTGTCCGGGGCGCGGTCGGCGGCCGACGTGCTGGCGGCGGTGGCCGGGTTCACGGCGGGGCTGCCGGCCGACGCGGTGGTGCTGGGGCACGGCTGGGACGAGTCGGCGTGGCCGGACCGGCGGGTGCCGGTGGCGGCGGAGCTGGACCGGGCGGCCGGGGGCCGGCGGGTGTATCTGTCGCAGGCGTCGATCCATTCGGCGCTCTGTTCGGTGGCGCTGCTGGCGGCGGTGCCGGAGGTGGTCAGGGCGCCGGGCTACGACGCGTCGGGGTGGCTGCGCCGGGACGCCCATCATCTGGTGCGGGCGGTGGCGATGGGTTCGGTGACGCCGGTGCAGCGGCGGGCGGCGCAGCGGGTGGCGTTGGGCCGGGCGGCGTCGCTGGGGATCGCGGCGGTGCACGAGTGCGGCGGGCCGGAGATCTCCAGCGAGGAGGATTTCACCGCTCTGCTCGCGCTCTCCGGTGCCGGCGCCCCGGAGGTGTACGGCTACTGGGGCGAGTTGACGGGTGCGCGGCGGGCCCGGGAGCTGGGTGCGGTCGGTGCGGGTGGGGATCTGTTCGCGGACGGGGCGCTGGGTGCGCGTACGGCGCATCTGTCGGTGCCGTACGCCGACGGTGAGCCGGGTGGCTGCGGGCACGGCTATCTGACGGCGGAGCAGGTCCGGGACCATCTGCTGGACTGTGCGGCGCACGACGTGCAGGGCGGGTTCCACGCGATCGGGGACGCGGCGATCGGCACGGTGCTGGCCGGGTTCGCCGGTGCGGCGGGGGTGCTGGGGGTGGAGCGGCTGCGCGCGGCCGGGCACCGGGTCGAGCATGCCGAGATCATGGAGAAGCGGTTGATCGCCGGCTTCGTCGAGTACGGGATCGTGGCGAGCATGCAGCCGGCGTTCGACCGGTTGTGGGGCGGCGATCGGCAGATGTACGCGTCGCGGCTGGGGGTCGGGCGGTCGCTGGAGTCGAATCCGATGGGTGCGATGCACGGGGTGGGGGTGACGCTGGCGTTCGGGTCGGACTCGCCGGTGACGCCGCTGGATCCGTGGGGTTCGGTGCGGGCGGCGGTGGCGCACTTCAATCCGGCGCAGCGGCTGAGCGTGCGGGCGGCGTTCGCGGCGCACACCCGGGGTGGCTGGCGGGCGGTGCCGGCGGGTGCGGGTGGCCGGGATCCGCGGCTTCCGGAGGGGGTGCTGGTGCCGGGGGCGGCGGCGACGTTCGCGGTCTGGTCGACGCCGGCCGGGGTGGGCGACGGTGGCCTGCCGGTGCTGGTGTCGGAGGTCGCGGAGGTGCGGGGGCCGGACGATCCGACGCCGTTGCCGGTCTGCCGGCGGACGGTGGTGCGCGGGTCGGTGATCTACGACGTGGACGGGGACGGCGACGACGAGGGCGGCGCGGTGGGTGCGTCGTGACCGGGCAGTGGGAGGCCGCCGATGACGGAGGGTAGTGGGATGTCGGGTCGTCCGCCGTCCGGAACAGGCGCCGGAGGCGGCGCAGGAAGCGCCGGAGGAGCCGGTGCCGCCGGCAAGCTGGCGCTGGATCCGGTGCTGGTGCGGCGGGCGCGGGAGTTGGCGGGCCGGGCCGGGCAGCCGGTGGTGGAGCTGGCCCGCAGCCACACGACGGTGTCGGTGGAGCGGGCGGTGGTGCGGCTGGCGGGGGTGTCGGGTGCGGATCCGGACGGGATTCCGTGGGTGAACCGGCTGGTCGACGCGGTGGTCGCGGAGGTGGGGCTGTCGCACGGGGTGGCGGTGCCGGTCTTCGACGCGTTGCTGCGGGAGGTGGGTGCGGCGCCGGCCGCCGCCGATGTCGGTGCGGCGGTGACGCTGCTGGCGCAGAAGGCGGCGGCCGGGTCGGTCCGGTTCGAGGTGCCGGCGGGCCGGCGGGCGCGGTCGGCCCGGGCGGCGGCGCGGCGGGCGGTCGGCGCGGGTCTGCGCCGGATCGACCGCCGCCGGGCGGAGCGGGACCGGATGGTACGCCGGCACGGCGATCCCGCGCAGCGGCCGTGGATCTATCTGATCGTGGCGACCGGTGACATCCACGAGGACATTCCGCAGGCGCAGGCGGCGGCGCGGGCCGGGGCGGACGTGATCGCGGTGATCCGGTCGACGGGGCAGTCGCTGCTGGACTACGTGCCGGAGGGGGCGACCCGGGAGGGGTTCGCGGGCACCTACGCGACGCAGGAGAACTTCCGGCTGATGCGGGCGGCGTTGGACGACTCGTCGCGGGAGCTGGGCCGGTACGTGCGGTTGACGAACTACGCCTCCGGGTTGTGCATGCCGGAGATGGCGGTGCTGGCCGGCCTGGAGCGGCTGGACATGATGTTGAACGACTCGATGTACGGGATCCTGTTCCGGGACATCAATCCGGTGCGGACCTTCGTGGACCAGCGGTTCTCGCGGCAGGTGCACGCGCGGGCCGGGATCGTCATCAACACGGGTGAGGACAACTACCTGACGACGGCGGACGCGGTCGACGAGGCGCACACGGTGACGGTGTCGCAGTTGCTCAACGAGTATTTCGCGCACGAGGCGGGGTTGCCGGACGCGCAGTTGGGGCTGGGGCACGCCTTCGAGATCGATCCGGATCTGCCGGAGTCGTTCCGGCTGGAGTTGGCGCACGCGCTGCTGGCCCGGGAGTTGTTTCCGGACGCGCCGTTGAAGTGGATGCCGCCGACCCGGCACATGACCGGGGACGTGTTCCGGGGGAATCTGCTCGACGGGTTCTTCAACCTGGCGGGGGCGATGACGGGGCAGGGGATCCTGCTGGTCGGGATGATGACGGAGGCGGTGGTGACGCCGTGGCTGTCGGACCGGGACATCGCGCTGCAGAACGTCCGGTACGTGTTGGGTGCGGCGGGCGGGCTGCGCGAGGATTTCGTGCCGGCGCCGGGCGGGTTCATCCAGCGGCGGGCGGCGACGGTGCTCGGCGAGGCGGTGGTCCTGCTGGAGCGGATCGTCGACGGCGGGTTGTTGCCGGCGATCGCGGACGGCACCTTCGGGATCATGAAGCGGCCGGCGGACCGGGGTCGAGGGCTCGACGGGGTGGCGGTGCACGCCGCCGACTACCACAACCCGGCGACGGAGCTGCTGGAAACGCGCCTGTGACGGCAGACAGAAGGCGTTTCGTGCGGTTTACTTGCGAGATGAGCGCTGGAACTGTCCGGGGCGGGAGACATGCTGCGTAGCTTCAGGGTCGCGAACCACAGGTCGATACGCGATGAACAGGAGCTTTCGTTCGAGCCCGTGTACGACAAGTCCGGGGGAGTTCTTCCGGTCGCGGCGGTGTTCGGGGCGAACGCCTCCGGCAAGTCCAATCTTCTCGACGCCCTCAGCTGGATGCGGGACGCGGTGTTGACCTCCTTTGCCGGATGGCAGCCCGGCTCGGGCGTGTCGCGTAGCCCGTTCCGCCTCGACCCCGAGTCCGCGACGTCGCCGTCCGGCTACTGCGTCGAGGTCGTGGTCGGGGGTCTGCGCTACAGCTACGGGATGGAGGTGGACGACCGTCGGGTACGGCACGAATGGCTCTACAGCTATCCCCATGGCCGCCGCCGGGTCATCTTCGAGCGGAACGACGTCGGCATCCGGCTCGGCTCGACGGTGCCGGAGCATCGCGCCCGCGCTGAGTCGCTCCAGCGGCAGACGCGCGACAACGCTCTATTCCTGACCGTCGCGGCGCTACACGATCTTGCCGAGGTCCAACCGCTCTACCGGTGGTTCCGCAACGCCGTCGGGTTCGGTCCGCTGGATGCCACGTCGGTCGCCGAGGAGGACCTGATCCAGCGCTTGCGGACCGACGATCGGGACCGGACCGTCGCGTTGATCCGCGCCGCCGATCTCGGCATTGTGGACGTCACGGTGGGGCAGGCGGACATCGATCTCAGGCTCACCGCCGGACTGTTGAACGAACTGATAGATCGTGGTCTCATCCAGACAACACATCGGAAGCGACGGTTCCTCGCTGGCGAGCGCATAGACAAAGATGTCCTGGACCAGGTGCTCAGCGAGGAGTTCAAGGTCAGTGTCCGCGACCTCATCGAATCGCGTGACCCCGGGGCACGCCCACGTCTGATGTTCCGGCACGGTGCCTCGGCGGTCGCCCTCGGTATCGAGGATCAATCTGCGGGCACCAGGAGCTGGTTGGGCCTGGCGTCACAGGCGCTGCGAACGCTTGACAGCGGCGGCCTGTTGGTCGTCGACGAGGTGGACGCCAGCCTTCATCCATATCTCACCGCCGAGCTTGTCAGCCTGTTCCGGTCGACAGCCATCGAGACGACCGGCGCGCAGCTCTTGTTCACCACGCATGATGCCACCCTGCTCGATGAGGATGTGCTGGCTCGCGACGAAATATGGTTCGTGGAGAAGGACGCTGGGAGCGGAGCCACTCGCCTCTATCCGCTCGCCGAGTTCCATCCGCGGAAGAACGAGAACACCCGGGGCCGATACCTGGCTGGTAGCTACGGTGCCGTTCCGGTGCTTGCCCGAGGGGCGTTCCGGGACGCACTGAGCTCGAGGCGGACGACCGATGATGCGGCGTGAGAACAGCGGAAGACGGCGAGCAACGCGGCCGGCTCGTCGCACGCTCCTGGTCTTCTGCGGCGGGGCGCGCACCGAGCCGGACTACTTCGACGGGCTGCGGGCGACCTTCCGAAGCCCGGCGCCTGGGTGTGCGGCTCGCGGTGTCCAATCCGTGCTTCGAACTGTGGCTGCTGCTTCATCACACCGAATGTCGCTCACACTGCGCTGGTTACCCGGATCTGGAACGCCGGCTGAGGCGGCAACTCCCGACGTACGACAAGGCGCGGCTGGAGTTTCGACACTACGCCGCCGGTGTCGGTGACGCGGTGGACCGCGGCCGACGTCTTGACCCCACCGGTGTGGCCCACCATGTGAACCCGTCGACGGGCATGTGGCGGCTGGCGGAGCTGATCATGGAGGGAACATGAGTGGGTCGGTGGTGCGGCCGTACGGGGACGCGACCGGGGACGGGATGGTGCAGGTGTCGTTCACCCTGCCGGTGCCGCACGACAAGCGGGCGGAGGGGGCGGCGCTGCAGTTGGCGGCGAAGATGGGGCTGGATCCGGCGATGCTGGTGCACGCCCGGCAGATGGGTGACGGGTTCACCTTCTTCGTCGTCTACGGCCGGGTGAGCCATCTGGTGGATCTGGCGGCGGTGCGGGTGGTGGAGCGGGACTTTCCGCTGCTGGCGGCGAAGGAGGTCAACGCGCTGATCCGGCGGCGGCTGCGTCGCAAGCTGTCGGTGGTGGGGGCGTGCATCGGCACGGACGCGCACACGGTCGGGATCGACGCGATCCTGAACGTGAAGGGGATCGCCGGGGAGAAGGGCCTGGAGTACTACCGGGAGTTGCGGGTGACGAACCTGGGTGCTCAGGTGAGTGTGCCGGAGCTGGTGGCGGCGGCGCGGGCGGAGCGGGCGGACGCGGTGCTGGTGTCGCAGGTGGTGACGCAGCGGGACGCGCACCTGCACAACGTCCGGGAGATGTCGGCGGCGTTCCGGGAGGCGATGCCGGCGGGCCGGCGTCCGCTGCTGGTGGTCGGTGGTCCCCGGTTCGACGAGTTGATGGCCGGGGAGCTGGGGGTGGATCGGATCTTCGGTCGGGGGACCACGCCGGGCGAGGTGGCGAGTTATCTGGTGCACCGGCTGGTCGGCGCCGCAGCGGCCGGCCGGGGTGATCGGGACCGGTCACCGGCCCGGAAGGCGACGGAGGTGCCGGCATGATCGGAGGGGACGGGATGACCGGCGGAGACGGGGCGTCGGATCCGCGGCTGGGGCTGACGGTGCGGCACCGCCGCTATGTGCCGTACTCGCACGCGCACTACGCCGGCAACCTCGTCGACGGGGCGTACGTGCTGGGGTTGTTCGGTGACGTGGCGACCGAGGTGTGCATCCGGACCGACGGTGACGAGGGGCTGTTCGCCGGCTATGCGGAGGTGCGGTTCCGGGCGCCGGTGCGTGCCGGTGACGTGCTGGAGGTGGCGGCGACGGTGGTCCGGGTCGGCAGCCGCAGCCGCACCTGCGAGTTCGAGTGCCGGGTGGTGTGCCGGGGGCGGCCGGATCGGGGCGACTCGGCGGCGGAGGTGCTCGATCCGCCGCTGGTGGCGGTGACCGCCGTCGGCACCGTCGTGGTGCCGGCCGCCGACGCGGGCGGGTCCGCCCCTGCGGCACCGGCCGGCACCGGTCCGGCCTCCGACGCCGGGCCGGCGTGACCTCGTACGCGGTCTGCGCCGACGTCGGCTCCACCTGGACGAAGGTGGCGGTGGTGGATCTGGACGGCGGTGCGCTGCTCGGCGCGTCGGCCGCGGCGACCACCGCCGGCACCGACGTGCTGCACGGCCTGGACGCGGCGGTGGCGGCGGCGACCGCCGGGCTTCCCGGGGCGGCGTCGGCGCCCTGGTACGTCTGCTCGTCCGCCGGTGGCGGGCTGCGGCTGGCGGTGCTCGGCTACGAGGAGCTGATCACGGCCCGGGCCGGCCACCAGGTCGGGTTGTCGGCCGGGGCGCGGGTGGTGCACGTCGGCGCCGGCCGGCTGGACGGGGCGGGTCTGGCGGCGCTGCGGGCCGCCCGGCCGGACGTGGTGCTGCTGGTCGGTGGGACCGACGGCGGGGACGCGGAGGTGCTGACCGGCAACGCTGGCCGGCTGGCCCGGGCCCGCTGGCGGGTGCCGGTGGTGGTGGCCGGCAACGCGGAGGCCGCCGGTGCGGTGCGGGAGCTGCTGGCCGGGCGGGGTGTGCCGGTGACGGTGGCCGGCAACGTGCTGCCCCGGATCGGCGTGCTGGCGGCACGGCCGGCCCGGGCGGCGATCCGGGAGGTGTTCCTGCGGCACGTGATCGGCGGCAAGCGGCTGTCCCGGGGTTCCCGGTTCGCCGGGCTGGTCCGGGCGGCGACCCCGGACGCGGTGCTGGCCGGGGTCGAGGTGCTCGCCGACGAGGCGGGCGGGGATCTGCTGGTGGTGGATGTCGGCGGCGCCACCACCGACGTGTACTCGGTGCTGGTGCCGGACGAGCGGGCCGGTGGTCCGGGGCGGCCGGCCGCCGGGACGCTGTGGCGGGCCCGGACGGTCGAGGGTGATCTGGGGATGCGGTGGAGCGCGCCGGGGGTGGTCGACGCGGCGGCGGCGGAGCGGCTGCTGGCGCCGGGCGAGCGGGAGTCGCTGGCGGCGGTGGCGGCGGGGCTGGCGGCGGATCCGGGCCGGCTGGTGCCCGGCGGCGCGGAGCGTTCGGCGGAGCAGCGGATCGCCGCGCTCGCCGCGGTGGTGGCGGTACGCCGGCACGCCCGGGGCGGCGGTGCGGCCGGGCAGCCGGCCCGGGATCTGCGGGACGTGCGGCTGCTGGTCGGCTCCGGCGGGGTGCTCCGGCATGCCGGAGCGGCGGCGGTGGCCGGGGTGCTCGACGGGGTGTTGACCGATCATGCCGGTGGTTGGCCGCTGCCCCGGGCGGCCCGGCCGGTGGTCGACGCCCGGTACGTGCTGGCGGCCGCGGGCCTGCTCGCGGAGCCGCATCCGGCGGCGGCGGCCGGCCTGCTGCGCCGGCACCTCTCCACCGGTTGACCGGGCCGGTTGGGACGGTGTCGGGTGGGCGAACCGGAGGCGAACGGGGTGTGGCGCGGCGCGCCGGCTCCGACACGCCGTATCGAACGGGACGACTGGCCGGAGGGCGGTTGACAGTGCCCGGGGGGTACCACGTACCGTCTTTGAGTCCTACAACGGGAAGCGGCTGTTGTTCGCTTCGTCCCTTCGTCCGCTGGCCGAGCGACATGTGTTGGTGTCGTCGCAACGGCCAGGTCCAGCGGGCGGGGGTCGGCGGGGCGGCGCGAACCGGCTGCGGTTACCGGTGCTCGGGCAGGGTGGTGCAGGCGGCCAGTAGACAACGGCTCGACGCGGGACAGCCAGTTCGCGTCCGGTCGGTCCGAAGGTCGTGCTGTGGTGCCCTACCGCACCGGCCGGGGAGGGCCTGGGAGCATCGGGGCGCGGCGACAAGCCGCGCCCCGATTTTCGTTTCCCGGCCGTCCCGGCCCGGCGGCCCGGGCCGGTAGCCTTCGTGGCGCAGGCGGGTCAGCCCGCCGCCGGCGCTGCCGGTGGGCATCGAGGGAGACGTGAGGCGCGCGTGACAGTGGTGGACACGGCCGGGACGACGGGCGCCGTCGAGGGTGGTGGCCGGCCCGCCGCGCCGGCCGGGCGGGCGGTGCCGCTGCGGCTGGCGCTGCCGGCCGCGGCGGCCGCCGGGGTGGCGCTGCTGCTGGCGTTCCCGCCGTACGGGGTGTGGTGGCTGGCGCCGGTCGGGGTGGCGCTGCTGGCGGTGGCGGTGCACCGGCGTCGGCTGCGCGCCGGGTTCGGGCTCGGCACGGTCGCCGGGCTGGTGCTGTTCCTGCCGATGCTGAGTTGGACGAACCTCTACACCGGGAACCTGCCGTGGCTGCTGTTGTCCGGTTTGCAGGCGGCGTATCTGGGGCTGTTGGGGCTGGGGGTGGCGTCGACCAGCCCGCTTGTCGACCGCTGGCGGTGGTCGTGGCCGCTGGTCAGCGGGGTGTTGTGGGTGGCGCAGGAGGCGCTGCGGGACCGGACGCCGTTCGGCGGGTTCCCGTGGGGGCGGTTGGCGTTCAGCCAGGGTGACTCGCCGATGCTGCGGCTGGCCGCGTACGGGGGTGCGCCGCTGGTCACCTTCGCGGTGGCGGTCGCCGGCGGGCTGCTGGTGGTGGCGGTGTGGCGGCCGTGGCGGCGGCTGCCGGTGGCCGGCCGGCTGCGCGGGGTCGGGCTCGTCGCCGGTGCGGTCGCGCTGGCGCTGCTGGGGCTGCTGGTGCCGGTGGGCGGCGCCGGCCCGGACGCCGGCACCGCGCAGGTGGCGATCGTGCAGGGCAACGTGCCCCGGATGGGGCTGGACTTCAACGCCCAGCGGCAGGCGGTGCTGGACAACCACGTCGACGCCACGATCGCGCTGGCCCGCCAGGTCGCGGCCGGCGAGGCGGAGCAGCCCGACCTGGTGGTCTGGCCGGAGAACTCCAGCGACGTCGACCCGACCCGCAGTGCGTCGGCGGGGCGGGCGATCTCGGCGGCGGCGGACGCGATCGGGGCGCCGATCCTGGTCGGCGCGGTGCTGCTCGGGCCGGGCGAGGGGCAGGTGCGCAACGCGGGGCTGGTGTGGCTGCCGCGGACCGGCCTGGACGGGTCGCAGCAGTACGTCAAGCGGCATCCGGTGCCGTTCGCCGAGTACGTGCCGCTGCGCGGGATCGCCCGGATGGTCAGCAAGGAGGTCGACCGGATCCGTAACGACTTCGTCGCCGGCACCGAACCGGGGGTGCTGCGGGTCGGCGGGGTGACCCTCGGCGACGTGATCTGTTTCGAGGTCGCCTACGACGGGGTGGTCCGGGACACCGTGACCGGTGGGGCGCAGGTGCTGGTGGTGCAGACCAACAACGCGACCTTCGACGTGGCCGAGGCCGAGCAGCAGTTGGCGATGGTGCGGCTGCGGGCGGTCGAGCACGGCCGGGAGGCGTTGATGGCCTCGACCGTCGGCGTTTCCGGGTTCGTCGGGGCCGATGGGCGGGTAACCGGGGCGACCGGGTTCAACACCAGGGCGGTGGTGACCCGGCAGATGCACCTCGGGGAGACCCGTACGGTCGCCACCCGGGTCGGTGTGTGGCCGGAGCTGGCGCTGCTGGCGATGGCCGTGGCGGCGCTGGCCGCCGCGACGCTGGTCCGGCGGCGTCCGCTTCCCGGGGTCGGTACGGCGACGGCCGGCGACCCGGCGGATGCGGAGGAGCGGTGAATGCAGGATCTGCGGCGGAGGACCGGTTCGCAGCAGCGGAGGAGCACGGGGGCGGCTATCCGGGGGTGGGCCGGGTCCTGGTGGTGGTGCCCACCTACAACGAGGCCGACAACCTGCCGGTGATCGCCGATCGGGTCCGCCGGGCGGTGCCGCCGGTGGAGATCCTGGTCGTCGACGACAACAGCCCGGACGGCACGGGCGAGGTCGCGGACCGGCTGGCCGGGGAGGATCCCCGGGTGCACGTCCTGCACCGGGCCGGTAAGCAGGGGCTCGGCGCGGCGTACGTGGCGGGGTTCGGCTGGGCGGCCGAGCACGGCTACGACGCCGTGGTGGAGATGGACGCGGACGGCTCGCACGCGCCGGAGGAGCTGCCCCGGCTGCTGGACGCGGCCCGGGACGCCGACGTGGTGATTGGTTCCCGCTGGACGTCGGGCGGTCAGGTGGTGAACTGGCCGTGGCACCGGCAGCTGCTGTCCCGGGGCGGCAACCTCTACACCCGGGTGGCGTTGGGGATGCCGCTGTCGGACGCGACCGGCGGGTTCCGGGTGTACCGGGTGCCGGCGCTGGCCCGGCTGGACCTGGACTCGGTCGCCTCGCAGGGGTACTCGTTCCAGGTGGAGCTCTCCTGGCGGGCGCACCGGGCCGGGCTGCGGACGGTGGAGGTGCCGATCACGTTCGCCGAGCGGGAGCGTGGCACCAGCAAGATGAGCCCGGTGATCGTCGGTGAGGCGTTGTGGCGGGTCACGCTCTGGTCGGTGACGGATCGGCGGGTGGCGCCGGGTCGGGGGCGGCGCGACGGGGTCGGTGACGAGCGGGTCCGGTGGCCGTGACCGGTGGCGTGTCATGCTGGATGGGCGGGGTTGGTGGACCCGACGTCCGGATGGGGTGACATGGGCCGAGGATTGAGATTCGTGCCGCTGGCACTGCTGTTGACCGGGATCGTGGAGATTGCCCTCTTCGTGCTGGTCGGCCGTGCGATCGGGTTCGGCTGGACGGTGCTGCTGGTGCTGGCGGCCTCGCTGCTGGGGCTGGCGTTGCTGCGCCGGGAGGGGATGCGGGCCTGGCGGAGCCTGCGGGCCGCCGTGGAGAGCGGCCGCCCGCCGGGCCGTGAGGTCAGTGACGGGCTGGTCGGGCTGCTCGCCGGACTGCTGCTCGCCGTGCCCGGCCTGGTCACCGGGGCGGCCGGGCTGCTGCTGACGGTGCCGCTGGTGCGGCGGCTGGTCCGGGTTCAGGTGCAGCGGGTGGCCGAGCGCCGGGTCTCCGCCCAGGTCGCCGGGGACTTCTTCGGTCCGCGCCGGGTGCGGGTGCGCCGGGGCGAGCCGCGTCCCGACGCCGGCCCGGCCGGTGGTGCGCCGCCGGCCACCGGGTCGACCGCCGGGCCGGCCGACGGCAGCGGACCGGCGGCGGCGATCGAGGGCGAGATCGTGGAGCCGCGATCGCAGTGATCCCCGGCTCCCGGGGTGGGGCCGGCACGGGTGGGGGCGGGACGACTCCGCCCCCACGGCGACGCCGTGGGGGCGGGTTGCTGAGCTGCTGCGCCGGTCGGTCGGGTCAGGCCCGGCCGCGCCGGGTCCGCACCTCTTCGAGCCGTTCGGCGAGGATGCTCTCCAGCTCGGCGATCGAGCGCCGCTCCAGCAGCATGTCCCAGTGGGTACGCGGCGGCTTGGCCTTCTTCTGCTCGGGCTCACTGCCGTCGACCAGCCGGGCGACGCTGCCGTCGAACTTGCATTCCCAGGTGATCGGCACTTCGGCATCGACGGCGAAGGGCACCTCGAACTGGTGGCCCTTGGCGCAGAGGTACTCCCGGGTCTGTCGCGGGGCAAGCTCGGTGTTGCGGTCGGACTCGTAGCTGACTGCTCCCAGACGGCTCCCGCGCAGCATGCGCTCGCCCATGATCGGCTTTCCCCTCGGTCGTGATGCTGGTTCTTATCGGTGTAACGACAGGTGCCGGGTGGGCGATTCCCGCCCGCCGGCAGAAAACGTACAGGCGGTCGAACGTACAAGCGGTCAAACCTACAAGTGGTCAAACGCTCCGAGCGTAGCCGGATCTCGTCGCCCGTGATCGGCGTCACTCGCGGTGGCGGTGAATCGTCCGGTTATATCGCGTTGCTCCGGTCTGCTGGAGCGGCTCCACCCGGCCCGGCTTCTGGACCGCCGCCGTCGGCGTGGCCGGGCGCGTTGCTCGGCCGCGGCGGCGGGATCGCGGCGGCGGCCCGGGCGCCGAGGCCGGCCAGCGCGGCGGCGAGGTCGCTGACCTGGGCGGAGAGCTGACCGGCCCGCTCCCGGGCCGCGTCACGCTCGGCTTCGGCGGTGGCCAGGCGTACCGCCGACTCGGTGAGCCGGGCGTCGGCGGCGGCCGAGGCGTCCCGCGCGGCCCGCAGCTCGACCCGGGCCCGCTCCAGCTCGGCGGTGGCGGCGGCGGTCGCGGCGCGGGCCTCGGCGGCGTCGGCCGTCGCCCGCTCGGTCTCGGCGCGGGCCCGGAGGGTCTGCTGCGCGGCGGCATCCGCGGCGGACCGGGACCGGGTCGCCTCGGCGCGGAACCGGTCCGCCTGGCCGACCGCCTCGGCGGCGGCCCGGGCGGCCCGGGCGGCCTCGGTCCGGGCCGCGTCCCGGTCCCGGACCAGCTCGGCGTGTTCCCGGGTCAGCTCGGCCAGTCGCCGCCGGTCGGCGTCCGCCTCGGCACGCAGCGCCCGCAGCTCGGTGCGGGCCGCGTCGCGGTCCTGCTCGGCCTGGGTACGCAGCGCGACCGCCGCGCTCTCCGCCTGCTGTGCCGCGTCCCGGGCGGCCACGGCGGCGGCGGTCTCGGCGCGGGCCCGCTCGGCGGTGCCGGCGGCCCGGGCGGACTCCTCCCGGGCGGCGGCCCGGTCGGCGACGGCCGCGGTCGCCGCCTGCTGTGCCTGGTGCAGCGTGGCGGCCGCCGCCTCCGTCTCCCGACGCGCCTCGTCGCGTTCGGTCTGTGCCGCCGCGATCTGGGTGGCGGCCTCGGCGCGGATCTCGGCGAGCCGGCGTTCCACCCCGGCCGGCGACAGCTCGGCGTGCAGCGCCTCGGCGAGCGAGTCGGTGACCTGGTCGAGCCGGTCGACCACCTCCCACGCGCGGGCCACCTGGCCGGCCAGCCCGGGGGCGTTGCGGTGTCGCATCCGCTGGTTGCGGGAGGCCCGCTGGCAGGCGCCGTCGTTGTCGCGGCAGTACCGGAACGGCCGTCCCGCGGCGGCCCGCTGCGGCACTGGCCGTCCACAGTGGGCACACGGTCGGCTCTCCGTCGAGGGTTCCGAGGCCGGGGTGGGGGTCTGCGCGTCCATCGCCGGGGAAGTCTAGTGCGGGCCGGCGGAGGTAAATGCGGTGCCGGTCCCGGGCCGGGCGGGTGATACTGGCGCGCGCCCGACGACGGCCGCGAGGCAGGGCCGGTCGGGGCGCGACCAGACAGGGAGGACGGATGCCGGCGCAGCAACCCGACTGGTGGCCCGACGAACTCGTCCACGCCGGGCCGGAACACCTCGACCCGGCGTACGTCGACGGCTACGACCGCAAGGCCGGGCACGATCCGCAGCCCGACCTCGACCTGCTCCGCCGGCACGGGCTGGACGCCGACGCCACCCTGGTCGACCTCGGTGCCGGGACCGGCCGGTTCGCCCTGGCCGCCGCGCCACGATGCCGGCGGGTCGTCGCGGTGGACGTCTCGGCGGCGATGCTGGCCCGGCTGCGGGCCGGCGCCGACCGGGCCGGACTGGCCAACGTCGAGGTCGTCCGGGCCGGGTTTCTCAGCTACGCGCACCAGGGGCCGCCGGCCGACGTCGTCCACAGCCGGCACGCGCTGCACCAGTTGCCGGATCTCTGGAAGGCGGTCGCGCTGACCCGGGTCGCCGGGATGCTGCGGCCCGGCGGGGTCCTGCTGCTGCGCGACCTGATCTACAGCTTCGACCCGGCGCAGCTGGGGGAGCAGGTCGAGACCTGGCTGTCGGGGGCGTCCGCCTCCACCGCCGACGGCTGGACCCGGGCGGAGCTCGCCACCCACGTCCGCGAGGAACACAGCACCTTCAGCTGGCTGCTCGAACCGATGCTGGCCAGGGCCGGCTTCCGGATCGTGGCGGCGACCGCGAGCCAGGATCCGGCCACGTACGCCAGCTATCTCTGCGTCCGGAGCTGACCCGGAGCGGTCACCGGCCGGCCGTTGTCGCCCGCTGGCCGGGGCCGGCTGCGGTCACCTGCCGGTGGGTGCGCCGAAGAGCAGGTCGAGGTGGGCGTCGAGGGCGGCCACCGCCTCGTCCGGGGAGAAGTGCCGCCCGAGCAACTGGATGCCGAGCCCGTCGACGAGGGCGAGCAGGGCGGTGGCGGCGTGCCCGGGATCGATCCGGGGTGCGGTGCCGGCCGTGGCCTGGGCCGCACGGATCTGGTCGCCGACGAAGCTCCGCAGCTGGTCGGCGTCGCGGTGCAGCCCGTCGGCGATCTGCGGCTTCACGGCGGCGTAGGCGAGGAACGCGAGGATCACGTGGCCCTCCAGGCGCCGGGTCTCGTCCAGCGGCAGGATCTCGATCATCAGGGTACGGACCAGCTCGGCGGGGCTCAGGGTCCGGCCGGCGGCGGCGATCACGGCCCCGATCCGCTCCTCGGCGTTGCGCATCACCACGTCGAGGGCGAAGAGCATCATCTCGTCCTTGGTGCGGAAGTAGTGCTGCACCATGCCGGTCGAGACCCCGGCCTCGGCCGCCACGTGCCGGAGGCTGACGGCCTCCAGGCCCTGGCTGGCGGCGAGCCGCAGCAGGGCGTCGGCGAGCTGTCGACGGCGGGCGAGGTGGTCGGCTCTCCGGGGCACCCCGCCACTTTACATTGCAGTCGTATTGACATGGGAGTGCCGCGCCAGTTACATTTCAGTCGTATTGGAAAAAGGTTGGGTGGTGGCGGCCGGTCAGGCCGTCCCGAGGTGGAGAGGTGCCCGAGGTGAACGTGATCCCGCTGGCCGCGACATCGGTCGGCATGACGGAACTCGTCGGCGGCAAGGCCACCGGGCTCGGCGAGCTGATCAGGATCGGCGAGCGGGTGCCGGACGGCTTCTGCCTGACCACCGCCGCCTACGACCTGGGAGAGGTCCCCGAGGCCGAGGTCGTGGCGGCGTACCGGGCGCTGGGTGGGGGGCCGGTCGCGGTCCGGTCCAGCGCGACGGCGGAGGACCTGCCGCAGGCGAGCTTCGCCGGCCAGCAGGAGAGCTTCCTCGGCGTCACCGGCACCGAGGAGCTGCTCGACGCCGTCGCCAAGTGCTGGGGCTCGCTGCACAGCGTGCGGGCCGTCGCCTACCGGGACGCCAACGAGATCGACCAGGGGGCCGTCCGGATGGCGGTGGTGGTGCAGCGCATGGTCGACGCCACCGTCGCCGGGGTGCTGTTCACCGCCAACCCGCTCACCGGCTGCCGTACCGAGATGGTCGTCGACGCCGCACCCGGGCCCGGCACCGCCGTGGTCGACGGCACCGTGGCAGCCGACCACTACCTGCTCGACGGCGCCGGGTACGACGACCGGGGCTGCCTCACCCCGACCCAACTGGCCGAGCTGCGCGCCGCCGGCCACCGGATCCAGACCCACTTCGGCCACCCGCAGGACATCGAGTGGGCGTACGACGCCGACGGTGTCCTCTGGCTGCTGCAGTCCCGGCCCATCACGACGCTGTTCCCGCTGCCGCCGGAGACCGACCGGCCGCAGCCGCGGCTCTACCTGGAGTTCGGCCACGTGCAGGGCATGCTCGCGCCGGTCACCCCGATGGGGATGTCGACGCTGAAGGCGATGATCGCCGGCATGCTCGCCTCGTTCGGGATCCGGGCCGAGATCGTCGACGTCGGCGGCCGGCTCTACGGCGACCTCACCGACCTGGTGCGCCACCCGACCACCCGCAAGCGGCTGGTGAAGCTGATGGCGGTCGACTTCGGACCCCGCGCCCAGGCGGTGGTGGAGCACATCCTGAGCGACCCCCGGTTCGCACCCGTACCCGGCGGCCGGGCCGGCGCCGCCCACGCGCTCGGCCCCGCACTGCGCACCGCGCCGCGCGCGGTCGCCGGGATCGTGGCCGCGCTGGTCCGGCCCGGGACGGCCCGGATCCGGCTCTTCGAGGAGATCGACCGGCTCCGGGAGCGGGCCGCCGCCGGGCCGGCCGGGCTGCGTACCGCCGGGCAGCGGCTGGACTTCGTCGAGGCGCAGGACGTCTCCACCCGCTACGACCGGATCGTCTGGCCGATCGTCGCCGGCATGCTCACCGCCGCGCTCCCGGCCGGGCTACTCAGGGGGATCGCCAGCCAGTCCGAGATCCACACCGTGCTGGGCGGCATGCCGCACAACGTCACCATCGAGATGGACCTGGCGCTGTGGCGGGTCGCCGCGCGGGCCGCCGCACACCGGGACCTGCTGCTGACCACACCCCCGGACGACCTCGCCGCACGCTACCGGGCCGGCGCCCTGCCGGACATCGGCCTCGCGGCGTTCCTCGACACCTACGGGCACCGGGCCGCCGCCGAGGTCGACCTCGGGATGCCCCGCTGGGCCGAGGATCCGGCGCCGGTCTTCGCCGCCATCGCGAACTACCTGCGGGTCACCGACCCCGAGCAGGCTCCCGACCGGCGCTTCGCCAGGGCCGCCGCGCAGGCCGAGGCGCAACTCGACGAACTGGTCCGGCGGGCACGCCGGCGGCGGCCCGTCCGGGGCCGGATCGCCGGGTTCCTGCTCCGCCGGGCGAGGCTGCTGGCCGGGCTGCGCGAGGCCGGCAAGTTCGCCGGACTGTACCCGCTGCGGGAGAGCCGCCGGCAGCTCCTGCTGGTCGGGGCCGAACTCGCCGACGGCGGCCGGCTGGCGCAGGCCGACGACATCATGTTCCTCACCCTCGCCGAGGCGCGCGCCGCGCTGGCCGGTACCGACCAGCGGGACCTGGTCGCCGCCCGCCGCGCCGAGTACCGGCGGGAGCGGCGCCGCCGGCACGTACCGGTCGCGCTGCTCTGCGACGGCACCGACGTCGAGGCCCTGCTCGCGCCGGGCCGGCCCACGCCGGCCGGTGCGCTGCGCGGCGTCGGCGCGGCACCCGGCACGGCGACCGGCCCGGCCCGGGTCGTACGCGACCCGGCTACCGCGCACGTCGAGCCCGGCGAGATCCTGGTCGCCCCGACCACCGACCCCGGCTGGACGCCGCTGTTCCTGACCGCCGCGGGACTGGTGACCGAGACCGGCGCGCCGATGGCGCACGGCCCGACCGTGGCCCGCGAGTACGGCATCCCCGCCGTCATCTGCGTGCCCGGCGCCACGGAGACGATCAGTTCCGGTCAGCTCGTCACCGTCGACGGCACCGCCGGGACGGTAACGGTGCACCGGGGAGAGTAGGAGCCGGCCCGGACGGTCTCGGTGCAGGATCCCGTCAGGTCGGGGCGAGGACGCAGAACTCGTTGCCCTCCGGGTCGGCGAGGACGATCCACGGGACGTCGCCCTGGCCGACGTCGGCGGGCGTCGCGCCGAGGGTCCGCAACCGGGCCACCTCCGCCGACTGATCGTCACCGGGGCACGGCACCAGGTCGAGATGGGCGCGCTTCCGCACGGTCTGCACGTCAGGCGTGCGGAGGAACTCAAGATAGGGACCGGCACCCGTGGCCGCACGCAGCCGCGCGTAGTCGTCGGTCGCGTCGTGCGGAGTCCAGCCCAGCGCGTCGCCCCAGAACCGGGCCATGGCCTGCGGATCGGTGCAGTCGACCACCACCGCGGCGATCGGCCCGGTGTCCCGGTAGATCTCCCGAGGCTCCAGCACGCAGAACACGGTGCCCTCCGGGTCGGCCAGGACCGTCCACGGGACATCGCCCTGGCCCACGTCGGCGGGTGTCGCACCGAGCTCCTTCAGGCGTGCGACCATATTCGCCTGATGGGCCGCAGAGGTGGTGGCGAGATCGATGTGCACGCGGGTCTGCACTGTTTCGGGGTCCGGGACGGCGATGACATCGAGGCAGACGGCGGCGTCGGGGTCCGTCCAGACGAAGCCCACCGGCGCAACGCTTGTCGCACCGGCGCCCGAGCTGGAAAGGTTCCAGTCGAGCGCCTCCGCCCAGAACCGGCCCAGGGCCGAGTCGTCCCGAGCCTTGACGTTCACCTGAACAAGTCGTAGCGCCATGCCGCCAACCCTAGGCGGTGGCGAGGTGGGCGGGGATCAGCGCGAATTGCTGTGCTCCGTCAGAGATCCGTAAGCTCTGGGTGACGTTCTGCCGAACAGGGCCTGCGGGCGGTTCGTGGTCCTGGGCTGCCTCGGGCGGTTCGTTGCTGTCGGCGGCGCTCCCCAGGTAGACACCTTGCGAGGCCGCCGACCTGATCCACGTGACCCTGCTCGGCCAGCGGATTCTGTCCCGGGCCCGCTGACGACACGGGGGTGCGCCGGTCTCCGGACCGGCGCACCCCCGTCGGAACGGATCTGTTCGGGTGGTGATCAGTTGGCCGTCGCGGCCGCCTGTCGGCGTAAGGCCCGCACGCCGCTCTGCCTCACCCACCACCTCGCCAGTCCACTGCCCGCCGAGGATGTCCAGGCCCGCGCCCAGCCGGCGTCGTCGCCCGTCCGGCCCGAGCCTTCCGGAGATGTCAAGTGGTCAGCTGGCGGAGCATCTCGGCCGAGTCGTGGAGGTTGGTCATGTGGATGAATCTGCCGTCACGGACCCTGTAGATCGCATACTCGACAATCTTGAATGAGGCCCCGGACGGCCGGACGCCGAGCCATTCCTTGGCCGGCGTGCCGGTGTTGGTGAGGCGGACGGCGATGCCGTCGCGGTCGAATATCATCTCCTCGATCTCCCAGTGGATGTCCGGCACGGCGTGGACGATCCCCTTGAGGACTTCGACGACGGCGTCCCGGGTGCCTGGCTCGCCGCCGAGCAGTACCTCCTCAGAGAGGAACTCATCCATGCTGCCGAATTCGTGGGCGTTGAGTGCCGCGATGTATCGCAGGTATAAGTCGCGCAGACCGTTCTCAATCATCAAACACTGATCCTTCCGTACGAAGTTTGCTTGTTGAGGTATTCGCGAGTGCGCCGGAGAGGGAAGCCGTCCAGCGCATTGCGGAGGTTCCTCATCAAGGTTTCGCGAGATGCACGCGTCGCCCCTCGGCGGCCGATCGGATGATTGCGTCGAGGAGCCGATGGCGTCTGACGGCGTGGGCGAAATCCGGGACGGTCGCGGTGCCGTCGATGAGATCATTCCGGATCGCCGCATATGTGTGCGCCAGGTTGTGAATCGGTGTTCCGGCCAAGTGAGGGTAGCCGTCGTGGCCGTCGGGCAGTGTCAGCCGAGACAGAGGGGCGGGACCTCGTGCGCCGCGCACCGTAACGGGCCCGAGGTGTGGATACCCACTCGCGGAAGTTATCTCGAGAGTTCCCTCCGTACCGTCGATGAGGAGGGAGAATCCAGGCCCGGACACCGTTGCGCCACGGTGATGGACGGAGAGGATCGCTCCGTTGGACAGCGTGCCGGAGACGGCGATCTGGTCCTCGGCGGTCATCGGAACCGTCTGTCCGGTGCTGCCGAGCGGAACGATCGGGCGCCGGGTCGCCGTCGAAGCGATCACGTCCTGCAACTCGCCGACGACCATCGACACCACGTCGATGGCGTTTCCGAAAGCAATGGTGAGCATCGTGGCGCCGAGCGTGTGATCGAGGGTGTATCGCATGCGCTCGGAGACCGGGTTGCCCCACTCGATCGATGATGCCAGCACCGTCGCGGACAGCACGTCCCCGACGTACCCGTCGGAGACGAGGTCGGCCAGCCAGCGGATGGTGGGCGAGGAACGCCCATGAAGCCCGATGAAGGTACGCGTGTCCCGGGCGGCGCCTTCCATCTCCTCGGCCTCGGCCAGGTCGACGGCGAAGGGCCATTCGCTGAGCACCGGAACTCTCACCCGTAGCGCAGGCAACACCAGCTCGCGGTGCCGGGGGACCTTGACCGCGATGACCACGAGATCTACGTTCTCGTCCTCCACGAGCTGCTCGACCGCGGCGTAGCCGGTCACTCCGAACGCGGCGCCGGCAGCGGCGGCCGACGCGCGGGAACTCGTCGCCAAGGCGGTGAGCTCCATGCCGTCGACTGCCGACAACGCGGGCAGGTGCGCCCCGGCCGCCCATCCGCCCGACGCGCTCAACCCCACGATCCCAACGCCGAGCAGGCGTCTCCCGCATGGTCGCTCGGTCGAGCTCCCTGGTGTTTCCATCCCGCGTTTTGCCTTTCGCCTGCTCGTGCCGTGCGCCGATGGAGGGCCCGCATGCACCATTTGCGGTCTGATCGGTACAAAATTAGGTACGGTTTGATGAACGCTCACGAGCGGAGCCATCGAGCGAGTTGCACGGTGGTCACGTCGGCCAGGCGAGCAGTGCCGTCTCGGCGATCTCGTCGAGCGTGTCCGGCCCGAGGCCATTCGCGGCCTGGACGGCGATGCCGAACGCCGTCGTCATGACGTATCGGGCCAGGCGTCCAGGGTCGGTGTCACGCGGGAGGTCGCCCTCCTCGACGGCGCGCCGGAAGCGGCCCTCGAGTTGCTCGCCCGCGTCGATGCGCCAGCCGGCCAGCGTGTCGTGCGCCGGCCGGCTGTGCTCGCTGAGCGCCAGCGCACCCTGAACCGACAGGCACCCCGCAGGGCGTCCGGGCGACGTCGTCGTCCGGACGGCTCCCCGCAGGAATGCCTCGGCCACCGCACGCGCGGTGGGCTCCCGCAGGGCGCGTGTCGCGTAGGAGGCCGGCCCTTCGGCGTAGCGTTGCACGGCCTTTCGGAAGATCTGCTCTTTGTTGCCGAAGGCGGCATACATGCTGGACCTGGTGATCCCCATCGCGCCGGTCAGGTCCGTGAGGCTGGTGCCGTCGTACCCCCGTGCCCAGAACACCTGCATGGCGCGCTCCAGCGCCTCGTCGGTGTCGAACTCCCGGGGGCGGCCGAGCCCTGCGCTCGGGGATCCACTCATGATGGCATCCTCCTCGATCCTTACGGCAGACTTTACTACCGGTCGGTCCAGATGTGCTAGTGTTCTGTACCGACCGGAACTTAAAGCTCGCAGACCACAGGAAGAGGAGTACCACGATGAGAATCACCTCGCTCGGCGGGTTGGCGACCTCCCGCATCGGCTTGGGCGCCATGGGCATGTCGTCCTTCTACACCGGCGCCGGCCAGCGCGACGACCAGTCCATCCGCACCATCCAGCGGGCCTTGGACCTCGGCGTCACCCACATCGACACCGCCGAAGCGTACGGCCCCTACGTCAACGAAGAACTGGTCGGCCAGGCCGTCAAGGGACGCCGGGACGCGGTCGTTCTCGCGACCAAGTTCGGTCTCGTCTCGCACACCGGCCGCCCGGGCGCGGACAGCACCGCGGCCAACGTCCGGCTCGCAGTAGAGGGATCGCTGCGCCGCCTCGGCACCGACCACCTGGACCTCTTCTACCAGCATCGGGGCGACCCGGATACGCCGATCGAGGAGACCGTTGGGGCGCTGGCGGAGCTCGTGTCCGAGGGCAAGATCCGCCACATCGGGCTGTCGGAGGCGGGGCCGGCGACGATCCGGCGGGCACATGCTGTTCATCCGATCGCCGCGGTGCAGTCCGAGTACTCGCTGTGGGTCCGCGACCCCGAGGCCGAGGTGCTGCCGGTCCTGCGCGAGTTGGGCGTGGGCCTCGTCCCCTATTCACCGCTGGGCCGCGGGTTCCTCACCGGCACCATCCGCACGCTGGACGACCTCGACGCCGACGACTGGCGCCGCACCAACCCACGTTTCGCCGGCGGCAACCTCGAACGCAACCTGCGCATCGTCGACGAGGTCCGCGCCGTCGCCGCCGAAGCCGAGGCCACACCTGCGCAGGTTGCCCTCGCCTGGCTGCTTGCTCAGGGCGACGACATCGCCCCCATCCCCGGCACCACGCGCATCGACCGGCTGGAGGAGAACGCCGCGGCCGACCGCCTCAGCCTCAGCGACGGGCAGATCGCCCGACTGGACAACCTGACGCCGGCCACCGGCGACCGCTACGACGAAGCCAACATGGCCGCCCTCGACCACTGAGTGCCGATCGCCACCCCGAGAGGCGGCGCGCGGATGCGGTCGGCGGACTCGTGGTCCCATCCTGCTGCGGCGATACCTCGATGGCGTCAACGACGTCGGTACCAGTCCCGGTCCAGGTGATTGCGATGCGCCCTGTTCGTGGGCCCCGCACAGCATTTGCGGCGGCTCATCGCGGCCCGGCCACGGTGGCCTCGGCATCGGCGAGGTAGCGGTGCAGTGACGTCTTCGGGATGCCGGTCGGTGAACGGCAGGGAGAGCACAACCGCCGCGATCACCCATCGGTTACCCCAGGCCGTTGCGCTGTCGCGTCTGCCGGTGGCTGCGCCGTCGTGCCATGCGCAATAATTATCGTATTACTAATACCGGTATTCCGGTAATCGGCCAAAACGCAGGGAGAAGCCGGACTGAGGAGCCCCTTGCGCGGAGTACATCATAATGACAGTTCTTTGGCGTAAGGATTGTGGCTGGTGTAGTACCGCTCATTCTCGTTGCCGTACCGCGTGGGTCGAGCCGTCGGCGGCTCGACCCACGCGGGCGCTCGGCGCTGCACCAGGCCGAGCACGTACGGCTGACCACTCGGGCCGCCGCCGTAGGGCCGACAATCTGCCGGATCTCTGCGGTTACGCCCGCTCGCGTGGTGACCGCGGGCGCTACTTCTCGTCCGTGCCGGAGCTTCCGCTGATGGACTCCTGGTAGACGTCCGCGTAGGTGCGCGAGTCCTTGACCAGGTCGTCGCAGAAGGCGGCGACGTCGGTGCCGACGAGTTGCAGAACTCCCTTGCCGGCCGCGACGCCCTCCTCGAAGAAGTCGACGATCCCGGGGAGCAGGCCGCCGTCAACCAGGTCGACCGGTCCGACCTTGAACAGGTACCTCTGCATCTCCTTGTAGACGATCTGGTAGTCCGGCGGAAGAGCCTTGACCCGGGCCACGTGCGCCCGCCACTGCTTCTTGCCCTCGATGATGTCCTGGATACCCACGTCAGCCTCCCAGCCGGCCCAGTTTTCTTGCGACGTTCCGGTTCAACTGCTCGCGCCACCGGTCGCGGTAGGTCCGGGCCTCCTTTCCGCCGGCCAGCGCCGCGCAGAAGCCCGGGATGTCGTCGCCGAACACGTCGTGGATGCTCTGCCCGTCCGCCGATGCCTCTTCGAGCAGCCCCAGGGCGGCGTCGAGGATCGGCATCAGGCTGCGCCCGGTGAAGTCTCCGTACGGGAAGAGGTGGCTGACGATCTGCCCCCATGCCGCCTGGTAGTCGGCCGGCAGTGCCGCCGCCCGGGCTTCGAACGCCTTCCATTCCCTGGTGAGATCACTGCCCGTGATCCGCTCCCAGAAGTTCATCGCCTGCCCTCCCTGAGGCTGTCGATGCGTGCTGAAACGTACTGCCATTTCGCCCAGAATGTCCCGAGCTCCTCGCGTCCCGCGTCGTTGAGCGCGTAGAACTTGCGCGGCGGGCCCACCTCGGATGGTCGTTTCGTCACCTGGACGAGTCCGTTCTTCTCCAGCCGCAGCAGGATGGTGTAGACCGTCCCCTCGACGACATCGGCGAAGCCGAGCTCGTTCAGGCGGCGGGTGATGGCGTACCCGTAGGTCTCCTCGCCGCCGATGATCTCGAGCACGCAGCCCTCGAGTGTCCCCTTCAGCATTTCCGTCAGGCCCTCCATCGCGGCTCCTCGTCGACCCACCCGGTACCTCGTAGCACCGAGTACCGCTATACGGTATCACCGAGTAGTGCGTGGAGAACAGCCCACCTGCCACCCGACCCGCCGGATCGGCGGTCGGCGTCAATCCGTTGCGCGGCCGTAGCTGGCGCGGCCCTCGGCAACCTGGCGTGCCTGCCGTTCGCGCCACCGCTTCTGTGCGTCGGCGTTGCAGCGCCGGCAGACCCGGCGGTAGCGACCGGTGCGGGCGTCGATCTCCCGGTCGTGTCCGTTGCGGCACCGAGGTTGCTGCCTACGGCCACGGCGGTTCTCGGCATGACCGACCTGACGGAGGTGGGTCGGCTCGATGCAGTCCGGCACACCGCAGGCGCGGTCGACGTCCAGCTCGGGGTCGTAGTTGCCGACAAAGACGACATAGGCGGCGATGTGTGCCCACGCCCGGCCCGCGACCTTCTGCGGCACGCCGCGCCGGCTACCGTAGCCGCGTACGACGAGACAGCCGTCCGCCCTGCGTGTCGAGCGGTCCAGCAGGTATGCCCGGAGCGTCTCCTCGGTGAAATGGCGGGACAAGCCTCTGATCTGGAAGAGCACGTCGGGAGGATAGCCGGCACCTGCCCGGGCGCGCCTCGGCACGAATCCGCACACCGACTGAGAGCCTTTCTCGCATGCCGTCTCCCGAGGTCGTGCCCCGCCACTCGAGCAGCCCCGCGCTGGCGGCCGCCGGGTTCCTCGACTTCACCGAAGCCTGGCTGGGCAACCGGCGGCTCTCCGCACACACCCGCGACGCCTACCGGCGGGACGTCGCCGGCTGGCTGAACTGGTGCGGGAGCCGGGACCTCGATCCGCTGCGGGCCACGTTCGTCGACGTCAACGCGTACGCCCGGCAGTTGGAGGCGACGCTGGGAGCCCGCAGCGGCCGCCCACTCACCCCAACCACCGTCGCCCGCCGGCTCTCCGCGCTGTCCAGCTGGTACGAGTTCCTGGTCAGGCTGCGCGCCGTCGACGCCAATCCGGTGGCCGCCGCCGACCGCCCGCGGGTCGACCGCGACCACTCCGCCACGATCGGGTTGACCGCCGACGAGGTCGACGCGCTGGTGGCCGCGGCCGAGGCCGACACCGGTCCGACCGCCCTCCGGCACCGGGCCACCATCACCCTGCTGGCCGATCTGGGGCTGCGGGTCGGCGAGCTGATCTCACTCGACCTGACCGACCTGGGTACCGAGCGTGGGCATCGCAGCATCCGCTTCGTCGGCAAGGGCGGCAAGGTCCGTCGCCGCGCCCTCACCCCCGGCACCGGGTACGCCCTGGACGCCTATCTGGCCGCCCGGGCCGCCGCCCAGGGGCTGAGCGTGCCGGAGTTGACCGGTCCGCTGCTGGTCACCACGACCGGTGCCCGACTGGACCGCAACGCCGTGTTCCGGCTGGTCCGCCGGCTCGCCCGGGCAGCCGGCATCCAGGCGTGGGCGATGCTGTCGCCGCACTCGCTACGGCACGCCTTCGCCACCACCGCCCGCGCCGAAGGGGTGTCCCTGGAGGACGTCCAGGATGCGATGGGACACGCGGACCCGCGCACGACCCGCCGCTACGACCGGGACCGGCACAACCTCGACCGCGACCCCGCGTACGTCATCTGGTCGGCCCGGGCCCGGCGGCGCGGCTGACGGCACGGGATCGGCGCCTGCGCGGGCTGGAGTCGTTCCGCTCCTGCCGGCGGACCGCCGGCCCCGCCTCGGCGTCGCGCCCGGATGTCAGCCCGGTCGCCCCAGCCTGTCGACCTGTTTGAGGAAGACGACGCCGTCGATCATGTCGAGCTGGGCCGGGTCCAGGGGGAAATAGGCGAAGTCGTCGGAGACGCGCAGGGCGGGTGTGGTGACGGCCCGGGCCAGGCGGCGGGCGTCGACGAGAGAACGGTCCCACGGAAGCGTGCAGAGGATGCCCTCGACCGTGTCGGGGGACGGGATGTCGTCGCCGGTCGTGCCGAGGGCGGAGGCCAGGAAGGCGTAGCGGTCGCCCAGCTGCGTCGCGGCGATCGCTCCCGCGCTCCACCACTCCAGCCGCTGCGCGCCGAAGGACATCACGCTCCTGTGCCGTTGCAGGTGCAGGTTGGCGGCGTAGACCAGGGCCGGGCCGTGCGCGGCGACGGCACACAGGTTGGCGGCCATCATCGCGTCCCGCAGCGCCGACAGTCGGGTCCAGCGCGCCGGGGACGCGTCGGTCATCCAGTAGTGGTAGCGGAGCAGGCCGGTGGCGGTGCGGCCGTACAGCGCCGCCCGCTCCCGGTCGGCCGGGCTCAGCTGGGGCGCCTGTGTGTCGAGCAGCGCCACCAGATCGTCGGCGACGAGTCGCAGTCGCTGGGCGTCGGCGGAGCGGCCGATCGACCGGGACGGATCCGTCGCCGTGGCCTCGTGCGACCACCGGTCGTCCGGGCCCAGCAGCGCGTCGAGGGTCTCGCTGGTCACCACGGTCCGGGGGAGCGGGCCGTCGAGGAGGGCGTGGAGGCCGGTGAGCGCCTGGCGCGGGCTCGCCGCCCAGTACTCCAGCGGGCCGTCGAACCCGAAGAACCGTAGCTTCTCGTCATGGTCCTCGTTGTACGCCCGCATCCAGCGCACGAGCTCACGGTTGGCCGGTGCGGTGCCGAAGCCGTGGCTGAAGCCGCGGTCCATGACGTCGTCGAGCGTGCCCGCGCCGGTCGTGAGGTAGTCGTCCACCACGAGGCCCCGCAGGCAGTCGCTCTCGATGGCGAACGACCGGAAGCCCTCGTGCGCGACCAGATGCCGGAAGGTCTCGTTGCGCACCTCGCCCAGTTCCCCGACGAAGTGCCGGGCCTCGCCCAGGCCGAGCAGCAGGGGGCGGGCGGGAAGCGACTCCAGGAATGCCGAGACGCCCGCGCCGTCGAGCGGCCGGGCCGTGTCCTTGATATCCATGCCCTCAACGCTATCGCTGAACTATCGATGTAAACTTTTCCGGACAATGCCTACTGCGAGCGCGATGGACCTTCAAACGGTGTTGAATCCATGAGGCCGGTGGACCTGGCACGCGAGCACGGTCTCTCCACCCAGGCGGTCAGGAACTACGAGGACGCCGGCATCCTGCCCGCCGCCGCACGCACCCGCCACGGTTACCGCACCTACACGCCGCTGCACGCGCAGGCGCTGCGCGCGTTCCTGGCGCTCGTGCCCGGACACGGGCACCGGACGGCCACGTCGATCATGCAGGCGGTCAACCGGGGCGCCACCGAGGAGGCGCTGCGGCTCATCGACGCCAGCCACGGCCAGCTCCTCGACGACCGCAGCACCCTCCAGGCCGTCGACGCCGCGCTCCGCGACCTGGCGCGCGTGCCCGAGGCACGCGGCGAGCAGGCCCGCGCTGGCGGCGACACGTTCATCGGCCCGCTGGCCCGACGGCTCGGCATCCGCCCCGCCACCCTGCGCAAGTGGGAGAACGCCGGTCTGGTCCGACCGCGCCGCGATCCGCAGACGGGCTACCGGGTCTACGACGCGGCCGACGTACGGGACGTCCGGCTGGCCCACCAGCTCAGGCGGGGCGGCTACCTGCTGGAGCAGATCGCCCCGCTGATCGACCAGGTCCGCGCCGCCGGAGGCGTCGCACCCCTGGAGTCGATGCTGCACGACTGGCACGCCCGCCTCTCGGCCCGCGGCCGCGCCATGCTCACCGGCGCCGCCGCGCTGGACACCTACCTCCGCTGCCGGGCCGTCGATGACGGCCACGCCGGCTATGTTCCGGAGGGCGGCGATGCGGCAAGCTGGTGACCGTGAACGCCCGGAAACGCGAGAAGGTACGGCAGCGGTCGATGGCGACAGTCGTCCGGCGCAGACGGGCGGCCCACCGGGGGCGGTCGTGAGCCTGCCGGCGGATACGCCGAGGACCATCGTGGTCGTCGGCTATCCCGGCGCCGAACTGCTCGACATCGCCTGCCTGACCACCACCTTCGACTACGCGAACCGGGCCGGCCGGCACTACCGGATCCTGGTCGTGTCGCCCGGCGGGCAGCCGATGTCCTGCCAGTCCGGGCTGGTCCTGAACGCGCAGGCGCCGATCGAGCGGCTGCGCGGCCCGATCGACACCATGGTCGTCGCCGGTGGTGAGGGAGCGGTGGACGCCGCCGAGGACGACCGGCTGGTCGCGCACGTACGACGGCTGGCCCGGGAGACCCGGCGGGTCGCCTCGGTCTGCACCGGCGCCTGGATACTCGCCGCGACCGGACTGCTGGACGGTCGCCGGGCCACCACGCACTGGATGTTCGCCGACCTGTTCGCCGCCCGGTATCCCGCCGTCGAGGTCGATCCGGCGCCGATCTACCTGCGCGAGGGAGACGTCTCCACCGCCGCCGGGGTCACCAGCGCCCTCGACCTGGCGTTGGCCTTCGTCGAGGAGGACCTCGGCGGCGAGGTGGCCCGGCACGTGGCGCGCGGGCTGGTGACGTACCTGCAACGGCCGGGCAACCAGGCCCAGATGAGCATGTTCCTCGCGGCGCCGGCACCCGACGACGATCTGCTCCGCGACCTCGTCGCGCTGATCCGCGGGGCGCCCGACGCCGACCTCGGCCTTGCCGCGCTGGCCGCCCGGGCGGCGGTGAGCGAACGGCACCTCACCCGGCTCTTCGTCGCGCACCTCGGGCAGACCCCGGCCCGGTACGTCCGGACGGTGCGCCTCGAAGCGGCGGCCCAGTTGCTGGTGTCGAGCCGGCTGCCGCTCGCCCGGGTCGCCGCCCGCTGCGGCTTCACCTCGGCCGAGGCGCTCCGGCAGGCCTTCGCCGACCGGTACGGTGTCACCCCGTCGCGCTACCGGGCGAGTTTCGCGACCGGCCCCGACCGGCGGCGATCCCCGAGCCGGACGGGCGAACGGCGCGCCGACCGCCGTCGGTCATCCGAGCGCCGCGAGGGCCAGGAAGCCGAGGCCGAGCGGCACGTCCAGCAGCATGCACGCCTCCGCCAGTGACCGGGGGACCACGGCGTTCCGCCGGTAGTGGACGGCGTCCCAGATCGCGTGCGCCGCGAGCACCAGGCCGACCAGCACCGCACCGACGCGCGGGGCGAGGAGGAGACCGGTCACCGCGAGCCCACCGTAGGCGGCCACCGCCGCGGTCTGCGCACCGAGGACCGGGTACGACACCCGGCCGGCCAGACCCACGACCACCAGGATGGCGGCGGCGACTCCGGTGACGACCCACCAGGGCAGCTCGAACAGTGCGCTGGCGACCATCACCACGCTGAAGCCGGGGACGGCGGCCCAGGCGACCCAGGGCCGGGCCAGCGCGGCGGCGCCGAGATAGCAGAGGGTCGCCGCGCCGACGGTGATCGCCACGGTCTGCCGATCCGGCCCGGTGGCGAGGACGATGACGGCGGCGGCCAGCCCGAGCGCGCCCGGCCAGCGGTGCGGGATGACCGACCGGTGTGACGTGCCACTGCGGGCAGCGGGGGATGTCGAGGAATGCATGCGCCTGACGGTCCCCGGCCGGACCGGCGGCGTCGAGGGCCTGGCGCCCGGCTGGTCCGGAATCCTGGGGTGCCGGTCCGGTTGCGCGTCAGGTGGTGGTTCCCGCCGATATTCGTTGGACGCCCCGGCCTGGGTTCGCGATCGTGGGCGGCATGCGACAGGAGGAGATCTGGGACGCCGAGGCCGCCGAGCGCTACGACACCCCGGGCACCGGCATGTTCGCCCCCGAGGTGCTGGGGCCGGCGGTGGAGCGCCTCGCCGGCCTCGCTGACAGCGGGCCGGCACTGGAGTTCGCCATCGGGACCGGCCGGGTCGCCGTCCCGCTCGCCGCACGCGGCGTGCCGGTCACCGGCATCGAACTGTCCCGGCCGATGGTCGAGCAGCTGCGGAGGAAGGCCGACGAGTCGACGATCCCCGTGATCGTCGGCGACATGGCGACCGCCACCGCCCCGGGGGCGTACCCGCTCGTCTACCTGGTCTACAACACGATCTCCAACCTGCTCACCCAGGCCGAGCAGGTCGCGTGCTTCCGCAACGCCGCCCGTCACCTGCTCCCCGGCGGCCGGTTCGTCGTCGAGCTCTGGGTGCCCGAGCTGCGCAAGCTTCCGCCCGGCCAGTCGGCGGTGGTCTTCGCAGCCCAGCCCGGCTACGTCGGCCTGGACACCTACGACCCGCTGCGCCAGCAGGTGGTGTCGCACCACTTCCGGTTCGACGACAGCCGGCAGGCGCAAATGTTCCGCAGCCCGCACCGCTACATCTGGCCGGCCGAACTGGACCTCATGGCCGAGCTGGCGGGGCTCGAACTGGAGAGCAGGCACGCCGACTGGCGCGGCGCCGAGTTCACCGCCGAGTCGCGGTCCCACGTCTCCGTCTACCGCCGGCCACCCGCGCCCTGAATGGAGGCCCACCGGCTACGGCCGGGGATGCGCGTGCAGGAAGCGCCAGATCGTCTCCGTCGCGTCCAGCGCGGTGGACGGCTCGTCCAGGCCGAGCCGGCGGGCCACCGGACCCGGCGGCCGCGCACCGGGCCACTGGTGCCCGGCCCCGGCGATGGTGACCAGTTCCACGGCCCGCCCGTCCGGGCAGGTCGACGCCGTGCGGGTGACCGGCCCGGACGTGCTGCGCTGCGGTGCGGTGCACCCGTCGACGCGGCGCCAGGTGTCGACCATGGCCGGGATCGGTGGGCCGTCGATCCGGGCCGGGTTCGGGCCGGTGCCGTCGTTGTCGCGCCGGCCCGGGCCGCCGCCGTACGGGAAGGTGCGGTCCGCGGTGCCGTGGACGTGGATCACGGACGTGGGTGCCGGATCGTCGCAGGGGCCGGGCATCGTCGCCGACACCACCCCGATCGCCGCGAACGCCTTCGTGTCGCAGGCCAGCCGGTAGGCGAGCATGCCGCCGTTGGAGATGCCGGCCGCGTAGACGCGGGCGGGGTCGACCGGCAGCCGAGCCGAGACGGTGTCGACCACCCGCGCGACGAACGCCACGTCGTCGATGCCGTCGCGGGCCGGTGGGCCGCAACAGCCGTCGCTGACCGCCCACGCGTGGTTGAGGCCGTCCGGGTAGGCCAGCACGACACCGTCCCGGTCGGCGACCTCGTTCCAGCCGTACGAGGACTCCGCCTGCCTGCCACCGCCGAGCGCACCGTGCAGCATCACGACGAGCGGGACCGCTCCGGAGGAGGGCAGGGAGCCGGGCCGGTACACCCGGAACGTCCGCTCCCGCCCGTCCACCGTGATCGTGTGCGCCGACGAGCCCTCCGGCAGGGGCGGCGGCGGTGCGGGGTCCGGCCGCCCGGGGTCGCACCCCGGGCCGAGCAGGACCACGGCGGCCGCCGCCACCATCCGACGGAGACGGGTCATCTACAGTCCATGGTCAGCTTCAGCAGCTCCCAGCCGCCCTCCGGCACGTCGTCGTCCGGATCGGTGCGCAGGTTCATCGGGTTGGCCATCCCGAGATAGAGCGTGGAGCCGGAGGCCACCATGTTACGGATGCCGTAGTTGAGATAGTTGCCCAACCCTGCCTTGTCGACGGCCCGGGCCGGCCGGTGCGGCGAGTCGAAGACGTAGAGGTCACCGCCGTAGGTGGGCGGTGGCGCGTCCCCGCCGCCGGTGCCCTCGTTCATCTCCTTGGCCAGGTAGCTCCAGTCCATCGTGGCGACGAAGAGCTTCCCCTGCGCCACCACCATCTTCCAGGTGTAGTTGAGGAACCGCTCGCCGAAGCCGGACGGTCCGTACGTCGGGGTGTATCCGGTCGGGGCGGCCGCCCACGCGCCCGCGCCGTCGGCGGCCGCCGCGTCGTACGCGGGCAGTTGCGCGGCGCCGTAGAGCAGGTCGACCTTCTCCCTGCGGCCGCCGAGGTCCCGGCCGCGGAAGATGGAGATCGCCCGCTGGGTGTTCTCGATGGCGGCGCGGGTGCCCGCCTCGTCCTTCGGGGGGTAGAGGGTCAGGTGCGTGGTGGTCGCCTTCAGCGGCACGTGCATGGTGCCCCAGTAGAGGTAGCCGCCGTAGGAGGCGAGCCCGCCCAGCGCGTAGGTGTGCGCCGTGACGATGTCGGGCTCGTACTCGGCCACCGACCATACCTGCGTCCACCCGTCGGCGTCCGCCGGGTTGAGGCCGGGCTGGCCGGCGGAGAGCGGCGGGCTCATCCACACGCTCGCGAGCCTGCTCGGCGCCGGGTCGTCGGCGGCGGCGCCGGACGCGGCCGGGCCCGGCCAGGTGCTGACGAAGACCCGACCGTCGTGGAAGGCCAGGTCGGCGGGCTGTGCGGGAAGGTCGGCCACGGAGACGAACGCGAACGGGTCGGACTTGCCGCCGGTCCACCGGAGCACGTGCCCACCCTCGCCGCCGTTGCCGCCGACACCGACACCGGCGTACAGCGTGCCGCCGGTGACCAGGAAGTGCCGGATGTTGCCGTACTCGGGGAAGTTCTTCGCCCCGAGGAAGGCGCCGGTGTCGGCGTCGAAGGCGAACATGTTCATCGTGGCGTTGATCCCCGGGCCGGCGAAGAAGACGACGCCCCGGTGGCTGCCGGCCGCCCGGATCCCGGCGGTGCCCTGCAGGAGTTGCAGGCCGGTCGGGGACGCGGTCACCGCCGACGTCTTCTCGGTCAGCCTCCGGTGGCGCAGGTCGTACTGGTACAACCGGGGCATGCGGTGGTCACCGAGGTAGGGCGGCAGGTTCGGGTTGCGCTTGGCGATCTGGCTCTCGCCGTACTCGCAGACCCAGTCGTCGTTGAGGGAGGGGTTCTTGGCGTCGAGGGTCCGTCCGCTGGTCAGGCAGTGCAGGTTCGCCCCGGTGCCGAACCACAGGTGGTTGCCGGTCAGCGTGATGCCCCAGACGTACGCCTGGTTCACCTTCGGCTGGCCCTCGGCGCAGGGCGGCCCGGCCGGGTAGGGTTGGCCGACGCCGTCGAAACACTCGTCCGGCTGGGCCTTCGCGAGCAGCTCGTAGCGGAACTCGGGCGGCCGGCCGGCGGCGACCGGCGTGGCGCCGAGCGGCGTGACCACCAGCACGGTCACAACCGCGGCAAACAGTTTCTTCAACGAGTGTCCTCTCCTCAGGCAATGTCGCGGAACCGGGCACGGTCGCAGCACCGGGCACGGTCGCGGAATCGGGTGGGTCGCGGAGTCAGGCGCGTACCGGGACACCGACACGGCCGGCCACCTGCGCGGCCCACCCGTCGGGGTCGTCGAGATCCAGGAACCGGCCCAGGCGGGTCAGCTCGGCCACGGGCGCCTCGACGAGGTCCTCGTAGCGCATCGTCAGCAGGTGCTCCGGCCGGGCGTCGCCGATCGCCTGCTCGGCCTGGGCGGTCATGAAGGCGCAGAGGCCGAGGTAGCGGCGCACGTCGCGGCCCCGCTCGCGCAGTGCGTCGGCGGTCAGCCGTTCGGGCAGGTAGCGCTCCAGCGCCGCCGGCACGGCGGTCTCCGGTGCGATCCGGAACGGGTCCAGCCCGTACCGGCCGAGTGACTCCACGCGCAGCTGGATGAGCTGGAACGACGGGTGCCGGCTCATCGACCGGGCCGTCTCCTCCCAGTTCCGGGTCAGGTGGACGACCTTCGCGCTCGGGTAGCTGCGGAGCAGGTACGGCGCCACGTAGCTGGACCCGCCGGAGCGCTCCACCCACCGGCGCCGGCCGCCGAGCGTGCTGAGCAGGTCCAGGAACGCCTGGTGGTGCCGCGAGACCCGTTGCCGGGGAAACGCCGGCACCCGCTCGGCGAGCGTGTCGAAGAGGTCGTCCGGATCGGGGGTGAGCTTCGAGAGGGTGATCGCGAGGATCCACGGCAGCCGGGTCAGGTCGGCGCCCCACCGGCCGCCGCTCGGGTAGTGCACCTCCTTCGGCGGCATGCCGATCCGGAACAGGGCGGCAAGGTCGGGCTTGGCGCAGCTCAGCAGCGCCCAGTAGTCGGCGCCGGAGACCTCCTCGTCGTCCGGCGCCAGCAGCGCGGCCGTCATGAAGAACTCCTGCACCGACAGCGTGCCCTGATCGGTGTGCAGCAGGTCGGAGAGGAGCGTCGACCCGCACCGGCCGGTGCTGATGATGATCGCGCGGTCCGGCGCCGTGGTCATCGCACAACCTCCTGCGGGCTGTGCCGGAGCAGCCAGGGCAGCACCACCTCGCGTACCGTCTCCGGCCGGTCGACGAGGAGCGAGTGCCGTTCACCGGGTACGACCACCACCTCGGCGTGCGGCAGCAGCCGCCGCACGTCCGGCGCCAGCTCGCCGACCCGGGAGTGACCGCCGTAGACGCAGAGCACCGGACAGTCGATCGCGGCGATCCGCGCGTCGCCGGGCAGCCGGCTCGCCGGCAGCTCCCGGGCCACGCTCGTGGTCCCGACGAAGTCGCGGGCGGCCGCCAGCCGGCGGCCGGGCTGGGCGGCCTGGCTCAGCCGGTACGCGATGCGGAGGAACCAGGCCGGCGTCGGCGGTGCGGACTCGATGGTGGTGATCGTGGCGACCGCCTCGGGCCGGCGGATCGCGTAGCCGAACGCGATCGTGCCGCCGAAGGAGTTGCCGAGCAGGTGGACCGGGCCGGTGACGTCGAGCGCCACCAGCAGCGCGTCCAGGTCGTCGACGAAGTCGTCCAGGGTGTAGCCGGTGCGGGGCCGCTGGGTGCGCCCGTGCCCGCGCAGGTCGTATGTCACGACCCGCAGCCCCGCGTCGGCGACCGGCTTGGCCAGTGTGAAGTACCAGCTCGCCAGCGTGTCGCCGGCCATTCCGTGGATCATCACGGCCGTGGCAGGGGCGGGCCGGTCGCCGGCCGGCGGAAGCTGCGCGACGTGTACGTCGATCCCGTTGACGCGCACGGAGTTCATGCCGGCACCCGGTCCGGGTCGGCTTCCGACAGCGCCTCGGCGATGACGTCGACGAGCTGACCGACCCGCAGGTCGCGTACCGACTCGATGTCGAGGGCGGCGACGAACTGCGCGAGGTTGACGGCGTTGCCGTAGCGGGCCTGGAGACGTCCGGCGAGTGCGACGATGTCGATGCTCTCCATCTCCAGGTCGTACCGGAAGGTGGTCTCCATGGTGATGTCGTCCTCGGCGGCGTCGCCGAGGACCGCTCGCAGCATGTCGGCGACCTCCGCGAGGATGCTGGCCTGCTCCGCGCCCATCTGCACTCGTCCCTTCTGCTACTCGCGACCGGTGGGTCTGCTACCCGCGACCGGTGGGGAGGGGTCCCCATGTCCACCCGACGGCGTACCGCCGGGGCGGCAGGTCGTCGGGGTTGTGCACGATGCGATGTCCGACCTGGTAGGTGTGTCCGGCCACCTCGACGGTGAGTGCCTGCGGCGTCGCCGCCACGACCCGCGGCCGGGGCGGGTCTCCGGCGGGTGCGATGCCTTCGGCCCTGGCCGCGGCCCGGGTGGCCGCCCGGAACCGGGCGAACCACTCCGCCGCGTCGCCGCCGAGTGAGGCCAGCAACGACCTCTCCTGCGCGGAGAGCGCGGCGAGCGCGGTGTCGACGGCACCGGCGGGATGCTCGGTGATCTCGGCGACGTCGATCCCCACTCCCGGCGCCCCGGGCGGCGTGCCGGGCTCGCGCGCCCTGGCGATCGCCACCCCGATCTCGCCGGTGTACGCCAGGGAGATGTCGCATTCCCGGTAGTCACGCATCGGCGACGTCCGCATCCGGGGCCGGCCGTCCGGCTCGTCGGTCACGGTCAGCTCGATCGGATAGACGGTGCGGTGGCCGTCCTCCCAGAGCCGGAACCGCACCGCGTCCTTGGCGGCGATCCGGCCCAGCAGCCACCCCTTGCGCTCGCCGGGCGGCTGCCGCTCGTAGTCGGCGTACCGGGCGTTGCCGAGGACGGCACGGGCCGCCATGCCCCGGGTGACCAGGTCGGTCCAGCAGTCGAACGCCATCGCCCAGCCCTCCGGCTGCCGCAGCGACATGGGGTAGCGCTCGGGGAAGCGTTCGGCCGGCTTGGCGGTGTGGTGGCTGTCGAACCGCCGGTCGAGGATGCCGTCGATCTGGGCCCACACCCGTCCACCGACGATCAGCTGCGCGGCGGCGACGATCTGGGCGTCGTCGATGGACCCGATCCGCGCCACGCACTCGACGGGGGTGCCGGCCGCCGGTGCCGGCCCGAAGAAGCGTACGTGGCCGAGGCCGACCGGCAGTGCGACCGTGCGGGAGTGCTGGGTGGCGACGAGCCAGTTGCCGATCATCTGGAGGGCGTTGTCGAGCAGGGCCCCCGGCGGTGTGGGCGTGGTGAGCAGGCCGCGGACGTGCCGGTCGCCGAGCGCGTGCACGGCGGTGACGGCCTGGAAGAGCGGACCGTGGAACATGAGGCGGTCGGCGTACATCTCGGCGGCGCTGACCGGGGTCGGCCGCTCGGTGGCCGGGTCGTGCTCCCAGACCTCGGGTGGGACGGCCGGGTGGTCGGGGGCGACCTCGACCGTGGCGCGCGCGTACTGGCCGAGCTGTACCGACATCCGTCCCGGTCCGGTCGGCGTCACGGTGATCGTGATGTCCTGCGGCGGCGCGGCGATGATCCAGCGGTTGAACCGGGCGTCCCGCACGGCGACCGCCCGCTGACCGGGTGCGGCCGCCTCGGCGGCGTCCATCATGTGCTGTACGACGGTGGTCGCGGGCACCACCGGCCACCGGTCCTCCAGATCCGGCCAGTCGTCGGGCTGCACGAAGAAGCAGTGGTCCCGCAGGTACGGCATCGTCTCCACACTGGCCCGCAGCACGGTGCGGTACGGCTGGGCCGGTGCCGCCGGTGCCGCCGGTGCCGCCGGTGCCGCCGGTGCCGCCGGTGCCGCCGGTGCCGTCTCCGGCGCGGGTGCGCGCCGGGTCGGCACGGGCGCTGGCGCGGGCGGGGCCGGAGGGCGCACCGGCACGGCCGGAGGGCGCACCGCGGCCTCCAGTACGGTGACGGCGCTGCCGGCCGTGTCGCGCAGCAGGGCGGCCAGCTCGGCGGCGGCACTCGACCGGCCGGCGAGCCGGTCCAGTGTGGAGAGCGCCCCGTCCGCGACCGGCTCGGGGGAACGCGCGGGCACCGGTACGCCGGTGGGCACCGGTGCCGGCCCGGTGGGAGACGCGGGCGGCGCACCGCTGCCGAGCAGCCCGCCGGCACCCTCGCCGAGGCTGACCAGCGAGCCGCCGAGGTCGAGCTTGAGCACCGGACCCGTCCGCGCCGGACGCGCCGGTGCCGATGTCGGTGCCGGTGCCGGGCCGAGGGCGGCCAGGTCCGGGGCGGCGCCCTCGACCCAGAGCGCGGTCGCGACCCGGCGTAGCTGGTTGAGGCCGCTGCGGTGCGGCACGTTGACCGGCATCGCGAGATGGTCGCGCCCGCGCAGGTTGTCGGCGATCAGCGAGGCCAACTGGCCGGTGCCGACCTGGAGGAACACCCGCACGCCCGCGTCGTACATGGCGGCGACCAGTGCGCGGAACCGCACCGGTTCGAGCATGTGCCGCACGAAGATCTCCTGGACCTGCTCCGGCTCGGGCGGGAACGGCGCCGCGACGGTCGCCGACCAGACCGGTACCCGGGGCCGGTGCACGTCGCTGCGGCGCAGCGCGTCGCCGATCGCCCGCAGGCCGGTGGCGAACCTCGGGGTGTGGAAGGCCGAGCGGAACGGCAGCTTCTGGCAGAGCACGTTCTCCGCGCGCAGCGCCTGCACGAGGCGGTCCACCTCGGGCTCGGGGCCGTTCACGATGCACTGCGACGGCGTGTTGTCGTGCGAGAGCACCAGCTCGGAATGCCGGTCGAGCAGCGGCCCGACCCGTTCCGCCGGTGCGCCGGCCACCGCGAACGCGTAGCCGGAGACCTCCACCGACGCCGCGTCGAAGAGCGCCAGAAACTCGTCCATAGACGACGCGCTGACCTGCCCGGTGGTGGCCGCCGCCGCCCACTCGCCGATGCTGTAGCCGGCGACCGTGTCCGGCCGTACGCCGATGCGGCCGAGCGCCTGGTCGAAGAACCTGCCCACCTCGATGACGCCGGCGCCGTGCCGGCCCAGGTCCAGTGCCGACCAGTCGCGGTCGGCGAGCCCGAAGTGGGCGGCGACGTCGCGGGTCCGGGGCGCGAATTCGGCCTCCAGGCCGGGAAAGACGAACGCCAGCCGGCCCGGCCCGGAACCGCCGAGCAGCGATTCCGGGCTGAACCAGACGTCCCGGGCGCCCCGCCACGCGCTGCCCGTGGCCGCCGCGCGGCGGGCGACGGCGAGCCGTCGTCCGTCCGGCCCGACCACACCGAGCCGGCACCGCCCGCCGGCGGCGACCGCCGCCCCCGGGCTCAGGCCGGCCGCGCGGACCGCGGCGTCGTCGGCGTCCAGCAGCCGGCCGAGCGCCGCCGGATCGGGCGCGGCCAGCCAGAGCACCTGGTCCGGCTCGTCGACGGCGACCCCTCCGGCGGGTACGCCCGCCCCGGAGCCCCGGCCGTTCGCGCCCTCCGGTGCCTGTTCGAGGACGACGTGCGCGTTGATCCCGCCGAAGCCGAACGCGTTGACGCCGGCCCGCCGGGGACCCGCAGACTCCCACGGCTGCGCGGCGGCGATCGGGGCGAACCGGGTCTGTGCCAGCTCCGGGCGCGGCGCCGCACAGTGCAGGGTCGGGAGCAGCACGCCGTGGTGGACCGCGAGCGCCGCCTTGATCAGCCCGGCGATGCCGGCGGCCGGCATGGCGTGCCCGATCATCGACTTGACCGAGCCGATCACCGGCCGGGGCCCGCCCCGGTGGGGTCCGAAGACCTCGGCGACGGTGGCGAGCTCGGCGGCGTCCCCGGTGGGTGTCGCGGTGCCGTGCGCCTCCAGCAGCCCGAGCGCGTCGGGCGCGGCCGGGTCCAGGCCCGCCGCGGCCCAGGCCCGTCGGATCGCCAGCACCTGGCCGGCCGAGGCCGGGTTGAACATGCTCGCCGCGCGCCCGTCGCTGGAGGTGCCGCTGCCACGCACCACCGCGTAGATCCGGTCGCCGTCGCGCACCGCGTCCGCCAGCCGCTTGAGGACGACGATCCCGGTCCCCTCGCCGATCAGCAGCCCGTCGGCCGAGGCGTCGAAGGGCCTGATCTGGCCGCGCCGGGAGAGCGCGCCGAGCTGGCTGAAGACCGACCAGAAGCTGATGTCGTGCGTGTGGTGCACGCCGCCGGCGAGGACCGCGTCCAGCCGCCCGCCGTTCAGCTCGCCGATCGCCTGGTCGACGGCGAGCAGCGACGAGGCGCAGGCGGCGTCGACGGTGTAGGCCGGGCCGCGCAGGTTGAGCCGGTTCGCGACCCGGGAGGCGGCCAGGTTCGGCACGATGCCGATCGTCCCCTCCGGCTGGTGCCGGCCGAGCCGCTCCTCGAACCGGCGCCGCACCAGGTCGATGCGGTCCGGCTCGACGTCGGGCAGGACCTCGCGGAGGACCTGGACGAGCTGGGTGGGCACCCGCACCCGGGTGGCGTACCGGGCCTGGGCCGGGCTGAGCGTGCCGCCCCGGCCGAGGATGACGCCCACCCGGTCGCCGGACGGCATCCGGTCCGGGCCGCCCGCGTCGTCGATGGCCGCGGCGGCGACCCGCAGCGCGATGAGCTGATCCGGCTCGATGTCGCCGACCGACGCCGGCATGATGCCGAACCGGAGCGGGTCGAAGGTGGCCAGCTCGTCGACGAAGCCGCCGCGCCGGCAGTAGAGCCGGTCCGGCCGGTGTGCCTCGTCCGGGTCGTAGAACGACGGATCCCAGCGCTGCGGCGGCACGTCGGTGATCGCGTCGACGCCGTCGACGAGGTTGCGCCAGTACGCCTCCAGCGTGCCCGCCGAGGGCATCAGCGCCGCCATCCCCACGATGGCGATCTGGTGTCCGGTCACAGTCCCGCCTCCGACAACCTCGCCCCGGTCAACAGAACTCACCAGCCGGATGCCGTGTAGACGACCGACGTGGTCGCCGGGTCGCCCCAGGCCAGCTCCCGCAGCAGGCAGAGCGCGCCCTCCTCGGGGTCGATGAGCTTGATGCCGCGCCGGGCGTACTCCTTGCCGAGCTCGGCGGTGACCATCCCGCCGTGCCCGGCACCGGGCGCCCACGGTCCCCAGTGGAGGGTGAGGCACCGGTTCCCGGTCTCCGTCGCCCAGCGCCCGCCGAGGGCGTCGAGCGCGTCGTTGGCGGCGGCGTAGTCGCCCTGACCTCGGTTGCCGTACGCCGCCGCGATGCTGCCGAAGAGCGCGACGAACCGCGGGGCGGGGGAGAGGCCGGCGAGAGCGCCGAGCACCGCCCGCGCGCCGTCGACCTTGGTGCCGAAGACCCGGGCGAACGACTCCGGGGTCTTGTCGGCGATCAGCTTGTCCTCGATGACACCGGCGGCATAGACGAGCCCGTCGATCCGGCCACGGTCGCCGTGCACCCGGGCGAGCAGGCGGCCCACCGCCGCCCCGTCGCGGACGTCCAGCGCGTGGTACCGCACGTCGCTGCCGAGCTCGCGAAGCTCGCGCAGTGTCGCCTCGACCTCGCGGCCGGCCAGGACGGCCCGCGCGGCCCGCTCGATCTCGGCCGGGGAGCCGACGCCCCGACGGGCCAGCGCGGCGCGCAGCTCGGCGCCGTCCAGACCCGCCAGCTCCGGACTTTCCGCCCCGGCCGGCAGCGGGGTGCGGCCGACCAGTTCGATGCGGCAGCCGGTGGCGGCGGCGAGCGCGCGGGCGCACCACGGGGTGATGCCCCGGGCGCCGCCGACCAGGACCAGGACCGAGTCCCGGTCGAGCCCGATCGCCCGTGCCTCCGCCACGCCGTCACCGGCCGGTCCGGCGCCACCGACCGCCAGCGTGCCGAGCGCCTCCGGCACCAGGTCGTAGGCGTACCGGCGGCCGTCCGCCCGGACGACGACCGGCGCGTCCCCGCCGCCGCACAGCTCGGCCACGACCGCGGTCGCCAGCCCGGCGCCGGCGGGTTCGTCGTCGGGCGCCGCGCCGTCGGTCAGCACGAGCCGCACCGTGCGGTCCGGGTACTCCCGGGCGGCCGTGCGGAAGAAGCCGCGCAGGCCGTCGCCGGCCGTCATCCCGGCGACCACCGGGTCACCCGCCACCGGGTCACCCGCCACCGCGTCACCCGGCACCGCGTCATCCGACACCGCGTCGGCGGGCGCGGTCTCGTCGGCGGCAGTGGCGCCGGCTGCCGTGTCGACGGCCGCGACGAGCCAGCGGGCGCCACCGGCGAGGGCGCTCCTGACGAGCGGAAACGCCCCCGGGAGCGCCGCCGCCTCGCCGAGCAGGATCAGGCCGTCGGCGGTGGCGGCGGACGCCTCGTCGCCGGCCTCCCGCACCGTGGCGCCGTGCCCGTCGAGCAGCTCGGCCATCCGTCGTACCGCCGCCGGGTCGCCGGCCACGGCGAACGTCGCACCGGCGAGCGGGGCCGCCGGCCGGGCCGGGGTCTCGTCGAGCGGGACCAGCGTGCTGACCATGCGCTCGGGCGCGACCCCGGTGGACCCGGACGGCGGGCCGGTCGAGTCCGGCCCCGCCGATAACGCCGCGACGCCCGCACCGCCGACCCCGTCCACCTTCGCGGTGAGCCAGGCCACCATGGCCCGCACCGTGCGGGCCCGGACCAGATCCTCCAGTTCGGCCTCGTCGCCGTCGGCGGAGAGCCCGAGCCGGGACGCGACCTCGCCGGCCACCTCGGCGCGCTTGATGGAGTCGACGCTCAGGTCGGCCTCCAGGTCGAGGTCAAGGTCGATCAGGTCGACCGGGTAGCCGGTCCGTTCGCTGATCACCGCCAGCACGGATCCCTGGAAGTCGATCCCGGCAGCCGCCACCGCCGGCAGCGGTGGCGACGCCGGTGCGGGCGCCGCGACGGCCGCCGCCAGCGGTGCGACCGGTACGGGTGGTGCGGACGGCTCCTCCGCCACGGTCGTGACCGCCATGGAGATCGCGGGCGGCGCCGGAGCCGGCGCGGGTTGCCAGGTGACCTGCCCGGCACCGAAGTACGCGAGCAGGACGTCGCGCTGGGACGCGATCATCTCGCGGCTGGTCCGCAGGAACTCGCTGAGCAGCTCGTCCCGGCTGTCCCGGCCGCCGTTGAATGCATCGACTCTGTCGGACCCGTTCACCGGCAACTCCTTGATGCGTCGAGGGGGTGCCATGCCACCGCGCAGGCTCGCCCCGTTGCTGTCCCGGACCAGCTGGCCGTCGACCGTCCACGTCGGCCGCCCGACCGGATCGGCGATCGTGCCGGCCGCCGCGTCGCGGCCGTGGAAGAGCCAGCCGGGCCGCACCGGCACCCCGGCGCAGGCCAGCTCGGCGATGGCGGTGAGGAAGGCGCGCAGCCCTTCACCGGGCCCCTGCCGGCCGGGCTCGCGCGGCGTCCCGTCGCAGGCCACCGCGAGGTGCGGGCGCTCGCCGAGCACCGCGCGGACCAGCCTGGTCAGCACCGTGCCCGGACCCGCCTCGACGAAGACCCGCGCGCCGTCGGCGTACATGGCCTCGATCTGGTCGACGAAGCGGACCGGCGCCCCGATCTGGGCCGCCAGACCGGCGCGGACCGCGGCGGCGTCCGGCGCGTACGGTGCGGCGGTCCGGTTGGCCCAGACCGGGATCCCGGGCGGGTTCACCGGCTGGCCGGCGAGTGCGGCGGCGAAGCGTTCCCCACCGGCGGCCACGACCGGGCTGTGGAACGCGCAGGCGACCGGGATCGGCCGGGCGGCCAGCCCGGCCGCCTTCAGCGCGGCGGTCGCCGCCCGCACCGCCGGAGTGGGGCCGGAGATCACCACCTGCGCCGGCCCGTTGTGGTTGGCCAGGACCACCTCGTCGGCGAGCCCGGCGGCGGCGAGCACCTCCGCCACCTGGGCCGGCGTGGCAGCGACGGCGGCCATCGTGCCCGGGTCGTCACCGGCGGCGGCGAGGATCGAGGCGGCCCGCTCCCGGCTGAGCGTGAGCAGGGTCGCCGGGTCGAACGCCCCGGCTACGGCGAGCGCCACCAGCTCGCCGTAGCTGTGCCCGCCGGCCATGTCCGGCCGGACGCCGAGCCGGCCCAGCAGGTGGTCGACGGCGAGGCCGCCGATGCCCAGCACCGGCTGGGCGACCCGGGTGTCGCGTACCCGGTCGTCCTGGGCGCGGGCCACCTCCGGGTCGAACGCGGAGGGCGGGAAGAGCGCGCCGGCCCACTGGTCGCCGAGGTGGAGGTAGCGGCGCAGCTCGGGGAAGGCCACGAAGAGTTCGGCGAGCGCGCCCGGCCGCTGGCTGCCCTGCCCGGGAAAGAGGAACGCCACCTTGCCGTCCGTCGGCGCGTCCGGCTGCACCAGCCCGTCCGCGGGCGCGTGCTCGCCGGCCAGGGCCCGGCGCAGCAGCCGGAGCAACTCGTCGACATCCCGGGCGACGACCGCCACCCGCACCGGCCCGCTGCGCCGGTCCGACTCCAGGGCGAGCGCCGCGGCCAGGTCACGCAGCCGCCGGGACCGGCCCTCGGCCTGCTGGACGAGCCGCTCGACCGCGCGGTGCGCCGCGTCCCGGTCGGCGCCGCGGAAGCAGAAGAGCTCGGCCGGCCACTCGTCGCGGGCGTGGCGCGGCTCCGGCTCACCCGGATGGGCGGCCAGCACCACGTGGTAGTTCGTGCCGCCGAAGCCGAACGCGCTCACCCCGGCATACCGGCGGGCGTGCGGGGTGAGCCAGGGCCGGGGTTCGGTGTGGAAGACGAAGGGGCTCCGGTCCGGATCCCACGCCGGGTTGGGGCGGCTCAGGTTGCCGGTGGGCGGCTTGACTCCGGTCTGCAGCGCCAGCACCGCCTTGATGACGCCGGCCAGTCCGGCGGCACACTTGGTGTGCCCGATCTGCGACTTCACCGACCCGAGCACGCAGCCGCCGGGGTCGGCCCCGGCCTCGGTGAACTTCGTGGTGAGGGTCTCCAGCTCGGTGCGGTCGCCGACCACCGTGCCGGTGCCGTGCGCCTCCACCAGCTCCACGTCCCTGGGCGAGACGCCGCTGCGCTGGTACGCCCGGTCCAGCGCCCGGCGCTGCCCGGCGGGGCGCGGCGCGGTCAGCCCGAGCGCGCGCCCGTCGCTGGAGGCGCCGATGCCCTTGACGACCGCGTAGATCCGGTCGCCGTCGCGCTCGGCGTCGGCGAGCCGCTTGAGGACGAGGCAGGCGACGCCCTCGCCGAGCGCGATCCCGTCGCCGGTGCTGTCGAAGGTGCGGCAGCGCCCGGTCGGCGACAGCGCGTGCGCCGAGGTGAACATCAGATAGTCGTTGATGCCGTTGTGCAGGTCGGCACCGCCGCAGATCATCAGGTCGCTGCCGCCTGCGACCAGCTCCTTGCAGGCCGCGTCGAGGGCTGCCAGTGACGAGGCGCAGGCGGCGTCGACGGTGAAGTTGGGCCCGCCGAGATCGAGCCGGTTGGCGACCCGGCCGGCGATGACGTTGGCGAGGATGCCGGGGAACGAGTCCTCGGTGACCCTCGGCAGTTGCTCCTCCAGCCCGGCCGGCACCTCGCCGACGTACGCGGGCAGCATCGTCCGCAGCGTCTGCGCGTTCGCCATGTCGCTGCCCGCCTCGGCGCCGAATATCACCCCGGTGCGCGAGTGGTCGGCGCCCGCCGCGTCGTACGGGTAGCCGGCGTCGACCAGCGCCCGGTGCGACAACTCCAGGGCGAGCAGTTGGGTCGGGTCGATGCTGGCCAGTGCGGCGGGTGGGATGCCGTACCGGATCGCGTCGAAGGGCACCGGGTCGAGGAAGCCGCCCCACTTGGAGACGCTGATCCGGCCGGCCTGTCCCGGGCCGACCTCGGGCGCATAGTAGTGGTCGACGTCCCACCGGTCGGCGGGCACCTCGGTGATCGCGTCCCGGCCGTCGAGGACGGTCCGCCAGAACGCGGCCAGGTCCGGCGAGCCGGGAAAGACGCAGGACATGCCGACGATGGCGACGTCCAGCGGCGACGGCGCCTCGGCGGCCGGTCCTGCCGGTGCCAGCTCGTCGCGCAGGGACGCCATCCTGGCCTCGTGGAACTCCGTGGCCGCCGTCGTCACGCCGTGGTGCAGGTCGGCGACGGTGGTCCGGTCCGAGCGGAGCACCGCCACCTGGCCGGCCATGAAGAGGCCCTCGGTCTGCTGCACCGCCTCGTCCACGGCCACGATCCGGTCGCCCTCGCGTCGCAGCCCCTTGCTGGCGATGCGGAGCCGGCCGACGTTGAGCACCTCCAGCTGCTCCCAGATCTGCCGGCTCTCCACGCCCGCCGCCTCCAGGTCGGTGCGCAGCTGGTGGAAGTCGTCGACGAACGGGCTGGGCAGGCAGCGGGTCGCGTGCCCGGGTGCGGTCTCCAGCAGCGCGGTGCGGGTGGCGTCCCGCGCCGCGCGCTGGAACAGCGGCTGCACCGCGCCGTGCTCGACCGCCTCCCGGGTGAAGAGGTACGCCGTGCCCATCAGCACGCCGACCCGCACCCCGCGCCGGGTCAGCGGCGCGGCCAGCGCGGCGACCATCGCCGCCGACCGCGCGTCGTGGATGCCTCCGGCGAAGAAGACCTGCACCTCGGCGGCGGCCTCGGCCGGCTGCTCGTCGAGGAACTCCGCCAGGACCGCCGACTGCGCCTCCCAGAGGGGAAAGCTGGTACGCGGCCCGACGTGCCCGCCGCACTCGGCGCCCTCGAAGACGAACCGGCGCGTGCCGGCCCGCAGGAACTGCCTGAGCAGGACGGGCGACGGCACGTGCAGGAACGCGGCGATGCCCTCGGCCTCCAGGGCCTTGGCCTGGGCCGGTCGGCCGCCGGCGATGATGACGCAGTGTGGCCGCACCTCGCGGATCACCTCGACCTGTGCGGCGCGCAACTCCTCCGGGGCGAAGCCGAGCACGCCCACGCCCCACGGGGTGTCGCCCAGCGCCCGGGCCGTCTCGGTGAGCATGCGGCGGGACTGCGCGGCGTCGGCCAGGGCCAGCGCGACGAACGGCAGGGCGCCGTCCGCCGCGACCGCCGCGGCGAACGCCGCCTCGTCGCTCACCCGGGTCATCGGCCCCTGGGCCACCGGGATCCGGAGGCCGAGCGCCCGCGCCAGCGGCGCGTCCGGGGCGAGCGTGCGGGGGGCCGCCTCGTCGTCGAGCACCGCGAGGATCGCCGCGCGGACGCCGCGTACGGCGGCGCGGGTGTCCCGCCACCGTTGCGCGAACGCGGTGGCGAGCCAGCCGTCGGGACCCACCGGTAGCAGGATGTCGTCGACTCGCAGGCCACGCTGCCGGCCGTCGAGGACGGTTTCCGAGCCGTCCATCCGGCGGATCGCCGCGAGTGCCTCGTCGGGCAGTTCGGACTCGGGCATCAGGGCGAGCTGGCTGTCCAGCACGACGCCGGCCGCGCCGCCGACCACGCACGCCGCCGCGCTCTGTGGGCCGATGCCGCCGGCGACCCAGACCGGCAGGCCCAGCGTCTCGTCGGCGAGCAACTGCTGGGTCAGCACGAAGGCGCTCAGCTCGCCGACCCGCCCGCCCGACTCGGCGCCACGGGCGATCAGGCCGTGCGCTCCGGCGGCCGCGGCGGCGCGTGCCTCGTCGTGGCTGGTCACCTCGACGAGTACCCGGAACCGCCCGGCGGTTTCGGCCACCGTCCACGGGCTGTCCACCGGAAGCACGACGAGGTCGACCCGGCCGGCGCCGGCATGCTCGATATCGGACGGCGTGGCCGTGCAGCCGGCGGGGACGCGGATCCCCAGCGGCCCGGTCGCCGCTACGGAGAGGGCCGCCAGCGCGCGGTCGCCGCCGCCGGCCAGGTCGAGTACTCCCCGACCGCCGCCGGCACGGGCTGCGGTGACGAGGTGGGGACTAGGTTCGGTGCCACCACAGGGGGTGATTGCGATGACAAGGTCGAACGGAACCCGGGCAGCAGGCATCGGAACCTCGTGGGTAGTGGGGGCTCTGACGTGCGGTCCAAGAGATGTCCAGATCGGACTTACGTGAGTCGATTTCACGTCCAGTGGCACGCTAGGTTCGTGGTGTTACCCGCCAGTTAAGTGCTCTTTTTGAACCGAAGAACATAAGTGGGGCGAAGAATGCTGCAGTGGACGTTTCCGCAGTTCACCGCCGAATGCGTCCGGGCGCTATGACCCACCCGGGATGTCGGCGCGAGGGTGGGTCCACCGCCGCCACGGCTCAGCTACGGCAGCGGCTCAGGAGGTGAGCGTTGATCTCGACGACGAGATCCCCAAGGTCGCCGATCTCGACGACGTCGACCCCGCCCTGCCGGAGGGTCGCCACGCCGTCGCAGTCGGCGAAGAGCAGCGGCTCGCGCAGGGCCAGCACCACCCGGGTGAGACCGGCCGCGAGCAGCAGGCCGGTGCACGGGTCCGGCCGCGACCTGCGGGCGGTGCAGGGTTCCATCGACGTGTAGAGGGTGGCCCCGACCAGATCCAGATCCTCCCGGGTGGCGAGCTTCGCCAGCGCGGCCTCCTCCGCGTGGTAGGAGGGGTCGGTCTCGCCCGTGTAGCCGGTCGCCAGCGGCACACCGTGCCGGTCCACGACGACCGCTCCGACGGCGTAGTGGCTCGGCGAGGGCGGTGAGAGCCGGGACACTTCGATGGCCGCCCTGAGCCAGCGCCGATCCTCACCGGTCCCGTCGTGCACGGACGGATCTGCCGGGCAGGCGGCCGGTGTGGCAACCCGGAGCGGGGACGACGGCACACCACGACCGTACTCCCGGCGGGCCGGCCCACGGACCCGGCCGGGACCGCACCCCCTGCGGCCGCAGCCGGTCGCCGCCCCGCTGGACGGGTGACCGGTGCGGCGCTGCGAGCCGGCGCTGCGGATACCTCTGTCCATACCACCGGGCGTACCATCGCGGTTATGGCCGACAAGGTGACCCTCAGCCTGAACCCGGACACGCTCGCCCGGGCCCGGGCCGCGGCGAAGCAGGACGGTCTCTCCCTCTCCGCCTGGATCGACCGGGCGGCCCGCAAGGAGGCCCTCCGCGCGGCGGCGCACCAGCACGAGGCGTGGCTCGCCGCCAACCCGGAGGTCCGGGACGAGCTCGACGCCTTCGACCGCTATGCCGACCAGGTCGACGCGGACTGGTCGGACCTGGCCGGCGCCGCGTGAACCGGGGCGAGATCTGGACCGTCGGCGACCCCGCCCAGCAGGCCCGGCACCGGGTCGTCGTGCTCTCCGGCGACGCGCACAACGATCGGCCCTCCGCCTCCCCGTACTGCGCGCCGATCGTCCGGCAACGCGGCAGCACCGAACTGCCGCCGTTCGTGGTGCCGCTGGCCGAGACCGATCCGGTGACCGGGGTCGTGGTGGTCAACCGGCTGCGCCGGGTGCCGGCGGCGGTCGCGGTGGAGCGGGTCGGGATGGCGACCGGGGCGAGCATGGCCCGGATCGGCGCCGCCCTGGCGGACCTCTTCGAGCTCTGACGGCCGGCCTGGCCCCGGTGCCCTGCGGGCGCGGGACGTGGTGTCAGGGCGTGGACGGCCGCTCGGCGGCGATCATGACCCGGCGCAGCAGGTCGGCGAGGGTGCGCCGCTCGTCGACGCTGAGCACGCCGAGCAGCCGGTATTCCTCGTGACCGAGGACGTCCATCGCGCCGAGCCAGGCGGCGCGGCCCTGCTCGGTCAACTCGATGTCGACCCGTCGCCGGTCCTCCGTCGAGGGGGTGCGCCGGACGAAACCGCGGGCGACCAGGGCGTCGATCCGGGCGGTCACCGAGGGGGGCGCCAGGTTGAGGTCTTCGGCGAGCTGTGACGGCACCGCCCGGCCGTGCCGCCCGGCGAGCGCGTGCAGGGTGTCGAACTCGGGTCGTTGCAGGTCGAAGTCGACAAGTGACTTCTCCCGTACCCGGCGTAGGTGGTTGGCCAGCAGCTTCGCCCGGGTCACCGCGCCCTCGACGTCGGGGTCGAGGCTCGGCAGCACGGGCAGCCAGCGCGCGACGTGACCGTCGGTCCAGTCCTGTCCGCCCTCGGGCCGCTCGCGCTGTTCCACGCGACGATCCTACGTCGACAGGGAATAATTCGTTGACGAATGATTCGACATCGAAATAATCTTCCGGCATGCCGCACCCGCTCCGGACCCGTGCCTTCCAACTGCTCTTCCTCGGCCGTACGCTCTCCGCGCTCGGCGACGCAGTCGTGCCGGCGGCACTCGCCCTCGCCGTGCTGCGGGCCACCGGATCCAGTTCCGCGCTCGCCCTGGTGCTCGGCTGCGCGATGGTGCCGAGGCTGCTGCTGTTGCCGCTCGGCGGGGTGGTGGCGGACCGGTTCGACCCCCGGATCGTCGCGCTCGGTGCCGACCTGGTCCGTTGCGTGACGCAGCTCGTCGTCGGCATCGAGCTGCTCGGCGGCGACCCGACACTGCTGCCGATCGCCGCCGCCTCGGCGGTCGGTGGGGTCGCGTCGGCCTTCGCGATGCCCACCGCCTCGCCACTGGTCGCCGGGGTCGTCGACGGCGCCGGCCGACAGCGGGCCAACGCGGCGCTGGGGGCCGCCAGCAGCACGACCCACCTGGCCGGCCCGGCCCTGGCCGGCGCGTTGATCTTCGCCGCCGGTCCCGGCTGGGCGTTCGTGCTCGACGGCGCGAGCTTCGCGGTCAGCGCCGCTCTGCTGGCCGCACTCCGGATCCACCGGGTCCCGGTGCGACGACGTCCGTTCCTGGCCGACCTGCGGCAGGGCTGGACCGAGGTCCGCTCCCGCGACTGGTACTGGACGAGTCTGGTGGCGCACGCGGTCTGGAACGGGGTGGCGGCGGTGCTGGCCACCCTCGGCCCGGTGGTGGCGGTCGACCGGCTCGGCGGCGAGGACGTCTGGGTGCTCGTCCTCCAGGCCGGCGCCGTCGGCCTGCTGGTCGGCTCCCTGCTGGCCGGCCGGGTCCGGCTCCGCTGGCCGATCCTGGTGGCGAACCTCGGCCTGGCCACGTACGCGCTGCCGCTCACCCTCTTCGCCGTGGCCGCGCCCTGGTGGAGCGTGGTGCTCGGGTACGGCGTCGCGCTGGCCGCCCTCGGCTTCCTCAACCCGGTCTGGGAGACCGTGGTGCAGACGGAGGTCCCGCCGCACGTGTTGGCCCGGGTCAGTTCCTACGACTGGCTGCTCTCGCTCGCCGCGATGCCGGTCGGGTACGCCCTCGCCCCACTCGCCGCCGACGCCTGGTCACCGGCGGTGCCGCTGGCCGTCTCCGCCGTCGCGGTCGCCCTCACCTGCCTGGGCACCGCGGCGGTCCCCGGTGTACGTCGGATCGGCACCGTTCCCCCGGGCGTTACCGGCCGAGACGCCGGAGACCCTCCGGACCCGACGGCGGCCACCGGGCCGCTCGCGGTGACCCGGTGAGGCGGCGGTCGTCGCCGTCTCCGCCGGGGGACTTCACCGCGCCCGGCCGGCGGCGCGGGGGCGGCGTCCGGCTGCTGGGCGCGGTCGAGGAGGCCGCGGCGGCGTACGGGATGTCGACCATGCGACTGGACACCCGGCACGACCTGGTGGAAGCGCGGGCGCTCTACGCCCGACAGGGCTACCGGGAGGTCCCCGCCTACTCGGTGGACCCGTACGCCGAGCACTGGTTCGAGAAGCGCCTCGGCGGACTTGACGGCGGAGCCGGACAGGGGGTAATAAGGAGGAGGACTTGAGTCGCCCAGACTCAACTTGAGTCTTCGGCCCAGGAGAACCGAGGAGGATCGACGATGTTGATGCGCACCGACCCGTTCCGTGAGATTGACCGGATCGCCGAGCAGTTCTTCGGCACCACCAGCCGGCCGGCGGTCATGCACCTGGACGCCTACCGGGACGGCGACTACTTCTACGCCGCCTTCGACCTGCCCGGCGTCGACCCGGACAGCATCGAGTGCACCGTGGAGCGCAACGTGCTCACCGTGCGCGCCGAGCGCCGCCGCCCCACCGGTGACCAGATCGAACTCGTCGCCGCCGAGCGGCCGATGGGAGTCTTCACCCGGCAGCTGTTCCTCGGCGACACCCTCGACACCGACAAGCTCGAAGCCGGCTACGAGGCCGGGGTGCTGACCCTGCGCATCCCGGTCGCCGAGCGGGCCAAGCCGCGCCGGGTCGAGGTGACCGTCTCCGGCGGCGGCCCCCGCCAGATCAGGTCCTGACTCTCGACAACCCGCCGTCACACCACGCCGTGCCGGGGCGCCAGCGCGCCCCGGCACGTCCGTCGTTCAGCCGACGTGTCGTCGTTCGGCCGGCGCCGGGCGCGTCTTCACGATCTGGGGCGTCCGGTCTGAGAGCCTTTTTCGCGTGTCCCGATCCATCCTGGCTCGCCGGGCGGCGACCCGACCGGTGCCGCCGCACACCCCGGCCGACTTCACCGAGGCCTGGCTGCGTAACCGCCGGCTCTCCGAGCACACCCGGGCCGCGTACCGGCGGGACGTCGCCGGCTGGCTGGCCTGGTGCTCCGACGGGGAGATCGACCCGTTCGACGCCACGTTTCTGCACGTCAACGCGTACGCCCGGGATCTGGAGTCCAGCGTCGACCCACGCAGCGGCCGCCCGCTGACCCCGGCCACGGTGGCCCGGAGGCTCTCCGCGCTGTCGAGTTGGTACACCTTTCTCGGCCGGCTCGGGGCGGTGTCCGCCAACCCGGTCTCCGGGGCGGACCGGCCCCGGGTCGACCGCGACCACTCCGCCACCGTCGGCCTCACCCCCGAAGAGGTCGACGCGCTGCTCGTCGCCGCCGAGGCGGACGCCGGACCGAACGCACTGCGCAACCGGGTCGTGCTGGCCCTCCTCGCCGACCTGGGACTGCGGGTCGGCGAACTCGTCTCGCTGGACCTGACCGACCTCGGCAACGAGCGGGGGCACCGCAGCCTGCGCTTCGTCGGCAAGGGCGGCCGGGCCCGCCGCCGGGCACTGACCCCCGGTTCGGCGTACGCGGTGGACGCCTACCTCGCCGCCCGGGCGACCGCGACGGGGCGGCCGGTGGCGCAGTTGACCGGCGCGCTGCTGGTGACCGCCACCGGCAACCGGCTCGACCGGCACGCGGTCTTCCGGCTGGTGCGGCGGCTGGCCCGGGCGGCCGGCATCCCGGCCTGGGAACGGCTCTCCCCGCACTCGCTGCGGCACGCCTTCGCCACCTCGGCCCGCGCCGAGGGAGTGCCGCTGGAGGACGTGCAGGACGCGATGGGGCACGCCGACCCGCGCACCACCCGGCGCTACGACCGGGACCGGCACAACCTGGACCGGGACCCGGCGTACGCCATCTGGGCGGCCCGGACCCGTCGGCGCGGCTGACTCCCACGGCTCCTCGGGGCACCGGTCAGCAGAGCACGTCCAGCTCGTGATGGGCATCCGCCGCGATGTCGGCGCCACGCAGCCAGCGTCGCGCCCAGAGCCTGGCAGCCACCTCCGCCGTCTCGTCGCCGCCGCCGGCCGCCTGCTCGACCAGCAGGGCGGTGGCCAGCGCGTACGCCATCCGCAGTGCCAGCCCGCGCGCCCCGGCCAGCACCGCGTCCGACTCCGGTCCGGCGGCCACCTCGGCGAGCGAGTCACGCAACTGCGCCGTCGCGGCGCCGAGCGCGTCGGCCAGCGCCGGGTGCAGGCGCCGGGCGGTGTCGGTGGCCGCGTCGAGCCGGTCCAGCAGCGGCGCGGCGGCGTCCTCCCGCAGCACGGCCCGGAGCACGTCCAGGGCCAGCACGTTCGTGGTGCCCTCCCAGATCGGCAGCACCTGGGCGTCGCGCAGCAGCCGGGGCACGCCGGTGTCCTCGACGTACCCGGCTCCGCCGAACGCCTCGACGTACTCGCTGGCCGACGAGACCGCCAGCCGCCCGGTGGCGAGCTTGGCCAGCGGCGCCACGATCCGCAGCTCGGCGGCGGCGACCGGATCCGCCCCGACCTCGACCCGGCCGAGCAGCGCGAAGGCGTGCCCGGCGAGCACGAACGCGCCGGCCGCGTCCACCGCCAGGGTGCCGAGGGTGGCCCGGTGCAGCGGCGCGGCGATCAGCCGTCCGCCGGCCACCTGCCGGGCGTCGGCGTACGCCCGCGCGTACCCGAGCCCTCGGCGCATGCCGGCGGCGGCCGCCGCCGCGTTGTGCAACCGGGTCACCACGACCAGGGTCATCGCCCGGCTCAGCCCCGGCCCGGCCGGATCGCCCAGCGGCCAGCCGTACGCGTCGCGCAGCCCGATCTCGGCGGTCGGCAGCGCCCGGGTGCCAAGCTTGTCCTTGAGCCGGTGCACGGTGACCCCGGGAGCCGGGGCCGCCGGGTCGGCACCCGGCGCGGCCAGCGGCGAGTCGGCGGCGTAGCGGGGCACGAGGAACGGCACCAGGACCCGGCTGCCCGGCCCGGCACCCTCCGGGCGGGCCAGCGCGACCGCCAGCTCCGCGTCGGCGGCCGAGCAGAACCACTTCTCCCCGGTGAGCCGCCACGTCCCGTCGCCGGCCGGTCGTGCGGTGGTGGTCGAGCGGGCCAGGTCGGAGCCGCCCTGCGACTCCGTCATCCACTGCCCGCTGTTGACCACCTCCGCCGGGTCGGTGGCGGTGAGCCGGGGCAGCCAGGCGTCCCGGACCGCCGGATCGACCTCCGGGCGGGCGAGCAGCGCGGCGGCGCCGTCGCTCATCGCCACCGGGCAGGAGAAGGTGGCCGACTCCGGGCCGTACAGGTGCAGCAGGGCGTGCTGGACGACCCGGGCCGCCGCCCCCCAGGTGCCGCGGGCCTGCGGCAGGTAGGGGAGTGCGACCACGGCGTGCCGGGCCGCCGCCGCCCGCTGGACCCGCCACCCGGCCGAGGTCTCGATCCGGTCGATCCTGGCTCCCCACGGCCCGTACCGGACCAGGGCCGGCGGATGCGCCTCGGCGTCGACGTGCGCGGCCCGCAGCGGCCCGGTGACGTCGGTGGCGAGCGCGGCCAGCCGCTCCGCCGCCGCGCCGTGCCCGTCCCGGCCGAGCTGGCGGTCCAGCCACGACCGCAGCAGCCGGTCGCCGAAGTACGGGTCGGCGGGTACGGGCACCGCCTGGACGTAGCGCTGCATGCTCTGGTCCTCGGGGGGTCGGGGGCCGGCCGGTGGGTCGGCGGAGCGGACGGGGATGATCCCGACGGTAGACGACGCCCGGCGACGTGTCGTCCACGGCCGGCGTCGGTGCGCGTCGGCCGGCCGGAACCTCCGTTCGGCGCCGCCGGTCACCGCCGGTTATCTACCGTCGGTGCCATGGGGTACGAGCTGCCCGGCCGGCGCACCGGACGGCCGCCGCGCCGGTTCCGGGGCGTGCTGTCGGTGGTCGCGGCCGGCCTCTTCGTCTGCTGCGTCGGCGCGACCGGGCTCGGTGCCTGGAACTACCAGCACGTCCGGCAGTCCTCCGGTGCGGCCCGGGAGGCGGCGGAGGCGTTCCTGCACGACGTGACGAGCGGCGACGCGGCCGGCGCCTACGACCGCCTCTGCGTGGACACCCGCGAGCGGTGGAGCCGGGAGGAGTTCGAACGGCGGTTGGCCGTGCCGCCGACGATCAGCCGGTACGCCGTCGACGACGTCGAGGTCGCCAGCGACCGAGGGCAGCTCCGGGGCACCGTCACCGCGACGCTGACCCGCCGCTCCGGGGCGACGGACCGCCGGGAGATGCCGATGGTCAGGGACGGCGACCAGTGGCGGGTCTGCGGCGACCCGTTCTGACCCGCCCGGCACCGTCGGCCCACCTGACCCGCCCTGCGTCGTCAGCGGTTGTCGCCCAGGTCGCCGGAGCGGAAGTGCCGCCGGCAGAGCACCTGGTAGCGCACCTCGGCCGCCTCGACGGTGTCCCCGATGACCACCTGCTCACCCTCCCGGGCGACCGCACCGCCGACCACCCGGGCGTTCAACTGCCCCGGCCGCCCGCACCAGCAGAGCACCTCGACCTGGATCCGGCACACCTCGTCGGCGAGTTCGAACAGCCGCTGGGCGGCCGGGAAGAGGCACGACCGGAAGTCGCTGGCCAGGCCGAACGCGAAGACGTCCACGTCGTAGCAGTCGACCAGTTCGGCCATCTGCTCGACGTGCCGCACGGTGTAGAAGCAGGCCTCGTCGCAGATCAGATAGTCGAGCCGGTCACCCTCGGCCCAGCGGGACCGGACGAGTGCACAGAGGTCGAGGTCGTCGGTGACCTCGACGGCCTCGTGCGCCAGGCCGATCCGGGTGGTGATCTGCGGGCCGAGCGAGCGGTCGATCCGGGTCAGCACCAGCCCGCGCCGCCCCTGCCGGGCGTGGTTGTAGTTCATCTGCAGCGCCATCGTCGACTTGCCACAGTCCATCGGTCCCCAGAAGAACTTGAGGGCCGCACCGTGCCGGAGCCGCCCGTCGCCGGCGGCGAAACACGCCTGGGCGAGGGCGGACTCGTCGCCGGTGGACAGGAGGCTGCTGTGGTGGTTCTCGTCGGTCACGGTGGGGGAGCCTAGGCCACCGGGCGCGAGCATGGAGATCCTGCTCAGAACCTCCGCGTGCCGTGACACCAGCCTGACCAGTCGTCAACCCGACGCGCACAGGGGTGCCACGCCGGATGATCAACCATCCGCGCCCAGGCGTCCGGACCTGCCCGGCGCGCCCTGCTCACCGCCGTTCCGGCAGCGGCAGCACGAGCACGTCCATCGGCGGGATCAGCTTCGGCCGGATCGTGCCGTGCTGCTGCCAGCCCAGCCGGTCGTAGAGCCGGCGTGCCGGCGCCGCCGGGTTGCTCGCCAGGATCGCGTACGGCTCGGACCGGCCGTCCAGCAGCATCGCCAGCAGCCGCCGGCCGACACCCTGCCCCCGGTACGGCCGCCAGACCAGCCACTCCGGGATCGTCAGCTTCGGCACGCCGAGCAGGTGCTCCGGCGGTTCGCCGGCCCGCGGCTCCATCCACTCACCGGCCGGCATCGTGTATCCATACACGGCGCCGACCAGCCGGCCACCGTCCACCGCTCTGGCCAGGCTGAACCCGGGTTGCCGACGGTGATCACGGAACCAGCGCCGGAACTGCGCCACGTGCTCCGGGCCCTCCTCGTACGGCGGTTCCGCGTACACCTCCGCGTAGAGCCGCTCCAGCTCCGTCGAGACAGGGCGGGCCTGGTCGGCGTCGAGCAGGTCGTACACCACGTCGGGCATGCGCGGCAGCCTACCGACCCGGCAGGGCCACCAACCGGTCCCGCAGATCCTCGGCCTCCACCCGACGCCGCTCGGTCTCGGGGATCGATGCGCGGCGGGTGGTGCGGAACCATCAGATCGGATCCGCAGTGCGGCAGCAAGTCGGGTGCAACCGGTCGCGGCAACGGCCGGGTTCGAGCCGCCGTGCCGTGGAGGGCTGGCTTCTCAGCTCGCCGAGCCGCCGTCCCGGTCGGGTGCCGGCAGCCGGCCCGTCACCCGCGCCCGCTCGTCGGTGGAGAGGGCCGGCACAAGATGCCGGTCGACGAGGTCGCGCAGTTCGGCGGTAAGGGTCGGGGCGTCGCCAGTCAACTCCCGCAGCCGCAGCCGCCAGGTGTCGGCCAGGGTGCGCTCCAGGGCCGGGTCGTCGGCCTGGCGGGCGGCGAGCACCTCGGCGCGCACCTCGGCCAGCTCGGTCGCCACGTCGTCCGCCTCCGCCGGCCGGACCCGCCGCCAGAACGCGACCAGCTCGGCCCGGGCCGCCGGCCAGCCCTGCCCGGCCATCGCACCGACCAGCGCCGTACCGGCCACCGCCTCGATCGGCTCCGCCATCCCACGCGCCTCCTGCCCAGATCCTCTGCGCCTCCGGCCCACCCTAGACAGTCAACCGGAGCTGCGGGGAGGTCAGGGCTCGCTTCGCTCATCGAGCCAGTGCCGACCGTCCAGCCCAGCCGGCGGCGGCCCGGTCCGCCGGCACCGTCCGGCCCGAGATCGCCGCCGCCGGCCGTCCCGTCAGAGCCGTTCCGGCGGGGTGTTCCCGGCGGCGACGATCGCCCGGCGCATCGGCACGGCGGCCAGCAGCACGAACCCGAGCACGAAGAACGCCAGCAGGGAGATGATCGCCACCCGGTAGCTCTCGGTCATCCCGTACGCGAGGCCGAAGAGCAGCGGACCGAGCCAGCTCGTACCCTTGTCGGAGATCTCGTAGAGGCCGAAGTACTCCGCCTCCCTGCCCTTCGGGATGAGCTGGCTGAACAGCGACCGGCTCAGCGCCTGGCTGCCGCCGAGCACGATGCCGATCCCGCCGCCGAGCAGCACGAACGGCAGCGCCTGGTTGGCCGGCAGCCGGAACGCGACCGCCAGCACCACCGTCCAGAGGACCAGGCTGATCAGCACCGTCTTCCAGGCGCCGATCCGCTTCGCCAGCGCACCCATGCCGAGCGCCCCGGCGAAGGCGAGGAACTGCACCATCAGGATCGTCGGCACCAGCACGTCGTCGGAGAGGTTCAGCTCCTCGGTGCCGTAGACCGCCGACAGCGAGATCACCGTCTGGATGCCGTCGTTGTAGACCAGGTAGGCGACGAGGAAGAAGAGCGTCAACGGGTACGCCTTGAGGCTGCGCAGCGTGTGCCAGAGCTGCCGGAACCCGTCGAGCAGCAGCGGCCCCTGCGCCGGGCCGGCGACCGGCGGCCGGTTGCGCAGCCGCACCAGCGGAATGGTGGTGAACGCCGCCCACCAGACGCCCGCCGAGACGAGGCTGTAGCGGGCGACGTCGCCGGTGTCCAGCCCGAGCGAGTCCTTGAAGAGCACCGCCGCCACGTTGATCGCCAGCAGCGAGCCGCCGCCGATGTAGCCGATCGCCCAGCCGATGCTGGAGACGCTGTCCCGCTGGTCCGGGCCGGCGATCTGCGGCAGGAAGGAGTGGTAGACGACGATGCTGGCCCCGTAGGAGATGTTCGCGACCAGGAAGAGCCCGGCACCGAGCAGGTAGCGGTCTCCGGTGAGGAAGAGCATCCCGACGGTGGCCGCCGACCCGACGTAGGCGTAGAGCGCCAGCATCTCCTTCTTCCGCGCCGACCGGTCGGCGACGGCGCCGACCAGCGGCAGCACGAAGACGGTCAGGAAGACCGAGAGCGACACCATGTACGGAAAGAGCGAGCCGGGTGCGATGTCGAGGCCGAGCAGGCTGATCCGCTGCCCCCGGCACGGGTCGTCGGAGGCGCAGCCGGCGGCCGCCTTCGCGATCGACGTCAGGTACGGGCCGAGGAAGACCGTGATGACGGTGGTCGGGAAGGCCGAGTTCGCCCAGTCGTAGAAGTACCAGCCGACCCGCTCCTGCCGGGTACTGGGTGGCACCGGCGGCGCCGTCGCGGGAATGGTCTCGGCCATGGCGGTCCTTCGGTCGGGGGTCGGGCGGACTGGTTCCGGCCGACCTACCGGTCGGACGGCCAGTGGCCGCGGCTCTGGTACGCCTCGCGCAGCACGTCGACGTGATCGGTCATGATGCCATCCACCCCGAGGTCAAGTAACTCGTTCATCTCGGTGACATCGTCGATGGTCCAGACGTGCACCTGCAGGCCGAGCCGGTGCACGTAGTCGACGAACCGCCGGTCGACCACCCGGACCCCCCGGTAGCGGACCGGCACCTGGGCGGCGACCACCGACGGCGGCAGCACCAGCCGGCGGTTGGCCAGGGACGCCAGCCGCAGCCGGGCCACCCCGCGCAGCCCGAGCGAGGTGGCGATCCGCGGGCCGGCCAGGACCCGCAGCCGGGCCAGCCGGGCGTCGCTGAAGGAGGCGAGCAGCACCCGGTCGCCGGCACCGGACCGGTCGACGGTCCGGACGGTGGCGGCGACCGCGCCGTCGGCCTTCACGTCGACGTTGAACCGCACCTGCGGCCAGGCGCCGAGCACCTCGTCGAGCCGGGGTACCGCCGCCGCGCCGCCGACCCGGATCGCCCGCAGGTCCGCCCAGCGCAGCCCGGCGATCCGGCCGTGTTCTCCGGTCATCCGGTGCAGCGTTGCGTCGTGGAAGATCACCGGTACCGCGTCGGCGGTGGCGTGCACGTCGGTCTCGACGTACCGGTAGCCGAGCCGGACCGCCCGGGCGAACGCCTCGGCGGTGTTCTCGTCACCGCGGGCGGCGCCGCCCCGGTGCGCGAACGCCAGCGGGGTCGGGGCGTCGAGGTAGGCGAAGTCCCGGAGCACGCCGCGAGTATGCCCGCCCCGGTTGACCTCCCGGTGACCGGTGGGCGGCGCCCTGCCGTCGGACGGGAGATCTCCGCCGACAGTAGGGTGCTGGCCATGCGGCTGCTCGCCATCGACTTCGGCACCTCGCACACCGTGGCCGTGGCGCGCGGCGCCGACGGCCGGGCCCGGCCGCTGCTCTTCGACGGCACGCCGCTGCTGCCGTCGGCGGTCTTCCTCGGTCCGGACGGCGTGCCGCTGGTGGGCCGGGACGCGCAGCGGGCCGCCCGGCTCGACCCGGCCCGGTTCGAGCCGCATCCGAAGCGGCGCATCGACGACGGGACGGTGCTGCTCGGTGACCGGGAGCTGCCGGTGACCGAACTGGTCGGCGCGGTGCTGCGACGGGTCGCGGCGGAGGCGGGCCGGCAGCTCGGCGGGGTGGACGAGCTCCGGCTGACCCATCCGGCCCGCTGGGGTGAGCGCCGCCGGGCGGTGCTGGTCGCCGCCGCCCGCGCCGCCGGGCTGCCCGGACCCGGGCTGGTCGCCGAGCCGGTCGCGGCGGCGGCGTACTATCCGGCGCTGCTCGGCGCGGCCCTGCCGCCCGGCCGGGCGCTGGCCGTCTACGACCTCGGCGGCGGCACCTTCGACGCCGCCGTGGTACGCCGCACCGCCGCCGGCTTCGACGTGCTGGCCGAGTCGGGCCTGACCGACCTCGGCGGACTCGACTTCGACCAGGCCCTGGTCGACCACCTCGGCCAGGGCTACGCCCCGGGCCGGACCGGTGCCTGGCAGGTCCTGCTGAGCCCGGCCGGGCCGGGGCAGCGCCGGGCGCGGGAACTCCTCTACGACGACGTCCGGGCGGCCAAGGAGCTGCTCTCCCGGGCCGCCAGCGCCGATCTGCACCTGCCGGGTCTGGAGCTGCGGGCACACCTGACCCGGGAGGAGTTGGAGGCGCTGATCCGTCGGCCGCTGCTGCAGACGGTCAGCTGCCTGGCCGCGACGATCGCCGCCGCCCGGCTGGACCCGGCCGACCTGGCCGGGATCTTCCTGGTCGGCGGCTCCAGCCGGATCCCGCTGGCCGCCCGGCTGATCCACACCGAACTCGGTGTCGCCCCGACCACCCTGGAACAGCCCGAGACGGTGGTCGCCGAGGGAGCCGTCCGGCTCGACCCCGGCGGCCCGGCCGGCAGCGGTGCCGGCTCCGGCGACGGCGGCGCCGGCTTCCGGGGCGATCGGCCCGGCTCCGCGCCGCCCGCCGTATCCGCGCCGGGCCGGTCGGTGGCGTCACCGCGACCGGCGCCACGTCCCGCTGGTCGAGGTGACGCGCCGTCCCCGGCCGGCCGAGGTGTCCCGGCGCCGACGAGGGCCGCCGTCCCGGCCGACCGGTTCTGGACCGGCACGGCCGGGCTGGTCTGGACCGGGACGCTGGCCCTGCTGGTACTCGTCGCGTTCGCCGTCCTGATCGCGGTCGTCAACGCCGGGCCCGGCTGAGTCGTCAACGCCGGGCCCGGCTGACCGGCCGGGCCCGGCACCGGGAGTCGGGCCCGGCCGGATGTGCCGCTCCGGCAGCGGTCCGGTCAGGCCGGTGACTCGGTACGGTCGCCCGCCCACTGGGTGTGGAAGCTGCCCTCGGCGTCCACCCGCTGGTAGGTGTGCGCGCCGAAGTTGTCCCGCAGCCCCTGGATCAGCGCGGCCGGCAGCCGGTCCCGGCGCAGCCCGTCGAAGTAGGCCAGCGAGGAGGCGAAGGCGGGGGCCGGCACCCCGGACCGCGCCGCGTAGCCGACGACCCGGCGCCAGCTCGCGACGCTGTCGGCGACACCCTGCACGAAGTACGGCGCCACCAGCAGCGTCGGCAGCTGCGGGTCGGCGTCGTACGCCTCCCGGATCCGGTTGAGGAACCGGGCCCGGATGATGCAGCCGCCGCGCCAGATGGTGGCCAGCGCCGCCGGGTCGATGTCCCAGCCGTACTCGTCGCTGCCGGCCCGGATCTGGTCGAAGCCCTGCGCGTAGGCGACGATCTTGGAGGCGTAGAGCGCCTTGCGGACGTCCTCGACGAAGGCGTCCCGGTCCACGTCACCGGTCGGCGCCTCGCCGCCCGCGCCCGCGTACGCCCGCGCGGCGGCGCCCCGCTGGTCGGCGTGCCCGGAGAGCGACCGGGCGAACGTCGCCTCGGCGATCCCGGTGATCGGCACGCCCAGGTCGAGGGCGCTCTGCACCGTCCACCGGCCGGTGCCCTTCTGCTCGGCCCGGTCCTGGACGATGTCGACGAACGCCTTCCCGGTGCCGGCGTCGACGTGCCCGAGCACGTCGGCGGTGATCTCGATCAGGAACGACTCCAGGTCGCCCTCGTTCCAGCCGGCGAAGATCTTGCCGATCTCGGCCGGGGTGGTGTCCAGCCGCTCCCGGAGCAGGTCGTACGCCTCGGCGATGAGCTGCATGTCGGCGTACTCGATGCCGTTGTGCACCATCTTGACGAAGTGCCCGGCGCCGTCCGGCCCGATGTGCGCGCAGCACGCCGCCCCGTCGACCTGGGCGGCGATCGACTCGAAGATCGGCCCGAGCTTCCGGTACGCCTCGACCGAGCCGCCGGGCATGATGCTCGGCCCGAGCAGCGCACCCTCCTCACCGCCGGAGACACCGGTGCCGACGAAGTGCAGCCCGTGCTCGCGCAGCGCCTCCTCCCGGCGCCGGGTGTCGGCGAAGTGCGCGTTGCCGCAGTCGATGACGATGTCGTCGGGTTCGAGCAGCGGCACCAGCTCGTCGATGACGTCGTCGGTCGGCTTACCCGCCTTGACCATGACGATCACCGCGCGCGGGCGCTCCAGCGAGGCGACGAAGTCGGCCAGCGACTCGCTCGGCACGAACGTCCCCTCGTCACCGTGCTCGGCGACCAGGCTCCGGGTCCGCTCCGGCGACCGGTTGTGCACCGCCACCCGGTGACCGTGCCGGGCCAGGTTACGGGCCAGGTTGCGGCCCATCACCGCCAGCCCGGTCACGCCGATCTGCGCCGTGGCGCCGGTGGGGTCGGTCTGCTCCGCCATCTGCTGCTTCCTCTCGTCGGGCCGGAGGTGGGCCGGTTGCCAGTGTTCGCATCCCGACACCCGGAGAACGCCTCGGAACCCCGCAGCAGGGCAGGGCGGACGGCCCGGCGTTCGTCAGCGCTCCTCAGGTGACCAGAACCGGGCAAGCGTACTCGTCGCCGGGTCGTCGGAGGCGGCCAGCGCCGCCCACGGGTCACCGCCGGTCGGCAGCTCGGTGCCGGCGTACCCGGCCAGTTCCTCCGGCCCGACCGTGCCGTCCGGCCCGGGCAGCGTCGCCGCCGACGCGTCGACCGGGGTGCCGAGCAGGGCCGGGTCGGTCCACGGGAAGCCGTCGACCGGCTCCGGGGGCGCGCCGAGCTCCGGCAGCTCGGGCGGGTCGGTCCAGGCCGGCCCGGTGTCGGCGTACGGGTCGAGGTCCGGGTCGGCGCCGACGGGCGGGTCCGCCGCGCCGAAGCCGACCTCGGCGGGCACCTCCGGATAGGTGTCCGCCCCGAACCCCAGCCCTTCCGACGCCTCCGGTCCGGCGTGCGGGTACGGGTCCGGGGTCTCCTCGGCCGGCAGGTCGTCGTAGCCGAGCGGCATCGGCGGGCCCCCGGGAAGCCCGTCCGGGTCGGCGCTGCCGAATCCCTCGACCGGGTCGGCGGCGCCGAATCCCTCGACGGGGTAGCCGCCGTCGGACCCCTCGACCGGGTAACCATCGTCGCCGGCCGGGTCGCCGCCGAGGTCGGCGAGCTCACCTGACTGCTCGGCCTCGTCCTCCGGGCCGCCGAATTCCGGCTCGTCGGCGGACCAGCCGCCCCAGTAGTCAGTCATCTTCCCGCCTCGATGCCTCCGTCGGCGGTGCCGGCGCCAGCACCCGGGCCCGGGTCAGCACCTCGTCGACCTGCTTGACCCGGGCCCGGACCGTTTCCCGTTCCTGCTGGGTCGCGGCGCGGCGGCGGGCCCGCACGGCGGTGTCCTCGGCCGCCGCCGCGTCGATCTCGGCGATCTGCTCGTCGAGCTGCCGCAGCCGGCGCTCGATCGCGTCGTCGAGGGCGAGGGTCAGCGCGTACTGCAGGTCGGTGAACCGGTTGGTGATCTCGTCGGAGAGGGCGGCCCGGGCGTCGGCGACCACCTCCCGCAGCCAGATCCGGGCCTGCTGCCGGTCGGTCTGCACCCGCCGCCGGTACAGGATGAAGCCACCGGCGGCCAGCCCGAGGCCGAGCCCGGCGAACGGGATCAGCAGGCCGCCGCCGACCAGCGCGCCCGCGCCGAGCGCGGAGGCGCCGGCCATCGCGCTGCGGCCGGCCAGGAACGCCATCGACCCGGCCGACATCGCGATCATCATGTTGTCCGGCCCGCCGCCGTCGCGGCGCGGCTTGCTGGCCAGCGCGTGCCGCAGGGTCGCGTTGAGCCGGCCGAGCACGAACCGCAGCTCGGTCGGCTGGAACACCTCGGCGAGCACCCGCTCGCCGACCTGCCGGAACCGGGCCTCCAGATCGTCCGACAGCCGCACCGACAGGGCGTGCAGCGCCTCGTCGACCTGCTGCGGCAGCCCCTTGAGGTCGTCGCCGTGGGCCCGGTCGATGCGGTTGAGGAACTCCTCCTGGAGCCCGCCGACGTAGCCCCGCAGCAGCCCGGTCGCCTCGACCCGGGCCCGCTGCGTCTCGGTGCTCAGCGCCAGCGACCACTGCCGCGACTCGGTCCGCTTGCGCGCCGCCAGCGCCGCCCGGTCCTGCTTGATCCGGGCCAGGTCGGCCGGGTCGGGGTCGGTGGCCCGCAGCCGGTCGTGGAGGTGCAGGTCGTGGCGGACGAGTTCGCTGCGGACCGTACGCAGCAGGTTCGCCTGCCGCAGCAGATGTCCCCGGCCGGCCAGGCCGACCAGGGCGTGCTGCAGATCGGCGATCCGGGACAGCCGGACCAGCTCGCCGGCCGCCTCGGCCGGCATCGTCCGGGCCAGCTCGGCCAGCCGGGCCGAGACCGGGAACCACGGCGCGGATCCGAACCGGGGGGCGTGGGCCTGCACCTGTGCCCGGTTGTCGGCGAGGATCGTCCGCCATCCCGGGTACGCGTCCGTCTTGGTCAGCGCGAAGACCACCAGGTTGACCCGTTTGCTCGCCTCGATCAGGAAGTCGAGCTCCGGTTGGGCGAACGGGGCGGCGGCGTCGACCACGAAGAGCAGGGCGGTGGCCCGGGCCGCCGCGTCCAGGGCGATCCGGGCGTGTGTCGGGTCGAGTCCGCCGGTGCCCGGCGTGTCGACCAGGCTCAGGTACTGCAACAACGGCGCCGGATGGGTCACCTCGATCCGCCGCGGCGGCCGCTGGTCGTCCGGCAGCCGGCCCAGCGGGGTGGCCCAGTCCCGCAGCTCGGACAGGCGCAGCGGCAGCGGGTCGGCCCGGCCCGGCACCCAGGCCCGGGCCGCGGCCTCAGCGCCGGGCACCAGCTCCAGATAGCAGGCGGTGGCGACCGCGACGTCGACCGGCGACAGGCCGGGAACCCCGACCAGCGCGTTGACCAGCGAACTCTTCCCCCGCTTCGTTTCGCCGACCACCACCACCGACGGGCGGGTCACCACCTGCCGGCGCAGCGTGTCGACCTCGGCCGCCGCGTCGGGGGCGACCGTGCGCAGGAACGCGAGCCCACCGTCGACGGCACCGGTCAACGCCGCACCGAGCGCCGCCTCCTGCCGTCCCGGATCGCTCGCGCCGCCACGCGCGGCCGGTGCCGCCGCACCGGCGCCGGTGGCCGTCCTGCCGGCGGTCACCGCAGGCTCCCGCGTACCCGCTGGGAGAGCAGGAAGAAGCCGCGGTGCGCGACCTGCGCCACCCGGGACTGCGCCGGGCTCGCCCCGGCGACCGCGTAGACCCGCCACCGGGTGGCGGCGTCCAGTGCGGCCCGGACCAGCTGCTCCGGCGCGGCGGCCGGCAGGCTCAGGATCCACCGCGGGTCGGTGGAGAGCGCCAGCCGGGTCAGCTCCTGCTCCATCGGCTCCGGCAGCTCCACCGACCCGGAGCTGACCAGCTGGACCACCTCCAGCAGTCGCAGCCGGTGGTACTCCGGCTGTTGCAGCACCTGCTCGATCGCGTCCCGGAGCAGTTCCCGTTCCTCGGGTCCGCCCGCGTGGCTGGCGAGCTTCTCCAGGCTGGAGAGCGCCCACCCCGCCTTGATCGCGTCCGTGCGCCACCGGAACGCCTGGTCGAGGGTGTTGCGCAGCCGGGGAAAGCCGGAGGCGGCGAAGAGCAGCCGGACCAGGTCACCGCTGGCCAACTGCGGCTCCGCGGCGAACTGGGCGATGGCGAAGCCGATGCCGTAGAGGTCGAGCAGCCGCAGCAGCCGCTCCCGCTGCTCCCGGGGCACCGGGCAGTCCCGGGAGGCGAACAGGTCGACCGAGGCGAGCAGCAGCGCCCGCTCGCCGGCCGGCAGCCGGGCCATCGTGCGCAGCGCCTCGCAGTCGGCGGCGGTGAGCCGGCCGGCCTCGGTCGTCTCGGCCAGCAGCCCGACCACCGGCACCACCTCGGAGACCACCCGGCGCAGCACCGCGGTCTGGTCGGCGGCGAGCGGACCCGCCACCGGCCACGGGTCCGCCGCACCGCCGACCAGCTTGTCGACCTTGTTGAACAGGCCCAGCGAGTTGATCGGATTGCTGGCCAGCCGGGCCGAGACCGACCGGAACGCCTCCAGCGCCGCCACGTCGTCGTCGCGCACCGACTGGGTGAAGACGTAGACGATCGCCTCCGCCCCGGCGACCGCGCCGGCCGAGTCGTCGTCGATGTTGTCGTCGAACGGGGCGGTCGCGGCCTCGAAGAGGAACCGGCGGGCACCCGTGCTGACCACGCTGTTCGTCGACGCCAGGCCGGGGGTGTCCAGCACGGTCAGGTCGCGCAGGTGGTCGCTGGTCAGGGTGACGTCGACGAAGGAGACCTCGGCGCGGGGCACGCCGAGCCGCTGCGGGATCATGCCGGCGTCGTCGAGCGGCAGGCTGAGCCGGCTGCCGTCCCGGCGTACCACGTCGACCCGGTCGGCGGTGCCGTAGCGGAACTGGGTCACGATCCGGGTGCACTCGCCCACCTCGGTCGGCGCCACCCGCCGGCCGATCAGCGCGTTGACCAGTGTCGACTTTCCGGCTTTGAGGCGGCCGGCGATCGCCACCCGCAGCGGCTCGTCGAGCCGGCGGCGGATCCCCAGCACCTGGTTTCCGGTCGCGGCACCGAGTCGCGGGCCGACCTCGTCGCAGAGGCCGGCGACCCGGGCGCTGAGCGGACCTGCTCCCATGGGCTCGTCAGCGGGTGGTGCGGTCGGTGACAATGGGAGCAACCCGGTGGTGGTGGAGCACGCTCATCTCGTCCGCTGTCCTTCCGGCACGACGGCGGGGGCGGGCTTACCCCTGCCGGACACCACACTACGAATATCCTGCCGGCGCAGGATCCCATGTTCGTGCCACCGTCTGCCACGGTGGTGAGGCGTCGACCCGGGCGGGGAGGACGAGTGCGGCACGCGTCGGTCGGCGATCTGCCCGACCAGTTCCGGCCCGCGGACCCGCCGGCCGGCGGCCCGGCGCCGCAGACCGCGCCGGCCGACACGCACGGCGCCGCGCCGGTGGACGTCGTCGCGGTCGGCTCCGCCCTGCTGGCCACGCCCGGCCTGGTGGTGCTGCACAGCGGACCGGGCGGCGGCCGCAGCACCGCGCTCGCCCGGCTCGGCGCCGCCTTCCGGGGGCCGGTCTTCACCGGCGGCGGCCTGGCGAGCCTGCCCGCCGAGCCGGCGTTCGCGCTGGCCCGCGCGGTCCGGGTCCGGCTGCCCGGCCACGATCCGGCGCTGCTCGCCGAGGCGGTCCGGTCCCGGGTACGCACCGGCCTACTGCTCCTGGACGATCTCCAGTGGGTCGATCCGGCCACCCTCGCCGCCCTGGTGCCGCTCGCCGCGCACTGCCGGGTCGCGGTGGCGCTGCGTACCCCGCACCGGCTGCCGCCGTCGGCGGTCGCGGCGCTGCGGTCGGTGGCGGCGGGCTGGCTGGCGGTGCCGCCGCTGACCGCCGAGGCGGTGGCCGCCCTCGCCGGGCGGATCGCTCCCGGCCTGGGCCCGGCGACCGTCGCCGACCTGGCCCGCCGCTCCGGCGGGGTGCCGCTGGCGGTGGTGGCCCTGGCCCGCCGGAGCGCGCAGCACCGGCCGCCGGCCGCGTCCCGCCCCGACACCGTCGGCCGGCGCCCGGAGCCGCCGCCCGTCAATTTCGACGCCGACCAGGTCGGGTACGCGGTGGCGGCGGCCCTGGCCGACCTGACCCGGCCGGCCCGCACCACGATGGCCGCGCTCGGGCTGCTGGGCCGCCCCGCCCCGGCGCGGGTGCTCGGTGCCGGGGTCGACGAACTCGTCGCCGCCGGCCTGGTCACGCCCGCGCCCGCCGGAGTCGACGACCTCGCCGCCGGCCCGGTCGGATCGGCGGCCGGCGGAGACGGGCCGGTCGCCCCGGTCTCGCCGTACGTCGCCGAGGTCGCCGCCGGACTGCTCGACGAGGCCGGCCGGCGGGCGCTGCACCGGCGTCTCGCCGACCTCGTACCGCCGGCGGAGGCGGTCCGGCACCTGGCCGAGGCCGGTGACGGCGCGGTCGCGTACCGGCGGGCGCGGGAGGTGGCGGCCGCCGCCGGCACGACCGGCGGCCGGGCCGACCTGCTGCTGCTCGCCTGCGCGCTGCCCGGTGTCGAGCCGGAGCCGGCCGTCCGGGTCGACGCCGCCCGGGCCGCGCTCGCCTGCGGCCGACCCCGGGCGGCGGTCCGGGTGCTGACCACGACCGCGCCGCTCGGCGTCGACCCGGACCTGCTGCGGGCGGAGGCACTGCTCCAGCTCGGCGACCTGCCGGCGGCCCGGGCGGCGGTGGCCCGGATACCGGGCTCGGCCACCCCGGAGCAGCTCGCCGTCCGGGACCGGATCGTGCTCCTCGCCCGACTCGGTGCCGACCCGGCCGAGGCGGCCCGCACGGCGGCGCGGATCACCGCCCGGCACGGCCCGGAACCGGCGCACCCTGGGCTGCGGGCCGCACTGGCGGCGGTACGCGCCGCGCACCGCACCCCGGGCTGGGAGGCGGCGCTGGCCTCGGCCGCCTCGGTGGCGGGTACGGCCGGCGACGCGCTCTCCGCCCGGTGGAGCGCCTGGCTGCTGGTCGAGACGTTGCTCGCCGACGGCCGGCTGGCCGAGGCGGGGCGGGCGGCCGAGGCGGCCGAGCGGGCCTGCGCCGCCGATCTCGCCTACAGCTGGCAGACCCGCTTCCTGGCGGCCCGGCTGTGGTGTGCGGCGCTGCGCGGCGGGCCGCCCGCACCCGGCGCCGACGGGACCCTCGACCCCGACGAGGCGCTGCGCCGCGCGGCCGACCTGACCGACCGGACCCTGCCGCGGCTCGCCCGCCACTACGCGGTGGCCGCCGCCAGCCTGGTCGAGGCCGACGGCGGCCTGCTCGGCCCGGCCCGGGACCGGCTCGCCGCCGCCACGGGCGCCTCCACCGCCGCCGGCCCGCTGCTCGACTGGGTCAGCCGGGAGGCGGCCTGGCTCGACGGCCAGCCCGACCACGCCGGCGGACCGGACTCCGGCGCCGCGTCGCTGGTCGACGGGCTGCGGCAGATCACCGCCCGCTGGGCGGCCCACGACAGCACCGCGGCCCCACCGCCCGCCGCGCCGCCCACCGACCCTGCGCCGCCTGCCGGTCCTGCGCTGCCCGGCGCACCGGCCGGCCCGGCGCCGGTCTGGCGGCAGACGCTCGCCGCCTGGGACAGCCCCGGCGGCGACCCGGCCGGCTTCACCCGGGCTGCCGAGGGCTGGCACGACCTGGCGGCCCGCGAGGAGGTCCGCTGCCTGCTCGCCGCCGGCCTGCACGAGCCCGACCCGGCCCGTAGCGTCGCGGCACTGCTCGCCGCCGAGGAACGCGCCGAACGGGCCGGGCTGGTCGTGCTGCTCGGCCGGATCCGCCGGGGGCTGCGCCGGCACGCGGTGCGCCGCGACATCCGGGGCGCCCGCGCCGGCGGTGACCTCACCGACCGGGAACGTGAGGTGCTGCGGCTGGTCGCGGCCGGTGAACCGACCCGACGCATCGCCGGCCAACTGGGTATATCAGCCGAGACGGTGGAGACCCACGTCCGGTCCGGGATGCGCAGGCTCGGCGCCCGCACCCGTACCGAGGCCGCGGCCCTCGCCCTGGAGGTGCTGTGACTGGTGCTGGAGGTGCAGCGTGACCGATCCGCCGCGCTACGTCGTACCGTCGGCGACGGAGGCGACCACGGTGCTGCGCCGGCTCGCCAGGGAGGGCTGGTCGACCCGGGAGGGGTTCGCGGTCGCCGAACCCGGCTGGGACCTCACCCCGACCCGGCTGGTGCTCTTCGGCCGGGTGCCGGACATCGAGACGGTCCGGTTGGCGGTGCTCGCCGCCGCCCGGGGCGCCGGGGTGGTGGCCATCGTGGACCCTGCCGGCGACCTCGGCCGGGCCCTCGTCGACGACCTGAGCCGGCTCGGGCCGGTGCACCGGGACCCGGACGAGATGCCGGAGTCCGCGCCCGAGTCGGCGGTGAGCCGGCTCGTCCCGGAGCAGCGGGCACTGCTGGAACGGCTCGCCGACGGCGAGACGATCGCCGCCGCGGCGGCGGCGGAGTTCCTGTCGCTGCGCACCGCGAACCGGCGGATCGCGCAGGCCCGGGAGGCGCTCGGGGTGCGGACCACCCGGGAGGCGGTCCTCGCCTACGTGCGCCAGCGCCGTCCCGGACGGGGGGACCCCGACCATTGACCCCCGGTCGGGGGTCGGGCTGCGGACGGCGCGGTAGCGTCCGTGCCGTCCCGCCGCCGCGTCCCCTGGCACCGGTGCCAGGGGCTCAGGTCTCGGCGCGGCCGATGCGCCAGTACCCCATGAAGGCGACCAGGTGGCGGTCCCAGCCCCGGTCGGCGACGAGGTGCCGGCGGAGGGTCCTGACGACGCCGGCTTCGCCAGCGAGCCAGGCGTAGGGGCCGGTCGCCGTCGTCGACGGGTCCGGCACCTCCCAGAGGATGGCGGCGTCCACGTCGACGTCCTCCAGCGCCTGCGGTGCCGGCCGCCCGGTGGGGGCCAGCTCGCCGGCGGCGGCGACCACGGCGGGCACGAGACGGGTGCCGGGGGCGCCGCCGTCCCGGGCCAGCCAGGTCACCGTCACGCCGGGCGGCGCGGGCAGGTCGAGGACGTCCTCGACCTGCGGGACCTCGAGCAGCGCGGTGCCCCGGGCGCCGGCCGGCAGGCCACCGAGGATCGACGCGACGGCGGGCACCGCGGTCTCGTCGCCGGCCAGCAGCAGCGGCGCGTCGCCGTGGTGCGGGTGGAACTCGACGCCCCCGGTGTCACCGGCGTAGCGGGCGTTCGGACCGATGAGCGCGATCCGGTCGCCGACGGCGGCGCGGTTGGCCCAGCGGGTGGCGGGGCCGCCGTCGCCGTGCCGCACCATGTCGACGTCGACCTCGCGGCGGTGCTGCCGCACGGCACGGACCGTGTAGGTGCGGATCGGCGGCTGCTGCCGCTCGGGCAGCTCGCGCCAGCGGGCGTACCAGTCCGGGCCGGTCGGCAGGTGGTCGAGGCCGCCGTCGGCGGCGGGCAGGACCAGCTTGATGCGTTGGTCGCGGCCGCCGTCGGCGAAGGCGTCGAGGTCGTCGCCGGTGAACGTGACCCGCAGGAACGACGGGCTGAGCCGGGTCAGGGCGCGTACGGCGACCGCGAAGTGCCGGTAGGGGTGTTCCATCTCGTCCGCCAATCGTGTCATCTACCGTTCGTCCGGACGCGGGTGCGCCACAGGAGCCAGACGAAGTACGGGGCGCCGACCATCGCCGTCACCAGGCCGGCGGGGATCTGCGCCGGTGCGATCACGGTGCGGCCGAGGGTGTCGGCGAGGCTGACCAGCAGCGCGCCGAGCAGCGCCGCCACCGGCAGCACCCTGGCGTGCCGGCCGCCGACGAGCGCGCGGGCGGCGTGCGGGGCGACCAGGCCGACGAAGCCGATGACGCCGACGGCGGAGACCGCCGTGGAGGTCAGCAGCGCCGCCGCGACGAGGATGACGAGGCGGGTGCGTTCCAGCCGCACGCCGAGCACCCGGGGGGTGTCGTCGTCGAGGGCGAGCAGGTCGAGCCGGCGGGTCTGCCCGGCCACCAGCGGTGTGAGCACGAGCAGTGCGATGGCGACCGGGACGACCTGGGCGGCGGTGCGCCCGTAGGTGGAGCCGGACAACCAGGTGAGCGCCTTGCCGGTGTTCCACGGGTCGGTGGCGATGATGATGAACGTGATCACGGCGGTGCCGGCGGTGAAGACGCCGAGACCGATCAGGATCAGCCGGTCGGAGGCGAGCCCGCCGCGCCAGGCGAGGCCGTACACGATGGCGAATGCCAGTAGCGCGCCGCCGCCGGCAACGGCCGACATGGCCACCAGCCCGGTCGCGGGGAACATCGTGATCAGGGTGACGGCGCCGACGCCGGCACCGGCGGTGACCCCGAGGATGCCGGGCTCGGCGAGCGGGTTGCGGCAGGTCGCCTGCACGGCCGTGCCGGCGACGGCGAGCGCGGCACCGGCCAGCAGCGCGGCCAGGACCCGCGGGTACCGCTGGTCGAGCACGTACGTGACGGCCGGGCCGGACCGGCCGGCGAGCCAGTTGGCCACGTCGCCGGTGAGCAGCCAGGCGTCCCCGGCGAGCAGGCCGAGCACGGCGGCGGCGACCACCAGCACGCCGCTGGCGGCCACCACGACGCGGACGAACCCGGCCGCCCGCACCCGGGCCAGTGCGGTGCTGCCCGCGCCGCGGGCCGGGCCGGCGTCGCGGTGGCGGCGGGCCAGCCAGACCAGCAGGACCGCGCCGAAGATGGAGGTGACCACGCCGGTCGGCACGTCGACGCCGGCCTGGGCGCCCATGACCAGCCGCAGCAGGACGTCCGAGCCGAGCACCACGACGACACCGGCGACGGCGGAGAAGGGCATGAGCAGCCCGTGCCGGTAGAGCCCGGGTACGGCCGGTGCGACCAGCCGCACCAGGACCGGGGCGCAGAGGCCGACGAAGCCGACCGGCCCGGCGATCACGACGGCGGCGGTGGAGAGCAGCACGGCCAGGACCGTGCCGGTCAGCCGGGTGCGGCGCACGTGCAGGCCGAGCACGGTCGCGGTGTCGTCGCCGAGGGCCAGCACGTCGAGGCGGCGGCCGAGGGCGAGGCAGCCGACGATGCCGACCGCGATGACCGGGGCCATCTGGGTGACCGCCCTGAGGTCGCCCTGCACGAGGGTGCCGTTGCCCCACGAGTAGTAGCCGACCGTCTCACGCTGGAACAGCAGCATGAGCAGGACGGTGCAGGCGTGCAGCGCGAACGCGGTGGCGGTGCCGGCGAGGATCAGCCGGGTCGGGCCGGCGGTGCCGCCGGCCGACAGCATCAGCACGAACGCGGCGGCGCCCAACCCGCCGAGGAACGCCAGCCCGCCGGACGGGACGATCGGCAGCGCCAGGCCGGTCGCGGCCGCCGCGACGACCGCGAGGTGCGCGCCGGCGTTGACCGCGAGCGTGTCCGGTGAGGCGAGCGGGTTGCGGGCCAGCGACTGCAGGACCGCACCCGCGACGCCGAGCGCCACCCCGACCGCCACCCCGGCCAGCAACCGGGGGAGCCGGGAGGCGACCAGCACCCGCCAGGTGTCCTCGTCGGCGCGCAACCCCAGCAGGTGCAGGGCGCCGATCTCGCTGGTGCCCTGGGTCAGGTGCACCGCGGCGAGCACGACCAGGCCGGCGAGCGAGACGGCGGCGAGCAGCGCCAGCCGGACCGGCCGGACCGGTGGCGGCGGCGGGGGCGCCACCGGTCCGGGGATCGGTGGCGCCGCCGTGACGACGTGGCTCACAAGGTGTAGACCTTCACCAGTTCGTCGAGGTACTGCCGGCACGACAGCGGCCCGCCGAAGGTCCAGATGCCGTCGGGCATCCGGTGCAGCCGGTTCTGCCGCACGAAGGGCAGCGACTTCCAGATGGCGTTGTCCTTGAGTCCGGTCGCGAAGACGTCGGTGCCGTCGGAGGCGTTGTAGAAGAAGCGCAGGTCCCTGTCCTGGAGCACCTTGAGGCCCTCGACGTCGGTCTGGCCGAGGCCCCACGCCGGGTCGACCTCGCCGGTCCAGGCGTTCTGCAGGCCGAGCGCGATGCCGACCTGGGAGACGAGCGCACCGCCGCCGAACATCCGGATGTTGACCGCGCTGCCCTCCATCCAGCCGTCGGCGATGGCGAAGTACTTCCCGGCCGCACCCGCGTCGGCGATCTTCTGCCTGCCTGCGGCGACGGCCGCGTCGAAGTCGGCGAGGACCTGCTTGGCGGTGTCGGTCCTGCCGACCGCGGTCGCGATGAGGTTGAAGTCGTCCCTCATCCGGTCGAGGTTGCGGCTGGCGTCGCTGCCCCTGGTCACCAGCACCGGCGCGAACTTCTCCAACTGCGCCGCGGCCGTGCCGGCCAGATCCGAGCCCATCACCACCAGGTCGGGCTTGAGCGCGGCGATCGAGTCGATGCTCGGCTCGCCACGGGTGCCGACGTCCCTGGCGGTTCCGTCGAGCTTCGCCGCGGTGTTCCAGGTGTCGTACCCCTTGATGTCGGCGACGCCGACGGGCTGGACGCCGAGCGTCACGAGCATCTCGACCTCACCCCACTCCAGGCCGACGACCCGGGTGGCGGGCGTGTCGAGGGTGACGGCCTTGCCGCGCGCGTCGGTGTACGTCACCGGACCGCCGGTGGCGGGCGCGCCGCTGGCGGTGCCGCCGGACGGTTCCTCGGTCGTGCCGCAGCCGGTCAGCAGTGCCGCGGCCACCGTGGCGGCGGCGAGGGCGCCGGTGATTCTCTTCATGGCTGGTTGTCCGTTCGACGTGTCATGGCTGGTTGTCCGTTCGATGTGATGGTGCGGGGACGTGGACGGCGGGTGTGCCGTCCGACCGGGCGGATGGTGACCACGCCGTTCTCCGGCTCGACCACCACCTCGACCGGGATGCCGTACACGGCGGTGAGCCGTTCGGGCGTGAAGACCTCCAGCGGGGCGCCGCTGGCGACGACCGTCCCGCCGTGCAGCAGCACCACGTGGTCGGCGACGGCGGCGGCCTGGTTGAGGTCGTGCAGGACGACGCCGACCGCGACGCCGTACTCGTCGGCCAGGTCGCGCACCAGGTCCAGGATCTCCACCTGGTACCGCAGGTCGAGGAAGGTCGTCGGCTCGTCCAGCATCAGCACGCGGGTGTCCTGGGCCAGGCAGGTGGCCAGCCAGACCCGCTGCAGTTCGCCGCCGGAGAGCTCGTCGACCGGCCGGGCCGCCATCGGCGCGACGCCGGTCACCGACATCGCCCAGCCGATCGCGCGCGGGCCGTCCGGATCGTCGCCGCGCCAGCCACCCCGGTACGGGTGGCGCCCGTAGCCGACGACGTCGCGTACGGTGACGCCGCTCGGCGTGGGGCGGTGCTGGGCCAGCAGCGTCACCCGCCGCGCGAACTCCTTCGACGGGAGCGCCGGCGCGGCCGCGCCGTCGGCGAGCACGATGTCGCCGGCCACCGGCCTGTGCAGCCGGGCGAGGGCGCGCAGCAGCGTGGACTTGCCGCTGCCGTTGGGCCCGGCGAGGACGGTGACCGCACCCGCGGTCAGCGTGATCGACGCGTCGCGTACGACGTCGGTTCCGTGGTAGCCCAGGATCAGCCCGGTGCCCTGAAGCCCGGCGGGAGGGGTAGCGGTACCTGACACGCGGTTAGGTTAGCCTACCCTCCCTATCCCTGATCAAGGGGCATCGCGCAGGTCAGCCGCGTGATGGCCGGTCAGTCACAGGGATGGCGCCCGGCCACGGATCTCCGGTCAGCCGCGGGCTGGTCCGTCCGGCCGGGTGCGCCGGTGCCGCCGGCGGTCCTCGGTCGGCCGGGTCGGGTCGACGTGCCGGGGTCGCTCCGGTTCGTCGGGGCGCAGCGGCACGAGGGCGTCGGTGAGCGCGTCGATGATGGCCTCGGTGGCCCGGGCGGCCGCGCCGGGGCTGGCCGGGTCGATCCCGGTCAGGTCCACCGGCGGCCCGAAGTGGACCCGCACCACCGGCCGCCGCACGGCGGCCCGGGCGAGCGCCGGAAGCAGCCCGCGCGGTGCGGCGTAGGGCAGCACCTCGTGCGCGCCCCACTGGGCGACCGGCACCACGGTGGCGCCGCTGGCGAAGGCGAGCCGGGCGGTGCCGGTCTTGCCCCGCTCGGGCCACATCCCGGGGTCGAGCCCCATCCGGCCCTCCGGATAGACCAGCACCACCGAGCCGTCGGCGACGGCGGCCGCGGCGTGGTCGAGGGCGAGCCCGACGCCCGGGGTACGCCGGTCGACCCGGATGTGTCCGCTGGCCCGCATGGCGGCGCCGACCACCGGCGCCCGGAACACCCCGCCGGTGGCCATGATCCGGGGTGCGATCCGGCGCACCCGGCAGGCGGCGGTCAGCGCGATCGGGTCGAACGGGTTGATGTGGTTGGCGGCCAGGATCAGCGGGCCGTGCCGCAGCGCCTCGGGCACGTCCCCGGTGACCCGCAGCCGGGCGAGCGTCCCGACGACGCCCCGGGCGAGCACCTGGAGGAAGAGCCAGAAGCGGGGGGCCCGCCAGGGTCGGGTGGTGGTCTCCATCAGCGGTCGATCGTCGCACGCCCCGCCGACACCGCCGGAGGTGACCGACCTCCCACCCCGACCGTCTACGACGGCAGGTAGTATTTACTACGTCCAGTAGTAAATACCTGGGGGGTACGCGTGGACGCGCTCGACGTCGCCCGGTGGCAGTTCGGTGTCACCACCGTCTACCACTTCCTCTTCGTGCCGCTGACCATCGGGCTCTCCGTGCTCGTCGCGATCCTGCAGACCCGCTGGCACCGCACGGGGGACCCCCGCTACCTGCGGCTGACCAGGTTCTACGGCAAACTATTCCTGATCAACTTCGCCATGGGCGTGGTCACCGGCATCGTCCAGGAGTTTCAGTTCGGGATGAACTGGAGCGACTACTCCCGCTTCGTCGGCGACGTCTTCGGCGCCCCGCTGGCCATCGAGGCGCTGCTCGCCTTCTTCCTCGAGTCCACCTTCCTCGGCCTGTGGATCTTCGGCTGGGACCGGCTGCCCCGCCGCGTCCACCTCGCCACCATCTGGGCCGCCGCGATCGGCTCCACGCTGAGCGCGTACTTCATCCTGGCCGCGAACTCCTGGATGCAGAACCCGGTCGGCTACCGGATCAACCCCGACACCGGCCGGGCCGAACTCACCGACATCGTCGCCGTACTCACCAACAAGGTCACCCTGGTCACCTTCCCGCACACCCTCGCCGGCTGCTTCCTGGTCGCCGGCTCGCTGATGGTCGCGGTCGCCCTCTGGCACCTGCGCCGCCCGGCGACGCCGCCGGCCACCGGAACGCCGCCGGCCGCCGGGGCGGCGCAGGAGAGTGCCGGCGCGGGGGAGGAGACCACCCCGGAGCAGCGGCGCACCGCCGAGGAGAACCGCTCCGCCTACCGGTTCGCGGCCCGGTTCGGCGCCTGGGTCACCCTCGCCGCCGCCGTCGCCGTCGTCCTGACCGGCGACCTCCAGGGCAAGATCATGACGCAGGTGCAGCCGATGAAGATGGCCGCCGCCGAGGCGCTCTACACCACCGAACAGCCCGCCTCGTTCTCCGTGCTCACCGTCGGCAGCCTGGACGGCAGCCGGGAGCTCTTCGCCATCAAGATCCCGTACCTGCTCTCGGTGCTCGGCACCGGCGACCCGAACGGCGAGGTGCGGGGCATCGACGACCTCCAGGCCCAGTACGTCGCCGAGTACGGCCCCGGCAGCTACACCCCGGTCATCCCGGTCACCTACTGGAGCTTCCGCTTCATGATCGGCTTCGGGTTGGCCGCCGCCGCCATCGCCGCGCTCGTGCTCTGGACGCAGCGGCGCGGCCGTACCCCACGCTCCCGCTGGCTGATCCGCGCCGGCCTGGTCATGCCGCTGCTGCCGCTCGCCGCCAACTGCTTCGGCTGGATCTTCACCGAGATGGGCCGGCAGCCGTGGGTCGTCTTCGGCGAGATGCTCACCCGCGACGGCGTCTCCCGCAGCGTCTCGCTGGCCGAGGTCCTCACCTCGTTCACCGCCTTCACCCTGGTCTACGCCACCCTCGCCGTCGTCGAGGTCCGGCTGCTGCTGCGCTACGCCCGCGCCGGCCTGCCCGACACCACCCCGCCGCCCGAGCCGGAGCCCGGCACCGACGACGAGAACCGCCCGCTCGCCTTCGCCTACTGACCCTCGCCCACCGACCGACCGGAGTCCGCCGTGGAGCTGCCCACCCTCTGGTTCCTGCTCATCGCCGTCCTCTTCACCGGCTACTTCATCCTGGAGGGCTTCGACTTCGGCGTCGGCATCCTGCTGCCCCTCCTCGGCCGCGACGACCGGGAACGCCGGGTCCTGATCAACACCATCGGCCCGGTCTGGGACGGCAACGAGGTCTGGCTGATCACCGCCGCCGGCGCTCTCTTCGCCGCCTTCCCCGGCTGGTATGCCAGCCTCTTCTCCGGCCTCTACCTGCCGATGCTGCTCGTCCTGGTCGCACTGATCTTCCGGGGCGTCGCCTTCGAATACCGGCACAAGCGTCCGGAGGCAGGCTGGAAGGCGCGCTGGGACACCGCCATCGTCCTCGGCTCCCTGCTCCCGGCCGCCGTGTGGGGGATCGTCCTCGGCAACCTGCTGCGCGGCGTACCGCTGAACGCCGCACACGACTACACCGGCGGCCTGCTCGACCTGCTCAACCCGTACGCGCTGCTCGGCGGCGTGACCACGACGGCGCTCTTCGTCACCCACGGCGCCGTCTTCCTCGCCCTCAGGACCAGCGGCGAGATCCGGGTCCGGGCCGGCCGGCTCGCCGCCCGCACCGCGCTGGCCACCGCCGCCGTCACCGGCGCCTTCCTCGCCGCCGGCCTGGCCGTCCGGAACACCCCGGCCGCCGTCGGACTCGCCGCCGGTGCCGCCGTCGCCCTCGCCGGCACGCTGGCCGCCACCCGGGTACGCCGGGAGGGCTGGGCCTTCGCCGGCACCGCCGCCGCGATCGGGCTGACCGTCGCCACCGTTTTCGCCGCGCTCTTCCCGACCGTGCTGCCCTCCACCGCCGACCCGGCCGGCACCCTCACCGTCGACAACGCCGCCTCCAGCCCTTACACCCTGACGGTGATGACCTGGGTGGCCGTCGTCTTCGCCCCGATCGTCCTCGCCTACCAGGGCTGGACCTACTGGGTGTTCCGCAGGCGGATCGGGGTCGCCAACATCCCGGACTGACCCGCCGCAGGCCAACCCACGGATTCACCCACCGGTGGAGACTTCCGGACCGCCGCAGCCCTCCCCGCCAGGCCACCTCGCACCATAAGCCTCCACGGGGACGTCAATGAAACAATTGAGGCGAACGGCCCGTACGGGGCATCGACCGTCCACACTCCTCCGGAGGCACCCGTGGCAGAGCTTCCGATCCGGTCCATCCGGGTCGCCGACGTCACCCGGATCACCCCGCGCATGGCCCGGGTCAGCTTCACCGGCGACGACCTCGCCGACCTGCACCTCGCCGGCCCCGACCAGCAGGTGAAGCTCTACTTCCCGAAGCCCGGCCAGGACCGGCCCCGACTCCCGGCACCCGACCCCGACCTCTGGCGCTGGCACGCCGGCTTCGCGGCCATCACCGAAGCCGAACGCCCCTGGACCCGCAGCTACACCATCCGGGCCCACCACCCGCACGGCAACCTGATCGACGTCGACTTCGCCCTGCACGACCACGCCGGCCCCGCCACCCGATGGGCCCGGGCCGCCACCCCCGGCGACACGCTCGCGATGTTCGGCCCGTCGCCGGCCTTCGCCCGCCCACTGCCGATCGGCGCCACCGACTGGCTCCTGCTCGCCGGTGACGAGTCCGCCCTGCCCGCCCTCGGCACCATCGTCGAGGCCCTGCCGCCCGGCAGCCGCGCCCTCGCCCTCGTCGAGATCCGCGACCGGGCCGAAGAGCAGCAGCTCGCCACCCGCGCCGACCTCACCCTGCGCTGGCTGCACCGCGGCAGCACCCCGGCCGGAGCCGGCGGACAACTCCTCGACGCCGTCCGCGGCACCGCGCTGCCCGCCGGTGCCGGCTTCGCCTGGCTGGCCGGCGAGGCCAACACCGTACGCGCGCTGCGCCGCCACCTCGTCGACGAGCGCGGCCTGCCGAAGCGGTCGATCGACTTCACCGGCTACTGGCGACACCGGCTCAGCCAGGACGACGCCCCGACCGAGGAGGACCTCGCCGACGCCGGGGAACGACTCTCCGCCGCCGCGTCCAGCGCCGGGGCCGGCTGAACGCGACCCGGCACCCGGCTCAGCGGAAGAGGGCGCTGTAGGCGTTCAGCGCGGGTTGGCCGCCCAGGTGGGCGTAGAGGACCGTCGAGTCCCGGGGGATGTCGCCGTCGCGGACGAGGTCGATCAGCGCCGCCATCGACTTGCCCTCGTACACCGGGTCGACGATCATTCCCTCCAGGCTGCCGGCGAGCCGGATGGCGTCCAGGGTGGACCGCACCGGGATGCCGTACCGCTCGCCGGCCCACCCCGGCAGGACGGTGATCTCGTCGTCGCGCAACTCGCGTCCGAGGTCGACGAGTCCGGCGGTGTTGCGGGCGATCTTCTCCACCTGGGCGCGCGTCTGGTCGATCGTCGCGGAGGCGTCGATGCCGAGCACCCGGCGGGGCCGCTCCTGGCCGGCGAACCCGGCGATCATCCCCGCCTGGGTGCTACCGGTGACACTGCAGACGACGATGGTGTCGAAGAAGACCCCGAGTTCGCGTTCCTGCTGCTGGACCTCGTGGGCCCAGGCGGCGAAGCCCAGACCGCCCAGCGGGTGGTCGGAGGCGCCGGCGGGTATCGGGTACGGCACCCCGCCGGCCGCCCGTACGTCCGCCAGGGCCTGCCGCCAGCTCTCCTTGAAGCCGATGCCGAACTCCGCAGGCACCAGCCGCACCTCGGCGCCCATGATCCGGGAGAGCAGGATGTTGCCGACCCGGTCGTTGACCGGGTCGGGCCAGTCCACCCAGCTCTCCTGCACCAGCACGGCCTTCAGCCCGGCGCGGGCGGCGACCGCCGCCACCTGCCGGGTGTGGTTGGACTGCACCCCGCCGATGCTGACCAGGGTGTCCGCGCCCTGGGCGAGGGCGTCGGGGAGCAGGTACTCCAGCTTGCGGGTCTTGTTCCCGCCGAAGGCCAGACCGCTGTTGCAGTCCTCCCGCTTGGCCCAGATCCGGGCGCCGCCGAGGTGGCGGCTGAGCCGCTCCAGCGGATGGATCGGGCTGGGCCCGAAGAGCAGCGGGAAGCGGGCGAACGCGTCGAGGGGCACGAGGGGAGTCCTCCTTCGCCGTCAGCCCGAATGGCGACGTGCGAAATATTGCACATCGCATCGTGGCCGCTGTCAAGCGATCACACCCGCAACCTCACCCCAGCTCCACCAGCGGATGGTCCGGCACAGCGCCGGTAGGAGCAGCGTCGCGCGACTCCGCCGGCCGCCGCGTCAGCCCGCGTCGCGCAACTCCGCCAACCGCGCCTCGATCTCCGCCAGCTCCGCCCGCAACTTCTCCGCCTGCTGCTCGGCCTCCCGCCGCTCCGCCGCCATGATCTGCTCCACCGCCTCGTGCACCCCCGGCACGTCGATCAACGCGACCATCTTCAACGCCTCGGCCGGCTTGACCACATACGGCTTCGCCAGCGACTTCGCCCCCTGCGCCGCCGACAGCATCCACTCGCCGTCGGCGTACGTCAGGGTGACCGTCAACCCCGCCGGCCCCTTCGGCTTCGTCGCCCTGGTCGCCCGCCGGGCCGGCCTCGCCTCGCCCTCGCCGTCCGCCGGGCCGGCCGGGGGAGTCTCCACTGCGGTCACTGCTGCCTCCTTGCGGGGCGCCGGAACCGGCTCCCTGACGATCTTGAACTCTGGCGCGGCGACCGGCTCGGCCTCCGGCTCCGCCCGACCCGCGGCCCGCCGCCCCGTCGCGCCCTTCGGCGCGATCACCAGGTCGGTGGGGGAGAACGGCAGCTCGTCCCGGCCGAACCGGACCACCACCCACTCCTCGGAGACCTCCGGATCGGTCAACTCCACCACCTGGCCGAGCTGGCCGGCGACCTGCCCCGCCGACTCGGTGAACATCACCCTCGGCTTGCGACCAGCCGCCAACGCGTCCCGGATCTGCTGCAACTCCTCGGTGGACAAGCCCTGCTCGGCGGTACGCGCGGCAGCCATCGAACCCCTCTTCCGTACACCTGTCTGATTCCTGACTTACTACCAGGCCGGCCCGACAACGTCGAGACGGACACACCGAGGCGAGATCAACAAACCGGGTCCCGGCCGACGACCGTACCGGGCCACCGCCGCCACGCCCACGCCAGATGACAGGATCGCGAGCTACCGGATCCGCGCCGGGGAAGACGACAACCGAGAGGGGCGAGACCATGACTCCCGTGACAGTGGTGACCGGCGGCAGCCGGGGAATCGGTGCCGCCACCGTACGGCAGCTCGCCGCCGCTGGACACGACGTGCTCTTCTGCTACCGCAGCGACACCGCCGCCGCCGACACGGTGGTCCGCGACGTCACCGCCACCGGACGCCGATGCCTGGCCGTCCGCGCCGACACCACCAACCCCGACCAGGTGGAACGCCTCTTCGACGCGGCCGGCGAACTCGGCGGACCGACCGGTCTGGTCAACAACGCCGGTGTCACCAGCCCGATCGGCCCGTTCACCGACCTCACCGTCGCCGACCTGCGCCACGTCGTCGACGTCAACCTCATCGGGTACGTCCTCTGCGCCCAACAGGCCGCCCGCCGCATGCCGCCCGGCGGCGCCATCGTCAACGTCTCCTCGGGCGCCGCCACCCTCGGCAGCCCCGGCGAGTACGTGCACTACGCCGCCGTCAAGGCCGCCACCGACACCCTCACCATCGGCCTGGCCAAGGAACTCGGCCCCCGCGGCATCCGGGTCAACGCCGTCGCCCCCGGCATCATCCGCACCGAGATCCACGCCAGCGCGGGCCAACCGGACCGACCCGACCGGGCCGCCGCCGCCATCCCGCTGGGCCGCCCCGGCGAACCCGACGAGGTCGCCGCCGCCATCACCTGGCTGCTCGGCCCCGGCGCCAGCTACACCACCGGCACCGTGCTGCGCGTCGCCGGTGGTCGCTGACCAGCCGGAATCCGCACCTGACACAAATCCCGCCTGCCACCCGACACGCGGTGAACCCCGCCAAGGTTGGACAGCCCGCGAGGGCCGTGCTCCCGCTGACTCCCCGATAGCGGAGCAGACCCGCCACGAGCCGGTGTCGCCGCGCCAGAGAGGTGGAACATGCGTACGTCACGACGACCGGAGTCCGGATCCCGGCATGAACGACGCTGTGGAAGCAGCTTGATGGCGCTCTTCCTCGTCGCCGTCATGGTCGTCGGCAGCAGCGCCACCGCCGCGTCCGCGACCACGATCCGGGATATCGCATCACCACACATCGTGACAGGACACATCCACAATAGCGAGGGCGCCCCGGTTCCCTACGCCACCGTGACCGTACTCGGCACACCGATCCCCGCCGCAAGGGCGGACGTCGATGGCGCCTACCGCATCGAGGCGGTCCCGGAGGGCGAGTACGACATCCGGGCCGACGCGGGCGGCTGCTACGATCAGCAGCAGCTCAACCTCGTCGTGGATTCGGACGAGATACTCGACTTCGTCCTTCCGCAGGTTACCGACGGCTACGGATATTCCTGCGAGGTGGCCACCCCGAACTACATCGAAACCGACACCGTCCTGCCACTGACGGGGGACGAGTTCACGGCCAATATCGCGCTGCCTTTCCCGTTCACCTTCTATGACCGGACCTACCACAGGATCACCGTCGACATCAACGGCTACCTGTTACTAACGGGCGCGGGCCTGTTACCGCAGAACATGCCGATTCCGAGCCCCATAGAACCCAACGACGCCATCTATCCCTTCTGGGACGACCTCAGCGTCGATGACGCCGCCAGCATCCGCACCAAAATGGTCGGCTCGGCACCATACCGGAAGTTTGTAATAGAATGGCGCGCACTCGCCATGCAACGCGATCGGTCACGACGAGTGGACTTCGAGGCTGTGCTTCACGAGAACGGCCGGATTGAATTCCAGTACCGCGACATCGCCGACAGCGCACTGGAGAAGGGCGGCTCGGCAACGATCGGCATCGAGGACTGGAACGGATTTCGCGGACTGCAGTACTCGTACAACAACGCGTTGATCGACGACCCGACATTCGCGCTGCTCTTCCGGCCGCCGCCCGGCGGATTCATCCAGGGCAGGATCACCGACCGCAACGACGGGCTCGGCGTGTCGGGCGCTGCGGTGCGCGCCCTGCGTGACGGACGGGCGGTCCGCACGGCGACCGTCGGCCCTGGCGGCTTCTACCGCCTCCACCTGGGCTTCGGCACCTACGCCATCCAGGCGTTCCCGGCACCCTACGGTCCGAACCGTAGCCGCTACAGCACCGAAACCTCCATGCCATTCGTGCTTGATGAAGAGGACCAGATCGTCACCCGGGACCTCTCCCTGCGTACTGCCCGGGCCGAGGCCACACCAACCGCCCTCGATCTCGTCGTGCCGTACGGACAGACCCGGACCAGGCCCCTCAAGGTGAGTAACACCGGCAGCAGTGGCCTCGCCTGGACCGCGTCCGACCCCGTACCGTGGCTGTCCGCAACCCCGACCGGCGGGGCCGTCGTACCCACCGCCACCCAAGCCGTCGAGATAAGGGTGAACGCCACGGGCCTGCCGGTCGGAGTACACGACACGACGATCACCATCGACACGAACGGTGCTCGTCGGCGACGGCTGGAAATCCCCGTCCGCGTGGTGGTGACCGACTACCACCGGGCGGTGAACGCCGGTGGTCCCGAATACACCGATCCGCTGGATGATCTCTGGTCGGCCGACCGACAGTACGCGCCGGGAAGCTGGGGCTACACCAACCCGCGCTCCGCCACCAGCCAGACGGACCGACCCATCGACAGGACCACCGAGGATCCGCTCTACCAGACCCTGCGGTACAACCCGGTCGAGTACCGGTTCGACGGCCTACCGGACGGCGTCTACGAGGTCGACCTGCGCTTCGTCGAGATGACCAGACGGCCGCCCAACACCCGCCTGGTCGACCTGATCGCCGAGGACGCCTTCCTGATCCCCGCGTACGACATCGTGGCGGCCGTCGGCAACCTCGCCGCCGACCAACGCGTCTTCCACGTGCGCGTCACCGACGGACAGCTGAACCTCAGGTTCGTGGAACGATACGGCTTCGCCAAACCGGTCGTCAGCGGAATCCAGGTGACACACCGCCCCGACCGCCCGTAGCGCCACCCCGACCGGCCCACAGACGTCTCCGGCTTGGGCAACCCCGCACCGCCGTGGCACGATCGCCCACGTGACCAGCACTCCCGCCACGGCGCAACACCTGCGCGACCTCGCGCGGCTGCGCCGCGTCCGCGACCGGATCGACCGGGAGTACGCCCAGCCGCTCGACGTCGAGGCGCTCGCCCGCGGCGTCAACATGTCCGCCGGACACCTCAGCCGGCAGTTCCGGCACGCCTACGGAGAGTCGCCCTACGCCTACCTGATGACCCGCCGCGTCGAACGCGCGATGGCCCTGCTGCGTCGAGGCGACCTCACCGTCACCGACGTCTGTTTCACCGTCGGCTGCTCCTCGCTGGGCACCTTCAGCACCCGCTTCACCGAGTTGGTCGGCGTGCCGCCCAGCGTCTACCGGCACCAGGCGACGCGCGCGACGGCCGGCATGCCGCCGTGCGTGGCGAAACAGGTGACCAGACCGATCAGGAATCGAGAAGCCCACACCGCCAACCCCACCTAGCGTGACTGACATGGACATCACCATTCACGCCAGCTTCCTGCCACACACCGACCCCGAGGCCGCCCTGAGCTTCTACCGCGACACCCTCGGCTTCGAGATCCGCAACGACGTCGGCTACCAGGGGATGCGCTGGCTCACGGTCGGCCCCGCCGACCAGCCCGACACCTCCATCGTGCTGCACCCGCCGACCGCCACCCCCGGACTCACCGACGACGAGCGCCGCACCATCCTCGAACTGATCGCCAAGGGCAGCTACTTCGGTGTCAACCTGGCCACCGCCGACCTCGACGGCACCTTCGCGAAGCTGGAGGCCAGCGGCGCCGAGGTCGTCCAGGAGCCGACCGAGCAGCCGTACGGGGTCCGTGACTGCGCCGTCCGCGACCCGGCCGGCAACATGATCCGCATCCAGGAACTGCGCTGAGCCACCACCCGCTTCACCCCACAGACGACACGGACGGAGAGACGATGAGCACGGCCACGAGGACGGACACCGGGTCACCCACGTCGCATCCCGCCGACAGCCACGACCTGATCCGAGTGCAGGGCGCCCGGGAGAACAACCTCAAGGACGTCAGCGTCGAGATCCCGAAACGCCGGCTGACAGTGTTCACCGGCGTCTCCGGCTCGGGCAAGAGCTCACTGGTGTTCGCCACCATCGCGGCCGAATCCCAGCGGATGATCAACGAAACCTACAGCGCCTTCGTGCAGGGTTTCATGCCGACGCTGTCCCGACCCGAGGTCGACATGCTCGACGGCCTGACCACCGCGATCATCGTCGACCAGGAGCGGATGGGCGCCAACCCGCGCTCCACCGTCGGCACCGCCACCGACGCCAACGCCATGCTGCGGATCCTCTTCAGCCGGCTCGGCGAACCGCACATCGGCTCACCCAACGCGTACTCGTTCAACGTCCCCTCGGTGAGGGCCAGCGGTGCGATCACCGTCGAACGCGGCGCCGGCAGGACGAAGACCGAGAAGGCGACCTTCACCCGCCTCGGCGGCATGTGCCCACGCTGCGAGGGCATGGGCTCGGTCACCGACTTCGACCTGACCGCCCTCTACGACGACAGCCTCTCGCTCAACGAGGGTGCCCTCACCATCCCCGGCTACAGCATGGACGGCTGGTACGGCCGCATCTACCGCGGCTGCGGCTTCTTCGACCCGGACAAGCCGATCCGCAGGTACACGAAGAAGGAACTGTACGACCTGCTCCACAAGGAACCCACCAAGATCAAGGTCGACGGGATCAACCTGACCTACGAGGGACTGATCCCCAAGATCCAGAAGTCCTTCCTGTCCAAGGACGTCGACGCGCTGCAACCACACATCCGCGCCTTCGTCGAACGGGCGGTCACCTTCACGACCTGCCCCGAATGCGCCGGCACCCGCCTCAGCGCAGGAGCCCGGTCATCGAAGATCAAGGGAAAGAACATCGCCGACCTCTGCACCATGCAGATCAGCGACCTGGCCGACTGGATCCGCGACCTCGACGAACCGTCGGTCGCCCCGCTCCTCACCGGCCTGCAGCACCTCCTCGACTCGTTCGCCGAAATCGGGCTGGGCTATCTCTCCCTCGACCGGCCCTCCGGCACCCTCTCCGGGGGAGAGGCGCAGCGGACGAAGATGATCCGCCACCTCGGCTCCGCCCTCACCGACGTCACCTACGTCTTCGACGAACCGACGATCGGACTACACCCCCACGACATCCAACGGATGAACGACCTACTACTGCGCCTGCGGGACAAGGGCAACACCGTACTCGTCGTGGAGCACAAGCCCGAGACGATCGCGATCGCCGACCACGTCATCGACCTCGGCCCCGGCGCCGGCACCAACGGCGGCACCGTCTGCTTCGCGGGCACCGTACCCGGACTACGCACCAGCGACACCATCACCGGCCGCCACCTCGACGACCGCGCCACCCTCAAGAAAACGGTACGCCCACCGGCCGGCACCCTACCGATCCGCGACGCGGCGACACACAACCTCCGCAACGTCGACGTCGACATCCCACTCGGAGTGCTCTGCGTGGTCACCGGCGTCGCCGGCTCCGGCAAGAGCTCGCTGATCCACGGATCGGTCGCCGGCCGCGACGGCGTCGTCCCGATCGACCAGGGCGGGATCCGCGGCTCACGACGCAGCAACCCGGCCACCTACACCGGACTGCTCGACCCGATCCGCAAGGCGTTCGCCAAGGCCAACGGCGTCAAGCCGGCGCTGTTCAGCGCCAACTCCGAGGGCGCCTGCCCCACCTGCAACGGCGCCGGCGTGATCTACACCGACCTGGGCGTCATGGCCACCGTCGAATCCACCTGCGAGGAGTGCGAAGGCCGACGGTTCCAGGCCGCGGTGCTGGAATACACCCTCGGCGGCCGCACCATCGCCGAGGTGCTCGCCATGTCGGTGACCGAAGCCGAAGAGTTCTTCGGCTCCGGCGAGACGAAAACCCCGGCCGCACACACCATCCTCGACCGGCTCGCCGACGTGGGGCTCGGCTACCTCAGCCTCGGCCAGCCGCTCACCACCCTCTCCGGCGGCGAGCGGCAACGGCTCAAACTCGCCACCCAGATGGGCGCCAGCGGCGGCATCTACATCCTCGACGAGCCGACCACCGGCCTGCACCTCGCCGACGTCGAACAACTGCTCGGCCTGCTCGACCGGCTCGTCGACACCGGCAGGTCGGTCATCGTCATCGAGCACCACCAGGCGGTCATGGCACACGCCGACTGGATCATCGACCTCGGCCCCGGCGCCGGCCACGACGGCGGCCGGATCGTCTTCGAGGGCACCCCCGCCGACCTCGTCGCCACCCGCACCACCCTCACCGGCCAGCACCTGGCCGCCTACGTCGGCCGCTGACCGGCACCGACTCCACGCGTCCCCCGTCCGGGCACCGCCTGTCGCGGTGCCCGGACGGCCCCCGTCGCCCGGCCGGTCCCGGTCGCCCGGCTACACGGGAAACCGCGACCGGCCGGGCCGGCGGACCGGCGGATCAGTGCCAGTCGCTGATCTGCACGTCGCGCGGATCAGGGGCACCCTCACCGGTCTCCACCAGCCGCTTGAGACTCAACAGGTAGGTGGCCCACTTCGTGCTGCAGTGGTGCATGAACTCGACCGGCTCACGCCAACCCTCGTGCCTGAACAGCACGATCGTGTAGTCACCGTCCTGCCGCAGCTCCCAGCGCACGGTCGTACCGATCCACTCCTGCGGCCCCTCCACCACCTCCCAGCGGACCAGCCGACCCGGATCGAGCTCGACCACCAACATGTCGAAGCCACCCGGCCCGAAGCGGAACTCCAGCACGCCGCCGACCCCGGTCTTCCCCGAGGTCTTCTCCGTCCACCAGCCGGCCAGGCCGTCCAGGGTCGTCAACGCGTCGTACACCCGCTCAGGCGAGGACCGCCGCACACCGACCCGGTGCAGGATGTCTACCATCTGTCGCATACCTCTCCGCTCGTCACCGCTGTGCCGTTCCCTTCCCGTCCGCGTCCCGGTCGCGCTGGACCGCCTCCGCGATGCGCCTGATCCGCCGCAGCCGGGCATCCCAGGCCGCTCCCACCTCGGCGAGCTGGGCGACAGCCCGGGCGAGCTGCGCCTGGTCGACCCGGAACCGCCGCTCCCGGCCGACGGTGCTGGCCCGCACCAGACCAACCCGGTCGAGCACGACCAGATGCTTCGCCACCGCCTGCCGGGTCACCGGCAACCGCTCACTCAGGCTGGTCGCCGTCCCGCCGCCCTCGTGGAGCAGCAGGTCGAGCATCCGGCGCCGGATCGGGTCGCCGACCGCCGACCAGAGGTCGTCGTCGACCCTCACCGTCGTGCGCCCGCACCGACCCGCGCCGCGTACGCCGGCAGTCGCGGCAGGTAGAAGTCCCAGCCGGTGACGTGTTCGGCGTACTCGGCGGCGGCCTTCGCCTCGTCCCAGCCGCGCTCCCGGAAGCCGCTCTCGGTCATCCGCAGCAGCGTGCCGCCGCCCGCCGGCTCCAGCTCGAAGACGACCAGCAGCGAATTGCCCGGTACGGCACGCTGCCCCTCCTCGTGCGTCCACCGGAAGGAGAAGAGCCGTGGAGGTACGGCGTCGACGACCGCGAACTGCACCCAGGTGCCCTCCGGCGAGAAATCCCCGAAGCCGATCCGGCCCGCACCGCCGGGCACCGCCGGATACTCCGCCTCGTCCGGCCACCACCCGCGCAGGTGCTCGGGACTGCTGACCACGTCGAAGACGACCTCGGGTGCGGCGTCGATGTGGATCTCCCGCTCGATCGTTCCGAACTCCATGCCTGCCACCTTTTCCGCAACGTTTGGTTGCGTATAACGCTAGCCGACACCCCGACAACGCGCAACCGCAGGTTGCATCACGAGCGCCAGGAAGCGTGCGCCGACCACAGGGGGGAGTACGCCCGTTCGACGGCACAGGTCGTGCAGATCGGGGCCCACGGTGCGATGCCCGGCCGCACGAGGCCACCGAGCCCCGAGGGGTTCACGCGGGCGAACCGACGCGGATCGCCGACCGGGCAGCTCGGCGGCCTGCCGGAGGGCGTGATCCGAAGCGACCGTGGCTGCCCGCCGAGCGGTCGAAGAGCCTCGCTCGGCAGCGGCAATGTCAGGTCGATAAGATACATTATGTCAACTAGTTGTCCTCGGGCGGCCCTTCGCCGTCGGCGAGAACTACATACCGGTGATTTGCCGCCGACGTTCTCCCCGCCCACCGGTACGTCCGGCCGGACTCGGCCTGATGGCGATGCCCGGCGCCGCGGTGCGGCCGCACGAGCGCCGGAGCGACCGGCGCCGGGAGTTCGAGCCGCGACTCGTGAGATCCGGCCACGTCCCCGGTGTGACAGAACCACCGTACGGCCTGATCGCGGTGTCCCACCCCCGCTCGGATCCTGCTGCGGCCTCCGTCGCCGATCGCGGTCCGGGCCGCTCCCCGACCCTGGCGAAGATCATCCGAACTGGCTGATTCGTCAGGAATCATGCATAATACTCGTTATGCAGGACAAAGAGGACTTTCTGCTACTCCCCCTCATCGAGCAGTTCCTGACCGCCCGGGCCACCCGCAAGCCCTCCCCGCACACCCTGGCGGCATACCGGCGCGACCTGCTGGCGATCGCCGGGCTGGTCGCCGCCGATCCCGCCACTCCCCTCCTCCTGGCCGGGCTGCCGATCCGTGCCCTGACCGCCCGGTCGCTGCGCGCGGCCTTCGCCCGGTACGCCGCTCCCCGGGCCGCCGCCTCCATCTACCGGGCCTGGTCCACCTGGAACGGCTTCTTCGACTTCCTCGTCGCCGAGCGGGTGGTGTCCGGCAATCCGATGCCCGCCGTCGACAAGCCCAGGGTGCCGCCCGCACCGCCGAAGCCGCTGCGGGGTGAGGAGACGCCGGAGCGGCTGCTGACCGGGGTCGCCCGGGCCGACGAGCGGCAGCGGGATCCGTGGCCGGAGCGTGACCTGGCCGTGCTGGCCCTGGCGCTCTGTGCCGGTCTGCGTCTGGCCGAGCTGCTGGCGCTGCGTACGGGGTCGCTGGTCGGCCGGGAAGGCGAGCGCCGGGTCGAGGTGACCGGCAAGGGCAGCCGGTCCCGGTTGATTCCGGTGGAGCCGGAGCTCGACCGGGTGCTCGGGGACTATCTGGAGAGCCGGCGCCGGCGTTTCGGGTCCCGCACGGTCGGGCCGGACTCGGCGCTGCTTGTCGACCGGCGGGGTGCGCCGTTGCGCCGGGGTGGCCTGCAGTATCTGGTGGAGTCCTGCTATCGCCGGGCGGGGATCACCGATCGGGTGCCGGCGGGGGCGCGGTTGCACGCGCTGCGGCACACCTTCGCGACCCGGTTGGCCGAGGACGGTGCGAGTGCGCCGGAGATCATGCGGTTGCTGGGACACGCGAGCCTGGCGACGAGCCAGAGCTATATCGAGGTGACCGCGGCGCAGGAGCGGGCGGCGGTGCGGGCGAACCGTACGAACCGTTCGTTGGGCCGGCTGCTGGCGCAGCGCCCGTCGGTGGAGGGGTCCGAGGGGCGTGGCTGGTGAGGTTCCCGGGGCTCGTCGGAGGCTCCGGGATCAGGCGAGGTCGACGACGAGTGGCCGGTGGTCGGAGATGGTGGCGATCGGGGCGTCGGTGGCGGTGACGGCGGGCAGCGGGTGTCCGTCGCGGGGGTCGGCGAGGATGTGGTCGAGTTGGACCCGGGGTTGTCTGGCCGGATAGGTGGGGCGGCGGGCCAGGGTGCGCCAGCCGGAGACGAGGGTGGCGAGCCCGGCGGGGAGGTTGAGGTCGCCGAGGAGGATCCGGGGTGGGGGCAGGGTGCGCAGGGCGCGGATGACCTGGCGGAGTTGCCGGATGTTCCAGCCGGGGACGAAGGAGAGGTGGGTGGCGGCGGCGGTGAGCTGTCCGTACGGGGTGTCGAGGATGGCGGCGAGGACGACCCGGGGTTCGTCGCGGAGCAGGATGATGCCGCCGCCGGGGCCGGGGTCGAGGACCGGGGAGCGTACCGGTACCGGGGCGAGGCGGGTGACCTGCCAGGAGCGGACGGGGTAGCGGCTGACCAGGCCGATGCCGTAGAGGGGTTCGCCGTGTCCGTCGTCGTCGTGGGTGAGGGGCCGGAAGTGTTCGCCGGGGGTGCCGACGACGGCGGCGGCGAAGCGGTGTTCGGGTGCCTTCATCGCCTGGGCGGCGATGGCGGTGAGGTCGAGGTGGTTGCTGCGGGACTGGTCCCGGTCGACTTCCTGCAGGGCGAGGATGTCGGCGTCGAGGGTGGCGACCGCGGTGGCGAGCCGGGTCTCGTCGACGAGGCCGTCGTGCGGGGATCGGCCGTGCAGGAGGTTGAAGGTTGCCAGGCGCACGTGCACACCTTACGGCGGGATGTGCGACAGTTTTGGCGTGATCTTCAAAGCGCTGTGTTGTTCCGCGTTGCTGTTCGTGGCGTTGGGTGCGGCGGGTGTGTGGTTGCGGCGTCGGCGGGGTCGTTGAGTCCGTCGGCGGTGCGGCGGGTGCCGCGGCCGGGTTACCGGTCGGGGGTGGCGAGGCGGCCGGCGCGGATGTCGCGTAGGGCGCGGCGGCGGGTCTCGCCGCGGAGGGTGTCGACGTAGAGCCGTCCGGCGAGGTGGTCGGTCTCGTGCTGGAGGGCGCGGGCGAGGAAGTCGCTGCCGGTGATGGTGAGGGGTTCGCCGTGCTGGTCGAAGCCGTGGGCGGTGGCGTGCCGGGCGCGGGGGGTCGGGAAGTGGAGGCCCGGGATGGAGAGGCAGCCCTCGTCGTCGTCCTGTTGTTCGGTGGAGAGTTCGAGGGTGGGGTTGATCAGGTGACCGCGGTGGCCGTCGGCGTCGTAGACGAAGACCTGGGCGCTGATGCCGATCTGGGGTGCGGCGACTCCGGCTCGGCCGGGTGCGCCGAGGAGGGTGTCCATCAGGTCGGTGACCAGGTCGCGTAGTTCGGTGTCGAAGCTGGTGACCGGCTCGCAGGAGGTGCGGAGCACCGGGTCTCCGATGATCCGGATGGGCCGCATCGTCATGACCGGAACCCTACCGGTTCGTTACCTTCCGGTGGCGGCGGTGCGTCGGCGTCGCGGTGCGTCGGCACCGGTGGCCGGCGGTGCGGGCAACGTGTCAGCGGCGCGGCTGGCCGGCGAGGGCGGCGCGCACGGGACGGGTCTTGGCGGCCGCCTCGGCGACTTCGGCGGCCGGGTCGCTGCCCCAGGTGATCCCGCCGCCGGCCCAGACGTGGATCCGGTCGGGGTCGGCGGCGGCGGTCCGGATGGTGAGGCCGAGGTCGAGCCGGTCGGGGCCGATCCAGCCGAGGCCGCCCATGCTGGCGCCGCGTCCGACGGGTTCGAGGGCGGCGATGCGGGTCAGGGCGGCGAGTTTGGGTGCGCCGGTGACGGAGCCGCCGGGGCAGACGGCGCGGAGCAGGTCGGCGAGGCCGTGGCCGGCGGCGGGGGTGGCGGAGATGGTGGACTCGGCCTGCCAGAGGTCGGACCAGCGGCGGATGGTGTAGAGCTGGTCGACGCGTACGGTGCCGGTGTGGGCGATCCGGGCGAGGTCGTTGCGTTCCAGGTCGACGATCATGATGTGTTCGGCGCGTTCCTTGGCGGATTCGAGGAGTTCGCGGCGGCCGGGGCCGGTCGCGGGCCGGGTGCCCTTGATCGGCCGGGTGTGGATGGCGCCGCCGGTCACCTCGATCAGGGTTTCCGGGGAGGCGCAGCCGATGGCCCAGTCGGTGCCGGTGAGGATGCCGCCGTACCGGGCGCCGGGTAGCCGGGTGAGCCGGCGCAGTGCCGGCAGCGGGTTTCCGGTGTATGCGGCGCTGCCGTGTCCGACGAGGTTGACCTGGTAGATGTCGCCGGCGGCGATGGCGTGCCGGGCCTGGCGTACGGCGTCGGCGTGTTGGCGCGGCGTCCAGCTTTCGGTCCAGGGGCCGAGCTGCCATCCGGGGGTGGACGGGTGGGGCCGGCCGGGTGGGGTGGGGCGGGTGGGGTGGTCGTGGTGGCGGTAGACGACGGCGACCAGGTCGGGGACGGCGGGTGCCGGGCTGGCGGGGCCGATGGGTGCGCCGGCCATCCGGGCTCCGGCGGCGGCGGAGACGAAGACGGCGGCGCCGCAGACGGTGCCGGGTGCCGGGTGGGCGGGGTGGGCGCCGGGGCGGGTGAGGTCGCGTACCGGGAGGTCGTGTCGGGTGAGGAAGTCTTCCAGCAGGGTGGCGGGGTCGTCGGCGGCGTCGGCCCACCACTGCAGCCGGTCGTGCTCGACGAGTCGGGGTACGCAGTTCGGGGGCGCTCCCGGCGGCGCGCTTGGGAGCGCTTCCAATACGTACGGCTCGATCTGCCTCATCCGAAAAGTGGATTTCCTCGGTCAGAGACGGATACCCGCTCGTCATCACTGGGCGTGAGGGAGTACCGTCCGTCATCGGTCATGTGAACCATGCCACAGCGCCCCCATAGTCCGGAGAACCCGATGTGCCAGCACGAACCGATCTGCCCCTCCGCGGAAGCGACCGACCGGGAAGCGGCCCGCGTCGTCGCCTGCTTTCGGGAGCAGGGATGGAGCCTGCTCTGCAATGGCGTCATCCTCTTCGAGGACACCGGCGAGCTGCTGCCCGACGGCAGCACCATAGCGCCGCACCGTGGCCCGGCCCGGCACGCCCTGGTCGGCTGACTCCTCACGGAGCGTGACCGGCCGGCGTCGGCGCCCGGCCGGTCCCACTCCGGTCCGTCGTCGTCGCCGGACCGGATCCGCACGATCACTCAGTTCTCGTACGACTCCGGGGGCGGGCAGGCGCAGACCAGGTTCCGGTCCCCGTACGCGCCGTCGATGCGGCGCACCGGCGGCCAGTACTTCGCCCGCCGGTCCACCCCGGCCGGGTACGCCGCCACCGACCTCGGGTAGGGGTGGCTCCACTCGTCCCCGCTGACCATCGTCGCGGTGTGCGGGGCGTTCGCCAGCGGGTTGTCCTCCTTCGGCCACTCCCCGGACCCGACCCGGTCGATCTCGGCCCGGATCGCGATCATCGCCGCGCAGAACCGGTCGAGTTCGGCGAGGTCCTCGCTCTCGGTCGGCTCCACCATCAGGGTGCCGGCGACCGGGAACGACATCGTCGGGGCGTGGAACCCGTAGTCGACCAGCCGCTTCGCCACGTCGTCGACGCTGACCCCGGTCGCCTTGGTCAGCGGCCGCAGGTCGAGGATGCACTCGTGGGCGACCAGGCCCTTGTTGCCGGCGTAGAGCACCGGGTAGTGGCCGCGCAGCCGGGCGGCGACGTAGTTGGCGGCCAGCACCGCCGTCCCGGTCGCCCGGCGCAGCCCGTCCGGCCCCATCAGCCGCAGGTACGCCCACGGGATCGGCAGGATCCCGGCCGAGCCGTACCGGGCGGCGGAGATCGCCGGCCGCCCCCCGGCCGCCAGCGGGTCGCCGGGCAGGTACGCCGCCAGGTGTGCCCGGACCGCGACCGGCCCGACCCCGGGCCCGCCGCCGCCGTGCGGGATGCAGAACGTCTTGTGCAGGTTCAGGTGTGACACGTCGGCGCCGAACCGGCCCGGCTTGGCGTAGCCGAGCAGCGCGTTGAGGTTGGCGCCGTCGACGTAGACCTGGCCGCCGGCGTCGTGCACCTTGGCGCAGAGCGCGGCGATGCCGCCCTCGTACACCCCGTGCGTGGACGGGTAGGTGACCATGATCGCGGCGAGGGTGTCCCGGTGGGTGTCGAGCTTGCGGTCGAGGTCGGCGAGGTCGACGTCGCCGTCGGCGTCGCAGCCGACCACCACCACCCGCATCCCGGCCATCACCGCGCTGGCGGCGTTGGTGCCGTGCGCCGACGACGGGATGAGGCAGACGTCGCGGTGCGCCTCGCCCCGGTCGCGGTGGTAGCCGCGGATCGCCAGCAGGCCGGCGAGTTCGCCCTGCGAGCCGGCGTTCGGCTGGACGCTGACGGCGTCGTAGCCGGTGACCTCGGCGAGCCAGCCTTCGAGGGTGGTGACGAGGTCGCGGTAGCCGGCGGTCTGGCCGGCCGGGGCGAACGGGTGCACGTCGGCGAACTCCGGCCAGCTGACCGGCTCCATCTCGGTGGTCGCGTTCAGCTTCATCGTGCACGACCCGAGCGGGATCATGCCCCGGTCGAGGGCGTAGTCGGCGTCGGCGAGCCGGCGCAGGTAGCGCAGCATCGCCGTCTCGGAGTGGTGCGCGGAGAAGACCGGGTGGGTCAGGTAGTCGCCGGTCCGGTCCAGCGCCGCCGGCAGCGCCGGTGCGGCCGGCGTCGTCGGCGCGGTGACCGGCCGGCCGGTGACGGCGGCGACGGCGTCCCAGACGGTGCGCAGGTGCGCCTCGGTGGTGGTCTCGTCGCAGGCGATCCCGACCTGGTCGGCGTCGACGGGGCGCAGGTTGACGCCGCGCCGCTCCGCCTCGGCGACCAGCTCGGCGGCCCGGCCGGGGACCCGGGCGAGGACGGTGTCGAAGAACGCGTCGTGGACGATCTCGACCCCGTCGACGGTGCGCAGCCCGGCGGCGAGGGTGGCGGCGTGTCCGGCGGTCCGTTCGGCGATCGCCCGCAGCCCGGCCGGGCCGTGGTAGACGGCGTACATGCCGGCCATCACGGCGAGCAGCACCTGGGCGGTGCAGATGTTGCTTGTCGCCTTCTCCCGGCGGATGTGCTGCTCCCGGGTCTGCAGCGCCAGCCGGTAGGCGGGGTCGCCGGCCGCGTCCCGGGAGACCCCGACGAGCCGGCCGGGCAGCATCCGCTCCAGGCCGGCCCGGACGGCGAGGTAGCCGGCGTGTGGGCCGCCGAAGCCCATCGGTACGCCGAACCGCTGGGTGGTGCCGGCGGCGATGTCGGCGCCGATTCCGCCGGGCGGGCGCAGCAGGGTCAGCGCGAGCAGGTCGGCGGCGACGGTGACCAGGGCACCGGCGGCGTGCGCGGCCTCGACCAGCGGGGCGTGGTCGCGGACCGCGCCGGAGGCGCCCGGGTACTGCAGGTGCAGTCCGAAGAACTCCGCCGGCAGCGGCTCGGCGTCCAGGTCGAGCACCCGCACCTCGATGCCGAGCGGCTCGGCCCGGGTGGCGAGCACGGCGACGGTCTGCGGCAGGGTGTCGGCGTCGACGACGTACACGCCGCTGCTGCTCCGCCCGGCGCGGCGGGCCAGGGTCATCGCCTCGGCCGCGGCGGTGCCCTCGTCGAGCAGGGAGGCGTTGGCGGTGGCCAGCCCGGTCAGGTCGGTGACCATGGTCTGGAAGTTCAGCAGCGCCTCCAGGCGGCCCTGGCTGATCTCCGGCTGGTACGGGGTGTAGGCGGTGTACCAGGCCGGGTTCTCCAGCACGTTGCGGCGGATCACCGCCGGGGTGTGTGTGCCGGAGTAGCCGAGGCCGATCATGGAGACGGCGACGGTGTTCCGGGCGGCCAGCGCCCGCAGCTCGGCGATCACCTCCGGCTCGGTGCCGGCCGGCGGCAGGTCGAGCCCGCCGGACCAGCGGATCGCCTCCGGGATCGCCGCGTCGAGCAGGTCGTCGACCGAGGCGTAGCCGACGGTCTCCAGCATCCGGCGTTCGGCGTCGGCGTCCGGGCCGATGTGCCGGTCGGCGAAGCGCCCGACGTCACGGGCGGGGTGGTGGGCTGTGGTCATGGGGACAACTCCCGGGCGAGGTCGACGCTGCAACCTCCCCCTCTGTCACACACCGCGGCGTCGCGGGCGCTCCACAGTCGCCTGCCCGCAAGCTCCTTTTGCCTGAGAGGTTCCGGGGAGGATTTGCCCCTTCGGCGCCGACCGGCGGGTGCCGGGCGGTCTCTCGCTCGCGGGTGATGTCGGCGTTGGCAACGGTACCAGTGATCGGGTTTCCCGCACGTTTCGGCCGGTGGGCCGGCCGGTCACTCCCCCGGCCGGTGATCTCCGCCGCCCGTGGTGGCGGTCGCGGTGACGGTGACCTTGCCGTCCGCGAGTCGGTAGAACATGCCGACGACGTCGCAGCGGCCGCCGGTGACCGCGTCGGCGAGCGCCGTCCCGGGCCGGGTCACCAGATCCACCGTACGCCCGATATGTACCCCGGCGACCTCGGCGTCCCCGCTGATCCGGCGGGCCTCCGCCGCCTCGATGCTCGGGGTGACCCGCTGCACGATCGCGCCCAGGTCCCGGCCGGGCAGCCGGCCCCCGTCCCGGACCGCCCGGGTCGCCTGGATCGCGCCGCAGGAGTCGTGGCCGAGGACGACGACCAGCGGCGCGCCGAGCACCACCACCCCGTACTCGATGCTGGCGGTCACCTCCGCGCCGACGATGTGCCCGGCGGTGCGGACCACGAACAGGTCACCGAGCCCTCGATCGAAGATGATCTCGGCGGCGAGTCGGGAGTCGGAACAGCCGAAGACCACCGCGAAGGGCCGCTGCGCGGCGGCCACCACCGCCCGGTGCTCGGCGTCCTGGTGCGGATGGATCCGGGTGCCGGCGACGAACCGCTCGTTGCCGGCGAGCAGCTCGTCGAGCGCCTCGGCCGGGGTCACCGGCCGGTGGTCCAGGTATGCCATGACGTCCCTTTCGACGGCGCCACCGGTGCGGTGGCGGGCGAGGTCGGTCGGCGCCTTCGGCGACCCGCTACCCGATCAGATACCACGAAACCCGCCGCCATCCCCAGCCCGACCGGCCGCGGGTGAGCGAAGAAACACCGGACGTGGCCCGCGGGCACCGCGCACGCTCGCGGACCTGCCGCGCGGGCTACGGCCGGGACCGTGCCGGATCGGTGCCACACGGCCCTGCCACGATCAATAGGGTGGCAACGTGACCTACCGTGCCGCGGAGAACCGCTACGACACCATGACCTACCGGCGCGCCGGCCGCAGCGGCCTGCGGCTGCCCGCCATCTCGCTCGGCCTGTGGCAGAACTTCGGCGACGGGCGGCCGTGGCAGCCGCAGCGGGACATCTGCCGGCGGGCGTTCGACCTCGGGGTGACCCACTTCGACCTGGCCAACAACTACGGGCCGCCGCCCGGCTCCGCCGAGGCGAACGTCGGCCGGATCCTCGCCACCGACCTCGCCCCGTACCGCGACGAGCTCGTCATCTCCACCAAGGCCGGCTACTACATGTGGCCCGGCCCGTACGGCGAATGGGGCTCCCGGAAGTACCTGGTCTCCTCCCTCGACCAGTCACTGCGCCGGCTGGGCCTCGACTACGTCGACGTCTTCTACCACCACCGGCCCGACCCGGACACCCCGCTGGAGGAGACGATGGCGGCGCTGGACGCGGTCGTCCGGGCCGGCAAGGCCCTCTACGTCGGGCTGTCGAACTACACCTCGGAGCAGACCCGGCAGGCGGCGGCGATCCTGGAACGGCTCGGCACCCCGATGCTGATCTCCCAGCCGTCGTACTCGATGTTCAACCGCTGGATCGAGCCGGACGGGCTGCTCGACACCCTGGAACAGGTCGGCGCCGGCTGCATCGCCTACAGCCCGCTCGCCCAGGGCCTGCTCACCGACCGCTACCTCGACGGCATCCCCGCCGACTCCCGGGTCCGCACCAGCGTCTTCCTCGACGAGAGCGCCCTGACCGGGTCGACCATGGCCACCGTACGGGCGCTGCACGCCCTCGCCGGACGGCGCGGCCAGTCCCTCGCCCAGCTCGCCCTCGCCTGGGCGCTGCGGGACACCCGGATGACCAGCCTGATCATCGGCGCGAGCAGCGTCGCCCAACTGGAGGCGAACGTGGCCGCGCTGGACAACCTCGTCCTCACCGACACCGAACTCGCCGAGATCGACGGCCACCTGGCCGGCCGCTGACCGTTGACCGCCGGCGGCCGGCCACCACCCCCCGGATGGTGATCAGCCGCCGGTCACACCGACGGGCCGGCCCAGCGGCTCACCTGTGGCGCTGATGCTCCGGATGCGGCGGCAGGGCCGGCCGGACGGGGCCGCCCGCAGCCGCGGCGGTGACCCCCGCACCCGCCTCCCGGGCGATCCGGTCCATCGTCCGGGCCAGATGCTCGCTGCCGTCGTCCAGATGCCGCGCCGCCGCCTGCATGTGCGAGATCATCATCTCGCCGAAGATCCGCAACGCCTCCCGGGTCGCGACCGTGTCGTCGAAACTCGACCCGGCCGACGCCCGGTAGTCCTGCACCGCCCGCTCCGCCTCGTTGCGGGCGTCCTCGGCCGCCGCCCGCAGATAGTTCTCGTACTGCACCCGGGCGTACTCGGCGACCCGGCGGGCGTAGTCGTGCGCCTGGGCGATGATCTGCTCCGCCTCCCGCTGCGCCGCCGACAGCAGGTTCACCTCCTTCGCCCCCGGCAACTGCGGCCGGCCCCCGGCACTCGGCAACACCCCGTGCCGGTGCAGCTCCACATGGTCGTGCAGCCGCTCGTTCTCCGCCCGCAGATCCGCCAGCTGGGTCGCCAACAGGTCCAGCTCGTCGGCGACCTGGTGCCGGAACCGGTCCACGTCCCGGTCGTCGTAACCACGCCGGGTGAACGACGACGAACCGAACTCCCACCGCCGGACCCGGTCCGCGGTGATCCGGACCCGCGGACTCGGACCGGACACCGCCGCGGTGCGGTCGTACTCGCTGATCGGGCTGGCGCTCACTGCGTACCTCCGTCTGCCGGCCTCTGCTCCTGCACCTCACCGGTCCGCCGGCCGGGCGAATACCACTGCCCACCCAACGCCTCGTAGTGCAGCTGCCCGGCGTGATAACCCGCCTGCGTCAACCCGGTGACGGCGCCCGACACCATCGGGTCGGACCCGCAGACGAAGACGTGCCGGTTGCGCCAGTCGCCGTCGGCGAGGGCGCGATCCACCACCTGGACGAACTCTCCGGGCCGCGCCGGGTCACCGTTGACCACGTACGTCACCCGCAGCCATGGATACGACGCCACCAGCTTCTCGGTCGCCTCGACGTCGTAGAACTCCGTACGGGACCGGGCGCCGACGTACACGTCGACCCGCCGCCCCCCACCGGACGCCGCCACCTGCTCCACCAGCGCCTTCAACGGCGCCCAGCCGGTCCCGCCCGCCAACAGCAGCAGATCGCCACCGCCGCCGGCCCGGCGCAACGTCAACCGCTCCCCCACCGGAGCCGCCAGATGCAACTGGTCACCGACGCTCGTGCCATACACCAGCCGGGAACTCACCGCACCGCCCGGCGCCGCCCGCACGTGCAACTCCAGCGTGCCGTCGGTGCGGGCCGCGTTCGCCGGCGAGTAGTAGCGCCACGCCCGCGTCGCCGGGCTCGACACCCCGACCGACTGGCCCGCCTCGAACGGCAGCAGGTACTGCGGGCGCAGCGTCAGCACCGCGATGTCGAACGTCCGCGGCTCGTGCGCGACGACCTCGCCGACCCACCACGGCGGGCTGACGTTCTCCGCCGCCGACGCACCGTCGACCATCACCTTCGCGACCAGCCCGTACGCCGCGGTCCAGTCCTGCGCCAGCTCCTCGGTCCAGTGCTCGCCGAGAAAGTGCGCCAGGGTCGCCAACAGCGCCTCCCCGACCGCCGGATAGTGCTCCGCCCGGACCGCGAACTTGCGGTGGTCGGCGCCGAGTGACTGCAGGAACCCGACGAGCTGATCCGCCTGATCCACATGGGACACGATGTGGCCCAGCGCGGTGACCAGCCGATCCCGCTGGCCGGCCATGTTCGTCGGAAACATCTGCCGGACCTCGGGATGGGCGAGGAAGAGAGTCGAGTAGAAGTAGAGCGGCACCTGGTCGCCGTGCCCGGCGACCAGGTGCCAACTCTGCTTGAGACGAGCGACGTCCACGGTCAAACGCCAGCCGAGGTGCCGCTCGACACCACCTGGTCGCGCACCGAGACCAACGTCGCCCGCACGTCGTCGACGATGTCGCCGGGCACGCCGAGCCCGGTCAGCGTGTCGACCAGGTGCGCACCGACCCGGACGTAGTGCTCGGCCGGGATCTCCAGCGGCTGGTGCGCCTCCGCCAGGCCACGGCCGGCGTAGTTGTTCGGCCCGCCGAGCACCACGGTGAGCATCAGCACCATGTGCCGCCGCTGCTCCTCCATGTTCAGCCCGGTGAAGTAGCCGGCCAGCTCGGGGTCGGCGAGCACCCGGTCGTAGAACAGCCGCACGGCCGCCTTGACCGACTCCGCACCACCGATCCGCTCGTAGTGTGAGGGCGGTGCCGACGCACCGTCACCGATGGTGCCGACACCGTCCGAGGAGGACGACAGGGCGCTGTCTTCTGGATCCGTCACGGTCTTCCTTCCGGCGCGAGGGGAGATTCGCGCGGCATTCTGGGGCGTGGGAACGACGGTGCCGTCCCGGTGGGCAGGCGGACGGCCGACGGGCGGCACTGGGTGGGGACACTACCGCGCCCAGCCGTACCGTGTCATCCATCCCGAATCGGTGTCATCCGGACCGACCCGACCGGTTCAGCGATTGCCGATGTCAGCGGTCGTCGATTCCGAACCGGACCATCATCCCCATCCGAACCCGTCCCGGCCACCCCGGTCACCGTGAGCGACACCTCAGCCCCGGAGCGCGTCCCGGCTCCGCCGGACCGAACCGACCCGCCGGCACCGCCCGGTCGATGTGGACACTCCGGATGACCACAATGGCCCGACCCACCCCGACGACCCGCACACCCGGGCGGGATGAGGAATCGTGACGGCGGGCGGCAGCGATCCGGGCCCGCGGACGAGCGGAGGTTCAGCCCGCGCGCCGCCGGGCACGGCGGGCCGCCAACTCGTCACCCGCGTCCACCACGACCGCCTCCCCCGCCTCACCGGCCGGCGACGGCTCACCGGCCGGCTCCGCCGGCAGATGCGACAGCGAGCCCTGGACCTCCTTGAAGGCCCCACCGATGGCGATGCCGAAGACGCCCTGCCCGCCCTGCAACAGGTCGACGACCTCCTCCGGCGACCGGCACTCGTAGACCGACGTCCCGTCCGAGATCAGCGTGATACCGGCCAGATCCGCCACCCCACGGGAGCGCAGCGTCTCGATCGCCCGCCGGATGTTCTGCAGCGAAACCCCCGCATCCAGCAGGCGCTTGACCACCTTCAGCACCACCAGGTCACGGAACGAGTAGAGCCGCTGCGTTCCCGATCCCGACGCGTCCCGCACGCTCGGCACCACCAGCCCGGTACGCGCCCAGTAGTCCAACTGCCGGTAGCTGATCCCGACCGCGTGGCACGCCGTCACACCCCGGTAGCCGACCGCACCGTCCTGCACCGACGCCCCAGGCTGCTCCTCCTCCACGGGGGGAAGCGGCGTACCAGGATCAGGATCCCGTGGCTCATGCATCGGACAACCTCCCCGCCCGTGCGGTGACACGTCGTTTCCGGGACGTGCACCCCTCGACAGGCCCAACCCTATAGCCCGGCTGGAGGGTTACCCGGCAGCATCTGCCGCGACACGCCGCACTCAGGGATCACCGCAGGGTTACCCGGCGGCCGGGCCGATCGTTACCCGTAGCGGTCAGCCGGCGAAGTCCTCCGGGCGGACCTGCTCCAGGAACTCCCGGAACTTCTCCACCTCGTCCTCCTGCTCGTCCGGAATGATGATCCCGGCCTCGGTCAGGACCTGCTCCGCACAGCGGATCGGCGCACCCACCCGCAACGCCAACGCGATCGAATCCGACGGCCGGGCCGACACCCGCAGACCGTCGCCGATCAGCAGATCGGCGTAGAAGACGTTCTCCTTCAACTCCACGATCTCCACCGCCCGCAGCGGGGCCTGCAACGCGGCCAGGACGTCCCGGAGCAGGTCGTGGGTGAGCGGCCGCGCCGGCTTCACCCCCTGCTGCTCGTAGGCGATCGCGGTAGCCTCCACCGCACCGATCCAGATCGGCAGATAACGGTCGCCCTCGACCTCTCTGAGCAGGACGATCGGCTGGTTGGTGGGTAGCTCCACCCGAACCCCGACCACGCTCAGCTCGCGCACCGCCGCCTCCGTGTCGTTGTCGTCGTCCCCACCACCGTCCTGCGGCGGCCGATGCTACCCGCCGCCAGGGCCGGGATGCCCCTTCCCTGCACGGTACACGGGCCCGGATCCCACCGCCCCACGCGCGCCGCCCGCACCCGCCCGCACCGCACGGGTTACCCCCGGAAGACTACGCCACGCCCAGCGCCGCAGATCTTTCCCGCCGGACCGGTGCACCAGGCCACACCGCCAGACGGGCACACCCGACCACACCAACCCCAACCGCCACCCACCGGACCGGAAACCCGCACCGCACCACCGGCGACACGGCGGTCACCGCCCCACCGTCCCGCGCAGCCCCACCCGGACCAGCGCCGCGTGCAGCCGCTGCGACAGCCCCACCAACTCCCGCGCCGCCTCCGCCGCCCGCGCCCGGGCCGCCGGATCGCTCTGCCGCACCAGCGGCGCCAGCAACTGGGCGAACAACCCCACCTCGCGATCCGCCGCCGTCCGGTAACCACGCAGATGCCGCGGCTCCAGCCCGTACGCCGCCAACCCCGCCACCGCCTCCGCGACCAGCAGCGCGTCCGCGTCGTACCAGCCCGACGGCTGGGGCACCACCAGCCCCATCCGCTCCAACTCCGCCAACAACGAGTCACCGAGACCGCTGCGGGACAGCAGCTCCGCCCGCCCCAGCCGCAGATCCGACGACTCGCCCACCGGGCCGGCACCGTCCCGCCCCGGCACCGCGCCGTCCGGCCCCACCGCCACCAGCGACGGCCGCGACCGCTCCAGCCCCGTCAGCCCGTCCCGGTCCGCGGCCGCGAGCTGCTCCCGGATCACCCGCAACGGCAGATACTGGTCCCGCTGCGCGGTCAACACGAACCGCAACCGCGCCACATCGTCCCAGCTGTACTTGCGGTAACCCGCCGGCGTGCGTTGCGGCTCGACCAGACCCTCGGACTCAAGAAAGCGCAGCTTGGAAATTGTCGTGTCGGGAAACTCCACCCGTAGCTGCGCCAGCACCTCACCGATACTCATCAGTGGCTGGCCCCGAGCGACCGCCCCCGGGCCGGGAACAGCCGCCGCCGCACGCTCACTCACCCCCGGCCGGCCCCCTCCTCCGCACGCGGACCGGCGATGAAGACCAGCCGGAACTTGCCGACCTGGACCTCGTCACCGTTGCTCAGCGTCGCCGCCTCGACCCGCTCCCGGTTCACGTACGTCCCGTTCAGGCTTCCCACGTCCCGCACCGTGAACGTGCCACTGTCCCGGTGGAACTCGGCGTGCCGACGGGAGACCGTCACGTCGTCGAGGAAAATGTCACTGTCGGGATGCCGACCGCTCGTCGTCACGTCGTGATCCAACAGGAACCGGGCACCGGCGTTCGGACCACGCCGAACCACCAGCAACGCCATCCCCGGAGGCAGCGAACCTGACATCCGGCTCGGCACGACATCGGTCTCGGGCCCCTCCAACATCTCGTCGAGAGAACCGAGGTTCAGCGTCGAAGTGACGTCGAGCGGGGGAAACTCGTCGTCTGGGCGCGTCATTGGGACCACCTCACGGATCTGTTCGGTCGGCGTCGGGTGTTACGGGTCTGGCCGCCGGGCACCCACAAGGCCCAGCGGCTGGCTCCCCCGTGCCCGGGAAGGCATTTCCGCAACGCGCAACTATTGGTTCTCGGTCGACTGGGCGAGCCTAGCCAGCGCCGAAATACAGGGCAACCAGACGCGCGGACACAACCACGCGCCGACGTCACCACAATCAGCTCTCGGTCAGCTCCCGATACGCGTCCGCGGAGAGCAGGCCCGCCACCGCCGACGCGTCACCGGGCGTGATCTCCACCAGCCACCCCGCACCGTACGGGTCGTTGTTGATCACCTCGGGAGTGTCCACGAGCTGCTCGTTGCGCGCCACCACCGTGCCGGACAGCGGCGCGTAGATCTCCGAGACACTCTTGGTCGACTCGACCTCGCCGAACGACTCGCCGGCCCGCACCGTCGCACCCTCGTCGGGAAGCTGCACATACACGATGTCACCAAGCGCGTCCTGGGCGAAGTGGGTGATGCCCACCCGCACCGGTCCGCTGCCGTCGCCAGCCACCCACTCGTGCTCGGCGGTATACCGCAGGTCCTCAGGAATCACCAGACGCGTCCTTCTCCGTCACACCAGCCAAAGCCGGGACGCCCGATCGCCACCCCGACCGCACCCCCGGTCACGAGACCGGACGCGCATGTTGCAGCTCCTTCGGCGGGCTGAGGGCCGTCACGTCGACCACCTCCCGCTCCTCGATCGCCACGTTACCGCCGTCCCCACTGACCGATGCCACCACCCCGCCCGGGATGTTCAGCGCGGTTTGCATGGTCTTCGGATCACCGATCACCGAGATCCGGTACGGCCCGGTGAGCCGCCGTCCACCGACCGAGATGCCGCCGTCCGCGTCGAGGAAGTACGTCGACGCGATGATCCGCACCGTCGCACCGTCGCCACCGGAAATCTGCATCGCCTCCGCACCCGCGCCGCGCAGCTCCTGCACCGCGTCCAGCACCCGCGACGCCGCCACCGGCTTGGTCGCACCCGAGAACGTCACCGCCAACCCCGGCCCCCGGGCCGGCAACGTCCCCGCCAGGATCCCCAACTCGTCGGCCCGGCGGGCCGCCTCCTCCAGGGCCGCCTGCCGCCCCTCCGCACCGGAGTTCAACTGCCGCTGACTCTCCTCCAGCACCGCGATGTCCTGCCGGACCCGCTCCTCCTGCGCCTCCAGGTCCGACAGGATCCGCACCAGATCCTCCTGCCGCGCCGACGCCAGCGACGCGTCCGTGGAATTCGTCCGCACCTGCACCACAAGCGTGAAGCCGAGCAGCGCCAACAGCACCGCGATCATCGCGTTCGCCGCCGTCACCCGGGACAGCGCCCGCCGGAACGGCGACACCCGCCGGCCGTCCGGCACCGCCGCCCCGTCCACCGCCGGGTCGTCCACCGCCGCCCCACCGGCCGGCAGCCGTACGGTCGGCCCCTCGTCCACCGCCTCCGGCCCGTCGTCGGCCGTCAGCGGCACCGCGGGCCCGTCCGTCACCGGCGGCGGCTCCACGGGCGGTGCCTCCGCCCCGCCGGGCCCATCCGGACCCGCCGCACCGGCACCGGCGCGGTCCGCACCCTCCGTCGCAGCACCCGCCACCGGGTCAGGCTCCACCGGCGCGCCACCGGCCGCCCCACCCCGCGCCTTCTCCTCGTCCGCGTCCGCCATCGCTACGAACCTACGCCCGGAACAGGTGCCGGCGAATAGCCGCCACATTGCCGAAGATCCGCACGCCGAGCACCACCACCACACCGGTGGACAACTGCCCACCGACGCCGAGTTGGTCACCGAGATAGACGATGATCCCGGCGACCAGCACGTTCGAGATGAACGAGATCACGAACTGCTTGTCGTCGAAGATGCCGTCCAGCTTCGCCCGCACCCCGCCGAACACCGCATCCAGCGCCGCCACCACGGCGATCGGCAGATACGGCAGGAGCGCCGACGGAACCGTCGGATCCAACCAGACGCCGAGCAGCACCCCGGCGAGCAACGCGAGCACAGCGATCATCGGCCGCCTCCATGCGGACTCGGGGATCCCCCGGTACCGGCCGACGACCCGGACGACGCCGGAGCGGTGGGCCTGGGCGAGGGGGTGGCATAGCGCAGCCGCGGCTCGGTCGCGGCCGGCAGGGTCAGGTCGTCGACACCACGGAACTCGAACGACGTTCCGTACTCCTCGGAGACGCTCCCCATCAACCGGGCCGCCGCGCTGTCCCGGAACCGCCGCTCCAACTGGCCCGGACCGATCGCGGAGACCTCGTACGGGCCGATCACCGGCTTGAAGTCGACCAGGATCGCCCCACCCGCCGCCCGGATCGTCGACATGGCGGTCAACCGCTGCCCGTTGATGGCGATCGCCTCCGCCCCGGCACTCCACAGCGCGTTCGCGATGTCCTGCAGATCCCGGTCGAGCACCCGCCCCAGGTTCGTCCCACCGGCACCCGTGACCGCGTCCGACGTGACCGGCGCGTCGGCGATCCGCACCACCAGCCCGTCACCGCGTACCCGACCCAACCCGGTGGCCGCCTCCAGGTTCCGCAGATTCGCCGCGGCGCTCCCGGAGAGCGCGGCGTCGCGCTGCCGGGCCACCTCCGCGCGCAACCCGTCCGCCCGGGCGGTCAGCGCCGCGTTCTCCGCCTCCCGCTGCTTGATCTGCTCCACCAGGCCGGCCCGCGCATTGCTGCGACTCGGCTCCGCCGCCATCGTCTGGCGATAGGCCACCGACAGCAGCAGGCCGAGCACGACCAGGGTCAACAGGCTCACCGCCCGCGGCACCGAACGCCGCCAGCCGGTCGCCGGACTGCTGTCCGCCCGGCGCGCCGCAGCGTCGACATATCCGGCGTCGAGCGGATTCCGGAACAGTTCGGTGAGGAAATCCGGCGTGTACGTCCGCCTGCCCTGCTCGGTCATCCCACCTCCGCCCGTGCGAACCGGGCCCGGACCAGCCGAGCCGTCTGGATCAGGTAGAGCCCGCCGGCCAGCCAGTAGAGTCCCAGGCCCCACAGGGCCAGCCCCCAGCCGACCGCCCCGGCCACGGCCGCCGCCCCGGGCACCGCGGCCGCCAGCAACAGCACCGGAAACGCGGCCAGCAGCACGAACGTCGCCGTCTTGCCCAGATAGTGCACCGGCGGCGGACGGTACCCGTAGCGCCGCAGCACCGCGAGGTTCGCGGTCATCAGGACATCCCTGGCCAGCAACGCGACGGTGAACTGCCACGGCACCACGTCACGTACGGTCAGCGCGACCAGCGTGGCCAGGATGTAGAGCCGGTCCGCGACCGGGTCGAGCAGCTCGCCCAACCGACTGACCTGACCCAACCGGCGGGCCACGAAACCGTCCACCCAGTCACTCAGGCTCCCCACGGCCAGGACGACCACCGCCGTGACCTCCTGCTCGGCGACCAGGAGGAGATAGAGGAACAGCGGCACACCGAGCAGCCGGACGAAACTGATCAGGTTCGGGACGGTGAGGATCCGCCCCGGCGAGCCGACGGGCTCGGCGGCGGCGTCACCGGTTGGCTGGGCATCACTCGCCCGCGCCGGCCGACGCGACACCGAACCTCCCTCCGCGCCACGGCCCGGCGCCCGCACGACGGCGCGGGACGGTCCAGGAACCGATGCGCGCTCGGGCCGGCTCCTCCCCCGGAGACGGTTGGCGTTCCGGACGGCAGCCGGCGACTGCCCCAGCCCCGGTCCCGGCGTTTGGCCCCCCGTGGCTGCTCAATTGCCGTGCCACTATATCGGGCTCGCTTTTCGTGTGGCTCGTCGTGGCGCGCGTCGGTGGGATCTTCTCGCGCATGTGTGGCGATGGCCACTCCGCGTACTGCGTCCTAGGACGCTAGTCCGAAGATGGTGCCCGGTCCGAGAGTGGTGCCGCTCAACGGCAGGCGTCGATGTGGTGCCCCGCGCGGCTCAGCCGCTCAGGCCGGCCCGGCCGAACAGTGTGGCGTAGCCGGAGGGCAACTGGGTCAGCACGTCGTTGAGCTCACCGCCGGAGACCGCCTCGGCCACGGTGCAGAGCACCGCGCTGGCGTCCCACTCGGCGGTACGCGCCGTCGCCCCCGCCCCGGTGGCGACCCGACCGAGGAACTCCCGTGCCCCGAAGGAGCCCGCGACGCCCTGCCCGGCCGAGATCAGCGTCGCGGCCAGCGGGCCCGGCAACTGGGCGGCGAGGTCCTCGGCCTCGTCCGGATGCAGCCGCTGCGCCAGGATGCCGAGCACCAGGTGGGTCACCCGCTCCGCCTCCGCCGGATCGGCGTACTCGCCGCGCTCCCGCACCCTGGCGACGAACTCGTCGTACCGCACTCCCCCACCCCCCGCGACAGACTCCGGACCGCCGTTACCCGCCGGCACCGCGATGATGCGTGCCCGCGGGTAACGGCGGTCCGGTCAGACCCGGGTGACCCGGATCGCGTCGGCGATCACGTATCCGCTGGCCCCACTCCACCGGCTCACCCCGACGACGTTCTTGTCGCCGGCGGTCAGCGTGAAGGTGCCCAGCGAGCGCCACGCGCCCCCGCCGCTGCTCTGGTCCACCACCACGGTCTGGTTGCCGCCCTTGGCCACCACGATGTACGGGGTGGCGGTGTTGTAGCCGGCGATGCCCGGATACCAGGCGTCTATCCGGTAACTCCCCTCCGCCGGGATGGCCACCTTGTAGTAGGCCACGTCGCTGATCGCGGCCGGGTTGGCGTACCGGTAGTCGGCGCCGTACCGCTCCGTCGCGTACGACGAGGTGAGCCAGTTGGCGCTGGCGGTGAAGCGACCGCTGGTGGTGTTGTCGACGACGGCGCTGAAGGCCGGTGGCGGGGTGCCGCCACCGGTGAGCGCGTCGGCCACGTCGGCGCGCAGTTGCGGAAGCATGCCGTAGAGCACGTTGCCCGGGCAGGCGGTGGCGACGTAGTCCCGGTGCCCGTAGATCCGGGAGGCGGCGATGCCGTACTGGTCGCAGACGTACGCGCAGAACTGCACCAGGCTGTCCCAGAGCGCGGCCGGCGGGGTGGCACTGGTGTAGGTGCCCTCGTTCTCGATCCCGATGCCCTTGTCGTTCTGGCCGGGACAGTGCGCGCCGACCACCATGCCGCTGCCGGCGCGCAGCCGGGACAGGCTGTTGTGCCGGCCCTCCATGACGTAGCCGCCCCGGCTGATGGTGAAGTGCTGGCCCGAGTCGGACCAGCCGTTTCCGTCCATGTGGAAGTTCTGGATGCTGCGGGCCATCGCGAAGGCGTGCGCCTGGGTGTAGTTCGTGCTGTTCGCACCGGCGGTGTGGTGGATCACGATCTTGTCGGGCGAGGAGGAGATCACGCTGAGCGAGCCCGGGGATCGCGCTCCCCAGGTGGCGCAGCTGGCGATGGTGGGGACGGGCACGGCGAACGCGGCGTCGTCCGGCGCGGCCAGGGCCGGCGGTGAGCCGGCGATCGACAGGCCGCCGGTCGCGGCGCCGACGCCGAGGAAGACCGCGCCGCGTACCACGTCGCGGCGGGAGAGGGGGGTGCCGGTCACGGTGGACCTCCAGGGAAGCGGGGGTTGAAGGTTTCTTTGATGACGGCGATCCGGATTGAAGAAATTCTTACCAGAGGATCGACGTCCACCGCTAGATCCCGTTCTTCGCCGCCCCGCCGAACTCCACGGCATCGTGGTGGATGTCGTGGTGGATCCGGCCGGCCGCCGCCGCGAGCGGGACGCCGCTGCCGCCCCAGCGGCCCGCGACGATCTCCGCGCCGATGCTCAACGCGGTCTCCTCCGGGGTCCGCGCCCCCAGGTCGAGCCCGAGCGGGGCGGCGAGCCGGCCCAGTTCCCCGTCGGTGAGGCCGGCCGCCCGCAGCCGCGTGAACCGGTCCTCGGTGGTACGCCGCGAGCCCATCGCACCGACGTAGCCGAGCGGCAGCCGCAGCGCCACCTCCAGGACCGGCACGTCGAACTTGGGATCGTGGGTCAGGACACAGACCACGGTCCGCCCGTCCACGCGTCCCGCCTCCGCCTCGGCCCGCAGATAGCGGTGCGGCCAGTCCACCACCACCTCGTGCGCGTCCGGCAACCGGCGCGGGGTGGCGAAGACCGGCCGGGCGTCGCAGACCGTCACGCGGTAGCCGAGGAAGGCGCCGACCCGGGCCAGCGCGGCGGCGAAGTCGATCGCCCCGAAGACGATCATGCGGGGCGGCGCGGCGTACGTGGCGACGAAGAGCAGCAGGTCGTCACCGCGGCGCTGGCCGTCGTAGCCGTACCGGAGCGTGCCGGTGCGGCCGGCGGCGAGCAGGCCCCGGCCGTCGTCGGCGGCCGCGGCGTCCAGCCGGGCGCATCCGAGGCTGCCGGCCGTGCGGTCCGGCCAGACGACCAGCCGGCGACCGGTCCGGCCGGCCGGGTCCGGCTCCCCGGCAGACACGCAGGTCACCACCGCCACCGGCGCACCGGCCCGGATCGAGGCCGCCACCTCGGCGAACTCGCCGAAGCCCGCCGGGTCGACCCGCTCGACGTAGACGTCGAGAACACCGCCGCAGGTCAGACCGATCGCGAACGCGTCGTCGTCGGAGACGCCGTACCGCTGCAGTGCCGGCTCCCCGCTCGCGGTGACCTGCCGGGCCAGGTCGTAGACCGCGCCCTCGACGCACCCGCCCGAGACGCTGCCCACCGCCGCACCGTCCGGGCCGACCAGCATGGTGGCCCCGGCCTGCCGGGGAGCGGAACGCCAGGTCGCGACCACGGTCGCCATCCCGACCGGTTCTCCGGCCCGCCACCACCGGTCCAGCTCGTCCAGCACGTCACGCATGACCGCTTCACCCGTATCCGTCCCGCCTGCCCCGTCAGCCGGCAACGACCCGTTCGAGGTGATCGGCGGCCCGTTGCCGGCGGCCCGGCGTCATCCGTCGATCGTCCCATATGTCCGATCACTTGTACCGGCCGACCTCACCGGCGCCCTCCGTTCGAGACCCCGGGGCGCCCGAACTCGTGGGGGCGCGCTCACCGCTCGCACTGCGAGATTACGCCGACGCCGGGGGTGGTCCGGGTCGTCACGCCCGCGAATGGCTCGGACCCGGGCGGGTAGACCGGCGGGGACGGGTGCCGACACGACGGGAGACAGCGCCATGCCAGGACCACGGCCGGGCAGCAACGCGTACGACGTGGAACGCGCGCGGCTGCGCAAACGCATCGACAACTCGGGCCGCCGCGGCAACGACGACAAGGCCGGCGACGCCGCCAACCGGTACCTGCGGGAGGAGCGCGGCCGACCGGGCTTCGTCCGGGGCGAACGAGGGCTCGGCCCGAAGGGGGAACGCGGCCCCGGAGAGCCGAAATGACCGGGATCGCCGGCCTGCTCGACGGGTCACGGAGCGGCGGGGTACGACGCGGCGGCCAGCTCGGCAGGGCGGTCGACGGGCTGATCGCCGGCGCGGTCGGCAGCGTCGCGCTGAACGTGGTCACCTACCTGGACATCACGCTGCGGGCCAGGCCGGCCAGCAGTAGCCCGGAACGGAGCGCCCAGGCGCTTGTGGAGAAGCTGCACATCGGTCTGGGGCCCGAGGACCGCGCGGCGAACCGCCGCTCGGGCCTCGGGCCCCTGCTCGGCTACGCGACAGGCGTACTCTCCGGTGCCGCGCTCACCGTCGTCGGGCTACGCCACCTTCCGAAGCCGGTGGCGGCCGGGCTCTTCGGCGCCGGCGCGATGCTCGCCTCCGATGGGGCGATGACCGCGCTGGGTGTCACCGACCCGCGCCGGTGGAGCCCGAAGGACTGGCTCTCCGATGTCGTGCCGCACCTCGCCTACGGGCTGGCCGCGGTGGAGACGCTCGGACACCTGCAACGGGTCCGGCGCCGCCGTTGAGCGGCCGGGCCCACCGGCTCGCACCGGGCCGCGGGCCCACCGGGACCAGGCGGCGACGCGACCGGGCCAGCGGGCGAGCCGGAACCGCTCGCTCACTCCACCGGGCGCGCCTCGCTCCGGCCGGCTTCCCCAGCGTCGGGATCCTCGGCGACCGGGCGGGCCGACGGGCCGTACGGGGAGACCTGGTCGGGCGGGACCGGCCGGCCGCCGCCGCCCCGGTTTCCGGTCGGGTCGCCCGGGCGAGGGCCCTTGGCGTCCTGCACCAGCGGGTTGTTCTCGTTGCGGCGCATCTCCGGCTGCTGCACGTTGGGCATGACCGTTCCCTTCCGTTCGTCGTGGGCGATATGGGCGCCGGCCGGCGGTGCTCCGCCGCGTGCCCCGGGGGTCCGCGACCGTCCGGTTCGCCGGACGCGCCACACACGCCCGGGCACCCCATCGGCATACCCCGTGCGGGTGGCGCCATTCCGCCCGAGCCCGGATACCTGGCCGGGCGACCGGGTAAGGCGGGGAGATGGAGCGTGACCGCGCACTGGCCCGGGTGCTGCTGGACCGGCAGGGCCGGACGTATGCCGACGAGGCGGGCATCCGGCTGGCCGACAGGCCCGGACCGCTCTACCAGTTGCTGGTCCTCAGCACCCTGCTCAGCGCGCGGATCCGGGCCGGGGTGGCGGTGGCCGCCGCCCGGGAACTCTTCGCCGCCGGCTGCCGTACTCCCCAGGGCACGGCGTCGCGGAGCTGGCAGGACCTGGTCGACGCGCTGGGGCGGGGACACTACCGGCGCTACGACGAACGGACCGCGACGATGTTGGGTAACGCGGCGCGACTCTGCCTGGAACGCTGGAACGGCGACCTGCGCCGGTTGCACCGGGAGGCCGGCAACGACCCTTCGGCGCTGCGCCGGGAACTGACCCGCTTCCCCGGTGTCGGACCCACCGGCGCGGACATCTTCCTCCGGGAGGTGCAGGTGGCCTGGCCGGAGCTGCGCCCCTACGCCGACCGCAAGGTGACCGACGCCGCCAGACGACTCGACCTGCCGTCCACACCGGAGAGGCTGGCCGGCCTGGCCGGTGCGGCCGATTTTCCACGCCTGGTCTCCGCGCTGGTCCGGGTCTCGCTCGGGCAGCAGTCGATCGCCGAGCTCAACCGGGCCGCCGCAACCCGGTGAAGGTCAGCTCACCGGCTTGCCCGAGGTGGGTCTGGTCAGGTACCAGACGGTCAGGCCCGCGGCGACCGCCAGCAGCAGGACGGTGTTGGTGACCCCGTCTCCCTCCTGCCCGGTGCTGCCGAAGTAGATCACGGCGAGTGCGGCGCCGACCGAGAGCAGGGTCCGTAGTCCCTTGTTCTTCACGTTCAACAGGCTAATCCGTATATAAGCTCCGATTCAGGGATTTGGCCGACAAGCTCACTCCGGACGTTCCTGGCCTGCTGCTTCGCGCCGGGGCCGTAGCGTGCGCTGCGGCGGATGGTCGTACAGTTCCGCCGTGACCGAAATCCGGACCGCCGTCGAGCTGCGTCACCCCCCGGAGCGGGTCTGGCGGGCCCTGACCGACCGTGAGCTGCTGCCGAAGTGGTTCGCCTCGGTCGAACCGCGCCCCTCGTCGATCAGCCGGTTCGAGCTGCGTCCGGTGGACCTGGCAGAACTGCCCGAGCTGATCGTCATCGAGCTGGTCGAGCTCGACCCGCCACATCGGATGGTGCTCCGGTGGCCGGAGGAGGGCCGGTCGACCCGGCTGGAGTGTGAGCTGGCGCCCACCGCGGAGGGGTGCCGGCTGACCGTGGTGCAGGCCGGCGACGCCGAGCCCTGGCTGCCGGACGACCCGGACGGGCGGGCCGAGTGCCACCGGCGGCTGCTGGAGAGCCGGCTGCCCGCCGTACTCGACTGGCTGGCGTTCCAGGAGGTGGACCTGCCCGCGGAGACCGCGGTTCTCGGCGCCGTTGCGGCCGGCCGCCCGGGATCGGGCCGGCGCTCCCGGCGCCGGCTCGTCGCCGCGCTGGCCGTGCTGGCCCTGGCCCTCGGTGCCGGAGTCGTGGGCGCCGGCCTGGCCGGCGGCCGCAGCGGCGACGCGCCCTCCGGCGCGCCGGCCCCGGTCGCCAGCACCGCGCCGGGCACGCCGCCGGGCACGGCCACGCCGACCGGCCCGGCCCCGGACGCCGGGCCCACCCCCACCCCACCGGGCCGGCAGACCCGGCCCAGCACGCCCGCCCGGAGCACGTCCACCACCACCACCGCCGCCGCGGCCAACCCGCCGAAGACCGGCCAGCCGAGGCTCACCGCCCGGTACAGCACCGTCAGCAGCCGGCTCCTCGGCTATCAGGGCGAGGTGGTGGTGACCAACGAGGGCACCGCGGCCGCGACGGGATGGACGGTGGTGGTCACGCTCTCCGGCAGCGCCCAGGTCGCCGCCGCCAGCGGCGCGGAGGGCTACCGGCAGGAGGGGCAGCAGGTCACCTTCACCGGCGCCCCGCTCGCGGCCGACCGGTCCGCGACCATCCGGTTCGACGTGGAGCGCGACACCACCCTCACCCAGAAGCGGCCGACCAGCTGCGTCGTGGGCCCCGAGCCCTGTGCCGGCCTGTGAGGATGTGCGGCCGGCGACGCCAGCAGGCCGCCCCGGCGGGTGGACGACCGTCAGTAGAGCAGATACGGCCGCCGGCGGCGGTCGAACCCGGCCAGCTCGGCCGACCAGGCCCCGACCACGTCGGACACCTCGGCGCCGGCGTCGATCATCGTCCGCAGCCGGGTGGAACCGGTGAGCTTGTCGATCCAGTACGGCCGGGCCGCGTCCCAGCTGTCGGCCCGCCAGGCGAACGCCGGATATCTCCGGGCCTCGACCAGCATCGCCACCCCGGTGCGCACCGGATCGAACCGGGGCGGGTCGACGACCTTCACCTCCACCCCGGCGCAGAGCTTGTTGAGCAGGTCCGGCTTCTGACCCGCCGCGGTCGGTGAGAAGTACGCCTCCCGGAACTCGACCCCGGGCAGTCCCCGGGCGGCGAGCCGGTCCACCAGGTGGTGGTCGAAGTCGGTGGCCAGGCCGCCGACCAGCTCGAACGGCCGGGTGGTGCCGCGCCCCTCGGTCATCGAGGCCACCCCCTCGAACATGCAGGTGCCCGGATAGACCAGCGCGGTGTCCGGGGTCGGCATGTTGGGGCTGGGCAGCACCCACGGCACCCCGGTGTCGGCGGCGAAGTCGCCGCGCCGCCAGCCCCGGCACCGGATCACCTCCAGCTCCACCGGGCGGCCCGCCTCGGCCGGCAGGAACTCCCCGTTGTAGAACCGGGCCAGTTCGCCGACGGTCATGCCGTGCTGCTGCACGATCTCCTTCTTGCCGACGCCCGAGGTGAACGGGGTGGTCATCATCGGCCCGTACGCCCGCCCGCCGATCGGGTTGGGCCGGTCGAGGACGACGTACCGGCGCCCGAGCCGGGCGGCCGCGACCATGGAGTCGTAGAGGGTCCAGATGTAGGTGTAGAAGCGGGCGCCGACGTCCTGGATGTCGAAGACGACGGTGTCGACGCCGGCCTCGGTGATCAGTTCGCCCCACGTCGCCTGCGAGGCGCCGTAGGCGTCGTAGACGGTGATCCCGGTGCGGGCGTCGATCCCGGTCCCCTCGCTGCCGCCGGCCTGTGCGGAACCCCGGAAGCCGTGCTCCGGCCCGAACGCCGCGGTGAGCCGGACCCGGCCGGAGCCGTGCATCAGGTCGACCAGGTGCCGGTAGCGCGCGTCCACCCCGGTCGGGTTGGACAACACCCCGACCCGCTGCCCGGCGAGGGCGGCGAACCTGGAGTCGACCAGCACGTCGAGTCCGGTACGCACCCGCCGGCCGGGCCCGGCCCACCCGTGTCCGGTGGCGGCGCCGTCGTCCGGGGCGGCGGAGGCGGGAGCCGCGCCGAGGGTGCCGGCCGTGGCGCCCACGGCGCTGGCGGCGGCGGTGCTGGCGAGGAACGTTCTGCGGTGCATGGCGGCCTCCCGGGGGGCGGGGCGGGCGGAAGCTCTCTCGGAAGTTACCTACGCCACAATGGTTGGTCAAGAAGGAAAACTACAGGCGGCCGGAGGGCAGGGTCAGAGATCCTCCGCCACCAGGTCGCCGAGTTCGAGATTCTGGATCATCAGCCACCGGGCCAGCGCGGGCATGCCGTAGAGCCACAGCGGGGCCGACTCGGTGGTGCCGTTGGTCGCGTAGATGGCGAAGCGCAGGTCGGGAGCGTGGATCGCCTCGATCCGCCACCGCTGGTTCTTGTCCCGCCAGATGGCGGATGGGTCCATGCCCCCACGGTAGTGTGCCCACCGCGTCCCCTCCCGGGATTCCGCCGTGGCCGGTGCACGCCGCCGGGAGCGCGACCGCCGATCCACCACGCCCGCCGGTCACGGGTCGCCGGAGACCGGGGCGGTCGTCGGCGTGGCGAGCGGCGGCAGGGTGGGTCCCGGGCTCGTGCCGACCGGCAGCCGGACGGCGAACCGGGCGCCCCGGCCGGGATGGCTGCGGGCGTCGATGGTGCCACCGTGCCCGGTCACCACCTCGCGCAGCAGCGCCAGGCCGAGCCCGGTGTGCCGCTTCTCCGGGCCGGCGCCGCTGTAGAACCGGTCGAAGATGCGATCGGCCGGGTCGAACCCGTTGCCGGTGTCGGCGACGATCAGCTCGGCGACACCGGTGGCGGGCCGGCGCACGGTCACGTCGATCCGCCCGCCGCCCGGCGTGTGCGTCAGGGCGTTGGTCAGCAGTTCACTGATCACGCGACGTAGTGCCGACTCCACCCCGGAGACCGGGACCGGCACGTCCGGGCGGCTCAGGGTGAGCGTCACGCCCTGTTCACCGGCGCGGTCGGTCTCGGCGACCACGGCGGCCTCGGCGAGCGCGGCCAGATCCACCGGGGCGGTCGGCCGGTCACCGGGGGTGGCGGCCAGCCGGGCGGAGAGCAGCAGGTCGTTGACGACCTCGCCGAGCCGCCGGGTGGTGCCGATCAGGCGGTTCAGCTCGGACTGGTAGTCGGCGGGTAACCCGGCGGCACCGGCTCGGCGGGCCAACACCTGTGCCCGGGTGTGCACCTGCGCGATCGGCGTACGCAGTTCGTGGCTGACGTCGGCGATGAACCGGCGCTGCCGGGCGAGCGATTCGGCCAGCGGCGCGACGGCGAGCCGGCCCACCACCGATCCACTGGCGACGGCGGCGATCAGCCCGAGCAGTTCCGCGACGGCGAGGGCGAGCAGCAGGTGGCGGCGGTCGGCGAGCTGGTAGCGGGCGTCGAAGATGGCCTGCACCACGTCCTCGCCCCGGGTCTGCGTGAGGACGAAGTAGGTTGTGCCGTCGCGCTCGATGGTGGTCTCCGCCGGGAGGCCGGTGGCGGCCGTCGCGGTCATCGCCCCCGCCAGCGGGAATCCGGCCGGCGCCGGCACGGCACCGCCGGTGATCTGGCCCTCGTGGAGCAGGAAGAGCCAGGTGCAGCCGGGCGGACCGGAGGGGTCGCCACGGCCGGCCGTGTAGGCGAGTTCCCGGGTGATCTGGCTTTCCTGGCCGCGTATCAGCATGCCGTAGGAGAGGCCGCCGACCACCGAGACCAGGACGGTCACCGCGAGCCCGACCAGCAGGCCGACCCGGCGGCGGGCCCGGGCGACCACGACCCGCTCGGCGGCCATCCAGGAGACTCCCGCCGGTGTCGGCACCGTGCGCCACGGCCTCACAGTTCACCGAGCCGGTAGCCGAGGCCGTGCACGGTGCGGACCGCCGCCCGGCCGAGCTTGCGGCGCAGGTAGTACACGTAGGTGTCCACGATGGAGGCGGCGGCGGCCGCGTCGAAGACCCGGCGGCGCAGCTCGGCCCGGGAGTGCACCGCCCGCGGGCGTACGGCGAGCACGCGGAGCAGCTCGAACTCCCGGGCGGAGAGTGCCACCCGGGAGCCGTCCGGGAGCACCACGTCACGCAGGCCGAGGTCGAGCCGGCCGGCACCGATCGGCAGCGCCTCGGCGCCGTCCGAGGTACGCCTGCAGAGGGCTCTGATCCTGGCACTCAGCTCGTCCAGGTCGAAGGGCTTGATCAGGTAGTCGTCGGCGCCCGCGTCCAGGCCGGCGACCCGGTCGTCGACGGTGCCGAGCGCGGTGAGCAGCAACGCGCGGGCACCGATGGCGCGGGAGCGCAACCGGGTCAGCAGGTTCAGCCCGTCGAGCGCCGGCAGCAGCCGGTCGATCACCATCACGTCGTAGGTCCGGGTGAGCCCGAGATGCAGGCCCCGCTGCCCGTCCCGGGCCACGTCGACCTGGTATCCCTCGTCGGCCAGTACCTCGGTGAGCATGTCCGCGAGTTCCGCATCGTCCTCGACCAGGAGCAGACGGTGCACGACCGGTGACGCTTCGATTGCCTGTAGCACACGTCGAGAATCCCACACCAATCCAGCGACATCGACTGTGACCGATATCTCTATGCGGTGTCGGCCGAGGTTTGAACCGGCACCACCGGATCCTTCGTGCGAAGCAGAGCGGGGCTCTTCGCCTCGCGCCACTCGATCCAGGTCAGCAGAGGGGTGGTCATCAACGTGGTGACGAGCGCGACCAGCACCAGGGCGGTGAAGAGGGTGGCGTTGACGATGCCCGCCGCCATGCCGACGTTGATCGCGATCAACTGCATCAGGCCGCGGGCATTCATCAGCGCGCCGACCCGCACCGCGACGCCCTGCGATTCACCCCGCAGCCGGGCCGCCGCCCAGCAGGCACCGAACTTGCCGACCACGGCGACCGCCACGCAGCCGAGCGCGAAGAGCAGCACCGACGGCTGGCCGAGCAGCCCGAACTGGGTGTGCAGGCCCGAATAGGTGAAGAAGAGCGGCAGGAAGACCACCTGGCAGACCGGAGTGACGGTGGCCACCATCCGGTCGGTACGGTCGACGTGCGGCATGACGGCACCGACCGAGAAGGCACCGAAGACGGCGTACAGGCCGATCTCGTCGGTGTACCAGGCCACCGCGAAGAGGAGTGCGACCACGCCGAGCAGCCGGGACTGGTCGCCGAGCCGGTCGCTGCCGACCAGCGCGGCCACCAGGGGCCGGCCGACCGCCCAGAGCAGCAGTCCGAACAGGAGCGCCCCGCCGACGGTCACGATCGCCGGCCCGGAGCGGCCCGAGGCGGTGGCGAGGACGACGGCGAGCAGGATCCAGGCGACCACGTCGTCGAGTGCGCCGCTGGCCAGGGCGAGCGAACCGTGCCGGGTGCCGGCCTGCCCCCGTTCGGTGATGATCCGGGCCAGCATCGGAAAAGCGGTGATGGCGAGGGCGACCCCGACGAAGGCGGCGGAGATGGTCGGGGACGCGCCATCGGCGAGCACGGGCACGCGCCCGGCCGTGAGGAGCACCAGCAGCGTGCCGAGGGCCAGCGGCGCGACGACCCCGGCCAGCGACACCGCACCGGCGGTGCCGGCGAGCCCGGTCAGCGGATGCGAGGTGAAGGCGTACCCGGCCTGGAACATGAAGATGACCAGACCGACCTGGCCCACCACGTAGAGCACCGGATAGAGCTGCTGCGGAAAGAGCGCCTCCTGGACGCCCGGGGCCAGCAGCCCGAGCAGCGACGGTCCGAGCAGGACCCCGGCCACCATCTCGCTCACCACCGGGGGCTGGCCGACCATGCCGAGCAACCACGCCACCGCACGGCAGCAGAGCAGGATCACCGCGACGGCGATGAAGAACCGTGGCGCCAGGTCGACCGGGCTCATCCCGCCCCACCTTTCGTACTCACTGCCGAACCTCGTCGAAGTAGCTCGCGCAGAGGCGCTGGCGCCGGGCGTCGAGCACCATCCAGGTGCCGAACACGAGCTGGACGAGGCTGCGCCACACGTCGGCCCAGCGGTCGCCCCACCGCATCACCGAGAGCCGGACCCGTGCGGGCGGTCGGGCGCCGGCCGGGACGAGGAAGCAGGGTCCACGGTTCGGCAGCGACCGGGTGTGCCGCACGGTGGAGACCAGGGTGTACCGGCGCAGCACCTCCCGGGTCACCGCGCGCATCATCACCGGGGCGACGCCGCGCGCCGGACAGGCCCGGTTGGCGGTGACGCCGAAGGGCACGAAGTGCGCGTCACCGCGCTCCAGGGTCAGCCAGCGGGCCGGCTCGAAGGTGTCGTCGGCCGCAGGCCCGGTCCGCTGGTAGGCGAGGTAGTTGAAGAGCAGCACCGAGCCGGCCGGGATGGTGACCGACGCGTCGACCTCGATCGGGCCGGACGTGATCCGGTGCGCCACCCCGAAGAGCGGATGCACCCGCAACGTCTCGTCGATCACCCGGTCCAGGGCGCGGTCCCCCTCGCCGTCGGGGTCGTCGAGGGTGGCGAGCAGGTCGCGTTGGACCGCCGGGTGCTGCGCGACGGCGAGCAGCAGGTGCGCCATCGCCTCCGACATCTGCACGACGGCGGTGTTGAAGAAGGCGCCCTGGAGATACCAGGCCGTCTCCTCGGCGGTGAAGGGCTCCGGCAGGGTCACCGGTGCCGTACCGGCCTCGATCCGGGCCCGCAGATAGCGGGTGAGCCGGTCCCGCCGGTCCAGGTGCCGCAGCCCGCAGCACTTGAGCGCGGTGACCACGTCGTCGGCGTTCGCCACGATCATGGCGCGGACGTCCGGCGGGCAGGCCGTGCCGAAGACGAGTTCGTAGTAGACCTCGGCCCAGATCGGCATCGTCAGGTCCCGGAGCCGGACCCGACTCGTCCGGTCGGCCGGCAGCTCGTCGAGGACCCGGCGGGTCGCCGCACCGGCCAGCTCGGTCGAGCGCCGGTGCGACACCGCGACCACCCGCCGGGTCGTCCGGGCGACGGCGCGGTAGCGCTCCCCCGGCTCCAGATGCTCCTGGTGCATCTGCGGGCCGGGCGCCAGCCAGTACCAGAAGAGGTCGGAGAGGCCGGCGCCGCGGCTGCGCCCGCTGGCCGCCGGGTGCGCGTAGACCCGGGTGAAGTGTTCGGGCCCGACCAGGGGGCCGGGCACCGGGATCCCCTCGGCGCCGTTCACCTGCCGGAAGATCCACTCCCGGAGCCGGACCACCGCCGGTGGCAGCAGGCGCGGCAGCAGCCACGTCACGGCCACCACGCCGGCTGCGCAGCAGAGCAGGACGAGCGGGCCGGTCACCCGGGCACCCGCGTCACGATCATGTCGGGGGTGAGGTCGGCCGGGCGGACCGCACCGGCGAGCGTCATCGCCCGGACCAGGTCGGCACGGAGCAGGTCGAGAAGCTGCCGTACGCCGGATTCGCCCCGGGCCGCCAGCCCCCAGACGACCGGCCGGCCGATCCCGACCGCGACCGCGCCGAGCGCCAGCGCGGTGAGGATGTCGGTCCCCCGGCGGATCCCGCCGTCGAGCAGCACCGGGATCCGGCCCCCGACCGCCTCGACCACCGCCGGCAGCGCGTCGATGCTCGCCGGTACGCCGTCGAGCTGCCGCCCGCCGTGGTTGGAGACCAGTACGGCGTCGACGCCGTGCGCGACCGCGAGCCGGGCGTCGGCGGGATGCAGGATCCCCTTCAGCACGATCGGCAGCCGGGTGCTCTCGCGCAGCCAGCCGATCCGGGCCCAGTCGAGGGTGGCGTCCATGACGATCTTCCGGACCCGCCCGGTCTCCGGATCCCGCATGTTCTCGCAGCAGAGCCCCGGCGGCAGGTCGAGGAAGCCGTTGCGCAGGTCACGCTCGCGGCGACCGAAGACCGGCGAGTCGACCGTGACCACCAGGGCGCGGCAGCCGGCCGCCTCCACCCGCCTGATCAGCGAGGTGGTGAAGCCGAGATCCGGCTGGGGATAGAGCTGGAACCACAGCCGCGCCGGCCGGCCGGAGGTGCCGGTCGCCCCGGCCACCGCCTCGATCGGCGTGGTGGCCGCCATGCTCACCACCAGCACGGTGCCGGCCGCCCCGACCGCCCGAGCCGTCGCCGCCTCCCCCTCCGGGTGCGCCAGCCGGTGGAAGGCGGTCGGGGAGACCAGCACCGGCATCGGCAGCGTCTCGCCGAGCAGCTCGGTCCGCAGGTCGCGCTCGCCGCCGCCGCGCAGCACCCGGGGCAGGACCCGGTACGCGTCGAAGGCCGCCTCGTTCGCCCGCAGCGTCCGCTCGTCCCCGGCACCACCGGCGAAGAAGTCCCGGTGCACCGGATCGAGCCGGCGTCCCGCCTCCGCCTCCAGATCGCCGGGGCTGAACAGGGGATCCGGGTGGTGCAGGGGGCCCGCGCCGGCCGTGGGTGTGCGGCGCGGGCCCACCTGGTCCGTCACCGAGGGCATGGTGTCAGCCCACGGTGGTCGTCAGGCAGCGGTCCAGGAAGGCGACCAGCGGCGCCCGGTGCACGTCCGGCTTGTCCCACTGGTTCTCCAGGTTCTCCGCCAGGTGGTGGACCGCCACCACCCGGCCACCGCGGTGATGGCGCACCACCGGGTGCAGGTACGCCGCGTCGTGCGCCTGGCCGGCCGTGTCCTGGGCGATCCGGCTCACCGAGATGTCGAAGGGGTCGACCTGGTCGTGGTCGGGCCCGTACTCGAGGGTGACGACGAAGGCGTGCTCGACCGGATGGTCGGCGGTGGCGAGCCCGACCTGCCCGAAGTAGTCGACCGGCACCTCCTCGTGGTAGCGGGCGTCCGACCCGGCCACGGTGAGCACGTCGGCGAGCACCCCGAACTGCTGCCAGAGCCCGGAGGATCGGTTGACCCGCTCGATGATCGCGTCGGCCGTCGACCCGGCGGTGGCGTCGAGCTTCTCGGCCGGCCAGGGGTTGTCGTGGTGGCGGCGTTCCAGGATGCGGTGCAGCGCCCGGACCGCATACCGGAAGCCGTGGATGAACCCGTTCGTCGACTTCTTGAAGTCCCGCTCCTGGGTCAGCGTGCCGGCGAAGTAGAGGCCCGGGACGTTCACCGACTCGAACGCCGGGGTCTGGGCCGGGAAACGGTCGTTGATCACCAGCGCCGGGCGGCACCCCTCGGCGAAGATCGACGGGTCGAAGCGGAAGCCGGTGCAGGCCAGTACGCGGTCGTAGCGCAGCTCCTTGGTGACCTCGTTGGCCCGGGAGAAGCTGAAGGTGACCCGGTAGCCGTCGCCGTCCCGCTCGATGCCGCGGACGTGCCCGTCCAGGATCGCGTTCGCCGACTTGAGCTGGTAGGTGTCGAGGAAGTTGTTGTTCACCGCCCGCAGGTGCCCGACGTAGTGGGTCCGCCACGCCATCCGGACCGAACCCGGCCCGGCCAGGTGCACCAGCGTGGTGGTCTCCATCAGGTTGTCCGCCGTCTCGAAGGCGGAGTTGCCCTTCCCGATCACCAACACCCGCTGGTCGAGGAAGTCGCGGGGGTCGACCGGCATCTCGTCGTACCGCTCCGCCAGCTCGATGCCGGGGATCGGCGCGACGTACGGCCGGGATACCCCGGTCGCCACGACGACCCGGCGCGCCCGGTGGGTCGTACCCGCCGCGTCGGTGACCTCGAAGCCGTCGCCCCCGTTCCCGCCGTCGCCGCCGATGTCGCCGCCCCCGCTGCCGTCGCCGGTCCGGGCGACCCGGACCACCCGGCTGCCGTACCGGACCCGGACCCCGGTGGCCGCCGCGAAGTCGGCCAGGTAGCGGAGCATCACGTCCGCGTCCGGGAAGTAGCGCTCGGTGTAGCGGGTGAAACGCAGCGCCGGGTCGTCGTCGAGCAGCGAGTTCCAGTCCAGCCGCAGGTTGAGCTCCGGGTCGTCGGATCCGGTGTGCGGCTTGTTGATGGAGATGAGCTGGCGGTGCCGGGGGAACCGGGCGAAGAAGGCGCCGGGGGCGTCGGCGGACTCGAGTACGAGGTAGTCCCGCCGGCCGTCGCGTTCGAGGAGCGCCGCGAGCTGGAGCCCGGCCGGTCCCGCCCCGATGATCAGATAATCGAGCATCTCTCCGGTCACGAGGAGGAACGTACGAAGGCAAACTCAGAGAAAAATCAGCTCTGCACCGCGATATCAGGTGAGGTTGGCGAAGCGTTCGACGTCCCGGGTCCTGCCGGCCACGATGAGGACGTCACCGGGATAGACGGTGGTGCCCGGGGTGGCGTAGGTGAAGTCCTCGCCCGGACGTTTGATCGACACCACCGTGACGTGGTAGCGGCTGCGCAGGGCGGAGTCGGCGAGGCTCTGGTCGACGACCGGCTGCGGGGCGAGGGTCTTGACGAGCGCGTAGTCGTCCTCGAACTCGATGAAGTTGAGGATCCGGCCGGTCACCAGGTGCGCGACGCGTTCGCCCATCTCGTGCTCGGGCAACACGACGTGGTGGACGCCGACGCGCCGCAGGATCGTGCCGTGTTGCCGGCTCACGGCCTTGGCCCAGATGTTCGGGATGCCGAAGTCGGAGAGGAGTGCGGCGGTCAGGATGCTGGCCTCACGTTCGGTGCCGATTCCGACGACGGCGTGGACCATCTCGGGCACCCCGAGCTGCCGGAGCGCCTCCTCGTCGGTGGTGTCGGCCACCACCGCGTGGGTGAGCTTGTCCGCGAAGCTCTGCACCACCCGGGGGGTGGCGTCGACCCCGAGCACCTCCCAGCCCTGGCGCATCAGTTCCATCGCCAGTGAGCCGCCGAAGCGGCCCAGGCCGAGCACGACGATGCGGTTGTCGATTTTCCTAGCCAACGATGGGTCGCTCCTCCGGTAGCTCGTAGCGGCGGCTCCGTTCCCGCAGCGCCAGCGCGGTGGCCGCGGTGATCGGGCCGAGACGGCCGACGAACATCAACAGCACGAGGATGACCTGGCCCGCCGTGCCGACCTGTGCGGTGATCCCGGTCGAGAGGCCGACCGTCGCGAACGCCGAGGTTACCTCGAACAGCACCTGGTCCAGGGTGAACGGGGTCAGTGCCAGCAGCAACAGCGTGCCGGACCCGACGGCGGCGACGCTGAGCAGCACGATGGTCAGCGCCTGGCGGTGGATGCCGGCCGGTAGCCGCCGGCCCAGCGCGTGCACGCTCGGCTCGCCCCGGACCTCCGCGAGGATCACGAAGCCGAGCAGAGCGAAGGTGGTGACCTTGATCCCTCCGGCGGTGCCGGCGCTGCCGCCCCCGATGAACATCAGCACGTCGTTGACCAGCAACGTGAGGTCGCGCATCTGCGCCACGTCGAGGCTGTTGAACCCGGCGGTGCGCGGCATCACCGCGTGGAAGAAGCCGGCGAACAGCTTCCCGCTGACCCCCAACCGGCCCAGCGTGCCGGAGTTGGTCCACTCGGCCACCGTGATCAGCAGCCAGCCGGCTCCCAGCAGGACCAGGCTGGTGCCGACTGTGATCTTGGTGTGCAGGGACCATCGCCGCGGGGCCCAGAGATGCCGACGCAGCTCGAACAGCACCGGGAAGCCCAGTCCGCCGACGATGACGGCGAGCGCGATCGGCCCGCAGACCAACGGATCGTCGACGAAGCGCACCAGACTGTCCGGGTAGAGGCTGAACCCGGCGTTGTTGAACGCCGACACGGCATGGAAGAACCCCTGATAGACCGCCTGCCCCCACGGTTGCTGGTATCCCGCCGCGAAGCGCCACGTCAACAGCACCGCCACCGCGACCTCGAAGAGCACGGTGATCCGCAGCACTCCGAAGACGACCTGACGGACGTCTCCCACACCGAGACTCCTCGTCTCGGCCTGGGCGCCGAGTTGGAGCCGGATCCGCAGCCGGCGAGCCACCAGCAGACCGAGCAACGACGCCAGAGTCATGATCCCGAACCCGCCCACCTGGATCAGGACCAGGATCACCGTCTGCCCGAACCCCGACCAGTAGGTACCCGTGTCGACCAGCACGAGGCCGGTGACACAGACCGCCGACGTCGCGGTGAACAGCGCCGTCACCACGCCGGCACCCTCGCCGCTCCGGGTCGCCGGCGGAAGCAGCAGCAACAGCGTGCCGACCAGCACCGCGCCCGCGAAGCCCAGCACCACCAACCGGGCCGGATGCCGGACGGCCGCCACCGCCCGACCGACGACCGGACGCGACGAACGCGCCGCCCGCCGCACCCCGACCCGGAACCCCTCGGTCAGCCACCGCCACCTTGACCGGACCCACCCGGCACGCCCGTCCGCCCGCCGCGACCGAGGCGGCTGGCCCCGCATCGGTGTCCAGGCCAGCACCGCCACACCCAGGACGATGGTCAGGAAGAACCCGCCCACCAGCAGCAGCCCCAGCACGAGCTGCGTCCAGGTCGAATCCACCGGCCCATCATTCCCGGCCACCTCCGCACAGGTCGGGACCGGGTCCCGCACCGTCCCGAGCGGTCACCCGACAGCGGGAGACCCACCACGGCGACTCTCTCGCCCGGCGGGGCCAACCGGCGGGGCTAACCGGTCAGCAGGTCGAGCAGGTCGGCGGCCTGGCGGACGTCGGCGTCGAGCGGCCGGTCCGGGTCGATCGCCGGGACGATCTCCGCGAGCCGCTCCAGCACGTCGGCGCAGGCCGGCGCGGTCGGGGTACGCGCACCGACGTGTACCGCCTGGCGCAGCCCGACCGCGAGCGTGCCGCAGAGCAGCCGCAGCAGCCGGGCCTGGTCCACGGCGCGCAGCGCGGCCTGGGTGCCGAACGGGACGACATCCTGGTTGTGCAGGTTCGTCGGCAGGCTCTGCATGCCGGCCGGGGTGGCCTGCCGGCGGATCTCCGCGACGATCGCGGTCGAGGCGAGCTGCGCGCCCTGCAGCCCGTGCTGCCGTCCCGGCCCGGCCGCCAGCATCGGCGGCAGCCCGCCGTTGCGCACCGGGTCGACCAGCAGGTCGAGCTGGCGCTCGACGAGATTGCCGAGCTGGGCGGCGACCGTCGCCAGCACGTCGGCGGCGAAGGCCGCCGGCTGGCCGAAGAAGTTGCCGCCGTGCAGCACCAGATCGTCGTCGGGGATGAAGAGCGGGTTGTCGCTGACGCTGCGCAGGTCCGACTCCACCACACCGTCGACGTACCGCAGGGCGTCCTCGGCCGCGCCGAGCAGCTGCGGGGTGCAGCGGATGCTGTACGCCTCCTGGAGCGGGCGCCCCCCGGAGGGCACCGCACCGGCGAGGTGCTCCCGCATCCGGGCGGCGACGTCGACCGCGCCGGGGTGCCCGTACGCGGCGAGCAGGCGGGGGTGCAGGAACTGGCCGGGGTCGCAGCCGAGCACGTCGACGAGGAGGCAGCTCAGCAGTTGGGCGGCCCGGTGCGCGCGGCGGATGCCGTCCAAAGCGAGCGCGGTGGCGGCGGTGGTCAGCGAGGTGCCGTTCACCAGGGCCAGCGCGTCCCGGCCGTCGAGGACCAGCGGTGCCAGGCCGGCCGTGGCCAGCGCCTCGGCGGCGGGCATCCGGGCGCCGTCGAGGTAGGCCCAGCCCCGGCCGCGCAGCGCCTGGGTGGCGTAGGCGAGCGGGATGAGGTCGCCGCTGGCCCCGACCGAGCCGAGGCGCGGCATCGCCGGCACGAACGTCGTGCCGAGCATCGCGGCGAGCCCCTCGACGACCCGGACCGAGACGCCGGAGGCGCCCTGGGCCAGCGACCAGACCCGGACCAGCATCGCCGCCCGGATCACCTCCGGATCGATGTCCGGGCCCTGGCCGGCGCCGAGATGGGCGAGGGTGTTGTCGCACTGGTCGGCGTCGTCGTCCCGGCCGGCGAACCCGACGAGCGCACCGAACCCGGTGGTGGCGCCGTAGACCTGCCGGTCGTCGCCGAGGACCGTCCGCAGGTGGTCGCGGGAGCGTTGCACCCGGTCGCGTACCGGGGCGGTGATGTCGATGGAGACCTCGGCCGCGGCCCGGCGCAGGTCCGGCACCCGCAGCGGCGCGGCCAGGTCGATGGGAGCGGCCGCGGGGGGCGCGGTCTGGGTCGTCATCGCCCCGACCGTAGCCACGGATTCTCAAAACGGTCTGAGTTATCTCTGATTACCGGGCGCTACCGTCCGGCGCATGACGCACGACTACCTGATCATCGGCGCCGGGCCGGCGGGACTGCAACTCGGCGCCCTGCTCGAACGCGACGGTCATGACTACGTCGTCCTGGAGGCCGGTACGGCGCCCGGCACCTTCTTCGGCAGCTACCCGCGACATCGCCAACTGATCTCCATCAACAAGGTCTACACCGGCTCGGAGGATCCGGAGTTCAACCTGCGGATGGACTGGAACTCGCTGCTCAGCGACGATCCGGGGCTGCTCTTCGGCCGGTACAGCCAGCGGTACTTCCCGGCCGCCGACGACCTGCTGCGCTACCTCGCCGACTTCGCCACCGCGACCGGGGTGCGGGTGCACTACCGGACCCGGGTGGTCCGGATCGGCCGCGACGGCGACGGCTTCCACGCCCTCGACGCCGACGGCCGCACCTGGCGGGGGCGCCGGCTGGTCGTGGCGACCGGCGTCTCCCAGATGTACGTGCCGGCGATCGACGGGATCGAGACCGCCGAACGCTACGACACGGTCAGCGTCGACCCGGCCGACTTCGTCAACCAACGCGTCATGATCATTGGAAAGGGCAACTCCGGCTTCGAGACCGCCGACGCGCTGATGGAGACCGCCGCCGTGGTGCACGTGGCCGGTCCCCGCTCGGTCCGGTTCGCCTGGCAGTCGCACTACGTCGGCCACCTGCGGGCGGTGAACAACAACTTCCTCGACACCTACCAGTTGAAGTCGCAGAACGCCGTGCTCGACGGCACGGTGGAGAGCATCAAGCGCCGGCCGGAGGGCGGCTACCTGGTCCGCTTCCGCTACGCCCGCACCGTCGAGGCGATCCGGGAGATCCGGTACGACCGGGTGATCGCCTGCACCGGATTCCGCTTCGACGCCAGCATCTTCGACGAGAGCTGCCGGCCACGGCTGGTGATCAACGACCGCTTCCCCGAGCAGAGTCCGGCCTACGAGTCGACCTCGGTCCCCGACCTCTACTTCGCCGGCACCCTCACCCAGCAGCGCGACTTCAAGAAGTCGACGAGCGGCTTCATCCACGGCTTCCGGTACGGGGTACGGGCGCTGCACCGCATCCTCAACTCCCGCTACCACGGCGCCGGCTGGCCGGCCACCGAACTGGAGGCGACCCCCGAGGCGATCACCGACGCGATCGTCACCCGGATCAACCGCTCCTCGGCGCTCTGGCAGCAGTTCGGGGTGCTCGGCGACGTGCTGGCGGTGCGCGGCGGCACCGCGTACCACCACGAGGAGGTTCCGGTGGCGTACCTCGCCGAGGGTGGGCTCGGCGGCGGCTCCGCACTGGCCGTCACCCTCGAGTACGGGGCGGACCACGACGCCGTCGACCCGTTCGACGTCTCGGTGCCCCGGGTGGCGGAGAACGACGCGCACGCCGCGCACCGGGCCACGTACCTGCACCCGGTCGTCCGGCACTACCGGGACGGGCAGGTGGTGGCCGTGCACCACATGGCGGAGAACCTGGAGAACGAGTGGAACCTGCCCACCGTCCACCAGCAGCCGCTGGCCGTCTTCGTCAAGGAGTGCCTCGCCGAGGGCGACGCCGCGCAGGGGCGTGCCGGTGACGACGGGAGCTGACCCGGGCTATCCGCAGGCCGTCCTCGACCTGCTCGGCAGCGGTCGCGACCGCCCGGTCTTCGAGCACGGTGCGCGCGTCGTCGGCGCCGACGAGCTCTCCGAGCTGATCGCCCGGATCGCCACCGGCCTCCGGGCGGCGGGGATCGGGCCCGGTGCCGGGCTGGCGGTGGTGCTCGGGGTGTCGCCGGAGGCGTTCGCCGCGATCGTCGCGGCGCAGGTGGTCGGCGCCCGGGTCGCCGGAGTCCGCCCCGGACTCACCCCCGACCAGCTCCGGCACCTGCTCGGGCACCGGATCACGGCGGTACTTGTCGACCCGTCGACCGCCACCCCGCAGCTGCGGTCCGCCGCCGCCGGCCTTCCGCTGCTCGGGATCGGCCCGGTCGACGGGGCACCCGACCTGACCGCCGCACGGGTCGGGGAGCTGCCGCCGGTCCCCGCCGGTCGGCCGGACGACGTCGCCCGGGTCATCTACACCAGCGGCAGCACCGGCAACCCGAAGGGCTGCCTCCAGACGTACGCGGCACTCGGCGCCGCCTGGGCCGCGTACCCGGACCGGTGGCCACCGGCGGTGCGCGACCTCGCCGCGAACCTCGACCGCTACCTGGTCTTCGGCTCGCTGAGCAGCCAGGTGATGCTGGAGTACGGCATCCTCACCCTGGCCGCCGGCGGCACCATGGTGGTCGCCGAGCCGCCCCGGGACGGTGCGCCGTTCTTCCCCGGCGCGCTGGTCCGGCACCGCGCCACCGCCAGCGTGATCACCGTGCCCCGGCTGGCGAAGCTGGTCGCCGCCCAGCGCGCCGCACCGGTCGACCTCGGCGCGCTGCGCGCCCTGCTGGTCTCCGGCTCACCGCTGCACCCGGCCCGGCTCGCCGAGGCGCTCGCCGTGCTCGGGCCGGTCGTCTACCACGGCTACGGCCAGACCGAGACCGGCATGATCTCCATGCTCACCCCGGCGGAGATGGCCGCCGCACCGGCCCGGCTCGGCTCGGTGGGCCGCCCGCCGGCCCAGGTCGAGGTGCAGGTCCGTGACGCCGACGGCCGGCCGGTGCCGGCCGGGGTCGAGGGGGAACTCTTCGTCCGCACGCCGGCCCAGGCGAGCGGCTACTGGGCCGACCCGACCGAGACCGCCGAGGTCTTCACCGACGGCTGGGTACGCACCCGCGACCTCGGCCGGCTCGACGCCGACGGCTACCTGCACCTGCTGGGGCGGGCCCGGGACGTCGTCATCGTCAACGCCGACCTCCAGTACGCCGGCCCGATCGAACGCGTCCTGGCCAGCTCCGACGACGTCGCCGAGGCGTACGTGGTGGCCGCGCCCGACGAGGAGACCGGCGAGGCGGTGCACGCCTTCGTCGTCCCCGCCCCGGGGAGACAGCCGGACCCGGAGGTGCTGCGGAAGCTGGTCCGGGAGCGGCTGGGCGGGTCCGGCACCCCCCGGGAGATCACCTTCATCGCCGAGGTGCCGGTCTCGGCCGCCGGCAAGCCCGACAAGCGACGCCTGTGCGCTGATCTACCGACGTATGCCAACTGACATCAGAAGTGCCGGGTAGCCGACAACAATTCGCCGAGATGAATGCTATTTATCGCGCCTTCTCGAAATCCTCAGATTCGGCTCAGAAACAATTACCGACCCCTCAGCAGTTCCTCATGTCTTCCCCAAGTGTCAATAGATTCGATCCTTGACGATGGATTTGCATTCGCGAGCGGAGGGCCCCACAAGGGGGCATCCACCGACCGGGTGGACGTCGGCCACGAGCCTGACCGCTTCCATCTTCAAGGAGATCTCATGCAGACAGCAACATCCGGACCCCGCGCCGCAGGGACCGAACACCGCTCCCGCCGACGGGGCCTGGCGGCCCTGATCGCCGCGGCCTTCGCCACTACGGTGATCGGTGTCGCCACCGCGGGCACCGCGCACGCCGGCATCGGGCCGGGCGAGTGTGGCGTCACCGCTACCTTCACCACCGAGGCCAACTGGGGCGGCACGTGGCACCGTGACGCCAATCTGCGGCTGGAGATCGACAACCGGCACACCGTGACCGGCCAGGGCGGCGCGGCCGCGGGCACCGAGGTGACCTGGACCGGCCCGAACGGCAACGGCGACATCGTCTTCGACACCGCCGACAGCTTCACCGGCACCGCCCAGTTCCCCGGCGAAGGCCCCGTCGGCTACCGCGGCACGCTGGTCTCCAGCGACCCGATGAGCTGCGACGAGGTCGCCGTCTTCGACTCCGATGTGGAGTGGGGCGGCACGTGGCACAACGACGCCCGGACGACGATGCTGATCGACAACCGGCGCACCGTCGTCGGCCCGGACGCCGTCGCGGCCGACACGGCGGTGACCTGGACCGGCCCGAACGGCAGCGGTGACATCGTCTTCGACACCGCCGGCAGCTTCACCGGCACCGCCCGGTTCCCCGGCGAAGGCCCCGTCGGCTACCGCGGCGCGGGGATGGAGGTCTGCGCCGTGGCCAACTACCGCACCGAGGCCAGGTGGGGCGGCGCGTGGCACGGTGACGCCGTCCTGAGCCTGATGATCGACAACCGGCGCACCGTCGTCGGCGCCGACGGTGTCGCCACGGGCACTGCGGTCGCCTGGACCGGCCCGAACGGCAACGGCGACATCGTCTTCGACACCACCGACAGCTTCACCGGCACCGCCCAGTTCCCCGGCGAGGGCCCCGTCGGCTACCGCGGTACCTTCGAGCGCTCCGAGGCCATCATCTGCGCAGACGCCGGCTACACCACCGAGGCCAGGTGGGGCGGCGCGTGGCACGGTGACGCCGTCCTGAGCCTGGTGATCGACAACCGGCGTTCGGTGGCCGGCTTCGACGGCGCGGCCGAGGGCACCGCGGTGACCTGGACCGGCCCGAACGGCAACGGCGACATCGTCTTCGACACCGCCGACAGCTTCACCGGCACCGCCCAGTTCCCCGGCGAAGGCCCCGTCGGCTACCGCGGCACCCTGAACTAGCCCGATCCACGACACCGGACGCCGACCCGACCCCGAGGTTCCATCGCCTCGGGGCCGGGTCGGTCGCTGCCCGGCCACCCGGTGATCGGCGAGCTGCTGTCGGCCTGAGACTCAGCGCTTCGACGCGGCGCGCCGTCGCAGCCACCTGGTCGTGCCCGCGGCAATTCCGAACGCGGCCAGGAGCAGTGCGACCTGCCACCGGAGCGGCGCTCCGAGAACGCCCGGGTACGACGTCACCGCCCACGGTCCGGGCTTCCCCGGATGGCCGGGGTGGCCGGGATGGCCGGGATGGCCGGGATGGCCGGGGTGGCCGGGATGGCCCGCGCCCGGCCGGTGGTCGTCCGCCGTGCGGAAGAAGGCCACCGTGTACCTGCGACTGATCTGGCCGTTCGGCGAGGTCACCATCAGCACACGCGTCCCGTCCCTCGCAGTCGAAGCCGACACCGTCGCACCGTGCTCGGTCGGCCGCGCGACAACGGTGGGCAGGCGCCGGTTCTTGGGCCAGTCGACCGAATACGTCCGCGTGCCTGCGTCGAACCCGTCCACGGCGATTCCGTCGACCATCAGCGACGAGGCGGTCGCCACGCTCGCCTTCGTGTCGTCGGGGTGGTTCGTGACGGTGACCGTGCGGTCGTCGTTCACCTCGACCCGCGCGGTCATCGCCCTCGCGAGGTTGATGCGCTGCCAACCGGGGTCGCCCGCAGCGGTCAGGTCGAGCGGATAGCCGGAGTCGAGCGCCGTCTGCTCCAGGACCTGCACCCGCTGCGCGTTCGTCAGGTCGGGGAACGCGGTCGTCAGCAGCGCGCCGGCCTCGTCGGGGATGGTCACCGGAACGCTCGGCTGCCCCACCCGCGGGAACCCGTATGACAGCCGCGCCGTGTACAGCGACTCTGCCCGGTCGGCGTCGAGCCCCCGGTACGGCTCCCCGGCGCAGGCGAGCAGGGAGTCGAAGCCCTCCTCGCGGCACGCCCCGAGCAACACGGACTCGATCTCGTGGTGCGTCTGCGTCAGCAGGTCCTTGAACGCGGGGTCCGCCCAGCGGTGCGCGACCGTGGCCTGCCCGGTCATCCGGGAGCCCATCACGTCGAGCGGGTAGTGGAACCCGAGCACGATCCGGTTGTCACCGTACTCCGAGGTCCGCGCGAGGATCTGCGGCGCGAGTTCCGGCAGGAGCGTGGCAAGGAAGGTCCCTGTGGTGTAGCCGCCGTAGGTGTGGCCGCTCGGGAACGACCCGTCGCCAATGAGCCCGCCGTAGGAGCCGTTGCTCGAGTCGCGGACCAGACCGCCCTCGCCGACGAGCCCCATGCGCACGTACGGACGCTTGTAGCCGTAGGTGGTCTTCGCCGCTCCGGTACCGTCGAGCCCCGACGTGATCCGGCCGAACATCGCGTCGGTCTTCGGCAGCTTGCCGTCGCTGCGAGCCTGCAGGTACAGGTCGCCCAGACGCGAGCCGAGCCCGTCCGCCATGGTCAGGTCCGCGCCGTGGTCCGCGTCGTTCTCGGCACGCTTGACCTGATCGCCCGATGCCGAACGGTTGATCTCCAGTGCCCTGGTGTCGTTGTACGCCGACACCGTGTCGAGGTCCGCGACCTTCTCGTTCGCGCCACGCACGTCGGCGCCGAGCTGCGTGAAGCCGCGCAGCAGGTGGATGAAGTACGGACTGCCGTCCGGCGTGGCCGGCCACGAGTCCGAGTCGTAGCGCGCCGACAACACCTCCGACGGGAACGGTCCGGGTGCCACCGCCGTCGACGCGCCGCCCGACGTCTCCGCCGCGGCAGCCACGGAAGCGGGCATGGCCGAGGTACCCACGGCGTTGATCGCCACCACCCGCGCCGTGTGGGAACCGCCGCCAGCTCCGGGGAACGCGACCTCGCGGGCACTGCCCGCGACGATCTGCGTGCGCTTCTGGTCGAGGGTCACGCGGTAGGCCAGGATCCTGGCGCCACCATCACCGTCCGGCGTCCACGAGACGCGGACATCCTTGCCAACGGCCGTCACGGCGGCGACCGTCGGTGCGCACGGCGCACCCGCGCCGACGTTGACGGGCTCGGTGAACGACGACCATGCGGATGCCCCGACCGCATTCACGGCGCGGACCCGGGCACGTGCCACGGTGCCGCGCTTGAGCCAGGTGAAGACGGCCGACGTCTGCCCGGCATCGTCGACGACGAGTTCGTGCCCGTCCCTGAGCGCGACCACGAACCCCTTCACGGGCGAGCCGCCGTCGTCCTCAGGGGCCGACCAGCGCACCGTGACGCTGCTCGCGTCACTCTCGATCGAGACGGCCGCCGGGGCCGCCGGGACCTCGTCCGACTTGACCTTCAGGCCGGAGAGTGCCCTGGTGAGCGCCGCCTCCGCGTCGCTCAACGCCGCATCACTCGCCCCGGCATCCGCGAGCCTGGCCTTGGCCGCGGTACGCGCGCCGGCCAGCGCCGCCCACGACGCGTCGGTGTACCGACGCATCGTGACCGAGTCGGCCCGCTCGACGGCGTTCTCGAGCGACAGCCGTGCCCGCGGGATCAGCTGACCGAACGCCAGTCGCAGGGCCCGCGCCTGGGCGTCGACCTCGGGCTGTGTCGCGGTCCCGGATCCGGCGACCGCGCGGGCCTTGTCGAGCTCACGCTCGAACACCCCGAAATCGATGCTTCCGTAGCGCGGCCTGTCACCGACGTACGTCGCCGCCTCGGTGATCGCGCCGTTGATCGCCGACTTGTCCACCGGCCCGTCGCCGCCCGGCGGATCCTCGCCCACCGGAGCCGTCGCGAACGTCAGATTGTCGATGTTCGCCACATACGGATGGTTGCCGTCGGGGGTGGTCCGCAGCCGCAGGAAGACCCGGTGTGATCCGGTCAGGCCAGCAGGCAGCGAGACCGTCGTGGTCCCCGCGTTCTGCCACGCCGAGCCCGTCACCGGAAGCGGGACGCTGACGTACGGGTCACCGGGCGAGGCCGGATCGAAGTGGTCGAGGTAGACGTCGATCGCCGAGTTCTGGCCGCACCGCGAGGAGTTGTTCACGTAGTGCACAGAAACCCGCTCGAGCGCCCTGGGCCCGAAGTCGATCGTGTCGTAGTCGAGCCACGCACCGTTGTAGGTGGCGCCCAGGTTCGTGACGTGCGTCCCGTCGTCCCAGGTGTTCTGCTCACTCTTGAGACCGTTGCCGCTGTTGCCGGCCCAGTTCTCGGCCTCGACCACCACGCTGCTCGGCGCGGGTGCGGCCGTCGTGAACGTCAGCGACGTCACGTTCGCGACGTACGGCTGCGCGTCGCTGTGGTCGGTGGAGCGGAACACCGCGACGACGTCCTGCACGCCCGCGAACACCGACGCGGGGACCCCCACCGTGACCGTGCCCTCGGTGCCCCAGCCGTCACCGGTGTAGGGGAGCTGGATGTCGATCATGCGCTCGTCCTCGGCCGCGCCGAGGTGCAGTTCGATGTGCGAGTCCGACGCCGCGCGGGAGCGCGGCTTGTCGTACGACACGGTGATGCTCGCCACGCCGTCCCCGCCGAGGTCGACGTCGCTCCACCGCGCCCACGCACCCTCGGTCACGTTCTCGAACAACCCGCGCGACAGGTTGAGCGGCAGCCGGCCGTTACCCGTCTGGGCGGTGTTCGTCGCGGTGAGCGGCGTGAGCGTGCCACCCGGGTTCTCGGGCTCCTCGCCGGGCGCGGTCGAGAGGAACTGGAACCAGTCGAAGTTCGACACCCAGTCCTGCTCTGCCGGGGCGTGGAAGACGAGCGTCACGTCGCGGGCCCGCAGGAGCGCCTGAGGATCGGTGATCTCCGCCTGGGCGGTGACGTAGTTGCCCCAGTTGCCGGTACCGGGCAGCGCCGCCCTGCCGACGATCGGACCGTCCTGCGTCCCGGCGTGCACCTCGACGGCGCTCGGTGCGCCGCTGGGCGGATACGTGCTGGAGTACCGGATCGTCAGCGTCTTCGGCGCGACACCGGCGAAGTCGAGGTTCCTGTACCGGATCCACGATCCGTCACGCACTCCCCCGAGGTTGCCGTTCGAGGAGTACGCCTCGTTCTTCAGGTCGCCGCCCGACCACTCGTCGGACTGCTCGGCCTCCAGCACGCGGTAGCCGCCCTGGTCGAGGGTGAGCGCGGCGATCACGCCGTTCAACGACTCCGCCGCGTTGCGCAGGGTCGACGTGGTCGACGAGTCGTCGGCGAGCGCTGTCTGGGCACGCGCGAGCGCTCCGCGGAACGCGTGGTAGGAGGCGAAGGAGTAGTTCCCCTGGCGCACGAGTACGCCCTCGTCGACGAGCTTCTGCAGCTTCGCCCGCTCCGCCGCGGCGACCGAGATCGACAGCGCACGCCGCGACGACAGGCCGTCGCCGGTCACCCGCGAGGCCGGGACGCGACCGGCGAACGCGGAGTCGGCGAAGGTGACGTGGAAGCGCGCGCCCGTGGTGGCCGAACCCGAGAGCACGACGCGGACCGTCGTCGCGTTGACGCCCACGACATCCCCCGACACGCCGGCCGGCAGGCCGTGGATCGCGGCCGCGCCTCTCCCGATGTAGCTCTTGCCGCGAGCGCCGCGGAACCTGGCGCCGCCGCCCAACGAGAGTTCGATCGCGCCGTTGACGCGACCATCGGCCCGAGCGGAGATCGTCATGGGCGAGGCGTGCACGGTGTAGCCGCTCGGGGTGCCGCCACCGTTGCCGTGCCCCGCGGTGCTCATCGAGTACGCCGGCTTGCTGTGCGCACCCCAGCCGGACGGCCTGGCGCCCATCCGCACGTCCAGCGAGCCGCCGTTGACGAGCGTGCGGTAGTCGAGCCAGGTGTTGCCGAATGCCGCACCGTTCAGCGAGGCCGACTGGATGTAGTACGAGTCGTCGGAGACGCCGCCGGCCGAGACGGTGAACGTGCGCCCGTCGGCGTACGAGATCGTCGCGCGGTCGAAGAACGGCGAGCCGATCTGGTACTGCGCCGAGCCGGCGGTCACCGGGAACAGGCCGATGGCCGCGGCGACGAACATCGTCGACATCGTGCCGGCATCGTTGTCCATGGTCGGCAAGAAGCCGCGCGGGTCGAGCTGGTAGACCTTGGTCTTGACCGGTGGGCGGAATTCGCCGCCACCACTCGGGTACTCGTCGGTGCTGCCCGTGGCGATGTAGCGGTTCCAGCTCTCCTTCGTGTAGATCGTGCGCACCCATTTCTGGGTCAGGCTCGGAAGCCCCACGTAGTTGAACAGGTAGGGCGCCTGCAGGTCGATCTCGTTCGCGTTCGAGTGCAGCATGCCGAGGCCGTTGTCGGGATCGTCCTCGCCCATGAAGTGCACGACCGCACGGCGCGCCGCCTCCGGGCCGCCCATCGCCGCGACGACGCCGTCCATGTCGTAGGCCGGATACCAGTTGTACTGCCAGAGCGTGCCCTGGTAGAGGTTTGCCGCCTCGAAGCGCGCGTGATCGACATCGCCCCAGTTGCCGGCCGCGTCGCGCGGGGTGAGCAGCCCGACCCTGGTGCCGTCGGCCGCCGTCCACGCGCCCGGCTTGTACAGGTTCGCGATCGGCAGCGCGGCCTGCGCCCGCAACTGCCTCGCGTCGTCGGCCCGGCCGAGCGCGTCGGCGACGATCGCCAGCGCCCACTGGTCGTATCCACGCTGCACCGAGTCGCCGGGGCGGTTCTCGATGTATCCCTGGCGGAGCTGGTTGCCGTTGTAGAAGCCGACGTAGCTCTTCAGCGCGGGATACGCCTGGTCGAGGCGGTCGAAGCCGGTGAAGCCCTTGGAGAGCGCATCGGCAACGATGACCGCCGAGCGCTCCCACCGTACGGTGGGCACGGAGTGGGTGAGCCCGCCGATGCCCTTGCCGGTGCTCTGCACGTCGGCGAAGAGGTAGATGAGCGACTGGATCATGTCGCGGTACATCTCGGGGTCGACGTATGCGAACACGGAGTACTTGCGGAAGTCGTCCCACGACGACCATGCGTCGTAGTAGGTGAAGGCGTCGACCTTGTGCACCACGCCGTCGACACCGCGGTACGTACCGGACGTGCTCGTCGCGTTCATCGGGAGCGCGAACATTCGGTACAGGTGGGTGTAGAACAGGCGGCGCAGGCTACCGTCGGAGTCGGCCTTTGCCGAGGCCGAGACATCGACGCGGCCGAGCCGCTTGTTCCAGACGGCCTTCGTTCCCGCCCGTACGTCGTCGAAGGAGAGGTCTCCCACCTCGGCGCCCTGGTCGATGCGCGCCTGGTCCGCACTGATCGGCGAGACCGTGATCCGCAGGCCGATCTCACCCGCGTCCTCCGGCGCGAAGGTGAGAATGGCACCGGTGTCGGTGCCGCGCCGGGATGCCGCGCCGCCGAACTCGCCCGATCCCCACGTCGTGAACGACACGACCGGCTGCTCGGTCTCGGCGTAGTAGTGCAGTGCGTAGGACGCTCCGTTGAAGCTCCCGCTGATGTCACCCGACAGCGCGACCCGGCCGTCACCGAGACGCTCGACGTCGACCGACGAGCCGGTACGGCTCGTGAAGTTGTGGTGCAGGTCGACGACGAGTTCGGGCCTGGCGCCGTCGGGGAAGGCGTAGCGGTGCAGTGCGGTACGGGTTGTCGCGGTCACCTCGGCGTTGATCGTGCCCGGGCCGTTGCGCACGGCAGTGTCATGGCCCGAGATCTCGCCCAGACGCACCTGGTAGTACCCGGGGGTCGCGGTCTCGTCGTCGTGCGTGAACGGATGCGAGTACGAACCGGTCGACGGCCGGGCCCCGTACTCGACCTCCGTCGGCACCACGAGGATGTCGCCGCCGCCGCCAGAGCCGCCGACTCCGTCAAGGTTCGTCTGCGTGAATCCGGCGATACGGGTCTGGTTGTAGTCGTAGCCCGTGTGGTTACGACCTGGCATGGTGAGGGGATTGACCTTCACGATGCCGTTCGGTGCCTGGGCGCCGGGCAGGTCGTTGCCGTCGTCACCCGCCGTCGAGACGAACGGATTGACGAATGATGTGTAGTCAACCGGTTTGGTCTTGTCCTCGGTCGGCTTGGCGGTAGCGGGCGTACCGACAACTCCGGTGGACGCCGCAGCTACCACTGCGGCGACCACGGTCACCACGGTGGTCCGCCACCGGTCGCGCCCGCGGTCGGCTGCACGTCCCCACGCCAGCACGGTTGAGATCCTGCCCCGAAGGCGCGATGAACTCGATGTCACTGAACAACTCCCCAATGCTCGGCGTGCCCGCCGAGTGCGACGTCCCGCGTAGCGACGCGGCCGGCAGTCTCCGTCCGCGCCACGGTGCCGTAGGTGGTAGGCCCGCTGGCCGTCAGGGTGACGCCATGGTTGACGGCACGATCTTGGTCGCCGAAGGTATCGCGCTGCCGAACAGGCACACAGCCGCACGTGAACACTGACGTAGAGGACGGCCGGCCGACCGGCCCGCAGTTTCACCTGGACCGGCTCACCACTCTGGACGCGGGGGCCAGGCTCGGGAAGTCCTCGATCTGCGACCTGATTCCGGTGGCGAGTAGGACGGCGGCGAGCGGGCCGGGGCGGCGGGCGACCTGCGCACGCTGACCGCGACCGGCGCGACAAGGTGCATCCGCCGAACGCTCACCTCGGCAACGGCGGGCGGGCTCGCGCTGCTCGGCGGGGGATCCTGGGCATCGGCGCCGCGTACACCGTCATCCTGGCCCGCTCGTCCCGTGACCAGTTCCACGAGCTGGTGCGCGTGCCGGTCGTGCCACAAACCAGCCCCCTGAAGCGATCGAGGTCAGGTGGTCGGCACGAACTGTCCGTGGTTCAGCTCCCGCAGAGCGCCCCGTAGCCTCTTCGCGGCCTCGTCGAGCGCCGCCTCGTCGGTCTCCGGCTTGATGTTCTTGAAGTCGAGATCGTCCATGTCCCAGATGGGGCTGACGTGCACGTGGCAGTGCGGGACCTCGAAACCCGCGATGGCCAGTCCTGAGCGCGGCGCGTCCCATCCCCGCTCGACTCCCCGCCCGATCACCTGAGCCACGTTCATCACTCTGCCCAGCAGATCAACGGGTAGATCCGTCCAGTTGTCGATCTCCTGGCGAGGCACGACCAGGGTGTGCCCCGGCCGCAGCGGTGCGATGCTCAGGAAACAGACCACCTCGTCGTCCTTCCAGACGAAGCGGCCCGGCAACTCGCCGGCGATGATTCGGGAAAAGACACTCGGCATCGTTCTCTCCTCTGCTGAGACGGACGAACAAAGACGGCCCCTGCGTCGCGGCGTGAACAGACACCATCAGCTTTCTACCGGCAGCTCGCTCCTACCGGACGTGACACCCAAGGAGCTGCTGTCGGCCCGCGACGGCGGCCGGACCGCCCTGCTGGTGACCGGGTGACGCAGAGCTGGAACGGGTCCCCGGGATCTCGTCGATCCCGGGGACCCGGATGGTCCTACCCGCCGGTCGGCGTTACTGCGCGCCGGTGGTGAGCGGGGCCAGCTTCGGGTCGTTGGCGTACGCCTCGACCACGTTCTTCTTGGTGACGATCAGCGGCTCCAGCAGGTTGGCCGGAACGACCTTCACGCCGTTGTCGTAGGACTCGGTGTCGTTGACCTTCGGGTCGTCACCGGCCTGCAGGGCCTTGACCATCTCGATGGTCTCCTTGACCAGGGCCCGGGTGTCCTTGTTGATGGTCGAGTACTGCTCGCCGGCCACGATCGACTTGACCGACTCCACCTCGGAGTCCTGCCCGGTGACCACCGGCAGCGGCTTGCCGGCGCCCTTGACCGAGGTCAGGATGGCCCGGGCCAGGGTGTCGTTCGGGGAGAGGACGCCGTCCAGCGTCTTGCCGGTGTAGGTGGAGGTGAGCAGCGAGTCCATCCGCCGCTGGGCGTTCTCGGCCTTCCAGCCGTCGGTGGCGGTCTGCTTGATGTCGGTCTGCCCCGAGCCGACCACCACGTTGCCGGCGTCGATCTCCTTCTGCAGCACGTCCATCGCGCCGTTGAAGAAGACGCCCGAGTTGTTGTCGTCCGGCGAGCCGGAGAAGAGCTCGATGGTGTACGGGCCGTTCGGCTTCTTCGCCTTCATGCCCTCCAGCAGCGCCTGGCCCTGGAGCTGGCCGACCTTGAAGTTGTCGTACGCCACGTAGTAGTCGACGTTCTCGGTGTTCTTGATCAGCCGGTCGTAGGCGATCACGGTCGCGCCGGCCGCCTTGGCGGCGTTGACCTGGGTGGTGAGCTGCGCGGCGTCGGTCGCGCCGATCACGATCACCTTGGCGCCCTTGGTGACCATGGCGGAGATCTGTGCCTGCTGGTCGGCGACGGTGCTGGTGGCACCGGCGTACTGCACGTCGGACTGGAACCCGGCCTCCTTGAGGCCGTTGGTGAACAGGTCACCGGCGAGCACCCAGTTCTCGGAGGTCTTCGCCGGCAGGGCCACGCCGATCAGCGAGTCGGCGGCGAAGCCCTTCTCGGCCCCGGCCTCCTCGCCGCCGCTGCCGGACCGCTCGGAGCAGGCCGTCAGGGCCAGCAGGGCGATGGCGCCGGCGGCGACACCCCTGGCTAGGAATTTTCGCATTGCAGGTTGCCCTTCTTCGCAAGGTGGTGGGGAGGCGGGGACGGAGGTCTTCCGCCCCCGCCGGTGGTGGCCGTCAGCCGGCCACCGGAGTCTTGGCGGGCTCCTGACCCGCCTCGACGGTCGAGGGCGGCGGCCCGGGGGGCGCCTCCCGGCGGAACGGGCGGGTCACCGATCCGATGATCGAGAAGCGCCCTCGGTTCTTGTTGTATACGTCGAGGGCGACGGCGAGCAGCAGGACCAGACCCTTGATGATCTGGACCCGGTCCGAGCCGACGCCCATCAGCTGAAGGCCGTTGTTGAGCACGGCCATCACCAGACCGCCGACGATGGAGCCGCTGATGGTGCCGAGGCCGCCGGAGACGGCGGCGCCACCGATGAAGACCGCGGCGATGGCGTCCAGTTCCCAGCCGATTCCGTCCTGCGGCCCGGAGGCGGCGGAACGGGCGACGAAGATCATGCCGGCCAGCGCGGCCAGGACCGACATGTTCATCATGACCAGGAAGTTGACCCGCTTGAGCTTGACCCCGGAGAGCTCCGCGGCCCGCGAGTTGCCGCCGACCGCGTAGATGTGCCGGCCGCCGGCGGTGTTCCGGGTGACGAAGGAGTAGATCACCACCAGGACGCCGAGGATGATGCCGGAGATCGGGAAGCTGGTGCCGACCCGGCCACCGGCGAACCGGAACGCCGCGTAGATCACGACGGCGACCGGGAGCGCGACCCGGATGAACGAGATCCACATCGGCGCGACGTCGGCGTCCATCTCGCGCCGGGTGCGTCGCAGCCTCCACTCCCGCAGCACGATGGCCGCCGCGACGAGCAGCCCGAGCAGCAGCGTGAGGTTGTTGTAGCCGGTGTTCGGGCCGACCTCCGGCAGGAAGCCGGCGCCGATCTGCCGGAAGCCCTCCGGCACCGGGATGGTGTCGGCGCTGCCGATGAACTGGTTGCCGCCCCGGAACAGCATCATGCCGGCCAGGGTGACGATGAACGCCGGCACCCCGATGTAGGCGACCCAGAAGCCCTGCCAGGCACCGATCACGGCGCCGACGACCAGGCCGAAGAGGATCGCCGCCGGCCAGGGCAGCGACCAGTCCTGCATGGCCCGGGCCACCACGATGCCGACGAAGGCGGCGATCGAGCCGACCGACAGGTCGATGTGACCGGCGACGATCACCATCAGCATCCCGATCGCCAGGATCAGGATGTACGAGTACTGGCTGACCAGCGAGATCATGTTGCCGGAGTTCAGCGTCAGCCCGTCGGTCAGGATCTGGAAGAGCAGGACGATCGCCACCAGCGTGAAGATCATCCCGAACTGCCGGGTGTTGGATGTCGTCCCCGCGAACAGAGACTTCTGGAGGTCCTTTAAACGGCTCACCGCGTCTGCGCCTTCTTCGCTGAGGTCATCTGCTTCATGAGGAGTTCGGGATCGGCGTCGGCCCGGGCGATGTCGCCGGTGATCGTGCCCTCGAAGACCGTGTAGATGCGGTCGCAGAGGCCGATCAGCTCTGGCAGCTCCGAGGAGATGACGATGACGCCCTTACCCTGGTCGGCGAGCTGCTGGATGATCCCGTAGATCTCGTACTTGGCGCCGACGTCGATACCCCGGGTCGGCTCGTCGAGGATGAGCAGGTCCGGGTCGGTGAACATCCACTTGGCCAGCACCACCTTCTGCTGGTTGCCGCCGGAGAGCTTGGTGACGCCCTCGTCGACCGAGGGGGCCTTGACCCGCAGGCTCTTGCGATAGCTCTCGGCGGCCCCGTACTCGCGTACCGCGTCGACCACGCCGAGTTTGGCGATCTTGGACAGCTTGGCGGAGACCACCGAGGTCTTGATGTCGTCGAGCAGGTTCAGGCCGAGCGACTTGCGGTCCTCGCTGACGTACGCCAGTCCGTGCGCGATGGCGTCCGCCACCGACCTCAGCACGATCTCCCGGCCGTCCTTGAAGATCTGCCCGCTCTGGTAGACGCCGTAGGACCGGCCGAAGACGCTCATCGCCAGTTCGGTGCGGCCGGCGCCCATCAGCCCGGCGAACCCGACGATCTCGCCGCGCCGGACGGTGAAGCTGGACCCCTTCGCCACCATCCGGTCGGCGGAGACGGGATGCCGGACGGTCCAGTCCCGCACCTCGAAGAAGACCTCGCCGATCGTGGGCGTGTGGTCGGGGAAGCGGCTCTGCAGTTCCCGGCCGACCATGCCCCGGACGATCCGGTCCTCGTCCACCCCGTCCGCCCTGACGTCCAGGGTTTCGATGGTCCGGCCGTCCCGCAGGATGGTGATCGAGTCGGCGACCTCGGCGATCTCGTTGAGCTTGTGCGAGATGATGATCGAGGTGATGCCGCGCTGCTTGAAGCCGCGCAGCAGGTCGAGCAGGTGCTGGGAGTCGGCCTCGTTGAGCGCGGCGGTCGGCTCGTCCAGGATGAGCAGCTTGACGTCCTTGGCGAAGGCCTTGGCGATCTCGACGAGCTGCTGCTTGCCCACGCCGATGTCCTTGACCAGCGTGTCCGGGTCCTCCCGCAGCCCCACCCGGGCCATCAGCTCCAGGGCGCGCCGGTTGGCGACCTTCCAGTCGATCACGCCACCGCGCCCGGGCTCGTTGCCGAGGAAGATGTTCTCGGTGATGGACATTCCGGGCACCAGGGCGAGTTCCTGGTGGATGATCACGATGCCGGCATGCTCGCTGGCGCGGATGTCGGAGAAGCGGCTCTCGGCTCCCCGGTAGCGGATCTCGCCCGAGTAGCTGCCGTACGGGTAGACCCCGCTGAGCACCTTCATCAGGGTGGACTTGCCGGCGCCGTTCTCCCCCGCGATCGCGTGGATCTCGCCGGCCCGGACGACCAGGTTGACGTCGGAGAGCGCCTTGACCCCGGGGAACTCCTTGGTGATCCCGCGCATCTCCAGCAGGACGGGAGCGTCGCTCATCGCCGGCCCTCCCCGGGTCGGACCGGCACGGCGGACCGGTGGGAGGCGGCCGGGACCGGCCGCCCGTCATCGGGGCGCCAGAGGAGAGCACGCGCGTCCGGCGGCCGATGGCCGTGCCGCGTCACCAACATCATTGTTGCCTCCGGGCAGTCGTCAGGATCGACTGACACACTTTTGTTGCCTGGAGGAACTTATTCGAAGACGAGGAAGTTTCGCAAGATTTCGTGACCTGGTCTTGACAAACTCACATGGCTACGGCTCACTCGCCGACGCCCCGGACCCTCCTGTGCATCGATCGCCCGCGACGCACCAGGTGCACGACAACGACCGGTTCGACCGGAGCGTCATGGTCTGGCAGCTGAGCCGGACCACCATACGCCCCGGCGATCCGGCGACCCGTACCCCGCCCCCCGACGTGCCGCCGGTCACCTTCGAGGAACCGGCCCGCCGCGCGCCACCGCCCGCCTACCGTCGGTGACGTGCGGGACGAAACGGCGGGCCGGTGAGCAACACCCGGATGTACCGCGACGGCGCCCTCGTCGACCAGGGCTTCCCGGCCACCGAGATCGGTGACCGGCTCGCCGCCGACGACCGGGTGGTGATCTGGCTGGACCTCTGCCTGCCGACCGAGGACGACCTGAAACTGCTCGCCGAGGAACTCGGCATGCACGCACTGGCGCTGGAGGACATCGTCCAGCAGGACCAGCGGGCGAAGCTCGACCGGTACGACACCCACCTGTTCCTGAACACCTACATGGTACGGGTGGGCGCGGCCGGCGGACTCCTCGACAACGAGGTCTCGGCGTTCGTCAAACCGCGGGCCCTGGTCACGGTCCGCTACGGCGACCAGTTCGACATCCGGGAGGTGCTGGCCCGTTGGGACGAGACCGTCGACCTGGCCCGGCACGGCGTCGCGTACCTGCTCTACGGGCTGCTGGACACCCTGATCGACGGTCACTTCTCGGTCGTACAGCAACTCGACGCGACGCTCGAACGGGTGCAGGGTGCCATGTTCGCCGCCGGCGGCGGGGCGGCGGAGCGCGACACCGGCGCCGGCGACGGCCTGAACCGCAACGAGGTGCAGAAGCGGATCTTCGTCGCCCGACGCGACCTGGTCCGGCTGCGTCAGGTCACCCTTCCGATGCGGGAGGTGGTGAACGCCCTGATGCGCCCGACCATGCACACCATCGACGAGGAGATGCTGCCGTACTACCAGGACCTCTACGACCACGTGCTGCGGGTCATCGAGTGGAGCGACTCGCTGCGCGACCTCAACACCACGATGCTCGAGACGAACCTGATGTTGCAGAACAACCAGCTCAACCTGATCGTCAAGCAGGTGACGGCGTGGGCGGCCGTGATCGCCGTACCGGCGGCGGTGACGGGGTTCTTCGGGCAGAACATCGACTTTCCGTGGCGACACACCTCGGTGGAGTTCGTCGTCTCCCTCGTGGTGACCTTCGGGCTGGCGATCGCCCTCTACGTGGCGTTCCACAGGAAGAACTGGATCTGAGGGCTCGGGGAGGCCGGCGTCGGCCGACCTCCCCGTCCCGTCCCGGTACCCGTCCGTTCCCGTTCGTCCTGCCGGTTACCGGGACCAGACGTCCGCGACGATGTCGGCCGCCTGGTCCTCCCACTGGGCGTACGCGAACGGGTACGCCGACACCTGTACCGCCTGGGCGGCGTCGGTCAGCGGCCGGTCCCACCACCGGTCGACCCGCTTGAGCCCGTTGAAGAACGCGGCGGACGAGTACTCCCGGTCCCTGATCTGGTCCGGCGAACCCCAGCCCGACGACGGCCGCTGCTGGAACAGCCCCAGCGAGTCGTGGTCGTTCCACTGGCCCAGGTGGCCGAGGTTGCGCAGCTTCGACTCCTGCAACGAGGTGGCCACGCCGATCACCGCACCCCGCTGGCCCATGTCGAGCTTCCGGGCCACCCGGACGATCTCGCGGGCGTTGTCCCGCTGGTCGTCGTCGAGGGCGATCCGCGCCTGGTCGCCCTGCACGCCGTGCGGGACAAGCTTGTCCCGGGACGTGTTGTCGTCCGAGTTCCCGTCGTCGTCCGAGTTCCCGTCGTCGGCCGGCCGGGACCGGTCCGCCAGGTCGGGGTCGTCGGCCCGCAGCGACTGGGTGTAGGCCGCCTGCCGGGTGCCCGGGTCGCCGGAGGCGGCGACCACAGCCGCCGGGCCGGCCACCGCCGAGCAGGCGGCCGCGCAGGTCAGACCAGCCACGGCGAGCGCGGACCGGCGGGCGAGCGGCGTTTCCGCGACGGCGGGAAGCCGGCGCGCCGCCGGATGTGCGGCGATGGCCGGAAGCCACCGGGTACGAGCGGTCTCCGTGATGGCGGGGAACCATCGTCCGAAGATCGGATTCATGTGATGGATGCCCTTTCGATCTTGATTCCGGTAGGTACGAGGTACTCGAGGTGCTGCTACCGACATGCCGGAAGGAGCCCCGGCACGGAACAGAAGAGGTACGCCCGCGATCCAGGGGGCTGAGCTCGCGGGCGTACCGGGAGATACAACCGGCGGGACCGGTCCGGCATTCCGGATTTGTAGCGACAACGGAGCCCGGACAGACCAGCGAAATCGGGTACGGATGAACCGGATCGGCCAGCGTCGGGCTACCCTGAGCCCATGCAGTACGCCGACGCGACCGGAGCCGGCGTGGCCTACCTGGCCCGTCCGGGCCGGCCCGCCGTGGTGACCCGGACCGTGTCGGAGCTGACCGGGCCCACCCACGGGACGGTGGTCCTGCCGCTGCGCCTGATGTGGGGGCCGGACCGCAGCTTCGACCTGGACGATCCGGACCAGTTGCTCTGGATGTACGAGAACGTCCTGCGCGAGGCGACCCGCTCCGACGACCTGCGCCGGTTACTCGACGGCCGGACCCTCCGCCGGATCTGGTCGGCACTGAACCTGCCCCGCGGGGTACGGGCTGCCTGGGAACGGCGGCACCCGTCGCTGGCCACCGCCGGCCGCCGGGCGGCATGACCACCACGCACCTCGACGACTTCTACCGCCAGGTCGCCCGGGTCGCCCTCTCCGTGGCCGACAAGCACGGCTTCGTCCTCGGCGGCGGGGTGGCCTGGGCCGCACACGGCCTGGTCTTCCGGCCGACCGAGGACATCGACCTCTTCGCCGACACCGACGGTGCGGCGGCCAGCGCCGGGGCGGAGGTGCGGGCGGCACTGGAAGCGGCCGGTTTCACGGTCGCGGACGAGGATCCCTCGGGTGACCTGGCCGGACTCTTCAGCGGGTTCGCGCTGGACATGAAGGACTTCCTGGTCGACCGGGGCGGCCGCAGTCTGCGGCTCAGCCTCGGTCGGCTGGACCGGCACCGCAGCCCGGTGGTGATGGACCTCGGGCCGGTGATGCACGTCCAGGACCTGGTGGCCAGCAAGACAGCCGCCCTGGTCACCCGCCGTGAGGTCCGGGACTACATCGACGTCGCGGCGGCCCTCGACCGGTACGCCGTGGCCGACCTGATCCGGCTCGCCACCGAGTACGACCCGGCGATCGAGCCGGACGACATCGCCGCCGCCGGCCGCTACCTGGACCGGCTCCCCGACCAGCGGTTCGCCAGGTACGGTCGCGACGCCGACGCGGTCCGCGCGATCCGGGCCAGGCTGGCTGACTGGCCCCGGTGAGAAGGGACTCCGGTCAGCTCGCCAACCGGGCGGCGAGCTGACCGAAGTGCTCCGCCACCTGCTGCCGGTCGTAGCCGCGCAACCGCACCGTCAGCTGCGGCCGGCGGAGCTGCTCCGCGACGGCGGCACGCTCCGCCGGATCGCCGGAGGCGAGCGCCTGGTTTCCCCGCCGGGTCAGCTCACGTACCTCGTCCCGGTCGTAGCCGCGCAGCACGATCAAAAAGTTGGGATCCTCAGCCACGCCGGTAGTGTGCCAGGTCCCGTCCACGACATGGCCGGGTCCCCTGGGGTGGGGACCCGGCCAGCGGGGTTGGTCTGTTCTGTTCTGTTGTGCTGGTGTGTCAGCTGGTGGTCCAGGCGTCGGCGACGAGGTCGGCGGCCTGGTCCTCCCACTTGGCGTACGCGTCCGGGTACGCCGACACCTGTACCTTCTGCGCGGCCACGGTCAGCGGCAGCTCATGCCAGCCGTCGACCTGCCGCAGACCCTTCAGGAACGCGGTCGTGGCGTACTCGGGGTCGGTGATCTGCTCCACCGTGCCCCAACCCGACGACGGCCGCTGCTGGAACAGGCCCTGCGAGTCATGGTCGTTACGGTCACCCAGATGACCCAGGTTCTCCAACTTCGACTCCTGCAGCGACGTGCCGACCGCGATCACCGCGGCCCGCTCGTCCAGACCCGCCTTCTTCGTCGCCGCCACGATCGCCTTCACACTCGCCGCCCGCTCCGGCGAGATGTCGATCCGCGACTGCACACCCTGCACACCGTGCGGCACCAACCGGTCCCGCGACGGCCCACCACCCTTGTCGCCCTTGTCACCCTTGTGGTCGCCGTTGTCGACCATGACCGAAGCGGCCACCAGGCTACCGGCATGCTCCGGGCCGGCCTGCGCGGCCACCGACGGGCCCGCGACCGCACCACCGACGAACGCCAGACCAGCCACACCCAACACGGACCTACGCACGAACGAAGTCTGCGACATGGCCGGAAGCCACCGACCGAACAACATCGTGTTCATGACGGTCCACCTTCCATTCGGGGATGAACACCCACCGCCACAGCGACCGGGGTGTCAATGGAGGAAACATCACGTCCCGAAACCAGCACACCGGCGGTCTCCAGAGACGACAGAAGCAAGAACACCCGAGCACGGGATGCTGCCGGGGGGGACGGCTCGTACTCGGGCGAACACCACATGTAACGACCGGTGGGTGGGGATCATTCCCCGCCACCCACCCGCAAGCCCCCGGCCGACCAGGGGTGCTACTCGGCCGTACGCATGATGTAACGACCGGCCCCCACCCAGCATTCCCCACCGGCACGCCGACCACCAAACCGAACCGGACATCACACGCAACCGGGACATTGGCCGGCACCGGGATCCGGCCGGGGTCGACCCGCTCCCCGGGCCGGAGCGGCGGCCACCGCCGAATCCCCCGTTGTCCGGGATCACCCGGTCTGGTCGGCGGTGGCCGCTCCGCCCCGGCCGGCTGTCACCCCGGGCCGGGCGGACTCAGCAGGCGCACGGCGAGCAGCGATGTCCAGACCAGCACCAGCCCGATCGCCACGGCGAAGGCGACATTGGCCGGCCGCGCGCCCGGAAACGCAAAGATGGACATCCAGCCCGTGAGAAAGAGCGCGCCGGTCGTCGTACTGAACGCCGCCCAGGCGCGGCGGCGGGCCTCGCCGAACCGCCGGGCGAAGACGAAGCATGCCGCGACCAGGGCGAGGAACGCGAGCCCGGCAACGAGGAAGTGCAGCATTCCGGACACACTGACCGTCGTCGGCGGGCCGCCCGGCGTACCGGGCGGAAAGCCGTCGACCGGATCCGCCGAGAAGACTGCCGCGCCGACCATCCCGGCGCCGAAGACCCCGACCAGCAGGGGCCCCCAGCCACGACCCCGGCCGCCCTCCGCCGTCAGCAGCCGGCGCAGGCCGATCGCGTACGCCACGAACAGCAGACCGCTGACCGCGAAGTTCGCGATCTGGATCCAGCCCCGGTCGCCGTTGCTCAGCAGGCTGGCCGGATGCCGGCTGATGTCGAACCCGTCCCTGCCGAGCATCTGCGCGACGACCACGACGATGTAGAGCGGGCCGGCGACGAGGCCGCAGGCGAGTAGGGTGCGGGTCGGCCCGGTGGCGGCGCCGTGCGGCCGGCCCACCACCGCGTCGGCGGCCCGGGGTGCGGCTCCGGTCGGCTCGGTCGGCACCCGAGCGGGCGCCGCCGCCGTCCGGCGGTCAGCCATTGCCGTCACCACCGGCGTCGGAAGCGAAGTGCTGTACGCCGAACGCGATCGCCGCCGCGAGATCCTCGTCGCTGGTCCCCCAGGCGGCCTGGATCGCCGGCCCCCAGGCGTGGCAGCTACGGGTGGCGAACTCCCTGACCTCCGGCCTCTCCTCCCAGGTCTCGGGGTCGAGTTCCGTGCCCCGCAGATGCAGGTCGAGGCCGAGCAGGGTGAGGTCCCAACCGCCGCCGAGCCCGATCGTGCCGCCGGGACCGTAGGTACGCACCAACTCGTCGACGATCTCGGCCGGCGAGCTGTGCTCCAGCTCCAGTACGGTGCTGCCGGCGCCGTCGCCGGGCGCCAGACGAACCTCGACCTCGGTGGCCATCCCCTCGCCGAGAACCCAGGTCACCGTGATCAGGCGGTGCTTCTCGCAGCGCAGGATCTCCCCGCCGGCATTGTCCCTGAGCTGGAACTTGCCGCCGGGGCGCAGGTCACCCTCGATCGGGCCCAGCCACCGGCTGATCCGGTCGAGCTCGGTGCAGGCGCTCCAGACCTCCTCGACCGGAGCGTCGTAGCTGCGGCGCAGCAGCAGCGACCGGCCCGCCCCGGTGGCGACCGGCAGATCGCCGATCTCCCGGTGGGTCGCGTTGATCTGGTTGACGATATCGATCACGTTTCTTCCTCGCTCCTGGTCTGGGGTTGCGGGTCCGCCGGCAGAGCGCGGGCCGGGCTGTGGCGCTGGGGGCGGCGCTCGCGCCTGCTGCGGGCAACTTCTGTCTCCAACGCGTCCAGGCGCCGGCCCCAGAACCGGCGGAAGCGCTCGAGCCAGATGTCGACCTCCCGAAGTGGCCGAGTCGATGGCACGTCGAACGCCTGCACGACAGGAAGAATGTCACCTGATCCTTATATAAGTCAACTATAATTTTGGCGCGGGCGCTCCCCACCCGGCAGCCGGACGACTCAGAGCCGGCGGACCGGCCGAAGGACCGCAGCAGCCCCGCCACCACGCCGCACCGGTTCGGCCGCCGCCACCACGCCGCGCCGACCGGTGAACTCGATCGCGGTGGCCGCGCCCAGCTCGGCGGCATTGGCGAACGGCGGATGGCCGAAGGCGGCGAGCTCGGCGCCGTACCGGTCGGCGAAGGCCGGCTCCGCCTGCGGCGTCGCGCTGTTCCGCTGGGACGCCCGGGGCGCCGCCACCGCCTCCGGCAGCGACATGCCCAGATCGATCCGGTTGACCAGCATCTGCAGCACCGTGGTGATGATGGTCGCCCCGCCGGGGCTGCCGAGCGCCAGGAACGGCCGGCCGTCGTCGAGCACGATCGTCGGCGACATCGAGCTGCGGGGGCGCTTGCCCGGAGCCGGCAGATTCGGGTCCGGCGCCGCCCCGGGCGTCTGGGCGAAGCTGAAGTCGGTCAGCTCGTTGTTGAGCAGGAATCCGCGCCCGGGCACCACCATCGCGTTGCCGCCGGTCTGCTCGATGGTCAGCGTGTATTCCACGACGTTGCCCCACCGGTCGGCCACGGTCAGATTCGTGGTGCTCTGCCCGGGGTGGCCCTCGGCACCGGACGCGGCGGTCGCGCAGCCGCCGTACCGGCCGTCGGGGTCGCCGGGTGGCACCGGCTTCGGCGCGGCCCGGGTCGGATCCAGCCGGCAGGCCCGCTCGGCCGCGTACCGGTCGCCGAGCAGTTCGCCGAGGACCCGCCGCGAGGTGCCGTCGGCGACGTACCGGTTCCGGTCGGCGTAGGCGAGGGCGCTCGCCTCCAGATAGTGGTGCAGCGCCTCGGTGACCGTCAGCGTCGACAGGTCGAACCGCTCCAGGATGTTGAGCGCCTCGCCGACCGCGACACCGCCGCTGGACGGGGTCGACATGCCGTACACCTCGAAGCCACGGTAGTCGGACCGGGTCGGTGCGGGAAACCGCAGCTCGTAGCGGGCGAGGTCGGCCCGGGTCATCCCGCCGGGCCGGATCGGATACTGCCACGGCACGGCCGGATCGTCGGCGACGGGCGGGCGGCGCACTGCCGCGACGAGGTCGGCACCGATCGGCCCGGCGTAGAGGGTGTCCACGCCGTGCCGGGCGATCTGCCGGTAGGTCGCCGCCAGGTCCCGGTTGCGCTGCGTCGACCCGACCAGCGGCGGCTCCCCGCCCGGCAGGTAGAGCGCCCGGGTCGCGTCGAACTGGGCGAACGCCGCCGCATTGTCCGCGACCTGCTGCCGGAACGTCGCGTCGACCGCGAACCCGCGCTCGGCCACCTCCGCCGCAGGCGCGAGCACCGCCGACAGTGGCCGGCTCCCCCACCTGCGCAGCGCCTCGTGCCAGGTCAGCAGGGTTCCGGGTACGCCGACCGAGAGCCCGCTGACCCGGGCCGCCTGGAACGGGTACGGGCTGCCAGTCGCCGGGTCGACGAACGAGTCCTCGCGCATCGCGGCGGGTGCCGACTCCCGGCCGTCGATGGTCTGCACCAGTCGGGTGCGCGCGTCGTAGTAGACGAAGAACCCGCCACCCCCGATGCCGGCCGAGAAGGGCTCGGTCACGCCCAGCGTGGCGGCTGCGGCAACCGCCGCGTCGACCGCGTTGCCGCCCCGTCGCAGCACGTCGAGGCCGACCGCCGTCGCGGTCGGGTCGACTGTGGAGACGGCCCCGCCGTGTCCGTAGGCGGTGGGCGTCCTCGCCGGTGCGCCGGGATGGCCGGCGGCGGTGTGGTCGCCGGCCGCGCCCTGCACGGCGGCGGCCGGCGCCGAGGCGGCGACCAGGGCGGCGACGACGAGCACCATCGGGAACCTTGCCCTGTCCGGAAGCATCAGCGCTCCTCCACGGTCGGTTGTGTCCTTGATATGCCTTCGCGGCCGGCGAGGCAACCGGGCGCGTGTGCAGTGTGGACCGCCGCACCATCCGTAAGGCGTCCTAGGACAATAGGTTGTTGCGCTGCCGCTGGTTCGGGGCGGTTTCCTCCGCGCGGAAGCTTCCGTCAGCGGAGCCGGCGGGCGGCCAGCTCGGCGAGGAGCGCGGCACCGTCGGCGAGCACGCTGTCGTCGTACACCGCCCGGGGCGAGTGGTTGCCGGGCGCCGTGTCCGGGTCACCTGTGGCGCAGGCGCCGAGGAAGACGAAGGCGCCGGGCACCCGCCCCAGCACCCGGGAGAAGTCTTCCGAGCCGGTCAACGGATGGCGCATCTCGACGAACCGTTCCGGGCCGAAGATCTCCCGGACGGTGCTGGCGGCGTAGTCGTGCTCGGCGGGATCGTTGACCGTGACCGGGTACTCCGGTTCGTACCGGACCTCGGCGCGCAGGCCGTGTGCTGCCGCGATCTGCTCGCACAGGCGTACCGCGTGCCGGCCCAGCTCCGCATGGATTGAGGCGTCGAAGGCACGTACCGTCGCCTCGAAGGTCGCCTCGTCCGGGATGACGTTGCGTCGGGTGCCGGCGTGGAAGGTGCCGACGGTGAGCACCACCGGCTCGAACGCGTCGAACCGCCGGGTGACCATCGTCTGCAGTGCGGTGACCATCTCGCAGGCGACCGGCACCGGGTCGAGGGTCACGTGCGGTCGGGAGCCGTGCCCGCCCGCCCCGACGACGGTGACGAAGAGCCCGGCGGAGCCGGCCATCAGCGGGCCGGGACGGGAGGCGAAGACCCCACGGTCGAGGATGGACGAGAGCACGTGCAGCCCGTACGCGGCCTCGACCGGCCGGCCGGCGGCGGTCAGCACGCCCTCGTCGATCATCTGGCCGGCGCCGTCGTAGCCCTCTTCCCCGGGCTGGAACATGAAGACGACGTCGCCGGCGAGTTCGTTCCGGTGGGCGGCCAGCAGCCGGGCGGCCCCGACCAGGCCGGCCGTGTGCAGGTCGTGCCCGCAGGCGTGCATCACCCCGTCGTGCCGCGAGCCGTAGTCGACACCGCTGCGCTCGGTGATGGGAAGGGCGTCCATGTCGCCCCGGAGCAGCACCGCCGGCCCCGGAGCGCCGCCGCGCAGCACGGCGGTGATCGAGGAGAGCGCCGAGCCCGTGTCGATCTCCAGCGGCAGCGGTTCGAGGGCGGCCAACACGCGTTCCTGGGTGCGTGGCAGGTGCAGGCCCTCCTCCGGGATCCGGTGCAGGTCACGGCGCAGGCCGACCAACTCGCCACGGATCTCCGCCGCGTCCTCACGCAATCTCATCCGTCGCCCCCGTCTGGTGGTACCGGCGTCCCCGCTGCCACCGAGGTCCCGGCCGGCCAACTCACCGGAGTTGGCGCACGCTTCCGGCCCCGGGATATCCGCGATCCTACGGAGCCGGCCCGGACGGTCAACAGTCGCCGACAGGGCAGTGGGCGGGCCGCACGGTCGCGAACGTTTGGCGGACCGCGTCGAGGGGAGACAGCGAACCCGGTCGAGGGGACAACCGGACGAAGGAGGAGCCGACGTGGCCGACGCACGACGGGCAGGCCCGATCCGATCCACGGTCAGTCAACCGAGCCGGCAGGCGAAGGGCAGGGGCGGCCGTACGCGTACCGCGACGAGACCGGCCGCCGCGCGCAAGGCGACCGGCGCCAAGAAGGCTCCCGGGTCACGGACCGCGGCGGCGAAGAAGGTGGCCACCGCCACGAGGCGGGCCACCGGGGCGACCGCGGCAAAGGGCGCGGGGAAGCGGGTCGGCACGGCGGCGAGGGCCGCGAAGAAGTCCCCTCCGGCCAAACGGACGGCGCCGTCGGAGCGGACACCCGCGAAGAAGACCACCGCGGCGCCGAAGACCACCGCGGCGCGGAAGAGCACGACGCCACCGAAGACCACCGCGGCGCGGAAGAGCACGGCGGTGCGCAGGAGCACCGTGGCGAAGAAGAGCACGGCGGCGCCGAAGACCACCGCGAGGAAGCGGAGCACCACGGCGAAGAGCGCCCGCAGGAGTGCGGCGACACGCACACCCGCCCGGGTGGGTCGCGTCCGCGCCGGCCAGCCGTGACCGGGCGGCGCCGTGAACTGACCTCGATGTAGGTTCTTGTCACACCGCCATCTCATGGCGGAAGATATCGCCGTGACCCGCCTGTCGCGCAGAACGCTCCCGGCCGCCCTGCTCGTCCTCGGCTCGCTGCTCACCGCGTCCCCGGCCGTCGGCGCCACCGCCGCGGCCGATCCCGGCGAGCTGCCACGCACCGCGTACGTCGACGTGGCGGTCGCCACCCTCTGGGTGGGGCCCGGCCGCGACCGCCCCGTCGACCTGCCGTCCACGACCAACCCCGTCGACCTGCGCGCCTGGACCGGCGGGATGACGCTGGCCGAGCGCCGGTGGTTGATCGGCGACCTGGAGACCCAGGCCACCTACGGCCAGCGGGTGATCGTGCTGGCGGAGTCCGGCGACTGGGCGCAGGTGGTCGTGCCCGGCCAGCCGACCCCACGACACGAGCTGGGCTACCCCGGGTGGCTGCCCAGGGCGCAGTTGACCGACGGAAGACGCTACGCCCACCTCACCGGGCGGCCGTTCGCCCTGGTCGAGACGGCCACCACCTGGCTGTACGACGACCCGCGCCGCACCCGCCCGGCGATGGAGCTGAGCTTCAACACCCGGCTGCCGGTGCTGGCCCGGCTCGGCCGGTCCGTGCTGGTCGCCACCCCGAGCGACGGCCCGAAGTGGCTGGCCGCCTCCGACGTCTCGGTGTACGCCTCCTCGGCGCAGATCCCCCGACCGACCGGTGCCGACCTGGTACGCACCGGCATGATGTTCCTCGGCCTGCCGTACCTCTGGGCCGGCACCGCCGGCTTCGGCTACGACTGTTCCGGCCTCACCCATTCGGTCTACGCCGCGCACGGCATCGTCATCCCCCGGGACGCGCAGGACCAGGCGAACGCCGGCACACCGGTCGCCCGTGACCAGCTCGCCCCCGGCGACCTCGTCTTCTACGCCCGGGAGAACGGCACCGGGCGGGTGCACCACGTCGGCATGTACGCCGGGAACGGCTACGTGATCGACGCGCCGACCAACACCGACACCGAGGAGAGCGGTGTCGAGTACGTCACGCTCGACGGGCACCGGTACGCCCACGAGTACGCCGGGGCGCGCCGGTATCTGTAGCGGTCCCTCCCGCCCGGCCGAGGACGGTGTCGAGCCGGTCGAGGTGCTCCCTGACCGGCCCGGCGGTGAGCATCCCGCTGCCGGCCCCGGCCAGCTCGTCCGCCGCCGGTGCGAGTGCGGCGGCGGCGCGCGCCATCACCGCCGGCTCGTCCAGCATGATGGCGGCCTGGCCGGTCAGGCACCAGAGCGCCTCGGCGAGCAGGTCGCGCGGCGGATCCGGGACCCGGTGCAGCGCCGCGACCGCCTCCGCACGCCGGTCCCGAGCCAGCAGCAGGAGCGGCCGGGCCCAGGGCGCGTACGGGCCCCAGTCCGTGCGGTCGGCGAAACGGGCCGGCCGGCCCTGCCAGACCCGCAGGCAGAGCAGGGCGAGCGGCAGGAGCCCTCGCTCGACGCCGGGCATCCCGGCACCGGCGAGCCGGGATGCCGCGTCGCCGTACGCCTCCTCGGCGACCTCCGGCGAGGCCCCGGTCGCCGCCAGGCGCAGTGCCCGGTACCAGGCGGTGAAGACGCCGGCCAGCGGCCGTTCGTGCCGCCGCGCGATCCGGTCCACGGCGGCGGCGTGCCCGTCGGCTCCGGCGAAGTCCCCGAGCGCGCACCGGGCCTGGAGTCGGACGAGGTGGCCGAGGAGTTCGTAGGTCGCCAGCCCGTGCCCGGTGGCGAGGGTGACGAGTTCGGCACCGATCTCGTCGCGCTCCGGGGCGAGTCCCGTGCGGTGGAAGGTCTGCATGAACACGCCGTTGAGGGCGAAGGCGAGCAGGGTGGGGTCGCCGAGCCGACGGGCGATCCGCTCCGCCTCCCGGGCCGCGTCGGGCGCGCGCGTGCCGGCCGTCCCCCGGGACTCCAGGCCGATGGTGGCCAGTAGCCGGGCCCGGATCGCGTCGGACGAGCCGGGGCGCAGCGCGGTCAGCGCGCGTTCGGCCGCGGCCACGATCCGGGTCGCCTGCTCCGGATCGTCCGAACGGGTCCAGATCGAGGGTACGTCGTACCCGCCGATCACCCGCGCGGTGAGTTCCGGGTCACCGAGCTGCTCGGCGGCGGCGATGGTCGCGAAGCGCTGCTCGCGGGCGGCCTCCAGCCCGCCCGCGCCGGTGACGGCAAGGGTCCGCAGCAGCCCGACGGTCGACTCGAGGCGCGCCCGGGTGCCGGAGCTCACCGCCCGGTCGTAGGCGGCCGTGGCGTCCGCCCAGACCCGCTCCGCCGTCCGGGTGGCGGGGCCGCCGGTCTCCTCCTGCTCGGTCTGCCGGAGGATGTCGACCTCCAGGCGGCGCAGCCGGGGGCCCGGATCGATGCCGAGCTGGTCGAGGAGGAGCCCTCGGGCCCGGGCCAGGACGGTCAGCGCCTCCCCCTGGCGATCCGTGCGGTACAGGGCCAGGGCCAGCAGCCGCCACGCCTCCTCCCGCCAGGGGTGCTCGGCGACGTGGGCGTCGAGTTCCGGCACGGCTTCGCCGGCCCGCCCGAGCGCCAGCCGCGCCTCGGCCCGCGCCTCGATCGCCTGGAGCCGCAGCTGTTCGAGCCGGGAGCGCTCCGGGCGGGCCCACGGCTCCTCGTCGAAGCCGGCGTAGGCGGGTCCCCGCCACCAGCCGAGCGCCTGGTCCAGGCTGTCCAGGGCCGACCGGGCCGGCATGGTGGCGGCGGCCGTGACGCTCTGCTCGAACCGCCAGGCGTCGACCGTGTCCGGGGCCGTCCGGAGGGCATAGCCGGGGCCGTCGGTGACCAGCAACCGGGCCGGCTCGCGGGGTGCCCGGTCCGGTTCAAGGGCGCGCCGCAGCGCCGCGACGAAGGTGCGGAGTGCGCTGACCGCGCCCGCCGGAGGCTCCGTCCAGATATCGTCGACGAGGCGGTCGACCGGCACGACCCGGCCCCGGGCGGCGACGAGCCGGGCCAGCACCGCGCGGTGTTTCGGCCCTTTCACGTCGATCGGTGCGCCGGTGCCGTCCCAGACCCCGACCGGACCGAGTACGCCGAACCTGACCCGCACCACCGCGTCCCCCGTATCTCCGCACCGCGCCCGGAGGTCACGGTAGCGCGCTCATCGGTTGCTCATCGGCTGTCGGCACGCTGGACGGGCCCGCCTGATCAGGATCGACACAACTCCTGATCGGGATCGACCAGGAGAGGACAGGACCGTGGTTACTGCTATTCCCGGTTTCGACTACCGGCGTGTACAGGTCGACGAGGAGGTGACGCTGACCGTGGCGGTGGCAGGTTCGGGCAGTCCGGTCGTGCTGCTGCACGGCTTCCCACAGACCCACCTCATGTGGCGGCACGTCGCCACCACCCTGGCCGCCGAACACACCGTGATCTGCCCCGACCTACGCGGCTACGGCGCGAGCGACAAGCCTGCCGCCCGCGACGCCGGGACGTACGCCAAGCGGACCATGGCCGCCGACATCGTCACCCTGGCCCGCGAGCTCGGCCATCGGCGCTTCGCGCTCGCCGGACACGACCGGGGTGCGCTGGTGGCCGTCCGTGCCGGCCTGGACCATCCGGAGGCCGTCTCGCACCTCGCCGCGCTCGACGTCCTGCCGACGCTGGACATGTGGGAGATCCTGCACGGCGTCGACGCCAGGGTCGCCTTCCACCTCTACCTGATGGCCCAGCCACCCGGGCTGCCGGAGCAGATGATCGGCGCCAGCCCGGACGCCTTCTTCGGCTACTTCCTGGACGGGTGGGGCCGGGATCCGCACGCCATCCCGGCCGAGGTGCGGGCGGAGTACCTGCGGGCCTCGCGGGAGGCGGTCCCCTCCATCGTCGCCGACTATCGGGCCTCGGCCGGCGTCGACGTCGAACACGACCGGGCGGATCGGGCCGCCGGGCGCAGGCTGGAGATGCCGGTCTCGGTCGTTCAGCAGGACTGGGGAGCGGCGCTCGGCTACGACGCCGCCGCGCTGTGGCGGGCCTGGGCTCCGGACCTGGAGCACCGCACCACGACGGCCGGCCACTTCATGGCCGAGGAGGCACCCGACGAGATCGTCACGGCGCTGCGGTCGCTGCTCGCCAGGTGAGCCTGCGCGGGCGTGCCGGCGGGTACGGCCGGATCGCGGTAGGGCCGGGCCACGCGGCGGCCCCGGCCCTACCGGTCGACCGGTTCAGCTGGCGGTGCAGGTGAGCGCCGGGGTGCCGTTGGTGCCGTTCCACGACCCGAGGAAGCCGAAGGTCGTGCTCGCCCCGGCGGCGAGGGTGCCGTTGTAGCTGACGTTACGGGCGGTCACGCTCGACCCGCTGCTGGAGACGGTCGCGTTCCAGGACTGCGAGACGCGCTGGCCGTGGGGGAAGGTCCAGCTCACCGCCCACCCGCTGATCGCCGAGGCGCCGGCGGTGACCCGTACGTCGGCCTGGAAGCCCCCGGACCACTGGCCGACCACCGCGTACGTGGCGGTGCAGGCCCGGGTGCCGCCGGGCGGCGTCGTCGGGGTCGCCGGTGGCCCGGTGGTGGGCGTGGCCGGCGGGGTGGTCGGCGTGCCGCCGGCGAAGACGGTGGCCTCCCGGGCGGTGGCCCGGATCCCGTTCGGCCCGTTGAAGATCCGCTCGCCCCAGGAGGTGAGCCGGCCGGGGTCGAAGTCGACGGTCATGTCCAGGATCGGATCGGTGTTGCCGCTCCACGACCAGGCGAGGTAACCGAGCCCCCGGGACACCGCCTCGGAGAGCACCGTCTCGTGGTCCACGTCGTTGGCGTTGGTCCGCCAGCCGAACTCGCCGATCACCAGCGGCCAGCCGTTGGACCGGAACCGGTCGAGGTAGTCGACGATGCTCGCGGCGGTGTTGAAGACGCCGTACATGTGGATGGAGAGCACGGTGTTGTGCCGGCTGTCCGCGTCCAGGACCGTCTGGGCGTTGTCCCGCATGACGTACTGCCAGTCCTGGCCCCAGTTCGGCGCGTCGACCATCAGCAGGTGCTGGAAGCCGTTGGCGCGCATCCTCGCGATGGCCGCGGTGGTCGCCGCCGTCCACTGGCCGGCGTCGGTGTTGCCGATCGGCTCGTTGCCGATGTTGATGACGACGTGGTTCTCCTCGCCGACCAGGGCGCTCCGCTGGCTGATCCAGTAGTCGACCGCCTCGTCGAGGCTGGCCGCCGCTCCCTCCTCCCCGTAGCCGGTGGTGTCGTGCACCTCCAGTACGCAGATCAGCCGGTGCTGTTTGCACAGCGAGATCACGTTGCCGACGTCGGTGGACGGGCCCCAGCGCTTTCCGCTGCCGAGCACCACCCGGACGGTGTTGGCGCCGAGCGCCTTGATGTCGGCGAAGGCACGGGTCTGGTTGGTGAACCAGACGTGCGGATGGTTCACCCCGCGCATCACGAACGTCTGGCCGTTGGCCTCGACGATGTTCCGGCCGCTGACGTGCAGCCCCACGGCGGCGTCCGCCGGCCGTACGAACATCAGCACCGAACCGGCGACCGCGAGCAGGACGGCGACACAGGCAGCGAGTCGTCTTCTCATGACCTACCTCGGAATGAGTGCCCCGGGATCGGGGCAGGACGGACCGGCCACGGGCATGGCCCCCGACGATCGCTGCCCGGCTCTCGGGGGGTGGGGTGGGCGCAGTCCGTTGGCTCGTGACGAGTGCAAGTCCGGCTCGTCCCGCACCGTACGCCCCGCCACCGCCCGACGCAATTCAGGAATCTCGATGCCGGACGGTGAGCAGGTCCCCGGGCTGGCACGTCAACTCGCGGCAGAGCGCGGTCAGGGTGCTGAACCGGATCGCCCGGGCCCGCCCGTTCTTCAGCACGGAGAGGTTGGCGAGACTCAGGCCCACCCGGTCGGCCAGCTCGGTCAGGGTCAGGCCCCGTTCGGCCAGCAGCTTGTCCAGGTGGACCTCGATCCGGTGCTCGTCCTCGGGTGGCATCAGATGACCGTCTCCAAGTCCGTCCGCATCGTGACGCCACGCCGCACGATCTCGGCCACCGCGAAGAACCCGAATCCCACCAGCAGGAACAGCCCGGTCTGTGCCAGATCCACCGTGGTGGCGAACGTGCCGTCCGCGGTGATCCGCCCGCTGAGCACGAACGACGCGATCGTCTGGACGAGTTGCGCCAGGAGGCCGCCGCCGAGCGCGGTCCAGCCGATCGACCTCAGCCGCCGGACCGTACCGGCGGAGAACGGATCCTCGCGGCGGGCCCGGCGCAGCGCGGACCAGAGCAGCGCCAGCACCGCCGCGCCGACGGCGAACGCCGGCAGCACCGTCAGGTGGTACGCCACCAGGTCACCGGGCGTGGGGTCGGCGACCCGTACCTCGACGTCGCCGTCGACGACCGCACCGGAGCGCAGCCCCTCGGTGGCACCGGCGACCCCCGGCAGCGCCTCCGCCGGCACCCGGGCGACCATCGGCCCGCCGCGGAGGAGGGCGACGGATTGGAACGCCACGATCCCGGCCATCACCACCAGGAGGAGCGCCACGAGTCCCTGTAGTTCGGCGAGCCAGTCCGGCTTGCGCAGTCCCACGCCACACCTCCGTCTTATCGATTACCGATATCTCGATAATCGATAAGACGGAGGCGGCTGTCAACCCCCGAGGCGATCCCGGTCAGGACCGGCTCGGCACCCTGGCGCACTCCGAGACGTGCGCGCCGACGATCCGCCAGCCGACGGGCAGGCGTACCCAGGTCTGGGTCTGCCGGCCGGTGGCAGTGCCGCCGGGATAGTCGAAGAACGTGTTCACGACCGCCGTGTCGGCACCGAAGGTGCTGATCAGCGTGCCGTACAGGCGCCGGCCGGGTGGCAGCGGCGGCTGCGCCGAGCGCCACCGCCGCTGCTCCTCGATCCCGATCTGGTGGTCGGCGACGCCGAACCGGACCGTCCGGGCCGAGGCCCAGAAGTATCCGATGACCGCGTCCACGTTCCCGGCCACCAGCGCCGTCTCGTAGCCGGCGAACTCGGCCGCGACCTCGGCGACCACCTCGGGCCGGTCAACGTCCACCGGTGGGTGCCTCCGCCCCGGGCGCGGTCGCGACCGCCGGGGACTCCGCCCCGCCCCCGTGCTGCCGGTCCAGCTCCCACTCCTCCGCGTCCGGCACCCGGGGTGGGATCTTCGCCAGCGCGAAGAGCCCGCAGACCACCGCCACGAAGAGGTAGCCGAGCGCGACCTGACCGTTGGCGTTCCACTCGATCCGCTCGCCGTGGATGAGCCCGACGAAGGAGAGCACCGCACCGACACCGGCGAAGACGGCCGCCCGGAGGAACCGCTTGTCGATGATGAAGACCACCACCGCGCCGAGCACCAGGCCGGCCAGGATCGCCCCCTGGCCCAGCACCAGCAGCCCGTCGTAGACGACACCGGCGCCGGCCAACGCCGAGTCGCCGACCTCGGCCGCCGTGGTGCCGGCGGCGGCGAGCGCGTTGTCCATCTGCCCGGTCGCCCAGGCGGCGATGTTCGGCACCAGCGCGGCCACCACGGCCGCACCGTGGATCCGGGGCGTGGCCTGGAACGCCTGCGCGCCGATCAGCAGCCCGATGTAGAGCAGGATCGGCACGATCGCGGCGGTCGGGAAGATCGTGGCGAGCAGCCCGAACATGCCGAGGAAGCAGAGGACGGCGATGACCACGCCGGTCGCCATCGAGTAGCCGCTCCGGCCCCCGGCCGCCTTCCAACCCGGATGCCCGACGTAGACGGCCGGCGGGAACGGCGAGCCGAGCGCCGCGCCGATCACCGCGCCGGCCCCGTCGGCCAGCAGGACGCTGCGCAGGTTGTAGCTGTCCCCGGCGGTCGCCGCGCTCTCCACGTTGGTCATGCCCTCGGTGAAGTTGTAGACGCCGAGCGGGATCGCGGTGGCGAGCAGCGGTGCCATCTCGGCGAGGCCGTCGGAGAGGAGCCCGAACTGGAACGACGGCAGCCCGAGCGCGATCTCCCCGGCCGCCGCCGAGACGTCCGGCACCGACATCGCGCCGCCGAGCCAGCCGATCGCCGTGCCGAGCAGCAGGGCGGCCAGGCCGATCGGCAGGTTACCGGGGAGGCGTACGTCGGTGAGCAGCCCGATCAGCAGCAGCGCGAAGACCGGCAGGGCGATCCAGGCCGCCCGCCACATCTGCCCGGCCGGGTTCATCGAGATGAAGGTGATGGAGATCCCGGCGAGAGTGCCGAGCAGTGCCGCCCGGGGCGCGTACCGCCGGATCCACGGGCCGACGAAGGCCCCGATCAGCACGATGACGCCGATGATGAACGCCCAGGCCACCCCCGCCTGCCAGGCCTGCCGGGCGTCCTGGGTACGCAGGTAGATCGGCAGCATGATCACGAAGATCACGATGAACATGTGCGGCACGCTCGGCCCGTACGGCAGCGCGGTGACGTCGGTCCGGTTCTCCCGGCGGGCCAGCCGGCGGGCCAGCACGGTGTAGTAGATGTTGCCGGCGACCAGGGCGATGCCCAGCGCCGGGAGGATGGTGCCGAAGACGTCGCCCGCGGAGAGCTGGACGACGCCGATGCAGAGAGCGGTCAGGGTCAACACGTTGACCAGGACGTTGACGCCGAAGCCGAAGAAGGCGTTGGTGTCGCCGCGCACCCACAGCGGCAGGCCCGCGCTGGCGCGCTCGGTGGTCTTCACCATGACTGGCACCTCGTGATCAGGAGGATTGCAGGACGGACGGGGCCGCCGCGCCGCGCAGCGCGGCGATCAGGGCGGCCGAGTCGGCGACCCAGCCGAAGATGCCGCCCTGGGCGGCGATCATGTCGAGGCCGACCCGCTGGAACTCGGGGAAGTAGGAGCCGACGCAGTCGGCCGGTACCAGACACTCGTAGCCCCGGTCGTTCGCCTCCCGGACCGTGGTGTGCACGCACACCTCGGTGGTCACGCCGGTGACCAGCAGGCTGGTGACGCCGCGATCGGCGAGCAGGGTGTCGAGCCCGGTGGCGTAGAAGGCGCCCTTGCCGGGCTTGTCGACCACCGGCTCGCCGACGACCGGTGCCAGTTCGTCCACGATGTCGTGGCCGTACTCCCCCCGGATCAGGATCCGGCCGTTGGGGCCGGGATCGCCGATCCGCTTGCGGGGAGCACCCCGGTCCCGCTTGGCCGGCGGACAGTCGGAGAGGTCCGGCAGGTGTCCCTCCCGGGTGTGCACGACCGGCAGCCCGGCCTCCCGGGCGGCGGCGAGCAGCGCCGCCAGCGGCGCGATGGTCCGGCGCAGTTCGGCGACGTCGTTGCCGAGGCTCTCGCCGAAGCCGCCGGGTTCGAGGAAGTCGCGCTGCATGTCGATGACCAGCAGCGCCGTGCGGGAGATCTCGAAGGTGTACGGATGGGGACGCGCGTCGACGGTTGGCATGGGTCGTCCTCAGGGTGTCGGGGTCAGTCGTCGCCGATCGCGGCGAGCACGTCGTCGGAGGTGGCGACGCAGCCGAAGACGCCGCCCTGCATGGTCACCATGTGCAGGGCCGCGGTGTGGTTGTCCGGATCGGTCGCGCCGGTGCAGTCGGAGAGGATGAGGCACTCGTAGCCCCGGTCGTTCGCCTCCCGCATCGTGGTGTGTACGCAGACGTCGGTGGTGATGCCGGTGAGGATCAGGTGGGTGACGCCCCGGGTCCGGAGGACCAGGTCCAGGTTGGTGGCGTAGAAGGCGCCCTTGCCGGGCTTGTCCACGATCACCTCGCCGGCCACCGGGGCGACCTCGGGCACGATCTCCCAGCCGGGCTCGCCCCGGACCAGGATCCGGCCGCACGGGCCGGCGCCGCCGATCTCGGCACCGATCCGGGCCGACCGCCAGCGCTTGTTGGCCGGCAGGTCGGTCAGGTCGGGGTCGTGGCCCTCCCGGGTGTGCACCACCAGCAGGCCGATCTCCCGGGCCCGGGCCAGCAGCCGGGCGGTGGCCGGCAGGCCGGCCCGGGTCAGCCCGATGTCGTAGCCCATGCTGTCGACATAGCCGCCGGGGCCGCAGAAGTCGGTCTGCCAGTCGATGCAGAGCAGTGCGGTGCGTTCGGCGGGCGCCGAACCGTCGTACGGCCAGAGGTAGGGGTCGGCTTTGACGGGGCCTATGCGGGGCATCAGGGCTGCTCCCTTCGGGCGGAACGGTCAACCGGTACGCGCGGCGGCCTGCCGGTAGGCGCGCCAGCCACCGGCGGCGGTGATGTCCTCGGCCGTGGCGGCACCGGCCGCGTACGCCTCGGTGAGGAACCCGAGCACCTCCCGGCCGTCGTGCAGGCGCAGCCGGCCGAGCGTGAGTGGTGCGGGTATTCCGGTGAGCAGGCTGCCGATCGTGCCGACCGGCAGCCGCCACAACTCGATCTCGATCGCCGCGCCCTGCCCCGGGCCGACCCGGACCAGGCTCGGCAGCCCGACGCCGTCGTCGGAGGGGAGCCGGTAGAGCCGGTAGAGCGGCGCGGTCCGGGCGACGCCGGCCAGCGTCGCGCCCCGGTCGACGAGTTCGGCGTTGCGGGACTCGCCGCGCAGATGGCGGCCGACGACCGCGAGCAGCACCCGCCCGTCGCCATGCTCGGCCGGTCCGGAGGTGCCGGAGGCCGCCGAGCGCCCGCCGGCACCCACCGCCGGGTCGTCCGGTGCCGTCTCGTCAGGGGCGGCAGTGCACAGTGCCGCACCCTCCAGTGCCGCGCCGAGCCGAGCCAGGGTCGCGTCGCTGAACGCCGGCCCGACCAGGGTCAGACTGGCCGGGCGCCCGGCCCCGGTGAACCCGTTGGGTACGGTCACCGCCGCCAGGTCGAGCAGGTTGGCGAACTGGGTGTAACGGCCCAGCATGGTGTTGCGGCCGATCGGGTCTTCGTCGATCTCCGCCAGGGTGAAGGTGGTGCCGACGGTCGGCAGCACCAACACGTCGACGCGCCGCCACAGCCGCTCCGCCCAGGCGCGCAACTCCTGGAGCCGGTGGCGGGCCCGGAAGACGTCGGTTCCGGCGTACCGGCGTCCGCTCTCCAGCACGCTGCGGGTCACCGGCAGTACGGCGTCCGGCCGACGGCGGAGGAAGTCGTCCAGATCGGCGAGGCGCTCCGCCACCCACGGCCCCTGGTAGAGCAGGTCGCCGGCCTCGAGGAGCGGCCCGAGTCCGAGCGGTTCGGATTCGCGGACCAACGCGCCGACCCGCTCCTGCCCGGCGGCGAACCGGTCGCGCTGGCCGAGGTCGCCGAAGAAGTCGAGGTCCTCCGCCCGGGGTACGCCGAGGCGTAGTGTCGACGGCTCGCGCCCCTCGGCCAGCTCGGGCGGCAGCGCCCGGCTCCACGGATCCTCCGGGTCGACGCCGCGGGCGACCCGGAACACGTCCGTGGCGTCGTCGACGGTCCGGGCGAAGATCGAGACGCAGTCGAGCGACCGGCAGGCCGGCACCACCCCGGCGACGCTGAGGAGTCCCCTGGTCGGCTTCGTGCCGACGATGCCGTTGCAGGCCGCCGGGACCCGGCCGGAACCGGCGGTGTCGGTCCCCAGGGCGAACGACACCAGACCGGCGGCGACCGCGACCGCCGATCCCGAGCTGGAGCCGCCGGCGATCAGACCGCCACCGAAGACGCTCTCGCAGGCGCCGTAGGGCGAGCGGGCGCCGGTGAGCCCGGTGGCGAACTGGTCGAGATTGGTCTTGCCGACCAGCATCGCCCCGGCGTCGAGGAGCCGAGCCAGCACCGAGGCGCTGCGCTCCGGGCGGTAGGCGAACTCCGGGCAGCCTGCCGTGGTCGGCAGCCCGGCGGCATCGATGTTGTCCTTGACCGCGAACGGCACCCCGTACAGCGGCAACGTGGCCAGCTCGCCCCGGCGTCGGTGCAGCTCGGCCGCCCTGGCCCGGAGTTGCTCGGCCGGGACGGTGCTGATCCAGACCGCCTCCCCGGCCCGCTCCGCGAGCGCGGCGAGAACCTGGTCCGCGACCTCCACCGTGCTCAGCTCGCCGGCCGAGTACGCGGACCGGAGCGCCGTCACCGTCCCGATCGCCTCTGGCATACAAACGATTGTCGACCGTCGTGTTTCGACACGTCACCGCCGACGTAACGACGATGTGTCGTGGGCCCGGAAGAGGGCCGTTCCTGTCGGGCGGGTCGCCGTCAGTCGAGGTAGGAGCGGGCACCGTGCGAGGCCAGCACGGCGATCACCGCCTCCGGATCGCCGTCCGCGACGGCGGCGAGCAGCCGCTCGTGCCGGTCCAACCCGTCGCCGGGCTGTGCCAGCTCCGCCTCCCGGCGCAGGTTGAGTGCCATGTAGAGCTGGAGCTTCAGCAGGATGGCCTCGTAGACGGCGGAGAGTTGCCGGTTGCCGGCGAGGGCCACCAACTCGACATGAAAGGCCCGGTGCGCCTCGGCGACCCCGAGCCGGTCGCCGGCCTGGATCGCCTCGCGCATCCCGCTCAGCGTCGCCTCGAGGCCGGCGAGTTCGGCAGCCGACCGCACCGGCAGGGCAGCCCGCACGGCGTGCCGCTCCAGGACGTCCCGCACCGCGTACAACTCCTGGACGTCCCGGTCCGAGAGCGTCGCCACCCGGGCGCCGCGCCGTGGCACATGCTCGACCAGCCCCTGCTGGGCGAGGAGCCGTAGCGCCTCCCGCAACGGGGCACGGCTGATCCCGAGCCGCCGGGTGAGCTGTTCCTCGACCAACCGTTCCCCCGGCTGCGTCTTACCGCTCAGGATCTCGCGCCGCAGCCGGAGCACGGCCAGCTCGACGAGGCTCGCGCTCTCCAGCTCGCCGTCTCCGCCCGGTCCGGCAGCACTCCGGTACGACGAAGCCGGGCCACCCCGGACCGCCGGGCCACGAGCGGCATCATCGCTGAGGCTGACGGTCCGCTCGGTTGGCTCGGTCACGCCGAAGAGTCTGCCACCCGCCCCGACCGGTCCCGTCCCGGGCGGGGCCCCGGGCGGTGAAAGCCGGCCCCGGATACGCCGTTGGCCGGGTCCCCTGGTGTGGGGACCCGGCCAACGGGGTTGTTCTGTTCTGTTCTGTTGTGCTGGTGTGTCAGCTGGTGGTCCAGGCGTCGGCGACGAGGTCGGCGGCCTGGTCCTCCCACTTGGCGTACGCGTCCGGGTACGCCGACACCTGCACCTTCTGCGCGGCCACGGTCAGCGGCAGCTCATGCCAGCCGTCGACCTGCCGCAGACCCTTCAGGAACGCCGTCGTGGCGTACTCGGGGTCGGTGATCTGCTCCACCGTGCCCCAACCCGACGACGGCCGCTGCTGGAACAGGCCCTGCGAGTCATGGTCGTTACGGTCACCCAGATGACCCAGGTTCTCCAACTTCGACTCCTGCAGCGACGTGCCGACCGCGATCACCGCAGCCCGCTCGTCCAGACCCGCCTTCTTCGTCGCCGCCACGATCGCCTTCACACTCGCCGCCCGCTCCGGCGAGATGTCGATCCGCGACTGCACACCCTGCACACCGTGCGGCACCAACCGGTCCCGCGACGGCCCACCACCCTTGTCGCCCTTGTCACCCTTGTGGTCGCCGTTGTCGGCGGTGACCGAGACGGCCACCAGGCTACCGGCATGCTCCGGGCCGGCCTGCGCCGCCACCGACGGGCCCGCGACCGCACCACCGACGAACGCCAGACCAGCCACACCCAACACGGACCTACGCACGAACGAAGTCTGCGACATGGCCGGAAGCCACCGACCGAACAACATCGTGTTCATGACGGTCCACCTTCCAATCGGGGATGAACACCCACCGCCGCAGGGGAAACGACCGGGATGCCACAGGAAGTAGGAAGAGAACATCACGTCCCGAAACCAGCACACCGGCGGTCTCCAGAGACGACAGAAGCAAGAACACCCGAGCACGGGATACTGCCGGGGGGGACGGCTCGTACTCGGGCGAACACCACATGTAACGACCGGTGGGTGGGGATCATTCCCCGCCACCCACCCGCAAGCCCCCGGCCGACCAGGGGTGCTACTCGGCCGTACGCATGATGTAACGACCGGCCCCCACCCAGCATTCCCCACCGGCACGCCGACCACCAAACCGAACCGGACATCCGACGCAGTGATCGCGGCGCACCCGATCCCGTCAGGCCGGTGCGGCGGCGGTCAACCGGACCACGAATCGGCAACCCCCGCCGATGTTGGCCACGTCGACCCGCCCACCGTGCGCCTCGACCAGCCCGTGCACGATGGCGAGGCCGAGCCCGCCGGAGGCGCTGCCGCCGCCACCCGCCTGGCCGGGGGTGCGCGCCGGCTCGCCCCGGAAGGCCACGTCGAAGAGCCTGGGCAGATCCGCGGTGGGGATCCCGCCGCAGGTGTCCGTCACCGCCAGCCAGGCGGCGTCCCGCTCCCGGCCCGCCTCGATGCGTACGGTGCCGTCCTCGGGGGTGTAGCGGACGGCGTTGAGCAGCAGGTTGCCGACCACCCGGGCGAGTTCCGGCTCACTGGCGACGACCGTGGGCCAGCCCGACTCGGCCGCGACCAGGCGGATGCCTCGGGCCGCCGCCAGCGGCGCCGTACTCGCCAGCGCGTCCGAGACCACCTCGCCGAGGGGCACGGCGGTCAGCGACAGTCGCAGCGCCCCCGCGTTGATCCGGGACAACTCGAACAGGTCGTCGACGAGCCGGGTCATCCGATCGGTCTCGACCCGGATCCGCCGGTGATAGTCGCCCACGGTCTCCGGGTCGTGCACCACCCCGTCCTCCAGCGCCTCCGCCATCGCCCGCAGCCCGGCCAGCGGCGTACGCAGGTCGTGGGAGACCCAGGCGACGAGGTCGCGGCGGCCCTTTTCGAGCTGCCGCTCCCGCTGCCTGGCCTGGTCGGCCCAGACCGCCGCCGCCGCCAGTCGCCGTCCGGAGTGCCCGCCGATCGCGACGCTGACCGCGGCCGCCGCCGCGACGGTGATCAGGACCACCTCCAGGTCGTGCCGCGAGAGGAACATCTCCTCGGCGACCACGACCACGCCGCCGACGACGGCCAGCACGGTGGTGGCGAGCAGCACGTAGAGGTGCACGGTGATCGAGGCGCGACGCAGTCGCCGCAGCAGCAGCGCGCCGGCGGCCCCGACGACCAGCGCCGCGCCGAGCGCCAGTGCGAAGATCAGTAGCAGGTCACGCATGGGACCGCTCGTACCGGTAGCCCACGCCCCAGACCGTCACGATCCGCCGTGGGGCGGCCGGATCGGTCTCGATCTTCTCCCGCAGCCGGCGTACGTGCACGGTCACCGTGGAGTGGTCGCCGAAGGTCCAGCCCCAGACCTGTTCCAGCAGTTCCGCCCGGCCGAAGGCCCGGGAGGGATGGCGCATCAGGTGCACGAGCAGGTCGAACTCCCGCAGGGTCAGGGCGAGTTCGGCCCCGCGCAGCAGGGCCACCCGGGGGCCGGTACGCACCTCCAGGTCGCCGTCGACGAGCAGCTCCGGAAGCGGGTCCGGCCGGTCGGCCGCCACCGCGTCGCCACCGGAGCGGCGGAGCACCGAACGGACCCGCAACACCAGCTCGCGTGGGGAGAAGGGCTTGGTCAGGTAGTCGTCGGCACCCAGCTCCAGCCCGAGGACCCGGTCGGCCTCGTCGCCGAGCGCGGTCAGCATCACGATCGGGATGCCGTCCGGCCGGCTGCGCAGCTCGCGGCAGACCTGCAGGCCGCTGAGCGTCGGCAGCATCAGATCGAGTACGACCAGATGCGGCGCCTGGTGCGCGACGGCGGCCAGTGCGGCGGCACCGTCGCCGACGTGGCTGACCTGATAGCCGGCGTGCCGCAGATAGCGGCAGACCACGTCGCCGATGGTCTTGTCGTCCTCCACCACCAGCACCCGCTGGGTCACCGCCGGCCTCCCGCTGATCCCATCCGGCCAGCGTAGCCACGCGCCGCACCGGGCCGGGCAACCCCAGACCTTGCGGGATTCTTACGGCTGCGCCGACACCCACGCCGCCGCCCTGACCGGCGCATATGGTGACCGGAATGCGGATACTCGTCACCGGAGCGGCCGGATTCATCGGTTCGCACGTCGCCGACCTGCTCGTGGCGCACGGCCACGAGGTGGTGGCCGTGGACGCCCTGCTGCCGGAGGCGCACGGGCCGGCGGCGCCGCCCTGGACGCACCGGCACCGGCCCGTGGTCGGCGACGTGCGCGACCCCGACCTGCTCGCCGGCCTGCTGCGCGGCGTCGACGCCGTCTGCCATCAGGCGGCCATGGTCGGGCACGGACTCGACCCCTCCGACGCCCCCCGGTACGCCAGCCACAACGACCTCGGCACCGCGACCCTGCTGGCGGCGATGCACGACGCGGGCGTACGCCGGCTGGTGCTGGCGAGTTCGATGGTGGTCTACGGCGAGGGGCGCTACCACTGCCCGGAGCACGCGGTGGTGCGCCCGGCCGGGCGGCACCCCGCCGACCTGGCGGCCGGCCGTTACGAGCCGGGCTGTCCCCGCTGCGGCGTGCCCCTGGTCCCGGGTCTGGTGCCCGAGGAGGCGCCCCTGGAGCCGCGCAGCACGTACGCCGCGACCAAGCTGGCCCAGGAACACCTGGCCGGAGCGTGGGCGAGGCAGACCGGCGGCGAGGTCTGGGCGCTGCGCTACCACAACGTCTACGGCCCCCGGATGCCCCGGGAGACCCCGTACGCGGGGGTGGCGTCGATCTTCCGGTCGGCGCTGGCCGCCGGCCGGCCACCCCGGGTGCTGGAGGACGGCCGGCAGCGGCGCGACTTCGTCGCCGTCGCCGACGTGGCCCGGGCCAACCTGCTGGCACTGACCACGCCGGCGCCGGAGCCGATCGTGGCGGTGAACGTCTGCTCCGGCGAGCCGCACACGGTCGGGGAGCTGGCGCGGGAGCTGGCCGCCGCGACCGGCGGCCCGGAGCCGGTGGTGGTCGGCGGCGGCCGGGCGGCCGACGTCCGGCACGTGGTCGCCGATCCCGCCCGGGCGGCGCGACTGCTCGGCTTCACCGCCCGGACCACGTTCGCCGAGGGCGTCGCCGAGTTCGCCGCCGCACCGCTGCGCGACCCGGCAACGGTCAGGACACCGTCCACAGTAGGTGGTTGATCGCCAGCGCGGTGCCCGCCTGGACGGCGAGCCAGCCGGTCCGCTGCCGTGCCGGCAGGTGCGCGGTGGCGACCAGCAGCCAGACCGCGAACGGTAGCCAGATCCGCTCCACCTCGGCCTTGCTCAGCCCGGAGAGGTCCGCGAGCAGCACCACCACGGCGGCGGCGACCGGCAGCCACACCGTCGCGCCCCCGGCCGGCCGGGGGCACCGCTCCGCGCCCCGGCGTCGGCGCAGGAGCGGGCGTACCGCGCTCGCGGCGGCGGCGACCGCGCGGCGCAGCGCCGGTCCGACCACCGGGCCGGCGGAGAGCAGCAGTGCGGCCAGGTTCGCCCAGACCCAGTAGCCGTACGGGCGCTCCGCCGCCCAACCCTGGTAGTAGCGGCGCACCACCAGCTCGTAGCCGTCCCACCACCAGAAGCCGGCGACGGTGAACCCGGCGACGACGGCCGCCACCGCGACCGCCGCGACGACGAGCACGCCGAGCCGGTCCCGGGCGCGCAGCGCCACAACGGTCAGCGCGAGCAGCCCGACGAGCGCGAAGCCGTAGGACAGGTGGAGGGCGAAGCCGAGCAGCAGCCCGCCGGGGAGCGCTGCCCACCGGCCGCGCACCGCCAGCAGGGCCAGCCCGGCGGCGACCACCCCGGCGAAGATCCCGTCCGCCGAGGCGCCCACCCAGACCGCCCCGGGAAAGAGCACGAGGAACGGCCATACCGCCCGGGCCGCCTCCTCGGCGCCGAGCGCCCGCAGCGTCACCGGGACCGAGACCGCCACCGTCGCCCCGACGATCACGCAGGCGAGGCCGGCGGCGGCACCGCCGCCGAGGCCGATCCGGTCCAGCCAGACGAAGACCAGCAACGCCCCCGGCGGGTGGCCGGCGGTGTGCGTCGACCAGGAGTCGGGCTGGAAGTCGAGGATCCGGCCGGTGAAGCCGGCCAGCATCGCGCCGACGTCGGTCACCCGGGGCACCTCGTGCAGGTATTCGGCCTGCACCGTCAGCCGGCCGGCCAGCCCGGCGGACCAGCCGTCGACAAGCGCGAGCGACAGCGTCCAGGCCAGCGCACCGAGGTAGCCGGCGGCGAGCAGCCGGTGCCACGGCGCGCTCCGCGCCCAGCGCACGCCGTACCCGACGACCAGGGCGGCGAGCAGCAGCGCCACCGGCGTACCGGGGCCGGCGTGCGGCCGCCAGGTGGCGTAGAGCGGGGCGGCGTCGGCGTGCAGCCCGCCGCCACGGGCGTTGAGCAGTGCGCCGACGCCGATCGCGGCGGCGAGCAGCGCCGCCTCGACCGCGACGACGACCGCGTCGGCGTGCCGGCGAGGTGCCGACAGGTTCGGCAGGGTCATGGCGACCGCCGACGATACGAGCCCGCCGGGCGGTCCGAAAGCGGGTCGGGCCGCACGTCAGGAACTCGTAAGAAATCGGTGCGGCGTAAGCGATCCGTAAGCACCCGGAACATCCCGGGCAGCGGCCACCCCGCCTAGCGTCGGCGGACATGAGCACAACCATCGACGTGGTGCTGCCGTGCCTGAACGAGGCCGCCGCCCTGCCCGCCGTACTCGCCGCGCTGCCACCCGGCTACCGGGCCCTCGTGGTGGACAACGGCTCCACCGACGGGTCGGCGGAGGTCGCTGCCGCGCACGGGGCGCGGGTGGTCGCCGAGCCACGGCGCGGGTACGGCGCGGCGGTGCACACCGGCCTGCTCGCCGCCGGAACGGACCTGGTCTGCGTGCTCGACGCCGACGGGTCGTTCGAACCCGGCGAGCTGCCCCGGCTCGCCGCGCCCGTGCTCGCCGACCGGGCGGACCTCGCGGTGGGGCGCCGCCGGCCGGTCTCGGCGGCCGCCTGGCCCTGGCACGCCCGGGCCGGCAACGCGGTGGTCGCCGCGCTGCTGCGCCGCCGGGGCGTACCGGTGCGCGACATCAGCCCGATCCGGGTGGCCCGCCGGGCGGCGCTGCTGCGGCTCGGCGTCGCGGACCGGGCCTTCGGCTATCCGCTGGAGCTGCTGCTGCGCGCGGCGGCGGCCGGGTGGCGGATCGTCGAGCTGGAGACGGCGTACGCGCCACGGGCCGCCGGCACCAGGTCGAAGGTCTCCGGCTCGGTGCGGGGCACCCTCCGGGCCACCCGGGACTTCGCCGGGGTGCTCCGTTCCGGTGCCGGGGCGGGCCGATGAACATTCTGCTGGTGGTCGCCAAGGCGCCGGTGCCCGGCCTGGCCAAGACCCGGCTCTGCCCGCCGGCCAGCCCCGAGCAGGCGGCCCGGATCGCGGCGGCGGCCCTGCTGGCGACGCTCGCGGCGGTACGCGCCACCGCCGCCACCATCCCGGTACTCGCGCACACCGGCCGGTTCTCCGACGCGGAGTACGCCGACGAGCTGGCGGCGGCGCTGGCCGGCTGGCATCTGCTGCCGCAGCACGGCGACACCTTCGCCGACCGGCTCGCGCACGCGCACGCCGAGGCGGGCGCGGCCTTCCCCGGCCGGCCCGTGCTACAGGTCGGGATGGACACCCCGCAGGTGTCCCCCGACACACTCTCCGCCGCGTTCGACCGGCTCACCGGCGCCGACGCGGTACTCGGGCCGGCCGTCGACGGCGGCTGGTGGGCCCTCGGCCTGCGCGACCCCGGGCAGGCGTCCGCACTCCGGCCGGTGCCGATGTCCACGCCGCAGACCGGACGGCAGACCCTCGCCGCGCTGCGGGCCCGGGGGCTGCGGGTGGCCGTCCTGCCGGTGCTGCGCGACGTGGACGACTGGGACGCCGCCCGGGCGGTCGCGGACGATCTGCCGGGCAGCCGGTTCGCGAGGGCGGTCCACGAGACCGGGACCGTCGTGACCGAGGGGGCACGACGGTGATGCCGGGCAGATCGTCGGGCCGCCCGCCGAATCGCGCCGCGCCGGCCGGCGGCCCGACGAGCAGGGCGGACCGTCCCGGTGGCTTCGACGGGCCGCTCGCATCGCGTGCCGGGGGCGGCCCGGAGTCGGCCGCGCCCCGGCGCCCGCGCGGTCGCCACGGCATGCCGGAGCCCGTCCGCGCCGAGCACGCCCGCACCGAGCACTGGCTGCTGCGTGCCGGCGGGGCAGCGTACCCGCTGCCGGTGCGCCGCTGGCACGGCCCGCCGGAACCGGCCGTCGCACCGGTCGTGGCCCGCTGCCTCGGCCCGACCATCGACCTCGGCTGCGGGCCGGGCCGGTTGACCGCCGCGCTGGCCCGGCGCGGCCTGGCCACGCTCGGTGTGGACATCTCGGCGCACGCGGTACGCCTGACCCGGGCCCGTGGCGCCGCCGCGCTGCGGCGCGACATCTTCGCCCCACTGCCCGGTGAGGGACGGTGGGCGCACGCCCTGCTGATCGACGGGAACATCGGCATCGGCGGCGACCCCGTGGCGCTGCTGCGCCGCTGCGCCGCCCTGCTCGCCCCGGACGGCACCGTCCTGACCGAACTGGAGCCGCCCGGGACCGGGCTGTGGCAGGGGCTGGCCCACGTCGACCCGGTCGGGCCGGGTCGCGGACCGGGACGGAGCGCGGTGTTCCGCTGGGCCCGGGTCGGGGTGGAGGCGGTGGGGCGCGTCGCCGCCGACGCCGGGCTGCGGGTGACCGCGCTGCTCTGCTCCGGTGACCGCTGGTTCGCCGAGTTGGTACGCCGATGATCCGCCGCCCGCCGATCCCGCGCCCCGAGGATTTCACCGGGCCCGCGCACTCGGCGCCGGTGGCGGCCCGGCTCGGCCTCTGGCTCGGCGTCGCGTTCGGACTCTGCTTCCTCACCGGGCTGATCAGCCACGCCATCCAGCATCCGCCCGGCTGGTTCGGCTGGCCGAGCCGGCCGGTGAACCTCTACCGGATCACCCAGGGCGTGCACGTGCTCTCCGGGATCGCGGCGATCCCGCTCCTGCTGGCGAAGCTCTGGAGCGTCTATCCCCGGCTCTTCGCCCGGCCGCCGCTGCGCCGGCCCGGCCGGCTCGTCGGGCACGGACTCGAACGCGTCTCGATCCTGGTACTGGTCTGCGCGGCCTTCTTCGAGCTGGTGACCGGGGTCTTCAACGTGGCGCAGGCGTACCCCTGGCGGTTCTTCTTCCCCGCCGCACACCACGCGGTGGGCTGGCTGGCGGCCGGTGCGCTGCTGGTGCACGTCGGGGTGAAGCTGCCGCTGATCCGGACGGCACTGGCCACCCGGATCGGCCAGGCTCCGGTGCCGGGACGGCGTGCCTTCCTGCGGACCGCCGCCGGCAGCACCGGGGTCGCCGTGCTGGCCGCCGCCGGGGTGACCGTGCCGTGGTTGCGGCACGTCTCGGCGCTGGCCTGGCGGTCGGCGACCGGGCCGCAGGGGGTGCCGGTGAACCGGACCGCGAGCGCCGCCGGCATCGCCGTACCGGCCGACTGGCGCCTGGAGGTCGTCTGGGCCGGTGGCCGGCGCGGCTTCGGCCTTGCCGAACTCGCGGCCCTGCCGCAGCGGACCGGGCGACTGCCGATCGCCTGCGTGGAGGGCTGGAGCGCGACGGCGGACTGGACCGGGGTGCCGGTGGCCGACCTGCTCGCCGCCGCCGGCGCGCCCACCGACCGGCCGGTCCGGGTCGGGTCGCTGGAGGAGGCGGGGCTCTATGCGCGCAGCGTGCTGCCGGCGTGGCACGTCACCGACCCGCTGACGCTGCTCGCGTTGCGGGTCAACGGGGAGGTGCTGCACCCGGACCACGGCTATCCGTGCAGGATCATCGCGCCGAGCCGCCCCGGCGTGTTGCAGACCAAGTGGGTGACCCGGCTCGAGGTCGCGGGATGAGTGGTGGGGCGGGACGGCGCCGGGTGCCGAGGGCGGCGGGTGGGCGGGCGACGAGGGTCATCCTGGTCGGGTCGGGCGTCGCGATGGCGGCGTACGGCATCGTCCTGCTGCCTCCGCTCGACACCGTGCTCCCCTGGTTGCTGGCCGGCCCGCTGCTGCACGACGTGCTGGTCGCCCCGCTGGTCGGGCTCGCGGGCCTGCTTCTCGGCCGGCTGGTGCCGGACCGGGCGGCCCGGAGCTGGATCACCGCCGGGCTCGCGGTGCCCGCGACGCTGCTGCTGATCGCGGTGCCGCTGATCTGGCGGCCGTCGGCCGCACCGACCAACCCGGGACTACAGGACCGCGACTACCTGATCCAGATCGGTGTCTGGACGGTGCTCCTCTGGGCCGGGCTGGCCGCCGGGTACCGGCTGTGGCGACCGGCCACGACGACGCCGCAGACGGTACGGTCGGACCGTGGACCAGGCCGAGGAGGGCGCCCGGATCGGCGCCGCGCTGGCCGGTTGGCTCGGCCGGCTGACGTTCCACGACCAGACGAGTGACGAGGTCACCGCCCTGCTGATCGACACCGTCGTCGCCTGGGCGAGGGCAGAGGGCTGGCGGGCCTACCGGCGTGCCGCCAGCGTGATGCCGCTGCCGCCACCCTACGAGCATCAGCACTCCATAGTGGATGTCGGGTGCGCCCGGGCGGACGGTGCGCCGGTCGTGATCGAGGTCGACCACTCCGGTCGGCGACGCTCCGTCGACAAGCTCCGGCTGGAGTCCGAGGCAGGGCGGATCGCCATCTGGCTCCGCTGGGGCGAACGCAGGTTCGAGCCTCCGCCGGCACCCATCGCGATGGTGCCGTTCCGGGTCACCTCCCGGCCGGATCCCGGTGAAGCCGGACGGCGTTACTCGCGGCGGCCGGCAAGCGACCGCCCGGCACCGGCACACCTGCTCCGGGACGTGGATCTCGGCGACCAGGTCGACCTGTTTCCCACCCCGGAGGGGACCGGCCGGTCCGGGACTGACAGCCTGGAGCGGGACTGACGGCTGGAGCGGAGGCGGGGCGTCAGCCGCGCTTCATCAGGCGCCCGACAGCGGCCATCATCTCGGTGGCCATCTCGTCGGCCCGCCCCGCCATCGCGCCCTCGTGCATGCAGTGCCTGGCGTGCCCGTCGAGCAGGCCGAGCGCCACCTTGTCCAGCGCCGCCTGGATGGCGGAGATCTGGGTCAGGATGTCGATGCAGTAGCGGTCGTCCTCGACCATCCGCTCGATCCCCCGGACCTGCCCCTCGACCCGGCGCAGTCGCGCGAGCAACTGATCCTTGCTGGCGGTGTAGCCGCGCGTCGGGGTCTCCGCAGGTGTCGTCATACCCTAAGCATATCTAACCCCCTGGGGGTATGCTACGGTACTCGGGAAGCGATACCCCCGAGGGGTAAGTGCGGGCAGCCAATACCCCCCACGGGTATAGGATGTGACAGGGGAAGGGAGCGCTTGGATGATCATCGAGAACTACCAGGTCAAGGGAATGACCTGCAATCACTGCGCCAACGCGGTCAGCAAAGAGGTCGGCGCGATCCCGGGCGTGACGGACGTGAGCGTCGACCTCTCCTCCGGCTCGGTCACCGTCACCAGCGACGCCGCGGTGGACCCCGAGCGGCTGCGCGCCGCCGTCGACGAGGCCGGCTACGAGCTCGTCGGTCCCTGACCCACCGCGCCCACCGCAGGGCAGGCGCTCGATCCAGAAGAAACCAGGCAGCACGATGCACACCGCGACAAACCGGTGACCGACTACGAGGTGGCGCACGACAGGCGGATGCACCTGATCGTCGCCCGGCGGGACCTCTCCGGCTTCCGCCACGTTCACCCGGAGATGGCGCCGGACAACCGGTCACCCGACCTGCAGCCCTACCTCGGTGCGTACGGTCACCTGGTCGCGCTCCGGGAAGGTGACCTGGCGTACCTGCACGTGCATCCCGACGGCGGGCCCGGCCACGGACACGACTAGCGAGGGGAGACGGGAATGGCAACGGCCGCCGGGCGCCCACCGATGGCGCCGCACCGGATCGAACTGACAATCGGCGGGATGACCTGCGCCTCCTGCGCCAGCCGGATCGAGAAGAAGCTCAACCGGCTCGACGGGGTGACCGCGACGGTCAACTACGCCACCGAGAAGGCCAGCGTCAGCTACGACGACACCCGTACCCCGGCCGACCTCATCGCCACGGTCGAGCAGACCGGCTACACGGCGGTGCTACCCCCGCCACCCCGTCCCGCCGACGCGCCGGAGGCAAGGGCCGCCGCGCCCGACGACGCGCTGCGTACGCTCCGGACCCGGCTGCTGGTGTCGCTGGTGCTGACCGTGCCGGTGATCGTCCTGGCAATGGTGCCGGCCTGGCAGTTCGACCACTGGCAGTGGCTCTCGCTCACCCTCGCCGCGCCGGTCGTCGCGTACGGCGGGCTGCCGTTCCACCGGGCCGCCTGGATCAACCTGCGGCACGGCGCCGCCACCATGGACACGCTGATCTCGCTCGGCACGCTCGCCGCGTTCGGCTGGTCGGTGTGGGCGCTCTTCCTCGGCACCGCCGGCATGCCGGGCATGACCCATTCGTTCAGCCTCGACATCGGCCGGGGCGACGGGGCCGGCAACATCTACCTGGAGACGGCGGCCGGGGTCACCCTCTTCATCCTCGCCGGTCGCTACTTCGAGCTCCGCGCCAAGCGCCGGGCCGGTGCCGCGCTGCGGGCGCTGCTCGAGCTCGGGGCCAAGGAGGTGACGCTGCTGCGCGGCGGCGTCGAGACGCGGGTCCCGGCCGACCAACTCGCCGTCGGGGACCGTTTCGTGGTCCGTCCCGGCGAGAAGATCGCCACGGACGGGCTCGTCGAGGAGGGCTCGTCCGCCGTCGACGCGAGCATGCTCACCGGCGAGTCGGTGCCGGTGGAGGTCGGCCCCGGCGACGAGGTGGTGGGTGCGACGGTCAACGCCGGGGGCCGGCTCGTCGTCCGCGCCGCCCGGGTCGGCGGCGAAACCCAACTCGCGCAGATGGCGACCCTGGTCGAACGGGCCCAGAGCGGCAAGGCGCAGGTGCAACGCCTGGCGGACCGGATCTCCGGCGTCTTCGTCCCGGTCGTGATCGCTCTCGCGGTCGGCACCCTCGGTTTCTGGCTCGGCTCGGGGGACGGCGTGACGGCGGCATTCACCGCCGCCGTCGCGGTGCTCATCATCGCCTGCCCCTGCGCCCTCGGGCTGGCCACTCCGACGGCGCTGCTCGTGGGCACGGGCCGGGGTGCGCAGCTCGGCATTCTGATCAAGGGGCCGGAGATACTGGAGTCCACCCGGCGGGTGGAGACGGTCGTGCTGGACAAGACCGGCACCGTCACCACCGGCCGGATGAGCCTGGTCGAGATCGTGCCCGCCGAGGGGCAGGACGACGCGGAACTGCTCCGGCTGGCCGGCGCCCTGGAGGGCGCCTCCGAGCATCCGATCGCCCGCGCGGTCGCCGCCGCCACGGCGGAGCGGCCCGGACCGCTTCCCAGGGTCGACGCCTTCGCCAACGTGGAAGGGCTCGGCGTGACCGGGACCGTCGAGGGCCGGAGCGTCACCGTCGGCCGGGCTCGGCTGATGACCGAACGGGGTCTCGAGCTGCCCGCCGAGCTCGGGCCCGCGGTCAGCGCCGCCGAGGCGGCCGGCCGGACGGTGGTGCTGGCCGGCTGGGACGGCCAGGTCCGCGGAGTGCTGGTGGTGGCCGACACGATCAAACCGACCAGCCGCGAGGCGATCACCGGACTGCGCCGGCTCGGCCTCACCCCGATCCTGCTCACCGGCGACAACCACGCCGCCGCCCGGACGGTCGCCACCGAGGTCGGCATAGCCGAGGTGATCGCCGAGGTGCTGCCGGCGGAGAAGCTCGACGTGGTCCGGCGGCTCCAGGCCGACGGCCGGGTGGTCGCGATGATCGGCGACGGCGTCAACGACGCCGCCGCGCTCGCCCAGGCCGATCTCGGGCTGGCCATGGGAACCGGTACGGATGTCGCCATCGAAGCCGCCGACCTGACCCTGGTACGCGGTGATCTGACCGCCGCCGTCGATGCGATCCGCCTCTCCAGGGCCACGCTGCGGGTGATCCGCGGCAACCTGTTCTGGGCGTTCGCCTACAACGTCGCCGCCCTGCCGCTGGCCGCGCTCGGCATGCTCAACCCGATGATCGCCGGTGCCGCGATGGCCTTCTCGTCGGTCTTCGTCGTCGGCAACTCGCTGCGGCTACGCCGCTTCACGTCGCATCGGACCGGCCCGGTCGACGCGGCGGCGGAGGCGTAGCCGTCCGGATACGCCGTTGGCCGGGTCCCCTGGGGTGGGGACCCGGCCAACGGGGTTGGTCTGTTCTGTTCTGTTGTGCTGGTGTGTCAGCTGGTGGTCCAGGCGTCGGCGACGAGGTCGGCGGCCTGGTCCTCCCACTTGGCGTACGCGTCCGGGTACGCCGACACCTGCACCTTCTGCGCGGCCACGGTCAGCGGCAGCTCATGCCAGCCGTCGACCTGCCGCAGACCCTTCAGGAACGCCGTCGTGGCGTACTCGGGGTCGGTGATCTGCTCCACCGTGCCCCAACCCGACGACGGCCGCTGCTGGAACAACCCCTGCGAGTCATGGTCGTTACGGTCACCCAGATGACCCAGGTTCTCCAACTTCGACTCCTGCAGCGACGTGCCGACCGCGATCACCGCAGCCCGCTCGTCCAGACCCGCCTTCTTCGTCGCCGCCACGATCGCCTCCACACTCGCCGCCCGCTCCGGCGAGATGTCGATCCGCGACTGCACACCCTGCACACCGTGCGGCACCAACCGGTCCCGCGACGGCCCACCACCCTTGTCGCCCTTGTCACCCTTGTGGTCGCCATTGTCGACCATGACCGAAGCGGCCACCAGGCTACCGGCATGCTCCGGGCCGGCCTGCGCCGCCACCGACGGGCCCGCGACCGCACCACCGACGAACGCCAGACCAGCCACACCCAACACGGACCTACGCACGAACGAAGTCTGCGACATGGCCGGAAGCCACCGACCGAACAACATCGTGTTCATGACGGTCCACCTTCCATTCGGGGATGAACACCCGACCGGGGTGTCAATGGAGGAAACATCACGTCCCGAAACCAGCACACCGGCGGTCTCCAGAGACGACAGAAGCAAGAACACCCGAGCACGGGATACTGCCGGGGGGGACGGCTCGTACTCGGGCGAACACCACATGTAACGACCGGTGGGTGGGGATCATTCCCCGCCACCCACCCGCAAGCCCCCGGCCGACCAGGGGTGCTACTCGGCCGTACGCATGATGTAACGACCGGCCCCCACCCAGCATTCCCCACCGGCACGCCGACCACCAAACCGAACCGGACATCACACGCAACCGGCAACTCGACCCGATCGCCCGGCACTTCCTCCGGATCGCCCGGCTGACCCGGCGAGGGACGGAACGGCGGATGCGGTTCCTGATGCTCAGCCGAGCAGGGCCAGTGCCGCGCGCACGGAGCGGCGCTCCAGGGTGCGATCGAAGCTGGTCTCGCCCCGACAGAAGGCGGTGAAGGCGCGCCAGCCGGGCGGTGTGGCCACGGCGGCGTGGAAGACGCCGGGATGCCGGGTGAAGGCGGCGAGGATCCGGAAGCCGGCCCGCATCGGCGGGACGAGGTGCTCATGCACGGCGCGGACGTAGCCGTCGAGGTCGCCGTCAGCCGCGGCCGTGCCGGCGAGCGTGCCCGAGCGCAACGCGAAGCTGATCCCCTCCCTGGTCCAGGGTTCGAGCAGGCCGGCCGCGTCGCCGGCGACCAGCACCCGGCCGTGGCGCAGCGGCGAGTCGGCGCTGCGGCACCGGGTCAGGTGTCCGGAGTCGTGCACCGGCTCCAGGCCGGCCAGGCCCAGCCGCTCGACGAACTGCCGCAGGTACCGCCGGGTCCGCTCCCCCTCGCCCCGACCGGCGATCACCCCGACCGTGAGCCGGTCGCCCTTCGGGAAGACCCAGGCGTACGACCCGGGCAACGGCCCCCAGTCCAGCAGCAACCGGCCCCGCCAGTGGTCCTGGAGTGGGGGCGGGATCGGGAGCTCCAACTCCAGCCCCAGGTCGACCTGCGCGTACCGCACCCCCACCCGACGTGCCGTCACCCCGGCCGAGCCGTCGGCGCCGACCGCCGACCGGGCGCGCAGTTCCGATCCGTCGGCGAGCCTGACGCGTACGCCGTCGGGGTCCTGTTCGAGCCCGCGGACCGCGACCCGTTGCCGGATCTCGGCGCCCGCGCCGACCGCGGCGGCCCGGAGGCGGTCGTCGAACTCCTCCCGCCGCACCATCGTGACCAACTGCCCCGGGCGGTAGCGGCGGGTGAACTCCCGCCGCCCGTCGTGGGTGAAGGTGACCCGTTCGACCCGGTCGTCGGCGGGCACGTCGATCCGCGCGGCGGCCACCGCCAACGACGTGCCGATCAGACCGCCGCCGCAGGTCTTGTACCTCGGATGCGCGGACTTCTCGAGTACGACGGTGCGCGCGCCGGCCCGCGCGGCGGCGAACGCGGCGGAGAGTCCGGCGGGTCCGGCCCCGATCACGGCCACGTCCCAGATCACGGCTAGCAGCCTAGGCGACGCACCGGTCGGTTCCCGGGCGGGACTCGTCGGCAGGAGATGTCACCGGCTGCGCATCAACGCTTCGCCGGCGGGTAATCGCGGCCTCGCGAACTGCCTGGCGCGGGTGCGCGGGCGAGGAGGTCACCATGCAACAGCTACATCTCACCGACATCGAACAACGGGTGTATCAGGCGGTCACCACGCTCGAGGCCCGCGGACAGGTGCCCTTTCCGGAGGCCATCGCCGAGGAGGTCGGGCTGCCGCCGGAGCAGTTGGTGACGCCGCTGCACGTGCTCGGCGAGAAGAACCTCCTGCACCGCGAGGACTCCCCGCTGGAGGGCCTGGACTTCGGTCCGCGATGGTGTTCGCAACAGCTCGCCTGAACATCGCCGCCGCGGGCGGGCTGCCGGCCGAAGGGGTCGACATGTCGCTGACCCGAGCCGGAGAGGGTTTGGGGTATTCTGACCCCGTCGATCCCGATTAGCGGCCCGCGATCCGGACGCGGCACAGTCAGCGAGGCCCGATTGAGCGCGGCAGAAGGCACCTCCCCGGGTGGCCAGGGCGGCGAGCCACGATCGGGCAACGGCCCGGGTGCGGCCGAGCCGGACCCACTGGCTGGTCTCGACCCGCGCACCGCCGCCCGGCGGCGCAGCCAGGCACTCGCGGTCGGCCTGGTCGCCGCGTTCATGACGCTGCTCGACGTCAGCATCGTGAACGTCGCGCTCCCCTCGATCGACCGGGCCATCGGTGCCGACCCGAGCGATCTGCAGTGGATCGTCTCCGGCTACGCACTGACCTTCGGCCTGCTGCTGGTGCCGGCCGGCCGGTTCGGCGACGCTCGCGGGCGGCGTACCGTCTTCGTCGTCGGCCTCGGACTCTTCACACTGACCAGCGCGGCGGCCGGGATCGCCGGGTCACCGACCTGGCTGATCATCGCCCGGCTGTTGCAGGGTGCCGCCGCCGGACTGGTCAATCCGCAGGTGATCGGGCTGATCCAGCAGCTCTACCACGGCGCCGAGCGCGGCCGGCCGTTCGGCCTGCTCGGCGCCACCATCGGCGTCTCCACCGGCGTCGGCCCACTCCTCGGCGGCGGGTTGATCGAACTCGGTGGTCAGCAGCTCGGCTGGCGGCTGGTCTTCTTCGTCAACGTCCCGGTCGGCATCGTCACGATCCTCCTCGCCTGGCGACTGCTGCCGGCCGGTCCCGGGCGGCGGGCCGCGGACGGGCGCAACCTCGACCCGGTCGGCGTACTGCTACTCGGAGTCGGCGTCGTCTTCCTGCTGCTGCCACTTGTGCAACAGCGGCAGTGGCAGGGGCCGCTCAAGTGGCTGCTGATCCCGGCCGGACTCCTGGTGCTGCTCGGCTTCGTCGGCTGGGAGCTACGCTACCGGCGCCACCGGGTGCCGCTGTTCGACCTGGCCCTGTTCCGGCTCCGCTCCTACTCCCTCGGCATCCTGATCGGGTTGCTCTACTTCGGCGGCTTCGTGGCGATCTTCTTCCTCTTCACCCTCTACCTACAGGCCGGCCTGCGCTACACCGCCCTGCAGGCCGGGCTGGCGGTCACGCCCTTCGCGGCCGGCTCCGCCGTGACGGCGGCGCTCGGCGGTCGGATCATCTACCGGTTCGGCCGGCCACTGGTCGCGATCGGCCTGGCCACCGTCGCGATCGGGCTCGTCGGTGTGATCGTGGCGCTGCACTTCGTGCCCGGACGGGGTGCACCGCTGGTCACCGCCCTGCCGCTGCTGGTCGCCGGGCTCGGCAGCGGATTGGTGATCACCCCCAACCAGAACCTCACGCTTTCCGAGGTGCCGGTCGCCCAGGCGGGCAGCGCGGCCGGGATGCTGCAGACCGCCCAGCGGATCGGCGCCGCCACCGGGATCGCCGGGGTCGGAATGATTTTCTTCAGCACCTTGGCCGCCACCGGCAACGGCTGGTCGCGCGCGTTCCGGGACGCGCTGCTCGCCACCACGGGGTTCGTGGTGATCGCGCTGGTCGCGGCGATCGTGGACAGCTGGACCGAGCGGCCGGGAAGTCCGGCCAGGGCAGGCGGCGCCGGGTGACGGTCAGCCCGGACCGGCGGCGCCGGGTGACGCTCAGCCCGGACCGGCGGCCGGGTGACGGTCGCGGAGGCGTTCAGGCTGCCTCACCCGGGGTGAGCCAGCGGTAGCGGCCACCGGCCTCCTCGGTGAGCCAGCCGTGCGCGCTCTGCAGCCCTCGGTCGTTGAGCTGCGCGTCGTGGATGCCGTACGCCCGCTCGGGCGCGACCGCGCGGACGAAGTCGATCGCCTCGTCGGTCTTCAGCCACGACCCGTGCACCGGCACCAGCAGCGTCTCGACCGGCACCTCCGGCCGGTGCACCGAGTCGCCGGGGTGATAGACCCGCCCCTCGACGAGGTAGCCCAGGTTGGGGCAGTCCGGCAGGCCGCCGTAGATGGTGGCGTGCCGGCCCCCGAAGGCGCGTACCCGAAGGCCGGCGGCGGTGAACTCCTGCCCGGCTGCGACCGGTTGCACCTCGAGATCGGGGATATCTGCCCCGGCCGGGGCGTAGACCGGGACACCGAGACCGGCCAGCCGCAGCACGTCGACGTGGTCGGTGTGCTCGTGCGTGACCAGGACGGCGTCGGCGCCGCGCAGTGCCGCCGGCTCGCTCCAGCTGCCCGGATCGACGACCAGGACGGCGCCGGCGTGCTCGAGACGTACGCAGGCGTGGGTGTATTTGACGATTCGCACCCCCGGCACGCTAGCGAACCGCCGTCCGACCAAGATCCAGAGAGTCCGAAGTGATGCAGATCACACAGCTTGTCGACCCACCGGGGTTCGACTTCGTCGCCACGGTGTAAGCCACCTCCGACCTACCGCCGCAGGATGGGGAGGAACCAATGTCCCGTCAACAGTTCGGTTTCATCATCGGCTTCCTCATCGCGGCAGCCTGGGCCATCGTCGGCTTCGGAGCGGCGGCCGGTGCGGTCCTCGCCGGCCTGGTCGGGTGGCTCGCCGTACGGGTGATCGACGGCGACCTGAACGTCGCCGGTCTGGCCGACCGGGCCGCCGCATCCCGCCGGCGCTGACCGACGCCGACACCCCGACGGACCCAGCGGAGCGACCGGGGCCCTGATCTCCGGCAGAGACCCACCGGTAGGAGATGGGACAGGACATGGCTGACAGCACCACCGCCACCAGGAACGACAACCGGGCGAAGGCGGACTCGCCGGGCCGCACGATCCGGCCGGACGGCGGCGGGCCGGCCCGGGCCCGGGTGACCACCGAGACCGGGCAGACCCGCATCGCGGACGGGGTGATCGCCAAGATCGCCGGGTTCGCGACCCGCGAGATTCCGGGCGTGCACTCGATGGGTGCCGGACTCGCCCGGCGGATGGGACAGCTGCGCAGCCTCGTCCCGGGCGGCGGCGAGATGGCCGGGCAGGGCGTCTCGGTCCAGGTCGGCGAGCGCGAGACGACTGTCGACGTCGACATCGTCACCTTCTACGGCCAGAGCATCGTCGACGTCTCCGAGGCCGTACGCCGCAACGTGATCGACCGGGTGCAGGCGATGACCGGCCTCAAGGTCGTCGAGGTGAACATCAACGTCGACGACGTCCACGTCCAGGGTGACCAGGACGGCGACGACGGCAGGCAGCAGCCGCGATGAGCAGCCGGGCGACGAAGAGCGTGCCGAGCCGGATCGACCGCGGCGAAAGCACCGGTCCGGGCAGCGGCACGGGGACCGGCACGACCGCCTCGGAGAGGCCGGAGATCGACCGGAGCGGGTCGGGAGGGACGCCGGAGGCCGGACCGGAGGCCGCACGCGGGGGGCCGGACGGTGGACGGGCCGGTGCCGGCACGAGACCGGACCGCGGACCGGCCGGCGCCGGGCCCGCGCGGAGTGCCGATCCGGCCGCGGTGGCCACCAGGATCAGGGACGCCGTGCTCCTGGTGCCCGGCGTGACCGGGTTGACCGCCGGCAGCGGCATCGAGGCGGCCACCCAGTTCCCCGGCGGAAAGATCGTCGGAGTCCGCCTCGGTGACCCGGTGGAGGTGCACGTCGAGGTGGGGCCGGTGCCGATCGTCCCGGTGGCCGAGCAGATCCAGGCGGCGGTCCGGGGTGTACTGGAGAGCTTCGGTCGGGAGGCGTCGGTGGAAGTGATCGTCGAAGACATCGCCCTGCCGACGCCGGTCGACACGGCGGCCGGAGACTGAGCATGCGCCTGGTCAACCGCTTCGCCACCCTGCTGCTCGGTGTCGCACTGCTCGGCGGCGGCCTGCTGCTGATCGCCGAGGTCTTCGCCGTGGCGTTGAACCGCGAAGGGCTGGTCGCCGACCACACGGGCTGGTACCGCACGCTGACCGGCACCCGGCTGGGCGACGCCTGGGTACGCACCGGCTTCATCGCGGTCGGCGTGCTCGGCCTGCTGATCCTCGTCGCCCAGTTGACCCGCTGGAAGCCGCAGCGGTTGTCCACCCGGCTGGCCGACGGCTGGCACCTGCAACGCCGCTCCGTCGAACGGCAACTGGCGACGGCGGCGACCGGTGTCGCCGGTGTCGAGAGCGCCAGCGCCCGGGTCCGTCGCGACGGCGACGGCTGGCGGACCCGGATCCGGGCGGTGAGCGAGGCCCCGGTCGGGCCGGAGGTGGAGTCCACGATCCGGCGCGAACTGGAACGTCTCGGCGCCTCGCCGGACGACGACGTGGGGGTGCAGATCGTGCGCCCGTCGAGGTCGTCGCGGGCCGGTGTGCCGCGGGTGGAGACGTGATGGGCCGGCATACGACGGCCGGACGGCTCGATCCAGGACGACGACGCGCCAGGTCGCACGCGACTCTGTCGCACGTGACGCTGTCGCACGTGACGCTGTGGCGTGTGACGGGGTGGTGGGGAGGAGCGGCATGACGAACGGCGCTATCCGGGTGTTCTGGACGGTGGTCGGCATCGTGCTCACCGCCATCGGCGTGGTGGGGCTGATCGCCAGCCTGGGTCACCTGGCCGGGACCGACAACAGCGCACCCCTGCTCTGGTCGGGCCTGCTCCGCACCTGGCGCGCCGTCGACCCGTGGGGCCTGGTGATCCTCGGCGTGCTCGGGCTGCTCGTCGCCTGGCTCGGGTGGAGCATGCTCGGCTGGGTGGTCCGGGTCCGCCGATATCCGGTGCTCGGCGACCTCGACCTGCGGTCCATCACCCGGCGGACCGCCGATCCCGGCCCGGCGCCGGCCGGCGTCACCCATGTCCGTGGCACCCGGCTGGCCCGTGGCCTGGAACGGGACCTCGCCCGGGACCCGCAGGTCCGGCGGGCCTCGGTCCGGCTGGCCGGCACGGCCCCCCAGCCGGAACTCTGGATCGAGTTGCAGCTCAACTCCCGGGCCGCGCTGACCGTCGTCCGGGACCACGTCTCGGCGGCTGTCGAGCGGTTCCGGGCCACCTCCGGGATGGCACCGCGCCGGCTGGAGGTGACCGCGCGGATCGACGCCGCCGGCCCGGCCCGCGTGCACTGACCGTCAGCCGCGCAGGTGGCTGGGGCATGATGCCACCTCCACGGTCCCTTCGGCGGTAGCTCGGGGTACCACCGTCCCCGGGCGGGTTCGACACTCCGTCACCGAAGCGCGACCCGTAGAACGCGCCGGTGGGCAGGTTGGGCGAGTCGCACCAATTCGGATCAGGTGGTGATTCACACCCGCGAGTGTTGCCGTCCCGCCACCGGATCGTCACGCTGCTCATCGCGGATGACAGTCGTCGATGCGACGGCCGACCCGACCGGGACGGCGACGGCGACGCCGCGCCCGGCGTCGGCCGATCGGCGGCGACCGGGTGACCGGATCCCCCACCCCGGGAGGACACGTGAACCGACGCCTGCTCCGCTGCCTCACCGGCCTGGTGCTGGCGGCCGCCGTGGGACTCGCTCCCGCCACGCCGACCAGCGCCGCCGTACCCCGCTCGGCCGCCGTGGCGATCGGGTCGCTCGCCGCCCCGGACATGCCGCTCGCGGCCCCCGACGTGCCGCTGGCCAACGTGAAGGCGCACCTGACGCAGTTCCAGTCCATCGCCACCGCCAACGGCGGCAACCGGGCACACGGCCGCCCCGGCTACCTCGCCTCCGTCAACTACGTCAGGGCGCAACTGGACGGCGCCGGCTACACCACCTCCGTCCAGTCGTTCAGCTACGGCGGCGCCACCGGCTACAACCTGGTCGCCGACTGGCCCGGCGGCGACCCCGACGACGTGCTGATGATCGGTGCGCACCTGGACAGCGTGACCGCCGGGCCCGGCATCAACGACAACGGCTCCGGCTCCGCGGCCATCCTGGAAGTGGCGCTGGCGGTCGCCCGGTCCGGCCTGGCACCCGGGAAGCACCTGCGGTTCGCCTGGTGGGGCGCGGAGGAGCTGGGGCTGCGCGGCTCGCAGTACTACGTCAACAACCTCTCGACCGCCGAGCAGGCCAGGATCGGCGGATACCTGAACTTCGACATGGTGGGTTCGCCGAACGCCGGCTACTTCGTCTACGACGGGGACAACTCCGACGGCGTGGGGTCCGGCCCCGGGCCCGCCGGTTCCGCTCAGATCGAGCAGACGATCCAGGCGTACTTCAGCTCGATCGGGGTGCCGACCCGGGGCACCGACTTCGACGGCCGAAGCGACTACGGGCCGTTCATCCGGGTCGGCATCCCGGCCGGCGGCACCTTCACCGGCGCCGAGGGCGTCAAGTCGAGCAGCCAGGCCGCGCTCTGGGGCGGCACGGCCGGCAGCGCCTTCGACCCCTGCTACCACCGTGCCTGCGACACCACCGCGAACATCGACGACACCGCGCTGGGCCGGAACGCCGACGCGATCGCGTACAGCGTCTGGGCGTTGGCCGCCACCCCGGCGCCGCCGGGCGAGACGGTCTACAGCGACACCTTCGAGACAGCGACCGGGTGGACGGTCGACCCGGCCGGCACCGACACGGCAACCGCCGGGCTATGGGCGCGGGCCGATCCGGCGGCCACCAGCTCAGGGGTGGCCACCCAGCTCGGCAGCACCGTCAGTGGCAGCTTCGACCTGGTGACCGGACCGCTCGCCGGCAGCGGTGCCGGCGACCACGACGTGGACGGTGGCGTGACCAGCATCCGGTCACCGTCGATCAGCCTCCCGGCCGGCGGCACCCTGACGCTCTCCTTCGCCTGGTACCTTGCCCATCTCAGCAACGCCAGCAGCGCCGACTACCTGCGGGTCCGGGTCGTCAGCACCAGCACCGGCACGGTGCACGAGGTCGTCGGTGCCGCCAGCAACCGGGCCGCGGCATGGCAGACGGCGAGCGCCGACATCTCGGCGTACGCGGGGCAGAGCGTCCGGATCCTGGTCGAGGCGGCCGACGCCGGCGGCGCCAGCCTGGTCGAGGCGGCCGTGGACGACGTACGGATCACCCGGAGCTGACGACCGGTCAGGGCTTCCGGGCCACGGCGCCGTAGGCGTCGATGTGCTCGGCGTCGGGATCGTCGGGGCGCCACTTCGTGTCGGCATCAGACCCGGTGCGATCATCGTCAGGCCGGCGAAGCAGCCGGCGAGTTGGTCGGGGCTGCGCAGGACGTAGGGAAGCCCACCGCTCTGCACCAGCCTGTCGGCGCCGTCGACCACCGCCGGGCTGGTGTCGGTGCCGTCCCAGAGGACCAGGTGGCTGCCGGAGGCTGCGGGCGCCATCATCCGGCCGACGATGGAGCGTACGGCATCGAGGTCGGGCTCGTAGCCCAGCACGCCCATGAACATGACCGCCACCGGCTTCGAGAAGTCCAGCGCATCGGCGGCCTTGTCGAGGATCTTCTCCGGCTCATGGTGGTCGGCGTGCACGTAGGTCGTAAGTCCCTCCGCCGAGGTGCCGGCGAGCAGGGCGCTGGCGTGCACCAGCACCACCGGGTCGGTGTCGACGTAGACGATCCGGGACTCCGGCGCGACCTCTTGGGCGACCGCGTGAGTGTTCTGCATGGGGGCAGGCCGGTGCCGACGTCGAGGAACTGCCGGATGCCCGCCTCGGCGGCCAGGAGGCGCACGGCGCGGATGAGGAAGCGCCGGGACTGCCGGGTCATGACGACAATCCGCGCAAGGAAGGCGCCGGGCGTGGGTGGGCACGGGCCGGGCCCGCGGCGGATGGGTTCCGCCGCGGGCCCGGAAGGGTGTGCCGTCAGTTCGGCGCGTGCACCCCGGTGGCGTTCCAGTCCCTCGTCGCGCCACGGACGTACATGGTCGACGACTGGTTACCGGAGAAGTACTGCTTGATGGAGCCGTTGAACGGCGTGCTCGAGACGTTGCGGCCGTACACGTCGGTGTAGACCGTGGTCGGGCCGCTGTTCTGCACCTGGATCGTGCCCGGCCGGAACTCCCGCAGGGTGCCCTTGAACGGCGAGCGGGGGTCGTCCCACTGGATGTTCTGCCCGGCCTGGCGGGCCTGGTTGCAGTAGTCACCACCCGCGAGATTCGTGTAGCACAGGTCGACGATCCGGCCCATGTTGTCCGGCTTGCTCGGGTCGTAGTAGCGCGACGGGTTGACCACGTAGAACAGGGGCCCGAGCCGGAAGTTCAGCCCGCTGCCCGTCACCGAGAAGTCGGAGAACCAGAAGTCGTCCATGTCGGAGACGGTGAACGGCACCGGGTTCGGGTAGAGCGGGTCGTAGTGCGTACGACCCTCACGGATCGCCTGTACGCAGCCCGGCTCCGTGATCAGCCGGCCCAGCGACCGGGTGTCGGACGGCGAGTCCGCCGGCACCGCGGGCTTGACGTTGATGAACGCGCCGCCGAAGCCCGGGCATTCGCTGGGGCTGAAGCCACCGGCCCGGCCGAGCGGGATCATCGCGTTGTAGCGGGCCTCGGTGACCTGGCCGCCGTTGCTCGCGGTGCAACGCTGGTTGAAGAGCAACTCGTGGACGTTGTTGCTGAACGCGTCCGGCGAGTGGGTGCCCTGGTGGAACTTGAGCAGGGTGTCGCAGACGGCGATCGTGGTGCCCTGCGGCGGGAAGAAGCTGCTCCCGTTGTCACCCTGGATCACGTTGGTGTTGTTGACCGAGAGCACCTTGTGCCCGACGTGGTCCTCGTGTCGGTGGCTGTTCTCGGGCATGCTGTCCAGCATCACCTCGCTGGTGTAGCCGAAGGCGGGCCAGCCGGCGGTGCTGTACAGGTCCGAGTTGCGCGGGTCGTCACCGTGCTCGTGGCCGAAGTTGCAGCCGCTGGAGTCCCGGGTCGGGTGCCAGGTGGGATAGACCTTGCCGTCGGGGCCGTACGTCCAGTAACGGGCGTGGATCTCGACGGAGCACTCGCCCGACCTCGGCAGGTATCCCTTCTCGTTGGCGGTGGCGATCAGCTGGTACGCCCGGCTCAGCTGCGCGCCGGACGGCGGCAGCGCCGTACCCCAGGTGGGGTTGCCCGGAGGCGGCGTCGTCGGCGACCCGGTCGGTGGCGTCGTCGGTCCGGTGGTGGGCGGGGTGGTGGGACCGCCGGGTTGCCCGGTGCAGGCGGTTCCGTTCACGGTAAAGCTGGTCGGTGCCGGGTTGCTGCCGTTCCAGGAGCCGTTGAAGCCGAACGACACGCTGGCTCCGGTGGCGACGCTGCCGTTGTAACTGGCGTTGCGGGCGCTGACCTCACTGCCGCTCTGGGAAACCGTGGCGTTCCACGCCTGGGTGACCCGCTGGCCACCCGCATAGCTCCAGGTCATCGTCCAGGAGCTGATCGGGTCACCGACGTTGGTGAGGGTGACAGTGGCGGTGAAGCCACCCTGCCACTGGGAACCGACCGTGTACGTGACGCCACAACCGGGAGCAGCCACCGCGGGTGTGGCGGCGATGATGGCCGCCCCGCCGGCGGCTACCACGGCCGCCACGGTCACGGCCGACCACAGCCGGGATCGGGGGCGATGTAGGTGCATTGCTGGTCCTCCGAACGATGGTGGGTAATCGACGTCGAACCCGCCCCCGACCGTCGACCCGGGCTGGACAGCGGGACCGTGACTGTCTCTGCTAGGTTTCGAGCGCGTGCCGCACCGGACGCCGGAGCGGCCGGACGGAACGTCCGGTGGTGGCGACGGATCGCCATCGATCGATTTACATCTATGTTACGTCCGGCGTCAATTCTGTCAACGCATAACGCCTGTTCTCGCCCCAATTAAATTGATAGGTACAGATGTGCTTCCCGGCCTCGGAGAGTAGTTCCGGCGTCCGGACCACCCGGACTCCGGACCGTCGCCCGCCTCCGGGCCGCCGTGGCGCTCCTGTTCACCGCGGTGCACGGGTTTACCCGGACGACCGCGGGGAAGGTCGACCGCCATGGACGCTCAGGGCACCGGCGGAAGCCCGCAGGCGACCGGCGGAAGCCCGCAGGCGGCCGGCGGAGACGCGCAGGCGACCGGCGGACCGGTGACTCCACGTGGTGGCACGGGCTCAGGGCTCCGGGTGGTGGTGGTCGGCGCGACCGGCAACGTCGGCACGAGTCTCGTCGAGTCGCTGGGCCGTGAACCGGCGGTCGGCACGATCGTCGGTGTGGCGCGGCGGCCACCCCGGTGGCGACCTCCGAAGACCGACTGGGTCGAGGCGGACATCGTCGCCTCGGACCTCGTCGAGATCTTCGACGGCGCCGACGTCGTGGTGCACCTCGCCTGGCTCTTCCAGCCCACGCACCGACCGCTGACCACCTGGCGGGTCAACGCCGTGGGCGGCCGGCGGGTCTTCGCCGCCGCCGCCCGGGCCGGCGTGCCGGCCCTGGTCTACGCCTCGTCGGTCGGGGCGTACTCGCCCGGGCCGAAGGACCGCCCGGTCGACGAGAGCTGGCCGACGGACGGCTGGCCGACCGCCGGGTACACCCGGGAGAAGGCATACCTGGAACGGGCCCTCGACGCCTTCGAGCGGCGGCATCCGACGACCCGGGTGGTGCGGCTGCGCCCCGGCTTCATCTTCAAGCAGGAGTCGGCCAGTCAGCAGCGGCGGCTCTTCACCGGACCACTGCTGCCGGGTCGCCTCGTCCGGCCCGGGGTCGTGCCGGTGCTGCCCGACCTGCCGGGACTGCGGTTCCAGGCCCTGCACTCCGCCGACGCGGCCGAGGCGTACCGGCTGGCGGTGCTCCGCGACGTGCGCGGCGCGTTCAACGTGGCCGCCGAGCCGGTCGTCGACGGCCGGTTGCTCGCCGACATCCTGCGGGCCCGCCCCGTACGGCTACCCGCCGCCCCGGTACGGGCCGCGCTCGCCGCAGCCTGGCACCTGCACCTGGTCCCGGCCTCGCCGCAGCTCTTCGACGCGGTGCTCCGGCTCCCGATCATGGATACCACCCGGGCCAGGGCCGAGCTGGGCTGGACGCCCCGGCACAGCGCCCGGAAGGCGATCGAGGACTTCCTCCGGGGCCTGCGCATGACCGGCGGGATGCCGACCGCACCCCTGACACCCCGGCTCAGCGGTGGCCGGCTCGCCGAGGCCGGCACCGGCGTCGGCGAGCGCGCCTGAGCACGGCGTCGGCGAGCGTCCCTGAGCACCGCGTCGGCGAGCGCCCCGGTCGTCGGCATCTCGGTCAGACCCGGGTGACCCGCACCGCGTCGGCGATGACGTAGCCGGTGCCGCTGGTCCACCGGCTCACTCCGATCCGGTCGCCGTCCCCGGCGGGCAGGGTGAAGACGCCCAGTGACACCCACCGGCCGCCGCCCGCGCGCTGGTTCACCCGTACGGTCCGGTTGCCGGTGGTGGTGACGACGATGAACGGGGTGGAGTCGTTGTAGTCCGGGTTGGCCGCGTACCAGACCGAGACCTCGTAGCTGGCGGTCTGCGGGATGTTCACCCGCCACCAGGCGACGTCGCTGGCCAGGACCGGATCCGCGAAGCGGTAGTCGGCACCGTGCCGCTGGGCCGAGTAGGCCGACGTCCCCCAGTTCGCGCTGGCGGTGAACCGGCCGGCGGTGTCGTTGTCCACGACGCTGCTCCAGACCGGCGGCGGCCCGGCACTTCCGGCGGCGACGTCGAGGTAGTTGCGGTCGATCCGGATCTGTACGCCTCCCCAGGTCTCGTAGACGTCGCCGGCGTACTGGTGCAGCCGCTGGTGGTCGGCCCAGTACCCGGCCGGGGCGTACGGCCCGGCGTCGGTGTCCGCCGCCCCGTTCCACCAGGCGAACCAGAGGTGGTCCACCCGGGTGTACGCGGGATCGTGGTAGGCGCTGGCGACATCGGCGATTCCGGACGACCCGCTGGAGTACATGCCGGAGAGATAGCCGAGCGCGTGCAGCCGCTCCGTCCAGCCGGAGAGGAACGAGAGCACGGCCGCCCTGCACGTGGGGTTCGACGGATAGTGCTCGATGTCGTTGTAGATGGCGCTGCCGGCGGGGATGCCGAGCGCCTGCGCCGAACCCACCGCATTCGTCGCGGCGGTCGCGCCCTGGGCCCGCGCCGTGGCCTGGTCGCTGGAGATCAGCAGGGTGTAGCGGGTGGAGCAGGGCGCCTGGCGGCCGAGCTCGATGGGGATCAGCCGCCAGCCGTTCGCCGTCTGGTTGCCGACCCAGCTGGCGGTCAGGTTGGGCTGGGCGCACGATCGGTTGGCACCGCTGATGTAGATCCCGACCGCCCGGTACGGCGAGCTGGCCCGCCAGGCGTCCATCGCCGACTGGGACGGTGCGGTGCAGGTGTCGAAGCCCCGGCCGAGGTACGTGCCGGGCTGCGGGCCGGCCGCCGCCAGCGGCGCCGCAGGACCCTGTACGCCCGGTGCGGGCCCGGCCGGGGCTGGCGGCGGTGCTCCGACCGCGGCCTCGGACAGGGCCGATGACGACGGTGTCCCGGCTGCGGCCCCGGGTCCCGCCGGCAGGTCCGACGGCGCCGGCGACGCGTCCGGGCCGAGGGTGGCGGTGTCGAGGATGCGCCGGACGAGCGGCTCCGTCAGCGGCGTGTGCACCGCCGTGACACGCACGCCCGCGTCCCGGACCGCGACCTGGATGGCGTCGTCGCGCGAGACCGGAGCGGAGACCGTCGCCGTGCCGGCGGCCGGCGGCGTGTGCCGGGACGCCGAGGCGCCGTCGAAGGGCTCGACCAGCAGGCCCGCGGTGCGCCCGACCAGCCTGGCCGGGCATTCGGCCTGGTCGCCGGGGTGTCCGAGGTAAACCGTGGGCCGGTCGAACCGGAGGCAGGCATGCGGCCTGGCGGCCAGGTCGACGACCCGCCAGCTCACCGGAACCCGCACCTGGTAGCCCCGGTAGCCGACCGTACGGGTGGTTTCCGCGATGTCGCCCGCGACCGCGGTCGGGTCCGGCACGGTGGCCACGGCAGCTTCGGTGGGCGCGGTGGCCACGGTGGCGGCCCGGGCCGGACCGGCGGGCGCGACCGCCATGCCGGTCCCGGCCAGCACGGCCGCCAGTCCGGTCAGGCCCGCCACGATCCTTCTCATCCCAGCCTCCGCTGCCTCGTGGAGAAATATTTACAGCCAACGACTTTCGCTGGAAGATTTCTACCAGATATCGACATCTACCGGTAGAACGAGCACCGGTGAAGGCAGACGTGGTCGGATGCCGGGGGCAAGGAGCCCGAAGGGGTCCGGGGCCAGGTGACAGAGCACCGGACCCCGGACCGTCGTCGGGACGCGCTCGGCGGCCGTCGGCACGCCGCGCGGCGTGGATCAGCAGGTCACGGTCAGCGCGGCCCAGTCGGCACGGTCGTTGTAGCCGCCGTCGCCCGCGTCCCCGACCACCAGATCGAGCACCCGTACCCCGGTCAGGTCGAGGTCGATCCGGCCGGTGTCGTCGCGGGTCAGCACTCCGCTGTCGTACCGGAGCTGGCCGTCGCCGATCACCTGGAAGGTCGCCGTCGCCCCCTCGGGCCCGACGTTGCGGACCGCGTCGTCCAGCCCGACGACCCCGGTCAGCCGGGTGCAGCCACCACCGACGTAGTAGCGGATCACCGACGGCGAGGCGACACCGATCCCCGTCGGATAGACCTGGCCGAGCAGGCTGATCGGCGATCCGCCGCCGACGCTGAGGTCGACGGTCGGGCTCATCCAGCCGCTGGTGGCGCTGATCCAGTCGTGGTGCGAGAGGACCACCTCGCCCTCGGGTGGCGCCGGAGCGACCGTCACCGTCGAGGCGGTCACCAGCCGCTGCCGCCCGTGTCCGGGCGCCTCATAGCTGGTGGTGGCGGTCAGCGTCGCGCCGCCCGGGACGGCTCCGGCCGGCAGCGTCACCGTGAAGGCGAGGGTGGCCGACCGGCCCCCGGCGAGCAGCAGCGGCGAGCGGTCCAGCGCCCGGACCCGCCAGCCGGCGGGAGCGGCCAGTCGGACCCGGGGCGCCAGCACCGGCAGCAGCCCGTCGTTGCGGACGGCCACCTCGACCCGGGCCTCGTCACCGCCGGCCACCACCGGCGCGAACCCGTCCGGGACCGCTGTGCCGCCGACGGCGGTCAGCTCCGGAAGCCCGGCGGTCACGTGCGGCGCCCCGGGCAGCCCACGAGCCGGGCCGACCCGGAAGAGCGCGGCCCCGTGCGCGGGCACCGCCGCGCTGATCGTGCCGGTGCTCTCGGTGACCCGGTCGGTCCAGGCGTTCTCGAGCGTGAACCTGCGGCCGGAGAGGCCGAGCGACGAGGCCGTGGTGCTCAGGATCCGCCCGGACTCGCCCCGGTTGAGCAGCATGACCGCCCGGTCGCCGTCGGCCAGCCGCTTCACCCAGGTCTCGGTCGCGCCGGCCGGACCGACCCGGACGGCCTGGATCCCGGCCGGGTCCTGGTTGATCGCCAGCACCTCGGGGTCGGTGAGGATGTCGACCGAGGACTGGCGGAGCTTGCGGACGTCGCTGGCGATCACCAGCGGCGCGGCCGCGACCGACCAGAGGGTCATCTGGGTGCGGAACTCCTCGTCGGTCATCCCGAGCTCCGGGCCGAGATAGTCCGGGTCGTTGAAGTGCCCCGGCCCGGCGACCTCGGGATGCCGGGCGTTGGCGTCGTAGTTCCGCAGCACGTCCTTGAACTTGATCTCACCGACGAAGCCCACGTCGGTGTAGGTCCGCCAGGACTGCGCGATCGCCGGGGCGTAGCTCCAGGAGTACGTCGACTGCTGCTCCTCCGGATAGTTTCCCCAATCCGGGGAGGTGACCGGGTTGCAGAGGTTGAAAATCATCGGCCGCCCGCTCGCGTTCTGCCGCAGCGCCCGGGCGAACTCGGTGTAGACGGTCCTCGGGTCCAGGTCGGCGGCGATGCCGCAGAGGAAGTCCACCTTGACCGCGTCGAACTTCCAGGCGGCGAACTGGTCGGCGTCCCGCTGGTAGTAGCCGTGGCTGCCCAGCCCGCACCTGCCCGGGATGTACGGCCCGGCGTCGGTGTAGATGCCGGCCCGCAGGCCCTTGCCGTGGATGTAGTCCACCAGCGGCGTCAACCCGTTGGGGAACCGGGTCCGGTCGGGCTGCAGGTCACCGGCGGCGGTACGCGGCTCCGGGTCCTGCCAGCCGCCGTCGAGCCAGACGATGTCGTATCCCGCCTCGGCCAGGCCGCGCGCGACCAGGGAGTCGGCCACCTGCTTCACCGACTCCTCGGAGAACTCTCCGCCGAGCCCGTAGTAGGTGTTCCAACCCTGGTAGGGGGTTGCGCCGAGCGGCTGCCCGGCGGCGGTGGCGCTGACCGGCTCGCCGGCGGCAGCGGCAGCGGCGGGTGCCGGTGCGGCCAGCAGGGCGGCGGTGAGGGCGAACAGGCCGACGAACGCGTGTCGTCTCACGTCGTTTCCTTCGCTGTGCGGGGGTGGGGTGACGGGTGGATCAGGCGCGCCGGAGGACGACGAGTTCCGCGTCGTGGTCGGCGGTCCACCGGACCGGCAGGCCGACCGTCGTGAGGTGGCTGCCGGAGTAGCGCCGGGTGTCGTGTCGATAGCCGGCCGCCGGATCGAGGCCGGCCAGCGGGAGCCGGACCGGGCGGGACGGCAGCACGCCGGGTCCGTCGAGCCGGCCGGTGTGCCAGGCGAGCACCACGACGGTGTCGCCGTCGGGCGCCGTGTACTGGACCGCGCAGCGGGACCGGTCCGGCCCGCCGACCAGGTGCACGGTGCCGTGCGTGACGACGTCCCGGATCTCCTTGTACCTGGCGACCCAGCCGGCCGCCTCGGCGCGCTGCTCCGGCGTCCAGTGCCGGATGTCGGCCCCGATGCCGAGCACGCCGGCCATGGCCAGGACGAACCGGAACGCCAGCGACCGGGGACGCGGGTCGAAGAACCCCGGCGAGTCGGTCACCCAGGAACTGAGCAGGTGCGGGGCGTTGGCGTGCAGGAAGCCGTACTGGATGGCGAGCCGGTCCAGCGGGCCGGTGTTGTCGCTGGGCCAGAAGACGTCGGCCCGAGCGGCCATGCCGAGGTCGGTCCGCGCCCCGCCACCGGCACACGCCTCGATCAGCACGTGCGGATGGTCACGGCGCAGCGTCTCGTAGACCCGGTGCAGGTTCGCCACGTGCGCGCCGTCCAGGTCGGCCCGGCCGGCCGCACCGGTCGCCGCCGGCCAGTCCCGGCCCGCCTCGGTACGCGGCCGGTTGAAGTCCCACTTCAGATAGCCGATGTCGTAGCGGCGCAGCAGCCCGTCGACCGTGGAGTGGACGAACTCGGCCACCTCGGGCCGCCCGAGGTCCAGCAGGTACTGGTTGCGGACCGGGGTCAGCGGCCGCCCCCGCACCTGGTAGACCCAGTCCGGGTGCGCGGCGTAGAGCGCCGAGCGCGGGTTGACACACTCCGGCTCGACCCAGAGCCCGAAGGTCAGCCCGAGCTCGCGTACCTGCCGGACGAAGGTGTCGAAGCCGGCCGGGAACTTCGCCGGGTCCGGGGTCCAGTCGCCGAGGCCGCCGGTGTCGTCGTCGCGGCCGACGAACCAGCCGTCGTCGACGACGAACGTCTCGACGCCGAGTTCCGCCGCGATCCTGGCCAGCGCGAGCTGGTTCTCCGCGTCGACGGCGAAGTAGGTCGCCTCCCAGGAGTTGTAGAGCACCGGGCGGGGCACCAGCCGCTCCCCGGCGAGCCGGCGCTGGTGGTCGTGCCAGACCCGGGCCAGCCCGCCGAGCCCGTCCGGGCTGTAGGCACCGGTCACCGCCGGCAGCGCGATCCGGTCACCGGGCGGCAGGTCGAGGGGGCCGTCGGCGAGTCGCCGTCCGGCGCGTACCCGGGTCAGCCCGCCGGTGTCCCGGGTGGCGGAGATCTCCCAGGAGCCGGTCCAGTCCAGCGCCATCCCCCAGGTCGAACCGGCCGGCTCGGCCCGGTCCCGCACCGCCAGCCACGGCAGGTACGCGTGCCCCGGCACCCCCTGGCTGCTGCCGACGGTGAACTCACCGTGCCCGAGGTCGACGGAGTCGAGCTGGAACTCCTGCGCCCACTGGCCCCACTGGTAGCTGACCGTCGCCCCGTGCGGCGTCGGTACGCAGAATCCGGCGGAACCGGCCCGGTGCAGGCGCAGCGGCTCCGCCCCGGCGTTGGTCAGCTCGACCCACCGCCGCACCACGTCGGTGCCGGCCGGGATCTCGTAGCCGATGTCGGCGCGCAGCCCGGTCACCCGGTCGGCGAAGGTCACCACCAGCCGGGACGGTCCGGCCTCCGCCCCGGCGAACTCGAGGCCGATCCGGCGGTCTCCCCCGGCGGTCTCCACCACCAGGTCGGCGCCGGTGAAGGGCCGGGCGGCGTCGGTGGCGTACTCGACCGGCGCGGCGTCACCGGCGGTGAGGAACGGGACCGGGCCGGCGTACTCGACCGGGGAGGGGCCGTCGCCGACCCCGTGCGGTCCCCAGGCGACGAGTTCGAGCCAGCGGCCGTGCGCGGGGACGGCCACCACGTACTCGGTCCGGGCACCACGCAACGTCCAGCGGCGTGGCCCGGCGGCCGGGTCCGGCGGCGCGCCAACGGTCGGGCCGGAGGTCGGGTCGGTCACTTGACGGCTCCGATCGCGAGGCCGGACACGAAGTGTCGCTGGAAGCGGAGGAAGACCAGCACGGTCGGCACCGCCGCGATGACCGTGCCGGCGGCGATCACGTTCCAGGAGGAGACGAACTGGCCCTGCAGGGCGAGCAGCGCCGGGGTGACCGGCATCCGGTCGTCGGTGCGGAGCACCGTGATCGCCCAGAGCAGGTCGTTGAAGATCCAGGTGAAGGAGAGCGCCCCGAGCGCGGCGAGCGCCGGCCGGGTCAGCGGCAGGATGACCCGGGCGAAGATCTGCCCCGGCCCGGCGCCGTCGATCACCGCCGCCTCCTGGATCTCGCCCGGCAGGTCCCGCATGAACCCGTGCAGCACGAAGGTGTAGAAGCCGAGCCCGAAGCCGACCTGGACGGCGATGAGCGCCCAGAGGGTGTCGTAGAGGCCGGTCAGCTCGCTGAACTTGCTCACCGGGATGAGCAGGATCTGCGGCGGCAGCAGGTTGCCGGCGAGCATCAGCAGCAGGATGGTGCGCCGGCCGGGGATCCGGAACCGGGCGAGCGCGAAGGCCGCCACCGCGGCGAGTGCCAGGCTGAACAGCACCGACGGGACGGTGACCAGCATGCTGTTGACCAACGCCCGCAGCTCACCGCCGTCGGTCCACGCCTGCCGGTAGGTCTCCAGGGTGAACGAGCGGGGCAGGCTGCCCACCCCGTTGGCGGCGATGTCGTCGAAGCTGCGTAGCGACATGCTGACGACCCAGACGATCGGGCCGAGCCAGAGGAGTGCCACCAGGCTCATCCCGAGGTGGAAGCCGCCGGTGCGGAGTCTGCGGATCATGTCTCCTCCTCGCGGAAGGCCCGGACGAGATAGCCGAGGATGACCGCCAGCGCCAGCACGAAGATCACGACGGCGATCGCGGAGCCGTAGCCCAGCCGGAGGCTCTGGAACGCGGTCGAGTACATGTAGGTGCTGAGCAGTTCGGAGGAGTGGTACGGCCCGCCCCGGGTGAGGGCCCAGACGATGTCGAACGAGCGCAGCGAGTCGATCACGATCACCGAGAGCACCACCGCGTTGACCCCGCGCAGCTGTGGGATCGTCACGTGCCACAGCCGCTGCCAGCCGTTGGCGCCGTCCGTCCGGGCCGCCTCGTGCAGCGCCGGGTCGATCGCCTTGAGGCCGGCGAGGTAGAGCACCATGACGTACCCGATCTGCCGCCACAGGGCGGGGAGGATGACCGCGTAGAGCGCGGTCTCCGGGTCGGCCAGCCAGGGCCGGACCAGCTCGCCCAGCCCGACCGCCCGGAGGAGCTGGTCGGCGAGGCCGTCGGGCTGGTAGAAGACCCGCCAGACCAGGCCGGTGACGACAAGCGAGAAGACCACCGGGGTGAAGAGGGCGGCGCGGTAGAAGCCGATCCCCCGGCGCTCCTTCTGCAGCAGCAGCGCCATGCCGAAGCCGCCGAGCACCGAGAGCCCGCCGAAGAGCACCAGCCAGATCACGGTGTTGAGCAGGGCTCCCCGGAAGACCGAGTCGCCGGCCAGCTCGGCGTAGTTGGCGAAACCGACGAACCGGGGTGGTTCGAGCCCGTCCCAGCGGGTCAGCGAGAAGTAGAAGCCCTGTAGGGCCGGCCAGAAGACCCAGATGCTCTCTATCGCGAAGGGCACGAGGACGAAGGCCGCCAGCAGCGGCGACAGGCGTCGGGCCGGTCGCCGCCGCGGGCGGGTCTGGACCGGTGGCCGCCGCTGGCGGCTCCCGGCCGGTGCGATCGCGGTCATCAGGACCTGAAGACCTTCTCGGCGTTCGCCTGCCACTCGCGCAGGATCGCGTCGACCTGGTCGGGTTTGTCCATGAACTTGGTAAGCGCGGTGTCGGCGGTCGGCTGGAGCGCGTCGCTGGAGTCGCGGTTGAAGAACTGGGTCAGCTCCGCCGCGCTCTCCAGCATCGCCTTGCCCTTGGCGACCAGCGGCGAGTCGGCGGCCTTGGCTCCGGGGTTGGCCGGCAGCACGATGCCGGAGCTGCTCGCGATGTACGCCTCCTGCGCCTCGACCGAGGCCAGGTAGCCCAGCAGCGCCCTGGTGGCGGTCGGGTTCCGCGTCCTGGCGCTGGCGAAGAAGCCGTCGGTCGGGCCCTCCTCGGCCACCGGCACCGCCGGATCGATGATCGGGAACTGGAAGAAGTCGAGGTCACCGAGGGCGTCCTTGGGCGCCGCGTCGGCGAAGAAGGTGCCGATCAGGAACATGCCGGTCTTGCCGCCGAGCAGCGCGGTGGTCGCCTCCTGGAACGGGTACGCCTTGCCCTTCGGGTCGAAGTACGGCAGCACCTCGCGCCACCGGTCGAAGACCGCCTTCACCTTCGGGTCGTCGAAACGCTGTCTGCCGGCGAGGAGTTCCCGGTGGAACGGGGCACCGTTGATCCGGATGTTGAGGTAGTCGAACCAGGCCGACGCCACCCACGGGGTGTCGCCGAGCCCGATGCCGATCGGCGGGATGCCCCTGCCCTGCAGGGTCCGGCAGAGCGCGACGAAGTCGGTCCAATTCTTCGGCTCCGACACGCCCCACTTGGCGAAGTTGGACTTGCGGTAGAAGAAGCCCCACCAGTAGTTGGTCATCGGCACGAAGACCTGCTTGCCGGAGGGGTCGGTGGAGATTGTGCGCAGCGCCTCGGGATAGTCGCTCAGGCCCGACCAGACGTCGGAGACGTCGAGCAGCAGGCCCTTGCTGGCGTAGTCGTTGGCGACCGAGCCGGCGTACCAGGTGTAGAGGTCCGGCGGGTTCGCCGAGGTCAGGTAGGTCGGCAGCTGGGTGCGGTAGGTCTCCGAGGCGATGGTGTTCAGCGTCGCGGTGCCCCTGCCCTGCTTGTTGAAGCTCTCGATCACCTTCTCCATCGCGGCCTTGGCCTGCGGCGAGGAGAGGTTGGACTGCAGGGTGATCGGGCCGTCGCTGCCGCCACCGCCGGAGGTGCCGGCGGAACTGGCGCAGCCGACCAGGCCGCTCACGCCGAGCGCGCCGAGGCCGGCGAGCCCGAGCTGGCCGAGGAATCTGCGACGCCCCGGGTCGAAGTCGCTCACGCGGTCTATCCCTTCCTGATCGACCCGGCGCTGGTCGGGTCGCGGTGTGTCAATCCGGTTAACGCTGTGATCCAGAAGGTTGCATCCGAGGGTCGCGGCTGTCAAGATTTCTTCGTAATTAATGTTTTGATCTCGGGAGTCCGGCGGATGGCTGATCAGCAGGCACGGCGACTGGACGGCAGGGTCGCCCTGGTCACCGGGGCATTCGGCGGGATCGGCGCGGCCACCGCCCGGCGGCTCGCCGCCGAGGGCGCGGCGGTGGGGCTGCTCGACGTCCGCTCACCGGACGCGGTCGCCGAGGAGATCCGGGCGGCCGGCGGGCGGGCGTACCCGATCGTCGCCGACGTCTCCGACGAGGCCGACTGGGCGCGGGCGGCCCGGACCCTGCGCGAGCGCTTCGGCCCGGTGCAGATCCTGGTCAGCAACGCCTACTTCAGCGAGGTGGCCCCGGCACACGAGACCAGCCGGCACTCCTGGGACCGGCAGCTCGCGGTCAGCCTCACCGGCGGCTTCCTCGGGCTCCGGGCCTGCCTGCCGGACCTGCGGGCCGGTGGCGGCGCGGTCGTGCTGGTCTCCTCGGTGCACGCGCTGGTCGGGCTCCCCGGGCACCCGGCCTACGCGGCGGCCAAGGGCGGCCTGGTCGCGCTGGGCCGCCAGCTCGCCGTCGAGTACGGTCCCGAGGTCCGGGTCAACACCGTCCTGCCGGGCCCGATCCGCACCGCCGCCTGGGACCGGGTCTCCGAAGTGGACCGGCGGCGCAGCGTCGCCGAGACTGTCGCCGGGCGCTTCGGCGCCCCGGACGAGGTGGCGGCGGCGATCGCCTTCCTCGCCTCGCCGGACGCCAGCTACGTCACCGGCACCACCCTGGTGGTGGACGGCGGCTGGACCGCGGTGAAAGCCTCGGCCTGACCGGGCGGACCCTCGGCCCGACCCATCGACATCGAGCGAAGAAAGCACGGAGAGCATTGGGACAGTACGCACGCCGCGGCGTTCACGGCCAGACCGTCGAGGTCATCGCCCGGCGCATCCTCGCCGGCGAGATCGCCGAGGGTGCCACCCTGAACCTGGCCGCGCTCCAGGAGGAGCTCGACGTCAGCCTCACCGCGCTGCGCGAGGCGCTCAAGGTCCTCACCGCCAAGGGGATCGTCGACGCCCGGCAGAAGCGGGGCACCTTCGTCCGGCCCCGGACGGACTGGCACCTGCTCGACGGCGACGTGATCCGCTGGCAGTTCGCCGGCGGCGCCGGGCAGCACCTGCTCGACCAGCTGCACGAGGTCCGGACCATCGTCGAGCCCGCCGCCGCCCGGTTCGCCGCCGCGCGGGCCACCGAGACCGACCTGGCCGACCTCGACCGGGCGCTGGCCGGGATGGCCGCGGCCAGCGATCCGGTCACGGCGGTCCGGGCCGACCTGGCGTTCCACCGCGCGCTGCTCGCCGCCACCCACAACGAGCTGCTGGAGCGGATGGAGGTGGTGATGGAGACCGGGTTGGCCGAGCGGGACCGCCTGGTGCACGGTGCCGGCCAGGACGATCCGGTGCCGAGCCACCGCGCGGTGGTGGAGGCGATCCGCCGGGGCGACGCCGAGGGCGCGGAGCACGCCATGCGGCAACTGCTGGAGAAGGCCGTCCGGGACGTCCAGAAGGTACGCCGGCAGCGGCCGGGCGTCGAACGGTGAACGGCACGGAGAGAGGCGGCCAGTGAAGATCGACCGGATCGAGACGTTCCTCGTCCCACCCCGATGGCTCTTCTGCCGGGTGGAGACCGACGAAGGGCTGGTCGGCTGGGGCGAGCCGGTCGTGGAGGGCCGGGCCGAGGTGGTACGCGCCGCCGTCGAGGTGCTCTCGGAATACCTGCTCGGCGAGGATCCCCTCCGGATCGAGCAGCACTGGCAGGTGCTCTCCAAGGGCGGCTTCTACCGGGGCGGCCCGGTGCTCTCCAGCGCCGTCGCCGGCATCGACCAGGCGCTCTGGGACATCGCCGGGCAGGCGTACGGCGCACCGGTGCACGCCCTGCTCGGCGGCCCGGTCCGGGACCGGGTGCGCGTCTACTCCTGGATCGGCGGCGACGAACCCGGCGAACTCGCCGACGCCGCCGCCGCACAGGTCGAGGCGGGGATGACGGCGGTCAAGATGAACGCTTCCGGCCTGCTCGGCCCGATCCCGAGCGCCGCCGAGGTGTCCGCCGTCGTCCGCCGGGTCGGCTCGGTCCGGCAGGTGCTCGGCGACGAGCGGGACGTCGCGGTCGACTTCCACGGCCGGGCGAGCGCGGCGGCGGCCCGCCGGATCCTGCCGGAGCTCGCCCCGCTGCGGCCGCTCTTCGTCGAGGAGCCGGTGCTGCCCGAGCACCAGCAGCAGCTCGCCGGCATCGTCGCCGCCTCGCCGGTGCCGATCGCCACCGGCGAGCGGCTCTTCGCCCGGCACGAGTTCCTGGCGCCGCTGCGTGCGGGCGTGGCGGTGGTGCAGCCCGACCTGTCGCACGCCGGAGGCATCTCCGAGGTACGCCGGATCGCCGCCCAGGCCGAGACGTACGGCGCGGTGCTGGCCCCGCACTGCCCGCTCGGGCCGATCTCGCTCGCCGCGAGTCTCCAGGTCGCCTTCGCCACCCCCAACTTCCTGATCCAGGAGCAGAGCATCGGCATCCACTACCACTCCGGCTCCGAGCTGCTCGACTACGTGCTGGACCGGGAGCCGTTCCGTTTCGTGGACGGGCACCTGCGCCGTCCCGAGGCACCCGGGCTCGGCATCACCGTCGACGAGCCGGCCGTACGCGCGGCGGCCCGGACCGGACACGCCTGGCGCAACCCGGTCTGGCAGCACGCCGACGGCTCCTTCGCCGAATGGTGAGCGGGGCGGGCGAACCGGGTGCCGGGAAGCCGGCGGTCGACGGGACGGCCGTCGGGGTGCCGTTGCGGGTGGCCGTCGACCACCGGCACGGCGGGCGGTGGACCAGCATCAGCGGCGGTGGGCGGGAGTGGCTCTGGCGCGGCACCGCCGACGGGCGCGACCGCGTGAGCCCGGGTGACGCCTTCGTCGACGCGGGTGGCCTGGAGGAGTGCGTGCCCACCGTCCGGGGCACACCCGACCACGGCGACGCCTGGTCCCGCCCGTGGCGACCGACCGGCCCGGCGAGCGCGACGGCCTGCGGAGGGCTCCGGCAGCGAATCGCCGTGGTCGACTGCCCCGACTTCAGTCTCGAACGGCGGATCGCCGAGGAGGCCGGTGCGGTCGTGGCCCGGTACCGGCTACGGGCCGATCCGGGCCACCGGTTCGTCTGGGCGGCGCACGCGCTGCTCGACCTCTCCCCCGCCGCCCGGCTGGTCGCGCCGGCCGGCACGCCCACCCGGCTCTACCCGGAGGCCGCCGCCCTGCTGCCCGCCGGCACCTGGCCGCCGGGTGCGCGGTGGCACACGGCCGACTGGCCCGAGCCGGCCGGACTGGCACTGCACCGACTCGGCCCGGACGACGGCACCGCGCTCGGCGCCGTCCTGGTCGGCTGTGCGGACGTCCGGGTGGTCGACGGGCCCGACGTGCTGCGGCTGCGCCTGGAGTCGCCGGGCCAGCCGCGCTCCACCGCCCTCTGGCGCAACCTGGGTGGCTGGCCGGAGACGGCACCATATCGCAGCATCGGGGTCGAACCGATGCTCGGCGCGGTCTTCGACCTGGCCGAGGCGGAGGGTACCGGTGTCGGGGACGATGGCGCGGCGACGGTGCCGGCCGGCGGCGAGGTCGAGTGGCAGCTCGCCATCACCGCCGAGCGCGCCCGCTGAGCCGTCGGCCAGCTCGGCGCTACCGCCTCCGAACGAACGTTCCGCGCTGCCGGCGGGCGGACCTGAACAGGATCGGTAACGACCTGCCGATCTTGTGAACTGGAGCGCGGACGATGATCAGAGCCTGGGTCACCACCGGGTCGTGTGGATCGCCCGGAACAACGCGATCCACTGCTCCGGCCAGACGTACCCGACCGTCGTGTCGGCCGGCACCCGGTTCGCCCGCAGCGCGGCATCGACCCGGCGGGCCGGATACCCGCGCTGCAACGAGGCGCACAGCGACCCGCCGACCCCGCCGAAGCCGAGCGCCACGAACCGCTGGTAGGCGGTGAGCTGCGACGCCGGCAACAGGGGCACCTGCCGGCGTTCCAGCCGCAGGATGCCGGAGTCGACCCGCGGCACCGGGCGGAACCGCTCCCGGGGGATCCGGCCGGCCAGGCGCCAGTGCAGCCACGGCCAGGTCTGCACCGTCCGCAGCGTCCAGCGGCCGTAGTCACCGCAGCGCTTGCGGGCGTACTCGAGCTGGGTGACCAGGGTCGCGGTGCTGATTCGCGGCGCGTCCAGGCACCAGTTCACGATCCGGCTGGTCGAGGCGTACGGGATGTTGCCGATCACCGCGAACGGCTCGGCCGGGGGCCGGGACGCGACGAAGTCGCCCTGCACGACCCGGACGCCCGGCTCCGCCCGGAACTCCTCGCCGAGCCGGGCGGCCAGTTCCGGATCGATCTCGTACGCGACGACCCGCCGGCAGCGCCGGGCCAGCTCCCTGGTCAGCGCTCCCTGACCGGCCCCGACCTCCAGGAGCAGCCCGGCCGGATCCGGGCGGGCGGACGTGACGATCTGCGCGATCGTCCGCTCGTCGCGGAGGAAGTTCTGCCCGAGCACCCGGCGCGACCGGTCCTGCCCGGTACGTGGCCCCGTGCGGGCATGCGGACGGTTCTCTCGACTCGAATGGTGATGTGGCACGGCCGTGTCCTCCCGCCCGGGATCTCCGGGCCGGTTGGTGGGGACAGGCGGCAGCGTCGGGCACGGCCTGTCCCGGATCGGTCAGGACTCGGATGACCCTGGGCGTGCGGGGAGGGCGACGGCGCCGACACGGACCCGACGACCACCACCAGCGGGCACGACGCGACGCACGCGTCGTGCGGGCAGGGTGGAGGTCACGGCGCGGGGCGCCGCCGGAAGGAGACGGGCGTTCGGCAGCGCACCGCGTCAGCGGGCGCCGGCGGTCGAACGGTGAAGGCTCCCGTGCTCAGCCGGCCAGGGCGGAATGCCCGGTCCGGTGGCGGAGCAGGAGCTGGATCGCCCAGTCGGCGGTGCACGTCCCGGTCAGGGACCCGCGGATCAGGGCGTGGAAGGTGCCGGACACCCGGCCACTGTAGCTCAGTGTGTGGGGACCGGATCAACCGGTTTTCGGCCCTGCCCTGCCACCATCCGGTGCAGCAGAGGCCGCCGGACGCCGGTCCAGGCGGTTTCCAGAGTCGACAGCGTACCTACCGGAGCAGCGTTGGCGTACCCGCGGACATCGAGACGCGCCACCGCCGTAACCGGCCCCGGTCCCTCGGCGGCCGCCGCCCCGACGACCGTCCGGCCGCCGACCTGCCGCGACACTCCGCCAGGGTCAAGTGATCACGATCCCCTGCCGGCGTTAGGGTACCCGGATGGAAAAGCCCACCGTGGGTCCGGTCGACGGTCCGCCGCCGACCGACCTTGCCATCGAGGACATAACCATCGGGACGGGCCAGGAGGTCCAACCGGGCCAATGGGCCGTGGTGCACTACGTCGGAGTCTCGTTCGACACCGGCGACGAGTTCGACTCGTCGTGGAACCGCGGCTCACCGTTCAGCTTCCCCGTCGGCGGCGGCAAGGTCATCGAGGGTTGGGACCGCGGCGTACTCGGGATGCGGATCGGCGGCCGGCGCAAGCTCGTGATCCCTCCGCAGCTCGGCTACGGCAACCAGGGCGCCGGCAACGTGATCAAGCCCGGCGCGACACTCGTCTTCGTCGTGGACCTGGTGGACGTCAAGTTCTGATCTCCGACGTCGACCTCTGGTTTCCGACGTCACGTTCTGACTCCCCGGCCCGGCCGACGCCGTGCCAGCCATGGGCCCGGCCGCCACAGGCGGCCGGGCCCATCGGCGATCCGGCCCGCCCACACCCGCACTCGTGCGCCCGGCACGCCCTCGATCATCGGCCGCGGCACCGAAAACCATCACCCAACGGAACCGAAAGATCACCACCAGCATTGAAAGATGGCCGTAGATATTGACGGAGCTGGTTCGGCGCGGACAGAATCGCGGCACCATGATCCCCTCTGGGAGGCGCCATGACCCGTCCCCGCCTGCCGTTCCTCCGGGTAGCCACCCGGGTGGCCGCAACCCTCACGGCCGCCACCGGCATGCTGCTCGCCACCACCCCACCCGCCAGCGCCGCCGTGCCCACCGGGCGCTACGTCGCGCTGGGCGACTCGTACACCGCCGGTCCGCTGATCCCCTCGCAGGTCGACCTGAACTGCCTGCGCTCCAACCGCAACTACCCGTCCCTCGTCGCCGGCTCCGCGAACTCCTCGTCCTTCGCCGACGTGAGCTGCTCCGGTGCCACCACCACCGACATCCTCCACAGCGGCAGCGGGCAGCTCGGCATCACGGTGCCACCGCAGCTCAACGCGGTCACCTCGGGTACCGCCCTGGTCACGGTCCAGATCGGTGGCAACGACATCGGTTTCTCCGGCATCATGACCACCTGCGCGGAGGACAGCCTGAGCAGCCCGCTCGGCTCACCGTGCAAGAACAGGTACACCGCCGGGGGCAGCGACCAACTGCGGGCGAGGATCGACGCCACCGCGCCGAAGGTGACCGCCGTACTGCAGGCGGTCCGGGCGGCCGCCCCGAACGCGCGGGTCGTGGTGCTCGGGTACCCGGCGATCCTGCCCGACACCGGCAACGGCTGCTGGCCGGTGGTCCCGATCGCGTACCAGGACGTGCCGTACCTGCGCGGCGTCCAGAAGTCGCTGAACGCGATGCTCGCCGGTGTCGCGACCGCCAACAACGCCAGCTACGCCGACGTCTACACCCCGTCGATCGGTCGCGACGCCTGCAAGAGCAGGAGCACCCGGTGGGTCGAGGGGCTGGTCCCGCAGAACGCCGCCGCGCCGTTCCACCCGAACGCCGCCGGTGAGCAGGGCATGGCCAACGCCCTGCTGGCCAGGCTGAACGGCTGATCCGCACCGGTACGACACCGGGGTCCCGGCCCCGGGGCGGGGCGGGCAGGACGCGTCGAGCCGCGCCCGCCCGCCCCGGCTCCGAAAACGCGGCCCAGGAGGCGGGGCGGTCCGGGTCAGAAGCCCAACGCGGTCCGGCCGCCCACCACGGGCAGGATCAGGGCGCTCGACGCCGGTGCCACGCTCAGCCGGGTGCCGGGCAGCGGCAGCAGGGTGTAGTCCTGGTCACTGGAGAAGATCACCAGGCCGAGCCGGTGCCCGGCACGGAAGATGTAGTCCTTCGGCTCCATGCTCCAGCGGTAGTCGTACATCCGTCCCGGCCGGACCGGCCGGCCGTGCGCCTCGCTGGTCCGGTTCTGCGGGTCCAGCCACCCCCGGGTCACCACGACCGGGGCGTCGGTGGCACCCGCCGGGCCATAGTCGACGAGGTAGCCGGTCAGGTTCGCGGCCGTCCGGTTGTCGATCGAGAGTCGCACCCGCAGCTCCGGCCGACCCGAGATCCGTACGTCCCGGCGCAACGTCGGGGAGGTGTAGACCAGCCGGTGCGGGCTGGCGGTCTCCGGCTCGCCCACGAGCTGGTTGGGGGTGTAGTCCCGACCCGCGTCGACCAGGCTCTGGGTCGCCCGGCCGCGCCACCCGGAGCCGACCAGGGCACCCGGTGCCGCCGGATCGGTTGCGGAGAGTCCCAGCGACACCTTCCGGGCGGCCGGATCCGGCCAGTCCCGGTAGGTGGTGTAGGCACGGTCCTCCCGCTGCAGCACCACCCTCGGCTCGGCCATGACGTCGTTGTCGACGCCCCAGAGCCAGTAGTCGAACCAGCGGTTCTCGGTCTGCTTGTAGGTCCAGCTCCGCCCGTCCGGCAGGGTCACCGTGGCGGCGCTGCCCGGACCGCCGTGGCCCCCCTGGTGCAGCCAGAGCTTGCACGGTACGCCGTACCGGTCGAGCTGGTCCCACCAGTCGGCGAACTGACCGGTCTTGACGTTCCAGTCGTTGAGCCCGTGCACGACGAAGACGCTGGCCCGGACCTTCCGCACCCCGGGCAGGTAGTCCCGCTCCCGCCAGAACCCGGTGTAGTCGCCGGTGCCCCGCTCCTGCTCCTCGGCGATCTCGGCGATCTCGTCGGCACAGTCCTCCGTCGAGCGGCCACGGCCGGCGGTGTACATCGTCAGGATGTCGGCGTCCTCGCCCTGGAAGCCGCCGGGCGCCACCACCAGACCGTTGGCGCGGTAGTAGTCGTACCAGTTGCTGATCGCCGAGACCGGGACGATGGTCCGGAGCCCGGGTACCCCGGTGGTCGCCACCATGTTCGGCAGGGTCCCGTTGTAGGAGACGCCGGTCATCCCGACCGCTCCGGTGGTCCAGCCGGCTCGCACCGGCGTGCCGCTGGCGTCGTAGGCCCGGGCCCGGCCACCCAGCCAGTCGATGATCGCCCTGGTGCCCAGCGTCTCGGCGGAGTCGCCGGTGGTCGGGCAGCCGTCGGAGTCGCCGGTGCCGACGCTCTGCCCCAGCACCACCGCGTAGCCGCGGGGCACGTAGTAGTCGTCGAGCTGGCCGGGCAGGTTGGCCTTTGCCCGCAGGATCCCCGGTCCGTCGGCCCGCCGGGCGGACGAGTGCCCGGAGGAGGAGCCCTGCGGCAGTTCGTCGACGAGCACGCTGGGATAGGGCACGTCGCTCCAGGTGTCCTTCCGGTACGGCGAGTGCTCCAGGATCACCGGCACCCGCAGCCCCGCGGTCTCGGTCTCACGGGGCCGGGAGATGTCCGCCACGACCCGGTCACGCCGGCCGTCGTGGTCGGTGTCGAGCGGAGTCTCCACCCACACCCGTTCCTCGACCGCATCGGCCAGCGAGAAGACGGGCTGGGTCATCCCGTCCCGCACGACGATGCCGGGCGGCGGTGCTCCCGGGGACGCCTGGGCGGGCAGCGGCGCCGCGACCAGGGCCAGGCCGGCGACGTACGCCCCGAGAATCCTTCCGGGACCTGCTGATGGCATGTGGTTGCTCCTCTCGACCAGTCCTCGTGGGCCGGCGGCGAGAACGGCGGGCATCGACGGAACGGGATCACCGACGGTCGGGATCTCGACGGCTCATCCTAGATAGGCCATCTGGAAACGTCGATTGCCGTGTCGGTTGCCGTGTCGGTTGCCGTGTCGGTTGCCGTGTCGTCGGGCCCTCGGTGGAGCGGCTGGCGAAGAGCCGGTTGGCTGCCGGCTTCGGCGGCGGTCATACCAGCGTCCTCGGCCGGACGGCGTTCGCGTGGTCGACCAGCGCGATCCGCAGCTCCGGATCCCGGCAGAGCTGGGCCAGCGTGCGGTAGGCCCGCTCCAGCCCGAAGCGCAGGCCGCGCTCGGAGAGCTCGTGTCCCAGCACCAGACCCCCGCCGGTGGCACCCGGCCGGCTCCGTACCCAGGCGAGCGCCACCTCCAACACCTCGATGGTGAGCCGGGTCTGCCGCTCGACGTCGAGTCCGAGTCGTTCGAGCCGGGCGGAGGCCCGCAACAGATCGTCCGCCGCCCCGGTCGCCCTCAGTCCGGGCAGACTCGCCCGGACGGCGGCGACCTGTGCCGCCACGTGTTGGCTCGAACTCTCCGGCACCTGGTCCAGCACGGCGAGCGCGCCGACCCGGTCGCCGACCAGGAAGCGGATCCGGGCCAGTCCGAAGGCCGCGCTCAGGTAGCCGTGGTCGACGCGCCACACCCGGTCGTACAACCGGGTTGCCAGTTCCCGGTCACCGGTGCACTCGGCGCTCACCGCCAGTGCCAACCTGGCCGCCGGCTCGCCCGGCAGCGCGTCGTACACCGTGTCGAAGGCGACCCGGGCCTCGGCCGGCCGGTTCCCGGTCAGCGCCGCCAGCCCCCGATACCAGTCCACCCGCCAGTCGAACGGGTCGGCGGCGGCCAGCCGGTCCAGGTCCGCGCCGGCCCCGGCCAGGTCGCCCGCCTCGATCCGGGAACGGGCCAGCCGGAGCGCCACCTCCACGCTCCGGACCGGTGCGGCGGTGAGCTGCCGGACCAGCTCCGTCGGATCGGTCGTGCCGAGCGAGGCGAGGAACCCCGCACCCGGGTCGAGGATGTCGACCTGCGGCAGCGGCAACGCGGCGGCGACCACCGGCGGTTCCGGGGCCAGCGCGCCGGGCCGGATCCCGCCGGTGCTCCGGAGCTGGCCCGCCACCGCCAGGGCGACCTCGCCGGCCTCGGTGCCGAAGGCGCGTCGTTCGGGCGTGAACTGGCGGGACACCACCGGCCGGGGAACGCCGTCCGCGGCCGAGAGCACCTCGCGCAGTACGCCGAGCAGCTGCTCGCTCATCTCGGCAGCGCTGGCGAACCGCCGGTCCGGATCGGGATGGGTGGCCCGGCGCAGCAGCCGGTGGTACGACATCTCGGCGGCGAGCAGTGGTGCGTCGGCCGGGTCGGGCAGGCGGTTGGCGTAGGTGGTCGTGAAGCCACGGAAGTCGAGGCTCAACACGGCCAGTGCCCGGCCGACGGTGTAGATGTCGGAGGCGACGGAGGGGCCGCGCGTGCCGACCTCCGGCGCCTGGTAGCCGGGGGTGCCGAAGATGGCGCTGGCCATGTCGTCGACGTGGCGTACGGCGCCGAGGTCGATGAGCTTGAGCTGCTCCTCGGCGTGGATGACGTTGTCCGGCTTGAAGTCGCAGAAGAGCAGGTTGCGGTCGTGCAGGTAGTCGAGGGCCGGCAGGATCTCCACACCGTAGGCGATCACCTCCGGCAGCGGTAGGGCCCGCTGGCCGGTGTCCCGCCGTCGGGTCAGCAGCATGTCCCGCAGGGAGTGGCCGCCGACGTACTCCATGACGATGTAGCCGACCGGTGTGCCGGTACGCGGATCGGGGTGCTCGACGAAGTCGTGGATCTTGACGATGTTGGGGTGGTCCAGCTCGACCAGGAAGCGGCGCTCGGCGACCGCGGAGGCCATGGCGTCCGTGTCCGAGGTGTTGATCAGTCCCTTGAGGACCACCCAGCGGTCGCTGACCGTGTCGCTGACGTTGCGGTCCCGGGCGAGATAGATCCAGCCCAGCCCGCCGTAGGCGAGCGCACCGAGAATCTCGTACCGCCCGTCGATCACATCACCGGCGCCGAGCCGGGGCAGGAACGAAAACGGCGTGCCGCAGTGCGGACAGAAGCCCTCGGCCCAGCCGGGCCGGTCGTCCCGTCCCCGGCCCACCGGATTCTCGCAGCTCACGCAGAACCGTCGCGACTCCGCGACCCTGGGCTCGGCCATCACCGCCGCCGCCGGGTCGCGCAGCGGCACCCGGGCGATCTCCACCAGACCGGCGCCGAGTCCACCCCGGGCCGCGCTCCGGGACCGGGCGGAGCCCCGCGAGCCGGAACCCCAGCTGCCCCGGCTCGGCACCGTGCCGCCCCCGGTCGATGTCGCCACCGCGCCGGCACCCGACGGAACAGCGGTGTGGGGCAGGGCCGCCGGTGCGGCCGTCGCCCGCCGGCCGCACTCGTCGCAGTGGCCGTCGGGCAGGTAGGAGCCTGGACAGCCGGGCCGCAGGCAGCGGGTGCTCATGGTACGGCTCCCTTCGTGCCGGGCGCCCGACGCTCGGCGATGTCGTTGACCGCCCCAGCCTCGACCCGGCGGGCGAACTCGGCCACCCCGAGCCGCTGCGCACCGGCACCGGCGGCGTCGTCCAGCACGGTCCCGTCGGCATCGAGAGCGGCGCGGCTCATCTGCGGCGGCGGCACGGTCACTAGTCCCGGTAACGCGCGACCGGTGGAGCCGGCGCCGGGCCCAACGACGTCAGCCATCGGCGGTAGAGCTGGGTCCAGGTCCCGTCGGATCGGATCCTGGCGAGGACGCCGTTGACGAACCGGACGAGTTCCGGCGACTCCCGGGAGATCGCCACCCCGTACGGTTCGTCACTGAACCGCGGACCGACCACCTCGGTGTTCGGGTCCTGGGCGGCGAGCCCGACCAGGATGCTGTCGTCGGTGGAGACCGCGACGACCTGGTTCTGCTGGAGCAGCACGAGGCAGTCGGTCCAGTTGACCACCGAGACCGGCCGGGTGCCCTTCGCGGCGATGTTCCGGATGGAGGTGCTGCCCGCCGCCGCGCACACCTTCCGGTCGCGCAGATCCTCGATCCTCCGCACCCCGGAGCCCCGGTTGACCAGGACGCGCTGCCCGGCGGTGAAGTACTCGGTGGAGAAGCTGACCTGCTGCCAGCGTTCGCAGTTCATCGTCATGGTCCGCACCACCAGGTCGACGGTGCCCTCCTGGACCGCCGTGATCCGGTCGGCGGAGCTGATCGCCCGGAACTGGATCCGGCCCGGGTCGCCGAAGAGCCCTCGGGCGATCTCCCGGGCGATGTCGACGTCGAATCCGGTGAGCTGGCCGGTCAGCGGGTCACGGAACCCGAACTGGTAGTTGTTCTGGTCGACGCCGACGATCAGCCGTCCACGCTGGACGATCGTGGCCATCGCCGTGCCGGCCGGCATCTGACGGGGACGGGGCAACGAGCCGGACGGCCGCAGGCTGGCCCGGGGGTCGCACGAGCCGGACGACGCCGCCGGCCCGGTCGGCACGATCGCCGGGTCCTGCATGCCGATCGGCCGGGGCGGCTCCGCCACCACCTGGTTGTCGGGCAGCGCCTCCTCGGCGGTGCCGCACGCGGCGAGGCCCGCCGCGGCGACGGCCGCGACAACGCCGGCGAGCAGCCGCACGGCGATCCGCCGGTGCGTCATCGATACTCCGCTATCCGCTGCTGCATGCCCACAGCGGCACCGACCAGCAGGACGAGGGTGAGGCCGACGATACCGATGTCGACGCCGGTGAGGGCCCGCCCGGCGCCGGTCGCCTCACGTTCGAAGCGCTTCCCGTTGTGGTCGATGGCGAAGGCGAGCGCCTCGTCGAACTGGTTGAAGATCGCGGCCGTGGTCTGCTCGCCGGTGCCGACGGTGGCGGCAACCGCCTCGGCGTACTCGCCGCTCTCGTCGAGGGTCCGTACGGTGCGGTGCGCTGCCGACCACTCCCTGCTCCGGGCGATGGCGGTCTCGACCGCCTGCCGCGTGGTGTCGTCCGGGGCCGCCAGCCGGGCGCGGGCCAACAGCCCGCCCGAGCCGTCGGCGCCGGTGAGCCGCTCCATCATGGCGGCGTGGTTCTCCTCGAACGCCACCCCGTTGCCCCGGGCGACCAGGGTCAACGCCTCGTCGGCCCGGGCCTGCAACCCGGCGATCCGCGCCTCGGCGAGCAGGTTCACCTGGGCGGAACCGGAGTCCCGGCTGTCCCGGAGGTTGCCGGCGGCCACCAGCGCCGACCCGGTGAGCCAGCCGACCAGCAGCAGCGCCCCGCCGGTGGCGACCAGCAGCCCCACGTTGAGCAGCCGGTTGGTGCGCCGGGTCAGGTGGATCTGCGTCAACACCACACCGGCGAGGGTGAGAAGCGCGAGCAGCACGGCGACCCAGGGAAAGCCGGCCGCCCGGTCCCGCGCCTCGTCGAGCTCGGTCGACGCCCCCGCATAGAGCTCCTGGGCCGCGGGCAGCAGCTCGTCGCGCATCAGGCCGGAGGCTTCCTGCAGGTAGGCGACGCCGAGCGGCAGCCCCTGCCGGTTGTAGGTGCGGGCGGTCTCCACCAGACCGGCGTAGACCGGCAGCCGCGCCGTGATCCGGCCGACCGCCGCGGCACCCCGGCTGTCGTCGGGTACGGCGGACGAGACGACCGTCAGCGCCGAGGCCGCGTCGGCCAGGTCGCGCTGGTAGCGCTCACGCAGCGCCGGTGGTTCGAGCCCGTTGGAGAGGAAGGCGCTCGCGGCGGTGGCGTCGGCGTCGGAGAGCGCCCGGTAGAGTCGCTGCGCCGCCACCGCGAGTTCGCCGCTGCGTGCGGTGACGTCCCGGACCAGCTCCGCGCGCTGCCGGACGCCGGCGAGCGCGACCGCCCCGGCGAGCAGGCCCAGCACGACCACCCCGGACAGCATCGCGGTGAGCCGGCCGGGTGTGCGGCGCAGAAACGTGCTCAGCCGACGCCACCGGTCCGGTGGGCGGGGTCGGGGCGAGGCGGCCGACCGGCCTGGCGGGACAGCCACCGCCGACCCGTGCGAACCCACCCGCATCTCCCCCAACCCGGCGTCGGGAACCCGCCGGCCGGAGGTGGCCAAGGCGGTCAGATCCTGGACGACCGGCTTCAAGGTAACCAATCGGCTCAACCGGTGGGGGGCGCCGCACCGGCCGACCGGACGCCCCACGGGCGTCGGCAGCGGCACCGCCACGCGCCACCGTCCACTCTCGCCCCGGCCGGGCGGCCGTCGACGTCCGGCGCGGCGCTGCCGCCAGGCAACCGGCCGGCCGGCAGGCCGGACGGACGGACGGGCGGGCGGGCGGGCGGGAAGGACGGCACCGGACCGAAAACGTAACCTGGCCGAACACGGGCGGTCGTGACCGTCGACCAGGGTGATGAGGCTAACCTGGATCGGACGTCCGGCATCGCCGGCGGGGTGGAAGGCGGTAGGCGGATTGTGCTGTCGCGGGGAGAACACGTGACGACGCCCTCGCGGACCGGGCGGCCGGCGGTGATGACCGACGTTGCCCGGCTTGCCGGCGTGTCGCACCAGACGGTCTCCCGGGTGATCAACGGTCATCCGCGAGTCCGTCCGGAAACCCGGGACCGGGTGGTCCGGGCGATGGCGGAGCTGAGCTACCGGCCGAACGCGATGGCGCGGGCACTGGCCAGTCGCCGCTCCCGGGTGCTCGGCGTGGTCAGCTTCGACACCATCCTGTTCGGGCCGGCCTCGACGCTGCTCGGCATCGAGCGCGCCGCCCGGGCCGCCGGTTACGGGGTCAGCATCGTCACCCTGGAGAAGGTCGACCGCCGGGGGGTGCTCAGCGCCGTCGAGGCGCTGGAGGGTCAGGGCGTGGACGGGGTCATCATCATCGCACCGCAGATGGCGGCCGCCGCCGCCCTGCACAGCCTGCCCCGGGGCATGACGGCGGTCGCGGTCGAGGCCGGCCAGGACAGCGGGCTGCCCTCCGTCGCGGTGGACCAGGTGACAGGTGCCCGGCTCGCCGTCGCGCACCTGCTCGAGCTCGGGCACCGCACCGTCTGGCACGTCTCCGGACCCAGCGACTGGCTGGAGGCCGGTGACCGGATCATCGGCTGGCGCCAGACCCTGGAGGAGGCCGGCGCCGCCGTACCGCCGATCATCGCCGGGGACTGGAGCGCCCGTTCCGGGTACGCGGCCGGCACCGCCCTGGCCGGCAACCCGGACGTCACCGCAGTCTTCGTCGCCAACGACCAGATGGCGCTCGGCCTGCTGCGCGCCCTGCACGAACGGGGTGTCCGGGTGCCCGCGGACATCAGCGTGGTGGCCTTCGACGACATACCGGAGGCGGAGTTCATGCTGCCGCCACTCACCACCGTGCGGCAGGACTTCGACGAGGTGGGCAGGCGCGGCATGGCCACCCTGCTGCAACTGCTCGACGCGGGCGGCCGGGACGGCCAGCCTGCCGTCGCGCTGCCCAGCACCACGCCGATCCAGCCGACCCTGGTGGTCCGGCAGAGCACCGCCGCACCGCCGGCCGGCCGGGGCTGACCGGGCACCGGAGCTGACCGGACGCCGCGTCGACCTCGACTCCACCACGCCCCTCCGTGACGGCCGGTCTGCCCGTACCGACTAGCCTGGCGGTGTGTTGAAGGCCCACAGGACCAGCTTCTGGCGCAGCCGCTACGAGATAACCGTCGGCGGTCGGGTGGTGGCGACCTGGGATGACGCCTTCTGGCGCAGCGGCGGCGAATTCGCGCTGGACGGCCAGCACTACCAGGTACGCGGCAACGCCTGGGGCAACCGCTACGGCATGACCGACGCCGCGGGCCAGCGCGTGGCAGCCGCGGACCGGGTCGGCCGCAAGCGCTGGACGGTCGAGGCCGGTGGGCAGACCTACCACTTCCAGCGCGCCTCGTTCTTCGGCAACGCGCAGGAGCTGCACGCCGACGGCGGGCGGGTCGGCTCGATCCGGCGGACCGGCCTCTGGCGCGGCGACGTCGTCGCCGACCTGCCCGGGCTGCCGCTGCCGGCGCAGATCTTCGTACTCGGCGTGGTGATCACGATGTGGGACCAGCAGGCCGCTACGGCGGCCGCCGCCTCCTGAACCGCCCGTGCCCGCGCAACCGTCCGTCTCCGCCGGGCCGGCCTTTTCACCAGGCCGACCTTCCACCGCCGCGGCGGCCAGCGGCCAAAAACGGCAACCGGCGACCCTGCCGCGCCCCTTCCGGGCATGCTCAGGTGATGGGCGGCGAAGGGGGTACCACGGCGTGAAGGACTACGACGACGACTGGACCGAGGAGCAGCGCGCGCTCTACGACGAGTGCTACGACCTCGGCACGGCCTGGGCCGGTGACCCGGAGACCGACGCCGAGCAGCTCCAGGACGTGCTCAATCTCGCCGAGGCCGACGAGGACGAACTCGCCGACGTCGACCTCGGCTATCCCCCGCTGGTCGACGCGGTGGCCGAGGCGACCGGGGAACAGGTGACCAGCGTGACCGCCGACCGGGACGACCCGGCGTTCCGGGGCTTCGTCGACGGTGCGCGGCAGGGCGCCGAGGAGGACGTCTTCGGGCTCTGATCCCCGCGGCTGCCGGGGCTGGGGCCGCCACGGCCGACGGGGCGAGCGTCAGGCGGATCCGGGCGCGTCGGCGCGGCGGGTCGGCGGGCGGGGGGCGCGCAGCGACGCCGGGAAGTCTCCCCGGCCGACCCTGACCGGCTGGCTGGCGAGCACCGCGACGGCGCCGGTGTAGCCGGGACCCACGTCGAGGTCGTGTAGCTGCACCGGTCCGTCGAGGGGGCGGTCGGCGGCCCACTCCACCAGCCGGGCCGGCTGGTCCGGCGGCGTCAGCGTGATCTTGTTCATCGGTACGGCCAGTCCGTGCCCGGTCGCCTTCAGCAGGGCCTCCTTCCGGGCCCAGTAGCCGAAGAAGGCCCGCTGGGCGGAGTCCGGCGGCTGGCCCTGCCACCAGCGCAGCTCGGCGGCGGAGAGCACGGCGCCGCTCAGCGCCGCCACGTCGGTGCGGTCGGTCAACTCCTGGACGTCCAGGCCGACCGGGTCGGCGGCCACCGCGAAGGCGACCCAGTCTCCCGAGTGGGTGAGCGAGAAGTCGAGCCTGGTGTCGGGGCGGTCGATGACGGGCTTGCCGTGCCCGGCGCCGCAGTGCCGGCAGTGCCGGGAGAAGGTGAGCGCGCCGGCCGGCACGCCGAGATAGTGCCCGAGCAGCAACCGCACCCCGACGTGACCGGCCTGGTAGCGGTCACGGTCGGCGGCCAGCCGGAACCGCCCGTGCCGCCGCCGCTCCTCGTCGTCGAGCACGTCGTGCCCGGCCCACTGCTCCGGGCCGACCGGCAGCCGCCACACCTGACACTCGCCCGGCACCGGCGGCACCGGAGTGGCCACTCCGCGCCAGGTGCCGGTGCCCTCGCTCCCGGTGGTCCCGGTCGTGGTAACGGTCGTCCCGATCGGCTCCGCCGGGTCCCCGGCCGGATCGCCGGGCAGGTCGTCGGGCGGGCGGAGGGATGCGGTCAACGGACACCACCAGAGGTCGCGGGTGGACGGCGGCCGGGGAGGGCCGGGGCAGGCTCTGCCGCGAGCATGCCAGCCGCGTGGCCGGCGCACCAGCCCGGCACACCCCGGCACGCCGACCGTCCGGGTGTGCCGACCGCACGCTGGTACGCCGGCCGCGAGCCGGTACGCCGGCCCCCACCCTCGGCGCCGGCCGCGACCCTCAGCGCTGGCCGTAGGCGTTCTGGTAGCGCTCGTAGAGGGCGTCGACGTGCCGCTGCTCGATCGGCACCAGCGGTCCGCCGGTGCGGGCGATGTGCACGGTACGGGCGACGTCCTCGCACATCACCGCCGCCTTGACCGCCGCCCTGGCGCTGGCGCCCACGGTGAAGACCCCGTGGTTGCGCATCAGCACCGCCGGGGAACGGTGCCCCGCCAGGGTGGCCACGATGCCCCTGCCGATGTCGTCCCCGCCGATCAGCGCGAACGGGCCGACCGGGATCTCCCCGCCGAACTCGTCGGCCATCGCGGTGAGTACGCACGGGATCGCCTCGTCCCGGGCCGCCCAGGCGGTGGCGTACGGGCTGTGCGTGTGCACCACCCCGTTCACCTGCGGCATGTGCCGGTAGACGTACGCGTGCGCGTCGGTGTCGCTGGACGGCGACCGGGTGCCGTCGACGACGTCCCCGTCGAGGGTGGTCACCACCATCGACTCGGGGGTCAGATCGTCGTACGAGACGCCGCTGGGCTTGATCACCATCAGCTCGGCCCCCGGCACCCGGGCGCTGACGTTGCCGCTGGTCCAGGTGACCAGCTCCCAGCGGGTGAGCTGTTCGTGCAGCCGGCACACCTCCTCGCGGACCCGGGCGACGGTGTCGCTGAGGCTGTCCGTGATCGCACCGCTGGTCATCGGCGCACCTCCTCGCGTAGCGCGTGCAACCGGTGCAGCACGTCGTTGCCGCCCCGGCCGAAGTAGTCGTGCAGCCGCTCGTACTCGGCGTAGAGCCGGTCGTAGACGTCGGCGGCGGCCGGGTCCGGCCGGTAGACCCCCCGGCGGACCTTGCCCATCGCCGCGGCGGCGCCGGTGATGTCCTGGTACGCCCCGGCCGCCACCGCCGCGTGGATCGCCGAGCCGAGCGCCGGGCCCTGGTCGGAGTCGATCACCGAGAGCGGCCGGCGCAGCACGTCGGCGTAGACCTGCATCAGGAAGGCGTTCCTGAGCAGGCCGCCGGCCACGATGAACTCGGTCACCGGCACCCCGGCGGCGTCGAAGGCCGCGACGATGGTCCGGGTGCCGAAGGCGGTCGCCTCGATCAGTGCCCGGTACTGGTCCTCCGGGCGGGTGGCCAGGGTCTGCCCGACGATCACACCGGAGAGGTCGTGGTCGACAAGCACCGACCGGTTGCCGTTGTGCCAGTCCAGGGCGACCAGCCCGTGCTGGCCGGGGCGCTGCGCGGCGGCCAGCTCGGTCAGGTGGTCGTGCACGCCGACGCCCCGCCGGGCGGCCTCCTCGGCGTAGGAGGCCGGCACGCAGTGCTCGACGAACCAGCCGAAGATGTCACCGACGCCGCTCTGTCCGGCCTCGTAGCCGAGCCGGCCGGGGACGATGCCGTCCCGGACCACCCCGCACATCCCCGGCACCTCGGCCAGGGTGTCGGCGACCATCACGTGGCAGGTCGAGGTGCCCATGATGGCCAGCATCTGGCCGGGCTCGACGGCCTTCGCGGCGGCGGCGGTGACGTGCGCGTCGACGTTGCCGACCGCGACGGCGATCCCGGCCGGCAGCCCGGTCAGGGCCGCGGCCTCCGGGGTCAGCCGCCCGGCCAGGCCGCCGAGCGGGGCGAGCGGGTGGGCGAGCCGGGTCTCGACGAAGTCGGCGAAGTCGGGGTGCAGCGCGGCCAGGTAGTCCCGGGTCGGATAGTGCCCGTCCTGGTGGATGCCCTTGTAGCCGGCGGTGCAGACGTTGCGGGTCTCCTCGCCGCAGAGCTGCCAGATGATCCAGTCGGCCGCCTCGATCCACCGCTCGGTCCGGGCGTAGACCTCCGGATCCTCGGTCAGCACCTGGAGCGCCTTGGCGAACTGCCACTCGGCCGAGATCCGCCCACCGTACCGGGGCAGCCAGGACTCCCCGCGCTCCTCGGCCAGCTCGTTGATCCGGTCGGCGTGCCGCTGTGCGGCATGGTGTTTCCAGAGCTTCGGATAGGCGTGCGGCCGGTCGGCGAGCCCGGGCACCTCGTTCAGCGGCGTACCGTCGGCGAGGGTCGGCAGCACCGTGCAGGCGGTGAAGTCCGTACCGATCCCGATCACCGCCTCGGGAGCGACCGAGGCCGCCGAGAGCGCCTTCGGCACCGCCTCGCGCAGCACCGAACGCCAGTCCTCCGGCATCTGCAGCGCCCACCCGCCGGGCAGCGCGGCACCGGTGGCCGGCAGCCGGTCGTCGATCACCCCGTGCCGGTACTCGTGCACCCCCGAGCCGAGTTCGGCGCCGTCCGAGACCCGGACCACCACCGCCCGGCCGGAGAGCGTGCCGAAGTCGACACCCACCACGTACCGGTCCGCACCGTCAGCGCTCACTCGCGTCCCTCCTGGCCCTTCCCTTTCCGGCTCGCCGCCCGCACGGGATGTGACGGACGGCGCGCGGCCGGCGCCACCGGCGCCACCGCTATCCTCAGCCAATCACGGTGTTAGCGCTACCACCACTGCCCGCGTCGGGCCCGGGCAGCGCCACCGTCCGTCGGCGCGCACTCAGCTCTGCCGCCGGGTGACGGTGCGTTGCAGCACGATGAAGGCGAAGAGCAGCACTCCGATCACGATCCTGGTCCACCACGAGCTGAGGTTGCCCTGGAACGTGATGATCGTCTGGATGAGGCCGAGCACCAGCACACCGAAGACCGTGCCGAGCAGATAACCTGAGCCGCCGGTCAGCAGTGTGCCACCGATCACCACGGCGGCGATCGCGTCGAGTTCCAGGCCGATCGCGTGCGTGCTGTTGCCGGAGAGCATGTAGAAGCTGAGCAGCACCCCGCCGAGCGCCGAGCAGAACCCGCTGATCGTGTAGACCCCGATCCGGGTACGCGCCACCGGCAGGCCCATCAGCAGCGCCGACTGCGGGTTGCCACCGATCGCGTACGTGTTGCGGCCGAGCCTCGTGTAGCCCAGCACGTAGATCCCGATCGCCACCACCACCAGCGCGATGACCACGCTTACCGAGATGAAGAAGCCACCGAACCGGATCCGCTGCTGCGCCACCGAGGTCCAGAAGGGATCGTCGATCGTGATCGAGGAGGTGCCGATCGTGTAGCAGAGCCCCCGGGCCAGGAACATCCCGGCCAGCGTGACGATGAAGGGCTGGATCTCGAAGTAGTGGATGATGCAGCCCATCCCGAACCCGAGCAGGGCGCCGATAAGCAGCACCAACGGCAGCACCAGGTACGGTGACCAGCCCCGCTCCTCCAGCAGCGAGGCGGAGAGCATGGTGGTCAGTGCCACCACCGAGCCGACCGAGAGGTCGATGCCGCCGGTCAGGATCACGAACGTCATGCCGACCGCGACCACCAGCAGAAACGCGTTGTCGACGAAGACGTTCAACACGACCTGGGTGTCGGAGAACCCGTCGTAGCGCAGCACCCCGGCGCTGTACATCAGCACCAGCAGGGCGAGGGTGGCGAGCAGCGGAAGGTACTTCTGCTGGGGCCGCAGCACCCGCGACCGCCCGTTGGTCATCGGACCCGCAGCCGCGGTCATGCTTCCTCCTCGATTCGCTCGCCGTTCATGCCGGCACCTCCACCTTCGGCCGCTCCCGGTCGGACTGCGGCAGCGGCGGCGGTTTGCGGCGCCGGCGGAACACCTTGGCCCGGAAGGCCGGCGACTGCAGCAGGCAGACCACCGTGACGACCAGCGCCTTGAACAGCAGCGTGGTCTCCGGTGGGATGCCGATGGTGTAGATGGTGGTGGTCAGGGTCTGGATGATCAGTGCGCCCAGCACCGTCCCGCCGAGCGAGAAGCGGCCACCGGCCAGCGACGTACCGCCGATCACGACCGCGAGGATGGCGTCCAGCTCGATCCAGAGGCCGGCGTTGTTGCCGTCCGCGCTGGAGACGTTCGAGCTGATCATCAGCCCGGCCACCCCGGCGCAGAGGGCCGCGAAGACGTACCCGGTGAAGATGATCCGGCGGGCGTGGATGCCGGCCAGCCGGCTCGCCTCGGCGTTGCCGCCCACCGACTCGATCAGCAGGCCCAGCGCGGTACGCCGGGTGAGCAGCAGGGCGAGGACGAGGACCAGCAGGGCGATCAGGATCGAGAACGGCACCGTCAACCAGTAGCCGCCGCCGATCAGCTTGTACGGGGAGCTGTTGATCGTGATGATCTGCCCGTCGGTGATGAGCTGGGCCAGTCCTCGGCCGGCGACCATCAGGATCAGGGTGGCGATGATCGGCTGGATGCCGACCTGGGCGACCAGCAGCCCGTTCCAGGCGCCGAGCAGCAGGGCCAGCCCGAGAGCGAGCCCGACCGCCATCAGCACCCCGGGAACGCTGTTCTGGTCGCCGAGCTCGCTGATCCGCAGGCAGGCCAGCGCGCCGGAGATGGCCACGACCGAGCCGACCGAGAGGTCGATGCCGCCGGTGGCGATCACCAGGGTCATGCCGAGCGAGACCAGGATCAGAGGCGCCCCGAACCGCACGATGTCGACAAGGCTGCCGTAGAGGTGCCCCTGGCGTACGTCGATCGCGAAGAAGTCCGGGGTGAAGAACAGGTTGCTGAGCAGCAGGATCGCCAGGACCACCAGGGGCCAGAAGAACCGGTGCCGCAGGAGATCGGTCATCATCCCTCCTCCCGGACGACGGTCACGCCCGGATCGTGCGGCGCCCCGTCGGCCGGTGGCGGTGGCGGTGCCGCCACCGCCGAACCGTTGCCGCTGGCGATGATCGCCATGATCCGCTCGGCGGTCACCGCGTCGTCGTTGGCCAGCTCGTCGACCATCCGCCGGTCCCGCAGTACGGCGATCTTGTGGCTGAGCCGGAGCACCTCCTCCAGCTCGGCGGAGATGAAGAGCACCGCCATGCCGCCGTCGGAGAGCGTGACCACCAGGCGCTGGATCTCGGCCTTGGCGCCGACGTCGATGCCCCGGGTCGGCTCGTCCAGGATCAGCAGCCGCGGTTCGGTGATCAGCCAGCGGGCCAGCAGCACCTTCTGCTGGTTGCCGCCGCTGAGCTGGCCGACCAGCGCCTCCGGGTTGGCCGGCACGATCCGCAGCGCCTTGACGTACCTGTCGACGAGTTCGTCCTGCCGGCGCCTTGCCAGCGGCCGGGACCAGCCCCGGGCGGCCTGTAGCGCCAGGATGATGTTCTCCCGGACGGTCAACTCCGCGACCAGCCCCTCGGTGCGGCGGTTCTCGGAGCAGAAGGCGATGTCGTGTCCCATCGCGGTGCGTGGGCCACGCATGGTCACCGGCGCGCCGTCCACCGCGAGCCGGCCGCGGTCGGCCCGGTCCGCGCCGAAGAGCAACCGGGCCACCTCGGTACGCCCGGAGCCGAGCAGACCGGCCAGCCCGACCACCTCGCCCCGGTGGATGGTCAGGCTGAACGGAGCCACCGCCCCGTTCCGACCCAGCCCGGTCGCCTCGACCACCGGACGGTCCCGTTCCAGGGTGGCCAGCGAGCGCCGGGGCTGTTCCTCCAACTCCTCCAGCGCGGCGAGATCCTTGCCGATCATCGCGCTGACCAGGTCGAGTTGGCTCAGTTCCCGGGTGGCGTACTCACCGACCCGGCGGCCGTTGCGGAGCACGGTCATCCGGTCGGAGATCTCGTAGACCTGGTCGAGGAAGTGGCTGACGAAGAGGATCGCCATCCCCTCCCCCTTGAGCTGGCGCATGACCCGGAAGAGCTGGGCCACCTCACCGGCGTCCAGGCTGGAGGTCGGCTCGTCCAGGACGAGCACCTTGGCGGAGATGTCGATGGCCCGGGCGATCGCGACCATCTGCTGCACCGCGAGGGAGAGGCTGCCGAGCGGGGCCGAGACGTCGACCTCCAGCCCCAGCCCGTGCAGGAGGTGCCGGGAGCGGCGCCGCAGTTCGCTCCAGTGGATGGCGCCGAAGCGGCGCGGCTCCCGGCCGATGTGGATGTTCTCCGCGACGGAGAGGTTGGCGCAGAGGTTGACCTCCTGGTAGACGGTGCTCACGCCGGCCTGCTGCGCCTGTGGCGGGCCGGCGAAGCGGACCGGGGTGCCGTCGAGCACGATCTCGCCCTCGTCCACGTCGTACACCCCGGTCAGCACCTTGATCAGCGTCGACTTGCCGGCACCGTTCTCGCCCATCAGGGCATGGACCTCGCCGGGAAAGAGCCGGAAGTCGACCCCGTCGAGTGCCCGTACGCCGGGGAACCGTTTGCCGATACCGGCCATGGTCAGGATCGCCCGGGGCTCCCCCGACGTCTCCATCCGCTCTCCTCCGTTCAGCCGTGCCGGCAGGGTCGGCGCGTCGTTCCGTCGTCTCGGTCAGTGTCGTTCCGTCGGGGTCAGTGTCGTTCCGTCGGGTCGGTCAGTACTGCCGGTTCGGCAGGGCCTCCTTGGCCTGTTCCTGGGTGAACGTGGTCTCCTCGGTGATCACCCGCTCCGGGACCGACTCACCCGCGTCGACCTTCTTCACCAACTCCATGAGCTGTGGGCCGAGCAGCGGGCTGCACTCGACAATAAAGTTGATCTTGCCGTCGGCGAGCGCCTGCATCCCGTCCTTCACCGCGTCGACCGTGATGATCTTGATGTCCACCCCGGGCTTGAGGCCGGCGCCCTCGATCGCCTCGATGGCACCGAGGCCCATGTCGTCGTTGTGCGCGTACAGCACGTCGATGTCCTTGTGGGCCTTGAGGAAGGCGTCCATCACCTCCTTGCCCTTGGCCCGGGTGAACTCGCCGGTCTGCGAGGCGATGACCTTGAACTTCGGATCGGCCTTGATGACCTCGGCGAAGCCGTCCCGGCGGTCGTTGGCCGGCGCCGATCCCGTGGTGCCCTGCAACTCCACGATGTTCACCGGCTCGGTCGTGCCCTGGTACTCGGCGACCAGCCACTCACCGGCCTTCTTCCCCTCCAGCACGAAGTCCGACCCGATGAAGGTCTTGTACAGCGTCTGGTCCGGCGAGTCGATCGCCCGGTCGGTCAGGATGACGGGGATGTTGGCGTCCTTCGCCTCGCGCAGCACCGTGTCCCAGCCGGACTCCACCACCGGCGAGAAGGCGATCACGTCGACCTTCTGGGTGATGTACGACCGGATCGCCCTGATCTGGTTCTCCTGCTTCTGCTGCGCGTCCGAGAACTGCAGCTCGATGCCGGCCTCCTTGGCCGAGTCCTGGATGGACTTGGTGTTGGCGGTACGCCAGCCGCTCTCCGCGCCCACCTGCGCGAAGCCCAGCGTGATCGTGCCGTCGTCGTCACCCGAGCCGGCCCCGCCGCCGTCGCCTCCGCAGCCGGCCAACGCGGTTGCCAGCAGTCCGCCGAGTACAACGGCGGAGATTCTTTTCAGCACCGTTACCTCCTCGCCTGGAACATCGTCGTCTGTCGTAGTTACCGTTCACAAGCAGGACCGAGCAGCATCCACCGGCGTAGCCGGCCCGCGATCCGTGATTCCTGGATTCGGCCTAGTCCCCCACTTGGGTCGCCGGCGCTCCGGACACGGCGGACGACCCGCAGGGCTTCCTGTTTCGTGAGTGTTAACGTTCTCATGCCGGCCGTCAAGGGGTACTTCCGGCGACGGTATGGATCCGTGATGCTGGATCTCGTCGGACCTCGTCGCCAGACGACCGGCCGAGACGAAGGAGCGGCCGTTGACAGCTGACCGTATCGACGCCGGTGACCAGCCGAGTGGCCCTCCGCCACGCAGCCGCAGCTCGGTGATGCGGGACGTCGCCCGGCTGGCCGGGGTCTCCCACCAGACCGTCTCCCGGGTGCTCAACAACCATCCGAACGTACGGCCGGAGACCCGCGAACGGGTACTCGCGGCGATGCGGGCGCTCAACTACCGGCGCAACTCGGCGGCCCGCACCCTGGTCACCCGGAGGTCCCGGACCCTGGGGCTGATCGCCTTCGAGACCACCCTCTTCGGTCCCGCCTCCACCCTGTACGGCCTGGAGCAGGCAGCCCGTGCCGCCGGCTACTTCGTCAGCGTGGCGAGCGTCCGGACGCTGGACCGGGAGTCGGTGTTGGACGCGGTCGACCGGCTCTGCGAGCAGTCGGTCGAGGGCATCGTGGCGATCGCACCGCAGAGCAGCGTGGGTGCCGCGCTGACCCAGGCACCGGCCGGACTGGCCGTGGTCGGGGTGGGCGGCGGCGGCGAGCACGTGCCCACGGTCTGCATCGACAACGCCACCGGCGCCGAGCTGGCCACCCGGCACCTGCTCGACCTCGGCCACACCACCGTGCAGCACATCGCCGGCCCGCCCGACTGGCCCGAGGCACGCGACCGGGTCGACGGCTGGCGCGCGGCGCTGCACGCCGCCGGTGCCCCGGTGCCGCCACCCCGGCCGGGAAACTGGAGCGCGAGGTCCGGCTACGAGCAGGGCCGGCTGCTCGCCGCCGACCCCACGGTCACCGCGGTGTTCTGCGGCAACGACCAGATCGCGCTCGGCGCCCTGCGGGCACTGCACGAGGCGGGCCGCCGGGTGCCCGACGAGGTCAGCGTGGTGGGCTTCGACGACGTACCGGAATCCGGCTACTTCCTGCCGCCGCTCACCACGGTCCGCCAGGACTTCGTCGAACTCGGCCGGCGCAGTCTGGATCTGCTGATCGAACAACTCGACAGCGGTGTCCGGACCAACCACCGGATCTCGTTGACCCCACGCTTCGTCGCCCGGGCGAGTTCCGGGCCGGCGCCGGGCAGTTCGCCGACCGCGGTCGCCCCGAGCCGCGCGACCGGCGGTTCGCCACCCGAATGCGTCCCGCCGGATTAACCGGGATAGCATGCCGGTCGGCAATCACCGCCACGCGACCGCTGTCGGGTACCACCACCGGCATACCGCGCGGGCCACGTTATGGCCGCATAGCGCCGGCACCGGCGCCGGAGAAACTCGCCGAGACCTCCGCGACGCACCGGAAATGTCCAATGGCTTGCAGAATTGGCATCCGATCAGTCAAACTCGACTCCTAGCAATAAATGTTCACGAGGAGTAATCGACCATGGCGAAGCAGGTAATCACACTTCTGACCGACGACCTCGACGGCGGCGAGGCCGACCGCACTGTCGAGTTCGGCCTGGACGGCGTCAACTACACGATTGACCTCTCGGATAAGAACGCCGGCAAGCTCCGCAAGGCGCTCGACGTTTACATCCACGCGGGCAGCCGGGTAGGACGCGGCGCGGTCGATAGCCGTCGGCCGGGTCGGCGCGGCACCGCCACGAGCCCGACCCGAAGTGACCGCGACCTGAACCGCGCGATCCGGGAATGGGCCGTGCAGAACGGCTACGAGGTTTCGGAGCGGGGTCGCATTCCGTCGTCCGTGGTGCAGGCGTACAACAGCCGGTGATCGGATGGGTGCGGGCGATGTCCGTTCCCGATTTTCCGCCCGCACACCCGCGCACCGGCCACGAGCCGGCGCGTCAGCTCCACCGGCGACCGGTCGCCGGTGGAGCTGACGCGCTCGGGAAGACCTACCGACCGGCACCCGACGGCGACGGTGTCGGCGCCGCCGGCTTGTCGGCGGCCGGCGGGCCGCCACTCGCCGGTCCGCCGGCCGCCGGGCCGGCCGGGGCCGGCGGAGCCGGCTTGAGGTCGGCCGGCACCGGCAGCGCGCTGCCCTTGGCGAACTCGTCCCAGCTCACGTTCCAGGCGGTCCAGCCGTTCCCCTGGTCGAGGGTGACCTCGGTGCCCGTGATCGTCACCAGGTCGCCGATCCTGGTGGTCTCCATCAACCACTCCGAGTTCTCGTCCGACACGTTGGTGCAGCCGTGCGAGACGTTCCGCTCGCCCTGGTCGCCGACGGACCACGGCGCCGCGTGGATGAACTCGCCGCCCCAGGTGAGCCGCTGCGCGTTGGAGACGGTGACCACGTAGGGGTCCGGCGAACCCGTGGTGTCGAAGACCGTGGACTCGTGCTTCTCCATGATCACCATCTTGCCGCTCGACGTCGGGGTGCTGCTCTTCCCGAGGCTTACCGGAATCCTCCTGGCCAGGACGTCGTCCTTGAACACCGACATCTGCTTGGTCGCGTTGTCGATCTCCAGGAAGACCCGGTTCCCGATCTTCGCGGTGCCGGCGCGATCGGTGTCGCCGAAGCTCCCCTCACCCATCGGCACACCGTCCAGCGCGGCCCGGACGCCGATCGTCGTACCCGGTCGCCAGAAGTCGGGCGCCCGGTAGGAGACCTGACGGCCGTTCTCGTCCCACGACCAGGCGCCCGGCTGCTGCGGGTCGGTGGTGACCAGGAGCCGGCGCTGGATACCCGCCCGGGCATCCTTCGGGATGTCGGAGTCGAAAGAGACGGTTATCGGCATTGCCACGCCGTACGTCTGGTCACTCTGCAGATTAAGGTTGGTCACCGTCCGCTTGGCCGGTTTGTCCATGGTGCTGAAGGTCGTCTGCTGGGTGATCGCCTTCCCGGCGTCATTCTTCGCGGTTACCCGGGCGGTATAGGTCTGCTTGTTCGCCAACGCCCTGCTCGGCATCCAGCTCGTACCGTCGGCACGCATCGCGCCGTCGACGCGGGCGCCACCGGCATCGGTCACGACGACCTCGGTGACCTTCCCGTCCGTCACCGCCGTACCGATCTCGACACTGGTCGGCAGATCCCTGCCATCGGACGCCGGGGTAATCGCCAGCTTGGGAGGTGGCGGTGCCGGCCGCTCGGCCCGTCGGAGCGGATTGCCCGTGCAACCCGCCAGGACCAGCGGTATAGCGGCCATCACCAGCACCACCAACAACAGCGCTCGACGCCTCAGTACCATGCCCCCTCCACCCCATTCCCCCGATCCTGGTCAGAAAGGCTTTCCCCGCTCCACGGTCGAGCCGCCGCACGTTGCGGCGAGATCCGCATTACCGGGGAATCGCCACTCAGCCGAGGGGTAAACCCCGGGCCGGCCACTTCCGGCACACGGCGACCGGCGCCCGGGCCCGGTCGATCTCTTCGCGGACCCCGCCGGTGGCGAGCCGATGCTCTCCGCTCCCCGGCTGCTCGGCACCGCCCCCGACGGCCACGTCCGGTCCTCGGCCCGGGTCAGGGTCGGCTTCGCCGCCACCTACGACGCCGGATGTCTGCTCCTGCACGCCGGTCCCGGGCGCGAGACCGCCCGGCCGGCGCGGACCTGGACCGTCGGCGAGCGGAATGCCGGTCACGCTTCCAGGACGACGGCCAGCCCCTGGCCGACGCCGACGCAGATGGCGGCAAGGCCCAGCCCACCACCGCGACGGTGCAGCTGCCAGGCGAGCGAGCCGAGGATGCGCGATCCGGACGAGCCGAGCGGGTGGCCGAGGGCGATCGCCCCACCCTGCGGATTGACGATCGCCGGGTCCAGGTCCCTCCATAGTCCGAGGCAGGCCAGCGACTGGGCCGCGAACGCCTCGTTGAGCTCCACCACCGCCAGGTCCGACCAGCCGATGCCGGCCCGCCGCAACGCCTCCTCGGCGGCGTGCACCGGGCCGATGCCGAACAGTTGCGGCTCGATGCCGGCGACCGCCCGGGAGACGATCCGGGCCAGCGGAGTCCGACCGGCCGCCTCGGCCCCGGCCCGGTCGGCCAGCAGCAGGGCGCTCGCCCCGTCGTTGAGCGGCGAGGAGTTGCCGGCGGTCACGCTGCCGTCCGGCCGGAACACCGGTTTCAACCTGGCGAGCGCCTCGACCGTGGTCTCCGGCCGCATGCTCTCGTCACGTTCCAGTTCGGTGCCGGGGACCGGGCTGACCTCGTCGGCGTACGCTCCGTCGGCCCAGGCCCGGGCGGCCAGCCGCTGGCTGCGTACGGCGAAGGTGTCCTGCTCGTCGCGGGAGATGCCGTACCGCTCGGCCAGGATCTCCGTGCACTCGCCGAGCGAGGCGGTCCACCCGTCCGGCATCGCCGGGTTGACCATGCGCCAGCCGAGGGTGGTGGAGTGCAGGGTCTCGTGCCCGCGCGGGTGGCCCGCCTCCGGCTTGGACAGCACCCACGGCGCCCGGGTCATCGACTCGACGCCGCCCGCCAGGCAGATCGAGGCGTCACCGACGGCGATCGCCCGGGAGGCCCCGATCACCGCCTCCAGACCGGAGCCACAGAGCCGGTTCACCGTCGCACCGGGCACGGTCGGCGGTAGACCGGCGAGCAGCACCGCCATCCGCGCCACATCCCGGTTCTCCTCGCCGGCACCGTTGGCGTTGCCGAGGTGTACGTCGTCGATCCGGGCCGGGTCGAGGTCCGGGCTGCGCCGGATCACCTCCCGCAGCACGTGCGCGGCGAGATCGTCGGGACGGACCCCGGCCAGGCCGCCGCCGTACCGCCCGATCGGGGTCCGGACGGCGTCGAGGACGTACACGTCGCTGGCCACGCTCTCTCCCCACTTCCGGCGGTCGGCACGACGGTACCGCTGTCGGGAAGCAGGGATGCGGCCGGTCCACGCGACCAGACCCGCGGAGAACGACGTCGGTCTCCGGCGAGGTCTGACCGGTATGGTGCGGCTACCGCGCCGTGGCGGCCACCGTGGCGGGTTCCTCCGCCAGGCCCCGGCCCCGGCGCCGGGCGAGACCGGCGTCCAGCGACCAGCGCCCGCCGCCGAGCGCGGCGACCAGCAGGAAGGACCAGCAGAAGAGCGCGGCGAGCTCGCCGCCGTTGTTGAGGGGCAGCAGCGCCTCGGGCTGGTGCACCATGAAGTACGCGTACGCCATCGAGCCGGAACAGATGACGGCGGCGACCCGGGTGCTCAGGCCGACCAGCACCAGGACCCCACCCACGAACTGGATGAGCGCGGCATACCAGCCGGGCCAGGTGCCGACCGCGATCGCCTCGCCACTACCGCGGTTGCCGCCGAAGATCCCGAAGAGGGAGGCCGCACCGTGCAGGGTGAAGAGCAGTCCGAGCACGACTCGGAACAGGGTGGTCGTGACATCGACGATCCGGGCATTGGGCATGGGACACTCCTTGCAGACTGGCAGTGACAACTCTGGGGTCCCACGGCATCGCCACGTTAACCATTGGCATCGATAGTTGTCAATATGTTTCCTGCTCGCCGCCGGCCTGGATCGTCACCTCGAACCGCCGCACCGGCTGTCCGGGTGTCTCCCAGTCACGCCGCAGTGCCAGCCGCACCGACGTCCGGCCGGCCCCCACGACCGTGAACCGGAGCTGCCTGGTGCCGGTGCCACCCAACCCGGCCCGCGCCGGCCGGAACGAGTCGCCGGCCGGCGCGAGCACGTGGGCGTCCACCTCGTCGAGCTGCCACCTGTACCCTGAGCTGGGCGTCTCGTCCAGCTCGACGACCACGAGATCTCCCAGAACGACCGGGTACGACCGGCCGGCGTCGGCCTCGGTCAGGTCACGTCGTGGCACGCCGGCCCCCGCGCTCCGCGCCACCGGACCGGGCGCGCCGACCGGTCAGTGCGGCAGCTCCACCGCGCAACACGCTTCCCCCTGATCCTGGAGCAGTCCGTCGAAGTCGCCACGCTTCATCTTGAACCTGCCGCCCCATCCCCAGGCCGGCCCCCAGGCATTCTGGAACAGATAGGCGTCCTCGGACTCGATGCGGTCGAGCAGCAGATAGCAGTGTCCGCCGGATGCCGCACCGGTCGGCGTGACGAAGCCCTTCTCGTCGGGGTTGAACATGTCCGCGGTCCACGCGGTACCCACCACGATCGACCCCTGACTGTCGATCCACTCGTCGATCTCCGCCGTCGTACGCGCGAACGCGAAGGCGGCGAGCCGACCGCGCTCCCGGACGGCGAGCGCCCCCGAGCGGACGGTGGAGCCGTTCTCCTTGCGCGGCTCGCCGTCGATCACCTTCGCCTCGTAGTAGAGGGCGTGGGCGTCGGTGTTCTGGTACGTGCCCGCGACCGGCATCGCATCCACCCAGCCCGCCCACCCGAAGCCGACGCAGTGGCCGGTCTGGCCCTGGTCGAGCTGGATGGTCAACTCCCAGGCCGGCGCCTTGTCGCGGACCGCGACGGGCTCCCGCTGGGTGCGCAGCCACCGCCAGAAGACCAGGTACGCCCGCCAGTCCGAGAAGTAGGGAGTCTCGGTCAGCACCTGCTCCACCGTCATCTGCCGGATCGACTCGGCCGGCTCGGCGATCTCCAGCAGCCGGGGGATGTCCCAGTCCCGCGGATCCGGCCGGTAGACCCGGCCGAGCAGCTGGGGGCCGGGAACGCTGCCCGCGCTCGTCTCCGGCGGATCCACCGCGTAACGTCGCTCCTGCTCCATCGACTCGCCTCCGGCCGGGCCCTGGCGGGCGGGTGTGCACCGGCGGCGCCCCCGTCCGACTCGCTGCCGCAGGATCCGACCGTAGCCACCGCGGCACCCATTGTGCGCCCCGCTGACAATGCTGTGGTTCCGATCGGCGGAACGGCGCGCCCGGGCATCGGGACGGCGGTCGGGCATCGGGACGGCGGTCGGCCGTCAGTCGCCGGCCAGGTCGGCGCAGCCGGACTCGTCCGGCAGGAGCGGCCGGAGGCTGACGTTCCACCGCTGCTCGCCGGACTTCCACGGGGTCAGCGCGTTCGCCTTGCTCGCCAGGGCGAGCAGCTCGGTCGCGTCGGCCCCACGGACCTCCACGCAGCCCACGTCGAAGCCGGCCGACGGCGGCTGTCCGGGCAGCGCCGGACCGGGCCAGGTGATCTCGGGAGGGGCGGCCACCCCGCTCTCGTCCGGACGCCAGGGCATGGCGACCCCCGCCACCGCCGCCGGCTGGTACGGCCGCGCGTCGCCGACCTCCTCCGCGCCCAGCGTCCCGGAGAGGTCGGTGAGCGCCCCGAGCAGGTCCCGCAGCTCCGCCCGGGCCGCCCGCTGCGCCTCCGTCAGCCCGGTCCCCTCCTCGGCCAGCGCGTACACCTCCAGCACCTCGGTGCCGCCTGCGGTGGAGACGGTGAAGCGGGTGGACGGAAGGTCCGCGACGTTCGGCCGGCCGAGATCGGCGGCGGAGCCGACACCGGCGGCCATGGCCCGCTCGAGCAGCCCGTCGACCGCCTCGACCGGAATCTCCTGCTGCTGGAGGTTGGGCAGCGCCGGTGGCGGATAGATCTCGATCTGCGGGCCCTCCGTGATGACCCGCCCGTCCGCGTAGACCGTCACCACCGGCACCCGGACCAGCCGGGCGGCCGGCGCCACGAACCCGCCGACGTGCTCGACCCGGAGCACCACGCGGTCGGGGTCGGCGGGAAGCGGATCGCCGCCCGATCCGCCCGGGCCGTCGCCGGCCGGGCCCTCGCCCTCCCGGGCACATGCCGCGGCCAGCAGGAGCAGCGCACCCACACAGGTTATCCGGACACCTCGCCACGTTTTCATGCCAATCAGACGGGCCGGCACCTCGATCGGTTCCGGGTCCGTCGCGGCGGAGCGGGGCGGCAACGGGCGGGCCACCGGTTCCGGCGGTCGACCGGAGCGCTCCGGTCGACCGCCGGACGGACCGGCCGGTGGCGGGCCCGGCGGCGGCCGCCGGGGAGGGAAGCGGCCGCCGTCGGCCCCGGCCCGCGTACCGGCCGGTGCGGGAATGGTTCAGTTCACTGCGTCCCGGCCGGCCGCTGACCCCTGGTCGAGACGAACTGGTACGACAGCGAGGCGAAGGCGGGGTCCTTGGCGAGCTCCCGGAACCCCTGCAGCTGGTCCGGGGAGAGTCCGGTCGCGAGCAGCCGGGGCTCCAGCTGGCGCGAGTTCGTCTCGTGCAGCGAGGCCCCGGTCGACCCGCCCGACCAGCTCTGCGAGTGGGTGATGGTGTCCACGTCGGTCAGTCCGGCCAGCACCATCTCGGTGTGCACGTCCTGCGCCCAGGCCAGGTCGGCACCGCGGTCCTGGAGGATACCGAGGGTCGCCTCCATCACCTCCTGGAAGAGCTTCGCCGCATCGTCGGTCGGCGCCGCCAGCACCCGCAGCCCGGCGGTGCAGTCGAACTCCTCGACCACCAGCCAGCCGCCCGGGGCGAGCGCACCGATCAACTCCGCCAGCACCCGCCGCCGCTCCGGCAGGTGCAGCAGGACCAACCGGGCGTGGATGACGTCGAACGGACCACCCTCCGGGGCGCCGGTCCGGACGTCGTGCTGGCGTACGACGAGATTCTCCGCCGGGTCCAGCCGGGAGGGCTCGATGTCGGTCGCGATGACCAGACCGGTGGGTCCGACGACCCGGGCCATGTGCCGGGCGATCGATCCGCCGCCGGCACCCAGCTCCCAACACGTCGCACCGGGTGACAGGACCGGGGCGAGCCGGTCCGCCGTTATCGGGTCGAGGAACGCCTCCAGCGCCCGCATCTGCGCCTCGGCCTCCGGGGAACGGTTGTCGAACGCGTAGCTGCTCTTGACAGGGGTGGCAGTCACGATCGGTTACCTCCTTGTAGTGATCAGTGACGACGATCCGGCCACGCGTCATCGCGCGTCGGCACCGGGAAAAGGCGGGGGTACCGGTGCGGACACGGAGTCAGCGGTGCGACGGACGTCGGGATCCGACGGGCGTCAGGGTGCGGAAGGGGATGCGGTCGCGGCCGAGGTGCTCTCTGCCGAGGAGTCGGAATCGGTACGGATCACGCCGCCCGGGCCTCCCGTTGGCCCGGAGCGGGCGGAGTCGGGCCCGGTCGGGGCCGTCGACTCCTGCCCGGACGGGACCGGTCCGGTCCGGTCCGGGATGGCCGCGCCCGCCACACTGAGTACCGCCTCCACCGGGGCGGGGTCGGCGCGCACGGCAGCCGTCGAGTCCGCGAAGACCAGACGGCCGTAGTCCAGCACCGCGATCCGGTCGGCGACCTCGATCGCGTGCTGAAGCTGCTGTTCGACGAGGAGGATGCACAACCCGGCCCCGGCGAGCCGGCGCACGAGCTCACGGACCCGGGCCGCGAGGTCCGGGGCGAGCCCTTCGCCCGGCTCGTCGAGAAGGAGCACCCGGGGCTGGGTGAGCAGCGCCCGGGCGATCGCCAGCATCTGCTGCTCGCCGCCGGAGAGCTGGTCACCCCGATGGTCCAACCGCACGGTCAGCCGGGGCAGCAGCTCCAGCACCCCGTCGACCGTCCAGGTCGGACCCGATCGCGCCGCGCCCCGGCGGCGGACGGCGGCGGCCAGCGCGAGGTGCTCGGCGACGGTGAGCCGGGGAAACACCCGGCGCCCCTGTGGCACCAGTCCGACGCCGGCCCGGGCCACCCGGTGCGCCGGCCGGCCGGTCAGGTCGACCCCGTCCACCGAGACGGCGCCCCGGTGCGGCCGCATCAGCCCGGCGACGGTGTGCACCAGGGTGCTCTTGCCGGCGCCGTTGCGGCCGACGAGCGCCTGCACCGTACCGGCCGGCACGTCGAGGTCGATGCCGTGCAGCACCGTGCCGCCGTCGTACCCGGCGAAGAGGTCGCGGATCCGCAGCATCAGCGCACCGCCTCGGCGTACGCCCGACGGACGGCGGGGGCGTTGCGGATCTCGTCCGGCCCGCCGCTGGCGACGAGCCGGCCGTCGTGCAGCACCGTGACCGTGTCGGCCAGCGAATACACCAGATCCAACCGATGCTCCACCAGCAGCACCGACACCTCCCGGGGCAGCTCCGCCAGCAGCTCGGCCAGCCGGTGCACCTCCACACCGGAGAGCCCGGCCGCCGGCTCGTCGAGCAACAGCAGCCGGGGGCGCCCGGCGAGCGCCATCGCGATCTCCAACTGCCGCCGCTCACCGTGCGACAGGTGCGCGGCCGTGGTCGACGCCACGCCGGCCAGGCCGACCCGGTCGAGCAGCGCCGCCGCCGGCTCCCGCAGCCGGCGCCGGAACCGTCCCCGGGTCCCGACACCACGGAAGCCGCCGGCCTGCCGCCAGCCCGCGACCACCACGTTCTCCAGTGCGGTCAGCGACGGCCACACGGCCGGCCGCTGGTGGATCCGGCCGATCCCGATCCGGGCCCGGCTGGCCGGGCCGAGCCGGGTGATGTCCCGACCGGCGAAGACGATCCGCCCGCCGTCGGCCCGGATCGCCCCGCCGATCAGGTCGAGCAGGGTGGTCTTGCCGGCGCCGTTCGGGCCGATCAGGGCGTGCCGCTCGCCGTCGGCGATCCGCAGGTCCACCCTGTTCACCGCGACCAGTGAGCCGTAGCAGCGGACCACCGCCTCGGCGGTCAGCAACGGCTCGGCGGTCAGCAAGGGCTCGTCCGGCCGGCGTGCCGGAGATCCCGCCGTCATGGCGCCTCCTCGCCGGTCGGCGCGCGGCCCGGGGCACCTGCCGGCACCGGGTCGAGCGGGTCGCCCCGGGACGGGCGGCCCTGGATTCCCGTCCCGGGGCGATCCCCCGGCCCGGCCCGGCCCCGCGAGCGGGTCCTGACCAGGTTGGCGAGCTCGGTCGAGAAACCGGCCACGCCCCGGGGGAAGAGATAGGCGGTCAGCACGAAGAGGCCACCGAGCAGCAGTGGCGCGTACCCGGGCAGCAGGCCGGAGAGCCAGTCCCGCACCGCGATCACCAGGGCGGTGCCGACGATCGCGCCGCCGATCGAGGTGGCACCGCCGATCACCACGCCGAGCAGCAGCAGGGCGGAGACGTCGAAGCCGAAGTCGGCAGGTGAGACGTACTGCTGTGCGGTGATCAGCAGCGCGCCGGCCACCCCCGCCACCGCCCCGGCGGCGACGAACGTCACCGCGAGGTAGCCGGTGACGCGGTGCCCGGAGGCCCGCATCCGCGCCTCGTCGTCCCGGCTCCCCCGGAGCAGCAGCCCCGCCGGCGTACGCAGCACCATCACCATGGCCGCTATCACCACCCCGACCACGACCAGCGTGTACAGATAGCGTGCCCGGTCGCTGGCCAGCGGGGCCATGCCCCAGACGGGCCGGATCGCCGGGATTCCGGCGAGCCCGTCGGTCCCTCCGGTGACAGAACTCCACCGACTGGCGGCGGTCACCGTCAGTTCACCGATGGCCAGGGTAATCATCAGGACGACCACCGCCCGGGCGTACACCACCAGCGGCACGGTGAGCAGCGCGAAGACGGCCCCGGCCAGTGCACCGGCGAGCACCTGCACCACGCCGACCGGCGAGACGTGCATCGCGACCAGGGCACCGGCGTAGGCGCCGGCGGCGTACGGCCCGGTCTGGCCGAGCGTCGGCAGCCCGGCCAGCCCGGTCAGCAGCGCCACGCTCACCCCGACCAGCCCCAGCACCAGGGTGCGGGCGAGCAGTGAGGTGGTGTAGGGGTCCGTAGACCAGGGCACCGCGACCGCCACGGCGAGCAGCCCGGCACCACCGGCCCGGAGCAGCCAGCGCCGGGCGGCGGGCGTCACGCCGTACTCCCGGGTCGGAGCCGGACCCACCGGCCGGGCAGCCCTCGGGCCCGGACGGCGAGCACCACGGCCATCGCCGCGAAGAGCAGGAACGGCGCGGCCGTCGGCGCCAGCGCGACGCCGAGGCTCTGGATCTCACCGACCGCGAGTGCGGCCAGCAGGGTCCCCTGGACCGAGCCGAGACCGCCCAGCACCACCACGACCAGCGAGAGCAGCAGCACGGTGTCGCCGGTGGTCGGCGCCGGACCGATGATCGGCGCGCCGAGCACCCCGGCGGCACCGGCCAGGGCGCCGGCCGCGCCGAGCACCCCGAGCCGGATCCGGGCCGGGTTCACCCCGAGGCACGCCACCATCTCGGCGTCGTCGACCGCCGCCCGGACCAGCATGCCGGCCCGGGTCCGGGCCACCACCAGCCAGAGCAGCACCGCGACCAGCGCCGCCAGCCCGATGAAGACCAGCCGGTACGCCGCGTAGCGGTAGCCGGCCACCTCCACCGGACGGTCCAGCGCGGCCGGAATCCGCACCGGAAGACTGTCCGGCCCGAACGCGGTCACCAGCAGGGCCCCGCCGGCAAGCGCGACCCCGAAGGTGAGCAGCGCCTGGGTCAGGTGGTCCCGCCGGGCGACCGGGGCGAGCAGGCCCGCGAGCAGACCTCCCGCACCGGCCGCCGCCAGCGTCCCCACGCCGAGGGCGAGCAGCAGGCTGCCCCAGCCACCGTCCATCAGCGCGGCGGCCAGGTACGCGCCGATCGCGTACAGCAGCCCGTGCGCCAGGTTGAGGATGTTGGCCACCCCGAAGCAGAGCACCAACCCGGAGGCCGCGACGAAGAGCAGCAACCCGTAGGCGACTCCGTCCAGAGCCGGGATCACGTACGGGTCGACCGGGCCGAGGACCGATGCCGCAGAGACCATCATCCGCCCACGGTCGCCAGGTCACCGACGACGGTGTTGGAGAGGGCGCGCCCGTCCTGCCGGACCTGCCGCAGATACCACTTCTGCACGGGCGAGTGGGTCTCCTTGGAGAACTGCCAGGTGCCGCGCGGGCTGTCGATCTGGCCGAGCCCGGCGAGCGCGTTGTTGATCGCTTCCGGCGTGGGGTTGTCGCCGGCCGCGCCGATCGCCTTGTCCAGTACCGCCGCCGCGTCGTAGGAGGCCATCGCGTAGGTGGTCGGGGAACCGTCGTGGTCCTCCTTCCAGGCCGCCACGAAGGAGCGGTTCTCGGCGTTGTCGAGGTCGGGCGAGTAGTTGAGGACGGAGTAGATGTTCCGGGCCGCCTCGCCCTGGGCGTTGAGCACGCCGCCCTCGGTGAGGAAGCCGGCCGCGTAGAGCGGCAGGTCCTTGATCTCCGACTGGGCGTACTGCTTGACGAAGTCGACGGCGGCGTTGCCGGCGTAGAAGGTGTAGACCGCCGCGGCGCCGGAGGCCTCGATCTGCGCGAAGTACGGCAGGAAGTTGGTGGTCGCCGGGAACGGCGTCCAGAGCGTCTTGCCGTCCGCGTTGGCGAGCTTGCCGCCGATCTTGGTGAAGGTGTCGGTGAAGCCACGCAACTGGTCGTGGCCGCCCTGGTAGTCCGGGCCGATCGCGAAGACCTCGCCCTTGACGTTGTCCCGGACGTACTCGGCGATCGCCGCGCCGGTCTCGTCGGAGAGGTAGGAGGTGAACCAGGACCGGGAGATGTCCTTCAGGCCGGGGTTGCCGTTGGAACCGACGAACGGGATCTTCGCCTCGGCGAGCACCGGCGCGACCCCCGCCACCGAGCCGCCGCCGACGATGCCGGTGAGCACCTGCACCCGGTCCTGTTTGATCAGTTTGGTCGCCGCCGGTACGGCGGTCTGCGCCCCGTTGCCCTCGTCGGCGACGACCAGGTCGACCTTGTGCCCGCCGAGCTTGCCGTCGTGCATCCGCAGGTAGAGCTCGAAACCGTCGCGCATTTCGGTGCCGACCGCCTCGTACGTCCCGGAGAGCGAGGCGAGCAGGCCGATCTTTATCGTGCCCGGTGTGCCGCCCGCGCCGTCGCCGCTGTTGCAGGCGCTGCCGGACGCGGTCAGCCCGAGGGCCAGCACTGCGCCGAGCAGGGCGCGACGCCGGCTCGTACCGGTGGGAAAAGGCATGACTTCTCCAGTCGAAGGGTGAGGAAGGTTGTGGGGAAGATGTGCGGAAGGTGTGTGACGGCACGACGGGCCGGACGCGGCGCCGGGTGCCGCGACCGTCAGCGGCCCTGCGCCACCGCGGCGCGGGCCGCCGGCGTCAGTACGTCTCCAATCCGGTTCGCCAGTTCCGTCATCTCGTAGGAGACCTTGCCGACGTCGCAGGTGGGAGCGGCGAGCACCAGCAGCGAGGCACCGTCGTTGAACGCCATCGAGAACATGAACCCGCCCTCGAGCTGGGTGACGTTGGAGATCACCGCACCCGCCTCGAAGAATCCCGCCGCGCCCCGGAGCAGGCTGACCAGGCCGCTGCCGGTGGCCGCGAGTTGGTCGGCCCGGTCCGGTGGCAGGTTCCGGGTGGAGGCCACCATCAGGCCGTCGCTGGAGATGGCGATCGCGTGGCTGACCTCCGGGGCCCGCTCGACGAAGCTGTCCAACATCCAGCCGAGATCTCGTTGGTTCACGTAGCACTCCCTGTCGCGTCGCTTGTCGCCGAGACGTTCACGAGCTTGGGACGGCGGGCAGCCACGCCGCGGGCGTAGGCGGCCATCGCGTTGGCCACCTCGGCCGGGTCGCGGTGCTCCGAGACCGGCTGCTGTTCCGGTGCCGGGGTGACGCCGCCGGGCACCAGGTGCCGCTGCGGCTGGCGGATCGGAAGCCCGGAGGTCGTGGTGCCGACGATGTCCGGGTTGACCAGCCCGGTGGCGGCCCGCCAACCCTCGTCGCCCCGGGTCTGCCAGCCCGTGGCCGGGTAACCGCCGGAGTCGCCGGCACCGCTGGAGCCGCTGGAGCCGCCGGTCCGGGCGGACGGCACGGTCGGGGCCGGTGCGACCGTCGCCGGTGCACCTCCGCCGCCGTTGCCCGTCGGCGCCGCGACCCGGGCACCGACCCGGTCGGTGCGGAACCAGTTGTTGACCTGCTCGAAGATGACCAGTTCCTGGGTCGGGTCGTCGCCCCGGTCCGTCCGCTGGGCCGGTGGCCGGAAGACCGAGCCGGCGGGCAGGGCCCGCTCCGTCGCAAGGCGGCGGGCCGGGCCGTTCGGGACGGCGGTCGCACCGGCCAGCGTGGCGGTGCCGCGCGCCCGGCCCTCCGGCATCGCCGCCAGCCGCCCGGGTGCCAGCAGCTGGGTCTCCGGCGGTACGGCCCGGATCAGCGGGGCCGGCAGCGACACCTCCGCGATCGTGCCGAGCTTGGGCCCGGGACGCAGCTCTACCGCCACGCCGAGCCGGCCGGCGAGCTGGCCGACCACGACCAGACCCATCGCCCGGACCGCCGCGACGTCGGTGGCCGGTGGCCGGGCCAGCAGGTCGTTGAGCTGGGCGAGCCGTTGCAGCGACAGGCCGACCCCCTCGTCGCTGACCTGCACGATCACCCGGTCGCCGAGGCTGCGCGCGGTCACCCACGCCTCGGTCTCCGGCGGCGAGTACGCGGTCGCGTTGTCCATCAGCTCGGCGAGCAGGTGCACCACCTCGTCGACCTTGTCGGCGGCGACCGCCACGTCCGGGTCGACGACGCCGATCCGGACCCGGGTGTAGTGCTCGATCTGCGACAGTGCCGCCTGGACGACCTTCTGCATCGGCACGTCCTCGTGGCGTACCCGCCCGACGCCCACACCGCCGAGCACGAGGAGGCTGGCGTTGATCCGTCCCATCCGGGTCGCCAGGCTGTCCAGGGTGTAGAGCTGTTGCAGCCGCTCCGGGTCGGTCTCGTCCTGCTCGACCTTGTCCACCTGGGCCAGTACCGCGTCCACCAGCCGCTGCTCGCGCCGGCTGAGGTGGACGAAGATGTCGGCGGTGTTGGCCCGCATCACGGCCTGCTCGGCGGCGGTGCGCACGGCCGCCTGGTGTACCGCGCTGAACGCCTGACCCACCTCGCCGATCTCGTCACCGGCGGACGCCTCCAGCGTGGAGGCGGAGGCCCGGGCGAGGGCCTCCGGATGGATGCCGGCGCTGTCGAGGTTGCGCAACTCGGCGACCATCGCCGGCAGTTCGGTGAAGGCGACGGAGTGCGCCGCGTCCCGCAGCCGCCGCAGCCGCCGGGTGATCTGCCGGGCGACCGCCCAGGTCACCAGCACGGTGAGCAGCAGCGCGACCGCCATCGCCGCGCCCTCGGCAATCGCCCGCCAGCGCTGCTCGACCCGGGCCGCGTCCACCTCGGCCAGGACGGCCGTGTCGACCCGCTGCTGCACCTCGAAGAGCCGGGCGGCCCAGCCCTGGGTGGCCCCGATCCAGGCGTTGGTGTCGACCTCCAGCGGAGCGCCGATGTCGGCCCGGGAGACCTGGTCCTGGAGGCGTTGCAGGGCGAGCGCCTCCTTGCCGCTGCCCGCCTGCTCCCACCACACCTGCCACTGGGACGGGGCGAGACCGAGGAAGGCCAGGCTGGCTTCGGTGAAGCCGGTGCGGGCGGCGGTGATGTCCTGCTGCATCGCCGGGGTGAGTTCGCCGGTGGCGATCGACCGGAGCACCGCGACCTGTTGCTGGCCGAGCGCCTCCGCGGTCTTGGAGAGCGCGGCGGCGGCCCGGATCCCGTCCGCGACGTCGGCGGAGACGACCCCCTGGGAGATCGCCTCCCGGTATGCCAGCAGGTCGGCGATGATGATCCGGTAGCTGAACGTGGTGGCCGAGACGGCCGCGTGCGCGGCGGTGCGGACCTGGGTGCGCAGCGGTGCGAGGCCGGCCAGCGCGCTGTCGATCCGGGCCAGCACCGCGCCCGGCCCGCTGGCCGGCTCGGGAGCGAGCGAGCGCTGCCGCTGGTAGCGGGCGACGATCTCGTCGGTCTCGGCGGCCTGCCGGACGTAGGTGTCCTGCTGTCTGGGCGTGGCGGCGGTCAGCAGGTCGGCGGCGGCCGCCCGCTCCCGCTGGAGCTGGTAGGCCAGGCGGCCGGCCTCGGCGCCCAGTTGCGCCAGCGCACCGAGGTCGCTGGCCTGCTCTGCCTGCTGCGCACTGTCGGCCAGTGCCAGCCCCGCGAACCCGACGACCGCCACCAGGGGTGCGGCCACGATGATGCGCATCCGAGAGGCGATCTTCCAACCGCGTCGCCGTACCGGCTGCTGGGGCCGGGCCGCGTGGGATCGGGTGGTCGAGGCCAAAACTGACTCCCACGGCTCGTCATCGAGGAAATGCATCTTGCAGTTGGCAAGTCCCATTGCGCCGGACGGGAGGGACTGACAACAGGGTTAACCGTGGTACAAACAGCTCGTACCACCATCTGTACCCAGAGTTGAACAGGCAGTTACTTTCGCAGGTGGCGATGCCTGTGCGGCCGGATCTGCGGCGCGCATCCGGGCTCGTACTCCTGTTTCGCGACTCAGTGCCGGCGACGCAGCGCGCCGACCCGACCCCGCCGGTGCGCCTCCGCGAACGGTCGGCGGGACTCGCCGGCCGGCAGGTGCGACTCGGCCGCCGGGTCCAGGGGTCCGTCCGCCGGCTGTGGGCCGTCCGGTGGACGGTGGCCGCCGCGTCGCTGCACCTCCACCGCGAGGCGGTCGGCCTCCTCGGTGAGCCGCTGCGCCTCCTCGGGCCGCACCTCGGACTCGCCCGGGAAATGCACCCGCAACATCTGGTCGATGAGGCCGCGCAGTTCGTCGATCGCGTCCACGACGGACTGCCGCTCACCCACCGCCCGCTCCGGATCCCGATCGACCCGCTCCGACGGCCCGGCGTCGGAGCCCCGGGGCCCACGCCGCCCGTCGGCGGCGATCTGCTCGACGGCCACCTTCGGCCAGAGCTCGGTCAACAGACCTCCGGTGCCGAGCACGTCGTCGCAGCGCACGGCGAGCTCCTGGCTGCCGTACCGGCGCCCCGCCTCCACCGCCGCCACCGTCTCCCGGCTGAACCGCACCCGGTCGGCGAGGGCGCGCTGGGTCAGCCCTCTGCGGGTGCGCCAGCGGCGCAGTTCGCGCTGGAACTCCCGGGTGGCCATCGAGTCTGCGGTGCCTGACGAGGCAGCGTCCATTTGCTCACCTTCGTTGGTCAGCGATCGTTGGTCGGCGATGCGATCACTCGCAGCAGAGCACGGGTCAGGAAAAGATCATGACCCGGCATTTGCCGGGGCCAATTCTTACCCTCCGGCTCCACTGTGTGAAGACGTACGCGCCACCCGTCGTTGTCGGTAGGTGAAAAACAAACCAGGCCGACCTACTTGACGGTACGAAAATGATCTACGAGGCACCTCGACGCCACCGGTTGCCCGGATTCACCCCTTCCGCCGTGAACGGCGAATGGCGACACTCCGGAATCACCGACCGGCGGCCGGGCCCCCCGCGGGCGATCCGCCCCACCGTCCATATGACGGCGTGCATCGATGCGTGGTCCGCGATTGGCGCCCGGCCGCCGGGCGACTCCAGGCCGGTCCACCGCGTTGGACCGGGGCCGGCGTACCGCATAGACCGGTGCCGGCGTACCGGATCGGCCGGACCGGCAGTACCGGATCGGCCCGGCTGCGACGCACCGGATCGATGCCGCTCCGTTTCCAGCCGGCGCCGACCACGGCGGCGCGTAACCACCGCGGGCGGATTGGTCGGTGGCGGCGAATCCTCGACTATGCGGCGCGTCCGCTAAGCCCTTCGGGTGGATCTTCGTACCGTTCCCTCGGCGCGCCCGTGATATCGATGAGCGCGGGCAACGCCTGGTGCGCCCGGAACGCGACATTGGGCTTGTAGACGCTTACATGACCCGGCGCCAGACGGAGCCCGGGAATTGCCTCGGCCAGGCGCTGGAGCGCGATCTGGGCCTCGAGCCGGGCGAGTGCCGCCCCGATACAGAAATGTGGGCCGTAACCGAAGGAGAGGTGGTCCTTGGCGTCGTCACGCTCCGGATCGAACCGGTCCGGAGCGGAGAACGCGGCCGGGTCGCGGTTGGCGGCGCCGATCAGCAGCAGGCACCGCTGCCCGGCCGGGATGGTGACGTCACCGATCGTCACCGGCCGCAGTGTCACCCGCAGCCAGCCGTCGATGGCCGGGCCGAACCGCAGCGCCTCCTCCAGGAACGCCGGCACGGTCGCCGGGTCCTCGGCGACGCGCCGCCACCGCCCCGGCACCGACAGCGCCTGTTCGAGGCCGTGCGCGAGCAGCCCGGCGGTGGTCTCGTGCCCGGCGACCAGCAGGTTGAACGCCATGCTGGCCACCTCGGCGACGGTGAGCACCTCGTCGTCGCCGTCCCGGTAGCGCAGGGTCCGGGAGATGAAGTCGTCGCCGTCGAGATCACCCTCGGCCCGCCGGGCGACCAGGTCCTGGCAGTAGTGCCAGAAGTCGAGCAGCCCCTGGGCCAGCCTGACCTGCTCGGCCGGCTCCGGCCGACCCCAGACCAGCGCGATCTGACCGTCGGCCCACTGCCGGATCCGGGCCACGTCCCGCTCCGGCACGCCGAGGATGTCCAGCACCACGAGCAGCGGCAGCAGGGCGGTGAACTCCGGGATCAGGTCGACCACCTCGCCCCGACGGGCGACGAGGGCCTCGACCAGCCCGTCGACCCGGCGCCGCACGATCGGCCCGTACTGGGCGGCGACCCGGGGGCCGGTGTTGGCGAAGGTGGCCCGCAGCGCCCGCCGGGTGCGGGTGTGCACCGGGGAGTCGGCGGCGGCCGTCGTCGCCGGCACGTCGAGCCGCATCACGATGGCGAGCGCCTCCGGGCACATCTCGTAGACCGGGGCCAGCGTCAGCGCGTTGCCGAAACTGTCCGCGTCCCCGAACGCCTGCCGCACGTGCTCGTGCCGGCTGATCAGCCACATGCCGAGATCCTCGGCGTGGTGCACGTCGTCGGGACGGGCGAGAAGTTCCCGCCACACCCTGGCCGGGTCGATGAGATACGTACCAGTGAACGGGCTGAGTTCCATGGCCGCCTCCTGGCCCACTCGCGCGCTGTCGTCGGGTCCGGGGCAATACTCCGCCACACCGCGAATGAGTCGCCCCGCAACTTCCAACGACAACTGGGAATCTCACGATGCGCTGTGACGGACGGCTAAGTCAAGGTATTGGTTTGTGCCATTGTATTGCGGTGCCGCCCCGGGCCCGTCGACCTCCGCAGACGGACCAGCCGACCACGGGTGCAAGTTGCGACCTGCAGTTGCCCCTGCCTGGGCCGGCGGCCCGAGATCAACTCACCTCGCCACGCCGGATTCCGCCCGCCCCGCCGACCACGTTCCGCGACATCTTGGTCCGGGGCCGGCGACAGCACTCCGGGAAGCAGCGGAGGATTGCGGCGACATTGGCCCACCTGAGCGATGGTTTGGGTAGATCAGCGCCAATATTAAACGCCATCGGAGGTGCGTGTTCGACGTTCGGAGGAAACGCGTACGTTCCAGTGTGGTCACCCCGCGTCCACCCGACCGCCCGGCACGGTCGAGCCGTCTCCGGCCCTTGACAGATGTCGATCAACGGACTGATGTGTAACCCACTCACCTCGACGACCCGTCAGGAGGTCCACGTTGACCAGACAATGGTGGACGGCCACCGCCGTCACCCTGGTCCTGACCGCCACCGTGCTCGGTAACCCGCAGCCGGGCACGGCCGCGCCCGATGCCGGGGGCACCGGCAGCACCGTCCCGGTCACCCTCGCCGCCGACGAGACCGCCCTGGTGCGCGTCCAGCTCCGCGACGAGGCCCAGTTCCGGCAGCTGCTCGCCGAGGGCACCGACATCGCCAACCGGCCACGACAGCGGGACGGAGAACTCCTCGCCGACCTGGTGCTGACCGGCCGGCAACTCGCCGCGCTCACCGCCCGGGGCGCGGTGGCCCGTCAGGTCGTCCAGCGCGAGAGCGACGCCGCCCGCCGGTACGCCGACAGCGTGCGCGCCGCGGCACAGTCCCGCGACGCCGGCGGGCGCGACACCCCGGACCGGCAGCGGGGCGCCACGGTCGCCGCCGTCGACACGCTGCACTTCCTCCAGGCGTACTGGTGGACCAGCGCGGGCCGGACCTTCCTGCAGACCCAGGTCGCGACCACCGCCGCCGACGACCCGGACGTCGAGATCACCGTCACCTGGCGCACCGCCGACGGCACGACCGGCACCATCGCGCTCTCCCGCTTCTCCGACGCCGGCGAATACCAGTACCACTACTCGGTGCCGCAACGGCTGCCGGCCCGTCCGGTGCAGGTCACCGCCACCTCCAGCCTCGGCGGGACCGCCCGGCCCACCACCCCGGCACCCTGGCCGAACGCCACCCCGCCACCACTGCCGGAGGGCTACCAGAAGGACTTCATCGACGCGTACGTCACACCCGTCGACATCCGGGCCCGGATCAAGCGCCTGGCCCGCCAGTACGACGACCTGGTCGACGTCATCGACCTGCCACACCGGACACAGGGCTACCGGCGCACCGCCGCCGGCTACCTCGGCGACCCGGCCACCGCCGCCGTGGTGGTCGAGTCGGTGAAGTTCGGTGACCAGAAGATGAACGGGGTGCAGGTCCGCACCGTCGACCCCGGCCGGGCCGACCGGCCGCTCTCGGCGACCTACCGCGACCGGGTGCTGACCATCTCGCTCGCCACCGACGGCACCGGCCGGACGATCAGCACCACCGACCAGGTGGCGGCGTTCGTCTCCGCCCGCTATCCGCAGCGGTTCTCGGCGTTCGTGGAGAACGGCTCCTCCGGGCTGCCGATGCCGGTCGCCGGGCCGGTACGCCTCGACGACGGCCTGTCCGGCGCCGAGGTGCCGACGAAGCCGTGGACCGTGCAGGCGCTGCGGATCGGCGTACACCGGGACGGTTCCCGGATCGGGGTGCTGGCGTACTCGCAGGAGCACGCCCGGGAGTGGGCGACCCCGCTGGTCACCCTGGAGTTCGCCGAGCGGCTGCTGGCCAACGCCAACACCGACCCGGCCACCCGGGAGCTGCTGGAGGCCGTCGACGTCTTCGTGATCCCGACGGTCAACCCGGACGGGGCGAACTACTCGTTCCACGACGCCAGCTTCCAGCGCAAGAACCTGGTCAACCACTGCACCGGCGCCCAGCGCGACCCGGCCAACCGCAACTCCTGGGGCGTCGACGTCAACCGGAACTACACGGTCGGTTCGCTCTTCGACGGCTACGCCGGAGCCAGCACCAACTGCCTCTCCGGCGCCTACGCCGGCACGGGTGAGCTGTCGGAGGCGGAGAGCCGCAACGTGGTCGACCTGGCGAAGGCGCACCCGAACATCAGGTTCGCGATGAACGTGCACAGCTACGGCGGGTACTTCATGTGGCCGCCCGGGGCGTACCAGGCGGAGGGGCGGATCCTGCTGCCGCGCCCGTCGATCGACGAGTCGAAGATGTTCCTGGACAGCGCGCGGCGGATCGTCTCGGCGATCGCCGGCGAGCGGGGCACCGTGACCTGGCCGTCCCAGACCGGCCCGGTCGCCGACGTGCTCTACTCCGCCGCCGGCAACTCCGCCGACCAGCTCTACTACGAGCTGGGCATCTTCGCCTGGGACTTCGAGGTCGGCAACGACATCTGGAACGAGACGACCGGTCGGTGGGAGGGCGTCGGCTTCCAGCCGCCGTTCGCCGAGGCCCACGCCGAGTCCCAGGAGTACGCCGCCGGCCTCGTCGAACTCCTCCGCGTAGCCCGCGACCACGCCGCCGCCTAACGTGCAAGGAAGGGCCCCCACTTATCGCTTTCTGTTGTAGCGGGGGCCCTTCCTAACAGCTCGGTTCGTCAAGGCAGGCTCCGGATGCTTTCATTGGTGCCATGGCGAACCCGGTGATCTTGACGGTCGACGACGACCCGGCGGTGTCGCGTGCGGTGGCCCGGGACGTGCGGCGGCGCTACGGCGACCGGTACCGGGTGGTCCGCGCGACGTCCGGGGCGGAGGCGCTCGACGCGCTGCGCGAGATCAAGCTTCGCGGCGACCGGGTCGCGGTGCTGCTGGCCGACTACCGGATGCCGCAGATGAACGGCATCGAGTTCCTCGAAGCGGCGATGGACATCTTCCCGACGGCCCGGCGGGTGCTGCTCACCGCCTACGCGGACACCAACGCGGCGATCGACGCGATCAACGTCGTCGACCTCGACCACTACCTGCTCAAACCCTGGCACCCGCCGGAGGAGAAGCTCTATCCGGTGCTCGACACCCTGCTGGAGGCGTGGACGGCGACCCCGGAAACACCGGAGAACGAGGTCCGGGTGGTCGGGCACCGGTGGTCGGCGCCCTCCTTCGCCTGCCGCGACTTCCTCGCCCGCAACCTCGTGCCGTACCGCTGGCTGCTCGCCGACGAGCCCGAGGGCAAGCGGCTGCTGGCCGCCGCCGGAGCCGACCCGGCCGACGTGCCGGTGGTGATCACCCCGGACGGCACCGCGCTGGTGCGTCCCTCCGAGGCCGAGTTGGCGACCCGGGTCGGGCTCGCCACCATGCCGGCCGCCGACTTCTACGACCTGGTGGTGGTCGGTGCCGGTCCGGCCGGCCTCGGCGCGGCCGTCTACGGCGCCTCGGAAGGGCTGCGCACGGTGCTGGTCGAGCGGCAGGCGACCGGCGGCCAGGCGGGGCAGAGCAGCCGGATCGAGAACTACCTCGGCTTCCCGGACGGCGTCTCGGGGGCACAGCTCGCCGACCGGGCGCGCCGGCAGGCCCTGAAGTTCGGCGCCGAGCTGCTGACCGCCCGGGACGTGGTCGGTCTGGAGGCGGCCGGCGCGACCCGGCTGCTCCGGTTCAGCGACGGCACCTCCATCGCCGCCCACACGGTGGTGCTGGCCACCGGGGTCTCGTACCGGCAGCTCGGCGCGCCCGGCCTGGCGGAGCTGGCCGGCCGGGGCGTCTTCTACGGTTCGGCGGCGACGGAGGCACCGAACTGCGCGGGACAGGACGTCTACATCGTCGGCGGCGCCAACTCGGCGGGGCAGGCGGCGGTGTACTTCGCCCGGCACGCCCGCCGGGTGCACCTGCTGGTACGCGGCGCCGACCTGCGCCAGTCGATGTCGCAATACCTGATCGAGCAGATCGAGCGGATCGACACCATCGAGGTGCATCCGCACTCCGAGGTGGTGGGCGGGGAGGGGACGGACCACCTCGAGCAGCTCACCATCTGCGACAACCGGGCCGGCCAGCGGCGCACGGTGAAGGCGTCCTGGCTCTTCGTCTTCATCGGCGCCGAGCCGCGTACGGACTGGCTCGGCGGCGTGGTGGCCCGGGACGCCCGCGGCTACGTGCTGACCGGCCTGGACCTGGCCAGCGACGGGCGGCGGCCGGCGGGCTGGTCGCTGCCGCGCGACCCGTATCCGCTGGAGTCGAGCCTGCCGGGGGTCTTCGCGGCCGGGGACGTCCGGGCCGACTCGATCAAGCGGGTCGCCTCGGCCGTCGGCGAGGGTGCGATGGTGGTCTCCCTGGCCCACCAGTACCTCGCGGCGCAGTGACCGTCCCCGCAGGTACCTCGCGGCGCAGTGACCGGTCCCCGCAGGCAACGGTCCTGGCAATAAAAGTGCTCGGCAGGCGTTATGCAGATGTGGGAACCGTAGCGACACGGGTCGGGTGACGAGATGACCGTTTCGGGCGAGCGGCTGGCGATCGAGGAGCTGCGGACGCTCTTCCTCTTCGAGTCGCTGGACGACGAGAAGCTCGGTTACATCCACGAGCACGGCCGGGTGCAGCGGCTGCCGGCCGGAGCCGACATCTTCGTCGAGGGCGAGGAGGCGAACTGCTTCTACGTGCTCCTCGACGGCACCGTGTCGCTGACCCGGCTGGTGCAGGGCGACCGGGTCGAGATCAGCCGCACGGCACAGCGGGGCGCGTACGGCGGCGCGACCCAGTCGTACCTGAACGAGCAGCGGGTGCAGACGTACCTGAACGGGATGCGGGCGATCACCGACGTCACGCTCCTGGTGCTGCCGGCCGAGGTGATCAGCACCGCGATGCGCCGCTGGTTCCCGATGGCGATGCACCTGCTCGACGGGCTCTTCCTCGGCATGCGCACCACGCAGACGGTGGTCGGCGAGCGGGAGCGGCTGCTCGCCCTCGGCTCGCTGTCGGCCGGGCTGACCCACGAGCTGAACAATCCGGCCGCCGCCGCCGTCCGGGCCACCTCGGTGCTCCGCGACCGGGTCGCCGGGATGCGGCACAAGCTGGCCATGATCGCCGACGGCCGGCTGGACGGGGCCAAACTGCAGCGCCTGGTCGAGCTCCAGGAGGCCGCCGTCAAGCAGGCGGCGTCGGCACCGGCCCTCTCACCGCTGGAGACCAGCGACGCCGAGGACGCCCTGGCGGACTGGCTGGACGAGCACGACATCACCGCCGGTTGGGACCTCGCCCCGACGCTGACGGCCGGCGGGATCGACGTCGGCTGGCTCGAGCAGGTCACCCCGGCGGTACGGCCGGAGGACCTGGAGCCGGCGATCCGGTGGCTGACCTACACCGTCGAGACCGAGCTGCTGCTCGGCGAGATCGACGACGCGCTGGGCCGGATCACCGGGCTGGTCGGGGCGGCGAAGCAGTACTCGCAACTGGATCGGGCGCCGCACCGGACGGTCGACGTACACGACCTGCTCGACGCCACGCTGGCGATGTTCAACACCAAGATCAAGTCCGGCGTACGGGTGGTGAGGGAGTACGACCGGGGCCTGCCGCCGATCCCGGTCTACGCCGCCGAACTCAACCAGGTCTGGACCAACCTGATCGACAACGCGCTCTATGCGATCGGCGAGGAGGGTGTGTTGACCGTACGCACCGGGCGCGACGCCGACTCGATCACGATCGATATCGTGGACACCGGGCCCGGCATCCCGGCAGAGGTGCGGTCCCGGATCTTCGAACCCTTCTTCACCACCAAGCCGATCGGCGACGGCACGGGGTTGGGTCTGGACATCTCATACCGGATCGTGGTGAACAAGCACCACGGGGACATCCGCGTCGAATCCGAGCCGGGACACACCGTCATCCGCGTCTGCCTGCCGATCTCCGGCCCGGATGCCGCGCCGGAGCAGGAGGACGGCGCCTGATCCCGCCCGACGGTCGATCTCCGGCGTCGGTGGTCGACCACCGGACCTCGTGGTCGGTCGCAGGACCTCGCGGTCGATCACGGGGCGCGGCGATCGATCTCGGACGCCGGTGCGGGGCCCGGCGTGGCCCTCGGGGACCTGCGTCAGCCGGGCCTGCGTCAGCTGGTCGAGCGGAGCCGCCGCTCGGAGCCGTCGGCCCGCATCGCCTGGACAAGGTCCTCGCGGGCCCGCGCCACCCGGGACCGGATGGTGCCGACCGGACAGCCGCAGACCTCGGCGGCCTCGCTGTAGCTCAGCCCGGCCACCTGGGTGGCGACGAAGGCCTCCCGGCGATCCACCGGCAGGTCCGCCAGGAGTCGGGCCAGCTCCACCTCACCCTCGAAGCCGGTGCTCGCCCGGGCGAGCTCGGTGTCGGCGGCGAGTTGCCAGTCCGGCAGCGAGGCGACCCGGGGCCGTCGCATCGCCGTGCGGATGTGGTCCACGCAGGCCCGCCTGGCGATCGCGAGAAGCCAGGTCTTCGCGGCCGACCTGGCCGCGAAGCGGGGCAGTGCCCGCATCGCCCGCAGATAGGTCTCCTGGGCCAGGTCCTCCGCCTCACCGGCGCCGACCAGGTGGGCGACGAAGCGGTGCACGTCATGCTGGGTCGCCTGGATGAAGGCCACCGCCGCAGCACGGTCGCCGGCCTTGGCGGCCAGCGCCAGCTTGGTGATGTCGTCGTTCTCGACGCCGGGGGGAGGCATGCCCCAAAGCTACCCGTACCAGCACCTACCTCGAATACCCCCGGTGGGCATCCAATCGTGGTACACCTTGCCGGATCGACGTCCGATCGGGGAAATGGACCCCCGGCGGGAACCAGGATCACCCGGGGTCCGACTATGACAGTGTGGGGTGCGAACAGTTTCGAGAAGCGCTGTCGGCTCGGCTGGACGGAGCGGAGCATCCGACCGAGCGGGCCGGCGTCGACCGCCATCTCGCCGGATGCGCCGACTGCCGGAGCTGGTTGGAAAGTGCGACGGCGCTGAACCGGCTGGCCCGGACCAGCCTGGTGACGCCACCGATGGAGATCGACGAGCGGATCCTCGCCGCCGCTCCCGGGCCGGGCCGGGCCCGGCTGGCCGGTACGCTGCGGATCGCGCTCGGTGTGGTCGGCGTCGCCCAGTTCCTGCTTGGTGCGGCGCAGATCGCCGGGATCGGCTCCGCGACCCACGTACACGGTCTCGAGGTCGTGCTGGGCGGCGGCCCCGACCATCTCTGGCACGAATCCGCCGCCTGGAACGTCGCGCTCGGAGCCGGCTTCACCTGGATCGCGCTGCGCCGGACCCGGCCGTTGGGACTGGTCCCCACGCTGACCGCGTTCGTCGCGGTGCTGACCCTGCTCTCCGTCAACGACGTGATCGCGGGCCGGGTCGACCCGGCCCGGATCTTCAGCCACGGGCTGATCCTGGCCGGCTACGTGATCATTCTCGGTCTCTCCCGCCCGGCACTCGAGCCCGGCGATCCGCCGACCCGGCACGGGCAGCGGACCGGGCCGGGGTGGCGGGCCAGGTTCGAGGAGGAGCCGCCGGCCGCGCCGCCGCGCCTGCGGCTGGTGCGTGGCCGACCGGGCACCGCGCACGCCCGCACCCATCACCGGGCCGCCTGACCCTGCGTCACCGCTTCGGGCCCGTTCGGTCGTCAGTGGCGGTGCGGCGCGCCATGATCAGGTGAGACGCCGAGGTCGTCGTCGCGTCCGGCCCTGATCCGTGACCACTGGGCGGTCGGACGGCCGTCCAGCCGGAACTGACCGCCTCTGGCATCCCAACGTTGCGGCCATCCCCCCGGCGAGTCCTCCCAGAACTCCTGCCGGCCGTGGACGGTCAGATCCAGCAGTCCGTACGACGGTGCCATCACCTCGTTGCCGCGGCCGGTGGTCCAGTAGGTCTCGTAGACCCTGTCATCGTCGCGGAGATAGCTGACCAGGATGCCGAAGTGCCGATCCGCGACCAAGCGGTCCACGGCTTCCTCCGGCACGGAGTACCAGGGAACCGTCCAGCCCATGAAGTCGCGGTAGCGCGAGCTCTCGTCGTACGGCCCCTGGCAGAGGGTTGCGTAGCTGACGTCCCGCGAGTGCAGGTAGGACAGCTCGTTGATGTGGGTCGTGGAGAAGGTGCAGCCCTCACACTGCTGCGCCGCGGGCCTGCCGGTGTGCCACATCTGGAAGTAGGCGACCAGTTGGGACCGGCCGTCGAAGATGTCGATCAGCGGCACCGGACCGTCGGCCCCGATCAGCGGGGTCCGCGGATCGACTTCGACCATCGGCAGCCGTCGGCGTTCGGCGGCCAGTGCGTCCCCGGCCCTGGTATGGGCCTTCTCCTTGACCCGGAGTACGTCGATCTCGGCCTGCCAGGTCTGCCGGTCGACGATCTGCGGAAGAGGGCGTTCCATCGCTGGCGTCTCGGTCATGCGAACCTGTCTATCCCAGCGGAGAGCACGGGACAACGCCCTTCGACCGATCATGATCGGACACCTACACCGACGTGCCCGCAGGTCCGTCCTGCCGGACCGCCCGAGGCTCAGGAGCGCGAACCGCGCCCGCCCTGGGCCGGGTTCGGAGTGTGCGGGCGCTTGCCCAGTTGCCGCCAGTCGGACTCGGCGACCTCGATGTCGTAGTGCCTGGCCGCCGCCATGATGTTGGCGAACGCCTGGTCCCGTTCGGCGTCGCTGACGTCGTGCGTCTGGTCGAACCGGGCGAGGGCGTTGCGGACGTGGGACGCGTCGGTCAGCGGCTCCTTGCGCTTGCCGGGAAACGCGAACGCGCTGTCCGGCAGTTCCCGGGACTGCTTGCTGCTGATCGCCCCGTGCTGGTCGACGGGCTTCCAGGTGATCTTCATGGTTTCCTCCTGGTCGGTCCACCACCGGGTGGCTACCGCCTTCTCCTTCCCGAGGGGCAGCGCCGATAACCGGTCGACCCCCGACCTCACCGGCCGCCGGGGCGGCAGGTATTACCCGTCAGCGATGCATTGACATTATTAGTTAACTTTCCTAATGTTTCAGCAACTCAGCCACGTCGATCCCGATCCCGACCCGCCCGGTACGGCGCCGCACCCCCCGCTGCCGTCGTCCCGGCAGCCGCGCGTACCCCCCACACCGGATCGGGTCGAGTCGCTGAGGCGCCTGCGACAGAAGGGAACGCCGATGTCACCTACCAGGAGCGCCGAGCGGGTGGACCCGCCGGGACGCCGCCCCCGCGTCCGGTCCAGGTTCTTCACCGGAGTGCTCGCGCTCGCCACCGCGGCGACCGGAACGGCGGTCGCGCTCGCCCCGCTCTCCCCTGCCGAGGCCGTCGTGCTGCCCAACAACTTCAAGAGCGTCGGCTACATGCCGAGCTGGGCCGGCGACATCAACGCGATCCAGTACAACAAGCTGACCCACATCAACTACGCGTTCGTGCTGCCGAACGCGAACGGCACGCTGCGGGCGGTGGAGAACCCCAGCAAGCTCTCCTCGCTGGTGTCACGGGCACACAGCAGCAACGTCAAGGTCTCGATCGCGATCGGCGGCTGGAACAACGGCGACGACTCCGCCTTCGAGGCGCTGGCCGCCAACTCCGGCAGCCGGACCACGTTCGTGAACAGCGTGATCAGCTTCGTCAACCAGTACAACCTGGACGGCGTCGACATGGACTGGGAGTATCCCGACCCGGGCAGCTCGGCGAACAACTTCACCGCCCTCATGCAGCAGCTCAGCAGCCAGCTCCGCAGCCGGGGCAAGCTGCTCACCGCCGCCGTGGTCTCCGAGGGCGGCACCGTCAACGGCGTGCAACCGGCCGTCTTCGGCTACGTCGACTGGCTCAACATCATGGCGTACGACGGCGGCAGCCCGCACGCCAACTACGACTGGTCGATCAACGCGGTCAACGGCTGGAAGGCGCGCGGCCTGCCGGCCGGCAAGGCGGTGCTCGGCGTACCCTTCTACAGCCGGCCCGGCTACTACACCTACTCGGCGCTGGTCGCGATGGACCCGGCCAACGCCAACCGGGACTGCACCACGGCCGGCGGCGCCCAGCAGTGCTACAACGGCATCCCGACGGTCAGGCGCAAGACCCAGTGGGCGCTGGCCAACGCCGGTGGGATGATGAACTGGGAGCTGTCCCAGGACACCAACAACTCCACCTCACTGGTCAGCGCCATCTACGACACGGTGATGGGCGGCGGCACTCCCCCGCCCGGCGGCCGGACCGGCCAGATCACCGGCATCGGCGGCAAGTGCGTCGACGTCGCCGCCGCGTCCAGCGCGAACGGTGCGGCGATCCAGCTCTACACCTGCAACGGCACCAACGCGCAGCAGTGGACGGTCGGCACCGACGGCACCCTGCGGGCGCTCGGCAAGTGCGCCGACATCACCGCCGCCGCGACCACCAACGGCGCCAAGGTGCAGCTCTACGACTGCAACGGCACCGGCGCGCAGGTGTGGCAGGCGCAGAGCAACGGCACGCTCCGCAACCCGGCCTCCAACAAGTGTCTGGACGCCACCGACAACAGTTCGGCCGACGGCACCCGGCTGCAGATCTGGGACTGCTTCGGCGGCGCCAACCAGGTCTGGCGACTGCCGGCCTGATCCCGGCACCACGTCCGGCCCGGCCGCCACGAGCGGCCGGGCCGGACGGCTGTTCACTCCCGGTCCCAGGCGTTGACCGTGAAGCAGGGTGCTGGTTCCGTCGAGCCGCACGGCAACCAGCGACCGGGGATCGGCCGGGTCGGCCGGACGGACTGCCCTGGACGCGACCGGCCCAGACAAGGCTCGGCAGGGCGGCGACGCGGCTTTCCAAGATCTCGACCGCCATACCGAGATCCCGGCGTGCCCACTCCCCGTCCGCCGTGCCGCGGGCGCCGGCGACGGCCGCCGCGGCCTGCTCGTCGGTGAGTGCCGTCGTCACGGCGACGAACCCGGCGTCCTGGCCGACGGCACCCCGGGGCGGCGAGTCCACCAGCCGTTGCCCCAGGCCACCATCCGCTGCCACCTGCCGACCGGCTCGGTGCCGACCGTGTAGGGGCCGCCGCCCTGCCCGCGGGGGACGACGGCGGCACCGGTGCCGGCGAAGACGGCGACCGCGCAGGGGCCCGCGGCCACCCGGATCGTCGCCAGTCAACATGTATTGATGCGGCGCGAGGAAGTGGATTCACCCAGCAGCACTCCGACTCAGCACGAACCCGGTAGGCCGGAAGAGCCCGGCCCCGCCACCCCACCGGAACCGCCTGATCCTGGCAGGCCACGGTCGGCGGGCCCTCGTGCTCTGCCGTACCTGTTGGCGGGAATCGCGTTCGTCCTCTACGAACTGCTGTCGGTCGTACGCCATATCACCGGACGTACAACCGGGTTCGATCTTGGGATCTTCGAGCAGGTGGTCCGGAACTACGCACACCTCAACACCCCGGTCAGCGAGCTCAAGGGACCGGGCGTCAACATCCTGGGCGACCACTTCAGCCCGATCCTCGCGGCTCTGGGCCCGGTCTATCTCCTCTTCCCAGGCCCGATCACGCTGCTCACGGTCCAGGCCGCGGCATTCGCCCTCTCCGTCGTACCGGTCACCCGGCTGGCCATCGGCACCTGCGGCACCCGCCTCGGCGGCATCCTTGGCGCGGCCTACGCGCTGTCCTGGGGGATACAGAGCGCGGTGGTCTTCGACTTCCACGAGACCTGCCTGGCAGTGGTCTTCGTGGCCTTCTGCGTGGAACGGCTGTACCGGCAGGAGTGGTGGGCGGCATTCGCCTATGCCCTTCCCCTGCTCCTCGTCAAGGAAGACCTCGGACTCACCGTGGCTGCGATCGGCATGTACATCGTGCTACGCGGGCCGAAGAAGCTGGGCGCGCTACTCGCGCTCGTGGGAGTGGCCGCCTGCTGCCTGACGATGCTGGTCCTGATCCCACACCTCAACGTGTACGGCCAGAACACCTACCTGGGTCACGCCTCCGGCACCGTCGGAAACCCCCTGGTCCGGCTCATCATGCCCGTCCAGAAACTCGAGACCGTCCTGATGCTGCTCGCCCCGACTGCCTTTCTGGCCCTACGCTCCCCGATACTGATCATCGCGCTCCCCACGCTCGCCTGGCGGTTCTGGGCCACCAACCCGGCCTACTGGGGAACAGACCTCCACTACAGTGCCGTGCTGATGCCGGTCGTCTTCGCCGCCGCCGCAACAGCCGTGCCGCGCGTCCACGCCACGCTGCGGACGGCGCTGCCGCGATACTCCGGGCAGTTCCATCTGGCGATCGGCGCCTGGTGCGTCACGTTCGTCGTCCTGCTGTCCGCACACTCCCCCATCGGCGAACTCTTCCGTGCGGCGGCCTGGCGACCCGTACTGTCGTCGACGGAACGGGGAACGCTGGCGACCATTCCGGACCAAGCGACGGTCGCCGCCGAAAACTCCCTGGCCCCACAGCTCACCAACCGTACGACGGTCTACCTCTTTCCCGAATATCCCACCCAGCGGCTCCGCCCCGACTGGGTGGCAGTCGTTGATCCCCCCGTGCGGGGACTCGCACCCGCCGACCAGCAACTGGCCGCGATACGACAACTGCCAGCGCTCGGCTACGAACTGACAGACCGAAGAGAGCAGGTGAGTCTCTACCGGCTGACGCGGTAGGCCCCGGCACTTCCTCCCCCGTCGCCAGCGCCCGCCGACGGCAGGGCCGCGACCCACCTGCCCGGGATCCGCTGCTCTCCGGGCAGGTGGGTCGCGCGGGACGGTGCGGGTGGTCAGCGGGCCGCGCAGCTCGGTGTGAGCCCGGCCGCGCTGCCGGTGCCCTGGAAACCGAACTCGGTCGACTGGCCGGGCGCGATCCGGCCGTTGTAGCTCACGTTCGTGAAGTCGACGGCGCCGCTGTTGCCGCTGCGTTGGGCGTTCCAGGCGTTCGTGACGGTCACGCCGCCGGGCAGGGTGAGGCCGACGGTCCAGCCGGTGGTGCCGGACGAGCCGGCGGTGACGCGTACCGTCGCGACGAAACCGCCGTTCCAGGAGTTGAGCGAGACCGAGGCGGCGCAGCCGGCCGGCGGGGTTGTCGGCGGATTCGTCGGCGGATTCGTGGGACCACCGGTCGGCGGGGTGGTGGGGGTCGGGCTCGCGGTCGGGGTCGGGGTCGGCGTGGTGCCGCCGTCGGTCAGGCTGCCCGGCACGGCCAGCAGGGCGTTGTACCAGGTCGTGGCCATCTTGCTGTAGCCGGTGGCGTTCGGGTGGATTCCATCGGCCAGGTCGGCGGTGGTGAGCGCGGCGTACATGTTGACCAGGTAGACCTGGCGACCGGCGTTGGCCCGGGTCTGCACGATCTGCGGTATGGCGGCATTGAAGCTGCGTACCTGCGCGTCCGTGCCCGCGGAGCCGGCCGGCACGATCGTCGCCACGAAGAGCTTCGCGTTCGGGGCCGTGGTGGTGATCCGGTCGATCAGTGCGGCCAGCCGGTTCGGCGCGTTCGGCAGGTCGCGGTTCTGGAAGATGTCGTTGGTGCCGATGTGCAGCAGGATGGTCTGCGGCTGGTGGGTGGTGAGCCAGCTGACGATGTTGGCGTCGATCTGGTCGATCCGCCAGCCGGAATGCCCCTCGTGGTCCCGGTCGCCGAGGCTCGCCGGCCCGTTGGCCTGGGAGCCGACGAAGTCGACTGTGTAGCCGCCGGCCACCACCTTCTGCCAGAGGTCGATCCGGTACCCACCGGGCACGTTGAAGCCGTCGGTGATCGAGTCGCCGAGCGGCAGCACCCGGACACCGGCGGCCGCCTCCACCCGGTGCCCGCCCTGCAGCAGGATCGCCACCGTCACCAGCACGACCGCCAGCAGTGCGCCCGCGCACCGGCGAATGGTCGTGGTCATAGGCTCTCCACCTTCCAATGCATCCATGGTCTTCGATTGAGTCCATTGAAATCCCCGACGCCGCGGAACGGCGATCAGCAGCTCGCCGCAGCGACGAACGCACCATCGGGTGCGCCGGACGGTGCGTCCGTCGCTGCGGCGAGGGATGGTCGAGCCCCGGCGGGGTGACGGCCGACCCCGATCGTCAGCCGAGCCGGAAGTCCACGACCCGGATCGGGGAGGGCGTACCGCCCCCGGAGGCACGCTGGTAGAGGATCGACAGGACGCCCTCGCTCTCCACCCGGGTCCGGTCCACCACCACCTCGCCGAAGGCGTTCAGCCGGGCGCCGTCGAAGCGTACGGTCCAGTCGGTGTAGCCGCTGGCCCGGCTGGCGGTGACGATCCGGCCGTACGGCAGCACGACGTAGGCGTTGTCGGCGGCGTCGAGGACGAGTGGGGAGCGGCCCGTCGCGTTCAACGGCACCGGGATCTCCGTCTTGCGCCAGACCCCGGACGAGTTGCGGAAGAGGTGGAAGGCCCGGCCGTTGGCGCGGCGCGCCGAGGCGTACGAGGTGACGCACGAGGTGAACCGGCCCGGTACGTAACTGACCACCACGTGCGGGTTGCCGGCCGAGTCGACGTCCTGGCTCTCCTGGTTGATCAGCCCGTGGTTCGGCGGCAGCGGATCGACCACGAGACCGGGACTGGAGATCGACACCAGGTTGCCCGAATTGGTGGTGCCGACGAGGCTCCCGGCGTTGTTGCGCCAGGTGCGGCCCTGGTCGTCGCTGTAGACGTAGCCGGTGTCGTGGTTGGTCAGCCCGCCGCTGTTGCAGGTGACCGCCGAGTTCCCCTCCCGCCAGGTGAACGCGGCGTGCAGCCGGCCGCCCGGCCCGTAGGTCAGCCCGTGCAGGTACATGTTCCGGGTGGTGCTGGTGGCGCCGTTCGCGCCGTACGACCCGGTGGCGGACTGCCATCGGCCGAGCCGGCGCCAGGCGGAGCCGTCGTACTCGGCGAGTTCGTTGGTGCCGTTGCCGGAGCGCCCGGTCCGGTAGCTGAGCTGGAGCCGGTTGCCGGGTGCGAGCCGGAACTGCGGATAGGTGATCGCGCCGAGCCCGACCCCGTCCAGGCTGCGCTGCACCGCCCCGAACCGGCCGGCCTCCCAGCTGCGCGAGGCCGGTGCGGAGACGAGTCCGGCCTCGGACTTCACGTAGTAGACCTCGCTGTCGTGGGTGTCCATCGCCACGTGCAGCCGCCCGTCGCCGGGCGAGATGCCGAGCGAGATCGAGTTGTGCGAGTCGTTCGTGCTCAGCCGGTGCGGCAGCGCGACGCTCTGCCACGCCCCGGAGGGCAGTTGCCGGCGGGCCACCACCGCCGCCCGGGAGGCGGTGTACCAGGCCGCGTACTGGTAGCCGGCGTGGCTGACGATGCCGTCGGCGTACGAGGCGTTGTTGACCAGCCCGTCGTAGGAGACGAAGTAGAGCGCGGCGGGGTCGAGTTCGGTGTCGCCGAGCCGGGCCACCCCCGGGGCCGCCGCGGCCGGACCAGGCTGGGCCACCACCCCGACGAGGATACCGAGCACGACCGACGCCGCCAGAGCGGCTCGACGGGAGGACGGAGCGGGCATGGCGGCTCCCTCGGACCGGCGCCCATCTGGCGCTCGTCGATGAATGGATTCAACCTACATCCATATACATCGATCGGGAAGCGGCCGGCCCGGTTGGAGCGCGGGAATGACCGACGTCAGGAGGGGCGGCGGGCCGAGGTCTCCTCCCGGACCACGAACCGTACCGACCTGGCCTCGATGATGCAGGCGCGCAGCGGTGCGGCGAGTTCGCGGTGCTCCGGGCTGCGCTCCCACGCCTCGAAGTGGGCCAGCGACGCCCACTCACTGGTGATCAACCACTGTTCGGCGTCGCTCGACGCCTGGCAGACCTGGTCCACCAGGTGCCCCGGCACTCCCCCGGCGACCTCGTAACGGATCTGCTCGTACGCCTTCAGGAAGTCCTCGGTGCGCTCGTGCGGCACCCTGATCAGAAACAGCACCCTGGCCTTGGGCATACCGGTCGTCCTCTCCACTCTCCCGGCGCCACACCGGAGGGCTCCCCCGGCACCACACCGAGGGCTCCCCCGGCACCACGCCGGAGGGCTCTCCCGGGCAGGACGCCGCCTGCACGGTCGCCGCTACCCCGGGCCGCGCCGGAGCAGCACGGCGCTGTTGAAACCGTCGAAACCGCGGGCGCCGACGAGTGCCACGTCCACCCGACGGGGTCCGGACCCCCGGACGAAGTCCAGCTCACAACCGGGCGCCGGCCGGTCCAGCCCGGCCGTCGGCGGCAGCACGCCGTGCCAGATGCTCAGCAGCGCGGTCGCCACGTCCAGCGCCGACCCGCCCTGGTGTGCCCGCCCGACCAGCGGCTTCTGCGTGGTGACCGGCGGCGGCCGCGTCCCGAAGACCGCCCGCAGCGCCTCGGCCTCGCTGCGGTCGTAGCGGGGCACGCCCAGCGCGTCCGGGAAGACCACGTCGACCTCGGCCGGGTCCACCCCGGCCCGGTCCAGCGCCAGCCGCATCGCCCGGGCGTACTGCGCCGGGTCCCCGGCCGCGCGCCGGTCGGTGTGCCGGGCGTCGTGGCTGGCGCCCCAGCCGGCCACCTCGGCATAGCCGGTCCGCACCCCTCGGGCCCGGGCATGTTCGAGGTCCTCCACCACGAAGACCGCCCCACCCTCGCCCGGCACGTAGCCGCTGGCCGCCACGTCGAACGGCCGGTACGCCAGCCCCGGCTCCGGGCAGCTGCTCACCAGGCCGCCGCGGATCTGGCAGGTCAGCGCGTACGGGCTCAGCGGGCACTCGGTGCCACCGGCCAGCACCACCGGTGTGCCGCGCCGGATCATCCGTACCGCGTGCGCCAGGCTGTCCAGCCCACCGGCGGACTCGGCGGCCAGCACCCCGCACGGCCCCTTGAACTGGTGGCGGATGGAGAGCTGCCCGACGCTGGCCGCGTAGAACCAGGCGATCGACTGGTACGCCCCGACCGTCCGGGCCGGCCCGCGCCAGAGCCGTTGCAGCTCGCGCTGGCCGAAGAGGTTGCCGCCGGAGGAACTCGCCAGGGTGACCGCGTACCCGTAGGGATCGCCGGCCACCTCCGGCAGCCCGGCATCGGCGAGTGCGAGCCGGGCCGCCGCGAAGCCGAGGTGGGTCCACCGGTCGGTCTGCACCAGTTGCCGGTTGTCGGCGTAGTGCAGCGCGTCGAAGTCGGCCACCTCGCCGGCCAGCCGGCTCGGGTAGCGCTCCGGGTCGAAGAGGGTGATCCGGCCGATCCGGTTCTGCCCGGCCAGTACGCACTTCCAGTGCGCCTCGCTGCCGATCCCGCTCGGCGCGACCACCCCGATACCGGTGATCACGGCGCGGCCGCTCAACGGACCGGAGTCGCCCCTCCGGCCGGCCACCGGACCGGCGTCGCCCGCCCGCCCGGTCACCGGTCGGCTCCGGCGAAGCGGGTGAAGACCATCGCCGACTGGAAACCGCCGAAGCCGCTGCCGACCGAGAGCGCCACCCGCACCGGCAGTTCCCGGGCGGTGTTCGGGGTGTAGTCCAGGTCGCACTCGGCGTCCCGGTTGGCCCAGTTGGCGGTCGGCGGCACCACGCCGTGCTCGATGGCGAGCGCGCAGGCCGCCATCTCGATCGCGCCGATCGCCCCGAGCGAGTGCCCGACCATCGACTTGATCGAACTGATCGGCACCCGGTACGCCGCCGCACCCAGCGCCCGCTTGAAGGCGGCCGTCTCGTGCCGGTCGTTCTGCCGGGTCCCCGAGCCGTGCGCGCTGACGTAGGAGACGTCCGCCGGATCGCAGCGCGCCTGCCGCATCGCGTCCTCGATGGCGAGAGCCATCTCGACACCGTCCGGACGGAGGCCGGTCATGTGGTAGCCGTTGCTCCGGTTGGCGTAGCCGGCGGCCTCGCAATAGATCCGCGCCCCGCGCCGCCGGGCGTGCTCCGCCTCCTCCAGCACGAGCACGGCGGCACCCTCGGCCAGCACGAACCCGTGCCGGTCCCGGTCGAACGGCCGCGAGGCGTGCGCCGGGTCGTCGTTGTCCGGGGTGGTCGCCCGGATCGCGTCGAACGAGGCGACGGTGACCGGAGAGATCGGACTGTCCGACGCGCCGGCCAGCATCACGTCCGCCTCGCCGTCGGCGATGAGCTGCTGGGCGTACCCGATCGCGTCGATGCCGGAGGTGCAGCCGGTGGAGACGACCTGGGCCGGACCGTGCAGCCCGTGCCGGCAGGCGACGTCGGCGGCGAGGCTGCTCGGCACGAGTGCCTGGTAGAGGAACGGGCCGGCCCGGTCCGGATCGACCAGCCAGTCGGCACCCGAGTCGCTGACCTGGAGATATTCCCGTTCCAGCAGCATGGTGCCGCCCACCGCCGAGCCGAGCACCACTCCGGTGCACTCCCGCATGGCGTCGGACGGTTCCAGCCCGCTGTCGGCCACCGCCTCGATCGAGGCGGCCAGGGCGAACTGGACGTACCGGTCGGCGCGCTGCCGCTCCGGTACGCCGAGCCCGGCGCGGACCGGATCGAAGTCGCACTCGGCAGCCACCTGTGACCGGAACGGCGACGGGTCGAAGAATGTGATCCGGCGGGTCGCGGTGCGGCCGGCGGTGATCGTCGCCCAGAACTCGTCCCGGGTCGCCCCGCCGGGCGCGACCACGCCGATCCCGGTCACCACGCTTCGGCGCCGGTTCACGGTCCGGCCTCCGCCGACCCGGCCGGACCACCGGCCGCCGCGCCACCGGCCGGACCACCGGCCGCGCTACGCCCGGCCGGCACGCCGTGCTCCGTACGGCCGGGCGGACCTCCGCCCGGCGCAGTGGCCGGTTCGGTGTCAACGTGCCCGAGTTCGGGGCGCGGCGCCAGCGGTCCGAGCTGGAAGATCACCTCGGCGGGCTCGGCGGCCACGTTGCGCAGCCGGTGCCGCACGTTGACCGCCACGTACAACGCCTCCCCGGTGCCGACCGGGACCGGCTCGTCGTCGAGGTCGACGACGATCGCCCCCCGGGCCACGTAGAGGAACTCCTCGCTGTACGGGTGGTAGTGCTCGGCGATCCGCTCGCCCGGCGCGAGGTTCGCCACGCCCAGGAAGCCGGAGCCACTGCCCACCGTGCGCGGGCCGAGCAACACCCGGATCTCGCCGCCGCGCCGGCGATCCGGTGCGACATCCCGGGCGGCCACCAGCCGTCGCACCGGCCCGGCCACCACCGGGCCGGTCCCGACCGCCGGCCCGGTCACCGCCGGCTCACTCATCACCGGCTCACTCATCGCCGGCTCACTCATCGCCGGCTCCGGCGGTCGCTCCGGCGGTGGTGGCGGCCGATGTCGGCGCGGTGGACTCCAGTTCGGCGGCGATCCGCTCGATCCGGTCCCGGATGGTGTCCAACTGGATCCGGCTGTTGGCGTTGATCCGGTCGGTCATCTGGGCGGTGGTCAGCGGCGCCGCCGGACGCATCTCGAAGTCCTGGATCCAGGTCATCCGGGTGCCGCCCGGCACCTCGGCGTAACGCCAGTGGATGCGCATGAACTCGAAAGGGCCGGTCTCCACCCGGTGCGCGTGCACCTCCCGACGCTCCGGATCGGCGGTGCGCTCGCTGACCCAGCTCCAGGTGACCCCGTTCTCGTCGGGATACATGGTCAACCGGAACCGTACGGTGTCGCCGCGCCGCTCGATGATCTCCACCGACTGGTATTCGGTGAAAAGTCCGGTCCATCCCGCGACGTCGTTGGTCAGCTCCCAGACCAGGTGCGGGAGGGCCGCGATCAGCACACTGTTCTCGGTGTGACCGGGCCGTCCGGCGGGCGGCCCGACCCCGGGGCCGCACTGCCGGGTCACCAGCTCGGCAACCGCCGTGATACTGAGCCGGCCGGCCTCCTCCGGCAGCTGCACCCGGTAGCGGTCGGCCACCACCGCCTGCAGTTCGAGCAGCGCCAGCGAATCCATGCCGAGTTCCTCGAGGGAGGCGTCCGGCGTGGTGGCCGTGGCGGTCGCGTCCAGTCCACAGTGCCGGACCAGGATCGCGGTGATCTCCGCCGCCGTCACCGGCGACACGGCCGGCTCCTGGGTCTGCCCGGCCAACGCCGGGTCCTGGTGCCTGACGGTCATCTCGTCCTCCTCGGATGGTTGGCGGTGCCGGGCGGGACCCCCCGGCGGACGGCGGCGACGCCCTCGACCACCGGCCCGCCCCGACGGGCGGCGGGGCCGCCCTGGCGGGGGGCGGCGGGCACGCCCTTCCCGGCAACCGGTGCCGCCGGCCGGACGGCGGAGGGGCGACGGCTCGGTTCGGCCGGCGGATCGGCGACGGCGAGCATCCGGTCGACCAGGCCGGTGGAATACCGGCCCCTGCGGAAACCCGCGTCGTCGAGCACCCGCCGCAGGAACGGAATCGTGGTACGCACGCCGGGCCCGTCAACGTCGAACTCGTGCAGTGCCCGCCGCATCCGACCGAGCGCCAGATCCCGGTCCGGCGCCCAGACCACCACCTTGGCGAGCAGCGAGTCGTAGTAGGGCCCGACCAGGTAACCGGGGTAGCCGTGCGTGTCGACCCGGGTGAACGGGCCGCCCGGCGGCGCGAACCTGGCCAGCCGGCCGGGCGCCGGCGCGAAACCCCGGTCCGGGTCCTCGGCGTTGACCCGGCACTCCACCGCGACACCGGAGATCCGCACATCCTCCTGGCGCAGCCGCAACGGAACGCCGGCGGCGATGTGCAACTGCTCGTGGACCAGGTCGATCCCCGTGATCATCTCGGTGACCGGATGCTCGACCTGGATCCGGCAGTTCACCTCGATGAAGGAGAAGCCCTCGGCCTCGTCGACCAGGAACTCGAAGGTCCCGACCCCGGTGTAGCCGGCGTGCAGCGCGCCCCGCAGCGCGGCCCCGGCGAGTGCGTCGAGGGTGCCGGTGGAAAGCCCGGGCGCCGGCCCCTCCTCGATCAGCTTCTGGTGCCGTCGCTGCACGGAGCAGTCCCGGGTGCCAAGGTGTACGCCGTGGCCGTGGCCGTCGCAGAGCACCTGCACCTCGACGTGCCGGGCGTGCGCGAGATAGCGCTCGACGTAGACCCGGTCGTCACCGAAGACGGCCTGGGCGGCGCTCCTGGTCCGGTCGTACGCCGGGCCGAACTCCTCGGCCCGCCAGACCACGGTCATGCCGCGCCCGCCGCCACCGGCGGCACACTTGATGATCACCGGATAGCCGATCTCGTCGGCTACCGCCCGGGCCCGCGCCGCCGTGCCGACCGTCGCGAGGCTGCCCGGTGGCAGCGGCAGGTCGGCATCGCGCATCAGCGCCCGGGCCCGCGCCTTGTCGCCGAGCGCCAGCATCACCTCCGGCCGCGGTCCGATGAAGACCAGCCCGTTCTCGGCGCAGATCTCGGCGAAGTCGGCATCCTCGGAGAGGAACCCGTAACCGGGGTGCACCGCCTCGGCGCCGGTCCTGCGGGCCGCCTCCACGATCGCGGCGGCGTTGCGGTAGCTCTGCCGGCCCTCGGGCGGCCCGATGCAGACGGCCTCGTCGGCCAGCCGGACGACGGCGGAGTCCCGGTCCGCGACGGAGTAGACGGCGACGGTGCGCACGCCCAGCTCACGACAGGCCCGGGCCACCCGGAGCGCGATCTCGCCGCGGTTGGCGATCAGGATCTTCTCGAACACCGTCGCACCGTCCTGGGGTTCACGCCGGCATCAGCGCCATCAGGGGTTGCCCGAACTCGACCGGCTCGCCGTCCCGGACGAGCAGCTCGGCGACCCGGCCGCTCTCGGCGGCGACGACCTCGTTCATCAGCTTCATCGCCTCGACGATGCCGACCACCTGCCCCGGCTCCACCTTGTCGCCGACCTCGACGTACGGGGTGCCGCCGGGCTCGCCGGCCCGGTAGTACGTGCCGACCATCGGAGCGACGACGACTCTCCCGCCCCCGGCAGCGCTGCCGGTGGACGGCACGGTACGGACGGCGGTGGCCGCCGGACGGCCGCCCGGTGCACCCACCGGTTCGGGCGAGCCGGTCCCGCCGTGCCACTCGATCTCCAACATCGTGTCGCCGCTGCGCAGGTGGACCCGGCGCAGCGGCCCGGCGGTCTCGGCCACCAGCCGGCCCGCCTCGCGGCACAGCTCAACAAGGTCGGTCGGTCCGGTTCCCCGGCCGCCGGTGCCGACACTGCCCGCCGGTGCCGCGTCCGGAGTCGGCCCGGCGGCCGTCGAGCCGGAAGGCCGGACCCGCGGGGCAGGTCCGGCGTCGGCCCCGGCGGGCTGCTCTCCCGGTGACGGCGGCTGTGCCGGCCCGTTCGGACTCGGCGGTCCGGGAATCGACGCGGCGGTCACGCCGGTCCCGTTCCCGTGGGCAGTACGCTGGCCGCCGCGCCGTACCGGCGGAAGCGCCACCGCCGGCGCCGGACCAGCTCTGCGGCGGGTACGTCGAGCAGCGGCGCCAGGTTCTCCCGCACCGCCCGGCGGAGCAGCCCGGCCGCGCCGAGCGGATCCCGGTGTGCGCCCCCGGGCGGCTCGGCGACGATCTCGTCCGCGACCCCGAGCCGGAGCAGGTCCGGTGCGGTGAGCCGGAGAGCGTCGGCGGCGCGCGCCACGGCGGCCCGATCCTGCCACAGGATCGCGGCGCAGCCCTCCGGACTGATCACCGAGTAGACCGCGTTACGCAGCATCAGTACCCGGTCGGCCACGGCCAGGGCCAGTGCGCCGCCGCTGCCCCCCTCGCCGATGATCACCGCTACGACCGGGGTCGGTAGGCCGGTCATGCCGAGGATGCTCTCGGCGATCGCCGACGCCTGCCCCTGCTGCTCGGCCTCCACCCCCGGGTACGCCCCCGGCGTGTCGACCAGGGTGACCACCGGCAGCCCCAGCCCGGCGGCGAGCCGCATCACCCGCAGCGCCTTGCGGTAGCCGGCCGGGCCGGCCATCCCGAAGTTGCGGGCCCGCAGTTCTCGCGGATGATGTCCCTTCTGGTGTCCGACCACCGCGACGTAACGGTCGTCGAGCCGGGCCAGTCCCGCGACCACCGCCGCACAGTCGACGCCGAGCCGGTCGCCGTGCAGCTCCACGAACCCGTCGAAGGCGGTGGCCAGGTAGTCCAACGTGGTCGGCCGCCCGGCGTGCCGGGCGGAACGTACCGTCCGCCAGGCACCGATCCCGCCGGCCGGGTCCGGAGCCACGCCCGGATCCACCTCTCCGGCCGGACTCCGCCGGGCCGGAGCCGCGTCCCCGCCGGATCTCCGCGTTCCACCGGCCACCGTGTTGCCCCCGGGAGCGGGCCACTCCGCCGCCGGACCACCCGCCGGTGGCGGCGTCGACCGGGCCGGACCGTCCGGTGCCGATCCGGCGGCGAGCAGCCACCGCAGCCGGGCGCGGAGCGCGCGCCGCTGCACGACCATGTCGACCTGGCCGTGCCGGAGCAGGAAGTCGGTGGTCTGGAAGTCGTCCGGCAGCGCCTGGCGGATGGTCTCCCGGATCACCCGGGGGCCGGCAAAACCCAACCGCGAGCCGCTCTCGGCCAGCACGATGTCGGTGCAGGTCGCGAACGAGGCGGCCACCCCGCCGTAGGTGGGATCGGTGATCAGGCTGACCGTCAGCAGCCCCGCCTCGCGGAGCGCGGCGATCGCCTGGCTGATGGTGGCCATCTGCATCAGCGCCAGCACGCCCTCCTGCATCCGGGCGCCGCCGGAGGCGGTGACCAGGAGCAGCGGGCGGCGCTCGGCCAGGGCGTGCTCGGCGGCCCGCGTGATCAGCTCGCCGGTGACCGATCCCAGGCTGCCGCCGAGGAACCGGAAGTCCATCACGGCGAGCACCAGGCCGTGCCCGCCGATGGTGGCCGCGCCGCAGAGCACCGCCTCGGCCAGCCCGGTCTCGGCGCGGGCGACGGCGAGCCGCTGCGGGTACGGCATCGAGTCGACGAACCCGATCGGATCGACCTGGATCGCCGGGTCGGGCAACTGCCGGAACGTGCCGGTGTCGACGAGCTGGGCGATCCGCTCCGGCGCGTCCAGCCGGCGGTGGTCCCCGCACTCGGGACAGACGTCGAGGTTGCGGCGCAGCCGCTTGCGGTAGAGCAGCGTCGCGCAGGAGCGGCAGCGGATCCACGGCTGCCGGTCGTGGCCGGCGTGCCCGGTGCGGTGCGCGACGGTCGGCACCGCGCCGGTCATCGCGCCACCCCGGCGGCTCCGGCCGGCGCGTCCCATCGGTAGAAGCACCGGGCCATGGCGTCGGCCGGTGCCCGCCAGGTCGCCAGGTAGGGCGTGACGTGCGGGGCGAGCCGCTCGCTGACCCTGGCGAACTCGGGGTGACGGCGCGCGTTCTCCACGGCGGCCGGGCCCGGACTCTCGGTCTCGATCAGGTGGACGTACAGGTCGTGCAGCCGGTACAGCGAGCGGTGCCGTACGCCCACCAGCCGGGGCAGCTCGGAACGGTCCGAGTCGGCGAAGATCTGCGCGACCTGCCCCTCGGCCGCCGGCACGACCTTCGCGACGATCAGTGAGCGATCCATGGCGCAGCCTCCTGTGCGTCTCCCGCGTGCCGGACGGATGGCACCGGTGCCGGGCCGCGACAAGGACCTCTCCCCACCTGTCCCCCGACAGCGACCTCGTTCCCACGACTGATGACCACCCTGCCGATCGGGTGTCAACGGAGTGTCACTCGATCGCCTACCAGCGCCCTCCGAGGCGGTGACGCTCCGGTGACGCCGGACCGCCACAATGCCGATCGCGGCCCGGGAGAACGCGGCGGGACAGGCGTCGGCCCGACCGGAACATCACGGCTTATTCGCAGCTCAGGCCCTATGAGCGGAGACCGAACGGGTAGGTCGGATTGTCGACCAGCCGATTGACCGAGCGTAACGGCGATTGATAATCTTCGTCACGCTTCGTGGTTAAAGTCGGCAACTCGGCAACGATCGGCAACGCGGGCGTGCCGTCCGGAACGTCATTGGCATGTCCGGAGATGCTGGTCGGGCCGGTCCCGGGCAGGGCGACCGGGGGACCCGACGTCAGGGTGCGGGAGGGTGGGCGGTGACGACTGAGGAGAGCGCGTCGAGCGGCGCAGGTCACCATGCACACCCTCCTCCCTCCCCGGCGCCGACGGGCGGGACGATCCACCTTCTCCTGCTCGACGGGTTCAACCTGCTGCACGACGGGGTGCCGGTGGTCGTACCCCGAGGGCTGCAGCGGATCATCGCCCTGGTCGGGTTGCGGCCGGGAGCGACCCGCGCGCACCTGGCCGGCCTGCTCTGGCCGGACACCCCGGAGGAGCGCGCCATGTCGTCGCTGCGTACGGCCCTGTGGCGGCTGCGACAGGAGGGCAGTTGCCCGGTGCTGACCGCCGGCGACACGGTGCGGCTCGACCCGCAGGTGCGGCTGGACATCGACGACCTGGTCCGGGCCGCCGACCGGGTACGCGACGACGGCGACCCGCGCTGGGCGACGAAGATCCGTGGAGCGGGGCGGCACGACCTGCTCCCCGGCTGGTACGACGAGTGGGTCCTGCTGGAGCGGGAACGGCTGCGCCAGCTGCGGCTGCACATGCTGGAGGAGATCGCACGCAGCCATCTGCGCGCCGGCCAGCACGGCGATGCGCTGCAGGCCGCCCTCGAGGCGGTCCGCGCGGAGCCGCTGCGGGAGACGCCGCACCGCCTGGTCGTCGAGATCCACCTCGACGAGGGCAACGCCTACGAGGCGCTCCAGGCCTTCTACGTCTACCGCGACCTGCTGCTCCGCGAGCTCCAACTGGAACCGTCCGAGACGATGTGCGCCCTGCTCAGCGACCTGCTCGCGCCCATCTCCCGGCCTCCCGGCGCCCGCCCGTCCGGCACGAGGCCGTCGCCCGCGCACACCGGGACGTACCGCGACCGGCCGGCTCTGCCGGCAGTGCCGGGACGGCCCTGAACTCGGGTGCCGGCGCCCAGCCGCCGGTACCGCCACCGCCACGTCACCCGCCCGCGCAGCCACATCACCCGCCCGCGCGCCGCACCACCCGCCCGGCGCCGGACGAAGCCGCGTGTCGGACGAAGCCGCGTTCCCATCGTGCCCTTGGCGGCGTCACCCCGGCGTCACCGCAGGACGGTGGCGACGACCGGTCCCGGTGACGCCCGGTTGACGTCACGGGCGCGATGGTGCTCGACGGACGGCCGGCAGGTTGTCCGGCCGCACCGGGGTCGGTGGGCCGAGCCCTAGCAGCAGCAGTGGGAGTCCAGATGAATCGCGTCCTGATCGTGGGCAGGATCGTCCCGGGAACCGAGGAGGAGATCGCGAAGATTCTCGCCGAGGCCGACGGGACCGATCTGCACACCATCACCGGTGTGCGGCACCGCTCGCTCTACCACCTCGACGATCTCTGCCTGCACCTGATGGAGACGGACGACTCCGGGCCGGCCCGGCTGGAGCAGGCGAACCGGCATCCGCTCTTCCTCAGCGTCACCCAGCGGCTGGGCGAGTTCATCTCGCCGTACTCGCCGACCTGGCGCTCGCCGCGCGACGCGATGGCGCGCTGCTTCTACCGGTGGGACGGCCCGGAGACGACGGCCACGACGCCGCCGGCCAGCCCGGCCGGCACTGCGAGCTGATCCCCGCCGATGCCCGTCAGACCGATCCACGTACTCGTCATCGGCGCCGGAACCGGCGGCATGTGCCTGGCGCACGGCCTGCGGCGGGCCGGCATCGGCGTCGCCGTCTACGAGCGGCACCGCCACCGCAGCGACGGTCTGCTCGGCTACCGGGTCGGGATCAACCCGACCGGCTGCCGGGCACTGCGCGAGTGCCTGCCCCCCGAGTTGTTCACCACGTTTCTCGCCACCTGCGCCCGGCCGCCCCGGTACTTCAACGTGTTCACCGGGCAGTTGCACCGGACGGCGTCCTTCGCGTTGCGCCCCGAGGCCGACCCGACCAGCATCGACCAGTCGGTCTCCCGGATGACGCTGCGCCAGGTCCTGCTGACCGGGATGGACGACGTGGTGCACTTCGGCAAGACCTTCACGCACTACGAGCCCTGCGACGACGGCCGGGTCACCGCACACTTCGCCGACGGCAGCTCGGCCACCGGGGACCTGCTGATCGCCGCCGACGGCACGCACTCCGCCGTACGCCGGCAGTACCTGCCGCACGCCGAGGTGCGGGACGCCGGCAGCATCAACATCGCCAGCAAGATCCCGTTGACCGAGCAGACCCGGAGCCTGCTCACCGACGAGATGCACCGGGGCATCTCGCTGATCTTCGGAGCGGGCGGGGTGATGGGCGTCCTGCACGTGATGGAGTTCAAGTGGGACCAGCGCGGCTCGGTCAAACCCGGCGTCGGGGTCACCGAGGCCCGGCTGATCGGGCAGTGGCCGGGGCTGCTCTTCGACAACACCCGGGACTGCATCAACCTGATCGTCTGGAGCGCCGCCGACCGCTTCCCGCCGGACGTGCTGCAGTTGCGCGGCGAGCGCCTCGCCGAGGTTGCCCGCGCGTTGACCCGGAACTGGCATCCGCACCTGCGCGAGCTGCTACGGCACGCCGACCCGGGCAGCGTCATTCCGATCAAGGTCGCCACGTCGGTCCCGGTCGAGCCCTGGCCGAGCAGCAACGTGACGCTGCTCGGCGACGCGATCCACACCATGACGCCGGGGCGCGGGGTGGGCGCCAACACCGCGCTGCGGGACGCCGCGCTGCTGCACCGGCAACTGGTCGCGGTCGCGGCCGGCGCCAAGCCGCTGCCGGCCGGGGTGGCGGACTACGAGACGGAGATGATCCGGTACGGCTTCGCCCGGGTTGCCGACTCGCTGCGGACCAACGGCACCAACGGCGACGATCCGATCTACAAGCCGGTCATCGGCCGGCTCGCCATGCTGGGCGCGCGGGGCTATTTCAGCGTGACCAGCCGGCTCCCGCCGCTGCGCCGTCGCTTCGTCGACCAGCTGTACGACTACCGGGGTGCCGAGACCTGAGCCGACCACCGGGGTGCGAAGACCTGAGCCGAAGCCGGACGGACGGGCGGACGGACGGACGGACGGGGACAGGTTGGCGAGGCGGACGGGCGAAATAATCATTGACATGGGCAATCGATTTGCTGAAATAGTCAAATGAGTTCTCCCATCGCGCCCGAGGCGCCCGAGGCGCCGCTGGCCCCGCACGCCGCCGCCGTACGCGACTTCAACCGCTTCTACACCCGGATCATCGGTGCGCTCGACGAAGGGCTGGTCCGGACTCCCTTCTCGCTCACCGACGCCAGGGTGATCTACGAGCTGGCCCAGCGTCCCGCCACCGAGGTGCCGACGCTCCGCCGCGAACTGGCGCTGGACCCCGGTTACCTGAGCCGGATCCTCTCCCGGTTCGCCGCCGACGGCCTCGTCGAGCGGAGCCAGTCACCGGACGACGGGCGCCGCCAGGTGGTCACGCTGACCGGGGCCGGGCTGGCCGCGTACCGCCTGCTGGACGAGCGCACCCAGGCCGGGATCGAGGCACTGCTGGGCCGGGTGTCCGGAGCCGACCGGGCACGGCTGGTCGAGGCGATGCACACGATCCGCCAGGTGCTGGGCGGGGCGGCACCGCCCCGGGCGTACCTGTTGCGACCGCTGCGGGCCGGTGACCTCGGCTGGGTGGTGCACCGGCACGGCGTCCGCTACGCCGAGGAGTACGGCTGGGACGTCACCTTCGAGGCCCTGGTCGCCCGGATCGTCGCCGAGTACGCCGAGCACCGCGACCCCCGCCGCGAGGAGGGCTGGATCGCCGAGGTCGACGGCGCTCCGGTCGGCTGCGTCTTCTGCGTCCGACGCGACGACGACGTGGCCCAGCTCCGGCTGCTGCTGGTGGAGCCGGAGGCCCGGGGCATGGGCATCGGCAGCCGCCTGGTCGACGAGTGCCTGCGGTTCGCCCGCCGGACCGGCTACCGCGAGATCATGCTCTGGACCAACGACGTGCTCACCGACGCCCGGCGGATCTACGAGAAGGCCGGCTTCGAACGTCGCGACCAGGCGCCGCACCGCAGCTTCGGCCACGACCTGGTGGAGCAGACCTGGTGGCGGCGGCTCTGACACCGGAACGCGCGGATCGCCTCAACGCACGCGGGTCACCTCAGCGCACGCGGGTCACCTCAGCGCACGCGGATCGCCTCGGCGCACGCGGGTCACCTCGGCGCGGGTGTGCTGTCCCGGACGACCACCTCGGCGCGGATCCGGCGTAGCCGGGGGCGGTCGGCCCGGGGCTGCATGACGAGTTCCAGCGCGGCGGCCCCGACCTCCTCCAGCGGCAGTCGCACCGTGGTGAGCGACGGTGTGACGTCCCGGAGCGTGACGATGTCGTCGAAGCCGGCCACCGCCACCCCGTGCGGCAGCGGTACCCCGTGGTCGCGCAGTGCGGAGATCGCCCCGACCGCCATCACGTCGTTGACGGCGAAGACACAACCGGCCCGCAGACCGGCGTCGAGCAGGTCCCGCATCGTGGCGTAGCCGCCGTCCCGGGTGAATTCGCCGTGCACCACCCGCGTCCTCGACAGCGCCACCCCGGCGTCGGCGAGCCCGGCCCGGAACCCGGCGAGCCGGTCCCGGGCGGTGAGCAGGTGCCGGGGCCCGGCGAGTACGGCGAACCGGCGGTGTCCCAGCTCCACCAGCCGCCGGGCAAGCAGCCGCGCCCCCTCCCGGTTCTCCAGCAGCACCGTGTCGACCGGCAGGACGTGCTGGCTGATCAGCGCGACCCGGGCGCCGGCCTCCTCGATGACCCGCAGCTCGTCGCCGAGCCGGTCCCGCAGCGCCCGGTCGGTGCTCCGGCTGCCGGCCAGGATGACGGCGCGGGGCCGCTGGCCGCGCAGGGTCACCAGGTAGTCGAGTTCCCGCTCGGCCCGCCCCATCGTGCTGTACATCGTGACGATGCTGCCGTGGTGCTCGGCGGCGCGCATCACGCCGGCCGCGATGGACGACAAGAACGGGTCGGCGATGTCGTGCACCAGCAGCCCGACCACATTGCTACGCCCCCGGGCCATCGCCTGGGCCGGCGCGTGGGCGGAGTAGTTGAGCGCGGTCGCGGCGGCCAGCACCCGGTCGGTCAGATCCGGCCGGACCCGGCGGGTACCGCTGCCGTTGAGCACCCGTGACGCGGTCGCCACCGAGACGCCGGCCCGGTGGGCCACGTCCATCAGCGTGATGGTCCCGGACGAGCGCTTGGTCATGGCGGCGGCCCCGGAAACTGGTCGAGGTGGTGTGCGGGCCGGCGACCCTGCCGGCATCCGCACCCTACCGCCGGGTCGTCCCGCGCCCGTCCGGCCGGCGCGACGGCGGGCCCGGCGCGACGGGCCGGGCCGGGCCGGGCCGGGCCGGGCCGGGCCGGGCCGGGCCGGGCCGAAAACCTTTCGGGAGCTGCCGGATCTTGACGGGGGCCAGGTGGAGGCGGTTAGCTCGGGAAAGCGGTTACCGGTCCGGGCCCGTCATGCCCGCTCACGCCCCTCGAAAGGCACCATCGCTCCCATGACCTCCCCGAACAGCACCGCGACCTCGGCGGACAGCAGCAGCACGACCTCCCCGCACGGGACCGCCGGTACGCTCACCGTCACCCACGAGCACGGCCGGCACGTCGTCGTACGCACCGGCGGGGTGGAGATCGCCACCTATGTGTACGACTCCGCCACGCCGGCCTTCGAGTCACCCAAGCCCTACCTGCACCCGCTGCGTACGCTCGACGGAGCCCTGGTCTCGGCGTACCGGCCGAACGACCACCGGTGGCACAAGGGGCTTCAAATGACCATCTCGCACCTGTCGGGGCAGAACTTCTGGGGTGGCAACTCGTACGTGCGCGACCGGGGCTACACCAGACTCGACACCGTCGGCCGGATGCGGCACGACGCCTTCGAGCTCGTCGACGTCGCCCCGACCGAGCTGACCCTGTCCGAGTCGCTGACCTGGATCACCTCGACCGGCGAGCACTGGGTCGCCGAGCGGCGGGAGCTGCGGTTCCACGGGGTGGACACGGCGCGCGGCACCTGGATGCTCGACTTCCGCACCGAGCTGCGCAACGTCAGGGGCGCGGAGCTGCGGGTCGGCAGCCCGACCACGCACGGCCGACCGAACGCCGGCTACACCGGCTTCTTCTGGCGGGGGCCGCGCGGCTGGACCGGCGGCGAGATCGTCACCGCCGACGGCGGCGGCGGCCCGGAGAGCATGGGCCGGCAGTCGCCCTGGCTGGCGTACACCGCCGAGCACGACGAGGTGGACGGCGGCGGCACCGTGCTGGTCTTCGCCGGCACCTCCAGCGCGCCGGTCCCGCTGAAGTGGTTCGTCCGCAACACCCCGTTCCCCGCCGTCAACCCGTCGCCCGCCTTCGACGAGGAGGTGGTGCTCGCCCCCGACAAGACCCTCCAGCTCGCCCACCGGGTGGTCTTCGCCGACCGGGCCTGGGAGCGGGCGGAGATCGAGACCTTCGCCGCGGAGCACGCGCCGTGACCGCCGACGCCGCCGGGCCGCCGCCCTTTCCCGGGGCCGTCGGCATCACCAACCTGCGGGTCTATCCCTGGCAGACCGACGACGGGCTGCACGGCGGTACGCCGCACGTGCACCTCTGCTGCACCGAGTGCTACATCGTGGTCGGTGGCCGGGGACGGTTGCAGACCCTGACCGCGCGCGGCTTCGCGGAATCGCCGCTCGGCCCGGGCGACGTGCTCTGGTTCACCCCCGGCACCATCCACCGGGCGGTGAACGACGACGGCGCGCTCCAGGTCGTCGTCGTGATGCAGAACAGCGGTCTTCCGGAGGCCGGGGACGCCGTGCTCACGCTGCCCCCGGAACAGCTCGCCGACCCGGCGACGTACCGGCGGGCGGTCGCGCTGACCGGCCCGGACGGCGCCGGCCCGCCGACCGCCGAGCGGGCCCGGGCCCGCCGGGACCTCGCCATCGAGGGCTTCACCGAGCTCCGCCGCCGGTGCGCGACCGGCGACACCCGCGCGCTCGACGACTTCTACACGGCGGCCGCCGCCCTGGTACGCCCGCAGCTCGACGCCTGGCGGGCCCGGTGGGAGCAGGGGCCGGCGGCGGTGAGCCGGCAGACCGGGGCACAGCTCGACGCCCTGCGCCGCGGCGACCACCGCCACCTCCTCGATGCGGGCGTCAGCCGGATCAGCCAACCGGAGCAGACGACGTTGGGCATGTGCGGCTTCCTCTCCCCGTACGACCCCCGCCACCCCTCCCCCGCGACCCCCACCGTGCCGGGCACGACCGAGCGGCCCGGCACCGACTGAGCACAGCCCGGAAACCCCCGAAGGAGCAGCTGTGGAACCCGTCCGTGTCGCCGTGGTCGGTACCGGCAACATCGCCCGCCTGCACGCCGAGGCTCTCGGGCGGCTCGGCGACGAGGTGCGGCTCGTCGGTGCCGTCGACGTCGACGGTGCCCGGCTGTCGGCGTTCTGCGACCGGTACGACGTGCCGGCCCGGCATCCCGACCTGGCCGGCCTGCTGGAGAAGGAACAGCCGGAGCTGGTGCACATCTGCACCCCGCCCGGGTCGCACCACGAGCTGGCCCTCGCCTGCCTGCGGGCCGGCAGCAACGTGCTGGTCGAGAAGCCGCCGACGCTGAACCTCGCCGAGCTGGAGGAGCTGGTCGCGGCCGAGCGGCGGTACGGTGCGGCGCTGGCCACCGTCTTCCAGCACCGGTTCGGCACCGGCGCGCTGCGGCTGCGCGCCATGCTCGACGCGGGTGTGCTGGGCCGGCCGCTGGTGGCGGTCTGCCACACCACCTGGCTGCGCACCCAGGACTACTTCGACGTCGAGTGGCGGGGGCGCTGGGACACCGAGGGCGGTGGGCCGACGATGGGGCACGGCATCCACCAGATGGACCTGCTCTGCGCGATCCTCGGCGACTGGACCGAGGTCTCCGCGCTGGCCCGGCAGCAGGCCCGGCGCTCGGAGACCGAGGACCTCAGCATGGCGCACGTCAGCTTCGCCAACGGCGCCGTGGCGAGCGTGGTGAACAGCCTGCTCTCGACCCGGGAGGAGAGCTACCTCCGCTTCGACTTCGAGCGCGCCACGGTCGAGCTGACCCACCTGTACGGCTACGGCGACGACGACTGGCGGATCACGCCGGCACCGGAGTACACCGACGAGGTGCTGGCCGCCTGGCGGGCCGGCGCGGCCGGGGTACGCAGCAGCCACCAGGCGCAGTTCGCCGAGGTGGTCCGGAGCCTGCGCGCCGGCACCCCGCCGCCGGTCAGCTCCGTCGAGGCCCGCCGGACGATGCGACTGGTCGCCGGGGTCTACGCCTCCGCCTTCACCCGCCGGCCCGTCGGGCCGGCCGACCTCACCGAGGCGTCGCCGTTCCACCGCCGGATGCAGGGGGACGGGCCGCGATGGAGCTGACCGTCGGCCACGACGTCGGCCGGGCGGTGCGGGTCGGCTGGCGCGGCGGCGATCTCTTCCACTACGTCTACGCTCCGGCCGAGCCCCGGTCGGAGGCACCCCGGCCCTACCTCCACCCGCTGCGAACCCTGGCCGGGGCCGTGGTCAGCCTCTACCGGCCGCACGACCACCTCTGGCACAAGGGCCTCTGCTTCGGCATCTCCAACTTCGGCCCGGACAACTTCTGGGGCGGCGGCAGCTATCGGCGCGGCGAGGGCTACCGCACGCTCGACAACATCGGGATCATCGAGCACCTCGACTTTCCGGTGCTGCGCTGCGGGGCCGGGGCCGTCGGCGTGGTCGAGCGGCTGCGCTGGGTCCGGCGCGGCGGTGATCCGGTGGTCTCCGAGCGGCGCCGGCTGGGTGTGGCGGTCTGGGTCGACCAGCGGGCGTGGCGGTTGGCGTTCGAGACGGTGCTGCGCAACGACGGCGACACGGAGATCACGATCGGCAGCCCCACCACCCAGGGCCGGGAGAACGCCGGCTACGGCGGTCTCTTCTGGCAGGGTCCCCGCTCGTTCCGGGGCGGCCGGGTGGTCACCGCGACCGGGACCGGCGCCGACGAGCTGATGGGCTGGCGCGGCCCGTGGCTCGGCTTCACCGGCCGGCACGACGGCTTCGGCCCGCCGGAGAGCCTCGCGTCGACCCTGGTCTTCCGGGACCATCCGGCGAACCCCGGTGCACCGACCCGATGGTTCGTCCGCACCGAACCGTACGGCTGTCTCGGGCCGGCCCCGTTCTTCGACCGGGAGTACGCCTTCGTCCCCGGCGCCGAGCTGCGGCTCCGTTACGACGTCGTGATCGCCGACGGCGAGCGTGATCCGGCCGGCTGTGCCGGGTTGGCCGAGCGGGCCGGCGCGACCGACCTGCTGGCCGAGGCGACCGGGGACGGCTGAGCCGCGGGTACTCGACATCCGGCAGCCGATGGAGTGGACTTGTCCGGACTGGACCCTGTCCGGACTCGTCCCGATCGGACGGGCCGACTCTCGACCGGACGGGCCGACGCTGTGGAGGGAGGCGGCGGGTTGCGCGTCATCGGGGTGGGCTTCGGGCGTACCGGCACCAGGTCGACGAAGGAGGCGTTGGAACTGCTCGGCTTCGGCCCGTGCCACCACATGGCCGAGCTCTTCACGCAGCCGGAGACGATCGGCGGCTGGCTGCGGGCCGCGGCGGGCGGGCCGGTGGACTGGTCGGGGCTGCTCGGCGGTTACCGGAGCGCGGTGGACTGGCCGAGCGTCTACTTCTGGCGCGAGCTGGTCGAGGTCTATCCGGACGCCAGGGTGCTGTTGACCGTGCGCGACCCGCAGCAGTGGTACGACAGCGTGCACGGCACCATCTACCGGTCCCGGACCATCGACCCGGCCAACGCGCCCGAAGGGCTGCGGCAGGCCCTGGAAGCCCGTCCGGAGCTGCTGGACCAGCCGAGGCTGACGGCGGCGCTGATCTGGCAGGGCACCTTCGACGACCGGTTCGACGACCGGGAGCACGCGCTGCGGGTCTATCGGGACCACGTCGCCGAGGTCCGCGCGACGGTGCCCGCCGGCCGGCTGCTCGAGTTCGACGTGGCGCAGGGCTGGGGGCCGCTCTGCGAGTTTCTCGGCGTCGACGTGCCGGCCGAGCCCTTCCCGCTGCTCAACACCGCGGCGTCGTTCCGGGAGCGGCTCACCGATCCGGCCGCTCTGCAGGCCGGGGCGGCCCCGGGGCCGGAGCACCGGGGCACGGGCCGGGACGGTTCAGCGGCCCGTTAGGACGAAGACGTCCCGGCCCAGATATTCCCGTCGGTGCCTGGCATGCCGCACCACGGCCGTGTCGAGCTCGGCGCGAGCTGCGCGTACATCTCGTCGGGGTTCTCGTCGAGCCAGCGGCGAATGTTGTCCCACTGCGCGGCGGCGTAGCGGTCCCAGCGTACCCGGCCGGGCCGGCGGCATGGTCGTCCGCCAGCGGGTCACGCTCACCTTCCACGCCGGCCGCGCCGAGATGCCCGGACCGTACTCCGAATCCGACGCCTGGTTCTCCGAGGTGCGGGAACAGGGCTACGAGCCGTCGCAGACGTTCGAGCTGCGGATCGAGGCCCTGCCGGCCGAACTCGCCCAGCGACTCGGAGTCGAGGCGGACTCACCGGCCGCGGTCCGCCGCTGCATCCGGTCGGTCAACGGCAACGCCTCCTCGGTACAGGACACCTACTACCCGATGGACCTGTGCCAGGAGGTACCCGAACTGCTGTCGCCGCACGACATCCCGCAGGGCACCACCCGCCACCTCGCCGAGCACGGTCACGTACAGGTCGCCTACGAGGATGAGGTGGTGGCCGCGATGCCCGGTCCGGCCGAAGCGGCGATTCTCGAGTTACCCGCCGGCACGCCGGTGCTGACCTACATTCGGACCGGGTTCACCTCGGAGCGGGCGGTGCGGGTGTCGGTGTCGACGTTCGCTGCCGACCGGAACCGGATCATGTACACGCTCGGCAACGGGGACGTGATCGCCAAGTTCCGGGCCACCGAAGACCAGTGATCATCACCCCGGCGACGCTCGCGGACGTCGACGTCATCATGGCCTGGCGGCGGGAACGCGTGGCCTGGCTCCACGACCGCGGCGAGGACCAGTGGTCGATCCCGCTACCCCGGTCGGCGGTCGCCGCCACCGTGCAGGCGGGGCAGACGTGGATGGTGTGGGAGGACGCGGATCCGCTGGCGACAGTCACCCTGACCGCCTACGTGGACGTCGACAGCCTGTGGAAGCCGGACCGCGACCCGGAAGCGCTGTGGTACGCCGACGACGACCCAGCCGATGCCCTCTACGCCGCCAAGATGATGATCCCGCTGCGGCACTCCGGCGCCGGGCTCGGTGGGGAAATGCTCGACTGGGCCGGCGGCCGGGCCTACGACGCGGGACTGACCTGGCTACGGCTGGACGCCTGGACGACGAACCCGCGCCTGCACGCCTACCATGTTGGCCAGGGATTCCGGCACGTGCGCACCATCGACTCCCGGGTCTCCGGGGCGTGCTTCGAGCGGCCTGCTCAACCGTACGTCGGCCGGCTCAAGACCGAGATCAGGTGAGCACCCGTAGTCGATCTCCCCACATGTCCCCTAAAGATCGTCGGCCCTCGCGACGGGACTGTACAAACTACACTCGACACTCCCTCTGCTCGCTTTCCTGATCGCGCTCGCCACGATTCCGGACCGGCGGGAGCCGGTCGAGGTCTATCCGGAGGACACGGTGCCGCTGACCGTCCGCCGTTTTCCGGCTCAGCTGGCGAAGATCTGCGACTCGTCCCGGAACGCCTTGAACTCCAGGGCGTTGCCGGCCGGGTCGCGGAGGAACATGGTCCACTGCTCGCCCGGCTCGCCCGCGAACCGCAGGTACGGCTCGATCACGAACTCGGCACCGGCGGCGCGGATCCGCTCGGCGAGGGCGTGGAAGTCGTCGACGGGAAGGATGAGCCCGAAGTGCGGCACCGGTACGTCGTGCCCGTCCACCGGGTTGCGCCCCGCGTCGGCCTGCCGGGCCACCGGCACGACGTGCGTCACCACCTGGTGGCCGTGGAGATCCCAGTCGACCCAGCTCTCCGCCGACCGTCCCTCGGCGAGCCCGAGCACCCCGCCGTAGAAGGCGCGGGCCTGCACCAGGTCGTCGACCGGAATCGCCAGGTGGAAGGCGGGACGGGTGGCCGCGGTCATGGTCTGCTCCTCCCCGGCCGGGCATCCCCCGGCCACTCCCCCAGCCAAGCACGTTCTTGCGTTCCGGGCCGCCGCCGGCCGGGTGGGAAGCGGGGCGTCCGGCCGGGCCGTCGTCGGACTCACCGGACGGCGTTCCACCGACACGCGCTCCGGCCCAGGACGGTGAGGTCCTGGGCCGGAGTGGTGCGGTGGCTGTCGGTCGCGCCGGTCAGCCGAAGTTCACGTCGCTACACCACATGTAGGCCTGGTCGAGGTGCGACGCCTGCCAGATGACGAAGAGGATGTGGTGCCCCCGGTAACCGGAGGTCGAGACGTTGAACGAGATGTTCTGTGCCGGGGCGTAGCGCCCGGTCTGCGTGATGAAGTCGAGGTTCCCCCAACCGAGGCGCTGGCTGGCGGGGTTGAACCCGTTCTTGCTGACGTAGACCCGGAAGTAGTCAGCACCATGGCTGGCCTGGTCGTACAGCTGGACGGTGAAGCTGCTGCCGACGTTGGTCATCTTCCACTGACCAGGCTCGTTCAGGGTGTTGTTCCGGGACAGGGCGTTGCTGCAGAGCTGCCCGTCGGGCGTACGCGCCTGGAACTGCCCACCGAGACCGTCCCGCAGCGCGCTCATCCAGTTCCACATGGTGTCGGGGTTCGCCTGGAACGCCCGGTAGCACATGGGGTCCTGCTGCTGCATGGCCGGGTTCGTGTGGTTGTTGCCCCAGTCCTTCCAGCACTGGTAGGCCCGGGACGCCGGGTTGATGATGGTGCCGTGTGCCTGGGCCGCACCGACCCAGGGCAGCAGGCCGACCACCATGGCGAGCACCACGGTGAGCGCTCGCAGGGGCTGGCGGGCTGCTGACCGGGCTCGCGTGCCGGATTGCTCGGGCTTGCGGAAATGCATAGCACATCCTCCGTTCTTGGGCGCGGAAGGTCGGAATGGGAGCGCTTCCAGCAGTATTACATCTACAGACTTAAATATCAACAATGATCTATTAATGCTGGTGTGGCCCGAGTTGGCCCGAGTCACCACCATCGGCTCGGCCGTTCGCCGGAGCATCGACGCCGGGCGGGCCGACCATCCGGAACCGTATCCGATGCCCCGGAGCGGCCTGGGCGACCAGCGGCAGGTCGTCGGGGTGCAGCACGCCGACCACCGGATAGCCGCCCATGGTCGGATGGTCGGCCAGGAAGATCACCGGCAGGCCGGCCGTCGGCACCTGCACCGCGCCGAGCACCAGGCCCTCGCTGCGCAGTTCGCGGCCGATCCGCCTCGGCAGCGCCGGTCCCTCCAGGCGTACGCCGATCCGGTTGCTCGAGGTCGACACCTGGTAGCACTCCGCCGCCAGCAACCGGACCGCGTCGTCGGTGAACCAGTCGGCCCGGGGGCCGAGCAGCAGGCGCAGCGTCACCTCCTCGGCGAGCGCGGCGGTCGGCGCGACGTCGACCGGCGCGGGCGGACCGACCACCTCGCCGAGCGGCAGCCGGTCACCGGCGGCGAGTGGCGCCGGGCCGAGCCCGGAGAGCAGATCGGTCGCGCGACTGCCGAGCACGGTCGGCACCGCGATCCCGCCGGAGAATGCGAGGTAGCTGCGCAGCCCACGCCGGGCGGTGGCCACCTCGACCCGGGCTCCGGCCGGCACCGCCACCGGGGCGGACCAGCCCGCCGGCCGACCGTCCACGGTCACCGGCGCCCAGGCTCCGGTGACCGCGACAGTGCCGGCCCGGGCGACCCGCACCGAGATCCCGGTGACGGTCGTCTCGATCGTCGCCGCGAAGGGCGGGTTGCCGACCAGCCGGTTCGCCAGCAGGTGCGCCGGCCGGTCGAGCGCGCCCGACCGGGGCACCCCGAGATGGGCGTGCCCGGGACGGCCGAGATCCTGCACGGTGCTGAGCGCGCCGGGCCGGAGCACCTCGACGAGAGCCTCGGTCCGGACCCCCCGCCCGAACTGCCCAGGATTCATCGGCCGACCTCCCGGAACCGGACCCGGGTGCCCGGGGTGAGCAGGGCGACCGGATCGCGGTCCGGGTCGAAGAGGACCAGGTCGGTGCGGCCGATCAGTTGCCAGCCGCCGGGCGAGGACCGGGGATAGATCCCGGCGTAGCCGCCGGCCAGCGCCACCGAGCCGGCCGGTACCCGGGTCCGGGGCTCCGCCCGCCGGGGTAGGTGGTAGCGCTCCGGCAGACCGGTCAGGTAGCCGAAGCCGGGCGCGAAGCCGCAGAACGCCACCCGGAATTCCCAGGCACTGTGGACCCGCCCGACCTCCTCCTCGGTGACCTGCCAGTGCCGGGCGACCTCGGCCAGGTCGGCGCCGTCGTACCGGACCGGTACCTCGACCAGCGGACCCTCCGGCGACCGGGCGGTCTCCGGCCGCCAGCCGGCCAGCCGCCGGGCCAGCTCCGCCGGGCGCTCCAGCCCGTCGACCAGCACGGTGACATCCCCGGGTACGACCTCCTCGGCGCCCGGCAGCTCGCCCCGGTCCCGCCACCGGTGCAGCTCCGCCACCAGCGCGGCGACGTGCGCCGGCTCCGCCAACTCGACCAGCAGCGCACGCAGCCCCACCGGCAGGATGCGCGGCCCGGTGCGGCCCCCCGCACCGCCTGTCGGGTTCTGCACGTCGCACCCCTCCCCACGGAGCCGAGCCACCCGCCGGTGCCGGTTTGCCGGCCGGTCAGGCGAACGGCGCGAGTCGCACGCCGGCATCCAACAACGCCGCGCGCACCCGGCGGGCCAGCGCGACCGCCCCCGGGGTGTCGCCGTGCAGGCAGAGCGAGCGGGCCCGGACCGTGACCGCCGTGCCGTCGACGGCCGTCACCTGCCCGGTGCGGGCCAGCGCGACACAGCGCCGGGCCACCACCTCCGGGTCGGTGACCAGCGCCCCGGTGCCGCCCCGCTTCGCCAACGTGCCGTCGCTCAGGTAGCCCCGGTCGGCGAACGCCTCCGGCACGGCCGTCAGCCCTTTCTCGGCGGCGTGCCGCAACAGGTGGGAATTGGGCAGACCGAGGATCGGCAGGCTCGGGTCGTACGCGGAGACCGCCGCCACCACCGCGGCGGCCTGCTCCCGGTCGGTCACGGTCCGGTGGTAGAGCGCGCCGTGCGGCTTGACGTAGCGGACCCGGCCGCCCTCGCTGCGGGCGATCCCGTCCAGCGCGGCGATCTGGTAGAGGACGTCGTCGGCGAGCCGCTCCGGCTCCATCTCGATGGCCCGGCGCCCGAAGCCGGCCAGGTCCCGGTAGCCGACCTGCGCACCGATCGACACGTCCCGGCCGACCGCCTCGGCACAGACCCGGCGCATGATCGTCGGATCGCCGGCATGGAACCCGCAGGCGACGTTGGCACTGGTCACGACGGAGAGCAGGGCGGAGTCGTCGCCGAGCTCCCAGGCCCCGAAGCCCTCCCCGAGGTCACTGTTCAGATCGAGGATGACCGGCATCGCACCTCCCGCGGGCCGCCGCGTACGCCGTCGAGGTTGGCAGACTGTTGAACAATCCGTCAATGGTCGTGTTGACGTGTCCCCGCACTGGACATTCTCTCGATTGTGGGCCGGACGGGATGCAGGACAATGACCGCGTGACGTGGCTGGCGAAGCTCCAGGACGACCGATCGCTGCTCAGCCGGGCGAGCACCGCGCAAAGGGTCGCGGAGATACTGCGGGCACGGATCACCGAGGGCGCCCTGCTGCCGGGGACCCGGCTCTCCGAGGAGATGATCGGCGCGGCGCTCGGCGTCTCCCGTAACACCCTCCGGGAGGCGTTCCGGCTGCTGACGCACGAACGGCTGGTCGTGCACGAACTCAACCGCGGCGTCTTCGTCCGCATGCTCGACGTGCAGGACGTCGTCGACATCTACCGGCTCCGCCGGGTGCTGGAGGGCGCCGCCGTCCGCAATGCCCCGGACAGCCCGGCCGAGGCGATGGTGGCGCTCGACGCCGCGCTGGTCGCGGGCGAACGGGCCGCGGCGGAGGGCCGCTGGTCCGACGTGGGCACCGCCGACCTGCAGTTCCACCTGGCCATCGCGGGCCTGGCCGGCAGCCCTCGCATTGAGGAGATCATGCGCCAGGCGCTTGCCGAGATCCGCCTCGCGTTCCACGTCATGGCGGTGCCGCAGACCTTCCACCAGCCCTACCTCGACCGGCACCGCGAGCTGCTGGAGCTGATCCTGGGCGGTGATCTCGAGCGGGCGCAGGCGGTGCTCGACGACTACCTGCGGACCGCGCAACGGCAACTCGTCGACGCCTACGCCGAGCGGGTGCCGGCGGGTGCGGCCACGGCGCGCTGACGGTCGGGGCACGCCGACGGTCGCGGCGCATTCCGGATCTCCGCTCGTCAGACCGCGTGCAGTGCGTACACCCCGGCGTCGGTGCCGGTCCCGGCCGGGCCGCCCAGGGCGGACCAGGTGCCGCCGTCCCAGGCGGCGACGTGGTTCACCGCCACGCCGCCGGCCCGGGTGAAGAATCCCCCGGCGACGAGCTGCCCGTTCCGGACGGCGAGCGCCAGCACGATGTCCTCGGTCCCACCGCCCAGCGCGGACCACCGGGTCCCGTCCCACCGGGCCACGTAGTTCGCCGCCGCCCCACCCGCCTCGGTGAACGTGCCGCCGACCACCAGCGCCGCACCGAGCACGGCGAGGGCCCGGCCCTCGGCGTCGAGCCCGCCGCCCAGGGGCCGCCACGCCTCACCGATCCACTCGGCGACATGGCCGGCAGCCGTCCCGCCGGCCTGGGTGAAGCCACCGGTCGCCACCAGCGCGCCGTCGAAGACGGTAAGCGCCAGTACGTCACCGTTGAAGCCGGTGCCCAGGGTCGACCAGGCGTTGCCGTCCCACCGGGCGATCCGGTTGGCCGCCGTGCCGCCGGCCTGGCTGAAACCGCCGCCGACGATCAGCGCCCCGTCGTGCACGGCCAGGTCCCAGACCGACGGTACGTCCACCCCGGCGCCACCCGGCCCGCCCAACGGCCGCCACTCGGCGCCGTCCCAGCGGGCGACGTGGTTGACCGGCACGTCGCCGGCCCGGAGGAACTGCCCGCCGACGATCAGGTCACCGTCGTAGACGGCCAGGGCGTCGACGAAGTCGAGCGGGTTCGTCATCACTCCGGTGCCGGAGGAGCCGGTCAACGGCTGCCAGGCGAGCCCGTCCCAGCGGGCTATGCCGTTGACCCTGACCCCGCCCGCGGTACGGAAGCTGCCCCCGGCGATCAGGTCACCGTGGTAGACGGCCAGCGCGGTGACCGAACCGTCCGGGCCCGCGGTCGAGGCGCCGCCCACCCTCGACCAGGTCGTGCCGTTCCAGCTGGCGAGGTGGTCGACGCCGACTCCGCCGGCCCGGGTGAAGGTGCCGCCCGCGTAGAGCCCGGGGGCGGCCGCCGGGCCGGCCCCGGAGGGCGCGACCACCGTCGATCCGGATCGGGCCGTCGGGCGGGAGCCCGCCCTCCAGCCGAACGCGGACGCGCGCCGCAGCTCACCAAGGTCATGGGTCGAGGCGTGCAGGGTCCGCCCGGCGGCGTCCCGGACCCGCAGCCGCAGGTCTCCCGCCGCGTCGGACAGGAGCGGCAGCGGGACGAGGTTCACGCCGTCGTCGAGCGGCCGATCGGCCACCAGGGCAGTCTCCCGGTCGGCCGTCAGGGCGGTCGACCGGTGCGCCGCCGGCAGGGAGACGTCCAGCGCGACCCCGGCCGCTCCCGGCCAGCTGACCGCGAGCTGCGGGGTGTCGACGCCTCCGGCGGCCGGCAGCAGCGTCGCGTGCAGTACGCCGCCGGTGCCGGCGGAGCGTGCCGGGCCGGAACGCGAGGGCTCGGCGGCCGCCCCGCCCGGTGTGAGTACCCAGCCGCCGAGCGCCGCCAGCACGAGCACGCCCAGCCCTCGTCGCAGGGTGGACGAGGCGGATGTCCCCATGCGCGCGCTCCCTTCGTCGGCTCCGCCCGCATTCGGGCGGATCAACCGCCAGAAATATACCAGCGTCGATTAATCGGGGTTCCGGTGACGCAGGTCAGCAACCGGACGCTCACCTGCGGTGACACGCCGCGGCTTCGAGAACTGGGAGTCGGAGTTCCTCCAGATGGGCGCGTACGTGCTGCTCACCGCGTACCTGGTGCAGCGCGGGTCGTCCGAGTCCAAGCCCGAACCGGAGACCGACCCGCCGGCGGACCATGCCGACCACACCACACCGAGCTCACCGTGGCCGGTCAGGGTCGGCGGGCTCGTCCTGGCGCTCTATCGCAACAGTCTCGCCATCGCACTGCCGCTGCTCTTCGGGATCTCCTTCGTGCTGCACCTGCTCGGCGGCACCGCCGAATACAACGAGAAGCAGGCGCTGGAGAGCGGCCGTCAGGCCGGGCGCAGGGTCAGCAGGGTGATCTCGCTCGGCGCGAAGATCCGCAGCGGTGGCCCCCAGAACCCGGTGCCGCGACTGGTGTAGAGCTGGGTCCGGTCACCGTGCCGGGTCAGCCCCCGCACCGTCGGCTGGTCCAGCCGGACCAGGAGGTGGAACGGCCAGATCTGCCCGCCGTGGGTGTGCCCGGAGAGTTGCAGGTCGACACGGTGCGCCACGGCACCGGCGACCTGCTTCGGCTGATGGGCGAGGAGCACGACCGGCAGCTCGGGGTCGGCGCCGGCGAGGGCCGCGGCATGGTCGGGCCGGTGCCCGGGGCGCCCCGAGGAACCGGCCGTGGCGTCGTCGACACCGGCCAGCACGAGCCGGGAGCCGTTCCGTTCGAGCACGAGGTGCCGTTGTGCAGCGGTTCCCAGCCGAGGTCCCGCATGTGGTCGAGCCAGCCCTGCGCCTCGCCGAAGTACTCGTGGTTTCCCGTCACGTAGGCCCGGGCGAGTCGGGCGCGCACCCCGCCGAGCGGAGCGGTCTGGCCGCGGCGCTGCGTGACGCTGCCGTCGGCGATGTCGCCGGTGTGGCAGACGATGTCGGCGTCGAGGTCGTTGACGGCCGCGACGACCCGGGCCGACCAGCCGGCCCGGTCGATCGGCCCGTAGTGGGTGTCGGTGAGCAGGACTATCCGCACCCCGTCCAGGCCCGCCCCGAGCCGGCCGATCGGCACGTCGAGCCGCCTCACCCTCGGCAGCCGCATCGCCTCGACGTACCCCCAGGCGAGCAGCACCACCGAGACCGCCGCGACCGCCGTGGCGGCGATCCGGGACCGCGCCGGGTCCGCGACGCCCCCGACGGCGAGCCCGGCCCGGAGCACGTTGCCGAGCGCCGCCCAGGCGAAGAGCACCCAGACCACACCGAGCAGGGTGTCGCCGGTCCGGGCCGCCCAGTCCCGCTGGCGGCCGTGCCCGACATACATCAGCACCGGTAGCGCGGCGAGAGCCAGGATGAACAGGGCGGTGCCGGCGGCGAAGACGGGGGTGGGCCAGTGCGTCCCGGCGCCGACCAGCGTCCACCAGGGCACGCCGAAGAGCAGGGCCAGAACGCCGGTCAGGGTGAGCCCGAAGAGCAAGGATCGTAGGAACCGCCGGGCGGGCGCGACCGGTACGGCCGGTGCCGCTTCGCTGGCTGACACAGAGGCTCCTCCGCCCGGTCGGCTCTCCCGTCGCCGCGCCGGATACGCCGCCGGCGTTCGTGCAGCATGACACGCGTCGCGGTGGATCGACCACGTCGCTCAGCCCGGTCACAGGCAGGGCCGCTCACCAGCGGCGCCGGCCTAGAATCGACACCGGAACCCATCCGCTGGCCAGACGGGCAGGACGAGGAGGACGACCGATGCCGAGCAGGCACGAATCGCGGGTCGAACGCCAGATCCGCGAGGCTCAGGAGCGGGGCGAGTTCGACAATCTTCCGGGCGCCGGCCGGCCGCTGCCGGGGCACGGCGGCACGTACGACGAGAACTGGTGGATCCGCGACTGGGTGCGCCGGGAGAACCTGACCGACATCGGGCCGACCTCGCTCAAGATCCGCAAGGAGGCCGAGGAGTTGCCCGAGCGGCTGGCCCGGGAGTCGTCGGAGCCGGCGGTCCGGGCCCTCGTCACCGCACTCAACGAACGGATCGTGCTGGCCCGACGCGGGCTGGTCGACGGCCCGCCGGTGGTGCTGGCCACCTTCGACGTCGAGCGGGTCGTCGCCGCCTGGCGCGAGCGGCGTGCCCGCCACCCGGGCACCGCCTGACGATTCAGCGACTATTCGGCGCCACTTCCGCCGGGGTGTCGAAGCCTGCCCACGGCAACCATTACCTACCCGGCGGGCCGGCTTCTCGTCCTTCCCCCGACAGGCAAAGACATAGTGTCGGTCGTCGCTGGCTTCGGGTATCCGCGCGTACCTCTTCCGGCCGGTCGCGGCCGGGACCGGCCGGCCGGGACCTAAACCGGTTCATGAGGTCGGTCGCGTCCCGCGTCCGGCGGGAGTTCGGGGCGGACGCCCGGGTCGTGAGGTCCACGTGGGACGGCATGCCTGAACCGGTTTTCCGACTTAACAGTTCAGTTCCCGCAAGCCGTTGTCACGTCGTTGACACGGCTGTAACCCGCGTGTACCTTCCCTCCAAGTCGCGACGCCTATCCCACCCTCCCCGAGGCGCGCCTCGACGCATCGTGCAATTCCAATGTGGACACCGAAAGGTGGGACGCGCATATGAGAAGGTACGCGATCGCCGGCAGCGCACTCGCAGTCGCGCTCGCGCTGGCCCTGGCGGGCTGCGGCGGAGGCGACGACGAGGGTGGCACCGACGGTGCCGTCACCGGCGAGATCACCGTGCTGACCCAGCGCACCGACATCGTCGACACCGTCTTCCAGGACTACAAGAAGACGTTCGAGGCGAAATATCCCGGCACCACGGTGAAGTTCGAGGCGATCACGGACTACGAGGGCGAGGTCCGGATCCGGATGAACACCGACGAGTACGGCGACGTGCTCCTCATCCCCAACTCGGTCACCGCCGACCTCCTGCCGACCTTCTTCGAACCGCTCGGCACCGTGACGGAGCTGGAGAAGAAGTACCGCTTCGTCCGCACCGAGCAGCGCTTCGAGGACAGGGTCTACGGCCTCGCCATCACCGGCAACGCGCAGGGCTTCGTCTACAACAAGAAGGTGTGGCAGCAGGCGGGCGTCACCGCACCGCCGAAGACGCCGGAGGAGTTCCTCGGCGCCCTCGCCGCGATCAAGGAGAAGACCGGGGCGATCCCGCTCTACACCAACTACAAGGACAAGTGGCCGCTCGGCCAGTGGGAGGGCAACCGGGGCGGGATCAGCGGTGACCCGGACGCGGCGATCAAGCTGGGCCGGGACGACGCCCCGTGGGCGGCCGGCAAGGAGCACCACATCATGGACTCGCTGCTCTTCGACGCCGTACAGCGCGGGCTGACCGAGCCGGACCCGACGACGACCAACTGGGAGCAGTCCAAGGGGATGCTCGGAAGCGGCAAGATCGCCACCATGATGCTCGGCTCCTGGTCCATCGTGCAGATGCAGGACGCCGCCGCCGACAGGGCGGACATCGGCTACCTGCCCTTCCCGACCCAGAGCGGCGGCACCTTCCACAGCGTCGTCAGCGGCGACTACAAGAACGCCGTCAACATCCACTCGAAGAACAAGGCGACCGCACGGGCCTGGGTCGACTGGTTCGCCGACGAGTCGAACTACGCGGTCGACCAGGGCGGCATCTCACCGGTGATCGACCAGGGGATGCCGAGCACCCTGGCCGACCTGACCGCCGCGGGCACCGAGTTCATCGAGTTCAACCCGGCGCCGAAGGGCGAGGAGGGGCTGGCCGAGAAGATCGGCAACGCCGCCGAGATCGCCCTCTACGACGGCACCTACCGGCAACGGATCGTGGACGCGGCACGCGGCGCGACGGACGAGACCAGGGACCAGATCTTCGCCGACCTCAACAGGAAGTGGGCGGAGACCGGGTCCAAGCTCCGGTGACGGGCTGACCTCGGTCACCGGGCCAGCAACGGTCACCAGCTCACCGGGGCGGGTGGGTGGCGGTCGCCGCCCGGCCGCCCCGGTGGCCGCCGGCACGACGACGCGCGCCCCGGCCCGACCCGGAAGGTGTGGGTTTCCCAGATGGCAGCTCCGACGAACACCGCGGCCCGGCTCCCCCGGCTGACCGGGACGGCCCTGCGGCAGCGCCTCGGACCCGCCGGCCGGCGCCGGCCGGCGACCCGACGGCGGAGGAGCCCGACCCCGTACCTCTTCCTGCTCGTCCCCGTCGCGCTGCTGGCGGTCTTCACCTACGTCCCGGTAGCCAACATGTTCGGCTACAGCGTCACCTCGTGGAACGGCCTGAGCCCGAGCAAGGAGTTCATCGGCGCCGGCAACTACGTCGAGATCGCGACCCGCCCGGAGCTCTTCGGGGTGCTCCGGGTCAGCCTCTACTACATCGGCGCGTCGGTCGTGCAGATCGCGCTGGCTCTCTACTTCGCCACCGTGCTCAGCTTCAACGTGAGGTTCCGCAACCTCTTCAAGGGGATCATCTTCTTCCCGTACCTGATCAACGGCGTCGCCATCGCCATGGTCTTCCTCTACTTCTTCCAGCCCGGCGGCACCCTCGACTCCGCCCTGCGGCTCGTCGGGCTCGGCGGCGTCGCCCAGCAGTGGCTCGGCGACCCGGAGGTGATCAACTATTCCCTGGCCGGTACGTCGATCTGGCGCTACATGGGGCTCAACTTCGTGCTCTTCCTCGGCGCCATCCAATCGATCCCGGCCCAGCTCTACGAGGCGGCCGAGATCGACGGCGCCAACCGGTGGCACCAGTTCCGCTTCCTCATCCTGCCCGGCATCCGGCCGATCGTCGGGCTCTCGTTCATCCTGGCGATCTCCGGATCGCTGTCGGTCTTCGAGATCCCCTACATCATGACCGGCGGCGCCAACGGCAGCGAGACCTTCGTGATCCAGACCGTCGACATGGCGTTCAAGTACTACAAGGTCGGGCTCGCCTCGGCGATGGCCGTCGTCCTGCTCCTGATCATCCTGTTGCTTACCTGGATCCAGCGCCGGGTCGTACCCGACGAGAAGGTGAACCTGTCGTGAGCCCGACCGCCCTCCGCTCCCCCGGCGCGCCGCCCCGGCGACGGGCCCGGGGCGCCACCCCGCTCGGCACCCTCGGCGCCCGGACCGCCGTGACCCTCAAGTACGCCTCCCTGGTGGTCGCCTCCCTGGTGGTGCTGCTACCGCTGCTGGTCCTGCTGATGGCCTCGTTCAAGACCAACGACGAGTTCATCAACGGTGCCCCCTTCGACCCGCCCGGAGACTGGGCCAACCTCGACAACTACGTCACCGCGTTCACCCGGGGCGGCATGCTGCGCGCCTTCGTGAACACCTCGATCATCCTGGCCGTCTCGCTCGCCGGCACCGTGCTGATCGGCTCGATGGCGGCGTACGCGCTGGACCGCTTCGAGTTCCGGTTCCGCAGGACGATCATCATGGCGTTCCTGCTGGCCACCCTGGTGCCGGGGGTGACCACCCAGGTCGCCACGTTCCAGGTGGTGGACAATCTCGGGCTCTTCAACACCCGGTGGTCGGCGATCCTGCTCTTCCTCGGCACCGACATCATCTCGATCTACATCTTCCAGCAGTTCCTCCGGGGGATACCCCGGGAACTGGACGAGTCTGCCGCCCTGGAGGGCGCCAACCACCTGACCATCTATTTCCGGATCATCCTGCCCCTGTTGAAGCCGGCCATCGCGACCGTCGTGATCATCAAGGGGATCACCATCTACAACGAGTTCTACATCCCCTTCCTCTACATGCCGGACCGGGACCTCGGGGTCATCTCCACGTCCCTGTTCCGCTTCAAGGGGCCGTTCGGGGCACAGTGGGAGGTGATCTCGGCCGGGGTCATCCTGGTCATCATCCCGACGTTGATCATCTTCCTGTTGCTCCAGCGCTTCATCTACAACGGCTTCACCAGCGGCGCCACGAAGTGAGCCCACGCCGGTAGCCACGGCGGAAGCCGGTATCGCCGACGGAAGCGACGGTCGGCGGTATCGCCGACGGAAGCGACGGTCGGCGGTATCGTCGGCCGGTGCATCCAGACGGCATCGGGCGGAGCCGGAGCGGTCCCGCCCGGACCTCCGCCGGAACCTCCACCCGGACCGACTCCCCCGACCGGCGTGGTCGGACACCACCCGCGAGGACGCTGCGGGTCACCAGCCGCAACGCCAGCTTCCAGCAGTGGTCGGCCCTGCTGACCAACCGGTCGAAGCGGCAGCGGGCCGGCGAGTTCCTCGTGCAGGGCGTCCGGCCCATCACCGTGGCGGTGCAGCGGGGCTGGCCGGTGCGCGCCCTGCTGCACCCGGACGGCGTACCGCTCTCCGGGTGGGCCCGGGACCTGCTCGACGGCAGCGGCGGCACCCGGTACGCGGTCGCCCCGGAGCTGCTGCACGAACTCGGCGGCAAGGACGACGACCTGCCCGAACTCCTGGCCGTGCTGGAGCTGCCGGCGGACCGGCTGGACCGGATCCCGACCGGGCCGGACGCGCTGGTGGTGGTCTTCGACCGGCCGACGGCACCGGGCAACATCGGCACGCTGGTCCGCTCCGCCGACGCCTTCGGCGCCGCCGGGCTCGTCGTGGTCGGGCACGCCGCCGACCCTTACGACCCGAGGGCGGTCCGGGCCAGCACCGGTTCGCTCTTCGCGCTCCCGGTGGTCCGGGTCGGTTCGCACCGTGACGTGCTCGACTGGGTGACGACACTGCGGGACGGCGGGCTGCCGGTGCAGGTCGTCGGCACCGACGAGGCCGGCGAGGTCGAGATCGCCGAGCACGATCTCACCGGCCCGACGGTGCTGCTGGTCGGCAACGAGACCGCCGGACTCAGCACCGCCTGGCGGCAGTCCTGCGACCGGATGCTCCGCATCCCGATCGCCGGTGCGGCGAGCTCGCTCAACGCGGCGACCGCCGGCACGGTCGCCCTCTACGAGGCGGCCCGCCAGCGGCGTACGCCCTGAACCGCCGGGGTGGCACGCCCCGGGACGCCGGTGGTCGTAGCACCACCGATCGGGGCCGGGCGGCCGGCAAGAATGGGCGGATGGACCACCCGCACCAGCCGCTCACGAGCCCGCCGGCACAGTGGCTCCGGCACAGCCTGGTCCAGACCGGCCAGGGGCTGCTGCTGGCGGTCCTCTCGGTGAGCGCCAACATCGTCCTGCTGGTGCTCTCGGTGCTGGCCCTGGTCCTCAGCGTGCTGGGTGCGGGCCTGTTCGTCTTTCCGGCGGTGACCGCCACCGTACGCGATCTCGCCACCCTCAACCGGCAGGTCGCCGGGCGGTGGAGCGGCCGGGAGATTCCGGTCCCCTACCGGCCGCCGCCGGCCGAGATGACGGTCTGGCGACGCTACCGCTGGATGATCACCGACCCGGCCACCTGGCGGGACCTGCTCTGGCTACTGCTGTCGATACCGGTCGGCCTGGTCCTCGGGGTGCTCCCGGTCGGCCTGCTGATCTACGGGCTGGAGGGGCTGCTCGGGCTGCCGGTGCTGCTCTGGGCGCTCGGCACTCCGAACAACTACGGCACGCTCTGGCCGGTCGACAGCCTCGGCAGGGCTCTGCTGGTGCCGCCGCAGGGTCTTCTGATCATCCTGCTCGGCGCCGTCGCCGGCGAGTCGATCCGCCGGATACACGCCGGCTTCGTCCGGGCGCTGCTGGCACCGACGGCGTCGGCGGCGCTGCAGCAGCGGGTCCGGCATCTCGCCGAGACGCGGTCCCAGGCCGTGGACGCGCAGGCCGCCGAGCTGCGCCGGATCGAACGGGACCTGCACGACGGGGCGCAGGCCCGGCTGGTGTCGCTGAGCATGAGCATCGGGCTCGCCGAGGAGCTGATGAAGCGGGATCCCGACGCGGCGCGGCGGTTGATGGCCGAGGCCCGGGAGGCGAGCGTGCAGGCCCTCGCCGAGCTGCGGGACCTGGTCCGGGGGATCCATCCCCCGGTGCTCGCCGAGCGCGGTCTCGGCGGGGCGATCCGGGCGCTGGCACTGAAGCTGCCGCTGCCGGTCGAGGTGGAGGCCGAGCTGCCGGGCCGGCCTCCGGCCCCGGTCGAGTCGGCGGCGTACTTCGCGGCGGCGGAACTGCTGACCAACGTCGCCCGGCACAGTTCGGCCCGGCATGCCTGGGTACGGCTCCGGTACGCCGACGGCCGGCTGGTGCTGCTGGTCGGCGACGACGGTGCCGGCGGGGCGGATCCGGCGGGCGGCACCGGACTGCGGGGGATCGAACGACGGGTCGCCGCCTTTGATGGCACGATGTTCGTGGCCAGCCCGGCCGGCGGGCCGACCAGTGTGACCATGGAGCTGCCGTGCGAGTTGTCATCGCCGAGGACCTCGCCCTCCTCCGGGACGGGCTGACCCGGCTGCTCCAGGCGTTCGACTTCGACGTCGTCGCGGCGGTCGACAACGGGCCGGCCCTGCTGCCGGCGCTGCTCGACCAGCGTCCCGACGTGGCCGTGGTCGACGTACGGCTGCCACCGACCTTCACCGACGAGGGGCTCCAGGCCGCCATCGAGGCCCGGAGCCGGATCCCCGGCCTGCCGGTCCTGGTCCTCTCCCAGCACGTCGAGCGGCTCTACGCCGGCGAGTTGCTGGCCGACCGCCGTGGCGCGATCGGATACCTGCTCAAGGACCGGGTCTCCCACGTCGGCCAGTTCCTCGACGCGGTGCGGCGGGTGGCTGACGGTGGCACGGTGATGGACCCCGAGGTCATCGCCGAACTGCTGGCCAACCGTACCGGTGCCGAGCCGCTGGACGCGCTTACCGCCCGGGAGCGGGAGGTGCTCGGCCTGATGGCGGAGGGCCGGTCCAACGCGGCGATCGCGGGCCGGCTCTTCGTCACCGAGAAGGCGGTCAGCAAGCACATCAACAGCATCTTCAGCAAGCTCGGCATGCCACCCTCGGAGGACGACAACCGCCGGGTGCTGGCGGTACTGGCATATCTGGACGCCTGACCGCGATCAGCAATCTGGGAAATGGAGCTCGTCGACACCGTTCACTACCATTCGTCATCAGTGACCCACCCGGCGTCGACCGCACCCGCCCGACGGAGGGACCCGAGATGACGGAGAACCGGCCGCTGACCGTGCCCGGACCGCTGGCCCTGCCGGTGGCGTGGTGAGTGCCGCCTGGCGGGTCAGCGTCGATCCGCACCGCTGCATCGGCTCGGGGATCTGCGCCGGCATGGCGCCGGAGCACTTCCAACTCGTCGACGACCTCTCCACCCCGCTGGCCGACCAGGTCGCCCCGGCCGACCTGGTCGTGGAGGCCGCCGAGTCCTGCCCGGTGGAGGCGATCCTGGTCCGGGACGCGACCGACCAGAGACTCATCGCGCCCGGGTCCTGAGGCGTGCCAAGTTCTGCCGTGCCGCCGTTCTGCCGTGCCGCCGTGCCTCTGCCGTGCCGCCGTGCCGCCGGGTCAGACGAGCGCGTCTACCGGGGTCCGGATGAAGTCGAGCAGCGCCTGGTTGACCTCGTCGGCGTGGGTCCACGGGATGCCGTGCGGCGCGCCCTTGAGGGTGATGAGCTGGCTGTTGGCCATCGCCGCGTGCATCCGCTGCCCGCACACCGCGTACGGCAGCACCCGGTCCTGGTCACCCTGGATGATCAGCGCCGGTACGTCGATCCGGGGCAGATCCTGGCGGAAGTCGGTGAGCCAGGCGGGAATGGAGGCGAGGGTGCCGATCGGCGAGGCGCTCACCGCGACGTCCCAGCTCATCCGGACGACCTCTTCACTGACCCGGCTGCCGAGGTTCTCGTCCAGGTTGTAGAAGTCGTGCAGGAACGACGTCTGGTACTTGGCCCGGTCCGTGATCACGCTCTGCATGAAACCGTCGAATAGGCTCTGGTCGATGCCCTCCGGGTTGTCGTCGGTCTTGAGCAGGAACGGCGGGATCGGCGAGATGAAGACCGCCCGGTTCACCCGGGCCGAGCCGTAGTTGGAGATGTATCTGGTCACCTCGCCGGTGCCCATCGAGTGGCCGACCAGGATCGTGTCGGTGAGGTCCAGCTCGTTCATCAGGATGCTGAGATCGGCGGCGAAGGTGTCGTAGTCGTAGCCCACGGCCGGCTGGCTCGACGAACCGTACCCGCGCCGGTCGTAGGTGATGGTCCGGTAACCGGCGTTGAGCAGCGGGTTGATCTGCTTCTCCCAGGCCGATCCGCTGAGCGGAAAGCCGTGGATGAGCACCACCGGCTGCCCGGCGCCATGGTCCTCGTAGTGCAGGTCGATGGGCGCGGAGTTCTCCACGCCGACAGTCAGATAGGGCACCCGTCTCTTCCCTTCCCCCGTGTTCGCCCCCGCCGACGGCGGGTCGCGTCGACCCGGCACGCGAGCGGGCGAGGGCATGCGAACCCTCGCCGGCGATTGGCGTGCATTGTCGGATCTGCCGTCCCGGGTCAGCGTAGCGAGCCGGTCCGGACCGGACCGGTGGGATCGCGATAATCGCTGGTGTGCCGGATGCGGATCGGCCTACGGTGTGCCGCGATGACGCTTTTCCACGACGTCGACGGTGCCGGCCCGGCCGTCCTGCTGCTGCACTCCTCCGTCTGCGACCGCCGGATGTGGGATCCGCAGTGGCTCACCCTGCGCGACGCCGGATACCAGGTGATCCGCTGCGACTTCCGGGGCTTCGGCGAGACGCCGATGCCGGATCGACCGTACTCCGAGGCCCGGGACGTGCGCGACCTGCTGGACGACCTCGGTGTCCAGCAGGTCGCGGTGGTCGCCGCCTCACACGGCGGCAGGGTCGCGCTGGAGGTCGCGGCCCGGTGGCCGGCCCGGGTGAGCGCGATGGCGCTGCTCTGTCCGGGCATGCCCGGCCATCGCCCCGGCCCGGAGCTGCGGGCCTTCGCCCGGCGTGAGGACGAGCTGATCGAGGCCGGCGACCTCGCCGCCGCCGTCGCGCTGAACGTGGCTACCTGGCTGGGGCCGGAGGCCGACGACGCGACCCGCGACCGGGTGCACGACATGCAGCGGCACGCCTTCGAGGTGCAGCTCGCCGCCGCCGAGGACGTGCCACAGCTCGATCTCGGCGAGCCCGACCTCGGACAGATCACCGCACCCTGCCTCGCCGTCTCCGGCCGCCACGACCTGCCGGATTTCCGACAGATCGCCGCGCGGCTGCCCGAGCTGCTGCCGACGGCCCGGCACGTCGAGCTGCCGTGGGCCGGTCACCTGCCCAGCCTGGAACGCCCCGCCGAGGTCACCGCGCTGCTCGTCGACTTTCTCCGCAGGCCGTCAGGTTTCGCGAGCGCCGGGTAGCCACCCCAGGAACCGGGTGGCCACGGCGAGCGGCGCGGCGTCCGGCTGGTCGGCGCGACCGCCGACCGGAACCGCAGCGCGACCGCCGACCGGATTCGCGGCGCGACCGCCGATGGGCTGGATCCGATCGTTGCGCGGTCGTTGGTGTGCCCCGGTCCGGACCTGCCGCCGGTTCGCGTCACGGGACCGGGCGCCGCCGGAAGCGGGGGCGGATCGGGTACGCGACCGTCACGGGACATCCGGCCCCGGGCGGCGGTGGCGGCACCGAATACGGGCACCGCCAGCGCAGCCCGCATCGATCCCCCCGCGCCCCCGCCCGTCCTTTTCGGCGTATGACCGCGACGCGTGGCGCCGCTTCGTCCGCGACATCGCCGTACGCTGATCGACCGCTCCGCGGGGTCCTGCCGATCCGGCTCGTCGCTGTCCTACCCTGCCGCGATCCCGCCCTGGCGCTACGTCCGGGAGGCGATCGGTCTGCTCGCCGTGACCGCCGACGACCTCTACAGACGGCCATGTCCGGTAGGCCGGCCCGCGTCGCGGTTGCCCGGGCCCGGCTCACAGGTTGGGTAGAATGCCGCCGAGAAGGCCCGGGAACCGCTCCTCGATCGCATCCCGGCGGAGTTTGGCGTGCTTGCTGCGGCCGTGCTGCTGGTTTTCGACCAGCCCGGCTTCCCGCAGGATCCGCATGTGGTGCGAGATCGTCGATTTGTGCAGGCCGGTCGCCCACACCTCCGGCCCGCACGGATGCCATTCACCGTCGGCGAGGAGCTTCAGCATCTTGAGCCGGTGCGGGTCGCTCATCGCCTGGAGGACGCGGACGAGCTCCTGCACTGGGGGTGCGGCTGCCTTCATCGCTGACCTCCCATCTCATAGTTGGATGATGGTCAAACCTTATGTACAGTGAATGGTATGACGTTCGTCCAACGATTCTACTCGTGCGTCTCCGGCCTTCCCGGAGTGACCCGATGAGCGGCGTGCTCGTCACCGCAGCCACCGGAAAGACCGGGACCGCGCTGGTGGAAGTACTGCGCTCGCGTGGCGTGCCGGTCCGCGCCGGCAGCCGGAACGCCGCTGCGGAGGACCCCGACGCGGTCCGGTTCGACTGGAACGACCCCGCGAGCCACGCGGCGGCGCTGCGCGGAATCGATCGGGTCTATCTGGTCCCACCGCCCTCGACGGTAAGCCCGCTGACCGTGGTCGAGCCCTTCCTGGCCGAGGCGCGGCGGGCCGGCGTGCGGCGGCTGATCCTGCTCGGCTCCGGGATCGATTTCCCCGGTGCGCCCGGCCGGCGCGAGCTCGCCGTCCGGGTCAGGCGGGAACCAGGGTGGGTCGTCATTCGCCCGTCCGGCTTCATGCAGAACTTTCTGCGCCCGCACCTCCTCGGCCAGGGCATCTGGTCGCGCGGCGAGATCCGTACGGCGGCCGGTGACGGCCGCGTGGGCTGGATCGACGTACATGACGTGGCCGAGGTGGCGGCGGCGCTGCTGAGCACTGTGGATCTTTCCCCTTTCGATGACTACCACCTCACCGGCCCGCAGGCGCTGAGCTATCGCGAAGCGGCCTCGATCATCACTGACGTTTCAGGCCGGCCGGTCCGCGTTTATCACGTCGACGTCGCCGAGGTGGCGGCCGGCTACCGAGCGGCGGGCCTGCCTGCGCCGTTCGCCACGAGCCTGGCCGCCATCGAGAGCGGCACAAGAGCCGGCGCCGATGCCCGGCTCACTACCTCGGTGCTCGACCTCACCGGCCGGCCTCCCCGCACCTTCGACGATTTCGCACGGCGGAACCGAGCCGCATGGCTCGACCGCGACGACGAGGGCAGGCACCGCCGGACCGGCTAGCCTCCGTCCGTGTGCAGCGACTGCGTCGCGGCAGCGATGCGGATGGAGAATGGTCGTCCGGAACGGGCTGCGGCGCAGCTCGGCCGGTAGTCTCCACGTCTTGAGAATCACGACAGTTCGAGACGCCTGCGGCTGGTGAGGGCAAGAGAAAGTTGGAGCTGGCCTGCGCAACCGATCATCCGGTCTGATCAGTCGTTGGCGCTGGTCCTGTTGGCACCGACAACGCGCGACAGAGCATGGCCCCCTCCGGCTCGGTCCACCGCGCTACCGCGCTACGTACCGCGTCACCGCGACGGCCGCCGGCCGAGCCGGGCCGCCGGCCAGGCCAGCAGCAGCAGAAACGGATACGCGAAGAGGGCGTCGACCGCCACCCGGATCAGCGGCGGATGGGCGTACCAGTCGAAGATCCAGAGCAGCAGCGGGCTCGGCAGAACGCCGGCCGCGACGACGATGGCGAGCGCCGCGCCGCGACTGCCCAGCCGCGCGGTCGCGGCGAGTGCCACTTCGACGGCCAAACCGGCGACGAGGCAGCCGCCGACAAGCGCCACGAACCATACGTCGGGGTTGTGCTCCCAGTAGTAGAAGTGGACCGGGGTGCCCCAGGGCAGGTCGAAGATGTTCTGACCGGCCCGCACCACCGCGAGGCCGACGAATCCGGCGACGACGCCGGAGACCACCTGTGCGACGAGCGCTGTTCCGCGCCGACGGGTCCAGAGCCCGGCCAGCAGTCCCGCCAGGGGCAGGAGTTGCCAGGCGTAGCGGTCGGTCCAGTACGGCATCGGACCGTCGTAGTCGGCGACGAGCGGATAGGCGGTCATGGCCGCGCCCACCAGGGTACCGAGCAGCAGCACGGCGGCGAGGGCGAGCAGCGGCCGACGCGGCGTGGATGCCGGCTCGGCTACGGTCCGCCGCCCGGCGGCCGGCGCACCCGCCCCTGCACCCGCCCCTGCATGCGCCACGGCAGCCGTACCGGATGACGCACCAGCCGTACCGGGTGGCGCCGCATCCATGCCGGGCGGTGCCACCGCCGACCTGGGTGGCACCACCGCCTCCGCAGGAATCACCACCGGCGCTCCAGAGACCACCGCTGCCGCCGGTGACACGCCCACTGCCCGTCCGGCCGTTGCCGGCCGGACCTCCGTCGGAGGCAGCGCGCCGGTCGCGGCGCCCTCCGGAGCGGACAGGCTACGGAGGCTGCCATACGCGACGACCAGTTCCGGCTGGTCGATGACCGTCGGCGCCACTCCGAGCGCCCGGTGCAGCATGGTCGCAACCAGCGGGATCCGGCTCGACCCGCCGACCAGGAACACCCCGGCCAGCCGGTCCGCGGCGACGCCGTTGGCGAAGAGGGTCGAGGTGGTCAGGGCCACCGTCCGGTCCAGGAAGGGCCGGGCCACCTGCTCGAACTCGTCGCGGGTGAGGTGGAGGTCGCGATCCGGTCCCGGCAGGACGATCGGTGCCGCCGTGCCCCGGCTGAGCTGCTCCTTGGCGGCCCGCGCCTCCTCCTGCACGACGTGCTGCCGTCGCATCTCGGCAAGCCCGGTGCCTCGCCCGACGAGCTCGGTGCCGACCTGGGCAACCATCCAGTCGACGATCGCGGCGTCGATGTCCACCCCGCCCACGTCGTCCAGCCCTGCGGTGGCCAGCACCTCCCAGCCACCATCGACCCCCCGCCGCACCGCGCTGATGTCGAACGTGCCGCCGCCGAGGTCGTACACCACGAGCGTGCTACCTTCCTCCACGCGGTGACCGAGCACCTCCGTGAAGTACAGCGCGGCGGCGACCGGCTCGGCCACCAGCCGGACCTCGCCCAGCCCGGCCCCGGACGCGGCTTCGGCCAGTACCGCACGGCGCCGGGCACCCCACGTCGCCGGGTGGGTCAGCACCGCCGGCCGGGGCGCGGCGCCGAGTGCCCGCGCGGCGGTCTGGGCCACCCGGGCGAGCACCGCCCGGATCGCCTCCGCCACCGCGATCTCGACGTGGCCCAGCAGCAACGTGCCGTCGTCGATGCGACGCTTGGGATGCGGCTCCAGGCGGCCCGGATCGACCCGGGCGCCGCGCAGCGCGTCGTGACCGATCAGCAGTCGACCGTCCGGCTGCGCGAACACCGCCGACGGCAGCAGCGGCGACGCGTCGAAGAGCAGCGACTCGATCCGGCCGCTCGGCATCCGTAGCGCGGCCACGGTGTGCGAGGTGCCGAAGTCGACGCCGAGGGCGGCAGGCGTGGCGATCACGCAACGGACGGTATCAATGGGCGTCAGGATCTGGCGCCCACGCCGCCGAGCGCGTCGAGGCAAGCCGGAGACGGCGCCGGTCGCGGCCGATCTCGGCGACCACCACCCCGGTCGCGGCACCGACGTGCGGTACGTCCGGAGACACCGGATGCGCGGGGACCCTGGCACGTCGACTTCGCACTGACCTACACCCGGATACGTTGACGACCGTCCCGGGCCGACATCCCGCCGACCCGGCCGGACCCGTGGCCGGCGACGGTGCGCGCCCGTACCGCCGCCGACCGTGTGGCGTTACCGGGCCGCGCCGGCGCGACGCTTGGTCCAGACGTCGAAGGCCACCGCCGCGAGCAGTACGGCGCCCTTGACCAGCATGACCCGCTCGCTCGGGGCACCGATCAGGGACATGCCGTTGTTGATGACACCCATGATCAGGCCGCCGGTGATCGCCCCTACCACCCTCCCGACGCCGCCCTGCACCGCCGCCCCGCCGATGAACGCGGCGGCGATGGCGTCGAGTTCGAAGGCGTTGCCGGCGGTCGGTCCGGCCTGGTTGAGCCGGCCGGCGAAGATGATCCCGGCGAGCGCGGCCAGCACACCCATGTTGACGAAGATCCAGAAGACGACGGACCTGACCTTGACCCCGCTCAGGGTCGCGGCCTGGAGGTTGCCACCGACCGCGTAGATCTGCCGGCCGAAGACGGCCCGGTTGGTCAGCAGCGTGTACGCCAGCACCAGCCCGGCGAGCAGCACCAGCACCCACGGCAGGTTCCTGAACCGGGCCAACTGCACCACCACGGTCATCACGACCACGGCCACCGCGGCGATCTTGAATACGAAGAGCGGGAACGGCTCGACCCCCTGCTGGTACGCGAGCCGCGCCATCCGGCCGCGCCACTGCACCACCGCGAAGCCGACCACCGCCGCGATCCCGACCAGCAGGCTGAACAGGTCGGCCCCGCCGAGCACCCCGAGCCCGACGTTGCCGAGGTAGCCCTCGGTGAAGCCGTTGGCCAGGGTGCGGACCGGGTCCGGGAACGGGCCGATGCCCTGGTTGCCGAGCACGGTCAGGGTGAGCGCCCGGAACAGCAGCATGCCGGCCAGGGTCACGATGAAGGCCGGGATCCCGAAGTACGCGACCCAGAAGCCCTGCCAGGCGCCGATCAGCCCGCCCACGACGAGGGTGACAACCAGCGCCAGCGGCCAGGGCACGTCGTGTTCGACCATCAGCACTGCGGCCACCGCCCCGGTCACCGCCACCACCGAGCCGACGGAGAGGTCGATGTGCCCGGCGATGATGATCAGGATCATCCCGATCGCCAGGATAAGCACGTACGAGTTCTGCACGACGATGTTCGAGATGTTCTGCGGTTGCAGCAACGCCCCGTCGGTCAGCACCGAGAAGAGCAGCACGATCAGCGCGAAGGCGACGTAGATGCCGCTCTGCCGCAGGTTCATCGACAACCGACGGCCGGGCCCGCCGCTCGGGGGCGACGGTTCGGCGAGACCGGGGCCACTCACCGCGATGTCGGCGTTGGTGGGTGCGGTGGTGCTCATCGAAGCTGCTCCTGTCCGTTCGTCGGGTCGTTCCGGTCCTCGGTGCGACCCGGTTTGTCACCGCCGTTGCGGGCGTCACCGCCGTTGCGGGCGTCACCGCCGTTGCGGGCGTCACCGCCGTTGCGGGCGTCACCGCCGTTGCGGGCGTCACCGTGGTCGGCCTGGCCCTTGGTCATGAACCGCATCAGGTGCTCCTGGGTCGCCTCGGCCCGCGGCACCTCGGCGGTGATCCGGCCGGCGGAGAGGGTGTAGATGCGGTCGCAGAGGCCGAGCAGCTCGGGCAGCTCGGAGGAGATGACCAGGATCGCCTTTCCCTCGTCGGCGAGCCGGTTGATGATCGAATAGATCTCGTACTTGGCACCGACGTCGATGCCCCGGGTCGGCTCGTCCAGGATCAGCACGTCAGGGTTGGTGAAGATCCACTTTGACAGCACGACCTTCTGCTGGTTGCCGCCGCTGAGCTTGCCGGTCACGCTCAGCACGCTCGGCGCCTTGATGCCCAGGCTGGCCCGGAACTCGTCGGCGACCTGGTATTCCCGGTTGTCGTCGACCCAGCCGCGCCGGGCCAGCCTGCCCAGACCGGCGGCGGAGACGTTCCGCTTGATGTCCTCGATCAGGTTCAGGCCGTACCGCTTGCGGTCCTCGGTCGCGTACGCGATGCCGTGCCGGATCGCGTCCCGCACCGACCGTACGCTGATCTCCCTGCCGTCCTTGACCAGCCGGCCGGAGATGTTCGCCCCGTACGAGCGTCCGAAGACGCTCATCGCCAGCTCGGTCCGGCCGGCGCCCATCAGCCCGGCCAGCCCGACGACCTCGCCGCGCCGCAGCGTCAGGTTGGCGCCCGAGACCACCACCCGGCCGTGCTGGGTCGGGCTGTGCACCGTCCAGTCCTCGATCCGCAGCACCTCCGAGCCGATCCGGGGCTCGCGCGGCGGAAACCGGTGGTCGAGGTCCCGGCCGACCATCCCGGAGATGATCCGGTCCTCGGTCACCTCGTCGGTGACGAGGTCCAGGGTCTCGATGGTCCGGCCGTCCCGCAGGATCGTGATCCGGTCGGCGATCTCCGCGACCTCGTTCAGCTTGTGCGAGATGATGACGCAGGTTATCCCCTCGTCGCGCAGCCCGCGCAGCAGGCCGAGCAGGTGCGCCGAGTCCTGGTCGTTGAGGGCGGCGGTCGGCTCGTCGAGGATGAGCAGCCGGACCCGCTTGGCCAGCGCCTTGGCGATCTCGACGAGCTGCTGCTTGCCGACGCCGATGTCGCTGATCAGCGTCAGCGGGTTCTCGCGCAGGCCGACCCGGGCGAGCAGCGCCGCGGCCTCGTGGTTGGTCCGGTTCCAGTCGATCAGGCCCCGGCTGGCCCGCTCGTTGCCGAGGAAGATGTTCTCGGCGATGGAGAGCTGCGGGCAGAGCGCCAACTCCTGGTGGATGATGACGATCCCGCGCCGCTCGCTGTCCCGGATGTCGGAGAACGCGCAGCGCTGCCCCTCGAAGGAGATCTCCCCGGAGTAGGAGCCGTGCGGGTAGACCCCGGAGAGCACCTTCATCAGCGTCGACTTTCCGGCGCCGTTCTCGCCGCAGATCGCGTGGATCTCGCCCCGGCGTACCGAGAGGTCGACCTGCTCGAGGGCGCGTACCCCGGGAAAGGTCTTGGTGATGTCCCGCATCCGCAGAATGTCGTCGGTCATGCCAACGGATCGCCTCCAGCGTTGGTGGGTGGGCTGGTCTCGCCGGGCGTGCCGGCGTGCCGCGGCGGCCGCCCGGGGTACGCGGTGCGTGCCCCCGGGAGACCGCCGCGACGGTACGACTACTGGTTGGCGACCACTGTGCTACTGGAGCTGTTCCGGCTTGTAGTAGCCGGTGTCGATCAGCGCCGCCTGGTAGTTCTCCTTGTTGACGATCACCGGGTCGAGCAGGAAGGAGGGTACGACCTTGTTGCCGTTGTTGTAGTCCGTCTCGTTGTTGACCTCGGGCTTGTCCCCCTTGAGCACCGCGTCGGCCATCCTGACCGCCACCTCGGCGAGCTGCCGGGTGTCCTTGTAGATGGTCGAGTACTGCTCGCCGGCGATGATGGACTTCACCGACGCCACCTCGGCGTCCTGCCCGGTCACGACCGGGTACGGCTGCCCGCCGCTGCCGTAGCCGTTGCTCTTCAGCGCCGACAGGATGCCGATCGAGAGCCCGTCGTACGGCGAGAGCACCCCGTTCACCTTCGCGCCGCCGCCGTACGTCTTGGTGAGCAGGTCCTCCATCCGGCGCTGTGCCGTGCCGGGATCCCAGCGCAGGATCGCGACGGTCTTGAAGTCGGTCTGCCCGCTCTTCACCACAAGCGTGCCGTTGTCGATGTACGGCTGGAGCACCGACATCGCGCCGTTGAAGAAGAAGGTGGCGTTGTTGTCGTCCGGCGAGCCGGCGAAGAGCTCGATGTTGAACGGCCCCTTGGCGGTGCCGTCCGTGCCGTCCTGGTTCTTCACCTTCAACCCGACCAGCAGCGAGGTCGCCTGCTGCACCCCGACCTTGAAGTTGTCGAAGGTGGCGTAGTAGTCGACGTTCGGGCTGTTACGGATCAGCCGGTCGTACGCGATGACCGGGATCTTGTTGTCCGCGGCGTTCTGCAGCTGCGTGGTGATGGCGGTGCCGTCGATCGAGGCGATGATCAGCACCTTGGCGCCCTTGGTGATCTGGTTCTCGATCTGGTTCACCTGGGCGGGGATGTCGTTCTCGGCGTACTGGAGGTCGACGGTGTAGCCGAGCTTCTCCAGGCCCGCCTTGACGTTGTCGCCGTCGTGGATCCATCGTTCGGAGGACTTCGTCGGCATGGTGACCCCGACGAGCGCCCCGGCGTTGTCGCCGGAACCGGCCTCCTGGTCCACGGTCTTGGTGCTCGATCCGCACGCGGTGAGCGCGACGGCGAGCACGGCCGCGCTGGCCGCCGCCGCGAGCCGGGCGTGTTTCATACCTTCCTCCATTCGTAGAGATGCAAGGAAGGGCCCCCACTTATCGCTTTCTGTAGAAGAAGGGCCCCTTCCTAACACACCTCTGGTGGGTGGGTGGTGCGGGTAGGAGTGGAAGCGCGGTCAGGCCCGGCCGGGCAGCCCCTGGGCGAGTCGGTAGTACGCCTGGTTCCAGCGCAGCCGGTCGCGGAAGTCTGCCGGCGTGGTCCGCTCGTCGATGAGGACGAGCTCGGTGTGCAGCATGTCGGCGAAGTCGCGCAGCGTCGCCGACCCGACCGCCTGGGTGAGTACGGTGTGGTGCGGCCCCCCGGCGGTGAGCCACGCCTCGGCGGAGGTGCTCAGGGACGGGGCCGGCTTCCAGACCGCGCGCGCCACCGGCAACTTCGGCATCGGCTGGTCCGGCGGCACCACCTCGATCTCGTTGGCGACGAGGCGGAACCGGTCGCCGAGGTCGGCCATGCCGATCACCACGCCCGGCCCGGTCGTCGCGTCGAAGACCAGCCGGACCGGGTCCTCCCGGTCGCCGATGCCGAGCGGATGGATCTCGCAGGAGGGGCGTCCGCCGGCGATGCTCGGGCAGACCTCCAGCATGTGCGCGCCGAGGATCTTCGGCTCGCCCGGCCCGAAGTGGTAGGTGTAGTCCTCCATGAAGGAGGTGCCCCGGGGCAGGCCGGCGCCCATCGCCTTGACGGCGGCGAGCAGCGTCGACGTCTTCCAGTCGCCCTCGCCGCCGAAGCCGTAGCCGTCGGCCATCAGCCGCTGCACCGCCAGGCCGGGAAGCTGGCGCAGCCCGCCGAGATCCTGGAAGTTCGTGGTGAAGGCCCCGAACCCGCCCTCGGTGAGGAACTGCCGCAGGCCGGCCTCGATCCGGGCCGCGTACCGCAGCGAGTCGTGCCGGTCACCGTCCTTGGCCAGTGCGGGCGCGAGCTGGTACGTGTCGGCGTACTCGCCGACCAGCCGGTCGATCACGTCCTCGGTGACCCGGTCGACCACCTCGACCAGGTCGTTGACCCCGTACGTGTTGACCGAGACACCGAACCGCAGCTCGGCCTCGACCTTGTCGCCCTCGGTGACCGCGACGTCGCGCATGTTGTCGCCGAACCGGGCCAGCCGGAGGTTGCGCAGGTGGTCGAAGCCGAGCGCGGCCCGGGCCCACTCGTCGATCCGGGCCACCACGGCGGGATCGGAGGCGTGCCCGGCGATCGTCTTGCGGGCCAGCCCGAGCCGGGTCTGGATGAAGCCGAACTCCCGGTCGCCGTGCGCGGCCTGGTTGAGGTTCATGAAGTCCATGTCGATGGACTCCCAGGGCAGCGCCTCGTTGAGCTGGGTGTGCAGGTGCAGCAGCGGTTTGCGGAGCGAGTCCAGGCCGCTGATCCACATCTTGGCGGGTGAGAAGGTGTGCATCCACGCGATCACGCCGAGACAGTCGGGGTCGGCGTTGGCATCGAGCATGACCGCGCGGATCGCCGACGCCTCGGTGAGTACGGGCTTCCAGACGATGTCCGCGACGATCCGGCCGGAGCCGGTGAGCGTACGCATGATCTGCTGCGACTGCGTCGCGACCTGGTCGAGGGTCTCCGGACCGTACAGGTGCTGGCTCCCGGTGAGGAACCAGATCTGTGGGTGTTTGGCCGGCGGCATGTCCACCTCTCCTACTTCGGGCTCGGCTTCCGCCAGCCCCGATGCCGTAGCTCGCGTGCTCAGGTCGCGAGCAGAGTGTTACCGCTAACATTAAGGCAGTCAAACCGTACACCGTAACGCTTCAGTAACGGGAGAGCGGGAAATCCGCAGGTCCGGCCCAGGCGTCGAGCGGTCGCCCTGGGACGTCGAGCGGTCGGCGGCGACCGCCCGGAGGTCGCTCCGCCGAGGCGGCGGTCACCCGTTCGGCGCCCCGTCGAGGCGGGGGCCGCCCGTTCGGCGCCCCGTCGAGGCGCCGGCCGCCCGTTTCGTCGACCCGCCGGGACGGCTGCCGTCCGGCTGCGGGGCGGCACTACGCTGGGCCGGTGAGCCGGATCCTGCTCGTGCCGGGGCGCGGCCGTCCGAGACCGGAACACTGGTTGCGACGCTGGGCCGACGCCCACCCGCACTACCGGTGGGCGCCCTACCCACCCGGCCCTCCCTTCACGCTGGCGGAGCGGGTCGCCGCACTGCACCATGCCGTGACCGGTGGCAGGGAGGTGCCGGTGACCGAGCCCGCCGTCCTGGTGGCACACAGCGCGGGTTGCCTCAGCGTCGCGGCCTGGGCGGCCGAACAGACAGGAGCGACCGCCCTGGTCCGGGCGGCCCTGCTCGTCACCCCGCCGCACGTCGACCCGAAGTGGACGTCCGAGCCGGACGGCCCGCCGGACGACGGTGTCCACACCCCGGTACCCCGCACCCCGCTGCCGTTCCGGTCGATCCTGGTGGCCAGCCGCACCGACCCGTACACCACGTTCGCACAGTTCGAGCGCTACGCCGCCGACTGGGGGGCCGAGCTGTTCGACGCGGGCGACGCCGGGCACGTCGAGACCGCGAGCGGCTACGGCCCATGGCCAGCCGGTGAACGGTTGCTCGCCAGCCTCCACAAGGGATCCGGCTGACCAGGCACGGGACGCCCGGTCGGGCCCGGCACCCTGTGTCAGTACTCAGGTACTATCACCGGACGACTGCGGGCAATACACGACCACCGGGCTCCGCCAGGGGCCTCGGGTGCACTGGTCACGCCTCGCTAGGATCCGCACAGAGCGAAGCGGAAGTGGGTTGGGATGCAGCCAGTGGGTCCGTACCGGTTCATCGAGGCGGTCAGCCTCTGCCAGGTCGGCAGCGTCTGGTCCGCCATCGACGGACAGGGCAACTCCTACACGGTGGCCGTGCTCGACGCCGCTGTCGCGGGTGACCAGCGCTGGCGGGACGCGTTCGTGGGCACCGCGCACGCGCTGGCCCAGCCTGGCTCGGGCGGGCCCCGGTACGTACACGCCGAATTCGCCGCCGCCGCGCCCTGGGTCGCCTACTCCGCCGGCGACAGCGGCGGTGGGGAGCGGCTCTTCGCGGCGCTCGGCATGGAGTGCCGCCCCGCCCAGGACGGGCTCGGCGACGGCGAACCGCCGACCACGAAGACCGCCGTCACCCCGCCGGTCGAGGCGGCGGCCAACGGCTCTCCGGTACCGGACGACGAAGGGCTGGCCACTCCCACCACGCGACTGGGCCAGGACGTGGCGCCACCGAACCCGTGGCAGGCCGGGCCACCGCAGCCAACGCCGTCGACGAACGCGACACCGACACCGACACCGACACCGACACCGACACCGACACCGACACCGACACATCAGACCTCGGCCCCGCCGCACCAGAGCTCCGCCCCGCCGCACCAGACCTCGGCCCCGCCGGACCAGGGGGCGACGTCCCCGCACCACAGCTCCGCCCCGCCTTACCAGGTCTCCGTGCCGCCGGACCAGAACTCGGCTCCGCCGTACCAGAGTTCCGCACCGCCGTACCAGAACTCGGCACCGCCGTACCAGACCTCCGGGCCTCCGTACCAGACCTCGGGGCCGCCGGGCCCGATCTCCGGGTCGCCGCAGCCGCTGCCCGAGATGCCGCGGCCGTACTCGGCCGGGCCGTCGACGGATGCTTCCTCGTACGATCCGCTCTACTCGCCGGTCCGGCACATCGTGCCCTCGGAGCCCACGCCGAGGCGCGGCCGGCTCTGGCTGCTGGTCGGGGTGGCCGTGGTGGTCCTGTTGGCCGGTGTCGGCACCGTCTACGCTGTCGTCTCCTCCGGCGATGATCCCACCCCGCCGGACGCCACCCCGACCGCCAGCGCCCTCCCGGAGCTACCGCCGGCCACGAGCCCGCCGCTGCAACCGGGGCTGGAGCCGCCTGCCGGCGGCTCCTGGCCGGCACAGTGGCCGACCTTCACCGAACGGGACAACGTCCGCACCCTCTCCGGCCTGGAGGGTGTGGGGTTCCAGGTCAAGGTGCCGATCGACTGGGAGTGCACCCTCGGCGGCCGGGCCCAGGGGTACGTCAAATACAACTGTGGTGTGCCCGCAGGGCAGACCCCGCAGGCCGGTGGTGAGCTGATCGTCCGGGACTGCCCGCAGCCCTGCGACGATTCGCAGCAGATCGCCATGCGGCAGGCCGAGGAGGCATGGGGCAAGCGCTGGACCCGCAGCAGCCAGTTCGCCACGTACGCGGAGGCCACGTTCGTCCAGGACGGCGCGGAACGACACGGCCTGATCGTGGTCGCGTACTTCCGGGGCGGCAGCGATGGCGTGATCGACCGTCAGCTCGTGCTTCGGTTGACTGCGCCGACGAGCGGGGCGAACGACCTACGTCGGGTCGCCACCTATCTGCGCGAGACGCTGATCTTCTGATCGGAATCCCCGCTTGACCGGTGCTCCTACCTGCCGTTCACGACCCTGCCGATCACGACCCGGCTCGGCTACCCGGGGACGCTCTCCGCGATCCAGTCGGCCAGCCGGGTCGCGAACTCGCGCTCGGAGAACCTGGCGGCCTGGGCCGCGATCCGCGTCGGCTCCAACTCGTCAAGGCGGCCGAGCAGCGGGACGTAGTCACGCGGTGCAAGCGCATCCACGAGGAAGCCGGACTCTCCGTCGACCACCGTTTCGAGCAGACCGCCCCGGCGGAGTCCGAGTACCGGCGTCCGGCATGCCTGGGCCTCCACCGGAATGATGCCGAAGTCCTCGTGTACCGGGAAGAGCAGCGCCCGGGCTCCCCAGTAGAGCCGGCGAAGCCGCTCCCGGTCGGGCCGGACCTCGAGCCCGACCGGCACCCCGGCCCGGGCCGCAGCGCGGCGCAGATTCTGCTCCTCCGGCCCCGAACCGGCGATGACCAGCGGCATCCCGGCGGCCTCGGCGATCGCGATGACCAGATCGAAGTTCTTGTACGGAATCCACCGTCCCACTCCGAGCAGATAGTCCCGGGACTGGGCCCGGTCGGCGGCGGGAGCACCGGAGAAGAATTCCACGTCCACCGGTGGATTGACGACCGTCGCGTCGCGCCGCCAGTAGCGCTGGATCCGCGCCCGGACCTCCCGCGAGTTGGCGGCATAGCTGTGCACGTGCCGGCTGAGCCGTACGTCGGCGGTCCGCAGGGCCTTCCGGGGCAGCCCCAGCAGCGGGTTGCTGCCCCTGCCGTCGAAGGCCGGACTCCAGAGGTACCGGGCCGGTGAGTGGACGTAGCTCAGATATCGGGTCGGCCCCGCCCCAACCAGCCGCACCGTGTGCGCGAAGGCGTGGCTGGATGAGATCACCACGTCGAAGTGCTGCCGGGTGAGGGTCCGCCAGACCAGCGGCATCACCGGCAACGCCGCCGCCTTGGAACGCCGCAGCCAGGTGCGGGCCAGCCACGACTCGCGCAGACCCGGCTCGTCGGAGTCCCGGTCCTGCCAGAGCACGAACCGCTCGGCGTGCGGCACCTGCGCCGCGATCTGCCGGAAGACGTTCTCCGAGCCACCGGTGGCACCGAACCACTCGTGTACCAGCGCCACGGGGCGGCCGGCGAGCGTGCCGGCCGGCGACGGAGCGGCGGCCCCGTCCCGCGGTGCGGATGGTCGTCGTTGCATGCCGTCGCTCCATCGGTCCGGGCGAACCACGCCGATTCCACATTCGGCGGTCGGGACGCGGGACGGTGCCCGCGCCAACGCCCGGACCCTACCGCAGGGTGTCAGGTGCGATTCCGCCCCGCGACGAGTTGCCGTGCCCGGCTCCAGAAGGCCGACAGTAATGTTCGCCGGAGCCCGGGAACCAGCACCGGGTATCCGATCCAGACCAGCAGGATCGCCGCCGTCGAGGCGATCAGCCGGGGCAGGCCGGGCCCGGCCAGCAGGTAGCCCAGCCCGGCGGCACCGGCCGCGCCGGGCAACAGCACCACGATCAACCGCAGGCAGTCGCCGAGTACCCCGAGCAGCCGGGCCGACAGCACGAACGTCAACAGACCGCCGACCGATGCCGCGACGCCCAGCGTGATCGCACCCCAGTGCCGGAACAGCAGCAGATTCGTCACGATCGCCGCCGCGCAGGAGACCGCCATCACGAGCGCGACCTGGCGGTTGGCCCCTCGGGCGTTGAGCACCTTGACCAGGGTGTAGCCGATCACCTGGGCCCAGACCCCGAGCGCGAAGCCGAGGAGCAGCGTGGCGGAGACGTCGACCGCCCGCTCGTCGAAGGCGCCGCGGGCATAGAGCAGGGTGACGATGCCCCGACTGTTCAGGCAGAGGACCAGGGAGAGCGGCACGGCCACGAAGAGCACCGGCGGCAGCAGCCGGCGCAGTGCCCCGGTCACCTCCTCCGGCTCCAACCTGGCGAACGACGCCAGTCCGGCGAGGCCGAGCGGGGCGGCGAGCAGCGCCATGGCGGAGTCGACGACGAACCGGGCGTACTCGGTCGCCGCCACCACCTCGACGCCGAGCAGCGAGCCGACCGCCCGCTCGACACCGATCGACCCCTGCAGGATCACCGGGATCAGCAGCAGCGGCCGCAGCCTGCGCCAGAACTCGCCCACCGCCACCCGGTAGGCGATCCGGGGCGGCGGTGCCGCCGTACCGTCCGGGGCGCCCGGCGAGGCTCCGGCGGAAGCCGGCGCCAGGTAGCCTCGACGCCGGACCCAGAACGCGCCCCAGCCGCTCAACAGCAGATACGGCACCGTGAAGCCCCAGGCCAGCAGGACGACCTCTCCGGAGAGGTACGCGGCGACCGTGGCGCCGATCAGACCGAGACTCTGCACCGAGGGGCGCAGGTTGATCAGCCGTACGTCGTCGTGCGCCAGACCGACAAGCGTGTACAGGTTGTACTGCACGTAGCAGGGTACGGAGAGCGCCGCAATGCCCAACATCGTGGCGGCGAGTTCCGCCGTCGCCGCATCGAGTCCGGGCGCCAGCAGCTCCACCCAGTGCCGACGGCCGAGCACCAGTGCCGCCACCAGGATCAGCGAGAAGGCCCCGAGCAGGGCCCGCACCGTCCGGTAGAGCGCGAGGGCCAGTGCCGGGTGTTCCCGCCGGTACCGGACGTAGAGCGGCAGGAAGCCCGCGGTCAGCGCGTCGGCGGTGAAAAAGTTGATCGGTATCAGGGTTGCCGTCATCGCGACCCGGTTGGCGGCGACCGCACGGCCGGCTCCGAAGAGAGCCGCCAGCAGCACCTCCCGGGCCAGGCCCAGGATCTTGCCGATCAGGCCGCCGAAGACCAGCCGAAGGAAGATGCTGGTCATGGTGGCCCGGACCGACCTCGAAGTTCCTCGAAGAGGTCCAGGTAGCTCCGGGCACAGTGGTCGAGGGTGAGTTCGGCCGGCAGCAGGCTGGCCCGGCCGCCGGGCGTCCGGACGGCAGCCCGAAGCGCCTCCGCGACCGCCTCCGGGTCGTCCGGGTCCACCTGGTGCAGCACCGGTCCGAGCGGCGCACCGCCGATCGCTCGCGTCGGCACCACGCAGGGCAGCCCGCAGGCCAGGGATTCCAGGACCGTCATCGGCAGCCCTTCGAGCCGGGCCGTGGTGAGCAGAGCGACGTCGGCACCGGAGTGGTATCTCCGCACCTCCGTCGGGTCGACCGGACCGACGAAGGTGACCATGTCCCGCACGCCGAGTCGCCCGGCCAGCCGCCGGAGCCGGGGCCCGTCCGGGCCGCCACCGACGAGCAGGAACCGGAACCGATCGCCGAGACCCCCGTCCCGCAGCGCCGCCGCTACCCGGATCGCCCGGTCCAGCCGCTTCTGTACGTGCAGCCGACCGACGCACCCGACCGCGATCACCTCATCGCCGATCCCGAACCGGGCCCGTACCTCCGCCCGGGCCGCCGCGTCGAAGCCGAAGTCGGCCGGCCGCACTCCGTTCGGGATCAGGCTGACCCGCTCCGGCGGCGTCGACCAGCGCAACGGCCGGCCGGTCAGCGACTCCACCACCCGCTCCCCGACCGCCACGATCCGGTCGAAGTCCCGATAGCGGGCAAGGTCCCGGGGCAGCGCGAGAAGGTTCTTCGGCGAGGTGGCCAGCGACCGGAGGCTGCCGGCCCGCAGCTTCGACCCGAACTCCATCGCCGAGGTGCCGTGGGCCTGCAACACGAAGGGCGTACCGGGCCGCCCCGACCGTGCCCGTCCCGGCGCCGGCCGCCTCGTCCGTGCCACCGAGTACGCCCCTGCGCTCACCGACAGGACCGCGTCCGGCGGTGCGGGCAGCGCGTCCCAGTACCGGCGCGACTCGGCCCACCACGCGGCCGAGTACCGTCCCGGCGCGGTGCCGGGCAGCGGCACCACCTCGACGCCCTCCGCTCCGAACGGAGCGTCGGTCCCGGGTAGGGCCGTGGTGACGAGCCGGACCTGCCGGACGTGCCCGGCCAACTGCACGGCGAGGTTCCAGGCCAGCGTCTCCATCCCGCCGATGACGTGGTGGGGGGTCGAGCGGGAGAAGACCAGGATCGAGTCGATCACAACAGGCTCCGGTACAGCGCCTCCAGCTTCGCGGTCTGCCGGCGCAGGTCGAAGCGCTCGACGACCATCTCCCGCCCGGCCCGGCCGAGGCGCGCGGAGAGATCCTGGTCGCGCAGCAATCCGAGCAGCCGCTCGGCCAGCCCACCGACATCGTGCTCGGCGACGAGGAAGCCGTTGACCCCGTCGGTCACCGCCTCCGGGATCCCGCCGTGCTCCGTCCCCACCACGGGCCGGCCCAGCGCCGCCGCCTCCAGCAGCACCATCCCGAGCCCTTCCCGGGCGCCCGTGGCCGCGGTCACGCTGGGCAGGCAGAGCAGCCGGGACCGAGCCATCCAGTCCAGCGTCTCGGCGTACGGCAGCGCGCCGAGAAACCGGACCGAGTCGCCGAGGCCGAGCTCGGCGGCGAGGGAGCCGAGCCGCTCCCGGAGCGGCCCGGTACCGATCAGCACCAGTTCGGCATCGGGCACCGCCCGGCGCACCACGGCGAAGGCCCGGAGCAGATCCGCCGTCCCCTTCACCTCCACCAGCCGCGCCACGTGCAGGATCCGGGGCCGCTCGACGACCGGGGCGGGCCGGATCAGGTCGACGTCCACCCCGATCGGCAACACCACGAGGCGGTCGTCCGGATAGCCCCACTCCAGCGCGCAGCGCCGGACGTACTCGGAGACGCAGACGAAGGTGGCCCCGGTCTCCAGGAGGTCGTCACGCCAGATCGCGTAGTTCACCCAGGAGATCCTGCCGGAGCGGAACAGGCGGGCCCGGCTCAGCGTGACGTCGAAACCGTGCAGCGTGGTGACGAGCGGGATCCGCAGTCCGCGCGCCAGCGGGGCCGCGTACGCCCCCTCGACGCCGAAGTGGGCGTGCAGGAGCGCGACGTGCCGCTCGGCGAGGAGCCGCCGCAACCGCGCCGACCGGCGGGTCAGGGTGTACGACAGCAGCCCGGTCCGGCCGAATCCCGCGACGCTGACCGCGCCGTCCCGGAGCGCGTCGGAACCCTGACCCGTCGGCACGCCGGAACCGTCACCCCGGGGCGTGCTGCCGGGTACCGGATCCCTCGCCACCAGCAGCGGCCGGAAGGTCCGCAGCGCCCGGGCCTGGTTCGCGATGAAGGTCTCCGACGGCTGGAACTGCTGGTGCCTCAGGATCCCCACGGTCGGCTGGTGGATCATCTCCGCTCGACTCCTCGCCGTCGGGCCGGTCCGGAAGCCCGGGCCGGATGAGGTATGCGATCAGTAGGGCGACGATCGGTACGAAGTGGATGTCGCCGAAGATGTCGGTGTTCTCCCCCATGCCCTGGATCAGGGTCCAGGCCAGCGCCGCCCCCCCGAAGGCGACGAACCGGTCGTGCACACCGAGGCGGCCACCCCGGACGACGGCCCGGGCGACGAACCCGACGTACCCGAGGGTCAGCGCGAGTCCCACGATCCCGGTCACCGCCCAGGCGGCAAGCAGCAGATTGTGCGGCGGGAAGACGCGGTAGATGTCGTGTTCGAGCGCGTACCGACCGAAGCCGATGTCCCAGCCGCCGTAGCCGAGGCCGAGCAGGGGAGTCCGACCGAACGCCTCCGCTCCGTACTGCCAGATCTCCGCACGGACGACGAATGCCTCCACGAGCGCGTCGAGGAAGCTCCGGTTGACGGCCAACACGGCGATCCCGAGCGCGACCAGCCCGGCTACCGCTCCCAGCAGGGTGCGCCGGACCGCCGGGGTCACCCCGCGCCGCAACCGGTATGCCGCGAAGGCGAGCGCGGGCAGTACCACGACCAGCACGGTGGCAGACTTCGACCCGGTGAACGGCACCGCCACCAACGCGGCGACCCCGACCAGCCGTGCCCAGCGGGACCCGGTCATCGACGCCAGGGCCAGCCCGGCCAGGCCGTTGACCCCGAGGAACATCGCGGCGACGTTCGCGTTGACGAAGACGCCGCCGGACTTGGCGTCGTCGAAGACGTTGTTCGGCCGGTCGGCGTAGAGCGCGGCAACGGTGTTCTGGCCGGCGAAGAAGCCGCCGACCGACCGGAGGAACGCGTCCTCGATCCCGGGCTGGAACCGGAAGAGGAGCACGAGAGCGACCTCGGCGAGCACCCACGGCCAGTACCAGCGTTGGATCCGGCGCAGCGGCTCGGCGCCCAGGCGGGCCAACCGCACGAAGAGGGCGATGCTGAGTAGGAACTGTCCCAATACGATGATCGACTGAAGTCCGGCCCGGGGCTCCGGCGACCAGAGCAGCGCCGCGACCCGGATCCCGAGCAGGGCGAGGACCACCTGGACCAGGCGGTCCCGCAGCAGTGCCCGGTCCGGTGCGCGGAGAACGCAGAGCAGCACCCCCGGCGCCAGGAAAAGCGTCCAGAAGGTGCTGAGCGGGACGTCGATCAGCCCCTCGGGAAGAAGGTAGAGCTGCGGCACGGCGAGGACGAGCAGCACGCCGACCTTGACCGGCAGGTTGCGGGGGCCGATGAGCTGCCGGGCCAGGCTGCGGAACCGTGCCCGGCCTCCCCCGCCCGCCGCCCCGGTGCGCACCGGCCCGACCACCTTGAGCTCAGCCACGGGACCGCCCCGCCCCGAACGAGGGGTACTGGTCGACGCTTCCGGCGAGGATGCCCCGGAGCACCTCGCCCCTGGACCGCCAACCGAAGCCCTCGGCCTGCCGACCTCTGCTCGCCAACTCGGCGTCGCTGCTCGGGCCGATCATCTCGACGACGCGCGCGACGAACCCGGGAACCGAGTCGCGGACGTCGACGGCGTCGCTGCCGGCGGCGGCCCGGAGCATGTCCGGGAGCGGCGTGCTGACCACCCGGAGCCCCGCGGAGAGGTATTCGTAGCACTTCAACGGGCTGACCCCGAGCGTGTAGTCGTTGAGGGCGTACGGGATCAATCCCACAGTGCAGGTGCCGGCGACCTCGGCCAGTCGGTCGACCGTGAGCACGCCGAGGTACGTCGCGCCGAGCCGCTCCAACTCGGCGAGTTCGCGACCGAACCCGCCGCCGCCGGCGGCCAGCGGTCCGGCCAGCAGCAGCTCGCCACGGCCCCGCAGACCCCGGGCCAGCGCCCGGAGCAGCGCGACGTCCAGCTTGTGCGGGGAGAGGTTGCCGGCGAAGAGTGCGGCCGGGCGCCGCCGCGCGGCGGGCTGGCGGCGCGCCGCGAAGACGTCGATGTCGGCGACGTTCGGCAGCGTTCTCACCTCGGGAAATCCCACCGTCCGGAGGTGGTCGGCGACCAGGCGACTTGTGGCGATCGCGAGCCGGGCCCGGTCGGCGAGGGCCCGTTCCCCAGCCGCGACGGCCACCGCGTCGACGCCGGGGAAGGCGCTCAGCAGGTCGACGCAGTGGTAGACGGTGAGATCGGCATGCCGCTCCAGCCCGTACGTCACCGGAGTGAAGGTCCAGAGCACCCGCGGGTCCGGGGCCCGCCGCCACCGGGCCACCGCCCGCTCGAGCAGCAGCCCGTTGACCAGCCGGGTGGGTCGGCGGTGGTACGGCACCACCAGCGGTGAGATCACGCTCGCCCCTTCCGGCACCGGGCGGTATCCGATCCGACCGCGTCGACGGACGGAGTTGCGCAGCCGGGCGGCGATCCGGCGCAGGTCCCGGGCCTCGGGGCGGACCCGCCGCAGGCCCAGGGACTCGACGAAGTAGGTCGGATGTGCCCGGGCGAACTCTCGCACCACATAGTGCTGGTTCGTCGCGATCTGCGCGTTCCACTCGGCGGTGCCGAGCACCAGTACGGCGGGGTGGCGGGTCCCGACGGACCGACGGGCCTCGTCGGCTGGTCCGGTCGTCGTCACGTCTCGTCCGACCTCGTGGGGCAGCATGTACCGCCTCTTTCGCCGTGCGGGATGGCGCGCCGGGCTCGCCCGACGACTGGAGCAGACTACCTGTCCATCCGGGACCGGTTCGCCGCGCTCGGGGTCGTCGCCCGGCGACGCGCTCTGAAATCCACTTCGGCCTATGTTCTTGGCGGTACGTCGCATTGCCGTCCCATCGCGCCATCGCATATCGCAGACTCATCGCATATCGTGCTGGCATGTCCGACCATGTCGCGCTGCTCCTGCGTCGCGCCGGTTTCGGCCCGACAACCGAGGAGCTGGCCGCGGCCCAGCGGTCGGGATACCCTGCGACACTCTCCAACCTGCTGGAGCCGCGCGGTCCGGATGTCGGCGCGACCAGGGCGCCGATCCCGGAGCTCGGTCCGGACCCGCACGCCTACCTGCCGAACCCCACCCCGGAGCAGCACGCCAACGCCGACGCCGCTCGCAAGGAGCAGGTCGAGCTGATCCAGCGGTGGTGGCTGGACCGGATGATCGCGGCGAGCCACCAGGCGACCGAGAAGCTGATCTTCTTCTGGCACGGCCACTGGGCCACCTCGGCCGACCACGTCCGGAGTGCCCAGCTCATGCTGGCCCAGCACCGTACGCTGCGGGAGGCACGCGACTTCGCGGAGCAGGCGCACCGCATGGTGGTGGACCAGGCGCTGATCTACTGGCTGGACGGGCACTACAACAAGAAGGACGCACCCAACGAGAACCTGGCCCGGGAGTTGTTCGAACTCTTCATGCTCGGCATCGGCAACTACACCGAGCGGGACGTGCAGGAGGCCGCCCGGGCCCTGACCGGCTGGCGGGTGGTGCTCAGCCGGCGGACACCGGTGCACGATCCGCCGCACCACGACAGTGGTCGGAAGACCATCCTCGGCACGACGGCGAGATTCGACGCCGCCGGCCTGGTCGACCTGCTGCTGGACCGGCCACAGTGTCCGCGCTTCATCGCAAAGCGGCTCTGGTTCCGGTACGCCTCGGCGACCCAGCCACTGCCGGAGGAGACCAGAGAGCGGATGGTCGCCGAGTTTCCCGTACCGGGTCGAATGCTGCGGGCGATGTTCTCCGACGCCGCCTTCCCCGACACCGCGCACACGCTGCCGAAGCAGCCCGTGGAGTGGCTGGTCGGCGCAATGCGGCAACTGGGCGTACGGATGGCGTCACTACCGGCCGAAGCCGCCACCGAGATCCTCCACGACGTACGGGCGCTCGGGCAGCTGCCGTTCGCGCCGCCGAGCGTCGGCGGCTGGCCGGCCGGCACCGCCTGGCTGACGTCCGCCGCCGCCGAGGTGCGGATGAGCCTTGCCGACAAGCTCGTGGGGTTCGTCGCGCCCACCCGGTTGACCCCGGAGGAGGTGGCCCGGCTGCTCTGCGTCGACGGGTGGAGCGACCGGACCTATGCGGTGCTGCGGGACGCGAAGAACCCGCGCCAGTTGCTGACTCTCGGCCTGGCCAGCCCGGAATATCTGGTGACCTGATGGACGCGCTCACCCGACGCCGGTTCCTGGTGGCCTCCGGCGTGGTCGGAGCCGGAGGGCTGGCGGCCGGTGCCACGACACTCGGCCTCGCCGAGCTGCTCGGCCGCTCCTCACGGGCCACCGTGGTCGACCCGGAACAGACACTGGTCCTGGTCACGCTCTACGGCGGCAACGACGGGCTCAACACCGTCGTGCCGTACGCCGACGGCAGGTACCACTCGGCCCGCCCGGAGCTGGCGTACACCGACGAGCAGGTCCTGCGCCTCGACGACACGCTCGGCCTGAACCCGAACCTCGCCGGGCTGAAGCGACTCTGGGACGCCAAACGCCTCGCCGTGGTCCTCGGCGTCGGTTACCCGAAGCCGGATCGCAGCCACTTCCGTTCGATGGACATCTGGCAGACCGCGTCACCGGGCGTCCCGCTCTACACCGGTTGGGTCGGCCGCTGGCTGGACGGCACGAACGCCACCGCGGAGGCCGCGGTGAGCTTCGAACCGGTGCTGCCCCCGCTGCTGGTCGGGGCGTCCGGGGCCGGGGCGCGGGTCAATCTCCGCGGGCTCCGGCTGCCGTCCGGGATCGACACCGCGGCGATCGCCGGGCTGGGGAGGCCGGTCGTCGGCGAACCCCCGCTGCTGGCCAGGGCAGCGGCTTCCTACGCCGACCTGCTCCGGGTGGAGCGGCTCGTCCGGGAGTCGAAGGACGCCGCCGGGGCCGACGCCAGCAGGCGGCCGGCCGGCCAGGCGACCGGCACCGGCGGCTCCGGGGCGCTGGCCTCGCAGATGTCGCTGGTGGCCCAGTGCATCGAGGCCGGGGTGCCGACCCGCGTCTATTCGGTGAGCCTGGGCGGGTTCGACACGCACGCCAAGGAGCGGCCCGGACACGAGGCGCTGCTCCGCCAGTTGGACGGCGCACTCACGGCCTTCGTGGCGCGGATGGCCAGGACGCCGGCGGGCCGCAAGGTGACGGTCGTGGTCTACAGCGAGTTCGGCCGGCGGGTCCGGGCGAACGGGTCCGACGGCACCGACCACGGCACCGCCGGGCCGGTCTTCGTGCTCGGTGGGCAGGTGTCCGGCGGCTTCTACGGCGAGCAGCCCAGCCTGACCGACCTGGACGACGGCGATCTCAGGGCGACTGTCGACTTCAGGCAGGTCTTCGGCACCGTGCTCGGTGCGGTGCTCGGCGCCGACCCGGCCCGCTATCTGGAGGGTTACCAGGTGACCCCGCTGCCGTTTCTGCCCACCGGCTAGCCCACCGTCGCGCCGGCCGGTCGGCGCTGGTCACCGGCCGCCGCCCCGGAACACCTCCACGACCGTACGCAGCAGCACCTTGACGTCCAGCCAGAGCGACCAGTTCTCGATGTAGTAGTTGTCGAACCGGGCCCGGTCGGAGATCGGCGTGTCGCCGCGCAAGCCGCTCACCTGGGCGAGCCCGGTCAGCCCGACCGGCACCCGGTGCCGCATCGCGTAGTCCGGGTGCTCGGCGGAGAACTTCTCCACGAAGTACGGCCGCTCGGGGCGGGGCCCGACCACGGTCATGTCGCCGCGCAGGATGTTCCAGAGCTGGGGCAACTCGTCCAGCGACGTCCGCCGCATGAAGCGGCCGACCGGGCCGACCCGCCGGTCGCCGGCGATCGACCAGTGGGTCCGGGACTCGATCTCGTCGGCCGGCTGCATGGTCCGGAACTTGATGACCTCGAAGGGCTTTCCGTACCGGCCGATCCGCTCCTGGTGGAAGAAGATTCCGCGCCCGCCCTCCAGCCAGGTCGCGAGCGCGCAGAGCAGCAGGATCGGGCTGGACGCCACCAGCGCGACGGAGGCGAAGAGCAGGTCGGAGGTGCGTTTGACCATCCACCGCAGGCCGGAGAGGCTGGTGTGCCGGATCTGCACGACCGGGATCGCGCCGATGTGGTCGGGCAGTCCCCCCGGCGACCGCGAGCCCCAGAGCCGGGGCACGATCCAGATGTCACAGCTCGCGTATTCCGGTCGGGCCAGTAGCTCCATCAGGCGCGGCTCCGGATGGTCCGGTTCGGCGACGACCAGCACGTCGCACTCGACCAGCCGGAGCAGGCCGGGGAGCCGGTCCAGCGTCCCGAGCAGCGGTGGCGACGTCGGCGCCCGCTCTGCCTCGACGTCGACGAATCCCGCGAAGCGCAGGCCGTACTGCGGGTAGCGGCGGAGCAGCCGGGCGAGTTCGGTGGCGATCGCGCCACTTCCCACGATGATCGCGTTGTGCTCCACCCATCGGCGCTTCCGGGCGACCAGCACCGCCTGCCTGGTGATCGCACGCCCGACGACGACCAGCCCGGCGGAGAGTGCCACCCCGCGCATGAACCCGGTCATGTAGTCGACCGAGCCGTGCCGCATCGCCGCGATGATCGCCACGATCGCCGACGAGGCGAGCAGCCGCCCGCAGAGGCTCGGCAGCTCGTCGAGGATGCTCATGTGCCGGCGTCCCCGGTAGAGGCCGCCGGCGGCGAAGATGGTGACGGTGAGCCCTGCGGTGAAGACGGTCCCCCGCCAGTAGCGGTCGCTGATCAGCAGCGGTGCGAGCAGCGCGGCGAGGTCGACCGGCGCGGTCAGCATCCAGGCCCGCAGCCGGCGGGTCCGCACCGAGACCCGGGAACCGGCGTACGGCAGCACCGTCGTCGTGTCGCTGCCCGCCCGGCGCGGCGGCGGCCGGTGCAGCCCGGCGGGGGGAAGGGGCACCGCCGGCAGTTCCGTCCCCGGGTCGACGAGCCCGACAGCATCGGTGGAGGGCGCGGTCGCGGACCGCTCCGGCGGGCCGGCGTCGGGCAGCCCGACCGCCGGGTCGTGCTGTGCCAACGGCCACGTCGACATCTGCTACCTCCCCCGTGACGACGACCTCCCGTCGGGATGCCGGCTGCGGGATGCGGCCGCAGCCGCATCCCGCAGTCAGATGCGACCGGTCACTGCGCTCCACTCAGGATTTCGGGTACGGCGTCCCGGCGCACCGCGTCGTAGAAGGTCCTGGCCTCGTCGGTCTTGGCGAACACGACGCTTTCCTCACCGACCCGGCCGGTCCCCCTGGTGGGGCTGGTGATGAAGGTCAGGTTGCCGCTGCGCAGGTGCCGCAGCTCCATTCCCATGTCGAAAAGGGAGAGGGTCTTGTCCACCGAGACCGCGTCCGCGGAGGCCCTGACGAAGGAATTCAGCTTGGCCGGGTTGGCCAGCGTCCCACCGGAGGCGGCCTTGTCGAGGATGGCCCGGATCACCTGTTGCTGGTGCTGGATGCGGGCGAAGTCCCCGTCCTTGAAGGCGTAGCGCTCCCGGGCGTAGTCCAGCGCCTGCGCCCCGTCCATCGTCTGCGGCCCCTTCTTGAACTCGCGGCGCCCGGTCGGCAGCAGCGAGTGCGTGGAGGTGAAGCTCTCCTCGACGGTGAGCTGCACGCCGCCGAGCGCGTCCACGATCTCCTTGAAGCCGGCGAAGTCGACGATCGCGACGTGGTCGACGCGGACCCCGGTGAACTTCTCCACCGTCTGCACCATCAGCGGAATCCCGCCCCAGGCGTAGGCGGCGTTGATTTTCGCGTCCCGGCCGCCGTGCCGGCCGTCCTTGGACTTCGGCACGTTGACCCAGGTGTCCCGGGGGATCGAGACCAGCTGGGCGCTCGACCGGTCCGCCGGCAGGTGGGCGAGGATGATGGTGTCGCTTCGCGAACCACCGGTGTTGGACGGATCCCGGGTGTCGCTGCCCAGGATCAGGATGTTCTTGGCATCCTTCGCCACCTTGGCCGGACGCGACTCCTCGGGCACCTCGTCGAACGCCTCGACCCGCTCGATGCCCGACTCGAGCGACTTGACGTAGATGCCGGCCGCGACCGCACCACCGCCGCCGAGCAATGCCAACACCAGCAGCGTGATGAGAACGATGCGCCGGCCGCGTCGCCGTCGTTTGGGAGCCGGAGCCTTGCCGGAACTCCCGTCCGGAGTCACCGTGATGACCTCGGTGGAGTCGGACTCCGCGAGTTGGGGATGGTGTGGCATGGCTTGATGCTACTGATGTCCGCAACTATTTCTGTCCCCCGATTCCGGCCCGTTTCCACCAATGTGGTCAATCGCACTGACCCACAGGTCAGCACCTCGCCGAACGTCGGGCGCGCCGGGTTGAGCGATGTTCCGGACCGCGCGGCACGGGCAGCTGACCGCGACCCGATCCACGGGTCGGAGGCGATGCTCGCGCTGCTGGTGCTGGCCGGCAGCGGCGCGCCGGGTCTCTCCCGGCCGATCCGCGTCGCACCGGTGGTACTGATGATCACGGTCGGCGCGTCGTACCGGCAGCCCGTCCGCGGCTGTCCGCACGGCGCCGGCTCCGACCGGGTGGCCAGCGACAGTCGCGGGCCGGTTCGTGCCCGTCCACCTCCACGTAGGCCCGAGCAGGCCGGAGCACAACTGGGCAGGGCCGAACGCAGCCGAGCAGGGCCGGGCAGGGCCGTCAACCGCCGCCCGGTCCGGCCGCCCGACCGTTCGGCCGAGGTGCTGCACGATCGACGACACTGCCGGTACGCCGACGGCGTGTGGATCCCCGGGCGCGATGCCGGGCACGACAGACTGTGCCGGTGGAGGAACAGCAGGTGCTCGGCGGCCGCTACCGGCTGACCGACCAGCTCGGCCGGGGTGGCATGGCGGTGGTGTGGCGAGCCCACGACGAGGTGCTCGGCCGACCGGTCGCGGTCAAACTGCTGGCCGGCCCGCACGCCCGGGACCCGGTCTCGCGGCACCGGATCCGCCACGAGGCGCGGGCCGCCGCCGCGCTCTCCCACCCCAACATCGCCCAGGTGTACGACTTCGGCGAGTCGGTGACGGGCCTGTCCTGCGTCCCGTACGTGGTGATGGAACTCGTCGAGGGTGGCACCCTCGAGCAGCGCATCACCGCCGGCCCGCTGCCGCCGAAGGTCTCCTTCCGGATCTGTGCCGAGGTGGCCGCCGCGCTGGCCGCCGCGCACGACCGTGGCCTGGTGCACCGCGACATCAAGCCCGGCAACGTGATGGTGACGCCCGCCGGGGCGAAGGTCGTCGACTTCGGCATCGCCGCGGCGGTGGGGCGGGACGACGCGGACGAGTGGGGCGACGAACTGCTCGGCACCCCCGGCTACCTCGCTCCGGAACGGATCAGCGGCGGCGCCGTGGTGCCCGCCTCCGACGTGTACGGCGTCGGGGTTCTCCTCTACCGCCTGCTGGCCGGGCGGGCACCGTGGAGCGCGGAGACCGCGACCCAGATGTTGCGGGCCCACGTCTACGTCGAACCGGCCCCGCTACCACCGCTGCCGGGCGTACCGGCGACGGTCGCCGAGCTGTGTCAGCGCTGCCTGGAAAAGGAACCGGAACGGCGCCCGGCGGCCCGGGAGGTCGCCGCCGTGCTCGCCCGGGCGGCCGGGGTGCGGGTCGTGGACGACGGACTGGTCCACTCGTTGGCCCCGGTCGCCGTCGACGGCGAGCCGTCCACGGTGCTGCTGCCCCCCGCCGCCGCCGGCGGCCGGGGCGGTCGGCGCCGCGCCGGTGTCCTGGCCACCTGCGCGGCGGTCGCGGTCACCGCGCTGCTGCTCTGGCTTGCCGACCCCCTCGGCCCGGGGTCGCACCGGCGCGGCGGGGTGGCGGCGCCGGGTCCGAGCGGCCGGCCGGCCGTGGGCCCCGGGCCGTCGGAGGGGACCGGCGACGGGTCCGGTCCGCCGTCGACGCGACCGGGGCCGCTGACGCCGCTGATCGGCAGGCCGGGGATGCTGCCGGGCGACTCGGTGCCGGGCCCGGTGACCGGATTCCCACCGGGCGGCCAGCCCGGCGGGATCCCCGGCAGTGGCGGGCCGGGCAGCGGGGAACCAGGCAGCGGAGAGCCGGACACGCCGGGCGAGCCGGCGCCGTCGGCCCCGGAGTCGCCGCCCACCCCGACGCCGCCCGCCGAGCAGCGGACCCTGTCGTCGGACGGCGGATCGGTCCGGGCCTCCTGCGACCGTGACGAGGCGCGGCTGCTCTCCTGGGAACCGAACCGGCCCTACCGGACCGAGGAGGTCGAGCCGGGCCCGGCACCGGCCACGATGGTCAGGTTCCGGCACGGCAACCGCAACGTGCGGATGACCATCACCTGCATCGACGGGGTCCCCTCGACCACGAACACCACCTGATGACCGGTCGCGGCACCTGGCACGCCGCCCCGCCTCCGGCCGGGCACGCCACCTCCGGCCGGGGCACGCTGGAGGCGGCCGGGCACGCTGGAGCCGCCGGGCACCGCTACATCCGGCCGGCCACGACGCCGGCCAGTTCCTCCAGCGGCTTCCGGCTCTCCTTCGGATCGTTCAACAGCACCAGCTTGACCGCGACCCACTGGCCGCCCTTCTGGACGAAGAAGGCCCCGTCCTCGGCGTACGCCTCGTCGCCGACTCCCGGCAGCGGCCAGATCTCGTGCCCGAGTTCCCGCTCGATGTCGAGAAACTTCTTCGCCCCGTCCCCGACGTAGATCTCCACCTGGGCGGTGGGACCGGTCACCGGCCCGGTGTAGGTGCACGTCTCCCTGATCGGCACCGCGTCGTCGAGCGGGGTGCCGGCCAGCTTCTCGGCATCCGCCTCGGTGACCAGGGCACAGGCGTCCGGTGGCGCGGCCGGCGGTGCCGCCGCCGTCGACCCGGTCGCCGGCCCGGTCCCGGCCACGGCCGGCGGGTCGCCGCCGGCGAGGCTCGGCGGATCACCACCGTCGGATCGGCCGCAGCCGGTGGAGAGGGCGAGCGCGAGCGCCGCCAGGGTCACCAGCACCGGGCGGCGGGTACGGACGATCATCACGAGTTCCTCTCAGCCCACACAGAGCGGCACGTTCGGCAGGGTCTGGGCCGCCCGGTGGATCGGCCACAGCTTCTCGCTCTCGAGTTCGAACTTCAGCTTCGTCGGCAGCAGTTTCTGGAGTTCCTCGATCGCCACGGACGAGGCGGTCACCCCGAACCCGCCGCCGACCTTGGCGTTCAGGCTCGCCGACACGCATCGGGCCAGCGGGGCGCCCAGCGCCGAGCCGTTGGTGACGCCGAGGTCGACCACGAGTTTGGCGTACGGGCCGGCGAAGGCGGCCGGCATGCCGATGCCGAACTGGATCTTCGTCTCCACGGCGAAGGCGAGCCCGCTGGGGCCGATGGAGATGCCGGTGATCGAGTCCATGATGCTGCGGACCACCGAGAGGGTCGGCTTCTGCAGGGTGCCGTCGATCATGCCGACCGTGCCGTTGACCGCCCACTCCCCGGCCGCCTTGACCGTGGTGTTCCGGCCACTCAGCCCCGTGGTGACGATGAATTTCCAGGTGTTGCTGTAGACCAGCGGCTCACCGGGAATCGGTATGTTGATCTCGACCGGGACCTCGACCCGTACCTTCCGGTTGTCGTCCGCGCCGTTCGCGGCGCCGGCCGAGACGTCCACCGAGATGCTGCGGATGCCGTCGATGGCGAAGGTGGCCGCGCTGCCGATCCGCCCGTTGCTGATCGGCACGTCGGTCCGCACCCGTAGGTCCGCCACGTTCATCGCGAAGTCGATGTAGACCTTGAGGTTCTCGTTTGCCGCGTACCCGATCTTCAGGCCGAGCTTGCCCTGCGTCCGGTAGGGCTGTGCCTCCCAGTCGCCGACGCTGACCGCGAAGTTCCGTTCCCGCGCCGGTGGCAGCCGTCCCCCGCCGGCCGGGGCGAGCCGGACCGGACGGACCGCGACGAGGGTGGTCGCGCCGTCACCGCCAGCGTGCTGAAGCGGTGTGCCGGCTTCCACGGTGGAGGCGGAGACCGGAATGGCGGGGTCGTCGACGGCGCGCGGCACCGGGATCGCGGCGGCACCGGTGGTGCGGCCGATCGGGGTGGCGGCGTCCTCGGGGGATCGCGTGCCGGCCGGCACGCTGACCGCCCCGGGCAACTCCGGCACCTCCTGGTACGCCAGGGCCGCGTCGTCGAGCCGACGGTCGGAACGGAAGTGGGCGTCCCGGAAGACCTCGGTGAGCGTCACCGGGGCCAGCGTGACCGCCAGATCGCCCCCGTCCCGCCGTACCTGCACCACCCGGCCGACCGCCCGGCTGGTGGCGTACATGATCCGACCCGGTTCCAGGTCCCCGGCGCCCGGCGTCCCGGCGGCCAGCACCCAGGTCGTGCCGTCCGCGCTGGCCGACCGGATCGCCCCCGGTCCACCCTCGACGAGGACCACGTCCGGCTGGTAGCGGACGGAACCGTCCCGCGGCGGGCCGTACCCGTAGCTGCGTCCCGCCTCGCTCGTGCCGCCGGCTCCCCGGCCGGAGTCGCCGCCGGGCCGGATCCCGCACGACCCGACGCCGACCACCAGGACGGCCGCCACCACCAGCGAGCCGTACCGCCGCCACCTCGACATCCGCCGCTCCCGCCACGCCCGGCCGGGGTCGGGGCGCGAGCCGCCGGCGACCCGGCACCCTGCCGCCCGGAGGCCATGATGGCCGGCCATGTTCAGACGCGGTTCAGGAATCCTTCAGGGCTCCGCACGACCCGCCGGAGGCTCCGCACGACCCACCGGAAAGGTCGCCGGTTCCACCTCGATCTCCCGCATCCGCCCGAGGTAGTCCCGATAGCGCCGGGCCGCCTCGCCGTGCCGGCCGGCCGCCGAGAGCGCGCTGACCAGGCCCAGGTGCGCCGACTCGTCGTAGCCGTCCTCGACGGTCAGCCGCAGGTACCAGCCGACCGCCGCCTCCGGCCGGCCGGTACGCAGGCAGCGCAGGGCCAGCCGGCGGACGAGTTCGCGGTGCAGCTCCGCCAGGGCGGTACGCGGACGGTTCACCCACTCCCCGGTCACCTCGCCGTCGTCGCAGAAGTCCCCGGTGTACATCGCGGCGACCGCCTCCAGCCGGCCCAGCACCTCGACGTCACCCGCCCGCTCCCCACTCGGTGCGGTGCCGCCCTCCGGCCCCGGACGCCCCCGTGGCGGGCTGGCCCCGTCCGCCGCGATCGCCGCCCTGGCCGCGTCGTGGAAACGCACCGCGTCCACCCACACCCGGGCCGGGTTGATCCGCACGGTCGCCGGGTCGGTGCCCAGGTACCGGTCCGCCGGGTGCCGCCGGTCCGGGTCGAGCACCGCCCGGACGGTGGAGACCAGCACCGACAGCCGGCGCAGCGCCACCTCCGGCGGTGTCTGCGGCCAGAGCAGGGCGGCCAGGTTCTCCCGGGCCAGCGGCCGGCCGAGCTGGCCCGCCAGCACCTTGACCAGTTCCCGCGCCTTGCGGGACTGCCAGGCGGCCGCCGGTACCGGCACACCGGCCAGCCGGACCACGAAGTGTCCGAGAGTCTGCACCGCGACCTCGGGGACCGGCGCGGGTCCGATCGCCGCCAGCGGTCCGGCGACGTGCCAGGCACCCTCGCGTACGCCGAGCCGGTGCAGCCGCCCGTACGCGACGTCCTCGGCCGGGCGGTCCGCCGCGAGCCGGGCCCGGAGCAGCGCGTTCGTGGCGAGCGAGACCTCGTTGCCGGCATCGGCCCAGATCTGTGCCGCCTCGACCAGCCCGACGGTCGGGCGCACCGCCGCCCGGTCGGCCGGCTCGGCCAGCGCGGCGGCGAGCGCCGCGAGTTCGATCGCCTCGGCGAGCCCGGCCGGATCGCGCCGACGCCCCGCCTCCGTCCGCGCCCGCTCCGCGTGCCGCCGGGCGGTGCCGCTGTCGCCGCCGCAGAGCGCGACCCAGCCGGCCGCGAGTTCGGCCACGGTGGGGCCGTTCGCGCTCGGCATCGCCAGTGCGCGTTCGGCGTACCCGGCCGCGACCGCCGGGTCGTCGGCGTACCGGGCCCGGGCCAGCCCGGCGCACGCCTCCATCAGCACCTGCGCGTTGCCGTCCGGTTCCGCCATCGCCGACGCCGCCTCGTACGCCGCCACCGCCCGGCTGGTCGAGCCGCAGACCCGGTGCACCCGGGCGGTGAGCAGCAGCCCGAAGGCGGCCAGCGGCGAGCCGTCCCGCTGCCAGAGGCTGAGCGCCGCGTCGGCGTCGCCCCGGGCCCGGCCCAACTCGCCGAGGCCCAGCCATGCCTCGGCCCGGTTGTGCAGGGCCAGCGCCAGCAGCAGCCGCTGCCCGGTCTGCTCACCGAGCCGGATCGCCGCGCCGAGTTCCTCGGCCGCCGCCCGGTAGCGCCCCTCCTCCACGAGCCGACTTCCGATGTTGCAGTGGATCCGCAGCTGCTGGATCAGGTCACCGGCCCGGGCGGCGGCGGCGAGCGCCCGGGCGTACGCGTGCTCGTTGCCGGCCCGGTCCCCCTCGCTGAACGCGGCGAGCGCCCGGGCGACGTACGCCGCCGCGATCGCCGCGTCGTCCCGGCTCTCCTCGGCCGTCCGGACCGCCTCGTCGGCGAGGTCGCGGGTCCGTTCCCGATCGCCCCGGGCCCACCGGACCGCGGCCCGGCCCGCCAGCACCTGGGCCCGGTCGGCCAGCACCTGGGCCCGGTCCGCCAGCACCTCGGCCGGGTCCGCCAGCACCTCGGCCGGGTCGGTCGGGCCGGACGGCCGCCCCGGCCCGGTCGGGCCGGACGGCTCCTTCGGCTCGCCCGGGTCGGACGGCTGCGCGGGTGGCGCGCCGGTGTCCGGCACCCGGTCCAGCAGCGCCTCCGCCTCGTCGAACTCGCCACGCCGGTGCAGGAGCGCGGCGAGCCGCCAGGCCAGCGCCGCCGGCAGCGGCGTACCGGCCGGCACGGCGGCCACGAGCCGCAGCGCCTCGTCGTACCGCCCGTCCCGGGCCGCCGACTCGGCCCGCACCAGGTCCGCCCGACCCTCCGGTCGCGCCATGCGATTCCCTCACTCCCCCGGAGCCGCCCGGTGCCATGATCCAACAACCCGGCAAGCGCGGGAATCGCCGCGCCGGTGCCGTTCCGCGACGACCGGGCGGACCGGGGAGGCTACTCCGCCGGCAGGGTGTCCATGAACGAGCTGACCGAGAAGACCGCGTTGCCGGCGCCGGGCGGGCCGTAGCCGGGCGGGCTGGTCAGCCCGTTCGCCTCCATCGTCGCCCGGTACGCCTCCAGCAGCCGGATGTGGTACTCCAGCGGCGCGCCCTGCGGGTTGGTCCGGCCGAGCGGCGTGGTCGGCTCCGGGCACCAGGTGGTGAACCGGGGGGTGATGCCCCGGGACATGAAGAACTGCAACCCCTCGGTGGTCGACTCGATCGCCTCGTCGACGGTGCCGAAGCCGAACGGCTCCGCCATCTCGATCCCGGCGACGAAGTTCGGGATGACGTTGCGGGGCCCGAAGATCTCGGCGGAGTCGAGGATCCGGCGGTGCCACTCCTCCCGGCCGACGTACCGCTCCTTACCCGGGCAGTAGAGCTCGAAGAGCCGCTTGTCCCACACCTCGTAGTTCGGGTGGTAGATCCGGATCCCGTAGTCGTGGAAGCGCTGCACGTCCGCCTTTGGCAGGGCCTGCGCGACGACCTTGCCGATCCACCGCCCCGGGAAGCGCTCCTCGATCGCTTTGGCGTACCGGCCGTAGAAGTCGGCCTCGGCCAGCCCGTCGACCTTGGAGGTGACGCTCCCGCCGGTCAGGGTGTATGCCTTGGACGCACCGAGGGTGTCGTGCCGGTCGATGATCTCCATCGCCTCCAGCACCTCCTCCACCGGCTTCACCCCGGTGTACGGCCGGCCGGCCGCCTTGTGCTGGCGCCAGTTGTGGTTGATGTCGCAGTACTGGCACTCCTCCTTGGCGCCGAAGTACTGGCAGACCCGGAAGACGGTCAGATAGATCAGGTAGCCCCACTGAATCGTCGGGGCGACCTCCATCACCGACTTGCCGCCCGCGAGGGTGTGCCGGTAGTACTCCGGCATCGGCGGCAGGCCGACGTCGGCGATCGGCCGGTCGTCCAGGTAGAGCCGGAGCATCCCGTCACCGCCGTCCCTGACCCGGTACGGCGAGTCCGGGTTGACCCGCACCGAGACGACGGTGCGGCGCAGTTCGTACGGGCCGCCGGTCAGGACGATCTCCTCCGGCGGCCGGCGCAGCGCCGCCGAGCCCAGCTCGGGCAGGGTCCGGTGGTCGAAGGAGAAGATGAAGTAGGACTTCGGCTTGACCTCGCCGTCCTCGTTGTCGGTAAGCGCGGAGTCGTCGAAGGCCATGCCGCCGCGCAGCAGGTCCTCCTTGATGACCGCCTCGCGAGGAATATGCGGAAAGCGCCCCATCAGGTCCTCGACGAGATCAGTGCGGGTCTGCACGCGCGCTCTCCTCCTCCGCCACGACGCCGCCGGATTCCCCGGCGAGCCTGCCGTCACCATGGCACCCCGGGCCGGCCGCCCGGCGACCGCCTCCTGCGCGGTGTGCCCCCGACCACGCTACCCGCGCCCTCTCCGGGCCAACCGAACGGATCAAGCCTCGGCGAGCCGACGGGGCGGGAGGGCGAGGCGACGGGGCGGGAGCACGTCCCGGCGTACGGTCAGCCCGGCAGCTGCCGCTTCTGCACCTTGCCCATGGCGTTGCGGGGCAGCGCGTCGAGCAGGTGCACCCGGCGGGGCCGCTTGTGCCGGGAGAGCCCGGTGGCGACGAAGTCGATCAGCGCCTCGCCGGTCACGCCGTCACCCACGACGTACGCCACCACCTCCTGGCCGAGGTCGGGATGCGGGACGCCCACCACCGCCGCCTCCCGGACACCCGGATGGGCGAGCAGCATGTTCTCCACCTCACCGGCCCCGATCCGGTATCCCCCGCTCTTGATCAGGTCGGTGCTGGCCCGGCCGACGATCCGGTGCTGCCCGTCCGGCCCCACCGTCGCCACGTCCCCGGTGCGGAACCACCCGTCCGGGGCGTACGCGGCGGCGGTCGTCTCCGGCATCCCCAGGTAGCCGGCGAAGAGGGTCGCGCCCCGCACCTGCAGCTCGCCGATGCTCTCCCCGTCGGCCGGCACGGCCGCACCGGCCTCGTCGACCAGCCGGGTCTGCACGCCGCGCAGCGGCAGCCCGACGTGGCCGGGCCGGCGCTCGCCGTCGGCGCGGGTGCTGACGGTGATCAGGGTCTCGGTCATCCCGTACCGCTCGACCGGCCGGTGCCCGGTCAGCTCGGCGAGCCGCCCGAAGACCGGCTCCGGCAGCGCCGCGCTGCCGGAGACCAGCAGGCGGGCCGCGGCCAGCGCCCGGGCCGACGCGGGATCGTCCGCGACCCTCGACCAGACCGTCGGTACGCCGAAGAGCAGTGTCCCGCCGGCCGCCGCGTACCGGTCGGGGTGGGGCCGACCGGTGTGCACCAGCCGGGAGCCGACCCGCAGCGCACCCAGTACGCCGAGGACCAGCCCGTGCACGTGGTAGAGGGGCAGCCCGTGCACCAGGATGTCGTCCGGGGTCCACGCCCACGCCTCGGCCAGGGCGTCCAGGTCGTGCGCGATCGCGTCCCGGGTGAGCAGGACACCCTTGGGCGACCCGGTGGTGCCGCTGGTGTAGAGGACCAGTGCGGTGGCCGTACCGGGCGGCTCGGCGAGCGACCCGGTCGGGCCGGGGCGGGCGGTGCCGCCCGGCGGGAACGGGGACACGGAGCCGCGGAGCGGCTCGACCGGCACCGGCACCGGGTGCTCGGGAGGGGTCTCCGCCAGCAGCAGCGCGGCACCGGAGTCGGTGAGGATGTGCGCCAGCTCCACCGGGCCGGCGTCGGCCGGCACCGGCACCACCGGTACGCCGGCCAGCAGCCCGCCGAGCAGGCCGACCACCCCGGGAAGCGAGGCCGTGGCGTGGACCGCGACGGCCGGTGCCCCGGCCACCCGGGCGGCGACCGCGGCGGCCGCCGCCCGGAGCTGCTCCCAGGAGGCGGTCCCGCCGTCGATCCGGACCGCGTCCGGACGGTCGGGCAGCATCCCGTCGAGGGCCGGCAGCAGCATCGGTTCCTCCGTCCGTCGGCTGCCGACGATCCTGCCAGCAGCCGACCGGCCGCCCGGACCGGGCTCACCCGGGGCGGCAGCGCCGGCTCACCCGCTACCGGGGAGCGGATCGGCCAGGATGCCGGTGGCCTGACCGACCTCGATCAGGTAGCCGTCCGGGTCACGCAGGTAACAGCGGATCTCGACGCCGTGGTCCTTCGGCTCGGTGAGGAACTCGCCGCCCCGGGCCGACCACTCGGCGTGCACCCGGCGTACGTCCGTCACGCGGATGTTCATCGCGCAGCCGAGGGTCGCCGAGTCGGCCGGGGCCCGGGCCTGGACCGCCGGCTTGTCGTCCGTCGGCCCGCCCTGGGTGTTGAGCACCAGGTAGCTGTTGTGGAACCGCAGGATGCAGGGCTCGCGTTCCCGGACGCAGCTGGCACCGAGCACCCGCTGGTAGTACTCCCGGGACCTGTCGACGTCCCGGACGATCAGCAGGGTGGTGAGCACCGCGCCGTTCTCGGGCCGGAAGTAGTCGGGCGCCTCGCCGGTCATCGGCTCCTCCTGACGAGGACCATCACCAGGCGCGGTCCGACCTGCCCCGAATGGTTCTTCACCTCGGGTTTCTACCACGGCCGGTGGCCCCGGGAGGGCGGGAACGCCGGCTGTGCCGACCGGTGGGCGACACGTCCGGGGCCCGGACGGTCGCCCACCGGGCGCCGGAGGTGGCGGACAGCGGTCAGGCCATCCCGGCCCGGGCCGCCACGGCGGTGTCCGGGTGGTCGCTGAAGACGCCGTCCAGGCCGAGGCCGTAGAAGAGCTCGTACTCGGCGATGATGTCGCCCCGGGCGTTCGGGTCGGCCCCGATCCGGAAGTCGGCCGGCAGGAACTGGTTCTCCGCCCGGAAGGTCCAGGCGTGCACGACCAGCCCGGTCCGGTGCGCGTCCCGGACCACGGTGGTCGGCGTGAGCAGCCTGCCGGTCGGGTCCCGGGGCACCACGAGGTTCTTGTTCACTCCGATGCCGTCGGCGTAGCCGTCGATCCACCGCAGGTTCTCCGGCCTGGTCAGGTCGACGTAGCTGCGCGGGTCACCGGAGACCGTGAAGTCGTACGGCCGCCCGGCGGCGTCCAGCAACTGGACCAGCCGGACGTCGGTCAGCCTGTTGAGCTTCCGCAGGTTGGCGGTCTCGAAGGACTGGATGATCACCCCGTCCCGCTTGCCGGTGAGACCGTTGCGCCCCAGCACCCGCACCAGCGGCTCCTCCAGCGCCAGCCCGATCGACTGGAAGTACGTCGGGTGCTTGGTCTCCGGATAGATGCCGATGGTCCGGCCGAGCCGCCGGCTCTCGCTGCGGGCCAGGTCGATGACCTCCTGGAGGGTCGGCACCGGGAACCGACCGTCGAACACGGTGTTGGTCACCCGCACCTGCGGAAGCCGCTCCTTCGCCCGCAGCGTCTTCAGCTCGGCGAGGGTGAAGTCCTCGGTGAACCAGCCGGTCACCGTGACCCCGTCGATGGTCCTGGTGGTCCGCCGGGCGGCGAACTCGGGACGGGCCGCGACGTCGGTGGTGCCGGAGATCTCGTTCTCGTGCCGGGCCACCAGCACGCCGTCCCTGGTGGATACCAGGTCGGGCTCGATGAAGTCGGCACCCATCCGGATCGCCAGCCGGTAGGCCTCCAGGGTGTGCTCCGGGCGGTATCCGCTGGCGCCGCGGTGCGCGATCACCAGCGGCCGGTCACCGGCCACCGGGCGTGACCGGTCGTCGTGCGCGGCGGCCTGGCTGGCCGGCACCGCCACCGCGGTGGCCAGCAACGCGCCGGCGAGGCCGAGCACGGAAAGGGTACGTGGCAAGGTCGTCTCCCGTCGGTCGGAGCGGGACGGTGCCGCCAGGGCACGCGGCACCGCCGTCGGATCGACCTGGAATCCAACCCCCTCCGGGCGACCGGAAGTGGGGCGGTGGCTTTCCGGCCGGTGAACCTCCGGGGTTCCGGCACCCGGCAGCCGATCCCGACTCCCGCCGTGAGCTCGTCATCTCCGCACCTCGTCCTCGCCCGCCCGTGCCGTTCTGCCTGCCGCAGCCCGCCGCCCGCCGCACCGCCGCCCGGACAGGTTATGCGGCGCACCGCAGCCGCGCGGTCCGGCCGACCCGGCGTGCCGCATCCACCGTTCCGCCGAGCAGAACGGCGATCCACCAGAATCCCGGCGAAGAGAACGGGATCGAGCCGGAGGCGTGGCGGGGAGACAGCGGCACACCACCCCTGGTAACGTCGGCGACACTCGGCGTCCAGTTAAGGATCTCCATGTTTCGTCCGGCGCCGTCGTGCGACCGATGGTTGCCCAGACAGGGAGTTGTCGCTGCTCAGATGAGCCTTTCAGTTCTTCTCGCGTCGCGGGTGCGCAGCGCACCGGGCCGTCCGGTGGCCATTCCCGGCGCGCCGGGCGCGGCGATCCGGCCTTCGGAGGTGACGGGATGACCAGTCCGGTCGACGTACGGGTCCGCTACCCGCTCTCACCGGTCCAACGTGGCATCCTCCACCGGGATCCCGACGAGGTGGATCCGGCCACCGATCTCGAACAGGTGCGACTCGTCATCCGTGGCCGGCTTCGGGTCCCGGAGTTCCAGCAGGCCTGGCACCGGGTGATCGGTCGGCACGAGGTGCTGCGCACCGGATTCGACAGGCCCGGCGGCGGGGAGGCCGCCCAGGTCGTGCCGGCGGAGGTGCCGGCGCCCGAATGGCACGTCGACGACCTGCGGACCATCCGCGCCTGCCAGCGCCGTCGCGGCCTCGCCGAGTTCCTCGCCACCGACCGGCGCCGGCGATTCGCCCTCGACGCCCCGCCGCTGTTGCGGTTCGCCCTGCTCCGCGTCTCCGAGACCGAGCACCTGCTGGTCTGGACCGCCCACCACCTGGTCGTCGACGGCTGGAGCCTGCCGATCCTGCTGGGCGAGGTGCTGGCCGAATACCGGGCGGCGATCGAGGGCCGGGACGCCACGCTGCCGGCTCCGGCACCGCTCCGGGAGCACCTGGACCGGTCGACCTCCGCCGACCTCGCCGAGGCGGAGGAGTTCTGGCGCTCCGAGCTCTCCGGGCGTCCGGTGCCCGGGCCGTTGCAGAGCGGGACGCCGGGCTGGCAGGGCGACCCGGCGGACGCGTTCGACGAATACTCCCTCGAACTGACCAACGAGGACACCCACCTGCTGGGCGAGACCGTCGGAGAGCAGCGGATCACCCTGAACACCGCGATCCAGGGCTGCTGGGCCCGGCTGCTCGCCGCCCGCGCCGGGGTCGACGACATCGTCATCGGCTCGACGGTCACCGGGCGGGCGGGCTGGCCGGCGGCGGAGTCCGTGGTCGGCCCGCTGGGCAGCACCGTGCCGGTCCGGGTCCGGATCCGCCCCGACCAGCCGGTCGGGGTGTGGTTGCGGGGGTTGCAGGCGCGTCGGGTGCTGGCCCGGCCGTACGAGCACGTGCCGCCGGCATTGATCCGGTCCTGGGCAGGACCACCCGCCGACGGGCCGATCTTCGAGACGGCGCTCGACTTCGAGACCTACCCGATGGACAACGACCTGTTCAGCGGTACGCCGGACTCGTCGACCCTCTCCGTGCGCTTCGACGGCCGCTGGTCCGCGTCGTACCGTCCGCTCACCCTGCTCGTGGTGCCGGGCGAGCGGATCGGGCTGCACGCCCGGTACGACCTCCGCCGGCTCGCGCCGGAGACGGTCGAAGCCCTCCTCGCCGACCTCGCGGTCCTGCTGAGCCTGGTTGCCACGGATCCGGACCGCCCGGTCTCGGCACTCCGCCCTCCGGACGACGAACCGGCACCGGTCGACTAGCCGCCACCGGCCGGCGGGGCGGCCATCGCGATCGCGGCGGCGCTTCCTCTTCTCGACCCGGTTCTCGACCCGGCCTGTCGGGTCCTTCCCGATAGGCCGGGTCGCCTCCGTCGGCGGGTGCGGGGCGGGTACCCTCGCCCAATGACCGACCCGCCGGAACGGCCGATCCTCCGACCGGCGGCCGGGACGGCCTTCCGCCTGCCGCGCGGGCCTCGTGACGGAGTCCGGCGTGCTCCATCACCATCCGTGGCGTGTAACGGGTCGACATCCGGTCGGTCTGTCGGACGTGGCGCCATCAGCGGTAACCTTCTGGGGCTGAGAGACGAGCTGGCCCGGAATGCTCGTCTCGACTGTCCTGACGTGTTTCCCCCGGCACACAGACGCGGAGAGAGTCCAGCCCGATGATGAATCGCGCCGTTACGTTCACCAAGCACCACACGCCCAATTCCGTGCGTGTGGTGGCGCGACGAGTGATGTGCGATGCCCACAACGCCAGGCTGCGACTCGCCGTGCCGGTGGATTCACGCAGTGACTACGAGAACATCTTCCACATCACGATTCGCAAGACGGCCAGTCAATGGATCAAGGCGATCTTCAACGATCCCATCATCTACCGCTACTCCGGACTGCTGCCCTACGATCCGCGCCCCTACAAGTGGCGTTACCCGGACGCCTTTCCCACCGAGCGCATCGTCTCGTCCCTCTTCCTCTCCTACAACGGCTTCACGCGCGTCCCCAAGCCCGACAACTACCGGGTGTTCTTCATCTACCGGGATCCGCGCGACACGGTCGTCTCGAGCTATTTCTCCAACCGGAATTCACACACGGAGATGGGCGACGTTTCCGAGGTACGGAAGGCCCTGCTCGACAAGCCGTTCAAGGAGGGCCTGCTCTACATCATCGACCACCTCGCAAAACGAGGCACCTTCAAGTCGCTCCGGGGCTGGGCGACCGCTCCGGACACCGACGCGATCCGGCTGTTCCGCTATGAGGACCTGACCGGGGAGCGTCAGGCGGAGGAGATGGAGCGACTCATGCGGCACTGCGGGATCCCCATCCCGCCCGCCGAGCTGGCGGCTCTGCTCTCCCGTTACAGCTTCTCCAACATGCAGCGCGGCAACGCCGTCGGGACGGTCTCGCACTACCGGAAGGGAAAGGGCGGCGATTGGCGCAACCACTTCGACGACGACGTCCAGGAGGCATTCCTCAAGGCAACGGGTGACCTCGTCCAACTCCTCGGATACGAGGAGTCTCCGCGCACGGGGCGGGCCCAGGACGCCTGACCGCTGGCCCGACCGGCAGCGGCCCGACCGGCAGCGGTCCGACCGGCAGCGGTCCGACCGACCGCCGCCCACCCCTCCCGGACTGGACGCGGGTGTTCTGGCAGCGGCGCAGCACGAACCGGGCGCCCGCGCCGGCTACGCCGACGCGTCGTCCTCCCGGCGGGTGCCGGTGACGGTGGTACGCGGCAGGCGCCCCGCCCGGGAGTAGCCGGTGAGGGTCGCACCGTCCACGACCACCTCGAAGTCGAGGTTGAGGCGCAGCGGACGGGTCACCGACTGCCGCCAGGTCACCCGGGGACCGTCACAGGCGAGCGCGGCCAGCGGCACGGTCTCCGCCGCCGTCGACGCGGTCCCGGAGAGCACGCCGCCGGTGTCGGTGAAGACGTAGACGGCACCCAGTGTGCCGATCGGGGTCTTCAGGCGGACGTCCCAGGTGCCGAGGATGGTGTGCACGGTGACGTCCCTTCAGACGACGACGGGAGTACGGCCGGCGTCGCGCCAGACGATGCCGCGCCGCTCGTACTCGAACAGGGTCTCGACGGCGTGCGCGACCCTCGGGCCGAACTCGCGTTCCAGGATGTGCAGCCCGAGGTCCAGGCCGGACGTGACGCCCCCCGCGCTGACGAGGTCGCCGTCGTCGACCACCCGGGCCGGCACCGCGTGGACGCCCGTCGCGTCGAGCACGTCCATGCCGAGCACGTGCGTCACCGCGTGACGGCCCTCGATCAGGCCGGCCATTGCCAGGGCGAGGGATCCGCCGCAGACGGCCGCGACCGTCACCTCCGGGTTGCGTAGGGCGGCGGCCACCAGCGGCGCCGCCGCCGACTCGGCGAACCTGGCCAGCAGCACGGGGATGGTCACCACGCCCTGGTCGGGGTCGCCGACGGTGGGCCCGCTGACCCCGGGTACCACGACGTAGCCCGGTCGGTCCGGGTCGAGCCTCGCCGTCGCCCGCAACGTCAGGCCCCGGGTGCCGCCCACCACCTCCCGCGGGCCGTCGGCGGAGACGAGTTCCACCGCCAGGGCGCCGCCGGCCGCGTCGCTGCCGGCCGCGAGCACCTCGAAGGGCGCGATGACATCGAGCGGGTCGAACCCCTCGTACAACACGATCTGTACCAGCACGCCACCGATCATCGGCCTCGGCGAGCGGCGCGACGAGTGGCAAGATTGTCATCGTCCGACCTATTCTTGCCATCCATCTCGACACAGGGAGCGTCGCGGTGCACACCGTCGCCGTCCTGGCCCTGCCGGACACGATCGCGTTCGACCTGGCCACGCCGATCGAGGTGCTCGGCCGGGTGCGGCTGCCGGGCGGGCGGGCCGGCTACCGGGTGGTGGTCTGCGGCAGCGCACCGACGGTCACCGCCGGCCCGCTGCGTCTCGCCGTCGACCACGGCCTCGACGCGCTCGCGGAGGCCGACACCGTCATCGTTCCCGGCCGGTACGACCCGGCCGCACCCGTGCCCACCGAGGCGCTGGCGGCGCTGCGGGCCGCCGCGGCCGCCGGCACCCGGATCGCGTCGATCTGCGTCGGCACCTTCACCCTCGCCGCCGCCGGGCTGCTCGACGGCCGGCGGGCCACCACGCACTGGGCCGCCGCCGAGCAGTTGCGGACGGCGTTCCCGACCGTGCGGGTGGACGCCGAGGTGCTGTACGTCGACACCGGGCAGATCATCACCTCGGCGGGGGCGACCGCCGGCGTGGACATGTGCCTGCACCTGGTGCGCCGCGACCACGGCGCCGCGATCGCCGCCGACGCGTCGCGGCAGGCCGTGGCACCGCTGCACCGCGAGGGTGGGCAGGCGCAGTTCATCGTCCGTCCCGGCCCGGGCGCCGCCGGGATCGGCCTCGGCGCGCTCCTGCAGTGGCTGCAGGTCAACGCCTCCGAGAGACTGACCCTGGCCGACGTGGCCGCCCGGGCCGGGCTCAGCGCGCGTACGCTCAACCGCCGTTTCCACGAGGAGACCGGGCGCACCCCGATGCAGTGGGTCACCGCCGTGCGCGTCCGCCGGGCGCAGGAGCTGCTGGAGAGCACCGACCACGGCGTCGACCGGATCGCCCATCTCGTCGGCTTCGCCTCGCCGGCGCACTTCCGGGTCCAGTTCAAACGGCTCAGCGGAGTCGCGCCACAGGCTTACCGCAGCACCTTCCGGGCCCGGCCGAGGCCCGCGGCGAGCGCCGTCGGTTAGCGCAGCCCCGGCGTCACGAGCCCGCTCTCGTACGCCGCGATGACGAGCTGGGCCCGGTCCCGGGCGCCGAGCTTGCTGAGTACGCGTCCGATGTGGGTCTTCACGGTGCCGAGCGTCACGTGCAGGTGCTGCGCGATCTCGGTGTTGGAGAGCCCGCCGGCGATCAGCGTCAGCACCTCCCGTTCGCGCTCGGTGAGGCTCTCCAGGCGCGGCTGCGCCCCGGCGACCGGGCGGGCCTGGCGGGCGAAGGTCGCGATCAGTCGCCGGGTGATCCCGGGTGCCAGCAGACCCTCACCGCCGGCGACCACCCTGATGCCGGCCAGCAGGTCGGCGGCGGTGACGTCCTTGACGAGAAAGCCGCTGGCACCGGCCTGCAACGCGGCGTAGACGTACTCGTCCAGATCGAACGTGGTGAGGATGAGCACCCGCACCGGAGCGGTCGCCGGATCGGCGCAGATCCGCCGCGCCGCCTCGATGCCGTCCATCTCCGGCATCCGGACGTCCATCAGCACCACGTCGGGCAGGTGCTGCCGGGCCAACCGCACCGCCTCGGCGCCGGTGGCGGCCTCGCCCACCGCGGTGTAGCCCGGCGACACCTCGAGCAGGGCCCGGAAGCTCTCCCGCAGCAGCGCGTGGTCGTCGACGAGGAGCACCCGGATATCCGGGGAGGACGATCGGTCCGAGGAGGACGCCGCGGCCGTCACGCCGTCCCCTCCATCCCGACGCACGGATCGCCGGCCGTGGCGTGCGGACTGCCGGCCGCGGCGTAGGGGATGTCGGCGACCACCTGGAAGCCGCCCTCCGGCCTCGGACCCACCGTCAGGGCGCCGCCGTATGTCGCCACCCGCTCACGCATGCCGATCAGGCCCTGCCCGGCCCGTCGCCGGACGGATGCCGACGGCCGGGGCGCGCGACCGTCGTCCAGGACCTCGATCCGCACCCCGCCGTCCCCGGCCCGCACCGTCACCTGGCAGCGGCTGACCCCGGCGTGCCGCACCACGTTCGTCAGGGACTCCTGCACGATCCGGAACACGGTGAGGTCGACCGCCTGTGGCAGGCTGTCGGTGCCCTCCATGCGCAACTCCACCCGCAGCCCGGCGGAGCGGAGCCGCTCGGCGAGGTCGGGCAGGTCGGCGGTTCCGGGTGAAGGGCTGAGGTCGGCGGCCGGATCGGCGGCCGGATCGGTGTCCGAGCGCAGTACGTCGAGCAGCCGCCGGATCTCGGTCAGGGCGGCCCGGCTGGTCTGCTCGATGGTCAGCAGGGCGGCCCGGGTCTCGGCCGGCCGCTCGTCGGCGATGTGGTTGGCGACGGTGGCCTTGACGGCGATCAGGCTCATGCTGTGCCCGACGATGTCGTGCAGCTCCCGGGCGATCCGCAGCCGTTCGGCGGAGACGGCGTCCCGGGCGAACTGGCCGGCGAGGTCGGCCTGGACCGTCCGGCGCCACCGGACCACGCGGCCGACGGCCCAGGCCGCGGCGACCGCCACGGCGACCACGCCGAGCTCGACCTGCCACCACAACGGCGCCTCGCTGCCCGGTGCGTCCGCCGGATCGATTCCGAACCTGTGGTAGAGCCACGGGATCGTGGCTGCCGGCCCGGCCAGGCCGCCGGCCAGGACGGCCACCGCGGCGACGGGGCCGGTGGCCGCCGCCGCCGAGTAGAGCGCCACCGCGACGGGCAGGTACGTCACCCAGATGACCCCGGTCCCCACGGCGCCGAGCGCGGTGGCCGTCGCGGCGGACGCCGCCACGATGCCCAGGACCGGCAGCGGCCAGCGACGGCGGACCGCCAGTGGCAGCCCTACCGCCGCGCCGGCCAGCCAGGCCACCCAGGCCGGGCCGGTGAGGACCGGACCCGGCGGGTCCAGCGTCGCGTACGCTGCCAGCCAGGCCAGGCCGACGGCGGTCGCGGCGTCCAGCACGTGACCGCGTACGCCGGGACCTGCCCGGCCCCGGTCCTGCCCGGAACGCATGCGCCAACGCTATAGCGGCAGCCGTGGGCGGCGCGTGGGACCGTGGTCGGACGTGGCGCTGCGACCGTGGTGGCAGTCGGACTCCGGACCGTGGTCGGACGCGCGTGACCGCCCGCATTGACACCATTTCCGCATGATCGAGGTAAGGGAGCTGACCAAGCGGTACGGGCCGACGAGAGCGGTCGACCGGCTGTCGTTCGCGGTCCGTCCGGGCGTGGTGACCGGATTTCTCGGCCCGAACGGCGCGGGCAAGTCCACGACGCTGCGCATCATTCTCGGCCTGCACCGACCGACCTCCGGCGAGGCGCTGATCGGCAACCGCCGGTACGACCGGATCCGCCGCCCGCTGCACGAGGTGGGCGCCGTGCTCGACGCCGATGCCGCCCACCCCGGCCGCACCGCCCAGCAGCATCTCGCCTGCCTGGCCCGCAGCAACGGCATCGGATCGTCCCGGGTCACGGCGGTGCTGGAGCAGGTCGGCCTGGCGAGCGTGGCACGCAGGCGGGTGGGCGGGTACTCCCTCGGCATGCGCCAGCGGCTCGGGATCGCCGGTGCCCTGCTCGGAGATCCGGCGGTGATCGTGCTCGACGAGCCGGTCAACGGGCTCGACGCGGCCGGCATCCGGTGGATCCGCTCCACCCTGCGTTCCCTGGCCGCGGAGGGCCGCACGGTGCTGCTCTCCAGCCACCTGATGAGCGAGATGGCGCTCACCGTCGACCACGTGCTGATCGTCGGCCGGGGCCGGCTGCTCGACGAGACCTCGGTGCCCCGGATGCGGGAACGCTTCGCCCGCGACGTGCTCGTACGGTCGCCGCGTGCGACCGAGCTCGCCACCGTCCTGACCGGTCTCGGCGCGTCGGTCACCGCCGGCGAGGACGGCAGCCTCGTCGTGACCGGCCTGGACGCGCCCACCATCGGTGATGCCGCCGCGGCGGCGGTGGTTCCGCTGCACGGTCTGACGGCGCGCAGCGCCACCCTGGAGGACGTCTACCTGGACCTGACCGGCGAGGCGGTCGAGTACCGGGCCGCCGAAGGGACGGCACGGCCATGACCGCGGAACGGGTCCATTCGGGCACCGCAGGGCCCGGCAGGGATGCCGCCCCGGCCGCCGTGTCCGGCGTACGCGTGTTCCGGGACGCGGTGGCCGCCGAGTGGTGCAAGCTCGGAACGCTCCGCTCGACGTACGCGTTCCTCGCCGGCTGCGTGACGGCAACCCTGTTCGGGATGCTCGTCCTCTACTTCCTGATCCGGGCCTACGACCGGTCGACCTCGGCCGAACAGGCGAACTTCGAGACGGCCGACCCGACGGTGGTGGTGATGCCGGTGGTGGCCTTCTTCCTCGGGTCGATCGGCGCGATGTCGATCGCGAGCGAGTTCACCACCGGCTCCATCGGGCCCGGCCTGCTGGCCGTGCCGCAGCGTCTGGTGCTGCTGGGCGCCAAGGCCGTCACGGCCGCCGCCGTGGGGCTGCTCGGCGGGTTGCTCTTCGCGCTGCTGGCCGACGTCGGCGCGATCCTGTTGCTGGGCGACCGTCCGGCGCCGCTCAATCCCTGGCAGACCTGGACGGACGTGATCCCGACGGTGGTCTGCGCGGCGCTCGTCGTGCTGGTCACCGGCGTGCTGGGCCTCGGTCTGGGCGCCGTCCTGCGCTCGACCGCGTCGACGCTGGTGAGCCTGGGCGGACTCGTCCTGGTGTCGCCGATCTTCGCGCACTTCCTGCCGACGGCGTGGCAGTTGCGGTTCGGCTCGATCCTGCTGCCGAACCTGACACCACAGCTCGCCGGCAGTGACCACCCGTGGCTGCTGTCGCCGACCGGCGCCGCCGCCGTGCTGGTCGGGTACGTGGTCGTCGGGCTCGGCGCCGGCGCGTGCAGCTTCCGCCGCCGCGACGCCTCCTGACTCGAGCGTCGTGACCCGACCCGCCCTCCGGCAGCCGTCCCGAGCGCCCGGTAGGGGCGAGGAATTGACCTCGGTACGGTCGGGTATGTGCTGACCATGCTCGAGGGTTTCCGGGACGAGCGGATCGACGTGGGTGAGGTGGACCTCCGCGTCCGCCATGCGGGCGAGGGACCCCCGGTGCTGCTCATCCACGGCCATCCGCGCACCGGGGCGACCTGGCACCGGGTCGCCCCGAGGCTGGTGGAGGGGGGATACCGGGTCGTCTGTCCGGACATGCGCGGCTACGGGCGGTCGGGCAAGGCCGGAATCGTCCCGGACCACGCGCAGCAGTCCAAGCGGGCGGTGGCCCGGGACATGGTACGGCTGATGCGCGCACTGGGCTCTCCCAGGTTCGCGGCCGTGGGGCACGACCGTGGCTGTTACGTGGCGTTGCGGTTGGCGCTTGACCATCCGGACGCGGTCGACCGGCTGGTGGTGCTGGACGGCGTACCGATCAGCGAGGCGCTGGCCAGGTGCGACGCCAGGTTCGCGCACGACTGGTACCACTGGTTCTTCTTCGCCCAACCGGAGAAGCCGGAGCGCGCCATCATGGCGGACCCGGACGCCTGGTACGACGCGGCCCGACCCGAGGCGATGGGTGCGGAGAACCACCGGGAGTTCCGGGAGGCGATCCACGACCCGGAGACGGTCCGGGCCATGCTGGAGGACTACCGGGCCGGCCTCGGCATCGACCGTGTGCACGAGGAGGCCGACCGGCGCGCCGGGCGTACCGTCCGGTGCCCGACCCTGTTCCTCTGGTCGACCCGGGACGACATGGCCGACCTGTACGGTGATCCGCTCGCGGTCTGGCGACCGTGGGCGGAGGACCTGCGCGGCGCCCCGATCGAGTCCGGCCACCACGTGGCCGAGGAGAACCCGGAGGGGCTGGCGGCGGCCCTGCACCGCTTCCTCGCCCCGGCCACGGCGGTCGACTCCCGCCAGGACCGGTAGGGCGAACCGTCGCGACCCGCCGTACGCCACCAGCGCCTGCCCGGCCTGCAACAAACCTGCAAACGCCGGCTCTTGCTTTTCCGGAAACCGCTTTCCTATGATCGTTTCATAGATGTTTCGCGATGGGAAAGCCATCGCGGTTCGACAGCGACGCCGCTCGTGGAGCAGAGCGCACCGGCAGCCGACTGCTCCCCTGCCCGGCCGTCGCGGTGCGGGTGACGCCGGTCGCCGCCAACTCCATCCGGAACCAGCCGGGGCACCGCGCTGCGCCGGTGGGCCGGTGGCAGCGACGGCAGGCCAGCGGCGTGCTGCATTCGACGACGGGCGTACCGCATTCGAAGACGAAGGTGAGACGAGATGAGACGACCAGTCGCAGTGCGACTCCAGGCGGCACTCGCCACGGCGGCCCTCGGCGCCGCGGTCGCCGTTGCCCTGCCGGTCCCCCAGGCATCGGCGGCGGTCGGCAGCGCCACCGGCTACGCGACCCGCAACGGCGGGACCACCGGCGGCGCGGGCGGGCAGACGGTGCGGGCCAGCACGGGAACCGCGATCCACACGGCCCTGTGCAACCGGGCCAGCAGCAGCACCCCGATCGTCATCGAGGTCCAGGGAACCATCAACCACGGCAACACCAGCAAGGTGTCCGGCGGCAGCTGCAACACCGCCGACGACGTGATCGAGCTCAAGCAGATCAGCAACATCACGATCATCGGTGTCGGCGGTGGAGCCGTCTTCGACCAGATCGGCATCCACGTCCGCGAGGCCAGCAACATCATCATCCAGAACGTGACGGTCCGGAACGTCAAGAAGTCCGGCTCTCCCACCTCCAACGGTGGCGACGCCATCGGCATGGAGAGCAACGTCCGCAACGTCTGGGTCGACCACGTGACGCTGGAGGCGTCGGGCGGCGAGTCGGAGGGCTTCGACGGCCTCTTCGACATGAAGAACAACACCCAGTACGTGACCCTCTCCTACAGCACCCTGCGCAACTCCGGCCGGGGTGGCCTGATCGGGTCCAGCGAGAGCGACAGGTCGAACGGCTACGTCACGTTCCACCACAACCTCTACCAGAACATCGACTCCCGCACGCCCCTGCTCCGCGGCGGCATCGCGCACATCTACAACAACCACTACCTGAGCCTCCACGAGTCCGGGATCAACTCCCGGGCCGGTGGGCAGGCGAAGGTGGAGAACAACTACTTCGAGGACTCCAAGGACGTCCTGGGCACGTTCTACACCGACGAGGCCGGCTACTGGCAGGTCAACGGCAACATCTTCGACAACGTGACCTGGTCCAGCCCGGGCGGCGACACCAACCCCGCCGGCCCCAACCCGCGGTCGAACACCAGCGTCAGCATCCCGTACTCGTACAGCATGGACGGGGCGAGCTGCGTACCGGACGTCGTCCGCCAGACGGCCGGGGCCAACAAGGGCATCCGGGTCTCGGACGGCCGGTGCTCCCCGCAGACCCCGGCGCCGACGCCGAGCAACCCGACCCCGACCCCGAGCAACCCGACCCCGACGACCACTCCGGGCCAGCCGGGCGGGACCAACCTCAGCATCGGGGCGGGCTCGGACGGCTCCAGCAAGGCCAGCGGGACGAGCTACGGCAACGTGCGGGACGGCGACATGAGCACCTACTGGTCACCGGCCGGCTCGACCGGATCCATCTCGATCAAGTGGGGTTCCGCCACCACTGTCTCCAGGATCAACATCCGCGAGGCATCGGGTGCGGTCGGCGCCATCGGTTCCTGGCGCGTTCTCAACCACGACAACGGCGCCGTCCTGGCCTCCGGCAGCGGGGCCGGCGTGATCTCCTTCGCCGCGACCTCGCTACGCAAGGTCACCTTTGAGATCACCGGATCGAGCGGCACCCCGAGGGTCGCCGAGTTCGAGACCTACGCCGGATAGCAGCCGGGCTGGAACGTACCGGCGATCTTCCACCGGTCTTCGTGGAACGGAGGCGGGGCCGTCAGACGCGACGGCCCCGCCTCCGTCAGCTTTCCGGCCATGGCGACGAGCAGGTCCTCGACGGCGGTGGCGAGCCCGCTACGGCTCGCCGGGTGCCCGGCTCCGCTGCCGAGCGCGCACCCGCACCGGGGATCCCCACGCACGGCGGTGCCAGCCTGGCGACTCCGTCCGGCAGGCCGACGCCGTAGCATGATCCTCCGGCGACCCGGGGAGGACGGACGAGGATGTACGCGGTATCCCTCGGCGACGACGGCGCGTTGCTCCGCCCGCTCGAACCGTGGCAGGCCGAGGAGTTCCTGACCCACATCGAACGCGGCCGGGAGTTCATCGGGCAACACATCGCGCTCCCGGACGCCGTCACCGACCTGGAGTCGAGCCGCGCCTTCCTCCGGAGCTACGCGGAGAAGGCCGCCGCCGACACCGGACGGATCCACGGCATCTGGCTCGGCGGCACGCTGGTCGGCGGTGTCCTGTTCCGGACGATGGACGTCCAGCAGGGCGTTGCCGAGGCCGGCTGCTGGCTGGAGCCGTCGGCGGTCGGCAGCGGGCTGGTGACCCGGGCGGCCCGCGTGATCATCGACTGGGCGTTCGAGGAGCGGGGCATCCACCGCGTCGAGTGGGTGGTCTCGGCGGAGAACCAGCCCAGCATCGCGGTGGCCCGACGCCTCGGCATGACCCGGGACGGCGTACTACGGCAGCGCTATTCCTACCGCGGGAAGCGGCACGACATGGAGATCTGGTCGATCCTCGCGCCGGAGTGGCGGTCCGGCGCGACGGGCCGGCACGCCTCCTGAGGCGCCCGCGTGCCGTTCGGCTTCGATGGCCAGGAGAGCGGAGAGGTCCCCCGGGCTAACAGTCGCGCCACAGCACCCGGCGTGGGCGGGCACCGGTGACGGCGTACTCCAGTGCGGCGTCCCGGACCGCGTCCGGGCCCACACTGGCCAGCTCGGGACCACAGGCGATCGGATCGCCACCGTAATCGAACTCGATCTCATGAACGCCGGTCGGCCACGGCGGCACCTCCGGTTCGAAACCGAGACCGCCGGCCGGCCCCGTCCAGTAGAGGAACCCCCGCACCGGATGCCCGAGCCCGAGCTGCAACGACGGCGGCGGCGGTGCCGCCCCGCACGGTCGGAACCCCGGTTCCAGGAACGCCGGCGGATACAATCCCACCACCTGCGGCCCGACCGGGCTCACCGCCAGCCCGGCGAGCAATCCATCCAGCTCGACGACCCCGTCAACCGCCCGCCACCTGCCCTGCCCCCACACCACCGCCACGGTCACCCGTCGGCTCCGGCATCCTCCGCAGACCCGACACCGTCACCCCGCCGGGAGGGGCCCGGCAGGGCGTCGAAACGGCCTGCCAGGACCAGCCGCTCGTACGCCCACCGCCACTCGTCACACCGACTCCGTCCACACCGCACACAGGCCCCGGTCTCGGGATCGTTGGCATGGGCGCGCATCGTGTCCCGGAAGTGCTCCGCCATCTCGTCGGAGACCTCGACGGCCGCGGACGGCCGCCAGGCCGGTCGGCCCGTCACCGCCGACCACCACCAGCGGTCCATCCGGGTACGCCCACCAGCCCTCCACCCGCAACACCACCCCACTCCGCCCTCCGGGCGGCTACCGCTGACCAGGACACCTGTGCCCTCCCGACGTCATACGACCCTGTCGACCGGATCGGCACCGAGGCGGGCGGGGTCGGTCGGCACGTCGTACAACGCGAAACCGTTGGCCGCAGCACCCGCCCCGGGCCGTAGGTTGATCGTGTCCGGGAACGCGCCGTGCCAGAATGACGCAACGTTGGTGGGACGTATACGCAAAGCTCATTGATTCGATAACCTCGTCGGGCATCCGATCGGCTGCCCGACCGGCGATTCTCGTGGGGGTCCCGACATGTCCAGCGCATCCCCGCCTGCCTGCCGCCGGTGCGGCACGCCATTGGCGAGAGACAACCACACGAAAGCCTGTCGGCGGTGCGCCAGCCGGACCAGCGGCTACCTTTTCGCGCCACCACCACTGCCGTCCGAATTCTGGCGGGCCGTAGAGCTACGGGAGGCCTTCGCCGAGCGCCACATCGGCCACGTCATCCGGGCGTACCGGCATCATCCCCACCATGGGCCACGACCGCTGTCCCAAGATCTCGTTGCCGGGTGGATGAACCAGACGCAGGCTCAGCTCAGCCGCCTGGAGAACGGGCCAGGGCTACGCAACCTCGATCGGCTGGTCGGTTGGGCGCTCCTACTCGGCATGCCCGCCGAAATGCTCTGGTTCGCGCTACCCAGCAGCGGGTCTCCGCAGCAACCACCCGGATCGCACCGCGTCACGCTCCCCTTCGTGCACGCGCTCCGTGCGGCCGATCGACAGGTCGGCGGCGCCCATCTGTATGCGACGGTCGCAACTCGCCTCGCCCAGTACTCGTCTGCGCCGCCATCGACCGGCCCGAACCTACGAACCCTCCCCGCCTGGGCACCAATAGCGTCCCTTGCCGAGATGGCCGGCTGGATGGCATTGGAAAGTGGCGCGAAGGCAATGGCCTCTCGGCATCTGTTGCGCGCCAGCGCGGCTGCCGCCGCAAGCGGCGATACTCAACTAGCTGCTCAGATCCACGCAAGCCTCAGCCATTGCGCCCGCCAGGACGGCGACGCGCACGCTGCTGTCTCGCACGCCGATGCCGGATTCGCGCACCTTCGCAAAGGTCCTTCGCACGGTCCACTTGAGGCCCGGTTGCACGCGATGCGCGCATGCGGGTTGGCCGCGAGCGGACGGCCGGTCGAGGCTGTGGCGGCGATCACCGCCGCCGACACGGCATATCAGCGCGAGTGCAGCTCCTCCTCGCAGTGGTTGAGCCCGTTCGACGATGCATCGCTCGCCTCGGAGGCAGCCTGGTGTTTCCTCCGAGTCGGCGACTTCACCGAGGCGGCCAGGCAGTTGCACCAGGCACTCGCCGGCCGTCAAGGTGGCCAGGTGCGTAGCCGGGCCTTCGCCCAGGTCGCGCTTGCAACCGCGCTACTCGGCCAGGGACAGGCGGAAGAGGCGTGCCCGCTGATCCGCGAGGTACTCGCCTCCACCGTGAACCTCGGCTCCGCCGTGCTCGTCGCCCGTCTCACGCATGTAGCGCTGCTACTCCGATCCCACTCGAAGCGATGTGGCGAGGCTTCCGAGGTGATCGAGCAACTTCGACAGGCTCTGCTTGAACGGGCATGGATCGGTACCAGCGGCGCCCTGCACGAGCCACCAGCAGGACACCCGCCGCTATGACACCTCGGGAACAGCGACCACTCTACGAACGCGACGGCGACGCCTGGGACGCGTACCTCGCCGAAGGCAACGCCAGGCAGGCGCGCAAGCGCGTCGGTGCGGATGCGCTCATCCGGAACCATCGGGGCGAAATCCTGCTGGTGGATCCGAGCTACAAGCCCGACTGGGACCTTCCAGGCGGCATGGCCGAACACCACGAACCACCGCGCCAGGCCGCCGAGCGTGAGCTACGCGAAGAGCTTGGCCTCGAACTGTCGCTCGGGATCATGCTGGTGGTCGACTGGGTGGCCCCCCATGGGCCCTGGGACGACAGCCTCATGTTCGTCTTCGACGGCGGCGTCCTCGACGACCGACGCATCACGTCGCTACGCCCGACAGACCCGGAGATCGAGGCCTTCCAGTTCTTCTCCCTGGCAGATGCGACAACGGTACTCAGGCCGTACGTGTGGCGACGGCTGGACCGGGCAGTGGCGGCCGCCACCGACGGCGCAGCGCGTTATCTTCATACTTCGGTGCTCGCAGACGGTGATTTGTGAGTGCCGTGGCTCACGTGGACGTCAGCTCTCTCGACTGCCGCTCGCGTCGATATCCCGTGCACAGCCGCTGAGCGCCGGCAGGAAAAGGTCGATGGCGATCGTCATCCGTGTGACGAATTCCGACCGGGTGGCCACCTCGTACTTTATGCCGGCGGCGGTGGACCGCAGCGTTCGGGCCATGTCCCCGGCCGTTCCCTCGCACCCGGCGGGAAGGACCTCCGCCAGAGCGTTCGCGACCATCTCGACGAAGCGCTGAGGATAGGCCGTGACGCTGGACCCCAGCAGGGCCGGGTTGGTCTCGATGAGCACCGCGACCTCCGCCGCCATGGAGCCGATATAGCGGCCGGTCCACAGGTCGAAGGCTTCGACCAGTGTCCGGCGCAGCGTCCTCCGTCGCGGCGGGGTTGACCACGAGCGGACCGCGACGTCCCAGCCGAGCACGAAGCAGCAGAGCGCCGTTCCCGTGCTCGTGACCGCGGTCCAGCCACCTGCCGACCAGAGCGTGGTCGCGGCAGCGGAGCCGATGGCGGCACCGACGAAGTTGCCGGTCGCCAGCGCCGTGTTGAGCCGGCTGCGTGCCTCGTGGGAGAGGGCGAACAGCCGCGCCCGGTTGAGGAGGGCCTGCCACCCTGTCACGCCAAGGCGCACGATCAAGGCGCCGGCCCCGCGAGGCCCTCCGGCTCCCGCCACGACCGCCACGCCCCCGCCGAAGGACGTTCCGCTGGCGGGACCGATGGTGCTACGGTCGCCGACAGAGGTCATGAGCGCCAGCGCCAAGCCCCGGCTCGCTGGCCGGCTACCCTCCGTTCGCGGGCGGGGTGCCCCGGGTGAGGACCGGGCTCGGCACACCGGTGCCGGGCAAGCCGCGAGAGGAGCTGCCTGCCGATGATCCCGTCCTCCGGCGACATCACAGTGCCCAATGGACAGACCGCACGGTTCGGCCCGGTACGACTCCGACCCGCTGATGCGAGCGACGCCGAGCAGATCGCGGTGCTGCACGCGGAGAGCTGGCGCCGGCACTACCGGGGCGCCTACGCCGACTCGTTCCTCGACGGCGACGTCGTGGCCGACCGCCGCTCGGTGTGGTCGGCGCGCCTGGCCGCACCGACCAACAGCGAGACCATCATCGCCGAGCACGACGGCCGGCTGGTGGGCTTCGTCCACGTCGTGTTCGACGACGACCCGACGTGGGGCAGCCTCGTGGACAACCTGCACGTCGTCCACGACCAGCGCCGGACCGGCATCGGTACCCAGCTTCTGGGCCGTGCCGCCCGAGCCGTCGCCGAGCGGGCGACCGGCAACGCGATGCATCTGTGGGTGTTGCAGCAGAACACCGCCGCCCAGCAGTTCTACCGGTCACGCGGAGCCACCTGCGTGGCGGCGGCGACGGTGCCACCGCCGGGCGGTGACCCGACCCGGCTCAACGACGCTCCCCGCTGCTTCCGATTGGCGTGGCCCGACGTAACCGAATCCGGCGGAGCGGCAACGCGCTGATCTGCCGCACCGGGGTGTCCCGGTCTTCGTGTCGGGCGTATTGCCGCCGCTCGGCGAACCGCGTCCTCGGCAAGGGCGGGCGTCAGGACTGCGCGGCGAGAGGGCCTCCGTCGCCGAACCTCCAGGTCGGATACCGCTCCGTCAGGTAACCGCGATGGCCGTCCCAGTCGGCCGGCCCGAGCAACCGCACCGGCGACACGCGCAACCGGTCCGGTCCGGTCCGGTCCTCCGCGTCCTGTTTGTAGCCCCACGCGAAGCCGACCAGAGGGACGACGAGCCGCCGGTCACCGTCCCACGGACCGATGGTCAGGAAGCTGTGCGCCTGCCACTGCACCACTCCGGAACGCCAACGGGAAGGAGCGTCGAAGAGCGTCGGTCGAAACCCGTACCAGGCGAAGGGCGCGCTGGAGTCGGCAAACAGATCGAAGGGGTCGATCTCGAACCCCGCTGCCGCGCCGGGATCGCGGACCAACTGCACCCAGCCCAACAGCGACCGGTAGCCACGAGCGCTGAACTCGACAGACGCGGTACAGACCGGCATGCCCCGGTCCCGCTCGCTCTTGCCGACGGCCATCGGGTCGACGTTCGGCACGACCTCCACCAACACCCGACCATGCTCGTCACCGACGTCGAACCGAATCTCCATTCAGGCATCCTGCCACCTCGCCACCACACCCGACTGCCGCGATCGGCGCGGTGGCCCGGGTACGCCCGCCGCGCCGACCGCCCCGGCTGACCTGCGTCCGAACCTGCCGATACGGTGTTCGGCGTGCTGCCACATGATCGCCTCGTGTTCCGGTACCTCATGGACTTCGGCGGCGGCGAGCGGGATGTCGTGTCCTTACTGGAGCCTGACTGGGTATATCAACACGGGCTACACCCCGAGGCGGTCCTGGCAGTTGTCGGCGGCGGCGCCGACCGCGGCGAGTTGACGCCGGCCGACGTGCGGGAAAGCGGTCCGTTCCTTCGGCTGCTGTCGAGGGTGATCTTCGAAAACGTCACGAACAACGGCGACATCTGCCGGGAGGCCGATGTCCAGGGCAGCGGCTACGTGTATCTGCTGGACGCCCGCACACCTGACCCGGCAGGCCGGGTTTCTTCGGAGGACATCATCGGCGCCGTCCAGGTCAATGCCGGAAAGCCGGTGTCAGGGTCCTACCAGCACAACCCGAAACACCGGCTCTTCACCGTCAATGGATGGTTTCGCCTTCCGGACGACCTCGAGACGGCACTGCAGCATCGGCTCCGTGCACAGGGCGCCGCGTGAACGTCCCCCACGCCTGCCGCCACGACCTGTGTCCGGCCGAGCCCGAGCGCGCGCCGGCCCTCGGCGACCACCGGCGGGTGCGGAAGCGTACCGCTCCTCGGGGTCGAGCCCGGCGGTCGGCTCGTCCACCACGAAGCCTGCCGGCCGGCAGTCGCTCGAACCGGCACCTGACCGCCCACATCCAGAGATCGAATACCGGCGATGGATCGGGCGCGTTCCAGAAGGCAGGAAGCGGAAATGATCTTGTAACGCCGAAGAAAGCAGCAGCTCGGACGATGCTCCTTACCCCCATCCGACTGGAGGTCGCATTGTCCAGCATTCCGGATCGGCTCCGGCCGACACCCCGGCGCCTGACCGCCGTCCTGGTCCCCGTCCTCACCGCAGCACTCACCGCCACCGTCGTCTCCGTCATCGACCGCTCCCCCGAACCGGCGGCGATGGCGCTGCCACCGGTCACCGGCACCGTCGCCGGGGTCACCGGACCGACCGAGATCCGCAGCGTCGCGTACGCCCAGGCCGTCAACGCGGCGAAGGCGAAGAAGCCCAAGGTCACCGTGATCGGCACCGGCGGCACCATCTCCGGCGTCGCCACCTCCCGCAGCAGTTTCACCGAATACCGGTCCGGCCAGATCGCCATCGGTGACCTGGTGGCCCGGCTCCAGCCGGAGATCGGCCAGGTCGCCGACGTCTCGACGGTGCAGTTCGGCAACAAGGGCTCCGGCGGCTACACCATCGCCGAGTTCCACGCGCTCACCCTGGCCGTCGAGTCGGCGCTGAAGAAGTCGGACGCGGTCGTGGTGACCAGCGGCACCGACACGATGGAGGAGTTCGCGTACTGGCTGGACCTGACCGTGCGGAGCCGCAAGCCTGTGGTGATGACCGGGGCGATGCGGCCCTGGGCGGCGGTGACCCCGGACGGGCCGCAGGTGATCGGCGCCGACGGACCGGCCAACCTCTACAACTCGATCGTGCTGGCGGCCAGCCAGGCGACCTACTGCTACGGCACCGTACTGATGCTCGGCGACGAGTTCCACGCCGCCCGGGACGTCACCAAGACCAGCTCATACCGGATGGACACCTTCCAGAGCCGGGAGTTCGGCGTCCTGGGCTGGATCGACGGGCCGAACATCAAGGTCGGCCGGGCGCCGGCCCGGGTCGAGAAGTGCGACGCGAAGCAGCGCTGGCTGACCCCGTTCGACCTGTCCAGGGTCGCCCCGACCGACCTGCCCCGGGTCGAGGTGGTCTACGGCTACCAGCAGGCCGGCGGCGAGGCGATCACCGCCTTCGCGGACGCCGGGGTCAAGGGCATCGTCACCGCCGGCACCGGCGCCGGTGGCATCTCCTCGGCGCAGAGCAGCGCCCGGAGCGCCGCCGCCGCGAAGGGAGTCATCTTCGTCAGCACCACCCGGACCGGCTCCGGCGCGAGCTACAGCGGCAGCACCACCTCGCCGATCATCGCCGGCGACGACCTGCTGCCGCAGAAGGCCCGGCTGCTGCTCCTGCTCAGCCTCGCCTTCGCGCCGGCCGACGTGGACCAGGTGCGGACCTGGGTGGGCACGCTGGGCAACCCGGAGTGGGACACCGCGCCCAAGGGCAGGCCGAAGGACTGACCGGCGCACCGGCGCCTCGGCCCGAGTGGACGGGGAGCGGCCGGCGGATCACTCCGTCGGCCGCCGCCGACCGGGTAGGGACAGCACGGCCATGGACAGCACGGCCAAGGACAGCGGGGCCATGGACAGCGGGGCGTCCGGCGGGTTCAATTCGTGGCCATGGGTGAGCCGAGCAAGATTCTGCTGGACGAGTCGGAGCTGCCGCGCCGCTGGTACAACATCCTGGCCGACCTGCCCGCCGCGCCGCCGCCGGTGCTGCATCCGGGCACGCTGGCGCCGGTCGGCCCGGACGACCTGGCACCGCTCTTTCCGGCGGAGCTCATCCGGCAGGAGGTCACCACCGAACGCTACGTGGAGATCCCGGAGGAGGTGCGGGACGTCTACCGGCTGTGGCGACCGTCCCCGCTGTACCGGGCGCACCGGCTGGAGCGGGCGCTCGACACCCCAGCCAAGATCTTCTACAAGTACGAGGGCGTCTCGCCGGCGGGATCGCACAAGCCGAACACGGCGGTGCCGCAGGCGTACTACAACGCGGCGGCCGGAATCCGCCGGCTGACCACCGAGACCGGGGCCGGCCAGTGGGGCACCGCACTCGCCTTCGCCTGCGCGCAGTACGGCCTGGACTGCGAGGTGTGGCAGGTGCGCGCCTCGTACGACCAGAAGCCGTACCGGAAGATCATGATCGAGACGTTCGGCGGGGTTGTCCACCCGTCACCGTCCGAACTCACCTCGGCCGGTCGGGCGGTGCTGGCGGATCACCCCGATTCGCCCGGCTCGCTGGGCATCGCCATCTCCGAGGCGGTCGAGGTGGCGGCCGGCAGCCCGGACACGAACTATGCGCTGGGCAGCGTGCTCAACCACGTACTCCTGCACCAGACGGTGATCGGCGAGGAGGCGCTCCTGCAGTTCGGCAAGGTCGGGCTGACCCCGGACCTGATCGTCGGCTGCACCGGCGGCGGCTCCAACTTCGGCGGGCTGGCGTTCCCGTTCCTCCGGGAGAAGCTGGCCGGCACGCTGGACGTGACGATCCGGGCCGTCGAACCGGCCTCCTGCCCGTCGCTGACCAGAGGCGTCTACGCGTACGACTTCGGCGACACCGCCGGGATGACCCCGCTGATGAAGATGCACACCCTCGGGCACGACTTCATCCCCGACCCGATCCACGCCGGTGGGCTCCGCTACCACGGCATATCGCCGCTGATCTCGCACATCTACGAGCTGGGCCTGATCGAGGCGGCGGCGAAGGGTCAGCGGGAGTGCTTCGAGGCGGGGGTGCGGTTCGCCCGTACCGAGGGGATCGTGCCGGCTCCCGAGCCCACCCATGCGCTCGCCGCCTGCGTCGAGGAGGCGTTGCGCTGCCGGGAGACCGGCGAGGAGAAGGTCATCCTGACCGCGCTCTGCGGGCACGGGCATCTGGACCTCGCCGCGTACGGTGCCTTTCTCGCGGGCGACCTCGCCGACCACGAACTCTCCGAGTCGCAGTTGCGCGCCGCCACCGCCGGGCTGCCGACGGTACCGGCAGGTTCGGCGTAGCCCGGACCGGGACGGGCGCTATCCCCGGGAGGAGATCTGCTGCACGGCCCAGCCGTTGCCGTCCGGGTCGCTGAAGAAGACGAACCCCACGTTGTCCAGCGGATCCGCGACGGGCCTCGGATTCTCGCCGAGGACCTGGATCTCGCTGACCTCGACACCCCGCTCCACGAGCTGGGCACGCGCCCTGGTCAGGTCGTTGACGACGAGCTGCAACCCGCGCAGCGAGCCGGGCGGCATCTCCGGCACGGCTCCGGTGCCGATCACGATCGAGCAGCCCGAGCCGGGCGGGGTGAGCTGGACGATCCGGATGCCGTCGCCGATCCGGGTGTCGTGGTCGACGTCGAAGCCGAGCTGGTCGGCGTAGAAGGTCTTGGCCCGGTCCACGTCGGAGACCGGGACCACCACCACCTCCAGGGTCCAGTGCACGGGTGACCGCCTCCCTGCTTCTCGACATCGGTGCGCCGGCCGACCATAGCGCCGGGGTACGACCGATCCGGCTGCGGCTATCCGGCGTGGTGGAAGGTCCGGACCAGGTCCTCGACCCGGGCCCGCGCCGCCAGGAACTCCGGCGCCCGCTTCAGGTCGAGGTCCCGCTCGTCCGGCAGCTCCAGCGTGAGATCGGCGGCGACCCGCCCGGGGTTGCTGGCCAGCACCACCACCCGCTGCCCGAGGAAGACCGCCTCCTCCACGTCGTGGGTGACCATCAGGACGGTGGTGCCGGTGTCCCGCCACACCCGGCGGAGGAAGAGCTGCATGTCCTCCTTGGTCTGCACGTCCAGCGCGCCGAACGGCTCGTCGAGCAGCAGGACGTCCGGCTCGCAGGCGAGCGCCCTGGCGATCGCCACCCGCTGCCGCTGCCCACCCGAGAGCTGTTTCGGCAGCGCCGACCGGAGCGCGGTCAGCCCGGTCTCCTCCAGATACCAGGCGACCCGGCGGGCCCGCTCCGCCCGGTCGATGCGGAGCAGCTCCAGGCCGAAGCCGACGTTGCGCTCGACCGTCCGCCACGGGTAGACCGCGCCGCTCTGCAACACCAGCCCCCGGTCCGGGCCCGGCCCGAGCACCGGGTTGCCGTCGAGCAGGATCTCCCCGCCGGAGGGGCGGTCGAGGCCGGCGACCAGGGAGAGCAGCGTCGACTTGCCGGAGCCGCTGGCTCCGACGACGCAGACGAAGGATTTACGGGCGATCCGCAGGTCGACGTCGACAAGCGCCGGCACGTCGCGGCCGTGCCGGCGGAACACCCGCCGCACACCGACGAGCTCGAGCAGCCCGGTGGTCACGGCACCCACCGCCCGAGCCGGTCCCGCAGGATCCGGAGTACGACGTCGGCGGTCACCCCGATCAGCCCGATCACCACCAGGATCGCGAAGATCTTGTCGGTCTGGGTGAAACGCTGGGCGAGCAGGATCCGCTTGCCGAGCCCCTCCTGGCTGTTCACCAGCTCGGCGACGACCACCAGTCCCCATGCGGCGGCGAAGTTCACCCGTACCGTGTCGACGATGCCGGGCAGTGCGTACGGCAGGATCACCTTGCGCAGCACCTCGCCGCGCCGGGCGCCGAGGGTGTAGGAGACGTTCACCAGGTCGATCGGCACCTGCCGGACCACGTCGGCGGTCATCAGCATGTTGAAGAAGACCGTGCCGATGACGATCAGGGCGATCTTCGGCGCCTCGCCGATGCCGAGCCAGATCAGCAGCAGCGGGGTGAAGGCGGCCGCCGGCAGGTAGCGCAGCAGCCCGCTGGCCGGCTCCAGTGCCGAGCGGGCCGCCGCGAAACTGCCCATCGCCACGCCGAGCGGGACGGCCACGGCCACGCCGATCCCGTACCCGTAGATGATCCGCCGGACGGTGGCCCAGGCGTCGGTGAGGAGCTCTCCGCTGCGGGCCATCTCCAGCCCGGCCGCCCAGACCGCGCCCGGCGCCGGCAGGAACCGGGGTTCGACCGCCCCGGTCGCGCCGAGCAGCAGCCAGGCCAGCAGCGGTAGGGCGACCGAGGTGAGCACCAGGGCGGCGCGGGCCCGGCCGGGCAGCGGCGTACGCAGCGCCAGCACCCGGCCCGGTGGCCGGTTCGGGCGGCGCCGGGGCAACGGGCCGAAGAGCTGCCGGGCGGTCGGCGGGCGCCGCACCGGCGCCGGCTCGGGCGCGTCGGGCGCACCGGGCGCGTCCGAGCTGGCCAGGCGTTCCATCAGGTCACCGCTTGCACGAACGTCGGGTCGAAGAGGCCGTCGAGCGAGGGCTTGCTCGGCGCCAGTTCGGTGCGGACCAGGAACTCGGCGATCCTGTCGGCCTGGAAGTCCAGGTGGGTGGCGTCACCGCCCGGGGAGAACGCCGCGAGGTTCTGTTCCCGGGTGAAGATCGTCGTGCCGGCGTTGTAGGTCCGGTAGTCGGCCTCGCTCACGCCACCCCGACGGGCCATGATCGCCACTGCCTCCGCCTCGTTGGCGGCGATCCACTCCAGCGTGTCGAACCAGGTCTGCACCACCTGCTGCACCTGCTCCGGATGCTCGCGCACGTACGCGCCGTCGAAGGCGAGGTGGTCCGGGATCGCCCCGGGGAAGTCCTTCGAGGTGGCGATGGCCCGGCTGCCGGGCCGCTCCAGCGCCGTGGTGGTGAAGGGCGCGAAGGCGCCGACCGCGTCGACCTGCCCGGCCACGAACGCGGCCGCCGCGGCGTCGGTCAGCAGCGGGGTCAGCGTGACGTCCTCTTCGGAGAGGCCGGCGCGTTCGAGGGCGAGCAGCAGCAGGTAGTGGTCGACGGTGCCCTGCTCCACCGCGACCTTCCTGCCGCGCAGCCCGGCGACGTCGGCGACGTCCGGGGCGGCGATGATCTGGTCGTTGCCGGTCGAGTTGTCGTTGACCAGCACGATGGTCTGCTCCGCGCCGCCGCTGACCGAGGTGAGGGTGTCGTTGAGGGTCTGGCTGTTGGCGTCCAGGTTGCCAGTACTCAGCGCCTGGAGGCTGTCGGTGTAGCTGTCGAACCAGGTCAGCTCGACGTCGACACCGTTGGCCTCGAAGAGTCCCTTCTCCTGCGCGACCTGCCAGGGAAACCAGCCGGGCCAGGCGCTGAAGCCGAGCCGTACCGTGGCGGAGCCCTCCGCACCGGAATCCGTCCCGTCGCCGCAGGCCGCCGTGGTGCCGAGCAGGGCGGCGCAGGCCGCCGCCGCGAGCAGTCGGATGAACGGGCGTCTTCTCATTGGCTTCTCCCAGGAAGATGACCGGCGCGCACCAGGCAGCCCAGGGTGTCGCAGATGACCCGGGTGGCGATCAGCGAGGTGATCTCCGCGTTGTCGTACGGCGGGGAGCACTCGACCACCTCGATGCCGGCGAGTGGCCGTTCGGCGATCAGTTGGATGAACTTGAGCACCTCGCGCGGCAGGAAGCCGCCCGGTTCGGGCCAGCCGGTGCCGGGGACGAAGGCGGCGTCGAGGCAGTCGACGTCGAAGGAGAGCCAGACCGCCTCGGCGCCGTCCCAGGCCACCTCCAGGGCCTTTTCGGCGGCGGTCTCGATGCCCATCTCGACGCAGTCGGTGACGGTCATGATCGTGGTACCCCGCTCCCGGCCGACCTTCACACCGGGCCGGGGAGCCTGCCAGCCGCCGATGCCGATCTGCACGAGGTTCTTCGGCGGCACGTTCGGGATGTCGGTGGCGTGGAACCACGGGGTGGTGTGCATCCGCTCGTCGAGATCCGTCTCCTGGGTGTCGACGTGCCGGTCGAAGTGGATGATGCCGAGGTTGCCGTCGAGGTGCTCGGCGACGCCGCGTACGGTCGGGTAGCCGATCGAGTGGTCGCCGCCGAGCACCACCGGAAACGCGCCCGAGCCGTAGACGTGGCTGACCGCCCTGGTGATCTGGTCGAAGGTCTTCTCGATGTTGCCGGGGATGGTGAAGACGTCACCGAGGTCGGCGATCGTGATCGACTCCCGCAGGTCGACGCCGAGTTCGAAGCTGTACGGCCCGTACAGTGCGGAGATCTTCCGGATGCCCTGCGGCCCGAACCGGGTCCCCGGCCGGTACGTCGTACCGCCGTCGAAGGGTGCGCCGAGCACCGCCACGTCGTACGCGCCGCAGGTGGTGACGTCCTCGACGTACGGCGCCTTGAGAAAGGTGTTGATGCCGGCGAAGTGCGGCAGCTCGCCACGGGAGAAGGTCGGGATGCGGCGGTCCACGATGGAGTCCGCGCCGGGCAGCCCGAGCCGCAGGCCGCGCTCGACCTCCGCCTCCCAGGCGGCGGTCGGCAGTTCCGCCTCCCGGCGCACCGCGTAGCGGGCCTCGGGTCCGTGGTTGTCGTGCGGCAGCGGGTCCGGCGGACCGGGATGATCGTGTGCGAAACCCATGGGCACCTCCGGGAAGGTCGCCCGGCCGGGGAACAGCCGGGTGGTGGCTGTCTCCCGGGCTTTTGTCCCGCCGTGGAGCGGCGCCGACCGCGCCGCCGGCCCCGCCTGCGCCTCTCGGACCAGTCCCGCCCGCACGGTGGGGCGGCGGAACCCTAGGCGCGCCTCAATAGCTGAGTCGCCTCGAAACGTAAGGGCGGCGCGTTTCCCTCGCTTTGCCCGCCGGTTGCGGGAAGGTATCGGCCACGCCCGCCACGCGTACGCGATAAACTGCCGTTTCCTCCCTTGAGTAAGCTAGTTTAGGGAGCGATGGGTAACGAGATGTACTCGGTGGAGCAGGTCGCCGCCCGGCTCGGCCTGCACGTGCGGACGGTCCGGGGCTACATCCGCAGCGGCCGGCTCCGGGCGGTGCGGATCGGCAAGCAGTACCGGATCGCCCGGGCCGACCTCGACGCGCTGACCGGCCGCTCCGAGCCGGTCCGGCACGGCCCGGCGGCGGTCGAGGTGTCGAGCATCGTGCAGGTCGACGGCATCGACCGGTCCGGCGCCGATCGACTGGGCACCCTCCTGCTGGCCGGGGCGAACACCCACCACGACCCCGCGCGGCCGCTGCGGGTGCAGACCATCCACGACGAGGAGCGGGCCCGAATGAAGATCGTGATAATCGGTGACCCCGGTGCCACCGCCGAGCTGCTGCGGCTGGTCGAGGGCGTACTCGACGGCGGGAACGGGCTGGTCGGCGGGGGCACCGGGGCGGTCGGCGGGGAGGTGGCGGATGCCTGACGAACTTCGGCACCTGGCCGGCGTCCCGGTGCTGGTCTGCGACCCGGCCGGCCCGCCGGTCGCCACCGAGCAGGACGCGCTGGACCTGATCGGCGCGGCCTTCCTCGGTGCCGAGGTGGTGGCGGTGCCGGCAAACCGGCTGGTCGAGCACTTCTTCTCCCTCGGCAGCCGCTTCGCCGGCGAGGTCATGCAGAAGTTCGTCAACTACCGGCTGCGGCTGGTCGTCGTCGGCGACATCTCCCGGCACCTCGCCGCCAGTGCGGCGCTGCGCGCTCTCGTCCACGAGTCGAACCGGGCCGGTCACGTCTGGTTCGTCGCCGACCTCGACGCGCTGGAGGTCCGGCTGCGCGCCACGGCCGACCCGACGACCCGCCCCGCCTGACCGGCCCCGGCACCGGCACCGGCCCGCGCGACGCGCCGCCCGGGGCCCGGGCCGACGCCGTCACCGCGCCGCCCGGCGCCGTGACCATGCCGCCCGGAAGCGCGGGCCGGCGCCGTCACCGCGCCGTCACCCGTCACCCCCGCAGGTCGCGCCTGCGGTAGCCGAGTGCTCCCAGCAGGGTGAGTGCGGTGGCCACGGCCAGCATGGCCGTGGCCGCGCCGCCGTCCGGCGGCTGGGCGGGGACCGGGGCGAGATGCGCGAACGGGGAGAGCCGGCCGACCCAGCCGGGCGCGCCGGTGCTGTCCGCGAGGACCTGCCAGAGGAACCCGCCGGCCGTGGGCAGCGCACCGACGAGGGTGACCACCCGGGGCAGCCAGCCGAGCGCCAGCACGGCCGCGCCGAGGCTCAGCAGCGCCACCGGCAGCACGTTGACGGTGCCGGCGAGAGCGGCGCCGAGGCCGAGCGGCGCGCCGACCCGGGCCGCGCCGCCCCAGGAGGCCAGCCCGGCGACGAGGGCGAGCAACACCGCACCGGCCACGGTGACGGCCAGCTCGGCGGTGAGCAGCCGGTTCCGGGTGACGGGCTGCGCGTAGAGCAGCGCGAGCCGGCGGCCGGTCTCGTCGGCGGCGAGCGCACCGATCCGGACGGCGACGAAGGCGCCGATCGGGATCGCCAGCAGCGCGTACATGGTGGCCACGTAGCCCTCGACCGAGCCGAGGCCGCCGAATCCGGCCCCGGCGGCGAGGTCGGCGAAGCGGGTGTTGTCGGCGAGAAAGCTGGTGATCGACACCGCGACCACGCCGATGAGCAGCGCGTACCCGGCTATGCCGACGGCCCAGCCGAGCAGCGGGCCGGCCAGCCGGCGGGCGGCGAACCCGGACAGCGAGCCGAGCAGCCAGAGCCGGGGCGTCCGGCCGGCCGGGGCGGCGAACCAACCGCCGCGCAGGTCGCGGTGCCGGGTCGCCACCAGCGCCGCGCCGAGCAGGCCGGCGGCGACAGCGGCCAGCACGGCCAGCGGCAACAGGCGGTTCGCCGCGTACGGCTGGACGAGCGCGACCAGCCCGAACGGTGACAGCCAGCGCAGCCAGCCGAGCGCGTCGACGCCGTCGCCCAGCATCCGGGCCAGCAACCCGGCGCCGAGCAGGGCCATCGCCGCACCACTTGCCGCGCCCCGGGTCGGGAAGAGCTGTGCGGCGAGGGCGCCCGCGGCGACGAAGTGGACCCCGAGCAGGGCCAGGCCGGCCCCGTGCAGCAGCGCCCCGTGCGGCGGGGTGCCGGCGGCGGTGAGCGCACCGGCGGCCGCGACTCCCGCGACGAGCGGCACGGCGGCCAGCACGGCGACGTGCCGGATCACGATCGCGGCGACCGGCAGCCGCCCGGCGGCCAGCAGGTCCCAGCGGCCGGCGTCCTCCTCGCCCCGCATCGTCCGGGTGGCGGCGAGCAGGCCCCAGATCCCGAGCAGTACGCCGAGCACGGTGCCGGTGCGCCAGACCGTGAACCCGCCCGCCTGGTCCAGGGCCACCGGGGTGCCGAAAAGGGTACGGATCGCCGGATTCCCGGCCAGCGCGGCGAGCGCGGCGGCGTCGAGCGCGTCGCCGACCGTGCCGGTGTAGGTGGCGGCGACCAGGGCGGACATCCCGGCGACCAGCACGACCACGATCGCCGCGCCGCGCCGGACCTGACGCAGGGCCAGCCCGATCACCGCACGCCCGGCGGAGCCTGCCACATCCCGTCCGAAGGCGCCGTCGTCGCGCGCGGCGCGGAGGTCGACGGCGGTCACCGGGACGCCTGCGAGTAGTAGTCGAGGAAGATCTCCTCCAGGGTCGGCTCGGAGATCTGCACCGCGCTCACCCCGGCGTCCGAGAGCGCCCGCAAGGCCGGTCCGGGCGGGCCGGTCAGGGTGAACCGCAGCCGCCCGGGGCCGGTCTCCCGCATCCCCTCGACCCCGGGCAGGCCGGTCAGCTCCGGCACCGGTCCGGTGAAGGTGGCCTCGACCCGGCTGCGGTGCAGCCGGCGCAGCTCCGCCACACCGGCGACCTCGACCAGGTGGCCGGCGCGCAGGATCGCCACCTGGTCGCAGACCGCCTCGACCTCGGCGAGCTGGTGCGAGCTGAGGAAGACCGTCCGGCCGCGCTCGCGGGCCTCGGCGACGGCGGTGCGGAACTCCCGCTCCATCAACGGGTCGAGCCCGCTGGTCGGCTCGTCGAGGACCAGCAGCGGAGCCCGGGTCGCGAAGGCGGCCACCAGAGCCACCTTCTGCCGGTTACCGGTCGAGTACGCCCGTCCGGGCGTACCGAGGTCGAGGGCGAACCGGCGCACCAGCTCGTCCCGGTAGGCCGGGTCGACTCCCGGCCCGATCCGGCCGAGCAGCTCCAGGATCTCGGCGCCGGTCAGGTCGGGCCAGAGCGCGACGTCGGCCGGAACGTACGCGATGAAGCGGTGCGCCGCCGCCACGTCCGCGGCGTCGGTGTCGAAGACCCAGGCGCGTCCGGCGGTCGGGCGGGCGAGCCCGAGCAGCAGCCGGATCGTGGTGGACTTGCCCGCGCCGTTCGGCCCGAGGAAGCCGAAGACCTGGCCGGCCGGCACGGTGAGGTCCAACGCCGCCAGGGCGCGGACGGGGCCGTAGTGTTTGGTCAACCCGGTGGTGCGGATGGCGGCAGCGGTCACGGGCTCTCCCCGGTCGGCGACGGACACGACAGCCGACCAGACTTCCCGGCACACCACGGCGGAGCCTACCCGCCGGCATCGACGGGCGGAAGGAGACCGGCGGGGCGGCGGTCCGGATCGGCGCTGGGCGCACAATCCGGTCGGGCCACCCCTCGCCCGCTCAGGTTCGGGGGCTCTGCTCCTGGTAGACGTCCGGCACGCCGTCGGCGTCGGTGTCGCGCTCCTCGAGCGAGCAGATGCGCTGGTAGTGCCGGTTGCGCATCCGCAGGACGACGGTGGCCAGCGCCGCCGAGAGCAGCGACCCGAGCAGTACGCCGATCTTGGTGTGGTCGTCCCGTTCGGTGCCGGCGCCGAACGCCAGCTCGCCGATCAGCAGGGAGACGGTGAAGCCGATCCCGGCCAGCAGCGCCAGCCCGAACACGTCCCACCAGCCGAGCCCCTCGGCGAGCCGGGCCCGGGTGAGCCGCTGCACCAGCCAGGTCGCGCCGAGCACCCCGGCGGCCTTGCCGGCGACCAACCCGACCACCACGCCGAGCGCGACCGAGTCGGTCAGGGAGGCGCCGAGGCCGCCGGCACCGGCCACCGACACCCCGGCGGCGAAGAAGGCGAAGACCGGCACCGCGAACCCGGCGGAGACGGGTCGGAAGCGGTGCTCGAAGTGCTCCGCGAGCCCGGGCCCGGGGCCGGGTTTGCGCCGCAGCACCGGCACGGTGAACGCGAGCGCCACTCCGGCGACCGTGGCGTGCACGCCTGACTCGTGCACCAGCACCCAGGTCACCGCGGCCAGCGGCAGCAGCAGCCACCAGGAGCGCACCCGGCGCTGCACCAGCAGGCCGAAGAGGGCCAGTGGGATCAGCGCCAGCAGCAGCGGCCCGAAGCTCAGCGAGCCGGTGTAGAAGATGGCGATGATCACGATCGCCAGGAGGTCGTCGACGACCGCGAGGGTGAGCAGGAAGGTGCGCATCGCCGCCGGCAGGTGCGTGTTGATCACCCCGAGCACGGCGAGCGCGAACGCGATGTCGGTGGCGGTCGGGATCGCCCAGCCGGCCAGCGCACCGTCTCCGGCGCCCGCGTTGAAGGCCGTGTAGATCAGGGCCGGCACCGCCATGCCGCCGACCGCGGCGGCGACCGGCAGCATCGCCCGGCGCGGCTCGCGCAGGTCACCGGCGACGAACTCACGCTTGAGCTCCAGCCCGGCGACGAAGAAGAAGATCGCCAGCAGTCCGTCGGCCGCCCAGGTCGCCAGGCTGAGGTCCAGGTGCAGGGCGGCGGGGCCGATCTCGAAGGCGCCGAGCGTCCGGTAGGACTCGGACCACGGCGAGTTCGCCCAGGCGAGGGCCAGCACGGCGGCGATGAGCAGCAGCACCCCGCCCACGGTCTCGGTCCGGAGGATGTCGCCGACACGGCGAACCTCGGACCAGCTACCACGGGCGAACAGACGCGGCTTGCGGCTGCCGGGGGTGACCATCTGGGTGCCTCCGGTGGGTCGACGATCCAATCGCCGACCAGACTTCCCGGCACACCGGTATCTACCCTATCCGAACCACGATCATCGGCCCAGCCAGGAGTGGAAGCCGGCCGCCGCCTCCGCCGGTCACCACCGCCTCAGCGGTGTCCGCGTAGCGCCCGCATCCGCCGGTAGCTGCGTTCCGCCGCACCGAGCGAGCCGGGCGGGTTCGGCTGCGCGCTCGGCGCGGTGTCCTGCTCCCAGAGGTAGCCGTAGCGGTACGGGTTGCCGCGCAGCGCGCCGAAGAACTCGTCGAACGGGATCTCGCCGAGCCCGAACTCCACATCCGCGTAGGAGTTGCCCTGCTGCGGGTCGGGCAGCGGCACCCCGTCCTTGACGTGGAAGAGCGGATAGCGGTGCGGGTGCGCGTTGACGTAGTCGACCGGCCGGAAGCCGGGGTACTTCCGCGCCCCGCCGTACGCCCAGAGAATGTCCATCTCCAGCGCCACCACCCGGGGATCGGTGTGCTCCAGGAAGACGTCGTAGAGGCGCACGGCCGGCTGGTCGACGGCGAAGCTGAACTCGATCGTGTGGTTGTGCTGGTAGATCGTGATGCCCCGGCGGGCGGCCCGCTGGCCCCAGGCGTTGAACTCCGCCGCAGCCGCCTTGTAGCCGTCAACGGTCCGGTCCTCCGTCGGCGCCTGGGCGGTGCCGAGGTAGCGCATCCCGAGGGTGCGGGCGATGTCGAGTTCCTCGTCGAGGTTGTTCCGGAAGTCGGCGAGCCCGCGGTGGCTGCCGGAAGCGCGCAGGCCGTTGCAGTCCAGCAGGCGCCGGATCTGCTTCGGGGTGATGGCGCCGAGGCTGCCCTGGGTGTAGCCGGCGAACTCGACCTCCCGGTAGCCGATCCGGGACAGCTCCTCGAAGACCCGGGCGAAGCCGTACTCGGCGACCTTGTCCCGCACGCTGTAGAGCTGGATGCCGGTCCGTTCCTTCGGGATGAGCCGTCCACCCCTGCCCCGGCCGCCCCCGCTGGCCAGGGCCGGCGTCTCGGCCAGCGTCGCGGCCCCGACCGCGACCGTGGTCCCGGCGAGCCCGCGCAGGAACGCGCGGCGGTCGATGCTGTGCTTACCCATTGTTTCGATCCCCTCTCAACAGCAGGCGCGGGCCGGACGGCGGGGCGCAAGCCGGATCGCCGTCGCGGTGCGGCGACGGTCGGCGATCGTGGTGGCGGCCCGGAGCCGGTTGCTCGTCAGCTTTTGGCCGCCGAACCGAAAGTTAGGCCAAAGCTATCGAAGCTTTTCGAGGGTGTAAACCTTCTTCGCGTCTGGAACGCCAAATGTCGCGGCTCACCGAGATGAATGTCATCTGCCTGCGCCGGAGCCGGACGGTAGGCTGCGGGATCGTGGACGCATCGACCTGGGATGACCGCTACGCCTCGACGGAGCTGCTCTGGAGCGCCGTGCCCAACCGGTTCGTCGAGGCCGAGTTGGCCGACCTGCCACCGGGCCGGGCCGTGGACCTCGCCGCCGGAGAGGGTCGCAACGCGATCTGGCTGGCGGGACAGGGCTGGGAGGTCACCGCCGTCGACTTCTCCGCCGTCGCCGTCGAGAAGGGACGGCGGCTCGCCGAGGCGGTCGGCGTCGCGCTGGACTGGGTCGTCGCGGACCTGCTCGAGTACGAGCCGGAGCCGGGCGGGTTCGACCTGGTGCTGGTGGCGTACCTGCACCTGCCGGCCGGCGAACTCGACACCGTGCTGGACCGGGCCGCCCGGGCGCTCGTTCCGGGTGGGGTGCTGCTGGTGGTCGGGCACGACGCGGAGAACCTGCGGCACGGCGTCGGCGGGCCGCAGGACCCGGCCGTGCTGCACACCCCGGAGGGCATCGCGGCCCGGCTGCCGGGTCTGCGGGTGGAGCGGGCCGAGCGGGTACGCCGCCCCGTCCCCGACGCCGAACGCGAGGCGATCGACACCCTGGTCCGGGCCTACCGCCCGCCGTCGCGCTGAGCTGGGTCCCCGGGCTCCACGGCAGCCGCCGTCATCCGACCTGACTCGCCACACGTCGCTCCGTCATGTCTAGAAAACTTGACACCATGTCTATGGCTCTTTACTCTTCGGGTGTCAAGAATTCTTTACCTCTCGGGAGTCCGGCGATGTCGTACGAAGAGAAGGGCACCTGGGTCAGCCTGGTGGTCGCGGTGGCGGTCTACGCGGTCTATCTCGGGATCGTCCTGAACAGACTCGCCGGCACCCCGGCCACCGAGGTGCCGTACGTGTCGACGCTGCTGCTCACCATCGGCGTCTCGATCGTCGTCTCCATCGTCGCCCGCATCGCGGTGGAGATCGCCCGCCCCAGTGACAGCCACGCCAGCGACGTCCGGGACCGTGAGATCCACCGGCACGGCGAGCGTGTCGGGCAGGGACCACTGATCGCCGCCGCCCTGGTGGCGCTCGGCCTGGCACTGCTCGACGTCGACCACTTCTGGATCGCGAACGCGCTCTACCTCGGATTCGTCGCCTCGTCGGTGACCGGCTCCGTCGTCAAGCTCGTCGCCTACCGCAGGGGCATGTGAGCGATGGTCAAGCCGACCCGGGTCACCAACTCGATCCGCGCCCTGCGGTTCGCCGCCGGCGAGATGACGCAGGCGCAGCTCGCCGAGCGGATCGGGGTGACCCGGCAGACCGTCATCGCCATCGAGCAGGGGCGGTACTCCCCCTCGCTGGAGATGGCATTCCAGATCGCCCGCGTCTTCGCGGTCCCGCTCGACGAGGTGTTCCAGTATCCCGACCCCGAAGGGGAGCAGCCATGAGAGCCGCCGTGTACCGCAGCTACGGTCCCCCGGACGCCGTCCGGGTCGAAGAGGTGCCGACGCCGACGCCCGCCGGGGAGGAGGTGCTCGTCCGGGTGCACGCCGCGACGGTAAGCGTGACCGACGGCACCGCCCGGCGGGGCTCCCCGGGCTACTCCCGGCTCTTCTTCGGGCTGCGCCGGCCGAAGTGGACGGTGCTGGGCTCCGAGTTCGCCGGTGTGGTCGAGGCGGTGGGGCCGGCGGTGCACCGGGTGCGGGTCGGTGACGAGGTCGTCGGCGTCACCGGGCCGGATTTCGGGGCGCATGCCGAGTACGTCCGGGTCCGCCAGGACGGCGCCCTCGCCGCCAAGCCGGCGAACCTCGACTTCGCCGGGGCCGTCGCCCTGGCCGACACGACCGCGCTGGCCTTCCTGCGGGACCGGGCCCGGCTCGGCGCCGGCCAGACGATCCTGGTCAACGGCGCCTCCGGCAGCGTCGGCAGCATGGCGGTGCAGCTCGCCAAGCACTACGGCGCCACGGTCACCGGGGTGTGCAGCACGGCGCACCTCGATCTCGTGCGCGAGCTCGGTGCCGACGCCGTCCTCGACTACACCAGGGAGGACTTCACCCGCAGCGGGCAGACCTACGACGTCGTCTTCGACGTGGCCGGCACGAGTTCGTTCGGCCGCTGCCGCCGGGTGCTCGGCCCGGCCGGGCGCTACCTCAGCCCGGTGCCGTCACCCGGGCTGCTGGTCCAGATGCCCTGGACGGCGGCGTTCGGCCGGCGCAGGGCGGTGCTCGCCTTCACCGGGTTGCGGAAGGCGGCGGAGAAGACCCGGGACCTGCTCTTCGTGAAGGAACTGGCGGAGGCGGGCGCGCTCCGCCCGGTCATCGCGGCCCGCTATCCGCTGGACCGCATCGTCGACGCGCATCGCCACGTCGAGGGCGGCAAGCACGGCAACGTCATCCTCGTCATGCCGGAGCAGGGCTGATGCACAGCCGCTATTCGTGCCGGCTGACGCCTTCCGAGTGCATGCCGGTCTGCTCCTCCAGCGGATTGTTGCGGAGGTCGTCGAGGGCGGTGTCGTCGGGAAAGAGCCTGCGACCCGGGCCGGGATCCGCCGGCGCACCGCCCGGGCCCGCCTCCGGGGCGCGGGTCGGCTCCACCGGACCGAAGCCGTGCCTGCCGGCGCCCTGCGCCCACGGCAGGTCCTGTTCCTCGTCCGCGCGCCGCTCGCCGCGCCGCGCGGGCGGCAGGCCGGCCTCCTCGCTCCCCTCGTCCAGCGGCGAGTCCTCGGCCGCACCCCACGGCGCGTCCCGGTCCTCGGTGCCCCCGGTGGTCCCCCACGGCCCGACCGACTGCGGGCCCCGGTCCCGGCCGTTCGGAGCCGCCGACCCGCCGCCGGCGTCGCCCCGCCCGAGCTGGTCGCCCGCCTCCTGGTCCACCGCCCGCTTCCTGGCGCCCATTCCACCACCCCCCGCTGACGAGTCGCCCCTGCCGGGCCCCGGTCGGCGCCCGGCACGCCTGTCCGCCCCGGGTGTGCCGTTCCCGGGACGCGGCCAGACATGCCGGCGACCGGGGAGGAATCTTCGCCGCCGGCACCACCGGCAACCGCCGCCGGGTCGTGCCCGTGCTGTCAGCGGTGGTCGCAGCCTGTCAGCAGTAGCTACAGACTTTCAGCGGTAGTCGCAGACGCTCAGCGGTAGTCACAGACTCCGGTCGGGAAGATCGCTTCCAGGCGCCGCCGGTCGGCGTCGGTCGGGCGCCACGAGCCATAGAGCCCGCGGGCGATCGCCACCCGGACGGGCTGCCGGTCACAGGCGTAGACGCCGCCCTCGATCGGGCCACCGGCGACGGTCCGGGAGGTGCCGTAGAGCGGGAAGAGCCGCGTGCAGGGGCCGTCGGGGCGGTTGTCGAGAATGCCGTCCCAGACGTGCTCGCCCCGGGCGATCTCCGTACCGGTGGTGGTGAAGCAGCGGTCGACGGCGAGCGCCGGCCGGTTGCCGGCCACCCCCCGCCACGGATGCGCCCGGATGTTCGCCATCCACTCGTCGATCACCGCCAGCGCCTCCGGGGTCTGGTCGAAGACCTCGGCCGGCCGGGCGTCGGTGAACCAGATGACCTGGTTGCCGGCGTGCCCGTCGTGCTCGCGCATCCGCTGCCGGGACGCGAACGACTGGTGGACGTCGTGCATGTCCAACTGCTCTTCGAGGTAGTGCCGCCAGTCGACGATCGGGATGTCGATGTCGCCGGTGAAGACGACCCCCGAGGAGTAGGCGGCCCGGATCGCCGCCCGGTCCCCCGTGGTACGCGGTGCCGGCGTCCGCCCGCCGTCCGGGGAGAGCCGCATGTTCCGGGACGACCACGGGTCGAACTGGGCCGGATCGGCACACGCCTCCGGGGTGTACGGGCAACCCTCCTGCACCATCTCCGACGCCGGCTTCCACGAGCCGACCCGGGCGTTCAGGTCGAGGAACTCGGCCGGGGTGATCCGGCCCGAGGCCAGCGCCGACAGGCCGTACTGGACGCCGACGTTGTCCCAGGTGGAGCGGGCGTACCCGGCCGGGTCGGTGCCGTAGACGTTCACCAGGTCGGCCCAGTGCGACCACTGCACCGTGCGCTCCACGCCGGGCGGGTCCATCCGGGACCAGAGCGGGTCGCCCGGAAACCAGCGCGGGTTGAGCGCGAGCGGGGTCAGGCCGCGCCAGCCCTCGACGCACTCGGTCGAGCCGGGCGCGCCGCCACGGTACGGGTTCGGCACGGTGGCGCTGGCGTTCATGCCGATCAGCCAGGTCCGGTTCTCCCAGTCATGCCACTTCGGGTTGGCGGCGTCGGTGACGTCCATGTAGTACTCGAGCAACTCGCAGTCGCCGACGTGGATCGTCTGGGTCGCCATGTCCGGGTACGAGTACTGCGGGATGGCCGCGTCGATCACCCGGTCGCCGTGGTTCTGGCCGTAGATGTACTGCTGGATGCCGCCGCCGGAGCCGCCCACCCCGACGGTGTAGAGCGGGACGCCGTACTCCTCGACGAAGTGTTCCTTCAGCATCAGCGCGGTCTCGCCACCGAGCACCAGGTTGTAGTGGGTGGCGGTGCGGGTGCCGGTCGAGTAGAGGACGGCGTAGCCGAGCGAGAGCCCCTCGTGGTAGAGGTGGGCGCCGGGAAGCCGCCCCTGGTCGTGCCCGATCGCCACCCCGCCGTCGAAGCGGTAGACGGCCCGCCGGTTCCAGTTCCCCTCCAGCATCGCGATGGAGTAGACGAAGCGGTTGATGGTGCCGCGCTCCCGGCGTACGACGTAGTCGACCGTCCGGCCGTCCAGGGTGCGGGTGGTGGTCAGGTCGGCGGGTCGGGAGCCGTCCGGCGGCATCGGCCTGAAGCTGCCGTCGGCGGCCCGGTAGAGCCGGTCGGTGATCGTGGCGGCGGCACAGTCCCGGCTCCAGCCGACCACCGAGCCGTCCGGCCCGAGGACCCGCATCCCCTGCCCCTCCTGGTTGTCCACCAGCGGCTGCCCGAGCCCGTTCTGCTCGGTGCGGCAGAGGAACGGATACTGCCGGGGTCCGGAGAAGATCGGACCCGAGACGGGGTGGTTGCGGAGGACGAGGGTTGCGGCGCGGGCCTGCCGGGCGCTCGCCCGGAGCAGGTTGGTGCCGTCACGTAGCCCGCCGACCACGCCACGCAGCGACCGCCCGTCGACCCGGAACGCGCGGGTCACGTCGGTGCCGTTCCGGCTGATCCGGACGGCGCGCGGGTCGATCCGGCCGGCGAGCGTCACCCGGACCAGCGCGTCGCCGCCGCTGACCTGGTCCGGCCGGCTGGAGAGGATCTCGATGTCGAGCCGCTGCCCGGCAGGGCCGGTCCAGGCGGCGGCCGGGGTCGCCGCGCCGAGGGTGAGCACGGCGGTCAGGGCGACTCCGAGCCCGCCGGTGAGGCTCCGGTGGGCGCGGTGTCTCCGCCGGCTCGGCCGGTTCGTGCGTACGGTGTGGACGGTGCCGGAAGCCGTATGCCGGCGGTGAGCGAGGAACCTGAGCACGGACATCGGTAACTCGGTCTCCTCCCGGAGCCCCGGATGGTGGCGGACATCGACGATGTCACGACGATCGTTCGCTTGTCGAGGCCGGGCCGCGCCACGTTCACTCCCCGGGCCGGCACTCCCCGGTCCGGGACTCCCCGGTCCGGGACTCCCCGGTCCGGGACTCCCCGGTCCGGGACTCCCCGGTCCGGGACTCCCCGGTCCGGGACTCCCCGGTCCGGGAGCCGGGCGGAGCGAAGCGGACGGTGACCCACTGCCCGGGATGGTCCGCACCGAGCCGGCGAAGCATCGGTTCCGGGGCGGCGATCGGCTCCGACATCCCGGAGCACGGCGCCGGGACCGGTCGGGCCGGTTCGTCCGGTACCGCCTCGGCGAGCACGCTCGGCAGGTAGTCGAGGGCACAGGCGATCGCCCCGGCCAGGGTCGGCCGGCCCGGGAAGTCGTACTCCGTCCCCGCTGCCGTCCACACCGGATCGGCGACGGTGACCTCGACCCGCCAGGAGAGGCACCGGCTCTGGTCTGCCTCGGCCGGTCGGGACCGGGCGGGCGATGGGTCGTCGCGAGCCGAGTTGTCGCGTGCCGAGTCGTCGCGTAGCGAGTCGTCGCGTAGCGAGACCTCGACCGCCAGGCCGAGGGCGTGTGCGAGCCGGACCAGCTCCGGTAGCGACGGCGCCTCGGCCGGGGCGGCCAGCACGATCAGCCGACCGCCGGGTCTGCCCCGGCCCGCCTCGGCAAGATACCGGGTCAACGGCTCGACCCCCTCCACCCGGCCGGAGACGTACCCGTCGCGCAGGTCGGGGTCGACCGGCCAGCCGCCGTCGGCCTCGGTGAGCTCCTCCGGCCGTACGCCGAACGGGGCGGCGTGGCCGCCCAGCCGGAACCGCTCGGGAAGCTGGACCACCGGGGTGCCGTCGGCATCGAGCCCGACCGGCGACACGGGCGCGGCGTCCCCGGCCCGCCAGGTCAGGTGGACGACCCGGCCCGCCAGGTCGGTGAGGGTGACGACGAGTGCCTGATAGCTCCGGCGGCTCCCCCGGCAGGTGTGGCAGCTCGACACCCTGGTGCTCAACCCGGTGCCACCGCATCCGGCGCAGCCCGGGTCGGTGGCGGGGTTGGCCAGGGCGCAGGGACAGAGCCGCTGGCTCTCGGCCGGATCGCAGTCCGGGCACGGGGTGGACGGGATCGCGTCGCCCAGCCAGGCCGGATCCGGTGGCTCCCAGCCGCGCCGCAGCAGCTCCGTGCGGTGGTGCACGAGCTGCCCGGTCTCCCGCTCGACCAGCCGGTCGGCATGCCCGGCGACCCGCAGGCTGCTGTGCCACCAGTGGCCGTCCCGCCAGATGGCGCAGGCACCGGGCAGCGGCTCGCCGGTGCGCAGATCGGTGCAGTCGGCGACGACCCGGCGTGTGATCTGGGCCAGGTCGCGGACCGGCCGCGCCCGGTCCGACCCCGCGTCGGCCGTCGGGACGAGATAGCGGGCGGGCGCGGCCAGGCCACGTGCGGCAAGCCCCGAGATCGCGTACGGCACGGTGACGATGCCGAGCGCGTCGGCCGGGCAGGTGGCGGTACCGCGCAGCCTCCCCGGCACCGCCGCCCCGGGCAGGTCGAACCGGACATCCCAGAGCAGGTCGTCGTGGCGCAGCCGGCGCGCCTCCAGGACCATGTCGAGACAGAGCAGGTCGGCGAGGGCGCAGAGCTGGTCGAGTCGCCGCTGCGGCGTGAGCGGTGGCGGTGCGGCGCCGCGACCGAGGAACACCTGCCAGCTTTCGCCGGGGTGGCCGGCGATGGCGCGACTCTCCAGCGTCAACCGCTGCCCGTCGGAAAGCTCGGGGCTCCACTCGTCCGGCAGCCGCACCGCCGTGGCCCTGGCCGGCGGCGCGGAACAGCTCGTCCAGGTCGCCGCGCCGACGGCTTCGGCCAGTTCGTCGACCACGGGGGACAGCGGCAGTTGCCAGCCGCCGTCGGACGCCGGTCGGGGTGTGAGCGCGCCCGGGACGACGCTCGCCGAGGAGACCTCACCGGTGTCCAGGTTGGCCACCGTCAGCACGAGCTGCGCCCGCCGCTCTCCCCGCTGGCCGCACTGCTGGCAAGGGCCGCCGACGCGACCGAGGCCCCGACAGACCCGGCAGTCCCGGTACGGCCGTCGGGGCGCCGGCTCGTCGGTGACCAGACGCCGGTCGCCGTGCTCGACGCAGGTGCAGGCGGCGAGGGTGAGGCCCAGGCCGTCGCAGCTCGGGCAGGTGGTGACCGGGGCACGGCCGTCGGTCCTCGGCCGGGTCATCGTCGTACGCCCCGAGCCCGCCGGTGGTCCGCGCGGCGATGACGATCGGCGCGGTGGCGGCGGGCGGAGTGGAAGTGGCTGACAATTGCGCACACGGCAGCAGCATCCTTTCGCCGATGATTTGACGATCGACCCGGAGGCCCGACACGAGACCGTTTGGACGGTCGCCTTCCGCACGCCATCTTGTAGCCTGTACCGGCGGGCTGGCAACCAATTCCCGCGAGAAACAGACGCCAGTCATTGACTTATTTATGGGAAACAGATAGACGTTTCAGCGGAGGCGGCAGGATGTTGCAAAATCAATCGTGAGGAGTGATCAGATGACCGAGGACATGGGCTCGACCGTGCCCCGCCGCCAACTCGGGCGCACCCTCAAGCAACTGCGCGCCGAGGCCGGGGTGACCCTGGACGCGACCGCCGACGCCCTGGAGTGCAGCCGGCAGAAGATCTGGCGGATCGAGAGTGGACTCGCGGTCGTCCGCGCGGTGGACGTCAGGGCGATGTGCGGGCTCTACGACGTCCGGACGGATCTGGTCACCGCGCTGGTCGGGCTGGCCAGCCAGACCAGGGCCAAGGGGTGGTGGCACGCGTACGGCGACGCCATCCCCGAGTGGTTCGAACTCTACGTCGGCCTCGAATCCGCCGCCTCCCGCCTCCGCTATTTCAAAGATGCGCTGCTTCCCGGCATCGTGCAGACACGTGACTATGCGCTCGGGATGTACCGCACCGACCAGCCGGAGATGAGCGAGGATGGTCGGGCGCGGGCCGTCGAGGCACGCCTGCAACGACAAAGCCTGCTGACCCGCCGCCTGCCCCCGGCACCGAGCGTCGAACTCGTGCTGTCCGAGGCCGCCCTGCTACGACCCGTCTCCGACCGTCAGGTCATGGCGGGACAGCTCGCACACCTGCTCACCCTCGCCGAGTTGCCCAACGTCGTCATCCGGGTCCTGCCACTGGCAGCCGGACATCACCGGGGCTCCCTGGCCGGATCGTTCATCATCCTCGACTTTCCGCCCGGCAACCGGAACACTCCCGAGCCGCCGATCGTCTACTGCGAGTCGCTAACCGGGGCGCTATATCTCGATCGGCCCGTCGAATACGCCGCCTACGAGAAGGTATGGGCGAGCCTGGACGCGCTCGCCCTCGATGAGGGACAATCGAGAAGCATGATCAATAAGATCCTCGGGGAGATGCAGCATGACTGAGCTGCGCGGCGCGCGCTGGCGCAAGAGCACCCGCAGCGGGGGCAACGGAGGCGAGTGCATCGAGGTCGCCGACCACCTGGTCGGCATCGTCGCCGTACGCGACAGCAGAGATCCCGCCGGACCGGTCCTGACCTTCCCCCCGTACGCCTGGTCCGCCTTCGTTGCAGGAGTCAAGAGCTCGCCTCCCCCCACCCCCTGAGGGGTCGTTACCGGGAAGAGTGACGGCGGGGTCGACGAACCTACTCGACATGATCTTCGCTGGTGTTCGACCGGCGCCGGACCGGCCACACCTGTCCCACGGTGTACCGCCCGCCATCTGTTGCGAGTCACGGGCTGACCGCTCTTGCTCTCGATGAGGGACAATCGATGTACATGATCGAAAAGACTGCTGCGGAGGTCCATCATGGCTGACCTGACCGGCGCCACGTGGCGCAAGAGCACGCGCAGCGGCGACAACGGAGGCGAGTGCATCGAGGTCGCCGACCACCTGGTCGGCATCGTCGCCGTACGCGACAGCAGAGATCCCGCCGGACCGGTCCTGACCTTCCCCCCGTACGCCTGGTCCGCCTTCCTTGCAGGAGTCAAGAGCTCGCCTCCCCCCACCCCCTGAGGGGTCGTTACCGGGAAGAGTGACGGCGGGGTCGACGAACCTACTCGACATGATCTTCGCTGGTGTTCGACCGGCGCCGGACCGGCCACACCTGTCCCACGGTGTACCGACCCGCCGCGGTGACCACTCCGGCCTGCCGCTGGAGAGAGCGCTCGGTCCGACCGGGATCGGACCCGTCGCGGCAGGTGGTCGATGCCCGGATGGTGGCGCTTTGTGGGTGAGCCGCCGATATCTGTGCCGAACTGTGGTGGTGGCGGGACCCCGTTTCGGCAGCCAAGTGAACACAATGCGCACATGGCCAATGACGGTAAGCGGGTGCCGGAGCACCTGCTGATCAAGATCGAGCAGCGGGACGACCCCGTGTCGGCGGTCTCCGAGGACGACGCCCGGCGCCGTTCGGTCGCCTATCCGACGCTCATGTGGGGCGCCCCGATCTTCGGCTCCGCCGAGGAGGTGGACGGCCGGTGGCGGATCCTCCGGCTCAACGCCGACGCGCCGCAACACGCCCGGGACAGTCTCGCGTCCCACTTCCGGAAACTGTTCAGCGATACGCCGGACACCGCCGAACACACGGCCGAGCGGACCGAGTACGAAACGGTGTACGAGCTACTCGACTGGGAGCCGGTCGACGAACTCACCGTTTACGGCCGCCGCTACCGGATCATCCGGGCCCAACCGTTCATCCGGATGGGCCCGGACGGACCTGAGCCGCCCCGGCCCACCGATCCGGACCCGTATCCGCCGGGCCAGGCGGAGCGGGACACGACAACGAAAGTGGACAGGCGACCGTACCGGCGTCCCTGACCGGCAAGACCACCGCAATCGCCGCCGGCCATGGCCACTCACTGGCGATCGCGACGCCGTAGCCACCAGGCGAAGACCATCCCCGGCCGAGTCCCGACGCGACGATCATCGCCGGCACGACAGGACCTGGAGGGCAAAGGACGTACCACGGGTGGCCGGGGCGCTCCCCCGGCCACCCGTGCCCAGAACCGGCAACCAGACGGCCGGGGCGTGCCGCCGTCCGGCCATCCTGGACCAACGTCGTTGCCGTCCGGGCCTTCTACCAGTGGGCCGCAGCCGCACGACGGGCAGTGATCTCTACAACCAGGTAGGTCATGATCGGGTGCGCGGATCCGCCCCCGACAGCATGTCGCGCCATGCCACTGTCGCGTGGTGTCGCGTGGTGTCGAGTGCGGCGCGGGGCCGGCGGGCAGATCCATGGTGCGGGGTCGGTCTTAGAGGACGTCTGATTCACGTACTTCGTCGGTTATGTGGGTTTAGCCGTATCGCCAGGTTGGGGTGGTTTCGGCGGTGAGGCGTTTGGCGAGGTTGTCGATCATGGCGAGGGTGATCATGCTGGCGGAGTTGTCGGGTCGTGCTTCGTAGTCGCGTGCGAGCCGGCGGTGGTGCATGAGCCATCCCAGGGTGCGTTCGACGACCCAACGCCGTTTGACGACGCTGAATCCTTTGGCCTGTGGGTCCTTGGTGACGGTCTCGACGTCGATGCCGAGTTGGGCGCCGTGTTCGACGACGCGGTTCTTGAAGCCGGCGTCGACCCAGGTCTTGGTCAGGGTGGGGTAGGCGGTGGTGGCCTGGTCGAGTAGGTCGATGCCGATGGTGTTGTCGCTGGCGCTGGCGGCGGTGACGACCACCGCCAGTAGGAGACCGAGGGTGTCGGTGATGATGCCGCGTTTGCGGCCTACGATCTTCTTTCCGGCGTCGGTGCCCTGTGTGGACAGTGGGACGTTGGTGGAGGTCTTTACGCTCTGGCTGTCCATGATGGATGCGGTGGGGTGGATGGTGCGGCCGTGGTGGTCGCGTACGAGGCCGGTGAGGTTGTAGTTCAGTTCGGTGAGGATGCCTTCCTTGCTCCAGGCGGCGAAGTAGCCGTAGACGGTGGCGTGGGGCGGGAAGTCGTGGGGCAGGTAGCGCCAGGCGATGCCGGTGCGGTTGACGTACAGGATGGCGTTGAAGATCTCGCGTAGGTCGTGGGTGGGCGTGCGGCCGCCGATGCCGGCGTCGGTGCGGGCCTGGCGCCAGGCGGTGAGGCGGGGTGCGATCAGGGCCCAGCGGGCGTCGGACAGGTCGGATGGGTAGGCTCGCCGTGCGGTCATGGTGCGGTCGTACGCTGTCTGGAGGCCGGCTCGGCGGACGTTATGTCCGCTGATTGCGGGCGTAAGCGAATCAGACAGGATCGCAGGGTGAAACGCGTCGATTCCGGCCAGAGCAGAGCTGGATCGGATGCGTTCATTCCAGGTCAGGTCCGGCATTTGTGTCACCGAGGCCGAGATGCGAATCGGGCACTACTGACGCGAACGCGAAACAAACGTCCAGTTACGGGGTGTTCGCGAACTGGGTCACGAGACAGTCAATTCGTTCCTCCTGTCCGGCAGGGGGGATGCGGCCGCCGTCCGACAGGACGACGATGCCGTGCAGGGCGCTCCAGATGACTTCGGCGAGCAGTTCGCGTCGTTCGTTGTCCGGCCGGAAGCAGCTGACGAACTCGTCGAAACAAGCCCGCAGCGGAACCGGCGTCTCCGCGCCGGCGAATGTCAGGTCGGTGGGCAGGATGAACATGGCCTGGTAGAGGGCAGGTCGCTCGGTCGCGAACTCCAGGTAGGCGCCGCAGACAGCCCGCAGGGCCTCTCCGGGTCTGGCAACTGCCTGCCGCGCGCGGCGCAGATGCAGCGCGAGCTCGCCGAATCCGTCCAGGGCGACGGCGCCGACGATGGCGTCCCTGCCGTTGAAATGGCTGTACAGCACCGGCTGGCTGTACTCGACCCGTTCGGCGAGTCGTCGTGTCGTCACGGCCTCCCAGCCTTCGGCCTCCGCGAGTTCACGTGCGGCCGTGATGATCATCTGATGACGGTGGGCGCGTTCACGTTCGCGGCGCTCACGGATGGCGGACATGACTCGGATCCTAGCAGCGCTAGACATACTTTCGCTGATAGGCTATCGTTGCTACGGGTTCTAGCATCGCTAGCCCCGTGTCGCCACCGAAAGGACACCCATGATCGTCAATGTCGCCGACGTGCTCGCCGCACTGATCGGCGCAGGCATCATCGTCATCGGCGTGCGTGCGCTCTGGGCGCCGCAGGCCGCCGCAGCGAGCTTTGGCATCCCCGGTACGCCGACCGGGGAGCCAAACCTCCGGGTATGGCTCTCCATCAAGGCCGTACGCGACATAGCCTCGGGGCTCTTCATCTTCATCCTGTTGGCTGGAGCGACCCCCGACCTGTTGGGTTGGTTCATGCTGGCCGCCACCGGCATACCCGTCGGCGACGCACTGATCGTGTTGCGCAGCAACGGACCCAAGGCAGCCGCATACGGCATCCACGGCGCCACCGCCGTGGTGATGCTGGTGATCAGCGTGCTCCTGCTCATCGGGTGACCGTCGGGATCACCCCCGGCGGCAGGCATGTCCTGGCGGACGTGCCTGCCTACCGGAGTCCCGCGCGTGACTACCCAGCATTGGGCTAGCGCCAGCGGTCGCCTCGGCGGAGCAGATAGTGCGAATAGACGTACCGCCATGGGATGACGGCGAGGATGACGACGACCCAGAGGATTTCGCCCGTCGTGCTGCGGGTCTCCGGGTCCATATCGTGGTCGAGCCACCGCGGCAGTGCGACGGCGGCGAGCCAGGTCAGCTTCCAGGCCACCTCGAAGAGCAGGATCGGCAGTAGCTGCACCGGATACCGCAGCCCGAGCAGGGCGAGGACCGACATCGCGACCAGGATGCAGACGACCACACTGTCCAGCAGCGGCCATGGGTCGTCGTGCGCGATGAGCAGCGGCCACTTGTACACCACCAGGCCGCCGCCGAGGATCAGGTAGCCGAGCCGCAGTGCGTACAGGCGCCACAGCGGCAGCTCGGTGCGGAGCGAGATGTCTGGTTCCGTTGTGGTGTTCATCGTCTGTCTCCGTCAGGTCGTGGGGATGTCGGGTGGTGGTGAGGATTCGGTGACAGTCGGCGTCGCCCGCAGGGTGAGGACCTCGTGACCGCGTATCGCCTCGATGAACGACTGGAAGCTGCCCGCGACGAGGCAGCGCACGATCGGACCCTCCCGCTCGACGGCGCTGACGCCGGACGCCCGCTCGATCCGCGCCACCGGTGGTGCGCCGACGAAGCTGATCTCGACCCGATGGACCGGGAACTGGGCTGCCATGCCGGCCACCGTAGGCGCGGCGCCGGGCGGGGCCATCCGTGGCAGCACCGAGCCGGTACTGAGTCGGTCCCGGCGGGATTGTCTGGCGGGCGACCGTAGTACCTTCGGGCCGTGGCCAAGCCCGCCCAGCGATCTGACAACCTGCCTGCCGAGGCGACAAGCTTCGTGGGCCGTCGGTCCGAGCTGGCCGAGGCCAGGACGAAGCTCGCCGCCGCGCGCCTGGTCAGCCTGGTCGGACCGGGCGGTGTCGGCAAGACCCGGCTGGCGCTCCGCATCGCCACCGCGGGCAGGCGCGCCTTCACCGACGGCGCGTGGCTGGTGGAACTCGCCGACGTGCACGACCCGGCACTGGTCGGCAACGCAGTGATGGCCGCACTCGACCTGCGGGACCAGGCCGCGACCGGGCCGGCGACGCTGCTGCGCTCCTACCTGCGCGACCGCGAGCTCCTGCTGGTGCTCGACAACTGCGAGCACCTGCTCGACGCGACCGCGCGGCTGGTCGACGACGTGCTGCGAGCCGCGTCCGGGGTCCGCGTGCTCGCGACCAGCCGGGAGCCGCTCTCCGTGGCGGGCGAGCATGTCCTTCCCGTACCGCCGCTGGAGTTGCCGCCACACCGCACCGAGCCGCTCGCCGACACCAGCCGGAACGACGCGGTCCGGCTCTTCGTCGAACGGGCCGTGGCGGCGTCGGGCAGCTTCCAGCTGACCGAGGCGAACCGGGCGGTCGTGGTCGACGTGTGCCGCCGGCTGGACGGGTTGCCGCTGGCGATCGAGCTGGCCGCGGTCCGGACCCGGACACTGAGCGTGGACCAGATCCGCGACCGGCTTAGCGACCGGTTCGATCTGCTCACCGGCGGCAGCCGGGCCGCGCTGCCGCGCCACCAGACGCTGCGTACCGCGATCGAGTGGAGCTACGACCTTCTGACGCCGGCCGAACGGACGATGTTGACCCGGCTCTCCGCCTTCGCCGGCCGGTACACCCTCGACGACGTCGAAGCCGTCTGCTGCTCCGACGACCTGCCGCCGGCCCGGGCGCTGGACCTGCTGTCGTCGTTGCTCGACAAGTCGTTGCTGGGCCGGGAGGACGTGGCCGGCGTCACCTGCTACCGATTGCCCGAGACGATGCGGGAGTACGCTCGGCTCAAGCTGCACGAATCCGGTGACGCGGAGACCGTGCAGCTACGCTGCGCCGACTACTACCTGTCCCGGTGCCTACAGTTCGCCGCGACCGGCCGCTACCAGCTGGTGCCGTCGTTGGCGTGGCTGGACCTGGAGATCGACAACATTCGGGGCGTCCTGCGGGCGTGCGTCGCGCGCGGCGACCGCCCGCGGGCGGTCGGCATGGCAACGGCACTCATCTGGTACTGGGTCACCCGCGCCACCGCCGAGGGCGTGCGCTGGCTCGACGAACTCCTGGCCGGGCCCGTCGCCAGCCCCTGGACCTACTTCGCGCGCGGCTTCCTGGCCGTACTGCAGAACGATCCGGAGGCGGCCACCCGCACCCTCGATCGTGGGGTGGGCCTGGCCCGCGCGGTCGGACCGCCGGAGGCCCTGGCACAGACGCTTGCCATGGCCTCGATCGCGGCGGCCATGAGAGACGACCGGGCCTCCGCGCAACGACTGCTCGACGAGGCCCGCGCCATCGCCGGAGGGCTGAACGACCTGGGCGCCACGCTCATGACCCATCAGGCGCAGGCGCTCAACGGCCTCGCCGACGGCGACCTCGACGCGGCCGCGCGGGCGGCCGCCGAGGGCGCCCGGGTCAGCCGCGAGGCGGGCGACCTCTACAGCCTCGGCATGATGTTGATGAACCAGGGCTATGCCGCGCTGCGCTCGGGAGCCCTGCACGATGCCGACGGGTGGCTCACCGAGGGCCTGCGGATCGCCTACCAGATCGACGACCGCGTGGCGCAGTGCTACCTCGTCGGCGCGCTCGGCTGCGGCGCGGCGGCCGACCGGCAGCCGCGGCTGGCGGCGGAGCTCCTCGGCGCGATGGAGCAGCTCCGGACCGAGATCGGCGCCAGTGTCCACCCGAGCATGGCCACACCGCTGGCCCAGGCCACCCGGACCGCCACCGCCGCGCTCGGTGCCGCGAGGTTCGCCGCGGCCCACGACGCCGGCCGGCAACTGGGTCGCGACGCCGCCGTACGGCTCGCCCTGCGCGAGCTCGCCGCAGCCGAGCCGGCCCCCGGACCGGACCCCGGCGTCGAACCGGGCCAGGGCATCCTCAGCCGGCGTGAAACCGATGTCGCGCGGCTCGTCACCGACGGTCTGGGCAACCGGGAGATCGGGACGCGGCTGTTCATCTCCGAGCGCACGGTGGAAAGTCACGTCCGCAACATCCTGACCAAGCTGGGCTTCACCTCACGAGCCCAGGTCGCCGGTTGGATGGCGGCGCGGGACCGCTGATCCGAGCCCCGGCGACGAGGAGCGGGCAGTCGAGGAAGATGGTTACATGACCGCTGACGCACCCGCCGTTTCCAACCCACTCCAACCTGTCGACGAGAGCTGGCAGCGCGGGCTCGCCGTCGTCGCCCATCCCGACGACCTGGAGTTCGGCGCGGCCGCGGCCGTCGCCCGCTGGACGCGGCAGGGCAAAGAGATCACCTACGTGCTGCTCACCAGCGGCGAGGCCGGGATCGACGGGATGGAGCCGGCCGTGGCCGGACCGACCCGCGAAGAGGAACAGCGCGCCTCCGCGGCAATCGTCGGTGTCTCCCAGGTCGACTTCCTCGGACTGCCCGACGGCGTCCTGGAGTACGGCGTCGCGTTGCGGCGTGACCTCAGTCGGGTGATCCGGACGTACCGGCCGGAGATCGTGATCACGAACAACTTCCGCGACAGCTGGGACGCGGAGGGCGACGCGCTGAACATGTCCGACCACATCGTCACCGGTCGGGCCGTCCTCGACGCCGCACGTGACGCGGCCAACCGCTGGGTCTTCCGGGAGCAGGTCGCGGAAGGGCTGGAGCGGTGGAACGGGGTCCGGGAGGTGTGGGCGGCCGGCTCGCCGCTGTCGAAGCACGCGGCCGACACCACCGCAACGTTCGACCTGGGCGTCCGGTCACTCGAGGCGCACGCCGCCTATCTGCGGGGCCTCGGCGCCGGTGACTTCGACCCCGAGGAGTTCCTCGAGGGCATCTCCCGGCAGACCGGCAGCCGCCTGGGGGTCAGACACGCGGCCGGCTTCGAGGTTTTCCGCCTCGGTCTGCTCTGACTCCGAGGCGGTGCGGAGGCCCGGTCAGTAGGTGTTGTTCGCCGTGATCAGGCGCACCTCGCCGGCCGGCAGGGCGGGACAGACCGGGGCGCCCTTGTACGTCGCGCCGGCCGGCGTGATCACCCAGACCGGCAGGTTGGCACCGCTGCCGATCAGGTAGGTGCCGAGGTCGTTGCCGGCGAACCGGTTGTGGTACGACGAGCACTCCTCCGCCGCCTCGTTCACCTCCTCCCGGTAGTGGACCATCGACGGCGAGGACCGCACGAATCCGTTGGCGCCGAAGACGTTCTGCTCGAAACTGTTGAAGTTGCTGCCGTCGCGTACCTTGACCGGTTCGCTGCTCACGCCGGTCACCTGGTTGTGCACGAACCGGTTGCGCGAACTCTTGTGCGTCACGTAGATGGCGTGGATGTAGCTGTTCTCGGAGTTGCGAAGGTCCACGAAGTGGTTGTTCTCGATACGGTTGTCCGACGACTCGGTGAGCACGATCCCGCCGTAGCCGCACCGCGGAAAGTCGGGGTTGTCGCAGGAGCCGCCGGTGTAGGTGTTGCCGATCTTCGTGAACCGCATCCCGAAGACGGTGTTGCCGTCGAGGCCCCGGGCCGAGGGCAGCCCCGGCGCCGAGGACCGCTGGTAGCCGCCGCCGCACGAGCCCGCCGAGCCGTCCAGCGAAAGGGCCGCGCTGGCGTAGTACTCGACCCGCAGGTAGTAGAAGCGCAGCCCGGACGCGCCGCCGTCGGCGAGTGGCCGGCCGGGGTTGCCGGGACAGGCGTGGATCCACGCTCCGGTGATGTATCGTCCCGACCCGCTGGCGCGCCTGTTCTGGAACACCGGCAGCGCCGCGATCCCTCCGATGCCCTCGCCGTACTCGTAGTCGTCAGGCATGAACGTGATCGTGTGGCCGGGCCGGTAGGTCTGCCAGACGATGCCCTGGGCTACGTAGGTGCCGGCGTGGATGCGTACCTCGACGTCCATGTCGAGCGGGCCGGCGGCGACGAGTTGCTGCACCCGTACGAGGCTGCGGACCGCGGTGCCTGGCGTCGCACCGTCGCGCGTGTCGTCACCGGCCGCGTTCATGTAGATCGTCTGGACGCCCTCGGCGGCGGCGGGCGGGGCGACCACCACGACCGCCGACAGCCCGATCAGCACCGCCGCGAGCAGCGGCCTGAGACTCCTCATCGGACATTCCTCCCCGTGGCGGACGGCGTCGATCGTCTGGCCGACGACAGACGTCGATCTTCGTCGCGCTGTCATGATGCCACACGCACCGGCACCTCACGGCTCACCCGGTGCGCTGTCCGAGGCGGAGGACGCTCAGGTAGCGGCGCGGTGCCCGGTCACCCATCCGGGTACGGACGCGTTCGGCGACGGCGTCGAGCAGCGGCTCGCGGACGGCGCGATCGAGTCTCCGGTAGAGCGACGTCGAGCGGAGCAGATCGGCAAAGCCCTTCCCGTCGAACCACTGGACGGTGGGATACCAGCGCACGACCGGCGGACCGAAGAAGTCGCCCGGGTCGTCCACCGACCCCCAGCCCCCGTCCGTGGCCGGCACCTCGGACTCCAACGGCGGATGGCACCAGCCGGGATTTCCGGGTGAGAAGCGTTGGTGCAGGTCGGCGGTCTCGGCGTACACCTCGGGTTCTCCCGGCCGGCGGACGACGACGTGGCCGAGCAGCGCCGTCCAGCCGCCGGGTTTGACGATCTCGTACGCCCGCCGCCAGCCGATCGACGGGTCCACCCAGTGCCAGGCCGACGCGGCCACGATAAGGTCGAAGCGCCTGCCGCGGTCGGCCCAGTCCTCGAAGCTCGACGTCTCGACCGTCACGTTCGGCCGGTCGGCGAGTCGTCGGCGAGCGAGTGCGGCCAGCTCCGCGCCCGGTTCGACGGCGGTCACCGCGCACCCGAGCGCCGCCAGCGCGCGGGTCGCCTGGCCGGTGCCGCAGCCCACCTCGAGCACCGACGACGTCTCGGCCACGCCGGTGACGGCGACGAGGTCCGAGAAGAGCTCGTCGGGATATCCCGGCCGGACCCGGTCGTAGAGCTCCGGCACCTCGTTGAAGACCCGACCCAGCTCACGAGGGTCCGGAGCTCGCATCACACCGTCCAGGTCCGGTAGCGCGGCCAGTGGAGCGACGACGTCCGCGACAACTCTCGTCGCTGGTTGCCGACGATGATGGCACAGGGTGCTCAGCGGGTGTGCGGGTCGGGTGCGTTGAGCGCGGCGACGACCTGCTCGTAGTCGCCGCGCGCCTGGCCGAACCTGAGGAACTTCACGCGTTCGACGAGGATCTCGTGCGCCTCGGGGTCGGCCTCCAGGAGCGCCATGACCTCGTCGGCGAACTCGTCCAGCGGCATGGCGGTGTCCGACTCCTCCTGGCCCGGAAGGAGCGCCGTGCGGACCGACGGCGGGACCAGTTCGACCACCCGGACGCTGGTCTCCGCCAGTTGCAGCCGCAGCGTCTCGCTGAGCATGTGGATCGCGGCCTTGGTGGCGTTGTAGGAGGGGGTGATGCGCAGCGGGGCGTGTGCCAGGCCGGACGAGACCGTGACGATCGTGGCGGCGGGCCGCGTCTGCAGGTGTTCGGTGAGCGCGGCGACCAGCCGGATCGGACCGAGCAGGTTGGTGGTGACGACCTCCTCCGCGTCGGCCAGGAAGCTCGCCGTGCGCCAGTCCTCGGCACGCATGATGCCGGCCATGGCGACGAGCACGTTCAGGTCGGGACAGCGGTCCAGGACGTTCCGCACGGCGGAGGTGACCGACCGCGCGTCGGCGGTGTCGATCTGGACCGTGCCGAGTCCGTGTTCGGCGGCCAGCTTCTCCAGCAGTTCGGTGCGCCGTCCGCCGACGACGACGGTGTTGCCCCGATCCTGTAGCCGCAGGGCGAGGGCGAGGCCGATCCCGGAGGTGGCACCGGGGACAAAGATCGTGTTGCCGGTGATGTTCATGCCCTCACGGTCTCCGCCCGGCGGCGGGGGCGGCAGAGACCTGTGGATCGGAGGACTGGCGATCCCTGGCTGGGCCGGTGCCGGGGACACATCATGGGATACATGGACCGTGCCGCTCTTGCCGACTTCCTGCGCCGTCGCCGGGAGGGGCTGCGCCCCTCCGACGTCGGTCTGGTGCCCGGGGCGCGCCGGCGGACCCCCGGGCTGCGGCGCGAGGAGGTGGCGGCGTTGACCGGGATGTCGGTGGACTACTACATACGCCTGGAGCAGCAGCGCGGCCCGCAGCCGTCGGAGCAGATGCTCACCGCGCTCGCCCGGGCCCTGCGGCTCGGCGCCGACGAACGCGACCACCTCTACCGGCTCGCGGGGCACAACGTGCCGCGGCGCACGCCGCAGGACGCGCACGTGGCGCCGGCACTCCTGCGCGTGCTGGACCGCCTGGCGGACAGCCCGGCGCTGATCCTCTCCCCGCTCGGGGAGGTACTGGTTGCCAACCGGTTGGCCACGGTGATCTTCGGTGACCGCTCGCGACTCACGGGTTGGGCGCGCAGCGACGTGTACCGGTGGTTCACCGATCCGGCGGCGCGCGGTGTCTACCCGCCGGAGGATCATGAATGGCAGGCGCGGAGCCTGGTCGCCACGCTGCGCGCGGCGTACGGCGCCTCGGGCCCGCGCTCACGCGCCGGTGAGCTGCTGGCGATGCTGCTCGCCGAGTCGGCGGAGTTCCGCGGCATCTGGGAGCGGCACGAGGTCACCCGCCGCTTCGAGGACCGCAAGACACTGGTACATCCCGAGGTGGGCCACATCGAGGTCGACTGCCAGGCGCTGTTCACCGAGGACCAGTCGCAGGCGTTGCTGGTTCTCACCCCCAGGCCCGGAAGCGAGGCCGAGAACAAGATCCGCCTGCTGGCGGTCCTGGGCCACCAGGGCTTCCCCGCCAGCCGGTGAGCGCGGTCCCGTCGGCTGCCGGCCCTCGACGTGGCAGACCAGGCGCCGCCCGGCTAGCGGCCAGTTTCTGTCCTCAATCTGGGGCAGACTTTCCGGCATGGCGAACACCAGCTCGCGTACCCTCCGGTTGCTCTCCCTGTTGCAGACCCACCGCTACTGGCCCGGCGCCGAACTCGCCGACCGGCTCGGCGTCTCGGTACGCACCCTCCGCCGCGACGTCGACCGGCTGCGCGAGCTGGGCTATCCGGTCGAGGCGCACCGTGGCGTGGACGGCGGCTACCAGCTGGCCCCGGGTGCCGCGCTGCCGCCGCTGGTGGTCGACGACGAGGAGGCGGTCGCGCTCGCGGTCGGGTTGCAGGCTGCCGCGTACGGCGCGGTCGCCGGCATCCAGGAGTCGTCGATCCGGGCGTTCACCAAGGTCGTACAGGTGATGCCGGCCCGGCTGCGGCGCCGGGTCGACGCGCTGCGTGCGATGACCGTGCCGGCGTTCTGGGGCGACGGCGGCGGGCCGACCGTGGCGGCGGCGGTCCTGACCACGGTCGCCCAGGTCTGTCGGGACACCGAACGGCTGCGCTTCGACTACACCGCCCGGGACGGGCAGCGGACGCAGCGGCACGTCGAGCCGCATCGGCTGGTCTCCCTCGGTCGACGGTGGTATCTGGTCGGCTACGACCTGTCCCGGCACGACTGGCGCAGCTTCCGGCTGGACCGGCTGGCCGACCCGCGCGGCACCGGTGCCCGGTTCCATCCCCGGCACCTGCCCGCCGAGGACGCCGCCGCCTTCGTCCGGAGCCGCATCGAGAACCTGCCGGCACCGTACCGGGTGGAGGTGCTGGTGCAGGCGCCGCGGGCCGCCGTCGAGAAGCGGTTGGCCCGGTGGGGCACGGTCGAGCACGTCGACGAGCACCGCTGCCGGTTCGTGATGGCCACCGACAGCCTGGACTGGCCGGCGATGGCGCTCGGCACGCTCGGCGCCGAGTTCGAGGTGGTCTCCCCGCCCGAACTCGTGGGGCACCTCCGGGACTGGGCCGACCGGTTCCACCGCGGCACCGCCACCGGCACCGCCACCGGTACGGCCACCGAGGTGGGCACCGGTGTGGGCGACTGCTGAGGCAAGCCCTTTCCCGACCGGTCCCTTCGCACCACCTGTGCGACGGAGGCGCCGGGCGGATCGATAGGGTTCGGTGATGCGAGGCTTCCGGGAAGATGACGGCTCGGCCGACCTCGACGACGTCACGCGCCGGCTGCGGGCGATCCGGGACGATCCGGAGAAGTCGACGACGTTGCGGGAACTGGCGCAGTACCAGCTCGAACGAATCGCCGCGCTGCGCGCGGCGCGGCAGGATGCGGGTCACGGGACGCCCGCGGTCGTGGTGGACCGACTCGGCCCGTTCCGGTTCTCGGCGATCCCGGCGACCGGGATCGCCGGGATCGAGATCGACCGGGGCAGCGCCCTCGCCCCGCTGGTGGTGGTCGTCGGTGCCGAGGAGATCCGCCGGTTGATGCCGCTCTTCCAGCACGTGCGGGAGCAGCTCGCGCACGGCGGGCCGATCCGGGTCGACATCCGGGAGGCGTTCCTCGAACTGCTCGGCCACGACCCGTTCGGCGGCCAACTCGACGAGCGCTGATCGACGCGGGGCGCCGGAGGTCAGCGGGCCGGCGGCCCCGCTCGGTGCGGGAGGCCGCCGGACCGGGACACCCGGCCAGCAGGACCGCGCCGCCTTTCCCGTTGACTGTCCCCCGACGCATCCCTGCTCTGCGGGGGTGCGCCGGGGACGCCGTCACCGCGGTCCCGAACCGCGTGGAACCGTCCGCCCGCGCACGACGACCAGTAGTAGAGACGGAGCCACAAGACGAAGGACACGCACATGCTGAATTCGGCAACCTCCGGCGCGCGACGCCGGGCAACAATGCTGGCAGTCGCCCTGCTGGCGGCGCTCGCCGTCGCGGGATGCGGCGGATCCGGCGAGACCCCGGAGGCCGCGCCGAGCCCGTCGGCGACCGCCGACGCGAATCCGTTCACCGTGCGCGATCCGTGGGTGAAGGCGGCCGACAAGGGCATGACCGCCGCGTTCGGCACCCTCGTCAACAGCGGCGACTCCGACCTCACCATCGTGAGCGTCAGCACCTCCGTCTCGCCGATGGAGATCCACGAGATGGCCATGAAGGACGGCAAGATGGTGATGCAGCCCAAGACCGGCGGGCTCATCGTCAAGGCCGGCGGCACCCACGTGCTGGAGCCCGGCGGCGACCACCTGATGATGATGGAGCTGAGCAAGCCGGTCCGGGCCGGCGACGAGCTCACCTTCACGCTCACCTTCGCCGACGGGAAGACCGCCGAGTTCACCGCGGTGGCCAAGCCGTTCACCGGCGCCGAGGAGAGCTACGACCCCGACTCGGGCATGCCGATGAGCCCTGCACCGGGTATGACCATGAGCCCGGCACCGTGACCGGACGCTCCGAAACCCGCGCGGTGAGCAGGCGCCGCCTGCTCACCGGCGGCGCCCTGACGGTCGGTGGCGCCGTCGCCGGGGCCGCCGGCGGCATAGCCGCGACCGCCGCCGGCCGGCAACCGGCACCGCCGCCGGCTCCCGCTCCGACCGCCAGCACCGCCACCGGCACCGACGTGGAGTCGTTCCACGGCCGCCACCAGGCCGGAATCGCCACCGAACCGCAGGCGCACGCCGCGTTCGTCGCCTTCACCCTGCGCCAGGGAGTCGACCGGGCCGCCCTCGGCCGGCTGATGCGGCTGCTCACCGACGACGCGGTCCGGCTGACCCAGGGCCGGGCGCCGCTGGCCGACACCGAGCCCGAACTCGCCGTGCTGCCCGCCCGACTCACCATCACCTTCGGCTTCGGTCCCGGGCTCTACGCGGCGGCCGGCCGGGACGACCGGCGCCCGCCGTCCGTCGCCGCGCTACCGAAGTTCGCGATCGACAAACTGCAACCGGCCTGGTCCGGCGGCGACCTGCTGATCCAGATCTGCGCCGACGACCCGCTCACCGTCACCCACGCCCAACGGATGCTGGTCAAGGACTCCCGGCCCTTCGCCTCCGTCCGGTGGGTACAGACCGGGTTCCGGCGCAGCCGCGGAGCGCAGGCCCCCGGGCACACCCAACGCAACGTCATGGGCCAGCTCGACGGCACCGCCAACCCCCTGCCGGGCACGGCCGCCTTCGAGCAGTCCGTCTGGATCAACGACGGCCCGGCCTGGCTACGCGACGGCAGCACCCTGGTGCTGCGGCGGATCCGGGCCGAGCTGGAAACCTGGGACAAGCTCGGCCGCACCGACAAGGAACTCGCCGTCGGCCGCCGGCTCGACACCGGCGCGCCGCTGAGTGGGCAACAGGAGCACGACGAGCCGGACTTCTCGGCGCTCAACGAGGCCGGGCTGCCGGTCATGCCGGACTTCGCGCACGTGACCCGGGCCCGGGTCAGCGACGACCGGCTCAAGATCCTGCGCCGGCCGTACAACTACGACCTGCCGCCGGACGCCGCCGGAGAGGCCGACAGCGGACTGATCTTCGCCGCCTACCAGGCCGACATCGACCGGCAGTACCTGCCGATCCAGCGCCGGCTCGCCGAACGCGACCTGCTCAACGACTGGATCACCCCGATCGGCTCCGCCGTCTTCGCCATCCCACCCGGCTGCGAGCCCGACGGCTGGATCGGAGAGCGGCTACTGGCGTGACCGACGTGATCCGTACCACCCCTCCCCGTGTCCGGACCGGTCGGGCACGATCCGGGCACGGGGAACGGGAACCATCCGGCGCTGCCACGCGACCTCTACCAGCGGGGATGGGAAGTAGAGCACCTAGAGAGGGCAGCCGTGATCGGTCGACACATCGCGAGGACGGTGGCAGTGGCGGCGCTCGGCGTCGCGGCCATGGCCGGTGGGCTGCTGGTCGCCCGCCCGGCGGCGGCGCACGCCCAGCTGCTGAGCAGTGACCCCCGGGCCGACTCGACGGTCACCACCCAGCTCACCGAGATCACTCTCACCTTCAGCGAGCTGGTCCGGGGCGACTTCAGCACCGTCGTGGTGACCGGCCCGGACGGCTCCCGGCACGAGGCCGGCGAGCCGCGAGCGGCAGACAAACAGGTCCACCTGCCCGTCTCCCCGCTGCGCTCCGGTGGCTACCGCGTCGCGTACCGGGTGGTCTCCGCCGACGGCCATCCCGTGCAGGGACAGTTCCGGTTCACCGTCGCGCTCCCCCCGGCCGAGGAATCCACCACCGCTCCGGGAACCGCCCGCACGTCGCCGCCCGTCGCCGACCCCGCGGAGTCGACCTCCGTCGCGGTAGCGGACGAGAACGCCGGCTCCGGAACCGGACTGTGGTGGGCTGGTGCCGCCGGGCTCGGCGCCGTGCTCGTCGCGGCCGGGTTGATCGTCGTACGCCGCCGGCGCCGGACCCCGGCCCGGTGAGCACGGCACCCCGGCCGGCTCCGCCCCGTCCCGCTTCGCCGGCTCTCCGCCGAGCGGAGCGGCTCCGGTGGCTGCCCCGGGGCAGGACGCTGATCGGACTCGGCGTGCTGGCCGGGCTCGGCGTGCTGCTGCTCGCGCTCCTCGTCGGAAACGGGCTGAACGCCACCACGATCACCGGCCTGCCGGACCCGGGACCACTCACCAGGTACGGCCTGCCCCTGGTCCGCCTCCTGCTCGACGCGCTGGCCACCCTCACCATCGGGCTGGCGGTGACGGCGGCGTTCCTGCTGCCCGGCGACGGGCCCAGCGTCTCCGCGCCGGGTTACCTGCTGCTGCGCCGGGTCACCGGGCTGTCCGCCGGCTGGGCGGCAACCGCCCTGGTCCTGATCGTGTTGACCGTCTCGGACCTGCTCGGCGCTGCACCGTCCCAACTCGGCGTCGCCGCCGTGGTCAGCTTCGCCACCTCGATCTCCCAGGGGCAGTCGCTGCTGCTCCAGGCCGGACTGGCCGCGGCGGTGGCGGTGCTCTCCTGGGTCGGGGTGTCCCGGTCGGCCGCGGCGGCCACCGCCGGGCTGGCCATGGTCGCGGTGCTGCCTCCGGCGTTCACCGGGCACGCCGCCGGGGCCGGCAACCACCAGATCGCGGTGACCAGCCTGGCGCTGCACGTGCTCGCCGCCACCGTCTGGGTCGGTGGACTGGCCGCGCTGCTGATGCTGCGCCGTTCGGCCATGCTCGCCGAGGCCGCCGCCCGGTACAGCCGGCTGGCGCTGGCCTGCTGCGTCGGGGTGGCGGTCAGCGGAGCGGCCAACGCCTGGGTGCGGCTCGGCGGGTGGGACCAGCTCTGGCAGTCCCGCTACGGCTGGCTGGTCCTCGGCAAGGCCGGCGCGCTGCTGCTGCTCGGCGGACTCGGTGCCGTGCACCGCCGCCGTACGCTGCCCGCGCTGCGCGCCGGCCGGCCCGGTGTCTTCGCCCGGCTCGCCGCCGGCGAGTTGGTGCTCTTCGCCGGCACCGTCGGCCTGGCGGTGGCGCTGTCCCGCAGCCCCACCCCGGTCCCGACCGATCCGGTCGAGGCGGACCCGCTGGTCGAGCTGCTCGGTTTCACCCCACCGGCCCCGCCCACCCCGGCCCGGCTGTTCGGCGACCCGCTGCCGGACATGTTCTTCCTCACCGTCTGTCTGCTCGGGGTGGCCGGCTACCTCACCGGTGTGTGGCGGCTGCGCCGCGCCGGTCACCGCTGGCCGCCGTCCCGCACGGCGAGTTGGCTGGCCGGGATGGTCCTGCTCGCCGCGATCACCGACCTCGGCATCGCCCGGTACGCCTACGTGCTGTTCAGCGCGCACATGATCCAGCACATGGTGCTCTCGATGGCGGTGCCGATCCTGCTCGTGGGCGGCGCCCCGGTCACCCTCGCGCTGCGCGCGCTACGCCGACCCACCGACCCGCAGGTGCGCGGCGCCCGGGAGTGGCTCCTGCTGCTGATCCACAGCCGTCCGCTCCGGCTGCTGACCCACCCGCTGGTCGCCCTCGGCGTCTACACGGTCAGCCTGTACGGGTTGTACTTCAGCGACCTGCTCGGCACCCTGATGCGCTACCACCTCGGCCACCTGGCGATGCTCACCCACTTCGTGGTCGCCGGTTACCTGCTCTTCTGGGTGCTCATCGGCGTCGATCCCGGCCGACCGCGACCGGCACCGCCACTCCTGGTGATCATCCACTTCGCGGCCATGATGGCGCACGGCTTCTTCGGCCTGATCCTGCTCCAGTCCACCACCGTCATCGCCCCCGACTGGTACACCGCCGTCCATCCCGACTGGGCGTCGTCCCTTCTGGACGACCAGCGCCTCGGCGCCGGTATCGCCTGGGCCTTCGGCGAGATTCCCGCCGCCGTCGTGATGATGGTCCTGCTCCGCCAGTGGATCCGCGCCGACCAGCGCGAACAGGCCCGGCTCGACCGTGCCGCCGACCGGGCCGACGCCACCGGAGAGGAGGACGACCTCGCCCGCTACAACGCGTTCCTGCGCGCCGCGGCCCAGGACGACGCCGCTTCCCCGGCGGGCCGGACCGGGGAAGCGGCGTCACCGACGTGAGCGGGATCGCGCCCTACCCCGCAACGTCGGCGATCAGGTCAGCGGTGCCACACGGTGCCGCGCCGCTGGTACTCCAGAACCTTCTCGATGCGGACTGCAAGATCGGCATCGAGGAAACGCTCGACGAGCCAGAGGCCGAGATCCAGCCCCGAGGTGATGCCACCGGCGGTGACCAGGTCACCGTCGTCGACCACCCGGGCCTCGGTGATGACACCGCCCTGGGCACGCAGGTCCTCGACGGCACCGTGGTGGGTGATGCACGGCCGGCCGGCGGTCAGCCCGGCCGCGGAGAGCAGCATGGTCCCGGTGCAGACGGCGGCGAGGGTCAACCCGCGCCGCCGGGCGGCGGCGATCGCGGCGGGCACGACACCCCGCTGGATCTCGTACGCCACCCCCGGCGCGTCCACGCGCCGGTAACCGCCTCCCGGCACCAGCAACACGTCCGCCCCGCGCGGCGCCCACCGCCCCACCGGCCCCAGCTCGGTGCCGTGAAAGCCGGTGATCGGCAGGTCACCGTCGACGGTGACCATGCTGGTGGTGATGGCCCCGCCCATCCCCTTCGCCAGGCCCAGGACCTCGATCGGGCCGATGGCGTCCATCTCCTCGACACCGTCGTACATCACGACCTGGACCCGCAGCGGCCGGTCGGGGGTGACGGCCGGGGACGCGGCGGCGCCCGAAGACAGCGCCGCGGCTCCACCCGCGGCCGCCCCGGCGACGACCGTGGCGCGGAGGACGTCTCGACGATCCATCAGCTGCTCCCTCGACGGTGGTGGCTACGACGCGCCGGCGGCTACCGCACACCGGCCCGCAGAGATAGTCGTCCGCCGATGCGGAAAAGTTCCGGCCCGGAGCGCCGGCCCGGATTCACGGATGCCGACGGCCGGACCGGGCGTTTCGGCGGTGCGTGACAAGCGGTCGGCTGCGACAATTCGGCAATGGGCGACGCCTTCCAGAACATCGGTGGTACCTCCTCGAGCGCAGACTTCCTGGAATGGAATTTCACGATCCAGGCCAACGGCACGCCGTGGTCGATAGAAGAGGCAATGACCCAACTGCTCGCGTACGAGAACGCGGAGGGGTTCACCCTGCCGCTGGCCACCGCGATGCAGCGCGACGGCGAGGTCATCCACGAGCTGGGCCGGCGGCGGAAGCCGACCGCCGTGGCGGCCCTGCGCGCCTTCGCCGCGATGAGTACGGTCGACACCCAACGCGAACTCGCCCGCACCTACGCCGACAAACTCGTCGCCGAAGGGCTGCCGGAGCCGCCCTGGGTTGATCAGATCGGCCGGGTACGCGTCGACGGCTGCTGGTGGGCGCACGACCCGTTCGACGAGACCGCGATCGTGCTCTGCGCGTTCTCCTACGACGGTGCCGACGAGCACGGCATCCTCGCCATGATCGATCGCACCCTCGGCGGGGGACTCTTCCGGGAGCTGACCCTCGGCACGCGCCCGGCCGAATGGCTGGAGACCGTGCTCACCCCGGTCAGTGAGGGATTCGTCGGCGAGCCGCTCGACCCGGCGTACGCCCGCCGGCTCTTCGAGGACGCCGTCGCCACCTCCGACGAGTTGATCGAGAATCGGGAGTACCAGCCCCGGCCGGTGCCGAGGGCGTACCGGAAGATGCGGGCCCTGACCCTGGCCCGGGCCCGCGCCCTGGCCGACGCCCCGGTGCCGGCGGAGTCCTTTCCCGGCACGGTGGAGCTGGAACTGCTGAAGCGGAGCTTCCTCGCCTCCGGTGCCGCGTCCGCGCTTCCCGGCGACGACGCGACGGACCGGGCGCTCGACCTGCTGGTCACACAATTCGTCGAGCAGGCCGCCTGCCACCCGCTCCAGCTCGGCCCGCGCCGCGTTCAGGCCATCCTCGGCCTGCCGGCGCTGGCCACCGATGCCGCCGCCGATCCCGAGGTGGCCCGGCTGCTGCCGGAGGTCGCCGGCGCGTGGATCTCCTGGACCGCCGTCGAGCGCGGCCTGCCCGTCGACGCCGTCGAACGTCTCGGCCGGATCACGGAGCAGTCCTGTGCCGATCTGCGGGCCGCGATCGCCGGTGGCGCCAAAGGGGCCTGACAACGGCGGTGAGGTCGTCGCGACGGGCCGGTGCGACCGCCGGTGCCGTGGGCCGGACCACGGCACCGGCGGCCCGGTTCTCAGGCCGTCGTGCCGGTGACGGTGCTGCCCGACCTGGTGACCTGGTAGGTGACGGTCGTGCCGCTCCAGAAGTGGAAGGTGAGGGTGACCCGCTGCCCGTCGTTCACCTCGGCGAAGAACTCCGGCTTGAGGGTGATCGAGTTACCGTCGTAGTCCGGGGCGAACGCGACGTCGAACTCCTTGAACGATGTCCAGTTGTGCGGGCCGGCGTTGCTGCCGTCGGCGTACTTTGCCTCCATGGTGGCGAGCTGGTCGCCCCGGAACTGCGTCGGTACGCCGAACGAACCCGTCTGCCCGGTCGCGTTCGACAGCACGGGCGGGTCATGGCTGATGATGCTGATCCGCCACGGCACGCCCTGGGAGAAGCGGGCCTGGATGGTGGCGTTGACCCCGTACGCCCGGGAGCCGACCAGCCGGGTCACGGCGGCGGCGGTGAGCGTGAGGGTGTTGCCGGAGACCGTGTAGTCGGTGCCCCTGGCGAGGTCGGTGCTGCCCTGGCGCAGCCCGCTGAAGGTGGTGCCGTTCAGGTTGAGCGTCAGGCTCTTGCTGGTGATCGCGCCGGTCCGGGGCACGTAGACCTGGTCGCTCGACGCGGTGCCGGAGCGGGTGGTCCAGCTCGACCTGATCTGGGCGAAGAGCTCCGGATCGCTCCACTGGAACGACGTGCGCCCGAAGTGTTGCCCGTTGTCCCAGAGCTGGGTGGTGATCCGCCGCTGCCGGGCGTAGTAGCCGAGGTACTCGAAGAACTTCAGCTTCTCGCCCTGCTGGATGGTGCCGGTGTGCCGATCGAAGCCGAGCAGCCCGTACTCGCCGATGATGACCGGGATGTCGCGCGCGACGAAGGCGTTGTGCACGCGGTCGAACGAGTCGACCAGGTCCTGCTGGACGGTGGCGTCGAAGCGGGTGCCACCGGCGACGTTCGCGCTGAACGGCCAGTACCCGTAGAAGTGGACGGTGGCGATCAGGTTGGGGTCGTTCAGGGCGTTGAAGGTGCTGACCAGCTCGTCGACCCGGGCCTGGTCGGCCGAGGTGTGCAGGGTCGGGAGTACGAGCAGCCGGGTGGCGTTGCCGCCGCCGGAGCCGCGCACGATCCGGTGGAACGACGTGTTGAGCTCGTGCAGCAGCTCCGCGTTCTGGGCGTCACCGGAGCTGCCGGTGAACTGCGGCTCGTTGACGCTCTCGAAGGTCAGCCGGGGCGGGGCGTCGCGGAACGCGGCGGCGAGCTGCGTCCAGAGCGCGTTGTAGCGGTTGAGCACGCCTCCCCGGTCGGTCGGCATGGTGTTGATCCACTGCCACGAGTCGTGATGCAGGTTGATCATCACGTAGAAGCCGTCGTCGAGCGCCCAGTTGACGACCTCGCGGATCCGGTTGAGCCAGGCGGCGTCGATCGTGTAGTTGGGCGCCGCGCCGTGGTGGTTGCTCCAGGTGACCGGGATCCGGATGCTGTTGAAGCCCTGTGCCCGGACGTTGTTCAGCAGCGCCTCGGTCACCCGGGGGTTGCCCCAGGCGGTCTCGTCGGCGCCGACCGCGTCGAACGAGTTGCCCAGGTTCCAGCCCGGCTGCATCGCGGCCACCGCGGCCATCGCGTTGCCGGCCGGGGGCGGCGTGGTCGGCGGCCGGGTGGTCGGCGGCGGGGTCGTCGGCGGACGTGTGGTCGGCGGGCCGCTCGTCGGGCCGCCGACGCTGCCGGTGCAGGTGACACCGTTGAGCGCGAACGAGGTGGGTGCGGTGTTGGTGCCGGTCCAGGAGCCGTTGAAGCCGAACGACACGGTCGCGTTGGTGCCGAGCGCGCCGTTGTAGCTGACGTTGGTCGCGGTCACCCGGCCGCCCGAGGAGGTGACCTCGGCGTTCCACGCCTGGGTCACCCGCTGCCCGGAGGGGAAGGTCCAGACCAGGCTCCAGCCGCTGATCGGGTCGCCGAGGTTGGTGACCTGGACGTTTGCGGTGAAGCCGCCCGGCCACTGCGCCGACGTCGCGTACGCCACCCGGCAGCCGGCGGCGGCCTGCGCGCTCATCGCCACGGTCATCCCGCTGACCAGTAGGGCGGCCGCGGCGCCCGCCACCAGGCCGACCCGCCACCGGGCCCTACGCAACGCGCTCTGCACACTCACAACGGCTCTCCTCGGCTGGGTCTCGGCCGCCCGGACGGCGGCGGGGTGCGGAGGGCGGGCGCGGGCGTGCGCACACCGCCCCCGGGAAGCCGACACTAAGTTTGGAGCCACAACTTTGTCAATCGGCGCAGGGCTATGTGTGGCGATGGCGGGACGGCCGGCTACGCGGCGAAGAGCAGCAGCAGCCCGGCGCAGGTGTAGGCGAGCATCAACGCCAGCAGCGGGAGCTGGCCGACAACCGCACTCCGGCGATCGAAGAGCCGCAGCGCCCGGTCGTGGGCGAGGAGCGTGCCGACAACGTGACCGATCACGATCACCGTCACCTGGAGCAGCGCCGTCCCGGCCGGTGAGGTCCCGAGCGCGCGGACCTGCCACGAGCCGGTGCCCAGCCAGTCCGCTCCGGTCCCGAGCGGATCGGAGAGCAGCGCCAGGGTGCGCTGCCCCTCCAGCACGAAGAGCGTGAGGTAGTGCGCGACCAGATAGCCGACGGCGACCGGCACCACCGCATGGGCCAGCTCGCCGGCACAGTCGCCCGGTGACCGGCCGCCGAGTCGGGCCGCCAGGCCGGTCGCGCCCAGGTAGGCGGCGAGCACCACACCGATCACCAGTGCCAGCCCGGCCGTGCCGAGCAGCGGCCCCGGTGCCCAGCCGGTCTGGAGCAGGCGCACCCAGAGCGGGGCGTTGGAGAGGCTGTCGTACATGGTGGAGCCGAGCAGCACCACCACGAACGCGACCAGCCCCGGTGCCGGTCGCAGCCCGGCGATCCCGTCGAAGGGGTGGCGCCAGACCAGTAGGCCGTCGCGGCGCCGCGCCAGCACGGCCAGCCGGCCGGCGACCGCGCTGTAGACCTCGAACGCGTCCGCGCGGTCGAACCACCGGGACCCGTGGACGGCCGCTCCGGCGAGCATGACCGCGGCGTACGCCCCGAGCCAGCCGCCGATCACCGGCAGGCTCACCCGGTGCGGCGCCACCAGTTCGAGCCAGACGAACGCGAAGAGCCCGCCCGCCGCCGGCCAGTAGCCGAGCCCGGCCGGGAGGTCACGCACCCCGCGCCGTGGATCCCGGCGCAGCGCCAGGCAGCCCAACAGGTGCAGGGTGCGCAGCGGGTTGAGGCCCCGCCAGACCGGGCCGAACAGCAGCGACAGCGCCAGCAGGCCGACCCAGAACAGCACGTAGACCACCCCGGCCGTGGGATTCTCGGCCGTGTCCGGACCGGCGAAGCCGAGCCCGAAGTAGGCGGTCGCGGCGAGCCCGACCAGCCGCCACGTCCAGGGCCACGCCCGCGCGGTCACCAGCCGCTGGACCGGCGCCGGCAGCGCCCTGGCCCCGCGGAGATCCGTGCCGAGCCGTGGCGCGCGCCAGAGCGCCCCCAGCGCCACGAAGGACACCGCGAGGGCGGCCAGGGCGCCGGCCAGCGCCAGACCCAGCGGGATGGGCAGATCCTGGCGCCCGCCGACGCCGTGCGCGAGCCACAACGCCGGCTACCGGACGACCAGTTGGAACAGTTGCAGTTCCTGGCCGTGCGTCTCGACCTCGAAGAGCCCGTCGCGGTCGGCGACGAAGTCGATCGTGCCCGCGACCCCGGGCCGCAGGGTCACCGCCAGGTCGTAGCCGTGCACGTGCACCATGTCGGCGACGTCGCTGGTGGTGGTGATGCGGACGTTCTGGCCACGGGAGACCTCGATCCGGGCCGGTGCCGGGGAGACGGTGCCGCCCGCGATGGAGACGACGATCTCCCGGGTGCCGGTCGCGGCCGGCGCATCGCTTCCGCACGCCGTCGGTCCGATCAGGAGCAGGGCGAGCAGCGCGACGACGGCGTACGCCGACCGGCGCCGACCGGGACGGAGCAGCATCATGGTGGGGTCTCCGGGTTTGCTCAGCGTTGCCTGCGGCGGTTGGCAGTGGCCGGGCGGCGGGCCGACTTCGCGGCGGGGGTCGGGCGGCGGGCGGGCTTCGCGGCGGGGGCCGGGGCCGGGCGGCGGGCGACGCGGAGAATCAGCACGGCCGCCGCGGCGATCAGCAGCAGCGGCACCAGCCACACGGAGGTGTCGATTCCCTCGTCCGGCGGCGCCGCAGCGCTCCCGGTGGTCGCCGTCCCCGATGCCGGAGCCGACGGCTCGACGGCGGGCCGCTCCTGCGCGGCAGCGGCGAGCAGTTCCGGGCTGGGCTGGTCGGTGGGGACCTGCCAGCCGGCCGGCGCGGGCGTGGCGGTGCCGGTGTAGGTGAACCGGACCTGGCCGCGTACCTCCTCACCGTCGGAGGCGACGGTCCGGTACCGCACCACGTACCGTCCCCGCTCCGGCCAGTACGCCACCGGAACCTTCACCGGGTAACCGACGTGGTAGAGCCGGGGCTCCCAGACGCCGTCCACCCGGTGGTACTCGCGCACCGGCTCCTCGAGCCGGAACGAACCAGCGGTCGACCAGCGCCGGTCGACCCGCGCTCCGCTCGGCGCCGTCACGGTGAAGTAGGCGAACGGCACCGGCTGCTCGGTGAAGGCCAGCGAGACCGCGTCGACGGGTTCGGCAAGCGTGCCGCCGTCGGCCGGCGTGGCGACGGCGAGCTGTCCGTGTGCATACGCCGGCTGCGGGGCGAGGAGACCGGGAAGAGCGGTGACGAGGGCCAGGACGGCGGCGGCGAGCAGGCGCGGTGCGGTGCGTCGGACCATCGCGTACCTCGGCTCTCGGTGGAGGCTTTCCGCGAGGCTAGCCGCTTCTGCTCAATCTGAACAGACTTTCGATTGTTCCGACGAAACTTTGTGGTCACATGCAGGCTAGTCGACGCCGGTGGAGTCAAATCGGCCCTCTTGACACCCTCGCCGTCATCAGCCGGGGCATCTCCTCGACCGGCACCTCCGTCTCGCCGATCTCGTCGGCGCGGTGTTGCCGCCGTCTGCCATGATCGGAACGGTGACGACCGGCCATCCGTACAGCAGCCGCACCCGCCACCGTTCCCGGCGCCGCCGCCCCCTCTGGATCCTGCTCGCGGTCACCACGTCGGTCGTCCTCCTCGCCGTGGCGGTGGTCGTCGCCCTGGCACTGCGGCCGCCGGGCCCGCGCCCGCTCTTCCAACTGCCGGTGGCCTGCGGCGAGACCTGGCAACTCGGCACCTATCCCGGTCACGACGACTACGACGTCGACCTGTTCCCGACCGAGGGCGAGGCGTGGGGGCGGCCGGTGCTGGCCTCCTACGCCGGCCGGGTCACGGTGGCGGGGATCAACGGGTCGCTGGGCGGGCGCACCCCGGAGAATCCGGACGGTCCGCGCGGACGCGGCGGCGGTTACTGGGTGAAGATCGACCACGGCGGCCGGTGGGAGACGCAGTACCTGCACCTGCTGGAGGAGCCGTTGGTGCGGGTCGGTCAGCGGGTGGCCCAGGGCCAGCAGATCGGGCGGGTCGGCAGCACCGGCAACTCCGGCGCGCCGCACCTGCACTACGAGCAGCGCCGGGGCTGGCAGAAGGTCGAGACCTACTTCGACGGCGCGCCCTCCGGCATCACCCACGACGACGCCGAATACACCGTCGCCCGGACGAGCCAGAACTGCCCGGCCGGGTCGTAGTCGACATCACCTCCCACCGGCACCCGACATCTTTGTGTATCGATGTCTCGGGCATATGCTCACGGTGCTTGCCTGCCGGTCCGACGGCCGGGCCGGCCCACAAGGGAGCGACATGTCACGACGATCGACATGGGCGCGCCGGTCATCCGGCGCCGTCGTGCTGGCGCTCGCGCTGGCCGTGCAGCCCGCACCGGCCTCCGCCGCGCCCTGGTCCCGCGACGTGCCGCTCGACCCGCCCGCCGGGCAGAGCGCCGGCCGGGCACGGCCGGCGGACTTCACGGTCTACGGGTTCAGCCAGTCCAACGTCGACCAGGAGGATCCGCAGGTCTACGAGGTGGCCCCGGACGTGACCATCCGGGCCATCGGCAAGTGGTCCACCAACGGCGACGAGGCGACCGACTACAACTTCGCCCAGATCCGGCGCTACCACGCCAGGGGCATCACGTTCATGGGCAGCGGGACGGCGAGCGTCATCTTTCCGCACGACTTCGCCAGCACCGAGATCTTCGACGACATGTCGACGCGCGACGCCGACAACAACCCGGTGCCGCACGACGAGTTGGGGTTTCCCATTCCGGCACGCCGGGGCAACATCTTCAACCCGGCGTACCGGACGTACCTGCTCGACTGGGCCAGAATCCAGATCGACGGCGGCGTGGACGGGATCAACCTCGACGAGGTGAACGCCGGGTTCAGTGGCGGGCAGAAGTACGGCTTCAACGGCAACGAGGGCTTCGACGACTACGCCGTGGCCGACTTCAACCGCTACCTCCTGGCGAAGTATCCGGGCTTCACCACGGCCGACTGGACGTCCCGGTTCGGCATGACCGACGACAACCTCGTCCGGTCCGACGTCCCCGCCGACGACCTGAGCCGCAACTTCAACTACCGGCACTACCTGCGGGCCAACGGGTGGAACCTCGACCCGCTCACCCCGGCCAACCCGCTGGCCGGCGAGTGGGGGCGGGTGACCGCCAACCGGATGTACGCCGACGACCACTCCTTCACCGTCAGCTACCTGCGGCGGTACTGGAAGGAGATGGTGGACGAGCTGCGGGCGTACGCCCGGCGGACCACGGGCCGACACCTGCTGATCAGCTCCAACGGGCTGTTTCCGTACGTGGACTTCAACAGCGTGGGGATGTACCCCTGGAACCCCGACGAGCAGACGCCGGACCACCGGGGCGCCGACTACGTGCCGGTGGTCGACGGCCACCTCGACGGCGCCAGGTCGTTGCAGGCCAACTACCGGTATCTCAAGGAGCAGAGCCGGGCGATCGCCGGTGACGTGCCGGTGGCGGTCTTCATCGACTGGCCGACCGACATGATGACCGACTACCTGAACCTGCCGCTGGCCGAGCAGAAGGACTACTGGCAGATCTTCGGCGCCGAGGCGTACGCCAACGGCATCTTCCCGGCGTTCCACCTCAGGGACACGGTCGGCAGCCCGACCGCCGAGGAGCTGGGGCTGCTCGACTTCTTCCGGACCTACACCGGGTTCTACAAGCAGCACCAGCGGCTCTACCGCGACAACGACCTCGGATCACCGGCCGTACGGGTCGGCACGGGGAACGTCTCGGCGAGCCTGCTCGTGCAACGCGGCAGCGGCGCGCGGACACTGCACCTGGTCAACCACAACTACGACCGGGGCATCATCCCGCAGACCGGCGTCACTGTCGGCGTCGACCTGCCCTCCTGCCCCCGACGGATCGCGATGGTCTCCCCCGACTTCCCGGGTACGCGGACGCCGCCGTCCTCCTGCCGGCACGGCCGGCTGTCGGCGACGGTCGACCGGCTCGACCACTACACCGTGCTGTCGCTCGGCTGACTCACACCCCCGCGACCGACACCCCGACGCCAACGCCTGACATGCGAAGTGCAAGGAAGGGCCCCCGCATATCGTTTTCTGTTGTAGCGGGGGCCCTTCCTAACAACGTCCACCCCGCGCGGCCCCGCGCGGCCCCGCGCGGCCCCGCGCGGGCGGGTGCGGCGGTCCTCGGCCACGACATCGGGCCGGCCGGCGGCGGGCGGCAGAAGCGGAGGCGGAGGCGATGGCCGGGCCGGTCATGCCGCCGCGTCGAGCCGCTCGCGCTGCTCGGCGGTGAGCACCAGCGCCGCCCCGGCCATCGCCTCCCCCAGTTGCTCGACCGTGCTCACCCCGACGATCGGGGTGGCGGCGGGATGCCCGCCGGTAAGCCAGGCGAGGACCACGTGGTTGCGCGTCGTGCCGGTCTCCGCGGCGATCTCGTCCAGGACCGCGAGCCGCCGCCGCGTGCCGGGGTGGTCGTACTCCGCCGGCAGGGGCCTGTCCGACCGGGTGTACCGGCCGGCCAGCAGTGGTGTGTAGGCCCAGAGCCTCATCTCGGGATGGCACTCCAGGTAGTCGACGACCTCGTCGCTGACCGCGCCGAACCGGTGCACGACACTCGGCCGGGTGCCGGGGCGGGGTCGCAGGTAGGTCAGGTGCTGCTGCACCGCCGTGAACCCGGTCCGCCCGGCCGCGTGGGCGAGCTGCCGGGCCCGCTCGACCTGCCAGACGGCGAAGTTCGAGCAGCCGAGTGCCCCCACCAGGCCCGCCGAGACGAGTTCGTCGAAGGCGCCGACGGTCTCCTCCAGCGGCGTACGGCGGTCCTCCTTGTGTGCCCAGTAGAGCTCGACGTGGTCGGTGCCGAGCCGGCGGAGGCTCCCCTCGATCCCGCTCTTGATCACCGCCGCCGAGAGCCCCTCCGCACTCTCCGGGAACCGGCCGGCCACGGTCGGCTCGCAGCCCACCTTGGTGCTGATCCTGATCCGGTCGCGTACGCCCGGCCGCCGGGCCAGCCAGCGTCCGAGCAGCGCCTCGCTCTGCCCGCCGAAGCCGCTCGGATGCTCCCAGAAGGCGTAGCAGTTGGCCGTGTCGATCCAGGTGCCGCCGGCGTCGACGAAGTGGTCCAGGATCTCGAAGGAGCGCCGCTCGTCCTGGACCGTGCCGAAGTTCATGGCGCCGAGCGCGATGTCGTGGGTCATGACCGCGACGTTACGGCGCGATCGGATGGGCGGTACGCTCCAATTCCATGGCAGATTTCCAGACCAATTCTGCCTGGGCGACGCTGCTGGAGGTCGATCCCGGCGCGCCGGGCCGGGGTCCGCTGCACGGCCGGCTGACCCGGGCACTGCGCGCCGCGATCCGGGACGGCCGGCTCGCGGCCGGTGCCGCCGTGCCGCCGAGCCGGGCGCTCGCCGAGGAGCTGGGCTGCTCCCGGTGGGTGGTGACCGAGGCGTACGCGCAACTGGTCGCCGAGGGCTACCTCGCCGCCCGGGTCGGCTCGGCCACCCGGGTCTCGTGGTCGCCGCAGAGCCCGCCGCCGCGCCGGCCCGGTGGTGCGGCAACGGCCCAACCCCCGGTCCGGTACGACCTCGCTCCCGGCCTGCCGGACCTGCGGGCCTTTCCCCGCCGCCGCTGGGCCGAGGCGGTGCACTCGGTCACCGGTTCGGCGGCCCGCTACGACCTCGGCCTGCCCGATCCGGCCGGCCACCCGGGGCTGCGCCGGACGATCGCGGAGTACCTGCGCCGGTCCCGCGGCGCCGAGACGCAGCCCGGGTCGGTGGCGGTCTGCGCCGGCATCACCGACGGGCTGTTCCGGATCTGCCGGGCGCTGCGCGCCGAGGGGATCACCGACGTGGCGGTGGAGGATCCGGGGTGGGGACGGTTGCGGGAGGCGGTGACCGGTGCCGGCCTGCGGGTCCACCCGGTCCGGGTGGACGCCGACGGCGTACGCCCGGACGACCTGCGGCGCCGGGACCCGGTCCGGGCGGTGGTGGTCGGTGCGGCGCACCAGTTCCCGACCGGGGCGATGCTCTCCGCACAGCGGCGCGCGGAGCTGGTGCACTGGGCGCGGGCGGCCGACGGGTACGTCGTCGAGGACGACTACGACTCCGAGTTCCGCTACGACCGCCGGCCGATCGCGGCCATGCAGGGTCTGGATCCGCGCCGGGTCTTCCTCGTCGGCTCGGTCAGCAAGACACTCTCGCCCGCCCTGGGTCTGGGCTGGATGGTGGCGCCGCCCGTCCTGCTCCCGGTGCTCCGCTCGGCGAACGCCGTCGCGGCGCCGCCGCCGGTGCTGGACCAGCTCGCCCTGGCCACCTTCATCGAGCGCGGCTGGTACGACACGCACCTGCGCACCGCCCGGCGGCGCTTCCGGGCCCGCCGTGACCTGCTCGTCCGGGAGCTGGCCGCCCGGGTGCCGGAGGGCCGGGTGGCGGGCACCGCCGCCGGCCTGCACATCCTGCTGCACCTGCCGGTCGGCACCGACACCGCCGCGGTGGTGACCGCCGCGGCGGCGGTCGGCCTCCGGCTGACGGAACTGGACGCCTACCGGGCACGGCGGGAGGGTGCGCCCGCCCTGGTTCTCGGGTACGGCAACATCGCCGACGCCGAGATCCCGCCGGCGGTCGCGCTGCTGCGCGCCGCGCTGGACCGGGACCCGGCACCGCCCCACCCGCACCACCGTCGCGGCGGGTAGGCGGAGGTGCCGGTCAGGGAACCGGTCGCAGGTGTCCCTGCCGGCCGTTCACCTCGATCTCCCAGCGCTGGCCGAAGCCCTGCACCCGGCTGAGCTGGATCCGCCCCAACCGCTCGGGAACGTCCGGGTCCAGTGCGAACCGCCCCTCGCCGGCCTCCAGGCCGAACATCGTCCGCAGGAAGAGCAGCGGCGCGGCGCTGGCCCAGGCCTGCGGGTTGCAGGCGGTCGGGTACGGCACCGGCTTGCGGCCGAACGAGCGGTCGTATCCGGAGAACGCCTCCGGCAGCCGGTTGACCGAGTGCCGGGCCGCCTCCAGCATCGCCTCGATGATCCGGTTCGCCTCGGCCCGGAAGCCGTACCGGGCCAGCCCGTGCGCGACAAGCGAGTTGTCGTGCGGCCAGACGGTGCCCAGGTGGTAGCCGATCGGATTGTAGCCACGGTCCCCTGTGGAGAGGGTGCGCACGCCCCAGCCGGAGAAGAGCTGGTCGGACATGAGCTGCCGGGCCACCGCACCGGCCCGCTCCGCCGGCACGATCCCGCTCCAGAGCAGATGCCCCATGTTGGAGGTGATCGAGTCGATGGGCCGCTTGTCGCCGTCCAGCCCGAGGGCGTAGTAGCCGCCCCGCTCCTCGATCCAGAAGTCCCGGTCGAACCGTTCGGCGAGGGCGGCGGCCTCCGCGCGCAGCCGCCGGGCCAGACCCGGGTCCGCGTACGGGCCGTCGGCCAGTTCGGCCAGCCGCAACTTCGCGTCGTACGTGTAGCCCTGGATCTCGCAGGTCGCGATCGGCAGCACCGGGATCGTCCCGTCGGCGGACTGCACCCCGTTCCAGGAGTCCCGCCAGCACTGGTTGCCCAGCCCCTGGCTGGAGCGGGTGGCGTACTCGACGTAGCCGTCGCCGTCGAGGTCGCCGTACTCGTCGATCCAGCGCAGCGCGGCGTACGCGTTGTCCCGCACGTCGTGCAGAAGCTGGTCGTCACCGGTCCAGCGCCAGTACTCGGAGAGCAGCACCAGCCAGAGCTGCGTGGTGTCGGCGGCGCCATAGTATGGCTGGTGCGGCTTGATGCCGAGCCGGGTCAACTCGCCGCTACGGTATTCGTGCAGCATCTTGCCCGGTTCCCGGTCGGTGAAGTCGTCCAGATCGGTCGCCTGGTGTGCGGCGAGGGCAAGTAGCGTGCCCCGGGCGAGTTCCGTACCAACAATAAGCACCTGGTAGGCGGTGACCAGCGCGTCCCGCCCGAAGAGGGTGAGAAACCAGGGCAGCCCGGCGGCGGTGACGACGATCCGCTGCCCCGCGATCTCCTTTTCCACCCGCATCGACACCAGGTCGTCGACGGACTGGTGGTAGACGTCGCAGATGACGTCCGAGTCGGCGTGTATGTCGGGCTTGCCGGCCCGCCACCGGCTCGTCGCGTCGGTGCCGCCGTCGGGCTGGAACACCTCGCCGAAGTCCCGACGGGTCGGCACCACGTGCATTTTCCTGTAGCGCAGCGGCACGTGCAGCTCCACCGTCCAGCTCTCCCCCCGGCCGAGGACGAGCTCCCAGACCAGGTCGTCGCCGTCGATCCGGCTCGCCGCCGGTGTCGCCCGGACCTCCGCACCGGCCGTGAAGGTCCCGTTCCGGTAGGCGAAGCCGAGCCGGGATCCATCGGGAGCGTGCCTCCGGGCGATCTGTCCGGAACGGTCCTTGAGCTTCTCCTTGATCTCGAAAAGGTCGGCGAAGTCGACGCCGACCGCCAGCCTCAGCTCGATCGGGACCGGGTCGTTGGCAAAGGACTGCACCTCGATCCGCTCGTAGAGGCCCTCGCCGACGAACCGCTGCCGGCGGATACCGATCCGGTTGGCGGGCAGGTCGGGCTGGTCCGCGTTGGCCAGGAAGAAGGCCGCCGAGTAGGGGTCGACCACGCTGGAGCCGAGCAGCAGCGGCCGGGTGTCGTTGACGAAGAGCTGCCAGCGGCTCAGGAAGCGGGTGTCCTCGTGGACCAGCCCGCCGATCGAGCCGGGCGGCACATCCCCGTTCGCGTCGGAGAGCATGAACGACAACCCGTCGAGCACGCCGACCGCGTCCGGCCCGAGGTCGGGTGGCAGATCCCGGTACGTCCCGTTCGGGGTCTGGGCGGCCGGCAGCGGCTCCGGGCTCGGGTCCGCCGGTGTCGGGCGCCGTCGGCCGGTCGTGGTCACGCGCACCTCCGAGGAGGGGAAGCGGATTGCGTGCAATTATCCCGTAATGCTAGCTGTCGACATCAAGATCAATCGCACGAACGCGGATGCCCCTCCAGCCGGAAAGGTGCGGGGCCGCCGCCAGCGGGTGCTGGCGACGGCCCCGAGTCGGTGCTCCCGACCTGCCCGGTGTCGGCTACGGTGCCGCGGGCGGCACCACCTGCACGACCGCCCACTGGTTGCGGGGGCCGGGCTGGAGCAGGTCGAAGCGGACGCCGAAGGCCACCCCGGCGTCGCCCGGGTTGCCGGTGCCGGTCACGACCCCGCCCCCCAGGTCGATGCCGTACTGGCTCCGCGCCGGCCGGCCGTTCTTGTCGACGATCCGGACCGAGTACGGCGCGTTCCCCTCCGACGGCACCACGACGGAGGCGTCGGGGTCGCGGAAGAAGAGCGGGCTCTCCGGGTCGAGATCCGGCCGGTACTCGATGCCCGGGTACCAGCCCTTGCGGTCGGTGAAGGACCTGACCCCCGACTGCGACCCGAACTTCGTGCAGTAGGCGCTGAACGGCTCGTTCGGCGCCTCGTAGCACTCGGTGAACGGATAGGTCCGGCCGAAGCCGAACGCCGCGTTCGACGACTGCGGACGCGACGGCAGGTTGTCCAGCGCCGACGGATCCTTGGCCGCCGCCCTGCCCTGCCGGCGGTACGGGTCGAAGTGCGAGTCCACGATCAGCAGACCGCCCTTGCTGCCGATACTCGGTGGGTCGAAGAGGTTGTTGAGGACCAGGTTGAGGTTGCCGTAACTGGTGTCCCGGTACCAGACCAGCATTCCCGGGGCGTTGTACGGCACCCGGGTCACCTTCCACGCGCCGTCACGCAGGTAGTTGGTCTGGTACGCGTACTTCAGGCCCTCGTCGAAGCCGTCGTGGTTGCGCCACTCGGCGAGGTAGTAGTGCGCGTAGCTGAACTCGCCCGGCGAGATGGACCAGCCCGTGCCGGTGGTGTTGGTGAAGCTGCCGACGGTGGCCGTCCAGCCGTTGGCGCCGCTCTCCACGTCGTCGGACCAGACGGTGGCGCCGTCGGCGGTCACCGAGAAGTCGTCGGTGAACCAGCCGGTGTCCTCGAAGCCGGCGTCGGTGGCGTAGCGCAGCCGCACCTGGACGGTCTGGCCGGCGAAGCCGGTCAGGTCGACGTAGTCGTGCCGCCACTGCCCGCCGGTGCTGCCGGTCAGCCCGTATTTCTTGTCGCCGTAGTCGTGCATCCGGCCGTTCGGGTCCGGGTAACCGTCGTCGGTGGAGACGAGGTTGCCGGCGGAGTCGAAGATTTTCTGCTCCGCCCAGCTCGCGCCGCCGTCGGTGGAGACCTCGACGAAGCCGAAGTCCCAGTCCTCCTCGATGGAGTAGTTGTTCCACAGCCAGAACCGCACGTCGCCGCCGGCCGGCACGTCGAGGGTGAGGCTCAGCCGGACGTCGGCCCAGGACTGGTCGTTGTTGGTCCACCACTGACCCTCGCCGCTGTGCGGGGTGGAGAGGGTGATCTGCTTGGTCGGCAGGTTCACCCGCACGCCGTCCTCGGTGCCGACCGGCGTACGGGAGGTCTGCCCGACCCTCAGCCTGGCCGGGTCGTCGCCGGGGTTGAGGATCGCCGGGTCGGCCCAGCCGAGCACGAACTTGTCCCAGAGACCCATGTGGGTGGGGATGCCCTGGAAGATCGGACCGGTGTGCGAGCCGGAGGACATCAGGTCCCAGAAGTCGACGTCCGAGTCGCCGCCGGAGGCGATGTCGTAGAGGTCCGGCAGGCCGAGGTCGTGGCCGTACTCGTGCGCGAAGACCCCGACGCCGGAGTCCTCCGGCTGCACGATGTAGTTGCTGATCATCTTGTCGGTGCCGGGGATGGTGTACCCGGGCACGATGGCCGAGGAGTGCGCCCAGATCGCGTACGGCCCCTCGGCGCCGCCACCACCGGACTTGTCCTCACCGGCGTGCACCAGCACCAGGTGGTCGACGACCCCGTCCGGCTCGTTGAAGTTGCCGTCGCCGTCGGAGTCCGCGACGTCCTCGATGTCGTAGTCGGCCCAGGGGAAGTCCGGATCCTGCGCCGCCAGCACGTCGACCGCGTCGACGCCGAGCGCACTCGGGCCGGTGGGGTTGTCGGGGTGCCCGTTCATGTCCTGGCTGGCCCCGGCCACCCAGACGCCGTCGACCAGGGTGCAGGTGTCGGCGCCGTACCACGCCTCGGAGTGCGGCACGGTGACCCACGGGGTCGCCTGGCCGTCCACCGTGTAGGCGCCCTTCGACATCTCCAGGTACATGTTGCGCATCGTGTAGCCACGAAGGTCGATGCCGCGCCGGCCGTCCGGCCCACGCAGGTCGGTGCGCACCCGCTCGGTGATGCCCTGCTTGCTGTAGAGCATCTTGTTGTAGAAATCGGTGGAGAAGTCCGGCACCCACATCGAGTTGTTGTCCGGGTGCGAGGCCCTGGCCGGGTTCGGGATGTTGTTGTGCAGCGGGCCGTTCTGGACGCTGCCGGGGACGCACTCGCGCTCGTTCTCCGGCGTGGTGGCGTCGTCGAAGGTCGCCTGCGGCACCATCACGCCGGTGAAGTCGTCGTCCGCGTCGGGGTTGAACTCGACCAGGATGGTCAGCAGCTTGGCGACCTGCGTCTCGTCCGCCTTCTTGTAGCGGATGTGCCGGGGGTTCTTTCCGGTCCGGATCGCCTCTGCCTCGGTCCTGGCCAGGCCCCGGGCCGCCATCGGATTGCCCTCGGAGAACTTGCGGCCGTACGCGGCGACCGGGTCCGGCGTCGCCTGCTTGACCTTGCGCTTGCCGCCGTCGACCGTCACCTCCCGGCCGTCGCTCTGCCGCTCGGCCTTGGGCTCGACGTAGTTGATGTAGTAGTCCCGCTCGCTCGGCGTGAACCGGGCCGACCTGTCGGCGGTCGCCGGTTCGGCACCGCCGACCACCGCCATCCCGGCTGCCGCGACGAGCAGCACCGGAACCGACGCCGCCAGCGCGCGCCGCCTCCCGCCTGCCCGTCCCATCCCCCCGTTGCCTGCTCGACCTTGCACGGCCCCTCCCCTTCCGCACGTCCACCGCGATGTCGTCACCCGGCGCATCCGCGCGGAGACCCGGGCATCGACAGGGACGCTATGCGACGGCACCGCCACGGGACAACCGCCACTGTCCAATCCGCAGCACAGACCGCTCCAACTGCTCAGATCGCGTTTCTCCGTCCATCAGGTACCTTCCCGGCGACGCCGCCCCGCCCCGGCCCGGGGGACGAAGCCCACGGCAATTTCCGTTATCTGGACGATCGTCGATGCGTCCACTACAGTCCGGCAGCAGGAAAGCGCATTCCCAGCACCCACCACCACCCCACGCTCCCCGGAGGTTCTTCCATGACACGCTCCGCAGCGGCGGCGACAGGCGTCGCCCGCCGCCCCGCCGCCCGGCGCTGGCGGGCAACGGTCCTGGCCGGTGCGACCGCGCTCGCCACCGTGGCAACGATCGGCGTGGTCGACGTCGACACCGCCTCGGCCGCGACCGTCGACACCAACACCAACTACGTGATCGTCTCGCGGCACAGCGGCAAGGCGCTCGACGTCTACGAGTGGGCCACCAACGACGGTGCCCCGATCGTCCAGTTCGCCCGCAACGACCTCGCCGTGCAGCAGTGGCGGTTCGTCGACGCCGGCAGCGGCTACTACCGGATCCGGTCGGTGCACAGCGGCAAGGTGCTGGAGCTGCCGAACGCCAACGACGGCACCGCGCTGGTCCAGATGACCGACAACAACAACACCCGGCAGCACTTCCGGCTTGCCGACTCCGAGGGCGGGCACGTCCGGTTCATCAACCGGCACAGCGGCAAGGCCCTGGACGTCTGGGAGTGGTCGACCGCCGACGGCGCACGGATCGCCCAGTTCGCGGACCTGGACGGCTACAACCAGCAGTGGCGACTCGTCGCGGTCGGCGGCGGCGGTACGCCACCGACGAACCCGCCACCCAGCGGCTCCTGGCCGACCCCGACCGGGCAGGTCGGGGTCAACGGCACCATCTCGGTCTCCGGCACCCTGGACGGCGGGATGCGTCGGTACTGCTGCATCGGCGACGGCAGCCAGGAGGAGAGCCAGGACCCGATGTTCCGGCTGGCCTCCGGCGCCACGCTGCAGAACGTCATCATCGGCGCGCCGGCCGGCGACGGCGTGCACTGCGACGGGCCCTGCACCCTGCGCAACGTCTGGTGGGAGGACGTCGGCGAGGACGCCGCCACCTTCCGGGGCAGCGGCTCGCCGAGCTTCCTGGTCGACGGCGGCGGCGCGCGCAGCGCCAGCGACAAGGTCTTCCAGCACAACGGACCCGGCACGCTGACCATCCAGAACTTCCAGGCCAGCAACTTCGGCACCTTCTACCGCTCCTGCGGCAACTGCTCGACCCAGCACCGGCGCAACGTCGTCATCCGCAACGTCACGCTGACCCGCCCCGGCAACACCGTCGCCGGGATCAACGTGAACTACGGCGACACCGCCCGGTTCACCGGCGTCACCGTCGTGAACGACTCCGGCCGGTCGATGGTGATCTGCCGCAAGTACAACGGCAACGACGACGGGGACGAGCCGACCCAGGTCGGCACCGGCGCCGACGGCACCAACTGCATCTACTCCAGCTCCGACATCACCTACCGCTAGCAGCAGGACCCCAGCGAGGGCCCGCCCCGCTGACCGGGCCCCGGGACGCGAACGGACGTCCTGCGCCCGCGCAGCTATCCCCAGTTCGGCGCCCGGCCGCCGCGACCGGGGCGGCCCATCGGCCCGGCGGATTCCTCCGCCGGGCCGATGGAGTCGATCACGGGCCGGCCGCGGTTGCGACCGGTCAGTGCGACTCGCGGGCCACCTGGTCACCGCTGGCGCCGACCAGGAAGTCCAGGTCCGCCCCGGTGTCGGCGCCGAGCACCGTGTCGACGTAGAGCCGCTCCCAGCCCCGCGCCGGCTGGGCGAACGCGCCCGCCATCGCCTCGCCGGGCGGGCGGGCCGCGAACTCGTCGGCGGGAACGTCCACGTCGAGCCGGCGCGCCGGCACGTCGAGCACGATCGGGTCGCCGGTGCGTACCCGGCCGAGCGGACCACCGGCGGCCGCCTCCGGCGCCACGTGCAGCACCACCGTCCCGTACGCGGTGCCGCTCATCCGTCCGTCGCAGATCCGCACCATGTCGCGTACGCCCTGGCGGAGCAGCTTCTCCGGCAGCGGCAGGTTCGCCACCTCCGGCATCCCCGGATAGCCCTTCGGCCCGCAGCCGCGCAGCACCAGCACCGAGTCGGCGTCGACGTCCAGCTCAGGGTCGTCGAGTCGGGCGTGCAGGTCCTCCACCGAGTCGAAGACGACCGCCCGACCCCGGTGACGCAGCAACCGCGGCGAGGCCGCGGCGGGTTTGATGATGGCGCCGGCCGGAGCGAGGCTGCCACGCAGCACCGCGATGCCGGCCTCCGGCATCAGCGGCGCGGCCCGGCTCCGGATCACCTCCGGATCGGTGATCTCGTGGCCGGCGAGGTAGTCGCCGATCGGCCGGCCGGTCACCGTCGGCGCCGCCGCGTCGAGCAGGTCGGCGACCTGGTTGAGCACGGCCGGCAGCCCACCGGCCCGGTGGAAGTCCTCCATCAGGAAGCGGCCGGCCGGTTGCAGGTCGACCAGGAGCGGTACGCCGCTGCCGAGCCGGTCCACGTCGTCCAGGGTGATCGGCACGCCGACCCGGCCGGCGATCGCCAGCAGGTGCACGACCGCGTTCGTCGAGCCGCCGAGCGCGGCCAGGGCTACGACGGCGTTCCGGAAGGACCCCCCGGTCAGCACCTGGCTCGGCCGGCGCTGCTCCGCCACCATCTCCACGATGAGCCTGCCGGTGGCGTGCGAGCGGGCCAGTAGCCGGCTGTCCGGGGCGGGCAGGCCGGCCGTGCCCGGCAGGGTCATCCCGAGCACCTCGGCGAGCAGGCCCATCGTCGAGGCGGTACCCATGGTGTTGCAGTGGCCCCGGCTGCGGATCATCGACGACTCGGAGTCGAGGAAGCCCTCCGGGGAGAGCGTGCCGGCGCGTACCTCCTCGGAGAGCCGCCACACGTCGGTGCCGCAGCCGAGCGGCGCACCCCGGAAGGTGCCGGTCAGCATCGGGCCACCGGGCACCACCACCGCCGGCAGGTCGACCGAGGCGGCACCCATCAGCAGCGCCGGGATGGTCTTGTCACAGCCGCCGAGCAGCACCACCCCGTCGACCGGGTTGGCCCGGATCATCTCCTCGATCGCCATCGCCGCCATGTTCCGCCAGAGCATCGCGGTCGGCCTGACCTGGGTCTCCCCCAGCGAGACGACCGGCAGGTTCAGCGGCACCCCGCCGGCCTCCCAGACACCGTTGGCGACGCTCGCCGCGACCTCGTCCAGATGCCGGTTGCAGGGGGTGAGGTCGGAGGCGGTGTTGGCGATCGCGATCTGCGGGCGTCCCTCGAACGCCGAGTCCGGCGCCCCGCGCCGCATCCACGCGCGGTGCAGGTAGGCGTTGCGGTCCGAGCCGGCGTACCACTGATCGCTCCGGAGTGCAGGCATACCCTCCATTATCAAGAACAACGCCGGGTACGGCCTCCGCCACCTCCTCCGCCACCCGCCGTAACCGGAGCGTCGCGCAACCATCGGGGCGGTGAGCTGACCGTGCGCGCCTTCGCGCCGACCGGACCGGGCGTCGCCGAGGTCCGCGAGGTCCCGCCGCCGGTCGCCGACCGGGCGAGGTGGTGGTGGACGCGGCGGGCTCGCCGGCACCATCGAGCTGTACGCGGTGGAGATCCGCAGCCCGCGTCAGCCGAGTGCGATCGTCAGCCGCCCCGTCTCCCGGTCGTCACCCGAGGAGAGGGTCAGCAGCCGGGCCTCGTCCGGAGCGCCGGGTGCGAAGCGCAGCTCCTCGACGTAGAGCCCGTCGCCGGCCGAGGCGGTGCCGGCGCAGCGCCGGTACCGCGTCCCCACGTCGTCCCAGCCGCGCCACCCCGCCCGCTCCGTGCCCGGACCGTCGCGGAACAACCCCTGGCCGGGGTCGGCCCACGCCAGCCGGAGCACGAACATCGTCGACCAGCGTTCCAGGCTCAGCGGCATGGCCGCGGCTCCACCGACGCGGATCACTTGACCGGCCAGGGGGATGACGCCGCGCAGCGTCGGAGGGCCGGCGGCCGGATCGTGCCCCGGCGGGCGCTCCCCCGCGCTGCGCGCCGCCATGTGCTGTCGCAACGCCATCTGCTGCCGTACCGCCACCGGCGGTGGCGACACCGTCGAGACGTCGGCGGAGGCGCTGACCTGAATCCGGGTCAGCAGACCGCGCCGTTCCAGCCGCTGCTCCAGGTCGGCGACGATCCGGTCCATCTCCTCCTGGCCGAGGGCACCGGCCGCGACCAGTCCCACCGCCACCCCTCGGATCTCGGCCACGTCGAAGCCGGGCCGACCGCCCACCGGCGGCCGGCCCTGCCCGTCCGGCAGCCGGTCGGCGATGTACTTCTCCAGGTATGCCCGCCCGTCCATCGGCCCATCATCCGCCCACCACACCCTGCCCGCGGCCCGGACGGCGCCAACTACGACCGTGGTTAACCATCGGGTAACACAGATTTCAGGAATCGGCACTGTCCGCTGCGGTATCCGCCTTCGATGATGGAATTCCCCGGAGGTAGGGAGACCGCAGGGTGTCGTCGGTGTACTGGCTCGCACGCTCCGGCATTGCCGTGGCGGGCAGGACGCCGCGCCGGGTGCGGAACGGGCTCGCCTCGACGGTCACCTCGGCCAGCTATCTGGGGTGGCGCTCCAAGCGCGTCGTCACCCAGGAGAACATGGCGAAGGTGCTGGGTCTGCCCGTCTCCGACCTCCGCGTCAAGCGGGCCGCGCTGAGTTCGTGGAGCAACTACGGGCGGACGGCGGCCTCGTTGATCTGCCTGCCCTATGTGGACATGATGGACGTCGACGCCCGCACCGAGGACCTGACCCAGGGGATGAGCTGGCAGGAGTGCGTCCGGCAGGCGATGGCGCCCGGCAAGGGTGCGATCATCACCACCGGACACTTCGGCAGTTGGGACCTTGCCGGCGCGATCGCGGCACGGTACGTACCGCTCTCGGCCATCGCGGACACCTTCAAGGATCCTCGGCTGAACAGCCTCCTCCAGGGGCATCGGCGGGACAAGAGCGTCGACATCATCCCGGTGTCGCACGCCGTACGCCGCGTGCTGCAGGAACTGATGGCGAGCAGAGCGGTGGCGATCGTCATAGACCGGCCGGTGACCCGGGAACGGGGCGTCGAGGTGACGTTCTTCGGCCACCGGACCTACGTGCCCGTCGGCTCGGCCGCGCTCGCCGTGAAGTCGGGCGCGGCGGTGATGCCGGGCTACGTCTGGTACGCGCCCCACAACGGCTACTACATCCGGGCGTTCCCGCCGATCTTCCCGCGCCCGGTCAGCAACAGCGCCGAGAAGACGCAGGAGATCCAGCGCCTGACGCAGTACATGTTCGCCTGCCAGGAAGAGGTCATCCGGCAGTGTCCGACCCAGTGGTTCATGTTCCGTCGGTTCTGGCCCGCCGCCGGGGAGGCGCTGGGAGCGGCGGCAGCGGACGCACCGGCGCCCGAAGCGACGGTCACCGGTGCGGTGGCCGCCTGAGATGCGCGGCACGGTGTTGACCGGCAGGTCGAGGGCGTGACGTGCCCGTGGCGCGATCGTGAAAACGATTTGACGGCGACGATAGTCTGATCCTCCGTACCTGCGGCAGACCGTGAGTGCCGAGGGGGCCCTGCCCTCTCCACACTCAGGAGCCGCGATGCGACGGGCGCCCGCCCTCTCCTTCCTCCTCGTCACCGTCTTCCTCGACATGCTCGGGCTCGGCCTGATCGTGCCGATCATGCCGGCTCTGATGGCGGCCGTCACCGAGGACGCCACCGCTGCTGTCCGCTGGTCCGGTCTGCTCGGCTCGATCTACGGCCTGCTTCAGTTCGTCGTCTCGCCGCTGCTCGGACGGCTCTCCGACCGGTACGGCCGACGTCCGGTCCTGCTCGTGTCACTGAGCTGTCTCGGCGTCGACTGGCTGGCCCACGCGCTCTCACCCGGCCCGTGGACGCTCCTGCTGTTCCATGCCCTCGCCGGCGCGGGCGCGGGCACGTACACCGTGGTCAACGCGTACATCGCCGACGTCACGGAACCCGAGTCGCGGGCTCACGCGTACGGGCTGGTCGGCGCGGCGTTCGGGCTCGGCTTCGTCGCCGGCCCGACCGTCGGCGGCCTGCTCGGCACCGTCGACGTACGCCTACCGTTCTTCGCCGCAGCCGTGTTGTCCCTCGCCAACGTCGCGTACGGCTGGTTCGTCCTGCCGGAGTCACGGCCCGGGGACCGGATGACCCCGCTGACCCTGCGGGCGGCGAACCCGGTCGGCTCCCTCGCCGCCCTTCTGCGCCGGCCGGTGCTCGGGCGGCTCGCCTGCGCCCGTCTCTGTTCCGACATCGCCCGCACGACCCACCAGTCGGTCTGGACATTCTTTCTCACGGCCCAGTTCGCCTGGAGTACCGCGCAGATCGGCGTGGTGATGGCGACGGGCGCGCTCGCCAGCGCCGTCTTCCAGGCCCGGGCCGTCGGCCCGGTCGTCCGCCTGCTCGGCGACAAGCGTGCCGCGGTGGCCGGCAGCCTGCTCGGCGTCGCCTCGCTCGGAGGTACCGCATTCGTGTCCGCGCCATGGATGCTCTACACCCTGCAGGCGGTGGGCGTGATCGGCTCGATCGGCGGTGCGGCCGTGCTGTCGTGGATCTCCCGCACCGTCCGGGCCGACGAGCAGGGCACCGTGCACGGGGCGGTGACCGGAATCGGGTCCGTCGCGGAGACCCTGGTACCGGTCGCGGCCGGTGCGGTCTTCGGGTGGTCGCTGGCGTACGGATCACCGGGCCTGATCTTCGTCGGTGCGGCCACCTTCGCCGCCACGTCGGCGCTCCTACTGGCCGTGACGCCCGGTCACCGTCGTGCGGTCGGCGACACACGAGCGGCGCCGTCGCGGGTCAGAGCGCGGCGGCACCGAGCACCCACGGCCTGGTCTGGGCTATGAAGTCGGCGGGGAAGCCGCGGCTGAACCCGGTCGCCATTTCGAGCCGCGTCACCAGTTGTGGTGGCAGTGTGACTGCGGTGCAGCCGAGGTTGTCCCGGAGCTGGTCGACGGTGCGCGCACCGATGATCGGCACTACCCCGTCACGTTGGCGGGTCCAGGCGAGGGCCACCTGGGCCGGGGTGACGCTCAGCTCGTTGGCGACCTCCTGCACGACGCGGACCACACCGAGGTCGTGGTCACTGATCGCCTCCCGGCTCAGTCGCGTCACCCTGTCAGGTGAGCCGTCGCCGTACTTGCCGGACAGCACACCGCCGCCGAGCGGGCTCCAGGCCGTCACGGTCAGGCCGTACGCCTCGGCCAGCGGCAACAGTTCCCGCTCGGCGTCGCGGTTGATCAGGCTGTACGGCACCTGGAGGCCGGCGAACGGGGTCCAGCCGCGCCATTCGGCCAACGTGTTCGCACGGGAGACCACCCAGGCCGGTGTGTCCGACACGCCGACGTAGAGCACCCTGCCGGCGGTGACCGCATCGTCAAGCGCCCGCATGGTCTCCTCGATCGGCGTGCGCCGGTCCCAGATATGAACCCAGTAGATGTCGACGTGGTCGGTGCGCAGCCGGCGCAGGCTGGTCTCCAGCGACAGCCTGAGGTTCTTGCGATGGTTGCCGCCGCCGTTCGGGTCGGCCGGATCACGGGTCACCGTGTACTTCGTGGCCACGACGAACCGGTCGCGCCGCCCGGCGAGCAGTTCACCAAGGAACTCCTCGCTGGCACCGCCGCGGTAGTTGATGGCGGTGTCGACGACGTTTCCGCCGGCCTCGGCGTAGACGTCGAGCATCCGGCGGCATTCGTCGATGGGTGCGCCGACATTGCCCTGTTCACCGAACGTCATCGCGCCGAGCATCAGCTCGGACACCCGCAGACCGGTCCGCCCGAAGGTCGTGTATCTCATGTAAGCATCGCCGTCACGTGCTCGGCCAGCTCGTCCGCGACGACCAGCGCCGTGTCTCCTACGCGCAACTCGACTACGAGATGGACGCCAATCCGTGTCATGCGGTGACCATACAGTCTGTCTGGCGCTTCTGTCCAGACGGCATGTGCGGTAGGCTCTGGCGCGTGACGGCCCGACGCGATGATCCTGAGCAGAGCGGCACCGGCCTGCGTGAACGCATCCTCGACGCGCTTCGCGGGCTGCTGCGGGAGCGCACCTTCGACACGCTCAGCGTCGCCGAGATCATCGCCACCGCAAAGGTCTCCCGGGCGAGCTTCTACTTCTACTTCGCGGGCAAGCAGGCGGTGCTGGCCGAACTGGTGCGTCGCGCGGTCGGCGCCGGTCACGAGGCCGCCCGGCCGTGGGTGCAGGCGACGGCCGACCCACGCGAGACGCTGCGGGCGGGCATCGACGCCGGGGCCGGCCTGTGGCTGTCCAATGCGGCCGTACTGCGCGCGATCGTCGAGAGTTGGGCGTCCGACCCGCAGCTGCGCGAGTTGTGGCTCGCGCAGATGACGACGTTCACCGACGCCGCGATCGACCGGATCGAGAGCGATCGGCAGGCCGACCCCGCCGTCGAAGCCCGACTTGACGGCGTCGACACACATGCGCTCGCCGCATCCCTGACGTGGACCGGCGAGCGGCTGTATTACCTGGCCGCCTGCGGAGTGCCGCCATTCGACGACCGGGCGGTCCTGGTCGACACCCTGACCCACCTGTGGGTGTCGGCGCTGTACGACTAGACACCCCCGCGCCGCCACGAGCATTCGGTGCGAGCGCCCGGTCCGGGCGCTCGCACCACCGTCGCCGCGTTCAGGGATACGCCGTCGCGGCGCTCACCTGTGGGCGGCGACCCGCCTCCGTCCGGTTCCGGGCCACTACCGCGGCCACGCGCAGTGGATGTGCGTGGCATGGTCGGCGTCGTCCCCCGGCCCCAACACCTCGGTCGCCCCGTACGCCCGGCAGGCGTCCTTGAATGCCTGGTTGAACGGATTGCCCGTGTTCACCCGGGCGCCGTTGATGGTGTCGACATCGAACGCCTTCCCGAGATAGTGCCGCGACGTCGCACCGTGTCTGCTGCCGGCGATCGCGGTCACCCGGAAGTTGAAGCCGTTCTGCAGGTGCAGGCTGAGGATGCCGCGCAACATGTCGAGGTCGAGGTTGACGCTGGTCCGGCCTACGTGACCGAAGTCGCTGGTCTGGGCGGGCAGCCCGGCCGCGGTGTCCACGATGTTCTGCCGGGCTGTCGACGCCGGGTCGGACTGCCCGCCCACGTGGAAGGTGAGCAGATCGATGGCGGGAATGTCCCTGATCGCCGCCGCCGGGTTGTACGCCGGCAGGCCGGTGCCGAACACCCCCGACCCGATCGAGACGGACAGGTACGAGGTACCCAGGCCGTAACACGGGGTCAGGTAACGCTGCGGGGTGGGAAGCGCGAAGCAGCCGCCCCAGGGTGTTCCGTCCAGGGTCTGCAACGCCAGGTCGAACCCGATCTCCAACTGGCGACCACCGTCGTAGATGCGACCGTCGATGAGCACCGCCCCGATGCTGTACCCGTAGTAGTACGAGGAGAACGAGAAGGGGGCGGCCGCGGCGATGACGGCACCGTTGTACCGGGCGCCGGCCGTTCGCTCGATCAGGTACGCCTGGCCGGCACCCGCGAGATAGAAGTTGCACACGATCTCGGCCAGGTAGTCGACCCGGGCCAGGGCGGTGCCGTTTCGGGTTACCTGACCGCTGATGTACGGCACGCAGGTCGGCGGATTGTCCGGGTCCTCCAGATCCTCGACCATCCGGGGCGCCGGGCCTGCCTTCGGCCTGCCCAACGTGATCCCGGTGCCCGCCGGCACCGAGGCCGCCCGGCGGCCAGCGACGGAACGCAGGCCGGCATCCGGTGTCAGCCCGGACACGCCCGGTACGGCCTCCGCGGTCCGGCCGGGCAGGCTCGGCGTGGGCTCCTTCGACGCGTCGGCCTGCGCCGGCACCGCCGGTCCCAGTACCCCGACCAGCGCGAGCGCCGAGACCAGCGCTCCGGCCGTCCACCGCCGCCTGCGGCGGCGTGCAGCCACCGGTCCCCGCCCGTGGATCCCGTACCCCGGACGGGCGGGCGTGGTCAGCCCGGAGGTCGAAGCCGGCGACGGGGTGACCGCCGGTCCGCCGAGCGGCATCGGCAGCTCGGCGGGTGCTCTGCCTGTTCCTGTCATGTTCCCCCTCCATCGGCGTGGCAGCAGTGCGGCCACGCTTGCAGTCCGGACTGAACGGCAACTGGACAGCAGTTGGATGCGTCCACCCGCGAGGTCACGACCGCCATCGTTGCGGTGCCGCCGGTCGGTCGCTCGTGACTGACCGGACAGCCGGGGCGATCAGCGCGGAGAGGCCGAGGTCCTGTGGGACGCCGTGGTCCCGCGGGGAGTCAGCCGCGCCGGACCTGGTGCTCGCTCCGGGACGCGCGGCGCCGGCGGATCATCCGGCGTGGGGGGTCGACGAACCAGCTCCAGGCGCACTGCGCCACGTAGGCGGCCGGATTGAGCCGCGCCGGCCGCTGCTCCTGCCCACCGGCTCGTCCGGTGCGGTCGAGGATGGCCCGGCGCAGATCGTCGGGGGTGCTCCCGGCGAAACGGGTGTAGCCGGCACCGACATGCTGCCAGAAGTGCGCGTCGCTCGCGCCGATCTCGGCCAGGCCCCATTCCTCGTTCGCCGCGCGCACGGCGTCGCGCCGGGAGGCGTTGGCCGGGCTCGGGTTGTAGATCTCGATCCCGTCGATCTCGTAGCCGGCGGTGAGGAGTGCGTCGATCTTCCGGCGGCTCAGGCTCGGCACCAGTGCGCCGAGGGGATGCGGCACGACCACCAGCCCACCCTGTTCCTTGATGGCGTCGATGCTCTCCTCGACCGGCCGCAGCGGCCTGGGCGCCTTCTCGACGAAGAGCCCGAGGAGGTGGCCCTGCCGGGTGGAGACCTCGACCCCGGTGATCATTTGCACCGGGGAGTTCCGCCGGGCCAGGAGTTCCTCGACCCGCCGGGCACCCTCGACGTGATCGTGATCAGTCACCGCGATCACCGCCAGCTGCCGGTCGGTCGCGGTCTGGACCAGTCGGGCCGGGCTGATCCACCCGTCGCCCAGGTTGGTGTGCAGATGGATGTCGGCCCGGCCGACACCGGCGACCGACGACGCGCCGCCGTCTCCCGGCAGGCCAACGGTCTCGTCGTCCACGTCGTCATCGTAGGCGCGCCACCGCGGTGCCCGCAGGACCTGCTCCGGTGACCAGCGCGGCGGTGGAGGCGACCGCCGCCGCTACGACCACGGCGGCAGCGTCGACCGCCGCCCAACGCTCCCGGTGGAGCAGCGACCTGGCGTGGTCGAGAGCCGCCCACATCCCGGCGCCGTTCACAACACCCGGCGCAGCCACTCCTCCACCCCGGCGATGTGCACGGTCGCCCAGGCCCGGGCCAGCTCCGGCTGCCCGGAGGCGACCGCGTCCAGGATCGCCGCGTGCTGCTCGCGGGTCTTGCTCACCGCACCCTCCTGGGTCAGCCCTCGCCAGATCCGGGCCCGGGTGGTCGGCCCGGAGAGGCTGTCCAGCAGCGAGGTGAGCACGTTGTTGCCGGCACACGCCGCGATCTGCCGGTGGAACTCGAGGTCGTTGGCGACCAGCTCGTCGATGCTCGGATCGTCGCCGAGCCCGTCCAGCACCGACCGCAGCGCCTCCACCTGTTCCCCGGTGACCCGCTGCGCCGCCAGCGCGGTCGCGGCCGGCTCCAGGATCCGGCGTACCTCGAGAAACTCCAGCACGGTGTCGTCGCGGTGGAAGTCGACGACGAAACTCAACGCGTCCAGCAGCAGCGCCGGGTCGAGGCTTGTCACGTAGGTGCCGTCGCCCTGGCGTACGTCGAGGACCCGGATCAGCGAGAGCGCCTTGACCGCCTCCCGCAGCGAGTTGCGGGAGAGGCCGAGTCGTTCGGCCAGGTCGGGTTCCCGGGGCAGCCGGTCTCCCGGGCGCAGTTCACCGGCGACGATCATCTGTTTGATCTTGTCGATCGCCTCGTCCGTGACGGCCACGCGCTCCTCCAACCTCCTACCCATACCGCGAAGACTAGGTGCCGGCTAGCGACGGAGCCGGTAGGTCCGCACCGCCGTTTCGCCGAAGACCGCCGCCCGTTCCACCGTCGACAGCGGCGGCAGCACCTGGCTCAGCGCCGACAGCACCGTGCCGTATCCGGCGGCGAGCCGGCAGACCGGCCAGTCCGAGCCGAACATCAGCCGCTCCGGACCGAAGAGCCGCACCGCCTCGTCGACGAACGGCCGCAGGTCGCCGGGGCGCCAGCGTTGCCAGTCCGCCTCGGTCACCAGGCCGGAGAGCTTCGCGGTGGCGTTCGGCGCGGCGGCCAGCTCCGCGAGCGGGCCGGCCCAGGCCGCCAGCCCGGCGGCGCCGTCCCGGATCGCCGGCTTCCCCAGGTGGTCCAGGACGAGGCGCAGCTCCGGCACCTCCCGGGCGGCCCGGGCCACCGCCGCCAGCTGGTCCGCCCGGCAGACCACGTCGAAGGCCAGTCCGGCTTCCGCGACGGTACGCAGCCCACGCCGCACCGCCGGCCGGTCCAGGTAGTCGGGATCGGTCTCGGCCTGGAGCTGTGGCCGGATCCCGACCAGCAGCTCCCCGCCGGGCAGCGCCCGGTGGCCGGCGATGCTCCGGGCCAGCTCCGGATCGGCCGGGTCGGCCCAGGCGACCACCCCGGCGATCGCCGGGCAGTCCCGGGCGTAGCCGAGCAGGATCTCCGCCTCGCCCGGGTCGCACCGGCCCCCCTCGACCAGCACCGTCCGGTCCACCCCGGCCAGGGTCAGCTCGGCGACCAGGTCGGCGGGGAGGAACGAGCGGCGGATCGGGGCCAGTTCGAGGGCGTCCAGCCACCGGTAGCCGTCCTCGATCCGCCACAGGTGGTGGTGCGCGTCGACGATCACGGCGTACCGGCCGGTGGGGTGGGGACCGGCGCGTCCGGGCGGAGCAGTCCCACGGTGACCAGCTCCGACCAGAACCTGTCCGGTGGCGGCTCGGCCGCGTGCAGCGCGGCGTTGCGGCGCACCTGCTCGGGGTTGTGCGCGCCGACCACCACCGAGGCGACCGCCGGGTGCGCGGCGACGAAGGCGAGCGCCGCCGCCGGCAGCGTCGTGCCGTGGTCGGCGCAGAGCGTGGCGATCGCCCGGGCCCGTTCCAGGATCTCGGTCGGGGCGTCGGCGTAGTCGTACGGCAGCCCGGCGTGCGGCCGCTCGACGGCGAGCAGCCCGCTGTTGAAGACCCCGGCGGCCAGCACCGAGACGCCACGCCGCTCGCACTCCGGCAGCAGGCTGTCCAGTGCCGGCTGCTCCAGCAGCGTGTAGCGGCCGGCCACCATCACCGCGTCGACGTCGGTCCCGGCGACGAAGCGGTGCAGCACCTGCCACTGCTTCGAGCCGACCCCGATGGCACCGACGACGCCCTGGGCCCGCAGCTCGTGCAGGGCCGGATAGCCCTGCTCCAGCGCCTGCCCCTGGTGGTCCTCCGGGTCGTGGATCAGCACCAGGTCGATCCGGTCCAGGCCGAGCCGGACCAGGCTCGCCTCCAGCGACCGCCGCACGCCGTCGGCGCTGAAGTCCCAGAGCCGCCGGTGGTCGGCCGGTACGTCGAAACCCTCGTCGTCGCGGCGCCCCGCCCCGGAGCGGTCCGGTACGAGCAGCCGCCCCACCTTGCTGCTCACGGTGTACTCGTCGCGCGGCAGCGTACGCAGCGCGTCGCCGAGCCGCCGCTCGGAGAGGCCGAGGCCGTAGTGCGGGGCGGTGTCGAAGTAGCGGATGCCGCACTCCCAGGCCGCCGCCACGGTCGCCAGCGCCTCGGCCTCGCCGACGGCGGTGTAGAGGTTGCCGATCGGGGCGCAGCCGAGACCCAGCGGGCTCACCGCCACCTTCGAGTGCCCCACCCTGTTCCCGGTCATGCCGTATCGCTCCTTCCGATGCCGGTCGGTCCGGTCAGTCCTGCGCCTTGCCCGAGGTGAGCCGGGCCAGGATCAGCGCGATCAGGATGATGGCGCCGTAGATGGCCTGGATCCACTGTGCGGAGACGCCGGCCAGGGTCAGGATGTTGTTGATCAGGCCGAGGACGACGACGCCGCAGAGCGCGCCGAAGAGCGTCCCCTTGCCGCCGTCCAGGCTGATTCCGCCGATCACCGCGGCGGCGAAGACGGTGAAGATCATGCCGTCGCCCTGTGCCGCCGCGACCGAGCCGAGCCGGCCGGTCATCAGCAGCCCGGCGAGCGCCGCCAGCAGCCCGCCGACCATCAGGATGATCCAGACCACCCGGTCGGTCCGGATCCCGGCCGCCCGGGCCGCGTCGGTGTTGCCGCCGACGGCGTAGACGGCCCGGCCGTGCCGGAAGAAGCCGAGCACCACGATGCCGACGACGAAGAGCGTGCCGCTGATCCAGATCGACGCCGGCACGCCCAGCCAGACGGCGTTGCCGAGATAGAGCACCGACGGCGGGATGTCGAAGAGGTTCTGCCCGCCGGTTATCCCGATCTGCAGGCCGCGCAGCACGATCAGCATGCCGAGCGTGACGATGAAGGCGGAGAGCTTGAAGCGCAGGATCAGCAGCCCGTTGAAGGCGCCGATCACCACCCCGACGAGCAGGCAGAGCGGGATGGCCAGCCCGGCGGGCAGCTCGGTGCCGAGCCCGTTGCTGGCGGCCGGGATGACGAGGGCCAGTGCCAACGCCGGGGCGAGCCCGATCGTCGACTCCAGCGAGAGGTCGAACTTGCCGGCGATCAGGATGATCGCCTCGGCGAGTACCAGCAGGGCCAGCTCGGTCTGCTGTTGCAGCACGTTGGTGATGTTGGCGGCGGAGAGGAAGACCGGGTCGATCACCGCGCCCACGACGACGAGCAGCAGGATCGCGGGGACCAGGGCGAGGTCCCGGAGCCGGGCCAGTGGCACCCGGCCGGCGAGGCCGGGCGGCCGGCCTCCGGCCGGTGCCGGCGGCTTGGTGATGGTCTGGCTGCCGGTCACGGCTCCCCCACTTCCTCTGCTCCCGCTACGTTCCCTGCTCCTGCCACGCCCTCCACCGCGGTCACCAGCTCGGCGTCCGCCCAGCCCCGGGGAACCTCCCGGACCACCCGGCCGTGGAACATCACCAGCACCCGGTCGCAGGAGCGCAGGTCGTCGAGCTCGTCGGAGACGACCAGCACCCCGGTCCCGCCGGCCGCGGCCTGCGAGACGGCCCGCAGCAGCGACTCCTTGGAGCGGACGTCGACCCCGGCGGTGGGGCTCACCATCACCAGCGCCCTCGGGTCGTTCGCCAGTGCGCGGGCCAGCACCACCTTCTGGGCGTTGCCGCCGGAGAGCCCGTTGACCGGCTGGTGCGGCCCGTCGGTCTTGATGTCGTACGCGGAGATCATGCGCTCGGCCACGGCCCGCTGGCGCCTCGGCGCGATGATCCCGACCGGCCCGAGCCGGTCGGTGATCGGCAGGGTGGCGTTCTCCGCCACCGACAGCAGCGGCACCAGCCCTTCCCGGTGCCGGTCCTGCGGCAGATAGCCGAGGCCGGCGGCGAGCGCGGCGGGGACGCTGCCCGGCTTCGGGACGGACCCGGCCAGGGTGACGGTGCCGGTGTCGGCCCGGCGCAGCCCGGCGATCGTCTCGGCGAGCGCGACCTTGCCGCTGCTGCCGGAGCCGATCAGCCCGACGAGCTCGCCGGCCCGGACCCGGAGGTCGATTCCCTGGTAGTAGCCGGCGAGGCCGAGGCCGCGCACGTCGAGCACGACCGGCGCATCCGCCGGCACGGCCGGCCGGTCGACCCCGGCGGCCAGGGCCGCGCCCGCGTCGCCGGTCATCGCGGCGACCAGTTCCTCCCGGGGCAGCGTGGCGACCGGCCGGGTCAGGATGTGCCGGGCGTCGCGCAGCACCGTCACGGTCTGGCAGACCTCGTACACCTCCTGGAGGTGGTGCGAGATGAACAGGAAGGTGACCCCGGCGGCCTGCAGCTCGCGCATCCGGGTGAAGAGCCGCTCGATCGCGGCGCCGTCGAGCTGCGCGGTCGGCTCGTCGAGGATGATGAACCGGGCCCCGAAGGAGAGCGCGCGGGCGATCTCGACGAGCTGGCGCTGCTCGACGGTGAGGGTGCCGGCGAGCGCGGCCGGGTCGACCGCCACGCCGTACCCCGCCAGCAGGTCGGCGGCGCGGCGGCGCAGCCCGCGCCAGCCGATCGGCCCGCGCCCGGCCTGCCGGTTGAGGAAGAGGTTCTCCGCCACGGTGAGGGTCGGGATGATCGTCGACTTCTGGTAGACGCAGGCGACCCGCTGCCGCCACGCGTCCCGGTCGGCGAGTGCCGGTGCCGGGGTGCCGTCGAAGCGGACCTGACCGCTGTCCGGCCGGTGCAGCCCGGTGAGGACGGAGACCAGGGTGGACTTGCCGGCACCGTTGCGCCCGACCAGGGCGTGCGTCTCGCCGGGTGTGACGGTGATGCCGGCGGCGTGCAGGGCGACCGTGGCGCCGTACCGTTTCGAGATGTCGCGGGCCTCCGCGGCCGGGGCGGCGGCCCCGGCCACGGTGCCTGCGGCCTGTGTCTGACCGGTCATCACTTGCCGATCTGGTTTCCCCAGAGCGCCGGATCGTCGACGTTCTCCTTCGTGACCAGCGGTGCGGGAAGCTGGTCCTCCAGGCCGTTGCCGACGTCGATGATGGTGCTGCCGTGGTCGGTCGGGCCGGGCTGGAAGGTCTTGCCCTCGGCCGCCGCCTTGGCGTAGTGGAGCGCCCACTTGGCGTAGAGGTCGGCGGGTTGCGAGACGGTGGCGTCGATCTCGCCGGAGCGGATCGCCTCGAACTCCTGCGGGATGCCGTCGTTGGAGACGATGAAGATGTGCTTCGGGTCGGTCGGCGGCACCAGCAGGTTCTTGGACTTGAGCACCTGCAGCGTCGGCGCCAGGAAGACGCCGCCGGCCTGCATGTAGATGCCCCTGATGTCGGGGTGCTGGGCGAGCCGGGTCTGTAGCGCGGCGGCGGCCTTCGGCCCCTCCCAGTCGGTCGGCTCCTCGAAGATGGTGATGCCGGGGAACGTCGTCCTCATGCACTCGGCGAAGGCCTCGGAGCGGTCCCGGCCGTTGATCGAGGAGAGCGAGCCCTGGAACTCGATCACCTTGCCCTGGCCGCCGAGCTTCTCGCCGAGGAACGCGCAGGCCTTCTGGCCATACGCCCGGTTGTCGGCCCGGACGACCATGAAGACCCTGCCCTTGTCGGGGCGGGTGTCGACGGAGACGACCGGGATCTTCTTCGACTCCAGGGTGGTCAGGGTGGAGGCGATCGCGCCGGTGTCCTGCGGCGCCATCACGATCGCCCTGGCACCCTGACTCACCATCGCCTGCACGTTGGCGACGAGCTTGGCCACGTCGTTCTGCGAGTTGGTCGGCGACATCAGGTCGATGTCGTACTCGTCGGCGAACCGCGGGACGTACCTGGCGTACGAGTTCCAGAAGTCGGAGTCGGCGCGGGGCAGGTCGATGCCGATCTGCGGGCTCGCCCCGGCGTCGCCGCCGGTGCCGGTCGACGACGAGTCGCCGCAGGCGACCGTGCCGAGGGCGAGCGTCGCCGCGATCGCGATCCCCGCCAGGGACTTGGCGGTATGTCTCACTGTGGTCCTCCATCCGGGTGCGGATTCGGTGGGGGTGATTCTTTGGAGGCAGTTGGAAACACGCGGGTAATACATCGGATGTCTATCAGCCCACCTCGGCCCCCGCAAGCCCCGGATCCCTATATCTGCCGCAGTGTTACCGGGCCGGGGAATCGTTACATCCGATGATCGAGCGAAGGTGGGCAGCACGGAACACGGGACCACCGGCACGGTGTGGGGCTGCACCGTCCGGATCGGACGGCCGCGCGCCGTCAGATCGGCGGCGGTGGGCCCGGACGGAGCCGCAGCCCGTGCATGCCGCCGTCGACCCCGAGCACGGTGCCGGTGGTCGCCCCGGCCAGCGGGCCGGCGAGGTAGGCGATCGCCGCCGCCACCTCCTCCGCGCCGACCAGTCGTCCGGTCGGCTGCCGGGCCTGGAGAGCGGCGAGCTCCGCCTCCGGGTCCTCGGCGGCGGCGAGCAGCCGGCGTACCCAGGGGGTGTCCACGGTGCCGGGGTTGACGCAGTTGACCCGGATCCCCTCCCGGACGTGGTCGGCCGCCATCGCCAGGGTCAGCGACTGCACCGCACCCTTGGTGGCGCTGTAGAGCGCCCGGTCGGGCAGCCCGGCCCAGGCCGCGATCGAGCAGGTGTTGACGATCGCGGCGTGTGCCGACGCCCGCAGGTGCGGCAGCGCCGCCCGGGTCACCCGGGCGATGCCGACCACGTTCACGTCGAAGACCCGGTGCCACTCGTCGTCCGGGTTGCTCTCAACCGTGCCGCGCGCGCCGATTCCGGCGTTGTTGACGAGGACGTCGATCCCGCCGAGCGCCTCGGCGGCGGAGGCCACCGCGGCCCGTACCGAGCCGTCGTCGGTGACGTCGGCGGCGAGGCCGAGCAGTGGCGCGGGGACCTGCTCCGGGTGCAGGTCCAGGCAGGCGACCCGGGCACCCCGGGCGGCGAGCAGGCCGGCCGTCGCCAGCCCGATCCCGGAGGCCCCGCCGGTCACCACCGCCGCCAGCCCGGTGAACTCCCCCCGGGCGGCGCCCTGCCGCTCCCCCGTCACGGCCGCACCACCCCGACCGGGGCCGTCGACCAGAGCGGGCCGTCCGGGAAGGCGTACTCGGCCAGGGTCTCCGGGCGCATGGTGGCGCTGAACCCGGGCGCGGTCGGTGCGGCGTACCGGCCCCGGCGGATCACCACCGGGTCGACGAAGTGCTCGTGCAGGTGGTCGACGTACTCGATGACCCGGTCCCGCATGGAGCCGGCGACGGCGACGTAGTCGAACATCGAGAGGTGCTGGACCAGCTCGCAGAGCCCGACCCCGCCCGCGTGCGGGCAGACCGGCACGCCGAACTTCGCCGCCAGCAGCAGAATCGCGATGTTCTCGTTGACCCCGGCCACCCGGCTCGCGTCGATCTGGGCGTAGGAGATCGCGCCGAGCTGGAGCAGCTGCTTGAAGACCACCCGGTTGGCGACGTGTTCGCCGGTGGCGATCCGCATCGGCGCCAGTTCCCGGGCGATGGTGGCGTGCCCGACGACGTCGTCCGGGCTGGTCGGCTCCTCGACCCAGTACGGGTCGAAGGGCGCCAGCTCGCGCATCCAGCGGATCGCCTCCGGCACGTCCCAGCGCTGGTTGGCGTCGACCGCGATCCGCACCTCCGGCCCGCAGATCTGCCGGGCGATCCCCATCCGCCGTACGTCGTCGGCCAGGCTCGCGCCGACCTTCAGCTTGATCTGGGTGAAGCCGTCGGCCAGCGCCTCCTTGCAGAGCCGGCGCAGCTTGTCGTCGTCGTAGCCGAGCCAGCCGGGCGAGGTGGTGTAGGCGGGAAAGCCGTCCTCCAGCAGGCGTGCGGCGCGCTCGGCCCGGCCGGGCTCGGCGGCGCGGAGGATCGCCAGCGCCTCGTCCGGGGTCAGCGCGTCGCTGAGATAACGGAAGTCGACCAGGTCGACAAGCTCCTCCGGGCTCAGCTCGGCCAGCAGCCGCCACAGCGGCAGCCCGGCCCGCTTGGCCCGCAGGTCCCAGAGCGCGTTGACCAGCGCGGCGGTCGCCATGTGCATGACGCCCTTCTCCGGGCCGAGCCAGCGCAGCTGCGAGTCGTGCACCAGCTCGCGCCAGAAGCCCCCGAGGTACGCCAGGACCGCGTCGACCGGCCGGCCGATCAGGTACGGCCGCAGCGCGGCGATCGCCGCGGCCTGTACGTCGTTGCCCCGTCCGATGGTGAAGGCGAAGCCGTGCCCCTCGTGCCCGTCGCCCACGTCGGTGCGCACGATCACGTAGGCCGCCGAGTAGTCGGGGTCCGGGTTCATCGCGTCGGAGCCGTCCAGCTCGCGCGAGGTCGGGAACCGGATGTCGGAGATCTCCAGCCCGGTGAAGATCATGCCTGCCCCACCGTCTGGCGTTGCCGCCCCAGCCCGTCGATCTCCAGCTCGACGACGTCGCCGGCGACCAGGTACGGCTTCGGGTCGGGCTGGCCGAGCGCCACCCCGGCCGGCGTGCCGGTGTTGATGACGTCTCCCGGATAGAGCACCAGGAACTGGCTCAGGTAGTGCACGACCTCGGCCACCGGGAAGACCATGTCCCTGGTGGTGCCGTCCTGCCTGACCGCCCCGTTGACCCGGAGCCGCAGGCCCAGGTTCTGCGGGTCCGGCACCTCGTCGGCGGTGACCAGCCAGGGGCCGAGCGGGTTGAAGGTCTCGCAGTTCTTGCCCTTGTCCCACTGGCCGCCGCGTTCGAGCTGGAACTCGCGCTCGGAGACGTCGTGCGAGACCGCGTAGCCGGCGACGCAGCCGAGCGCCTCCTCCGGGCTGCCGAGGTAACGCGCCGTCCGCCCGATCACCACGGCCAGTTCCACCTCCCAGTCGGTCCTGGTGCTGCCGCGCGGTATCAGCACCTGGTCGTCGGGGCCGACCACGGTGTCGGCGGCCTTCATGAAGACCACCGGCTCGGTCGGGAGCGGCGCGCCGGTCTCGGCGGCGTGGTCGCGGTAGTTCAGGCCGATGCAGATGATCTTCCCTGGGCGCAGCGGCGGGCCGATCCGGGTCGTCCCGGGCAGCACCGGCAGGGCCTCGACGTCGACTCCGGAGAGCCGGTCGATGCCGCCGCCGGCCAGAAAAGCCGGGTCGATGTCGTCGACGATCCCGCCGAGGTCACGCAACCGACCGGCACCGTCCAGCAGCGCCGGAGATTCCCGCCCCGGTTCGCCCACCCGCAACAGCTTCACCCGTGGCCCCCAGACCTCTCGTAACCAGCCCGCAATACATCCGATGTCTATCAGGTGACCTTGCCGGGACACAAGGGCACATCGGAAATCGTGGTGCCGTCTGCCGGGAGACCGGGTTGTGTCTCGGAGATGTCCTTTGTAACCTCGTCGCCAAACATCGGATGCATGCCGGGCCGCGCGGATCGGCGCCGCGATGCCCACCGGCCCGTCCGTATCGGGCTACCCGTACCGTCCGCTCACCCGTCAGCGAGTTCTTCCCCGGCCCCTCTGACGAACCGGAGAGGTTCATGGATGACCCTAACCGGCGGCCCGCGCCGCGCCGACTCACCGCCGCCACGCTGGTCGCGGCGATGAGCATGGTCCTGCCCGCCTGGTCCACCGGCACGCCCGCCTCCGCCGCACCCGACACCGGCCCGAGCGCCACCGCCGCCGAGACCGGCGACCCGCTCACCCTCCGGTACGACGAGCCCGCCACCGACTGGGAGACCCAGGCACTGCCGATCGGCAACGGCGCCCTCGGTGGCATGGTCTTCGGACGCGTCGCCGCCGAGACCGTGCAGTTCAACGAGAAGACACTCTGGACCGGCGGCCCCGGCTCGGCCGGCGGCTACGACTTCGGCAACTGGACCTCGCCCCGCCCCGGCGCCATCGCGGAGGTGCAGCGGCTGATCGCCGAACGGGGCCGGCTCAGCCCGGAGGAGGTGGCGAGCCGGCTCGGGCAGCCCAAGAGCGGCTTCGGGTCGTACAACACCTTCGGCGACCTGTCGCTGCGGCTCGCCGCGGACCCCGGCACGGTCGGCGACTACCGCCGCACCCTGGACATCGGCCGGGCGGTCGCCACGGTCTCCTACACCGCCGACGGGGTGCGCTACACCCGCGAGTACTTCGCCAGCCACCCCGACCGGGTGCTGGTGGTCAGGCTCAGCGCCGACCGGCCCGGCCGGATCGCCTTCACCACCGGGGTGACCGCCCCGGACAACCGGTCGAAGACCATCACCGCCAGCAACGGCCGGATCACCTTCGCTGGCGCTCTCACCGACAACAAGCTGCGCTACGAGTCGCAGATCCAGGTCACCGCCGAGGGTGGCACGGTCAGCGACGGCGCCGACGGCACGGTCGCGGTGGCCGGTGCCGACACCGCCACGGTGGTGCTCGGCGCCGGCACCGACTACGCGGACGCGTACCCGACGTACCGGGGGGCCGATCCGCACGCCGCGGTGACCGCCGCCGTGGACGCGGCGGCCACCAAACCGTACCCCGACCTGCTCGCCGCGCACGTCGCCGACCACCGCGCGCTCTTCGACCGGGTACGCCTCGACATCGGCCAGCGGATGCCGCAGCTCCCCACCGACGAGCTGCTCCGCGCCTACCGGGGCGGCGCCTCGGCGGCGGACCGCGCCCTGGAGGCGCTCTTCTTCGCCTACGGCCGCTACCTGCTGATCGCCTCCTCCCGGGCCGGCTCGCTGCCGGCGAACCTCCAGGGCGTCTGGAACAACTCCACCAACCCGCCCTGGTCCGCCGACTACCACGTCAACATCAACCTCCAGATGAACTACTGGCCGGCGGAGACGACGAACCTCGCCGAGACCACCACACCGCTCTTCGACTACGTGGACGCGATGGTGCCGCCGGGGCGGGTCACCGCCGAGCAGATCTACGGCAACCGGGGCTGGGTGGTGAACAACGAGACCAACCCGTACGGCTTCACCGGCCTGCACGACTGGGCGACCTCGTTCTGGTTCCCCGAGGCGGGCGCCTGGCTGGCCCAGCACCACTACGAGCACTACCGGTTCACCCGGGACGAGACGTTCCTGCGGGAGCGGGCGTACCCGCTGATGAAGGAGCTGGCGCTCTTCTGGCTCGACGAGCTGGTCGTCGACCCGCGCGACGGCACCCTCGTGGTCTCGCCGAGCTACTCGCCGGAGCAGGGCGACTTCACCGCCGGCTCGTCGATGTCGCAGCAGATCGTCTGGGACCTCTTCACCAACACCGTCGAGGCGGCCGGGATCCTCGGCGGCGACCGCGACCGCCGGTTCCGCCAGGAGCTGCGCGACGCGCTGGCCCGGCTCGATCCGGGGCTGCGGGTCGGCTCCTGGGGGCAGCTCCAGGAGTGGAAGGCGGACCTGGACGACCCGGACAACGAGCACCGGCACGTCTCGCACCTCTTCGCCCTGCACCCGGGCGCCCAGATCACCGCGCTGCGGGACCCGGCGCTGACCGCCGCCGCACGGGTGTCGCTGACCGCGCGCGGCGACGGCGGCACGGGCTGGAGCAAGGCATGGAAAATCAACTTCTGGGCGAGGCTGCTCGACGGCGACCACGCGCACAGGATGCTCACCGAGCAGTTGCGGCAGAGCACCCTGGCCAACCTCTGGGACACCCACCCGCCGTTCCAGATCGACGGCAACTTCGGCGCCACGGCCGGCGTCGCCGAGATGCTGGTGCAGAGCCAGGGCGCTGACGTACACGTGCTGCCGGCCCTGCCCACCGCCTGGCCGACCGGGTCGGTGGCCGGGCTGCGGGCCCGGGGCGACCTCACCGTCGACGCCGCGTGGTCCGGCGGCGCCGCCACCGAGATCGCGGTCACGGCCGGCCGCAACGGTGAGGTCACGCTGCGCAGCCCGCTCTTCGCCGGGCCGTACCGGCTGGTCGACACGACCACCGGCAGGCGGGTGCAGCAGCGCGGTAACGGCGAGAAGGTCACCTTCACCGCCCGCAGGGGTCACCGGTACATCGCCACCGCGCAGGTCGGCTTCGAGATCGAGGCGCCGGAGACGATGCAGGCCGGCCGGTCCGGCACGGTCTCGGTGACGGTCCGCGCCGCGGGCGACCGCACCGTGCCGGCGTCCCGGCTCAGGCTGGTGCTGCCGGCGGGCTGGAGCGCCCGGCCGGGTCGGGTGCAGGTGCCCCGGTTGCGGCCCGGTGACTGGCAGGTCTACCGGTTCACCGTCACGCCGAGCGTCGAGGCGGCGGCCGGCCGCAATCGGATCGAGGCGCGGCTCGTGCACGACGACTGGCGGGCCTCGGCGGTGACCTCGATCCAGTTGCCGGTGCCACCGCCGTGTCCCCGGCCGACCCCGGGCGTCCCGCTGGTCGCCTGGAACCCGACCGCCGGGGAGACCGTCGCCGACCGGTCCCCGAACGGGCGCGACGCGACGGTGCAGACCGGTGCGGCGTACGCCGAGGCGGGGCCGACCGGCAGCGCGCTGCTGCTGGACGGCAACCGGTTCCTGCGTACCGCCCCGACCAGCCTCGGCTACCTCGAGACCGCGACCTTCGCGGCCGAGGTCAGGGTGACCACCAGCGGCAGCTACCGGCGGCTCTTCGACTTCCAGCCCGGCGGCGACCCCGGCACCGACGGCATCCTGATCGACCTGACGCCGGGCAACCAGCTCCGGTTCATCGGCTCCGGCACCGGGGTGACAAGCGACGCCACGGTGCCGGTGGGCCGCTGGGTCGACCTGGTGGTCACGATGGACGACGACGGCGGCGTCGCCGTCTACCTCGACGGCCAGCGGGCCGGCACGGCGCAGGTGCCGGACGGCGGCATCGTCGGCTGCGCCACCCGGGAGCTGCGGTTCGGCGCCGACCAGGACGGCGGCCAGCGGCTGACCGGCGAGGTCGACCGGATCGCGATCCTTCCGGAGGCGCTCCCGGCCGACGAGGTCGGCACCTGGCAGACCCGCGCCTTCGGCTGATCGGCCGGGGATTCCGCACACCCCTCGTCGCTCGGCGGGCCGGCCTCCCCGGTCGCCCGCCGGGCGGTGCGGCCGACCGTGCGGGAGTGCACGACGATCACCGATCCCCCGGAACGTGCCGCCCGTCCCGATGGAACTCGTACCACCGCTGGAGCGCTCCGTACTGCTCGAACCGGTGCCGCAGCCTCGCCCCGTTGCGCTCCAGCAGCCTGGTCGAGCGGTCGTTGGCGTCCTGCGTCACGGCGATCAGGACATCGTCGTCCATCCACGTGAAGAACCAGTCGACCAGCGAGCTGATCATCTCCGATGCCAGCCCCTGACCCCAGGACGCGCGCCGTAGCTGGTACGAGAGCTCCCAGGGACCCCGCTTGCGGCTGAGGTCGCCGCTGCCGACCAGCTCACGTGTGCCGCGGTCGACGATCACGAACCCTCCCCAGGCCGGTTCGGAGACAGTCCGACCGGCCCTTGCCCGCGCGGTCGGTCGGTCCAGCGCCCCACCGAGGTGACGACGGACCTCGTCGTCCAGGTAGAGCCCGATCAGTCCGGCCAGATCCTCGGGAGCCGGCCGACGAAGAATCACCCGGCCGGCGTCGAGCGGTTCGGGCAGCCAGGGCAGCATTCCACCATGATGCCTGCCAGCGGACCCGGTGCCGGCGGGTAAGGTCTGCCGGTCGGCAGCCTCGGGGCCGACTGGACAATGCCCGGCGTGCCGGCACATCTACCGGAAAGCCTTGGGGCCGCGGTCCCGACGGCGACGGCGGCGGAACGACGACGGTCTGGTTCGACGGAGGGAACCTGGTGTGCGTGACAATCTGATCAGCCTCGGGGTCATCGCCGGTGCGGCGGCCGGCGCCGTCGTCCTGGTGACGGTGGCCTACCGGATACTGCGCTACCTCGGCCGTCGCTCGATGCTCCTCGCCGAACTGTCCCGGCGGGCCTATCCGCCGGCATCGGTGATCGCGGCCCTCGTGGCGATCTGGCTGGCCGTGCCGGCCGCCACCAGCAACGGCTGGCACGAGCCGTTCTTCCGGGGGGTCCTGCTCGCCGTGATCGCGGCCGTCGGCTGGCTGATCGCCACGCTGACCGACGTCGCCGCAGCTACCGCGCTGCGCCGGTTCCGGATGGACGTGCGGGACAACCTCTCCGCGCGGCGGATGCACACCCAGATCACCGTCATCCGCCGGGTCGCCGTCGCCGTCATCGCGGTGCTCACCATCGGGGCGATGCTGGTGACCTTTCCGCAGGCCCGGGCGGTCGGAGCCAGCGTTCTGGCCTCCGCCGGACTGGCCGGCATCGTCGCCGCGCTCGCCGCGCAGAGCATGCTCGGCAACGTGCTGGCCGGCCTGCAACTCGCCTTCGGCAACGCGCTGCGCATCGACGACGTGGTCGTCGTGGAGGGCGAGTGGGGCCGGGTCGAGGAGATGACACTCGGCTACGTGGTCATCAAGATCTGGGACGAGCGCCGGCTCATCCTCCCCTCGTCGTACTTCACCTCGACACCGTTCCAGAACTGGACCCGCACCGACGCCTCGGTGCTGGGCACCGTCGAGATCGACGTGGACTGGTCGTTGCGGGTCGAGGAGATGCGCCGCGAGATGCGCCGGATCGTCGAGGCCGAGTCGGACGGCCTGTGGGACGGGCGGGTCTGCGTTCTCCAGGTCACCGACGCGACCGGCGGTATGGTCAGGGTACGGCCGCTGGTCAGCGCCGCGAACAGCTCGGCCCTGTGGGATCTGCGCTGTCTGGTCCGGGAGAAGCTGGTCGCCTGGGTCCAGCGGCAGCAGCCGTCCGCCCGACCCCGGGTGCGGGCGGACCTCGACCCGGCCGGCGGAGGACCGGCGGAGTTGCCGGCGATCGACGGCGTGTCGTCCCCCGACGGTGGTTCGGCCTCCCCCGACGGCGCGGAGCGCGCGGCACGTACAGCATGGGAGGACGGGGTGGAGGGCGCCGACAGTGCCGACGCGTCGGAGGGCGCGGAGAGCGCCGGTTCGCGACCGGCGACGCCGGCACAGCGGACCGACTGAATCGGACGGTCCGACCTGTGGACCGGAGCCATGACCAGCCGCGTCATCCGCCTCCCGCCCGGGTCGACCGCCGGGTTGCGGTTCAGTCCGCGAGTTGATGCGCCAGGTTCCCCGGTGGGGTGACGCGGAAGACCGGCCAGCCGATCTCGGTGCGCCACCGGTCGCGGATCGGGGTGTCCCGGGGGCCGGCGAGATAGGTCTCGTTGATCGGTCCGTCGACGGCCAGGGCGTGCGCGACCACCCAGGCGCCGAGGCGGCCGTAGGTGACGTCGATGTCGTCGTGCGGGCCGGCGTGGACGGCGATGGCGAGGTCGGTCGCCGGGAGCTCGACAACCTGGATCCGCCCGGACGCGGCGGGGCAACGGACGGCCCGGAAGACGGTCATGGCGCCGGCACCGTCGGTGAAGAGTTCGTTGGCGTAGCGACCACCGGGCGGGCCGGTCCGCTCGGCCGGTGGGAACGCCGCGTCCAGTTCGGCCATCGCGGTGTCATACCAGGCGACCGCGTCGTCCAGCGCAACGTGGTCGCTGATCGCGGCGACCGTCCGGGCGGCGACGGTACGTAGTTCCACCCGCAGATCGTTCGGGTCGGGATGCAGCAACTGCCGCAGTGACACGACGGCGGACCGGGTGCGGTCCAGCTCCTGTTCGAGCCGGCGCAGGTGGCCGTCGATCAGCTCGGCGCGCCGCTGCGGATCATCGGCGCGGAGGATCGACCTGACCTCGGCCAGCGGGACGTCCAGCTGGCGGAGCCGGTGGATGACCTGCGCGGGCGGGATCTGCTCGGCGGAGTAGTAGCGGTAGCCGGTGAACCGGTCGACCACTGCCGGTTCGAGCAGCCCGGACTCGTGATAGCGACGGAGCGTCCGCACGCTCAGCTGGGTGAGCGTGGCGAACTCGCCGATGGTCAGGCCCTGGCGCATCCGCCCAGTCTGCCTGCTGGACTCTCTCCCTGCGGGAGGTCCCAGGGTGGTGTCGTGGACGTCGTCGACGCGCCGGGCATCCGGCCGATTATCGCCAAATAATTCCCTTTCACCTGTTACAAGCGTAGAAAGTATTCTGGGGTATTCATCCATGAGGACGTGGTTCATTACCGGCGGCACTCCGGGCGGGTTCGGCATGGCCTACGCCGACGCCGCACTCGACCTCGGCGACCGGGTGGTGCTGACCGCCCGCCGCCCCGACGAGTTGCGGGACTGGGCGCAGGCGTACGACGACCGGGTGCTGGTGCTGCCCCTGGACGTCACCGACCCGGAGCAGGTGCGGCAGGCGGTAGGCAAGGCCGAGGCGCACTTCGGCGGCATCGACGTGCTGGTCAACAACGCCGGCCGTGGCTGGTACGGGTCGATCGAGGGCATGGCCGACCCGGACGTACGCCAGATGTTCGAATTGAACTTCTTCGCCGTGCTCTCGGTGGTCCGGGCCGTGCTGCCCGGCATGCGCGCCAGGCGCAGCGGGTGGATCGTCAACATGTCCTCGGTGGCCGGCCTGCGTGGCGTGACCGGATTCGGCTACTACAGCGCCACCAAATTCGCGATCGAGGCCGTCACCGAGGTTCTCCGCGCCGAGGTGCGGTCCCTCGGCATCCGGGTGATGGCGGTCGAGCCCGGGGCCTTCCGCACCCGGGCCTACGCCGGCTTCGCCGACGAGCCCGTCACCGAGACCATCGCGGCGTATCGGCCGATGCTGGCGGAGGTCCGCGCCGCGATGATCGACCAGGACGGCAACCAGCCCGGCGATCCGCGCCGGGGAGTCCTCGCGGTCATCGCCGCCATGGCGCAGGAGTCGCCGCCACACCGCCTGGTCCTCGGCAGCGACGGGTTCGACGCCGTCGTCAGCACGCTCGAGGAGACCCTGGCCGACATCCGGGCATCCGAGCCGCTCTCCCGAGGCGCCGACCACCCGGCCGCGCCGTAACGTACGCACCTTCGTGGCCGACCACCGGCGGGCTCGCGTACTCGGTACACGAGCCCGCCGGTGAGCCGCGGGCGGGCCGCACGGTGTCGGGGCGAACAGGACGTCGCCGGGATGCGGGGCGCCGGGGCGTCACACGGCGCGGGCCACGCAGATCCGGGCGCCCAGCCGGGGGCCGGCCTCGTAGAGCATGTACGACACACCGCCGTCGGTGCCGAACGCGGGTGACGCGGTCCGCCCGTTGTCGGAGGCGATCGGGCGGTGGAAGACGCCCAGGTGCACCTCGCGGTCGAAGTTGTTGCCCACCTCGGTCAGGTACATGTTGCCGGTGTTGCCGTGATATGCCAGGTACGCGGTGCCGTTGCGGGTGAGCAGGTGGGCCCCGGAGATGTCGACGCAGCCGTCGGGGGTGGGCGAGACCAGCGGGGTGGGTGAGAACTGCCAGCCGCTCCAGCCGCCCGGCGACCAGCCCCAGAAGATCTTGCGGGTGCCCGGGCCGACCGTGTGCACGGCCATGAAGACCATCACGTAGCGGTTGCCCCTGCCCGCGACCGGGTGCTCGAAGACCCGTGCGTAGGAGGTCTCGGTGGTGTTCGGCACGAGGTTGGTGGAGAGGATCGGGGTCTCGTCGCCGAAGTGGACGCCGTCGGTCGACCTGGCCACCCGGGTGGTGTTGTTCTCGCCGTGGAAATAGAGGTAGAACTGCCGGGTCGGGGCGTCCCACACCACGTGCGGCGACGCGACGTGGCTGACCGTCACGCCGCCGGGCAGGTTGCGGTCGACGATCGGGTTGCCGGCGTACTCGGTGTAGGGGCCCTCGAGGCGGTCCGCGTAGGCGAGGCAGATCCCGCCGGGCGCGTCGTGCGGGCTGTAGTAGAGGTAGTAGCGGCCGAGCCGGTTGCCGATCTTGTCGTAGACCCCCCGGACGCACGGAAAGATGAACTCGCCGGTCGGGTCGTAGCGCAACGGTCCGGCGAACGCGTCGCGCACGTACCGGTAGCTGGGGAAGCCGGCGGGTCCGGCCAGTGCGGGGGTGGCGGCGCTCAGACCGGCGACGGTGCCGCCGGCAATCGCGGCGGCACCGCGCAGCAGCGCGCGGCGGCCGATTTCAGGGGTACGGGCCATGGGACGGTCCTCCAGTAACCCTCGGTGATCCGGCGTCCGGAGCTGGACGCCGCTCGTTGGTCGAGAAGTCAATCCCGCCGACTGAGGCACGTCAAGACGCTAATACGAATTATCAGCGGCACTTCGGCGGAATTTTCCTCGACCTGGGGTCTTGACGAGCGAGCGGTAGCAGTGGCTACAGTTCACGCCAACGAAACCTGATACGTATTAGCTAGAAACGGATGCGTACCCAGAGTGACTGAAGTACGAAGCAGCAGGCGCGTGACCCAACAGGACATCGCGCGGATGACCGGCGTCAGCCAGGCGACGGTGTCGCTGGTCCTGAACGGCCGCGCCGACGGCGACGTCCGGATCGCTCCCGAGACCCGGGCCCGGGTGCTCGACGCCATCCGCAGCACCGGCTACGTCGCCGACCCGATCGCCCGCCGCCTCGCCGCCCGGCGCAACCGCATCCTCGGCGTCTTCACCTACGAGCCGGTGTTCCCCGCCGGCACCGGCGACTTCTACCACCCGTTCCTGGTCGGCATCGAGCAGGGCGCCGAGTCGCTCGGTTGCGACATCCTGCTCTTCACCAGCGCGCCCGTCGTCGACGGCCGGCGTCGGATCTTCCACGAGGACAACCGGCTGCGGCTGGCCGACGGCTGCGTGCTGCTCGGCCGCTCGCTCGACCGCGACGAACTGACCCGGCTGGTCACCGAGGGCCAGCCCTTCGTCTCCGTCGGCCGGCGCGACGACGCCGGCGGCCCGGTGCCGTACGTCGGCGCCGACTACCCGGCAGCGACCGCGGCGATCGTCGCGCGGGCCGCCGCGCTGGGGCACCGCACGCTCGCCTACGTGGGGCAGGCCGGCCACCCGGCCGGCCCGGCGCCGCAGACCGGGCTCGACGGCCGGGACCGGCCGGCCGCACCCGAGTCGCACGCCGACCGCGAGCGCGGTTTCCGGGCCGCCGTCGCCGCGGCCGGGGTCACCGGCGTCCACGAGCCCGTCGAGGACCGCTCCCCGGCCGAACTGCTCGACTCGCTGCTCGCCCGGGGCGTGACGGTCGCACTCATGGAGGAGTACGCCGACGGCGCCGCCCTCGTCGCCGCCGCCCGCGAGCGCGGCCTGGAGATCCCCGGCGACCTGTCGGTCGCGGCCCTCGGCGACCCGACCCGGCCGGCCCCCTCCGACGTGGACTTCACGATGTTCCGGATCCCCCGGCGCCAGATGGGTTGGCAGGCGGTGGAGGTGCTCACCGGGCTGATCGAGGGGACGCCCGCCACACAGAGCCCGCCGCAGATCGTCCTCGACTGCGAGCAGGTCGAGGGCACGACCCTGGCGCCACCCCGATGACTGGGCCGCCACCCAGATGCTCAGCCACGCTCGGACGAAAGGGCAACCGTTGTCAGATCTGACCTGTGACCTGCTGGTCGTCGGCGGAGGACTCGGCGGCGTCGCCGCCGCGCTGGGTACGCTGCGCGCCGGCCGACGGGTCGTGCTCACCGAGGAGTACGAGTGGCTCGGCGGCCAGCTCACCAGCCAGGCGGTGCCGCCGGACGAGCACAGCTGGGTCGAGCAGTTCGGCGTGACCGCCTCCTACCGGGCCCTGCGGGACGGCATCCGCGAGCACTACCGCCGCCACTACCCGCTGACCGACCGGGCCCGCGCCGACCGCCACCTCAACCCGGGCGCCGGGCACGTGAGCCGGCTCTGCCACGAGCCGCGGGTCGCGGTGGCGGTGCTCGAGAGCATGCTCGCGCCGTACCGCGGAAGCGGTCGCCTGGTCGTCCTGCAACCGGCCCGGGCACTCTCCGCCGACGTCGACGGCGACCGGGTGACCTCGGTGACCGTCGCGCACGAGGACCGCGAGGTGACCATCACCGCGCCGTACGTCGTGGACGCCACCGAGACCGGCGAGTTGCTCCCGCTCACCGGCACCGAGTACGTCACCGGCTTCGAGTCGCGCGCCGAGACCGGCGAGCCGAGCGCCCCCGACGAGGCGCAGCCGGCCAACATGCAGGCGGTCTCGGTCTGCTTCGCGGTCGACCACGTCGACGGCGACCACACGATCGACAGGCCCGACCGGTACGACTTCTGGCGCGCGTACCAGCCGCCGTTCTGGGGCGACCGGCTGCTGTCGTTCCGGGCGCCGCACCCGCGCACGCTGGAGATCACCGAGCGGTCGTTCACCCCCAACCCGGACGACGACCCTGCCCTCGTCGTCGCCGACCAGCGGCGCGACCCGGGTGACGGCAACCTCTGGACGTTCCGCCGGATCGCGGCGCGGCGCAACTTCCGGAACGGCTTCTACGACAGCGACATCTGCCTGGTCAACTGGCCACAGATCGACTATCTGGAGGCGCCGGTCATCGACGTCGCCGACCCGGCGGCCGGGATCGCCGCGGCCCGCGAGCTGTCCCGCTCGATGCTCTACTGGCTGCAGACCGAGGCGCCCCGCCCGGACGGCGGCACCGGCTTCCCCGGGCTACGGCTACGCGGCGACGTGACCGGCGGCGCCGACGGTCTCGCCCAGGCGCCCTACGTCCGGGAGTCCCGCCGGATCCGCGCCCGATACACCGTCGTCGAGCAGGACCTGTCGCTGGCCGTCCGGGGCGACAAGGGCGCAGTCTCCTACCCGGACAGCGTCGGCGTCGGCATGTACCGCATCGACCTGCACCCCTCGACCGGCGGCGACAACTACATCGACGTCGCGTCGTGCCCGTTCGAGATCCCGTTGGGCGCGCTGCTCCCCCGGCGGGTCACCAACCTGATCGCGGGCGGGAAGAACATCGGCACCACCCACATCACCAACGGTTCCTACCGACTGCATCCCGTCGAGTGGAACGTCGGCGAGGTCGCCGGCGTGCTCGCCGACTTCTGCCTGGCCCGCCGGACCACTCCGGCCGGCGTTCGCGACACACCCGGCCTGCTGGCCGACTTCCAGAACCGTCTCACCGCCGAGGGCGTCGAGCTGCGCTGGCCCGACGTCTCGGGCTACTGAGAGGAACACCATGAGAGCACGGACAACGGCCGCGCTCGCGGTGGCGGCGCTGCTCGCCCTCACCGCCTGCGGCTCCGATAACGGAGGCTCGGGCGACGACGGCCCGATCACCCTGCGGATGACCACCTGGTCGGCGAACGAGGCACACGTCGCGCTCTTCGACGAGATCGCCGACGAATACCGGAAGACCCACCCGAACGTCACCGCGATCACCTTCGACGCGATCCCGTTCGAGAGCTACACGACGACCCTCACCACGCAGATCGCCGGCGGCAACCCGCCCGACCTGGCCTGGGTGCTGGAGAACGCGGCACCCGACTTCGTCTCCTCGGGTGCGCTGCTGCCGCTCGACGACACGCTCAGGGGCACCGACGGCTACCACTTCGACGAGTTGGCCCCGGCCGCGACGAAGCTCTGGCAGGCCGACGGCACGCTCTACGGCTACCCCTTCTCCACCTCACCCTTCGGCATCTTCGTCAACACCGACCTGGTCAAGGCCGCCGGCGGGCGGACTCCCGCCGAGCTGATCGCCGCCAACCAGTGGACCTGGGAGAACGCGACGAAGCTGGGCTCGGCCGTCAACACGAAGACCGGTAAGGCCGGCCTCGTCGTACGCGACTTCGACTACAAGGGCTGGGACAACCTCTCCACGGTCTGGACGGGCTGGGGAGCCGAGGCGTGGAGCGCCGACGGGAGGACCTGCGGCTTCGACAAGCCGGAGATGGTCGCGGCGATGACGTTCCTGCACGAGGCGACCTTCACCGGCAGGGCGTTCCCCGGCCCGGGGACCACCGCCGACTTCTTCGCCGGCGAGGCGGGCATGACGATCACCCAGATCTCCCGCGCCTCGCTGCTGAAGGACGCGGCGTTCGGCTGGGACCTGGTCCCCCTGCCCGCCGGCCCGAAGGGCGACTACGCGGTGATCGGCCAGGGCGGGCTGGGCGTACTCAAGAAGGGCCGGCACGCCGAGGCGGCGGCCGACTTCCTCGCCTTCTTCACCAACCCCGCCAACTCGGCGAGGCTCGCGCAGTTCTTCCCGCCGCCGCGCACGTCGCTGCTCACCACCGATACGCTCGCCAGGACCAACCCGCTGCTCAAACCGGAGCAACTGGAGGCGGTCGTGATCGACGGCATCTCCACCGGCGTCGTCAAGCCCAGCCACACCGGGCAGGCGGAGCTCTCCCAGGCGGTCCGCTCGGCGCTCGACCCGCTCTGGAAGCCGGACGCCGACGTGCCGGCCGTGCTCGCCGGCGTCTGCACCGCGATCAACCCGCTGCTGGCCAAGTAGATGGCACTGCTGACCGACGACCGCACGGCGGGCCGGACCTCGCGCCGGCCCGCCCCGGGCGCTGGGCGTGGCTGGTGGACGACCCGCCGCCGCGACCACCTCGCCGGCTACCTCTTCGTCGCGCCGCAGCTCGCCGGCAGCGTGCTCTTCGTGCTGATCCCGCTCGGCCTGGTGGTCTGGTATTCGCTGCACGAGTGGAACGTGCTCGCCGACACGTTCGACTTCGTCGGCGCGGAGAACTACCGCGCCATGCGCGACGACCCCAACCTGCCCGGCGTGCTGCGGGCGACCGCGCTCTTCTCGGTCGGGCTCGTCGCGCTCAACCTGAGCCTGGCGCTCTTCCTCGCGGTGCTGCTCAACCAGCGGCTGCGCGGCACCGCCTTCTTCCGGGTCATCTTCTTCTCGCCGGTCGTCGTGTCACTGGTCGCCTGGACCATCGTCTGGGGCTTCCTGCTCCAGGACAACGGCGGCATCAACGGCCTGCTGGACACGGTCGGCGTCGACGGCCCGAACTGGCTGCGCGGCGACCTCACCGCGATGCTCTCGGTGATCGTCGTGCAGGTGGTCAAGAACGTCGGCCTCAACATGGTGCTCTTCCTGGCGGCGCTGCAGGGCGTGCCGGGCGAGCTCTACGAGGCGGCCCGGGTCGAGGGCGCCGGCCGGTGGACCCAGTTCCGCCGGATCACGGTGCCACTGATCAGCCCGACCATCCTGCTCACCTCGATCATCACGGTGGTCGGGTCGCTCCAGGTCTTCGCCCAGATCGCCGTCCTCACCCAGGGCGGTCCGGGCTCGTCGACAACGGTACTCGTCTACTACCTCTACCAGCAGGCGTTCCAGTTCCATCACTTCGGATACGGCGCCACCGTCTCCGTGCTCCTGTTCCTCATCGTCCTGGCGCTGACCGTCGCGCAGTGGCAGATGCGCAGGAGGTGGGTCTTCCATGAGCAGTAGGCTCTCGCCGCGCACGAAGGTGCTCCTCTACGGCACGCTCTGCGTGCTGGCCATCCCGTTCGTCTTTCCGACCTGGTGGATGGTCACCTCGTCGGTCAAGCCGGTCTCGGAGATCTTCGCGTTTCCGCCCAGCCTCGTCCCGAGTTCGGTGAGCCTCGACGGCTATCGCGACGCGTTCACCACGCAGCCCTTCGCCCGGCAGTACCTCAACTCGGCCTACATCGCCCTCGTCGTCACCCTCGGCACCCTCGCGGTCTCCTCGCTGGCCGGCTACGCCTTCGCCCGGATCCGGTTCAGGGGGCAGAACGCGCTCTTCCTGGTGGTGCTGCTCGGCCTGCTGATCCCGAGCGAGGTGACGATCGTCCCGCTCTTCCGGATGTTCCACGCGGCGGGCCTGGTCGACACCCACTGGCCGCTGATCCTGGTGCCGATCCTGGGCGCCCCGAGCGTGCTGGCCACCTTCATCATGCGGCAGTTCTTCCTGGGGCTGCCGGGCGAGTTGGAGGAGGCGGCCCGGCTGGACGGGCTGGGCCGCTTCGCGACCTTCTGGCGCATCGGACTGCCGCTGTCCCGGCCCGCCCTGGGCGCGGTCTCCATCTTCACCTTCCTGCACAGCTGGAACCTCTATCTGGAGCCGATCGTCTTCCTCTCCACGCCGGAGAAGTTCACCCTGCCGCAGGCACTTACCCAGTTCGTCGACGCGTACGGGGGTCCGATGTGGAACGTGCAGCTCTCGGCGGCGTCGCTGACGGCGATCCCCGTGCTGATCGTCTTCGTGATCGCCCAACGCCAGTTCATCGAGGGCCTGGCCCACACCGGTCTGAAGGGCTGACCCGGAGTTGCCGGTCACCGTCGCGGAGCCGGACGCAGATGGTCGCGCAGAAAGGCGAGGATCTCGCGGCGCGCGGGGCGGGCGGCCGGCACCAGGCCCGGCGTGCTGAGGAAGCTGTGGGTGGCCCTCGGATAGCAGCTCAGCCGGGCCTCCGTGCCGTCCTCGTGCAGCCGTTCGACATAACGGCGTCCGTGGTCGGCAACGGGGTCCAGCGAAGCGGTGACGACCAGCGCCGGCGGCAGACCGCCGACATCGTCGAACTTGAGCGGCGACACGCCGCGCGGGTCGAGGGCCGGCGGCACGCTCAGCCGGCGACCCCACCGACACGACCACCGCCGGACACCGGGCCGCGAGGTGGCTGTTGAGCCAGTCGTTCTGCGCGGCGGTGCCCATGATGAAGCCTCCGCCGTGGAACGACACGACCAACGGAAGCTTCTCGGCCGCCGCGTCCTTCGGGCGGTGCACCCGCAGCGTCAGGCGGCGGCCGGGAAGGTCGATCGTGGTCTCCCCGATGCGGGCACGACGGTCCGGCAGGCCGATCACGATCCGCGCGACCCGGGAGGATCCCGCCCGGTTGGTCTTTTCGCGCGCGGCGATCACCTGATCATCGGTCATGGCCGCCCAGTCGCGGGCGTCCCTCAGGATCCGGGTACCCAGCGGAGCCCGGTCTCTCATGTCGGCACGATCCCTGGCGTGTGCGCTGACATCAGTTCTCCCCATCCATCCGGCGGCTCGACGACCACCGCAGCTGCGGGTGTGGCTGCCAGCATCTCCGCCCCGGCCACCGGGTGTCTTGGACAAATGTTCCGCTGTCGATGGATTGATAGGCTCGTCGGGCGCGGAAGGGTGCAGGCGGATGAGCGGACCGGGCCGGGAGGCGCAGGAGGCGTTGGCCTGGTTCGTCGACGAGCTCAGGCGCCTCCGGCAACTCTCCGGAGCCCCCTCGCTGAACACGCTGGTCGCCGTCTCGACGTCGCTGGGACAGCCACTGGCGCGCTCGACGGTGAGCGACAAGCTCAACGCCAGGTCGCTGCCCGAGTGGCCGTTCGTCGTCTCCTTCGTCAACGCGTGCCTGGCGCACGCCGAGCGGGCCGGCATCCGACTTCCGGCCGAGCTGACGGAGCTGAGTCACTGGGACGCGGCACACTGGCGACTGCTCAGGCTCGCCGATGCCGCCCGTACGGAGGATCGGCTGCGCGCCGCCGCCCACACCCAGCTCGGCACGCAGGCGGATCGCTCCGACCAGGTGATACCCCGGCAACTGCCGGCGGCCGTACCCCACTTCGTGGGTCGGCGGGCCGCGATCGCCGGACTCGCCGGCCTGCTGCCGCACCGGCACGCCGCGCCGGGCACCACGCCGGTCTGCCTGATCAGCGGCGCGGCCGGCGTTGGCAAGACGACCCTGGCGGTCTGCTGGGCACACCAGGTCGTCGACCACTTCCCCGACGGACAGCTCTACGTCAACCTCCGTGGCTTCGACGCGACCGGTTCGGCGGCGAACCCGGCGGAGGTCCTCCGCGAGTTCCTCGAGGCGCTCGGGCTGCCGGCACAGCGCATCCCGGCCGGCCCGGACGCCCGCGCCGCACTCTTCCGCAGCCTGCTGACCGGGCGGCAGGTGCTCGTACTGCTCGACAACGCCGGCGATGCCGACCAGGTCCGTCCGCTGCTGCCCGGCTCGCCCGGATGTCTGGTGGTGGTCACCAGCCGTGGCCACCTGCCCGGGCTGGTCACCCTCGACGGGGCGCGTCCGCTCGGGCTCGACCCGCTCTCGGCGATGGAGGCGCACGACCTGCTGTCCCGGCGGCTCGGCCCCGACCGGGTGGCGAACGAGCCGGAGGCGACGCACCGGATCGTCGGCGCGGCGGCCGGGCTGCCGCTCGCGCTGGCCATCGTGGCGGGACGGGCCGCCGCCCATCCGGGTCTCAGCCTCGACCGGCTCGCGGACGAGCTGACCGGGCCGGTGAGCCTCGACGGATTCAGCTACGGCGATCCGGCCGCCGACCTCCGTACGGTCTTCTCGTGGTCGTACCGGAGTCTCGACGCCGCCTCGGCGCGGACATTCCGGCTGCTCGGGCTGCATCCCGGGCCGGACATCCCGGTCCCGGCGCTGGCGAGCCTGATCGGCGTGGCCGTGGCGGCGGCCGGCCGGGCGCTGGCCGCGCTCGTCCGCGCGAACCTGGTCTCCGAACAGCTACCCGAGCGGTACGTCCTGCACGACCTGCTGCGCGCCTATGCCGCCGAGCTGGTCGCCGCGCACGAGCCCGAGACGGTACGCCGGCAGGCGCTCGGCCGGCTCCTCGACCACTACCTGCACACCGCGTACGCCGCGGATCTGCTCCTCTACGACCAGCGGGACCCGATCACCCCCGCCCCGGCCCGGACGGGCACCGCGACCATCCCGCTCACCGACCGGGCGGAGGCGTGGCGCTGGCTCGCCCGGGAGCACCGGGTGCTGCTGGCCGTCGTCGGCCTCGCCACCGACGCCGGGTTCGACACGCACGCCTGGCAGCTCGCCTGGACCGTCAACACCTACCTCGACCGGCTCGGCGCCTGGCAGGAGCAGCTCGTTGTCCAGGAGCGGGCGCTGGTCGCCGCCGTCCGGGCGGGCGACCGGGACGGCCAGGCCCGTGCGCACCGGAACCGGGCCGTGGCCTGCCTGCGGCTCGAGGACTACGACCAGGCGCACTCGCACCTGCACCGCTCACTCGAGCTCTACACCGGGCTCGGCGACGCGATCGGCAGCGCGCGGGCCCACCTCAACCTCGGCATCCTGGCCGAGCGGGCCGGCCGGTACGAGCAGGCGCTGCACCACGCACGGCGGGCGCTCGACCTCTTCACGGCGGCCGGGAACACCAACGGGAGGGCGAACGCGCTCAACAACATCGGCTGGTACCACAGCCAACTCGGCAACTACCAGCAGGCGCTCGACCACTGTACGCAGGCCCTGGTCCTGCAGCAGCAGGTCGGCAACCGGTACTGGCAGGCACACACCTGGGACAGTCTCGGTTACGTCCACTTCCGGCTGGAGCAGCAGGCGGAGGCGATCCGCTGCTACGAGAACGCGCTCGCCCTGTGGCGGGAGGCGGCGGAACGCTACTACGAGGCGACCACGCTCACCCATCTCGGAGACAGCCACCGGGCCGCCGGTGCGCCGCAACTCGCCGACCGTGCCTGGCGCGGCGCGCTGGAGATCCTGGAGCGACTCGGCCACCTGGACGCCGAGCGGGTCCGGGAGAGGCTGGGCTCCGCGCCGGCCCGGCCGCTCTCCTGACCGGGAGAGGCTGGGCTCCGCGCCGCCCGGCCCTCCGGCGCCCGGGACACCGCAGCGCGCTCCCGGGACGGCGGCCCGGCCGCCGTCCCGGGAGCGGGTCGTGTGCAGGGGTCAACGCCACTGCGTGAAGTTGTTGATGGCCGGCGCCGTGAGCCGGGTGGCGATGTTGTTGGTGACGCCGGGCCCGGTGCCGTACGGTCCACCGGCAAGGATGCCCAGCACCGTCAGGATCGGACAGACGCAGGGCGGTGGTGGCGGGCACGGGCACGGGATCACCAGCGGGGGCGGCAGCGGGCACAGGTCGTCCGGGTCGGGTGTGTAGAAGACGGGGCTGCCGTCCTGCCCGCCGGTGGAGGGATGCCGGACGTAGAGCAGGCTGGCGTCCTCGGCCCGCACGACGTCCCGGCTCGTCCACTGTCCGGGCCGGTCGGCCGGGTATCCGTGGGTGGTCGTGCAGGCTCCGGTCACGCGCTGCGTGGGATAGCCGAGGCCGAACCAGCCGGTCCTGGTGCCGATCGCGCAGCTGAGCTGCACCGCCCCGTAGTCGTAGGCCGGGTCGCCGCCGCCGGGTGCGTTGGCCGAGCCGGTCCAGCCCGCGGGAGCGAAGAGCCGGGCCGCCCCGCACGAGCCGAACGGCGCCGCCGTCCCATCGTGCCCCGGGTACGCGACGATGTTGGGCCGCCAGCTCCCGCCCGAGCCCCCGGTGTGTACGCAGTGGCCGGCGGTCGCCACCGTACGCTCACTGATCATGAAACCGGTGCACTGGCCTCCGGTGAACGTCAGCAGGACGGTGGCGCTGGCCGGAAACGTCGTGGTCGGGTTGACCGGCACCCGCGTGTCGGGGCCGAAGATCGCTCTGGTGCCGGCGGTGGGAGTCGTCGCGCCGGCGGCGTCACCGGCCGCCGACACCACACTGCCGGTGGGCCGGTGCCCGGAGGCCGACGCGTCACCACCGACGGGTCGGTGCTGACCCGTCGCGGCAACCGCCGGCCCCGCCGGAGGTGCCAGGGCACCGACGGCCACGGCGGCGAGGGCTGTCAACGCCCATCTCTTTCTCAGCATGGTCCTCCTTCGGCCGGGCGGGATCCCCCGCGCTGACGCCTGCACGGACCAGGCTGCGGAACCACCACGCTGTCCGGCCGGTTCCCGGACACCGGAAGCCGAGCCCGACCTGCGCCCGGCCACCATCGCGGCCGCGCACAACGTCTCGATCCGCCACCTCTACAGGGTCTGCGCCCAGGCCGACGTCGGCCTCGAGTAATGGATCGTGGGCGAACGGTTGCGGGGCGCCCGACAGGAGCTGCGGCGGCAGGAGAGCCGTAGCCGGACGATCGCGACGGTCGCCCGGCGCTGGGCTTCACCGACCCGACCCACTTCGCCCGCCGCTTCCGCGCCACCTACGGCCTCACCCCCAGCGACTGGCGGCGGATCTCGACGGAGGTGCCGAGCCGGGACCCGTAGTCGCCGGCCACCTCAGATGTCCGGTTCCGGCCGACGTCAGTGCGGCTTCCGCTCATGTGCCGCGAGCGTGTCGAACCGCTTGAGGGACCGCCAGTCGTCGCCGGTCCGGTCGACGGGGCAGCCGGCGCCTTCCAGCCGGCTGGCGACCTTGTTGAGCCAGTTGCCGGCGGCGTCCATGTGGACGTAGTTGAGGCCGCCGAGGTCGGTGGGTCGGCGCATCCTGCCGACCTCCAGGATGATCGTGCGGTCCGGGTGCAGCGCGAGGGCCATGCCGAGTTCCAGGAAGACGTTGGGCCTGGCCTGGCAGGAGCCGTGTTCGTCGGCGCTGTCGGTCGCCCGACGCAGCGCCGGATGCAGTTCGACGAGGTCGTCCGGCGTCAGCAGGGCGATCACCGCGGAGGCGTCCCGGGCTGCCCTGTCGACCACCTCCTTGAGGGACGGCGTGGCGGACCTGGTGTCCCGCACGAGTCGCTCCCACTCCAGGGGTTCGAGCCCGAGCGCCCGGAGATAGCCGAAAAGGGCGTCGCGGGCCACCAGGTCACGGCCGTGGATGACGAATACCCGTCCGCCCTTCCCCGCCTTCCCCGCCCGGCACGGTCGAGCCGGCGCCGGGGCGCTGCCGCTCGCCTGGATCGGGCTACGCTCGCCGAAGGTCACCGCGTCGGCGTTCATCCTGCCGATCCGGTTGCTCTGCTTGGCCATGACGATCCTCAGTCCCTTCGTAGCGCCGGCTCTGACTTTTCGGTCTCGGGGTTGTCGCCGGCGCGCGACTTGTTGCCGAACGTGACGTTCTTGGCATTGAGCTGGTCGATCGTGTTCTGGTGCTGGTTGAAGATGTTCTGGACGAATCCGTCGAAGCTCAGGGTGTCGATCCGCCGCTTCACCAGGTAGGTCCGGACGGCTTTCGCGAGGGTCTGGTCGAGGAATGCGACGGTCCCCCGGATGTCCTGCATGGCGTTCGGGGTAACCACGGCGCCACCGAGGGCGAGTTGTTCCCGGATGGAGTCGATCGCACCGTAGCGGATTTCCCGGTTGTGCTTCACCGCCTTCCTGACCCGCCACCGCGCCCACCGCCGGCGTACGGCCGCGAAGGCGTCTTCGGCCAGCAGGCGCGGACTCCGCAGCGCGGTAAACCAGATTCTGGTGGAGCCGAAGTGGATCGCGTGTACGAGTTGCGTCCATCCGTCGTTCGGATTCCTCTTCGGGCGTCCGAATTTATTGAAGATCATGGCAGGTAGGATGAGAATCTTGCTGTACAGGATCAACTGCTCGCCGATCAACTGACCTCGTACGAACAGGGTCACGATAATCTCGTTGTCCCAGCCGGAGACCGGTACCTGAACGCAGAGATAGGTGCGTCTGGTGGTCACCGTCTCGCGCAGGTACCGGAGGACCTGGTCTTGCGGCTGGTGGGTGACGGGGACCTCGTGCGGCTTGGGTAGGACGTCCTCGGCGCGCAGATTCACACCGTTGACGTACATGCGGTAACCGCACCAGAGTCCGGGGACCCCGGCTTCCCGCATCGAAAACTCCAGCTTGCGATGCAGGGTCACCATGTCGACCGGCTTGGGACGGCGGCGTCTGCCGTCCTTGCCGGTCCGGCCGAGGCGGGTGTCGATGCGGTACTCGACGTCCCAGATCGACTCACCGCTCCCGATGAACTCGTTGTCGTGCCGCCGTCTTGGTAGGTCGTATACGACGACCCGGGCGATGGCCCCGCCGCGAGTCTGGTCGGGATCGGGACCCTCACCGAGGCTGTAGAAGCTCCGCTCCAGGCGGTCCGGCATCTTCGGAGCGACCCTACGCAGGTGCGGGGCGTCGAGGGTTCGGTAGGCGAGCCGGCACCGCCGTGCCCGCCCCGCCACCAGGTAGGCATCCACGATCCCGATGCCCCAGACGGTCACCACGCCGACGAGCACGACCAGGGCATCCTCCCGGTGCGCGAGCCGGGACATCAGCCAGCCGAACAGCAACGTGCCCAACAGGAGCACCGTCAGGACACGCCGCGCCGCGACCCGGTGGTGCTGGCGCCACTTCCGGAACCACTTGACGGCCGCGCGGGCGGTGACCCCGCGCCGCCGCAGCAGACGACGTAGCAGCGCCAGCAGAAGGAGCAGCGGCACCACGGCGACCGCCACCGGACCGTCGCCCCGGGCGCAACACGCGACCGCCAGCACCGCGACCACCCCGGCGACGACCGCGCAGAGAGCCATATTCCGGCCGCGCTCCCAGCGCTGCGCCCACCAGGCGTGCCTGAGCACCGCGATCATGTCGACCCCGTAGTTCGGCGGCCAGGCGTTCACGGCACGTCCGAGGTAAGCGGCGAGAATGTCGCGCCTCAGCGGGCCGTTGAGGTGCACGGCCTCGCAGAGTCGGCAGGTGGGCCGGTTGTTCGCGGAGGGGGAAGTGAGATAGTTCGGTCTCTCACCGACCGGATCCTCCGACGACCAGTCGTCCTGTCCCATCACGGCCTCCCGGCCGGTGCCGATCCGGCGACCGGCGCCGAATCCACCGGCGTCATTCCGTCCACATAGTGGGCCCGCGACTGCACTTCGATTAAGATCGTCTGCTCCACAGAGATCGTCCGGTCGATAAAGATCGTCAAAACGACACCGGTCACGGAACCGACGTCGTCAGGGTGAAACTCGATGGTGACCTGGGTGCGGGCGGTATTCATCGACAGAACCTCCAGTCGGGACGGGTGGCCGAAAGCCGGACGGCCGAACGCCAGATGGCCGAAGGGAGTTACGCGGCAGCGCACGGTGCGTGCATCATCGGGGTCGGACTCTGTCAGCAGCGGAACAGCTGAGGCAAGGAAAGCCGGCATATGCTTCCCTCGAAAGATCTCGAGCGCTTCCCGAGCGCTTCCCACGAGTCGGCGTGGCTCGCGGCTCTCGGCCCAGGCCGCCTCTTCGTCAAGGGCGAACAGGTCGTGCTCCCGCCACGGGTGCTACGCATCCTGCTCCGGCTCGCCGTCGCGGCCGGCAAGGCGCTCCCGGTCGAGCAGATCTATCGCGACGTCTGGAACCTGCCGGGCACGCCGGTCGATCGCGTAGCGCGTAACCAGGTGCAAAAGTGCGTCAACCTGCTGCGCGTGGCGGCGGGTGGCCACAGCGAATCGTTCATCAGCACGGAGAACGCCGTACCCACCGCCAGCTACCGGCTCGTGTTGCCGCCCGAGCGGATCGACTTCCTACACTTCGAACACCTGGTGGAACAGGCCCGATCCGCCGATGCGATCACCGCGACAACCCTGATCGACTCGGCGTTGGGTCTGTGGCACGGCCCCCCGCTGGCCGAGGTCGCGGAGCTGTCCTTCGCCCGGCAACCGATCCAGCAGCTGGCGGACCTCCGTCGCAGGGCCGAACACGATCTCGTCACCCTCTACCGGGACATCGGCAGGCCGGAGAGCGCACTCGCCGTTGGCGTGGCCTGCCTACGGGAGCGTCCGGACGACGCCGTGCTGCGTACGATCCTCTCCGAACTCGAGGAGCAACTGCGACCACGACGGCGTGGACTTGTCCATCGGACGATCGGTGACAGCCCGCCGGTCAGCATCAGCGTGATCTCCGGGGACCTCTTCGCACACGACGATGCCCACCTGGTTGTCGGCTTCACCGACACGTTCGACACGAACACCCGCGGCAACGTCGTCATCAGCAGCGGCTCGGTCCAGGCACAGGCGATGCGACGGCTCTTCGAGGGCGACCGTGACCTGCTCGACCGCCGGCTGCGTGCCGCCCTGCACGGCGTCCCGGCCGCCGGCCGCGAGAAACGGAGCGCGAAACCCAGAGGACGCCTGATCCGGTACCCGATAGGCACCGTTGCCGTGCTACACCAGCAGGACCGACAGGTGTTCGGCCTCGCGTACAGCAGGATGGGCAACGACCTGATCGCCCGGTCCAGCCTGGACGACATTCGGACGAGCCTCGACGCGCTGTGGCACGCGGTGTACCAGGAGGGACAGCTTCGCCCGCTTGCGATGCCGGTGATCGGTTCGGCCCTCGCCCGCGTCTACGGAGTTCCGCCGACCCGCCTGCTCACGCTGATCATGGAATCCTTCGTCGCCTGCACACTCGACCGGCCGGTGGCCCGGGAGCTGCGCATCGTCCTCCGTCCGGCCGATTTGGCCCATGTCGACCTCGAAGAGGTGGCCAGATACCTGGACACGCTCGGCGTCTCCGGAGGCTGAGGCCCGGCGGGTCGGAAACTCCTGCCGGCCGCACGCTGCTGCCAAGGCGGCGTGTCACCAACGGTCGTTGCCCCGGGCAGCCAGCAGCATCGGCAGTGAGCGGTGCAGCTCCCGCTCCCAGTACGCCGGCTGGTGGGTGCCGTGGTAGAAGTCGGTGACGAGCGGGGCACCCGCTCGCCGCAACCGGCCCGCGAGCGACTCGTTGAGAACCCGGTCGAATGCTTCGATCTGCCGGTCCTCCGCAGTGGTCTCCACACCGTCGAGCGCAGGCCGTCCCTACCATTGCCGCAGATCAGGAAGACGGGTGTGCGCCGCAGCCAATCGGCCAGGTGGTGCGGGTCGTGCCGTTCCCAGACCATGCGTTGGGCGGCCGGATCACCCCACAGGTCGAGATATCTGGAACGCCGTTCTCCACCCGGTCACCGAGTCAGGGTGCAGCAGGTGGACCGAACCGCTGTAGCTGGCCACCGCCCGGAAGATCCCGGGACGGGGTGTCGCGTACCCGAGCGCGCCGTAGCCGCCCATCGACGCTCCCGCCACGGCCCGGCGAGGCCCGGCCCCGTAGCCGCGTTCCAGGATCGGGCGGACCTCATCGAGATGGAACGTCCCCCAGGCCGGCGGCCCGTACCGTCCACCGTTCCACCAGATTGCTGTACTGATCGAGGACGTACGTAATCGGGGCGTGACGATCGTGCTGGTCACGCACTTCATGGAGGAGGCGGAACGGCTCTGCGACCGGCTCGCCCTGATCGACTCGGGCCGGCTCGTCGCGCTCGACTCCCCGGCCGGGCTGGTCGCGAAGGTCGACGACCGGCAGCGGATCCGGTTCCGCCCGTCGACACCACTGGACGACGCCGTGCCGACCGCGCTGCCCGAGGTGACATCGGTCGAGGTCCCACCACCTGTCCAGATGGCGCCGGACGCAATGAACCTCGATTGTCTCCCGCACCTGGACCCCACCGTCGAGGACGCTCTCCACACGCTGCGGTGATTCGATGCCGAAACCGGTCGGATGCCCGGGACAAGCGGCCAGAAAGTGACCGCTATGGTCCGTAGCGTCGAGGTCGAGAGCGAGACGAGGCAGTTCCGAGAAGAAGGATGACGACCATGGCGACGACGACCTCCGCGCAGACCGTGACCGGCGAGCGGGCCGACCTCCTGGAGTCCCTGGGCCACGCGCGGCACTTCCTGCGGTTCACCGCGCGCGAGCTCAGCGACGAGCAGGCCGCCACCCGCAGCACGGTCAGCGCACTCTGTGTGGGCGGGCTGATCAAGCACGTCACGGCGGTGGAGCGGCAGTGGACCCGGTTCGTCGTCGAGGGAGCCGCGTCGATGCCGGCCGGCGACGATCCGGCAGCGTACGAGGCGCACGCGGCCGGTTTCCGGATGGAACCCGGGGAGACGCTGGCCGCGCTGCTGGAGGAGTACGAGAACGTCGCGCGGCACACGGACGACCTGGTGCGTACCCTGCCCGACCTCGACGCCGGTCACGAACTGCCGCCCGCCCCGTGGTTCGAGCCGGGCGCCCGGTGGAGCGCGCGCCGGGTGCTGCAGCACATCATCGCCGAGACGGCACAGCACGCCGGGCACGCAGACATCATCCGGGAGTCCATCGACGGGGCCAGGTCGATGGGCTGACCGGGCGGCACCCGCGCCCCGCCGCGTCCGGCGTTGCGGCGGGGCTGACCCGGCATCCACCGATCGGTTGATCGGCGTACCCGTCGCGCCCGGTGCCGGCCGGACTGCGTGGTCGATTCGGCACCGGATCGCGGATGGCACGCTACTGGTATGGCAATCATCGAAGTCGACGGTTTGGTCAAGCGCTACGGTGACCGCACCGTGGTGGACGGGGTCAGCTTCGCCGTCGAGCCGGGCGAGATCTTCGGCATCCTCGGCCCGAACGGTGCCGGCAAGACCACCACCGTCGAGTGCGTCGAGGGGTTACGGACCCCGGACGGCGGCACCGTCCGGGTCTGCGGCATCGACCCGCGGCGCGACACCGGTGAGCTGCGGCAACTGCTCGGCGCGCAGCTCCAGGAGAGCGAGCTGCCCGACAAGCTCAGGGTCGGCGAGGCGATGGAGCTCTACAGCTCCTTCTACCGGAACCCGGCCGACTGGCGGGAGCTGATCGACACCCTGGGCCTCGGCGACAAGGTCGGCACGCAGTTCCGGCGCCTCTCCGGCGGGCAGAAGCAGCGGCTGTCCATCGCGCTCGCCCTGGTCGGCAACCCGACGGTGGCGGTGCTCGACGAGCTCACCACCGGCCTGGACCCGCAGGCGCGCCGCGACGCCTGGGACCTGATCGAGGACGTACGCAATCGGGGCGTGACGATCGTGCTGGTCACGCACTTCATGGAGGAGGCGGAACGGCTCTGCGACCGGCTCGCCCTGATCGACTCGGGCCGGCTCGTCGCGCTCGACTCCCCGGCCGGGCTGGTCGCGAAGGTCGACGACCGGCAGCGGATCCGGTTCCGCCCGTCGACACCACTGGACGACGCCGTGCTGACCGCGCTGCCCGAGGTGACGTCGGTCGAGCGGGCCGGCCGCCAGATCGTGGTGACCGGTACCGGAAACCTGCTGCTCGCCGTAGCCACCGTGCTCGCCCGCGACAAGGTCGTCGTCGCCGACCTGCGGGTCGAGCAGACCTCGCTGGAGGACGCCTTCATCGCGCTCACCGGCCGCCACATCGACGCCTGAGGAGACCGCCGTGTCCGCCCTGTCCCGGCTCACCGCCACCGAAACCAAACTGTTCTTCCGCGAGCCGATCATCGTGTTCTTCGCGATCGCGTTCCCCCCGATGCTGCTCGTCATCTTCGGCCTGATCCCGCCGTTCCAGGAACCCGACCCGTCCCTCGGCGGCCTGCGGGTGATCGACATCTACGTGCCGATCATCGTCGGTACGGCGCTGGCCATGTTCGCCCTCAACGGCCTCTCCCAGCTCCTCGCCACCTACCGGGAGAAGGGCGTGCTGCGACGCATGCGGACCACTCCGGTGAAGCCGCAGATGATGCTCGGTGCGCAGTTGCTGATGTCCACGATCCTCTCCGTGGCGACGATGGTGCTCGTCCTGGCCATCGGCCGGCTGGCGTACGACGTGCCCCTGCCCCGGCAGGTGCCGGCCTACCTGCTCGGCTACCTGCTGGCGGCGCTGGCGATGTTCGCGATCGGCCTGCTCGTCGCCGCGCTCGCGCCGAGCGGCAAGAGTGCCGGCGCGATCGGGTCCATCCTCTTCTTCCCGGTCGTCTTCTTCGCCGGCCTCTGGATTCCACGCAGCGCCATGAGCGACGTGCTGCGGACGATCAGTGATCTCACCCCGCTCGGCGCGGGCGTGCAATCATTGCAGGACGCCACGGCCGGCCACTGGCCGCAACTGCTGCACCTGGCGGTCATGCTCGGCTGGACGATCGTGGCCGGCGGGTTGGCGGCACGGTACTTCCGCTGGGAGTAGGTCGTGAGCATCGAGGCGGAGCTGCGAGCGGAGTTCGACCGCTGGGAGCGCCGGGAGATCGCACTCTTCAAGGTGCTCCCCTACCTCCTCCTGGCGGCCAGCGTCCTGCTCACGCTGCTGCAACCGACCTGGGACACGCCGGTGCGCGTCCCGGCCGTGCTCGGGCTGACGCTCGCGGCCACGCTCTGGATCCTCTATTTCCGCACCCCGCATCCGGAGTGGCACCAGAACGGCCCGCTGATGGGCCTCTACTACACCGGGGCTGATGGCGCTGGCCGCCGGCCTGGTGGCGCTCGCGCCCTTCTTCGCCCTCTTCGCCTTCGTCGGCCACCCACAGGCGTTCCTCTACCTGAAGGGCCGCTGGCGCTATGCCGGCATCGCCGTCACGGCGGTCGTCTCGGCGATCGGACATCTCGGCGGGGCCGCCGACATCGTCGCCGGGGCGTGGTGGGAAGGGATCTCCGTCGCCGTCATCTGCATCGTGCTGGCCGGGGTGTTCTTCCACGTCGCCGAGCTGGCCGACGACCGCAACCGGAAGCAGCGGCGGGCCCTCACCGAGCTGCACGAGGCCAACACCAAGCTGGAGGCGGCGCTGGAGGAGACCGCGGCCTGCACGCCCAACTGCTGGTGCGGGCGCGCGGGCCGGGGTGCTCGATGAGCGGCAGCGGATGGCCCGGGAGATCCACGACACCCTGGCCCAGGGGCTCGCCGGCATTCTCACCCAGCTCCAGGCCGCCGAGCAGACCCTTGACGACCCGCCGGCACCGGCGTCCCGCCGGCACGTGACGAACGGTCGAGGCCGCCGCGCGGGGGCAGGCCACATGTGCCGGCCGAGCGGCTGGTTACTCGGCGGCCAACTGGTCGGTCAGTCGGTCCAGGCCGCCCCTGATGAGCTGCCCGTACTCGTCATCGCCGAGCGCGCCGACCCCCGCACGGGCATGCCGGAGGTGCTCGCGGGCCCGGCAGAGATCGCCGAGCCTGCGGTAGCAGTCGGCCAGGTTGAGGTGCAGCGACGGATACAGACCGGCCACCGACAGCGGCACCCCGGCCTGCGCCACCCGGTCGTCGGTGAGCAGGTCGGCCGCTGCCAACGCCCGCTGGTCCCAGAGCAGTTCCTCGTGGACGTCGTCCTGCACATCGGCCATCGAGTGCGCGAGGACGCAGACGTGCAGGGGATCGCCTCGTTCGCCGCCGATCTCGGCCCAGATCTCCGCGAACAGGTCGCGAGCCGCCTCACGCTGACGTCGGTGGTGATGCAACTCCACCCCTCGGCCAATGCGAACCATCGTTGCATCGGTGACCATCGGCTGCTCCCGCCTGGCTCAGCTCCCGACGATGGCATGGATCGTACGTGCTCTCACCCCTCGGTAGCACGCCCGATGCCTCCTCGGCCCGGTCGCCGGGAACGGCGGTGCGCCGGGGGCCACGGGCGAGCACGTAGCCGAAGAGAATGGCCATGATCACGGCTCCGACCCACATGGCGTGCTGCCAGCCGTCGACGAACGACTCCTCGGCGGCCCGTACCAGTGCTCCGGCCTGCGGGCCGGCACCGTCGGCGACGGCGACGGCGTTCGCGACACCCTCGCGGGCGGGGTCGGCCACCTCGGTCGGGACGCCGCCGAGCCGGGGATCGATCGAGGTCCGGTAGCCGGCGGAGAGGACGGCGCCGAGCAGGGCGACGCCGAGGGCGCTGCCGAACTCGCGGGTGACGTCGTTGAGCGCGGAGGCGACCCCCTGGTGCTCGCGCGGCAACGAGCCGGTGATCGCCTCGGTCGACGGCGTCATGGAGAGGCCCATGCCGAGTCCCATCGCGAGCATGCCGGGAAGCACGGCGAGGTAGCCGCCGTCGACGGAGACGAGGCTCGCCATCAGGGCGAGCCCGACGCCGCCGAGCAGGATGCCCGACGTCATGGTGGCGCGGCTTCCGATCCGGGCGGCCACCTGCGGGGCGAGGCCGGAGGCGAGCATCATCAGCAGGGCTGTCGGCATCATCGCCAGGGTCGCCCGCAGCGCGGACCAGCCGAGCACGACCTGGAGGAACGGGAAGAGCACCACGAAGATCCCCGCCTGCACCCCGAAGACGGCGAGCAGTGCGAGCGACCCGCTGGCCGGGCCGCGCTCGCGGAACAGCCGTACGTTGAGCAGCGGCGCCGGCTGGCGCAGTTCCCAGGTTATGAAGCCGATCGCGGCGAGCAGACCGCCGACGAGGCCGAGCAGCGTCGAGGGCTCGGTCCAGCCGTACACCGGGCCCTCGTGCAGCACGAAGATCAGCGCGAGCACCGCGACGACCGAGGTCACCGAGCCGACGGTGTCGAACCGGTGCGCGGCGTCCTCGCGCGAGTTCGGGACCGACCGCACGATCATCGCGACCGACGCCAGGACGAGCGCGACGGGCAGAACGAAGAGCCACCGCCAGGTGGCGACGTCGACCAGCAGCGCCGAGAGGTACATCCCGAGGATGCCGCCGCCCCCGGCCACCGCCGTCCACACCCCGATGCCCTTGGCACGCTCCTCCTCGGGAAAGGTCGAGGTGATCACGGCGAGCGTGACCGGCATGATCATCGCTGCCCCGACGCCGGAGAGGAACCGGGAGGCGAGCATCATCTCCGAGGAGGTCGCCAGACCGGCGGCCACGTTCGCGAGGCCGAAGACGGTCAGACCGACCAGCAGCACCGGCTTGCGGCCCCACCGGTCGCCGAGTGCCCCGAGCGGCAGGAGCAGTGCGGCGAGAGTCATCGTGTAGAGATTGATGAACCACAGCACCTCGCTCTGCGAGGCGTCGAACTCGACGGCGAGTTCGGGCTGCGCGACGTTCAGGCCGGTCACCGAGGCGATGACGGCCATCAGCGCGACACAGACGGCGATCAGGACCGCGCGGCGCCGGTGGGGGTCGTCGATGACGACCGGGTCACCGTGGCCGGCCACGGCCGAGGGCGGGATCGTGTTCATGAGGTTCCTTCGCGGGAGGTGGGAGTTGCGGCCGCCGAGCCGATCGGCCGGGTGGAGACGGAGGCGGAGGGTCGGGTGACGGGGTCAGCGACGTCGGTCGGCTCTGACGACCACGTCGTGGATCGATGTCGCGTGGCCGCCGTGACCGGTCAGTTCCCGGTGCGACTCCTGCGCGGTGACCACCTCCCACACGGTCGGATCGAGCCGCGTGGTGATGTCGGCGGCCGTCACCGAGGCCGAGGCGGGTGGTCCCGTCTCGCCGTGCCCGTGCCCGTGCCCGTGCCCGTGGCCGTGGCCGGCGGCAGGGGCCCGGTCGTGGTGCTGATCGGGGTGCTGTTCGGGATGGTGGAGGTGACCGACGATGAAGAGGGTGCCGGCGGGGGCGACCCAGGAGGCGATACGGTCATAGAACTCCAGCTGCGACATGGCGGAGTGCGCGTAGTGCGTGGTGACCAGGTCGTACCGGTCGTCCGGCTGCCACCTGGACAGATCCGCCTCGACCCACCGCACCCGCCCGGCGACCCCGGCGGCGTCGGCGCGCTCCGCTGCGCGATCGAGCGCCGTGCCGGCGATGTCGACGCCGGTGACCTGCCAGCCACGGGTGGCGAGCCAGATCGCCTCGGCCCCGGCACCGCACCCCGCGTCGAGCGCCGTGCCGGGCGCCAGCTCGCCGGCCTCGCGCACCAGGTGCGGATTGGGCCGGCCGGCGGCCATGGCCGCGGCGCGGTCGCCCTGCCAGATCTGGTCCCAGTACTCCCTGTCGAACGAGTGCGTCATCGCCGGTCCCCCTCGGTTGCTGCTGCGTCGGCCCGCGCGGCCATCGCGCGGTCAAGGTCGTCCCTCACCAGGTCGGCGTTGAGGTGCTGGGCCGCGCGGGCCCCCTCGGCAGCGGCCCCGCTCACCTGGGCGGAGATGTCGGAGGCGTTGCCGGCCACCCAGACGCCGGGGACCGAGGTCTTCCCGAAGGCGTCGGACTCGACGAACGCCCCAGCCGGATGGGACGTCGGCTTGATGCCGATCCCGGCGAAGGGCGCCGTGCGCGCGACCATCCGGGTGGCCACGACGACCGCGTCGACAGCGACGACCCGGCCGTCGTCCAGCCGTACGCCGCGCGTGTGGCCGCCGTCGATCTCCAGCCGCGAGATCCGGCCGGTGATCACCGGTACATCCAGCGCGTCGAGCTGGGCGCTTACCTCCGGCTCGAGCTGGTGGCCACCGGCGAACAACACCACGTCGGAACTCCACTGCCGGAACAGGACCGCCTTCTGTACCGCCATCGGCTCCGTGACCAGGACGCCGATCCGGCGATCCCGGACCTCCCACCCGTGGCAGTAGGGGCAGTGCAGGACGTCGCGCCCCCACTGCTCGCGTACCCCGGGGATGTCGGGCAGTTCGTCGACGAGGCCGGTGGCGATCAGGAGACGCCGCGTCGGGAGGACCGCGCCGTCGCGGAGGACGACCAGGAATCCGTACGACGCACACGAGACGTCGACCACCTCGCCCGTGAGGATCTCGCCGCCGTACCCGAGGACCTCGTCCCGGCCCCGGGCCAGCAGCTCGGCGGGGCGCACGCCGTCCAGGGCCAGCAGCCCGTGCACCCCGCCCGCCGGGGCGTTCCTCGGCTCACCCGCGTCCACCACGGTGACGGCGCGGCGGGCGCGAGCTGACGTCAACGCGGCGCTGAGGCCGGCCGCGCCGCCCCCGACGATCACCACGTCCCGGATCGTGCCCGTATGTTGTGTCATGTCCGACCTCTCGGTTACCTCGCGGATGCCGCTTCGGCACCCGGGCTCTCCGATGGTCGGCAGCGGCAGGCGAAACCGCAAAACTATTTGCCGAATGGCAAACTGGCAGGATGAACGAATCAACGGACCACACCCTCGACGCCGTGGGCCCCCGGCTCAAGCGACTGCGACAGCGCCGGGACATCACCCTGAACGACCTCGCCGAGGCGACCGGCATCTCGATCAGCACGCTCTCCCGGCTCGAGGCCGGCCTACGGCGCCCCACCCTCGAACAGCTGCTACCCCTGGCCCGCGTCTACGGCGTCACCCTGGACGAACTGGTCGACGCGCCGCCGACCGGCGACCCACGCATCAACATGCGTCCGCTGCCCAGCCGCGACGGCTCCGTCATCGTGCCGCTGAGCCGCCGACCCGGGGGCATCCAGGCCTACAAGTTCATCCTCCCCGCCGGACGCGACGACGCCGAACCCGCCCTCCGCACCCACGAGGGCTACGACTGGGCCTTCGTGCTCAGCGGCAGGCTCCGGCTCGTCCTCGGCGAGCGTGACCTGATCCTCGAACCCGGTGAGGCCGCCGAGTTCGACACCCGTACGCCGCACTGGTTCGGGGCGACCAGCTCGGGACCGGTGGAGTTCCTCAGCCTCGTCGGCAAGCAGGGTGAACGCGCACACGTCCGCACAGCCGTCGATCAGCATTGATCCGGTTGGAGGCGTCGCCCGAGCGGCTGGTCAGGAGGGGCAGCCGCCTTGGTCAGACGACGGGGTTTCCGTTCTCCAGATAGCGGGTGAAGCCGCCGGTCGCCGCCTTCAGCGCGGCCGCGGCCCGCCGAGCCAGCAGCGGGGACAGCCGCTGCCGCGCCTCGTCCGGTGTCGACCACGCCCAGCCACGCAGTTCGTCGGCCGGCAGGTGGATCTCGACGGTCCGTGTCACGCCCAGGACCCCGCCGTCGTAGACGAACATGACCCCTTCCGTACGGCCGGTGCACGGCGGAACCCAGTCCACGACCAGCAGCCGGCCGGGCACGATCGACAGACCGAGTTCCTCCTTCGTCTCGCGCACGGCGGCGAGGTACGGCGACTCGCTTTCCTCCACCACGCCACCGGGCAGCTCCCAGTAGCCCTTGTAGACCGGCTCGACCAGCAGAACCCGGCTGAGGTCGTCACGGAGCAGCACGGCAGAGCCCATCCGCTTGCGCGGCAACGTCGCGGTGTAATCGCCAGGCGGTGAGGTCACGAGGGGAGGCTATCGAGGCAGTTCCACGCCACGCCGGATCTCGGCCCGATTCACCAATGCGAGGTAATCAGGATCAGACAACTATAACGCGACGCCCTACTACAAGCCGGTCGCAAGACTCTAGGAAGATTCCGCCGGACCGCTGCCTGTCAACTCTTCCCGGGATAGTGATCCAAGTACCACCTGTCCGCGATCCGTCAAGACCAGCCAGGAATTCTCGCGATCCTCCTCTTGATCCGGCCATTCGACGAAGCCCCGAAGAGTCTTCTCCACCTCTTCGGACGTCGACGGGCGCAGCGCTGGCGGATCGACGGTTGGGTACAAATCGACGAACCCTAGCCGGACGGCCTTCCACACGGCGTTGGATATTGAGTTACGCGCTCTCGGGGCGGATGAGCCGTTCCAATCGGGCTCCCACCAGTAGACCAGCGAGCAGAGGTCACTCTCGTCTAGCGCAGCTGCGATGACTCGACGTTCGTCACGTCCCAACTCGTCCATTAAGCCTGGCCCTCCTGCCCCAGGCCCACAGTAGTCGGGGTCGCGAGTCACGGCGTCACTGACGCTTCGCTCGGGCAACAACGCCGCACCAGTGCTGGGGGCCGAAGGTCAGGACCGGCCGGTTCCAGGCTCTGGTTACTCGGCGGAGCATAGTCCCGGATAACCTCCCAAACGCCTTCAAGATCAGTCGTGGCGTCTGGACTCTCGATGACGCGCCCCTTCAGGTGCCCTTCCAGGAAGCCGACCGACCTGCTGTCCACGGCCGCAAGCACCAGCGGGCCGTCCAGGCCGACGTAAAGCGCCGGCGTCGAACGGCACGACTTGCACCCGGACGTTGGGGCGATCACATGCCGCCATCAAGGCGTACCCGCGCCGCCGGCTCGCACCAGGGCCCGCAACCGCCGCCACGGCTGGCTCCCCCGCCGCCGCTGACCCAGCTCACCCCCCTACCCCGCCCCGAACCAACTCCCCGGTCCAGGGCCGTCCACCGCCGCCAACACCTCCCCCCACCCCTCCCCACCCCACCCACACCCCACCCACACCCCACCCACACCCCACCCACACCCCACCCTCCCCTCCCCCACCCCCTCTCCGCCAATGAGTTGTACAAGATCGCAGATCTTGGAAGCGGAGGGTCGCTATGGCGGCTACCCGGTTCCAAGATCCGCGATCTTGAGCGTCTCTCCACATTGAGGCGGAGGGGGGCGGCGAGGCGGGCGAGGGCGGAGCGAGGGCGGGGAGGGAGGGAGGAGGGAGGGAGGAGGGAGGAGGGAGGAGAGAGGAGGGCGGGGGGCGGGAGGCGGGAGGCGGGAGGCGGGAGGCGGGAGGCGGGTGAAATACATCCGATGTATTTGAACGATCATCGCCACCCGACCTACGACAGGTGGGCCAAAAAGATCCCGGCAAGGGATTGACGGATGCAAGACATCCAATGTTAACTGCATGTCACAGACATGGGTCGATGGTTACCCGGGGAAAAGCCACCTTCGGGCAGGCTACCGGCCTCGTCAGTCTCGACGTCGCTTCCGTTTTCGGCGGATGGGAGCTTCACCGGATCCCCGGGGCGCGAGACGCCAGCCACCGCACGATCTGAAGGGGATCGTCGATGAAGGTGAGTACGCCGATCCGCGTCACGCTCGCCGCCCTGCTCACGGGCGGCCTCGTCGCCACCGGGCACGCTGCCCCGGCCGTGGCGGCGCCCACCGACGCCGCGTTCAATTCGAGCACCGGCACGCTGAACGTCAACTATGCCAACTATCTCTCGAAGCACGACATCGTCTACAACCGGCCCAACACCAACCCGCTGCACGGGCTGACCGTCGGCAACGGGCGCACCGGGGCGATGGTCTGGAGCCAGAACGGCCTGTCGATGCAGGTCTCCAACGTCGACCTGGCGCCGCAGTCGACGTACGCGGCCGGGAACGTGCACCTCTTCGCCAACCCGCAACTCGACTCCGGATACGCCACGTTCCAGCAGCGCCTGTCGCTCTACGACGGCACGCTGACCACGAGATACGACAACAACCGCACCATCACCATCATGGGCTCGCCCAACTCCGAGGTGATGGGGATCAACGTCCAGGACAGCCGGCCCGGCGTCACAAGTGTCGGGCTCGACCTGAGCCTCTGGGACCTGAACAGCGTCCAGAACATCGCCGACGTGCCCAACCTCGACACCTGGCGCACCGCGAGCACCTTCGCCGACTCCGCCGGCATCGGGATCAGCCGGGGTCAGGCCGACCCGAACGGCTTCGGCTACACCCTGGCCGCCACCGTCGAGGGCGCGAGCTACACCTCCCAGGTGGTCAACGGCACCCGGGTCCGGTTGAACATCACCCCGACCAGCAGCTACACCGTCTGGTTCACCGCCGCCTCCCGGATCAACTCACCGGGCCAGAACTCGGTGCAGCAGGCCAAGAACCAGCTCGCGGCGGTGAAGTCGACCGGCTACAGCACCACGTTCACCAACTATCGCAACTGGTGGCACAACTTCTGGGCGAAGTCGTTCGTGCAGTATTCCAACGCGGGCGGGGACGCCGACTACCTGGAGAACGTCTACTATCTCGCCACCTACATGATCGCGGCAGGCGGCTTCGGCAACTATCCACTGCACTTCATCAACGGGGTGTTCCGGGCGACCCAGGACAACTCCAAGTGGAGCAACGGCTACTGGTACTGGAACCAGCGCGACGTCTACAACTCGTTCCTGGCCGGCAACCACGTCGACCTGATGGCCGGCTTCAACCGCCTCTACAGCCGCAACCTTGCCGCGCTGAAGTCCTACACCCCGACCCGCTACGGCAGTGACGGGCTCTGGGTGCCGGAGACGATGGGCTGGGACGGCAACGCCCGGGGCACCGTCAACAGCGACTACGTCAACGACCTCTACTCCACCGGCACCGAGGCCGCCTACAACATGTACCTGCAGTACCGGTACACCAACGACGAGAACTACCTGCGGAACACCGCGTACCCGTACATGCGCGAGGCGGTGAAGTTCTACGAGGACATCCTGAGCCGGGACTCCTCCGGGCGCTACTACATGGCCAACTCGAACGCCCACGAGACCTACTGGGACGTCCGGAACGCCATCACCGACCTGGCCGCCGTCCGGCTGCTCTTCCCGCTGACCATCGCGGTCAGCCAGCAGCTCGGCCTGGACTCCGGCCTGCGGGCCAGCTGGCAGAACATCGTCGACAACCTGGCGCCGTACCAGATCTCGAACGGGGCGTACCTGCCACACGACCCGCCCACCTCGCCGACCCGGAACGGCGAGAACGTGGCACTGGAGCTCGTCTGGCCCTACGACCAGACCGGGATCGGCTATCCCGACCACCAGACCGCGGTCAACACCTGGAACGTCCGGCCGCACCCGTACGGCAACGTCTGGGCCAACGACCATGTGCACGCCGCCCGGCTCGGCCTCGGCAACCAGGCGCTCCAGGGCATAAAGACGATGCTCCAGAAATACCAGAACTACCCGAACGGGATGACCAACAACACCAACGGGGTCTTCGAGTATCTCGGCATCCACCTGGCGGCGATGAACGAGTCGCTGATGCAGTCGTACAACGACAGGATCCGGGTCTTCCCGGCGGTGCCGACCGACTCCAGCTTCGTCGGCAGGTTCACCCTGCTCGCCAAGGACGGCTTCCTGGTCAGCTCCGAACGGGAGGCAGGCGAGATCAAGTACGTCGGACTGCGCAGCCTGCACGGCAAGCAGGCCCGGGTGGTGAACCCGTGGGGCAGCCAGCAGGTACGCGTCCGGCGTACCTCGGACAACGCCATCCTGACGACCAGCTCGGCCGGCGAGATCAGCTTTGCCACGGCGGCGAACACGGTCTACGTGGTGGAGCGGACCGGCAAGCCGCTCTCCAGCTATTCCGGCGCCACGCTGACCGGCGGCGCCAACCAGGGCGTGAAGACGCTCTCCGGCACCGCCTCCACGCTCGGGCTCGGCGGCGGGCCCGGGAACCCGGGCGGCGGCGGGATGGTCAACAACACCCTGCTGAGCTACGACGCCAACTGGCACCTCACCACGGCACGCGGGTACGGCGACTACAACGACGACACCCACCACAGCACCACGGTCGGTGCGGTCGCCTCCTACACCTTCACCGGGACCGGCGTCGAATACCTCTCGGAGCGCAACGGCGACATGGGCAACGTGGACGTCTATCTCGACGACGTCCTCCAGGCCAACGTCAACCTACACGTCTCCGGGGCGCGGCAGGCGCAGCAGGTGGTCTGGCGGCGGACCGGGCTGGCGAACGGCCAGCACACGATCCGGATCGTCAACAAGGCGACCTCGGTCGGCATGATCGACGCGCTGCGGATCCTCACCGGCGGCAGCAATCCGCAACCGGGCGGCGCGGTCGCGCTGCGCGCCCAGGCCAACGGCCAGTTCGTCAGCGCCAGCAATGCCGGCGCCGGCAACCTGATCGCCAACGCCAGCGCGGTCGGCGCCTGGGAACAGTTCGACCAGGTGGACCTCGGCGGCGGCGCCATCGCGCTGCGGGCCCGGGTGAACGACCAGTTCGTCTGCGCGGAGAACGCCGGGGCCGACCCGCTGATCGCCAACCGGGGCTCGGCCGGGTCGTGGGAGACCTTCGCCCTGGTCCGCAACTCGGACGGCACGGTCAGCCTGCGGGCGACGGTCAACAACCGGTACGTGGTCGCCGAGGACGGCGGCGCGGCGGCGCTGATCGCCAACCGGGAGTCGATCGGCCCCTGGGAGAAGTTCGAGCTGGTACCCGCCTGACGCGTCCGGCCGGCGGATCCGCCGACGATCCGCCGGCCGGGCCCGGCCAGCTCCGCCATCCCCTGCTGCCGCTCCTTCCTACCGCTGTGCCGCGACCCCGTCAGCTGCCCGCCCGCTGCACCCCGTCCTGCCTGCCCGCCCACCCCCCTCGATCCGCCGGAGTCGACGATGAACCGAAGAACACCCCCATGCCGAGCCGTCGCCGCCGTCGTGCTGGTCACGGTCGCGGCGCTGCTGCCCCCGCTCGTCGCGGTCACCGCCGCCGCACCGCCGGCCGCCGCCGCACCGCCGCCGACGAGCCAGTTCGAGAAGGTCAGGCTCGACGGCGGGCTCTCCATGGGCGAGCCGATCGAGCTGTCGGTGCTCCCGGACGGCAAGGTGCTCTACATCAACCGGGGCTCCAGCTCCGGCGGCGGGCAGGTCCGGCTCTACAACCCGGCCACCGGCTCGACCACCGTCGCGCTGACGTTGCAGCTCGACGCCCGGTTCGAGGACGGGCTGATCGGCATCACCCTGCACCCGCGCTTCGCCAGCAACCGCTGGGTGTATCTCTTCTATTCGCCGGTCGCCACCCCGCTGGTCAACCGGATCTCGCGGTTCACCTTCAACCCGGGCACGCTGCAACTCGGCGGCGAGACGAAGCTGATCGAGTGGCCGACCGAGCGGCGGCTCTGCTGCCACTCGGCCGGCTCGATGACCTGGGACAGCAACGAGAACCTCTACTTCGCGGTCGGCGACAACACCAACTCCGGCGGCGACTCGGCCGGGATGGCGCCGATCGACGAGCGCCCCGGTCGCGACCCGCAGTATGACGCCCAGCGCACCTCGGGCAACACCAACGACCTGCGCGGCAAGATCAACCGGATCCATCCGGAGGAGAACGGCGGCTACACCATCCCGGCCGGCAACCTCTTCACGCCCGGCACCGCCGGCACCCGCCCCGAGGTCTACATCATGGGGGTACGCAACCCCTACCGGATCTGGGTGGACAGGAAGAACTCGAACACCCTCTACTGGGGCGAGGTCGGGCCGGACGCGGGGGCCACGATCGCCAACCGGGGGCCGGCGGCGTACGACGAGTACAACCGGGCCACCGCGCCCGGCAACCACGGCTGGCCGTACTGCGGCGGGCCGAACGTCGCCTACAACGACTGGGACTTCGCCAGCGACTCGCCGCGCGGCTGGTTCCCCTGCGGCGGCGGCACCGGCCCGGTCAACAACTCCCCCCACAACACCGGACTGCAACAGCTCCCGCCGACCCGGGGCGCGCTGGTCTGGGAGCAGCACGGCGGCAGCAGGGAGTGGCCGGCCCTGGACAACCCGGGCGGCTGCGGCTCGCCGAACCACGCCGAGGTCTACCACTACGACCCGAACCTCACCTCCGAGGTGAAGTGGCCGGCGTACTACGACAACAAGCTGCTCATCACCGAGTACTGCCGCAACTGGATCAAGGAGGTGCAGTTCGACAACGGCAATCCGCGTACCGGAAATCCGACGGTGATCGAGCCGGTCCTGGCCGGCATGCAGTTCGTGCACCCGATCGACATGGAGTTCGGCCCGGACGGCTCCCTCTATCTGCTGGAGTACGGCAACGGCTACTTCTCCGGCGACGTCGCCGCCGGGCTCTACAAAATCAACTACGTCGCGGGTGGCCGGTCGCCGACCGCGGTCGCCACCGTCAACCGGGACAACGGGCTCGCTCCGCTCCAGGTCGGCTTCTCCAGCGCCGGCAGCTCCGACCCGGACGGCGACCCGCTGACCTATGCCTGGGACTTCGACAGCAACGGCACCGTCGACTCGACCGCCGCGAACCCGACGTACACCTACACCAGCAACGGCGACAAGCGGGCCCGGCTGACCGTTCACGACGGCACCGGCCGCTCCGGCACCACCCAGATCGCGATCGTCGTCGGCAACAACCGACCCACCGTCACCCTCGGCGGCCTGCCGAACGGCGGCCTCTTCTCCTGGGACGAGAATCTCACCTCCACCGGCGCCGCCACCGACCCGCAGGACGGCACGATCCCCTGCGCCAGCGTGGTGATCCGGGCCGCGCTCGGCCACCAGGAACACGCCCACGAGGAGGGGCAGGGCACCGGCTGCGGCTTCACCGTCAACACCGGCCCGGTGCACGCCGGCCCGGACGCGGTGCTCTTCTTCGTGCTCCGGGCCAGCTACACCGACCGGGGCGCCACCGGCACCGTGCCGCTGACCGGGGAGCAGGAGATCACACTCTGGCCGAAGCAGTGGCAGGCCGAGCACTACGTCTCGCTGCACGGCCCGCAGGTGATCAACGCCTCCGGCGCCGAGGGCGGCCGGCGGCTCGGCGACATCCAGACCGGCGAGTACGTCCGGCACCACGCGGTGAGCCTGAAGGGGATCACCGGGGTCCGGGCCCGGGTCTCGTCGGACAAGGCCGGCAACGTCGTCTCCTTCCGGTACGACTCGCCGACCGGCCCGGAGGTAGCCCGGGTGACCGTGCCGAACACCGGCAACTGGGACAGCTACACCGAGGTGACCGCGCCGGTGACCAGGCCGGACGACGGCACCCACGACCTCTACGTCGTCTTCACCGGCGGCAGCGGCGGTGCCCTGCTCGACCTGGACAGCTACACCTTCACCGGCGCCGGGGTGAGCACCCCGGGCGGGGGCGGCGGGCCGCGTACCGGGGCGATCCGGGGCATGAACAGGTGCGTCGACGTCAACGCGGGCGGCACCGCCGACGGCACCCGGATCCAGATGTGGGACTGCATCGCCGGCTCGGCCAACCAGCAGTGGACGCTGCCCGGCGACGGCACGGTCCGGGCGCTCGGCAAGTGCCTGGACGTGCAGGCCAGCGGCACCACCAACGGCACGCTGATCCACCTCTGGACCTGCAACGGCAGCGGGGCGCAGCAGTGGGTCGCCGGCTCCGCCGGCAGCCTGCGCAACCCGCAGTCCAACCGCTGCCTCGACATCCCCGCCTCCGACCCGAGCAACGGCCGGCAGTTGCAGATCTACGACTGCAACGGCACCGCCGCCCAGAACTGGACGCTGCCCTGACGCCCCCGGCCCAGCTCCGCCCGCCCGCCTACCCGAGCACCCGCCCGCCTACCCGAGCACCCCCTACCCGAGCGCGCACCCGCCCGACCCGTTAGGAGGGGGCCCTTCTTCTACAGAAAGCGATATGCGGGGGCCCTTCCTTCCACTTCTGAGGAGTAGCTGATGTGTAGACGATTGATTGGGGCGCTGGCCGCCGGGATGCTGTTGGCCGCCGGAGGTGCGGCGGTGGCGCCACCGGAGGCTGCCGAGGCAGCCGCGCCGTTGAGCCGGGTGCTGGTGTTCAGCAAGACGGCCGGCTTCCGGCACGACGCGATTCCGGCCGGGATCGCGGCGATCCGGCAGCTCGGCGCGGCGAACGGGTTCGCGGTGGCCGCCACCGAGGACGCGGGCGCGTTCACCGCCGGCAACCTCGGCCAGTACCAGGCGGTGGTCTTCCTCAACACCACCGGGGACGTGCTCGACGGCGGCCAGCAGAGCGCGTTCGAGTCGTACGTCGCCGCCGGGGGCGGGTACGTCGGGGTGCACGCCGCCGCCGACACCGAGTACGACTGGCCATGGTACGGCGGGCTGGTCGGGGCGTACTTCGCGTCGCATCCGGCGACCCAGCCGGCGACGATCCGGGTGGAGGACCGGGGCAACGCCTCCACCTCGCACCTGTCGCCGACGTGGAGCCGCACCGACGAGTGGTACAACTACCGGACCAACCCCCGGTCCCGGGTGAAGGTGCTGGCCAGCCTGGACGAGTCGTCCTACAGCGGCGGTTCGATGGGCGGGGACCATCCGATCACCTGGTGTCAGGAGTACGGCGGCGGGCGCTCCTGGTACACCGGGCTCGGGCACACCCCGCAGACGTACTCCGACGCCACCTTCACCCGGATGCTGCTCGGCGGGATCCGGATCGCCGCCGGTGCCGCCCCGGCCGACTGCCGCCCGGAGACCGGCTACACCGCGCTCTTCGACGGCACCCAGGCGACCTTCGGGCAGTGGCGGCAGGCCGGGCCGGGCGGCTTCACCCTGGCCGACGGCACCCTCAGCTCGTACGGCGGGATGGGGCTGCTCTGGTATCCGGTCCGCACCTTCGGCAACTACTCGCTCAAGGTCGACTGGATGATGCCGGGCGACGACAACGGCGGCGTCTTCGTCGGCTTCCCCGACCCGCAGGGTGACCCGTGGCGGCCGGTCGACGCCGGCCACGAGATCCAGATCGACGCCACCGACGGCGACCCGTCCCGGACCACCGGCAGCGTCTACAGCTTCTCCGCGCCTGACGCCGCCGTCCGGGACGCGGCACTCAACCCGCCCGGTTCGTGGAACAGCTACGAGATCGGCGTGCACGGGCAGCGGGTCGAGGTCTGGCTCAACGGCGTGAAGGTCAACGACTACACGAGCGGCCGGAACATCGCCGACGGCTACCTCGGGTTGCAGAACGACGGCGCCGGGCTCGACATCAGCTACCGGAACGTGCGGATCAGGACCGACGGGCCGTCCCAGCCGCCAGCGACCGACCTGGCCCGGGGCAGGTCCGTCACCGCCTCCAGCGTCGAGCCGAACAGCCCGCACGCGCCGGGCAACGCGGTCGACGGCAACTCGGGCACCCGGTGGGGCAGCGCCCACAGCGATCCACAGTGGATCACCGTCGACCTCGGCGCGTCGTACCGGCTGGACCGGGTCCGGCTGAACTGGGAGACGGCGTACGGGCGGGCGTACCAGATCCACGTGTCGCCGAACAACTCGACCTGGACCCAGGTCTACGCGACCAGCAGCGGCGACGGTGGTGTCGACGACGTGCCGATCTCGGCGAACGGCCGCTACCTGCGGGTCACCGGCACGCAGCGCGGCACCCAGTGGGGCTACTCCCTCTGGGACCTCAACGTCTACGGCGGCTGACCCCGCCGGCGCTCTCCGCACCCCACCACCGCGTGCGCCGCCACCCCGCGACCGGGGCGGCGGCCACGCACCCCGGCCACCAGGGCGCACCCCCCGCCACGAAGGAAGGTCCCCGTGTCACCGCACCCCAGACGACGACCGTGGTCGTACGCGACTGCGACGGTCGCCACCGCCGCCGCCATCGTCGCGGCGCTGCTGCCCGCGACGCCGGCCCAGGCCGATCCGATCCCCGCCGCCGACTACCAGCAGGTCACCCTCGCCACCGGCTCGGCCGAGATCGGCGAGGCGATGTCGCTGGCCGTGCTGCCGAACCGGTCGGTGGTGCACACCGCCCGGGACGGCACGGTCCGGGTCACCGACGCCGCCGGCAACACCAGGGTCGCCGGCACCGTCCCGGTCTACACGCACGACGAGGAGGGGATGCAGGGCGTCGCCGCCGACCCCAACTTCGCCAGCAACCGCTACATCTACCTCTACTACTCGCCGCCGCTGAACACCCCCGGCGGGGACGCCCCGACCACCGGGACCGCCGCCGACTGGGACCGCTGGAAGGGTCACCTGCGGCTGTCGCGGTTCACCATGAACGCCGACGACACGCTCAACATGGGCAGCGAGCGGGTGGTGCTCCAGGTGCCGAACGACCGGGGGCAGTGCTGCCACGTCGGCGGCGACATCGACTTCGACGCCGCCGGCAACCTCTATCTGTCGACCGGTGACGACACCAACCCGTTCGAGTCCAACTCCTACACCCCGATCGACGAGCGGACCACCCGGAACCCGCAGTTCGACGCGCAGCGCTCCTCCGGCAACACCAACGACCTGCGCGGCAAGGTGCTGCGGATCAGGCCGCAGCCGGACGGGACCTACACGATCCCGGCCGGCAACCTCTTCCCGCCGGGCACCGCGAACACCCGGCCGGAGATCTACGCGATGGGCTTCCGGAACCCGTTCCGGATGAGCGTCGACAAGCCGACCGGCATCGTCTATCTCGGCGACTACGGGCCGGACGCCGGGGTCGGGGACCCGGACCGGGGGCCGGGCGGGCAGGTGGAGTTCAACCGGATCACCTCGCCCGGCAACTACGGCTGGCCGTACTGCACCGGCACCAACACCACGGCGGAGACCTACAACGAGTACACCTTCCCGTCCGGGCCGTCGCAGGGAAAGTACAACTGCCTGGGCGGGCCGACCAACAACTCGTTCCGGAACACCGGGCTGGGCACGCTGCCGCCGGCCAGGCCGAGCTGGATCCGGTACGGCGACGCCGGCTCGCCGCCGGAGTTCGGCGGCGGGTCGGAGTCGCCGATGGGCGGCCCGGTCTACCGCTACGACGCGAGCCTCAGCTCCAGCGTCAAGTTCCCGGCCTCGCTCGACGGCCGCTACTTCGCCGGTGAGTACGGGCGCCGCTGGATCAAGGCGATCGCGGTCAACGCCGACGGCTCCCCCGGGGAGATCTCCGACTTCCCGTGGCACGGCACCCAGGTAATGGACCAGGCGTTCGGCCCGGACGGCGCGCTCTACGTGCTCGACTACGGCACCGGGTCGAACAACCAGGCGCTCTACCGGATCGAGTACATCGGCGGCGGCAACCGCAACCCGATCGCGGTGGCGAGTGCCAACCGCACCTCGGGGCCGAGCCCGCTGACCGTCAGCTTCTCCTCGGCCGGCAGCACCGACCCGGAGGGCGGTGCGCTGAGCTACCTCTGGACCTTCGGCGACGGCACCACCTCGACGGCGGCGAACCCGACGAAGACCTACCCGGCGAACGGGCGCTACACCCCGACGCTGCGGGTCACCGACCCGACCGGGCTGACCGGCACCGCCAGCCTGGTGATCACCGTCGGGAACACGGCGCCGACGGTGACGCTCACCGCCCCCGGTGACGGACAGCTCTTCGCCTTCGGCGACACCGTGCCGTTCCAGGTCACCGTCACCGACCCGGAGGACGGCACCATCGACTGCTCCCGGGTGCGGGTCACCTACGCTCTCGGGCACGACAGCCACGCCCACCAGATCAGCGCGAGGACCGGCTGCTCCGGCACGATGACCGTGCCGGTGGACGGTGAGCACGACTCCGCCGCGAACATCTTCGGGGTCTTCGACGCCAGCTACACCGACAACGGCGGCCTCACCTCCAACAGCATCCGGACGCTGCAACCGAAGCACCGCCAGGGCGAGCACTTCGGCGGCCAGTCCGGCGGGGTGCAGCTCGCCGAGCACGCCGCCGCCGAGGGCGGCCGGACCGCCGGCTTCATCGACAACGGGGACTGGATCTCGTACCGGCCGTACCAGCTCGGCAACGCCACCGGGTTCAGCGCGCGGGTCTCCTCCGGCGGCCCCGGCGGCACGATCCAGGTGCGCGCCGGATCGGCCACCGGCACCCTGCTCGGCAGCGTCGCGGTGCCGAACACCGGCAGCTGGGACACATTCACCACCGTCTCGACCACCCTCGCCAACCAGCCGAGCGGCCCGACCACGCTCCATCTGGTCTTCACCGGCGGCGCCGGGAACCTCTTCGACGTCGACTCGTTCACCTTCACCACCGGCGGCACCGGCGGCGGGGGCGGGACCGGGCTGCGGGCGACGGCGAACGACCAGTACGTCAGCGCCGTCGGCAGCGCACCGCTGATCGCCGACAAGGCCGCCATCGGCGCCACCGAACGGTTCGACCTGGTCGACCTGGGTGGCGGCAACGTGGCGCTGCGGGCGCGCGGCAGCGGTAAGTACGTCTGCGCGGAGAACGCCGGGGCGGAACCGCTGGTCGCCAACCGGGACGCGGTCGGCGCCTGGGAGACCTTCGCGCTGGTCCGCAACCCGGACGGCACGGTCAGCCTGCGGGCGGCCGCCAACGACAGGTACGTCGTCGCCGAGAACTCCGGCGCCGAGCCCCTGATAGCCAACCGGGACGCGATCGGTCCCTGGGAGAAGTTCACCCCGGTCAACAGTTGACCATCGCCGGGCCGGGTGGTGCGGTCGGCGTCCCCGGCCGCACCACCACCGGTCCGGCGCGACCACGGAGGTATCCATGCACCTGCGAAAGCACTGGTTGCGCGGCAGCGCCGCCGCCCTGCTGCTGGCGGCCGGATTCGCCGCCCCGACCACCCCGGCGGGCGCGGCTCCGCCCGGCCCGACCACACCCGTCGCGGTCGCGGCGCCGCCGCAGACCGCCGAGGACGTGCACATCTTCTACTACTCCTGGTACGGCAACCCGGCGCACTCCGGCAGCTACCGGCACTGGCAGCAGGGCGGGCACACCCCGCCCCAGGACGTCGGCGCCAACTTCTATCCCACCCTCGGGGCGTACGACTCCGGTGACCCGGCGGCGGTGCGGCAGCACATGGCGTGGATCAGCCGGGCCGGGGTCGGGGTGCTCGTCCACAGCTGGTGGGGGCAGGGCTCCTTCGAGGACAACCTGACCCCGCTGGTGCTGGACGCCGCCGCCGAGCACGGCCTGGAGGTCGCCTGGCACCTGGAGCCGTACGCCGGGCGGACCGCCGAGTCGACCGTCGCGGACATCACCTACATCCACAACCGGTACGGCGGCCACCCGGCCTTCCACCGGGACTCCGCGCACGGCAACCGGTCGGCGTTCTATGTCTTCGAGAGCCTGCGGATCACCGACTGGGCGCCGCTGGAGCAGGTCAAATCGAACAGCATCGTGCTGGCGCAGACCACCGACACCACACGGGTCGCGCACTTCGGCGGGATGTACACCTACGACGGGATCGCCGGGGCGACCGCACCCGGTTGGGCCGACGCCAGCGCGTACTGTGCGGCGAACGGCCTGGTCTGGTCCCCGTCGGTGGCGCCGGGCTATCTCGACGACCGGGCGGTGCCGGGCAACACCACCCCGACCGTGGACCGGGCGGACGGGGCCGCCTACGACCGGCAGTGGGGCAACGCGCTGAGCGCGGCGAACGGCGGCCCGCCGACCTGGGTCTCGATCACGTCGTTCAACGAGTGGCACGAGGGCTCGACGATCGAGCCGGCCAGCAGCAGCCCGCCGGCCGGGCACGGCTACCTCAGCTACTCCGGTGCGTACGGGCAGACCGGTGCCGCCGCCGAAACCGCGTACCTGGACCGGACCCGCCACTGGGTGCGCCAGTTCAACCCGGCGGTGGACTCGGGCCAGCAGCCCCAGCCGGGCGGCTCGGGCCTGCGCGCCCACGCCAACGGCCGGTACGTCACCGCCGACCCGGCCGGCACCGCCCCGCTGATCGCCAACCGGACGGCGCTCGGCACGGCGGAGCAGTTCGAGGTGGTGGAGCTCGGCGGCGGCATCGTCGCGCTGCGCGCCCGGGCCAACGGCCGGTACGTCGCCGCCGAGAGTGCCGGAGCGGCACCGCTGATCGCCAACCGGGACGCGGTCGGCGGCTGGGAGAGATTTCAGCTGGTCCGCAACGGCGACGGCAGCGTCAGCCTGCGCGCCACGGTCAACGACCGGTACGTGACGGCGGAGAACGCCGGTGCCGCGCCGCTGATCGCCAACCGGACCGCGATCGGGCCGTGGGAACGGTTCGACCTGGTCGGCTGAGGACCCGCGACGGCGAGGGAGTTGCGGCGAGCGGGGTCCGGTCAGGGCCGGACCCCGCTCGCCGTCGACCGTGGCGGAACGTCGCCGCTCCGGCCGTACTGATCCGGCCGTGCTTATCCGGCCTCGCAGATCCGGCCGCACTGATCCGGCCGCACTGATCCGGCCCGCTGGGTCGGCGGCGAGACCGGGTCGGCCCATGGCGTGCCGGCGGTCGAGGCGGTAGAAATGCCTCGATCACCTTTGTTCGATGGCGTGGTCGGCACCGGACGATCGAGAGAGCGCTCTCAGACCTCGCCGGGCCGCCTCGCCACCGGTGGAAAGGACAGACACCGCATGACGACCTCCTCCCCCGGCCGCCAGCGGCGCACCCCGCGCCGCCGGCTCCGCCGGGTGCTCACGCTCGGCCTGGCGCTGGTCACCGCCGCCACCCTCACGGGCACTCCCGCCAGCGCCGGCCCGCCCCGGCACGGCACCCCCGGCCACGGTGCGCCCGGCCACGGTGCGCCCGGCCACGGTGCGCCCGGCCACGGTGCGCCCGGCCACGGTGCGCCCGGCCACGGTGCGCCCGGCCACGGTGCGCCCGATCTGGGGCGCAACGTCACCGTCTTCGATCCGGGCATGCCGGTCGAGGAGATCCAGGCGACGCTCGACGCCACCCACGCCCGGCAGGTCGGCAACGAGATGGGCACCGACCGATACGCCTTCCTCTTCAAGCCCGGCAGCTACGGCAGCCCGGAACGGCCGCTCCAGATCAAGGTCGGCTACTACACCGAGATCTCCGGGCTCGGCGCCTCCCCCACCGACGTCGTCATCAACGGCAAGGTCGAGGTCTACAACCGCTGCCTGGAGGGCGGTGGCACCGGCAACTGCATCGCGCTTGTCAACTTCTGGCGTACCCTCTCCAACCTGTCGGTCAACATCATTGCGACCGGTCAGGACGACTGCCGCGCCTCGGCGAACTTCTGGGCCGTCTCCCAGGCGGTCTCGTTGCGCCGCATGAACATCGGCGGGGGCGGACTCTCCCTGATGGACTACTGCACCGCCGGCCCGCAGTACGCCAGCGGCGGCTTCATCGCCGACTCGCGGCTGCCGGCCACCACCAACGGCTCGCAGCAGCAGTGGCTGACCCGCAACAGCGAGGTGGAGAGCTGGTCCAACGCGGTCTGGAACCAGGTCTTCGCCGGTGTGGTCGGCGCACCCGACGACGCCGGGTTCCCCGACCCGCCGTACACGACGCTGGAGAGCACGCCGCTGAGCCGGGAGAAGCCGTATCTCTTCGTCGACGGGAAGGGGCGTCACCAGGTCCGGGTGCCGGCCGTGCGGCGGAACACCCGGGGCATCACCTGGGGCGAGGGCATGACGCCGGGCCGGACGATCCCGCTGCGGGACTTCTTCGTCGCCCGGCCCTCCGATCCGGTACACGTGATCAACCGGGAGCTGGCGCGTGGCCGGCACCTGCTGCTCACCCCCGGCGTCTACGACGTCGCGCGCAGCATCGAGGTCCGGCGCCCCGACACCGTGGTGCTGGGCATCGGGCACGCCACCCTCACCGCCGTGCACGGCGCGGTGCCGCTGGAGGTCGCCGGGGTGCCCGGCGTGGTGGTGGCCGGGGTGACGATCGACGCCGGGCTGCGGGAGTCGCCGGTGCTGCTCCGGGTCGGCAGCCGGCGCGGCCGCGACCACAGCACCCCGGCCAACCCGACGACCCTCTCCGACGTCTACTTCCGGGTCGGCGGTCCGCACATCGGCCGGACGCACATCGCGCTGGAGGTGAACAGCGACCATGTGCTCATCGACCACACCTGGGTCTGGCGCGGTGACCACGGCGTCGAGGGCTTCACCGAGGGCGTCAACGGCGACACGGACCGCTGGCGTACCAACACCGGTCGCTACGGCGCCGTCATCAACGGCGACCACGTGACCGCCACCGGCCTCTTCGTCGAGCACTTCCAGCGCTACAACACGGTCTGGAACGGCGAGGACGGCACCACGGTCCTCTACCAGAACGAGTTGCCCTACGACCCGCCGACCCAGGCCGACTGGATGAACGGCGACGTCGAGGGCTGGGCCGGCTACAAGGTCGGCGACCGGGTACGCCGGCACACCCTGCACGGCGGCGGGGTGTACGTCTTCAACCAGAACAACCCGTCGATCCACACCGAGAACGGCTTCGAGGTGCCGGTGACGCCGGGCGTCCGGCTGCACCACGTCATGACCGTCAACCTCAGCGCCGGCACCATCGACCACGTCGTCAACGGGGTCGGCGAGCCGGCCGACACGACCCGGGTCGGGGTGCCGGTCTACCTCACGGAGTATCCGGCTCCGTAGGGCGGACCCGGCGCGTGACGAGGCTCGGCACGCGCCGCGGCGGCCGGTCGGCGTACCCGACCGGCCGCCGCGTCAGCTCGTCTCGTCGTCGATCAGCCCGTAGGGCGGCTGCTCGGGCCGGCGGGAGAAGCGCACGATGATCCCGGAGGCCGCGGAGAGCGGCGGGGCATTGTCCGCCACCACGATCTGTGCTCCCGCGCCCCTGCCCGCCAACCAGGTGTCCAGGTGCCGGTAGATCTGCTCGATGGTCGCGGCGTCGGCCAGGTCGGTGCCGTGCTCCCCGGTCTGGCCGAAGTTCTTCTGCGGGCTGTCGAGCAGCAGGAACCCGGGGTGGGACGAGCGCGTCTCCCAGGCGATCTCGAAGAGCGCGAGCTGCCAGGCCAGGGCGATGAGGGTGCGACCGCCGGCAGACGCGGCGGTGTAGGGCTTGCCCCGCATGTAGGGGGTGAGGTTCTCGGCGAGGTACGCGTCCGCGATCTTCGGGTAGCGCCACTCCTCGAGTATCTGCCGGTACCGCTGGCCGAGCCGGCCGATCATCGTCGACCGGTCCGTGCGGGACGGCTGGCCGCCGGCACCGGCCAACTCCTCGCGCAGCGACGCGAGCAACGCCGCCTTCCGGTCGATGTTCGCCGCGCGTCGCTCCAGGCTGTGCATCAGGCGAAGACCGCCCGCCGCCCGCTGGATGGCGGCGCCGGCATCCTCCCGGCGACGGGCGAGCGCGTCCCGCTGTGCCAGGTATGGTGTCACCACGTGGGCGGTGACCACGTCGACCTCTGCCGCCGCCCGGGCCTCGGCCTCCTGGGCACGCTCCGCCGCCACCCGCAACTGCGGCACCTCGCGCTCCAGCTCGGCCAGGTAGTCGGTCAGCTCGCTCAGCTTCGCCTTGGCCGAGCGGAGTTCGGCGCTCACGTCCAGCGCCCCGGCCGCTCCGTCGGTCGCGGTCTGCGCGGTGAGGTCGGACTGGCATGCCCCGCACCGGCTCTCCGAGCCCGCGAGCGGGGTGAGGCAGGACGGACATGCGGTCACCCGCAGAGGCTCGAAGAGGCGGCCCGCCTCGGCGAGCATGGTCAGCTTGCTCACGTCCTCCGCGTAGGTCGTGCGGAGGGCGGTCATCCGCTCCACCTGCGTCTCCCGGTCGCGGAGCATCGCGGCGGCGCGGCGGGCGTCGTGCGCCGCCGCCCGGTGCCGCTCCCGCAGGTCCTCCGCGAAGGTGGTGTCGGCCCGCGCCCGGGTGTCGAGTGCGGCCACGGCCAGGGCCGCTTCCGACATCTCGCTCTTGGCGTTGCGGTGCAGTGCCTCCAGCTCTGCCCGGCCGCCCAGTTGCTGCTCCTCGACGAGTTGCTCGGCCACCCGGTAGGCGTCGCGCGCGGCGACGAGATCCGCCTCGACCGCCCGGATGCGCCTGCCCAGCTCCACCGAGTGGTCGTCGTGGATGTCGAACACGACGTCCACGACCTGCCGGAGCTTGAGGTGCTTCATCGTGACGTTCTCGAACAGCAGGTTCTTGTCGTCGAGCCGCTCGTTGGGCAGGAAGCAGAGCCACATCAGGTCGCGAAAGCTGAGCGGGTCGGTGTCGGCCTCGGCCCGGGTGAGATCGTCCCGGAGCTGGACGCCTTCGAGCTTGCAGTGCGACAGCAGCAGGCTGGAGAGGCTGTCGGGATGCCCGGCCGGTCGTACCGGGCGTCGCTCCGGCGGTGTGGCACCGGGTTCGTCCAGCCGTCCGGCCCGGACGTAGGCGAAGGTGGAGGGCTCGCCCACGGCCCGTTCGATCAGGTACGGCGAGCCGGAGAGCTCGACCTCCAGGGTGGCGGCCCGCACCTTCGGCGTGATCTCGGGGTGGCGTGGATGGTCCGAGGCGCCCAGGCAGTAGTCGACGAACTCGAGAATCGTCGTCTTTCCGGTGCTGACCGCCCCGGCGATCACCGACAGTGGTCGGGGCGAGTCGTCTGCGCCGCGGAAGTCGACGTCATATGTCCGGCCCTCGGCATGCAACCGGAGTCGGCGGAGCCGGATCCCGTGTGAGTGCGAGCCGCCGAGCGGCGGCACCGGGTCGTCGATCATGTCCTGTCCTCCGGCCGTCTGGTCTGCCCCGTCGGATCGGTGGAGGACGGAGCGTCTGGGACATGTCCGCTGTCGAGGAGGTGCGCCGGATGAAGTTGTCCGTCCGGCCGGCCCGGCGTGCTGAGCCACTGCCGCAGGCTCTCACGCAGTTTCCGCCCGCTCAGCCGTCGGGTCCGCCGGATGACGATCCGGGCGGCTGTGACGTACGCCTGAGAATACATCGCGCTGAATCGGCTGGCCATGCTCGCGCCCGCGGGGGTGAGCCGGTATCTGATCCGGCCCGACACGGTCACGCTCACCAGGCCACGGCCGACCAGGTCGGCGAGGTCGCGGGCGAGGACCAGTTGACCGCTGACGAAGCGTTGGGCGGGGCTGGCGTAGCAGATTGACCGCTCGTCGAAGCCGGTGAGCCGGAGGGTGAGCCGGTCGGGATCGTCCTCCCCCCGGGCCAGCAGCAACGGATGTGCGGCCAGGAAGTCGTAGATCCCCAACCGCTCGGCGTCGACCCCCTCCGGTGCCCGCTCCGCGCTCGCGGCGAGCAGGAGCACGAGCCGGGCCTGGCGGAAGACGGCGACCTCGTCCGGGTTCACGGCGCCCCCTCGGCCGCGATCTCGCGCCAGCGCACCACCCAGCCCGCCCGGCGGTCCTGCACCACCCGGTGCATCAGGCCGCACCGGTGTACCGGGCCGGCGGGCAGCGCCGCCGGAAACGCCGTCGTCTCGCGGATCTCCCGCATGACGCCCGCGTGCAGGCCGGGCAGCCGTACGTCGACCGGCTCCTGCTGGCAGGCCGCGTTGAACCGGGCCTCCCAGATGCTGTGCACGAGCCCGTCCGCCTCGCCGAGGGCGCTGAGCTCCGCGACGACCCGCTTGTCCGCGATCTCGCGGGCGAGCAGCTCGGCGTTGAAGAACTCGCGCTTGGCGGCATGGAACTCGGTGTGCCCGGCGGCGCGCAGTTGCCGCACGAAGAGTGCCCGATCCAGGTCGGTGGCGGCGCCCGGGTCCAGGTCGCGCAGCGGGGTACGCGGCACCTGCGCCGGGACGTACGGGTCGTAGAAGTGCCGCCGGACGTGGCTGACGTCCGGCTTGGCGAGCAGGTTCCGCAGGGTCGTCTCGTGCCAGAGCTCGATCGCCACACCGGTCGCCCGTTGACGCCGCTCCTGCCACCTGTCCCACCACTGCGCGGTGGCCGGGTCCATGCTCGACGGCACGCAGAGAATCCACTGGCTCAGTTCGTAGCCGTTGCGTTTCGCGGCCGACAGGGCGGAGTCGAACGACTCGCGGATCTGCGCCTGCGCCGATCGGGTGACCGCCGGCCAGAAGTATTTCGACTGCCAGATCACGACCAGACCCGACAGCTCGCCGAGAAGAATGTCGATTCCCCAGTCGCCCGGGTTGGCCGCGATCGCGCGGGCACCGGGATGGACCGCCTGGATCAGCATGGCGAGCATCTGCTCGAAGTCGTCGCGGGCACCCGCCATGTTGCCGGCGCGGAACTGGTGGGCCGCAAAGTTGATCGGGGGCTCACCGGAGGCGAGGTTCGTCGCGGCCGCAGTCGCTGTCATCTCCCCTCCAGCCTGCGACGACCAGTCCTGCCGACCCCGTGATCCTTGTTACCCGCGTGCGGCATCGGCGTCATCCCGACAGATTCAGGTCCGCGTAGATCGCGGCATGGTCGGATCCGGCGTGGACCTGCCGGGTCATCGTGTCGTAGATCGGCCACAGCGTGCCGCGGCGACCGCCCCACACTCCCTTGCGGAGGATCCCTCCACCCACGGCACTGGCATAGAGCGACGGTGAGAGCAGGACGTAGTCGAGTTTGTTCCGGGCGGCGCAGTAGCCGTACGTACCCGGGCGGCCACCGTCGTCGAAGCCCGGGTGTGCCGCGATGTCGCGCAGGTCCGTGCCACCGAGCAGCGGAGCCAGCGGCGCACTCTCCGGTGTGTCGTTCAGGTCGCCGAGCACCGCGACCAGTGGGGTGTGGTCGGCCACCAGGTCGCGATAGATCTCGGCGACCCGTTGTGCCTGCCGGAGGCGGATCGCGTCGGAGGCGGCCTTGCCGCCGTAGCCCTTGCTCTTGAGGTGGTTGACGAGGACCACGAGGCGCCGTCCGTCCGGGATCCGGAAGTGGTACTCCGGGCAGTCCCGGCTGAATATCCGCCCCGTGTCGTCGGCGTCGTCCACGTGGCTGCGCTGCGCGACGAGCGGATACTCCGTCGTGGACATCACCCCGACGTTGATTCCCCGCTCGTCGTTACCGTCGACCACCATGACGTGCGGGTACCGGACCCGATCGGCGACGGCCGGGCCGGAGTCCGCGAAACGTCTGAGGGCGAGGCGGTTCTCGGCCTCGACCACCCCGAGGATGTCGGCACCGACGTCCAGGATGACCCTCATGGTGTTGAGCAACGCCAGTTCGTCGACCCGGTCGGTGGTCAACTCGACCCAGCCCACCCAGTCGGCGCGGCCGTCGGCCAGGATCTCGACGCGGCCGTCGCGCGACCGTCTCAACAGGCGTCCCCGGTTCTGGCGCAGGCGGGCAAAGCGGGCCTTGTCACTCCGGTGCAGTCCGAGTCGACGCAGCTCGCGTAAGATATCGTGCTTGATCCCGGTAGTGTAGACAGGCTCCTCGAGCAGTTCGCAGCTGCGTTGAAAAGCCTCCAGCGCCGGCCGCCCCTCCGCCCAGGTCCGTTGATCGAGGGCGCGGGCCCTGTCGAACAGATTCTCCACGTTGTAGCCGGCGATGCGCACGTCGACCTCCCGCACGGCCGTCCGGTCGACCTTGCCCCGCCCACCGTATGTCCACGTTGCCAGCACGACCCGTGGCCCGTCGGCCCCGACGGGTCGGGGCGGCACCTGCCGGGGCCGCCCGGTCGGTCACACCGTCGTCAGATAGCCGAGGGCGGCGCGCACCAGCTCGGCCAGGGAACGCTCGGGATGGTCTGCCCAGTGCCGGTTCGCCGCGCGCAGCGCGTGCAGGAACGCACCGGCGAGCACCTGGGACCGCAGTGGCGTCTCCGGGTCGTCGGGGAGGCGTCGGGCGATCTCGGCGGCGAACTCCTGCTCGGCGGTGCCGTACGCGGCGACCTGGTGGGCCGCGAGGCTCGGATGGTTGCGCAGCAGCCGCCGCTGGGCGAGCCAGAGCGGGTCGACGTCCGCGCCTTCCCGGGCGTGTTGCTCGGCTGCCCAAGTGAGCGCCGTCCAGGGCGGCTCCTCCAGCGGCCGGGAGTGCACCAGCTCCAGCAGGCGGCGGATCCGCACCACATCGAGGTGGAAGAGAGCTTCTTCCTTGTTTGAGAAGTAGTTCGAGAATGTCCGGCGGGAGACGTCGGCCGCATCGGCGATCGCCTCCACCGTCACCCGGTCGGGCCCCTGCTCCGCGGCGAGCCGGAGGGCCGCCCGGTGCAGCGCCTCGCGCGTCGCGGCCTTCTTGCGCTCCCGCCGCCCCACCGTCTCATCCATCGGGAACAGCGTACCGGTGGGGTGGATCACTTCTCATCGAGAAAACTTGCACAATGGGCAACTAAACGGAGATCCTTGTGTGCGGCAACCAACCGCACGGGGAGGCGAGGTGGAGACGAGCGCTCGGCACACCGAGCTCGGCGACCGGCTGCGCGACCTGATGTCCGCCCTGCGGATGATCCGGCACCGGCGCGAGGTCGAACGCCCGGCTGTACCGTCCGGCATGGTCGGCATGCTGCTCCAGATCGACGAGCTGGCCGGCCCGGCGAGCGGCTGCCACGCCAAGGAGCTGGCCGACCGCTCCGGGCTCGACCCCTCCACCGTCAGCCGGGCCGTGGCGACGCTGGTGGCGCGCGGCCTGGTGGTCCGGCAGGCCGACCCGGCGGACCGGCGGGCGAGCCTCCTCGCCGTCACCGACCACGGGCGCGGGGCCCTCGCCGAGGCCCGCGACTGGTACGGCGACCTGCTCGGCCGCGCACTCGCCGGCTGGCGGCCGGCCGAGATCGAGGCGCTGAGCACCGCCCTCGACCGGCTCGGCAGAGACATCCAGGGCAGCCTCGACCAGCTCGGCACCATCCACGGCAGCCCCGACCAGGGGCCTGGAACGATCAACCCCCGACACGACCTGGAGGCCGCGCGATGAGCGCACCCACCGCCCCGGCATCCGCGCCCCAAGCGGAGCCGATGAGCCATCGGCGCACCCTGGAGGCGCTCAGCGGCCTGCTGCTGGTGCTCTTCGTCGCACTGCTGAGCAGCACCGTGGTCTCGACCGCCCTACCCAAGATCATCGGTGCGCTGAACGGCACGCAGACCCAGTACACCTGGGTGGTCACCGCCACCTTGCTCACCGCGACCGCGACCACCCCGATCTGGGGCAAGCTGGCGGACCTGTTCAACAAGAAGGCGCTGGTCCAGAGCGCCATCCTGATCTTCGTACTCGGCTCCGTGGTGGCCGGGTTGAGCCAGAACGCCGGCCAGCTCATCGCCGCCCGCGCCTTCCAGGGAATCGGGGTCGGCGGGCTACAGGCACTGGTCCAGGTGGTGATCGCCGCGATGATCCCGCCGCGGGAGCGGGGTCGCTACAACGGCTACCTGGGCGGCGTGATGGCGCTCGCCACCGTCGGCGGTCCGCTGCTCGGCGGCGTCATCGTCGACACCTCCTGGCTCGGCTGGCGCTGGTGCTTCTTCGTCGGCGTACCGATCGCGATCATCGCCCTGCTCGTCCTCCAGGCCACCCTGCACCTGGTCACGGTCCGGCGGGAGAACGTGAAGATCGATTACCTGGGCGCCGGCCTGATCGCGGCCGGGGTCAGCCTGCTGCTGATCTGGATCTCGTTCGTCGACGGCTCGTTCGGCTGGCTCTCCTGGCAGACCGGCGCCATGGTCGGCGGCGCCCTGCTGCTGCTCGTCCTCGCCGTCGCCGTCGAGGCCCGCGCCGCCGAGCCGGTGGTGCCGCTCGACATCGTCCGGCAGGGCACCACGGCACTCGCGATCGTCGCCAGCCTCGCGGTCGGGATGGCCATGTTCGGCGGCGCCGTCTTCCTCGGCCAGTACTTCCAGATCGGCCGTGGCTACAGCCCGACCGAGGCCGGCCTGCTCACCATCCCGATGATGGTCGGGGTGCTCGTCTCCTCGATCGTGGTGGGGCGGCTCATCACCCGCACCGGGCGGATCAAGCCGTACATCGTGGTCGGCGCGGTCCTGCTGGTCGCCGGCTTCCTGATGCTCGGCACCATCGACCACACGACCTCGCTGGTCTTCGTGGGCGGGGCGATGCTGCTGGTCGGGACCGGGGTCGGGATGACCATGCAGAACCTGGTGCTCGCGGTGCAGAACGCCGTGCCGCTGCGGGACATCGGCGCCGCGAGCGCCTCGGTGGCGTTCTTCCGCTCGCTCGGCGGCACGATCGGGGTCTCGGTGCTCGGTGCGGTGCTCGCCCGGCGGGTCACCGAACAGATCACCCACGACCTGGCCGCCGCCGGCATCCCGGCCTCGGGAGCGGGCAGCGCCGGTGGCAGCCTCAACCTGAACGCGCTGCCGGACGCCGTCGTGCACATCGTGCGGGACGCGTACGGCGACGCCACCGGGCACATCTTCCTGATCTCCGCCGCGATCGCGGTGGTCGGGGTGATCGCCGCCCTCCTGCTCAGGCCGGTGACGCTGCGGACCAGCCTCGACCTGCCCGACCCGGCGACCGGCGCCGCCACCGCGACCAGGGCCGCCACCGCGGCCGGCGCCGTCGACGGCGCGCCACCGGCGACCGGCCCGGGTCCGGACCCGGACCCGGCGGTTGTCCGGCGCTGACCGGACCTTTCCGGTCGGCTGGTCGGCGGCGGTGGGGTCAGGCAGATCGCCCGGCCCCACCGCCCGCTCCGGCTTTCCGCCGTCAGCCCAGGTATTTCTCCCAGGGACCGGTGATGGCCAGGGTGAGGCCGGGGTCCTGCATGTTGACGAACAGCACCCTGCCGTCGGCGGTGAAGGTCGGACCACAGAACTCGGAGTCGTTGAGCTGGTTGCGGGCGATCGCGTAGGTCGGGCCGCCCGGAACCGCGCTGAGCACGTGGGAGGCGCCGGAGCCGTCCTCGGCGAGCACGAGGCTGCCCCACGGGGTGACGGTCACGTTGTCCGGGCCGTCGAAGGTGAGGTCGGTGTACCTGACCGCCGTACCCTCCTCCGACGCGGTCTGGTGCGGGAAGTACGTCACCAGCTGGATGGTCTGCGCCCGGTAGTCGTAGAACCAGACCATGCCGTCGTGCGGAGCCGCGTCCGCCGGGAGGTCGCCGTCCTCCCAGGCGTAGGAGTTGACCACGTACACGCCCTCGTCGGTGCCCCACACCCCCTCGAACTTGCGTCCGCGCGTGACCTGGGCATCGGTGAACTGCTCGCGCAGGCTCGTGGTCCGCGCGTCGCGCTCGGGCACCTCGATCCAGCGCACCGGGAAGGGACGGCCCAGCTGAGCCGAGGTCAGGTAGGCGACGTCCGGCAGCACCGAGCCGTCGTCCATGATGATCTGCATGGCGGCGAGGACGCCGGCATCCGGGCCGAGCCTGGTGAGCACCCCCGGGCCGAGCCGGACTCCGCGGGGCGCGCTCCAGCGGTAGAAGAGGCCGTTGGGTTCGTCGGCGTCCTCGGAGAGGTAGATCCTGGTGCGGTCCCTGTCGACCGCCAGGGCCTCGTGGGAGAGGCGGCCCAGGCACCTGATCGGCCGCGGGTCCGCGCTGCCGTCGGCCCAGACCTCGAAGACGTAGCCGTGATCCTTCCGGAAGACGCCGGTCCGGCCGTCCTCCGCCCAGCCGTCGCCGGCCCTGTCCTCCGTCTCCTCGCAGGTCAGCCACGTCCCCCACGGGGTGGGCCCGCCCGCACAGTTGGCGACGGTGCCGGAGAGGGCGACGAACTCACCGAGGTTGCGACCCGCCCGGTCGGTCCTGATCACGGTGCAACCGCCGGCGTCGACGGCGCCGGGGTCGTAGACCGTGCCCCGCACGTGCGGCACACCGAATTCGGCGCCCGGGTCGATCTCGTGGTTCTGGATCAGGGTGTAGCGGCCGCGGCCTGCGTCGTAGACGGCCATCCCGTCGTGGTCGGCCGGGGTCAGGCCCTGGCCGCGGTCGAGCCGGGTCACGCCCGCCCGGGTGACCACGGCATAACTGAAGCCCTCGGGCAGGGCGAGGATGCCGTCGGGGTCGTCCACCAGTGGCGGAAAGGGCACGTGACCGGCCCGGACCGGCGGGCGGGGCCGGCCGGGGTGGGCCTGGGCCAGGGACGGGACCCCACCGGCGACGGCGAGGCCGACGCCCGCGGCGCCACCGGTGAGGAGGGTACGACGAGATGGAGGCACGTGGATCGGCTCCTGTTCAGGGACGATGGGAACCCTTGACAAGCAACTCCTGCGCGCCGACAACGGCACGTCATCCACGCGATGGACCGGCGACGACGAGGTTAAGAGTCAGGGCTGCCCAGGCATCGCCCAGGCGACGACGCCGTGCCTCACGGCCGGTCGGCGGGCGGTCGGGCGACCGGCACCAGGACGAGCGCGGGCAGCAGCATGAACGGTACGACCAGCAGGGCCCGGAGGCTGCCGACCCGATCGCCGAGCAACCCGACCAGCGGCGGCCCGGCCAGGAACGCGGTGTAGCCGATCATCGACACCACGCTGACCCGGGCGGCGGCCCGCTCCTCCTCGTCGGCGGCGGCGCTGATGCCGACCGGAAAGCCGAGCGACGCACCGAGCCCCCAGACGACCACTCCGGCGAGCGCGAGCGGCCACGGGTCCGCGAGCACCGTCGTCGTCGCGCCGATCGCGGCCAGCACGGTGCCGCCGAGGAGCACCGGCACCCGGCCCCAGCGGTCCAGGGCGATCGTGCCGGTGGTCCGGCCGACCGTCATCGCGGCGACGAAGACGCCGAAGGCCAGCGCGCCGAGCGCCTCGGTCACCCGGTGACCGTCCACGAAGGCCACGGCCAGCCAGTCGTTGGCGGTCCCCTCGGTGAAGGCCATCACCAGCACCAGCAGGCCGATCAGCAGGGTGCGCGGCTCACGCCAGGCGGCCAGCGCCCCGCTGCCCCGGCGGGAGCCGGTCGTCGCGTCGGCCGGCGGGGCGGACGCCGGCAGGAACGACCGGACCGCGAGGAGCGTACCGCCGAGCGTCACGGCGGCGGCCAGCCCGAGATGCGGACCGATGGCGGCGCCGACGCGGGCGCTGGCGGCGCCGGCCGCCGCCCCGGCGACCGTGCCCAGGCTCCAGGCCGCGTGGAACCGGGGCATCACCGTGCGCACCAGCCGCCGTTCCACCACCGCCGCCTCGACGTTCATGGCGACGTCGCAGGTGCCCGAGCCGTAGCCGAGGGCGAAGAGCCCGACCGCCACGGCCGGTACGGCACGCCAGTCGCTGGCGGCGACACCGGCCAGGGCGAGTCCGAGCGCGGCCAGCCCGGTCCCGCCCGCGACCGTACGGGCCGTGCCCAGCCGGTGGGTCAGCGCTCCGGCGGTCGAGAGCGCCAGCACCGCGCCCGCGGAGAGCGCCAGCAGCAGGGCGCCCAGCTGTCCCGGGGTGAGCCCGAGCGCGTCCCGGGCGGCCGGGACGCGGGCGAACCACGAGGCGACGGCCAGCCCGTTGAGCCCGAAGACCACGGCCACGCCGGTCCGGGCCGCGACGACCTGAGGCGGTACGGACGGCGGCCGGAGTGTGCCGGCAGACCGCTTCACCTGGTTTCCCTCCGCTTCCTCGACGGCGCGCACCGCCCCCGCACCGGCGCGCGCCACCGGTCCGATCGCACCCCTGGGAGCGCTCTCGACGCAAGCCTGTAATCAACGTGGCCGGCAACGGTGGGGTCGGTGACGGTGGGGTCGGTGGCGGTGGGGCGGTCAGTGCTGGCCGGGGCGGGATGGTACGGGTTCGCCGGCACCCCGCCCGCCCGGGGCCGTGGCATAGTTTTTCCATGCGCCAGCAGGGTCGTACCGCCGCTTCGCCTGTCTCTCCTCCGCCGCGCGCCGTTCCGGGAAGCCGGCGTGGTTAGGCCGGCGCCGCGCCGGGCCACCCTGGAGGACGTGGCCCGGATCGCGGGAGTCTCCCGGTCGACGGCCTCCCGGGTCATCGCCGGGTACGGCGCGGCCTCCGAGACCGCCCGGGACCGGGTCGTCGCGGCCGCCGTGCGACTCGGCTACGCACCCGACCCGGCGGCCCGGGCACTCGCCTCCGGCACCGGGGTACGCCTGGTCGTGGCCGTCGCGGGCTGGGCGCCGGACGTGCTGCACGACCCCTACGTCGACCGGGTGGTGCGGGCCGCCGCCGAGGTCTGCGCGCTGCGCGAGGTCGGGGTGTCGCTGGAGTGGCTGCCGCTGCACGCGCCCGCCAGGCTGTCGCGGTTGGCCGAGGACCGGGGCGTCCGGGGCGTGCTGCTGGTCAACACCACCGAACCGATCCTGGAGGCGGTGCCGGCCGCCCTGACGGGACGGGTCGTCTCGATCGGTGTCGGCTCCCGGAGCGTACCGTCGTTCGACGTCGACAACGGGGGCGCGACCCGCAGCATCGTCGGCCACCTCCAGGGATCGGGGCGGCGCCGGATCGCCATGATCACCGGCCCGGAGTGGATGCCCTGCACCCGGCGGCCGGTGGCGGCCTACCACGAGGTGATGACGGCGGCCGGGCTGCCGATCCGGCTGGTGCCGGGCGACTTCACCGCCGCCGGCGGCCGGGCCGCGATGCTGACGATCCTGCACCGCTGGCCGGACACCGACGCGGTCTTCGCGAACAGCGACGCGATGGCGCTCGGCGCGCTCGCGGCGCTGCGCCGGCGCGGGATCGGCACGCCGGGAGACATCGCCGTCGCCGGCTTCGACGACGTGCCGTTCGCCGGGCTGAGCGCGCCGGCCCTGACCACGGCAAGCCACCCCGTCGAGCGGATCGCCACGGCAGCGGCGGCGGCCGCGCTCGACCGGGCCCGGGTGCCGCCGGCCACCGCGTACCCGTCCGAGCTGGTCCTGCGGGAGAGCGCCTGACGTCGTCCGTCGGGTAGGCCCGGGTGGGTCTGCCGGCGGCCGGTCGGAGCGGTCCGCGCACGTCAGCGTCGACATCGGGTCCCAGTTTCAACTTGCACACATTGCAATGTACGCATATTTTGTTCCCGACGGCGTCGACGGCGGGAGGCTTGACACATGGGCGCGGGCCACGACCACGGCGGCCAGGCGATACGAGCGGGGGAACGCCATCGCAGGCCGCTCTGGGCAGCGGTGACGGTGCTCGGCGCCGCCATGGTGGTCGAGGCGGCGGCGGCGTGGTGGACCGGGTCGCTGGCCCTGCTCTCCGACGCCGGCCACATGTTCACCGACGTGCTCGGCATCGGGCTCGCCCTCGCCGCGATCACCGCCGCCAGCCGGGCGGCCCGGCACGCCCAGCGCACCTTCGGGCTCTACCGGCTGGAGGTGCTCGCCGCGCTGGCCAATGCCGTGCTCCTCTTCGGCGTGGCGATCTTCGTCCTCGTCGAGGCTGTCCGCCGCTTCGGTGACCCACCGGAGGTGCTGGCCGGACCGATGCTCGTGGTCGCGGTCATCGGCCTCGCCGCCAACGTGGTCGCGTTCCTGCTGCTGCGCGCGGGCGCCCGGGAGAGCCTCAACGTCCGGGGGGCGTACCTCGAGGTCCTCGGCGACCTGCTCGGCTCGGTCGGCGTGATCGTCGCCGCCGTCGTCATCGCCACCACCGGCTGGCGGTACGCGGACCTGGTCGTCGCGGTCGCCGTCGGCCTCTTCATCCTGCCCCGCACCTGGCAGTTGGCCCGGGTCGCGGTGCGGGTGCTGGTGCAGGCCGCGCCACCGCACATCGACGTCGGCGCCGTGGCGACCTGCCTGATCGCGGTGCCGGGGGTGGCCGGCGTACACGACCTGCACGTCTGGACCCTGACCTCCGGGATGGACGTCGCCTCGGCGCACCTCGCGCTGGCCCCGGGCGCCGACGTCGCGCCGGTGCTGGCCGCGGCGCGGGCCCGGCTGCACAACATCTTCGGCATCGACCACTGCACCCTGCAGATCGAGCCTCCCACCACCGAGAAGGTGTGCCAGGACGCGGACTGGTGAGGGCACCGCTCACCAGGGTGGTGGCGGGGCGGTGCTCTCGCGGACGACCAGTTCGGTGACCAGGTCGATCCGGCTGGTCGGCAGCGCCGCTCCCCTGGCCAGGTCGAGCAGCATCTGGGCGGCCGTGCCGGCCATGTCCCGCAGCGGCTGGTTGATGGTGGTGAGGGCGGGGCCGACCCAGGCGGCCACCGGCAGGTTGTCGTAACCGATCACGGAGAGGTCGGTCGGGACCGCCAGGCCGAGTTGCCGGGCCGCCCGGAGCACACCCAGGGCCTGCATGTCGGAGCCGGCGAAGATCGCCGTCGGCCGGTCCGGCCGGCTCAGCAGCTCCATCCCGTGCTGGTAGCCGGCGTGGGCGGCGAACATGCCGTACCGGACCAGGCCCGGCTCCACCGGTATCCCGGCCTCGTCGTGCGCGGACCGGAACCCGGCCGTCCGGGCCCGGCTGCACAGCATGTCGTCGGGGCCGGAGATGCAGGCGATCCGGCGGTGGCCGAGCTCCAGCAGGTGCCGGGTGGCGAGCAGCCCGCCGTTGTAGTTGTTGGAGCCGACGGTCGGCACCGAGGCCGAGGTCGCGCTGTCGGTGTCGACGACCACGAAGGGAATCGAGCGGCGTTGGAGCTGCTGCGACTGCGGCTCCGTCAGGTTGCAGAGCACGAGCAGTACGCCGAGCGGCTGGCGCAGCAGCACCCCGTCCAGCCACCGCTGCGGCGGCCGGTGACTCCCGCCGAGCTGGGAGAGTACGACGTCGACCTTCGCGGCCTCGGCGACCGCGTCCACGCCACGGATGATCTCCGTGGCCCAGCCGGAGTCGACCTCGTGGAAGACCAGGTCGATCTGGCTCGCCGCGGCCGGCTGGCGCTTGACCCGGCGCCGGTAGCGGTTCCGCTCCAGACTGGCCTCGACCCTGGCCCGGGTCTCGGGCGCGACGTCCGAGCGACCGTTGAGGACCTTGGAGACGGTGGTGAGGGAGACGCCGACCTCGTCGGCGATGGTCGCGATCGTCGCAGCGCCCGAGCCGACGATCCGCCGGGATCTCGTCATTGACAGCCTCCCGCAAGGTCCCGAAACTTTCGGTGCGAAACCTTAACATCGGACCACCCGATCGTTGCGTGATCGTGCGGCGCGTCTCGACCAGCCATCCGGACCGTTACCGCCCGATACTCGGTCCCATCACGGATACAGCAGTTCAGAGACCCTTGACACATCTTCGTCACGACGCTTAAGTTCCCCGGCACAGGTAACGCGGACATTGCCGAAAGTTTCGAAGACGTACCGGCCCGGGCTGCCCCACCACCCACGTAGGACAGCGTCCCGGTCGACCCCGAAGGGATGGCATGACAGGCCAGTCGCCCGTCACCGACGGCGCCACGACGGAGATCTCCGCCGCATGGCGGGACCCGCGGCTCTCCCCTGCCCAGCGGGCCGAGGCGCTCCTTCCGCTGATGTCGCTGGAGGAGAAGGTCGCCCAGCTCGTCGGGGTCTGGGTCGGTGCCGAGGCGTCGGGTGAAGGGGTCGCCCCGCACCAGGCCGAGATGGTCGGTGACGGCGTGCGGTGGCAGGACATCATCGCGCACGGCCTCGGCCAGCTCACCCGCCCGTTCGGGACCGCGCCGGTCGACCCGGTCGCCGGTGCGCGTTCCCTGGCCGCCTCGCAGGCCCAGATCGTCGCGGCGAGTCGGTTCGGGATCCCGGCCCAGGTCCACGAGGAGTGCCTCACCGGCTTCGCCGCCTGGCAGGCGACCGTCTTTCCGGCACCGCTGAACTGGGGAGCCTCCTTCGACCCCGAACTGGTGGCGGAGGCGGCCGGCCGGATCGCGCGTGCCATGCGCGCCGCCGGCGTACACCAGGGGCTGGCGCCGGTGCTCGACGTGACCCGTGACTACCGGTGGGGCCGGACCGAGGAGACCATCGGCGAGGACCCGTACCTGGTCGGGACGGTGGGTGCGGCGTACGTCCGAGGACTGGAACGCGGCGGCGTCGTCGCCACCCTGAAACACTTCGCCGGCTATTCGGCCTCGCGCGGCGGGCGCAACCACGCGCCGGTGCCGATGGGCCGCCGCGAGTTCGCCGACGTCATCCTGCCGCCGTTCGAGATGGCGGTGCGGCTCGGCGGCGCGCGGTCGGTGATGAACTCGTACGCCGAGATCGACGGCCTTCCGGCCGCCGCCGACGAGTCGCTGCTGACCGGCCTGCTCCGCGACGAGTGGGGCTTCACCGGCATCGTGGTCGCCGACTACTTCGCGATCCGGTTCCTGCAGACCAACCACCGGGTCGCCGCCGGGGCCGGCGACGCGGCCCGGCTCGCCCTGCGGGCCGGGATCGACGTGGAGCTACCCACCGTGGACGTCTACGGAGCCCCGCTGGTCGAGGCGGTGCGCTCCGGCGCGGTCGACGAGGCGCTGGTCGACCGGGCCCTGCGCCGGGTGCTGGTCCAGAAGGCCGAGCTCGGCCTGCTCGACGAGGAGTGGCGGCCGCTCCCCGACGACGTCGAGACGCTCGACCTCGACGACGAGGACGACCGGGCGGTCTCGCTCGCGCTGGCCCGGGAGTCCGTCGTCCTGCTGCGCAACACCGGCGGCGTGCTGCCGCTCGCCCCGGAGCAGCGGGTGGCGCTGGTGGGTCCGCTCGCCGACGATCCGATGGGCATGCTCGGCTGCTACACCTTCCCCGCGCACGTCGGGGTGCAGCACCCCGAACACGGGATGGGCGTCGGGATCCCCTCGCTGCGCGACGCGCTCGACCGGCTTCCGGTGCGGCTGCGCCACGCTCGGGGCTGCGACATCACCGGCGACGACACCTCCGGATTCGCCGAGGCGGTCGCCGCGGCGCGGGAGTCGGACGTCTGCGTGCTCGCCGTGGGCGACCGGGCCGGCCTCTTCGGCCGGGGCACCTCCGGCGAGGGGTGCGACGCCGTCGACCTGCGGCTGCCGGGCGTGCAGGCGGAACTGGTCCGGGCCGTGCTCGGCACGGGCACCCCGGTGGTGCTGGTGCTGCTGGCCGGCCGCCCGTACGCGCTCGGCGATGAGTTCGACGCCGCCGCCGCGGTCGTGCACGCCTTCTTCCCCGGGCAGCTGGGTGGCCAGGCGCTGGCCGAGGTGCTCACCGGCGCGGTGAACCCGTCCGGGCGGCTGCCGGTCAGCGTGCCCCGGGACGCCGCCGGGCTGCCCACCACCTATCTCGCCCCGCCGCTGGGCCGCCGCTCGGAGGTGTCGTCGGTCGACCCGACGGCGGCGTACCCGTTCGGGCACGGGCTGAGCTACACGACGTTCGAGTGGACCGAGCCGGAGATCGTCGACGCCGGCACCGCCGACGGTGCCGGCAACGGCACCAGTGGCAACAGCGGCGGCGGCCCGGACTCTTCGGTCGCGTGGCCGGTCGACGGCGAGGTGACGGTGCGGATCACGGTCCGGAACACCGGGTCGCGGGCCGGCACCGAGGTCGTGCAGCTCTACCTGCACGACGCGGTCGCCCAGGTCACCAGGCCGGTGGTCCGGCTGATCGGCTACACCCGGGTCGCGCTGGAAGCCGGCGAGGCGGCGTACGTGACGTTCGTGGTCCCGGCCGACGTCACGTCCTTCTGCGGGCTGCACGGCCGGCGGATCGTCGAGCCGGGCGATGTCGAGCTGCGGTTCGGCCGGTCCAGTGCCGACCCGGCGGCGACGCTGCGGCTGCGCCTGGTCGGCGCCGAGCGCGAGGTCGGTCCCGAGCGGCGGCTGCTGTCACCGGCGCGCGTCGCGCCGGTCGCCGCACTCCCGCCCAGCACTGCGGAGGTACGAGGATGAGCGCACCGACCACGGCAGGTCCACCACCGCGGATCACCGTCGAGGGCGACCCGCAGCGGCCGACGCCCCGGCGCCGGTCCCGCCCGCACCGCCGGACCTGGCGGCAGGCGTTCCGCCGGGACTGGCAGCTCTATTCGCTGGCGGTCCTGCCACTGCTCTTCTTCCTGATCTTCCGTTACCTGCCGATGCTCGGCAACGTGATCGCCTTCCGGCGGTTCCAGCCCGGCGGCAGCATCTTCGGCGAATACTGGGTCGGGCTGCGGTACGTGAGGATGTTTCTCAGCGACCCGTCGTTCTGGAACGTCTTCACCAACACCCTGATCCTGGGCACGCTGACCCTGGTGGTCGTCTTCCCGCTGCCGATCGTGCTGGCGCTGCTGCTCAACGAGGTCCGGACCCGCCAGCTCAAGCGGTTCGTCCAGTCGGTCTCCTACCTGCCGCACTTCCTGTCGATCGTGATCGTGGCCGCGATGGTGATGCAGTTGCTCTCCGTCGACGGCACGATGAACCAGATCGTCCGGCTCATCGGCGAGGACCCCATCCCGTTCCTGCAACGGCCGGAGTGGTTCCGGGCCATCTACGTCTCGTCCGAGGTGTGGCAGACGGTCGGCTGGGGCACGATCCTCTACCTCGCCGCCCTCACCACCATCGACGAGAACCTCTACGAGGCGGCCCGGATCGACGGCGCCAACCGGTGGCGCCAGACCTGGCACGTCACCCTGCCCGGTATCCGGCCGACGATGGTCACGCTGCTCATCCTCAACATCGGCACGTTCATGGCGGTCGGCTTCGAGAAGATCCTGCTGCTCTACAACCCGCTGACGTACCCGACGGCGGACGTGATCTCCACGTACCTGTTCCGGATGGCCTTCCAGTCGAGCAACTTCAGCTACGCCGCCGCGATCGGACTCTTCGAAGCGGTGATCGGGCTGACCCTGGTCCTGAGCGCGAACGCGATCTCCCGTCGCACAGTGGGGACGAGCCTGTGGTGACCGTCGATTCCAGCACCGTCGATCCGGAGACCGCCGCCGACCCGGACCGGGCCACCCAGAAGCTCGCCCGGCCCCGAAAGCGGCGACGGGGCATCAAGGACACCCGGGGCTACCGGGTCTTCCAGGTGGTCAACGCCATCGTGCTGACCGGTGTCGTGGTGGTGACGCTCTATCCGTTCCTCAACATCGTGGCCCGGTCGCTCAGCGACGAGGCGTACATCATCGCCGGTGAGGTGACCCTCTTGCCGCGCGGGTTCAACACCGACACGTACGCGCTGGTGATGCGGGACTCGCTCTTCTGGACCAACTACCGCAACACGGTGGTCTACACCGTCGTCGCCACGCTCATCGCGATGGTCATGACCACCTGCTTCGCGTACGTGCTGTCGAAGAAGCACCTCAAGGGACGCACCGCGCTGATCGGCGTCGCCGTCTTCACGATGTTCTTCAACGGCGGGCTGATCCCCAACTACGTCCTGATCAGCAGCCTGGGCATGAAGAACACGATCTGGGCGATAGTGCTGCCCAACGCGATAAGCGTCTTCAACCTGCTGGTCATGAAGGCGTTCTTCGAGAGCCTGCCGGTGGACCTGGAGGAGGCCGCCGCGGTCGACGGCCTGAACACGTACGGGATCCTGCTGCGGATCGTCCTTCCGCTGTCGAAGGCGGTCATCGCCACGATGATCCTCTTCTATGCCGTCTCCTTCTGGAACTCGTGGTTCTCCGCCTTTCTCTACATGGACCGGCAGGACCTGCTGCCCGTCACCGTCTACCTGCGCAACCTGATCGCCGGGGCCGTCGGCGCGGAGAACGTCGGCGCCATCAACGAGGCGAACGAGGTGCAGGCGGAGGCGACGCTCAAGTCCGTCACCATCGTGCTCACCACCCTGCCCATCCTGCTGGTCTATCCCTTTGTCCAGCGCTATTTCGTGTCGGGCGTGATGCTCGGCGCGGTGAAGGGATAGCCCGGCAGGCGGGTGTGAGCCCGTCGCAAACCCACGAACCACCAGCGAAAGGAAGCCCGATGTTCCCACGAGCCCGGCGCCGAGCAGCGGTGGTCGCTGCCGGCGCGCTCACCCTCTCACTCGTCGCCTGCGGCAGTGGCGACGAGGGCGACGCCCAGGACCTGTCGGAGAACCGCGCCGGCGCGATGGCCGACTACGGCGTCAACCAGCAGTTCACGGCGACCGAGCCGCTCTCCTTCTCCATTCTCTACAACAACCACCCGAACTACCCGAACAAGAAGGACTGGCTCTTCTGGTCCGAGCTGAACAAGCGGACCAACGTCACGCTGGAGCCGGTCGAGGTGCCGCTGAGCGACTACGAGCAGAAGCGGAGTCTGTTGATCGGTGCCGGTGACGCGCCCTTCATCATCCCGAAGACCTACCCCAGCCAGGAGGACACCTTCGTCTCCTCCGGCGCGATCCTCCCGGTCAGCGACTACATCGATCTGATGCCGAACTTCAAGGACAAGATCGAGAAGTGGAACCTCACACCCGAGATCAACCAGCGCCGCCAGGCGGACGGGAAGTTCTACCTCCTCCCCGGCCTGCACGAGAAGCCGTGGCACGACTACTCGCTCGCGATGCGGACCGACATCCTCGCCGAGCTCAACCTCGAGATCCCGAAGACCTGGGACGAGCTCTACACCGTGCTCAAGGCGATGAAGACGAGGTACCCGGAGAGCACACCGTTCTCCGACCGGTTCAGCCAGCCCAACCCGGGCGGTAACCTGCTCAACATCCTCGCCGCCTCCTACGGACTGGAGGGCGCCGGCTGGAACTTCCAGCACATCAGCTGGGACGCGAACGCCAAGAAGCTCTTCTACACCGGCGCCAGCGAGCAGTACAAGCAGATGCTGACCTACCTCAACAAGCTGGTGAAGGAAGGGCTGCTCGACCCGGAGAGCTTCACCCAGACCGACGACCAGGCCCGGCAGAAGCTCGCCAACGGCAAGTCCTTCGTGATCAGCAGCAACGCGCAGACGCTGGTCAACGACTACCGCCCGGACCTGGCGAAGACCATCCCGAGCGCGACGATGACCAAGATCCCGCTGCCGATCGGTCCGGCGGGTGAGATCAACCCCTCCAGCCGGCTGGAGAACGGCGTCATGATCTCGTCGAAGGCCCGGGACAGCAAGAACTTCGTCGCGATGATGCAGTTCATCGACTGGCTCTACTACTCCGACGACGGCCAGACGTTCGCCCGCTGGGGCGTCGAGGGCACCACACACGTCAAGGACGCCTCCGGCAAGCCGGCCCTGGCACCCGACGTCAACGTCATCGGGCTGCACCCCAACGCGCCGAAGCACCTGCAGAAGGACTTCGGCTTCTACAACGGCGTCTTCGCCTACGGCGGCAAGCCCGAACTGGTGCAGTCCTTCTTCTCCCCCGAGGAGCAGGAGTTCCAGGCCGTGATGAACGCCCGGACGCCGCGCCCGGTGGCACCGCCGTACCCGTTCACCGACGAGGAGCGCGAGCAGGTCTCGCTCTGGCAGACGCCGCTGCGGGACTTCGTCTACCAGGCGACCCTGCAGTTCATCCTTGGGCAGCGGGACCTCGCCCAGTGGGACGCCTACGTGGCGGAGCTGAAGAGCAAGAACATGGACGCCTACATGGCGAAGGTGCAGGAGGCGTACGAGCGCTACCAGAAGGAACACGGCTGACGGTTCCGGTCCGGTCGTGCCCACCCCGGGCACGACCGGACCGGACGCCGGCCAGGGGGCCCGCCCGGACACGCGGGCGGGCCCGCGCAACGCGGAACAGAGGACCACGATGCACATCCCCGTACCGGAGCACCCGACGGGACGGCTCTCCGACGCCTGGCGGCTCTGCGTCGGGACCGGCCGCTTCGACCTCGCGCTGCGACGCGACTACCAGGACTCGCTGGCACTGGTCCAGCGGGAGATCGGCTTCCGGCACATCCGCGGGCACGGGCTGCTCAGCGACGGCGCCGGCGTCCACCGGCCGTACGAGCACCGGGGCTCGCGCCGGGTCCGGCACAGTTTCAGCTACGTCGACCAGGTGATCGACGCCTACCTCGACCTCGGCATCCGCCCCTTCGTGGAGCTGGGCTTCATGCCCGCCGAGCTGGCCTCCGGCACCCAGACCGTCTTCTGGTGGCGCGGCAACGTCACCCCGCCGCGCTCCGAGTCGGAGTGGGCCGACCTGGTCCGGGCCACGCTGGCGCACCTGGTCGACCGGTACGGCCTGGCCGAGGTGCGCCGCTGGCCGATCGAGGTGTGGAACGAGCCGAACCTCGAACAGTTCTGGCAGGGCGCGGACGAGAAGGCGTACCACCGGCTGTACGAGGTGACCGCGCACGCCGTCAAGGAGGTGGACGCCGACCTCCAGGTCGGCGGGCCCGCCCTCTCCCCCGGCGCCGACGACTGGCTGCCGCGCTTCGCCGACTTCGTCGCGTCCCGTGACGTGCCGGTCGACTTCGTCAGCAAGCACGCCTACACCTCCGGGCCGGCCCAGCACGTCCCGTTCGGGGTGCACCAGACACTGGCTCCGGCGTCCCGGCTGCTGGAGCAGTTCGGCACGCCCCGGGAGCTGCTCCGGGACACCGCCCTGGCCGGGCTGCCGGTGCACATCACCGAGTTCAACTCCTCCTACCGGCCGGACAACCCGATCCACGACACGGCGCTGCACGCCGCCTACCTGGCACCGGTGCTGGCCGGCGGCGGCGAGCTGGTCGACTCCTTCTCGTACTGGACCTTCAGCGACGTGTTCGAGGAGGTGGGCATCCCGACCTCGCTCTTCCACGGCGGCTTCGGGCTGCTCACCCACCGCCAGATCAAGAAGCCCACCTACCACCTGTACGCCTTCTTCGCCCGGCTCGGCGACGAGGTGCTGGCGCGCGGGGCGGACCACCTGGTGACCCGGGACGCCGCCGGCCGGATCGCCGTGCTCGCCTGGGCCCCGGTGGACGTCACCGGCGGGACACCGGTCGACCGGCACCGGGTGACGCTCTCCATCCCGGTCGGGCCGCCGGGAGCCGCCGCCGCCTTCCTGCTCCGCTCCACCGTGAACGAGGAGCTCGGCAACGCCTGGACGGCCTGGTCGGAGCTGGGCCGGCCCCGCTCGCCGCGCCCGGCGCAGCTCGACGCGCTGCGGGAGGCGGCCGAACCGGCCCGCACCCACCGCAGCCTGCCGATCGTCGCCGGGCGCGTCGCGCTCGACCTCACCCTGGCCCGGCACGAGGTGACCCTGGCGGAGATCACCGCGGTGGTCGACGAGACCCCGCCGTGGTGGGACGAGACCCGGCTGCTCGGCCAGCCTCCGGCGGAGGGCGGAGGCTCCCGGCACGAGCAGGACCCCGGGAAGGAGCAGCGATGAACGACCTCGGCCGCGCCGCCAACCGGTTCGGCACCGGACCACTCTCCCGGGCCGCCGCGCTGGTCTACAGCCTGCTGCTGGTGGAGGTGCTGCTGGTGCTGACCACGCTGCCCGGCCTGGTCCCGCTCTTCCTGCTCGACCGGCACAGCAGCAACCTTCCGCTTGTCGCGCTCTGCGCGCTGCCGCTCGGGCCGGCCCTGGCCGCCGCCCTGTACGCGCTGCACCACCACCGGCCGGACCTGACCGACCTGAAGCCGGCGGTGCTGTTCTGGCGCGGCTACCGGGCGAACGTCCTGGGTGCGCTGGCGATCTGGGTCCCCTGGCTGGCGTGGCTGACAATCGTCGCGCTGAACCTGAGCAACTTCGCGGCCGCCGCCGTACCGGGCTGGTGGCGGATTCCGCTGGTCCTGGTCGCGGTCGGTGTGACGCTCTGGGGTGTCAACGCCCTGGTGATCACCTCGCTGTTCCGCTTCCGGGTCCGGGACGTCGCCCGGCTCGCGCTGCACTTCCTCGGCCACACCCCCGGGGTGACGCTGGGCACCCTGTCCCTGCTGGTGGTGGCGGCCGGGGTGGTCTGGGTCAGCTCCGAGGCGGTACTCGGGCTGCTCGGCTCGGTCTTCGTGCTGGCCCTGGTCCGCACCTGCCGCCCGCTGATCAGCAAGGTGAAAGAGGAGTTCACGGCGTGAGCCGCCCAGGTCTGCCCCGCATCCCGAAGATCGCCTTCGGTGGCGACTACAACCCTGAGCAGTGGCCGGAGGAGGTCTGGAAGGACGACTACCGGCTCTTCGACGCCGCCCGGATCGACACCGTCACCCTCGGCGTCTTCGACTGGGCGCTGACCCAGCCGGCGCCGGAGGTCTACGACTTCTCGACCCTGGACACCATCGTCGAGCGGGCCGCCGCCGAGGGGCGGCAGGTCTGCCTGGCCACCGGCACCGGGGCGCACCCGGCGTGGCTGGCCCGGGCCCATCCGGAGGTGACCCGGACGGACTTCGAGGGGCGCAGGCACCGGTACGGGCAGCGGCACAACTCCTGCCCCAGCTCCCCGGTGTTCCGCCGGCTCTCCACCGAACTGGCCCGCCGGGTCGCCCGCCGCTACGCCGGTAACCCGGCCGTCGTCGCCTGGCACGTCGGCAACGAGTACGGCGGCGCCTGCTACTGCGACCTCTGCGCCGCCGGCTTCCGCGGCTGGCTGCGCGACCGCTACGGCAGCCTCGACGCGCTCAACGCCGCCTGGTACACGACCTTCTGGTCACACACCTTCACCGACTGGGACGAGATCGAGCCGCCGTCGGCGCTGACCGAGCACTGGCGCGGGCCGAACCACACCGCCTTCCAGGGCATCACCCTCGACTACCTGCGCTTCATGTCCGACGCGATGCTGGCGAACTTCCGGAACGAGAAGGCGGCGATCCGCGAGTCCAGCCCGGACGTCCCGGTCACCACGAACTTCATGGGGATGTACCGGCCGATCGACTACCACCGCTGGGCGCCGCACCTCGACTTCGCCTGCTGGGACAACTACCCGCCGGACGACACCTCGCCGGCCTGGATGGCGCTGACCCACGACCTGATGCGCGGGCTCAAGGGCGGCCAGCCGTTCTGGCTGATGGAGCAGACCCCGAGCTACACCGCGTCCCGGGACGTCAACCCGCTCAAGCGGCCCGGGGTGATGCGGCTGTGGAGCTGGCAGGCGGTGGCGCACGGCGCCGACGCGGTCCTCTTCTTCCAGATGCGCGCCTCGCGCGGCGCCTGCGAGAAGTACCACGGGGCGGTCATCGGGCACGCCGGGCGGGACGACACCCGGGTCTTCCGGGAGGTGGCCGCGCTCGGCGCCGAACTGGACCGGCTCGGGCCGACGACGCTGGGCGCCCGGACACCGGCCCGGGTCGCCCTGCTCTTCGACTGGGACAGCTGGTGGGCGCTGGAGATCTCCGACGGCCCGTCCCGGCTGCTGCGCTACCAGCAGATCGTGCACGCGTACTACCGGGCGCTCTGGGCCGCCGGGGCCGACGTCGACGTGCTGCCGGTCACCGCCGACCTCGCCGGCTACCCGGTGGTGGTCGCGCCCGCACTGCACATGCTCAAGGACGATCTGCCGCAACGGCTGGCGGAGGTGGCCGAGCGCGGCGGCTCGGTGCTGACGACCTTCCTCTCCGGCCGGGTCGACGAGGACGACAACGCCTTCCTGGCGGACGTGCCGGGCCCGCTCGGCCCGCTGATGGGGATCCGGATCGACGAGTGGGACGCCCGGGGCCCCGAGGTGGTCAACCCGGTCCGGCTGCGCGACCCGGCGGCACCGGCCGGAACCGGCGCCGCCGCGGGCGCCGAGACAGGCACCAAGACCGCCGAGACAGGCAGCGAGGCCGCCGAGACAGGCAGCGAGGCCGCCGAGGTCGAGGTCGAGGCGCGGCTCCTCTTCGAGCTGGTGATCCCGGAGGGCGCCGAGGTGCTCGGCACCTACCGGGCCGACTTCTACGCCGGCACCCCGGCGGTGACCCGGCACGCCTACGGCGCCGGACACGGCTGGTACGTCGCCGCCGGCCTGGACCAGCCGGGCGTGGACTGGGTGGTCCGGCGGGTGCTGGAGCGGCACGACCTGGTCGGCCCGTACGCGGACGTCCCCGACCTGGAGACGACAGTGCGGGTCGCTGCGGACGGGACGCGGCTGCGTTTCCTGCTCAACCACGGCACCGAGCCGGTCGAGACGGTCGCGCACACCGCCGCCACCGACCTGCTCGGCGGCGGCCGGCTGGAGTCGGGCCAGCCGATCCGGCTCGACCCGCGCGGCGTGCTGGTGCTGCGCGAGGAGAGCCACGGCGCGGGAGCGGAGCGATGACGGGCCCGTCCCGGACGGCAGCGGCCGAGGTCGGACCGGCGGGGACCCATCCGGCGTGGCTGCCGGCGGAGGCGTTCCGGGCGGTCGGCTCGCGGCAGACCCTGGTCAGTGGCGACGGCATGCTCGTCGACACGGTGCGCGACGAGATCGGCCGGGCCTGCGCCCGGTACGGCGGCACGGTCCGACGGATGCCCGGCGACGCGGCTCCGGAACGGGGCGGAGCCGGCACCGTCGCCCCGGGGCCGGGGACGTCCGCCCGGGTCGACCTCATGCTCGCGCTCCGCACGGCCGGGCCGCTGCCACCCGGTGCGGCGACCGCGACGGAGGAGGTCGCGGCGACGATCGTCACCGGGACGGCTGCCGGGCTCGGCCCGGAGGGCTTCGCGCTGGCCCGCCGGGACGGCGTCACGGTGGTGCTCGCCGACGAGCCCGCCGGCCTGCTCTACGGCTTCTTCCACCTCGTCCGGCTCGGCGCGGCGGCGTTCGGGGCGGACCGCCCGGCCGAGGTGCACCGGCCCGCGCTGCGGCTGCGGCTGGTCAGCCACTGGGACAACGTCGCCGTGGACCCACGGATGGGGCAGGTCGAACGCGGCTACGCGGGCGGGTCGATCTTCTGGCGCGACGGCGCGCTCCGGCACGACCCCGATCGGGTACGCGACTACGCGCGCCTCCTCGCCGCCTGCGGCCTGAACGCGCTGACGGTCAACAACGTCAACGTGCACGGGACGGAGACCCGGCTGCTCACCGAGCGGCTGGACGACGTGGCGGCGATCGCCGACCTGATCCGCCCGTACGGGATCCGGCTGCACCTGTCGGTGAACTTCGCCGCGCCGGTCGTACTCGGCGAGCTGCCCACCGCCGACCCGCTCGACGACGACGTGCGGGCCTGGTGGTCGAAGGCGGCCCGCCGGGCGTACGAGGCGATCCCGGACTTCGGCGGCTTCATGGTGAAGGCCGACTCGGAGGGGCAGCCGGGCCCCTTCCGCTACGGCCGCAGCCACGCCGACGGTGCGAACATGCTCGCCGACGCGCTCGCGCCGTTCGGTGGTCTCGTGCACTGGCGTGCCTTCGTCTACAACCACCGGCAGGACTGGCGCGACCGGTCGACCGACCGGGCCCGGGCGGCGTACGACCACTTCACCCCGCTGGACGGCCGGTTCCGGGAAAACGTGGTCCTCCAGGTGAAGCACGGTCCGATGGACTTCCAGGCCCGCGAACCGGTCTCACCGGTGCTCGCGGCCATGCCCGGCACCCGACTGGCGGTGGAGTTCCAGGCGACCCAGGAATACACCGGGCAGCAGCGGCACGTCTGCTATCTGGGCCCGTACTGGAGCGAGGTGCTGCGCTTCGCCCCGTGGGGCCCGGACGGGCCGACCGTCGCCGACCTGGTCGGCGGCGCGGCACGGGACGCCGACACCGCGCCCGCCCGGGGCGGCGGCCTGGTGGTGGTCTCCAACGTCGGCGACGACCGCTACTGGACCGGGCACCCGCTCGCCCAGGCCAACCTCTACACGATCGGCCGGCTCGCCTGGGCGCCCGACCTCGACCCGCTGGCCGTACTCGACGAGTGGATCGACCTCACCTTCACGCCGGCGGCGACCGGCGATCCGGAACTGCTGCGCGGCACGCTGCACGCGATGATGGACGGCTCGTGGCGGACCTACGAGCGTTACACCGCGCCGCTCGGCGTCGGCTTCATGGTCGTGCCGGGCACGCACTACGGGCCGGCCGTGGACGGCTACGAGTACTCGCGCTGGGGCACCTACCACTTCGCCGACCGGGACGGTGTCGGGGTGGACCGTACCCGGGCCACCGGCACCGGGTTCACCGGCCAGTACCCGCAGCCGTGGGCGGACCGGTACGAGTCGCTGGCGGAGTGCCCGGACGAGCTGCTGCTCTTCTTCCACCACGTGCCCTACCGGCACGTGCTGCGCTCCGGGTCGACGGTCGTGCAGCACATCTACGACACGCACTTCGCCGGGGTCGAGGAGGTGGCCGAGATGCGGCGCCGGTGGGAGCGGATCGCCGGCGCCGGGCTGGTCGACCCGGCATTGCACGACAGGGTGGCCGAACGCCTCGACGAGCAGCTGCGCTGCGCCGAGGAGTGGCGGGACCGGGTCAACACGTACTTCTTCCGCAAGTCCGGGGTGCCGGACGCGCGGGGGCGGCGGATCCACTGACCCGCCACCCCCGCCGCGGGATCGTCGCCGGCCGGGTCAGCCGCCGTCGACCGGGCGGAACGGGTCGACCGCGTGCCGGGCCTTCGCGGTGCGGTTGGTGACCGTGTCGATCGCGTCGAACATGATCCGGCCGAGCACCGCGTGCGCCTGCACCGCCGGATGCGTCGCGCCGTAGTTGTCCAGGTCGCCGAGGGAGTCGGCGAACATCGCGTAGGTAAGCGTCGGCGCCCCGCCGCGGTCGAACATGATGCCGGCCTCGTGCCGGGCCGCGCCCAGGTCGTCGAAGTCCGCGCCGTACTTGGTGGCGACCCGGCTGCGTTCGGCTGAGGACATGGTGCGGCGGACCCCGTCGTGGTAGCCGTTGATCCAGCGCAGGATGCCGAGCAGGAAGTCGGCCGACCTCGCCGTGAGGATCGTCTTGTTGGCCAGTCGCCAGAGCAGGTCGTGGGTTTCCCGGGGCGTGGTGACGCCGAGGAAGAACCGGTTCGGGTTGGCGACCGGTTCGACCCGGGTGTGCGTGAAGCCCTTGGCGGCGAGGATCTCGTTGATCTCCAACGCCGGGACGACCCGCCCGCACATCCGGACCGCCGTGTTGTCCGAGACGAGCAGCATCGCGGTGAGGAAGTTGGCGACCGTGATGTCGTCGCCCCAGACGGTGTGCAGGAAGTAGATGCCGGTGCCGCCGAGGATGATGTCGGCGGTCAGGTCGAGCTTCTGGTCGAGCCGCAGCTCGCCACGGTCGATCTTGTCCATCACCGCCACCGCGACCGCGAGCTTCTGCACGCTGTAGCCGTGGGTCACCCGGTCGACGTCGTCCGCCACGACCGTCTCCAGGGCACCGGAGGCGTTCACCATCGCTATGTGCGAGTGCCAGACCCCACCGGCCCGGGCCCTCTGGGTCGCGTACGCCTGCTGGATCCTCGCCTGGGCGGTGCGGGCGCCGAGCTGCCCGACCGGCCCGCCCGGCCCGGAGACCGGTGCCCGACCGACCGCGACCGTGCCGACCGGTGCGGCGGCAGCGGGCCGACCCGTCGCCACCAGCGCGGCCGCTGCCGCTGCCGCTCCCACCCCCATCGCCGCACGGCGACTGACATGCTCCGACACAGTTCCTCCCCCGCGATCATCGACAACTGTCGTGAGGGAGAGTACCGACCGTGCTCCCGGTGACAACCCGGGACGAGGCCGGACACGCCGAGCGGTACCGGATCCCGGCCCGCGCGGGTCTGTCGGCCCTGGCCGGCTCCGCTCGGACGGCGCAGGGTGGGACACATGTCGGGTACGGTCCTGGTCGTCGAGGACGACCGCGAGCTGCGCGAGCTGGTCCGCCGTTACCTGGAGCGGGGCGGTCGTCGGGTCCGGAGCACCGGTTCGGGTGCCGAGGCCATCGGTCTGCTGGCCGGCGGTGGGGTGGAGCTGGTGGTGCTCGACCTCGGCCTGCCCGACATCGACGGGCGGGAGGTGCTGGTGGCCGCCCGTGACCAGGATCAGCAGGTGCCGGTGATCGTACTCACCGCACGCAGCGGTGTGGACGACCGTATCGACGGGCTGCGCCGGGGTGCTGACGACTATGTGACGAAGCCGTTCTCTCCGACGGAGCTGGTGTTGCGGGTCGAGGCGGTGCTGCACCGCACGTCCAGAGGTGAAGGTGCCGCTGCCGCTGCCACAACCTTCGAAGGTGGGCGGTTACGGCTGGACGAGGTCCGCCATGAGGCGCACCTCGACGGGGCCCGGTTGGAGCTGACGCCGACCGAATGGGGTCTGCTGACCGCATTGGCGGCGACGCCGGGCCGGGTGTACTCCCGCTACGAGCTGATCAACCAGGTGCGCGGGTACGAATTCCCCGGCTACGAGCGCACGGTCGACTCGCACGTGAAGAACCTGCGACGCAAGCTCGGGCATGACGCCGCACGGATCGTGGAGACGGTGCTGGGCGTCGGCTACCGGTTGGGGTGGACGCGTGACCGGTGACCGTCCGACGTCGACCGGCCCGCTGGGTCGACGGCTGCTGGCCGCGTTCGCGCTGGTGGCGCTCTCGTCGGTGGCGGTGCTCACCGTTGCCGCGCTGGTCGCGACCGACCGTGGCCTGGCCCGTGCCGAGCAGCAGGAACGTCAGGAGGTGGCCGCCCGGGTTGCCACGGCAGCCGGTGACGCGTACCTGCGGTCCGGTGGCTGGGGCGTCGCCGACCTCACCGCGGCCTCGGCCCTGGCCGAGGCCGCGGATGCCCGGTTGGTGGTCAGCGACACCGACGGCGACATGGTCTGGCCGGGCCGGGGCAGAGGGCCGGGCATGGGTGGCATGCACGGCACGGGCACCGTGGTCGGGCCGGTCGTGGACGCCGCCGTCACGGCCGGGGAGCAACGGGTGGGCACCGTCCGGCTGGCGTTCCCGGCCGGCGCACCCGGCGGCCGGGAAGTGGCCTGGTCGTGGGTTGCGGCGGCGGCCGTGGCCGCGCTGCTGGCCGCGCTGACCGTCAGCGCGTACGTCTCGCGACGGCTCGCCCGTCCCCTGGTGGTGCTGGCCGCGACGGCCCGCCGGTTCGCCGCCGGCGAGCGCACGGCCCGCGCCCGGCTGCGCGCGCCGGGCGAGCTCGGGGAGGTCTCGCGGGCGTTCGACACCATGGCCGACGAGGTGGTCCGTGCCGAGACCACGCGCGGCCGGCTGGCCGCCGACATCGCCCACGAGTTGCGTACTCCGCTCGCCGGGTTGCAGGCCGGCCTGGAGGAGCTGCGTGACGGCCTGCAACCGGCCGATCCGGCGCGGCTGGCGGCCCTGCACGACCAGACCCTGCGACTCGGACGGACCGTGCAGGATCTCACCGACCTCTCCGCCGCCGAGTCCGCCGCGCTGTCGCTACGCCCGGTCGACACCGACCTCGCCGCCGTCGCCGCGTCCGCGTTGGCTGCCCAACGCGCACGGCTGGACGCCGCGGGACTGACCGTGACCACCGATCTCGATACCCCGGCACCGGTGCGCGCGGACCCGGACCGGCTGCACCAGGCCGTGGCCAACCTGCTCGCCAACGCCGCCCGCTACTGCCGGCCCGGCGACACCGTCCATCTCGGGGTACGTGCCGAGGAGCGGGCGGCGGTGCTGGAGGTCGCCGACACCGGCCCCGGTATCCCGGCCGACGAGCTGCCGCACGCCTTCGAGCGGCTGTGGCGGGGCCGGGACGCGACCCGGATCGCCGGCACCGGCATCGGTCTGGCCGTCGTCCGGGAACTGGTGACCGCGCACGGCGGCACCGTCGCCATCGACTCGCCGCCAGGGGTGACCGTCACACTCCGGCTGCCGCGGTCACTGCCGGCCGGCGCCCACGCCTCCCGGGGGCGGGCGCGGCGACCGTGACCACCGGTGATGCGTCGTGCGACGGCCGACCGCGACCTCGTCCCACCCGCGGTGCTGGTCCCACCCGCGGTGCTGCCGCGACCGGTGGGGCGGGACACCCCGCCCCACCGGTGCGCCGTCACCGCGTCGGCCAGCGGGTGAAGGCGGTCAGGTGTCGCTCGGACGTCGTCAGCAGGTTGTTGTAGACCTGCGTGACGTCGGCGGCGGTCAGCCCGTTGAGGGCGGCCTTCAGCGCGGCGATGTCCTCACGTTCGACCTGCTGCCCGACGGCCAGCGCCGCGGACAGGCTCGCGTTGCCCTGTGCCAGCAGCCGGTCGTAGCTGGCCTGGGCCGCGGGGTCGGTGAACGTGCCGGCCGGCAGTCCGGCGGTCGGGTCGGTGATGCCGTAGCGCGCCAGCAGCGTCCGTATCGCGGCCAGGTGCCGGTTCTCGGCCGTGGCGATGCGGTCGAACACGACCGCGTCGTAGCGGTCCGCGAACCTCACATACAGGTCGTGGGCGACCTTCTCCTCCCACGCCATCGACACCAGCGTCGCCTGCTGGGCCCCGGTGAGGGTGCCCTGCTCGGCGGTGACGTCCAGCCCCATGCAACTGCCGTCGCCATAGCCCATGCCGTAGCCGGAGCCCATGCCGTGGCCGTAGCCCATCCCCTGACCACGATCACCAGGGTTCGCCGTGGCCGTCCGGGCCGGTCCGGACGGGCCGGGGCCGGAGGGACCCAGTCCGGCGAGAGCCGGAGCCGCGATCGCCAGCCCGCCCAGACTGAGCAGGCCGGCCGCGACGACGATGGACATGCGCCGATTGGTCTTCATGACTCCTCCCTTCCTTTCGTACCCCCACCGTGGCGCGGTGGCGTGGTGACGGCGTGGAACCGGCGTGCAGAGCGTGTGGAGAAGCTGGCAGCGGCCCGCCGAGGCGTAGGCTGAGCTGCGTGGATCAAGAAGATCGGATCGCCCTCTTCCTCGACTACGAGAACCTCGCGCTCGGCGCGCGGGACCATCTCGACGGCCTCGTCTTCGACTTCCGCCCGATCGCCGACGCGCTCGCCGAGCGCGGGCGCGTGGTGGTCCGCCGGGCGTACGCCGACTGGTCGTTCTTCGGCGAGGACCGCCGGATGCTCACCCGGTCACATGTGGAGCTGATCGAGATCCCGCAGCGGATGGGTGCGAGCCGCAAGAACGCCGCCGACATCAAGATGGCGGTCGACGCCGTGGAACTGGCCTTCGAACGCGACTACATCTCCACCTTCGTGATCTGCACCGGCGACAGCGACTTCACCCCGCTGGTGCACAAGCTCCGCGAGCTCAACAAGCGGGTGATCGGCGTCGGCGTGGAGAAGTCGACCTCGGCGCTGCTCCCGCCCGCCTGCGACGAGTTCCTCTACTACGACCGCCTCGAAGGAGTCGACATCCCCGCCAGCCGGAGCCGGCGCGGCCGGCCGGCCCGGCTCACCGGCGGCGGGGCGCCGACGGCCGAGCCGGACCAGGCCGAGGAGCCGGGGCAGCGGGCGGCCCCGGAGCACCGGGCGGAGCCGGGCGCCGAGTCCCGGCAGGAGGGCGAGGAGGCCGTACGCGACGTCGACACCCTCGCCGAGCTGGTGGCCCAGACGGTGGCGGGCCTGCAGGGCAGCTCCAGCGGGGAGGTGACCGCCTCGACGCTCAAGCGCACCCTGCTGCGCAAGGACCCGACCTTCAGCGAGTCCGACTACGGGTTCCGCGCCTTCGGGGAGTTGCTCCGGCACCTCGCCGAGCAGAACGTGGTCGAGCTGACCGAGGGTCCAGCCAAGGGCGATCCCGGCGTCTCCCTGCCGGAACACGGCGACCGCGAGGTGGCGTTCGGGCTGCTCCGGACCGTGGTCCTCGACCTCGTCGGCGCCGACGGGGCGGTCGCGCTCTCCGGGCTGAAGACCCAGCTGCGTCGGGCCCGCCCCGACTTCAGTGAGAAGAAGCTCGGCTACCGGAGCTTCCTCCAGTTCTGCAAGGCGGCCGCCACCAGCGGCGCGGTCGAGCTGCGGTGGAGTCCGGAAACCGACGACTACCTGCTCACCGCCCGCGCGTCCTGACCGGCGGCCGGGACGCGTCCCGGTCAGGCCGTGCGGACAGACGTTCAGGGCCGCCGCCGGCAGCTCGGGGTCGCCACCGGCGATAGTCTCTTGGCCCATGCGGTCGAAGCAGGAGCTGGACGCCGCCATCCGGCGTGAGCGCCGGGCGGCGCTGGTGGTCAACGCCCGCTCCCGGCGGGGTCGCCGGCGCTACGCCGAGGCGCGGAGCCGGCTGACCGGGGCCGGCTTCACGCTGCTCGGCACGTTTCCGGTCGAGCGGCCAGGAGAACTCGAGGCGAGTCTGGGCGCCGCCGTCGACCTGGCCCCGGACCTGCTGGCCGTCGGTGGCGGCGACGGCACCATCGGCGCCGCCGCGCGGCTGCTCGCGCACCGCGACATCGCGCTCGGGCTGCTGCCGCTCGGCACCACCAACAACTTCGCCCGGACCGTCGGCATCCCGCTCGACCTCGATGCCGCCGTCGGCACCCTGGCCGCCGGCAAGGTGATCGACGTCGACCTCGGGCTCGCCGACGGCACGCCGTTCGCCAACCACGTCGGGGTCGGCCTCTCCGCCGACATCATGGCCCGGGCACCGGCCGGGCTCAAGCGGGTCGCCGGCCGGCTGGCCTACCCGGTCACCGCGCTGGCGCTGCTCGCCGGGCACCGTCCGGTCCGGGTCACCGTCCGCTCCGGCGACCGGGTCCGGGAGGTCGCCACCCACCAGCTCTACGTCGCCAACGGCGGCTTCCAGGCCGGCCGCCCGATCACGGCGGACGCCAACGCCGACGACCGGCTGCTGGTCGCGTACCCGGTGGGTGGCCCGACCCGGCGGGGGCTGCTGCGCGCCACGGCGCGTCACGCGGCGACCGGTCACCGCCGCACCCTCGCCGACGAGCCGTTCCTGACCGGCGGCGAGATCCTGCTCGACACCGACCGGCCGGCACCGGTCGAGGTCGACGGCGAGGTACGCGGGCACACCCCGGTCAGGATCGGGCTGGACGCCAACGCGCTGCGGGTGATGGCCCCGCCGGACGCCCCGGACCGCTGAACGGCACCGCGACACCACCGCGGAGACGCACCGCGGAACGCGTCAGAAGACTCGGGAGCCTAGTCCGGGCGGACGGCGTGGCGGATCGCCTCCGCCGCGAGCACGTGCCCGTCGTGGCTGAGTTGCGAGTAGACCGAGTCCAACGTCCGCAGTGGTCGAGGGCTGCTGCGGATCGCCGCCGCCGCATCCTCCACCCGACTCCGCTCGCCGAGCAGGACGCCCGAGCGCGTCGCCGCGGTCTCGTCCTCGTGCGCCACGCTGCGTACGAGCTCGATCCCCTCGTCGGTCCGGCCCAGCTCGAGGAGCAGCTCCGCCAGTCTGACCGCCGCCTGTACGACGCCTCGGTCGACGTACTCGCGCAGCGCCGCGATCGCCTCGTCCGAGCCGCCGCGGTCGGTGAGCCACTGGGTCAGGTCCGCCAGCGCGGCCGGATCTCCGGCCGCCGCAGCCGGTCGCAGCACGTCCAGTGCCTCGTCGCGCCGTCCTTCCCGGCGCAGCCACCTGGCAAGCACCACGGCCGCGGATGTCTCGCCGGCGTCGACGAAGCGGCGAAGCAGCGCGAGCGCCTCGTCGTGGCGGTCGGCCGCCCGCAGCGAGTCGACCATCATGGAGGCTGCCGGCCAGTATCCGGCGGCCACCATGCGTTGCAGCATCTCGGCCGCCTCGGGATCGCGGTGCCACCGGGCGAGCGTTCGCACCAGTTGCATCCCGGCGACGTGGTCGCCGGCCGAGGCACGCTCGCGGAGCTCGTCGTGGCGGCCGTGGTGGACCAGCAGGGCGGCGAGCATCGTCGCCGAGTGGCCGTCACCGGCGTCGGCGTGCGGCCGGAGCACCGCGATCGCCTGGTCGATTCTGCCCTGGCGGGCGTGTAGATCGCTCTCCCGCCACGCGTGGTGCCGGGCCCATTCCCCGTCGCCCCACTCCTCATGTGCCCACGACCGCATGCCCCAATCGTGGCAGTCCCGCGCCAGCGGCGGACTGACGCGTCAGTGGTGGCCGGCGGTAACGCCGCTCACCGTCCGGTCCACCGCTGACCTCGGAATTTCCGGTCTGGTAGTTCTTTGTAGCGGCCATCTCGCGGGTACGAGGCTGGCGCTGCGTCGGAGGCGGCACCGGGAGGGCGAGCAGCACGACCACACCGGCCAGGCAGTAGGCCGCACCCTGAGTGGCCAGGACCGGGAGGATGCCGATGCGTTCGCCCAGGGTGCCCGCCGCGATCGTGCCGAGCAGCATCGCCGCGCCGTTCACGGCGGTCATCGCTCCGAAAATCCGCCCGCGGTGATCGTCGGTCGTCGCGTTCTGAAAGACGGTCATGCCGCCAGCGGTCAGGAGCGCGGCCGGCAGCCCGACGAGCGCGATGAGTACCGGCGCAGGCCAGAGTACGGGCGTAACCAGCGGATACAGGAACAGCACGAGGTCCAGTGCGCCGAATGCGAGCGTTCCCCAGCCGAACATCGCGCGGGGTGCGAAATGGTGCCCGATCAGCGTCGCGACAACGCCGCCCACGATGCCGCCGACCGCCTGGGCTGCCATGATCACACCGAATGCGCGGGCGTCGCCACCCAGCACGTCGCGTACGAACGGTGCAATCAGCGTGCCCATGATCGCTTCGCCGACACCGGTGATGACGGTGAACGCCAGGAAGACCCGCAAGACCCGGCTGGCGAGCCCGATACGCATGCCTTCAGCCCATTCCCCCAGCACAGGTGTACGCCTCGCCGAGCCGGATCGCGGCCGGGTGCGGATCCGACACAGCAGCCCGGCCGCGAGCGCGAAGGTCATCATGTCCGCGAGGCTCAGCAGGGCAATGCCGCCGATTGCCGCGATCACCCCGCCCAGCGCGGCGCCGACCAGGCGGGCGACGTCGCGGGCCTGGCCGTTGAGCGAGTTCACCGTGACGAGGTGGTCGTTCGCCACCAGGGACGGCACGAGCGCCGCCTCGGCCGAGGTGAAGAACGGCGCGAGGCAGCTCTGCACCGCGATCACCAGGTAGACCAGCCAGACCTGACCCGCGTGCTGCACGGCGAGCAGTGGGAGCAGGGCCACGACCATCAGCAGGTTGGCGACGACCATGGTGCGGCGGCGGTCCCATCGGTCGGCGTAGACGCCCGCGACCGATCCGAGCGCGATCTGCGGAAGCAGCGAGGCCAGGACCGAGCCTGCCGATGCGAGCGTGGACCCGGTCAGGACATAGACCTGGTAGGCGAGCCCGGTCCGTAGGATCCAGTCGCCCGTCAGCGAGATCAGGTTCGCGCCGAGCAACAGACGCAGGTCCCTGTTGCTGGCGAGGATCCGCCAGAGCCGTCGCACTCATCCCCCCGAGGGCGTCGGACGCAGCGGCGCGGCCACGAGCGTCAGATTCACCGGCACCGCGCCGACAGGCCGTTTGCCCGCGTCACCGAGCGGCCGCCGGTGGACGAGCGGCGCCACGAGTTCGTCCCACCGCCGTCTGAGCTCGATGAACTCCTCAAGCGTCAGGTAAAGCAGACTCTGCGAGACGCCCACGTGCTCAGCCCAGCGCGGATCCTCGTCAGCGCGTCGCTGCTGCCAGTCCTCAAGTTGGGCGGCAGCCTGTTCGACGAGATGGCGGTTGAGTAGCTCGACGGGTTCCCATGCCTCGGCCGACCCGTCCGCCGCCTCGAACCGGTGCGACAGCGCGGTGATCCGCCAGGGCCGCTCGCGGTTGTCACCGGCGTCGGCGTGTTCGACAAAGCCGTACTTGGCGAGCTGACGCAGGTGATGCGAAGCGAGCGCCTGACTGATCCCGAGTTGCCGGGCGGCGTCCGCGGCGGTGAGCGATCCCTCGCGACCGACGAGAGCACAGAGCTTGAGACGTAAGGGATGCGCAAGCGCCCGCAGTGCGAGCGGATCAGTGACGACGCGCCGCTCGGGGGCTGACTCCAAAGACATGCTTGGAGTCTCGGATCGACAGCATCCGCTTGTCAAGTAAGCGCTTGGAATGTCTGGCCGGTCAGCGACGCACGGCGACTGCCGGCCTAGACAAAACTCGGTCTGGTGAGCCGCCAGGCGGCGCCGACCAGGCCGACATGGGAGAGCGCCAGCGGGGTGTTGCCGAGGTGCGCGCCCGTGCGCGGGTCGATCTGCTCGGCGAAGAGCCCCAGATCGTTCGCCCGGGCGGCGGTCCGTTCGAAGAGCGTCGCGGCCCGCTCCGGCTCCCCGGCCATCACCAGGCACTCGACCAGCCAGAAGGTGCACGCCACGAAGCCGGCCGGATCGTCGGGCCAGCGCCGCACCAGACCGTCGGCGTCCAACCCGGACGCGATCGCCTCGATGGTGGCCCGCATCCTCGGGTCGGTGGCCGGCACCATGCCGCTGAAGGGCAGCACCAGGGCGGAGGCGTCCAGCTCGGTCGAGCCGATGGCGCCGGTGAAGGCGCCGACCGACTCGTTCCAGCCGGCCCGCAGCACCGTGTCGCGGATCTCGTCCCGCACAACGGCCCAGCGCCGCGGGTCGGCCCGGTCGCCGAGCAACGGTGCGAGGTGGACGGCACTGTCCAGCGCGCCCCAGCACAGCGCCTTCGAGGCCAGGTAGTGCCGCTCCGGGCCGCGCCGCTCCCACATCCCGGCGTCCGGCTCCCGCCAGCGCGTGGCCTGCTCGGCGAGGCCGACCAGCAGCGCCCGGAGCTCCTCGGAGAGATCACCGAGCTGGTCACGGAGCAGGTACGCGCAGACCAACACGTCGCCGGGCACGTCGTGCTGGGTCTGCCTCCATGCCTCGTTGCCGATCCGGACCGGCCGGCTGCCGGCGTACCCGCGCAGGTGCTCCAGGGAGTATTCGGAGAGGTCCCGCTCGCCGGCCACCCCGTACATGATCGGCACCGGCTGGTCGCCGCTGCGGCCGGCGGAACGGGCGGCCCACTCGAAGAGCCGGCCGGTGTCGTGCGGGCAGGCGGCCACCCAGAGCGCCCGCATGGCCAGGAAGAAGTCCCGCAGCCAGGCATACCGGTAGTCGTAGTTGTCGCTGCCGCCGAGCCGCTCCGGTAACGAGGTGGTGACCGCAGCCACCACCGCCCCGCTGGGCTGGTAGGTCAGGCCATGCACGACCCGCATGCTCTGCTGGACGAGTTCCGGATAGCGGCCGTGGTAATGGTGCAGGTCCCGCAGCGACCGCCAGGACTCGGCGGTGTCGGCGAGCGCCGCCACCGGATCGACCTGCCGGGGCGGTGGGCCGTAGACCGGCGCGTACGCCAGGTCGAAGCCGAGCACCTGGCCGGCGCTGACGTCGAACTCGGCGTAGGCCCGGCCGTGTACGCAGTCCAGCGGCACCGGGCTGCGCAGGACCAGGGTCAGCGGGCCGGCGGTGGCGTGCACCTCGCCGTGCCGGCAGTGCAGGTAGGGGACGATCAGCCCGTACTCCGGCCGGGGCGTGAACTCGCAACGCATCCGCACCGTACCGGTGATCCCCTCGACCACCCGGGCCAGGATCGAGGGGGAGTTGCGCCCCAGGTCGTGCCCGCGGGCTCCCGGCTCGGCCGCCAGTGCGTCGGTCACCACGACCTCGCCGCCGCCGGTGCGGTGCAGGGTGCGCAGCACCAGCGAACCGTCGAGGTAGGTCCGTTCGGTCCGCCGTACCGAGCCGGGCACCGGACCGAGCGCCCAGCGCCCGGCGTCCGGGTCGAGCAGCCGGGCGAAGACCGACGGGGAGTCGAACCGGCCCGGACACCACCAGTCGACCGACCCGTCCCGGCTGACCAGGGCGGCCGAGGTGCGGTCGGAGAGCAGACCGTAGTCGGCGATGGCAGCCTCGGACATTCTCCGCGACTACCCGGGGCCGGCAGGGATTAGACCGGCCGTTCCGGGGGTATGCCGTTGCCGCTCAGACCGGGACCGCTCCGGTGACGGCGGCCAGCGCCTCGGTGGCGTCCTCCACCGCCGACGGCTTCGCGTACAGCCGGTCACCGATGACCACCAGGTCGAGCCCGGACGAGGCGAACGTGCGGTACGCCTCGGCACCGGCCCGCGCCGTCGGCTGGCCCTTGACGTTGAGCGAGGTGTTCATCAGCACCGGTACCCCGCAGAGCCGCTCGAACTCGTCGAGGATGCGCCAGAACCGGGGGCTCTCCGCCGCGAAGACGGCCTGCACCCGGGCGGTGCCGTCGTCGTGCACCACCGCCGGGATGGCGGGCCGGGCGTGCGGGTGCACCGCCACCGCGACGGTCATGTGCCGCAGGTTGGTCCCGGCGGGCAGCACGAAGAAGCGGCTCGCGGACTCGGCCTTCACCGCCGGGGCCAGCGGCCGGAACTCCTCCCGGAACTTGACGGCGGCGTTGACCCGGTCCCGGGCACCCCGGTCGCGCGGATCCGCGAGGATGCTGCGGTTGCCAAGCGCACGCGGCCCGAACTCCAGCCGCCCCTGCGCCCAGCCGACGATGTGACCCCGGACGAGCAGCCGCGCCACCACCCGCTCGGCGACCCCCGGCGCGACCGGCACCGACCAGTACGGCTGGTCGGCCGGCGGCCCGTCCTCGGTCACCTCGGGCCCGAGGTACGTCATCGCCGGGTAGCCGGCCCCGTCCCCGGCAGCGGGGCCGGCCACGGCGAGCGCGGCACCGACCGCACTCCCCTCGTCCCCGGCGGCCGGCTGCACGTAGATCGCGTCGACCAGCCCCGAGTACGCGAGTTTTCCGATCGCCGCGCAGTTCAGCGCGACACCGCCGGCGAACGCGACCCGACGCAGCCCGGTCCGGCGGACCCAGTGCCCGACCAGGTGGAACAGGGCCTGTTCCAGCCGTTCCTGCGCGGCGGTGGCCAGGTCGACGTGGGCCTGGCTCAGCGGCTCGCCCGGCCCGCGTTCCGGGCAGGACTGCTCGGCGAGCCAGGCGCGGGATCCGGCGAAGGTCTCCCGGCTGCGCGGGTCGCGGTTGCGGCGCAGGATCGGCACGTCGAACCGTCCGTCCGGGCCGAGGGTGACGGCCCGGGCCATGACCGACCGGTAGCGTTCCGGGTCGCCGAGCGCGGCCAGCGCCATCACCTTGTATTCGTCGCTGTTCGGCCAGTAGCCGGTGAACATGGTGACCAGGGCGTAGAAGAGCCCGAGGCTGCTGCGGTAGTCCAGGGCGGCCAGCCGGTGCAGGGTGCCGTCCCGCCAGGCGTGCACGGTGACGGCCTGGAGTTCGCCCATCCCGTCCAGCACCACCACCAGCGCCTCGTCGAAGCCGGCCGGGATCGCCGCGGTCAGCGCGTGGGCGTGGTGGTGCAGCACCGGGCGCACCCGGTGCCCGGCCAGTTCCGGGACGAACCGGTGCAGCAGCTCGGTCTGCCGGGCGGGGGCGAGCACCTCGGCGTAGCGGCGGTGTGCGTACGGCTCGCCCCGGGCGAAGATCTCGAACCTGGTGTGGTCGAAGTTGTGCGCCACCGCGTCGATGTCGGGAAAGTCGAGGTCGGCCAGGCGCAGGCAGGATCGCATCGCGTCGATCGGGAAGGCGTGGTCGAACTTGCGGCCCGAGTACCGCTCCTGCTGGACCGCCGCGACCAGGGAGCCGTCGACCACCAGCGCCGCCGCCGAGTCCAGCCCCTGGAACAGCCGCGCCTCGCGGTCGTCCAGCCCCGGGAAGCAGGCCGCCTTCAGCTCGGCGGAGCCGTCCAGCCCGCTGTAGCCGAGGACCACCCGGGGACGTTGCGCAGCCTCCATCGGTCTCTTCCCTTCAGTCGTCGAATCTGCTGCGCCAGCGGAAGGTGCGGGCGGCGATCAGGAAGCCGAGTACGCACCAGGCGACGAGGACCAGCGCCACCCGGCCGAGTTCCCAGCTCCCGGCCGGCTCCTGGGCCTGGTAGTCGTCGGGCAGGAAGACCGACCGCATCCCCTGGGCGATCCACTTCAGTGGGAAGACCGCCGCCACCGTCTGCATCCAGGTCGGCAGGGTGGCGAAGACGAAGTAGACGCCGGAGATGAACTGGAGCACGATCGCGATCGGCGTCATGACCGCGGGCGCCGTTCGGCCGTTGCGGATGAAGCCGCTCGCGGCGATGCCCAGCATGGTGCAGGAGGCGATGCCGAGGGAGATGACCCAGAGGTAGGTCAGCCACCGGTCGGCGGTGTCCGGCAGTCGCAGGCCGAAGAAGGCCGAGCCGATGCCGAGCAGCAGCACGTTCTGGGCCAGCGCGACGAACGCGACCATCGCCATCTTGCCGATGAAGTACGCCGACCGGGGCATGGGGGTGCCGGCGAGCCGCTTGAGCGTGCCGATGTCCCGTTCGATCGGGATCGCGATGGCGACGTTCTGGAAGCTGACCCCGAAGAGACCGGCACCGATCATGCCGGCGACGAAGTACTGGGCGAGGTCGATCCCGCCCGGCAACTGCTGCCCGTGGAAGATCGCCCCGATCACGATCAGCAGCAGGACCGGGAAGAAGAAGGTGAAGACCACCGAGATGCGTTCCCGGATGAAGATCAGGAACTCCACCCTGGCCCGCGCCCGGCTGACCGCCAGCACGGCCGGCACCCGTGCGGGGATTCCCGGCGCGCTCATGCCGGCTGCCCGATCATCCGCAGGTAGATCTCCTCCAGGCTGGGCCGCTCGACGGCCAGCCCCGGCACGTCCGGCCCGTACTCGGTGGCCAGCTCCGCGACCAGCTTCGCCGGGGTGCCGGTCCGGACGCTGCGCGGCCCGTCGGGGGTGAACCAGCGGACCGTGGCGGGTGCGGTGGCCCGGCCGCCGAGGGTCTGTGGCGGGCCGACGTCCACGATCCGGCCGCCGACGATCACGGCGACCCGGTCGGCGAGATGCTCGGCCTCCTCCAGGTAGTGGGTGGTGAGCAGGATGGTCGTGCCGGACCGGGCGAGGGTGGTGATCAGGTCCCAGAACCGGCGCCGCGCCTCGGGGTCGAACCCGGTCGTCGGCTCGTCCAGAAAGAGCAGCTCCGGCCGGCCGACGATGCCGAGCGCGACGTCGAGCCGGCGGCGCTGCCCGCCGGAGAGGTGGGCCGCGCGGGAATCCCGCCGGTCACCGAGCCCGACCAGATCGATCACCTCGTCCGGGTCCCGGGAGTTCGGAAAGCACGCCGCGATCGCGCGCGCCCAGTCCCGTACGGTGAGGGCACCGCCCTGGGTCAGGTCGTCGGAGCGTTGCAGCACGATGCCGATCCGGGCCTTCCAGTCCGCCCGGCCCAGCGCCGGGTCGACGCCGAGCACCCGGACGTGCCCGCCGTCCCGGCGACGGTGCCCCTCCAGGATCTCCACCGTGGTGGTCTTGCCGGCGCCGTTCGGGCCGAGCAGGGCGAAGACCTCCCCGCGCGGGATGGTCAGGTCGATCCCGGCCACCGCCGGCCGGCCCCGGTACGACTTGCGCAGGTCCACGACGTGGATGGCCGGATCGGCACCGGGCACGTCGCGGGGGACGGTCCGCCCGCTCATGGTTCCATCCGGCCGTCGCCGTCGACCAGCACCGGCTGCCGCGCCCAGGCCGCCGGGTCGGCGGGGTCCTCCGGCGGTGCGGCGCAGAAGACGTACCGCTGCGGGGTCATCGCGGTGCGGCGGCCCGGCATCGCGGCCACGCAGGCGCCGTGCGCCTCCCGTGGCGTCCGGTGCGAGCCGCCGACCAGGTACGCCACCAGCCGGCACCCGTCGCCGTCCGGGATCGCGAAGACCCGCCGGACCGGGGCGTCCAGCGCCTCGTCGAGGAGTCGCTGGACCTCGGCCAGCTCGACCCAGCAGGAGTCGACCCGCCGCCATCCCGGGCCACGCTCCATCGGCCCGATGCCGCTCACCTCGCCGATCCGGGAGAGCGCGAAGTCCCCTTCGGCCGCCGCCACCAGCACCCGGTCCACGCCGCGCAGCAGCGGCTCGATCTCCTCCGGCGGTATCCGGTTGCGGTCGTGGCTGATCACGCCGAGCACCAGCTCGCCGCGCTTCTGCATCAGTCGGAACGCCAGCAGCGGAGAGATGGCCGGCCAGTCCTGCCACCAGATCCGGCTCTCGCCGAGCGCCCGCCGCACCTGCGCCGGGTCGCTCGTACTCGGATCGGCCGTGCCCGGGTCCGTCACGGTGGGGGCGGATTCGCCGTCGTTGAAGGTGCTGGCGTCGTTGAAGGTGCTGGCGTCGTTGAAGGTGGTGTCCCGGCCGTACCAGGTGCCCCGGTCGTGGTGGATACGGTCGATCACCCGGCTCCGGGCGGTGTCGTCCACCATGACCTGACGGCCCGCCCGCAGCACCGCGCCGCCGACCCGCCGCACCTGGTCGTCGTAGCTGTCGGCGTCGGCGTCGATCGGCACCAGGCTGTCCGCGGCCAGCGGGCCGATGTACTCCCGCAGCCGGCGCTCGGTCCGGTTGCTGGCCAGGGTCGGCAGCGGGAAGCTCCGGTGGCCGGTGCGGCGGGCCAGCACCGCGCAGATCGCGGCGAGCACCGCCATCGACCCGCTGGCCCCGACCCGGGCGGTGATGTGCGGCAGGGCCAGTGCCCCGGCCCGGGACCAGAGCCAGCCGGAGGTGGCGCCACCGGGTGGTGCCGTCGAGCGCGGCGCCGCCCAGGTGCACTGCGGAAGCCGCCGCAGGTGGCGCCCCCAGTAGTCGAGGGCGGTGTCGAGCCGGCGCCGGCCGGCCGGCGAGCGCTCGTACGCCGCCTGGTCGAGGGGCTGGTGGCGCGGCGGGCCGACGTCCCGGCGGGCGGGGTCGGCGGCGAGGGCGGTGAACTCCCGGCCGAGCAGCTCCGCGCTCATCAGGTCGACGACGACGTGCGAGTAGACGACGGCGCCGGCGGTGAGGACACCGTCGCGTACGGCCACGGCGGTGCGCAGCGGCAGCTCCTCGGCGAGGTCGAACTCCCCCTCCCGGAGCCGGTGGAAGAGTTCCTCGATCAGCGCGGCCGGGGTCGCCTCGCCGTGCTCGTAGACGTCCAGGGCCAGCTCGCAGTCCTGGAGCACCCGCTGCACGCGCCCGCCCTCGGCCGGAAAGAGGGTACGCAGGCCCTCGTGCCGGGCGACCAGCACGCCGAGCGCGGCCAGTACGTCGTCGACGGTGGCGCCTGGGGGCAGCTCCAGCGGTGCCGCCGCCCAGCGGCCGTACGGCTTCTCCTCGGTGATCCACTTCAGCATGCCGAGGTGGCCGAGGGTCAGCGGCCCGTCGCCGCCACGGGCGCCGGCGACCTTCACGTACCGCCGCCGGACCCGGCGCAGCTCGACAGTGGACGTACGGGGTCCGACGACCGGGGGCGGAAAGAGGTCGATAGGCTTTATTCCCATTGCCGTCCTCTCAGGTCGACCGGGTCGTGGCGGCCACCCGACCGACACGTCGACGCGACCACACGGGATCGTCGTGCATCTATTACGTGCACGACTGTCGGACACGTTAGGCGAATTGGCCACCCCTTGGCAATCGGGTAAACCCTGCCCTTTGTGCATTGAAGCGCGTCGAAAGAATTCCTAGGGTATTCCCCAGTTCCTCATGGTGGCCGCCACACATAGTCTGACATCGCCGCGCCGTCGTCACCGATCGGGACGTCACGGCGCACCCGCCTATTTGGAGGAATTCGGTGGCCGTTCACGTGGACGAGTCGGTGGCCGGGCCCGTCACGAGCCTGCTGCGCGTCGAGGGGTTCGCGCCGGAACGCTCCTGGGCCGTCGAGGAGATAGCCGAGGCGAACGGGCTGAACCGGCACCAGGCGCGCATGTTCCGGCGCATCCGCGGGCTCGACCGGATACACCTCGACCCCGACATGGACCTGTTCGAGCTGCTCGCGGCGCCGGCCCAGAAGGTCGTCCGCGCGGTACCCGACCCGGGTCGCATCCGGTACCTGATCTACGCGCACACCTTCCCGGACCTCACCCCCTCCTTCGTCTTCGCCGCCGACCGGCTCCGCGAGCGGCTGGGGCTGACCGGCGCGGACGCGTTCGCCGTGACCCACCAGATGTGTGCCAGCAACCTCGCCGCGCTGGACGTCGCCGGGGAGCTGCTGCGCGCCGAGGGCGACCCGGAGGCGCTGGCCCTGGTGGTCACCGGGGAGAAACCCTTCACCGGGCTGGTGCGCTACATGCTCAACGTGTCGGTGACCGGCGAGGGTTCGGCGGCCTGTCTGCTCGGCATCGACGGCACCGGCAGCCGGATCCTCTCCTACGCGGCACACACGGCCGGGGAGTTCGCCGACGGCTTCCGGATGACCGTCGAGCGGCAACGGGAATTCGACGACACCTACAACATCCATCTGTGGGAAATGATGGAGGAGGCGCTACGCCGGGCCGGACTGGACATCTCCGACATCGCGATGGTGGTCCCGCACAACGTCAACCGCACGCTCTGGTTGCGACTGTGCGCAAAGGTCGGCCTCGACCGTAGTCGCGTTTTTCTCGACAACATCGCCCGCTACAGCCACACCTACTGCTCCGATCCCTTCATCAATCTGGCGACGATGCGCGACCGCAATCTGCTGATTCCCGGCGAGCGTTACCTGCTGACCTCGGTCGGGGTCGGCGCCACGTACGCCGCCATGGTCATCGAATACTGACTCCAGGACGGGCGATGGACACGAGCTATCTGCGTACGCTCAAGACCAACCTGCTCGGCACACCGGACGGTCGTCTGGTCCTCGTCTGCAACTTCGAGGCCGAGAACTGGTGGGCCGAGGGACACGTCGGGCTGCCCGCGCCGCGCTTCTCCGCGCCGACCTCGGTGGTGAGCCGGATGGAGGAGCACGGCGTCCTGCTGGCCGGTGCCGACGACGTCCTGCTCCTCAAGCATCCCCTCGACCCCGGATACCGGGAGTACCTGTCCCGGCTGGGGATGCCGCTGCCGACCGTACTCGTGCCGGAGAACGTCCGTGCCGACCGGTCCACGACCGAGGACGTCCTGGACTCCCCCGACCTGCTCCGGCGCCTCTCCGCACTCGGCGCCGAGGGAGCCCGGCTGCTGCCGATGGGCACGACCGTGTTGGAGCAGAAGCTCGCCGACCGGTGTGGGCTGCCGCTCGCGGTCCCCGACGCGACCACCTTCGCCCGGGTCAACGGCAAGATCTACTCGCGCCGGCTGACCGATTCCGCCGGGCTGCGGGCCGTCCCGGGCGACTGCTGCGAGACCCGCGACGACCTCGCGGCCGTGCTGCGCCGGCGGCGGGCGGCCCTCGCCACCGGCACCCGGATCGTGGTGAAGGACGCCTACGGGGTCTCCGGCAAGGGCCTGCTGCTGCTGGACCGCCCGGAGACGGCCGACCGGCTGCTCCGGATGGTCGACCGCCGGGCCGAGCGCAGCGGCGACGACCGGCTGCACGTGGTCGTGGAGGAGTGGGTGGAGAAGAGCCACGACCTCAACTACCAGTTCACGGTCGCCGACGACGGCCGGATCACCCTCGACTTCGTCAAGCGGGCGATCACCGAGAACGGCGTGCACAAGGGACATCTCATGCCGGTCGCGCTCACCCCGGCGCAGCGCACGGAGCTGGCGCACGCCGCCGAGATCGTCGGCGTCCGGCTGCACTCCGACGGGTACGCCGGGGTCGTCGGGGTGGACGCGGTCGTCGCCACCGGCGGCGAGCTCTACCCGGTGCTGGAGATCAACGCCCGGCTGAACATGTCGAGCTACCAGGGCGGGGTGACCGAGCGCCACCAGCGCGACGGGCAGATGGCGCTCGCCAGGCACTACCCACTGCGGCTCGCCGCACCGGTCTCCTTCGACCAGCTCGCCCGGACGCTCGCCCCGGTGCTGGAGCGCGACGGCGCCGAGCGCTTCGTCGTCACCTGCTTCGGCACGGTCAACGCCGACGCCGACCGCCCGGCACCCTTCGACGGCCGGCTCTACGCCCTGCTCGTCGCCGCCGACCAGGAGCGCCTGGCGGCGCTGGACCGCGCCGCGCAGGCCGCCCTCGCCGATCTCACCGCGAAGGAGCAGCGATGACCGGAATCCACGCCGAGGTGGCCGAGAGGTTCGGCACCCCCGTCTACGTCTACGACGGCGACCTGCTGCGCCGACGGTACGCGCGGCTGCGCGCCCGGCTCCGGCCGGACGTGGACATCTTCTACTCCGCCAAGGCGAACCCGAACCTCAGCATCTGCGCCCTCTTCGGCGCCCTCGGTGCCGGCCTGGAGGTCTCCTCGCTGGCCGAGCTGGTCACCGCCGAGCGGGCCGGCGTCGACCCGGCGAACGTGATCTTCCTCGGGCCCGGCAAGTCCGCCGAGGAGCTGCGCGCCTGCTGCGAGCGTGGCATCCACGCCGTGGTCTGCGAGTCGCTCGACGAGGTCGTGGCGCTCGACGCGATGGAGGAGGCCGACGGCATCCGGGTGGTGCTGCGGGTCAACCCCGACTTCGACACCCACGGCTCGCGGCTGGCGATGGGCGGCAAGCCGCGCCAGTTCGGCATCGACGAGGAGATCCTCCGGGACGGCCCGGCCGCGCTCACCGGGCTGCGCCGGGTACGCGTCGCCGGGATCCACGCCTACCTCGGCACCCGCATCCTCGACGCGGCCACGGTGCGGCACAACACCCGGGGCGTCCTGGCCACCGCCGAGGCGCTCGGCAAGGCGCTCGACATCCCGCTGGAGATGGTCGACGTCGGTGGCGGCTGGGGCGTGCCGTACTTCGACAACGAGACCGACCTCGACGGCGACGCGGCCACCGACGGCGTCAACGAGGAGGTCGACCTCTTCCGCGAGCGCCACCCGGAGACCCGGGTCGTCACCGAGCTGGGCCGCTACCTGGTCGGCTGGTGCGGCACCTACGTGGTGCGGGCCCGCTACGTCAAGCGCTCCAAGGGCGAGTGGTTCGTGGTGGCCGACGGCGGCACCAACCACCACATGGCCGCCGTCGGCGTCGGCAGCTTCGTCAAGCGCAACTTCCCGATCCGGTCGCTGAGCCGGCCCGACGAGCCGGCCGGGCACGTCTACAACGTCACCGGCCCGCTCTGCACCCCCGGCGACGTGATCGGCAAGCAGGTCCGGCTCCCCGAGGTGCGCCCCGGCGACCTGCTCGGGGTCGAGCGCTCCGGCGCGTACGGCCCCAGCGCCTCGCCGGTGCTCTTCCTCAGCCACGGCCACCCGGCCGAGGTGCTGCTGCTCGACGGCACGCCACACCTGATCCGCAGCCGGGACACCGTCGAGGACCTGCTCAGGCCGCAACACCTGGTCACGCCCCCCGCGCCGGCGACCGCCGCCACCACCGAGGCCACCGCCACCGAGGCCACCGCCACCGGAGAAAGGATTCCCAGCCATGGAGAACGGTAAGATCATCGCTGACATCGAGCGGGCGCTCAGCGAGGTACTGCAGCGGCCGGTCTCGGGGATGCCGAAGGAGACCCGGCTCTTCGAGGACCTGCACCTGGACTCCACCTCCATCCTCGAGCTGCTGATGGCGCTGGAGGACAGCGTCGGCATCGAGGTCGACCCGGAGAACCTGGAGATGTCCGACTTCACGTCGCTGGAGACCCTCGCCGAGTACGTGACCGGCAACCTGAACGACAACACCTGATTCCCATGCCGCTGTCACTCTCATCCGCCGCCCTGGTGCTGGAGCCCGGCAGCCTCCCGTACCGGCCGGATCCCGACTGCGCGATCTTCGAACGGGACCTGCTGGTCCGGTTCGGCATCCAGCGCGACGAGGAGCGGCTCAGGCAGGGCGCCAACCTCGGCTTCACCGAGCTGGCCGAGAGCGTGATCGGGGCGCTGCCGTTCCGGTTGACCAGCCCCGACCTGCTCGTCTTCGCCTTCGGGCTGCCGGACATGATCGCGCTCAAGCACGTCGCCCAGCGGGTCAGCTATCTGCTGGGCGGCGGCAGCCACTGCTTCGCCGTCTCCGAGCAGGGGCTCCGGGCGCCGTTCACCGCGCTGCGGGTGGCCGACGCCTTCGCCCGATCCGGCCGGTGCCGCACTCTCGCCCTGATCGTCTGCGAGCAGAACACCTACGCCTACCCCGACCCGTTCGTCGAGGAGAACAAGGTGCCCAACTCGGCGGCACTGCTCTACTTCGACGACGCCGGGCGGTACGAGTTCCACGGCACGAGGATGGCGCCCCGGGGCACCCCGCTGCGCGCCCTGCTCGGCCACGTCACCGCCGGCCTGGAGCCCGACTCGACCCTGCTCGTCGCCGGGTCGTGGGCGGACGCCGGGGAGCTGGCCGCCACCGGGCTGCCGATCCACCGGGGCGCGCCGGGCCCGTACTGCACCGGGGTCTGGCTCGACCTCGCCCGCCACCACGAGGAGTGGGGTGCCGCGTACCGGTCCGTGGTGCTCTGCGACACCGATCCGCGTACCGGGCAGAGCCAGGCCGCCGTGCTGCGGCTGCGCGGCACCGCCCCGACCCCGAGGAGAGCGCCGTGACCAGTACGTTGACCCCGCACGTCGGCGTCACCGGATATCCCCGCGCCCTGGACGGGCTGCACCGGCGGGTCGGCTCCGGCGAGCCGGTCCCCGCGCCGACCGGCCACGTCGCGGTCCCGGTGACGGCGCTGCCCTCGGTCGAGCCCTCCCCGTTGCACCGCTTCGGCCTCGCGGTGCTGCCGGGGCCGCGGCCACCCGCACCGGCCGAGGTCGCCGCGGCCTTCGCCACCGGGCTGCTCGACCTGCACCGGGCGGTGCTGCGGCGCGCCTTCGACGAGGCAGTACGCCACCTCGGCGAGCGCAGCTCGGAAGGGGCCTCGCTGCTGGCCCGGCAGCTCGTCCAGGCACAGCTCGCCGACATCGCGATGGCGCTGCGCGAGGACGAGGCGATGCCGCCGGAGCGGCGCAGTGCCGACGTGGCCGCCCGATGGCGTACGCACCAGCGGCTGGTCCGGCTCGGCCGCACGGTGCTCCACCTCTTCGGTGCCGCCGGTTTCCTGCTCGACGGCCCGGCCGGTGAGCTCTATCTCGCCGAGGTGACCGGCAACCTCTACCTGCATCCCGGCACGCCCGACCCGGCTCCCGGCACGCCCGACCCGGCTCTCGGAACGCCCGACCCGCGAACCCGCACGGAGGACTCCGATGCCTGAGCCGCTCGACGACACCCTGCGCCAGCTCGACGGGTTCTGCGCCGAGGTCTCCGCCGACTTCCGGGAGCTGGGCCGGCTGCTCGACCACGATCCAGACGCCATCGGCGACCACCTGGACCGGCCCGGGGTACGGCTCTCCCGGTTCTGCGCCATCCCGCCCCGGTACTGGCCCGGTCCGGAGGCACCGGCCAACCTGGTGGGCCTGCTCCGCACGGTGCTGGGGCAGAGCGTGGCGTGGGAGCGGCTCGCCTACGGCGACCCCAACGTCTGGCTGGCGAGCCCCGGGCCAGCCCTCTCCGGCGGGGTCGTCGACGTGCTGGCCACCCCCGAGCAGGCCGACCGCTACTACCACCGGCTCGTCGCCGAGCCGCAGCACACCTTCTTCGGGCTGACCGAGCCGGCCAAGGGCTCCGCCGCCACCGAGCTGACCACCACGATCACCCCGGCCGAGGACGGTGACGGTTGGATCCTCGACGGCGAGAAGTGCTACATCGGCAACGGTGCCCGGGCCCAGTTCGGCATCGTCTTCGCCCGGCGGGCACCTGGGCCGCTCGGCATCGAGGCGGTCCTGGTCGAGACCGACGCACCCGGCTTCACCGGGGAACTGCTGCCGACCGTCGGCCTGCGGGGCGCCCGGATCAGCCGGATCCGGTTCGACCGGGTCCGCATACCGGCGGAGAACCTGCTCGGCGCGCACCTGCGCCGCACCCGCCGTGGCCTGTACGGCGCGACCCAGGTGCTCTACCGGGCCCGGCCCACCATCGCGGCCATGGCGTTGGGCTGCGCCCAGGCCGTCTGCGACTACGTGCAGGCGCAGCGCCCGGCCCTCACCGGCTTCGACCGGTTGCACCTGGACGACGTGCTGGACCGGATCGCCGCGGTCCGCCGGCTCATCCGCGGCGGCGCCGCCGACGTCGACCGGGGGGCGATCAACAGTCACCGGCTCGGTGCCGCCAAGGCGCAGGCCGCCCGCCTCTCCGAGGAGGCCACGCTGCTCGCCGCGCGGCTGCTCGGCCCGGCCGCGCTGGTGGAGCATCCCTGGCTGGAGAAGATCTACCGCGACGTACGTGCCTTCGAGATCATGGAGGGGACCACGAACCTGCACCGGATGTCGGTCTTCCGGGGCGTGCTGAAGGGCACCTTCCTCGCCACAACCGAGCCGAGCGGCAACGGCCGTGCGGCTCGGCATTGACCTGATGGCCGTCGACGAGTTGGACCGGCTCGGCCGGCGGCCCTGGTTCACCCGGTACGCCTTCGCCGAGGTCGAGTTGGCACACGCGGACGGGTTGTCGGCGCAGCGGCGGCGGGAGTTCCTGGCCGGCCGGTTCGCCGCCAAGGAGGCGGTGCTGAAGGTCCTCGGCACCGGCCTGTTCGAGGGTGTGGCGCCGCGCGACGTCGCCGTGGCCTCCTGCCCGGGCGGCGCTCCCCAGGTGCGCCTGCACCGGGCGGCGAGGGCCGCCGCCGAACGGGCCGGCGTCGGGCAGGTCACCGTCTCGATCACGCACAAGCGCGGCCTCGTCGCCGCCGTCGCGATGGGCTGGTGAACCGGTCACCCAGCGGATCCCGCACGCCGGTAACCGCCGGACCGGTAACCGCCGGACCGGTAACCGGTCACTCGCCGCGGCCGGTCGCGTGCAGCCGCCGGGCCAGGCCGACCCGGTTGCGGACGTCGAGCTTGGCGAAGACGTGCGTGAGGTGCATCTCGACGGTCTTCTCCGTGACGAAGAGCGCGGCCGCGATCTCGCGGTTGGTGAGCCCCTCGCCGGCCAGCTCGGCGACCTGCCGCTCCCGGTTGGTCAGCGCGGCCAGCAGCGGGCGGCCGGCCCGGCGCTGGCCCCGGCGCGGGCGTACCGCGGCGGGTGGGTTCGGCCCGGCAGCGGGTGCGGCGGGCACGTCGAGCACGATCACCAGGGGGCCGTCGGCCGACGGGGGCGCCCCGACGGGGTACACCCGGATCTCCCGCACCCGGGCCAGGCGCGCGATGTCGGCCAGCAGTCTCGTCCGGCCGGTGCCGGGTTCGCCGGTGACCTCGACGACGTGCGCGCCGGCACCGAGCTCTCCGAGGATCTCTTCGATTCCAGCCGGATCCGTCGCTGGCTCGCTGATGTCTGGCACTGTTCGGCTCCCCGTCCGTGTCATCGACAACACAGAACGTAGCCAGATGAACTGGACGGCACGTGGACGTCCACTGAACCCCACTGAGTGACATTCCTCGATATGCCGACATGGTGCTGATGTCCGGCCAGGTTGGCGTCGGGCCGATCCGAGAATCCGTACCGTGGTGTGATGGTCCGGCGGCGTGACGAGGAGGACGCGTGACGAGTGGGGAAGTGCCCCGGCCGGGCCTGGCGCCCGGCCTCCACAGGCCCGTCGGCACCATGTCCGCGGCGCTCTACGGCGAGTTGCGCCCACACCCGTGGCGTGACCCGGAGACCGCCCAGGACGCCTACATCCTCTTCCACGACAGGTCGCTCGCGATGGGCTGGCTCGACGACCTCGGCGGGACCGTCCGGATCACCGCCGGGGGCGTCGAGGAACGCCCGACCGGCGCACCGGGCCTGTGGGGCATGAACGACGCCGGGCAGGTCCACCCGCTGGCCCTCCCCGAGAGCTCGCTGGTCGCCTGGTTCCAGGTCGGCGTCGAACCGGTGGCCGGCGACCGGCCGCTGCCGGTGCAGCCCTTCCTGCGCTGCGCCGCCGACACGGTGGCCCGGATCGGGGAGCTGCGGCTGCGGGCGGTGCAACTGCTCCTGCCCGTCCAGGGCATCGACGCCTCGGCACGGCCGGCCTACGCCGAGCTGCCGGCGCTGCGTACCGCCGGCTGGTTCACCGGCGGTGACCCGCGGGCGAGCACGCCGGTGCGGGTCACCCTGGACGGCGGCCAGGACCCGTCGATCCGCACGGCGGCGCCGAGGATGCGGGAGCGGATGGGCCGGCCGGCGCAGGAGGTCTTCGCCTGCGGGTCGCTATCGCTCGACGACGAACCAGCCGGCGGCGACAACCCAGGCGGCGACGATCCGCTGGCGTCGCGGCCTCCGTTCGAGGACCACTTCTGGAATGGACCGGCGCGGTACCGGGCGACCTTCCACGGGACGCTGGCCGAGTGGTCGGCGGACGCCCTCGGCTGGCTCGGCGGCCTCCTCGCCGACCTGGCCGCCCGGCACGGGATCACCACCCCGCTACTGCTGACCGCCGCCCGCCTGGAGGCAGAGCCGACGGAGGCCCGGCGGTAGCCGCATGCGGGACCGCCGTGCATCAAAGGGTGTACGGGGAAATCGTCACCCCGGCGGAAGCAGACGCCGGTCGGGCACGGCACGCTGGGGCGATGGGGAGAAGGATCTTCACCGGGGTCGGGCTCGCGCTGCTGCTCGCCGCGCCGGTGGCACTGGCGCTCTCCGGCGGCACCGACGTACGCACCTCCGCCGACGCCGAGGCTCCGGCCACGCCACTGACCGCGATCGTCGCCGCCGCCCTCGCCGGCCTGCTGCTGGCCCGGCTCGTGCCGCCCCGGCTCCCCGCGCTGGCGGCGGCCGGGCCCGCCGAGCGCCCCGCACTCACCCGGCAGGCCGCCGGGCTGGTCGGGATCGCCCTGCTCCTTCCCGCCCTGGTGCTCGCCGTCGACGTCGGCATCTGGTACGGGCCGGTCAAGCTCGCCCTCTTCTTCGGCGGCGCCGCGCTGCTGCTGCGGATCTGGCCGACCAGCTGGCGGGGCGGCCGGGAGCACCGGCGTGCCCTGCCGGACCGGTGGTACTGGCTCGGCCCGCTCCCCGCCCTGCTCGGCTGGGCATACCTGCTCTACCACAGCCCGCTGGCCGGCACCGGCGACGTCTCCGGATACCGCCACTACGACCGGCTCTACCTGCTCGCCGCCATGCTGCTGACCTTCCTCACCGCCAGCGTCGCCGAGGAGATCTTCTACCGGGTGCTCCTGCAGACCCGGCTGGAGGCGCTGCTCGGGCGCTGGCCCGCCGTCGTCGCCACCTCACTGCTCTTCGCCGCCATGCACGTCCACCGGATCGGCGACGGTCCGCTCGGGGAGACGGTCGCGGTGGTGCTCGCCTGGAACGGCGGATTCGGCCTCCTCGCCGGCTATCTCTGGTCCCGCTACCGCAACGTCGTCGCCGTCGTCGCGCTGCACACCGCCGTCAACTCACTCAGCCTGTTGCCACTGTTCCTCCGGTGAGCCCGGAACGTCGCCGGATGCGGTGAACCGGGCGACGAACCGGCGCTGCCAGGTGTCTCCACCGCCACGCCTCCCGCCTCCCGGGCCAGGGCGATGCCGGCCCGGACCTGGTGGCTCCGGTGCCCGGCCGCGTGGACCTGGGTGATCACCTTGCTGCCGTCGGGCCGCGTGCAGGTGTGTTCCCTGGTCATGATGGGCCGGTTGTTCTCGCCGAGGATCCGGCGCCCGTCCCGGTCGGTCATCGGCACCCGCTCCACCGGCGAGCCGGTACCGGTAGGCGCGCCGCGTGACCATCTGCGGCGGCCCGCCGACCGCCGCCGGCCCCGGCATCGCGGTGAGGATCTGCGCGAGCAGCCGAAGTTCGGGTCCCAGGTCTGGACGAGCTCGCCGGCTCGCGCTGGTGCAACTGGCCTACGTGGAGTAAGACCTGCCAGGCCATGTGGAGCAGCCTGCCCCCGGGCCGGGGCCGAGATGGTCCGGGGGCAGAGGTCTGGCTACGGGCCGGTTACAGGTCCCGGCACTGCCCGGTCGCCGGGCCCCGCACCGTGTTGGGTATGCCGCCGTCGGACGGCGCCGGGGTGTTGCCGGTGCATACCAGCGGGCCGGCGACCGTGTTGCCGGCGAGCAACGGCGCGGTGTCGGCGTCGGTGCCGGTGACGACGAGCGGGCCGTCGACCCGGACCCGCTCGACGACGAGTTGCCCGGTGGTGCCGGTGAGGGTCACCGGGCCGGCGACCGAGCCGCCGAGCAGCTCCACGCCGGACGCCCCGGCCGCCTGCACCGGGCCCCGGATCGACGCCGCCGAGGCGATCAGCGCGCCGCCGGGCCGGACCGTGACCGGGCCGCTGACGGTGGCGCCGGCCAGGCAGGTCACCCCGGCGCCGGCCACCAGCGGGCCACGGTGCTGCCCGGTCACGGTGCGGGTGCAGGTGTCGACGGTGACGGTGAACCCGGTGCTGCTGCTGGCGCCGCCCGGACGGGTCACCGTAACGCTGGCCCGGTAGACGCCGTCGCGGGCGTACCGGTGGCTGGCGGTGGCGGTGTAGAGGCCGTTGACCCGGGTGACGGTGCCGGAGGTGCCCTGCACGATGGCCGGGAAGCTACTGCCGTCACCCCAGTCCACGGTCGCGGTCACCTGGTCCGGTGCGGCGCCCGGCGCGGAGATCGAGGCGAGGGCGCCGTCGACCGTACGGGAGTCGCTGGCCACGTCCGGCGCGGAGACGTCCACCCGCCACGGCACCTGCGGCGACGTGTGGAAGTTCTGCCCGGCGAGCTGCCAGCGCAGGCCGTGCCCGGCGATCCGGTCGACGAAGGATTCGAGGGTGCGCTCCGGATGGACGTTCGGGGACCAGCCGATCTCCGCCGTCGCCGGCAGCCGGGGAAAGGCCTGGAACTCGATGTCGGCACCGGTGCGCAGCGTCTCGGACCACATCGGCGACTCGACACCGAGGATGTCCGCGTCGGTCACCGCCGGCAGCGTCTCCCCGCCGACCGTCCGGGCCGGGATGTAGCTGCCCGGGTCGCTGCTGGTGCCGGACCAGTGGTAGAAGTGCGACACGTCCAGGATGCCGGCCCAGCCGAGCCCGAGCGGGCTCTCCGGCCACTGCCGCATGTCCAGGTAGGTGTGGTTGGCCGGGGACATGACGACCTTCATGCCCTTCTGCACGGCCCGCCGGGCCGTGTCGCCACCGGCACCGGCCGGGTTGCCGTTGTTCCAGAACTGGGCGACCGCCGGGGCGGCGCCGGGCCGGTCGAAGCTCGCCTGGGAGATCTCGGCCCAGCCGACCGGGATCTTGCCGTGCGCGGCGACCAGCTCGGCCTTGCGGTCGACGAAGTCGACGTAGCGCTCGTGCGAGAGGATCGACGCCGGCACCTCGTCGCCGCCGAAGTGGTAGTACGGGCCGGGGGTGAGCGCGCTGAGCTGCGCCACGACGTCGGTGAGGATCTCCCAGGTGTGCGGGCTCTCCGGGCAGAGGGCGCTGTAGCCGACCGCTCCGGTGAGGTTCCACACCGGAGGGTTGCGGTTGCTGCAGTTGACGTCCGGCAGCACCGGGTCGGCCTCGGGTCCGGCGTACGACATGATGATCGCGTTGGTGTGGCCGGGAGTGTCGACCTCGGGGATGACGGTCATGAAGTGAGCGGCGGCGTACTCGACGACATCGACGTACTCGGCCTGGGTCCAGTGGCCGCCGGGGTCGTTGTCGATGGAGAACTGCGCCCCGATCTCGGTCAGCTCGGGCCGGCCGTCGATGGCGATCCGGAAGCCCTGGTCGTCGCCGACGTGCAGGTGCAGCGTGTTGACCTTGTATGCGGCAGCCTGGTCGACCAGCCGCTTCACCACGGCCGGCGGCTGGAAGTGCCGGGCGATGTCGAGCATGACGCCCCGGTAGGCGTACCGGGGCACGTCCTCGATCCGTACCCCGGCGACGGTCCACGGTCCGGGACGGACGGTGCGGCTCTCGATCCACGGCGGCAGCAGCTGGCGCAGCGTCTGCACCCCGTAGAAGAGGCCGGCCGGGCGGGCGGCCGCCAGGCGTACGCCCCCGGCGGTCACGTCGAGCCGGTAGCCCTCGTCGCCGAGTTCGGCGGCGGGGACCAGGCGCAGTTCGAGGTCGCCGGAGCGCGCCGCCCCGGCGTTGGTGACCGGCAGCGGATAGCCGGTCGCGGGGCGCAGCAGTTCCGCCAGCTCGTCGGCGACGCCGCCGACCTCCGGGCCGGCGCCCGGAGCCAGCACGATCCGGGCTCGCGGGGCGAGCGTGAAGGTCTCCCCCGGCACGGCTTCGGCGCTGGCCGGGACCGGGACGATCCGGGCCGCCCCGCCAGGTGCGGCGGCCGTCGCGGGTGCGACCGGGCCGGCGACCTGACCGGCGAGCAGCGCCGTCTGTACGGTGAGGACGACCGCGAGGGCCGCCCGGCCGGGCCGGGTCGCGGCGCTGCGCCCCGTACGCCCGTCGCGGGATCCTGTTCTCCGTCGGTCCGGCGTCGTCATATCACGCCCTCCTGCTCCGGCCGGGCGGGACGAGCGCCCGCCGTCCGCCGAATGATAGGAAGCCGTCGCTCTACTGTAAAGACTCCTAACCCTTTGCCCCAGGTGTAAGGAAGGGCCCCCGCTTATCGTTTTCTGTTGTAGCGGGGGCCCTTCCTTACATGGCAGAGTGGGATGAGAGAGCGCTCTCTTAGTCGAATCGCCACCGGCCCGCAACCGGGCCGAAACCGTTGCGGGCCCCTCCGCTCTAGGGAGCATCGATGAACAGCGCTCTGTCCCCGCCCCGCCGCCGCGCGGCCGGGCCACGCCGATGGCGGCTGCTGGCCGCGTCGGCCGCGGTCCCGATCCTGCTCGCCGGATATCTGACCGTCTCCGCCAGCACGGCCGGTGCGGCCGAGACCCTGCTGTCGCAGGGCCGGCCGGCCACCGCCTCCTCGGTCCAGTCCGCCGCCATGCCGGCGTCGGCCGCCGTCGACGGCAACACCGGCACCCGCTGGTCGAGCGCCTTCGCCGATCCACAGTGGTTGCAGGTCGACCTCGGCACCGTCACCCCGGTCAGCCGGGTCGTGCTCAGCTGGGAGGTTGCCTACGCCAGCGCCTTCACCATCCAGACCTCCACCAACGGCTCGACGTGGACGACCGTGCACACCACCACCAACGGCACCGGCGGGCGGCAGGAGATCGCCGTCACCGGCTCCGGCCGGTACGTCCGGATGCACGCCACCCAACGGGCCACCGGCTACGGCGTCTCGCTCTGGGAATTCCAGGTCTACGGCGAGACCGGCGGCACCGACTGCGGCACCGCGAACGCCGCACAGGGCCGGCCGGCGACCGCCTCCTCCACCGAGTCGGCCGCCTATCCGGCCTCGGCGGCGGTGGACGGCAACACCGGCACCCGGTGGGCCAGCGCCGCCGCCGACCCGCAGTGGCTCCGGGTCGACCTCGGCAGTAATCAGTCGGTCTGCGGGGTCACCCTCACCTGGGAGGCCGCGCACGCCTCGGCGTTCCAGATCCAGACCTCGATTGACGGTACGACCTGGACCACTGTGCACACCACCACCAACGGCACCGGCGGGACGCAGAGCCTCACCGTCGCCGGCTCCGGCCGCTACGTCCGGATGTACGGCACCGCCCGGGCGACCTCGTGGGGCTACTCGCTCTGGGAGTTCGCGGTGCACACCGGCGGCGGCCCGACGACACCGCCGCCAACCACTCCACCACCGACCACTCCACCACCGACGACTCCCCCGCCGACCACTCCACCACCGACGACCCCGCCGCCGGGCGGCAGCGTGCTTCTGTCGTACGCCAAGGCGGCGGTCGCCTCCAGCAACCAGAACGACGGCACCTGCTTCGAATGCGTACCCGCGCGGGCCTTCGACAACGATCCGGCCAGCCGGTGGGCGACCAGCGCCACCACCGGATGGGTCGACCCCGGCTGGATCTACGTCGACCTCGGTGCCACCGCCACCATCACCCAGGTGGTGCTGCAGTGGGACCCGGCCTACGCGACCTCCTACCAGATCCAGGTCTCGCCGAACGCCAGCACCTGGACCCCGGTCTACTCCACCACCAGTGGCCGGGGCTTCAAGGAGACGCTGAACGTCACCGGCACCGGCCGGTACGTCCGGATGTACGGCACCGCCCGGGTCGGCCCGTACGGCTACTCGCTCTACGAGTTCAAGGTCTACGGCACCGGCGGCAACCCGACGCCCCCGCCCGCGATGCCACCGGACCCGACGTTCCCGGCCACCACCCTGGTCTGGAGCGACGAGTTCAACGGTCCCGCCGGCAGCAGGCCCGACCCGGCGAAGTGGACGATCGACCCCGGCACCGGGCAGAACAACGAGATCCAGTACTACACCGACAACGAGAACGCCTCGATGAACGGCAGCGGCGCTCTGGTGATCGAGGCACGTCGGCAGACCGCCGGCGGGCGCGACTACACCTCGCACCGGATGAACACCGGCAACAAATTCCACGTCCAGTACGGCCGGATCGAGGCCCGGATCCAGGTGCCGAAGGGCAACGGCCTCTGGCCGGCGTTCTGGATGATGGGCGCCGACTTCCTCACCGGACGGCCGTGGCCGTACAACGGGGAGATCGACATCATGGAGGTGCTCGGTCGGAACACCCTGGAGGGATACTCGACGCTGCACGCGCCGCAGTACAACGGCGGTGGCGGCTACGGGCAGAGGTATCCGGCACCGGGCGGTGTCGACTTCTCCGCCGGCTTCCACGTCTGGGCCGCGGAGTGGGACAGCCGGGGTGTCACGTTCAAGGTGGACGGCCAGACGGTCTTCTACGCCAGCAAGGAGACGGTGGAGTCGACCCGCGGCCCGTGGGTCTTCGACCATCCCTTCTATCTCATCCTGAACCTCGCCGTCGGCGGTGACTTCCCCGGGCCGGTCGACTCGACCACGCCGTTCCCGTCCCGGATGCTCGTCGACTACGTACGCGTCTACCGCTGAACCAGGAATGGCCGGTACGGCGGACCGGCCACTCCGCGGATTCCGGCCGTGCGGATTCCGGCCGCGGCACCGGCCAGAGCCAGGGCCGGGAAGACCGCACGACACCGCGAGATGTCGGATGCCCGGCAGCGCCGTTGGGCCCTTGCCTCGGTATGCACCGGACGCCACCCTGATAGCCATGGGGGCGGCATGGTCGTGATCCGGGAAGGCACCGACGGCGACGGCGGCGTCGACGTGGTGCGGGTGGAGATCCTCGGCTCGGTACGGGCCTGGCGCGGCGGACACCAGATCGTCTTCTCCTCGCCCGGTCAACGGGCCGTACTCGGCCTGCTCGCGCTCGCCGGTGGCCGGCCGATTCCCCGCGCCGAGATCATCGACGCGCTCTGGCCGGAGGGCCGGCTGCCGCCGACCGCCACGAACGTCATCCAGACGCACGTCAAGAACCTGCGCCGGCTGCTGGAGCCGGGCCGCCGGACGCACAGCGCCAGCCTCGTGCTGCCCCGGGTCGGCGACGGGTACGCGGTGGGCGTACCCGCCCGCAACCTCGACCTGTGTCTCTTCCGCGACCTCGCCCGGGCGGCCGCCGAGGCACACCGCCGCGACGACCTCTCCGGCTCGGTGCGGCTGTGGCAGCGGGCGCTCGCGCTGTGGCGTGCCGCGCCGCTGGTCGACGTCCCGGTGCTGGCAGGGCATCCGCGGGTCGTCGCACTGGCCGAGGAACGCCGGATCGCGGTACGCCGGTACGGCGAGGTGATGATCGCCCTCGGCGGGACGGCGGACGTGCTGCCGGCGCTGGAGGAGGTGGCGGCGAGCAGCCCGCTCGACGAGGTCGCCCAGGGGGTGCTGATCCGGGCGTACCACGCGTTGGGTCGCCGGGACCGGGCGGCCGAGGTCTTCCGCGCGGCTCGGTGGCGGCTCGTCGAGGAGTTGGGGGTCGAGCCCGGTCCCGGACTGGTCGGCGCCTACCGGGCCGCGCTCGGCGCCGACGAGACCGGAACCGTGGCCGCAACGGCGGCCGGGACCGCCGCTGCGACCGTGGGGCCGGCAGGGGCGGCGACCGGCGCCGGTCCGCGCGGCGGGCCGGGAAGGCCGGGCGGGCCGCCGGTCGTGCCCGCACAGCTGCCGGCGGACGTGCCGGGCTTCACCGGCCGCTCGACCGAGCTCTCCCTGCTGGACAAGCTCCTGCTCCGCTCCGGCACCGACGGGCGGCCGGGTCCCTCGACCGTGCCGGTGGTGGTGCTCTCCGGTACCGCGGGGGTCGGCAAGACGGCCGTGGCACTGCACTGGGGGCACCTCGCCCGGCAGATGTTTCCCGACGGGCAGCTCTACGTGAACCTCCGTGGCTACGACGTCGACCGGCCGGTGCCACCACAGGAGGCGCTGGCCGGATTCCTCCGGGCGCTCGGCGTGCCCGGCGCCGAGGTGCCGTTCGACCTCGACGAGTGCGCCGCCCGGTACCGCAGCGAGCTGGCCGGCCGGCAGATGCTGGTCGTCCTGGACAACGCCGCGTCCGTGGAACAGGCCCGCCCGCTGCTACCGGGCAGCGCCGCCTGCGCGGCGCTGGTGACCAGTCGGGACACCCTCGCCGGACTGGTCGCCAGGGACGGCGCGGACCGGATCGAACTCGGGCTGCTCTCCCGCTCGGACTCCGTCGAGCTGCTCTGGCGCACCCTCGGTGACCGGGTGGCCCGGGAGTCCACCGCCGCCGCCGCCCTGGCCGACCGCTGCGCCCATCTGCCGCTGGCGTTGCGGGTCGCCGCCGAACTCGTGCTCACCCGACCGACCGCCCCGCTGGCGGTGCTCGTCGCCGAGCTGGCCGACCAGCAGCAGCGGCTCCGGCTGCTCGACGCGGGCGGTGACCCGCGCACCGGCGTGCGGGCGGTGCTCTCCTGGTCGTACCAGCAACTGCCGGCTGCGGCGGCGCGGGCCTTCCGGATGCTGGGGGCGCACCCCGGGCCGGACGTCGACCGGTACGCCGCGGCGGCCCTCTTCGACGCCGAGCCGGAACCGGCCCGGCAGCTGCTCGACACGCTCGCCCGGGCCAACCTCGTGCAGCCGGCGGGCGACCACCGGTACAGCTTCCACGACCTGCTCCGCGCCTACGCCACCGAGCGGGCGGCTGCCGACGAGCCGGTCGCGGCGACCGACGCCGCCGTGGACCGCCTCCTCGACTACGAACTCTCCGCCACGACGGCGGCGATCGACACGCTCTATCCGGCGGAACGGTACCGCCGCTCACCGGCCCGCCAGCAACCGGCCGGACGGCCTGCCGACGGCACCCCACCGGCCGGGCATTCTCCCGCCGGACATTCTCCGGCCGAACATCCTCCGGCCGGGCGATCTCCGGCCGACGAGCCGGCGACGATGTCGCCGGACCTGCCGCCGACGCCGGACCTGCCGCACACGCCGGACCTGCCGCCGACGCCGGACCTGCCGCCGATGCCGGACCCGCAGGCCGCCCGGGAGTGGCTGGACGCCGAGCGGCCGACCCTGGTGGCCACGACGGTACGGGCCGCCGAGTCCGGCCGGCCGGCACACGCGGTACGGCTGACCCTGACCCTGCTGCGCTACCTGGAGAGCGGCGGCTATCTCGCCGAAGCCGAACGGATGCACGAGCACGCCTTGACCGCCGCCCGGTCGACCGGCGACCGGGTCACCGAGGCGCACCTGCTGACCGGGCTGGCCGTGATGTACGTCCAGCAGGGCCGCTACGGTCCGTCGATCGACCGGCTGCGTGCGGCGGTCACGCTGAGCCGGCGCAGCGGCGACAGCGCCGGTGAGGCCCGGGCGCTGGGCAATCTCGGTGACGTCCAGCAGCGCCAGGGCCGCTACGACGAGGCGGTCGAGGCGCTGCGGGCCGCCCTGCTGCTCTGCCAACGGGCCGGCGATCCGGCCGGCGAGGCACGGGCCGGCGGCAACCTCGGCCACGTCCTGCTGCGGCAGGGCAACTACCGCGAGGCGGGTGTGCACCTGCGTACCTCCCTGCTCATCTGCCGGCGGATCGCGGACGCCACCGGCGAGGCGTACGCGCTGACCAGCATCGGCGAGCTGCATCTGCGCGGCGGGCGGCCGCGCACCGCCGCCGGCCGATACCGGCGGGCGCTCACCCTCTTCGAAACGGTCGGTGACCAGCCCGGCCAGGCGCTCGCGCTGGACGGCCTCGGCCGGGTACACCTGCTTCAGGGCGACCGGGAATCGGCGCTGAGCCTGGTGGAGCAGGCGCTCGCGTTGCTGCGCCGGGTCGGTGACCCGGCCGGCGAGGCGTCGGTGACCAACAGCCTCGGCGAGGCGCTGCACCTGCTCGGCCGCCCGGATCCGGCCCGGACGCAGCACACCGCCGCGCTCACCCTGGCCACGGAGATCGGCGAGGCGTACGAGCAGGCCCGGGCGCACGCCGGGCTGGGCCGGGCGTACCGGGCGACCGGTGACGGCGGACGCGCCCGCACGCACTGGCGCTCCGCGCACGACCTGCACCGGCTGCTCGGCGTGCCCGAGCGGGCCGAGTCCCGTGAGCAGCTGGCGGCCCTGGACCGGCCGCCCCACCGGACCACCCCGGCCGTCGACCCGCCGGACGAGGCCGCCGCGACAGCCGTCGACCCGCCGGACGAAGCCGCCCCGGCAGCCGTCGACCCGCCGGGCCGAGCCGGCGCGGTCGCCGAACGGCCGTCATGACCGGCCGCTTCCGGTCGACGGTACGGGCCGGCCCTCCGTGCTGCCCCGCCGCCGGTGCGACAGTTCGGCGTGGTGGTGGTCGCCGGGGTGGCTCGCCGGATCGGTGTGCAGGGTGGCACCGCCGAGCCGCGGTACGGCGTGGCTGAGCTGGTGCTCGGCGTCGGCGGCGACCTCGTGGGCCTGGAGCAGGGTCAGCTCGGCGTCGACCACCAGCGTCGCCTCGGCGTGCAGCCGGTGGCCGATCCAGCGCAGCCGTACCGCCGTCACCTGCCGGACGCCGGGCACGGCGAGCAGGGTCGCCTCGGCCCGGTCGACCAGCCCTGGGTCGACGGCGTCCATCAGCCGCCGGTAGACCTCCCGTGCCGCGTCCTTGAGCACCAGCAGGATGGCGAGCGTGATCAGCAGGCCGACCACCGGATCCGCCCACCGCCAGCCCAGCGCGGCACCGCCGGCGCCGAGCAGCACGGCCAGCGAGGTGAACCCGTCGGCGCGGGCGTGCAGCCCGTCGGCGACCAGGGCGGCGGAACCGATGCGCCGGCCGACCGCGACGCGGTAGCGGGCGACCAGTTCGTTGCCGAGAAAGCCGATGAGCGCGGCGGCGGCGACGTAGGGCAGGTGCCGGACGTCCTGCGGGTCCAGCAGCCGGCGGACCGCCTCGTAGCCGGCGAAGGCGGCGGAGCCGGCGATGGTGGCGACGATGGCGATCCCGGCGAGATCCTCGGCGCGGCCGTAGCCGTAGGTGTAGGCGCGGGTCGCGGCGCGGCGCCCGAGGAGGAAGGCGATTCCCAGGGGTACCGCCGTCAGCGCGTCGGCGACGTTGTGCAGGGTGTCGCCGAGCAGCGCCACCGAACCGGACCAGGTCACGACCAGCGCCTGTAGTCCGGCGGTGACACCGAGGACGGCCAGCGAGATCCAGAGCGCGCGCAGCCCGGCCCGGGACGACTCCAGGGCGGTGTCCACCCTGTCGACGGTGTCGTGTGGATGTGGACCGAACAGGTGGCCGAGGCGGTGCCGCAGGTCGTGCCACCAGGTGGGTGGGCCCGACCGGTGTGGCCGCTGTTGCTGACTCCGGTGGTCTCCGTGCTCGTGGGTCATAGCCGTCACCCCTCCCGGACGGCCGGACGCCGCGACCGCTCAGGCGAGATTACGTGCTCGTGTACGCACGCGACAACGAAGCAGGTGCCAACCCGTCGCAACAGCGACCGCCTGGCGGCCCGCCGCCGGACCCCTGGCCGATCATCCGGAGCCGGGGACGGCAGGCCCGCTACTCCTCGATGGCCCCGCCGATCCGGCGCAGATGCCGGCGGAAGCTGTACGCCGGATCGTCGGACCGCCGGGCGAGGTAGTCCGCGAAGCCGGTCTGCTGGCGCAGCGTCTCCCCGCCCCGGATCCGGTCCGCCTGGTCGCGTTCGGTTCGCCGGATCCGCTGCGCCACCGCCAGCACCTCCCGGACCCGGTCGGCCGCGACGAAGAGCACGCCGTCGGCGTCGCCGAAGACGGCATCGGCCGCGCCGACCAGATGCCCGCCGAAGCCGGCGCTGACCAGCGCCTCCGGCTCCCGCTCGTCCAGACGTACCGGGCCGGGCGGGTAGCTGCCGTAGCTGAAGACCGGGAGGCCGATCTCCACCAGCTCCGGCGTGTCGCGGTGCAGGCCCCAGACCACCAGTCCGGCCAGGCCCGCCGCCCGGGCCTCCAGCACCACCAGGTCGCCGACACACGCCTCGTCCGCCCGGCCACCGTTGTCGACGACCAGGACGTCGTCCGGGTCGGCGCCGTCCAGCGCCTCCAGGAAGACATCGACGCTGCCGTGGTGCCGCGCCGGCAGCACGCGTCCGGCGATCCGCTGCCCGGGTACGACCGCCGCGATGCCGGGCGGCGCGATCCGCAGCGGCACGTCGAGACGTACGCAGGCGTCGGCCAGCAGCGGGGTGGAGAGGTCGGCGAAGGCGTCGTACACGTGGGTGTCCTTCCTGGTCCGGCGCGATCGGCTGCGATCGGCCGCGGTGCTGGCGTGGCGGTTCGCCGTCGCGCTGCTCGGCGGGCGATGCTACCGACGCTGGTCCGGTTGCCGGCCGGGCCAATTCGGTGGCGGTGGCTCCGGTCGGGCGGTCACGGGCGCCGCGTGGCCACGCTCGTGGCGCTGCCGCACGGGGGTGCCACGATGTCGATGCCACCGTTCCGGTGGTGGCTGCGCGGCCGGGACCGGGTCCGGCTCGCGCTGGAGGATCCGGCGGCGGCGTGTGCGGGTGCCCGACTCGTCCCGGTCGCCGCGAACGGGTCGCCGGCGTTCTGGCAGTTGCGGCCGTGGCCGGACGGCGACTACCTGCCGTTCGGCCTGGTCCTGCTGGACGTGGCCGACGGGCTGATCGTGGGACTCACGACGTATCTGGACGTCGAGCGGCTGCTCGTCCTCTTCGGGGAGCCGGCGGAGGTCCCGGTCGGGGCGGTCGGGCGATGAGGTCCGCCTCCGCCGTCCGGGCCGGAGCGGCGGGGACGGAGCGGCGGGGACGGAGCGGCGGGGGCCGGCGCCCGGGGGTGTGGCGCCGGCCCCGCCGGGTCAGCAGCCGATCACCCAGTGGGCAGGGCCGGTCTGCTTGAGCGTGGTGCTGGCGAAGACGTTGTAGAGACCCATTCTCGCGTTGGAGCCGAGCGCGTAGGCGTAGCCGCCGGAGTGGTAGGCCCGGCCCGCCTGGACGTGCGCGTAGTTGCTCGCCGTCACACAGACCGGGTCCTCGCCCGGGTCGCCGGGGTCGCCCGGGTCGCCGGGATCACCCGGATCACCCGGATCACCGGGGTCGGTGCCGGTGCCGAGACCGAAGAAGAGCGCGTCCCGGTAGGCCGAGCAGATGGTGTCCAGGAAGTAGGCGGCGGCGGTGCCGCACTGGTCGGCGCCGGAGCCCGGGTCGACCGGGGTGCCGTGGCCCATGCCGGAGACCCGGTAGAGGCGAACCCGGTCGGCGCCGTACGTCTCCAGGGTGGTGCCGGCGGGCAGCGACGAGGTGCTCGTCGGCGTCTGCGACACTCCGAGGACGTTGGTCCACTGGTCGCGGGACTCGGTCGCGTTGGCGGTGCCGACGGTGTAGTCGGCGGTGCCGTGCCAGATCGCGACCCTGGGCCGGGTGCCGGAGTAGCCCGGGTACGCGTTGCGGACCAGGTCGCCCCACTGCGCCGGACTGCGGTCGACGCCCGGGTTCATGCAACTAAAAGCGTTGATCATGCTGGTGGCGCAGCGGTACGGGATGCCGGCGACGATCGAGCCGGCCGCGAAGGTGTCCGGATAGGTCGCCAGCATCGCCGCCGCCATGGCGCCACCGGCGGAGAGGCCGCTGACGTAGACCCGGTTGGCGGCGATGCCGAAGTTCGTCCGGGCGTGGTCGACCATCTGCTTGATCGAGAGCGCCTCGCCCTGGCCCCGGGCCGTGTCACCCGGCTCGAACCAGTTGAAGCAGGAGGTGGAGTTGTTCGCCGACTTCTGCTCGGGCACGATCAGCGCGAAGCCCCACTGGTCGGCGTACCTGCGCCAGCCGGAGTTGCTGAAGTAGCCGTTGGCGTTCTGCGCGCAGCCGTGCAGCAGGACGACGGCGGGCGCGTTGCCGGGCAGGTTGTCCGGCCGGTAGGCGTACATGGTGAGGTTGCCGGGGTTGGAGCCGAAGCTGCCGACCTGGTTCAGGGTGGCGGCCTGGGCGGGCGCGGCGACGGCGAGCACCGCCACGGCGGCGAGTACGGGGACGAGAGCGGCCCGCGCGAGGCGGGCCAGGACGGGTCTGCGGCGCATGGTGGGCCTCCGGCGACGGTGTGTGCTGAATCACGCTGAAGTTGCCGCGACGTTACGGCCCCGGGACGAACCGGCGACATGGCGCGCAGTCACACATCTCCGGACATCGAAGTGATGATGTTCGCCATGGTCATCGAGCTGTTACCGCCTGGGCCAGTGCCAGGCCGGTTCGTCGAGGCGGCCGCGGCCGGCCACCCGGGTCTCGCCGAACTCCTTCACCAGCTCGACCGTGGTCAGCTCGGTGGCGTCGCGCTCCAGCGCGCCGGTCAGCGCCCGGGCGTGGCTGACCACCACCACCTGGGTCCGGGCCGCGCCCGCCAGGATCAGCCCGGCCAGTGGCCGGAGCAGCTCCGGATGCAGGCTCGTCTCCGGCTCGTTGAGCACCAGCAGCGCCGGTGGGCGTGGGCTGAGCAGCGCGGCGACCCAGAGCAGATAGCGCAGCGTGCCGTCGGAGAGCTCGGCGGCGGCCAGCGGTCGCAACAGGCCGTGCTGGCGCAGCCGCAGCTCGAAGCGCCCCGACTCGACCGCGATCTCCACCGCGCTGCCGGGAAAGGCCGCACCGACGGCGGAGCCGAGCGCCTCGGCGTCGCCGGTCTCCCGGATCGTCTGGAGCGCGGCGGCCAGGTCCCCGCCGTCCGGGCCGAGCACCGGGGTCCGGGTGCCGATCCGCGCCTGCCGGGCCGGCGCGGCCGCATCGGTACGCAGGTGGTCGTAGAAGCGCCAGGAGCGGATCCGCTCCCGCAGGGTGAGCAGTTCCGGGGCGCGCTCCGGATCGGTGTACTCGCTGAGCATGCTGTCGAACGGGTGCACCGCGTCCGGCACCGCCCGAAACGCACGGCCGTCCCGGATCCGCAGCGCGGTCCCGGCCCGCTCGGCGAGCAGGGTCGACGGGCGCAGCAGCGGGCCGGCCCAGACCGCCTCCCGCTTGACCTCCGGATCCAGTCCGAAAACCGAGCGCTGCGACGGTGGGGGCAGGCCGAAGTCGACGGCGTACCCGACATCGGGCCCGGCGAAGCCGAGACGGAGGCTGACCGGGCCGCGCCGCACCGTGCCCTGCACCGGATGCTCGCCGGCCCGGACCGCCCGGCCGATCGTCTCCGGCCCGGCCCAGAGCGTCGACGGCAGCCCGCCCTCCCGGGCCAGTGCGGCGACCGCCCCGTTGCGGGCCGAGTCGGCCAGCAGCCGCAACGCGCGGTAGAGGCTCGACTTGCCGGTGCCGTTCGCCCCGGTCACCACCGTCAGCCGACCCAGTTCCAGGACCAGGCTGCGCAGCGACCGGTAGTTCTGCACGGCCAGGGTGCCGATCACCGCCCCAGGTTACGGCGTGGCTGCGGTGCTGGCGGGACGGTCGGGTGTGACGCTCGGCAACCACCGGTCGACCGGCGGTTGAGGCGTGCCGGCGCCGGGCGCGCCCGCGGTGGTGCGAACCGCGAGCGCGCCCGGGAACCGGCCGACCGGGGACCCGGCCGGCGGCGGCCGGCCGGGACTCAGTCGACGGCCGGCTTGCGCGGTTGCCGGGGCGCCGGCTGGGCGCCGGTGATGGTGAAGCTCGACCCGGGCTCGACCACGATGTTGCCGGTGGCCGAGTTGGTGATGGTGACGTTCGAGAGCGTCGCGCTGCCGCGCGCCCCGTTCATCGCCAGGATCCCGGCGCCGTTGTTGGACCGGTCGATCCGGACGTTACTGATCACCACGCCCGGCATGTTGCCGCCGCCGGTCTTGAACTGGATGCCGTCGTACGTCGAGTCGACGATCTCGGTGTCCCGGATGGTGACCCCGACGATGTCCCGGGTCGCCGGGAAGAGCGTGATCGCGCCGAACTTCTGCTGCTCGCCCCAGAAGGCGCCACCGGTGCGGTAGAGCCCGTTGTTGGCGATCAGCGTCTGCCCGGAGAAGGGCAGCGGGTCGTGGTCGGTGGCGAGCATGATCCCCGGGTAGTTCATGGTGTCGTAGATCAGGTTGTTCTCGATCCGGTTGCCGTGGCCGCCGTAGATCGCGATGCCGTTGGCCCGCCAGGGCAACTGGATGGTGTTGTTGACGAAGGCGTTGGAGTGGCCGATGTCGACCGAGGTGTCCCGGACGTACCGGCTGGCCCAGACCGCGAGCGAGTCGTCACCGGTGTTCCGGAACGACGAGTTGAAGACCCGCGAGTTCCGGGTGCCGTTGGTGAAGTTGATCCCGTCGGCGTAGGTGTTCCGGATCCGCATCCCGGTGAACTCCAGCCCGTCGCCGGGCCCCCAGAGCGCGGGGATGTTGTCGTAGTCCCGGCCGACCCAGACCCCGACGTTGGCGTGCTCGATCCAGACGTTGCTGATCCGGGTGTTCTCGCCGAACCGGCCGTTGAGCCCGACACCGCCCTCGGCGCCGCCCGGTCCGCCCCGGATCCGGCCGGAGCCGAAGATCGCGATGTCGGAGATCTGGGTGTTGTCGTCGATGTCGAAGCCGAAGTTCCCCTCGTGCGGGTGGTTGATCCCGCCGACCACCAGGTGCGGCTCGGTCAGCGTGTAGAGCTGGGAGTGCCACATCCCGGCGCCCCGGATGGTGACGTTGCTGATCCCGACCTGGTTCCACTGGCCCCGGTCCTGCGGGTCGTCGGTGAGGATCTTCTGCTCCTGCCGCCACTGCCCCGGCGGGATCCAGACGCAGCCGATCACGCCGTTCTGGTCGTCGGTGACCGCCCGCTGGATCGCGGCGGTGTCGTCGAGCCCGTCGTTCGGCACCGCGCCGTACTGGGTGATCGAGGTGCAGCCGGCCGGCTGGCCGGTCGGCGGGGCGACCTGCTCCAGGTCGATCATGTCGATGACGTAGAACGGCGCGGTGTCGTTCGCGTCGCGCTGCAACCGGAACCGGGTGCCGACCGGGTACGACTGGCTCAGCAGCGCGTTCGCCTCGTCGAAGAGCCGCCGCGCGTCGCTCTGCGGGGTGTTGGTCAGTCCCTCCGGGTCGTCGGTGGTGCCGTAGAGCCAGCTGTGCCGGGAGGAGAGCGTCAGCTTGCGCAGGAAGGTGTCGTTGACATAGAGGCTGATCGTCGCCTCCAGGCCGCCGCCGCCCGGCGCGTCCGGGATGGAGTTGCGGACCACTATCGAGTTCGCCGCGTTGGTGGAGGTGAACTCGACGAACTGGCCGGTGCTGTTCAGCCGCACCGACCTGCGCCCGGAGGACTCGGTGGCGAAGTTGGTGTGCCCGAAGGTGCGCAGCGGGTCCGCCTCCAGCAGGGTGCCCTGGTAACGGGCGGCCTCCGCCTCGTACGACACGTACGGCACCGCGGCGCCGCGCCCGACGACGATCGACTGGGTGCGGACGTTGTTGCCCTCGTTGGTCTCCGCGACCGTGTTTGTGGCGTCGGCGGTGGCGGTGATGGTGGCGCCGCCGCTGGTGGCGGTCCAGCTACCGCCGATCGCGACGTTGACGGTGGCGCCGGCCGCGATCGACGGGGTGTTGGTGTTCAGCGTGGTGCCACCGACGCTGACCCGGGTGACAGTGGTGGCGCCGGTCGCGGCGGTGCCCCGGTTGTTGACCGCCACGGTGAAGGTGACGGCCGCCCCGACGGCCGGGTTCGGCGGGTTGCTGGTGATGCCGAGCACCTGCAGGTCGGGGCCGGGCGCCTGGCCGACAAGCAGCGGCGACGGCGCGGTGTAGCTGTTGTTGGCGTCGTTCTGCTCGACGATCGTGTTGGTCGGGTCGACCACCGAGGTGACCGGGTAGCTGCCCTGTGGCCGGGTGCCGGCGTTGACCGTGACGGTGGCCGAGGCACCGGCGGCGAGCGCGGGGACCGGAGCGCTGCCGGCGACGGTGCCGCCGAGGCTGACGCTGACGGTGGTCGCGGTGGCCGCCGCCGACCCGCTGTTGCGGACGGTGGCGGAGAGCACGATCGGGGTGGTCTCGGTCGGCGCGGCCGGCGTCCAGGTGGTCGAGGTGACCACCAGGTCCGGGTTGGGCGCGGGGGTGCCGCAGACCTCCAACTCGGCGATCTGCCCGGATGGCGCGCCGGTGTTGGAGTTGAACTGGAGCCGCACGTCCGCCGTGGTGGCGGTGACCGGGACGGTCACCGCGTTGTTCCCCTGCACGAACTGGTGGTTCGTCGCCGGCACCAGGCTGGTGTAGCCGGTCGCGGCCTGGTCCCGGCCGAGGATCTGGAAGTTCTGGGTACGGGTGCCCCAGGCCGGATCCGGGTTCAGCTTGACCTGCACGGCCGTGACGGCGTGGTTGGCGCCGAGCGCCACGGTCAGGCTCTGCGGATAGCCCGGCGCCCCCTCCCAGTAGGTGCCGAGCGAGCCGTCGACGGCGTTCGCCGGGACGAAGCTGAAGGTGGAGCCGGTGGCGGTGACCGGTCTGCCCCGGGCCACGTTGGTGCAGCCGGGCGGCTGGCTGCCGGTCCGGGTGACGGTGTTGCTGTTGCCGGAGAGGTTGCCGGCCACGTCCCGGGCCCGGACGAAGTACGACACGGTGGCGCTGGTCGGCTGGGTGTCGGTGTAGCTGGTCGCGGCGCCGAGCGAGGCGACCTGCGCCCCGTTGCGGTAGACGTTGTAGCCGGCCAGGCCGCTGCCGCCGGGGTCGTCGGTCGAGGCGCCCCAGGTGAGCGTGATCGACTGCCCGGACTGGGTGTAGGAGAGGGTGCCGGGGACGCCCGGCGGGGTGGTGTCGGTGCCGCCGCCGCCATCCGGGCCGTAGACCTCCAGTTCGGAGACCTGCCCGGCCGGCCACCCGCTGTTCGCCGTGACGTGGATCCGGAGGTAGCGGGTGCTGGCCTGGCCGAAGGTGATCGTCACCGAGTTGGCGTCGACCGCGGGGTTGAAGGTGTAGGTCCGGGAGGCCACCAGGTCGCCGAAGGACGAGCCGTTGGTGCTGCCGCGCACGCTCAGCGTCTGGGTACGGGTGCCCCAGCCGGCGGTGGGAAGCTTCAGGACGACCCGGTTGACCGGCACCGCCGAGCCGAGGTCGACCTGGATCCACTGTGGAAAGGCGTGGTTTACGCTCTCCCAGTAGCTGCCCTGGTTGCCGTCGACGGCCCGGGACGGGTCGTAGACGTCGGCGTGGCCGCTGGCCTGGGTCGGGCGTCCCTGGGCGAGGTTGACCTCGGCTTGGCGTGTCGGGGCGGGTGCGCCGGCCGCGGGCGCGGCGGGCGCACCGAGAGCGGCGAGCACGGCGGCGGCGACCGCCGCCACCGGGACCAGATCTGAGCGTCTCATCACTGTCCTCTTCACTGTGGACGGTTCTGCCGGTGGCGTGGCCACGAGCACGGTGGTGGGGGTGCCGGGGCTGCGGCCGGGCCGGGAACCCGCGGCGGCCGGAGCCGGTTGTCCGGAGCAGACGGGGGTGGCTCAGTACGGAAGTTCCGGATTGCAGTAGCAGATATGGCAGTGATCTGCTCTGTTTTTGCGGAAGGTTGGCCAAAGGTTACCGGCGTGCTATCGGGACGTCAACGCTTCCACCACGGTCGATGCGACTCGTCGCACTACCGGTACAGTGTCCTAGGAGGGTAGGAAAGAGGCCCGGGCCGGGCCCGCTTCGCATCCGGCCGGACCGGCGGCGACAATCTGTACCCACGTTGTCACGCGCTTCGGAGTGCCGGGCCCGGCAAACCGAAACCGTCGGGGCACACTGCGTGCATGACTCATCACGGTAGGCAGGTGCCGGACCATCTGCTGATCCGGATCGCGCAGCGGGGCGATCCCGTGTCGGCGGTCTCCGAGGACGACGCCCGGCGCCGCTCGATCGCCTATCCGAAGTTGATGTGGGGCGCGCCGGTCTTCGGGCACGCCGAGGAGGTGGCCGGTCGCTGGCGGATCCTCAGCCTCAGCGGCGACCATCCACAGGGCAGCCGCGACGCGCTCGGCTCGCACTTCCGCCGGCTGCGCGGCAGGACGCCGGAGACCGCCGACCACGCGGCCGAACGGCGGGAATACCAGGCGGCGATCCGGCTGCTCGACTGGGAGGTGGTCGACGACCTCACCGTGCACGGGCGCCGCTACCGGATCATCCGGGTCCAGCCCTTCGTCCGGATGGGACCGGACGGTCCCGAGCCGCCCCGGCCCACCGACCCGGATCCGTACCCGACCGGCCAGACCCGGGACGTGCCGCCGCCGGAGGACGGTTTCGTCATCGATCCGGCCGCCACCACCGGCCTCTCCGACGGGCTGTTGCGGATCGAGATGGCGCCCGCCTTCTACAAGGCCGGGATCGTCCCCGACGAGATACAGGCCGACTCGCACCGGGCACTGGTCACCCACCCGAACGTGGTGCTGCTGCCGGTCGTCTTCACCATCGGCGAGTATCTGGACCAGACCTGGCAGCCCCGGTCGGCCGGCACCTATCCCACGCCACAGGCCGCCCGGGACTCGGCGGCCTTCCGGTTCAGCGACATCGTCCCGCACGAGGACGCCACCCTGGAGGAGATCAGCGCCGCCTACACCCGGGCGCTGGAGGAGTTCAAGGCGCCCCGCACCGACGAGTTCGAGATCAAGGGTGTGCGCTGCCGGGTGACCCGGGTCGAGCGGTTCGTCCGGATCGGTCCGGACGGCCCGGAGGGACCCCGTCCCTCCGACTGGGATCCGGAACCACCACCGGAGCTGCACTGTCAGCAACTGCGGGAGCAGGGCCTGCTACCCGAACTGGACTGAGCCGTCGGCGCGCCGCGACGAGCCCGAGCCCTACGAGCGCCACCGCCAGCAGCGTGCCGGCGACCAGCATGCTCCGCCGCGAGGTGTCGGCGGCAGGATCCGGCGCCACCCGGGATCCGGCCGGCACGGCCGCACCGTCCCCCTGCGCCGCCGCACCGCTCCCCTCCCCCGCCGCCGCCGCTCCGGTCGGCACGCCGAAGGGGTTTCGGTCCTGGTCGACCGGGACGGCCGGCGGTCGGACCGGGCCGGGCCAGTGCCTCGCGGTCTCGGCCGGTCGCAGCGGTGCCGGCACGCCGAGCACCGCCAGCCCGCCGGGGACGGTCAGCGTCCCGACCTGGTAGTCGGGGAACTCGCCCTGCTCGGCCACCACCGTCCAGGCGCCGGGACGCGGGACCGCGACGGCCGCGGCGTAGTGCGCCGGCTCCGGCAGCGCCGTCGCCGGGAACGACACCGACCCGCCGTCGCGATCGACGAGTCGCAGCGCGACGGGTCCGAGCTCACCCTCGAAGGGGTGGAAGCCGTGCTGGAGCACCCAGAGACCGACCGTGTAGGCCCGGCCCGGCTCCAGCCGCTCCGGCAGTGGATCCAGCAGCGTGGCCGCCCAGTTGCCGGCCCGGGCGGGTGCCGGTGCGAGGAGCAGGGTGCCGGCCAGCCCGACCAGGGTCGCGGCGACGGCGGCGAGGGTGCGACGGGCGCGCATCGTTGACCACCTCCACCGGGGACGAGCCGCACCCCCGCCATCCGGTTCCCGGACCCCACCGGATCCGGCGCTCGCGTCCGTCGTCCCGGGACACCATCCCCGGCCCCGGCACGCCGGGACCCGACTCCCGGCACGCCGGGACCCGACGCCGCGCGGCGTCGGGTCCCGGCTGCTCCGGCCGGCTTCCCGCTGTGCTTCCGGGTGCCGGTCAGCGGCCTGGCAGCGGCACCCGGGACCAGTCGATGTCCGAGCCGAGGTAGAAGCTCGGGTACGACGGCTGGTTGTAGGTGGTCTGCTGCCTGGCCACCTCGACCCGGTACTGCGGGTCGTGCATCAGGGTGTAGAGCTTGTGGTCGGTCGGCTCGGTGCTCAGGTGGATCCGGATCGCCGAGCTGTCCACGGTGCGGGTCAGCAGTTCCTCGCGCCAGTCGCCGAGGACATCGGCGACCAGCCCGGGGTTGCCCTTGGTGCCGTTGTTGGTCCGGGTGCCCTCGGCGGTGAGCAGCCGGCCGCGCCGCCAGTCGTCGATGCTCGGGGTGACGTCACCGGCACCGTTGACGATCTGGGTGGTCATGTCGGCCGCCCACCTGATGCTCTGGTTGGTCCCCGGGATCACGGTGCTCAGCAGCTCACCGTCGGCGGTACGCAGACCCGGCCCGTCCGGTTGGCCACCGACCACCGTCGCCCAGGTCTCCAGCCCCGGCTCCTCCGGCACCACGTCGCCGACCATGCCGCGTCCGGTGTCGACCCCGGTGTAACCGCCGTAGATGACCTCGCCGGTCGCGGCGTCCCGCAGCGCGTAGCCGTACGGCGCCCAGCTCGCGCCCTCGTGCACCATGAAGATCTCCAACCCGGGCCGCGCCGGGTCGATGTCGGTGACGTGCATCGCGTCGCCGTGCCCGAGCTTGGCCCGCGCGCCCGGATCGGCGCTGCCGGGCGGCAGGACCCCGTAGGAGCTGTAGAGCAGGCTGCCGTCGTGGTCGACGGTGGCGCTGCCGTAGATGATCTCCTGCTTGCCGTCGCCGTCCACGTCGGCGACGCTCAGCGAGTGTGCGCCCTGGGTGGTCAGGGTGCCGTACCGCGGGTCGGTCCCCTCCCGGCCGTGCGGGCTGTCGTTGAACGGGTTGGTCATCGGCACCCAGCCGCTGTCGACGTACCAGTCCTCGCGCAGCCGCCGGCCGTCCCAGCGGTAGGCGACCAGGGTGGCCCGGGTGTAGTAGCCGCGGGCGAAGACCGCCGACGGATGACGGCCGTCCAGGTACGCCACGCCGGCCAGGAACCGGTCGACCCGGTTGCCCGGCTCGATCCGGCTCATCGCGTAGTCGCCCCACATCAGCCCGTCGTCGTGCCGGCCGGGCCTGTAGTGGACGGTCTGCAGCTCGCGTCCGGTCGCTCCGTCGAAGACGGTGAGGTATTCCGGGCCGTCCACTATGAAGCCCTGGAACGACCGGAGCGCGTTGCGACTGCTCCGGGCCGGTGCGTAGACGTCGATGAAGTAGTCGACAAGCGCCTCGGCGTCGGGTCGGGCGAGCGGGTACGCGTACGACGGCGCGATGCCGAAGGCCGCCTCCAGGGTTGCCGGCCAGCGCCCGGCCACCACCTCCGGATGCCGGTGCCAGCCGAGGAAGAGGTCGACAAGCTTCTGCCGGTACTCCTCCGGGCTCAGCCGGTAGTCGTCGCTGTGCGAGTACCCGGCCCGGGTGTCCTCGCGGGGCATCGTGATGTACCGCTCGGAGACCGCCCGGCCACGCCGGTCGTACCGGGTGACCTTCGTGCCGGGAGCGGTCTTGAACATCATCTCGGCGCGGCCGTCGCCGTCGAAGTCGTAGACCAGGAACTGCGTGTAGTGCGCACCGGCCCGGATGTTGACGCCGAGCGAGACGCGGTGCAGCAGGGTGCCGTCGAGTTCGTAGGTGTCGATGTAGACCTCACCGGTGTAGCCGACCTGTGAGACGTCCTTGGAGTTCGACGGGTCCCACTTGACGACGTACTCGTACTGCCCGTCGCCGTCGACGTCACCGACGCTGAGGTCGTTCGCCGAGTAGGTGTAGGTCTCACCGGTCGGGGTCACCCCGTCGGCCGGCCTGCGCAGCGGCAGGTCCCGGTAGCCGTCGGTCCATGGTGAGACCGGTGCGCTCCGGGCGGCCGGCCGGCCACGCAGCACGGCCGCCACCTGGTACGTCGCGTTGGCCGTGCCGGCGCGGTCGAGGTGGTTGGTGCTGTCGGTGACGGTCGCGATCCGCCGCCCGTTCCGGTAGACGTGGAAGTCCGCCCCGGTCAGGCCGGTGTCGCTCCGGCCGGTGGCCTCGGCGCCGAGCAGCCGCCAGCTCAGGAAGACGCCGTCGGTGGTGGCGACCGCGACCAGGCCGCGGTCGAGGCGTTCGAGGCGCGGTCCGGCCGGACGGTGGCCGGAACCGCTCGGCCCGGCGGCGACGGGGGCCGGGGTGCCGAGCAGCAACGCGGTCACCGAGACGCCCGCGACGGCGGCCCGGGACAGCGCCGCGAGAATGCGCTTTCCCCTGGTTCGATGAGTCATGGGTCTCCCAAGGTACGTATGCGGGTCCGGTCTGTGCCGGGGCGAGACGGCAACCGGAATGAAACGATACAATCCACCGAGGATTGTGGATGCGTGGCGGAGTTGTCAAGGTGGGCCGGCGGCCGATGGCGGTCGGGTGCTCCCCGCGGTCCGGCTCGCGCCGCTTCCGATCATGCCGTGCCACAGGTCCCGCCGCCCCGGGACCTGTGGCACCTGCCGGTGCGGTCCCACAGGGACACGCTGAGGAGTGTGGGCGGTGAACCACTCCGGTTCCCCGCCCAATGGCGTTTGGCACCGAAGGAGGTGCGAGATGGACGAGAAGGAGCGTTACGACACCGACCGCGAGGCACGGCGCGACGCGGCCGGCCGGTCCGCCCGGTCGGCCGCGCGGGGGCCGGACGCGATCACCCGCTTCGTTGGCGCACTGCTCTACGACAGCCTCCGCCGGATCGAGCGGGAACGCGAGGAGGACCGGAACCGTACCGGACCCTCCGGGGAGGGCGCCGGCGCGGCAGCGTGACCGGCCGCCGGTAGCCACCATCCGGCGAACGCCGGCCAGCGGTTCCGGCGGCGCCGCCGGTCCGGCGGGGCGCCGGGCCGAAGGTCCCGCAGAGCCGTCCTGGCCGGCCCTGCCCCGGGCGGTCCCACGGGCGCACGGTGTAGGTGTCCGCACGACCCGAAGGGACACTGACCGTGCCGGGTCTCCGTGAGCTGCTCGAACGCTTCCGCCCTGCCGGTACGCCGGGCGCGGCCACCGCGGCCGGCGTACCGGCGGACCGGCGCGCCGCCGTCGCCGCCGAGCTGCGGCCGGTCTTCGCCGCGCTGGCGGCCACGGAACGCGAGTGCGACGAGCTGCGCGAGGCGGCCGCCGCCACGGCCGGGCAGCGCCGCGCCGACTCCACGGGCCGCGCCCGCGCGATCCTCGACGCGGCCCGCACCGACGCGCCCGTGCAGCGGGCCGCCGCCGCGGCCCGGCGGCGGGACGCCGACGCGGACGACCTCGACCGTCTCGTCGCCGCCGCGCGGTCGGCGGCCCGGGAGGAGCGCCGGAGAGCCGGCGAGCAGCTCCCGGGCCAGGTCACCGCCGTGCTGGCGCTGGTCCGGGCCGACCTGGGCCGGATGACCGGCGGTGACCCGCCGTGAGCGCCCGCTGGGTGGCCGGCAGCGTACGGGCCCAGGCCCTGTCCCGGCGGCGGCTCGGCCCGGTCGGTGCCCGCGCGCTCGCCGCGTCCGCCTCCGCCGGCGAGGCGGTACGCGCACTGGCCGGCTCCCCCTACGGCGCGCGGGTACGCGCGGACCACGACCTCGCCGCCGCCCAGCGCGGGGTGGCGGAGACGCTGCTGTGGAACCTGCGGGTACTGGCCGGCTGGCTGCCGCAGCGGGGCGCCGAGGCGCTGCGCGCCCTCGCGGGCTGGTTCGAGATAGCCAACGTCGACGAGCACCTGCGGACCTTCGACGGCAGACCCGCCGACCCGCCGTTCCACCTCGGACACCTGGCGACCGCCTGGCCGCGCATTGCCGCCGCCACCTCGCCGGCCGAGCTGCGGGCCGCCCTGGCGGTGTCGCCCTGGCGTGACCCGGGCGGCGCCGAGATCCGCGACATCCAGCTCGGCATGCGCCTGGCCTGGGCGGAGCGCGTGGTGATCCGGGCACCGGCCGCCGCGACATGGGCCCGGGCCGGTGCGGTGCTCCTGGTGGCCCGGGCGGGATCCCCCGGCGGCGGCCGGCTGCCGGCGGGTGCCGCCGGGGCCGCCGCCCGGCTCCTCGGGCCGGCGGCCGTCGGCGCCGGGTCGCTGCCGGAACTCGCCGCCGCCGTACCGGCCCGGCTGCGGTGGGTACTCGACGGTGTCGACCGGCCGGCCGGGCTCTGCGACGCGGAGCTGCGCTGGTGGCGCCGGATCGGCCGGGACGCCACGACCCTGCTGGGCCGGGCGGGCTTCGGGCCGGACCCGGCGATCGGCACCGCGGCGCTGCTCGCCGAGGACGCCCGGCTGGTCCGCGCCGCGCTCGAGGCGGCGGCGCGCGGAGGTGACCAGGAGGCGTTCGATGCGGTTACCTGAGCCGACGTCACCCCTGGCCATGACCCGGGTGGCCCTGGTCGCGCCCCGGGAGGCGCTACGCGACCTGCTGGTCCGGGTGGCGGATACCGGCGCCGTGGAAATCGACCAGGTCACGCACCCGGCCGACCTGCCGCGCAGTGACGCGGCCCGGGCCCTGCAGCGGGTGCCGGGCCCGGGCCTGCCGCCGGCGCTCTCCGCCACCCCACCCGACCTGGCGGAACTGGTTCGCGCCGGCCGCACCGACCTGCTGGCCGGCGAGGACGAGCTGTCCGGGTACGCCGCGCAGGCGGTCGTGCACGGCCGGGTCGCCGCGCTCGTCGGCTGGACCCCGACCGCCCGGCTCCCCGCCCTCGCCGCCCGGCTGGCGGAGATCGGCGCCGCCGCCGCACCCCTGCCGCCGCCGCGTGGCGTGGACCCCCCGAGCACCCCGGGCACCGGCGCCGCACGCCGGGCCTTCGGGCCCCTCGTGGACACGTACGCCACCGTGCCGTACCGGGACGTCGACCCGAGCGTGCCGGCGGGCATCGCGTACGCCCTGATGTTCGGCGCCATGTTCGGTGACGCGGGGCACGGCGCCCTGCTGATCCTGCTCGCCCTGCTGGTCCGCTCCGGCCGGCTGCTCGGGGCGCTGCGCCCGCACTGGCTCTTCGTCGCGGCGGCCGGCGCCTGCGCCACCCTGTTCGGCCTGGCGTACGGGGAGTTCTTCGGCCCGACCGGCGTGGTTCCGGTGCTGTGGCTGGCACCGATGGAGCAGCCGGTGCCGCTGCTGCTGGCCGCCGTCGGGCTCGGCGCCGTGCTGCTGGCCGGGGCGTACGGACTGGGCATCGTCAACCGGCTCCGGGAGGGCGGCTGGGCCCTGGCCCTCTACGCGCCCTCGGGCTTCGCCGGTGCCCTGCTCTTCGTCGCCGCCGCTCTCGGTGTGGCCGCCTGGTACTGGCACCGGCCCGCGCTGGCCGCCGGCGCCGGTGCCATGGCGCTGCTCGGCGCCGTGCTGGCGTTCACGGGCCTGCGGGCGGGCAGCGGCGGCGGCCCGGCCGGCACCGTCCAGGCCGCCGTCGAGCTCTTCGACCTGGCCGCGAGGCTCGGCGCGAACATCGCGTCGTTCGCCCGGCTCGCCGCGTTCGGGCTGACCCACGCGGTGCTGGGCTGGATCGTCTGGGACGCCAGCACGGCGCTCTGGGACGGCGGCGGGCCGCTGCCGGCCGTGGCCGTCCTCGTCTTCCTGCTCGGCAACGCGCTCAGCTTCGGGCTGGAGGCGCTGGTGGCCGGGATCCAGGCGCTGCGCCTGGCCTACTACGAACTGTTCTCGCGGGTGTTCCGCTCGGAGGGGCGCCCGTTCCGGCCGTGGCGGATACCGACCGCGCCGGCCGACTCGCCGGAGGAGGCATCATGTCCCGCAGGGGCGCCGTAGCCGCGTTCGCCGCGGTGGCGCTGTTCGCCACCGTCCTGACCCTGTTGCTGGTCGGCACTCCCGCCGCCGCCGGGCCGCCGGCTGCGGCCGCCGACGGCGGATCCGGTGGGATGGCGCTGCTGGCGGCGGCCATCGCGGTCGCCGGTTCGTCGATCGGGGCGGCGATCGCGGTGGCCTACACCGGTGCGGCGGCGCTGGCCGCGATGAGCGAGCGGCCGGAGTTGTTCGGCCGCGCGATGGTCGTCGTCGGCCTCGCCGAGGGCATCGCGATCTACGGTCTCATCGTCGCGATCATCCTGATCGGACGGGCGTGACCGCCGTGGGGACCGTCGCGGTGATCGGGGCGGAGCCGCTCGTGCGCGGCTTCGGGCTGGCCGGTGCCGTCGTCCTTCCCGCCGGGGACGCCGAGCGGGCGCGGGCCGCCTGGCGGCAACTGCCCGCCGACGTCTCGGTGGTGATCCTGACGCCCGCCGCCGCCACGGCCGTCGAGGCGTGCCGGCCGTCCCCCGGAACTGGAACGCCGTTCGTGGTGGTGATGACATGACCGGGCTGGACGCCGCGCTGGCGGCGGTCCGGGAGGCACTGCTCGCCCGGGCCCGCGCCGAGGCCGACCACGTCCGGGAACGCGCCGGGGCGGACGCCCGGCAGGAGGTGGCGGGCGCCCGCGCCGAAGCGGACCGGATCCGGCGGTCGGCCCGGGCGGAGGGCACTGCCGGGGCCGCCACGGCGAACGCGATCGCCCGTGGCCAGGCCGCGCGGCAGGCGCGGGCACTGGTGCTGGCGGAGCGGCGCGAGGCGTACGAGCGGCTGCGCCGGGCGGCCCGGGAGGCGGTCGCCCGGATCGGCACGGAGCCCGGTGTACGGGAGCAGCTGGTCCTCGCCGTCCGGGCGGCGCTCGGGCCGGACGCCCGGATCGTCGACACCCCGGACGGCGGCGTGCGCGGCGTCACCGGCGACCGGCGGCTCGACCTGTCGCTGACCGGGTTCGCCGACCGCGCCGTCGACGCGGTGCTCGGGCAGGAGCCGGAGGCGGTGGGCGCGAGCGGGACGGAGGAGCAGCGGTGATCGGGAGGGTGCGCCGGGTCAACGGACCGCTCGTCGAGGTCGACGGGCTGGCCGGGCTGGCCATGGCGGAACTGCTGGAGGTCGGCGGGGCCGGGCTGCCGGCGGAGGTCGTCACGCTCGTCGGGGACCGGGCGACCGCGCAGGCCTACGAGTACACCGGAGGGGTCCGGCCGGGCGAGCCGGTACGCCGCCTCGGCCGCCCGCTCGCCGCCCGCCTCGGTCCGGGACTGACCGGCGGCGTCTACGACGGGCTGCTGCGCCCGCTCACCGGTGCCGGCGCCTGGCTCAGACCCGACGCCACCCCTGCCACCGGCGGCCGGAGCTGGCGCTTCAGCCCCGGGGCGACGGAGGGTGCGCGGGTCGGCCCCGGGGATCCGCTGGGTACGATCGGTGACGCGGGCCCGCTCGAACACCGGGTCCTGGTGCCGCCGGGCGTGCACGGTCGTCTCGACACGCTGCGCCCCGCCGGCCGGTACGCCGACGACGAACCGGTCGCCGTCGTCGACGGCAACCCGGTCACCCTCGCCGCCTGGTGGCCGGTGCGCCGGCCGCGACCCTACCGGCACCGGCTGCCCGCCGCGGCGCCGCTGGTGACCGGGCAGCGGGTGCTGGATGCCGTGTTCCCGGTCGTCAAGGGCGGCGCGGCGGCGGTGCCGGGCGGCTTCGGCACCGGCAAGACGGTGCTGTTGCAGCAGATCGCGAAGTGGTGCGACGCCGACGTCATCGTCTACGTCGGCTGCGGCGAGCGTGGCAACGAACTCGCCGACGTCCTCGCCGAGCTGGCCGAGCTCACCGACCCGCGTACGGGTGGCCGGCTGGCCGACCGCACCGTGCTGGTGGCCAACACCTCCAACATGCCGATCATGGCGCGGGAGGCGAGCATCTACACCGGGGTCACCGTCGCCGAGTACTACCGGGACATGGGATACGACACCGTCGTCATCGCCGACTCGACGTCGCGGTGGGCGGAGGCACTCCGCGAGTTCGCCTCCCGCACCGGGGCGCTGCCGGCCGAGGAGGGCTATCCGGCCGGGCTCGCCTCCGCACTGGCCGCCTTCTACGAGCGGGCCGGCCGGGTGACGGGCCTCGGGGGGCGGGAGGGTTCGGTGACCATCATCGGGGCGGTCTCCCCACCCGGCGGCGACCTGACCGAGCCGGTGACCGCACACACGCAGCGCTTCGTCCGTACACTGTGGCGGCTCGACCGGGACCTGGCCTACGCCCGGCACTACCCGGCGGTCTCCTGGGCCGGCTCCTACTGCCGCGACACCGCCACCATCGGCGCCTGGTACGCGGGCGACGGCGACCCCGGCTGGACCACCCGCAGCGCCCGGATGCTGGCCCTGCTCGCCGAGGCGGACCGGCTGGCCGCCCTCGCCGACCTCGTCGGCGCCGCCGCGCTGCCCGGCCCGGAACGGGTCGCGCTGCTCGGCGGCCGGCTGCTGCGCGAGGCGGTACTGCAGCAGAGCGTCCTCTCCGGCAACGACGCGTACTGCGCCCCGGCCAAGTCGGCGGCCCTGGCCGACCTGGTGCTCGACGTCGTGGACCGGTGCACGGAACTGGTCACGGCGGGCCGGTCGCCCGGCGACCTGACGGACCGGGACTTCTCGGCGCTGATCCGGGCCCGCGAGGAGACCGCACCCGCGGACGCGGACGCCGTGCGGGGGCGCCGCGACGCCATCCTCTCGGCCCTGGAGCTGCCATGACCCCCCTTCCCTCGGTGGAGTACTCGACGGTCGACTCGATCCGCGGGCCGCTGGTGGTGGTCCGGGGCGTCACGGGCGTCGGTTGGGACGAGTTCGTGCGGATCAGGCTGGACGCGGGGCCACCGCGGCACGGCGTCGTCCTCGACGTCGACCGCGACGTCGCGGTGGTGGAGGTGCTGGAGGGCACCGACGGGATGGACCGGCTCGGCACCGGCGTGGCGTTCGACGGGTCGCCGTTCCGGGTGCCGGTCGGCACCGGCTGGCTCGGCCGGGTCTGCAACGGCCGGGGGGAGCCGCTCGACGGCGGGCCGCCGGTGCTCGCGCCGGAGAGCACCCCGGTCGCCGGCCGGCCGCTCAACCCGACGATGCGCGAGCCGCCCGTCGACCCGGTCCTCACCGGCGTCTCCGTGATCGACGGCCTGACCACGCTCGTGCGGGGCCAGAAGCTGCCGATCTTCTCGGCGGCCGGCCTCCCCCACCTGGAACTCGCCACCCAGATCGCCGCGCAGGCGTCGACCGGCGGCGAACCGTTCAACGTCGTGGTCGCCGGGATGGGGCTCACCCACGCCGACGCGGCGACCATGCGTGGCGTGCTGGAGCAGCGCTCCACCGCCGGTGACCTGGTGATGATCCTCAACACCGCGGACGATCCGGTGGTCGAGCGCATCCTCACCCCGCGGATCGCGCTCACCGTGGCGGAGCACCTGGCGTTCACCCTCGGCCGGCACGTGCTGGTGGTCGCCCTCGACATGACCAGCTACTGCGAGGCGGTGCGGGAGGTCTCCGCCGCCCGCGGCGAGATCCCGGCCCGGCACGCCTACCCGGGCTATCTCTACAGCGACCTCGCGTCCCTGTACGAGCGCTGCGGCCGGATCCGTGGCCGCCCCGGCTCGTTGACGATGGTGCCGGTGCTGACCATGCCGGCCGGCGACATCACCCACCCCGTCCCCGACCTGACCGGTTACATCACGGAGGGGCAGGTGGTGCTCTCCGCCGACGCGTACGCGACGGGCGGCTACCCGCCGGTCGACCCGCTCTCCTCGCTGTCCCGCCTGATGCGGCACGGCGCCGGCCCCGGCCGGACCCGGGCGGAACACCTGGACGTGGCCGCACAGATCCTCGCGTCGCTCGCCCGCGCCCGGTCGGTACGGGAACTGGCCGAACTGATCGGCGCCGACGCGCTGAACGAGACCGACCGCAGGTATCTCGGCTTCGCCGCCGCCTTCGTCCGGGAGTTCGCGGCGCAGCGCGCGGACGAACGGCGCGCCCTCGACGACACTCTCGACCGCGCCTGGCGGGTACTCGGCGCGCTGCCGCGCCACGAGCTGACGATGCTGCCGGCCGCGCTGCTCGACGCCCGGCCGATCGCCGTCGGGATGCGGGCCGGGGACGCTCCGGCCGGCGACGACCATGTCTGAGCTGAGGATCCCGCCCGGCCGGGCCGGCCGGCTGTGGCTGCTGCGCCGGCTCGAGGCCGCCCGGCTCGCCGCCGACCTGCTCGACCGGAAGCTGCGGATCCTGCACGGCGAGCGGGAGCGGCTCCGCGCCCGGGCGCGGGACACCGGCGCGGCGTGGCAGGCCGCGTGGCGGGCCGCCGACGACTGGGGCCTGCGCGTCGCGCTGCAGGGTGGCCGCCGCGAGCTTCGGCTGGCCGCCGCCCGGTCACCGTGCGACGTGGATGTCACCTGGACCACCGTGATGGGGCTGCGCTACCCGGTGACGGCGACCTGCCGCGCGGCGGGCGCTCCGGTGGGTGGCCCCGGGCCGGGAACCGCCGCCACCGTCGAGGCGGCCACGGCGTACCGGCAGGCGCTCGCCGCCGCAGCGGCACACGCGGCGGCGAGCGCCGCCCACCGGGTGGTCAGCGCGGAGGTGGCCGCCACCCGGCGCCGGCGCCGCGCCGTCACACAGCGCTGGATTCCCCGGTTGGAGAGGGCGCTCGGCGACCTGAACCAGCGTCTGGAGGAGGCGGAACGGGCGGAGGGGGTGCGGATGCGGTACGCCGCCGCGCCCGCTCCCGCCGCTGCACGGACAGGAAGGGGCAGGCCATGAACCTGCTCATCCATGGCCCGAACACCGAGTCAGTTCGGCGGCCGGCCGGTGGGCACGTTGCCGGTGGTGGAGATGTTGCCATTGGTGGATATGTTGCGACTGGTCGCCGCGCGACGCCACACGCCGAGCCCCAGACCGCCGGAGAGTAGTAGGGCCGCGCCGGCCACCAGCAGGATGACGGCACCGCCGGCAGCACCGCCGGTCCAGTCCCACACCGCCTCCGGTGCCGCCACGGCCATCGCCACGACTCCGGCGACGAGCAGCACCGGCGTGCGCCGCCAGCGGTACAGCACGAAACAGGCCAGCCCGATGGCCGCCGTCAGCCCGTACGCCCAGGCCGCCGCGCCCGGGTCACCCTGCATCTGCTGTGCGCCGTAGAAGGCGATTCCCGCGCCGACGCCGAGTCCGACCGACTCCGGCCGGGCCACACCCGCCGCCGCCAGCACGATCCAGACCGCGCCGGTCGCCACCACGGACCACCAGACGGCGAACGAGGCCTCCGACGACAGGTCGGCCACTGTCGTGAGGCTGAGCACGACACTCATCAGGGCGGTGGCGAGCAGTCCCGGCGCACCCGGCAGGGCCAGGTAACCCGCCAGCGCCACGACGAGACCGGCGGCACCCGCCGCGACACCGGCATGCTCGTCCACGGCGACACCGCCCGCACCCGCCGCGGGGCCGGCGGCGAGGGCGAAGAGCACCATGGCGATCCGGTGCCGCGCACCCGGCGCGGCACCGCGCAGCCGGCGCAGCCCGGCCGGACCGGCCGCGACGCCGAGGCCCGCCGCGCCGAGCAGCACCGCGACACCGCCCAGCACGCCGGCCCGGACCGGATCGGTGAACCGCTCCCAGGAGGTGGCCAGCAGGATCGCTCCGCCGCCGAGCAGGAAGACGCCGCCGACATAGGCAGCCACCTCGCTGAGCCAGCGGGCGGGCAACGCCTCGCGGTTCTCCCGCAGGGCACCGCGTACCGCCTCCGCCTGATTGGGGGAGATGACGTCGAGTTCCACCAGCCGCCGCAGGGCAGCCTCGTCTCCGGCCACGGTCCTCATCTCGGAACACCTCCGTGTCGACCCGTCCCACGACCCACGCGGCACACCCTGCGCCGGGACACGTACGAGGCTCAGACGGGATACTTGGCGAGGATCTCGCGCAGCCGGCCGACGAAACGCAGCGATTCGGCGTGCTCGCGCTGCCACACGTTGCGCCCGAAGATCAGACCCGTCGCGCCCGCCTCCATTGACTGCCGCGCCTTCTCCAGCATCGCCTCGTCGCCGGTCCTCTCCCCGCCGGAGACCAGCAGCATGCTGCGGTTGGCCGACCGGACCACCGCGTTGACCGCGTCCTGTGCGGAGTGTTCGCCGTCGTACGGGGCGGGGACTCCGGTGCGTCTGGTCGGGTCGGGGAAGTTCACCTTCACCATGTCGGCGCCGAGTTCGCTGGCGGTCCGGGCGGCGTAGTCGACGGCGTAGAACGAGCTCTTGCCGCCCTTGCCGGCGATCGCCGAACCGCGCGGGTACGCCCACACGATCAGGGGCATGCCCCACCGCTCGGCCTCCCGGCGCACCGCCCGGTACTGCGCGAAGTCCTGCTCCTGGGCGGGCGTACCCACGTAGAGCGTGTAACCGACCGCGTCCGCGCCCAGCCGTACGGCCTCCTCGACGCCCGCGTTCAGCGGGGAGACGGCCGACGCGTCCGAGGGGATCTCGGTCTTGCCGTTGAGCTTGAGGATCAGCGGCACCTCACCGGCGAAGTCCCAGTAGAACTTCTCGGCCAGCCCGATCTGGATCGCGATGGCGTTGAAACCGCCCTCCACCGCCAGCCTGACGATGTAGCGCGGATCGCTGGCGGCGGGGTTGGCGAAGAAGTCCCGTGGGCCGTGTTCGAGCCCCTGGTCGTAGGGGAGGAACAGGGCCGTCCCGTTGGCCGGCCCGGCGTTGTACAGGATCCGGTGCAGCCGGGCCTTCTTGCCGGTGGAAAGGCCCAGTGCGCGCAGTGGCTGTCGGGACATTGCGGTACACCTCCATCGGCGGCGCGCACCGCAGCGCTCGCGGCGGCCGCGTACCGCCTCACCTCGACCGTCGCACCGGCAGGTCCGGCGGCACACCGGCCGCACGACCCTCCGGCACGGGAACCAGGTCCCGCGCCGGCAGGACCCCCCGGCCCCGACGGGCAACTCCGACACCGCGCCCGTCCTCCAGCGGCGGACGGTTCGCGACGGTCCCCTCCCATCCGTGCCGCCACACCGCTCGGCCGAAGTAGAGAGCGCGCGCGGTCCAGAAGTGGGATTCACGCGGACTACGCCGGGCGATCTCCTGGTAGTGCTGGGCTAGGGCGAGCACCTCGCGGGTCGACATGCCCCTGGCCTCCTCCACATCCGATGTCCCGCTCCATTGGACGCCCGGAGCAGGCGGAGACTCAGGGCCGTCGGTCCCGTGAGGGCCGGGCCCGACGTCCGGACGCCACGGCCGCCGTGGACGGCGTCGCCGAGCGCCGGGGCGGCCCGGATCACTGATGTCCGAGGCCCCGGGCCAGCCCCGACCCGACGACACTGGAGGCGCGGCGGGGGGCGTACCTTCGCCTCGTAGGGAACCTGGAAGAGCCCTGAGCCTGAGATCGGCGGATGCCGGTGACTGGCGGTTGGCGTCGGCTGGCGGATGAAGGATGTGGGGACAGCATGGATGCGACGGCGACGGACTCGGTCCGGGCCTATCTGGACGCGACGGCACAGCGCCTCCAGGTTGACGGCTGCGAGGTGCGGACCGAGGACTGGAATGGCCTACCGGTGCTGGTCGGCTACCGCGCCGACTTCCGGTTGCAGTGGATGGCCACCAAACTGCACCTGTTCACCGTCGCCGCGCCCGCGCCGTCGGTCACCGCGAACGCCATCGAGGAGTTCACCGCCTCGGCGTTGGACTATGTGGTGGCCCGCAAGGGGCAGCTGCGCGGGATGCAGAGCGGCGTCGCGGTCCTCCCCGCGCTGGTGAGCACCCAGGTCGAGCCGGAGGCGGCGACCTGGGCCCAGCGGGGGCAGATGGTCCGGTTCGCCGCGATGGCCCGCCCGGTCGTGGTGGACGCCGGCACGGGAGCGGTCGCCTGCTTCCGGGGCCATGCGGCGCTCGGCCTCCTCTACTCGGCCCACTTCCGCCGCAAGCTCGCCGCCTACTTTCCCACCCGGTGACCCAGCCGCTCGGTAGCCGGGTCTGACCGGCGGCTCCGGTCGCGGCGGTGCCGTGCTCGGGCACGGAAAGCCGCCGCCGAGGCAGAGGCCCGCGCCGGGCCACCCCACCGGCGACGCCCGTCGGTCACCCGGTCCGGGCACTCGCCAGGACAGCCGCGGCGCCGAACCACCTGGTGAGGGCGGCATCGAGGGTCTGCTGATCCTCGCCGACCCACGCGACGTGCCCGTCCGGCCGGAGCAGCACCGCCGGCACGTCCAGCTCGTCGCCGATGCCGGCGACGTGCTCGACCCGGTCGGCCCAGCCGGCCACCGAAAGTCGCCCCGTCCGGTCGAGCAGCAGCCCGCCGCCGGCGCGCATCAGCTCGTACAGGCGCCCGGGCTTGAGCCGGACGTCGCGCAACCGCCGCCCGAGGAGGGCATGGTCCGCACCGAGGTCGTACCGGATGCCGATCGCCGTGATCTTCTCGATCATGAACCGGTTGACATCGTCGAAGTCCATCAGCTGCGCCAACAGTCGCCGAACCGCCTGCGGTCCGGGCTCGTCGGTCGTCAGCTGCATCTGGGCCCGGGTGTTGTCGAGCACGTCGGCGGCGACCGGATGCCGCTCGGACTGGTAGCTGTCCAGCAGGTCGTCCGGCCCCCAGCCGTTGACGGCCGCCGCCAGCTTCCAGCCCAGGTTGAACGAGTCCTGGATCCCGAGATTGAGCCCCTGCCCACCCATCGGCGGGTGGACGTGCGCGGCATCCCCGGCCAGGAACACCCGGCCGACCCGGTAGCGCTCCGCCTGCCGGGTCGCGTCACCGAAGCGCGACAGCCAGCGGGGAGAGTGCACGCCGAAGTCGGTGCCGGCGTACCTGCGCAGCTGTTGCCTGAACTCCTCGATCGTCGGCGGCACCGAACGGTCCTCGGCCACGCCCTCCGCCGGCACGACCGCCCGGAACACCCCCGGCTTGCCCGACGGCCCGATCCCGAACCGCTTCTCGGTCCTGCGCACCTCGGTCACCACGTCGGTGATCTCCTCCAGGGGCGCCGCCACCTCCATCTCGCCCAGCAGCGTGTCGATCCTCGACGGCTCGCCGGGGAACCCGACTCCGAGCAGTTTCCGCACGGTGCTGCGCCCACCGTCGCAGCCGACGACGTACCGCGCCCGCAACGGCGGCGCGGTGCCATTCCCGACGTGGACGGTCACGCTGTCGTCGTCCTGCTCCAGCCCGACAACCGCACAGCCGCGCCGGATCTCGGCTCCGACGGCGGCCGCGTGCTCGGCGAGCAGCCGGTCGGTGATCGTCTGCGGGATGCCGAGCACGTATCCGTGCGCGGTGTCCAGGCCGGCGGGAGCGGGCTTGTCGATGCCCGCGAAGAATCCCCGGACGTCGCCGGGACGGATCGGGTACTGCGTGCCGTTGTCGAGGAACCGCTCCAACAGCCCTCGCTGATCCATGATCTCGATGCTGCGCACGTGCAGCCCGAGCGACCGCACGTACGGCGGCGGCTCGGCCTCCTTCTCCAGTACGAGCACCTCGACGCCCCGCAGCCGCAATTCGCTCGCCAACATCATGCCGGTCGGCCCGCCGCCGACGATGATCACATCGAACATGCAATTTCCCCCATGGTGTGCCGATTCTTGCGCTCGGTCGACGATTGTGCGGCACGGCTGGGGTCTTGCCGCAAGCCCGGGGGTGCGATATATGTTAATGGTGGCAGGGAATTCTTTCCCCTGCCTTTGTTGTTGTTTTGGGGCCGCGGACCGCCGGTCGGTCCGGCAGGCGCCGTCAGGGCCCCACCGATCGACCTGTGCACGAGCACGAACGCGGCATCCATTTCCAGACCCTTGACGATGAGGGTTACGGCACACCGCCGCCGTCCCCGCCGGCCGACGGCAGGTCCGCGGATGCCGGCAACTGGTCGGTGAGCGACGGCAGGCTCACCTGGCGCGCGGCGCAACAGGTGCCAATCGGCGACGCGGCCGTGGAGTTCTGGTCGCGTGACCGGCCGCGCGGCCGTGGAGTTCTGGTCGCGTGACCGGCCGCGCGGCCGTGGAGTTCTGGTCGCGTGACCGGCCGCTCGGCCGGGCCCGCCCGCATCCGGACGGCCGGACCTTCAGCCTCGGGCTGGACGGCTCGGTAAGCGCGCGGCTGAGTCGTGGGCCTCCGCGGACCGAGGAGCTGTCGGTGCGAGCCGGCGGCGTCCGGATCGACCAGATCCCACCGCCCCGTCCCGTCGGCGTCGCCGGTGCCCGCGACCTGGCACTGAGCGTGATCGTGCCGCCGAACAGCACCGGGACCCGGTTCGGGGTCACCGTCGTGGGCACGGACGGCCGGCGCAGCGCGTTGGGCGAGATCCGGATCGACGGCCTGCCCGGCACCGACCAGACCACCTCGCACTGGGCCCAGGAGGTGCGGGTACCGCTACACCGCGCACCGGCCCGGGTGGCCGCCGTCGAGCTCACCCCGCGCACCGCTTCGGGCCGCGCCTGGCTGCTCGACGCCTGGGGCTGGCGGCCGGTCCTGCCCGCCAGGCGGAGCGGGGTTTCGTGATCGGCAACTACATGGGCCGTGTATCGGTCCTCAACGACGATCCGGAACCGGTCCTCTCCGTCGAGTCCGCCTCGGCCCGGGTCGCCGAGGGCGGGACGCTGGTCTGGCGCTTCTCCGCGTCCGCGCGGACCGAGACGGGCATCTTCCTCTTCACCGTGCCGAGGCCCCCGGAGACGGGTGTGGAGCTGTCGACCACGGACGTCGACCCGGACTGGTTCACCGACATGACCCTGGAACCGGTGGAGCCGTCCCGGCCGCTGTCGGAGACCTGGCTGACGCCGTTCCTGTTCATCCCGTCGGTGGTCGACGGGCTACAGCACCGCGCCGGTGGCAGGATCTACGGCATGGAGTTCGCCGAGGTGATCCGCCGCCGCCGGATGGTGCGCCACTACGCCGACCGGCCGCTGGGTCCCGACGTCGTCGACAGGATCCTGGCCAGTGCGCTGCGCGCGCCGTCGGCCGGCTTCTCGCAGGGCTGGGCCTTCCTCGCCCTCACCGACGCGGCCGACCGGGCCAGGTTCTGGCCGTTCGTCCCGACCCGGGTCGCGCAGACGCCGACCATGCAGGACGCGCCGCTGGTCGTGGTGCCGCTCGCGCACAAGGCGGCATACCTGTCCCGCTACGCCCAGGCCGACAAGGGCTGGACCGACCGGGACGAGGCCCGCTGGCCGGTGCCGTACTGGTACGTCGACACCGGTATGGCCACGCTGATGATGCTGCTGACCGCCGTCGACGAGGGCCTGGGTGCCTGCTTCTTCGGCATCATGCCGCTGGCCGGCGACGACTTCGACCCGACGGTGGAGGTCCCCGCGCACACGGCCGCGTTCAGGGCCGAGTTCGGCATCCCCGACGAGTACACGCCGATCGGCGGCATCTGCGTCGGCTACCGGGCCGACGACCTGCCCCCGCAGAGTCCCACCATCGCCGGCCGCCGCCGCGGCCAGGAGACGGTGGTTCACCGCGGACAGTGGGGCCGCCGGGCGTGACCGGGATGCCATTTCCCGCCGTACTCACCACACCGGCGGCGGAGTGGGTGGCCGACGACGTCGACGTGCGACCGGCCCGGGCGGCGGTCGAGCGGGTGGGCGGGCAGTTCGAGGGCGTACGGCGCAGCTGGTCCCGGTCGTCGGCCCCGGGCGAGGACCGGCTGCTCCGGGACTCCGCCAGGTATTCCATCCTCACCCCGCAACGGCCCGCCTGCCGGAGTCGGCTACGGCAGCAGTTCGCCAGGGGCACCGTTTCGGCGGCGGAGCACGGCGGCGGCACGTGCGGGTGACGATGGCGACCGCCGCGGCACATCCCGGCCGGGTCAACGAGGACTTCACCGGCGCGCTACCCACAGCGGCGGTCCTGGTCGACGGCGCCGGCATCCCGGATGCCGACGCGATCTGCCGGCACGGCGTAGCCTGGTACGCCAGCCACCTGGGCGGCAGCCTCCTCGGCCTGCTTGCGCGCCTGCCGGAGCAGAGCCTGCCGGCGCTGCTCGCCGAGGCGATCGAGCAGGTGACGGAGGCTCACCGGGACACCTGCGACGTCGCCGACCCGATCAGTCCGTCGGCGGCCGTGGCGCTGCTGCGCGTCTCCGGCGGTCTCGCCGAGCACCTGGTACTCGGCGACGCGGTCGTGCTGCTCGACCGGGTCGACGGCGCACCGCTGGTCGTCTCCGACCCCCGCGAGGTGGTCGTCGCCCGCTCCTACGAGACCGCGCTCCGGGCCACAATCGATGGCGGCATCGATGGCGGCGCGGAGCACCGGCGCCTGCTGCGGGAGCTGCGCGCCAACCGGAACCGGCCGGGCGGCTTCTGGGTCGCCAAGGACGACCCGCGGGCGGCGGAGGAGGCGGTCACCGGTCGTTCGCCGGTAACCGAGCTGTCCGGTGCCGTCCTGCTCAGCAACGGCGCCAGCCGCATCGTCGACCGGTTGCACCTCACCGACTGGCCGGGAGTGCTGACAACGCTGGCGGCGGGTGGGCCCGCCGAGGTCATCGACCGGGTGCGGCGGGCGGAGGCGCGGCGGGCGATGGCGGCGGACGACGCGACGATCACACACTGCACCGATCTCAGCGAGGCGCTCCGGCGGCACTGAGGCGGGCCAGCCGGGCCGGGGTCGGCCAGCGCACGTCGTACGCCTGACCGGTCCTCTCCAGCAGCCAGATGACCCGGGCGGAGATGTCGATCTGGCCGGGGCGTACGCCGTGCCGGGCGCAGGTGGGATCGGCGTGGTGCAGGTTGTGCCACGACTCGCCCATGCTGAGGATCGCCAGCGGCCAGACGTTCGCCGACCGGTCCCGGGCGGTGAACGGACGCTCGCCGATCATGTGGCAGATCGAGTTCACCGACCAGGTCACGTGGTGCAGCAGGGTCACCCGGACCAGCCCGGCCCAGAAGAACGCGGTCGCGGCGCCCCACCACGACCAGGTGACGAGGCCGCCCATCACCGCCGGCGCGACCAGCGTGACCACCGTGCAGAGGCCGAAGAGGCGGTGCACCGCCCGGATGTCCCGGTCGGCGAGCAGGTCGGGTACGAAGCGGGCCTGGTTGGTCAGCTTCCGGTCGAGCACCCAGCCGAGGTGCGCGTGCCAGAAGCCGCGCGCCAGCGCGACCGGCGAGGTGCCGAAGAGCCAGGGCGAGTGCGGATCACCCTCCCGGTCGGAGTAGGCGTGGTGCCGTCGGTGGTCCGCGACCCAGTGCAGGATCGGGCCCTGCACGGCCATGCTTCCGGCCAGCGCCAGCGCGACCCGCATGCCGCGTCGGGCCTTGAAGGAGCCGTGCGTGAAATAGCGGTGGTAGCCGACGGTGGCGCCCAGGCAGGTGAAGACGTACCACCCGATTGTCAGGGCGACGTCCACCCAGGTCAGTCCCCAGCCCCAGGCGAAGGGGACGGCGGCGACCAGTGCCAGGAACGGCACGATCACGAAGAGGTGGACCGACACGTGCGCCGGCAACGGACGCCGCCCGCCGATCAGGTTCTTCGCACCCCGCCCGGCCTGCGGTGGTGGTGGTTGCTCGATGGCAGCAGCGTCCGACGGCATCGCATCCTCGCCTCAGTTCGCCCCGTACGTACGGCCCGGGCGGTCGATGCGGTCGAGCCGGGGCCGAGGCGACGAGTGCCGGGCAGACCCTCGACGTCGACCACCTGAAACCGCACCGCAGCCTGAGCACGACCGTAGCCGGGCTGTTGAACCGGCACCTCGCCGGCAGACGAACCACGTCCGCACGCCGGATTAACCCGCATCGGCGAGACGACACCGAGCCGTCGTATCGCGCGCCGCGGCGGCGACCGCCCGTACGCCGACCCCGCCCGGCGTCCGCTCGGCCTTGTCGGTGGACCGTTCGACAAGACGTGAAGCCGAGTTGAAGCCCTCTGCCGCTTGGCTGGACCGGTCCTCAGGGAAGATCCGGCAGAGGGGAAATCGATGAAAATGGTGTCGAGCTTCGTGCTGCGGATGCGGGCGCTGCTTCTGGCGCTCGTAACGTTGTCCACTTCGGCCGCCGCCGTGTCGCTGACGGTGACTCCGGCCAACGCCGCCCCAGCCTCGGACGTCGGGGTTCAGTACACCTGCTCACTCAACATCGTCAGTGCCACCAGGGCCAGCGTGTCCTGCACCGACACCGGCAACACCAGGTATCGGGCGAGGGCGGAGTGCCGCAACGGTCGGGTCGCCTACGGGAGCTGGGTCTATGCCCGCAGCACCAGCACCGCGGACTGTGGCTCCTCCAATGTCACCCGGTACGGGCCCCAGTTCGAGTGCGAGGTGGTCTGCGCTCCGAGTCCTGTGACCGAAGCGACGTACGCGCGAGTCAGTGTGACGCCGTCCGCACGCTGCACCTGCCGGCCAGGAAGTCCGTAGCGAGGTCCGAGCCGAACGAGAAGTCTCTGCCCCTGGCGCGGTTGTAGAGTCCCTGCGGCGTCTCGATGCCGAGCAGGTTGTAGTTGAAGCGGGCGTCGGGGTCGACGCCCTGGATCGTGGAGATCAGCGGCACCTCGAGATCGCTGTAGTACTGCCAGATCGTCTTCTCCATCAGCCCGGCGGCGGCGACGGCGGTGGCCACCTCACGGTACGGCCCGCCGAGCAGGTGGAAGCTCTTGAACTCGATGTCCAGGCCCACGCCGGCCTGCCCGGCTGTCGCGAGGACCTCGGCGAAGGTCTGGTAGCGGGCCGGATCGAAGGCCGTGCCGGCCCAGCTTCCGGTCGCCGCGTTCCATGCCTTGAACTCGGCGAGGGTGACCTGGTGCAGTGCCCGCCCGTCGGGGCCCGCGTCGTCGTGGAAGACGACCATCGTGCCGTCCCTGAGCCGGCGCAGGTCGACCTCGATGACCGTCGCGCCGAACGCGATGGCGCTGCGGTACGCCTCGGCGGTCTGCTGTGGAGCGAGGTTGGTGCCGCCACGGTGCGCGGAGAGGAACGGCACGACGAGCGGCGGGCCGGGGTCCACCCCGGGCGGCCACGGAGAGTGTGTCGGGCTCGGCACGCAGACCGGGTCGGCCGCGTCGGTGGCGTAGACGGCGTGGATGGTGCCGGCGATCAGCACGGCCAGCAGCACGGCCAGCAGCCCGGCCAGCAGCCCGACATTGACGACTCTCATTCAGTCGTTGTAGAGCGGAGCCGTGAACCGCCGATGAACGTGTCCCGAGGAGCGGCGCGGCCGACCGTGAATCCTCAGCGGCCCCGCGGTCGGGTCCCGCGTCGGCCATGCGTCGCTGCCCCTGGACGTGCGCGGGCTCGTCACCCGACCGGCATCCGTGATCCGGTAGGTCGTACGCTCCGGCCGGTTCTCGGCACGCTCGGTCGAGGCGACCGCGACGAGACCGTCCCGGACCAGCCGCTGGATCGTCTGGTAGACGCTGTTGCGCTGGCTGACGTTGGCCACCTCGTCCTTGCACCGCTCCTTGATCAGCTGCTGCGTCCGGTACGCGTGCGTCGGCTCCTCGGTGAGCATCGAGAGCACGGCCTCGCGTGCCGGCGTACCCCGGTCGTCGACCGGGCGGAGTCGGCGGCGAGCGTCCCGGCGGACGCCTCCAGTACGCGTTCAGCGGCCCTCCAGTCTCCGCGACCAGCATTCGTGCCGGACGGACAGCAACCCATCGGGAAACGGAGGAGATGACGATGCTCGGAGTTCTACGGCACCGCTGGACGGCGGCGCTCGGCACCCTCGCGGCGCTGACGCTCGTGCTGGCACCGGTGCCCGCGCAGGCCGACGCGATGCCGGCAGGGCCGGTGGCGGAGGTGCCGACCCCGGCGGAGATCAGGGCGGACATGGCCAGGATCGTGAAGAACCTGCCGCCACCGGGTCCGAACGGCGTCCAGCCCAGGTCCGTGCCGCTGCGGCTCGGCAAGGGAACGGGACCGTCCACGCAGTACGCCTTCACCTGTGTCGCCAGGAGCAACCTGAAGATCGTCGGCGTGACGAACTACAACTACGTCGTCGCCGAGAGCACGACCGGCGAGTGCAACCCACCGGTCCTGGACTTCCTCGCCACGCAGACCTGGCTGGTGCAGTGGCTGCCCGACGTGGGGCAGTGGACCGAGGTCATGGTCGGCAACTACGACGGCCGCCCCGGCGCCTTCGTGCGGTCGACGACCATCCAGTTCGCGTGCTCGATGAGCCCGACGAACTACGCGGCATTCGGCTACCACTACGCGCGTGGAGGTACCGACAGCGCCATCGGCTACACACTCGCGCCCGGCTCGTCCGCGTGCACCCTGCGGCCGTAGCGAAACCGGGGCCCCGTCGGGGGCTCCCGCCCGCCGTCGGCGGGCGGGGGCCTCCCCACGGGTACTCCCACTTGGCCGGCCGGCGCTGCGCCGTGGGATCCGCTCGTCGTCGTCACACTCGCGCGACACAGGTCGGACATGACGACGTCGTCAGGGGCCCCATCGGGATGTGTGCGCCGGGGGGCGGATCGTCGGTTCGTGGGCTCTCCACTCGAGTACCGTCATCGGCCTGAATCCCACCATGCCACTCCTGCAATCGGCCACCTGTCCGTCGATGGGCCACCGCCACGATCTCGGCGAGCATGGACAACGCGGTCTCCGCGAGGGAGGTACCGCCGACGTTCAGACCGGCGGGGCCGACCAGGCGGTCGAGCCCCGGTGTCCGGTCGAGGCGGGCCAGCCGCCGGGCGTGCGTGCGGTGGCTACCGAGAACGCCGACGTACCCGGCCGCCCCGGCCAGCGCGGCTCGGATCGCCCGGTCATCGATGCGCGGGTCGTGAGTCAGGACAAGTACGGCGTCCCTGCTCCCGAGCGGGAACTCCGCCAACCACCCGTCGGGCCACGCCTGGATGGTCTCGTGGGCCGCGGGCACACGCTCCGGCCGTGCGTACTCGGGTCGAGGGTCGACGACGACCACCCTGCGCCCCAACGGAACCGCCATCTCGGCGACGACGGCGGCCAGGTCCGTCGCACCCACCAGCAGCAGCACGGCACGCGGCTGGAGTTCCTCGACGAACTGCTCCTCGTAGGCCGGCAACCGGGTTCCGTGTGCCGCTGTTGCCCAGCGGAACGGCTCTCGCCGCTCGATGCTCAGGCGCAGTGGCCGGTCCTCGGCGAGGGCACGGGTGATGTCGTCGTAGACGGAACCCTCTGGTGCGGGGCCGATGAGCAGGTCGAGTTCGCCGTCGCACACCGGCGCCGGCTCCCACGGAAGAAGGTCCTCCCCCGGTCGGATCACCGCACGTCGAGGCGGAGCGCCGTCGAGCACCTCACGGGCCTGCTCCAGCAGGACACCCTCGACACAGCCGCCTGACACCGACCCCGTCCAGGAACCGTCCGATGCGACCGCCATGGTGGCGCCCAGCGGGCGTGAGGCCCGACCGTTCCGGCGGATCAGCCGGACGAGTACGACACGCTCGCCAGCGCTGCGCTTGCGCTGCACGAACGGCCAGACCTCACGCAGCATGACCCGGCGCCGGAGCCACGGTCCCGTGCTCAGGCATGTTCCTGACACTCATGAGGCGCCTCCGACGATCTGAGGATCTGGCGTACGACAAGAACTCCCCACCGCCTTCAGAAGACAATGACCCGGCGTCCTCGTCAGACCAGGTCCTCCAACCGCATGGGCAGGTGACGGATACGGCGTCCCGTGGCGTGGAAGACCGCGCTCGCGGCCGCCGCCGCGACGCCGACCATGCAGACCTCGCCGAGTCCTTTGACACCGACGGCGTTGAGCCGCGGGTCCGGCTTGTTGACGAACCCGACGTCGATGTGACCGATGTCGGCGTTGACCGGGACCGGGTACTCCTCCAGCGAGGTGTTGAGAAAGCCGCCGAACCGCGGATCAACCTCGCTTCGTTCCCGAAGCGAAGCGCCCAGACCCCATACGACGCCGCCGCGCACCTGGCTCGCCGCCGTTGTCGGGCTGGCCACCCGGCCGCAGTCGACCACGCTGACCACGCGCGGCACGCGCACACGCCGGGTCGTTGTCTCCACCCGGACCTCCACGAAATGCGCCACGAAGCTGAAGCTGGTGAAGTTCGGATATTCCGGGCCACCACCTGCGGGCAGGCCGAGAGCAGCCCGCTCGTGGATCGCCTCGGGCTGTCCCGGCGCCTGGGTGCGGGCCTGGACGACGGTTTCGCCGAGGCCCGGGGGCAACCGGCCACGGGGACCGAGTCCGAGTTGGGCGCGAAGCTTCTTCAGCGCCGCGTGCACGGCGGGCAGGGCGGTCGCGGTGCCCCATGAGCCAGCCGTGAGGTGCTGAGGCGGGACGCCGCGGGTGTCGCCGACACCGATCGCGATCCGGTCGGACCGCAAGCCGAGATCGTCGGCCACGAGTCGATTGATCGCCGTACGGATTCCCTGGCCCATCTCGTGGCCGTCGACCCAGATCGTCGCTTCGTAGCCCGAGCGTGTGGGAACAAGGCGTAGCCGGGCCGTCGCCGGCGCGGCCGCGCCCTTGTACGCGCCGGCGGCGACACCCCAGCCAATGAGGGAACCATCGCGGCCCCGCATCGAACCGGGCGCGAAGCTGCGGTCCGCCCAGCCGAACCGTTTCGCCCCTCGACGCAGGCAATCGGCCAGGAATCTGGAGGAGAAGGGATGTCCGGTGACCGGATCGACGGCGGTGTCGTTGGCCAGTCTCAGCGCCACCGGGTCCTTCCGTACCGCGTACGCGACCTCGTCGATGGTGGACTCGAAGGCGAAGGTGGCGGGAGACTCGTACGGCGCCCTCATGTAGCCGGGCGTCTGCACGTCGGTGCGGACCAGCCGCTGCCTGGAATGAAAATTGGAGATGTCGTAGAGCCGTGCGGTGAGCTCCGAATACATGGCGGGAAAGTAGTCGTGCCTGGATGTCTGCTGGTCGATGTCGTGGATGGCCGCCAGCAGGCGCCCGTCGGTGTCAGCGCCGATCCGGACCCGGTGGCGCGAGGCCGGCCGGAAGCTGGCGGCGTGGAAGGTCTGCGACCTCGACAGGACGATCTTCACGGGCCGTCCGAGCTGCCGGGCTGCGACGGCCACCGGGCCGATGTGTGGTTGCAGCGAGTTCTTCTGCCCGAAGCCGCCGCCGACGGAGGGTGAGATGACGTCGACCCGGTCTGCCGGAACGGCGAGCTGTTTCGCGACGCCGTTCTGGATGGCGGACGAGTTCTGCGTCCCCTCGTGGATCACCAGCTTGTCGCCCTGCCACTCCACCACGCTCGCGACGAGTTCCATCGGCAGGGGATGCTGTTGCGGCAGGTCGTACTCTCGATCGATCCGCACCGGACTGGCGGCGTAGGCCGCCTCGCCGTCCCCGACGGATATGTCGTGCAGGTCTGGCAGCACCTCGGACTGGACGACGACCTCTGCTCCCGGTGCATCGATCTCGACGGCGACCGGTGCGGTTTCGTACCGCGCGGAGACGAGCGCTGCGGCCTCGTTCGCCGCGACGAGATCATCCGCCACGACCAGTGCGATGGGTTGACCTCGGTAGGCGATCTGATCCGACGTCAGTGGCTGCAGGCTTTGAAAGGCATAGCCGCCACCCAGCAGGAATCCCGCGGACTCGATGTCCACCCGGGTCAGCACGAGACGCACACCCGGGACGGCCGCTGCCGCGCCGGTGTCCACCGAGAGGAGCCGGCCCTTGCCGACGGTGGCGACCGCGAAGACCGCGTGCGCGGTGCCGGGCGGCAGACGGTCCGCGCCATACCGGAGAGCGCCGGTGACCTTCTCGTACGCGTCCACCCGGCGGCTCGACGGAGGGGCCCCCGCCCCGGCCGGCAGTGACGTTGTCGTCAACGCGGCAGCGGTTCCGGTGCCGACCAGGAACGTTCTTCTTGAGACGCTCACAATGCCCTCTTCTTCGCGATCACAAGTGCGTCGGCAACCGTACGGATTCCGAGTTCGACGCGAAATGCGTTGTGGTGACCGGGCTTCGCCCCGGCGAAGGCCAGTTCGCCGGCGGCCCGAGCGGTCGCCTCGGTCACGCGCTTGCCGACGAGGGACTCCTCGGCCCTGGTGGCGCGGATCGGCCGTGTGCCGACCCCGCCGAGCGCGATCCGGCAATCCTCCACCACACCGCCCCGGGCCAGCGTGAGGCCCGTTGCCGCCGAGGTGAGGGCGAAGGCGTAGGACTCCCGGTCACGGATCTTCAGGTACGTGGAGCCGCGCCCGGCGGTCGTCCTCGGAACGCGAACGGCGACGATGATCTCGTCCCGGCGGAGCACATGGTCGATGTGCGGGGTGTCGCCCGGCTCCCGGTGCAGCTCCGAGACCGGCACCGTCCGGCGGCCGCCCGGCCCCACCACGTCGACCACGGCGTCGAACGCCACCAACGCGACCGCCAGATCACCGGGATAGGTGGCGATACACGATGCGCTGCCGCCGAAAAGGGCATGCCCCCGATCGATACCGTCGATCGCCGCACAGCCACTACCCGGTTCCCGCTTGTTGCAGGGGAAGGGAGCGCCGCCACGGAAGTAGCCGCATCGCGTCCGTTGCAGCAGATTGCCGCCGAGGGTCGCCATGTTCCGCAGTTGCTGGGAGGCCGCGCGCCACAGCGACTCGCTCAGGGCAGGATAGTCCCGCTTGATCAGCGGGTTGTCGGCGACGTCCGACATCCGGGCGCCGGATCCGAAAACCAGCTCGCGCGGGCGACTGGTGTCGATATAATTCAATTCTTTGAGCCGCTGGATGTCCACCACGACCGCGGGCGTCTCGACCCGCAGCTTCATCAGATCGTAGAGAGTCGTACCGCCGGCGAGGAGTTTCGCGTCCGGTGCGGCCAGCGCCTCGATCGCACCGGCCACCGAGCGGGCCCGGACGTACTGGAAGCCCTTCATTCGGAAGCCTGCCTACGCGCGGTGTCGCGGACGGCCTCGACGATGCCGACGTAGGCGCCACATCGACAGAGGTTGCCACTCATGTACTCGCGGATCTCATCGTCGTCACCGGCGTGACCTTCGGCGATACAGGCGAGACCGGACATGACCTGACCCGGCGTGCAGTAGCCGCACTGGAGGGCGTCCCGAACGATGAACGCCTGCTGAAGCGGGTGGAGCGTGCCATCCGGGCCGGCGACGCCTTCGATGGTGGTCACGTCGCGGCCATCGGCCTGCACCGCGGGCGTCAAGCACGAGACAACGCGGCGGCCGTCGATGTGTACCGTGCACGCCCCGCACTGGCCGTGGTCGCAGCCCTTCTTCGCGCCGGTGAGGTCGAGTCGTTCCCGAAGCACGTCGAGGAGCGATTCCCGCGGGTCCACCCGGACCTCAGCTCTTCGCTTGTTGACTAGGAAGGAGACCCTGATCACGCTCATGGATCCACCGTAGGTATCGCGTACCGGCTTCGCCTTCGTCAGATTGCCGATGGCTGCGCGTGATTGCTGGATCCAGAGGGAAGATCACTCTCCGCGTCTCGGGGAATACGGTTGGTGTGGTTCTGGCGGAAGGCATGCGGCGTCATGCCGGTCTCGCGGGAGAAGGCTGCCGACAAGCTGCTCGGGCTGGAGAAACCGCAACGAAGTGCGACCTCGGTGATGGACAGGTCACCGCCACGCAAGAGCCGGAGGGCGGCACGGAGCCGCAACCGTGTCAGGTATCGACGCGGAGTCTGCCCCGTGGCCGCCTTGAACACCCGCAGGAAATGGTAGACGCTCATCCACACCGAACCAGCGATGTCCTCGAGGGTGAGTTGTTGATCGAGGTTCTCCCGCATCATCTCGATGGCACGCCGGATACGGGCGTCTCCGATACGGGCAGTCACCGGCTCGGGACGCCCGCCGAACCGGGTGAGCAGGTGAACGGCGAGGAAATGTGCGGCCGACTCCGCGTACAGGTCGTCCATGCCGCCGTCAACGGCATCGGAAAGGCTGTGTATCACGCGCTCGACGAGCGGGTCGGTCATGGACAGCACATCCGCTTCCGGCATCCCCCGGTCGACGTCCCACAGTTCGGTGGACACCCGCCGCACCAGATCACCAGGCAGGTAGAGGTGGATGCACTCGAGTGGGACGGTGCTCCGCCACCGCAGTTCGGTGCTGTTGCCGGGGGCCGTCAGACCGATCTGGCCGCGGGTGTACCGCGCACCCATCCAACGGCCGCTCCCCTTCGATTCCATCCAGGCATCGCCCTGGGTGACCAGGACCAGCGCCTGGTCCGCACAGGGCGACATGCGGAGTTCGTCGGCCACCGGCTCGTCGACGAAGCGTTGCAGCAGCACGGACCGCCACCCGGCGCTCCGCCAGCTACAGAACGTCCGGCTGGAAAATGTATTTCGTTCGTTAACGACTGCATCGAAGCCTTCCATTGATGCCTCCGACTGGGTCAGCTCCACCCGCGCCCACCCGGAGACGCCGCGTCTCTGGAAGCGTGCAGGTCCTTGGATCTACCGGGAACGCGCTGCGGGCCGATGCCTTCTCGATGCTGACCCGTCTGCTCCGAGCCGTTGTGTCCTGTGCTCACCCGCCGATCGCCGACATCGGGCGTACGGGTCGCAGGGACGTCGGCTCACGCGTGTCGAGCGAGACGTCGACCCGATCGAGTCCGGCGGTGAACCTAACCTCGGAAACGCCGAGCCGCTCCACAGCGATGCGCACCAGCCGGATCACCGCCTCGTCGGCGAGCGGGCGCGGAGCGCCGACCCTCGGCTGCGAGGTGTTCATCGGGTACGGAAGGTGGTTGCCGTGCGGTTGTCGTGCTGCTGCATCCGCTGCTCGGCGCCTGCGACAGCGCAACGGACGATCCTCGGAGCCGGCCGGGCGACCATGAGACGCCTGGGGTGGGCTTCGTCAGGCATTAACGTCTCCTGGTGCTCGGGCATCGATGCCTCCATCACTGGCGGTTACTGCGCCGCGGCCCCTCGTCGACCAGGTACTTCCCGCCAGCCGGAGTGAAGGGTGGCGACCGCAGCTCCGAGAAACCATGGAGTGATCATTACCCGACAGAACTCTTGAGACGCTCCATTGCTTGCGCCGATGCTGCGCGAAATTGCGGTTTCTGTGCGGAGAACAAGCCCAGTCAAGTCGCGATCAGTAAATAACGGGCAATATTCGCGATTGGCTCAAAGGCAGCGATCGACACCGAGCTTCCCAGAGAGGCTGTGTCATCTCAGCGCGACAGAGAGGTACGGGCGGCCTCGGCCGAGGTGGTCGGCGCAGCGGGCCGGCCACCGGCCTGCGGGACCCGAATCGACACACCTGCGGCGCCGGATAACCCCCGCGTGCGCGGGGAGCAGAACTTTTTGACCTGGGGTTGCGTAGATCAACTCTCGGATTTTTCTTCACTTTGTCGCGGACTGGCCGCCGTACTGTCCCGGCTCGCCGCGCCGCGCCGTCCGAAGCGGCGACGCTTCGACGCCTTGCTCCATCCCCTGGGCATCGCAGGGTTGTAGGTGCCCCGCTCCCTGGGACGGCGAATCAGGGTGATCCCGTCGAAGTCGACCGGCTGCCAGTGGTGGTCGTGCACCTCGAAGGCCAGCCGCTGCTCCCCCGGCTGCTGATAGACGAGCAGCGCCCGCCCCGGCCCCGCCATTTCCACCACCTTGCCCCAGAGCCGGTGTCGGATCCGGCTGTTGACGTGTCCGACATACACACCGGCGGAGATCTCCAGCAGCCACTGCGTCAGGTGGCCACGTAACCCCTCCGGACAGGCGGTGAGGATGATGACGGTCATCAGAAGTCGACCTCCTCACCGTAGTTCCGACCGCCGGCGAGTTCGTAGCCCTCCTCGTCCCACAGCCGCACCGTCCCGCCGTCTGCCTCCTCGTCGAGCCACCGCTCGTCGATCGGCCCGGCGGGAGCAGGACCGAGCAGCAGGGTCCGGATGTCGCGTACGCAGCGGTCGAGGAGAGCGCCGCCGTGCACCCGGTCACGGACCGCCCGGCGGGTGTCCGGGCCGATGTCGGTGGAGCCGCTGGCGGCGATGTCGAAGGCGACCGGAATGGTGATCTCGGCCTTGTAGAGGTCGGCGATGTCGTAGACGAACGACCTGTCGTGGCCGGTGTGGACGAAGCCGAGACCGGGTGAGGCGCCGACCGCGACGATCACGGCGTGCACGACGCCGTAGAGGCAGGCGTGTGCGGCGGATAGCGCCTGGTTGACCGGGTCGCTGCCACCGAAGTCCTCGGGGTCGTACTCGCGATTGTTCCAGGTCACGCCGGTCCGCTGGGCATGCTCGCGGTAGCAGCGACGGACCCGGGCTCCCTCCTTGCCCCGGAGCTGCTGCATGGTGAGGGTGCTGGTGTCCTCGCCGGGGAAGCGCATCCGATACATCTCGCGCGCCACCCGCAACCGCCGGTCACGCTGTGAGACGGCGGCGGCCTGGGCCACGAGCAGCCGGCTGGACCGGGCGAGCGGACGTCCGTGCGCGTAGTAACGGACGCCCTGCTCACCGACCCACACGGCAGTGGCCCCGTTGTCCGCGAGAAGCATCATCGCCTGCTGGGTGATGCTCGTGCCCGGCCCGAGCATCAGGACGCCGAGAGTGGCGGCCGGGATGTGCGCCACACCCTTGTCGTCGGTGGCGGTGATCGCGTTGCTGTCGCGATGGATGACGCAGCGTTCGAGGTAGAGGAAGCTGAGCCGGTCCTGGGCACGGTTGAGATCCCCCAGCTCGGCCGGCGGAACACCTGGAATCTTCACGAAGCGGCGTGGACCGGAGCGAGGGTGAGCAGCCCGCAGCCGTACGCCTTGGCGTGCCCGATCCCGCCGGTCAGCGCCCGCCGGAAGGCGTCCGTGTCGGTGATCTGGAGGATGCCGTCGAATGTCGCCGTGGTGAGGGTGACGGTGCCCATCCCGCGCTTGAAGCTCTGCGTGTAGCGGCGGTGCAGGCGCAGGTTGGGCAGGCCGTCGTGCTGGTGTGCCAGGACGAAACCGTGCCGGTCGGCCCGGCTGGCCAACCACCCGACCTGCTCGTGCTCCCGCAGATGACCGAAGCGCTGTGTCTCCTTGGCGTCGGCGGTCTTCCGTCCGCTGTGGGTCGGGTTGGCGGTGAGCCGGAACGCCCACTGCTGTCCGGGGTGCAGCGAGCCGAGCAACCCGTCGTAGTCCCGGGTCACCCACGCCTCCGTGGTGGGCCAGCCGGCCTGTTCGACCAGGTGGGTGAGGTCCGGACGCCCGGGGCTGACGATGAAGAGGTGGACACTCGCGGTCGCCTGTGTGTCGAGCCGCCACAGCGTACGACTGCCGTCGCGCTCGTAGTCCTCGACGCTGGCGAAGGCCGCGCGGACCGCCGCGTGCATGGCCTGCGGCGAGGAGAGCAGTTTCCGGGCGTTCCGGCGGGCCGGGTTGATCTGGAAACGGGTCAGGAACATGATCAGCCTCCCAGCAGGCTCAACGGGTCGTGCTCGGCGACGCCGGCCCGCTCGGCGAGGTCGTTGGTGACGTCGACGTGCCGGCGCAGCACGGACCGCCAGGTGTGCTGCCGGTGCGCGGGGTCGAAGCTGACCGGCTCGTCCGGCACCGTCTCGGTGACCGGCTCGCCCGGACCGGCGTCCCGGATGATCTCCAACCGGACCGTGCGGGACGCCCGCCTGCGATGCCACGTGGCGGCGATCCACGGCCACTCCGTCAGCGCGTCGTCGAGCGTCCCGTCGTGGACGCCGAGGCTGACCGGCCGGGCCGGCGGGCAGGACCGGCGCCCGAGGTAGAGCGGGAACCGGGGCCGCCGCAGTGCCTCGGCCAGGTCGCACAGCAGTTCCGGCTCGCCGTCGACCGCGCCGAGAAAGGCCGCGTCGGAGAGATAGAAGCGGTAGGTCAGCGGCGCGCTCTGCCGACCGTCGAGACTCCGGGCGGTCTGGAAGTCCCGCAGGATCTGACCGGGCTGGTCCAGCCGGACGCCGAACTCCAGGCCGAGCAGGTCGGTGAGGGGTTCGCCGCGCCGGACGCCCCTGGCGGCGGCCAGCATCCCGATCACCCCGCTCTTGGTCGGGGCGATCTCGGTGCCCCGGCGGGCGAAGCGGCTCGACGAGCCCCACGACTGGAGCGGCCCGGCCAGTTGCAGCAGCAACACACTCATGCCGGCTGCCCGAGGGCGACGGTGACCTGCTCCCCCACTTCGGTCACCAGTTCGCCGAAGCTGACCGCCTTGCCGAGGTCGGCAAGTACCGCCGTCTTCTCGCCGACCTGGGTGACCCAGGTGCCGACCGGCCGCTCCCCGTAGGCGCCCTCGACGGCGACGGTGTGCCTGGCCAGCGCGGCCGCGGCCAGCTCGACCCGCCCGGCGCTGTGCGTCTCCCGGATCGCCGTCTCGAAGGCGCCGACCAGGTTGATCGGCTGGGTCTCGCGGAGCCGCACCATGACGGCGTCGGGCAGCGTCCGGTGGGCGAAGGTGTTCTGCTTGCCGGTCGGCATGCTGCGGCCGAAGGCGGTCAGGAAGGCTTCGACGGCGGCCCGGGTCGCCTCCGCGTTCCCGAGGGTGCGGTGCAGCGCGTCGACGTCCACGGTGGCGTACCGGTAGAGCGTGGACGAGTTGAACTCGATGGTGCCGATCATGCCGGCGCCGGTCTCCAGGGCGTCCGCCTTGCGGTCGTCGACCGCGGTGAAGTAGTCGAACTCGTTGTCGACGGCGTGCACGCTTATCGCGTGCGACACCTGGCAGGCGGCGTCGACGTTGATGTCGGCCAGGTCGGCCACCATCCGGCCGAACATCGCGACGTCGACCGAGTGTTCCGTGTTAGCCAGCTCCTTGAACCGGGCCCTGTCGATGGTGCCGCCGCTGCGATAGGCGTCCAGGGCGGCGGCGGCGAGGTTGTCGAGCTGCCGGTGGCTCAGGAACAGCAGATAGCCGGACTCGACGTCCTTCAGCTCGCCCTTCTTCTTGTCGGCCTTGGCGAGGCCGCCCGCCACGAAGACCTCGGCGGCCAGCGCGGACGCGTCCTCGCCGCTGACGCCCGGGTCGAGGGCCCTGATCCGCGTCGCGAGGGACTCGCCCACCCGCTTGGTCCGCTCGCCGAGCTGGGAGCGGTCGAGCAGGTCGCTGAAGGCGAGCCGGATCGCCCGCTTCCATGCCTGGCTGGAGACCCGGGCGCGCCGTACGCCGCCGTAGACGGCGGTCTTCGGCGAGCCCGTGTCGTCGCGGTTGAGGTTGCTCGGCGGCACGGTGTGCAGGGCGTAGACGTCGATGATGGTGCGGCTCATGACGGGTTCTCCTCAGGAAGGTCGGTGGGGGTGGCGGAGGTGTCGACGTCGGTGCCGGTCCCGCTGCGGAAGAACTCGCGGCCCCAGATGGCCTGGACCCGGGGCCGACCGTCCGGGCCCCGAAGGGTCTGCAGGTCGTCGGCGAGCAGGCCGTAGTCGAGCGGGATCTGCTGCTGGCGCAGCATCGTGACGAGGCTGCGCAGGTGGTAGATGCTCTCCTCGTAGGAGCTGGCGGTGCCGAGCGCGGCGAACCGGCGCCGTACCCCCTCCGGCCCGGGGGCCCTCCGGACGAGGGTGGCCATGGCCTGCCCCAGGCCGTGCCCGTCGACGTGCATCCGTTCCCGCTGCGACTGCTGGTGCAGGGCATAGAGGGTCACCGCGTCGTGCACGGCGTGCTCGGCGTCCGTCGCCTCGGCGTCGGTGACCTCGGCGCCGCCGCCGGACGCCCAGCGGCGCGGCAGGTGCTCCGGCACCTGCACGTACCGTTCGAGGGTGTAGTCGAAGCCCGGCGTCCGTCCGATGCCGCGTCGCAGCCGGGCCAGCGCGCTGACCGCCTCGGGCTGGGGCACGGTACGCAGCACCCGCGCCTGCAGGACGGCGACCGTCCGGGCGACGTGCTCGCCGAGGTCCCTGCGCCGCCGTCCTCTCCGCTTGCGGGCCGGTTCACCCGGCCGGTCGGTCTCCACGATGGTCTGGTCGGCTTCCACCACGGTCATGCCGGTTCCTCCTGTCTCCGCCGCGCGGACTCGACCGCCATCGGCAGCGCCTTGGCCAGGCCGGCGTAGAACCACGCCTCGGCCTGCGAACTGGAGTAGTGCACTTCCCTGCCGGCGTGGTCGGTGCCGGTGCGGCCGACCCATGCCTTCGGTCCGGCGGCGGCGACCAGGGAGTCACCGAGCCGGCGGATGGCCCGGCCGACCAGCCGCTGCCACTGCGCGCGTTCCGCCGCCGGTTCGCTGTCCGGGCCGAGTCGGGCCAGCCAGTCCCGGAAGGCGCGGTCCAGCAGCGCGTACCCCCGTTCGGCCGCCCGGTCGGCTTCGCCGCTGCCGGTGTCCCGGCTGCCGGCCGCGCGGGCCAGGTTGTCGGCGAGCCGGCGCAGCACCTTGACCGCGGCCTCGGCGTCGCCGGCCGCGTCGACGGCGGTCGCGCGCAGCGCCGAGTCCTCGACGAGCAGCAGGACGTTCATGGTCAGCGCGTCGCTGAAGACCTCGTCCACGACCGCCTGCTGGGTGCCGTAGGTGACGCTGGTGGCCCGGGTACGGGCCCGGAAGTCCGCCCCGACCACGCCGGTCACGGTCAACCGGGCCAGCCACTGCAGCACCGTCGGCGACAGCCGCTGCGGCGCCTCCCGACCCGACTCCGGCGGCGCCGGCAGCAGGGACTGCAACCCTCGCCACAGGGCCCGACCGTGGTCGTGCGGCCGGGGCAGGTAGATCGGGGACTGCTTCTGCCTGGTCTCGCGGGGTCCGCTGCGTCCCCAGACGCTCATCGGCTCCGTCAGGTGCCGGTTCTGCCAGTCGAGCCGGTCACCGTTGGAGATCATCGCACCGGTGATGCCGCCGGCATCGCCGAAGAGCCGGATCCGCCGGGACTGCCAGGTGTAGAGGCTGAGCAGCCCGTACGGGCCACGGGTCAGGTTCGCCTCCTCGGCGGCGGTCTGCGGCTCGCGCTCCCAGACCGGCAGGTCCCGCTCGTCGGCGACCTGCCATCCGGTCGCGACCGGCACGAGGTTGAGCAGCAGCGTCTCCCGCAGGGTCGCGCCCTCCAGGTGCACGCCGCCGAGCGAACCGACCGATCCGGGGCCCATCGGGTAGCCCTTGCCGCCCTTGACCTGCGGATCCCCGACCGCGCCCGTCTTGATGCCGGAGGGGTCGTACGCCTGGCAGTGCACCAGCCAGCGGGCCGCCTCGGCCGGCGTGACCGACGCCATGCCCGGTCCGGCGCGGGTGGTCAGGAAGGGGATGCCGTTCGGCACGTCGGCGATCAGGCGTTCCAGCCCGTAGCTGTTGCTCTTTGCCGCGTGCAGATCGGCGACCTGGTAGAACGGGTGCTTCGGGTGCAGCAGGTCGAAGCGTTCGCGGAATTCGCCGAGGTAGTCGGCGATCTCCGCGTTCGGCAGCGTCCGGTCCTGCCACAGGGTCCGCCAGGCGGCCTCGCCGGGTGGGCCGCCGGTGGTGCGGTGCAGGATCGCCAGCGTCAGTCGCAGGATCGCGAAGGTCTGCGTCGGCAGTTCGCAGGCGATCATCCGCAGCTCGCCGGCCTGCGCGAAGAGGCCGAGCAGCGACACCTCCCGACGCTGGCCGTCGGCATCCAGCACGGGTATCCACGCCTCGTCGACAAGCGAGTACTCGGCAGGGTGCGGTGAGCCGGTCACCGGCATCACCTCCTTTGGTGATCGGGTGGACTCAGGTGGCGGCGCGGCTGACGCGCAGCCCCTCGTCCGGGTCGTAGTGCAGGTCGAAGCCGGCGACCGTGGCGCAGCCGTCCATGTCGACGTCGAGCACGAGTTCACCGGCGAGCCAAGGGCTCTCCTGCCATGCGCCCAGGTCGACCCGCCGCTCCAGCTCGGCGAGGACCTCGTCGATCTCGTCGGCGGCGGTCATCGCGCGCGGCAGCGGCAGGGTGCACCGGGCGACGAGCCGGGGCAGGGGGCGGCGCGGGACGCTGCCGGTCGGCACCGGGGTTCCGCCGCCGTCGATCCAGGGCGGCAGGATCAGGCCGGCTGGTGTGCGTACCAGGAGGAGGACCTCGAGGGAGTCGGAGTCGGTGTCGCGGACGTGGCCCTGCGCCACGCGGTCGTCCGCGTCGCCGACGCCGCCGGAGAGCCAGCCGATCAGCGGCGCCCCGGGCTCGCCGACGCCGGCCAGCCGGAAGCCGTCGGCCTTCAACCCCTTGGTGATGATCTCCTCGTGCTGTTTCGCCTCCGCCTCGCGCATCACCGGCTGCCAGGCGGGCGGGCCGACCGGAGCGTCGCCGTAGGCGGTCTGGGTGAGCGGCGCGATGTCGGCGGGCAGCCGCAGCGGCGCGCCGCCGTCCAGGTGCGGCAGCAGCACGGCGGCGCTGCGCAGCAGTGCGGCCGGCTGGTAGACCCGGCGGGAGCCGGCGACCGGTTGTGGTGGTGCGGTCGTCCAGTCGGCGCCGGTGATCCAGCAGGTGGCGGTCGCGAGCCGGGCGGGGCGGCGGTCCCGGGGATGGCGGTGCAGCCGGCCGATGCGTTGCAGCACGAGGTCGACCGGGGCGAGGTCGGTGACGAGCAGGTCGAAGTCGATGTCGAGGGACTGTTCGGCGACCTGGCTGGCCACCACCACGTGCCGGTGTGGCCGGGTGCCGGCGCCGGGTGGCCCGAACGTGTCGCGCAGCCAGGTGTCCTTGGCGGCCCGGTCGATCGCCATGAAGCGGGAGTGCGCCACCGAGACCGGGGTGTCGGGGCCGAGGGTGGCGCGCAACGTGGCGGCGGTCTCCTGGACCCGGGCCACGGTGTTGCGGATGACGAGCGCGCAGCCGCCGTCGGTCAACCGCTCGCGGAGCAGTTCCACCAGTGCGGGCAGTTCGTCGGGGAGGCGGCGCAGCGTCACCTCGACGCCCCGCCCGGAGTCGGCGCAGCTCGTGGCGGCGGCGCCCCGCCCGGCGGCGGAGGCGGTGACCAGGGGATATCGCAGGTCGTCGCGAAGCTCGGCGTAGGGGTCGATCCTGGGCTTGCCGCGGTCGCGCCAGGTGGGCGGTGGCGGCGGACCGAGCCGGCCGGCGTCGTAGGCGGCCATCAGCTCGGCCCGGCGCCGCGCCGGCAGGGTCGCGGAGAGCACGACCACGGGTACGCCGTACGCGCCCAGCCACTCCAACGCCCGGTCGAGGAACCGGCCCATGTAGACGTCGTACGCGTGTGCCTCGTCGACCACGACGACCTTGCCGGCGAGCCCCAGGTGGCGTAGCACCAGGTGCTTGCTGCGCAGCGCGGCGAAGAGGAGCTGGTCGATGGTGCCGACGACGAAACTGGAGAGCATGGTCCGCTTCGACCCGGCGAGCCAGACGTGCACGCCGATGTCGGCGCCCCCGTCGTCCTCGGCGATGCCGCTGGGCAGCAGCGTCGTCCGCAGGTGGTCGTAGTCGGGGTTGAGCGCGGCCTTGCCGTGCGCGAGCCGCACGTCGCGGGCGCCCCGGCCGGGCTGGGCGTCGGGCAGCCGGCGCAGCCAGCCGAGCATGCGGTTGAACATGGCGTCGCTGGTGGCCCGGGTCGGCAGCGCCAGGTAGCAGCCGGAGAGCCCGCCGCGCCGGGCGACGATCTCCACCGCGGCCAGGGCCGCTTCGGTCTTCCCCTCCCCCATCGCCGCCTCGACGATCATCATGCCGGGCAGCGGCATCGTCGCGGCCAGCTCGGCGACGGTGCGCTGCACGGGGCGCGGCACCGCACCGGCGGGCAGCGCGAAACGTGACCCGAACAGTTCGTCGACGCCCGGTGGGGCGGCGGCGGGCTGCCAGGGTGCGGGTAGGTCGAGCAGGTCCCAGCCGGTGTGCAGCCGGTCGGCGTCGGTGCGGTCCAGCACGTACGGGAAGAACTCCTCGTTGCTGGCGATCCAGTCGGCGACGATGACGAGGCCGGTGAGGAGTGCCTGCACGGGCTGGGACAGCGGCACGCCGCTCCACTCGACGAGCCGCTCGCCGGCCCCCGACCGCTCCGCCATCCAGGTCAGCAGCTCCTGCTGGACCTGCCGCCAGGCGGTGTCGCCGAGCAGGTGGGGTCGCACCCGCACGTTGGAGAGTCCCTGGTCGGTCGGGGGGACGCCGTGGTGGCCGCCGACGATCACCGAGACGGGGTGCGGGTCGAGCCAGTCCCGCTCCTGGAGCCAGTCCGCCAGCACCAGGTGCCCGGCGGTGGCGTGCGGGGCGTAGCGGCGGTCGGCGCGGATCAGGTCGGGCTGGTAGCCGAGCCCTCGGTCCGCCATCCGCCGCGCCAGCGCGTACGCCTGGCAGGCGAAGGCGGGGGTGGCCTTGCCGATGTCGTGCACCCCGGCGACCCAGACGGCCAGGGTGCGGCCGTCGGCGTCACCGCCGGGCAGTTCGTCGGCGATCCGGTGCCGGACCGCCCGGCCGAGCCAGTGGTCCCAGAGTTCACCGGCGACGTCGGCGGCGTCGGCCAGGTGTCGCCAGAGTGGCAGCCAGCCGACCGGGGAGGTGCCCCGGCGGTCGGTCTTGCCCCAGACCGAGCGGGCCGCCTCGCCCAGTCCGGGTCCGGCGCCGACGCCCGGACGGGTGATCATCGGCTCACCGCCGGCAGCAGCGGGCTGGGGGTGCCGCTGTGCGAGAGATAGAGCACGTCGCGGGCGCGGGTCAGGGCGACGAAGAGCAGGCAGCGTTCGCGTTGCAGGTCCTGCCGGTGCGCGTGCGGGTCCTCGGCCGCCGAGGTGAGCGCGTGCGGCGCCGGCAGTACGCCCGCGTCCAGGCCGACGACCGCGAGGCACTGGAACTCCAGCCCCTTCATCCGGTGCATGGTCGACACCCGCACCCCGTCGGTGTCCCGCTTGTCGTCGGCGACCGGGATGTGGGCGTCGGCCAGGATCCGGCTGACGGCTCTGACGAGCTGGGTGGTGCGGACGGCGACGCCGACGGCGTGCGGCTCGACGCCCTGGTCCAGCCAGGTCCCCACCCGCTCGATCAACGCGTCGCACTCGCCGTCGCGGCTGCGGTGGGCGACGAGTTCGGGTACGCCGCCCCGGGTGATCGAGCGGTAGCCCCGCAGCGTGTCGTCCTGCCCGTCCAGGCCGACGGTGGCGTCACCGCCGAGGACCTTGACGGACAGGTCCAGGATCTCGTGGGTGGTGCGGTAGTTGACGGTGAGCCGCCGGGTCCGGCCCCGGACCTCGATGCCGAGCTGCGCCAGCGACACGTGACTGTCGTAGATCCGCTGGTAGGGGTCGGCGAGCAGGAACATGTCGTTCGGCCCCGGCGCGACGAGCGCGCGCAGCAGGCGCCACTGTGCCGGGTGCAGGTCCTGCCCTTCGTCCACGACGACGTGCCGGTAGGGCGCGGCTGAGCGGCGGACGATCGCGGCGGCCTCGTCGGCGAGTTGGGTGTGGGTGCGCAGCCGCCGCTTCGCCAGCTCCCGCACCACACCGTCGATCGCGGTCCAGACCTGCTCGCGCTGGGCGGCCCGCAGGCGCGCGCCGCGTCCCTTGCGCGACGCCTCCCGGTACGCCTCCAGGGTGGTCACCTGCTGGGCCAGGATCACCTGCTCCCACTCGTAGCGGAGGAAGGCGGGGCTGTAGGTGGTGACCTGGCCGGCGCGGTCGAGGAGGGTGGGCCCGTTCTTCGCGGCGGCCTCCCACAGCTGGTCGACGACCTCGCTCTCGGCCACCCCGACCTTCCCGCCCTGCCGGGCGACGATCTCGTAGGCGAGCTTGTCGACGCTGATCACGTCGATCCGGGACCGCACCGCCGGGTCGGTGCTGAGCCGGTCGAGCTGCCTGGTCAGGGCTTCGGCGAGCGCCCGGGTGAAGGTGGTCAGCAGCAGCTTTCCCCCGTCCGGCAGCCGCTCGGCGAGGTAGACCGCCCGGTGCAGGCCGGTCACCGTCTTTCCGGTGCCGGCGCTGCCGATCACCAGCGCCGGACCGCTGTAGCTGGGGCGGTAGGCGACGTCCCGCTGTGTCGGGTGCAGGAAGGTGCGCCACACGTCGAACGGGTGGGCGAGGATGGCGGCGAGTTCGATCGGGCCGGAGACGAAGGCGATCCGTTCCGGCGTACGGCGCGCGGCGGTCAGCAGGTCGTCGGTGTCCACCTTCCCGGACACGATCCGGTCGGCCAGCTCCGCCCAGACCTCCTCGACGGGCATCCCGCTGGCCAGGCCGCGCAGGACGTCGAGCTGCGCCTCCGGCAGCCGCCCGGCGAGGCTCTCCAACTGCTTGTCGTTGGCGATGACCCGCAGCAGCGGCACCAGGCTCTCGTCCACGCCGAGCCGTAGGAGGTCGGCTGTCGAGACCCGGTCGAAGAGCCCGCCGTCGCGCGGCTGCGCCGGTGCGCTGCGGGCGAACTCCTCGATGCCCGCCTCGTCGCGCATCTCCAGCACGCCGAGCGTCTGGTTGACGGTGAACCGGCGGCTCACCGCGAAGGCGTTGGCGTCGTCGTGCGGCAGGACGTTGAGCAGGGCGTACTTCTCCGCGCCGAGGGCGAGCACCACGCCCCGGTAGAACCGGTCGATCCGCATCGTGCGGATGTTGGGGTCGCGGGCGCCGGTCAGCTTCTCCAGGTGCAGGCCGGCGTGGGTGTGCGCGGCGAACTTGCCGATGGCGGCGTCGACGGCGCGCTGCACCCGACGTTGCAGCCTGGCGTAGGCGGGCAGGAATTCCCGACCGATGGCCAACTCGGCCATGGCATCCCCCATCGGCTGTGCCCGGGATCGAAGCCGGGCATTTCATCGAACTGTCGCGATCCGGACACGCTGGACCGCGCCGATCGCCCACCATGGTCGGAGCCAACGCGAGACCAGCCCGCGACCGGCCACAGTGAATCACTTTGTGAATCGGCTTTGCAAGTCCTCTTTCGTGTCTGGAGTTTACGACTTCGGGTCGACCCCGGCCAACCGATGGCGCGTGAAAGCGAGAAGGTCGGCCGCTATGCTGACCCGGTGGTCCCTGGCACGAGCCTCAAAGACCGATACAGGCTGGGCCGGTTTCCCTTGCCACACAGGGGAATGGCCGAGGTCTGGCCCGCCCGGGACACCCTGCTCGACCGTCCCGTCGTCGTGAAGGTCGTCAACGCCGCCGGGCTGAACGCCGAGCTGGTGCGCCGGATCCGCCGCGAGGCCCTGCTGACCGCCCGGCTCGACCATCCGGGCGTGCCGGCCATCCACGACCTCGGCGAGTACGACGGCCGGCCCTACGTCGTACTCGAGAAGATCGACGGGATCGACCTCGCCGACCTCGTCGCGGAAAACTCCCCCCTGCCGATCGGCTGGGTCGCGGCGATCGGGGCGCAGATCTGCGGCGTCCTGCTCGCCGCCGCCCGGATCGGCCTGGTACACCGGGACATCAAGCCGAGCAACGTCATGCTGGACCGCAGCGGCGCGGTCAAGGTGCTCGACTTCGGCCTGGCGGCCATCCACGACGACGACCGCTACTCGCGGATCACGCAGTCCGGGCAGAGCCTCGGCACCGTCGGCTACATGGCCCCCGAGCAGGTCGACGGCAAGCAGACCGACCACCGCACCGACCTCTACGGCCTGGGAGCGACCCTCTTCGACCTGCTCACCGGCCGCCCGCCGTTCGAGGATGCCACCACCACGACGACGCTGCGGCGCCAGATGCGGCACCCGCCGCCGCGTCCGGCCGACCGGCGGCCGGAGGTCCCCGCCGCCCTCGACGACCTGGTGCACGCGCTGTTGTCGATCGACCCCGAGGACCGTCCGTCCCACGCCGCCGACGTCTACGCGGTGCTGGCCCCGCTCTCCCGGGACCTGCCGGAGATCCCCGGACTGCTCACCGAGGACGCCGCGGCGGTGCGGGCCTACGCCGCCATCGTGGGGCGGATCCCACAGCAGGCCCGCCCGGCGACGGCGGCGACCGCCGGGCGGACCGGACCCGACGCGGAGCCGAGCGTCGCGGACGGGGAACGGCTCTACGCCGCCGGCGAGTTCCGGGCCGCCGCCCGGCACTGGCGGCAGCTCGCCGACCGCCAGGCCGAGCAGCGCGGCGAGGACGATCCCCTGGTCTTCGACCTCCGGCTGCGGGCCGCCCGCGCCCACGTCGCGCTCGGCGAGCACGACCGGGCGGCACGGCAGCTCCAGTCGCTGCTCCAGGACCGGATCCGGGTCGACGGCCCGGAGCACCCCGCCGTACGGGAGCTGCGCCAGGAGATCGCCCGACTCAGCTCGGACCGGCCGGAACCACCCCGCCCCTCCCGACCCACCTCCGGGGCGGATCACTGAATCTCCGGGGCAGCAACACCGCCTTCTGCTCCGGAAAACGATCTCCGCCGTAGTGGAAGATCCGGGCGCAGTTCTGCCCGCGCGTCTCGGTCGTCAGGGCTCGCCCGGCCAGTCGTGAATACATGGTGCGGTGCTTCAGCCACGCCGCCTCCTCGCCGTGCCGGTCGAAGCCACGCCCGCTCGCCGCGTGCCCGAGCACGTCGTGGACGGCCCGGAACATGTCGTTCTCCCCGTCGCTGAGGTAGGGGTGCTGGTTGCCGCCTGCCGCGCTGGCCCAGACCCTCAACCGGTGGTGGCGCACGTCGTCCACCATCGACGCCACGTCCGGGTACGGGTCCTCGTCGACGATCCGCACCGCCACGCCCAGACCGCCGAACTCGACCCGCCCGACCAGGAAGTGGTACTGCCGCACCGTCTCGCGGCAGAAGGCGGCGTAGGCGGGATAGGCGCGCTCGTCCCGCCGGGGTGCCGCGACGTAGGCGTCCGCGACGGCGGCACCGACGTCGGGGTCAAGGCGCACTCGCGCGTACGCGTCGGGTGTGGTGTCGTCGGCCCGGCCGACGGCGATCCGGCGTGCCCCCCGAGCCGCGTACGCGACCGGCGGGAAGCTCGACGACTGGGCGGTTGGCGGCTCGGGTACGAGCAAGGGTGTTCATGGTCCTCCTCAGGTCGACGGGATGGCTGCGAATCTGGTCAGCGAGCGGTCGAGGCCGCCGGTCCGGCATGCGGGGGCGTCGTCCCCGTGCCGGCCCGGGTCTGCTGCTCGCGCCGCAGCAACTCGCCGAGCATCCGGATCTCGGACACCCTGCGGTCCTGATGGATCTTCGCGATCTTTCCGATGGTGGTGCTACGCCCCCGACGTGACATCGGCCCCTCCCATGGCGTTGTGAATCGGCATTCGCAAGCAAGGTAGACCATGTGAACACTGCACACAAGGGGCTATGGCGTGATAGCGTTCACGCGTGACGAGAGAGCCGAGCACGGCCCCCCGCGAGGCCACCCTGACCGCCAGCGGCATCGCCCGGCTGGCCAACGTCGGCAGGGCGGCCGTGAGCAACTGGCGCCGCCGCTATGCCGACTTCCCGACACCCGTGGGCGGCACCCCGACGAGCCCGTCCTTCGACGCCCGCGAGATCACCGAGTGGCTACGCCGGCACGGCCGACTACACGAGGCCGGCATCGAGCAGTGGGCCTGGCGGCACATCGAGAGCTACCAGCCGGCGGCGCAGATCAGCGACGTGCTCGGCATCGCCGGGGCGCTGCTGCTCGTCCGTACCGACCAGGCGCGGAACGACGGCGGCGCCGGCGGCCTGCCGACCCCGAAACAGCTCGCCACCCGGCTGCGCGCCCTCGACCCCGGCCTGGCCGACCTGGTCGGAGCGCGGCTGCCGAAGCAGTGGGACGCGCAGCTCGACACCGTGTTGCGCACCGTCGACCAGCTCGGCGCCGAACAGGGCACCGAGACAGCCTTCGAATACCTGCACGGCCAGTACGTGACCTCGGCCCAGTCGCTCTCCGGCCTCGCCGGCACGCCGCACGCCGTCGCCGAGGTGATGCTCGCGCTCGCCGGCACCGGAGCCCGGATCTTCGACTTCACCAGCGGCACCGGCTCGATCCTGCGGATGGCCGCCGACCGCGCCCTGGCCACCGGCACCACCACCCGCTGCCACGCCCAGGAGATCAACCCCCAGTACGCCCTGATCACCCTGCTGCGGCTCTGGTTCGTGCACCTGCGCGCCCGGCACGCCGGCATCGACGCCGAGCCGCCCGTCGTACACGTGGGTGACAGCCTGCTCGCCGACGCCCTGCCCGAGCTGCGGGCCGACGTCGTCGTGGCCAACTTTCCGTTCGGCATCCACGACTGGGGGCACGACCGCCTCGCCTACGATCCACGCTGGACCTACGGGCTGCCGCCCCGCACCGAACCCGAGCTCGCCTGGGTGCAGCACGCCCTGTCCCACCTCTCCCCCACCGGCACCGCCGTGGTGCTGATGCCGCCGGCCGCCGCGTCACGCCCCGCCGGCCGCCGGATCCGCGCCGAGCTGATCCGGCACGGAGTCCTGCGCGCGGTCGTCGCCCTCCCCGCCGGCCTGATGCCGCCGACCGGCATCGGACTGCACGTCTGGGTCCTCACCCAGCCCGATGCCCGGCAGCCGCGCGCCGGAGAGGTGCTGATGGTCGACACGACGAGCGCGTCCGCACGCCGGCCACTGCCCGAGATCGTCGGCACGGCCTGGGCGGCGTACCGGTCCGAGCACTACACGGAACTGGCCGGCGTGCACCGCGCCGTCCCCGCCATCGACCTGCTCGACGACCAGGTCGATGTGACGCCGCAACGCCACCTGCCACAGGCGGGCGAACTCGCACCCGACCCGGCACAGACCCTCGGCAGGATCGACGAGTTCGGCAACCTTCTCGACCAGGTGCGGCGCAGCCTCCCCGCCGTCGGGGAGGCGCGGACGGCACCGCTGCGCGAAGCCCCGCACGCCGACATCGCCGACCTGATCCGGTCCGGCAGCATCACCGTGCAGCGCGCCGCCTCCCGCAGCCGATCGGCCAGCATCACCGTGCTGACCGCCGCCGACATCCTCTCCGGTGGCCCGGCCACCGGCTCCGCCGCCCGCGCCACCGACGAGGGGCCGGAGACCCGGGTACGCCCCGGCGACATCCTCGTCCCCGCCGTCGGACACCGGATCAACGCCCGGGTCGCCACCCCGGAGCAGGTCGGCGCCGAACTCGGCCCCGGCACCCAACTCGTACGCGTCGACACGACCCGCTTCGACCCATGGTTCGTCGCCGGGGTCATCTCCCGGACGGACAACGCGCGGATAGCCGGCCGCGCCTCCAGCACCGCCAACGGTGCCCTGCGCATCGACATCAGACGGCTGACGATTCCGGTGATGCCGCTCGACCAGCAGCAGGCGTACGGGCAGGCGTTCCGGCAGCTCGTCGAGTTTCGGATCATGTTGGAGCGGGCTGCGGCGAGCGGTGCCGTGCTGGCCCGCGAGATCGCCGACGGCCTGACCGGCGGTGCCCTCACCCTGAGGCCAGCCCCATCTCCTGCACGATGACAGCTTTTGGGAGTCTGCGTGCGGCCCTCGACCTAGCTGGGCGGCCGGGGCCGGAGCCGTCTCCTCTGCCTCGACGGCGTCGACCAGGCGTGCCGGTTCGTCGGCACGCTGCCGTAATAGGCTCCCCGCACCAATCCACGAGCCGGAAGGGTCCCCGTGTCCGCGATCCCGACAACGTCCGAACCACGGGTGGTGGTGTTCGGCCTCGGCGGCACCATCGCCATGACCAGCAGCAACGGCGGCGCGGTGAGCCCCACCCTGTCTGCCCGGCAGCTCATCGACGCCGTTCCCGGGCTCGCCGGGACCGGAATCCAGCTCGAGGTGGTGGACTTCCGCCGCCGACCCGGCGCGTCCCTCACCTTCGCCGACATCACCGAACTCGCCAGCAGCACGACGGACGTGTTGGCCGGCGAGGCGACCGGGGTTGTGGTCACCCAGGGCACCGACACGATCGAGGAGACCGCCTACCTGCTCGACCTGCTGCACCAGCGCCCCGAACCGATCGTCGTCACCGGAGCGATGCGCAACCCCACCCTGGCCAGCGCCGACGGGCCCGCCAACCTCCTCGCCGCCATCCACACCGCCGCCGCCCCGCACGCGCGCGAACAGGGCTGCCTCGTCGTCCTCGCCGACGAGATCCACGCCGCCCGCTGGGTCAGCAAGACCCACTCCACCAGCGGCGCCACCTTCCGATCCCTCGACAGCGGCCCGCTCGGCTACGTCCTGGAAGGCGAGGTGCGGATGCTCACCGGGGTGCCGTACCGGCTCACTGTCCCCGCTCCGCACTCCGGCGGACACGCTCGCGTCGGCCTGCACACGGTCACCCTCGACGACGATCCCACGCTCCTCGACGCCATCGGCGCCCGCGCCGACGGGCTCGTCGTGGCTGGCTTCGGCGTCGGCCACGTCCCCGAACCCCTCGTCGACACCCTCGCCACCCTCGCCCAACGGATTCCGGTCGTCCTCGCCTCCCGCACCCCCGCCGGGCCCACCCTCGCCCGCACCTACGGCTTCCCCGGCTCCGAGCAGGACCTCATCGCGCGCGGCCTGATCCCCGCCGGCTGGCTACACCCCTACAAGGCCCGCATCCTGCTCCGCACCCTCCTCGCCGCCGAAGCGAAACCGCAGGACATCGCCACAGCGATCACCACCGCAGGCGGCCTCGCCGGCCCCACCTCCTGGCCTTGGTCCACGCCTATCAGTAGCGATCATCAACCGGAGGCGAGCACGACGGATGCGTAGCCACGACCTCACTCCCGGCCGCATGATCGGCGTCGTCCTCGACCACGGCGACGACTTCCACACCGCCCTCACCGACGCCTGCCACACCCACGGCATCAAGCAGGGTTACATCCCCATCTTCATCGCAGGGCTCAGCACGGCGAAGCTCGTCGGCACCTGCCAACACCTCGACAACCCCGACGCCCCCGTCTGGTCAAACGTCGACCTCGCCAACATCGAAGCCCTCGGCGGCGGCACCATCGCCTGGGACGACACCACCCAAACAATCAAACCCCACATCCACATCACCGTCGGCCTGAAGGAACACAGCGCCACCGCCCACACCAGCCACCTGCTGGACGCCACTGTGCAGTTCCTCACCGAAATGCTCATCATCGAAATCACCGCGCCAACGATGCACCGCATACCGAACCCCGAGCTCTACGACGTACCACAGCTACGCTTCGGCCAGCCGCCCCAATGAACTCGGTTTACAGAGGGAATACGAGGACGATGCAGCTCTCCCCCGGTGCGCACTCGTGTCTATTCCGGGGATCACTCCGGCGTACGCGGTAGCAGCAGGACAAGCCGCCGCGGAGCCGGCACCAATACGAATCATTCTCGCGTGCGCGGTAGCGCTGCCACCAGCTCAGCCGAATCTATTGGGACGCAGACGCGGCCGTAGAAGTCGGCGGTTGACGGCGTTGGGCGCGGCACCGCCGCCGGACGGTTGTACGACACCGAGGGGGCCGTTGACTCCACTGGTTGGGCCAGGGACACCGGCGCCGGCACGGATCTCGCAACTCCTCTGCCATCGTTTCGGTTCATCAGCCATATCGACTCCAACGCCACCACGCACATGCGCCGACATCGCATCCGGAACGCCGTGCTCTACACGAACGGTGTCAATCCCCTGAAATCGTGGAGGAGGAGTCCGGGGACCCTCCGCGTACGCGCGGAGCAGTGCACCGAGCTGCTCGGTGAGGACGGCTGGTACGGATCACCCCCGCGTGCGCGGGGAGCAGGCCAGGCCGTGGTCCATTAGTTCCAGGAAGAAGGGATCATCCCCGCGTGCGCGGGGAGCAGCGTTCCCATCGCGAGACCTGCTCCTTCATCGACGGATCACCCCCGCGTGCGCGGGGAGCAGGCCGACTCGAACTGAAACCTGGTCATTCCCGCCGGATCACCCCCGCGTGCGAGGGGAGCAGCCTCATCAGGACACCGCCTTCTGCGAAGCCGTGGGATCACCCCCGCGTGCGCGGGGAGCAGCACATCCCGGTCGCGCACTCGGTAGCCTGCTCGGGATCACCCCCGCGTGCGCGGGGAGCAGCGTGTGGCGGGTGGGCTGTCCCACCAGTTGACGGGATCACCCCCGCGTGCGCGGGGAGCAGACACCGTGTGATTCGATCCCGCGATACGGGATGGGATCACCCCCGCGTGCGCGGGGAGCAGGCGGGTGTGGCGAAGTGCGGGCACGCGGTGTGGGGATCACCCCCGCGTGCGCGGGGAGCAGCTACCGGGTTCGGCTTCTACCTTCACGGTCCGAGGATCACCCCCGCGTGCGCGGGGAGCAGATCAGACGCTGGTACTTGGACGATCCCGGGGCGGGATCACCCCCGCGTGCGCGGGGAGCAGGATGACGACTGCCCATCGGTAGATGAGCTGCCCGGATCACCCCCGCGTGCGCGGGGAGCAGTCTGAAGACGGGGCCGTGGTGTGCCCGCACTCGGGATCACCCCCGCGTGCGCGGGGAGCAGTCCGTCACCATGTAGTGATTGCCGGTGACGCTGGGATCACCCCCGCGTGCGCGGGGAGCAGTGGGAGAACTGGGTTCAGATAAATAGTTTCGTCGGATCACCCCCGCGTGCGCGGGGAGCAGAGATGGCAAAGTCGGGCGTTCTGGCGCCAGACGGGATCACCCCCGCGTGCGCGGGGAGCAGGTCCAAGAGATGCGGAAAAATCTGGGCAGCGGCGGATCACCCCCGCGTGCGCGGGGAGCAGCGTGATTACTCGACCACTCCACATCGGTCCATCGGATCACCCCCGCGTGCGCGGGGAGCAGGCCAGAACATCAAGTGAGTTGATTGGTCGTACAGGATCACCCGCGCGTGCGCGGGGAGCAGACCAATGCCAATGAGCCTGAGGCGAGAGTGTATGGATCACCCCCGCGTGCGCGGGGAGCAGACGGATCACACGGTCATACGATTCTGATGGATCGGATCACCCCCGCGTGCGCGGGGAGCAGGCAGCGGTGATAGTGACTGGTCCACCACCACCAGGATCACCCCCGCGTGCGCGGGGAGCAGCTCGATATCAATCCCGTAAACGTAGTCCATGTAGGATCACCCCCGCGTGCGCGGGGAGCAGGTAACCTCACTGGCGAACTGATGGACGTTATTAGGATCACCCCCGCGTGCGCGGGGAGCAGATACCAGGCTTCCTGTGATTGTGTCGCCATTTTGGATCACCCCCGCGTGCGCGGGGAGCAGTTAAGGTCGAGACCAAAAGGAAGTCGCATTTTAGGATCACCCCCGCGTGCGCGGGGAGCAGGATCGTGACTTCCTGCGGCTTTCTTTTCAATCCGGATCACCCCCGCGTGCGCGGGGAGCAGGTCCGCCGGCATAGGCATAACGGGCAGCCTCCCGGATCACCCCCGCGTGCGCGGGGAGCAGCCCACCCTCTGTGCCATTTTCCCGTATAGCGAGGGATCACCCCCGCGTGCGCGGGGAGCAGTGCAAGATCATTGGATTCTGGTTTTGATCCAAAGGATCACCCCCGCGTGCGCGGGGAGCAGGAACTGCTCGACGCTGAAAGTCTGAGTACTCATGGATCACCCCCGCGTGCGCGGGGAGCAGGCCAACTCCCACACCGGACGGCACACTGGTGTCGGATCACCCCCGCGTGCGCGGGGAGCAGCGTAACGCTAAGTTAATGGTGTTATCCGTATCGGGATCACCCCCGCGTGCGCGGGGAGCAGGAACTGTCCTCCGAACTCTTGCCGAAAAGCGACGGATCACCCCCGCGTGCGCGGGGAGCAGGTCACTCGCCAAAATCCCCTTTTGCTCAGCCCAGGATCACCCCCGCGTGCGCGGGGAGCAGCCATCCTCCGATGCTCCATGGTAGCGAGACATGGGATCACCCCCGCGTGCGCGGGGAGCAGACCCCGGTAAGGAATGTTGGTCCCCTCGTAATGGGATCACCCCCGCGTGCGCGGGGAGCAGGACACGGAGTGTCAAGCCCCGGGTTTGGTGGAGAGTTGGTTAGCTGGTTTTCAGGGGTGTGGTGACCGGTTGGGTCATTGCGTGTAGCGTTTCGTGTTCGGCGGGTGGGGCGTGTCCGAGTTCGCCGTGGAGCCGGCGGTTGTTGTACCAGTCGATGTACTCGACGGTGGCCATCTCCAGGTCGTCGAGTCCGCGCCACGGACCTCGGTTGCGGACGAGTTCGGCCTTGTACAGGGAGTTGAACGCCTCGGCCATCGCGTTGTCGTAGGAGTCGCCCTTGGACCCGACCGAGGCGACGGCGCCGGCCTCGGCGAGGCGTTGGCTGTAGCGAATCGCTCGATACTGGACTCCCCGGTCCGAGTGGTGGACCAGTTTGCGCAGGTCGGCGCCCTGGTGTTCGCGGCGCCAGATCGCCATCTTCAACGCGTCGAGCGCCAGATCCGTGTAGAGGCTGGTGGAGACCTGCCAGCCGACGATCATGCGCGAGTACACGTCGAGGACGAACGCGGCGTACACCCAGCCCACGCTGGTGCGCACGTAGGTCAGGTCGGCGACCCACAGCTGGTTTGGCCGCACGGCGGTGAAGTCACGTTTGACCAGGTCAGCAGGGCGTCCGGTCTCGGCGGTGGGCCGGGTCGTACGCGGTGACTTGTCGCGCAACAGCCCGCGCAGTCCCGATTCGCGCATCAGCCGCTCGACGGTGCACCGGGCCACTTCGACGCCTTGGCGGCGCAGCTCGTGCCAGATCTTGCGAGCCCCGTAGACGCCGTAGTTGACCGCGTGAATCTGCTCGATCAGCGCGGTCAACTCCTCATCGCGCCTCGATCGGGCCGAGGCGGGGCGGGTCCTGGCGGCGTAGTAGGTCGACGGTGCGATCTCGGCTGGCGTGCCTTGCAGCGCCCGCAGGACCGGCTGGACACCGTGTTCGACCTTCTGCGAGTCGACGAACGCGACCTTCATCGCGACGGCCGGTCCAACTCGGCCGCGAAGAAAGACGCCGCGGAGCGCAGGATCTGGTTCGCCCGCCGCAGCTCACGATTCTCCCGCTCCAACGCGGCCAGGCGTTCCGCGTCGCTGCTGGTGACGCCCGGACGGTCACCGGCGTCGGTCTCGGCCTTCTTCACCCACCCACGCAACGCCTCGGGATGCACCCCGAGCTGGCCGGCGATCCGCCGGATCGCCCCTACCGCACTGGCGGGATCCCGACGGGCCTCGACCGCCAACCGGGTCGCACGCTCACGCAGCTCATCGTTGTACTTCTTCGGTGCGGGCATCGCTGGAGTTCCTCCCAGGTTTCGATGTCTCCATCAAACCCGGTGCGGGACACCCCCGCGTGCGCGGGGAGCAGCTAGAGGTCAGTATCCGAGACTGTTCGGCGGAAGGATCACCCCCGCGTGCGCGGGGAGCAGACGGAGCTGCCGTACCTTAGGCATCGGAATCGGGGATCACCCCCGCGTGCGCGGGGAGCAGTCGCGGTTTTCCTGACGCGGAGGAGTTGGCGGAGGATCACCCCCGCGTGCGCGGGGAGCAGACGCGTAAAGCCGTACGACCTAGTGTCCTGAGTCGTTAATTCGTTGGTAGATTGCTGGTATGGGTGATGGACGTGGTCCGAAGCTGGCGCCGCTGGAACTGACCGCTGAGGAGAGGGAGGAGTTGCAAGGGCTGGCTCGGCGGCCGAAGACGGCGCAGGCGTTGGCGACGCGGGCGCGGATCGTGCTGGCGTGTGCGGAAGGCCTGTCCAACAGCGAGGTGTCGCGTCGGCTTGGGGTATCGCTGCCGACGGTCGGCAAGTGGCGCAAGCGGTTCGTGGCCGATCGGGTGGACGGGCTGCGCGACGAACCGCGTCCGGGCGCGCCACGGAAGATCGGCGACGCCCAGGTCGAGGCGGTGATCACGAGAACGCTCGAAGAACCACCATCCGATCAGGACAGCCACTGGTCCACCCGGTCCATGGCCAAGGCGGTCGGGCTGAACCAGACCGCGGTTTCGCGGATCTGGCGGGCGTTCGGGCTCAAGCCGCACCTGGTCGACAGTTGGAAGCTGTCGACCGACCCGCTGTTCGTGGACAAGGTCCGCGACATCGTCGGGTTGTACCTGGACCCACCCGAGGCCGCCATGGTCCTCGCCGTGGACGAGAAGTCGCAGATGCAGGCGCTCGATCGGACCGCGCCGATGCTGCCGATGATGCCGGGCGCGCCCGGCCGGGTGACCCATGACTACGTCCGCCACGGCACCACCAGCCTGTTCGCCGCGCTGGACGTGGCCACCGGCAAGGTCATCGGCCAGACGCAGCGCAAACACCGCCACCAGGAGTTCCTGCGCTTCCTGCGCACCATCGACCGGGCAACCCCGCCCGAGCTGGAACTACATCTGGTACTGGACAACTACGCCACCCACAGGACGCCCGCCATCCAGCAGTGGCTGCTCAAACACCCCCGGTTCCACCTGCACTTCACCCCGACCTACTCGTCGTGGCTCAACCTCGTCGAACGCTGGTTCGCCGAACTGACCAACCGCAAACTCCGCCGGTCGGCCCACCGCAGTGTCGCCGCGCTGGAAGCCGACGTAGCCGCCTGGATCGAGGCGTGGAACGTTGACCCCAAACCCTTCGTCTGGACCAAGACGGCTGACGACATCCTCGGAACGATCGCCGCATACTGCCAACGAATTAACGACTCAGGACACTAGGCGCGAGCTGGGATCACCCCCGCGTGCGCGGGGAGCAGCGATGAGTCGATGGAACGGCTGCTAGCGCAGGGGGATCACCCCCGCGTGCGCGGGGAGCAGTGCAATGCTCACACAGGCTCGGGCTCTGGGGATGGATCACCCCCGCGTGCGCGGGGAGCAGGCGGCCACCTTCGCGTCGGTGCCGTTGTAGTCCGGATCACCCCCGCGTGCGCGGGGAGCAGCACGCCTCGCGGACCTTCTGCTGGTCGGCGTCGGGATCACCCCCGCGTGCGCGGGGAGCAGAACGAGGGTGAGATCGTCCAGGAGGGCGGCACGGGATCACCCCCGCGTGCGCGGGGAGCAGCCCAATCCTCGAAAGGTTTGTTGGGACCAAGAGGGATCACCCCCGCGTGCGCGGGGAGCAGATGATCGTGCCTCAGGAAGATCGTCAGCTACAGGGATCACCCCCGCGTGCGCGGGGAGCAGGTAACAATTTTGCGCGACAGGACATGGACTACGGGATCACCCCCGCGTGCGCGGGGAGCAGGTCAGCCCGCGTACCCGGACGGTGCCGACACCGGGATCACCCCCGCGTGCGCGGGGAGCAGCAGCCGCGTCCGGACCCGACCACTCGGCCACCGGGATCACCCCCGCGTGCGCGGGGAGCAGGTAACCGATCCGCTGGCCATCGTCCCGGTGTCGGGATCACCCCCGCGTGCGCGGGGAGCAGGGCTTGCGGAGCTGCTCGCCGGTGGCGCGGTCCGGATCACCCCGCGTGCGCGGGGAGCAGTTGGGCCGGCGGGTTGCCGAGGCGGTGCACCAGGGATCACCCCCGCGTGCGCGGGGAGCAGGGCGGCTCTTTCTCCTGGCAGATGAAGACGAACGGATCACCCCCGCGTGCGCGGGGAGCAGTACGACTACAACTCCGGCATGCCGGCGATCGCGGGATCACCCCCGCGTGCGCGGGGAGCAGCGACGGGTCTGCGCGAGCACCGACTCGATGGAGGGATCACCCCCGCGTGCGCGGGGAGCAGGCTCGTGAGCGAGGCGTGGCGGGCACTGGGAGGGGATCACCCCCGCGTGCGCGGGGAGCAGACATTTCCAGAGGGACATGGGCCGGTCTTTGGGGGATCACCCCCGCGTGCGCGGGGAGCAGTACGCCACCTGGGAGGAGTACCGGGACGCCGAGGGATCACCCCCGCGTGCGCGGGGAGCAGCCCGAGCAGAACACCGGCGGAGCGACCAACCAGGGGATCACCCCCGCGTGCGCGGGGAGCAGGGCAACCACGTCAGGAACGGGACCGACCAAAACGGATCACCCCCGCGTGCGCGGGGAGCAGCCTGTTCGATGAGGACACGCTTCGCGGAATCGAGGATCACCCCCGCGTGCGCGGGGAGCAGTCCGAGTTTGTCTCGGACCTCGCTTAGCGGTAGGGATCACCCCCGCGTGCGCGGGGAGCAGTATCGTTCGGCAGGATGAAACATACTCCCGACCGGATCACCCCCGCGTGCGCGGGGAGCAGCAGCTCCGTGCGTATTCGAACCGGACCGGCAAGGGATCACCCCCGCGTGCGCGGGGAGCAGACCATCTCGGAAAACTCCTTCGAGGTCATCCCGGGATCACCCCCGCGTGCGCGGGGAGCAGAAGATGCCACCCGGTGCCCAGCTCGACTCGTTGGGATCACCCCCGCGTGCGCGGGGAGCAGCGCCGGCAATAAAAAGACCAGATCTATACCAGAGGATCACCCCCGCGTGCGCGGGGAGCAGCACATAAAGACGTTGCCGGCAACGGCGACATCAGGATCACCCCCGCGTGCGCGGGGAGCAGGTTCAGCCGGGCCAGCGTCGGTGTCCGGTGCTCGGATCACCCCCGCGTGCGCGGGGAGCAGCGCCACGGAACGCGGGGCTCATCGATGGTCGGCGGATCACCCCCGCGTGCGCGGGGAGCAGGCACCGGGCTGCGCCGTCTCGACGTCGTCCCAGGGATCACCCCCGCGTGCGCGGGGAGCAGTTGCGGGCCACGGCCATGACGGAAACGAACTCGGGATCACCCCCGCGTGCGCGGGGAGCAGTCAACTCCGCCGATGCGGCGGCCGAGGTCCGTCGGATCACCCCCGCGTGCGCGGGGAGCAGCCGGGGGAATGACTGGAATCGCCTATCAACAGAGGATCACCCCCGCGTGCGCGGGGAGCAGTCATCGATGGTCGGCTTGGTGTTTTCGCTGGCCGGATCACCCCCGCGTGCGCGGGGAGCAGGTCGGGTGCGTCGAGCGAACCTTTTGAGTCGCTGGATCACCCCCGCGTGCGCGGGGAGCAGGGAGGTTTGATTCGTCATTGTCCCGCCAGAACAGGATCACCCCCGCGTGCGCGGGGAGCAGGGAACATCAAGAAGTCTGCCTGACCTGGGATGAGGATCACCCCCGCGTGCGCGGGGAGCAGGCCGGAACGTCCGGGCTTCCCATCTTCCCCCATGGATCACCCCCGCGTGCGCGGGGAGCAGCGTTCTCCGCCGGGGGTGCCAGCCAGCAGCGAGGGATCACCCCCGCGTGCGCGGGGAGCAGGCCGGGGGGAAGGCGCAGACGGTCGGCCTGGACGGATCACCCCCGCGTGCGCGGGGAGCAGACGCTGTCGGCGATGCCGGGCTGGCAGGCGTGGGGATCACCCCCGCGTGCGCGGGGAGCAGACCACCTCCATGACTCTGACTGTCAACTTCGTGGGATCACCCCCGCGTGCGCGGGGAGCAGACCATGCCCGCACCACGACTCGCCGGCAGCAGCGGATCACCCCCGCGTGCGCGGGGAGCAGTACTCGCTCTTGTATGGGAAGAAACCTGCGAGGGGATCACCCCCGCGTGCGCGGGGAGCAGAATTCCTCTTCGGACATCCCCAGCTCAACCATCGGATCACCCCCGCGTGCGCGGGGAGCAGGTGGTAATCGACGCAATCAGCTCATTCGATGAAGGATCACCCCCGCGTGCGCGGGGAGCAGTGGTGCCGATACGCTGTGCGGACGGGATTTCGGGGATCACCCCCGCGTGCGCGGGGAGCAGGCAATTCTCGTGGTATTGGCGCTGGTCGCTATGGGATCACCCCCGCGTGCGCGGGGAGCAGACCCACGAAAAAGGCATCGGCTGGTTCTTCGTCGGATCACCCCCGCGTGCGCGGGGAGCAGTCAGAACACAACCACTAGGTGGTGTCCTGCGGATCATGGAGTGTGGTCGGGTACGGCACGGAGCCAGTCGAGCATCTCGATGAGGTCCAGTGTGGCTTCGTAGCTTTCGATGAGCTTGTCGTACCTGGTCGCCAGGCCTCGCCAGTGTTTGCGTCGACCGAAGCCACGTTCGACCTGGTTGCGGTGGGTGTATGCGCTGGTGTCGAAGTCTGGGGGACGGCCGCCTGATGATCCTTTCCTTGTCCGGTTGGCTTTCTGGTCGGCGCGTTCGGGGATCACGGCGGCAATCTTGCGGGCCCGCAACGCGGCCCGGTTCGCCTTGGACGAGTACGCCTTGTCCGCGGTCAGCGAGTCCGGACGCTTACGGGGACGGCCGACGCCGCCGGGTCGGGTCACGGCGATCTGATCCAACAAGGGCACCAGCTGCTTGGTATCGGAGGCCTGGCCCGGGGTGATCCGCGTGGCGAGCGAACGGCCTCGCCCGTCGGCCATAGTGTGCACCTTCGTGGTCAACCCTCCCCGGGAACGACCCAGACCCTGACGTGCCTGCGAATCCTTGGTGGTGAGCCCCCTTTACGGGCACCGGCGGCGTGCTGGTGAGCGCGCACGACCGTGGAATCGACCTGAGCGTCCCAGTCGATGTCACCGTCAGCCTCAGCCAACGCGACCACCTGCTGCTTGAGACGGGTCCAGGTGCCGTCGGCAGCCCACCGGCGGAACCGTTCATGACAGGTCTTCCACGGCCCGTACCGCTCGGGCATGTCCCGCCACGGCGACCCGGTCCGTTTCACCCAGCAGATCCCGTTGATCACCTGCCGGTGATCGCGCCACTGCCCACCACGACGGGGCTGCGCGGGCAGCAACGGCTCCAACACCGCCCACTCGGCATCAGTCAAATCAAAACGCGCCACGACCAGAACAACGAACCACCATCAAGATCCGCCGGACACCACCTAGGGGGAGCAACAAAACTGGATCACCCCCGCGTGCGCGGGGAGCAGCCACCTCGGTAGCCCCGACATACCACAACTGAAGGATCACCCCCGCGTGCGCGGGGAGCAGTCTAGAGCGCCCGACGCGCTCACTAAGGGAGGGGGATCACCCCCGCGTGCGCGGGGAGCAGACATTTCCAGCGGGACATGGGCCGGCCTCTGGGGGATCACCCCCGCGTGCGCGGGGAGCAGATCGCGACTGCTCTTTCTGACGACCTCTGGTCTGGATCACCCCCGCGTGCGCGGGGAGCAGCTTGCTTCGTCCCATCCCACTCTCTGTGCCATTGGATCACCCCCGCGTGCGCGGGGAGCAGCGTACCCTACTCAATGTCGGGTTCTCCAAGAAGGGATCACCCCCGCGTGCGCGGGGAGCAGTCGTTACGGCCGGAGCGTACCCAGATCGATACGGGATCACCCCCGCGTGCGCGGGGAGCAGCTGGTCGCAGGTGTCGCAGACCAGCACGCCGCGGGATCACCCCCGCGTGCGCGGGGAGCAGGCATGATGGGATTTTCTACGGCTACTCTGGGCGGGATCACCCCCGCGTGCGCGGGGAGCAGAGACGTACCCCGTTCTGTCCGGTCAGAACACTAGGATCACCCCCGCGTGCGCGGGGAGCAGCTGGTACATCAAACTCACCTTCGATCCCACCCAGGATCACCCCCGCGTGCGCGGGGAGCAGCACCATCTGAGCGAGCTGCCCCGACGTCATTGCGGATCACCCCCGCGTGCGCGGGGAGCAGCTCAATGCAGCGATGATGCAGCAAACAATCAAGGGATCACCCCCGCGTGCGCGGGGAGCAGAACAAAGAAGACAAGTACCAGAGGTAGGCTGAGGGATCACCCCCGCGTGCGCGGGGAGCAGACGCCATGCGATTCGATACCCCGGTAAGGGATGGGATCACCCCCGCGTGCGCGGGGAGCAGGAGCGACCCTCTCCGTACCACTTCCCGTCATCCGGATCACCCCCGCGTGCGCGGGGAGCAGGCCTTGATGGCAGCGACGTCTACGTCAGCGTCGGGATCACCCCCGCGTGCGCGGGGAGCAGGCCACGGCTGCGAATAGAGAGATCATGAGCCATGGATCACCCCCGCGTGCGCGGGGAGCAGTCCTTCTCCATCCCATCCGATGAACGGTCGTTGGGATCACCCCCGCGTGCGCGGGGAGCAGAACCCTTCCGCTACGTCAAGCGGTGTCATCTTGGGATCACCCCCGCGTGCGCGGGGAGCAGACTCGGCTGCTCATCGGCAATTACACCGTGTGAGGATCACCCCCGCGTGCGCGGGGAGCAGTGCGGTGCCCACCCGAATTCATCATTGTATCCAGGATCACCCCCGCGTGCGCGGGGAGCAGATTCACCCGGAGGGAGTGGAAATCGATTTGGACGGATCACCCCCGCGTGCGCGGGGAGCAGCTGATCCTCGTCGTGCCGAAGGGGAGTCCCGTCGGATCACCCCCGCGTGCGCGGGGAGCAGAAAGCGATTCAGCGACCAACTTTTCAGCACGCAGGATCACCCCCGCGTGCGCGGGGAGCAGGGAACGCGAGGTTCATCAATGGCGGGAGTCGTCGGATCACCCCCGCGTGCGCGGGGAGCAGAGGGCATGATCTCTGGCGCTACGGAATGCACCGGGATCACCCCCGCGTGCGCGGGGAGCAGACTTGCTGACCTGCGGCCCTAAAGATCAAGTATGTAGTTTTTATTCACTACCGTTCGCAAGATCATTCCTCAAGACCAGACATAACAGTTACAAAGCCCTCTACTCCGGACGCCGGGCAACGTCGTTGACGAACGAACGCCAGACGGCCGGGTCGAAGCTAAGGTTGGCGCCGCCACGATCCTTGCTGTCCCGGACCAACACTCTGCCGGGAAGGTTATCGGCGACCTCCACGCAGGCGCCGCCGTTGTTGCCACTGCGGGTGCTCTTGCGCCAGTGGGCGCCGGCCAGGTCATCCATGTTGGACTGCCTTCTTGATCAATGCCAGTGAGGCGGAACTCGGGAGGGCGAAACTACGGATTCGCTCCCACCTACCCGCCAGCGTAGCAACGTCCTCGACTCCCTCCACGATGTGCGCCGCCACCTGGCTGTCAGCGTACCCGGCACGCACGCCGTCGCTCAGGTCGGCGATGATGAACTGGCCGCCGAGCCCCGGGTAAAGGCCAGCGCTGGCTGGCACCACGTGGACCTCCACGTTCGGCAACTCAGCGCACTCGACCAGCCGTTCAAGTTGTTCGGCACACAGCCGGGGCGGACTCGCACAGAGTCGTTGGATGACAGCCTCGTCCAAGACCGTCACAAGCAGCGGCGGACGCTCCCTGGTCAGGATGGCCTGCCGCCGGAGGCGCGCACCCACCAGGCGGTCTACCTCCTCCTCGGTCAGCATCTCGCCTGCCAGCGTCGCCCGTGCGTACGCCTCGGTCTGGAGAACGCCCGGCACCCACGCCGGCTCGTACCACCGGAGCGACACCGCCTCGTGCTCGGTGTCAGCCCACGGCCGGAACCACACCGGGTCGCGTCGTTTCAGAACGTCCGGCCACAGATCTGCGACGTCCCGCCCTACAAGCCCAGCGATCTTCGCCCTGTGCCGCGACTGCGGCACACGTCCAGGGCTCACCCATCGTGCCGCTGTCTTCGGGTCAACGCCGACTTGCTTGGCCAGACTCTCGGGAGTCTCACCCGCCTCGGTCATCGCTTCCAAAAAGGTCCGATTCATCACCTGCTCCCATCTGAACGTCCCGAACGTCCCCGATCCATCTTGCAACGGAGTGTGTTTGAAGCACAACGGTCAGCACAGTGGATTCAAGCGATTCACCAGGACCAAGTCCTCCACCTCTGCTTCTCAGATGGGAGACACCATGATGCTCAGCCGCAGAGCCAAGCCCTACCATCGCCGCGACTGGCGGCGACTCTGGCGGTACTGCCGTTGCGGTTTCCGCTGGCGCTGTCCGGACTCGGTCGACCTGGTACCGATGCCCTACCAGCCGGCACCCGTACCGCCGCTGACCCGCCGGCAATACCGGGCCACCGCCCGCGCGACGCCGCCCGTCGCCTTCACCGAGACCGAGCGGTCCGAGATTCGCGCGCTGACACCGGACGCCACTCCCCTACCGACCCGGTCACGCGCGACCAACCGCCGACCCACCCCGGACGCGTCCGCCCGCCCACAACCGAGGAACGGCCGCGCCGAAGCGCTCACCCCAAGCCCGCAACGGCACCACGCCCGGCACGGTGAACGGGTGTGACCGGTGATCGGCCCGCAGGAGCGCTGGCTGCGGCACGTCCGGCGGAAGTACGCCCGGACCGCCCACAAGCCCACCCGGTCGTACGCCTGCCACGCCTGCGCCGCCCCCTGGCCCTGCCGGCAGGCCCGGCTGGCGCTGCTGACCGCCTACCACGGTGACCGGATCGGGCTGATGGTCCACCTCGGCGCGCACCTCGCCCGCGCCCTGCGACAGCTCCCCGACACCCATCCCGCGCTGATCACCGGCCAGCTCCTGGGCTGGCTCCCCCACCGCCAATGACCCGCCTCATCACCCCGCCCGCCCCGGACCGCCTTCTCCCCCGGTCCGGGGCGGGCCCTCTCCTCGACAGCCGGCGTCGGCCAGCCGGTTACCGGACCCGGCTCACAGTCCCAACACGCTGCGCCGCACCTCCGGGCTGTCGCGCAGCTCGTCGGCCGGCCCGGTCAGCACCACCCGACCCTCGCCCAGCAGGTACGCCCGACCCGCCACCGCGAGCGCCCGCTGCACGTCCTGCTCCACCACCACCACGCTCACCCCGCCCGCGTTGATCCGGATGATCGCGTCGTAGACCTCGTCCACCCGCACCGGCGCCAGCCCGAGCGACGGCTCGTCGAGCAGCAGCAGGCGCGGCCGGGCCATCAGCGCCCGCCCGATCGCCAGCATCTGCTGCTCTCCCCCACTCAGGCTGCCGGCGAGCTGATTAGCCCGTTCGGCCAGCCGGGGAAAGATCGCATACACCTCGTCCAGGGTGTTGCGGTGCTCGCGCCGGGCACCCCGCCGATAGGCGCCGAGCACCAGGTTGTCCAGCACCGTCATCCGGGGAAAAATCCGCCGCCCCTCCGGGACGACCGCGACACCGTGCCCGCAGACCCGATGGCCGCGCAGCCGGGTGATGTCGGCGCCGCCGACGCTGATCTCGCCCCGGTACGCCGGATGCAGCCCCGCGATGGCGTTCACCAGCGTCGACTTGCCAGCACCGTTCGGGCCGACGACGCAGACCGTCTCCCCCTCCCGCACCTCCAGGGTGACGTCCCAGAGCGCCTGCGCGTCGCCGTAGCGCACCTCGAGGTCCCGGACCCGCAGCAACGGTTCAGACATGGGCTTGCCTCCCCAGGTAGGCGCGGACCACGGCCGGGTCGTTCAGCACGGTCTGCGGGTCGCCGTCGGCGAGGCAGCTGCCCCGGTCGAGCACGACGAGCCGGGTGGCGAGCTGGTTGAGCACCCGCAGCAGGTGTTCGACGATGACGATGGTGATGCCGCTGTCGTGGATCCTCCGGACGACCCGTACGGCGTTGTCCACCTCGGCCGGGTTGAGCCCGGCCAGCGCCTCGTCCAGCAGCAGCACCCGGGGGTTGGCGGCGATCGCCCGCGCCATCTCCAGCAGTTGCCGCTGGTGCAGGTTGAGACTGCCCGGGTACGCGTCCGCCAGGTGTTCCAGCGCGACCGTACGCAGGTGACGGTCGGCCAGCGGCCGGGCCCGCGGCAACGAGGTTGGGGTACGTCCGAACATGATCGCCATCGCCACGTTGTCCCGGACGGTCATCGAGTCGAACGGCCGGGGGATCTGGTAGGTCCTGGCCATCCCGACGTGCGCGATCCTGTGCGGGGGCAACCGGGTGATGTCCTGCCCGTCGAGCAGGATGGTGCCCCGGGTCGGCCGGATCGCCCCGGAGAGCAGGTTGACAAGCGTCGTCTTGCCGGATCCGTTCGGCCCGACGAGCCCGACCAGTTCACCTTCCCGGATCTGCAGGCTCACGTCCTCCAGCGCGTGCACCCCGCCGAAGTATCGCGCCACCTGCCGGCACTCGACCAGCACCTTCCCGCCCTCGACCGGCGCCGGCCGCCGGCCACCGCCGGCCCCACCCCCGGCACCGCCGTCAGCATCGGCGACGACAGCCCCGGAACCACCCTCGGGCACGCCACCCTCGGCAGCCCCACCGAGACCGCCACCACCGGCAGCCTCCACGGCGGCACCAGCAGAGGGAACTGCGGGCCGGGGCGCCGGCCCACCACCCCCACCCGGCCGCAGGCCGAGCCGGGCGGCGACCGGTGCCGCGCCGAGCACGATCGCGACCAGGCTCGCGGCGAGCATCCCGACGAGCAGCCAGTCCAGCAGCTCGCCCCAGAATTGGAGCACCGCCAGGCCGCCGCTCACCACGACAAGGGTGCCGAGCGCGATCAGCGGCCGGGCCCGGAGCCGGGCGTAGAGGCCGTCGGGGGCGAGCGCCACGAGCAGCGCGAGGACCCCGCCAAGGATGATCAGGTTGTACGCGTCCAGCCCGTACGACGAGAGCCGGTCCTGCAACATCACGATCAGCACCGCGCCGATCACCGGGCCGAGCCAGTGGTGCCGCCCGCCGAGCACCCCCATCACGATCACGAAGAGCGGGATCGTCAGCCCGAAGACACTCTCGACGGTCACGAAGCCGATCTGCAGGGCGTACACGCTGCCGGCGACACCGCCGAGCACCCCGCTGAGCAGCATCGCCAGCATCTTGTAGCGGAAGGTCGCCACCCCGGTCACCTCGGCGACGTCCTCGGCGTCCCGGATCGCCGCCAGCGCCGCACCGGTCCGGGTCTGCTGGACGACGTACGCGACGGCGACCGCCGCGGTGGCGATCGCCAGCGCCAGCAGGTATTGGAACTGCTGGAACGAGCCGATCGCGGCCGGCAGCTCGGGGACCGGGACGGTGGCGCCCTGTCCACCGTCGATCGACCGGTTGATCCGGGCGAAGGCGGCCAGGATGAACGGCACGGCGAGGGTGAGCAGCGCGAAGATCTCGCCGCGCAGCGAGCCGAGCCGGAACGCGACCGCGCCGATGCCGAGGGCGAGCAGGCCGGAGAGGACCGCCGCGATCGGCAGGGTGACGAAGAGGTCGACGTCGTGCCGGCCGGCGAGCACCGCCGTGGTGTAGGCGCCGACCCCGACGTACGCGGCCTGGCCGAAGCTGAAGTAGCCGCTGTAACCGGAGAGGATGTTCCAGCTCGTCGCCTGGGCGATCCAGAAGCAGATCGAGCCGAGCAGCACCAGGTGGAACGAGGCGATCCCGAGCTGGTCGGCGAAGGCGCCGAGCGCGGCCAGCGCCAGGAACGCGACAAGCAGCCCGGCCCCGCCCCGGCGCATCACCGGACACCTCCGGCGCCGGCCACCGTGAAGAGTCCCTGCGGGCGCAGCAGCAGGGCGAGGATGATCGCGGAGAAGAGCACGAACGGCGCGGTCGCCGGTGACCAGACGGCGGCGACGACGCCGGAGAGGACCCCGACCAGGATGCCGGAGGCGAAGGTGCCGACCACCTCGCCGATCCCGCCGAGGATCACCACCGCGAAGACGGTGCCGAACCACTCGTACGCGGTCTCCGGCGTCAGCGCGTTGGAGAGCGCGAAGACCATCCCGGCGAGTGCGGCGGTCGCCCCGACCACCCCGCCGAGCAGCACGCTGAGCCGCCGGTGGTCGACGCCGAAGGCACCCGCGACCGCCGGATCCTGGGCCATCGCCCGCATCGCCCGGCCGGCGAAGGTGCGCCGCAGCACCAGGTGCGCCCCGACCACCACCAGCAGGGCGAGGCCGAACGCCATCAGGGTGGTGACCGGGAAGACCAGCCGGCCGAGCGTGACCGAGCCGGTCGCGTACGGGTTGATCTCGGCCGGCATCCGCTGGAAGTCGGCGCTCCAGATGTTGCTGACCACCTGGATCGTGATGCTCAGCAGCCCGAAGCTGACAAGCAGCGAGTTGAACTCGCTCAGCCGCAGCTTGTCGAAGAGCCACTGGATCGCGGCGCCGGCCACGAAGAGCGCCGGCACCGTCACCACCAGGGAGAGGATCGGGTCGATCTGCCAGGAGACGGCGATCTGGAAGGTGAGATAGGCGCCGACCAGGATCAGTCCGAAGTGGGCCAGGTTGATGACGCGCAGCACCCCCCAGGTGACGGAGAGGCCGGTGGCCATCAGGGCGTAGAGGCCACCGATCAGCGCTCCGCTGAGCGTGGCCTGGATGACGTTCATACGGGGGGTCGCCTCGGCTTCTGGTCGGTCGACGGTCACTGTGGATGGGGCGCGGCCGGGCCCGGAACGGGGGCACCGGGCCCGGACGCGCGTTCGTGGGGTGGGCGGCTGGGGTCAGCCGCGAGCGGGAGCCAACTTCCCGGCGGCCCGGTCGGCCGGCCAGACGGTGACCCAGTCACCCTGCTGGATCTGCTTGATCGCCTGGGTGGTCGGCCAGAAGTTCTGCACCTTCGGGTCGAAGCTGAGGTGTCCGCTGAAGGTGGTGTCGGCGCCCTTCTCGTGCAGGGTGTCGCACATCTTCTGCTGGTCCGTCCCGCCGCTGTCCCGCACCGCGCCGGTCAGGATCTCCCAGGCGTTCCAGGAGGCCGCGGCCTGGGTCTCGAAGACCGTGTACGGCAGCCCGGCCTTCTCGGCCCGCGCGGTGAAGTCGGCGACGATCTCGGTGGCCGGTGCGCCGAGCCGGTCCAGGGTCGGCTTGTTCGGCTCGAACATCGACACCGACAGCACGCCCTCCGACACCTCGCCGAGGTCGAGCAGCGGTCCCGGCGCCGGGAAGAGGCCGAACATCCGCTTCGGGTGGTAGTTGAGCTGTGCCATCGCCTGGAGGATGTTCACCGCGTCCACCCCGAGACCGTTGTTGATCACGAGGTCGGGGTTGGCGTCCCGGACCTGGGTGGCGATCGGCGCCCAGTCGGTGGTGGTCGGCGGGTAGTGCACGTCGGCCACGACGTTGATGCCGCGCTCCCGGGCGATGCTCAGCGCGCCGGCCTTGTCCTCGCCGAAGCCGTCGGAGACGAAGGCGGCCGAGCCGCTCTGGCTGGTCAGCACGGCGACCGTCTTCGGCGGGTCGGGCTGGGCGGCGAGCGCGTCGAAGAGCTGGGTCGGGATGAACTGGTTCGGCGTCGGGCCGATCGACCAGGCCGGGAACTGGCACTCGTACGTGAGCTGCGGGGCGAGCACGGCGGTGTGCTGCGGCATCACGTACCCGTGCCGCTGGGCGACAGCCATCGCGGAGAGGATGTTCGGGGTGGCGTACGGGCCGATGATCAGGTCCACCCGGTCCTGGCTGATCAGCCGCTCGTAGAGCGAGCTGACCTTGGACTGGTCGGACTGGTCGTCGACGACCTTCCACTCCACCTGCCGGCCGAGCAGCCCACCGGCGGCGTTGAGCCGCTCGACGTACGCCTCACCGGCGAGCTTGTGTATCTGGCCGGTCGCGGCGAACGCGCCGGTCAGGGAGAGGGTCGAGCCGACCACGATCGGGTCGTCGTCACCGGATCCGGAGCCGGAACCTGAGCCGCTGCCGCAGCCGGCAGCCGCCACGCCGAGCGCCAGTACGGTGGCGACGGCGGCAAGGGAACGCTTACGCATCTGTCAAATACCTTTCGTCGCTGTCGGGGATGGTTCGTCGCGGGGCGCCGGGGAGGCGGATCGGCGGGGCGGGCACGGCCGGCACTCACCGCTGACGGTCGTCGGCGTCGTGCACGACGGCGCCGCCGACGACGGTGAGGTCGGCGCGCAGCCGGCGCAGCCGCTCGACCGGGACGGTGAAGTAGTCGTCGTCGAGCACCACCACGTCACCGAGCCGGCCCACCTCCAGCGAGCCGAGCAGCTTCTCGTCGGGACCGCCGAGGAACCACTGGTTGGCCCGGGTGTAGAGGGTGAGCAGCTCCCGCCGGCTGATCTGCTGGCCGTCGTTGATCACCTCGCCCCGGGCGTTCCGGCCGGTCACCGCGTAGTACGCGTGGATCCACGGGTTCATCGGCGCGATCTGCATGCCGTCGGAGCTCATCCCGGCCGGGATGCCGCTGTCGAGGATCGTCCGGAACGGCGGGCCGGCGGCCGGGCCCCGGCCGGCCAGGTACTGCCAGCCGGTCAGGTTGACCCCGCCGCCGAGCGCCCGGAGCCGGGCCAGGTAGTCCGGGGTGATCCGGGGTACGTGCGCGACGACCCAGCGCAGGTCGGAGATGGGGATCTCGGCGTGCACCGTCTCGAACGCCTGGATCTGGGTCTGGAAGTCGGTGCCGGTCAGCGAGTGCACCTCGATCCGCCAGCCGGCCCGTGCGGCGCGCCGGGCCGCCTCCAGGAAGACCGGGCCGCCGGAGTAGCTGGCCGCGATGAACTCCCCGATCGCACCGGTCCGCACCATGTCGTCGCCGAAGAACGGGTACGTGTGCCGCAGCCGCGCCGTCAGCTCCGGCACCTCGGCGTCGGTGTCCTGGTGCAGGTAGTTGATGCGCAGCCGGACGATCCCCTCGTTGCGGGCGTAGACGGCGAGGAAGGGCAGGTGCATCGCGTGGTTGTCCTCGTGCGCCGCGCCGTCGGCCGGGGTGCCGGTGGCCTGGAAGGCGCCCTGGTCGAGGTGGGTGGTGACGCCGAGGCTGGCCGCGTACGTCATCGCGTCGAGGACGCCGCGCTCGCGCTGCTCGGGGGTGAGGGTGCGGCGCAGCGCCAGGGTCGCCCGACCGGTCTCGGTGCCGGCGGCGATCGACCCGTCCGGGCCGACGGTCACCGGCAGCTCGGCCGCCTCGAAGAAGCGCCGGCCGAGACTGTTGGTCACCGAGGGCCCGGCGAAGCCGACCGAGATGTACGCGGGATGGTGCGGCAGCGCCTCGTCCAGCTCGGCGAGGGTCGGCAGCCGCCCCTCGGTGAACTGGTTGGGGTGGAAGCCGCCGATGGTGGTGACGAACTCGCCGCGCGGCACCCGGCGGGCCCGCGCCCGGTAACCGGCCCGCACGTCGGCGACGGAGTAGGCGTTCTCCAGCGGGGTGTGGTGGCCGGGCCGGTTGCCCATCAGCACGATGTGGTTGTGGCAGTCGATCAGGCCGGGTATGGCGGTCCGTCCGCGCAGGTCGATGGTGCGGGGCCGGCCGTCGAAGCCGTGCGCGGCGGCCCGGCGGTCGTTGCCGACGTAGACGATCCGGCCGTCCCGGATCGCCAGCACGCTGGCCACCCGGTCGCGCCGGTCCATGGTGTGGATGCGCCCGTTGTGCAGTACCAGATCGGCCCGGATCGCACCGTCGCGGTAGTGCGCGGCGACGCCGGCCGGGCCGGTCGCGGCGCCCACCGCGGCGGCGGTGCCGGCGACGGCACCGCCGCGCAGCACGCTGCGCCGGGAGACTCCTCTGCGTTCTTCGTTGCTCATGCGGGGGTCACCTCTCGGATGCGGCGCCGGCCCTTCGGCAGGGGCGACGGCCGGCACGGTGGTGGTAACGGCGATCTGAGGTGTCGGGGGTGACGGTGGGGTGAGGTGCCGGGGCGACCGGGTCAGTCGCCGGCGGCGAGGGCGCGGCGGCGGCGCAGCAGCGGGGGTACGCTGCCGAGCAGCCCGACGGCCAGGGCCAGGGTGCCCCAGCCGTAGCCGGCGAACCCGTCCAGTCCGATCAGGTGGTCCAGCGACCAGGCGCCGGGTCCGGTGTAGGCGAGCACGACGGCGAGTGCACCGTAGACGAAGGCGACCTCGTAGCCGCCGAGGTGCGCCCAGAGCCCATTGGGGACGTTGACGGAGGCGGCCACCACCATCGTGCCGAGCACGACGGTGGCGCCGAGCGGGGTGAGCAGGCCGAGCGCGATCAGTGCCGCGCCGACGAGTTCGGCCACTCCGGCGAGCACCGCCATCTGGCGGCCGGGCCGGAAGCCCCAGGTGTGGAAGAGGGTGCCGGTGCCGGTGGGTCCCTGACCCCGGAACCAGCCGAAGAGTTTCTGACTGGCGTGGCCGAAGAGCAGTGCCGCGAGGAGGAGCCGGAGCAGGAGCAGACCGAGGTTCATGCCGCACCTGCCGAACCCGGTCCGGCGGTCCGGCCGGCGGTGGCCGGCCGGCTCCCGGCGGACCGCCGGGCGGGGGTGGACCTGCTGGTGGTGGCGGGATGCGGAACCCCGGTCGCTGGCGCCATAACTCTCCTCCGAAGATTGAGCCCTGCGCTACCATTTCTGCGGACGAACGTCCGCTACACGGACGCGGCGCACATCACAATCTCCGCCGCCACCTGCAAGATGTCAAGACTCATGCTGGAAACAATTGCGTCTGGACGCGGACTGGTGTTCGCTTGACGGTCAGAGGTCGGGTCCGGCGGGCTGCCCCGGCGCCCGGACCGCTCCGGCCACCGCCCGGACGCCCCGCCCGGAGCGCCGTCCGGCACCCTGGACGGGCCCATGGTGAACTTGTGGACGCCCGGGTTCCGCCCCGGCACCGGCCGGGCGGCGGAGGGGTGGATACCGGAACGGCGACGACGGAGCGAGGCGGACGATGGCACAGCGCGGCGAAGGACCCGACTTCATCGAGGCCCTGGCCCGAGGACTCAAGGTGATCACCGTCTTCCACGCCGACCAGCCCCGGCTGAGCCTCAGCGAGGTCGCCACCGCCGCCGGGCTGGCCCGGCCGACCGCCCGGCGCTTCCTGCTCACCCTGGAGGAGCTGGGCTACGTCCGCGCCGACGCCGGCGGCTACGAGCTGACCCCCCGGGTGCTGGAGCTCGGCATGGCGTACGTCGGCGCGCTCTCGCTCTGGGACATCGCCCGCCCGCACATGCAGGACCTGGTCGCCGCGACCGGCGAGTCCAGCTCGATGGCGCAACTCGACGGCTCCGACATCGTCTACATGGCCCGGGTCGCGGTGCCGAGGATCATCGCGCTGCGGGTGCAGATCGGCACCCGCTTCCCGGCGGGCGTGACGTCGCAGGGGAAGGTGCTGCTCGCCGCGCTCGATCCGGAGGCCCTCAACACGGCGCTGGCCCAGCCGAGCCGCTCCGGCGTGCAGCCCCGGGTCCGGCACGGCCGGCCGGCACTGGACACCATGCTCCGGGAGGTCCGGGCCCGGGGCTGGGCGCTCGCCGACGACGAGCTGGCCCCGGGCATCCGCTCGGTCGCCGTGCCGATCCGGGACGGCCAGGGCGAGGTGCGGGCCGCGATGAACGTCACCGTCAACTCGTCCGAGACCAGCGTCAAGACCCTGGTCGAGCAGCATCTCCCCCAGCTCATCCGGGCGGCCAGCGCGATAAGCGCCGACTGGGCCCGCTGGCAGTCCCGGCCGCAGGTCGAGGTGGGCGGCGGCGCGGTGGGCGCCGTCACCGCCGCCCAGCACTGACCACGCGGGCGGGTCGCGGCACCGCCGTCAGGTGGCGATGTCCGGGTACGGCATCGAGAAGTGCGCCAGCCGGGCCGCGTACTGCTTCTGGAAGCCGAGCGGTTCGTCGTGGTCGCGTTCGAACATCGCGATGAACAGGGTCAGGGTGAGGAAGGGGTGCGCGCCCAGCTCGAAGAGCCTGACGTAGTCGTGGCTGGCCAGCGCCTCCCGCTCGGCGTCCTCGAAGCGCTGCCAGGTGCTCGCCTCGCCGGTGTGGCAGTTGAGCACCGCGTTGGCCCGCTCCGCCTCCCACCACTGCACGGTGCCGCGCGGATCGTCGCGGTAACGCTCGACCAGCTCGGCGTCCCGGTCGACGGTGTAGAGGAACTTGTTCAGCAGGTACCTGCTCACCGGGTCACCTCCGCCGTGCCCGCCGGTACGCCGTTCGGATACCAGGTGAAGTAGGCCTCCATGGTGTGGAAGAGGTCGAGGGCGTCGACGTGGTCCGCCTTCGCCCCCGCCCCGGCGACCCCCATCATCAGCATGAAGTCCATGAAACCGTGCGTGGCGTTGCCCGGCGAGTGCAGGCTGTCGAGGGTCACCTCGGCGAGGCAGCGTTCCAGGTCACCGGTGGCGATCCACTCCACCGCCTTGCGGTCGAACTCCGGGTCGGGGCCGTGCGGGCCGAACTGGCGCGGGCCGCCGAGCTCCAGCGAGAGGTGGCCGGTGCCGATGATCGCCACCCGCAGGTGGCTCGGCCACGACTCGACCAGTTCCCGGATCGTCTGGCCGAGCTGCACGAAGCGTTTCGGCTGCGGCAGCGGCGGCGCGAAGATGTTGGTGTAGACCGGCACGATCGGCAGGTCCGCCTCGGGCCGCAGCGTGATGATCGGGCAGGTGATGCTGTGGTCGATCCGCAGCTCGTTGCTGAATGCCAGGTCGAAGCCGGCGTCCAGCCCCTCCCGCAGCAGGTGCGCCGAGAGCTCCTCCTGGCCGCGCAGCAGCATCTTCGGCAGGCCGAACTCGCGCTCCTCGTTGTACCAGTTGGCGTCGTAGAAGGGCGCCTTGCCGATCAGGAACTGCGGCATGTTGTCCAGCCAGAGCTGGTGGAAGTGGTCCGAGCCGACCATCACCAGCACGTCGGGGTTGGCCCGGGTGAGCGTCTCCCGGAAGGCGAGGATCTTGCTCACCCACTCGTCCGCGAAGGGCGGCCGGTCCTCGCCCTGCGCGGTGCTGGCCCGGTAGTAGAAGGGATGGTGGGTGGAGGCGATCACCGCGGCGATGGTGGCCATCGCGGCTCCTCTCTCAGGCGGATTCGGGGTCAGGCGGGGTCGGAGGGCTGGACGGGGTCCGGGGATACGTAGCGGGCGTTGCGGTCGACGGTGCGGTAGATCTCCATGCCGATGCCGGTGCGGCGCTCCTCGGCGAGGTGGCCGAGCAGCCCGGCGGCGCGGGCCAGCAGCGCGAAGCCGCGCAGCAGCTCCGGCGGGAGCCCGAGGTCGGCCAGGGCGGCACCGCAGACCCCGGCGCCGTTCAACGGCAGCGTACGGCCGAGCACCTGCGGATGGACCCGGCCGATCGCCTCGAAGAGCCGCAGGTGCGGGCCGCGCAACCCCTCCTGTTCGGCGAGGGCGATCAGCACCGGCGTACGCGGGTCCCGCACCTTGTGCACCGGGTGCCCGAGCCCCGGCACCAGCCGGCGCTCGGCGCGGGCCCGGGTGACCGCCGCGAGCGCGACCTCGTCCCAGCCGGCGTCGTCGGTCGGCGCGTCGGTCAGCTCCGCGAGGGTGGCGGCGAGGAACCGGCCGCTGTCCTCGGTGACGCCGAGGAACCGGGAGCCGCCGCCGAGCAGGCCGGCGGCGAGCGCCCCCTGCAACGACTCCGGCGCACTCTGGTACGTCACCCGGGCGGCGATCGCGGTCGGGGTGAAGCCGTGGTCGGCGAGGGCGACGAGCACCGCCTCGAAGACGTGCACCTGGGCCGGGGTGGGCCGGTGACCGGCGACCAGCCAGAAGGCCAGCTCGCCGAAGCCCACCCTGCCCATCAGGTCGGCGGCCAGGTCCTGACCGAGCAGCCGGATCCGGTCGGCGTCGGAGGTGCCGATCGAGGTGGGGAAGCTCAGCTCCTTCTGGTCGCTCGCCCGCTTCTCGTCACCCGCTCGCTTCTCGTCGCTCAGTTCCTGGTCAGCCACGCGCGGATCTCCTCGCCGTGTTCGTCAAGCCCCGGTGGGGGCAGGTCGTAGCGGGAACGGGTGCCGGAGAAGGTGATCGGGTTACGGACCATCGGCACCGCCGAGGCCCCCTCCCCCACCGTCACCACCGGTTCGAGGCCGAGCTGTTCGGCGAAGGCCACCCCGCGGTCGATGGTGTTGATCGGCGCGCACGGCACCCCGGCGGCGATCAGCTCCGCGAACCACTCGTCCCGGGTCCGGGTACGCAGCTTCTCCACCAGCAGCGGGCGGAGCTCCTCGCGGTTGGCGGTGCGGTCCTGGTTGCGCCCGAACCGGGGGTCGTCGACCAGCTCCGGCAGGCCGAGCACCTCGCAGAGCTTGCGGAACTGCCCGTCGTTGCCGGCGATGACGATCAGTTCGCCGTCGGCGACCGGCAGCGGCTCGTACGGAAAGAGGCTCGGGTGCGCGTTACCCATCCGGAACGGCACCACCCCGCCGGCCACGTACCCGCTGCTGTGGTTGACCAGCCCGGAGAGGGCCGAGGAGAGCAGGTTGACCTCGACGTGCTGGCCACGGCCGCTGGCCGTGCGGTGGTGCAGCGCGGCCAGGATGCCGATGTTCGCGTGCATCCCGGCCATCACGTCGAAGACCGAGATGCCGGCCCGGTACGGCGAGCCGTCCGGGTCGCCGGTCAGACTCATCAACCCGGAGATAGCCTGCACCATCAGGTCGTAGCCGGGCAGCGAGGCGCCGGCACCGGTGCCGAAGCCGCTGATCGAGGCGTAGACGATGCCGGGGTTCTCCGCCGACACCGACTCGTAGTCGAGGCCGAAGCGGCGCATCCCGCCGGGCTTGAAGTTCTCGATCATCACGTCGGCGCGGGCCGCGAGGGCGCGGGCCACGGCCAGATCCTCCGGCGACCGCAGGTCGAGCGCGATCGAGCGCTTGTTTCGGTTGATCCCGAGGTAGTAGGTGGCCACCCCGTCCCGGACCGGGGGCATCCAGGTCCGGGTGTCGTCCCCGGCCGGTCCCTCCACCTTGATCACGTCGGCGCCGAGATCCGCCAGCAGCATCGTGGCGTAGGGCCCGGCGAGGATCCGGGAGAAGTCCGCCACCAGCAGCCCGGCCAGCGGTCCCGACGCGCCACCGCTCGGTCCTGACGCCCCGCCGGTCGGCTCCGACGCCCCGCCGGTCGGTCCCGGCGCGTCGCCGGTAGCCGGCTGATCCGCCATACTCCTGCCTCCGTCCGTCTCGCGGACGTTTGTCCGTCGCCGACAGTCTGTTCGCGCCCGCCAACCGTGTCAACTGCCGGCGACCCCGGTGCGGGCCGCCACGGCGGTCACTCTCCGACCCTACGTCGGAGCGGCGGTCCCGGCCGGTCAGCCCGGGTAGGTGCTGATCGTTGACAGCCACGAAACACCGGGACAATAATTGCGCCACCAATTCGCGCCCGCTATACGGACGATCGTCCGCGTAGATCACTCCGCCGATAGGAGTTGACGATGGCTACGAACGAAACCGACCGTCCGGTGCTGCTGCGCAACGGTCTGGTGCTCACCATGGACGACGCGCACACCGTGCTGACCGGCGGCGACGTACTCGTCGTCGGGGACCGTATCGCGGAGGTGGGCGTCGGGCTGACCGCCCCGGACGGGGCCCTGGAGATCGACGCCAGCGACGGCATCGTCATGCCAGGCATGATCGACACCCACCGGCACATGTGGCAGACCGCCATGCGCGGCTACGGCGCCGACTGGACCCTGACCCAGTACTTCGTCTGGTACTACCTCGAGTCCGGGAAGCTCTTCCGGCCCGAGGACATCTACGCCGGCAACCTGCTCGCCGCCATCGAGGCGATCGACGCCGGGGTCACCACCACCGTCGACTGGTCGCACGGGCTGCAGACCCCGCAGCACGCCGACGCCGCCGTCGACGCCCTGGAGGCGGTCCCCGGCCGCTTCGTCCTCGCCTACGGCAACATCCAGCAGGGCCCGTGGGAGTGGGCGACCAGCCCCGACTTCCGCGACTTCGTGCAGCGGCGGCTCGCCGGCCGGGGCGACATGCTCGGCTTCCAGATGGCCTTCGACGTCACCGGCGACCCCGCCTTCCCGGAACGGGCCGCCTTCGAGGTGGCGCGCGAGCTGGGCGTGCCGGTCACCACCCACGCCGGGGTCTGGGGCGCCACCAACGACGACGGCATCCGGCTGATGCACGAGAACGGCTTCATGACCCCGGGCACCGTCTACGTGCACGCGGCCACGCTGACCCGGGACTCGTACAACCGGATCGCCGCCACCGGCGGCTCGGTCTCGGTCTCCACGGAGAGCGAGCAGAGCGCCGGCCAGGGGTACCCGCCCACCTGGCAGCTCCGGCACCACGGCATCCCGGTCTCGCTCTCCATGGACACCAGTGTCTGGTGGAGCGGCGACCTGTTCAGCGCGATGCGCAGCACGCTCGGCGCGGACCGTTCCCGCGAACACCTGGAGGCGCACGGCCGGCAGGAGACCATCACGCACTGCCACCTGCGGGCCGAGCAGGTGGTCGAGTGGGCCACCCGGGGCGGCAGCCGCGCCCTCGGCCTGGACGACGTGGTGGGGAGCCTGACCCCGGGCAGGAAGGCGGACGTCGTCCTGATCAAGAACGACGCCTCGCCGGTGATGTTCCCGATCCTGCACCCGTACGGGCACGTGGCGTTCCAGGCGCAGCGCGGCGACGTGCACAGCGTCCTGGTCAACGGCAGGCTGGTCAAGCACGAGCACAGGCTGGTCGGCGTCGACCTGGACGGGGCCCGGCGCGAGGTGGAGCGGACCGTCGAACACCTGCTCGACTCGATGGGCCGGGACGCCTTCGACAAGGGCATGAACCCGGACATCCCAGAGACGAAGGTGTTGGACAACCCCTACACCTACACGGAGTGGGACGCCGGCTCGGCCCAGTGGAAGCGCTGACTCCCGCACGCCCCCGCACCCGACCGATCCGCGCCCAATAGATCCGTTCCGCCACCCGCCGTCGCCGCTGGCCAGGACGATGGGTGTTAGGAAGGGCCCCCGCTACAACAGAAAGCGATAAGAAGGGGCCCTTCCTTCAGGGGGTGACGTGGAAGCGCTGGTGCTGATGGTGGTGCTCGGCGCCACCGTGCTGGTCGGCACCACGCTCGGCGGGCGGTACCGGGTGGCGCCGCCCGTCCTGCTGATCGGCGCGGGCGCGCTGCTGGCGCTCGCGCCGCCGCTCTCGCACGTCGTACTCAAGCCGGACGTGGTGCTGCTGCTCTTCCTGCCGGCGATCCTCTACCGGGAGAGCCTCACCATCAGCCTGCGGGAGATCCGCAGCAACCTTCTCGCCATCTCGCTGCTCGCCGTGGTGCTGGTCGCGGCGACCATGGCAACGGTGTCGCTGACCGCGCAGGCGCTCGGGCTCGATCCGGCCGTGGCCTGGGTGCTCGGGGCGGTCCTCGCCCCGACCGACGCGGCGGCCGTCGCCGGGCTGGCCAAGCGGGCGCCCCGGCGGTTCCTCACCGTCATCCGGGCGGAGAGCCTGATCAACGACGGTACGGCGCTGGTCCTCTTCGCGGTCGCGCTGGACCTGATCGTCCGGCACACCGTGCCCGGACCGGCGCAGCTCGCCGAGCGGTTCGCCATCTCGCTCCTCGGAGGAGTCGCCGCCGGCCTGCTCGTCGGCGGCGCGGTGATCCTGATCCGCCGTCGCCTCGACGACCCGCTCCGGGAGGGTGCGCTCAGCGTCCTCACCCCGTTCAGCGCGTTCCTGCTCGCCGACGAGATCGGCGCCAGCGGCGTACTGGCCGTGGTGGTGGCCGGGCTGATGATCGCGTACGCCAGCCCCAGGGTGATCGGTGCCCGTGCGCGGGTGCTGGCGCTCTCCTTCTGGAATCTGACCACCTTCCTGGTCAACGGCGCGCTCTTCGTGCTGCTCGGCATGCAGATCCCGCGCGCGGTGCGTGGTGTGACGAGCATTTCGCTGGGGCGCGCGGTGACGGTCGCGGTGCTGGTGACCGTCGTGGTGGTGGTGACCCGGATGGCCTGGCTGCACGTCTCGACGGGTTTCCTGCGACTGGTGGACCGCCGCAGGTCGCAACGGGAGCTGCGGGTGGGGTGGCGGATCCGTACGGCCGCCGGCTGGGCCGGTTTCCGGGGCGCGGTGTCGCTGGCGGCGGCGCTCGCGGTACCGCTGACCACCTCCGCCGGCCAGCCGGTACACGAACGCGACCTGATCATCTTCTGCACGGCGACGGTGATCCTGCTGATCATGTTGATCCAGGGCACCACCCTGCCGCTGGTGGTCCGCTGGGCCGGGCTGGTCGGTGACGAGCAGCGGCTCGACGAGGTGCGGACGGCGCGGCTGCGCGCCACCGAGGTCGGGCTGGCGAGGCTGCCGGAGTCGGCCCGGGAGCTGCGCGCCCCGGACGAGATCGCCGAACGGGTCCGCGCCGACTACCAGGACCACCTCGACGCGATCCGGGCCGAGGACGACGACCGTACCGCCCAGCAGGACCGGGAGGCCGAGCGCCGGCTGCGGCTGCGTATCCTCGAACACAAGCGCCGCGAGATCATCAGGCTGCGCAACAGCAACGAGATCGACGACATCGTCCTGCAGGAACTCCAGGCCGCGATGGACATCGAGGAGATCCGGCTGCTCGGCCCGCCCTCGTCCGACTGAGGACCCCGCTACGAGATCCGACTGAGGACCCGCCACGGGAGTTGCCGGGCTGGCCCGGACGGGGTCACGGGGCGAGCACGAGGGTGCGCAGCTCGTCGTCGACGGCGTTGCTGTCGAGCCCGCCGGGCCAGCCCCGCAGCAGCGCACCACCCCTGGCGACCAGGATGACGGCCGGCGGCTCCCGGACCGCGTACGACCGGGCGATGCTCCCGTCGGCGTCCACCAGCACCGGATACTCCACCCGGTGCTGCCGCAGGTACGCCTGGACGCCCTCCCCGTCGTCCTCGCCGGCCACCCCGACGAAGACCACCCGGTCGCGGTAGCGTGCGGCCAGCTCGCTGAAGCCACCCTGCCGGTCGCCGCAGAGATCGCACCAGGAGCTGAAGAAGGTCAGCACCACCGGCCGGTCGGCCCAGAGGTCGGCCAGGGCGAGCGGGCTGCCGTCGGTGAGCGTGCCGGTGACCTTCGGCGCGACCGGGGAGTCGGTCGGCGCGGGCCGGAGCGCGAGGTCGTCCGGCACCGGCCCCGGCAGGACGGCCGCGCCACCGGCCGGCGCCGGGGTCGGCCCGCCCTCCCCGCCGCCGTCGTCTCCGGTGCAGGCGCCGGTGCCCAACCCGGCCAGCCCGACGGCGACCGCGACGGCGACCGCGAGCCCGACGATCCGGAGACGCCCGGCGTGGGCGGTCGGGCCGGTCACGACGGCACCACCGCGACCAGCGCCGGTCCCTCGGTGTCGTTGCGGGTCAGCGCGATCGGCCGGCGGTCGTCCACGATCAGCCGGTACGCGGCCCGCTCGGCCACGGTGACCGGGACGGTGAACTCGCAGTACGTCGGGATGCGCGGCACTTCCAGGTCCTCCTCGAAGGCGCGGACCGACCTGCCGGGCGGCAGGGCACCCTCGGCCAGGACCTCGCCGTCGCCGTCGACCACGCGGTAGGCCGACCGGTTGTGGAAGTAGGTGTAGGGCCCGGTGCCGGCGCACTCGACGCCCTCGGGCCGGATGTTGATGTCCCGGACCAGCACCCGCACCGTCATCGCGGAGCGCGGCTCCTCGTCACCGCCACACCCGGCGGGCGCGCCGAGCAGCAGCAGCGACAGTGCCAGGGGCAGCGCCCGGGGCACGGCGTGCGGCACGCCGTGCCCCGGGTTCGCCACCGGCCGCGTCAGGACTTCTCGACGCGGCACTGCTTCGTCACGGTCTTCGTGGGGTCGCTCTCCGACGTCGCGGTGAGCTTGACGATGCCGGTCTGGGTCGCCGACGGGGTCGCCCCGACCGAGACCCGGACCGTGCTGGACCTGCCGAAGCCGGCCGTGGCCAGCGCGTTCGGCAGCTCCACCCGCCAGCCCTTGCCGCCCACCGAGGCGGAGAGCCCGTACACGTCCGACTTGAGGTACGGCGTCGCGTTCTCCGGGTGCGCCTGACCGCCGGCCGAGTACGCCCCGGTGTTGGTCAGGGTGAACGAGCAGGTCACGCCCCGCTTGGTCGACCGGCCCGCGGTGGTCACCTCACCCTTGGACATCGCCACGCCGTGACTGCTCGGCCCGGCCCCGTCCAGGGACCGCACCGCCACCGTGTACGACAGCACCCCGTCACCGTCCCGCTTCAGGTCGAGGACGTAGAAGTGCAGCCGGTTGGCCTCGTCGACGTACTCGTACTCGCTGCCCGACCGGGTGCCGGCGTGGAAGAGCGCGTCGGAGAGCTGCCGGTAGTCACCCATGGTGATCTTCTGCGGGGTGCCGTTCGGCTGGTAGAAGTCGACCATGTCGATGTCCTGCGGGTTGGCGTCGATCACCCAGACGAAGGGCGCGCTGTCGGCGTTCTTCGTCTTCGACAGCAGCACGCCGCTGTCCGGGGTGAACGAGTCCGCACCCATCCGGTCCACGACCTCGACCGTGTAGTTGTTGAAGTTGCCGCCGTCGCAGAGCGGCTCGGTGCTGGTGTTACAGGCCGGCGAGCGGTCCCGGTTCATCGCGATGTTGAGCCCGGTGAGGCCCTTCGGACCGGCGTCCACCGCCCGGGCGGTCACCGTCGCGACCACCATGCCGGAGGTGGCCAGCGCCTCCCGGTTCAGCCGCAGCAGGTGCTCCTCGCCGAGCAGACCGATCTTTATCTTGTCCCGGACGCTGTGCAGCGAGCCCATCGAGCCGCCGTTGACCGGCGGGATCTGCCAGCGGGTGTGCGGCCCGCCCGGCCCGTTGAACGAGCCGCGCGACATCATGCCCCAGATGCCGGTGTACGACCGGCGCAGCGGCACGCCGTACGGGTTGTTGTAGTTGTCGCCGATGCTGAGCAGGTGGCTCAGCTCGTGCGCGTACACGCCCATGCCGGAGCTCTCCGCCTGGGTCGAGGAGCCGCCACCGGCGTTCGGCCAGATCGTCGACGCCGCCTTCCAGGAGGTCCACTCGACATACCGGGTACGGGCGTGGTTCGGCAGGTTCGGGTCCGGCGGGCCCCAGGCGTCCGGCACGTCCTCCCTGGTCTGGAACATCATCTGGCCGAACTCCTGCCAGGTGGAGGACTCGTCCTGGCCGGCGGAGAGGATGAAGACCAGCTCGTACGAGTCGGCCACCTCGTCGCCGACCGCCGCCCGCCAGGCGCCCAGCCCGTCGGTGCGGATGTTGCGGGCACACTGCTCGCCACTGGGGCAGGCACCCGGGTTGAAGCCGTTGTCGATGCCGTACTGGTAGGACTTGTTCGGCATCTCGTACGGGCCGAAGCCGGTCAGGTCCACCCCGTACCGTCCGCCCGAGTCCTGCATCCAGTACTCGTGCAGGGTGTGCCCCCGGTTGAGCTCGTTGGGGGTGTTGAGGAAGTCGGTGTAGAAGCCGGCGACCTGGTCCCGGGGGATGTTCGCGGCCGTCGACTGGGGGTTGCCGAAGACCGTCGAGCGGGGCCGCTGGGTGACCACGAACGGCTGGTCCGGATAGTCGAGGGTGACCAGGGCGATGTCGAAGTTGCGGACCGATCCGGCAACCGCCGGGTCGGCCCAGTTGGTGTTCGGCGGTGTGACGTAGTCGTCCCAGGTCATCCCGTCCGGGTTCTCCCAGGCCTGCGGGTCGAGCACGTCGAACGGGCCGGTGCCACCGGCCGGGTTCCCGGGCGCCGCGGCGGCCGGCGTCGTCCCGCCGGCAGCGCCGGCGACAAGCGTGGCCACGAGGCCGGCGGCCAACGCCGACCGCCACGCCACGCGCCTGGTGGAGAGTAGCTGCATCCAGTCACCTCTCGTTCCGATCGGAGCGTAAGGAAGGGCCCCTTCTTATCGCTTTCTGTTGTAGCGGGGGCCCTTCCTAACACCTCCGGCGTGAGCATCCATGATCATGCCGGAGGGTCAGATGTGGAAGCCCTCGGGAAACGGGTCCTCCGGGTCGAGCAGATACTGCGCGGTGCCGGTGATCCACGCCCGGCCGGTCACCGTCGGCAGCACCGCCGGCAGGTCACCGACCAGAGTGGTCCCGACCAGCCGGCCGGTGAACCTCGTCCCGATCACCGACTCGTTGACGAACGGCGTGTCGAGCCCGAGCAGGCCACGCGCGTGCCGCTGCGCCATCCGGGCCGACGTACCGGTGCCGCAGGGCGACCGGTCCACCCAGCCGGGATGGATCACCACCGCGTTGCGGGCGTCGGCGCCGCCGGCACCGGCCTGCACCACCTGCACGTGCCGGCAGTCGTCGATGCCGGGGATCGTCGGATGCCGGGGCGGCGCCTGCGCGTTGACCGCGTCCATGATCCGCAACCCGCGCCGGATCAGCTCGGGCACCGCCGCCGGCTCGACCGGCAGCCCCAGCTCGGCGGCGTCCACGATGGCGTAGAAGTTGCCGCCGAACGCCATGTCGTAGCGGATCGTGCCGACCTCCCCGCCCACCTCCAGCTTGCGGTCGGCGGCGAGCAGGAACGACGGTACGTTCCGCAGCGTCACCCCGGCCGCCCGGCCGTCCCGGACCGCCACGTCCACACTCACCAGCCCGGCCGGGGTGTCCAGCCGGATGGTGGTGACCGGCTCGACGACCGGCACCATCCCGGTCTCGACCAGCACCGTGGCCACCCCGATCGTCCCGTGGCCACACATCGGCAGGCAGCCGGAGACCTCGATGAAGAGCACCCCGACGTCGGCGTCCGGCCGGGTCGGCGGCTGCAGGATCGCCCCCGACATCGCCCCGTGGCCGCGCGGCTCGCACATCAGCAGCCGGCGCAGGCCGTCGCGGTCGCGCGCGAAGAGCCGGCGACGCTCCAGCATCGTCTCGCCGGGCAGCACCCCGACGCCGCCGGTGACCACCCGGGTCGGCATCCCCTCGGTGTGCGAGTCGACGGCGTGCAGCACCAGCCGGCTACGCATCGACGTCGGCCTTCAGCGCCCGCTCCATCTCCCGGGTCACCCGCATCCGGGCCGGCTCCGCCAGTGCGCCGCGCGGCGGGCGGCACGGGCCGCCGTACCGGCCGGCCAGCTCCATGGCGAGCTTGATGGCCTGGACGAACTCCGGCCCGGAGTCCCAGCCGAAGATCGGGTGCAGCTCGGTGTAGAGCGGCAGCGCCGCCGCCAGGTCGCCGGCCCGGCAGAGCTCGTAGAGGCGTACGGAGAGCCGGGGCAGCGCGTTCGGGAAGCCGGCGATCCAGCCGGTGGCCCCGCAGATCACCAACTCCAGGAGTACGTCGTCGGCGCCGGCCAGGACGTCGAGGTGCGGCACGAGGTCGCGGATCCGGTGCAGCCGGCGGACGTCCCCGCTGAACTCCTTCACCGCCACCACACCGTCGGTCTCGGCCACCGCCGCCAGCAGCTCCGGGGTGAGGTCCACCCGGGTGTCGAAGGGATTGTTGTACGCCACCACCGGCAGCCCGACCGAGGCCACCTCCCGGTAGTGGGCCAGCACGTCGACGTCACGGGCCCGGTAGGCGTTCGGCGGCAGGGCGAGTACGGCGTCCGCACCGGCGGCCCGCGCCTGCTCGGCCCAGTGCCGGGACTGCCGGCTGCCGTACCCGCCGACCCCCGGGACCACCGAGAAGCCGGGCGGGGCCGCCTGCACGGTGGCCCGCACCACGTCGACCCGCTCGGCGTCGGAGAGGGTCTGGTACTCCCCCAGCGAGCCGCACGGGGTGACCCCGTGGCAGCCCTCGTCGGCCAGCCACCGGACGTGCTCCTGGAGCCGGTCCAGGTCGACGGAGAGGTCGTCACGGAAGGGCGTGGGGATGGCGACCACGACGCCCTGCCAGGGCTTGCGAGCTGTCACAGTGGTGGTCCTTCCTCGGCGACGGCGCCCAGCGGCACCGGCAGCGCGATCTGACGCGTGGCGAAGTCCTCGAGCGGCTGGTCCCGGCCGCAGGCGGCGCCGAGCAGCACCGCGGCGGCCCGGCCGCAGATGCGGCCCTGGCAGAGCCCCATCCCGACCCGGGTGACGAGTTTCAGCGCCCGGATGTCGTCGAGGCCGTACGCGGTCACGTCGGCCCGGAGCCGGCCGGCGGTGACCTCCTCGCAGCGGCAGAGCACGGTCTCCGGGCGCAGCCATCCCGGCCAGCCCTCCGGCTCCCGGTCCGGCACCCGGTGCACCCGGTGCGTCGCGGCGGCGAACCGGCGCTGCCGGGCGGCCCGGCGCAGCACCGGCGCGGCGGCCCGGGTCAGCTCGGTGTCGGTGAGCAGCCCCAGCCGGTGCGCGGCGGCGAGCCCGGCCAGGTGCCCCTCGGCGGCGGCCAGCGCCGCACCGCCCACCCCGGTCGCCTCCCCGGCCACCAGCACCCCCGGTACGCCGCTGCGGCCCAGCTCGTCCACGGTGACCACCAGGCTCCCGTCGGCCGGGTCGGTACGGGTGGCACAGCCGAGCGCGACAGCCAGCTCGACCGACGGGGTGAAGCCGTGCCCGACACAGACCGCGTCCACGGTGACGCTGCGGGTCACCGGGCCGGCCCGCCAGCCTGCGTCGACCCGGCGCACGGTGGCGGCGAGATCCGCACCGTCCTGGCGTACCTCGGTGACCGCCTGGCCGCGCCAGAGCGGCACCCGGTGCCGGCGCAGCGCGACGAGAAGCCGGGCCGCCTCGGCGAGCCTGCCCGGCGCCGCGGCGACCGCCACCGGATGCCGGACCCAGCGCCGCAGCGGAGCCGCCTCGACGACCCCGGCGACCCGGGCACCGGCCGCCGCCAGTCCGGCCGCGACGACGAGCAGGAACGGGCCGGTGCCGGCCACCAGCACGCGCCGGCCCACCAGCACGCCCTGCCCCTTGGCGAGCGCCTGCGCGCCCCCGGCGGTGACCACTCCGGGCAGGTCCCAGCCGGGGAAGGGCACGACCCGGTCGTACCCGCCGGGGGCCAGCACCACGGCGGGCGCCGCCAGGGTGGTCGGGCCGGCCGGGCCGAGCAGCCGCAGGATGACCTCGCCGGCCGCGCCGGCCCCGGTCGCTTCGGCCGACCAGACCTGCTGGCCGGGGTGGATGGTGATCCGGGGGTTCCGGGTCGCCCTGCGCAGCAGGTCGATCCGGTCGGCGGAAGTCGCCGGCCGGCCATGGTCCGTGGCGCGACCGCCGCGACCACCGACGACAGGGAGCGGCCGGGCAGCGGCCACGGTGGACTGGCGGAGGTACTGGCCGCCGGGCCGCCGGCCGAGGTCGACGACGACGACCTCGGCGCCGGCCTCCGCCGCCGCTACCGCGGCGGCGAGCCCGGCAGGACCGGCACCCACGACGGCCAGGCGCACGCTTCCGCCGGCTGCGGCGCGGCTCCCGGCGACGGCCCGGCCGTCGACAACGGCCCGGATTCCAGCGACGGCGCGGCCGTCAACAACGGCCCGGCTCCCGGCCACGGCGCCGCTGCGCTCCCGGGTTGGCCGCCCGGCCGAGCCCTCCTCTCGGGCCGCGGACCCCTCGTCGGTCCCGGTCACACCTGTGGGGCGCCGGCCGGCCCCCGCCACCGTTGCCGGATGCCGGCCGGTGTCGACGACGTCACCGGGCTCGGCCGGGCGCAGGCAGGCCCGCACGCCCGGTACGCCGTTGCACACGACGACGCAGTCGAAGCAGACGCCGATGCCGCAGAAGACGCCGCGCGGCCGACCGGCGAACCTGGTCCGCCGCAGCGTCCGGCAACCGCTGGCCAGCAGTGCCGCCGCCAGCGTCTGACCGGCGCGCGCGGAGACGGGTTCACCGTCCACCGTCAGGGAGAAGGTGGCCGGTCCGCTGACGCCCTCCCGGCCGGCACCGGAGGTGGACGACGCGTGCCCGACGTCGGCCTCAGGCGGCGCGTGCCCGGCACCGGCCTCAGGCGACGCGTGCCCGGCACCGGCCTCAGGCGACGCATGCCCGGCACCGGCCTCAGGCGACGCATGCCCGGCACCGGCCTCAGGCAGCGCATGCCCGGCACCGGCCTCAGGCGACGCGTGCCCGGCACCGGCCTCAGGCAGCGCATGCCCGGCACCGGCCTCAGGCGACGCATGCCCGGCACCGGCCTCAGGCGACGGCACGGTCGTCCTCCATCGTGGAGCGGAACCGTGCCGGGTCGAACGGACCCAGTGGCAGGTCGGGCGTCTCGCCCAGCACGACCTGGGCGACCAGGTGCCCGGTGGCCGCCGCCAGGCCGATGCCGGCCCCCTCGTGCCCGTGCGCGTGCACCAGGCCCGGCGCGCGCGGGTCGGCGCCGATCACCGGCAGGTGGTCCGGGGAGAACGGCCGGAAGCCGTGGTAGACCCGCATCGCCCGGACCGCCGTCAGCGCCGGAAAGAGGCGTACGGCACCGTGCGCCAGCCGGCGTACCGCCTCGGCGTGGTACCGCCGGTCGAAGTCGACCAGTTCCCGGGTGGCACCGATCAGGATGGTGCCGGCCGGGGTCCCCTCGACGACCGTCGAGGTCTGCAACCCGGCGTCCCCGCTGGCGACGTTCGCCAGGTAGTCCGCCGAGTAGACCTTGTGCCGGACCAGCGACGGGACGACCGGCTCGGTGACCAGGACGAAGCCCCGGCGCGGCGCGACCGGCACAGCCGCGCCGGCCAGCCCGGCGAGCCGGCCGGCCCAGGCCCCGGCCGCGTTCACCACGCCTGCGGCGGACACCGGACCGGCGTCGGTCCGCACCCCCACCACCCGGCCGGCCCCGTCCCGGCGCACGCCGGTGACCTCGGTACGCAGCCGGACCTCGGCACCGTGTTCCCGGGCGGCGGCCAGCAGCGCGACCGTGGCCTTCGCCGGCATGAGCTGCATGTCCTGCGGATAGAAGAGACCGCCGGCCAACTCCGGGGCGATCGCCGGCTCGCGCTCGCGCACCCCGGCCGGGTCCAGCGTCTCGACCAGCACGCCCGCCGCCGCCTGCGCCTCGGCGGTGGCCCGGAGCCCCGCCCGCGCCGCTCCGGCATCGGCGGTCCGCCCCACGCCGGCGACCACCAGCCCGCCCTTGGCCTCCAGCTCGATGTCGCCGTACCGGTCGCCGAGTTCGGCCGCCCAGCGCCGCCAGAGCTCGTTGCTCAGCAGCGCCAGGTCGAGCTCCGGGCCGGGCAGCTTGTCCGAGACCAGCAGGTTCCCCTCGCCGGAACCGGTGGCTCCGCCGAGCAGGCCGGCCCGTTCCCGCACGGCCACGGCCAACCCCCGCCGCGCACAGGCGTAGGCGCAGGCCGCACCGACGATGCCGGCGCCGACCACCACCACGTCGAAGCTGCCCGTCATGCCGTCCTCTCCGCCGGCCCGTCCGCCCTGCCGGTCCCGTCTCCTCACCGCCGGCCCGACCGGGACAGGTCGCAAGCACGGTACGAAGGCCGGCGTTTGCGGGTCTTCGGACAAGTGCAGGAAGCCCGCCGGGCTGATCAGGACTTCTGTCGGGGACTCGCGCCGCACGGGCCGGGCCTCTTGCGTACCGGCCGGTGCCGTCAGAGGGTAAGGACCGGCGGCAGCGATGCCGACGGCTCCGTGCCGCGGGGCGGTCGGAGCCTGGCCGCCGGCCGGCCACGCGGAGGACCCGGGGGAGGCATGCACGCCGAGCTGCAACGCATCGTCGACGCGGTGGCTGCCCGGGTCGGCCGGCCCGCGCTGATCGAAGACCGCCGGCAGCGGGTGGTGGTGTACAGCGAGCACACCGGAGTGATCGACGACGTGCGCCGGACCTCCATCCTGCGCCGGCACACCACCCCCGAGGTCATCTCCTGGTTTCAGGGCGTCGGCATCATGCAGGCCCGCACGCCCCTGCGCACCCCGGCCTGCCCCGAGCTGGACCTGCTGCCCCGGCTCTGCGTGCCGATCTGCCACCACGACGTGCTGCTCGGCTTCGTCTGGTTCATCGACGCCGACGGCGGCATGACGGACGCCGACATCCAGGCCGTCACCCGGGCGATGTCGGAGCTCTCCCTCGCCCTCTACCGGGAGAACCTGCTCGGCGAACTGGCGTCGCAACGTGAGGCCGAGGCGGCCCGGACGCTGCTGGTCGACAGTCCGGAGATCCGCACCGAGGCGGTCCGCTCGCTGCTCGCCGAGGGTGTGGTCGCCGCCGACGGGCCGGCCAACGCGGTGGTGGCGCAGCTCGTCCCGGCCCGGGGGCAGGTGCTGGACGAGGTGGCCCGGATCGCCCTGGAACAGGTGCTGGTGGCCACCCGCAGGTGGGTCGGGGTGCGCGAGGCGCTGCACCTGGTCCGGCACGACCAGGGCGTACTGCTGATCTGCGGCGGCCGGGGCGGCGGCCGGCCGTCCACCGAGGCGATCGCCCGGCACCTGAGCGAAGGGCTGCACAGGGCGACCCGGAACCTGCCCCCGGTGGCCCGGGTGGTGGTCGGGACCGGCGAGCCCCGCCCCCGGCTCGCCGACGTCGTGCACGCCTACGACGAGGCACGCCAGTCGGCCCGGGTCGGCGGGCAACTCTCCGCGCTCGGGCCGGTCGTCGCCTGGTCCAATCTCGGCATCTACCGGATGCTGTCCCGGATGGACGGTCGGCACCTCGACGTCGCGGGCGTGCATCCGGGGCTGGAACGGCTGCTGCGCGACGACTCCCACCAGGTGTTGCTGGAGACGCTGGAGGTCTATCTCGACCTGGCCGGGAACGCGCACGCCACCGCCGAGCAGCTCCGGCTGCACCGCACCACGCTCTACTACCGACTGCACCGGGTGGAGCAGCTCGCCGAGACCGATCTCAAGGACGGCACCGAGCGGCTCTGCCTGCACCTGGCGCTGAAACTGGGCCGCCTCACCGGCCACTACCGACCGACGACCTGATCACCGGGCCGGCGAACTGGACACCCGGCCGGCGAACTGAACACTCGGCCGGCGGGCCGATCGCCCCGGCCATCGTCGACCGGGTCCGGGCGCCGGCCCGGGACGGCGACCCACGATATGGCCGTCGATGGGTAGTATGCGGCTCGATCGTCGGTGCGCCGCGCCGCCCGCCGCGCGAGGCGGGCGGCACACTCCGGCAACAGATGCCGACTACGGGGGATTCATCATGAGCATCTTGATCGTGCACACCGCGAGTCCGAGCAGACGACCACACTTCGCCCGGGCCCGCGAGCACGCGGCAAGCCTCGGTGAGCGACTGATCCTGCTGATGGCGGAGGCCACCTGGGAAGGGGAGTTCGTCGACGCCGTCGTACCGGTCGACACCGCCAGCATCCCGCTGACCGTGTCGGCGGCCCGGCAGCTCGCCGCCGCCGGACCGGAGCCGGTACGCGGCGTGGTCACCTTCGTCGAACACAGCGTCTCCGCCGCGGCGGCGGTCGCCGCCGCCCTCGGACTTCCCTTCGTCAGTGAGCACACGGCCCGGCTCGCCCGGGACAAGTACGCGATGCGGCGCGCCTTTGCCGCCGCCGGCATCCCGCAGCCACACTTCGCGCCGGCCCGTACGACGGCCGAGGCCCGGGCGGAGAGCGAACGCCTCGGGTTTCCGCTGGTGCTCAAGCCGATCCTCGGCGGGGGCAGCAAGTACGTGCTGCGGGTCGACAGCCCCGACGCGCTGGCGGAGCACTTCGGGGCGATCCGCGGGCAGTCCTGGGACACCTTCGGCTACGACCCGCTGCGGGACTCCGCCCGCGAGGAATACCGGGGCGCGGTGCTGCTGGAGCAGTACGTTCCCGGTGGCGAGATCAGTGTGGAGTCGGTGGTGCAGGACGGCCACACCGAGGTGGTGGCGATCCACGACAAGCCGCTGCCCATGGTCGGGCCCTCCTTCGAGGAGGTCTACACCGCGACACCGACCGTGCTCCCCATCGAGGTCCAGGCCAGCGTGCAACGGTTGACGGCGGCGGCCCACCGGGCGCTCGGCATCGACAGCGCCGTCACGCACACCGAGTTCCGGGTCCGCCCGGACGGCAGTCCGTCGATCCTGGAGACGGCCGCCCGGATCGGCGGCGGCCCGATCTACCGGTCGGTGCTGCTCAGCCGCTCGGTCGACCTGGTGGAGGCGGCCGTCGATCTCGCTCTCGGCCGGGAGGTCCACCTGCTGCCGCGGCCCGAACCGGTGCCGATCGGCATCTTCGACCTCTACGCGAAGCGGCCCGGCCGGGTCGTCGCGTTCCGGGGTGTCGACGCGGCCACCGCCGACCCGTCCGTGCACGAGGTGGTCCTCTACCGCCGGGTCGGCGACCGGGTCGACGTGCCGCCCCATGTCGCCCAGTCGAACGGGCACGTCATCTTCACGGCGGAGTCCCGGCAACGACTCGACGACGCCTGCGGCAAGCTCGCCGCGACCCTCGAGGTCGAGGTCGGGTAGGGCTTCCGGAGATGCACGTACTCGTCGTCGGCGCCTGGCCGGAGCTGGCGAGCCAGCTCGTCGGCCTGCCCGCCAGGATGTCGCTGTTCCAGCTGCCGGAGCTGGCGAACGACCGCGAGGCCGACTGGGTGTACCGGTACCAGCAGGTCGACTACCGCGACCCGGGCGCCGCGCTGGCCGCCGCGAGCCTGCTGCACGCCGCCGACCCGGTCGACGCGGTGGCCGGGTTCCGGGAGTTCGCGCTCGCGGCCGTCGCCACCATCGCCGGCGGGCTCGGGCTGCCCTGTCTGCCCGGTCCGGCACACACCCTCGGCCAGGACAAGGCGGTGGTACGCAAGCAGCTCCACCACGGCGGCTGCCGGACCGTGGCCCACCGGTTGTGCGACGGCCCGGCCGACATCGTCGCCTTCGCCGAGCAGGTCGGATTCCCGGTGATCGTCAAGCCCGTGGCCGGATCGGCCAGCGAGGGCGTCCACGCCGTCAGGGCGCCGGATGCGGCGGGGGCGGCCTGGGCGCACGCCGCCGCCGTCGACGGCGGCGCCCGGATACTCGCGGAGCAGTTCCTGGACGGTCCGGAGTACAGCGTGGAGACGCGGACCGTCGACGGGTGGCACGAGGTGGTGGCGATCACCGAGAAGCTCACCACCGGTGACCCGCACCGGGTGGAGACCGGCCATGTCATGCCGGCAAGGGTCGACCGCCGGACGGCGGCGGCCCTTGCCGACGAGGCGGTACGCGGACTCTCCGCGATCGGGCACCGGCTCGGGCCGTCGCACGTCGAGCTGATCGTGACACCCTCGGGTCCCGCGATCGTCGAGATCAACCGCAGGATCGGCGGCGACCGCATCTGGGAGCTGCTCATGCTCGCCACCGGTCGCAACCTCATGCGGGAGTCCCTGCTGGATCTGGTCGGGACGGCCCGGACGCCGCCGGCACCGGTCCGGACGCCGCCGGCACCGGCGCGGAGTCGCGGCGCCGCCATCCGCTTCCTCACCGCTGCCCGGCCGGCGCGGCTCGCCGACCCACTGCCGGTCGGCGCCGCGCGGGGCGTCGGCGGAGTCGTCCGCGAGCGGCTGACCGCACCCGGCCCCGGCGCCACCGTCCGACCGCCCAGGTCGTCGGACGACCGCCTCGGCTACGTGGTCACGGTCGCCGCGACCCCGGAGCAGGCGGCCTCGGCCGCCGACGCGGCGCACCGGCGGGTGGCGGCGCGGCTCTTCGCCGACGCGTCGATCCCGGCCGCGGACGGAACTCACGACGCGGACGGAACTCACGACGCGGACGGGACCGTCGGCGGGGACGGGACTCACGACGGGGACGGGACCGTCGGCGGGGACGGGACTCACGACGGTGACGGGACCGTCGGCGGGGACGGGACGCGCGCCCCGGACCAGACGCCTGACGGGGAGGGGGCCGCATGACCACGGACGCCGGCTACGTCGCGGTCGGCTACTCGCGTGGAACACTGACCGATCTCGACGGTCTGCTACCGCCGGCCACCGTGACGGTGCTGGAGGAGCCGGAGGTCATCGAGTCCCGCTCGGTCCGGAACGCCGTGGCACACCATCGGTGCGTCGCGCGCCTGGTGGCCGCGCCGACCCAGCTCGAGGGCGATGCCGGCGCCCTGGTCGCCGCCGTCGACCGGCCACCGTCGGTGCGGGCCGTCCTGCCGACCGTGGAATACAGCGTCGTCGCCGCGGCCGCGCTGGCCGAGGCGTGGCGGCTACCGGGTGCCGGGCTGGCCGCGGCGCGGGCCTTCCGCGACAAGTCCCTGCTCCGCCGCATCGCCGACGCCGCCGGCCTGCCCCAGCCACGATGGCAACCCGCGACCTCTCCCGACCAGGTCACCGCCTTCCGCGCCCAGCACGACGGCTGGTGCGTCCTCAAGCCCGCGAACCTGCAGGCCAGCATCGGCGTGCAGGTTCTGGGGCCGGACGACCTGATCGGCCCGGCCTGGCGGCACACGACCGGGGCCGACGACGTGAAGCTGCGGGCGCGACGGCCGCTGCCCCCGCGCTACCTCGTCGAGGAGCGACTCACCGGGCCCGAGATCAGTGTGGAGACCCTGGTGGCCGACGGTGAGCTGCTCTTCAGCAACGTCACCGGCAAGTCCGTGCTGCCCGGACGGTATCCGGTGGAGATCGGGCACGTGGCGCCCGCCGCCCTCGACGGGGCGTTGACGAGGAGGATCACGGAACTCGTGGCCGGACTCGTCGAGGCGACCGGCTTCGGCTCCGGACTGCTGCACTCGGAGTGGATCCTGGTCGGTGGCGACCGGCCGCACCTGGTGGAGTGCGCCGCACGGGCACCGGGTGACCGGATCGACCAACTGATCGATCTCGCCTACGGCGGCAGCCTCGTCGGCGACCACGTGGCGGTGCTGGAGGGACGGCGTCCGCCACGCACCGACATTGCACCGCGGGCCGCGGCGATCCGCTTCCTGCACGCGGGTCCGGGCGTGGTGACCGGGGTGACCGGCACGGCGTACGCCGAGCGGGCCGACGGGGTCCACGAGGTCTCCGTGACCGCTCGGGCCGGCGACGTCGTCGAGGCGCTCACCACCTCGTGGCAGCGCGCCGGGTACGTCCTCGCGGTCGGCCGCGACGCCGCCGAGGCCGTGGCCCGCGCCGACCACGCCGTCCGCCTCGTCGACGTGACGACGAGCGATCCGGCATGAGATGGCTGCCCGCGATGCTCGGCGGGGACGGCGAGATTCCCCGGGTCTTCGTCGTCGTCGCGCTTGTCGACTCGATCGGCACCGGCATGTTCCTCGCCGGGTCGACGATCTTCTTCGTCCGCTCCGTCGGCCTCACCCCGGCACAGGTCGGCCTCGGCCTCGCCGTCGCCGGTGCGGTCGGTTTCGTCTCGGCGGTGCCGATCGGGGCGCTCGCCGACCGGCTCGGCTCCCGCCAGGTGCTCGTCGCCGTCCAACTCTGGCGGGCGGCGTCGCAGGTCGGGCTCGCCTTCGCGGCCGGGCCGCTCGCGTTCACCGTACTGGCGTCGTGCCTGGCCGTGGCCGACGGCGCCGCCTCCGGCCTGACCCAGAGCGTCGTCTCCGACGCCGTGGGGCCGCAGCGGCGGGTGCCGACGATGGCGGCGATGCGGGCGTTGCGCAACGTCGGGTTCGGCGTCGGCGCGCTGGCCACCGCCCCACTGCTCGCGGCCGGCACCGAGTGGACATACCGGTCGGTGATGCTCGGCGACGCACTCTCGTTCGTGGTCGCCGCCGTGCTGCTCTCCCGGGTGCGTACCAGCCGCCCGAGGCCGGACGGCCGGCCGCGGCAGTCCCCGCTGCGCGCGCTGGCGACCGTGCGGGACCACCGCTACCTCGCGCTCGCGGGCCTCAACGGCGTGCTCTGCCTGCACATGACCGTGCTGGCGGTGCTGATCCCGCTCTGGACGGTCGAGTCGACGGCAGCTCCGGCGGCCGTCGTGCCGTTCGCCGTCGTGGTCAACACGGTGCTCGCCGTCGTGCTCCAGGTCCGCTTCTCCCGGACCGCCCGAGGGATCTCCGGCGGCGTACGGGCACTGCGCTGGTCCGGCGTCGCCATGGCCGGCGCCTGCCTGTTGATCGCGGTCACCGGCCGGACCAACGTCTGGCTCACCGTCTGCGTGCTGGCCGCGGGTGTGCTGCTGCTGACCTTCGGGGAGCTGTGGCAGTCGGCCGGCGGCTGGGAGCTCTCCTACGCCTTCGCCGACCAGGAGACGCTCTCCACACACCTCGCCGTGTTCCACCTCGGCACGACCGCCCAGAGCATCCTCGGTCCGGCCCTGCTGGCCCCGACGGTGCTGTCCGGCGACGGTGTGGGGTGGCTGGCCCTCTCGGTGGTGTTCGTGGTCGTGGCCGCCCTGGTGGCGCCGACGGTCGCGGCGCTCACCAGAGCCCTACCCGAGCCGGTCCCACTCGCGGCGCATCGATCACCGTCTTGACCTTCGGGATCGCCCTCCCACATACTTGGGCAACCGGTGGGCGCGTGACCCGCCGGTCCGGAGCCAGTGATGATCGGGGACATCACTCGCCCCCCGCCCCCTGCGGGAGCCGATGGACTGTCGCCATCATCGATGACTGCCAGCGCCGAGCTGCCGTCTGGCCCCAGAGCAGCGCCAGATCAGTCGAGTCGAATGGAGAAGCGATGAGTGGCATCGACAACCTCGTCCGGCAAGCCCGCGAAGACCTGTCCGCCAGCCGCGACCTGCCCCGGACCGGTGTGAAGGACGCGCCGGGGATCAAGGACGCGCCGACGGTGCGGGGGCGGGTCAAGGACGCGCCCACGGTCCGGCGCCCCGCCTGCTGACCGCCGTCCGGGTGCGGGCCGGCGAGCGTCGCCCGCACCCGGACCTGTCCCTCGGAGGGGGTCGGATATCCCTCGGACGGGGTCGGAGATCGTAGGCACGACGAAAGCGCACCGTTCGCGTTCGGCGCACACACCTATGAGCACGGGGGTTCCGATGTCGCAACAGCGTTCCGTTTCACTCGTCACGCTCGGCTGCGCACGCAACGAGACCGACTCCGAGGAACTCGCCGCCCGGCTGGAGGCCGCGGGTTGGCAGGTCTCCGACGGCGGTTCGGACGCGTCCGGCAGCGCCGTCGTCGTCGTCAACACCTGCGGATTCATCGAGGCCGCCAAGCAGGAGTCCGTGACGACCGTGCTGAGGGCGGCCCAGTCCGGCGCGAAGATCGTCGCTGCCGGCTGCATGGCCGAGCGCTACGGGAAAGAACTGGCGGCGGCCCTGCCCGAAGCGTCGGCGGTGCTGTCGTTCGACGACTACCCGACGATCGCCGACCGTCTCGACGACGTGCTCGACGGACGCGAGATCGAAGCGCACCAGCCGCGGGACCGCCGCCGGCTGCTGCCGCTCACCCCGGCGGCCCGTCCGCACAGCCACGACGCGCACGTGCCGGGTCACGGGCACCGGCCCGGCCCCGGCCGGGGTCCGCAGCCGCTGCGCAAGCGCCTCGCCGGTGCCGCGGCGGCGCCGCTCAAGCTGGCCTCCGGCTGCGACCGTCGCTGCAGCTTCTGCGCCATCCCGTCGTTCCGCGGGGCGTTCGTCTCCCGCCACCCGGACGAGTTGGTCGCCGAGGCGGAGTGGTTGGCCGGCGAGGGCGTGCGGGAACTCGTCCTGGTCAGCGAGAACACCACCTCGTACGGCAAGGATTTCGGCGACCTGGCCGCGCTGGAGAAGCTCCTCCCCCGGCTCGCCGGTGCTGTCGACCGGATCCGGCTGCACTACCTGCAGCCTGCCGAACTGCGACCGTCGCTCATCGCCGCGATCGCCTCGACGCCGGGCGTCGCACCCTACTTCGACCTGTCGTTCCAGCACGCCAGCGGGCCGATACTTCGCCGCATGCGCCGGTTCGGCGATCGACGACGCTTCCTCGACCTCGTCGGGCAGATCCGCGACGCCGTCCCCGCGGCCGGCCTGCGGTCCAACTTCATCGTCGGCTTCCCCGGCGAGTCCGACGCCGACTTCGACGAGGTGGTGCGCTTCGTCGAGGAGGCGCGCCTCGATGCCGTCGGCGTCTTCGGTTACTCCGACGAGGACGGCACCGAGGCCGGCGGCTTCACCGACAAGACCGACCCGGCCGTGATCGGCGAACGGGTCGCGCAGCTGACCACGCTGGCCCAGACCACGATGGCCCGGCGGGCCGCGGAGCGCGTCGGCTCCACCGTCGACGTGATCGTCTCTGCCGAGCACGAGGGCTGGGCCGGACACCAGGCGCCGGAGATCGACGGCCTGGTCCGGCTGCCGTCGGACACCCTCCGCCCCGGGGACCGGTGCGCGGCGACCGTCGTGGGCTCCGACGGCGTCGACCTCGTCGCGGAGGTCTCCGCGGCGTCGCCGGACCGGTCGGTGCCGGCCACGGCCGGCCAGGCGTAGCCGGCCAGTCGGGCGCAGCGCACCGTCACGGACGACTTCTGTCGCTGGCAGCACTCGAACGTGCCCGGGGCGGGGGCGTGACAGGGAATCAGGCGGCCGGCACGTACCGCTCAAGGTCGTCGAGGATCTTGCCGGCCGCGGTGACACCGATCCCGGTCATCCAGGTCTCGTCGGCGACCACGTACGCCCGGCCGGCCCGGACCGCCGAGAGGTTCTTCCAGAGGCTGCCGCCGGTCACCCTGGCCTGCTCGGCGGCGGCCTTCTCGCCGAACGCCGTGACGAAGATGATGTCGCCGTCGACCTCGGCGATCCGCTCCGGACTCACCTTGTCGAACCGCTTGTCCTCCTTGTCCGCCAGCAGCTGCCGCTCCGGCCGGCCGAGCCCGACGTCACCGAGGACGAGCCCGGAGAAGGAGTCCGGACCGTACACCCGGATCTCGGTGGGCCGGAACCGGACGATGGAGATCTTCCGCGCGGCGGCGTCACCGAGCGTGCTGCCCAGATCCCTGGCCCGCTTCTCGTACGCGGCCAGCAGATCCTTCGCCTCCTGTTCCCTGCCGAGCGCCGTACCGTCGAGGAGGAAGTTCTCCTTCCAGGTGATGCCGACCCGCTCGGTGAAGACGGTGGGGGCGATCGCGGAGAGCTCGTCGTAGAACTTCTCCTGGCGGAACCTGCTGCCGAGGATCAGGTCCGGCCGCAACGCGGTGATCGCCTCCAGATCGGGCTCGGCGAGCAGACCGACCGGCGTGATGCCGTCGACCTGGTCGGCGCCGAAGTACGACGGCCAGCCGGCGACCTCACCGGTCTGCGCGGCACCGACCGGCACGACCCCGAGTGAGAGCGCGGTGTCGATCTTGTCGGTGTCGAGCACCACGACCCGTTTCGGCTGGGCCGGCACCTCGGTGCTGCCCATGGCGTGCGCGATGGTCCGGGTCTCCGACCCGGCGGCACCCTCCCCGACCACCGGATCGCTGCTGGTGCATCCGGTCAGGCCGGCGCCGAGGGCGGCGACGGCGAGGAGGGTGGTGAGTCTGCGGCGCATGACGAACCTTTCTTCAGCGAGAGCGTGCCGAGCGCCGGGACGACAAGTGGCGCCCCGGTCACCGGGCAGGGCACGACGACACAGTCGAGCCCGAAAACGTCGCGGACCAGGTCCGCGGTGAGAATCTGCCGGGGCGGCCCGGCGGCGACGACCGCGCCGTCGCGCATCGCGACGAGATGGTCGGCGTACCGGGCGGCCTGGTTGAGGTCGTGCAGCACGGCGACGACGGTGCGGCCCCGCTCGGTACGCAGCCGGTGCAGCAGGTCCAGCACCTCCACCTGGTGGGCGAGGTCGAGGAAGGTGGTCGGCTCGTCGAGCAGCAACGCGTCGGTGTCCTGGGCCAGCGTCATGGCGATCCAGACCCGTTGCCGCTGCCCGCCGGAGAGGGTGTCGACGGGCCGTTCGGCCAGCTCCGCGACGTCGGCGAGCGCCATCGCCTCGCGGATCGCGGCCTCGTCGGCCGGCGACCACTGCCGCCACCAGCGCTGGTAGGGCTGCCGCCCCCGGCCGACCAGGTCGGCGACGGTCACCCCCTCGGGCACCAGCGGGCTCTGCGGCAGGACCCCGAGCCGGCGGGCGACCGCCCGGGTCGGCAGGGTGCGGATCGCCTCGCCGTCCAGCAGCACGGTGCCCCGGCGCGGGGTGAGCAGCCGGGCCATGGTGCGCAGCAGGGTCGACTTGCCGCAGGCGTTCGGGCCGACGATCACGGTGAACGCGTCGGCCGGCAGGCTCAGGTCGAGGCCGTCGATGACGGTCCGGTCCTCGTAGCCGACGGCGAGGTCGCGGGTGGAGAGCATCTAGGAGACCTTCCGTCGACCGCGGAGCAGCAGGTAGATCAGGTACGGACCGCCGAGGGCGGCGGTCAGCACCCCGGCCGGCAACTGGGTCGGGGCGAAGAGCCGGCGCCCGGCCAGGTCGGCGAGGACCACCAGCAGCGCGCCGACCAGGGCGGCGCAGAACAGCGGTGGCCGTTCCGCCCGGACCAGCCGCCGGGCGAGTTGCGGTGCGGCCAGCGCCACGAAGTCCACCGCGCCGACCTGCGCGGTGACCATCGCGGCGGCGAGTACCCCGGTGGTGGCCAGGCCGATCCGGCGGGCGACCGGGCGCAGCCCGATGCCGCGCGCGGTGTCGTCGTCCAGCGCGCTGCCGTGCAGCGCCCAGCCGGCCCAGAGCAGCACCGGCAGCAGCACCAGCAGGGTCACCCCGAGGTACGCCGCCTCCTGCCAGCCCTTGCCGGCCAGCGTGCCGACCAGCCAGAGCTGTGCCCGGATCCCGTCGATCGGGTCGGCGGAGATCATCACCACCTCGGTCAGCGCCCGCAGCGCCACCGCGACGGCGACGCCGGCCAGCACGAACCGCTGCGCGGCCAGCCCGTGCCGCAGCCCCAGCAGCAGCACCGCGCCGGCGGCGGCGAGGCCGCCGAGCAGCGCGGCCGGTGCGATCAGCACCGCACCCGCCCCGCTGGTCAACGCCACCGTGGCGGCGAGCCCGGCGCCCTGGCTGACCCCGATCACGTCGGGGCTGGCCAGCGGGTTGCGGGCGACGCTCTGGATCAGGGTGCCGGCGATGCCGAAGACCGCCCCGACCGCCACGGCCAGCACGACCCGGGGCAGCCGCAGGTCGAGGACGACCAGGTCGTACGGGGTGCCGGCGCCGGACAGCGACCGGAGCACGTCCTGCGGTGCGACGTACGGGGTGCCGAGCGAGAGCCCCAGCACCACGGCGGCGGCGAGCAGGAGCAGCAGCACTCCGCCGACCGCGAGGGGCCGGCGCCGGACGGCGAGCCGGGCGGGGCCGAGCCGGATCAGGCTGCGGCCCACCGGCACCACCGGGGAACGGAGTCCCGTCACCGCCTCGCCGGAAGGCTGGGCGGCGGGGCGTACCCGCGACACGGTCACGCGGTCACCACCCGGGCCCGGCGGATCAGCACGGCCAGCAGTGGCGCCCCGAGCAGCGCGGTGACGATGCCGGCCGGCACCTCGCCGGGCGGCGCGACGAGCCGGCCGATGACGTCGGCGGCGAGCAGCAGCGCCGGGCCGAGCAGCAGCGCCACCGCGAGCGCCCAGCGGTGGTCGGCGCCGACCAGGGCGCGGGCCAGGTGCGGCACCGCGAGCCCGACGAACGCGATCGGCCCGGCCGCCGCGACCGCCGCCCCGGTCAGCAGCACCGCGCCCGCTCCCCCGGCGAGCCGGACCAACCCGACCCGGTGGCCCAGCCCCCGGGCGACGTCGTCGCCGAGAGCCAGCGCGTCCAGGCCACGGGCGGCGAACGCGGCCAGCAGCACGCCGACCAGCACGAAGGGCGCCACCTGCGCGGCGACCCCGGCGTCCCGGCCGGTGAGGGCGCCGACCACCCAGAAGCGGTACTCCTCGAAGGTGCGGGCGTCGATGGTGAGCAGGGCGACGACGGTGGCGCCGAGGCTGGCGTCCAGGGCCACGCCTACCAGTGCCAGGGTCACCGGGCTGGCGCCCTCCCGGGCCCGGTTGGCGATGCCGTAGACGAGCAGGCCGGCGAGGAGCGCGCCGACGATGCCGAACCAGACGTAGCCGGCCAGCGTGCCGACCCCGAACACCGCGATCGCCAGCACCACGCCGAGGGAGGCGCCGGCGCTGACCCCGAGGATCCGGGGCTCGGCGAGCGGGTTGCGGGTCAGCGCCTGCAGCAGCAGCCCGGCGAGGGCCAGCGCGGGGCCGACGAGCAGCCCGAGCAGCGTACGCGGGACGCGCAGCTCCCGCACGATGGTGCTCGCCTCGCCGCCGTCCGGTGCGACCAGCGCGTGCCACACCTCGGCCGGCGGGAGCGGCTTGCTGCCGAGCGCGAGACTCGCCAGTACCGCCACCACCAGCAGCACCGCCGCTCCGGCGGTGACCCCGACGCGCCGGCCGGCGCGTCGGCGCGGCCGGACCCCGGCCCCGCCCGGCCGGCCCGCTAGCGTCGTCACGATCGTTCCCCGTGGGTTCCTGAATTAGGGTCGGCTAACCTTACGATCTACTGGTCACGCCGCCTACCCGGCATGACGGACGTCACCGTGCCGACCGGAGCCCGGCAGGCCGAGAACGGGCCGGGAATCTGCCGGCCGGCCCGCGGGACCGACCGCGAGGCGGCAGGGCTCAGGCGTCGTCGGAGCGGCCGAGGATCGGTGGCGGGGCGTCGCCGTCGGCGTCCCACTCCAGGCTCCCGTCCGCCGCCCATCCCGTGCCGTCGGCGGCGAGCCGGGGGTCCGTGATCGGGTAGCCGTCGGCCGGGCGGCCGGCGAGACCGGCGGCGCCGGCCGCACCCATCATCGGCGCCGCGCCCGCCCCGCTCTGGTGCGCGGCGCCCTGGTTCGCGGCGCCGGAGCCGGCGCGCCCCTCGGCACCGGCCGCACGGGTGATCAGATGGCTGCCGAGGCCGGCCAGGGTCGGCCCGGCGCCGCTCAGCGAGCTGGCCGGCTGCGGTGCCGGCGACGGGGACGGCGCGGCGGCCAGCGCGCCCATGCCACCCGGCGCGTCACCGAAACTCCCCGCACCGGCCAGCGCGGTGGTGTCGACCGGCGGCTCCGCGTCGAGCGGCGGCGCCGGATCCGGCACCGAGATCGGCGACGGTAGCTCGAGGTCGCCGACCAGCCCGCCGACCACCGGCAGGTCGCCCGGCTCGACCGGGATCGTCGCCGGCCAGCTCCGGTGGTCGGTGACCGCGTACTCGGCGGCGAGCCGGGCCACCTGCGCCGAGACCCGCTCCCGCGCCTTGGCCCGCTCCTCTTCGGACATGACCCGCCCGAAGACCCCGGACATCTCGTCGACCCCGGCCCCGGCCCCGGCAAGTTCGGGGCGGTCCCGCTCGACCTGGCGCTGCGCCTCGCCGAGCGCACCGGCCATCACGGTGAGCCCGGTGCGCATCGCCGCCGCCTCCTCGGCCAGCTTCGCGGCATAGCTGACGATCAGACCGACCCGGTAGTGGAACTCCCGGCTGCCCGGCCCTGTCCAGGTGGCGAGCATCCGGGTGAGATCGTCGTGCAGCCCGGTGGCGATGCCGCCGAGGATCTCCTCGACGCTGTGCCAGGCGTCGGCGATGCCGTCGACCTGTGCCGGCAGCCCGGCCATCAGCAGCCGGTAGAGCTCCTCGTGCGTCTGCTGCCGGTAGCGCTCGTGGTACTCGTCAACCATCGCGTCGGCCACCATGCAGAGCCTCACTCACCGCGCCGAGGGCGCCTGCGATCCGTCTGGCGTTCGTCTCGCTCAGCTCGTCGACGCTCCGGTAGCCCTCGACGATCTGCGCGGTGGCCGCCTGCGCCACCGTGAGCGCGGTGGCCAGCCGGCGCAGCCGGGCGACATATTCGTCGTGCAGTTCCTGGTGCCGGTCGGCGGTCCGCTGCGCGTCGTGGAACCCGCCGAGGGCGGGCCGGTCGCTGCCGGGCGCCGTGGTCAGCGTGGTAAGCGCGGCGAGCGCCGCCTCGACGCGGGGCTGGAGGCTGCGCTGGAAGTCGTGCAGCGACAGGAGATTGACGGCGAACTCATCGGCGGCCATCGTGCAACCTTCCCCAAACGCCGAACGGGAACGGCAAGTCTAGCCAACGGAGCGGAGGGTGCCGGGAGACTCTCCGTATAGTATCCCGGGTCGTGGAGGTCACCGAGGCCCAGTCTCGCCTTCCGGGCGCCCGTGAGGGTGCCGCGGGCACCGTCCTGTTCCGCCGGCCGCCCCGCCAGCCCTCGCCGCCGCTGCCCCGGGGCGAGCTCGTCCTCGAGCCCCCGCCCGAACTGTCGGATCCGCTGCCCCGCAGCCCGCTCCAGATGCTGATGCTGGTGCCGATGGTGGCCGGCGTCGCCGCGATGGCCATTCTCTACTCCGGCCGGGGCGGCGGAGTGCTCACCTACGTCGTCGGCGGCCTCTTCGGACTTTCCATGCTGGGCATGGCCGCCACCACGATGGGCGGTGGCGGGCACGGCAACACCCGGGCCGAGGTGGACGCGCAACGCCGCGACTACCTGCGCTATCTGACCCAGGCCCGGCGGAAGGCCCGCAACGCCGCCGCGCAGCAGCGCACCGCCCTGCTGTGGCGGCATCCGGCCCCGACCACGCTCTGGTCGGTCTGCGCCTCCCGGCGGATGTGGGAGCGGCGGAGCACCGACGACGACTTCGCCGAGGTACGGGTGGCCGCCGGCACCCAGAAGCTGTCGGTACGGATCGTCCCGCCGGAGACCCGGCCGGTCGAGGACCTGGAACCGTTGACCGCGATGGCGTTACGCCGCTTCGTGCGGGCCCAGTCCGTCGTGCCGGACCTGCCGCTGGCGATCCAGCTCCGCTCGTTCAGTCGGCTCGTGCTGCGCGGCGACCGCGACCCGGTGCTCGGCCTCGCCCGGGCCCTCCTCGGCCAGCTCGCCACCTTCCACTCCCCCGACGACGTGCGGATCGCGGTGGTGACCACGGCCGAGCGGCGGCCGGACTGGGACTGGGTCAAGTGGCTGCCGCACGCCCAGGACGACCGGGTCGGCGACGGCGCCGGGGCGATCCGGCTGGTCTTCGAGTCGACCGCCGCGCTCGAGGAGGCGTTCGCCGAGGAGTTCACCGCCCGGCCGCGGCACTCGCCCGACGCCCGGCCGCTGGCCACCGCGGCGCACCTGCTGGTCGTCGTCGACGGGGCCGAGGTGCCGGCGACCTCGCAACTGCACGGTGCCGGCGTGCTCGGCAGCACCGTGCTGGATCTCTCCGGCATGGTGCCCCGGGACGCCGGCCGCTGGCTGCTCTGCCTCGACGTCACCGCCGAGACCCTCGCGGCGGACCGGGGCGACCGGAGCATGCCGCTCGGCGTGCCGGACCGGCTCAGCGTCGAGCAGGTCACCGGGCTCGCCCGGCAGCTCGCCCCGCACCGGCTCTCCCGGCACGTCGAGACCGAGGAGGCGACCGCCCGGGTCACCGAGCTGCCCGAGCTGCTCGGCTTCGGTGACGCCGGCGCGGTGGACCCGGCCCGGAGCTGGCGGCCCCGCCCGGACCGGGACCGGCTGCGCATCCCGCTCGGCATCGGCGCGGACGGCTCCGTGGTGGAACTGGACTTCAAGGAGGCCGCCCAGGACGGCATGGGCCCGCACGGGCTGATCATCGGCGCCACCGGCTCCGGCAAGAGCGAGCTGCTGCGCACCATCGTGGTCTCGCTCGCCGTCACCCACTCCTCCGAGGAGCTGAACCTGGTCCTGGTGGACTTCAAGGGCGGCGCCACCTTCGCCTCGCTGGACGTGCTGCCGCACACCAGTGCGGTGATCACCAACCTCGCCGACGAACTGGCCATGGTGGACCGGATGGAGGACGCCGTCGCGGGCGAGCTGGTCCGCCGGCAGGAGCTGCTGCGGGCCGCCGGCAACTACGTCTCCCGGTACGAGTACGAGAAGGCCCGGCGGGCCGGTGAACCGCTCGCCCCGCTGCCCAGCCTGCTGATCATCTGCGACGAGTTCAGCGAGCTGCTGGCGGCCAAGCCGGACTTCATCGACCTCTTCGTCACGATCGGCCGGCTCGGCCGCTCGCTCGGGGTGCACCTGCTGCTGGCCAGCCAGCGCCTGGAGGAGGGGCGGCTGCGCGGGCTGGACACCCACCTGTCGTACCGGATCGGGTTGCGGACCTTCTCCGCGATGGAGAGCCGGGTGGTGCTCGGCGTGCCGGACGCGTACGAGCTGCCGAACGCGCCCGGGCACGGCTACCTGAAGGCCGGCACGGTGCCCATGCTGCGCTTCCGGGCCGCGTACGTCTCCGGGCCGTACCGCGCGGCCGACGGCACCGGCCCCCGGGTGCCGCAGGCCCTGGTACGCCGCCGCATCATGCCGTACGGCACCGTGCACGTGCCGGTCCCGCCCGAGCTGCCGGCAGCGCCCGAGCAGCCGGTGAACACGGCGGAGGGTCCGGCCGAGGCCGGACGGCAGACGACGATGCTCGACGTCATCGTGGCGCGGCTGCGGCACGGCCCGCCGGCGCACCAGGTCTGGCTGCCCCCGCTGGACGTGGCGCCGAGCCTGGACGCGCTGCTCGGCGAGGCGGTCGTCGACGAGCGGCGTGGCCTGGTCACCCCCGCCTGGCCCGGCGTCGGGCGGCTCGCCGTGCCGGTCGGCATCGAGGACCGCCCCTACGAGCAGCGCCGCGACCCGTTCCTGGTGGAGCTGGCCGGGGCGGGCGGCAACGTGGTGATCGTCGGCGGTCCGCGTACCGGCAAGAGCACCCTGCTCCGCTCGATGCTCTGCGCCCTCGCGCTCACCCACAGCCCGCGCGAGGTGCAGTTCCTCTGCCTCGACTTCGGTGGCGGCACGCTGCGCTCCCTGGAGGGGCTGCCGCACCTGTCCGGGGTGGCGGTGCGCCGCAACCACGAGGCGATCCGCCGGACGGTCGCCGAGGTGAGCGTGCTGCTCGACGAGCGGGAGGCGCGCTTCGCCGAGCGCGGGATCGAGTCGATCGACGCGTACCGGGCGATGCGGGCCGGCGGCGAGATCACCGACGACCCGTTCGGCGACGTCTTCCTCGTCGTCGACGGCTGGGGCGTCGTACGGGAGGAGTTCGAGCAGCAGGAGGAGATCATCACCCGGCTCGCCGCCCGCTGTCTCGGCTTCGGCATCCACGTGGTGCTCACCGCCACCCGCTGGTCGGAGATCCGCTACAACGTCCGGGAGCTCTTCGGCACCCGGCTGGAGCTGCGGCTCGGCGACCCGGCGGACTCCGAGATCGACCGGCGGGCCGCGGCGAACGTACCGGCGGACACCCCGGGGCGGGGCGTCACCCGGGACAAGCTCCAGTTCCTGGCCGCCGTGCCGCGCATCGACGGCCGGGCCGGCGCCGACGACCTGGCGACCGGCGCCGGCAACCTGGTGCAGCGGGTCCGGGCCGCCTGGCAGCACGAGCCCGCCCCGGCGGTACGCCTGCTCCCCCGCGAACTGCCGGCGGCCCGGCTGCGCGAGGTCGCCGGGCCGGGCATCCCGATCGGGCTCAACGAGACCCACCTGGCCCCGGTGCGGCTGGCGTTCGACACCGAGCCGCACCTGCTGGTGCTCGGCGACGCGCAGTGCGGCAAGACGAACCTGCTCCGGCTGATCGCCCGGACCATCGTGGAACGGCACCCGCCGACCGAGGCGAAGCTGGTGATCGTCGACTACCGGCGTACGCTGCTCGGCGTGGTCGAGGGCGAGCACCTGCTCGACTACACCCCCTCGGCGCAGACCACGACGGCGATGGTGGGCGGGATCGCCCAGGCGCTTACCGCCCGGCTGCCCGGCCCGGACGTGACGACCGAGCAGTTGCGCAACCGCTCCTGGTGGAGCGGGCCGGAGATCTTCGTCCTGGTCGACGACTACGACATGGTCGCCACCAGCAGCGGCAACCCGCTGGACGGGCTGGTCGACCTGCTGTCGCCGGCCCGGGACATCGGCCTGCACCTGATCCTGGCCCGCCGCTGCGGCGGGATCGGCCGGGCGATGTACGAGCCGGTCCTGCAGACCATCACCGACCTGAACACGCCGGGACTGCTGATGTCCGGCAACCCCGACGAGGGCGCCGTACTCGGGCACCTCCGGCCGAGCCCGCAACCGGCGGGTCGCGGCACGCTGATCCGGCGCAGTGACGGGGTGAACCTGGTGCAGACGGCGTGGCTCGCCCCGGAGTGAAACCCGTTCCGGAGTGGAAACAGCGCGGCGGCATCGATCATCATGGGTGAGCGGACGGCACGTGGACGGTGCGGCTCGGTGCGGCCATCGGCTACCCTGGCCGAATAGCGACGCCGAGGATCGGGCGTCCCGCCTCTGCCTATTTCCCGGAGGGAAGCGTGGCACAGACATTCACCCACGACGAGGGTAACGCCCAGCGCGCCGCAGCGCTCGTGGACCAGGCCCGCGGCATGATCGAGTCTCAGGTCAAGAACATCGACCAGTCGGTGCAGCAGCTCAAGGGCCGAGGCTGGGAGGGCGAGGCCGCCACCAAGTTCTACGCCGTGGCCGCCGAGATGGTGGCCGGGGCCCGCCGCCTGCAGAACAAGATGGACGAGATGCGGGGTGGCCTGGAGCAGGTGGACCGCAAGTTCTCCGAGGCGAACGAGACGATGACCGCCTCGGTCAACACGATCAACGTCTACAACATCGGCTGATCCTGCGCGACCGGTCGCACCCGAGGGTGGCTCGCGTCCACCCGGTCACATCCAGGCGGACGGAACGGTCCGAGCGGAGGAACCCATGAGCAACCAGATCCGGATGGTCCACGCCGAGGCAGAGGCCGCGGCCGTGCAGCTCAAGAAGTACGGCACAAACATCGAGGGCATCACCAAGAACTTCGTCACCGACATCGCGAAGATCCCGTGGGACAGCGACGCCCGGGTCGAGTTCGAGGTCTGGAAGGGCCAGATGGAGCAGATGTGGAACGAGTTCCACCAGGTGGTCCTGAAGGCCGGCACCGTGGTCAGCGACGCGAGCACCGCCATCAGGCAGGTCGACAGGCAGGCGGCCCAGACGATGCAGCAGAGCGGTCGCTGAGGTCGGACCGCACGCACCCGGCAGCCGCGCCCCGCGCTGCCGGGTGCGTCGTGTTCTTCGCCGGGGCGGCTGCGGCCCCGTTACTCCCTCTGCCGCGCCGGCCGGCCGAGCCCGGGTCCGGGGCGTCGCCGCCACCGGGCCGACCGGTGCGTCAGCCGATCACCCCGTCCGGTGCGTCGCCGGAGGCCCACGGCTCGCCATCCTCGACCAGCCAGTCCGCGCCCTCGTGCTCGCGGGAGTCGCTCCCCGCGCCGGGGTGACCGGCGGCGAAGCCGCCCACACCCGTTGCGGACACGCCCCCGGCCGCCCGCCCCGCCCCGGCTCCGGCGGCGGCACCCGCCGCCGTGCCGATCCCGGCCATCCCGACACCGGCGGCACCACCCTGCAGCGGGACGGCGCCGGTGCCGGCGGCCGGTGCGCCGCTCAGGCCGAGCCCGGCCGCGCCGGCACCGAGCGCGCCGGCACCGCCGAGCGGCCCTCCCCCGGCCCCCGCCCCGGCCAGGGCGGTCGCGCCGGTCAGCTCGGCCCCGGCGCCGACGTCCGCCCCGATGCCGGCGGGCGGCGTCGTCGGGGTGGCGCCGACCGGCGCACCGCCGCCCGGTGCCGGGATGGCCGGCGACGGGAAGGTCGGTGGCGCCGGGATCTCGGGTACGGGCGGCAGCGCTGTCGTGGCCGCGTCCGGCTCCTTCTGGAACAGGCTCGTGAGATAGTCGCTGGCCAGCTTCACCAGGGCGGCGGTGAGCTGCGCGTCCAGGGTCGACGCCTGGCCGGTGGTGGCGGCGATCTGCGCGGTGTACTGCGCGGCCCTCGCCTGGTACATCGCCCACCTGGCGGCGCCGCCGTGCGACCAGGTCGCCTTGCAGTACGCCCGCTGCGCGGCGCCCGGCGTCACCTGCCCGGTCGGCAGCACCATGTAGCCACCCGCGGTCGCGCTGGCCACGATCGCGTCGAGCCGTGTCTTGGTCGCCTGCAACTGGGCGCTGCCGGTGCTGGTCGTCATCTGCGCCTGGGCCACCGTGCCGACGACCTGCTGGAGTGCGTTCAGCGCGACGGTCCGGCGGTCCTGCTGGGCGACACCGGTCTCGCCGACGAGGTTCGGCAGGGTGGCGGCGGTGCCGAAGCTGGCTCTGGTGTTCGTCATGTTCTGCACGAGGGTCTGCACGACCGGGGTGAGGATCGACTGGACCACGGCCGGCTGCGACAGCCGCAGGCCCATGAAGGACACCGCGCCCATCACGCCACCCCCGGCGGCATCCGGTCGTCGAAGCGCAACATCGCGGCCCGCTGCCGCTGTTGCAGGTCGACCTCCTCGAAGTGCTGCGCCACCTGGCGCACCTGCACCGCCTGGGTGTCCAGCTCCTCGGCGACGGTCCGGACCGCCGCCGAGAGGGCGACGGTGAAGAACTGCGCCATCGTGCTGAAGCTGGGCAGCCCCGCGTTGCCGGCCACCGTGCCCTCGACCGCGCCACCGATCGGTGTGAAGGAGCTGCGGTATTCCTCGGCCAGGCTGGCGATCTGGTTCGCCGCCACCCGCATCTCCGGCAGGTGTGCCTGGAACTCTGCCGCGCCGACGGGCATGGAGCCCGACGCGGCGACGGGGTCGGAACCGTCCGGAATGCTCAACGCCATCCTCCCGGTTTGTCGCTTCTGCTGGCACGGAGGACCATCGGATCGGCCGGGGACCATCGGATCGGCCTTCATAAAATATTATGCCTACCGGGTCGAGGTCCCAATGCCTGCGGAGGTTGCGATGCCGACGGACGACCCGCCCGACCCGACGACGATCACCACCCCGGGTGCCACCCCCGCCGGCCTTGCCGAGCTGGAGGCGTCGATCGCGCGGACGGAGGCGGAGTGGCAACGGCTGCGGGCCGGCAGCTACGAGGGCGGTGATCCGGCCCGGCTCGTCACCTGCGTGGTCGACGGCGAGGGCCTGGTGGTCAGGGTGACCTTCGCGCCGACGGTCGCCCGGCACGATCCGGCCGTGGTCGAGGATGCCGTGCTCGCCGCCGTCGCCGCGGCCCAGCAGCGCCTCGGCGACGCCTGCGCCGCCCTCGCCGCCGGGGCCACGCCCTCCGCCACGGTTCCCAGCCCGGCCGCCGCCGGCGGTTCCGGCGACATGGTCGGGGACCGGAGCGGCGCCGATGGCTGGCGTACCGCCGGGTCGCCGCCCGGCGGCGGGGTGGAGCCGCCGGAGCCGCACGGCGGGGTGCTGGGAGGCGAGCCGCGATGACCGGACGTGACGACCGGGACGACGGCGTGCCGCTGCGCTACTCCCCGCACGACGAGGCACGATACGAGGACCTGGCCCGCCGGGCGCTCGCCGCGCTCGACACGTTGGACGGTGAGCTGCAACGGTTGGCGAGCGCGCCGGTCGAGGGGCAGAGCCGGGACGGCCGGGTGGCCGTCCGGGTGACCGGTGCGGGCGTGGTCACCGAGGTCCGCCTGCGGGGCGGGGCGCTGCGGCAGTACCACCACGTCAAGCTCGGTGAGGTGGTCACCCGGGTGCTGCGGGACACCCAGCAGCGGGCCCGTGCGGCGTACGACGAGGCGGTCGCGGAGGTCGCCCCGCCCGAGGTCGCCGAGTGCGAGCGGCTGATCCGGGGCGCGGAGAGGCCGGCGCCGTAGCAGCCATGTCACTGCCCCACCGGCCGGGGGCCGGGCCGACTCGCAGCTGACGCCGGGTCAGCTCGGGTTGGCTGCCGGGGTGCCGGGGCCGCCGGCCGGTCCGCCGCCGGCCGGTGCGGCGGTCGGCGGCGGCGCGAGCCGCAGCGCGGCCTCCGGGTCGAGCGCCACCCCGGTCGGCACCAGCGCCAGGATGCTCGCCGGCACCTGCACCGGCCGGATCCCGGCGTAGCCGAGCGAGCTCTGCACCTTTTCCAGGTCCGGGCGGGCCAGCGGCAGCTTCAGCCCCTGGTCGGTGACGAGGTAGACGTTGCCGGCCGCGTTCGCGCCGATCGGGTTGGCGGCACGGACCAGCGCCGCGTGCCCGCCCGGCAGCGCGACCCGGTCCGCCGGCCGGACCCCGTCCGCCCCGATCCCGGCCGCCGCCGGCTCCTCGACCGGTGGCACCTCGCCGGGTACGCCGCCGAAGGTCTCGATGGTGACCGGATGTTCCGCCGCACCGCCGTCGTCGCGGTAGCTCGCACAGACCACCGGGGTCGGCGTCTGCGCGCCACGGGCCCGGGGCACCTCGTCGGGCAGGCCGGGCGGCTCGGCCGTACCGTCCACGATCAACCGGCCGGCCTGCTGGGCGGAGATCTCGTTGACCGCCCGGCCGGCGGCCTCGAGCAGCCGGGCGGTGACCGCGCCGATCGGGACCAGCCCGTCGGGCAGCATCACGTAGGACCGACCGGCCGCCCGGAAGAGCTGCCCGATCCGGGTCTGCTGGCCGGCGATCGTGGGCCGGGCGGGTGAGCCGGCACCGGGCAGGGCGAGCGGCACCAGGTCCGGCCCCGGCGGCACCGAGTTGAGGAACGCCTCGCCGACCGCGACCGGCGGAATCCCGGCCCAGCCCAGGGCGGCGAGGACGGCGTTGCCCCGGATCCGCAGCCGGTGCTCGTCCCAGAGCAGGTAGCGGTCGCCACCGTCCACGCTCACCAGCAGCCCCTGCCGACCGACCGGGGTGCCTCCGGCCGGGGCCCGGCCGAGGAGCAGATGGGTGGCCCGGGCGACCGAGGTCAGCGACCGGGGCGCGCTGCAGACGCTGATCGGGAGCCCCACCAGGGCCGACCTCGGCGGCAGCGAGTCGGGCGCGTCGGGGATCCCGATCGGCAGCCCGCGCGGCACCGCGCGCAGCGAACTCTCCGACATGGTCCGTACCGCCGGCTCCGGCTGGCCGAGGATCAGCAGCGCGGAGGTCCAGTTGAGCACCGGGTGCAGCCGGCCCCGGGTGTAGACGAACTTCGCGCCGGTGCCCCGCTCCACGATGATGGCGTTCTCGACCGGCTGCCGACCGCCCGGCCGGAGCAGCCCGTAGACGCCGAAGCCGGCGACGAGCAGCACCGCGGCGAGCAGGCCGCCGAGCATCGCGAGGGCGAACCGCCGCATCGGCAGCTCGTTCGTCTCGGGCTCGCCGACGAGCAGCGCGGAGACGATCCGCCGGAGGAGGAACCGGTACGCCTGGACCTGCTCCCGACGACTGCGCATCATCACCCCGCCTTCGCCCGATGCGATATCTTAGCGCCGGCACGTATGGTGTGGACCATGCCGGAGTTGATGGCTGTCGGCCGGCCCACCGGCCGGTTCGGCACGGTCCAACTCGTCGCCGTCGAGCTGGCGCTCTTCGCGGCCGGCGCCGCCGCCTACGCACTCGCCCCCGTGCCGGGTGTGCTGGCCGGGGCCGCCGGTGCCGTCCTGCTCGTCGCCACCTTCGGCCGGTCCGGCGGCCGCTGGTGGTACGAGGTCCTCGGCGCCCGACTGCGGCTGGCCGGCCGCCGCCGCGCCGCCCGCCGCGCACAGCGCCTGGCCGGCGCGGAGGGTGTGGACGACCCGCTGCTGGCCGTCCTTCCGCCTGGCCCACGCACCAGCACCGTCACCGACCGGGCCGGCACGATCGGCGTGGGCGAGGATCCGCTGGGCTGGTTCGCGGCGATCGCGGTACGCCATCCCGACGCGCTCGCCGGCGGCCACCGCGGCGCGCTGCCGCTCGACTGGCTCGCCGAGTTGGCCGCCGATCCGGCGCTGCCGGCCAGCACCCTCCAGGTCGTGCTCCGGCACTCGTCGCTGCCGGTCGCCGCCGTCCACCCGCACGCCGTTGCCGCGCAGTCCTATCTGGAGCTCTGCCGGGTCCTGGCGGTGCCGGTGCACCACGACCTCTGGATCGCCGCCCGGCTCGCCACCCGGGACGCGGCGACGGTGGCGGCTGATCGTGGGGGCGGGACGGCCGGCGTACACCGGGCGCTCACCGCCGCGCTCGCCCGGGTCGGCACCGGACTGGCCAACCTCGGTCTCGAACACAGCATGCTGGACGGGGAGGGCCTGCGGCAGGCCGTGGCGTACTCGTGCGGCGTCGACGGCATCGACGGGCTCGCCAGCGCCGCCGCACCGTCCGGGCCGGCCCGGGAGCGGTGGTCGCGCTGGCAGGGCCGGCGCCGGGTGCAGGTCTGCTTCGCGGTACGCGCCTGGCCGGCGAAGGCCGGCGCAGACCCGCTCAGGGCACTGACGCAGGTCCCGTCCGCCCTCGACGTGAGCGTCGCGGTGGTGTTCGGCCGGCGTGGCGATCCCCGGCTCCCGGGCGGCCGGGCGGCGGCCCGGACCCTGGTACGCCTCACCGCGCTCCCCGAATCCGTCGACGCCTGCGTGCGGCAGTTGCGGGCCGGTGCGGCCGGTGCCGGGATCCGGCTGGTCCGGCTCAACGGCGAGCACGCCACCGGCGTGTACGCGACCGCGCCGACCGGGGCGACCCTGGGACTGATCGCCCGGTGAGCGCCCGCGGCGTGACGGCGCGGCCGGGTGCCACCGCGGGCAGGCGGCCGGGTGGGGACGTCACGAAACGGCCGGGTGCGACCGGGAGGAGGGCCGGCGATGCCGACCGGTGATCCGAAGACCGTCGCGCCGGAACGCCGGCTCGTCGGCGACCTGCTCGGCCGGCTCAGCCTGGATCTGGACGCGGTAGGCGTGCTGTTGGGCCGGGACGGCGCCAACCAGCCGGTGCTGCTGCGCCTGTTCCGCCCGGAACCGCTGGCCGTGGCCTTCGTCGGTGACTGGTGGACCGCCCAGGTGTTGCTGTTCCGCTGCCTCGGCCAGGGCGCGCGGGTGGCGGTCGAGGCCGTGGACGCGGTCAATCCGGCAGCGGCCGGCACGATCGCCACGATGGCCCACTGGCTGGCGCTGGACCGGGCGGCCGGCGGCACCGGTGACCGGGTCTGGCGCTCGGCCTATCCCGGCGGCGACGAGCCGGCCGGCCCGACCCGGCCGCTGCTGCGGCTCCGCGACGTCGGTGTGCACGGGCCGGAGCGACGGCCGCCGACCCGGGCCTGGGAGACCCAGCTCACCCTGCTGCCCCGGCTGACCCCGGCCGGCGTACCCGTGCTGGCCGGCGCCGACGTGGTGCTGGCGCAGCGGCTGACCCGGCCCGAGGCGGCGCTGGTCGGCTCGGCGCTCGGCCTGGCCGGGGAACTCTGGGCCCCGCTCTCCGCGATGCGGCCCGAGATGGTCGCCGCGCTCGGTGGCGGCTCCGCCCGCTACCTCTGGCTCACCCCGACCCGCCACGAACGCCAGCTCTTCGGCTGACACCCCGGTCGACCGGCGCCCCCCCAACCCGGTCGGGCACGGCGGTTGGCGCGGGTCAGCCGCGGATGGCGCGGATCCAGCCGAGCAGGCCGCTGACCCAGACCGCCAGCGGAAAGACGGCGAGGATGAGAATCACCTCGACGATGTCCAGGGTGCGTCCCCAGATCGGTGAACCCGGCCGGCGTCCACTGGTCAGCGCGAAGCCGATGCTGATCGCGGCGACCATCAGCAGGGCGCCGAGCAGCGCCGTCAGCCGCCACACCAGCCCGAGATCGTCGTAGGCGGCGACGATGGCGGCGCCCAGGGCCACCGTACCGCCGCCGAGCAGCGGCAGCCGCTGCGCCCGGCCGAGGAACCAGCGGCCCCGGGCCATCATCGTCAGCCCGAGTACGACGCAGAGGGCCAGCCCGCCGATGCCGGCGGTGGAGACGGCCACGGCTGCCACGGCCCCGATCACGGCGAGCGCGCCCAGCATGCCGGCGAGGAAGGCGTCCGCCCGGTCGGATCGGGCGAACGCATCAAGGCCGTCGACCGCCTGCTCGTCCTGCCGGAGGTGTTCCGGCTCGGTGGGCACCGACGGGTCCGGCAGCCGGCCGAGCCGGTAGGCGGCCATCGGCAACAGCGGAAGGGTGGCGAAGACCAGCGTCACGGTGACGGCAGCGGCGGCCGGCGTACCGACGGCGAAGAGCACCCGGATCGCGGCGGCGACCAGCAGTGCCACCGCGCACGCGGCGCCGCAGAGGAAGACCGGGCCGGCGTCGCCGACGCCGATCGCGGCGGCCGCCGCCACCAGCACCATGGCGGTCGCGGCGACCAGCACGTGCGGCGGGGCGAGCTGGCCGAGGCTCCGGTCCCCGGCGAGCACCAGCAGCCCACCGACGGCCGCGTAGCAGAGCGCGACCAGGGCGAGGATGGTGGCGCTGCGCGCGTCACCCACCGCGCGGGCCAGCACCACCGCGCCGACCAGCAGCGCGGCGGAGAGGCCGAGCGCGACCAGGCCACCGGGCAGCTGCGGCGGGCCGGCGAGCAGCACCCCGACGGCGCCGCCGAGCAGCGCCAGCGCCCCGAGCGTGAGGCCTAGGGTCCGGGTGGTGGCCGGACTCCACCGGCCGGTGCGCTCCCGGGCGGCCGTGGCGACGGCGTCCACCACGTCGTCGAAGACCGGTAGCGGCGCCTCCTCACCCCGGGGCCGCAGATAGAGCAGTTCGCCGTCGTGCACCTCGAGCTGGGCGGGACTGCGCGAACTGTCCAGGGCCGCACCGCCCATCCGGGACAGCGTCCAGCCGTTGCGCGCCGCCGGGTCGTCGGCGAGCCCGTCGCCCGCATAACCGAGCACCGTCGGCAGCAGGTCGGCCAGGGGTACGTCGGCGGGCAGGGCCAGATCGACGCGACTGCGTGGCGCTACCACCGTGACCCGGCTGAACCCACTGGCCACGCCTGCACCTCCGTGTCAACGATGCCGGGACGTGTCAACGATGCCGGGACATTATCACCGGAACGGGCGCGCCCGCGGCCGGCACCAGGTCGACGGTGGAGCCCGGGTCGGCCGGCCGGCGCTCACTTCCGGGTCGCCCGCCAGCCGCGACGCCGCCCCCGCCGGATGACCGGCACGGAGGCCAGCAGCAGCAACGCCAGCGCGACGCCGACCACGGCGATCACCGCCGAGGCGACACCGACGGCGCGCAGTGGCGCCGGCCGGGCCGCCGGGCGCGGCACGCTGCCGGCAGCGGCCGGAGCCGGAGCTACCGCCGGCCGCACCGCGCCGACCGCCCGTACCGGATTGACCACACCGTGCCCGACCTGCGGGTTCCACAGCCCGTCGGGGTGGTCGGCGGTCCGGAAGATCTGCTCGGCCACCTGGCTCGGCGACAGCGTCGGATCGTACGCCCGGATCAGCGCGGCGAGCCCGGAGACGTACCCGGTGGCGAAGCTGGTGCCACCCTCGGCGGTGAACAGGTATCCCCCGCCGGCCGCCGCCGGGCCGGCGATCCGCTCACCCGGCGCGGCCACGTCCACGAACTCACCGGTGGTCGACGTCTGCACGTGCTCGTCGTCGGCGTTCACCCCGGCGACCGCGATGACCCCCGGATAGCCGGCCGGGAAGGTCGGCCGGCCCGCCTCCACACCGGACTCGCCGGAGTTGCCGGCAGCGGCGACCACCACGACCTGCCGGTCGAGGGCGTACGCGACGGCGGACTGCAACTGCCGGGTCGGTGGCGTGGTCAGCGACAGGTTGAGCACGTCGGCGTCGCCCTCGTCCACCGCCCACCGGATCGCCTCCGCGATCCGCTCGGAGAGATCGGCCTCGACCGACCTGCGCTGGTCACGCAGGACGCGTACCGGGACGATCTCGGCGCCGGGTGCGACGCCGTAGAACCGGAATCCGGCGCTCACCGCCTCACGGCCGGCGATGATCCCGGCGATCAGGGTGCCGTGCCCGTTCTCGTCGCACTGGCCGTCGCCCCCGGAGGACGCCAGCAGGTCGCGGCCGGGCAGCACCTTGCCGGTCAGGGTCGGATGGTCGGCGGAGACGCCGGAGTCGACCACCGCCACCCGGATCCCCGCGCCGGTGCTCAACGGCCAGGCGAGGTCGGGTCGCAACCGGGTCAGCGGCCAGGGTGCGGCGGAGAGCGGGTCGGTGACGCTCGGGCCGCAGCGCGCGGCGCTCACGGAGCCGGCCGGCGGGGCTGCCGCGGCCGGACCGCCGCCGGTGGCGACCAGGCCGGCCACCAGCGCCGCCAGCACGGCCGCCGGTCCCCGTCGCAGATGCCGGTGCCGGTGCCGGTGCCGGTGCCGGTGCAGATTCCCATGCCGATGCCGGGTGGACGGAAAGCCGGGCTGCGGCACGGTCGCCGGTGGCGACGGCACCGGTCGTGCATCCCGATCGGCTCGCACCCCCGCATTATGCCGCCACGCGCACACCATGCCGCCAGTCGCGTATTCCATGCCGCCAGTCGCGTGTTCGGCGTCGCGCTCCGGCAGCGCGCGTTGGCGAATCGCGGTTGGCATATGCGAACGATCGTGCTATCACTGACGGGTGAGCAAGGGGGAGGCCACCCGCCAGGCGGTGCTGGCGGAGGCGACCGAGATCGCCAGCCGGCTCGGTCTGGGCGGCCTCACCATCGGCACCCTCGCCGCCCGGATGGAGATGTCCAAGAGCGGGCTCTTCGCGCACTTCCGCTCCAAGGAGGCGCTGCACCTGCAGGTCCTCGACCACGCGCGGGAGTCCTTCACCGCCGAGGTGATCCGCCCGGCGCTGCGCGCGCCCCGGGGCGAGGCGCGGATGCGGGCCCTCTTCGAGAACTGGTACGCCAGCATCCAGGTCCCCGGCGCCTGCCTCTTCGTCTCGGCCTCGACGGAGTTCGACGACCAGCCCGGCCCGATCCGGGAGAACCTGGTCGCCGCGCAACGCGACCTGGCCGACGTGATCGCCCAGATCTTCCGTACCGGCGTCGCCGAGGGTCACTTCGACAGCGCCGCCGACCCCGAACGGTTCGCCCACGACCTGCACAGCGTCATGCTCGGCGCCTTCCACGCGGCACGCCTGCTGCACGATCCGCGCGCCGAGACCTGGACCCGGCGGGCCTTCGAGGCACTGCTGGACGCCGCACGACCGAAATCCGACTGAGCGCAGCGCAACGACCCGAGGAGCCGCCATGACCACCGCGTACGTCCGGCGCAAAAAAAGCACGATCGTTCGTGTCATTATTCGTGCCCTCTCGGTCCGCGGCCTGCGGGTCGCGTTCCGGGTGCTCGAACACCTCGCCCCGGCCGCCGGTGGCCGGCTCGCACTGCGGCTCTGGTGCACCCCGCCCCGCCGCCGGGGCACCGTCCCCACCGTGCGGGTGGGTCCCGGCGGTGCCGGCACCTTCACCGGCCCGTACGACGGCGCCCCGTTCACCGTCGCCGTCAACGGCAGTACGGTCACCGGCCGGGCCTGGGGCAGCGGCCCGCTCGTCTACCTGGCACACGGCTGGGGTGGCTCCGCCACCCAGCTGCACGGATTCGTACCGCCGCTGGTGGCGGCCGGCTACCGGGTGGTCGCCTGGGACGCCCTCAGCCACGGCCGCTCCGCATCCGGCGCGCTCGGCCCGCACCGCGCCACACTCGTCGAGTTCGCCGACGCGCTGACGGCCGTCGTCCGGGCGCACGGCCCCGGGCACGCCGTGATCGCGCACTCGCTCGGCGCCAGCGCGACCGGGCTCGCCGTCCTCGACGGGCTGCCGGTACGCCGGCTGGTGCTGATCGCTCCGCTCGCCGATCCGCTCCCCTACCTCGGGACGTTCCGCCGGGCGCTCGGGATCGGCCCGGCGGCCGCCGACCGGTTCATCGCGGAGCTGGAATCGCTGGCCGGCCGCCCCATGGCCGACTTCCACCTGCCGGAGCGGGCCCGGCGGCGGGTCGGCGGGCTGCCTCCGCTGCTGATGGTGCAGGACCGCGACGACCGCGAGGTGGCCCCGACCGACGGCGCCGCCCTGGCCGCCGCCTGGCCGGGACGGCTGCACCGCACCAGTGGGCTCGGGCACGGGCGCATCCTGGCCGACCCCGACGTCGTGCTCCGGGTGGTGGACTTCGTCCGGGAGACCGGAACCGCCACCGAGCCCCGCCCCGCACCCGGAGCCGCCCCCGCATCCGGCACCGGCGAGGTGGCGCCGGTCAGCCCGGCGGGCCCGCCTCCGCCAGGGTGGGAAGCGCCGCTGCCGGTGCGGCAGGAGGCGGCGGGCTGGCCCTCGTCCCGCTGACGGCTGACCCCCGCCGCATACCGGCTCGAAACGTGAAACCCCATGGCACACTTGCCGAATGCGACGGCTGGCGACCTCGGTGCTGGCGGGGGTGACCTCGGTGCTGGCGGGGGTGACCTCGGTGCTGGCGGGGGTGCTGGTCCTGCCGACCGGCGGCGCGGCGGCCCGGCCGGTGGCGGGAACAGCACCCGGCCAGCCGGTGGCCGGCGTCCGCGCCGCCGCCGGCACGCCCGTCTGCACGGTCGACGACGAGCGACTACCCGAGATCTCCGGGCTGGCCGCCACCGGGGACGGCTACGTGGTCGTCAACGACGGCTCCGACGTGGACAACCGGCGGCGCGTCTTCTTCCTCGGCCGGGACTGTGCGGTCACCCGATCCGTCCGCTACCCGTCCCGGCCCCGGGACACCGAGGATCTGGCCCGGGCACCGGACGGCACCATCTGGATCGGCGACATCGGCGACAACGACCGGGTACGGGACACCGTCGCCCTCTGGAAACTGGCCCCGGGTGCCGGTGCGCCGGTGCTGCACCGGGTCAGCTACCCGGACGGCGCGCACGACGCCGAGGCACTGCTGCTCTCCGCCGACGGCACCCCGATCATCGTGACCAAGGATCCCGGCACGCCGGGCCTCTACAGCCCGGACGGGGCGCTGCGACCCGGGCGGACCGTACCGCTGCGCAGGGTCGGGCAGTTCACCCTGCCGAGGAGCACCACCAGCAACCCGTACTCGATCTTCGGCCCGCAGCTCGTCACCGGTGGCGCGGTCGCCCCGGACGGCAGCCGGGTGGTGCTGCGGACCTATGCCGACGCCCTGGAGTTCGAGGTACCCGACGGCGACGTGGTCCGGGCCGTCGTCACCGGCACGCCCCGGATCATCCCGCTGCCGGACGAACCGCAGGGCGAGGCGATCAGCTACAGCCCGGACGGTACGGCACTGCTCACCCTCTCCGAGAAGGCGGAGGGCGAGTCCGCCGCCGATCCGGTGCTGCTGCGCTATCCGGTGGCGGACCGGGAGCGGTCGGCACCCTCCTCCGCCACCCCGGGTGCCGCCCCGCGCGCCGCACCCGACGACCCCGAGGTCGGCCGCGCGCGGCCGGCGGAGTCGCACCAGGACGTCACCGGCCACTTCGTCACCGCGGTGGCGGCCACCCTGCTGCTCCTGACGGCGGCGGGCGGATTCGCCGTCCGGCGGGCCCGCCGCCGCCCGCCGGGCCGGGCGCGGTAGCGGGACGGCAGGCCGGGCCACCGGATCAGCTCGCCGCGGCGCCCTCGAAGAGCCGGCGGTACTCGCCGTAGCCCTCGCGTTCGAGGTCGGCCAGCGGCACGAACCGCAGCGCTGCGGAGTTCATGCAGTACCGCATCCCGCCCCGGCCCCGTGGGCCGTCGTCGAAGAGGTGGCCGAGGTGGCTGTCCCCGTGCGCCGACCGCACCTCGGTGCGGACCATGCCGTGACTGGCGTCGGCGATCTGGACGACGTTGCCGGCCTCGATCGGGGCGGTGAAGCTCGGCCAACCGGTGCCGCTGTCGTACTTGTCGACGGAGGCGAAGAGCGGCTCCCCCGAGACGACGTCGACGTAGATCCCGGGCTCCTTGCTGTCCCAGTAGGCGTTCCGGAACGGCGGCTCCGTCCCGCTCTCCTGGGTGACGTGAAACTGCTGCGGGGACAGCCGGGACACCGCCTCCGGGTCCTTTCGGTACTCCTTCGACACCACCGGATCCTCCTCTCCCGCAGAGCCGCCTACCCGGCCAGCGGTGCCGGAAACGTCACGGCCCGCCCGGGCGCGACCCCGGCACGGCCCACCGTCCGGCAGCCGTTCGCGTGCGGTTGAGGTGGTGGTCACCGAAGCCGGGTGATCAGGCAACGTCCGGTCGGTAGACCTGCGACGGACCGGAGTTGGACCCAGATTCGGAGGACCGATGAGCGCACTTGATCGGCGTACCCTGCTTCGCGCCGGCCTGGCCACCGGAGCCGGACTCGCCGGCGGCGCCCTGCTCGGCGGCGCCGCCGCGCCCGCCACCGGGCGGACCGGCTGGCCCGGCACGCCCGGCTGGCACCCGGGCGGGCGCCCGGTGCTGACCCACGGGGTGCAGAGCGGCGACGCGACCGCGCACTCCGCCGTCGTCTGGACCCGGGCGGACCGGGCCGGGCGGCTGCACCTCGAGGTGGGCCGGCGTCCCGACCTCCGGGGTGCCCGCCGGGTCCGCGGCCCGGTGCTCGACCCGCGCGGCGACTTCACCGGCAAGGTACGCCTGACCGGCCTCCCGGCCGGGGAGCGGCTGTACTACCGCGCCCGGGTGGAGAGCCTCGACCGGCCCGGCCTGTTCAGCGAGGCGCTGCACGGCTCGCTGCGCACCGCCCCGGGCCCGTGGGACCGGCGCGACGACGTCCGGTTCGTCTGGACCGGCGACATCGCCGGCCAGGGCTGGGGCATCGCCCCCGACCTGGGCGGCATGTCGATCTTCCGCGCCATGCGGGCGGTACACCCCGACTTCTACCTCTGCAGCGGCGACACCGTCTACGCCGACGGCCCGCTGGCCGAGACGGTGACCCTGCCCGACGGGAGCACCTGGCGCAACATCGTCACCCCGGAGAAGAGCAAGGTCGCCGAGACCCTGGACGAATACCGGGGACAGTTCGCCTACAACCTGCTCGACGAGCACTTCCGGGCGTTCGTCGCCGACGTGCCGCAGGTCAACCAGTGGGACGACCACGAGGTGACGAACAACTGGTATCCCGGCGAGATCCTGGACGACGCCCGCTACACCGAACGCCGGGTCGACGTCCTCGCCGCCCGGGCCCGCCAGGCGTTCCACGAGTGGGTGCCGACCCCGTCGTCCGGGCGGCTCTACCGGCGGCTGCCGTACGGGCCGCTGCTGGACCTCTTCGTGCTGGACATGCGCACGCACAAGGACCCCAACGACGGCAACACCTACGCCGACCCGAGACGCGGGCTGCTCGGCGCCGAGCAGCGGGCCTGGCTGATCCGGGAGCTCAAGCAGTCCCGGGCGACCTGGAAGGTGATCGCCGCCGACCTGCCGGTCGGCCTGGTGGTGCCGGACGGCGCGACCGCGCAGGAGGGCGTCGCCCAGGGCGAGGGCGGGGCGCCGGCCGGCCGGGAGCTGGAGTTCGCCGAGATCCTCCGGGCCGCGCACCGGGCCGGGGTACGCGGCATCGTCTTCCTCACCGCCGACGTGCACTACACGGCGGCACACCACTACGACCCGGCCCGGGCCGCGGTCGCCGACTTCACCCCGTTCTGGGAGTTCGTCTCCGGGCCCGCGCACGCCGGGGCGTTCGGGCCGAACACCCTGGACGGCACCTTCGGACCGCGGGCGGTCTTCGTGCACGCGCCGCCCCGGGCCAACACGTCACCGGCGGAGGGCTTCCAGCACTTCGGCGAGGTCGCCATCGACGGCCCGTCCGGAGCGCTCACCGTGCACCTGCGGGACCAGGACGGGCGGTCACTGTGGACGACGACCCTGCCGGCACCGCGCTGACCGGGCGGTAGCGGACGGCCCCCGCCACCACCACCTGGGCGGACTGGTCGAGTGCGGCGAGCTTCGTACGCACCCGGCCGGCCTCCACCTGGTCCACCCCGCCAAGTAGTGCCAGCGCCCCCCGCCAGGCGTCCCGGGCGGCCGGAAGGTCACCGAGACTCTGCTGGGTGTCGCCGGCGTGCGACAGCGTGATGCCCTCCAGGTGACGGTCGCCGAGCACCCGGAAGAGCCGCAGGGCGTGCCGGTAGCACTCCAGCGCCCGGGACGGCTCGCCCAGGTGGTGGTGGGCCCGGCCCAGGCTCTCCCAGGTGTTGGCCTGCCCCAGCCGGTCGCCGAGCTCCTGGAGCTGGTCGAGGGCCTGCTCGCAGTAGGTGAGCGCCGACGCGTGGTCGGCCAGGAGCGTGTGGCACCAGCCGATCGCGTTCAGCGCGCGGGCCTGCCCGTGCCGGTTGCCGGTGGACCGGAACAGCTCGAGTGCCCGCCGGGCGTGTTCGAGCGCCTCGACGGGGTGGTCCCGCCGCTCCGCCAGCAGCGACAGGTTGAGCTGGGTCAGCCCCTGCCCGGCCTCGTCGCCGGAGTGCCGGTAGAGGTCGAGGGCGTACCGGAGCTGGGTCTGCGCGTCGTCGAGGCGGTCCAGCCGGGTGTAGGCGCGGGCGAGGAAGCGGTGCGCGACGGCCTGGGCCGTCGGGTCGGCCATCCGGCGGGCGGCGGCCACCGCCGTCCGCTGGGTGCCGACCAGGTCGTACCAGTGGCTTGCCCGGTCCAGATAGGTGCCGAGGGAGCAGGCGAGCTGCCAGGTCGGCAGGTCCAGCCCGGCGCCGGCGGCGTCGCCCAGGACCGCCAGCAGCACGGTGCGTTCGGCGGTGAACCAGTCGATCGCCGCCCGGTCGTCGGCGGGACGCTCGGGGGTGACCCCGGGGCGGGGCGGGCCGAGCGCGACCGGACTGCTCCGGTCGGACCGCAGCAGCACGTCGGCGGCGTGCCCGCTGTGCAGGTAGTGGTCGAGCAGCCGCCCGGTGGCGGCGCGGCGGCGACGGTCGGAGTCGACCCGCTCGGCGTCCTCGGCCGCGTACGCCCGCAGCAGGTCGTGCAGGGCGTAGCGGCCGTCGGAGCGCTGCCCGACGAGGTTGGCCCGGGCCAGTTCGGCCAGCGTCCGGCGCACCTCGGTCACCGGGCGACCGGACAGGCTGGCCGCCGCGGCGGCGGTGAAGTCCGGGCCCGGATGGAGGCCGAGCAGCCGGAAGAGCCGGGCGGCGGCCGGGCTGAGTGAGCGGTACGACCAGGAGAAGACCGCCCGCAGGTCGGTGGTCGGGTCGCCGGTGGTCAGCGCGTCCAGCCGGCCGGCGCCCCGGCGGAACTGGTCGGCCAGGTCGGTCAGGGAGAGGTCCCGGTCGGTGGCGACCCGGGCCGCCACGATCGCCAGCGCCAGCGGCAGGCCGGCGCAGCAGGAGAGCACCTCGGCCAGCGCCTGCGGCTCGTCGCCGGCCCGCTGCCCGCCGATCCGCCGGATCAGCAGTTCCCTGGCCTCCAGCCCCGGCAGCGGGTCGACCGGCACCGGCCAGGCACCCTCGATGGCGACCAGGTCCGCCAGCCGGGTCCGGCTGGTGACCACGACCAGGCAACCCGGGCCGCCCGGCAGCAGCGGCCGGAGCTGGGCGGCCTCCCGGGCGTTGTCCAGCAGCACCAGCATCCGCCGGGTGAACATCTCGCTGCGGTAGAGCGCGGCCTGGGCGTCGAGGTCGGTCGGGATCCGTTCGGCGGGCACCTGGAGCGCGTCGAGGAGGCGCCGTACCGCCTCGGCCGGGTCCACCGCCGCGCCGCTCGGGTCGAAGCCGCGCAGGTTGACGTAGAGCTGCCCGTCGGGAAAGCGGTGTGCCACCCGGTGCGCCCAGTGCACCGCCAGGGTGGTCTTGCCGACGCCGGCCGTACCGGAGACGACGGCGATCGCCGTCGCGGTCGTGCCGGCCGACGGGTCCGTGCGGTCCAGCAGGCTGTCCAGCAGGCCCAGTTCGGTCGTCCGGCCGGCGAAGTCGACCAGGTCCGCCGGAAGCTGCGCCGGTGTCGGGACGCTCCGGGGCGGGCCGCCGGCCACCGTGCCGAGACCACCTCGCGCCTGGTGCCGAGCGGTCACCGCGCCGGCCGGTTCCTCGTCGTGCAGCAGCGCGGTGTGTGCCTCCGCCAGTGCTGGGCCGGGGGCGACGCCGAGGTCGTCGGCGAGCCGGCGCCGCACCTCGTGGTACGCGGCGAATGCCTGCCCCCGCCGTCCGGCCGCGTGGTACGCCCGGATCAGCCAGGCGTGCGCCGCCTCGTCCAGCGGGGCGGCGACCGCGGCCTCTGCCAGGATGGAGAGCGCCTCGGGGGCGCGACCGGCGGCGATCATCACCTCGCCGTACCGGCCGAGTGCGGCCTGCCGCTCGCCGGTCAGTGCGACGACCTTCGGATGGGTCGCCAGGGTGGGGAGGTCGGCGAGCGGTGGACCGTGCCACAGCGCCAGCGCCTCGCCGAGCAGGTCCGCCGCCTCGGCGAGTTCGCCGCGTCGCTGTGCGGTCGCGGCCGTCTCGACGCACTGCCGGAACCGCGCCAGGTCGAGTGCGGCGGCGGGCAGGTGCAGCGCGTAGCCGTCGCCGACCAGCCGCAGCATGGTGCCCCGGTCCCGGGGGCGCCGGTCCGGCTCCAGCAGCCGGCGCAGATGCTTGACGTGCGTCTGGATGACGTTGGCGGCGCTGGTCGGTGGCTCCCGGTCATACCAGAGTCCGCTCATGAGCTCGGCCCGCAGCAGCGGCTTTCCTCCGGCGAGCGCGAGGAGTCCCAGCACCACCCGGCGGGCCGCGGGCCCCAGGTCCAGCGGTTCGCCGTCACGCCAGGCCCGCACCGGACCGAGCAGCTGAATACGCAAGGGCGCCCCCCGCCGTCCGCGCGTCGCCGCCGCGACGGAGCGATCGGTGCGGCGGTCAACCGGCCTCGAACTTAGATCAGCGTCACTTGACGGAGCAATCGGACAGACGGCCGGTCATCCGGCCCGAACATTGTTTTCCGGCCCGCCGCGCCGGCCCGGCGTGCCCCGGCGGCCGCCTCCTCGCGGACCCGGCCGTCGGGGCATCCGGCTAACCCGCTCCGTTCCAGTCGACGAGCTGCACGATGATCCCGTTGGGGTCGCGCACCTGGAAGGCGCGCTCCCCCCACTCCTCGACGGTGAGCGGCATGGTGATGGTCACGCCCTCCGCCTGGAGGCGGGCGAGCTCGCCCTCCAGGTCCTCGACGACGAAGGCCAGGATGAGCCCTCGGGCGTGCTCGTCGCGCTGGTCCGCCGGCAGCGTCGGCAGGCCCTGACGTAGGAAGACGACGTTCATGCCGACGTCGTCCCGGCGGAGCGACGCGAACCCGTCGGCGGCCATCTCCTCGCGGAACCCGAAGTGCCCGACGAGAAAGCGGCTGGCGGCGGCGACGTCCGCCACGTTCAACGAGACGGCGGCGGAGGTGACTTTCACAGGCGGCTCCTCGCGGGCATCCAAAACTCCTTACGGCGTACGTTGTACATCGTACAGATATTCCTGGCGACGGGGCGACGGGGCGACGGGGCGACGGGGCGACGGCATGGTGCGGGCGACAGCGACGGTCCGGCGCGCCGTGCCAAGACTCGGCACGCCGGACCGTGCCGCCTACCCGCCGGTGAGCAGGTTCCGCATCTGGCGGATCTCCGCCGTCTGGTCTGACCTGATCTTCTCCGCGAGACTCTTCGCCGCCGGGTTCTGGCCCTCCTCCACCTCGGTGCCGGCCATCTGCACGGCACCCTCGTGGTGGCGGATCATCATCTCCAGGAACATCCGGTCGAACCCGTGCCCGCCGACCCGCTCCAGGCCGGTCATGTCGTGTTCGGTCATCATCCCGGGCATGAGTCCGCCCGGAGCGGCACCGTGCATGCCGTGCCCGCCCACAGAGGCGGGCGCCGCCGGCACCCCCCACTCCCGCAGCCAGGCCGTCATCTGGTCGATTTCCGGCTGCTGAGCTGCCCTGATCTTGCTTGCGAGGGACCTGACCCGCGGATCGCCGGCCCGGAGCTCCGCCATCTCGGCCATCTGCACGGCCTGCCGGTGGTGCGGGATCATGCCCTGGGCGAAGGCGATGTCCGCCTGGTTGTGTCCGGCTGCCACGGCCGGCACGCCGGTCGCGGTCGCCACCGGACGCCCGGTGGTGCGACCGCCGCCGTCACTCGCACCACCGCAGGCGGCGACGAGAGCGACGGCGCCGATCGCGGCGGACGTCAGTACGACGGATCGAATGATGGATCGTTTGATGTACATGGCTTGTCGACTCCCTGATAGCCGTTTCACGGTCACGACGAGATGCCCGACGCCCCGCCCGCGGATCGGGCGGAGTCGGTAACCGGGCCGGGAGTCGGCCTATACGCGCCAGAGGGAGAGTTCGGACAGCGTCGGAGGACCGCAGCCACTGCCACCGGCGGCCTCGTGCGCCGCCGTCCGCGGAGACAGCACGACGGCCAGTGCCGGCACCGGACCAGGAACCGGCAGCAGGGCCGGCGCCGGTGCGGCCGGCAGCTGGCTCGACGCGGTGACCGGGCACACCTGTCCCGGGTGCCCGTGCGGCGCCTCCGGGCAGTGGAGATCGCCCGGAGGACAGTGTGGATCGGGGCCGGCGAGAAGAGCGGACGCCCCTTCCGGACCCGTTGCCTGAAGCTCCGATCCCGCCATCTCCTCGACGGCGGCGGGCGACAAGTGATGACCATCCGCGACCGGAGCACCGACGAGTTGGTGCATGAAGATCAGCCCGACGAGCCCGACCAGCATCGCCACCATGCGGATCACCGCAAGTGATCGGCGGCACTGGACACGACCGACGGCTGTCATCGAGGTCATCCTAGTCAGCCGGCGGACCAACCCGGCCGCCGAATCGCCCGCGCGCACGCTGTGTCAGCAGGGGGCAGTGGTCCACGCCACGGGGAACCCGGTCTTGCGATGATACCCCCTAGGGGTATAGCTTTCGGGATCGAGGAGGTGCTGGAGATGCGACAGGAAGCGCATACGGCACGGCTGGACGTCACGCATGGTGAAGACGCGGGTCATGGTGGACACGCGGGTCATGGTGGGCCCGCCGGTCCTGACGGTCACGAGGGGCATGGAGGTCCGCCCGGCCACGACGGTCACCGGGGACACGACAAGCACGCCGGCCATGACCCGGAGATGTTCCGGCGCACGTTCTGGCTGAGCCTGGCCCTGACCGTTCCGATCGTGGCGACCAGCCACATGGTCATGGACTGGTTCGGCTACACGGTGGACTTCCCGGGCATGTCCTGGGTCGGCCCGGTGCTCGGCTCCGTCGTCTTCTGGTACGGCGGCTGGCCGTTCCTGGCGGGCGGCGTCCGGGAGCTGCGTGACCGTGCCCCCGGCATGATGCTGCTGATCTCGATGGCGATCACCGTCGCCTACGTCGCCTCGCTCGCCACCAGCGTCGGCGCCTTCGACCTCGACTTCTGGTGGGAGCTCGCCGCCCTGGTCACCATCATGTTGCTCGGCCACTGGCAGGAGATGAAGGCCATCGGCCAGGCCCGGGGCGCGCTCGCCGCCCTGGCCGCACTGCTGCCCGACGACGCCGAACGTGTCGGCGCCGACGGTCAGGTGCGCCCGGTCCCGGCCACGGAGCTGACCGTCGGCGACGTCGTGCTGGTCCGCTCCGGTGCCCGGGTCCCGGCCGACGGCCGGATCGTCGACGGCGAGGCCGAGCTCGACGAGTCCATGATCACCGGGGAGTCCCGGCCGGTGACCCGCGCGAGCGGCGACCGGGTGGTCGCCGGCACGGTCGCCACCGACTCGGCGATCCGGGTCCGGATCGAGGCGGTCGGCGAGGACACCGCGCTGGCCGGCATCCAGCGCCTGGTCGCCCAGGCCCAGGCCGCCGGCGGTCGCGCCCAGGTGCTTGCCGACCGGTTCGCCGCGCTGCTCTTCTACGTCGCGATGGCCGCCGCCATCGTCACCTTCGCGGTCTGGTGGGCGTTCGGCGACCTCGACGAGTCAGTGGTACGCACCGTCACCGTGCTCGTGATCGCCTGCCCGCACGCCCTCGGGCTGGCCATCCCGTTGGTGATCTCCCTGTCGACCGCGGTCGCGGCAAAGGCCGGCATCCTGGTCAAGGACCGGCTCGCGCTGGAGCGGATGCGTACCGTGCAGGCGGTGCTGTTCGACAAGACCGGGACCCTGACCAGGGGCGCCCACACCGTCACCGGGATCACCGCCGCCGTAGGCGAGACCGAGGACCAGGTGCTGCGACTGGCCGCAGCGGTGGAGGCCGACAGCGAACACCCGCTCGCCAGGGCGATCGTGGCCGCCGCCGCGCCCGTCGGTCCGGCGTCCGCATCGGACTTCCGCTCCCTGACCGGCCGGGGCGTACAGGCCGGTGTCGACGGCATCCGGTACGCCGTCGGCGGCCCGGCCCTGCTCCGCGAGTTCGGCGCGCAGGTGCCGGACGACCTCGTCGCCACCACCGAGGACTGGTCACGGCGCGGCGCCGCCGTACTGCACCTGCTCCGGCTCGACGGTGAGCGGGCCGAGGTGCTCGGGGCACTGAGCCTGGAGGACGAGATCCGTCCCGAGGCCCGGGAGGCGATCAGCCAGCTACGCGAGCAGGGAGTGGACAAGATCGTCATGATCACCGGTGACGCCCGGCCGGTCGCCGACGCCGTCGCCGCCGACCTCGGTTTCCGGCCCGGTGTGGACGAGGTGTTCGCCGAGGTGCTGCCGGCCGACAAGGACCGGGCGGTCAGCGACCTCCAGTCCCGCGGCCTGACCGTGGCGATGGTCGGCGACGGTGTCAACGACGCCCCGGCGCTGGCCCGCGCCGACGTCGGCATCGCGATCGGCGCCGGTACCGACGTGGCGGTCGAGTCCGCCGGCGTCGTCCTCGCCTCCTCCGACCCCCGGGGAGTCACCGGGGTCATCCGGCTCTCCAGGGCGTCGTACCGGAAGATGCTGCAGAACCTGGCCTGGGCCGCCGGCTACAACATCGTCGCGATCCCACTGGCCGCCGGGGTACTGGCCTGGGCGGGCCTGACCCTGAGCCCGGCCGTCGGAGCGGTGCTCATGTCCGCCTCCACCATCGTGGTCGCCGTCAACGCACAACTCCTGCGCCGGGTACGCCTCACTCCCGAACCACGGTACGGACACGGGCTCCCCCGGCCGGCGATTCGCACACCTGTCGGGTAACTTCTCTTCTCGGCCGTCGCCCACCGAGGAGTAGGTGTCAGGCGAGGAACAGGTCTCAGGTGACCACGGCCAGGACAGGGAGAGCGCAGGCATGGGTAAGCGGACCGTTCACGTCTCCGACTTCAGCGGCAAGGTGCTGCCCGGCGCCGACGAGGCGGTACGGATCGTGGTGCTCGACCACCCGGACCTGGTCGCCGGGCCGGTGCAGCTGGAGGCCGAGCCGGCCGAGGTCGAGAGCATCGACGACGCGGCGCTGGACGTCGCGGTCGTGGAGATCCACGACGGCCGGCCGGGCGAGGCCCCCCGCCGGGTGGTGCTCACCGCCAGCGAGTTCGACGCGCTCGCCACCGACGTGCCGATGGCGCAGTTGCTGCGCACCGCCGAACGGGTCCGGCCGGCCAGGGCCAGCCGGGAACGCGTCGACTACGCCAGTCTCGAACACGCCGGCAAGCCGCACCGGGGCCGGGTCACCGAGGAGGAGGCCCGGCTGGTCCGCGACCACCTCGACGAGGTCAACAAGCGCCTCGCCGACGACGGGCTCCGGCAGATCGACCCGGCCGACCCCGAGCACGCCTCCCGGTACGGCTTCGCCACGCCCTGACGACGACCGGCCCGCCGCCCGGTGGGAGCTATCCGGCCGCCCCCGCCCGTACGCCGGCCGCGCTCGACTCCGGACGTAGCGGGAAGTGACAGGCCACCCGGTGCACGGCGCCGGCCAGCGGCGGCTCGGTCCCGCAGATCTCGGCGGCGATCGGGCACCGGGTGCGGAACCGGCACCCGGTCGGCGGGTTCACCGCGCTCGGCAACTCGCCCCGGATCGCCCCGCTCCTCGGCTGCGCGGCGGCGTCGGGGCTGGCGGACGGGACCGCGTCGATCAACGCCTGGGTGTACGGGTGCCGCGCGGACCGGACCACGTCGCGCGCCGGGCCCACCTCGACGAGCTTGCCGAGGTACATCACCCCGATCCGGTCCGACATGTAGTCGACGACCGAGAGGTCGTGGCTGATGAAGACGTACGCCAGCCCGAGCTCACGTTGCAGGTCCCGCATCAGGTTGAGCACCTGGGCCTGGATCGAGACGTCGAGCGCGCTCACCGGCTCGTCCCCGACGATCAGCCGGGGTCGCAGGGCCAGCGACCGGGCCAGGCCGATCCGTTGCAACTGACCGCCGGAGAACTCGTGCGGATAGCGTTCCAGTACCCGCCGGGAGAGCCCGACCTGGTCGAGCAGGTCCGTGATCCGCGCCCGGCGGGCCGCGCCGTCGCCGACCTGCTGGATCTCCAGCGGCTCGGCGAGGATCGCGTCGACCCGCATCCGGGGGTTCATCGCCGCGTAGCTGTCCTGGAACATCAACTGGACCTGCCGGTGCATCCGGCGGCGTTCCCGCCGTCGCAGGCCGGCGATGTCGGTGCCGTCCAGGACGATCCGGCCGGCGGTGGGGCGCTCCAACCCGACCATCAGCCGCCCCACCGTGGACTTGCCGCAGCCGGACTCGCCCACCAGCCCGAACGTCTCCCCCGGCTGGACGTCCAGCGACACCCCGGCGACCGCGCTGACCTGCCCGGCGGCCCGGCGCAGCAGGCCGCCACCACCGGCGGGATAGTTCTTGACCAGGTCCCGGACCGACAGGATCGGCGCCGGACCGGCACCGGTAGCGCCGGTGACCGCCGTGCCAGCGGCACGGTCGAGCGGCACCCCAGCGGCACGGTCGGGCGGCACCCCAGCGGCACGGTCGGGCGGCACCCCAGCGGCACGGTCGAGCGGCACCCCAGCGGCACGGTCGAGCGGCACCCCAGCGGCACGGTCGAGCGGCACCCCAGCGGCGCCGTCGAGCGGCGCGCCCGACTCGACGACGGCAGCCACGTCGCGTGGTGCGTCGGCCGGCGCGTCCGGTGGGACCGCGGCCTTCGCGTCGGCCGGCACGTCCGGTAGGACGGGGGCCGGTGCGTCCGGGCGCCGGGCCAGGGCCGTGGCCGGTGCGGCGGACGGGATCGTGGCCGGTGCGGCGACCGGGTGCAGGCAGGCGTACCGGTGCCGGCCGCCGGGGGTCAGCACCACCTCGGTGCCGCGACACTCGTCGGTGGCGTGCCGGCAGCGGGGGGCGAAGCGGCAGCCGGTGAGCGGCCGGGAGAGGTCCGGCGGCAGGCCGGGGATGCTGTAGAGCCGGGCCTGCTCGGTGCGGACCGCCGACTCCGGCAGCGCCTCCAGCAGCGCCTCGGTGTAGCGGTGCCGGGGCGACCGGAACAGCTCGCCGGTGCCGGCGACCTCGACCACCCGGCCGGCGTACATCACGGCGACCCGGTCGGCCCGGCCGGCGATCACGCCGAGGTCGTGGGTGACCAGGACGACCGCCATCCCGAACTCCTCCCGCAGGTCGTCGAGGAGTTCGAGGATCTGCCGCTGGGTGGTCACGTCGAGCGCGGTGGTCGGCTCGTCCGCGATGAGCAGCCGGGGCGAGCAGACCAGCGCCATCGCGATGGCGACCCGCTGGCGCATCCCGCCGGAGAGTTCGTGCGGGTAGTTCTCCACCACCCGGTCCGGGCGGGGCATCCCGACCCGGCGCAGGATCTCGACCGCCCGCTCCCGGGCCTGCGCCCTGCCGACCCGCTGGTGCACCCGCAGCGGCTCGGCGACCTGGGTGCCGATCCGCATCGTCGGGTTCAGCGAGGTCAGCGGGTCCTGGAAGACCATGCCCATCCGGACGCCCCGGATCCGGCGTACCTCCTCGGGAGGCAGCGACCGCAGGTCGCGGCCCTCGAAGCGGATCTCGCCGCCGACCACCTCGCCGCCCGGCGGCAGCAGCCCCATCACCGACAGCGCGGTCATCGTCTTGCCGCTGCCCGACTCGCCGACGATGCCGAGGGTCTCCCCCGGCCGGACCGCCAGGCTCACCCCGTCCAGGGCGTGCACGGTGCCGCGCCGCAGCGCGATGTCGGTACGCAGCTCCCGCAGCTCCAGCAGCGGTGCGGTCATCGTCCCACTCCTAACGTCGCCGGAGGCGGACCTCGAAGGCGTCCCTCAGCCCGTCGCCGATGAAGTTGAAGGCGAGCACGATGAGGATGATGGCGATCCCGGGCGGATACAGCAGCCACCAGTGCCCGCTGTAGGTGTCCGCGAGGCCGTCGGAGAGCATGCCGCCCCAGTTCGCGGCCGGTGGCGGGACACCGAGGCCGAGGAAGGAGAGGTAGGCGACGTAGAGGATCGCGTCGGCGACCTGGAAGGTCGCGTTGACGATCACCGTGCCGATGGCGTTCGGCACGATGTGCCGGCGGACCGCCCGGCCGCCGGTGCCGCCCATCGCCCGCATGGCCTGGACGTACTCCCGGGTGCGCAGGCTCAATGCCTCACCCCGGACCAGCCGGGCCGGGCCGAGCCAGGCGAAGGCGCCGATGATCAGGATCAGCATCGGCACGCTCGGCGTGACGATCGCCGCCAGCAGCATGAAGAGGAAGAGCGACGGGATCGACATCATCGCGTCGACCACCCGCATCATCGCCGCGTCGACCCAGCCGCCGACGAAGCCGGCGACCGCGCCCCAGACGGTGCCGAGGAAGGTGGCGAGGAGCCCGGCCGCCAGCCCGACGATGATCGAGGTCTGGCCGCCGAGCATCAGCCGGCCGAGCTGGTCGTAGCCGACGCCGTCGGTGCCGAGCGGATGCCCGGCGCCCGGTGCCAGGTGCACCCTGGTGAGGTCGGTGTGCACCTGGTCGGTGTGGTAGAAGAGCGGCCCGAGGAAACAGACCCCGGCCAGCAGCACGAAGAGTCCCAGCCCGACCAGGGCCAGCCGGTTCTCGCGGAAGACCGCGAAGCCCTGCCGCCACAGGCCGTGCAGCGGGGCGTCGTCGGAGGCGGCCGGCTGCGGTGCGCGTACGGGTGGCGGGGCGGCCACCTCGGGAAGGGTGGTCACGACGTGCTCCCCCGGAGTCGCACCCGCGGATCGACCGCGGCGTAGAGCAGGTCGGCGAGGAGCGCCCCGAGCACCGTCGCCACCGAGATGATCAGCGTGACCCCGAGCAGGATCGGGAAGTCCCGCTTGAGCGCCGCCTGCCAGAAGAGCTGCCCCATGCCGGGGAAGTTGAAGAGCGACTCCACCACCAGGGCACCGCTGAACAGCGTCGGAAGGTACATCCCGAGCAGGGTGATGACCGGGAAGAGCCCGTTGCGCAGGGTGTGCCGGAGCACCACCCGCCGCTCGGAGAGCCCCTTGGCGCGGGCGGTCCGCACATAGTTCTCGTTGAGGTTGTCCACCATCGAGGAGCGGACGTAGCGGGAGTAGACCGCGATGGTGACGATCGCGAGGGTGACGGTGGGCAGCACCAGCCCGGCCGGGTCGGCGAGCACCTCGGCCACGGTGAAGCCCTGCGGCGCCTCCGGCGGCAGGATCGGCCAGAGCTGCGAGAAGACGATGATCAGCATCAGGCCGAGGAAGAAGATCGGGGTGGCGTACGCGAGCAGCGACAGCGAGGTGATGGCGTAGTCCGGCCAGCGGTTGCGGCGTACCGCCTGGATCACCCCGAGCGGGATGGCGACCGCGATCGCCAGCAGGGTCGAGAGCAGCGACAGCACCATGGTCTTCGGCAGCCGCTGGCCGACCGCCTCGGTCACCGACTGGTTGAGCTGGAACGAGTAGCCGAGGTCGCCGTGCAGCAGGCGTTGCACGTACATGCCGTACTGCTGGATCCAGGGCCGGTCGTAGCCCATCTCGTGGTTGAACGCCGCCAACTGTTCGAGCGTCGCCTCTTTGCCCAGGGTGGCCCGGGCCGCACCGCCGGGCAGGAGGTGCAGCAGCAGGAACGCGATCACGGTGACGAGCACGACGACGACGAGCGCCTGGCCCAGGCGCGTGACGAGGTACCGGACCACGGGCGGATCCTTCCCGGTCGAGGGCTCCGGCGGCGCCACGGGGGCACCGCCGGAGCCGGGACGGTCAGTGACTGCCGGCTACTTCCAGGACCAGTCCTGGAAGTACATGTTGTTCATCGGGTCCTGCGGCTCGACGCCCTGCAACCCCGACCGGTACGCCGAGATCTGGTACACCGGGTTCGGCATCCAGAGCACCGGCAGGTCCCGCGCCAGGAAGTCGTTGTACGCCTTCAGCGCGGTGTCGTCCCCGGAGAACTGCGTCGCCTCGATGAGCTGGTCGGCCTGCGGGTCGCTGTAGCTGCCCAGGTTGACCGGCGCGTCGGTGGCGAAGAGCCGCTCGCCGCTGGCGAACGCCGGGTAGTACCAGCTCCCCTGCGAGCCGAAGAAGGACATGTCCCAGGTGCAGCTCGCCTCGGTCGGCTCGCAGGCCGGGGTGACGGCGACCGAGTCGGGCACCTCCCTGATGGTCAGCTCGATGCCGAGCTTGGCCATCTGCGACTTGATCTCGGCGAACATCCTGGTGGTGGCGGCGAAGCCGCTCTGGCTGGTGACGGTGAAGGCCAGCGGCGTGCCGGCGGCGACGCCCGCGCCGCACTGGTTCGCCCCGGTGCCCGCCGACAGGCAGGTGGTCCGGCCGTCGGGGGTCACCTTCCAGCCGTGGCTCTCCAATAGTTCTTTCGCTTTGTTCGGGTCGAAGGAGTAGACGCAGCCGTTCTCGCCGGAGCCGGCGGTGCCCGGCTCGAGCGGCACCGGGCCGCAGGTGGGTGCGGCCATGCCGGACCAGATGACCTTGTTGATGGTCGGCTGGTCGATCAGCATCTGCATCGCCTGCCGCAGGTAGTCCTGCTTGAAGAGCACGCCCGTCTTCGGGTTGTTGAAGTTGAGCTGGAGGTAGGTGATGGACCAGCCGTACCAGGGAGCGACCGTGTAGCCCTTGGACTCCAGGTAGGACTGCTGGGAGAGGTTGGCCGCCGGGACGTAGCCGTAGTCGATCTCACCGGCCCGGAGCACGTTGAACTCCGCGTCGTCGCCGGTGAAGGGACGCAGCACGATCGTCGACAGCTTCGGCTTGTCCGAGCCGGAATAGTTCGGCTGCGCGGCGAGCACGACCTCGCCGTTCGGCACGTACTTCTCCAGCTTCCACGGACCGCTGTTGACCTTCCAGAGGTCGTTGGTCGCGTATGTCTTGGGGTCCTTCGCCGCCGCGGTGAGGAAGTCGAAGACCTTCTTCGCCCCCTCCGGGGTCCGGTCCAGGTCGCCGACGCTCGCGGTGGCGGAGTCCTTGTCCCAGACGTGCTGCGGCATCGGGGTGATCCGGTTGAGCTGGTTTCCGACGAACCAGGCCGTGTTGTAGACCTGGGTCGTGGTCAGCGAGAAGGTCTTCTCGTCCTTGATCGTCCAGTTGGCGACGTTGTCCGGGAAGCCGCCCTTGCGGTACGACGCCCACTTGTCCTTGTTCGCCGTGACGACGTTCCACCAGAAGTCGACGTCCCGGGTGGTGATCGGCTTCCCGTCGGACCAGGTGTTCTCCTTCAGCGTGATCGTCAGGGTCCGGCCACCGTCGCTCACCTCGGGCGGCTCGGCCAGCGAGCGTTCGGTGTCGATGTTGTACTTCGCCGTACCGTCCAGGCGGTACTGGTAGAGCGGCCGGTACTGGGCGTTGCCGAAGATGGCGTTCTCGCCCTGGGTGAAGCCGGGTGCCGAGATGGGCAGGATCCAGTTCGGGGTCCGGAACGCCACGGTCGCCGTGTCCCTGCCCTGGCTTCCGCCCTGCCCCGACGAACTGGCGTCGCCACTACAGGCGACGAGCCCTGTCCCGAGGGCGAGCGCACTGGCCACGGCCACGGTGCCGCGCAGTGCCCGCCGGTGGTATCTGCTCCTCATACGTCTCCTCGATCAACACGCGGGGGCTTCCCGGGCGGTCAATGCGGAGAATGTATAGGCGATGAAGTTTCGAGTCAACGGAACTAAGCCACTTCCTTCGAAGACTTCCAACGGTCTAGGATCAAAGCCGCCGAAGCATCTTCCGATACCCTTCGCGGTGGTGTCCCGTCCCCGGCAACCGCACGGGGAGCGGCGGATGACCGGCCAGCAGAAGGAGAGGTATGTCGGACTCGTCGATCTCCGCCACCCTGCGCGACCAGACGCTCAGCCTGCTCGCCAGCGGCGAGGCGACCTCCCGGGCCGAGCTCGTCGAGGCGCTGCAGGTCGCACCCTCGACCGTCACCGGGTTGGTGCGGCGCCTCCTGGCGGAGGGCATGATCCTGGAGGAGGGTGTCGGCCGCTCCACCGGCGGGCGACGGCCCCGGATCCTGCGCCTCCGCGAGCCGGAGGGTGTGCTCGCCGTCGCCGAGCTCGGCGCCCGGCACGCCAGGGTCGGTCTCTGCACCCCCGACGGCCGGCTGCTCACGACCGAGGAGGTCGCGATCGACATCGCCGCCGGCCCCGGCGAGGTCTTCGACACCGTCGAGGCCGCCCTCGGCCGGATCCTGGCGGCCAGCGCACCCGGTCAGGCACTGCTCGGCGTCGGCGCCGCACTGCCCGGCCCGGTCGACCACCTGCGAGGCCGGCTCGTCGGGCCCGCCCGGATGCCCGGCTGGAGCGGCGTCGACGCGCGGACCGAGCTGGGACAGCGCTTCGAGGCGCCGGTGGTGGTCGAGAACGACGCGCGGGCGGCGGCGATCGGTGAGTACGTCATCCGGGGCCGGGACAGCGGGGACATGATCTACGTCAAGGCCGGCACCGGCATCGGCGGCTGCCTGGTCAGCGCCGGCCAGGTCTACCGGGGCGGCCGCGGGCTCAGCGGCGACGTCACCCACGTGCGGGTGGCGGACAGCGGCGGCGAGCGGCACTGCTCGTGCGGCAGCCGGGGCTGCCTGGAGACGGTGGCCAGCGGCGCCGCCCTGGCCGCCCGGCTCGTCGAGCAGGGCCAGCCGACCACCACCACCCAGGACGTCATCACCGCGGTCGTCAACGCCGAACCGGCCGCCGTCACCCTGGTCCGGCGCGCCGGTGGGCTGCTCGGGGTCGCCCTCTCCGGCCTGGTCAACTTCCTCAACCCCGACGCCGTCGTCATCGGCGGGGCCCTCTCCAGCCTCGACGTCTACGTCGCGGCGGCCCGGGGCATGCTCTACGAGCGCTGCCTGCCGTCGATGACCCAGTCCCTCGCCATCGAGGCCAGCGCCGCCGGCCCGGACGCCGCCCTGGTCGGCCTCGGGCACCTGGTACGCGCCACGGCCGACACCCGGACCGCCTGACGGCCCACACCCGAACACCCGACGCCCGACACACCCGAACCGCCTGAGGAGTTCCACCCGTGCACCGTCCGCTGCGGATCGCCATCGGCGGCATCCACATCGAGTCCAGCACCTTCTCGCCGCACCTGAGCACCGCCGACGACTTCGAGGTGACCCGGGGCGACGCGCTGCTGGCCCGCTACGCCTGGCTCGCGCCGCCGCTCCAGCCGTGGGCCGGCGGCGTCGAGTGGCTGCCGCTGGTGCACGCCCGGGCGCTGCCCGGCGGGGCGGTCGACGCCGCCAGCTACGACGCCTGGGCCGCCGAGCTCGTCGACGGGCTCGCCCGGCTCGGGCCGGTCGACGGCGTACTCCTGGACATCCACGGCGCGATGAGCGTGGTCGGGCGCGAGGACGCCGAGGGCGACCTGGTCACCGCGATTCGCGCGGCGATCGGACCGGAGCCGTACGTCTCGGCCGCGATGGACCTGCACGGCAACGTCTCGCCGGTGCTCTTCGCCGGCTGCGACCTGCTCACCTGCTATCGCACCGCGCCGCACGTCGACGTCGGGGAGACCCGCGAGCGGGCGGCCCGCAACCTGGTCGAGGCGCTGCGCCGGGGGCGGCGCCCGCACAAGGCCCTGGTGCACGTGCCGATCCTGCTGCCCGGCGAGATGACCAGCACCCGGGTCGAGCCGGCCCGCGGCCTCTACGCCCGGATCCCGGAGATCGAGTCCCGGCACGGGATCGTCGACGCGGCGATCTGGATCGGCTTCGCCTGGGCCGACCAGCCCCGCTGCCGGGGCGCGGTCGTGGTCACCGGCACCGACGCGGTGGCGACGACCGCGGCGGCCCGGGAACTCGGCGAACACTTCTGGGCCGCCCGCGACGGGTTCACCTTCGTCGCGCCGACCGGCAGCCTGGACGAGTGCCTCGACCAGGCGCTCGCCGCCGTCGCCGACCCGGCCCGGCGACCCTTCCTCGTCAGCGACTCCGGGGACAACCCGGGCGCCGGTGGCGCCGACGACGTCACGTTCGCGCTGGCCCGGATGCTGGCCCGCCCCGAGATCGTCGGCGGTGCGGTCCGTGCGGTGCACGCCTCGCTGGTCGACCCGGACGCCGTGGCGCAGGTCGCCGACCAGCCGCCCGGCACGCCGGTCAGCGTCACGGTCGGCGGCCGGATCGACCCCCGGGACCCCGGTCCGGTACGCCTGGACGGAGTGCTGGAGGCGGTCGCCGACGATCCGGCCGGCGGGCGCTGCGTGAGCGTACGGGTCGGCGGGCTGAGCGTCTTCGTCACCTCCCGCCGGATGCAGTACCGCGAACTCGCCTCGTACGCCCGGCTCGGCGTCACCGTCGACGCCGTCGACCTGGTGGTGGTGAAGATCGGCTACCTGGAGCCCGAGCTCTACGAGGCGGCCGGCGACTGGTTGCTGGCGCTGACACCGGGCGGGGTCGACCAGGACCTCGTGCGGCTGCCGTACCGGCACCTGGTACGGCCGCTCTTTCCGCTCGACCGCGACTTCGTCGCGGACCTCACCGTGGCGACCGCGTGATCCCGCCCGCCACCGGCGCCCGGCCGGGGTCCCGGTCCGGGACGCTCGTCACCGGCCCCGGTGTCCTCGCCGTCGACGTCGGGGGGACGACGATCAAGGGAGCGGCCTTCGACGAGGACGGCCGGGTCCGGCACTCGGTGGTGGTGCCGTCCCGGGCCGACGGCGATCCGGTCGGCGCGCTCCGGGCGCTCTGCCGGCGGCTGCGCGACGAGGCGCTCGCCGCCGGTGTCACGCCGGCCGGGATCGGCGTGGTCACCCCCGGCATCGTCGACGAGGCCGCCGGCGTGGTGCGGTACGCCTCGAACATCCGCTTCCGCGACGTGCCGCTGCGCGCCCTGGTCGGCGACGACCTGGGACTGCCGGTCGCGGTCGGGCACGACGCGCGGGCGGCCGGGGTCGCCGAGGCGGTCGCCGGGGCCGGCCGGGGTCTGGCCAACTTCCTGCTGCTGCCGCTCGGCACCGGCATCGCCGCCACGGTGGTGCTGGACGGCGGGCCGGTGCCCGGCACGGCCTGGTCGGCCGGGGAGGTCGGACACATGCCGGTGCACCCCGGCGGCGAACCCTGCAGTTGCGGCCAGCGCGGCTGCCTGGAGGTGTACGCCTCGGCCGGCGGCCTGGCCCGGCGCTATCTCCGGCTCGGCGGTGCCTCCGGGCTGGACAGCCGGGCCATCGCCGCCGCCGCCTCGACCGACCCGCTGGCCGGCGAGGTCTGGGACGCCGCGACACACGCGCTGGGAATCGCCCTGGCCACCCTCACCCTGACCCTGGACCCGGCCCGGATCGTGCTCGGCGGCGGTCTCGCCGAGGCCGGCGCCCAGCTCTTCGACCCGGTACGCGACGCGCTGCGTGCGGCACTGGCCTGGCGGAGCGCGCCCGAGGTGGTCCCCTCCGCGTTCGGCACCCGGGCCGCCCAGGTGGGCGCCGCGATCCTGGCCCGCCGGGCAGCCGGCCTGCCGGTGCCGGAGGGTTGGGCCGCACCCGTCCCCGCTGCCGGCCGGGGGCCCGTGGTCCGCGTCCCCTGACCACCCCGCACCGGCGCCGACGGCATCACCGGCGTCGCCTGGCCGCGGCCGTCTCGACCAGGAGGGTGGCCAGCAGGACGAGGGCCCCCACCAGCATGACTCCCACCGGCGGTAGCAGGGGCGTCGCCGGCCCGACCAGGGCCAGCACCCCGATCGCAGCCGCCCGGGACGGGGAAATCCGGCCGGTGGTCACCCGGTCGAAGAGACAACTGCCGAGCAGCACGAGCGCCGGGCCGCCGAGGAGGACGGGAATCCAGGCGGCCGGCGATCCGGCGTCCGGGTGTTCGAGCGCGAGGGTGGTGCCGGTGGAGATCAGCAGTACACCGCCGACCATCGTCAGGTGGCTGTAGGACGTGAAGATGCCCGGTCGTATCCCCTCCACCGCGGCGCCCTGCCGCAGCAGCAGGTGCCGCACCTGCCGGCGGTAGAGCAGGAACAACAGCACGGCGCTGCCGAAGGAGACCGCGCAGACAGCCACCTCGCGGGCCGTGAGGTCACTGTAGGCAAGGCCGAGGCCGACGGTCAGCACCAGCTCGCCGAGCGCGATGAGGAAGATCTCCCGGTGCCGTTCGGCCAGGTGCGTGCCGGTAAAGGGCTGGCGGGCGGGTTCGGTGCGGCCGAGCCACGGTGTGGGCCACCTGATCAGGGGCGCTTGGAGTTCCACGGCCACCGCGACCGCCCAGAGCACCAACCGGAGGACCTCGTCCGCGAAGGCTCCGGTGACCCAGAGTGGCGCGGCGACCAGGAACCAGAACAGGATCCGGATGGTGGGGGCCTGGATGTGCCGGTTGACCCTGGTAGCCGCGATGACCACGCCGGCGCGGACGAGATGGATGCCGACGTACGCGACGGCAAAGAGATGACCGCGGTCGGCGAAGGCGGCCGGCACCGCCACCGCCATCAGTAGCGCGCCGAACATGATCACCAGGGTCGTGGCCTGGATGATCGCCAGACGGGGATTGAAGATGTCGGTGAGCCAGGCGGTCAGCACCCACACCCACCAGGCGGCGCAGAGCAGGACCGCGGTCTGGAACACGCCGCGGGCGCTGAGGTCGCCGGCCAGCCCGGTGGAGAGCCGGGAGAGCATGAAGATGTAGACGAGGTCGAAGAAGAGTTCCAGGAACGTCGGATATTCGGGCTCGCCCCGCCTGCGAAGGATCCGGGGCAGCTCGGCGGTCGTCACGACGGGGAGCCTCCTGGGTACCTGTTCCGGTAACCGTACAAAGCCAGACAAGACTTCCGTTGCCGAACGCCGGTACGCGCCCTGCCGATCTCCTATCCTCGAGGGGACAAGGGTGTGCGGCGCTTCGCTCTCCACCGCGCAGGCGACCGGAACGAGCGATCGATGGCGGCGGACGAGGACGGCGGAGCGGCGGAACCGGTCCACGAGACGCCGAACCGTCCCGCGTTCCTGGAACTCTTCTTCGACCTGGCCTTCGTCTTCGTGCTGATCCTGCTCGCGGAGAGGTTGTTCGACGACCTGACCTGGGTGGGCGCCGGACGAACCCTGATCCTGCTGCTCGCCTTCGCGCTGCTCTGGGCGCTGACCGCCTGGGCGGGCGATCTGCTGAGCCCGGCGCTCCTGCTGCCGCGGGTCATCGGTTCCATGGTGGGCATCCTGCTGATGGGCGCCACGGTGATGGACGCGTACGGGTCTCGCGGGTTGCTCTTCGCCTCCACCTACGTCGGGGTCACCATCGGCACGGGCCTCTACATGATGATCCTGGGCCCGCCCGCCCTGCGGCTGCGGACCGTCCGGATCTTCTGCTGGTTCGTCCTCTCCTCGGCCGGCTGGCTCGCCGGCGGAACCCTGTCGGGCACGGCCCGGGACGCGCTCTGGGCGGCGGCGATCACGATCGAGTACGTCGGGGCGACGCTCGGCTGGCCCGTGCCGGGGTCGTGGCGCCGCGTGCCCCGGCACAACCAGCGGCTCGTCGGCGAGCGGATCGCCGAGCGCTACCGGCAGTTCGTCATCGTCGCGCTCGGCGTCTCGATCTATGTCACCGGCAGCGCCTTCACCACGGGTGCGTACACCGTGCCGCACGCCGTGGCGCTGGTCGTGGTCATCGCGGTCAAGGTGATGATCTGGCGGGTCTACATCGGTGGCGCGGGGGCGCTGATGGCCGCCACCATCGCCCGGTCCGCCGATCCGATCCGGCTCAGCCAGCTCACCGCCCTGCTACATCTGATCATGGTGACCGGAATCATCGGCACGGCCGTCACCAGCAAGCTCGTCATCGGTCGCCCGTTCGGGGAGACCCCGGGTTCCTGGACGGTGGTCGTCGTCGGCGCCCCGATGCTCTTCCTGATCGCTCGCGGCGCGCTCGGCTACATCGTGTTCGCGCGGGTCAGCCCGGCCATCGTGATCGGACTGCCGCTGCTGGCCGCCCTGACCGCCGCCGCCCCGCTGGTGCCACCGGTCACGTTGGCCCTCGGCGTCCTGATCATCCTGACCGGCATCGCGGCCCAGAACACGGTCTCGTGGCGCAGGCGTCCACTCGTCCCGACCGGGCGCGGCGGCTGAGTCCGGCCGGGCGAGCACGCCTTCCGGCCGATGACGCTGGTCCGGGCGGCCGGGCCTACGATCTGCCGATGCGCACCAGGACCGCCCCGGGGCTGATCGTGACCGTGTTGACCGCAGTCGTCGGCCTGACCGGCTGTGGCTCCTCCGCGGGTGAGCGGGCGGCGACCCCGCGGTGGGATCCGTCGGCCGCCGGAACCGCCACGGCGACACCTGCGCCGTCCGACACGACCACACCGCAGGCGACGCCCACCCCCGCGCCCCGGACGGTGCCCGCGCTGCCCAGACCGGGCAACCCCAGGGGCCGGGCCGCCGTCCCGGCCGAGGCCCGCGCGGTGCAGACGTCCCGCCCCACCAGGGTGATCGGCAACGGTACGCCGGCAAGCTGCACCTCGGAGGCGGTGGTCTCGGCGGTGGCCAGGGGCGGCATCATCACCTTCTCCTGCGGCCCCGCCCCGGTCACCATCACGATGAGGGCGACCGCGAAGATCAGAAACTCGACCGGCCCCCGGATCGTGCTCGACGGCGGCGGCAGGGTCACGCTCAGCGGCGGCGGTAAGCGCCGGATCCTCTACATGAACACCTGCGACCAGGCGCAGGGCTGGACCACCTCGCACTGCCAGGACCAGGACCATCCGCAGCTCACCGTGCAGAACCTGGTCTTCGCCGACGGCAACTCCACCGGCGACCGCGCCGAGGGCGGTGGCGGCGGCGCGATCTTCGTCCGGGGCGGCCGGTTCAAGGTGGTCAACTCGCGCTTCGTCCGCAACCGCTGCGACCAGACCGGCCCCGACCTGGGCGGCGCGGCGATCCGGGTGCTCAGCCAGCACAGGAACCTCCCGGTGTACGTGGTGAACAGCACCTTCGGCGGCGCCGCCGGCCAGGGCGGGAGCTGCGCCAACGGCGGCGCGCTGAGCAGCATCGGCGTCTCCTGGGTGGTGCTGAACAGCGTGCTGACCCACAACCGGGCGGTCGGCCGGGGCGCCAACCCGGCCCGGGGCGGTACGCCGGGCGGCGGCAGCGGCGGCGCCATCTACACCGACGGCAACCGGTTCACGGTGACGATCGCCGGCAGCGTCGTGACGGACAACCGTGCCCACGAGGGCGGCGGTGCGGTCTTCTTCGTCAGCAACGACCGGACCGGGACGATGACGATCGAGGGTTCGACGTTGCGCCGCAACCCCAGCGACGGCTTCGAGACCCGGGGCTTTCCCGGCATCTTCTTCCTCGGCGCCCGCAACCCCACGGTGACCGGCTCGACGCTGCGGTAGCGGCCCGTCCCCGGGTGAACAATCATCGACATGGCCGACCGCAGCCTCGTCCTGCTGGACACCGACATCGGCAACGACATCGACGACGCCGTCTGCCTCGCGTACCTGCTGGCGCAGCCCCGCTGCGACCTGCTCGGCATCACGACGGTCAGCGCCGAGCCGGTGGCCCGGGCGTCGCTTGCCAGCGTGCTCTGCCGGGTCGCTGGCCGGGACGTCCCGATCCTGCCCGGTGCGGCCGGCCGACGGCCGGCACCACCACCTTTCGGGCCTCGACCGGCCGCGTCGGGCACGAGGCCGCCGTCGACGTACGCCCGGCGGAAGCCCTCGCGCACTACTTCGAGGTCGTCGACCGGGCCCGGTGACCCCGTGCCCTCCGGGGAGTCCCGGCGCGGCCTGACGAAACCGCGCCACTGTCCGGGAGTGAACGTCAGCACCGGCCCACACGGGTCCCTGCTGTCCCGCGTCGCCTCCGCCCTCCTCGTCGGACGGGTCGGGCTTGTCAGCGTCATCCGAGATTGCATACTGTAGTCAACATAACGCATACGAAAGGGCACACCGCTGCGTCGCCTCGACGCCGTGCGGACGTCGTACGAGAAGGGAGCAGCCCGTGCGAGTTGCTGTGCTCGGAGCCGGCGCCATCGGCGCGTACGTCGGGGCGTCCCTGTGCCGGGCCGGGGTGGACGTCCAACTGATCGCCCGCGGCCCGCACCTGGCCGCACTGCGGGCACACGGGGTCCGGGTGCTGAGCCCGCGCGGCGACTTCGCCGCACACCCGCACGCCACCGACGACCCGACCGAGGTCGGGCCGGTCGACTACGTGTTCCTGGGGCTCAAGGCGCACTCCTACGCCTCGGCGGGGCCGCTGCTCGCACCGCTGCTCGGCCCCGGGACCGCCCTCATCGCGGGGCAGAACGGCATCCCGTGGTGGTATTTCCACAAGCTGCCGGGGCCGTACCAGGGGCACCGCATCGAGGCCGTCGATCCCGGCGGCGCGACCTCGGCGGTGATGGCGCCGGAGCGGGCGATCGGTTGCGTGGTCTATCCGGCGACCGTGATCGAGTCACCCGGGGTGATCCGGCACCTGGAGGGGACCCGGTTCTCCATCGGCGAGCCGGACGGCACGGTCTCGGAGCGCTGCCTGCGGTTCAGCGCGGCGATGGTGGCCGGCGGCCTCAAGTGCCCGGTCGAGCCGCGACTGCGCGACGACATCTGGATCAAGTTGATGGGGAACGTCTCGCTCAACCCGATCAGCGCCCTGACCAGGGCCACGATGGCGGAGATCTGCGAGAGCCCGGGAACCCGCCGGGTGGTCGAGCAGATGATGGCAGAGACCCTGGACATCGCGCACCGGGTCGGCAGCCGACCCGAGATCTCGATCAGCAGACGGGTCGAGGGAGCCCGCCGGGTCGGCCACCACAAGACCTCGATGTTGCAGGACCTCGAGGCGGGCAAGGCGCTGGAGCTCGACGCCGTCGTCGCCGCCGTGGTGGAGATCGCCGACATCACCGGGGCTCCGGCCCCGACCCTGCGCACCATCTACGCCGCGACCGAGCTGCTGGCCAGGACCCTGGCCAGGCCGGCGCCGGCTCCCAGCATGACGGCCGCCTGACCGGCTGGCTCCCCCTTTCGCACAGCACGTGCCAGGCCCTGGAGGCCCCCGTGACCCTTATCCGCAAACCCGGCACCGTCCCCACCCACACGCACCACCCGGAGGTCTGAACCATGGCCAAGATCCCCTGCATGGACGCGGTCGTCTCGGTGCTCGCCTCCGAGGGCGTCGACATCGCGTTCGGCTGCCCCGGCGCCGCGATCCTGCCGCTCTACGCCGCGCTGCGACGCAGCGACATCCGGCACCTGATCGTCCGGCACGAGGAGGGCGCCACCCACATGGCCGACGGCTGGGCCCGGACCAACGGCCGGGTCGGGGTGGCGATCGGCACCTCCGGGCCGGCCGGCACCAACATGATCACCGGGCTCTACACCGCACAGGCGGACTCCATCCCGATGGTCTGCGTCACCGGCCAGGCGCCGACCGCCAAGCTGCACCAGGAGGCGTTCCAGGCGGTCGACATCGTCGAGATCGCCAAGCCGGTGACGAAGTGGGCCGTGCAGGTGAAGGAGGCGGCCCAGGCACCCTGGATCTTCCGGGAGGCGTTCCGGATCGCCCGTTCCGGGCGGCCGGGGCCGGTCCTGATCGACCTGCCGGTCGACGTGGCGCGCCAGGAGATCGAGTGGGACGCCACCATCGACGCGCCGCTGCCGGTGCACCGGGTCGAGCCGCACCCGCCCCGGGTCGAACGGGCCCTGGACATGCTGCTCGCCGCCGACCGGCCGCTGATCCTGGCCGGCGGCGGGGTCATCATCGGCGAGGCCGCCGAGCTGCTCCGGGAGGTCGCCGAGACGCTGGAGATCCCGGTCCAGGTGACCCTGATGGGCAAGGGCGCGATCCCGGAGGACCACGACCTCTTCGCCGGAATGACCGGCATCCAGACGACGCAGCGCTTCGGCAACGCGTCCTTCCTGGAATCCGACCTGGTGCTCGCGCTCGGCGCCCGCTTCGGCGACCGGCACACCGGCGACCTGGAGACCTATCGGGGCGACCGGACGTTCATCCACGTCGACATCGAGCCGACCCAGCTCGGCAAGGTCTTCGGCCCGGACCTGGGGGTGGTCTCGGACGCCGGGGCGTTCCTCGCCGCGCTGCTCGACGCGGTACGCCGCCGTCGTGGGGTGCGGCGCGACCGCACCGGGTGGGTGTCCCGGATACGCGAGCTGCGCGCGACACTGCGCCGCCGGGACGACTTCGACACCGTACCGATCAAGGCTCCCCGGGTCTTCAGGGAGATCAACGAGTTCTTCGGTCCGGAGACCTACTTCGTCACCGCGATCGGGCTCTACCAGATCTGGTCGGGGCAGTTCCAGCACGTCTTCAAGCCCCGGCACTACCAGGTCTGCGGCCAGGCCGGCCCGCTCGGCTGGGAGATCCCGGCGGCGATCGGGGTGAAGTCGGCCAGGCCCGACGCCGAGGTGGTCGGCGTGGTCGGCGACTACTCGTTCCAGTTCCTGGTCGAGGAGCTGGCGGTCGCCGCGCAATACCACATTCCGTTCGTCCTCGTCATGTTGAACAACGAGTATCTGGGGCTGATCCGGCAGGCCGAGATCGGCTACGGGATGAACTACGAGGTGGACATCCACTATGACGAGTACGGCACCGACAACGTCAAGGTGATGGAGGCGTACGGCTGCGCCGGCCGCCGGGTGCTGCACCCCGACGAGATCGCCGACGCGCTCGCCTGGGCCAGCAAGGAGGCCCGGCGGACCAGCCGTCCGGTGCTGGTCGAGGTCATGATCGAGCGGGAGGCGAACACCGCGCACGGGCTCTCCATCGCCCAGGTCAACGAGTTCGAGCCGGTGCCGGAGATCGAATAGCGGAGCCGGCCCGTGGGCGGGGGCGCCGCGGAGCCACAGGTAGCCTCGGTTGCGTGCAACCCACCGATGCCGGCCTGGTCCGTGCGGCCCAGGCCGGCGAGGTCAGCGCCCTCGGCCTGCTGCTCACCCGACACCGGCCGGCCCTGCTCGCCGTGGCGTACGGCGTCCTCGGCTACGGTCCGGACGCCGAGGACGCCGTGCAGGAAACCGCCGTGATCGCCCTGCGCCGCATCGGCGACCTGCGCGACCCCGGGGCGGCCGGCCCCTGGCTGCGGACGGTGGTCCGCAACGCCTGCCGGACGCGGCTACGGGCCGCCACACCAGTCCCGCTCGACGGACTGGCGAGCCTACCGTCGACCGAACCCGACCCGGCCGACCTGCTGGACGGGCACGCCACCGGGGACTGGGTCTGGCAGGCCCTGGCGGAGCTGTCGCCGCCGCTGCGACTGGTGCTGATGCTGCGGTACTTCACCGGCGTCACCGCGTACCAGGAGATCGCCGACGCCTGCGGCGTGCCGGTCGGCACCGTGCGCAGCCGGCTCGCCGACGCCCGGGGCAAGCTGGCGCGGGCCCTGCTGGCCACCGCGGACGCGGCCCACGACGACGTCCTGCCGCTGGCCAGGTCGAGGCGGCGGGAGGCCGAGGAGACGCTCGACGCGGCCCGGCGCGGCGACTTCGCCGCGGCGCTCGCGGCCCACTGGTCGCCGACGGTCGAGTCGAGCTGGCCGCGCGGTCACCGGACCATCGGCTACGACTACCCGGTCCGGGCCATGGAGAGGGACCTCACCGACCGGGTGCACCAGCGGTTGACGAACGTCGTGGCCGCGCGGGACATCACCATCTGGGAGGTGGACCTGGTCAACCCGGCCGACGACCCGTTCCACTGCCCACCCGGCGCGGTCTGGGTACAGCACCTCTGGGCCGGCCGGGTGCAGCGGTTCCGGCTGCACCACGCCCGCCGACCGGCGCCGGTCCCCGCGCGGGCGGGGTGAGTGGCGTCACAGCCGTTCTTCCGAACTTCCCGCCCGGTGCGCCCATCGTGTCTACGTGAGCATCTCTTCGACAGCAGAGCTGACCGCCCTGGCCGAATGGTCCGAGGCGGAGTTCATGTACGGGCTCGAGACCCTGGCCCCGCCCGCCGTCCGCGCCCGGCTCGGGATCACCGGCACCCGGATCGGCGGCGCCGTCGTCCTCGCCATGCGGCACGACCCCGTCCAGTACTGGAGCAAGGCCCTCGGGTTCGGCGTCACCGCACCGGTCACCCGTGACGTGCTGGACAGGGTCGTAGCGTTCTACCGCGACCAGGGCACGCCGAGCGCGGTCGTCCAGATCGCGCCGTCGTTCCTGCCGCCCGACTGGGACGAGATCAGCGCCGCCCACGCCCTCGACCCGGTCTCGTCGTGGGTGAAACTCATGGCCCCCAGCGACCGGGTCCGCCCCGCCGTCAGCACCCGGTTGCGGGTCGGGCCGGTCGACGAGGACGACGCCGAGGAGTGGGCCTCGGTGCTGGTACGCGGCCACGGCATGCCGCCCGACGGGCTCGCCGAGATGATGGCCTCGGCCTTCGCGGACCCGACCTGCCATCCCTTCGCCGTCTGGGACGGAGCCGACATCGTCGGCGGGGCCACCCTGTCGGTGCACGACCCGGTCGGCTCGCTGCACTCCGCCTCGGTGTTGCCCAGCCACCGCAGGCTGGGCGGGCAGACCGCGTTGATCGCGGCCCGCGCCGAGGCGGCGCGCAGCCTCGGCTGCCGCTGGCTGGCCTCGGAGACCGGTAACCTCACCGACGGCAGGGTCAACCAGTCCCTGAACAACATGCGGCGTGCCGGGCTGCGCGTCCAGTACGTCCGGCAGAACTGGCGCTGGCGGGCCGAGCCCGCGCCGGGCAGCACCGCCTGACCTTCCCGCGCCGGCAGCCCGCTGATCGCCGCGCGTCGATATGATAGCGGGCGATAACTGCATCTCGACTACTGTATGCTATAACCCACATCGGCGCGCCCGCGCCCGCTCGTTTCCTCGCGCCCGGAGGTGGTCCATGACCGACTGGGACGGCTCGACCGCGCCCGTCGGCGGCAGTGCTGGTCGGCGGCGGCTCGCCTCGGCGCGTCGCGAGCCACGGGCCGCCCGGCAGCCCCTGGAGCGGCCGGCGCCGCTGCGCCAGGCGGTCTACGACGTCATCGCGGAAATGATCATCAACCGCGAGCTGCGCCCCGGCGAGCACCTGGTCGAGAACGAGCTCGCGGCCCAGCTCGGCGTCAGCCGGCAACCGGTCCGGGAGGCGCTGCAACGGTTGCAGAGCGAGGGCTGGGTCGACCTGCGCCCCGCGCTCGGCGCCTTCGTCCACGTGCCGACCGAGGAGGAGGCGGACCAGCTCCTCGCCACCCGTACCCTGCTGGAGTCGGAGTCGGCCCGGCTGGCGGCCCGGCAGGCCACCCCGGAGCAGATCGAGCGGCTCCGCGAGCTTCAGGAGGCCGGCGAGAAGGCGTTGCGGGACGACGACCAGGTGGAGTTGGTCGCGGCGAACGCGGCCCTGCACGCGTACGTCGTGGAGATGTCCGGCAACAAGGTCCTCGCCGAACTGATTTCGATGGTCGACCGGCGGGTGCGCTGGTACTACGCCCCGATCGCCCGGTCCCGGGGGCGGGAGGCGTGGGACGAGCACGCCGAGCTGATCGAGGTGATCGCCGGCCGGAACGGCCGGCGGGCCGGCGAGATGATGCGCCGGCACACCGAGCGGACCCGGGAGAGCTACCATCAGCGCCGCAAGGAGGCCGCCGAGCGCGAAGCCCTAGGCTGATGGCCGCACCATCCGACATCGAAAGGACCGCCGCCATGGCCACCGCCGAGGACCTCGACCGCGCCACCGACTCGCAATGGGACTGGGTCGCCGAGCACACCCGCAGGTATCTCGCCTCGGGCGGCACCGAAGGCCATGAGAACAACGGCGTGCACACCCTCGTGCTCGCCACGACCGGACGCCGGACCGGTACGCCCCGCCGTACCTGCCTGATCTACGGCACCTCGGGCGGCGAGTACGTCGTCGTCGCCTCGAAGGGCGGTGCCAAGGAGGACCCGGCATGGTTCATGAACCTCCAGGCGGACCCCAGCGTCGGCGTGCAGGTCGGCACTCGCCGGTTCACCGCACGCGCCCGCGTCGCCTCCCCGGCCGAGCGCGCCCCCCTCTGGGCCCAGATGGCGGACATCTTCCCGCTCTACGACGACTACGCGCGCAAGACCGACCGCGAGATCCCGATCGTCCTGCTCACCCCGCTGGACGGCTAGTGCCTCTTCACAGGCGGATGGATTTCCTGTTCATGAACTCCTCAATGCCGGCCGGGCCGAGTTCCCGGCCCATCCCGGAGCGCTTGATCCCGCCGAACGGCAGATCGGCCTGCGACCCACCGGCACTGTTCAGATACACCATGCCGGACTCGATCCGCTCAGCGACCCGGCGCAACCGGTCGGGATCCGTGCCCCACACGCTGGCGCCGAGCCCGAACGGCGAGTCGTTGGCGATCGCGACCGCCTCCTCCTCGGTCTCCGCGCGGAAGACCAGCACGACAGGGCCGAAGATCTCCTCGTAGTAGGCGTCCATCTCGGGGGTCACGTCCGTGAGGACGGTGGCCTCGAGATAGGCGCCGGGCCGGTCGACCCGGCGCCCACCGGTACGCAGCGTCGCGCCCTGCCGGACGGCCTTCTCGACCTGACCGGCCACCTCGTCGGCGGCCGCGACCGACGCCAGCGGTGGCAGCTTCGTGGCAGGATCGCGGGGATCGCCCGGCAGGAAGGTCTCGGCCACATGCCTGGTCAGCCGGTCGACGAACTCCTCGTAGATGTCGGCGAGCACGATCATCCGCTTCGGCGAGTTGCACGACTGGCCGCAGTTGCGCATCCGGGCGGTCGCGGTGGCCCTCACCGTCTTTTTCATGTCGTCGGTGTCCAGCAGGATCAGCGGGTCGGAGCCGCCCAGCTCCAGGACGACCCGCTTCAGGTTCTTTCCCGCCTCGGCGGCGACCGAGATGCCGGCCCGCTCGCTGCCGGTCAGCGAGACCCCCTGGATCCGGGGGTCCGCGAGTATCCACGGGACCTGCGCGCTGGACGCGAAGATGTTCACGTACACGTCCTCGGGCACCCCGGCGTCGTGCAGGATCCGCTCGATCGCCGCCGCCGACCGGGGGCAGATCGAGGCGTGCTTCAGCAGGATCGTGTTGCCGAGGACCAGGTTCGGCGCCGCGAACCTGGCGATCTGGTAGCAGGGGAAGTTCCACGGCATGACGCCGAGCAGCGGCCCGATGGGGTTCTTGGTGATCACGGCCCTGCCGCCCCTGATCTCCAGCGGCTCGTCGGCCAGCAGCGCGGGGCCGTTGTCGGCGTAGTACCGGAAGATGTCGGCGACCACGCCGACCTCACCGCGGCCCTCGTTGATCCGCTTGCCCATCTCCAGCGTCATCGTCGCGGCCAGCTCGTCGGCGCGTTCGGCGAAGAGGTCCGCCGCGCGTGAGACGATCGCGGCCCGCTCGGTGACCGGCCGACGCCGCCACGACTGGTACCCACGATGGACGCGGTCGATCGCCGCCCGGACCTCTTCGTCGGTCGCGTTCTCGATCTTTTCGATCAGTTCACCCGTCGCTGGGTCGGCAACTGTGTACATGGGAAACCAAGCCTCCGGTCGGTGCGGTGGGGCGCAGTGATCGACGTGCACCGTGCGGTGCGGGGGTGGTGCTCGTCCTCACCGCCGCACCGTGATGCCCTTGGGGTTGAGGTGGGAGATGTTGCCGCTCTCGGTCCCGTCGGCGGGGTCGATGACGCAGTCGATCAGCGCGGGCCTGCCCAGCGCCAGGGCCTCGCGCAGGGCGGCGGCGACCTCCACCGGAGTCGTCGCCCGAAAGCCCCGGCCGCCGAATGCGGCGATCATGAGGTCGTGCCGGGCCCGGAGGGCGGTCGGGGCCGGGTCCCCGGAGGTCGACGCGTCGTCGCCACGGTAGACGCCGCTGTTGTTCAGCACGACCGTGACGACGGGCAGGCCGTAGCGGCAGATCGTCTCCAGCTCCATGCCGCTGAACCCGAACGCGCTGTCGCCCTCGATGGCGACGACCGGGTCTCCGGTCTCGACCGCGGCGGCGATCGCGTACCCCATGCCGATGCCCATCACGCCCCAGGTGCCGCTGTCCAGGCGGTGTCGCGGCACCTGCATGCCGATCGTGTTGCGCGCCAGATCCAGCGCGTTCGCGCCCTCGTTGACGACGTACGTCCGCGGGTTCTCCCGCAGGACGTCGCGGATGGCCTGTAGGGCCCCGAGGAACCTCATCGGATGTGCCGCTTCGGCGGCCTTGAGGCGCCTGGTCATCTTGCCGACGTTCTCCGCGGAGCGGGCCGCGAGCTCGTCCCGCCACTGGGCCGGGACGGCGATCCGACCGGATCCGCTCCGGTCGACCAGGGCCTGTAGCACCGAACCGACGTCACCGACGAGCGGCGCCGCGATCGGCTGGTTGCTGTCCAGCTCGGTGCTGGCGATGTCCACCTGGATGAACCTGGCGTCGGAGTTCCACTGCGGTGCGTCGCCGTGCCCGAGCAGCCAGTTCAGGCGCGCGCCGACGAGCATCACGACGTCGGCCCGGCGGATGGCGAGTGATCGGGCGCTGGCCACCGACTGCGGGTGGTCGTCGGGGAGCAGGCCCTTCGCCATCGACATCGGCAGGTAGGGCAGACCGGTGAGCTCGACGAACCGGCGGATCTGGTCGTCCGCCTGCGCGTACGCGGCGCCCTTGCCGAGCACGACGAGCGGCCGCTGGGCGCCGGCGAGCAGTTCGATCGCGCGGTCGAGGGCGGCGGGATCGGGCACCTGACGCGGTGCCGGGTCGACGACCCGCCACAGTGACGCCGCGCCCAGATCCGCGTCGACGACCTCGCCGAGGACCGCGGCCGGGATGTCGAGGTAGACGCCGCCCGGTCGTCCGGAGACGGCGGTACGGATCGCGCGGGCCACGCCGCGGCCGATGTCCTCCGCCCGGTGGACCCGGTATGCCGCCTTGGCGAACTGTCGCGCCGCCGACAGCTGGTCCATCTCCTCGTAGTCGCCCCGCTGCAGGTCGACGAGGTGCCGCTCGCTGGACCCGGAGATCTGCACCATCGGGAAGCAGTTCACGGTGGCGTTGGCCAGGGCCACCAGCCCGTTGAGAAAACCCGGAGCGGAGACCGTCAGGCAGATGCCCGGCTTCTTCGTCAGGAAGCCGGCCGCCGCCGCCGCGTGCCCGGCGGCGCTCTCGTGCCGGAAGCCGATGAAGCGGATGCCGGACGCCTGCGCCAGGCGGGCCAGGTCGGTGATCGGGATGCCGACCACGCCGTAGATGGCGTCGATCTCGTTGAGCCTGAGCGCGTCGACGACCAGATGGATCCCGTCGGTGAGCTTCTTCGCACCTACGGGGCCGTCAGCCTCTGACTCCCGGACGGAAGCGATGGTCATGATCAGGGTCCTCCATCATCGTCGTGCGGGCGCGCGGGGAAGCGGCGACCGTCCCTCGCTGTCCCTCGAAGTGCATACCGTATGGGGTAGGCAATAATCGTGGACCATGTAACAGCAGGGTGTCTAGGGGGTGGCAGGGACGTTTTCCGGGCAGCCGATCCACACCGCCGTCGAGCTGCCCGGTCGTGGACCGGTGAGCGACGCGGTGGCCTTGGTCACTACATCGTTTTTTGTATACCGAAGGCGGTATCCTGGAACCGTCGAACAGGACCTGTCGCCGGACAGGACGAGCACGAGGGTTTGTGGTGGCGCGGCACCGGGTAGCTCCACAGAGGAGAGATCGGCGTGCCGTTCACACCATGTCCTGCCGGACCACCGTCCCGGACGGTCTCATCCCGTCCGGCCCGGTGCGCACGGTCCCGGGAAGCGTCGTTTCCCGGGCAGGCCGACAAGCAGCAGGAGTGATGCTGTCATGACCACCTGGCGAACGTTCTCACGTTCCCTGACCCGACTCTCCGACCGGCTGGCCCTGCCGACCGGGTTCCCGGCTGACGGACGCTCCCTCGGGCTCGGTCTGGCGGCGGCGCTGGAGGCCCAGCGCCGGGCCGCCCGGCCCAGCGACGAGGAGATCGAGCGCTTCCTCCGAGGCTCCGCCACCGAGGGTGACCTGGCAAAGGTCTGACATCACCGGTCAGACCCCGTCCCGATCCGCCGTCACGGAGGTCGGAGCACCGACGGCCTCGGTCTCCAACCCCTCCGTGGCGGCGGTCGGCCGCCGGAGCCGGTCCCGCCGCGACTTCAGCAGGCTGGCCACGGTGGTGACGGTCAACGTGCCGACGATGACCCCGAGCGAGACGGCGATCGGCACCGCCGGGGCCCACTCGACGCCGTCGTGGTGCAGCGCCTCCAGCACCAGCTTGACGCCGATGAAGGCCAGGACGAACGCCAGGCCCCTGCTGAGGTACACCAGCCGGTCCAGCAGCCCGCCGATCAGGAAGTAGAGCTGCCGCAGGCCCATCAGCGCGAAGGTGTTCGCGGTGAAGACCAGGTACGGCTCCTGGGTCAGCCCGAAGATCGCCGGGATGGAGTCGAGCGCGAAGAGCAGGTCGGTGGTGCCGATGGCGACCATGACGATCAGCATCGGGGTCACCATCAACCGGCCGTCCACCCGGGCCAGCACCGAGGCGCCCCGGTACGACTCGGTGGTCGGCAGGATCCGCTTCGCCGTACGCAGCGCGATGTTCTCGGAGAACTCGTCCTCCTGCTGCGGCCCGACCAGCTTGACCGCGGTGTAGATCAGGAAGGCGCCGAAGACGTAGAAGAGCCAGTCGAACCGGGTGATCGCCTGCGCGCCGGCCGCGATGAAGACGCCCCGCATCAGCAGCGCCAGCACGATGCCGATGAGCAGCACCTTCTGCCGGTACTTCAGCGGCACCGCGAACCGGCTCATGATGATGATGAAGACGAATAGGTTGTCGACGCTGAGCGAGTACTCGGTCAGCCAGCCGGCGAAGAACTGGCCGCCGTAGCCGACCCCGGCCGTCGCCATCAGGACCAACCCGAAGGCGACCGCGGCCAGCACGTAGAAGGTCACCCAGGCGACGCACTCCCGGAAGGACGGCTCGCGCGGGTTCCGGGCGACCAGATAGAAGTCGAACGCGATCATCCCGAGGAACGCGACGATCGTGACGGCCCACACCCAGAGCGGCAGGTTCACAGCTCTCCCTCCGCGCGGTTCGAAGTCAGCCGGCCGGCGGCCCGCCGGGCGGCCCTGGCCTGCCGGCGGCTCTCCCGGGCCGTCCACTGCGCCTCGGCATGCCGCAGATAGAAGGCGAAGAGCCGGTCGGCGGCCGGGTTGCGGTGCCGGATCCGGCGCAGCCAGCCCGGCGCGATCCGCTCGTGCAGCCAACTGAAGCCGATGGCGAAGCCGAGACTGACGATCGCCTGGTAGGCGAGGAAGCCGAGCAGGTCCGGCGGAAGGACCGGCCGGCCGACGACCAGCAGGCCGACCAGCGCCTCGTGGACCACCCGGGCGACCGGAAAGCCGAGGAACCAGTAGAGCGCGACCGGGGCGAAGACGCCCGGCGAGACGCGGCCGGAGCCGAGCAGCAGCCCGAACCCGCCGCCGAGCAGCACCAGGGGCAGGCCGAGCCCGAGGCCGTTGGCGAGCGCCCAGCCGATCGGTTGGCCGGCCAGCAGGGCGAGCCCGGCGGCCGCCACCCCGGCGGCCGCCCCGATGCCGGCAGCCGGCAGGGCGAGCTCACCGAGGTGGCGTACGTGGTTGCCGGTCATGCCGCTGTCCCGTCCGGCTCGGGCAGGATGCCGTGCCGGGTCATATGACCACCCCGAACCTGACCAGGCTGTAGACGAGCATGCCGAGGTAGAAGACCGCGCCGAAACCGATCACCGCGTTCTGCAGGATCCCGGGGCGGATCGGCTTGGGCAGCATCCGGTTGTTCACCAGGAGCAGCACGACGCAGTACGCGCCCATCGCGAAGGTGGAGAGGAAGGCCAGCACGTCGAGGATCGCCCCCGGCCCGTCCGCCGGACCGAAGTTGAGGATCAGGATGCCGAAGGTGATGACACCCCAGAGGAAGCCGGCGTAGAGCTTCGACATGCTGAACCGCTTGGCCCCGGGTACGAAGTGGTAGGTCATGTCCGCCTGGCCCCGGGAGAACGAGTCGAAGAGCCCGAGCGTGGCGTTCAGACCGATCAGCGCGATGAAGCCGAGGAAGACCCCGTGCAGCACCGGGGCACCGGCCGAGGCGAACGCCTCGGCCATCGCGGTCAACGCCACCTCCCGCTCGCCGTCCCGGATCACGTCACCGACGCCCGGGTTCTCCCGGACGGCGGTCTGGGCCAGCACCGTGAACGAGATGGTGACCAGCATCGTCACGCCCCAGAAGAGCAGCAGGGCGTCGAAGGTGACCCAGCGCCGCCAGCCCCTCCACTTCCGCATCTCCGCCGGGCTGTCGGTGTCGAACATGAAGCCCCGGGAGGGCATCTCCTCCTGCTGACCCGCGTGCCGCAGCCCCCGGATCTTCGGGATGTGCGCGCCCATGCCGGCGCCGGAGTCCCGCAGGTGCAGCGTGTACCACATCTGCTGCATCCCGGAGGGGCCGGCGAAGGCGATCGCTCCGACGATCACCGGGAACCAGGCCGCCGACATCGCCTCGTCCGGCAGGTAGCCGAAGTGGAACATGCCGCCGAGGGTGGCGGTGACGTCGCTCCACTGCCCGACGATCGAGGCGACCACCGAGGTGCCGATCACCAGTACGCCGATCAGGAGGCCGAGCAGGCTCTCCAGCAGCGGATAGATCACCTTGGCCAGGCTGAAGACGATGCCGACCAGGATCAGGCCGACGCAGGCGCTGACCGTCCAGGGTATCCCGGTCACCTCCTCGAAGGCGGCGGCGCCGGTGGAGAGGTGCCCCGGCCAGATGTAGACCAGGATCGCCACGCTGAAGAAGAACCACATCAGCGGTTTGAAGACCCGGGCGGCGCCGAAGAAGATGCTCTCCCCGGTGGCCATCGCGTACCGGGCCATCTCCAGCATCACGAAGGCCTGCAGGGTCACGCCGATCAGGAAGAGCCACCGGATCTCCGGCCCGAAGATCAGGACCAGCCGGGGCCACATGTACGACTCCCCCATGCCGACGCCGAGCGCGACGAGGAAGACGGTCGGGCCGAGCAGGTGGACCGAGGGCGGAGCCTTGGGCAGCTCCCGGATCGGCATCGGTTCGAGCTTTCCGGCCCGCCACACCCGTTCCTCGGTGGTGGCGGGCGCCGGGGCGGCACCGCCGGGCGGCTGCTCCGGCAGCGCGGCGGTGCCGGCCGCCGGTGTCGTACTCGTCGGCTGCGTTGGGTAAGGGCTGTTCGAAGCGTCCACGCTTGGACCTCCTCGGGACTGTGACGTCGTACGGAACCGGAGGACGGGCCGGTTCCGACGCATGTGTCCGTTGACCCCTGGCCGCGGAGCGGGTCGCCGTGTCGCTAGTGGCCCCTCCACCTGCCTGGTCGGGTGGAACTGCCGTGCATTGCTCAGCGGCCCTCCGGTGTGCCGTTGAGCAGACCCGCGGAGCGGGCCCACCGGTACTTGGCGCCGAGCACCGCGACCGGCTTCTCCGTGGTGTACGGATGGGCGACGATCCCGTGCCGGTAGAGGTGCTCGCTGGCCTCCTCGACCTCGACGTCTCCGGCGAGTGAGGCGACCACCGGCTTCTGGATGCCCTTGGCCCGGAACTCCTCGACCACGTCGACCACCAGCTCGGCGAAGACCATCGGCGGGGTGACGATGGTGTGCCAGTAGCCGAGGATCAGCGCGTGGATGCGGGGGTCGGTCAGGCCCAGGGCGATGGTGTTGCGGTAGGTGGCCGGCGGTTCCCCGCCGGTGATGTCCACCGGGTTGCCGGCCGCGCCGAACGGCGGGATGAAGGCGCGGAACGCCTCGTCGAGGTCCGGCGGGATCTCCATCAGGGTGAGGCCGTTGTCCACGCAGGCGTCCGAGAGCAGCACCCCGGAGCCGCCGGCACCGGTGATGATGACGACGTTCTCGCCCTGCGGGGTGGGGAGCAGCGGGATGCCGCGGGCGTACTCCAGCAGGTCGTTCAGGCCGGGCGCCCGGATCACACCGTTGGAGCGGAGAATGTCGTCGTAGACCCGGTCGTTGCCGGCCAGCGCGCCCGTGTGCGAGCTGGCGGCTCTGGCGCCCTGCTGGGTGCGGCCGGCCTTGAGCACCACCACCGGCTTGGTCCTGGAGACCCGGCGGGCGGTGTCGGCGAAGGAGCGGCCGTCCTTGAGGTCCTCCAGGTGCATCGCGACGAGCTGGGTGTTCGGGTCGCTCTCGAAGAAGGTCAGCAGGTCGTCCTCGTCGATGTCGGCCTTGTTGCCGACCCCGACGATCGCGGAGACGCCCATCCGGGCGGCCCGGCTGAAGCCGAGGATCGCCATCCCGATGCCGCCGCTCTGCGAGGAGAGCGCCACCCCGCCCTTGACGTCGTACGGGGTGCAGAAGGTCGCCGAGAGGTTCTCCGGGGTGTAGTAGTAGCCGTAGATGTTCGGCCCGAGGATCCGTACGCCGTGCTGGCGGGCGATCCTGACCACCTCGGCCTGCAGCTCGTGGTTGCCGGTCTCGCCGAAGCCGGAGGGGATCAGGATCGCCCCGGCGACCCCCTTGGCGCCGACCTCGGCCAGGGCCTGCGGCACGAACCTGGCCGGGATGGCGAAGACCGCCACGTCGACCGGGCCGGGCACCTCGGCGATGCTCCCGAACGCCTTGCGGTCCAGAATCTCCGTGGCCTTCGGGTTGATCGGATAGATCTCGCCCTGGTAGCCGCCGTTCACCAGGTTCTTCATCACCGAGTTGCCGATCTTGCCGGTCTCGGCGGAGGCACCGATCACCGCTACCGAGGCGGGCCGCATGATCCGGTTCATGCCGGCCAGGATTTCCTCGTCGGTGAAACGCTCCGGCTGCGCGGCGGCGGCCGGGTCGACCAGGATCCGCACGTCCACCGCGGTGGCGCCGCTGGCGGTGGCCAGCACCGGGTTGAGGTCCACCTCGGCCAGTTCCGGGAAGTCGGTGACCAGGTCCGAGAGCCGGACGATCAGGTCGGCCAGCACCTCCCGGTTGGCCGGCTCGGCGCCGCGTACGCCGCGCAGGATCTCGGCCGCGGCGATCCCGTCGATCATCGACAGCGCGGTCGAAGTGTCGGTCGGGGCGAGCCGGAACGTCACGTCCTTGAGCACCTCGACCAGTACGCCGCCGAGGCCGAAGGCGACCACCTTGCCGAAGGTCGGGTCGGTGACCGTGCCGACGATGACCTCGTGCCCGGCGTCGAGCTGCTGCTGGACCTGTACCCCGATGATCTTCGCATCCGCCTGGTACGCCCCGGCGTTGGCGATGATCGTGTCATAGCCGGCGGCCACCTCGGCCGGGGTGCGGAGCCCCACCAGGACCCCGCCGGCCTCGGTCTTGTGCAGGATGTCCGGCGAGACGATCTTCAGCACCACCGGCGGGCCGATCCGCTCGGCCAGCGCCACCGCCTCGTCGGCGCTGCCGGCCAGTCCCTCGCCCGGGGTGGCGATCCCGTACGCCTCGACCACCAGCCGCCCCTCGGGAGCGGTGAGCGAACTCCGGCCCTCCGCGCCGGCCTGGTCCAGCACCCGCCGCACGGCCTCGCGGTCGTAGCTGCTGTCGGAAGATGGCATGTGCGCGTCTCCTTAGGAAGGTGCTGCGGGATCAGATGGCGCCGGCGGCGCGCAGCTCGCCGACCTGCTCGGCGGAGTAGCCCAGCTCGCCGAGGACCTGCACGGTGTGCTCGCCGAGCAGCGGCGAGCGCTCCACCTCGACCTGCGAGTCGGAGAGCTTGATCGGGTTGCCCACCGTCTTGTACGCGCCCCGGGCCGGATGCGCGACCTCGACCACCGAGCCGAGCTGGGCCAGCGTCTCGTCCTCGATCAGCTCCCGGGTCGACATGATCGGCCCGCACGGGATGTTGTGCGCGTTGAGCTTCTCCATGACCTCCTGCTTGGTGTGCCGCTCGGTCCACTCCTCGATCAGCGCGAACGCCTTGTCGAGCTTGGAGAGGCGCACCTGCGGGGTGTTCCAGGCCGGGTCGTCGGCAAGCTCGGGCCTGCCGATCAGCTCGCAGATCGGCTTCCAGCCCACCGGCTGGATGATCACGTAGATGTAGTCGTTCGGACCGCCGGGGGCGCAGCGCACCGCCCAGCCGGGCTGGCCGCCGCCGGAGGCGTTGCCGGAGCGCGGCACCTCGTCGCCGAAGCTCTCGTTCGGGTACTCCCCCAGCGGGCCGTGCGCCAGCCGCTGCTGGTCGCGGAGCTTGACCCGGCAGAGGTTGAGCACCGCGTCCTGCATGGCGACCTGGACCCGCTGGCCGCGCCCGCTGTGGGTGCGCTGGTAGAGCGCGGCGAGGATGCCGGCGACCAGGTGGATGCCGGTGCCGGAGTCGCCGATCTGCGCCCCGGTGGCGGTCGGCGGGCCGTCCTCGAAGCCGGTGGTGCTCATCGCACCGCCCATCGCCTGGGCGATCACCTCGTACGCCTTGAAGTTGGCGTACCGGCCGGGGCCGAAGCCCTTGATGGAGGCGTAGATCAGGCCGGGGTTGATCTCCTGGAGCCGCTCCCAGGGGAAGCCGAACCGCTCCACCACGCCGGGGCCGAAGTTCTCCACCAGGATGTCCACCCCGGAGACCAGCCGGGTGAAGACCTCCCTGCCCTGCTCGTGCTTCATGTTCAGGGTGATGCTGCGCTTGTTGCCGTTGAGCATCGTGAAGTAGAGGCTGTCCACCTCGGGGATGTCGCGCAGCTGGGTGCGGGTGATGTCACCCTGACCCGGCGCCTCCAACTTGATCACGTCCGCGCCCAGCCACGCCAGGATCTGCGTGGACGAGGGACCGGACTGCACGTGCGTCATGTCGAGGACCCGTACGCCCTCCAGTGCCTTACCCATGCCAACCTCCTGTGCGCGCCCCGCCGTGCATCTCGGGATTGCATACCGTATGGGGTAGGCAATATCGTGGCCCATGTAACAGCGGAGTGTCTAGGGGGTAGCGGGACGTTTTCCGCCCGTCCGGCCCGCCGAGGGATGGCGAGGCAACCCACCGAAGGTCGAGAAGAAGGGAGGCCCGGTGGACCTGTTGGAGCACCAGGCACAGGAACTCTTCGCCACGCACGGCGTGCCGGTCAGCCGCAACCGCGTCGCCGGCACCCCGGACGAGGCCCGCGCGGCGGCCACCGGGATCGGCGGGCGCGTGGTGGTCAAGGCCCAGGTCAGGACCGGCGGCCGGGGCAAGGCCGGCGGAGTGCGGCTGGCCGACGGACCCGACGCCGCCCGGGACGTCGCCACCGCGATCCTGGGCATGGACATCAGGGGCCACACCGTGCACCGGGTGCTGGTCACCGAGGCCAGCGACATCGTCGACGAGTACTACGTCTCCTTCCTGCTCGACCGCTCGCACCGGTCGTTCCTCGCCCTGGTCTCCGCCCGGGGCGGCGTCGAGATCGAACAGGTCGCGGCCGAGCACCCGGAGGCACTGGCCCGGACCTGGGTGGACCCGACCGGCGGCTTCGACCTGGCTGCCGCACGCCGGCTCACCGTCGCCGCCGGCCTGCCCGACGAGGTACGCGAGGACGTCGCCCGGGTCCTCGTCCGGCTCTGGAACGTCTTCCGGTCGGAGGACGCCACCCTGGTCGAGATCAACCCGCTGGCCCGGCTGGCGGACGGCAGCGTACGGGCGCTGGACGGCAAGGTGACGCTGGACGACAACGCCCGGTTCCGCCAGCCCGGGCACGCGCGGTACGTCGACGTCACCGCCACCGACCCGCTGGAGGCGCGGGCCGCCGGGAAACACCTCAACTACGTCAAGCTGGACGGCTCGGTGGGAGTGATCGGAAACGGCGCCGGCCTGGTGATGAGCACCCTGGACGTGGTCGCCTACGCGGGCGAGCGGTACGGCGGGGTCAGGCCGGCGAACTTTCTCGACATCGGCGGCGGCGCCTCGGCCGAGGTGATGGCGGACGGACTGGAGATCATCCTCGGCGACCCCGACGTGCGCAGCGTCCTCGTCAACGTCTTCGGCGGGATCACCGCCTGCGACGCGGTCGCCGACGGCATCGTCGCCGCGGTCGGGCTGCTCGCCGGCCGGGGCGAGGCGATCAGCAAGCCGCTGGTCGTCCGGCTCGACGGCAACAACGCCGCCCGGGGGCGGCAGATCCTCACCGAGGCCGCGCTCCCCGGCGTACGGCTGGTGGACACGATGGACGGCGCGGCGCGGCTCGCCGCCGAACTCGCCGGCAAGGGGGCGTGACGGTCATGGCAATCTTCCTCACCGAGCGGAGCAGGGTGCTGGTCCAGGGCATCACCGGCACCGAGGGGACGAGGCACACCCGCCGGATGGTCGCCGCCGGCACCAACATCGTCGCCGGGGTCACCCCGGGCAAGGGCGGCCGGGACGTGGACGGGATCCCGGTCTTCGACACCGCCGCCGAGGCGGTCCGGGCGACCGGGGCGGACGTGACGGTGGTCTTCGTACCGCCCCGGTTCGCCAGGGGAGCCGTGCTGGAGGCGATCGACGCCGGGCTCGGCCTGGCCGTGGTGCTCACCGAGGGCATCCCGGTGCACGACACCGCCGAGTTCTGGGCGTACGCCCGGGCCACCGGCAACCGGACCCGGATCATCGGGCCGAACTGCCCCGGACTGATCAGTCCCGGTCAGTCCAACGCCGGCATCATCCCGGCCGACATCACCAAGCGGGGCCGGATCGGCCTGGTCAGCAAGAGCGGCACCCTGACCTACCAGATGATGTACGAGCTGCGCGACTTCGGATTCTCCACCTGCGTCGGCATCGGCGGCGACCCGATCGTCGGCACCACGCACATCGACTGCCTCCGGGCCTTCGAGGACGATCCGGAAACGGACGCGATCGTGATGATCGGCGAGATCGGCGGGGACGCCGAGGAGCGGGCGGCGGCGTACATCGCGGAACACGTCAGCAAGCCGGTGGTCGGATACGTCGCCGGGTTCACCGCGCCGGAGGGCAGGACGATGGGACATGCCGGCGCGATCGTCTCCGGGTCGTCCGGCACGGCGCTGGCCAAGCAGGAGGCCCTGGAGGCGGTCGGGGTCAGGGTCGGGCGGACCCCGTCCGAGACCGCCGCCCTGATGCGCGAGACGCTGCTGGCACGCTGAGCCGCGCAACGTCGCTGAGGCACTGAGCCGCGGAACGTTGCCGGCGCGCTGAGCCGGGGGGCGTTGCCGGCGCGCTGACCGCCGACGGTCACGCCGGGTGCCGAGGGGCGGGCGGACGCCACCGGCACCCGGCGGGGCGTGCCCGAGGTCGGCGCCGGTCCGGGCGGAGTCCGACACCTCCGCCCGGACCTCGCGCATCCCGGACCGCCGGCCCTCCCCCGGCGGTGCCGGAGCTGGCCGGGGATCAGGCCGGCAGCGTGCTCGGGCTGCTCCGCCGGAGCCGGTGCGCTCCGGCGTAGACGTTCATCGAGGCGCCACGGAGGAAGCCGACCAGGGTGAGCCCGGCATCCTCGGCCAGGTCGGCGGCGAGGGAGGAGGGTGCGGAGACCGCGGCCAGCGCCGGGATGCCGGCCATCACCGCCTTCTGCACCAGCTCGAAGGAGGCCCGCCCGCTGACCATCAGCACGGTGCCGCGCAACGGCAACCGCCCGTTACGCTGCGCCCAACCGACGACCTTGTCCACCGCGTTGTGCCGCCCGACGTCCTCGCGCAGGCAGTGCAGCCGACCGTCGGCGGAGAAGAGCGCCGCCGCGTGCAGCCCGCCGGTCCGGTCGAAGACCCGCTGGGCGGCCCGCAGGGTCTCCGGCAGGGTGCTGAGCACGTCCGGGTCGAGCGGCAGCGGATCGTCCCGCACCGACCAGGCCGCCACGGTACGCACCGCGTCCAGGCTGGCCTTGCCGCAGAGTCCGCAGGACGAGGTGGTGTAGAAGTTGCGCTCCAGCGAGGGATCCGGTGGCGCCACCCCGGCCGCCAGCACCACGTCGACCACGTTGTAGGTGTTGACCCCGTCCGCGGTGGCACCCGCGCAGTAGCGGATGCCGGCGACGTGGCCGGCGGACCGCACCACCCCCTCGCTGACCAGGAACCCGGCCGCCAGGTCGAAGTCGTCGCCCGGGGTACGCATGGTCACCACCAGCGGACGCCCGTGCACCCGGATCTCCAGCGGCTCCTCGGCCGCCAGCGTGTCCACCGGCTCGCTGACCGTCCCGTCGACGATCCGGACCAGCCGTCGGCGGCTCGTCACCCGTCCCATCGGCTAGAGCCGGTCGGCGGGAAGCGGCGACGGAAGCCGGACCACGGCCAGCCCGGGCTGGCGCATCCAGCGGGTCAGCGCCGCGCCGAAGAGGCCGAGCGAGCCGGCGACCAGGAACGGGACCACCGACTCCGGGGTGCCCACCACCAGGGCGGCGAGCACGATGCCGAGCAGCCCGCCGAGCGCCTTGCCGCTGTAGACGATGCCGTAGTTGGCCACCGTGGCGGCGTCGCCGAACCAGTCCCGGACCATGCTGACCAGCAGCGAGTAGCCGGCTCCGGTGCCCGCGCCGGCCAGCGTGGCGAAGCCGACCACGGCGACCGGGTGGTTGTCGTTGGTCGCCGCCGCGAGCAGCCCGAACTGGGCCACCCCGCCGACCAGCAGGGAGAGGCCGAGCGTGCCGCGCCGGCCGATCCGGTCGGAGAGCGAGCTGGTCACCGCCCGGCCGAGCCCGTTCGACGCGGCCAGCGCCCCGATCCCGGCCACCAGGGTCAGCGCCGGCAGCCCCAGGGTGTACGCGGCACCGGCCAGGTACGCGATGTCGAAGAGCGCCATCGTCGCGGTGAGTACCACCACCACGAACATCATCGGCAGCATGCCGCTGCGCACCGCCGCCCTCGGCGGGAAGGGGCGGGCGGCGGGACGGTTGTGCGGGATGCTGCGGTTGAGCCGCCGGTCCACGGCCCAGCGCTGCGGATCGATCTGCGCCGGCCACCAGTTGCGCGGCGGCTTGCGCATCAGCAGGCCGCAGGCGGCCACCACCGCGAAGACGGCGAGCGCCGTGCCGCCGAGCACGGCCTGCCGGTTGCCGGCGTCGAGGCCGTAGCCGGCGAGGACCACGAAGGGGATCGAGCCGTAGCCGAACGCGGCGCCGACCAGCGCCACCCGGCCGGCGATCCGCTCCGGGAACCACTCGGTGACACAGGCGATGCAGGTCAGGTAGACCAGTCCGGCCCCGACGCCACCGAGCACCCCGTAGCCGAGCAGCACGGCGGGCAGATCGGTGCGGTACGCCAGGGTGAGCAGGGCGACGAGGCAGCAGGCCGCGCCGACCAGCATCGGCACGGCGAGCCGCCGGCGCACCCGCCGGTACCACCATCCGGCCAGCGGCGAGCTGGCCGCCTGGCAGACCACCCAGACGCCGAAGACGGCGAGCGCCTCGGTCAGCCGCCAGCCGTTGCCGGCGACCAGGGTGGGCAGGGCGGCACCGAAGCCGTACTGGAACAGGCTGATCGCCAGCATCGCGGCCCAGGGCAGCACCAGCATCCAGCTCCGGGACCGGCCCAACAGGGTCCGGTCGGTCTCGCCGATCCGGTAGCGGCGGCCGTAGAGATCGCTGATCTCGCGCACCGCGGTGTCGTTGCTGGAGTCCGTCATCTGGTGCCTCCAACCGGCAACTGTATACTGTATGTCTTGTGCAGTATTGTCCATCACGATCCGGCGGCTGTCCAGGTCGGCCGGACAGAGCGAGGAGACGGCATGAGCGTGCTGGACGAGCGGACGCGGTGGGCCATCGACGACCGGCTCGGCCGGCCGGCCGAGGAGTGGCCCCGGCCGGACGCCGGACGATGAGCGCCGTCACCTGGCCCGAGGCCCGGCGGCACGCCCGCGGGGCGGCCCGGCCGCTCGGCCGCGTGCGACGCCCGCTGCCCGAGACGCTCGGCCGCACCCTGGCGGTGCCGCTCGTCGCGCTCTCCCCGCTGCCGGCGTACGACGCCGCCGCGATGGACGGCTACGCGGTGGCCGGCCCCGGCCCGTGGCAGCTCACCGGGCGGGTGCTGGCCGGCGACCCGGGCCGGCCCACTCCGCTGGCCCCCGGCGAGGCGGTCGAGATCGGCACCGGTGCCGTGGTGCCGGTCGGCGCCGACGCCGTGCTCCCCTACGAGCGGGCCACCCGCACCGGCCGGGCCGTCGACGGCCCGGTCGAGCCCGGCCGGCACGTACGCCGCCGGGGCGAGGACTGCCCGGCCGGCCGCGAGGTGCTGCCCGCCGGCACGGTCGTCAACCCGGTCGTGCTCGGGCTCGCCGCCAGCCTCGGGCACGACACCCTGACCGTGCACCGCCGGCCCCGGGTCGGCACGGTGCTCACCGGCACCGAGCTGCGCACCGCCGGCATCCCGGCGGCCGGACAGGTCCGGGACGCCATCGGGCCGATGTTGCCGGGGCTGCTCCGGTCCGCCGGGGCCGAGCCGGCCTGGGAGATCCGGATCGCCGACGACGCGTCCACCCTCGTCGCCGCCCTGCTCCGCTCCGACGCCGACGTGCTGGTGGTCTGCGGCGCCACCTCGGCCGGGGCCGCCGACCACCTGCGCCGGGCCCTGGACACGCTCGCCGCCGAGGTGCCGGTACGCGGCGTCGCCTGCCGGCCCGGGCATCCGCAACTGCTCGCCATCCTGCCGGACGGGCGATTCGTCGTCGGGCTGCCCGGCAACCCGTACGCGGCCCTGGCCGCCGTGCTGACCCTGCTCCACCCACTGCTCGGCCGGCTCGCCGGCCGGGCCGAACCGCCGACGCTGACCGCCCGGCTCGCCGCGCCGGTGGCCCGGCACCACCGGGACACCCGGCTGGTCCCGGTGGTCCGGGTCGGATCGGCGGCACTGCCGGTCGGGCACGACCGTCCCGGTTCGCTCTGGGGCGCCGCCGGGGCGGACGCGCTCGCGGTCGTGCCACCGGGCTGGGCCGGCGCCGAGGTCGAACTGCTCCCGTTGCCCGCCGCCGGGAACCCGCTTCCGGCGCCGGACCCGACGCCACACGAGGTACCGGACCCGACGCCACACGAGGTACCGGACCCGACACCGCTTCCGGTGCCGAGCCCGGCCGCCGCGCGACCGGTCGGCGCCCCGGCGGCCGGAAGGACCCGCCGCTCCGACGGCGTCGTCGGGTTGTCGGCGCCGCCGTAGCCGGACCTGCTACGCCGTCGCGTGCCTACGGCAGGCGGCAGGTCACCTGCCAGCGGGCGGTTCGGGCTGAGCCGGAGCGGGCCGGTCCCGCCCACGGCGTCGTCCCAGCAGCCTGGCGACGATCACGGGCAGCAGGTGCAGCACGACGAGGAGCACGCCCGTCAGCCAGGCGATCCGACCGATCGACAGGCCCTGCAGCGCCAGCACCGTCACCGCGAAGACAGCGGTGAGCAGCAGATAGCTGGCGATCCGCAGCGGGGTCGCCGGCTCTGTCCGCTCCGCGTCCCCCGCGTCGCGCCTGGTGGCGTGCCGCCACCAGGCGGTCGACACCGCCGCGACCGCGTGCAGGACGGCGAACTGCACCGCCCAGAAGGCCGTCCTGCCGACGCCGGCCCCGCCGGTCGTCGACGGCGCTGCCACGGTCATGGTCGCGAAGACGGCCAAGGCCGGCACCCAGGTGAAGACGAGGGGCGCCAGCCCCGCCACCGCGAGCTTCCTCGGCAGGCTGACCCGCGGCTGGACCTGCTGCCTGATCTGGCTGATCACCTGGTCGGAGGCCCAGACCAGCCTGCGGGGCGAACCCGTGTCGGGCGCCGGGCGTGACATGCGGGCCAGCCTAGTGCGACTGCGGGGAGTTGGCGAGGAGGCGCCCGCGGGTCCGCAGTGGACGGCTGCGGCGCCGGATCACCCATTCCGCGACGACCACGTTGATCAGCCAGGCGACGGCCATGGTGCCGGTCCTGCTCGCCGTGCCGAGCGCACCGACCGAGACGATCCAGGCCACCTGCGTGAAGAACTGCGTACCGGCACCCATGGCGATCGCGTAGCCCCGGATCATCCACGCCCGGTGTGCCCCGAAGTCCCGCCGCCGGACCGCGCGGAAGCCGAGGAGCAGGGACGCGGCCAGGTAGCTGCTCACCACCACGCGGATGGTCGCCAGCGCCGCCCCGTCCACGGCCGTGGGCGGCAGGAAGAGCGTCAGCCAGAGACCCGTCAGCGCGGTGAGCAGGCCGGCCGGGACCAGCAGCAGGCGGCCGGCGACCCGGTGCCAGCGCCGGTGGCGCCGGCGGAGGCCGGGCGCGAACTGGAAGGCGCCGAGCACGCTGAACACCGTGACGCTGACGATGTGCAGCAGCACCGGCACGGGTGCCGAGCCGATCCGGTCACCATCCGGCAGCACCTGGCCGCCGCCGGCCAGCTCGACCAGCCGGAGGCTGCCGGCGAGCACCGGTACGGCGGCGAGCAGCAGCAGGCCGGTGATGATCAACCGGTCTGACCTGGCGGAGTGTGTCACGGCGGAGTCCCTTCACGCGGTGCGCGAGCCCACTCGGGTCGTCGTCGCCTGTCGATGGTCGCGGGACGCGCGGCAGGACTCATCGGAGCGCGGGCCGGAGCCGCCCCGGCCATTGGTCGGGGAGCCGGGCCGTACTTTGGGCCAATCCGCCGGCCGCCCGGGCTGCGTACCATCGGGGCGTGCGCGAGCTGCTCCGCTCCGTCTGGACCGAGCCCCGGGCCCCCGACCCGCCGGTGCGGGTCTGGCGGGACTGGGCGCTCGTCGGCATGGTCGCACCGCTCGTGATCCTCGAAGGACTCTTCCGGCCGGACCTGCCGGTCTCGACGCGTGGCTACGCGCTGACCGTCGCGCTCGCCCTGGTGCCCACGCTGTTGTGGCGCCGGACCAGGCCGCTGCCGATGGTCGCGATCGCCTTCACCACCACCGGTGTTGCCCCGCTCCTCCTCGGCCACGAGCCGGATCTGGTCAGCGGAGCGTTCCTGCTGCTGCTGCCGTACGCCCTGTTCCGCTGGGGTTCCGGCCCGGAGATGGTGGCCGGCGGAGCGATCGTGCTCGGCAAGATCTGCCTCTCGGCCGCTCTCGGCCACCTCGGCCTGGCGGACGTGGTAGCCGGCTTCGCGGTGATGTTCGCGGCCCTCGCCCTCGCCACCACGTTCCGCTACCGGGCGCGGCTCTGGGCCCGCGGGCTCGACCAGGCCAAGCTGCGCGAACGGGAGCGACTCGCCCGCGACCTGCACGACACGGTGGCCCACCACGTCTCGGCGATGGCGATCCGGGCCCAGGCCGGGATCGCCGTGGCGCAGGCGCGGCCGGACGCGGCGGTCGACGCGCTCCGGGTCATCGAGGCCGAGGCGACCCGGGCGCTCGCCGAGATGCGTACGATGGTCCGCGCCCTGCGCCACGCCGAGCCGGCGGAGCTGGCGCCGAGCCCGGGCATCCCGGAGATCGCCGGGCTGGCGAGCCGTGCCGCGCCCGGTCCCGTGGTCGACGTGGAGCTGCTCGGCGACCTCGACGGCATCCCGTCGACCGTCGGCACCGCGATCTACCGGCTCGCCCAGGAGTCGGTGACGAACGCGCGACGGCACGCCCGGCACGCCACCCGGATCGAGGTCCGGGTCGCCGCCGACGCCGGATCGGTGCGGCTGCGGGTCAGCGACGACGGCGACCCCGGCCCGGTCCGACCCACCGGTCCGACCGTTCCCGGCAGGTTCGGCATCGTCGGCATGACGGAGCGGGCCGGTCTGCTCGGCGGCACCTGCGAGGCCGGTCCCAACCCCGACCGGGGCTGGACGGTGGCGGTGGCGCTGCCGCGCACCGGGACGCCCACCGGGACCGCCGGGACCGCCGGGACCGCCGGGACCGCCGGGACCGCCGGATGATGGCGGCATGACCATCCGGGTGCTCGTCGCCGACGACCAGGAGATCGTCCGGACCGGGCTGGCGATGATCCTCGACGCGCAGCCGGGGATCGAGGTGGTGGGCGAGGCCGCCGACGGCCACCGGGCCGTCGAGCTCGCCCGGCGGCTGCGTCCGGACGTCTGCCTCTTCGACATCCGCATGCCCGGCATGGACGGGATCGAGGCCACCCGTCGGCTCGCCGGACCCACCGTCGCCGATCCGCTCGCCGTGGTCGTCATCACCACCTTCGACCTCGACGAGTACGTCTACGCGGCGCTCCGCGCCGGTGCGCGCGGGTTCCTGCTCAAGGACTCCGGCACGGCCCTGCTCAGCCAGGCCGTGCACGCCGCCGCGGACGGCGAGGCACTCATCGCGCCGACCGTCACGACCCGGCTGCTGCGGGCCTTTGCCGACGCCGGGCCCGGCACGCCGCCGAGGCAGCCGGTCGACCCGCTCACGGAACGGGAGGAGGAGGTGCTCGTCGCCGTCGCACGCGGCCGTACCAACGCCGAGATCTCCGGCGAGCTGCACATCAGCCTCAGCACCGTCAAGACGCACATCGCGAGCCTGATGGCGAAGCTCGGCGCCCGTAACCGGGTCGAGATCGCGATCTGGGCGTACGAGACCGACCGGGTCCGGAGGTGGCTGGGCCGGCCGGGCTAGGAGTCGCCGTCAGCGGCGGGACGGTGCGGCCGGCTCCAGCCAGTCTGCGGCCACCCGCGCGGCGGTCGCCGCCACCAGCTCGGCGGCCCGGTCGAGGCAGGCCGCCGGATCCGGTTCGAGGTCGGTCAGGGGGTAGACCGCCCGGATACCGGCCTCGTGGAGCCCGTCCGGGCCGACCCCGAGCTGCCCGACGACCGCCACGACCGGTACGCCGGCCCGCGCCGCCGCCCCGGCCACCCCGACCGGCGCCTTGCCGCGCAGGCTCTGCGCGTCCAGCGAACCCTCCCCGGTGATCACCAGATCGGCGCCGGCCACCGCCTGCACGAAGCCGAGCAGGTCGAGCAGGTATGCGATGCCGGGCCGGAACCGCGCCCCGAGGAAGCCGAGCGCGGCGAACCCGACCCCGCCGGCCGCACCCGCGCCCGGCCGGTCGCGCACCGGCCCCGCCACTGCGGCCGGTCCGGGCAGCCCCGCCACTGCGGCCGGTCCGGGCAGCCCCGCCACTGCGGCCGGTCCGGGTGGCTCCGCCACTGCGGCCGGTCCGGGCGGCTCCGCCACTGCGTCCGGTCCGGGTGGCTCCGCCACTGCGGGCGGCCCCGCCGCCGTGGCCGGCCGGAGCAGCCCCGCCTCGCGTACGGCCGGCTCGGCCAGGTCGGCCCAGCGGTGCAGGCCCGCCTCCAGCACCGCCACCTCCTCGCCGGTGGCGCCCTTCTGCGGGCCGTAGACGGCGGCGGCACCGGCCGGACCGAGCAGCGGGTTGTCCACGTCCCCGGCAACCACGAACCGGGTACGCCGGACTGCCGGATGCAGCCCGGTCAGGTCCAGCCGGTGCAGGTGGCGCAGTGCCGCACCGCCGGCCGGCAGCTCCACGCCCCGGTCGTCGAGCAGTCGCACGCCCAGCGCGCCGACCAGCCCCGCCCCGCCGTCGGTGCTCGCGCTGCCACCCAGCCCGAGCACCACCTCCGGGCAGCCGTGTTCCAGCGCCGCCCGGATCACCTCGCCGGCGCCCCGGCTGCTGGCGTGCAGCGGGTCGGGCCGCCCCTCCGGCAGGCGGCGCAGCCCGCAGGCGTCGGCCAGCTCGACCACGGCAACGCCGTCGGCGTGCGCGAAGGCCGTCCGGACCGGGGCGCCGGTCGGCCCGGCCACGGTGACCGGCATCCGGCGGAAGCCGGCCGAGACCGCCGCGTCGAGGGTGCCTTCGCCGCCGTCGGCGACCGGGAAGCCGCGTACCTCGATGCCGGGTGCGGCCCGGCGGAGGCCGGCGGCCAGGTGCCGGACGACCTCGGCGGCGGTCAGCGAGCCCTTGAACTTGTCCGGCGCCAGCAGCACGTGTCCCATCGGCGCGACCGGGTCAGCGGGTCGGCCGGCCGGAGAGCTGTTCGACGAGCTTGAGCAGGGCGCTGTGGTCGAGGCCGCCGTCGCCCTGTGCCCGCAGCGCCGCGACGAGCTGGGCGACCGCCGCGCCGAGCGGGATCACCACCCCGGCCTCCCGGGCCGCCGAGGTGACGATGCCCATGTCCTTGTGGTGCAGGTCGATCCGGAAGCCGGGCTGGAACTGCCGGGCCAGCATCCCGGCCGCCTTGCGCTCCAGGATCCGGTTGCCGGCCAGGCCGCCGGCGAGCACCCTCACCGCCGCCTCGGTGTCCACCCCGTACGCCTCCAGGAAGACGATCGCCTCGGCGACCAGCTCGATGGTGCCGGCCACGATCAGCTGGTTGGCGGCCTTCACGGTCTGGCCGGCGCCCGCCGGGCCGACGTGCACGACCGTGCCGCCCAGCACCTCCAGGAGCGGCCGGGCCGCCGCGAAGTCCGCCGGCTCGCCACCGACCATGATGGAGAGGGTGCCCTCGACCGCGCCCGCCTCGCCGCCGCTGACCGGGGCGTCCAGCACCCGCACGGAGCGGACCCGGCCGGCCTCGGCGACCTGCCGGGCGGTGGTCGGCGAGATGCTGCTCATGTCGACGTAGAGCTGCCCGGGGCGGGCGTTGGCCAGGATTCCCTGGTCGCCGAGGGCGACCGTCTCGACGTCGGCCGAGTCGCGGACCATGGTGATCACCACGTCGACCTGTCGCACCAGCTCGCCGATGCCGGCGGCGACCTTGCCGCCGGCCTGTTCGAGGGCCGCGTTGCGGGCCGGGCTGACGTCGTGACCGACGACGTCGTAGCCGGCCCTGATCAGATTGGCGGCCATCGGACCGCCCATGATGCCGAGGCCGATCATCCCGATGCTTGTCATCTCAGCGGATCCCTTCGATTGTCTGGTCGGCACGACGACCTCCGGACGATCCGGCTCCGGACGACCCGGCGACCGGCGGGCCACCCCGGCGGTCTCGGGGCAGCCACTCGAAGCTCTCCGCGCTCGGGCCGGTCGGCAGGTACTCCAGGCCGACCCAGCCGCGGTAGCCGGCCCGTTCGAGCTGGCCGAGCTGGCCGTCGAGGTCGATCTCGCCGGTGCCGGGCTGGTGCCGGCCGGGCGCGTCGGCGATCTGCACGTGCCCTATCCGGTCGGCGTACTCGGTGAGCACCTTGGGCACGTCGTCGCCGTTGACGGTCAGGTGGTAGAGGTCGGCGAGAAACGCCAGGTTCCGGATGTCGCGCTCGACAAGCAGTTGGTCGAGGACGGCGACGACGTCGGTCGCGGTGCGCAACGGGTAGGGCTGCGGTCCGCTCACCGCCTCGACCAGGACGGTGCCGCCGATTCGGGCCACGGTGGTGGCCGCGAAGGCGAGGTTGGCCACCGCGGTCTCCTCCTGGGTGCCCGGGTGGATGTCCGGGATCCGGTTGCCGTAGAGGGCGTTGAAGGACCGGCAGCCGGTGGCGGCGCCGATCATCGTTACCAGCTCGACGTTCTCCCGGAACTCGGCGGAGCGGGTGGGCCAGGAGACGACGCCCCGGTCGCCGCCGGGCATGTCCCCGGCGAAGAAGTTGAGCCCCACGAGTTGCACGTCGGCGTCGGAGAGCGCCGCGAGAAACGCCTCCACCTGCGAGGCCGGCGGCACCGCCTCGGGGAACGGCCACCAGAACTCGACCGCGTCGAAACCGGCCGCCCTGGCCGCCGCCGGCCGCTCCAGCAGGGGCAGTTCGGTGAAGAGGATCGAGCAGTTCACGTCGTAGCGGAGCCGGTGTCCGGGCACGGCGCCTCCCTGGCGACTCGGTGACACAATATTACCTACAGTATTCTGTATGCAGTATGGACACGAGTCAAGGTACGCGGGTCCTGCGGCTGGACGCACCCGGGGCGTCGGGCCTGCCGAGGGCAGGTCACCGGGTCGTGGCCCCGCGCCTGATGCGCGAGGCCACGACAGGGTGGAGACAGCGGCCCGCGGTTACAGCAGCCGGGCGGCGGCCAGGGCGAGCGGGTCGAGCGCCTCCGGCTCGGCCTCGGCCCGGTGCCGCAGCTCGGCCCGCATCCGGGGGTCCCAGAACGCGCGGATGTGCTCGGCGATCGCCGACGCCGCATGCTCCGGCGCCTGGTGCTGGAACTGCACGGCGATCTCGTTGGCGAGCCTGACCTGTGGCGACATCGGCTCAGTCCGCCATCGCGGGAAGCCGGTGCTCCGCCCCGGCCGTCTCGACCGGTGCCGGCGGACTCTTCAACCCCACCTGGACCGCCGTCACCTTGTATTCCGGACAGTTGGTCGCCCAGTCGGAGTTCTCCGTGGTGACCACGTTCGCCCCGGTCACCGGGTGGTGGAAGGTCGTGTAGACCACCCCGACCGGCATCCGGTCGGAGAAGACCGCGCGCAGCGACGTCGCGCCGACCCGGCTGGCCAGGGTGACCTCGTCACCGTCGTTGATGCCCCGGACCTCCGCGTCGTGCGGATGGATCTCGAGTACGTCCTCCGGGTGCCACGCCACGTTCCCGGTCCGCCGGGTCTGCGCACCCACGTTGTACTGGCTCAGGATCCGCCCGGTGGTCAGGATCAGCGGGAACTTGCGGGTGCTCCGCTCCCGGGTCGGCACGAACGGCGTCTGCACGAACCGGCCCCTCCCCCGGACGAAGCCGTCGACGTGCATGATCGGGGTGCCTTCGGGCGCGGCGTCGTTGCAGGGCCACTGCACGCTGCCGAGCTTGTCGAGCTTGTCGAAGGAGACCCCGGAGAAGGTCGGGGTGAGCGCCGCGATCTCGTCCATGATCTGGCTCGGGTGGTCGTACCGCATCGGATAGCCCATCGCCTGGGCGATCTCGGCGACGATCTGCCACTCGTGCTTGCCGGTCTTCGGCGCCATCACCGGGCGGACCCGGTTGATCCGCCGCTCGGCGTTGGTGAAGGTGCCGTCCTTCTCCAGGAAGGAGGTGCCGGGCAGGAAGACGTGCGCGAACTTCGCCGTCTCGTTGAGGAAGAGATCCTGCACCACGACCAGCTCCATCGCCGCCAGCGCGGCGTGCACGTGCCTGGTGTTCGGGTCCGACTGCGCGATGTCCTCGCCCTGCACGAAGATCGCCCGGAAGCTCCCGTCGATCGCCGCGTCGAACATGTTCGGGATCCGCAGCCCCGGCTCGGGCAGCAGGGCGCTCCCCCACATGTTCTCGAAGACGCCCCGGACCACGTCGTCGGAGATGTGCCGGTAGCCCGGCAGCTCGTGCGGGAACGACCCCATGTCGCAGGAGCCCTGCACGTTGTTCTGCCCGCGCAGCGGGTTGACCCCGACGCCCTCCCGGCCGATGTTGCCGGTCGCCATCGCCAGGTTCGCCATCCCCATCACCATGGTCGAGCCCTGGCTGTGCTCCGTGACGCCGAGGCCGTAGTAGATCGCCGCGTTGCCGCCGGTGGCGTAGAGCCGGGCCGCCGCGCGCAGCTCCTCGGCCGGCACCCCGGTCAGCTCCTCGACCGCCTCCGGGCTGTTCTCCGGCCGGGCGATGAAGTCGGCCCAGCCGTCGAAGTCCTCGCAGCGCTCCTCGACGAAGCCGCGGTCGACCAGTCCCTCGGTGAGCACCACGTGCGCCATCGCGTTCACCACCGCCACGTTGGTGCCGGGGGCGAGCTGGAGGTGGTGCGCGGCCTCGATGTGCGGGGAGCGGACCAGGTCGATCCGGCGCGGGTCGACCACGATCAGCCTGGCGCCCTCGCGCAGCCGGCGCTTCATCCGGGAGGCGAAGACCGGGTGCCCGTCGGTCGGGTTCGCCCCGATCACCATGATCACGTCGGACTTCGCCACCGAACGGAAGTCCTGGGTGCCGGCGGAGGTGCCGAAGGTCTGCTTCAGGCCGTACCCGGTCGGCGAGTGGCAGACCCGGGCGCAGGTGTCCACGTTGTTGTTGCCGAACGCCGCCCGGATCATCTTCTGCACCACGTAGACCTCCTCGTTCGTGGTGCGCGAGGAGGTGATGCCGCCGATCGCCCCGACCCCGTGCCGGGCCTGGATGTCCCTGAGCTTGTTGGCCGTGTAGGAGATCGCGGTCTCCCAGTCGACCGGGCGCCACTCGTCGGTGATGCTCTCCCGGACCATCGGGGTCAGCACCCGGTCGGGGTGGGTGGCGTAGCCGAACGCGAACCGCCCCTTGACACAGGAGTGGCCCTCGTTCGCCCCGCCGTCCTTGTAGGGCACCATCCGGACCAGCTCGGCACCGCGCAGCTCGGCCTTGAAGGAGCAGCCGACCCCGCAGTACGCGCAGGTGGTGACGACGCTGCGGGTCGGCATCCCGAGCTGCACCACCGACTTCTCCTGCAGGGTCGCCGTCGGGCAGGCCTGCACGCAGGCGCCGCAGGAGACGCACTCGGAGCTCATGAAGTCGGTGCCGCCGGCCGAGACCTTGGAGCCGAAGCCGCGCCCCTCGATGGTCAGCGCGAACGTCCCCTGCACCTCGCCGCAGGCCCGTACGCAGCGGGAGCAGGCGATGCACTTGGACGCCTCGAAGTCGAAGTACGGGTTGCTGGAGTCGGTCTTCTCGGCGAGGTGGTTGGCGCCGTCGTAGCCGTACCGGACCTGGCGCAGCCCGACCACGCCGGACATGTCCTGCAACTCGCAGTCGCCGTTGGCCGAGCAGGTGAGGCAGTCCAGCGGGTGGTCGGAGATGTAGAGCTCCATCACGCCCTGGCGGAGCTTCTCCAGTTTCGGCGACTGGGTGGTCACCCGCATCCCCTCGGCGACCGGGGTGGTGCAGGAGGCCGGGGTGCCGCGCCGGCCGTCGATCTCCACCAGGCAGAGCCGGCAGGAGCCGAACGCCTCCAGGCTGTCGGTGGCGCAGAGCTTCGGGATGTCGATCCCGCTCATGGCGGCGGCCCGCATCACCGAGGTGCCTTCGGGCACGGCCACCGGGTGGCCGTCCACCTCGACGGTGACGGTCGCCGGGCCGGGTCGGGCCGGCGTACCGAGATCGGGTTCCTTCAGCAGACTCATGACGCCACTCCGCTCCGCTCCGTGCCGCCATGAGGCACATCGGCACTGAGCTGGCTGGTTCGCTCGCTACGCGCGCTCACGATGGTCTGGCCTCCTCGTATCGGCCGGCGGACGTCTCCCCTCTGGCGGTGAAGTCGTCCGGGAAGTGCAGCAGTGCACTGCGTACCGGCATCGGTGTCAGGCCGCCCATCGCGCAGAGCGACCCTTCGGTCATCAGCTCGCAGAGATCACCCAGCAGGGCCAGGTTGCCGTCCGGGTCCTGGCCGGCGGTGATCTTGTCGATCACCTCGACGCCCCGGACCGCGCCGACCCGGCACGGGGTGCACTTGCCGCAGGACTCCTCGGCGCAGAACTCCATGGCGAAGCGGGCCATCGCCGCCATGTCCACGGTGTCGTCGAAGACCACGACGCCGCCGTGCCCGAGCATCGCGCCGGCGGCGGCGAACGCTTCGTACTCCATCGGCAGGTCCAGGCCGTCCGCCGGCAGGTACGCCCCGAGCGGCCCGCCGACCTGCACGGCACGGACCGGCCGGCCGGTGCGGGTGCCGCCGCCGTAGGTGTGCACCAGGTCGTGCAACGTCATCCCGAAGGCGGTCTCGACAATGCCGCCCCGGGCGACGTTGCCGGCCAGCTGGAAGACCTGGGTGCCCCGGGACCGCTCCACCCCCAACGCCTGGTACGCCGCCGCCCCCTCGGCCAGGATCGTCGGCACCGAGGCCAGGGTCAGCACGTTGTTCACCACGGTCGGCCGGCCGAAGAGCCCGGTGATCGCCGGGATCGGCGGCTTGGCCCGGACCACGCCGCGTCTGCCCTCCAGGCTCTCCAGCATCGCGGTCTCCTCGCCGCAGATGTAGGCGCCCGCGCCGACCCGGACGTGCAGGTCGAAACGGAGCCCGGAGCCGAGGACGTCGCCGCCGAGCCAGCCCTGTTCGCGGGCGATGCCGATGGCCTGGCGCATGGTGCGGATCGCGTCGGGATATTCGGAGCGGATGTAGACGTAGCCCTCGGTCGCGCCGACCGCGTACCCGGCGATCGCCATCCCCTCGATCAGGGTGAACGGGTCGCCCTCGATCAGCATCCGGTCGGCGAAGGTGCCGCTGTCGCCCTCGTCGGCGTTGCAGCAGACGAACTTCGGCGCGCCGGGGGTGTCGGCGACGGTCTTCCACTTGATGCCGGCCGGGAAGCCGGCGCCGCCCCGGCCGCGCAGCCCGGACTCGGTGACCTGGGCGACCACCTCGGCGGGGGGCAGCTCCAGCGCCCGGCGCAGCCCGGCCAGGCCGCCGTGCGCGACGTAGTCGTCCGGGGCGAGCGGGTCGGTGACGCCGACCCGGGCGAAGCAGAGCCGGGTCTGGTCGCGCAGCCAGGGCAGCTCGGCGACGACGCCCTGGCAGAGCTCGTGCTCGGCACCGTCGAGCAGCCCGGCGGCGACGAGGTCGGCGACCGCCTCCGGCGCGACCGGGCCGTAGCCGATCCGGCCGCGCGCCGTGACCACCTCGACCAGCGGTTCGAGCCAGAGCATGCCGTGCGAGCCGTTCCGGACCATCCGGACCGCCCGGCCGGTCTCGGCCGCCACCCGCTCGATCTCGGCGGCGACCAGGTCCGCGCCCATCGAGAGCGCGGCCGAGTCGCGGGGTACGTAGACCGTCACCGGCGCCGTCATGCCTGCACCGCCCTCGTCGACGCTCGTGCTCATTGGTGCACCCTCGTCTCACTCATGCGTCCACCGCCTTTGTCACCAGGGCGTCCAGCCGGGCCGGGGTGAGCCGCCCGTGGACCCGCTCGTCGATCTGGCCGGCCGGGCCGAGTGCGCAGTTGCCCAGGCAGAACACCTGCTCCAGGGTGACCGAGCCGTCCGGTGTGGTCTGGCCGACCTTGACGCCGAGTGTCCGCTCCGCGTACGCGACAAGTGCCTCGGCGCCGACCGACTGGCATGCCTCGGCGCGGCAGAGCCTGACCACGGTCCGGCCGGCCGGTTCGGCGCGGAAGTCGGTGTAGAAGGTGACCACGCCGTGCACGTCGGCGCGGGAGATGTTCAACTCGGCGGCGAGCACCGGCACGACGTCGGAGTCGACGTAGCCGAACTCGTCCTGGATCCGGTGCAGGATCGGCAAGAGTGCGCCGCGGTCACCGCGATGTGCGGCGACCAGTGCGTGCACCCGATCCGTCATCGAGGCGTCCGGACCGGCCATGGCAACCCCACCTCCATCCGCGCCGACTGGAACTCCACCATACGTCGCTCTGGATACCGTATGCAATATCGCCGGAACCGGGTGATCAGCAGGCGGTCCCGATTGATCACTACCCAGTATCGTCGTTGCGACGGCGTCCGGACAGGGGTCGCGCCGCGAACGTCACGCACGCCGTCGGGGAAGGCGACGCTCCCCCGCGCCTGGAACGCCTCAGCCGATCGCGGGACTACGGCGCTCCAGCAGGACCACGTCGCGCCACGTGCCGTGGTGGCGCCCGACCCGCTCCCGTACGCCGACGACCCGGAAGCCGACCCGCTCGTGCAGGGTCAGGCTGGCCGCGTTCTCCGGAAAGATCCCGGACTGGACGGTCCAGATCCCGGCGGCCTCGGTCGAGGCGATCAGCGCCGCCATCAGGGCCCGCGCCACGCCCCGGCCCTGGGCGGCGGGATGGACGTAGACGGAGTGTTCGACGACTCCGGCGTAGACGGCCCGGGCGGAGACCGGCGTGACCGCCACCCAGCCGAGCACCCGGCCGTCGTCCCCCACGGCGACCAGCCGGTGCGCGGGGAGGCGGCCGGAGTCGAACGCCGGCCAGGTCGGCGCCTCGGTCTCGAAGCTGGCCTGCCCGGTGTCCAGCCCGGCCTGGTAGATCGCCAGCACGTCGGCGGCGTCGCCCGGCTCCATCGCCCGGATCCGCATCAGCCCCTCCCGACCGGCGCCGGCCCGGTCACCCGGGCGGTCCCGCGGGAACCCCGGCGCCTGATCATCCGCCGAAGTGCGGATTGCCGGCGGTGAGCCGCAGCGTGAAGGAGCTCGGGGCGCGGCTGAACGTCACGTGGTTGCACGACTGGAAGGTGATCCACAACCCCAGACCGCCCGCACCGTCGGCCGCCGCCGGCAGCAACCCGGCAAAAGGGTCCTCCGGCCCGCCACCACCGTCGCTGACCGCGACGACGATGCGGTCGGTGCCGCTCCACAGCCGGAACCGCACCGGTGGACGGCCGTGCCGCAGGGCATTGGTCACCGTCTCGCTCACCGCGACGACCAGGTCCTCGATCTCGTCGGCACGCAGGGGGCCCGGATCGGTCCCGTAGACCGCGTGCCGGGCCTGGGTCGGCGACGGGTCGACCAACTCGAGCAGCGGCGTCGTGGACTGGAGCGGATCGGGCAGCACGGCACGTTCCTCGGAGAGGTACGCCTTCGGCTCGGTGTAGGTCTCGCTCGGCCGGTGCTCCCCGTCCGCCGTGGCCACCCGGGGATGCGTACGCAGCACGTCCGCCAGCACCGGCGCCGGAGTGATCCGGGTGTCGTACGCGCACATGCTCCAGAGCGGAAAGCTGTCGTACGCGTGGTTGACCGCCGACTCGTACCGGGCCCACCAGTCCCAGGTCGCGCCGAGGGCCGCTCGCGGCACCTCGCCGATGATCCGGATCTGCGGGGCGCCCTCGGCGACGTACCCGGCCAGCAGCCGCTGGTAGGACCGGATCGCGACGGCCGGACGGGCGTAGAGATCGCCACCGGGCAGGAACGTGACGGTCGAGCCGGCGGGGAGGGCGGCCCGGACCAGTGCCGCCGTGCGCTCGCCGAAGGAGACCACCGTCGGCTCTCCCGCGGCGACCCCGCCGAGCAGGAAGGGCAGCGCGACGGCGAGCAGCTCCTCGTCGGAGTGGTACGGCACGGCCTCGTGGTAGTAGCCCTCGTGACCGGCGGCGGCGCCTGTCCTCATCGCACCGCCTCGACCCGCAGGCCGGTGAGACCGAGCAACTCGACGAGGCGGGTGGCGGCGGTCCGCCGGGTCCGCAGTACCGCGGTGGCGGCCCGGCCTCCGGCGTAGTCGCGCAGCCGGGTCAGGCAGTGGTGGTCGATGAAGCGGAGCTCCCCCGCCCCCACCACCAGCTCACCACCGACCGGGCTCAGGTCGGCGTGCTCCAGCGCGGTGGCGAACTGCTCGTGGTTGAAGACGTCGAGTTCGCCGGCGAGCGCGGCGGCGCCGTCACCGGGGGCACAGGCGTAGAGCCGGAAGAGCACCTCGGCGACGTTGTTCACCGGGTGCAGGCAGGCCAGCGCGGCGACCGTCCGGTCACCCAGCTCGGCCCGGTGGTAGCCGCACATCGCCGAGAGTGGCCGGATCCGCATGTATCTGTCGACGGCATGCTCATAGCGGGCGAACGCCGCGAGCTGGGCGGAAGTACGCACCAACGGTGTGGCGTCGGCGGCCACCCGCAGCCCGGCGTAGCCGGCGGCCACCGCCTCGTCGGTCGCGGCCGCGTATCTCTGCAACTGTCCGAGCGGATCGACCACGCCGCCCGGATATGTCTCATTGAGCGTGACGACCTGCGCGGCGCCCCGCCGCAGGGCGTCGGAGAACCCGGCGCTGCCGCGCAGCCGCTCGACGACCCGCTCCGGCGACCCGGTCGCGACATACCAGACCCGCTCACCGGCCGCGAGCCCTTCGGCAAGGAAGTGCCGGGCGCGGTGCTCGAAGACCGCCGGGTCGTCGTAGGCCCAGCAGACGTGACCGTACGGCACGACCGGAGCGAGGTCGCTGATCATGCCGGAAACCCCATGCTCACGAGTCTAGGCCGCCGGGGCCCGACGGTCATCCACCGGGTGACCGGGCGGCGGCGGCCCGGCGAACCGCCCCCGGGGTGCCGACGCGGCGGTTTGACGGCCTTCCGCCCGGGTAGCCGGCTGTCTCCCAGCACCGTCACCTGTCGAAAGGAGCCTGCGATGAGCGGTCCGGGCCACGCCGTGGGAAGCCAGCCATGGCTGCACCAGCAGGACGGGCGGATCCAGGAGTTCGGCACCGTCCGGCAGTTCCCGCTCGGGCTCTCCTCGGACGCCCGGATGTACTCCTGCGAGCGGCTCAACCGGGTCCTGGCCGACACCCAGATCCTGTACGCCCTCTACAAGAAGCACCACTGGCTGATGCGCGGACCCACCTTCTACCAACTCCACCTGCTGCTCGACAAGCACGCCGGCGAGCAACTCGAACTGGTCGACATGATCGCCGAGCGGGTGCAGACGCTCGGCGGGGTGGCGGTCGGCGATCCCCGGCACGTCGCCGAGATCACCCGGATCCCCCGGCCACCGAACGGCGCCGAGCAGGTGCCGGTGATGCTCTCCCGGCTGCTGGAGGCACACGAACTGATCCTGATCGACGTCCGCGACGCCGCCGGGCGGGTGGCCGAGATGGGCGACGACGGCAGCAACGACCTGCTGGTCTCGAACGTGCTCCGCACCGGCGAACTGCAGGCCTGGTTCGTCGCCGAGCACCTGGTCGAGGTCCCGCTGGCCAGAGCCTGAGCGGATCACGGCCGGACGAATGTACGTCATCCCCGTTCCGGCCGCCGCCCCCGGCGCGGCTGGAGCCCGGCCCGGGCCCGGGCCAGCTTGACCTCCCGGGTCAGGGTCTCGATGTCGTACGCGCCGTAGTGCCGGCGATCGTTGATGAAGAAGGTCGGGGTGCCGGAGACCCCGCTCAGATCGGCCGACTCGACGTCGTCGGCGATCCGGGCGGCGTGCACGTTCGCCATCAGGTCCGCCTCGAACCGCTCCTGGTCGAGACCGAGTTCGCGGGCATGGTCGACCAGGTCGGTGATGCGCAACCGGTCCTGGCGGTCCAGCAGCAGGTCGTGCATCTCCCAGAACGCCCCCTGGGCGGCCGCTGCCTCGGCCGCCTCCGCCGCGAGCTGTGCCTGCGGATGCACGTCCGTGAGCGGCAGGTGCCGCCAGACGTAGCGCAGGTCGGCGTCGGTGAGCAGCTCACGCACCACCGGTTCGGCCTGCCCGCAGTAGGGGCACTGGAAGTCGCCGTACTCGACGACCGTGACCGAGGCGTCCGCCGGGCCACGGACGTGGTCCCGCCGGGGGTCCACCGCCGGGACGAGGTCGGCGAGCTGGTCGGCGTCGCCCAACAGCGCGCGGGCCCGGGCCGCCCTCGGCAGCGCGGCGGTGATCCGGAAGACCACCCAGGTGAGCAGGGCGCCGATCGCCGCCGCGACGAGTACCCCGATCTTGGCTTCGGCCAGCTCGGGGCCGTCGAACGCCAGGGCGGCGATCAGGAACGACACGGTGAACCCGATCCCGGAGATGGTGCCGCTGCCGAGGAGCCCCGCCCAGCCGACCGCCGGGCGGATCCGGCCCCGGGTCATCCGATCCAGCAGCCAGGAGACCCCGACGATCGCGACCGGCTTGCCGACGACGAAGCCCAGCACGACGCCGAGGGTCACCGGTGCGGTGACGGCCCGGGAGAGGAACTCGGCGTCGAGGACGATGCCGGCATTGGCGAGGCCGAAGAGCGGCACGAGGAGATAGCTCGTCCACGGGTGGTACATCCGCTGGAGCCGGTCGTTGGGCGACAGGGTCCGGGTCAGGCCGACGCTCGCGCTCCGGGCCAGGTCGGAGGTGGGTTGCTCGCGGAACAGCTTGAATAGCCCGCTGGCGTTCTCCAGGGCGCCACGGGCCGGCGTGTAGGCGGGTGCGGTGAGTCCGATGGCGAGCCCGGCGACCACCGGTTCCACTCCGCCGGCCAGCAGCGCCACCCAGAGTGCGACGCAGAACGGCAGGTAGGCCAGGCCGCGCCGGACGCCCAGCGCCCGCAGCCCGAACAGCGCCGCGAAGAGCCCGATCGCCACGAGCAACGGCACCAGGTCGACGTGCTCGGTGTAGACGACGGCGATCACGATCAGTGCCACCAGGTCGTCCACCACGAAGACGGTCAGCAGAAAGATCCGCACCTGGTCGGGGACGCCGCGCCCGAGCAACACCAGCAGACCGAGCGCGAGCGCGGTGTCGGTCGACATGGCCACGCCCCAGCCGTGTACGCCCGGCCCGCCCCGGGTGACCAGAAGGAAGAGCCCCACCGGCAGCGCCATGCTGAGCACGCCGACCACGAGCGGAAGGGCGAACCGCCGCCGGTCGCGCAGGTCGCCGAGGTCGAACTCCCGGCGCGCCTCCAGACCCACCACCAGGAAGAACAACGTCATCAGCCCGCTGTTCACCCAGGCGCGCAGGTCGAGCGCGAGTCCGGCACCGTCGATCTCGATCGCCAGTTCGGTGGTCCAGACCGCCTCGTAGGAGTGGTTGTCGATGTTCGCCCAGACCAGCGCCGCGACGATGGCCGCGATGAGCACCCCGGCGCTGGCCGACTCGGTACGCGCGAACCGGCGCAGTGGCGCGGAGATCTCGTGTGCCCAGGTCGTCCGGCCGGACATCCGGGATGAAGACGGATCACTCACCGCATGTCCCCCGTCCGGTCAGCTGCCTCCGTCCGAGGACGGAGCCGCATCCCGAGATTTACCACGTGACACCCGGCCGGCCGGGCCGCTCGGCCGAACCTCGGCCGGGGAATCCGGCCCCGGCACCCGGCGTTGACCAGCTGTGGAAACGGTGGAGAAACCGCCGGTACGAGCGGGAAGGAGCCGTCATGAAGGTCCGCAGCTCGCTACGGTCGTTGAAGCGGAAGCCGGGTTCGGTGGTGGTACGCCGGCGCGGCCGCGTGCTCGTGGTCAACCGCGGCAACCCGCAGTGGAAGAGCCGCCAGGGCTGATCGTGGAGGGCCCGGCGACGCCCTGGTTCCGGCGGTGGCCGGCCGGGCTGCCGATCGCCCTGCCCGGCACCCGACGTCCGCCGCCCGGGGCGGCGGCGGACTCAGCGGTGCAGCCGGCGGCCGAGCAGATAGCCGAGCAGCACCCCGAACGCCACAAGCGCCGGCGCGACCATCTGGCCGCGCAGCTGGCGTAGCCCCTGCTTCGGGTCGACGGCGGTGCCGGCGGCGGTGCCGGCCGCACCGGTCACCAGGTCACCGACCCGCCCGTGCGACATGCCCGTTCCCTTCGACGTGAACCCCTGCCCGGCGGCGGCCACCTTGCGGGGCACGACCGCCAACAACAGCTCCGATTATCCCGGCATCGAGCGGGCAGGCGCCACGAACAGCCAAAACCGGGCCGGCCGGAGGAGAGGGGCAGTAATTTCACCAATACTCCCGCGACCGGTGGCATCGGTAGGTTCGATCCGCCCGAGGACGTGAGGAGAAGCCGTGACGGCGTCTGTGCCCCAGCTCGGCGAGCGCGCCGGCTCGTCACCGGCCGCCCCGGGATACACGATCGACAGCCTCGCCCGGCTGGTCGGGATGTCGCCGCGCAACATCCGGGCGCACCAGGCCCGCGGTCTGCTTCCGCCGCCGACCAGGTACGGCCGGACCGCCTACTACAGCGCCGCTCACGTACGCCGGCTGGCGAGCATCACGTCGCTACAGCGGCAGGGGTTCAACCTGGTCGCCATAGAGGCGATGCTCGGAGTACGCGACCCGGCCCCGCCGCCCGCCGAGCCGCTCACGGCGGCCCTGGGCCGGATCGCGTCCGAGCACCCCGCCGTGCTGCACAGCCTGGTCCGGCACGGCGTGCTGACGCGGGCCGAGGACGGTGCGGTCACCGCGACCCGGCCCAGAGCGTTGCAGCCTGCGCTCGACCTGCACCACGCCGGGATACCGGTGCCGGCCGCGCTGCGGCTGCTGGCCGAGATGCTGGACCGGCTCCGCCCGGTCACCGACGAGCTGGTGCCGGCCGCCGTCACCCGGCTGGCGCCGCTGCGCCACACCGGGGCGCCGGCGGGCAACCGCGGCGGCACGCCGGCCGGCTGCCGGCCGCCGCGGCACGAGCACGGGAGCGCGGCGCTGACCCAGGGCGTGGTCCGGCTGCTGGCCGAGGCGTTCCGGGCCGTCGTGGAGGACTCCTGCGCCGGCCGGGCGGGCGGCACCGGGACCACCGCGGCACCGCCCGACGGCACGCTGCCGGCCGACGATTCGGGCCCGCCCGCCGACCCGTCGCTGTCCGCCGACCCGTCGCTGTCCGACGGCTCGAACCAGCCAGCCGACCCGTCGAAGGCGACCCGGCCCGACGGCCCGCGCCCGTCCGGCCGGGTCGCGTTCGGCGGTGGCTGACCGCCGTCAGCTCCGGCCGCCGGCCGGGCGTAGCGGGCCGGGGTGATGCCGACGTGCCGGACGAAATGCCGGTGCAGGTGCGCCTGGTCGTGGAAGCCGACCGCCACGGCGACCCCGCCGGCCGCTCACCATCAGGCTGCCCGACGGGGAGGTCCCGCTCGGTGCCGGCGAGCTGTTCGTGGTGCCCCGGGGCGTACAGCACTGCCCGGTGGCCGACGAGGAGACCGCCGTCCTGCTGATCGAGCCCGCAGGGACGGTCAACACCGGAACCGCGGGCGGACCGCTGACCCGGCCAGCCGGCACCCTCGACTGACCGTGCGCATGCCGGGGCCCGGCCGGCCGGGCCCCCGCACCTGTCACTTCCGGGCGAGCAGGCCGACCAGGGCGGCGCGGGAGGTGACCCCGAGCTTGCGGTAGATCCGCATCAGGTGTGCGTCGACCGTACGTGGGCTGATCTGGAGCTGCCGGGCGATGATCCGGGAGGTGGCACCCGTGACGGTCAGCTCGGCGACCTCCCGTTCGCGGGCGGTCAACAGCTGCCGGGGATCCGCCGCGTCCGGCGCCGCACCCGGCCCGTCCGTTCGGGCGGCACGCCGGGCCAGTCGGGCGGCCAGCCGCCGCTGTGCGCGGTCGACCTGCCCGGCCAGCCAGCGCGCGCCGGATCCGGTGAGCAACTGCCTGGCCCGGCCGAGCTGCTCACGGGCCGACTGCGGATCCCCGGCCGCCTCCCTCACCTCGGCGAGCAGCAGCCGCGCCTGCCCCTCGGCGACCGGCATGCCGGCCACGGCGAACTGGCCGACGGCCGGCGCCACCGCCGCGTCCGCGTCCTGCACAGCGCCGTACGCCAGGGCCAGGCTCGCACCGGCCACGCCGACCAGCCCGAGCCGCCCGGGCAGGTCACCGGCGACCCCGGAGGCCCGGGCCAGCCAGCGCCGGACCTGCGGCGGTGGGCCGCCCGGCCCGGACCGTGCCGTGCCGACCCCGGCCGCATCGGCGGCACCGGCAGCACCGGCGGAGAGCGCCCGCAGGGCGAGCACGTCCGCCTCGGCCGGTCCCAGACAGCGGTAGGTCTCCACGTCGTCCAGCAGGCGCTGGCAGCCCGCGTGGTCGCCGATCGCGTACGACGCCTCGGCCAGGTGCATCCGGACCACCGCCCGGTACAGGATGGAGCGCGGCGTGGCGCTGCCCCGCAGCCGGTCCAGGGCCGGGCGTACGGCGTCCGGCCCGGCGAGCCAGAGCAGCGGTCGGAGCCGGACCGCCGCCGCCAGCGTCGCCGCCTCGGCACTCCGCTGCCACCGGGCGATCTCCTCGGCCTCCTCCGCGTCCCGCAGCGCGTCGTCGACCCGGCCGACCGAGCCGTACAGCACGGAGCGTGCCGCGTAGAGCAGCGGATGGACGTGGATCCGGCCGGACCGCAGCCCCACCTCGATGCCCCGCTCCGCGTGGGCCAGTCCGTCGTCGAACCGGTCCAGCATCAGCTCGACCCAGGACAGCAGGGCGACCGCGCCCAACTCGTCCCGGAGCGCGACATCGCCGAGCGCGTCGATCATCCGGGTGGCGTACGAGATCCGGAGCCGGGCGGCGGAGAGCGGCTCCCTGGCCACCGCGCAGGCGGCCAGTACGCTGCTCGCGGCGGCCTCGATCCCCCGGTGCCCACCCTGCCGGGCCCGATCCATCGTCTTCTCCGCCTGTCTGGCTCCGGCCCGCCATCGACCGGCCAGCATCTCCGTCACGGCGAGCTCCAGCCGCAGCATCGCCTGCGTCGCACCGGTGGCGGTCGCCGGTTCCGGTGACCCGTCGGGAGCCTCCTGCCCGCCCCCGTGGCCGGCGACGCCGGCCGCAGCACCGGCACCGGCCCCGGCAACGACGCCGGCCGGAGCGTCCGGGCGGGGCTCGCCGGGCCGGCAGTAGTCCAGCTCGGTGCTGAGCAGCGCACTGGCCACGTCCAGCCGGCCGGCCAGCCGCTCCGCGACGGCGAGCTGCTCGACCGCGGCGTGCCGATGCCGGCCGGCCACCGGGACGAGGTCGTGCAGCACCCTCCGCGCCTCGTCGAACCGGCCGGTGACGCCGAGCGCCTTGGCGAAGAGCAGCCGCAGCTCGGCCCGGCGTTCGGCCCGGTCGGGGGCGTCGGGCAGCGCCGCGAGGGCGGCACGCAGCCAGGCGGCGCTCGTGCTCGGCGCCGTGCCCATGGTGGTCGTCGCGGCGGTGACGAGTATCCCGGCGGCGGTCTCGTCGCCGGGCCGGATCGACCTGGCGAGGTGGTGTGCCCGGAGCGTGAGCGGGGCGCCGGCGCGTTCGAGGTGTGCGGCTGCCCGGCGATGGGCGGCCAGCCGCCACGCCGGGCCGGCCAGCCAGTACGCCACCGCCCGGACCAGCGAGTGCCGGAAGTCCAGCCCGGCCCCGTCCTGCCGGAGCAGGTTGCGCGCGACCAGCGCGTCGAGCGCGGCGGTGGTCGGCTGCGTATCGACCCCGGCGGCGGCGGCCACGGTGCCGACGTCGAGGCCGGGGCCGACCACCGCAATGGCCTGGAGCACCAGCCGTTCGGTCGGGCCCAGCCCACGGATCTCGATCGCCACCGCGCCGTGCAGCGCCCTGGTCACCGGCTCGTCGGGGCAGTCGCCGCTGCGCAGCGCGCCGAGGACCCGGTCCGAGGTGCCGGCGAGCAGTTCCAGGTAGAGCGGGTTGCCGCCGCTGACCTGGTGCAGCAGCCGGCGCCGGGCGGCGGGCTCGGCCGGGAACCACTGGTCCACGTCCGCGAGCGTCAGCGGGCCGAGCCGCAGCCAGCTCGGCGGTGGCGCCAGCCGGGCGAGTTCGTCGGCCAGCCTCGGCGGGCACTGTTCGGACCGGAACGCGAGCACCACGGTCAGCCGGGCGTCCGGTGGATGCCGCAGCAGGTAGCCGAGGAACTCGACGGAGGCGTCGTCGGCCCACTGCACGTCGTCGAAGACCAGCAGCGCGCCGGCCGGTCGGGCGGCGGCGGCGAGGAGGCCGCGCAACCGGCGATGCCGCTGGTGCCGCTCGACCGCGGCGGTCGCCGGCCCCGCCGGCCCGTCGAGCTCACGCGTGGCGAGGGCGTCCAGCTGCGCGTGCAGGTCGGCCCGATGATCGGGTACGCCGGCCAGCGCATCCAGCAGCATCCCGTACGGGAGGGAACGCTCGAATTCGGTCGCCCGGCCGACCAGCGCCGTACGGCTCCGGTCGCCGGCCGCCCTTGCCAGTTCGGCGACGAGCCGGCTCTTGCCGATGCCCGGTTCACCGTGCAGCACCAGGAAACACGGCCGCGTCGCGTCCCGGTCGAGGAGACCGAGCATCCCGGTCAGCTCCTCGGCGCGCCCGACCAGGGCGGCGACGCCCGGCACCGGCGGCACCGGTGCGGCCGTCGGTTCCGATGGCGGTCTGACCGGCACCCGTGACCTCCGCGGCATGTGTTAACCCTCGGTTTCCGAGGTAACCGCGTTGAGCGGTGTCCATGCCAGACCATCGGGGCCGAACAATGGCAGTCATCAGGCCGTTGACAGCGGGGACAACGACGTCGTAAGGGCGGCGGGTCGCACCGCACAGGGTCTGCTACCGGTCGCGCAGCTTCCCGACCCCCAGTCGGGCCGCCCGCGCCCCGGCCATCCCGGGCACCGCCGATCCGGCGATCCGCCGCACGCATTTCGTCGTCAACTGGGGAATCGCCTTGCCGGCCCGGCCGGCGCCGCCCTTGCCGACCGCGCCGCGCATGCCCCTGCCGACGATGCCGCCCATCCGTCCCGCCCCGCCCCGCACGCCGTGCATCCGGGCCAGCATGCCCCGGAAGACCTGCCCGGGCTTCTGCTGCTCGCCCGCGAGCGCGGTGACGACGATCAGCCCACCGGTGAGGGCGGGAATCACCCACTGCAACACCCGCAACTGCCGCTGCCGCGCCGCGACGTCCGGCGGCGTACCGTTCAACGGTGCGGTTCCGGCCACCACCGGCGCCTCGGTGCGCTTCTGCAACTGCATGCCGAGCATCCGGCTGTACCCGGTCGCCGCGAGCGCGGCCACCGTCAGCCCGGTCTTGACGGCGCTCATCCGGCCCACCCCGGCCTGGACGAGCATCCGGGGACTCTCGGTGATCAGTTCACCGGCGGCACCGGCCACGTGGCTGCCGATCGCCGCCGCGTTGACCGGCGTCCACCGGGCCCAGCCGGCCGAGGCCACCCCGAGCCGCTGCCGCGAGTCGCTCACCGTCGCCGCCGCGCCGTTGACCCCGATCGCCCCCATCAGGGAGCCACCGAACCAGGCAGCAAGGCCGAGATCGTGCATCGAACGCAGTACGGTATGCCGCTGCGACATCTGCCACCCCCGTCGTAGAGAACCGCCGCGTACCCGTGCGGCACGGTTCCAATCCCGGACCGGCGATGCCGGGAGTCAGTCGAGGACGATGCCGTCGTCGGGTACGCCCAGGTCCTGAACCTGGTGGTCGATGCTGTGCAACGGCAGGTTCCGGACGAAGAAGATCCGCGACGGCAGCCCGCTCGACTGCCGGGCACCCTGGGTGATCCCGGTGCCGGTGAAGCAGAGCCAGCTGATGCCCAACACCTCCCGGATGAAGTAGTCGGTGCCCCGCGGGGTGTACCGGCGCTCCCGGGTGGTGCAGCTGGCGTACCACGCCTGCTGGTCGTCGGAGTAGTAGTTCCGGGGCGGGCGACCGAGCAGGGTGCGTTCCTCGTCGGTCGCCTCGAAGCAGGCCGCCCGGGTCGGGTCGGAGAGGATCCGGAACGCCGCCTTCCAGGTGGCGGGCAGCAGGTCCATCTTGCGCCGGTTCACCTCGCCGAGCTCGAAGGTCAGGGCCAGCCAGGGCCCGTTCGAGTTGTCGACGTGCTCGAAGGCGTCCCCGATCCAGAGGTTGCCGAGAATCTGCCGCAGCGTACGGTGCCGCTGCTCCTCGTAGTCGCCGACGAAGACGTACTTGCGGCTGCTCAGGCCGAGGTGCCCGGTGGGATCGAAACCGTCCCGGGGCACCAGGCGGACGGCCCGCTCGACCGTCGTCCGCTCCTCGTAGCGGCGCAGCAACTCGGCCGCGGGCAGCGCGAGGCGGTGCCGCAGGCTGTGCCGGAGCCGCTCGGCGACCTGCGCCAGCCCGCCGGGGTCGGTCACCCGAACGGCCTCTTCGAGCCGCAGCCCGTACGGGAGCCGGCCCGTTCCGTCCGCACCGTCCAGGAGGATCGGGACGACCCGACGCAGTCCGTTCTCCCGGCGGGACACCTCGATGGCCCGGACTATCTCCTCCCGCTCCGCGTAGGCCCGGTCCGGGCCGGCCGAGAGCAGCACCAGCGTGATCGCCGCCTGCCGCTGCACATCCGGCAGGCGGTTGCCGTTGCCGTCGGCGGGCGGCAGACTCCGCCGGTCGAGGAAGACCCGGAAGTGCGGGCGGAGCAGGCCGTACAGTTCCTCGGCGGCGGCCCGGTCCGGATTCGCGTACGCGATGAAGAAGTCCCAACGGTCCTCTCGGGTCACCAGCCCTGCTCCCTCCTCGGCCCCACCACCGACCGGGATCGCACCGACCTCCCATCCAAGCAGGCCGCCAGGCACCCGTCGATGCGGACACCGGCACCATGGTGGGCAGTTGGCCGGCCGACCAGCCGGTCCCCGGTCGGTCGCTCGGTGGGCGTGGGCCGCGGCGGATGACCCGGTGTGCCACACTCCGAGGCGCGATTGCGCCCGATCCCGGTCCGCCGGCCACACCGCGCCGGTCACCCGGATACCGGTCACCTCCAGACGAAGGAAACCTCCGCGATGCAACTCGACGTCCTCCAGTCCCAGCGCCAGTTCCACGTCCGGCAGCGGATCCGGTTGATGGTCAACCAGTACCAGGTGCACGCCGTCACGCCGGACGGTTCCGAGGGCGAGTTGCTGGCCTTCGCCCAGCAGAAGCGGCTCGCCTTCAAGGAGCAGGTGACGCTCTACACGGACGACAGCAAGCAGCAGCCGGTGCTCGGCTTCAAGGCCCGCCAGGTGATGGACCTCGGCGCGACGTACGACGTGACCGACGCCGACGGCACCCCGATCGGGCTGTTCCGCAAGGACTTCAAGTCGTCGCTGCTCCGCTCCACCTGGCACGTCGAGCAGCCCGGTCTCGGGCGGGCCGTCGGCCAGGAGCGGAGCCTGCCGGTCGCGCTGCTGCGCCGGTTCGTCGAGTCGCTCTCCTGGCTGCCGTACCACTTCGACTTCACCATCGACGGCCAGCCGGCGTTCTCCGTGGTGAAGAAGTGGGGCCTGCGCGACCGGTACGTCGTCGACATCCATCTGCCGCAGCTCGACCGCCGGCTGGTCATCGCGATGGCGATCGGCCTGGACGCGCTACAGAGCCGCTGAGCCGGCGGGCAGAGCACCGAACCGGCCGGCAGAGCCGCACCGGGTCCGGGCGCGGCGGTGCCGGGCCCGAACCCGACCGCCGGCCCCATCCGCGTCGATGGGGTCGGCGGCCGGGTTCGGCGGCGGCCGGGTCGGCGGCCGCCCGGCGTCCGGGCTGGCGCGGCACCCCGTCGAGGGGGCAGCATGGCGGGCGTGTCTCAGCCCCCACAACTTGCCGCCGTGCAGGACCGTGCCCGGGCACTTCGCGACGGCGGCGACGATCCGGCCGCCCGGCGGCTGCTCGCACAGGCCCTCGACGCGGCCCGGCCCGCATACGGCAAGGATCACCCGCAGGTGCTCGCCACCACCCAGGTGCTGGCCCGGTGGCACCGGGAGGCCGACGACCCGGCGACGGCCCGACGCCTCCTCGAAGAGGCGCTGATGGACGGCCAGCACCGGGGCGACGCCGACCCGTTGATGCTGGCGCTCAGTTTCGAGCTCGGGGCGGTCGCCGAGGAGTTGGGCAACCGGCACGAAGCCCGCCGCAACTTCGGCCGGGTGGCCTCGATCGGGCCTGGTGTGCTCGGCGACGACCACTGGCAGGTCCGGGCGGCCCGCGACTATCTCGGTGAGGCCCCCGGGGCGAATCTCCACCCGCAACCGGTCGGGCCCGCGCCGGTCGCGGCACCCGTCGCACCGCCGCCCCTGATCTCGGCACCACCGGCACCACTGGCGCCGCCACCGGTCGCGCCGCCGCCCGGTGGTGCGTCGGCGGGCCGGCCGGCCGGTGGCGGGCTGTTCCGGTCGGCGGCCACCTCGCCGGCATACCTGCCGAGCGCCGGGAGCGTGCCGGAGCGTCCGGCCGAATCGCCGGTCTCGGCGTACGTTTCGGGCAGCGCCGGGCCGGCGTCGTCGAGATTCCCGCCGTACTCGGCGCAGTCGACGGCGCAGGTCGCGTCGTACCCGATCGCCCCGGCACCCGCACCCGCCCCGGTTCCGGTACCGGCTGCTGCCGGCGAGTCGGGCCGGGGTCGTGCGTCGACGGTCGCCGCGGCGATCGCGGCGGGCGCCGCCGTGGTCGCCGCGATCGTCGTGGTGGTCGCCGTGCTCGTCGACCGGGGCGGTTCCCCGGAGACCGGGCCGGTCGACGAGCGCGGCGAACCGGTCGTCGCGGGCGAACCGCCGACCGATCTGAAGCTGCTCGACGAGGGTTCGGCGATCACCATCACCTGGTCCGATCCGAGCGGCGGGACGGTGCCGTTCGTCGTGGCGGGCGCCCGGGCGGGCCAGCAGACCAAGCCGATGAGTACGCTCAGTGCCGGCGAGACCACGTTCAAGGTGAACGCGTTGAACCCCAAGCTCGATTACTGCTTCTCGGTGCTCGCCGTCTATTCGACCAACGAATTCGCGCCGTCGGATCTTGTCTGCACGGAACGGGACGGTGCGGGCGCAAGCCCGCGCTGATCACAATTCGACAACCGCCCCTACCGCACTGACCTGGCAAGACGGTCGACGATCAGCAGCCATATCCACAATTCGCGCTCGCGTTGTCCACAACGGCACGTTTCGGGTCCCCGCCGGCAAAGCCCGGGGCCCTATGATGGCACGCGGTTTCGGGAGAGATTCGCTGACGACGGCGGTCGGACAGGACCGTCCACGGGGTGGGGAGGCGGCCGGCTGTGGTCACCACAGGCAACGGCTTCACGGGCAGTGACGGCGGCGGCGGAAGCGAACCCGCCGGGGTGACGCCGGGTGCGCCACCGGCCCGCCGCCGGTCCCGCCTCCGGGGCGGAGTGGTCACCATCGCCACCGTGGTGGCGCTGGCCGCCGCGATGGGGTTGACGGTCCTCGGTCTGGGTGCGGCGGACAACGCCGTGGCGAGTTTCGACGCGAGTTCCTGGCTCTGGAGTTCGGCCAAGAGCGAGCTGGCCCGGGTCAACGGGGTCACCGGTCGGGTCGACACCCGGGTGCAGGTCCCGCAGGGCCGCAGCCACCGGATGCAGGTCGTGCAGACCGACCGGTTGCTGATCCTGCGCGACCTCAACACCGGGCAGGTCAGCTCGCTCGACCTGGCCACCCTGCAGATCATGGCGACGACCAGGACCACCGCCGGGATCGGGGTCAACGTGGCCCTGCACGAGGACGCGGCCTTCGTCGTCGACGCGGTGCAGGGGATCGTGCGGCAGCTCGACCCCCGGTCGCTGACCCCGGTCGGCGAGCAGATCAACTATCCACTGGGGATCACCGGCGGCGAGTTCGACGGCGAGGGTCGACTCTGGATCGCGGTGCCCAGCGAGGGGACGGTCTCCGCCATCACCGCCGCGACGCTGCCGGAGTCCGGCAGCGGGGGCACGGGCGGCGGGGTCAGCCCGGAGCAGATCCGCAGCGAGGCCGTCGCCGACCCGAACCACGACCTGAAGATCTCCACCCTGGACGACGGCGTCGCGGTGCTGGACCGGACCACCAGCACCCTGACCACGCTGATCGGCGACGCGATCAGCCCGGTCACGCTGCCGCTCACCGGGCCCGGCGCGATGCCGCCGCGGACCACCGGCCTGCGGGTCCCGGTGACCGTGCTCGACGACCGCAACATCGTGGTCGCCGACAACGGTGCCGTCGGCCAGCAGTTCCGGGTGCCGGGTGCGGGGACCCGGCTCAGCCCGGCCGTGGCCTGGGCCAACCGCTTCTACTGCGCCGACGACGACACCGGCACGGTCTACTCGTTCGACCCGGCGGGGCAGTTGCTCGAGAAGTTCGAGATCCCGGGCGCCAACGGGCCGCTGGAGCTGGAGGTCCGGGAGAACCACCTCTTCATCAACGCCCCGAACTCGGCCCTCGCCCGGGTCGTCGACGACAAGCACCGGGTCAAGACCGTCAACAAGTACGCCAACGACATCCTCGGCGGCGACCCGCCGCCGAACCCGCCGCCGCCACCGCCGCCACCGAAGCCGGTCGTCAGGAAGCCGAGCGCACCGAAATCGGTCACCGCCGCCGCCGGCAACGCCCAGGCCCGGGTGAGCTGGCGACCGGCCGCGGCCAACGGCGCCGCGATCACCCGGTACGTGGTGGAGGGCGCCGGCCGCACCTTCCAGGTGGGCGCCGAACAGCGGTCGTTGGAGGTGACCGGCCTGACCAACGGCGAGACCTACCAGTTCTCGGTGCAGGCGGTCAACGCCAAGGGCGCCGGGCCGGCGAAGAAGAGCAACCCGGTGGTGCCGACCTCCGAGGTGCCGGATCCGCCGGCCAGTGTCACCGCCGAGGAACGGCCGGACGGCACGGTGCTGGTCAGGTGGCCGGCCGCCAACGGCCAGGGCTACAAGATCCGTAAGTACGCGGTGACCGCCATCTCGGCCGGCGCCAACGCACCCGTGGGCGAGTCGACAAAGACCGAGCTGGTGATTCCGGCCGGCGAGCTCGACTACGGCAACCAGTACGCCTTCACCGTCGTCTCGATCAACGAGAAGGGCGCCGGCTCGACCGCCTCACCGGCCAGCAACAGCGTCGTCCCGTTCACCACGCCGGAGGCACCGCAGAGCCTCCAGGCGAGGACGGTCGGCGGCTCGCGCGGCACCGTCTCGATGAGCTGGAGCCCGCCCGCCGACAACGGTCGGCCGATCACGAAATACCTGGTCGACGCGGGCGGCAGGAAGAGCGAGGTGACCGACACCCAGGCCACCGTGGGAGGGCTGGGTGACGGGCAGACCGTCACCGTCCGGGTGCAGGCGGTGAACGAGGCCGGCCCCGGCGCCGCCGCCACCGACACCGCCAGCACCGTGGCGGCACCCAGGGTCACCGTCACCGGCACCAGTTCGGACGCCACCAGCGTGACGGTCACCTTCACCGTGGACGCCGGCGGCGGCACGGCGAGCTGTTCGGTCACCCCGAACGGTCGCGCCAAGGTCAACGGCAACTGCTCCAGCATCCGGGTCACCGGGCTGACCCCCGGCACCGACTACAGCTTCACGGTCACCGCGACCAACGCCGCCGGCAACGGCACCGCGTCGGCCAGCCGGGCGACCGCCGCCGTCTACGGCATCGCCACCTGCAACAACGGCTCCTCCGGCGACCAGCGGACCTACTGCAACTCCGACCGGCCGGGCCGCAACGGCAACGAGATCTTCAAGGTGACCCGGCAGGACGACGACCAGCAGGCCGGCTGGGCCAAGCCGGGCACCCGGATCAAGGCGCTCTGCAAGAAGTCCGGCGAGGAGGTCTACGCGTTCGTCTACAACGACGACAAGCGCAGCACCTGGTGGGTCCGGATCGAGTGGAACGGCGGTAAGCCGTACATCCCGTTCGCCTGGCTCAACCTCGAGGGGGGCGACAATATCAACGTCCTGCCGACCTGTTGACCGGCCCGGCCGATAGCAGGGAGGCACCTCCGGCACCGCAGGGAGCAGCACGACCGTGACCAACCACGAGCCGCTCACGCCGCAGCACGTGCAGGGCTTCGCCAGCCTGGCCGCCCGGATCGCTGACAACATCAACTCGGTGGTGCTGGGTAAGCCGCACGTGGTCCGGCTGGCGCTCACCGCGCTCTTCGCCCAGGGACACGTCCTGCTGGAGGACGTGCCCGGGGTCGGCAAGACCACCCTGGCCCGGGCGATCGCGGCGACCGTGCACGGGCAGTGGCGGCGCATCCAGTTCACCCCCGACCTGCTCCCCGCCGACGTCTCCGGGGTGACCATCTTCAACCAGGCGAGCCGGGGCTTCGAGTTCCACCCCGGCCCGGTCTTCGCCAACATCGTCATCGCCGACGAGATCAACCGGGCCTCGCCGAAGACCCAGTCGGCGCTGCTGGAGGTGATGGAGGAGCGCAACGTCACAGTGGATGGTGTCCGGCATCCGGTGCCCCGGCCGTTCCTCGTGGTCGCCACCCAGAACCCGGTCGAGATGGACGGCACCTACCGGCTGCCCGAGGCGCAGCTCGACCGGTTCCTGGTGAAGCTCTCGGTCGGCTACCCCGACGAGCTGGTCGAGATCGAGGTGCTCCGGGGCGCCCCGGTGCGCTCCCCCGAGGCGCTGGAGCCGGTGACCGACACTGCCACCGTCGGGGAGATGGTGCGGATGGCCCAGCAGGTGCACATCGCCGACCCGCTCTACGCGTACGCGGTCCGGCTCGCCTCGGCGACCCGCAACCACCCGCAGGTGCGGGTCGGCGTCAGTCCCCGGGGCGTGATCGCGCTGACCCGGGCCGCCTGCGCGTACGCGCTGATCGACGGGCGCGGCTGGATCATGCCCGAGGACCTCAAGACGCTCGCCGAGCCGGTCTTCGCGCACCGGATCCTGCTCTCCCCCGACGCACAGGTCCGGGGCGTCACCCCGATCGAGGTGCTGCGCGAGGCGGTGGCGTCGGTGCCGGTCCCGCTCCCCTCGGGGCAGCTCGCCCCGGCCGGCACCTGACCGCACCATGACGGAGACGGCGCACCCCGTATCATGACGATCACCTCGCGCGGCATCGGTCTGCTCGTCGGTGCCGGCATCCTCCTGGTCGCCGGCTTCCGCTTCGGCTATCCCGAGCTCGCCCTGCTCGGCACCGCTGCGGCGATCGCGGTCGGCTGCGCCGCCGGCAACGCCGCCTGGCGGCCCCGGCTCGACGTCACCCGGGTCGCCGACCCCGACCGGGTCGGCCGGGGCGAGCCGGCCAGCATGACCCTGACGGTACGCAACGACGCCCGGCTCCGCTCCGCCAACCTGATCGCCGAGGACCGCTGCGGCAACCGCGCGGTGCCGGTGCCGCTGCTCCGGCTCCGGCCCGGCCGGGACACCACGGTCAGCTATCCGGTCCCCACCTCCCGGCGCGGGGTGATCGCGGTCGGGCCGCTGCGGGTCACCGGGCGGGACCCGCTCGGGCTGGTCACCGTCGCCCGGTCGCACGGCGACACCGCGCAGGTCTGGGTGCACCCCCGGATCCATCCGCTGACATCGGTGCCGGCCGGGGTGGCCCGGAGCATGGACGGGCGGATCGACAGGGTGCCGCAGGGCTCCATCACCTTCGACTCGCTCCGGGAGTACGTGGTCGGCGACGAGCTCCGCCGGGTGCACTGGCGCACCAGCGCCAGGGTCGGCGAGCTGATGGTGAAGGAGCAGCTCGACACCAGCCTGCCCCGGATCGTCGTCCTGCTGGACAACCGGGCCGGTGCCCATCCGGGGCGGGTCGACGGGGTCGCCGAGACGTTCGAGTCGGCCTGCGAGGCGGCCGCGTCGGTGGTGGTCGCCGCCCGCCGCGAGGAGCTGCCGGTGACTCTGCTGCTGGTCGCCGACGGTGACGGCTCCGGGGAGTTCCTGGACCGGCTCGCCGCCGCCGACCTGGAGCGCGGGCCGCAGGGCACCGACGGCGACCCGCTGCGCACCACGACCCTGCGGCTGCGGCAGGAACGGCTCGGCGACACCCTGGTCTTCCTCACCGGTCCCGGCGCCGCCGCCGACCTCGGCTACGTCGGCGCGCTGCGGCCGGCGTACCCGTCGGTGGTCGCCGGGGTCTTCGGGGCCGACGGGCAGACCCCGGCCGGCGCCGCCGGACTGGTCGTGATCGACGCGGCCGACGGGGCGGAGTTCGCGGCCGAGTGGGACGGGGTGCGCCGGTGGTGAGGGTGCTCCGGGCGCTGCCGATGCCGCTGGCCCTGGTGGCGATGATCGGTCTGGCCGGCGTGGTGCTCGGCGGGGTCTACGCCGACCCGCTGGCGAGCCGGCTCGTCCTCGGCGCGGCGGTCGGCTCCGTCGGGGTCAGCCTGGCCGCCCGGCGGCTCCCGTCCTGGCTGGTCGCCCCGCTCTCGGTGCTCGGCCTGCTCGGCTACACCGCCGCCGCGCTCTGGTTCACCGCGCAGCGGGCCGACCTGTCCGGCCCGCTCGGCGCCGTGGCGGCGGATGCCGCCCGCAACGGCATCCCCCGGCTGCTCACCGCGCTGATTCCGGTCGAGCCGATGCCGGACACCGTGATCGTGCCGGTCGTCGCCGCCTGGTTGACCGGGCTCGCCGGTGCCGAGGTCGGGATCCGGGCCGACCGGGTGCTGCTCGGGCTGACCGCCCCCGTCGCCCTGTACGCGGGCGCCCTCTACGTGGTCGGTCCGAACGCCGACTCGACGCCCTGGCTGACGGTCGCGTTCGCCGCCGCCGGTGCGGTGGCGCTGGCCGCCGGGGGACGGCCGGCCGGACCGGGCCGGACCGGCGCGCCCGAACCGGACGACGGCCTGGCACCCGGGGTGCGGGCCGCCCTGCGGGCCCGGACGCTGGCCAGCACCGCGCTCGGCCTGGTCGTGGTGCTCGGGCTCGCCGCGCTTGTCGCTCCGGTGGTGGCCCGGCAGGTCGGCGCCACCCCGGTCGACCCGCGCCGTTACGTCCAGCCGCCGCAGGTGGAGAGCCTCGACGAGAACCCGCTGATCCGGATATCCGGCTGGGCGCTGAACCCCGACCAGAAGCTGCTCGACGTGGTCACCGCCGGGCCGGGCGCGCCCGCGCCGGCCGGCGGTGCCGCGCCGCCGCCCGACGGCGAGGACGGGGAACCCACCGGTGAGGAGGAACCCGGCGCCGGGGAGGACGATCCGCAGGCCGGCCGCCGGATCCGGCTCGCCGTGCTCGGCGACTACGACGGGGTGACCTGGCGGGTCGGCGCGACGTACCGGAACGCCGGGCGGGTGCTGCCCGAGCCGGAGCCGCTGCCCGACGCCCGGGTGACGGAGGTCGTGCAGCGGATCGTCGTCGACGGTCTGACCGGCCGGCTGCTTCCGGCGGTGCCCACCCCGCGCGAGGTGACCGGCGCCCGGGTGGCGTACGACCAGGCGAGCGGGACGCTGATCCGGCCGGAAGGGCTGAGCCGAGGGCTCACCTACTCGGTCGCCTCGCGGCGGGAGGAGACCGACTACGGCCTGCTGCCCTCGGCGAGCGTGCCCGCCGGTGCGGAGGTGGCCCGGTTCCTCCGGGTCGAGCCGGGTGCCCCGGAGCAGATGCAGCAGCTCGCCGCCGAGCTCGCCGAGGACAACGGGGCGCCGTACGCCCGCGCCGACGCGATCGCGACGTTCCTCGCCGAGCACTACCGGCTGGTCGCCGACGCGCCCAGCGGCCATGCCTATCCCAACCTCGACTTCTTCCTCTTCGGCCCGGTCAACGGTGGCGGTCAGCGCGGCACCTCGGAACAGTTCGCCGCCGCGTTCGCCGTGCTCGGCCGGATGACCGGGCTGCCCACCCGGGTGGTGGTCGGCTTCCGACCCCCGTCCGGCACCGGGCCGGTACGCGGTGCGGACGCCCTCGCCTGGCCGGAGGTGCTCTTCGACGGGCTCGGCTGGGTGTCGTTCGACCCGCTGCCGAAGCCGAACACCCGCCCCAAGCCGGTGGAGCAGGACTTCAGGCCGGAGCCCGAGGATCCGACCCCACCACCGGAGGAGGCGACGGAGAGCCCGGAGGCCACGCCGAGCACCACCCCCGACGCGCGGTCGGCCCCGCGCCGGGGCACCGGTCCGGGAACTCCGGTGCTGGTCGGGGGCGGCACGGGCGGCCTGCTGCTCCTGCTGGCCGGGCTGGCCGCCCTGGTCGTCGGGCTGCGCCGGGCCCAGCGGCGCCGCCGGCTCGCCGAGGGGTCGCCGGCACAGCGGATCGCCGGGGCCTGGCGGGAGGTGACCGACGCGCTACGCCTGGCCGGGCGGCCGGTTCCGGAGCACCTGGCGGCCACCGAGGTCGCCGAGCACGCCCGGTCCAGCCTGGACGGCACGCCGGCACAGCGACCCGGGGCAGAGCAGGAAGCCGGTGCAGGGCAACAACCGGGGGCAGGGCAACAACCCGGGACCGGACGGGCCGGGCCGGATTCCGGGGTCCCGGGTCCGCTGCGTCGGTCGGTGCCGACGGTCGACGACCTGGCCACGCTGGTCAACCTGGCCGCGTTCGCCCCAGGCCACGCCGCCGACGACCAGGCTCGGCGGGCCGGCGAGCTGGCCGTGGCGTACGCGGCGGCACTCCGGGCGGGTCGGCCGTGGTGGCGACGGCTGCTCTGGTCGCTGCACCCCGGCCCGCTCCGCTGGCGCCGCTGACCGGAACACCGACGACGGCAGGGCGGATCAGCCACCGGAAGGGCGGATCAGGCCACCGGAAGGGCTGCCGGGCCGCCACCGGCGGCCTCCGGAGAACCCGGGCCTGGTCGCCCAGGCGACGCCGGACCGCATCCGCCGAGCGACGCCGGAGCCGATCCGCCAGCCGCCGGGCCCGATCCGCCGGCCGGAGCGGTCGCCGGGCCGAGCTGCGCGATCATCGTGGTCAACGCGGCCGCACCACCGGCCGCCAGTTCCGGGGTCGGCAGCAGGGCGAGCACCGGGACGTCCACTCCGGCCGCCACGTACCGCCGCACCCGCGTCCGGCAGACCTCGGGGCTGCCGTGCACGACAAGGGCGTCGACCAGTTCCTCCGGCACCAGGTCCCCGGCACCCCGGCGGTCGCCGGCCGCCCATGCCCGCCACATCGGGGCGATCACCGGCTCCCGGCCGAGCCAGCGGTGGAACTCCGCGTACGCCGGCACGGTCAGGTAGGTGGCGATCAGGCGCCGGGCGAGCTTCCGGGCGTACCCGGCGTCCTCGGTCGGACAGACGAAGATCCGGGCCACCACCTCGAAGCCAGGGCGGCGCTCCCCCAGTGCGGCGAGCACCGTCGGCACGTCGCCGTCGGCGAGCCAGTTGAGAATCGTTCCGTCGGCTTCCGCGCCGGCCAGCCGCAGCATCCGGGGACGCAGCGCGGCGAGCAGGATCGGCGGCGGTACCGCCGGCGGACGCTCCAACCTGAACCGCCGTACGGTGAAAGTGTCGTAGACCTCGTCGACCTGCTCGCCACGGAGTGCCGCGCGCAGGAAGCGCAGGACATCCCGGGTACGCCGGAACGGCTCCTCGAATCGGGTCGCGTTCCACTCCTGCACCAGTACCGCCGAGGAGGCGCCGACCCCGAGCGAGAACCGGCCCGGCGCGGCTTCGGCCAGCGCGGCCGCGCTCATCGCCAGCAGCCCGGGGCCTCGGGTGAAGACCGGGGCGACGGCGGTGCCCAGCCGCAGCGCCGGCTGCCAGGCGGCGGCGAGTGCCAGCGGGGTGAAGGCATCGCTGCCGGCCACCTCGGCGGACCACAGATCGGTGAAGCCCGACTCGGCGAGTGCGGCATAGATCGCGTCGTGCCCGTCGAGCGGCACGCCGCCCAGCGGCACCGTCATCCCCCAGCGTGTAGTCATCGGATCGATCGTCCCCGCTTGATCGTGGCCGGGCAACAGCATCGTCAGATCGCGGCCGGCCAGCGGCACCGTCAGATCTTGTAGCCTCGCCGGGTGACCTTCTCCATCGTGGCGCGATCCGACGACGGCCGGCTGCACGGTGTCGCGGTCGCGAGCAAGTTCCTCGCCGTCGGTGCCCTGGTGCCGGCCGCCGAGGCAGAGGTGGGTGCCCTGGCCACCCAGGCGCGGGCCAACCTGGCCTACCGGCCGCAGGGCCTCGCCTTCCTGCGTACCGGCCTGGCTGCGGGGGACGTGCTGGCCGGACTGGTCGCGGCCGACCCGGACCGGTCGCAGCGGCAGATCGGGATGGTCGACGCGGCCGGTGCGGGTGCCACCTACACCGGCGCCGAGTGCCACGACTGGGCGGGCGGACAGGCCGGCGCCGGCTGGGCGGTGCAGGGCAACATCCTGGCCGGCCCGGAGGTCGTCGACGAGATGCGGGACGCCTGGCTGGCCGGTGCGGGCCGGCACTTTCCGGACCGGCTGCTCGGCGCGCTCCGGGCCGGTGACCTGGCCGGCGGCGACCGGCGGGGCCGGCAGAGCGCCGCGCTGCTGGTCGTGGGCCGGGGCGGCGGGTACGGCGGCGGCAGCGACGTGGTGGTGGACCTGAGGGTCGACGACCACCCCGACCCGGTGACCGAGCTGGCCCGGCTGCTGGAGGTGCACCGGATGCTCTTCGAGCGGCCCGACCCGGAGATGCTGCTGGATCTGAGCGGCGACCTGGCCGACGAGGTGTCGCGGCTGCTCGCCGGGCTCGGCTATCCGGAGGAGGAGGGCGCCGGGTTGGATGCCCGGCTCGCCGCCTGGGCCGGCGTGGAGAACCTGGAGGAGCGACTGGCGCCGGCACGGATCGATCCGGTGGTGTTGTCCCAGCTGCGCGCCCAGTTCTGACGGGCCGCCCGTCCCGGGCGCCGGGCATACGCGCCGAATTCTCGGCCCGTTTCCGGACGGTCCCGTCGATCCGCACCGGGCCAGGTTGGCCGGCGGGCCGGAGCGCAGACCCCGGCGGGACCGTCAGTCGGCGGGCGGGACCTCAGTCGGCGGGCGGGACCGTCAGTCCGCGGGCGGGACGGTGCCCCGACCGGTGTGCCGGGGCACCACCCGGTGCAGGGTGAGCAACACCAGCGCGGTCACCAGGGCCGCGGTGCCGGCGATCCCCGCCGCACTGCCTCCGTACGCGACCAGGAGCTGGCGCCGGTCGAAGTCGGGGATCGGCGTCGCGCGCATCCCGTCGGTCCAGCCGAGCGCGACCGCGGCCACCAGCAGCAGTCCCAGGCCGACGACGGCCAGCACCGCGGTGACCTGGCGGTTCCCGTCCTCGGGGGCGACCTGGGCCGTGTCTCGCTGGGTGAGCAGCAGCACCAGGCTGGCCGCCGACGCCCAGGCACCGACCACCAGCAGCGCCGCAACGGCGTCGCTGGGCCGGTGCCAGCCGGCCGACATGGTCCCGACGCCGGCCGCCGCGGCGTATCCGGCGCCGACCAGCGCGCCCCAGCCCCGCACCCGGGGTGGCAGCACCATGACCAGCGCGATCGCCACCGAGGCGGCCACCGTGGCGTGCCCGCTGGGCAGGCTGTTGCCCGCCGCCTCCCGGGCCTCGTCGACATCGAAGTCGGGCCGCTCGATGAAGAACTTGAGCGCCTGCGTGCTGAGGTTCGCGCCCAGGATCAGCAGGACGGTCACCACGGCGAGGGTGATCCTGACCCGGATCAGCGCGATGAAGCCGATGACCGCCGTGGCGACCAGCAGCGAGAGCAGCGAGACGGCGTTCAGCACGCCGCCGACGATGCCCTCGATCCGGCGCTGCCCGATCGAGTTGCCGGTCAGGGCGATCGTGTCGAGCAGTTGGCCCTGCTCGGTGCCGACCGCGAACCGCCAGACGGCCACGAACGCGAGTATCTGCGCGGCGGTCAGGAGGACCAACCAGGACGCAGTCAGGATGACGCTTCGGCCACGCACGCGGGACACCGTATCGGACGCACCCGGCACAGCTGACGCGGCACCACCGTCCGACGGTGGGCGGGAGAAGACAAGAAGCGGGAGGGGCCGCCACGGGGGAAGCGGCCCCTCCCACTACCGACAGGATACTCCGGATTGACCTCCGGGGCACCCCGGGGCTGACTGAAAACTCAGTTCCTTACCGGGTCGCGCCACGAAGATTCCCGCCATGCGGCGGGCTCGGGTTGACGGAGGTCCGGGAACGCGCCGGGCGGGCGGCACCCGGATGGTGCCGCCCGCCCGGAGGGCAGTGGTTGCCGCTCCCGCCGTCGCCGGAGCGGGAGTGGCGGGCCGGCCGGATCGCTGCGTTGGCCAATCCGGCCGGCCCGCCACGGTTGGCCTGACCGTGGGAATCAGGCCCGCTCGGTGACCGGGATCAGCCGATCAGCCGGTCGTAGTCGTGCAACGCCATCGCCACGTCGATCTGCGCCCAGAAGCGGTGGTAGTTGAACGTCGGCACCGGGCCGCCGTTCAGGTACGACTCCACCTTCGGCCAGTCCGGGTCGTCCTCGAGGAACGAGCGGATGCTGAGGAACGTGGAGTTGGAGTTGATCGGGTCGCCGTTCGGCATGGTGCCGGAGAAGCCGGACGGGATGTAGAGGCCCTGGCCGGTGCTGGAGTTGTAGGCGTCGTCGAAGCGGTTGTAGTCCGCCTTGGTCTCCGGCACCGACACGCCCAGGCTGTCCTTGTGCTGCAGGACGGCGTCGAGCAGCGCCTTCGCGGTCGTCTTGGACTCGGCGTGGTTGGCCTTCGCACCGTAGTAGATCAGCGTACGGGCGTAGGCGCCCGCGACCCCGACGTCCTGGGTGTAGTCGACCACCGAGACCCGCAGGTTGCTGTTGTTCACCGAGGTGGTGCCGGAGGTCCAGTTGCCACCCGGCTGGCCGCTCCAGCTCAGCGTCGACGGGATCTCGTAGTTCGACCCGCTCACCGTGGTGTGGTCGAGCGCCCAGTTGACCCACTTGTCGAGCAGCGCCTTGGCCCGCGCGTCACCACTCTCGTGGTAGTACTCCGCGACCCGCTCCATGCTCCACGCCTGGAAGCCGAACCACTGGTTCGACGGCGGGTCGTGGTAGACCGGCTTGACGTCGTACACCATGCCGTAGAAGGTCGGCACGCCGGACGGGCGGGCGCTGTAGTCGCCGTTCCAGCTGTTGGTCGCGCCACCGGCGATCGCACCGTCGGCCGACTGCAGCCAGGTGTAGAAGTCGATCTGCCGGGTGAGGCTGGTCGCCCAGTCGGTCCGTGCGGTCGGCGACCGCGGGATCAGCTCGGAGACCGTGGAGAGGGCGTACGCGGCGAACGGGTTCTGGTAGCCGCCGTGGTTGTGGCTGGAACCGATCCGCCAGGACCAGCTGCTGCTGCCGCCCTGCGAGCCGCCCCAGGCGTAGTACCAGGAGAGCAGGTAGGCGGCGCTGTTCTTGCCGGTGCCGGCCGCGCAGGACGGCGAGGCGCATCCCGGCTGCTTGAAGTACTTGTCGTACATCGCGTAGCGCAGGTAGTCGCCCATCTTGGCGGCGTTCTGGATCGTCGCCGAGATCTGGCCCTGCGCGCCCTGCTCCTTGGCCCACTTCAGCGCCCAGTACGCGGCCTGCACGGCCCGGGCGTCGGCGTCGGGAGCGTTGGTGTAGCGCCACTGCTGGGCGTAGGAGGAGTCACCGATGAAGATCGGCAGGTAGCCGTTCGGGCCGCCGTGCGCGAAGGTCTCGCAGGAGGGGTGCGGCACGGTCTCGAAGACCGACTCCTGCGGGCCGCGCTGGTAGGTGTTGATGTACGCCGGCTTGGTGGTGCCGTCGCCGCACTTTCCGTAGCCGTAGACGTTGTCCACGTCGAGCAGCCAGTGCATGCCGTACACCCGGCCGCTGTTGTAGGTCGACTGCAGCTCGGCGGCGATCGGGTCCTGACCCACCCTCACGCTGGAGTCGAGCTTGCCGCCCTGCTGCGGGTAGAGGTCCGGCCGGTTCGCCTCGGGGGCGTAGTCCGCCGGGTCGCTCGCGTTGTAGTTGGACTGGGTCTCGGACGGGATGACGTACCGGTCCATGATCCGCCAGGCGTCGTTGAACGGCCCCCACTCGCCGGTGGTCCGGCCGTACATGGCCTCCAGGAAGAGCCAGTAGCTGAACGCCTCGGAGGTGGTCTCGTGGCCGTGGTCCGGAGCCTCGACCAGCAGCGTCTCCACCGAGTGGTACGGCACGCCCTCGGGGCTGAAGTAGCCGCTGGCCGGCGCCTTGATCTTCCGGTAGAGCTCCAGGAACTCCTCGCCGTACTCGCCGGCCGGCCCGCCGCCCTCGTCGTCGGTGACGGTCACCTGGGTGGTGCCGGGGGTACGCCCGCTGGCGCTGGCGGTGATGGTCGCGGTGTCGTTGACGTCGTCGCTGTCCTGCGCGGCGTTGACCTGGACGTTGACCCCGGTGTTCCAGTTCTGCGGGGTGATCGTCGCGGTGCTGGCACCGAGCGTCACGTCCGCGTCGCCGGTCCTGGCCAGGTTGACGGTGACGTTGCCGGTCGGTGCGGCGCTGAGCCGGACGTTCAGCGCGGCGTTGCCGCCCTCGGGCACCGTGAGCGTCGCCGGGACCACCACGCTGGCCTGGCTGCTGCCGGTGACGGTGAAGGCCACCTCGTCGATGGCGCTCAGCCCGGCGCTGTCGTACGCGCGGGCCTGGGCGGTGTACGACCCGGCCGGCAGCGCGCTGTTGGTGTAGCTGTACGGCGCACTGGTGTCGGTGCCGACAAGCATGCCGTTGCGGTAGAACTCGACCCGCTCGACCGGCCCCTCCGCGTCGCTGGCGGTGGCGGAGACGGTGACGTTCGCCGGTGCGGTGAAGCTGGCGCCGTTGGCCGGGCTGGTGATGTCCACGGTGGGCGCGGTGTTCTGGGCACCGTTGCAGGGGTTGCCGTTGATGGTGAAGGCGGTCGGGCTGGTGTTGGTCCCCGAGTAGGAGCCGTTGAACCCGATGCTGGTCGAGGCGCCGGTGGCCAGGTTGCCGTTCCAGGAGAGGTTCGTGGCGGTCACGTTCGCGCCGGACTGGGTCCAGTTCGCCGACCAGCCCTGGGTGATCCGCTGGTTGCCGGGGAAGGTGAACCCGAGGCTCCAGCTGGTCAACGGATCGCCGACGTTCCGGATGGTGACGGACGCGCTGAACCCGGAACCCCAACTGTTGGCGGTGTAGGTGACGTCGCAGCCGGGAGCGGCGTAGGCGGTGCCGGGGACGGCGGCAACACCTCCGACCACCAGAATGCCGGCGGCGGCCATCGCCACTCGGCGTCTCGCTAACCTCAACTTCATGTCGTGAGTTCTCCTCGCGGACCGGGCCGCGGTGCTGCCGCGGCTGGGGCGCCTGCTGCGCGTCGGTGTGTGGCTGCGCGCTGGTGGGTAGGCGCCGGAATGGTGGTGATCAACCCGTCCCGGACCGGGGGTCGGCGGAGGCCGGAGGAGGCGCCGGACGTGGCGGCTCCGAACGGTGCAGGGGCGCCGTACCGAGGAACTCGGGTGCCCTGGCGGCCCACGATCGCGTCAGCTTGTGGCTCCCTACCGCGATAGTTCGACAGTGTTGCATGGGAGCGCTCCCGCAGCAAGTAGAGCCGGATTTCCGGTCCACTACGTACGGTCGGAGAAGGGCACTGACCTGCCCGGAGAGTCGATCGAGCGGACCACGGGACGATTTCGCCGGCGTTGGCCCGATGTTTCGATCTTATTTTGGGTCTTTCACAAAGCCGTGACGCGGGCTACAGTCCAACCAACGTCGATGGGAGCGCTTCCATCGATCGAGGTGTAAGTAGCTTGATCGCACCACCTGGGGCTGCGAGGGTCCGGCCCGCCGGACCGCACAGACCCTGTTGGGTGAGCTACGCCAGATCGTAGCTCGCCGACCGCTCAGCCACAGGGCTGACGGCGGGCCAGCCCGGACTCCGCCGTCAGCCAGCCACCACCGCTCGGAAGGAGGTGGAACCAGAGCCACTCGCGTGGCCCGGCTCCCGCGCGGCACGCACGACCTGGACGCCAATTCCGCTCGTGCGTGCTTGTAACTCGCGGTGGGGACGGGGGTTGCCCTCCCCGTCCCCACACTAAACCCCCGCCAACGACGGGAAAATCGGTCATCGGTACAGCGTCTCGACGCCGAACCGGTTGATCGGCTGCGTCATCGGCATCACGGACGGCGACCGGCATCGTCGCGACGCGACGAGCGGTCGCCGTGGTCGTGCTGCACGTGGGGACGGGCAATGGACGAGGCCCAGACCCGCCATTGCCACCCGAACATCCTCTACGCAATCGCCAGGTGGATCGCTAGGCTCCCCTATGGGAGCGCTCCCGGGCGTCGTGTGGAGGGCCCCACTCACGAGGAGACAGCATGTCCGTACTGACTCGGCGGCATCTGCTGCGCCACGCCGCGTTATCCGCCAGTGCCGTCCCGGCCGGGCGCCTGCCGATGGGCACCGCGACCGCTGGCGTCACCGGCGCAGCGGCAACGGCCGGCTGCGATGCCGACTCCGAGGCCGACGACGAGCGGCGCACGGCGCCCGAGGCGCAGCTCGGACTCCGCTTTCCGGACGGCTTCGGGTGGGGCGCGGCGACCTCGGCGTACCAGATCGAGGGCGCGGCCAAGGACGACGGACGCGGCGAATCGGTCTGGGACACCTTCAGCCACACCCCCGGCCGGGTCCGCGGTGGCGACACCGGCGACGTGGCCGCCGACCACTACCACCGGTACGTCGAGGACCTGGACCTGATGCGTGACCTGGGACTGGGGACGTACCGCTTCTCCATCTCCTGGCCCCGGATCCAGGCCGACGGCACCGGCACGCCCAACCAGCGCGGCCTGGACTTCTACCGGCGGCTGGTGGACGGCCTGCACGACCGGGGCATCGCCCCGATGGCCACGCTCTTCCACTGGGACCTGCCGCAGGCGCTGCAGGACATCGGCGGCTGGGAATCGCGGGAGGTCGCCTACCGCTTCGCCGACTACGCCGAGGCGGTCTTCGACGCGCTCGGTGCCGGCGTGCCGGTCTGGCTGACCATCAACGAACCCAAGACGGTGGTACAGAACGGCTACCTCGGCGGTCACCACGCCCCCGGCCTGCGCGAGCCCGCCGCGGCCTACCTGGTCGCGCACCACCTGCAACTCGCACACGGCCTGGCGGTACGCGCGCTGCGCGCCACCGGCAGCGGCTCGCGGATCGGCCCGGCGCTGAACCTGCACCCCTGCTATCCGGCCGACGACACCCCGGCGGCCGCGGCGGCGACCCGGCTCTACGACGGCTACGAGAACCGGCTCTACCTCGACCCGATCTTCAGGGGCGCCTACCCGGCGGACGTGCTGGACGACCTCGGCCCGGACGACCGGATGGTCCGGGGCATCCGGGACGGCGACCTCGGGATCATCTCCGCACCGGTGGACCTGCTCGCCGTGCAGTACTACACACCGATCTACGTCACCGCCGACGGCGGCACGATCACCAGATGGCCGACCTCGGAGGCGAGCTGGCAGCAGATCTTCCCGGACGGGATGTACGACATCCTGACCCGGGTGACCCGGGACTACGGCGACGTGCCGCTCACCATCACCGAGAACGGCCTGCCCACCCCGGACCGGCTCGGCACCGACGGCACGGTGGACGATCCCGGCCGGATCGCCTTCCTCCGCGACCACCTCGCCGCCGTGCACCGGGCCATCGCCGACGGCGTGCCGCTGGAGAGCTACCACGTCTGGTCGCTGATGGACAACTTCGAGTGGAACGAGGGGTACGAGCAGCGCTGGGGGCTGATCTATGTCGACTTCCCCACCCAGCGGCGGATCCTCAAGCGCAGCGCACACTGGTACCGACGGGTGATCGCGCAGAACTGCATCTGATCATGGAGATGGTGAGTTCCACCAGAAGGCACGTCACCGAGACCGAGCTCCGGTCGCTGGTCCACCGCGGCTTCGGCGACCGGACCGGCATCACCTCCTGGCAGGAACTGACCGGCGGCACCTACAACGCCGCCTACGCGGTCACCCTCGGCGAGAGCACCGAACTCGTACTCAAGGTCGCACCTCCGCCGGAGCTGAAGCTGCTCAGCCACGAGGTCGACCTGATGCGTACCGAGGTCGACTTCTACCGGCGGGCCGCCCGGGTGGTGAGCGTCGTGCCGGACGTGGTCTACGCCGACTTCGACCGGGATCTGGTCGGCACCGACTTCGTCTTCCTCAGCCGGGTGGCCGGGACGGACCTGCAGCACAGCCGCGACGAGCTGACCCCGGCGCAGCTCGCCGCCGTGCGCGGTGAGATCGCCGCGCACGCGGCCCGGCTGCACACGGTCACCGGCCCGGCGTACGGCTATCCGCTGCGCGGCAGCCGCAGTTGGCAGCCGTCCTGGCGGGCCGCGTTCGGGGCGATGGTCGACGACATCCTCGCCGACGCCGTCCGGCTGGGCAGCCGGCTACCCGCCCCGCCGGACCGGATCGGCGCGATGATGCGCCGGCATGCCGATCTCCTCGACGAGGTACGCCGCCCCGCGCTGGTCCACTTCGACCTCTGGGACGGCAACGTCTTCGTCGCCGCCGACCCGTCCGGCACGGTCCGGGTGACCGGCCTGATCGACGGCGAACGGGCCTTCTTCGGCGATCCGCTGGCCGAACTGGTCTCGATGACGCTCTTCCGCGACCTGGCGGACGAACCGGAGATCCTCGCCGGTTACGCCTCGGCCGGGCACGACCGGATCGAGCTGACGGCGTCGGCCCGCCGCCGGCTCATCCTCTACACGATCTATCTCTTTCTCATCATGTGCATCGAGGGTGCCACCCGGGGTTGGGACGGTCCCGAGCGGGCCGGGTACGAACGGTGGCTCGCGGAGCAGCTCGACGCCCAGCTCGGCCGGCTCGACCGGGCCTCGCCGGCATGAGCCGCCCGGCGGTCGGCGCCGCACGTCCGGCGGTCGCCGACGGACGTACCTCGGTCGGCGGCCGGCGCCACACCGTCGGTCCGGCGACGATCCCCGCCCACCGGTCAGCGGGGCAGCGCCTGCTGGAGTTCGGCCCGCAGCGCCGGGGTCAACATCTCACCGGCCGCCTTGGCCAGCTTGGCCATCTCGTAACCGACCACACCGATGTCGGCGTCGTTGGCGGCGAGGGTGGCCAGGATCGAACCGTCCCGGATCTGCATCACCAGGAAATATCCCCGACCCATCTCGACCACCGTCTGCTTGACGACGTCGCCGTCGAACATCTCCGCCGCACCGGTGGTGATGCTGGACAGGCCGGAGGTGACCGCGGCGAGCTTGTCGGCGTGGTCGCGCGGCAGGTGCTCCGAGACCGCGACCAGCAGGCCGTCCGCGGAGACGACGATGGCGTGCGCCACCCCCGGCACCCGCTCGGTGAACCCGCTCACCAACCAGTTCAGATCCCGTGCCTCTTGACTGAGCGTGCTCAATACTTCTCCTCTTCGGTGCGCGCGCCGGCCGGCGCCATCGGTATCACGATCGTGTCCTCCGCCTCGGCCCGCCGTAGCCCACCGTAGTAGCGGGACAGCATGCCGCCCACCTGCTCCGGATCGGGCTCGGGTCGCGGTGCCGGCGGCCCGGGGCGGACCGGCTCGGACTTCACCCGCAGCTGGGCCATCGGCACCCGGATCGGCAGTCCGCTGTCGTTGACACCGCCGGTCACCGGCACCGCCGGTGGAGCGTTTCCGGAGGCCGGCGGGGACGACGGCGCACTCTCCAGAGCGGGCGGCGCCGGCTCCTGGGCGGGGGCCGTAGCCGCGCTCCGCCCCTGCCGGGACCACCATGTGCTGCCCGGCGCGGAGCCGGCGCCGGTGGCCATCCCGAGCACGTCCTCGGCCCGGGTCGGCGTCTCCCGGCGCCCCGCCCGCCGCGCGGGCCCGGCACCTGCGGCCGGCTGCGGGTCGGCCGCCGGGTGCGTGCCGTTCGGGCCGGCCACGGCACCCGCGACGATCTCCAGTCTCCGCCGTCCCGGCACCTCGGTCGGATCCGGCGCGGGGGCGGCGGCGAGCAGGTTCGCCGGCAGCCGGACCACCGCCACCAGGCCACCCTGCCCGGTGGGAAGCAGCCGCACCCGTACGCCCTGCCGGGCGGCGAGGTGGCTCACCACGAAGAGACCCATCCGCTCCGAGGCGGCGACATCGGCGGCGGGCGGCACCGCGAGGATCTCGTTCGCCTGGTCCAGGGCGGTCGGGCTCATGCCCAGACCCTGGTCGAGGATCTCCACGAGCACGCTGCCGTCCGGCTGCCCGGCGGCGTCGACCCGGACCACGGTGTCCGGCCGGGAGAACGATGAGGCGTTCTCCAGCAGCTCGGCGAGCAGGTGCACCAGGTCGGCGACGGCGTGCCCGACGACGTGGATCTCGCCGGCGACGCTGTGCCGGATCCGCTGGTACTGCTCGATCTCGGCGACCGCCGCGAGCATCACCGTGGCCAACTGCACCGGACGGTTCCACCGCCGGGTGGCTTCGGTGCCGGCGAGCACCAGCAGGCTGTCGTCGTTACGCCGCATCCGGGCGGCGAGATGGTCGAGCTTGAAGAGGTTCTCCAACTGGTCCGGGTCGCTCTCGTCCTGCTCCAGCTCGTCCAGCAGCTCCAACTGCCGCTCGACAAGCACCTGGCTGCGCCGGGCGAGGTTGACGAACATGGCGTTGACCCGGCGTCGCATGACCGCCTGCTCCAGCGCCACCGTCACCGCGCTGCGGTGCACCGCCACGAACGCCTCGGCCACGTCGCCGATCTCGTCCATCGACCGGACGTCCGCCGGCGGCACCTCGAACTCGGTGGCGACCGGATCCACCGTACGCAGCCGTTCCAGCGTCTCCGGCAGCTCCACCTGGGCCACCCGCAACGCCTGACCGCGCAGCATCCGCAGCGACCGGGCGATCGAGCGGCCGATGACGATGGAGGTCAGCAGCGCGGCCAGCAGCACGGCGAGTACACCGCCCGCGGTGAGCAGCGTCTGGCGCAACTGCTCCGCGCTGCGCGAGTCGGCGAGGGCGACCGCGTCACCGACCGCACCCGCCTCGACCTGCCGGAGCAGGTCCTGGCGCTGCTGGCTCACCGTCCACCAGCGGCCCGGTTCGAGCACGGCGGCGGTCCGGTCACCGGCGGCGAAGGTGCTCTCCTCCAGCCTGAGCGCGGCCACGAAGTTCGGATCGTCCACGGCCCTGTCGTAGCGCTCGATCTGCCGGTCCGTGGCGGAGGCCCGGAAGCTGGCGAGCCGGGTGAGCTGCTGCGCCCGCAGGTCGGCCAGCTCCACCACGTCGGTCTGGTCGTAGCGGCCGGCCCGGGCGGCGGCGTAGAGCTGCGCCCGGATCCGTGAGTTGATCTCCTTGACGTTGGCGAACTCGACGTAACGCAGCACCGCGTCGGTCAGGTCGGGGCGGTCCACCCCGGGCGACGGCTCGGCGAGCAGGACCAGCAGCACCTCGATCGTCCGGTCGTACTCGGCGAGCACCGGCTCGGGGGTCAGCCCGGCCGCCGGGACGGAGGCCCGGACCTCCGGCAGCCGTTCGAGCGCGTCGTCGACCCGGTTGTAGGAGATCCGCCAGGAGGCCTCGCCCTGGGCCAGCGGTGAGGCCGCCGCGCGGAACCGGTCGATGGCGCCGTCGGCGACCGGATAGACCTTTTCCAGCGCCGGCAGCGGCCGGCCCGGCTCGACCTGCGGGGACGCGCCGCTCGCGAGCGCCGCCAGCTCACCCGCCGTCTGGTCCCGCTCGCGCTGCAGCTCGTGCACCAGCGCGCCGATCTCCCGCCCCACCCGCACCTGGTCGGCGAACACGCCGAGCAGGTCGGCCTGGCTCACCAGCGCACCGGTCTGCGCCCCCGCGAGGACCAGGAAGGCGACGGAGGGCACCACGAGGACGGCGCCCAGTTTCGTGCGCATCCGCCAGTCCCGCAACCGGAACGGGGACCGGCGGCGGTGGGGCACGATCCGGACGTCGAGCCGGCGCCGACGGTGACGCGAGACGGCGCCATGCGACGGGTCCGGGGCAGTAGCCACCATGCCTCCTACCGTCCTCGATGCGGGGGCGCGCCAAGGAGCGGAGCTATTTCAGTCCAGGCCCTGACCTGCTGTCAATGATCTGTCAGGCGGAACAGCTCAGGAAGGATACTGCCGGCGATCAGATCTTGTCGCTGTCGCCGACTCGTCCTCATCCGTCCGGCCGATGCGTTCGAGTCCGGACGCACCGTCGAGCCGGCCGATCGCCACCAGGGCGGCGCCGACCGCACCGATTTCGGGATTCCGGACGTAGTGCACCTCGCGCGGTGCCAGCGCCACGGCGAAGGCGCGCCGCCACCACCGGGACGCGGCGACGGCGCCACCGCCGAGGACGACCTCGACCGACCGGTCCAGGGTGGATTCGATCGCCGCGACGTTCTCCGCGACCTGGGCACAGAGCGCGTCCATCAGGCCGGCCAGGATGTCCACCGCGGTGGTGTTGAGCCCGAGCCCGGAGAGTACGCCGGAGCCGGCCGGGGCGAGCCCGGGTGGACGGTCGCCGCCCAGCCGGGGGTCGGCCGGTACGCCACCGCCCGGCGGCACCCGGGCCAGGGCGCGGTCCAGTTCCGGCCCCTCGGGCAACCTCATCTCCCGGCGGGCCCAGGCGTAGAGGTTGCCGCCGCCGGAGAAGGCGGCACCGGTGACCACGTGCTGGTGGTCCACCCGGTAGCGCCAGAGCTCCTCGGGCAGTGGCGGCAGCTCGGCGCCGGGCGGGGCGGGCTGGACCAGCCGGACCGCCGCCGAGGTGCCGACGGTGACCGCCGCCCGCCTGCTGTCGTAGCAGCCCGAGCCGACGTTGGAGGCGGCGCCGTCGCCGCTGGGCAGCGCCCACCGGGCCTCCGCCAGCGCCGGCCACCGACGGGCGTATCCGGCCCGGAGCCGGCCGCACCAGTCGGGCGGCGCCAGCGCCGGCAGCTCGGCCGGGCGTACTCCGGCCAGCTCGCACGCCTCCGGATCCCAGTCCAGGGTGCGCAGATCCAGCAGGCCGGTGCCGGACGCCTGGGAGACGGACATGACCGCCTCGTCGAGGAGCGTGTTGAAGACGTACTCGACCAGGCCGGTGAAGTGGATCTTGCCGCCACCGAGCTGCTCCCGCAGCCAGGGCAGCCGTACCGACCAGTAGAAGCGATGCCACCAGGTGCCGGTGCGCCGATGGAAGTCCTCCGGGTCGGCCGGCCCGGTCACCCCGGCCGGAGCGGTGGGGCGGGTGTCCAACCAGGTCAGCACCGGGCCGAGCGGGGTGCCGGCGGCATCCAGCGGCACCGCCGAGTGCCACTGCCCGGAGGCGACCACCAGCCCGACGTCGCGCAGCAGGTCCAGCGCCGCCAGCTCGTCGAGGCACTCCGCGAGCGCGGCGAGGTAGCCCGGCCCGTCGAGCGTGGCCCGGCCGTCGTCGCCGATCGCGACCTCCACCTTCCGCCGGGCCAGCGCATCGGGCAGCGGCCGGGCGGCCTCGTCCAGCACCAGGCCGCGCACCGACGACGTACCCAGGTCGAGCGCGAGAATCCTCATCGCCGGAAACCGTACCCGTTCGGCGGCGCCGAGCAGGGCGGTGTGCCGGGCGGAGCAGCCGGACGGGCCGCGGCCCGCCCCGGGGCGCCCAGTTGGTGGGCGAGTGTCCGGAAGGGGTGCCGGCAGCGGCGCCGCTGCCCTAGACTCGTCCCGTGCCCGCGCGACTGAGTTCCTGGTGGCCCGCCATCCCGGCGGCCGACCTCCGCGCGTAGCTCTTCATCCACGCGGCCGCCCCACGCGGCGGCCGCCAGCGTTCCTCCAGCCCGTACGGCCACCACCCCGGACGGCCCCACGCTGTGAGGGACGGATCCCGATGACCCTGCTGGACCACCTGCTCGACACCATCACCACCGGCGCCGACCCCGGCCCGTTCGCGCTGGTGCGCCGGGACGGTGCCGCCGGCCTGGACGTCTGCGCCGGCCTGCCGCGCCGCGTCGCGAGGCTCGCCGACATCCCCCTGCCGGCCGGTCCGCCCGGTCCGCGCACGCTGGCCGTGGTGCCGTACCGGCAGATCGCCGAGCGCGGCTTCGCCTGTGTCGACGACGGCGCCCCGCTGGAGTGCCTGCTGCTCACCGAGGTCGAGCGGGTGCCGCTGGCCCGGGCGCTGGCGGCCCTGCCCGGTGGGCCGCCCGTGGTCCACGACGCCGGCTTCGACCTCGCCGACGCCGAGTACGCCGAGATCGTCGGACGCGTCCTGCACGAGGAGATCGGCCGGGGCGAGGGCGCGAACTTCGTGATCCACCGCGCCCGCCTCGGCACGCTGGCCGGCCCGCCGCTGCCGGCGGCCCTGGCCGCACTGCGCCGGCTGCTCACCGGCGAGCGCGGCGCCTACTGGACGTTCCTGGTCTACACCGGCACCCGGATCCTGGTCGGCGCCTCGCCGGAACGACACGTCAGCGTCGAGGACGGGCTCGTGATGATGAACCCGATCAGCGGCACGCTGCGCCATCCGGGCCGGCCGGCCGAGCGGGACGCGCTGCTGCGCTTCCTCGCCGACCCGAAGGAGATCGACGAGCTGTACATGGTGCTCGACGAGGAGCTCAAGATGATGGCGACCGTGGCGGAGCAGGGTGGGCAGGTGATCGGGCCGTACCTGAAGGAGATGGCGCACCTCACCCACACCGAGTACCTGCTCGCCGGCCGGGGTTCCCTCGACGTGCGGGAGGTGCTCCGGGAGACGATGTTCGCGCCCACCGTCACCGGCAGCCCGATGGAGAACGCCTGCCGGGTGATCGCCCGGCACGAGCGCCGGGGCCGGGGCTACTACGCGGGCGTCCTGGCACTGCTCGGTGTCGACGACGCCGGCCGGCAGACCCTGGACGCGCCGATCCTGATCCGTACCGCCGAGATCTCCCCCACCGGAGCCCTGCGGGTGCCGGTCGGCGCGACCCTGGTGCGGCACTCCACCGCCGCCGGTGAGGTGGCCGAGACCCACGCCAAGGCGGCCGGCGTGCTGACCGCGCTGGGCCTGCGGCCCGGGCCGGCCGCGCCCACCACCCGGAACGGCGGCCCGATCGTCCGGAACGGCGGACCCGCCGGCCCGATCCTCCGCAGCCGCGGATCCGGCGGTCCGGCACCGGTCGGCCCGGTCCCGGCGGCGGAGGTCCGGCTCGCCGAGGATCCGGCGGTACGGGCGGCGCTCGCCGCCCGCAACGCCGGACTGGCCCGGTTCTGGCTGGAGCAGCGGACGCCGGGCGCCACGGTACGACCCGACCTCGCTGGCCGGCGGGTGGTGGTGGTCGACGGCGAGGACACCTTCACCGGGATGCTCGCGCACCAGTTGCGGGCGCTCGGCCTGAGCGTGACGGTGCGCCGCTGGACCGAGTTCACCGATCCGGCCGGGCTCGACCTCGGCACCGCCGAACTCACCGTGCTGGGTCCCGGGCCGGGAGACCCGGCGCACCCGACGGACCCGAAGATGGTCGCCCTGCGTGGTCTCGCCGGTCGGCTGCTCGATGCCGGGTCACCGACCCTCGGCGTCTGCCTGGGCCACCAGCTGCTGGCCGCCCGGCTCGGTCTGGCCCTGCACCGGCGCACCGCGCCCTACCAGGGGCTCTGCCGCGACGTCACGCTCTTCGGCACCGTCGCGCGGGTCGGCTTCTACTCCAGTTACACCGCACTGGCCGGCGCCGACGAGCTGACGACGGCGTACGGGCCGGTGCGGCTGGCCCGGGACCCGGTCGACGGTGCGGTGCACGCGCTGCGCGGGCCGGCGTACGCCGGGGTCCAGTTCCATCCCGAGTCGGTGTTGAGCCGGGACGGCATGGCGGTGCTGACCGAGCTGCTGGGCCGGCTCCTGCCGGGTGGCCCGGTCCCGTCGGGACCGGGCCACCCGGACGTCAGCGGGACGCATACTTCCCGGCATCCCGGGTAGCCCTTGGCATGCCGGTGGTCCGGGCGGGTTGAGAGCCCTCGTCCGGGCCACCGGTCCGTCCGCGGGACGCGGGCCCGGTTGTGGCCTCGCTCAGCCGCCCTCGAAGCCCTCCCGGCCGCCGGGCCGGGTGCCGGCCAGCCAGATCCCGAAGGCCATGGCCAGGATGGCGGGTACCTCGACCAGGAGCCGGAGCCCGCCGAACGACAGCGTCTCGTGGAAGGCGGTCACTCCGATCACGACGCTGGCGATCGGGTCGACCAGGGTGATCGAGGTGAGCGGTGCGGCCAACGGACCGTTCTGGAAGGCGTTCTGGTTCAGCGCCACCGAGGCGAACCCGACCACCACCAGCGCGTACAGGTGCCAGTCGGTCAGGGTCGAGAGCGGGTCGTCGGTGACCCGCTCGGCGACGGTCTTCAGCAGCGCGGCGGTGCCGGCGTAGAGCAGTCCGCTGGCGATCCCCAGCAGGGTCCCGCGGGCGGCGCCGTCCGCCCGGTGGGCGAGGAGCAGGCAGATCCCGACCAGCGCGCCACCGACCAGCGCGAGCCCCATCCAGCCCATCAGGGACGGCTGGGCCACCCCTGCCCGGGGCCTGGCGGCGGCGAGGAAGACACCCAGCCCGAGGACGCAGGCGGCCACCGCGGTGAGGTCCCGGGGATGCGGACGCCGGTGGTCCAGGGCCGCCTCCAGCGGTATCGCCAGGAACATCCCGCTGACCAGGAGGGGCTGGACGAGGGTCAGCGGCCCGAAGCGCAGCGCGAACGCCTGCAGGAGGGTGCCGGTCAGGTCCGGGATCTTGCCGAGCAGCCAGCTCCTACGGCGCAACAACCGGATGACCAGCCGTGGGTCGGCCGTGCCGTGCGGTGGCTCCTGCCGCGCGGCCCGCTGTTGCAGGGCGGCCCCGAGGGCGAAACAGACGGCGGCGCCGAGCGCCAGCGCGACCGCCGCGGCGGTCACCCGGCGGTCCCGGCGGCGACGGGCGGTCCGATAGGCCACCGCCGAGCCGAACGGCCACGCTTCGCACCCACGTAACCACGCTACGTGGTCAAATGCTGCCGGGGCGCGCTTCCGGACGCGGCGGACGCGGCGGACCCCGGACCAGCCCGGACCGGCCGAGAGGAGCCCCGGCCGGCCCGGTGCTGCCGGCGGGCACCGGGCCGGACCGGTGCCCGCCGCACGTCAGGACGCGAGCGGTTCGGTGTCCCCACCGTCGTGCAGGGTCAGGTTGCGGCCGTTCGCCGGGTCGAACAGGTGGATCTTGTCCAGGTTGAACCAGATCCGGCGGTTCTCCCCCTCGGTCACCGTCGACTCGGCCGAGAGCCGGGTCACCAGGTTGGTCCCGTTGCCGCCGAAGTCGTCGGCGCCGGAGTCGGCGGCGAGTTCCTCCAGCTCCGCCGCGCTGGCCCGCTCTCCCTCGACGGTCAGATAGACGTACTTGTCGGAACCCATCGACTCGACGATGTCGACCGGCGCCTCGAACTCCGCCCCCCGCCCCCGGGTCTGCCCGTCGACCAGCACGGCATCCTCGAAGTGCTCCGGACGGATGCCGAGGATCAGCTCCCGGGGAGCGTCCTCGGCCGCCAGCTCGCGCCGGATCCGGTCACCGAGGGGCAGGTCGCCGACTGCCGTGCGCAGCGTGCCCTCCTCGACCGCCGCGTGCAGGAAGTTCATCGACGGCGAGCCGATGAACCCGGCGACGAAGAGGTTGGCCGGCCGGTCGTAGAGCTCCTGGGGCGGGCCGACCTGCTGCACCGCGCCACCCCGCATGATCACCACCCGGTCGCCGAGGGTCATCGCCTCGGTCTGGTCGTGCGTCACGTACACCGTGGTGGTGCCGAGCTGCTTCTGCAGCCGGGAGACCACCGTACGCATCTGCACCCGCAGCTTGGCGTCGAGATTCGACAGCGGCTCGTCCATCAGGAACGCCTTCGGGCTGCGGACGATCGCCCGACCCATCGCCACCCGCTGCCGCTGCCCGCCGGAGAGGTTCGCCGGCCTGCGGTCGAGCAGGGCGGTCAGCTCCAGCACCTTGGCCGCCTCGTTCACCTTCTGCTCGATCGTCGCCCTGTCCAGCTTGGCCAGCCGGAGCGGGAACGCCATGTTCTCCCGGACGGTCATGTTCGGATAGAGGGCGTACGACTGGAACACCATCGCGATGTCCCGGTCCCGGGGCGCCCTGTCGTTGACCCGCTGGCCACCGATCCTCAGCTCGCCGGAGCTGATGTCCTCCAGCCCGGCGATCATGTTGAGGGTGGTCGACTTCCCGCAGCCCGACGGGCCGACCAGGATGACGAACTCGCCGTCGGCGATCTCCAGGTCGACGTCCCGGACCGCGACGGTCCCGTCCGGGAAGCTCTTGCTCACCTTGTCCAGCACGATGTCAGCCACTGCGATCTCACCCCTTGACGGCGCCGGACGTCAGGCCCGACACGATGCGACGCTGGAAGAACAGCACGAACAGAATGATCGGAATCGTGATCACCACGGCGGCGGCGCAGATCGCGCCGGTCGGATCCTCGAACTGCGACTCCCCGGTGAAGAACGACAGCGCCACCGGCACCGTGCGGGACCGCTCGGTGGAGGTCAGCGAGATCGCGAAGAGGAAGTCGTTCCAGCAGAAGATGAAGACCAGGATCGCGGTGGTGACGACCCCGGGCGCGGCCAGCGGGGCGATCACCCGGCGGAACGCCTGCGCCGAGGTGGCGCCGTCCATCTTGGCGGCCTTCTCCAGGTCCCACGGGATCTGCCGGAAGAAGGCCGAGAGCGTGTAGATGGCCAGCGGCAGCGAGAAGGTGATGTACGGCAGGATCAGCCCCGGCCAGGTGTCGAAGAGCCCGAGCGACCGCTCGATCTCGAACAGCGGCGAGACCAGGGAGACCTGCGGGAACATCGCGATCAACAGCGAGACCCCGACCAGCGCCCGCTTACCGGGAAAGTCCAGCCGGGCCACCGCGTACGCGGCCATGGTGCCGAGCACCACCGCGATGAAGGTGGCGATCAGGGCGATCCCGATCGAGTTGCCCAGGGCCCGGACGAACATGTCGGTGGAGAAGATCGTCCGGTAGTTGTCCAGGGTCCACTCCCGGGGGATGAAATTCCCGTCGGTGAGCGTGGCAGTGGTCTTGAACGACAGCGAGGCGATCCAGAGCACCGGGATCAGCGCGAAGACCACCACGACGACGTCCAGCAGTCCCCACCGCCACTTCGCCGTGGCGGTGGTGTCGGCGGCGGCCATCAGACTCTCCTTTCGTTCGCGACTGCGGTGCTCCGCTTCGCTACGCTCCTCGCACTCACCGCACCACCCTCGTTCGCGACTGCGGTGCTCCGCTGCGCTACGCTCCTCGCACTCACCGCACCACCCTCGTTCGCGACTGCGGTGCTCCGCTGCGCTACGCTCCTCGCACTCACCGGCGGCCTCCCTCGTCTGTGCCGCTACCTGGCGCGGCCGTGCCGAAGAGCTTCACGAAGACGAACGCGAGGATCGCCACGGTGAGGAAGATCAGCACCGACATGGTGGAGCCGATCCCCAGGTTCAGCCCGCGCATCAGGTTGTTGTAGGCGAGCATCGACACCGACGACGTCTCGTTCGACCCGCCGGTCAGCACGTAGATGTTGTCGAAGACCCGGAACGCGTCCAGGGTGCGGAAGAGGAGCGCCACCAGGATCGCCGGCTTCATCACCGGCAGCATGACCTTGACGAACCGCTGCCAGGCGGTGGCGCCGTCCATCGAGGCCGCCTTGAGCAGGTCCTCCGGCACCAGGGCCAGGCCGGCCATCAGCAGCAGCGCCATGAACGGGGTCGTCTTCCAGATCTCCGCCAGCATGATGATCGCCAGCGCGCTGGCCCGCTCGGTCAGCGGTGCCCCGTCGCTGAAGAGCGTGGCCAGGTATCCGGTGCCGGGAGTCCAGGCGTACCGCCAGGAGAAGGCCGCCACGACGGTGACGATGCCGTACGGGATCAGCGCCGAGGTCCGGACCAGCCCGCGCCCGACGATGGTCCGGTGCATCACGATGGCCAGCCCCATCCCGAGCACCAGTTCGACGGCGACCGTCACGACGGTGATCAGCATGGTCACCCCGAACGCGGTCCACCAGTAGTCGTTGGTCAGCACCGTGACGTAGTTGGAGAGCCCGATGAACTCCCGCTCCTCCGGAAACTTGAGGTCGAAACGCTGCATCGACAGCCAGACGGAGTAGAGGATCGGATAGGCGGTGACGGCCAGCATCACCAGCGCGGCCGGCGCGCAGAGCACCCAGGCCAACCGGCGCTCGGCCCGCTTCCCCTCGCTCAGCGCCGGCCGCCCGGCGCGGCCGGGCCGGCCCCGCCGGGGCGCCGGCACCGCGCCGGTCGCGCCGTCGGGGTCGACGGCGGTCGTGGTCCCGGTCTCGGTGCTCACGGCAGCACCCCCTTCGAATCGAGCGCGTCCTGCGTCGCCTCCCGCATCCGCTCCGCGGTCTCCTGCGGGTCGATCGCCGACGGCGGCGAGAGCATCGCCGACAGCACGGTCGAGATGTTCTGGTACGCCGGGCTGCGCGGCCTGGTCGCCGCGTCCTTCAGCTCCTCCAGGATGGTGTCCCGCATCGGGTACGCCTCGGCCATCTCCGGCTCGGCGTAGACGCTCTCGATGGTCGGCGGCACCCCGTCGTTGATCGCCGAGAACTTCTGGTGCTCGGCGTTGCGGATGCAGGCGGCGGCGTCGAAGGACTCGTCCGGATGCCGGGTGTAACGGCTCACCCCGAGGTTGAACCCGCCGATGGTCACCCTGCTCGGTGTGCCGGGGTCGATCCCGGGATAGCGGGCCCACCGCACCTTCTCCGCGAGTTCCGGAGCGGCCTCCTGCATCGCCGGATAGACGAAGGGCCAGTTCAGCTGGAACGCGCCCTGCCCGGACTGGAAGTCGAGCCGGGCCTGGTCCTCGATGGTGTTCGAGAAGGAGGAGGTGGTGATCCCGGCGGTGGCGAACCGGTGCAGCACCTCCAGGGCCCGGACGGCGCCGTCGTCGAAGACCGCCCTGGTGCCGTCCTCGTCGATGATCTGGCCTCCGGCGCTGGCCACCAGGGTGTTGTAGAGGACGACCAGCCCCTCGTACTGGGCACCCATGGTGACCACCCGGTACGGGTGGCCCTGCCCCCGCAGTTCCTGGGCCATCCGGATCATCTCGTCCCAGGTCCGGGGCGGCTGCTGCACCAGGTCGGAGCGGTACCAGAGCAGCTGCACGTTGGTGTTCTTCGGTGCGGCGTAGAGCCGGCCCTCGTACCGGGCCGTCTCCAGGGGCCCGGTCAGGGTGCCCCGCTCGGCCTCGGCCCGGCGCTCGCCGGTCCACTCCAGCAGCCAGCCCGCGCTGGCGAACTCCTGGGTCCAGGTCACGTCCAGCCCGAGGATGTCCATCCCGGTGTCCTCGGCCGCCAGCCGGCGGACCAGCTGGACGCGCTGGTCGTCCGCGGCCCGGGGCAGGACGCGGTAGACGATCCGGTACCGTCCGCCCGCCTCGGCGTTGCAGTCGTCCACCACCTTCTGGATGTTCTGCTCGGTGGTGTAGTAGAGGTTGATCGTGGGGATACCGCCGTCGTCGCCGGAGCCGCAGGCGGCGAGTGGCGCCAGCAGCGTCACCGCGACCGCCGCCGCCCCGAGCCGGATCCGGCGGCCCCGGCCTTCCCGGTCGGGCTCAGCCATGGCCGCACCCCGCCGAGCCGGCCCCGGCCGATCTGCCGACGTCGGCGTCCGCCCATCGTGACCGCCGATGACGTCTCACGTCGCGCATCCGGTGATCGCTCATCACGCCGCCTCTCTCTCCACGACGGCCGGGGCGTACCCGTCCCGGCACACGGCGAAAGCACCCCGCCTCAGGCCGCCGGCCGATGCGGGTCGCCACGGGGGCGGACCCGTGGCCGCCGGACCCGGCAAGGGTGTCGAACGTCCCCACTGCCCCGCCGCCCGGCGAACGAAACATCGACGACCATCGCCAGAAACATGATCGGCACGACCCAGCCGGACAGCCCGCCCCCGCGACCGGCGACCGGGTGGGAATCCACTGTGGTATTCCGGAGGGCCGCCGCCTCGGCTACCGTGGGTGCTGCCTCCGGCGCCAGCAGGTCGCCGTCGACGCCGACACGCTCCCGGACCGGCCTCTCACCTGCCGCCCGGACCGGCCCCCGCCGCCCGGCCGTGGTCGCGGCGGTCCGGTCCGTTCCGAGCGGCGGGTTCCGATAGGCGAAACGCGCCCCGTCCCCGCGATCCTTGGGCAGGATCGTCCGCAAGAGGAGGTGCCGCCGTGCAGAACACCCGGACGCTCACCCTGTCCTTCGAGGTCAGCGGGCCGCCACCGGTCAGGACCGAGGCGCTGTCGATCTTCGCCGCCGGTCACCGGCAGGCCGCCCGGGTCCGTACGCTGCTCCAGGCCGCCTGCGCGGCGGCGCAGCGCAGCGGCTGGACGGCGCTGACCGAGCCGGTCGCCCTGGAGGTCGTGCTGCGCCGCCCACCGGGTGGCCGGACCTCCGACGCGGCAACCCTGCTCGGCGGGATCGGCGCCGTGCTGCAGGACAAGAAGCGCGCCGCCGACATCGGTCTCGCGCACCTCGGGGTGCTCGCCGACGTCGCGCTCTACGTCGACGACCGGCAGATCCAGCAGATTTCGTACCGGGAGGAACCGGCCGAGGAGATGTCGTACCTGGTCCGGGTGAGCACGCTGCCGTCGGCGGTGTGAGCCGTGAGCCCCGGCCGGCCGCCCGCCGCACCCCGGCACGGGCACGGGCGCGCGCTCTCGCACGGGCGGCTGCGCGGGGCTCCGCCGACGTGACCGGTTTTACCGGCGGCTTCCGCTGGGTACGCGGACGGCCACCGGCGGCTGACGGGGATCCGGCGGTGACGATACCGGCGACGGAGGGAGCGGGCCATGTCGGAGCCACACGTCACACTCGACGGCACCGGGCTGGAGGCGACGCGGCAGCATCTGCGGGATCCGCTGGAGGAGCAGCTCACCTCCGCGCTGCGCGCGGCGACCGACCGGGTCCGCGCCGACTACACCGGCGAACCCGTGGACGAGGTCTGCCGCCGGCTGCTCGACGAGACCAGGGCCGGGCTGCACCCCGACATCGCCGAGGGCTTCACCCCGGACATGGACGAGTTCTGCCGGGTGGCGGTGGCGATCGTCCGGCAGGACGCGCCCGGGCTCTCCTGACACCGTCCCGCGATGGCCCTGGCCGGCGACGCTCGGGCCGGCGATGTCCCGTCCGGCGATCGACGCTGGCCGTCGGCGTCTGACCTCCGTACACTCGGTGCGCCGTTACGGCCGGCCGTGCGCGTCCCGCGTTCCGTGCACCGGATCCGGCCGATCACTACGGGAGGCCACGTGTCCGCACTGCCGTCCAGCGTGCCCACCGCGGTGCTCGACACCACCTCCACCGCCCTGCTGACCACCTCCGAGCAGGGCGAGGTGACCTGGTACAACCGCGCGGCGCAGCGGCTCGGCCAGCTGGTCGGCGCGGACATCGGCTCGCTGCCCTTCGCCACCGCCACCCCGGACGGCCCGCCGGTCGAGCTGCGCTGTCCGACGCCGGACGGCCAGATCCGGCACCTGCGGGTGACGTGCCGGAGGCTGCCGCCGCTGCCCCGCAGCGCTCCGGAGCCGGACGCCCGGCTGGTGTTCGAACTGGCGGACGTCACCGAGCAGCGCGCCGACCGGCGCCGCGCCGACGACTACGCCTGGCGGCTCTCCCGGATCGAGCAACTGGCCCGGGTCGGCACCTGGGAGTGGCACCTCCCCACCGACCAGGTGGTCTGGTCACCGACCCTCAAGGCGATGATCGGGCTGGCCCCGGAGACGGCGCTGGACTACCCGACCTACCGGACGATGATCCATCCCGACGACCTCGGGATGATCGAGGCGACCCTGGACCGGGCGATCCGGGAGGCCGCCCCCTTCACCTACACCCACCGGATGTACCAGGCGAACAGCCGGCAGATGCGGATCCTGGAGTGCTACGGCGAGGTCTTCACCGACGAGTCCGGCCGCCCGCTGCGGATGCTCGGCACGGCGCACGACATCACCGAGATCCGAAAGGTCCAGGACGAGCTCGCCTACCTGGCCGAACACGACCCGCTGACCGGCCTGCCGAACCGACGGGCCCTGACCGCCCGGATGAGCGAGCTGATCGCCGCCGGCGCACCGGCGACCGCGGCACTGCTCCTGATCGACATCGACAACTTCAAGGACATCAACGACCTGCGCGGCCACACGGTCGGCGACGAGGTGCTCCGGCTGCTGGCCCGCCTGCTGACCCGTCACCTGCCGACCGAGGCGGTGCTCGGCCGGCTCGGCGGGGACGAGTTCGCCGTGCTGCTCCCCCGCTGCGACGCCGACCGGGCGCTCGCGATCGGGGCCGGCCTCTGCGACCTGGTCGCCCGTACCCCGCTCGCGGTCCGGGGTGAGCCGCTGCGGGTGACGCTGAGCATCGGAGCCGCCCCGCTCGACACCGCCGAGGACGACACCCTGCTGCTCGCCCACGCCGACCTCGCGCTCTACCAGGCCAAGGGAGAGGGCCGCAACCGGGCCCGGCTCTTCGCCCCGGAGCAGCAGCGCGTGGCGGCCCGCCGGGTCGACCTGCTCTCCCGGGTCCGCCGGGCACTCGACACCGGCCAGTTGCAGCTCGACGCGCAGCCGATCATCGACCTCGCGGACGCCCGGGTACGCAGCTACGAGCTGCTGATGCGGGTACGCGACAACCAGCACCGCCAGATCGGTCCCGGCGACTTCCTGCCGGCACTCGAACGCGGCGACATGATCTACGAACTGGACCGCTGGGTGGTGGAGACCGCCACCTCGGCACTCGCCTCCGCCTGGGCGGTCGGGGTGGAGCTGCGGCTGGATGTCAACATCTCCAGCCGCTCCCTGGAGGATCCGAGCTTCGGCGACTGGGTGGTCGGCACGCTGGCCGCCGCGGGCGTACCCGCCACCCAGCTCGGTCTGGAGATCACCGAGACCACCGCCATCGCGAACCTGGCCGCCGCGCGGCGGCTCGCCTCCACGCTCACCTCGGCCGGCTGCCGGTTCAGCCTCGACGACTTCGGCGCCGGGTACGGCTCCTTCGTCTATCTGAAGCACCTGCCGTTCAGCGCGGTCAAGATCGCGGGTGAGTTCGTCCGCCAGGCCGACCACGGCGGTTCCGACCCGATCCTGATCGACGCGGTGGTGCGGGCCGCGCACGGGCTCGGGATGCGGACCGTCGCCGAGCACATCGACCGGCCGGAACTGGTCCCGGTGCTGCGCAGGCTCGGCGTCGACCGGGGGCAGGGCTACCACCTGGGCCGGCCCGAGCCGCTGCACGTGCTGATGGCCCGGACCACCGCCCCGGCGCCTCGACAGGCCGCCGTCAGCCCCGCGCCGAGCACCGGCCCCGCCGAACTGGCCCCACCGGGCTAGGCCCCGCCGGGTCCCGTGCCGGCGAGCGCCACGACCTCGTCGGCGCAGCCCCAGGCCAGGGTCACCCCGGCACCGCCGTGCCCGTAGTTGTGGATCAGCCGGACCGGGCCGGGCAGCCCCGCCGCCTCCTCGGCGACCCGGGCACCGCCGTGCCGACCGGGCCGCAGCCCGGCGAGCTGTCCGAGCACCGGCGCGCCGGCCAGCTCGGGGACCAACGCGACGCAGCGGGCCAGGATCGCCTCACCGGCCGCCTCGTCGGGCCCGGTCTCCGTCCGGTACGGCTCGTAGGTGCCGCCCAGCACCACGTCCCGGCGGCGCGGGTGCACGTACGTGACCCCGGCCGGGTTCGCCTCGTCCCGCACCGAGGTGGTGATGCCGGGGTTGGCGACCAGGACGATCCGCCCCCGGATCGGGTGCACGGCCGGGTCGTCGGCGAGGTCTCCGGCGGCCAGCCCGGTCGCGTTGACCACCAGCGTCGGCCGGCCGGCCGGCGGCACCGCCCCGGCCGCCCCGCTGGCGGCGTCGACCAGCCGGTCCACCCGGTGCCGGCGCACCGGCACGCCGAGCTCGCCGAGCCGGTGGAGCAGCCAGTCCAGGTACGGTCCCATCTCGACCGCCGGCACGGTGAACCGCCACTGCCCGGCGTACCCGTCGGGGGGCGGGACGGTGCGGAAGTCCGTGACCGCCGGGGCCCACCAGGGATCGCCGGCAGTCACCGGTGCGCGCAGCAGCATCCGGGTCGGCCGCATCACCACGCCGGGCACGCCCTGCCCGGCCTGCCCGGCGAAGGTCTCGAAGGTGCGCCGCGCCCAGCCCAGCACCCGGGGATCGGCGCTGGTCCGGGTCGGATACCACACCGCGGCGGCGACCCGGGAAACGGTGTCGGCCGGATCGTGCGCGGTAAGCACCGTCACCCGGGCGCCCGCCTCGGCCAGCCGGACCGCCGTGGTCAGCCCGACGACTCCGGCGCCCAGCACCACCACGTCGCGCATCCGGCCAGCCCGTCGTCTCAACGTGTCGTCAACCCTGCGGTCGGGGGGATCCTCGGCGCATCGGGGCGTACACCATCCCGCAGGGTAGCGGCATTCTCACCCGAGGTCCATACAGGAAGTCCCCCAAACCGCGCCGGAACCCCGTAAGTAAATAAAGACCCCTGACCGGGGACCAATAAGGGTTTCTGCGCATGAAAGGTACGACTATTCTCGGAACCGTGCAGGAAGAGATGGACCGAGGGCTCAGTCCCTCCACCCGGATCCAGCGCTACGTGGTGGTCTCCGAGGTCGTCGTCGAGGTGGAGAACGACTACCGGCTCAGGGCGGCGGCACTGGGCAAGCTGGACGCGATCGCGGCCAGCACCCCGGAAGGGCTGGAGCGGATGCGCGCCCGGATCGAGGGCGACACCGCGGTGGCGCTCGACTTCCTCACCGATCCGGTCGCCGCCATCGCCGAGGCGGACGGCATCCGCGCGCGCGGCCACGGCATCCGGGTCCGCCGTTACCTCCCGGCGGACGACGGCGACGGCGACGGCGAGAGCTGAGCCCTATCGGGAAAGGATCCGCTCGACCAGCAGCGGCACCAGCCGCTCCGCCTGGTCGTCGAGATAGAAGTGGCCGCCGGGCAGCGAGTGCACGTCGAGTCCGGCGCTGGTGTGCACCACCCAGTGCCGCGCGTCGGCGGTGGTGAAGGTGTGGTCCCGATCCCCGACGATCGCGGTGACCGGGCAGGTCAGGGGCTCGCCGGGGGCGTACCGGTAGGTCTCGATCAGCCGCAGGTCGCCCCGGACCATGGGCAGCGTCAACTCCCGGATGTCGGGGATCTCCAGCAGCTCCACACCGCCGCCGCCGAGTTCCCGGAGGTACGCGACCACGCCGTCGTCGTCCCGCAGGTGCACCCCGAGCGAGCGCCGGGCCGACGGCGCCGGACCGGCCGACGCGAAGAGCCGACGCACCGTGACCGGAGCACCGCTCCGCAGCCGCCGGGCCACCTCGAACGCGACCACCGCGCCCATGCTGTGCCCGAAGAGCGCCACCGGGCCGGCAAGCTCACGGTTGACCGCCGCGACGACCTCGTCGACCAGCACGGTCATGTCGTCGATGACCGGCTCGCCGTAGCGGTTCTGCCGGCCGGGGTACTGCACCCCGACAACCTCGATCGACTCCGGCACCAGATCCGCCCACTGCCGGAAGACGCTCGCGCCGCCACCGGCGTGCGGAAAGCAGACCAACCGGAGCGTGGCCCGCCTGGCCGCGCCGAAGCGGAGAAACCAGGCGTTCGCCACGCCGCTGTACGTGCTCACCGTTCGGCTCCCTTGTCTCGGGCGGGTACGCCGGGACGGATCCCGGCGTTCATCGGTTCTCCTGGCTGCCGGGGCCGGGCCACCGGCCGCCGAAGACGCGGTCCAGGGCCGCGTACCGCTCGTCGGCCGTCTCCTCCCCGGCGGCCTGCTCCAGGGCGAGCGCTCGGACCAGGTCGTGGAAGAGGTACCGGACCTGGCTCGCCCCGTCAACCTGGACGACGTCCAGCAGCCGGGCGTCGACCAGTTGCTCCAGCAGTTCCCGGGCGGTGCCGAGCGTGACGTCGAGCAGCACCGCGGCGGTCCAGATGGCGAACCGGGGCACGTCCAGCAGGGCCAGCAGCCGGAACGCCCGGCGGGCCGGCTCCTCCAGGCCCTGGAGGCTCAGTGCCACGCTGGCCCGGACTTCGAGATCACCGATCCGGAGTTCGTCGAGCCGGCGGCGCTGGCTGGAGAGCCGGTCGGCGAGCCGGGCCAGTCGCCAGTGTGGCTTGGCGGTGAGCCGGGCGCCCGCGATGCGTACGCCGAGCGGCAGGTGACCGCAGAGCCGGACGATCCGGACCGCCGCCTCCGGTTCGGCGGCCACCCGGGCGGCACCGACGATCTTGGAGAGCAGCTCCAGCGCCTGCACGTGTTCGAGGACGTCCAGGTCGATCAGGGGCACGCCCTCCAGCGCGGCGAGCCGGGCCCGGCTGGTCACCATCGCCGCGCAGGTGGGACTCTCCGGCAGCAGCGGGCGCACCTGCTGCTCGCTGGCGGCGTTGTCGAGCAGCACCAGCACCCGCCGCCCGGCCAGCCTGCTCTGGTAGAGCTGGACCCGCTCGGCCATGGACGGCGGCACGGCCGACGCCGGCAGGCCCAGCGCCTGCAGGAGGGTGCCCAGCAGGTCGGCGGAGTCCGCCGGCTGTGGCCCGGCGCCGCGCAGGTCCAGGTAGATCTGCCCGTCCGGGTAGGAGGGACGCAGCAGGTGGCCGACGTGGATCGCCAACGCCGTCTTGCCCAGCCCGGCCATTCCGCCGATCACGCAGGCCAGCCGCCGGCCGCCGCCCTCCGTGCTGCTGCGCAGCAGCGCGGCCACCTGGGCGGCCTCCCGGTCCCGGCCGGTGAAGTCCGCCACGTCCGGTGGTAGCTGGGACGGCGGCGATCCGACCGGGGCGCCTCCGGCCACGACCCGCTGCTCCGCCGCCGGCAGGGTGAGCGACTCCTCGGCGGCCAGCACGGACTTGTGCAGGTCCTGTAGCTCGCGCCCCGGGTCGATGCCGAGTTCCTCCGCGAGCAGGTGCCGGTAGTCCTGGTAGCTGGCGAGCGCGTCCGCCTGCCGCCCGCAGCGGTAGAGGGTCAGCATGAGCTGACCCCGGAACTGCTCGCGCAGCGGGTCCGCGGCGACCAGCCCGGTCAGCTCGACGACCAGCCGGGCGTGCTGGCCCAGCGCCAGCTCGGCGTCGATCCGGTCGCCCAGCGCGGCGAGCCGGGCCTCCTCCAGCCGGGGCCGCTCCGCGTCGCCGAGGAACTCGGTCACCCCGGCGAGCGCGGGGCCGCGCCAGAGCGCGAGCGCGTCGCACAGCGCCTGCGCGGCCTCGGCCGGCCGGCCGTCGGCGAGGGCGTCCCGGCCGTACGCCGCGAGCCGCTCGAAGCGCACCAGGTCGAACCGGTCGGGCGCGATCCGCAGCACGTATCCGGGGCGCTGCCGGACTATCTCGGCATCGGGGGCGAGCTTGGCGCGCAGCCGGGAGACGTAGGTCTGGATCTGTGCGGCCGCGGTGACCGGCGGGTCGTCTCCCCAGAGCAGGACGGCGAGTCGCGAGTCGGAGACCACCCGGCCCCGGGCGAGCAGCAGCGCGGCGAGCACCGTGCGTACCTTGGCGGCGCTGAGTTCGACCACGCCGGTCGGGTCGACCACCTCGACCGAACCGAGGATCCGGAAGTCCATCAGAACCTCCCGCCGCCCGTCGTCACCGAAAGACCCTGTCTCGCCGGCACCGCGAGGGGGCGACCGACGGTGCGGTAGCGGCGCTGCGTCTCGATGTCCAGATCCTCGTAGACCGGGTCCAGGGCGTCGGCCATGAACAGCTCCCGCATCAGCGCCCGCTGCACCTTGCCCCCCGGCGACTTGCGCACCTTGCCGGGGCGCAGGAAAGCGACGTTGGCGACCCGCACCCCGAAGCAGCGGCTGAGCCAGTCCTTGACGCTGCGGGCCAGGCAGGAGAGCGCGGCCGGATCCGCCGGCTCGCCCCGCACCTCGTGCAGTACCACGATCTCCTGCCGGGGTGACGGCACCGCGAAGACCGTGCCGGTGAGGTCGGCGAAGCGGATGTGGGAGGTGCGTACCGCCTTCTCCATGTCGTACGGGTAGAGGCTGCGCCCGCCGATCACGAGCATCTCCCGCATCCGGCCCAGCACGTAGAGCTCGGCACCGGCCCAGACACCGACGTCACCGGTACGCAGGTAGCCGCTCTCGCCGGCGGCCGTGGTCGCGCCGAACACCCGATCGGTCTCGGGCTCCCGCCGCCAGTAGCCACGGGCCACGCTCCGGCCCCGGATCCAGATCTCGCCGAGCCGGCCGTCGGGCAGGATCGCGGCCGTTTCCGGGTCGACGATCCTGACGTCGAGACCGTGCACCACACCACTGCTGACAAGTGATCGCGCGCTGGGCGTATCGACCGCGGCCGGCAGCAGGACGTTCTGTTCCAAGCGGCTCGGATCGAAGCGTTCCACGGCGGGCGGACGACCGGGTCGGGTACCGGAGACGAAGAGCGTGGATTCGGTGATGCGGTAACCGACCCGCACCGCCTCGCGACGGAAGCCGGCCGCGGCGAACCGGTCGGTGAATTCGATCAACGGCTCCGGCTCGATCGGATCCGCGCCACCGACCCAGGCATGCTCCCAACGACCCAGGTCGACGCCGTTGACCTGCTCGTCGGTCAACTCCCGTGCGCAGAGGCGGTATGCGAAGCCCGGGGCCGAACTGACCCGGACATCGTATTTGTCGATGGCTTTCAACCAGCGGGACGGATCTGCGAAGAAATCGTCAGGTGACATCAGAACGGTGGTGGCGCCGCGATAGAGCGGCTCGAGCAGCATTTCGATCAGACCGGCGCTGTCGTGCAACGGAAGCCAACTGAGGCAGCGGTCCTCCGGCGTCAGGGAAAGTGCCTCCCGGAATATGCCGAAGTTGTGCGCCAGATTTTCGTGGCTGACCATCACACCTTTCGGATCGCTGGTGGATCCGGTGGTGTAGCTCAGCAGCGCGAGCGCCTCGGTGCCGATTCGCGGCGAACCGTCCCAGGTGCCCGAGCTGTCCGCGACGGCGAGGTCGGTGGCCGTGCAGAGCAACCGGTCCAACCCGTCCTGGCTCATCCAGTCGGAGACCGTCACCAGGCTCGCGCTGTCGGTCAGCACGATGCGCGGATCCGAGTCCAGGGCAATCCCGGTCGCCCGCATGAGGTGGTGCTTGTCCCCGTCCGGCAACGGCGCCGGCACCGGCACAATTCCGGCATACATGCACCCCAGGATGCTTTTGACGAACTCGAGGCCGGTCGGATAGAGGAGCAGTGCCCGGTCACCGGGACGACAACGGTCCCGCAGCCGACCGGCCAGCACCCGGGCCGCACGGTCCAGTTCGCCGTAGCGCAAGGATTCCGAATGCTCTTCACATTCACTCCAGCGCAGGCAGACGACCGCCTCCCGGTCCGGATCCCGGCCGGCGAGCCGGGCGACCTGCTCCACGACACCCACGATTCCCACCCGCATTTCCCCCCAAATGTTGGCTGCGGGAAGCGTAGACCGGCCACGCCGGGCCACCGAATGAGCGACACCCTCTCGGCAACCACGACCGCGGACGCCAGCTCTCCCAAACGCGCACGGACGGTTCCGCCTACAATATCGGCGCCCGCATATGCAATCAAGTCGGGTTGGAGACACCGACAAGAACTTCGAGCGAAACATCAGGAAAACGTCACTCGCCAATCCTGACGGAGAGTCTTCTCCGAGGTAAGGGCGGTCCGATCGCGTTGCCGCGATGTCCCTGTCACCAGGACAATTGACCCGGACAGCCGGGAAACTTACCGCTTCTTTGCCGACCCGGAGCCCCATAATCGCAGGTCGCCGGGATACCGGGTTCCGATCAAAAGACAAGCAACTTTCACGTACTGGCGCGTAACCCAGACAATCGCGGCCGGAACAGCCCTAAACAAGCCGGAAATAGTTGATGGGATACGAAAGCCCGCCCCGGGCGGCCGTCAGGCCGCCCGGGGCGGGCGCTCGCTCGCGTCGGGATCAGGCGTTCGACGGCTCCGCCATCGCCACCGCGATCTGCCGGGGGCCGGTGAAGGGCTCACGGCCGTGCGCCGCGAGCATGTTGTCGACCACCAGGACGTCGTCGTACTGCCAGTCGAACCGGACGGTCGCGGCACGGTAGCAGTCCCGCAGGTGGCCGATGACGTCGTCCGGGATCCGGGCACCGTCGCCGTAGTAGGTGTTGGTCGGCAGGTCCTCCTCGTCGAAGATCTCCAGCACACCCTCCCGGACGTCGGCCGGCAGCGTGGTGACGTGGAAGAAGGTCGCGTGGTTGAACCACACCGTCTCGCCGCTGACCGGATGGGTGTGCACCGCCCTGCGGACCGCCCGGGTACGCAGCCCGCCGCCGTCGCGCCACTCGGTCTCGATCCCGTTCGCCGCGCAGTACGCGGTGACCGCCTCCCGGTCGTCGGTGTTGAAGACCTGCTGCCACGCGGTCCCGAACGAGGCGTGGAAGTTGCGCACCACCATCCAGCCCCGCCGGGCGAACTCCTCCCGGACCGTCGGATCGATCGCCCGGTAGACCTTCCGGATGTCCGCCAGCGGCGTCGCACCCCGGGTCGTCGGCGCCTGCCGGCAGTAGAAGTACAGGGTCAGCGGCCAGACCGCCTGGTAGGAGTTCTCGTTGTGCAGGAAGATCTCCTCGTTCGGCGGGTAGTCGGTCGAGGTGTAGACCTGGCCCTTGATGGTGCTGCGCGGCGAGGAGCGCTCGGAGTAGGTCAGCGGCGGGCCGGAGAGCGCGCGTACCACCGCGTCGAATCCGTCGACGCCGCCGACGGAGAAGCCGCGCAGCAGCAGCGCCCCCCGCTCGTGCAGGATCCGCCGCAGGTCGGCCCGCTCGGCCGCGATCAGCTCCCCGATCTCGACCCCGGCCGATTCGCGGGTGCGCACGAACGGCATCGTCGGAAGCTCGGTGGTCGCGGCGGTGTCGGTAGTGGAGAGAGTCATGGTCCGGCCCTTCGAGGGAGGTTCAGTCGGACATCGCGACCAGGACCCGGCGCCGCCCGGTGAACGGGCGCCGGCCGTGCCCGACCAGTACGTTGTCGATCAGCAGCACGTCGCCCTGCCGCCAGTCCACGTCGACGGCGCTCTCGAGCCCACGGTCGCGCACCTGGATGACATAGTCGTCCGGGATCGGGCTGCCGTCGGCGAAGGTGACCGACTGCGGCAGCTCGTCCGGCGGCAGCACCTCGGCCAGCGACTTCGCGGTCTCGTCACCGAGTGCGGCCGGGTGCCACTGGTCGGACTGGTTGAACCACACCTCGACCCCGGTGACGGGATGCCGGGTGGTGGAGGGGCGGTCCTGGGTGACCCGCAGCCCGCCGTCCGGCTTCCACTCCCAGCTCGCCTCGGTGCTGCTCAGGAACGCCTCGACCTCGTCGCGGTCGGCGGTCTCGAAGGTGTCCTGCCAGCTCTTGCCGAGGCCGAAGCCGTCGTGCAGGTTCTGGGTGTAGCGGACCCCGTCGGCGTAGGCGGCCCGGACCTCCGGGTCCAGGGACTCCAGCCACCGGACGCCGTCCACCACCGGGGTGGCGCCGCCGGTCTCCGCCGCCGTGTGGCAGAAGAACATCAGCCGGGTCGGCCACTGGTGCGCGTACGACAGCTCGTTGTGCATCGAGATGGTGAACTCGGGCGGGTACTCGGTCGAGGTGTAGACGTTCTTCCCCACCTTGGTACGCGGCGAGTTGCCGTGCACGTACGCCAGCCGGTTCGGCAGCAGCCGGTCCATCACCGGGTCGAGGGTCTCCTCGGTCACCTGGAAGCCGCGGAAGACCAGCGCCTTCTCGGCGGTCAGCAGCTTCGCCAGGTCCGGCATGCTCGCGAGGTGGTCGACCAGCCCCTGCGGGCTCGCCTCGACCCCGGGGGCCGCCGGGTCGATCTCCATCGGTCTCCAGGTCTGGTGACCTTCCATCGGGCTCTCCCTTCGAGAGGACTCCCGCGAGGCTGGAGACCGGTGGCGGGAATCAGAAGGTAATGCGTTGGTGACACAGCCGTCATCCAGTCCAAGGATGGCGGCAAGATCTATACTTTTCCGATACTCCGGCTGGCACCGCGGCTGCCCTGCCCGGCGCCACGGCTCCGTCGGCCGGTGCGGCGGCGGACCAGCCGGGCGTTCTCCTCGGTCGCCGCGATCCCCCGCACCGCCGGGCTGAGCACGGCGAGCACGACCAGCGACACCATCACCGCGCCGAGCCCGAGCACCGTCACCCGGAGTCCGGCACCGGCCAGCAGCAGCCCGCCGCCGAGCGCACCGACGAAGTTGGCCCCGGAGGCGAGCAGCGTGGCGACCGCGCCGACCCGACCCATCAACGGGTCGGGGGTGATCCTGACCAGGTAGACCCCGCCGACCACGTTGAACAACCCGCCGACGTAGCTGTTGGCGGCGAAGATCGCCGCCAGCGCGACCGGGTCGGTGGTGAAGGCCATCGCCGGCACCGTCACCGCCCAGGCGGCCAGCCCGCCCACCACCAGCGCCCGCAGGGTGGCCCGGCGCAGCCACCACATGCCGCTCAGCGCGCCCAGCATCCCGCCCACCCCGCTGACCCCGATCACGGCGCCGACCACCGCACCCGAACCGCCGCCGTTGCGGACGGTGAGCATCAGCGCCAGGGTCAGCGCCTGGAAGACGGCGTTGCTGACCGCGACGAAGCCCAGCACCGTACGGAGGAACCGCTGCCGCCACAGCCACGCCACGCCCTCGGCGATGTCGGCGCGCAGCGTCGTCGGCGCGGCCGGCCGGGAGTGCTGGAAGGGGCGGCGGATCAGCAGCAACGCGACCAGGGAGCCGAGGTGCGCGACGGTGGTGAAGAGGAACGGCGCCCAGCGGGCGACGGTGAAGAGCAGGCCGCCGACGGGCTGGCCGATCAGCACCGCGGCCCGGCCCCGGGTCTCGTTCTGGGTCAGCGCGGCCGGCAACTGCTCGCCCGGCACGAGATGCCGGACGGCGGCCCGCTCGGCGAGCTGGTAGAAGACGCTCAGGCTGGTCTGGACGAACGCCACCACCATGAGCTGGGGCAGCCAGATCCGGTCGAGCAGCACCGCCAGTGCCACACTGCCGGTGGCGAGGAGGCAGCCGAGATCGCAGAAGATCATCAACCGGCGCCGGTCCCAGCGGTCGACGAACGCGCCCGCCGGCAGCTGGACGAGCAGGTGTGGCAGGAGCGCGGCGGCGCCGACCAGGCCGGCCTGCCCCGCCGACCCGGTGTACCAGAGCACCAGCAGCGGGTACGCGATCGAGGTGATCCGCGCACCGACCAGGGTGCCGGCGGCCCCCGCCCAGAGCAGCAGGAAGTCCCGGTTGCGGCGCAGCGGCGGCGGCCCCGGCGCCGTCCGACCGGCCGCCGGCCCGGCGGGCTGCACCGCAGCGGACGAACCCGCGGCGGCCGGCGCCGCGCCTCCGGTGGGCGGGGCGGGCTCCTCGACGAGGCTCACGAGCCGGTTCCCGGCGGCCCGCCGACCGGGCCACGGCGGCACCACTCCAGCACCGCCATCGCGCTGTGCAGCTTGTTCTCCGCCTGCGCGAAGGCGATGCTCGCCGGGCCGTCCAGCACCTCGGCGGTGACCTCCTCGCCCCGGTGTGCCGGCAGGTCGTGCAGGAAGACCGCGTCCGGGCTGCCGTCCCAGAGCCCGACCCCGACCTGGAACGGGGCGAAGATCTCCCGCCAGTCCGGATCGGGCTTGCTGGTGCCGGTGGTCTGCCACCGGGTGGTGTAGATGACGTCGAAGCCACCGGGCAGCCCGGCCATGTCGTGCCGCTCGCGGATCGTCGCCGTGCCCCGGGCCGCCCGCGCCACGGCGGTCGCCGAGATCTCCCCGGTCAGCCCGTAGCCGGGCGGCGTACGCAGCTCGAGGTGGGTGCCGGGATAGCGGGTGAGCGCCAGGGCGAGCGCGGCGGCGGTGTTGTTGCCCTCGCCGACGTAGAGCACGCGGAGCCCGTCGATCCGGCCGAAATGGTCGAGCAGCGTGGTCAGGTCGGTCAGCGCCTGGGTCGGATGCTCGTCGGCGCTCATCGCGTTGACCACCGACATCCGGTCCTGGGCGGCAAGCTGCCGCAGCTCGGCCGGGTCGCCCGCGGTCCGGGCCACCAGCACGTCGAGCATCCGGGACATCACCCGGCCGGTGTCCGCGTGCGTCTCGCCGGTGTTCAGCTGGAGGTCGTCCGGCCCGTACGAGACGATCTGCGCGCCGAGCCGCAGTGCCCCGCTGGAGAAGGCGGTTCGGGTGCGGGTCGAGGTCTTCCGGAAGTAGACCCCGACCACGTCGCCGTCGAGCGGCCGTTCCCGGCGCGCCGCTCCGGACCGGAACCGGACCCCCCGGGCGACGATGGCGTGCAGGTCCTCGTCCGTCAGGTCGTCGATCGAGATCAGATGCCTGACCATCCGCGCCTCCCGTGTCGCCGCACCCGGGACCGGCGGCGCGTGCCGGAGCCAGTCGGCGGCGAACCCGGCAGCACCGCCGTCCGGTTCGCCCCGCCCTGCCCGCTCGATCTGCCCGGTCTGCCCCGCCTGCTCGGCTCGTTCGGCCCAGCCGGCCAGCTCGGTGGCGACGAACGACTGCACCGCCTTGCCGGACTCCGCATTGGTCAACACCACGAACCCGTCCCCGGACCCGATCCGGCCCAGGGTCATCGCCCGGTAGCCGACCGTCTCACCCGGATGGCCGAACTCCAGGTCGGGAGCGGTGTCGTCGACGACCGTGCCGAGGCCGTAGAAGCTGCCCGGATGCGCGACCGCGACCAGCTCGGCGGCGAGGTCGGGGGTGAGCAGCGTCCCGTCGCCCCGGTGCGCCCGGTGGATCTCCACAAGCACCCGGGCCAGGTCCGCGGCGGTCGACCAGAGACCGCCGGCCGCCAGCGCCGGTCGGTGGCGCCACCCACCGGGTACGGGTACCCCGTGCTCGTCGTGGCCGAGCGCCACCCGGCGGGCGGGGTCGGCCGGGAAGGCCGGATCGAAGCTGCTGCCGGTCATGCCCAGCGGCGCGAAGACGAGCCGCCGCATCAGCTCCGGGAAGGACTCCCCGGTCAGGTCGACAAGCACCTGCTGGAGGACCGCGTAGTGGCTGTTCGTCTTCCGGAACGACTCCCCCGGTGCCAGCTCGGGCCGGATCGGGTCGGAGGTCGCGGGCGGGCGGCCGTGCAGCACGTCGAGCAGGGACGGCGCCGGCTCGTCCGGCGCGTACCCGGTGTTGGGGCTGGTGGAGAGGCCGGAGAGGTTGGCCAGCAGCTGCCGTACGGTGACCGGGCCGGGTCCGGCCGGCACCCGCCAGGCGGTCAGGTAGCGGTTCACGTCGGCATCCAGCTCCAGCCGCCCCTCCCGGACCAGCCGGAGCACCGCGAGGGCGGTCACGTGCTTGCTTATCGACGCGACCTGGAACGGGGTCTCCGGGGTGACCGGCTCGGATCCGCCGGCGGCGAGTACGCCGTAGCCGCGTACCCCGACGACCTGGCCGGCCCGGACCAGCGCGACGCTCGCACCGGGCACGTGGTGTTCCGCCATGGTCGGCAGCGGCGACGGCCCGGCGGGCGCGGGAGCCGGCTCGACGAGGGTGCTCGCCGGGGCCGGGTCGCCGAGCGCGGCCGCCAGTGCGGCGACGGTGCCGTGCTGGTAGAGCATGCGCAGCGACACCGGCAGGCCCGCCCTGCGGGCGGCGGTGACCAGTTGCACGATCCGCATCGAGTCGGCGCCGAGGTCTAAGAAGCTGTCGTCCGCGCCCACCCGGTCCAGGCCGAGCACGTCCGCGCAGACCTCGGCGATCCGCCGCTCGGTCCCGTTGCGTGGTGGCACGAACTCGCGCTCGCCGCCGAAGGCGGTCCGCTCCGGCGCCGGCAGCGCGCGCCGGTCCACCTTGCCGGCCGGGTTCAGCGGCAGGGCGTCCAGGGTGACGAAGGCGGCCGGCACCATGTAGCCGGGGAGCGCGGCGGCCAGGAAGTCGCGCAGCTCGGCCGGGTCGACCGGCCGGCCGTCCATCGGTACGACATAGCCGGCGAGCCACTTCTCGCCACCCGCGTCCTCCCGGGCCACCACCACACCGTTGCGGACGTCCGGATGGGCGAGCAGCCGCTCCTCGATCTCCGGCAGCTCGATCCGGTGCCCCCGGATCTTCACCTGGTGGTCCGCCCGACCCAGGAACTCCAGGTTGCCGTCCGGCAGATAGCGGGCCAGGTCACCGGTGCGGTACATCCTGGCCCCGACGGCCCGGCCGAACGGCTCCGGCAGGAACTTCTCGGCGGTCAGTTCGGGGCGGTTGACGTACCCCCGGGCGACGCCGTCACCGGCGATGTGGAGCTCGCCGACGACGCCGACCGCGACCGGCTGGAGGTCGCGGTCCAGCACGTAGGTCCGGGTGTTGGCGATCGGCCGGCCGATCGGCACCACGTCGACGTCGCCGGGCACGTCCCAGCTGGTCGACCAGATCGCGGTCTCGGTCGGGCCGTAGACGTTCACCAGCCGCTTCACCCTGCCGCGCAGGTCGCCGGCGAGGGCCGGCGGCAACGCCTCACCACCGACGAGCGCGACCACCGGCCGGTCCGCGAAGCCCGCGTCCAGCAGCAGCTTCCAGCCCGACGGTGTGGCCTGGACGTGCGTCACCGGATGGCGGTCGAGGAGTCCGAGCAGCTCCGGGCTGTCCCCCACCTCGTCGTCGTCGGCCAGCACCAGCCGGCCGCCGGTGACCAGCGGCAGATACAGCTCCAGCCCGGAGATGTCGAAGGAGAGCGAGGTGGCGGCGAGCCAGACGTCGTCGGTGCCGGCGTCCAGCAGCCGCCGCATCGAGAAGAGCAGGTTCAGCAGCGCCCGATGAGAGACCTGCACGCCCTTCGGCCGCCCCGTCGAGCCGGAGGTGAAGATGATGTAGGCCAACTGGTGCTGGTCGTCGCGGCGGGGCACCGGCTCCGCCGGCCGGGACTCGATCTCGGCCTCGTCCCGGTCGGCGAGGACGTACCGGCCGGTGAAGGCCCCGTCCAGCCGGTCGGCCAGCGCGGAGGTGCTCACCACCAGCTCGGCTCCGGCGGTGTCGAGCATGTAGCCCAGCCGGTCGGCCGGCAGGTCCGGGTCCAGCGGCACGTAGCCGGCGCCGGCCTTCCAGACCGCCAGCAGCCAGGCCAGCAGCGACGGTTCCCGGGGCAGCAGCACCCCGACCACCGACTCCGGTCCGATCCCGACCGCCCGCAGCTGCTGGGCGTACCGGTTGGCCAGGGCGTCCAGTTCGGCGTAGCGGATCCGTTCGCCGCCCTGGACCACCGCCACCGCACTCGGGGTGGTGGCGGCCTGCGCCTCGACGACGTGGTGCACCGATCGACTGCTGCTCATCACCACTCCACGGCCGTGTCGTTCCAGTCGGTCAGCACGGTCTCCCGCTCCGCCGCCGGCATGTACGTCGCCCGCGCGTCGCCGTCGGCGCCCGCGGCCATCGACTCCAGCACCGCCCGGTACATCGCCACGACCCGCTCGGCGTTCTCCGCCGTCAGCGCGGAGCGGCGGACCCGCAACATCAGGTGGCCGGGACCGGTCGAGACGGCGAGCGCGAACTCGTTGGCGGCGTCGCCGACCCCGGCCCGCACGTCGACGCGCCCCGTGTCGACCTGGTGGAAGTCCTGGTAGCTGAACATCACCTCGACCAGTTGCCCACCGCCGACCTGGCGCTGGATCGCCGGCATCGGATAGCGGCGGTGCGGCCAGAGTTCGACCTCCCGGTCGAAGACCTGCCGGACCAGGTCACCCCAGGTGGCGGCCGAGCGGTCGTGCGCGAACGGGAGGGTGTTGAGGTACATCCCGTAGACCCGGTCGGCGCCGTCGACCTCGGGGCGGGCGCTGCAGACGAGTCCGGTGAAGAAGGCCGGCTCGTCGGTGAGCTGGCTCATCACCTTCAGGTGCGCCGCGTGCAGCACCGCCTTCAGCGACGTACGCGTCGCGGTCGCCAGCGCCCGCAGCCGCGGCTCCAGCTCCGGGAAGGGCACCGGGATCCGGAAACTGCCCGTCTCGTCGGCGGCACCACCCCAACCGGCGGGCAGGGCGAACCGGGCGTGCCCGGTGACGATCCCGTGCCAGTAGTCGCGGTCGACGGCCGAGCCGAGCGAGTCGAGTTCGGCGGCGATGAAGTCCGCGTACCGGACCTCGGGGGTGGCGGCCGGCTCCGGCGTGGTCCCGGCGGCGAGCTGCCGGTAGAGGTCCAGTACCTCCATCAGCAGCGACTGCTGGCTCCAGCCCTCGGTGATGGCGTGGCACTGGGTGAAGCCGAGCCGCCAGGCGTCGTCGCTCTCCACGAATCCCGCCATCCGGAGCAGCGGCGGGCTCTCCAGGTCGAAGAGCTCGGCCCGTTCCCGGGCGACCAGCTCGTGCAGCGCCTCCTCCTTTGCCGGATCGTCCAGGTGCCGTACGTCGCGGACCTGGACCGGCATCTCGGCGGTGTCGTGTACGAGCTGCATCGGCACCGAGTAGGTGGTCAGGTCGAACGAGGTGCGGAGCAGCTCGTGTCGCCGCACCACGATCCGGGCCGCCTCGCGCAGCGCCGCCGGCTGGAAGGGCCGCTCGTCACGGATCCGGTGGAAGCTCGTGTTGTGGTAGCGGTTGCCACCCACCCCGCCGAGCATCTCCACGACCATGCCGAGCTGCACCTGCGACAGCGGGTACGCGTCGACCACCCCGGCCGGCAGCGCCGCCCGGTCCTCGGCAGAGACCAACGCGAACGGCGACACCGGACCAGCTTCGGCCGACGGTGCGGCGGCGGACTGGCCGGAGATCGCCTCGGCGAGTTCGGCGATGGTGCGGTACTGGAACACATCCCGCACCGCCACCTCGAACCCCGCCGCCCGCAACCTCCCCACCAACGCCACCGCCCGGATCGAATGCCCACCCAGATCGAAGAAACTCTCCGTCACCCCGACCCGCTCGACCCCGAGCACCTCCCGCCACACCGCCGCGATCCGCTCCTCCACCCCGGAACGCGGACCCACGAACACCGGACCCGCAGCCACCACCGCACTATCCGGATCCGGCAACGCCCGACGATCCACCTTCCCGTTCGCGTTCAACGGCACCGCATCCAACGACACGAACACCGCCGGCACCATGTACTCCGGCAACCGGAGAGCACAGTGCTCGACCAACACACCGGCCGACAGCTCCCCGGAGCGCGGCACGCAGTACGCCACCAGCCGCCGATCCGACCCAGAACCCACCGCGACCACCACCGCATCACGCAGCGACTCATGCTCCAGCAGCACCGACCGGACCTCACCCAACTCGATCCGATACCCGTGCACCTTCACCTGGTCGTCCACCCGACCCACAAACTCCACATCACCGGTCGACAGCACCCGCACCAGATCACCCGTCCGGTACAACCTCCCACCGGCCGGACCGAACGGATCCGGGACGAACCGCTCCGCCGTCAACTCCGGACGGTTCACATAACCCCGCGCCACCCCCACACCACCGACGAACAACTCACCCAACACACCCACCGGCACCGGCGACAGATCCCCATCCAGCACATACATCGCCATCCCCGGCAACGGCCGCCCGATCGGCACCACCTCCGCGCCAACCGTGCCGATGACCGGGAAGATGCAGGTGCCGACCGACGCCTCCGTCGGGCCGTACTCGTTCACCAGCCGGCCGTCGCCGAGGATGCCGCGCCAGTGCTCGGCGACCGGGCCGGGCAGGGCCTCACCGGCCACCACGACGATCCCGGCCAGCGCGGCGAGTCGGGCAGGCTCGGCCTGCTGGCCGATGATCTCCAGGTGGCCGGGGGTCAGCTTCAGGAAACTGAACGGACCCGCCGCCACCAACTCCCGACCCAGATCCGCCATGTCCAGCTCCGGACCTGCCAACCACACCCGCTGACCCGTCACCAACGGCGCCCACACGTTCGGCACCACCAGATCGAACGCCACCGACGAGAACAACGCCGACCCACCAGAACCCCGACCAGCCAACTCCCGCGCCGCCCACGACACATGGTTGACCAACCCACGATGCGACACCGCCACACCCTTCGGCCGACCCGTCGACCCCGACGTGAAAATCACGTACGCCAGACGGTCGAGGTCGGCCGGTTCGGCGATCGGGGAGGCCGGACGGTTTCCGATCTCCAGGCGCTCGGTGTCGACGAGGACGCAGTCCAGCGCCGGGTCGAACCGGTCCGCGTGCCGGGACCGGGTGACCACCACCCGGGCACCGGCGTCGGCGAGCATCGTGTTCACCCGGTCGGCCGGGAAGGACGGGTCGAGCGGCACGTAGGCGCCACCGGCCCTCCAGACCGCCAGCATCGTCACCACCAGCTCCGGACCCCGGTCCAGCAGCACCCCGACCACCGACTCCGGCAGCACGCCCCGGGCACGCAGGTGCCGGGCCAGCCGGTTCGCCCGCTCGTCCAGCTCCGCGTAGTCGAGTTCCAGCTCGCCGAGGACGAGCGCGGTCCGGTGCGGATGCGCGGCGGCGGCCTCGGCGACCAGCTCCGGCACGGTACGCGTCGGCGCCGCCGTGCGGTTGACGGCGTACTCGTCGAGCAGCCGCTGCCGCTCCTCCGCCGGCAGGTGGTTCTCCCGGGCGTCGCCGTCGACACCGCCGGTCGCCATCGCGGCCAGCACGGCCCGGTACATCGCGGCCAGCCGGGCCGCGTCCGGCCGGCTCAGCATGTGCGTGTCGGCGGTCAGCACCAGGCTGCCGGTCATCGCGGCGACGGCCAGGCCGAACTCGGTGGCTCCCTCGCCGAGCCCGGAGTCCACGTCGACCAGTTCGGTGTCGACCGCGTCGAAGTCCTGGAAGCTGAACCGCACGTCGAGCAGGCGCTGCCCGTCGGCCAGCTCGCGCTGGATCGCCGGCATCGGATAGCGGCGGTGCGGCCAGAGCTCGACCTCCCGGTCGAAGACCTGCCGGACCAGCTCGCCCCAGGTCGCCGCCCCCCGCCGGTGGGCGAAGGGCAGGGTGTTGAGGTACATCCCGTAGACCCGGTCGGCACCGTCGACCTCGGGGCGGGCGCTGCAGACGAGTCCGGTGAAGAAGGCCGGCTCGTCGGTGAGCTGGCTCATCACCTTCAGGTGCGCCGCGTGCAGCACGGCCTTGACGGAGGTACGCGTCGCGGTCGCCAGCGCCCGCAGCTGCGGCTCCAGGTCGCGCACCGGCACGGTGACCGAGTACGCCTCCCGGGGCGTCGCCGGATCGCCGCCCCAGCCGGTCGGCAGCGACAGCCGGGCGTACCCGTCGACGATTCCCCGCCAGTAGTCGCGGTCCCCGGTCGACTCCAGCGAGTCGAGTTCGGCGGCGATGAAGTCCGCGTACCGGACAGCGGGACCGGTCGCCGGCGCGGGAGTGCCGCCGGCCCGGAGTTGCTGGTAGAGCTCCAGCAGCTCGGTCAGCATCGCCCGGTGGCTCCACCCCTCGGTGATCGGGTGCGAGACGGTGACCGACATCCACCACGCCTCGTCGCTCTCCTCGTGCACGGCGAACCGCAGCAGCGGCGCGACCCCGAGGTCGAAGAGCTGGGCCCGTTCCGCCGCCGTGAAGTCCCGGATCGTCTGCTGCCGCCGCTCGGCGTCGAGCTGCCGGACGTCACGCACGACGATCGGGATCTCGGCGGTGTCGTGTACGAGCTGCATCGGCACCGAGTAGGTGGTCAGGTCGAACGAGGTGCGGAGCAGCTCGTGCCGCCGCACCACGATCCGGGCCGCCTCACGCAGCGCGTCGAGCCCGAACGACTGTTCGGTGCGGAGCCGGAACGAGGTGACGTTGTGGTACGCGTGCAGATCGCTGTCGGCCAGCATCTCCACGACCATGCCGAGCTGCACCTGCGACAGCGGGTACGCGTCGACCACCCCGGCCGGCAGCGCCGCCCGGTCCTCGGCAGAGACCAACGCGAACGGAGCCACGGCCGGCCCGTCGACGGTGGTAGCCACGACCGTCGAATCGGGCGCCGGGTCGGCGAGCTTCTCGGCGAGTTCGGCGATGGTGCGGTACTGGAACACATCCCGCACCGCCACCTCGAACCCCGCCGCCCGCAACCTCCCCACCAACGCCACCGCCCGGATCGAATGCCCACCCAGATCGAAGAAACTCTCCGTCACCCCGACCCGCTCGACCCCGAGCACCTCCCGCCACACCGCCGCGATCCGCTCCTCCACCCCGGAACGCGGACCCACGAACACCGGACCCGCAGCCACCACCGCACTATCCGGATCCGGCAACGCCCGACGATCCACCTTCCCGTTCGCGTTCAACGGCACCGCATCCAACGACACGAACACCGCCGGCACCATGTACTCCGGCAACCGGAGAGCACAGTGCTCGACCAACACACCGGCCGACAGCTCCCCGGAGCGCGGCACGCAGTACGCCACCAGCCGCCGATCCGACCCAGAACCCACCGCGACCACCACCGCATCACGCAGCGACTCATGCTCCAGCAGCACCGACCGGACCTCACCCAACTCGATCCGATACCCGTGCACCTTCACCTGGTCGTCCACCCGACCCACAAACTCCACATCACCGGTCGACAGCACCCGCACCAGATCACCCGTCCGGTACAACCTCCCACCGGCCGGACCGAACGGATCCGGGACGAACCGCTCCGCCGTCAACTCCGGACGGTTCACATAACCCCGCGCCACCCCCACACCACCGACGAACAACTCACCCAACACACCCACCGGCACCGGCGACAGATCCCCATCCAGCACATACATCGCCATCCCCGGCAACGGCCGCCCGATCGGCACCACCTCCGCGCCAACCGTGCCGATGACCGGGAAGATGCAGGTGCCGACCGACGCCTCCGTCGGGCCGTACTCGTTGACCAGCACCGCATCGGGGGCGCACTCCCGCCAGCGCTCCAGGGTGTGCCGGGTGAACGCCTCACCGGCCACCACCGTGATCGCGGCGAGCCCGGCGGCCTGGCCCGGGGCGAGTTGGTGTGCGAGCACCTCCAGGTGCCCGGGGGTCAGCTTCAGGAAGCTGAACGGGCCGGCGGCCAGCAGCTCGCGGCCGAGGTCCGCCATGTCCACGTCGGACGGCAACATCCACACCCGCTGACCGGTCACCAACGGCGCCCACACGTTCGGCACCACCAGATCGAACGCCACCGACGAGAACAACGCCGACCCACCAGAACCCCGACCAGCCAACTCCCGCGCCGCCCACGACACATGGTTGACCAACCCACGATGCGACACCGCCACACCCTTCGGCCGACCCGTCGACCCCGACGTGAAAATCACGTACGCGAGACGATCGGGATCGGCCGGAACCGCGAGCGGCGTCCCGGGCTGGTCCGCGATGGCGGCCGCGTCCCGGTCGACCAGGACCCGCACCGGGACGTCGGGGAACCGGTCGGCGTAGCCGGAGCCGGTCACCACCACCCGGGCACCGGCGTCGGCGAGCATCTCGGCGATCCGCCCGGCCGGGTGTGCCGGGTCGAGCGGCACGTACCCGCCACCGGCCTTCCAGACCGCCAGCATCGCCACCACCAGCTCCGGGCCCCGGTCCAGCAGCACCCCGACCACCGACTCCGGCACCACCCCGCAGGCGCGCAGGTGCCGGGCCAGCCGGTTCGCCCGCTCGTCCAGCTCCGCGTAGCTGAGCCGCTGCCCGGCACACTCCAGCGCAACCGCGTCCGGGGTCGCCGCCGCCCGTGCGGCGAACCGCTCCGGCACGCCCGGCCCGGCCGGCTCGGCGGTGGTGCTGTTCCACTCGACCACCAGCCGCTGCCGCTCCTCGTCGGCGAGGAAGGTGCCCCGGGCGTCGCCGTCCGGGTCGGCGGCCATCGCCTCGAGCACGGCCCGGTACATCGCACCGATCCGGTCGCCGTTGGCCCGGCTCAGCACCCGGGGGTTGACCGCCATGGTGACGTAGCCGAGCCGGACCGCCACGGCGAGCGGGAACTCGGTCGGGCTGTCGTCGATGCTGGCCATGTAGTCGACAAGCTCCCGGTCGACCTGGTTGAAGTCGTGGTAGCTGAACCGGACGTCCATCAGCCGCTGGCCGTCGCCGAACTCGCGCTGGATCTCCGGCATCGGGAACCGGCGGCGCGGCCAGATCTCCACCTCGCGGGCGTAGGTCCGCTCCACCAGCTCCCGCCAGGTCCGGGCGCCCCGGTCGTAGCCGAAGGGGAGGCTGTTCAGGTACATCCCGTAGATCCGGTCGGCGCCGGCCACCTCCGGCCGGCCGTGCAGCACCAGGCCGGTCAGGAAGGACTCCTCGGCGGTGAGCTGGCTCATCACCTTCAGGTGCGCGGCGAGCAGCACCGTCTTCAGCGACGCCCTCGCCCGGCTGGCCAGCGCGCGCAGGTCGGACTCCAGGTCGTGGAAGGGCACCCCGAGCATCAGCGACTCGCGCGGCGCCTCCTCGTCGCCCCAGCCGGTGGGGAGGGAGAACCGGGCGTACCGGCCGACGATGTCCCGCCAGTAGTCCCGGTCCTCCGCCGAGGCGAGCGAACGCAGTTCGGCGCCGATGAAATCGGCGAACCGCAGCGCGGGCGCCTCGACCGGGGCCGGGGTGCCGCCGTCGCGGATCTCCCGGTAGAGCTCCAGCAGCTCCATCAGCAGCGAGTGGTGGCTCCAGCCCTCGATGATCGCGTGGCACTCGGTGACCGAGAGCCACCAGGTCTTGTCGTCGCAGACGTGCGCGTGCAGCCGCATCAGGGAGGGCTCGGCCAGGTCGAAGACGTCGGCCCGCTCGACGGCGGTGAACTCCCGCAGCGACCGGTCCAGCTCGGCGGCGTCCAGGTGCCGCAGGTCCCGCTCCCCCACCGGCATCTCGGCGGTCGGGTGGACGAGCTGCATCGGCACCGAGTACGTGGTCAGGTCGATCCCGGTCCGCAGCACCTCGTGCCGGGCCACCACGATCCGGGCCGCCTCGCGGAGCGCCGCCAGCGCGAACGGCCGCTCGTCACGGATCCGGAACGACGTCACGTTGTGGTACGCGTGCAGCTCGCCGTCGGAGAGCATCTCCACGACCATGCCGGCCTGCACCCGGGATAGCGGGTACGCGTCGACCGCCCCGGCCGGCATTCTGGCCCGGTCCTCGGCGGAGATCAGCGCGAAGGGCGCGACCGGGCGCTCCGGCTCGGCGGGCGCGGATCGGCCGTCCAGCGCGCCGCAGAGCTCGGCGACGGTGCGGTGTGCGAAGACGTCCCGGACGGAGACGTCCAGGCCGATCGCGCGCAGCTCCCCGACCAGCGCGACCGCCCGGATCGAGTGCCCGCCGAGGTCGAAGAAGCTGTCGGTCACCCCGACCCGTTCCACCCCGAGCACCTCCCGCCAGACGGCGGCGACCCGCTCCTCCACCGGGGTACGCGGCGCCACGTAGGCGTGCCCGCCGTGCAGGTCGGCGCGGTCCGGCGCCGGCAGCGCACGGCGGTCCAGCTTGCCGTTGGCGGTCAGCGGGATCTTCTCCAGCGGCACGAACGCGGCCGGCACCATGTATTCCGGCAGGCTGCGGGCGAGGAACTCGCGCAGCTCGGCCGGGGTCGGCAGCTCGCCGTCGGCCACCAGGTAGCCGGCGAGCCGCCTGTCGCCGGGCACGTCCTCCCGGACCACCACCACCGCGTCCCGGACGGCCGGGTGCCCGGCGAGGACGGTCTCGATCTCGCCCAGCTCGACCCGGTAGCCGCGGATCTGCACCTGGTCGTCGATCCGGCCGAGGAAGTCCAGCCCGCCGTCGGGGCGGCGCCGGGCCAGGTCACCGCTGCGGTACATCCGCGCACCCGGCTCGGTCGCGAAGGGGTCCGGCACGAACCGCTGCGCGGTCAGCTCCGGCCGGTGCAGGTAGCCCCGGGCCACGCCCGGCCCACCGACGTGGATCTCCCCCGGCACGCCGACCGGCACCAGGTTGCCGTACCGGTCGAGGAGGTAGATCCGCAGGTCACCCAGGGGGTAGCCGACCGGGTTGCCGGGGTCGGCGATGTCCGCCGGGCGGACCTGGTGGTAGCTGGAGTGCACCGTGGTCTCGGTGATGCCGTACATGTTGAGCAGGGCGGGGCGGTCCAGGCCGAACCGGTCGGTCCAGGGTGCCAGCTCGGCCATCTCCAGCTTCTCCCCGGCGAAGACCACCGCCCGCAGCCGGAGGTCGGCCAGCCGGGGGTCGCCGTCGCGGGCGAAGCCGACCAGAGCCCGGAACGCCGACGGGGTCTGGTTGAGCACCGTCACCCGCTCCCGGACCAGCAGCTCCAGGAACTCGTCCGGCAGCCGGGTCACCTCACGCGGCACCACCACCAGCCGGCCACCGTGCAGCAGCGCACCCCAGAGTTCCCAGACGGAGACGTCGAAGGCGTACGAGTGGAAGAGCGGCCAGACGTCGTCGGCGGAGAACCGGTAGTGGGTGTCGCCGACGGTCAGCAGCCGCAGCACGTTGGCGTGGGTCAGGCAGACCCCCTTGGGCCGCCCCGTCGACCCCGACGTGTAGATCACGTAGATCAGGTTCTCCGGGCCGGTGACCGGCGTCGGGTTCTCCGCCGGCTCCCCCGACAGGTCCTCCCCGTCGAGGTCGAGCACGGCGCCGCCGTGGAACCCGGCGACGGTGCCGGCCAGCGACGACTGGGTCACCACCACCGAGGTGCCCGCGTCGGCGACCATGAAGCCCAACCGGTCGACCGGCTGCGCCGGGTCCAGCGGCAGGTACGCGGCCCCCGACTTCAGCACCCCGAGCAGGGTCGGCACCAGGTCGAGGCCCCGCTCCAGGCAGACCCCGACCAGGGACTCGGGACCGGCGCCGAGGCTCCGCAGCCGGTGCGCGAGCCGGTTCGCCCGGACGTTCACCTCCGCGTACGTCAACGACACGCCCTCGAAGGTCACCGCAGTCGCGTACGGCGCGGCGGCCACCCGCTCCTCGAAGGCCCGGTGCACGGTCCGGGTCGGCGGCACGGCGTCGATCCGGAACGGGTCGGCTACCCCGGTCGCCTCGGCCCGCTCCGCGTCGTCGAGCAGCTCGACCGCGGAGAGCGTCCGCCCCGGGTCGGCGGCGACGGCCTGGAGCAGCCGGACCAGGTGCCGGCCCAGCCGCCGCACGGTGGCGGCGTCGAAGAGCGCGGTCGCGTACTCGATCGAGGCGCGCAGCCCGCCGTCGGCCGCCTCCGCCACCTGGAGGGTCAGGTCGAAGCGGGAGACCTGGGAGAGCGCGTCCAGCGCCGAGACGTCCAGCCCCGGCATCGCGTACGCCCCGGCGCCCGCCTCGTGCATCGTGAAGGCGACCTGGAACAGCGGCGTCCGGGACATGTCCCGCTCCGGCTGGAGCTCGTCGACGAGCTGGCCGAACGGCACCTCCTGGTGGTCGAAGGCGGCCAGCACCGTCTCCCGGTTGGCGGCCAGCAGCTCGCCGAAGGTGACGTCGGCATCCCACCGGGCCCGCATCACCAGGCTGTTGATGCCGTAGCCGATCAGCCGGGACAGCTCGGGCCGGTTGCGGCCGGAGACCACCGTGCCGACCGGGATGTCGGTGCCGCCGGTGTAGCGGGACAGCAGCGCCTGGTAGCCGGTGAGCAGCACCATGAACAGCGTCGCGTCGTGCCGGCGGGCCAGGTCGCGGAGCTGCCCGCCGAGCCCGGCCGGCAGCTCCAGCTCGGCCACGGCACCGGACCAGTCCCGGGTGGCCGGGCGGGGGCGGTCGGCCGGCAGGTCCAGTGGCGGCACCCCGGCGAGCTGGCCGCGCCAGTAGTCCAGGTGCCGCCGGTGTTCCGTCTCGGAGCGGTTCCGCTCCCAGGCGGCGTAGTCGGCGTACTGCACCGGCAGTGGGGCGAGGGTGTCGGGGCGGCCGGCGAGCGCGGCCGCGTACAGCTCGCTGAGTTCCTCGGCGAAGATCCCGACCGACCAGGCGTCGCAGGCGATGTGGTGGAAGACCACCACCAGCAGGTGGTCGTCGTCGGCCAGCCGCACCAGCCGGGCCCGGACCGGCCACTGGGTGGCCAGGTCGAACGGGGTCGCCGGCTCCTGCCCGGCCAGCGCGAAGCCCCGGCTCTCCCGCTCCGCCGCCGGCAGGTCGGTCAGGTCCGAGACCGCCAGCTCGACCGGCCCGGCCGGGTCGATCACCTGGGTCGGCTCGCCCGCGACCAGCGCGTACCGGGTCCGCAGGATCTCGTGCCGGCCGACCAGGTCGGTCAGCGCCCGGCCCAGCGCGGCGGCGTCCAGCGCGCCGCGCAGCCGCAGCGCCAGCGGCACCAGGTATTCCCAGCTTCCCGGGTCCAGCCGGCTCAGGAACCACATCTGCTGCTGTCCGAAGGAGAGCGGCAGCGGGCCGCTCCGGTCCACCGGGGCCAGCGCCGCGCGGCGGCCGCCGCGCAGCCGCCCGGCGAGGCGGGCCCGCAGCAGCTCCTCCCGGACCGCCCCGGCACCGCGCTCGATCGTGCCCTCGCCCGTGCTCATCCCTTTTGCTCCTTCAGCAACGCCAGGCCGGCCAGCAGGTCGGAATCGGAAAGCTCGTCGATCTCGGCGCGGATCCGCTCCTCGACCGCCTCGGCGATCCGCGCGATCGTGGGCCGCTCGAAGACGGTCCGGACCGGAAGGTCGATCTCGAACTCCTCCTGGAGCCGGGAGGCGAGCCGGACCGCGAGGATCGAGTGACCGCCGACGGTGAAGAAGTTCGTGTGCGCGCCGGCCTCGACGTCGAGGATCTCGGCCCAGATCTCGGCGATCCGCTCCTCGACCGCGCCGCGCGGCGCGACGTGGTCCGGCGCATCCGCCTCGACCACCGTGCGGGCCGGTGCGGGCAGCGCGCGCCGGTCCAGCTTGCCGTTGGTGGTCAGCGGGATCCGCTCCAGCGGCACGAAGGCGCCCGGCACCATGTAGTCCGGCAGCCGGGTGCCGCAGTGCCCGACCAGGGCGGCGACGGTCGGTGCCGTGCCGGCCTCCGGCACGTAGTAGGCGACGATCCGCAGCCGGCCCGGGTCGGGCTCGTCGGTCAGCACCACCGCGTCCCGGACCTCGGGGTGGGTGGCGAGGACCGTTCCGATCTCGCCCAGCTCGACCCGGAAGCCGCGGATCTGCACCTGGTCGTCGATCCGGCCGAGGAAGTCCAGCCCGCCGTCGGGGCGGCGCCGGGCCAGGTCACCGCTGCGGTACATCCGGGCACCCGGCTCGGTCGCGTACGGGTCCGGCAGGAAGCGCTGCGCGGTCAGCTCCGGCCGGTTGAGGTAGCCCCGGGCCACCGACGGCCCGCCGACGTGGATCTCCCCGGGCACCCCGACCGGGACCAGGTTGCCGTAGCCGTCCAGCAGGTAGATCCGGGAGTCGCTGAGCGGGTAGCCGATCGGGTTGCCGGGGTCGGTGAGGTCGGCCGGGCGTACCTGGTGATAGGTCGAGTGCACCGTGGTCTCGGTGATGCCGTACATGTTCACCAGGGCGGGGTGCTCCAGGCCGAACCGGTCGGTCCAGGGTGCCAGCTCGGCCATCTCCAGCTTCTCCCCGGCGAAGACCACCGCCCGCAGCCGGAGGTCGGCCAGCCGGGGGTCGCCGTCGCGGGCGAAGCCGACCAGAGCCCGGAACGCCGACGGGGTCTGGTTGAGCACCGTCACCCGCTCCCGGACCAGCAGCTCCAGGAACTCGTCCGGCAGCCGGGTCACCTCACGCGGCACCACCACCAGCCGACCGCCGTAGACCAGCGCACCCCAGAACTCCCAGGCCGAGAAGTCGAAGGCGTACGAGTGGAAGAGGGTCCAGACGTCGTCGGCGGTGAAGCCGAACCGGGGGTGGGTGGTGGTGAAGAGCCGCAGCACGTTGGCGTGGGTCAGGCAGACCCCCTTGGGCCGCCCCGTCGACCCCGACGTGTAGATCACGTAGATCAGGTCGTCCGGGCCGGTGACCGGCGCCGGGTTCTCCGCCGGCAGCCCCGACAGGTCCTCCCCGGCCAGGTCGATCACCGCGCCGTCGAAGAACCCGGCGACGGTGTCGAGCAGCGACGACCGGGTCAGCAGCACCGGGGCGCCCGCGTCGGCGACCATGAACCGCAGCCGGTCCACCGGCTGCGCCGGGTCCAGCGGCAGGTAGGCGGCCCCCGACTTCAGGACGCCGAGCAGCGCCGGCACCAGGTCGAGCCCCCGCTCCAGGCAGACCCCGACCAGCGAGCCGGCCCCGACCCCGGCGCCGCGCAGCCGGTGCGCCAGCCGGTTCGCCCGGACGTTCACCTCCGCGTACGTCAACGACACGCCCTCGAAGGTCACCGCCACCGCCTCCGGGGCGAGCAGCACCCGCTCCTCGAAGACCTGGTGCAGGCAGCGCTCCGGGGTGCCGGTCCGGAACGGGTCGGTCCGGCCGGTGCCGACCAGCTCGTCGACCGGGTCGAGGAAGTCCACCGCGCCGAGCCGCAGCTCCGGGTCGGAGGTGACCGCCGTCAGCAGCCGGACCAGGTGCCCGCCGATCCGGTCCACGGTGGAGCGGTCGAAGAGCGAGGTCGCGTACTCCAGGGCGCCGAGCATGGTGCCGTCGGCCTGGACCCGGACGAAGAGCGTCAGGTCGGTCTTGGCGATCTGCCACGCCCCGGTGAAGGCGGCCAGGTCGTCCGCCTGGACGGCACCGCCGGTCAGCCCCTCGTCGTGCAGGTCGAACGCCACCTGGAAGAGCGGGGTCCGGGACATGTCCCGGTCCGGCTGGAGGTCGTCGACGAGTTGCTCGAACGGGAGCGTCTGGTGCGCGAACGCGCCCCGGCAGACCTCCCGGGTCGCCTCCAGCGCCTCGCCGAACCGCATCCCGGGGGTGAGGTTCGGCCGCAGCACCAGCGAGTTGAGGAAGAACCCGACCATGTTCTCCAGCTCGGGGCGGTTGCGGCCGGCGACCGGGGTGCCGACGGCGACGTCCCACTGCCCGGCGTACCGGGCGAGCAGCGTGCTGAACGCGGTCAGCACCGTCATGTACGGCGAGGCGCCGTACCGGCGGCCCAGGTCGCGGATGGCGGTGGCCAGCCCGGTCGGGATGGTGAACGGCGCCAGCGCGCCCCGGGGGTCGCGGCGGGCCGGTCGGGGCCGGTCGGTCGGCAGGTCCAGCGGCCCGAGCCCGTCGAGGGCCTTCCGCCAGTACGCCAGCTCGGCCGCCAGCACCTCCCCGGTCAGCCAGCCCCGCTGCCAGCTCGCGAAGTCCGGGTACTGCACCGGCTGTGCCGGCAGCTCCGCGGCCCGCCCGGCGGCCAGCGCCGCGCAGAGTTCCCGGAGCTCCCGCTCCAGCACCACCGACGACCAGCCGTCGCAGGCGATGTGGTGCAGAGTGAGCAGCAGCACCGACTCGCCCGCCGGGGCGCGGCCGGCGGTGGCCGGGACCCGCACCGAGGTCGGCGGGGTGGGTGCCGCCGTGCCCGGCAGCCGGACCAGCAGCGCCCGCCAGACCGGCCCGGCGGCGAGGTCGAAGCCGCGCTCGAATTCGGTCCGGAAGACCGTCTCCAGGTCGGCGGGGCCGGCCTGGACCACCGGCAGCTCGACCGGCGCCGCCGGGTCGACCAGCTGGCGGGGCTCGCCGTCGGACTCCACGTAGCGGGTGCGGAGGATCTCGTGCCGCTCGGCGAGCGCGTCGAGCGCCCGCCGGACCGTCGCCGGGGAGATCTCCGGGCCGAGCCGGAGGAAGAGCGGGGCGACCCACTCGGTGTTGCCCGGTTCGAGCCGGTCCAGGAACCAGAGCCGGCGCTGCCCGAACGAGAGCGGCAGCGGCCCGCTCCGGGGCACCGGCAGCAGCGGCGGGCCGTCGTCGGCGGGGACGGCGATCAGCTTCGCCTGCTCCGCCACGGTGGGTGCCGAGAAGAGGCCGCGCAGCGCGACCTTGCTGCCGGAGGCCGCCCGCAGCTGGTTGGCGAGCCGGGTGAGCAGCAGCGACGAGCCGCCGAGCGAGAAGAAGTCGTCGTGCGCGCCGACCCGCTCCACCTGGAGCAGCTCCGCCCAGGCACGGGCGACCAGCCGTTCGGCGGCGGTGCGCGGCGCCACGTAGGGCGGGCGGCCGTCCTCGGCACCGACCTCCGGGACCGGCAGCGCGGCCCGGTCCACCTTGCCGCTGCTGTTCAGCGGGAACGCCGGCAGCGCCACGAAGGCGGCCGGGATCATCGGGTCGGGCAGCCGCTCGCGGAGGAAGGTACGCAGCCGGTCGGCGGCCGGCACGTGCTCGCCGGTGACGTACCCGACGAGCCGCTTGCCGCCCTCGGCCGTCTGCACGGCCAGCACCACGGCGGCGCTGACCTCCGGGTGGGCGACGAGTGCCGACTCCACCTCGCCCGGCTCGATCCGGACCCCGTTCACCTTGACCTGGTGGTCGAGGCGCCCGATGTATTCCAGGGTCGCGTCGGCGCGCCACCGGACCAGGTCACCGGTGCGGTAGAGCCGGGACCCCGGCGGCCCGTACGGGTCCGGGACGAACTTCTCGGCGGTCAGGTCCGGCCGGCCGAGGTAGCCCCGGGCCACCCCGACCCCGCCGGCGTGCAGTTCTCCGGCGACGCCGACCGGCACCGGGTCACCGTTCGGGTCGAGCACCAGCACCCGCAGGTTGGCCAGGGGGCGGCCGATCGGCACCGGGCCGGTCGGCAGCGCCGGGTCGTACGGGTGTGCGGTCACGTCGATGGCGCACTCGGTCGGCCCGTACGTGTTCCAGAGACTGACCTTGAGCCCGTCGGTGAGCCGCCGGCAGAGCTCGGCGTGCAGGGGTTCGCCGGCCGAGAAGAGCAGCCGCAGCGAGGTGCAGTCCCGCCAGCCCGGATCGTCGGCGACCAGCCGGAGCACCGACGGCACGCCCTGGAGGACGGTGACGCCGTGCCGCTGGATCGCCCGGACCAGCGCCGCCGGGTCGTGCTCGGCGCCGACCGGGGCGAGCACCACGGTGCCGCCGCTGACCAGCGGGGCGAAGAACTCCCAGCAGGCGGCGTCGAAGGTGAGCGCGGTCTTCTGCAGGATCCGGTCGTCGGGGCCGAGGCCGTGCTGCCGGACGGCCCAGTCGACCCGGTTGGCGATCGCCGCGTGGCTGATCATCACGCCCTTGGGCCGCCCGGTGGAGCCGGAGGTGTAGATCGCGTAGGCGAGGTGCTCCCCGGTCGCCGGGTTCTGCGGCGTCTCGTCCGCCACCTCGGCGAGCGCGTGCCCGGCCGGTCCCGTCAGCGCTTCCCCGGCCGGTCCCGCCGACGCTTCCCCGGCCGGTCCCGCCCACGCCTCCCCGGCGGGTTCGGCCACGGGGTCGTCGAGGCGGAGCGCCCGGGCGCCGGTGCCGGCGAGGTCGACCGGGGCCGATCCGGTGAGCACCACCGTGGCGCCGGTGTCCGCCAGCACCCAGTGCACCCACTCCCTCGGGTGGTCCGGGCTCAGCGGCACGTAGCCGGCACCCGTCTTCCAGACGCCGAGCAGCGCGACGACCAGGTCGACCTCGCGGGGCAGGCAGACGCCGACCAGCGCGTCCGGTCCGACACCGAGGCCGCGCAACCGGCGGGCCAGCCGGTCGCTCCGGCGGTCCAGCTCGGCGTAGGTGACCTCGACGTCACCGGCGCGCACGGCGACCGCGTCGGGCGTGGCCGCCACCTGGCGGGCGACCAGCGCCGGCAGGATGGTGGCGGACCCGGCGATCACCGGCCCGCCGGAGTCGCCGTCGGTCCGGCGTCGATCGGGGTTCATCGGGTGCTCCTCACCTCGTTGCGGCGGCCGGGGCGGTCAGCTCTGCGCCGCCGCCATCCGCTGGCGCAGGCTCAGCGGGCGCATGTCGGTCCAGACCTCGCCGATCCGGGCGAGGCAGTCGGCACGGGGGCCCTCGGTCCCCTCGGCGTGCCAGCCCGCCGGCAGGTCCCGGTCGGCAGGCCAGATGGAGTACTGCTCCTCGTCGTTGCGGACCACCCGGTAGACCCGGTCGTCGCTCTGCTCGTCAGCCATCGGAAACTCCTCTGTGGTCGGTTACGGCTTGGGTTGTGTCGAGTCCGGCTCGCCGGCCGGGCCGGGCAGGAAGTCGTCGACGCGGATGCCGAGGCCCCGCTCGACGGCGGCGGAGCGGACGAACTCCGCGAGGGCGATGTCCAGGACGCCGAGGCCGAATGGCGAGAAGACCACCGTCCGGTCGGGATCGCGGCGGAAACCGCCGGTGCCGCGCAGGATCCGGCCGATCGGCGCGTCGATGAAGTCGCGGTGTCCCACCTGCTCCTCGGCCAGGTGCAGCGAGGTCCGCTCCCGGCACACGTGGTCGGCGTCGTCCACCACGTTCTGGCTGGCCAGAATGGTTGCCGGGAAGAGGTCGCGGAGCGAGACGTGCAGTACCGTGCCGGGACGCCCCGGACCGAGGTCGAGGTGCGGCTCGGCCGCCGTGGTGGCGATCGAGACCAGGTCGTGTGCGGCGAGGGCCCGACCGGCGTCGGCGGCCAGTGTCACGTGCATCCCGGGGGCCAGGTCGGCGCAGCGCCGGGCGAACGACGCCGCCCGCGCGCAGTCGGTGTCGAAGAGGGTCACCTCGGTCAGCGTCGGCAGCGCGGCGACCAGGAAGCGGAGCACCTCCAGGTTGATCGGCCCGCAGCCGATCAGCGTCGCACCGCTCGGGCCGGGCTCCCGGACCAGCAGCCGGGCGGCGAGCGCGGCGCTGGCGGCGGTCCGCGCGGCCGAGATCAGCGAGCCTTCGAGCAGCGCGGACGGTCGCCCGGTGTCGAGATCGTTGATCACGATCGCGGCGCTGGCCCGCGCCAGCCCGGCGGCGACGTTCCCGGGCCAGGAGGCGATCCACTTCATCCCGGCCGTCGGCGCCTTGCCGCCGACGTACGCGGGCAGCCCGATGATCCGGTTGCGGGGCTGCTCGGGAAAGCGGAGGAACGTCGAGTGCGGCACCGACGTGGCGCCCTCGTCGTGCAGCCGGTACGCCTCGCCGACCAGGTCGACAAGCGCGAGTTCTCGCCCGGCCAGGATCTGCCGCACGTCGTCATGTCCGAGGATCAGCATCAGCCCTCATCACCACCGGTGGCTTCCTTCCAGAGGTGCGACACCTCGCCGAACCGGCTCCGCACCCAGTCGTCGGAATAGATCGTGTCGAGGTAGCGGTCACCACCGTCAGGGAAGATGAGCACGCAGGTGGCGTTCTCCGGGATGCTCGGGGCACGCCGTTCCAGGGCCGCGACGGTGGCCCCGGAGGAGCCGCCGGCCAGGATCGCCTCCCGGGCGGTGAGCCGCCGGCAGGCGGCGACACACTCCAGATCGGTCACGTGGACGACCTCGTCGGCGGCGTCCGGGTCGAAGAGTCCCGGCCGCAGCGAGGCGCCGTGTCCGGGCAGCAGCCGCTCGCTCGGCCGCTGCCCCTCGAAGATCATGCTGCCGACCGCGTCGACCGCGACGATCTTGGTGCGCAGTCCGTGCTGCCGGATGTAGTCGGCACAGCCGCGCAGGGTCCCGCAGGAACTGACCGCGCAGAACAGGTAGTCGACGCCGCCGTCGAGGGCTTCGACGATCTCGCCCATGGTCTGCCGGTGCGCGACCGGGTTGAGCGGGTTCGCGTACTGGTTGGGCCAGAAGGCGTGCGGGATGTTCGAGACCAGCTCGCGGACCCGGCGTACCCGCACCGGCAGGTATTCGCCGCTCTCCGGATCGGGTCGGCTCACCACCTCGACCGACGCGTGGTACGCCCGCAGGATCGCGAGATTCTGTTCGGTCGTCTTGGCGTCCACCACACAGACGAACCGGAGTCCGAAATAGCGGCAGATCTGTGCCAGCCCGACCGCCAGGTTTCCCGAACTCGACTCGACCACCACCGACCGGCCCGGCTGGAGTTCACCGCTGCTGATCTTCGCCAGCAGCATGCTCAGCGCGGTCCGATCCTTGACGCTGCCGCCGGGATTGAACCGCTCCAGCTTCGCGAACACCCGAATCCGAGAGTCGGGTACCAGACGTTCGAGTTCCACCAGGGGCGTGTTCCCGACGGCCGCCAGTATGCCCTTCAGCGCATGCGTTGAACCTTGGTTCGTTGGCACGGCTTTCCCTTCGCGGGTCAGTTACGTTCCCGGAAGACGTCCACCGACGAGTGCCGTTCTCCGGTTGGCGCCGCGCTACTTCTCGGCTCCCCGCCATCCTGCGACCCGCGGCTATACCGGCCCCATATCGAAACTATCTTCGAAAACACACCGGGTCCCGCCACCTGCCCGTTCCTCGACGTGCGATGGCGGGACCCGGAGCTCCGGCCTGTGGCGGCCGAAGCCGCCACGGGCCGGCCGCGCTATCCCCGAAGGCCGTAGGCGCGGATGATGGTCTCGGTCACCGCGTTGCCCTCGTCGTCCTCGGCCGTCGCCCGCAGTGGGACGAACCCGGCGCCGATCGGGTGGTCGACGGTGACATCGCGGTGCGGGCCGCCACCGGTCACGGCGGCCGGTTGCCAGGTCGCGCCGTCGTCGAGCGACACCGCCACGTCCAGCGTGGTGAGCCGGCCGTAGGTCGCACCGGCCTGCCGTCCGACCGTGACGGGAACGGTGGTCCGGCGGCCTGCGGGAGCCCCGTCGCGCGGCAGGGCGCTGCCCATGAGCCTGGCCTTCAGGGTTTCCCCGAAGGCCGACGCGTCGGCCTTGCGCAGTTCGACGGCGCGGCGGTCGACCCGGCCGCCGGCCACCAGCGCCGCGGCGTCCGCCGGGATGACGAACGTGTCACCGCGCGTCTGCCGGACGAAGGACATGTCGCGCCGGCCCGGCCCCGGCGTCACGGTGCGGACCCGTGTGCCGGTGCCCGTCGTTTCGACGAGTACGCGGTCACCGGTCACCAGGGTGATCCAGCGCAGGTCGGCGTGGTCGGCAGCGGATTCGCTGCCGGTGGGGCCGGTCGGGACCGGCGGCGCTCCGGTCGCGGCGGATCCGGTCGCGGCGACGACGGCAAGGACGACCGGGAGCAGGAGTGCCCGCCGGATTCGTCGGATGATCAGCATACCGGCGTCATCTCCGCTCCGGACACCGACCGGCCGCCCTCGGGCGCCTCGTCGACCCAGTCGGACTCGACCAGCAACCGGTAGTCGAACAACGCGCCGGCCGGAACCCACGCGAGGTAGTCGGCCGGGTGCAGCACCCGCGTCTCCAGTGCCAGCGTCCGGCCCTGCTGCGGATCGAAGACGATGCTGACCTGTGTCGGGCCGCCGGAGTTCGCCGCCTGTTCCTCGGGGGTGTCGTTGCGTTCGACGGTCACCGCGACGCCCGCCCGCCCGCGCGCGTCGGTCACCGCGCCCAGCGTGCGTACCCCGGCCAGGTCCGCGAGCACCCGATACGCACCGGCGCGGACCGCCGGCGTGATCGGGGCGCCGAACAGCAGGTTCACGACCGAGTCGAAGATCGACTCACCGGTTTCGACGTCGGTGCCGTGCGGCAGGTTCTGCCGCACGATCGTGTCGGTCAGCCACGCCTTCAGCTCGCCCGGCTCGGACGGCAGCGCCCGGATCTGGGCCGGGGTGAGATATTCACCGGCGACCACGAACCTGGCCTCGCCGGGATCGGCGCGCGTCGTCTCCCCGGTGCTGGCCGCCTCGGCGGTGTACCGCTTCGACGGGTCCGGCGGGCAGTTCGGTGGGGCGTCGATGGGCCACCTCGTCGGTGAGCCGGCTCGCCGCCAGGCGGCCCGGTCGGCATCCGAGGCGGGAGCGGCACCGGCCCACCTGGTGGTGAAGGTGGTGCTGGTCGCGGGGGTGAGGGAATGCCAGGTGGTCTCGATCCGGCGGCCCATGATGGCGTACTCGTCGCCGGGCCGCCCCACGTGCAGCAGCGTGCCCTGCTCGACTGTGGACATCCAGTAGGTGCCCTCGCCGGACGCCGGCTCGGCGAGCGTCTTCTCGGCGGCGGCCAGCAGCAGGCGGCGTGCCGAGCCTGCGGCCTGCCCTGCGCCGGGGATGCCAGGGCTGCCGGGGCTGCCGGGCGAGCCGGGTTCCGTGCTCGTGGCCTGTCCGCCACCGGACGTGGCGGGCGGGCCGAATTCCTGCGACGACACGACGAGCACCACGGCCAGCGCCAGTGCGCCGGCCACGGCCGGCACCATGACCCGGGCGCGCGGGCGGCGTCGCCACCTCGACCCCGCGGCGACGGGCGGTCGACTTCCGCGCCGTGCCCGCGCGGGCCGCGCCGTCTCGTGTCGTGCGTCCGGCGCCGCCGTGGCCGCCGGTGCCGCCGACTCCTCCCGGATCAGCCGCAGCAGCGCACCACGCGCGGCCGCGGTCGTCTCCGGCGACGGCGGATCCACCTGCCGCGCGCCGGACAGCATGTCGAACTCGTCCACTGGGTATCGTGACCTTCCTGGATTCGGGATGTTCAGGCAATGGGGTCGGCATCGTCGAGCGCGGCGCGCAACTGCCGGCGGACCCGGTGCAGCCGGGAGCCGACCGTCCCGACGGGGACACCGAGCGCCCCGGAGGTTTCCTGGTGTGACAGCCCAGCCCAAACGACCAGCAGCAACGTGTCACGGTCCTCGGGCGACAGCCCGGCGAGCGCGGCGACGAGGCGGTCCCGCGCGCTGGACGCCGCGATCCGGGCGTCGACCCGGTCGGTGTCCTCCACGGAGTTCGGCTCGGCCGCCGCCCGCGAGTGGGCGCGGTAGCGCCGCTCCTCGTCACGGCAATGCTCGCGGATCAGGTTGGTGGCGATGCCGTACAGCCAGGAGCGCACCGAGCCGCGCCGTGGATCGAACGAGGCGCGCTGCCGGAACGCGACGAGGAACGCCTCGGCCGCGACGTCGTCGGCGCCGGCCCGGCCGAGGCGACGTGCCGCGTAGTTGTGCAGTGCGGTGAAGTACCGATCGAAGATGGCCGCGAAGCACTCCGGATCGCTCCGCGACCGCAGCACCGCGTCGGAGTCTCCGTCGACTGCCGCGCTGCCCGTGTCAAATACCGGTTTCAGACCCACCCGGTTCCCTTTCATCGGTCAACTGCCTTCAAGGCTGGTTGACCGATGCCTGAGTGGATCTTCACGGGGTCGAGCCGGTCGAGCGCGGCGGCGACGGGTGGTGGCACCGGAGCGGAGCCGGTGCGGGGCGCTGTTGCCGGCTACTCGCGTACGCCGGCCAGCTCGACCGCGCGGGACCGGAAGGCGAGCCGGACCGGCAGCACCGCACCGAGTACGGCCAGCCCGGCACTGATCAGCGCGATCACCGCGACGGTCCCCCACGGCACGCTGACCGGGGTCGCCCCGACGAGCTGCCCGAGGGCGAGCCGCAACCCGGCCAGGTTCACCGCCGACGCCCCGACCGCGAGCAGGATGCCGACGCCGGCCACCAGCAGCGACTCGGCGGCGAAGATCCGCAGCACCTGTGGCGGGGTGGCCCCGGCCAGCCGCAGGATCGCCAGGTCGCGGAGTCGGTCCGAGGTCGACATCACCAGCGTGTTGACGATGGCGATGAAGCAGAAGACGATCGCGATGCCGAGCACCAGCAGCATGCCCAGGGTGCTCGCCTGGCTGTTCTCGCTGCTCTCCTCGCCGAGCCAGTTCTCCGCCGAGACCGCCCGGGCCCCCAGTCCGGCGGTGGCGCCGTCCAGCGCCGTCCGGACGCTCGCCGGGTCGGTGCCGTCGCGGACCGAGACGTAGACCCGGCGGGCCAGGCCGGTGAAGGCGTACCGGGCGGTGCCGGCGTACCTGGTGCTGAGGTAGGCGACGTCGTTGCTGCCCGAGGTGGTGTCGAGCACCGCCACGACCCGCAGCGGCACGATGCCGCCGTCGGCCATGTGCACCTCGACTGTCTCGCCGACCCCGACGCCCCAGTCGTCGTTGACGACGATGGTGTCGTCGCGCAGCTCGGCCGGATCGCCCTCGTCGACCGGCAGGGTGAGGGTGCTGGCCAGCGCGGCCGGGTCGACGGCGAGCGCTTCGTAGTCGGCGAGCCGGTCGTCGTCCCGGGCGTAGACCGTGGTGGGCAGTGCGGCGACCACGTCGACGCCGGGGATCGCCCGGAGCCGTTCGGTGACCGCCTCGTTGACCCCGGGCGTGCCGTCCGGGGTGACGACGAAGTCGGCGACCACCTGGTTGCGCCGGCCGCTGTCCTTGGCCCGGTCGATGGTGGCGGCGGCGCCGAGCAGCGAGATGGAGAGCCCGACGGTCAGCAGCACCGGCGCGGCGGTGGCCGCGGTACGCCGCACCGCGGTCAGCGCACTCTCCCGGACCAGCATCCCGGCGGCCCCGCCGAGCCGGCCGAGCGGCCAGGTGATCAGCCGGGCGATCGGCTTGACCACCACCGGGGCGAGCAGCGCGAAGGCGAGGATCGGGAACATCAGCACCCCGATGTAGCGGGTCGGCACCATCACCATGCCCGGGTTCACCACCGCCACCCAGCCGATGGTGACCAGGCCGAAGGCGAGCGCCAGCAGGCCGTAGAGCCACCGGCCGGAGGTCATGGTGCGGGAGTCGACGGCCGCGTCCCGCAGCGCCTCGATCGGGCGGACGTCGCCGGCCCGGCGGGACGCCGCCCAGACCCCGGCCAGCGCCACGCCGAGGCCGGTGACGAAGGCGATCAGCAGCGGCACCCAGACGGCCGGCCCGGTCGAGACCTCGACGGTGAACCACGGCGGCGCCAGTCCCAGGTCCACCATCCAGCTCGCCAGCAGCGGCGCGGTGGCCAGCCCGAGGGCGCAGCCGGCGACGGCGGAGGCGAGCCCGACCACCGCCGCCTCGGCGAGCACCATCCGGCGTACCTGCCGGGGCGTGGCGCCGACGGTGCGGAGCAGGGCGATCTCCCGCCGCCGCTGGGCGACCGCGAAGGCGAAGGTCGAGGCGACCAGGAAGATCGAGACGAAGCCGGCGACCACGGCGGTGATCGGCAGCAGCGTCTGGGTGTTGTCGATCGCCTCCCGGTCGGCGTTGTAGCTCGGGTCCAGCACGCCGCGCCGGTCGCCGGTGAGCACCTCGGCGTCGCCGCCGACGGCCCGCCGGACCGCCTCCGGCGCGCCGTAACTGACCAGCGCCTCGACCCGGGGGGAGAGCCGGGCCGACTCGGCCTCGGTGAAGAAGACGGCGGACTCGAAGTCGACCGGCGCGGTGACCCCGGCGACGGTGTAGTCGCGCGGCCCGCCGGCGGTGAAGACGGTGACCCGGTCGCCCGGTACGGCGGCGCCGTCCGGCACCACCACCTCGGTGTCGGCCTGCGGCGCCCGGCCGGCGGCGAGCGCGTACGGGGCGAACTCCGCGCTCGACCAGCCGTGCCCGACCTGGTCGTCGGGGCCGCCGTCGAGCTGCGCGTAGAAGGAGCGGACCGGTACGGTGCGGCCCAGCGCGCCGACCTCGGCGGCCAGCGCCTCGGAGATGCCCCGGGCCTGGATCAGCGAACGGCTGCCCGGGTCGTGCCGGGCCGGGTCCCACTCCGGGTCGAGCGCGGCGACCACCACCGGGGCGGCGGCGAACCGCTGCGGTGCCCGCTCGGGGAGCCCGAGGGTGGCGCCGATCTCCAGCCCCATCGCGGCGATCATGCCGGCGCCGAGGGTCAGCGCGACGAAGGTGCCGACGAAGGCGGCCCAGCGGACCCGCAGGGTCTGCCAGGCGATGCTCAGCACGCGCCGACCTCCATCCGGGTCATCCGGGCGGCGATCGTCTCCGCCGTCGGGTTGACCAGCTCGCCGGCGAGGACTCCGTCGGCGAGGAAGACCACCCGGTCCGCCATGGCGGCGGTCACCGGATCGTGGGTCACCATCACGATGGTCTGCTGGTGCCGGTCGACCAGGCCGCGGAGCAGCGCCAGCACCTCCCGGCTGGTGCTGGTGTCCAGCGCGCCGGTCGGCTCGTCGGCGAAGAGCACCGCCGGCCTGGTCACCAGGGCGCGGGCGATCGCGACCCGCTGCTGCTGGCCGCCGGAGAGCTCGGCCGGCCGGTGCCGACCCCGGTTGCCGAGCCCGACCTCGGCGAGCACGGCCGCCACCTCCGACCGGTCCGGCCGGCGGCCGGCCAGCCGCAGCGGCAGCGCCACGTTCTGCTCGGCGGTCAGCGACGGCAGCAGGTTGAAGGCCTGGAAGACGAAGCCGATCTTGTCTCGCCGGAGCAGGGTCAGGGCCGTCTCGCTGAGTCCGGTCAGGTCGGTGCCGGCGATCACGACCCGGCCACCGGTCGGCCGGTCCAGGCCCGCCGCGCACTGCAACAGGGTCGACTTGCCGGAGCCGGAGGGTCCCATGATCGCGGTGAAGCTGCCGGCCGCGAGGCTGAGCGACACGTCTCTCAGCGCGGTGACCGCGTTCTGGCCCGAACCATAGGTCTTACTCAGCGACTCCAGTCGCACAGCCTGCTCCATAGCGAGCATCCAATCACTGATCGTCAGATCGACACAGAAGAAACCACCCTGAGAACCCCCGGAGCGGCGACCCTGAGCTGTCCCGGGTTTCGGGCCGTCCGGCGGCGCCACCGAGCCGTGGTGACCTGGGTTCACTGTCCCGGGCGGACTCCACCGGTGCCCAACGCGAGCAACTGTTCGAGTTGGGCGCTGTCGACGAGGGAGACCCGGTCGATCCGGCGCGTCGGGTCGGCGGTGGCCGCCTCCAGCAGCCGGCAGTAGTGCCCGGTGAGCCGTTCCATGGTCGCGGCATCGAACAGATCCGTGTTGTACCGGAAGGCACCGGTGAGTGAACCGCCGGCCTGGCGCAGCTCCACGTTGAGGTCGAACTGCCCCTCCAGCTGCGGCACGTCGAACACCGCCAGCCGCAGCCCGGCGTACGGGATCTCCGGGCCGACGACGGCGCCCTCCGGCACCAGCGGCAACGGCGGGTCGAACCGGTCCGCCGCCACCATCGTGAAGGCGATCCGGAACAGCGGCGCCCGGCTGGCACCCCGGCCCGCGCCGAGCATCCGGTCCAGCAGGGGGAACGGGTAGCCGACGTGGGCGAGTCCGGCGAGGAGCTCGCGGTGCGCCGCCGCGACCGCGTCGGCGAAGGAGGCGCCGGGCGCGAACGACGAGCGCAGCACCAGCGTGTTGACCAGGTAGCCGACCACGTCCCGCAGTCCTCGGCCGTGCCGGGTCGCCACCGGGCAGCCGAGCGCGAAGTCGTCCTGGCCGCCGTACCGGTAGAGCGTGGCCTGGAAGACCCCGAGCAGGAACGCGAACGGGGTGACCCGGGCCGCCGTGGCCGCCGACCGTACCCGGGCGGCCAGCTCGGCGGAGAGCCGCAGCTCGTGGGTTGCCCCGGCGAAGGTCTGCCGCTCCGGTCGGGGGCGGTCGACGGGGATCACCCCGGCCGGCACCCCGGTGCAGCGGTCCCGCCAGTACCGTTCCAGCCGCTCCCGCCGGGGCGAGTCGAGCAGTGCCCGTTCCGCCTCGACGTGGTCGCAGTAGCTCGCGGTCAGCGGCGCCCAGTCCGGCGGGCCGCCGGCCGCGATCCCCCGGTATCCGGCCAGCAGGTCGCGCAGGAGCAGCCACTGCGAGGTGGCGTCGCTGACGATGTGGTGGGTGACCAGCACCAGGGCGGCGTCGTCGGCGGCACGGCGGAGCAGCACCACCCGGAAGACGTCCCCGGCGCCGAGCCGGAACGGCACCGCGCCGACCGCCCGGGCCAGCCCGAGCAGCCCCTCGTCGGTGCACTCCGGCACGTCCCGGATCTCCAGCCACGGCACGCCTCCCGGACCCGTGCCGTCCGGCGCCCCGGAACCGTCCGCCGGGTCGGGCCCGGCGCCCGCCCGGCTCGCGCCCGCAGCGGGCTGCGGAGCAGGCGTCGGGAGGAACTGCCGGGGTACCCCGTCGACCTCGGCGAAGGCGGCGGCCAGCACCGGATGTCGGGCCACCAGCGCGGCGACGGCCCGGCCGAGCGCCGCGTCGTCCAGCCCGCCCCGGACCCGGACCGCGAGGGTGATGTTGTACGCCGGGCTCTCCGGCGCGAGCCGGTAGAGGAACCAGAGCGCCTGCTGCCCCACCGACAGCGGCTCTCCTACCGACAGCGGCTCCCCCGCCGACAGCGGCTTCCCCGCCGACAGCGGCTCTCCCGGCGGGGACGGCGACTCCACCGGGGTAGCGGCGGTCCGGCCGGTCATCCCCGGGATCCCAGCACGCCGTGCAGGTAGCCGGCGAGGGCGTTGACGGTCGGGTGGTCCCAGGCCATCGTCGGCTCCACCTCGATGTCGAAGCGCTCCTCCACGTCCCCGCTCAGGGTCATCGCGTACACGGAGTCGAGGCCGATCTCGACAAGCGGCGCGTCGTGGTCGATCTCCTCGGCGGGCCGCTGCAGGTAGAAGGCGATCCGGCCGCCCAGCCAGCTGCGGATCGCGTCGACGGAGGTGTCGTGGATGATCCCGGACATGGTGCACTCCTTCAAGGACGGACGGTGTCGTCAGCCGGCGAGACGCCGGTCGACGAGATCGAAGCTCCGGCGCTGCTCGTGCCGGGTCAGCAGCTCGGTGAAGAGGTGGTCGCGCGCCCCGTCCGGTGCCGTACCCGGGTGCAGCCCCAGCCGCCCGGCCAGCCGGGCGAGCGCGGCGAGGAGCCACCGGGCGTCCCCCAGGAACGGGTCGTCCCGGTGGTGGTGCCACACCCCGAGGCAGGCGGCGGCGGCCAGCACGGTCGCGTACCGGTCGGTCAGGTCGAAGCTGCGTCGGCCGGCGACCACCGTGCGGTCCCGGGGCGGCAGGTCGGCGCAGACCTCGGCGAGCCGGCCCAGCTCCGCGGCGAGCAGCCCGCAGAGCCCGGCGACCGCCGGGTCGGCCCCCGGCCGGGTGCCGTACTCCCGCAGCGTGCCGGCGAGGTTGTCCACGCCCCGGGCGGAGAGCCCGAGGCCGCCGAAGTCCAGCGGCGGCAGTGGGTCGGAGAGCCGGAAGAGCGCCGGTGGAGCGGGGGGTGAGCAGCGCCAGCCCTGCCGGGCCAGCCGGGGCAGCTGCGGGATGATCGTCGCCTGGCAGACCGCCGCGCTGGCGTGGGTGAGCGTCGCGGCGAGCAGGTCGCGAAGGTTCTTCTGGAAGATCCCGTACGGCCCGTCCCGCAGATAGGAACGGGCACCGAGGACGACCGCCAGCCGGTGCGCCGCCTCCTGCAACAGCTTCGGCACCAGGTATTTGGCCGCAGCGCTGTACACACTGGTCTGGTCGGGGAGCACGTGCAGGGCCCGGGCGGCGACGGTGGCCAGGCAGTCGGCGATCAGCAGGTCCAGGAAGCCGTCGACCAGGGTGGTCCGGGCGTGCGGCAGCTCGGCGACGGGCAACCCGTAGAGCCGGCGGTCGAGGGCGAACCGGAGCACCGTACGCAGTTGGGTGTCGACGATCCCGACCGCCATCCCCGGCAGCACACTCCGGGTCACCTGGAACGCCCGCAGCACCGTCTCCATCGCGCCGCCGAGCTCCCCGACGACCGCGTCGGCCGGCACCGGGCAGTCGGTGAACTCCAGCCCGCCGAGCAGCACCCCGCGCACACCGGCGGTGCGGTGGCGCCGCAGGTGGCGACGGTGCTCCGGCGGCAGCGCGGCCATCTCCAGCAGCAGGTGCGAATGGCTGCGGCTGCCCGGCCGGTCGTCGGTGCGGGCGAAGAGCGTGACCGCGTCCGCCCTGGCCAGGTTGCCGACCATCTCCTTGCGGCCGGTGACCAGGAAGCGTCCCCCGGCGCGCCGGGCGCGCAACTCGGCCCGGCCGAAGTCGGTGCCGTGGGCCAGCTCGTTGTAGCCGGCCGCGGCCTTACCGTGCCGCAGCAGCAGCTCCGCCATCCAGCGGCGCTGCTCGACCGTGCCGTCGGTCCAGACCGGGGTGGCGGCGATGAAGGTGGTGACCCCGTAGCCGACGCCGAGGGTGGTGTCCCGGCGGAACACCGCGCGCAGCACCCGGGCCAGCCGGTCGGCCCGGTCGAACCGGCCGCCGAGGGCCCGGGGCACGAACTCGGCGTTCAGCCCGTAGGCGTCGAGCGCCCGCTCGCCCTCGGCGAGCAGCTCGCCGCGCTCGTCGGCGGCGAGCACCGCCGGGAAGCCCAGCGGGTTCGCCGGGTCGTGCGGATCACCGAGGTAGGTCTCCAGGTCCGGCTCGGGCAGCCCGGCCGGAACCGTCCCGGGTGCGGCAGCGGCGTCGACGGTCATCGGACCCCCTCGAAGGTCTGCGAGCGGGTCGGGGCGGCGGCCGGTCCGGCGACCGCCTCGGCGAGCCGGGCCGGAAGTAGGGAGAAGAGCAGGCCGTCCCGGTGCTGTGCCCGCAGGTCCGGCAGGAGCCGGTCGTACTCCTCGCCGTCGCCGGTGTCGCCCCCGCCGCCGTGGCCGGTCGGACCGTCACCGGTCGAGGACGCCTGGAGCTGGCCGAGCAGCCGGTGCAGGCAGGCGCGCAACCAGCGGGCGTCCGCCCAGAGCGGCGCGGTCGGGCCGTCGGCGAGCCAGTGCCGGTTGCGCAACCACAGCTGCAGGCAGGCGGCCGCGGCAAAGGCGAGCGCGTACTCCCCGGCCAGCTCGAACGCCTCCGCCGGCACCCGCCGGGGCGACGGCCGGTACGCGGCCATCCGCTCGTGTACGCCGTCGACCAGCCCGGCCAGCGTCCCGGCCTGCCGGGCGAGGGCCGTCGGGGCGATGCCGGCGTCGCCCAGCTCCCGCACCTCGGCGACGGCGGCCGGCAGCTGCTGCACCACGCTGCATCCCGTCCGGGAGAGCAGGGCGAGCCTGTCACGGTCGAAGTCGGGCAGCGGCCGGGCCAGCTCGACCGTTGCGGCGAGCCCCGGGTCGACCACGCCCCGCCGGTAGCCCCGGACCAGCCCCGGAAACTGGTTCACCAGGCTGTTGAGGTTGACCAGGGTGTTGCCGTCGAAGATTCCGACGATCCGGTGGTCCCGCTCGATCTTCTGGAAGAGCCCGTCGGCGTGGTCGGAGGTGAGCAGGGCGCGGGCCCCGAGCACCTGCCCCAGCCGAGGAATGCTCCGGTCCATCATGGTCGGCACCAGGTATTTGGCGACCGCCGAGGTGACGCTCAGCTCGCCGGGCGTGGCATGGATGCCGCGCGCGGTCAGCACGCTGACGGCCTCGCCGATCAGCAGGTCGACGTACGCCTCGGTGAGGGTGCGGTTGGCGTGCGGCAGCTCGACCAGCGGCCGGTCGTAGAGGCGGTGCCCGGTGGCGAAGTCGAGGACCAGCCGGAGCGCCTGGTCGGCCAGGCCGAGCGACATCGCCGCGCACATGGTGCGGGTGAGCTGCACGCTCTTCAGCACGATCTCCGGGCCGGCGCCGGCCGGGCCGAGCAGCGCCTCGGCCGGCACCTGCGCACCGTGGAAGGCGATGCCGCTGATGTCCGCCCCGCGTACCCCGTGGGTCCGCTCCTTCGGCAGGCAGCGGAAGGTGCCGGGGGCGAGCCGCCGCTTGTCGACCATCAGCAGGCTGAAGCCCCGGGTGCCGCCGGCCGGCCCGGTCCGGGCCAGGACGCAGAGCAGGTCCCCCCGGCTGGCGTTGTTGATCAGCCACTTCTCGCCGTCGACCCGGTAGCCGTCCCCGGCCGGCACCGCCGAGACCTCACCGGCGAGCAGGTCGCTGCCGTGCTCCCGCTCGGTCAGCGCCAGCGAGATGACGCTGCCGGCGAGCACCTCGGCACCGATCCGGCGGGCCTGCTCCGGGGTACCGCCCACCCAGGCGGAGACCGCACCGAGGTAGGTCTTGCCGTGTCCGATCGCGACGGTGAGGTCGCGGCGGGCCAGGATCCGCACGGCGTGCAGCAACTCCTCGTAGCTGCGCAGCTCGCCGCCGAACTCTACCGGCACGTACCACCGGGGCAGCCCGAGCCGGTCCAGCTCGGCGCAGACCCCGGCCGGGAACTCCTCCCGGGCGTCCAGCGCCACGCAGCGGGCGAACGAGGCGGGCCGGTCCGGGTCGCGCGGGTCGCCGAGGCCGTGGTCGAGGTGTTCGGCGAGGGCGAAGGCCGGGTAGCGCATCCCGGTCACCCCCGCCCGGCCGGCACCGGCGCACCGGCACGCTCGGGCCGGTAGCGCCGGCGGACCTCCGGGTCGAGTTCCTCGTACGTCGCGTCGAGCACGCCGGAGACGAAGAGTTCCCGCATCATGGTCCGCTGGATCTTCCCGCTGGTGGTCCGCCGCACCTGGCCGACCCGGACGAAGACGACGTTCGCCACCCGCAGCCCGAGGATCCGGCTCAGCGCCGTCCGGACCGCGCCGGCCAGCCCGGCGATCTCGGCGGCGTCCCGCCCCCGGCTGCGGAGTTCCTGGACGACCACGATCTCCTCCCGGGGCGCCGGCACCGAGAAGACCGCACAGGGCAGCCCGGCGAACGCCGCCGAGACCTCCCGCACCTCGCGCTCCACGTCGTGCGGGTAGAGGTTGCGGCCGTGCACGATCATCATTTCCTTGATCCGGCCGGTGACGTAGAGCTCGCCGTCGTCGAAGACGCCGAGGTCGCCGGTGCGGAGGAAGCCGCCCTCGCCGTCCGCGCCCACCGCGCCGAACGCCCGCCGGGTCGCCACCGGGTCGCCCCAGTAGCCCCGGGTCACGCTGCCGCCCCGGATCCACACCTCGCCGACCCGCCCGTCCGGCACCCGGCTCCCGGTGCCGGGGTCGACGATCCGTACGTCGAGCCCGTTCACCCGGCCGCTGCCGACCAGGGCCAGCCCGCCGGGGCTGCCGGGTGGCAGCGGGGTGAAGGCGTCCCGGGCCAGGGCGTCCGGATCGACGTACGCGGTGACGGGCCCACCGGACGGGCGGGCACCGGTGACGCAGAGGGTCGCCTCGGCCAGCCCGTACGTCGGCAGGAACGACTCGTGGCGGAAGCCGGCCGGGGCGAACCGGGCGGCGAAGCGCTCCAGGGTGGCCGGGTCGACCGGTTCGGCGCCATTGCAGGCGTACCGCCACCGGGAGAGGTCCAGCCCGGCGACCTGCTCGTCGGTGAGCAGCCGGGCGCAGAGGTCGTACGCGAAGTTCGGCGCGCAGGCCACCTCGGCGCCGTACCTGTCGATCGCCGCCAGCCACAGGTGCGGGCGCTTGAGGAAGTCGTTGGGGCGGATCAGCACGGCGGTGCTGCCGAGCAGCAGCGGCGCGATCAGCATCGCGATCAGGCCCATGTCGTGATAGAGCGGCAGCCAGCTGCAGAACCGGGTCCGGTCGGTCCAGCCGAGCGTGCGGTGCACCGAGCCGATGTTGTGCAGCACGTTGCCGTGGGTGACCATCACGCCCTTGGGGTCGCTTGTCGAGCCGGAGGTGTACTGCAGGAACGCGATGTCGTCGGGCCGGACCGGATACGGCCGCCAGTCCCGGGCGTCGTCCTGCACCGCCCCGGGTCCGGTGATGTCGGTCGCCGCCAGGGCCAACTGGTCGAGTCCCTCCTGGAGCATCCAGTCGGCGACCACCCCCAGGTTCTCCGGGTCGGTCAGCACCGCCGTCACGTCCGCGTTCCGGGCGATCGCGCTGGTCCGGTCGGCGTGGTGCCGGTAGTTCGCCGGCAACGGCACCGGCACCGGCACCGCGCCCGCGTAGAGACAGCCGAGAAAGCCGGCCACGAACTCCAGCCCGGTCGGATAGAGCAGCAGCACCCGGTCACCCGGCCGGCAGCGGTGGCCCAGCCAGGCCGCGGTCGACCGGGCCGCCCGGTCGAGCTCGGCGTAGGTCAGGCACGACTCGGTGAACCGCTCCCCCGCGGCACGGCAGAAGACCACGGCCTGCCGCTCCGGCGATCCGGCCACATGCTGCCGGACCGCCTCGACGATGCTTCCCTCGGACACGTCTACTTCCCCGGCCTTCCGCGCCATCGGCGTTTTCCGTGCCAGACCGTACGGTCGGCGTCTCTATTCGGGCTATATCGACGGCTCCGCGCCACGCGGCCGCTCGACGCAGCCGGCTCAACGCGGCCGCTCAGCCGCGGCCGCTCAGCCGCAGCCGCCGGCGTGGCCCTCGTCGGTCCGCCCCGCCGCGGGCGCAAGGAAGGGCCCCCGCTTATCGTTTTCTGTTGTAGAGGGGGCCCTTCCTAACCGGTCTGCCACCGAGGCGGCGAAGGCGGCCAGCCGGTCCACTCCCCAGAAACGTTCGAAGCCGTGCACGAAGAAGGGCACCCCGAAGACGCCGTCGCGGTAGATGTCGAGCAGTGCGGCGACGCCCTGGCGGCGTACCTCGGGATCGTCGGCCGCCCCGGAGACCTCGGCCGGGTCGAGCCCGAGCTCGGCGGCGATCCCGGCGACCGTCGCCCGGTCACAGATGTCCCGCCCCTCCTGCCACCGGGCCCGGTACGCCCGCTCCACGTACGCCGGCCCGGCGCCGTGCCGCCGCGCCACCAGGTAGCCCAGGTGCGGAATCTCCCAGACCGGATCCCGGTCGACCGGCCAGGTGACCGAGAGCCCGCGCTGCGCGCCGAGCCGCCGCACGTCGGCGAGGACGTAGAGGTGCTTGGCCCGGGACATCGGGGTGTAGACGAACTCGCCGCCGGCCTCGGCGAGCAGCTTGCCGCTCAGCTCGTCCGGCTCCCAGAACGGCACCCACTCCAGCTCGGCCGCCAGCTCCGGGTACCGCTCGTGCAGGTCCCGGTGGGCGAGCCAGGAGTACGGGCTGCGCAGGCTGAAGTAGAACCGTGGGGTGCGGCGCACCGCCATGGCGGACTCCTCGGGTGTGTTGGGGCGCGGCCGGCTAGAGCGCGATCCCGCCGTCGACGTGGAAGACCTGGCCGGTGACGTAGGAGGCCCGGTCGGAGGCGAGGAAGCCGACCAGCTCGGCGGTCTCCTCCGGCCGGCCGAACCGGCCCAGCGGGATCCGGTCCAGCATCTGGCTGGTGACCGAGGCCGGCAGCCCGGAGGTCATGTCGGTCTCGACGAAGCCCGGCGCCACCACGTTGGCCCGGATGCCGTACCGGCCCATCTCCTTGGCCAGCGCCTTGGTGAAGCCGATGATCCCGGCCTTGGAGGCGGAGTAGTTGGTCTGGCCGGCGTTCCCGGCCACCCCGGCGACGGAGGAGAGGGTCACCACCGCCCCGCGCCGCCGCTTCATCATGGCGAAGACGGCGGAGCGGCACACCGTGTACGTCCCGTCCAGGTTGGTCCGCAGCACGCCGTGCCACTCGTCCTCGCTCATCAGCACCAGCGGCCGGTCCCGGGTCACCCCGGCGACCGTGACCACCGCCTCGATCGGGCCGAGCTCGTCCTCGGTGGCGGCGACGAAGTCGCGCACCTGGGCCAGCTCCACCACGTCGACCTGCCGGCAGAGCACCCGGGCGCCGGCGGCCCGGGCAGCCTTGGCGGAGAGCTCCGCCGCCTCGGCGTTGGCCTGGTAGCAGAAGGCCACGTCGTAGCCGTCGGCGGCGAGCCGGGCCACCACGGCCCGGCCGATCCCCCGGGACCCGCCACTGACCAGCGCGACGCGTCGTCCGTTCTCGGTCATTTCGCTCCTCATCCCGCAACCGGGGCCGGTTCGGCCGGACGCAGCGCACTCACCGGGCGCTGGGTCTCGACGAACTGCCCGACCCGCATCACCGTCCGGTCACCGACCACGGTCTCGCCCTCGAGGATCACCGTGTCACCGACGACCTTGACCAGCCGGACCCGGTGCTCCAGGAGGTCACCGGGATAGACCGGAGCGCCGAAGCTGACGTTGTTGATCGCCCCGGCCAGCCCGACCATCCCGACCAGCACGTCGGGGTTGGGCTTCTCCCAGGTGGCGAGGAGGACCCCCGCCTGCGCCCAGGACTCGACGATCAGGGTCGCCGGGTACGCGTAGTCGCGGTCACCGGCACCGTCACCGAGCCGCTGGAAGCACGCCTCGGTGCAGCTCACCGCCTTCACCGCGGTCAGCCGCTCCCCCGGCACCAGCTCGACCACCCGGTCGAGCAGCAGGATCGGGTACCGGTGCGGCACCACCCGCCTGATCTCGGCCACTCCGAACGTCATTCTTCCCCCGAGCGGTACCGCGGACATCACTCCTCCTCCGGGCGGTAGCGCAGCCGCAGCTCGGCGGCGCGCCCCCGCTCGCCGTGCATGGTGGCGGCGCAGCGCAGCTCCGGGCCGGCCCACTGCATCGCCACCTCGATCCGCAGCGGGTCGCCGGGGGCGACCGGGCTGAGGAAGCGGCACCGGTCCAGCGCGGCCAGCTCCGGCCGGTAGCCGGCGCCGCGCAGTGCGGCCCGGACGGTCTGGCCGACCAGTTCGACCAGGTAGACCCCGGGCAGCAGCGGGAAGCCCGGGAAGTGGCCGGCGAAGACGGGATCGCCGGGATCCACCGTGGCGGTCGCGACCGCCGAGGTCGGGCCGGCCTCGACCAGCTCGACCAGCTCGGTCAGGGGTGCGCAGCGCAGCGTCACGACCCGGCCCGCAGCTTGCCGTCGAGGAGCTCGTAGGTGCTGTCCAGCGTGCTGACCGCGACCAGCTCGCTCTCCTCCATCTTCACGCCGTACCGCTTCTCCAGCCGGACGGTGATCTCCAGGGCCATCAGGGAGTCCACCTCCAGGTCGTTGACGAAGTGCGCGTCGTCGGTGACCTCGGCCAGGTCGACGTCGATGGTGTCGGCGATGAGCTGCCGCAGGTCTTCCTTGTCGAGCGTCGTGGTGATCTGGTCAGACATGGCTTTCCGTCCTCTCGGTGTGCATCTCGTGGTCTGTGACGGCGCCGGCACCGCCGGCGATCGGCTCGGCGAGTACGGACTCGACGACGCCGAACTGGTAGTCACCGGCGCGGAAGCCGGGGTGGCGCAGCAGCCGGCGGTGGAAGTCCACGTTCGTGGTCACCCCCGCCGACCGGTACTCGGCCAGCGCCCGGTCCAGCCGGCGCAGCGCCTCCTCCCGGGTCGCGCCGTGCGTGACGACCTTGGCCAGCAGCGAGTCGTAGAACGGCGGTACGACGTAGCCGTCGTAGAGGTGGCTGTCCACCCGTACGCCGGGACCGGCCGGCATCCGCAGCCCGTGCACCCGGCCGGTCGAGCCGGCCCAGTCCCGGTCGACGTCCTCGGCGTTGATCCGCGCCTCGATCGCGTGCCCGTCGAACCGGACGTCGGACTGGGTCAGGCCCAGCCGTTCCCCGTCGGCGATCCGGATCATCCAGGCGACGATGTCGAGCCCGGTGCGTACCTCGGTGATCGGATGCTCGACCTGGAGCCGGGTGTTCATCTCCATGAAGTACGCCGCACCGTCCGGGGCGACCAGGAACTCGAAGGTGCCGGCGCTGACGTAGCCGATGTCCCGGGCCCCGGCCACCGCCGCCGCGCAGAGCCGCTCCCGCAGCTCGGGGTCGAGGGCCGGGGACGGGGACTCCTCGACCAGCTTCTGGTGCCGGCGTTGGACCGAGCAGTCCCGCTCGCCGAGGTGCAGCACGGTGCCGTGCCCGTCGGCCAGCACCTGCACCTCGATGTGCCGGGCCGATGGCAGGTAGCGCTCCAGGTAGACGCGGTCGTCACCGAAGATGGTCCGGGCGGCGGCGCGGGTCGTCTCGTACGCCGACGGCAGCTCCTCGGCCCGGTGCACCACGGCGATGCCCCGGCCGCCACCGCCGGCCACCGACTTGACGATCAGCGGGAAGCCGATCCCGCCGGCCGCGGCCACCGCCTCGCCGAGGGAGTCGACGGTGCCGTCCGAACCGGGCAGCACCGGCACCCCGGCGGCGCGCATCGCCGACCGGGCCGCCACCTTGTCGCCCATCAGCGCGATGTGCTCGGCGGCCGGGCCGACGAAGGTGAGCCCGACGCCCCGGCAGGAGGCGGCGAAGACCGGGTCCTCGGAGAGGAAGCCGCAGCCCGGATGCACCGCGTCGGCGCCGGACTTGGCGGCGGCGTAGAGGATCGCCGGGATGTTGGTGTAGCTGCGGGCGACCGGACCGGGTCCGATCTGGACGGCCTGGTCGGCGAGCTGCACCGCCAGGCTCTCCCGGTCGGCGGAGGAATGGACCAGTACCGTCTCCAGGCCGAGGTCGCGGCAGGCGCGGAGGATCCGGACGGCGATCTCGCCCCGGTTGCAGATGAGTACCCGGTCGACCATCTCCGGCACCTCAGCCCGGCTCGATGCTGAGCAGCGGCTGCTCGTACTCGACGACCTCGCCGTCGGTGGCGTGCACGGCCCGGACGATCCCGCCCCGGTCGGTGACGACCGGGTTCATCATCTTCATCGCCTCCACGATCGCGACCTGGTCGCCGGCCTCGACCCGCTGGCCGACCTCGGCGAAGGGCGGCTGGTCCGGGCCGGGGCAGCGGTAGAAGACCCCCATCAGCGGCGCGGTCACCGCCACGGTGCCGCCCGGCGGAGCGGCGACGCCCGCAACTGGCACCGCCTCGGCGGAAACGGCGGTATCGGGAGCCCGCGCCCCGGAGGTGGCGGTGCCGGTGACGGCCGGAGCCTCCCCGGCGGGGCCCGGATCGGCCCGCTCGACCTCGATCAGGACGTCGGCCACGGTCAGCCGGACCCGCCGGATCGCCGGATCGCGGACCAGTTCCGCCACCTCGGCCGCGGCCCGGACCGCCGTGCGCAGCGCGGCGTCGGTGACCACCGGCGCGTCAACCCGGTCGACGGCCGGCGGCAGGGTGCCGTTTGGCGCCCGAACGGCGGCCGGCTCGCGGACGTGCTCAGACATGCGCGCCTTCCTTCCATGGCTCCGTCGCCGGCCGCCCGGCCGAGCCGGCACCCACCCCGGCCGGGCCGACACCCGACCCCGCCGTGGCGGCACCCGGTGTGGCGTCGCCACCGTCCGGGGCCAGCACGCCGTGGCCGCGCAGCCGGCGGTAGCGGGCGGCGAGCAGCTCCTCGACCGGGATCCCGGCGAGCTGGCGCAGCGACCGGGCCACCGCGTGCGCGACGATCCCGGCGGCCCGCTCCGGGTCACCCGGCGGCTCCGGCAGGATCTCGTCGACCACGCCGAGCCGGCCGAGATCCTCGGCGCGCAGCCGCAGCGCGCGGGCCGCCGCCGGGGCCTGCCCGGCGTCGCCGAAGAGGATCGCGGCACAGCCCTCCGGACTGATCACCGAGAAGACGCCGTTCTCCTGGATCAGCAACCGGTCCGCCACGGCCAGCGCGAGCGCGCCACCGCTGCCGCCCTCGCCGGTGATCACCGCGACCACCGGGGTCCGCAGCCCCGCCGCCAGGGCGAGGGTCTCGGCGATCGCCCCGCTCTGGTTGCCCTCCTCCGCCGCCAGCCCCGGGTACGCCCCCGGGGTGTCCACCAGGGTCACCACCGGTACGCCCCAGCGCTGCGCCAGCTCGAAGAGCCGCATCACCTTGCGGTAGCCGGCCGGGTGCGGCATGCCGAAGTTGTTCGCCACGTTCTCCCGGGTGTCCCGCCCCTTGGCGTGCCCGACCACCACCACCGGTGCCCCGGCCAGCCGGGCCAGCCCGCCGACGATCGCGGAGTCGTCCCGCTCCCAGCGGTCGCCGTGCAGCTCGACGAAGTCGCCGAAGATCCGTTCGATGTGCTGCCGCACCGTCGGCCGGTCGGTTGCCCGGGCCCGACCCACCGCCGTCCAGGCGTCCGCCGACCCCGCCGACCCCGCCGACCCCGCCGGCCGCGCCGGCCGCACGTCGTGCCCGGAGCCGCGCGACCGCGGCCCGGCACCGCCGGGCAGGTGCCCGACCGGATCCCCGACCGGCTGCCCGGGGGCGCCGCCGGCACCGGCCGCGACGCAGAACCCGACGAGCCGGCTCAGCACGCCGCGCAGCTCCGCCCGGCGTACCACCATGTCGACGTGGCCGTGCTCGTGCAGGAAGCGGGCGGTCTGGAAGCCCGCCGGCAGCGGCTGCCGGATCGTCTGCTCGATCACCCTCGGACCGGCGAAGCCGGCCCGGGTCCCCTCCTCGGCGACGATCACGTCACCGAGGCTGGCGAAGGAGGCCGCCACCCCGCCGTAGACCGGGTCGGTGAGGACGCTGAGGTACGGCACCCCGGCGTCCCGGAGCAGCCGGACAGCGGCGGCGGTCTTCGCCATCTGCAGCAGGGAGAGCACTCCCTCCTGCATCCGGGCGCCGCCGGAGGCGCTGACCGCGACCAGCGGCACCCCGTGGTCGAGGGCGGTCTCGGCGGCCCGGGCGACCTTCTCGCCGACCACCGAGCCCATGCTGCCGCCGAGGAACGCGAAGTCGAGTACGACCAGGACGACGCGGTGCCCGCCGATCGTCGCCAGCCCCAGTACCGCGCCGTCGGCCCGGCCGGTCCTGGCCCGCGCCCGGGCCAGCCGTTGCGGGTACGGCATCCGGTCGGTGAACTCCAGCGGATCGGCGGCGGCGAGGTCGGCGTCGTGCTCGACGAAGCTGTCCGGGTCGACCAGCAGCGCGATCCGCTCGTCGGCGGGGAGCGGCAGGTGGTGACCGCATTCGGGGCAGGTGTGCAGGGCCCGGGCCAGCCGGTCCCGGTGCAGCAGCGCGGCGCAGCGCGGACACGGCCGCCAGACGCCGTCCGGCAGCCCGTTGATGAGGTCCAGTGTGGAGGCGGTCACCGCTCAGCCCACCGTCCCGAGCAGGGTGCAGCCGACCTGGCCGTCCCGGTCCACCCCGGTCACCAGGGCGACGCCGCCGGGACGGCCCTGGCGCTCGGCCCCAGCGGACGCACCGGACGGGGCGGCGAGTTCGGCGAGGGCGGCGGCGAGTTGGAACGCCGACGACGCCGCGCTGGTGTCGCCGAGCAGGGCCCGGCAGCGCACCCGGGCCGGCCGGCCCGGGCCGAGCACGTCGGCCAGGGCGGCCTCCTCCTGCGCGCCGAGTTCACCACCACTGTCGGAGGCGGCCAGCACTGTCACGTCGGCCGGGCGCAGGCCGGCCGCGGCGAGCGCCTCGCCGACGCAGCGGGCCAGTGTGGGCCGCACCGCCGCCGGGTCGGCGAAGGCGGCGAACCGGGAACCCCGGACCGCCGCCAGCGGCCGGCGCTGCTGCCGGATCGCGTTCGCCCGCGACTCGAGCAGGAAGATCGCGCACCCCTCGCCGAGCGGTCCCGCCTGCCCGGCCCCCGGGTCGGCGCCGTCACCGGACCGGGCGTGCCACTCCAGCCAGCCGCGCTGCACCGAGTACTCCTCGACCGCGCCGCAGAGGATCGTGTCCCCGTGGCCGCAGCGGTGCAGCCGTACGGCGTAGTTCAGCGCCAGCAGGCCGGTCAGCGCACCGCCCGCGATGGTGGTGTTCGGGCCCTTCAGCCCGTACCAGATCGCGCTCTGCCCGGCGGCCCGGTTCATCACCGTGTTCGGGAAGCGGGCCGGGTCGACGTGGAACGGCTTCGCCCCGGTCAGCGACTCCCGGGTGAAGTCCATGATGCTCTGCACGCTGCCGGAGCCGGTGCCGAGCACCAGGCCGAGCCGCTCCGGCTCGCCGAGCCGCTCCCGCCCGTACGCGTCCAGCAGCATCCCGACGGTGGCGATGGCGATCCCGGTGGCCCGGTCCATCGACCTGGTGCCCTTCTTGCCGAGCACCCCGGCGAGGTCGAAGCCGGGGATCAGTCCGGCCCGGTCGTACGGTCCGGGCCAGGCCGCCCGGTCCAGCGGGGTGACCGCGCCGGTGCCGGCCCGCAGGCCAGCGGTGAACCGGTCGGCGCCGAGCCCGAACGCGGACGCGGCCGACCAGCCGGAGAGCACCAGTTCGTCCGCTACGACGGTGGTGGTGACGGTCATCTGCTTCTCCTCCCCCTCAGACCCCGGCAGCCGCTGCGGCCGGCTCGGGCTCTGCGGCCGGCTCGGACTCTGCGGCCGGCTCGGGCTCCTCCGGCGCGACAGCCTCGGCGCGGCGCGGATTCCAGGCCGGGATCCCGGCGATGTTCTCCGCCCCGTCGACCCCGATCGTGTTGCCGGTGATCCAGGACGAGTCGGTACGGGAGAGCAGCAGGATCGCCTCGGCCACGTCCTCGGGCCGGGTCAGCCGGCCGTGCGGGTTGGTGGCGCTGGCCTGGGCGACGAACTCGGCGTGCTCCGGGATCCGCTCCAGGGCCGGCGTCACGGTCACCCCGGCGCAGAGCGCGTTCACCGCCACCCCGTGCCGGGCCAGCTCGCAGGCGAGCTGGCGGACGTGGGACTCCAGCGCGCACTTGGCCGCCGAGACCGCGCCGTAGCTCGGCATCACCGAGCCGGCGCCGGAGCTGGTCATCGCGTACACCTTGGCGCCCCGGCGGAGCAGCTTCGCCGCCATCAGCTCCTGCACCCAGTAGACGAGGCTGTGCGCCATCACGTCGACGGTCATCTCCAGGTGCCGCTGACCGAGGGTGCGGTCCCAGCCCGCCCGGGGCAGGTACGGCAGCAGCGATCCGAACGCCAGCGAGTGCAGGAGGACGTGCAGCCCTTGCCCGCCGGTCAGCTCGGCGATCGCCGGCAGCAGGTCGGCCCGCGCCGAGCGGTTGGCGGCGTTGACGTTGAAGAAGTGCGCCTGTACGCCGTACCCGCGCAGCTCCGCCTCCAGCGCCCTGGCCGCCGCGGCCCGCTCGCCCATGTCCAGGTGTACGCCGAGCACGTTGCCGCCCTCGCGGGCCAGCGCCAGCGCGGTCGCCCGCCCCATGCCGCTGGACGCGCCGAGCAGCAGACTCCAGGTGCCTTGCAGGGGAATCAGCATCCCGCGCTCCTTCTCGTCGATCCGGCCGTCCGCCAGATCCGGACCATCGCCACGTTTCCGGTGCCCGCCGCGGTGACCAGCAGGCTGTCCCCGTCACCGGCGCGCAGCCGCTCGGCCAGCCGGAGCATCGGGGTGAGGCTGCCGGCGGCGGGTGGACCGGTGTCCCGGACCGGGCCGGCGGCGGCCGGGACCGCCCCGGCCACCAGCTCGCTGACCGGCGAGTCGTCGAGCAGCGCGTACACCGGCACCCGCGCGGCGCCGAGTTCGGCCGCTGCCGCACGGACGGCGGCCGCCGCCCGGTCCCGGGCCGCTCCGGTGTCGAGTGCCGGTGGCAGCAGCAGGGTCCGGACGGCGCACCGGCCGTAGCCGGCGGCACCGCGCGCCCGCGCCCGCTCCGGCGGCTCCAACACCAGCACCACCGCGCCCTCCTCCGGTGCCGCCGCCTCCGGCGCCGGCACCGCCTGCTCCATCGCTCCGGCGAGCAGCAGGGCGGAGCGGCCGGCCGCGAAGGCCCGCGCCCCGACCTGTACGGCCTCCAGGCCGGCGACCAGCGGCGTGGTCAGGGTCAGGCTGATCCCGGTGAAGCCGTGCTCCATGGAGAGCCGGCTGGTCAGCACGTTGACCGCGCCGAACGGCGCGGTGACCGGGCTCAGCTCGGCGGCGTGCTCGGCGATGACTGTGCGGTCCTGCTCGTCGTGCAGCGCCGCCACCCCGTTGTTGGTGCCGACCACCACGCCCCGGCCCTGCCCGGCGGCGCCGTCGGGGCGGCCGGTCGCGCCGTCGGGGCGGCCGGTCGGGTCGTCGAGGCAGCCGGTCGCGTCGTCGAGCGCCTGCCTGCCGGCCACCAGCAGGTACTGGCACGCCGCCGGCAGATACTTGTAGCCGCGCCGGCCGAGCTGGCTGCGGACGTCGAACCAGGCACCCCCGGCGGCCGGCCGTTCCGGTGGCGCGCAGACCCCGATCCCGGTGACCACGGCGTCGTTCATCCGCCGGCCCCCGCGAGCACCAGCGACACGTTGTTGCCGCCGAAGGCGTAGCCGTTGACCATGACCCGGTCGGATTCCAGCGGCGTGGGCAGGCGCTGCGGCAGCCAGACCGGGCACTCCGGATCCTGCTCGGCGATCGGCACGTTCGGTGGGACGGCGCGGTGCCGCAGGATCAGCGCCGCGGCCACCGCCGCGACCGCCGCCGCCGCGCCGCCGGTGTGCCCGATCAACGCCTTGAGGCTGTAGAGCGGCACGCCGGCACCGAGTACCTCGTGGAGGGCGCGGCTCTCCACCACGTCGTTGAGCTGGGTGCCGGTGCCGTGCGGCAGGACGCAGCCGACCGGGCCGGCGCCGCTGCCGTCCAGCGCGGCACGCATCGCCCGGACGATCTGGGTACCCTGCGGCTCCGGAGCGGTCAGGTGGTAGGCGTCGCAGGTCCAGCCGGAGCCCTCGACCAGCGCGTGCACCGTCGCGCCCCGGGCCCGGGCGTGCGCCTCCGACTCCACCACCAGGGCGCCGGCGGCCTCGCCGAACGACGTACCCCGGCGGTGCCGGTCGAAGGGGCGGCACCGGAGCGGGTCGACCGCGCCCATCCGGTTGAAGCAGGCCAGCATCACCCGGCTGTACGCGTCCGCGCCGACCGCGAGCACCACGTCCGCCTCGCCGGAGCGGATCAGGTCGGCGGCGGCGCCGAGGGCGAAGCCGCCGGCCGCGCAGGCGTTGCTGATCGTCGTCGTGACGCTCAGCGGCCCGAGCCGGTCGGCCACCTCGGAGGCCACGCCGAGCGCCGAGGTGAACCGGGCGGCCGGCTTGCCGCCGTCGGCCCGCCACTGCTCGTGCCGGCCGGAGTCGCCCATGCAGGTGCCGAGGGCCAGCCCGGTCCGGGCCCCGACCAGGCCGCCCGGCGGCAGTCCGGCGTCGGCGACCGCCTCGTCCACCGCCGCCAGCGCCAGCCGGCTCGTCCGGGCCAGCGCCCGCGACTCGACCGGCAGATCGGCGTCGGAGACGACCTGCACGGCCGGCACGTCCATGTTCGCGTACGGGTCCGGCACGGTGACCGGGTCGGTGACCGGTGCCGCCATCATCGCGTCCCACAGGGCGCGCGTACCGCTGCCGTGGCAGGTGACGACACCGAGGCCGGTGATGGCGACGCCGGTCATCGAGGTGTCTTCGCAGCAGCCGGGGTGCCCTGCAGCGCACCGGCGAGACGGTCGTCGAAGTCCACCAGGCTCCAGTCGCGGCGGTTGCCGATCACCGCGTACCCGTGGGTGATCTTTCCCGTCGCGGTCGGCACCAGGATGCCGTCGCGCAACACGTAGCAGTCCATCCGCGAGGTGTAGGTGAGCCGCTTGAAGACGTTCTCGACGGTGAAGACGGTGTAGAGCTCCTCCTCCATCCGCGCCTCATCCAGCAGGGTGATCCGGGAGTGCGGCACCACCGGGATCCAGTCCTGCTCGTCCAGGAGCGTCTTGATCGAGACGCCCCGGTCGGCCAGGAAGAGGTCCACGACCTCCTCCATCTGGCGCAGGTAGCCGGACATCTGCATCCGCTCGGTGAAGTGGCAGTAGAAGTACGGGATCCGCCACTTCCAGGCGTACGCGTTGCGGCCGGCGGTGAGCGCGGCCAGCACGTCGCCCTCGGGCGCGGCACCGGCGGCGGCCGGCCGGGTCACCTTGACCGGCGCCTGGCCCAGCCGCGCCACCGTGTACGGGGCCAGCTCGTCCGGGACCGGCTGCGCCGGGTGGCCGTGCGGGTCGAGGCGCAGCTCCACCCGGACCTTTGCGGAGACCGCCTTGACCGGAGGTGCGCCGTCGACCGTGATCTCGACCGCGAAGGCGAGCGCGTCGCCGGGCAGCGGCCGGACCTCGGCGGTGGCCTCGTCGTCGATGTGGAAGGCGTGTGTGATCCGGCTGTCGATGTCGACGGCGTCGACGCAGAGGCCGTGCCGCTCGTAGAGCCCGCCGGGGGCGAAGCCGCGCTGCCGCAGGTGGTCGAGGACCGCCTCCTCCACCAGGTAGTTGACGTGCTTGAAGCCGATCCAGGTGCAGATGTTGGACCCCTCGTACCGGGGCCGAAGCCGCACCCGGGTCACCCCGTCGCCGGTCGGGACGGTGGCGGGACGCTGTGCCAGGGTCGTCGAGTTCACGTGCGCTCCAGGTGTGTGTCGAGGATCTGTTCGGGTGCCGTGTCGGCGACCGACAGCGGGCGGGCGAAGTCCGCCACCAGGGCGGCGAACCGGTCGGGGTGCTCGACCATCGCGAAGTGGCCGCAGTCGGCGAGCAGGGCGTACCGGCCGTCGGGTGCCGCCCCGGCGAGCGCCCGCCCGTCGCCGGGCCGGGCGGCGAAGTCGCCGTCGCCGGCGACCACCAGCAGCGGCAGCGCCAGGTCGGCGACGGGCAGGAACGGGGTACGCAGGTACGCGTCGAAGAAGCGCATCCAGCCGTACGGGCCGATCCGCTCCCGGACCCGGCCGCCCATCGCCGCGCGGATCTCGGCGGGCAGCCCGGCCGGGGCGCTGACCCGGATGCCCTCTTCGAGGATCCGGTGGAAGTCGTTGAGGTAGTAGTCGATCGCCGCCCAGTCGAAGTCGCCGGTGCCGGGCCGGTAGAACGGGGAGACCAGCACCACCGCCCGGGGCAGTGGCACCGCGGGCGTGGCCGGTGCCATCGCCGGCCGGACGCTCTCCGGGCCGGTCGCCGCGCCCGCCCGGCCCAGCAGCTCCAGCAGCATGTTGGCGGCGAACGAGTGCGCCACCACCAGGTCGGCACCGCCCGGCACGGCGGCCAGGGCCCGCGCCGCCGGGCCGGTGGTGTCGGCGTGGTGGCTCCAGCCACTGTCACCGGTGCTCGCCCAGGGCAGCTCGGCGTCCCACAGCTCGAGCCACGCCGGCACCCGGGACTCGAAGCGGTCCCAGATGGCCCTACTGCTGCCGAGGCCGTGCAGCAGCAGGGTGCGCACCGGCTGCGGTCCCGTGCCGGGCCGGCGGCACCGGACCGGTACGCCGGGCCGGGCGGGCGTCGCCGGGACGACCGCCGGGCCCACCCGCGCGCCCGCTCTCGGCGGTGCGGACATGCTCATCACCGGCTCCCGGCGGTGAGCAGCAGCGCCGCCGCCGCATCCGAACCGCCGCCGCCGCCGTCGACGCCGTCGTCACCGCTGACGCCGCCGCCGCTGACGACGCCGTCGGCGTCGGCGTCGCAGCTGCCGTCGGCGCCGGCCAGCACGGCACCGTGATCGTGGCCGGTGAGCCAGGCGGTGCCGGCGACGCACTGGAGCACGCCGAGCGCACCGGAGCAGTGCCCGTGGTAGGTCGTGAGGTCGTAACTGGTCCGCGCGGCCGTGCCGGCCGGACCGCCGGGCCCCGGGCCGAACCAGACGTCCACCGGCCGCGGGTCGCTCTGCCGGACCGCCGCCACCGCCGCCGGCCGGTCCGCCCGGCGGGCGTACGGGCCGAGCGTGGCGAGCGCTTCGACGCCCCGATCCCGGGCCGCCGCCGCCGACTCCAGCACCAGCGCCGCCGCACCGTCGAAGAGCCGCAGGTCCCGCCGACCGTCGGTACGGCTACCGCTGTCGGTGCGGCTGCCGGAAGCGCTCTCGCGGCCGCCGGTGACCAGGTGCCGGACCGGCGCGTTGGCCGGTTCCACCCCGACCACCAGCACCCGGCGCACCCGGCCGGCGCGCACCAGCAGCCGGCCCCAGTCGACCGCGTCCAGCCCGGAGGTCGGCCCGTTGCAGAGGGTCAGGTTGGCGCCGCGCAACCGGAACCAGATCGCCAGCCAGGAGGCGATCACGTTGCTGGCGGTCGCCGGCAGCGCCATCGGGCTGAGCCCGGCGTAGGTCTCCCTGGCGATCGTCGACACCGTGTCGCAGATCGTGTCGACGTTGCCGTAGTTGGAGCTGACCACCACGCCGACGCTCTCGCCCGGGACGGTCAGGCCCGGGTCGGCGAGCAGGCCGGCGTCGGCCAGCGCGTCCCGGCCGGCGCAGAGGGCGAGCCGGGTGGCCCGGTCCTTGTACCGCAGCCCCTTGCCGGTGAGCCGGCGGGCCGGATCGTCCCCGTCACCGGCGACCGGGGTACGCCGGAGCAGGTCGTCGGGGCCGGCGATCCCGGCGACCGCCACACCCACCCCGCTGACCACCACGTCGCCGGTCACGAGTCCACCTTCTCCACGATCGCGACGGCGTTGAGCCCGCCGAAGCCGAACGAGTCCACCTGGGCCACCCGCATGGCGGTCAGCTCGGCGTGCCCGCGTACCAGTCGGAAGCCCTCGACCTCGTCGATCGGGTGGTCCAGGCCGAGGATCGGCGGCACCACCCCGCAGCGCAGCGCCTCGACCGCCACCACCAGGCTGTGCAGCCCGGAGGCACCGGCGGTGTGCCCGGTCATCGACTTGATCGCGGTCATGTACGGCGTCGGCGCGACCCCGGAGAAGACCTCCCGGACGGCCTGCGCCTCCGCCTCGTCGTTGAGTGCCGTCCCGGTGCCGTGCAGCATCAGCAGGTCGACGTCGGCCGGCTCCACCCCGGCCCGGCGGTGCGCCTCCCGGGTGACCAGCGCGATGCTCTTCGCGTCCGGCGCCGACGGGTGGTAGGCGTCGCAGTTCACCGCCACGCCCCGGACCCGGGCGTGCCGGTGCCCGGCGCCGGGACCGTCCGCCTCCCGGCGCAGCACGACGGCGACCGCCCCCTCGCCCTGGAGCATCCCCCGGCGGTCCCGGTCGAACGGGCGGACCCGCTCCGGCGCCTCCGGATAACAGCGATCCAGCAGCCCGTACGTGCTCTCGGTGATGGTGTCCACGCCGGCCACCACCACGGTGTCGGCGGCGCCGAGGTCGAGCAGGTCCATGCCGAGCCCGAGGGTGTAGAGGGAGGCGGAGCAGGCGTTCGCCACGGTGTGCGTGTTCGTCGCCCCGAACCGCTTCCGGAGCGCGGTGCCGAAGTGCAGGTCGCGTACGTCGAACGGCACCCCGTCGCGCCAGCTCAGCTCGACCGAGCGCAGCTCGCGCAGGGTGGTGCCGACAAGCACCGGGGTGTGCCCGAGGTCGTCGCCCATGCCGGCGTCCCGGAGCGCCGCGCCGACCGCCTGCTCCAGCCATCGGCTGGCCCGCAGCGTGGTGTCCCGGCCCGGCGCCGGCCGGTCGTCGATCTCGTACGCGTGCTGTGCCCGGTAGCGGCTGCGGTCGAAGCCGCGCAGCTCGGCCAGCCCGCTGTAACCGCCGCAGAGCGAGTCGAAGAACTCGACGGTGGTGGCGCCGATGCTGGCCACCGTGCCCATCCCCACCACCAGCGCGGTCACGGTGCCACCTCGTCGTAGCGGCCGAGAATCAGCACCGCGTTGTTGCCGCCGAAGGCGAGGGCGTTGTTCTGCACCACCCGCAGCTCGGCGTCCTGCGCCACGTTCGGTACGCAGTCGAGCCCGCACTCGGGGTCGGTTTCGACGTGGTTGACGGTCGGCGGGATGAACCCGTGTGTGATGGCGAGGGCGCAGGCCGCCGAGGCCAGGGCGCTGGCCGCTCCCATGGTGTGGCCGATCATCCCCTTGATCGAGACCGTACGCGGCGGCCGCTGCCCGAAGACCTGCCGGATCGCGCCGGCCTCGGTCACGTCGTTGGCCTTGGTGCCGGTGCCGTGCGCGGAGATGAAGTCGATGTCGCCCGGTTTCACCCCGGCGTTGCGGTGGGCCAGCTCGATGCAGCGGGCGATGCTGTTCCGATCCGGCGCGACCGGGTGGTACGCGTCGCAGTTGAGCCCGTAGCCGAGCACCTCCGCGTAGATCCGCGCACCCCGGGCCCGGGCCGAGTCGAGGCTCTCCATCAGCAGGATGCCGGCGCCCTCGCCGGTCAGGATGCCCTTGCGGTTGAGGTCGAACGGCTGGCACGCCTCCGGTGCGATGGTGCCGAGCCGGTAGAAGCCGGTGAAGGTCTTCCGGCAGAGCGCGTCGGCGCCACCGCAGAGGGCGACCTCGACGTCGCCGGAGCGGATGGCGTCGAAGCCGTAGCCGACCGCGTAGTTGCCGGCGGCGCAGGCGGTCGGGATCGTCACCGTCTCGACGTCGGTGAGCCCGAGTTCGGCGACGATGCTGGCGGAGAGCCGGCCGGCGGGGATCCGCCGGGCCACGACCGGGTCGAAGTCCTCGGCTCCCCTGGCCACCTGCACCCCGACGAGCTGGTCGAGGTCGTGGGACTCGCCGTCGGTGGTGCCGACCGACACCAGCGCGCGGCGGGACCGCAGCGCCTCGACCGGCATGCCCGCGTCCGCGACCGCCATCCCGGCGGCGGCGGCCGAGAGCTGGCTCGCCCGGCCGAGCTGCGCCGGGTCGACGCGGCGCAGCCAGCGGGCCGGCTCGAAGTCGGTGATCTCGCACCCGTTGGCGTGCGCGAACCCGGTCGTGTCGAACGCGGTGATCGGCTTGACCCCGCTCCGACCGGCCCGCAGCCCGGCGAGGAACTTCTCGACCCCGATGCCGATGCTGGTCACCACGCCGAGCCCGGTGACGACCACCCGGCGGGGCGATCCGGCATCGCCTGGCAGAACGCTCATCATCGCGCCTCACTCACCTCTGGTCTCCGACCCGACTCCGCCCCTCCGCGCCGTGCGTTCAGGCCCGCTGCGCCTCGGCGATGACGGCGTAAACGCCCGCCAGGTTCACCATTCGGCTCAGTTCCGCCTGGTCGATGGTGACGTGCAGATTCCGTTCGAGCGCGGCGAGAATTTCGATGGCCAGCAGCGAGTCCGCACCGTGGTCCTCTTTGAAGAGACTGGTCTCGGTGACCTCGTCGGCATCGATTTCCAGAATCTCGCAGACGATCTCCTTGACCTGCTCGCGGTCGATGTCGGTGCTGGTCGTCGGGGTCGTGCTGGTCATGTCGCCTCCAGGAACGGATCGGAAGAGTAGAATCTCGATGGCTGCCTGCGCCGGTGGCGGGATGCGCCTCCGGGATGCGCCTCATTGCCCGATACCGTTTGCCGGTCGGCCGTCTGGCGGCACCATCGGATCGCGGTACTGTCCCGAGTCTGTGAGCCGCGACTATATTTCTCCTATATGGCGGCCGGCCCTCCGCCATATTGAGGGCGACAGCCGGTTTCACCGGCACGATCACCGGCAGGCATGGACGGCAGAGTGGGAAGGCAGGGGGCCGTGGCGGTCGACATCGTCTACGAGACGCACGCGACGACCACCGACAACGAGGCCGGACTGGCCACCGGCTGGCAGCCCGGCCGGCTATCCGAGCACGGCCGACGCGGTGCCCGGCAGCTGGGTGAGCGACGCCGCGCCGACGGGCTGGCCGCCGTCTTCTGCTCCGACCTGGCCCGGGCCGTCGAGACCGTCGAGATCGCCTTCCCGGCCCGGGAGCTGCCGGTGCACCGCGACACCCGGTTGCGCGAGTGCGACTACGGCGAGCTGACCGGCCACCCGGTGGCGGAGCTGGCCGCGCGGCGCCTCCGGCACCTGGACGAGCCCTTTCCGGGCGGGCAGAGCTACCGGCAGGTGGTGGAGCAGACCCGCGCCTTCCTCCGCGACCTCGCCGCCGCCTGGGACGGCCGCCGGGTGCTGGTCGTGGCGCACTCGGCGAACCGGTGGGCGCTCGACCACCTGCTGCGCGAGGTCCCCCTCGCCGACCTGCTCGGCGCGCCGTTCGAGTGGCGCCCGGGCTGGTCGTACCGGCTGCCGACGCGCTGGGGCGCCGACCGCCCCGCGCCGGCCCGGCTGCAACCCGGGCAGCCGGCCCCGGAGCACCGGTAGCCTGCCCGGCGAAAGGGTCGAGACGGTCGGTAACCGGGCGTTGGCGTACCGGCGGCCGGGGCCGCGACGTCGGTAACTCACGGGCGGTCGCCGGCCGGGCCTGCCTATCCTTGGCGACGACATGCACACTCCACCGCCCGCCCCTGCCGTGCCCGCCGCCGACCTTCCCGCGCTCCGGGCCCGGCTGCCGGAGCTGATGTTCCGCGACCAGCGCCGGATCCGGCGCCGGCTGGAGGGCCTGCCCAGGATCCGCGACGCCGGTCGGCGGCAGGCGGCGACCGCCGAGATCGCCGCCGAGATCGGTACGGCCGAGGAGCGGCTCGCCCGGCGCCGGGCCGCCGTGCCGGTGATCACCTATCCGGCCGGGTTGCCGGTGAGCGAGCGCAGGGACGACCTGCTCGCCGCGATCCGCGACCACCAGGTGGTGATCGTGGCCGGCGAGACCGGCTCCGGCAAGACGACCCAGCTGCCGAAGATCTGTCTGGAACTGGGCCGGGGCGTGCAGGGGCTGATCGGGCACACCCAGCCGCGCCGGCTGGCAGCGCGTACGGTGGCGGACCGGATCGCCGACGAGCTCGGCACCGAGCTGGGCGGTGCGGTCGGCTACAAGGTCCGCTTCACCGACCAGGTCGGTGACGGGACGCTGGTCAAGCTGATGACCGACGGCATCCTCCTCGCCGAGCTCCAGCAGGACCGGATGCTCCGGCAGTACGACACGCTGATCATCGACGAGGCGCACGAGCGCAGCCTCAACATCGACTTCATCCTCGGATACCTCCACCAGCTCCTCCCCCGCCGGCCCGACCTCAAGGTCGTCATCACCTCGGCGACCATCGAGACGGAACGCTTCGCCCGGCACTTCGCCCTCGCCGGGGAACCGGCCCCGGTGCTGGAGGTCTCCGGCCGGACCTATCCGGTCGAGACCCGCTACCGGCCGCTGGTCGAGCTGGCCGACAGCGAGGACCCGGACGACGGGGAGACCGTGCGGGACCAGGTCCAGGCGATCGGCGACGCGGTGCAGGAGCTGGCCGCCGAGGGACCCGGGGACGTCCTGGTCTTCCTCAGCGGCGAACGGGAGATCCGGGACACCGCCGACGCGCTCGGCAGACTCGTGCAGAACCGCCCGCTGCTGCGGGACACCGAGATCCTGCCGCTCTACGCCCGGCTCTCCACCGCCGAGCAGCACCGGGTCTTCCAGTCGCACCGGGGCCGCCGGGTCGTGCTGGCCACCAACGTCGCGGAGACCTCGCTCACCGTGCCCGGCATCAAATATGTCGTCGATCCCGGCACTGCCCGGATCTCCCGGTACAGCCACCGGCTCAAGGTGCAACGGCTGCCGATCGAGCCGATCTCGCAGGCGTCGGCGAACCAGCGCAAGGGGCGCTGCGGGCGTACCTCGGACGGGATCTGCATCCGGCTCTACGACGAGCCGGACTTCCTCGGCCGGCCGGAGTTCACCGACCCGGAGATCCTGCGCACCAATCTCGCCTCGGTCATCCTGCAGATGACCGCGATCGGGCTGGGCGACATCGCCGCGTTTCCGTTCATCGATCCGCCGGACCGGCGCAACATCGCCGACGGGGTCAACCTGCTGCGCGAGCTGGGTGCGCTGGAGAGCGACGGCGACGCGGAGGCCGGGCACCGGCTGACCCCGCTCGGCCGCCGGCTGGCGCAGCTTCCGGTCGACCCCCGGCTGGCCCGGATGGTGCTGGAGGGCGAGCGGAACGGCTGCGCGGCCGAGGTGTCGGTGATCGCCGCCGCCCTCTCCATCCAGGATCCCCGGGAGCGTCCCGCCGAGAAGCAGGCCCAGGCCGACCAGGCGCACGCCCGGTTCACCGACAAGGAGTCGGACTTCGCCGCGCTGCTGCGGCTGTGGCGATATCTCCAGGATCGGCAGCGGGAGCTCTCCTCCAGCGGGTTCCGCCGGATGTGCCGGGCCGAATACCTCAACTACCTGCGGGTCCGGGAGTGGCAGGACATCCACGCCCAGCTCCGCCAGGTGCTGCGCAGCACCGCCGGGCCCGGGACCGAGGGTGGCCGGGGACGCGGCGGTCGAGCCGACGGCCAGGGACGCGGCAGCCCGACCGACGGCCGGGAGCGCGACGGCGCCGGCCAGCGGCAGGCACGCGGCGGCCCGGCGGGCGGCCGGCCCGACGAGACCGACACCGAGATCGACAGCGACCGGATCCACCAGTCGCTCCTCGCCGGGCTGCTCTCGCACGTCGGCCTGAAGGACCCGCAGAAGCACGAGTACCTCGGTGCCCGGGGGGCGAAGTTCGCCCTCTTCCCCGGGTCGGCGCTGTTTCGCAAGCCGCCGCGCTGGGTGATGGCGGCCGAGCTGGTGGAGACCTCCCGGCTCTGGGGCCGGGTCGCCGCCCGGATCGAGCCGGAGTGGGTCGAGGCGCTCGCCCAGCACCTGGTGAAACGCAGCTACAGCGAGCCGCACTGGGAGAAGAAGCAGGCCGCGGTGCTGGCGCACGAGAAGGTCACCCTCTACGGCATCCCGCTGGTCAGCGGCCGGAAGGTGAACTTCGGCCGGATCGACCCGGCGCTCGCCCGGGAGCTCTTCATCCGGCACGCGCTGGTGGAGGGGGACTGGCAGACCCCGCACCGGTTCTTCCACGACAACCGGGCGTTGCTGGAGGAGGTCGAGGAGCTGGAGCACCGGGCCCGGCGCCGGGACATCCTGGTGGACGACGAGACCCTCTACGCCTTCTACGAGCAGCGGATCCCCGCCGAGGTGGTCTCCGGTCGGCACTTCGACAGCTGGTGGAAGAAGACCCGGCGGGACCGGCCCGACCTGCTCACCTTCGACCGGCAGATGCTGGTCAACGAGGGGCGGGGCGGCGTCGACGCGGCCGACTTCCCCGACGAGTGGCACTCCGACGGGGTGGCGCTGCCGTTGACGTACCGGTTCGAGCCGGGGACCGCGGCCGACGGGGTGACGGTGGACATCCCGCTGCCGATGCTCAACCAGGTCGACGCGGAGAGTTTCGACTGGCAGGTGCCGGGGCTGCGCGAGGAGCTGGTGGTGGCGCTGATCCGGTCGCTGCCGAAGGCCGTACGCCGAAACTTCGTCCCGGTGCCGGACTTCGCCCGGGCGGCGCTGGCGGCGATCACGCCCGGCCGGGAGCCGCTGCTGGACGCGTTGACCCGCGAGCTGCGCCGGATGACCGGGGTGACGGTGCCCCGGGACGCCTGGGACGTCGACCGGCTGCCGGCACACCTGCGCCCCACCTTCCGGGTGGTCGGCGAGGAGCGGCAGACCGTCGCCGAGGGCAAGGACCTGCCGGCGCTGCAACGCCAGCTCACCGCCCAGGTACGCCGGATGGTCGCCGCCGCCGCGCCCGACGTGGAGCGCTCCGGCCTGCGGGAGTGGAGCATCGGCACCCTGCCGCGCTCGATCGAGCAGGACCGGGCCGGCTACCTGGTCACCGCCTATCCGGCGCTGGTGGACGAGGGGGAGAGTGTCGGCGTACGGGTCTTCGAGACCGAGGCCGAGCAGCGTCACCAGATGTGGGCCGGCACCCGCCGGCTGCTCCGGCTCACCCTCGGCTCGCCGCAGAAGTTTCTCTCCGGCCGGCTCTCCAACGAGGCGAAGCTGGCGCTGAGCCGCAACCCGCACCGCAGCGTGCCGGACCTGCTCGACGACGTCGCCGACGCGGCGGTGGACAGGCTCGTCGCCGATGCCGGCGGCCCGGCCTGGGACGCGGAGGGCTTCGCCGCGCTGCGCGACCGGGTCCGGGCCGGACTTGTCGACACCACCGTCGAGGTGGTCGAGCGGGTACGCCGGGTGCTGGCCGCCGCACACGCCATCGAGCAGCGGCTCACCCGCACCTCCGACCTGAGCCTGGTCGCCGCGCTGACCGACATCCGCGACCAGCTCTCCGCCCTGGTGCACCGGGGCTTCGTCACCGAGACCGGCTACGCCCGGCTGGCCGACCTGCCGCGCTATCTCACCGCCGTCGAGCGCCGCCTCGACCGGCTGTCCGCCAACCCGCAGCGGGACCGCGACCAGCAGGCCCGAGTCGACCAGGTGCGCCAGGAATACGAGCAGATGCTCGCCGCCCTGCCCCCGGCCCGCCGTGCCGACGACGCGGTCCGGCAGATCCGCTGGATGATCGAGGAGTTCCGGGTGAACGTCTTCGCCCAGGCGCTCGGTACGCCGTACCCGATCTCCGAGCAGCGGATCTACCGGGCGATGGACCTGGCCGAGGGGCGCTGACCGACAGCGGGCGACATCAGGAAAGAAGATTGACTATTTCGAATTGGTTCCCGTAGGCTGACCGGGTCGGCGGCGGTAAGCGCTTTCCATGTCCCCCGTTTCCTGCGTCTCCGGGAGCGCCCGTATGCGACGCCACCGCACGACCCTCCTCGCCCTGCTCGCGATCGTGACCCTGCTGCTCGGCACGGCCCCCGTCCCCGCCTCGGCCGCGCCCCGGTTCCGGGTCCTGGTCTTCTCCAAGACGACGAACTACTACCACGACTCGATCCCGGCCGGGATCGCCGCGATCGAACGGCTCGGTGCCGCGCACGACTTCGAGGTCGAGGCGACCACCGACGCCGGCGCCTTCACCGACGCCAACCTCGGCCGCTTCGACGCGCTGGTCTTCAACAACACCAACTCCACCCCCGAGTCCGGCGACCTGCTCGACGCGCCCCAGCGGGCCGCGTTGCAGACCTTCGTCCGGGCCGGCGGCGGCTGGGTCGGGCTGCACGCCGCCTCGGCCAGCGAACGCGACTGGGACTGGTACGCCGGCCTGGTCGGCACCATCTTCGACGTCCACCCCGACTTCTCCTCGACCGGCGGCACCTACCCCGGCCGGATCAAGGTGCTGGACGGCGCGCACCCGTCCACAAAGGACCTGCCGGAGCTCTGGGAGCGCGGCGAGGAGTGGTACAACTGGCGCACCAACCCGACCGGCCGGGTGCACACGCTCGCCCAGATCAAGGTCCGGGACGGGATCCCCGGGCTGGACGAGGGGCACGACCACGCGTACTCCTGGTGCCAGGACTACGACGGCGGACGCTCCTGGTTCACCGCCGGTGGGCACGCCGGCTCCGCCTTTGCCGAGCCGGCCTTCCTGGCCCACCTGCGCGGCGGCATCGAGTGGGCGGCCGGAGCCGTCCCCGGCGACTGCGGCGCCACCCGGACCGGCAACTTCCAGCGGGTTCCGCTGGTCACCGAGGACCTGGCCGACCCGTTCGAGCTGGCCGTGGCGCCGGACCGGCGGGTCTTCTACATCCAGCGGACCGGCGCGGTGAAGGTGATCGACCAGGAGACGCTGGGCGTCCGCACGCTGATCGACTTCGCCTACACGCCGGCCCAGACCAGCCAGTCCGACGGGCTGCTCGGAATGACCCTGGACAACGACTTCGCGACCAACAACTGGATCTACCTGCTCTGGTCGGACAGGACCGCCAACCAGCTCAACCTGTCGCGGTTCACCGTCACCGGCGGCACCATCGCGACAAGCAGCGAGCGGCGGCTGCTGACCATCCCGACCTACCGGGGCGAGGGGCGGGCCAACTCGCACATGGGCGGTTCGCTGGCGATGGACCGGCACGGCAACCTCTACGCCGGGATCGGCGACAACACCGACCCCTTCGAGTCCAGCGGCTACGCCCCGATCGACGAGCGGCCCGGCCGGCGGGCCTGGGACGCCCAGGCGACCGCCGGCAACACCAACGACCTGCGCGGCAAGATCCTGCGGATAACCCCCCGTCCCGACGGGACGTACGCGGTGCCGGCCGGCAACCTCTTCGCCCCCGGCACCGCCCGGACCCGGTCGGAGATCTACGCGATGGGGATGCGCAACCCGTTCCGGATCACCGTCGACCCGTTGACCGACGCGCTGCTGGTCGCCGACTACGGGCCGGACGCCCGGTCGGCCGACCCGAACCGGGGTCCGGAGGGGACGGTCGAGTTCAACCGGATCACCAGCGCCGGCAACTACGGCTGGCCGTACTGCACCGGCGACAACGTGCCGTTCAACGACTACAACTTCGCCACCTCCACCGCCGGGCCGACGTTCGCCTGCGGCGCCCTGGTCAACAACTCCCCCAACAACACCGGACTGACCACCCTGCCGGCGGCCCGCTCCGCCCTGGTCTGGTACGCCTACTCGGCCTCGGCCCGCTTCCCCGAGGTGGGCACCGGGGGTGGCGGCCCGATGAGCGGCCCGGTCTACGACTTCGACCCGGCGAACCCGAGGCCGACGAAGTTCCCGGAGTACTACGAGGGCAAGTGGATCGTCTACGAACTGACCCGGCAGTGGTGGAAGACCCTCTCCGTGCACGGGACGGCGCAGACCTTCACCGACCCGAGGTTCGGCCCGACCCGGGTCGGCGACCTCCAGTCGATCAACGGGATCTTCGCCGACATGAGTTGGATCCAGCCCTTCGAGGCCGAGTTCGGCCCGGACGGCTCGCTGTACGTGATCGACTTCGGGGTCGGCAGCGGCAGCGGCCGGGGCGGCAGCAACGAGGGCGCCGGGATCTACCGGATCGACTACGTGGCGAACGGCCGCCCGCCGGTGGCGAGGCTGGCCACGGATCGGGACAGCGGCCCGACGCCGCTGACGGTCCGGTTCTCCAGCGCCGGCTCCACCTCCGGCGACGGCGCGCCGATCGCGTACGCCTGGGACCTCGACGGCGACGGTGACACCGACTCGACGGCGGCGAATCCGACCCACACCTACCAGCAGCGGGGCCGCTTCACCGCCCGGCTGACGGTGAGCAGCGCCCGGGGGCTCAGCTCGGTGGCGACCGCACAGATCACGGTCGGCAACACCCGGCCGGCGGTGACGCTGAGCGTGCCGGACGGCGGGTTCTTCGACTTCGGCGACCAGATCCCGTACGCGGTGACGGTCACCGACCCGGAGGAGGGCACGGTCGACTGTGCCCGGGTGGTCACCCAGACCCAGCTCGGGCACGACAACCACAGCCACCCGTTGGACAACTACGTCGGCTGCACCGGCACCGTCGACACCGAGGCGAACGGCGGGGACGGGCACGGGCCGGGCCAGGACCTCTACACGGTGCTGACCGCCCAGTACACCGACGGCGGCGGCACCGGCGGGGTGCCGGCGCTGGTCGGCTCGGTCCGGCACGAGTTGCAGACCAAGAACAAGGAGGCGGAGCACTTCGACGCGGCCGGCGGCATCCAGGTGCTCGACCGGGCGACCGCCCGGGCCGGCCACCGGGTCGGCGACGTCGACCACGGCGAGTGGATCAGCTTCGCCCCGGTGAACCTGACCGGGATCGGCTCGGTCACCGCCGGGGTCAGCTCGGGCGGCCCCGGCGGCACCATCGAGTTCCGGGCCGGCTCGCCGACCGGGCAACTGCTCGGCACGCTGCCGGTCGGCAACACCGGCGGCTGGGACAACCTGGTCTCCCCCACGGTCAACCTGACCAACCCGGGCGGGACCTTCCCGCTCTATCTGGTCTTCGTCAACCCGGCACAGTCGAACGGCACCCCGGACCTGCTCTCGCTGGACTGGCTGCGCTTCAACGGGGCGGGCGTGAAGCGGGAGACCGGCGGCAGCGTCTCGGTCACCGCCACCCCGCAGGCCGGCTCCGCGCCGCTCCCGGTCGCCTTCACCGGTACGGCGAGCGTGGCGCCCGGACGGACGATCACCGACCGGGCGTGGGACTTCGGTGACAACTCCCCGGTCGTGCACGGCGCCTCGGCGACCCACTCGTACCCCCGGCCGGGCAGCTACACGGCGCGGCTCACCGTCACCGACAACACCGGGGCGACGATGTCGAGTCACCTCACCGTCACGGTTCGCTGACCGGCGACCTGGGGCACGCCCGTCAGCCGCGCGGCTCGACCGGACGAACGGTCAGCCGCGCGGCCTGACCCGGGAGGGCTGCTCGGCCACGCGGCCCGACCCGGGAGGGCTGCTCGGCCACGCGGCCCGACCCGGGAGGGGCTGCTCAGCCGCGCGGCCTGACCGGGAGGGCCGTCAGGCCGCGCAGCAGCAGGCTGGAGCGCCAGCCGATCTCCTGCGGCGGCACCGCCAGGCGCATGTCGGGAAAGCGGCGGGCCAGCGCGCCGAAGGCGATCTGCCCCTCCAGCCGGGCCAGCGGCGCGCCGAGGCAGTAGTGGATGCCGTGCCCGAAGGCGAGGTTGGGGGTGGTCGGGCGGTCCAGGTCGAGCCGGTCCGGCTCGGCGAACCGGTCCGCGTCCCGATTCGCCGACAGCAGGGCCACCAGCACCAGGGCGCCCTGCGGGATCGTCTGGCCGCCGAGCTCGACCTGTGCCGTGGCGGTCCGGAACGAGGCGTTCTGCACCGGGCCCTCGTAGCGCAGCACCTCCTCGACCACCCCCGGCAGCAGCTCCGGCTCGGCCACCACCCGGGCCCAGCGCTCCGGCTCGGCCAGCAGCACCAGCATCCCGTTGCCGATCAGGTTGACGGTGGTCTCGTGCCCGGCGATCAGAAACAGATAGACCATGCCGACGAGTTCGTCGTCGGTGAGCCGGTCGCCCTGCTCGTGCACCGCGATAAGCGCGGAGAGCAGGTCGTCGGCCGGCTGTTCGCGCTTGGCCACCAGCAGCTCACGGACATAGCCGACGATCGCGGTCAGCGCGGGCGGCAGCCCGGCCGGGTTCATCTGTCCGGTGACGATCGCGTCGGTCCAGCCACGGAAGTCGGCCTGGTCCTCGGCCGGCACCCCGAGCAGCTCGCAGATCACCTGGATCGGCAGCGGAAAGGCGAAGCGGTCGATCAGGTCCACCTGCTCGGCGTCGGCGATGCGGTCCAGCAACTCCTCGGCCAGCTCTTCGATCCGGGGGCGCAACGCGGCCACCCGATGGGCGGTGAAGGCGCCGGAGACCAGTCGCCGCAGCCGGGTGTGGTCGGGCGGGTTCAGCGCCAGCATGTGCCGGCCCACCGCCCGGGCCACATCGTCCGGGATCATTCCCCGGTAGCTGAACCCGCCCGCCGAGGTGGCCTTGGCCAGCCGCGGGTCGCTCAGCGCCCGCTGGGCATCCGCGTAACGGGTCACCACCCAGGCGGTGCCGCCGGTCGGCAACGACACCTCCACCACCGGACTGTCCTGGCGCAGCTCGGCGAGCAGCCGGTGCAGGTCCGCGGTGGACCCGAAGGGATTCGCAACGGTGGTCGACATCGTCTTCTCCCCCATCCGACGAGCAGACCCCGCCAACCTATCGCCGCGCCACCCCATGCGGCGACACCAACCTTTGCCACCCTGCCGCAACGATCCCAACCTCTCACGGCGACCTACCGGGGGCGCGGCGCGGGCCGCGCGGCGCGGGGTCGCGCCGGCTACGATCTTGCGCATGGCGCTGCTGCACCGTGCCCGACTGCACCCGGGCAAACTCGAACTCCTGGCGGCGTGGCTGCCCGGCCGCCCCTGGTACCAGGGGCCGGCGCCGGCCGACGTCGTCCGCGTCGCGAGCTTCCGGTTCGACGATCCGGACGGGGCGGTCGGGATCGAGACGATGTTGGTCAGCCCCGGCGAGGGAGCGGTGTATCAGGTGCCGCTCACCTACCGCGACGCACCCCTGCCCGGTGGCGACGACTGGCTGATCGGCACCGCCGAGCACACCACGCTGGGCCGCCGCTGGGTCTACGACGCCTGCGCCGATCCGGTCTACGCCGGCGCGCTGGCCGCGGCGATCGTAACCGGTGGCAGTCAGGCGGAGGAGTTCTTCGAGGTCGACGGGGTGCGCGAGATCCGCGAGCCGAGCATGACCGTGGCCGGCAGCGGCACCCCGGGCAGCAGCGTGCCATCGGTCCAGGTGATCCGCCGGGTGGTCGAGGGCGGGTCGACGACCATCGTCACCGATTCCGTGGAACTCGTCGTCGTACGCCGCCCCGGGGCCGGGGACGGCGGGTCGGCCGGCGACGCGCTCACCGGCACCTGGCCCGGCCAGCCGACCCCGCTGCCACTCGCGTACGCCGTCGCCCGCTGACAGCGACCACCGGCCCGCCTGGCTCGTCGATTCCGAAGGCCGCCGTCCACGCCCTTGCCGCATACGGCCGCTCCCGCGCTCGGGCCCGCTCGGCCGGATGGGCGGGGCAGCGGTACGGTGCGGCAGTGCCTGCCGGCGTCACGCGACCGTTGATCTTCGTCGACATCGACGGCGTACTCATCCCCTTCCGGGCCCGTCCCGCCGGCACCGGTCGCCGTTCGATCGGTGCCGGGGGCCACGCTCCCGACCGTTCCGGCAACCCGCTGCTGGATCGTCTCGACCCCGACGACGGGCGCCGGCTGCTCGCCCTACCGGGCGAACTGGTCTGGGCGAGCACCTGGATGGCCGAGGCGAACGAGGTCGTCGCACCCCGGCTCGGCCTGCCCGGCCTGCCCGTCGTCGACTGGCCCGACGCCGACGAGGATGTGGCACGCGGTGTGCACTGGAAGACCGTGCCCCTGCTGCGACGGGCGGCCGGACGCCCGTTCGTCTGGCTCGACGACGAGACCAGCGACGCCGACCGGCGATGGGTGGCCGCACACCACCCACATCCGGCGCTGCTGCGCCGCGTCGATCCATATCGCGGATTGACCGACGTCGACCTCGCGGCAGTACGCCAATGGCTCGAACAGTGGGAAGAAACCGCTTGATCAGGGCTGGCGGGCTACCGACCCTCTCAGGTGAGGAGTCCTCTTGAGCGACACTCCACGTCTCGGCCCGCCACCCAGGCGCATCACCGTTGACGTGCGGCAGGTACGCCGGCTGGTCGCCGGGCAGTTTCCGCACTGGGCTGACCTCCCGGTCGAGCGGGTCGTCAACAGCGGCTGGGACAACTGGACCTTCCACCTCGGCTCCGCGATGTCGGTGCGCCTGCCGAGCGCGTTCGAGTACACCGAGGCGGTCGACAAGGAGCACACGTGGCTTCCGGTGCTCGCCCCGCGTCTCCCGCTGCCCATCCCCACCCCACTGGCGAGAGGCGAGCCTGGCGAGGGCTATCCGTACTCATGGTCGATCTACCAGTGGCTCGACGGCGAAACCGCACGGGTGGACCGAATCGCCGAGCCCGTCCGGTTCGCGCTTGACCTGGCCGAGTTCGTCGTGGCTCTGCAGGACGTCGACACCGCTGACGGACCCCGTCCAGGCCAGCACAACTGGTACCGGGGTGGCACCCTGCGCACCTACGACGGGGAGGCCGACCGAGGGCTCACGACACTCGCTGACCGCATCGATGTCGGTGCGGCCAGCGAGATCTGGAACTGCGCCCTGGACGCGCGCTGGGATGGCGTGGAGCGCTGGTTCCACGGTGACATCGCGCAGGGGAATCTCCTGCTCCACGACGGTCGACTGGCGGCGATCATCGACTTCGGGACCTGTGGTGTCGGCGATCCCTCCTGTGACCTGGCGGTCGCCTGGACGTTGCTGACCGGCGAGGGCCGGCGGGCGTTCCGGGAGCGACTATCCGTCGACGACGCGACCTGGGCGCGCGGGCGTGGCTGGGCGCTCTGGAAGACGCTTGTCAACTACGCCAACGCACTGGACGACGGCGAGGCTGCGACGGCGGGCTCGCGGAGGATTCTCGGCGAGATCTTCTCTGAGTACATCGACGGCGACAACCCGGCGGGCCGGGCCGCCCGTCGGGTGCCGCGCTGAGAGACGCCCGTCGTGGGTGGGTCCCAGCAGCGACAGATCCACAAGATCGCTTTCGGATTCCCTGGTCACGGGCGTGGCAGACTGGTCGGATCGGCTGGCAAGGTGGCAGGAGGTGACGCAGGGATGATCGAGATCCGAAGCTTCGCGGAGACTGACCGCGCCGCGCTGCGGGACCTGTTCGGCCGGGCGGGCGAGGGCTCTCCGTCGTCCCTGCTGTGGGGGCACGAAGTTTCGGAGGCGGCCGTGTACCTGGAGCCGTACATGAGCCAGGAACCGGACTCGTTCTTCGTCGCCGTGACGGGCGGACATCTCGTCGGCTACCTGGCGGGGTGCCTGGACAGCTCGACCTTCCCCAGCGAGAGAAAGCGCATGGAGAGGGCCATCGCGAGGTATCGGCTGGTCTTCCGACCCAGGCCCGCGGCCTTCCTCGCCCGTGGCATGGTCGACATGGCGTCGGCCGCGGTCCGGCGCAGGTCCACCGCGAAGGGCTTCGACGACGCCCGTTGGCCGGCCCACCTGCACATCAACGTGACGCCCCTGGCACGGGGAACCGGCGCCGCCGACGGTCTGATGAGGCGATGGTTCGACCGACTCGTCCAGACCGGCTCACCCGGGTGCCATCTGCAGACCCTGGCCGAGAACACGCGTGCGGTGCGGTTCTTCGAACGCGTCGGCTTCGCCAGGCAGGGCCCGACTCCGTTGGTCCCCGGTGCCCGACACGGCGGCAGGCGACTCCACCAGCAGACGATGGTCTGGCAGCCCTGACCGGCCGGGGGTCCACGCCCGGACCGAGGTGCCCTCAGCGTCGTCACAGCGGTTCTGCCGCATCGTGTGGGGATGCGAGCGGTGATGTTCCAGGCGTACGGCCCGCCCGAGGTGCTCACGCAGGTCGACCTGCCGACGCCCGTGCCCCGTGCCGACCAGGTGCTGATTCGGGTGCATGCCACCACGGTGACCTCGGCCGAGTGCGGGATGCGCCGGGGCGAGCCTCGCTGGGGACGGGTCGTCATCGGTCTGCGTCGCCCCCGCAGGCGCGTCCGGGTGCTCGGATTGGAGCTCGCTGGACAGGTCACGGCGGTCGGGCCGGCAACGAACCGGTTCCGGGTCGGTGACCGGGTCTTCGGCTTCACCAGCTTCGGCGCCGGGGCGAACGCCGAGTACAAGTGCCTGTCGGAGCGGGCCTCCATCGCCCGGATGCCGGAGAACGTGACGTACGCGCAGGCCGCGGCCACCGTCGACGGGTTCACCACCGCCTGGCATTTCCTGCGCGATCTGGCCGAACTCCAACCCGGGCAGAAGGTGCTGGTCATCGGCGCCTCCGGCAGTATCGGCACGTACGCCGTCCAGCTCGCCACGCACCTCGGCGCCGTGGTGCACGGCGTCTGCGGCGCCCGGAACGCGAAGCTTGTCGCGTCGCTCGGCGCGGACCGGGTGTTCGACTACACCGTCGAGGACTTCACCACCAGCGGCGAGCGCTACGACGCGGTCCTGGACACCGTGGGCCGCAGCTCGTTCACCAGATGCCGACCGTTGCTGGCGCCGCGCGGCTGCTATCTGCCGACGACCGGCCTGGTGAACAGCGTGCTCGCGGCCCGCACCGCCGTCACCCGCGGCCCACGGGTCCGGACCGGGATGTCGGTGCGCAAGCACACGGCCCTGGCCGCGCTGCGGGACCTGCTCAGCCAGGACCGCCTCCAGATCGTCGTCGACCGCACCTATCCGATGGCCGAGATCGTCGAGGCACACCGGCACGTCGATACCGGACACAAGGTCGGCAACGTCGTGATCACCGTCGTGGACGACTGACCGCCCTCCCATGACCAGGAGAGAGCGCGGGCGGGATCAGATCCCGACGACCGCTTCTCCTTCATCGGCACGGGAGGGCGGCCGGCGGCGTCGCCGGGATGGTCATCGCCTGTCGGCCTGGCGGACCATCGCGTCGGTTTCGGGGTCGTCCATGATGTGCCGGACCTCCTGGGCACAGCGGCAGGCGGCGGCGACCTTGGCAGCCCACGCCAGCGCCTCCTCGCGTGAGGCCACGTCGACGACCACGAAGCCGCCGATGACCTCCTTGGTCTCCGGATGAGGGCCGTCGGTGACCGTCCCGTCCGTGGCCACGACGCTCGCCCTCTGCCGTTGCAGCCCGCCGCCGAACACCCACACGCCGGCGTTCACGGCCTCCTGGACCACCGCGTGCGCGGCCTTGCCCACGTCCGGAAAGTCCTCGTCCGGGATGTGGTCCATCGCGCCGTCGTCGAACGAGATCAGGTATCGGGTCATTCCATGACTCCCTTGTCCCGGCGGCTTCCTCCGGCCGCCTGTCACCTGTGCTACGAACGACCCGCCCCGTATTCGACACTATGCCAAGAAATCTTTCCACGAACTCGCCTCGCAGCGCCGTGGGACGACACGTTCAGACCCTGAAGCCGAAACCTCTGGTGGACCGGCGCAGCGGGTAGGATCCGGGCCGCCTGGTCCCCGCGCCGAGAGCGCGGTAGCGGAAGGAACACCTCGATGGGAACTCGCCGGCATGCCACGGTGGCGCTGGCGGCGGTCGTCGTCTCACCCGCCATGGCGCTCAGCGGCTGCGGGCTGCCGGGCCGGGTCGACCGCCGGCCCGTACCCGTGCCCGTGGAGACAACCTCGAGGCAGCTCACCGCGGTGGAGAAGCTGGCAGAGTCGGCGGCGCGGATGAACGCCACGACCATCGGGGTCACGATGCGTGCGCCGGGAATGACTTCGGATGCCAGGCTGGATCCGGTCGGACGGAAGGGCACCATGCGGATGGAGCTTGACCGGGACGACGGCAAGACCCTGGTGGTCGAGCTGCTCCGGGTGGAACAGGACCAGTACATGCGGTTGTCCGGCCTGCCGGGCCTGCCACGGAGGTGGCTGCGGATCCCGGCTGGGAGTGTCGCGGAGGGTGGCGCGCTGGATTTCATGCCGGAGGACGACCCGAGTGGCGCCATCACCCTGGTGAAGAGCATTGTCGACGCGAAGCGGGACGGTGGGCACACCTTTCTCGGCACCCTCGACCTGACCAGGTCGGGATGGGCCGGCGGGCGGACGCCCGACGAGTTCACCGAGCGGTTGACCGCGGTTCCGTTCGAGGTTTTCACCGAACCTCAGGGCCGATGGAGCTGGATCGAGATCGACGTGCCGAGCGTCGTGCCGGGACTGCCCATGGTCAGGTTCAGTTACCACAGTTGGGGAGAGCCGGTGACCGCCCAGGCACCGCCGCCCGGGGAGGTCGACGACGCCCCGGTGGGGCTTCTCGAGGACCTTGTGGAGACGTGACCCGGCCCGCGTCGCCGCAGGTCCGCGGAGAGGTCGATGAATTGCCGGCGGGGCGCACCGATGTGTGGCACCGCCCGGCCCAAGGCCGTCACCCCGTGACCGACCTGCTGTGGGCCGACGCCCGGGTCTGGCCGACGAGCGAGCGTGCGGCCGGGCGTGGCCGGCGCTGGTGGCCGCAGGCCCTCAGGTCAGCAACCACAGGGTCTTCCCGACAGCGGTGCGCTTCTCGACTGCGGCGTGCGCGTCGGCGGCAGAGGCCAACGGGAAGGCGTCGGTGACCGACCGAGTCAGCCACGCGACAAGGGTGCGCCGGCCGTTGATGTAGTCACGGTCAGTGGGCTCTCAACCATGACCTCGGCGCTGTCGATGCCATCGGCAGCCGGACGAGCGGTGCCGGCTACGAGACCTGAGACAGGAATTCTTCGATGGCTGTACCGACGTCGCCGAGGGCGTGGGTGTAGGCCCGAAGCGGTCCGGGTGGCCGCAGGCCGTGGTCGCCGCCGGTGACGGTGACAACCCTCTTGCTCGTTGCCGCGGCGATGTCCGGCAGCCAGCTGGGGTCGCGGGTCCCCCCGGCGAGAAGTGCGGGCGCCGGGTTTCGGCCGATCGCCTCGGCGACGACCTCGACATGCAGAAGCGGCGTCAGCCAGATCGCGGGAAGTTGCAGTTCGGCGGCGAGCATCGCGGCATAGGTGCCGAGCGACTTCGCGATGATCACCGGCTGCGCGGCGGGCGACGCGTTCGCCAGCCGGTGCAGTGCGGCAGAGACGTGCGCCCGGACGAATGGTTCCGGCCCGATGTCCAGCAGGCCGTCCGGAACGGTCCAGTTCACCGTCTCCGCCGGCATGTCGCGGTCGGAGAGCGCCTCGTTGGCAAGGTCGAGCAGAGGGGCCTGCGGACCGTAGCCGCGCCCGGGGACGATGACTCCAGCGATCATTGCAGAACTGTAGCGCCGTCAGCACGGCGTGTTCCGCACGATCAGATTGGCTTACGCGCGACCGCCCCGTACATGGCGATGTCCTTGTCTGCGATCCCTGGAGTCTCGGACCCGTCCGGGCGCCACTTGTGCACCTGGACCAGCCCTGGTTCGACCAGATCCAAGCCGTCGAAGAACCCCAGCGCCGTGGCGCGGTCGCGGAAGACGAGGGTCTCACCGAGCCTGTTGTACTCCCGCTGGACCTCGGCCAGCGGGACCGGGTCGAACTCATCGGTCGCGATGGACATCGCCAGGTAGCTGCCCGCCGGCAGCACGTCCAGGACCTGGCGTACGACTTGCCGTGCTTCCGCGTCGTCCTCGATGAAGTGCACGATCGCGATCAGCAGCAGCCCGACCGGCTGCTTCAGGTCGAGAGTCTGCCGGAACTCCGGCGCGGAGATGATGCTCCGGGGGTCCCGCATGTCCGCCGACACGTAGGCCGTGTGTCCCTGCTCCGTCCCGACCATCAGAGCCTGCGCGTGCACGAGCACGAGCGGATCGTTGTCGGTGTAGACCACCCGTGCGGTCGGGTCGACCGACTGGACGACCTCGTGGAGATTCGGTGATGTCGGCAGTCCGGTGCCGATGTCGAGAAACTGCCGGATACCGCACTCGATGGCCAGGAAACGCGCCACTCGATGCATGAAGGACCGATTGGCCTGCATGTGCACCCGCAGCGCGGGCCATATCCGTAACGAACTCTCGCCGGCCTCGCGGTCGACGGCGAAGTTGTCCTTGCCACCCAGGATGTAGTCGTAGATCCGTGCGCCGTGCGCCCGGTCGGATCGCAGCTCGACCCCGCGAGCATCTTCGCCACGACGTTCCACCAATGCCTCCGCACAACGCTGTCGTCACCGTGCAGGCGACCCTACACGGGCCACCCTCCGCAGGCACGTCCTATCTGGACTGACCACCGCACGGCGCCCTGATGAACGGATCGTGTGCAGGCCCACGGCCTTGACGTGAAGCTCGCTTGAGGTCGGAGCATGGATATGTGACGGTGACGGACGAAACGCTGCGGGCGCTGGAACGACAGCGCACGGTGGAGATCACCACGACCGGGCGACGGAGCGGCCGGTCGAGAAGAATCGAGACGTGGCGCTACCGAGCCTGTGGCCGCTACTGGCTCACGGGAAGCCCGGGCCCGCGCGACTGGTACGCCAACTTGCTCGCGTGTCCCGAGTTCACGTTGCATCTGGCCACCCTGGACCTTCAGGTGCGGGGGCGCCCCGTGACCGACCCGGACGAGCGGGCAATCGTCTTCGGTGAGATCGTCCCGGGCCTGGACTGGGCCGGGAGCCTGGGGAGTTGGATTGCTGGGAGCCCGCTGGTGGAGATCGAGCTCGGCTGAGGCCGCGTACGGCGACGCAGGGATCCAGACGATTCCGGTACGGACAAGGGACGGCACCATCCCCGCACCGGTCGACTGCGGGGCGCGCGCCGTCGTCTGCCCCGACTGCCTCCACCTGCGGCGCTACCCATCGTGAGCATCCGACGCGGAGTTGGTCCGGCGCCCCGGCCTCGCAACGGCGAACCGATCACGAGCTGACACGGCCGCCCTCCCCGCCGTGATCAGAACGCCGCGAGAGCCTTCGGGGCGTCCGGACGTGAGTGGTCCCGGTTCGGTTCGCTACCGGATGAGGCAGAACGGGTGACCGGCCGGGTCGGCGAAGACGCTGAAGCGGTCACCGTCGGCGCCCAGCCAGCGGGCGCCCAGCTCCAGTGCCCGGGCCTTGCCCGCGTCGAGGTCGTCGACGAGGAGGTCGAGGTGGGCTTGCTGCGGGTGCGCCGGATCCGGCCAGCGGGGCGGGTTGTAGGCACTGATCTGCTGGAACATCAGGCTCCTACCGCCGCCGGCGATGAACGCGCCCTCGGGGCCGTCATAGGTGATCTCCATACCGGTGAGGTCGGCGTAGAAGCGGGCCAGGGCCGACGCGTCCGGGGCGTCGATCGTCACCGCGAACAGCCTCATCACCGGACCGACGTCCTCCGCCTGACAGAGATCGAATGGATGACCGGCCGGGTCGGCCAGTGTGATCCAGGTAGGGCCGTCGCCCAGCCGGACGGCGCCGAGGGCGACTGCCCGCTCGGCCTCCATCGACGGATCGTCGGTCTGCAGGTCAAGGTGGAACTGCTGCGGATGCTCCTGCCCGGGCCACCGGGGCCCGACGTGGTCAGGCGCACGCTGAAACTCGACCTCCTGACCGTCCGGAGTCCGGACGCCGAACCGGTCAGAGTCCCGACGGACGACGTCCCAGCCGGTCAACCCGGCATAGAACGAGCCGACCTGGTCAATGTCCGCCGCGTCGAAAATGGCCAGGTCCAGACGAGCTGTCACGGTCATGGCGACATCCTGCCGCAGCCCACCGACACAAACCGCCGCCGGTTCGGGTCGCCGGGGCCGTCGCCAGCATCGTCCGTCGTGCGCCGGGTCGGCGCGGGTGGTCAAGGCGTGAGAACAATCTTTCCCTTGGTACGCCCGCTCTGGCCGATCTCGTGCGCCCTGGCCGCCTCTTCGAGGCGGAGTATCAGCTCCACCTCCACCCGGAGCTGCCCGGCCTCGACCAGTCCGGCGAGGGAGCGGAGGCCGGCGCGATCCGCCTCGACGATCATGAAGCGGGCGCGCCTGCCCTGCCGGGCGGCCTCCTCCGCCAGGTACGCCTCGGCCGGTGAGGCGAGCGCGACCAGGATCCCGTCCGGGCGCAGGGTCCGCAGCGAGCGCGGCCCGTAGTCGCCGCCGATCGGGTCCAGGACCACGTCGAGGTCGCGGAGGCGGTCGGCGAAGTCCGTGCTGGTGTAGTCGATGACCTCGTCGGCACCGAGCCCGGCGACGAACTCGTGCTTCGGCGCACGCGCGGTGCCGATCACGTACGCGCCACGCGCCCTGGCGATCTGCACGGCGAGGTGGCCGACGCCGCCCGCCGCCGCGTGCACCAGGACCCGCTGGCCCGGCCGGAGGTCGGCGACGTCGACCAGGGCCTGCCAGGCGGTGAGCCCGGCGAGCCCCAGCCCGGCCGCCTCGACGTGGGAGAGTCCGGCCGGCTTGCGGGCGAGGTGCCGGGAGGGTGCCGTGACGTACTCGGCGTAGGTGCCGGCGGGGTGCGGCTGCCGGGGCATCCCGAAGACCTCGTCACCGGGGCTGAACAGTGCGGCGCCGGCACCGACCGCCTCGACCACGCCGGAGAGGTCCCAGCCGAGCCGCACCGGCCGGCCGGCCAGACCGCCGGTCGCGCGGTGCCAGAAGTCGGTCGGGTTGACCCCGATCGCGTGAACCCGGACGAGTACCTCCGCCGGTCCGGGCTCGGGGCGGTCGACCTCCACCAGCTTGAGCACCTCGGGTCCACCGAACCGGTCCTGCTCGATAGCGCGCATCGCTTGCCTCTCGTCCGCCGTCGCTCCGCGCGGTTCACCCTGCTGGAGCGGCGACCGGCGCACGAGTGGCCAGATCGCCAGCTTGTGGAAGGATCTGGCCATGCACCGCGTGGTCGTCCTGGCGCTCGACGGCGTCTACCCGTTCGAGCTGAGCATCCCCGTCCGGATCTTCGGCACCGCCACCGGCGCCGACGGCGAGCCGCTGTACGAGGTGCTGACCTGCAGTGTCGACGGCGGGCCGGTCGACACGAGCGCCGACTTCGCCGTTGCCGTGCAACACGGCGCCGAGGTGATCGACAGCGCGGACACCCTCGTGTTGCCGCCCTTCGTCTGCGCGCCGACCGAGGAGCAGGACTGGTTGCCCGCACCGCTCGCCGGGGCGCTGCGCCGGTTGCGCCCGAGCGCCCGGATCGTCTCCATCTGCACCGCCTCCTACGTGCTGGCCGCCGCCGGGCTGCTGGACGGTCGGCCGGCCACCACGCACTGGAACAACGCCGACCACTTCCAGCGGACGTTTCCGCAGGTGCGGCTCGACGCGGACGTGCTCTTCGTCGACGACGGGCAGGTGCTGACCGCCGCGGGCGTCGCCTCCGGCGTCGACCTCTGCCTGCACCTGGTACGCCGCGACCACGGCAGCGCCGTCGCGAACCGGGTGGCCCGGCTCTGCGTCGTACCGCCGTGGCGCGAGGGTGGGCAGGCGCAGTTCGTCGACCGCCCGGTGCCGGAGCCGGCGACCGCGACCACCGCCGATGCCCGGCAGTGGGCACTCGGGCAGCTGCACCGGCCGATCAGCCTGGCCGAGCTGGCCCGGCAGGCGGGGATGAGCGTCCGGAGCCTCTCCCGCCGCTTCCGGGACGAGGTCGGCATGACGCCGGTGCAGTGGCTCACCCGCCAGCGCGTCGAGCACGCCCGGCACCTGCTGGAGACCACCGAGCTGCCGGTGGACCGGGTCGCCGCCGAGGCCGGCTTCGGCACCGCCGCGTCCATGCGCCAGCACCTGACCGGCGCGATCGGGATCTCGCCGACGGCGTACCGGAAGACGTTCCGGACCGCTGGACGGCCCCTCCGGGGTGCACCTGAGCCCGGAGGGGCCGCCGGTCTGCTCGCCGCGACGGCTACGCCGGGAGCGTCCCGTCCCTCAGCGACGTCGTGAAGGTCGTCCAGGCGGCCGGGCCGAACACCAGCACCGGACCGGACCGGTCCTTGCTGTCCCGCACCGCGACAACCGCCCCGACGTTGTCGGCAACCTCGACACAGTTCCCGTTTGCGCCGGACCGGCTACTCGTGCGCCACTTGGCGTCGGCGGAGTCAAAGACGTGCATCTTTCCTCACCTCCCTCCATCAATCCTGCTCGGCGGTACGAGTGATCAAGCGGACCGAGGCCGCCGGGTTGAGCGCCGCCGCGCGTAGGTGTTCGAAGAGATCGGTGTAGCTGGCGATGTCGGTGTCGCGCTCGAGGAAGAGAGCGTTGACCCGGTTCTCGATGTAGACGAGATCGGAATCGGCCGGATCCGGAAATCCCATGATCGCAAATGCGCCGTACATTCCGGGATGCGCGCCAACCTCGAAGGGCAGCACCTGAACAGTGACGTTGGGAAGCTTGGTCAGCTTGGCCAGATGCTGCAACTGGTCCCGCATCACTTCCGCGCCGCCGACCCTCCGGTGCAACACGCTCTCGTCGAGGATGGCCCACACCTTGAGCGGTTCGTCCCCCGTGATCGAATCCTGGCGTTTGAGTCGCGCCTCGACTCGCCGTTCGACCTCCTCCTCGGTGCCGTCGGGCAACAGGCCGGAGGTGACGGCTCGGGCGTACGCCTCGGTCTGGAGCAGGCCGGGGACGAAGAGCGACTCGTAGTTGCGGACCGTCTGGGCCTCGGACTCGAACGAGATGTAGGTGCTGTACTCGTCGGGCAACTGGTCCTCGTACGCCTGAAGCCACCCGAGCTGGCCGGCGTCCTTGGCGAGGTCGACCAGCTCGAGCCGGCGCTCCAGATCGGTGACGCCGTAGACGTCGAGCAGGCCGAGCAGGGTGCGACGCTGGGGTCGGGCCCGCGCGGTTTCCAACCGCCAGAGGGTGGCGGGGTTCATGTGTGTCCGCTCCGCGACGTCCTCCCGGGTGAGGCCGGCCCGGTGCCGCAGTACGCGGAGTTCCGCCGCCAGCCGGCGCAGTCTGACGGTCGGCGGTTGCTTTCGTGCGGCCACGGTCATGCTCCTTCGCTCCTTTCCAGTCTCGAATGGCTTGCGTTCGCAAGGCAATGGAAAAACGGCGCGATGTGAACAGAGCGGCCTCTTCGCAAGCCTTGCGTTAGCCCAACAGCTCCTAGCAACATGACCCAGGGTACGGCCGACGTCACGTTCCGGTTGCCCGTACCGGCCACGGCGCGCCGCGCGCCTTCCCCCGTTGGGGCGCGCCGTGGCCACTCCGCCCTCCGCACGGAGGCCCCGCAACGGGATGCCGGGTAGGTCACTGGCGGCGACCAGCTACCCGGCATCCCTCCACTTCGGAGGTTGTCATGCTGCTGCGCCTGTTCTTCTCGGTCGCCGGCTGCACCCTGCTCGGCTTCCTCGCCGGGCTCTTCGCCTTCAGGGTCAAGTCCCGCTGGTGCCCGCGCTGTGGCGCCACCACGTCCGAACTGGTCGGACAGCACCGATCGAGGCCCTGAGCGTGGCGACTCACGTCCTGTCCGCCGAATCAGTCGGGAGCGGCCGATGAGCCTGGAGGAACTGACCCACGAGGAGCCCTTCTACGCGGCGGTACGCCTGCTCGCCGAGACCGCCTGGCGCCGACGGATGACGGTCGAGGCCCTGCTGGCACTGACCGACCTGCTCGATCCGCTCGACGATCCCGACGCCGGGCGGGGTGACGCGAATGCCACCGGATCGCCGATCCCCGATTGACGACGGCACCGATAGCATGCGTCCCGTGACCGACTCGATGAGTCCCGCACCCCACCCTCGACTCGGCGGGTGGGCGAGGCCCGGGAGGGTTGGCGTCACACCCTCGGCATCGACTGCCGGTACGTCGTGCGGCGCCACACCGGCCGCACGATCCGGTTCAACACCCACATCGAGGATGCGGACGTGCTCGGCAACCACATCGAGCGGGCCACCCGGCCGGGCCCGTCGGGCTGACGGCAGGCCGATCCGGCCGCACCGGGCCGGGCTTCTGTGCCGGCCGGGCTTCTGCACCTGTCGACCGACCCCGTAGTGTTGTGCGGGTGAGTGGTGACGTGGTCCCGCCGAGGCGGGAGGTGCGCATCTCCGACGCCGAGCGGGAGAGCGTGATCGCCCGGTTGAGCGCCGCGGTCGCGGAGGGCCGGCTGACCCTGCCCGAGTTCGAGGAGCGCGTCGAGGGCGTGCTACGCGCCCGGACCGACGGCGAGGTGGAGCCCTTCGTCGCCGACCTGCCGGCCGTGGCCCCGGCCGTGGCCCCCGACGAGGTCGTCGAGCTGAGCAGCCACGCCGGGCAGATCAAGCGTTCCGGCCGGTGGGCCGTGCCCCGGCGGCTGGTGGTGCGGAGCAAGGCCGGCACGGTCAAGCTCGACCTGCGGCACGCCGTCATCGTCCACCGGGTGGTCGAGATCGACCTCGCCACCCAGGCCGGCTCGACGACCATCGTGCTGCCCGCCGGTGCGACCGCCAACATCGACGGGGTCAACACCAGCGCCGGCACGGCGACGACCAAGGTGCCGTCCACCCCCGAGCCCGGCTCGACCGCTCCGCACATCGTCGTCCGCGGCAGCACCGCCGCCGGCAGTCTGGTGGTGCGCTACGAACGCCGCTTCTGGCGCTGGAGCTGGTAGCAGAGCGCCCACGCCCACGCCTCGCCTGCTCGCGCCCGGCTGAGGCCGTCGCGGACGGCGCCGGGCACCCGACCGCGCTCCCCCGGCGGCGGGTCAGTACGGCGTGACGCCGGCCGGCAGGGTCGCGTTCGCGGCGGCCGTACCGACGTGATCGAGCAGGATCCGCCGGAACGCCCGGGCCGCGTGCGTCGGCTCCGGCTCGCGACGCCGCGCCAGCGCGATCGTCCGGTGCACCCCGGGCGGGGCGAGCGGGGTGACCCAGAGCCTCGGCCGACGCGCCACCACGATGCCCGGCACCAGCGCGGCGCCCAGCCCCGCCTCCACGAAGCTGAGCACCGCATCCATCTCGCCGCCGTCCACCGCCAGCGACGGCTCGAAGCCCGCCTCCCGGCAGGCCCGCAGGGTGGCGTCGCGCAGGTCGTAGCCCTGCCGGAACATCACCAGCGGCTGGTGGCGCAGGTCGGCCAGGTGCAGGGTGCCGGCCGGGTCGGTCATCGGCAGCGGGTTGAGCGAGGCGACCACCAGGTTGTCCCGGAGGATCGGCTCGGCGACCAGCGCCGGATCGGCGCCGGTCGCGGGCAGGATGATCAGTGCCAGGTCCAGCTCACCCCGGAGCAGGTCCCGGACGAGGTCCTGCGAACCGCTCTCCTCCACCCGCAGGTCGACGCCGGGGTGGGCGTCCCGGAAGCGGCGCAGCACCGCCGGGGCGAGCGAGGTGGCCAGGCTGGGGGTGGCGCCGAGGCGTACCCGGCCGCGCCGGACCCCGACGAGTTCCTGCACCTCCCGGCGGGCGGTGTCGACGTCGGCCAGGATCCGGGTGGCGAGCGGCAGCAGCACCTCGCCGGCTGCCGTCAGGCCGACGTTGCCACGCACCCGCGCGAAGAGCGGGGCGCCGAGTTCCGCCTCCAGGGCGTGAATCTGCTTACTCAGCGACGGCTGGGTTATCCCGACGTTGTCGGCGGCGTGAGTGAAATGCCGGGTTTCGGCGACCGCCACGAAGTATCTCAACTGCTGGAGCTGCACCCTGCATAGCCTACAGCTATCGAGACTGAGCGTTTGATGCATTGGACGACTAATCAGAGCTCTCCTAGCGTCTTTGAGGTGACAGCTGTGTCGACGCGGTCGCCGATCCGGTCCAGCATCGGCCTCAAGGCCGTGATGGCGGTGACGGGCATCCTGCTGGTGCTCTTCCTCATCGCGCACATGATCGGCAACCTCAAGATCTTCTTTGGTCCCGCGTCGTTCGACCACTACGCGCACTGGCTGCGGACCATCGGCACGCCCGTGCTGCCCGACACCTGGTATCTCTGGATCCAGCGGGCCGTGCTCGGCGTCGCCCTGGTCGCGCACATCTGGTCGGCCACCGTGCTGGCCCGGCGCGCCCGGACCGCCCGCCCCGTCCGGTACGCGCACCGTCCCAGGGTGCACGGCAGCTACGCGGCCCGGACGATGCGCTGGGGCGGCGTGATCATCGCGCTCTTCGTCGTCTACCACCTGCTCGACCTGACCACCGGCGACCTGAACCCGGTCGGCGACCCCCGCCGGCCGTACGCGAACGTCGTCGCCGACTTCGCGCCGGAACGCTGGTACGTGACCCTGGTCTACGTGGTCGGGATCGTCACGCTCGGCTTCCACCTGCGGCACGGCATGTTCAGCGCGTTCCGCAGCCTCGGTCAGCAGACTCCCCGGGGCGAGGCCCGGGCCCGGACGCTCTCGCTCGGTTTCGCCGTCGCCCTCTGCGCCGGTTACCTGGTCGTCCCCTTCGCCGTGATCGCGGGATTGGTGCGCTGAGATGAACTCCACTGCGGGAGCGGAGACGAACTCCACTGCGGGAGCGGAGACGAACTCCGCCAACGGTATGGACCTCTTCACCGTCGGTGAGCCGATCGCCGACACCAGGGCGCCGGACGGGCCGATCGAGACCCGCTGGCAGCGCCGCCGCTTCGACGCCAAGCTGGTCAACCCGGCGAACCGGCGCAAGCTGACCGTGATCGTGGTCGGCACCGGACTGGCCGGCGGCTCCGCCGCCGCGACCCTGGGCGAGCAGGGCTACCAGGTCCGGTCCTACTGCTATCAGGACAGCCCGCGCCGGGCGCACTCGATCGCCGCCCAGGGCGGCATCAACGCGGCCAAGAACTACCGCAACGACGGCGATTCGATCCAGCGGCTCTTCTACGACACCGTCAAGGGCGGTGACTTCCGCTCCCGGGAGTCCAACGTACGCCGGCTCGCCGAGGTCTCGGTGGAGATCATCGACCAGGCGGTGGCCCAGGGCGTCCCGTTCGCCCGGGAGTACGGCGGCCTGCTCGACACCCGCTCCTTCGGCGGCGCCCAGGTGCAGCGCACCTTCTACGCCCGGGGCCAGACGGGCCAGCAGTTGCTGCTCGGGGCGTACCAGGCGCTGGAGCGGCAGATCGGGCTCGGCCGGGTCGAGATGCACAGCCGGCACGAGATGCTGGAACTGGTCGTGGTCGACGGCCGGGCCCGCGGCATCGTGGTCCGCGACCTGGTCACCGGCGAGATAACCACCGACTTCGCCGACGCCGTCGTGCTCGCCTCCGGCGGCTACGGCAACGTCTTCTACCTCTCCACCAACGCCAAGGGCTGCAACGTCACCGCCACCTGGCGGGCGCACCGCAAGGGCGCGCTCTTCGCCAACCCCTGCTACACGCAGATCCACCCGACCTGCATCCCGGTCTCCGGCGACCACCAGTCCAAGTTGACGCTGATGAGCGAGTCGCTGCGCAACGACGGCCGGGTCTGGGTGCCGGAGGCGGCCGGCGACGACCGGCCGCCCCGGCAGATCCCGGAGGATGAGCGGGACTACTTCCTGGAGCGGATGTATCCGTCCTTCGGCAACCTGGTCCCCCGGGACATCGCCTCCCGGGCCGCCAAGAACGTCTGCGACTCCGGCCGGGGCGTCGGGCAGACCGGGCTCGGCGTCTATCTCGACTTCGCCGGCGCGATCGACCGGCTCGGCCGGTCGGCCATCGCCGACCGCTACGGCAACCTCTTCGAGATGTACCAGCGGATCACCGGCGAGGACCCGTACGAGGTGCCGATGCGGATCTATCCGGCGGTGCACTACACCATGGGCGGGCTCTGGGTCGACTACGACCTCCAGTCGACCATCCCCGGCCTCTTCGTGATCGGCGAGGCGAACTTCTCCGACCACGGCGCCAACCGGCTCGGCGCCTCGGCGCTGATGCAGGGCCTCGCCGACGGCTACTTCGTGCTGCCCAGCACCATCGCCGACTACCTGGCCGCCGGGCCGTTCGAGGCGCTCAACGACGACCACCCCCAGGTGGTGGCGGCCCGCGACGACGTCACCGACCGGCTGGCCCGGCTGCTCGCCTGCCAGGGCGACCGGACCGTCGACTCGTTCCACCGCGAGCTGGGCCAGATCATGTGGGACCACTGCGGCATGGAACGCAGCGATACCGGGCTGCGCAAGGCGCTGGCCGAGATCCGTGGCCTGCGCGAGCAGTTCTGGCAGCGGGTGCGGGTGCCCGGCGACGGCGAGGGGCTCAACCAGGCGCTGGAGAAGGCCGGCCGGGTCGCCGACTTCTTCGAGCTGGCCGAGCTGATGTGCGTCGACGCGCTGCACCGCACCGAGTCGGCCGGCGGGCACTTCCGGGCCGAGAGCCAGACCCCGGAGGGCGAGGCGCAGCGCGACGACGAGCGCTTCGGCTACGTGGCCGCCTGGGAGTTCACCGGCGCCGACCGTCCGCCGGTGCTGCACCGGGAAGACCTGCACTTCGAGTACGTCCACCCCACCCAGCGGAGTTACAAGTGAAGCTGACCCTGCGGATCTGGCGCCAGAGCGGACCGGACGACCCCGGCCGGATGGTCAGCTACCAGGTCCCGGACGTCTCCCCCGACATGTCGTTCCTGGAGATGCTGGACGTGCTCAACGACCGGCTGACCCTGGACGGCGAGGAGCCGGTCGCCTTCGACCACGACTGCCGCGAGGGCATCTGCGGCGCCTGCGGCATGGTGATCAACGGCGTGGCGCACGGTCCGGAGCGGGCCACCACCGCCTGTCAACTCCACATGCGACACTTTCGCGACGGCCAGACCATCGACATCGAGCCGTGGCGGGCCAAGGCGTTTCCGGTGATCAAGGACCTGGTGGTGGACCGGAGCGCCTTCGACCGGATCATCGCGGCCGGCGGCTACGTCACCGCGCCGACCGGTGCCGCACCCGAGGCGCACGCCCAGCTGGTCCGCAAGTCCGATGCGGACGCCGCCTTCGAGTCCGCCGCCTGCATCGGCTGCGGCGCCTGCGTCGCCGCCTGCCCGAACGGCTCGGCGATGCTCTTCACCGCCGCCAAGGTGAGCCACCTGGGCCTGCTGCCGCAGGGCCAGCCGGAGCGCTCCACCCGGGTCGTCGGGATGGTCGACGCGCACGACGAGGCCGGCTTCGGCGGCTGCACCAACATCGGCGAGTGCACCGCCGTCTGTCCGAAGGGGATCCCGTTGACCAGCATCGGCCGGCTCAACCGCGACTACCTGAGCGCGACCCGCGACCGGGACGGCGCACCCGGCACCTGACGGTGGACCGCCGGGTCCACTCTCGCCGGTGGCCGGGGGCCGTGGTCTGCTCCGGAGTCGCCCGTCGTCAGCTGCTCCGGAGTCGCCTATCGTTACCGGTCGGCACGCCGCCGATCCGGCAACCACCCGCGCGGGCCGCCCTGAGCCGGGTTGGATCCGGGGCGGCGACATCGAGCCCCGACGGGAGGCCACGCAGTGAGCAGGGTTGATCGCAGGACCGCGCCCGGGATCGGCACGGCGACCACGGCCGGCGTGGTGCTCGGGACCGCCACCCCGGCGATGGCCGCGCCGAGCAGCGGCCGAGGGCTCGAAACCCCCGGTCGGGCCCGGGCGGACGAGGTCGCCGCGATCTACCGGCGGGAGAGGACAAGGGCCGGCGGGAACTGGTACGCGTACCTGAGCGTGGCCAACGGCACCGACCCGACGCCACTGCCGGCGGTACGGGAGCAGCCCGACACGGTCGTCGAGGCGTACAGCGTCAACAAGATCGCTGTGGCCACCGCCGTGCTGGACAAGGTCGACCGGGGCATGCTCAGCCTCGACCAGCGGGTCGAGGTCACCGAGGGGATCGTGGTCCCCGGCGGGGACGGCATCTTCAGCCTGGACGGCGCCTATCCCAGCCTGGTGACCCTGGGGCACGTGCTCGCGGCGCTGCTGACCGTCTCCGACGACACCGCCGCGCGGCTCTGCGGCCTGGTCTGCCCGGCGGCCGAACTCAACCAGATCCTGGTCGGCAAGGGCTTCCCGAGGACCCAGGTCGAGCCGGTCGCCGACCCCGACCGGTTCTACCTCGGCACCAGCACCGCCCGGGAGACCCACGACCTGCTCCAGGCGCTGGTCCGGGGCACCCTGCTCTCCCCCGGATCGACCGGCTTCCTGCTCGACCAGCTCCGCGCGCCGATCGCCTTCACCGACGGCATCCGCCGCACCATGTCGTCGGCCGAACGGGCCCGGATCGCGACCAAGGCGGGCTGGTTCGCCGACGCCCGGCACGAGGCCGGGCTGATCTTCGACCCGGCCGGCCGGCCGGTGCTGACGTACGTGCTCTTCGCCGACGGCCAGGCCGACCCTGGCAACTTCGGTTCGACCCATCCGGCGGTGCGGGCGCGGGCGGCGATGGGCCCGGCCTTCCTCGCGGCGGTCGATGGCCTGACCAGCCCGGGCGTGCCGGCGCGCCGGCCGACGATGTACCAGCCGAGCAACGGCGGCTGAACCGCGAGCCGCGGCACGTCGGCCGCATCCGCCGATCCGGCCGCCCGAATCTCGGACGGCCCTGATCGGGGCGCCGGCCGGCGTACCCTCGCTCGAAGAACGCGGGAGGCGGGACGGCAGATGCGGCAGCGGGCAGCACGGGACGGCGTCGCGGGACGGCGCGGCCGGCGCCTCGGGTGGGCGCTGGCGGCGGTCGCGTTCGGGGTGTCCGCGCTCGGCGCCGCGGCCTGGGCGGTCCGGGACGTGCCGGCCGCTCTCGGCCGGCTGCCCGAGGGTGCCCGGGCCGAGCGGGCACGCCGCTCCCCGCAGTTCCGCGCGGGCGTGTTCCGCAACTCCCTCGACACCCGCCTCGCGCTACCCGGCACCGGCCGGCGCATCCTCTGGGAGATGCTCTTCGGCCACCGGGCACGGCGCCCGCCGGGCGGCATCCCGGTCCGCGTCCCGGAGGCCGCCGCCGACCCGGCGTCGGCTCCGCCCGGAGAGCTCAACGTGATCTGGTACGGACACGCGACGGCGCTGATCGAGATCGAGGGACGCCGGATACTGCTGGATCCGGTCTGGAGCGACCGCTGTTCCCCGTCGACCCGGCTCGGCCCACACCGGCTGCATCCGGTGCCGGCGCCGCTGGACCGGCTCCCCCGGCTGGACGCCGTCCTCGTCTCGCACGACCACTACGACCATCTGGACATGGCGACCATCCGGGCCCTGCGGGACGCCCAGTCCGCGCCGTTCCTGGTGCCGCTCGGCGTCGGTGCCCACCTGGAGCGCTGGGGCGTGCCGCCGGACCGGATCGTCGAACTGGACTGGGGCGAGCGCACCCGGGTCGCCGGGCTGGACCTCGTCGCCGCCCCGGCCCGGCACTTCTCCGGGCGCGGACTGGTCCGCGACCGTACCCTCTGGGCCTCCTGGGTGGTCGCCGGCCACCGCCGCCGGGTCTTCTGTTCCGGCGACTCCGGCTATTTCGGCGGCTACGCCGGGATCGGCACCGAGCACGGCCCCTTCGACCTGACGCTCGTGCAGGTCGGCGCGTACTCCGACGCCTGGCCCGAGATCCACATGTTTCCGGAGGAGGCCGTCACCGCACACCTGGACCTGCGCGGCGGCCTCCTCGTCCCGGTCCACTGGGGGACCTTCGACCTCGCCCCGCACGGCTGGGCCGACCCGGTGGACCGGCTGTGCCGCGCGGCCGGTGCCCGGGGCGTACGCCTGGCGGTGCCGCGCCCCGGCGAGCGGGTGGTGGTGGACCACCCGCCACCGGTGGACGGTTGGTGGCGGTCGCTCGACTGAGCACGCCGGCCAGGCCGTCGACGCAGCGGGTACGGCCGGCCACGTGCGGCAACGGAAGATCGACCGATCACGACACCCGACCACGCAGGGCGCGGGCGGGTTGAACGGACAGTGCCCATGCCGTACCGTCCAGCATCGACATTGTGCAGTGACCGACCCGGCACGCTGGCCGGCCGGCCGAGGATGACGATGACCGACTACCCTGGCTCACCCACCGAGCGGCTGGCCGACGAACTGTTCCTCATCGCGCACGATGACTACAGCGGCAAGCTGCTCGCCGCCGCGAACGTGGTGGATGCCGCCCTCTCCGGCGCGCTCCTCGCCGAACTGCTCTTCGACGGCCGCATCACCCTTGCCCAGTCCTCGGTCTACGTCGCGGACGACCGGCCCTGGCGGGAGCCGGTCACCGACCGGGTGCTGGCCGAGATGGTGCGGCGGGGCAACGGCCATCCGGCCCGGTCCTGGGTGGAGTTCCTCGCCGCCCGGGCCCGCGACCACATCGGCGACCGGCTGGTCAGCGCCGGTGCGGTCCAGCGGGTGACCGGTCGCGGGCTCAGCCTCCGGATGACGGTGCGCTTCCCCGGGCTCGACCCGAACCGGGTCGCCCGGCCCCGCGTCCGGCTCAACGCCGTCCTGGAGCGGTCGGACCGCCCGCTGGATCCGCGGACCGCGACGCTGGCCGGGCTGGTCCGGGCCGCCGGGCTGGTCCGGGCGCTGCTCTCGACCAACCGGTCGATGGTGGCGGAGCGGATCGCCGCCGGCCGTCGGCTGCTCCCCACCGAGCTCGCCGACCTGCTCAACGCGGTCGACGCGGCGGTCGCGGCCAGCACGCTCACGCTGCGCCGCTGATCGGACCGGCTCACGCTGCGCCGCTGACCGAAAGTCGGGCGCGTCCGGCAGAATGCTTCCCGGCACCCAGTGGCCCGCGGCCGAGCCCGGCGGCGTGCGCTGGCGAACCCGAGTGGAGAAGGCGGAACAGGACGTGACAACCTCTACGCAGCCGCGCTCTGTGCACCAGCGGATCGCCGAGGAGCTCGGCGTACACGAGCGGCAGGTGCGGGCCGCGGTCGACCTGCTCGACGGCGGGTCGACCGTGCCGTTCATCGCCCGCTACCGCAAGGAGGCCACCGAGTCGCTCGACGACGCGCAGTTGCGCGGCCTGGAGGAGCGGCTGCGCTACCTCCGGGAGCTGGAGGAGCGCCGGGCGGCGGTGCTGGAGTCGATCCGGAGCCAGGGCAAGCTGGACGACGCGCTGGAAGCGCAGATCATGGCGGCCGACTCCAAGGCCCGGCTGGAGGACATCTACCTGCCCTACAAGCCGAAGCGGCGGACCAAGGCGCAGATCGCCCGGGAGGCCGGGCTGGAGCCGCTGGCCGAGACGCTGCTGGCCGATCCGACCCAGGATCCGCGCACGGTGGCGACCGGCTTCGTCGACCCGGACGCCGGGGTGGCCGACCCGACCGGCGCGCTGGACGGCGCCCGGGCCATCCTGGTGGAGCGCTTCGCCGAGGACGCCGACCTGATCGGCTCGCTGCGCGAGAAGATGTGGTCGCGGGGCCGGCTGGTCTCCCGGGTACGCGACGGCCAGGAGCAGGCCGGCGCCAAGTTCGCCGACTACTTCGACTTCGCCGAGCCCTACCCGAAGCTCCCCTCGCACCGGATCCTGGCGATGTTCCGGGGCGAGAAGGAGGGCGTGCTCGACCTGACCATGGACCCGGAGGAGGCCGAGGCCCCGGCGGGCGCCCCGGCCGGCCCGAGCCGCTACGAGCAGGAGATCGCCGCCCGGTTCGGCGTCGCCGACCAGGGGCGGCCGGCGGACCGCTGGCTCGCCGACACGGTGCGCTGGGCGTGGCGGACCAGGATCCTCATCCACCTCGGCGCCGACCTGCGGATGCGGCTCTGGCAGGCGGCCGAGGACGAGGCGGTCCGGGTCTTCGCCACCAACCTGCGGGACCTGCTGCTCGCCGCCCCGGCCGGCACCCGGGCCACGATGGGGCTGGACCCGGGGCTGCGCACCGGGGTGAAGGTGGCGGTGGTCGACGCCACCGGCAAGGTGGTGGCGACCGACACGATCTATCCGCACGAGCCGCGCCGGCAGTGGGACGCCTCGATCGAGACGCTGGCCCGGCTGGCCCGGGCGCACCGGGTCGAGCTGGTGGCGATCGGCAACGGCACCGCCTCCCGGGAGACCGACAGGCTCGCCGCCGACCTGATCAAGCGGCACGCCGACCTGAACCTCACCAAGATCGTGGTTTCCGAGGCCGGCGCCTCGGTCTACTCCGCCTCCGAGTACGCCTCCCAGGAGTTGCCCGGGATGGACGTCTCGCTGCGCGGCGCGGTGTCGATCGCCCGCCGGTTGCAGGACCCGCTCGCCGAGCTGGTCAAGATCGACCCACGCTCGATCGGGGTCGGGCAGTACCAGCACGACCTCTCCGAGGTGAAGCTCTCCCGCTCGCTGGACGCGGTGGTGGAGGACTGCGTCAACGCGGTCGGCGTGGACGTCAACACCGCCTCCGCGCCGCTGCTGACCCGGGTCTCCGGGATCGGCGCCGGGCTGGCGGAGAACATCGTGCTGCACCGCGACGCCAACGGCCCGTTCCGGACCCGGCAGGCGCTCAGGCAGGTGCCGAGGCTCGGCCCGAAGGCGTTCGAGCAGTGCGCGGGCTTCCTGCGCATCCCCGGCGGGGACGACCCGCTGGACGCCTCCAGCGTGCACCCGGAGGCATATCCGGTGGTCCGGCGGATCCTTGCCGGCACCGGCACCGAGCTCTCCGCGCTGATCGGCAGGACGGCCGTGCTGCGCAAGCTCAGGCCGGGCGAGTACGTCGACGAGACCTTCGGGCTGCCGACCGTCACCGACATCCTCCGGGAGCTGGAGAAGCCGGGCCGGGACCCCCGGCCGGCGTTCCGGACGGCGACCTTCGCCGACGGTGTGGAGACGATCGCCGACCTCACGCCCGGGATGCTGCTGGAGGGAGTCGTCACCAACGTGGCGGCGTTCGGCGCGTTCATCGACATCGGGGTGCACCAGGACGGCCTGGTGCACGTCTCGGCGATGTCCCGGACCTTCGTCAAGGACCCGCGCGACGTGGTCAAGTCCGGTGACGTGGTCCGGGTGAAGGTGCTGGACGTGGACGTACCCCGGAAGCGGATCTCCCTCACACTGCGCCTGGAGGACGAGGTCGGTGCCGGTGCGCGCCCGTCCGGTGGTGGCGGCTCGGACCGGGGCGGCCCCGACCGGGGTGCCCGCGGCGGCGGCCAGCCCCGGCAGGGGCGCGGCGGCCAGCAGCAGTCCCGCCCGGGGCGGGGCGGGTCGGGCGGCTCCGGCTCCGGCTCGGGCGGCTCCGGCTCGGGCGGCGGCGGTGCGATGGCCGAGGCCCTACGCCGCGCCGGCCTCGCCTGACGGCCGCTCCGTCGCTTCCCCGCTCCGGAACAGCCCTCAAGATCTTCGGCAACCTACGGTTCGCAGCGGACCACACGTTGCCGAAGGTCTTGAGTCGCCGGTTCGGGGTGGGCTGCGCGACCGCCGCCGGGTCCGGTACGCAGCCCGGCCGCCGCGTCGGCCCGGCGCAGCGCCAGGGTCTCCCGGATCCGGCGTCGGGCGGCGGCCCGGCGGACCCGGTCGCCCGCTCCGGGCCAGCGGACCCCGGATACGCCTGATCTCTCCCCCGGCATACCAGCACGTCTCTCCTCCGGCATACCGGCACGGTAGGAGCCGGGATGTGCGAAAGCGGTGAAGAACGTGTGCCCGGCGCATGCGGATCGCCCGTTGACCGTTTCCGGATGCCGCCTTCATCACTTCTTCACCGCCCCGGCGCTCTAATCGACGCCGCCCGGAGCAGGCAGAATGGGGAAACATGAGCGCGCGGATACTCGTCGCCGAGGACGACCCGAAGCAGGCCAACCTGGTCCGGCTCTACCTCGAGCGGGAAGGCCACAGCGTCCTGGTCGTCGGCGACGGGCGCGCCGCCCTGGAGCAGGCGCGGGCCCGCCGGCCCGACCTGGTGGTGCTGGACGTGATGATGCCGGTGCTGGACGGGCTCGACGTGTGCCGGATCCTGCGGGCCGAGTCCACCCTGCCGATCCTGCTGCTGACCGCCCGGACGACCGAGGACGACGTGCTGCTCGGCCTGGACATCGGTGCCGACGACTACCTGACCAAGCCCTACAGCCCACGGGAGCTGGCCGCCCGGGTGCGTGCCCTGCTGCGCCGCTCCGGGGTGCTCAGCTCGGGCAACCAGGCGGTGCTCCGGGTCGGCGACGTGGAGGTCGACCCGGGCCGGTTCGAGGTGCGGATCGGCGGACGGCCGATCACGCTCACCGCGAAGGAGTTCGGCATCCTGGAGGTGCTGGCCGCCGAGCCGGGTCGGGCGTTCACCCGGGCGCAGATCATCGACCGGGCCTTTGGTTTCGACCACTACGTGCTGGAGCGGACCGTCGACGCGCACGTGATGAACCTGCGCCGCAAGATCGAGGTCGACCCCGCCGAGCCGCGCTACCTGCAGACCGTCTTCGGTCGCGGATACCGGCTGGCCGAGTCGACCACCGCCGCCCAGCCGGCTCCGGCGGAAACCGCCGGGGCGGACCGGCCGGCGTGAGCTTCCGGCTCCGGGTCCTCGGCCTGGTGATGCTGGTCGCGGTCAGCGCGACCGCCGCGACCCTCTGGCTGGTGCTCCGCCAGGCGTCCCGGCAGATCGACGAGTCCGGCGCCGCCGCCGCCACGCTGGACCGGGTCACCGCCGAGCTCACCGACTACGGCCGCCGGCACGGCACCTGGGAGGGCGTCCGCGACCTGGTGGTACGCCTCGGCGAGCAGACCGGTCAACGCATCCACCTGGTCACCGAGTCCGGCCTGGTGCTGGTGGACACCGATCGTGAGGACCGCCCGCACGAGGCGGTACGCCCGCTCGGCACCGTCTTCGGCTACGTCAATCCCCGACCGACGCTCGACCTCTCCCGGGTCGATGCCGACCCGGCCGCGGTCACCGCCAAGGAGCTGTACCGCTACCGCACCGGTGTCCGGTTCGCGGCCTGCCTCACCCGTCGCGGGGTCGAGCCGATCCAGACCCCGGGCCAGTACGGGGTGCCCGACTTCGCGGTCGGCCCGAACGATGCGGTCGACCCGAGACTCTCCCGGAGCTGCACCGACCAGGCACACGAGTCGGAGCAGGCGAGCACGACCGACCTGGTCGAGATCGAGCGGGCCTGTGCCGAGGACTCCGGGACGGAACAGCGGAACTACTGCCTGACCGAGGCGTTCAACGCGCGCATCGCCGAGGTGGCGCCGGAGCCGGCCCGGGTGATCCTCGGGTTCGGTGACGACGGCGGGCGAGCGCTGGTGGTCGGGCCGCTGCTGGCCGCCGCCGCCGGGGTGGCAGCGGTGGCGATCATCGCGACCGCCCTGCTCAGCCACCGGGTGCTCCGCCCGATCGGGATCCTGACCACGGCCAGTGCCCGGCTCGGCCGGGGTGACCTGACCAGCCGGGTGCCGGTGCGGGGCAACGACGAGATCGCCACCCTGGCCCGCTCGTTCAACCGGATGGCCGACTCGCTGCAACGCGGCGAGGAACGCCAGCGCCGGCTCGTCGCCGACGTGGCGCACGAGCTGCGTACGCCGCTTGCCAACCTGCGCGGCTATCTGGAGGCGCTCTCCGACGGCGTGATCGAACCTGATTCGGAGCTCTTCGCCTCGCTGCACGAGGAGACGGTGCTGCAACAGCGCATCGTCGACGACCTGCAGGATCTCGCGCTGGCCGAGGCGGGCAGCCTGGCGTACCACCGGACCGGCGTCGACCTGGCCGAGCTGCTGGAGACGTGCCGCACCACGCACGGGGCCAACGCCGACGCGGCCGGGGTGACGCTGACGGTCAGCGCCGAACCGGTCATCGTGCACGCCGACCCCGACCGGCTGCGCCAGGTGGTCGGCAACCTGATCACGAACGCGCTCCGGGCCACCGGCCGGGGCGGCCAGGTGACCCTCACCCTCCGCCGTGACGGCGAGTCGGCCGTGATCCGGGTCGCCGACACCGGCTCCGGGATTGCACCCGACGCTCTGCCGTACGTCTTCGACAGGTTCTGGCGGGGCGATTCGGCGCGCGGCCGGAAGACCGGCGGCAGCGGACTGGGCCTGGCCATCGTCCGGCAGATCGTCACCGACCACGGCGGCGCCATCCGGGTCGCCAGCGAACTCGGCACCGGCACCACATTCACCATCACGCTGCCGATTCCGCGCCGCTGAACGCGTCTGTGCCGTGCGGCGGAGCTGAACACTTTTTCTATTCGTCACCGACAGGCGGCAACTGACGTTCACCTTGACGGGAGGCTCCACCACCTCGGCACAGCGAGTGCGGCGGCCTGTTCCCGTGTTACTTCCGTGGACGGAGGACCATTGTGAGTGCCGTCGATTCCGGCAGCCGGCAACAGCGCCGTACCGCGACCGGCCAGGGCCGGTGAACGCCACAATTTATCTCTCCGCGCCGGACATCGGACCGCTGGAGGAATCGTATCTGCTGCGCGCGCTGCGGTCGGGGTGGGTGGCACCCGTGGGCCCGGAAATCGACGGCTTCGAGCGGGAGGCGGCGCACCGCGTCGGCGCGGCCGGTGCCGTCGCGCTGAGTTCGGGCACCGCCGCACTCCACCTCGGCCTGCTCGGTCTCGGCGCCGGTCCCGGGACGGTCGTCGTCGTGCCCACCCTGACCTTCGTCGCCACCGCCAACGCCGTCTCCTACACCGGTGCCGAGCCCGTCTTCGTCGACTGCGACCCGGCCGACGGGAACATCGACGTCGACCTGCTCGCCGCCCTGCTGAAGGAGCACGAGGCGGCCGGGCGACGGGTGGCCGCGGTCGTTCCGGTGGACCTCTTCGGCAGTTGTGCCGACTACGCCCGGCTGCTGCCGGTCTGCGACGCCGCCGGGGTGCCGGTGCTGGAGGACGCGGCGGAGGCGCTCGGCGCCACCCGGGGTGGCCGGGCGGCCGGCTCGTTCGGTCACGCCGGGATCTTCTCGTTCAACGGCAACAAGATCGTCACCACCTCCGGCGGTGGGATGCTCGTCTCGGACGATCTGGAGCTGGTCGAGCGGTGCCGCTATCTCTCCACCCAGGCCCGGCAGCCGCTGCCGCACTACGAGCACACCGAGACCGGATTCAACTACCGCCTGAGCAACCTGCTGGCCGCCGTGGGCCGGGCACAGTTGCGTCGCCTCGACCTCATGATCGCCCGCCGTCGCGAGCTGCGGGCGCGCTACGCCGAGCTCTTCGCCGCGGTGCCGGGAGTACGGCTGCTCGGGGAGAACGACCCCGGCGCAAACAACTGGCTGACCTGCATCGTCGTCGATCCGGAGCGGGCCGGCTGGCACGCCCGGGAACTCGCCGCCCATCTCGCCGCCGTGCAGATCGAGACCCGACCGGTGTGGAAGCCGATGCACCTGCAACCCGTCTTCGCGGGCCACCGCAGCATGCTCACCGGCGTCGCCGAGCGGCTCTTCGCCACCGGCCTCGCCCTGCCCAGCGGCTCCGGGCTGAACGGCGCCCAGATCGCGCGCGTGCTGAACACGACCGCGGACTTCCTGGGGGCGCGCGCGTGACCGCCGAGCGCCGCCCGTACGACCGGTCGAAACGGATCCTGGACGCGGCCGTCGCCGCCGTCCTCCTGGTGCTCCTCGCACCCGTCATCGGCGCGGTGGCCGGTGCCGTGGCCCTGGCCCTCGGCCGGCCCGTACTGTTCCGGCAGGCCAGGCCGGGCCTGCACGGCAGGCCGTTCACGCTCTACAAGTTCCGCACGATGCACCCCGTCGGGCCGGGCCGGACCAGTGACGGTGAGCGGCTGACCCGGCTCGGGTCCTGGCTCCGCGCCACCAGCCTGGACGAGCTGCCGAGCCTGTGCAACGTGTTGCGCGGGGAGATGAGCCTGGTCGGGCCGCGCCCGCTGCTCCTGGAGTACCTCGACCGGTACACGCCGCAGCAGGCCCGCCGGCACGAGGTCCGGCCGGGCCTCACCGGCCTGGCGCAGGTGAACGGCCGCAACGCCATCAGCTGGCCGGAGCGGCTCAGCCACGACGTCTGGTACGTCGACCGGCGCTGCCTCGGCCTCGACCTGCGCATCCTGCTCAGGACGGTCGCCCGGGTGCTGCGTCGGCACGGCATCGCGGCCGACGGCAACGCGACCATGCCGGAGTTTCTCGGCACGCGACGGTCGCTCGCCGGCGTCGGTGCCGTCGGCAGGAACGGCTCGACGCCGGAGGCACGGCGGTGAGCGTCGACGTCGTGATCGTCGGCTGCGGCGGGCACGGCCGGGAGATCGCCGAGATCGTCCGGGCGGTCAACGAGGTCACGCCGGCCGCGCGGCGCTGGCGGTTGCGCGGCTTCGTCGACGACCACCCGGCGGAGGCGAACCTCAAGCAGGTGCAGCGCCTCGACGTGCCGTACCTCGGGCCGGTGACCTGGCTGCGCGACGCCCCGGCGGGCACCCACGTCGTCCTGGGGGTCGGCGACCCGCGGGTCCGCCGCGACCTGGGTGCGCGCGTCGACGGCTACCGGCTGCCGGGCGCGGTGCTGGTGCATCCGGACGCGACGCTCGGTCCGGCGAACACCGTCGGGGACGGCGTGGTGATCTTCGCCGGTGCCCGGGTCACCACCAACGTCCGGCTCGGCCGGCACGTGCACCTGAACCAGAACTGCACCGTCGGGCACGACAGCACGCTGGCGGACCACGTCTCGGTGAACCCGCTGGCCGCGGTCTCCGGCAACTGCGTACTCGAGTCCGGCGTCCTGATCGGCACCACGGCCGCCGTGCTCCAGGGCCTGCGGGTCGGCGCCGGCAGCGTGGTCGGCGCCGGCGCCTGCGTCGTCCGGGACGTCCCGGCCGGCGTGGTCGTCAAGGGGGTACCGGCCAGGTGAACGTTCACCCGGGTGGGTCCGGTCCGCTCGCTGCGGGCCGGGACCCGCTGCGCGTCGTGGTCCTGTTGAAGACGAACAGCGGGGGGTTGTGGATCATCCCGCAGGTGACCGAACTCCGGCGGCGCGGGCACGAGGTCCTCGTGGTGCTGCCGCCCGGCCCCGGCCGGTTGACCGCCGAGCTGACCCGCCGGGGCTTCCCGGTGCTCGACTCCCCCTTCGACTTCGGCTTCCGGCCGCGCCCGGCGACGCTGCGCGGCCTGTGGCGGCTCCGCCGCCTCGTCCGCCGGCTCCGGCCGGACGTGCTGCACTACCACCTCTACGCGTCCGCCCTGGCGGCCCGGCTGGGCACGCTGGGACTTCCGGTACGCCGGGTGCACATGGTCGCCGGCCCGCTCTTCCTCGAGTCCGCGCTGATCCGGCCGGTCGAGCGGGTGCTGTGGCGGCTGGACCACGTCACCATCTGCGGCACCGCGCACACCTCACGGCGCTACGGGGATCTCGGCTGTCCGGCCCCCCGCCGTCCGGTGGCGACCTACGGGGTGGATCCGGCGCACTTCGCGCCCTCCTGGTCCCTCGCCGACCGGGACCGCCCCGCGACCGGCGCACCGGCCAGCCGCGAGGAGCTGCGGGCGAAGATCCGCGCCGACCTCGGCATCGACCAGGGCGCGTTCCTCGCGGTGATGGTGGCGTACGTCTATCCGCCGAAGCGGCTGGCGCACCACGGCCGGGCCATCAAGGGCCACGACGTCCTCCTGGCCGCCTGGCGCACCTTCCACGCCCGGCACCCCCGGGCCCATCTGCTGCTGGTCGGCGGCGGGTGGACCGCCGCCGGTGAGGCGTACCGGCGCGACCTCGTCCGGCGGTTCGACCTCGACGCGGACCCGAGCGTGACCTGGGTCGAGTCGATGCCGGACGTGCGACCCTGCTACGAGGCCGCCGACCTGAGCGTCAGTCCGTCCCTCTCCGAGGGCCACGGAGCCGCCTGCGAGGCGAGCGCGATGAACCTGCCGAGCGTGGTCAGCGACGCCGGAGGGCTCCCCGAGACCGTCGACGGGGAGACCGGCTGGGTGGTGCCCCGGGGGGACGCGCCGGCCCTGGCGTCGGCGTTGGAGGCCGCGTACCGCGAGTTCGAGGCCGGCCGGCTGCGGGCGCGAGGTGATCGCGCCCGCGACCGCGCCCTGCGGCTCTTCGACAACCGGCTGGCCGCCGTCCGGGTGGCCGACGCCATCGAGCGGGCCGCCGGCGGCGGCACCGCCAGCGGACCCGGCACCGCCAGCGGACCCGGCACCGCCAGCGGACCCGGCACGGAAGAAAGGGCTCACGAGGAATTCTCGTCAATTTATCCGGTAGCCGATCCGGACCGCACTCGCCCCTATTAATTGGGAGCGCCCGAATACCGTGATATGCGCTTCCAGTACGCCGGAGCCGGGTAGGATCTGCATTTGTTCCGACATTCTATCGACGTTTGCGCGTCACGGCCGGAGAGGTCTTCAGTGACGGCTCACCCGAGGTCACAGACATGGCCACCACCGCCGTTTCCCGCCGGCCGGTTCACCATGCCGCCCCGTGCCCACCGGCGCCTGACCTGGCCACTCATCTCGCTGGTGGCCGGTTGCCTGGTCGGATATCTGGTGGTCGCGCATCCACTCGCGGCGGGCCTGGCCGTGGTGGTCGCCGCGGCCGTGCCGATCGTGCTGGGCCGCCCTGACCTGCTCATCCTCTCCGTGGTGCCGTTGAGCGTGGCCCACCTCTCGTTCGTGGCGGACGACGTGCGCGGGGTCCTGCTGGTGAGTCTCGCCGTCGGGCTGGTGCTGGTGCCGACCCTGCGGTCGCCCGTCGGGCGCACCCGCCCGCTCCGGATGGGCTGGCCCGCGCTCTGCGTCGCCGCCCTCGCCGGTCTGCTCCTGCTCAGCACGACGGTCCGGGACAACGCCTGGACGCCGGACCTGCCCGGCAGGTTCTCCGGTCTGACCCATCTCATCGTGGTCATCGGTGGCCTGGGTCTGCTGATCGCGGTCACCGTGTGGCCGCCGAAACCGGCGGACGTCGCGCGGCTGGTGGCGCTGACCGGTGGCATCGTCGGCCTCTACGCGCTGTTCAACGGGCACTACAACGGTGGCCGGCTCGAGGCTCTCGGCATCAACTCCAACTACCTCGCCGCGCTGCTGGCCCCCTCGGTGGGCACGGGCGTCGCCCTCGCGCGCCAGCCTCGCCGGCTCTACCACCTCGCGCCGGCCGCGATCTGCCTGGCGGCGGTGCAGCAGACCCAGTCCCGGGCGGGAGTGCTGGCCGCGGTGGCCGGCGTGCTGGTGGCCGTGATCTCGAACCGGCCGGCACGGCAGCGGTTCATCGGAATGGCGATCAGCGGAATTCTGGCCGCCGCCGTCTACGTATTCCGCAAACCGATCTGGACGGTGGTGTTCGACGAGCGCCCGATGTCGCAGCTCACCGACGACTCCGGGCGAGCCGGCGTACTCAGCGCGACGCTGAGCGCCATTACCCAGCATCCGTTCAACGGTATCGGCTACCGCATGTTCCCCTACTACGCCATGAACCATCCGGACGTGGGCCGATTCCTGAAGACCCACAACGACTATCTGGGCCTGGCGGCGGAGGCCGGCATCCCGGCGGCGTTGCTCCTGATCACCCTGGTGGTCGCGGGGCTGCTCGTCCGCGGTGACGCACTGCTCACGCCGTTGCGCGCCGCCGTGGCGGGCGGAGCGGTGACCCTGGCGTTCGCCAACGTGCTCGTCTGCCCGGTCGTCATCGTCGGGTTCTGGATCTGCCTCGGCTGCGTGCTCGCCAACCGCCGCCGCCCGGCCGACAACGCCGATGCCGACGCCGACACCGACACCGACACCGGCCGGGCACTCGGCACCGGCCCGACCGTCGGCACCGCCTCAACCGTCGGCACCGGCCCGATCCTCGGAACCGGACAGGTCCCCCGTCCACATCCGCACAGGGAGGAAGCCCATGCTCGATAGCAGGAGCGAGGTCGCCGCCGGTCAGCGGTTCGGCTTCGGCGCCAACTGGAAGTCGTTCGTCGAGGTGATGGACGACGACAGGATCGCCTCGGCGACCGCCTCGTTGACCCGGGCGCTGGCCGTCCCGGATCTGACCGGCAGGTCGTTCCTTGACATCGGCTGCGGCAGCGGGCTCTTCTCCCTGGCGGCACACCGGCTCGGCGCCACCGTGCACTCCTTCGACTTCGACCCCGACTCGGTGGCGGCCACCACCGCGCTCCGGCAGCGGTACGCGGCCGGCGGCGACTGGACGGTCGAGCAGGGTTCCATCCTCGACCGGGCGTACGCGGCCAGGCTGGGCCAGTTCGACGTGGTCTACTCCTGGGGCGTGCTGCACCACACCGGCGACATGTGGAAGGCCCTGGCGGCGGCCGTCGACCTGACCCGGCCGGGCGGCCGGCTCTTCGTGGCGATCTACAACGACCAGGGCCCCGCGAGCCGGGTCTGGCGGTGGGTCAAGCGCCGCTACAACTCCTCGGGACGGCTCGGCCGGATGCTGCTCCTCGGGCTCAGCACCATGTACCTATACCGGCGAGTTCCGCTCCGGAAGCTCCTCCAGCTCGTCATGCCCCGCCAGTTTCCGCCCCGACCGATCCGCCGGGGCATGTCCCGGAGCCACGACCTCGTCGACTGGGTCGGCGGCTACCCGTTCGAGGTGGCGCGGCCGGAGCAGATCTTCCGGTTCGTCCGGGACCGGGGCTTCGAGCTGACCCACCTCACCACCTGCGGCGGCGACCTGGGCTGCAACGAGTTCGTCTTCCGGCGGCACGGCGGCGCCTGACCTCCACGCCCGCCGGCCGGCCGTCCCGGCAGCGGCCGGGAAGCGCCGGTTCCGCCCGGTCGACCGGTTCCGCCCGGTCGACCTGCACAGCATCCGCCCGGTCGACGTGAGCAGCAACTTCCGGAGCATGGCCGTCTCGGCCGCCCCCGGCACCAGTCGCCGCCATCCGACCCCGGCCATCCGGCAGAACCGGACCACCTGCGCCAGGGTCAGCGTGGCGTAGCTGACCGATGCGGCGAGGGCACAGCCGACGATCCCCCACCGCGGGATCAGGACCAGGTTGAGCGCGATGTTCAGCGCGAGCGCCACCGCGGGGAACGCGGAGACGACCAGCGGCCGGTCGCAGCGGATCAGGTACGCACCGATCTGCCGACCGGCGTGCATGAGGAAGAGCCCGGGGCCGAGCGCGTACATCGCCTGGACGCTGCCGGCGAAGGCGGCGCCGTACGCGAGCGGGATCAGCACCGGCGCGGTCGCGCAGAGCCCTCCGACGGAGACCGCCGCCAGCAGGGTGGAGATCCGGGTGGCCCGGGTGGTCGCCTCGACGGCGTCGACGAGCTCGCCCTCGGCCTGGCGGGACAGGAAGGCCCCCCGGACCGCCTCGGCCGGGATGCGGGCGAATCCTCCGACGGTCACCGCCAGGGCGTAGAGGCCGACGGCCGCCGGCGAGGTGAGCGCGCCGAGGATGAAGACGTCGAGGCGGAGCGCCAGGTTCAGCGCGGCCGAGCCCGGATGGAAGCGCATGCCCAGCGAGATCGCCTGCCACGCCAGCGCCGGATTCCAGCACCTCAGCCGCGGGCGCTCGCGGGCGAGCAGCACCAGCAGCGCGGAGGCCGAGGATGCGCTCCAGATCGCCACCACCCAGCCGGGCGTGAGCCATCCCCCGACCGCGAGCAGGGCCGTCGCGCCGAACTGGAGGAGGGCGACGTAGAGCATGGAGCGGGTGACCAGGGCGATCTGTGCGTCCAGGGTCAGGGCACCGTTGAGGTAGAGCGCGGTTATCCCCGCCGGCACCGACGCCAGCGCCATGGCCAGCAGCTCGGGGCTCGCGATGGTGATGCCGAACCGGGTACCCGCCCAGAGCAGCAGGGCGGCGCCGAGCGCGGCGAGGATGCCGACGGCGGGCCCGAGCAGCACGCTGTTGGCGAGAATCTCGTCACGCCGGCCCGCCCAGAGCCGGACGTGCGACTGCTCCACGGAGAGATAGCCGAGCGCGATGGTGGTGGTCGCGGTCGCGATCACCAGCGCGGTCACGCCGCGCCCCTCCGGCAGCAGCGCGCGGGCCACCAGGACCCCGCTGACCGCGTTGAGCCCGAGCACCAGCACCCGGGCGACGGCGTTCCAGGTCGCCTGGCGCAGTGTCGACCGCTGCCGGGCCGGCGTCCCGGTCCGGCCGGTCACGACTGCCGGGCGAGCAGATCGTGGTACGGCGCCGCCGCCGACGGGGTGCCGGCGCGGTCCAGCCAGTTCCGGTGCCAGAGCTCGAACTGGACCAGTGCCCAGATCCGGTGGCTCTCGTCGTCGCCCCGGTCGTGCCGCTCCAGCAGCGCGGTGACCGCCTCGGGCCGGAACAGCCCGCGCGACCGGGCCGTCCGGTCGGTCAGCACGCCCCAGGAGAGGTCGCGCAGCTCGCCCCGGAACCAGCGGCCCAGGGGCACGCCGAAGCCCATCTTCGGCCGGTTGACGATCTCGTCCGGCAGCCAGGGCGCGACCGCCCGCTTGAGCAGGTACTTCGTCGTGCTGCCCCGGATCTTGAACCGGGTCGGCAGGTGCGCCGCCCACTCCATCAGGTGGTGGTCGAGCAGCGGCGACCGCGCCTCCAGGGAGTTGGCCATGGTCGTGATGTCGACCTTGGGCAGCAGGGCGCCCGGCAGGTAGGTCTGCACGTCGGCGTCGATGAGCCGGCCCAGCCGGTCCGCCGCCCGGGAGGCCGCGTACGCCTCGCCGAGCAGCGCCCAACTGTCCACCCCGGCGAGGTGCTCGCGCAGCTCGTCGGTGTAGAGGTCGACCTGCTGCGCCGGCGGGAAGACGGAGATCAGCGAGGCGTAGCGGGCCAGCGCCGGCTGGCCGAGCAGCTGGAGGATCCGGCCCAGGGCACGCGGCCGGGAACCGGTGCTGGTGTGCGCGACGATCCCGCCGCCGACCCGGTGCAGTGCCCGTGGGGTCGCCCATCCCGGCACCCGGTCGAGCGCCCGGATCAGCGCGTACCGCCGGTAGCCGCCGAAGCACTCGTCGCCGCCGTCCCCGTTGAGCACCACCGTGACGTGCTCGCGGCTCAGCCGGGCCACGTAGAAGCTCGGTATCGCCGACGAGTCGGCGAAGGGCTCGTCGAAGTGGTGGGTGAGCGCCGGCAGGAGGTCGACGCAGGAGGGGGTGACCACCAGCTCGTGGTGGTCGGTGCCGTACCGCCGGGCGACCAGCCGGGCGTGCTCGCGCTCGTCGTAGCGCGCCTCGTCGAAGCCGATGCTGAAGGTCCTGACCGGTCCGGTCGAGCAGCGCGCCATCGCGGCCACCACCGCGGAGGAGTCCACGCCGCCGGAGAGGAAGGCGCCGAGCGGGCGTTCGCTGACCATCCGGACCCGGACGGCGTCCAGCAGCCGCTCCCGGAGCTGCTCCGCCGCCTCGTCCTCGTCCGGCACCTCGTGCGGCGTGCAGTCGAGTCTCCAGTACCTGCGCACCTCGACCGCGCCGTCCTGCCAGCTCAGCAGGTGACCGGGGGGAAGCTTCCGGATCCCCTGGTAGATCGACCAGGGTGCCGGCACGTACTGGTAGCTGAGATAGTGGTGCAGCGCCGCGAGGTCGAGCCGGCGCTCCAGGCCCGGGTCCTGGAGCAGCGACTTCGCCTCCGAGCCGAACGTGATGGTGGCGCCGTCGGACCACCAGTACAACGGCTTCTTGCCGACCCGGTCCCGGCCGAGCAGCAGCCGGCGTCGCCGGGTGTCCCAGATGGCGAAGGCGAACATGCCGCGGAGCCGGTGCACCAGGTCGTCGCCGTGCTCCTCGTAGAGGTGGACCAGGCACTCCGAGTCGCCGTCGCTGCGCAGCCGGTGCCCCCGGCGGGCCAGGTCGGCGCGGAGGGCGGCGAAGTTGTAGATCTCGCCGTTGAAGACGGCGACCACCGTGCCGTCCTCGTTCCGCACCGGCTGCTGGCCACCGGCGACGTCGATGACGGCCAGCCGGCGCATCCCCATGGCGCACCCGTCGTCCACGTGCACCCCGGCGCCGTCCGGACCCCGGTGGGTGATCACGTCACACATCCGGTGCACCAGCGCCGGATCGGGGCCGGCGGTCGAGACGACTCCGGCTATGCCGCACATGGTTGTGCCGCCGTCCCGTCGTGCCGGGCACCGGGCAGCGCCCGGCGGTACATCGCGACATGCGCCGAGGCCGCCGCCTCCAGGGTGAAGACGCTGGCCCGGAAGGCCCGGACGGCGGCCTCCGGGTCCCGCTCCCGACACGGCCGGACCGCCCGTCCGATCGCCTCCGCCCACTCGGCCGGCGGGGCGTCCCGGCCCACCACGGTGACGCCGGGCAGGTGCCGGGCGATGAAGCGCACGCCGGGCAGGTCGGCGGCGACGACCGCGGTCCCGACCGCCAGCGCCTCCAGCACCACGCCGGGCAGCCCCTCCCGCTCGGAGGGGAGGACGACGACGTCGGCCTGCCGCATCAGGTCACCGACGTCCTCCCGGGCGCCGAGCAGGTGTACGCGGTCGACGACCCCGCCCGCCTCGGCCTCGCGCAGCACCCGGGCCTCGTCGTCGGCGTCGCGCGCCCCGACCAGCGCGGCGCGGCTCGGGCGACCGCTCGCGGCCAGCGCCGCGACGACCTGTGGGACGATCCAGCGCCGCTTCTCCGGTGCCGGGCGGCCGACGTGCAGGCAGACGATCTCGCCGGGTGCCGCCCCCACGCTGGCCCGGAGGTCGAGGTCGCCACGGCGGGCGAGCCGTCCGAGATCGAGGCCGTTGGGTATGACCCGGCAGCGCGGGTCCGACTCCCAGGACGGCCGGTACGCGTGACGGAGCGCGCCGGGCGAGACCCCGACGACATCGGTGGCGAAGATGTCGATCAGCTTCCGCATCACCCACCGCTGGGTGCGGCGCCGCAGGGTGCTCGGGCGGCCGTCACCGTCGCTGCGGAAGTGTGCGATCCGGACCGGGACCCCGGCCAGCGCCGCCAGCAGCACGAGCGCGCCGGAGAAGGTCGAGACGTCGGAGTGCACCACCCGCACCTCCAGTCGCCGGAGCAGGCGCAGGAAGCGGAGCGGAAACCGGAGGTCCAGCGGGAGCGGATGCACCGTGGCGCCCATCCGCTCGACGACCGGGCCGAGCACCCCGGCCCGCCCGCTGAGCGTGACGAAGTGCAGCACCGCACCCGCCTCCGCCAACAGCGGCAGAAGTTCGACGGTCCGGCGCTCCGCTCCCCCGACGTCCAGCGACCCGAAGACCCGGACCACGTGGTAGCGGGCCGGCTCACCCGCCGTCCCGGCGGCCGGCTCGTCGGTCATCCCGGCAACCGGCTCATCGGTTGGCACTCCGGCCTGGCCGGACGTGTCGCGGGCGGCGCCGCCGACTGGTCTGGACACGATGCTGCTCCTGTCGCGCTATCCGGTGGCGTGCAGGACCGGGCGGTGGCCGCCCTGGGCCGTCGCGGCGGCCACCGCCCGGTAGTAGGCGGTCCGCCGGTGGGCGAGCGTGTCGGCGGAGAAGTCGCGCGACCGGGCCAGGTTGCGCGCGGAGGCGGCGGTCATCCGCGCCGGGTCGGCCAGCATCCGGCCGATGGCGGTGGCCAGCGCGGCCGGGTCGTCGGGGGGGGCCAGGTCGTCGATGCCGAGCACTTCCGGGATGCCGCCGACGGTCGTGCCGATCGCCGGCAGGCCACGGGCCATCGCCTCGATCAGCGCCTGGGGCAGCCCCTCCGTGCGCGAGGGCATCACGAAGAGGTCCGCCGCGTCGAGGTGCCGGCGGACCGCCTCGCCGGTGGAGACGACACCGGCGAACGTCACCCGGTCCGCCACGCCGAGCCGGTCGGCGAGGCGTTCGAGTTCCGGACGGAACCTGCCGTCACCGAGGTGTACGAGCCGGGGCCGGAGACCGGGGCCGGCGAGCCGGGCCAGTGCGGCGAGGAGCGTGTCGACGCCCTTGTAGAGCTGCGCCAGCATGCCGACCGAGACGACCGTGCCGGCGCCGCGAGGACCGTCGACGACGCGCGGCTGCCCGACGTAGGCGTCCGGCGGAAGGTTCACACTCGACACGTGGGTACTCACCGCGCCCTCGCGGACCGGGTACCGGCGTTGCAGGTAGTGCTCGGTCACGTAGGCCGCGCCGACCGCCGTCCGGCACTGGTGCCGCAGCCGTCTGGTGGTCAGGTGCCGCAGCACGGGCCGGAGCGGATGGCGTAGCGTCCCGGGGGCGAAGACGTCGTAGGGGTCGCCGATCACCTCCAGCGCGTACGGCAGGCCCTGCCGTTCCCGCGCCCTGGCCAGCAGCGACCCGACCGGGGACGGCACGCGCAGGATCACCGCGTCGGCCGCGTCGGCGGCGGCGGTCACGGCCCGCCTGACCGCGCCCTGGCGGCGCAGGTATTCGGCGGGTCCCTGGTAGTGCGGCACCGGCCAGACCTCGACGCCCTCCCCGTCCACCCGGGACGCTCCGCCGGGCACCTCGGGGACGTCGCGCACCCTGGCGACGACCCGGACACTCCGGAAGGCTGCCAGGTAGCGGCTCCAGTTCGGATAGCTCGGTCCCGCGTGGATCCACACCCGCGCGTCCGGCGTCCGCAGACACCGGGACTCCGTGGTGACCACCACCCGCATCAAGGTCCTCCCTGCCGCGACGCCAAGCGCTGCCCCTTCTTTCTTTCTGCGGCACCCCGCCGCTGCGCGGTCGCGCGTCTGACTAACGGCGGAGTCCGCGCAAAGGTGACGGAGGCGCCGGTTCACCCGTTATGGTGGGCGCGAGTAACGGCGCCCGGACGCGCCCACAAACGGCCCGTCCCATTGCATTATTCGGCCGAAGGACCGCGATTCCGGAAAACCTTTCACAGCCGTATTCGAAGGGATCTCATGACAGCTCCGCCTACCGGTGCGGACGCCCGCCGTGCGGCCTCCGCCGGACCCGGTTCCCTGCCCGCTCCGCCCGGACCCGCCGGCCGCATCCCGGCCGCGCCGCCGCGCCTGTTGATCGTCTCCCACTGCTTCCCACCGTCGGAGATGGTGGGTGGCAGGCGGCCCGCCGCGCTGGCCAGGATCGCCGTGCGAAGCGGCTGGGACGTGCGCGTCCTGACCGCGACGCCGTCGGACCGGAACGTCGCCGGCATCGGCATACCGGAATGGCAGGTGGTGCGGGCGGCGCCGCTGTTCCACTGGCCGCAGCTCGGCGCCGGGTCGCGACCGGTCCGGGACGGCGACGGTACGCCACGCGCTCGACCCGCACCGCTCCGCCCCGCGTTACTCCGCCCCGCGTTACTCCGCCCCGCGTTACTCCGCCCCGCCGGCCTCCGCTCGGCGGCCACCCGTTCCGCCAAATTCCTCGGGCGCGAGGCACTCATGTTTCCGGACGGGGAGTCGACCTGGATCGTCCCCGCCGTCACCGGCTTTCTCAGGGCGCAACGGAGTTGGCGACCCGACGTCATATTCGCGACCGGGCCACCATTCTCCGGATTCGTCGTGGCCGCCGCGCTGGCCCGGAAACTCGGTGCGCCCTGGGTCGCCGACTACCGCGACCTGTGGACGGTCGGCAACGAATACCGGGTGCCGAGCCGGGTCGCGCTGCGCCGGCGGGCCGACCACTGGCTGGAGCGGCGCCTGCTGCGGTCGGTGGCCCGCTGCGTCACCATCTCCGCCCCGATAGCGCAGACCCTGCGTGCCACCTTCCGGGTCGACACCGAGGTCGTGATGAACGGCATCGACCGGCGTGCGGAGCCGGCGGTGTCGTCACCCGGGGCGGCGGGCACCTGCTGGCCGGCCGGAGCGACCGGTCCGCAGAGCCTGCGGCTGGCCCACACCGGGCTCCTCTATCCCGGCAAGCGCAGCCCGGGGCCGCTCCTCGACGCGATCGCGCTCCTCGGGGACGAGGCGCGACGCGTCCACTTCGTCCAGGCCGGCCCGGACAACGGCGTCGCGGTCGACGCCGCCGGGCGCAGCGCCGTGCCGGAGGCCGTCACCGTGCTCGGCCACGTGCCGGCGGAGCGGTCGTGGCGCATCCAGGCCGAAGCCGACGTGCTGGTGCTGCTGATGTGGAACGACCCGCGCGACGCCGGCACCGTACCCGGGAAGTTCTTCGACTACCTGCACGCCCGGCGACCGATCCTGATGATCGGCCACCGGGACGGGGTCGTCGCCGAGCTCATCCGCGCGCGCGGTGCCGGGGTGGTGCTGAGCGATCCGGCGGAGATCGCGGAGCAGCTACGGCGCTGGCTGGCGGTCAAGGACCGCGACGGCCGGATTCCGGCGCTACCGGCCGCCGTGCAGCAGGGCCTGTTCCGGGAAGACCAGATGGCGAGGTATCTGGAGCTGCTCCGCGATACCGGCGCCCGGCACCGCGCCCGGCCGGCCTGACCGACACGGCACGGCCCGCGGCCGGGGGCGCGCCGGCACGGGCCGGTCGTCCTGGGGCACGGGCCGGTCGTCCTGGGGCAGGCCGGGTCGCCCGTCGCGGGCCCGGTCAGGCCGGTACGGTGCTCGGCTCGGCGGCGCCGGTCAGCCCAGCCTGGTCGTAGTGCGCCCGGTACCACTCCGCCGTCGCCCTCAGGCCGTCCGCCAGCGAGGTCGCCGTCACCTCGGGAAAGAGCTGGCGCAGCAGCCGGTTGTCCGCGCTGGAGTGCCGCACGTCCCCGGTCCGTTCCGGCGCCGTCTCCCGGGCGATCGGGCGGGCCAGCAGCACCTCCAGCTCGGCCACCACCGTGTGCAGGTCGGTCTGCGTCCCGAAGGCCAGGTTCACCGGCTGCGGGTGGTGCACCCGGCGCCGTACCGCGTCCAGCAGCACGTCGCAGACCGTGTCCACGTACGTGAAGTCGCGGGTCTGGCGCCCGTCGCCGAAGAAGGTGACCGGCTGGCCGTGCAGCGCGGCGTGCACGAACCGGGGGATCACCGCCGCGTACGCGTGGTCGTGCCGCTGCCGGGGCCCGTAGACGTTGAAGAACCGGAAGGCGAGGGTGGGCAGGTCGTAGCAGGCCTGGTAGGCCAGCGCGTACGCCTCGGTGGCGAGCTTGCTCGCCGCGTACGGGCTCAGCGGCCTGGTCCAGCCGAGTTCGCTCTTCGGCAGGTCGGGGTTGGCCCCGTAGACCGAGGAGGAGGAGGCGACCACGACGTGCCGTACGCCGTGCCGGCGCGCCGCCTCGAAGACCGACACCGTCCCGGTCGCGTTGACCCGGTGCGAGGCGACCGGGTCGCGGACCGAGCGCGGCACGCTCGGCAGCGCCGCCAGGTGCACCACGGCGTCCCGGTCGGCGACCGCGCGGGCCAGCACCCGTTCGTCGAGGATCGAGCCCGCCACCAGCTCGACGTCGAGCCCCGCCAGGTTGCTCCGGGCGCCGGTCGACAGGTCGTCCACCACCCGGACGTCCATGATCGTCGGGTCCGCCAGCGCGGCCCGGGTCAGGTTCGCACCGATGAAGCCGGCGCCGCCGGTCACCAACAGTCGCATCGTGTCAACCTCTTCTTCGGCGAGTGCCGATACGCGGCCGCCGGACGCACTTTCTGGGCAGGCTGCGGCGTCTCACATCAACGTCTGACTAACGCATCACCGGCACCGAGGAGACGGCTGCACGGCGGCACATAATGACAATGCCGCACGATGCGAGGAATATACGTAAAACCTCCACGGCTTTCGCGAATACGAAACAGATCCGGAGCTTCCAAAAAGGTGAAACAACAGCAGCATGCGAGAAATTCGGCTAGATAGTATTTAGCCTGGCGAGGAGTCATCCGGACCTGCGTCAGGGCAGTCCGACGCAGGGAGCCGTAGATGCAGCAGAGTGCAGCCACGCCCACGCCCACCGACGCCACCACACCGTGGAGAGGAGCGCACCGCCGCTCCCTGGCGCTGGTGGCCACCGACAGCGCAGGGTGGTTGGGCGGCTTCGCGGCGGCGGCATGGGCGCGGCACGAATTCGACGTCACCGTCGACGAGCTCACCAGGGTGATCTGCGCCGGGCTGATCGCCGCCGTCCTGAGCGGTCTGGTGACCCGGCTCCGGCACCGGCACTGGGGGCGGCACCCGCTCGGCAGTCTCCAGGACGCCCGCACCCTCGCCGGCACGGTCGGCTGCGTCGCGGCGGTGATGCTGCTCGGCGTACTCGCGATGTCGCCCCGGCCGGTCCCGGCCAGCACCCCACCGGTCGGGGCGGCGCTGGCCCTGCTGCTCATGCTCTCCGTCCGGGTCGCCTACCGGCAGCAGCGCGACAGGTCGCTCCGCCCCACCATCCAGTCGGCCATGCCGGTGCTGCTCTTCGGGATGGGCTCCGCCGGCCAGGCGCTGCTGCGCGCGATGCTGAGCGACCCCCGGGGCCACTACCTGCCGGTCGGCCTCCTCGACGACGATCCGGAGAAGCGGCACCTCTGCTTCGACGGGGTGCGGATGCTCGGCGGCCGGGCCGAGATCGCCAAGGCGGTGGGCCGGACCGGCGCCGGGACGGTCATCTTCTCGGTCGCCAACGCCGACGCCGAACTGATCCGCGAGGTCCGGACCGCCACCCTCGCCGCCGGGGCCGCCTTCAAGATCCTTCCTCCGGTACGCGAGCTGGTCGACCACCGGATCAGCGTCGCCGACGTACGCGACGTCGACATCGACGACCTGCTCGGCCGCCGGCAGGTGGCGACGAACCTGAAGAGCGCCGACAACGGCCTCGCCGGGCGCCGGATCCTGGTGACCGGCGCCGGCGGCTCGATCGGCTCGGAGCTGTGCCGGCAGATCGCCCAGGCCGACCCGGCCGAGCTGATGATGCTCGACCGGGACGAGTCGGCCCTGCACAGCCTCCAACTCTCGCTCTCCGGCCGGGCGCTGCTGGACAGCTCCGAGCTGATCCTCGCCGACATCCGCGACGCCGAGCGGCTCAACCGGATCATGGCCGACCGCCGCCCGGACATCGTCTTCCACGCCGCCGCGCTCAAGCACCTGCCGCTGTTGCAGCAGCACCCGGGCGAGGCGGTGCAGACCAACGTCTGGGGCACCCTCGCGGTCCTCGACGCGTGTCGCGGGGTGCAGAAGTTCGTCAACATCTCGACCGACAAGGCCGCGAACCCGATAAGCGTGCTCGGCTACTCCAAGCGGATCACCGAGCGGCTCACCGCGTACGCCGCCGCCAACTCGGCCGGCACCTTCCTCAGCGTCCGCTTCGGCAACGTGCTCGGCAGTCGGGGCTCGGTGGTGACGGCGTTCCGGGCGCAGATCGAGGCCGGGCTGCCGGTCACGGTCACCCACCCCGAGGTGACCCGCTATCTGATGACGGTGCAGGAGGCGGTGCACCTGGTGCTCCAGGCGGCGGCGATCGGGCGGGACGGCGAGGCGCTGGTGCTCGACATGGGCAAGCCGGTCGGCATCGACGACCTCGCCCGGCAGCTCGCCGCGCAGGCGTCCCAGCCGCCCCGGATCGTCTACACCGGACTCCGGCCCGGCGAGAAGCTGCACGAGGACCTCTTCGGTGCCGGTGAGGTCGACGTACGGCCGCTGCACCCGCTGATCTCCCACGTCCCGGTGCCGGCCCTGAATCCGACGGACATCATCGGGCTGGATCCGTTCGACGATCCGGAGAAGCTCATCGAGCGTCTCGCCTCGCTCTGCGGACAGGTGGAACAGAATCAACAGTCCATGACGTTGGTGCCGACCACCCGGAATGCTCGGTCCCAGTCCTCGCACCCGATCTGAACGTCGACCGCGACGGCGGATCCGAGTCGGGAAACGGACAGCCGGCTGGCGGGTCGCGGCCCGGCCATTGCACGATCCCGACTAATTGAGGCAATCTGCGATCTCCCATTCTCGATAAATCGATTTCAGGAATCGATTCATCTCCTGTCGGGCGGCGAAAGCCAGCGGTGCGATCCAATGGAGGTCTGCGTGACCGGAGAATTGGCCCTCATCGGCTTCGGTTACTGGGGCACCAACCTCGCCCGTAACCTCGACAGGCTCGCGCAGTCGCGGTGGCGTCACGTGGTCGACGCCAGTCCGGAACGGCGCCGGGCCGCGACGGAGCGCTACCCGGGGCTGCGGGCCACCGACGACCTGGCGGCGGTGCTCTCCGACGACCGGGTCGAGGCGGTCCTGGTCGCCACCCCGGCGCCGAGCCACGCGTCGCTGGTCCGGCGGGTGCTGGCCGCCGGCCGGCACGTCTTCGTCGAGAAGCCGCTGGCGATGTCGGTCGCCGACGCGGTCGCCCTGGCCGGGACCGCCGACCGGGCCGGCCTGGTGCTGATGGTCGGCCACACCTTCGAGTACGTCCCCGCCGTGGTGCGGATGCACGAGTACGTCCGCTCCGGCGAGATCGGCGACGTCCTCCACCTGCACTCCCAGCGCCTCAACCTCGGCCGGATCCAGAGCGACCTGCACACCTTCTGGTCCATCGGGCCGCACGACGTCTCCATCGCCAACTACCTGCTCGGCACCGGGCCGCGGTGGGTCGCCGCGCAGGGCGGGCGGTATCTGCACGACGGCGTCGAGGACGTCGTCTTCGTCACCATGGGGTATCCCGGGGACGTGGTGGCGCACATGCACGTGAGCTGGCTGGACCCGGCGAAGACCCGTCGCACCACCGTCGTCGGCACCCGGCGGATGCTGGTCTACGACGACCTGAACACCGAGGCCCGGCTGACCGTCTTCGACAAGGGCGCGGAGCCGCTGGAGCCGGACGGGCACGGCATCCGGCGGTACCGGCTGCGCGACGACGCGGTGCACGTGCCGGCGCTGTCGATGGTGGAGCCGCTCGAACTGGAGCTGCGGCACTTCCTCGACTGCGTACGCACCGGCGCCCGGCCCCGGACGGACGGCTGGAACGGCGCCCGGGTGGTGGCGGTGCTGGAGGCGGTGGACGCCTCGCTGCGGGCCGGCGGCGCGACCGTGGCCGTGCCGCAGGTCACCGACCGGCGTACCGACCTGACCACGGCCCTCCACTGAGCAGCATCAGGAGCCCAGCATGTCCCGAATCCCCCTGGTCGACCTGGCCGCCTCCTACGACCGGCACCGGTCGGCGATCGACGCGGCGATGCGGTCGGTCGTCAAGGAGACCCGCTTCATTCTCGGCCGCGACGTCGGCGAGTTCGAATCGGCGTTCGCCGCGTTCTGCGGCACCGGACACGCGGTCGGGGTCGCCTCCGGCACCGCCGCGATCCACCTGAGCCTGGCCGCGCTCGGGATAGGCCGCGGCGACGATGTGGCCGTGCCGGCGCACACCTTCGTCGCCACCGCCGAGCCGGTGAGCTGGCTGGGCGCCCGGCCACGCTTCGTCGAGGTGGACGCGGAGACCGGCGGGATGGACCCGGACGCCCTGAAGGCGGTCGTCGACCGGGTCCGGGCGGTGCTGCCGGTCCACCTCTACGGGCTGCCGGTCGACCTCGCCGCGATCGGCGCGCTCGCCGCCGCGGCCGGGGTGCCGCTGGTGGAGGACGCCGCCCAGGCGCACGGCGCCGAGTACGTCCAGCCGGACGGCTCGGTGGTGCGGGCCGGGGCGTACGGCCGGGTCGGCTGTTTCTCGTTCTATCCCGGCAAGAACCTCGGCGCCTTCGGCGACGCCGGTGCGGTCACCACCGCCGACCCGGAGCTGGCGGACCGGATCCGGCGGCTCGCCAACCACGGGCGGACCAGCAAGTACGAGCACCTCAGCGTCGGCTACGCGGAGCGGCTGGACACCCTCCAGGCGGCGGTACTCGCGGTCAAGCTGGAGACCCTGGCGGAGGGAAACCGGCGCCGCCGCGAGCTGGCCGCCGCCTACCGGGCCCGGCTGACCGGGGTCGGCGACCTCGTGCTCCCCGTCGAGCCGCCGAACCGCCGCAGCGTCTACCACCTCTTCGTGCTGCGCAGCGGGCACCGGGACGGGCTGCGGGCGTACCTGCGGGAGGCCGGGATCGAGGCCGGGGTGCACTATCCGGTCCCGTTGCACCTGCAACCGGCGTACGCCTCGCTCGGGCACCGCCCCGGCGACCTGCCGGTGACCGAGGCGTGGGCCCGGGAGTGCCTCTCCCTGCCGATCTATCCCGAACTCTCCGACGGCCAACTGGAGCGCGTGGTCGCGCGGGTACGCGACTACTTCGACAGCGCCGCACACCGGCGCTGAGCCGCTGCCACCAGGGCGTTTCGGCCAGCGGGGCGAGCGAGCCGGCGTCACCGGCGGATCGTTGAGTCGTTGAACGAACCGTCCAGCCGGGATCAGGGAGAAGGACCATGGATCTGGCCGTCCAACGCGCCGAACTTCGCAAGTCGCCCCAGGAACGGGAGCGGATCGACGACCTCTTCCGGCTGATCCCGGAGGGCGGTGGCGTGGCGCTGGACGCCGGCGCCTGGGACGGCCATCTGGCCCGCCGGCTCGCGGACCGCTACGACCGGGTGGTCGCGCTCGACCTCACCGCGCCGACGGTCGACCACGAGCGGGTGGAGTGCGTGCAGGGCGACATCACCGCCCTGGACTACCCGGACGACAGCTTCGACCTCGTCCTCTGCACCGAGGTGCTGGAACACGTCCCCGCCGACCGCCTCGCGGCGGCCTGCACCGAGCTGGCCCGGGTGGCCCGGCGGGACCTCATCATCGGTGTGCCCTTCCGGCAGGACCTGCGCCTCGGCCAGACCACCTGCCGGGACTGCGGCCGGCGCAACCCCCCGTGGGGGCACGTGAACTCGTTCAGCCTGGAGAAGCTGCGTGACCTCTTCGGCGCGCTGCGGGTCGAGACCAGCTCGCTGGTCGGCCAGCGCGTCGACACCAACGCCCTGGCCGCCGCCGTCACCGACCTCGCCGGCAACCCGCGCGGCACCTACGGCCAGGAGCAGGGCTGCGTGCACTGCGGCGCCAAGCTGGTACGCCCGCAGTGGCGGCTGACGACCAAGGCGCTCGCCGCGCTCGGGATCGCGTTGCAGAAACCCACCGTCTGGTGGCGCGGCCCGCAGCCCGGCTGGATGCACGTCCACTTCGTCAAGGAGCGGCAGACGGAGGCCGCGCCGCAGGTCTGAGCGGGGAATCCATGGGTCACGCCTCCCGCGCCTGATCATGTGTCCGGTGTGGTGGGGCCGTTCATGCCGGTGATCCGTCGTAGGTCCTCCGGTGTCGGGGTCGCGGACGGGAGCAGGATCCGCACCGATTCGGGGATCGCGTCGTCGCCGACGACCTCCAGCCACGTGCCGGCGAGTTGGATGCGGCCGCAGTCCGGCAGCCCGCACGGCCGGCAGCCGTCGATCCCGCGCGGCCAGTGCGCGTCGAGGACCTGCCGGGCCACCACGGTGACGAGCTGACACCGTCGCGGATCCCGGCCGACAAGCGCGTCGGTGATGACGACCCACAACGCCCACTCCGCCGTCGGGCACCACGACCCCCGACAGCCGCCACACCGGCCCCGCTCGGCATGGGTGGTGATGGTCGCCCACGCCCAGTCGACGGCCAGCCCGGAAGCGCTCTGCGGCACGCTCACCGGACCCGCTCCAGCGCCGCCCGGACATCCCCGGCGGTGACCGCCGCCGGCAGCGTCCCACCGAGCAGCACCCGCACCGCCTGCTCCCGCCGGTGCACCTCGACCGCCCACGACCACAGCGGGCAGCCGTCCGGACCACACCGGCCGCACCGCCGCAACGCGTGGGCACCGAGGACGAGACGGGCGAAGGCGCACTCCACCGGCACCGGCCACTCGACAGTCAGCCACCGCCGCACCAGCCGGATCACACCAGCCTCCCGAAGCCCGACCGGATCGTGCCGGTGCCCCGCCCGGTCGACCCGGCGACGGACGGCGGCGAGCAGCACCACACACCCACCCGGGGGCCGCATTCGGCACACCGGCCACCGTCCCGATGCTGCTCCTCGATCCGGCGATCCGCCCGCCACCGGTCCACGAGATCCACTCTTCCGTCACCTCCCGGGTCGTGGCGCCCCGGACACCAGTCACGAAGCGCCACTCTCCACCTCATCCGGCGCCGGCCCGGAACGTCCGGGGGGGGACGAAGCTCCGGACCGGCCGGGGCGCCCGGTTGCGACCGGTGGTCGACATCCACCGCCGTGCGGCCCCTTGTCAGGGAGCATGGCCCCGCCTACGGTCCGTAGGGAGCCGCCCCGCGTCTACCACCGTCTACAGATAGGGCGCGATCATGGCCAGCACGCCGGGACAGGTGCTCCACTCTCTACGAGAGGCCGCAGGGATGAGCCTGGCCGCCCTCGCCACTCGTACGCACTTCAGCAAGGCAGCGATCGGCCACGTCGAGACGGGCGTCCGGTCGCTGAGCCCGGAACTGGCAGCGGCGTGCGACCGGGCGCTGGGCACGGCCCCGCTGCTGACGGTCCTGATCGCACTGACTGGAGAGGACCAGGCCATGCGCCGACGCGCCCTGTTGACCACCCTGACCGCCGCGGCCGGAGTCGCCGGCCTCGCCGGGGCGGTCGCCGTCGCCGAGCTGATCCGGGCCGGCCTGGTCGACGCCGCTGGTGAAGTCGAAGACTGGGGGCAGGTGGTTGCCGACTACTCCCGCCGCCTCGTCACCGACCCGTCTCCCGCCTACGGTGCTGCCCTGCTCGGCCAGGTGATGCTGGCCAAGCAGGAGATCGTCAGCCGGGGTGCGACGCCGGACCTGCTCCGGGCCGCCGGCCTGCTCACCCAGCTCTACGGCCTGTGGCGCGGCAACCAGGACGACGTGTCGGGCGCTCACGGCTGGTACCGGACGGCGGTGCTGCTCGCTGACCGCTCCGGCGACACCGCCTCCCAGGTCTTCGTCCGGGCCCGGACTGCCAGCCGGGGCATTTTCGAGGGCTACACCCTGTGGGAGACATCGGCGAAGGCCGGCGAGGCTCTGGCCATCTCTGACCGGCCGTCGCTCGGCGCCCTGGAGGCGCATTCGGCGCTGGTCCACGTACACGCCCTAGCCGAGGACCTACCGGCTGGCAGACGCGCGCTGGGCGGAATGTTGGACGTCGCCGAGCGGCTACCCGACACCGGCCCGGACGGGCCGCTCGCCCGGACCGTCAGCTTCCAGCACTACCTGGAGGCCCGGATCGGCGAGCCCGCCGCCGCCGACCAGACGTGGCAGACGGCCGAACCGATCCTGCGGCCGGTGCCGGTGTGGTGGCGGGAGGCGCAGGTGTACTACGGCCTCGCGCTGGTGCGCCGCGGTGATGTCGCAGACGGGATCGGGTACGGGCTCGCCGCCGCGCAGGCGCTCCCGACCCCGGTCCGGACCGTCGGCATCGCGGTGGCGGACCTGCTCCGGGCGGTGCCGACCCGGTACGCGTCGACGGATCTGGACGAGCTGCGGCGGCATGCTGCGCCCGGCGGCGGCCCGTGGGTAGCGTGGGGAACATGACCCGGCCACGGCGACACACCCCGGAGCAGGCGGCGGAGGCCGCGCGGATCCGCGACGAGAACCGGCTGACGATCGAGCTGACCGGCCTCGTCCGGGACCAACCGGAGCGGATGATCCGGAACCCGTGCGGCGACCCGGCGACATGCACGCACGGGCACTGCTACGGGGATCCGGCCGAGGCCGAGCATGTGCGCCGGACCGGCCTGCCGAGCGACTGACGAGGGCCGGTCCGCTCGGCAAGGAGTGATGCGGGAGGCCAGCCGGTGAGTCGACGGGTGGACTACTTCGACGACCCGTCCGCCCCGGCAGCGACATCGCTGATACCCGGCGGGTCCGCGCTGGTCGCCGACGACCGGGGCCGGATCCTGTTGCAGCGGCGCGCGGACTCCGGGAACTGGTCGCTGCCGGGCGGCACGATGGAACTCGGCGAAACCCTCGGCGACGCGGTGATCCGGGAGACCCGGGAGGAGACCGGACTCAATGTCGAGCTGACCGGCATCCTCGGGATCTACACCGACCCCCGGCACGTGATCGCGTACGCAGACGGCGAGGTGCGGCAGGAGTTCGTGGTCGCGTTCACTGCCCGTACACCCGGCAGGGCTCCGGAGATCGCGGCGACTGCGTCAGGGAGTACCGGGGCGGCACGCGCGGTGCGGGGCCCGGCCATCGAGCCGGGCCCCGCATTTGTCGGGCGGAACGGGTAGGGGGAATCAGCGCAGGCCGTTGCGGATCGCCACCGCCACCAGCCGCTCCGGGTAGTCGGTGATGATGCCGTCCACCCCCAGGTCGATCACCCGCTGCATGATCTCCGGGTCGTCGACGGTGTAGGGAACGACCTTCAGGCCGTGCCGCCGTTGCAGGTCGGCCACCTTCGGGCCGTGGAAGTAGGCCGGATCCTGCCGCAGGTACCAGTCGGCCGACGGCACCGTGCCCTGCTCCGGGTCGTGCACCTGCCAGTTGGCGGAGACCGTACCGGCCCCGGCGGCCCGGACCAGCCTGCCCAGGTCCCGGTAGCGCCACCAGTCCAGCCCCGCCGTCCACGGGCTCTTCACCGACGGGTCGCCGTAGACCGCCCGCAGCGAGCACTCGTCGGCGAGGCTGGCGCACTCGGTCGGGCCGTACTGCCAGACCAGGGCGACGGTCTCGATCCGCCGGTTGAGGTCGCGGGCGAAGGTGATGGTCCGCCAGTCGAACGACTGGATCGTGACCCGGTCGACGAAGCGGGCCCGCTCGATCGCCCGGACCAGCTTCGCGGTGAAGCTGCGGTACGGCTCGGTGTCGGCCACCAGCGGGCTGATCTTGGTCTCGATGTTCAGCCGCACGTCATGCCGGCCGCTCCGCCTGACCAGGTCGAAGACCTCGTCCAGGGTCGGGATCCGGGCACCCGGCACCGCCACCTGCTCCGGCAGCTCCGGCAGGGTCTTCGAGCCGCAGTCGAGGGTGCGGATCTGCTTCAGCGTCAGGTCGTGCACGCGCTTGCCGACGTACGGGAACTCCCGGTCGCCGGGCCAGGCCGGACGGGTGTCCACGCAGTGGCTGCCGTTGACGGTCCGGTCGTGCGAGACCACCAGGTGCCCGTCGGCGGTCACCCCGGTGTCCAGCTCCAGGGTGGAGATCGCCGGGTTGGCCAGGGCGTTGGCAAAGGCCGGCAGGGTGTTCTCCGGCCGGGTCGCCCGGCCGCCCCGGTGCGCCTGGATGTCGAAGGGCGCGGCGTGCCCCTTCGGCAGCCTGTAGCCGCGCTGGGCGAGCAGCGTCCGCAGCCGGTCCGGGTAGTCGGTGATGATGCCGTCGACGCCGTCGTCGATCAGCTTCGCCATCGTCGGTACGTCGTCGATGGTCCACGGCACGACCTTGATCCCGTTGCGGTGCGCGTGCGCGACCATCTGCTTCGTCACGTACGGCTGGTAGCCCGGGTCGCCGATGGTGCCGTTCTGCGGGAAGCCGTGCACCGGGGAGAAGGCGCTGGCGCCGAAGGTCCTGATCGCCCTGATCGGGTCGCCGCCGAAGTCGTCGATGTCGATACCGCCGAGCCAGGGCGAGGCGCCCGGCTGCCCGGTCTGCAGGAAGTCGTAGTTGGTGAGCGCGATCAGCGGCAGCCGGGGCTCGACCTGGCGCATCCGCATCAGGGCGCCCCAGTCGAAGCTCTGGATGGTGACCTGCTTGAGCAGCCCGGCCGCCCGGACCTCGGCCGCGGTGAGCTGCACGAACTGCTCGCGGGGTGCGGTCTCGGTCGGCGCGCCGGCCTCCACCTTGGTCTCCACGTTGAGCTTCACGTCGTCCGCGCCGTAGCGCTTGACGAGCGCGAAGACCTCGCGCAGCAGCGGCATCCGGGCGCCGGGGACGGCGAGCTGACCCGGCTTGTCGGCAAGGGTCTGCGAGCCGCAGTCGAGGGTACGCACCTGGGCCAGGGTCAACGTGTTGACGTATTTGCCGACGTAGGGGAACTCGGGGTCGCCCGGGGTGGCCGGAGCGGTGTCCGCGCACTTGGTGCCGCTGACCCGCCGGTCGTGCGTGACGACGAGCTGCCGGTCCTCGGTGACCTGCACGTCCAGCTCGAGGGTGGTGACCCCGAGCTGGAGCGCGTTGCCGAAGGAGGCGAGGGAGTTCTCCACCCGCAGGCCGAGCCCGCCCCGGTGAGCCTGGATGTCGAAGCTCCGCCCGTGCTCCGGTCGGTGGCGCTCGCCGGCCTGGACGCCGGTCGGCATCACGGCCAGTACGGCCGCCGTCACCAGCAGCGCGCCGAGTAGTTGGCGCCGTCGGGACATGGGATATCACCTGTTTCAATCTGTGCCGCGGCTGCCCGGTCGGCCGGGTCTCCGCTGCGCTGTCGAGGTCGGCCGGGTCGGGCCCGGCGATCGGGGCACAGCATCACCGCAGCTGGCGGCCGGTAGGCGTGCGTCGGGCGACATCGGCGTGAACCGGGGTCGACGGCCGCCAGCGGATCGGACGAACCGGCCGGGCCGGCCTGCTGTCCGCTTCGCGACCGTGACCGACCAATTGGACAACGACGCATTGTCGCCATCGAACTACAATGAGCCGCGACCATTTTCTGCACCAACCGCGGGGGTTGCGATGAGTTCGGTTGGTCCATCGATCGGCGCGGCGACCGGCGCCGCGATCAGTGCGGCAGTCGGTGCCGTCATCGGCCAGATCAGCGTCGAGATCGACGGTCTGGCGAGCGCGGCGGCGGCAATGCGCGAGGAGCTCAAAGAGGGTTACCGCACCCAGGTGCCACCGGTGCACGACGCCATGCGGCAGGGCGCCACCATCGGCGACCGGCTGGAGGGCGACGACTGGCTGCACCTGCAGGACCGCTACGACGACTGCATCCAGAAGAGCCTGGTGGCACTGGTCAACCTGGACAAGGGGACCCAGGCGGTGGCGCAGGCGGCGGAGCAGATCGCCGCCAACTACGGCGGCTCCGACGCGTTCGCACACGCGACGGTGAGCGACGTGCACGAGGTCCTGCCGCCGACCGAGCAGACCGGGCCGCAGCCCGGCGCCGGTCCCGCCCCGGCCGGATCGACGGGAGCCGCCGACAATGGCTGATGCCTACATCCCGCACCTCTGGCGGCTGGTCGAGGCGGCGCAGCAGAGGCTGCGGCCCAGCCGGGAGCAGGTCGCGGCCTGGGAGCGGGTGTCGAGCATGCTGGGCGGCCACGCCAGCAGGTTGCAGGACTGCCGTAACCAGCTCGCCACGCTCTGGCCGCCGGAGCAGAACGCGGCCTCGGCGGCGTACATGGTCGAGCTCGACCGGCTGATCGAGGCGAGCCGGCAGACGTCGACCGCCGCCCAGAACAACGCCACGCACATCGGGCATGTGGCCGACGCGATCGAGCAGGCACGCACCAAGCTGGAGCCGATCTACAAGGAGTACCTGGAGAACCAGCGGAAGCTGGCCGACTACCAGCGGCAGGTCGAGCTGGCCGGTGACGTCGGCGGGGCGGTGGGCGGAGCCGCCGGGTCGCGCTTCGGCCTGACCGCCCTGGGTCAGAAGGCCGGAGACCTCCTCGGCGAGGGCACGATGACGCTGCTCACCGATCCGCCGGTGAGCGACGCCCAGCAGGCGGCGCTGGTCGCCCGGGCCCGCGCAGTGCAGGTGGAGATGGACGGCGCTGCGCGGGACGGTGGCGGCCGGATCCAGCCACCACCGGAATACGTTCCTCCGGCGGTCAACAGGGGCGACGACGCACGGGAGTTCGACGACGACTCGGAGGGGACGGTCCGGCCGCCCGTCGTCAACCCGCCGCCGCGCCGCCGCGCCGAGGCGGAGGGCTCCGGGCCCGGCTACATCGAGGGAACGCCACCACCGCAGACGCAGACCGAGCTGCCTCCGGAGCAGGTCGACCCACCCAGCTATCCCGGGGGTGACGGCCCGAGCCTGACCGGCGTCGCCCCGCCGGTCCCCGGGCCACCCCCGCCGGTGGCTCCGGTTCCGCCCGGCGCTCCGGTCGTCGCGCCGGCACCGGTCCCACCTGTCGTCCCGCCGACCATCGGCGTGCCGTCCGGCCTGGGCGGCGTACCGGGCCCGGGACCCGGCGTCGGACCGCGCGGCGGCACCGGCGTTCCAGGGAAGGTCGGCCCGCTCGGTACCGGCCCGACCGGTGCGCCGCCGGGCGGCGTGATCGGCGCCCGGCCCGGCGGAGGCGGCGGCGCGCCACCCGGTGCCGTCGGCGCATCCCGCTCGGGCGGCCCACCTCGCGGAGTCAATCCGGTCGGCGGCGTCATCGGGACGCAGGGTGGCCGGCCCGGCGGGGCCGGTGGGACCGGTGCCGGCCCGGCCGGCGCCAGGGCGGTTACCCGCCGTGGCGGTGCCGGAGGCGGAGCCGCCGGCACCGGTGCGCCCGGCGGTGCTCGTGGCCGGCGTGACCCGGACGAGCCGGAGCAGCGCCGCTGGGACCCCGACAACCCCTGGGAGGTCGAGCAGGGCGTCGCCCCCGAGATCGAGCCGAACCGGGACGTCGACCGGCACGAGCCCGGCAGTGGAATTCTCGGGAAGGACCGGTGAGGACGGCGCCCGGTCTCCGCACACGGCTGCCGCGCTGGGGCGCGGCGGCCGTGTGCGGTCTGCTCGCGGTACCGCTCGGCGCCCCCGCCGCAATGGCGGACGCGGCGCGGGACCGGCAATGGCATCTGCGGACGCTCGCCGTCGCGCAGGCGCATCGGCTGAGCCAGGGTGCCGGGGTCGTGGTGGCGGTGATCGACACCGGGGTGCGGGCGGACCACAGGGATCTGACCGGCAACGTCCTGCCCGGCGCCGACGTGACCGGCGCGGACACCGACGGAGGGCAGGACACCGACGGGCACGGCACCGCGATGGCGGGCCTGATCGCGGGGCACGGGCACGGGTCCGGCAACGCGGACGGCGTGCTCGGGATCGCCCCCAAGGCCAGGATCCTGCCGGTACGAAGCTCGCGGACCAAGGTCGGTGCCGGCGACGACCTGCCGCTCGCGGTCCGGGAGGCGGTGCGTCGCAAGCCGGGGGTACTGTCACTGTCGCTCTCCGCCGGTGGCAGCGACAGCCTGGAGCAGGCCGTTCGGGAGGCCCTGGCCGCCGACATCGTTGTCGTCGCCGCCGCCGGAAACCGCCCGGACGACGGGTTCGTCGGCTACCCGGCGGCCTACCCCGGAGTGCTCGCCGTCGGCGCCACCGGGCGGGACGGGACGCTCGCCCCGATCAGCGTGACCGGCGACGCCGTCGGGCTCGTCGCGCCCGGGGTGGACATCGCCTCCACCAGCCGGACCGGGGCGTACCAGTCGAGCAACGGAACGAGCAATTCCACGGCGATCGTGGCCGGGGCGGCTGCACTGGTCCGGGCGAAGTACCCGGATCTCTCCGCGGCCGAGGTGGTGCACCGGCTCACCGCGACCGCGACCGACCGCGGCACCCGGGGCCGCGACCCCCAGTACGGCTACGGCGCGCTCAACCTCGTCAGGGCGTTGACCGCCGACGTCGAGCCGGCCGGGGCGCAGCCCGGCCCGGACGCCGATCCGACTCCCACCGCGGACGCCACCTCACCGGCCGTGGCCGCTCCCCCACCCGGCGGCGGGCCGGCCGAGCTGCGGCTCAGCCCGGTCGCCTACGCCATCGGCGGGCTCTGCCTGCTGGTGGTGCTTGCCGGTGCCGGCGTACTCGGTTGGTTGCTGGTCCGGGCCCGGCGCCGGCGGCAGGAGAAGGGGGCACTGTCCGGCTATCCGGCGTCCCGGGGACACCCGCCGGGCGGCTACCAGTGAGGCCGGCGACGATCCAGGTCGGGCCGGAGCTGGCCCCGCCCGCAGGTCGGCGTGGGCGTACCGTGCTGGGGATGGGGCAGGGCGGGTCCGGAGACTGGGCGGAGCAACGGCGGCAGGCGATCGCCGCGCGGGCGACGGCCGACCAGCGCCGCCGGGACGCGGAGCGCGAGGAGGCCCGGCTGCTCGTCGAGTCGTTCGCGGTCACCGCCCGGGCGCGGGGGCTGCGGCAGACCGGGCTGACGGCGCTCGCCTACAACGGCCGTACCCGATACCGCACCCGCCTCACCGGCTGGTATCTCGACCTGGCCCGGCTGCACGCGGTGGACGCCGCCGGCAACTTCTATCTGCTGACCGTCCCGACCAGCCTGCGTGCCCGGTTGACCGGGGTGACGCTCCGGCCGCAGCCGGCGAAGCTGGTCGTCGGCGAGGGCGGCCCGGACGGCCAGTCGATCCCGCTCGCCACGCTGCTGCGCAAGCGGCTCGACGCCGGTGACCGGTGGCCCGGGGACGAACCGGGGGCGCGGCCCGGCTGACCGCACCCCTCCCCCGCCGGGCCCGCCGGACGCGGGCCCGCTTCCCGGGTACGCCGGTCAGGCCGCCTTCAGGACGTCGGTGATCAGCGCCTGCGCCTCCTCCTGGAGCCGGCGGAGGTGCTCCGGTCCCCGGAAGGACTCGGCGTAGATCTTGTAGACGTCCTCGGTGCCGGAGGGGCGGGCGGCGAACCAGCCGGATGCGGTGCTGACCTTCAGCCCGCCGATCGCCGCGCCGTTGCCGGGCGCCTCGGTCAGGGTGGCGGTGATCGGCTCCCCGGCCAGCTCGGTCGCGCCGACCTGCTCCGGGGAGAGGCGCCCGAGCACGGCCTTCTGCTCCCGGTCGGCCGGCGCGTCGATGCGGGCGTACGCCGGCTCGCCGAACCTGCCCACCAGCTCGGCGTAGTGCTCGCTCGGGCTCCGGCCGGTCACCGCGATGATCTCGGCGGCGAGCAGGCAGAGCAGGATGCCGTCCTTGTCGGTGGTCCAGGTGCTGCCGTCGCGGGCCAGGAACGACGCCCCGGCGCTCTCCTCGCCACCGAAGCCGATCGAGCCGTCCAGCAGCCCCGGCACGAACCACTTGAAGCCGACCGGCACCTCCAGCAACGTCCGGCCCAGGTCGGAGGCGACCCGGTCGATCATCGAGGAGGAGACCAGGGTCTTGCCGACCGCCGCCCCGGCCGGCCAGTCCGGCCGGTTGCCGAAGAGGTAGGAGATCGCCACCGCGAGGTAGTGGTTGGGGTTCATCAGGCCGCCGTCCGGGGTGACGATGCCGTGCCGGTCGGCGTCGGCGTCGTTGCCGGTGGCGACCTGGTAGTCGGCGCGCCGGGCGATCAGCGAGGCCATCGCGTGCGGGGAGGAGCAGTCCATCCGGATCCTGCCGTCCCCGTCCAGGGTCATGAACCGCCAGGTCGGGTCGACAAGCGGGTTCACCACGGTCAGGTCGAGGCCGTGCCGGTCGGCGATCTCGCCCCAGTAGGCGACGCTCGCCCCGCCCATCGGGTCGGCACCGATCCGCACCCCGGCCTCGCGTACCGCCGCCAGGTCCAGCGCCGACGGGAGGTCGTCGACGTAGCGGGCGAGGAAGTCGTACCGGCCGGTGGTGTCGGCGGTGCGGGCGCGGGCGTACGGGATGCGCCTGACCTCGCGCAGGCCGCTGGCGAGCAGCGCGTTCGCCCGGTCCTGGATCCACTTGGTCGCGTCGGTGTCGGCCGGGCCGCCGTTCGTCGGGTTGTACTTGAAGCCGCCGTCCGGCGGCGGGTTGTGCGACGGGGTGATCACGATCCCGTCGGCGAGCCCGTCGGCGCGCCCGGCGTTGTGCCGGAGGATGGCGTGCGAGAGCGCCGGGGTCGGGGTGTAGCCGTCCCGGCTGTCGACAAGCACCGTCACCTCGTTGGCGGCCAGCACCTCCAGGGCGCTGACCTCGGCCGGCGCGGAGAGCGCGTGCGTGTCGCGGGCCAGGAAGAGCGGCCCGTCGACGCCGTGCTCCCGCCGGTAGTCGCAGGTCGCCTGGGTGATCGCCAGGATGTGGTCCTCGTTGAAGGCGCCCCGCAGGCTCGACCCCCGGTGCCCGGAGGTGCCGAAGGAGACCTGCTGCGCCGGGTCGGCCGGATCCGGGTGCTCGGCGTAGTACGCGGTGACGAGCCGCGGCACGTCCACCAGGTCCTCGGGCTGGGCGGGCTGGCCGGCGCGGGCGTGGACCGACATGGGGCCTCCTTCGGGCGCGGTGCGGGGCACGGGGACCGGGGGCGCCCGGCCGCCGTGCGGACGGCCGGTGCCGCCGGATCCTCGCGGGTGGTCGTCGACGGGTCAGGGATCGATGCGCTGTCCCTTGCCGAGGACCACGATGCCACGGTCGGTGACCGTGTAGCGTTCGCGGTCCCGTTCCAGGTCGACGCCGATCTCCACGCCCTCCGGCACCACCACGTTCTTGTCGAGGATGGCGTTGCGGACGACGGCGTGCCGCCCGACCTCCACCCCCTCCATCACCACCGAGCCTTGCACGTGGGCCCAGGAGTGCACCCGGACATTCGGCGACACGACGGAGTTCTCCACCAGCGCGCCGGAGATCACCACGCCCGGGGAGATCATCGAGTCGACCGCCCGGCCGACCCGCTCCTCCAGGTCGTGCACGAACTTCGCGGGCGGCCACGGCGGGTGGTCGGTGTAGATCGGCCACTCGTAGTTGTAGAGGTTGAAGACCGGGTGGACGGCGATCAGGTCCATGTGCGCGTCGTAGAACGAGTCCAGCGTCCCCACGTCCCGCCAGTACGCCCGGTCCCGCTCGGTGCTGCCCGGCACCTCGTTGTCCCGGAAGTCGTAGACGTTCGCCTCGCCCCGCTCGACCATCATCGGGATGATGCTGCCGCCCATGTCGTGCTTGCTGGCCTTGTCCGCCGCGTCGGTCTCGACCGCCTCGCAGAGCAGCTTGGTGGTGAAGATGTAGTTGCCCATCGACGCGTAGATCTCGTCGGGCGCGTCCGGCAGCCCCTTCGCGTCCGTCGGCTTCTCCCGGAATGCCTGGATCCGCCGGCCGTCCCCGGCCACCTCGATCACGCCGAACTGGTCGGCGGAGGTGAGCGGCTGCCGGATGCCGGCGACCGTCACCCCGGCCCCGGAGGCGATGTGGTCGTCCAGCATCTGCCGGGGGTCCATCCGGTAGATGTGGTCGGCGCCGAAGACGATGACGTAGTCCGGCTGCTCGTCGTTGATCAGGTTGAAGCTCTGGTAGATCGCGTCCGCCGAGCCGGCGAACCACCACGGACCGCGCCGCTGCTGCGCCGGCACCGGGGTCACGTAGTTGCCGAGCAGGTTCGACATCCGCCAGGTCTTGGTGACGTGCCGGTCGAGGGAATGCGACTTGTACTGCGTCAGCACCACGATCTTGAGGAACCCGGCATTGGCCAGGTTGGACAGCACAAAATCGATCATGCGGTACATGCCACCGAACGGCACGGCCGGCTTGGCCCGGTCGGCTGTCAGGGGCATCAGTCGCTTGCCCTCTCCTCCGGCCAGGACGATCGCGAGGACTTTGGCTGACATGTTCCGACGGTAACGGAGCCGGCAGCCCGCCGCACAGGGCTCGTCGGCTTCGTCCCACCAAGATCTTTAACCGCCCGTTTCACCCGACTTCCGCTGGCCGGGTCCTTCCGACCCGGGCTGGTCGAGGCTCCCGGCCGCGGCGGCGGCCACGCAGTCGGCCAGTACGCCGAGGAGCCGGGAGTCGAGCCGCCACTGCTGCCAGTAGAGCGGCACCTCGACCACCACCTCCGGATCGATCGGCACCAGGGTGCCGGCCGGATACCGGACGCGCTGCTGCTCCGGGACCATCCCCCAGCCGATCCCCAGCCGGATCGCCTCCGGGAAGTCCCCGGAGGAGGGGACGTAGTGGCGCGGCGGGTCCCAGGCCCGGCGCGCCCGCCGCCGCAGATAGCGCTCCTGGAGGTCGTCCCGCCGGTCGAAGACCAGCATCGGCGCCCGGGACAGGCCCTCGACCGTCGGACCCTCCGGCAGCCAGGTCCGGAGGAATTCCGGGCTGGCCATCGGCCGGTAGCGCATCCGGCCGAGCGGACGTACGGCGCAGCCCTGCACGGGCCGGGAGTCGGAGGTGACGGCGGCCATCGCCGTACCCTGCCGGAGCAGTTCGACGGAGTGGTCCTGGTCCTCGCGGTAGACGTCGACACAGATCCGCTCCCGCGCCGCCGCCAGGGCCGGCAGCACCCAGGTGTTCAGCGAGTCGCCGTTGACCACGATCGGGATCCGGCTGAACTCCACCGGGTCCGCCGCCGGATCGGCCGAGTCCTGCCCCAGCTCCCGGAACGCGTCGGTGGCGAGCAGCGTGACCTGCCGGGCCAGCCGGAGCACGACCCGGCCCGACGGCGTCGGCCGGGCCGGCTTGGCGCGCTCGACCAGCACCCGGCCGACGGTGCTCTCCAGGGCCTTCATCCGCTGGCTGACCGCCGACGGGGTGACGTGCAGCCGCCGGGCCGCCGCCTCGAACGACCCGTGGTCCACCACGGCGGCAAAGGTGCGGAGCTGCTCGAAGTGGAGGTCCATGTTAAGAGATCCTAATGATCCGTCAGAAAGATTAGCTGGAGTGATCCGGACGGCTTTCCTATGGTCGGGCCCGTGACCCTCGCCTCCGCCGGCACCGCCGACCTGGTCCCCGTCCTCGTCACCGGCTTCGGCGTCGGCCTGTCGCTGATCGTGGCGATCGGCGCCCAGAACGCGTACGTGCTCCGCCAGGGCGTACGCGCCCAGCACGTGCTGCCGGTGGTGGCGGTCTGCGCCGCCTCCGACGCGGTGCTGATCCTGGCCGGCATCACCGGGGTCGGCGCGGTGGTCGAACGCGCCCCGGTGGCGCTCAGCGTGCTCCGGTGGGCCGGTGCCGCCTTCCTGATCGGCTACGGCCTGCTGGCGGCCCGCCGGGTCTTCGGCACCCGGAGCCTGCACGCCACCGGCACCGGCACCGGCACGCTGCGCGGCGCCGTGCTCACCGTGCTGGCGTTGACCTGGCTGAACCCGCACGTCTACCTGGACACCGTCCTGCTGCTCGGCTCGATCGCCAACACCCACGGCCGGTCCGGGCGCTGGTCGTTCGGCGCCGGAGCCGTGCTCGCCAGCGTCGTCTGGTTCGCCGCGCTCGGCTACGGCGCCCGGCTACTCGGCCGCGCCTTCGCCCGGCCGGCCGCCTGGCGCCTCCTCGACGCCCTGATCGCCGCCACCATGCTCGCCATCGGCGTCAGCCTGATCGTGGCCGGTTGAGCCACACCCCCGCGCACGGTGGCCACGGCATGCGGTGGGCACGTTGCCGGGCGGGGCGCGGCGGGCTGCACTAGGGTGCCGGCTGTGACTGATTCCGCACCCGAGGACCGGCGGATCCGGGTCGACCTGCTGACCCGGGAGTACCCGCCCGAGGTGTACGGCGGGGCCGGGGTGCACGTCGAATACCTCGCCCGGGAACTGCGCTCCCGGGCCGACACCCGGGTGCACTGCTTCGGGGCACCGCGCCAGCCGCCGCACGACGGGCCGGGCGTCACCGCGTACCCGGATCCGGCCGAGCTGGCGCACGCGAACGCCGCGCTGCGGACCATGGGGGTGGACCTGGCGATGGCGGCCGGCACCGCCGGCACCGACCTGGTGCACAGCCACACCTGGTACGCCAACCTCGCCGGCCACGTCGGCAAGCTGCTGCACGGGGTGCCGCACGTGGTGACCGTGCACAGCCTGGAGCCGCTGCGGCCGTGGAAGGCCGAGCAGCTCGGCGGCGGCTACGCGCTCTCCTCCTGGTGCGAGCGGACCGCGCTGGAGGCCGCCGACGCGGTGATCGCGGTCTCCGCCGGGATGATGCGGGACCTGCTCGCCGCCTATCCGTCCGTCTCGCCGGAGCGGGTCCGGGTGGTACACAACGGCATCGACACACATCAGTACTCCCCCGACCCCGGCACCGACGTGCTGGAGCGGCTCGGCGTCGACCCGACCCGGCCCAGCGTGACGTACGTCGGCCGGATCACCCGGCAGAAGGGGCTGCCGTACCTGCTCCGGGCCGCCCGCACGCTCCCGCCGGAGGCGCAGCTCGTGCTCCTGGCCGGCGCACCCGACACGGCGGAGATCGCCGCCGAGGTGGAAGAGCTGGTCGCCGAGCTGCGGGCCGCCCGGGAGGGCGTGGTCTGGGTCGCCGAGATGCTGCCCAAGCCCGAGGTGATCCAGATCCTCACCCACAGCACCGTCTTCGTCTGCCCGTCGGTCTACGAGCCGATGGGGATCGTCAACCTGGAGGCGATGGCCTGCGAGACGGCGGTGGTCGCGACCGCCACCGGCGGCATCCCCGAGGTGGTTGCGGACGGCTCGACCGGGCTGCTCGTGCCGATCGCCCAGGCCAGCGACGGCACCGGCACCCCGCTGGACCCCGACCGCTTCGTGGCGGACCTCGCCGCCGCGATCACCGACCTGCTGGACGACCCGAAACGCGCCGTCGAGTTCGGCCGGGCCGGCCGCCGCCGGGCGGTCGAGCACTTCTCCTGGGACGCCATCGCCGACCGCACCATGACGGTCTACCGCGAGGCACTCGCCGCGCGCGTAGCCGGTTAGGAGGGGGCCCTTCTACAACAGAAAACGATAAGCGGGGGCCCTTCCTTACCCGCCGGGCGGAGGTCGATCATTCACAGTAGGTTGGGCAGGGTGAGTGGACGGATCCCGATCGAGGACGTGACGCCGTCCGTGGCGGGTGGTCGGTACCCGGCCAAGGCGGTGGTCGGCGAAGTGGTGCCGGTGAGCGCGCGGTCGTACCGGGAGGGGCATGCGGCGATGGGCTGCCAGGTCGCCTGGCAGGGCCCGGACGGCGTGCCCCGGCCGGTGGTCCGGATGCGGCCCGGCCCGCACGTCGACGACCGGTGGCACGCCGCCGTCCGGCCCGACGCGGTGGGCGAGTGGAGCTTCACCGTGCAGGCGTTCGACGACCCCTACCTGACCTGGCGGAATGCGGTGGTCAAGAAGGTGGACGCCGGGCAGGGGGCGGCGGAGCTCGCCAACGACCTGGCCGAGGGCGCCGAGCTGCTGGACCGGGCCGCCGGGGGCGTACCGGCGGGGCAGCGGGAGCGGGTGCGGGAGGCCGCCGCCGCGCTGCGGGACGGCGACCGGCGGCTGGCGGAGCGGATCTCGCCCGCGCTGGGCCTGGCCGAGCTGCTCTGGGAGCATCCGGTCCGCGAGTTGCTGACCGACGCCCCGGCCGCCGGGACGATCTGGGTGGACCGGCCGAGAGCGCTCTTCTCCGCCTGGTACGAGTTCTTTCCGCGCTCGGAGGGTGCGGTGCTGGCCCGCGACGGGGAGCCGGCCCGGTCCGGGACCTTCCGCACCGCCGCGCAGCGGCTGCCCGGCGTCGCCGCGATGGGCTTCGACGTGCTCTACCTGCCGCCGATCCACCCGATCGGCCGGGTCAACCGGAAGGGCCGGAACAACACCCTGGTCGCCGAGGCGGACGACGTCGGCTCGCCGTGGGCGATCGGCGCCGCCGAGGGCGGGCACGACGCCATCCACCCCGACCTGGGCACGCTTGAGGACTTCCGGGCCTTCGTCGCCGCCGCCCGGCAGGTCGGCATCGAGGTGGCGATGGACCTGGCGCTCCAGGCCGCGCCGGACCATCCGTGGGTACGCGAGCATCCGGAGTGGTTCACCACCCGGGCCGACGGGTCGATCGCGTACGCCGAGAACCCGCCGAAGAAATACGAGGACATCTACCCGATCAACTTCGACAACGACCCGGAGGGGATCCGGGCCGAGGTGCTGCGGATCGTGCGGCACTGGGTGGCGCAGGGCGTCCGGATCTTCCGGGTGGACAACCCGCACACCAAGCCGTTCGACTTCTGGCACTGGCTGATCTGGGAGGTCAAGCGGCACGACCCGGACGTGCTCTTCCTCGCCGAGGCGTTCACCCGGCCGGCGGTGATGCACGGGCTGGGCAGGATCGGGTTCACCCAGTCCTACACCTACTTCGCCTGGCGGACCAGCCCGGCCGAGCTGCGGGAGTACTGCGCCGAGCTGGTCGCCGCCACCGACCACATGCGACCGAACTTCTGGCCGAACACCCCGGACATCCTGCCGGAGCACCTCCAGCACTGCGGGCCGCCGATGTTCAAGATCCGGGCGGTGCTGGCCAGCCTCCTCTCCCCCTCCTGGGGGATCTACGCCGGCTACGAACTCTTCGAGCACGTCGCCCGGCCCGGCGCCGAGGAATACCTCGACAACGAGAAGTTCGAGCTGCGCCCCCGGGACTGGGCGGCGGCCGAGGCGGAGGGGCGGTCGCTGGCCCCGTTCCTCGCCCGGCTCAATGCGGTCCGGCGGGCGAATCCGGCCCTGCACTGGCTGCGCAACCTGGTCTTTCACGAGATCGACAACCCGGCGCTGCTCTGCTGGTCGAAGCGGGACCCGGCCAGCGGCAACACCGTGCTGGTGGTCTGCTCGGTCGACCCGGCGCAGGTGCAGTGGGGCAACACCGTGCTGGACATGCCGGCGCTCGGCTTCGACTGGCACGAGCGCTTCGGCGTGCACGACGAGCTGACCGGCGCCCGGTACGACTGGGGGCAGCACAACGCCGTCCGGCTCGACCCCTATCTCGTCCCCGCACACGTCTTCACCGTGCACCGCTACGGCGGCCACATCGAAACCGACAGCACTGCCGGCATCGGCGGACCGGAAGGCGTGGGATGGACGAGCTGATCAGCGGTACGGCGTACGACCCGCACGCGCTGCTCGGCGCGCACCCGGAGGGCGACCGGACGGTGATCCGTACGCTGCGCCGGGGCGCCGGCACAGTGGAGCTGCTGGTCGGCGACGAGCGCCGGCCGATGCGTCGGGTGCACGACGAGGGGGTCTTCGAGGCGACGCTCCCCGGCACGGTGCTGGACTACCGGGTGGTGGTCGACGGTGGCGAGCCGCGCGACGACCCGTACCGGCATCCGCCGACCGTCGGCGAGCTCGACCTGCACCTGATCGCGGAGGGCCGGCACGAGCGGCTCTGGACGGCGCTCGGCGCCCGGCCCGCCCCCGGTGGCGGGGTCTCGTTCGCGGTCTGGGCGCCGAGCGCCCGCAGCGTTCGGGTGGTCGGTGACTTCACCGGCTGGGGCGCGCACGAGGGCTGGCCGATGCGCTCGCTCGGGCGCAGCGGGATCTGGGAGATCCACGTGCCGGAGGCGGCACCCGGGCAGCGCTACAAATACCGGATCCTCTCCCGGGACGGGCAGTGGCGGGACAAGGCGGATCCGCTGGCCCGGCGCACCGAGGTGCCGCCGGCCACCGCCTCGGTGGTGCACGAGTCCCGCTACGAGTGGTCCGACGCCGACTGGCTGGCCCGGCGGGCGCGGCGGCAGGCACACCAGGAGCCGATCAGCGTCTACGAGGTGCACCTCGGTTCGTGGCGGCCGGGGCTCTCCTACCGGGAGCTGGCCGACCAGCTCACCGCGTACGTCGTCGACATGGGTTTCACACACGTCGAGTTCCTGCCGGTGATGGAGCACCCGTTCGGCGGCTCCTGGGGCTACCAGGTGACCGGCTACTACGCCCCGACCGCGCGCTTCGGTGACCCGGACGACTTCCGCCACCTGGTGGACCGGCTGCACGCCGCCGGGATCGGGGTGCTGCTGGACTGGGTTCCGGCGCACTTTCCCCGGGACGACTGGGCGCTGGCCCGGTTCGACGGCACCCCGCTCTACGAGCACCCCGACCCGCGCCGCGGCGAGCACCCCGACTGGGGCACGTACGTCTTCGACTACGGCCGTCCCGAGGTCCGCAACTTCCTGGTGGCGAACGCGCTCTACTGGTGCGACGAGTTCCATGTGGACGGTCTGCGGGTGGACGCCGTCGCCTCGATGCTCTATCTCGACTATTCCCGCGACGACGGCGGGTGGCTGCCGAACCAGCACGGCGGGCGGGAGAACCTGGAGGCGATCGCGCTGCTCCAGGAGGTCAACGCGACCGTCTACCGGGAGCATCCCGGCGTGCTGATGGTGGCCGAGGAGTCGACCGCCTGGCCGGGGGTGACCCGTTCCACCGACTCCGGCGGGCTGGGCTTCGGCTTCAAGTGGAACATGGGCTGGATGCACGACACCCTGACCTACGTCGGCAAGGATCCGATCTACCGCCAGCACCACCACAACGACCTGACCTTCTCCCTGGTGTACGCCTGGAGCGAGAACTACGTGCTGCCGATCAGCCACGACGAGGTGGTGCACGGCAAGGGGTCGCTGCTCGGCAAGATGCCCGGCGACCAGTGGCGGAAGCTCGCCGGGGTACGCGCGCTGCTGGCGTACATGTGGGCGCATCCGGGCAAGCAACTGCTCTTCATGGGCAGCGAGCTCGGCGACGACCAGGAGTGGAGCGAGACCCGGGGGCTGGACTGGCGGCTGCTCGACGATCCCGGCCGGGCCGGCCTGCAGCGGCTGCTCCGCGACCTGAACCGGAGCTACCGGGACGTGCCCGCGCTCTGGTCGCAGGACACCGCGCCGGCCGGCTTCCGGTGGATCGTCTCCGACGACTCGGCGAACAACACCGTCGCCTTCGTCCGGATCGCCACCGACGGCTCGCCGCTGGTCTGCGTGGCGAACTTCGCCGCGCTGCCGCACGAAGGCTACCGGATCGGGCTGCCGCTGGCCGGCCGCTGGACCGAGATCCTGAACACCGACGCGGACTGCTACGGCGGTTCCGGGGTGGGCAACCTCGGCGGGGTCACCGCCGAGGACCTGCCCTGGCACGGCCTGCCCGCCTCGGTCGCGCTGCGGGTGCCGCCGCTCGGCGTGCTCTGGCTACGCCCCGGCTGAGCCCACCGGGTGAGGAGTCGGAACAGCGCCCTGAAGCATTGTCGGCGGTACAACAGATATGTATGGCGGCAAGGTGGCTGACAATATCCGCGGGTGGATCGGATCGGCACAGAACTTGACACAGCAATGGGCCACGGGTTGACTTACGAATATGGGCGCCACCTCAGCAGAAGACCACGAGCTGTTCGCCCGATCAGATGTGGCTGACCACCAGACCGTTGTTCCGTGGTGGTATTACGCGACAACCGGCATAATCACAGGTGCCGCAGTCGTGGCAATTGCTCTTCTGCCGCAGCAGATCTCGGGCTTCTTCCTCGTTGCCGCAGCCCTACTTGTGGGAGCGACCAGCCGTGTGACCAGCCGCATCGTGGGGAGATCCTGGAAAACCCGTCTGCCTTTTCCGACCAGCGCCGCCGGCGTCGGTCATCTGGTGGCCCTGGCGGTCGTGGTGATCGGGTCCCTGATCGTTGCATGGATCGTGGTGCGTCCTGGCGGTCCTTCCTGGCTCGCCTGGATGCTCGCCGCTCTCGTGTTTGTGGTCACACTCAGCGGGAGATGGGCAGCGAAGACGGGACGTGCGGCATAGATCTGAGGGCACAGCATGCCCCGTGCCGTGGTCCGCGCCGGCCCCGCCGCAAGCCCTACCAGGGGTGCGGGGCGTCGCAGCGCGCCCCGGCGACCAGCACTCCCACCAGGGTCAGCCCGGCGAGGGCGGCGGCGGCCAGGAACACGCCACCCGGCGAGGTGACCGCCTCGACCGGTCCGAAGACCAGCGGCGCGACGAACTGGCTGGCAAAGGTGACCGTGCCGAGCAGCGCGGTGGCCTGGCCGCGCCGACCGGCCGGGGCCCGCTCGGCGAGCAGCACCGTCAGGGCGGGCACGGCCAGGCCCATGCCGGCGCCGAGGACGACCGGCGGCAGGACCAGCAGCAGGATCGGTGAGGTGCCGAGCGCCAGGACCACCAGCGCCGCCGTCCAGGCGGCGAAGGCGAAGACCAGCAGTCCCGAGCTGTGGTGCCGGCCGCGGAGCCGGGCGAAGCGGAGCCCGGTCAGGCTCATCACCAGGGAGAGGAGCGCGTTGAAGAGCGCTACCAGGAAGCTGTCCCGGACGCCGAGCTCCGCGAGACGCGCCGGCAGGAAGACCAGCACGCCGTAGAGCAGCGTGCCGCTGACCGCCTGCAGCCCGTAGATCCCGACCAGTGCGGGACGGCCGCGCAGCAGCGGTCCGGGCCGGACGGACCCGCCTCCCGGACCGGTGCCGGAGGGCCGGACCGGGTTCCTCGGCGGAAGCGTCCGGAGAACGGCCAGCCCGAGCGGGAGCCCGACGAGGTAGACGGCGAACGGTGCGTGCCAGGAGATCGTGCCCAGGGCGCCGCCGAGCAGTGGCCAGAGCACGCCGCCGAGGCTGATCGCGCTGGTGCGCCAGCCCATCATCCGGTCCCGGGCCGCGCCCTCGGCGAGGTCGAGCAGCCCGAGGGTGGTGCCGGTGAAGACGGCGGCGGCACCGATCCCGAAGACCAGGCGGCTGGCGACCAGCGCGACGTAGTCGTCGAGCACCAGGCCGGCACCGCCGGCCAGACCGTAGATGAGCAGTCCGGCGGCGAGCGGCCCGCGCACGCCCCACCGGTCCACCGCCCGGCCGACGGAGGGCCCGACGAGGGCCAGGGAGAGCCCGTGCGCGGTCACCACCAGCCCGGCGGCCCCCGGGCTGATGCCCAGGTCCGACCGGAGCAGCTCGACGACCGGCGTCAGCACCGCCCCGGCCAGCACGGTGAGGGTGGAGGCGGCGAGCAGGATCCGGAGTGGACCTCCCGCCGGGCGCGTCCGTGTCCCGGCGGCGCGGGGCCGGCCGCGTTCCGGGGTGGCGGTCATGCGGACAGGATCGGCGCTCAACCGTGGTCGAGGTCAACCACGGTTGCTCCGCGCCTCGTGATCCGTTGGCCCGGCGTACCAGGTCGCCGCCGGCCTCGACAGGCCGCGTCGCAGGGCGGACCGTAGATCATGATCTTATCTGTGCTCACCCGGTCTGCGACGAAAGTGCGGAGGAACGGGCATGTTCGACGACAGTGCGTTACTGCGGCCACAGGAGGAGCAGGCGTACCGGCTGCTGCTGCGCCTCTCCGCGGCCCGACCCGCCGATCTCGCCCGGCTCGCCGAGGTGTCGGTCGACGACGCCGCCGGCCTGCTGGAGGGTCTGCGGAGCAAAGGGCTGGTCACGGCGCGCCTCGGCCCGGACCCGGTCTTCGAGCCGCTGCCACCGGACGTCGCGCTGGGCAACACCCTGCTGCGCCGGCAGGAGTCGCTGGAGACCGCCCGGCAGGCGGTCGCCGCGCTGACCGAGGAATACCGGGCCAGCGCCCGGCGCCGCGACGCCGACCATCTGGTGGAGGTGGTGGTCGGCTCTTCCGCACTGCGCGAGCGGCTACGCGACCTGCAGGACTCGGCCCGCGAGGAGATCCTGTGGTTCTGCCGGGCCAACCCGCTGGCGATGTCCGGCACGGAGAACGCCGAGGAGTCCGGGGCGCTGGCCCGCGGGGTGCGCTACCGGGCGATCTACGAGCGGGCGCTGCTGGAAACCCCCGGCGAGTTGGAGAGCGTCGCGGAGGGCGTACGCGGCGGCGAGGAGGCCCGGACCCTGCCGGCGCTGCCGGTCCGGCTCGCCATCGCCGACCGGTCGACCGCGATCTGCCCGCTGCTGCCGGACGCCGAACGCGACGTCGGGGAGCCGACCGCCGCGCTGATCGGACGCAGTGAGTTGCTGGACGCGCTGCTGGCGCTCTTCGAGAGCCACTGGGACCGGGCCACCCCGCTGCGCTGGGACACCGAACGCGGTGGACTCTCGGAGACGGCGGCCGACGACGCCCTGGACGACGGGGAGCGGTTCCTGCTGTCGCTCTTCGTCGCCGGTTTCCCCGACAAGTCGATCGCGTCGCAGCTCGGCGTCAGCCGGCGGACCGTGCAGCGCCGGCTGGAACGGTTGATGGCGCTGGCGGGCGTGGACACCCGCACCGGGCTGGCGTTCCAGGCCGCCCGCCGGGGTTGGCTGTGACGCCCAGCCGGCACCTCGTCCGGCAGGGCGGGCGTCGGTCGGGCGGGACGGCGCGCGGCACCGTCCCGCCCGGATGCGCTCAGCGCAGGCCGTACGCCCGGATCACGGTCTGGGTGACCGCGTTGCCGGACCGGTCGGTGGCCCGGACCCGCAGCGACACCGTGCCCCTGCCGCCCGGGATGCCGGCCCGGTACGCGTTGCCGTGCCCGGTCACCCGGACCGGCCGCCAGTTCGCACCCTCGTCGAAGGAGACCTCGGCGGTCAGGCGGGTCCCCCGCGCGGCGGGATGGCCGTCCTGGTGCCGGACGGTCAGCCCGACGGTGTGCGGCCGCCCGCCCGCCCGGCCGGTCAGGTCCACCGGCGCCGCGTAGTCGACCTGCAACAGCGGCAGCGGCCGGGCCTCGTCACCGGGCTGGTGTCCGGAGCGGAACTGCCACACCGTCTCGGTACGGGTGCCCCAGACCCACTCCTCGCCACCGCGCTCGGTGGTCAGCGCCAGCCGGTAGCCGGCCTCCGGTCCGGTGGTGGCGACGTCCTGCCGGGCGTCGGAGAGCTCGGCCAGGAGCTTCCCGTCGCGCCACAGCCTGGCACCGGCCTGGAACGTCTCGCCGATCGTGTAGTGCCCCTCGGCGTCGACGAACTCCGGGACCCGCAACTCCAGGGTGTCCCCGGTGCGGGTGGAGACCAGCTCCGGTGTCCCACGCGGGGAGGCCGGGCGGACGACCGGGGCGAGCCAGGTCTCCCCGGACCTACGGGCACGGTAGCTGGTCGGCGGTTCGAGCATGCCGGTCGCCAGCGGGCCGAAGTCGTTCCACGGCCAGTCGTGGCTCACCCGGTGCTGCCAGACCGAGTCGCCGGAGGTGACCCACTCCTCGCGCTGCTCCGGTGTTGCCACGAACCGGGACGTGTCGTTCCATGCATAGGTCTGCCAGGGGCGCCATCCGAACCGCTGCTCCTTCGCCCAGGGGAATCCGCCGTTGTCGGCGTACCGGGTGGTGATCCGCGCCGAGTTGGCCGGCGTTACCCGGTAGACGACCCGGTCCGGGATCCGGTTCCGTTCCACGTGCTGCACGTCGTAGAGATAGGGGCTGGAGGTGGTGAGGGTGAGGTCCAGCGTGGCCCGGCCCCGGTGTGCCCGGGCGATGAGCCGCTGGCCGTCGTCGTGCGCCACCGCCAGCATCGGGATGGGTTCCCGGTCGCCGGTGGGTCGCCACACCGTCCACGCCGACCAGTCCGCCGGGCGCACCATCAGGGTGACGGCCGCACCGGCCTGCGCCGCCGCCGCGGTCACCTCGCTCTCGCTCGGCGCCTCCTCCCCGGCCGGATCGTTGCCGGACTCGATCAGGACCGCCGCGCCGCGCACCCCGGCCCTGGCGAGCTCGGCCGGGGTGCCCCGACCGGCGTGGACGAGCCGGAACCGCCGGGTGCCGTCGTAGGCCGGCGACTGCCCGGTCAGGTTGACGTCGAGCGGGCCGGCAACCCCGGGAACCTCGGCGCGCACCATCGGCGCGACGAGTTGCCAGCGGGAGGAGAACTCGTACGCCCCACCCGTCGGCTTCCGGGTCGGGGTGACGTTGACCTGTTGCACGGTGCTGAAGTGCATGGTGCCGTGGCTGATCGTCCGGCCGGTGCCGGTCACCCGGTGCACGTAGTAGCTCAGCACCGCCTGCTGCTCGGCCGGCTTCGGCGTCTCGATCCGGATCGGCGTGCCCCGGCGGGCGTCCAGCAGCACCTCGACGTCCCGGTCCACCCGCAGCTCGGGATCGGTGACCAGGGTCGCCTGCTCGTCGAGGACGCCGCCGTCCTCGATCAGCGCGTGCAGCAGGTACGCGCCCTCGGCCACCTCGATGCGCCTCGTCTCCCCCGCCCAGAGGAAGGTGAGGTTGTCCCAGCGGCTGCTGTCACCCATCAGCGCCAGCACCGGCACCGTGACCGGTCGGCCGTCCCGGCCCACCGCCCGGAAGGTGACCGTGTGCCGGGGACCGTCCAGGGCGATCCCCACCGCCGTGGTGGTCCGCACGCCGCCCGGGGCGGTCGCGGTGATCCAGCCGCCGAAGACTCCCGGATCCAGCTTGTTCAGGTCGATGGTGACCGGTACCTCCACCGATCCGCCGGCCGGTACGGTGACCGGGCCGGTGCCGGCGGTGACCGCGTCGGTCGCCGTCGCCCCGGTGGCGACATTCTCCAGCTCGACGCCGAGGGTGAGGGTGACCGCCGCCGACCCGTCGTTGGTGAAGGTCAGCACCTCGCCGACCGGCGCCGCCCTGCCGGCGGGCGCGGCGGGGTCGGTGTGCAGGCCGAAGTCGAGCTGACCGCTGGCCCGGACCGGCTGCCCGACCGCGCGGGCCACGTCCACCCGCCCGGTGCCCTGCGCGAAGACCGAGAGCTCCGGGTTGCTCCGGGCGGTGCTGACCAGCGCGTCCTTCAGCCGTGCCGCCGTCCAGCCCGGGTGCGCCTGGGCCAGCAGCGCGGCGGCACCGGCCACGTGCGGGGTCGCCATCGAGGTGCCGGAGGCGGCGGTGTAGTGGTCGTCGACCGGCCGGCCCATGGTGGTCCCGGTGGCGCGGGCGGCGACGATGCCCACGCCCGGGGCGGTGATCTCCGGCTTCAGCCCTTCGTCGCCGAGCCGCGGACCCCGGCTGGAGAAGTCGGCCAGCGACTCGTCCCGGTCCACCGCGCCGACGGTCAGCGCCGAGGGGGCCGCCCCGGGCGTGCCGACGCTGTAGTCCGCGCCCTCGTTGCCGGCGGCGACCACGAAGAGGGTGCCGGTATCGGCGGTGATCCGGTCGACCGCCTCGCTGAGCGGGTCGGTGCCGTCGGTCGGCCCGCCGCCGAGGCTCATGTTGACCACCGCCGCACCCTGCTCGGCCGCCCACTCCATCCCGGCGATGATCCACGAGTCGTAGCCGCTGCCCTGGTCGTCGAGCACCTTGCCGGCGAGCAGGGCGGCGCCGGGGGCGACACCTCGGCGGATACCGCCGGAGGCGGCGCCGGTGCCGGCGACGGTCGCCGCCACGTGGGTGCCGTGTCCATGGTGGTCGGTGGTCTCCGGGCTGCCGGTGAAGTTCCGGGCCAGCGCCACCTTGCCGACCAGGTCCGGGTGACTCTGGTCGACGCCGGTGTCCAGCACCGCGACCTTCACCCCGGTGCCGTCGAGGCCCGCCTGCCAGGCGGCCGGGGCACCGATCTGGGCGACGCTGCGGTCCAGCACCGGACGGACCCGGCCGTCCAGCCAGATCCGGCTGATCCCGCCGCCGAGCGCAGCGGCCGCACCGGTGCGGGCCGCACCGGGCGCACCCGCCGGGCCGACCGTCCGCCAGAAGTCGGCCAGCGAGTCCTTGCCGGCCGCGAGCGCGGCGCCGCCGATGCTGGTCAGGGGCCGGGTGGCGGTCGTACCGGCCGGGGTGCGGGCCGTGGCGGCGGCGGCCGGGTGGCGGTAGCGGACGATGAGCGGCAGGCTGGTCGCGCCGCTGTCCGCGTACCCGTCGGCGATCAGCCCCTCGACGTCGAAGAGGTCGGCGTCGAGGGTGCCGGCGGAGACGTACGGCACGACGTCGCTGGGCAGGACCCGCAGCCCGCCGTCCACCTCGACGGTGTGGAAGGTGATCCGTTCGCGTCCGGCCGCCGGGCGGACCGCGGCCGCGTACCGGCCGGCACCGGCCGGCGACACCTCGACGACATCGCCGGTGATCAGGGTGACCCGCGCGGCGGCCGCGGATCCCCCGGCGACGGCCGGCGGCCCGGTCGGCGGCGGTACGGCCGTGGGCGGCGCGGCCGCCGCCGGTGGCGGCCCGACGGCGGCGAACGCGAGCACGGCCACCAGACCGGCGGCGGTACGGCGCAACGGAGACGACATGGCACCAGCTCCCTCGGCTTCCCCAGGACGCCGTCGACGGCGACAGTCGGAAGTCTGTGGCCGGACCATCTCGCTGGTCACCACCCCTGCCGTGCCGCAGAGGCGACATGACGCCAAGTGGACATCCGGCCGCCGCCGCGGCGATCCCCGGCGGCCACCGCGCCGACGACCCGACCGGCTATCCGACGTCGGCCGCCCCTGGAGTTGTCAGATAGACGTGCGACAATGTCTTTCGACACCCACCACCCCGCCCGTCCGATCGGAGTGAAGCCATGCCTCGACCGATCCGCCGCTCGGCGGTCGTCCTCGCCACCGCGCTGCTCGCCCTCGGCACCGTCCTCTCCGCCCCCGCCGGGGCCGCCGTGGCAGACCGCACCGATCTCGCACCGCAGCAGTTCGCACCGCAGCAGGTCGCACCGCAACGGTTCGCCGCCGACAGCGGCGACAGCTGTCGCTACGGCGTCAGCGAAGGGACCCTCGATTGGTTCCCGGTCACCGCGCCTCCCGGGCTCGGCTCGGTGAGCGTCACCGGCACCGTCGCCGACCGCCCGTACGAGCGTGACCCCGGCCCGGTCTGCGACGACGACGGCCTCTACAGCCACGTCACCTTCTACGCCTACGGCAACGGCCGGCTGATCGCGCGGGCGGTGGAGAAGGTGGACAACGACATCCTGAAGTTCACCTTCCGGCTGGCCCCGAGCACGCCGTCGATCGGCGTCGACACCCTCGTCGTGCAGGTCTGCCGCGATTCGCTGACCGGGGCCCGGCCGACCGGCTACTGCGGGGTGCCCCAGGTCTACTCGTCGTACTGGAACTGACCGTCGTACCGGAGCTGACCGCGTACCACCCCGTCCCACCACCGCGCCGGTCCGGCCGTCCCGCCCGAGGTGGGTCCGCCGGACCGGGCGGGCAGTTCCGCCGACCCGATCGCGTGGTCCCCGACGCGGGAAACTCCGGTAGGTTCCCGGCATGACCGTGCTGCGAGATCTCGTTGCCGCGCTCGCCACCGGCCGGGTCGAGGTCGTCGACCTCACCGCCCCGCTCTCGGCGCAGACGCCGATCCTGACCCTGCCCGAGCCGTTCGGCCAGACCGCGCCCTTCGGGCTGGCCGAGATCAGCCGGTACGACGAGCGCGGTCCGGCCTGGTACTGGAACAACTTCACCACCGGCGAGCACACCGGCACCCACTTCGACGCGCCGGTGCACTGGGTGAGCGGGCAGCACGGCGACGACGTGTCGCAGGTGCCGGCGCGCCGGCTCGTCGCCCCGGCGGTGGTGCTCGACCACGCCGCCGAGGCCGCCGCCGACCCCGACTTCCTGCTGGAAATCGAACACGTCCGGGCCTGGGAGGCCACGCACGGCCCACTGCCGGCCGGCGGCTGGCTGCTCTACCGGACCGGCTGGGACGTGTACGGGGACGACGCGCAGCACTACGCCAACGCCGGCCGTACCCCCGGCATCTCCCCCGCCTGCGCGAAGTGGCTCGCCGAGGAGTCCCCGATCCAGGGCGTCGGCGTCGAGACGGTCGGCACCGACGCGGGCGGCGCGCACTCGTTCGACCCGCCCTTCCCCTGCCACTCCTTTCTGCTCGGCGCCGACAGATACGGCCTCACCCAGCTCCGCAACCTGGCGCAGCTTCCGCCGACCGGTGCGGTGGTGATCGCCGGCCCGCTGCCGATCGTGCGAGGCTCCGGCAGCCCGTGCCGGGTCCTCGCCCTCGTCGAGCGGTGATGGCGGACGTCGCGGTGGGCGTGCACGCGGGCGTCCCGGGGATGAGGGCCGCCGAGGTCGTCGGCCGGGTGCTCGCGGCGTGCGGGGTGCGACACGTCTTCGGGGTGGTCGGCAGCGGCAACTTCCACGCCACCAACGCGCTCGTTGCCTCGGGGGCCCGGTTCGTGGCCGCCGCGCACGAGGGCGGCGCGGCGAGCATGGCGGACGGGTACGCCCGCACCTCCGGCTCGGTCGGGGTGCTCTCGGTGCACCAGGGACCGGGGGTGACCAACGCGCTGACCGGGATCGTCGAGGCGGCGAAGAGCCGTACCCCGATGCTGGTGCTGGCGCCGGAGGCCACCGCGCCCCGGTCCAACTTCTTCATCGACCTGCCGCACGCCGCGACCGCGCTCGGCGTCGACTACCGACCCGTACGCCCGGAGCACGTCGCGGCGGACGTCGCGCACGCCTACCGGACGGCGGCCCTGGGCCGGACCGTGGTGCTGGGGCTGCCACTGGACGTCCAGGCCCGCGAGGTGCCGGCCTGGACCGGCCCGCACGCGCCCCGGCCGCCCCTCACCGAGCCGGTCCGCGCCGACGAGCCGGCTCCCGCCGGGCCGACCCCCGACGTCAGGCCGCTGGTCGAGGCGCTGCGCACGGCCCACCGCCCGGTCTTCGTCGCCGGCCGCGGCGCCCGGGCGGCCCGGGAGCCGCTGACCCGGCTCGCCGACGGGTGCGCCGCGCTGCTGGCGGTCTCGGCCGCCGCCAGGGGCCTCTTCGCCGGCCACCCGTGGTATCTCGACGTCTGCGGCGGGTTCGCCACCCCGCTCGCCGCCGAACTCGTCGGCGAAGCCGACCTGGTCGTCGCCTGGGGCAGCTCGCTGAACATGTGGACGACCCGGCACGGCAGGCTGATCTCCCCGTCGGCGACGGTGGTGGCCGTCGACGACCTGCCGGCCGGGGCCGAACTGAACCCCCGGGTGGACCGGCACGTCAGCGGGGACGTCGCCACCGTCGCCCGGCAGGCCCTGCGCCGGCTGGAGCGGGAGCCGGGCGCGGCCCGGCCGGTCGGCACGCAGCGCACCCCGGAGCTGCGGCGACGGATCGTCGAGCAGGGACGCTGGCGGGACGTCGCCTATCCGGACGCGGGCGGCGGCGGCCGGATCGATCCGCGTACGCTGAGCATCGCCCTGGACGACCTGCTGCCGGCCGAGCGGACCGTGGTGGTCGACTCCGGCAACTTCATGGGCTACCCGTCGATGTTCCTCTCCGTGCCCGACGTGGCCGGATTCTGCTTCACCCAGGCGTTCCAGTCGGTCGGACTGGGGCTGGCCAGCGCGCTCGGCGCCGCCGTTGCCCGGCCGGACCGGCTCACCGTGGCGGCGCTCGGCGACGGCGGTTTCCTGATGTCGGCGGCCGAACTCGTCACCGCCGCCCGGCTCGGCCTGCCGCTGCTCGTGGTGGTCTACGACGACGCGGCGTACGGCGCCGAGGTGCACCACTTCGGACCGGACGGCCATCCGCTGGACCTGGTCCGGTTCCCCGACACCGACCTCGGCGCGATCGCCCGGGGCTACGGCTGCGCCGCGCTGACCGTACGCGGCGTCGACGATCTGGCGCCGCTGCGGGACTGGCTCACCGGGCCGAAGGATCGGCCGCTGGTGCTCGACGCCAAGATCACCGATGACGGCGGCTCGTGGTGGCTGGCGGAGGCGTTCCGCGGGCACTGAGCGCCCGATGGCGCACCTTCTCAACATCGTCTGACTGGACGTTTGTTTCGCGTTCGCGTCAGTAGTGCCCGATTCGCATCTCGGCCTCGGTGACACAAATGCCGGACCTGACCTGGAATGAACGCATCCGATCCAGCTCTGCTCTGGCCGGAATCGACGCGTTTCACCCTGCGATCCTGTCTGATTCGCTTACGCCCGCAATCAGCGGACATAACGTCCGCCGAGCCGGCCTCCAGACAGCGTACGACCGCACCATGACCGCACGGCGAGCCTACCCATCCGACCTGTCCGACGCCCGCTGGGCCCTGATCGCACCCCGCCTCACCGCCTGGCGCCAGGCCCGCACCGACGCCGGCATCGGCGGCCGCACGCCCACCCACGACCTACGCGAGATCTTCAACGCCATCCTGTACGTCAACCGCACCGGCATCGCCTGGCGCTACCTGCCCCACGACTTCCCGCCCCACGCCACCGTCTACGGCTACTTCGCCGCCTGGAGCAAGGAAGGCATCCTCACCGAACTGAACTACAACCTCACCGGCCTCGTACGCGACCACCACGGCCGCACCATCCACCCCACCGCATCCATCATGGACAGCCAGAGCGTAAAGACCTCCACCAACGTCCCACTGTCCACACAGGGCACCGACGCCGGAAAGAAGATCGTAGGCCGCAAACGCGGCATCATCACCGACACCCTCGGTCTCCTACTGGCGGTGGTCGTCACCGCCGCCAGCGCCAGCGACAACACCATCGGCATCGACCTACTCGACCAGGCCACCACCGCCTACCCCACCCTGACCAAGACCTGGGTCGACGCCGGCTTCAAGAACCGCGTCGTCGAACACGGCGCCCAACTCGGCATCGACGTCGAGACCGTCACCAAGGACCCACAGGCCAAAGGATTCAGCGTCGTCAAACGGCGTTGGGTCGTCGAACGCACCCTGGGATGGCTCATGCACCACCGCCGGCTCGCACGCGACTACGAAGCACGACCCGACAACTCCGCCAGCATGATCACCCTCGCCATGATCGACAACCTCGCCAAACGCCTCACCGCCGAAACCACCCCAACCTGGCGATACGGCTAAACCCACATAACCGACGAAGTACGTGAATCAGACGTCCTCTGAGAACTGCCGCCTACCGTGATCGTCTGAGAACTGCCGCCTACCGTGGCGGGCGCAGGTGCGGTGGCGCGGACGACGGGCCCTCGTGCCACACGATCGTTCGAGGAGGTCAGTGGTGAGATCGATCCGGCTTGGCGCACCGTCGGCCCTCTGCCTGGCAACCGCACTGGCGGCTACGTTACTGGGCGCCCTTCCGGCCGCCGCGGCGGGCGGTCCGGCCACGCCGGCCGGCCCGGCGGCCGCCGGAACCACCACCGTGACCGCCGGCGCAGCGGCGGACCGGGCTGCCGAGCAGGCGACCTGGAAGCTGACGCCGCTGCTGGAAGGCGGCCAGACACTCTGCACGCAGACCACCCTCGGCCGGTGGAGCCTGGTCTATGTCGTGATCGTCGGGACCTGGTCAACCGAGATCGAGGCCGGCGTGCACAGCCTGCCCCCGGGCTCGGACATCCAGACCTTCCCACCCCTCGCGCCCGGATCGAACCCGCGCACGCCCGGAGGGTCCATCCGGATCAACACCGCCGTCAACGTGTACGCCCCGCCGCTGCCGGTCGGGACGTACCCCGCGGTGCTCTGGGCGTCGGACGGGGTACAGACGCAGAGCATCCCGTTCGAGATCAGAGCGCAGGAGGAAAGGTGCTGAGCCGCCCCGCTGCCCGGGGCGTGCCCCGTCCAGCCGGCAGATGGTCCCGCTCCCCCGTCATCGTCCGGTAGGCGCCCGACCCTGTCGGCTCGGCGGCAGCGGCCGCGCGTCGCCACCGGGCCCGCGGTGCACCGACCCGGCGCGGGCCGCCCGACGCTGGTGGACCAGCCGGGTCAGGTAGAGCAGCGCGCCGGCCAGGACGCCCATGTCGTCGAGGTAGATCGGATCGGGCAGCACGTCAACCGGCAGCACCGTGTAGATCAACGCGCCGTAGAACGCCACCTTGCCGCCGGCACCCAGCTCGCCGAGCAGCTTGCGCGTGCGCAGCACCCGCACCGCGAGCACGACGGCCCCGACCAGCGTGGCGACGGCCACGATGCCACCCAGGACCAGGATCACGGTCCACGTCTCCCCGGACATGCCGCAACGGTAACCCGGCGGACCCTCCGCCGCCCGATGGCATCGCCGTACGGCGCGGATCCGCCGGGTCACCCCGACGGACCCGCGCCGCCCCCTCACGCAGCGTCGACCGGGATTCAGACGTCGACCGAGATGCTGCCGATCGCGGGCAGCGGAGTGAAGTTGGAATGCCCGCTCTCGTCGTGGCAGCTCTGGGAGCTGCTGCTGTGCATGCCGAGCGCGATCCGGGTGCCGTCGGCGTTGAGCTCGTACCACCCGCCGCCGCTGTCGCCGCCGCAGGCGTCCTCGTTGTCGACGCGCACCATGCCGCGCCGCTGCGCGTCGCTGACCGACCCGATCACGCCGCAGCGGTTCGTCCCGGTCAGGTCGGTGGCGTTCGCGGCCAGGCACGCCGTCTCGCCCACCACGAACTGCGCCATCGACGTCGCGGCACCGTTGAGCCGGACGAACCGGTTGGCCGAGGTGTGCGAGTAGAGTCGGCCGATGCTGTCGTTGGCGTAGGTGGGGTTGGTGACCTCGATGAAGGACACGTCGACCCGCCCGCTGTTCGTGGCGCCGCGCAGCGTTCCGATGTTCGTGCCGGCGGTCGACCAGGTGACCCCGACGCCGGTGGAGCAGTGGCCGGCGGTCATGAGCCACCGCACGGAGGGCGTACGGGTGTCGTGCGCCATCCAGCCGAGCGAGCAGCCTGACGGCGCGAGAATGAGTCCGGCCCGGAGGCTGTCGTCGCAGTTGCTGCGCGAGGTGCAGACGTCCGGCACGTCCCGCACGGTGCTCCGCGCCACCACCGTCACGCCGTCCGCCGACGGCACGGACCGCAGCGCGGCCATCCGTCGCGCCGGCACGGCGACCACGACGCGGTTCTCCTTGACGTCGATGCCCACGTTGCCGTCGGCGGCGGCGCCGAGGGCGTCCGTACCGACGCGCAACGCGTCCGCCGAGCGCTCGAGCTCGGCGAGGCTGCGACCGACGAGGCGGGTCTGCACGCGGATGCCGAGGTCCCGGCCGAGTGCGGCAGTGGCGGACCCGGCGGCCGTGGTCGTCACCGCGACGTGCAGTACGCCCGACGGCGGGTCGAACCACGCGCCGCCGAAGGTCGCCGGGTCCTGGGTGATCTTGCTGAGCAGTTGTCTGCGCCTGGTCTGCTCTGCGGCGGCGGCCCGCGCCGCCGCGGGCGACATCTCGGGGTGCGCCTCACGATAGGCCGAGGCGATGGTCTCCAGCGCCGCGCCGGGTATTCCCCGGTCGACCGCGGGTCCGGTCAGCGCCGCGTCCGACGGGGCGGCGTCCGACGGGGCCGCGTTCGCGGGTCCCACCAGCAGTGCGGCGATGAGCGTGGTCACGCCGACGGCGATCGTCAACCCGCGCAGGCGACCGCGCGGAACGGTGCTCCTCGGTTCCATACGGTGTCTCCTCCTCAAGCGTCCATCGGCAAGGCCCGATGGGCTGGGCTTCAGGATGGAGGCGTCGGGGCGCGTGCGGCAGCGGTCGGCACCGTCAGGACCGTCGCTGACAGTCAGCCGGGCACCCACGCCTGCCGGGAATGCGACTGACACCCGGACGGAGGGCTGCGATACGTTATCGACGGACGTCTCTGCGGGTTGTGCATGGGGGTGGGTGGCACCGATAGGACGGCTCAGGATGCCCCTGGTGCCGGACGGGCCGGTCCGGCTCTTCTACGAGCGGCTGCACGACCTGCACGCGTCGGCGGGCTGGCCGAGCATGCGCGAGTTGCAGCGGGCCAGCCGCAGCGCGCGCCGGCCCCGCGGGATCAACCCGACCACCATCCACGACGCGTTCAGCCTGCCCCGCCTCGCGCGCTGGGAGGTGGTCGAGGAGATCGTTACCCGGCTCGGTGGCGACGTCGACGAGTTCGGACGCCTGTGGCGGCATGCCCGGGAGGCGCAGGCGCGCGAGGCGGACCTGGCCGCCGTCGCTCCCGCCGGGGTGCCGGTCGCCGCCTCCGGGGTGTCCGGCTCCACCCCCGTGCCGAGGGAACTGCCGCCGGAGGTGTTCGGCTTCACGGGCCGTAGCGACCAGCTCAAATGGCTGGACGAACTGGCGACCGGCGGTGGGACACCGGTGCTCACGGTGATCGCCGGTACGGCGGGGGTGGGCAAGACGGCACTCGCCGTGCACTGGGCCCACCAGGCCGCAGAACGGTTCCCGGACGGCCAGCTCTACGCGAACCTGCGCGGCCATGCGCCGGGCGATCCGGTACGGCCGATCGAGGCGCTCCTCCAGTTTCTCCGCGGCCTCGGCGTGCCGGCCGACGAGTTGCCGACGGAGGAGGATTCGGCGGTCGCGCGGTACCGCTCGTTGCTGGCCGACCGCCGGGTGCTGGTGGTGCTCGACAACGCGGCGAACGCCGCGCAGGTGCGGCCACTGCTGCCGGCCGGCGCGGGATCCCTCGTGCTGGTCACCAGCCGGGACCGGCTCTCCGGCCTGGTGGCACGCGAGGGCGCCCGCCGGTTGAGCCTTGACGTGCTCGGCGCCGACGAGGCCTACCTGTTGCTGGCCCGGATCCTGGGCGCGGACAGGGTGGCCGTCGAGCCGGACGCCGCCGGCGAGCTGGCACGGGCATGCTCGTTCCTGCCGCTGGCGCTCCGCCTCGCCGCGGCGGCGGTGATCGACCGGCCGGGACGCCCCATCGCCGATTACGTCGCCGACCTGCACCGCGACGCCCTGGCCGGCCTGGAGATCGACGACGAGCCGTCCGGGGCGCGGGCGACGTTCGAGCTGTCGTACCGCGCACTGGCGCCTGACGTGCGGCGGCTGTTCCGGTTCTCCGGGCTCGTACCCGGGCCCGACCTCACCCCGGAATGCGCCGCCGCGCTGGTCGGTACGACGGAATCGGCCGCCGGCCGACTGCTGGAGCGGTTGGCGGCGGCGCACCTGCTCACGGAGCATTCGGCGGGCCGCTACGCCGGCCACGACCTGCTGCGCCAGTACGCTGCCGACAGGTCGCGGACGGAGGACAGCGCGCAGACGCGGCAGGCTGCGCTACGCCGGCTGCTCGACCGGTACCTGCGCGGGGCCGACGCGGCGGCGAGGCGGCTCTACCCGCACCGGTTGCGTCTTCCGGTGCCGCCCTCGTCGGCCCCGGCATCCGGCTCCGACGACAACACGACCGCGTCGGCCCCGGTACCCGACTTCCACGACGACGCGGCGGCATTGGCCTGGCTCGACGCCGAACGGGGCAACCTGGTAGCCGCCATCGCGTACGCCGCCGACCATGGTCCCCGGCCGGTCGCCTGGCTGCTGGCCGACACGCTGCGCAGCTACTTCTGGCTGCGCATGCAGACCGTCGACCTGGTCCGCGCCACGACCGACGCGTGGCGCGCCGCCGAGGCCGACGGTGACCCGCGCGCCCGCGCCATGACGCTGCTCAGCCTGAGCAACATCGACCACCGCCGACGGCGGTACGCCGAAGCGATCGAGCACTGCACGGATGCCCTCGCCCTCGCCGAACGCGCCGGATGGGAGCAGGGGCAGGCCACCGCCTTCGGCATTCTCGCCACGGTGTACCGCGACGCCGGTGAGCTGGAGCGGGCCGCCGAGGTCTACGGTCGCACGTTGACGCTGTACCGCCGGGTGGGTTCGCTCGACGGCGAGGCGCTCACCCTCGACCACCTCGCCCGGACGTACTGGTACCTCGCCCGTTTTCCCGAGGCACTCGAGTCGGCCACCCGGGCGCTGACGCTGCGGCGGCAGACCGGATCACGCCAGGCCGAGGCGGCGGCGCTCGACACCCTCGGCGAGATCTGCCACGCCGCCGGCCGGCTCGACGAGGCACTGGACCACCTCAGCCTCGCCCTGACGCTGAACCGGCAGGTCGGCGACCGTGGTGCGGAGGCGTACACCCTGCGCGACCTGGCCGAGGTGTACCGCGACCGCGGTCAGTCCCGACAGGCGCTGGATCTGGCACGTACGGCGGTCGCCCAGGCCCGCCTGCTCGGCGACGTCCGGATCGAGGCCGACGCGTTGAACACGCTCGCCGCCGTCTACCACCACCTCGGTCAGGAGCGGGACGCGGTGACGCACCACGAGCTGACTCTCGAACAGACCGGTGCCAGCCGCGACCCCTTTCCGCGGATCGAGGCGCTGATCGGTCTCTCCGCCGCCTGGCACGGTCTCGGCCAGCGGGAGAAGGCCCGCGAGTACGCGCACCTCGCGCTTGCCGAGGCCCGCCGGACCGGGTTCCGGATCCTCGCGGAGCGGGCCGGGAAGCTGGTTGACCCGCAGGTGCGGGGCGAACCGTAGCTGCCCATCGCGGCCGGCAGCCGTCCCACCGATGCTGGCGGATCCGCCGTTCAGTCGATGTCGGTCAGTCCGAGGAGGTCCTGCGGCCCGGCCCGTCCGTCCAGGGTGGCCCGTACGGCCACCACGGCGACCACCGGATCCTCAAAGTAGTTCTGAGAACAGCGACGTACGCTGCCGTACTCAAGGGCGGCGATTGACCGGCGGCAATGCCGAAATTGGTGGTGGCCGCCTGTCGAACGAGTTTCTGGGAGGTCTCTTCGATGTTCCGATCGATCCCCGGCCTCGCCCGGCTGGTGCTCGGGCTGGTCACCGCGGTGATGCTGGCGCTGGCCGCCAGCCAGCCGGCCGCCGCCGCCGCGACGGACACCGGCACGGCGCCCACCACGTGGCAACTGACCGGCGTCGGACAGCGCATCTGCATTCCGGCGGGCGAGTCCTGGTGGACGTACTTCTGGATCACCATCGACGGGGAGTGGGCGACGCCCATCGAGGTCGGTGCCCGGAACCTGCCCGCCGGCACGACCACGAGCCTGCCGCACGTGCCGATCCCACCCGGTTCGAGCAACGGCCGCACCGCGCTCAACCTGATCGCGATGACGCTGCCGCCGCTACCGTTCGGGGTCTACCAGCCGGAGCTGACGGCGTCGGACGGGGTGGTGACGCAGAGCGTCCCGGTCACGATCAAAGTCCAGGAGCGTTGGGGCTGCGCCTGAGCGCACGGCGCGGTGATCGCACGGGAGTACGGCTCGCCGGCCGTCGTCGGCGTCGTGGACGGCACCCGGCTGATCGCCGACGGGCAGCGGATCCGCGTGCACGGCACCGACGGGTACGTCGAGATCCTCCCCTGACCGGATGTCGGCGGCCCGGCTCGGCCGGCTCCCGTTTCGACGGTGCTCGATCGCAGGTAGGTTGAGGCTGCCTCGGTGTGCGGCCACGGGGGCTTCGTCAGTGGCCGGCCCTGGGCGGCGCCGGGCGGACAGGGGAGGACCATCCGATGAAGATCGTTGCGCTGTCCTGCACGCAGAAGCGTCTTCCGTCGCTGACCGACGCGCTGCTCGAGGCGGCGGTCACCGGCGTCGTCCGGGAGGTCGGCGACGCGGAGATCCAGCGGATCCGGTTGATCGACCATCGCATCGCGATGTGCGAGGGCGAGGACACCTGCCTTGATCCGGCGGTGGGCCGGTGCACGCTCGACGACGACTTCGCGCACGTCGTCGAGCTGGCCGGGGGCGCGCGGGCGATGCTGCTCGCCATGCCGGTGTACGCGGGGAACGTGCCCGCGGTGCTGAAGATCTTCCAGGAACGCCTGAAGAGCTTCATGAACGCCGGGCAACGCCCGTTCGGCAACCTGCTGGTGGGGACGATCGTGCATTCGCGCACGATGCTGACCGAGCCCGCACTGGGCGCGTTGTTCCCGTGGTACCTGCGGCTACGGAACAGGAACGTGGCGTCCGCGTGCTTCACCCAGAACGATCACCAGGACCTGACCCGCACCGCGGCGCTCGACCTGTGTGTGGCCGTGGGCCGGCAACTCGGCATGACGCTCGACGGCAGCCGGTCGCAGGCCGACGACGGCAGGGCACTGCCGTTGGTTCAGTCACCGGCTCGCCCGCGCTGCGGTGACCCGGCCGCGTCCTCTCCCGGAGCATGAGATTCCGCGCGCCAGGTGCACCCGTCCCCCGCCTGTTCGCACGACACCGTGACCTCCGGTTCCACGTAGCGGGCGGCGATGGCGGTGTTGAGTTCCTGGCAGTACGGGCACGGCGACGAGAACGTCAGTACGACGCCGGCGCGGGCGGCTCGTCTGCGGTACCGGAGGATCCCACAGTCGGGGTTGCGCAGGACGGTGCCCGAGGGCCGGGGCTCGCTCGTCACCGCCGAGTCGTAGAGCAGCAGCTGACGCTGCAGCCGGGTCATGAAGTGATCGGTGGCGGAGACCTCGGCGGGCCGTTGCGCCCGCAGGAGCTGCGCGGTGATGCGGGAGTTCGCCTCGATCCACGCGGCCAGGCCCTCTTCGCCGTGCTCTCCCAGGATGAACTCCTCCGCGGCGGCCTGGGCCTCGAAGAACCGCTGACGCCACAGGTCGACCTTGTCGGCCGGGTCGAGGGGGGACGGTTCACCGGTCATGGTCCGCGTCCCTCCCGGTGCCGCGGTCCAGCTCGGCGAAGACCTCCTGGGCGACGCGCAGCCCGTTGTTGGCGACCGGCCAGCCACCGTAGTAGGCGAGCTGGATGATGACCTCGACGATCTTCTCTCGCGACATCCCGAGGTGCAGGGCGGCACCGATGTGGCCGCGCAACTCCCAATCGGTCCGCGCCAGTGTGACCGCGGTCAGCGCGACCAGTTCGCGCTCCTCGACACTCAGGTGCGGACGGCTCCAGATCTCACCGAACAGGTGGTCGACCGTGATCTGCAGGAACTCCGGGTAGGAACCCGGGCGCGGTTCGCGGCCGAAGACCTGCTTGAACATGGCCTCACCCCGCTCACGTCGGGCAGCGGGCTGATTCATCGATCGACTCCTTCGTCTTGGCCGAACAGTTGTCTTGGCCGAACAGTTGTCAACGTCCACGACGCCACGAAGGCGACGACCAGCAGCGCGGCGCCGCTGCCGAAGGCGGCCGGCACACCCACCCGCTCGGCGACGAGCCCGACGACGACCGGTCCGACCACGGCGCCGACGTCGGTGCACATCGAGAAGACGGCGACACCGCTGCCGGCCCGGCCGGCGACGACGTCACCGACCAGTGCGGCCGGTGCGGCGTTGAGCAGCGCCGATCCCGCCGCGTACACACTGAGCAGGACGACGAGCCAGGCGTAACTGTCCACGAACACCAGGGCGGTGATCGCCGTTGCGGCCACACCGGTGCCGGCGATCATGGCGGGCCGGCGGCCGGCCCGATCGACAACCCGGCCGGCCGGCATGATCAGCAGCGCCTGGACGACCGCGGATATCGTGAACGCCCACCCGACCCACGTCACGTCGTGCCGCCACGCCACCACCACCGTGGGTACCAGTGCGCTGCGTAGCCCGAACAGGACCCATCCCTGCGCCAACGCGGCGAGGCAGGCCACCAGGTAGCGCCGGTCCCGCAGCAGGACCGGCAGCCGGACCACGTCACGGCCGGGCTCCGCGCCGGCGGTTCGGCGGGTGCGGAGCACCGCCAGGGTCAGCACCGCGGCAGCCAGCAACAGCACCGCGTACGCCACGAACGGCGCGGACAGCGCGACGAGCGCGAGGAGCCCGCCCAGTGCCGGTCCGCAGATCCCGCCGAGCAGGAAGCCTGCTTCGAACACGGCGCTGGCCCGGCCCCGCTGGTCGGCCGGCGCGATCGCCAGGAGTGTCGCCAGTGCCGAGACCGAGAAGAGCACCGAGCCGACGCCGCCCAGGCCGCGGAACACGAGCAGTTGCCCGTAGGAGCCGGCGAACGCGGTCAGGGCCGAGGAGACCGCACAGAGCAGCAGGCCGGCGACGAGGACCCGCCGCTCCCCGAAACGGACTCCGAGCCGCCCGCAGAACGGGCTGGCGGCCAGCCGCATCAACGCGAACAGGGCGACGAGCGCTCCGATCTGGGTGGGCCCGGCCCCGAACGTCGCCGCGTACACCGGGAGCACCGGCAGCACCAGCCCCAGGCCCAGCATGACGCAGCCACCGACGACACTGAGGACGTAGACCTCGCGCGGGAGACGCGGCCCGGCGACGGCAACGGGTGGGGCGCTGCCGGGGCCGGCCGCCGTCACTGTCCGGCTCACAGGATGATGCTGAGCTTTCCGTGCTCGTACAACGTCTCGTGGTCGAGCACCACGACCCGCCGCCGGATCCGGAACGACCCGCCCTCGGCGACCAGCTCGAACCGGCACTTTCCGACGTAGGCGTCGGAGCGCCCGTGCCCGAACCGGTGCACGACGAGCTTCGCCGCCACGTCGAGGTGCGTGCCCCGGTCGGTCAGGATCTCCACGTTGCCGATCATGCGATTCGTCCGCGATCGGGGGTTCTCGCACCACACCTCACCGGCCAGGAGTTGCTCGATCCGCTGGCGTAGCCGGGCGGCGTCGTCGTCGATGAGCCCGAGCGCGTCGGCCGGCTCGCCGCGGACATCGGTGGCCGGCACCGAGTAGCGGATGTCGTCGGTCAGCATCTCGTCGTACCACTCGAGCAGGCGCCACTCGTCGAGCAGCCGCGCCTCGCGGAAGAGGAACTGGCTCACCCGATGCCACAACCGCACCTGGGCCTCGTCGTCGACCGTCAGCTCGATGGTCATCGTGGCCCTGCCCCGTGCGGCCCGGCCCGGTGATCGACCTCGAGGTGGCCGTCGTCGCCGTGCATCAGCCGGTCCCACTGCCGCCAGAACTCGCGGGCGGGAAGCTCGTCGGTGGTCTCCGGGACCTCCTTGTGCATGCCGCGGGACAGGTCCGAGTAGCGGACCGTGCGGTTGAGGTAGCCCCGCTGGCACGACTCGATGATCTCGATGTCGTCGGGTGTGGCGAAGCCGGCGGGGCCGAGGAACGTCAGATAGTGGCTCTTGCGCAGCTCCCGGATGTCCGGATCCTCGTCCCTGGGGGCCAGGGCGACCGAGGTGATGGCCATCTGGCCGGCGCCGACCGGGTCGATCTTGCGGATCGTGATCGCGATCGCGTCGATGATCATCAGGTTGGGGAAGATCAGCAACGCGCGATTCGTGCCGGTGATCCGTTCGGCACGTTCGGCACCGAACCGGTCGACGAACCGTGCGGCCGTCGCCTCGATCCGCGGCCGGACCTCGGCACTGAACATCGGCGTCCAGTAGGCGAGCGGGCGGGCCGCCGCCGGTGGCAGCTCGTTGGCCCCGTGCCCCAGCCCGAGGGCGCGGCCGAAGCCGCCCCGCCGTCGTGGTGGCACCGACCCCAGCGACTCCATGTAGCCGACGTACCGCTTGTGCAGCGCCCGGAAGTGGTAGATGTCGACGCTGTTCTCCATCATGAGCTTCCAGTTGGCCCGCGCCCCGTGGAGTTGCGCACCCTGGATCACCTCCATCCCGACCTCGGACTGGTCGTCGATCAGATCGAGGTACTCCGTCGCGCCGGCCAGGTAGCCGGTCAGGGTGCGCGGCTGCTCCGGATCGAAGGTGACGAACACGAAGCCGCGGTAACTGTCACTGCGGTGCCGCGCCAGGCCGAAGTCCGCCTTGCGGAAGCCCGGCCCGTAGCCGTCCGGGATCGGGACGCCGACCAGGTCGCCCTGGTTGGAGAAGGTCCAGTCGTGGTAGGGGCACCGGAACGATCTGGCCTGCCCGGCCGGCTGCGAGCAGAGCAGAGCCCCGCGGTGGGTGCAGCTGTTCGCGAACACCCGGATCACCCCGTCGGACCCGCGCGCCATGACCACCGGGCGGCCGCCGACGTCGCGTGCCACGTAGGAGCCCGGCCCCGGCACCTCCGATTCGTGCCCGACGTACAACCAGCAGCGATCGAAGATCCGGGTCATCTCCCGGGCGGCGATGTCGTCGTCGGTGTAGGCGCGGCGGTCCACCCGGAACGAGAGGCGTTCGAGATCATCGACCACGATCCGGTCGCCCACCGGCCGCTGCAGTTCGATCGTCACTGCTCCCCCTGCCGCTGTAGCGTCTCGACCGTGCCGATGACCAGCTCGGCCGCCTGCGCGGCAGCATCGCCGCACTCCGGCTGCGCGGCGCGCAACCGGGCCCGGTAGCCCCGGGCGGGATCGAGCAGATCGGCGACCGCGCCCGCTACCGCCTCTCCGGTGACGCCGGCCGGCTCCAACGCCGTCCCGAAACCCGCACTGCCCACGAAGTACGCCTGGATGGGCTGGTCCACGGCCAGCGGGATCACCAGCATCGGTGTCGCCGCCCGGATCGACTCCGCCACGGAGTTGTATCCGCCGTGGGTGACGAAGACGTCGGCGCGCTCGAGCACCTCACGCTGCGGCAGATACGGGGCGGTGAGCACCTCGTCGGGAAGCGCGAGTTCCTCGGCGAGATCCCCCACCGCGGCGATCACCTGTGCACCGGTCGCCGCCGCCCCCATGATCACCGTGCGCAGCAGCTCCGGCCGCCGGTAGAAGATCGTGCCGAAGGAGACGTACACCAGCGGGCGGTCGGGGTCGATCCGGTCCAGGCCCGAGAAGGAGACCTCGTCGCCGCGGATCCCCGCCGCGCCCGGCAACCCGACCAACCGCACACCGTCGTCGGTGACCGCGTCCTCGCCGACGAGTGCGGGAATCGTCGGCATCACATTGAGAATCGGCGAACGCGCCGAATGGGTCCGGGTCGACCACGACACCCCGTGACTGGTCAGATAGTCGCCGACCTGCTCGTCGTACGGCCAGCGACCCCGTCGATGCTCGCGGGGGCATACCCCACCCAGGTTCGCCCAGATCATCCCGTACGGCACGCCGGACGCCTCCGCGCCGACCATGGCCGAGGCCGTGACCGGCAGCGAGTCGACAAGCACGAAATCCGGCTCCGTCGCACGGAGCGCATCGGCCGTCTGGTCCGCCACCGGCGACGACCGGAGCATCGGTCCGATCTTCGCCGGGTCGTCGCTCCACGGCGCCATCTCGACCTGGCCGACCGGGTGGACCTCCGCCTTGCCCAGGGCCTGGCGACGCTGCTCGTCGAGCGAGCCACCGTCGGCGGACAACAGCAGCAGCGCAACCTCACCGCCGGCACTCTGGAGCGCATTGACCACCGGAACATACGGGTTCAGGTGACCGTGCTGGGTCGTGGTGAGCAGGGCAACGCGCATCAGATCTCCGATCCATCGAAAGATGGCGACGACCGGCAGGCAAAAGGGACCATCGACGTCCACGTACTGCTACGAGGCTCTACGCATTCCCCGTCATCGTTGAGGGGACACATCAATCGACGCTACTCGGAACAATCTCGAAACAACCGGGTGCACCACCTGCCGCAGGCAGTTTCGCAAAGCCTGCCGGGATCTGCAATCAATGTCAATGCCTCACCGCTGTCGACCACCACCACTCTGCTGGACCCAACGTCGACCGTGCTCCGGTAAGGTTGTCATTTGAGCCCTTTAAGGCGAGTCCGAATAATTGGAGTGGCCCGGTCTGGGTTTTCGGCTGTTGTGGCGTACGGCTGCAGCGATGGTGATATGCCGGTCAGCCCGAGCAGGCTGGTCGCCGTGTCGCGCCGTCCGGGCGGGCCGCCGGTACTCGCGTCGGTCGCCCGACCTGCACCGCCGTCGTCGAGGGCGGGCCGCCGGACCGAGCCGGTCGACACGACGCGGGCCTGTCGATCTCCTGTTCCCCGCTGTTCGGTGCTGCGTCGACTCGAATCGATAGGGTGCGCTGGCCGCCACCGACGGCGGTTTCGTGCGAAGGGAAGTCGATGCGCAAGACAACACACTTGTCGACCCGTGCCCTGGGCGCTCTCGTGGGCGCGGCTGCGCTGGTGGCAGCCCTGCTACCGGCCACACCGGCGGTCGCGGCGAACGTGACCTTCAAGGCAGCGACACTGAACATCTACAACGGGCTGAGCCAGGCCGACTTCGTCCACGACCTGAACCTCATCGCGTCCAGGGCGGACCTGATCGGGCTCAACGAGGTCGGCAACCGCAAGGCGTTCCTGCAGAGCTGGGCCGCCGACAACGGCTGGTGGTGGTACGCACCGGGCGGGACCAACCAGGCCGGCGAGACGCTGATCGCCAAGAAGAGCATGTTCGACGTACTCGACAAGGGCTCGATCTTCGTGTGTGACACCAACGGTCCGGGCGAGGTGCCGCCCGCGCGGTACAACAACTGGGTCAAGTACCGGCACAAGGCCAGTGGCCGCAACGTGACACACATCAACGCCCACGCGGTGGCCAGCATCGAAACCGCCGGCCGGCCGGAGGACCTGCCGCGCACCAGGTGCGCCGAGGCGCAGTTCCAGGGCCTCAAGGACCTGGCGGTCGACAAGCAGGACGAGGGCCAGGTCATCGTCAGCGGCGACCTCAACGTCGACTTCAGCGCCGACCGAAACTACGGGTACGCGAAGTTCCCGTGGAAGGTCTTCGAGGCCAACGAACTGCCGAATTTGCGCTCCACCTTCAACCTCTACGGCGAGAAGGGCACCGGAACGCACGGCAACCGGCACATCGACTACGTCTACTTCTGGAAGCGGCTGCCGGAGTATCAGCTCATGTGGATGACCGGCTACGACATCGTCAGCGGCACCAGGTCCGATCACAACGGTGTCGTCGCGACGTTCTCCATCCAGAACTGACCCCCTCGTCCCCTCCGTCGGCTACGAGTCCCGCTCCCGTTCCCGCTCCCGTCCCGTCGTGGAGGGGCCGGCGCCCCTTCCGCTCATGCTGATGTCAGTGCGCCGTGCGCGCTTTGAGCTGTTCGGAGTGTTCTCGGGAAAGGCGGGTGTGCGGACCTGCTGAAGAGAGCTCGCCTTGACGGTGGCCAGGCGTCGGCAGTCATTCCCCCGCCAACGGGCGATCATCGGCCTCGTCCATCCGCTGAGTGTGGAGCACGCGAAGCGCGTCGAGTGCGACCGCGGTGAGAACGCCGCGGCCGACACCGGCGCGACCGAGCAACTCCATCCCCCGAGTGATGGCGACGAAGTAAACGGCCAGTGATTGCACGTTCGCGTCCTCCGGGATATCGCCGCTCTCCCGCGCATGTTCCAGGCATTGAGCGTAGACACCGGCGAGCTGTTCGATGCCAGTCTTCGCGGCCGTCGAAAGCAGATCCTCCTCACCGGTCGATTCGACCAGCGCACGCGTGGTGAGCGAGACCCGCCGATCACTTCTACTGAATTCGATTGCCATCACGAGCATGTGACCACGAATCCGTTCCAACGGCGAAGCGTCATCGTGTCCGAGCGCTTCCGAGACGGCGCGCGTCGCCTCGTCCCGATCCTCGGAGAGCGCCCGGAGAAACAACTCCCGCTTCCCGCCGAACGCGTTGTACAAGCTCTGCTTCCCCAGGCCGGTCGCCCGCACAAGGTCATCCAGTGTCGCAGCGGCAAGGCCGTACACGGCGAACACCTCACTAGCGCTGCTGACGACATCGCTCTCGAGGAACTTGCGGGGACGAGGCATGTGAGCAAGCTTACGTTATTGACCATACGGTCAAAAACCTGCTAGCTTGGTTGGGCGCGCATCAGTGGAACCACGACGGAGGCGCCGTCGACCTGGGAGACGGCGTCGTCACTCGACTCCTGCCGGACGGCAGCAACTCATCTCCTGTAGACACCAAGCATCAAGGAAGAGCAGAAGTGAAAAGTAACGAAGAGGTTGTTCGCGAGGCATACCGGCTGTCGGAAGGGAACGTCCTCGATGGAGACGGTTTCCGCGCCCTGTTCGCCGAGGACGGGGCGTTCAACGACGTGCCGAATTCGCTAACCTTCCGCGGGGACCAGATTCCTCAGGCGCTGACGGGCTTCGCCAGCGTTTTTCCCGACGTCCACCGTGAGCTACTCGAAGTGCATGCGCTCGGTGATGTCGTTGCCGTCAAACTCCGAATTCAGGGAACGCATCTCGGCGTGTTCCCGACCCCGATCGGCGAAATTCCACCGACCGGTAACCGGATCGACGTGCCGACGGCGGATCTCTGGTATCTCCGTGACGGAAAGATCGAAAGGTTCGACTGTTACAACGCGGCCAATGTGCTGCTCGCTCAAATCGGAGCCAACCCCGACTTCAAATCGGCAATCGAAGCCGCCAGGACAGCCGCCACAGGGGCGTAGCTCTACCACGCGGCGCCGCGCACGCGACAGAATCTCCGAGGTGGCCGGCCGCACCACCAAGGCGGCCACCGCCGCGGCCACCTTGGTGGTGCTTGTCGCGGGCAGTGCTGCCTGGCACGGCTTGTCCTGACCCTGGCTTGTACATCCTCAACTGAACCCCACACCGCGAACGGAATCCGATCATGTATCAGATCAGGATCTACACCCTGCGCACGACAGAAGCGCTCCAGCAGTACGCCACCGTGCACTGGCCGCGGCATCTCACCAGCATGCCCTCGTTCGGGGTCACCGTGCACGGCTTCTGGACCGATCACCAGGCTCACCAGGCCGGCGCGCTCCGCTTGATCGCCCTGCTGTCGTTCCGGAAGGGCACCGACCCCGCTGAAGTCACCACCGCTTACCTGGCGAGCCCCGAACTGGCGGCGGATATGCACGGCTTCGACGTCAGCGACATCGTCAGCGTCGAGGAACTGCTGCTCGACCCGGTCGCCGGATCTCCCCTGGCCTGAGGGTCACGCACCTCGGTGATGAGGCCCCGGCAGCCATTGACCGGAGGCGGAAACGTTCGCCACCGGCTGCAAAGCGTGGGAGTTTACGTCAGCATCGACACCGCCACGACATCTGGCCTTTCGACAACGAAGAGGAGATGGTCCGGCCGACCGAAAGGACTTGGCCGCACTCGCCGACCGGAACGAGCCGGCCGATATCACGACTTCCGAGGCACCTGCGCACCAGGGTCTTTGCGTAGTCGATCGAGGTGCGTCTGACCTGGCTGTACGCGGTGCCGTGACCTGTGTGGAGGGTGATGCGGTACGGGTGCGGCCCGTCGGTGATCATGGAGTTGCTGAGACAACATGACACCGAGAAGGACCACACCCGCGCATGTCATCATCGCTGATCGACGTGATCCGCCGGCACGCCCCTACCCCGTCCGACAGCACGGCTGCCGGTCATGAGGCGTTTGGCCTGCTGGAGGCCCTGGCGCGGGTTCCTGACCCGCGTGACCCGCGAGGGATCCGCTATCCCCTGACCAGCGTGCTCGCGGTCGCGGTGTGCGCGGTGATGGCCGGGGCTTGCACGTTCGCCGCGATCGTCGACTGGGTTGATGATCTCGATGCGCCGGCGTGGGGCCGGCTCGGGTTCACCGGCCGGATACCGGTGCTGACCACGGTGTGGCGGCTGCTGGTCCGCGTCGACGCCGAGATGTTGACGGCGGTCCTGGCCGACTGGCTGTGCTCGCGGGTGTCGGCGCCGCCGCCGGTGCGGCGGGTCATCGCCGTTGATGGCAAGGTGCTGCGGGGCGCGGTTCTGCCCGAGGGACGGGTCCATCTGCTGTCGGCCTACGACACCTCGACCGGTGTGGTCCTGGCGCAGGTGCAGGTCGCGGCGAAGTCGAACGAAATCCCGGCGTTCGCCCCGCTGCTGGAACAGGTCACGGCACGGCTGGGCAGCCTGGCCGGGGTGGTGATCGTCGCGGACGCCCTGCACACACAGCTCGCCCACGCCCGAGCTGTCGCCGCTGCCGGCGGGGACCTGTACGTGTCGGTCAAGGCCAACCAGCCGACCTTGTACGCCCAGCTCAAGCAGTTGCCGTGGGCGCAGGTGCCGGTCGGGGACCAGCACCGCGACACCGGACACAGCCGCCACGAAACCCGCACCGTCAAGGCGCTGACCCTGCAGACTCCCGGCGGCATCGGCTTTCCTCATGCTCAGCAGGCGGTCCGGATCACCCGTACCCGCACCGTGGCTGGCAAGCGAACGCGGGAGACGGTCTATCTGGTGGCATCGTTACCCGCCGTCCACGCCCAGCCTGCTGACCTGCAGGAATGGGCCCGGCTGGAATGGCATATCGAGAACCGGCTGCACTGGGTCCGCGATGTGACTTTCGGCGAGGACTCCCACCGAGCCCGCACCGGCACCGGACCCGCCGTCGCGGCGGTCCTGCGTAACACCGCGATCGGATTCCATCGCGGCAACGGCGAGACCAACATCGCCCGAGCCACCCGACGCGCCAACCGCCGACCCCACGACCTCATCACCACCGTGACCAGCAGCTACCCGACTACGCAATGACCCTGACCTGCGCACGGAGGAGTAAGGCGGTGCCGGGCCGGGGCTCGCCACCATGACGTCGATGTGCTGATTAGTACTGCAACCCGATGTCGTTACTTACGGTGGGTCGGCTCGTTTGCGGTAGTGACAGGCTCGGGCTTGTTCCTGGCGGCGGCGTCGGAAGCGGGACCAGCGCCAGACGTGTTCAGCCGTGTGCGTCGCGGCCATGACGAGTTTGGTGAACAGGCGACGGATTTCGTTGCTGGTCAGCGGGATCAGCTTGCCGTCGCCTGTGTCGGGACCCCCTTTGCGGCCTCGCTGGCGCGGGTCACGACCAGGAACGCGGCAGCAGCTATGGCCAAGGTGATGTGGGCGTACCAGGCGTCGTAACGGCGGACCTGGTATTGGTCCAGGCCGACCTCGTTCTTCGCGGTCTGGAACGACTCCTCGATCGCCCACCGGGAACCCGCCACCCGGACCAGTTCCCGCAGCCGGGTCCCACGAGTGCCGAAGCACCGGTAGTAGGCGATCTCGCCGGTGCTGATCGAGCGGCGGGCCAGCACCCAGCCGCGGCGGCCGTGCGTGAACTGCGTGCGGATCGGGGTCCAGGCCCAGTCGTAGACCCGCGGTCCGTGGGCGCCGTCGCCGCAGGACATCCGCCGCCACGCTCCGGCCCGGATGGTGCTGATCATGTACTTGACCGAGCTGACGGTATGCAGCCCGGCCGGGACCTCGTCGTCGTTGCGGGTAGCCATCACATACGCGATGTCCTGCTCCTCGAGCCAGTCCCGCAGACCGGGGTTCTGCCCGAACGCCTCGTCAGCGGTGAACCAGGCAAACGGCACCTTCGCGGCGACGGCACGCTCCAGCATCGCCCGGGCATGCTGCGGTTTCGTGGCGAATTCGACGTCGTCGGGCACCGCCGCCCCCGCGCACCGGTCCGGATCGTCGGTCCATGACTTCGGCAGGTACAACTCCCGGTCGATCAACGCCCGTCCTCTGCGTGAGGCGTAGGCCAGGAACGTGCCGATCTGGCAGTTCTCGACCTTGCCCGCGGTGCCGGAGTACTGCCGCTGCACACCCGCCGACCGGCTGCCCTTCTTCACGAACCCGGTGTCATCAGCGATCAGCACACCCTCGGGGTCGCCGAGGTGCTCGACCAGGTAACCACGTACGTCGTCACGGACCAGGTCCGGGTTCCAGCACGGGCTGTACAGCATCTCCTGAACAGCGTTCGGCGAACGCCGACCGGCATACTCCGCGATCGTCCACCCGTTACGCCGCTCCAACGGGGCCAACAGCCCACGAACGTAGGCGAACGCCAACCGGCGTGGCTCTACCCGCGAAAACCGGCCCGCGACAACCGCGAATAGATCATCCAGACCCGACTGCCACTCCGCCAACACCTCGCCACCCAGCATGACCAATCAACGAGCCACCCACAGCTCAAGTCGCAACACCGGGTTGCAGTATTAGCCGCCGATCGGGCGTCAGAGAACGTGACCGAGGATGGCGTCCAGCGCGATCGTGCCGATGAGTGGACGTCGCGTGACCAGGTACATCGGCCACTGGCATTCCCTTGGTCCTTGATGGCATCCTGGGTTGGATGGGCGGCACGGTGGACCTGAAGGACGGGCACGACGACGTCGTTGGCGTGGTGCGACGACTTCTGACGGGGGACCTGCCCGCTGAGTGCGATTGGTCCGGATTCCCATGGGACGACGCCCGGATCTGGTACCGAGTGACGATCGTCGCCTGGCCGTCCGGCGAGGCCGGTGAATGGGTCAAGGTGGTGATCGGATGCGCGCAGCAGCCTGCGACGTTCGGTGTTCCCAATGGCGCGGCGCCAGCCGTGAGCCGGTACTTGGACTTGAGCGAAACCCAGCGCTCGCAAGAGTGGTCGGTGTATCCAGGCGACCCGGCCCAAGACCGAAGTGTCTGGATCCATCTCGCGGCAACGGTACGCCAAGTACAGAACGCGTTCGACGCGCGAGCGCTGCACCGCGAACATGACCGGACATTCGGGCTTGTGGTGCGACGCCCGTGCTACGAACCGCAGGTGGCCCAGCACGATCACCGATCTACATCGAGTCTGTTGGACGTGGTCAAGCCGCGTCGGGCGGCCGAATGCCAAGCAACCGCAACAGATGCAGTGCCTGCTCCGTCGCCCTGACCATTTGAGTGGGGCGCAGGGGAAGCCGGGACGCGACGACCGTGTAGAGCTCGTCGCCCACGATCGCCCATCGGGGGACGCGTCCGGTCAGGTGGGCGGCGCGCAACGCGGGATCGGCAAGCTGGTGGGCGAAGTACGGTTCGTCGACGATGAACCGGAACTTCCGGAGGAACTCGTCCTCCCCGGCCCGGCGTCGGCCGACGGTCCGGCGGCGCTGCACAGCGGTGGCGGGATATGATTTTGGCAGCCGTACCACGGTGAAGACACCGTCTCCGTTCGGCTTTTCCACGCTGCCGCCGAGCCCGTCACGGGTCCAGGACAGCTCGCCAACCGTGATCGACAGTCCCCGCAGAGTTTTGACGGCGGCGAACCGTACGGTGACCGCGCCCGGCGGCGTCTGCTGCGGTGTCCAGGGCCATGCAGCGCGTGCGGCAGCAGGTGACCAGCCGTTACGGGCGCACCACCGGTCCAGCGAACGACCTGCGGCCAGCCGCCATCCGATCAGCCCGACGGCCACGAGGCCGAGTACGACGACGGCAAGCCCGAGGGTCGGCGCGACGCCGACGCGGTGCACGAGTGATCGGATCGCGATCCGGTAGCCGGCCAGGCCGCAACAGATCAGGCAGAGTACGAACAGTATCCGCACCCCGGCCGTCAGCTCGCCAGGTGGCCGGCGGTGGTCTCGGACAGCCCGAAACACCGATGGCCCGCGTTCGGGGTCGACGGGCGTCAGCCGGCACGGTGATGGGTCGTACGCGATGGTCAGGTCCGGGTGACGTGCTGGTGCGCACGGTCCCTGCCGTCACCGGGGCGCTGGCCGGGATGGCGACGGCCAGGCGGTGGCACCCGATCCGCTGTGCCCGGCGGGTGAGGCCCCCCGTCGCCGGGAATGGCCGGGCGATCCGTAGGACGCCGATGATCGGCGAGCGCCGCACGATGCCGCAATCCTCAAAGGGGGCGAGTCTCGATGTCTCGTTCCGGCTCCACGCGATCGGCGAGATAGCGCAGGAGCGCGGCGACCGACTCACGGAGGTCGGCCAGCGGCGGGCTGTCCCCGGCCGTGGTCGGCATCGCCGGCATGGTGGCCGCCACGTTCTCCAGCTCCGTCGTGGTTGTCACCATCGGGTTCGCCCTGGCCGGGATCGGTTTGCAGCCGGCCCACCCGCTTGCATTGAGCGCCGCCGGACGCGGGTCAGTCAAGAATCAGGCCCGGGTGATCGGCGCCAGTTACATCGGGATGGCGCTGATGCGGCCAGCAGTCGGTGGTCTCGCCGCCGCCATCGATGTCCAGGTCGCCCTGGGACTGGTGACCATCGCCCTCGGGATCGCTGTGTTCATCCTGGCTCCAAAGGCCCGCAAGGCGCCGACGGTCGATCGCGTTTCGTCAAATGCGCATGGTGACGAACGAGGGCTGTCATCTGTGCGATAGATATAGCTCTCTATTTCAACTCGGCCTGCGGATCTTCGAAGCCTGCGGGTCGAACATCAGCGACCTCGGTGAGGAACACAGGACCCCGCCATTGGTTTCCTGAAGGTGCCCGAGGGCAAGTCCAGCAAAGACCGCATGCATATCGATGTCCGGGTGGCCGGTCCAGGCCCCTGGGATATCCTCGAGCGCGCCCAACTGATCCGGCAGAACGTCCCCGAGTTGGTCGCCGCCAGCGCGACGGTGATCCGCGAGGAGTGGTACGGCGACGTGCTCGGTCACGTCGTCATGCAGGACCCCGAGGGCAACCCTGCGTTCACGCCACCGGGTCGCGGAAGCCGTCGGCCTCGTGCAACTCGGCCACGGTCACCACGTCGAGCCCGGCTGCCTCGGCGAACGGCGCCACCGACTGGCGGCAACGCAGCGCCGGACTGGAGTAGACGGCGTCGGCCGCCGATCCGTCGCCGATTCCGCGTCACGGCTGACGTAGCCCAACCGGCCCAGGCACTGCCTGCTGGCCCTGGTGGTCCGTCAACGGTGGCTGACGACGTTGACCACCTTGCCGTCCGGGTCGCGGACGAAGAAGCGCCGGACACCCCACTGCTCGTCGGTAATCGGGTGCACAATCTTCGCGCCCGTCGCGCGTACCGCCTCGTAGGCGGCGTCGACGTCATCGACCTCCACGGTGAGGTCGGGGTTTACGGGGGCCGCTGCATCCTCGGTGATGAGGATGACCTGCGCCGTGTGATTCTGCGGTGCGACCAGGTTGACCACCCAGCCCAGGTTCATCTCCTCCCGGAAGCCCAGGAGCTGGTAGAAGCCGCTGCTCGCGGTCGGGTCGGCGGTCGTGATATCGGGCACGGCACGGCGAATCGTCATGCCCGGATTGTGGCATGCCAGGGGCCGCACCTGCGCGAAACGACAGGTCGGCCGGTTACTCGTGCCGATGTCCGCCACGCAGTTGCTCGTGGGTGACGGCGGTCTGGAATGCTCTGCCCATGCCTTCCTATCCGCCCACCTTCGCCGACCAGGTCGTCGCACTGCCAGCCCGTGCCCAGTTCGAGGCGTTCCTCGACGAGCACCGCGGCGCGCTCAACGGCTGCCTGGACGGGCTGACAGAGGAACAGACGCGCCGATCGTTGGTGGCCTCCGCGACCACGCTGCTGGGTCTTGTGAAGCATGCGACTTTCGTCGAGAAGGTCTGGTTCGACGAGGTTGTCACGGGCCGTTCGCGCGCGGAGATCGGCATCCCTGCGGCGTCGGAGGAGTCGTTCGTCCTCGATGACGACGACACGATCGCCAGCGTCCGTCACGCACACCGGGAAGCCTGCGAAGCATCGCGCCGTGCGACGTCATCCCTGGGTCTGGACGACATCCTGCACGGGCACCGGCGGGGCCCGCTTCCGCTGCGGTGGGTGTATCTCCACGTGCTGCGTGAGCTCGCCGAGCACTGTGGGCACGCAGACATTCTTCGGGAGCAGCTCATCAACGAGTAGTACGCGGACGTCTCCGCTGCCTGGGAGAGACCTACGAGCGGCAGTGGTCCGGCGCCGACCGGGCGGCTATTCGAAGCGGTCAGCCAGCTTCGTCAGCTTGGTGACGTACGCCGGCCAGTCGTAGTCGTCAGGGATGTTGGTGTTCTCCGGCCGGAGACCGATCGCCATGTCATGCTGCTCACGCATGATGTCGGCGTGACCGGCGTGACGAGCGAGGTCGCAGATCACGTGGACGATGATCCTCTGCAGTGTCACGTCCTGTCGGCCCGGCCGCCACCATGGCACCCGCCCCGGCGCGTCGAGCGGTAGCTGTTCGATCGTCTGGTCCGCGAACACCCCGACCCGACGGTACAGGTCGATCAGCCCGTCCTTCGTCTCGTCCTCCCGCGCGTACCAGTCTGCCTGCGGGTCCTCCTCGAACGCCTGCATGGGGACCAGCTCCTCCGGCGTCGGAAACTCGCGCCCGAAGGTGGTCCCGAAGTAGCCGGCCTCGACATTGAGACAGTGCTTGACGACTCCCAGCAGGTTGTTGCCGGTCGCGGTGCGGGGCAGCCTGGCCTCGCGTTCGCTCAGCCCGTCGAGCTTCCAGATCAGGTCTCCTCGAGTCGCCTGAAGGTAGTGCTGCAGCGCAGCCTTCGCATCGCCCAGGTCAGCCATGCCCGCAGTCTTCCTTATCCGCCCGGGGCGCGGCCGGCTCAGCCCTCGTTCACCTCGACTCGCAGGATCCGGTCGTCGCCCGCCCGTGGGTCGGTGCCACCCCAGGTGGCGCCGTCGGTGTTCGACGTGACGATCCCGAGCGATCCGTCGGGGGCGACCTCCACGGTACGGATCCGGCCGTACTCACCGGCGACGTGGGCGATGGGGTCGGCCGTGGCGGCCCCGCCCCCGACGGGGAGCTGCCAGAGCCGCTGGCCGCCCAGCGCACCGATCCAGAGCGACCCCCCGGTGTACGCGACACCCGACGGGCTCGCGTCGTCCGGGTGGATCGTGGCGATCGGAGCCTCACCCGTGGACCCGGCGATGCCCTCGGTCTCCGGCCAGCCGTAGTCGGCGCCCGCGCGGAGGACGTTCACCTCGTCCCAGAGCCGCAGCGCGCTGGACTTTCCCGACACCGGTGACCTGCGCGCCGACCTGATCGCACAGGCCAGCGCGTTCGTGCGCCTGTTGAAGCGGGAGGGCGCGGAGAAGCCCGTCTCGGAACTCATCGGAGCGGCCCAGATGGACTCCGACCTTGCCCGGGCGTGGTCCGAGAGTTACGCGCTGCCCTGTCGCGAGCTCGCCCGGGTACGCCTCCGGGCCGCCCAGCGGCAGGGCCAGCCGAGACGTCCCGGACGGCCTGACCAAGGCGGAGGTCTCGCAGCTCATCGACGAGCTACAGGAGCAGACCGGCCGGGGCGGCCCCGGGTGAGCGCCGTCCATACCGGAGTGTCATCTGACGGAACGCCTCGGCGACCGTCACGCGCCCGGGTGGACCGGCCCGACCGTCGACAGAGTCAGGTCCGACCGGACCGCAGCCGGCGACGCAGAGCGTTCCGGGCCGGCTACTCCCCCGGGTCCGGCAGGGTGACGGTGCCGTCGAGGTAGCGGCGGTAGCTGCCGCGCAGGCGTACCCGATCGCCGTCGACATCGCAGTGCACGGTGCCGCCCCGGGCCGAGAGCTGCCGGGCGGTCAACCGGGTCCGGCCCAGCCGCTCGGCCCAGTAGGGCGCGATCTGGCTGTGCGCGGAACCGGTCACCGGATCCTCGAACGCGCCCGCCCCGGCACCGAACCAGCGGGAGACGAAGTCGACCCCGTCACCGTCGCCGGGTGCGGTGACGACCGCGCCGCGTACCGGAAGTCCGGCCAGGACGGTGAAGTCCGGCGCGATGGCCCGGACCTCGGCGGCGCTCCGGACGACGTACACCAGGTCGGTGTCCTGGAACCGGTGCTCCGGTTGGATCGCGAGCGCGGTCGCGGCGGTGGCGGCGGTCCCGTCGCCGTCGGGCACGACCCGGAGCCGGCCGGCCGGGAAGTCCAGTTCCAGCTCGCCGTCCCGGTCGGCCCGACCGACCGGCAGCCATCCGCTGCGGGTCCAGAACAGCAGCCGCCGGGCGTCCGGATGGACGTCGTCGAAGAGGTGCCCGGCGGTGGCCAGCGTCGCGTGCCCGCAGAGGTCGACCTCGACGGCGGGAGTGAACCAGCGCAGGTGGTAGGCGGGGTCGTCACCGGGTGGCAGTGCGGCGTCGACCGGCAGGGCGGCCGCGTAGAACGCGGTCTCGGAAAGGTTGTTCTCCTCGGCGATCGCCTGCAGGAGGGGGTCGGGCAGCCAGGCCGGCAGCGGCATCACCGCCGCCGGGTTGCCCTGGAAGACGCGGTCGGCGAAAGCGTCGATCTGGATCAGGCGGAGCCGCATCGGACCTTTCTAGCAGCACCGGTAATGTCGACCGGACCGCTCCCCCACCCGGCGTTAAACTCCTCTTGTATAAGTGAACGCTGAAAGGATGGCGACGTGCACGCGTTCGACGTTCTCGGCGATCCCGTCCGGCGGCGGATCCTGGAGCTGCTCGTCGACGGTGAGCGATCGGCCGGTGAGGTCAGCGCGGTGATCCAGAAGGAGTTCGGGATCTCCCAGCCGGGCGTCTCGCAACACCTGCGGGTGCTCCGGGAGAACGGGTTCACCACCGTCCGCGCCGCCGGCACCCGGCGGCTCTACGCGGTGGACCCCACCCCGCTGGAGGAGATCGACCGGTGGCTGGAGCGGTACCGGGGGTTCTGGACCCAGCGGCTGGACGCGCTGGGCACCGAGATCGCCCGTGGCCGGCGCGAACGCCGCCGGGCGGACCGGCCGACAGGTCGCCCCGCGACGCCCGACAGCCGTGGCGCCTGACACCCGCGACGCCCGACAGCCGAGGCGCCTGACGCCCGCGACGGCTGCGCGCACCGGCCACCGGCCGGACGGCTCAGACCAGGTTCGCCTCGCGGAGCAGGCGCCACAGGCCGGCGCCGTCCGGCGCGCAGAACCAGCGGTCACCGAGCAGGCCGGCCGTTGAGGCGCTGCCGCCGGCACCGTCGACCGGCGCCGGGAAGCCGCCGGCCAGCACCGCCTGGGTCGGGGAGAGCCGGCGGATCAGCACCGCCGCCACGTTGTCCGGATGCTTCGCCGCGAACTCGGCGTAGATCTCCTGGTCGTGCTGGCCGTCGTCACCGATCAGCAGCCACCGGATCTCCGGAAACTCGCGGACCAGCCGGGCCAGGGTGGCCCGCTTGTGCTCCCGCCCGTTGCGGAACCAACTGTCGGCGGTCGGGCCCCAGTTCGTCAGCAGCAGCGGGCCGGCCGGATAGAGATGCCGGGAGAGAAACCGGGTCAGGGTCGGCGCGACGTTCCAGGCACCGGTGGAGAGGTAGAGCACCGGTGCCCCCGGGTACGCGGTGACCAGGCGCTCGTAGAGCACGGCCATGCCCGGGACCGCCATCCGGGCGTGCTCGTCCAGCACGAAGGTGTTCCACGCGGCGAGCAGGGGCCGGGGCAGTGCGGTGACCATCACCGTGTCGTCGATGTCGGAGAGCACCCCGATCCTCAGCTCCGGGTCGACGATCCGGACCGGCGCGTCCACCGGGTCGGCGCCGGGGCTGGAGAGCCGCACGCTCTGCCAGCCGGGCGCCAGATCGGTTTCGACGACCAGGTCGACGAAGCCGCTCCGGTCGGACCGGGCCTCGTGGCGGCGACCGCCCGCCTCGATCACCACCGGTGCGTGCTGCACCGGCAGGGTGGCGAAGCTGCGCCAGCCGCGTACCTTCTCCGGCCGCCGGCCGGGACGGCGCTGGAGCCGGGTCAGCAGCACCCTGCCCAGCACGCGGACCCAGCCCGGGGCGCCGTAACCGGCGTACGGGACGATCGTGACATCCCACCCGCCCTGCCCCAGTCGACGCTCGATGAACTGGTGCACCGCGTCCTCGATCCGGGCCGCTCGGTGCAGCCGGGGCGCGGGCGCCGAACCGGCGGGTATCAGCGACACCTAGCCACCCTGCCACAGAGCATCCGGTCCGGCTACGAGACAGATCAACTATCCCGCCGGAAAGTGCCGGCTGCGACCCTCCGTCCCCGGGTACGACGTCGACGACCTGCGCCGATCCGGACGCCCGGCGCGGCGTGCCGTGCAAGACTCGTCAGACGGGACGGCGACGGGGGCGCGCTTGTGTCGGAGGCGGTGCCGCGCGGGGGACGGCTGGTGCGACCACTCGACCGGCCCGGCGCGGTCGCGCTCGGGCTCGGCCTGCTCGGCCTCGGCTACCGGCTGGCGCTGGTCCTGCTGACCGTTCCCGGTTCGAACAGCGACGAGGCCACCTTCGGGCTCGCCGCGCTGCACATCGCCGCCGGTGAGGAGCTGCCGGTCTTCCTCTACGGCCAGCACTACATGGGCACCGTGCAGAGCTATCTCGCCGCGCCGCTCTTCCTGCTCTTCGGCGCCGGCTGGATCCCGCTGCGGATCCCCCTGCTCCTCCTCTACGCCGTCTTCGTCTACCTGGCGTACCGGCTCACCCGCCGGCTCTACTCCCCCTGGCTGGCGACCTTCACCGTCGGGGTGCTCGCCCTCGGCGGCGAACGGGTGGTCCGGGACCAGATCACCGCGGTCGGCGGCCGTCCCGAGGTCAAGCCCGCCGTCCTCGGCCTGCTGCTGATCGCCCTCGCCCTCGGTCAGCGGCGGAGCCGGCACCGGCGGTGGGGTTTCGGCATCTTCGGCCTGCTCGCCGGGCTCTGCGTCTGGGACGACTGGCTGATCCTGCCCTACCTCGCCGTCGCCTTCGGGGTCCTGGTGCTGGGCTGCTGGCGGGAGCTGGTCGGGCCGGCCGGCGCCCTGCTGGCCGGCGGCTTCCTGCTCGGCGTCGCGCCGCTGGTCGTCGACAACCTGACCGCGCCGGCCGGGCAGGACTCGCTCTCCGTGCTGCGGCAGGTCAGCGCCGGTGAGGCCGAGTCGACCCCGGGGCAGGCCCGGCTGCACGGTGCGCTGCTCGTCGGCGTACCGCTCGCCACCGGGCTCTGCCGGCCGGAACGCTGCGACCCGGTGGAGATGTCCTGGGGCGGGATCTACCTGGCCCTGCTGCTCGTCGCCGGGACACTTGCGGCGCGAGGACTGGCCCGCCCCGGCGGCGGGGCGAGCGCCCCGACCGGGGGTGCCGGCGAGGCGGTCCGGGCCACCCGGATCGGGTACGCCACCCGGCTCGCGCTGGTGCTCGGTGCCGCCCTCACCCTGGCCGCGTACGCCCGCAGTTCCCTCGCCGGCGACACGCCGCTGGCCAGTGCCCGCTACCTGTCGATCCTGCAGATCTCCCTGCCGGCCGTGCTCTGGCCGCTCTGGCTGCTCGCCCGCCGGGCGGGGCGGCTCGCCACCGGCCCGGTGACGCGGATCGGCGGGATACTCGCCGGCGCCGTGCTCACCCTGCTGCTGGTGCTGCTGGTCGGCACCACCGCACACCTGATCGGCGAGATCGGGACGATCCGGGCCGAGGAGCGGCAGCAGCGGCACCTGGCCCGGACCCTGGAGCGGGCCGGCGTCGACGCCGTGTACGCCGAGTACTGGACCTGCAACCGGCTGGTCTTCGTCACCCGGGAACGGGTCGCCTGTGCGGTGCTCGGCGCGGACCTGCGGCCGGGGCAGGACCGCTATTCCGCGTACCCGCGCCGGGTGCGTGCGGCCGAGCGGCCGGCGTACGTCCTCGAGGTGGGCACGCCCGCGGAGGGTGCCCTCCGGGCGCACCTGCGCGGCTCCGGCGTCGCGGCGCGGGAGATCCAGGTCGGGCGGCACCGGATCTACCTGCCGGCGGCGACGCTGCGGCCACCCGGCTGACCCGGCCCCCTCCCCTCCCGTATCCTCCGAAACCGTGACTTCAGCGAAGAACGAGCCCTCCGCCCTGCCCGACACGGTCTTCGTGCACCACTCGGCCGAGGTCGACGAGGGTGCGCGGATCGGCGACGGCACCAAGGTGTGGCATCTCGCCCACGTCCGCTCCACCGCCCGGATCGGTGCGGGCTGCGTGATCGGACGGAACGTCTACGTGGACGCGAACGTCGTCGTCGGCAACCTGGTCAAGATCCAGAACAACGTCTCCGTCTACCACGGTGTGACCATCGAGGACGAGGTCTTCGTCGGCCCCTGCGCGGTCTTCACCAACGACCTGCGACCGCGGGCGCAGAATCCGGACTGGCAGGTCACCCCGACCATGGTGCGCCGGGGCGCCTCGATCGGGGCGAACGCCACCCTCGTCTGCGGGATTGAGATCGGCGAGTACGCGATGGTCGCCGCAGGCTCGGTGGTGACGAAGGACGTCAAGCCGTACCAGCTGGTGGCCGGCAACCCGGCCCGGCCGAAGGGCTGGGTCGACGCCCGGGGCGAGATCGTCTCGCGGGACCCGGAACGCCCGCCGGCCCTGGCCGACGCCGAGACCCGCTGACCCGCGCCGCAGGCTGAGCCCGGTGGGTGCCGGACTCAGCCTGTGTCGCGTTGCATCGCGTCGCCTGTGTCGCGTTCAGCCGCCGATGACCACGCGGCGGACACCGGACCAGCGGGCCGGGTCGGTCACCCGACGCCCGTCGACCAGCACCTGCACCCCGGGCAGGTCGGCCGAGCCGAGGGTGCGGTATTCGGTGTGGTCGGCCTGGATCACCGCCGCGCTGACCGACTCGCCGGAGTACGGCGGCAGGCCGAGCGCGGTCAGCTCCTCGCGGGAGTACATCGGGTCCGAGACGTAGGGCCGGGCGCCCCGGCGGCGCAGCGCCTCCACGGTCGGGAAGACGCCGGAGAAGGCGGTCTCCTTGACCCCGCCCCGGTAGGCGGCACCGAGCACCAGCACCTCGACCCCGGTCAGGTCGCCGACCGCCGCCGCGAGCAGGTCGACGGCGTACTCCGGCATCGCCGCGTTCGCCTCCCGGGCCGACCGTACGACGGTGGCCGCCGGGTCGTTCCAGAGGTACATCCGGGGGTAGATCGGGATGCAGTGCCCACCCACCGCGATGCCCGGCGAGTGGATGTGGCTGTACGGCTGGGTGTTGCAGGCCTCGATCACCTTGATGACGTCCACCCCGACGCTGTCGGCGAAGCGCGCGAACTGGTTCGCCAGCCCGATGTTGACGTCCCGGTAGGTCGTCTCGGCCAGCTTCGCCAGCTCCGACGCCTCGGCCGAGCCGAGGTCCCAGACGCCGTTCGGGCGGGGCAGGTCGGGGCGCTCGTCGAAGTCCAGCACCGCCTCGTAGAACTCGACCCCGCGCCGGGCGGACGCCTCGTCGACCCCGCCGACCAGCTTCGGGTAGCGGCGCAGGTCGGCGAAGACCCGGCCGGTCAGCACCCGCTCCGGGCTGAAGACCAGGGTGAAGTCGCGACCGACCGTGAGCCCGGAGCCCTCCTCCAGCATCGGCGCCCAGCGGTTGCGGGTGGTGCCGACCGGCAGCGTGGTCTCGTAGCTGACCAGGGTGCCCGGCTTGAGCCCGGCCGCGATGGACCGGGTCGCGTCGTCCATCCAGCCGAAGTCCGGCACGCCCTCGGCGTCCACGAAGAGCGGCACGACCACGACCACGGCCTCGGACCCGGCGACCGCCGTGGCGGTGTCGGTGGTGGCGGAGAGCCGGCCGGCCGCCACCGCCTCCTTGAGCTTGACGTCGAGGTCCGCCTCGCCCGGGAACGGCACGGCACCGTCGTTGACCAGCTTCACGACCCGCTCGGAGACGTCGGCACCGATCACGGTGTGCCCCTTGTCGGCGAACTGCACGGCGAGCGGCAGCCCGATCTTCCCGAGCGCGACGACACAGATTTTCATGCCTACTACTTTCCTCCCTGGGGCAGCCTGCGCCGCAGCCGGGCCAGGACCCGGCGGGGCGTGACAGGTGCGATGGCGATCACGAGTTGGCCTCGGTGACTCGTTGTCGGGGTGAGCACGAAGAACCGCATCCCCCGGCGGAGCATGAATCGTGACACGGCGGGCCGGGTCGGCGCCCGCAGCGCCGCGCTGCCGACCCCGCCGAAGGCGGTCAACTGGGAGCGTACGGGAAGCAGCGACCCGCCGGCCCCGGTGGCGCCGCCGAGCAGGAGACCCACCCGGAACTGGGCCCGGACGGTGCTGCCGGTGCCGTCCCGGCTGGTCTCCAGCGTGGTGCCGGTGACGTCGCCGGCGGTCATCCCGATCGGGCCGGAGGTCAACGACGCCAGGTCCCGCCGCGGGGTGCGGGCGGTGACGGTGAGCGCCCGTTCACCGTCGGCGCAGGTCTCCCAGTCGACGGAGACCGCCTCCAGCCGGGCGAGCCAGTCGGCGGCGGCGCCGGAGACGTCGAACCAGTCGTCCGGCAGCTCCAGCCGGGGGTCCCGGAAGCCGGGATAGCCGGCGTACCAGCGCTCCCCGTCCACGATCGTCGGCGGTACGCCCTGCTCGGCGTCCTGCCGGACGACCGCGAGCACGTCGTCGACGTCGCCCCGCCAGGCGGTGCCGATCCGCAGCCGGGACTCGATCGGGAGCTGGGCCCGGATCCGGTCGGTGAGATAGCGCTCGGCGAGCTGCCGGACACCGGCCACCACCTGCTCCTGGACCGCCCGGTCCAGCTCCCGGAAGTCGTCCTCCAGCAGGCGGGCGACCTCCCAGGTGAAGTGCCGGACCAGGATGGCGTCGCGCCGCTCGCCCGGCTCGATCAGGCCGGCCACGAAATCCATGATCGACTCGGCGCAGCGGAGCCGCTCCACGTGCCGGGACCGGTAGGTGATGTTGCGGGCGTTGAGCCGGCGTACCGCGTGGTAGAAGTCGTAGTCCGCGAGCACCGAGATCCGCTTCGCCCGGAAGCACGCCTCCAGGGTGAAGGGCTGGTCGCTGCCGACCGGCATGTCCTCGGGGTAGCGGAGCTGGTGGCGCTCGATCAACTCGCGCCGGAACAGCTTGGTGTTCGCCAGCGACCAGGGCAGCGCCGAGTCGAAGAGGTCGACCTCCACCTCGTTGCGGGCGAAGATCGCCTGGTGGATGTTGCGGCTGTTCACCCCGACCGCCCTGCCGAGGACCACGTCGGAGTCGTACTCGTCGGCCGCGCGTACCAGCCGCTCCAGCGCCTCCGGTCCCAGGTAGTCGTCGGCGCCGACGAAGAAGACGTACCGGCCGGTGACGTGCGCCAGGGCCCGGTTGCTCGGCACCGCCGGCCCGCCGGAGTTCTCCTGGTGGATCACCTTGACGGTCTCCGGGTGGAGCCGGGCGAACCGGTCCAGCTCCCGCCCGCTGCCGTCGGTGGAGCCGTCGTCGACCGCGACGACCTCCAGCCGGTCCCGGCCGATCGTCTGTCGCACAAGCGAGTTCAGGCACCTGGTGAGGTAGGGCATGGTGTTGTAGACCGCCACCACCACGCTGACGTCGGGCTCCCGGCTCATCGCGCGGCGGCCTCCATCGCCGGCCGGGGCGACGCGGCCGGCGGTTCCGCCGGCGCGACCGGCGCCGCCGGCTCGGCCAGCAGCCGCCGGTAGACCGCGTCCAGGACCTCCGCCTGGGCCTGCCAGGTCCAGGCCGCGAGCAACCCCGGACGGTCGTACGCGGCCCGGTAGCGCGCCGGGTCGGCGAGTACGGCCCGGACCGCCCGGACGTAGTCGTCGACCTCCTCGGCCCGGAACACCTCCCCCTGGCCGGTGGAGCGGACCGTCTCGGCCATCGTGCGCACGTCGCTGACCACCAGCGGCAGCCGGGCGTGCGAGTACTCGAAGAACTTCGTGATCAGCGCGATCTCGTGGTTGGGCCAGTGCTGGATCGGGATCACCCCGGCGTCGGCGCCGGCCAGGAAGGGCACCACCTGCCGGTGCGGCACGTACGGCAGCACGTGCAGCCGCTCCGCGACGCCGAGCGCGGCGGCCCGGGAGCGCAGCTGTTGGACGTACGGACCGTCGGGCTTGTTGACCACCAGTGCGACGTGCACCCCGGCGAGCTGCGGCAGGGCCTCGATCATCGTGCCGAGGCCGCGCTTGGCTGCGGCCACCCCGCTGTAGACCAGCAGCGGCACCTCCGGTCCCAGGCCGCACCGGGCACGCAGCTCCGGCGCCGGCTCGGCGTCACCCGTGCCGTCACCCGCCGGGGCGGCCTCCCCGTCCGGAGCGGCGGCACCGGGCGCGGGCACGTCCGGCGCGTTGAGCAGCACCGCCGGCAGCTCGGCCAGCCCGTGCTCCCGGCGCAGCATCTCGGCCAGGGTCGGCGAGACCGTGATGGCGGCGTCGGCGTACGGGACGAACTCCCGCTCGTGCGCCCGGTGTGCCGGCAGCCAGCGGGCGTTGTCCTGCCACGGCTGGACCCCGGGCAGGAACTCGTGGGCGTCCCAGACCAGCTTGACCTCCCGGCCCGCCACGGCGGCCCGGACCTTGGCCCGGGCACCGACCCCGATCATGCGGAAGTCGTGCGCGTGGATCAGGTCCGGCGCCAGCTCGTCGACGACCGGCCCGAAGGCCAGCTCGTAGTCCCAGAGCCCCGGCTCCAGCCGGCGCCACGCCCTGCCCCCCTGCACGGTCGACCAGAACCAGGTGTAGAGCCGGTCCCAGGGGCTGCGCAGCCGGCGACCCCTGCGGGCCCGGGTCAGCATCCAGTAGCGCAGCGAGACCCAGCGTCGCAGCAGGTGCGCGGCGCTCCGCTCGACCCGCAGCCGGCGGCGGCGCCGCTCCAGCAAGCGTCCGGCGAGCCCACCCCGGGCGGCCAGGGTGAGTTCCGCCTCGCGCTGCCGGATGTCGGTCTGCCACGCCTTCACCCACTGGGCCCGGTGCGCGGCGATCCCGCTCGGCGGGTACGCCAGCGGCCAGCGCAGCCAGGCCCGGCGGAACTCGTGCGGGCGCCGGGCCAGCGGGTCGGGCATCGGCAGCAGCCGGACCTCGGCCGGGCCGAGCTGCCAGCGCTCCGCACCGCCGTGCGGCGAGCGGCCGAGCAGCGTCACCGCCCAGCCGGCCTCGGCCGCCGAGCGGGCCACCTTCTGCACCCGGGAGTCGCCGTGCACGCCGTTGTCGACAAGCATCACCACGCGACCGCGTTGACCCCGCGCCCCGGAGGTGCCGCCAGAACCCGTTCCGCCCATGCTCCGCCTCTTCCGGTCCTGCCGCGAACGCGGGCGAGTCTACGTCAACGGCCGGCGGAGCCCGGCGTCGTGTCACCGGCCGTCCCCCCGTGCCCGGAATCGGTTGGTAGGCTTCCCGCGTCCTACCTGGATCAACCCTGCACCCCCGTCTCTGGTCAGGGCCGTTCCGCCCCAGGGCAGGGCAGCTCTGCCCGGCCGGGTCCCGGCCCCGCACCATTCACCGCCATCGCTCACCCCCATCGGTTCCGCCTGAACAGGGACAAAGTTGACGACGCTGACAGCAGAGGTCACACCGGCACAGAGCAGCACACGTGGTGGTCGACTCCTCGCGGCAGCCCGGCATGCCGCTCCGGCACTCGCCGGCTACGGGGCGGTCAAACTGCTCGGCGTCCTGGCCGTCGTCGTCTGGGGCCTCAGGGCGGACCGGCAGCCGTTCCGGCTGCTCGCCAGGGCCGACGGCGGGTGGTATCTCGGGATCGCCCAGCACGGCTACGACATGGGCGCACGGCTACAGAGCGACATGGCGTTCTTTCCGCTCTATCCGGGTCTGATCGCGGCACTGGAGCCGGTCACCCCGATGGATCACCGGGGCACCGCCCTGGCGATCAGCTGGCTCGCCTCGCTCGCCGCCGCCTGGGGGATCTTCGCGATCGGGGACCATCTCGTCGACCGGCGCACCGGTGTGCTGCTCGTCCTCGTCTGGGGTGCGGTGCCGCACGCGATCGTGCAGTCGATGGCGTACACGGAGGGGCTCTTCACCGCCTTCACGGCCTGGACGCTGCTCGCCCTGCTGCGCCGGCAGTGGCTCACCGCCGGGGTGCTCTGCCTGCTCGCCGGCCTCACCCGCCCGACCGCGACGGCGCTGATCGCGGTCGTCGGCCTCGCCGCCCTGATCGCGGCGGTCCGCCGCCGGGACGGCTGGCGCCCGGTCGCCGCCATGCTGCTCGCCCCGGCCGGCTGGATCGGCTACCTGGCCTGGGTCGGCTGGGTCACCGGGCGCCCGGACGGCTGGTTCCACATCCAGAGCGAGGGCTGGAACATGGCCTTCGACGCCGGCGTCAGCACGGTCCGCCGGGGGGCCAGACTGCTGCTCAGCCCCTCGGCCCTGGACTACTACGTGGTGACGCTGGTGATCGTACTGGCCGTCATGCTCCTGCTGCTCTGCCTGCTGGACCGGCAGCCGTGGCAGCTCGTGCTCTTCAGCGCCCTGCTGCTGGCGAACACCCTGGCCGCCGCCGGCTACTACCACGCGAAGGCGCGGTTCCTGCTGCCCGCCTTTCCGCTGCTGCTGCCGGTGGCCGTCGGGCTGGCCAGGACGGGCCGGGCCAGGGCCGGCATCATCGTGACGACCCTGGTGCTGGCCTCGGCCTACTTCGGCGGTTACCTCCTGGTCCTCTGGCCCAACTCGCCCTGATCCAACGTTGGCGGATCAGAGCCGGTACGACTCCTCGCCGGTGGTCACGCCACGGGTGTCGAAGAACCGCCGGGCCCGCCGGGCGAGCTCGTCGGCGTCGTAGACCCGGTGGTTCTGCACCAGGATGGCGAGATCCGCCTCGGCCACGGCGGTGTCCGCGTCCTCCACCCGCCGCACGTCGACGCCGGACGCCGTCCAGTTCGTCACGTACGGGTCGTGGTAGCTCAGCTTGGCGCCGAGCCCGGTGAGCAACCGAGCCAGCGGGACCGCCGGTGACTCCCGCTGGTCGGCGATGTCCGGCTTGTAGGTGACGCCGAGCAGCAGGATGTTGGCGCCGTTGGTGGCCATGCCGGCGTCGTTGAGGATGTTCTGGGCCCGACGTGCCACATAGCTCGGCATGGTCGCGTTGATCTCCTGGGCCAGCTCCACGAAGCGGAACGGGTAGCCGAGCCGGGTCCGCACGTTGTGGCTGAGGTAGTTGGGGTCGATGGGGATGCAGTGCCCCCCGACACCCGGCCCTGGAAAGAAGGGCTGGAAACCGAAGGGCTTGCTGCTGGCCGCCCTGATCACGTCCCAGAGGTCGATGCCGAGTTCGTGGCAGAACCGGGCCATCTCGTTGACCAGCGCGATGTTGACGTGTCGGTACGTGTTCTCCAGCAGCTTCGCCGTCTCCGCCTCCCGCGTCCCCCGGGTCCGGACGACCCGTTCCACGAAGCGGCCGTAGAACTCGGCGGCGCGTTCCGTGCAGGCCGGGGTGTGCCCGCCCACGACCTTGGGAGTGTTGCGCGGGCCGAACTCCTTGTTGCCCGGGTCGATGCGCTCCGGGGAGAAGGCGAGGTGGAAGTCGACCCCGGCCCTGAGGCCGGACTTCTCCAGGATCGGCCGGACGATCTCGTCGGTGGTTCCCGGATAGGTGGTCGACTCCAGGATCACCAGCATGCCGGGGCGGAGATTGCGGGCCACCGCCCCGACCGCCGACTCGACCGCCGTCAGGTCGGGCCCGCCGTCCTCGGCCAGCGGGGTCGGTACGCAGATCAACGCGGTCGACGCCGTGGCGATCTCGGTCTCGTCGGTGGTGGCCCGGAACCCGGCCGCGACCATCTCGGCGATGTCGGCGTCGGAGAGGTCGTCGACGTGCGAGGCCCCGGCGTTGAGTCCGTCGACCACGCGCGGGCTGACGTCGAACCCGAGGACCGAAGCCCCGGAACGCACCGCCTCCCGCGCCAGCGGGAGGCCCACGTAGCCAAGTCCTAGAATCACGACATCTGTCATTACTCGTCCCTCAAGCCGGGGTGGGTCTCCTGGACTCCGCCTGCAACGAACTCCGCCTACAACAACCTGCGAATGCTATCCCACGATCCGTCTGCCCCGAATTGCCACGATCCGCGGCAGACGGAGAGCTGCGACACGCTGTCACCGGCGCCGACCGGTCCGGCGATCAGCGCGGCGCGGGGGCCCGCTCCGGCAGCAGCCGGCGGTAGAGCCCGGCCTGCACCTCCGCCTGGACCTCCCAGGTCCAGGCCGCCAGGTCGATGGACTCGTACGCCTTGCGGTATCGCTCGGGGTCGGCGAGCACCGTCCGGGCCGCCCGCACGTAGCCCTCGACGTCGTCGACCCGGAAGACCTCGCCCTGGTCGTTCGCCCGGACCGTCGCCGCCATCGTCTCGACATCGCTGACCAGGATCGGCAGCCGCGCGTGCGAGTACTCGAAGAACTTCGTGATGAGCTGGATCTCGTGGTTGAGCCAGTGGTGGATCGGGATGACCCCCGCCGTCGCCGAGGAGAGGAAGCCGACCACCTGGGAGTGCGCGACGTAGGGCAGGATGTGCAGCCGGTCCGCCGCGCCGAGCTGCGTCGCACGGGCGACCAGGCTCTTGATGTAGGGAAGCTGCGGATCGTTGATGACGAACGCCACGTGCGCCTCGGGGAGGTGGGGCATCGCCTCCACCATCACGCCCATCCCCCGGTGGGCCGCCGCCGCTCCACTGTAGACGAAGAGCGGCGTGTCCGGCCCGAGCCCGCATGCGCTGCGGATCTCCGGGGCGTCCGCGTCCCACTCGACGTCGGCCGCGTTCGGCGTGTTCAGCACGACCGACGGCAGCTCCGGCAGTTTGTGGTCCCGCTTCAACAGCTCGGCGAGCTGGGTCGAGACGGTGATGACCGCGTCCGCGTACGGCGAGAACTCGTGCTCGTGCGCCATGTTCGCCGTCATCCACCGGGCGTTGTCGGACCTCGGCTTCACCCCGGGAAGGTACTCGTGCACGTCCCAGATCAGCTTGATCGACCGGCCCCTGCTGCGGGCCCGGATCTTCGCCCGGGCACCGACGCCGAGCATCCGGAAGTCGTTGGCGTAGATGATGTCGGGCTTGAGCTGGTCGACGACGGGACCGTAGGCGAGCTCGTAATCCCAGAGCTGCGGCTCCAGCCGGCGCCACGACCGGTCACCCATCGCCCGCCGCCAGAACCAGGTGTACGCCCGGTCCCACGGGCTGCGCAGCCGGTTGCGGTAGCCGAGTCCCTTGGTGTGCTGCCAGTAGCGGAAGGAGACCCACCTCTTCACGACCTTGGCGGCCGTCGACTGCACCTGGAGCAGCCGTCGCCGCACCGCCTTTCCGGCGGAGGGCTCGGCGGTGGCCAGCAGCGCCCGCTTGATGGTCAGGTCCGCCTGCCACGCCCGGACCGCCTGGGCCCGGTGCGCGGCGATCCCGGTGGGCGGGTAGCCGAGCGGACCGAAGATCCAGCGGCGCCGGTACTCGTGACGCCGCTGCCGCAGCGGGCTGGGCATCCGGACCAGCTGGACCGTGGCCTCACCCAGTTGCCAGCTCTCCGGCCGGCCGTGCGGCGAACGGCCGAGCAGGATCACGTCCCAGCCGGCGTCGGCGGCCGAGCGGGCGGTCTTCTGCACCCGCGAGTCGCCGTTGACTCCGTTGTCGACGAGTATCACGATGCGGGCGGGCGCCGTCGGCTCGTTCGTCCCCGTCGCGACCATTGGTTCTCTCCTCTTCATAGAGGTCGATCGCCCGCCGTGCGGACGGGACACGACCTCGTATGCCCACGCTGTGAAGGGTCGGGTTACCGCGCTATTTCCCGCCGCCGGGGCTGCCGCCCGCCGTCGCGACGGCCATACCGTACACGAGGTCGTCGAAGTGGTTCTTGACGATCTCCCAGTCCCAGGTGGCGATCGCGTGCTCCGCGGCGGCCTCACCGGCCGAGCGCCACGCCTGCTCGGTGGCGGTCAGCGAACGGATCCGCTCGGCGGCCTCCTCCGGCGAGTCGACCACCCAGTCCGGCGGGAAGAGGCTGCGGGCGCTCGCCGACCGGCCGGCGAAGAAGGGCCAGTCCCGGACCACCGGCACGGCGCCGCTGGCCGCCCCCTCCACCAGGGCGCAGTGGAAGCTCTCCCGGACCGAGCTGCTGACGACGACCCCGACGTCGCGGAACGCCTCCGGCATGTCCTCGGTCTGCCCCATCCGGACCACCGCGCCGGCCGCCTCCAGGTCGGCGATCTCGGCCAGCAGCTCGTCCCAGAAGCGCCGGGCGTCGGGGCTGGCGTCCGCGTCGAGGTCGTGGCCGTACAGGGCGAGCCGGTAGCGGTCGTCGTGGGCGCGCAGGTGGCGCAGGACGCGTACCGCCCAGCCCGGGTCCTTGGCGACCGCCTTGATCCCGACCACCCCGAGAGTGAAGCGGGCGTCCGGGTTCTTCGGCCGGCGGTACGACCGCAGGTCCATCGCGTTGCTGATCACGTGCAGCCGGGTGCCGGCCGAGGCCATCGCCGGGACCGCGGCGACCGCGAGGTCCCGCAGGTGGTCGGAGACGAAGACGAGGTCGTCCACCCGGGAGAAGTCCACCAGGTGCGGCCAGTGCGCGAACGCCTCGAAGCTGTGCAGCCGGACGACGACCCGGGTCGAGCCCGGGTCCACCAGCGAGAAGAGCACCGCCATCGCCGCGCACCAGTCGACGAAGACGACGTCGGCCCACTCCAGCTGCGGCCCGAGCCATTCCTCGACCCGGTCGCCGAAGCTGGAGCGCCCGGCCAGGATGTGCTCCATCATCGCCCGGCTGTTGTTGAGCAGCGGCACGTGCGTGCCGTCCTCGCCCGGGTCCAGGAAGCGCACCTCGACGTCCGGCCGCTGCTCGAAGTGCCGGCGGATGGCGCTGAGGAAGCCGTGGTTGCCGTAGGTGGCGATCAGCAGTCGCAGCGGCCGGTCGGTCGGCACCGGCCCGGGGGCGCCGCTGCGACCCCGCGGCGCCGAGAGCGCCTGGACCGTGGCGCTGGCGTGCCACTGCGCGAGAAAGCCCGCCGGATCGTCGGCGAGCGGCGACGTCATGCGGTCGAACTGGAGCCGACGGTGGAACAACTGCCGGTGCACGGTCTGCACGGCGAGCACCGCCCCCCGGCGGTCCCCCTTGGCCAACAGGCCGTCGGCGACCGCGAGCTCGGCGGAGACGGCGGCCGGCAGGCGCGGCGGGGTGCCGTGCTCCAGCTCGGCGCCCACCTGGCGCATCAGCAGGTCGGCCCGGAACCGGCGGTTCCGGATCCGGCGCAGCGCGGCGTCGGAGGTGCGGAGAGCCTGCTCCGTCCGGCCGGCGCGGAGCAGGCTGTCCTGGACGTGACCGGCGAGCCTGCTACGGGTCCCCTCGGGGAGCCCGGGGCTGGCGAGCGCCACCCCCCAGAGCCCGGAGACGACCCGGGAGCGCAGGAGCGTCGGCGAGGTGGTCCAGCCGAGTCCGGCCTTTGCCGAGCGGGCGACCGTCCGCCGGACCTTCCGGGCGACGCCGCCGCCGCCACTCATCGCCGGGCCTCGGGAGGGTTCGCCCGTACCCACGGAGGATCGGAGATCATTGCGGCACGGCTCCCTGATGCTGGCGTTTCCCACGGCGATGCTGGCGTTTCCCACGGCGATGCTGGCGTTTCCCACGGCGATGCTGGCGTTTCCCACGGCGATCCCATGGCGGTGAGCGCGTCGCAGTCTGCCACAGCGGACGGAGCACCGGCAAACAGCAACCGGCACCCTCGGAGGATCCAGTGGCCGGCGACACGGACCAGCGGTAAACACGGGCGTACGGTGCGATATACCCCCGTACCGGGCAGGGCTGGCGTATCCTGCCGCTTACCGGGGCGTACGCGGGAAGTGGCTAGACTCCAAGCGCCGGCCGCACCCGGATCCTTCGCAGTAGCCGGCCCGTTCGGCCCTCGTCGACAACCTGGAGTGCTTCCACGTGAAGGTCGTAAGTATCGTCGGGGCTCGTCCCCAACTGGTGAAGCTGGCCCCGATGGCCGCCGCGTTCGCGGAGACCGAGCACCGGCACGTCATCGTGCACACCGGCCAGCACTACGACGCCGACCTCTCCGACGTGTTCTTCTCCGGGCTCGGCATCCCGCAGCCGGACGTGCACCTCGGCATCGGCTCCGGCACACACGGCGAACAGACCGGTCGGACTCTCGCGGCGCTGGACCCGGTGCTCGCCGCCGAGAAGCCGGACTGGGTGCTCGTCTACGGCGACACCAACTCGACCCTCGCCGGTGCGCTCAGCGCCGTGAAGCAGCACCTGCCGGTGGCCCACCTGGAGGCCGGCCTGCGCTCCTTCAACCGGGCCATGCCGGAGGAGCACAACCGGGTGCTCACCGACCACGCCGCGGACCTGCTGCTCGCGCCGACCGAGGAGGCGATGCGGCACCTCGCCGCCGAAGGGCTGGCGGCCCGGGCCCGGATGGTCGGCGACGTGATGGTCGACGTCTGCCTGCGGGTCCGCGACTCGGTGCTGGCCGGGCAGCAGCCGCCGGGCGAGCTACCCGAGGGCATCGACCCCGGTGCCTCCTACCTGCTCGCCACGATGCACCGGGCCGAGAACACCGACGACGGCAAGCGGCTCGCGACCCTGGTGGAGGCGCTGGCCGCCCTGCCGGTGCCGGTGGCGCTGCTCGCCCATCCCAGGCTGGTGGCCCGGGCGGACGAGCACGGCGTCAAGCTGGCCCAGGGCGCGATCCGGGTCGGCCGGCCGCTGTCCTACGCGGGCATGGTGCGTGCGGTGCTCGGCTCTGTCGGCGTGGTCACCGACTCGGGTGGCCTGCAGAAGGAGTCTTACCTGCTTGGCCGCGCCTGCACCACGCTCCGCCCGGAGACCGAGTGGTCGGAGACGCTCGACGGCGGCTGGAACGTGCTCGTCCCGGACCCGGGGGCGATGACGGCGGACGCCTGGGTGCGGACCGCCACCCGGGAGGCGCCCACCGCCGGGCGCACCGAGCCGTACGGTGACGGGCGGGCGGCGCAGCGCGTGGTGGAGGTCCTCGCCACCGCCTCGACCTGACCGGCCCGCCGGACGGTTCCCGGGAGTTACGCCCCCGACCCCGGCGTCACGCCCCAGACGCCACGGCCTCTCCATCCGCCCCGACAGAAGGAAGATCGGCAGTAGCAGGATGCCAAATCCCCTCCCCTCCTCGCTCTCCCAACTAACCCGCGCGATCCGCGCCCGACCACGGCGCGGCGACCGGCCACACGTGATCTATCTGGCGATCGGGTTTCCGCCCGCCGCCAAGAGTTCGGCCTACCGTCTGCGGGAGACCGCCAACCAGTTCTGCGCCATCGGCTGGGACGTCACCGTCATCACGATCTGCCAGGAGGCGTGGGAACGCGAGTACGGACTGGACCACAGCCTCTCCGAGGGTGTCGACCCACGGATCAGGGTGGTCGAGCTGCCGCTGATGCGCACCGACCTGGAGACCGACATCCGCAACTTCTCGGAGGCGCGCGCGCTGCGCCCCCGGGAGTGGATCGAGCGGCAGCGGAAGCAGGAACTCCGAATCTTCCCGGAGCCGGTCTTCGGCGGCTGGCGGTTCGCCCTGGAAAAGGCGGTACTCCGGGAACACCGGGCACACGCCGCCGACCTGCTGATGACGACCTGCGCACCGTACGTCAACCTCGCCGCGACGTGGCGGCTCTGGCAGGAGCACCAGGTGCCGTACGTGGTGGACTTCCGGGACGGCTGGTCGGTCGACGTGATCGGCGGCGGTACGGCGTTCACCGAGAAGTCCCCGGCAGGCCAGTGGGAGAAGCGCGTACTCGAACAGGCCCGGGCGATCTGGTGCGTCAACGAGCCGATCGCCCGCTTCTACCGGGACCGCTATCCGGTCGTCGCCGACCAGGTCAGGGTGGTGCGCAACGGCTACGACCCCGACTGCGTACCGGCCGCGCCGCACCGGGCGGATCCCGACGGCGGGCTGACCTTCGGCTACCTCGGCTCGATCAACTTTGCTCCCGCGCTGCTCGACTCGGTCCTGACCGCCTGGCGTATGGCGCGCCGGGTGGATCCGGTGCTCGCCCGCAGCCGCTTCGAGGTACGCGGGCACATCGGTGCGGGCGCGCTGCGCGAGGCGAACGCGCACAGCGAGCTGCTGCGCGCGGCGGCCCCGGACGACGTGGAGTTCGGCGGGCCGGTGCGGAAGGCCGAGGTCGCCGGTGTCTTCGGGCGGTGGGATGCGCTCGTCCTGATGCTGGTCGGCGGCGAATACGTCACCTCCGGGAAGGTCTACGAGTACGCGGCCAGCGGGCTCCCGGTGATGTCGGCCCACGAGGTGGACCACGACGCCGCGAACGTGCTGGCCGGGCACCCGCTCTGGACCGGGGCGGTCGGCCTGGACGTGGCGACGCTCGCCGCGGCCTTCCGGGAGGCGGCCCGGCTGGCGGTCGAGGCCACCGACGTCGAGCGCGCGGCGGCTCGGGCGCACGCCGAGCGCTTCGCCCGGGGCGCGCAGCTCGCCCCCGCCGTCGCCGAGGCCGCCGAGCTCGCCCTGGGGGCCACCGGACCGGCCCTCGCCGCCACCACCGGGCAACCGACCCCCACCGACGCTATCCGAGGCAGGTAAAGCTCATGATCAACGTGCTTCTCGTCGCGGGCACGGCACCCCGGCAGGAGACGGTGCTGGTCGAAGCCCTGGAGCGGTTCGGCGGGCAGGGTGTCCGGGTCCGGCTGGTCTGCGACTTCGACCTGAGCCGGCTCACCTTCGACCCGGCCCCCGCCGAGGTGCGCGGACTGCGGGAGACGACACCGGAGGAGCAGCGGCGACACGGCCTCGGCGGCGAGGGGTCCCGCGCGGTCTGGACCCGGTCGTGGCACGACGAGGTGGTCCGGCGCTGGGTCCGCGAGGCCGACGTGCTGGTCTCGCTGGACATGATCGCCGTCTACGCGGTCTGGGAGATGGCGCAGCGGCAACTCGACGCCGACGCCTGCCACGGGCTCGGCCCGGCCACCCGGGCGGTGCAGGCCAGGCTCGCCGGTGCCCCCCGGCCGAAGCGGAGTTTCCGGGACGCGGCGGCGGTGCGGGCCGGCATTGTCAGCCGGGCCACGCGGCGGAACGCGACGGCCAAGGTGCGGCGGGTCGTCCGAATCGGCATGTCGCCGGCCGTGATGCGCAGCGGTGCCGGTGCCCTGTTCTGGCGTACGGCGATCGCCGCGCCGGCCCTGCCCGACCGGGTGCGCAGCGGTGTCGCCTACCGGGTGCACCAGCGCGCGGTCGAGGCGGAACGCCCACAGCAGGCCGCCGCCGCCTCGGCCGCCGCCGTCGCCCGGATGGAGGATGCCGCCGCCCGCGCCGCCCTGTTGACCAAGGAAGCCACCTGGGAACTGGCCATCGGCCGCATCCCGGTCGCCCTGCGGGCGGCGGTCGTCGCCGAGCTGGCCGTCGCCGACGACCTGCTCAAGCGGAAGGCCACCGCCCGGGCGGCCCAGTCGGTGCACCGAGCGGTGCGGTTACTGTTCCACCGGGTGGCACACTTCGAGCAGCCCTCCTCGCCGCTCGTCGAGCACCCCACGGAATTCCTGGCACCGCTGCGGGAGAGCGCCGCCGGACGTGTCCTCGCGACACCGCGCGGCCGGGCGCGGAACGCCGCGCCACCCCCGACCGACCGGCCGCTGCGGCTGCTCGTGGTGGCCGCCGGGGACGCGCGGAGGTACCGGACGGTCCGCGGACGCTACGACGACCGTCCGGACGTCGAGGTTCAGCACGTCGACCTCGGTGACGAGTCGGATCCGACCACGGTTCGCACCGACCCGGCCGCACAGGTCGGCCACCTGCTCGCCGGCTCCAGCGAATACGGCAACCGGATGCACGAATGGCTCCAACCCCGGATGGCGTGGGCCGACGTCCTCGTCGCCGAGGGTGCGGAGGCCGCCGCCGCCGTCACGCTGATCGACCCGGGCGGCACCCGGATCGTCGTACGCCCGCACCCCGCCGACCTGCTCACCTCGTGGGCCCGCCTGACCGATTACTCCAGAGTGGATGAGGTGGTCGTCGCCTCGACGGCCGTGCTGGGGCTGGCAACCGCGATGCTGCCCCAGCTCAGCGGCGACGCGGCACCCGTGCTCTCCGTCGTCGGTGACGCCCTCGACCTGAGCGGATACCAGCGCCCGAAGCATCCGCAGGCCCGTTTCACCCTCGGTGTGCTGGGGGTGAACGCCGTCGACACCCGCTGGGCCGTCGAGGTGCTCCGCGAGCTGCGAGTGGGCGACGAACGCTACCGGCTGGTGTTGGTCGGCACCGAACTGACCCCGGATCCGGGCATGCTGGTCCGGCGCTACCACGAGGAACTGCTGGCCGACCTGTCCGAGCTGGAGCGCTCGGGAGCGGTGCGCAGGGTCGAGCAGGTGCCCGACGACGTACCGGAGGTGTTGACCGGGATCGGTGTGATTCTCGGCAGCCAGGTGCGGGAGACGTTCCGGCACGCGCACGTCGAGGGCGCGGCCAGCGGCGCCGTGCCGGTGCTACGCGGCACCGCGCTTCCCGCCGACTCGCCGGGCGGCCTCCAAACGGCCGTTCCGCCGGAATGGGTGGCCTACACCCCGCAGCAGGCGGCCGCGCGGATCCGTGACCTGACGGCCGGTGAGGAGCGGTGGCGGGCGAGCGGTGCGGACGTGGCGGCGTACGCCCTGGCCACCTGGGACTGGCGCTCCGTCGGGCAGCACGTCGATGAACTACTCCGAATCCCGGCCACACATCCGGTGGGCTGAGCTTGGGTCCATGGTGGCGGGGCCGGCGGCCGAAGAGCCCCACTCCGCTCAGGTCCAGGGTGGCCGCCGGACTATCCGGTCGAGCAGGTTCCGGGTGGCGGTCTGGATCTTCTGGTTACGGAAGCCCCGTCGGTTCAGTCCGAGGGTCCAGTGCAGCGTCCCCGCGTCGAAGACGACGGCGCCGCGGGATGTCTCGTACAGGTGGGTGTTCTGCTGGTAGAGCGTGCCGGTCCGCAACGGGTACGGCGACGCGGAGAGGACGGTCGCCCGTACCCCGAGCGGTGCCGGCATCTCCGGGTCGTAGCCGTCGGCTTCGCCGCCGACCAGCCGTGGCAACTCCGTGCCGTCGACCACGTTGCAGCCGGCCCAGAACCAGTGGTTGGCCGCGTTCACCACGAGCGGGCTCGTGGCCGCGACGATGCCGTTGTACTGCACGCCGAGCAGCCCTTGCTCGGCGTGCTCGCCATGGCCGCCGAGTTCCCGCCACCTTACGGTGGCACCACGGCCACCCAGCCCCTGTACCGGGTCCGGTGCCGTCTTGTAGCAGGTGACGACACGGTGCTCGCGCCCGTCGCGGGACGGCTCCAGCCGGATCTGCCAGTACATGTTGTTCGCGGACAGAAAGGCCAGGCTCACACCGCGTTCCACCGCCTGGCTCGCGGTGTGCCGCATCTGGGCCGACCAGTACTCGTCGTGGCCGCAGAAGACCAGGCCGCGGTAGCGCTCCGGGACGATGCGGCCGCTGTGAAGGTCCACTGTGGAGGCGTACGTCACGTCGTAGCCACGCCGTTCCACCCACTGCACGAAGTCGTGGTCGCGGTCGAAGTGCTTCGGCCAGCCACCCCCTGAGTAGGGGCGGTCGAAGGACACCTGGACGGCCCGCTCGGCATAGCTGATCGGCCCGCCCGCCGACGGAAAACCGTAGTAGAGACTCTTGCCCCGCAGCCCGTCCAGCGGCCACTGGTTGTAGGCCTGGTAGGTCGGGAACGGCAGCACGACGCAGAGCTCCGCGCGGTGCCGGTCGTCCCGGACCACGAACGGAGTGCAGCCACGCCTGCCGCTCTCGCTGGTGAAGGTGGCGAGATAGAGACCGGAAACCCAGTCGGCGGGCACCGGGAACCGCCAGGTGGCGGGCCAGGCACACTCGATCAGCCCGCTCACCGGGTCGGCGAGGGGCACCGGATGGGTCCGGCCGGGCAGCGGCTCGCTGGTGTACACGAGCCGCCCACCCGTCCCGTCGTACCAGCCGAGCCGGTAGATCGAGATGGTGATGTTCTGCGGGGTCTCCACGGTGACGTGGAAGTCGATGGTCTCCCCGCCGGCGACGCTGGTCGCCGAGGCGTATCCCTGGATCTGCGACCGGTCGTCGTCGGCGTCACGCAGGCCACCCCGGGCGGAGCGCCACGTCTCGGTGCCGGCGAGCCGGTTCTCGCCCCGCACCACGTCGCCCCGGTCTGTCAGCGACGGCGTCGCCTTCGCCCCCCGCGAGCCCTGGCAGGCGGAGAGCGCGAGGACGCTCGCGGGCAGTCCGACCGCCAGCATGCCGAGCGCCGAACGCCGACCGAGGGGCGACATCAATTTCCTCTTTTCTGTTGTACGAGGTGGGTTTGGCGCTGCGCACGCGCGGGCCCGGCGCAACCGCTCCGGAGAAACGGCGCGACTCCGCATCGTAGTCGCTCGATGCCCGCCGCGCGCTGTGCGTCAGACGATCGCCGGGTCGAGCACCACCCGTTCCTCTGCCACTTTCGCCGGGGCGACGTCCGGCCGCAGCCGCCGGTACACCTGGTCGAGCACCTCGGCCTGTGCCTCCCAGGTCCAACCCTCGAGCAGCCCCGGCCGGTCGTACGCCGCCCGGTAGCGCTCCGGGTCGGCGAGGACCGCCCGGACCGCCCGGACGTAGTCGGCCAGGTCGCCTGCCCGGAAGACCTCGCCCTGCCCGGTGGAGCGAGTCGTCTCCGCCATGGTGCGGACGTCGCTGCAGACGATCGGCAACCGGGCGTGCGAGTACTCCAGGTATTTGGTGATCAGCGCGAGCTCGTGGTTCGGCTTGTGCTGGATCGGCACGACACCGGCGTTCGCCGTGGCGAGGAACGCCGAGACCTGCCAGTGCGGCACGTACGGCAGCAGATGCACCCGGTCGCCGACGCCGAGCTCCACCGCACGGGCCAGCAGCTCCTCCGAGGCGGCGTTGTTGCCGCTCGGGTGGAGGGTGACCAGTGCGACGTGCACGCCGGGCAGCTGCGGCAACGCGTCCACCATCAGGTCGACACCCCGGGACGGGTTCACCCCGCCGCAGTAGACCAGCACCGGCGTCTCCGGCCCGATCCCGCAGAGCGTCCGCAGGTCGGGCGCCGGCTCCCCGGCAGCCTCTCCGGACGGACCGGACGGCGCGTTGAGCACCACCTGCGGGCGCTCCGGTAGCCGGTGCACCTGCTGGAGCAGCTCGGCGAGGGTCGAGGAGACGGTGACCACCGCGTCCGCCTGCGGGGCGTACTCGGCGGTGTACGCGATCTGGGCGGGCAGCCAGCGCGGGTTGTCGGCCCGGCCGGTCACCCCGGCGACGTACTCGTGCGCGTCCCAGACGACCTTGACGTCCCGTCCCCGGGCCCGGGCACGCTGTGCGGCCCGGACGCCGACGCCGACCATCCGGAAGTCGTTGGCGTGGATGAGGTCCGGTTTCAGCGAGTCGACGACCCGTCCGAAAGCGAGTTCGTAGTCCCAGAGCCCCGGGTCCAGCCGCCGCCAGCTCCGCTGCCCCATGAGCCGCTGCCAGAACCCCATCGAGATCCGGGTGATCGGGGCGTCAGGGTCCTGCCGGGCCCGCTGGAGCCGGCTCAGCTCGCCGGCGCGAAATCTCGCCCAGAGGCCGACGGCCTTGGCGACCGCGCGGAGCGGCACCAGCCACAGCCGGCCCGCCAGGTGCCGCAGCGGGCTGCCCCCGGCCCGCCGGGCCGCGTCCAGCACCGCCCGCCGCTGCCGGATCTCCCACTGCCAGGCCTTGACGGCGTTGACCCGCTGGGCGGCGTAACGTCCGGGCCGGTAGGCCAGCGGGCGACGCAGCGAGCGCCGCATCAGCATCGGATGCTGTCCCAGCGGCCGGGGCACCCTGATCAACCGCACGGTCGCGTCGCCGATGGTCCAGGTCTCCTGCGGCGACGCGTTGCTGAGGATCCCGAGCAGCGTGACGTCCCACCCCGCCTCGGCTGCGGAACGTGCCTCCTTCTGCACCCGCGAGTCGCCCTGCACGGCATTGTCGACAAGCATCACCACGCGACCGCGCGTGGTGCGGATCTCCCCGGCGCCCTCGTTGTCCATCTGTAAGCCCCCTGCAATCTGCTCGTCAGGCGGAAGCGGCGCTCGCGGCGCTGTCCAGAGCGTCGGCCACCGACGGGGCCACCGAGACCGTGGTGCCGTCCGTCGCCGACTCCAGCAGGGCGGCGGCGACCTGGACCGTACGGAGACCCTGGCGCAGGGTGACGATGCTGCTCTCCTTGCCGTCGACCGCGTCGCGGAACCGCTCGTGCTCGACCAGCAGCGGCTCCCGCTTGGGGATCGCGTAGCGGACCATGTCCCCCTCGGCGACGCCCCGGAACGCGCGCAGCGCCTCCCACTCGGTGTCGATGGCACCGTTGGCGTAGAAGGTGAGGTCGGCGGTGAGCGTGTCGGCGACGAAGCAGCCCCGGTCGCCGGTGATCACCGTGGAGCGCTCCTTGAGCGGGCTCAGCCAGTTGACCAGGTGGTTGACCATGGTGCCGTCGGCGAGCTGCCCGACGGCGGCGACCATGTCCTCGTGCAGCCGCCCGCTGCGCGAGACCGTACGGGCCGAGACCGAGGTGTATTCCTGGCCGGTGACCCAGCTGGTCAGGTCGATGTCGTGGGTGGCGAGGTCCATCACGACCCCGACGTCGGCGATCCGGTGCGGGAAGGGACCCTGGCGGCGGGTGACCACCTGGAAGACCTCGCCCAGCTCGCCGGCCTCGAGCCGGGTCCGCAGGTTCTGCAACGCGGGGTTGTAGCGCTCGATGTGCCCCACCCCGGCGACCAGCCCGGCCGCCTCGAACGCCTCCACCAGCCGGGTGGCGGTCTCCACCGACTGTGCGAGCGGCTTCTCGATGAGCGCGCAGACGCCGTTCGCCGCCAGCTCCAGGCCGACCTGCTCGTGCAGCGCGGTCGGGCAGGCCACCACGGCGTAATCGATCTCGAGTGCGAGCAGCTCGGCGACGGTGGGCAGCACCGGCGCCCGCAGCATGCCGGTGCTGTCCCCGGCCGGGTCCACCACACCGACCAGCTCGACGCCGTCCAGGCCGGCGAGGATCCGGGCGTGGTTGCGCCCCATCGCGCCGAGGCCGATCAGGCCGGCACGCAACATGTTCCCACCGCTCACCGGGCACCGCCCAGGCTGTTCGTGGCGTCGGCGATCCGCTCCAGGTCGCCCTGGCTCAGCGCCGGGTGGATCGGCAGCGAGATCACTTCGGCGGCCGCCCGCTCGGTCTCCGGCAGCTCCCACGGACCGGGCCTGCCGTCCGCGGCCAGGTACGGCTTGAGCCGGTGGATCGGGGTCGGGTAGTAGACCGCGTTGCCGACGCCCCGGTCCAGCAGCTGCCGCTGGGCGGCGTCCCGGTCACCGGAGACCCGCACCGTGTACTGGTGGTAGACGTGCCGGGCCGCGTCGGCCACCGGCGGGGTCACCGCGCCGGTGATCCGGGCGTCCAGGAACTTCGCGTTCGACCGGCGCTGCTCGGTCCACTCCGGCAGCTGCCGCAGCTGCACCCGGCCGATCGCCGCGGCGACGTCGGTGAGCCGCATGTTGGCCCCGACGATCTCGTTCGCGTACCGCTGCTCCATGCCCTGGTTGCGCAGCAGCCGCAGGGTGCGGGCGAACTCCGCGTCGGGGGTGGAGATCATGCCGCCCTCCAGGGCGTGCATGTTCTTGGTCGGATAGAAGCTGAAGCAACCGGCGATGCCGAAGGAGCCGACCGGCTGGCCGCCGAGGGCCGCGCCGTGCGCCTGCGCCGCGTCCTCGACGACGGCCAGGCCGTGCCGCTCCGCGATCGGCATCAGCCGGTCCATCGCGGCGGGGTGGCCGTACAGGTGCACCGGCATGATCGCGGCGGTACGCGGGGTGACGGCCGCCTCGACCGCGGCCGGGTCCAGGCAGAAGCTGGTGGCCTCGATGTCGGCGAAGACGGGCTCGGCACCGACCAGCCGGACGGCGTTGGCGGTGGCCGCGAAGGAGAACGACGGCACGATGACCTCGTCACCCGGGCCGAGGCCGAGGGCGAGCAGGCTGAGCTGGAGCGCGGAGGTGCCCGAGTTGACCGCGACGCAGTGCCGGCCGGCCACCAGCTCGGAGAACTCCTCCTCGAACGCCGCCACCTCCGGCCCCTGCACCACACGGCCGCTGCGGAGCACCCGGACGGCCGCCTCGACCTCGGCGTCTCCGATGACTGGTTTGGCGGGCGGTATCAGGTCTGCGTTCTGCCCAGACATGGGCATCCTCCTGTCGATGAGGCATCGCAATCGGCAGCGATGCTAGCTCGTTGTTCCGTGGGTGGATCGAGTGGTACGGGGGGCGCGGCCGGTGGCGGAGCCGGGCCCTACGGGTCACGGCCTCCGCGACCGCCAGGTGGTCGGGGGTGGTGGACGTGGGTGGCGCCGCGCGGCGCGGTCAGCTCGAGACCGGGGCGTCGACACTCCCTCCGGCCGGGGCGTCCCGGACCACCGCCGCTCCGACCGTCTCCGCCGCACCGACCGTCTCCGGCACGCCCACCGTCTCCGGCACGCCCACCGTCTCGGGCACGGCGACGTCCGCGCCGAGCCCGGCCGCGATCGCCGCGGCCAGCCGGGACAGGTAGGCGTCCGGCAGGGCGGTACGGGAGACGGCGAGCCGCCAGTAGAGGGGTCCGACGATCAGGTCGACCGCGAGGTCCGGATCCGTTCCGGTGGGCAGCTCGCCCCGGGCCACCGCCCGGTCGATCAGCTGCCTGCCGACGTCCCGCTGGTTCGTCCGCAGCGCCTGCTGGAGGGTCCCCGCGATCTCCGGGTTGCGGGCCGCCTCGGCGAGCAGGTCCGGAACGATCTGCGAGGCCAGCCGGTGTCGCAGCGCCCGGGCCACGATCCGCAGCAGCACGTCGAGATCTCCGGTTAGGCTCCCGGTGTCCGGTAACGGTAGGCTCTGGCCCGCGACCCGGCCGACGATCTCCAGCACCAGTTCGAGCTTGGAGTTCCAGCGCCGGTAGATCGCCGTCTTGCCGACCCCGGCCCGGCGCGCGACCGCCTCGATCGACAGCCGACCGTAGCCGACCGCGGCGAGTTCCTGCAGCACGGCCTGGCGGATAGCGACGGTGATCTCGTCTCGGAGCACCGCCGCTCCCGCTGGAGCACGCCGGTTGTCGGTCGCCACGTCGGCCAATATAGCGCGACGACGCTACGGTTGCGTCCCGACGTACTTATGGACTACTTTCCACGGAGCGACGACCATCGGCGTTCCACCGCTCGAGCCACGGTCGACACGTCGCGCGACTCCCACAGCCCGAACAGATCGGAGCGCCCACGCTATGGCCATCACGGCGGTAGCCAACCCCGATTCAGAGCTCAGCCAGGCAGAACTGGCCGCCCGGTACGGACTGACCGTGGCCGGAGCCCGGCCCACCCTCCCGGCCTACGCCCGGCAGCTCTGGTCCTACCGGCACTTCATCACCGCCTACGCCAACGCGAAGCTGGTGGCCTCGTTCAGCACCGCGCGACTGGGGCGCATCTGGCAGGTGCTGACCCCGCTGACCAACGCGGCGGTCTACTACCTGATCTTCGGTGTGGTGCTGGGCACCAGCAGGGATGTCGAGAACTTCATCGCCTACCTCTGCACCGGGCTGTTCGTCTTCACCTTCACCCAGACCGCGGCGAGCGGCGGGGTCACCGCGATCAGCGGCAACCTCGGACTGATCCGGGCACTGCACTTCCCCCGGGCCGCCCTGCCGATCGCGATCACCCTGACCCAGTTCCAGCACCTGCTCGCCTCCATCGTCGTGCTCGCCGGCATCGTGCTGGTCGACGGCGAGCCGCTGACCATCCAGTGGCTGCTGGTGATCCCGGCGGTGCTGCTCCAGTCGGTCTTCAACGCCGGGCTGGCGATGGCGCTGGCCCGGGTCGGCTCGAAGGTCACCGACATGCGGCAGGTCCTCCCGTTCGTGATGCGCACCTGGATGTACGCCTCCGGCGTGCTCTACAGCGTCGAGTACTTCGAGCAGCACCTGCCGGAGTGGGCCGCCTTCCTGGTGCAGCTCAACCCGCTGCTGGTCTACATCGAGCTGATGCGGCACGCCCTGCTGGAGTCGGCGCCGGTGACCGCATCGGCGACCCAGTCCTGGGCGCTCGGCATCGGCTGGGCGGTACTGGTCGGGCTGCTCGGGTTCATCTACTTCTGGCGCGGTGAGAAGGAGTACGGCCGTGGCTGAGCCGATCGATCCCCGGACCGGGACCCCTGCGGGCGCGACCACGGTGGCGCCGGTCCCCCGGATCCCGACCGTCGTCGTCGACGACGTCCACGTGATCTACCGGGTGCACGGTGCCAACTCCGGCAACAACAACCCGGTCGCCGCGCTGCGCCGGATGGTGACCGGCCGCAAGAGCGGCACGGTCCGCGAGGTGCACGCGGTCAAGGGCGTCACCTTCACCGCCTACCAGGGTGAGGCGATCGGCCTGCTCGGCAGCAACGGCTCCGGCAAGTCGACCCTGCTGCGGGCGATCGCCGGGCTGCTGCCGGCCAGCCGGGGGACGATCTACACCCACGGCCAGCCCTCCCTGCTCGGGGTCAACGCGGCGCTGCTCAACGACCTCTCCGGGGAACGCAACGTGGCGCTGGGGTGCCTGGCGATGGGCATGACCCCGGCCCAGGTGCGCCAGCTCACCCCGGAGATCGTCGAGTTCTCCGGGATCAACGAGCGCGGCGACTTCAGCTCGCTGCCGATGCGGACGTACTCGTCCGGGATGGCCGCCCGGCTGCGCTTCTCCATCGCCGCGGCGAAGAAGCACGACGTGCTGCTGATCGACGAGGCGCTCGCCACCGGTGACGCACGGTTCCGGCGCCGCAGCGAGCAGCGCGTCCGCGAGCTGCGCGCCAGCGCCGGCACGGTCTTTCTGGTCAGCCACAGCATCGGCTCGATCCGCTCCACCTGCGAGCGGTCGATCTGGCTGGAGTCCGGCGTGATCCGCGCGGACGGGCCGACCGACGAGGTGGTCCCCGAGTACGAGAAGTTCATGAACCGGAAGTGAACCGGAGCCGAACCCGGACCGACCGGCGGAGGGCCGGTTGTCGACCTGGGGGTTCGGCGTCCGGCCGATGCCGGGCTAGGGTCCTATGGGTCGCGGCTCCGGGCGGGCCGCGGACGGAGACTCGGCGTACGACTGCGGCGACCGGCCGCAGACAGTGAGGATCGGCAATGGCACAGAATCCGGCGACGCGGCCGGACGGTCGGACGGCACCGGAGCCCCGGAGCGCCGTACCGGCGGTGTGGCGACCCCAGCGGACCGTGGCGGTGGTGCTGGCCGGCGGCACCGGCACCCGGGTCGGGCTCGGCATACCCAAGCAACTACTCAAGATCGCCGGCAAGCCGATCCTCGAACACACCATCGCGGTCTTCGAGGCCGCGCCCGAGATCGACGAGATCCTGGTGATGATGGCGCCCGGCTTCCTCGACGAGGCGCAGCAGATCGTCGACAGGGCCGGGTTCCGCAAGGTCGGCAAGGTGATCGAGGGCGGTGACACCCGCAACGCCACCACCCGGATGGCGCTGGACGCGCTCGGGCCGGACGACTGCAACATCCTCTTCCACGACGCGGTCCGGCCGCTGCTGAGCGGGCGGATCGTCCGGGAGTGCGTGAACGCGCTCTGGACGCACGCCGCGGTCGACGTGGCGATCCCCTCCGCCGACACGATCATCCAGGTGGACGGGGACGACTGCATCACCGACATCCCGGTCCGGGCCCGGCTGCGCCGGGGGCAGACGCCGCAGGCGTTCCGCTCGGGCACCATCCGGGCCGCGTACGCGCGCGCCGCCGAGGACACCGAGTTCAGCGCCACCGACGACTGCGGGGTGGTGCTGCGCTACCTTCCCGAGGTGCCGATCAAGGTCATCGAGGGCTCGGACGAGAACATCAAGGTGACCCACCCGGTCGACGTGCACCTGGCGGACAAGCTCTTCCAGCTCGCCGCCGCCCAGGCGCCCCGGCCGGTCGACGAGCGGGCGTACACCGAGGAGCTGAGCGGCCGGACGGTGGTGGTCTTCGGCGGCAGCCACGGCATCGGGCAGAAGCTGGCCGAGCTCGCCCGGCACTACGGCGCGGAGGTCTTCCCGGTGAGCCGGTCCGGCACCGGCACCCACGTGGAGCGGGCCGAGGACGTCGCCGCCGCGCTGCGCGCCGCGTTCGAGGCGACCGGCCGGATCGACCACGTGGTGGTCACCGCCGGGATGCTCCGGACCGGTGCGCTGGCCGAGATGGACGAGTCGACAATCGCGCAGATGCTCCAGGTCAACCTCGTCGCCCCGGTGGAGATCGCCCGGCAGGCCCTGCCCTACCTGCGGCAGACCCGGGGCCAACTGCTGCTCTACACCTCCAGCTCCTACACCCGGGGCCGGGCCAGGTACGCCCTCTACTCCGCCACCAAGGCCGCCGTGGTCAACCTCACCCAGGCGCTCGGCGACGAGTGGTCGGAGTTCGGCGTACGGGTGAACTGCGTCAACCCCGAGCGGACCGCGACCCCGATGCGGACCCGGGCGTTCGGGGAGGAGCCGGTGCACACCCTGCTGGCGGCCGACACGGTGGCCCGGGTCTCGCTGGACGTCCTCCTCTCCGGGCTCACCGGTCAGGTGGTCGACGTCCGCCGCTCCCCCGGCGTTCCGGGCGCCGAGATCGCGGGCCCCGAGATCGAGCCGGTCGGTCCGGGCGGCGTGGCGAAGGAAGGAAGCGCATGCGTGGCGACCTGGTCAGGAAACTGACCCTCCGGTGTCTCAGTGCCGGCCTGGCCGTGCTCTCCTTCCTGGTCCTCGCCCTGGCAACGGCGGAGCTGGCCGGTCTCGCCCTGGCGGTGGCCGGCGCGGTCGCGGTCTGGGTCGAGCGGCGGGTCAACCCCCGGGCCGGCCTCGTCGCCGAGCCCGTGCTGCTGATCGCCGGGGTGCTGGTCGGCTACGTCCACCGGGTCCCCGAGGCCCGGTGGAACTGGCTGGCGCTGGCGGTCACCGGGGCCGCACTGCTCGGGCTGACCCTGGCCGAGCGGCAACTGCGGGACGCCGCCGAGCTTGAGGTGCGCGCGGCCAACCTCGGCGTACGCTCCTCGCCGCTGCTCGTCGCCGACCGGCTCGGCCCGGCGGTGCTGGCCCTGCTGGTCCTGCTCGCCGCGAGCGCGGCGCTGCGCCTGCCCGCCTGGCCCGTCCTGCTCCTCACCCTGCTGGTCGGTGCGGCCGCCGCGGTCGGCGCGGCCGGGCCACTCGCGCTGCGCCGGCTCCGCCCCTCGGCCCGGCAGAGCGCGGTCACCCAGGCGCTGCGCCGGCACCAGCCCGAGTTCCTGCTCCACTTCTCCGCGCCGCCCGGCTCGGAATACCAGGTCATGATGTGGCTGCCGTACCTGGAGCGGATCGGCCGCCCCTTCATGGTGCTGCTGCGGGAGCCGGACTTCCTCGGCCCGGTCTCCGCCGCCACCAGCGCGCCGGTGGTGGTCTGCCCGACACCGCGCTCGATCGACGAGGCGATCGTGCCGAGCCTGCGGGTCGCCTTCTATGTCAACCACGGCGCCAAGAACAGCCACTGCATCCGCTTCACCCACCTCACCCACATCCAGTTGCACCACGGCGACAGTGACAAGGCGACGAGCGCCAACCCGGTCTCGGCGATCTTCGACCGGATCTTCGTCGCCGGGCAGGCGGCGATCGACCGGTACGCCCGCAACGGCGTGACCATCCCCGCCGAGAAGTTCGCCATCGTCGGCCGCCCGCAGGTGGAGGCGATCGAGGTGCGCCGGGAGCCGATCCGGGACCGGGCCGACAAGGTGGTGCTCTACGCCCCGACCTGGACCGGGCACAACGCCGACGTCGACCACTGCTCGCTGCCGGTCGGCGAGACCCTGGTCCGGCGGCTGCTGGACCGGGGCGTGACGGTGATCCTGCGGGCCCACCCCTACACGTCGCAGAACCCGGCGTCGGCCCGGCAGCTCGCCCGGATCGAGCAGCTGCTCGCCGAGGACCGGGCGGGCAGCGGGCGGCCGCACGTCTTCGGCGCCGAGGCGGCCCGGAAGATGAGCCTGGTCGACTGCGTCAACGCCTCCGACGCCCTGGTCTCGGACGTCTCGGCGGTGATCTCCGACTATCTCTACTCCGGCAAGCCGTACGCCGTCACCGACCGGGTCGGCGAGGGGGAGCGGTTCGTCGAGGGCTTCCCGCTGGCCGGTTCCGGCTACGTGCTGACCTCGGATCTGTCCAACCTGGACGACGTGCTGGACCGGCTGCTCGACACCGACCCGCTCGCCGAGACCCGCTGGCGGACCCGCACCCGCTACCTCGGCGACTTCCCGGAACAGCGGTACGCCGACGGCTTCCTCGACCAGGCCCGCCGGGAGCTGGACGGCACCGGGGCCGCCCCGACCGTCCCGTCCCCCCGGCCCGCACCGGTCGGCTGAGCGGGCGCCGCCGCCCGGCCGGCCCTCCGAACGCCGGCACGGGCTGTGCCATGATGCATCGGTGACGATCATCAGGGCCGGCCACGACCGGAACGAGCTGGCCGGCCTGCTGCGCCGCGATCCCCACCTGCACGCGTACGAGCTCGGCGACCTCGACGACTTCTACTGGCCGCACACCACCTGGTACCGGCTGGACGACGCGGTGGCGCTGCTCTACCACGGTGGACCGACGCCGGTGCTGCTGGCGCTGCACCGCTCGGCGGAGGTGGTGGCCGCGCTGCTGACCGGTCTCCTGCCGCTGCTGCCCCGGCACTTCGAGGCGCACCTCTCCCCCGGCGGCGCGGAGGTGCTGGCCCGGCAGTTCCCGGTCCGGTCGCGCGGCCCGCACCTGAAGATGGCGCTGACCGATCCGGACCGGCTGGCCCGGGTGGCGCCCGGCGGCGAGGTGCTCACCGAGGCCGACACCGCGGAGCTGACGGCCTTCTACCGGCGGTCCTACCCCGGCAACTGGTTCGATCCCCGGATGCTGCGCACCGGGCACTATCTCGGGATGCGCCGCGACGGCGGGCTGGTCGCCGCCGCCGGGGTGCACGTCTGGTCGCCCCGCTACGGGGTCGGGGCGCTCGGCAACGTCACCACCGCGCCGGAGCACCGGGGGCAGGGGGTCGCCAGCACGCTTGTGGCGGCGCTCTGCCGGCGGCTGCTGGCCGAGGTCGAGACGGTGACGCTGAACGTGCACGCGGAGAACACCACCGCATACAAGCTCTACGACCGGCTCGGCTTCACCCCGGTCGCCGAGTACGCCGAGTACGTCGTCGGCGAGCCGGCACCGTAGCATCGCCCACGCCACCTCTCTCCCCTGTGGAGCGATCGTCGACTCGCGCCGATCCGGCTCTTGTCAACGGTCGGCACCACGGGCACCATGTCAACGTTCTCGAAAACGCACAATTCGATCCGTCGCCGAGGAGGAGTCCGTGCTCGAGGAGTTCATGGGCATTCCCGCCCATCCCCTGCTGGTCCACGCGGCGGTGGTCTTCATCCCGCTGCTCGCCGTGGCCGCCGTCGGGTACGCCTTCGTCCCGTTCCTCCGCCCGCACCTGCGCCTGGTGACGGCGCTGCTCGCGGTCGCCACCCCGGTCGCGGCGCTGCTGGCCAAGCTCTCCGGCGACGAGTTCCTCGCCCGGCTGGAGGCGGGCAACCGGGTCAGTCCGGAATACGTCCCCCGGCTGGCCGAGCACCAGGAGCTCGGCGGTGAGACCCTCTACGCGACGATCGCGCTCGGCGTGCTGACCCTGCTGCTGGTCCTCTTCGTCCGCCCCCGCGCCGCCGCGGCCCCACCGCCCGGCGGCACGGACGGCGGCACGGGCACGGACGGCGGCACGGGCACGGACGGCGGGACCGGGGGCGGGGGAACCGGGACGGCCGTCCGGGCGACCCGCACCAACTCGCCGGCGCTGACCCTGGTGCTCGGGGTGCTCTCCCTGGCGGCGGCCGGGGTCGCGCTCTACTACGTCTACCGGACCGGAGACTCGGGCGCCCAGGCGGTGTGGCAGGGCCAGTGATCCGCCCGGCGGTGCCGACGTCGTGAACTCCGGGGCGCGGGCTCCGGCGTACGACGACGCCGGCCCGCCCCACCTCCGGTCGGCACGGGTCGTCCGGAAAGTGGGGCGGGCCGGCGTGTCATCGGCTGCCGGCGGGGCGGATCAGGACGAGTAGCCCCGGGTGGCCGCCCAGTTCGCCAGGTCGATGGTGCTCAGCCAGTAGGTGCTGTCCGCGCCCGGGATGGCCGGGTCGGCGATCTTCACCGTACGGCCGTCGTCGCGGTAACCGACCACGGTCAGGTAGTGCCCGCCGGGGTAGCTGTGCCAGCCGCCGTCGAGGTCGGTGGCGGAGCCTGCGATGTTGACCACCACGGCGTAACCGCTGGTGACGGCGTGCACCACGTCGGCCTGGAGCCGGTCCATCTGGGCCGGGGTGGCCGCGCCGCCGGGGATCGCGGTGGTGCGGTAGAAGTCCGTCCCGATCAGGTCGTTCAGCACCCGGGTGGTGTCCTCGGCCGAGTTCGTGCCGCTCGTCGTGGTGCCGAGGGCGCCGGCGACCGCATCCTGGCTCGGCCGCTCGTCGCGGACGGTAAGCGCGATCCGGGTGGCGGCCGGGCCGCAGTACCAGCCGTTGATCTGGGCCTGGAACTCGTAGTCCAGCAGCTTCGACTCCGGCGGTGCCGGGGGCTCGGTCGTCCTGGCCGGGGCCGCCTTGGCCGCCTTGACGGCCGGGCTGGTCTGCTCGGGGCTCGCCGGCTGCGCCGGGGTCGCCGGTGCGGTCGTCTCCGCCGCCGCGGACTCCGGCGCCGTGGTCCCCGGCGCCGTGGTACCCGGCGCGGCGCTGCCGGCCGTGCCGGGCTCGCCGGGCTCGCCGGTGGTTCCCGGTGCACCGGATGCCGGGGTGCCGACTTCGGCGACGGCGACGGTCGAGGGCTCGGACACCTCCGCCGAGCCGGTCGACGCCAGAACGCCGCCAGTGGACGCGGCGGCGGCGAGCACCGCCGCCGAGGCGAGCGCCAGCCGGTTGCGCCGGCCGGAGACGGCGGTCCTGAACCGCCGGTTAATTGCGTGCTTCAACGTTGTCCTCCAGGGGAATGCACGTCACCCTCGCCGGGGGGCTAGAAATGACGCGATGCTTTCGTCCGCTGGTGGGAATGCGACGCGAAATTGCGCTCAAAATGCGCAGGAAAGGTCCGTCGATCCAATCGACAACGCGAGCGGCGATGTGCCGACCGGCGGAGAGCGCCGCTGTCGGCGTACCGGTGGAATCAGCGCCGCCGCGACCTGCCGCCGCCGGCCCGCGGGTCTTTCCGGACGTGCCGGCCATCCGGCCGGCGACCCCGGCGGGCCCGCGTCGACGACGTCCGCGTCACAGCCCCCGAGCGGTCCGCTATCGGGCCAGGATCGGGTACCTGTCGAGGGCTGCCCGGTGCCGGCCGGTGGCCGGGCGGACCGGAGCGGTCGCGGTGGCCGGAGGCCGGACCGCGACGCGACGAGTTGGGACGCGGCGAGCTGACTGGGGGGATGGGCCGGAGCCAGGGTGGTGCGGCACGAACACGTACTCCTTCCGACACCGCCTACCGGGTTAGCTGACGGATTCGGGCGGGAAGGCCGCCCTACCGCGGGCCAGAGGCTCGCGGATTCACCCCGAATAACTGTGGGTCCCCGGCTCGTTACCGAACGACTCGGCGGGTCTGTTCCGGTGTCACCGGCGTGGCGACGAAGGGGCCGGACCAGACTCGCCGACATTACTGGCCGCCTTCTGCCGTTGCCAACCCTTCTGAACAGCGAAAACAGTGACCGACACCGCGATTCGGACGGCCGGGGACCGAATGCCGGACCGCCGAACGGGGTCGAGATAAACCAGCATGATCATGTACGGGTACGGTATGACGGAAATGACCGGCTTAGCCGGGTGGTTCCAGAATGGGACGACAACGCGCAGGAGGCCCCTTTCGATGACAACGGTGCACGAAGCAACCTACGACCTGCTCCGTTCCCTCGGCCTGACCACCCTCTTCGGCAACCCCGGCTCCACCGAGGAGCCATTCCTGAAGAACTTTCCGGCTGACTTCGCGTACGTCCTGGCGCTCCAGGAGGCCTCGGCGGTCGCGATGGCGGACGGCTACGCCCAGTCCAGCGGGCGGCCGGTGCACGTCAACCTGCACACCGCGCCCGGCACCGGAAACGGGATGGGCAGCCTGGTGACCGCCTGGCACAACAAGACCCCGATGATCGTGACGGCGGGACAGCAGACCCGGACGATGAATCTTTTCGAGCCGATGCTGACGAATGTGCGGCCGACACAACTCCCCGAGCCGTACGTCAAATGGAGCCACGAACCGTTACGCGCCCAGGACATTCCCGAGGCTTTCATGCGGGCGCACGCCACCGCCGTACAACCGCCGGCCGGACCGGTGTATCTCTCGCTTCCCCTGGACGACTGGGACGAACCCGCCAACGGCACCCCGGAGGTACGCCGGGTGAGCACCCGGGTGGCGCCCGACCCGGCGGCGCTGGCCCGGTTCGCCGAGATCCTGGCCGGCAGCCGGCAGCCGATGCTGGTGATCGGCTCCGGGGTGGACCGGGCCGGCGGCTGGGCCGACGCGGTCGCCCTCGCCGAGCGGAGCCGGGCGCCGGTCTGGCAGCCCCCGTTCGCCGACCGGGTCGGCTTCCCGCAGGACCACCCGCAGTTCCAGGGGCTGCTGCCGCCGGCCATCGGGCCGCTGGCCGAGAAGCTGGTCGGTCACGACACCGTGCTGGTGATCGGTGCCCCGGTCTTCCGCTACTACCCCTACGTGCCCGGCCGGCGCGGATACCTGCCGGAGGGCACCCGGCTGCTGCACATCACCGACGACCCGGCCGAGGCGGCCCGCGCACCGGTCGGGGAGAGCCTGGTCGGCGACGTGGCGCTGGCCTGCGCCGCCCTTGCCGAGCTGCTGCCGGCGGCGGCCGGCCGGCCGATGCCGCCGCCCCGACCCGCCGCGCCGGACGGGGCGGCCGGCACGCCGCTGAAGCCCGAGACGCTCTTCGGCGCACTCGCCGCCGAATGGCCGGCGGACGGGATCGTGGTGCCGGAGACCCCCTCCAACCTGAGCGCGCTGCACCGGCAGCTCACCATCGGCCGGCCGGGGTCGTACTTCAAGATGGCCAGCGGCGGCCTCGGCTTCGCGCTGCCGGCGGCGGTCGGCATCGCGCTCGCCCAGCGGGACACCCGGCAGCACCGGCCGGTGGTCGCGGTGATCGGGGACGGCTCGTTCCAGTACTCGCCGCAGGCGCTCTGGACGGCGGCCCAGCACCGGCTGCCGGTCGTCTTCGTGGTGCCGGTCAACCAGGAGTACGGGGTGTTGAAGGCCTTCGCCGAGCTGGAGCGGGCGCCGGGGGTGCCCGGCCTGGAGCTGCCCGGCCTGGACATCCCCGGCATCGCCCGGGGCTACGGCTGCACGGCCCACCGGGTCGAGTCGGTGGACGAGTTCCGGACGGCGTTCCGGACGGCACTCGGCACGGAGGGCCCGACCGTGCTGGCGGTGCCGATCACCCGGGACGTCGCGCCGCTGCTCTGACCGTGAGGGTGGCCGATCCGGCTCAGCGCGCCATCACCCGCTGGTGCAGTGCGGTGACCACCGCGCGGGCCGAGACGAACGAGCCGTGCTGCCAGGCCACCTCGTGGCTCAGCCAGTCACCGGCGAAGTAGACCCGGCCGGCGGGCCGGAGCAGCAGGTCGTAGCCGGCGCTGCCGTGCGGCGGCGAGGTCCAGGCCCCCTCCAGGTAACGGGTCCGGTCCCAGGCGTGCGAGTACGCCGTCACCAGCTCGCTGCGGTACTTCTCGCCGTGGATCTTCACGCCCTGCATGACCGCCCGCTCCTGCCGCTGGGCCGGAGTCAGCGCGCTGTACGCCCGCGCGTTCGCCCCGGTGTTGTAGTAGCCGACGATCACCCCTCGCCGCCCGTGGAAGCCGTACGACGGGTACCAGATGTGCGACACGTCGAGGTCGGTCTCCGTGATGCCGCCGTAGATGCGCTGGTCAAGCTCCCACCAGCGGCTCCGGTACTCCAGACCGATCTTGCCGGAGGCGGTGGCCGGGAAGCTGCCGAGCGCCGCCGTCACGTCCGCGCCGAGGTTGTGCGGCACCCGGGCCATCAGGTGCGGTGGCAGCGTCGCCACGCAGTAGTCGGCCCGGACCATCCGCTCCCGGCCGCCGTGCCGGTAGGTCACCTCGACCTGGCCGCCCCGGTCGGTCACCCCGGTCACCTCCGCGCCGAGCGTGATCCGGTGGCCGCCGATCGCCCTGGCCAGGGCCCGGGGGATCTGGTCCATCCCGCCGACCGGCTGGAACATCAGCATCGCCTGGTCGTAGCCGAGCTCGAAGGAGAAGTACCGCCCGACGTTGCTGGCGAAGACGTCGGCCAGCGGCGGCGGGGCGCCGAGCAGGCTCCCCCCGTCGTTGCCGGCGCCGGGATAGCTGGCGAAACCCCGCCGGCTGGTGCCGGTGTAGGCCCAGCCGCTGGTGCGCCCGCCGATCGCGCCGTAGCTCTGCAGGAAGGACAGCAGCCGTTGCTTGTCGTCGGCGCTGAGCCGGTCGTCCAGGGCCCCCTGGTCGGTCGCCTTGGCGAGCAGTTCGGAGACGTAGCCGTAGACGTCCGCCTTGGCGGTGCGGTAGCGGACCGGCGCGGTCATCCCGGCGGACTCGTTGTAGATCCAGGCGTCCGCGTTGGCGTTGGTGAAGATCTCGACCGGTACGCCCAGCTCGCGGCAGTAGTCCAGGGTGACCATCCACTGCGCGATCCGGGCCGGCCCGGCGTTGAGGTAGCCACCGTCGGAGAAGCGGGCCCGCTGGGTGTGCCCGTCGAGATCGGTCTCCACGTCACCACCCCGGATGGTCAGGTTCCGGCCGCCGGCCCGGGAACGCGCCTCCAGCACCGTGCAGTCGTAGCCCGCCTTGCCCAGCTCGTAGGCGGTGGCGAGGCCGGCGACGCCGCCACCGAGCACCACCACCCGGGCCCGACGGCGGCCGGTCAGGGTGAAATCGGAGTGGGTCGGCGCCCGGAACGGTGGCGCGGCCGACGCGGCGGTCGGGGCGAGCCCGAGCGCACCCATGGTGGCGAGCATCGCGCCCGCACCACCGCTGACCCCGACCGCGCGCAGGAAACCGCGCCGGCTGACCGCGGACTGCTCGGACTGGTTCATGCCGCCCCCTTTTCGACGATCGACCCGATTTCACGATCCGTCTGTTGAAGATCCACTGGGGCCGAGTCTGTAGAGGGTGTGTTTCGGCGAGCCAACAGAGACGATTGCCGATATGTTTCGGGTGCCGGGGGCACCACCGTGGACGACCAGGGGATTCCAGCCCCGACCGACACCGGCCGACCGGTACGGTGGGGCCATGTCCGGTACCGCCCTCGCCGCCCTCGCCTCGGCCGGCATCCCGCACCGGGTGCTCCGGCACGGCCCGGTGCGCAGCGTCGCCGAGGCCGCCGACGCACTCGGCGTCGAGGTCCCAGACGTGGTGAAGACCCTCGTGGTACGCCGGGCCGAGCAGGACTACGTCTTCGTCCTCGTTCCCGGCGACCGGGTCATGTCCTGGCCGAAACTGCGGTCACTGCTCGGCGTCAACCGGCTCTCCCTGCCCGGCGCCGACGAGGCACGGTCGGCGACCGGCTACGAGCGCGGCACCATCACCCCGTTCGGCTCCCGCGGCGCGTGGCCGGTCGTCGCCGACGAGCGGATCCGGGGCCGGAGCATCACGCTGGGCACCGGCGAGCACGGCAGCGCCGTCGCGCTCGACGCCGACGCGGCCCTGGATGCCCTCGCCGGGACGGTCGCCGACGTCAGCGACCCCGAGCCGCCGGACCCGCCAGGGCCCTAGAAGCCCTGTAGAAGCGCAACAGCCCCAGACCCTACCGCCAAGTAGGGCCGGGGCCTTTCGTCGTTTGCGGCCGCGCGCGCGGACGTGCGCTGCGCTGGCCGCGCTCGTTCCGGTGGTGGGATCGGATTCCACGCCCTGCGGCGCGGACCACGTCAGCCGTGCTGCTTCGCCAGGGTGACGAACGCCTGCCACGCGGCCGGGAGGAACGCCAGGGTTCCGCCGTCCCGGTCCTTGGTGTCCCGCACCAGCACCCGGCCGGGAAGGTTGTCGGCGACTTCTACACAGTTCGAATTGCCGCCGGACCGGGTGGTCTTTCGCCAGGCCGGGGCTTCACTTGTGCTCATTCAGTACCTCCAGGACGAAATCTCTACTCTGGTCGGTCGACAGCGCCAGACCGTTGATCGACTCCCAGGATAGCTCTAGCTCTGCCACGTCTTCGGCGGAGCTTGCCACCTTGCCCTCCAACTGGTCGTCAAGGTAGGAAATCCGCCTACCGTCCCGCAGGGTCGCGAGCGAGATTGGGCCACCCAGCCCAGCGTGCAACCCGCCGACGTCATCCGGCAGCACGCGGACAGTGATGGCGGGTCGATGACCCATGTCAACCAGGTGGCCGAGCTGATCCTTCATGACGTCTCGGGGACCACGACGCAACGCGAACTCTGCGATAATGCAGGAAATCTTCATCGCCGGCTTACGCTCAAAGACGGCTGCCTGCCGGGCCGCTCGGGTGGCAACCAGGTCATCCACCCTCCCCTCGTTCGCGGGCACTCCGGCGAACATCTCGCGCATGTACGACTCGCGTTGCAGCAGCCCCGGTATCACCAAGGGCTCCCAGTTGCGCAGAAGCGTTGCGCGACGCTCGTGTTCGACCCATGACCGTAGCCATGGGCGCAGGTCCTCGCGTGCCTCCGTGGCCAGCTTCCGGATCTCGCCACCGGTGCCGAACAACTCATCCAGGCGTTGCGCCGTGCCGTCCTGCGGTACCGCCTTACCCGATTCGAACTGCTGAGCAAGAGACTTCGACACGCCGACCGCGACCGCAAGCCGACCTTGCGTCAGCTTCCGCTGCAAGCGCAGTTCCCGAATGCGGGCCGGAAGCGAAAGGTGAGAATCATTCACTAACTATCACCTCGGGTGGTCGGGTTATGCCGACGCACCGTCTGGCGTTGGCTTCATTCATCTTCCGTCACCGCGCTGTCACGGTCCAGGGTGGATTGCAGGACGGAAGCGTTCACAGCGGCCTCTTCCAATCGCCGGGGAGTGGCCACAAAGATCCGCCTCGATGGCGGATGGCCTTCCGTAGCCGGGGGCGGTGCCTGGGCATTGAGGTCAGACGAAGGTCCGAGCGGCACCGCCCCCGTCCGCCAACTGTCGACGGGAGGCATCACGCATGAGACAGACTCGCAACCCCCGCCATCGTCGGGCGTGGTGGCGCCTCTGGCGGTACTGCCGGTGCGGCCATCGCTGGGTGTGCCCCGACGCGATCGAACGCGTACCGATGCCGTGTCGGCCACCCGCGCCGCTGGTGCACCGGGACTGCTGGGACAACCCTCGCTCGATCGAACTGACCGAGGAGGAGGCGACCGAGGTCCGTGCCCTGTCGGACCCCACACCGCCACCACCGCCGCAGGTCCGGAATCGTCGGCCCGGGTGGGACGCACCCACCCGCTCGCAGCCGCGCAACGGCCGGCCGGGCACCCTGACCCCGGCCCAGCAGCACCGCGCCCGACACACCGAACGGATGTAGACCGTGATCGGGCCGTGGGCGCGATGGGAGCGGCACGCCGCACGGCGACGGCTGGCGGCGGCCCGCGCCGGCCAGCACCTCCCCGGAGACCGGTACGCCTGCCTGGTATGCGAACACGACTGGCCCTGCCACGATGCCCGCCTGGCCCTACTGCGCAGCTTCAACGGCAACCGGGTCGGACTGACGATGTACCTCGCCGCGCACCTCGCCCGCGCACTGGAGGCACTTCCCGACCGTCACCCCGCCACGATCGTCGGACAGATCCTCTACTGGGTTCCCCGCCGCCGTTAACACCGCTCCGGCACCCCCAGACCTCGCACCGGCCTTCTCCCCCTCCCCCGCTCATCACCCACCCCCAGGGAGCCGGAGCCGACAGGAAAGCGCCCCCGGGCCGTTCGTCCTCCCCGGTTCGCTGTCGCGGCATGCAGGTGTGCGGCGTGTCGTCAGAGATCTTGACGACTTGTGGTCGTTCTGACGACCACAAGTCGTCAAGCCCGGACGGGCCTGGAGCGGATCGGATTGCAGGACCGGATCACGGAGCTGCTGCCGACGGGCCGGTGATGCACCTGCTGGCAGGGTCGTGACATACGGAAGCGCCCCGGGGGGAGAGAACTCCCCGGTGTCCGTTACCGGAGTCGGTCGAGCAGGGCGTCGACCACCTCCCGGGTTGTGGCGGTGCCGCCCAGGTCCCGGGTGCGGGTCGCCGAATCGCGCAGGCAGGTCTCGATCGCCCCGACCACGTCGGCCGCCGCAGCCGGCGCACCCAGATGATCGAGCATCAGCGCCGCCGACCAGACCGCGCCGAGCGGGTTGGCGACGCCCTGACCGGCGATGTCCGGCGCCGAGCCGTGCACCGGCTCGAACATCGACGGGAAGGTCCCGGTCGGGTCCAGGTTGGCCGAGGGTGCGATCCCGATGCTGCCGGCCACCGCCGCGGCGAGGTCGCTGAGGATGTCCCCGAAGAGGTTCGATCCGACGATCACGTCGAACCGCTCCGGTTGCAGCACCAGCTTCGCCGCGAGCGCATCGATGTGCTCGGCGTCCCACCGCACGTCGGGATAGCCTGCGGCCCGCTCGGCGACGATCTCGTCCCAGAACGGCATCGTGTGCACGATCCCGTTCGACTTCGTCGCCGAGGTGACGTACGAGCGGCGGGTCCGGGCCAGTGTGAAGGCGTAGTCGACGATCCGGCTCACCCCGACCCGGGTGAAAACCGCCTCCTGCACCGCCAGCTCCGCCGGATCGCCCCGGTGCAGCCGGCCACCGATCTCGCTGTACTCCCCCTCCACGTTCTCCCGGACCACGACGAGATCGACCTCGCCCGGCCGGGCACCCCGGACCGGACTCTCCACTCCCGGTAAGACCCGGATCGGCCGCAGGTTGACGTACTGCCGGAACGTGCGGCGGATCGGGATCAGCAGCCCCCAGAGCGAGACGTGGTCGGCCACGCCCGGCCAGCCGACGGCGCCGAGCAGGATGGCGTCGGCCGGCCGCAGCCGGTCGAGGCCGTCGGGCGGCATCATCGCGCCCTCGGCCAGATAGCGCTGGCAGGACCAGTCGTACTCCTCGTACGCCAGCCGGAGCCCGTGCCGCCGGGCCACCGCGTCGAGCACCTGCCGGGCCGCCCCGGTCACCTCGACGCCGATGCCGTCGCCGGGGATCACCGCGATCCGCCGCACCTCCGAACCGGGCTCTCCGGGCGCCATCAGCCACCGAGCCCGACGAGCGCGATCATCAGCGGCAGGAGCAGCAGGATCAGGATCGCACCGAGGATGTCGAAGGAGAAGCCGGAGCGGATCATCCGGGTTATCGGCACGACGCCCGAGCCGTAGACGACCGCGTTCTGCGGTGTGGAGACCGGCAGCATGAAGCCGAACGAGGCCGCGAAGGTCGCCGCCAGCGCCGGCACGAACGGATCCACCCCGGCGGCCACCGCCACCGGGATGATGATCGGCACCACAACGGCGGCGGAGGCGGTGTTGCTGGTCGTCTCGGAGATGAGCACCGCCAGCACCACGGCGAAGGCGGTGATCGCGAAGGCGGTGCCCAGGCCGAGCAGGCCGGCGCTGCCCTCGCCGATCGTCTCGGCCAGGCCGCTGCCACTGAGCAGCGCGCCGAAGATGATGCCGGTGCCGAAGAGCAGGACCGTGCCCCAGTCGATCCGGGCCGCGTCGGACCAGTTCAGGGTGAACTCGCGGCTCCGCCAGTCGGTGGGGAGCAGGAAGAGCAGCGACGCACCGAGCACCGCCACGATCCCCTCGTTGAGCCGCCCGCCGATCAGGTCGTACTGACTGGAGTCGCTGCCCCAGATCAGCGCCACCACGCCGGGGGTGATCCAGAGGACGACCGTCACGGTGAAGGCGACCAGGGTGTTCCGCTCGGCCCGGGAGAGCGGGCCGAGGGCGGCCCGCTCGCTGGCGACGTACTCGGCGACACCCTCGATGCGGCGGATCTCGGGCCGGTTCAACAGCAGCAGCACCGCGGCGAGCGCGACGAACATCAGCGCACAGATCGGGGCGGCGACGACCATCCACTCGGCGAAGGAGATCCGCTCCCCGGTGGCCTCCTCGATCAGGTCCCGGCCGATCAGGTTCGGCGGGCTGCCGACCGGGGTGAGCAGGCCGCCGACGCTGGCGCCGTAGGCGAGCATCAGCATGAGCGCGACCCCGACCCGCAGCCGGGTGGGATCGAAGTCGGCGGCGGCGATGCCCCGTTCCTGCATCAGTTTGGCGATCACCGCGAGGATGCCGAGCGCGGTCGGCAGCAGCATCGCCACGGTCGCGGTGTTGGAGACGAAGGCGGAGAGCAGGGCGGTGATCAGCCCGAAGGTGACGACGACCCGGCCGGCGGTCCGGCCGACCCCGGGCAGCGACAGCATCCGGAACGCGAACCGGCGGGCCAGCCCGTGCTTGAGCATCGCCTGGGCGAGGATGAACGCCCCGATGAAGGTGAAGACCGTCGAGGAGCCGAAGGGTTCGAGCACCTCGCCGGCGGGCGCCACCCCGAGTACGACGACGGCGGCGACGCCGAGCAGCCCGCCGATCGGGATCGGCACCGGCTCGGTGAGCCAGAGCACGATGACGCCGAGCAGGATCCCGGCGAGGGTCTGCTGGTTGCCGGGCATGTCGAGCGGAAGCGCCAGGAAGACGACCGCGACGAGCGGGGCGAGCCAGAGGCCGGTGGTCCGGCGGCCCCGCTCGAACCGCTCCTCGGTCGGCGAGAGGCGCTGCTCGCCGAGACTCCGGTAGGTGCTCCCGCCGAGCAGCGCCTTCTCCACATCGGTCCTGACCGGCCCGCCGCCGGTGTCGTCGCGCTCGCTGGCCTCGCTGGTGTCGGTGCGCACGCTGGTGTCGTTGCGCTCGCTGGCGTCGCTGGTGTCGCTGGTGGTGGTCACGACGGCCTCCATCGATCTGCGTCGGTGCCGGATACAGGGGTAACTATCCCTCATTCCCACCGGACCGGCCGGTTAGGGCCGAATTCGGGCGCACCGTGTCGACAGTCGCCGACCGCTCAGACCACCCCCAGCACCGCGAATCAGACCGTCCCCAGCACCGCGAATCAGACCAGCCCCAGCACCGCGAATCAGACCGTCCCGAGCACCGCGAACGGGTCGGCCGCACCGCCGTTGTCGACCGCGACCATCCGACGCCGCAGCACGAAGGTTCCGCCCGGCTCCAGCGTCACCTGCCGCTGGCTCATCACCCAGTTGTAGGCGGCGTACGCGACGAAGCCGGCCTCGGTGTAACAGAGTCCGTAGGTCTGCCGGTCCGAGCCGGTCATCCCGATCCAGGGCGCGGCCGGCGGGTAGTCGGCCGGGGTGCTGCTGGTGATGGTGCCGTGCCCGGGCACACCGCTGCGCTGCCCGGCACCGTCGTGGTCGAGCGCGTCACCGGTCCAGAAGGTACGCGGCTCCGCCCCGCCGTTGCGGAAGACGGTCTCCACCATCACCCACGGCTCCCCCGGCCGGACGCTGTACGTGGTGACCACCGCGATCTCCGGCAGCTCCGTGCTGACCCCGGTGGCCCGTACGCTCGCCACCGGCCCGGCCGCGTCGAGCACCTCGACGCCGGTCGACCGGACGGTGCGCTGCTGCCAGGCGTTGCCGCCGCGCGGCTGGGCCGCCGAGGCGTACGGCAGGTTGATCCAGTCGAGCTGGTCGAGGTGCCCGACCGCCGCCACGTCGAGCGGCTTGCCGACGGTCACCCCGGCCAGTTGCGGGTCGTCGGTGCCGGCCGAGACGGCCATCGCCACCAGGTCGTTGCCGAGCACCAGGTCGGTGCCGGCGGCCGAGGACTGCGGCCCGGGGACGGTACGTCCGGTGCCGGCCCGGACCGCCGCCCGGGTCAGCCGCAGGTCGAGCCGGGTCGGCCGGCCGGCCCGGACGGCGACGCCCCGGCTGACCGGCTCGTAGCCGACCCCGTTCGCGGTCACCGTGTAGTCGCCGGGCGGTGCGAAGGCGAGCACCTCGCCGGCCGGGTCGGTGGTGCTGGCCACCAGCCGGCTGCCGTCGGCCCGGAAGACCGCCACCTCGACGTTCGGCAGCGCGTCGCCGGTGGCGCGGTCGGTGACCCGGCCGACGATGCCGTCCCCGGCGTCGATCCGGCGCGCACCCGGGATCCCGTCCCGCACCTCGAACGCCGCGACCGTGTACGCCGGCGAGGCGGCGTCCCGGGCGTCGAGCACGATCCGCAGGTCGGCCCGCCAGCGCCGCTCGGTGACGTCGCAGATCACGTACCCCCGGTAGCTGCCGTTGTAGAACTTCACGTGCGGGTTGGCGGCCAGCCCCGCCCGGACGTCGGCGTCCCAGCCCGCGCCCGACGAGATCGACGTGCCGACGAACTCGGTGGCGACGGTGCGGGAGCGCGGGTCGGCGAAGTCGGTCTTCAGGTCGTTCACCCAGTGGGTGTGCCAGTCTCCACTGAGGACGACCGGGTTGCCGATCCGGTGCCGGGCGACGAAGTCGAGGATCCGGGACCGGGCCGGCGGGTAGCCGTCCCACTGGTCCAGGTTGACGATCTGCCCCGGCCCGAGGTCGTAGTCGAAGGCGGCCATGATGGTCTGCTGGGCGATGACGTTCCACCGGGCCGTCGAGTGCCGCAGCCCGTCCAGCAGCCACTGCTCCTGCTCCGGGCCGGTCATCGTCCGGGCCGGGTCGAAGACCTCGCCGGTCGGTTCCTTGCGACCGTCGCCGAGGGCCTGGTCGCTGCGGTACTGCCGGGTGTCGAGCACGCTGAACCGGGCCAGCCGGCCGACGTCGAAACGGCGGTAGAGCACCATGTCCGGGCCGTCCGGCCGCTGCTCCGGGCGGAGCGGCAGGTGCTCGTGGTACGCCTGGTAGCCGTTCGCCCGCCGCTCCAGGAACGGCCGGCCGTCACCGGCGGAGCCGGCGACCGGACCGGCGTAGTTGTTCTGCACCTCGTGGTCGTCCCAGGTGACGAAGAACGGAAACCGGGCGTGCGCGGCGCGCAGGTCGGGCGAGGTCTTGTAGAGCGCGTGCAGCCGGCGGAACTCGGTCAGGCTGCCGTCGGTGGTCTCGTAGATGTAGTCGCCGAGGTGCACCACGAAGTCCAGCTCCTGCTCGGCCATGTCCCGGTAGGCCGGGTACGGGCCGCCGGCCCAGGACTGGCAGGAGGCGAAGGCGAACCGCAGGTGGTCGACCCGCGCGTACGGCGCCGGCATGGTCCGGGTCCGTCCGGTGCGGCTGGTCGCCTCGCCGACCCGGAAGCGGTACCAGTACCAGCGGTCCGGAAGCAGGTGGCGCACCACCACGTGCACCGAGTGGGCCGACTCGGGCAGCGCCGTCACCTCGCCGGCCCGGACCAGGTGCCGGAAGTCGGGGTCGCGGGCCACCTCCCAGCGCACCCGCACCGGCTCCGGTGCCATCCCGCCGTCGGCCGCGTTCAGCGGGTCCGGGGCGAGCCTGGTCCAGAGCACCACGCTGTCGTGGTCCGGTTCGCCGGAGGCGACCCCGAGGGTGAACGGCGCGGAATCCAGCTCCGCCGCGTACGCCTCGGGCAGTTCCGCGACGAGTTGTCCCACCGCCACGACCCCGGCGGCGCCGCCCGCGATCGTCAGGAACCGCCGCCTGCTGATGCTCATTGGATTGACGTCCATCGTTGCCACACCTGTCCCGATCACCGACGATGTCGCCGATCAGTGTGGACAGGCCGGCCGCCCGGCTCCTGAAGACCAGTTGAAGCCCGGCGGTACTCCGAATGGCGGATCGCCGGTCAGCCGGTCGGGCATCGACAGCCGAACGGGTGGCGGATCGTCGGTCGAGGGACGGCGGTGCGGGACGGCGGTGCGGGACGGCGGTGCGGGACGGCGGTGCGGGACGGCGGTGCGGCTCCGCCGCGTTCGATCGTCAGCCGCGTTCGATCGTCAGCCGCGTTCGATCAGGTGACCCACGGTGTCCGGGCCGAAGATCGCCACGCCGGAACCGTCCCGACGCCGGTCGGGCTCGGGCAGCGCCATCGGCTCGCCGCGCTTGCTGATGCCGACCGGTCGCGGCCCGATCCAGGCGACGACCAGCCGCGACTCGCCCTTGAGGAAGCGCTGCGCCCGGACGCCGCCGGTGGCCCGCCCCTTCGCCGGGTAGAGCGCGAACGGGGTGACCTTGACGCCGCTGCCGGTGGAGGTGACCACCATCGGCTCGCCCTGCTCCGGATCGTCGGTGCGGATCGCACCGAAGAAGACCACCTCGGCGCCGGAGCCGAGGTTGATCCCGGCCATGCCGCCGCCCTTCACCCCCTGCGGGCGGACCAGCGTCGCCGGGAAGCGCAGCAGCGAGGCGTCCGAGGCGACGAAGGCGAGCGCCTCCGCCCCGTCGGTGAGCCACGTCGCCCCGACCACCTCGTCACCGTCGCGCAGGCTGATCACCTCGAACTCGTCCGCCCGGACCGGCCACTCCGGGGCGCAGACCTTGACCACGCCCTGCCGGGTGCCGAGCGCCAGGCCCGGCGACCCGGCACCGCGCTCGCCGAGCGGCGCCAACCCGACCACCGTCTCGCCGGGCTCCAGGGAGACCAGCTCGGTGCTGGACATGCCGCCGGAGAGCGAGACCGTGCCCGCCTGCTCCGGCAGCACCGGCAGCGGCAGCACGTCGGTCTTGAACGCCCGCCCGGCGCTGGTCACCAGCAGCACCTGGCCGCGCGCGGTGGTGTGCACGACGGCGCGTACCGCGTCGTGCTTGGTCCGGCCGTTGCGCCGCCGCCCCTCGGCGGCCTCCTCGGACTCGGCGGCGGTCCGGGCGACCAGCCCGGTGGCCGAGAGGATCACCTGGCACGGGTCGTCGGCGACCTCCAGCGGCCCGGCCGGCGCCGACGCGGCCAGCACCTCCTTGAGGTCCCCGTCGATGAGCGTGGTACGCCGCCGCACCGCGAACTCGTCGACCACCGTGGCCAGCTCGTCGGAGACGACCCTGCGGAGCACCCGGTCGTCGTCGAGGATCTCGGTCAGCGCGGCGATCTCGTCGCGCAGCCGCTCCCGCTCGACCTCCAGCTCGATCCGGTCGAACTTGGTGAGCCGGCGCAGCGGGGTGTCCAGGATGTAGCTGGCCTGGATCTCGGAGAGCCCGAACTGGCTCATCAGGCCGTCCTTGGCGGCCTGCGCGTTCTCGCTGGCCCGGATCAGCCGGACCACCTCGTCGATGTCGAGCAGCGCCATCAGCAGTCCGTCGACCAGATGCAGCCGGTCGACCCGCTTCCGACGCCGGAACGTCGTACGCCGGGTCACCACCTCGTAGCGGTGCGCCAGGAAGACCTCCAGCAGGCGCTTGAGCCCGAGGGTCTGCGGCTGCCCGTCGACCAGGACGAGGTTGTTGACCCCGAAGGACTGCTCCATCGGGGTGAGCCGGTAGAGGTCGGCGAGGAGCGCCTGCGGGTTGACCCCGACCTTGCACTCGATCACCAGCCGGGTGCCGTTCTCCCGGTCGGTGAGGTCCTTGACGTCGGCGATGCCCTGGAGCCGGGCCGCCTGCCGTTGCCCCCTGCGCGGGCCGGAGGTGATCAGCTTGCCGCGTACCTCGTCGGTGATCGCCTCGATGATCTTCTCGGCGCCGATCCCGTACGGCAGCTCGACCACGGTGATCGCCTGCCGCCCCCGGCTCCCCTCCAGCGGGCCGGTCTCGACCCGGGCCCGCATCCGCACCACGCCCCGGCCGGTCTCGTACGCCTTGCGCACCTCGTCCAGGCCGAGCAGTTGGCCGCCGGTGGGCAGGTCGGGGCCGGGGACGAACTCCATCAGCTTGTCCAGGTCGGCGTCGGGGTGGTCGATCAGCCAGCGGGCCGCCGCGACCACCTCGCCGAGGTTGTGCGGGATCATGTTGGTGGCCATCCCGACCGCGATCCCGGAGGTGCCGTTGACCAGCAGGTTCGGGAAGGCGGCCGGCAGCACCGAGGGCTCGGTCAACGAGCCGTCGTAGTTGGGCTTGAAGTCGATGGTCCCCTCGCCCAGCTCGCCGACGAGCAGCATCGCCTCGCGGGACATCCGGGCCTCGGTGTAACGCGCGGCGGCCGGTCCGTCGTCCGGGGACCCGAAGTTTCCATGCCCGTCGATCAGTGGGGCGTTCAGCGAGAAGTCCTGGGCCAACCGGACCATCGCGTCGTAGATCGCCGTGTCGCCGTGCGGATGGTACTTACCCATCACGTCGCCGACGACCCGGGCCGACTTCACGTGCGCCCGGTCGGGCCGGTGCCCCTGCTCGTTCATGGAGTAGAGGATGCGTCGGTGCACCGGCTTGAGGCCGTCGCGCGCGTCCGGGAGCGCGCGGGAGTGGATCACCGAGAAGGCGTACTCCAGGTAGGAGTCCTCGACCTCGGTGGCCAGTGGGTTGTCGAGGACCCGGGCCCCCGCCTGGTCGAAGGCGGAGAGGTCGACCTTCGGTCCCTTGCCCGTACGGCGTGCCATGGCGTGACGTGCTCACTTTCCTCGCTGGCCGGTGCACCGGCCGCTGTCGTACCCGCTTCTGGGGTCCACCCGGCGGGTCAGGCGTCGATCGCCTCCTGGTCGACCCGGCTCGCCGAGTCGATCAGCCAGTTCTTCCGGGGCTCGACCTTCTCGCCCATCAGCAGTTCGAGGACCTGCTCGGCCGCCTCGACGTCGTCCAGGGTGATCCGCCGGACCATCCGGCTGGCCGGGTTCATCGTGGTCTCCCAGAGCTCGTCGGCGTCCATCTCACCGAGCCCCTTGAACCGGGGAATCGGGGTGACCACCTGCCGGCCCGCCTTCTCCAGCCGGCCGACCGTGGCCTCCATCTCGGTCTGGGTGTAGGTGTAGTGGGTCTCCGGGTTCTTACCCTTGGTGCTCACCTTGTGCAGCGGCGGCACCGCCGCGTAGAGCCGGCCCGCCTCGATCACCGGACGCATGTACTTGGCGAAGAGGGTGATCAGCAGGGTCCGGATGTGCGAGCCGTCGACGTCGGCGTCCGCCATGATCAGGATGCGGCCGTAGCGGAGCGAGCCCAGGTCGAAGGTACGCCCCGAGCCGGCACCGAGCACCTGGACGATCGCCGAGCACTCGACGTTGTCCAGCACCTGCTGGAGGCTGGCCTTCTGGACGTTGAGGATCTTGCCCCGGATCGGCAGCAGCGCCTGGTATTCGCTGGAGCGGGCCAGCCGGGCGGTGCCGAGCGCGCTGTCGCCCTCGACGATGAAGAGCTCGCTGCGCTCCACCCCGGTCGAGCGGCAGTCGACCAGCTTCGGCGGCATCGCCGCGCCCTCCAGCGCGGTCTTGCGCCGGGCGGCGTCCTTCTGCTGCTTCTGGGTGAGCCGGACCCGGGCCGCGTCGACGATCTTCTGCAGCACCGTCCGCGCCTCGGCCCGGGTCCTACGATCCTCCAGCCAGGCCCGGATGTGCTGCTCGACGACGGCCTGCACCACCTTGGTCACCGGGGCGGTGGAGAGCTCGTCCTTGGTCTGGGAGGTGAACTGCGGCTCCGGGATCCGGACGTGCACCACCGCCGTGATGCCCTCCAGGATGTCGTCCAGGACCGGCGCGTCCTCCTTCGGCTTGAGCAGCCCGCGCGCGTTGCGGATCGCGTCGACCAGGGCCCTGGTGGCCCCCCGCTCGAAGCCCTTGCGGTGGGTGCCGCCGTGCACGTTGCGGATGGTGTTGGTGAAGCACTCGACGGTGCGGTCGTAACCGGTGCCCCAGCGGAACGCCACCTCGACCTCGGCGCGGCGCTCCACGTTGCTCCGCATCACGCCGTTGGCGTCGGCGGCGTTCTCCCGGTAGGTGCCCTCCCCGCCGACCAGCAGCGTGCCGGAGACCGGCTTGTCTCCGGCCGGAGCCAGGAAGTCGACCATGTCGGCCAGGCCGTTCGGGAAGTGGAACGTCTCCGCGCTGATCGCCCCGCCGGTGGCGTCGCGCAGCACGTAGGTCACCCCGGGCACCAGGAACGCGGTGTGCCGCAGCTTGGTGCGGACCGCATCGACGTCGAGCGCGGCGCCGGCCTCGAAGTAGCGCGCGTCGTGCCAGTAGCGGATGGAGGTGCCGGTGGACTCGCCCCGCTTGACCTTGCCGAGCAGGCGCAACCCGGGGTGCGGCGTGAAGGCGGCCCCGGCGCCGGAGCCGTCGAACGTCCCCGGCACGCCGTGCTGGAACGACATCTGGTGGACCCTGCCGTCCCGGCGGACCGTCACGTCGAAGCGCCGGGAGAGGGCGTTGACCGCCGAGGCGCCGACCCCGTGCAGGCCGCCGGAGGTCTTGTAGCCGGAGTTGCCGAACTTGCCCCCGGCGTGCAGCCGGGTCAGCACCAGCTCGACGCCGGAGAGCCCCGACTTGGCGTGCACGTCGGTCGGGATGCCCCGGCCGTCGTCGTCGACCTGCACCGAGCCGTCGGCGTGCAGGGTGACCTCGACCCGGGTCGCGTGACCGGCGACACCCTCGTCGGTGGAGTTGTCCACGATCTCGTTGAGCAGGTGACCCACGCCACGGCCGTCGGTGGAGCCGATGTACATGCCGGGGCGCTTGCGGACCGCGTCCAGACCCTCCAGGTGGGTGAGGTCGTCGGCTCCGTACAGGATGTCAGGCTGTGCAGTCAACGAGGTGAACTCCCAGGGTTGCCGGTCGTGCGCCGCTGGTCGGCGGGGCTGGCGCCGGGGCAGGCGGGCCCCACACCGGTAGCGAGCGTACCCACTGCCGGCGCCGGGGGCCGGCAGCGCCCGGCCCGACCGGGCCGCGTGGCGAGGAACATCACCCGATTGTCGCCTCCGGGTACGACAGGAGTCACCCCGAGGCCACCCGGGCCCGGACAGCCGCGACGGCTGGTACGGCCGGTACCGCCGGTGCCGGTGTGCTCCCTGGTGCGGCCGGGCAGCCCGGGGTCAGCCTTCCGAGCCGGTCGCCGCGAGGTCGCGGATCCGGTACGCCTCGACGAGCCGGTCGTGCAGCGCGTCCAGCCGCGCGTCGACCCGCTGCCGGGCCGGGTCGGCGTCGTACCAGTCGACGATCTCCCGGGCACCCCGCGCGAACGGCACGGTCGCCACGAAGTCCGGCACCAGCCGGCGCAGCTTGGTGTTGTCGAAGACCATCGAGTGGGCCTTGTCGCCGAGGAGCGCGGCACCCCACGCCGGATCCGCCGCCGCGATCACGTCCGAGGGCACGTGCACGATCCGGGCCGGGACCCCGGCCGCGGCGGCGAGCGTCTCGGCGATCTGGTTCCAGGTGAGCACCTCGTCGGAGGTGATGTGGAAGGTGTCCCCGACGGCGGCGGGATGCCCGAGCAGCGGCACCAGGCCACGGGCGAAGTCGCTGTGGTGGGTGAGTGTCCACAGTGATGTGCCGTCGCCGTGCACGACGATCTCCCGGCCCCGGCGCATCCGGTCGACCACGGTCCACCCGCCGTCGAACGGCACCAGGGTGCGGTCGTAGGTGTGCGACGGCCGGACGATCGTGGCCGGAAAGGCGTCCTCGCGGTACGCCCGGACGAGCAGCTCCTCGCAGGCGATCTTGTCGCGCGAGTACTGCCAGTACGGGTTGCGCAGCGGCGTCGACTCGACGATCGGCAACCGGGCCGGCGGGGTCTGGTAGGCGGACGCCGAGCTGATGAAGACGTACTGGCCGGCCCGGTCCCGGAACAGCTCGATTCCGGTCCGGACGTGTGTCGGGGTGAAGGCGATCCAGTCGACCACGGCATCGAACTCGCGGTTGCCGAGTGCGGTTCTCACCGCGTCCGGATCGCGGATGTCGGCGCGCAGCACGGTGACCCCGGCCGGCAGCGGTCGCCGGGTGGTGCTGCCCCGGTTGAGCACCGTCAGGTCGATGCCGTGCGCGACGGCGAGCTGGGAGCAGGCGGAGCTGATGACCCCGCTGCCGCCGACGAAGAGAACCCTGCGAGCGCTGATGGTGTTACCCCCTGACCTCCGGCGAGGCTGCGCGGCCCCGGCACCCGGGCTACCGCTCCCGGCGGGCTGCCAGTATGGCCGCCGAGCCGGCAGGCCACAATCTCGGCCGCCCGCGACCAGCCCGCCCCAGGGCCCGGCCCGACCCAGGGCCCGGCCCGACCCAGGGCCCGGCCCGACCGACGGCCAGCGGACATGGTCAACCGGTGACGGCGGGCGCCGGTTGGTCCAGCATGCCCTGGAGACAGCGCACCAGGTGCAGGGCCGCCTCGCGGCCGGCCGGATCGAGCCCTGCGGGCGGCGTGGCCGGCCGGGCGGGCATGCTTTCCATGACCACCCGCAGCGCCGCGGCGGCCTGCCGGGCGAAGAGCGACAGCAGTTCCAGCTCCGGCAGGCTGGACCGGGACTGCGGCGCCGGGTCGAGCACCTCCAGCACGCCGAGGACGCGACCGCCGTGCACCAGGGGCGCCGCCATCAGCGAGTCGGGCACGTACCGGGTCGTCTCCGCCAACTGGCGCGCGAAGGTGGCGTTGCGCGACAGGTCGTTGACCACCATGGCGTCGCCGGAGGCGACGACCCAGCCGGCGATCCCCTCCGAGGCCGGGAAGCGGCGCCCGACCAGGAAACCCTCGCCCCGGCCGGAGACCGCCTGGAAGACCAGCGCGTGGGCCGGCTCGTCGAGCAGGAAGACCGAGCTGGCCTGCGCGCCGAAGATGGCCCGCGCCACGTCCACCACCGACTGGAGCAGCTCCGCCGGAAGGGAACCCCCGTCCACGGCGGACGCGGATCCGGTTTCGTAGCTGGTGTCATGCATGGTTACCTCCGATGTCGTCACTGCCGCCGCTCACCGGGACGGTGACGTTCGCGGCCGACAGGTAGAGAGCGTTCTTCAGCTGGAACGTGGTCATCAGGGGGTGTTTGGACAGGATGTTGGCGCAGCGCCCGGCGATGTGCGGGGTGGCGTAGCTGTTGCCGGTGCTGCGGATGGTCGTGCCGCCGAGCCAGGCGACCTCGATGTTCTGCCCGGGCGCGAAGAACTCGACCGGCGGCAGGGGGTTGTAGAGGAACAGCTCCGGGTCGTCCTCCAGGTGGCTGCCGACCGAGATGACCGAGGAGAACCGCCAGGGAAAGCTCTCGACCGGGGTGTTGTGCGCCGAGGCGACGATCACCGAGCGGTGGAAGTACGCCTCGTCCGCGAGCGCCCGCAGCTCCTCCAGGAACCGGGCGCGGGTGGTCGAGAGGCTCAGGTTGATCACATCGAAGCGCTGCCGCACCGCCCACCGCAGCCCGGCGAGCAGCATCGCGCCGGAGCCGGTGGCATTCGGGCCCAGGACCCGCAGGCTGTGCAGCTCGCAGTCGGGCGCGATCCGGCGGATGATGCCGGCGCAGGCCGTGCCGTGCCCGCAGGCGTCGCCGCCGGAGGTCTCCTCGACGGTGTAGCCGCCGGTGCCGTCCTCGACCACGGCCATGGCGCTGGCGACCGGACCGACGAGCGGGTGGTCCGGCTCCACCCCGGAGTCGACGACGCAGACCCGCACCGCCCGCCCGGTGGCGCCGCCCCACGCCCAGTCGGGCGTCACCCGCTCTCCGTCGGCGACCACCCCGATCTCCGCCGGTTGCTTGCCCACCAGCCACCAGGTGAGCGGGGGCCGTACCGTCGCTGCCATCTTTCCTCCCGACATCAGGGCGCCTGCACTGCCCGTTCGGCGCCGAGCCCGGCGGCCAGCCGCAGCGCCCGGTCCGCGCCGGCCCGGTACCCCTTCGCCTCGAACCGCCGCCGGGCCCGTCCGGCGGCCTCGACGGCGGCCGTGGACCGGCCCAGCAGGCGCAGCGTCTCCGCCTGGTCGAGCGCGGCGACCGCCTGCACGAGCGGCGAGTCCGTGCCATCGGCCGTCGCGACCGCACCGGCCGCGAGTGCGGTCGCCTCCGGGTCCGCCCCGCGTACCGCCGCGAGCCGGGCACGCAGCCCGTCGAGGTCGGCCCGGTCGGCGCGGGGCAGCGTCGCGCCTCCGTCGATCGCGGCGAGCCGGCCGGCGGCCTCGACGGGACGACCCAGGTCGAGCAGGAGTCGGGCCGACTCCCGGGCGATCACCCCGAGCTGGCCGGCGGCGAGCCGCCGGGCCGCCTCCGCGGCCCGTTCCAGCTCGCGGAGCGCGTCAGCGCGGCGGTCGACGGCCACCTCGACCGCCGCCGCGAAGATCGGCAGCACCACCTCGCGCTCGGCGTAGCCGAGGTCCCGGGCCAGCCGGCCCGCCTCGGCCAGGCACTCGCGCGCGCCGTCGGGCTGGCCGTCGAGGGCGAGCAGCACCGCCAGCGGGCAGTTGAGCGTCACCCGGGCCATCGGCCGTAGCCCGCCGTGCTCGCGCAGCAGTGCACGGCAGCGGTGGACAGCGGCCGGTACCGGTGTCGGACCACGCCACAGCGAGATCCCGACGGCGCCGAGCGCGAGGGCCCGCTCGGGCTCCGCCTCGCTGCGGACCGCGTGCCCGAGCCCGAGCCGGAGCAGCGCCACCGCGTCGGCGTGCCGGCCCTGCACCTGCCGCGCCTGCGCCATCCGGATCCGGGCGCGTGCCTGGCCCAGTTCGTCACCGGCGTCCCGGAAGACCGGCAGCGTCGACCGGGCCAGCCTCGCGGTCTCCTCGGCCGGCGTACCGTCCGCGACCGCCAGCGACAGCCGCGCGTGGGCGGCCTCCACCGGGTCGGCGTCGCCGGCGAGCACCTCGCGCAGCAGCTCCCGGCCGGGTCCGCCGGCACCGGCGGCGAGCCGGACCTCGCCGAGCCGCCGGAGGACGCCCGCCCGGTCCGGCTCACCGGTGCGGAGCAGGTCGCGGGCGCGGGCGAGCAGGTCCTCGGCCCAGGCGAGGTCCGACCGGGTGAGCGCGGCGGCACCGGCGGCACCGAGGAGGTCGGCGGCGCGGCGGCGGAGCGCCTCGGTGGCCGGGCCGGTCTGGGCGAGGTCGACGCGGAGCCGGTACGCCCGCTCCAGATGCCCGGCGACCGCGGCGGCCGGCGCCCGCTCGGCCGCGAGCACTTCGGCGGCGGCCTGGTGCCGCTCGGCCCGGGTGCGCTTGGCCATCGCCTGGTAGGCGGCGTCCCGGATCAGCCCGTTGCTGAACCGGAACACGACCCCGCCACCGTCGGAGGCTGCGAACCCGCCGCCGTCGGACGCTGCGAACCCGCCGCCGTCGGACGCTGCGACCCCGCCGCCGTCGGACGCTGCGACCCCGCCGCCGTCGGACGCTGCGATCGGGCCGGCAGCGTGCGTCGCCGGCAGGTTGTCGTCGGGGGTCGTGATCTCGACCATCCGGCGCCGCACCAGGCGGGCCAGGGCCGGTCCGGCGGGTCCGGCGTCCGGGGCCAGCGCGGTGACCTGCCGGGCGGAGAACTCGCGGCCCCAGACGGCGGCGGACTCCAGCGCCGCCCGGTCCGCCGGGTCCAACGCGTCGAGACGGGCGCCGAGCAGCGCCTGGAGGGTGTGCGGCAGCTCGCCGTTCGCCGGGTCCGGCTGTGCCCGGCCGGTTTCCGCCGCCGCGGCGAAGAGCTGTTCCAGGTAGAGCGGGTTCCCGCCGGCCAGCTCCGGAAGCCGCGCGGTGCCGGGTGCGGCGTGGGCGCTGACCTCCGCCAGGGTCGCGGAGACCGCCGCGGCCTCGACGGCGCTCAGGCCCGCCAGCTGCACCGTGTCGGCCCGACGCGCCCAGTCCGGCCGGCGCTCGAGCAGCTCGTGCCGGGCCAGGCAGGCGAAGATCACGGCGCCGGCCGTTCCGGCGGCGAGCCGGTCGACCAGGTCGAGCAGCGGGTCGGTGGCCCACTGACAGTCGTCGAGGACCAGCACCACCGGGCGGCCCCGGCCCAGCCCGGTCAGCAGTTGGGCCAGGGCCGCGCAGGTGGCGTCGAGGGAGTGCCCGGGCGTGCCGTCGCGGAGCAGGCCGGCGTCGAGGACCGCCAGCGCACTGGCGTCACCGGTACGCCCCGACGGTCCGGCCAGCAACTGGTGCACCGCCTCGGCCAGCGGCGCGAGGCTGCCGTGCTCGCCGTACGGGCGGCAGCGCCCCGCACCGTGCACCGCCCGCCGCCCAACCCGGTCCAGCCAGACCCGCAGCAACCGGGTCTTGCCGATCCCCGGGTCCCCGTAGACCGTCACCAGGCGTGGCGCACGGCTCGCCGCGACCTCGTCGAGCACCCGGTCGAGCGTGCCGAGTTCCCGGTCCCGCCCGACGAACGGCACGTCGAACCGGCGCCGCAGCTCGGGCGCGTCGTCGCCGAGCGCGTAGAGCCGGAAGGCGGCGACCGGCTCGCGTACCCCCTTGACCTGGAACGGGCCGACCGCCTCGACCTGCGCCGCCCGGCCGACCGCCGCCCGGGTCAGCGGTCCGATCAGGATCTCGCCCTCACCGGCGTGCTGTTGCAGCCGGGCGGCGACGTTCACGGCGCGCCCGGAGACCAGCGCCTGCCGGGTGGAGATCTCGGTGCCGGCCACCACCGGCCCGGTGTGCACGCCGATCCTGACCCGCAGCCGCACGCCGAGCGCGGGCTCGATCTCGGCGTTGAGCGCCGCCAGCGCCTCCCGCATCCCGAGGGTGGCGGCGACGGCCCGGCTCGCGTCGTCCTCGTGCATCACCGGTACGCCGAAGACCGCCATCACCGCGTCCCCGATGTACTTCTCCACGGTGCCGCCGTAGCGCTCGATCTGCTCCCGCATGGCCGCGAAGTAGCGCAGCGTCACCACGCGCAGCGTCTCCGGGTCGAGCGCCTCGGAGAGGGCGGTGGAGCCGACGAGGTCGCAGAAGACGACCGTCACCAGCTTCCGCTCGGCGGCGGGGGTGGCCGGCGCGACCGGGGAACCGCAGGACGGGCAGAAGCGCGCGTCGGGCGGCGTACCCGCGTCGCAGGAGGCGCAGTTCATGGTGCTTCCCCTCGTGCGTCGTGCCTCGTGCCGCCGGCGGGCTCAGAAGAGCGCCGCGCCGGCGATCTCGCTGTGCGCGACGACGTCCGGACCGACCTCGTCGAGCCGGCTCTTGATGCCGATCAGCAGGTCGACCTCTGCGGCCGTGAGGCCGTCGAGCACCTCCCGCTGTTCCGGGGTCAACTGCTCGACCGGGAAGCCGTTCGAGGCGAGCACCTCCAACGGCTGTCGTCGTGCGGTCACCGGGCACCGTCCTTCCGAGTCCGTGCGATGTGTGCGAAGAGCCTCATCAGCCCCTCGGCGGTGCAGAGACCGCTGACCGCGATCGCGGTGGTCTGGTCGGGGGTCAGCGGAAGGGAGTCGATCAGGTCGTAGACCGCCCGGGTGTGTGCGGTGTCGAGCGCGGCGTGGTCGCGTACGGTCCGCAGCGCCGTCTCGGGCAGTCCCGCCGACTCCACCAGGCGGGCGACCAGACCCACGTGCGGCGCGTTCCCCTCCATCACGGCGATGTAGCCGAGCAGGGCGACCGGATGGTGGTGGAGGACCCAGTAGTACTGGGCACCGACCAGCCGGGCGACGGCGGGCGGTGGTGGCGCCGAGGCCAGCGGCCCGACCGCGTGGCCCAGCGCGGCGAGGTCGTCCAGCAGCCAGTCGTCGTGCCCGCGTTCCTCGATGACGTGCCGCAGCAGGTAGGTGCGCAGCGGCGCGGCGACCGGGTCGTCGGGGCGCTCGGCGCAGCGCCGGGCGGCGAGTTCCATCAGCGGCACCGAGGCCCGGATCACCCCGTGCATGGCGCGGAGATACTCCGGATAGCGTTCGCGCAGCCCCGGGAGCTGCCACACCTGGGCGGCCGCCGCCTCCAGCGCGGGCATCGCCTGCCCGAACGTGGTACGCAGCCGAAACGCGGAGCCGATCATCAGGCCACCTCCCGGCGCTGGCCGCCGCCGCTCGACCCGGCCCGGTCGCGGGTAGGGCCGGCGGGCGGCGTGATCAGGTGGGCGTACCGGGCGCAGGCGTGGCGCCGCAGGTAGACGACCGGCCCGGCCTCCGCCTGCATTCGCGCCGCCCGCCGGTCGAGCAGTTCCCCGGCCGGGCCGGCGGCGATCCGTTCCGCCGTGGCGAGCGCGCCGGGCCGCTCGCCGAGCCGCCGGCAGCTCCCGCAGTAGCCCGGTCGGTCCGGCGCGGTGCCGCTGTCGGCACCGGCACCGGCACCCGGCGTCGCCCCGGCCGGGGACGGGGCGGCGGCCGGGGCGGCCCGGTCCGGGGCGGCCGGGGAATGGGCGTCCCACAGATAGTGCGGGCCGGTGGTGCGCAGCATCCGGAGCACCGGCGAGCCGAGCGCCCGGTCCCGGACGGCGGCCCAGTCGTCGACCGCGACGTGCCCGAGGCGCAGGTGCGCGGGGACCGGGCGACGGTCCACGGTGTCCTGGTTGCAGCAGGCGACGACGGTGCCGTCCCCGGCAACGACCGGCCAGGCCGCCATCGAGCACGGCAGCACCCGCCGGTCCGGCGCGGCAGAGTTGGCCGGCACGGCTCCGGCGGCCCGCCCGATCGGACGGATCGTGTTGACCAGCATCGGCACCCGGTCCGCGAACGCGCGGGCGGTGGCGGCGACGAGGTCGGCCAGATACGGGTCGTCGGGTCCGTTGCCCGCCGCGTGCACGCTGACCGGCACACCGATGTCGAGCAGGTGCCGCAGCAGCCGGAACACCGAGGTCCGGGGCACCTCTCGCTCGTGGAACGCGTCGACGCTGACCGACACGTGGTCGACCGCGAGCACGGCCGTGCGGATCCGGTCCGGGAGCCGCCCGTCGCGGGCGAAGAAGGCCCCGGTGAGGACGGCGCTGCGGGTGCCGGCGCGGCGGGCGGTCCCGGCCAGTTCGGCGACGAGCGCGGGGCGGAGCATCGGCTCGCCGCCGGTCATCAGCAGCACCTCCGGCCGGACCGGGAAGGTGCCGTCGGCGACGAGTGCCGGCCCGGCCGTCGGGGAGTCGAACGACCCGACGAACCGGCGCAGGTGTGCCGCCGCCGGGTCCCTGCCGTCCATGTTCGCCGAGGACGAGCAGTGTGCGCAGGTCATCGGGCAGCGCGGCGTCACGGTCAGCAGGAGGCCGGCGCAGGGCACCGGGCGAGCCGCGACCAGCTCGGCGAGTTCCATCGTCGACACCTCCTCGGGGCGGGTCAGTGGGCGATCGGCGGGGATCGGTGGTCAGTCGTCGAAGAGCACCGGAAGCGGAAAGGCACCACCGGCCAGTGCGGACTGCACCGCCGCCAGGACCCCGGCCGAGCCGGTGGCCAGGTCGGCGGAGAAGCGCCGGAGCCGCACGCCGGGGATCAGCAGGGCGCCGTCCCGGTGTACGGCGTGCACGCCGAGCAGCCGGAGCTGTGGCAGCAGCACGTCGGCCGCCTCCCGGCCGGCGAGCCGGGTCAGCATCGCGATCATCCCGGCGCGCCCCTGGTAGAGGCCGGGTTCCCGGAGCAGCGAGGGCTGGCAGGTCCAGCGCACGGCGCGGACGAAGTCGTCGAGTTCGGCGTCCTCGCGATGGGTCAGGTATTCCTGTGCCACCAGCGCGATGCCACCGCTGCCCCCGTCGAGGTAGTGGAGGTGGCGGGCGCCCCGGAGGACGTACCGGCCGCCGTCCTCGGCGAACCGGACGCAGTGCGAGAGTTCGTGCGCCAGCGCCCGGCGGCAGGCGGTCAGGTGGTGCTCGGCTCCGGTGACCCGGTACAGGCGCAGGTGCAGCAGGGCGGCGCCGCTCATCCCGTGCAGCAGACCCGCCGAGGCCGGCAGTGCGAGGCCGTCGGCGGTGGCGCCGTCGCGTACCAGCGCGTCCAGCTCGCCGGCGGTCCGTTCGGCCTCCTCGACGAGCGTCCCGTCCCCGGTCAACGCGGCGAAGTGCAGCCGGGTCAGTGCCGTCCCGGCGCGGCCGGACGCCAGATCGGGCACCCGGGCGGGAGCGGCGTCGCGGCAGTCCTGGAGCAGGTCCAGTGCCTCGGCGCCGCGCCCCAGCTCGGCCAGGACGGCCGCCACGCCGCAGAGCCCGTCCAGCAGTCCGGGGCGTGGCTCGGAGCCGCGGCGTGCCCGCTCGGCGGCGGCGACCAGCCAGTCCAGGTGCTCGGCCGCGACCGGCTGACCGGCGCGGTGCAGGGCGAGCAGGACGCCGGCGGCACCGTGCCCGACCGCGGCGCCCTGCGCCTCGAAGACCTCGGGACCGGCCGGGAAGAGCCGGTCGGTGCGCTCGGGGGTGGCGGTGCGCAGGATGCCGGCGACGAGCTGGTCGCGGATCGCGGTCCAGTCCGGCACCGGGGCGGCGAAGAGGGCCCGCACCGCCGGCTCACCGCTGGCCCGGCTGCGCCCGCCCGGCGTGGCCGGCACGACCGGCGCCTCCGGCCCGGCTCCCGGGCCGAACCCGAAACGCTGCCGGGCGACCGCCTCCAGCGTCGCCTCCTTGCCCGGGTCGAGATCGATCAGCTCGACCAGTGGCATCAGCAGCATCAGCCAGAGGCGGCGCAGGGCGAACCGGTCCGCCTCCTGGCCGCCGACCCGGGCCGGCGCCGCGAATCCCGCACAGCCGACCCGGGGCTGGCCGGGCCCGCCCGCGTACTCGAAGTCGACGAGCGTCACGGAGTCGTCGGGGCGGACGATGACGTTGCCGGGATGCAGGTCGCCGAAGCTGAGGCCCCGGGCGTGCAACACGTCCAGCGCACGGGAGACGCCGTCCACGATCTTGTCGACCCAGCTCAGGTAGCCGGCGAGTTCCTCCCGGGTCGTCTCACGCAGCCGCAGCGGGTTGCGGGTGATGGCCCGCATGAGCAGGTCGCGTCCCTCGACGTACTCCTCGATCAGGTACTCGTGCTCCCAGACCCTGGCCAGGCCGTAGACCCGGGGCGCGCAGTCCAGGCCGTTGAGCGACGTGAGGATCTGGTGCTCGTGGCGGAGCCGGGCGACGGCGTCGGTGCCGGTGCCGTCCAGCCCGCTGTGCGGGCGGGCCTCGCGGAGTACCGCCTGCTGGCCGGTCTCGACGTGCTCGACGAGGTAGATGCCGCCGCCGTTGGTGAAGTAGAGCGGTTTGCGCACCCGGTACGGCAGGTCGAGCGCGCCGATCGCCGACCGGTTCGCGAGGTGCGGGCGGAGCACCGCCGGCGGCTCGACCCAGCCGGGCATCCGGAACACCGGCGACCGCTCGTCCGGCACCAGCGCGCCGGTCGCGTCGCGCAGGGCACGGACCCGCCGCCCGTCGGGCCGTACGCACCACTGGTCGCGGAACGCGCCGTACCGGACGAAGACCGGGCCGGGACCGATCCGCAGGTCGCTGAGGATGTACGGGCCGGGGCGCCCGTCCAGCGCCGCGGTCAGCTCGGCGAGGAGGCCGCCCAGCTCCGCCTCCTCCGCCGGGTAGACGGTGACGAACTTCCCGCTGCTCCCCCGCGGCATGTACTTGCCGCTCGCGACGAGGAGCGCGGTGCGGCTGCGCAGGAACTTGAAGGTGGTCCGGCGGGGCAGGCAGATGCCGGCCACGATCTCCAGCGTCTCCGCCGCCTGCTCCGGCACCGCCGAGATGTGGATCTTCCAGCCCTGCGCCGGCAGCTTCCGGCCCTCGGGGTGCAGCTCGGTCCAGAACCCGGAGTGGTGCCGGCGCCAGCCCTTCGGCAGCACGGCGCCGTCCAGGGCGAAGCGGGTCGGCGCGTCGGCCAGCCGCTCGGGCAGCTCGTAGTAGTCCGGGTCGCTGAGCGAGAACATCTCGGCGTCGTGCACGGAGAGCATGGCGGTACTCCTAGTCGTCGACGAGGACGGATACCGGCCGCACGGCCGGTGCGGGACCGACCGGTGCGGGACCGACCGGTGCGGGACCGACCGGTGCGGGACCGACCGGCCGCCCCGCCGGGGCGGACGTGGCCGGGCGGACGTCGTGTTCGTGCGACGCGTCCGCCCTGGTGTGCAGCAGGGACGCCCGGCCATGCGGCACCGACACCCGGGCGTGCAACACGGCCGCTGCGGTGAGAGCCAGCGCGCAGAGGGCGAAGACCCCGCCGACGGCTCCGAAGGTGGCGTTGGCACCCCAGGCACCGAGCAGCGCCCCGCCCGCCACCGGCCCGAGCGGCTGCGCGAGCGTGGAGATGAAGCTGGCCGCACTCTGCACCCGGCCGACCATCGCCTCGGGGGTGGCCAGCAGCATCGCGGTGATGAAGCCGATGCTGCCGATGCCGGCGACCGCCGTGCAGGCCGCCGCGAGCAGACCGATCAGCAGCGGCGGGTGGGTGATCATCAGGATCGCGGCGGTGGCGGTGCAGACCCAGCAGGTGACGGCGAGCAGGACGCCCGCCCGCCGCTCGGGGTGCAGCAGCGGGGCGAGGAGCGCCCCGGCCAGCGAACCGGCCGCCGTCAGCGAGACCACCATCCCGCCGGCGACCCCCTCGTGGCCGCCGTCGGAGGCGATCGCCAGCGAGACGAAGCTGAGGGCGCTGAAGGCCGCGTTCATCCCGAGGCCGAAGACGAGCAGCACGGTACGCAGGTGGGTGTCCCGCCAGAGGAACGCCACCCCGGCGCCGAGCTGCCACCGGGCCGGCCCGGTGCGGGCCGGCGGCGCCGAGCGGGTACGCATGAAGGCGAGGCAGAGGAGGGCCAGGAGCAGCGCCGCCGCCTCCACCACGAACGGCGCCGCCGGATGCCAGGCGAAGACGGCACCTCCGGCGAGCGGCCCGACCAGCCGGGCGACGGCGCTGCGCGCCTGGAATCGGGCGGAGGCGGTGCCGAGCAGGTGCTCGGGTACGACCACCCGCATCAGCCCGAGCGTGGCCGGCAGGGTGATACTCCCGATCACCGCGCCGGCACCGGCGACCAGCAGGACGAGCGGCAGTGGTGCCCGGCCGGCGAGGACGGCCAGCGCCAGCACCGCGACGACGAGCAGGCTGCCTCCGGTGCAGGCCCGCAGCAGGCGGAGCCGCTCGGTGGCGTCGGCCAGCGCGCCGCCGGGGAGCATCGTGACCAGCAGCGCGCCGACCGAGACGGTGCCGACGGCGCCCGCCTGGACCGCGGAGCCGGTCTCACGCAACACCAGCAGGGGCAGGGCGAGCAGCGACATCTGTGCGCCCAGCGCGGCGAGCAGGCCGCTGACCCACAGCAGCCGGAACTCGCGGATACCGGACAGTCGGACGTCCATCTGGGACTCCTTCGCTCCGCGCGGGTCGGGAACCTGCTCCGCGCCGGTCACCCACCGGGATGGTTGATCTCCTCGACCATGGTGGTTTTCTCCGTCCCGGGGACCGCCCGGCGATCCCCGGATCGATCGCGCCCCGTGGAGCCGCCGCGTGCGGACGTCGACCGGCCCGGGGTACGGGCACCGGTCCACGTCCGGCACGGCGGCGGCACTTCCGCAGGACGATCGGGGTCGGATCGTCGAGGAGGTGCGGCGACGCCCGCCGCACCGTCCACGGGAAGGGTCAGTGCGCGGAGATGCTCACGCCGCTGACGCAGCCGTGGGCCTCGACCTCGGGGTCGTCCTTCTCGAGCTTCTGCAGCTCCAGCACCGAGTCGACCTGCTCGGCGTCGGCGTCCTTCTCGGGGGTCGGGTTGATGCTCTCGGCCATGATGGACTCCTCCGTTACGGGGGACCGCCCGGCGATCCCCGGATCGATCGCGGCCCTTGGATCCGCCGCGTGCCAACAACGTAGGAAGCCCGGGTACAGGGCCGGTCGGCGTCGGGCACAGCGCCGGTATGTCGGCAGCGTGATCGGGGTTTACGGCTCCGGACCGACGCGCGGTGCACCGGTGCCCGGCAGGACTCCGGTGGCCGGCAGGGCTCCGGTGCTCGACAGCGCTCCGGTGGCCTGCGGGGCTCCGCCGTCGCGCAGCAGCGCCCGCAACAGGCCGGGCAGGGCGAAGGTGAGGCCATCCCCCACCACCGTCCCGTCGGCCGGTGCGGCGGCGTGCGCCTGCACCTCCGCCGTCGGTACCGCCAGGAGATGCGGAGCCACAGGGTGCGCCTCGACGAGATGTGCCTCGACGAGCCGTTCCAGCACGACCTCGGTCCGGACGGCGTCGAGGCCGAGCGCGGCGGCCGCCTCGGCAGCCGTGAACTCCGGACCGTCGCAGGCCGCCAGCCGGCGCAGCGCCGCCCGATCGTCCGGTGCCGCCTCGTCCAGCCACCGCACGAGGCGGGTCCGGACCTGGCGGTCCCCGGCGCGGAGCTGCTCCAGCACCCGGTGCTCGTCGGAGAGACGGTCCGCGTACCGGGACAGCGGCAGGTGCGGCACGGCGGCGAGTTTGGCACCGGCGATCCGTACCGCCAGCGGCAGGCCGTCACAGATCTCGGCCAGCCGCTGCGCCGCCGCGGCCTCGGCCGCCACCCGCCCCGCCCCCACCAGCCGGCTCAGCAGCGACAGCGACTCGGGTACGGTCATCGGCTCCAGCCGCAGGTGTGCCGCCGACTCGAGGGCGGTCGGGCGGCGCCGGCCGGTGATCAGCACGGCGGCGTCCCCGGCTGCGGCGAGCAGGGGCCCGACCTGCTCCTCCCCGGCCGCGTCGTCGAACACGAAGAGCACCCGCCGGCCCGCTGTCGCCTCGCGCAGCAGCGCCGCCGTCGATCCGCCGCCCGCCGCTGACGACCATCGCGCGCCGACAGCCGTCGATCCGCCGCCCGCCGGCTCAGGCGGCCGCCGTTCCACCGCCGGCTCCGGCGGCTCCGGCGACCGCTCCGCCACCGCCGGCTCCGGCGGCCGGCCGAGGCCGTGCAGCAGCTCGGAGACGACGTCGGCCACGGTACGCGGACGGCCGTCCGGTGCCCGCAGGCGTACCAGCACACGCCCGTCGGGATAGCGGGCGCCGAGCCGATGCGCGCAGTGCACCGCCAGCGCGGTCTTGCCGACCCCGGCGGCACCCGAGACGGTGACGACGGTGGCGGGTGTGGCCGCGCCGAGGATGTCGAGGAGGGTGCCCACCTCCCGGGCCCGCCCGGTGAAGTCGGCGACGTCCCGGGCGAGCTCCACCTCGGTGACGGCGCAGCGCGGCGGCACCGGCCGGGCCCGCCCCGGCGGCTCCACCGCCAGGCCGGGGTCGCCGGTCAGGATGGCCTCGTGCAGCCGGGTCAGCAGCGGGCTCGGGGTGAGCCCCAGTTCGCGGGCGAGCGCCTGGCGGTGCGCGTCGAACTGCGCCAGCGCCTCGGTCTGCCGCCCCGCGCGGTAGAGGGCGAGCATCTGGGCGTGGCGCAGCCGTTCCCGGAACGGGTGCTCCCAGCAGAGTTCGTCGAGCCCGTCGACCAGGTCCGCGTGCCGCCCGAGCGCCAGGCTCGCCTCCGCCCAGTCCTCGTACGCGACCAGATAGCGCTCGCGCAGCGTGGCCGCCTCGGCCGCGATCGCCGGCACCGGCGCCAGGTCCGGCAGCACCGGTCCGCGCCAGAGCCGGATCGCCTGCCCCAGCAGCTCGGCGGCGGCCGACGTCCTTCCCTCGCGGGCGGCGAGCCGCCCCTGCCGGGCGAGGTCCGTGAAGCGCAGCGCGTCCAGCCGCTCCGGCTCGATCCGGAGCAGGTATCCGGGCGGGCGGTGCAGCACCTGCACGCCACCGGTCCCCAGCAGCGCCCGCAGCGCCGAGACGTAGCTCTGGAGGTTCTTGTGCGCGGTACGCGGGGGCGCGCCGTCCCACAGCGCCTCCCGCAGCACCGGCACCGGCACGATCCGGTTGGCCCGGCACAGCAGCAGGCCGAGCACGGTCCGTGGCTTCGACGCGGCACAGTCGAGCTGCCGGCCGGCGGCGGAGATCTCCAGGGTTCCGAGAATCCTGAACTTCATGGCCCGGGGGTCCTGAACGCGCACCGGGCGTACGAGAACGTCGTCATGAGGTGGCACCCGCCTTCCGGGTTGGCGGGCCCGGTCGGTCACCCGCCGCCATCTCACTGTCGTCGGCACGCTCCCGCGCGACATCCCGGAGCCGCACCCAGATTCCGCCGCCGGCTCCGGCTCAGCCGTGGGTCCGGGTCAGCCGGGTCTGGCTCAGGGGCTCTGCCCCGGCTCAGACCTCCAGGCAGAGCGGGCTGCTGAAGTGCGCCTCGACCTCGGGCCGGTCCTCGTCGAGCCGCTGCATGTCCAGCACCGAGCCGGTCTGCTCGGCGTCGATGTCGTTCTCCGGGGTCTGGTCGACGTACTCGGGCATGGTGATCTCCTCCCACGGACCGCCACGGCGGTCCGAGATCCGGTCGCGGCAGGGTCGCCGCCTGCCGTCACGGTAGGAGTCCCGGGTACGGCGGCGGCATTTTCTGGGTACGGCGCCCCCATGCCCCCACCGTTCCGGACACCGGCCCCACCGTTCGGGAAGCGGTTCAGGGTTCGAGCTGGCTGAGCCCGAGCCGGCTCGGCTGCCCGGTCTTCACCAGGAGGCTGGCCACGTGTTTCTCGACCGTCCTCGGCGACAGGTGCAGCCGCTCGGCGATCTCCCGGTTGCCGAGTCGCTCCCGCAGCAGCCGCAGGATCTCGAACTCCCGCACTGTCACCCCGGCCGAGCGCAGCGGCGCCGGGATCTGCTCGATGCCACGGCGGCGCTGGCCGACCGGGGCACCCGCCCGGCGCAGCATCGCGCGGCAGGCGCTCGCCACCGGGGTGACCTCGGCGCCGTGGAAGTACTCCTCCGCCGAGCGGAGCCACCGCACCGGCGCGCCCCAGCCGTCGGCGAGGGCCGCCTCGGCGACCAGCCGCAGCGCCAGGTGACGGGCCATCTCGTACGGCTCCGCCAGCCGTTCCGCCTCGGCCACCGCCCGAGTCGCCGCGTCGGCCCGGCCGGCCCGGCCCGCCAGCACCGCCTCGGCGAGCAGCGAGAACTGCCGGTCCCACCGCAGCCGGCTCGCCGGTGTGCCGGTGACGGCGCGCAGGGACTCCTCGTCCAGGTCGTCGGCGAGGGCCCGCAGCAGCAGGCCGAGACCGTGCCGGCCGCTGAGCGGGAAGATCGTGGGGCTGCGCGCCTCGGCCGCGAGGCCGCGTTCCAGATCATCCACCGCCCGCGCGCGGTCCTCTTCGAGCAGTGCGCAGAACGCCCGGATGAGGCCGTAGACCCGGGGCGTGTGCAGCGGCTGGTCGCCGCCGGCCACCTTGAACTCGCCGAGCGCCGCCTCCATGGCCCGGCGCCGGCCCTGGTGCGCGGCGAGCATCGCCCGGGAGAGCAGCAGATACTGTGTCGTCTCCAGCAGGGTGAGCCGCTCCGTGTCCGGCAGGATCCGATCGATGAGCCGCTGCGCCTCGGCGTACCGGCCCATCAGCACCAGGTGCAGCGCGATGCTCGACTCGGCCTGGTAGCCGACCGTCACCGCACCGATCCGCCGGGCGGTCTCCCGGGCCTGGCCGAGCCGGTCGAGCGTCGCGGCGTGCAGCGCCTCGTCGTTGCCGAGCCGGACCAGCACGTGTGCCTCGGCGATCGGCAGCCCGTGCCGCACGGCGATGGCCCGTGCCCGCTCCAGGCAGGCCGTGCCCTCCTCCGGGTCGCGGATCCGGCAGAGCGCGCCGAGCAGTTGCCACACCTGACAGGCGACGTCGGGCAGCGGGATGGTCTCGGCCACCGTCACGGCCCGCCGGGCAAGTGCTTCGGCGGCGGCGACGTGTGCGGAGTCGGAGTCGGAGCGGTCGAGCATCAGGTGCGCCTCGACCGCGTCGACCCGTACGCCGGCCGCCGGGTCGGGCTCCGGCCCCAGCAGCGCACGTGCGGTCTCGACCTGGGTCCGGGCGTCGTCGCTGCGGCCGGCGACCACCGCCGCCCAGGCGAGCCGGGTGTGCCACTGCGCGCGCCGCTGCCGGTCGAGGCCGCCACCGATCCGGTCGAGCACGTCGACCGAGGCGAGCGCCTGTTCCACCTGGCCCGCCTCCACGTACGCGAAGAGCAGCGCCTCCTGGGCGTCCGCGCGGCTGTCGACGTCACCCTCGGCGCCGAGCGCCTCCTGGGCGCGCTCCAGCAGGGTGACCGCCGACCGGGCCGCCCCCTGGGTCAGCGCCCGTCGCCCCGCCTCGGTGAAGAGCCGGCCGGCCGCCACCCGGTCGCCCGCGCCGAGCCGCAGCGTCGCCGCCTGCTGGCACCACTCGCCGGGCAGCCCGGGGTGCAGCCGCTCGACCGCGTCGGCGGCCTTTCCGGCGAGCTGCGCGCGGCGCGCCGCCGGAAGCATCGCCACCAACGACTCGGCGAGCAGCGGATGGTGGAACGCGTACCAGTCGGGTTGCTGCTCGTCCGGGGCGACCAGATGGGCCACGGCGGTGCCGCCGGAGAAGTGGCCGAGCAGGTCGCGGTCGTCCAGCCCGGTGAGCGCCTGCACCACCGCCAGCGGAAAGCGGTGCCCCAGCACGGCCGCCGCGGAGAGCACGTCGCGGGCCTGCGCGGAGAGCAGGTCGAGCCGGTGGCTCAGGCTCGGGGCAAGGGTCATCGGCAGCGCGACCGGCATCGGCCCGCCGACCTGCCAGCCCTGCTCGGTGCGGCGCAGCACCTCGCTCTCGCAGAGGTCGTTGAGGAGTTCCTCGGCGTGCAGCGGGTTGCCGGCGCTGCCCGCCCAGAGGAGGTCCACGACGGATCCCGGCACCTCGGCGGACGGCGTCTCCAGGCAGCTTCCGGCGAGGTCGCGCAGCCCGTCCCGGCCGAGCGGGCGGAGCCGTACCAGGGTGGCGAGCCGGCGCTGCACGCAGGAGCGGGCCAGTGCCGGGGCCGCACCGGAGTCCGGTCGGAAGGCGGCGACCAGCAGCGCGGACTGCTGCCCGAGATGCTGGACCAGGTATTCGAAGACGGCCAGGCTCTCCGCGTCCGCCTCGTGCAGGTCGTCGAGGATCAACAGGCAGCCGTGATCGCGGGCGACCAGAGCGGTGAGCCGCAGCACCGCCTCCGCGATGATGACCAGGGAGTCGCCCGCGCCGCCCACCGCGGCCCCGTCGTGCCAGTCCGGCACGAGCCGGGAGAGGATCGGGCGGTACGGCCCGAGCTCGCCGATGTCGACCCGGTATCCGGAGTGGCGCAGCGACAGCAGCAGCTCGGTGAGGCAGCGGAAGGGCAGGATCGGCCCGATCGCGCTGCCGCGCCCGCGCAGCACGCACATGTCGACCGCGAGCCCCCGCTCCACGGCGGCGTCGGCCAGGCGCGACTTGCCGATCCCCGCCTCTCCGGTGACGAAGAGCGCACCGCCCCGCCCGGAGCGGGCGTCATCCACCGCGCGGTCGATGACGCCCAGCTCGGCGTTCCGGCCCACTACAGCCGTAGCGCGGGCGTACACGGTTCCGATGTTAATGAGACGCCACCGATGAATACATAGACATAAGGTTTCACACCCGCTACGAAAGCCGGTCAGATCCTTCGCTCAGCCCTGCGGCGGCTCCGGGTCCTCCACGCAGCAGGTGGTGTTGCAGAACGGGCTGGCCAGGACGACGTCGGGCTGGTCGGCGAAGACGGTGGCCGCCGCCGGGCCGAACGCCGAAGCCATGCCGATCAGGGCGGCGGCGCCGGCCCCGAAGGCGACCGTGCGGACCGTCGTGGACCAGCCGGTCGCCGCCGGCCTTCCGGACTCGCCGGCCACACCGGAGGCGCCGACCTCGCCGGTCTCGTGCGGAACTTCCTCGACATTGCCGATGGACATCGGATTCTCCCTCTCTGAATCTGCTTGACCTGCTGATCTGCTGGATCTGCCGGGCTGTCGAGCGGCTTCCTATCGGGACGGTGCCAGGAGGAGGACGGAGGGAACCTGTTCGGGAAATCCGGCGCGGAGCAGCCCGTATCCGATCCCGGCGAGGCCGTCGAGCAGTCCGGGCGTGGGTACTCCGCCGGGGGTGCCGCACCCGGCGGCACCGCGGGCCATCGCGCCGGCGACCTGGCCGGCGCGACGACGGCGGACCCGCGCGGCCTGGCTGTCCCGGCGGACGGCCAGCGCTTCGAGGATCCCCAGCTCGCCGTGGCAGAGGCTCAGGTCGCGGAGCACCGGACGGGCGGCATAGCCGTCCAGGGCTGCGGGGTCGTCCGCGATGCCGGTGACGTACCGGGCCGTCTGCACCCCTGCCCGGCCCGCGCACCAGCCGTACTCGTCGCCGCCGCTGGTGGCGGCGGCGAGCAGCAGCCGCGTGCCGAGCCGGCCGCAGCGGGCGGCGTCCGGTCCCGCCCCGGCGGAGCCCGCATACCGGGCCAGCGCCCAGCCGACCCCGGCGGCACCGTCGCCGAACCCGGCGGCACCGCCGCCGAACCCGGCGGCACCGCCGCCGAACCCGGCGGCACCGCCGCCGAACCCGGCGGCACCGCCGCCGAACCCGGCGGACGGATGCGGCAGCGGCTGCTCGGCACGGTCGGCGAGGAGCGCGGCACAGCGTCGCGCCAGGGCGGCCGCCTCGGGCAGGTCGAGCTCCTCGTGGATCGCCGTCATCGCCGCCAGGCAGCCGGCCAGGCCGGAGAAGACGCCCGGCGCCGCATCGGCGGTGACGGAGCGTCCGGCGAGGTCGATCGCCGAACGGGTCCAGTCGCGCGGCTCCGCGTCGCCGAGCCGGTTCGCGAGCCGGGCCAGCGCGTACGCGATGCCGGCGAAGCCGGTCATGCCGCCGCAGCCCACCGCGCGGATCGCCGCGTCGCTGCCCGAGAGCACGGTGAGCAGCTGCGGGACCCGGCCGATCGCCGCCCGGGCGGTCGTGGCGTACCGCTGCACGCCGGTCAGCGCGAAGAGCTCGGCCAGGAAGAGCGCCACCCCGGTGTATCCGGTGGCCAGGCCCGCACCCATCGGCAGCACCAGCCACTGCCGCTCGTCGACCAGCTCCAGACCGAGCCAGTTCACCTCGTCGCCGCGACGTGCGGAGACCGCCACGAGCTGGTCCGCGATCCCCCGCGCCCCGGCCAGCAGCCGCGCCGGCTCCGCCGCGGCGTCCCGCGCCCCGGCGCCGGGGCCACCCCGGTGACCGCTGGGCTCCCGGCGGGTGGCGAGCGTCGCCGAGATGATCCACTCCTGGTCCCGGAGATTCGCGTCGCTCATCGCGGCGAGCTGTTCCAGCGCACCGGCCAGCGCCGGGCGGTCGAACACCCCCTCCACGGCGGTGCCGTCCCCGGCCCGTACGGCGGTTCCGCTCGGTGTGCCGGTGAAGAGCGGTACGTCCCCGGCCCAGAGCTCGGCCAGCTCGTGCCGGACCAGTCCGGCCGTACCGGGCAGTTCGGCCGCGACGGGCCGGAGCGCGTCCAGCGCACGGTCCCGGTCGAGCCCGTCCCGCAGTACCGCCGGACGGCTGGCCCGGCCGAGCAGCGTCCGGTAGAGCTGGGTGGGACGGACCACGACACGGGTCTCGACATCGGCGCAGCGGCGCAGCAGCGCGGCGACCTCCGCCCGCTCCTGCATGATCGCGTGGTACGCCGCCCGGAAGCCGGCGAGCAGCGCGGGCTCGTGGTCGGCCGGATCACGGTCGATCCCGTCGAGGCGGGCCCGGTTGCCCCGGCCGGCGAGCGGAGCGGGCCGACGGTCCCGGCGCATACGGTCGGTGCCGGTGTCGACCCAGCAGGCGGCACCGCCGGGGGTGGCACCGTCGCCGCCGAGCCCGGAGATGTCGGCCCGGCCGTGCGCGCCAACCAGTATCAGCGGCAGCATGCCGGTGCGGTGCACCGAGGACGCCAGTCGCTCGGCGGCGGGATCCGCGGCGAGCCGCGCCCCGGGCGTCACCGGGTGGAACATCGTCTCCACGTCGACGAGCACCGGATGCTCGCCGCAGGCGACGACGTTCTCGTGGTGGATGTCGACCGCCCGGACCAGGTGCAGCACGGCGAGCAGTGCACCCTGCCGGCGGTAGAACCGGTCCAGCCCGGCCGGGTCGGCGACCGGTGTGCGGGCGAGAAACTCGGCCCAGCCGTATCCGTCCCGGGCCAGCACCACCGGCATCCGCAGGCCGATTCCGGGCAGCGCGCCGTTGAGCCAGTCGAGCAGCCCTGCCAGGCGTACGTGCGCCTCGACCGTCCGGGGCTTGTAGACCACCCGCTGCCCACCGGAGAAGACCAGCGCCGCCACCGCCCTGCCGCCACGGTGGCGGTCGGCGCCGAGCTCGGCGACTGCGACCAGCCGCCCCGGATCACGCCCGCCGAACAGGTGCGCCACGATCGCCGCCCGGTCGGCGGCGTACCGGGTGAGCAGCTCGTGCTGGTGCCGCACCGCCTGCTCGGCGGCCTGGCCGAGCAGGCGGCCGAGGACGGGGTACCGGCCGAACAGCTCCGCCAGCCGACCAGGTGCGGCGAGCCGCCTGACGAAGTCGACGAACCGCTCCCGGCCGTCCGGGCCGGAGAGTTCACCGCGCGCCGCCGCCGCGCGCAACTCGGTGACGAGCGTGGGCGCGGCGATCGCCGCCAGCCGGCTGCCGAGCCGGACGGCGAAGTCGTCGAGCAGCGCCGCCCCGTCGACGCCCGCCGTGGACCGCTGCTCCCCCGGTCGCTCCCCCGGTCGCTCGGCCGGCTGCTCGGCCGGTCGCTCCCCCGGCTGCTCGGCCGATCGCTGGCCCGGCTGTGATCGCCGCGCCAGCCGCTGGCGGGCCTCCACCACCAACGGGTGCAGCAGACCTGCGAAGACCTCCGGCCCGCTAGCCTCGGGGCCGACCGCCGCGAGCGGCGGGATCCGGAGGGCCTCCGTCACGAAGGCCGCCCATGCCGGACACGTGGTACGCCGGCCCAGCGCCTCGGCGCCCTCGGCGAGGAGTGCCAGGAGTCCCGACTCGTCGGTCCCGGCCTCCGCCAGCCGCTGCCCGAAATGACCCGGGCCGGCACGATCACAGGCGCGCCGCCACTCTTCGGCCCGCGCGTCGGCGTCCGGATGGACGCCGGCCGGCTCCGGCACACCGGCGGCCAGCCGCTCACCGAGCGCCAGCCCGGCCGCCCACCAGTGGTCGGCCGTGGGTGGCGGCGCTTCGGCCGGTGTGGTCCGCGCTCCTGTCACGCGCCGAGCATGGCATCGACCAGGCGGCGGAACATGGGTAGAAGCCGCGTAGTTTTCTCCGGCCGGACCGACGGTCACCCGACGATCCGGCCGGCGGAGCACTCCGCCGTGTTCACCCGGCGGGACACCCTGGCGACGGGCCTATTGTGCGACCGTGCGGCCGGCCCTGTCGATCAGGTCGGCGACGGCGCCCGGCTCGGAGACGGTGACCGCGTGCGAGGCGTCGATCTCCACGGTGTACGAGCCGGCCCGCTTCGCCATGAAGCGCATCGAGTCGGCGGGGATGGCGAGATCCTGTGTGGTGACCATCGTCCACGACGGGATGCTCCGCCAGGCGGCCCTGGTGGCCCGGTCCTCGAGCGCGGTGGCCGCGATGGGTCGTTGCGTGGCCGCCATCAGCTCGGCGACGTCGCGGGGGACGTCCGCGGCGAAGACCCTGCGGAACTCGTCCTGCGTGATGTAGAGATCGGTGCCCGTGTCGCCGCCGGGGAGCGGGAAGGGCACCGGGTTGAGGGCGGGGCCGAGTTGGCCGCCCGGGAACCTGGCGGCCAACTCGGCGGTGCTCTCACCCTTGTCGAGGCTGAAGCTGGCGATGTAGACGAGTGCCCTGACGTCCGGGTGGCCGTCGGCGGCCTCGCTCATCACCGATCCGCCGTACGAGTGGCCGGCGAGCACGATCGGACCGTCGATGCTGTCCAGGACGCTGCGCAGGTATTCGGCGTCGCTGCGCAGGCCGCGCAGTGGGTTGGCGACGGCGACGACCGGGTAGCCGTCGCGCCTGAGCCGCCTGACCACGCCGTTCCAGCTCGACGAGTCGGCGAAGGCGCCGTGCACCAGTACGACCGTGGGCTTCCTGCCCGGCGGGCGCTGCCCGGTGGCCGCGCCCGCCGTGGTGGCGAGGAACGCGACCGCCGCGACGCCGGCGGTAACACCGGCCAGGGCGATCGCCCGCCTCGTGGGGCGGCGCAGGGACTCGATGTTCATCGGTGATGTCCTTCCGATCCAGGAGCGAGGGGCCGCCGACCCGATTGTCGATGAGTGACGGGTACGCGACATGCAATATATTGCATGTCGCGTACCGCTAGTGTCAAGACATCGGGTCGACGCGGGCGCGCATTTGACACCGGCGCCGCAGCCTGACCAACATGTTGCATGCCGGTGCCACGGGGTCGCGGACTCGTTTCCAGATCACTCCTGCGCGAGGACGCCTACCGGGCGATCCGGGACGCCATCGTCGACGGCACGCTCGCACCCGGCGAACGGCTCAACGACACGGACCTGGTCGAATGGCTCGGCGTCAGCCGGACGCCGGTGCGAGAGGCGCTCGCCCGTCTGGAGCAGGCGGGCCTGGTCCAGACGAAGCCGGGCCGTTACACGATGGTCAGCCCACTGGACGTCCGGGCCGCCCGTAACGCCCGGTCCGTCACGGCGGTGATGCACGAACTCGCCGTCCGGGAGGCCCTGCCCAACCTCTCCGGCGCCGAACTCGACGCCATGCGCGAGGCCAACACCCGGTTCGCCGACGCCCTGCGCCGCGACGACGTCGACGCGGCGATCGCCGCCGACGACGACTTCCACGGCGTGCTCGTCACCGCCTGCGCCAACGGCGCTCTCCAGGATGTCCTCGAGCGGTACACGCCGGTGCTCCGACGCCTGGAACGGCTGCGCTTCGCCTCACTCAGCGGCCGGGAGTCGGTGGCGCAGCACGACCGGATCATCCAGCTCTGCGCGGCCGGCGACGCGGCAGGCGCGGCGGCCGCCACCCGGGCCAACTGGGAGACCCTCGCCCCGCTGCTCGAAACCCCGCCCACCGACGATGATCCGGCCCGGCTCGACCCCACGGTCGCCACCCCCGCCGGAGACGGGTGAGGCTGTCGACCGTCCGTCGGGGCCGACGGGCGCCGTTTCCACCTGGAAGACCGACTGCCAACCGGGACGCATGGGCCGGTGGCGGGTTGCGGAATCGCGCAACGATTTCTTGGACGATCTTGCGGAATGCAGACATCGTCGTACTCCGGTGCTTGTATCGCTGCGTAGCACGGTCTGTCGGTTCGGGGGAGGGTCGTAGATGACAGGCAGGAGGACGGGGGTGCTCGCGATCGGTCGGGCCGTACCGGCGCTGGTCCGTTGGGGTGTCTCGGCGGACGCCGATCTGGTGTACCGGTGTCTGCTGACCTTCGGGCCGCAGGCCGCCGGGGAGGTCGCGGCGGAGCTCGGCCTGGGGATGCGGCGGGCGCGGGCCGCGTTGGAGGAGCTACTGGCGGTAAGCAGTGTCACGGTGGAGCGCGAGCCGTCGGGGCACGGCGCGGACGCCTCGGTCTGGCGGGCACGGCCCGCGGCTGCGGTGGTGACGACCCTGCGGCGCCAGGCGTTGCGGCGCGCCGCCGCGGCTGCCGGTGGCGATGCTGAGCCGTGTGAGCGGGTCGCGGTTTCGGCGAGGCACCTGCCGGACCGGGAGTCCCGCCGTCGGCGCATAGCCGAGTTGGCGGCGCTGGAGCGGGTCGAGCACCTGTCGATGCAGCCCGAGCAGGTTTTCGGCTCGGATGAGCTGGCGGTCGGCGCGCCGCTGGATGTCGCGGCCCTGCGTCGTGGCGTGCGGATGCGCACGCTGAGCCGTCCGCCTGCGGACGGCGACCGTTCGGCGCAGCACGCGATCGAGTTCGGCCGGCTCGGCGGCGAGTACCGGGAGGCGGCGCGTCTGCCGCAGAAGCTCATGATCTTCGACCGGCGCGTGGCACTCCTCGCCGTCGATCCTCTTGACCTGGGCCGCGGCACGTGGGAGATCGTCGACCACACAGCTGTCGATGCGCTCGTCAGGCTGTTCACCCGTCATTGGAGTGACGCGGTGGACCCGAGCCGGAACGGAGTACCCGCGATCGTGTTGACGTCACGCGAGAGAGCAATCGTCGCGCTGCTCGCCCAGGGCTGTACCGACGCCGCCTCCGCACAGCAGATCGGCATGTCCACCCGCTCGCTCACCTACACGCTGAGGGCGTTGATGGACCGTCTCGGCGTCGACAACCGCTTCCAGCTGGGTCTCGCGCTCGGCGCGCTGAACGTGGCGACACCACCGGGCGCGTCCACACCCGCCGCCACCATCGATGGGGGAAACCGATGAAATTCCTGGCTGTGCTCGCCACCCTGGTCGTCGCGCTGTCCGGCACCGGTTCACCGGCCGCGGCGGACGACGGGTGGGAACGCATTCCGTGCTTCTCTGGAGCCATCGCGCAGGTGGAGGTCACCGATGGCGACTACGTGACGTTGACCGGTCATCTGGACTGCGGCGAGCCGGAGGGCAGCACCGGGCCACGGTGGGGATACGCCGCCTTCATCGCGGGCCTGCCCTACGGGACCCTGAACGATGCGGACCTGCGGACGTACTCCCACGGGGACAGCACGGCGTTCTCCGACAGGATGCGGGTGGACCGGCTCCCGGAGCTGGGGATCTGTGTCGTCACGGACTACGAGGTGCGTATCGCATGCGTCAAGATCACCCGGAAGAGCCCGACATCGCCGATGCTCGCGGGACCGACGGACGTCGACGACGAGCTGGTCGACCGGCCACTCCAGCGACGTTCCGAGGGTGCTCCCAATCCGGTCTGCGGCCACTGCTAGAAGTTCGCGATGGTAGGACAACCAGGCGTGTCTACGTGATCGAGGTCGGTGGGTTCGACAGGCCGGAGGTGTCGGCCGGCCGGCGCAGCACGGTCACCGCGAAATCGGCGTCGTCGTGCCAGGGGCGCAGATCCCAGGTGGCGAAACGGTGTGACCGGCCCAACCCGGCCGCAAGCGCGTCAGCGTCGAAATCGGCCAGCGGGTAACCGCGACCGGTGCCGAAGCCGACCACCACGACCCCGTCCGGGCGGACGTGTGCGGCGATCCGGCGCAACACCGCCCGCTCGGTGCCCGCGGCGACGAACGCCATCACATTGCCCGCGCACACCGCCGCGTCGAACGGCACCGGCTCACCGTGGGCCGCGAGGTCCAGCTCCGCAAGATCGCCCACCAGCCAACGTGATCCGGGATGGTCTGCGCGGGCCGCCTCGACGAGCGCCGGATCGGCATCCACACCGACAACCTGGTGCCCACGGGCGGCGAGCACGGCGCCCACCCGGCCAGTGCCACAACCGGCGTCCAGGATCCGGGCACCCGGCGGGACCAGGGCATCCAGCAGCCGCGCCTCGCCAGCCAGATCCACGCCCTCGGCGGCGAGCCGGCGGAAGCGGTCGATATACCACTGTGAGTGCCCCGGTTTGGTCTCGGTCGCCCAGCGGGTCGGCTTGCCCATGCGATCACGCTACAGTCGGCACGGACCTCGGGTTCGCTGGGTTGTCTTCTGGCGTCCTCGACCTCCACCAGAATTCCGGCGGCGGGGCCGTTGATTCCGACCATCGGCACGGAAGGTCGAGAGCAACAGACCGAGGTCCCCTCGCGCCCTGACCTCTGACTCTCGTGTGGCGGAGACCTCGGCAGGATCCTGGAGGGAGGAGGTAGGAGGGGTTCCCGGTGTTGACTCGGGCCGGCACCGACCACGCAGTCACCGACGTGCCTGGGCGTCGGCCCGGCACCGGGTGTGGCGGCCGGCCGGATGACCCGATCGCGATGGATCATGCTCACCGCGTCCCTGGTCTTCGCCCTCGTCCCAAGGACGTCGTCGTCTTCGACAACGTGGTCATGCCGTGCACGGCCGCCGCCAACCCGTCATGACCGCCGCGCGCACCGGAAGGAGGCCCGTGTCATGACCGAGCCACTGCACCCCACCCACCCCGCACCGCAGGGGCCCGGGCCGACGGCCTCGCGAAGCCGTACGATGCCGCTGGTCCTCGGTGTGGTCCTGGCCCTCGTCGGGCTCCCGCTCCTGCTGGCCGGAGTTGGGCTGGGCTGGGCGCTTGGCACCCAGCGCGACGACGACGGCTTCTTCGCCGCCCCGACCGAGCGGTTCACCACCTCGACGGTCGCACTGACCAGCGCACAGATCGCCTTCGGTGAGATCGGACCAGCGGACTGGTGGGCCGAACGCAACCTCGCGACACTGCGACTGAGCGCACGCTCGACAGGATCCGAGGTGTTCGTCGGGATCGCGCCGAGCAGCGATGTCGAGCGCTACCTCGGGTCAGCCGGGTACGACCAGATCAGCGACATCACTGACAACCCGTTCCACGCGACCATCACCAGGCACGGTGACGACGGACATCTCGACGGGCCACCCACCGAGCAGAGGTTCTGGACCGCACAGGCCAGCGGAACCGGCACCCAGTCACTCACCTGGGACCTGGCGCCCGGCACCTATACCGCCGTGGTGATGAACGTCGACGGCTCGCCCGGACTGACCGTCGACCTGACCGCCGCGGGCCGCGTCGACCTGCTGGTCCCGCTCGCCTGGACGCTGGGGGTCGTCGGCACGCTGCTGATCGTCGGCGGCGCGTTGCTCGTCGTCCACGGCGCCCGACCGCCCGCCTCGCGTGATCGGCGGCCGGCGGGGCCCGACGCCCGCACCACGACCGACAGGGCGCTGGTCGCCGGGGCCGGCGGCGATCCGCCGTCGTCCCCGGTTACCGTCACCGGCCACCAGGACGCGAGGCTGAGCCGTTGGTTGTGGCTGGTCAAGTGGGTGCTGGTGATCCCGCACTTCCTCATCCTGGCCCTGCTCTGGCTGGTGTTCGTCGCCCTCACCGTGGTCGCGTTCTTCGCGATCCTCTTCACCGGCCGCTATCCACGTGGGCTGTTCGACCTCAACGTCGGGATCCTGCGGTGGACGTGGCGGGTGCAGTTCTACGCCACCAACGCGATCGGCACCGACCGCTACCCGCCGTTCACGCTGGACCACGCCGACTACCCGGCCGACCTCGATGTCGAGTACCCCGAGCGGCTCTCGCGGGGGCTCGTGCTGGTGAAGTCGTGGCTGCTGGCGATCCCGCACCTGATCGTGCTCGGCATCATCGCCGGCACGTGGCGCTTCGGCGACCAGAACGAGGGCGGCTTCACCGTCGGTGGACTCATCGGCGCGCTGACGCTGGCCGCCGGTCTGATCCTGCTCTTCGCGGGCCGCTACCCGGCTCCGCTGTTTGACTTCCTCATGGGGCTGAACCGCTGGGTCTACCGCGTTGTCGCCTACATCGCACTGATGACCGACGCCTACCCGCCCTTCCGGCTGGACCAAGGACCCACCGAGTTCGGGCCGCCGAGAACACCGGACCCACCCCCTGGACCGTCGATCATTCCAGAGCAGCCGACGGGTGAGCGGACGACTTCAGGACATGAGGAGCGGGTGCACCGATGAGACACCACCGTCCGGTCGGCACGCGCAGGAGACCCAGGTGAACCGGCCGGCCCGGCCGGTGGCACAACCCCGGAAAGCTGCACGCGGAATGAACGTGGCGCCTGATCGAGAGGTGTATCGGTGGCGCGGCCTCCTGCTCGCTGGCGGGTGGGCGGCCCTGGGCTCGGTCGCTGTCACCGTCGTTCAGATCAGCATCCTGGCTGCGTGGCCTCCGCCCGAGACCGCGCCGGAGTTCTTTGAGCTCATGCTCCGATCGCCACTTCTGGGGCTGGTCTCGATGGACGGGCTCTATTTGATCAACAACCTCATGGTTCTGCTGGTCTACCTGGCCCTGGCGGTCCCGTTGTGGACGGCGTCGCGATCCGCGGTTGCACTGGTACTGACGCTGGGTTTCCTTCAGATGGCGGCGTACAACGCCTCCAATTCGGCCGCGGAGATGCTGATGCTCGCCCGCACCCACGACCGGACCGAAGCTCCGGAGCGGGCCGCTGTCGAGGCCGCCGGCGAGGCCCTGCTCGCGCGATGGAACGGTACGGCCTTTCTGCTGCGGGCTCGCTCGACACTGACGCCGAGATCAGATGCCTCCTCGCCGCCGCACTCGTCACGACCAACACCCCCGGGGATCGGTGGTCTGCCCGGACCAGACCCATCAGGGTCACCGCCTTCCCGGCCAGCGCCACCGAACCCGCCGGACAGCCGCTTGCCGCTTGTCGGTCCCTGAAAGCTGCCGGCTCGTACGCTGACCTCGGTGGTGACCAGACCCAGCCGGCCCCGCAACGGCTCCCGAAACCCTCGGCGGCGTGCACTCACCACCCTGTGCAAACCACCCAAAAAACGCGTTTCGGTGGACCATAGTTGGCAGAATAAGAACCACATACCCGCAGCTCAGGGCCCAATCGTCACGCTACCGGCGGTACGCCGTCGCACGACCTGACCGATTCAGCGGCCGCCGCCCGCCGTAGCGCCACCATGCCGATCCGATCGGCCCATCGTCGGCGCTGCGGCCGTGGCCGCCCGCCCACCACTGCTGGATCACGAACGCCAGGCGGCAACCTCCTGGCCCAAACCCTTTGCAGAGATATTGATGATGATGGTTTCGGTTCAGGTGTGAGCCTCGTCGGTCGAGCGGTCGGCGTACACGAATCGTTCGATCTGCGACACGGTCACGTCTCGTCCGAGGGGGCTGAGGTAACGATCGGCGTACTCGGTGGGTCCGACTTGTTCGTGTTCGGTCCAGCCGTAGTCGCGCAGCAGCCCGGGCGTCTCGCCGGGGAGCAGCCCGAAGTGCCAGACGTGGCGTTTGATGACGAACTCGCGCCGTGCCGGTGCGGCGCCGTAGTCCTCGGTGCCGTCGAGGAAGTCGCGGCGGATGTAGGTGAAGATGAGCCGGCTCCCGGACGTGGCCGGGGTGAGACAGGCGAGTGTCTTGCGGACTGCCTCCTCGGTCAGGTACTGGGTGACGGCCTCCCAGACGAACATGGCCGGTTCGTTCCAGTCGAATCCGCCCGCGGTGAGCGCGGCGGTGAGATCGTCGGTTTCGAGATTGACGGCGGTGAGGGTGGTGTTGGCCGGTAGCCGGCCGTAGGTCTCGATGAGGCGGCGGCGCTTGTAGGCGATGTTGGCTTGCAGGTCGGTCTCGAACGAGCGGGCGCCGGTCGGTGCCACGAGGCGGGCAGGCCGGGTGTCGAGCCCGGCGCCGAGGAAGACGAACTGTTTGATGCCGTCGTGCAAGGCATCGCGGACCTTGTCGTCGGCATACCGTTTACGGCACAGCATGCTGGCCCAGAGTCCCTGCGCCTTAACGTCGGTGGCCCGGACGAGCAGTTGGTAGACCGGTTTCCACCGGCAGGCGCCGACGATCAGGCGTTGGCTGGGTGGTAGCAGACGAACGGCGTCCGGGTCGTCGAACAAACGTTGCTCCGCGGGGAGGATCTGTTCGCATGCGGCGATGACCATCGGGCCGAAGGCGGTCTGTGCTGCAGGTGGTCGTGCTGTCATCGTCGCTACTCCTTGGCTGCGCGGGTGGATGAGGGCAGCGGTGGCGCGTTGTCGAAGATCTGTTGCATCCATCGGAAGACTTCGTTGGCGGCGGCGAGGCGTCCACCGCGATCAGGTGATGGACCGGCAAGGGGGGTGCCGTCGTGCAGGATATTTCCGAGGGAGGCCAGCGAGGCGATCTGCCGCTGGACGACTTTCTCCCAGGCGTCGTCGTCGACGCGGTAGTACACGGTCCGGCTTGCCGGTTTGGTCAGGACGCGGACGAACCCGACGGAGCTGAGCAGCCGGAGGTTCGTCGACAGCGACGCCCGGCTGGCACCGATCGCGGTCGCGATCTGCTGCGCGGACTGCTCGGGCGGGTCGCAGATCATCAGCCAGCCGAGCACGCGCCCGGCGATCAACGGCACGCCATCTTGGTCCGAGCAGTACTTGGCGAGCCGTTCGACCCATTCCAGCACGTCCGCCGACGGTCCGACTGAGGCATCGTGATTGGACTCTTCAGTGCCGGATGGCTGTTTCATAGGTTTCATTGTTGACTGAAACATGCGGCCTGTCCACTGCGAAGTGCTGACGACGGCCTACCCCCTCGGCTCGCCAGCGGAGGAACCGAACCCCGCACGACCGCCGTACGGCGGCCTGTTCAGCCTTAGGACAACGGGCCGCCCGGCCCTGGCTGTCTCCTCGCGATCCTGCCTACGTTGCCGTCGAATCGCCGCGGTCGGTTCGCGTCACCCTGGGGCGTAGCGGTCACCTGGAGGCTCACATGGATATCCCGTCGGTACCTGACATCCGGACCGATGATCGCGGCCGGCCGCACCCTTTGGACGTCCACGGTGGGAAGGCCCGCACCGGACTACGGTTGGCATGGGCGACGAGTGGACTCGTGCTGGTCCTGAGTGGCGCCGCCGCTACGAGTGGGCTTCTAGTCGATGGTCTCTATCCTGAAGCGGCGGTGGCCGCGGCGGCCTTTCGCGGCAACGATCTGGCCACCATGCTCGTCGGCATGCCGGCGTTCACCCTTGCCGTCATCGGCTCCATACGCGGCTCGTTGCGAGCGCATCTGGCCTGGATAGGGATGCTCGCCTACTCGATCTACAACCTCGCCTACTACGTTTTCGGCGCGCAGTTCAACGACCTGTTCCTGCTCCACGTGGCCGCATTCGTGTCGTCAGTGTTCGCCTTCGGGCTGGCACTGGCAGCCCTCGACGTCACCTCGGTTGACGAGCGGTCCGCACCCCGCACGCCGGTCCGGTGGATCAGCGTCCTGCTGGCGCTCCCGGCAGCGGCGATCGTGGTGCTGTACAGCGTGGCGGCGGTGCGATTCGCCATCACCGGACAACAACCGTCCGACGTGCTGCCCATGCCATCGCAACGGGTACACCTCGCCTACGCGCTCGACCTCACCCTGCTCGTTCCCGCGGTTGCCCTGGCAGCGGTTCAACTCTGGCGCCGGACCGCCTGGGGCTACGCCCTCGGCACCGCGGCATGCCTTGCCGTCGGCGTCTACCAGCTCAACTACATCATTCAGAAGATCTTCGTCGCGGAAGCGGGCGTGGCGGGCGTGGCATCGTTCGATCCGCGCGATCTGCCCGTACCGGCGGTGCTGCTCTCATCGGCCACAGTGTTGCTGCTGGGTCTCCGCAAGACACCAACGAAGTCGGTCCCGGCCCCGACCGCCGCAACAAGAACGCCCGGCACCTGAACTTCGCGCCACGTCCGGTGGCACCAACGCCCGGACCGGCAACGCATTGAGCTCGTCGTCATCTCTGCGCACGAGCCGGGCGGCCCCGGTTACCGGGTGGCCGCCATCGTGACCGCCTTAGCAGGGGGTAATCCCAGCTCACCATATGTCTGACCGACATGGTTCGCGCACTGCCAACAATCGATTCACGTTTGCCCAGGTCAGGGCCTATTGGTGGGCGATACTGGGATCGAACCAGTGACCTCTTCGGTGTGAACGAAGCGCTCTCCCGCTGAGCTAATCGCCCTCAGCGCGGACGACTGTACCCGATCGCGCCGACTCCGCGCATCTTCGGGGTCAGTGCGTCGCGAGGTAGGTCATGAAGCGGGCGATGAGGTCGATGCCGAGGCTGGCCCGGACCGACAGCCAGAGCACCAGCGCGATGAAGACCAGTCCCACCGAACCGAGAACGAATCTCACCAGGAGAGACTGCTCGCGTACCCAGCGTGCCCAGCTCTGCACGTGCCGACGGGTGAAGCCGAGTAGCCGTTTGGCCCAGTGGAACTCCACCGCCCAGATACCCAATCCACCGATGACGATCAGCCAGCCGGGCCCGGGCAGTGGGATCAACGCGAGACCGAGTGTGACGACGATCGCACCGGCGAGCGCCACGAAGACCTTCAACGCGATCCGGCCGGTGGGGTTTGCCCGGATGATCTCCAGGGTCCGCCGGATCCGCTGCCGCCGGGTCTGCATGACGAAGGGGTCCAGCGGATCCTCGCCACCCACGCCCGGCGGCGATTCCGTCGCAGGTCCGAGCCGGTCCCCCCGCATGACGCGCTCGTCGTCCGGCACGTCGTACCTCCGCTCCTCCGCCGTCCCCGTCGCACCGGGGCGGACCCCGACGCCGGCCCCGTTCACCCTCGACGCGCTCGGCGGAGCTGGTTTCTCCATTGAGGATGGATTCGTAGCCATTTCAACTCCCAGTGTGGCCCGGCCCGTCACTCAACAGGACGACTGGACGTTACCGGAGTGAGTCGACGACTGAACCACCTGGCGTCGGGTGGGCTCGAGTACCTGGGCAGAACTGGACATCCTACATAAAGATTCGATTTCGATCGGGAGTTAGGAAGCCTCTTCCCACTACTGGGTGATATCAGCGTATGGCGGAGCGTAATCATGAAGTAGCAGCTGAGGATGGGAACGGCGGGACACATACGTCCCGCAGCGGTGCCGGGGGGAGAACGTCCATGAGTGTCATCCGACCTACCACGGTCGAGGTCGAGACGTCGTTAAGGCTCGTTGCACCTGACGCCACGGCTCTGCCCGTGCGTGCAAGCCTGCGCTACGACCCAGCCGACCCGTATGCGGTCCATGTCCTGTTCCATGCGGAATCCGCCGGAGGCGAGGCGGTGAGCTGGTCCTTCGCGCGGGAGCTGCTCGTCACCGGTCTCGACGAGCCGGCCGGGATCGGCGACGTCCGGGTCTGGCCCTGGGCCACACCCCGGGGGGACTTCGTCGCGCTCGCGCTCTCGTCACCGGATGGTAACGCACTGTTCGAGGTGCCACGTAGCGTCCTGGTCAGGTTCCTGCGCCGGACGTACGTGGTGGTGCCGCGGGGGCGGGAGGGGGACCACCTCGACGTCGACACCGCGGTCAACCGACTGCTGGCCGGCCGCTGACCTTCCCGCGACGCGTCACGGCGCATCGCGGGAGGCACCGACCGGACGAGAACCACCGCGCCGCGCGGACCCTGCCGAGGTCCGCGCGGCGTCTGCACACCTGTGGGTACCCGCACACCCTGCACGGACTCAACCGTGCGTGGTGATCCCGCCGTCGACCGGGATGACCGCTCCGGTGAGATACGCCCCGGCCCGGGAGGCGAGATAGATCGCCGCTCCGGCCATGTCGTCGGGCCGGCCGATCCGGCCGAGCGGCACCTGGTGCTCGATCGTCGCCCTGGTCGCCGGGTCGTCCAGGGCGAACGCCATCATCTTGCTCTCGAACGGGCCGGGCGCGATCGCGTTCACCGTGATGTGCTCGGGGGCGAGCTGGTGGGCGAGGCTCCGGGTCAGCATGTGCACCGCCGCCTTGGTCGCCGAGTAGGCGTAGACCTCCATCCAGGGCACCCGGATGCCGTCGATCGAGCCGATGTTGATCACGCGGGCCGGGTCGTCAGCGCTCGCCGAATCGCGCAACGCGGGCAGCAGTGCCGTGGTCAGCTGGAAGACCGCCTTGACGTTGACCGCCCAGAGCTTGTCGAAGGCGCTCTCCGGATAGGCCTCCAGCGGCGCACCCCAGGTCGCTCCGGCGTTGTTGACCAGTACGTCCAGCGCCGGCACCCGGGCCAGGACCTGCTCGGCGAGCCGCGCCGCACCGGTCGCGGTGGAGATGTCGGCCGGGATCGCCTCGCACCGGCCGGCCGCGGAGAGCCGCTCGGCCGCCTCGGCGCAGACGTCCGCCTTCCGCGACGAGATGATCACCCGGGCGCCGGCCTCGACGAATCCCCTGGCGATCATCAACCCGATCCCCCGGGTACCGCCGGTCACCAGCACCGCCTTGTCCTCGACCGAGAACAGACCTGGCATGCGCACCCTCTCCGGCCGTGTCGTGGGTCCGGCCGGTGCCCTGCACGCCCGCCGTCGGTGCCTCCCGCACCGTCGCCGTCGCCACCGTCGCCGTCGCACGCGCCGACCGACCCCACTCGCGTACTGCCCGGTAACCTAATCCCGAACCATCCGATCGGACAACTCCACCGGCCGTGCCGCGCCGGAAATGGGCGGTCCCGGTCGGGCCGTCACGTTGTGCGGCGGGGCTCGGTACCGGCGATCAGGGAGCCGTCCAGATAAACGGTGATCCGGCCGCTCGCCTCGTAGCCCGGGCCGGCCGGCCGCCAACTGTGGTCGTCGGCTTCGAGAAATCGGGACCGATCCGCCTTGGTGAGCCGCAAATCGATCGGGCCGGTCTTCCCGGCCGCCGGCACCGTCCCGGCGTCCCGGGCGAACCCGACCTCCAGATAGCCGTCCGCCCCGCGCCGGGGCACCGGCAACGCCACCACCCGCCGGGTGACGCCGGCACAGCCGATCTCGGCCCGCACGCACGCCGCCCGCACGGCACCGCGACCGCCGTCCCGGGTGAACCAGTACCGGATCGTCACCCGGGACAGGTCGACCGGCGCCCGGCCGGGGTTGTCCAGCACGAGCGCCGGGCGGATCTGCTGGTCGGTCGGCCACCGGTCCAGGTTGCGGTGCAGCACCGCCAGCGGCGGCGGGGTGGTCGGCGCGCCGATCACGAAGAGGGTCACCGAGTCGGCGGGGTAGGTGTGCGAGAGGATCCCGTCCGGCGCACCGGTTGCCGGCGGCGGCACCGAAATCGGCTGGTCGGCCTCGCGCACGATCGCACCGAGGTTGCCGGCCCCGTACCGGTGGACCTGCGCTGTCGATGCCGACCGGCCGCGCAGGGCCAGCGACGTGCTCTGCTCGACGCCGCTCTTGTTCACCACCATCACGGTGAGCGCGCCGTCCGCGCGGCGCTCGGCCGCGTACACCGAGAGCTTCTCCTGGTCGGCGGAGGTTGCCCGGACCCCGACGTCGCCGAACCGGCCGCCGGCGCCGTCGTAGTTGCGGTACATCCGGAAGGCGTACGCGCCCGGCTCGGTCGCGGCCGGTGGCGCCCAGAGGGTGGCCAGGTCAAGCCCCTCCCGACCGAAGATCCCGAGGATGTCCGCCTGGGCCAGCGCGCCGTTGACGTGGTTCAGCGCCCCCCAGTTGTACTCGGTGACCGCCGTCCTCGTTCCCGGATAGTTCGCGGCCACCAGCTCCCTCATCCTCGGCACCAGCCGCACCTGCGTGTTGATCCAGCTCTCGTCCGTGTAGGTGGGGTCCCAGAGCGCCCGTGTGGAGCGCAGCCGCAGCGCGTTGGTGGTCGGGGCGTCGCCGCTGCCGAACGCGACCCCCGAAGCCTGCGGATAGAAGTGCATGTCGAAATAGTCGAGCACCCGCTGCCCGTGCTCCGCCTCGTAGTCGCGCATCTGCTGGAGGTACCAGGTGGTGAAGGGCAGGCCGTTCCGGGCCGGCCGGTCCGGCGGGTCGGCCCAGCACCCGGTACGCCCGCAGACCTCCTGGTCCAGTCCGGAGTAGTCCCACGAGGTCCAGCCCCAGCCGACCGGGCCGAGCGTCGCCGCCGTGGGGTCGACCTCCTTGATCGCCGCGCCGATCGCGTACGCCTGGTCGCGCAGTTCCGCCGCACCCGCCCCGGCCGGGTGCACGTCCCGGTGGGTGGCGTGCCAGATGTCCGGCTCGTTGTCCAGGTTGTAGAACCGCACCCCGCCCTCGGCCGCCGTGCCGTACTTTTCGGTGAGGTGACCCAGCCACTCCCGGACGTACTCGGGGCCGACCTCGACGCTTGTGTCGTGCGGGTCGTTGCCGGTCACGAGGGTGCCGTCGGGCCGGATCCCGTTGCCGCAGTCGGGTCGCCACTCGTCGGTACGCTCCTGCGGGCCGTACCTGGCGACCGAGAACCCGCAGGAGCCGTCCCGCGCCTTCGGCGCCCACCCGATCAGCGGCACCGTGAGCACGGTGTCGGTGCCGGTACGCCGGTCCTGCTCGACGAAGCGGTCGGTGGACGATCCGTCCGGCAGCGCCTCGGGATTGTCGTTGGCCTCCGCGATGTTCTCGAAGAACCAGTCCGAGGCGCGGTTGGTGGTGTCGTAGCGGTAGTGGTATCGGGTGGTCGCGTTGCCACCCCAGCGGCGTACCGGCAGGGCCAGTTCCTCCGCCAGGGCCTCGTCGGTGACGTTCATCCCGTAGATGTGCGGGCTGATCGGATGCCGGTCGGCGGTCAGGTCCACCTCGAGGGCCGGCCCCGGCGCGGCGAGTGCCGGGGCGGGAGCGGCGAGGACCACTCCCCCGGCGGCGACCACGAGCAGTACGTTGGCGGCGACGGACGGCAGGCTTCTTCTGCGACGCATGCGAGATCTCCGGACCTTCATTGGCTTGTCCTGCCCTCAGGGCGGACGCGGCGGGATCGTTCCGCGTGGACCCGTCGCTCGTGCCGCGCGTGGTGGTCGTGGCCCGGACCGGGGTCAGGTTACCGACCGGCCGGCCACATGGTCAACGACATTGGTCAATCTCTGCTGCCCAGGGGGTGCACAGCCGGCCGCCGGCGGCTAACGTCGCAGGTGATGGTCCGATTCGGTCAGCTCCCCCACGACCCGGGTGAGGTGCGGTCCCGGCCCGACTGGGCCGGCATCCGCACCTCCACCCTGCGCGACCACGTGCTCGATCCGGTTCACCGCGGGCCGTCGCTGGTCGATCGACATCTACTCATCCTGGTCACCGTCGGACATGGTGCGCAGGAGGTCGACTTCAGCACATATCCGTGCCGGCCGGGGTCGCTGCTCTGGGTCCAGCCCGGTCAGGTCGTCCGGCACGGCGGGCAGGGCGGGCTCGACGCCATCATGGTCTCCTGGAGCCCGGAGACCATGGACGAGCTCGGGCTCACGCCGCCCACGCCCCCGTACACGGCCGGATACTGGCAGCTCGCCGGCGAGGACGAGGACGCGGTGATAAGCGAGGTCAGCCAGCTCGTGGTGGACTGCCAGCGCCACCACAGCGGCACCCTCGCCGCCGACCTGCTCCGGCACCAGCTCGCCGTCCTGCTGCTCCGGCTCGCCCTGCTGCCCCGCGATCCGCCCGGCCCCGGCCCGGCCCCACAGCCAGCCCACCCAGGCTCCCGGCCAGCCCACCCGGCCCCACAGCCAGCCCACCCAGGCTCCCGGCCAGATCACCCGCCCGCACAGGCAGGTCATTCGGGCCCGCAACCGGAGCACCCGGGCCCGCACCGGGGCGACGGGAGCGGGAGCGGGGCCGCGCCGACGGGCCCGGCACCGTCCCGACCCGCCCCATCCGGCGGGACGCTGCCGGCCCCCTCTCCTGACGGCGTCGACCCGACCGGCACCTTCTGGCGGCTGCGGCACGAGGTCGAGCGCTCGTACGGACAGACCCGGCGGGTCGAGGACTACGCCGATCGGCTGGCGTGCTCGGTACGTACCCTGACCCGAGCCTGTCTCGCCGCGACCGGGCGCAGCGCCAAACAGGTCATCGACGACCGGGTGGCCCTGGAAGCCCGGCGGCTGCTCGCCGCGACCGACCTCTCGGTGGCCGACGTCGGCCGGCGGCTCGGCTTTCCGGAGCCGACGAACTTCGGCCGGTTCTTCCACCGGGAGGTCGGGCACAGCCCGGGCGCCTTCCGGGCCGGCCTGACCGACCAGCCCCGGCCGTCCGGGGCCGACCGGGCCGACCGGGCCGCCCCGGCGCCGACCACCCCACCGGGCACCTGACGGCCACACAGAACTCCGCCCCTCCGGCATCCGGACCGCCGGCATCCGCTCGGCAGGGCACGCACTTACCACGCCGGACTGTCCGGTGCGGAGGGTCGGCGTCTGCGGAAGGCGTTTGCCGAACGTGCGTACGGGGAATCTCGTCGCCACCCCCGGAAGCAAGCACTTGTCTCGAAGGGAGCGGGGCCGTGGGTCTGATTTTCCGTAAGCGTAAGAAGTTCGGCCCGTTGATCCTCAACTTCACCGAGAACGGATTCTCCTCCTGGAGCATCAAGATCGGTCGCTGGTCGTGGAACTCGCGGGCCCGTGCCCACCGGGTCGACCTGCCCGGCCCGCTGTCCTGGAAGCAGGACAAGTCCCGTCGGTGAGGCAACGGTGGCGCGGGACGGGGATGCCGGCGGACCGGTCGGTGTCCCTGTTACGCGCCCTCGGGACGACGTCCCTGTGACGCCTCGTCAGGACGGCGTGGCGGTGATGGTGACGTCGCCGCCGAGCCGACCCGCCTCCGGATCCCGGCTCACCAGTCCGGCGGCGAGCAGCGCGGTGAGCACCCGGTTGGTGTCCGCAGGGCGATAGACCGTCCGTTCGGCGGTGAACTGCCGTAGCTCGGTGACGGAGGCGGCGCCGACGGTCGCCAGCCGGGCCAGGATCTCCCGCCGCAGCGGCCCCGGGTGCGGACTCAGTGAGATGTCCAGCAGGTGTCCCTCCGGGTCGCCGGGGTCCCGATAGCGCACCCCGGCGTATTCGTCCACCGCCCAGAGCGCGTTCTTGAAGGCGTCCAGCCGCTTCCCGGCGGCGGTGGCAAAGACCAGCACCTCGGACCGGGTCAGCACCTCGGACCGGGCTGGAGCGTCAGTGACCAGTTCCACCTCGGTGACCAGCGGCAGTCCGGCCTCGGTCAGCCGGCGCCGGAGGTCCGCTCCGGACCAGGCCGGCGGGTCGAGCGCCAGCAGCAGCTCGCCGGGGCGGCCAGCGGCCACCGCCGCCAGGACGGCACGACCCGGCACCCCGCCGTCCGAGCCGCCCTCCGGTCCTGTGTTGCCCGAGCCCTCTGGCGCCGCACCGTTTCCGCCGTCCGGCACCGCACCGCCGTCCGGCACCACACCGCCCGCGCCGTCCAGATAGGTGAAGATCGGGGCGCCGGCCGCACCGGCCGCCTTGAGCGCCACCGGCAACCGATCGACACCGCCCGGCATCAGGTGTGCGGTCAGCCCGGCGGGTAGCTCCGACTCGACGGTCGCGTGCCGGGCCGCAAGACTCCCGTCGTCGAGCCGACCGATGCTCAGCGCGGTCATCCGGCGCCCGCGCAGCAGGTCGGCGAAGTCCGCGAAGACCCGCAGCGCGGCCTCCACCGCACCGCCGTCGTCCCCGGCGTACGCCTGGACGAAGGTCGCCCGGCGGGAACGGTGCAGCGCGGCCGGCGCCCAGGAGTCGAGCTGGCGTACCAGCAGTTCCCGCTTGACGACGCCGATCGGATCCCCGGACATGCAACGGTTGTATCCTGCCCGGCCCACCCCTGTCACCTCGACGATCACACCAATACGACGGCCCGGCCAACCACTCCGGCCGGTCGGACGGCGTCGACTGGACGGCTCAGGACGGGACGGAGACGCCGACCCCGCCACGGGTCTGCCCGCCGTACCGCCGCTTCTCGCGGTCGAGATCCAACCGGGAGATCCGCCGGCGCGCCGCCAGGGTCTGCTCGTCGAGGCGGTCCGCCGGGACCAGCCAGACCACCTCGAACTCCAGTCCGTCCGGGTCCCGGCCGTAGAGGCTCTTCGTGCTGCCGTGATCGGAGCTGCCCGCCAGCGCGCCCGCCTCGGCGAGCCGGTCGGCGACGGCCGCCAGCTCGTCGAGGGTGTCCACCTCCCAGGCGAGGTGGTAGAGGCCGACAGTGGTCCGCCCGGCGCCGGAGGGCCCGGCGGCGGCACCGACCTCGAAGAGCCCGAGGTCGTGGTCGTTGGTGGAGCCGGGAGCCTGGAGGAAGGCGGCGCCGTCGAACCCCTCCGGCGTCATCTCGACCCGGCGGAAGCCGAGGACGTCGCGGTAGAACGCGACGCTGCGGGCGAGATCGCGGACGAAGAGTACGGCGTGGTTGAGCCGGTGGATCGCCATCTCTCCACGGTAACCGCGGCCCCGGACGCCCGACATCATGACCAAACTGCCGCCACCTGCCCTCTTGTACTTAACGTCGCCGGGCGAGCACGATGGGGCGTGGCTTCCGGCTTCGGTGAACTCATCCGGCAGGCGAACGCGCTCGTGGCAGCCGGTGACCTGACCGGGGCCCGGAATCTGCTGGGTCCGCCACTGGACGGTGCCGACCCGAGCCCCGGGCACGCCTCCGAGGAACTGACCGAGGCGGCCGGCCTCCAGGCCCGGGTGCTCGTCTCGCTCGGCGATCCGCATGCGGCCCGGGGCTGGGCGGCGTTCGCCTACTCGGCGAGCACCCGGCTGTTCGGCCCGGCCGACGCGCGTACGGTGGCCAGCGCCGCCACCCTCGCCGCCGTACTGCACCGGGTCGGCAGTCATGCCCGGGCCGCCCGGCTCTACCGAGACGTGATCATCGAACTCACCGCGACGGACGGCCCGGAATCGCTGCGGGTGCTCGCCGCACACGCCGACCTGGCCACCGTCGAGTACGCGCAGGGCGAATGCACGCTGGCCCGCAACCGCCTCGAGGACGCCTGGGAGTTGCACCGGGAGGTCTACGGCGACGGGCATCCCGGCGGGATCCGGATGCTCGCCCGGCTCGGTGCGATGGAGCGCGACTGTGGACTCTTCACCCGGGCGCACGAGCACCTGGCCCTGGCCGAGGAGCTGTGCCGGGAGCACCTGTCGGCCCACCATCCACTGGCGGCCCAGGTCGGTACGCTCGCCCGGGCCACGGCCGATCCCGACCACGTCTGCACCGACGCCGGACCGGAGCCGCCGTACGACGAGCCGCCATCCCACGAGCACGAGCCGCCGCCCCACCAGCACGAGCCGCCGCCCCGTTGGCCCGAGCCACCACCGCAGCTCCACGAGCCGCAGCTCCACGAGCCGCAGCTCCACGAGCCGGAGTTCCACGAGCCGGAGTTCCACGAGCCGCAGCTTCACGAGCGGTATGCCGACGGTTCGCTGGGCGGCTCCCCGTATGGTGCGGAACATCCGCCGGACATCGAGCTGCCACCGCGCGACGAGCCGCCACCGCTGCGCCGCCCACCGCCACCGCCCCGGTCGACCGTGGGTGGTACGGACGCTCCGCAGGTGCCGCCGCCCCGGCTGCCTCCCGCGCCACTGGTCGAGCCGCCGCCCCGCTGGGCCACCCCGGCCCCGGCCGGCCCGGCGGTCCCGCCACCCCGGACGGCGACGGATCGGTGGCGGCTGGAATCCGCCTCCGGTCCGCCCGGCGCCCGAACCGACGACGGTCCTGGCACCGGCCCGGACAACGACCCGGAGCACGGCTGGTGGCCGCCGGACGTGGCCCGGCGCAGCCCGGACGGCGAGGAGGCCGCCGGAGCCGGAGCGCGGAGCGCCGCCCTGGCCGCGGAGCGGTGGCGACCGGAGACCCGGACCGGATCCGCCCCACTCGCCGAGCGGGTGCACCAGGAACCTCCGGGTGCCCGGAGTGGGAGCGGGACCGACACCGGGAGCGGGACCGTCGCCCTCGCCGCAGGTGCCGGCGGATCGGCGCAGGCCCGGAACCTGCCCGAGCCCCGGTCGTCCCGGTTGCCGGTACGGATCCACCGTCCCCGGCCGGCCGCCCGCTGGAACCCGCTGTTCGTCGTCGCCGGGCTGGTGGTGTTGGTCCTGCTCGGCACGGCCGTGGTGGCGCTGGGCTTCGGGCTGAGCGGTGACGACGACGAGCCTGCGCCGCCGGCACCCGGGCCGCCGACCAGTGCCCCGGCCGCCGCTCCGGCCACCCCGCCGCCCGCCTCCCCCGGCACCCCACCCGGCTCGGTGACCCTGGACGACAACCGCAGCAGTGTGACGCTGGGCTGGCGCTATCCGACCGGCGCGCCCGGCCCGGTGGTGCTGGCGGGCGGGCGGGCCGGCCAGCAGCTTCGGCCGTTCCAGGAGCTGCCGGCGGGCTCCACCGGATACGTCGTCTACGGGCTGGACGAGCGGGGCGACTTCTGTTTCTCCGTCGCGGTCGTCTACTCGCCGGAGGTGGTCGGCGAGGCCGAGCCGGTCTGTACCGACCGGCCCGGCGGGTCGCCTGCCGCCCGCTGAACGGGCGGATGCCCGGCGGCCGGCAGGCGCACCTCGACCCTCAGCCCCGGGCCGGCGTCGCCGAGGGTCACCGTGCCGCCCTGGCGGCGTACCAGTTCCCGGACGATGGCCAGGCCGAGGCCGGCGCCGCCCGCGTCCCGGGTCCGCGCGTCGTCGAGCCGGGTGAACCGGTCGAAGACCCGGTCCCGCTCCGCGGCCGGGATGCCCGGCCCGTCGTCGGTCACGGTCACCAGGTGGTACGCCCCAGCGGTGTGCCGCGCCCCGCCGGTCGACACGCCGGTCGACACGTCGGTCGACACGTCGGTCGACCCGCCCGGTGCTGCCGCCGGCACCACGTCGCTGCCGGCGTGCGCGGCCGGCAGCACCGTGTCGCCGGTGTGGGCGGACGCCAGCACCACTTCGCCGTTGGCGTGCCGGAGCGCGTTGTCGAGCAGGTTGCCCAGGATCCGGGCCAGCGCGTCCGGCTCGGCCCGGACCCAGCGCGGCTCTCCGGGTGGCACCAGCCGCAGCAGCGGCGACGGAAACCGCTCGGCGACCTCGACCAGCAACTCTCCCAGCTCGACCGGTTCGGCTGCCCGGGGCGGCCGGGCGCCCGCCTCGTCCAGGCGGGCGAGCAGCAGCAGGTCGTCGACGAGCCGGCCGAGCCGAAAGGTGTCGGCCAGCAGGTCCTCGGCGACTGCCGGCCAGTCGGTCGCCGGACCGAGCCGCTGCGCCACCTCGAGCTGGGTCCGCAGGTTGGCCAGCGGGCTGCGCAACTCGTGCGCGGCGTCGGCGACGAACGCGCGCTGCCGGACCCGGGCCGACTCCAGCCGGGCCAGCATTCCGTTGAGGGTCACCGCCAACCGGTGGATCTCGTCGTGCGAGGCGGGCAGCGGCAACCTCCCCGGTCGGGCTCCGCCGGTGATCTCCTCGGCACCGGCCCGGAGCGTCTCCACCGGGCGCAGGGCGGCGCCGATCACCCGCCAGGCGACCGCGGCCAGCGCGACCAGCAGCAGCGGAAAGCTGATCAGCAGGATGGTACGGACCACGGTCACGCTGTGCCGCACGTCGGCGGTGGACTTGGCCACCAGCACCGTCTGCGGGTCGACGGCCGGGCCGGCGGGCACCGCGACGACCCGGATCGGGCCGTCCAGGCCGAGGCGCCGTCCGGGCAGGTAGAAGCGGTCCCGCTCCCCCGCCCGGAACTGCCGCAGCTCGTCGGGGTAGAGCATCGGGACCAGCCGGTCGGCGTCGATCGAGGCGGCGCGGATCCGGCCCTGCCGGTCGAGCACCTGGACCCGTACCTGGCCGCCGGCCACCGGCAGCGGATCCGGCAGCGCGTTCTGGCCGGCCAGCCGGGCCACCGCCTCGGCGGTCTTCAGCGCCTCGGTGTCCACGGTGCGCTGCAACGCGTAGCCGAGCGCGACGATCAGCACCAGCCCGCCGACGGCGAGCCCGACCGCGAGACCCGCCGCGCTGATGATGGTGAGCCGGGCGCGCAGGCTCAGCGTCAGCCACGGTCGCCGCCAGCCGAGTCGCCAGAACCGGCCGCGCCGCCAGAACCGGTCGAACGGCCAGAACCGGTCGAACGGCCAGAACCGGTCGAACGGCCAGCCGCGCCGCCCGGACCGGCTGAGCCGCCGGGGTCGCCGCGCCGGGCGGTTCATGTCACCAGCCGGTAGCCGGCTCCCCGGACCGTCTCCAGCCGATCCCGACCGATCTTGCGGCGCAGGTAGCCGACATAGACCTCGACGGCGTTCGGCGCGGTCTGCAGGGAGGCGTCCCAGACGTGGTCCAGCAGCTCCGTCTTGGAGACCACCTCGCCGACCCGGCGCAGCAGGTACTCCAGCAGGGCGTACTCCCGCGCGGTCAACTCGATCTCCGCACCGTCCCTGGTCACCCGGCGGCGGGCCGGATCGAGGCTCAGGTCGCCGGCGACCAGCACCACCGGCCGGCGCGGCGCCCCGCGACGGAGCAGGGCGCGCAGCCGGGCCAGCAGCACCACGTACGAAAAGGGTTTGGTCAGGTAGTCGTCGGCACCGCAGTCCAGTCCGTCGGCCTGGTCGTACTCGCCGTCCTTGGCGGAGAGCATCAGGACGGGCAGCCAGTGCCGTTCGGCCCGCAGCTGGCGTACCACGCGGTAGCCGGAGAGTCCGGGCAGCATCACGTCCAGGATCATCGCGTCGTATCCGCCGTGTCGGGCCAGGTCGAGCCCTTCCGGGCCGGTGCCGGCCACGTCGACGACGAACCCCTCGGCCCGCAGGCCGCGCTGCAGGGCCGTGGCCAGCCGTGCCTCGTCCTCCACCACCAGCAACCGCACCGGACAAGCGTGCCATCCCCCACCGCCCGCAACCACACCCGGCTGAGTGAGCCCACAGCACTTCTCAGGGGTTTCACAGTGGGTGGGGCGCAGGATGGATGCCAGGAGGTACGAACATGTCTATCTTCCAGACCCGGCCCGCGTTGCGGTGGCTGGTCCCGAGTGGGGCCGCCCTGGCGATTCTGGGCGGGGGTGCGGCGATCGGCACCTTTGCCTCGGCCGCCGCGCCGAACCTGCCCGAGCGCAGCGCCGCCCAGCTCCTCGTCGACCTGCAGACCGCCCACCTGGACGGCCTCTCCGGCACCGTGATCAAGCGGGCCGATCTCGGGCTGCCGAGCCTGCCGGGGCTCGGCGGCCAGGGCAACGCCGAACTCGCCTCGCTGGTCTCGGGCACGCACACGCTGCGGGTCTGGCACGCCGGCCCGGACCAGACCCGGGTCGCGCTGCTCGGCACCCTCGGTGAGACCGACGTCATCCGCAACGGCAGAGATGTCTGGGTCTGGGACAGCCAGGCGGAGCAGGCCGAGCACCGCACGCTGGACGGCTCGTCCCGTCCGACCGGTCAGCTCCCGACGACGCCGCAGGAGGCCGCCGAGCAGGCCCTGGCGGCGGTCGCGCCGAGTACCCGGGTCAGCGTCGGCCGCTCCGCCACGGTCGCCGGCCGGGACGCGTACGAGCTGGTGCTCGAACCCCGCGAATCGGCCTCGCTGGTGGGCCAGATCACCATCGCGATCGACGCCGCCGAGCACGTGCCGCTGCGCTTCCAGGTGGTGCCCCGGAGCACCAGCAAGCCGGCCTTCGAGGTGGCGTTCACCCAGGTCGACTTCGCACGTCCCGACCCGGCCCAGTTCGTTTTCAATCCGCCGCCCGGCACGGTGGTGACCGAGGCCGAGGACTCCCACCCGGCGGGCCGGCCGGCGCTGCCGGCGGAACTGGAACGGCCGACGGTGGTCGGCAGCGGATGGCTGAGCGTACTGGTGGCGAAGGTCCCGCAGCTCGCCGCCACCCCCGGGCCGGAGACCGGTGACACCGGCGCCGATCTGGCACGCGGCCTGCTGGGCGGCCTGCCCGAGGTGAGCGGCGAGTGGGGTGCGGGCCGGATCCTCAGCGGCAGTCTCTTCACCGCCCTGCTCACCGACGACGGCCGGGTACTGGTCGGCCCGGTGACACCGGAACGCCTCTACGAGGTCGCGCAGAGCACCAGATGAACGGTGGCGGCCAGATCCGCGGCTGACAGGGCGCAGGACAGGGTCGCAGGGTGAGCGTCGCGTCCGGCCGGCACGCCCGGCCGGACGCGACCGTGTCGCCCCGGACAATTACGCCCGGACTCGTGTCACCCCGGACTCGTGTCACCCCGGACTCGTGTCACCCCGGACTCGTGTCACCCAGCCGACAGCGTCCCGCCCATCTCCCCGCAATCGAGTCTGACCGATCTGAGCGGCGGCGCGCCCGATGGTTGCCGGCGCGGAAACGCGCTATCGTTTCTCAGTTCAGGGAAACAAAAAAGAACGGCGAAATGCCGTTCTGCGCTGAGAATAGCAATGGGGAGACGGTTTGTCAAAACAATCCGGTGTTTCGCGCGACCGGAGTCTCGGCGGCGAGCGCCGCCAGAGTCTCGGCGAGTCGGTCGACGCCATCCCCGGCGAACAGCGGTACGTCTCCATGCTCTACGGGCGCCTCGACGACCTGCGCGCCCAGGCCGGCCGGCGGCTCCGCGACGCGCTGCGCAACGTCGGCGGCACCCAGCAGGAACGCTCGCAACGCGACGGCACGGTCCGGATGTATGCCGACCAGGTCGACCGGCTCGGCGCGGTGGAGCAGGGCCTCTGCTTCGGCCGGCTCGACCTCGACGACGGCACCCGGTTCTACGTCGGCCGGATCGGCCTCTTCGACGACAGCGGCGAACACGAGCCGGTGCTGCTGGACTGGCGCACCCCGGCGGCCCGGCCGTTCTATCTCGCCACCGCCGCCGCGCCGGACGGCGTACGCCGACGGCGGCACATCCGGACCCGGGACCGCGAGGTGGTCGGCCTCGACGACGAGGTGCTCGACCTGAGCGACGCCGGGGAGGCCGGCGACCAGGGCGGGCTGACCGGCGAGGCGGCGCTGCTCGCCGCGGTCAACGCCAGCCGTACCGGCCGGATGACGGACATCGTCCAGACCATCCAGGCCGAGCAGGACCAGGTGATCCGGGCCGACCTGGACGGCGTACTGGTGGTGCAGGGCGGGCCGGGCACCGGCAAGACGGCGGTGGCGCTGCACCGGGCCGCGTACCTGCTCTACACGCACCGGCAGATCCTCTCCACCCGTGGTGTGCTGCTCGTCGGTCCGAACGCGACGTTCCTGCGCTACATCTCGCAGGTGCTGCCGACGCTCGCCGAGACCGGCGTGCTGCTGCGTACCGCCGGTGAACTCTTCCCGGGGGTCACCGCGACCCGCTCCGAGCCGGCCGGGCTGGCCGAGCTGAAGGGCCGGCTCGACATGGTCGAGGTGCTGGCCGCCGCCGTACGGGACCGGCAGCGGGTGCCGGACGAGCCGATCGAGATCAACATCGAGCGGGACACCCTGCTGCTGGAGCCCGCCACCGTCGCCGCCGCCCGGGAGCGGGTACGCCGCTCGGGCCGGCCGCACAACCTCGCCCGGCCGCTCTTCGACATCGAGATCGTCCACGCCCTCGCCGACCAGCTCGCCCAGCGGCTCGGCGCCGACCCGCTGGGCGGGGAGAACCTGCTCGACGAGGCCGACCTCGCCGAGTTCCGGCGCGAGCTGCGGACCGAGCCGGAGGTGCGGGCGGTGCTGGACTGGCTCTGGCCGGTGCTCACCCCGCAGCAGGTGGTGGCCGGGCTCTTCGCCTCCGAGCGGCGGCTCGCGGTCGCGGCGACGAATCTCGGTGCGGCCGAACGGGCGGCGCTGCGGCGCGAGCCGCGCGGCGGCTGGAGCCCGGCCGACATACCGCTGCTGGACGAGGCGGCGGAACTGCTCGGTGAGGACGACCGTGCGGCGCAGGCCCGCGCCGAACGGCAGCGCCGGGCCGAGATCGAGTACGCCGAGGGCGTCCTCGAGATCGCCGCCGGTTCCAGGTCGGTCGACTTCGAGGACGAGGAGGACGAGTTCCTGCGCGTCACCGACCTGCTCGTCGCCGACCGGCTGGCCGAGCGGCAGGCCGACGGGGAGCAGTTGACCACGGCCGAGCGGGCGGCGGCGGACCGGAGCTGGGCCTTCGGGCATGTGATCGTGGACGAGGCGCAGGAGCTCTCCCCGATGGCGTGGCGGCTGCTGATGCGCCGCTGCCCCAGCCGGTCGATGACCATCGTCGGGGACGTGGCCCAGACCGGGTCGCTGGCCGGCGCCTCCTCCTGGTCGCCGGTGCTGGAGCCGTACGTCGGCGAGCGGTGGCGGCTGGAGGAGTTGACGGTGAGCTACCGTACGCCGTCGGAGATCCTGGCGGTCGCCGCCAAGGTGCTGGCGGAGATCGACCCGATGCTCACCCCGCCCCGCGCCGTACGCGACACCGGCGTCCAGCCGTGGGACCTGCGGGTCGGCACCGGTGAGCTGGCCGGGCGGCTCGTCGAGGCGATCCGCGGCGGGGCCGCGGCGGTCGGCGCCGGCCGGCTCGGCGTGATCGTGCCGGCCGGGCTCGTCGACGAGCTGGGCCGGGCGGCCACCGAGGCGGAGCCCGAGGTGGCACTCGGCGACGACCCGGCGCTGGAGAGCCCGGTGGTGCTGCTGACCGTCGCCCAGGCGAAGGGGCTGGAGTTCGACTCGGTGCTGGTGGTCGATCCGGACCGGATCGTCGCGGAGTCACCGCGCGGGCGCAACGACCTCTACGTCGCGCTCACCCGCGCCACCCAACGGTTGGGCATCCTCCGCACCGACTGACGAGCGGGGTCGCGGGCGGCGCTACGTGTCGGTGAAGTTGCCTATCTGGCGTGCCTGTCCGGACGCGTCACTTGTCGACCCCGCGGCCGACGGGTTGATCCCGCCGGTGGTCGCGTCCCCGGTGGTGGTCGGTGCGACCTTTCCGCCCGGCCGGCGGGGTTGCCGGCGTGCGTTCGCCGGGCCGGCGCGCCGTCCGGTTCCGGTGGTGGTGCTCACCCCCCGGTTCCGGGTCGGGCCACCGTCCCGCAGCACGTCCGCGTCCCGCGCCCGGTCCGCCGGGTCCTCGATGTCGCGTTCGTGCGCCTCGCGCCCCTCGTCCACCGGCAGGGTGACCTCGTCGACCGCGCCGGGACCGTACTTCCCGGGCCCGATCCGGTCCTCGGTCCGCCGTGCCGACTTCCGCCGTCCGTCCTCGGCGCGCACGTCCATCACCTCGCCCGACTCGTCGTCGTCCGGGGTGTCCCCGGTGCCCGGGTCGGCAAACACCACCGGCCGCACCCCGGATGCCGGCAGGGAATCCGACCGCGCCCCGGCCCCTCCTGCTACGGCGCTGTCAAGCTGCCCCGCCTGCGCGCCCATCCGACGCCGCCCATCCGCTTGCGACCGGTCACCTGTACGTCAGAGGCGTTATCCCGCCGACATAACGCCTCTGACGTACAGGTGACGACGTCTCCGTCGCGCACGACTGCGGGTCGTGGCAGGCGCGGCGAGGGTCGTGGGGGCGGCGTTTGTGGGTCATCGGGTCGGGTAGCCAGCGGGTGCCGCCGGTGCGGCAGCGCGCCGTGACCGGGGGCGGTCGGAAGAGATCTCATCGAATCCGAGGAGGAAAAGATGAGTACGCAGACCCCGTCCAGGCAGCCGATGGGCCAGCAGGTGACGGACATGCAGTCGGCACCGACCCGGGAGATGGGTGCCCAGAACATCTCCAACCAGCAGATACAGCAGACGTTGGCGGAGATGCAGCGCCGGATGGACGAGCCGGTACGGCGGAATCCCGGTAACGAGACCAAGCCCGCCTGGCTGAGCACCGAGTTCTACATCTATCTGGCGGCGGTCGGCTTCACGCTGCTGGCCGCGGACCTGGTCGGTAGGGACGCCGCCGGCGTCGACCCGTTCCGGGCACAGCAGGCCTGGTTCTTCATCACCCTGATGACCATCGCCTACCTGGGTAGCCGTGGTCTGGCGAAGCTGGGCAACGCCTGGCGACACGGAAGACGGTGACGACGCTCGGCCGCGCCCGCCCCGGAGCAGGGCCCGGTCGAGGTCCAGAGCAGTGGTGACCTTGCCACGGGGGTCGCGGTCCCCGCCGGAAGCGGCGGGGACCGCGACCCTTCTCTGTCGTCTCCGCCGGGACGGGCGTGGCCGCGGGGACGTGCCTCGCCTTCCCCGAGGCTCACTCCTCGCCGAAGTCGCCCTCGAAGGCGTCCTCCAGCATCTCGCCGGCGATCATGCCCCCGGCCAGCCCGAGCGCGGCACCGGCGACCATGCCACCCATGCCGTGCCCGCCGTGGTGCCCCTGCTTGCCGGGGTGCCCGTGGTGCTGCGCGGCGTACCGGCCGTAGCTCTCCACCGTCTGCGCCAGCCAGCCCTCGACCCGCTGCCGCCAGTCGACCTGCTCGACGCCGACGTGCTCGGCCGTGTACCGGCCGACCGTGTCGTGCCCGCCGCTGAACATCCCGCCGCGCTTGTCGCACTCGATGATGACGTCCACGCCGTGCTGGTTGGTGACGAAGGTGAGTTCGACCTCGCGGATCGCGTGCGCGTACTGCGGGGCCGCGTAGAACTCGATCTCCTGGTAGAACGGCAGCGTCTGCTGCACGCCGTAGATGTGCCCGCGTTCCAGGTCCGCGCTCTTGAACTGGAAGCCGAGCTGGGCGAACGCCTCCAGGATCTTCTCGTGCACCGGCAGCGGGTGCACGGCGATGGCGTCCAGGTCGCCCTTGTCCACCGCCCGGGCCACCGCCAGCTCGGTACGCAGGCCCATCGTCATCCCGCGCAGGCGCTGACCGTAGACGTCGGTGATCGGGGTCTCCCAGGGGACCGGGAGCTGGAACGGGATCGTGAGCTCCTGCTTGGCTTCCAGCCGCATCGCACCGCTCACCGGCAGCCGGTAGAACTCCATGGTGCCGGCGTACTCGCTGTCACCACCCTCCATCTCGACCCGGGTGACCAGCGCGACGGTGACCTGCTCGATGTCGGCCGCCGCATCTCCGCCGCGCAGATTGACCTGCCCGTCGAGCACCAGGCCGGGCCGGGTGTTCGGATTGGCCAGCACGGTGTCGACGCTCGGACCGCCGACGCCGAGGGCGCTCAACATCTTCTTGAAGACCATAGAGATACTCCTGTTTACGGCGGACGTTGCCGTGGTGTCCGGCGTGCATCTTCCACGATGGATCCGCACGCCACTCCGGTGACCCTATTAACCGTAGCTGTGAGGTGGCTGAGAGCATTGGCCCGTCACCGATTCGGGTGATCCGCGCCGCTGCGGCGCTGCCCCGGCGCCGGGGTGATCTGCCGGACTAGGCTGACGATCATGCGCATCGGCATCGTCATCCTTCCCGACCGCCGCTGGTCCGAGGCCGAGCGCCGGTGGCGGCAGGCGGAGGAGTGGGGGTTCGACCACGCCTGGACCTACGACCACCTGGGGTGGCGGGACCTCGTCGACGGCCCGTGGTTCGACGCGATGGGGACCCTGACCGCGGCCGGGATGGTCACCTCGCGGATCAGGTTGGGCACCCTCGTCGCGTCGCCCAACTTCCGGCATCCGGTGCACTTCGCCCGCCAGATCACCGCGCTGGACGATGTCACGGCCGGCCGGGTGCTGCTCGGGATCGGCGCCGGCGGGGCCGGGTTCGACTCGGCCGTCCTCGGCGGCGAGGCGCTGTCGCCCCGGCGACGGGCGGACCGGTTCACCGAGTTCACCGAGCTGCTGGACCTGCTGCTCCGGCAGGAGCGCGTCACCTGGCGCGGGGACCACTACGCGGCGGTCGACGCCCGGAGCACCCCGGGCTGCGTGCAGGCACCCCGGGTGCCGTTCGTGGTCGCCGCGAACGGGCCACGTTCGCTGCGGCTCGCCGCCCGGTACGGCCGCGGTTGGGTGACCACCGGCATCCCGGACGGCGACGACCTCGACGCGTGGTGGCGCTCGGTGGCCGGGCTGGCGGCCCGGATGGACAAGGCCCTCTCCGCCGAGGGCCGCGATCCCGGCACCCTCGACCGCTATCTCTCGCTCGACTCCGCGCCGGTCTTCTCGCTCTCCAGCGTCGAGTACTTCGCCGAGGCCGTCGCCCGCGCCGCCGCGCTCGGCTTCACCGATGTCGTGACGCACTGGCCGCGCGAGTCGAGCTGGTACGCCGGCAGCGAGGCGGTGCTCGCGGAGGTCGCCACCGAGCTGCTGCCCCGGCTGCGGCAGGACGGCGTCTGATTCCGCGGCAGGACGGCGTCTGATCGTCCGGAGCCCGGCGGCCGGACCCGCGTGGGCGGGCCCGGCCACCGGGCGCAGGTCCGGCCTGCCGGTGTGGCGGGAGTCAGCCGGCCGGCACGGTTGCCGGGGTCAACTGCCGGTGCAGGTCAGTGCCGGGGAGCTGTTGGTGCCGTTCCACGTTCCGAGGAACCCGAACGCCGTGCTGGCTCCGGCACCGAGGTTGCCGTTGTAGGAGACGTTCCGGGCGGTCACGTTCGACCCGCTGCTGCTGACCGTGGCGTTCCATGCCTGGTTGATCTGCTGCCCGTTGGCGTAGCTCCAGGTCACGGTCCAGCCGCTGATCGCCGCGCTGCCGGCGGTGACCCGGACCTCACCCTGGAAGCCGCCCTGCCACTGGCCGCTGACGGCGTAGCTGGCGGTGCAGCCCCGGGCGCCGGGCGGCGGAGTCGTCGGCGGCCGGGTCGTCGGCGGGGTGGTCGGGGGCCGCGTCGTCGGCGGAGTCGTCGGGGGCCGCGTCGTCGGCGGAGTCGTCGGGGGCCGCGTCGTCGGCGGGTTCACTCCGCCGTAGACGGTCGCCTCCCGGGCGGTCTGGCGGATCCCGTTGGCGCCGTTGAAGATCCGCTGCCCCCAGGAGGTGAGCTGGTTGACGTTGAAGTTGGTCACCATGTCGAGGTACTCGACGCCACCGCCGTTGCCACTCCACGACCAGCCGATGTAGCCGATCCCGTTCTGCTGGGTGTACGACATGATGGTGTCCTCGTCCGGGTTGCCGTCCGAGTGGTCGTGGCCGAACTCGCCCACCACGATCGGCAGGTTGGCGCTGCGGAACCGGCCGAGGTAGTCGGTGATCTCGGCGGCGGTGTCGAAGACGCCGTACATGTGGATCGAGAAGACCGTGTTCCGGTCCGGGTCGGAGTTGAAGACCGACTGCGCGTTGTCCCGCATGATGAAGCGCCAGTCCTGGCCCCACATCGGCGCGTCGACCATGATGGTGTGGTCGAAGCCGGCGTTGCGCAGCCGGGTGATCGCATTGCGGGTCGCCGCCGGCCAGGTGGCGCTGACGCTCTCGTTGTTGCCGAACGGCTCGTTGCCGATGTTGAGGATGACGTAGTTCTCCTGGCCGGTCAGCGCGCCCTGGATGCTGATCCAGTAGCTCACCGCCTGGTCCAGGGTGATCGCGGCACCCTCTTCGCCGTACCCGGTGGTGTCGTGCACCTCCAGGACGCAGATCAGCCGGTTCGCCTTGCAGAGCGAGATGACGTTGGCGACGTCGCTGGCGCTGTTCTGGGTCCACCGGGCGCCACTGCTCAGCACCACCCGCACCGTGTTGGCGCCGAGTGACTTGATGTTCGCGAATGAACCGGTTTGGCTGGCGTACCAGGCGTGCGGGTGGCTGACGCCGCGCATGATGAACTGGTTGCCGTTGGCGTCGAGCAGCCGCCCGCCGCTGACCGTGAACCCGGCGGCCGCCTGGGCCGGCGAAGCTGCCACGACGAGCGTGACGACGGCGGAGACCAGCAGCGCGAGCAGCGCCGATCCGGCGGCGTAGATTCGTCTTCTCATGACCTACCTCAGGGAGAAGCCCCGAACGGGGGCAGAAGCAAGGGATCGGTGACCGCAGCCCGACGGTTACCGCCCGACTCCCTGGGACGCACGGATCAGGGTAGGCCGATGGATCGGCCAACGCAACCGGTTAAGTAGTCTCCTCCGGCCCCACCCCCGGCACCGACCCCGGCGGGGACCACTCACGCGCCGTCACCAGGCGGCCGGCTTGCCCGGCGTGTAGAGCCAGGTCCGGAAGAACGCGTCGAGTTGGCGCCGGCTGATCTTCTCGGCGAGCCGGACGAAGTCGGCCGTGCTCGCCGTGTCGTCGCGGTTCGCCGCGTACCAGGTGCGGAGCAGGGTGAAGAACGCCCGGTCGCCGATCGTCGTACGCAGCGCGTGCAGCGTCATCGCACCCTTGATGTAGACCGAGCCGGCGAAGAGGTTGTCGGCCCCCGGGTCACCCGGCGGCGGGTTCCAGAAGCCGGCCGTCTCCGGCCGGGCGTAGTTCGTGTCGAACCGCGCCTGCGCGGTACGCCCGCCGGTGTGCTCCTCCCACAGCCACTCGGCGTAGCTGGCGAAGCCCTCGTTCAGCCAGATCTCCTGCCAGCGCACCGGACTGACGCTGTTGCCGTACCACTGGTGGGCGAGCTCGTGCGCCACGGTGGACTCGCGGGGTGGACCGGAGTAGATCGGCCGGGTCTGCGTTTCCAGGGCGTAGCCGGCGTCGGTGTCGTCGTCGACGATCGCGCCGTAGGACGTGAACGGGTAGCGGCCGAAGAGCTCGGTGAAGTACTCGATCATCTCGGCCGTCCGGGCCAGCCCGTCGGCGGCCTCCGGGCCGAGGTCCCGGTCGACGGCGTCGATGATGGGCAGGCCGCGCGGCCCGGTGCTGCGGCGCAGGTCGTAGTCGCCGACCGAGGCGGTCGAGAGGTAGCTGGCCATCGGGTCGCGGGCCCGCCAGGCGAAGGTCGTCCAGCCGCGACTGGTCCACCGGCCCACCAGTTCGCCGTTGGCGACCGCCGTCCTGCCGGCCGGCACCGTGATCCGGAAGTCGTAGCTGGCCTTGTCGGTGGGGTGGTCGTTGACCGGGTACCAGGTGGAGGCGCCCTCCGGCTCGTTCGCCACGAACGAGCCGTCCGGGGTGGAGACCCAGCCGTAGAGGGCGCCCTCGATGTCGGTCGGCCGGCCGGTGGTGCCGTCGTACCGGACCACCACCGTGAACCGCTCGCCCCGGCGCAGGCCGTACCTCGGTGTGATCCGCAACTCCTGGCCGTCCCGGTCGTAGCGTGCGGGACGCCCGTCGACGGTCACCGAGCGCACCTCGAAGCCGCGCAGGTCCAGGTTGAACCGGGAGAGCCGGTCGGTGGCCCGGGCACTGATCGTGGCGACCCCGGCGAAGGCCCGGGTGGTCGGCTCGTACCGGATCTCGAGACCGTAGTGGAGGGCGTCGTAGCCGCCGTTGCCGGCGGCCGGGAAGTAACCGTCACCGACGCCCGGTGCGCCGGGCGCGCCGGCACCCCCGTGACCCCCGCCGACACCCCCGTGACCCGCGCCGCCACCTCCGACACCGCCGTGGCCGCCGGCACCGGTCGGATCCTGCGCCCGGCCGGTGCCGGCCGTCGCGGGAGCCGCACCGATGGTGACCGTGACGGTCGCCGCCACGAGTACGGCGCCGAGCCGTCGAGAGATCGCCATGGTCGGTCACGGTAATACGGCCGCCGACCCGGGCGGAAGGACCGGACGGAGGGCGACGCCCGGGCAGCGCGTGAACGACCGCCACGGGCGCCGTCATCCCCACCACAAGGATGAAACACCGGTGATCCTTAACCGGTTAAGAGAACCTACCGCCACAGTTGACAGATAGTCAAGGACATCACTGTATTGGGGACCGGGTTGAGGGTCGCCAGGCGGGGTAGACAACGGAAACCGGACGACGGAGGAGGTCGGCATGGTCGGGGTGGGCTACACGCTGATGTGTGAACAGACCGGACCCAAGGAACTGGTCGACCAGGCGATCCGCGCAGAGCAGGCCGGCTTCGACTATCTGGTCATCTCCGACCACTACTACCCCTGGCTGGCCTCGCAGGGCCACTCGCCGTACGCCTGGTCGGTGCTTGGCGCGGTCGCCCACGCCACCTCGCGGGTGAAGTTGATGACCTTTGTGACCTGCCCCATCCGCCGCTACCACCCGGCCGTGGTGGCGCAGAAGGCGGCGACGATCGGGGTCATGTCCGACGGCCGGTTCACCCTCTCGCTCGGGGCCGGGGAGAATCTCAACGAGCACGTCGTGGGTGCCTGGCCCTACGTCCACCAGCGACACGAGATGCTGGAGGAGGCACTGCAGATCATCCGCCCACTGCTCGACGGGGACAACCTCTCCTACTCGGGCAACCACTTCGAGGTGCCCGAGGCGTACCTCTGGGACCGGCCGGCCACGCCGGTCCCGATCGCCCTGGCGGCCTCCGGGCCGCACTCGGTCGACCTCGTCACCGAGTACGCCGACGCGCTCGTCGTCGACAACCCGGACGCGAGCGTGGTCAAGATGTACGACGAGCGCGGCGGCGCCGGCAAGCCGCGGTACGGACAGGCGGCGATCTGCTACGGCCCGGACGCGGACGACTGCCGCAAGACGGTGCACGACCAGTGGCGGTGGGCCACCCTGAACTGGTCGGTCAAGGCGGAACTGCCCGGCCCGGAGTCCTTCGTCAGCGCCACCGAGACCGTCCGACCCGAGGACATCGAGCAGACCGTGCCCTGTGGACCGGACCTGGAGGCACACGTCGCGGCGTTCCAGAAGTACGTCGACGCCGGCTTCACCGACGTGGCGGTCATACAGGTCGGAGTCGACAGCCAGCCGGTGTTCCTGGACTGGGCCGAACGCGAACTGCTCCCCCGGCTCCGCGAGCTCTGATCACGATGCGGATCGGTCGGGTCGACGTCCGCCCGCTCGGCGGTGGGCCGGGCTGCCTGCTGATGATCCTGATCTCGATACTCGGCTCGATCGCGCTGACCGTACTGGTCAACCTGGCCTTCCGCTGAGCGTCAACCCGGCCGTCCGTGAGCCGTTCCGCACCCCGGGCCCGTTCCGTCGCCCGGCGCTGCCGGCGGTCGCCCGGCGTTTCGGGCGATCCTCCCGGCCGCCCGGGTCAGCTGTCCCTGGCTCCGCCCCGGCGGCTCGACCAGGCTCGGCCTCAGGCAGTCGTACGGCTGTCGCGCGGCGACGCGACGGAGACGAGTATGCGGTTCGAGATCCTGGGTCCCCTGTCGGTCGAGGTTGCCGGTGCTCCACTTCGGATCCGGAGCGCGCGGGTGTCGACCCTGCTCGCGACCCTGCTCCTGGAGGCGAACCGGACGGTGCCGACCGACCGCCTGATCGAGGCGGTGTGGGGCTGGCACGCCCCGTCGACGGCCCGCTCACAGCTCTCCATCGTCGTGTCCCAGCTGCGTCGACTGCTCCTCCGGGCCGGTGCGCCCCGGCCGGTGGTGTTCACCGAGACGGCCGGCTACCGGCTCGTCGTGACGGCCGGCGAGGTCGACGCGCTCCTGTTCGAACAGCACGTCGTCGAGGCGGAGCGGGCGGTCGCCGCCGGCCGGCCCGCCGAAGCCGTCGCGTCGTTCAGGTCCGCGCTCGGGCTGTGGCGGGGACCCGCGCTGGCCGGAATGGGCGAGGGGCTGGTCGGGACGGCCGCGACCCTGCTCGCCGAGCGGCGGGCCGCGATCCAGGCCCGCTGCATCGACCTGGAACTCGCCCTCGGCCGGCACGCCGACCTGGTCACCGAACTGGTAGGGCTGATCAGCGGCGACCCGTTCAACGAGCGGTTCCGCGAGAGGCTGGTGCTCGCGCTCTACCGGTGCGGTCGGGTGACCGAGGCGCTGGCGAGCTACCAGGGCTTCCGGCAGCGGTTGGCCGACGAGGTCGGCATCGAGCCGGGTCCGAGGCTCGCTGCGCTGCACCGCCGGATCCTCAACCGCGATCCGGCGCTCGACGCACCGGCGGCAGCGCTCGACGCACCGGCAGCACTCGACGCACCGGCGGCAGTCCACCCACCGACGGTGACGCTCCGCCACCGCGCGGATGACACCGAATCCCGGCCGGACGGCGCCGGATCGCAGCCGGGAGATGCCGGATCGCAGCCCGGAGGTGCCGAGCCCCGACCGGCACACGCCGAGCCGCGTCCCGGAGGCGCCGAGCCCCGGCCCGCAGACGCGGAGCCGCGTTCCGGAGGCGCCGAGTCGAATCGGCCGGGGCGGCGACCGGGCGGCCCACCCGCCCGCCGTCGGATGGCGGGCCGGCCGCAGCGCCGACCGGGCGGGATTCCCCGGCGCCCCGGTGGGCAACCGGGTGGCCCGGCCCGCCGTCGCCCGAGCGGCCAGGACACCACGGCCGCGCAACCGGCCACGGATCTTCCGGCGACGCCCCGGCAACTGCCGCCCGCGGTAGCGGACTTCGTCGGGCGGGAGCCGGAACTGTCCCGGATCCGGTGCCTCCTCGACAGCGACGCCGACCGGTCCGGGCCGGCCGTGGTGGTCGTGCACGGTCGGCCCGGAATCGGCAAGACCACGCTGGCGATCCGGGCCGGCCGGGACCTCGACAGGACTCATCCGGACGGCTGCCTCTACGCCGACCTCGTCGCCGGAGACGGGGTACCGGTGGATCCGCACGACGTGCTCGGTGCCTTTCTGACCGCCCTCGGGGTAGCCGAGGGAGCGGTTCCGAGCGGGCGCACCGAGCGGCGCGACCTGTACCGGTCGATGGTGGCGGGACGGCGGCTCCTGGTGCTGCTCGACGGTGCGGTCGAGGCAGCCCAGGTACGACCGCTGCTGCCCACCGGAGCAGCCTCGGCGGCGTTGGTCACCGCGCGGCGTCCGCTCGCCGGTCTGGACGGCGCCCACCTGGTCGCGCTCGACGTGTTGCCGGTCGAGCCGGCGGTACGGCTGCTGGACGCCATCGCGCCCGAAGGGGTGGCCGGCGACCTTCCGGCCGCGCACCGGGTGGTGCAGCTCTGCGACCGGCTCCCGCTGGCGATCCGGGTCGCCGGAAACCGGCTCGCGACAGGAGCGGACCGGTCGCTGGCACAGACCGTCGAGCGGCTGTCCGACGGGGTGCACCGGCTGGACCGGCTCGCCGACGGCGATCGGGACGTACGGCGAGGGCTGCTTCACACGTACCTGGGGCTCAACCCTGCTCCGGCGACCCTGCTCCGGCGTGTCGGCACGCTGCCGGTGGCCGAGTTCCCCGGCTGGCTGGCCGTCCCGCTGCTGGACAGCGACCGGAGCATCGCCGAACGGGCCCTCGCCGACCTGGTGGAGGCCGGACTCGTGCATCCCGTGCCGGACCGCCGCACCGGACTGCCCCGATACCGGGTGCCCGAGCTGGTCCGGCTCTACGCGCGGGAGCGGGTCGACTCCGACGATCCGCCGCCGCTGCGGGCGACCGCGCACCGGCGGGCGTACTGGTGGCTGCTCGACCTGGCGCTGCGGGCCGACAGGCAACTGCCCGAACAGCTCTTTCCGGCGGGCGCACTCGGCCTGCCGCCGGGGTACGGGCCGGACACCGACGTCCTGCACGCCGTCGACGCGGACCCGCTCGGTTGGCTCACCGCCGAACGGCACCTGGTGGTCGGTGCCGCCGGCCAGGCCGCCCGGGTCGGCGACACCGAACTGGCCTGGCGGCTCGCCGTGGCGCCGACGAACTTCCTGTACCTGCGTGGGCTGGTCGAACTGTGGCAGCGTGCCCTCGAACACGGGCGCGCGGCCGTGCCCGACCGGTCGGCCACCGGCCGTGGCGCCGCCGGCCACGGCCGGAGCGGCGCCGGACTCCCGCAGGCTCTGCTCTCGCTCAGCAACGCCCTCCTGCTGCTCTCCGGGGCCGAGACGGCGGCTGCCTGGACGGCGGCCCGTAACGCCCGGCGGCTCTTCGACGAGCTGGACGATCCGGACCGGGCCGCGGCCTGTGCGACGGTCGGGTGGCTGGCCGGCCAGCCCCGGAGCGGCGGTCCGGCGGCGGCCCCGGCCAATCCGGCCAACCTGCGCACCGAGCCGGTCGGGGCGCGCATCGAGCCAGCCGGGACCTGCGCCGCGCCAGCCCGGACGGCCGCCTCGACCGGGACGCCTCTGGAACTGGCGGGTGCACGGCCCGCGCCGGCCGCCGGGGCCCGCACCAATCCGCCCGGTGAGCGCGACGTTGCCCGGCGCGGGACCGACGGGTCCGCGCCGCCGAGGATGGGAGGGACCCTGCGGGGCATCGTCCGGCGGATCGGCGTCGCACCGCGCGTGGTTCCGAGTCGCTGTCCCAGCGACCAGCCGGAGGCGCCAGCGCGCCGGACGGGTGGCGGCCATCCCACGCCGCGCCCTGTGCCGGCCCCGCGAGCACCGCAGGCCCTGGGACCCCGTGCCCTGGGAGCACAGGCTCTCGGACCGCAGGCTCTCGGACCGCAGGCTCTGGGACCGCAGGCCCTGACGGCCGGACAACCAGCGGAGGTCCTCTCAGCAGCCCGGCAGCCGCCGTAACCGAACGACCTTCCCGACGACCACCAGCAGGTTCGTGCGTGTCGTAGCTCCTGAGTGGCGGTTCGGGCCTGGATGGGTTCAGTCCAGTCCCGGGAATCGGTCTACAGCGACCGGCCGCCCGGACCGGCACCCGGCTGGACCGGCAGGCGCTCCGGATCGGGGTGGAAGAGCCGGGGGCCACCGACGCGCAGCCGGACCAGGAACGCCAGTTGCCCGGCCGGATCGGGAACACCGGTGAACGACGGTGCCGACCCGTCCCACGACGGTTCCGGGCCGTCCCACGACGGTTCCGACCGGGCCCACCGCCCGCCCGTGAGCATCGACCGGGACAGCACCGTCGCCGAGGTGCTCGTGCCGGCCCCACCGGTCGCCCAGTACCTCGCGGCGACCGCCTCGGCCCAGCCGGCGTACCTGGGGTCGCCGGTGGCGCGGACGAGGTCGAGCAGAAACTCGCCGTCACCGGCCGGTCCCGCGCCGTCACCGGGCCCGTATCCGTCCCGCCAGACCTCGTCCGCCGGACCGGGGCCGCTGTACCGGCTCCACCCGCCGCGAGTCACCGTCCGGGCCGCAGCCACCGCGGCATCCCGGTACCGGACGTCGCCGGTGTGCAGGTACGCGCGGCAGAGGAAGGAGCCGATCCCGGCCGGGTCGTCCGAGCGGGCTGGCCACTGCGGCGCGGCGTCGGAGCGCGGGTGTGGCCAGCGAGCGGCGTCGTCGACGTACCGGGCCGCGTCCAGGAGGGTCTCCGCGCAGCGTACGGCGGCGGCGGTCAGATCCCTCCGGCCGAGCAACTGTCCGGCGGCGAGCAGGAACCCACCGATCCCGGCGGTGCCGTGCCCGAGGTCGTACGAGCGCTGACCGGCGCGTACGGACTCGAACGAGGGATCGACCGTCCACAGCATCTCGCCGCCCGGGTCGACGGTGTCGAGCAGGTGCCCGGCGGCCGCCGTCACCCTGTCCCGCAGCGCCGGTAGGTAGGTCTGCTGCCACAGGTGCAACAGCCCGGTGCCGAGGCCCGCGACACCGTGCCCGAGCCCCGGGTCCGGCCAGCGCACCGGCAACCGGAGTGCCAGCTCCACGGCCCGGTCCAGGAGGTACGGCCGGCCGAGCAGCCGCCCGGCGTCACAGAGCGCCCAGACGGCTGCGGCGCAGCCGGCGGAGAGTCCGGGCAGCCGCTGCTGGTCCCGGTCGACGGAGTACAGCAGCCGGTCCAGCAGGACTTCCAGCACCCGTGCCGTTCCGCCGGGGCGCCCGGGCCGGCGGCCGGTCGCCGCGGCGGCGACATCGAGCTGCTTCTCGGCTACCAGCAGGCGGGTCAGCGCCCCTACCGAGCGGGCGACGCCGGCGCAGTCACGGTCGGGATCAACCTGCCGGTCCGGCCCGGTCGGCCGCCAGATCGGCCGGTACGGCTGGCGGCCAACACGGCCGTGCCGGGCATACCGGCCGTTGCCGATCAGGGGCGTACGGCGGACCGCGCCGGCATCGGGCCGGCCGCCAGGCGCGAAGGCGTGGCCCGGCTCGGGTGCCGCACCGAGCCGGGCCACGAGCTCCTCGACCAGCCCTCGCCAGGCCGGCTCCGGCAGTGCCCGCGCCTCCGGAGGGGCCACCGGCCCGGGCCCGGAGTCGGAGTCACCTCGGCCGCCGCCGGTCCCGGGGTCGGAGTCGGTGCCCTGTGCCGCATCCTGTCCAGACGCGCCCACCTGTCCAGACGCGCCCACCTGTCCAGACCCGCCCACCTGTCCAGACGCGCTCGCCTGGCGGGACGCGCTCGCCTGGCGGGACGCCTCGGCGCAGAGCGTGATCACCTCGTCCAGGCCGATCCGGGCGGCCGGCTCCGAACGCAGCAGACCGGTGGCGATCCGGTGCAACGGCGCCGGCACGGGCAGTCCACCGAGGAACGGTTCCAGCAGTTCACCCACCCACTCCTCCGGTGGCCGTACCGGCGGCCCTTCGAGGCCGGCCGGAGAGACCCGTCCGGCCAGCCACAGCGCCACCACGCCGAGGCTGAACAGGTCGGCCGTCGGATCCGGCGGCACGTCCCGCCACTGCTCGGGAGCGACGAACCCGGCCGAGCCGGAACACCGGATGTCGAGACAGGACCAGTCGTCCGGTCCACCGGTGCGCAGCGCCGCCAGCTCCAGGTCGACCAGCCGGAGTTCCCCGTCCGGCAACAGCAGCACGTTCTCCGGCGCCAGGTCCCGGAGCACCACCCCGACGGAATGTACCGACCGGAGCAGTCGGGCCAGCCGGTCCAGAATGTCGTACCAGGCCGGTCGATCGCGACCGGCCGTCACGGGGTCCGGGGCGGGGGCATCGGCGTGGAGTGGACGGCCCGGCAGCAGTTCCTCGACGAGGAACCGGTGGTCACCGTGTACGAACTCGCGCAACGGCCGGGGCGTGACGCCGAGCGGAAGCAGGTGCCGCAGCACCCGTGCCTCGTGCCCGAGCAGGTCGCGAACATCCCGGTCATGGGCGTCGGCGCCGACGTACGGTCGCGCCTCCTTGATCAGCACCGCGACGCCGGTACGCAGGTCACGTGCCCGGTAGACGCCGCCCTTGTTCGCCTGCCGGATGGCACCGCTCACCGCGTACCTGCCACCGATCAGGACCCCGGCGGGTCCGGTCGGGTCGACAGGCCCCCACGACACTGTCGACCCGACCGCCCCCGTTGACCCGACCGCCCCCGCCGGACCTGCCAGGCCCCCCGACCCGGCCGTACCCCCCGATCCCACCCGGCCCCTCGAACCTGCGGTACCCCCCGGTCCCGCAGGTCCCCCCGACCCGGCCGGGCCCCCTGGATCGGCCGAGCCCCCCGGCCGATCAGGTCCCCCCGGCCCGGCCGGGCCCCCCGGTCCGCCCCCCGCGGACCCGGCCGTCCCCGTCGACCCGGCGACCGGATCGGCGGCGGACGTCCCCAAGACCTGCATCGGCGCGACCGACCGACCTGGCACGGTCACCCCACCACGCATGGCCACCCCGCCATGCAGGGTCACCCCATCGGGCACGGCCACCCCACCGGAGCCACTCAGCCCGCCTGGACCGCTCAGCCCGCCCAGACCGCTCCCCACGCTCAGTCCGCTCAGCCCGCTCAGCCCGCTCAGCCCGCTCAGTCCGCTCAGTCCGCTCAGTCCGCTCAGTCCGGTCGGACCGACCGCCGCCATGAACTGCGCCGGCTCCGACCGCTCCGGCAGCGGGCCGAACGGTGGTTCGACCCAGGCCGGGGGCGGGGCCCCCGGCTCGCACCGGTCCTCGACCAGGTGGCCGTCCGGATCGACCAGACAACGCCGGTACCGCCCGTCGTTGTCCAGCACCCCGATGCCGGAGAAGGCGCCGTACCGGTAATGCACCACCCCGCCCAACCGGTACGGCCGGTCCGAGAGGACGGCCGGCCCCACCATCCCCACCGTCGCCTCGTCGAGCCGCTTCGCCAGCTCCCGGAACATCTCGTCGCTCGCCGGGTACCCGGTCAGGAACTTCCCGGACCCTGCCCGCGACGCCCGTGGGCCGTTCAGTGCCGCGAGGCCCGCCGCGGTGGCGACGAAGCCGAACGCGGTAGTGGTCTCGACCAGTACCGGCACGCAGGCGGCAAGGACCTCCGCCGCGTTCCGTGGCGTTGCCGACACGTGCAGCTTCCACCCCTGCACCCGGTTGACCGGCACCGCCGGGGCGACCAGGGTGCGTCCGCCCCGCTGCCGGACGGTCCAGCCCGCGAGGCAGAGCCGGTCCAGCAGGGGAGTGACGAGGTCGGCCGGCTCGCGCCGCCCGGAGCGCGCCGCGTCGGCCGCCGGGACATGGAACTGCCCGCGCGGCGGCACGACGCGGCCGGAGGTCCGGCTCGCGATGACCGATGACTCGGGCGTCATGCGTCTCCCCATCTGGCGGTTGGTGAACTGCCGGCCGTGGTGAGTGGCGACCGGCACCGCCGACGAGAGTGCCGCCACGGCGTATCGTCCGGGCATCGAGCGGATATCGAGCGCCCGCAGGGCACGCGGGCGGACGCTCCGCCGACCCGGAACAGACGCCGAACCTCCTCCGCCGGTCGGGTAGCCGTCCGGAATCCGGTCGGGTACCGGACCGTAGGCAGACGTGACGGATTTTCCCGAGTGGACTGGGACACCGGTCCCGGGCTTCCGGGACGCCGGACGGGACATGATGCGTTGCCGACGGAGGATCCCGCGCCCCGTCGAAGACCGGGCCTAGGCTGCGGGAGGAAACCGTCGCCACCAGCGCCTGAACCGTCGAGATTGGATTACGAGGGGAGTGTCATGACCGCTAAGCCGATTCGCCCGGTTCCGGGTACGGAGATCGAACCGATCGTCATCGCCAGCGACAACAGCTTCGCGCACGCCTACGGCAGTGTGGCCGAGATGCTGGGCGAGAAGGACATCGGCGCCAAGGCTCAGGGCGGCCTGGAGTTCTTCGACAAGGCGGGCCGCCGGCTCGCTCCGGTGTTCAGCCACGCCTGGGAACTGGAGGGATTGGTACCCACGCTCGACGATCCCGAGCCCGAGCTGATCCAGGGGCGGCTGCAGGCTGTCGTCCAGCATGTCGGCGACTACATCCGCCGGCACCCGGAGATCGTCGCCGACTCCGGGCTGACTCCGGAAGCGGCGATCGAGTCGCTGCCGCAGCTCGGCGGTGGCACCCTGGCCGACGACGCCGCGCACTTCCCGGGGGGCGACGCGCCCTCGGGCGGCATCAGGCTGATGACGCCGGGCAGCTGGTTCCACAACTCGCTGCACGCCGCCGGCTGGACACACTGACAAGCTCGATCGGGCAGGGGTCAAAGGGTGGAATCCACCGAACGCACCAGCCGATGGTCAGTACGCCGCATCGGCGTACTGGCCACGGCGGTGGTTGTCGCCGCGCTGATGGTGACCGGACAGGTCGTCAACGCAGGCAACTCGACGGTCGTACTAACCGGAATGGCGGCAGTTATCGCCGTCGGGTTCACCGCCATGGGCAGCCTCATCCTGGTCGGGGTGCCGGGGCACCTCGTGGGTCGGCTCATGCTCGCCGCCGGGGGGGCGGCGAGCGTGGGCCTGCTCGCGGCGAGCTGGGCGAACTGGCTGCCCATGGCGTGGCTGAGCCAGTGGGCCTGGTGGCCGGCGTACGGACTGATCATCCTTGCCCTGCTGGTGTTTCCGGACGGGAGGCTGCCGTCCCGGCGATGGCGACCGCTCGCCGTGCTGATCATCACCGCCACCGCCGTCGCCGCCCTCGCCTACGCGATCGCCGCCCTCGACGACCCCTACAGTCTGGTCAGCGCCGCGGAGCCGGCGCCGACCCCGCGAGCCCGGACGCTCGTCCTGGTCGCGATACTCGCCATCGGGGTCACCCTGGTCGGCCTGGTCGGCGTGCTCGTCTCGCTGATCCTGCGCTGGCGCCGCTCCGACGGTGAGAGCCGCGCCCAGTTGGCCTGCCTGCTCGCGGCCGGGATCCTGCTGCTGCTCGGACTGGTGCTCGACACCATCGACCTCACGGGTGCCTGGGTGATCGTGGTGGTGGCCCTGCCGGTCGGGATGGCCGTCGCCGTGCTGCGCTACCGGCTCTACGGGCTGGACCAGGTCATCAACCGCACCATCGTCTGGCTGGTGATGAGCCTGCTGGTCATCGCCGCCTTCGTCGGGCTCATCGCCCTGCTGCGTGACCTGGTGATGTCGGGCAGCACCTCGAACGCCTCGCTGGTGGCGACCGGGCTGATCGCGGTCGCCTTCGAACCGGCCCGGGGTCGGGTGCAGCGGGGGGTCAACCGGCTGCTCTACGGCGACCGGGACGACCCGTACCAGGTGATAGCGCGCCTCGGCGACCTGCTCGGCCGCACCGTCGAGCCGGGCGCGGTGCTGCCGCTGCTGACCGGCACCATCGCCCGGTCGCTGCGGGTGCCACACGTGGCGGTCGAGGTCGAGGGGCGGGAGGGACCCCGGGTGCTCGCCGCGCACGGCACCGCGAGCACCCCCGTCGAGGCGTTCGACATGGTCACCCGGGGGGAACGGGTCGGCCGGCTGCTGGTGGCGAACCGGAGCGTGACGAGCCGGTTCACCCCGGTCGAGCGGCGTCTGCTGAACGACCTGGCGCTGCACGCGGCGGTGGCCGCCGACGCCGTGCGGCTCATCCACGACCTCCAGGAGTCCCGGGAGCGGCTGATCACCGCACGCGAGGAGGAACGCCGGCGACTCCGTCGCGACCTGCACGACGGTCTCGGTCCGACCCTGGCCGGCATGGCCATGCAGGTCCGGGCGGCGCACAAGCTGGTCGCCGGCCAGCCCCGGACCCTCCGCATCCTCGACGCGCTCGCGGCGGACCTGCAGACCTGCACCGCCGAGGTGCGCCAGCTCGTCGACCAGCTCCGGCCACCGGCGCTCGACCGCGGACTCGCCGCGGCACTGCGCAACGAGTGCACCCGGTTCGACAGCCAGAACCTGTCGGTCCGGTTGCAGGTGGACGGCAACCTCCAGGGGCTACCGGCGGCGATCGAGGTGGCGGCGTACCGGATCGTCGCGGAGGCGCTGAACAACGTGACGCGGCACTCGCAGGCCAGCACCTGCCAGGTGAAGGTGCGCCGGGACCGGGCGATGACGGTGGAGATCATCGACGACGGCGTGGGCCTCGGCCCGCGCCGGCCGGGCGGCGTCGGCCTCGACTCGATGCGGGAGCGTGCCACCGAACTCGGCGGCGAATTCGACATCACCCCGACGGATCCGCACGGTACGTCCATCCGGGTGCGTCTGCCGTTCCAGCCGGCCACGCCCGACCCGGCGACCGGCACCCCACCGCACGACCGTCCGGCTACTCTCGACCGGGCGGTCACCGACCCACCCGGCACGGAGCGTCCCGCCGCCGACCGCACGGGCGGCGACACGGGGACCGATTCCAACTCCGGCGGCCCGGACGGCCGCTGGGGGGTGGCCCACCGATCCGCCGGAGCCGACCCGGAGTCGGAGCTGCCACAGCCGCGTGGCAGGGTGACACAGCCGCACGGCGGAGTGACACAGCCGCACGGCGGAGTGACACGGCCCGCCGGCAGCACCTCGCCGACCGTCGACCGCCCGACACCGGACAGCGGCGCGGACCGGGTCGGCTAGCCCGCTAGGCTGAACCCGCGATGGACGGGCGGTCGCGTGGTTCCAGCTCTCTGCCGGAGCCGCTGCCATCGCCGGAGAACGCGGCGTTCGTGCAGAGGCGGCGACGAGCATGGTGCACGGTGGACGGATCCTCATCGTCGACGACCACCCGGTGGTGCGTCGTGGGCTGCGCACCATGCTGGAGGGCGAGCCCTGGGTGAGTGAGGTCTTCGAGGCCGCCACCTGTGCCGAGGCGGTCAGCACCGCGGTCGGCGAGCGGATCGAGGTGATCGCGATGGACGTGACGCTGCCGGACGGTGACGGCGTCGACGCCACCGCACGCATCATCCACTCGCGCCCGGAGACCAAGGTGCTGATGCTGACGATGGCGAACGACGAGGAGATCGTGGCCCGGGCACTGCGGGCCGGAGCCCGCGGCTACGTGTTGAAGGACACCGACCCGGACGCCGTCATCGACGCCCTGCGTACCGTCGCCCAGGGTGGTGTGGTGCTCGGGCCGGGGATCGGCCCGTCGGTGCTCACCGCGCTCAACCGCGGCCCGGCCGAGCTGCCCGCCCCGTTCAACCAGCTCACCTCCAGGGAGCGGGACATCCTCGGCCGGCTCGCCTTCGGCGACACCAACGCGAAGATCGCCCGGCACTTCGGGCTCAGCGAGAAAACCGTACGCAACCAGCTCTCCGCGATCTTCGCGAAGCTCGGCGTCGCGGACCGGGTGCAGGCGGCCCTGCTCGCCCGCGACGTCGGGCTCGGCACCTGAGAGGCAGCCGGTCACCGCGGCCGCAGATCGAGGTCGGCGACCAGCGGGTAGTGGTCCGACGCCGTCTCCGCCGCTCCTCCGGTGACCACCCTCGGTTCGTGGGCCAGCCGGGCGAGCGGCGGCGTGCCGAAGAGGTAGTCGAGCCGCATGTCGGTGAACTCCACCCCACCACCGCCGCTGGTCGGCACGGTCTTCGGTGGCTCGCCACCCGGCTGTCCCGCCGCCCGCTCCCCGGCTCCCGAACCGCCCTCCCCCACCGACCGGAACAGGTCCACGAATCCCGCCCGGTGCAGCGCGGCGATCGCCCGGGTGTCCACCGTCCTGCCGTCCGGCAGCAGGTGCCTGCCCCGGTACGCCGCTGGCAGCCGGGCGACCCGCTCGGCGTGCCGGCCGCCCGGATCGAGCGAGTTCAGGTCGCCCATCAGCAGCACCAGCCGGTCCGGCAGCCGCCTGCGGTCCGGCCCGCCCCGGCCGGCCGCGCCGACCAGCCAGCCGGCCTCGCGCAGCCGGCGCCGCCCGGAGTACGGATGCAGGTGCGTGCCCAGCACGGTCAGCGGCCCCCGATCGGTCCCGAGCACGACCCGCTGCGCCCCGTGGTGGAACGGCCGGCGGACCGGTGCCGCCGTCTCGACCTCGACCGGCGGCCGCACCAGGATCGCCACCGGCTGCCCGAACCACCCTCCGGCCAGATGGGCCCGCATCCCGAGCCGCCGCGCGACCTCGTCCAGCCGGCGGCGGTCCCGGCGGAAGCCCCGGAGTTCCTGCAAGGCCAGCACGTCCGGCCGCTGCTCGGCGACGACCCGGAGCAGCCGGTCGAGCCGGGCCGGATCGGCGCCGTCCCACCCGCCGTTCTTGATGTTGTACGTCATCGCCCGCATGCCACGGCCCCCGTTCCGCATCGACGGGTCAGTCCCGCCGGACCGTCCGGACCAGCTCGTCGTCGAGGTCGGACAGCTCGGCCGGAGCCCGCGGGTGGCGGTCGGCGGGGGCGGTTTCCCCGGTGCGCTCGGTCAACTCCTCGTTGGGGCGTACCACCAGCCAGAGCAGGCCGATCCAGAGCGCGGTGAGCAGCATGGCCCCGACGAAGTCACTGGGATGGTGCATCCCGCGGTAGATCCGGGAGGTGGCGACGACCAGCGGCATGACGACGGCGAGCGCCACGGTCAGCCAGCGCCACCAGCGGTCGGTACGCGGCATCACCAGTAGGGCGATCGCCACCCAGAGACACATGGTCGCCGCGATGTGCCCGGAGGGGAAGGACGAGGTCGGCAGCGGGCCGTCGAGGTGCGGGACCTCGGGACGGGGCCGGCCCACCGCGTGCGCCGACGCGAGGAAGAGACTCAGCTCGCCGAACATGGCCAGGGCGACGAAGAGCACCGGTCGCCAGCGCCGCCAGAAGGCCAGGGCCAGCGGGCAGAAGACGAGCGAGACCAGCAGGATCGCGTGGGTGTTGCCGGCCATGCTGGCGAGATGACTGACCTGGTCGAGCGTGTCGGTGCGGTGCGCGGCGAACCATGCCGGCACCTCCCGGTCGAGCGTCTCGACGAACGTGCCGTCGACGTGGTAGCTGACCAGCATGCCGAAGGCGTACAGCGACCCGAAGACCAGCACCCAGCCGGTGAGCACCTCGGCGACGGCCGCCCGGGGGTGCGGCAGCACGTGTTCCTCGGCCGGTGCCGGTGCGATCTCCCGTCCCGCCTCCGGCTCCAGACCGGCGGCGAGCGGCCGGACCGGGCGGCCCCGCTCGCGGCGCCACAGCCGGAAGGCGTACGCGGTGACGCCCAGCCAGGCGAGCCCGAGCAGCCAGCCGGCGACGACGTCCGAGACGTAGTGCACGCCCAGCGCGATCCGGGTCAGCCCGACCGCCAGCACGACCGCGATCACGACGGCGACGGCCAGCCGGTGCCAGCGGGGCCGCATCGCGGGCAGGAAGACCAGCAGCAGTGCGCCGTAGGCGACGATCGACCCCAGCGCGTGCCCGCTCGGGAAGCTGTTGCCGGGTGCCGAGGCGACCGGGATGTCGACCACCGGGCGGAGCCGGCCCACCAGTTCCTTGAGCGAGGGGTCGAGCAGCAGGGCGCCGACGCCGGCGACGATGAGAAAGACGGCGAGCCGGCCCTGCCGGCGGATCAGCAGGCCCACCACGGCGATGGTGACCAGCCAGAACATGATCGGCCGACCGCCGAGCGAGCTGACCGCCCGGAGCACGGTGACCAGGTCGCCGTTTGCCGAGACCACCCGGTTGAACCAGGCCGCCGTCTCGTGGTCGACGGTGTGCAGCGGCTCCCAACGGAGGCGGACCAGCAGCAACAGCACGCCGAACCCGACGCCGGCGCCGGTGACCAGGGCCCAGCCGGCCAGGCTCCGCTCGGCGAAGTGTCCGATGGGGCGCCGCAAGACCTCGCTGACCGTGGCCACGCCAGAACTCCCTTCGTCCTGGCCAGCCCGGTACCCGCCGTGCGGAGGGCCTACACCCGTCAGGCGTCGTGCGGCTCCCCCGCGCCGACGGCACCGGTCACCCGCTCGCCGACCGGCCAGGGCGCGGGCACGGTCCGGCCGAGCTCCGCCGCCGGATCGACGTCGGTCATCTCGTCCCGCCCCGGCATGCGGTCGGGGTCCCGCCCGTCCGGCCCGGCCCGGTCACGGTCGGAATCCCACCGGTCCGGCTCGGCCGGCTCGTGGTCGCCGAGGCGCAGCGCCTCCAACTGGGCGGCGAAGGCGAGGCCGCCGAAGAGCGCGATCCCGGTGAGGTTGGCCCAGAGCAGCAGGGCCATCATCCCGGTCAGCGCGCCGTAGGTGGCGCCGAACGCGTCGCTGTAGGAGACGTAGCCGGCGAGCAGCACGCTCGCGAGCCACCACAGCGCGATGCTGAATCCTGCCCCGAACAGCAGCCAGGACAGGCCGGGTTGCCGGCGGCGCGGCGCGTGCCGGAACAGCACCGCCACGGCGAAGACGGTCAGCCCGAGGCTCAGCGGCCACCGGACCAGGTCCCAGGCGAGGTGAGCCGACGGCCCCCACCAGTCGTAGTGCCGCTCCATCGAGCGACCCAGCTCGCCGCCGCCGACCAGGATGAAGAAGCCGGCCAGCGCCGGCGCCCCGGCGGTGAGCGCCAGCACGGCGGCGCGGACGTACTTCGCGAACGCCGGCCGGTCCCGCTCCACACCGTAGATCCGGTTGGCCCCGCGTTCCACCTGGGCCATCGTCGTCGTCAGCGCGACCAGCCCGGTGAGCAGGCCGAGGGCCAGCGCCAGCTCACCGGCGTCCTCGGTCTGCTCCGAGTCGACCAGCAGCTCCGTGACCACCCCGTCGCTGGCGCCCGGCGTCAGCGCGATCACCGTGTCGGCGACCACCAGGCCGCCCTCGTCCGCCCCGAGGTCGCTGATCAGACCGGCCAGCGCGATCAGGAACGGCACCACGGCCAGGCAGAGCTGCAGGGCGAGCGCCCGGGCGTGGCTGAACGCGTCGCCGTACCGGAACCGGATGAAGGCGTCCCGGACCAGGTGCCAGCCGCCGTACCGGCGCAGGGCGTGCCAGGCGTCGTCGGCGGAGAGCTCCTCGTCCGCCATGCACCGCGTCTCGGGGACCAGCCGGGTACTGCTCACGGTACTTCCCCAGTTCGTGACTGCGGGGCTCGCAACCCCGGCTCACTCCTCGCACTCACCGTGCCGCCCCAGTTCGTGACTGCGGGGCTCGCAACCCCGGCTCACTCCTCGCACTCACCGTGCCGCCCCAGTTCGTGACTGCGGGGCTCGCAACCCCGGCTCACTCCTCGCACTCACCGTGCCGCCCCAGTTCGTGACTGCGGGGCTCGCAACCCCGGCTCACTCCTCGCACTCACCGTGCCGCCCCAGTTCGTGACTGCGGGGCTCGCAACCCCGGCTCACTCCTCGCACTCACCGTGCCGCCCCAGTTCGTGACTGCGGGGCTCGCAACCCCGGCTCACTCCTCGCACTCACCGTGCTTCCTCGACCCGGCGCTCGCCCCGCTCCCCTGCCGCGTCGGCGTCCACCGACAGGTCGGGTTCGGTCTGCGGCTGCGGTACGCAGAGCCAGAGCGCCTGCGGGCGTACCGACACCTTCAGCGAGCGGCCGGGGGAAATGAGGTCGCCGTCCAGTTCGCGTGGTTGGGCCCGGTTGCTGGTGATGATCACGCGCCGGCCGCGCAGCACCTCCATCCTGGGCACCCGCCGACGGCCTCGCAGCACCGCCCAGCCGAGGGAGAGCCAGTGGTTGAGGGTCCGTGGCGTGAGCACCGCGACATCCAGACAGCCATCGTCCGGCTCGGCGTCGGCGAGCAGCCGTACGCCACCCTGCAGGCGCCCGACGTTGGCCACCAGGACCGTCCGGGCCCGGCGCCGCAGGGGCGGGTCGTCGTCGATCCGGATCGACACCCGCATCGGCCGGTCCCGCAGGTGCCGCAGCGCCCCCATCACGTATGCCGGCCAGCCGACCCGGGCCTTCGTCGTCTCGGAGGTGTCGGAGAGCATCTGGGCGTCGAAGCCCATCCCGGCCATCACCACGAAGCACTGGTCGCCGCAGGTGCCGACGTCGATGCGTCGCCGGCCCCGTTCCACGGCGACCTCGATGCCGGCGACCAGGTCGTCGGAGAGTCCCAGATTGGCGGCGAGCAGGTTGCCGGTGCCCGAGGGGAGGATGGCCATCGCCACGTCGGTGTCGACCAGGGCACCGACGCAGGACATCACGGTGCCGTCGCCGCCGCAGACGAAGATCACCTCGGCGCCGGCCGCGATCGCCGCCCGCGCCTGGCCCTGGCCCGGATCGTCCACCGTCGTGGTGAACCACTCCGGTTCCGGCCAGCCCGCCGCGGCCAGCACCTCGGTGACGGTCCGGCGCAGCCCGTCGAGGTCGGGCTGCTTGGCCGGGTTGACCACCACCGCCGACCGCGGACCGCCGGCACCGCCCGTCCGGTGCACGGCCGTCACACCCTGGGTACGTCCCTCTCGCGCCTTCACGGCCGCCAGTGTGCAGCAGCTTGCCGCCGGCGGCGAGCCGGACGGACGTGACGTGTCGCGCAGACCGGCGACGCATTCGGCGCAGACCGGCGACCGGCCGCCGGCGGCCACTACAGTGAACCTCCCCGACCCGCAGCCGAGAAGGGCCCGACAGTCACATGGTCGATCCGCCGTTGGCACCCGAGGAAGCGGTCTCCACCGGCGGCGAGCGGGCGGTGTGGGAGGCGTTCCTCGACTGCCAGCGGCGGGAGGTCGCCGAGAGGATCGCCGGGGTGTCGGAGGAGGGTGCCCGACGCCGGCTGGTGCCGTCGCTGACCACCCTCGGCGGGCTGCTCAAGCACCTGTCGGCGGTGGAGCGGAGCTGGTTCCAGCGCCGGCTGGCGTCGCGGGAGCCCGCCGACATCGCCGGTTGGGTCGACGGCGGCGACCCGAGCTGGGCCCTCGGCCCCGACGACACCGTCGAGCGGCTGCTCACCGAGTACGCCGAGGCGTGCGAGGAGTCGCGCCGCGTCGCCGCCCGGTCGGCCCTCGACGACTCGGTGCCGCATCCCCGGCTGGGCGGGGTATCGCTGCGCTGGATCTACGCCCACATGATCGAGGAGACCGCCCGGCACGCCGGGCACGCCGACATCCTCCGCGAGCAGCTCGACGCCGCCCGGCCAGCCGACTGAGCCTCACCTACCGACTGAGCCCCACCGACAGGCTGAGCCCCACCGACAGGCTGAGCCCTCACCGGCGGGATCCCGCCCCGAGCCGACCGGTGTCTCAGGCCGCCCTGTCGCGGAAGGAGCGCAGGGTCCGGCGGCGCAGCTCGACGAGGTCCACCCCGGCCTCGGTCAGCACCAGCGCGGCCAGCCCGTCGCCCTCCCGGATCAGGCCGAGCAGGATGTGCTCGGCGCCGATCTCCCGGTGCCGCAGGTTGACCGCCTCGCGCAGGGCCAACTCCAGCACCTTCTTCGCCCGCGCGGAGAAGCGGTTGGAGAGTTCCCAGCCGCGGAAGGGCCAGCGCCGGGACGGCCGCGACGGCGGCCCCTCCAGCGCACCCTCGCCGAACGACTCCTCGAGCTTGGACCGGACCGCCGCCAGGTCGATGCCGATCGACAGGAGCGCCTCCGCGTCGCGGTCGCCGAGCTCCTCGGTGCCGCGCCCGACCTTCCGGTCGATCGCCTCGGCCACCCGATCGGTGTTCACGCCGGCCTCGTGGAGCAGCCCGGCGACCGAGCTCGTCTTCTCGTCGACCAGGGCGAACAGCAGGTGCTCGGTGCCGACCGTGCGGTGTCCCAGCCGCTCCCGTGCCGCCACCGCCCCACGGACCACCTCCCGGGCCTGCACCGTGAACCGCTCGAACATCACTGCCCTCCCTGGGTACGCGCCGACGCCCGGCCGGCGTGCTTCTTGTGGACTCCCTGCCTGCTGACCTCGAGTGCGTCGGCGATCTCCTGCCATGACCAGCCCTGCCGCCGGGCGTTGTCGACCTGGACGACCTCCAGGCGCTCCAACAACCGGCGCAACGCCACCACCGCGCGCAGCCCGACCCGCGGGTCGGTGCTACCGGCCGCCGCCGCCAGATCCGTTGCCTGACTCATGCTGTCAACATAGGTTGACAGCATGCTCTTGTCAACTCCAGTTGACAACGAGATGGTGGCTGTGGGTTCTCACGAAAGTTGATCCGTTCTCACTGGATCTGATCCGTATCTGATCCGTTCTCACGGAACTTGATCCGCCCGGCTGCGTGCGGCCGTCCGGGTCGTCGCTAGCCTTTGGGCGGATCTGGATCAGGGGAGGCGGTCGGGTTTGGGCGGTCTGGTGGCTCTGCGGGGTTCGGCGCCTGCCTCGTTGTCCGGGTTTGTGGTCGGGTACGTCGGCCCGGACGGGCGGGAGCAGCGGGAGGACCTGGGCGCGGTGGCCGGGGTGGCGTTCGAGTTGGTGCCGCCGGTTCGGTCGTTCCCCGCGTATCGGGGGCAGCGCAACAACACGGGCCTGTGGTGGGCGGCGACGATCGGCGGGCATGTGGGCTTCGAGTCGTGGTTGGAGCGGGATCATCTGACGCTCCTGGACTTCGACCCCTCGGTGGTGGCGATGGCGTCGCAGCCATTCTGGCTGTCGTGGGACCACGCGGGCCGGCGGCGCTCGCACGCGCCGGACTTCTTCGTACGGCTGGTCGACGGCACCGGTGTGGTGATCGATGTCCGCCCGGCCGCGCGGGTACGCCCGCGTGACGCGGCGGCGTTCGAGACGACCGGCCGGGCCTGCGCCGAGGCTGGTTGGGAGTATCGGCTGGTGCACGAGCCGGATCCGGTGGTGATGGCGAACGTCCGATGGCTGGCCGGGTATCGGTATCCGCGCTGCCTGCGCCCGGCGGTCGCCGCTGCCGCTCCGGCGGTGTTCGCGGAGCCGACGCCGTTGATGGACGGCGCGGCACGGTTGGGTGACCCGCTGGCCAGTCTGCCGACGGTGTTCCACCTGCTGTGGTGCGGCCGGCTGAGTACCGATCTTGCGGTGCCGCTGTCGGAGCTGTCGATTGTGTCGGCGGCGGCCCGGTGAGCGGCGCCGGGCGGGCGGTGCTGGGGGTCGGCGACCGGTTGCAGTTTGACGGTCGATCGTGGACGGTCGGCGGCTTGCAGGGTGTGCGGGTACGCCTGGTCGATGAGGTCGGCGATGCCCAGGTGTTGCTGTTGGCACATGTGCTGGCGTCGCCGGGCTTCGAGCTGTTGGAAGCCGGTCCGGCGCCGGCCCGGCTGGATCCGGTCGGGCTGGTCGACGCGCTGCCGGCGACGGTGCTGGAGCGTGCCCGACAGTGGGAGCGGCACGTCGTGGAGGTGCAGACCGGGTTGCCGCCGGACGCGCCGGCAGGTGTCCGGCCGCGCGAGCCCTACGACCCGGCCCGGTACACGTTGGCGGAGCGGGAGGCGGCCAAGGCGGCCGAGCTGACCGCGGCGGGGCAGCCGACCAGCGCGGTCACGGTCAAGCGGATGCGGCTGCGCTACCGGTCCGAAGGCCTGTGGGGCCTGGTCGACCACCGGGCCACCCGCCCGGCGTCCTCCTACGGTCGGGTCGACGACCGGGTGGTCGCGGCGGTTGAGGCTGTGATGGCGGCCGAGACCGGGGAGTCGACCGGCACCCGGTCACGGCTGCGGCGCCGGGTGGAACATTTGCTGGCCGTCGAGCACGGGTCAGGTGTGGTGCCGATGCCGTCGACGGCGACGTTCTACCGCCTGGTCGCCGTGATGGATGCCGGCCGGCATACCTTCGGCGAGGCGACCACCCGCCGCAGCCTGGCGAATCGGCCAGCGCGGCCGTTCACCCGCGCCGTCGCGGTCCGCCCAGGCGAGTTGGTGCAGATCGACACGTCCCCGCTGGACGTGATGGCGCTGCTGGACGACGGGGTGACCGGCCGGGTGGAGTTGACCGTCGTGCTGGACGTCGCGACTCGCTCGATCTGCGCGGCGGTGCTGCGCCCGAAGGGCACCAAGGCCGTCGACGCGGCGCTGCTGCTGGCCAAGATGTTGGTCCCGGAGCCGATGCGGCCCGGCTGGGCGGACGCGCTGGCGATGGCCCGCTCGCGCATCCCCCACCGGCGGCTGCTGGACCTGGACGCGCGGCTGGAGCACGCCGCCGCCCGGCCGGTCATCGTCCCGGAGACCATCGTCACCGATCGAGGTGCGGTGTTCGTCTCCGAGACGTTCGTGCGGGCCTGCGCCCGGCTCGGGATCTCCGTCGAGCCGGCCCGGCCGGGCACCCCGACCGACAAGGGCCACGTCGAGCGCACGTTCGGCTCGATCCGCACCCTGTTCTGCCAGCACGTGGCCGGCTACGTCGGGCCGAACGTCACTCGGCGGGGCACGGCGGCGGCCACCGAGGCGGTGTGGTCACTGCCCCAGCTTCAGGAGTTACTCGACGAGTGGATCGTCGCTGGGTGGCAGCCCCGCCCGCACGAGGGACTACGTGACCCGGATGCCGGTGGCCGGGTGCTGTCGCCCAACGAGATGTTCGCCGCCGCGATCGCGGCGGCCGGGTACGTCACCCTGCCGCTGACCGGCACCGACTACCTGGAGCTGCTGCCGGTCGCGTGGCGCACCATCGGCGATCACGGCATCCAGATCGACTACCGACACTACGACAGTCCTGATCTGGGCCGTTACCGGCACGAGTCCTCTGGCGTGGTCGGCAAGGGCAAGCTGTGGGAGGTCCACTACGACCCCTACGACCTGTCGCACGTATTCGTCCGGGATCACCAGGGCGGCGGCTGGATCACGGCCGCCTGGACCCACCTGCCGATGGTCGGGCAGCCGTTCGCCGACTTCACCTGGCGGGCCGCCCGGCAGATCGTCGCCGGCCGCGGTGGCGACGACACCGACGAGACCGCCGTTGCCCGCGCCCTGGACGACCTCCTCACCCGGGCCGGCGCCGGCCCCGGCGGCGACGCCCGCCATCAGCGGGTGGCCGCCCGGACCCGCGCCGCGTCCCGGCCGATCCCGTCCACCCCGCTGGCCGACCCGGAAGAACCTGCCGACGTCGAAGAGGAGGACCGGGACGTGCCGCTGGCGAAGGTGATCCCGTTCGGGGTGTTCGAGCCCGGCGACGAACGGCGCTACCGGTGACCCGCACCCCGGCGGCAGACCTGGTCGATCCGCCGGCCCACGAACCGCCCACCACGAAGGAAGGCTGGGCGGCGTTCATCGAGCAGCAGCCTTCCCGGATGGAGGTGCTGGCGGCTGCCCGGCTGGCCGCACTCACCCCGGCCGAGCGGGACGCCTACGACGATGCCCGTATCGCCCACCACGCCCGGCTCATCATCGTGGCCACCCCGACCGTTGACCAGATCGTCAACACCGGCCGGCGACTCGTGTTGCTCAACCGCGGCACCGACACCGCACGGCGGGGCTTGGTCGTCACCGGCGACTCCGGCACCGGCAAGAGCACCGCTATCAAGCAGCTCGGCAAGCACCACGAACTGCTGGCCCGGCGTCGGCGCACCGCGCCCGGCCCGTTCCTGCCGGTCGTCTACGTCACCGTCCCGCCAGCTGCCACTCCGAAGGTCCTCGCCGCCGAGTTCGCCCGGTTCCTCGGCCTGCCCCTGCCCCGCAACCTCAACCAGGTCAACATCACCAACGCCGTCTGCGACGTGCTCTCCCAGCTCGGCACCGACCTCGTGCTCGTCGACGAGATACACAACCTCAACCTGGCCACCCGGGTCGGCGCGGAAGCCTCCGACCAGCTCAAATACCTGGCCGAGCGGCTCCCGGCCACGTTCGTCTACGCCGGCATCGACGTCGAACACGCCGGTCTATTCTCTGGCGTCCGTGGCCGGCAGATCGCCGGCCGTTTCGCCTCGATCGCCACCACGGCGTTCGCCTACGGCACCCGCACCCAGCGCGAGCAGTGGGCCGCGCTGGTCAGCGCCCTCGAACACGCGCTACGCCTGCACCAGCACCGCACCGGTTCGCTGCTACGTCTCGCCGGCTACCTGCACGAACGAACCAGCGGCATGATCGGCAGCTTGTCCCACCTGATCCGCGACGCCGCAATCGAGGCCATCTTCGACGGCACCGAACGCATCACCAAGGCCGCCCTGGACCGGGTCGTCCTCGACCACGCCGCCGAACATCCCCGGCCGGGTGCCACCGCTTCAGCGGCCCGGCCACGCCGGACGCCCGCACACACGGCCGGCAGCGGAGCCGCCTGACCGTGCTCGACCCGCGCGACCCCTACTGGCAACGCCGCCTGCGCCCGTTGCCGATCCGAGTCCGGCCGATGCCGCGCGAACTCATGATCTCCTACCTGCGACGGCTCGCCAACGCCAACCGCGTCGACCGCCCTCTGCTGATCCGCCACATCGCCACCGACCACGCCGGTCACATCGGCCCGTTCCACACGCACGACCTCGCGCTCAACCGGCCGGCGCTCGCGCGGCTGGCCATCCTCAGCGGCTATCCCGAAACCGTCCTGCTGGCCGCCATCTCCACCCGCACTCTCAAAAGACCGGGGCCGGAGCCGCTGCGCGACTGGATACCGCTGGGCGGCACCGATCCCACCCTGCTACGCCCCTGCTCCCACTGCACGGCCCGCCGCGGAATCCGCGTCCCGTCCATCATCCAGCTCGAACCGGGCCAGCCACCCGTCTGCATCCAGCACCGCCGCACGTTGGTGCCCTACCACTACCGGTCCGACCGTGGCAACGAACAGCCCCTCGGGGCGACACCCGAGATCGTCACCGCTGCGCACCGCTACAAGATCCTTCGCCGCCGCCACCGAGACACCATCGGCGAGGCGTTCGCCGCAGCCGCCGGCATCACTCGCTTCTGGGGACGAGGCCGGGCCGGATTTTACAGGGACAAGCCAGAGCAGATCAGTGCCCGCTGGAGCGCCCGAGCCGAGCACCTCCCGGACGTTCCCGACACTGTCATCCGATACCCGGAAATCGTCGCGCTCACCGGCCTGTTCACCTCGATCCCCGAACTGCTGCTCACCCCAAGCGGGGACCGCGACGCCCCCTCAGCCATGCAGTTCCTCCTCGCCGCCGCGCGCTGCCTCGAACACCCGGCGCCCGAGCAATTGCTCCGCCCCGCCCACCCGCTGTCTCGCTGGGCCGGCACAACGGACATGCCCGCCTGGTTCTGGCGCAACATCAACGAACCAGACCGAACGATCTACCGAACCCTGGCCCAAGGCTCAACCCGGTCACCCAACCAGGGCGCCCGCTAAGTAACCACGGCACCACCAGTCACAAACGATGTTCATCTTGCTGGTTGACGGCGACGTCACGCCCTCCCGCCATGGGTGCGTGATTCCGTTCGCCCCAGGCGAGTTGGGCAAATTTGGAAACTCTTCGTATATCTACAGTCGTGGATGCGACTTTTGGGTTCCGTCTGCCGGTTCCCCATTGGAAGCATCGGGCCGAACTGATGCCACAGTAAGGAGGCCCACAAGTGCAGAGAGTGATCCGACGCGTTGGGCACCAGGGAAGCGCGATCTTACTTATCGTCGCCACCCTCCTGGCCGCCGCAGCCTCACCAGCCGCAGCTCGGCCCAGCGGAGTGTCGGCAGCTTCCTCGCTGTCGCCCGATCTCTTCCGGACGGACGAGCGCGGAGCCCTTGCGAGACTCGCCATGGCCAAGGCAAGCCAGCCACAGGCACTCGCCCCCATCGTCTACGCCGACATCGCCTGCCACATCCTTCCGACGAGGTACGTTCAGGACAAGGGGTGGGGCGTGGACGCCCAACCCAACAGGCAGTTGCACATCTACCGCGACCTGTTCATCAACGGCCAGTGGTGGAAGACCACCGAGAACTGGCCCTACGCGTCGTCGAGCGGATCATGGAGCACTCCGACCGGGGACCATGCAAGTCTGCTCAGCGGTACCTTCATGTTGTGGGTGACCGCCTACTACAACTCGGATGATGCCTACATCGGTCGCGCGACCGACACCTGCACCGCCTAACCGCCGGCAGCGGCCACCGCCGTGGAGGCATGGGTAGCCCTGGAGTGGTGATGATCGACGAGAACCCCGCCAACGACCCGACCCGTGAGTGGATCACGGGCAGGCCCGACGTCGCGTTCGACGCTCGCGCCTTGCTCCGCAAGGTCGACAGCAACGGCCAGGGCCTCGTGCGCTATCTCGCCGAGCGGGCCGGCCAGCCGGTTGCCACCCACACGATCGCCACTGATCTAGCCGTCTCGACGCAGTCGATCGAGGATTGCCTCGCCTGGATCAACAAGCTCGCCGAAGCCTTGGGCTACGTACCGCTCGTAATCTGGTCGGATGTCGGGCTACTCATCACCACTGACGCAGCTGTTGTCGCACGTCAGGGGCTGATCGACGCCCAGCGTTGACGGATCCAGGGGCGGTGGGCTCAGTCGAGTCCACCGCCCCTGGTCTGTCGGTTCCGCCTCGCGGTAAGCCTGCGCCGGATCGCACCAAACGCCCATAACGCCGCCAGCAGCAGTGCAGCGGGTATCAACAGGCCAAAGGCGGATCTCAGCAGCGTGGGGAAGTCCATCGTCACCCCCGCTCTCGAAGCCCTCGTGGACGCTACGTTTCAGGCTACCCGTCGATGCGGTTATGGCGTCATACCTCGCAGCACTGGCAGGCGTTGCCGACCGCCTGTCCGCCCACAAACCAACCGGCGGCTACGTAGCAAAGAGATCAGTTTCGGTGAGAAGAAGACACCGTAGCGCTTCTCACCAAATCTGATCCGCTGCTGGTCAGCGCGCTGCCCCGGATCACCTTCGCTGAGAACCTACACTGGTCTGCGCGGACGACGGGACCGCCTGGTCTGCCCGGCATGAACGCCACCGGCTGCTACGCCCACGCCGACTCGGGGCACCAAGATCCACCAATCCTGCCCGTCGAGACTGATTCACCCGGGCGCGTACCAGTCTCAGGAGTCGAGGTGAACCAGCCACGGATGCTCGGGCCGGATCTTCCCGAGTGACTCTCGCAGCCACAAGCACTGACCTTCGGAAAGCGTGGGCAGGAGGGCGAAGAAGTCCTGCTCGTCGCGATCCCGGAACAGCCTTTCCGTTGTCCGCATATCCCTGACGCTCAGATCTCCGCCGGCCTTGAAGAACAGGACAACCTCTGCGGCGGCCGTGGGCACGCCCCAGGACACGGCCGTTTCAACATCATCCGGTGAGGCCGAGGATGGTGAATGGCCTGGTCATGTCGCGGTTGGCCCAGCGGGTGGCTTCGGTGATATCAGTGCGGCCGGCCAGGCGTAGGGCGTTGATGGCGAGGTTGCGTAGCGAGGCGAGGACGCGTGGGCCGGAGCGGGTGCGCACGCGGGAGTGGTCCTCGCGGTAGCAGGTATCGCGGATGAAGTGCAGGGATTCGATGGTCCACTGGCCGCGGTTGAACGCGGCGATCTCGGTCGGGCCGGCGGCCTCGGCGGGGTGGCTGGTGACACCGAGTTGCGCGGCGGCGGACTGCTTGCCGTCGCCGGTGGTGACGTAGCGTTCGATAAGCCAGACCTGGCTGACGTGGGGGAACGGCAGGCCGGGCGGGGCGGGCAGGACCCGGATGGTGCGGCGGGTGGTACGGCCGTGCCCCGTTTCCGTGCTCTCGTAACCGATCGGCGTGTCGGCCCAGGGCAGGACGTTGAGAGCATCGAACAGCGCGGGCCGGTTCTCTTTGACCGGTAGCACGAAGTGGCCGCCTTGCTGGTGGATGAGCTCGGCGGTGGCCTTGACGGTATGCAGGGCGTCGGCGGTGACGGTCGCGTCGCGCAAATCGAGGGTCTCCAGCAAGGCGCGGGCGGTCTCTGGTTCGCGGGTCTTGGCGCCGTCGGTCGGGGCCTGGGCGATGATGACGGCGGCCGGGTCCGGGCCGGGCGATCCGGCCAGGGCGGACAGCAGATGCAGTTGCTCGCCGTCGGCGTCGACGGCGCCGCGTACGGTCTTGCCGTCCAGACGGATCTGTGCCGGTGTATCGCTGCTGGTGGAATCCTGTTCGCCGGTGCCGGTGCCGGTGCCGGTGCGCTGGGCGGTGGTCCATTCGGCGATCACCGCGTCCAGGACATCGCCGTCGGTGTCGGTGCATACCCGCCACAGTGTCGAGCGTGACGGTCGTGCACCGGGGCGGGCTTCGACCCGCGTATACAGGCTGTCGAGGATCTCAGCAGGCACGTCGGCGACCCAGCCGCTGATAGCGGTGTAGCCCTTCAGGCCGGCGACCGTGGCCGCCGCGACCAGCGCGAGCACGACCGCGACCGGATGATCACGGCCCTGGTCGGACCGGCCGTCGCCGACGGCGAGCAGCAGATCGAGCAGACCGTGACACGAAGGCGTGAACGAGACGTCCTCGGGCAGCGGCACGGGCGACGGATCGGCGATGAGGGTGGCAGACTGCGGCACGACGAAGCTCCGTTTGAACCAGATCTGTGGAAAGACCTGGACTCAACGGAGCTTCGTCCATATCCGACACGCCAACGCGGGCATCGTCACTCAACGCCACTATCGATCATGAAACGGCCGTGCGCCCCAGGAAGACGGTCGGATGCAGCGGTCCAGCGGGACGGCGACGTCCAGCTCACGATTGAGAACGCAGTGGCCGTCGGAGCCCTCGTTGAGCAGGAACTCGAACTCGAAGTCCGGGTGGGTCACCGCCGTCGAGGTCGCAAGCGGGCTTCCGAGCTTCGGGACATGAACATGGGCAGGCAGGTCAAGGTGTCGACCGTTCCACGGCTCGGCGGTGTCGTCCGGCACGTGCCGATCGTGCCCAACCAGTGCCCAGCCCGGAAAGTGTTCGAAGATGGCGCGCTGGTCACGATGAAGCACGGCAATGTCGACATCCCAATGATCGCGCGTCTGCCGCCCGAGCCTGGCATCGACGGCCCACCCACCGCAGAGGAACCACGGAGAGCCGAAACCGATGAGCAGGTCGCACACGAACCTGACAGGCTCCGGCACCGGGACCGCCGCTTCCGGAACAGACCGATCAACCATCGTGTAAGCCTTGGCCCGCATCCTCGTCCGGCGCAATCCAATTACGCGGATCGCGCCAGCCACCACATTCAGGTCGTCCGTTGCCGCTGCCGGTAGCTGCGGGTCTTGGCGCGGTTACCGCAGACCGCCATCGAGCACCAGCGCCCGCCGCCACCACGGGAGAGGTCGTAGAAGACCCAACGGCAGTCGGGCGCAGCGCAGATCCGCAACCGGGCCCACGAGCCGTCCACCACGGCGGCGGCGACGGCCTCGACGATCGGCGCCAACCCGGCCGTGCCTGTCGCGGCCAGCCGGAGCGCCCCCTCCGCTCCCGGGACGAGATGTAGCGGAAAATCGGCGAAGACCGCCGCGGTCCCGCGTTCCGGCGCCGCCGACAGCAGGAACCGGCGCAGCGCGGTACGTAACCGCACGGCCTCGACCAACTCGGCCGAACCCAGCCGCGTGCCGGACGGCAGCAGGCCGTGTCCGGACAGCCACTCCGAGAGCGCGGCGGGTGAGACGAGCCGGTCGCCGCCGGCGTGCGCGGTGCCGTGCCGGCGGAACGTGCGCTCATCGACGGTGTTCAGGAACTCCTCGATCACGCGCATCTCCTCGGACACCTGCTGGCGCTCTGTCACGACACCACCATATCCACAAGCCGGTGTTGACATCGGCGACACCACTGTTAACGTTCACTGGTGTCTAGAACCGAGCTGGAACCCTTCACCCTGCACGTCAGCGAGCCAGAACTGGAGGACCTGCGACGGCGACTGCGCCACACCCGATGGCCCACGCCGATCCCGGCACCGGGCTGGACGGCCGGCACCGAGCCGGAAACCATGGCCCGGCTGTTGCGCTACTGGGCCGACCGCTTCGACTGGCGCATCCAGGAGGCCGCCGTCAATGCCGTGCCACAGTTCACCGTGCCGGTCGGCGGCGCCCGGATACACCTGGTACGGCTACGCGGCGAAGGCGGCCGGCCGATGCCGATCCTGCTCACCCACGGCTGGCCCAGCACCTTCCTGGAGCTGACCCGGCTCGGCGACCGGCTGGCCAACCCCAGCCGGTACGGCGGCGACCCGGCTGACTCCTTCGACGTCGTGATCCCGTCGCTGCCCGGATTCGCCTTCTCCGAACCCCGACCAGGATGGCCCGCCGAGCCGCCCACCCACGAGCTGTGGCACACGCTGATGCACGACATCCTCGGATACCAGCGATACGGCGCGCACGGCGGTGATCTCGGCGCCGGAGTGAGCAGCCGGCTGGCCGCCGCGCACCCGGAGAGTGTGGTTGGCCTGCACCTGCTGGCCGCGATGAACCCACCGGTCGCCCCGGACGAACCACTCGGCGACGACGAGCGGGCCCACCTCGCACAGCTGGCACAGTGGCACGCGGAGGAGGGCGGCTACGAGCACCAGCAGCAGACCAGACCCGCTACGCTCGCCCACGGGCTCAGCGACTCCCCGGCCGGCCTGCTCGCCTGGATCGTCGAGAAATACCGGGCGTGGAGCGACTGCGGCGGCGACCTGTCCGCCGCGTTCACCGACGACGAGATCCTCACCCAGGCCAGCATCTACTGGTTCACCAACACGATCGCCACCTCGTTCCGGCCCTACGCCGAGTATCACCGCTTCGGCCGGGACTCCTGGCGGCGGGTGGAGGTGCCGACCGGCATCGCCGTCTTCCCGCACGACCTGACACGCCCACCGCGCCGCTGGGTGGAGCGCACCTACCGGCTCACCCGCTACACCCCGATGCCCCGCGGCGGCCACTTCGCCGCACACGAGGAACCGGAACTGCTCGCCACCGACATCACCGCCTTTTTCCGCGACCTGCGTTGACGGCAAGACGCGACCTGCGCTGCGCGTGCCGGACTGCTCCGGAGTGGGCGGCGTCGAAGGTAGGGATTCGGGACGAGAGCGCCGTTTTGCGGTGATTCGCATATACCGCCCAGGTCGGTAGCTAAACCCTGCTAACGTCGCCGCCATGCACCGTAGCCCTGTGACGGGTCCGGACCGGATGCCCGCCGAGGGCGACGTCGTCCGTAGCTATCCGCTCGCCGGCCATCGCCTGGAGGCCGCCGGCGGCAGCCGGGTGGGAAAGCGCTACTCGGCCAACTTCGACGTGCTGCACCTCGATCCGGTGCTGCCCTTCGTCGCGGTGGCCGACGGGATGGGCGAGGGGCGCGGCAGCAGCATCGCCGGCGGCACCGCGATGGAGACGATGGTCGCCGGGGTACGGGCCGCAGCCCCCGACATCGGGCCCGAGCAGCTTCGCGCGGCGATGGCCGAGACCCAACTCGCGGTCCGGACGGCAGCCGCCGACCTGCACGAACTGACCGGCTGCACCTTCACCGGCCTGGTCGCCACCCCACCGGCACCGCAAGCGGGGGCCCGGCACGGCGCACCGATCGCCCGGTCGCCATCCGGCAGCGACGCGCCGGTCCGGTCGGGGGAGCCCGCCGCCCCGCTTCCCGCCTGGATCGTGCAGATCGGCGACTCGCGCGCCTACCGGCTCCGGGACGGCCTGCTCGAACTGCTCACCGTCGACCACACCGCCGCCTGGCTCGGCGCCGTCTACGGCTGGTATCCGGCGGACTCCCCGGAGGCGGCCGCCGCCCGCTACCAGCTCACCCGCTACGTGGGTCACCCGGGCATGCCCGAGCCGGACCTGCTGCACGTCACGCTCCGCCCGGGCGACGTCTACTGCCTCTGCACGGACGGGGTCGCCGAGCAACTCGACTACCAGCGGCTGGCAGGCCGCCTCGGCACGGGCGCCGGGCTCGCGGAGATGGTCCGGGGAATCCTCGCCGACACGCTCGTCGCGGGCGGCCGGGACAACGCCACGGTCGTCGTACTCCGGGTCGGGCGCTGACCGACCATCCACTGTGCGGCCGCCGTACCGGACTACCCCGTTCCGGTCACCTGCACCGCGATGCCCGGTTACGCTCGGTAGGTGCGGAGGATACGCCAGCCGTCCGGTGCCGGGCCGGTGGCCGAGGTGACCGCGGGGCGGCGGTGAACGCCCCGTCCGGTGCACTGGTCGTGGTCGGGGTCGACGACTCCCGGCTCAGCCTGAGCGCCGTCCGACTGGCGGCCCGGGAAGCGGCCCTGCACACCCGCGCGCTGCGCATCGTGCACGCCTTCAACTGGGCGGCGAACCCGTCGGAACCGATGCCGGAGGAGCCGCGCCGGCCCGCCGAGGAGTTGCTGGAGCGGGCCCTCGGCACCGCCAGACGCGTCCAGCCCGAGATCAAGGTCAGCACGGCACTCATCGAGGGACCGGTGATCACCACCCTGCTCCGTGAGTCGGGTTCGGCCGCGCTGCTGGTGATCGGCGACGGCGGGCTGGCCCTGGATCCCGACGTACCGGCCGACTCCGAAGCCACCTCCGTGCAGCTCGCCGCCCGCGCCGGGTGCAGCGTGCTGGTGGCCCGGGAGACGCCCCCCTCCAGCGGCCCGGTACTGGTCGGAGTGGACGGCTCGGCCAGCTCGCTGACCGCCCTCGACTACGCCTTCGACACCGCCTCCCGGCACCGGACCGACCTGGTCGTGGTGCAGGTCTGCGATCCGGACGGCGCGACCGGCGGCCCGCCACCCGAGATCGTCGAGCAGCTGGCCGAGGCGGTGGCGCCGTGGCAGCGGAAGTACCCGTCGGTCCGGGTCGACCAGCAGGTGCGGCTCGGCGACCCCGAGTCCGCGCTGGTGCAGGAGACGCGCCGGGCCGAGCTCGTGGTGGTCAGCGCCCGTGGCGACGAGCCGTGGCGCGGCATGCTCGGCGCGGTGAGCCAGGCGATGCTCTACCACGCCCCGACCCCGGTGATCGTGGTACGCGGCGCGCACGGCCTCTACGTGCAGGAGTGAACCATACCGACCGACGAGGAACTGGGCCGGATCGACGCCTACTGGCGCGCGGCCAACTATCTCAGCGCCGGGCAGATCTACCTGCTGGCCAACCCGCTGCTGCGCGAGCCGCTGGCGCCGGAGCACGTCAAGCCCCGGCTACTCGGGCACTGGGGGACGGACCCGGGGCTGAACCTGGTCTACGTACACCTGAACCGGCTGATCATGGCCCGCGACCTGGACGCGATGCTGGTGACCGGGCCCGGACACGGCGCCCCGGCCATCATCGCGAACACCTGGCTGGAGGGGACCTTCACCGAGTTGTACCCGTCGGTGGGCCGGGACGAGGCCGGGATGACGCGGCTGTTCCGGCAGTTCTCCTTCCCGGGCGGGATGCCGAGTCACGTCGCGGCGGAGGTGCCGGGCTCGATCCACGAGGGCGGCGAGCTGGGCTACGCGCTCGCGCACGCCCACGGTGCCGCGTTCGACAACCCCGACCTGCTGGTGGCCTGCGTGATCGGCGACGGCGAGGCGGAGACCGGCCCGCTGGCGGCGAGCTGGCTCTCCAACGCCTTCCTCGATCCGTCCCGGGACGGCGCGGTGCTGCCGATCCTGCACCTCAACGGCTACAAGATCGCCAACCCGACCGTGCTGGCCCGGATGCCGCAGGACGACCTCCTCGCCATGCTGCGCGGCTACGGCTACCAGCCGTATCTGGTGGCCGGGGAGGAGCCCGCCCGGATACACCGGGAGCTGGCGACCACCCTGGACCGGGCGCTCGACGAGATCACCGAGATCCAGCGCCGGGCCCGGCGCGGCGCGCCGGTCGAGCGGCCACGCTGGCCGGTGCTGGTGCTGCGCACCCCGAAGGGCTGGACCGGCCCGGACGAGGTCGACGGCGAGCGGGTCGCCGGGACCTTCCGCGCGCACCAGGTTCCGCTGGCGGAGGTACGCTCCGACCCCGGTCACCTGGCGCAGTTGGAGCGCTGGCTGCGGTCGTACCGGCCGGAGGAGCTCTTCGACGCGACCGGCGCGCCGGTCGCGTCCCTGGCCGGGCTGGCGCCGCGCGGCGACCGGCGGATGAGCGCCAACCCGCACACCAACGGCGGCGTCATGCTCCGCGACCTGGTCCTGCCCGACGTCCGCGACCATGCCGTGCCGGTGGAGCGGCCCGGCAGCCCGCAGGGCGGGGCGACCAGGACCCTGGGCGGCTGGCTCCGGGACGTGATCGCGGCCAACCCGGACCGGTTCCGGCTCTTCGGCCCGGACGAGGTGGACTCGAACGGGCTCTCGGCGGTCTTCGAGGCCACCGACCGGACCTTCCTCGGCCGGACCGAGCCCGGCGACGAACACCTCTCCCCCGGCGGCCGGGTCATGGAGGTGCTCTCCGAACACCTCTGCCAGGGCTGGCTGGAGGGCTACCTGCTGACCGGCCGGCACGGCGTCTTCACCAGCTACGAGGCGTTCATCCACATCGTCGACTCGATGGTGAACCAGCACGCCAAGTGGCTCAAGGTGACCCGGGGCATCCCGTGGCGCCGCCCGGTCGCCTCGCTCAACTACCTGCTCTCCAGCCATGTCTGGCGGCAGGACCACAACGGCTTCTCGCACCAGGACCCGGGCTTCATCGACCACGTCGCCAACAAGAAGGCGGAGATCGTCCGGGTCTACCTGCCGCCGGACGGCAACACCCTGCTCTGCACCATGGACCACTGCCTGCGCAGCCGGCACTACGTCAACGTCGTCGTCGCCGGCAAGCAGCCCGCCCCGAACTGGCTCTCGATCGACCAGGCCGACCTGCACTGCCGGCGCGGCCTGGGGATCTGGGACTGGGCCAGCACGGACGACGGCACCGAACCCGACGTGGTGCTCGGCTGTGCCGGCGACGTGCCGACGCTGGAGACGCTCGCCGCCGCCGACCTGCTCCGCCGGCACCTGCCCGAGCTCAGGGTCCGGGTGGTAAACGTCGTCGACCTGATGCGGCTGCAACCCGCCAGCGTCCACCCGCACGGGCTGACCGACCACGAGTTCGACACCGTCTTCGCCCGGGACCGGCCGGTGATCTTCGCCTACCACGGCTATCCGTCGCTGATCCACCGCCTCACCTACCGCCGCGCGAACCACGCCGACCTGCACGTGCGGGGTTATCAGGAGGAGGGCACCACGACGACGCCGTTCGACATGGTCATGCTGAACGACCTCGACCGGTTCCACCTGGTCATGGACGTGATCGACCGGGTGCCGGGGCTGGCCGTCCGGGCGGCGCACCTGCGGCAGGCGATGACCGACGCCCGGCAGGAGTGCCGCGACCACACCCGACGGTACGGCGAGGACCACCCGATGGTCGCCGAGTGGCGCTGGTCGGGCTGAGAACGCCGCACCGGCGGTCCCTGGCGACGTACCTGATGTCGACCTGGGCTCCGGCGGCACCGTGCCGAGCGGGTACCGCCCGCCGCGCACCGAGGCGTACGCGCGCAGGCTGCGGCACCGCGCCGCCTTCGTACTGGCCCGGGACGCCCAGGAGCGGATCTTCGTGCACCGCCGCACGTCCTCCACTCCGCCGGCCTCAATCCGGAAGACGACCGGCACCGGGGGCGCGCCGACATCCGGTGGGCCGTGGTCAGATCAGCCGTGCTGCTGGTGATGGCGCTACCGATGTCGATGTACCTGGTCGTGGCCGGCCTGTTCGGTCTGCTGTTCTGAGCCGGACCGGTGCCATCGACCCGGCGGGTCCGCGGCTGGCGTGGCGGGCCTGTGGATACTGACAGATGTGGACGGTACGCCGACGTCAGCACTCCCACAGCCTGGAGACCAGCGGAAAGATCTGCTGCGTTTCCGGGAGGCGTGGGCTGCTCGCGGCCCGGACAACACGCCACTCACCGATTCCGATCGGGAAGCTGTCGTCGACGGCATCCGCCGCTGCTACGCGGCAGCCGGCCTGCGCTGGCATGGCCGGGTGCTGTGGGTCTCCTCCCCCCTGGCCGGCTCGCGTCTCGCCGCGGTCCTCGCGTGTGGGTTCACCGGGGTGACCGCCCTGATGCGGGCCAGGTTTCTGAAAATCGTACAAATGTTGACGCCTGGCGTCGTCCGGGGCCTCGGGTTGGCATTGGCCACCGCAGTCTTCGGGGCGGGATTGGTGGCTGTGTGTTGGTTCGTGCCGGGTGGGCCGCCGACGCACGGTCAGTGGTACGGCCTCCTGGCCGCCGAACTCGCCGCCGCGTTCTACACCCTGATCTGCTACCTCGATCCCGATCCCGATCCCGACCGCGACGGGTTCTGGTTCGACTTCTTCCGCATTCCGCTGCTCGGTGCGTTCGGCATCAGTGTCGGCTCGCTGGTCGCCGACGGACCGGCGTCATCCGGCGAGATGCGGGCCACGGTGATCGTCCTCGCCGTCGGATGGCCGGTGCTGGGCACGGCGGTCGGCGGTGCGCTCTGGAAACCGGTCGACTGGAACGGCAGGCCGACAGTCGTGGACCGAGCCTGGGATCGCATCGGTGCGGCCGTGTCGGCCGTCTGGACCAGCCCCGCTGTGGTGCGCCGGCTCGGCTACCTGGGACTTCCGCTTCGCCTTCACCGGCATTGGAGCGGGGACGTCGTGGAGGATGCGGCGACCCTGGCCAGCCGGTTCGATTCGGCTGTCGACGCGGCCATCCGCGGCAACGTCGACAGTGACGGCCGTGACCGCCGACCGAGTTGTGCGGATGCCGCCGCCTGGCGTGACGCCTTCGACCGGCAGATCGCCGACCAGGTTGCCTCGATCGGCGGTATGGACGAGGCCGTGATCGCGGAGCTGACCTCGGCCGGGGCAGACCCGTCGCCGGCCCGCCGGCAGGCTTTCCAGGAAGCCCAGCTCCGCTTCGCGGTTGATCCGTTCGATCGCGGGACCCTGCTGGTGGGGTACGCGTCGTGGCTGGCCGAACATGGCTCGGGCTGGCTGGGGGCGCGGCGGTTGGCGACGATGTCCGGGGTCGCGGCGGCGGGACGTGCGTGGTCCTGGTGGCCACACCGCCGGTTCGTCGTGATCAGCGAGCCGCCGGTCGAGATACACGCGGAATCGGTCGGCGCGTCGGGACCGACCGCCGCGATTCGGCTGCACCGCTCCGACGGCCCGGCCGTGCGCTGGCGTGACGGATACGCACTGTACTTCTGGCACGGCACCCGGGTACCCGCCGACCTCGTCGAATCCGGCCGGGACGTGGAGACCATCCACCGACACCCCAACACCGAGGTCCGTCGCGCCGCGATCGAACGCAAAGGGTGGGCGACCTACATCGACGAGGCCGGGTGGCGGCTGGTGGCCACCGCTCCGGACCCGGGCAACCACCCGCACGAACTCGCCCTCTACGACGACCCACGCAGCCAGTTCGGCAACATCCGGGTACTGCTCATGACCAACGGCAGCCCGGATCGCTCCGGAGCCCTGCCGCGCTACGCCGAAACCGTCCCTGCCACGTTCGACGATCCGGTCGAGGCCGCCGCCTGGCAGTACGGCTGCGACCCGGACGTCTACCGCAGGATGCGACGCCGCACCTGAATCACGACGACACCCCTGCGAGCAGGAGAGAGAGCCTGATGCACACCTATCGCACCGCGCTGGCGATGGTCGGTGCCAGTGTCCCCGACCACCTGGTCGCCGACGCCGAAGTGCCCATCCTCTCCGGCCCGCAGGCCCAGGGCGACCTCATGGTGATCCCGCTGCACGACCTCGAACCGGGCCTCTCCTGGCGGCCGGTTCCCGCCGACGGCATCCAAGTCGTCAGAGGCGAGGCGACCGGCAACACCCACTGGTTACACCGTGGATTCGACTCGGCCGGCGTGCGCTTCGCTCCCGCCTCTCGGCCGGGCCTGACCATCGGCTACCTGGAGGTGCCGGCCGGACAGAGCGCACAGCTCATCCATACCGACGAGCACGGCGCCAACGGTATCGGACCCGGCCGGTATCGGATCAACCGCAAACGTGAACTGACTCCCGACGCGCCCAGGATCCGCCTCGTCGTCGACTGACGATCGCTTCGGTCAGCGGAGCTGCGGCTCGGCGTGCGGGCGCCCCTTCAACTCGTGGAAGCCCGGGACACCGGCCACCAGGATCGCGCCGTCCCAGAGCCGGCCGGCCGGTTCACCAGTGAGGATGCGGGAGATCACCGGACCGGAGAAGGCGATCCGGGCACCGTCGACGCCGGTCGCCGCGATGATCGGGGTGCCGACGTGCTCACCGACCAGCCCGATCGCCTCGGCGTCCGAGGCGCGCACCACGTCGTCGTACGCCGAGGAGGTGCCGGCCTCGACCAGCTCGGCCGGCAGGTCGGCGGCGGCCAGCGCGGCGTGCAGGTCGCCCAGCCAGTCGCCGCCGCCCCGGGCGGTGGTCCACATCGCCGTGTAGAGCCGGGCCATCGCCTCCGGGCCGTGCTGCTGGCGCACCGCCGCGCAGATCCGCACCGGCACCCAGAGGTAGCCCTCGGGGTCGCCCTCCGGATCGTCGTCCCGTCCCTCGTTGAGCAGCGACAGGCTCATCAGGTGCCAGCGCGGCTCGACCGGGCGGACCTTCGCCACCTCCAGCAGCCAGCGCGAGGTGGTCCAGGTGTACGGGCAGGAGGGGTCGAACCAGAAGTCCGCGATCGTCGTCTCCGCCGCCATCGGCTCCTCCCCCGTCTCCTCCGAGCCTAGTCGGAGGCGGTCCCGGGCGATTCGCAGCCGGGGTGCCGCCCAGCCCAGGAACCGCTGATGCATCGCCTTCGGATCGGGGCCGGGATGCGGATGGAGCCGGTGCAGGTCGGCCATTGCCTCCTGCATCAGCCCGGCGAGGTAGACCGCCAGCCCGACCGGGTCCGCCACGTAGTCCAGCGGGAGCAGGGTGCGGGCGGTCAGGCAGGGCCGGTCGCGTGTCGCTGATCGGAGCCGTCGAGGGCTGCGCGATCTCGACGATGGCGGCGCTCGGAAACCCGCGGTCCACTCTGGCCCAGCAGTCCGTACCGCACGAAACCCCCATGCCGTGGTTGATCACCACCACTCTGCCGGTGCCGCCGCCGGCAGGGACGCCCCCGAGAGGGCTGGCCCACCCTTCGCCGCGCGCGCCGCTCTACGCAAATAACGATCGGTCCGGATAAATCTCGCCCGTCCACCCGCATCGACCCAGACTGATCGGGCGGCAGGTGTTGACGGCGACGTAGCATGTCTGCAACATTACGACGACACCACGCAAGTTTCCGGTGATCAGTTGCTAGATAGCTTCCTGGTTCCCGGAATTTCTGGACCGGCGTTCTCTGTGCTCCTTCCCCGGCTGCCTCGGGGATCGGCCCTCGGCGGGGTCGCGGCGGCGGTGGGCGGGCGGACGGACGGCGCCACCGCTCGCCTTCGGCGGCGGGCGGCAGCCGGGTCAGCCGCCGACCAGGCCCGGCCGCTCGCAACACCTCCAAGTCGGTTCCGACGAGCGCCAAGGACACCGCAGATGAGACAGCTACCACCACTACCGCGCCTGGTCGCGGCGACGCTCGCCACCGGGCTACTCGTGGCCGCCGGATCGCTCTTCCCGACCCCGGCCGCCGCCCGCCCGGACGACGGGCCCGCGCCCCAGATCGCGGTCGCCGCCAGCCTGAGCGCCAGCAGCTCGCATCCGGAGTATCCGGTGGGCAACGCGGGCGACGGCAACCAGGCCAGCTACTGGGAGAGCGCGAACAACGCATTTCCACAGTGGATCCAAGCCGACCTGGGCTCGGCCGTCGCCGTGAACCGGCTCGTGCTCAAGCTCCCCACCGGCTGGGGCACCCGGACCCAGACCCTCTCCGTGCAGAACAGCAGCAACGGCACGAGCTTCAGCACCCTCGTCGCCGCCGCCGGCTACACCTTCAACCCGGCCAGCGGCAACACCGTCACCGTCAACCTGCCGGCCACCACCACCCGATACCTGCGGCTGCACATCACCGCCAACACGGGCTGGCCGGCCGGCCAGCTCTCCGAGCTGGAGGTGCACGGCCCGACCGGCGGCCCGGACACCCAGGCCCCGACCGCGCCGACCAACCTGGCCTACACCCAGCCGGCGAGCGGGCAGATCCGACTGACCTGGAACGCCGCCAGCGACAACGTCGGGGTCGTGGGCTACGACGTCTACGCCAACGGCGCGCTGCGGGCCAACGTCGGCAACGTGTTGACGTACACCGACAACCAGCCGGCCAGCGCGACGGTCTCCTACCACGTGCGGGCCCGGGACGCCGCCGGGAACGTGTCGGGGAACAGCAACACCGTGACCCGCACCGGCACCGGCAACCCGCCGGCCGGCACCAACCTGGCGGTCGGCAAGCCGATCACCGCCTCGTCGACCGTGCACACCTTCGTCGCCACCAACGCCAACGACGACAACGTGGCGACGTACTGGGAGGGGGCCGGCGGGGCGTACCCGAGCGTGCTCACCGTGCAGCTCGGTGCGAACGCGACGGTCAGCTCGGTGGTGGTGCGGCTGAACCCGGACCCGGTCTGGGGCCCGCGCAGCCAGACCATCCAGGTGCTCGGCCGCGAGCAGAGCGGCTCGTCCTTCACCTCCCTCGCGGCGGCGACCTCCTACACCTTCGACCCGGCCAGCGGCAACAGCGTCACCATCCCGGTCAGCGGCAACGTCGCCGACGTCCGGCTCGCCATCACCGCCAACAGCGGAGCCCCGGCCGGCCAGGTCGCCGAGTTCCAGGTCTTCGGGGTGCCGGCACCGAACCCGGACCTGACCGTCACCGCCGCCACCTGGAGCCCGGCCAACCCGGTCGAGACCACCGCGATCACCGTCTCGGCCACGGTCCGCAACGCCGGCACCGCCGCGTCGGGCGCCACGAACGTCAACTTCTACCTGGGTACGACGCTCGTCGGCACCGCCGCCGTCGGCGGGCTCGCCGCCGACGCCAGCAGTACGGTCACCGCGAACGCCGGAGCACGCAACGCCGGCACGTACCAGTTGACCGCCAGGGTCGACGAGTCCAACACGGTGGTCGAGCAGAGCGAGACCAACAACAGCTTCACCAACCCGTCCGCGCTGACGGTCTCCCCCGTCGCCAGCTCGGACCTGGTGGCGACGCCGAGCTGGTCGCCGAGCACCCCGGCCAACGGCCAGACCGTCACCTTCTCGGTGGCGATCCGCAACCAGGGCACCACCGCCTCGGCCGGTGGCGCGCACGGGATCACGCTGACCGTGCTCAACGCCAGCGGCACGGCGGTGCGGACCCTGACCGGCTCCTACTCCGGCACCATCGCGGCCGGGGCCGGCACCGCACCGGTCAACCTCGGCACCTGGACCGCGGCGAACGGCCGCTACACCGTCCGGACCGTGCTCGCCGCCGACGGCAACGAGCTGCCGGTGAAACAGGAGAACAACATCAGCGACACCCCGTTCTTCGTCGGGCGCGGCGCCAACATGCCGTACGAGATGTACGAGGCCGAGGACGGCGTACTCGGCGGCGGCGCGGCGATCGTCGGGCCGAACCGGACCGTCGGCGACCTCGCCGGCGAGGCGTCCGGCCGACGCGCGGTGACGCTGAACGGCAACGGCGCCTACGTCGAGTGGACCACCCGGGCCCCGACCAACACCCTGGTGACCCGCTTCTCGATGCCGGACGCCCCCGGTGGCGGCGGGGCCAGCTCGTCGCTGAACATCTACGTCAACGGCAGCTTCCACAAGGCGATCGACCTGACCAGCCGGTACGCCTGGCTCTACGGCGCCGAGGCGAGCCCGAACAACTCGCCCGGCTCCGGCGGCCCCCGGCACATCTACGACGAGGCGAACGTGATGCTCAACTCGTCGGTCCCGGCCGGCAGCCGGATCCGGCTCCAGAAGGACCCGGCCAACAACACCACGTACGCGATCGACTTCATCAACCTGGAGCAGGTCTCGCCGAGGGCGAACCCGGACCCGGCCCGCTACACCACGCCGGCCGGCACTGGTCACCAGGACGTGCAGAACGCCCTGGACCGGGTCCGGATGGACACCACCGGCACCCTGATCGGCGTCTACCTGCCGCCCGGCACCTACAGCACGTCGAACAAGTTCAACGTCTACGGCAAGGCGGTCCGGGTGGTCGGCGCGGGCATGTGGTACACCCGCTTCCAGACCCCGCAGACCGGCTCGAACACCAACGCCGGCTTCCAGGTGGAGAGTTCGGCGAACGGCTCGACCTTCGAGCACCTCGCCTTCTTCGGCAACTACGTCGAGCGGATCGACGGTCCCGGCAAGGTCTGGGGCGAGCTGATGAACGTCTCCAACCTGACCTTCGACAACGTGTGGGTCGAGCACACCGTCTGCATGTTCTGGGGTGTGCACGTCAGCAACATCACGATCAAGAACTCGCGGATCCGGAACACCTTCGCCGACGCGGTGAACATGACAAACGGCAGCACCAACAACCTGGTCAGCAACGTCGAGGGACGCGGCAACGGCGACGACGCCTTCGCACTCTTCTCGGCGACCGACTCGGGCGGCGGGGCCAACACCGGCAACGTCTTCGAGAACCTGACGGCGACGCTGACCTGGCGGGCCGCGGGCGTCGCGGTCTACGGCGGGCAGGACAACGTCTTCCGCAACATGTACATCGCCGACCAGCTCGTCTACTCCGGGATCACCATCAGCTCGCTCGACTTCGGCTATCCGTTCGTCGGGTTCGGGCCGGGCCTGACCCGGGTGGAGAACGCCTCGATCGTCCGGTCCGGCGGCCACTTCTGGGGCGCGCAGACATTCCCCGGAATATGGGTCTTCTCCGCGTCGAAGGAGATGCGCGGGATCCGGGTCAGTGACGTCGACATCGTCGACCCGACCTATCACGGCATCATGTTCCAGACCAACTATGTTGGCGGTCAGCCGCAGTTCCCGGTCACCGACACGATATTCACCAACGTCTCGATCACCGGTGCGCAGCGCAGCGGTGACGCGTACGACGCCAGGTCCGGCTTCGGCATCTGGGCCAACGAGATGCCCGAGGCGGGTCAGGGCCCGGCGCGTGGGTCGGCGACCTTCAACAACCTGCGGATGAGCAACAACTACCAGAACATCCGCAACACCACGTCCACCTTCACCATCACCGTCAACCCATAGTCCGAGCGGTGTGGGGTGTTCCGGGAGCAACCGCCTCCGGAGCACCCCACACTCCCTTCGGTGAGACGTTGCCGAAGTTCCACCAGGCCACTATTTGATCGTCGATGCTCGATGTACCGCCCCACTGGTGACGGCGGTACAGTCTCCTGCACGGGCCATGGACGTGACAGCGCTGTCTACGCAGGACGAAGCGAGGAGCGAGTCAGTGGTGGATCCTGTCGAGCCGCAACCGAGCCTCCCGCACCATCGCCTGTCCCGCAGACATCTCGACGCGCTCTGCGCCGGCGGCGGCGGACCCGACCTGGTCCGGCAACTGTGGCAGACCCAGCGCAGCCGACGCCTTCTCCTGTTGCACGCGGTCGTCGAGGCGGCCCGCGCCGAGCCGCGGCTGCTGGGTCCGTTACCGACGGCCGACACCGCCCTGGAGGTGCTGGTCCGTGCCGAACAGGCAGCGCCGGCCGAGCTCACCGAGTTGCTACTGCAGCCGCAGATCGGCAACTGGGCCGCGTACGCGCTGCGCCGCCATCGGGGCGGCGCGGAGACGCAAGCGCCGATCTGGATCGACTTCGGCGCGCTGCACTCGGTGGCGCTGGTGGCCGCCGCCCGAGCCGGCCTGCACTGGCGTACCCGGCTTCCGGTGCGCACCGGTCGCGTGATGCTGCCCTCGCTCGGGATGGCGGTACTTTCCGAGCGGACCGGTTGGGGCCAGGTGGTGGCGGAATGCGCCGACGGCACCATCCGGATCGGTGCCCGCGGCGAGGGGCCGACTGTCCGGGTCTCCGCGATCGAGGAGGCCATCCCTGGATGGTGGAACCTGCGGCGGCTGACGATAGGCTCCGATCCCGGACTGCGCATCGTGCTCGACGACATCGACCCGTACCGCGAACTCGCCGACCCGGTCGCGCCGGATCGGCTCGATGCTACGGCCGTCGCGCGTTGGTCGGATCTCCTGGCCGGTGCCTGGCGGATCCTCTGCACGCAGCACCGGGAAGACGTCGAAGCGATCGCCGCCGGTCTGGTCTCCGTCGTGCCGCTGCCCGGAGACGACCACGCCGAGACGCGTAGCGCGTCGACCGGTGAGGCGTTCGGCCTCGTCCTGGTATCGACACCACCGGATGAGTTGGCCCTCGCCGTCTCGCTGGTCCACGAATTCCAGCACATCAAACTCGGCGGCCTCATGCATCTGCTCGCCCTCAGCCACGAGCCGGACGACCAGACATGTTACGCGCCCTGGCGCGACGACCCACGGCCGCTGAGCGGCCTGCTGCAGGGTGTCTACGCGTTTGTTGGCATTACGAGGTTCTGGCGCGCCCGACGGCTGAACTGTCTCGGTACGGAGCGACAGATCGCCGACCTGGAGTACGCCTACGCACGTGCGCAGGTACGCGAGGCGCTGGTTGGCGCCCGGCAGTCCGGCGGCCTGACGCCCTGGGGAGAGCGGCTCCTCCGGGGTCTGATCAACCGGATCGAGCCCTGGCTGGGCGAACCATTGCCCGCACGAGCCGTGCGGGCTGCCGAGCTCGTCGCCGCCGATCATCGCGCAGGGTGGCGGATTCGTCATCTGCATCCGTCACGTGACGACGTCCGACGGCTGGCGCGGGCGTGGTCGGACGATCGCGTCATCCATGTCGACTCCTACCGACCAGATCTCATCCCGCACAAACAGGTCCGCTGGTCGCAGGGATTGCTTGCGCTGGCCCGGCGGTACGTCGCAGGTGATTCGCTCACGCTCGGTCCCCGACTCCGTGCCTGTGGGCTGTCCGAGGCAGATGTCGCGCTCCTGCAGGGCGACGACGCCCGTGCCCGAGACGGCTACCGGACCCGGATCGCGGCGGACGCCGACGACCTGCGGGCCTGGGCCGGGCTCGGCCTCACCGACCTCGGCGTCGGCCCCGGCTCCGTCCTGCTACGCCATCCGGAACTCGTCCGCGCCGTGTACCTTGAGGCCGTCGAAGCGGGAGCCGCACCGGATCCGATCGATCTGACCGCATGGATGGAACATGCCACTGCGACGCTAACGGCCTGACCAGTGACGCAACACGACCGAACCGACCCGCTGGAACTCCGGGTCGTCCGGCCCGAGGGTCAGCCGGAGCGCGTCGAGGAGTGCGCTCCGACCGTCCGGGAAGTACTCACAGGTTTGCACGATCCCGATCACATGCAGTCGGCCGCGCACGCTGTCGGGCACCGCGTTCCGAATGTGCGCCGGCAAGAGGGCGATGATGGCTCGTCGCTGGTAGTCGTCGCGGATGGCAGGAACCTCCAGCAGAGCGTCGACGATCAACTGGAGGTCGGTCGGCGTCCAGCCGCCCCGATGATGGCGCTGCGCGCCGAACGGCAACGCCTCGGAAAGCAGTGCCCGGACGTACGCCGCGGCAACAAGTGCCGCGTACGGATGCCAGGCGTCGGTCTTCGTCCGATCGTCACAGTGGTCGGCCACGCCACGAACCATGAACCACTGCCGCTCGTTCAGGTCGGCAGCGACCGCGATTCCCGAGCCCTCCATCTCGACCGCCCGGATCGAATGCTTCAGCGCCAAGGCGTCCCGGCGAGCCGCGTCGCGCAGTAGCCGATCGGCGCTACCAATCGCGCCACGGTGCACCCGAGGTGACCCGTCCGTCCTTCCTCCGGCCGTGTCCAGGTGCGGGTCAACCGGTATGTCGGGAGAACCTCGACCGGCGCTCCGGCCAGGCCGGCTGAACATCGATCCGCGAATCTCCGTCCTGTCCAGCAGTCCGCGCAATGGCTGTTCGCCGGTCAACTCCTTGATCTGCAACTCCCGGTCCGCTCGCAGCAATGTCGTTGACGGGCGCTGTACCGGCCGACGGACCGTTTCGGCGCCATCGACGGTCCGGACGTGGTCGTAGTCGACCACGCCCCTGGTTGCCACCACGACATCGCCGAGTCGCACGTGTCGATCGGGTTGATGGGGCGCCGGCACGCCACCGGCTATTCCGCACATCACGAACACCGCGAGGCCGGGGAAGCTACGGGCCATGTCGGTACAGATCGCCGCCGCGTTACGGGTGCCGTCCTCGGCCTGAACGGCGACGACAACTCGGTGCGGGTGTTCGGAATCCCTACTGGGCAGCGTTCCGACCCGATAGTGGTTGAGGTCGCCGGGCACTTCAAGATCATCCAGCCCGTTGACCATCAGCCGCACCGCGGCGCATTCCAGGGGTAACGCCGTCACTATGCCGACACCGACGTCGCCGGGCGGGTCAGAAGATCTCGACATGAGGCGGCCTCCAAAACCAGCATCCCACCGGATCCTCCAAAAAAACAGGGCGCCTGCGGCGACTGGCGTGGACCCGGCATGTGGGAAACTGATGAAACCGCCCGGCCGAGGTGATCAGCTCCCGCCACCGACGACCGCTACCCCAGCCAACTGGCGATCATGCGGCCTCTGTCAGAAGGAAGGAACGGCGAGTGGATAAATCCCTCACCCCCGACATCGAGACGGAACTGGTCGACCTCGGCGATGGCTCCCTCGCCGCATTGGCTGGATATGAGAAGGAGCTACTCGCGGGCCCGCTCCGACGGGTAATGCGGCAGGTCGAGCGCCCGCGCAGCAACATCGGTGGCAGCGGTCCTCCCGGGCGGGTGGACTAATCGGCACCCCTCGGCCTCGCTCCTTCCGGCAGAAACTGGCCAGAAGGGTGTGGATCACCAGGTCCGACGGGGCCCCGATCTGTCACAACGGCATGGGATCGACGTCGCAGTCGGCCCGCACACTCTGAATTCCATTTAGGGTCGCAGGGTGACGCTCACCCAACCCCCGCCTGAGCCTGGCCATGGTATCGGCAAGGATCTTGTCCGCCTCAGCGGCCCGCGCCAACGCGCGCAGGTCCAACGCCAGGTTGACACTGCAGGCGAGGGTGGATGGATGTTCGACCCCGAGGACCCGTTCGGACCTGGCGAGGGTGTCCGTGTCGCATTCGTAGGCCTCTTGCGCGCCACCGAGGGCGTAAATGTCGCTGGCGAGGTTCGTGGCACACGTCAACGTGACCGGATGGTCATTTCCCAGCGTGACCCGAAGCAGCTCCAATGCCTCTCTGTTCTGTTGGTACGCGGCCTCGACCTCGCCTTGCAGGCGTAGCACGATTGCAAGGTTCGTCTGGGCGGAAAGTGTGTAGGAGTGGCGTGCACCGAACATCCGGTTATAACGCTGCAGGGTTACCTCACCCAACTCGAGGGCGGGGGTCAGATCGCCCGCGTGTCGCAGATCGATGGCATAGTTCACCGCCGTCGCAATGGTGTCCGGGTAATCGTCGTCGTAACGGCGGCGATACTTCTCGAGAGTCTCCTCGGCGAGCGTGCGTGCGCGGGAATGGTCGCCAGCCTTGCGACGGGCCACCGCCAGCGTACGGGCGGCGCGGAGCGTGGCCGGAGCGTCCGGACCAAACACGGCCAGGTGTCTGGAGTACAGCCCCTCCTGCCGCCGACGAGCCTCGAGGTACGCCCCCGACTCACGCATGTCGATAAACAGTCCGTTGAGAGTGTTCAGGGTAGCTTCGTCGTCCGGCCCCAGGACGGTCGCCCTGCGATCTGCGGTGTCCCTGTCGACCTCGGCGGCGCGCTTGAACTCGCCGGTGAGCCGCAAACTCACGGCGAGGCTGTTCGCACAGACGAGCGTCGCCGGGTCGTCCTCGCCGAACTCCCGACGGGCGACCGAGAGCGCTCGCTCGTCCAGCTCTCTGGCCTTGACGAACTCTCCGCTGGTCCGGAGGTCGATCGACACCATGTACATGGCGTCGATGGTGCCCTCGTCTTCGTCGCCAAGCGTCTGGCGATACAACTCGAGATTGCGCCGGTTCAGATCTCGCGCCTCGTGATATTTCCCGTTGATCCAACGCATCCAGCCGAGCCACTTGGCCAGCCGGAGTGTCTCCGGGTCCGTCTCACCGCGATTACGCTTCCACAACCCGTGCGCTTCTTCGGCCAACTGCTCACTGCCGGCGTGATCGCCCCAGTGGTAGAGGAACTGCACCAGACCGAAGACGAGCTCCTGGACTCGCGGATCACTCGACTCCACGGCTCTGGAAACAGTGATGTGTGGCCGAATTGCTTGATAGTTCTGCCATTGATCACGACGGCTCGGATTGTTGGGGTTGCCGTTCGCCAGCAGCGTGTGCGCACCCCGGCGCATTAGTTGCCTCTCGTCGTCGTCCATGCCACCGACCAGTACGGCCTGAATCAGCCGGTGAATCTGCAACGTGTTCCGGCTATGATCGATCTTGGCGAGTGCGTAGCGGTGGATGTCGCGGATCGCCCGGCTGAGCCGAAACTTGTCACTCAGGGTTGCGTCGAGCGCGGACGTGATGGGAGCTGTCGGTGAGCCCGCGAAGAGGTCGCGTGAGATCGGCTCGGGGGCGAAGAACGCACATACCTGCAGAAGCTGGAATGCGCCTTCGTTGACGTCGTTCAGCTTTTCCAGTGACAGTTTCCAGGCCGCCGCGACGGACCGCTTGTAGTCGGGTGATGGGGAAGCGTCAAGCAACTCGAGGCGCTTCTCCTTGAGCAGCGCGAGGTAGTCGTCCACCGGCATTCCGGTCGCCGCCCGCCAGGCCGCGGCCTGCTCGATGGCGAGTGGCAGATCTCCAAGCGCCTCCGCGAGCCGGTCCGCGTCGGCGTCCGACAACTCAGGGTTACGCCTCCGCAGAAACGCCTGACTCTCCTCGCGGGTGAACACGTCGACCTCGATCGCCCGGCTCACCCGCGCCCAGTCAAGGTCGCGAGAGGTGACGAGGATCTTTCCCGCCCCACCCGTGGGGAAGTATCGCTGCACCTCGTTCGGCGTCTCCGCGTTGTCGAAGACGAGCAGCCATCTCTCGTACGGCACCTGACCAGTACTCAACGCCTCACGTACGGCGGGCACCGCGCTGTTCGCCTCAGGACTCACGTCGAGATCCAGTCGCTGCGCGAGTTTGGTGAGAGACGCGAGAATCTGGCCCTCCTGTTCGGAGGGGACCCACCAGATCAGATCGTAATCACCGCTGTGCTGATGCACGTATTCGATGGCGACCTGTGACTTACCTACGCCACCCATACCGTGCAGTGCCTGCGGCAGCACCGCAGTCTCACGCGACGTCTGCAACTCATCGTGCAGATGTTCGAGCAGAGCCTTCCGGCCGGTGAAGTTGGGATTCCGTTGTGGCACGTCGCCCCAGACCTGCGGGAGCTGGACTGTGGCCCGCTGTGTCGGGGCGACGGGAGGCATCGGATCTCCTCGCAGTAGGCTCACGTCGCTCTCGAATGACACGGACAGGTCGGCGACGTCGGTCGATCCAATCTGTGCCAGCCCGACCGATTCGTCCGGACTGTTCGTGCGGATTGTATCAATATTGCCCGTATCAAGGAGTCCCGCTGCGGTCTCGACAGCCTCGTCCTCGCAGTGCGACGGCGACAGACCGGCCGGCGCCGCAGCGTATGATGCTACCGGCCCATCCGACTCGGCATGGCCGTCGAACGGTTGCCGGAGCAGGTGGAATTCGTCGAGCACTTCCAGCCGTTCGGCCTGTCCCTCGGCCCAGCTCGACAACTCTACCGCGATCGGACCGTCGAGCTGCACCGCGACGTCATTGACCAGAAGCAGGGCCGTCGGCACACGTTGCTGCCCGTGCGACTGGCCGGCGAGGTAGTCGAATGCCACCGGTAGGCTGCTGACCGTCTCCGGCAGTTGCAGGAGGGAGGGGTCCAGAGCCGGACGCCACCAGCCCGTCTCGGCACGCCCCTCCTCCGCCCTGCGCAGCAAGTCGTGCACGCGTTTGACATCGCTGTCCGACAACAGATTCAGCAACGCAGCCGATTCGATCAACTGGATGACGCGTTTCGTGGCGGGGGCATCGGGAGCCATGGTCGACAGCGCGGTCACCAAAGCTCGGAGGCCGCCTCGATTGCCCAGGCAGGCCAACACGATGTCGACCACATGCAGCCGAGCGTCGGGGCGTTCCTCGATGTCCGGGAAGTAGGTGACGTCGCGCCTGACAAGATTTATGAGTAACCGCCGGTCGGGAAGCGCATTCATGAATTGCACGTCGATCAGCGCGGCTACCAGGGCACCTCGCAGCTCCGTTGCCGGATCCTTCTTGATCGCACCCTGAGCCACGCTCTTCCCCCATCAACTGCTCGGAACAGCCGGACCGGATAGCCCATGATGCACCGACGCAAAGGTCCAGGGCAATTGACCGAGCGCATCGAGTATGTGCACGCACCTCCTGTGGCATGGAGCTTAGGGGTAGGGCATGCAAAGGTCCAGAGATCGCCGCCAGCACCACCCGCTCGAACTGAACCAGGCCACAAAAGACGAGGCCAGCCTCTGGTTACGGATTCGACTCGCTCCCGCCGCTCGCCCAGGTCTCGGAACGGCCCGTACTACGGCTGCTCGTGCCCTGGCGCAGACGCCATACGTGACGCGCGCCTTCCCCGCTGGACAGGCCGATCCCAAACATGGCTGCTTTGGACAACCGGGCCCGGTCAGGGCTCGCCGGCCGGCTCCGCCGCCCGTCCGGCCCAGTCCGGCAACGGCTCGCGGGCGGCCAGCCATGCCGCCGGCACGCCGGCCACGTCGGGCCGGTCACCGAGCCCGGTGTACGCACCGACCACGCCGCCGACGATCGCCCCGGTGGTGTCGACGTCCCCACCGACGGACACGCAGGCGGTGATCGCGGCCGGATAGTCGGCCAGCCGGGTAGCGGCGACCCAGAGCGCGAACGGGACGGTGTCCTGGGCGGTCACCCGGGAACCGTTGCCCAGTTCGTACGCCGCCTCCGCGACGCTCACCCCCGTGCCGGTGAGCATCCGGCGGGCCCGCTCGACCCCCCGGCGCACCTGCCCGTCCACCAGATACGGCTCCAGCCGGTCGACGAGGGTGCGGGCGGAGGGGCGTACCCCGTCGAGCCGGGCCTGTGCCGCGTACGCGGCGGCGACCGCGACCAGGATCGCCCCGGCGATCCCCTCGGGGTGGGCGTGCGTCACCTCGGCGGACCGGATCGCCTGCTCGGCGGCGTGGCGCGGCCGATCGGCGTGGTAGGCACCGAGCGGAGCGACCCGCATCGCGGCGCCGTTGCCGCAGGAGCCCTCTCCGCCGAACGCGGCCCCGGCCGCGTCCCGCCACGGCACGCCGTCCCGGATCTCGTGCAGGATCACCACCGCACCCGCCCCGTAGCCCCGGTACGGTTCGCAGCGCTCCGCGAACGCGGCGGCGAGCCGGTCCTGCCCGATCTCGCCGTGCGCGCCGAGTTCGGCAACCACCGAGCACGCCATGTGGGTGTCGTCGGTCCACTCCCACGGGCCGGCCGGCGGCCGACCCGCCACCAGCTCGTCGAGCGACCGGCCGACCATGAAGAACTGGGCACCGAGCGCGTCACCGACGGAGAGCCCGTGCAGGCTGTCGTAGCAGAGGTCGAGCCGGGCCGGCTCGTGCAGGACGAAGGACATCGCCTCGATCATGCCCCACCCGGCACGGCCCGGCCACGGCCGCGCCCGGAACCGGTCCGGAGGGCGACGGGTCCGCCGCCCGGCAGGCGGCGGACCCGTCGTGGATGGGTCAGGGGGTCGCCGCTACTGGAGCAGCGGCAGGACGGTGAGTGCCACCGCCCGGCTGGTCTGGTTGCTCGCCACGTCCACGATGTGGGCGTACGCGCTGTAGGGGATCGAGAGCGGTCTGCCCCGTTGTCCCTGGACGATGATGAAGCCGGTAGTGCTGGCGCCGGGGTACGAGGTGCATCGCACGTTCACCTCGACCGGTCCCCAGCCCGGTGACGCGTCGCCCCAGAGCGGGGTGAACGTGCACTGCGGTTCGAGCTTCGGTATGACGGTGCCGTTGGCGTGCCGCAGCGTGCCGAGCAGCCCGTCGGTGCTGAATCCGGCCCTGGCCCGGGCCGCCAGGGCGATCGGACCGGCCGTGTTGAGCGCCAGGCCGAGCAGGTCCGCCTGCGCCTTGTCGCCGACCACCTCGATCAGGCTGTCGATCCTGGTCACGCAGCCGGTGGCGTCCTGTGCCCACCCTTGCAGCGTCTCGGGGCTGAAGCGCTCGATGTCGGCGAACTCGATGACGTGGTGCCGGGCGCAGGCCCGCGCGTCGGCGGTGGCGATCGCGTCGATGTGCGACAGGATCTGGGTCTTGGACGCCTCGATCGCGGCGAGGATCTGGCGGACCGCGTCCTTGATCGCCTCGTCGGATCCACCGCCGCCGAGGACGTCCTTGATCAGCGAGTACGCCTTGCTCGCCAGTTCCAGATACTGCGCGATAACGGCCGGGTTGAACGCCTGCGCCGGACGGGCGCCTCCGGGCAACGTGACGACGATCGCCATGAGCGCGGCGGCCACCACCCGCAGCAGTTTCTTCCGCATCGGACCTCCTGTCTCTCCACCGGTGCCCAGCCTGGGCACCAACACCCTTGTCCGCCCGGGTATCCACGGTGTTCCATGACGGACAGATCCGGCGGGGGCGCCGGACCGTGCTGGTCGTCGGCGCCGGCCTCGGCCGCCGCACCGGACAGCGCCGGACAGCGCTCTTCGCCGGCGGACGGCGGCGGACCGGATCGGCGGACCGCCGGTGCGGGGAGGGGAAGCCGGTGCGGGGAGGGAGAAGCTGGTGCAGGGGGACGTGTCCCGGGCGATGCTGCAGGAGCTCTGTGCCGATCTGCGGCTGACCTGGCAGCAGGCGGGCGGCCCCGGCCTGCGTACCCTCGGTGCGCAGGTGCGCCTCGGCAAGAGCCAGGTGGGTGCGATCCTGAACGGACGGATCCGGCAGCCGCCGGCCTGGGACGTGGTGCGGAGCCTGATCGACTGCATCCAGACGTACGCCCGGGAGCATGGCACGCTGTCGAACCTGTCGCTGCGGATGGGCGTGGAGGAGTTCTGGCGGCCGCGCTACACCGTGTTGGAGCACGCCTTCCGGCAGGAGCAGCGGCGGGCCGGCGGGCGTGCCGCGACGCCTGCACCGGGCCGGGCGGGCGTCGCCCCGCCCGGCCCGCCCGGGCGTGGCCCGGCAGTGGTGCCCCGGCAACTGCCGCCGGCGGTACGGAACCTCGCCGGCCGGTCGGCCGAACTGCGGGCGCTGACGAGCCTGACGGACCTCTCGACGGCGCCCGGGGCCACGACCGTGATCGCGATCATCGACGGCACGGCGGGGGTCGGCAAGACGACCCTGGCGGTCGCCTGGGCGCACCGGGTAGCCGACCGTTTCCCCGACGGGCAGTTGTACGTCAACCTGCGCGGCTTCGACCCGGCGGCCCCGGCGATGGACCCCGCCGAGGCGGTCGGCGGCTTCCTGGACGCCTTCGACGTTCCGGCGCAGCACGTGCCGGCGAGGCTGACCAGCCAGATCGCGCTCTTCCGCAGCCTGGTGGCGGGCCGGCGGCTCCTCGTCGTGCTGGACAACGCCCGTGACGCGGACCAGGTGCGCCCGCTACTGCCCGGCGCGCCGGGCTGCCTCGTCGTGGTCACCAGCCGCAACCGGCTCACCAGCCTGGTCGCGACCGAGCAGGCCCACCCGATCACGTTGGGGCTGCTCTCCGGGACCGAGTCGCGGGACCTGCTCGCCGGCCGCGTCGGAGCGGAGCGGGTCGCGGCCGCGCCGGGTGCGGCGGAGAAGATCGTCGCCGCGTGCGACCGGTTGCCACTCGCGCTCTCCATCGTGGCCGCGCACGCGGTGACGCAGCCGGCGGTGCCGCTCGACCGGATCGCCGCCCAGCTGCACCGGGCCGCCAGCAGGTTGGACCTGCTGGACAGCGGCGAACCGGACGAGGATCTGCGGGCGGTCTTCTCCTGGTCGTACCGGACCCTCAGCCCGCCGGCCGGCCGGTTGTTCCGGCTGCTCGGGCTGCCCGTCGGGCGGGAGATCAGCACCGTCGCGGCGGCGAGCCTCGCCGGCATCCCCGTCCGGCAGGCGAGCCTGGCCCTCGCCGAGCTCCACCAGCGGCACATGGTGGGCACACCGGCACCGGGCCGGTACGCGCTGCACGACCTGTTGCGCGCCTACGCCGCCGAACTCGCCCAGCAGGTGGAACCGGCCGTCGAACGCGACGACGCCGTACGACGCCTGCTCGACCACTACCTGCACACCGCGTACGCGGCCGTCCGGCTGTTGTACCCGCACCGCGGGCCGGTCGACCTGGTGCCGGCCGGTACCGGAGCGGTCGTCGACGCCCCGGCCGGGATCCCGGCGGCGCTCGCCTGGCTCGCCGCGGAGCACGCCGTGCTGACCGATGCCGTCCGCTGTGCCGCCGACGCCGGCCTCGGCCACCACACCTGGCAGCTCGCCTGGAGCGTGTCGGACTTCCTCCAGCGTCGCGGACACTGGTACGACTGGCTGACCAGCCTCCGCACCGGGCTGGTCGCCGCCCGCCGGCAGGCCGACCTGCCGGGCCAGGCGCACCTGCATCACCATCTCGGTCTCGCCTGCGCGATGCTGGGCCGGCACGACGAGGCGCTGGCCCACCTGCACCAGGCGCTCGAACACTTCGCCGGCCTGGGTGACCGGGCCGGAAGCGCCGCCATCCACCTCGGCCTGGGCAGCCTGCTGGTCCGGCTGGGCAGCTACGGCGAGGCACTCGACCACGACCGGCGCGCGCTGCACCTGTACCGGGCCGCCGGACACCGGGTCGGGCAGGCGCTGGCCCTGAACAACACCGCCTGGAAGCACACCCAGATCGGGCAGTACCGCAGAGCCATCGAGTACGGCGAGCAGGCGCTCGACCGGCACGACGAGGCCGGGAACCCGCAGGGCGCCGCCGATGCCTGGGACACCCTCGGCTACGCCTACCACCGTCTCGGCGAACACCGGCGTGCCGTCGACTGCTACCTGCGGGCGCTGGATCTGTTCCGCCGGCGCGGTGACCACTACTACGAGGCGGGGACGCTGACCCGGCTCGGCGACACCTACGCGGCGGCCGGAGACGGCGGGGCGGCCCGTAGCGCCTGGGAGGAGACGCTGGACATCCTCCACCACCTCGGGCATCCCGACGCCGACCAGGTGCGCGCCCGGCTCCGCCCGGATTTGGCGGTGGACACCGCGACAAGGGTGTCGAGCTGACACGGCTCCCGGGACCACCCCCGGCGGCCCGCGTGTGGGAGGCCGGTCGAGGATCAGCGCCGGCAGGCCTTGAGTGGGGTGCTGGTCCGGGCCGTCCGGGTCGAGCCGTCCTCGAACGTCGCCGTCGCGGTGACGGCGATGGTGCCGCCCGCCGCGTTGCGGGGCTCGGCCCGGAACGGTCCCAGCATGGCCAGCCAGCTCTCCCCACCGTTGCCGATGCTCCGGGCGGAGCCACTGCCGTTGAAGCGCACCGGGGTGTTCACCTGATAGCGGAACGACACCGACGAGACGTTGTCGCCCGCGCCCACCCCGATCTGCACCAGCCCGAAACTGGGGTTGCCACAGCCCTCCTGGTGCAGGCCGCTGAAGTTCTGCGACTGGCCGAAGCCGCCACTCACCCGCGCCGTCACCGTCGTCCGGTCGGCGATGGTGCGGGCGCGGCGGGTCGGCGCGGCCCTGGTCGGCGGCCGGGTGGTGCGGGCCACCGTGGGCTCGGGCGTGGGGGTCGGTGTCGGGGTCGCTTCGGTCGGGGTGGGCAGGTCCGACGAGGCATCGGTGGCCGGAACGCCATCAGCCCACTGTGGATGGTCGACGCCACGACCCGCGCAGCCGGCCGAGAGCGGCAGGAGCATCGCGCAGGCCACCGCGAGTGCGAGGCCGGATCGGGTACGCCGGAGGTTGAGGAGTGTCACGGTGATCCCGTCGGTCGTGTTGGCCCCATTTCGCGGCATCAGCCGGCCTTGACCGTAGTGCCATCGCTCGATGGCGCCAAATCCAGACCGGAAAGTGGGACAAGTCCACACCGGTCGGGCTACTCGTCCCCGCCGCCCACGGCCGTCGGGCTACTCGTCCCCGCCGCCCACGGCCGTCGGGCTACTCGTCCCCGCCGTTCATGGCCGTCGGGGGCCGCCGGGCGAACGGTGGCGCGTGCTCGGGGCGCACGCCGACGCCGATCAGGTAGGCCGGGCCGAGCGAGACGGCCGGAATGCGCCGTAGCACGGCCAGCACCGGCCGGGGCGGCCCGGCCCGCCGCCCCTCGACGATCGGGGCGACCAGGTTCCGGTGCAGGAAGTGCTGCAACCGCTGCACCAGGATGGTCGGCAGCAGCCGTCGGGAGCGGACGGCGGCCAGGTCGGCCTCGGTGACCGCGCCGCGCCGGAGCGGCTCGGCGAGCAGCGTCGCGGCGGCGACCGCGTCCTGGATGGCGAGGTTGATCCCGACCCCGCCGACCGGAGACATCGCGTGCGCCGCGTCGCCGAGACAGAGCAGCCCGGCGGCGTGCCAGCGGTCGAGCCGGTTCAGGCGTACGTCGAGATGCTTGACCTCGTCCATCGAGGCGATCGCGTCGACCCGGCCGGCGAAGTCGGGCGCCAGCTCGGCGACGTTCCGCCGGAACTGCTCGACCCCCTCGGCCCGCAGCCGTGCGTCGACGCCCTTCCGGGCGATGTAGGCGATCTGGAGGTAGCCCTCCCGGGGGATGACCACCGCGAACCGGCCCTGGGCGGCCCGGGGGGTGAGGCCGGCCGGCTCGTCGTCCGGCTCGCGCGGCAGCCGGAACCACCAGGCGTCGATCGGCACCGGAAACTCCCGCACCGGCAGCTCGGCCTGGTCCCGGGCGAGCGACCAGCGGCCGTCGCAGGCCACGGTCAGGTCGGCGTGCAGCTCGGCCGTCGTGCCGTCCGCCGTCCGGTAACGCACGCCCCGGACCCGGCCCTCCGCCCGGATCAGCTCGGTCACCTCGGCCCGCATCCGCAGCGTGAAGGTGGGCTCGTCGGCCCCCGCCTCGGCGAGCAGGTTGAGCAGATCCCACTGCGGCACCATCGCGATGTACGGATGGCGGACCTTCAGCCGGCGGAAGTCGGCGATGACGATCTGCCGGCCGTCGGGCAGCGGGAAGGCGACCTCGTCCAGCCGGCTCTGCGGCAGGGCGGCGAACCGCTCCCCCAGACCCAACTCGTCCAGGAGTCGCAGGGTGGACGGATGGACGGTGTCGCCCCGGAAGTCACGGAGGAAGTCGCCGTGTTTCTCCAGGACCGTCACGTCGACGCCGGCGCGGGCGAGCAGCAGGCCGACGACCATCCCGGCCGGCCCGCCGCCGATGACGACACAGGTCGTGCGTTCGGGCACCGTGACCACCTGACTTCAGAAGGGACGGGCATTTCCGGTGACGGGCATGTGGCGACACGCGATTTCAACAAGCGGTGAATTATGTTTCCACCGTACTCGCGGGGCGGCGACGACCGCAACCGTCCGCACCGCGCCCGCTTCCGCCCACACCCCCGCCGATGCCCCGCACCGGGCGACGCTGATAGAAACGGGCAATGAGTCGCACCATCGCCACGAACAACCGGGTCGACCGGGCCGAACTCCTCGACTTCCTCCGTGCCCGGCACCGCGCCGTCCTGATCACCACCCGTCCGGACGGCCGGCCGCAGTCCTCTCCGGTCACCTGCGGAGTCGACGCCGACGGCCGGATCGTCATCTCGACCTATCCCGAGCGGGCGAAGGCCACCAACGCCCGACGGGACCCCCGGGTGTCGGTCTGTGTCCTCTCCGACGACTGGAACGGTCCGTGGGTCCACCTCGACGGCACCGCCGAGGTGCTCGACCTGCCGGCCGCGCTGGAGCCGCTTGTCGAATACTTCCGCTGCATCTCCGGCGAACACCCGGACTGGGACGAGTACCGCGAGGCCATGCGCCAGCAGGGCAAGTCGCTGATCCGGGTCACGATCGACAGCTGGGGTCCGGTGGCCACCGGCGGCTTCCCCGCCCGCCTCGCCGACTGACGGCGGACGTGCGGCCGGCAGACTAGCCGAGGTAGAGGCAGAAGGGGTGGCCGTCCGGGTCGAGATGCACGAGGACGTCGTCCTGCGGCTGGTACTCGGCGCGGGTGGCGCCACACGCCACGGCATGCGCGGCGGCGCTCGCCAGGTCGTCGACCCGGATCTCCAGGTGCACCATCATCTGCTGGTCGCCGGGGCGGGCCGGCCAGCTCGGCCGGGCGTATCCCGGCTCGGTCTGCACGGCCAGCCCCACCCCGCCCGACGGGTTGCGCAGCACCACCCAGTCCGGCTCCTCCTCGATGATCGGCCAGCCGAGCAGGCGCTCGTAGAAGCGGGCGAGCGCTCCCGGGTCGGACGCGCTCAGGTTGACGGTGGTCAGCGTCAGCGCGGGGCTGTCGGGCATGTGCCGGTCCTCCAGACGATGTCGACCTGTCGAGACGATCGCTACGGCCCGAGGACCGCTACGACCCGAAGGCGGTCGGGAACGCTACGACCCGAAGGCGGTCAGAAAACGGTCCCGGAAGTCGCTCATCCGCCAGACCGGGGTCTGCGGGCCGGGCTTCAGGCCCTCCTGCCAGCCCCAGCCGGAGATCCGGTCCAGCACGGCCGGGTCCCCGGCGACGATGGTGATCGGGACGTCGTGGCTGGCGTTCTCACCCGTGACCAGCGGCGCGGGCTGGTGGTCGCCGAGGTAGACGAAGACCATCCGGTCGTCGCCGTACCGCTCCAGGTAGGAGACGATGCTGTTCAACGAGTACTGGACGGCACGCCCGTACTGGGTACGCACCCAGGTGTTGTCCTGCCAACCGTCGCCCGGCGAGTCACCGGTGCGGGCCATCGGGCCGAAGATCGACCCGTCGCCCAGCTCCTCCCAGTCGACGAGCTCCGGCAGCGGGTTCCAGGGTGCGTGGCTGGACACCAGCGGGATCGTCGCCATCACCGGCGGGTGGTCCTCCCCGGCGTGCTCGCGCTGCTCGAAGATGGAGAGCGTGTACTGGTCCGGCATCTGGGCCCAACTGAACTGCGGGCCACGGTAGCCGAGCTCCTTCGAGGCGTGCACCTCGTCGTAGCCGAAGAAGTTCCCCTCCGGCCAGCTCTGGGTGACGCCCGGCATCACCCCGACCGTCCGCCAGTCGGCCCGCTGGAAGGCGCGGTTGAGGGTCATCCGGTCGGTGGCGACGAGATGGGTGTAGCGGAACTGGTTGTCGATCCAGAGGCCGGAGAGCAGGGTGGCGTGGGCCAGCCAGCTCCCGCCGCCGGTGGTCGGTGAGGTGAGCCAGCCGCTGCGGGCCGCGTAGCCGGCCGCGCGGAGCCGGGTGTAGCCGTCGTCGAGGGTGGCGCCGACCTGCGGGGCGAAGAAGGGGTCGTCCACCGCGGACCGGCCGTAGCTCTCGACGAAGGCGACGACCACGTCCCTGCCGCGCAGGCCGGTCAGCAACTGCTCGCCCGGGACGTCGCGGAACGCGTCGATCCGGGCCTCGGCGGCGAAGACCTCGTGGTCACGCAGGGCCGCGCGCACCTGCTGCACCCGCTCGTAGGTCAGGGTGCTGACCGGCACCTCCGGCACGACCTGCACCCCGAGGACCGCGCAGACGACACAGGCGGCCCCGAGCACCGCGACGGTGTGCGTGGCCGCCCGGCGGTGCCGGACCACCAGCCGGGTCAGGCGCAGCACGGCGAGTGTCATCAGCACGAGCAGCCCCACGGCGAGCAGCGCGGCCACGACCACCGCGACGACGGCGCCGGTCCGGCCGTACGACTCCTCGACAAAATCCGTGCCGGCCTCGAACGAGATCCAGTCGAAGACCGGGTTGAAGGGCCGGGCCAGCACCGCGAAGAACCCCATGTCGATGACCTTCACGATGGCCAGCAGGCCGAGGAGCAACCCGACCGGCACGGCCACGGCCCGACGCCCCCAGGCCGGCAGGACGAGCACCAGCGCGACCACGAAGAGCGCCTCGACCGGCAGCCGCAGGAACGCCCACGGGGTGAAGAGGCTGAGCTGGTTGGGCGCGAGCAGGGCGAAGGCGATCAGCAGCAGCGCCAGGACGCTGGTCAGCCAGGCCGCGACGCTCCGGACCCGGCCACGCCGGCCGCCGCCGTCCGGCGCCGAGGCTGCGGCCTCCGGGTCGGTGGAGGTCGACGCGGAGTCCGTGGTCGACGCGGAGTCCGTGGTCGACGCGGAGTCCGTGGTCGACGCGGAGTCCGTGGTCGACGGAGCGTCACCCGACGGCCGCCGCAAGCGCGTGAAAACCGACAACCGAAAAGCCCTTCCCTGCGAAGTCGGTGACGCCCGCTCGCCACTGGATGACCGGCCCACGCCACCGTCGTGAGCCGCGGGCCACGGTAACAGACCCGGCTGACCCGAACCCGACCTCACCGGACGGCGAGTTCCTCGCGGTAGACGGCGATCGGGTGGCCGTCCGGGCCGTACGCGGTCAGCCGCCCGTGCGCCAGGTTGGCGGAGCGGAACGAGAAGAGCCACTGCCCCGGATAGACCTCCAGCAGCGGGATGCTCCGGCCGGCACCACCCGGCGCCGACTGGTACTCCAGCCGGGCCACCCGGGCGTCGGTCACCCCGTTCACCCGTACCTTGGTCTTCTCGGCGGTGACCCCGAAGGTGATGGGCGCGCCCGCGCCGTACGCCGCGCACTCCGCCATGCTGCGGCAGACGAAGAAGTAGCGCGGGTTGTGCACGTCGGCCATCGAGTACGCCTTGAAGGTGGGATCGGCCCCCGCCGGCAGCGGCTGTACGGCGAAGAAGGCGACCGCGCCCACCGCCGCGCCGGCCACCCGCAGCCAGCCCCGGGCTGCCGGCGTACGCCGACCGGCGGCGACCGTCGCGACCGTGACCCCGCCGACCCCGGCCAGGCAGACCGTGATGGTGGCGAGGGCGCGGGAGTTCTCGAAGAGGAACTGGAGTCCCGGCGTCATCGAGACCTGGCTGAGCAGTGCCCCCAGCGACAGCACCATCACGACCAGCAGCGCGACACCGGCCACCCGGCGGGCCACCCCGTACGCCCCGATCAGGAGCATCGCGGCCAGCACCGGCCAGATCTGGTGGTGTGTCCAGGAGACCGGGGAGGCGGCCACCGTGGCGCAGCCGACCAGCACGGCCGCGTGTGCCCACTGCCCGGAGAGCGCCATCTGCCGCGCGCGCAGCAGCGCTATGCCGCAGACGACCAGCACGAGGCCGGCCCAGAGCAGCGGAAAGGTCTCTCCGGCGACACCGGCCCGCAGCAGCATGCCGTGCAGGGACTGGTTGCCCAGCGAGGCGAGGTTGCCGATCCGGGAGGTGTTGAGGAAGGTCCCGGTCCAGAAGGTCCAGCTCTCCGCCGGTAGCACGACCGCGCCGACCAGGCCGCAGGCGACGAAGGTGGCGACGGCCCGGCCGGCGTCCCGCCAGCGGCCGGAGACCAGGAAGAAGAGCACGAACAGCAGCGGGGTCAGCTTGATCGCGGCGGCGACCCCGACCAGCACGCCCCGGTACCGGGCCGGGGTGAGCCCCATCCCGTCGACCAGGGCCAGCAGCACGATGAAGACGCTGACCTGACCGAAGCGGAGGTTGCTCTGCGCCGGCGCGGAGATCATCAGCGCGCAGGCGATCGCCGCCGCCACGACCGGTCGCGGGTGGCGGGTCGGCGGTACGGCGCGACCCGCCGCGACCGCGATGGCGGCGATCGCCGCACAGGTCAGGACGAGCCAGCACAGTTGGACGACGCCCTCGGGCAGCAGCCCGATCGGCGAGAGGACCAGGGCGGCGAAGGGCGGGTACGTGAACGGCCCGCCGTTCTCGGCGACGAAGTCGTAGAGCGGTTGGCCGGCATGGAGGTGGCGGACGGCCCCGTGGTAGATGTGCAGGTCCGACAGGCGATCCCAGTCGGGCCGGTGCCAGACGAGCACCGACGAGACGACCGCGATGACGCCGAAGACGATCCAGACTGCCGCTGCCACCCCTCGATCGCGCACGGCGTGAGTCTAGATCGCGCATCGCGCGAGACGGGACAGTCGGGCGAGCCGGCCGCTCCGGCCGACAATTCCCCCACCACTGCGCTGTCACCGGCCCCGGTCGGGCGGCTTCTGTCGGTGCCCCTCGGCATACTGGCCGCCGGACGACGACGGCACACCTCTGCCCACCGGAGAGATGATCATGACAGCCTTGTTGGCGATCGGCACCGCCAAGGGCCTCTTCCTCGCCACCAGCAGCGACGGACGCAGGAGTTGGCAGGTCGGCGGCCCACACTTTCCGATGACCGGGGTCTACGCGGTCGCCGTCGACAGGCGGCGGTCGACGCCCCGGCTGCTCGCCGGAGTGACCAGCTCGCACTTCGGCCCCAGCGTCGCCACCAGCGACGATCTCGGCGTCTCCTGGCAGGAGCCGGCGGAGCCGCCGGTCGCCTTCCCGGCCGGCGCCGGGGCGAGCCTGGAGCGGGTCTGGCAACTCGCCCCCGGCCCGGCCGCCGAGCCCGACGTGGTCTACGCGGGCAGCCAGCCGTCCGCCCTGTTCCGGTCGGTCGACGGCGGCATCCGCTACGAGTTGGTCCGGTCGCTCTGGGACCACCCGCACCGCGGGCAGTGGGGTGCCGGGTTCGGCGGGCAGGCGATCCACAGCGTGCTGCCGCACCCGGACGATCCGGCGCAGATCCTGGTCGCCATGTCGACCGGCGGGGTCTACCGCAGCGGCGACGCCGGCGCGAGTTGGCAGCCGCAGAACACCGGCATCCGCGCCTACTTCCAGCCCGACCAGTGGCCCGAGTTCGGACAGTGCGTGCACAAGATCGCCCGCGACGCGGCCGATCCCGACCAGCTCTACGCGCAGAACCACCACGGCGTCTACCGCTCCAAGGACGGCGGGGTGAGCTGGCAGTCGATCGCCGACGGCCTGCCGAGCGACTTCGGCTTCCCGATCGTCGCCCATCCGCACCGCGGCGGCACCGTCTACACCTTCCCGCTGGTCGCGGACGCGGAGCGCTTCCCGGTGGACCGGCGCTGCCGGGTCTTCCGCTCGACCGACGCTGGCGACACCTGGCAGCCGCTGAGCGCCGGGCTGCCGACCGGGCCCTTCTATCCGGCGGTGCTGCGCGACGCGATGTGCGTCGACGACGCCGAGCCGGCCGGCGTCTATTTCGGCACCCGCTCGGGCGAGGTCTACGCCAGTCGTGACGACGGGGACTCCTGGTCGCTGGTCACCGCCCACCTGCCCGACGTGCTCTGCGTCCGCGCCGCGCGGGTCTGAGCCGGTGGTCACCCTCCTGGTGCCCGCCGCGCTGCGGGCCGAGACGTCCGGTGCCGGCCGGTTGGACGTCGGAGCGGCGGGCACGCTGCGGGCCGTGCTCGACGAGGTCTCCACCCGGTGGCCCCGGTTGGCCCGGCGGATCCGGGACGAGCAGGGCGAGCTGCGGCGATACGTCAACGTCTACGTCGACGGCGAGGACTGCCGGCAGACCGGCGGCCTCGACACCGCCGTACGCGACCGGGCGGAGGTCCAGGTCATCCCCTCCGTCGCCGGCGGCTGACCACCCGCACCACCCGGGCCGGACCGAGCGTTGTCCGCGACTCGGGGTGCGAACGCCCGCCGCTCCGCCTACCGTGGGGTTGGTCGACGTTCCCGTGCCGTCGGCCGGTGCTCCGCCGTCCCTCGGCCGAGGGCTCTGTCGTCCTCCGCCTGCCGCTGTCGTCCTCGCCAGGGGCGGGCGTGGGACGGGACGGCGGCCCGGGCAGGTGGTGGACCGGGACGTGATCCACTCTTCCGTGGGGTTCCCGCACGTGTCGGTCCCCCGCACCTGTCGCATGTCGTCGTCGCTGTGGAGGCTGCCCGTGTCCGACTGGCGTTCGCGTGCCCTGCGTCCGGCGAAGCGGGCCCTGCGCCGCTCCCAGGACCGGTATCCGCAGTCGCCGCCCGAGTTGTCGATGGATCCCCGGGCGGGCGAGCCCGGCAGCGGGCCCGCGCCGGTGGAGGAGAGCGTCGTCACCTCCGCGATCTACCGGGACGGGCACCGGATCGACGGCCCGCCGAACCTCGCGGAGACCTGTCAACGGCTGCGGGAGCAGCCCGGGACGATGGCCTGGATCGGGCTGTACCGCCCGACCGAGGCGCAGCTGCTCACCGTGGCCGAGGAGTTCGGGCTGCACGAGCTGGCGATCGAGGACGCCATCGTCGCGCACCAGCGCCCCAAGCTCGAACGCTACGGCGACACCCTCTTCGTGGTGCTCCGGGCGGCCCGCTACCTGGACGAGGCCGAAGAGGTGGACTTCGGTGAGGTGCACGTCTTCGTCGGGGCGAACTTCGTGCTGACCGTACGGCACGGCCAGGCACCCGACCTGACCGCCGTACGGCGCCGGATGGAGAACGACCCCGACCTGCTGCGGCGCGGCCCGGAGGCGGTGCTCTACGCGATCCTGGACAGCGTCGTGGACGGGTACGCCCCGGTGGTCGGCGGGCTGCAGAACGACATCGACGAAATTGAGACCGAGGTCTTCGGCGGCGATCCCCGGGTGAGCCGCCGGATCTACGAGCTCTCCCGGGAGGTGATCGAGTTCCAGCGGGCCACCCGGCCGCTGCTGGACATCCTCCAGGGGCTCACCGCCGGCTTCGAGAAGTACGGCACCGACGAGGAGCTGCGGCGTTACCTGGGCGACGTGGCCGACCACGCGACCACCGCCTCCGAGCGGGTGAGCGAGTTCCGGCAGATCCTGGCGGACATCCTCACTTTGAACGCCACGCTGGTCTCGCAGTCGCAGAACGAGGAGGTCAAGAACCTCACCGTGGCCAGCTACACCCAGAACGAGGAGATCAAGCGGATCTCCGCCTGGGCCGCGATCCTCTTCGCACCGACCGTGATCGGCACGGTGTACGGGATGAACTTCGACCACATACCCGAGCTGCACTGGGTCTTCGGCTATCCGTTCGCGCTCTTCCTGATGCTGGTGGTCTGCACCACGCTCTTCGTGGTCTTCAAGCGCCGCGACTGGCTCTGACCTGGTCCAGGGCCCGGACCGGGCGGGGAGCACCCGGCGCCGGCCGGCTATCCTCGATTGTCAGGCGGCGCCCCTCCGCGACCGCCCCGGACGAGAGCGCTGCCGTACCCGGCCCCGCAAAGACGGCGCGCAGAGATCATGACACCTGTCGACCTGATCGAGATCGTCGGTTCGCTGCTGGTCCTCTCGGCCTTCGCCGCCGCCCAGACCCGCCGATTCTCCCCGCACTCCGCCCGCTATCTGCTGATGAACGTCGCCGGTTCGGCCGTACTGGCGGCGATCGCGCTGCTGCACCGGTCGTGGGGCTTCCTGCTGCTGGAGGCGAGCTGGGCGGTCATCTCCACCGTGTCGCTGGCCCGGCGGCACGGCCGGGAACGGCGGCACGGCCGGGAACGGCGGCACGGCCGGGAACGGCGGCACGGCCGGGAACGGCGGCACGGGCACGAGGCGGAAGGCACCGGTTTACACCCGTGAGACCCCGGGAACGCCGCCGCGACCCGGCTGCCCGCAAACCCGCCGAGGCGGCACGATGGGCTGAAGGCGGCACGAGGGCCGAAGGAGGCCGTCCCGCCCGTCGGGCCGACCCTTCCGGCGGGCGGAGCGGGCTCCGACCGTTCCGGCGGCCGGGAAGGGCTCCGGCCGATCCGGCGCTGCTTTCGCGGCATCGTGCCGCTGGATCGCCCGGGCCACGTCGGCGTGCAGTTGCGGCGCCTGCCCGTGCGGATCGTGCGGCCTCAGGTGATAGTCGGGTCGCCCGCCCAACCAACCGGACCCCGGTGCATGTCGGCGGATCACCGGGGTCCGTAAAATCGCCGCACCGGCCGAGGTGTACGACGTACAGCTCGCGCCGCACTGCCCGCTCGGGCCGCTCGCGCTGGCCGAACCTCCCGCGTGACCCTGCACTGCAGCGCAGAAAGGCAAGTCGTGAAGATCGTCGCCGCCGACGTGAACGTCACCAGTCCGGACCGCAACTTCGTCACGCTCAAGATCACCACCGACGAGGGGATCACCGGGCTCGGCGACGGCACCCTCAACGGACGCGAGCTCTCCGTCGCCTCCTACCTGGCCGACCACGTCGTGCCACTGTTGATCGGGCGGGACCCGCACCGGATCGAGGACACCTGGCAGTTCCTCTACCGGTCGGCGTACTGGCGGCGTGGGCCGGTCACCATGGCCGCGATCGCCGCCGTCGACGTCGCGCTCTGGGACATCAAGGCGAAGGCCGCCGGGATGCCGCTCTACCAGCTCCTCGGCGGCGCGTCCCGGACCGGCATCATGGCGTACGGGCACGCCTCCGGCCGGGACGTCCCCGAGCTCTTCGACTCGATCCGGCACCACCTCGAGCTCGGCTTCCGGTCGATCCGGGTGCAGACCTCGGTCCCGGGAATCGACGCGGTCTACGGCGTCGCCACCCAGCCGAGCGCGGGCGGCACGCGCTACGACTACGAGCCGGCACAGCGCGCCCCGCTCCCCGCCGAGGAGGACTGGGACACCCGCTCCTACCTGCGGCACCTGCCGACCGTCTTCGAGGCCGTACGGGGCGAGTTCGGCCCCGAACTGCCGCTGCTGCACGACGGGCACCACCGGATGACCCCGATCCAGGCAGCCAGGCTGGGCAAGGCGCTGGAGCCGTACGACCTGTTCTGGCTGGAGGACTGCACCCCGGCGGAGAACCAGGAGGCGCTGCGGCTGGTCCGGCGGCACACCATCACCCCGCTGGCGATCGGCGAGGTCTTCAACACCGTCTGGGACTACCAGACGCTGATCCGCGAGCAGCTCATCGACTACGTGCGCTCCGCCGTCACGCACACCGGCGGGATCACCGCGATGCGCAAGCTGCTCGACTTCGCCGCGCAGTACCAGATCAAGTCCGGGATACACGGGCCGACCGACATCTCCCCGGTCGGGATGGCCGCCGCGCTCCACCTGGACCTGGCGATCCACAACTTCGGCATCCAGGAGTACATGCGGCACGGTCCGCTGACCGACGAGGTGTTCCGACAGTCCTTCACCTTCACCGACGGCTACCTGCACCCGGGTGAGCGGCCGGGGCTCGGCGTCGAGCTGGACGAGGAGGCGGCGGCCCGGTTCCCGTACCAGCCGGCGTACCTGCCGTTCAACCGGTTGCAGGACGGCACCGTCCATGACTGGTGAGGCCGGCACCGGGTCGTCCGGGGACGTTCCGGTCCCCGGCACGGCGACCCGGCACGTGGTGGTGATGGGGGTCTCGGGATCGGGCAAGACCACCGTCGCCGTCGGGATCAGCGCGGCGACCGGGCTGCTCTTCGCCGAGGCGGACGAGTTCCATCCGGAGTCGAACGTGGCGCTGATGCGCGACGGGGTGCCGCTGGAGGACGCACACCGCTGGCCCTGGCTGCGCGAGCTGGCGAGCTGGATGGCCGGCCGGGCCGCCGAGGGAGTCTCCACCGTCCTGGCCTGCTCGGCGCTGAAGCGCTCCTACCGGGACGTGCTCCGGCAGGGGCCGCCGAGCGTCGAGTTCGTGTTCCTGCACGGGTCGGCCGAGGTGATCCGGGAACGGATGTCGCGGCGGACCGGGCACTACATGCCGGCCAGCCTGCTCGACTCGCAGCTCGCCACCCTCGAACCACCGGGGGCGGACGAGCACGTCCTCACCCTCGACGTCGCCGCGACCCCGGAGGATCTGGTCACCGCCGCGGTCGACGGCCTCGACCTGAACCGGATCGTCGCGGACTAAGTCCTACCCGCCCGCCGATCGTTCGGATATGGGTGGGCGAAGGCAGCGGGGCGAACGGCGAGTGGCGGCGTGGCAGCTCGATGCCGAGCGACGAGACCCGCAGGCTGTTGCGCCACCCGGACGCACCGACCCGGGCGACCCTGCTCGAACTGCTGTTCGACGTGGTCTACGTCGCGGCGCTGGCGCTCCTCTCCACGCGGCTCGCCCAGCAGGCGACCTGGACCGGGGCGGCGCGGGTGCTGGTGTTGCTGATGGCGGTCTGGTGGATCTGGTCGATCACCGCCCTGCTCACCGACTTCTACAACCCGGACGAACCCAAGATCCAGGTCATCGTGGCCTGGGGGATGCTCGGCAGTATCGTGATGACGGCGACGATCCCGCTCGCCTTCGCATCGCTCGGCTGGGTCTTCGCCGGGATGTACACCGCCATCCACGTGGTACGCGGCGTCGTGCTGGTCGCGCTCCTCCGGGGTCATCAGGCCCAGATCCGGGCGGCCAGGATCCTCTGCTGGTTCACCCTCTCCGGGGCGCTCTGGCTGGCCGGCGCGTTCCTGCCGAACTCGGCCAGGATCGTGCTCTGGGGCGTCGCCCTGCTGATCGACTACGTCGCCGCCGCGCTGCGGTATCCGACTCCCCGGCTCGGCCGGGTGCCCCTGCACCAGTACGAGAAGGCCAGCGTGCATCTCGGCGAGCGTTACCAGCAGTTCGTGATCCTCGCGCTCGGCGACATCATCCTGGTGCCGCTGCTGCTCATCAACCGGAGCGACCTCACCGTCACCCGGATGGGGATGCTGCTGCTGGCGTTCGTCACCATGCTGCTGTTCTGGCAGATCTACGTGCAACGGGCGGGCTCGCTCCTGCAGGTGGCGATCAGCGAGCGGCCGGCCCGGGCGACCCGCTGGGCGCCGTACACCCATCTGGTCATGGTGGCCGGGATCGTCTCCAGCGCTGCCGGTTTCGAGATGCTGGTCAGCCATTCCCGTGCCCGGGCCGGGTTCGGCCTGGTCGCCGTGGTCATCGGCGGGCCGACCCTCTTTCTGCTCGGCCGCATCGTCTTCGCATACCAGGTCTTCGGCCGGATCGCCTGGGCCCGCCTGGGCTGGCTGGTGCTGCTGGTCGGCGCGGCGCCGGCCTTCCTGTCGCTCCCCCCGATGGCCCTGGCCGGCTACACCGTCTCGGTCCTGCTCGGGGTGGCCGTCTCGGACACCGCCCGTACGCTCGGCAGGCGCGAGCGAAAATATTGACGAGCGTTACTGGCGAACGTTATTGACGGGCATCCGAGAAAGCGCTTACCGTTTGGCGCATTGTGGATCCACCACGGTACGGGCCCAGAGTCGCGCGCACCGACGGCCACCGTCCGGGACACCACCCGTGCCCCTGGCGGCCGTCAGTCCACACCACTTTCCCGACGCGACCGCCCGGTCGGCGGTCGCCGCCTCCGGAGGTGCTGTGCGATGCACGCAGCCAGGTCCCGAACCCTGGCCGTCCTGGCCCTGATCCCGTCCCTGCTGATCTCCGCCACCGCCACCACAACCGGCGCCGCGCACGCCGGCGCCGCCCCGGCCGCACCGGCGCCGAAACAGCCGCACGCCGCCGCACCCGCACCCGCACCCGCACCCGCACCCGAGCGTCCGATCGCCGCCACCGCACCCGAGCGTCCGATCGCCGCCACGGCGACCGGATCCGCGCTCCGGACGCTCGCCCCCACCCCGCCGATGGGCTTCAACAACTGGAACGCCTTCGGCTGCGACGTCAACGAGACCCTGATCAAGGAGACGGCGGACATCCTCGTCTCCTCCGGGCTCGCCGACGCCGGCTACGAGTACGTCAACATCGACGACTGCTGGTCGCTGCGTGAACGCGGTCCGGACGGCCGGCTGGTGCCGGACCCGGTGAAGTTCCCGAACGGGATCGCCGGCCTCGCCGACCACGTGCACGGCAGGGGCCTGAAGCTGGGCATCTACGGCGACGCCGGCACCGCCACCTGCGCCGGATACCCCGGCAGCCTCGGGCACGAGCTGGTCGACGCCCAGACCTGGGCCGACTGGGGCGTCGACTACCTGAAATACGACAACTGCAACAACCAGGGCGACGGGTCGCAGCAGGACTTCGTCCGGCGCTACACCGCGATGCGCGAGGCGCTCGACGCCACCGGGCGACCGATCGTCTACGCCATCTGCGAGTGGGGCCAGTCCCAGCCCTGGACCTGGGCCGCCGACGTCGGAGACCTGTGGCGGACGACCGGTGACATCAGCGACAACTGGGCCAGCCTCCGATCGATCATCGCGCAGAACGCACCGCTGGCCCCGTACGCCGGGCCGGGCAACTGGAACGACCCGGACATGCTGGAGATCGGCAACGGCGGTATGACCGGTGTCGAGTACCGCACCCACATGAGCATGTGGGCGATGATGGCGGCGCCGCTGCTGATCGGCACCGACCTGCGCACCGCCACCCCCGAGACGCTGGCGATCCTCGGCAACCGGGAGGTCATCGCGATCGACCAGGACCGGCTCGGCGTGCAGGGCGCCGTCGTCTCCGACCAGGACGGGCTGATGGTGCTGGACAAGCCGCTGGCCGGCGGCGACCGGGCGATCGCGCTCTACAACTCGACCGACGCGTTGGCCACGGTCAGCGTCCCGGTCCGGGAGACCGGGCTGCGCCGGGCAGGGGCGTACCGGCTGCGGGACGTCTGGACCGGGCAGGTCACCCAGGCGAGGTCGGTGATCTCGGCCGGCGTGCCGGCGCACGGCACGGTGGTCTACCGGGTACGACCGCTGGCCGACCCGGCGGCGGTGCCTCCCCAGGTCGCCGTCGGCGGCACGCTCGGCAACCTGATCCCCGACGGGCTCGGCGACGGCACCCTGGTCGGCACGGTCACCAACCGGGGCGTCGGCGCCCTGCGCGACGTGCGGGTCACGGTCTCGGCCCCCGAGGGCTGGACGGTCGACGCCACCGGCGACACCCGGCGGCGCAGCCTGGGCAGCAACGCCACGCTGGAGACCACCTGGACGGTCCGGGTGCCCGAGCGGACGCCCGCCGGTCGCTATCCGATCGTCGTCACCGCCGACTACCGATGGGGCCCGCGGCAGCGTACGACCAGCACGGCGAGCACGGTCGTCTCGGTGGTGATCACCCCACCCGGGCCGGGCCGGCGCCACCTGAGCACGATCGCTCCGGTCAGCACCGGCAACCGCGAGGGTCCGGTGGAGACGGACCAGAGCAACGGCGGCGGCGCCGACAACGACGGCAACCTGATCAGCATCGGTGGCCGCGTCTACCCCCGGGGACTCGGCACCACCGCACCCAGCGAACTCGTCTACCTGCTCGGCGGCGCCTGCACCCGGCTGGTCACCGACGTCGGGATCGACGACGAGTCGAGCAGCGGTACGGCACCGGTCACCTTCACCGTCTACGTCGACGACACGGCGGTGGCGAGCAGCGGCCCGGTCAGCCCGGGCTCGGCCCCGGTCACCCTGACCGCCGACCTGACCGGGGCGCTCTGGCTACGCCTGGTCACCACCGGCGGCGACGGCGGCGCCGCCGCGCACGCCGACTGGGCCGCGCCGATCCTGAGCTGCGGCGACGCCGGGCCGGACGATCCGGTACTGCCCACGGAGCGCACCATCTACTCGTTCGAGTCCGGCACCGAGGAGTTCACCGTCGCCAACCCGGGCTCCGGCGGCACCGTGGCGCAGTCCGGCACCTTCCACACCGAGGGACGCTACGGGCTGACCGTATCGACCCCGAAGGACGGAAACTGGTTCGGCCGGACCTTCGCCGAACCGCTGGACCTGACCGGGGCGGACCGGCTGCGCTTCGACGTACGGGCCGGCGGGATCGGCACGGTCGGCGAGATCGCCGTACAGGTCGGCCCCGACTTCGCCTGGTGCCAGGGCGGGCTCTGGACCTGGATCAACCCGAACGCCAGCCGGACCGTCACCGAGGAGGTGTCGGACCTGAGCTGTCCGACCGGGGTGACCCTGGACCTCTCCCAGGTACGGGCGGTCTGGATCTTCCTCAACGGCGGCGGTGAGGTGCACGTGGACAACGTCCGGGCGGAGTATCCCGAGTAACGGCCCGGCAGGACCGACCGTGGGAAGGTCGAGTCCGCACCGGGATCCCGACGCCGGTGCGGACTCGACCCGTGGTGTGGGCGGAGGTGGTTCAGCTCACGGTGATCGCTCCACTGCCGGAGCGTACGCAGGCGACCGCCCGGTTCGGGGTGACCGCCGCGCCGCTGAGGCACTGCCCGAGCACCGCGTGCCCGGCGGCATTCGGGTGCCACGACTCCTGGCAGGTCTGGAAGTACGTGACACAGGCGTTGGCGATCCGCTGGATGGCGATCTTGTCGTAGCCGGAGAGGCTGGTCACCGGGACACCGGTCGGCCCGTCCTGCAACCGGATCGGGGTGGCCAGCGCACCGGTCGGGCTGGAGCCGGTCTCGCAGAGCCGGGCGCCGTCGAACGCGCGCTGCACGTTCAGATAGACCAGGTCGTCGCCGGGGAACTCGCCGCGCATGGTGCCGTGCACCGACTGGACCAGGGTGCCGAGTCCGGTGGAGAAGAGGTGACCGGCGGCCAGGCTGGCGCGGTGCACCGGGCAGCCGGCCGCGTACCGCTCGGCGCCCAGCGCCCGGAACTTGTCCCGGCTGTCGTCGCGGTTGTCCTCCTCGTGGAACCGGGCCTCGAAGTCGAACGGAAGCGGGTTGGTGTAGTCCTGGAAGACGATCCGGTGCTGCCCGTCCGCGTCGACCTGGTCGAGGGTGGTGAGCAGTTGCCGTACCGCGGCGGTGGTCTCGGCGGTCGCCGCCGCGAACTCGGCCGGCGTGCCGAGGTCGTTGCCGGCACAGGGCGCCTGCTCGACCGGGCCGCCGAGGTAGGCCCAGAACTCCCACCAGCCGGTCCAGGCGTCCGCGATGAACCGGTTGGCGCAGTCGGAGGCGACGTCGCCGAAGGTGAACGAGCTGTTGTTGGAGCCGAGCCCGAGCAGCACCAGGTCGATGTCGTGGGTCTGCGCCACCGCCCGGAGCTGGTCGAGCTGCGCGGCGACCGTCCGCCCCTTGGTCCGGCCGGCCGAGGCGTTGGCGATGTCGTAGGGCTGCCCGCCGGAACAGGCCAGGTTGAACCGGGCCTGGATGCCGGGCAGGCTCGCCCGGTGCAGCGAGGCGTTCGCCGACCGGTGGCAGAAGAACGCGTTGCTGTTCGGCGCGGACCAGCCGGGGAAGCCCTGCGCGGTGCCGCCCACGTCCACCACGGGCTGGTAGCCGCCGGCTCCCTCCCCGCTGACGAAACTGTCCCCGAGCGCGACCGCGGCGGTCGGCAGCGCCGCCGTGGCCGTACCCGGAGCGGTGGCGATGCCCGCGAGCGTGCCGGCCGAGGCGAGGCTGAGCGCCAGCGCCGCGGCGAGCGCGGGTCGACGGAACCGGTACATCTTCGACCCCCAGGATGTGTGGTTCGGAATATCGACGTTCGTGCGTCCGCGAATTTGATCACGCAGCCGACCAGGGGTCAACGAATGGCACCGATCCCGGCCGACGTCCTCGCCGCGCACTTCCGGCGTGCCGGCGTGCGGCGTGCCGGACCGCTGGGCCGCGTCGTTCGACTGGTGCTGCAGACGGCGGGCTCCGGGGGTTGGTTGGGACGGCTTCGCCCTGGCGGTGCTGCGGTCACCATGGCCGACGTCACGGCCGTAGGTCGCGTTTCGCACGCCCCCAGGCGGGAATGCGGTCGTCCGCATCGCCGTTGCACGGCCCGGAGAGCCGGTCGGACTGACCCGACCGGCGACCGGTGAAGGAGGACGAGATGGCGACCGCCGTGGAGTTCGGTCTGGACAGCTTCGGCGACGTCACCGTCGGCCCCGACGGCGACAAGGTGCCGTACGCCCAGGTGATCCGCAACCTGGTCGAGGAGGCCGTGCTGGCCGACCGGCTCGGCATCGACGCCTTCGGGCTCGGCGAACACCACCGGGACGACTACGCGGTCTCGTCCCCGGAGATCGTGCTGGCCGCGATCGCCGCCCGGACCGAGCGGATCCGGCTCGGCACGGCGGTCACCGTGCTGAGCTCCGACGATCCGGTACGCGTCTACGAGCGGTTCGCCACCCTGGACGCCCTGGCCCGGGGCCGCGCCGAGATCATCCTCGGTCGCGGCTCGTTCACCGAGTCGTTCCCGCTCTTCGGCTACAACCTGGCCGACTACGACCGGCTCTTCGAGGAGAAGGCCGAGCTGATGGCGGAACTGCTCACCGAGGACGCGGTCACCTGGCAGGGCACGGTGCGGGCGCCCCTGACCAAGCAGCACGTCTATCCGAAGACCGGCTCCGGCGGGATCCGCACCTGGATCGGCGTCGGCGGAAGCCCGGAGTCGGTGGTCCGGGCCGCCCGGCTCGGCTTCCCGCTGGTGCTGGCCGTGATCGGCGGAGAACCGGCCCGGTTCGCCCCGTACGTCCAGCTCTACCAGCGCGCCCTCGCCGAGTTCAACCGGGAACCGCTGCCGGTGGCGGTGCACGTGCCCGGCTTCGTGGCCGACACCGACCAGGAGGCGGCCGACCTGCTCTGGCCGCACGCCCGGGCAATGCTCAACCGGATCGGCGCCGAGCGCGGCTGGCCGCCGATGACCCGGCAGCGCTTCGACAACGACATCTCCAACGGGGCCTGGCACGTCGGCTCGGCCGAGACCGTCGCCCGCAAGGTCGCCCGCACGGTCCGGGTCCTCGGGGTGCAACGCATCGACCTGAAGTACTCGGCCGGCACCCTGCCACACGAACACCTGCTGGAGACGATCGAGCGGTACGCCACCGACGTGGTCCCCCGGGTCCGGGAACTGCTCGCGGCGGAGACCACCACGACCCCCTGACACCGGGGCGCCGCCCTCGCGTCCCATGGTGCCGCCTGTCGGGTTTCCGGCAGCGACGGGCCGAACAAATCATGCCGCCGCAGGGACCAACCGGATGACAACACCAGTCAGACCGGAGGTCCACCATGCACAGATCAACACGACGTCGCGTTGCCGGCCCGGGTCTCCTGCTCGCCGGACTCCTCGTCCTCGTCCCGGTCGTGCCGACCGGGGCCGCCGCGGCACCCACGACCGGGCCGGCCCGAGCGGCCGTGACCCGGCCCGTGCTCACCGCCGACGGCATCGGCCCCTACCGGATCGGGATCTCGACCCGGACCGGACTGGTCGCCGCGGGCCTGGTGACCAACGTCGAGGAGGCGCAGACCTGCGCCGGTTACTACTACGCGGGGGCCACCGGCCGGTACGCCGGCAGCCTGCTCTTCACGTTCGAGGGCAACCGTCTGGTGCAGGTCATCACCACCGATCCGGCGATCCGGAGCCGCTCCGGTGGACGGGTCGGGATGACGCTGGCCGAGCTGGAGAGGCGGTACGGCCCGCGCGGCGCCGTCGAGTACGGCAAGTGGACGTTGCGCGCGTACGTGGTGCCGGGCGGCGGCGACCGGATCATCGCCTTCTTCGAGGGCTTCTCCAGCGAGTACGTGCACCAGGTTTCCAGCGGTGAGCGGGATCGGGTGCTCGCCTCCTTCATCGGCGGTGACGACCAGTGCTGACGCCGGCCCGATGAGCCCGGAGCCGCTCGGATGTGGAGCGTCGCGGCGGTACACCGCTGTCCGCCCCCGACCGTCCCGACCGCATCCGAGCGGTCCACTCGGCTGGAAGTCCGGCGTTATCCTGGCCGGGTGACCAGCGGTTCTCGCCTGGTGACCCGCGACCGCCACCGGACGGTCCCGTGAATCCGCCCCGGCGGATCGGGCCCTACCAGGTCGAGCGGCTGCTGGGCTTCGGTTCGTTCGCGACCGTCTGGCTGGCGCACCACCCGGCCCTCGACGTCCGGGTGGCGATCAAGGTGCTGGCCGAGAACTGGTCTCACGACCTGCGGGTCCGGGAACGCTTCCTGGACGAGGGCCGCCTGCTGTGGCGACTCGACCACGAACGTCTCGTCCGGATCCACTCGGTCGGCGAGTTGGCGGACGGCCGGCCGTACCTGGTGATGGCCTGGGCGGAGGGAGGGAGCCTGCGGGACCGCCTCGCCGCCGGCCCGATGCCGGTCGCGCAGGCTCTCCGGGTACTGCGCGAGATCGCCGCCGGGGTGGGCGTGCTGCACGCGAGCGGCGTCGTGCACCGGGATCTGACCCCGGGCAACGTGCTGTTCCGGCCGGTACCGCCCGGCGGCGCACCGGCCGGTGCCGGCTCCGGTCCGGCCGGACCTGCCGAGTCGGTCCTGATCGCCGACCTCGGGCTCGCCAAGGCGCTCGCGGCGGCCTCGGGGCTGACCGCCCGGGCCGGTACTCCCGGATACATGGCTCCCGAGCAGGACTCCCCGGCTGCGCTCGTCGACGCCCGGACCGACGTGTTCGGGCTCGGCCGCCTCGGCGCGACGCTGCTCTGCGTCCGCGATCCGGTGGAGACCGCCGATGCCCCGGTGCCGCCGCCGCTGCGGGCCGGCGTACCTCCGGCGGTCGCGGGCGTGCTCCGCCGGGCGACGGCACCGTCACCGGCGGAGCGCTATCCGGACGCGAGCGCCTTCGCCGCCGCACTCGACCTGGCGACCGGCGGCGGATCGGCCGCACCGACGGACCGCCGCACGACACACCCGCACCAGCACCGGCCGCTCCGGGCCGTCGCGGTGTGGAGAACCGCCGTACCGCGCAGGGGCGCTGTCCCGCGCAGAGCCCTCGTACTGCGCGGAGTCGCCGTGTCGCTGGGGGCCGCCGCGCTCGCGGGGGTGGCGTTCGTCACGCTCGGCCCGGGCTGGCCGGATCGGCACAGCCGGATCGGCACGGACTCGAGCGGCCGGATCACCGTCGCCCTACCCGAGGGCTGGCGTGCCACGGGGTCGGGCTGGATCGGCCAGCGTGGTCCGGACGGCGCCCTGGAGCCGGCGCTGGTGATGTCGCCGGACCCGGAACGCTGGCCGACGGATCCCGGGGTGCCCGGGGCCTTCGTCGGGCTGTCGCACAGCCTGGCCGAGCGGCACGATCCGGCCGGGTACGTCGCCGAGCATCCGCACGCCGGGTGCGTCGCGGCGCCGGTGCGGAGCGTCCGGCGTGGCACCGTCGACTGGTACGTCGCCGGGTTCACCGCCTGCCGCACCGGCAAACCGGTGATCGTCGAGGCCGCCGGGATCGCCCCGGGCGGGGCCGGCCTGGTGTACGTGCAGGTCGCGCCCCCGGCGGACGCATCGACGGACTTCGTCGACACGCTACTTGCCGGAGTACGGCTGCGCCCCTGACGCGCCCACCGTCGCGGTCAACCCGCCGGTCACTCGACCACCAGCACGGTGATCGTGTGGCTGCCCTGCTCGCCTGCCACCTCGACCGTGACGGTGCCCGGGCTCAGCATCCGGCAGTCGACCACGCCACCCTCCCAGTGCCGGGCGACCTTCTCCGCCGGTACCGCCGTCACGGTTCCCGGCCCGACGTTCTGCACCCGCAGGATCGCGGCCACCGTCAGACAGAGTGCCCTGGGCATGGCCGCACTGTCCGAGCCGTCCACTGTGTAGATGACGGCCGGGAGGCAGGCCGGGGAGAGTTCGACGGTGGGAGAGGTCCGGGGCGGCGTACTGCCACGGGGACGGCGGGGTGTGCCGGTTGCGGGCGGAACGCCGGCAGGACTGGCCGCGGGTCGCCCGGCATCCGCCCGGGACGGAACACCGGTCGACGGGCCGCCGGCCGCCGGGCCACCGGTGGCGCTGCCGGGAGGCGTACGGCTCGGCCACTCTCCGGGCAGTGGCGCGACCGGCGGCGGACCGCATCCGGCCACCACCAGCATCGGGGCCACGAGCAGGCCCAGCACGCCCGGCCCGGTGCGGCGGCCACCACGGACGGACCCGCCGGGGCCCGGAACCGGGCCGGTCGCACCGGAGAATTCTGCTCGGAGGGCTCGCCGGGTCAGCGGGCGGCGCATCGACAGGCGGCACCACGGCGGGCGGCGCACCTGTCACGCCCCTGTCTCGGTGAGCCGCTCGCGCAACTGCCGCCGCCCCTGGTGGAGCCGCGACTTGACGGTGCCCTCGGGAAGGTCCAACAGCACCGAGATCTCCCGGTAGGACAGGCCCAGGACGTCTCGCAGCGCGACCGACTCGGCGAGTTCGGGGCCGATCGCGTCCAGCGCGTCGAGCAGGTCCAACCGGGTTCCGGCGACCACGCTGGTACGGCGTGGATCGGGTAGTTCCGGCATCGGCTCGTGGCGTGCCTCGGCCTCGAACCGCCGGCGCAGTGCCGCGTACGTCGAACGGGCGCGGTTGGCGGTGACCCGGTGCAACCAGGTCCGGAACGCCGACCGGCCGTCGAACCTGGTTATCCCCCTGGCAACCGCGAGCAGGGTGTCCTGGCACGCCTCCTCGGCATCTTCCCGGTTCGGCAGGAAGCGCGCGGACATCCGCAACACGTCAGGGCGTACCGCGACGAGAAGGCGGTCCAGGGCATCCCGGTCACCGTCGGCGGCGGCCCGGGCCAGCGCGTCGAGGTCGGTGACTCCGGGGGACACGAAGCCGAGTCTAGGTAGCCGCGTCCAGCGTCGGATCTGCTCGGTCCGGTCGCGGCGAGGAACCGGAAGCCGGTCCGGCCGGACGGATGATGGGCCGCCTCGACGCCATCTCGCAACATCAACGTGGCGACCGCCAGCTGCCCGCAGGTCCGTCCGGAACGGAAGGGTGATACCCGTGAGCGCCGCCGACCTGGCGGTCGAGGCCGGTCTGCCGGCGGTCGGCCTCGCCGTCTGGATCGCCACCTACTGGATCGCCCGGCTCGCCACCCGTCCGGCGAGGATCACGCCGGGTGCGCCGACGGCGGATCCGCCCGGTCCGGAGTCACCCGCCGTGGTCGGCCTGCTCGCCAACCGGTGGCGGTTCACCCCGGACGCCGCCCGGGCCGCCCTGCTCGACCTCGCCGCGCGGGGCCATCTCTGGCAGCGCAGGGTGGTGGAGGGAAGCGGCCGGACCTACGTACCGGTGAACCACCACCTGGTGATCGACGACGGCCGGTCGGGCCGGACCCGCGCCTGGGTGCTGCCCGAGGAGATCGCCGGCCGCTGTCGCCTCGGCGACGTGGTCACCGCCCGGGTACGGCCATGGGCCCGTCGGGCCCGGGACGTCACCGTGCACCGACCGGCCGGATCCGGCGCTACCGGCTCCGCGCCCGGCACCCTTCCGCCCGACGCCGCATCCGACGGTCCGGCCGGGGTGTCACGGTGGAGCTGACCGGACCACCCACTCCCGGCCGACGGCCCACTCCCGGCCGACGGCCCACTCCCGGCCGACGGCTCACTCCCGGCCGGTGGCGCCGACCGCCGCCAGGTAGTCACCGACCGATCCCGGTCCCACCACGGCGACCCGGCACCAGTCGACGAGCAGCAGGTCGGCCTCCTGCATCGCCCGCTCCAGCCCGCTGACCAGACCCGGCTGCGGCGCCGGCTGCGGCGCCGGGTCGGGTTCGGCCTTCACGGCCAGCACGGCGACCGAGTCGCCGTCGGCGAGGCCGTAGAGCCGCACCCGGCCCACCGCCACCGCGAAGGAACTGGGCACGATCCCCCGCTGGCCGCGGAAGCCGATCCCGCCGAGGTCGCGGACGTCCGGCGGCAGCAGGTTCAACAGCCGGTTCCGGGAGACCGGCCTGGACAGCGGCCGGACCGGGCGGGTCCGGACGTGGATGCCCTGGAACCCGTGGATCCGGCCCTGCCCGTCACGTCGGGCGTGCTCCTCGAAGCTCCGGCGTACCGTCCGCAACTCCGCATGGACCTCGTCGCCGAGGTCGGCGCTGACCAGTTCCACCTGCCGCCAGTCGTCCTCGTGCAGTTCGAGGCGGTCGGCGCCGGCCGGTGCGGCGGCAACCGCCGGCAGGGTGGCGCAGAGCGTCGGCAGCGAGTACAGGATGTCGTCGGCCGGAACGGACTCGATGCGGCGCAGCGTCAGGGTGAGGGTGCCGGTCGCGGCGAACTGGGCCGCCGTCGGCGGCTCGGCCCGTTCGACGGCCCAGGTGGCGTCGGCCAGTTCCAGGGTGGTCGCCGGCTGGAACGACTCCGGCAGTTGCCCGAGGGGTAACTCGGTACGGCCGATCCGCGCTCCGGTGTCGGCGTCGATGAAGACGACCCGCACCAGGTTCTTCGACATGGCGGGGACCCTATCCGTACGCCGATCTTGTACCCCCGCAGGGCTTGGACCGGCCGGCCGGGGCCGGGCGGGTGGGTCCTGAATAGCGGACACCATTGCTCTCTCGTTGAACAAACGTGTCAGACTCGGTGGCTGTCATCAGCGCACGGAGCGCGTGGCGGCGGACGAGGACGGCGAAGGGGACCGGACGATGGTGTCGAGCGAAGCGACCGGCGAGGCACCGGGTGGTGCGGACGACCGGGTCCAGGCAGACGACCGGGTCCAGGCACTGGTCGCCGAGTGTGGCCGGCGGGCCCGGGCGGCATCGGCCGGACTGGCCGAGGCCCCCGACCAGGTCGTCGACGCCGCGCTGCGGGCGATGGCCGAGCACCTGGTCGCCGCCGAGAGCCGGATCCTCGCCGCCAACCAGCGGGACGTCGAGGCGGCCGGCGCCGCCGGGATGAGCCCGGCCCTCCAGGACCGGCTCCGCCTGGACACGGCACGACTGAAGGGCATGGCCGACCAGCTCCGGCTGCTCGCCGAGGCGCCGTTCCCGGCCCGGGAGACGCCGCTGCGGCCGCTGCCGGGCGGGCTGCTCCTCTCCGAGCGGCGCCGGCCGGTCGGCGTGATCGGGGCGAACTTCGAGGCCCGCCCGAACGTGACCGTCGACGTCGCCTCCCAGCTGGTGAAGTCCCGCAACGCCGGAGTGCTGCGTACCGGCTCTGCCGCGCTCAATTCGGCCGAGGCCCTCCACCGGCACGCCATCGTCCCCGGGCTGCGCGACGTCGGCCTCGATCCGGACGTGATCCAACTGCTGCCGGACGCGAGCCGGGCCAGCGCGGTCGCCCTGGTCCGGCAGACCGACCTCATTCCGCTGGTCATCCTCAGGGGCAGTGGTGACGCCACCCGCTCGTTGGGCGCCGAGGCGGCCCGACACGGCGTGCGTACGCTCGCACACGCCGACGGCGGCGGGGTCCTCTACGTCGATGCCGCCGCCGACCTGGCGCTGGCGACCCGGCTACTCGTCGCCGGCCTGGACCGGCTCGGCGTCTGCAACCGGGTCAACCTGCTGCTGGTCCACCGGGACGTCGCCGGGGAGGCGGTGCCGCGCTTCGAGTCGGCAATGGTCGAGCTGGGCGTGCGCGCCTCGCTCCCGCCCTACGACCATCCGGTCGGCTACGAGTGGGCGCTGGACAGCGGCCGTGAGGCGACCGTGACCATCGCCGAGGTGGCCGACCTGGCCGAGGCGGTGGCGATCGCCAACACCGAGACCTCGGGACTCGCCGCGACGGTCGTCACGGAGGACCGGGTCGCCGCCGAGCGGTTCATCGCCACCGCTGTCGGCACCGGAGTCTTCTGGAACGCCTCCACCCGTCTCCTGGACGGCTTCAAGCTGCACGGGGTGCCGGAGACCGGGATCAACGTGGACCACGTGCCGGGTCCGCGTGGGCCGGTCACCTTCCAGGATCTCTACCTGCGGCAGTACGTGGTCACCCCGGCCGACCAGCCCGGCGCCCTGCCGGGCTGACCCGACGCCTGCCCGGCTGACCGGTCTCGGCCCGGACGAGCGGTCGGCCTCAGAGCAGTCCCCTGGCGAGCAGGCGTAGCAGGGCCAGCTCCGCTCCGTCCAGTTCCTCGTCGTCCAGCCGATCCCGGTGCGCGGTCGGTACGGTCCCTTCCTCACCACGGAGTGTCCCGCCCCGACGCCGTCGGCCCCCGGCGCCGCGGACCGACGGCCGGCGGCGCCGGGGAGAGGGGCTAGAAGTCGAACTGGTCGATGTTGCCCGCGTCGAAGACGGTCGGCGGGCCGAGCACCACGACGCCGTCGGCGCCGATCGTGTACTCACCCAGCTTGCCGGCGGTGAAGGTCTCACCCTCCTTGCCGGTGATCATGCCGGAGGCGAGGGCGGCCCCGGCGTACGCGGCCAGGTAGCCGAGGTCGGCCGGGTTCCACAGCGCGAAGCTCTGCACCGTGCCGTTCTTGACGAACTCCCGCATCTGGTTCGGGGTGCCCAGGCCGGTCAGCGCCACCTTGCCCTTGTACTGCGATCCGGAGAGGTACCGGGCCGCCGCGGCGACGCCGACGGTGGTCGGCGAGATGATCCCCTTCAGGTCGGGGTGTGCGGAGAGCAGCCCCTGGGTCTCCTGGAACGACTTCTCGTCCTTGTCGTCGCCGTAGACGGTGGCGACCAGCTCGATCCCGCTGTACTCCGGCTTCTGCAGCTCGGTCTTCATCAGCTCGATCCAGGCGTTCTGGTTGGTCGCGTTCGCGGTCGCCGAGAGGACCGCGATCTTGCCCTGACCGCCGATCGCCTCCGAGATCAGCTTGACCTGGTTCTCCGCGATGCCCTGCCCGGTCACCTGGTTGACGAAGAGGTCCCGGCAGTCCGGGTTGGTGTCGGAGTCGAAGGTGACCACCTTGGCACCGCCCTGCCGCGCCTGGTTGACCGCCCCGCAGATCGCGTTCGGGTCGTTCGCCGACACGACGATGACGTCACTGCCCTGCTGGGTCAGTGTGTTGAGGTAGCTGACCTGTGAGGAGGCGCTCGCCTCCGAGGGGCCGACCTCCTTGTACTCGCCCTTGAACTCCTCCACCGCCGCCTTGCCGCCGTTGTCGGAGACGGTGAAGTACGGGTTGTTCACCTGCTTGGGCAGGAAGGCGACGCTCAACCCCTCCTTGATCGAGTCGCCGCCACCGGCGGACGAACCGCCGGACGGGGTGCCGTCGTCGTCACTCGCACAGCCGGCGGCGAGCACCAACGCCGCCAGGGTCGCCACGGCGGCGCCCATCCGTACGCCTCTGGATCGCAGAACGGTCATGACCGGTCCTTCCTCACATCGCGCTGCCCACATTCGGGCCGGTGAAAAGGGGTGGTTACAGGGTTGGAAAGTGGTCAGGCGCCTTCGGCGCCCGCCACCGGCGGTGCGGTGGGTCGTCGGCGGCGCATCCGCGCCCGGAGCATGCCGGCCGCGTTCGGCCCGACGACGGAGACGATCAGCAGGGTTCCGGTGACCACGGTCAGGGTGTCGGCCGGCACGTCGGCCAGTTGCAGGGCGTTGCGCAGGGTGGTCAGCAGCAGTACGCCGGCCAGCACGCCGACAAGCGTCCCCCGCCCGCCGAAGATGGAGACGCCGCCGAGCAGCACCGCCGCCACCACCGCCAGTTCGAGCCCGCTCCCGTTGTCGGCGCGGGCGCTGGCGTACCGCATGGTCCAGAAGACGCCGGCGAGGGCGGCGATCGCGCCGGTGCCGACGTACAGCCAGAATTTGGTCCGGGCCACCGCGATGCCGGCGAAGGTCGCCGCCTGCTCGTTGTTGCCCATCGCGTAGAGGCCCCGCCCGACCGGGGTGGCGTGCAGCAGCACCCCGAACCCGATCGCGAGGACGGCGAGCGGCACCACCACCCAGGGCACCGTCGTGCCGGGCAGCGCCTCGATCGAGTTGCCTGTCCAGCCGATCGGGAAGTCCGCGACCGCCCGGTCGCCGAGCACCACGTAGGCGAGGCCCCGGTAGAGCGCGAGGGTGCCGATCGTCACCGCCAGCGACGGCAGGCCGAACCCGGCGACGAAGAGCCCGTTCACCGCGCCCAGCACGGCACCGAGCAGCACCACCAGCGGTACGGCCAGGGCCAGCGGCACCCCGGTCACCCAGAGCTGGCCCAGCACGGCGCTGGAGAGGCCGAGCATGCTCGCCACCGACAGGTCGATCTCCCCCGTGATCACTATCAGTGTCATCGGCAGGGCGATCAGCGCGATCGGGACGATGTCCAGCAGCAGGAAGCCCCAGAACCGGGCGGTGGCGAACCCCTCGACGAGCGCCGACGCCCCGACCACGACCAGGACCAGCACGACGACGACCAGGACGTCCCAGGTGCCGAAGGCGGAAAGCCAGCGGGCCGGCCGGCCCGTCCTCTCAGGCGCCACGGGCCCTCCTTCCTCGTAGCCGTCGGGCCACCCGCGCGGCGAGTGCCCGGTCCAATCCGATCGCGGCCAGGATCAGGGCCCCGACGACCGCCTGCTGCCAGAAGGGGTTGACCCGGAGCACCGGCAGGGCGCTGCCGATGGTGCTCAGCAGGACGGCGCCGAGCGCCGCCCCGTAGACCGAACCGCTGCCGCCGAAGATCGCGACTCCGCCGACCACCACCGCGGCGACCACGCTGAGCTCGATCCCGCTGCCGGCGGCGGCGTCGAGGGTGCCGAACCGGGCCGCGTAGAGCACCCCGGCCAGGCCGGCCAGCCCACCGCTGACGACCAGGGCCCCGAAGACCCGCCGACCCACCGGGATGCCGGAGAGCCGGGCCGCCGCCGGGTCGGAACCGATCGCGTACAGTTCCCGGCCGCTGCGGTACGACCGCAGGTAGAAGCCGGCGACCAGCAGCACGGCGAGCGCGAAGAGGGCGAGCAGCGGGAAACCGAGCAGGTCGGCGCTGCCCATGCTCTTGAAGCCGTCGGGCATGTCGGCGGCGTTGATCTGCTGGCCGGCCGCCCAGGAGTAGTCGATGCCCCGGAAGACGTAGAGGGTGCCGAGGGTGACCACCAGGGCCGGCACCCGGGCCACCGCGATCAGCGCCCCGTTCACCGCGCCGCAGAGCAGGCCGACCCCGATGCCGGCCAGGATCGCCAGCGCGATCGGCGCGTCCGGCATGGCCAGGAAGAGCTTCCCGGTGGCGAAGGCGGCCAGCCCGAGTACCGAGCCGACCGAGAGGTCGACGTTGCGGGTGATGATCACAATGGCCTGGCCGACCGCCAGCACCACCAGGATGGTCGCGCCGAGCAGCAGATCCCGCCGGCCCTGTCCGGAGAGGAAACGGGGGTTCACCGCCGTGGTGATCCCGATCAGCAGGAGCAGCGCCAGCCCGATTCCGACCTCACGGGCCACGAAGAGCCGGTGGCCGAGCCTGGTCCCGGCCCTGCCGCCCGAGGCCCCGGCCCCGGCGTCCGCATCCGACGCCGACTCCGGACGGATCGTGGTCGTCACAACTGTCCTCCCTGGCCGCCGCCGACTCCGGTGGCACCGACCCCGTCAACACTGCCAGCGGCGGCACCGACCCCCGCGGCACCGCCAGCGGCGGCACCGGTCGCGGCGAGCATGACGGACTCCTCGGTCGCCGCGCTCCGGGAGATCTCGCTGACCAGCCGCCCCTCGTGCATCACCAGCACCCGGTCGGCCATACCCAGCACCTCGGGCAGCTCGCTGGAGACCATCAGGACCGCGACGCCGTCGGCGGCGAGCTGCGACATCAACCGGTGCACCTCGGCCTTGGTGCCGACGTCGATCCCCCGCGTCGGTTCGTCGACGATCAGCACCTTGGGGGTGGTGGAGAGCCACTTCGCCAGCACCACCTTCTGCTGGTTGCCGCCGGAGAGCGTGGAGACGGGGTCGGCGAGCCGCGCCGCCTTCACCCGCAACCGCTCGGTCCAGGTCTGCGCGGCGCTGCGTTCCGCGCCCGGGCCGAGCAGGCCGAACCGGGCCAGCGGCCAGCGCCGGGTCAGCGTGGCGTTCCGCTCGATCGACAGCTCCATCACCAGCCCCTGCTGGCGGCGGTCCTCCGGCACCAGCGCCACGCCGGCCGCCATCGCCGCCGCCGGCCGGCGCCCGGGCAGCCGTACGCCGTCGACCAGCACCTCGCCCTCGTCGTACGGGTCGATGCCGAAGACGGCCCGGACCACCTCGCTGCGACCGGCTCCGACCAGGCCGGCGAGGGCCACGATCTCGCCCCGGCGCACCTCGAAGCCGACGTCGGCGAAGACGCCGCGCCGGGTCAGGCCGCGCACCCGGAGGATCACCTCACCGGTCTCGGTCTCCTGCTTCGGATAGAGCTGTGCCACCTCCCGGCCGACCATCCGGCGTACGACCTGGGCCACGTCCAGGTCGTCGGTCGGATCGGTGGAGACCCAGCGACCGTCCCGCATCACGGTGACCCGCTGGCTGAGCGCGAAGACCTCGTCGAACCGGTGCGAGATGAACAGGATCGCCGCGCCGGCCTCGCGCAGCGACCGGACGACCGCGAAGAGCCGCTCCACCTCCACGCCGGAGAGCGCCGCCGTGGGCTCGTCCATCACCAGCACCCGGGCCTCGAAGGAAAGCGCCTTGGCGATCTCCACGAGCTGCTGGTCGGCGATGGAGAGCCCGCGCGCCGGTCGGTCCGGATCCAGCGGTACGCCGAGCCGCGCGAAGAGTTCCGCCGTGCGCCGACGCATCGATGTGCTGTCGATCCGGCGCAGGCCGCGCAGCGGTTGCCGGCCCATGAAGATGTTCTCCGCCACCGACAGGTCCGGGAAGAGCGTGGGTTCCTGGTAGATGACGGCGATTCCGGCCGCCCTGGCGTCGGCCGGTCCGTTCAGGATCAGCGGCGCGCCGTCCATCGTGAGCACTCCGGTGTCCGGGGCGTGCACGCCGGCCAGGATCTTCACCAGGGTGGACTTGCCCGCGCCGTTCTCTCCGACCAGTGCGTGCACCTCGCCGGCCCGCAGGTCGAGGCGCCCGTCGACAAGTGCGTGCACCGCCCCGAACGACTTCCGTACGCCGGCCAGGACCAGTCGTGCCACACCCTGGTCCGCGCGCTCCGGCATCGGGTCCCCCACTCGTGAAACGTTTCAGAAGGTGTGGTGAAGACGCTAGAGGCAGCCTTCCGGGCCGGTCAAGAGTTTCGCGGCGGTTACCGAATCGTTACCCCCCAGTAAGCCCTTTCCTAGTCACAAACCCGCTCTGGGCAGGGCTCTTCCGCCCGTGGTCACCCGGACCGGATCCATCCCACTTACGTCCCGCCCCGGCCATCCGGTCGCGACACACGCCGAAGCGCCGCCGACCCCCCGCACCCGGCCACCCTCCGCCGCCCGACCCGGGCGGCGTCCGTTGACACGATTCAGTCGACGCGACCCCGAACAGAGGACGACGACGCACGCACCCGGTCCCGCCTTCCCGCATCCGCAACCCCCCGCCCACCACCCCCACCGCACCGCACCCCCCACCCCACCGCACCCCCACCGCACCGCACCCCCACCGCACCCACCCCCCACCGCACCGCACCGCACCCCCACCGCACCCCCACCGCACCCACCCCGCCGCTCCCATCTCGGCGGCCCTCTCCCACTCACCTGTACACCAGAGGCGTTATCAGTGCTTGGTTACGCCTCTGGTGTACAGGTCGCGGAGCCGGAGGCCTGCCTGTGATGGTCGGTCCGCGCAAGCAGCGGTGTGGGAAGCGGGCGCATGTGGAAACGGGTCAGGAGTCCGGGCGGGCCGGCAGCGTCAGCCGCAGTTCGGCAAGCCGCCAGGCACCCGGGTCCGGTGCGCGTCGCGCCCCGCCATCGGTCAGTGCCAGTACGGGAAACCGGCGCAGCACGGCGCCGAGCGCGATCTCGGTCTGCACCCGGGCCAGCGCCGCCCCGAGGCAGAAGTGCGGCCCGTGCCCGTAGCCGAGGTGTGTCGGCTGCCCCGGCGGGCGACGCAGGTCGAGGCGGTCCGGCTCGGTGAACACCCGGGGATCCCGGTTGACGGCGGCCAGCGCCGCGGTGACCGGTTCGCCCCTGCCGATCGGCACACCGGCAATTTCCGCATCCTCGCGGGCGTAGCGCGGCAGGGTCAGCAGTTGCGGGCCGCACCAGCGGGTCAACTCCTCGACGGCGTCCGGCAGCAGACCCGGGTCGGCACGCAGCGTCGCGAGCTGGTCGGGGTGCCGGAGCAGCGCCTCGACGGCATTGGCGACCAGGACCGTCGGGGTCTGTCCGGTGAGAACGAGATGCCAGACCAGGGTGACCAGTTCCGTGTCGCTGAGCCGGTCCGAGTCCTCGGCCCGAATGCCGATCAGCTCGGAGAGCAGGTCGTCGCCCGGTTGCCCGGTCCGCTTGGCGACCGCGGCCGCGGCATCACCCACGATCGCCGGGATGGCCGCGACGAAGTCCGGGCCGTGGCCGGCCGCGACCGCGGCACCATACCCGCGCCACCTTCCGCGGTCCTCCGGCGGGATGCCGACCAGTTCGCAGATCACCTCCATCGGCAGCGGCCCGGCGAAACCGCGCAGCAGGTCGAGCACGCCTCCGTCGCTCTCCCGGGTCACCTCGTCGAGCAGCCTGTCGACGATGACGTCGATTCTCGGCCGGAACTCGGCGGCCCGCCGCGCCGTGAACGCGGGCGAGACAAGCCGGCGCAACCGGGCGTGCTCGGCTCCCTCCATCTCCTGCATGGTGCGCAGGAATTTCAGGCAGTGCTCCGGCACCTGGAGCTGCAGATAGCTCGACGCGGTCAACTCGAACCGGCGATCGGTGAGCAGCGCCTTCGCCTCGGCGTACCTCGTCACGGCCCACATGGTCCCGAGCCCGGGGACGATCAGGCGGGCAAGCGGAGCGCACTCCCGCGCCCTCCCGTAGGCGGTGAACGGGTCGGCGAGCGTGGCGGAGTCGGCGAGGTGGATCTCCGGAATCTCTGGCATGCTCTATCCTCGATTCAGATGTTCAAGTCAGATGTTCATATCATCTGGATGCTGACGGTATCCTGCCGGAGCCGCTCGGGCAACGCCCGACCGGGGACGAAGACGGTGGCGACGACGGCGACACGGCACGGCACGGCTGACGAGGTAAGGGTGACGACGGAACGATGGCCCGGCGCAACAGGGTGGAGATGCAGGAGCAGAACCGCGGCCGAGTGCTGGCCGCAGCCCGCGCCGAGTTCACCGAACGCGGCTTCCGGAACGCCAAGATCGACCAGATCGCCGAGCGCGCAGACCTGACCCGGGGTGCCGTCTACTCCAACTTTCCGAGCAAGCGGGCCCTCTACTTCGCCGTGCTGGCCCAGGCCGCCGAGGCGGCGGAGGAGCCGGCGTACCCACCGACCGCCCGCACGGCCGGCGGGGTGCTGGCCGACGTCGCGCGGGCCTGGCTGGCCCGGCTTCCACTGGCGACGGAGGACCGACGCAGCGCGTCCCGGCTCGGCCGCGACCTCCTTCCCGAGATCCTGGCCGACGAGCGGACCAGCCGCCCGTACGCCCAACTCGCCGGGCTGAGCGCGATCGTGCTCGGCCTGGCGCTTGAGCGACTGCCGTCGGGCCGGCCACCGGCCGCCCGGATGGTCCGGGCCGCCGAGACCGCCCTGACGACCCTGCACGGCGCGAGCCAGCTCGCCGCCGCCGCGCCGGGTTTCGGCGAGCCGTTCGCGATCGTCCGTGCCTGCGAAGAGCTCGCCGAACTGGATCTCGACGACGAATGGGCGCCGCCGCACCTGCCCTACGTCTCCCCCGCGCGCCCGGCCGACGAGTCCTGGGCCGCGCCGCCCGCCACCGACATCCTCCGGAACGAACCGGCAGAGTTGGGCGGCGACGGTGTCGTCGCGATCCTCGGCCTGCACCGGCTGACCGCCGTGGAGGAGGCACGCCGGGCCGCACCCGCCGGCGCCGGGGTGACCGTCGTCCTGGTCACCGGCGAGCCCGGCGAACTCGGCCCGCTGGCCCGACTCACCCTCACCGAGCTGCGCGGCTGTCTCCGCGCCGCTGTCCCGGCGGCCGCCTGGCCCCGCCTCCAGGTCGTGTACGACGAGTCGGGTTCCCTCGCCGCGACCGCCGGGGTGGCGGCGTGCAGCGACGCCACCGAGAGTGCCGTACGCGTCGAGGCCGGCCGGATCGTCGCCAGGGCCGACGGCTATGGCGCCTGCCACGCGGTCGCCGTCGGCTGATCAGGTGTCGGAGCTCCTACACCACCGCCACGGACACCGGTCCATCTTCCGGACGGTCGCCGGTGGTCGGCCTGTGTGGCGGAGTGGTCGGCTCGCACGGTCCGGCGGAACCGCAGCATCGTCCGCAGGCCACGTCCGGCCCCGGCGTTCGGCCCCGGCGCACGGTCCCGACGCTCGACTCCGGCGCACGGTCCCGACGCTCGACTCCGGCGCACGGTCCCGACGCTCGACTCCGGCGCACGGTCCCGACGCTCGACTCCGGCGCACGGTCCCGACGCTCGACTCCGGCGCACGGTCCCGACGCTCGACTCCGGCGCACGGTCCCGACGCGCGGCGCGCTACCGGGCCGCGCCGGACGGGCTCAGCTCCCCCGAGCCCGAGCCCGGATCCGGATCCGAGGCCGTGTCCGGATCCGAGGCCGCGTGTGAATCCGAGCCCGCGTCCGGATGATCCGGGGTGTCCGGCGATCCCGCCGCGTACCGCCGGCTCAGCCGCCGGTAGGGGCGGCTGCGCAGCGCCAGCGCGGTGGCGATCATGCCGACGATGCCGGTCAGCACGAAGACCAGTGCGAGCCCGCGGTCGGCGCCGGTGCCGAACCAGCCGCCGATCAGCCGGGCACCCGCCCCGTCCGTCATGAACGGGATGAAGAAGAACTGCGCGATCGGGGAGATCAGGAAGGCGGTCAGTGGCGAGGCCGCCTGCTCGACGCTCTGCGCGAAGCCGAAGACCCGGCCCTGCCGCTCGTACGGCACCACCTTCTGCAGGATCGTCTGCTCGGCGGCCTCCGCGTACGGCACGACCAGCATGTAGACGTACATCCCGGCGGTGAGCAGGACGATCGAGGACTGTAGCGGGAAGAGCAGCGTGACGGTCCAGAGCACCATGTTGACAAGCAACAGCAGCCGGACAGGGTTACTGCTCAGACCGGTCCGGGCGATGAGCAGCCCGCCGACGATGAAGCCCGTGCTCAACAGCCCCCAGAGCAGGCCCCAGGTCTGCACCGAGACCAGCGACAGCCCGTAGGCATCCATCAGCGCCATGAAGATGCCGCCGAGGAAGTTGTTGAAGGTCGAGAAGAGGATCAGGGCGGTCAGTCCCGGCACCTCGCGGATCACCCGGATGGTGCCCCGCAGGTCCACCGTGCGCTTCGCCGGCACGGCCGGCTCGGCGTCGACCGCCGGACCCGTGGCGCGCGGCGGCTCCCCGGTCAGCGAAGACTCACCGGTCAGTGCTGACGCGGCGGCGACCGGTGCGGGGGCGGCGGGCGTCGCCCCGACGGCCGGTGCCGCCGGACGGTGTGGCACCGGCACGAGGGCCAGGTGCGCCAGGGCGACGGCCAGCACCACCAGGGCCAGGACCAGCACCCAGAGCATCCCGCCGATCGCCACCAGGACACCGCTGATCACCGACGTCACCAGGAAGGTGACCCCCGATGTGGTGCCGACCAGCCCGTTGGCCCGGTCCCTGGTCTCCTCCTCGATCAGCACGGTGACCAGGGTCGGCAGCGCGATCGTCCGGATGTTGCCCGCGATCACCCCGAACATCAGCAGGACGATCATCACCCAGAGCGGGACGCTCGCCGGGTCGGTGAACGACTCTTCCGGGGTGACCCGGTAGACGACCAGCGCCACCGCGTAGAGCGTCAGCGACACGGCCGCCGACGCCTGCATCATCGTCTTCTTGGAATGGTGGTCGACCAGGCTGCCGAACCAGATGCCGGTCAGCGCCGTCAGCACCAGGAAGATCCCGGAGACCACGCCGGTGGCGAAGACCGAGCGGGTCTGGAGGTAGACGTAGAAGGTGATCGCGAACCAGACGGTGAAGTTGATCACCGACACCAGCAGGGTGTTGACCAGCAACTGGTAGAAGGTCTTCCGGTCTCCCCGGATTGTGCTCATGGACCTGACCCTAGGATCTCACGCGAGGTTGACGTCCAGGAATTTACGGGTCAGGTGCGACACTCCGGCCCGGCAGGCCGACCCGCACACCACGGTGGCCCGACCGCACACGAGGCGGGGCCGGGCCACGACGGCAGGAGTCGATCAGTGACTCCGCCCGGTCGGGACGAAGCTCGACCGGCCGGAGCCGACCTCGAAGATCGCCCGGCCGTCCTCGATGCCGACGAAGGTCGCCCGGCTCGGCCCCGACGCCCGGTACGCCCTGCCCGGCGCCACCGGCAGCGCGACCCGGGCCGTCACGTTGACCGGCACGTCCAGCTCCACCCGCAGCCCGGCGCCGCTGCGCCGCCACTGCACGGCCACCGGACCCCGCTGGGTGTGCACCGTCCCGGCGGCGTACGCCAGGCCGCTCGCCGGGGGCACGACGTCGACCCGACCGGCACCCGGGGTCGCGGTGCGGACCCCGAGCAGGGTCTCCTGGACGTCGACAAGCGCCTGCGCGCCCCAGCCGTGCGACTGGCTGAAATTGGTGCCCGGGTCGAGGGTCCACGCCTCCCAGGTGAAGGTGCCGCCCTGGGCGAGGATGTTCGCCCAGCCCAGATCGTCCGGGTCGGTCAGCAGGTCGAGCACGGCGTCCGTCCGGCCCGCCGCACCGAGCGCGGCGAGCAGCCAGTGCGCCGTCATCGGCCCCTGCCTCATGCCGAGCGACGCCAGGTATCCGGCCAGCGCCCGATGGTCGGCCTCCGGCGCCACCCCGTGCGCGATCGCGTACGAGGTGCTGTGCTGGCCCGCGTGCGTGCTCTGCTCGCCGGTGGCGGAGAGGCCGTCGACGTAGACGCCGTCGGGGCGGCGCAGCGTGGCGTTCATCGTCTCGACCAGCGCCTGCGCCCGGGCCCGGTAACCGGCCGCCTCCCCGGCCGGCCGGCCCAGTGCCTCCGCCGTCTCGGCCGCGGTACGCAGCACGTCCACGCCCTGGGCGTTGATGGTGGTCCGGGCGGCGGCGCTCATGTCGTAGCCGAACCGGCCCGGCTCCGGCCAGTCCACGATGCCGTACTGGTAGGCGCCGCTGCCGCCGGAGAGCCGGGTCACCAGGCCGGCGGTCGGACCGTCGGCCGGGATGTGCCGCAGCACGTAGTCGGCGGTGTTCCGGATCGACGGGTACGCCTCGGCGAGCAGCCCGGCGTCCCCGGTCTCGGAGTAGTAGCGCCAGACCCAGTCCACGAACATCAACGAGTAGTCGGGGATGTCCCGCTTGCCGTCGCCGTTCGGATAGACCGCGTTGTAGCGCCCCAGGTCGTCGCCCGTGCTCCAGAAGCGCTCCGCCGAGCGGAGGAACTCCCGGATCGCCTGCTGGGTGGCGTCGCGCTCGGCGAAGCCGCCCATGGTGGCGTACGAGATGTCGGCCGCGTCGCCGAGGAACTGGCCCTTCTCCCGGGTCGGCGTGTCGACGAACGCCTCCTGCACCGAATAGATCGCCGACCGCTTCAGCATCTCCCACACCCTGTCCAGAGTGCGGTCGGAGCTGCGGAAGCTGGCCTCCCGGCCGGTCGGGGTGTCGGTGTGCACCAGCACCGCCGAGACGTCGCGCCGGTCGATCCGCTCGCCCGCGTCCGGGATCTCCAGGTAGCGGAAGCCGAGGTGGGTGAAGGCCCGGAACTCCTGCCTGCCCTCCTTCTGGGTGTAGGGGAAGCTCATGTCGGTGCCCTGGGAGAGCAGGGTGGAGGTCTCGACCCGGCCGGTGGTCGGGTTCAGGTTGTAGCCGGCCCGGATCGGGACGGTCCGGCCGGCGACACCGGCGTCGAACCGTACCGCCGGGCGGGCCGGGACGACGACGCCGAAGTCGGCGACCACCGTGCCGTCGGCGGCGGTGGTCAGCGCGACCGGTGCGACGGTCCGCTCGGCGAGCCGGGTCTCCTGGCCGATCAGGCGCGGGTGTTCCACCGTCGGGTGCGCCCCGACGACCACCGCCGGTGCCCACGGCGCGGTCGAGTCGTCGTACCCGGGCGTGCTCCAGCCGACGATCCCGGCGCGGGCGTCCTGGCGCTCGATCCGGTCGCCCTCGCCGTTGCGCCGGCCGGAGCCGGCCGGGAAGAGTCCGTCCCGGGCGACCCGCCACGACCCGTCGGTGACGACGACCCGCCGGGTGCCGTCGGCGTGCTCGACCACCAGCTTCATCAGTATGCCGGGAGCACCGGCGGGGCGGCCCTGGCCGCTGCCGTACCAGTGGTAGCGGATGCCGATCGCCAGCGGCCTGCCCGCCCTGACCAGGTCGGTGACGTCGGCGGCCTGGTAGTAGTCCTCGCCGGGGTAGCCGAACGAGGTGCCCCGGTCGGCCCGCCGGCCGTTCAGGTGGAGCTCGTAGGTGTGGTCGGCGGCGGTGTAGGCGCGGGCGCGGACCACCCGGCTGCGCCCGATCGACACCTCGGTGCGGGCCAGCGTGTAGTCGTCGGCGTCCCCGGTGACCCGGCGGATCCAGCTCGCCCCCTCCCACTCGGCGTCGGAGATGCCGGTCTCGAAGCTGCCGCCGGCCGGCGGCGAGCTCCGGTCGCTCCGGTCCCAGGTCCGGACGGTCCACCGGTACGCCGCACCGGACGCCAGCGCGGGGCCGGCGTACGGCACGTAGGACTGCGCGGCGGAGCGGACCTTGCCGGAGTCCCAGACGTGCCTGCCGCCGGCGGTCGAGACCGTCAACCGGTATGCGGTCTGCACCTCGCCCGGGTCGCGATCCCGGGGCAGCCAGCCGAACCGGGGCGGCCCCTCGACGTTCAGCGGCCGTGCCCGGTCGTCCACCGTCAGCCCGGTCGGCGCGTCCGGCGCATGCCCCCCGCCCGGCGCGCCCGGCCCGGATCCCCCGCCCGGCGCGCCCGGCCCGGATCCCCCGCCCGGCGCGCCCGGCCCGGATCCCCCGCCCGGCGCGCCCGGCCCGGGTCCCCGGGTCGCCGTCGCCGCCGGCGCACCGGCGAGCACACTTCCCGGCAGGAGTGCGGCGGTGACCAGCAGGGCGACGCCCAGCCGGGCGTGTCGTCGTCGTGCCATGTGGAGCTCCTTCGTGGTGGTGGAGGGTGGTGGGACCGTCGCGGGTGTGCCGGGCGGCGACCGATCGGCGCCGGTCGGCCGGGTGAGTCGATCGGCGCCGGTCCGGCCGGGTGAGTTGGTCAGCGCCGGTCCGGCCAGGTGAGTACGGTCGTGCCGGGCTCGACCCGGGTGAGCACGAGCCGGCCGGCGGCCACCTCCCGCTCCGGTGCCCGCCCGTCGGAGCGCACCCGCAGCCGCCGGGCGTCGGTGACGCCGAACCCGGCGAGGTCGAGCTCGATCCGCCCGGCCACGTTCGGCGGCAGCGTGACGGCCAGATGTGGTCTACCGGGGCGCCGGTCGAGCCGCACCCGGACCGGTCCGCGTACCGTCGGAACGGTCGCGCGCAGCCAGCGCAGCGGGCCGGGCTGTGGGGCGACGAGCAGCTCGCGGGCGCCGGGGGCGAGCGGTCGTACCCCGGCGACGAACCGGGGCACGATGTTGGCCGGCGCCGAGCCCCAGGCGTGCGAGAAGGTGGTGTTCGGCTTGATCGACGGGTCCCACGCCTCCATCACGATCGTCGCGCCGAGGTCGTCGATCATGTGCAGCCAGGAGGACCGCTCCCGGCTGGTCAGCAGCGCGTGGGCGGCATCGGCCAGGCCGGCCCGGTAGAGCGCCTCCAGCAGGAACTGCGCGCCGTAGACGCTGACCCGCATGCCACCGGCGGCCAGCCACTCCCCCAGCGCCCGGACGTGCCGCTCCTCCGCGACGCCGAGCGCGAGCGGGAACGCGGTGGCGTGCTGCGCCCGGTGGTCGGTGCCGATCCCGTCCCGGTAGGCGCCGACGTCCGGGTCGAGCAGCTGGGCGTTGAGCGCGGCCCGCAGCCGGGCGGCCAGCTCGGCGTAGCGCTGCCGGTCGGCGGGACGGTCGAGGACCCCGGCGATCCGGCCCAGCGTCTCGAAGGCGGCGTACTGCCAGGCGTTGACCACGGTGTTGACCCTGGTGAAGACGTACCCGTCGCGGTTGCTCGCCGGCCAGTCGACCAGGTCGGCGTTGGGCTGGCTGGAACTCCCCGGGTCCTTCTCCACCAGGCCGGCCGGGTTCAGCGCCTCGTCGAGCTGCCGGTCGACGAAGAGGTCGTAGTCGGCGGCCAGCTGCGACGGGTCACCGGTGGCCAGGTAGTCCTGCCAGGCGGTGAGCACGGTCTGCAACCGGTATTCGGCCGGCCAGGTGGGACGCCGGGCCAGGTAGGAGGTGGAGTACCGGGCCAGCGCGTACGACCGCTGGGTGGCGTACTCGGAGAGCTGGTTGACGATCGCGTCGCCCTCGTACGGGCCGCGTTCCCGGGTCGGGGTGTCCTGGTAGAGGTCCTGCCGGGTCGCCTCGATCGAGTACCGGCACATCGCCCAGACCCGGTCCAGATCGGGGTCGGAGCTTTCGAACGCCGCGTCCCCGTTCCGCCAGGGCAGGGTCAGCACGGCCGCCTCGACCGCCCGGGACAGCTCCAGCGCCGGGTCGGCGACCAGCTCGACCCAGCGGAACGCCCGGTAGCCCCAGTGTTCGAGCCGCTGCCAGCCGTCCCGCAGGGTCCAGACCTCCCGATAGGTCTGTCCGGCCCGCAGCTCGTACCGGGCACCGGCCTCGGTGCGTTCCTCGCCGAGCCGGACCTCGACGGTCTGCCCGGCGGTGCCGGCGACGGAGAGCCGGAGCCCGCCGACCACCTCCCGGCCCAGGTCGAAGAGCCAGCGCCCCGGTTCGAGCCGGTGCACCTCGACCGGGCGCCGGTATCGGTATCCGAGGTTGCCGACCCGGGCCGGCTCCAGCGGTCGGGCCAGCGGGGCGGCGACCGCCGGCTGCCAGCCGGAGTCGTCGAAGCCGGCCCGGGTCCAGCCGACCGGCTCCCGCCGGGCGTCGAGATGTTCCTGCGGCGCATGGTAGTAGCCGCCGCCGGTGAAGCCCGCCGGTGGTCGCCACGGCCCGGCCCGGCGGGCGCGCCAGCCCTCGCCGGTGCCGAAGACCTGCCGGGTGCCGTCGGCGTAGACCACGACGAGCTGGGCGAGAAAGCCGCGCTCCCGGGCGGAGTAGCAGAGCGCGGCGAGCGCGTTGCGGCGGCCGGGCCGCAGCAGCCGGGTCACGTCGTGGGTGGCGTAGCGGGCCTCCCCCGCCATCGCCCGGACCGGGCCGACACCGGCGAACTCGTCGTTGACCCGGAGCTGGTAGACGTACTGCCGGGCCGGCTCGGGCGACTGACCGGTCGCGTGGACGTAGCCGGCGGCGACCGGCTTTGCCGGCAGCACCACCTCGGTACGCAGCAGCGCCCAGTCGTTGCTCTCGCCGAGCGTCGCCAGCACCGACCGGCCCCGGTCGAGGAGCAGGTCGCCGTCGCTGACGGTGCCGCCGCCGGGTGCGAACACCCCCGGTCCGGTCGAAAAGTCCTCGTCGACCAGCACCACGCCGGCCGGGTCGGTGAAGGTGGCGGAGTGGAACCGCTGCGCCTCGGTGCTGCCGTTACGGAATCCGATGCTGCCGGCGGTGTACGTACCGTCCACGGTGGTGTCGACGAGCACGTCCCCGAGGTAGGTCCGGATGGTGGGGCCGGCGAGGTCGACCCGCAGCCGCAGCGGGGTCCCCACCGGTACGGGCTCGGGCAGCGGCCTGTCCGCCAGCACGGTGTAGCCGCCGTTGCGCTGCACGTGCGTACGGAGCACGCCGGGCGTGCCGGCCCGGAGCTGCCAGAGGTAGTTGTTGGCGGTGTCCTGGGCCCGGAACCAGAGGCTGGCGGCGACCGAGGTGATGGTGACCGAGACCTCGAAGATGCCGTCGCCGAGTCGGAGCGTGCCGTCGGGGGCCCAGATCGGCTCGGCGGCCCAGGTGTCCCCGGCGGCGGTGACCACCCGCTGCGGCGCGGACCACGCCGAGACCCGTCCCGGGTCCGCCCAGGTACGCACCCGCCAGTGGTAGACCGATCCGGGACGCAGCGCGGGGCCGGCGTACGGCACGGCGGTGGAGTCGGCGGTGACGACCCGGCCGCTGTCCCAGACCACCCCGCCCCGGCGGGACAGTTCCGGCGCCGCGTGCGCGACCTGCACCTGGTAGGCGTACTGCCGGGGCGCGCGGCCGAGCGCCGGCACGATCCAGCTCAGCCGGGGACGGTCGTCGTCGATCCCGAGTGGATCGTCCAACAGGGAGGTCAGCAGCCCCGTCGGGGCGGACGGGCCGGTGGGACCGGTGGCTCCGGCGGCGGTGGTGACGGCGGCACCGGGTGCGGCTCCGGACGCGACGGTGGCGCCGAGCGTTGTTCCGGAGACGGTGGTGCCGACGGCGAGGGCCCCGCCGGTGCCGAGCAGCCCTCGGCGCGACACCCCCGAGGTCGGTGCAGCGCCGCGCTCGGCGCTCTGGTCAGGGCTCTGGTCGGCGCTGGGCTGGTACACCCTGCCCTCCTGCCTGAATCGTTTCAGGCAGGTTAACGCCGCCGGCCGCTCCAGCGGAAGACGCCGGACTGGCCGGATCCGGCCAGGCTCCCCGGCAGCCGTGCCGTTGCGGCGCTCCGGCGCGGCCGGTCGCAGGAGCCACGTGAGGCGGGTTACTTCCGGAGCGGGCCGGTCGGGCCGGTTCGCCGCAGTACCGTGAAGCCGTGCCGACGAAAGACGTTCTCACCAGCGCAGATCTGACCGAGCTGCGGCAGTCCGCACTCGGCACGGCCGACCCGCTGGGCATCGCCGCCGAGCTGGCCGAAGCCGTCGAGCAGGGGCGGCTCGCCGACCCGGCGGACACCGGCCGGGCGCTGACCCTGGCCGCCGAGATCGCCGAGACCAGGGCGAGGCTCGACGCCGCGCTGCGGTACGCGGACCGCGCCGTGCGGGCGTACGCGGAGAGCACCGAGCCGGACGCCGGTTTCGCCCGGGCCCTGCACGCGCGGATCCTGTTCCGCACCGGCCGGTCCGACGAGGCGCTCGCCGAACTCACCGCGCTGCGCCCGCTGCTCGACTCGCAGCCGGACGCCGCCGCCTACCTCAGCGCCGCGCTGGAGGCCGGTGGCCGGACCGACCTCGCCGAGCAGTGGCTCACCGAGGCGGTGGAGACCGCACTCCGCGGCCGCACCGCCGAGCCGACCGCGCGGGAGGCGGCCGGACTGCTCTTCTTCCTGCTGCAACAGCGACACCGGGTACGCCGCGAGCTCGCCCTGCCGCACGACCAGAACGACAACCTGGCCGACCGGCTGGAGAACGAACTGTTCCGCACCGCCACCACGACGACCGAGCCGGAGCCGGTGGAGCGGCTCTTCCTGCCCCGCGGGGAGTTCGGGGCGCTGCTGGCGCGCTGGCCCGGCTCGGTCGAGGCGTACGGGCGGGACTGGGACGAGCATCGGGCCCGGATCCAGCGGGAACTGGTCCGGTTGGCGGACTCGGGCCGGGTCGGGATCGGCCCGCTGCGCGGCGGGCTCGAGGGGCTGGCCGGGCACGCCGAACGGACCGGTGCGGATCCCGCCGGGACGTCGGCCAGGGCCGGCTACGCGGCCGAGCTGGCCGGACGAGGGGCGCAGCTCCCCTGGCCGCCGGAGCGGAACGAGGCATGCTGGTGCGGGTCGGGCCTCAAGTACAAGAAGTGCTGCCTGCCGCGTGCCCGAGGGTGACGGCGGCCCGTTCGGTGCTGCACGACCGACCGGTGTGGGACGGGCCCGCCGAGCACCGGGAAGCGGCCGGGGCCAGCACAGCACCTCCGGCCGGGCCGGCGGGCGGGCGGGTCAGTTGGCGGTGAAGAGCAGCGAGACGTTCTGCCCGCCGAAGCCGAACGAGTTGCAGAGCGCCGCTTCCATCCGCTGCTCACGTGGCGCGCCGCTGACGACGTCCAACTCCACCTCCGGGGCCTTGTGGTCGAGGTTCAGGGTGGGCGGGATGACGCCGTTGGTGACCGAGAGCAGCGTGAGGATGCCCTCCACCGCGCCGGCCGCGCCGACCAGGTGACCGAGGCTGGACTTCGGCGCGGTCAGCACGACCTCGGCACCGAGCGCCTGCCGGATCGCGCTCGCCTCGCCGACGTCGCCGACCACGGTGGACGTGGCGTGGCAGTTGACGTGCCCGATGTCGGCCGGTTCCAGCCCGGCGTCGGCCACGGCGTTCCGGATCGCCCGGATCTGTCCGGCGCCGCTCGGGTCCGGACCGGTGATGTGGTGGGCGTCGGCGGTGATGCCGTAGCCGGCCAGCCGCCCGATCAGCCGCGCGCCCCGCGCCGCCGCGAAATCCGCCCGCTCCAGGATCATCACCCCGGCCCCCTCGCCGAGCACGAAGCCGTCCCGGTCGACGTCGAAGGGGCGGGAGGCCCGTTCCGGCTCGTCGTTGCGCTTCGACAGCGTGCGCGCCTGGGCGAAGCCGGCGATGGTCAGCGGCGCGATGGCCGCCTCCGCGCCACCGGCGATCACGACGTCGGCCTCGCCGGAGCGGATCAGCCGGACGGCCAGTGCCAGGGCCTCGGCGCCCGAGGCGCAGGCGGAGACCGTGGTGTAGACGCCGGCCCGGGCCTCGTACTCCAGGCTGACCCAGGCCGCCGGGCCGTTCGGCATCAGCATCGGCACGGTGAGCGGGGAGATCCGGGCGGGTCCTTTCTGCTCCAGCAGGTCGTCCTGGGCCAGCAGCGTCGAGACGCCGCCGATTCCGGTGCCGATCACCACGGCGAGGCGCGACGGATCGACCTCCGGCCCGCCCGCGTCGGACCACGCCTGCTGCGCGGCGACCAGCGCGGCCTGCTGGCAGCGGTCCATCCGGCGGGCCTGCACCCGGGGCAGCGCCGAGTCCGGCGGGACGGCCATCGGGGCGGCGATCTTCGTCGGCAGATCCTCGGTGTGTGGGAAGGAGGCCATCATGTCGTCGACGCGGCGTACGCCGGAGCGGCCGGCGAGCATCCCCTGCCAGAGAGCGTCGACATCCCCGCCGAGCGGGGTGGTGGCGCCGAGTCCGGTGACGACGACGTCCCGGCCGCTCATGCTGATCTCCTCGTCGTGTCCGCGGTGCGTCCCCTTGTCCTCCGCAAGTTGTATCGCATACAACTATGAGATGTCCACCGAGCCGCCCAGGGCCCGTGGCCGGCGTACCCGCGCGCAGATCCTCGAACATGCCGCCGCCCTCTTCGCCGAGCGCGGCTTCGACGCCGTCAGCGTGGCCGAGATCGCCGCCGCCGCCTCGGCCCACCCGCACCAGATCACCTACTATTTCGGCTCCAAGGACGGCCTGTTCGTGCACGCCGCCTTCATGCTGCTGCTCCGGGACGCCGAGCGGTTGGAGCCGGTCGGCCAGCGCCGGCACACCCCGGCGGCGTTCCGTACGGCGCTGGCCCGCAGCGCGCTGACGCTGCCGGCGGTGCCCATCGCGGTGCAGGCGATGTCGATCACCCGGCGTCGCCGCGAGCTGCGGCCGGTGGCCGAGCAGAGCCTCGCGGTGCTCTTCCGCAAGGCACAGAGCTACCTCGCCGCGATCCTCGACCGACACGGCTGGGTGATCGACCGCCCTGCCGACGTGGAGGCCCGCACGTTCTGGAGCACCGTCCTCGGTGCCCGGTTGATCTCGGAGTCCGGTTTCGACGGTCGCGCCGACGACATCGACCTGGCCGGCGTGCTCACCGTCCGCGCACCGACCGATCCGAATTGACCGGTGGGCTGGGCCGCGATCCGAATTGACCGGTGGGGCCGGCAGCGGGGGCTACCGGCGTGACGACAGCGGAGTTACCGGCGGGGCCGACAGTGGCGGGCGCGTCGGGCCACGGAGCACCCGCAGCGCCACCCTCGGGTGCGCCAGGGCCGCCGGCGGCCGGACGAGGTGCTGCACGTCGGTCAGCACCCGCAACACGTACGGGTCCCGGTCGGCCACGTCGGAGGCCCGGTCGAAGTACCAGTGCGAGAGCCGGCCACGGCGCCCCGGCCGGACCGTACCGGCGGCGGTGAAGCGCAGGTCCGTGCCGGTGGCGATGGTCCAGGCGGTGGCACTGCACCCGGCCACGGCGACCTGGGCGGCCCGCCCGAACCGCCCCCGGTGGGTCCGGAGATGGTCGCGGAGCACCACCGCGGTCTGCGCGGCGACACTCATGCCCTGGCCGTAGACGGGGTTGAAGGCGCAGGCCGCGTCCCCGACCACCAGGAAACCCTCCGGCCAGCGCGGCATCGTCTCGTAGTGCCGCCGGTGGTTGGCGGTCCGCCGGAAGCCGTGGATCGGCCCGTCCGGCTCGGCGTCCCGGATCGCCTCGTAGATCAACGGACTGCGCAGGCTCCGGGTGAACTCCAGGAAGCCCGCCTCGTCGGTGGGCGGCGTCTCGGCGCCGAAGCCGCCGAGGGTGACCATCCAGCGGCCATTCTCGATCGGATAGAGCACACCGGCGCGGGTGATCCGCGGCGGCTTCGGCATCACCATGATGTTCTTCCAGCCGTCGGCGACGCCCGGAGCCAACCGGTACCGCCGGCTCGCATAGCCGAGCCCGGCGTCGATCCGGGTCTCCTCCGGGCGCCCGTAGCCGAGCGCCGCCAGCCAGTCCGGCGTACGGGAGCCCCGTCCACTGGCGTCGACGACCAGGTCGGCGACGCACCGGAGGGTCCCGGACCCGCCGTTGCGGACCCGGAACTCCACCCCGACGATCGACGCACCGTCGTCGCCGGGGAGCAGCCCGACCACCTCCCGAGCGGCGAGGAACCTGATCCGGGGATCCGACGACAGTCGCTGCCGAATGGTCCAGTCCAGCAGTTCCCGGCTCGCGCCGACCAGGGTGTGGGTGGCCGGGAAGCGCTCCCGCCACCCATTCGGACTCAGCGACAGCAGGTCGGTCGGCGCGGCGACCGGGACGGCACCCCGGTCGTACAACTCGGCCATCAGGCCGGGGAAGAGCCGGTCCAGGGCCCGCTGCCCGGAGGTGATCAACACATGCAGGTGCCGCGCCTGGGGGATGCCGGTACGCAGTCGCGGTCCGTCCGGAAAGCGGTCCCGGTCGAGTACGGTCACCTGCTCGACATGGTCGGCGAGGGTACGCGCGATGCAGAGACCGGCGAAGCTCCCACCGATGACCACGGCGGAACGGGGCTTTGACAGCGGCGATGACATACCTCCATCCTTACCGAGATCGGCCCTCACCAGCGCAAACCCTCAACGACGACGTGCCGGAGAGTCGGCATCACGACTCTCCGGCACGGTGCGCAACCTCGTCGGCGGACCTCGACGGCGGACCCGCGCCGCCGCTACGGCGCACTCGGGTCACCGCTACGGCGGACCCGCGCCGCCGCTACGGCGCATCTGCGACCGCTCGCGAGGTGGACGGAGCCTCGCCGGGGGCGCACGGACGTCATTCCAGGTGGAAGGTGGCGGATGCCTGTTCGGCGCTGCTGCTCACCGGCTCGACGTAGACCAGCCCGGACCGGTGCCGGAGGTACCTGCCGGCGAAGTTCCCCGCCTCCAGCGAGATCCCGGAGCTGCTGGCCAGGCCGGCCCGGCGGGTGAAGCTCGCGTCCGCGCGGAACTGCGCCGAGCCGTCGTCACGCTCCACGAAGACCTCGTAGTTGCGGTGCCGGAGGTAGTAGCCGGGGAAGTTCGTCGACTCGAGCGACACCGAGCCGGAGCCGGCGAGACCGGAGACGATCCGGAACTGCGAGTCGGCCAGCGGCGACACGTTCGCCTCGACCCGCGCCCGGTAGTCGTAGTGCCGCAGGTAGGAACTGCCGAGATCCTGCGGGCGGAGCCGGACCGGAGTGGCGCCGTCCGGCACCGGAATGCCGAAGTTGGGGGTGCCGTCGGCGTTCCAGTACACCTTCTGGATCCGGGTACGCCGGTTGGGGTCGTTCAGCGGGTCGCCGTTGATGTCCCGGTAGCTTCGGTCGTGGTAGACGAGGATGTCGCTCTGGCCGTCCTCGGAGACGGTGAAGGAGTTGTGCCCGGGGCCGTACTGGCTGGTCGCCGCGTTGCTGGCGAAAACCGGGGTGGAACTCTTGGTCCAGGCGGAGGCGGAGAGCAGGTTCGCGCCCGCCGACGCGGTCAGCAGGCCCACGCAGTAGTTGGCGTCGGTGGCGCTGGCCGAGTACGTCAGGAAGATCCGGCCGTTGCGCTGGATCACCGCCGGCCCCTCGGCCACCCGGTAACCCCGGGTCTCCCAGTCGTACGTCGGCACCGTCAGCCGGGTCACGGTGCCGGTGATCTGCCACGGGTTGGCACCCATCCGGGCGAGGTAGAGATTGGAGTTGGTGTTGGTCCCCGGCTCGGACTGCGCCCAGACCAGATAGCGGACGCCGTTGGCGACGAAGGTGGAGGCGTCCAGCGAGAAGGTGTCCCAGGGGGTGCTGATCCGGCCGCGTTCGGTCCACGAGCCGGTCAGCGGGTTGGCGCCGGCGTTCTCCAGCACGTACATCCGGATCCGCCAGACGTCGTCGGAGCGGCCGGCGGCGAAGTAGACGTACCAGCGGCCGTTGATGAAGTGGATCTCAGGCGCCCAGATGTGCGCCGCCATCTCCCCGCTGGTGTGCCGGCGCCAGATCGTCGTCTCGGCGGCGCTGGCCAGCCCCTGCAGGGTGGTGGCGCGGCGGAGCACGATCCGGTCGTACTGCGGGACGGTCGCGGTGAAGTAGTAGTAGCCGTCGGTGTGCTTGAAGATGTGCGGGTCGGCGCGCTGGTTGGCCAGCGGGTTGGTGTAGTTCACCGCCGGGGCGGCGGCGGCCGGCGTACCGACCGGCACCCCGGCGAGCAGCGCCAGCACCATCGCCAGCACGACGAGCAACGGCGTCGCCGTCCGTCGTCGCGGAGATCCGCTGCGGCACTTCGGCGTCATGACCAGCAACCTTTCGTCGATTCCGGCGGGCGTCCGGCCTGTTACCCCGGCATTACGGGAGAGTGTTACCGCTAACATGCTGGGCAGTCAAGGTTATCCATGGATCGTGAAGAAAACGCATTCCGGCTTGACATCGAAGAGTGTGACCGCAAACATCGTCGATAGTCCGGGCCCAGCAGTGCCAGCAGCTTCCGCGGTCCTGGCCGCCGTGCCAGCGCCCCCGGCACAGGCAGCGGTGCCAGCGCATCACATGGTGCCGCAGCGCGTGTCACCGCAGCGCGTGGTGCCGTACCGCGCGGCACCGCGGCGTGGTGCCGTACCGCGGCGCTGCGGCGCGCGTGGGCTGGAGACTGCGTGGCGCCACATCGCGTGTAGGCACCGACACACACCTCGACACACCTGTCAACCCGCGGCGTGCCACCGTCCCGGCCGCCGCGGGCCGGCACCGTCCACCGGACGGACCGACGGAAGGAAGACTCATGGAGGCTCGCGCTTCCCTCCGGCCCGCCCCGCCGGGCCGGGCCCGACTCATCCGCACCACCACCGCGCTGGCGGTCGCCGCCGCGCTCGCCGTCGCCGCGATCGCCGTACCGACCCGGTCGGCGTCGGCCGCGACCGTCGACCCGAACGCCTGGTACGTCCTGCTCTCCCGGCACAGCGGCAAGGCCCTCGACGTCTACGAGCGGTCCACCGCCGACGGTGGCCGGATCGTCCAGTGGAGCCGCAACGACGGCAACTGGCAGCAGTGGCGGTTCGTCGATGCGGGCGGAGGCTACTACCGGGTGCAGTCCCGGCACAGCGGCAAGGTCCTCGACATCCGCGACTCCTCCACCGCCGACGGCGCGGAGGTGATCCAATGGACCGACCAGGGCGGCACCGACCAGCAGTTCCGGCTCGCCGACTCGGACGGTGAGCACGTCCGGCTGATCAACCGGAACAGCGGCAAGGCCCTCGACGTCTGGGAGTGGTCCACCGCCGACGGCGGCCGGATCAGCCAGTACGCCGACCAGGGCGGCGCCAACCAGCAGTGGCGACTGGTCCGGGTCGGCTCGACCGGCGGGCCGGGAGGCCCGACCCCGACCCCGACCACCGGGCCGGGCACCCCCGGCACGCCGCCGGCCGCCTATCCGGTACCGATGCGGGTGACCGGTGATGTCGGGGTGCACGACCCGACCGTGGTCCGCCGGCCCGGCGGCGACTACCTGGTGGCGCACACCGGCAACAACATCTCGTTGAAGACCTCCACCGACCGGGTCGCCTTCCGCAACGCCGGATCGGTCTTCCCGAACGGCGCACCCTGGACCACCGGCTACACCGGAGGCAGCCGCAACCTCTGGGCGCCGGACATCTCCTACCGGAACGGCCAGTACTACCTCTACTACTCGGCTTCCACCTTCGGCTCGAACCGGTCGGCGATCTTCCTGGCCACCAGCCCGACCGGCAACTCGGGAAGCTGGACCGACCGGGGCCTGGTGATCGAGTCGCAGACCTCCGACAACTTCAACGCCATCGACCCGAGCCTGATCGTGGACGACCAGGGTCGCTGGTGGCTGGCCTTCGGATCGTTCTGGTCCGGACTCAAACTGGTCGCCCTCGACCCGGCCACCGGCAAGCGCTCGGACAACACGATCCGGGCCGTCGCCGGTCGGAACGGTGGCGCGATCGAGGCGCCGACGCTGGTCAAGCGGGGCTCCTACTACTACCTGTACGTCTCCTTCGACCGCTGCTGCCAGGGTGCGTCCAGCACCTACCGGGTGATGGTGGGTCGCTCCACCAGCGTGACCGGCCCGTTCGTCGACCGGAACGGCACCGCGCTCACCTCGGGCGGCGGCACCCAGGTGCTCGCCTCGCACGGCGACATCCACGGGCCGGGCCACCAGACGGTGCTCTCCGACACCGACGGGGACTTCCTCGTCTACCACTACTACGCCAACAACGGCGCCTCGCTGCTCGGCATCAACCGGCTCGGCTACGACCAGGCCGGCTGGCCCTTCGTCTACTGACCGTTCCCACGCCGACCACCGGCCACGGCTGCCACCGCAACCGCGAACACGACACATCGAACCCGCATCGAACCCGCGCACCGACCACCGCATCGACCACAGGGAGCATCACCATGACAGCGCTGGATCCCCGCCGGCTCGTCCCGGCCCGGCGGCGAGGCTGGCGAGCCGGACTCGCCGCCGGGCTGGCCGCCGTGGTCGCCGCTGCCGGCGTCCTCGTCGCCGGCCCGCCGGCCTCGGCCGCCACCGCCGACCCGAACGTCTACTACGTGCTGGTCAACCGGCACAGCGGCAAGGCACTCGACGTCTACGACCTGGCCACCGGCGACGGTGCGCCGATCAACCAGTGGGCCCGCAACGACGGCAACTGGCAGCAGTGGCGGTTCCTGGACGCCGGCGGCGGCTACTACCGGGTGCAGTCCCGGCACAGCGGCAAGGTGCTGGAGCTGCCGAACTCCAACGACGGCGTGCAGCTGGTGCAGAACGCCGACAACGGCTCCACCCGGCAGCACTTCCGGCTCGCCGACTCGGCCGGCGGCTACGTACGCCTGGTGAACCGGGCCAGCGGCAAGGCGCTGGACGTCTGGGAGTGGTCCACCGCGGACGGCGCGATGGTCTCGCAGTATCAGGACCTGGACGGCGCCAACCAGCAGTGGCAGATGGTCAACGTCGGCTCGGTCGGCGGCGGCAACCCGAACCCGACGCCCGGCACCTTCACCAACCCGATCAAGCGGAACGGGCCGGATCCGTGGCTCCAGCACCACAACGGCTACTACTACCTCGCCACCACCACCTGGAGCTCGACCATCACGATGCGGCGGTCGCGTACCCTCGCCGGCCTGGCCAGCGCCGCCGACCAGGTGGTCTTCAACCTCTCCGGCCGGCCGAACGGCTGCTGCAACATGTGGGCACCGGAGTTCCACCTGATCAACGGGCCGAACGGCAACCGGTGGTACCTGTACTACGTCGCCGGCCAGAACGTCAGCGACTTCAACCCGACGCAGCGGCTGCACGTACTGGAGAGCGCCGGCACCGACCCGATGGGGCCGTACACCTTCAAGGCCGACCTGGGCGGCGACTGGCAGCTCGACGCCAGCGTGCTACGGGTGAACAACAACCTCTACCTGCTCGGCACCTACAACGCGGGCGGCAGCTACGGGCAGAGCCTCTTCATCACCCCGCTCAGCAACCCCTGGACGATCAGCGGCTCGCGGGTCAGGCTCTCGTCGCCGACGCTGAGCTGGGAGCGGCAGACCCACCCGGTCAACGAGGGACCTGAACCGCTCTACCGCAACGGCCGCACGATGATCGTCTACTCCGCCAGCGCCTGCTGGGGCCCGGACTACAAGCTCGGCCTGCTGACCCTGACCGGCAGCAACCCGCTGAGCGCGTCGTCCTGGACGAAGAGCAGCAGTCCGGTGTTCCAGCGCAGTGACGCCAACAGCGTCTTCGCGCCGGGCCACAACGGCTTCTTCACATCACCGGACGGGACCGAGGACTGGATCGTCTACCACGCGAACGACTCGGCGGGCGGTGGCTGCGACATGAACCGCTCGACCCGGGCCCAGAAGTTCACCTGGAACAGTGACGGCACCCCCAACTTCGGCGCCCCGGTGCGGCTCGGCACCCAACTCCCCGCCCCCTCCGGCGAATAACACCCAGGTGCAAGGAAGGGCCCCCGCTACAACAGAAAACGATATGCGGGGGCCCTTCCTTACACCTCGACGGTGAGTGCCGTCGTGCCTGGCTCGTCGAGGCGGAAGGTCGCGGTGCGGCCGGCGGCCGAGACCTCGTACTCGCCGAGGAAGCCGGTGAACCGGACCCGGCCGTCTTCGTCGGTGCCGCGGGGGGTCGGTGGCAGCCACCACTCGTCCCGGACCAGCGCCCGGAGTGCGTCGTAGGACGGCTTCGGCGTGCCGTCTGCCCGGACGAAGCCGCCCGGCGCTCCCAGCCAGCCACCGTCCACCATCCCCCAGTAGGTCGTCGCCCGCACCGACGGGTGTGACAGCAGGGTCTTGTAGTGCCGGACGATCTCGTCGGCCTGCCGCTCCTCCCCCGCCGGGGTACTGGGCCACTCGGCGGGCTGGTAGTCGTTGAGGTCGACGATCTCCGCCGGCATGAGGGGGCCGGAGAGCAGCGTCGTCTCGGTGAAGTGGATCGGCAGGCCGTAGCGGGCGAACCGGTCGACGATGCCGAGCGTCTTCTCCTCGCCCCAGTAGCCCTGGTGCATGTGGCTCTGCAGGCCGAGCGCGTCGATCCGGATCCCGGCCTCCAGCACCCCCTCGATCAGGCACTCGTAGCCGGCGGACATGTCGAAGTCGTTGAGCAGCAGGGTGGCGGACGGGTTCGCCTCGCGGGCCGCGTCGAAGACCATCCGGACCAGCGGGATGCGGCCCAGCTCCCGGCAGATCCGGGTCAGGCCGTTGTCGTACCTGTCGAAGATCGGCATGATCACGACCTCGTTGATCACGTCCCAGGTGTCGATCAGGCCGGCGAAGTCGGTCACCTCCCGGCGGATCCGTTCCAGCTGCACCTGCGTGATCTCGGGGTTGGTCAGCTCGGTCAGCCACTCGGCGGTCACCGTGTGCCAGGCCAGCGGGTGTCCCTTCACCAGGCAGCCCCGGTCGGTGAACCAGCGCGCCGTCTCGCGCAGCCGCCGGGTGTCCGGCCGGCCCCGCTCGGGCTCGAAGCGTCCCCAGTAGAACGGCAGGGTGGCGAAGTTGAACAGGTCGAGCCACTGCTCGGCCAGCCGCTCGGCCGGACCCGTTCCGGCCTCCATCGGGCCCGCCCCGGCCTGGACCAGCTCGCCGTTCGCCAGCGGGATGAACTCGAAGCCCGTGCAGCCGAACAGGAACGCGTGTGCGCGCTGGGCGACCACCACCTCCTGGCTGGCGAGCGGGGCTCCCCCGCTGGTCACGGTCAGGGTCGCGGCGGCTGTCCGGTGCTGCCGGATCAGGGCGTCGGTGTCGGACGGCATCGCGCATCCTCCATCGGTCGGTAGACGACACGGCCGGCCTACCGTACGCCGGGTGAAGCCACCGTCGACCGGTGCGCGGCCGGATGGGCAATGATCGGACGCGAACCGTCTGGCAAGTGCAGATGCACGTGCATCTGCACTTGCATCGATCTTTCGACGCCGGCAGAATTTCACCATGTCGATTGAGGGAACCGGATGACCGCGACGCGGACACCGCAGCGTACGGGGACGGACGGATCGGCTGGACCGACGGCACGGGCCGTGGCCGTCCTGCTCGGCGTCGAGTTGCTGCTGACCGCGCTCGCCATCGGCGCGGCCGCACTGGAACAGCCTGCCCTGGCCGTCATGGCCGGCACCGCCGCCGTCACCCTGGCCGGCGAGATCGTGCGCCGGTTCCTGACTCCGCCTGCCGCCCTGACTCCGCCGGCCACGGAGAGACAGGCCGGCCCGGTCCGGGCCGAGACCGACCAGGTAGCGTCAACCGACGTGGGCGACGCACCGGACCTGGGCCGTGGTGCCGGTGGACCGGCGCGGGGCAGGAGCGGCTGAGCCATGCGCCTGGTGTCGCTGCTCCCCTCCGCGACGGAGATCGTCTACGCCCTCGGCCTCGGTGACGATCTCGTCGGTGTGACGTTCGAGTGCGACGAGCCGCCGTCGGCCCGGACCGACAAGACCGTCGTGGTCGGCGGTCGGGACACCCGGGGCATGACCCCGGCCGCGATCGACGACTACGTCAAGGCGCAGCTGGCGGCGGGTGCCGACCTCTACACCCTGCACGCCGACGCGCTGGCCGGACTGGCGCCGGAGCTGATCCTGACCCAGGATCTCTGCCGGGTCTGCGCGCTGCCGTCCGGGCACGTCGCGGACGCCCTCGACCATCTCGGCTGCCGCGCCGACGTGCTGTCGCTGGACCCGTACTCGCTGGAGGAGGTCTTCGGGACGATCCTGGCGGTGGGTGAGCGGACCGGCGTGCCGGATCGGGCCGAGGCACTGCTGGCCGGGCTCCGGGACCGGCTCGCGGCGGTGGCCTCGGCCGTGCGGGGCCGGCCGCGGCCCCGGGTCGCCGTGGTGGAGTGGGTCGAGCCGCCCTTCACTGCCGGGCACTGGGTGCCGGACCTGGTCCGGGCGGCCGGTGGCGAGCCGGTCGCCGCCCGGCCCGGTGCCCGCTCGGTGCAGACCACCTGGCAGGAGTTCGCCGACGCGGCGCCGCAGGTCCTGCTCGTCACGCCCTGCGGCTTCCACCTGGCGGGCGCGGCCGAGCAGGCGGAACTGGTGGCCGACCACCTGCCCGGCGTCGCGGTGTGGGCGGTCGACGCGGACGGCCTGGTCGTCCGCCCCGGCCCCCGACTGGTCGACGGGGTCGAGGCGATCGCCGCGGTCCTGCATCCGGACGCCGTGCCCGAGCCGCCCGAGGGCGCCGTCCTCCGGATCGTCTGACCAACGTAAGAGCCCGTTGTCAAGGCGGGTGATTGATGTTGGTTGATCAGGGTTTGTTTCTCTGGTGGTGTGGGTGGTGTCGTGCTGCTGGGCCGGTCGGTGGTTGCTGATCGGCCCGGTGGGCATGGGTGTGGGCCGGGCCGGTCTGTGTGCGCCGGTCTGGCTGGCTGGGTTGGGTGGTGTTTTCCCTGGTGCCGGTGTGGTCGGGGGCTCCGCCGCGGGTTCCGCGTCTCTACGTAGATCGTCAAACGGGCTGGTCCGCTGTTGGTGGCGGGGTCCCGACAGCGTGCAATCGAGCTTGTGCGGAGCGCGGCGGGGCGGCCCTTGGTCAGACACGAGCTTGGTGGCTCTACGGCAAGTCGGGCTCGCCCCGCCGGTGGGGGAAGGTCTATGCGGTTGTCGGTGGTCGCGTCACGAGACGCTGGTGTGGTTGGTCAGGCAGCCATCGTGGGGGTCTGCTGGCCGGCGGCTCGGAGCTGGCCCGAGGCGATGTCAGGGTTGAACGGCTGGCGGCGGGTGACGATGGCGTGCAGCCAGCGCAGCAGGGTCGCGGCGCACGCGGCGCGGGCCTGCGCGGCGACCAGGCGGTCGGTGTCGCGGCGGGTCAGGTGGGTGAACTTGGCGTGCAGGACCGGATTGTGGGGCAGGGCACCCCAGACCGCGCGCCAGGCGGCCAGGCGCAGCCCGGGCCGGCCGCGCCGGCTGAGCTGGGTCTGGCCGCGGAAGGTGGCCGAGGTGTTCTCGGCCGGGTTGAGCCCGGCATGTTTGACCACGCTCCGCGCCGAGGCGAACCGGGACAGGTCCCCGGTCTCGGCCAGGATCACCGCCGCGCCGACCGCGGACAGCCCGGGGATCGAGGTCACCAGAGCGGTCAGGCCCATCGCGTCGAGCATCCCGGTCATCCGGGCCTCGACATCGGCCAGCCGTGTGTTCGTGTGCTGCCAGTCGGCCAGGACCAGGCCGATCCGCTCCAACGCGCCGGGCCGCTGGACGGCTACCCCGGCCGGATCGGTCAACGCGGTGAACATGCCCCGGGCGATCCGGTGCGACAGCCTGACCGCGCCGAACCGGGACAGCCGGGCCCGGGCCGCGGTGGTGAACCCGTCCGGCCCGGCTGCGGCCAGTGCGGCCAGGTCGGCGCCGGCGTCGACGACCACGTTCAGACAGGCCAGCCACGACGTGGATTCCAGAGGCTTCGCGGCAGCGGCCAGGGCCGCGGGCCAGCAACAGCCGAGCAGGTCGGCGATCTGCTGCTGGCAGCGGGTCGCCTCGGTCACCAGGCGGGCCCGGCGGGCACCCAGATGCCGCAACCGGGCCCAGTCCGCGTCGGCACGTTCGGGCAGGTAGCCGTCGAGGCGGGCGATCAGCTTGCCGATCAGTACCGCGTCTTTGTGGTCGGTTTTGTCGCGGGTGTAGTCGTCGGCCTCGCGGGCCCGGTGCACCTTCAGCGACTGCACGCACACGAACCCCATCCCCGCGTCGTCGGCCAGCTGCATCACCGACCGCCACCGGTGCCCGGTCGGCTCACATCCGAGCACCACCGACGCGAACCCGTGCCGGGCGGCCTGCCCCGCCGCCCAGGACAACAGGCCGCCCAACGCGAACGCCTTCACCGTGACCGTGCGCCGGCCGAGCACCCGCCCATCGTGATCCATCAACGCGGCGACCTGCTTGTCCTCACCCAGATCGATCGCCAGGATCGCCCGATCCGCACGGACCACCAGCCGCAACGCCTCGATCCGGTCATTCCTGCGGCGATCACCCCGGGTCAACCCGCTACGCTGAACCACGAACGTCCTCCTCGATGGGTACTGGGACACCAAGCCCGCACATCCCACCAGGGAGGACGTTCCTTGATCTCAGGCCCCTACATCCTTCGAGGTCTTTCTACGATCCCACGGCGACGGGCCCGGGTGATCGTCTGACGATCCCACGGCGACGGGCCCGGGTGGCGGCGAAACCGTCGGCTCTCCCCCGCCGGCACCTGCCGTGGGGGGAGAGCCGGTCGGCATTCGTTCAGCAGCGACCGAGGTCGCGCCACTGGGCGGTCAGCCCCGGCTCGGAGCCCTGGGTCCACCAGTTCGCCTGCCAGAGTCGCCCGTTGTGCCGCACCCGGGCGCCCTCCAGGTAGACCGTTCCCCAGTCCCAGGCGGGCGCACCCGCGCAGTTGGCCGGCGGCGGGGTGGTCGGCGGAGTCGTCGGCGGCCGGGTGGTGGGTGGTGGCGTCGTCGGCGGCCGGGTGGTCGGCGGGGTCGTCGGGCAGGCACCGCCGCTGCCCACCGTGTCGACGTGGCCGGTGCCGGCCGACCGGTACGCGGCGACCCGGTTCTTCGCCTCGGCGGTGCTGATCACCTCCCGGTCGGTGTAGTAGAGGTAGTCGACCTGCTGGATGTAGCTGGCCGGTCCGGTCCCGGTCCGCCCGGTCAGGTCGATGAACCAGAGGTTGAAGTTGATCGACATGGGAGTTTCCGGGTAGTACCGGTCGCCGTGGTCGGCCACCTGCTGGCCGTCCACGTAGTACTTCACCCGCCCGCCGGAGACGGTGAAGACCAGGTCGTGCCAGCCGGCGAAGCTGGACCGCTGGGCGGTGTGCGTGTTGTCGGCCTGCCAGGGCTCGTTCTGGTAGGTCTCCCAGGTGGTCTGGTAGAAGATCGGCCCCTGCTCTCCCCACCCGCCGTTCGGCAGGTACTCGAAGTCGATTTCGCCGTAGTTCGGGTCGAGCGGCCGGTCCAGCGGCGTGATGGTGAAGAACGTCTCCACCAGGTGGTCACCGTCCGGCCCGGACTGCGGGGCGTCGGTGAACCGGACCCGGCTGGCATAGGTGCCCTCGTAGAACTTCCGCTGGTGGAAGAACTCGGCGTGGCTGGTGCCACCGGCCGTCCCGTCGGTGCGGGCGGCGAGCTGGAGGACCTTCTGCCCGCCGTCGGTGGGGAAGCTGACGTTCGACGCCGGCCAGGCCGCCCCGGGCACGCCCGGACCGCCGGCGTTGGTGCGGACGGTCCAGCCCCGCGCGGAGATGGCGGGGTCGGACGCCGACGAGTAGCCGAAGTCGTCGAAGAGGACGCCGCAGGTGGCGGCGGCCGGGGCGGCGGCCGGCACGGCACCGGCGGTGGTCGCGGTGATGCCGGCGAGCGTGCCGGCGGCCAGCATGGCCGCGGCGCCGGCCGCGAGACTTCGCGCGCCGGGTCTGGGTCTGGTTGACACGAGGACTTCTCCTCCCGCTGGGGGTGACGAAGGGTGGCCGCGGTGCCGGCCGACGGTGCCCGGCACGCGGATGGTGACCAGATGGGAGAGGTGCGACAGTGGGAGAGGTGCGACGGTACGGGTGCCTAGCGGACCGCCCCGGCGGTGAGGCCGGTCCTGATCCGGCGTTGGAAGAGCACGTACGCGGCCAGCACCGGCAGCATCGCGATGGTGAGGCCGGCGAAGAGACCGCTCCAGTCACTGCGGTAGCCCTGGCTGACGGAGAGGGCGGCGAGGCCCTGGGCCAGCACGTACCGCTCCGGATCGGGGTTGAGCACCAGCGGCAGCAGGTACTGGTTCCACAACCCGAGAAAGTTGAAGATCGCGATGCTGACCAGCCCCGGTCGGGCCAGCGGCAGCATCACCCGGAAGAAGACGCCCCAGTGCGAGCAGCCGTCCAGGAACGCCGCCTCGGCCAGGGCCGACGGCAGCGACCGGAAGAACCCGTGCAGGAAGAAGACGGTGAACGGCAGGGCGTAGGCGGTGTAGACCAGGATCAGCCCCGGATAGGTGCCGAGCAGGCCGAGTTGGCGTACCACGAAGAAGAGCGGCACCAGGGCGAGGAAGACCGGGAAGAGCAGGCCCGCGACGAACAGGTGGTAGAGCAGCCGGTTTCCCGGGAACGCGTACCGGGCCAGGGCGTAGGCGACGAGCGCGCCGAGCAGCATGGTCAGCAGCAGCGCGGTGCCGACCACGATCGCGCTGTTCAGGAAGTAGCTGCCGATCGACGCCTCGTTCCAGGCCCGGGACCAGTTGTCGAAGCGGGGCGTCGCCGGCACCGTCCACGGGCTGGTCAGGATCTCCTGGTCGGTCTTGAGCGAGCTGAGCACCGCCCAGAGCAGCGGCACGGTGACCAGCCCGGCCCAGCCGACCAGGAACAGGTGCGCGGCGGTGTCACCGAGCCGCCCGGTGCGGCGGTGCGGGGCGCGGACCGGCGCGGCGGGCTGCCGGCGGCCCGCCGGACGGTCGACGACGGTCGTCATGCCAGCTCCACCCGTTCCCGGCGGCCGGCCCGCAGCGCCAGGACGGCGAGGGCCAGGGTGAGGAAGAAGAGCGCCACGCCCATCGCCGCGGCGTAGCCGAACCGGCCGTAGGTGAAGGCGTTGCGGTAGAGGCCGAGCCCGATGACCTCGGTGGCCCCGTCCGGGCCGCCGGGCCCGACCGTCATCACCTGGACCACCGCGAAGCCGTCCAGGGCCAGCACACCGAGGTAGACGAAGGCGACCTGCACGTTCTCCCGGAGCAGCGGCAGCACGACCCGGCGCAGTACGGCGAGCCGGCCGGCGCCGTCCAGCACCGCCGCCTCCAGGATGTCGCGCGGGATCGTCTCCATCGCGGCGGAGAAGAGCACCATGTAGAAGCCGACCGACGACCAGACCAGCACCCCGGCCACCGCCCAGAGCGCCAGGTGCGGGTCACCCAGCCAGGGCCGGGCCAGGAGGTCGAGGCCGACCGCCCGGAGCGCGCCGTTGAGCACGCCCTCGTTCGGGTGGTACACGAACTGCCAGAGCACCGCGATGATCGGCAGTGAGAGCAGTTGCGGGAAGAAGTAGGCGACCTTGTAGAACTCGCCGCCCCGGACCCCGCCGAGCACCGCGCTCCCCCGCCGGCCGCCGAAGTTGACGAGCGCCGCGAGCAGCAGCCCGAGCCCGATGGTGACCGCCGGCACGACGAGCAGCAGCAGGGCGTTGTTGCGCAGCGCCGCCAGGAAGAGCGGGTCGTGCACGAGCCGCCGGAAGTTCTCCAGCCCGATGATCTCCACCTGCCCGGAGACCCCGGTCCAGTCGGTCAGGGCCAGATAGAACGCCTGCGCGTACGGGGAGAGCACGAAGACCGCGTAGAGCAGCAGTCCGGGCAGGATCGCCCCGGCGAGGAAGCGGTACTTGCCGTGCCGCAGGGCCGCCATCGCGGGCTACCGGGTGTACTTGGGAACGGTGGAGTCGGCGGCGACCGCGTCGGCGGCCTTCTGGATCCGGTCGGCCCACTGCTCCGGGGTGATCCGCCGGGTGGCGAGTTCGCCGGTGGCGTCGTCGACCGCCTTGCCGAGCGGGGCGTACCAGGTGCGGAAGCGGTAGGTGACGGTGTTGGCTCCGGCTGCCTGCACGGCGGAGCGGACCGAGCCGAGCCCGGTGCTGACGGTCAGCCCGTCGGTGGCACCGGCGACGCTGGGCAACGTGCTGTTCAGCTCGGCGAACCGCCGGGCGCTGCCCCGGGAGAAGAGCACCCGGAGGAACTCCAGCCCGCCGCGCGGGTTCTTCGCCCTGGCCGGCACGAGGAACGACTCGCTGCTGGCTGCCTGGATCGTCCCGTACGGGAGCTTGTCGGCCGCACCCAGCGACGGCACCGCCCCCATCACCATGTCGAAGCCGGCCGGGGTCACCCCCTGCTGCTCCGCCTCCAGCCAGGAGCCGCACGGGATGATCGCCGCCTTGCCCTGCGACCACGCGGCCTGCGCCTCGGTGTGCGACAGCGCCTCCGAGCCGGGCAGCAGGTAGCCCCGGCCGGCCAGTTCGGCGATCGCGCCCGCCGCGTCCCGCAGCGGCTGCTGCCTCCAGGCGCCCGGCTCGAGATTGTCCACCGCCGTCACCAGCTCCGGCCCGCCGGCCTTGGCCGCCATCGCCAGCAGCGGATCGTTCAGGTACTCCGGATACTTGCCCTGGTAGGTCCAGGGCGCGATGCCGGCCTTCTTGATCTCGGCGCAGAGCGCCAGCATCGCCTCCCAGCTCGTCGGGTACGCCCAGCCGTGCCGCGCGAAGAGCGGCCGGGAATACCAGAGCCCCCAGACCGTGTAGGTGAGGTTGAGCGTGTGGACCTTCCCGTCCAGGGTGCCGTCGGCGACGACGCCGGGCAGCAGGGTGTCCCGGACCGGGGTGTCGGGATCGTCCAGCGACGGCGCGTCGAGCAGCTCGGTGAGGTCGGTGAGCTTGCCGGCCGCGACCAGGGTGGCCAGGTCGAGCCGGCCGGCGCCGGTGTTGTCGACCACGTCCGGCGGGGTGTCGGCGACGAACCGGGGCTGGAGCGCCTCGCCGACCCTCTGGATCGCCTTGTGGTCGATGGTGGCGCCCGGAAACCGTCCCTTGTAGATCGACTCGGCGTGCCCGGCGTACTCGTCGCCGTAGCCGCCGTCGAAGATGACCACCTCCAGCGGGGTCGAGGCCGGCACCCCGAGCGGGTTCTCGGCGCTGGTCTCGCCCCTGGCCACGGTCGGCTGGCCGTCGTCGCCGCCGCTGGTGACGCAGCCTGCCAGGGCCGGGGCGGCGGCTCCGGCGGCGGCGGCCCGCAGCAGGGTGCGTCGGCTCGGGCCGGTGGACGTCGGTGCCGGCCGGGGTCGGGCCGGGCGGAAAGTGTGCATGGCGCCTCGCCTTCTTCTCAGGCGGTGCGCCGGATGCGTCCGGCGTACCGCGCCTCTAGCTCGCTGTTCTGCTCCCGGCCGCCGGGGACGTTCGCCGAGAGGTAGACCGGTGGCCGGGTGCCGGCGTCGAGCAGCCGGGCGACGACCTCGGCGACCACCTGTTGGGCGAGCAACGCACCGGTGATCGAGGAGATGGCCCCGACGGCACCGCCGCCGGGCAGGGGCAGCGCGGCGTCGCCGTAGGGTGCGCCGTTGTCGAGGACGACGTCGGCGAGGTCGGCGAGGCGCTGCCCCGACGGATGTCCCGGGTGGACCCGGGCGGTGTGTGCGAGCGAGGTGATGCCGATCAGGTGGTGGCCGTGTTCCTTCACCAGCAGGGCGAACTCGACGATCACCCCGTTGACGCCGGAGTTGGAGGTGAGCACGAAGACGTCGTCGGGCTTGACCGGCGCCAGTTCGTAGAGCCGGTGCGCGACGGTCGGATCGCGTTCCAGCAGCGGGTCTTCGAGGACGGCGCGGTCGGCGCCGCCGTAGAGCACGAGGTCGCGCAGCGCGATCCGGTTGCTGGGCACCAGCCCGCCGGCCCGGCCGGCGATCTCCATCGACAGCGCCTCGGAGTGCCCGCAGCCGAACGCCTGCACCACCCCGCCCCGGTCGAGCGCGGCGGTGATCAGGTCGGCCGCCCGGCGTACGCCGTCGGCCTGGGTGCGGGCGACCCGGTCGATCGCGGCGCCGACGGCGGCGAGGTAGGCGGGTGCGCCGATCTCCGTGGTCATGTCCCCTCCGTGGTCTTGAGCTGCCGGCGTGCGGGAGGCCGTGGTGACTCGTCCGGCATCCGGTGCGCGTCCACGGCCCGGGCGGTGACCTCGAACGCCTCGGTGGTGCGCTGGTATGTCCGCTGGGCCACCGCGACGTAGATCAGGTCGAGGACCAGCAACTGGGAGTGCAGCGCGGAGAGTGCGGCCAGCCGGAAGGTTGTCTCCTGGACGGCGGTGGTCAGCACCACGTCGGCGACCTCGGCCAGCGGCGAGCGCCGGAACGAGGTGACCGCGACCGTCATCGCGCCGTGGTCGGCCGCCTCGGCCAGCACCTCGATCACCTCCCGGGTACGCCCGCTGTGCGACAGCCCGATCGCCACGTCACCCGGGCCGAGCAGCGCGGCGTTGGTGAGCGCGGTGTGCGGGTCGGCCCGGTGCCAGACCGGGATCCGGATCCGTTCCAGCCGGAAGGCCATCTCCCGGGCGGCGTTGCCGGAGCTGCCGAGCCCGAAGAGGTCGACCCGCCGGGCCTGCGCGACGGCCTCGGCGACCCGGTCGACGGCGGCGAGGTCCACCTGGCCGGCGGTGTCCTGGATCGCCCGGGCGTCGGCGCTGGCCACCACGCCGAGCAGGTGGTCGAGCGGGTCGTCCGGCCCGATCTCCCGGTCGATGTCGGTGTCCCAGCGCGCCTGCGCGGCCCGGCCGATCTCGGTGGCCACCGCCACCCGGAGCTGGGCGTAGCCGCGGTAGCCGAAGACCCGGCAGAACCGGGTCACCGTCGCGGTGGAGGTGCCGGCCCGCTCGGCCAGGTCGATGATCGTGGCGCGGGCGGTCTCCTCCGGCGCGATCAGGATCTGCTCGGCGACCCGCTGCAGGGCGACCGGCAGGGTCGCCAGCTCGGTACGCAACCGGCCCAGCAGCCCGCTCTCCTCCATCAACATTCCTTTCACGACAGCCGCGTGGTGAAAAAACTTATGACCGTTAGGGGCATTGAGTCAATAGGTTTGACATTTTCGATCGGTACCCCGCACCATCGGCAGCGTGATCGATGCGCTCGTGCTCGGCGCCGACTGTGGCGGCACCGCCACCCGGGCGGTGCTGGCCACCGTGGACGGCCGGATCGTCGGGCGCGGCCGGGCCAGCGCCGGGAACCCGGTCGCCGCCGAGCCGGCGCGGGCCGCCGCCGCGCTCGGCGAGGCCGCTCGGGCCGCGCTGCACGGACACGACCCGGCCCGGGTGGCCGGCGCGGTGGTCGGGCTGGCCGGAGTGGCCAGGCTCGCCGAGCCGGAGGTGGCCGCCCGGTACGCCGCGCAGTGGTCACGGCTCGGGCTGAGCTGCCCGATGCGTACGGTCGGCGACGCGGTGGTGGCGTTCGCGGCCGGCACGGCGGCGGAGCGCGGCTCGGTGCTGATCGCCGGGACCGGTGCGGTCGCCGCCGAGGTGCACGACGACACGGTCGGCCGGACCGCCGACGGCCTCGGCTGGCTGCTCGGCGACGAGGGCTCGGGGTTCTGGCTCGGCCTGGCCGCGGCCCGGTCGACGGCCCGGGCGCTCTACCGGGGCCCGCCGACCGATCCACTGGCCCGCGCCCTGACCGGCGTGCTCGGCACGACCGACCCGGACGCCTTCGTGGCCCGCGTCCACCAGCTACATCACGACCGGCGGGCCGGGACGGCGGGGATAGCGGGGCTGGCGCCGGTGGTCGGCGCGGCGGCGCGGGACGGAGATCCGGCGGCGGTCGCCATCCTGGACACCGCGGCCGAGCGGCTGGCCGGGACGCTGCTCTCGCTGCATCCGGTGCCGGGCCCGGTGGTGCTGGCCGGCGGGGTCCTCGCCGGGATACCGGAGATCCGCGACGCGGTGCGGGCGCGCCTCACCGCCCGGCTGGGCCGGCCCGGCGTGCCGGCCGGTGACGCCGCCGCCGGCGCCGCCTGGGTCGCCGCCCGCCGCGTCCTCGGGTACGCCGACCCGGCGCTGCACGCCCGACTGCTGGCCGGTGTGCCCGGCGCCGAGGGTGTGCACCGGGCCGGCGACGGGTGAGCCACCCGGACGAGCGGTCCACGGACGAGTGTGCCGGAGAGTCAGGATCGTGACTCTCCGGCACACTCCGCGATCGAGATGTTCCGCCGGGGGTTACCTCGGGGTGAACTCCACCCAGTTCAGGTTGACCAGACCGGTGGTCGGGCCACCGGTGACCGGCTGGAAGACCAGGTGGAGCCGGTGCCCGCCGGCCGGCTGGTCGACCGCCAGGGTCTGGCTGGACCAGTCGTTGTTGCCGGTCGTGGCGTTCAGCGTGGCGGTGCCGACCAGCGGACCGGTCGGCGAGTCGAGCCGCAGCTCGACGGTGGCCCGGGGCGTACCGGCGGTGGCCGCCGAGCCGCCGGAGACCCGGAAGGTCACCGCGCTGGCGTCACCCAGGTTGATCGGGTCGAACGCGATCGAGTCGCCCGCGTCGATCCCGTTGACGTGCTGGCCGCCGCCGACGTCACTGGTGTTGGCGATCGTCACGTCCTGCCGGACCTGGGCAAACTCGGCCTGCTGGCGGGGCGTCTGTATCACGACCTGGTCGACCGTGGTCAGCGCCGGCTGGCCGCCACCGCCGAGGTCGGTGTACATGGCGCTGATCCCGCCGTAGAGGTAACCGCCGGCGTGGTCGGCGCCGTCGGCCGGGGACTGGAGGACGCCGGTGCAGCCGGTGGTCGAACCGTGCTCGTGGCCGTGGGTGTCGTGACCGAGCACGAACGACACGGTGACCCGGGAGCAGTCGATGGTGCCGTCCTCCGGGTCGGTGACCGTCACCGTGTACGGGATCTGGTCACCCCAGTCGAAGAAGGAACCCGGGATCGGGCCGGTCACCGTCACCGTCGGGGCGGTGTTGCCGACCGTGATGGTCCGGGTCAGCACCCCCGTCCTGCCGCCGGAGTCGGTCACCGTCAACCGCGCCGTGTACGTCCCGTTCGCGGTGTAGGTGTGCGACGTGCTCGGGTCGGCCGAGTCGACCGTACCGTCGCTGGTGAAGTCCCAGGCGTAGGAGATCGATTCGCCCGGGTCGGGGTCGTACGAGCCGACGGCCGAGAAGTTCACCGTCAGCGGGGCCTGCCCGGAGGTGGGGCTGGCGTTCAGCACCGCGACCGGCGACCGTTTGCCCTTGACATACCGGATCACCGAGAGCTGGGCGTCCGGGTTGGCGGTGAAGAAGCCGTCGCCGTACTCCAGCAGGTAGAGGCTGCCGTCCGGGCCGAACTCCATCTCCATCGGGTTGTCGAAGACGAAGCCGGGCAGCAGTTGCTCGACGCCGACCAGGTTGCCCCTGCCGTCGGTCCGCATCATGAAGATCTTGTCCCGGGTGAACTCGCCGAACGCCACGGCGTGGTGGTAGTACTCCGGGAACTTCGTCTCCGAGGTCGACTCCGGGTCGTAGGAGTAGATCGGCCCGCCGTGCGGGCCGACCCCGCCGGTCCCGATCACCGGCCACTTGAAGTCGCAGCTCAGCGGCGGTGTCTCCAGGTACGCCCCCGGGCACGGGGTACGCGCCTGGTAGGTGTACCAGAACTGCGGGTCCTGCACCGGCGGCAACACCGTCCGGCCGGTGTTCCGGGGCGAGTCGTTCACCGGGGCACCGCAGTTGAACGGCTGCCCGGAGGTCCGGGTGGCGAAGTCGTAGTCGACGTACGGCAGGCCCGGCGAGTAGCAGTACGGCCAGCCGTAGTTGCCGGCCCTGTTGGTGGCGAACCACCGGCCGGTCCCCTCCGGTCCCCGGGCCGGGTTGGCGGTCCGGCTGTCCGGCGAGTAGTCGCCGACGTAGACCCGGCCGGAGGCGTCCACGTCGAACCGGAACGGGTTGCGCAGCCCCATCAGGAAGATCTCCGGACGGGTTGTGTCGTCGTGGTCCTGTGCCTCCGGGAAGAGGTTGCCGGCCGGGATCGTGTACGTCCCGTTCGCCCGTACCTTGATCCGTAGCAGCTTGCCGCGCAGGTCGTTGGTGTTGCCGGCGGAGCGCTGGGCGTCGTAGCCCGGCCCCTGGGTCGGTGACTCGTTGATCGGGGTGAAGCCGTCCGAACCACCGGCGTTGGTGTCGTCACCGGTGATCAGATAGAGGTTGCCCCTGCCGTCGAACTTCACCTTGCCGGCGACGTGGCAGCAGATGCCCCGGTCCACGTCCACCCGCAGGATCTGCTGCTCGGTGCTCATGTCCAGGTGCGGGGTCTCGCCGTCGACGAACTTGACCCGGGAGAGCTGGTTGTAGCCCTTGAACTTGTCCCAGACCGTCGGATCGGTGCTGGTGGCCGGCGCGTCGCCCTCGTTGACGCCCGGGGTGGCCGGGTCGTCGACCGGGGTGGAGAGCGGCGGCGAATAGTAGAGGTAGACCCACTTGTTGGTGGCGAAGTCGGGGTCGATCGAGACGGTCTGCAACCCGTCCTCGTCGTGGCTGTAGACCGGGATCGTGTTGATCACCGGGCTCGCGCCGCTGGTCGGGTCGTAGAGCCGCACCTGGCCGCCCCGGGTGTTGTGCAGCACCCGGCCGTCCGGCAGGACGGCGAGCGACATCGGCTCGCCCGGCTCGTCGTTGAGGGTGACCTTCTCGTAGTTGCCGATCACGGTCGCGCCGCAGTCGCCCTCGACCACGCCGGCCGCCCACTGGATGCCACCGAGCAGGTGCCGGGTGAACGGCTTCGACCGGTAGGTCTCGATCGAGTGGCCGAGCCCGGTGTACCAGGAACGACCGCCCTGGTAGTCCTTGCACCAGGCGATCGGGTGGTCGAAGCCCATGCTGCCACCCGCGAAACTCCGCTCGTCGGCGGTGGCCAGCACGTGCGAGACGCCCCGGACGTTGGCGGAGAAGTTGTACCACTCCTCGGTCAGGGTCAGGGCGCGCGGCACGGTCTCGGTGGACGGGTGCGCCCGGTCGGCGACGTCGACGTTGCCGGGCTCGACCGGGGAGGCGCCGGCGGCCCTCGCGCCGAGCAGACTCTGGTAGAACGCCCAGTCCGGCTCGGTCTCGGCCGCCGCGTGCACCCCGGCGAATCCGCCGCCGGCCCTGACGTACTTTTCGAACGCCGCCTCCTGGCTGGCGTTCAGGATGTCGCCTGTGGTGTTGAGAAAGACCACCGCGCGGTACGTCCCGAGGTTCTGCTCGGTGAAGGCCGCCGCGTCCCGGGTGACGGTGACCCGGAACCCGTGTTCCCGGCCCAGCTCGCGGATGGCCTTGACACCGTCCTGAATGGACGCTCGCCGCGTGCCCGCCGTCTTGGTGAAGACCAGTACGCCGTAGTCGCGCGGCGCGCGGGCGGCCGAGCGGAGCGCGGCGGGGCCGTTCTCCTCGGCCACCAGCGTCTCGGCGGGTACGCCGCCCGAACCCGCTCCTGGATCCGGTACCGCCGCCGCCGGGGTCTGGACCGTCAGCGGGACGATCGTCGCGGTCGCCGCCAGCACGGTCAGCCAGCGGCGCATGATTGTCCTCATCTCTCCTCCGTCTGCACGCCGTAGGGGGTCACGGGAAGTGGGCGGGACACGGCGCTCCGTGTCCCGCCCGGAGGGTCACCGGCGATAGATGGTCAGCTCCGACATGTTGGTGTAGCTGAGCGCGGCGAAGTCGAGCGACTGGCCGGGGTTGGCCGCACCGCCGGGCGCGGTGTCCTGCTCCCAGTTCGCGTGCCGGAAGTCGGCGTCGCCGATGGTCTGGAAGAACTGCTGGAAGTTGATGTCGCCCTCGCCGAGCGGCGTCATCTCGTAGCCGTTGGCGAGCGCGCTGTTCCGGTTGCCGTCCTTGGCGTGGAACAGCGGGAACCGCCTGCTCTGCGAGACCACGTTGAGGATCGGGTCGAAGAGGTCGGTCTTCTCCCTGCCCCACCGGTCGACGTACTTCTGGTGCTTGAACCGGGCCACGTAGGCCCAGTAGATGTCCAGCTCGAAGAAGACGTACCGGGGGTCGGTCTTCCGGAAGAAGTACTCCAGCCGGCGGGTGCCGGAGGAGCGGGTCGGCCGGCCGTTGGCGTCCCGCGGCCCCGCGTCGAGCAGGAACGAGTACGCGGCGTCGTGGTTGTGCGTGTAGAGCCGCAGTCCCCGCCTGCGGGCCTGCCGGCCCAGGTCGTTCCAGACGTCCGCCGCCGCGTCCCAGTCCGAGGTGTACGACGAGTTCGTCGGGTCGCTGCCGGTGCCGATGTTCTTCATGCCGAGCGTCTCGGCAATGTCCATCTGCTGCTCGAAGGTGGCCGGGTTGATCGAGGCGTGGGTGCCGTTGGCGGTCAGCCCGTTGTCGTTGAGGATCTTGCGGATCTCCGCCGGGGTGATCTGCCGGCCCAGGATCTCGGTGCTCTGGGTGTAGCCGGCGAACTCCACCTCCCGGTAGCCGAGCTCGGCGATCCGGGCGAGCACCCGCTCGAAGCCGTACGGGACACCGCTGTCGTCGGGTGCGGCGGAGATCCGGTCGCGGACGCTGTAGAGGATGATGCCCCGGTTGCGGCCCGGGATCAGCGGCTCGGCCCGCAGTTGCCCGTGCGCGACCGCGGGGGTCTCGGTCCGGACCACGTTGGCGCCGACCGCGCTGAGCGCGGCCGCCGCGCCCGCCGAGGCGGCGAGGATGCTCCGCCGGGTGAGCCGGCGACGTGCCGCCGGGTCCATCGGTGATCCGCTCTGCGTCTTGCCCATGTCCTGCACCTCTCCGGGCGGTGACGCCTCCACCGCCCCATGCTTGGATCGATTCAAAAGGTCTCCGGCGGGCAGTTCGGACGGACCGGTGCGCGCCCACGCCGGGAAGGTCGGGGTGACGGGCGCGCTCACGTGCCACTCGCGGCGCGCGGGGACGTGCGTCGCGGCCGTGGCCGGGCCGGACGCCTTCGAGGGGCTTCCCGCTCCGGGCGGCCACCCGGGCGGGAGAGATATGACGATCAGCGGTCGTCGCTGTTACGAATAGACACACGCTAGAGGCTGCACCGCGAGAAGAAAAGGGGGAGGACGCGGCAACTTTGGCCCTGAATTACAAAAGTTCGTCAGACCCTGCGGAAAGTTTCGGGTCGATTGTGGTCGAACAGGACCGGTCCCCCGGTCGGGTCCGGGTCACGCGCCGGTCAGGGCGTCCGGTAGATGGAGTCGGAGCGGAGCCGGCCCCTCAGAAGTAGGTCCGCAGGATGTCCACGATGGTGTGGTCGTCGTCGACCACCGGCATCGCCCGCCACTTGTCGAAGGCGGTGCACGGGTGCGAGATGCCGAAGCAGACCAGATCACCCACCCGGATGTCGGCGCCCGGCGGAACCACGAGATATCCGTGATGGTCGTTGAGCCGGCTGACCGTCACGCCGACGGCGGGGCGCAGCTCGCCGGAGCGGCGCCGGATCAGTAACGGTACCGGCAGGCCCTCGTCGTACGGGGCGTCCCGCTTGCCCATGCCGACGATCGCCAGCCCCGGCTCCGGGGTGGAGGTGACCTGCGCCCAGAGCTCGAGCGCCGCCTCCAGCCGGCCCTCGGCCGGGATCCGCCGGAACGGCGTGTGCTCGGCGTAGAAGCCGTGGTCGTGGGTGACGTAGGCGCCGCTGCGCAGCACCACCCGCAGGTCGTGACCGGTGAGCCAGCCGCCGCCGAGCTCCTCGGCCACCAGGTCGAACCAGGCGCTGCCACCGGCACTGACCAGCACCTCCGGCCCGACCAGCCCTCGGCGGGCCAGCTCGGTCGCGGCCGACCGGAGCCGCCGCAGGTACGCCGAGACGGCCGCCGCGTCCGGCAGGCCGCCCTCGTAGCCGGCGACGCCGTCGAGGCGTACGCCGGGGGTGGCGGCGACCGCCTCGGCCACCTCGACCACCTGCTCGACGCCGCGACAGCCGGCCCGCCCACCGGGAAAGCCGAGCTCGACCAGGACCCGCAGCGGCGGGCCGGCGGGACGGCCGGCGAGGGCCGTGCCGATCGCCTCGACCCCGGCGACCGAGTCCACGAAGAAGTGCGCCTCGAAGCCCCGGCCGAGTTCCCGGGCCAGCCAGCGCAGCGGCCCGGGGTCGAGGAGCTGGTTGGCCAACAGCACCCGGGGCACGCCGAGGGCCCGACAGGCGAGCACCTGGTTGGCGGTGGCCACGGTGATCGCCCAGGCGCCGGCGGCCAACTGTGCGGTGAGCAGTGCCGGCGCCATGGTGGTCTTGCCGTGCGGGGCGAACCCGAAGCCGTGCCTGGCGCAGAATCCGGCCATCGTGGCGACGTTGTGCGCGACGGCGGAGCGCCGGACGGCGAGGGTGGGCCAGGTGACGGCACCGTCGAAGAGGGAGTGCCCGGCGGCGGCGTACGTGGCGTCCGGCACCGGCCCGTCGGGCTGCCAGAAGCCCCTGGCCCGCCAGTCGAGGGCGGTCTCGGCGGATCGGTGGTCGCGCACCGGCTCTCCCCCGTCGCAGGCTCAGGTTCGGATGTGGCTCGCTGGTGGTTGCCCAGCCTGCCCGACGGGACCGGCCAGGTCAACGTCTTGACGGACGAGTGCCGGGACGTCCAGGCTATGCGCAGCCCCGGTTAACGGACCATTTTCGAACCTGGAGATCCGATGGTGATCGGTCTCGTCATTCATGCCAGCCACCGCGGCGTCTTCGAGGACGCGGCGCGCACCCTGGCCGGGGTGGCGCTGGAGTGGATCGTCTACGAGCACGAGGACGCGGTCCGTGATCTCGTTGACGGCGTACTCGCCCGGCAGCGCGTCGACGGTCTGCTGCTCGGCCCGGTCCCGTACGCGAAGTGCCGCGACCTGCTGCCGGCGAACCTGCCGGTGGCGATCCTCCGCTCGGCCGGGCTGGACCTGTCGCTGGCGCTGTTCCGGGCGCAGGCCCGGGGCTGGCGGCCCACTCCGGTCAGCATCGACACCTACGACGCGCAGACCGTCGACGAGGTGGCCCGGGCGCTGGAGCTGGACCCGACACGGATCAGCTGTCTGCCCTACGACCCGGAGCAGAGCGTTGCCGAGATCGTGGCGTTCCACCACTCGGCGCTGACCCGGACCGGCGCCGACTACGTGATCAGCCTGCGTACGGCGGTCGCGGCCCAGCTGGCGGGCAGCACCCCGGTGCTCGGCGGCCTGCCGGGGCCGGCGACCCTGCGGGCGCAACTGCACGAGCTGGCCCTCCAGGTGCAGTCCAGGCAGGCCAGCGCGCTGCGCTTCGCCGCCGGCATCTTCCTGGTCGGCCGGGCCGGCCCGCAGCTCGACCTGGACCGGGCCCGGGTCGGTCTGATGAACCTGCTGCTGAACACGCCGGAGTTCGGCGACGCCTGGATCGAGGACCGGGGCCGGCGCGGCGTGGTGGTCTTCGCCCACCAGGCGCTCTTCGAGCAGGCGACCAACAGCTGGGTCTCGCTGCCCGCCCTCGGCCAGGCGCGGGAGACCCTCGGCATCCGGGTCGCCGCCGGGTTCGGGGTCGGTGCCTCGGCCCGCAGCTGCCTGCATCTGGCCGAGCGGGCGGTTGCCCGGGCCGAGCAGGAGGAGTCGCCGAGCGCGTACCTCGTCGAGGACGGCGGCGTCATCATCGGCCCGATGAGCCCGGCCGGGGCGGCGCTCGCCTTCACCTACCGGGAGCACGGCGCCGATCTGGAGCGGCTGGCCGGCGAGGTGGGGCTGAGCGCCGCCACGCTCTCCCGGCTCTGCGCCATCGAGCGGGCCCTGGAGGGGCGGGCCATCTCCCCCGGTGACCTGGCGCAGCAGCTCGGGATCACCGATCCCAGCGGCCGGCGCCTGATCCGCAAGCTGAGCGACTCGGGACTGGTCGAGGCGGAGGGGAGCACGCAGATGCACCGCCGGGGCCGGCCGGCCCGCCTCTACCGGCTGCGGATCGGCGTCGCGGCCGGCGACCACGCGGCACGGGCACCCGCCAGGGCGGACCAGTGAGCGACCACACCCGACCGACCGGGCCGGCGAACGGCTACACCCGCCCGGCCGGGCCGACGAGCGGCCAGGCCCGCCCGGCTGGGCCGGCGAGCGACGAGTGTGCCGATGCCGGCGGGGTGTGGGACCTGCTGCTCGCCGGCGGTGACCTGCTCGATCCGGGCGGCGGCCGGAGCGGGACGCACGACGTCGCCGTCCGGCACGGCCGGATCGCGGCGGTCGCGCCCCGGCTGCCCCGGCAGCGGGCCGCCGAGGTCGTCGAGCTGGCCGGCCGGCTGGTCACGCCCGGCCTGGTCGACCTGCACACCCACGTGCACCCCGGCGCGACGTACTGGGGAATCCATCCCGACCCGGTGGCCTGGCGCTCCGGCGTGACCACCTGGGTGGACGCCGGCTCGGCCGGGGCGTACGGCTTTCCGGCCTTCGCGGCCGCCTCCGCCGGGTACGCCGTCCGGGTGCCGGCGCTGCTGAACATCTCGGCGGTGGGACTGGTCGCCCGGGTCGGCGAAGCCCGCGAGCTGGCCAACTGCGACGTCGACCTGGCGGTGGCGACCGTCCGGGCGCACCCGGGCAGGATCGTCGGATTCAAGGTGCGGATGGACCGGCACAACGTCGGCAGCAACGGGCTGGACCCGCTGCGCCGGGCGGTCGAGGCGGCCGACGCCTGCGGGCTGCCGGTGATGGTGCACATCGGCGCGGCACCGCCCTCGGTGGCGCAGCTGCTGCCGCTGCTGCGGCCGGGCGACATCATCACGCACTGCGCCAGCGGCATCGCCGCCGGTGCGGACGGGTTCCATCCGGCGACGACGGAGGCGTACCAGGCGGGGGTGCGCTTCGACCTCGGGCACGGCTCCGGCGGCTTCGCCTTCGACGTCCTGGAGTCGCAGTTGGCCGCGGGGATGCCGCCGCACGCGGTCTCCACCGACCTGCACGGCCGGTCGCTGCACGGCCCGGTCTTCGACCTGCCGACCACGATGGTCAAGATGCTGGCGGTCGGGATGAGCCTGCCGCAGGTGGTGGCGGCGACGACCGCCGGACCGGCCCGGATGCTCGGCCTGCCGGACGGAACCGGCACCCTCGCGGTGGGTGCGCCGGCCGACATCGCGGTCTTCAGGGCGGAGCCGCTCCGGCACGAGGTGGTCGACGTGCACGGGCAGCGCCGGCACGCGCCGCTGCGGCTGGTCAACGAGCTGACCTACCGGGCGGGGCGGCCGCTGCCGCCCCGGCTGCCCGAGCCGGTGCCGCCGTGGATCCCGCTCACCGACACCCAGCGCGCCGCGCTGGCCCGGCGGGACCGGGCGGTACGCCGACTCCTCACCCCACCTCTGGTGGGCCCGGACGGGCTCGCCGAACAGTTTCCCCGACACGGAGGTTGACCCATGCCCAAGCAGATCGTGCAGGCCGACCGGGCGGCGCCGCCCGGCGGACCGTACGGGTCGGCGTCTACGCCGTGCTCTACCTGAGCGACTGAGCCGGCCGGAAGGAGGGCTGTCCGGTCTGTGCCGGACGGCCGGTCAGGCATGCCGTGGAAACCTCCACATAGGGCTCCTGAACAGGAAAATTGTTACTTGACGGTGGACCGGCGGAGATCCAGCCTGGATGGCATCCATATCGGCCTAATTACGAACGTAGCTCGTTATTGAAGGAGGAAGCCCGTGCGGAAACTCCTGGCACTTCCCGCGCTGCTCGCGCTTGCCGTCGGCGCCGGCGCCTGCGCGCCCTCCACCGAGGCACCCCCCGAGAGCACCGACAGCCGGAGCGGCACCCTGCGGGTCTGGCTCTTCGACGAGGCCAACCGGGCCGCCAAGGAGGCGGTGGTCAACGAGGCGGTCGCGGAGTTCACCGCCAAGAACTCCGGGGTGAAGGTCGACGTCAGCTATCTGGCCACCGACACCCGGGCGGAGAAGTACAAGGGCGCGCTGAACGACCCGGCGAGCGCGCCGGACGTCACCGAGGTCGGCAACACCGACCTGGCCAGCTTCGTCGCCTCGAACGGAATGGCCGACGTGACGGCGGAGAACGGGGCGTGGGCCGAGGCCGGGGACCTGCCGGCCGACCTGGTCCAGACGGTCACCGTCGGTGACAAGGCGTACGGGGTGCCGTGGTGGATCGGCGTCCGGGCCCTCTACTACCGCACCGATGTCTTCACCGAGCTCGGGCTCACCCCGCCGACCTCCTACGCCGAACTCGTCACCGCCGCCAGGAAGGTCCGGGCCGGGCGGCCGCAGATGCTCGGGATCGCGGTCGGCGGGCTCTACACCTTCGGCGCCCTGCCCTTCGTCTGGGACGCCGGTGGCGACATCGCGACCAGTTCCGGCGGGACCTACACCGCCACGATCGACTCGCCCGCCGCCAAGGCCGGGATCAAGGCGTACACCGACCTGTTCAGCCCTCAGATCTGCCCGCCGCAGCAGTGCGTCGACCTGACCGGCGGCGGCACCGTGGAGGCGTTCGCGGCCGGGCGGGCCGGGATGGGGATCCTCGGCAACTTCAACCGCTCGGCGGTGGAGGCCGGCGCGGTCAAGGGCACGTACGGCGTCGTGCCGCTGCCCGGCGCCAAGCCCGGCTCGATCGCCCCCGCCTTCGCCGGTGGCAGCAGCCTGGGCGTCTTCCGCTCCACCACGCACCGCAGCCTGGCGGTCGAGTTCATGCACCTGCTGGCGAGCAGGAAATACACCCTGAAGCTCTATGACGCGATGGGCTTCGTGCCGGCGATGAAGTCCGCCCGCGCCGAGGTGATCGCCAAGGAGCCGTTCCTCACACCGTTCATCGAGACGATGGAGGCCGGGACGAGGTTCGTGCCGGTCGACGAGGCGTGGACCACCATCGACGCCGAGAAGATCCTGCCGAACATGCTCCAGAAGGTGATCACCGGCAGAGCGACCGTCGACGCCGCGGCCGCCGAGGCGAACACGCAGATCGCCGCGGCCTTCGGGAAGTAGCCGGCGTGCCCTCTCCCGCAACGATCCGCCGGCAGCAGCGGCTGGCGCCGCTCTGGCTGCTGCTGCCGGCGCTCGCCGTGCTGGTGCCGATGTTCGCGTACCCGCTCTACCAGCTCGGCCTGCTCTCCCTCTTCGAGTACGGGCAGCCGCAGGTCTCCGGCGGCGAGCCGGCCCGGTTCGTGGGCGCGGGCAACTTCCAGAGCCTCTTCGCCGACCGGACGTTCTGGACGGTGCTCGGCCAGACGGTCGTCTTCGCCGCCGGCTGCGTGCTCACCACCCTCGCCATCGGTGCCGCGCTGGCGGTGCTGATGACCCGGATCGGGAAGCTGGCCCGGACCCTGCTCTCCTACTCCGCGCTGACCGCCTGGGCGGCACCGGCGATGACCGGCTCGGTGGTCTGGGCGTTCCTCTTCGACAGCAACCTCGGGCTCGTCAACGAGGTGCTGGGGCTGGGAGGCTACAACTGGCTCTACGACCGGACCGTGGCCTTCGCCCTGGTCGGTGCGGTGGTGGTCTGGCACTCCTTCCCGTTCGTGATGATCACCCTCTACGCCGGCATCCAGGCGGTCCCGCCGTCGGTGCTGGAGGCGGCGGCGCTGGACGGTGCGGGGGCGGCCACCGCGTTCCGTCGGATCACCGTGCCGATGCTCCGGCCGCTTATCGCGATCGTGGTGATCCAGTCGATCATCTGGGACTTCAAGATCTTCACCCAGATCTACGTGATGACCCGGGGCGGCGGCATCGCCGGGCAGAACATGGTGCTCAACGTGTACGCGTACCAAAAGGCCTTCGCCTCCGCCCAGTACGGCCTGGGCTCGGCGATCGGCATCGTGATGACGGTGATCCTGCTGGTGGTCACGCTCTTCTACCTGCGCGCGCTGCGCCGCACCGGGGAGGTGCTGTGAGTGCGAGGAGTGAGCCGGTCTTGCGAGCCCCGCAGTCACGAACGAAAGGCGGCACCGTGAGTGCGAGGAGTGAGCCGGTCTTGCGAGCCCCGCAGTCACGAACGAAGGGTGACACCGTGATGCGCCACCGCGTCGCGGACGCCGTGGCGATCCTGGTCGCCGTGGTCACGGTCTTCCCGATCTACTGGATGCTGCTCTCGGCGCTGAAGCCGACCGGCGAGATCGTTTCGGCCGACCCGCGCCCGTGGACGCTGCACCCGACGCTGGAGCACTTCCGCTCGGCGCTCGGGGTGAGCGGCTTCGGCCGCTACTTCCTGAACAGCCTTGTGGTGGCGCTCACCGTGGTGGCGCTGAGCGCGCTTGTCGCCTTCCTGGCGGCGGTGGCGCTGACCCGCTACCGGTTCCGCACCCGCGGCACCATCCTGGTGCTCTTTCTGATCGCCCAGATGGTGCCGGTCGAGGCGCTGACCATCCCGCTCTTCTTCCAGATCCGCGACCTGGGCCGTACGGTGCCGGGCGTCGGGCTGAACACCCTCGGCTCGCTGGTGCTGGTGCACCTCGCCTTCAGCCTGCCGTTCGCGATCTGGATGCTGCGCGGCTTCGTGGCGGCGGTGCCGCCGGAGGTGGAGGAGGCGGCCACCGTGGACGGTGCCTCCCGGTTCACCATCCTGTGGCGGATCCTCTTCCCGCTGATCGCGCCCGGCCTCGCCGCGACCAGCATCTTCTCCTTCATCACCGCCTGGAACGACTTCCTCTTCGCCAAGACCTTCATCATCAGCGCCACGGAGAACCAGACCCTCCCCGCCGCGCTGCTCGTCTTCTTCAAGCCGGACGAGAACGACTGGGGCGGCATCATGGCCGCCTCCACCCTGATGACCGTCCCGGTGCTGGTCTTCTTCGTCTTCGTCCGGCGCCGGCTCGTCGCCGGGCTCGGCGGGGCGGTGAAGGACTGATGCTCTCCCGCCTGCTCCCCCGGCCGGTCACCACCGAGGAGCGACCCGGGGTGTTCGTCCTCGGCCCGGCGACCACGCTCGGCTCGGATCCCGCCAGCGCCGGGGTGACCCGGCTGCTCCGGGAAACCCTCACCCGCTCGACCGGCCTGGCCCTGCCGGACCCCTGCCCCGGCGGCGGCGCCCACAACGGGGGTGGTGCCGCCGCCGGGGCAGGCAGCATCGCGCTCGCCGTCGACCCGGCGCTGCCCGCCGGGGGCTACCACCTCCGGGTACGCCCCGACGGCGTCGCCGTGACCGGCGGCGACCCGGCCGGGGTCCACCACGGCACGCAGAGCCTGCTCCAGTTGCTGCCCCCGGCCGTGTACCGGCGCTCCCGGGTGGCGGCCGGCCCGTGGCGGCTGCCCGGCGTCGAGATCTCCGACGCGCCGCGCTTCGGCTGGCGCGGCTGCCTACTCGACGTGGCCCGGCACTTCATCCCGGTCGCCGGGGTGCTGCGCTTCGTCGACCTGCTCGCCGCGCACAAACTGAACGTGCTGCACCTGCACCTCACCGACGACCAGGGCTGGCGGTTGCAGGTCCGGCGCTACCCCCGGCTGACCGAGGTCGGCGCCTGGCGGCCCGAGTCGATGGTCGGCGCACGGCAGCACGAGCGCTTCGACGGCCGGCCGCACGGCGGCTACTACACCCAGGACGACATCCGCGAGATCGTCGGGTACGCGGCGGAGCGCTTCGTCACCGTCGTACCCGAGATCGATCTGCCCGGGCACACCCAGGCGGCGATCGCGGCGTACCCCGAACTCGGCAACGACCCCGGCGAGCCGGTCGCGGTCTCGACGCGCTGGGGGATCTCGTCCCGGGTCCTGAACGTCTCCGACGAGACCCTCGACTTCGCCCGGCACGTGCTGGACGAGGTGGTGGAGCTCTTCCCGAGCAGGCACGTCGGGATCGGCGGCGACGAGTGCGACAAGGGCGAGTGGCGGGCCAGCCCGGCCGCCCAACGGCGCCGCCAGGAGCTGGGGCTGCGCGACGAGGACGAGCTGCAGAGCTGGTTCGTCCGGCAGCTCCAGCGACACCTGGCCGGGCGCGGCCGGGCGCTCTTCGGCTGGGACGAGATCCTGGAGGGTGGGTTGCCGGCCGGGGCGACCGTCGCGGCCTGGCGCGGCCCGGCGCCGGCGGTCGCGGCGGCCCGGGCCGGGCACGACGTCGTCTCGTGCTGGGACAGCTCCGCCTACCTGGACTACCGGCAGTCGGACTCGCCCGACGAGCCGATCCCGGTCGGCACCGTGCTGACCGTCGCCGACGTGCGGAACTTCGAGCCGGTGCCGGCGGAGCTGCCGGTGGCGCTGCGGCACCGGGTCGTCGGTGCGCAGTGCAACCTCTGGACCGAGCACGCCGACAATCCCCGGGCGGTGGACTATCTCGCCTTTCCCCGGCTCGCCGCGTTCGCCGAGGCGGTCTGGTCGCCGCCGGGCCCGGAGCACCGGGACGGCTTCGAGGAGCGGCTCGCCGCGCACCTGCGCCGGTTGGACGCGCTCGGTGTCGAGTACCGGCCGCCGGCCGGGCCGCTGCCCTGGCAGCGCCGCCCCGACGCGGCGGGCTGGCCGCGCCAGCGGGCCGACCGGGACGCGGAACTGGCCCGCCTCACCGGCAACGTGCTGCGCCCGCGCACGCCCGAACCGCGTTCCACCCGCGACACCGGCCCGCAGGGCGCTGGCCACCGGGCGGCCCAGCCGGATTCGTGATCCCGCCGGCACGTCGTCCGTCCTATCTGGAACAATGCTGGCCGGATCCGGCGCCGTGCCGGACCGATCACCGATTGGGAGTATCCGTGCCGGTTACCGCCAACCTCGCCAAGCTGGTCGACAAGGACTACCAGGACAAGAGCATGGCCGAACTCGCCGACGCCCCGGTCGCCGCGCTCGCCGGCGTCAGCGAGCGGGCCGCGACGCACCTCAAGGAGGCCCTTGGCATCAAGACCATCGGCGACCTCGGCCGCAGCCAGTACTTCCGCACCGCCAGCGCGATCGTCGCGCTCGCCGACGAGAAGTAGTCGACGCGGGCCGGTGGACGGCCCGAGGCTATGCGGGGTCGCCAGCCGCCGGTGGCTGGCGACCCCGCGCCTCGTCGTGCGGTGACGCGACTTTCAGGGGCGCGCTCTTCCGGGCCGACGTCGCCGTGGCGGCCGGCGGCGGGTTCCTCCGTCGTCGCCGGTAGCCGTCGGCCCGCCGGTGACCGGTGACCGGTGACCGGTGACCGGTGACCGGTGACCGGTCATGCATTCCGGCTCTCGCCGGCGATCATGTCCACGAGGGTGTCGGTGAGGTCTTCGGCGGAGACCCCACCCCATTTGGGGTCGGTGAGCTGTCCGGTCGCCTCCAGGCCGGCGATCCCGTTCGCGCTGCCGATGAGCAGGGCTGCGTATCGGCGGGCGTCCCGCTCGCCGACCAGGTCGGCGACGACAGCGAGAAACTCGGTCTGGCTGCGCTGGGCGGCCCGGGCGAGCGCCGTGGGGTCGCCGGGCGGGTTGCTGAACATGAGCTTGTAGAGGTGTGGCTGAGAGCGGCCGATGTCGATGAGCGCGACGAGGCCGCCACGCAGTTTGTCGGCGGGCGGCAGGCCCGGATCCGCGCGAAGGGCTTGCATGCGGTCCCCGAGCCTGTCCCAGGCCCGGGTGCCGACGGCGATCAGCAGGCTCTCCTTGTCGGGGAAGTGCCGGTAGGGCGCTCCGCGGGTCACTCCGGCGCGCGCTCCCACCGCGCGCAACGTCACGGCGTCGAGGCCACCGGAATCGAGCAGATCAGCGGCCGCGTCGAGCAGGGCGCGGCGCGTGGCTGCCGCTGATTCGGCCCGGCTGGTCATGCGGACGATCCTAGCGTCCGTGTGATGACTAAGTCACTTGGCCTAGTTGACAATGTCATCTCACCATCGCACACTAGGAAGATGACAGCGTCATCTGAGACTCGAGGGCTCGCGGTGGTGACCGGGGCGTCAACCGGCATGGGCGCGGCCACCGCGCGGGAACTGGCCCGCCGCGGCTTCCACGTCCTCGCCGGCGTGCGCCGCGACAGCGACGGCGCGCCCCTGCGCGCCGCGGGCGTCGAGCCGGTGATCCTCGACATCACCGACCCCGACCACATCGCCGCGCTCGCCGCACGTGTCGAGCGGGACCCGCGACCCCTGCGGGCGTTGGTCAACAACGCCGGTATCCCCGGCGCCGGCCCGGTCGAGGTGACGCCGCTCAGCCAATGGCGGCGCATCTTCGAGGTCAACCTCTTCGGCCACGTCGCTGTCACACAGGCCCTGCTCCCCGCGCTCCTACGCGGCAGGGGGCGCGTTGTCAACATCACCTCCCTCAACGGCAAGGTCTCCATGGCCGGATACGGCCCGTACGCCAGCAGCAAGTTCGCGATGGAGGCGGTGAGCGACGCGCTGCGCAACGAGCTCGCCCCCCACGGTGTGCAGGTGGTGGTGGTCGAACCGGGCGGCGTCAAGACCGAGATGTCCCGCGCCGGCATCGCCGCCCTCGGCCGCCTGGACGACGGGATGACGCCCGAGCAGAACGCGCGCTACGGCGCTCTGATGCAGGCAATACCCTCCCACGTGGCCGCGTTCACCAGGGCCGGCGTCACCGCGGAGGTCGCGGCGAAGACGATCGCCAAGGCGGTGACCGACCGCAGGCCCCGGACCCGCTACACCGTCGGCGCAGCGGCCGCCCTCCTCGTCCGGGCTTCCCGCATCCTTCCCGACCGGATGCTCGACCGGATGACAACCTCCGACCTGCGCAGGCACTACCCGGCCGCGACCCGCAGCCGCACGACCTCGGCACATACCGCCTGACCGACACTCCCCGCCCGACAAGGAACCGAGAGGACAACAATGTCGACCACCAGCACCGCCCGCAATCTGATCAACGGTGAGTGGAGCGAGACCGGCCAGATCCACGAGTCGATCGACCCCTCCACCGGTGAGGTCGTGGGCGCCTACGTTTCCGCGGGCCGCGCCGAGGCGCAGGCCGCCATCGCTGCCGCTCGCTCCACCTTCGACACCACCGGCTGGTCGCGCAATCCGTCCCTGCGGTCGCGGGCACTGACCGAACTGGCCGACCGGCTCGCCGAACGGGTCCCGGCCATCGCCCGGATGCTGGCTCGGGAGAACGGCAAGCTTCTCGCCCAGACGACCTGGGAGCTTCTGACCGCGGTCGAGTGGCTGCGCTACAGCGCCGCCTCCGCCCTCGTCCAGATCGCCGGACGCGCCGCCGAACCCACGCCGGGCTCCTACTACCACTCGGTCCCCGAGGCGGCAGGCGTCGCCGGGATCATCGCGCCCTGGAACTCCCCGGTGGTCCTGCTGGTCCGCGCTCTGGGCCCGGCCATCGGAGCCGGCTGCACCACCGTGGCCAAACTGCCCGGCCAGACCGCGCTGACCAACGCGCTGTTCGCCGAAGCCGTCGCCGCCACGACATCGCTTCCCGCAGGCGTCGTCAACATCCTCACCGAGGCCGGTAACGAGGTGGCGCCGCTGCTGGTCGCCTCGCCCGACATCGACGTGATCAGCTACACCGGCAGCACGCATGTCGGGCGCGCCATCGCGGCCGCGGCCGCCCCCACGCTCAAGCGGCTCGGCCTCGAACTGGGCGGCAAGACCCCGCTGATCGTCTTCGACGACGCCGACCTGGACATCGTGGTCCCCACGCTCGTGATGAGCAGCATCCTGATGAACGGCCAGTTCTGCTGCACCGGCTCCCGGGTCCTCGCCCAGCGCGGCATCGCCGACGAACTACGCACCACGCTTGCGGCAGCACTGGAAGGGGTCAAGGTCGGCCCCGCGCTCGACCCCACCAGTCAGATGGGCCCGCTGATCGACAGGGCCAGCGTCGCCAGGGTCGACCGCATCGTCGAGGAGGCCGCCGACTACGCCAAGGTCATCGTCCGGGGTGGCCCGGTCACCGACCCCGGACTGGCCGGTGGCGCGTTCTTCCGGCCCGCCCTGATCGAAGTCGACCAGGTCGATGTCCCCGTCGTCCAGCAGGAAGTGTTCGGCCCGGTCCAGACCTTCGAGGTCTTCGACGACGAGACCGACGCGATCCAGCGGGCGAACGCCACCGAGTTCGGCCTGGCCGCCGCCGTGTTCACCCTCGACGACGTGCGGGCCCGCCGCGTCGCACGCGACCTGCGCTTCGGAGGCATCTGGTTGAACACCTGGGGCACCATGTCCGAACACTTCGAGCAGGGCGGCATGAAACAGAGCGGCTACGGCACGCTGTGCGGGCCGTCCGCCATCAGCGAATTCCAGCACCTCAAGACCTATGGCAGCATGGCCCCGCAGCTGGTGTAGGAACGGATGCCGGGGTGCGCTTGCTCTGGAGTCGTCGTCGACCGCTGCTGCGCGCGCACCCCGCGTCATCCCTGGTGGCCACCACGCGCGTCCCCGACGTGCGGTCGCAACGCCGACTGTCCGACCACTTCCCAGCCGGTATGCTCCGCCTGCGTTCGGCACCCGGGAGGTGGCGTGGAAGTCTTCCTCAGTTGGTCCGGCATCGAGACCCACCAGCTGGCGCTCCTGCTCCGCAAGTGGCTGCCGCAGGTCATCAACGAGCTGGAGCCCTGGGTCTCCTCCGAGGACATCCAGAAGGGCGAGCTGTGGGACCGGGTGCTCACCGAAAAGCTCGGCGGCAACCAGGGGATCATCTGCGTCAGTCGGCGCAACATGCACTCCGCCTGGCTGAACTTCGAGGCCGGGGCACTGGCCAAGTCGGTCGGCCAGTCCGCGGTCCGTCCCCTCCTGCTGGACATCACGGCCACCGAGTTGCAGGGACCGCTCTCCCGGTTCCAGCTCACCCGTGCCGACGACCGCGACGAGATGCGCCGGCTGCTCCACTCGCTCAACCGGAGTTGCGCCCGACCGATCCGGGACGACCTGCTCGCCGAGACCTTCGGCAACGCCTGGCCGACCTACCTCGACGGGGTACGACAGATCGTCGACGTCGGTGCGGCAGGACCGGAAGTCGAGCCGCGCGGAGTCGACGACATCGTGGGCGAGGTCCTCGAACTGGTCCGGGACATCCACCGGAGCACCGTGGCCGGGGTCGGCTCGGTCAAGCCAGCGGACGACCGGCTGCCGAGAATCGACCTCGGCGGCCAGTCCCGCGACGGATGACCGGGCGAACCACGCCTTCACACCGCGCAGGCCGAGAGCCTAGCTGCCGTGCAGGGCAAGGTAGGTGTCGATGCTGATGCCGCTGTCCCGGAGCCAGTCCGCCAGCTCGGCCAACCCGGCAGGAGCGTTCTGCAACGGTGTCGCGATCCGCGCCGCGTCGTCGCCGCCGAGCCCGGAGAGCCGGCTCCGCAGGTAGAGCAGGCTCTCCTGGTCGGTGAAGCGACCGATCTCGATGGCGGCGCCGTCCGCCCAGCTCTGGTTCCGCGTCGTGACCAGCACATGTCCGGAACCCGCCGGTAGGTAGGACTCGGTCTCCGTCCGCTCGCCGGCCTGGTCGAGGACCAGCAGCCAGCGGGAGTACGGCTTGCCGGCGGAGAGCGCGTCGAGCGCCGCACGCATCCGCTCCCCGGGTTCGCTGCCGGACGTTGCCGGCAGGCCGAGCCGGTCCGCGAGCAGCGCCAGTGATGCGGCGACCCCGTACGGTTGCCCTGCGGCGATCCACCACACCACGTCGTAGTCCGGACCGAAGCGGTACGCGTACTCCAGCGCCACCTGGGTCTTGCCCAGGTTTTCGGCGCAGGTCAACACCTGATGCGCCGCCCGGCCGTCACGGTCGAACCCGGAGCGCAGCGCGTCGAGCACCGCCTGCCGGCCCACGAAGTGTGGATTGCGGGCCGGTGCCTCGAAGACCGCCGGTGCCGAGAGCGGATACCGGAGCCTGGCGGGGACGGCGCCACCGGATTCCGCGGTGGTGCTCGAGGCACCCTCCGGCGTGCCGGAATCCTCGGCCGTACGCGACCGCTCCGCATCGCCGGCCGGTGGTGGACCGACCGTGGCGAGGATGAGGTCCCGCGCCTGCTCCGCCGAGCCCAGGTTCAACTCGACCGGTACGCGTTCGTCGAACGGTGCGGTGAGCACCACGCCGTCGATCCGCATCGGGAGGAGAAACCGTGGCGACGACTGTTCGCGGGCGCTGGCCGCCGACCAGATCTCCGCAGCCGCCGGGCAGTCGAGGCAGGCGGCCGACAGGAGCAGAAGGGTACGACCCACCCCGGTCAGCATGGCGCGGATTCCGTCGAAGTCCCGCGACAGCGGTTCGATCGGCAGCTGGATGACGTCGAGGCCGGCGTCACGCACCCGCGCCGCCACCCACTCGCCCCACATCTGGTCGGCGGTCGCGTGGCAGACGAGCACGCTCGGCGACTCCGCCGGCCTGGGCCGTTCGAACTCGCGCAACCAGCGCAGCCGCTCACCCTCGTCCATCGGCACCAACCCGCCGACCTGCCCCCCGCTCAACACCACGGTCAGCCGCTCGTACGCCGCCAGCAGCGAATCCGGCTGGCCGGGCGGATCACCGAACGGGGCCAGGATCTCCTCGTGGGCGTAGTCGGGAAAGTAGGGAATCTCGACGTTCTCCCAGTAGTGGTTGAAGTCGTCGGCGGAGAGTCCCTCCATGAACGGCCCGAGCACCAGTCGGGCGTACGCCCGGCTCACCGTGACCTTCCGGGTGGTGCTCCGCTCCACCCGCATGGGCACCGGCATGATGCGGATCCGGCGCTCGCCGCGGTGGGTGGCGATGTAGCGGGCCACCGCGACCGCGCCCTCAATGCTCTGGGCGTTCATCGCGAAGCAGTTGACCACGATGTCGGGCATCAGGACCGTGCAGATGCCGGCGGTGTCGCTGAGCCCGGTACGGCTGTCGACCAGCACCACGTCGTAGTTGTCCAGCATGTCCTGCCGAAGCGCCGACAGGAACGCTCCGCCGCCCAGGCGGGCGTAGAAGTCGTCCCAGTCGAAGGTGCTGATCCGGTGGGAGTAGCCGTCGTCCTGCACCCCGGCGGGGAGAAAGTCGATCCCGCCGCCTCCGGGAAAGGTCCACTCCAGCGACGCGGCATAGTCGAGTACGTGCGCGTGCTCCCGCACCAGTTGCTCGGCCGAGGCGCCCAACCGCTCGGCGCTACCCCCCACCCGCTCCGACGCCGCCTCCGCGAAGAGGCAGATCATGTCGATGACGCCGCGGGAGTGCCGCACCTCCTTGTCCAGCAGGAACGGGTGGAAGAATCGGTGCAGCCCGGGCGCCTCCAGGTCCCAGTCCGCGACAAGCACCCGCAACCCGTTGCTGGCCAGGATCCATGCGGTGTTCGCCACCGCCATCGAGCGCCCGGTGCCACCCTTGTAGGAGTAGAAGGTGATGATCTGCGGGCGCCCGGCGCTGGAGGCGCTCATCTCCGAACCGCTCCCGGTCATCGTCGCCGACCTCAGGGGCCTTCCACGATCGGCCGCTGGGTCACCGGAAACCGGAGACCCGGCCCCGCGCCCGCCGACCGCGCCCGGGCTGCCTCCAGCACCACACGCAGTTCCTCCTCGAATGCCGCCGGGCTGAGGATGCTCGGCCGGAACGACAGGTCGTCACCGAGCACGACCTGACTGGCGAAGACGCTCCGGACCGAATCCGACAGGTCCCGGGCGTACGCCTGGGTTTCCGGGTCCTGGTGGTTGCGCGGGATCAGCACGGTCAGCCCGCCGCTCCACCCCGGCTCGCGCTCGCTGTAGCGGGCGAGGATCCGCCGGTACGAGGGAAGCTGCGTCGCCCAGGGGTCGACGAGCAGGATCACCATCTCGCGGTCGTGTTTCCTCGGCTCCTCGGAGAGCTCCTCGGCCCGGTCCATCCGCGACTCGAATCCGTGGCGTCGGGCGACGGCGAGCGCGGTCGCACCGATCGGCTCGGGCGAGGCCGGCAGGTACGGCGTCCAGTCGGCCGGCGACGGGCCGTACCCGTCGAGGCGCTTGCGGACCGCCGCCGCCTCCGACCGGGTCGGCGCGACGACGACGAACCGGACCCGATCGGGCCGCTCCGCCGGCCAGCGCTCGCCGGGAGCGAGGTCGAAGCTCGCGCTCCTCACGTCGTCGACGGTCCCGGCCGGTCTGCTGTGGAAGGCGCTGCGCACGTGGAGGAAGTCGATCGGGTGCGGTTCGGGCGGCAGGGGTTGTCGTTCGTAGGCTTCGGCGATCCGGTCGCTCAGGAAGCCGAGGAACTCCAGATAGCCGTCCTGGTGCCGGTGGAGGCGTAGCAGCTGCCGCAGGCCGTCCCTGCGGTAGGCGTCGGGCAGGTGCTCCTCGAGGTACTGCAGCTGCTCGACGGCCGGCGGGATCACCCGGGGTGGCAGCCACAGGATCGGGAACAGCACGGCCGCCGGGTAACCGCCGGCCTGGTCGCGCCGCCGCATCCGTTCGCTGAACGCCTGCCACTCCATGCCGCACATCTCGCTGGCGAGATATCGCGGGGAGAGCAGCGCCACGAAGGTTCGGGCCTCGGCGAGAGCCACCGCCAGTTGGGATGACCAGGGGGTGCCGAGCTGGATGCCGTGACTGTCGAGGAATCCGACCTCCTCGCCGGGGGGAAGTCCGAGCCTGGCACGCAGTTCGCTGGAAAGGTCCCGGAAGAACCGTTCGACGTAGGGATCGTCGTCGCCGCGGGCGTAGCTCAGGAAGAAGACCAGCACACGCCCTCCCATCCGCGACACCGCGCGGCAGGCAGCGAGTATATCGACCGGGCCGCCGCAGGGCCGCGCGTGCCGCGGAGACACACGCGGCCCGGTCCCGGACGCCCGGGCTACGCCGCCATCGGCGCGGCGGACCGGGCGGTCCGGTGCGGCGCCTGCGCCGTCACCAGGTGCCGGGCGTACGCCTCGGTGGTGAAGAAGGCCGGCAGGTCCTCGCCGAGCGCGCTCCGGGCGAAGATCTCCGCCGCCTGCGCCACCCGCTCCCGCGCCCGTTCGGCGACCGGCCGCTCCGCGCCGGGGTTCGCCGCCTCCTCGGCCGGCCTCGCCGCCTCCTCGACCAGTTTCGCCACCTCCCCGGCCAGGATCGCCGACTCCTCGACCAGCTTCGCCACCTCCTCCGCCAGGATCGACCGGACGAGTTTCCCGGTGACCCGGCCGCCCTCGGCCAGCGCGGTGCCGTGCTGGATCCACTGCCACACCTGGCAGCGGGCGATCTCGGCGGTGGCGGCGTCCTCCATCAGGTCGAAGATGGCGACCGCACCGGTGCCGCCGAGCCAGGCGTCGAGGTAGCGCAGCGCCACCGCCACGTTGCCGCGCAGCCCTGCCCCGGTCACCCGGCCCGGCGTACGGTCGACGGCGAGCAGGTCGTCCGCGCCGACCGCGACCTCGGCGCGGAGCCGGTCGAGCTGGTGCGGCCGGTCGCCGAGCACGGCGTCGAAGGCGTCCCGGCAGATTCCGACCAGCCCGGGGTGCGCCACCCAGGAGCCGTCGAATCCGTCGCCGGCCTCCCGCTCCTTGTCCGCCCGCACCCTGGCCAGCGCGACCCGGTTGACCTCCGGGTCCCGGCTGGGGATGGCGGCGGCCATCCCGCCGATCGCGTGCGCCCCGCGCCGGTGGCAGGTCCGGACCAGCAACTCGGTGTACGCCCGCATGAACGGCACCGTCATCGTCACGTCGCCCCGGTCCGGCAGGACGAAGTCGTCCCGCCAGCCGAAGTTCTTGACGATGCTGAAGATGTAGTCCCACCGGCCGGCATTCAGCCCCGCGCAGTGCTCGCGGAGCTCGTAGAGGATCTCCTCCATCTCGAAGGCGGCGGTGACGGTCTCGATCAGCACGGTGGCCCGGATGCTGCCCCGCGGGATGCCGAGCCAGTTCTGGGCGAACCGGAAGACGTCGTTCCAGAGCCGCGCCTCGCGGTGGCTCTCCAGCTTCGGCAGGTAGAAGTACGGCCCGCTGCCGGCGTCGAGCTGCCGCTGCGCGCAGTGGAAGAAGTAGAGCCCGAAGTCGACCAGGCTGGCCGAGATGGCCCGCCCATCCACCACGATGTGCTTCTCCACCAGGTGCCAGCCGCGCGGCCGGACCACGATGGTGGCGAGGTCGTCGCCGAGGGCGTAACGCCTGCCGCCCGGCGCGGTGAAGTCGATCCGCCGGTCGATCGCGTCGACCAGGTTGAGCTGGCCGCCGATGACGTTTTCCCAGGTCGGGGCGAGCGCGTCCTCGAAGTCGGCCAGCCACACCTTCGCCCCGGAGTTGAGCGCGTTGACCGTCATCTTCCGGTCGGTCGGGCCGGTGATCTCGACCCGCCGGTCGAGCAGGCCGGGTGCCGGCGGCGCCACCCGCCAGCTCGGGTCGGCCCGGATCGCCTCGGTCTCGGGCAGGAAGCCGGGGAGCTGGCCGTCGGCGTAGCGGGCCCGGCGGGCCCGCCGGGTGTCCAGCAGGGCCACCCGGCGGGCCGCGAACTCGCTGTCGAGGGCGACCAGGAAGTCCAGCGCCTTGGGGCTGAGGATCTCGTCGTACCGCTCGTGCGGCGGTCCGGTGACGGTGACGCGCATCAGAACTGCTCCTCCTCGGTCGAGCCGCGCAGCGCGGTGGTCTCGGCGGCGGGGTTGAGCACCGTGCTGACCAGGTCGAAGTAGCCGGTGCCGACCTCGCGCTGGTGCTTGACCGCCGTGTAGCCGTACGCCTCGGCGGCGAACTCCCGCTCCTGCAACGACACGTACGCCGGCATGCCGTCGGCGGCGTAGCCCCGGGCCAGGTCGAAGATGGAGTAGTTGAGCGCGTGGAATCCGGCCAGCGTGATGAACTGGAACCGGTATCCCATGTGCCCGAGTTCGCGCTGGAACTTGGCGATGGTGGCGTCGTCGAGGTGCTTGCGCCAGTTGAACGACGGCGAGCAGTTGTAGGCGAGCATCTGGTCCGGGTAGACCGCCTTGATCTCCTCGGCGAACCGGCGGGCCAGCTCCAGGTCCGGGGTGCCGGTCTCCATCCAGAGCAGGTCGGCGTGGGGCGCGTAGGCGAGCCCTCGGGCGACGCAGGGCTCCAGCCCGTTGCGGACCCGGTAGAAGCCCTCGGCGGTCCGCTCGCCGGTGACGAAGGGCCGGTCCCGCTCGTCGACGTCGGTGGTGAGCAGCGTCGCCGCCTGCGCGTCGGTCCGGGCGATGATCACTGAGGGGACCCCCGCCACGTCCGCCGCCAGCCTGGCGGCGTTGAGGGTCCGGACGTGCTGCCCGGTCGGCACCAGCACCTTGCCGCCGAGGTGGCCGCACTTCTTCTCCGAGGCGAGCTGGTCCTCCCAGTGCACCCCGGCGGCGCCGGCCGCGATCATCGCGCTCATCAACTCGTACGCGTTGAGCGGCCCGCCGAAGCCGGCCTCCGCGTCGGCGACGATCGGGGCGAGCCAGTCGATCCCGCCGTCGTCGCCCCCGGTCTGCCGGCCCTCCGCGGTCTCGATCTGGCCGGCGCGCAGCAACGCGTTGTTGATCCGCCGCACCACCGCCGGCACCGAGTTGGCCGGGTAGAGGCTCTGGTCCGGGTAGGTCTGCCCGGAGAGGTTGGCGTCGGCGGCGACCTGCCAGCCCGAGAGGTAGATCGCCTTCAGCCCGGCCCGGACCATCTGCACCGCCTGGTTGCCGGTGAGCGCGCCGAGCGCCGGGACGAAGTCCTCCTCGTGCAGCAGGGTCCAGAGCCGCCGGGCGCCCCGGTCGGCGAGGGTGTGCTGTTCCTGCACCACACCCCGCAGCCGGACGACCTCGTCCGCGCCGTAGACCCGCTCGACGCCGGACCAGCGCGGGTCGGTGACCCATTCGGTACGCAACTGCTCCGCCGGGGTGCCCATGGGATTCTCCTCGTCGATTCGTTTGGATAGTCTGCAATCAGCCGTCCATCGGCCGTCCATCAGGACATGCCGAAACCATGACACGATGGCGATCGACGGGTCGAGGCACGGAAAAAGCCAATTCTTGTAAACTCCCTACCGCATTTTGCGAAGTTGCGAATTAGCTGCTTCACACATGTGTTAATGTGGCCGGATCCGGGCGGAGGGAGGCGCCGTGACGAAGACGTTCGCGGGCGGCCGACTGCGCCGGCTGCGCGAGGAGCACGGCGTCAGCCAGATCGAGCTGGCCCGGCAGCTCGGCATCTCCCCCAGCTACCTCAACCAGATCGAGCACGACTCGCGCCCGCTCACCGTCCCGGTGCTGATCCGGATCACCGAGGTCTTCGGCGTCGACACCGCCTACTTCGCGCCGCACGACACCCCCCGACTCGTCGCCGAGCTGCGCGAGGCGCTGCCCAGCCGGGCCAACCTGCCCGACCTGACCGAGCTGGCCGGCAAGCTGCCGGAGGTGGCCGAGGCGGTGATCGACCTCTACCGCCGCTACCGGCAGGCCAACGACCAGCTCGCCGAGGTGGTCGGCGACCGCGACCTCCTGCCCGGCCGCAGCCCGCACGACCAGGTCAGCGACTTCTTCTACCGCCGGCAGAACTACATCCCGGAGCTGGACGAGGGCGCCGAGGCACTGGCCGCCGAGATCGGGATCCGCCGGGGCGAGACCCGGGCCGCGCTGCACGACCGGCTGGCGGTGCGGCACGGCATCCGGATCGTCCGGCAGGACACCGACGCGCTCGCCGGCGACCTGCACCGCTACCGGCCGCAGACCCGCACCCTGCACCTGTCGACGTCGCTGCGCCCGGGCCAGGAGACCATCCGGATGGGCGCGCAGATCGCGTTGCTGGAATTCGCCGACGTCATCGACGAAATCATCGAGGAGGAAAACTTCGCCGACCTGCAAACCCAAATCCTGATGCGGGTCGGATTGGCAAACTATTTCGCCGCCGCACTGATCCTGCCGTACCGCGAATTCCTCGACACGGCCGAGACGATTCGATACGACATCGAGTTGCTCACCGACCACTTCGCGATGGGCTGGGAGAGCGTCTGCCACCGGCTCAGCACCCTGCAGCGGCCCCGGGCGCGCGGCGTGCCCTTCTCCTTCGTCCGGGTGGACCGGGCCGGCAACATGTCCAAGCGGCAGTCGGCGACCGGCTTCCCCTTCTCCCGCTCCGGCGGCACGTGTCCGCTGTGGAACGTCTACGAGGCGTTCGGCGCGCCGGGCAGGGTGATGACGCAGGTGGCGGCGATGCCGGACGGTCAGCGCTACCTCTGGATCGCCCGTACGGTCACCCGGCACCACGGCGGCTACGGCCAGCCCGGCAAGACCTTCGCGATCGGGCTGGGCTGCGAGACGAGGCACGCCGGCCGGCTCGTCTACTCCGCCGGGATGGACCTGCAGGCGACCGAGGCGGCCACCCCGATCGGGCCGGGCTGCAAGACCTGCGAGCGGATGACCTGCCCGCAGCGGGCCGCGCAGCCGATCGGCCGGCAACTCGACCTCGACGAGAACCGCAGCACCTTCATCCCCTATCCACTCCGCGAACAGGGGACATAGCCCCCGGCTACGGCCGGCGGCAGCGCCGTCCGCACCCAGCTCGTTCGGCGGCGGCGACGAGCAGAAGCCGACCTGACCACGCACACGCCGCTCTGGTTCTACATCCTCCGCGAGGCCGAGTTCAACGGAGGCCGCCTCGACGGAGGCCGCCTCGACGGAGGCCGCCTCGACGGAGGCCGCCTCGACGGAGGCCGCCTCGACGGAGGCCGCCTCGACGGAGGCCGCCTCGACGGAGGCCGCCTCGACGGAGGCCGCCTCGACGGAGGCCGCCTCGACGGAGGCCGCCTCGACGGAGGCCGCCTCGACGGAGGCCGCCTCGACGGAGGCCGCCTCGACGACGTCGGCGCGCGGATCGTCGCCGAGGTCTTCCGCCGGGCCATCGAGGGAGGCCGGATCTCGATCCTTCGCGACCCGACCTGGCGGCCGGCCGACGCTCGGCCCCGACGAGGAGACGTTCCGGATGGTCGACCTGCTCCGCCACGCCTTCGAGGGCCAGCGCCGACCTGCCCAACCCGCTCAACTAGGTGTTAGGAAGGGCCCCCGCTACAACAGAAAACGATAAGCGGGGGCCCTTCCTTGCTACCAGGTGCCGGCGCGGCGGTCGCGCCAGGCCCGGCCGTCCGGGTCGTAGACGAGCCGGTACGCGGGCACCGCCCAGAGCCGCTGGTGCCACGGCAGCCGGGGGGTCTCGTGCGGGACGAGCCGTCCGGGTGGCCGGGGCCCGCGCCGGCCAGCCGCGTGCCAGTCCCGCAGCGCGTTCGCGGCCTTGTCGACGGCGCGGATCGCCGATGCCGGGTCGAGCAGGTCATCGTCGCCGCCGGGCGGACGGTCGAGGTGTTCGCGGAGCAGCGCCAGGCGCAGGTCACGGGCGAAGCGGCGGGCTCCGTCGCCGAGACCGGCCGGGTCGCGCGGCTCCCGCTCGTCGCGGGTGTCGTCGAGGACGGCGCAGGAGAGCTCGCTGTCGTGGGTCCAGGAGCGGCGGTTGAAGTTGTCGCTGCCGACGCTGCTCCAGACGTCGTCGACCACGCAGACCTTGGCGTGCACGTAGACCGGGGTGCCGGCGTGGTTCTCGACGTCGTACACGTGCACCCGGTCGGCGGCGACCTGGCGGCACAGCGCGACCGCCTGCTCGCGGCCGACCTGGTTGGGCGGCAGGGCCAGCCGGCCGTCCACGTCCGGGTGCCGGGGCACGACGGCGATCAGGTGCAGCTCGGGATTGTCCCGCAGCGCGTCGGCGAAGAGCGTCGCCACCTCCCGGGACCAGAGATACTGGTCCTCGAGGTAGATCAGCCGCCGGGCCCGCTCGATCGCCTTGGTGTAGCCCCGGGCGATCGACTGCTCGCCCAGCTTCGCGAAACTGTAGGCCGGTTTCATCGCCGGATAGGTCCGGAGCACCTGGATCCGGTGCGGCCCGCAGGGCGGTGGGTCGGGCGGCTGCGGCGGAAGCGGCTCGGCGTGCAGGTCGGCACCGCGCAGCCGGTCCCGTACGGTGCTGATCGGCCCGTACTGGTCCAGCGGGGCCGGGTCGGTCCAGCGTTCCCGGAAGGTCAGGTCGAGCGCCCCGACCACCGGCCCGCGCACCGCGAGCTGCACGTCGTGCCAGGGCGGATTGTCGCCGTACGCGCTGGCCATCCGCACCGCCTGCGGGTCCCCGCGATGCTCGGCGTCGTCGCGCCGGCTGTGACACAGGTCGATGCCGCCGGCGAAGGCGACGTCCCGCTCGGGCCGGCCCGGGTGCCGGAGTACGACGAGCTTCTGGTGATGTGAGCCACCGCGCCGGATCCGGTGGTCGAGCAGCACCTCGCCGCCGGCCTCCCCCACCTCCCTGCCGAGGTGCCGGTTCTCCTCCTGGCTGTAGGTGAACCTGTCGAGGTGCGAGCGCCAGACCAGGCCCTTGACGATGACGCCGCGCCGGGCGGCGTCGCCGAGCAGCTCGGCGATGGTCGGGCCGCCGTCGTGCATCCGTTCGTCCGGGTCGCCCCGCCAGTCGGTGAAGAAGACGTGGTCGCCCTCGTCCAGCGCCTGGATCTCGGCGGTCAGCCGGTCGAAGTAGGCGGCGCCGTGGATCAGGGGCTCGGCGAGGTTGCCCTCCGTCCAGGCGGGGATGGCGGAGTCGGGATTGTCCCGCTCCGCCCCGGTGAGAAACCAGTCCTGAACAGGCACGCGACACCTTCCGGTAGGGCGATCACCTCACGGTAGGACGGGCGCGGCCGCCCTGCATCCCGTACACCGCCCAGCCGGGCTCCACTCGCCTCTCCGCAGGCTCGGGCGGCCAAGCCTACTCAACTATCCGTCGAGAGCCTCGACCGTCGAACGTAGCGCCTCCGCGACCGGCTCGAAGAACGACTCAGTGTAGTCAGGCTACGGACTGCAATCCAGTCGCCAACACAACACACCCTGGTTGCCCCGCCCCTGCTGCCCCCGCCTTCTCACCCCCTTGCTCGTCCCGGACCGACTCCCGTGGTCCGGGGAGGAGCTACTGCCGCCAGCGCCTTCGACCACGTCCCACACACAACCCCATCACCCATCCCCCACCCATCCCCTGCCCTCCCTCCCCGCCGCCGATGGCGCGCGTCAAGATCGCAGATCTTGGAACCGGAGGGTCGCGATAGCAGCCATCCCGTTCCAAGATCTGCGATCTTGGACGTCGAGGCAGGCGAGGGCGGCGATGAGGTCGGCGGAAGCAGTGCCGTTGAGGAGACAGGCATCCGTGCCCCGCTGTCCGTCCGTTCAGACCCAGATACTCATGCCCCGGGGCCCGGGACAGGACAATCGACAGGCTTGCCAACCGATCGCCGCACTGTGCCGTCCGTTTCGATAGCACGTCTACCCACGTGCTGTGCCATCTCCAAGCCCGGCAGCGTTTCTCCGTCAGACCGTCGATCCGGGTGACAACCAGCACGGGACCCCCGGCCGGCGGCACCCCGGTCAGCCGAGAGGCACGCTGCCCAGTACGGCGCTGGTCGGCTGCGCCGAGCCCGTGGCCGGCTCGACGGTCACCGCGACCGCGTCCCGGCCCGACATCCCGGTCAGCACCACCGTGTCGTCGCCGGCCCCGGCGGCCAGCACGCCGGCCGGTCGCGGCGTCGACCCCTCCATCAGCCACAACTGGTAGGCCCGGTCGTCGGGCACCGGCGGCGCACCGGCCAGCAGCACCACTCCGGTGTCCCCGGCCGGGGAGCGGAAGACGGAGAGCCGGCCACCGCCGGCGAGCCCCTCCCGACGCACCACCAGATCCGGCTCGTCGAGGATGTCCCGCACCCGCTCCAGCTCGGCCCGGGCGGCGACGGTGGCGGCCCGCTCGTCGCGGACCCGCTGCTGCTGCACCAGATAGCCGGTCACGCCGGCGGCCACGGCCAGGATCGCGGCGGCGACCGCTCCGGCGGTGACGGCACGCCACCGGGAGAGTGCTGTCCGGCCGTCCCGGCCCGGCAGGCGTCCCGGCCGTTCCTGACGGGTCCGGGAGACCTGCCCCAGCACCTCGGCCCGCAACCGGGGCGGCGGTACCGACCAGGCACCGTCGGTCAGCCGGGCGGCGGTCTCCCGCAGCTCGCCGACCTCGGCGGCGCAGGAGTCGCAGTCGGCCAGGTGCCGGTCGAACGCGGCCCGTTCGAGATCGTCGACAGCATCCAGCACGTACGCCCCGACCAGGGTGTGGATGTCGCTCACCGGGTCACCTCCTCGACCCCGAGTACGCCGAGACAGTCCCGCAGCCGGATCAGCCCGTCCCGCATCCGGGTCTTCACCGTCGGCAGCGCGGCACCCAGCAGCTCGGCGACCTCCCGGTAGGTGTGGCCGGCGTAGTAGGCGAGCGTGATCGCCTCGCGTTGCAGGTCCGTCAGGTCGCGCAGACAGCGCCGTACCTGCTGCTGTTCCAGCCGGCGGGCGGCCTGCTCGGGCACCTCGTCGTACGACGTCTCGGCCGGACTCGTGCCGACCCGGAGCTGGCGCTCGGCGCTGGCCTGCTCCGCGCGGACCCGGTCCACCGCCCGACGGTGCGCGATGGTGCAGATCCAGCTCGCCGCCGAGCCCCGGGCCGGGTCGAACCGGGGCGCCGTCCGCCACACCTCGACCAGCACCTCCTGGGCCACCTCCTCGGCCTGGGCCGGATCCCGCAGCACCCGGCGGACCAGGCCGTACACCCGGGGGGCCATCAGGTCGTAGAGCCGGGCGAACGCCGCCTCGTCACCGAGGGCCACCGCCCGCAACAATCCGTCCATCTCGGCTCGTCCGTCCACACCGGCCGGCCTGTCCACCGCGGCCCGTCCGGTCGCGGGGCCGGCCGCCGGCACCGCCGCGAGATGATCCGGCCGGCGCGGTGTGCCGCTGGATTCCGTCATGGCCTCAGCCTTCCATCGGTGGTCCACGCTGGACCACGGGAGGTTGCCCGACACGCGGGACACGCTTCGGTGTTCACGCGACCGTGCCGAGAGCGCGACCGACCAGGACCAGCCCGACCGAGAGCACCAGCCCGGCCGTGCCGACCGGCGCGGCGGACCGGAGTACGCCCAGGCGCCGGTGCCACCGCCGGAACAGCCGGCGGCCCGGACCCCGCTGGTCCCAGCGCTGTCGCAGCCGCACCACCAGCAGGCCCGCAGCGGTGAGCGTGGCCGCCATGCCGGCGCCGTAGCCGAGCACGAGCAGCACGCCGAATCCGGTGCGCCCGAGGCCGATCGCGCCGAGCAGGATCACCAGGGCGGACGGGCTGGGTACCAGGCCGCCGGAGACACCGAGCCCCAGGATGCCGAGCCGGCTCGTTCCATGCTGGTGGTGGTGACCGTGGCCCTCGTGGTGGTGATCGTGGGAGTGGCCGGGGTGATCGTGGGAGTGGCCGGAGTGATCGTGGGAGTGGTGGTGCGGGCGGTCGCGGTCGCGGTGGCGCAGGTCGAGCAGCATGCTCGCGCCGACCACCGCGACCAGGCCGCCGCTGACCACGCCGAGCCAGCCGAGGACGGTCTCGCCGACCAGCCCGGCCACCGTGGTCAGCAGCAGGCCCAGCACCAGCACGCCGCCGGTGTGCGTGAGCGTCACCGTCGCGCCGACGGCGACGGCGTCCCTCGGCCGCCCGGCCCGACCGGCGAGGTAGGCGGCCATCACGGTCTTGCCGTGGCCGGGCAGTGCGGCGTGTGCCGCCCCGAGCACCAGGGCGAGCAGCACGGCCAGCACCCCGACCAGCGGCGTCAGCTGCCGGCTGCCGGCGAGGTCACGCAACCGCCGCTCCGCACCGGCGGTCCAGCCGGTCGCCCGCGACGTGCCGGAGGCGGTCGTCGCGGCTCCCGGCAGGGCCGCGCCCGCCACAGAGCCATCGACGCCGGGCTCCGTGCCACCGGCTTCGGGCCCCGTGCCAGCACCGCCGGTCCCCGGCTCCACCCGCAGCCGCGCCGACCGCACGTCCGGCGGTGAGCTGAGCAGATCCTCCGGGTACGCCCGCAGCCCGCCGCTGAGATCCCGCGCCGGCAGCGGCGAGTCGACGATCCGCACCCCGTGGCCGACGGCGGTCAGTTCGCGCCAGCCGATCCGGTCCACCCGGAACCGGTTCACGATCTCCACCGTCGTCGCCGACCCGATCACGGTGCCGGCGTCCAACCGGCAGCGCAGCCGGCTGGTGGGCAGGCCGGCGCTGCCGGGGGCGTACTCGAAGGCGCTGTCGCCGAGCGTCCAGCCGAGCCGGCGGCCGGCGACGGTGACCTCGAAGTCCCGGGCGAACCGGCCGCAGGAGGCGGTCGCGTGTGCCGCCCGCTCCGGCCCGCTCGCCGTGCCGTCGCCGTCCGCGTCGACCGTGCCGGACTCCTGCGCGGTGGGCAGTTCGGCGAGGTCGACCTCCACACCGACCTCGATCCGGTCGGTGTGGAGTCGCACCGTCGCGAGCTGGTTGACCGAGAAGTTGCCGAGGGGGTGGGCGCCGGCCGGGCTCGGCGGTGCGGCGACCGCGCCGACGAGCCCCAGCGACACTCCGAGGCAGAGCCCTGCCAGCGCCAGGCATGCGATGCGTCTCATGCCGGTCCCAGCCTCTCCAGGGTGCGCGCGGCGGCCGGCGCGTCCACGGGCGAGAAGTACGGGTTGATGTCGAGCGCCCGTCGCAGGTGCCGCCGGCCCTCGTCCCGGTTGCCGAGTGCCAGCTCGATGATTCCCCGGTGGTACGCGTACCGGGCGTCGCGGGCGCCCAGCGACTCGGCGCGGCGGGCGTGGCCGAGCGCCTCGGCGTCCCGCCCGTTGGCGTGCAGGGCCACGGCGAGCGCGTCGGCCACCTCGGCGAACTGGCGCCGCTGCCACTCCCGCCGGGCCAGGGTCAGCGCCTCGGCCGGGCGTGACCGGGCCAGCGCCAGCGCGACCCCGGTCAGGTCGTCGGTGCCGCCGCCGGCGGTGAAGAGCCGGTGCGCGGCCTCCGCCAGGCGGCGCTGCACGTCGGCCTCGGCGCCCCGGCCGGCGGCGTCGAGCAGCTCGGCGTGGTCGAGCAGGTAGCCGGGGGTCGGTGACCGGGCGGTCAGCTCGGCGTAGCCGGCGAGGGCCTGGTCGAGCCGGCCGCGTGCGGCGGCCACCTTCGCCCGCCCGTGCAGCAGCGGTGGATAGCCGGGGTCGGCGGCCAGGCCGGCGGCGTACTCGCGTTCCGCCCCGGACAGGTCCCCGGAGTTCCAGGCCAGTTCACCGAGCTGGTGGCGGCAGAATGCGATGTCGGCGGGGTCGAGGGCGAGGTCGAGGGCCTGCCGCAGCAGGGCGTCCGCCTCGGCGGTCCGGCCCCGCTGCTCCCGGTCGTAGGCGGCCCGGGTCAGCGCGGGCAGCCCGGGGCGGAGGTCGAGCAGGGACTGCACCGCCCCGGTCGCCTCGTCGGCCCGGCCGAGCTGGGTCTGCGCGTCACCGAGCACCGTGTACGCCTCCGCGCTGTAGGGGTTGATCCGCAGCGCCTGCCGGGCGTACCCGGCGGCACCGGTGAAGTCGTGCCGGGCGTTCGCCAGGGCGCCGAGCCCGGCCAGCGCCGGGTCGTTGCCGTCCGGCCGGAGCGTGAGGGAGCGGCGCAGCGCCCCTTCGGCCCTGCCGAACCAGCTCGGGTCCGCGCTGATCCGGGACTTCTCCAGGTACGCCATGCCGAGCGCCGCCCAGGTGACGTGGTCGCCGGGAACCCGGCGGAGCTGTTCCTGTGCCCGGTCGATCGTTGCGGCGAGCCGGTCGACGCGCGGCACGACCTCGCCGGCAACCGGTGCCGGATCCTCCGGCGGGCGGAGTCCGCGCAGCGCCCCGGCACCGAGCAGCAGTGCCGCCACCAGGCCCGTGACCAGCAGGGACCGGACCCCGATTCGTGGTAGCCGCCTCATCTCTTCCTTCTCCTCCGGTCTCGGGGCCCGGGGGCAGGGCCGGCACGCGGCCACCCTGCCCCCGGGCAGGACGTCACAGCGGTCGGGTCGGTTCGGAGTCGACGGGTGCGGGCCGTCGGCGCCGGCGCAGCCAGCCGACCACCAGCAGGGTGCCGAGCGCGGCGGCGACGCCGGCCAGGCCCCAGGCGACGGTGGTGGCCACCGTCGTGGCGGGTATGTCGCCGCCGTCGCGGCTGGCCAGCCCGGCGAGGCTGCCCGGGGTTGCCGACGGGTCGACCGGCTGCGCCGACGCGGCGCCCCTGCCGTCCGGGGCGGCTCCGGTGCCGGCTCCGCCGCCGGCGGCGGAGTTGACCGCACCGACGTTCGGCAGGGCCAGGTACGGGAAGGAGTCGCCGAAGGCGTTGTCGTTCGCGTCCACCCGGTCTCCGGCGGCGAGCGCGTCGACGAGCTTGCCGGTCTGGGCGGCGCCCTGCACCGCCTGCAGCGCGATGTCGACGGCGTCGTCGGTGAGCCGCCGCCCGTTCGGAAAGCCCTGGAGGTCGCCGCCGAGAACGCCGAGCCGGTTCGGTGCCTCGGCCACCGGCGTCGACAGGTTCAGTCGGAGCATTTCCGCCGGGCGGAACCGGCTCGGCCGTACGTCCTGGTTGTTGAGCTGGGAATTGAGGTCGACCTTGATCGGACCGTCCGGTGTCTTCGTGGTGATCCCGGTCAGGAAGATCTCCACGAGGTCCTGCCGGGGCGTCGCCGGGGCCGGTACGCCGTAGATGCCCTCGACCAGGCGCGGCAGCTCGGGGTTGGTGACCCGGGCGACCACCGCCGGAATGGTGGCGTCCTTCTCGGGCGGCAGGGAGTTGAAGGTGTCCTTCAGGCCGGCCGGCACCACGACCTCGTTGACCAGCGGGTTGCCCAGCCGGGAGACCTGCACCCGGTCGCCGCCGCGCGGGACCTCGCCGACCTTGCCGGAGATCCGGACCCGGGGCCGGTCCGTCGTCGCCCAGACACCGATCACCGGGTTGCGTCTCGGGTCACCGCCGAGTGCCACGTCCTCGAACGGCACCTGGAGGGCGATGCTGTTGACGTTGTAGCCGGCCAGGGTGTCCCGACCGGTCTCGCTGAGGTCCCCGCCGTAGAGCAGGTCGAAGACCCGCAGGTCCAGGAAGAACGGGTCGTCCGCCTGGCCGGCGAAGACCTTCCAGCCGCCGGGCAGGGTCACGGTGGCGTCCCGGCGCAGCTTGGCGTAGTCGGGCATGGCGGCGTTGCCGACCCGGGACGGGGCGACCATCCCACCGGTGACCCGGGTGGTGAAGGGCGCGCCGTCGAAGGACGATTCCAGCCGGTAGGTCTGCCGGAACAGCAGGTTCTCGTCGTCGAGGCTGGTGACCGGGCCGTTGTTGTAGAGGAACGTCGAGTTGCGGCGCCGGTCGACGTTCTGGAACGTCCACCGGAACGTCGCGTCCGGCCTGGCGTCGCCGTCGTTGTCGACCTTGATGTTGTACGCCGCGTCCGTCGCGAAGGGATAGAAGTTCGGTCCCCCGTCCGGCTCCTCGAACGGTATCCAGTTGGCGACGAACGTCAGGTAGCCCGGGCGTTCCGGGCTGACGAAGGCGTAGAGGTCGGTGTTGTCGATCGCCGGGTCCATGGCGACCAGCGGGGCCTCACGGTGGCTGGACGCCCCTGCGGTGCTCGGTCCGAGTCCGGCAACGGCACCGGCGAGCACGACACAGGTGGCGGCGGCGAGTGCCCCGGTCACCCGCCGCATGGGTCCCGGCCGTGCGGCCGGCCCGGATGTGATGGTCATCTTTCCTCCCGAACGTGGTGCGGACGGTGGTGTCGTCTGCCCAACGTTCGGAGGGAAGGGTGATGGTGATGGGCGGTGGTGAGATTGCCGTCAGCCACCCATCCGCCCGGGAGGGTGGCTCCGAATGGTTCCTACGTGTCGGCGGCGGGAGGATCAGCCCCGGCGGCGGCGCCGGCGGGTCCCCTGGTCGGGCTCCTGCAACTCCTCGACGACCTGGCAGGCGTTGTGCATCGGGTCGAGCTGGTCGGCGTGCAGCGCCACCTGTTGCAGCAGTTCCTTGAAGGCCGCCTGGTCCTGTCCGAGCACGCCGAGGATCTCCGCCTCGACCCTGGCGAGCGCCGCGTGCCGCTCCCGCCAGAGAGTCTCTCCGGCCTCGGTGGCGACCACCCGGCGGCTGCGCCGGTCGGCCGGATCCGGCTGGCGCTCGACCAGCCCGGCGGCTTCCAGATCGTCGATCAGATAGGTGAGGACGGTGCGGTCGATGCCCAACTGCGCGGCCATCGCACCCTGGTTGGTCGCCAGGTGCTGGCTCGCGGAGGCGATGACCTGGTAACCCCTGGGGCCGCCGGGGACGTCCCCGACGATCTCGTCCGCCGCCCGGAGGTAGCGCCGCATGATCACCCCGAGCGACCAGGCGAAGTCGTTCTTGAGCAACTCTGCGGCGATCTGCCCGCCACCGTCCGGCGAGGGAGCGGCGGGTGGTGCGGGAGCTGCACTGTCGGGCACATGACCAGCATACTCGCCTGCAAGATTATCTTTTTGAAAGATCTTCTGTCATACAGAAGGACAGCCTTAAAGATAATCTAAATCACAGTCCTGCTGCCTTACAGGAGATCGGTCGCTAATTTGGTCGGGTAAGCAGATCTTCTACGGAGGTCAGAGTGAGCCTGTTCCGACTCGACGCCAGCATCCGCGGCGAGCAGTCCGTCAGCCGGGCCGTCGCCGACACCGCCGAGGCGGCGTGGACCCGTACCCACCCGTCCGGGCTGATCACCCGCCGCGACCTGATCGCGTCGCCGGTGCCGGTCGACGCCTGGGTCTCGGCGGTCACCGCCGCGTTCGTCCCACCCGAGCAGCGCAGCGAGGAGCAGGCAACGGCCGCCGCCCTCGCCGCGACCTACGTCGACGAGCTCGTCGCCGCCGACGCCTACCTGCTGGCCGTGCCGCTCTACAACTGGGGCGTCTCCCAGCACGTCAAGGCCTGGATCGACATGCTGCTCGCCGAGCCCCGGCTGGCGCCCGGGCAGGAGTCGCCGGTGCGCGGCCGGCCGGCGGCGCTGATCGTCACCCGGGGCGGCGGCTACGGCGCCGGCTCGCCCAAGGAGGGCTGGGACCACGCGACGCCGTACTATCGACGGTTCTTCGGCGACGTGCTCGGCCTGGACCTGCACGTCAGCGAGATCGAGCTGACCCTCGCCGAGGTCACCCCGGCGATGGAGCCGCTGCGGGACCAGGCCCGCCGCAACCTCGACGCCGGCCACGCCTCCGCCGGCAAGCACGGCGAACTGCTGGCCCAGCACACCCTCGGCCTGGCGGCCTGACCGCCGACCCTCCGCGCCGGGTGCGGGGCGGGCCCGGCGGCCCGTCCCGTACCCGCATGGCGGGCTCCTGCGTAGGCTTGCCGCGTGCTGATCCTGCTCCCTCCCTCGGAAGGGAAGACCGCGCCCCGGACCGGCCGGCCGGTCGATCCCGCGGCACTGAGCCAGCCGGCGCTCACCCCCGGTCGGGAACGCGCGCTGGACGCGCTCGTCGCGCTCTGTGCCGGGCCGGACCGGGACCGGGCGCGGAAGGTGCTCGGGCTCAGCCCGGGGCAGGACGAGGAGTTGGACCGCAATGCCCGGCTGCGCACCGCACCGGCCCAGCCGGCGGCCAAGGTCTACACCGGGGTGCTCTACGACGCGCTCGGCCTCGGCACCCTGCCCGGTCCGGCGCGGGCCCGGGCCCGGCGCTCCGTCCTGGTCTGCTCCGGCCTCTGGGGCGTGGTGCGGCTCGACGACCGGATCCCGGCGTACCGCTGCGCGGTCGGGGCGAACCTGCCCGGGGCGGGCGGGCTGGCGGCGTACTGGCGAGGGCTGCTCGATCCGGTGCTCACCGAGGCGGCCGGCGCCGGCCCCGTCCTCGACCTCCGCTCCAGCGGGTACGCGGCGATGTGGCGTCCGACCGGCCGGCTGGCCGAGCGCACGGTGACGGTACGGGTACTGCACGAGCAGGTGGTGGAAGGCGTGCCGCGGCGTTCGGTGGTGAGCCATTTCAACAAGGCGAGCAAGGGCCGGCTGGTCCGGGACCTGCTGCTGGCCGGCGCCGCGCCCCGGTCCGTCGGCAGACTGGTCGAGGCGCTGCGCGATCTCAAATACACCGTCGAGGAGCAGCCGGCGGTCGCGGGTCGCCCCCGCCAGCTCGACCTGGTGGTCACCGAACTCTGAGCTCCGAGCGCCACCACCGTCGAGGACGGCGTCTGGCCGTGGTCAGGTGCGACTGAGCGCGAGCTCGGCCAGTATCTCCAGCATCGCGGTCACCGCCGGGGCCCGGAAGGCGGGTGCGGCCGTCGCCGCGTAGAGCCGGCGGGGCGGCAGCACCGGGCTGGTCGGCCGGAGCACCACGTCGCGGCGCATCGCCACGGCGGCGAGCGTGGGCATGAGCATCACGCCGACACCGGCCGCCACCAGTGCCTGCTTGCCGGTCCAGTCGTCACACCAGAAGCCGATCGTCGGCGCGGCGCCGAGCGCCTCGGCCAGCGGGGTCACCGGCCCGAGACAGTCGGGATGGGCTCCGTCGATCCAGGTCTCGTCGCCCAGGTCGGCCAGGCGGATCCGGCGGCGCCGGGCGAGCCGGTGCTGGGCCGGCAGCACGACCAGGAGTTCCTCGTCGAGCAGGGGGACCAGTTCCACGCCCTCGACGGCGAGCCGTTCCGGCTCGGCACCGGCAGGTGCGTTCCGGGCCGCCCAAGGCTCCGCGTAGAGGTGCCACTCGGTCACCAGGGCGAGGTCGATGCTGCCCTCCTGCACCGCCGGCAGCAGGGCCATCTGGTCCAGTTGCCGGAGGCTGAGCGTCACGCCGGGATGGAGCTGCCCGAACCGGCGGACCGCCTCGGGCACGAAGTGGGTGTTGGCGCTGGGAAAGGCCGCCAACCGCAGTTCCCCGGTCTCCAGGTCGGCGAAGGAGGCGAGCCGGGCCTCCAGGGCACGCAGCCGGGTCAGGCTGTCCCGCGCGAGGTCGATCGCGACCGCGCCGGCCGGGGTCGGTCGGACCCCACGGGCGGCCCGGGTGAAGAGCCGTACGCCGAGCCGCCGTTCCAGGCCCGCGATCTGCCGCGACACGGCGGGCTGGGTCAACGAGAGCGCCGAGGCCGCCGCGGAGAACGAGCCACGGTCGCCGACCGCGATGAGCACCTGCAACGACCAGGGGTCCAGCATGCGCACAGCTTATGGCAGACCCAACCAACCCGCAGTTGTGCGCATGGGTCATGGAGCCGACGCTTGACCGGTGGGTACCACCACGTCGAGCGAACCGGGAGCTGGCGGCGGCCTCCCCCGCAGCCTCCCCGCGGCTGCTCGTCGGCGCGCGTCCGGAAGGGATCTGAGAATGCACATCGTCAACACCGACCAGGCCGAGGCGTGGAACGGACCGGAGGCGGTCAACTGGGCCGGGCTCAGCGAACGCGATGCTCCGGTGAACGGCGCACTCACCCGGACCCTGCTCGCCGCCGCCCGGATCGGGTCCGGGGATCGCATCCTCGACGTCGGTTGCGGCACCGGCGAGACGACCCGGCTGGCCGCCCGACTGGCGCCCCGGGGGCGGGTCCTCGGCGTCGACCTCTCCGCGCTGCTACTCGACCACGCCCGGAGCGCGGCGGTCGCGGCCGGCCTTGCCAACGTCGAATTCGCCCAGGGCGACGTGCAGGTCCACCCGCTTCCGGGCAGCACGTTCGACATCGCGATCAGCCAGTTCGGCGTCATGTTCTTCGCCGATCCGGTGGCCGCCTTCGCCAACGTCCGGTACGCGCTCCGCTCCGGCGGCCGGCTCGCCTTCGTCTGTCCACGCGACATGTCGGAGAACGCGTGGTACGTGACGCCGATGTCCGCGCTGCACCCGGGCCGGAGCGCCGACCAGCTTCCCGCGTCGGCGATGTTCTCGCTCGCCGACGCGGCACGGCTGACCGGTGTGCTGGAGCGGGCCGGCCTCACCGACATCCACACCCGACCGGTCGACGCCCCGATGGCGTTCGGCCCGGACGCGGGCGCTGCCGCCGACGGGTTCCTCGGCTCGGGACCGGTGCTGGCCGTTCTGCAACGCGCGGACGGGCCGCCCCCCGAGGTCGCCCGGCAGCTCCTGGTCGAGGCGCTGCGCCCGTACGAGGGGCCGGACGGGGTACGCATCCCCGGCGCGCACTGGCTGGTCACCGCCACCCGACCCGTCGACGGTCACCGCGGGCCGAGGGATTCTGCCGGGGTGGCCGGCGGGTAGCTCGCCGGACGCCCCGCCCGTCATACGGTCAGCCGCCGTACGGTCAGCCGCCGTACGGTCAGCCGTCCCCGGTCAGAGGTGCGCGCACTGGCCGCTCGCCGGGCCCCGCACCGTGTTGGGCAGCCCGTTGCCCACCGGGGCCGGATCGTTGAGCAGGCAGGAGAGCGGCCCGCCGACGCCGCTCGCCGCGACCAGCGCCCCGGCGTTGCCGATGAGCGTCACCGGGCCACCGACGTCGGCCCGCTCGATGCCGACGTTGCCGGAGGTGCCGACCACCGAGACCGGACCGCCGACCTCGACGTCCCGCAGCACCACCTCCGCCGCGCCGACCGCCGAGACCGGGCCGGTGATCCTGCCGCCGTCGACCCGGAGCGTGGCACCGGCGCGCACCACCACCGGGCCGGTGACGGTCGCCCCGGCCAGGCAGACCACCCCGGTGGAGACGGTCAGCGGGCCCTTGCGCCGCCCGGTCAGCGTGGATGTGCACGCCGCCGCCGGGTTCGCCAGCAACTCCACCTCGGCCAGCGCCGCCGGCCCGCCGGTCGAGCCGGTCGGTGCGAGCCGGTAGTAGCCGTACCGGCCGGGGTGCTGGACGGCGAAGGCCCGGGTCTGGGCCCGCCGGCTGAACGTCTCGTCCGACCGGCTGTCGATCACCGTCCAGCGGCTGCCGTCGTAGGAGCCGGAGAGCGTCCAGCCGGTCGGGTCGCCCGCCGCCGCCCGCGAGGTGAGGGTGTAGTGGGTGACCAGTTCCGGCGTGCCGGAGACGGTCCAGGTGACCGGGGCGGTCAGCGGCGCCCCGGTCGCCGAGGTGTCGTCGGTCAACGCCGCCGCTCCACCCTGGACGGTGATGTCGGCCAGCGGCCGGGGCGGGGCGCCGGGCGGGGTCAGCGAGGTCGGCAGGGCCGCCTCCCCGGTGCCCCAGGTCGACGGCGCCGGCCCCATCCGGAAGTCGAGCACCGCGCCGTCGGCCAGCTCCGCGTGCGAGATCGAGGTGCGCTGGTACGGCACCCCGTCGACCGAGAGCCCCTGCACGAAGACGTTGTCGGCGCTGTTCTCCGGGGCGTTCACCACCAGTTTCCGGCCACCGGGCAGGTGCACCGTCGCCTTGCGGAACAGCGGCGAACCGATCACGTAGTCGGTGCTGCCCACCTGGAGCGGATAGATGCCGAGCGCCGCGAAGAGATACCAGGCCGACGTCTCGCCGTTGTCCTCGTCCCCGGCGTAGCCCTGGCCGATCTCGCTGCCGAGGTACATCCGGGACAGCACCTCCCGGACCAGCGCCTGGGTCTTCGCCGGCTGCCCGGCGTAGGTGTACATCCACGGGATGTGGTGCGAGACCTGGTTGCTGAAGCCCCACATGCCCATCCGGACGTCCCGGGCCTCCACCATCTCGTGGATGGTGCCGCCGTAGGAGCCGGGGAACTTCGCCGTCTCCGGGGTGGCGAAGAACTCGTCAAGCTTCTCGGCCAGCGCCGCCCGGCCGCCGTAGAGGTTGGCCAGGCCCTGCCCGTCGTGCGGCACGTGGAAGGCGAAGTTCCAGCCGTTCGTCTCGGTGTAGTCGTGGTCGTGGCCCCAGACCCGGGGGTCGTACCCGTCCGGGTCGGACTTCCACTCCCCCGCCGCGTCGCGGCCCTGGAAGAACTCCACGTTCGGGTCGAACATGTGGATGTAGTTCTGGGCGCGGTTGCGGAAGTACTCCGCGTCGGAGCGGTAGCCGGCCCGCTCCGCCTCCGGGGTCGTCGGGTCCTCGGCGAGCGCCGCCGCCATGTTGGCGATGCCGAAGTCGTTGATGTAGCCCTCCAGTGCCCAGGAGACGCCCTCGGAGACCGCCGACGAGGTGTAGCCGGCGAAGATCGAGGTCTGCAGCCCCTTCCGTCCCACGCTCGTGTTGTTCGGGTTCGCGCCGGGTGGCGCCACCGTGGCGTTGCGGACCGCCGCCCGGTAGGCGGCCTTCGCGTCGAAGCCGCGGACGCCCTTGACGTACGCGTCGGCGAAGGCGACGTCCGAGCTGGTCCCGGTCATCAGGTTCGCGTAGCCGGGCGCCGACCACCGGGATACCCAGCCGCCGTCGCGGTACTGCTGCACGAACCCGTCGACCAGCTCACCGGCCATCTCGGGGCTGAAGAGGGTGTACGCCGACCAGGTGGTCCGGTAGGTGTCCCAGAACCCGTTGTTGACGTACACCTTGCCGTCCACCACCTCGGCGCCGGTCTCGGTCGGCGTGGAGTCGATCGGGATCGACGAGGTGGCCGACGACTGCACGGCGTGCCGCCAGTGCGGCTCGGCCGGGGTGCCGACGTTCTCGTGCGCCGAGTTCGGATAGAGGAAGAGCCGGTAGAGGTTGGAGTAGAGGGTGACGAGTTGCTCCTCGGTGGCCCCCTCCACCTCGACCACCCGCAGCTTCTCGTCCCAGAGCCGCTGCGCCCGCTCGCGTACGGCGTCGAAGGTGTCGCCCTGCGGGATCTCGTGGCCGAGGTTGCGGCGGGCCTGCTCGACCGAGATCAGCGAGGTGGCGATCCGGAGTTGCACCTGCTTCGAGTCGGTGGTGTCGAAGCCGAGGTAGCCGGTGACGTTCGCCCCGCCCCCGCCGGTCAGCCGGCCGCCGGCCACGACCGGGCGGTCGACCACGCCGTAGACGAACATCCGGGTGGCACCGTTGGAGAGGCCGCTGCGCACGTCGGTGTAGCCGGTGATCTCACCCGCGTCGGGGGCGAGGGTCAGCCCGCCGTTGTTGTCGACGTTGTCGAAGATCAGGTTGCCCCGGTCGCCGGGGAAGGTGAACCGGAAGATGGCCGCGTGGTCGGTCGGGGCGATCTCGGTGACCAGCCCGTTGTCGAAGGTGACCCCGTAGTGGTGCGCCCGGGCAACCTCGTTCTCGTGCCCGAACGGCAGCGCCCGGGCCGCCCGGTTGGCGTTCGGGACGCCGTCGGCGACCGACGGCATCACCTGGAAGGTCTGCCGGTCACCCATCCACGGGCTCGGCTCGCGGCTGACCGTGAACGCCTGTATCGTCGGCCGGTTGTCCGCGTTGTTGCCGCGCTGATAGTCGTAGAGCCAGCTCAGCGAGCCGGCGTTGGTCATCGGGGTCCAGAAGTTGAACCCGTGCGGCACGGCGGTGGCCGGGATGTTGTTGCCCCGGGAGAAGCCGCCGGTGGAGTTCGTCCCCCGGGTGGTCCGGACATGGTCGGAGGGCCGGTCGTGCTCCGGCCGGTCCGGGTGGGCGGTGACCCGGATGTCGTCGATCCAGCCGTTGAAGACGCCGGGGCCGGTGCTGCTGTCGTAGCCGACCAGCACCCGGACGGCCCGCCTGCCGGCGGCGACGTCGCCGATCCGGGAGCGCTTCAGGTTCCACTGGTCGGCGTAGAGCGACTTCGCCGCGCCCTGCGCCTGCGGGTTCAGCCCGAAGCCGTACTGGTCGACGGCGCCCAGCTCGCTGAGGTAGCTACCGTCGTCGAAGGCGAGGTCGACGGCGGCGTACGTGCTCGGATAGTCCAGGTCCTGGGCGGTCAGCTCCGGGAAGATCACGTACGACAGCTCGGTCTCCGGCGTGATCGCCAGGTCGACGTCGAAGACCCGGTTGTACGCGTACCCGCGCCCGTCCACGGTCTGCCCGCCGGAGTACTGGAAGGCGTGGCGCCCGGTCCAGCCGACGTTCGGCTTCATGGTCGGCCCGTTGACCGGCCCGCCGCTGACGAAGCCGCGCATGTCGGTGACCGGCGACGGCGTGGTGTCGCCGTCGGAGAGCTGCCACTCGGCGAGCTGGGTGATGCCGCCGCCGGCCACGGCGGTGATGTCCAGCCGGTAGTAGCGGTAGGCGGTGCTGTTGTCGAGGCGGTACTCCCGGGTCTGGAACCGCTCGGCGAACTCCTGGCCGGTCCGGCTGTCCAGGTCGGTCCAGCTCTCGCCGTCGGCGGAGCCCTGCAGCGTCCAGTCGCGCGGGTCCCGCTCGGGAGCGTCGTTGGCGGAGGTGAGCGCGTAGTGCACGATCGCGACCGGCTCGTCGAAGCGGACCCGGACCCAGCCGGCGGAGGCGAAGACCAGCCACTTGGTGCTGACGTTCCGGTCGACGACCCGGGCGGCGGTCTCGTTCGGCGGGTTCTCGCCGCTGCCGGTCACCTCGGTCACCCGGTCGGTGAGGTTGCCGGGGATGCCGGTCACCGGGCTGCCGGTCACTCCGGACATCCGCTTGCGCCCGGCGGCGTCGACCTCGGCGCTGTTCGTCCAGGTCGGCTGCGGGTCGGCCGGCTCGAACGAGGAGTGGAACTCGGTGCCGCCGGGTGGTGCGGCGAGCGCCGGCAGGGGGCCTGCGGGCAGCACCAGACCGACCGCGACGGCGAGCGCCACGGGCATGGTGCGGCGGGACAGCAGCATGAGGGTCTCCCATGGGGGTTTGGTCGGGTTGGGACGGACACACCCGACTTAAGATCCACTCAAGCTCCGGCGGAGATGTCTGTCAAGGCCCGGAACCGCCCTGCTGACCGGAATCAACGGCCCCGGCGGCCCAGCCTGGAGATATCTGTCACGCAGGCTGTCGAGCTGGGTGCATGAACGGGGCACGCGGCATCGGCTCGCCGACAAGGACGGGAAGGACGGGAAGGGTGGGAAGGGTGGGTAAGGGTGGGCGCACAAGCGGGGCAGCTCGACAGTCTTCCGAACGGCCAACCCCGACCCGGCAGGTGCCCGAAACCGTCGCCTGCCGGACCCCCGACCGACTACCCGTGCCGGCCGACTCCGGCGACGAACGCCCGCCACGCGGCCGGGCCGAAGGCCAGCGCCGGTCCCTGCCGGTCCTTGCTGTCCCGGACCAGGACCCGGCCGGGGAGGTTGTCGGCCACCTCCACGCAGTTGCCGCCCTGCCCGTTGCTGCGGGCGGACGTCCGCCAGCGCGGACCGTCGATCAGCTCCATGACTCCGCTGCTTCCGTGATGAGTTCGAGGGACGGGCGTCCGGGTAGAGCGTACTCGCGGATCGCCTCCCAGACCTCCTCCAGCGCGGCGACCCGCTCCGGGTCCTCGACCACCCGACCGTCCAGCGGATCGTCCAGGAACGCCACGCTCCGGCCGTCGACGGTGGCCAGCGCCAGCGGCCCGTTCAGCCCGGGATAGGCGCCCGCCGAGGCCGGCACCACGGCGACACTGACGTTCGGCAGGCCGCACGCCCGCACGATCGCGTGCAGTTGCCCGGCCATCACCTGTGGTCCGCCGACGGGCCGGCGCAGCACCGCCTCGTCCAGCACGGCGAAGAGCCGGCACGGCTGCTCGGGACGGCGCAGCACCTCGGCGCGGGCGAGCCGGGCCGCCACGGCGGCGTCCAGGTCCGGCACCCGGGTGCCGGCGTCGCCGAGAACGGCCCGCGCGTACTCCTCGGTCTGGAGCAGGCCGGGCACCACCGCCAGTTCGAAGCTCCGGACCATGGTGGCCCGCTGCTCGTACTCCAGCCACGGCCTGATGAAGGTCGGGCCGGCGGAGGCCCGCGCCTCGGCGACCGATTCCTGGAACAGGTCGCCGGAGTCGAAGACGGTGTCGAGGTGCAGTGCCGTGTCGGGCTGCGGGATCAGCCGGTTGGTCTCGAATTTGGCAATGAGCGATGTCGACACGTGCAGCCGTTCGGCAAGCTGCTCCTGGGTCATCCCGGACCTGGAACGGGCGTACTTGAGAATTCTTCCCATTCCTCCGCTGTGATTCGTCATTCCTCACCTTTCCCGGCGCGCGATGTCGGGCTCGTAAGCTGTGTTGCTGGCTGCTTATCTTCCGCCTTTCGACGTCTGAAGTCCAAGGTGGAACTCAAGCGCACCGCCGGTTTTACCCAACGCCCATCACAAGCGGAGCGCCCACGGGGGTGGCTGCCCGTGTTGCGGAGCCCGGCGCCACCCCCGCCCCATTTCGACGACGGGAGAAGAGCATGCCATTCGGTCGAGGAACCAAGCCGTATCACCGCCGGGACTGGCGCCGACTCTGGCGATACTGCCGCTGTGGCTATCGGTGGCGCTGCCCCGACTCGGTCGAACTCGTCCCGATGCCGTACGCCCCGCAGGTCCCGCCGCTGACGAATGCGAAGTACCGGGCCGCCATTCGTGCCCGGACACCGCGATCCGGTGCCTTCGACATGTTGGACGCCGTGGCCACGCCGACCCGCCCCCGGCCCCGGAACACCCGCTCGAATCCGTGGCGGAGCGCTGCCGCCGGCCCCCGGCAGACGGACCGGGTTGACGCGCCGGCACGTGGGCGCTCGCCCCGTGTCCGGTACGCCGAGCGAGCCAGCCGAATGTGGTCGAGGTCGGATGCGGTCGAGGTCGGATGCGGTCGTCGGGTGGGTCGGATCGGGAGAGCCGGCCCGACCCACCCGGCGGCCGTTGCTGCCGACTGACGGCTACCAGGCTCCCGTCGTCGGCCTGTCGTCGCGGGGCGGCTCCACCGGACTGGGACTCCAGAGCGGCTGGCGGCGGCTGGACTCCTCATCCCGCTCCGCCGGGTCAGGCGCTTCCGCTGCTGCCGCAGGCGTTCCCGACGCGGCAGGCGGTTCCGACGCGGCAGGCGGTTCCGACGGCTCCGCCGACTCGGACGCAGCCGGCTCGACAGACTCGGTGGTAGTCGGCTCGACAGCGTCGGACGCAGTCGGCTCGGTGTCTGCGGCGGTTGGCTCCGCCGGACTGGACACCTCGGTCGGCCCGGCAGAGGTCGGCGCCTCCACCGGATCGGCCGAACTGGACACCTCCGCCGGCTCTGCCGCGGCAGGGGTCCAGGACGGCTGCACGGGGTGGGAGGTCTCGGTCAGCTCCTCGGCCGGGCTGGAGGCGACAGCGGGGGTCAGTGCCGCAGCCGTCGCAGCCGGAGCGACAGCGGGAGATGACCACGGCCCGGTGGCGGTGACCGGCGCTGCCGCCTCCACCGGCCTGGGCGCATCCACCGGCTTGGGCGCCTCCACCGGCGGCTTGGGCGCCTCCGGCGGCTTCGGAGCCTCCGCCGGCTCCTCGGTTTCCGCCGGCTCCGACTCCTCGTCGCCCGTCTCGGAACTGTCCTGGTCGGAGTTCTTCTCCTCGGAGCCTCCCTCGTCGGAGTCCTCGGCGGCGTTCGCCTCTTCCTCTGCTTCCGCTTCCTCGTCCTCGCCGTCCCCGGACGCGTCGCCTTCCTCGTCGTCCTCCTCGGCCCCTACTTCCTCGCCATCTTCTTCCTCGTCGTCTTCGTCGTCCTCGTCGTCTTCGTCGTCCTCGTCGTCCTCGTCTTCCTCGTCGTCCTCGTCGTCCTCGTCTTCCTCGTCTTCCTCGTCTTCCTCGTCGGTGATGGCGGCCGCTGCGTGCGGATCGCGCCAGGAGAATTCGATCTCGATGGAGATCTCGCTGCCGTCGCGCTCGATCTCCAGCTCGCAGTGAACCCGTTCGCCGACTGTGACGGCGCCGGCAGCGCCGTAGTAGACCTTCCCGCCGGTCTCCAATTGACTGGCCAACAGGCGCAGCCAGCCGGCCAGGTCCTCTCGTGCCACCATCCGCTCGTCCTCGTAGATTTCCATGGCGGACATGCTCGCACTCCACAGGGGACCAGTCACTGCTGGGTGTTCACCGCACGCGGTGGTCGTGTGCTCGCAGGAACGCCGATGGTTCCACCGCCGTCCCGATGTCCAATACCGTCCGCGCATCGCCGAGCGCCGCCGGGTGAATCATGACGACTTGTTGCACCTGGAACGACAACAAGTCGTCATGATTCACCCAGCCGCCGACGCGGCCACCGGTTCGAAGCGCAGGAAGGAGACCGCCGGCATCGGGAGCGGGAACTCCACCGTGCAGGTGCCGTCCGCCGTTGGCACGACCTGCTCCGGCCGGTACTCGTCCAGCGTGTCCCGGCCGCGCAGCACCTGCCACTGCTCCTCCGTCGGCCAGTCGCCGCCGCCGAGGTCCTGCCAGGCGCGGACGATGTTGGAGTGCTCCGCGTCGAGCCGCCAGTGGCGTACCCGATAGGAGCCGGCGGCCAACCCACGGGCCTCGACCCGGACCTCGCGGCCCAGCCGATGGTCGCCGCCGGCCTTGGACTGGTCCAGGGTGCCGTTCCAGACCAGCACCGTCACCGCGCCGTCGTCGTCGCGTGCCGCCCACGCCTCGACCAGGCTCTCCGCGCCGTCCCCGGTCAGGGTCTGCCGCAACTCGTGCTCGGCGAGCCGGTCGGCCAGGGCGAGCGCCCAGAACCGGGGCTTGCGCAGGTTGCCGACGGTCAGCAGGCCGAAGCCGCCGTGGAAGAGCCGGCTCGGCCGGCCCAGTTCCTCGAAGTGGTCGGAGGCGACCCAGTACGCGAGCGCGTCCACCCGGTTGGCGGCCGAGTGCATGCCACGCAGCAGAAAGGCGGCGGCGAAGACGTCGTCGCTGACCGGGTTGAAGTGGGTGGGCGTGACACCCCACTCGGTCCAGAGGATGCCCAGGTCGGGACGGCCGTGCCTGGCGCAGACCGGGCGAAAGTCCAGCGGCGGGGCGCCGTAGGTGTGCGTCGAGACGAAATCGACCGGTGCGCCGGAGACATCGACGTGCTCCAGCAGCTCACCCACCCAGCCGGCGGCGGCCGAGGCCGGACCGCCGACCGTCAACCCCGGGTCGACCTCCCGGACGGCCTGGACGGTCACCTCGTAGAGGCGCATGAACTCGGCCCGGGTGCCGGACCAGAAGACCTCCAGGTTCGCCTCGTTCCAGACCTCGAACGGCCAGTGCCGCACCTCCTCCCGGCCGTACCGGTCGATGAGGTGGGTGACCAGGGCGCGGATCAGGTCGGCCCAGCGCTGCCAGTCCCGGGGCGGGGAGATGATCGCCCCGTACGCGAAGACGGTCTTCGTCGGGTCGCTGGCCAGGTCGCGGGGCATGAACGACAGCTCGACGACCGGGCGCAGGCCGAGCGCCAACACCCGGTCGTAGACCTCGTCCACCCGGCCGAAGTCGTGCACCGGCACGCCGTCGACCTCCCGGTAGACGCCGAGGTCGTCGCAGAGGATCGCGTGCGCACGCACGCTGCTGACGCCCAGCTCGGTGCTCATGATCCGCAGCGCTTCGGCGAGTTCCGCGCCGATCGGACGCCCGCCGGTCGTCTCCGTGCTGAGCAGGTGGCTCAGGTGCTCGGAGCCGATCATCGGGCGCCACGGCCGGTGCACCGGCCGGGTCGGGCCGTCCGCCTCGACCGCCACCCGCACCAGCGGGTCAGCTCCGGCGGCGGCAGCAGCCCGACCGTTGCCGGTCGCCGACGGAGCGGATCCGTCGTGGGAGGCCGCCCGGACCGCCGCGGAGAGCGGTCCGGGCTGGTCGACGTCGCGCAGCGCGGCAACGGCGTACGCGTAGGGCTGGCCCGGCTCGCCGGTGGTGTCCGCGTACGGCGGATGCGGCACCGCCAGTACGTCACCGCCGTGATGGTCCAGCACCCTCGGCGGCTCGTCACCGGCGGACCGGTACACCTGGTATCCGATGGCGCCCGGCACCGGTGACCAGTCGAGGGTGACCTGTCCCCGCCCCGGCGTCGCCCGCAGCCCGTCGGGGGCGTGCAGGCCGCCCGCGATGCCGGGACCGTCGTCGGCGGTGCCGGTCCGGCGCCGGCCGATCCGGTCCTGCCAGTCCGCGCGGGCCCGTTCCGCGTCGCCAACGCTCTCCGCGTCGCCGATGCTCGTCGTCTCGTCGCTCATTCCTACGTGATCCTTCGTGTGGCGTGCCTGCTGTTGCCGTCTGCCGTACTCGTCAACCGCGCTCGCCGAGCGCGCTCGTCGTCCTACTGCCGGGCCGGTACGGAGAACTCCTCCATCCGCATCATCGGGCGGAGCAGCCGTTCCGCCCCGCCCCGGCTGAACGCCCTGCGCAGCACGTCGTCGCCGAGCAGGTTGCCCAGGGCGCCCAGCACCATCCCCTGGTCGAGCGCGAGATAGCGCTTGGCGACGGTGCCGCTGCCCACCGCCACCGAGTCGTAGAAGCCACCCGGACCGTAGATGTCGAAGTCGCGGCGCAGCCTCGCCAGCTCGGCCTGCGCCTCGGCGGGGGCGTGCTGGAGGCCGAGGAAGACCCCGTGCGGGGTGACCACGCCGTCGCCGTACGCCTCGGGTTCCGGCTGGGCGGGGCGGTCGGGGCAACCGGCGAACCCGTAGTCGACGCTGGTCCGCTCCTGGTCGCTGGTGTAGCCGGGACCGTCCAGCCCCATCGCGTCCACGCCGTACTCGCGGTATCCGCCGGCCGGGTTGGAGGCGGGCGAGAAGCCCCAGTGGCCGTAGCCGGCGTCGCGCAGGCCGTGCTCGATCTGGCCGCGGACGTAGACCGGGTGGTTACGGGCCCAGCTCTTCGGCCCCCAGCGGGTCTCCGGGACGAACATGTCCGGCATGAACGCCTCGAACATGTCCCCGCCCCATGACGGTACGAACTGGAGGCCCCGGTAGCGGTAGGCGCCCTCGAAGACCCGGACCCCGGCGTACTCGCGGTATTCGCCGACCGGCTTCATCTCCTGCCACGACCAGTCGCAGGTGTCGGGGAAGGTCCGCCACGGGCCGAAGTAGTGTGCCGGCGGCACCTGGCCCCGGGCGATCGCCACATAGCTGATCATGCGGGTCTCGCTGTTGAAGGCGCCGTAGGTGTGGCAGGTGTAGTGGACGTCCGGCCCACGGTCCCGGTAGTTGCCGGGCAGCGAGCAGCCCGGCGGCGGCTCGACCCAGAAACCGCCCCGCATCAGCCCGACCGGCACGTCGGCGCCGAGGGCCTGCGGGTCGTAGTAGAAGCCGAAGTCCATGCCGTTCAGCAGCGGATCGGACTTGCGGCGCAGCTGCGGCAGCGCGTTGTGCACGATCATCAATGCGGCGGCCAGCCAGGCGTTGTCCACACTAGAGGCGAACGGGTAGACCGGCTCGCCATCCTCCGGCCAGGTGCGCAGCAGCTCCAGGGTGGCCGGGTCGTACCAGTTGTAGAACATGCCGGAGTCGGCGTGCCGGTCGAGGCGGGCCAGCGAGTCGAGCGCGGCGCCGACCCGCACGACCAGCTCCCGCTCGCCGATCAGCCTCAGCTCCCGGGCCGCGAGGGCCGACCAGATGTACGAGCCGACGTTTGTCGGCGAGGTGTACTTCGCCCGGCTGCCGGCGGCCAGGTCACCACCGATGTTGTCGGCGGGGAGCCCGGTGCCGGGATCGGTCATCGCCACCATCGACCGCCAGGTGTCGGCGGCCCAGCGGGTGGCGGCGGCCCGGTCGACGGCACCGGGCGGGGAGCCGGCCGAGGGGACGGCCGGCGCGGCGGATGCGGCGCCGGCCGGCGCGGCGATGGTGAGGGCGAGGGCCGCCGCCAGGGCGACCCGGACGGGACGGATCATGGTGTTACCTCCGGGGGTACGGCGTCGGCGGAGGCCGACGGTGCGTCTGGAAGGTCGTCACTTCAGTCCGGTGGTGGCGATGCCGCGCACGAAGTGCCGCTGCAACACGATGAAGACGATCAGTACGGGCAGCACCACCACGACAGAGCCGGCGAGCAGCAGCCCGAAGTTGGTCTGGTTCTGCCCGACGCTGTAGAGGGCCAGCGCGACCGGCAGGGTGTATTTGTCCTCGGTGGTGGCGACCACCAGTGGCCAGAGGAAGTTGTTCCAGCTCGCGAGGAAGCCGAGGATCGCGAGCGCGGCCAGGGCCGGCCGGCAGAGCGGCAGCACGATCCGGACGAAGATGCGCAGCTCGCCGGCACCGTCGACCCGGGCCGACTCGATCAGCTCGTCCGGGATGGAGAGCATGAACTGGCGCATCAGGAACGCGCCCAGCGCCCAGGCCAGGAACGGCAGCACCAGCGCGGCGTAGGTGTTGCCCAGGCCGAGATTGGCGATCAGCACGAAGAGCGGGACGAAGGTCACCATGCTGGGCACCATCACCGCGCCGAGCACCAGACCGAACAGGGCGCGCCGGCCCGGGAAGCGGAGCTTGGTCAGCGCGTAACCGACGGCCGAGCACAGCACGACGTTGCCGATCGTGACCAGCACGGCCACCAGGGCGGAGTTGAAGAAATATGTCGGGTAGTCGAGCCGGCCGAACAACTCCTGGTAGTTCGCCAGGGTCAACTGCTCCGGCCACCAGGTCGGCGGCAACCGCCGGATCTCACTCTCCGACTTGAACGACGACACCAGCATCCACAGGAACGGGCCGACCATCACCAGCAGGCCCACCACCAGCACCACGTGCAGGACGACGGCGGCCACCCGGTCGCGGCGGCGGCGTACCGGCCGGTCGGAGCCGGCGCCGGATGCCGGCGGCACGGTGGGCGGTCGGCTCGGAGACGTGACCTGGGTGGTCACCGGGACACCTCCTCGGTCGAGCGCAGCAGCCGGAACCAGAGGATCGTCAACAGCACGATCACCACGAAGAGCAGATAGCTCATCGCCGAGGCGTAGCCGTAGTTGCCGAACCCGAACTGGCTGTAGATGTGGTAGGAGACGGACAGCGTCGAGTTGAGCGGGCCGCCCCGGGTCATCACCAGCGGCTCCTCGAAGAACTGGAGATAGCCGATGGTCGCGATGACCCCGACGAAGAGCAGTGTCGGGCGCAGCGACGGCAGGGTGACGTAGCGGAACTGCTGCCAGGGGCTCGCCCCGTCGATCCGGGCCGCCTCGTAGAGGTGCTGCGGGATCGCCTGCAACCCCGCCAGGAAGATCACCATCTGGTAGCCGAGGTTGCGCCAGGCGGCCATCACGATCAGCGATGGCAGGGCGAGGTCGCTGCGCTGCAACCAGCTCGGCCCCTCCACCCCGACCAGGCCGAGCAGGCTGTTGAGCAGGCCGCTGTCCGGCTGGAGGAGGAACCGCCAGACCACGGCGATCGCCACGATGCTGCTGACCACCGGCAGGTAGTAGCCGACCCGGAACACCGTGCGGAAGCGGGTCAGTCCCGAGTTGAGCCCCAGCGCCGCCGCGAGCCCGGCAACCATGGTCAGCGGTACGCCGACCAGCACGAAGATCGCGGTGTTCACGGCGGCCCGGACGAAGAGTTCGTCGCCGAAGAGCCGGGCGTAGTTCTCCAGGCCGACGACGTTGACGGCGAACGGGGTACGCAGGTCGGCGCTGCGCAGGTCGGTGAAGCTCATCAGCAGCGAGGCCAGCACCGGACCGGCCAGGAAAACCAGGAGCAGGGCCGTGAAGGGCAGGGCGAAGCCCCAGCCGACCGCCGCCCGGCGCAGGCGCAGTCCGGCACCACCCCGCCGCCGGGGGCCCGCGTCGGGCGCGACCGCTGTCATCTCAGACCCCGGTACCGATCGAGGTCGCCCGCTGCTGCATCGCCCCGGCCGCCTCCGCCGCGTCGAGACCGGCCTTCGCCATCTTCTCGGTCTCGCCGTCGATCGCCGCGGCGACCTGCTCCCAGGTGGGGATCGCCGGTGGCGACTTCGCGTCCTCGAGCTGCCTGCCGAAGGTGGAGAGCAACGGGTCGCCGCCGAGTGTCGGATCGTCCCAGCCCTGCTTGACCGCCGGCAGGTCGCTCACGGTCTTGTACCACTTCGTCTGCACGTCCGGACGGCTCAGGTAGGCGACGAACTTCCACGCCCCGTCGCGGTTCTTGGCGTCCTTGAACACTGCCAGGTCACCGCCGCCGACGAAGGAGGTCGCCGACTGCCGGGCCGGCATCGTCCAGAGGGTGAACTTGTCGGCGCCGCCCTGCTCCTTCAGCACCCCGATGTGCCACGGACCGGACGGGAACGCCCCGATCTCCCCTCTGAGGAAGGCCGGTTCCAGGCCGTCCGCCGGCAGGCCCTTCGGCGCCAGCCCTTCGTCGAAGAAGGACTTGTAGTACGCGAACGCCTCTACCGCCTGCGGGCTGTCGAGCGTGAAGGTGCCGTCCGTGGCCACGTCGCCGCCGTTGGACCAGACGAAGGGCATCACGCTCTGCCAGGTCCCGATCGCGGAGCCCGGCGGTAGCAGGTTCACCCCCCACTTCGCGCCGCCTCTCGACTTCATGGCGGCGACGGCGGACTTGAACTCCTCCCAGGTCTTCGGCGGGGAGGTGATGCCGGCCCGGGTGGCCACGTCGGTGTTCACGTAGAAGAGTCGGGTCTCGACATACCACGGCACGCCGTACGAGGTGCCGTCGACGACCGTGGTGTCCCAGGCGCCCTCGTAGAAGTCGTCCTTCTTGACCAGGTCGGCCGGGGTCGGGTCCAGCCCGCCGGTCTTGGCGAACTCGCCCATCCAGGTGGTGCCGATCAGGCTGACGTCCGGGGTCTGCTTCGCCGCGATGGCGGTGGCGAGCTTGTCGTGCGCGCCGTCCCACGGGATCGGCGTCACCGTGACCTTCGCCTCCGGGTTCTCCTTCATGAAGTCGTCCGCGAGGACGGAGAGCTTCTCCCCCTCGGTGCCCATCGCCCAGACCGTGATCTCGCCGGTCGCCTTCCCCTCCGCGATCGGCGGGGCCGCCTCCTGGCTACCACCGCTATCGTCCCGGCCGCAGCCGGTCATCGCGATCACCGCCGCGACGACCACGGCCGCACCGGACCGTCTCCATGCCCTCATCTCGGACCTCCGTTTCGCCGTCGTCATCTCGGTTCCTCCGTCTCGGGGTCGTGGGGACCGCAGCTCGTCCGCACGACGAGCCGGGTCGGCAGCACCTCGCGCCGCACCGCTGCCCGGCTGCCGGTCATCCTGTCCTGCAACCACCGCGCCGCGGTCGCACCCAGCTCCCGCATCGGCTGGTGCACGGTGGTGAGCCCGGCGTAGCGGGCGGCCATCACGTCGTCCCAGCCGGTGATCGCGACATCGGTGGGGACGCTCAGGCCCAGCTCGGCGGCGGTGGCCAGCGCGCCGAGCGCCACCTCGTCGTTGGCACAGACCAGCACCTCCGGTCGGGGCGAGGCGGCCAGTGCCTGCCGGGCGGCCCGGTGCCCGGCGTCCACGTCGAAGGCGCAGCGCACCGGCGCGCCGGGCGGTTCGCGGCCGGCGGCGGCGAGCGTCTCCCGGAACGCCCGGTACCGGGCGGTCACGTCGGGCGAGGAGTCCGGGTCGCCCAGGTAGGCGAGGTGCCGGTAGCCGTGCCCGAGCAGGTGTGTGACCAGGCGCCGGGCGCCGGTGTCGTTGTCGGCGGTGATGGTGTCCAGCCCGCCGACCGCCGCTCGGGCCAGCAGCACGGTCGGTACGCCGGTCTCGGCGACCTGTCCGACGATCTCGTCGGTGACCGTGCGGCCCATCACGACCATCCCGTCCACCCGGCGGGCCAGCTCGAGCACTTTGCGGGCCGGGTCGGGACGGCCGTGCGTGGCCAGGATCAGCACGCTGTTGCCCAGCTCGGCGGCGACCTCCTCGTAGCCGAGCACCACCTCGGAGTAGTAGGGACCGGCAAGGTCGGGAAAGACGATGCCGTTGGCGGCGTGCCGCCCCTCGGCCAGGGACTGACCCAGCCGACTGGGCCGGAACTGCAACTCCTCGACCGCTGCCAGCACCCGCCGACGGGTCTCCGGGGCGACGTAGTCGGTCCCGCGCAGTGCCCGCGACACGGTGGCGATCGAGACGCCGACGCGCTGGGCGACCTCGTAGATCGTCACCTGTGGCCGGTCCTGCAGCGTCATGCCAACTCCATCAAGACAGGGCAAATACGTCCGGAAGCGCTTACAGGCTCCGGAGCATCGGCCCGTTTCCGGAAGCGCTTACAGTGGCCCCAGCCTGGCCCCGCGCCGCCCCACTGTCAAGCCGAGAGGGCAACCTTCGCTACCACAGTTCTGTTACAGCGCCTGTTACGCAGCCATGACGAGCAGATAAATACACAGGGCACCGATCCACTTACTCAGAGTGACACGGCGAGCCTGGCGGGAGGGCTTCCAGACCGGTCCGGAGGGCTGGTCGACCCTGCTGGCGCCCGGCCGCCATCCGGTAGACGTGGTGGGACGGCTGCTGCTGTCGCCGTCCGCCCACGCCGGCGGAACGCCGGCCGGGCGCCACGCCACGCCCCAGCGCCGCCGGCACGTCCCACCGGCGACCTCGTCACCCCGACTGGAGGTCATCATGTCACCAGGGACAACGCCGACCCGCCGCCGTCCGCCGCTTGTCACCGGGGCCGGCGTCATCCTCTGCTTCGTCGGGCTGACCGCAGCCGGCGGGGGTGCGGAGATGCTGCTCTACCCACAGGGCAATGCCTTCGTCAAGGCCCAGTGGCTCGACCACATACCCGTCATCGACGACTGGCGGGTGCCGGGACTCGTGCTCGGGCTCGGCCTGGGCCTCGGGTCGCTGCTGACCGCCTACGGCCTCTGGCGCCGGCCACACTGGCGTTGGGCCGCCCGCATCGAGCACGCCACCGGCAGGCACTGGGCCTGGACGGCCACCGGGCTCACCGCCCTCGCCCTCGGCGCGTGGATCACGCTCGAGGTCGTACTCATTCCCGAGCGGTCCGCCATCGAGGCGCTCTACGCGGCACTGGCCGCCGCCCTGGTCCTGTCATGGGCACATCCCTCGATGCGCCGCTACCTCTCCGCCGCCCACCCTCGGCGCGTCGCGTCCGCCGCCGGATCCCGCGATCGACAGCCCGAACGGCGATCGCCGGCAGGGCCGGAAAGGGGAACCCGGCGGTGATCCGCCGCCCCACCGGCCGGGACGGCTCGCCGACGGCCGGTGGCCGGTACCCTGACCCGGTCGTGCACCGGCCGAGGACCGGCGCGTCGGTGCCAGACGGGAGAGACGAGAGAGCATGACAGGCGAGCGGATCGGCTTGGTGGTGCACGAGGGCCGGGCGGCGGCGGTGGAGGCGGCCGCGACCGTCCGGCGCTGGGCCGCGGACCACTCGGTCGAGGTCAGCGCCATCGACGTCTGGGATCCCTCCTGGGGACATCAGCACCGCCGCAACGCGGGCGACGAGGCCGAGGCGGCCGGCCACCCGGCGCTGGTGGTGACGATCGGCGGGGACGGGACGTTCCTGCGCGGCGCCCGGATCGCGGCCAAGGACGGCGTACCCGTGCTCGGCATCAACGTGGGCCGGGTGGGCTTCCTGACGGAGGTCGAGCCGACCGAGATCGACACGGCGCTGGACGCGTTCTTCTCCGGCCGGGTGCAACTGGACGAACGGTTGATGCTGACGCTCTGCGCCTCCCGCCCGCTGGAGATCCCCGGCGGGATGGAGGCGCTGCTGCGGTACGGGCGCGGCCCGCTGCTCCCGCCGCCCCCGCCACTGCCGCGTACGGCGGAACCGGTCGACCATCCGGGCGTGGCGCTGGACATCACCGCGCTCAACGACATCGTCTTCGAGAAGCTGGCCCGCGACCGGCAGGCCAGCCTCGGGGTCTACCTGGACGAGACGCTCTTCGCCTCCTACTCGGCCGACGCCCTCGTGGTGGCCAGCCCGACCGGCTCCACCGCCTACAACTTCGCCGCCGGTGGTCCGATCCTCTCCCCCCGGCTCAGCGCGCTCGTCTTCACCCCCGTCGCCCCGCACATGGTCTTCAACCGCAGCCTGGTGATGGCCGCCGACGAGGCGGTGACGGTACGGGTCCTGGAGCGCTCCGGCCAGGTGGCGGTCAGCGTGGACGGGCAGCTTCGCGGCGTGCTGGACCCCGGGGACTGGGTGACGGTGCTGCCGGCACGCGCACCGGCCCACCTGGTGCGGCTGCGCCCCTCCAGGTTCTACTCCCGGTTGCGGGAGCGCTTCTCCCTGGCGGACGCGCCCGCCGCCGTCGCCGACAGCCGGCAGGGGGACCAGCCCAACGGGTGAGCAGCCGCGCCGGGTGGCCGTCGCCGGCCGGCGCGCCACCCGGGCCGTCAGTAGCGGGTGGGGTCACCACCGTTCGGTGTGTAGGCGTGCGGGTGCGGCTGCTGGTGCGCGGGCTGCGGCCGGTGGGGCTGGAACGCGTCGAACGTGCTCTCGGCCTGCTCGCGCCGCTCGACCGACTCGGGGCGCTCCGTCGCGTCGTGCCGCTCGACCGGGTCGTGTCGCACGACCGGCTCATGCCGCTGCTCCGGCTCATGCCGCTGCTCCGGCTCGTGCCGCTCGGTTGACTCGTGCCGCTCGCCTGGTTCGTGCCGCTGCGCCGGCTCGTGCCCGTCGGCCGGTTCGTGCCGGTCACCCGACTCGGGCCGGTCAGCCGACCCGGTCTGATCGACGGGCTCCGCCGCCACCGGCTCGGCCAGGACCGGCTCGGCCAGGACCGGCTGCGCCGGTGGCTCGGCAGCGGCGCGGTTGGCGTCGGCCCGGACCGCCACCATCTGGTACTCGCCGGTCTCCCCGGTGAGCGCCGCAGCCGCCATCACCGCGGCGGCAGCCCGGTCCGCCAGGCGCTTCGCCTCCCGCTGCGTCCGGGCCCGCACCTCGGCGGCCTGCCGCTCGGCCTGCTCGGCCGCCCGCCGGGCCTCGTCGAGCCGGTTGAGCTCGGCGGTCAGGTCCTGCCGGACCTCGCCGAGGCGCTGCTGCAACTGGGCGAACTCGTGCTCCGCCGTGACGCCCTCCTGGCGGGACTGCGCGAGCCGCTGCTGCGCGGTCTCCTGCGCGGCCTGCAGCCGGCTGAGCGCCTGCTGCCGCGTCTCGATCTCCTCCTGGAGCGCGGCCAACTGCTGCTGGTGGGAGGTGGCCTGCTCGTCCGCGCGCCGTCGCAGCTCGTTCGAGTATTGCTGGGCCTCGGCCCGGAGGTTCGCGTTCACCTCCTCGACCTGCTTCTGCTGGCGCTCCAGCTCCTGCTCGGTGGCCTTACGCAGGTCGGTCAGCTCCCGCTCCACGGTGGACTGCCACTGCGCCAGCTCCTGCTGGGTCTGCGTGCGGGCCGTCTCGATCTCCTGCTGGACCTGGTTGCGCGCCGCCTCCAACATCGACTCGGCCTGGGCCTGGGCCCGTTCGAGCTGCTGGGTGCTCCGCTCGCTGGACCGCTGCGCCTCCTGCTCGGCCCGCTCCCGGCTCGCCTCGCCCTCGGCGACCAGTTTCTCGGCCTGCTCACGGGCGTCGGTGAGGACCCGCTCCGCCTCCGTCTGGTGCTCGTTGGCCCGCTGGGCGGCGGCGTCGACGATCACCCCGGCCTGTTTCTCGGCCAGCTCCATGATCTGGTCGACCATCGGCCCCAGGTCCCGGAACGATGCCCGGTCCACCTGCGGCGGCCGCTCCCGCAGGTCGGTCAGCTCGGCCTGCACCTGCTGGAGATGGACGGTCAACCCCTGGATGTGGCTGAACGCCTGCTCGCGCTCGGAGACGAGTTTCGACAGCTCGTTGGCGGTCTGCGCCACGTACTGCTCCACCTGCCGCTTGTCGTAGCCGCGCAGCGTAATCTCGAAGCGGGGTCGTGAAGTCTTGTCCTCGTGCAGGTCGAAAAGCTCCTGGCCTTGGGACATGCGCCATCCTCCATACGGTCGCGAGCCGGGCGGCGTCCGGGGGCACACGCCGCTGGGGTAGGGCTCAACCGGCGGAGCATACACCTGGCGGCGACCCCGCGCAGAGCCCGTGGCCGGTCGTTTCCGCCCGGCCACGGTGCGCCGACCCCCGGCGGTCGTCCCGCGAACGGCCGCCGGGGGATCCGGATCAGAGCCCGGCGGCGTGCGCGGCGGGAGTGCCGCCGACGATCGGCAGGACGATGTGGCTGGTCTTCAGCGCCACGTCGATGGTGGCCCGGTTCGGATCGACCTCGCTGGAGTACTGCGGATAGCTGCCCACCACGATCACGCCGATCCGGTGGCCGGGCTGGAAGACGTAGTCCTCCGGCAGCAGCGGAAACTCGAAGTTGTAGCGCTGCCCCGGGACCAGCGGGGTGGCCCGGCGCAGCGACTGCCGGTTCTGCGCGTCCAGGATGCCCTTGGTGACCAGTTCGAGGTCGGCGGTGACCACCCGCTTGGCGGTCTGCCGGTAGCAGCCGTCATCGGTCGGGCTGGTCTCACCCCAGCAGTCCTGGGTCTGCAGGGTGACGATGCCCTCCCCCGACGCCCGGTGCGCGACCCGTTCGGCGGTGCCGTAGTCGACAAGGATCACCCCGAGGTTCGTGTCGGTCTTGTCGACGGCGGCCCGCAGCTTCAGCACCGGCGTACCGGAGACGTGCACCGGGGCGCGCAGCGGCTCCGACAGGTACGCCAACCGGCTCGGCCGGACGGTCTCCGGGTCGAGGATCATGGTGTTCTGGCTCTGTGCCGGGTCGTCCGCGAAGGTCTGGGTGACCGCCTTCTGCACCGGCACCAGCTTGAGGCCGCCCGCGCCGCCGCTGCCGGGCTGGAGGAAGACCTCGGTTTCGGTGCTACCCGGGATCGGCCAGTCCGCGTGCGTCTCCCACACGTCGGCGGAGCGCTCCAGGTCGACCCGGGGCTCGTCCATGATCCCGTTCGGCACCTGGTGCAGCCAGTAGTCGAACCAGCGGTGCAGCGTCGCCACCCAGACCGACCGGCGCGAGTCGAAGGGGTCGACGTGGCCCTCCTGGGAGAGCCAGAGCTTGCGCGGCACGTCGTTGGCGGCCAACTCGTACCAGAACTTGCTGAAGTGGTCCGGCCGCACGTTGTCGTCGTTGAGACCGTGGTAGAGCAGGACGCTGGCCTTGACCCGGTCCGCCCGCTTGACGTAGCTGCGCTCGCCCCAGAACGGCGAGTAGTCGCCCGTCTCGTCGCCGTCGGCGGCGGCCATCGCGTCCCGGACCGGCTTGCAGTAGTCCCGCCGCTCCGGGTTCGTCACCGCGTTCGCCAGGTAGGCCACATAGCTGTTGCCCCGGGTGACCACGCCGTTGCTGCGTACGTAGTCGTAGTATTCCGTCGGGCCGCTGATCGGCACGATCGTGGTCAGGCCCTTCACGCCGGTCACCGCCGTCGCCATGGCAAGCGAGCCGTCGTACGACTTGCCGATCATCCCGGTACGACCGTTGTGCCAGTCCGCCTCGACCACCTGCCCGGCGGCGTTCCGCGCGGTGGCCCGGCCGTTGAGCCAGTTCACCGCCTGCTTGGCGCTGAGGTTGTCCTGGTTGGCGTTGGTGGTCGGGCAGCCGGTCGAGTTGTTGGTGCCGACCATGTCCAGCAGGATCACCGCGTAGCCACGCGGCACGAAGTAGTTGTCGTAGAAGAGCGGCCACTTGTCGAGCAGGCCGTCGCCGTCCATGTCCACCTTGCACTCGGACTCGTTGCCGCGACAGATCGTCGAGTAGTACGGGCTGGCGTCCATGATGACCGGCACCTTGAGCCCGTCGGCCGTGGCCTTCGGTCGGATCAGGTCGAAGGCGATGATGTCGCGCAGGCCGTCGCTGTCGCTGTCGAACGTGGAGTCGATGAAGAGCCGTTCCCGGATGGCGTCGGCGTAGCCGAAGACCGGCTGGGTCACGCCGTCACCGACCACGATCGACGGTGCCTGCCGGGCGAGCGCCGGTGGCGCGGCGCCCAGCACGGCGACCACCGCCACCGGAAGCACCGCGAGTCCGACCCGCCAGATCCTGTTGATCCGACCCATACCCACTCCTTCGTCGCCGGTCAGGGGCGTGGGTAGGTTACGAGCCGGGCTCTCGATCGAACAACGTACATCTGTCGGAACCTCTCCCGCCCGGCGCCGACGCCGCGCGGAACGGCCGCCGCGCAGGCGCGGCTCTGGCCACCGGCGCCGGGCCGGTACCGCGCCGTGCTAGCGTCCGCGACGACAGGCGGGCGGCAGGACGGGGACGGGGTGCGGCGGAGCGGGCCGGAGCCGGTGGCCGGATTCCGGGTCGTGCCGGGCGCCGCCGACAGCGGCGTCCTGCTGCACGTGCCGCATGCCGGCCGGCTGGTCCCGCCGGAGGTACGCCGCGGGTTGCTGCTGGACGATGCCGCCCTCGCCGCCGAGCTGGCCAGGATGACCGACGCGCACACCGACCGGATCGCGGCCGGGGCCGCCGCGCTCGCCGGGCGCAGACCGTGGACGTTCGTGAACCTGCTCTCCCGGCTGGTCGTCGACCCCGAACGCTTTCCGGACGAGCGCGAGCCGATGCGGGCGGTCGGAATGGCCGCCGTCTACACCCGGACCAGCGACGGTTCCCGGCTGCGCGCCGACAACCCGGTGGCGGAGGAGGAGCTGCTGGCACGCTGGTACCGGCCCTACGCCCTGGCCGTGGCCGACCTCGTGGACGCCCGGTTGGCCGCGCGGGGCCGGGTGACCATCCTGGACGTGCACTCCTATCCGAGCCGCCGGCTGCCGTACGAGATCGGCGGTGCCGGCCGCCCGGCGGTCTGCCTCGGCACCGACCCGGTGCACACCCCGGGTCGGCTGCTGGCGGCCGGCCGGGCGGCCTTCGCCGGCTGCGGCGGGATCGACGTGGACACGCCGTTCGCGGGCTGCTACGTGCCGCTGCGGCACTACGGCCGGGACCGCCGGGTGAGCGCCCTGATGCTGGAGATCCGGCGGGACGGCTACCTGGTCGAGCCCGGGGGGCCGCCGACCGGCGGGCTGGCCACCCTGGCCGGGGCGCTGGCGAGGCTTGTCGACGCGGCGGAGGCCGCCGAGCCGGACCACTCCACCGGCTGACCCGGCTCACCGCCCCCGACCGACGCCACGGGCGCGGGTACCGGCGGGGCCGGTCGCGGCCGGATGACCAGCGCAGTTCTCGCACACCGTACAGCAGTCTCGAACAGCGTACGACGGTCGGTAGACTGACCGGGTCGGAAGGATCGTGGATGCCCTCGAAGTCGGACCCGTTCACCAGCTCGGTGTGGCTGCGCCCGCCCCGGACCCGGGGCGAACAGCCCACGCTGAGCCGGGAGCAGATCGTCCGCACCGCGATCGAACTGCTGGACGCCGAGGGACCGGCCGGGCTCAGCATGCGCCGCCTCGGCACCCGGCTCGGCGCGGGGGCTACCTCGGTGTACTGGTACGTGGCGAACAAGGACGAACTTCTCGAACTCGCGGTCGACGAGGTGATGGGCGAGGTCTACGTCCCCGAGGTCGGCGACACGAGCTGGCGGGTCGGCGCCTCGGTCCTGGCCACCGGCATCCGGGCGATGCTGCTGCGCCACCCGTGGGCGATCGGCCTGCTCGGCGTGCGGCCGACCATCGGCCCCAACGCGATGCGCATCGGCGACCGCACGGTGGCCCTGCTCACCGCCGCCGGCTTCACCGGCCTGGAACTGGCCCACGCGAGCTCGCTGCTGAGCGCGCACGCGATCGGCTCCGCGACGACCGTCTCGGCGATGCTGAACAGCATGCGGCAGTCCGGCATGTCGATGCGCGAGATCGCGGAGAGGCTCGAATCGAACGTGCGGCGGATCGCCCCGGACCATCCGCACTACGACGAGTGGCGGCAGCAGGTGGGTCCGGCCGCGTACGACCCGGAGCGGGTCTGGGACGACAGCTTCATGTTCGGGCTGGAACGGCTCCTCGACGGCCTCGAGATGTGGCTGGACCGGTCGGACCGGTGACGGTCCGCGCCGGCCGCCGGCACGGCCCGCTCCCCCACCCGACCCGCTCACGATCTACAGGTCCGGCGGCACGCTTCGAAGCTCGCAACCCGGGAATAACCGCCCGATGCTGGGCTTTCTACCCGCCACGCCCTGGCCGCTCGGCCCGACCGTCGGCGTCTTCGCCGTCGCCAGCCTGATCACGATCCTCGGCAGCATCCGGCTGGTCGCCCTCGGCGACGCGCTGGCGGACCGGACCGGCTGGGGCGAGGCCGTCTTCGGCGTGGTCTTCTTCGGGGCCGCGACCGGGCTCTCCGGCATCGTGATCACCGCGGTCACGGCGGCCGGCGGGCATCCCCACCTCGGCTACAGCAACGCCGTCGGCGGTATCGCCGCCCAGACCACCGCCGTCGCGGTCGCCGACGCCTTCTACCGCCGGGTCAACCTCGAACACGCCGCCGCCTCCGTCTCGAACCTGCTCTTCGGCTGCCTGCTGATCGCCCTGCTCGCGCTGGCCCTGCTGGGCAGTTACAGCCCGGACGTCACCGTCGGCGGGATCCATCCGGTCTCGATCGCGCTCGTCGCCTGCTATCTCGGCGGGCTCCGACTGATCCGGACCGCCGGCACCAGACCGATGTGGCAGGCCGTCGGCACCACCGAGACCCGCCCCGACGTGCCGCAGGAACACGGCGTCCTCGACAACTACCGCATGCCCGCGCTCTGGCGGCGCTTCGCCCTGGTCGGCCTGGTCGTCGCGGCCAGCGGCTGGGGGGTGTCGCTGGCCGCCGAGAGCCTCGTCGAGACCACCGGCCTCACCGCCGGGTTCACCGGCGGTGTGCTGCTCGGCATCGTCAACGGCCTGCCGGAGACCGTCACCGCCATCGCCGCCGTACGCCGGGGTGCGGTCACCCTCGCCATCGCCGCAGTCCTCGGCGGAAACATCCTCGACGTGATCACGCTGGTGGTCGGCGACATCGCCTACCGGCCGGGCTCCATCTACCACGCCGCCGGCAACGAGGACCTCTTCATCACCACCAGCGGCCTGCTGATGACCGTCATCCTGCTCGCCGGGCTGCTCGTCCGGCAGACCTGCGGCTGGGGGCGGCTGGGCTTCGAGGGAAGCCTGCTGCTCGCCACCTATCTCGGCATGACGATCGTGCTCGCCACCTGAGCCGGGCGTACCGGTAGGTTGAGGCCCGCACCCCGCGGGATGAGGAGGCCGGGCGTCGGTGGACGGCTACGGGCTACAGGTGGCACTGGTTCTGTTCCTGGTGCTGGTCAACGCGGCGTTCTCCGGCAGCGAGATGGCGCTGGTGTCGCTGCGGGAGAGCCAGGTGCAACGGCTGGAGCGCCAGTCGCGCGGCGGCCGGGTGCTGGCGCGGCTCGCCCGCGACCCCAACCGGTTCCTCGCCACCATCCAGATCTACATCACCCTGGCCAACTTCCTCGCCTCGGCCGCGGCGGCCGTCTCGCTGGCCGCACCCCTGGTGCCGGCGCTCGACTTCCTCGGCTCGGCCGCCGAACCCGGCTCCGTCGTCGTGGTGACGATCCTGCTGACCTTCGTCAGCCTGGTCCTCGGCGAGCTCGCCCCGAAGCGGATCGCGATGCAGCGCGCCGAAGGCTGGTCGCTGCTGGTGGCCCGCCCGCTCGACCTGCTCGCCGCGCTCTCCCGCCCCGTCGTGTGGCTGCTCAGCAGGGCCACCAACCTGGTCGTCCGGCTGGCCGGCGCCGATCCGGAGGGTCGCCCGGAGGAGGTCAGCGCCGAGGAACTGCGGGACATGGTCACGGCACAGCGCGGGCTCTCCGCCGAACACCGCACGATCATCAGCGGAGCGTTCGAGATCGCCGACCGGATCCTGCGGGAGATCCTGGTACCGCGCGGCCAGGTCGTCACGCTGCAGGCCGGGCTGCCCACCGCGCAGGCACGACGGCTGCTCGCCGAGTCCGGCCACAGCCGGGCCCCGGTCGTCACCCGGGGTGGTCTCGACGACGTGGTCGGCATCGTCCACCTGCGGGACCTGCTCGACGACACGGGCACGGTCGCCGAGCACGCCGCGCCGGCGCTCTTCCTGCCCGAGACGCTCGGGGTCACCGACGCCCTGCGGCAGATGCGCCAGCAGCGTCAGCAGTTCGCCGTCGTGGTCGACGAGCGGGGCGCCAACGACGGCATCGTCACCATGGAGGACCTGATCGAGGAGATCGTCGGCGAGATCTACGACGAGACCGACCGGGACGTCCAGGCGGTCGTCCGGGAGGCCGACGGCACGCTGCTGGTGGCCGGCACGTTTCCGATCCACGACCTGCCCGACATCGGTCTCGCGCTCGACGAACCCCACGGCGGCGACTACACCACCGTCGCCGGCCTGCTCCTGGCCCGTCTCGGCCACATTCCGACGGAGCCCGGCGAGAGCGTCGACCTGCCGGCCTTCACCGCGCAGGTCGCCGAGGTCTCCCGGCGCGCCATCACCAGGGTGCGGCTCCGGCCCCGCCCGGCCGGCACGGACGGCGACGAGGCATACGACCCGACCGGCGTCGTACCGGAGCAACGCTGAGAACATGCCCGTGGGCATGTACCTACCGGAGACCGACCCTCTACCGTGGAGAGGTCGTTTTCGATGGGGAGACCAGAAGGAAGGCCACGTGACGAAGGAAGCGTTGCCGCCACGCCAGCTCGCGTCGGACAAGCTCGACAGCGGCGTGCCGCACTCCGCCCGGATCTGGAACTACTGGATGGGCGGTAAGGACAACTTCGCCGCGGACCGGGCCGCCGGCGACGCCTACCTGCAGCAGTTCCCGGGCATCGTCCCGCTGGCCAGGCAGTCACGGCAGTTCCTCATCCGCGCCGTCGGTCACCTGGCGACGGAGAAGGGCATCCGCAACTTCCTCGACATCGGCACCGGCCTGCCGACCCTGGACAACACCCACCAGGTCGCCCAGCGGGCCGCCCCGGAATCCCGGGTCGTCTACGTCGACAACGACCCGCTCGTGCTGGCCCACGCCCGCGCCCTGCTCGGCAACACCACGCCGGAGGGCGTCACCGACTACGTCGACGCGGACCTCCACGAGCCGGACCAGATCATCGCCGACGCCCGGAACATCCTGAACTTCACCCAGCCGATCGCGGTCATGTTCATGGGCGTCCTGGGTCACGTCGCCGACTTCGACGAGGTCCGCTCCATCGTGTCCCGGGTGATGGACGCCGTGCCGAGCGGCAGCTACCTGATCCTCTGGGACAGCACCAACACCAGTGAGGGGTTCGACGAGGCCCAGCAGGGCTACGACGACACGGGCGCGGTCCCGTACGTCCTGCGCAGTCCGGCCCAGATCGAGCAGTGCTTCGACGGCCTGACCATGCTGGAGCCGGGGGTGGTCTCCATCTCGCGGTGGCGTGCCGAGGACGCCGACGCGGAGCCGGTCGACGGATACGGCGGCGTCGCGCAGAAGCCCTGACCCTCCCGCCCCGCCGGACGGCGACCGGTCAGCCGCTGGACGCGGCTGTCGGCCCGAACGCGTGGAGGAAGCGGTCGCGGAAGGCGTCCATCCGCCAGACCGGCGCCCGCGGGCCGGGGCGTAGACCCTCCTGCCACCGCCAGCCGGAGATCCGGTCCAGCACGGCCGGGTCGCGGGCCACGAGCGTGATCGGTACGTCCCGGCCGGCTCCGGTGCCGGTGATGATCGGCGAGGGCTGGTGGTCGCCGAGGAAGACGACCACGGTGTCGTCGTCGCCGTACCTCTCCAGGAAGGAGATCAGACTCTCCAGCGAGTACGCGATGGAGCGGGCGTACTCGGCGCGCGCCCTGGCCGGGTCGGCCCAGAGCACGCTCTTCGGCTCGCCCTCCCTGGCCATGGGAGCGAAGACCGATCCGTCGCCGAGTTCGTCCCAGCCCACCAGCCGGGGGATCGGCGTCCAGGGCGCGTGGCTCGACACCAGGGTGATCCCCGCCAGCAGCGGGGCCGGATCGGGTGCGCCGTGCTCGTAGCGTTCGAAGGCGGCCAGGACGTACTGGTCGGGCATGGTGGCCCAGCTGAACTTCGGGCCCTGGTATCCGAGCTGCCGGGCGTCGTAGATCTTCTGGTAGTCGTACAGCTCTCCCTCCGGCCAGGCCCGGGTGACGCCCGGCATGATGCCCACCGTCCGCCAGTCGGCCCGGCGGAACGCGCCGGTCAGGGTCAACCGGTCGGTCGTGACGATGCTGCGGTACCGCTGCTGGTTGTCGATCCAGAGGCCGGTCAGGAACGTGGAGTGGGCGAGCCAACTGCCGCTGCCCGTCGTCGGTGAGGTGAGGAAGGCGCTGCGGGCGGCGAACCCGGCGGCGGCCATCCGCCGGGTGCCGGCGTCGAGCACCGCACCGACCTGCGACGCCATCGCCGGGTCCTCGACCGCGTCCCGCCCGTAGCTCTCCACGAAGACCAGCAGCACGTCCTTGCCGCGCAGGGCGGTGAGCATCCGGTCGCCGGGAACGTCCCGGAAGGCGTCGGTCGTGACCTGGCGGGTGAACTCCTGCTGGTGGCGCAGCCCGTCGCGGACCTGGTGTGCCCGCCCGTGCGCCAGCCCGGCCGTGTTCCTGGCCGCCACCGCCACTCCCGGCACGACCTGTACGCCGAGCACGGCGCAGGCGACCCAGGCGGCACCGAGCGCGACGACGGTACGGGTGGCGGCCACACGGTGCTCCGCCACGAGACGGGTCAGGCGCAGCACCGCGAGCGTCATCAGCACGAGCAGCGCGACGGCGAGCAGTGCCGCCACGATCGCGGCCCCGACCGCTCCGGCCCGGCCGAGCGAGTCGGTGAGGAAGGACATGGTGTCGTCGACGAGGGCCCAGTCGAGTACCGGGTCGAACTGCCGGGCGAGCACCGCGTGGAAACCCATGTCCACGATCTTCAACAGGCTCAGCAGGCCGAGGGTCACTCCGCCGAGTACGGCCGCCAGCCGGCGTGCCGCCGGTCGCAGGGCGAGGAGGAGGGCGACGCCGAGCAGCGCCTCCACCGGAAGCCGGGCGAGCGTGCCCGGCGCGAACTGGTCCGGCCTGTTCGGCGCGGTGAGCGCGAACAGCACGAGCAGGGCCGCCAGCACCGTCAGCACCCGGGCCGCGATCCGCCTGCGCGTTCCGCGCCCCGCAGCGGCGCCGGCAGCCGGTGGCAGATCGGCGTCGTCACCCGGCGGAACAGCGGCCACCGGCGGAACAGCGGCCGGCGGCGCAACAGCGGCCGGCGGCGCAACAGCGGCCGGCGGCGCAACAGCGGCCGGCGGCGCAACAGCGGCCGGCGGCGCAACAGCGGCCGGCGGCGGAACCGCCGGTCTGAGCTGGGGGCCGTCTTCCGGGCGTCCGTCCGGGCCCGGGGCGCCCTGTTCGGGCGCCCGCTCCAGCTTGGACAGGTGATCGGAGCGCGTGGACCGTGACAAGCCGAAGATCCTCTCCTGGAGGCCCTGTGACGCGCTCGGCCGGACCTGCCAGCGGTGCGGTCGGCACGTCGACTGACAACAGAAACGGGAAATCCGCGCGGATGGTTCAACGGCCGATCGGCGGCCTCCACCCGCCTCGTGCGGCGATCCGCGTTCTGTCGTGGCGTGGTCACGCTCCCCGTCATTGCGCGATCACGCAACGAATCAGCCGTGCGCTCGTTCCGGCCCGAGACATCGGTGGCGTCCTGTGTTTGTATCGCGGCGTAGCGATTCCCAGGGGGGAGGGAGTTGTCCATGACGGGGACGGGCGGGGGTGGGCTCGCGGTCGGCCGGGCGGTGCCGCTGCTCGTCCGTTGGGGGGTCTCCGCCGATGCCGATCTGGTCTACCGCTGCCTGGTCAGCTTCGGCTCACGGGATGCCGGCACGGTCGCGACCAGTCTCGGGCTCGCCGGGCGGCGGGTCCGGGCCGCGATCGACGAGCTGGCGGATGCCGATCTGATCGGGCCGGCCGCCGCGTCGCCCGCACCGGGCGCGGGAGCGGTGAGCTGGCAGGCGGTGCCGGTGGAGGTCGCGGTCACGACGCTGCGACGGCGGGCACTGCGGCGGGCCCGCCCCGCTGCCGGGGCCTGGGCCGACCTGGTGCGCCCGGGGGCGCGGCGCCCGCTTCCGGCCCGGCGCCTGCCGGACCGCGCGACGACCCGTGGCCGCATCGCCGAACTGGTGGCGCTGGAGCGCACCGAGCACCTGGCGATGAACCCGGAGACGGTCTTCAGCGCCGACGCCCTGGCGATCGCCGCCCCCATGGACATCGCCCTGCTCGAGCGCCGGGTCCGGCTGCGCTCGCTCGGCCGGTCACCTGCCGACGGCGACCGGTCGTCGCGGCACGCCACGGAGTTCGCCCGGCTCGGCGGCGAATACCGCGAGGCGTCCGAGCTGCCACACAAACTGATGATCTTCGACCACCGCGTTGTGCTGATCGCCGTCGATCCGCTGGGCCTGGACGAGGGTACCTGGGAGATCGTCGATCCGGGAACGGTCGCCTCGCTCGTCTCGCTGTTCGTCCGGCACTGGACGGAGGCGACAGATCCACGCTGGAACGGAGTACCCGAGGTCGTGCTCACACCACGAGAGAAGGCGATCGTCGCGCTGCTCGCCCAGGGGCACACCGACACCGGTGTCGCGAAGGAGCTCGGCATGTCGACCCGCTCGGTCACGTACGCGCTGCGGTCCTTGATGGACCGGCTCGGCGTGGAGAACCGCTTCCAGCTCGGCCTCGCCCTCGGCGCCATGCAGGCGGCGAGCCCGCACAGCACCGAATCCACTGATGGAGAGGATCGATGAAACGCCTACTCGCGGCGCTGGTCGCCGCCCTCGTCACCGCGGTGGCCGCCGTGGCCGCCGCCGGGCCCGCCCTGGCGGCGGATCCCTGGCCGCGTATCCCGTGCACCTCGGGCACCGTGGACGCTACCGTGACCGAGGAGAAGGAGGGCGACGTCCTCGCCCTGACGGGTCAGCTCGACTGCGCCGATCCGAAGGCGGCCGCCAGTTTCGGGTACGCCGTCTACGAGTCCGTCTTCTCGAACGGTCTCCTGTACGCCTCGCACTTCCGCCCGTACGCACCCGTCGGGTCCACGCCGTTCCACGAGGCGAAGCGGGTCCCGGACGGGGCGGTGGACCTCGCGGTCTGTGTCGTCACCGACTACGACGCGCGGGTCGCGTGCGTCCGGGCGGTCTGGGACCACCTGGCGGCAGCGGTGGTCGTGCGGCCGCTGCCGACGGACGATCCGCTGGTCGACCGCGTGGTCCAGGTGGTGGCGGCGGACTGGAAACCCCGCCCTGTCTGCGGGACCTGCTGGTAACGCTTCCGCAACCGTCGTCGCTCAGGGGGGAGTGGATGATGGGTAGTGACCTGGAGATCGGTCTGCTCGGTCCGGTGCGGGTGGTCCTGGACGGCCGGCCGGTGGCCGTCGCCGCACCTCGCCGGCAGGTGGCGCTCAGCGCGCTGGCGCTCACGCCGGGGCGGGCCGTCAGCACCGCCACGCTGGCGAGGTACCTCTGGGGCGAGGACCCGCCGGCGCTGGCCCGGCGCGCGCTCTCCACCGTCGTCACCCGGGTCCGGCAGGACCTCGGCACGGACGTGATCTCCAGCGCGGCGGGCGGGTACACCCTCGCGGTGCCCAGGCACACCGTCGACGTGTACCGGTTCCGCGCCCTCGCCTGCGAGGCCCGGTACGCCGAACCCGCGGCCGCCCTGGACCTGCTCGACCGGGCACTGGCGTGCTGGCGCGGCAGGCCGTTGCAGGACGTGAGTTCCGAATGGCTCGTCGCGGAGCACGCACCGGGCCTGACCGAGGAGTGGTACGCCGCGACCGAACGCCGGATCGACCTGCTGCTCGCCGCCGGGGTGCATGGCGACCTGCTGCCGCAGCTGCGTGACCTCACCGCCCAGCAACCGCTGCGCGAGTCGATGTGGGGTCGGCTGATGGTCGCGCTGTACCGGTCCGGCCGGCAGGCCGAGGCGCTGGAGACGTACCAGTCGGTGCGGGAGGTGCTGGTCGACCAGCTCGGTGTCGGGCCGGGCGAGGAGTTGCGGAGCCTGCACCGCGCCGTACTGACGAACGACCCGGCGATCGCCGCCCCGGTGGCCGTCACCCGTCCGGCCCGACCCGCCAGACGGGACCTGCGGGTACGGCTGCGGGCGCGGCTGCGCCCCCGGCGATGACGACGGCGCCATGACCGGATCTTCACAGCTTCCGGACACGGAGGCTCCATCCTTGCCTCATGCACCTGGTATCGCCGCATCCGCCCGCGACGCCGCCGCAGCCGCCACTGCCGCCACCGGGGCGACCCGCCGGGCGACTGCTCCTGGCCGGGCTCGGTTGCCTGCTCGGGTTCGTGCTGACCGCCGTCGGGTTCGTCGGCACCGCCGCCGGTCAGAGTCTCGACGGCAGGTTGCTTCCCCGGGCCGAACGTGGTGGCGGATACGAGCAACCGACCGACCTGGTCGGGCCGGCAAAGGCGGTGCTGGCCTGCTTCGGTGACCTGAGGCTACTGGGGCTGCTGGTCGGCGCGGTACTGCTGCTGGGCGTGCTGAACCGGCGGCCGTGGGCAGGGTTGGCCGGGGTCCTCCTGGTCGGCGCGGCCGTCGTCGCCGCGGGCGCCGCCAAGCAGGCGATTCTCCGGCCGGATCTCGCGGTGCCGACCTCGACGACGCACAACAGTTTTCCCAGCGGCCACGTCACGGCGGCGATGGCGCTGCTGCTCGCCGCCCTCCTCGTGCTCCCCGTGCCGGCCCGCTGGTGGGTCGCGCTCCCGGGCGCGGTCGGGGTCTGCGCCGTCGGCGCGGCGACGATGATCGCCGGTTGGCACCGCTTCAGCGACGTCGTCGGCGGGGTACTGCTGGCCGCGACGCTGTTCTGTCCGGTCGCCGCCGCGCTGGCGAGGCCCCGCCCGGGTCCCGGCGGCGGCACCGGGCCCGGCGGCGGACCGCTCGGACTACTCGGACCGCTCGGGCTGCTCGGCGGCGTACCGCTGCTCGCGTTTCTCGGCGGCGGCCCGTCGCCGCACCCGGAGGACGTGCCGGTCGGGCTGGGCGGGCCGTTCGCCGCGATCGCGGCCGGCGGCGGGCTCGTGTTGCTGCTCGTCGCCGGCATCCTCGCCATGCTGCGGCCGGTGGACTTCGCCGGCCCCACGCCGCACGGCGGTCAGGTGCCGACGTCGTAGCGGCGCCGGCCGGGAAGAGGACTGCTCAGTGCGGCGCCTCGTCGAGGTCACGGATGATCCGGTCCAGGATCTGGAAGGTGTCCTTCAGCGGGGCCGCCTCGATGAACAGCCTGTTCACCGCCTCGAAGTAGCAGTCGACATCCTCGCGCTTGTCCAGGTAGAGCGCGCTGGTCAGCTGCTCGATGTAGACCAGGTCGGCCAGCTCCGGCTGCGGGAAGCGCAGGATGCTGAAGGCGCCACCGGCCGCGGCGTGCCCACCGGCGGCGAGCGGGACCACCTGGAGCTTGACGTTCGGCATCTTCGTGACGATGCCGATCAGCGCCTCGAGCTGGTCGCGCATCACCTCCGGGCCGCCGACCGGCCGCCGGAGCGCGGCCTCGTCCACCACGGCCCAGAGCATCGGCGGATCCGGCCGGGTGAGCACCTGCTGCCGCTCCATCCGCAGCCGTACCCGGCGGGCGACCTCGTCCTCCCGGGCGGAGCCGTGGCCGAGGCGCACCACCGCCCGCGCGTACTCCTCGGTCTGCAGCAGGCCCGGGACGAACTGCACCTCGTAGGTGCGGATCAGCGTCGCCGTCGCCTCCAGGCCGAGGTAGCGCTGGAACCAGTTCGGCGTGACGTCGCTGTAGGAGTGCCACCAGACCGACGCGTTCGCCTCACGGGCCCGCGCCAGCAACGTTGCCCGCTCCTGCTCGTCGTGCACGCCGTAGAGCGTGAGCAGGTCGAGGATGTCGCGTTCCTTGAAGCCGACCCGTCCCAGCTCCATCCGGGTGATCTTCGACTCCGAGGCACGGATCGGGTCGGCGGCCTCCGCCTTGGTCAAGCCCTGCTGCTCGCGCAGGCGTCTCAGTTGGGCACCCACGAGTATGCGTACGGCCGTGGGGCCGTCACCGGGTCCGTCCCGCAGCTCTGCTCCACTCACGCCACACCTCCGGCATCGTCCCGACGCCAAGCATGCCATCGTGCCGGGGCTCGGAGCCAGTGATCGACCGGACCCGACCTCGAAGCTTGACCGGACGGTGTCCGGCGGGCGACTGGACGTGCGGGTCGGCGGCCGACGGTGGTCAGCGGCCGACCGAGGCGGCGGACGGGCCCGGCTGCAACCTCCCGTCCACCCGGCGCGGGATGGTGGAGAGGTCGTCCCGCAACTCCTCGGGCAGCAGCCACTCGGGGGCGTCCTGCCAGGCCAGTGGACGCAGGAAGCGGCGGATCGAGGTGGCGCCGACCGAGGTGTGCAGCGAGTTGGTGGACGGCCAGGGGCCGCCGTGATGCTGGGCCCAGGAGACGCGTACCCCGGTCGGATAGCCGTTGAAGACGATCCGGCCCGAGCTCGCGCCGAGGCGGTCGACCAGTCCGCGTACGACCGCCCGGTCGTCCTCGGCCGCGAGGTGGATGGAGCCGGTGAGCGAGGGCGGAACGGTCCCCAGTGCCCCGTCGAGGTCGGCGACCGCCGCGTAGCGGACCACGACCATCAGCGGGCCGAAGCACTCGTCGGCGATGTCGGCGGAGAGGCCGGCAAGGTCGACCTCGAGCAGTGCCGGCGCCACGGCGAAGCCGTCGCCGGCGGCGATCTCGGGCCGTGCCGCGACCCGGGCACCGGCTCGCTCGAGTTCGGCTTCCCGCACGACGAAGGCGTCACGGATCCGCTCGTTGAGCAGGACCGCGCCGCCGGCCGAGGCGACCCGGTCCCGCAGCGCCGCCACCAGCCGGTCGCCGCCCGGGTCGGCGGGGACGAAGGCCAGGCCGGGCTTGGTGCAGAGCTGGCCGCCGGAACCGGTGAAGGAGCCGAAGAGGCCCTCGGCGATCTGGTCCGGACGCTCGGCGGCCGCCGCCGGCAGCACGACTATCGGGTTGATGCTGCTGAGCTCGCCGTAGAAGGGGATCGGATCGGGGCGCTCGTCGATCGCCGCCTGGATGGCCCGGGCGGCGTTGAGCGAGCCGGTCAACGCGGCGGCCCGGATGGCGGGGTGCCGCACGAGCGCCCGGCCGGCCTCCTCGCCGTACACGAGTTCCACCGTGCCGTCGGGCCCGCCCGCGCCGTCGACGGCCGCCGCGATCGCCGCCGCGGACGCCTGCGAGGTCAGCGGATGGGAGGGGTGTGCCTTCACGACCACCGGGCAGCCGGCGGCGAGCGCGGAGGCGGTGTCGCCGCCGGGGACGGAGAAGGCGAACGGGAAGTTGCTGGCGCCGAAGACGGCGACCGGACCGAGCGGGACGAGCATCCGCCGCACGTCCGGAGCCGCGCCGAGCGCCGTGTCGGCGGCGTGGTCGATCGCGGCTTCGACGTACCCGCCGTCGCGGAGCACCTCGCCGAACATCCGGAACTGGACGCTGGTCCGGGTGAGTTCGGCATCGAGGCGTGCCCTGGCCAGCCCGGTCTCGGATCCGGCCGCCTCGACCAGCGCGGTGCGGCGGGCCTCGAGCGAGTCGGCGACCGCGTCGAGCAGGTCGGCGCGACCGTTCCGGCCGAGGCCGGCGAGCCATCGGGCGGCCCCGGTCGCCGCGGCGGCGGCCGAGTTCAGTTCCGCGTCGCTGGTCTGGCGCAGATCGGTATCGCGTTGCCGACCGTCCCTCGGGTCGACCGTGGTGACGACGTTCACAGCAGTCCTCTCGTCGCGAGATTGCGCATGAGTTCGCGTACCCCGAAAGTCCAGGGTTCGCACTCCTCCGCGTGCCGGACGCGGTTGACCAGGGTGCCGAGGGCCGGCGAGGTTATCCGGACGACGTCGTCCGGCCTGTGTGTGAACCCCTCGCCCGGGTGGTCCCGGTCCTGGATCGGCGCGAACATGGTGCCGAGCATCAGGACCGCACCGTCGGGATACTGGTGGTGCGGGCCGAGCAGCTGCCGCACCAGCGCCTGCGGGTCACGCGACATCCGGGTCATCTCCGAGACCGCCTCCAGCCGGAAGCCGTCGGCGCCCTCGATGCGGAGTGCGACCTCCAGCTCGCGTACCCGGCGCAGGTCGAAGCGCTCGTCGAAGAGCCGGATCAGTGGGCCCAGCGCGCACGACGCGTTGTTGTCCTTGGCCTTCGGCAGCAGCAGCGCGGAGCGCCCCTCGACGTCCCGCAGGTTCACGTCGTTGCCGAGGGTCGCGCCGACGATCCGCCCGGTCGACGCCACGACGAGGGCCACCTCCGGCTCGGGGTTGTTCCACGTCGACTCCGCGAGCACCCCGACCGGCACGGCGGTTCCCACCGCCGAGAGGACCTGCCCCTTGGTGAAGATCTCGGCGTCCGGCCCGATCCTCACCTCGAGGTACTGGCTCCACAGCCCCTCGTCGACGAGCAGGCTCTTGAGCCGGGCGGCCTCCGGTGAGCCCGGTGCGAGGTCGCGGAGCTCGGTGCCGATGTCGACGAGCATCCGCTGCCGGATCTCCGCCGCGAGCGCCAGGTCGCCGCGGGCCCGCTCCTCGATGACCCGCTCGATCAGCGAGACCGCGAAGGTCACCCCGGCGGCCTTGAGCGCCTGGAGGTCGACCGGCGCGAGCAGCCACGGCCGGCCCCGGTCGCGTACCGCGGCGCCGGTGTTCGCGAGCAGCTCGGCGAAGCTGCCGACCCGCCGGCCGCCGAGCCCGGCGACCACCGCGGCCGGCTCCGGCAGCTCGCAGATGTCGCTGACGGTGGCGTACTCGGTGCCGATGTCGAAGACGTCGCGGTGCCGGACCAGCACCGGTGACGGTCCTCCGGCGACGGGATCCCAGATCCGGCCGATCAGGACGCTCCCGTCGGCGTCGTCCGGCAACGCGTCGACTGCGGTGCCGAACCAGTCGGCGGCGGCGGGGCTGTACCGGTCGGCGCCGGGGCCGGGGCCGGACCGGTCGGCCGGGGCGCCGGGCGGTTCGGACGGGGGCAGGGTCACGGGGCCGTCTCCCAGGTCGACGAAGGAGCGCTCGCCTCGGGCGGATGTCGCGGAGACGGCGCCCTGCACCACGCGGGCAGGGGTGCGGCGGCCAAGGATACCGGGCGGCCCGGCCGGCGACTCCGGCATGGCGGCCCGCCGGACAGGTGCCGACCCGGCGACACGGCGGCGCCTCCGCCGATGCCACTTTCGGAAATGTTTCGGGCTCTTACCCCACGTGACGGCTGCGGGCGGCGGCGATCACCTCGGTCACGACATTGACATGTTTCAGCATGCTGACCGAAACTTATCGATGTCGACATCTGTGATCTTCAATAGCTGTCGTCCCACCACCCAATCCTCGGAAGGAGAGCCCCAGTGATCACCAGCTCGGGCCGCTCTACGATCCGTTCGACGGTCGTCGTGCTGGCGACGGCGGCGCTCGCGGTCGCCGGAACGGTGACCGTCGTAGCGAGAACCACGACCGCCGAGGCCGCCGGCAGCGTGCTGGCCGCCTCGTCCGTCGAGGACGAGGGCGCCGACTGCCCGGTACCCTCCGGCTCCTCGACCTCCACCTCCAGGCTCCCCGACCCGTTCCGGAAGATCGACGGTACGCGGATAACCAGCAAGGCCGACTGGCGGTGCCGGCGGGCCGAGACCAGGGAGCTGGCGGAGCGGACCATCTACGGCCAGAAGCCCGCGAAGCCGGCGACCGTCACCGGCACCGTCTCCAGCAGCAGCATCACCGTCAACGTGTCGGACCAGGGCCGCAGCTCCAGCTTCTCGGCGAGCGTCCAGTTGCCGAGCGGTTCCGGCCCCTTCCCGGCCGTCGTCGTCCTCGGCAGTCTCGGGGCGGACACCTCCACGATCAGGTCCGCCGGTGTCGCGATCATCAACTACGACCCCTTCGCCGTCGGCCGGGAGGGGACGCCGCGCAACAACAAGCAGGGCGCCTTCTACAGCGTCTACGGCTCGTCGAGCAGCACCGGGCTGCTGATGGCCTGGGCCTGGGGCGTGAGCCGGATCATCGACGTCATCGAGCAGTCCGGGGGCAACATCCTCCGGGCCGACGCGATGGGCGTCACGGGCTGCTCGCGGTACGGCAAGGGCGCCTTCGTGACCGGCGTGTTCGACCAGCGCATCGCGCTGACGATGCCGATCGAGTCGGGCAGCGGCGGCGTCGGCGCGTTCCGGGCGATCGCCTCGGAGAGCGGCGCCCAGCCGCTGAGCAGCGCCTACTCGGAGCAGCCGTGGCTCGGTGACGCGTTCAGCTCCTACACCGGCAACCCGAACGGCCTGCCGGTGGACACCCACCAGATGGTGGGGATGGTCGCGCCGCGCGGCCTGTTCATCATGGACAACCCGCACGTCGACTGGCTGGGCGCCAGGTCGGGGAGCGTGGCGGCGCTGGGCGGCGCGGAGGTCTACAAGGCGCTCGGTGCCGGTGACAACATCACCTACTGGTCGGACGTCCAGGACGGCACCCACTGCGCCACCAGGTCGGAGTGGCGGACGCCGCTGCAGCAGCACCTCCAGAAGTTCCTGCTGAAGACCGGCAACGCGGCGGGCACCTTCCGGATCTCCAGCCGCAAGGCCGGCAACCTGGCCGAGTGGCGGGACTGGCAGACCCCGACCCTCACCGACGGCCCGACCAACCCGCCGACCACGCCCCCCACCTCCGGTCCCACGAACCCGCCGACCAACCCGCCCACCACCCCGCCGACGACGGCTCCGACCACTCCGCCGCCGGCCGGTGGCGGTTGCTCGGCGTCGGTCTCGGTCAACCAGTGGACGGGTGGGTTCGTCGCCACCGTCCGGGTCACCGCCGGCTCCTCGCCGGTCAACGGCTGGACGGTCGCGATGTCGCTGCCGTCCGGGGTCAGTGTCACCAACGCGTGGAACGCCAACCGCAGCGGCAACAGCGGTGCGGTCCAGTTCACCAACGTCAGCTACAACGGCTCCATCCCGGCCGGACAGTCGACCGAGTTCGGCTTCCAGGGCACCGGCACGGGCACGGGACTGAGCCCGACCTGCGCCGGCAGGTAGCTTCTCCTGCTCCGGCAGGTGGCTTCTCCTGCTCCGGCAGGTGGCTCCGGCGCCCGGCGCGTTCCACCGCACCCCCGGTGCGGAGGCGACAGTCCTCCGACCGGGGGTGCCGGCCGTCCGGACCTGCGGTTCGGGCCCGCAGGAGGGTCCCAAAGGGCGTTGCGCGGGATTGAACGAGTGTTTAATGTATCGGTCATGGCATCGGCGCACGTGGTTGCCGGGGAGCGGGAGGGCGACATCGCCTCCGCGGACCGGATCCGCGATGCCGCCATCGAGCGGTTCGGCCGCGACGGCTTCCGCGCCGGACTGCGGTCGATCGCCGCCGACGCGGGCGTCACCGCCGGCCTGGTCGTGCACCACTTCCGCTCCAAGGACGGGCTGCGCCGCGCCTGCGACGACCACGTCCTGGCGGTGGTCCGCGAGCAGAAGGCCAAGGCGCTCACCGACGGCACCGCGACGATGCTGCTGGCCCAACTGGCCGAGGTCGAGCGGTTCGCACCGCTCGTGCGTTATCTGCTGCGCAGCCTCCAGGCCGGCGGCGACCTGGCCGGCGCGCTGCTCGCCCAGCTGGCGGCGGACGCCGAGGAATACCTCGCCGCCGGTGAGGCGGCCGGCGTGATCCAACCGAGCCGCGACCGGGCCGCCCGCACCCGCTATCTCACCTACCAGGCGGTGGGTGGCATGGTGCTCTGGTTCACCACGCACGAGGCGGTGCTGGAGCCCGGGCCGTTCCAGAAGCTGTTCCGGCAGTACGTGGAGGAGATCACCCTCCCCGCCCTGGAACTCTTCACCCAGGGTCTCTTCATCGACCGCTCGATGCTTGACGACTACCTGATGTACGTCCCGGATCCGCCACCGGCCGGCAACGCGGCCAGCGCCGCCGCGTAGTCAGCAGCACGCCCCCCGGCCGCGCGGGGCGGTTGCGCCCCATCGCCTCCGGCGACACCTCTCCCACGGACCACGGGCCCCCCGGACGTCGACGTGCCGGCCGGTCCGCCATCCGCTTCTCCTCCCCTGCGGACCGACGGGTCCACAGGCTCCCTCGAACGGGGTCGACCACCATGAATGCTGCCATCCACATCCAACGTCTCGAAAAGTCCTTCGGCCGGGTCAGGGCGCTCGACGGTCTCGACCTGCGGGTGGAGACCGGCCACGTGCACGGCTTCCTCGGTCCCAACGGCGCCGGCAAGTCCACCACCATCCGGATCCTGCTCGGGCTGCTGCGCGCCGACGCCGGCCAGGCCAGCGTGCTCGGCCACGACCCGTGGACGGAGGCGGTGCCCCTGCACCGCCGACTCGCCTACGTCCCCGGCGACGTGGAGCTCTGGCCCAACCTCACCGGCGGCGAGGCGATCGACCTCTTCGCCCGGCTCCGCGGCGGCACCGACCCGGTACGCCGGGACGAGCTCTGCGAGCGGTTCGACCTGGACCCGAGCAAGAAGGGCCGGACCTACTCCAAGGGCAACCGTCAGAAGGTGGCCCTGATCGCGGCGCTCGCCAGCGACGTCGAGCTGCTCCTGCTCGACGAGCCCACCGCCGGGCTGGACCCGCTGATGGAAGCCGTCTTCCAGGAGTGCATCCGCGAGGTCAAGGCCGCCGGCCGGACCGTGCTGCTCTCCAGCCACATCCTCGCCCAGGTCGAGGTCCTCGCCGACCAGATCTCGATCATCCGGCAGGGCCGGATCGTCGAGACCGGCTCGCTGACCGACCTGCGTCACCTGACCCGTACCTCGGTCGAGGCGATCACCGACCGGCCCGGCGAGGAGCTTGCCGGTCTCGACGGCGTGCACGACCTGCGGACCGAGAACGGCCACGTCCGCTTCGAGGTCGACGGCGAGCACCTCGGCACCGTGGTACGCCGGCTCGGCGAACTCGGCGTCCAGGGCCTGACCGCCCGCCCGCCGACCCTCGAGCAGTTGCTGCTGCGCCACTACGGTGCCCGGAGGGCGGCGTGATGGCGACCGCGACCACGACCGCCGGCCGCCCGCCGCACCCCGGCCCCGCCCGTGCCACCGTGGTCAGCGGGACCGGCACGCTGCTGCGGTTCATGCTGCGGCGCGACCGGATCCGCCTCCCCGCCTGGGTCCTCGGGCTGACCCTGATGATGATGTACTACGTCGCCGCGCTGGAGGGGATCAGCGAAGGGCCGGAGGACCTGGCGGGGATGACCGCCTTCTCCGAGAGTCCGGCGGGTGCCCTCTTCGGCGGGCCCGGCTTCGGCTACGACGCGCTGACCATCGAGCGTTTCCTCGCCGGCCAGTACGGCCTCTACCTGTACGTCGGCGCCGCGCTGATGGGGCTGCTGACCGTGACCCGGCACACCCGGGCCGAGGAACGGTCCGGCCGGGCCGAGCTGGTGCGGGCCAACGTCGTCGGCCGGCACGCCCAGGTCACCGCCGCGCTGCTCCTCACCGCCCTGATGGGCGTACTGGTGGCGCTGCTGGTCACGTCGGTGATGGCCGGCAACGGTTACGACCTGGCCGGATCGCTGCTCTTCGGCGCCGCCATCGGCGTCTCGGCACTGACCTTCGCCGGCATCGCGACGGTCACCGCCCAGCTGTCCGAGTATCCGAGGGCGGCCGCCGGCCTGGCCGGCACCGCCCTCGGGGCCGCGTTCCTGCTGCGCGGCCTCGGCGACATGGCGACGGTCCAGGGCAGCGGGCCGGGCTGGCTCTCCTGGCTCTCCCCGATCGGCTGGTCCCAGCAGACCGCGCCGTACGTCCACAACCGCTGGTGGCCGCTGCTGATCTCGTTGGCCTTCGTGGCGGGCACCGCCGCCGCCGGCTACGCACTGTCGGCACGCCGCGACTTCGGCGCGGGCCTGATCCCGCCCCGCCCCGGTGACCCGCGCGCCGCCGGTTGGCTGGCCGGCCCGCTCAGCCTCGCCTTCCGGCTGCACCGGGCCAGCCTGCTCGGCTGGAGCGCCGCCCTGCTGGTCAGCGGCCTCGCCTACGGATCGTTCACCCAGCCGATGCTCGACGGCTTCGCGGACGCGCCGGAGGATCTGGTGGCGGTGATGGGCGGCACCGAGGACCTGCTCGCCGGCTTCCTCGGGCTGATGGGTCTGACCATGGCGCTGACCGTGGCGATCTACGCCGTACTCGCGGTACACACCCTGCGCGGCGAGGAGACCGACGGCCGCACCGAGCCGGTACTCGCGACGGCCGTCAGCCGACGCGCCTGGATCGGCAGCCACCTCGCGGTCACCGCGGCCGGCGTGCCGTGGCTGCTCTTCGTCGCCGGTCTCGGGATGGGGGTCGGCGCGGCGGCGAGCACCGGAGACGCGTCCCTCCTCGGCGACCTCCTGTTGGGCCACCTGGCACACACCCCGGCGGTCTGGCTGGTCCTCGCCGTCGCCGCCGCGCTCTACGCGCTCGTCCCACGGGCGATGCCGGCCGTCTGGGTGGTCGTCGGATATGCGCTGATCGTCGGCTTCTTCGCACCGATCCTCGACATCCCCGCCGGTGCGGTACGGCTGTCGCCGTTCGAGCACATCGGCGAGTATCCGCTCGACGAGATCGACATCGGCGCCGTGCTCCTGCTGACCCTCGGCGCCGCCGCCGTCGCGCAGGTGGCGACGCTGGCGTTCCGCCGCCGCGACCTCAGCACCGCCTGATCGGCACCACCACCCGATCGGCACCACCGCGCGATCGGAACCACCGCGTCATCGGAACCACCGCGTCATCGGAGTCGTCGGGTCGGTGTCCGGGCGCTGCGCGGGTCAGCGTCCGGACCCCGGCCCGGGTGCCGGCCCGGCGGGACGACGCTCAGCGCCCGGACGCCGGGGACGGCTTCCACTCCTCGACCGACGTGATGGGGACCGCTGCCGGCCGCTCCACCACCGTGGTCAGCTCGATCCGCCGGCCCTCGGCCGCCGCGCGGAGCAGGGCGGTCATCGTCTCGAGCACGTGCAGCGCCAGCTCGCCGCCGGCCCGCGGCGGGCGCCGCGCGTCGGCGGTGACGAGGTCGATCAGGCCGATCCCCCGGCCACCGCCGCCGTAGCCCGCAGCCGTCGGCAGCGTGCGCCATCCGGTGTCACCGAGCGCGAAGAGCCGGGACTCGCCCTCGAACTGGTTCGGATCGGGTACGGCGAGCGTGCCCTCCTCGCCGTGCACCTCGATCGGCGCGGCGGTCGTGGCGACGCCGTCGAAACTCGTCGTGATGGTGGAGAGGACACCGCCCGCGTGCTCCAGCACGCCGGTCACGTGGCTGTCGACCTCGACCGGAATCCGCTGGCCGATGCGCGGACCCGAGCCGATGACCCGCTCGGCGCGCAGCCGGGCGGCGGCTCCGGTCACCGCGCGGACCGGCCCGAGCAGGTGGACGAGGGCGGAGATGTAGTACGGCCCCATGTCCAGCAGTGGACCACCACCGGCGGTGTAGTAGAAGTCGGGCTGGGGATGCCAGCGTTCGTGCCCGGGCGTGACCATCACGGCCGAGGCGGAGAGCGGGCGCCCGATGAGACCGCCGTCGATCGCGGCGCGCGCCGTCTGCGTACCCGTGCCGAGGACGGTGTCCGGCGCGCAGCCCAGCCGGACGCCGGCCGCCGCCGCCCGGTCGACTATCACGCGGCCCTCCGGAAACGTGACGGCGAGCGGCTTCTCCACGTACACGTTCTTGCCCGCCCCGATCGCGGCGAGCGAGATCTCGGCGTGCGCCGCCGGAGTCGTCAGGTTGAGCACGGTCCGCACGTCCGGGCGGTCGAGCAGCCGCTCGACGCTCGACGCCTCGGCGCCGGGGAGCGCGGCGGCCACCGCGACCGCCCGGGAGGCGTCGATGTCGGCCACCGCGGCGATGCTCATCCCGGGATGGTCGCCGAGGGTCCGCAGGTACGCGCGGGAGATGACGCCGAGACCTACGATTCCGATGCGGTGCGGGTCGCCCACACCATCCCCCTCTCGATGACGGTGCGGACGCTGGGATGCGCCAACACGTCGAGGCTGTGCCCCGGAGTGGTCACGACCACGCGCCCGGCCCCCCAGAGCCGGGTCCAGATGGCCGGCGAGGTGACCGGCCGGTGCCACGGGTGCCACGTCCGGGTCGGGTGGGTCGTCGTGGCGAGCACGTCGACCAGGTCGTCGTGCAGCACCCAGTACTGCTCGGTCACCAGGTCGAAGTCCTCGATCCCGGCGGTGATCGGGTGCTCGCGGCCGAGGTCGGTGATCTGCACGCTGTGCGGCAGGAAGTTGTCCTCCTCGCCGCCGCGACGCTCGCACGGCTCCCTGCCCGGGTGGGTGGCGAACTGGCCGCCCACCAGGTGCAGGTAGTCGGAGGATGCCCGGAACGAGTCCGCGATGCCGCCGTGCCAGCCGGTGAAGCCGGTGCCGGCGACGACCGCCGCGCTGAGCCCCGCGAGCTCTTCGGCGCTGATCTGCGACATCGTCACGCACTGCAGGACCAGGTCGGTGCCGGCCATCTCGGCGGCGTCCGCGTAGATCTCCGTCGACTCCTCGACCCGTACGGCATAGCCGCCGCTCTCGAGGAACGGAATGAACAGCTCCGTCGCCTCGACCGGCCGGTGCCCCTCCCAGCCGCCGCGAACCACCAGTGCCCTGCGCTGCGCCATGTCGCTCCTCTCCCGGCCCGTCGCCGGCGTCCTCTCCCGGCCCGTTGCCGGCGTCCTCCGCCCCGATCCGGGGCTCGGCACGCGCGTGGCGCGGGCAACCTGTCACCGGCGCCCACGCTCTTCGATCATGGAAACCGTACCTCGCCTCCGGGTGGCACCGGCAGCAGCGGAGCGTCCGGACGAGCGCGGCACGGCTACCGTCGACACCGACGCGACGCCTGACTCCCCTGCGGGATCGACGACACCCCGGTGCGGGATCGACGACACCCCCCGTGCGGGATCGGCGACCGGACGTCCCACCTGGAGGGCAACGTGACGACGATGTCGGGCAGGACCTGTCTGGTGACCGGTGCCACAAGTGGCATCGGCAGGGAGACCGCCGCCGGGCTGGCGGCCCTCGGCGCCACGGTGGTCGTCGTCGCCCGCGACGCGACACGTGCGGCGACGGCGTGCGACGAGATCCGCCGGCGGGTACCGGACGCCCGGGTCGAGGCGTTGACCGCCGACCTGTCGAGCCTGGCCGAGGTACGCCGGCTGGCCGGCGAGGTCCAGGCCCGGCACGATCGGCTCGACGTGCTGGTGAACAACGCCGGCATCATCGCGATGCGCCGCCGGCTGACCGCCGACGGGTTGGAGAGCACCTTCGCGACCAACCACCTGGCGCCGTTCCTGTTGACGAACCTGCTGCGCGGGCTGCTGGAACGCAGTGCTCCCGCCCGGGTCGTCACGGTCTCGTCCGCCGCGCACAAGCAGGTCCGGACGATCCCCTGGGACGCTCTGGCCCGCGGCACGCAGGACGGGCAGGCACAGGCCTATCCCCTCTCGAAGCTGCTGAACGTCCTCTTCACCGTCGAGCTGGCCAGGCGCCTGGCCGGCACCGGGGTCACCGCCAACTGTCTGCATCCCGGCTTCGTGCGTACCGCGCTCGGCCGGGACGTCACCGGGCTGCTCGGCGCGGCGGTGCGACTCGTCGTGCGCTTCCAGCCCGGACCGGCGACCGGGGCCAGGACGTCGCTGTACCTCGCCAGCTCCCCCGAGGTCGCCGAGGTGACCGGAGGCTACTTCGTCAGGTGCAGGCCGGCCGAGCCGGGCCCGCTGGCCGGGGACGCCGCGGCCGCCGTACGGTTGTGGACGCTCAGCGAAGAGCTGACCGGCACGGCGCCGGGGCCGGGATGACCCACGGCCGGTGTCGACATCGGCCGGGCCGCACCGACGTTCCCGTCGAGCGACGGAACGGCCGTCGCACGACCCGAGGGTGATCCCGATGAAGTACGTGATCATGATCCACTCGAACCCGCAGCCATGGGGGCATCCGACCAGCGACTACCTCGCCGCACACCAGGCGCTTCCCGCCGAGACGCGCAGGCGGCTGGGCGAGGAGTTCGAGCAGGTGATGTCCGAGCTCCACGCCAACGGTGAGCTGGTCGGCGGCGAGGCGCTCGGCGACCCGGCCGCCGCCCGGCTGTACCGGTGGCGGGACGGCACGCCGCTGGCCAGCGACGGCCCGTACTCGGAGACGAAGGAACACCTCGCCGGCTTCTTCCTCGTCGACGTCGAGAGCCGGGCCCGCGCTGAGGAGGTCGCCGCCCGGTTCGCCGGCCCGGACGAGACGGTCGAGTTGCGGCCGTTGATGTGGCCCGGCGGTGACGATCAGTAACCACCCCGCCGGCCCGGGGCAGCCGAGCCTCGCGGACGTGTGGCGTCGGGAGGCGCCACACGTCCACGCCGCGCTGCTGCGCAGGTACGGCGATCTGGGCGACTGCGAGGACGCGGTCCAGGACGCCGCGGAGGCTGCCGCCGCGCGGTGGCGCACCGGGGTACCGGACGACCCGCGGGCGTGGCTGATCCGGGTCGCGTCCCGGCGCCTGATCGACCGGGTCCGCGCCGACTCCGCCCGCATCCGCCGGGAGGCGCTGGACGCCGCGCGCCGGCCGGGGCACGCCGGCACCGCCCCGGCCGCCGACGAGGCACCGGTACCCGAGGTGGACGACACCCTCCGGCTCTTCCTCCTCTGCTGCCACCCGGTCCTGAGCCGACCGTCACAGGTGGCCCTCAGCCTGCGGTCGGTGGCCGGCCTGAGCGTGGAGCAGATCGCGGCGGCGTACCTGGTGCCGGCCCGCACGATGAGCCAGCGCCTCAGCCGGGCCCGGACGTCGCTGCGGGAGGCGGGCGCGCGGTTCGCGATGCCCGCCGGGCGGGAACTGCCGGCCCGCGTCGCCGCCGCCCTCGACGTGTGTCACCTGATCTTCACCGAGGGCTACACGCGGACCTCCGGCGAGTCGCTGGTCGACGTCCCGCTCGCCGAGGAGGCGATCCGGCTCACCCGCCAGGTGCACGCCGCGCTGCCCGACCACGACGAGGTGTCCGGCGCACTGGCCCTGATGCTGCTCACCCACGCCCGCTCGCCCGCCCGGACCGACCCCGACGGCGAACTCGTGCCCCTGGCCGAGCAGGACCGTACGCTCTGGCGGTCCGACCTGATCGCCGAGGGCGTGGCGCTGCTCGACCGGACCCTCCCCCGGGGGCACGTGGGCCGCTACCAGCTCCAGGCCGCGATCGCCGCGGTCCACGCCGAGGCACCCGGCTACGAGACCACGGACTGGCTACAGATCAGCGTCCTCTACGACATGCTGAGCCGGGTTGCTCCCGGCCCGACCGTGGCGCTCAACCACGCGGTCGCCGTCGCCATGGCGCACGGACCGGAGATCGGTCTGGCCCTGCTCGATCCGCTACTGGCCGATCCCGCGATGAGACGGCACCACCGGCTCTACGCCGTCCGCGCCCACCTGCTCGAACTGGCCGGCGAGCCCGACGCCGCCGCGGAGCACTACCGGCAGGCCGCACGGTTGACCGCGAGCCTGCCGGAGCAGCGCTACCTCAACCGTCGACTCGGGTGACGGCCGGCTACGACCGGGGCCGGTGCTCCTCCTCGTGCGCCTCCACGGTCGCGTCGTCCGGAGTCGGCCGGCCCGTGGTGTGATGTGCCCCGGTCACCAGCGGGGAGGAGGCCAGCACGAACACGCCGACGGTCATCACGGCCAGACCGAGCGCCTCCACCGCCACCGCCGCCGGGGTCACCACCAGGGTGCCGCCGAGCAGGCTCAACCCGATGGCGATCCCGGCCAGGGGCTCGGTGGCGGCGAGCGGCGGATACGACGCCGGCAGCGGCGCGAGCTTGTAGGCGCTCTGCGCGAGCAGGGTGCCGGCCACGGCGGTGGCCACCACCGCGTACGTCGGCCAGGTGGTGAGCAACGCGAGCAGCCCGTCCCGGCCGAACCGGCTGACGGCCATGCTGGTGAGGCCCGACTGGAGGGCGAAGAGCATGCCCGCGCCCGCGCCCAGCACCGGCGCCTCGCTGTTCGGGCGCAGCCGGCGGGCGATCAGCACGAGACCTGCCGTGATCGCCACGACGGTGCCGCCGGTGAGCAGCCAGCGCGGCACGGACCCGTCGCTTTCCACCCCGTTCTCGCCGGGACTCGGCCGACCGGCCACCATGAAGGCGGCGAGACCGGCGACCACGGCCACGGCGCCGAGCCACTCACGCCGGTGCAGCGAGCGCCGGTTCCAGCGGGCGGCGAGCGGCAACGCGAAGATCAGCCTGGCCACCAGCAGCGGTTGCACCAGCGCCACCCCGCCCATGCCGAGCGCCGAGCCGGCGAAGAGGTTGCCGATCAGGGCGGTGGCCACACCCACCAGCCACAGCGGCTGCCGGACGAGATACCAGAGCAGCGACAGGTGCAGGACGCTCTCGTCCGGCGCCTGTGCGGCGACCCGCTGCTGCACGCTGGCGCCCACACCGAACAGCGCCGCCGCGACGAGCGCCAGAAGGTAGGCCACCAGCGAGGCTACCCGGCGGCCCCGGGGCCAAACGCGGCGAGGATTGCCCGCCGGTTCGCCGGGAATGCCCGACGGTGCTCATCGCCATCGCCGCGTCACTGGCGGCCGGAGCGTGCTTCGCGCTCGCCGGTGTCCTGCAACAGCACGAGGCCAGCGCCCGGCCGAGTGAGGAGGGGATGCGACTCCGCCTGCTGCTGGCGCTGGCCCGGCGCAGGCTGTGGCTGGTCGGGCTCGGCTTCGCCGTGCTCTCGTACGGTTTCCAGATGCTGGCCCTCGCACACGGCCCGCTGATCCTGGTGCAGCCGCTGATCACCACCGAGCTCGTCTTCGCGATCCCGCTGGCGGCCCGGCTACGCGGCTGCCGCATCGGCGTGCGGGAGTGGTCGGGAGGGATCGCCGTGGCGGTGGGACTGGCCGTGGCGCTCGCCGCCGCCAGACCGCGCGGTGGGGCACCGATGGCGACCACCGGCGGCTGGCTGCTGACCATCGGGATCGTCGCCGCCCTGGCGGCCGGGGCACTGGCCGGGGGCCGGACGGTCTCCGGCAGCCCCAGAGCCTCGTTGATCGCGCTCGCCGCCGGACTGACCATGGGAACCCAGTCGGCCCTGCTGGACATCACCGTGCACCGGATCGGCGAGGGGGCCGGCGCGCTGTTCGGCGCGTGGCAGACGTACCTGCTGGTGGTGGCCAGCATCGGCGGCCTGCTCCTGATCCAGAGCGCCTACCAGGCCGGCCCGCTCGCCGCGAGTGCGCCGGTCATCGACGCGGTGGAACCGGCGGTTGCCGTGGTCATCGGCGTCGCGCTGTTCGGGGAGTCGGTGCGGGCCGGCTGGCTGGCCGGCACCGCGGCCGGCGCGGGCGTGCTGCTGCTGCTCGCCGGGATCGTGCTGCTGGACACCTCGCCCAGGCTCGCCGCACTGCACGAGCGGGAGAAGGCCGCCCGTCCCGGGTCCGCCGACCGCTCCGGCACGGTCCCACGGTGAAGGGGGCCGCCGACCGCTCCGGCACGGTCCCACGGTGAAGGGGGCCGCCGACCGCTCCGGCACGGTCCCACGGTGAAGGGTGGGTCAGCCGGTGTGCCGCAGGTGCCGGGACGGGGTGGCCTGGTGTGTGGTCCGGGTCGTCCAGACGGGCAGCAGGTCCTCGGTGAGGACCTGCTGCCAGGTGCGGTGCCGGGTGCGGGAGGTGTGCGCGGCCTCCTCGGCGATGGCGCGGTGCCGCGTCGGATCGTCGATGAGTCGGGCGAGTTCGGTGGCCCAGCCGGCCGGCGTGTCGGGGCTGACGGTGATGCCGTCGGTGCCGGGCCGGGCGAACCAGGCGGTGGTGCGGGCGCCGGCCGGTAGCAGGACCGGCAGGCCGCAGGCCATGGCCTCGGCGACGACGTTGCCGGCGGTCTCGCTGCGGGAGGGGAAGGCGAGCACGTCGGCACCGGCGTAGGTGGCGGCGAGTTCCTCCTGCGGAATCTGGCCGAGCAGGGTGACCGATCCGCCGAGCAGTCGTGCCAGGGCGGCCTGCTGGGCGCCGCTGCCGGCGACGACGAGTTGCACGGGGCGGCCGGCGGCGCGCAGCATGCGTACGGCCTCGCCGAGCAGCATGACGCGTTTGGAGGCGTCGACCCGGCCGACGAAGAGTACGACGAACCGGCCGGGGTGCGCCGGTGCGGCGGGCGCCGTCCCGTCCGTGACGGCGGGGAACCGGCGGGCGTCGATGCCGCGACCGAGCAGGGCCACCCGGCCGGGACCGACGAGGCGGGCGATCTCGGCGCGTTCGTTCTCGGTGGCGACCAGCACGGTGTCGCACAGGCGCAGGAACCGGTCCCGGCGGCGCCGGGCCAGGTGACCGGCGAGCCGCGCGAGCGGGCTGCCGGCGTCGTCGTGGGCGGAGTCGGGACGCGGCGGTGCCGCCGCCCGGATGATCTGGTCGACGTAGGCGGCGGTGAGCACCGGTACGTCGGTGTGCAGCGAGGCGGTGAGCCGGCGGTCCGGATGTCGCCTGGCGAGTCGGGCCGCGGTGGCGGCGAAGCCGAAGGCGTGGGTCAGGTGCCACACGTCGTGGCGGGGTAGCAGGGTCGCCAGGCGCGGGTGGTGCGGGGTCAGGTCCGTGGCGTCGACCCCGCCGAGGTGCCGGGCCAGCGCCCTGTTGCCGAATATCGGACGCAGGGTCACTATCCGGACAGCGGACGAGAGATGCCGCGCCTCCTCGCGCCGACCGAGCAGATAGACGGTGAGGTCGATGCCGAGATCAGCCGGATCGATCGAGGCGGCGGCCCCGGCGAACCGTTCCCAGCACTTGACATGACCGCCGGCGAGCGGGCCATCGGCCAGCTCGACCAGGACACCCACGGACGGCACGGACGCTTCCCGGCAGGGATACCGCATGGCGCGACATACCCGGCAGAGAAGAAATAACACTCGCTCATGTTTGTGGCCGCACGTGGGTGGTATGGGGTGGTTCGCCGGGAGCGCCCCGTCGCTGGTGTCACGTGAGCCGCAGGCGCGCCGGGATCATCCGGCGGGCGGGAAGGGGTCGTCCTGGTAGGTGTGCTCGGTCTCGATCTGGCCGTCCTGCCGGTGCACGACGAGCTGGCTGGGCTGGTTGGCCCGTGCCGTGTCGCGGCCGGCGCTCAGCGCGCTGTCCTTCGTGTCGTAGCGGCCGACGACCTGGGAGCCGTGCTCCACCTTCCAGCCGCTGGCCTCGGGCACCACGTGGTACTCGGTACGCCGACTCATTCGCGCCTCCTGATGGTTGTCGGATGTGAACCAACTACCCGGCGCGGGAATCCGGAAAACCCGACCACCTGCCGGCGGCACGACCGGCCGGCTGGCAACGGTCACAGTGGACCGCCCGCCAACGACACCCGCCCCGGGCCCGGCGATCCCGGGAAGGCGCCGCAGGACAGACGATCCCGAGGAGGCACCGCAGGACGGACGATCGCCGGCCGCCCGTGCGAGTGGGCTCGTCGCGTCCTCCGCTCAACCGAGGGTGAAGAGCAGGGCGACGGCCCCCACATAGATGGCGGGGATCGCCACGCCCTCGAAACCGACCCCACGTCGTTCCCGGAGGATCAATCCGGCGCAGAGCGTCGCCGTGATCAGCAGGGTGGCCCCGGTGAGCAGCAGGCCGGCCGGCCCGGCGGCGGCGTAGATCGGCCCGGGTCGGTACGCGGCGTCGGCCAGCGGCAGCATGAGGGAGTCGAAGATGTTGCCGCCGAGGATGTTTCCCACGCCCAGCGTGATGGCGCCGATGCGCACGGCCGCCAGCAGCGTGATCAGTTCCGGCGCGGAGGTCACGATGGTGGTCAGGGTGAACCCGACGAGCCCGCTCGGCAGGCCGGTGCCGGCGACGATGCCCAGGCCCGCCTCGCCGATCACGTAGCCGGTGGCCGCCACCACGACGGCGAGCGCCGCCAGCCGCCACCACAGCACCGGGGTCCGGGTCCGCACGGTGGTGTCGGGCGAGTCCTGCCGCGTGTCGGGCGTCTGCTCGGCATGCCACATCGGTTCGCGTCGCAGGCGCCGGATCAGCACCAGGCCGTAGCCGTAGAAGAGCGGGATCAGCAGGCTGGCGGGATGGACCCAGAGCAGCCGCAGATCCGGCGTGGCGTACGCGATCACCGGCAGGCTGAGCAGGGCGATCATCACCAGCGCCTGCATGATGTTCTCCAGCGAGGCCGCCGCGTGTTCCAGGTTCGCCCGCCGGTAGAGCAGGTCGGCTATGGCCAGCCAGACCGACTGGACCGCTATGCCGCCGATCGGGTTCGCCAGGGTGAACTCGGCGTCGCCGCGCAGGCCGCCGGTCACGATGGTCCCGATCCCGGGCAGCGAGGTCACGGCTCCGAGCAGCAGTCCACCCGCGACCGCCTCGCCGAGCCCGGTCCGGTCGGCGAGTTCGTCCGCGGTCCGGGCCAGCGGGCGTCCGACCAGCACGATCGCGAGGAGGGCGCCGGCCAGCGCGAGGGCGGAGAGCGGTAACGGCCAGTGCTCTGCGGTCATTCTCTCTTGTCTCCTGCGGCTTCCGGCTCGTTGCCGGCGGCGTCAATCTCGTCTGCTGCGGTTTCCGGCTCGTCCTCGGCGGTTTCCGGCTCCCCGTGGCGCTCGCGGGCGTCCCGGCGACGCTCGCGGGCGTCCCGGCGGCCCTCCTGGGTGGACCGGTCCGGCCAGCGGGCGTCGACGGCCGCGTTGACCTCCGCACCGATCAGCACCGCCAGCGCCGTGACGAAGAAGAAGATCAGGACCGCGATCGGCGCCGCGGCCGGACCGGTGTCGGTGCGCAGGCTCGACGCGAGGTAGCCGCGCAGCGCCGCGCTGCCCGCCACCCAGATCAGCAACGCGAGGACGGCTCCCGGCAGGTCCCTGCGCCAGCGGGTCCGGGTCGGCACCGCGACGTGGTAGAGCGAGGTGAGCGCGGCGATCGACAGCGCCAGAACGACCGGCCAGTATGCCACCGGGACGAGCCAGGCCAGATCCGGACCGGGCACCCCGGCCAGCAGCCGCTCCAACAGCTCGGGCCCGAGCACGAGCAGCGGTAGCAGCACCACCCCGATCACCAGCGCGGCCAGATACAGGGCCAGGCTGAGCAGCCGGGTACGCCAGAAGCTGCGCAGCCCGTCCATCCCGTAGGCCAGGGTGATGGCGGTGACGTAGTTGCTCAGTGCCGCCGAGCCACTCCAGAGCGCGAGGATCAGCCCCACGGAGACGACGCCGGAGTCCCCCTCCCGGAGCGTGCTCTCCACCAGCGGTCCGATCACCGTACCCATCGTCTGGTCGGTGAAGACGCCGTCCGCCCAGCGCAGGATCGCGGTGGCGACCCGGCCCGCGGTGCCCGGGCCGAGCAGGCCCTCGAGCTGGCCGATCAGGCCGAGCAGGGCGAGCAGCAGCGGTGGCATCGAGAGCATGGTCCAGAAGCTGGCCTCGGCGGCGAGACCGTGGATCCGGTGCCGCAGCGCCCGGCGTACCGCCCGGTCGCCGAGCTGGACCGTGACCAGCCCACCGGACCGCATCCGGTGCCGCAGCGACCCCGTCCGGCCACCGCGCCCGTCGTCGCCGCGCGGCCGGCCGGCCGCGTCCTGTCGCCCTCCGCCCGGCTCCGGACCACGTCCGCCGCCCGGCTGTGGACCGTGCGGCAGCACCCTCACGCCACCCGCCACCGCTGCGTGGTCCCGTCCGACTCCGGCACCCGTCCGGGCAGGACGTCCGCGCCACGGAGCGGCGTCCGGGCGCTCACCGCCACATCCGCCGGCCGGCCCAGACCGCCACGCCCAGCGCCGTGGCGGCGAGACCACCTGCCGCACCGGCGACCGCCGCCACGCGCGCCGCCCGGGACGGCGGCTCCGGCCGGTCGGCCCAGCGCCGCTCGGGCTCCGCCCGGCCGTCGTCGCCGCGCAGCCCGGCGCGTAACAGTTCGGCCAGGTGTACGGCGCCCCGCCCGCCCGCGTCGCCCTGGGCGATCTGGGTACGACAGCTGAAGCCGTCGGCCAGCACGACGTCCGCCCGGCCGGCGTCGCGTACGGCGGGCAGCAGCACCCGCTCGGCGCAGTCCGTCGAGACCTCGTAGTGCCCCTGCTCGAAGCCGAAGTTGCCGGCGAGCCCGCAGCATCCGGAGTCCAGCAGGTCGACGTCGACGCCGGCACCGGCGAGCAGCGCGGCGTCGGCGTCGAAGCCGAGGACCGCATGCTGGTGGCAGTGCCGCTGCACGTGTGCGGTCCGGGCCAGCCGGGGTGCCTTCCAGCCGGGGCTGTGCGCGCCGAGCAGCTCGGCGAGGGTGACGGTCTGCCGGCGCAGCCGCTCGACGTCCGGGTCGTGCGGAAAGAGCTCCTCGGCGTCGGCCCGGAACACCGCCGTGCAGCTGGGTTCGAGGCCGAGCACCAGGGTGCCGGCCCGCAGGTGCGGGCGGAGCGTCTCGACGGTACGCATCAGCACCCGCTTGGCCACGTCGAGCTGGCCGGTGGAGATCCAGGTCAGGCCGCAGCAGACGGGACGTTCCGGCACCCGTACCCGCCAGCCGGCCTGCTCCAGCACCTCCACCGCGGCCCGCGCGACGCCCGGCTCCAGATGGTTGGTGAAGGTGTCCGGCCAGAGCACCACCTCGCCGCGCTCGCCGGTGCCGCCCGGGGTACGGCCGGCGAACCACTGCTGGAAGCTCGTCGGCGCGAAGAGCGGCATCTGCCGGCGCGGGTCGACCCCGGCGGCCTTCTTGGCCAGCCAGCCCAGCCCCGGCGCCCGGGCGAACGCGTTCACCAGCCGGGGCGAGGTCCGGGCCACCAGTGCGGCGGCCAGCGGCAGCCAGCCCATCGAGTAGTGGGCCCGGGGGCGCAGCCGGCCGGCGTAGTGCTGCGCCAGGAACTCCGCCTTGTAGGTCGCCATGTCGACGTTGACCGGGCAGTCGGCCTTGCACCCCTTGCAGGCCAGGCAGAGGTCGAGCGCGTCCAGGACCGCGTCGGAGCGCCAGCCGTCGGCGATCGGCCCGCCCCGGGCGGTGCCGTCGAGCATCTCGAAGAGCAGCCTGGCCCGGCCACGGGTCGAGTGCTCCTCCTCCCTGGTGACCATGTAGGAGGGACACATCACCTCACCGCCCTCCCGGCGGCACTTGCCCACCCCGACGCAGCGCAGCACGGCCCGGCTGAAGCTGCCCGAGTCGTGCGGATAGCCGAAGTGCGTGGCGACGTCGCCGTGGTCGTAGTCGACGCCGAGCCGCAGGTTGCTGTCGAGCGGGTCGGGCCCGGAGACCTTGCCAGGGTTCATCCGGTCGTCCGGGTCGAAGATCGCCTTGAACTGGGCGAAGGCGTCGACCAGCCGCTCACCGAACATCTTCGGCAGCAGCTCGCCCCGGGCCTGCCCGTCGCCGTGCTCGCCGGAGAACGACCCACCGTACCGGGTCACCAGGTCGGCGGCGCGTTCCAGGAAGGAGCGGTAGTCCCGGACCCCGTCCGGGTTGACCAGATCGCACGGGATCCGGGTGTGCACGCAGCCCTGCCCGAAGTGCCCGTAGAGCGACGCCTGCCCGTAGCCGTACTCCCGGAGGAGCCCGCGCAGGTCGCGCAGGTACCCGCCGAGTCGGGCCGGGGCGACGGCGGAGTCCTCCCAACCGGTCCAGGTGTCCGGCAGGCCGGGGACCCGCGCGGTGGCGCCGAGCCCGGACTCCCGGATCAGCCAGAGCTGCCTCTGCTGCTCCGGGTCGTCGAAGTAGCCCACGCCGGGGTCGTCGCGCCGCTTGCCCAGCGCCCGCAGCAGACCGTCGGCGGCCGCCGTGGCCTCCTCCGGCCGGTCGCCGCCCAGTTGCACCAGCAGGTAGGCGCCGCCTTCGGGCAGCAGCGTCAGCGCGTCCGGGTTGAGGTGCTTGCGCTGTTGGAAGCCGATCAGCGCCCGGTCGATGCCCTCCAGCGCGATGGGCCGGTGCGGCAGGATCTCCGGCACGGCGTCGGCGGCGACGGCGATGTCCGGATATGCCAGCACCACCAGGGTGCGGGCCGGCACGACCGGCACCAGCCTCAGCCGGGCGCGCAGCACCACCACGCAGGTGCCCTCGCTGCCGACCAGGGCCCGACCGACGTGGAAGCCCTGCTCCGGCAGGAGGCTGTCGAGGTTGTAGCCGGAGACCCGGCGCGGGATGTCGGGATAGCGGGTGCGGATCTCCTCCGCCTGGGCGTCACGGAGCGCGCGCAACCGCCGGTAGACCTCGGCCCGACGACCTCCCTCCGCCTGGATCCGGGCGTACTCCTCGTCGGAGGTCGCGCCGACCCACATCCGGGTGCCGTCGTAGAGCAGCACCTCCAGCTCGACGACGTTGTCGACCACCTTGCCGGTGCGTTGCGCGGTGGCCCCGCAGGAGTTGTTGCCGATCATCCCGCCGAGGGTGCAGTGGCTGTGGGTGGCCGGCTCCGGCCCGAACTCCAGGCCGGTCTCCGTGAGCCTGTCGTTGAGGGTGTCCAGCACGATGCCGGGCTCGACCAGACAGGTACGCCGGTCCGTGTCGACCGCCACCAGCCGGTGGCAGTACTTCGACCAGTCGATGATCACGCCCGTGTTGGTGGACTGGCCGGCCAGGCTCGTGCCGCCGCCCCGGGAGGTGATCGGGGCGCCGTGCCGCCGGCAGACCCGCACCGCGGCGACGGCCGCCTCCACGGTGCGGGGCAGCACCACGCCGATCGGCACCTGCCGGTAGTTCGAGCTGTCCGTCGAGTACGCCCCGCGGGAGCCGGCGTCGAAGCGCACCTCCCCGTCGACCTCGGCGGCCAGGTCGCGTTCCAGCGCCGCCGCGTCGACCTCGGGCACGTCTCCCGGCGCACGTACCCGCACCGGGTCGGGTAGTCGGGTCCTGGTCATGAGCGGAGCTGGTTGATCTTGTCGCGGGCGACGGTCGCGAGGGTGGCGGCCTTGTGCGGCTGCCCGCGCAGGAACGCCTCCGTGAAGTGCTTGGCCTGCTCGTAGTTGACCTTGCCCGGCATCGGCGGTTCGTGCGGGTTGACGTCGCAGTCCACCAGCGCCGGGCCCGGGTGCGCCAGGGCCTCCTCGAGCACGCCGGCCACGTCGCCGGGATCCCTGACCTTCATCCCGTACGCCCCGCAGGCCCGCGCCCAGGCGGAGAAGTCGGCCTCGGGCTCGCGGTGCCGCACCGCGTACTCCGGATAGCCGAGCACGATCTGCTCCCAGAGGATCTGCCCGTACGAGTTGTTGTTGTTGATGACGACCTTGATCGGCAACTCGTGCCGCACGGCGGTGAGGAACTCGGCCATCAGCATGGCGAAGCCGCCGTCGCCGACGAAGGCGATCACCTGCCGCCCCGGGAAGGCGTGCTGCATCGCGATCGCGTACGGCAGGCCGGGCGCCATCGTCGCCAGGTTCCCCGACAGATAGAACTGGCGGTCGCCGCGGATCGTCCAGTGCCGAGCCGCCCAGGTGGCGATGGTGCCGGAGTCACAGGTGAGGATGGCGTCGTCGGCGGCGAACCGGTCGATGCAGCCGGCGAGGTACTGCGGGGCGATCGGGTCCCGGTCGGCGTCCTGGAGCGCGGTCATGTTCTGCCGCCAGTCCGCCATCGCCCGCTGGTATTTCTCCAGGAAGCTCCGGTCACCGGCGGAGACCATCGGCAGCAGCCCCTGCAGGGCGAGCCTGGCGTCGGCGGCGACCGGCGCCTCGACCGGCAGGCGGAGCCCGAGCAGCGAGGGGTCGACGTCGATCTGCACCACCCGTACCCTGCCGGCCTGGGGCAGGAACTTCCCGTACGGGAAGGAGGTGCCGATCATCACCAGCGTGTCGCACTCCTCCATCAGCTCCTCGCTCGGTCTGGTGCCGAGCAGCCCGAGCCCGCCCGTGGTGAGCGGATGGTCGTCGGGCAGGACCGCCTTGCCGGGCAGCGTCTTGACCACCGGGGCGCCGAGCCGGTCGGCGAGCGCGATCACCTCGTCCCGGGCGTGCAGCGCGCCCACGCCGACCAGGATGGCCGGCTTGCGGGCGGCGCCCAGCACCTCGGCCGCCCGGCGCAACTGCTCCGCCTCGGGCGGCAGCGGCGGCAGCGCCACGTTCGGCAGGCTGGCCGGCGGCGCACCGGGACCGACGTGCCGGTAGGGATCCTCGTCGACCTCGGCCACCTGGATGTCGTTCGGGAAGGTCAGGTGCGACACGGTGCGCTTGCTCAGCGCGTTGCGGATCGCGAGGTCGACGACCGCCGGCATCTGCTGCGGGTTGGTCACCATCAGGTTGTAGTCCGCCACGTCCGAGTAGAGCCGGTCGACGTGCACCTCCTGCTGGTAGTGCGTACCCAGCATCGCCGTCTCCTGCATGCCGGTGATGGCCAGCACGGGCGCGTGGTCGAGCTTCGCGTCGTAGAGGCCGTTGAGCAGGTGGATGGCGCCGGGCCCGGAGGTCGCCGCGCAGACTCCGATCCGCCCGGTGGCCTTCGCGTAGCCGGCGGCCATGAAGGCCGCCGCCTCCTCGTGGTGCACGAGGACGAACCGGAGCTTCTCCCGTTGCCGGCGGAAGCCCTCCATCAGCCCGTTGATGCCGTCGCCCGGCAGTCCGAACACCGTGTCGACGCCCCACTCCACCAGCCGCTTGGCCAGGCTCTCCCCGACTATCTCCCGCACGGTCGCGCTCCCTTTCGCCGAATCGATGTTCGCCGCGACAACCACCAGCGCGGACGTGGTCGGCGGTGTCGCCGGACCGGCTGGCGAGGCGGGCCGGGTCCGACGGATCCGTCGGCCGGCTCGCCGGCGATTTTGTGTCGCCTACCCCTGCGTGCCGCAGGCAAACACGACCCGGCGGACGATTCGCGCGGAGACGGGACGGGGCTGCCCGCCGGTCGCGAGCAGCCCCGTATCCGTCGTCCGCGCCGGCGCCGCTACCGCCGGACGCGCAGGTCGAGCCAGACCAGCCGGTGGTCGGAGCTGGGGAAGGGGAACGTCCCGGTGAGCCGCGAGAGCGGATCGCCCGCCGGTGGCCAGAAGACGCCGCCGCCGGCCACGCCGAGCCCGCGGGAGGGCAGCACGTAGTCGGCGCGCAGGTTGCCCGGCCCCGGCACGTCGGCGAAGTCCGCCGTGTCGTGGCGCGGGGCGCTGCGGTGCGTGGTGTTGGCCTCCCCCTGCAGGGCGCTGGCCTCGACGGCACCGGCGCTGGACGGCGCGAACCGGCTGTCGATCCAGCGGTGGTCGAGCAGTTGCTGGGCCGCACCGGGGATGCTGTCCCCGTCGTACGGGTCGGAGTTCAGGTCGCCGGCGATCACGAACTGCTCACCCGGCCGCAACCCGCCGCGCCGGCCGTGGTCGTCGTAGATGTAGCGACCGCTGCCGGGTCGCACGTAGTCCGCCCAGAACCGGATCTCGTCGGAGTTGCGCCGCCCGTTGCGGTCCTCCGCGCCGTCGAAGACCGGCGGCGTCGGGTGGCTGACCAGGAAGTGCACCGTCCGGCGCCCGATCCGCACCGGCAGGTCCCAGTGGCTCTTCGACGACAGCCGGACCGTCGCCAGTTCCTCCGGCGAATACCAGTCGGCCGGCGCCGCGGTGGCCGGGTCGTCCGGCAGCAGCGCGCCGGGCATGTCCTTCCAGCGGAACTTCTGGAAGGTCCGGACCTGCCGGGTGTCGATCGGATGGCGGGAGTAGACGACCATGCCGTACTGGCCGGGGAAGGCGCCGAAGCCGAGCGCGTCGTCGCCGTAGCCGGGCGCACCGGGCTCGGTCACCACGGCGCCGTCGTTGTTGAGGTCGTGACCGGAGGCGATGCCGGTGTTGCTCGGCGCGATGAACCGGTACGGGTATCCGATCGGCCGGGCGCCGTTCTGCCCGACCGAGAGATAGTTCTCCTGGAACAGCCGCGCCGCCACGGGGTCGACGTCGAACTCGTTGATCAGCAGCACGTCCGGCCGGGTGCGCTGCACGATCTCGGCGATCGTGCCGGCCTGCGCGTTACCGGGCCGCGACAGGTCCGAGCGGAGCGCCCCCTCGGCGCCACGGTTGAGCGAGGCGTTGAACGTCGCGAACCGCACCTCGGCGCCGCCGTGCGGCGCGGCCGGACCGCCGCCGTGCGCCAGGGCCGGCGCCGCGACGGCGGGAAGGCCCGCGGCGGCGACCGCGGCGGCGAGCAGACCCGCCCGGATTGCCGACCGTCGGGTCCGCCTGGAACTGGGGGACATACTTCCTCCTTGGCGTCGTTGTCGTCCGCGTGTCTATCGCCGGGCACCGACCATCCGGTAGCGACGACGTGAATACTGGGCTTCGCGCCTGATCATCGGCGGCGACAGCCTGGCGGGTAGATCCGGGTGCCCGGGGGGCGGGAGCCGGCGGGGGGCGGGGTGTAACCTCCTATCCGGCAATGGCGGCCTCCCGGACCCGGACAGCCAGGAATCCGGATCCCGTCATAGACCGCAGCAGCTCCGACTGAGAACATCACGACCGAGGTTCTGCGGTGCCTCCGCGCAGTGTTGTGCCGCCCGTACGGGAAGAAAAAGCAGCTCAACCGATCGCACGCGTCCATCGTGGATCCTCCGGCCGCCCCACAGTAGAGCGGCACCGGGATGTCAACGGGCGCGGAGGATCGGCTGTTTCAGGCTCCGACCGGACGGGCTAGTGCGAGACCGGACAGATTGGTAGGGTTGCGCACACATCGGTAGCGGCCAGCCTTGTCTAGCCGCTGGTTTTTTTCTGGGCTGCCCACGATTGGATATCCAAGTTGGCGGACAAGCAAGCCGACAGCGCGAGCACACAACCAGATCCGGAGAGGCAGCGTCCGTCGACATCGAACCGACGGCGTGGTCGCCAGGAGTCGATCAGGCGACGCGTCATCAGGCTCGTGCTCATTCCCAGTGTCGTCGCTCTCGCTCTCTGGCTCGTGGCCTCTGGATACCTTGTTTTTCAAGGATTTTACAATCGCGAGGTCGCCAACAGCGTCCGTAACGTTTCGATTCCCGCGGTTCCGGCGCTCGCCGCGCTCCAGCAGGAGCGCCGGCTGAGTGTGGCCTATCTGGCCCAGCCGACCCGGGATCCGCAGCCGCTGGTCGTGCAGCGGGAGCAGACGGACCAGCGGCTGGCCGAGCTGCGCACCGCCGCGAAGCCGGCCCTGTCGAACGCCCCCCAGTCCATCACCACCCGCTGGCAGGCGTTGACGGACCAGCTCGACCAGCTTCCCGACCTGCGCACGGCGGTCGACGCCAGGGCGGCCGGCGGCTCCCGGGTCTACGACTTCTACAACGGGATCCTGGCCACCGCGACCAACCTCTTCGACACCCAGGCCCGGATCGTGCCCGACGTCGCCGCGAGCCTCGGCGGCATCACGGCGACGGACGCGTTCCGGGTCAGCGACCAGATGTCCCGGGCCGGCTCGACGATCGACACCGCCTTCAGCTCCCGCAAGCTCACCGAGCAGGGACACCTGGAGTTCGTGGCCCTGGTCGGTGCGTACCGTGCCGCTCTCACCAATGTCGCGCCGCACCTGGAACCCGCGGCTCGCGCGCGCTACGAGACCATCACCGCCGGCGATCCCTGGAAGGAACTCGTCGCCGCGGAGAACGCGCTGATCGCCACGGGTGCCTGGGACGACGGGATCCCCCGCGGTCTCCCCGTCAACCGGACCCGGTGGGAAACGATCACCAAGCAGGTCTCCGACGAGCTCATCGACATGGCGGTGATCCAGGCCGACCGGGCTTCGGCCGAGGCGCTGCGCACCGGTAACAACCAGCTGCTGACCGCGTCGCTCGGCAGTCTCCTCGCGCTGGCGGTCGCCATCGCCGCGATCCTGTGGGCACTGCGCCAGTCCCGCATTCTGGTGGACCAGGCTCTCTCGGTCCGGTTGGGCCGACTGGGCCAGGAAGCCGCCGCGGTCGTGGACGAGCGGCTCCCGATGATGATGGCCCGGCTGCGGCGCCGGGAAAAGGTCGACCTCGCGGTCGAGTTGCCGAGCCGCGACTACGGCAGCGACGAGATCGGCCAGGTCGCCGAGGTGATCAACAGGTCGCTGCGCGCGGCGGCCGCCGCGGCCGTCGACGAGGCGAAGACCCGCGCCGCCGGTCTCGCCATGCTGATGGGTGTGGCCCGCCGGCCGCAGCGCCCGTTGCAGCGCGGCCTGAAGGTGATCGAGGAGTTGCAGGACCGGGTCGGCGACGAGAAGCTGCTGACCGAACTCTTCGACATCAACCACCAGCTCACCCAGACCCGACGCTTCCTGGAAAACCTGGTCATCCTCGCCGGTGGCCAGATCGGGCGCCGGTTCCACAACCCCGTTCCGGTACGCCGGGTGCTGCTGGCCGCGTTCGCGGAGGCGCAGCAGTACCAGCGGATCACGCTGCGCGGCGCGCCCGACCTGGCGCTGGCCGGCCGCGCCGTCGCCGGCACCATCCACCTGCTGGCCGAGCTGCTGGACAACGCGCTCGTCTTCTCCCCGCCGAAGACGACGGTCTGGGTCACCTGCAACGAGGTCAAGCACGGCGTCGCGGTCGAGATCGAGGACGGCGGCGTGGGGATGAACGTCGAGGCGCTGGAGAGCGCCAACGAGTTGCTGGCGACGGCTCCCACGCCGGACGTGGCGGCGCTGAAGGACGGCGCACAGGTCGGTCTGCACGTCGTCGCCGAGCTCGCCAAGCGCGACGGCATCCAGGTCAGCCTCCGCACCTCCGCCTACGGCGGCCTGCTCGCCATCGTGCTGCTGCCTGAGCGGCTGATCACGGCCGGACCCGCTGGATCGGGGACGGACCGGACGGACCCCGACCTCCACCTGCCGGTGATGGCCGGTGCGGTTCCGGGCCGTGCCGGCGCCGGCGCCGGTGCCCGGATGCCGCGCCACGGGACCGACGGCCAGGGCGGCACGGTCGGTATCGTCACGAACGGGTCGTCCCAGCCACGCCGCGACCGGCGCACGGCCGAGACACGACGGACCGACCGGGTCGGCGAGACGCCGGGCGATCGCCGCACCAACGGCAGCGCCGGCACACCGCAGCCCCCGGCGCACCGCGCCGACACCGCCGCGGCTCCGCCGGGGACCATCGACCGGCCACCCCTGCCCAGCCGGCAACCACAACAGCACATCGCACCGGAACTGCGGGAGGACAAGAACCCCGCCACGGGCACTGCCTCATCGGCGGCCGGGGCGGCGAGGTCACCCGAAGAGGCCCGGGAACGGTTCACGCGGTACCAGCGGGCGTGGGCCGCCGGCAAGACAGATGGCAACGACAACACGGAAGAGTCAACCAGCGACGAGCAAGGCGGCAAAGCGTGACCAATTCGACCCCCGGGAATGACCTGACCTGGATGCTGGACGAGCTAGTAGAGGTTCCCGACGTTGTCTACGCCGTCGTACTGTCGACCGACGGGCTGATCGTCCAGAAATCCACCTCGCTGACCCAGGACGCCGCCGAACTCCTTGCCGCCGGCGCCTCCTCGCTGCACAGCGTCGCCGCCGGAATGGGGCGGCGGTTCGAGAGCGGGCAGGTCCAGCAGGTCATCATCGAATATGACGGACAGACCCTCTTCGTCGCCGCCGCCGGCCAGAATGCGCGGCTGGCCGTGCTCTGTGAGCAGGGCGTCGACATGGGTACGGTCGCGTACGAGATGAGCCGGCTCGTGACCCGGATCGGTGAACACCTCGGCGCCGAGGTGCGCCGGACGGCGTCGGCCGCCAATGGCCAGCAGGGCAGGGGTTATGGCATATGACGTGTGGGACGGCGACGACGAGGCACAGGCCGGGCGGCTAGTACCGCTGTACGTCCTCGTCAACGGGCGCACGAGCCCGCGTAACAGCAATCTCGACCTGGCCACCCAGGTCATCGCCCTACCGGTCGATCCGAGCCGGCTGGAGTTGGAATACCGGGAGATCATCGACCGCTGCGCACGCTGGATATCGATCGCCGAGATCGGCGCATACCTGCACCGGCCGCTCACCATCACGAAGGTGATGGTGGACGTGCTACTCGAACAGGGATATGTGCGCATCGGCGCTCCGGCGCAGCAGAAGATTGCGGATCGGCGGCTTCTGGAAACGGTTCTCGCTGGTCTCGAGAGACTATAGACAAGGGACTGGAACGTGGATCGCAAGTCGGTCAAGGTCGTCGTGGCGGGTGGCTTCGGTACGGGCAAGACCACTCTGGTCGGCTCGGTCAGCGAGATTCCACCGTTGACCACCGAGGAGGTGCTGACCCAGGCCAGTGTCGGAGTCGACGACGTTACGGGTGTCGAGGGAAAGACGCGCACGACCGTGGCGCTCGACTTCGGACGGATCACCATTACGTCCGACGTCGTGCTCTATCTGTTCGGCACGCCCGGGCAGGACCGGTTCTGGTTCATCTGGGACGAGCTCGCGCAGGGTGCGGTCGGCGCGGTTGTGCTGATCGACACCCGGCGCCTGGACACCAGTTTCCCTGCCGTCGACTATTTCGAACGGCGGGGGATTCCCTTCGTCGCCGCCGTGAACCGATTCTTCGGTGAGTGCCTCTACACCGAGGCGGAAATCCGTTCCGCGCTGAAGCTGGACGACGCCGTGCCGCTCCTCTGGTGCGACGCCCGGGACCGGGAGTCCAGCAAGCGGGTCCTGATCGGACTGGTCCGGCACGCGCTGGCCCGGATGCCGGTCAGCAACTGACCGCACTCAGTCGCCAAGCCGCCCGCGCCAGCGGGTGAGGGCCGCGACCAGGTCGTCGGGTGCCCCCGCCTGGCGCAGCCGCTCCGCCTGCTCTTCCGCGTAGCGCCGGTAGAGCTGGCGGAGACCGGCCGCCAGCAGCGGCGCGGCCTCCGCCTCGTGCAGCGGTGCTCCCGTCCTGACCGCGGCGGCCAGCCGGACCAGCGGGGTCGCGACGGCCCCGGGCCGGTCCAGATACCATCCGATCGCGTCGTCGTTGGTGGCGGCGCGTCCCATCGTCACGGCACTGCTGTAGAAGAAGCGGACGGGGAAGAGCACGGCCTTGGTGAACCACACCGGGTCGTGCAGGAGGCGGCGGGGCTGGTGGACCTCGGCGATGACCTCGTCGGTGGCCAACACGTCAAGGGCGAACCGGGCCCCGTCGACGAGCAACTCGTCGGCGTCGGGGACCGCGACCCGGCCGGCCACGTCGGAGCCGAGCAGGAGCAGGCCGTGCTCGGCCAGGTCGAGTCGGTCGATGGCGGGAAACCGCCCGTCGTCCTGCCCCCGGCTCAGCGCGGTCACCGAGCCCCAGAAGACGGAGAGCCTGCGGTACGGCTCACCGCGCTCGCGCAGGATCCGGCCGGTCTCCGCCACCGTCTCGGCGTCGCCGCCGCGGACGTCGGCGAGGAGCACGGCCAGATCGATGTCGCTGACCGCCGGAGCGTAGCCGCCGTGCGCGAGGCTGCCCAGGGCGTAGGCGGCGACGAAACGGTCAGCGAAGACCCGCTGGTAGGCGCGGGCGCCCTCCTCCGCGACCGACCGTGCCGCAGCCACCGGGTCGCCCGCGACGGCGGCGCTCACGCCGCGGTGTCGCGGATGGCGCACTCGGCGATGCGGTCCGAGACGACGGTGATGACCTGCCAGGCCCGGTCGAGTACGGCCACGATCTCGTCCGAGGTCCAGTCGGTGCGCTGCCGCAGGATCTGGTAGCCCATGTCGAGGTGCTCGACGTCGGCCTCGTCGTGCAGCGAGAAGTAGGCGTCGTTGGGGAAGGCCCGCACACCGGCCTTGCTGAGGGCGAGGCTTCCGGCCTCCAGGGCCAGGTGTGCGAGGATCGCCCGCTGCACCCCGGGCAGCGTGGCGAACTGGTCGACGAACCAGGCCGCACCCGCCTCGATGACCGGGTCCCAGACCACCCGCTGGTCGTCCGCCCGGGTGCGGGCCAGAATCTCGTCGTGGCCGATCTCCTCCCGCTGGTGCTCCAGGGCGATCGTGCGCAGGGCGGGGTCGGACTCGAACACGACCCGGGCGCTGATCATGCGCTGGAAGGCGTTCGACCACGGCTGCAGGTAGGTAAGGACGGCCTTCTTGGTGGCGTCCGGCGTTGCCTCGTCCGCCAGCAGGCGGATGAGGCGGGAGGACTCGTACTCCTCCTGCCGCGCGGTGTTGTAGTCGGCGACGCGCTGAAGGTCCGGGTTGGTCGTCACGCGAGGCTCCTCTCTGCGGGTGCGCCAGGTCGGCCCGATACGACCGGTGGGGGCGCGGACTGCGGATAGACGGGGAAGCGGAAGTAGGTGGTGACGTCGCCACGGCGCCGGGCGGCCCGGTAGCTGACCAGTTCGACGAGCCCACGGCTCCCGGCGAGGCCGCCCGGCGCCAGGGCGGCGGCGACCGCATACCACGGGCCGGGGTCGAGGCCCTGACGACGCAGCAGCTCCGCGGTGCGCTCCACCGCCTCCTGATCCGAGGAGGCCAGGCTCGGCATCCGGAGGTAGGTCGTGGATTCGGCGGCGCGGTCCAGGCCGGATCGGAAGGCCAGACAGGTCAACGCCTCTCTACCCCCGTCGGTCTGCGCTCCGGCCAGCGTCCGGTAGGCGGCCAGCGCGTCTTCGGTGTCGTGCTCCGCGGCCACCGACGCCATGCGGTCCAGTTCGCGGAGGTCGGCTCCGTGGTTCCGATAGTAGATCTTGGCCCGGGACTCCGCCGTGTCGACCAGGTCCAGGCCGAGAAACTCGACGTCGCGCCGGCCGTCGTCGCCTACCCGCCGACGGGCGTCGCGCCACGCCCGCGCCATACCGAGCCGCTCCATGGCCTGGTCCAGCGCGGCGAAGCGCTGCCCGGCGGGCCAGCCGTACAGGCCGAAATATGCCTTGTAGCCGACCGGTCGGGGCGGACGCCAGGCCAGCGAATACCACAGTGGTGCGTCCGTGAAGACCTCGCTGACCTGGTCGAAGCGACGTGACATGGCGGCCAGGGCGGGCCGGACGGCATCCGCCTCCGACAGGCAGTCGACCAGCACCCGCAGCTCGGGCTGCCCGCCCGACCAGTTGAGCGACATCTCCGCCGGAAACCCGTCGTCGGCGACGAACGAGGGGTGTCGCGGCGCGTCCCCGACCCGTTCCGCCGCCCAGCCCGGCAGCAGGTCGCGGAGCACCTGGACGGTCCGCCCGGCTTCTTCCGAGGGCAGCGCGAGCGCATCGCACGCCCTTGCCCATATTCCACAGAGGAACTCGCCAAACCTCAGATCCCGCACGTGGGACTCGCCAAACCATGGCGCTTTCACCGTCCGGCCCAGCTGATGGTCGGAGCTCATGTGCCATAGAGTGACCCAGCAAACCCGGGGTGTCAATGTGGCGGAACTCCATTTCGAACAAACGAACGAGAGGCGCCTTCTGCGCGACACCTCCGCACGCTCCACAATTATCGCGGAGCGTCACATTGGTGGGCCGAGATAGGGCACCGCCACACCCGACCACCTTTCCATGAAGTGCGGAAATGTGGCGCAAGCGGGCCGGCCACAATGCCGCCCGAGCCGCAGTTGATCACTCTGTGCAAACACGACGCCCGGAGCCGCCGTCATCCGAAAAGTGTCCGGTGACGACTCTCTCGAATCTGGCACCAAAGGCCGGTCCGCAAGTGGGGACCGAAGCATGATGACCACCTCCGTACGCCTTGTCGAGTGAGATAATTGTCACAGAAAATGCGTGGCAAACTCGCAGAGTGACGCCCATGAAATGGTCAACCGACGCCCCGATCGCCATACATCTCATTGACGTGGGCAAACTGTCCCCGCCGTCGGAACGGAGTCACATGTGGCGACCGGAGTCGATCACGGAGCGCAACACATGATCAACGTAGCGGGGTCACCGCCGGTCCGTGCCGTCCCGGTATCCGGACATACCTCGAAGAACGACCGGCCACCGCGACCTTCTGCTCCGGGCAACCCGGCGATGACCGGTGGTTCGCCGCTGGCGGATCCGCTCACAGCGTAGGCGCCCGGTTCTGCCCGGCGTCGTCGCTACCGTCGCGGCATGGAGATCGTCCAGTTGCTTCCCCGGCTGTACATGCTGAGCTTTCCGGTCGGCCACGCCTACCTGTGGGCCGATCCGGCCGGTCTCACACTCATCGATACCGGCGTACCCGGGTCCGCCCCACTGATCGCCGGGGCGATCGACGGACTCGGCTTCCGCCGGTCGGACCTCCGGCACCTGTTGTTGACTCACTTCCACGAGGACCACGTCGGCTCGGCCGCCGAGATCGCCGGCTGGGGCGATGTCGTCGTACACGCGCACCGGGCCGACGCACCGGTGATCCGGGGCGAGACGGCCGGCCCACCGCCCCGGTTGGCCGAATGGGAACGTCTCCTGCACGAGCGGGTCCGCGCGGAGATGCCGACCGAGCCGGTCGACCCCGTACGGGTGGACAGGGAACTCGAGGACGGGGACCTGGTCGACCTCGGTTCCGGGGTGCCGGCCGTCACGATCGCCGTGCCCGGCCACACCCCGGGCAGCGTCGCCTTTCACCTGCCGGAACAGCGTCTGCTCTTCACCGGCGACACGATCGCCCGGACCCCGGACGGGGAGGTCGTCCTCGGTGTCTTCAACGTCGATCCGGTCGCGGCGGTCGCGTCCTTCGAGCGCCAGGCCCGGCTCGACGTCGAGATCGCCTGTTTCGGTCACGGCGAACCCCTCGCCGTGCACGCGGCGACGCGGCTCAGGGCTGTGGCAGAGACCCTGGCGCGGTAGGGCCGCAGCATCGGCGCACCGGCGTGGGTGTGGCTTCCGGCCGGCCTGAGGCCACACCCACCGGCCTGAGGCCACACCCACCGGCCTGAAGGCCACACCCACCAGCCGGAGGCCCACATCGGAGCCCAGGGCCGAGTTCGGGGCGGCGCTTGAATCCGGAAGGGAGAGGACGGATCCTGGCAGTTACCATCGACAACCAGCGATCGGGAGTTGCGGGATGCGCTTCGTACCCTTCGTCGTCCTCGCCTGCACCGTACTGCTGCCGGCCACCCCGGCCAGCGCGGACCGGCCCGGCGGTGTCGCCTCCTCACCCGGCACCGTGGCCGAGGTGCGCACCACCGGCACCACCTGGGGCACCGACCCGGCGACCGGCCGGATCACCCTCACCGCCGACGAGTCCGTCACCGAGGCGCAGGCCCGCGTGCTGCGTGCGGTCGCCGACCGGTCCGGGGCCGTGTTCCGGCGCGAGCCGGGCCGGCTGCGCCTGCTCATCGCGGGCGGGCAGGCCGTCTACGGCGCCACCGGGCGCTGCTCGCTCGGCGCGAACGTGCGGGCCGGCGGCACGTACTACTTCGTCACCGCCGGCCACTGCACCCGCACCGCCTCGACCTGGTACGCCGACAGCGCCCGGACGGTCCCGCTCGGTCCCGGCGCCGGCAGCAGCTTCCCCGGCAACGACTACGGCATCGTGCGCTACACCGGCACGATCAGCCACCCGAGCGCGGTGTACACCTACCCGCAACTGCTGCCGATCAGCGGCGCCGGTAACGCGTACGTCGGTCAGGCCGTCTGCCGCAGCGGTGCCACCACCGGGGTGCACTGCGGCACGGTCACCGCCCTCAACGTGACGGTGAACTACGCGGGGGGCACCGTGCACGGGCTGATCCGCACCAACATCTGCGCCGAACCGGGCGACAGCGGCGGGCCGCTCTACTCGGCCTCCACCGGCATCGTCCTCGGCATCCTCTCCGGCGGCAGCGGCAACTGCACCACCGGCGGGACGACCTACTACCAGCCGATCCTGGAGATCCTTGCCGCCTACGGCGTCACCATCCCGTAGCGCCGCGGGAGAGCCGCGCCACCGCCCCGCCGGTACGGGCGGAACCGCACCGGCGGGGCGATGGTCAGCGGGCGGGTCTCACCTCCTGAGGATGGTGATCGTCGCCGTGCGGTACCTGTCGCGCCGGTCCCGCCTGGTCGGGTCGTAGTCGCGCTCGATGTTGCCGGCGGCGTCGACCGAGAACCACTTGAACGTCGTGGTCTGGGTGACGTGGAAGACCTCCCCCGGCTCACGGAACTCGGTCGCCTGGTAGCGCGGCGACTCCAGCGTCGGCCGGCTGCCGTCCGTGGTGTAGTAGATGGTGGCCGGCTCGCTGGTCTCGAAGCGCACGTCGACGGGACGGTGGTATCTCCCGCCGCCGGGCACGAGCCGGGACGTCGGGTCCTTCCTGTCCCTGCCCCACTCCGCCGCGATCCGGAACATCTCCATGATGCCGTTGGCGTACTCCATCGTCTCGGCGTGGCCGCTGACGAGCTGCGGGTCCCCGACCCAGGGCGGCTGGAACGAGCCGCCCTGCCAGTTGCCGGTGGCCGGGTTGTAGACCGAGCCACCGACCTCCCAGCCGAAGGAGTAGATCCCGTACGTGTGGTACAGGTCCTCGCGGACGTTTCCGGCGGAGGAGTAGAGGACGTCCGACGAGCCGCCGACGTTCTCCGGCGTGACGACGGTCTCCCGGTACGCCTTCACCTGCGACAGGATCCGGGCGGCCGACTGCCAGTAGAACGCCTCGTCGCCCAGGGGCGGGCGCGGCGTGGTGATCCGGCCGTCCGCGATGTAGGCGCCGGGCTGCCAGAAGAGTTGGCCGCCGTTGGAGTGCACCGACATCATGAACTTGATGTTCCGGTAACGCTCGACCAGCCAGATGATGTTCTTCGCCTCGGGCTCGGAGAGCTTCTCCGGCCCCTGGTAGGTGTTGCTGACGCAGCTGGTCGACGCGCCCGCGTAGCCGTCGTGACCCGAGCCGACCCGGTAGTTCCGGTTCAGGTCGACGCCCCAGGAGTCGCGCCGGCCCGGGTCGGCGTTCTCGTCCGGGCAGTGGTTCGTCATGTTCCGGCGCTGGGAGGCGAAGTTGTAGAAGCTGTAGTTCGCCCCGTCGGGGTTGTTGGAGAGGATGAGGAAGATGTCGGTGTCGTCGACGATCTTCTTCGTCTCCCGGTCGGTCCGGTAGTTGTGCACCAGCCGCTCCGCCGTCTCCAGCGTGGTCGTCGCCGGCACCCACTCCCGGGCGTGGTCCTGGGCCTGGATCAGGACGCCCGGCTTCCGCCCGTCCCGGTGCTTGCCGATCCGCAGCACCGGGATGGTCGCCGGGCCGCGCGGCACCTCGCCCTCGGGCGCACCGGCGCGCAGCTGGTCGAGGAAGTCGGTAAGCGCGACCGGGCCGCCGGTCGGCGCCACGACGCCGGTGCCGGCATTGCCGCGGTACGCGTGTGCTCGGTCGATCAGCCCCTGCGACCCGGTCCGCAGCGCCGTCGCCACCTCGGCGGCGGTACTCGCGAGGCCGCCGGAGGCGTCCGTGGCCAGGAGTACCCGCACCGCGCTGCCCGCCACCTCGACCTGCAGCGGCAGCCCCGCTCCGGGCCGCTCCACGAGCTCGACGGTGATGTCGTTGCCGCCCTCGTGGCCCCAGGCCGCCGAGCTGACCACGACCGCTACCTCCCCGGTACCGCCGATCGTGGCCTGCGCCTTGCGCTGGTAGCCGTTGGTCCGGTACGGCAAATAGACGATCTCGGCGATGTCCGGGTACTGGCGGGCGATCTCCTCGGCGCGGCCGTAGAGCTGCTGCGGGTGCTGGTAGCCGTCGACGAAGTTCCACCGGTAGCGCGGATTCGCGGTCAGCGGTGGCGGCGCGTCCTCGAGCCAGTCGGAGACGGAGCCGGTGGCGACGCCCCCGGTCGAGCTCGTGACCCGGATCTGCTTCGGGCGGGTGTCGAGCTTGAAGAGGTTCCGGTGGAACATGTACTGCCCGGAGTCGACGAACCGGCTCATCGTCCGGGCGAAGCCGAACGGGGTGCCCCGGCCCGAGTCGTTCTCGAGCTGCATCCCGACGACCGGGTCCGACTGCGCCCCTTCGGTGGTCCGTGCCTCGACGTAGAGGAAGCCCTGCCCCTTCGTGGTGAACCAGTCGGCCCGGACGATCCGTACCGTCTGCTCGTGGCCTGCGGTCGGCTCGTGGCCCGGCGCCACGGTCCGCGCGCCGCTGGCGCCGAGGCCGCCGTCGGCGTCGTCGCTCCAGGCGAAGCCCTCCGCGTCGCCGAGGATCCGGACGCCCATCGCCCGGAGTTCGGCGACCTGTGCGGCGGTGACCACCGCCTCGCCCTCGATGCCGGCCGGCACGCGCCGCAGGCCGTGTTCGAGGTCGAAACCGGCGGCGACCACCCTGTCCATCATGTCGGCACCGGCGAGTTGGATACGTACCAGGCGGACCGGCTCCCGATCCTCGAGGTGGGATCGGTGCGATCCGGCCGTGGCCGTGGGATCCGCGGGATCCGCGCCCGCGGGTGTGGTCGCCGTCAGGACGGTTCCCACCAGGGCGGGTAGCGCGAGAAGCGCGATGCGCAGCCGTCTGCGTCGCATTCTCCCCTCCTTCTCTCTGCGGCCTGGATGCGGTGAGCGTATGTGCATACGTCGCATCGACGGATCGGGTCTATCGGATCTTGAGCATTACTTGAGCTCGTCGAAGTCCGCCCGGTGGCCCGATCACTGCGCGACCGACCCGTTGTCGCCAGCTCTTCGCTGACCGGTCACGAGGGTGTGACCTTGCGCATCAGTGAGGCGGCCAGAGTGACATCGTGCCGATCACTATCGTTCCCGGCGGTGGACGGTGATCCGGTTCGCCGCCCTCGGAGACTCCGTCACCTCCGGCTTCGGAGACCCGCTGCCCACCGGTGGGTGGCGGGGCTGGGCCGTACTCCTCGCCGACGCGCTCGGCGACGGCCGGGCCGGAGCCGGCAGCGCGGTCGAGCTGCACAACCTCGCCGTGAGCGGTGCACGGATCTCCGACGTGGCCGACCGCCAGCTTCCGGAGGCCCTGACGCTGCGCCCGCACCTGGCCTCGGTGCTGGTGGGCATGAACGACACGCTGCGCGGGGACTTCGACGTGGACGCCCTGGGCCGCGGGCTCACCGACGTGATCGGCGCGCTGACCGGCTGCGGGGCCACGGTGCTGACCGCCAGGCTGCCGGACCCTGGCCGGATGTTCCGGCTGCCGGGGGTGATCGCCCGGCCACTTCGGCGCCGGATGGAGGCGTTGAACGACGCCCTCGACGAGATCGCCGCCAGCCACGGCACCATCCATGTCGACCTCGCCGGCTCCTCCGACCACGTCCTGTACGCCCGGACCAACTGGAGCGTGGACCGGCTGCACCCCAGCGAGCGCGGTCACCGGCTGCTCGCCTTCCGGTTCGCGACCGCTCTGCGCGAGGCCGGGCATCCGGTGCCCCGGTTGCCGGGGCTGACCGCCACCAACCCGGAGCCGACGCTGGGCCAGCGACTGTGGTGGATGGCCACCCAGGGCAACCGGTGGCTGCTGCGCAGGTCCACCGACCTGCTACCCACCCTGGCCCGGATGGCCGCCGCCGAGTGCTGGAACGGCGTCCGGGGCCGGACCGGTGCCACCGAGCGGCACCCGCCCCCGAACCTCCAGTTCCCCCCGAACCTTCAGCTACCGCCGAACCTTCAGCTACCGCCGAACCTCGCCGACCGGCTACCCGGCGTCGAGGGGGCCGGGTGCGACGGGCCGGCCGCGCCCGGCTGAGCGGTCGATGCCACCCCACCCGGGTCGATGCCACCCCACCCGGGCTTCCGGAACAGCCGCCGGCCCAGCACGCCGTACCAGAGCATGACCGGCAGGTGGAGGGCGTAGCCGAGCTGTTCCAGCGTTGCCGACGAGCCGCCGAGCCCGGTCGTCCACGGCAGCGCGACCGCGGCCAGGCCGGAGAGCGCGGCGACCACACCGGCACGGCGAAGCCCGGCCGGCAGCGGGGCGGCGAGCGCGGTCACCGCGGTGGCGGCGACCCAGAGCAGCCCCGCCAGGTTGACGGTCCACTTGGCGGTGAGCAGCACTCCCCGGGCCACCGTGGCGGCCGCCGGGTCTGCCGGATCGGCGGCCAGCTGGGTCACCGCCAGGTTGCCGGCGTCGTGCAGCAGGCCCGCCAGGCCGGCGGCGGCGAGCAGTCCGGCGGCCGGCGTCAGGTGTGGGACGGTTCCGGGGCGGCCTGCCATCACGAGCCCGGCGGCGAGCAGGGCGAGCCAGCCGATCACGTCGAGACCCAGCTCGATCAGGTGCAGCTCGACCCGCGCGTGTACCGCGGCCAGCACGGCGGCCGGGTCGGCCGGATTCAGGGTCAGCCCGGAGGGCACGACGACGGCCACGGCGCCGAGCATGGCCAGCAACGAGATCACCAGCAGTACGCCCGTCAGCCGGGCGCCGCAGCCTCGGTCAGTGGGAATCATGGCCGGCACGGTAGATCCTTGACGCAGCGGCAGAGTCAAGCGCGAGGAGGACGCCGTGTGGCGCATCGGGCAACTGGCACGGATGACCGGAGTGTCCGAGCGGACCCTGCGCCACTACGACAGGCTCGGGTTGCTGGCGCCCGCGGCGGTGGACCGCGCCACCGGCTACCGCTGGTACGGGGTGGCCGAACTCGCCCGGCTGGAACGCATCCGAGGGCTGCAGCACCTCGGCCTGTCGCTGCGCCGGATCGCCGACATCCTGGATGCTCCGGACGCACACCTGCGGCAGGCGCTGGTCGAGACGGTGGCCGCCCTGCGCCGCGACATCGCGGCGAAGGCCGCGGCGCTGGCCGCTGCCGAGGACCGGCTTGCCACACCCACGTCGGTGCTGCCCCGGACGGTGACGGTCGCCGCGCGACGCCTGCGAGTGCGCTGTCTGGAGGTGACACACCCGTCCGAGCTGGCCGCGCTCTGCGCGCAGCCGCAGACGGCGCTGCTCACCTGGCTGCGCGGCCGACCCACCGGCGGTTTCGTGGCGGCGGTGGCGACCGGCCGGGACGGCGAGCGGCTCGACCTGCCCGCCCGCACGGTGGTGCGGGCGGTCGTCCCGCCGGCAACCGGCGTGGTCCGGGCCGGGCAGGACCTCATCGGCTGGCTGCACCGGCGCGGACTGGCCATCGCCGGCCCCACCCTGGAGGAGCACCTGGTCGACGCCGAGGAGGGCATCGCCACCGTGCTGGAGATCCCCGTGCGGCCCGCAGCGCCCCCGCGCGCGGCGCCCGGACCGACCGGTCCCCCGTTGCAGTGACCGGGGGCCGCCGGGCACGGCTCCGGTGGCCGGCGCGGTTCGGGAGTCCACCCGGGGCCGCGCTGCCGGACGGAATGGCGGGAGCGGGGCCGTGCGTGGCGCCCGGGGACGCCACGCACGGCCGGTGGGGGATTCAGAGTGCCGGCGTCATCCGGCGGTGCAGGATCGGATCTGTGGTCGTGCGCCGGAGTTGCCGTTCATCATCGTGGTGAAGCCGAAGGTGTTGCTGCCGTTGGAGCGCACCGTCATGATGTTGCCGCTGCTGTCCCAGCTGAAGCTGCCGCTCCAGGTCGTGGAGACCCGCTGCGGTGGGGTGATCGCGACCACCACCGTCCAGCTGCTGGCGCCGCTGACCGTCACCGAGGTGTTGTACCGGTCACCCCAGACCGTGCCCGCGGTCACCGACGTGGTGCAGCTCCCCCCGGCCGGCGGGGTGGTCGGCGGGGGCGTGGTCGGGGGTGGGGTGGTGGGTTGGCCGGTGGGTGGTGGGGTGGTGGGTTGGCCGGTGGGTGGTGGGGTGGTCGGGCCGTCGGTGAGGGTCGGGGTCTGCCAGTCGCGCCACTGGGAGAGGTTGCCGGCGGCTTTGCTGGCGATCCGTATGGTGCCGGGGGCGTTGCCGGTTTTGAGGAGGTATTTCTGGATGTGTTGTTGCAGCGGGGTTCGCCACTCGGCGCGGTTGGCGCAGTGGCTGCCGTCGGAGACGTCGGACCAGTAGGTGATGTTGTCGCCCGCGCCGAGGGCCTTGTAGACCTCCGCTCCGCCCAGCGCCGCCACGCTGGCCGAGCGGGGGCCGAGGTTGGCGATGTGCGGGTTGTCCATGATGAACAGGCCACGCGGGGCGACCATGGCGACGATCTCGTGGGTGTCCACCGGCAGGTTGTTCGGGTTGCCGGTGAAGGAGCCGAACGCGTCGCCGAGCCACGGCTGCTCGCCGTAGGCGCTGCTCAGACTCTGCGCACCCTCGCCCGGGATGCCCCGGAAGATCGGCACACCGGCGCTGCCGGACTCGATCGGCATGGTCAACGCGATCCGCTGGTCCAGCGCACCCACGGCGAAGGCGCCCTTACCGAACCGGGAACAGCCGGTCACGCCGATGTCGGTACGCAGGACGTTGCCGCCGGAGGACTCGATCACGTCGATGATCCGGCTCACCCCCCACGACCAGGCGGCCAGCAACCCGGTACTGCTCGTGTTGCCGTAGATGCTGTAGAACGCGCCCTGCTTGTTGCTACGCGGCGTGCCCTCCCGACCCACCACGTACGGGTCATAGCTGATCACCGCCGCGCCGGCGGACCGGATCGCCGCGGTGTCCGCGCCGAACCCGCCCAACACCACGACCGCCGGGAACGGACCACTGCCACCGGGCAGCTGCACACCCGCCGAGAAACTCGAACTCCTACCGTTGTGCGACACGTTCACCGTGATACTGCTGCCCGACACCGTGCCGGTCACACTCGACGGCTTCGCCGGCTTGTCACCGTAGACGTAACGCTCGACCAGCTCCCTGACCTGCGCCCGCTGACACCGCCAGTCGGCCTTGCTGGAGATACGCGTGCCGTCCAACCTCCGGAACGGGTCAGGCAGCCGCGAGTTCGCCGTCAACGAACCAGGCACCGACACCGGACAATCGGCACCCTCGTCCTCCACCGGCGAAGCCGCCAGCGCGGGAGTAGTGGACTGAAACACCACGGTTGCCGCTCCACCGACCACGAGCGCCGCTACCGCCAACGCGACGATCGTGGACCGGAACCTGGAGCGACCTGAGCGGATGGTCACCAGGGCTCTTCCTTCCATGGGATGGTGGCGTGCCGGCGGATGGATACGAACGAGGCCGCATGGTGGTCCCGCCCGGGGTCGCGGACGGGGCATGCTGCCTGCCGCCGGCGGTCGACCGCCACACGTGGTGTCCGGAGCCGACTCTTTCGCAGAGCAGACGCCGCCGGCCGCGTGTGGCGTGACCTGTTGTGCTCGGGGGCATCTCCCAAGCCCATGGGCAGAGGCTACGGTAAATTTGCGTTAAATCCAAGTCTATGGATATGTCATTTGACCTGCTCTTTCCGCTCAGCAGAGCAGGTGACGCAAGGATCGATGGTGCGGGGATCACCGAAACTTTTCAAACATTCGCCGCAACCTGCGACCCTCCCCACCCCCCGGGAGGGAGGGTCGCAGGCGAACCGCGGCGCCGGGGCGGGCGCGTGGTCAGCCCCGCCGGTGCCGGTAGTGGTGCACTATCAGGGCGGCGACGCACGCGAGCGTGAGGAGCCCGAACCCGGCCCCCACCAGCACGGGCAGACCCACGATCGAGGAGACTCCGTTGGCTACCGCGCTGACGATCAACACCACCCAGAGCAGTGGACGCAGCAGCCCTCCGCCGTCGGCGCGGGTTGCCGGCGGCGTCTGCTCGGTTCCCGACGAGATCCGGTACGGGTCGGCCATGATCACTCCTTTCGCTGTCGTCCGGGTACCTGATCAACGCTAGGAGCGCAGCCCGCCGACGGCGATCCCGCCAGCACGCCGATCGAGGTACAGCAGGCTGTACTTCTCGGGCCGTGATCTCGCCCGCACCCGATCGGGTGCCCTATGGTCTGGCCGGGAGGTGAGATGACGATCCGGTCTGGCCGGGAGGTGAGATGACGACCGACGACGCGCCCCACGACCGGCGCGGGCGTTCCGGCCGGCACTACCTGGCCGATCGCGCGCGGCTCTCGGTCGACGCGCTGGAGCACCTGGTCGGCGGGCTGGGCACGGCCCTGCTGGCGCTGGCCGGGCTGAGCTACGTCGTCGCGGTCGGGGCGGCCTGTCTCACCGGCGTCGGCGTACTGCTGGTGCCCTCGGCCCTGCGCGTGGTGCGGGCGGTCGCCGACCGGGAGCGGGCCCGGCTGTCCCGCTGGGGCCCGGAGATCATCGGTCCGCCACCGCTGCCGGCCGAGCTGCGGGCAGCGGTACGGGATGCCGCCGCAGGCCGCGAGCTGGGCTGGCTGGTGGCGCACGCCACCGGTGGGTTCGCCATCGGACTGCTCGGCCTCGGCCTGCCGCTGTACGCGGTGCAGAGCCTGAGCTTCCCACTCTGGTTCTGGCTGCTGCCGCCGGAGGCCGGCGGTCCCGGAGTGGTGTTCTGGCGGATCGACGGGCTGGTCGACGCGCTGGCGGTCGGGCTGACCGGAGTCGGCTGGCTCGCCGTCGTCGTCGGCCTCGGCCCGGCCATGGCGCGGCTACAGGCGTGGCCGGGGCGCCGCCTGCTGGCGCCACCCGCCGACACCGACCTGTCGCTGCGGGTGGCGGAGCTGACCGCCACCCGCGCGGCGGCGCTGGACGCCCACGCGGTCGAGCTGCGCCGGATCGAACGGTCGCTGCACGACGGCACCCAGAACCGGCTGGTCACGGTGAACGTGCTGCTCGGCGCCGCCCGGCGGGCGCTGGCCCGGGACCCGGTCTTCGCCGCCGACGTGCTCGAACGGGCACAGCACGCCACCGAGCAGGCGCTGGCCGAGCTGCGTACCGTCGTACGCGGCATCCTTCCGCCGGTGCTGGCCGACCGCGGGCTCGCCGGCGCCCTCGGTGGGTTGGCCGCCAACTGCGGGGTGCCGTGCCGGGTCGACGTGGACGTGCCCGGCCGGTGCGCCGCCTCGATCGAGGCCACCGCCTACTTCGTGGTGGCCGAGGCGCTGACCAACGTGACCCGGCACAGCGGCGCCGCCGGTGCCACCGTCAGCGTGCGCCGGGCCGGGGAGCGACTGCTGCTGCGGGTGGAGGACGACGGCCACGGCGGCGCCGAGGGGCGCGAGGGTTCCGGGATCACCGGCATCCGCCGGCGGGTCGAGGCGTACGACGGGTACTTCCGGCTCACCAGCCCGTCCGGTGGACCGACGACGATAGAGGTGGAGCTGCCGTGCGGATCGTGATCGCCGAGGACGACCCCCTGTTGCGGGAGGGTCTGGCGCTGTTGCTGCGGGCCGAGTCGCTCGACGTGGTCGCCACCACAGGGACACCGGACGCGTTCCTCGCGGCCGTGGACGCGCACACCCCGGACGTCGCCATCGTCGACGTCCGGATGCCGCCGACCCACACCGACGAGGGGATCGTCGCCGCGGTCGAGGCCCGGCGCCGCCAGCCGGAGCTTGCCGTGCTGGTGCTCTCCGCGTACGTCGAGCAGACCTTCGCGACCGAGCTGCTCGCCGGCGGCACCGCCCGGCTGGGCTACCTGCTGAAGGAACGGGTCGGCCGGGTCGACGAGTTCCTGGCCGCGCTGCACCGCGTCGCCGGGGGTGGCACGGCCGTGGACCCCGAGGTCGTCGGCCAGCTGCTGTCGCGCAGCCGCCCCGACAGCACGCTGAGCCGGCTGAGCGCGCGGGAACGTGACGTGCTGGCGCTGATGGCCGAGGGTCTCGGCAACGGTGCGATCGCCGAGCGGCTCTTCGTCACCGAGGGCGCCGTGCACAAGCACATCCGCAACATCTTCGCCAAGCTCGACCTGCCGCCGGACGACAGCGCGGACCGCCGGGTCACGGCCGTCCTGCGCTATCTCGACGACACCCAGCGGTGAGCGGACGGGCATGCGGGGGCCATCCTCGCGGGCGGCGCCGGCAGCGGGCCGTCGGAGGAGGTAGTGCCTGCTGTACCCCGGCTGGCCCGTAGGCTGCATAGCCGGGCCGCGCTCGCCGCCATAGCGTTTTCCGTGTGATGCCAACCAGCGAGAACACGGAAGGGCAGACAATGTCCGGTTACCCTGACCCCGGCGCTGCCGGGTCCGGCCGCGCCGTCCCGTTCGCAGGCGCCGCCGCACCGGCTGCCGTGCGCGTCGTGGGCCTCACCCGCACCTACGGCAGCGGCGCGCAGTCGGCGACGGCGCTGGCCGGCGTCGACGCAGCCTTCGACCGTGGCACCTTCACCGCCGTGATGGGACCGTCCGGCTCCGGCAAGAGCACCCTGTTGCAGACCGCCGCCGGACTGGACCGCCCCAGCTCCGGCCGGGTCTGGATCGGTCAGACCGAGCTGTCCCGGCTCTCGGAGCGCCGGCTCACCGAGCTGCGCCGCGACCGGATCGGCTTTGTCTTCCAGGCGTTCAACCTCGTCGGCGCGCTCACCGTCGAGGAGAACATCGTGCTGCCACTGCGGCTCTCCGGCGCGCGGCCCGACCGGCGCTGGCTGACCCAGGTGGTCGAGCGGGTCGGGCTCGACCAGCGGCTGCGGCACCGGCCGGCGCAGCTCTCCGGCGGCCAGCAGCAGCGGGTGGCGATCGCCCGCGCGCTCGCGACGCGCCCCGAGGTCATCTTCTCCGACGAGCCGACCGGAGCCCTCGACACCGAGACCGCCGCGGAGGTGCTGGCCCTGCTGCGGGCGGCGGTGGACGAGCACGGGCAGACCGTCGTCATGGTCACCCACGACCCGGGTGCCGCCTCCTACGCCGATCGGGTGCTGGTCCTGGCGGACGGCCGGATCGTGGCCGACATGCCGCAGCCCGGTGCCGACCGCATCGCCGAGCACCTGGCCGCACTTGGGCGCCGCCAGCGCGCCGGACGGGCGGGCTGAGCCGTGACCACGCTCGCCGCACGCATGCTCCGCCACCGCGCGGGCAGCGCCGCCGCCACGCTTATCGCCCTGGCCACCGGCGTCATGATCCTGATGAGCATGGGCACCCTGGTCGAGTCGGGGCTACGCTTCCGGGCCACGCCCCAGCGGTACGCCGCCGCCGACCTGGTCGTCGCAAACCGGGACATCACCCTCACCAGCGAGAGTTTCGACGGCGACACGACCAGGACCACGCTGCCGCTGCCCGAGGGCGGCACCGTCCCGGCGACCCTGGCGGAACAGATCCGCCAGCTGCCCGGTGTCGCCGCCGCCGTCGCCGACTCCTCGATCGCGGTGGTGCCGCTCGAGGCCGCGTCCGTGCCGGCCGACGGGCACGGCTGGAGCAGCGCCGCCCTGACGCCGTACCGGCTCGTCGCCGGCTCCCCGCCCCGCGCGGACGGCGAGGTGGTCGTCGACGCCCGCCTCGCGGCGGCCGGTGCGCTGCGACCGGGCGGAGAGGCCGACCTGCTGGTCGGTGGCGACACCCGCCGGTACCGGATCAGCGGCGTCGCCGAGCAGACCGCCGGCACCGGGCCGACCGACGGCTCCGGGCAGCCCGCCGCCGTCTTCTTCACCGACGGCCACGCCGCCGAGGTCGCTCCGCACCCGGGTCGGGCGGACGCGATCGGGGTCGTCACGGCCACCGGTGCCGACCGGGCCGAGGTCTCGGCCGCCGTGCGGCGGCTGGCCCGGGCCGCCGGGGTCGAGACGTACACCGGTGAGGACCGCGGCCTGGTGGCGCCCTCCGACGCGGCGGCCCGGGGACTGCTGGTGACGGTCGGCGCCGCCTTCGGCGGCTACGTCGGAATGCTGATCGTCTTCGTCGTCGCCGGCACCGTCGGGCTCTCCGTCCGGCACCGCCGCCGCGATCTCGCCCTGCTGCGCGCCATCGCCGCGACTCCCGGCCAGGTACGTTCGATGATCATGGCCGAGGCGGCGCTGGTGAGCGGCGCCGCCGCAGTGCCGGGCGTACTGGCCGGTGCCGTGGCCAGCCGCTGGGTGCAGGGGGAACTCGTCACCCGGGGTTTCGTCCCGGAGACCTTCCCGATGGCCACCGGCGTGCTCCCGGCCGTCGCGGCGGTGCTCGCCACCACGCTCGTCGCGGTCCTCTCGGCGCTGATCGCCGCCCGGCGGGTGACCGCCATCCGGCCCACCGAGGCGCTCGCCGAGGTCGCCGTCGAGCCGGCCGGCAACGGCCGGGTCCGGCTGGTCGCCGGCCTGGTCACGCTCGCCGGGGCGACCTCCTCCAGCGCCTTCACCGTCGGCGCGAGCGGGCAGGCCGCACTGGCCGGCGCGATCGGCATGCTGTACCTCTTCGTCCTCGCGGTCGGACTGCTCGCACCGTGGATCAACCGGTTCGCCGCGCGGCTGCTCGCCCCGGTACTACGCCGCGTCTGGGGCGCGAGCGGCTATCTCGCCTCGGCCAACCTACGGGCCAACGCACAGGGCATGGCCACCGTGCTGACCGCGCTGGTGCTCGCCGTCGGCTTCGGCGGCTCGGTCTGGTTCCTGCAGGACAACCTGCAACGGCAGACGATCGCCCAGAGCCGCGACGGCATGCTGGCCCAGCGGGCGCTGGTCTCGCCGGCCGGGCTGCCGGCCACCGCAGCCGAGGAGATCCGGCGCATCCCGGGCGTGCAGGCCGCGACCGGCGTACGCCGGACCGCGGTGATCGTCGAGATCTTCGACGGCGCCGAGACGGTCGATGCCCGGGCGATCGATCCGGCCGGCGCCGCCGCGACGACGGACCTCGCGGTGACCGAGGGAAACCTGGCCGACCTGACCGGCGCGAGCATGGCGGTCTCCAGCATCCGTGCCTCGGCCCAGGGTTGGGAGGTCGGCGACGAGGTCCAGCTCTGGCTCGGCGACGGCACCCAGACGAGGTTGCGGGTCGCCGCCGTCTACCAGCGCGGGCTCGGCTTCGGCGACATCATCCTCGACCGGCAGGCCGTCGCCGGCCACACCGCACGGAATCTCGACGACGAGGTGCTGATCCGCACCGCTCCCGGCGAGGACGCCGACACCGCGCTGGCCGGACTGGCGGCCCGCTACCCGACCAGCACGCTCGTCCGCACCGACGACCTCACCGGCCGGCTCGCCCGCGACCTCGCCGTCAGCGCATGGCTGAACAAGCTGCTCATCGGCGTCATGGTCGGCTACGCCGCCCTCGCGGCCGCGAACACCATGGTCATCGCGGCCCTGTCGCGCCGCCGCGAACTGGCCGTGCTGCGGCTCACCGGTGTCACCCGGCAGCAGATCAAGAACATGATCCACGCCGAACAGGCCGGACTCCTCGGCGTCGCGGTCGCGATCGGCGGAGCCGTCGCCGCGCTGACCCTCGCCGCGGTGGTGAATGCCCTGACCGGCAACCCGATCCCCTACGTCCCACCCCTCGGCGGAGTGGCAGTCCTCGGCGGCGCCACCCTGCTCGCGCTGACCACGACGGTGATCCCGGTCGGCCGGCTGCTGCGCACGTCACCGACGGAGGACATCGGGCCGCGGGAGTAGGGGCGTCCGTACCCCTCCCCGGCCGGCCGATCCCGGCCGGCCGGGGAACCTACCCGGAAATCTTGCCGGCAGGTGTCACATCCGAGGTGCCCGCGGTGCCTCCATGATGTGGTGGAAGAAGTGGAGCTCGTCGGGCGCGGTGCGACGGCACCGACCGCCGTCGCGGCCGGGACGTCGTCGCCCGGTGAGGGCGGCCGGAGGGCCGGACGGGCCGGACGGGGGGATACGGTGTCGACTCCTCCGGGACGCGGCGCCGTACGCCCCGATCTCGAACCGATCTTCCGCGCCGCATATCCACGGGTCGTCGCGGTTGCCGCCCGGGTGCTCGGTGCCCGCGACCAGGCCGAGGACGTGGCACAGGAGGTGTTCCTGACCTTCGGGCGCTCCCGCGTGCCGGCGGAGAACGCGCTGGGCTGGCTCTGCATCGCCGCGGCGCACACCGCGCTGAACCAGCTCCGTTCCGGCCGGCGTCGCTCCTGGCGGGAGGAGGCCGTCGGCGGCGCTGACACCGTCGGCCCCGACGTCGCCGACGTGGTCGTGACCCTCGACGAGCGCCGCCGGGTGCGGGCGGCGCTGGCCCGGCTGCCCCGCAGGCAGGCGGTGGCCCTGGTGCTGCGGCACAGCGGCCTCAGCTACGCCGAGGTGGCGGCCGCACTCGATCTCTCCCCCGGCAGCGTGGGCACCATCCTGCGCCGCGCCGAGTCCGCTGTTCGGAAGGAGTTGAACCGTCATGCGTCATCCGACTGACGGCACCGTGCGTCGACTCGTGGACGAGCCCGGCGGCGTCGCCGACGCCGACCGCGACCACGTCGCGGGTTGCCCGACGTGCCTCTCCCGGCTCACCGCCGCCCGCCGGGACGCGGCGCTCGCCGGTGCCGCACTCGATGTCGCGGTCGCTGCCGACGTCGAGGAGGGCTGGCACCGCCTCTCCCGGACGGTCGCCGTGGGCCGGCCCGGTCGACCGGCTGTCGCCGTTCGGACCCCCCGGTGGGGGGCGGCGCTGCGCAGGCCGGTGATCGCCGGGATCGCCGCCGTCGCGATCCTGGCCGGAGCCACCGCCGCCGCTGCCGCCAACTGGCTGCCGATCTTCCGGACCGAGCGGGTGGCGCCGGTCACGATCAGCCAGGCCGATCTGCTGCGGCTGCCCGATCTCTCTGCCTACGGCGAGGCCAGGGTCACCGAGCTCGCCAACATCCGTCAGGTCGGCGACGCCGCCGCGGCGGAGAAGGCGACCGGGCTCTCCGTGCCCCGGGTGGAGAGGCTGCCGCGCGGCGTGACCGGGGAGCCGGCGTTCCAGGTCGGCGACCAGGTCCACGCGACGTTCACGTTCTCCACCGCCAGGGCGGCGCAGACCGCGGCGGCCGCCGGCAAGCCACTCCCCACACCGCCGCCGGGCCTCGACGGCAGCCAGTTCCGGATGACCGCCGGCCCGGGTATCGCCGCGATCTGGACGCAGTCCCAGGGCATGCCCGCCATGATCATTGGCCGCGCCGGCGCGCCCACCGTCTACTCCTCGGGCATCCCCTTCGAGACGGCCCGCGACTACCTGCTCTCCCTGCCCGGCCTGCCGGAGGACGTGGCGGCACAACTGCGCGGCTTCAGCGACGACGGCACCACCCTGCCGCTGATCGTGAAGTCCGAGAAGCAGAAGACCTTCTCCGCCGAGGTCCACGGCGCGCCGGCCACGGTGCTCGCCAGCCGGGACGGCGCACTCGCGGCCGTGTTCTGGGTGAAGGACGGCATCCTCAACGCGGTGGCCGGCTCGCTGAGTGCCGACGAGGTGCTGTCGGTGGCCCGAGGGCTGCGGTGGGACCGGTGACGGCGCGTCCCCCCGCCCGCCGGGGCGGCGTCGCCCCCGCCGGCCCCGTCTCCGCTGACGCCGCCCGCTCAGCTGCCGCCGCCTCCTCTCCCGACGCCGCCTCCTCTCCCGACGCCGCCTCCTCGGACGCCGCCTCCTCTCCCGACGCCGCCTCCTCGGACGCCGCCTCCTCTTCCGACCCCGCCTCCTCGGACCCCGTCTCCTCGGACGCCGGGGAGCGGCTCCTTGCCGGCCTGCCGCCGTCCCCGGCGGTGTGGTGCTCGGGTCTGCGCAAGCGGTACCGGCGGCGGACGGCCGTCGACGACGTGTCCCTCACCGTCGGCCGTGGCGAGGTGGTGGGCCTGCTCGGGCCCAACGGCGCCGGCAAGACCTCGGTGATCAAGATGCTGCTCGGTCTCGTCCGGCCGGACGCCGGCGAGGTGCTGCTGCTCGGGCGACCGGGGCGCGATCCGCACTCCCGCGCCCGCGTCGGCTACCTGCCGGAGCTGTTCCGGTATCAGCCGTGGCTCTCCGCCGCCGAGGTGCTGGCCCTGCACGTTCGGCTCGCCGGCCGGAGCGTGCCGGCCGGGAAGCACCGCGAGATCCTGGCCATGGTCGGGCTCGCCGACCGCGCCAATGACCGGGTGGGCGGCTTCTCCAAGGGCATGCAGCAGCGCCTGGGGCTCGCCGTCGCGCTCGTGGCAGACCCCGAACTCGTCATCCTCGACGAGCCGACCAGCGCCCTCGATCCCGTCGGCCGGGCCGACGTACGCGACATCCTGCTCACCCTCCGGGCCCGTGGGGTCGCCGTCCTGCTCAACTCGCATCTCATCGGCGAGGTCGAGCGGGTCTGCGACCGGGTCGTCATCCTCGACAAGGGCCGGGTCGCCGCCTCCGGCACCCTGCCCGAACTGCTCGGCCAGCACGAGCTGCGGCTCCGCCTCGACGGGGTCGGCACGGCGGCGGAAGCCCGGCTCGCCGCGGCCGGCCGGCTCACCCGCAGCGGGGACGCCTTCGTCGTCACGTTCCCCACGGAGCAGGACGGCAGCATCGTGCCCGAGCTCGTGGCGGACCTGGTCGGCCTCGGAGTACGCGTACACGCGGTCGAGCCGGGGCGGATCAGCCTCGAGGAGCGGCTGCTCGACATCCTTCGCGCCGGCTCTACCGAGGAGCGCCAGTGACCGTCCGCCCCGTCTTCACCGTCGCCGCCCTCACCATCCGGGAAGCCGCCCGGCGACGGGTACTCCTCGCGCTCGCCGCGCTCACCGTGGTGCTGCTCGGGATCAGCGCCTACGGCTTCTCCCGGATCGACGCCGAGTTCGGTGGGCTCACCAGCGGAGAGGCCCGGTTGGCGGCCGCCATGGTCCTCAACCTGGTGATGTTCGGCCTGAGCCTGACCGCCGCGCTCGGCAGCGCGTTCCTGGCCGGCCCCACCCTGGCCGGCGAGACCGAGACCGGGATCGCGCTGGCGGTCCTGGCCCGCCCCGTACGCCGCTCGGCGGTGTTGCTCGGCAAGTGGCTGGGCCTCGTGACCTTCGGCAGCAGCTTCGTGGCCGTGGCCGGACTCGCCGAACTCCTCATCGTCTGGATCACCACCGGCTACTGGCCGCCGCACCCGGTCACCGGCCTCGCGCTGCTCGCCGCGCAGGCGGGCGTCCTACTCACTCTCGGGCTGCTGCTCTCCACCGCCGTCTCCCCCATGGCGTCGGGCATCGTCGCGGTCGGTCTCTTCGGCGCCACCTGGATCGGCGGCGTGGTCGGCGCGTTCGGCGAGGCGCTCGGCAACGACAGCGTCGCCCGGATCGGCACCGTCTCCCGGATGCTGCTCCCCACCGACGGCCTGTGGCGGGGAGCCATGAACAGCTTCCAGGACCCGAGCCTGCTGATGCAGTTCCAGGAGGCGTTCAAGGGGCACCCCTTCCTCAGCGAGGCGGGGCTCACTCCGACCTATCTCGGCTGGGCCGCGCTCTGGGTCGCTCTCGCTCTCGGACTTGCGGCAATATCGTTCCAGCGCCGCGATCTTTGAGCGGCGCAGGCTCCGGGTCCGACGGGCGCCCGCGCGAACCGCGATCGTGATCGGAGGCGGGCCGGAGTCGACGAGTCGTACCAACCCGCGTCCTGATGGCGGGTTCCTCTCCGCCGCCCACCTCCCTCCCCGTGCCGGAGCAAGCCTCCCCGTGCCGGAGCAAGCTCGTTGAGCTCATCGGGAGGATCCCGGCCAGACGACGGGTGATCTCGATCTGGGCGTCGCAGTAGACCTGCAACGATGCCCGACAGACTTGGCCAGATGACTGTTTTGTCCGATCAAGGTGACAGGCGACGCATGCCGTGCGATTATCGCACTATGGTGGAGCAGCGGGACTGGGCCGACGTTGGCGAGCGCGTCCGCGCAGCTCGGGTGGCAGCCGGCCTTTCCCAAACCGAGCTTGCCACGTCCGTCGGTCTCGACCGTACGATGATTGCCAAGATTGAATCAGGTACCCGTCGCATCGATGCCTTGGAGCTCGTCAAGCTCGCGTCAGCCATGGGCGTGCCGGTGGGACACTTCCTGGACACCGCGCCGTCCGAGCTGTCCAGGCGGACGGTCCCACTGACCGAGGACACGGACACCGAAGTGGGGCGTGAGTCGAACCTGCTCGACATCGCTCTCCAGGGCTGGATTCGTGACCTGCGCCAGCTCATCGATCTCGGCTGAGACGAAACTCGAACCTTGAGCACGTGCGCGGCAGCGTCCCGGCGGAGCCGGGACATGATGGTTTCCGAGCATGGTGAGGTGCTTGCCGTGGGTGGCCGGGGTGCGGCAAGCTGGGTCGTTGGTGGGGAGAGCGACCACGTTGTCGGCCCTTGTGGTCTGACCTTTTGCCGGAGAACGGCCTTGTCGGCGCTCTTCCCACCGCTTGTGTGCGGGTGCTGCTGGTAGGCCGTTTCAGGCGGCGGCCTCGCCGTCGTGGTGGCTGCCGAGGCTGTCGTCGTCGTACGGGCCGTTGTCGTGGTCGACGAGGACGATCTTCTTGCCGGACAGGGCCTCGAGTTGGGCGATCAGTCGGCGGGTGTGGGTCTCGGGGTTGACGCGGCGGGTGTAGTAGTCGTGGCCGAGATCGGTGTAGGGCTTTCCAGTGGCCAGCACGGTCCAGATGACCTTGATGAGGGTGTGCGCGACGGCGAATCCGGCCTTCTTGGCGGCGGTCTTGTTCGCCTTGCCACCGAAGCGGCGGTGCAGCCGGTGAAACCGGGCCCCGAGCCGGGTCCGCGTGCGGGAGGCGGACAGGGCAGCCTCGATGAGGATCGACTGGACGTGCGTGTTGCCTTTGCGGTGCCGGGCCCGGTGGCGCCGGCCGGCGGACTCGTTGTTGCCCGGGGCGAGCCCGGCCCACGCGGCCAGATGCTTCGCGGACGGGAACCGGCTCATGTCCACGCCGATCTCGCTGACGATCACCGCCGCGACCCGGTCGCTGATCCCGGGGATGCTGGTCAGCAGCCGGATCTGCGCGGCGAACGGGGCGAGCAGCCCGGCGGGTTCGGTCGCCGCCCGGCGGCTGGTGCCCGGGGCCCCGGGGTGGCCGATCTTCTCTTTGACCTGGTCGATCATCTGGTCGAGGTGGTCGAGCCGGGCTAGGTGGAACCCGATCATCTGCCCGTGATGGGCGGTGAACCGGCCGGCCAACGCCAGCCGCAGGTCCTCGGTCTTGTTCCGCAACACCCCACGCGCCAACCCGGCGAGGACCTGCGGGTCACGCTCGCCGGCAACGAGGGCGTCCAGCATCGCCCGGCCGGACACGCCGAACGTATCGGAGGCGACCACGTCCAGCTTGATCCCGGCCGCCTCCAGGACCTTGAGCAGCCGCTGCTTCTCCCGGGAGCGTTCCTCGGTCAGCTTCGTCTGATACCGGGTCAGGTCCCGGATCTCGCGGATGTCGTCCGGCGGCAGGAAACTGCCCCGTAGCAGGCCGACCTCCAACAGCCGGGCCAGCCATTGCGCGTCCTTGACATCGGTCTTGCGGCCCGGGACCGCTTTGACGTGCGCCGCGTTGACCACGTCGATCGTCAGGTCCGGCCCGCCGGCTTCCCGTAACGCGGCGTACACCGGCCACCAGTACGCGCCAGTCGACTCCATCGCCGCCCGGGTCACCCCGCACTCGGCCAGCCACGCTCCCATCGCCAGCAAATCCGCGTAAAACGTGCGGAACGTGCGGGTCTTCTCCCGCCGCAGCGCCGGCCGCCGCGGATCCGGGGTCCGCACCGTCACTGTGACCTGCTTCTTATGCACATCGATCCCCGCGACATGCGTGTACAACACGTCCAAACGACACGCCTCCGTCCCGATCACCAGCCAGGGGCGATGTCGCTCGCAGAGCCCGTCATAGACTCATGACACTGAGACACGTGCACAGGGGGCAACAACCTGGGGTACCAGGGACGGACTCCCGCACCATTCTTGCTTTCAGGCACCGCGAGGGCACCAAGCCCAACCGGCGACGGCGAGCGACACCGCCGACCGAGTTTCACCCACCTGTGGGTGGCCCCGCCAGGGGCCATGGTTTTCTTGCTTGCGCCGCGGCCGATCATGACGTATCCGGGAAAGGCCAGTTCGGCCGACGACGCGCGCCTAGCGGCTCGCTGGTTGCGCGATCAACTCGGTCAGCGCGATGAGCCCATCGGCAGTCTGATGAGCGTGTGCGAGCACGTGGGGCAGTTCGTTCTGGTCACCAGGTTGCAGGGCGAAGGCGCCTCGGCCATTGACCGCGATCTCGGGGCTGCGGTCGTCAGCGTGCAGGGTGACCCCGGCCGGCGTCGTGCGACCGCCGCGCACGAACTTGGACACCTCGTACTCGGCGACGAGTACTCCAGTGACCTCGGCGTACACGCATCGCGGGCCGACCGCGAGGCAGTGATTGACGCGTTCGCGGCCGAATTCCTGCTCCCTGTCGCAGCCTTCGCACAAGACGTGACGCCGGAAAGACCCATCACGCGTGACCGCCTCCTGCACTTTGCCGCCCGCTATCGCACTTCCTGGTCGCTGACCCTCAGGCAGGCCGAGGCCGCAGGCATTCAAGCGATCCCCCGACGGTGGGCCCAGTCCAATCCGACACGCGCCGAATTTCTCGAGGCTCTGAGCTGGACCCCACAACCGGACCTGGAAGGAATCCGTGTCCCACCCTCGTTCGCACGCGCCGTCATGCGAGCATACCGAGAGGGCTTTGTCACCGCCCGTCGGGCCGTCGAACTCATGCACGGAGAGATCCAGGAGAACGACCTTCCAGCCGATTCGGAAGGCGACACCGCGCCTTGACCACACCCGCCACCGGCTTCGGGATGCCGAATCCACCGTTGTTCTTCGACACGACGTGCCTTTCGCACTTCGCCCGGGCCGACCGTCTTGACGTGCTTCGCGATCTCCTCGTCGAACAAGAATGCTGGACCACGACCCGTCGTTCGAAGCGAGCTAGCTGTCGGAGCGAGGATGTACCCCCGAATTCAACGTGCCTTGGCTCTCGACTGGCTGCAGATTGCAAGCCTGGACACCCTTGAAGAGCTTGGCGGCTTTGTAAAATGGGCGGGCCGACTTGGTTCGGGGGACAGAGACCTCGGGGAAGCCAGCGTGCTTGCGGCTGCGGAACTACGACACGGAATTGCCGTCACCGACGATCGGGAAGCGACCAGGGTCGCACGTCGACACGGGGCCGACGTGCATGGGACCATATGGCTGCTCGCTACAGCCTGTCGCCTGGAGAAGCTGACGCTGGTCGCAGCCGGAAATGTGATGGAAGCACTACGCACCGAAGGCGCACGACTGCCGTGCACCGGCACCGAGTTCGAGGCTTTCGCGAGGCGCCATCAGCTGCTGCCGCCGAAGCCCGGATGACGCACTCGCCCGCCCGATAGTGTTCACAGGCGGGATCACCCCGACTGCACCAGGCGGCGGGCGGCACAGTCGCCGCCTGCCGACCCGGGCGCGGACGTCCGCCCCGGCCGCCCGGTCGAGCACTTCGGAGCGCACCCGCTGGCCACGCTCCATCCGCGTCACCACCTCGGCGGAGAGTTCGGCGTACTCCGTCGGTCCAGGATCGACCGTCGGGCTCCGGCCGTCGGCACCGACCGCCGGCGCCGATGCAGACCGCCGTCGATGCCTCTGGTGCGACCGGCCCACGCCGGACTTTGTTCGGCCGCCCGATCCTTTTGTCACGACGTACAAAAGTCTCGCTGATCCCGTCGAAAGATCTAGACACGTCGTCACCAAGGCGGTTAGTGTCGGGCAACATCGAACCGTTTCAGCGAGCTAACCGGCGGCGCGGTCAGCTCGTCGTCTGAGAGTCACGGCTTGGCTGGGGAAGCCCACTCTCCAGGTTGACGTGCTCGCAGACCCGGCGCGGTCGCCCCGCGCCATGCCCGCAACGACGTCGGTTTCCACCGGCTCGGCGACACGGTCGGCAGCACCGCCGTCGCGGGCCCGACCTCGCCCACCGTCCACCGTCTTCCTGACCGAGACACATCCGTCCACCCGCCAGCCTGACGGCTGGCAGCCGCAGCACCGGCTCCTGGATCGATCGGGGGCCGCCCTGCGGCCTGCCACCGTGCCATCCGTCGATTCTGCGCACCCATGGGTCGTCGACGTTCACGAAGACTCGCGAAAGGTCTGTTTGACATGCCAGCTTTTCCTGCGCGGTCTGGCCCGCCACGGCGTGCGAAGCTGCTCGCCCGGCTCGCCCGCGGCCGGGCCAACCGACCGATGAGGATTTTCGGGGTGGTGGCCGTGCTGCTCGCCGGCTCCGCGCTCATCGCCGCCCCGGCCGCCGCCCGTCCCGACAACGGGTCGACGGGACCCGGCGGTCTCGGATCGACGGCGAAACGGCTCCAGGCCCAGGTGCTGACCTGGACCGCCGGCAACAGCGTCCAGTCGTACGTCTCCGCGCCCACCACGGCGGTCGCCGGGCCGGCCACCCTCGTCTTCGAGAACAGCGTCGCGACCGGCAACACCAGCGGCATGCAGCACACGCTCACGTTCGACACCGGGAACCCGGAGTACAACCAGGACGTCGACGTGAACATCCTGGCCGACCCCTTCGACAGCAACCAGGGCCGGTGGACCGTCGACGTGGTGCTCACCCCCGGCACCTACCGCTACTTCTGCGCGATACCCGGGCACGGCACGATGAACGGCCTGCTCGTGGTCGGTGACGGCGGCGCCGACACCACCCCGCCGACGGTGACCGCGGCGGTCACCGGCGAGCAGGACGAGGACGGCGCCTACGTGGGCGCGGCCACGGTGACCCTCTCCGCCACCGACACCGGTTCCGGCGTCGGCCGGATCGAGTACGCGCTGGACGGCGGCCCGTACGGCACCTACTCCGCCCCGGTCACGGTGAACGCCGCCGGGCAGCACACCGTCACCTACCGGGCCACCGACGTCGCCGGCAACACCTCCGCCGAACAGTCCACCGCCTTCGAGGTCGCAGCACCGACAGACCCCGACACCACCGCACCCACCGTCACCGCCGCCCTCACCGGCGAACAGAACGACGACGGCGCCTACATCGACATGGCGACGGTCACCCTCACCGCCACCGACACCGAATCCGGCGTCGACACCATCGAATACTCCCTCGACGGCCAGACCTACGCCGCCTACACCGCACCGGTCACGGTCAGCACCGCCGGGCAGCACACCGTCACCTACCGGGCCACCGACGTCGCCGGCAACACCTCCGCCGAACAGTCCACCGCCTTCGAGGTCGCAGCACCGACAGACCCCGACACCACCGCACCCACCGTCACCGCCGCCCTCACCGGCGAACAGAACGACGACGGCGCCTACATCGACATGGCGACGGTCACCCTCACCGCCACCGACACCGAATCCGGCGTCGACACCATCGAATACTCCCTCGACGGCCAGACCTACGCCGCCTACACCGCACCGGTGATGGTGCACCAGCCGGGCCGGCACACGGTCAGCTACCGGGCGACCGACAACGCGGGCAACACCTCCACGCCGGAGTCCGTGGCGTTCGAGATCGCCGGCAGCACCGACCCGGACACCACGGCGCCGACCGTGACCGCCGGGGTCACCGGCGACCGCGACGAGCAGGGCGGCTACCTCGGGGCCGCCACGGTCACCGTCTCGGCCACCGACACCGAGTCGGGGGTGGAGCGGATCGAGTACTCCCTCGACGGGCAGCCGTACGCCGAATACACCGCCCCGGTCACCGTCAACGAACCCGGCGAGCACACCGTCTCGTACCGGGCCACCGACGTCGCCGGCAACACCTCGGCGGCGCAGTCCGTCACGTTCCAGGTGGTGGAGCGGACCGATCCGGACACCACCGCCCCGACCGCCACCGCCGAGGTGGCCGGCAACCGGGACGGCGACGGCGCCTACGTCGGCGCCGCCACGGTCACCGTCTCGGCCACCGACAGCGGGTCCGGGGTGGAGCGGATCGAGTACTCCCTCGACGGGCAGCCGTACGCCGAATACACCGCCCCGGTCACCGTGAACCAACCCGGCCAGCACACCGTCTCGTACCGGGCCACCGACGTCGCCGGCAACACCTCGACGCCCGGCTCGGTCTCGTTCACGGTCACCTCGACCGGCAACCCCGACACCACCGCACCGACCGTCAGTGCCGCGATCACCGGCCAGCAGAACGGCAGCTGGGCGTACGTCGGCAGCGCCACCGTGGTGCTGACCGCCGCCGACACCGGCTCCGGCGTCTACCGGGTCGAGTACGCCCTCGACGGGCGCGGCTACACCGTCTACACCGGACCGCTGACGGTCAACACGCCCGGTGCGCACACGGTCAGCTACCGCGCCACCGACCGGGCCGGCAACGTCTCGGGGACCGCGTCGGCCACCTTCACGGTGGTGGAGAGCGGTCCGCCGGCCCCGAGCTGCCGGGTGGCCGACACCCGGCCGACGGTCTGGATCGGCACCGCGCACAGTGGGGTGCCGAACAAGCTGGCCGACGGCGGCTGCTCGATCAACGACCTGATCGAAGACGAGCGGGACTGGCCCGATCACGGCTCGTTCGTCGACCACGTCCGGGCGGTCGCCGAGCACCTGCACCACCGCGGCCTGATCCTGCTGAAGGAGCAGAACGCCCTGGTACGCGCGGCCCGCGACTCCGGCATCGGCAAATCCGAGGCGAAGCAGGGCTACCAGCCGCTCCTCGACCGCTCCGCCGCCTCCTTCAAGCTCTGGGAGCAGGTCGGTGCCGGCGGCTTCCGGCGCAACGCCGACGGCTCGATCACCAGCCGGTCCGTCGACGGCCTCGGCATGCTCTGGTTCCCCGTCCGCAGCTACGGCGACTTCTCCCTGAAGCTCCAGTGGCGCGACGACGCCCCCGGTGACGGGCGCGCCAACAGCGGCGTCTTCGTCCGCTTCCCGCAGGTGCACCAGCACCCGCAGGAGTCCCGCCCCGAGTGGGTCGCGATCAAGTACGGCCACGAGCTGCAGATCCTCGACCGGGCCGACGGCGACCAGTACAAGAGCGGGTCGGTGTACGGCTTCGACCGGGTCGATCTCGACGGTGCCCGGGTCACCCCCAAGGGCACCTGGAACGACTACGAGATCCGGGTCGTCGGCCAGCACTACTCGGTGTTCCGCAACGGCGAGCTGATCAACCAGTACGTCAACGTCCCCGAGGCCGTCTTCGACCCGCCCCGGGCGGACGATCCGGGCGGCGCCGGCCGGCAGCACGCGACCGGCTACGTCGGCCTGCAGAACCACGGTGCCGGCGACGTCGTCAGTTTCCGCAACGTCCGCATCGCCCCGCTGACCCCGTGACGCCGGGCCCGCACGCCGATCCCCGCCCACCGGCCCCACCCGGGCCGGCCGAGCGATTGGACACCACGTTGGAGAAGGAAACGAAGGACATCGGCGAGATCGTGCTCTCGCCGCCTCCCGGCGGGCCGGAGCCCCGCCGGGGGGTGCCGGGCCGGCTGCTCGACACCGGTGCCGGCCGGGCCCTACTGGTGGCGGCCGTCATGGTGGTGACGCTCGCCGGCGCGGGCGGGCTGGCCCTGGCCGGCGGTGGCACCACCGGCCGGCCGGCCGGACCGCCGGCCGAGCCGGCGTTCGAGGCCGCCGCCGTGGCCGCGGACCGGCCGGCGGGCTGCGTCACCCCGGACCGCCGGCTCCAGCTCTACGCGGTCGAGCTGCCCAAGGATCCGGTCACCAACCAGATCCGGCTCGGCTACGGCCTCACCCCGCAGACGGCCTCCTTTCCCGGGCCGACGATGGAGATGATCGAGGGGGAATGCCTGGCGATCACCCTGCACAACCAGGTGCCCGCCGCGACCCTGGAGCAGTTGCGCACCGATCCGGAGCATCCGATCGGCGTCTCGCTGCACGTGCACGGCGTCAAGTACACCCAGACGTCGGACGGCACGGTGCACAGCGACTCCTTCGTGCCGCCGGGCGGGTCGCGGACGTACACCTGGTTCGCCAAGCCGCCCGGCGGGAGCGCGCAGGGGACCGCCGGCTACTGGTGGTACCACGACCACGTGGTCGGCGGCCCGCACGGCACCCAGGGCGTCCGCTCCGGGCTCTTCGGCGGTGTCGTGGTACGCCGGCAGGGCGATCCGAGGCCGGACCGGACCTACGTGACGGTCTTCGGCGACCGGCAGACCATCAACCTGCGGCGGAGTTCGGAGGCGGACACCTGTGACCCGGTGAACCCGCAGCCCGGCCCGACCTGCCTGGTCGCCAGGCTCGGCGAACGGGTCGAGTTCATCGTGATCGGCATCGGCGACGACATGCACACCTTCCACGTGCACGGGCACTCCTGGGCGGACACCCGGACCGGCCTGCTCACCGGCGGCAAGGCGCTCGCCGACTCGATCCCGATCATCGACAACAGGACCCTCGGCCCGGGTGACAGCTTCGGCGTGCAGATCGTCGCGGGCGACTCCGTGGGCCCGGGGCACTGGATGCTGCACTGCCACATGCAGTTCCACTCCGACCTCGGCATGTCGACGATGCTGCACGTCCTCGACGAGAACGGGCAGATGCCGCCGTATCCCGGCGGCCACGGAAACCACCGATGACCGGCACCCCTTCGCACCACCAGCCGAGCACACCCATCACCCGAAGGACTCTTCGTATCCCCTCTGGAGGAGGAGAAGTGGCTCATCGACGCCATTTCCGGCCAGCCCGATGGGTCGGTCGGCACCGGCCCGACCCCGTCGACCGCCCGTCCCCCGAGACCGTCCCACCGGTCCTCCGGCTCCGGCACCGTGGCGCCGGAGCGCTGCGCCGCGCGATCGCGCTCGCCTCGGGCGCGGTGCTCACCCTCGGCCTGCTGAGCGTGCCGGCCGCCGCGGCCCCGGACGAGAGCACCGGCGGGGTCGCGCCGGCCTGGGGCGGCGGGGCGGTGCGGGTGCTGGTCTTCCACGGTCCCGCCGCGTCCCAGCAGGACCCGGTCGCCAGGGCCGTCGGCAGCATCCGGAAGCTCGGCAACGAGCACGGCTTCACCGTGCACAGCTCCGACGACCCGACGGTCTTCACCCCCGACAACCTCGACCGCTACCGCAGCGTCGTCTTCCTCTCCGCCAACGGGGTGACCCTGGACGACGCGCAGGAGGCCGCGTTCCAGGCGTACGTCAAGGGCGGTGGCGGCTTCGTCGGCGTCCACGACGCCGCCCGCGCGCAGCCCCACTCCGAGTGGTTCACCGGTCTGATCGGCACCCGCCCGGCGGCGAGCCTGCCGAACGCGGAGAAGATCGAGAGCGTCACCGCGAGCGGCAACAACCCGCCGAACGAGACCGTCGAGAACCTGATCGACGGCGCGACCGGGACCAAGTGGCTGACCCGCAGCCCGACCGGCTGGGTGGTCGCCAAGCTCGCCGGCCCGAAGGCCATCGCCCAGTACGCGCTGACGTCGGCGAACGACTTCGCCGGCCGCGACCCGAGGGACTGGACCCTGCAGGGGTCGGCCGACGGCGAGAACTGGACGGATCTGGACCGCCGGACCGGGGAGACCTTCTCGGGAAGGTTCCAGACCAAGCAGTACAGCATCGCCGACCCCCAGGCGTACGAGTACTACCGGCTGGACATCACCGCCAACAGCGGTGAGCCGCTGATCCAGCTCGCCGAGCTCTGGCTGGTCGGCCCGGACGCCGGACCGGCGCCGGAGGAGACGGTGCAGGAGGCGGTGGTCGACCTGGTCGACCGGCAGCACCCGGCGAACAGGGGCCTGCCGCTGAACTGGACCCGGTCGGACCAGTGGATGAACTGGGACCCCAGCCCGGTCGGCCGGGTGCACACCGTGGCCCAGGTCAAGGAGACCAGCTACAACGCCGGGCTCGCCGGCAACGGCGCCTTCCACCCGGTCTCCTGGTGCCGCGACTACGACGGCGGCCGGTCGTTCTACACCGGCATGGGCCGCACCGAGGCCAGCTACACCACCGACGCCCGGTTCCGCGGCCACCTGCTCGGCGCGCTGCAGTGGACGAGCGGCATGGTCCGCGGCGACTGCCAGGCGACCATCGGGTCGAACTACACGATCGAGCGGCTGACCACCACCAACCAGTCCGGCCAGCTCGACCAGATCGGCGAGCCGCACGGCCTGACCATCGCACCCGACGGCACGGTCTTCTACATCGGCAAGGCCGCCTGCCCGAGCGGGCCGATCGCCGACTGGGCCAACCCGGACGTCGGGCTGGGCTGCGGCACCATCCACCAGTGGGACCCGGAGACCAAGCAGGTCAAGCTGCTGACCACGCTCGAGGTGATGGGCAACCGGGGCAGCGGCAGCGAGCTGGTGAAGAACGAGGAGGGTCTGGTCGGGATCACCCTCGACCCGAACTTCGCCGAGAACGGCTGGTTCTACGTCTACTGGATGCCGCACGAGTCGATCGACCGGGAACGGCGGGTCGGTCAGCGTACGGTCTCCCGGTTCACCTACGACCACGAGCAGCAGTCGATCGACCAGGGCACCCGCAAGGACCTGCTGCACTGGGACACCCAGATTCACAGCTGCTGCCACGCCGGTGGCGGGATGACCTTCGACGAGTCCGGCAACCTCTACGTCGGCAGCGGTGACAGCAACTCCTCCGGCGGCTCGAACGGCTACTCCGGCAACAACTGGACCCAGGAGTACGCCGGGATCTCGTTCCAGGACGCCCGGCGTACCTCCGGCAACACCAACGACCTGAACGGCAAGATCCTCCGCATCCACCCGGAGCCGGACGGCACCTACACGATCCCGGACGGCAACCTCTTCACCGGCCAGGAGCAGGGCGGTGGCAAGACCCGGCCGGAGATCTACGTGATGGGCGTCCGCAACATCGCCCGGATCGCCTGGGACCCGGTCAACGACTGGCTCACCGCCGCGTGGGTCGGCCCGGACGCCGGCGCCCCGGACCCGGAGCTCGGCCCGGCGAAGTACGAGACGGCGACGATCATCACCTCGGCGGGCAACCACGGCTGGCCGTACTGCATGGGCAACCGGCAGCCGTACCGGGACCGGAGCAACACCGACGCCACGGAGCTGACCGGCTGGTACGACTGCGACAATCCCAAGAACGAGTCGCCGCGCAACACCGGCCTGGTCAACCTCCCACCGGTGCGGGACAACATGATCTGGTACTCGCCGCAGGGCGGTGGCCCGGTCTTCCCGAAGCGCGACGACGGGAGTGGGCTGCCGACGTACGAGACCGGGGACATCACGCTGACCCAGCCGTACCTGACCGGCGGCGGCCAGGCGGTGATGGACGGCCCGACCTACCAGCGGGAGAACGTCGACGTCGACAGCGGGGTCGCCTGGCCGGAGTACTGGGACGACAAGTGGTTCATCGGTGACCAGTCCAACGCCAACAACCGGGTCGCCGTCACCGTCGATCCGGGCACGGTCGCCGAGGCCGGGCCGCCGGCCTTCGCCGAGGACCTGCGCGGCATCATCCGGCTCGGTAACGGCGCCAACCAGCTCCAGTCCTGGATGGACGCGAAGTTCGGGCCGGACGGCGCGCTCTACATGCTCGACTACGCCGGCGGGTTCTTCAGCCTGCACCCCAACCAGAAGCTGATCCGGATCACCTACCAGGGTGGCCAGGCCACCCCGAACCCGAGCCTGGCCACGGCGCGGTCGGTCACCCCGAGCCAGCCCCGGACCATCGGGTTCTCCGCCGCGCAGGTCGGCGGGGTGGCCTGGGAGTGGGACTTCGGCGACGGCAGCAAGCCGTCGCACCAGGCCCACCCGACGCACACCTACAAGCGGTACGGCACCTTCACCGCGACGCTGAAGGTGACCTACGCCGACGGTGAGGTGGTGACCGGCACGGTCGGGGTGACCGCCGGCTGCACCGCCGCGGACGCCCGGCCGACGGTCTGGATGCTGGACACCGACACCGGGGTGGCCAACCGGCAGACCGGCGGCGGCTGCACGATCAACGACCTGATCGACGACGAGACCACCTGGCCGAACCGGGCGTCCTTCGTGACCCACCTCGACGAGGTGCTCGCCGAACTGACCGCCGCGCACGTGATCGACAACCGCGAGATGCGCGCGCTGCGCCAGGCCGGCCGGCAGTCGCCGATCGGCGCCACCGAGGGCTACCAGCCGATCTTCGACGGGTCGGCGAGGTCGCTCGCCGGCTGGCGGCAGGCACCCGGCGGGTCGTTCGGGCTGCGCCCCGACGGCTCGATCCGCAGCTCGGGCGGGCTCGGCATGCTCTGGTACGCCGACCAGCAGCTCGCCGACTACTCGATCAGGGTGCAGTTCCGGGACGTCTCTCCGGAGAACGTCCGGGCCAACAGCGGGATCTTCGTCCGGTTCCCGGATCCGAGGACGCCGCTGGAGCAGCGACCGGCCGGCAGTTGCGGCACGGTGGGCTCGGCCCGGAGCTCGCAGGCCTGGGTCGCGATCTACTGCGGACACGAGATCCAGATCTACGACGGTGAGACGGGCGAGCCGCAGAAGACCGGCTCGGTCTACAACTTCGCCCCGAACACCCTGGACGCGGCCGGGGTGACGCCGAAGAACCAGTGGAACGACTACGAGGTGCGGGTGGTCGGCCAGCACTACACGATGGTCCGTAACGGCGTGGTGATCAGCGAGTTCGACAACACGCCGGGCAAGCAGTCGTCCCGCCAGGGCGACCCGCCCACCGACCTGCGGCAGTTCGTGAGCGGTTTCGTCGGGTTGCAGAACCACGGCACCAACGACCTGATCGAGTTCCGCAACATCCGGGTACGCCAGCTCTGAGCTGACGGCAGGTGCCGGGTACGGGCGTGACGCCCGTACCCGGCACCTCTGTCTGTGGGGCGGGGCGGGTCAGGAGAGCGAGTTCAGGAACGGCTCGTGCGCGTTGCTGAACTCCCAGCCGTAGTAGCGGTCCCAGTTGATCGACCAGGTCATCAGGCCCCGGAAGTTCGGGTTGGTGCCGCTGCGCGGCGGGTATCCGCCGCAGGAGGTACCGCGCACCAGGCAGGTCACCGCCTGCTGCACGCCGGCCGGGGCCACGTGGCCGTTGCCGGCGCTGGTGGCGGCCGGCGTGCCGAAGGCCACCTGCTCCTCGCGCAGCGGCGGGAAGACGTTGCCGGCGTTGCCGGCGACCGGGAAGCCGGCCAGCAGCATGTCGGTCATGGCGATGTGGAAGTCCGCCCCGCCCATGGTGTGGTACTGGTTGTCCAGGCCCATGATCGGCCCCGAGTTGTAGTCCTGGACGTGCAGCACCGTGATGTCGTCGCGCAGCGCGTGGATCACCGGCAGGTACGACCCGGCGCGCGGATCCTGCCCACCCCACGGACCGGATCCGTAGTACTGGTAGCCGAGCTGCACGAAGAAGGTCTCCGGGGCCATGGTGAGGACGAATCCGCTGCCGTAGCGCTGCTTCAGGGACCGGATCGCCGAGATCAGGTTCACGATCACCGGGGTCGTGGGGTTCCGGAAGTCGGTGTCCCCGGTGTTCAGCGAGAGGGAGTGGCCCTCGAAGTCGATGTCCAGCCCGTCGAGCCCGTACCGGTCGATGATCGCGCTGACCGAGCTGACGAAGCGGTCCCGGGCCGCCGTGGTGGTCAACTGCACCTGGCCGTTCTGCCCGCCGATCGAGATGAGCACCTTCTTGCCCTGCTGCTGCTTGGCCCGGATCGCGGCGGTGAACGCCGCCTCGGTCTCCACGCCCGGGCATTCGCTGGCGGGGCAGAGCTGGAAGCGGATGTCGCCGGAGGTGACCGAGGTCGGTTCCCCGAAGGCGAGGTTGATGACGTCCCAGCTGGCGGGCACGTCCGCCATCCGCAGGTAGCCGGAGCCGTTGGCGAAGCTGGCGTGCAGGTATCCGATGAGTGCCCGCTTCGGCAGCGCCGCGCCGGGCGGCACGGTCGGCGGCGGGGTGGTCGGGGGCGGGGTCGTCGGGGGCGGGGTCGTCGGCGGCGGTGTGCTCGGCGGCGGTGGGGTGGTGGGTGGTGCGGTGCCGCCGCAGGAGGCTCCGTTGAGGGTGCAGTTGGCCGGGGTGCCGGCGCCGGTCGCGACAAAGCCGAAGGAGGCGGAGGCGCCCGGCGCGAGGTTGCCGTTCCAGGACCGGTTGGTGAAGGTGTAGCGCTGACCGGCGGAGGTCAGCAGGGCGTCCCAGTAGGTGCCGACGGTGGTGCCGGCCGGCAGGTCGAACGCGACCGACCAGGAGGACAGGGTGCTGGTGCCACCGTTGGTGACGGTGTACCTCCCCTCCCAGCCACTCCCCCAGTCGGCGGTCCTGGTGAAGGTGGCGGTCGGCCCGGCGGCGAACGCGGGCAGCGCGACGACCACGGCGCCGCTGGTTGCCAGCAGCGTCGCGGCGGCGGTGAGCAGCAGTGTTCTGGAGCGTCTCATGGGGTCCTCCGGAGGCGTCGCCGGCATCCGCAGCCATCGACGGGATGGTTAATTATCAGGAGTCTTTGTTTGATTAGTAAAGTTTCCGAACTGAATATGTTACGGTCACTTCCGTCGATGCGCGGCCGGTCATCGGCCGAGGTATCCCCCAGAAAGGAGAGTGACCACATGTCGAGACTGCGCGCCCTGGTCGCGCTCGCGGCGCTCGTCGTCGCCGGTGGACTCGTGGCGATCATCCCGTCGACCCCGGCCTCGGCGGCCGCCTGCGCGGCGCCGTGGCAATCCTCGGCCGTCTACTGGCAGGGCGACCAGGCATCCCACAACGGGCGCAACTACCAGGCGAAGTGGTGGACCCAGAACGAGGCGCCGCCGGGCACCACCGGCGTCTGGCAGGACCTCGGCACCTGTGGCGGCGGCACCAACCCGCCACCCGGGGGGAGCTGCAACTACCCGAACTGGGTCGCCGGCACCTGGTACGCCGCCGGAAGCATCGTGCGCTACACCGACGGCCGGTACTACATCGCCGAGCACGACAACCCCGGCTACGACCCGATCATCAGCACCTGGTACTGGGAGCCGTACACCTGCGGCGGCCAACCCCCCACCAACCCGCCCGGTTCCGGCGGCTTCGTGGTCAGCGAGGCGCAGTTCCAGCAGATGTTCCCGGGCCGGAACTCCTTCTACACCTACTCCGGCCTGGTAGCCGCGCTCGGTGCCTACCCGGCGTTCAGCAAGACCGGCAGCGCCACCGTGCAACGTCAGGAGGCCGCCGCCTTCCTGGCGAACGTCTACCACGAGACCGGCGGGCTCGTGCACATCGTGGAGCAGAACACCGCCAACTACCCGCACTACTGCGACGCCGGCCAACCGTACGGCTGCCCGGCCGGGCAGGCCGCCTACTACGGGCGCGGGCCGATCCAGCTGAGCTGGAACTTCAACTACAACGCCGCCGGCAACGCCCTCGGCCTCCCGCTGCTGACCAACCCCTGGCTGGTGCAGAACGACGCCGCCGTGGCCTGGAAGACCGCCATCTGGTACTGGATGACCCAGAACGGCCCGGGCACCATGACCCCGCACAACGCGATGGTCAACGGCGCCGGGTTCGGCCAGACCATCCGCAGCATCAACGGCTCGATCGAGTGCAACGGCGGCAACCCCGGCCAGGTGCAGAGCCGCGTCACCAGATACCAGCAGTTCGTCGGCATCCTCGGCGTGCCGGCCGGTGGCAACCTCTACTGCTGATCCCCTCCACCGCTGATCCCCGGCCGGGTCTCGTCAGGCGTCGCCGCACCCTGACGAGGCCCGCTCCGGCACCTTCCGCCGGCTCAGGTCTCCGTGACCAGCCTGTTCTCCCAGGCCCAGGCGGCGATCTCGGTCCGGTTCCGCAGCCCCAGCTTCTCCCCGACGTTGGCCACGTGCGCCTTCACCGTGCTCAGCGAGACGAAGAGTTCCTGAGCGATCTCCTGGTTGGTACGCCCCCGGGCGAGGCACCTGACCAACTCGACCTCCCGGTCGGTCAACGCCGCGACGGGTCGGCGCGACGGCCGGGGCGCGATCGGGCCGAACTGCTTCAACAACCGCATCGTGATCGACGGCGAGACCATCGCGTCACCGGCGTGTGCCGCCCGGACCGCCTCGGCCAGCAGGGCCGGTCCCGAGTCCTTGAGGATGAACCCGACCGCGCCGGCCCGGAGCGCGCCGTGGACGTACTCGTCCAGGTCGAACGTTGTGATGATCACAACCCGCAGCGGGCTGTGCACGGCCGGACCGGCGAGCGCCCGGGTCACGTCGAGGCCGTCCAACCGGGGCATCTCGATGTCCACCAGGCAGACATCCGGCCGGAGTTCCCGAGCCAGGCTGACCGCCTCCGGACCGTCGGCGGCCTCCCCGACCACCGTGATGTCCGGCTGGCTCTCCAGCAGCAGCCGAAGCCCTCGCCGGACGATCGCCTGGTCCTCGGCGACGAGCACCCGGATGGTCATCGCGCTCCCGGTGCCGGCAGGCTGGCCTCGACGACCCACCCGGTCGCGCCACCCGGCCCGGCGCTCAGCTCACCGCCGAGCGCGGCGGCGCGCTCACGCATCCCGACCAGACCGTGCCCACCCGGCCCGGCCGACGGGCCGGACCTCCCGTCGTCGGCGACGCGCAGCCGGACCCTCCGCTCGTCGTGCGCCAGCGTCACCGTGACGGTACGGGCGTCCCGGGCGTGCCTGGCCACATTGGTCAGTGCCTCCTGCACGATCCGGTACACGCCGACGGCGACCTCCGGCGGCCAGTCGGGCGGGACGGGACCGTCGGGCAGTTCCAACCGAGCGCGAACACCGGTGCCGGTGGCGGTGAGGCGCTCCACCAGCTCGGTCAGGGAGTCCGGCGTCGCCGCGACCGTCGGCTCGTCGTCGCGGAGCAGCCGCACCACCTGGCGCAGCGAGCCGAGCGCCCGGGTTCCGGCCGTCTCGATCTCGGCCAGGGCCGCCCGGCGCGCGGTCGGGTCGGCGTCGCCGTCGAGCTGCGCGACCTGAGCCTGGATGATCAGACCGGTCAGGTGGTGGGCCGCGACGTCGTGCAGGTCACGGGCCAGGGCCAGCCGCTCGGTACGCCGTACCCCGTCGACCATCGCCCGCCGCCGCGCGTCGCCGAGCCGCCGCCACAGGCCCACGGTGACCGCGACCGCCCAGCCGACCACCATCACCAGCGTCGCGGTCCGGGCGTTCGGGACGTCCTGCTCCAGGTAGGTCGCGTACCGCTCGACGGTGCCGACAGCGACCACGCCGGAGCCGGCGGCGACCGCGACGGCACCCGCCGCGCCGGGCAGCGAACGCACCGTGGAGGCGACCACCACCAGCAGGGCCAGGCAGGCGACCGGGGCCGGCTGACCGTGCCGGTCGGTCCGCCAGTCGATCAGCTCGGCGACCGCGCAGAGGACGATCGCCGCAGCCGCCGCCCGGGCCGGGAACCGCCGTCGCAGCAGCGCCGCCCCGCACACCACCGCCGTGATCAGCAGCAGTGCCGCACCGACCGGCCAGGACGGCCGGCGGCTCACCGTCGCCGACGCCTCGACCACGAGACCGGCGGCGAGCAGCACCCCGAACGCGGCCTCGGCCAACCAACCCGGTGTGCCGACCCGGCGCAGGCCGATGTGCGTGCCGGACCGGCGCAGGCCGATGCGCGCGCCGACCCGCTGCGGGCCGGTGCGCGTACCGGTGGAGGTCATCGGGCCTCGCATGCTCGATCGGGGGCGGGTGTCAACGGGTGGCGTCGGAGCGGGCGGGCCGGTCGCGTCGCAGCGGGGGCCGCTGCCACCACGTCACCCAACGCCACAGCCACTCGACCGGGCCCTGGCGGCACCGGCGCAGCCAGAGTACCGACCAGCTCCACTGCACCAGGAGCACCGCCGTGGCGACCGCGACCACCCCGCCGACCGGCCAGCGGTCCGAGCCGCCGACCAGGCCGGAGATCAGCAACACCAGCACCGTCGCGGTCAGGTAGTTCGTCAGCGCCATCCGCCCCAGCGGCCGGAAGACGGCGGTCAACGCTCCGGCCAGCCGGGTCCGCATCAGCAGCAGGATCCCGCAGACGTAGGCGGCGGCGGTCAGCAACCCGGCCGTCGGATAGGCGATCCGGAACGCCGTACCGCCCGGGTCCGTCGAGCCGGCGTGCGACTGGAGCAGCGCCACGGGCACGGCGGCGAGCGCGAAGACCGACCCCAGGACCGCGGTCGTACGCGTACCGGAGTCGATCCGCGCGATCACCCCGTACCGGGTCAGGGCGGAGCCGAGCAGGAAGAGACCGGGGATCACCGAGTACCAGCCGCCGAGCAGGGCCACCGGGAGCACGACGAGCGCCCCGGCGGCGATCGCCACCACGCGGCGGGGCAGCCAGGTGGCGGGGAGCAGGACCAACAGGCCGACGGCCGCGTACACGGCGAGGACGTCACCCCGCCACAACACCAGGAAGTGAAACAGGCCGATCGCCAGCAGCGCCAGCAGCCGACGCAGCAGCACCACCCGGGGGTGCCGGGCCCGCGCCCGCGCCGACTCCAGCAACAGCGAGAAGCCGACGCCGAACAGGAACGAGAAGATCGGAAAGAACCGCTGGTCGACCATCAGGTGCAGCACCGACGCGACGGTCGGCTCCGGTAGGTGCTCGGCGCTGGGTCCGCCGCCGCGGTGGGCGATCGGCTTCACGTTCGCCAGCAGGATGCCGCAGAGGGCGAAGCCCCGGAGTACGTCGAGAGCGGCGATCCGCTCCCGCCGGGGTGTGGCAGTGTCCGCTCTCCCCTGCGGGGCTGGCCGGAGCCGGCCGCCGTCGACGATGTCGATGTCGATGTTCTCTGAACCGTGCCGTGACATGCCCGGAAGCCTCGCCCGCACCGCCGTCCCGGCTCGTCGGCCGGAAGTCCACGCCGGCACCGGAACCGTCGTACTTTCGGCCATTCGATCCCGCCGCCGGGCGTCGGCGTCGCATGCGGGCACGGAACCGGCCCGGCTCGACCGGCGTCGAACCGGCGGACAGGAGGTCGATCGTGCACACGCCCCGACATGCCGCGACGCTACCCACCCGCGCCTGCGCGGTCCTGGTCACCGCTGCGATGCTGCTGGCCGGCTGTGGCACGGCCGAACCGCCCGGCGACGCCGCGCGTATCGACGCGCGGCTGGTCGCCGAACTCGCGCCGGGCGACGCCGAGGCGGTGGGCCGGGCGGTCAACGACTTCGCCTTCGACCTCTTCGGTGAGGTGGCCGGCGGCGAGCGGAACACCGTCGTCGCACCGCTGTCGATGACCGTACTGGTGGCCATGCTGCTGGCCGGTGCCGGCGGCGACACCGCCACCGAGATCGGCGGGGTGCTGCGCCTCGGCGACCGGCGCGACGTGCGGGTCGGTGCGCTGTTGCGGAGGCTGGCCGACACCGACGAGGTGACGCTCTCGGTGGCCGACTCGCTCTGGGCCGACCGGGGCAGGCCGTTCGAGGAGGAGTACCTGACGTTCCTGCGCCGCACCTTCGGCGCCACCGTGGAGGAGGCCGATCTCGGCTCGCCCGACACCGCTGAGAAGATCGACGCCTGGGCGGCCGAGCACACCGACGGGCTCATCGACGACATCGCCACAGACCTCGGGCTGCCCGACCCGGCGGCGGTCCTGGTGCTACTCAACGCGGTCTACTTCCTCGCCGAGTGGACGACCCGGTTCGACCCCGCCCGGACCCGGCCGGCACCGTTCACGCTGCCCGGCGGCGAAACGGCCGAGGTGCCGACGATGCACCTGACCGGCGAGACGTTCGGCCACACGCAGCGGGACGGTTACCGCATGCTGCGGCTGCCCTACGGCGACGACGGCCGGTACGGCATGGAGATCATGCTGCCGGATCCGGGCAACACCCTGGAGGGCCTGGTCGGCTCGCTCGACGCCGCCGAGTGGCGCGCCGCCGTCGGCAGCCTCACCGGGCAGACCGTCGACGAACTCGTCCTGCCCCGCTTCGAACTGCGTTGGACGGGCGAGCTGACCGAACCGCTACGCCGGCTCGGCGTCTCCGCCGCGTTCACCCCGGGCCGGGCCGACTTCCGACCGATGTCTCCGGCCGCGCCGTGGCTGGAGACGGTCGTACACAAGACCTACCTGCGGGTGGACGAGCGCGGCACCGAGGCCGCCGCCGTCTCCGGCGGGGTGATGGCCGTCTCGGCGCGACTGGCCGAGACCGTGTTCCGCGTCGACCGGCCGTTCGCGTTCACCATCTCCGACCAGCAGACCGGGACGATCCTCTTTCTCGGCGCCGTCACCGACCCACGCGGCTGACCGCAGCCCTGCGCTCCCGGCTGCAAAGACCGGCGTCATCCTGTCCTCGCGGTAGGATGAAAGTATGACCGTAAAGCTCAGCATCAGCGTGCCCGACGACGTCGCCGCCTATCTGCACAGCCAGGGCAACGCGTCCGCCGCCGTGGTCGAGGCTGTGCGCCGCTTCCTCCCGGAAGCACGCCGGGCACGCCAGCGGGAGGCGGCTCAGGCGTACGGCGAGTACCTGCGTCGGCGCTCCGCCCGACAGGCCGAGCAGGACCGGGCGCTGATCGAGGAGAGTAACGACATCGCCCTACGTGACTCGCAGTGGTGAGACGCGGGCAGATCTGGACCCTGCTCCGGGGCAGCGCCCGGCACCGCGTGCTGGTGATCAGCAACGACGAATACAACAGCGTCGACGAGCTCGCCATCTGGGCCCTGACCGTTGTCCGCGACGTACCGCACCCGAACCATCTGGTGGTACGCCTCGACGCCGACGATCCGCTCGCCGGAGCGTACGTCAGGATTCACGGCGTCGTGCAGGTCCTGGACCGTACCGCACTGCGCGACAATCACGGCTTTGTCTCGCACACCACGATGGGAGCCGTCGAGACGGCGCTTCGGGAGTTCCTGGAACTCCCGTAGCACGCTCGCGGTCGGGAACGCCGGTGTCACGGTCTCGGCACGGGGCGGCTCACCTTCTCGATCTCGGGGCATTTCCGCCGGTCGATCCCCTGACTATAGTCAGGGGCAGTGAGTGAGATCGGAGAGCGCGAGGCGGATCTCGGGTTCGCCCGGCTGGACCTCGGCCGGGCGGCCCGCACCGGCGACCCGGAGGTCGTCTTCGGGGCGGGCAAGACGCCCGAGCAGGTGGTCACCGCCCTGCGGCGGCTGGCCGCCGCCCATCCCGACCGGGCAGTGCTCGCCACCCGCCTGACCCCGCCGATGATCGCCCTGATCCGCGCGGACCTGCCGGCGGCGGAGGTCGACGAGGTGGCCCGGACCGTCACGCTCGGTCCGCCACCGGCACCGGTCGGCGCCGTCGCGGTGGTCTGCGCCGGCACCTCCGACCTGCCGGTCGCCCGGGAGTGCGCCACCACGGTACGGGTCTTCGGCGCCACGCCGGACCTGGTGGTCGACGTCGGCGTGGCCGGGCTGCACCGGCTGCTCGCCCAGCGGGACCGGATCGCCGCCGCCGACGCGGTGGTGGCGGTCGCCGGGATGGAGGCGGCGCTGCCGTCGGTGCTCGGCGGACTGATCGGAGTGCCGCTGATCGCGGTGCCCACCAGTGTCGGGTACGGCTGGCACCTGGACGGTCTCACCGCCTTCGTCGGCATGCTCAACTCGTGCGCCCCCGGGGTCGTCTGTGTCAACGTCGACAACGGCTTCGGCGCCGGGGTCGCCGCCGCCCGGATCGCCCGAACCGTCCACAGGTCCGCAGCGGCCGGCGCATGACCACCGTCGGCTGGATCGACGCCGGCAACGGGGCGGCCGGCGACATGCTGCTCGCGGCCCTGGTCGACGCCGGGGCGGACCGCGCCCTCGTCCTCGACGGCCTCGGCCGGCTGCCGGTGGAACCGGTCCGGGTGGCGTTCCGGGAGACCCGCCGGCACGGGTTGCGTGCCCTGCACGCCGGGGTCGAGGTGCCGGAGAGCCGGCACCGCCGCACCCTCACCGACGTCCTGGCCCTGCTCGACCCGGCGCCGGCGCCGGCCGCCGACTTCGCCCGCCGGGTCTTCCTGCGGTTGGCCGGCGCCGAGGCCGCGGTGCACGGCATCGAGCCGGCGCAGGTGCACTTCCACGAGGTCGGCGCGCTGGACGCGATCGTCGACGTACTCGGCTGCGCGCTCGCGCTGCACTCGCTCGGCCTGCTGGAGGCGGAGGTGGTGGTCTCGCCGGTCGCGGTCGGCAGCGGTACGGTCGGCACCGCGCACGGCCCGCTGCCGGTGCCGCCCCCGGCCGTGCTGCGGCTGCTCGCCGAGGCCGGGATGCCGACCGCCGCGCACGCCGGGGCCGGCGAACTCTGCACGCCGACCGGGGCCGCACTCCTCGCCACCCTCGCCACCGGCTTCGGGCCGCTGCCGGCCGGCACGCCCCGGCGGATCGGGGTGGGTGCCGGCCGCCGCGACCCGGCGACCCACGCCAACGTGCTGCGGGTCGTCCTCACCGACGGCGCCGCCGGGGCGGACCCGCCACGCGGTGACGACCTGCTGGTGCTGGAGACCACCGTGGACGACCTGGATCCGCGGCTCTGGCCGGAGGTGCTGGCCACGATGCGGGAGGTCGGCGCGGCCGACGCCTGGTGTACGCCGGTGCTGATGCGCAAGGGCCGCCCCGGCCACGTACTCACGGTTCTCGCCGCGCCCGCCGTGGCCGACGCGGTCAGCACGGCGATCTTCCGGCACACCTCCGCGCTGGGCGTCCGGTCCCACCCGACGCGCCGGTTGGCGCTGCCCCGGGACCGGGTCGTGGTCGACTACCACGGCCGGCCCGTCGGAGTGAAGCGCGGCCTCCTCGGCGCAGAGGTGGTGACCGTGCAGCCGGAGTACGACGAGGCCCGAACGGCCGCGACCACGACCGGCCGGCCGCTTCGACAGGTGCTCGACGAGGTGCGCGCCGCCGCCCGACGCGCCCGGGTCGCCAGTCGCGGCGGCCCGGGCGCGAAGGGTTCGGAGTCATCCGACGCCGTGCCGCCTCCGGAGGGCGAAATACCCGAGGACGATCGCCAGCACGAACGGCGCGCCGACGTACCAGGCGTCCCGGAACATCGGCACGAACGCCATCCCGACCACCATCGCGACGAGCACGACCAGGGTGACCGCGCCGGTCAGCTCGCCACCGGCGAGCCGGAAGCCGGGTGAGGCCGCGGCCTCCTCGCCGGGCCCACCCGCGCCGCCATCCCCGCCGGGACGGCGGCGGCGGAACGCCAGATACGTCGCCAGGATCAGCGCCCAGCAGGTGAGGCCACCGAACGCCGAGACACCGAGCATCTTGGCGAACGCGGTCTCCGGGGAGAGCGCGCTCACCGCCGCCGCGACCGCCACCCCGCCCGCCGAGGCGAGGACGGCGCCGGCCGGTACCGCCCGGCGGGAGAGCCGGGCGGTGAAGGCCGGGGCCTGCCGGTCCGCGCCCAGCGAGTACAGCGTGCGGACCGCGACGTACATCAGCGTGTTGAGCGCCGACAGCGCCGCCGTCAGCACGACGAAGTTCATCACCGCCGCCGCGGCCGGCAGGCCGACCCAGTCCAGGATGACGACGAACGGGCTGGCGGCGAGTTCCCCGGTCGGGGTGCCGAGCGCGGCGAGCGCCGAGACCACCACGAAGATCGTCAACACGTAGAAGAGCCCGAGCCGGAAGATCGTCCACCGGGCGGCCCGGGGCAGGTCCCGCCGTGGCGCCACCGACTCGTTGACGGTGAGCGCGAGCGCCTCCGTACCGCCGTAGCTGAACATGGTGAGGATCATCGCGGCGCCGAGCCCGGTGAGCCCGTGCGGCAGGAACGGGGCGTCGGCGGACCAGGCGGCCAGGCCCGGCGCCGGCCGGTCCGGCAGGCCGGCGAAGAGGTAGGTGACGCCGAGGACGAGAAAGACCACGATCGCGGAGACCTTGACCATGGAGAGCCAGTACTCGGCGGTGCCGAAGAGGCGTACGGTCGCCAGGTTGGCCACCACCACCGCACCGGCCGCCGCGACCACCGGTATCCACATCGGCAGCCCCGGCCACCAGTACTTCAGGTAGACGCCGATCGCCACCGCCTCGGCGCCCATGGTCACCGTCACCACGGCCCAGTACAGCCACCGGACCACGAAGCCGGCGAGCGGCCCGAGGTAGCGGTGGGCCATCCCGCCGAAGCCGTTGACCTCCGGGTGGGCGACCGCCATCTCGATAGCCGCGTAGATCACCGCGAGCGCGACGACGGCCCCGATGGCGTACGTGACGACGGCCGCCCGGCCCGCCAGGTCCAACGTCACGGCCGAGCCGAGGAACAGCCCGGTGCCGATGGCGCCGCCGATGGCGATCATGCTGATCTGCCGGGAGCGCAGCCCGCGTTGCAGTGTCGCCGGGGCGGGCGCCTCCCCGGCCGGCGGCGCGGCTCCGACCCGCAGCCCGGTCACGACGGGACCGTCTCGGTCAGCGGCTCGTGCGCCGGATGCGTCGCCGGGGTCGCCCGGTCCCGCTTCCGCACCAGGTACGGGCCGAGGTAGAGATGGTCCAGCTCGGTGTTGAGGAAGGTCCGCACCGCGTCCGCCGGGGTCTCCACGATCGGCTCACCGGCGTCGTTGAACGAGGTGTTGAGCACGACCGGCACCCCGGTCCGCTCGTGGAAGGCGCTGATCAGCGCGTGGTAGCGGGGATTGACCTCGGCGTCGACCGTCTGCACCCGCGCCGTACCGTCCACATGGGTGATCGCCGGCACCCGGGCCCGGCGGTCCTCGCGGACCTCCGGCACGAAGAGCATGAAGGGGCTGTCGACGGTCATCTCGAACCACTCGTCGGCGTGCTCGGCAAGGACCGACGGCGCGTACGGCCGGAACGGCTCCCGGTGCTTGACCACGATGTTGAGGTAGTCCCGCATCGCCGGGTGCCGGGGGTCGGCCAGGATGCTGCGCTGGCCGAGCGCGCGCGGCCCGATCTCCGAGCCACCCTGCACCCAGGCCACCACCCGGTGCTCGGCGAGCAGGTCGGCGACCTCGTCGAGGCCGGCCTCGCGCACCTCCACCCGGTCGGCGACCGCGTCCAGCGCCGCCCGCACCGAGTCGTCCGGGTAGACCCGGCCGACCCCGGCGGAGGCGAGGTGCCGCCGCCGCGACCCGCGCAGCAGTTCGTGGTAGCCGTAGGCGGCGCAGCCGATCGCCACCCCGGCGTCGCCGGCCGGCGGGGAGACGAAGACGTCGTCGAAGATCCCTTCGGCGGCGATCCGCTGGTTCGCCACCGAGTTGAGCGCCACCCCGCCGGTCAGGCAGAGCCGCGACCGGCCGGTGACCTCGCGGGCCCGCCGGGCCAGGTGCAGCATCGCCGCCTCCAGCTCGTCCTGGGCCTTGCGGGCGACGTCCATGGCGAACTGGGAGTTCCAGGACTCCGGGGCGGCCGGGTCGTACCCGTCGCCGTCGGCGGCGTGCCACTCGGCGTACGCCTTCTCCAGGGCGGCGACGTCCACCCGGATGTCGTCGCCGTCGAGGTGCAGCAGCGTCCCCCAGTCCGGCCGGGGCCGGCCGTACGGGGCGAGGCCCATCGTCTTGCCGGCCTCGGTGTAGCCGCCGCAGCCGTACATCCCCCAGGTCGGGTGCCCCCAGCGGGTGACGAAGCCGAGCTTCGCGGTGAAGAACTCGTAGAAGAGCCCGAGGCCGACGTCGCTGGCGTCCGGGGCGTAGCTGGCGCCCGCGGCCCGGTTCAGGGTGGTCCCCTCGGCCGTGAAGATGGTGTGCTTCTCGATCCGCCCGCTGCCCGGGATGCGGCTGCCGACGCCGTCCACCACGAGGACGGCGGCGTCCTCGTACGGGGAGGTGAAGTAGCCGGTGTAGGCGTGGGCCAGGTGGTGCGAGGGGAGCGGCAGGGAGCGGATCTTCGTCTTGTCGCGGATCGGCAGTTCCCGCCGCAGGCGCTCGACGGCGCCGTCCCGGAGCGGGCGGTTGCCCACCACCAGGTCGAGTTCGTCGATGCCGACGTCGGCGGCGTCGAGGCAGTAGGTGATGGCCTTCATCGGGATCACCTTGGTCAGCCGTTCGAAGTGGCCGGCGATCATGAAGCCTTCGGAGTGCTTGATCCGGTCGAGTCGCTCCTCTTCGACCGCGGCGACGATCTCGCCGTCGCGGAGGAGACATGCCGAGCGGTCGTGGCTGAGATTCACCCCGAGCACGAGCATGCGCGTTCCTTCCGTTGGAGGGATGACGGGTGTGGCCCGAGGAGGCCACGTCCGGGTGCCGCGCCCGGGGCTCAGCCGGCCGTGCTGATTACCGGGCGCAGCGTGCGTTCGGCGCTGGCCAGCGCCGCGAGAACGTCCTTGCGACTGTCGCCGGTGGCGAGGACGAGTGCGAAGCAGGAGACGGGGTTGGCGGGGTACTCGAGCACGACGTCGTCGCCGGGCCGGGACATCCAGCGGATCGCCTGGACGCCGGGGATGCGCCGGGTCTCCTCCTCGCCCTCGAAGCCGGTGATCCGGCCGGTCCGTTCGGCGAGCAGTGCGGTGAACCCGGCGGTACGGCTCGGCGGTGCCACCTCCGGACGCTCGCCGAGCACCGCCCGCAGGTATTCCCGGGGTCCCCACACGCCGCTGGCGGCGCGGAGCGACTCCTGGACGAACGCCGTGGTGCCGCCGAGGCGGCCGTTGATTTCGATGATCTTCGGTCCGTCGGTGGTGCGGCGCACCTCGATGTGCGCCGCACCCGTGCCGGCGCCGACCGCCACCAGCGCGGCGGAGGCGATCCGCACCAGTTCGTCGTACGCCTCCGGGTCCAGGTCGGGCGGGGTGACGTAGATCCGTTCGATGAAATAGTCGCCCTCCCACTCGGAGGGCTTGTCGTGGATGCCGAGCACGAAGACCTGGCCGCCGGTGTAGACGACGTCGACGGCGTACTCCGGGCCGTCGAGGAACTCCTGCACGAGGACGCCCCGCCGCTCCGGGTCCATGTAGATGGCGCTCACGTTCGGCACCGCGTACTCGCCCTGCCGGAACTCGGCCCGCTCCGGCAGGCCGACGATCATCGGGTACGCGGTGGCGACCGACTCCGCGTCGGCGGCCTTCACCACCCCCTGGCTGGAGGCGCTGGACTGCGGCTTGACCACCACCGGATAGCCGATCCGCTCGGCGGCGGCCACCGCCTCCTCGACCGAACCGACCAGTTCGGAGCGGGGGCAGGGCACCCCGGCGGCGCGCAGCGCGGTCATCGTGGCGGCCTTGTCGCGCATCGCCATCACCGCCTCCGGCGAGTTGCCCGGCAGTCCGAGGTCGGCGGCGACCCGGGCCGCGCCGCGCAGCGCCCCCTCGTGGAAGCAGGCCACCGCGTCGATCCGGTGACCGGCCGCCACGTACTCGCCGACGGCTGCGGCGACGGCGTGCTCGTCCATCTCGTCGACGGCCAGGTGGGTGTCGTAGCAGGCGGGGTCGGCGGGCGCCCGCTTGGCCGCGACGACGACCCGCAGCCCCAGCTCGCGTGGGGTGCGCAGCAGGTCCTGGTTGGCGGAGGACGCGACGATCAGCAGGGTCTTCATGAAGCCTCCAGGGCGCTCTTCTCCGGCTCGCCGGCCGGTTCCGGTATGGAGGTTGGCGTGCCGGTCGGGGCGGGTGCCGGCGTGCCGGTCGGGGCGGGTGCCGGCGTGCCGGTCGGGGCGGGTGCCGGCGTGCCGGTCGGGGCGGGTGCCGGCGTGCCGGTCGGGGCGGGTGTGGTGTCGGACGAGGCGTTGCCGGGCAGCACGCCGCCACGGATGCCGAGCAGCGACACCATGCAGACGGCACCGCAGATCAGCCAGAAGGCGCGGTCGGTCAGCGCCCAGAGCACGGTGCCGACGGCGGGCCCGACGGCGAAGCCGAGGTTCTGCACCGCGCTGGCCGCGCCGAGGTAGCGGCCGCGCATTCCCGCCGGTGCCACCCGGGCCGGATAGGAGAAGAAGGTCGGGGCACCGATGATCTCGCCGAGGGTCCAGACCAGCGTCGCGACGAAGATCCCGACGATCCCCCAGGGGAAGGCGTACAGCGCCATGCCGACGCCGATCAGCGCGTAGTTGAGCGCGAGCGCGGTGCGGAACGACCAGCGCTGCACGATCTTTGTCAGGGGAAGTTCGCAGGTGGTCACGACGATCGCGTTGAGGCTCAGCAGCGTGGCGTAGAGGGCGGTGGGGTAGCCGGACTCGACCACGTGCAGCGGAAGCGTCGACAGGTGCTGGAAGTAGACCAGGGTCACCACGAAGACGGTGCCGAGGAAGAGCAGGAAACGGTGGTCCCGCAGGATCGTGCCGCGCTCCCCCTCCGTACCGGCCGGGGTGACGGCGGCGGTTCCGGCACCCGTCCCGGCGCCGGTCGGCGCGGCGGCCGGCGCGGCGGCCGGCGCGGCGGCCGGCGCCGGCTCGGCCGGCAGCAGGGCGTAGGCCAGCAGCGCGAGTGCCAGCAGCGCGACCGCCTCGGTCCAGAAGAGCGCGCCGAAGCTCCACGCCACCAGGGCCGCGCCGATGAGTGGTCCGACCGCCGTGCCCACGCTGGACGCGAGCCGGTACATCGCGAAGATCATGGTGTAGCGGCTCGGCGGCACCATGTCGGCGAGCAGCGCGGACGAGGCCGGACGGTACGCGTAGCCCAGTGCGCCGACCAGCCCCACCACGGCGAGCACGGCGGGCAGGTTCGGTGCGTGGTAGACCGCGCCGGTCAGCGCGCCGGTCGCCGCCGAACTGTAGACGATGGTGCGACGGCAGCCGATCCGGTCGGTCAGCCAGCCACCGGCCAGGCCACCGATCACTCCGCCGAACCCGTACGCGCCGAGGGCGAGCCCGGCGTCCCCGGCGGAGTAGCCACGGTCGGTCAGGTAGAGCACCAGGAAGAAGGGCAGAAAGGCGCCCATCCGGTTGACCAGCATTCCGAAGATGAGGATCCGGGCCGGGGCGGGCGCCTCGCGGAAGGTCGCGATGATCTTCGCGCCACGGTCCGGCCCGCCCATCGGTCCGCTCATCGGTCCGCATCCGGGCAGACGCAGGCGACACCGCTGGCCAGCCGCTGCCGGTCGGCGGCGGCGACCACCGCGAACCGGGCGTTGCTGACGGCGGCGCGGGCGCCGTCGAAGACCTCCCGGAGGTGGCAGGCCGGGCAGCGCTCCGGCGGCCGGCAGCCGCAGCCGGCGTGCGGGCCGGTCAGCGTGGCGGCGGCGAGCGCCGCCTCGGCCAGGGCGAGGCAGGTCTCCCCCGCGGGGTCGGAGTGGCGCGAGCGCTGCCGGACGAGCGCGATGCCCCGCCGGAACGCCTCGGCGGCGCAGCCGTCCTCCGTGGAGCCCGATCCGGCGACACCGATCTCTTGACTGTAGACAGCGCCGTCCCTGACTCTTGTCATACTCTCATGTAAACCCACTCGTGCCATGACTTCAAGAGCAGGTTTCGATAGACGCGAGCTGATCTTCTCCGGTCGGGGCAGCCGACCGGAACGGTCAGCGTTCCCGCGGCAGCCGGGTGCCGGTCACCCGGACCGCCCGGGGCACCAGATCCAGGGTGCGCCGGCAGGACTCCGCCGTGTCGCCGACCGCGACGGCGAGCCCGAGCCGGTCCAGGACGTGCTGGCGGGGCGGCAGCCGCAACCGCTGCCCAGGGGTGGCGAGCAGCTTCAGCTCCCAGAGACCGGGTGGCATCGCGGACCAGTCGACGTGGATGTCGGTGACCCGCATGTCGTGTGCGGGGTAGAGCCAGCGGATGCCTGCCGCGCAGGTCCGGCCGGGAGTGAGCGCCGGGGTGCCGCCGAGAGCGAGCGCCGCCGCCGCCTCCAGCAGGTCGACCCCGGTGGCGAGCTGCCCGAGGTACGGGATCAGGTCGCCGCCGAACCGGCCGTTGATCTCCACGATCCGCGGCCCGGACGGGGTCAGCCGGATCTCCGTGTGTGTGATCCCGTGTGTCCAGCCGATCGCGCGGTGCGCCGCGGCGAGTATCCCGGTCAGCGCGGCGTCGGCGAGGAGATCGTCGCCGGCCCGCACCAGATGCCCGGTCTCTTCGAAGGTCGGCTTCAGGTCCTGACTCTTGTGCGCCACGACCACCGGCACCGTGCGACCGTCCCGGACGACGGTGTCCACACTGACTTCCGGACCGACCAGGTATTCCTCGACCAGGAAACCCGCGTGCCGGGGCACTCCCGCGAAGACGACCGCCCGGGCGTGGCGTACCGCCTCGGCGAGCTGCACCGGATCCTCGACCAGGCAGACCCCGACGCTGCCGGCCATGTCCCGGGGCTTGACCACCACCGGGTAACCGATCCGCTCGGCGGCGCGGGCGGCGCCGGGCAGGTCCGTCACCGGGACGGACCGCGGCTGCGGCACTCCGGCCCGGTCCAGCAGCCGCCGGCAGATCGCCTTGTCCCGGCAGGCGCGGGCGGCCTCCGGTGACGGCCCGGGCAGGCCGAGGGCGCGGGCCAGCTCCGCCGCCGGCACCACCCGCAGCTCGTCATAGCAGAGCACGCCGGCGACCGGGTTCCGTAGCCCGCGCACCGCCGCCGTCAGCGCCGTCACCGACATCGTCTCGACCACGGTGTACCCGGTCAGATAGGGAAGCTCCCACGTCGGTTGCCGCCCGGCCAGCAGCCAGAGCCGGTGCCGGCCGCTCAGCGCGCGGAGGACGTACTCCCGGTGGTCCTGGAATCCACTTTCGACGACCAGCAGGATCCCGTCGTCCACCAGGTGGCCCCTCCCCACGTACCCGCCGTCCGACCCGAGGGTAGTGCACCCGACCGGACAGGGCACCCGGAGAGTCACCGACCGGTGACCGTGGTCGCGCCACACGGAGACTATGACAAGGGGCCGGGAGGATTAGCAGCCTGTGTCAGACAGGTCAACGGAGCGTAGCTCCATCGACATGGGAACCAAGCTCCGGTCCAGCCACGCCGACCGGGGACGACGTCTCGGACCTGCCAGCCAATACACTTGATATTCGCTCGCATTTATTACACAAAGTGAGCGAACCGTTGCCGTAACGATGGAATGTATATGAACGTTTCTACCGGTTCCGTCGCCCAACCCGAGTTCGGTCGCCGACTGCGCGAGATCCGGCTGCGCTCCGGCCTCTCCCAGTCCGAACTCGCCGAGGGAGTGGCCAACCCCAGCTACGTCTCCATGCTCGAGTCCGGCAAGCGGACCCCGAGCCTGGAGATCGTGCTCCTGCTGTCCCGCCGCCTCTCGGTCTCCCCGTCCGAGCTCACCGGCACCGACCTGACCGGCGCGGAGAGCGAGGCCGGCCGCCGTGACGACGACTACCTCTCGCTGCAACTGCGTGCCCGGAGCGCGATGGAACTCGGCGACGCCGAGGGCGCCCGCGACGCCTTCGCGCAGATCTACCGCCGGGCGGCGGCCGGGACCGACGCCTACTGGATGACCTCGGCCGGGCTCTCGCTGGAGAGCGTCCTGCAGTCCCTCGGCGAGGACGGGGCACGGTTCGAACTCCTGGAGGAGCTGGAACGGATCACCCGGCAACAGGTCTCCGACGTCCGGCTGCGCGTGCTGACCTCGCTGGCCGACGTCGCCTGGGACACCGGCCGGCTACGCCGGGCGGAGCAGATCATCCGGGACGCCCTCGACCTGCTCCGCACCGAGGGCCGGGAGGGCACCACCGAACACATCCGCGCGCTCGGCATGCTCGTCGTGCTCCGCTGCGACCTCGGCGAGGTGGAGGGCGTCGACGCCCTGGTCGACCTGATGATCGAATCGGCGACCCGGGTGGGACGGCCGGTCACCATCGGCTGGGCGCACTGGTCCGCGGCGGTCGGATACGCCGTCATCGAGAACGTCGAGCGGGCGGTGGCGCACCTGACCCGGGCGGAGGAGCTGGCGGACGGCTTCCTCAACCGGGGCGAGTGGGTGTGGTTCTGCCGCTCCGCCGCCTCGATCCTGCTCTCCGCGGGGGCGAGCCTGGCACGGGTGCGCGCGTACGTGGAGCAGGCGGAGGGGGCCCTGCGGCACCACAGCCAGCCGGGCCAGCGGCTGCGCCTGTCCGTGGTGACCGCCCGCTACGAGTTGGCCAGCGGGGATCCGGCGAGCGCCGAGCGACGCTGCGTCGACCTGCTGGCCTCGACGGATCCGCAGTTGACCCCCGTCGACCGGGCCCGGGTCCTGGAACTGCACGCGCGGGCCCTGGCCACGCTGGAGCGTCCCGAGCCGGCCATCGAGCAGTTGCGGGCGGCAGCCCAGGCGTACGAGGCGATGGGCGCCTACCGGTGGGCGTCCCGGGCCTGGCGGGAGGTGGACCGGCTGCACCGGCCGCGGTAGCGGCGGCCGGGCGGCATCGCCCACGGCGGTAGCGGGTGCAGCGGCACCGCCCACGGCGGTAGCGGGACACCGCCCGGTGCCGAGCCGTCCCCGCCCCGCCCGCCCTGCCCCGCCCAGGGTCAGCCCAGGGTCAGCCCACCAGCGAACCCGCCGAGGCCGGCCGGGTGAGTCGGCGACCCAGTCCCTTGGCGAGCCGGCCCAGGTCGTCGAGGAGCCCGGCGAAGTCGGCCGGACCGAGCGCCTGGTCCTGGTCGCAGAGCGCGGCACCGGCGTTGTGGTGCACGTCGACGAGGAGGCCGTCGGCGCCGGCCGCCACCGCTGCCAGCGCCATCGGCCGGACCAGGTAGTCGCGGCCGGTCCCGTGGCTGGGGTCGACCACGATCGGCAGGTGGCTGAGCCGCTTCACCACCGGGACCGCGGAGAGGTCCAGGGTGAACCGGGTGCTCCGCTCGAAGCTGCGGATCCCGCGCTCGCAGAGGATCACCGCGCCGTTGCCACCGGCGAGGATGTACTCGGCGGCCGCCAGCCACTCGTCGACCGTCGCCCCGAACCCCCGCTTGAGCAGCACCGGGCGGCGGGTACGCCCGACCGCGCGCAGCAGCGCGAAGTTCTGCGCGTTGCGGGCGCCGATCTGGATGACCTGGGCGTACCGGGCGACCTCGGTCACCGAGGTCTCGTCCACGGCCTCGGTGACCACCGGCAGGCCGCACTCGCGCCCGACCTCGGCGAGCAGTTCGAGGCCGGGCCGGCCGAGCCCCTGGAACGAGTACGGCGAGGTGCGCGGCTTGTACGCCCCGCCGCGCAGCCCGGCGGCGCCGAGCCGGGCCACCTCGGTGGCGGTGCACCGCAACTGCGCCGCACTCTCCACCGCGCACGGCCCGGCCAGCACCGCGATGCCGCCGTTGCCGAGCTGGGCGGTGCCGAGGTCCACCACCGTCCGGATGTCGGAGTCGAACCGCCGGGCCAGGGGCGAGCCGTCGAGTGCCAGCATGGTCTGGGCGATCGCCGGCAGCCCTTCGAGCCGCTCGACGAGCGCCGGGCTGTCGTCGGAGTCGAAGATGAGCAGCCGGCGCCCGCCGATCAGGCACGCCACTGGCGTGTGCCCGGCCTCGCGCAGGGTGCCCACGGTCCGCGCGACCGCGTCGTCGGAGACGCCCTCCCGGAATATCGCGATTGTCGCTGCCATCGTCTGCCTTCCGCTCGTGTCCGGTGGCGGCGACCGGATCCGGAGATCCGGCCATAGACGTCTGTTGACCTTACCATTGTCATGCTCGGGGTTGACTCCTGTCATGTGCCACTGTTTCACTGGCATCGACAGAGCCGGATCCGACAGGTGACGGAGGGACGGATGACCCGTCTGATCGACATCACCCACGGCTACTACCCGGGCATGCCGTCGTACCCGGCGGACTGGTTTCCGCAGTTCGCGCTCCATCGGGCGATGACACCGGAGACCGACCCGAACGGCACCAAACGCACCTTCTCCCGCCTCGACCTCTTCCCGCACAACGCCACCCACATCGAGTACACCCTCCACTTCGACCCCTCCGGCGAGGGCATCGACCAGGTGCCGCTCTCCGTCCTGATCGGACGGGCGTGCGTCGCCGACCTGTCGCACAAGCGCGACCTCGAACCGGTCACCGGTGACGACCTGGAGGCCGCCGTCGGCACCGTCTTCCGGGCCGGGGACCGGCTGCTGATCCGCACCGACTACCTGCGGCACAACTGGGGCGCGCCGGACTACTGGGACCGGCCGCCGTACCTGACGCCCTCGGCCGCCGACTGGGCGGTCGACCGGGGTGCCGTGCTGGTCGGCTTCGACTGCCTCACCGAACGTCCCGGCGACACCGCCTCCCCGGTGCACCAGCGGCTGCTCGGCGCCCGCATCCCGCTGCTGGAGTACGTCACCAACCTGCACGAGGTCCGGCAGACCGTCGTACGGCTCCTCGCCCTGCCGATCAAGGTCGCCGGTGCCGAGGCCGCCCCGGCCCGGGCCGTGGTGATCGAGGAGGAGCCGTCGTGACCAGGGTCGCGCTGGCCCGGGCCGGCGCCGACCGGGACGCCGCGCACGCCGCGGTCGCCCGGGTGATGGAGCTGCTCGACGACCCGCTGCGGCACCTCGGCAGCGGTGACACGGTGCTGGTCAAGCCCAACATGTTCCAGCTCGCCGACGGCTTCCAGACCAACCGCGACCTGGTCGCGGCCGTCGCCGCCCGGGTGGCGGCCACCGGGGCCGAGGTGGTCGTCGCCGAACGCACCCGGCAGATCTACCAGCTTCTCGGCGACCACGAGACCGCCCGCTACGCCCGCATCCTCAGCCTGGACGACTGCCCGCTGCGGGTCACCGACATCCCCGGCGCCACCTCGCTGCGGGTGCCGATGGCGATCCCGGACGTCGTGCTCGACTGTGACTACTTCATCGGGATGCCGCAACTGCGCACCCACGCCAGCGTCGTCTACTCCAACGCGATGAAGAACCTGGTCGGCCTCCTCCCCGGGTACACCACCCGGATCGTGCACATGGCCGGGGTCGACGAGTCCACGGTGGACCTCAACCTGTTGCGCCCGCAGCACCTCGTCGTCGCCGACGCCACCGTGGCGATCGAGGGCAACTACCCGATGAAGGGGATACCCCGGCGGGTCGGGCTGGTCGCCGCCGGCACCAACGCGGTCGCGGTGGACGCCGTCGTCGGCGCCGCCGCCGGGTTCGACCCGGGAGAGGTCGCGTACCTGACCGACGCGCACCGGCGCGGGCTCGGGCCGGCCGACCCGGCCGAGGTGGAGATCGTCGGCGAGACCCTCGCCGACGTGGCGTTCACCCTGCGCCGCGCGCCGGTACGGATCGAGGTGCCCCGGCCCGGCATCCACGTCCACGCCGACCGGGCCTGTCCGGCCTGCCAGCGCTACATCGCCGGGGCGATGCAGGCGCTCGCCGACGAGTTGCGCCGGTGGCCGGGCGAGATGACCGTGATCGCCGGGCCGCACCCGGTCCCGCCGCCCCGGCGGGGTGCGGTGGTGCTGGTCGGGAACTGCCTCTACGAGCAGCGCGACCTCGGCATCTTCGTCGAGGGCTGCCCGCCGCGGGCGATCCAGCTCGCCGCCTTCCGCTACGCGATGGGACGCGAGGTGACCCCGCAGGAACGGACCCAGTTCCGGGTGCCGGCCCATGCCTGAGATCCACGTGTGCCGGCGCGCGTTGCCGGCGGGCGCGACCGCCGAGGCGTACGCCGACGCGCTCCCCGCCGACCGGGAGTTCATGCTCGTCGACTCCGTACCGGTGCAGGGCCGGCCCACCCGGCTGCTGGCGGTCGGCGCACTGCTGCGGGTGGTCGCGGACGGCGACACCGTCGTCGCCGTCGACGAGACGCGCCGGCCACTCCCCGTCGCCGCCGGCCCGGACCCGCTGGCCCGGATCATGCGGCTGCTGGCGGAGCTGCGGTTCACCGAACCGCTGCCGGCGCCACTGCGCTCCGCCTTCGGCTTCCTCTCCTACGAGGCGGCCCGGGGCTTCGAGAAACTGCCCGGCCGGCACGCCCGGGTCGTACCGGACTACCTGCTCATGGTGCCCCGGGCGGTGGCCGCCTTCGACGTGGCGACCGGCGACGCCGAGGTGGTCGGCCTGGGGCGTAGCGCCGCCGAGGCGGCCCGGGCGGCCGACACGCTGGCCGGCGGCCGCCCCCCGGCGACCGGGCGGCCGGCAGCCGCACCGGACCGGCCGGCCGGGACCGCGCGGGACGACCCGGTCCGGCCCTCGACCCGGCCCCCGGTGCGCGCCTCCTTCGACCGGGACAGCTTCGCCACGGCGGTGCGGCGCGCCCACGAGTACCTCCTCGACGGCGACATCTTCCAGGTGGTCCTCTCGCTGCGCTGGGACATCGCCACCGATCGGTCCGGCCTGGACCTCTACCGCCGGTTGGTCGCGGTCAACCCGTCGCCGTTCCAGTTCTGCTACCGGGGGCGGTCGCTCGCGGTGGTCGGCGCCTCGCCGGAACCGTTCGTCACGCTGCGCTCCGGCCGGTCCCGGTTGCGCCCGCTGGCCGGCACCCGCCCGCGCGGCCGGACACCCGCGCTGGACCGGGCCAACGAGTGCGAGCTGCTCGGCTCGGAGAAGGAGGCGGCCGAGCACCGGATGCTCGTCGACCTCGCCCGCAACGACCTCGGCCGGGTCTGCCGGCCCGGGTCGGTGCTGGTGGACGAGGTGATGGTGGTCGAACGGTACTCGCACGTCATGCACCTGGTCTCCAACGTGGTCGGCCAGCTCGACCCGGAGGCCGGCGCCGAGGCGGTGCTCCGGGCCTGTTTCCCGGCCGGCACCATGACCGGAGCGCCGAAGGTCCGGGCCATGGAGATCATCGACGAGTTGGAGCCCGCCGCCCGGGGTTACTACTCCGGTGCGGTCGGCCTGATCGCCCCCGACGAACTCGACACGTATCTGACGATCCGCAGCGCGGTGCTCCGTCCCGGCACGGTGAGCCTGCAGGCCGGGGCCGGCATCGTCGCGGACTCCCGGCCCGAGGACGAGTACGCCGAATGCCTGGCGAAGCTCGCCGCCACCGCCCGCGCGCTGGGCATCCAGTCCGACCGGAGCCTCGCATGATCTTCGTCATCGACAACTACGACTCGTTCGTCTACAACCTGGTGCAGTACCTCGGCACCCTGGGCCTGGAGACGGTGGTCCGCCGCCACGACGAGGTCGACCTCGACGACATCGCCGCCGCCCGGCCCGAGCTGCTGCTGATCTCCCCCGGGCCCGCCGCCCCCGAACAGGCCGGGATCTCCCTGGCCGCCGTGCGCCGGTTCACCGGGGTGCTGCCCATCCTCGGCGTCTGCCTCGGCCACCAGTGCATCGGGCAGGCGGCCGGCGGCCGGATCGTCCGGGCCCGCCGGCCGATGCACGGCAAGCGGTCGGTCGTCTTCCACGACGGCACCGGCGCCTTCGCCGGGCTGCCCCCGGCGATTTCCGTGGTCCGCTACCACTCGCTCGTCGTCGACGCCCGATCCGTCCCGGAGGACCTGCGGGTCACCGCCGTCTCCGACGACGGCGAGATCATGGCGGTCGCGCACCGCTTCGCCCCGACGATCGGGCTCCAGTTCCACCCCGAGTCCATCTTCACCGACCACGGCCGGCAGATCGTGCGCAACTGCGTCGACACGCTCGTCGCCGCACCCCAACCGGTCGCCGCATGAGTTGCCCGAGCGGCAGCCCGGCCCGACCGGGCACCAGCCCGGCCCTTCCCGGCGGCACGCCGACGGCGGGGGCCGGCGGAGAGAGGAGGAGCGCGATGACCGCCCGGACCGACGCCGACGAGCTCGGCCTCGCCGCACCGTTCACGGTGGACGAGCTGGTACGCGCCGTGCTGCGCTGGCACTTCGACCCCGCCACCGGTAGCCCGTTCTGGCGGGACATGGCCCGGCGGCTCGACTTCGACCCGCTGCGCGACGTCACCGGCCGGGCCGACCTCGCCCGGTTCCCGGACGTGAGCACCGCGCTGACCCGGGTCGCGGTCGAGGAGCTGGTGCCCCGGGGCTGTGCCGGGGAGCGGCTGCGGGTCTTCGAGTCCGGCGGCACGCTCGGCCCGCCGAAGCGGATCGTCGAGCTCGGCTCCCGGAGACGGGCACTGGACTGGGTCGACTCGGTGCTCCGCCGGCACGGCGACGCCCGGCACACGAGCGACGCCGACCGGGACAGAAACGGTGCCGACCGGACCCGTGGCGGTGCCGACCGGAACGGTGGCGGTGCCGACCGGAACGGTGGTGGCGGCGGGCACTGGCTGCACGTCGGCCCCACCGGGCCGCACATCGTCGGCCGGTCGGTCGGACTGCTCGCCGCCCGGCACGGCGCGACCTGCTGCTACGTCGACTTCGACCCGCGCTGGGTCCGGCGGGTCCTCGCCGACGGCGACCGGGCAACCGCCCGCGCCTACATCGCACACGTGCTGGACCAGGCCGAGGAGGTCCTGCGTACCCAGAACGTGACGGTCATGTTCGCCACCCCACCGGTGATCGAGGCCGCCTGCCGGCGCCGGGAGCTGGAGAAGCTGCTGGTGAAGCGCCTCCGCCTGCTGATCTGGAGCGGCACCAGCATCGGCGACGAGACCCTGCGACTGCTCTCCGAGGAGATCTTCCCCGACATCCCGGTCGTCGGGATCTACGGCAACAGCCTGATGGGGATCGCACCGCAGCGCCCCCGGGCGGCCGACGACGAGCCGGCCTGCGTGTTCCAGCCGTACCACCCGTACGCCCTGGTCGAGGTCGTCGACCCGGAGCGGCCGGAGCGCGCGGTCGGGTACGGCGAGCGGGGCCGGGTCCGGGTCAACCTGCTCACCCGGGACATGTTCCTGCCGGCCGTGCTGGAGCGGGACACCGCGATCCGGGTCGCCCCGGCCGCCGGATACGACGGGGACGGGTTGGCCGGCATCCGGCCGTACACCCCCGCCAAGGCCGGGGGCACGCTGATCGAGGGGGTCTACTGATGTTCGACGTCCCGCTCGACGTACCGCTGATGGTGGCCGGCCGGCCGCGCGGCTCGGCGGACCGGGTCGACCTCGGCACGGTCACCGGTGCGCCGCTGGCCGGGGTCGCCCAGGCACCGCCGTTGCTGGCCCGGCGGCTGCTGGACCGGTTGGCCGGGCTCCCGGCACCCCTGCCGGGTGCCGAGGCGCTCGCCCGGGCCGGTGACCTGTTCGCCGGAAGCGTCCTCGCCGGGGAGAGCCCCGAGCAGTACCGCGAGCGGTTCGCCCTGGCCACCGGGATCCCGGTGGGCGTGGCGGCGCGGGCCGCCGACGAGCTCCGCACGCTCTGCGCGGCCCTGCCGGAACTGGTCGCCGCCGACCTCGCGGTGCGCACGGAGGTGACCGCAGGGGTACGGGCGACAACCCGCCGCCTGCCGCGCGGCGGCACCCTGGCCGTGGTGGCGCCGAGCAACCACCCGGCGACGCACGGATCGTGGCTGCGGGCCCTCGGGTACGGGCTGCGCGTCGCCGTCCGCCCCGGTGCCCGTGACCCGTTCACCCCGGTCCGGCTGGCCCACGCCCTTGCCGAGGCGTACGACGCGCCACCGCCGCTGCTGGTACTGCCCGGCCCGCACGCCACCGCCGAGTGCCTGACCGAGGAGGCGGACCTCGCCGTGGTGTACGGCGGCGAGGCGGCCACCGCCGGATACGCGCACCGCCGCAACGTGGCCGTACGGGGACCCGGGCGCAGCAAGGCGCTGCTGGCCGGCCCGCTGACCGAGGACCGGCTCGACGTCCTCGCGCGCGCGGTCGCCGGGGACGCCGGCATCCGCTGCACGAACATCTCCGCCGTCCTCACCGACCAGCCGGTGGACGAGGTCGCCGCCGCCCTCGGCGGGCGGCTGGCGAAGCTGCCGGTGCATCCGCCGACCGACCCGGGCGCGGTGCTGCCGGTGCGGCCGGTCGCGGAGGCCATCGCGCTCGCCTGCGCGGTCGAGCGGCTCGCCCAGCAGGCCCGCCGCTATCCGGAACACCCGCCGTTCGCGGAGTTGGGGGACGGGTCGGCGACGCTCACCGGCACGGTTCTCGCCGTCGACGACGCCCGGCACCCGGCGGTCGGGGTGGAGCAGCCCTTCCCCTTCGCGGTGGTCGCGCCGTGGCGGCCGGCCGACGGGGTGGCGCCGCTGCGCCACTCGCTGGCGCTGCTGCTCCTCGGTGACGTCGAGGATCTCGCCGAGCCGGCCGCCGCCACCCCGTCGGTCCACAAGGTCCTGCTGGGGGCGGTGCCGCCCTGGTGGAGCACGCCGTCCCTGCCGCACGAGGGCCATCTCGCGGACTTCCTGCTGGAGGCCCGGACACTGGTCACGGCAGAGCCCGGAAGGCCGGCAACCGTGGAGCGCGGGACGCCGGCAACCGTGGAGCGCGGGACGTCGGCAACCGTGGAGCGCGGGACGCCGGCCACCGCCGGGCCGGGGACGCCGACCGGGAGCCGGCCGTGACCGGCCGCACCGTCCCGCCGCCGACCTCGGCCGACGTCCGGCCGCGGGAGCGCGCCGGGCCGGCCGGCGGTGCCGGCGGGCGGATCCGGTACGCGCTGGTGACCGGCGCCTCCGGCGACATCGGGCGGGCGGTGCTACGCCGGCTGGCCGGCGACGGCGCCCGGATCGTGGCGCACTGCCACCGGGGCGACCTCGATCCCGATGTCGAGGTCGACCGGCTGGTCCGGGCCGACCTGCTCGCACCCGGCGGGGCCGGTACGCTGCTCGACGCCCTGCCCGCCGACTGGCCCGGCCTCGACCTGCTGGTCAACTGCGTCGGCGGGGCCCGGCCGCGTGCCTTCGTGGACCTCGACGAGGACGAGTGGGAGGCATGTCTCGCCGTCAACGTGACCGTCCCGTTCCGGACGATCCGGGCCGCCGTCGGGCCGCTGTCCCGGGTCGGCGGCGCGGTGGTGAACCTCAGCAGCGTCGCCGCGCTGACCGGCGGCGCGTTCGGTCCGCACTATGCGGCGGCCAAGGCCGCGCTGATCGGCCTGACCCGCTCCGCCGCCCGTGAACTCGGCCGCCTCGGCATCCGGGTGAACGTGGTCGCACCCGGACCCGTCGACTCCCGGATGACCGCCTCGCTGACCGGGGCGCAGCTGACCGCGCTGCTCGACGCGACCGCTTTGGGGCGGGTGGTCCGGCCCGAGGAGATAGCCGACACGGTCGCCTGGCTCGCCGGGGCTCCGGCGATCACCGGTCAGACCGTCGTCGTCGACGGCGGCCGCTGCTTCGTCTGACACCAGGCGCGGCGCCGCCCGACGTCGGGGCGCGGCGCCGCCCCGACAGCACCAGGAGGGGAAATGACGACACCCGACCCCGTCACCGCCGGGCTCGACCGGTTGCGGGACCGGTTGCGCGCCGAACGGCGGCTGCTCGTCGCGTACTCCGGTGGTGCCGACTCGGGGCTGCTCGCCGCCGTCGCCGCCGAGCTCCTCGGCGACCGGGCCGTCGCGGTCACCGCCGTCTCCCCGAGCCTCGCCGGAGCGGAGCGGGTCGCGGCCCGGGAGTTCTGCCGCCGGTACGGGATTGCCCACCTGGAGCTGGCCACCGACGAGCTGGACCGGCCCGAGTACGTGCGCAACGGCGGCGACCGGTGTTTCCACTGCAAGTCGGCGCTGTTCGACGCCGTGACGCCGCTCGCCGCGCTCACCGGCGCGACCGTCGCGCTCGGCACCAACCTCGACGACCTCGGTGAGCACCGCCCCGGGCAGGTCGCGGCGGCCCGGCGGGGCGTGGCCACCCCGCTGGTCGACGCCGGGCTGACCAAGCGGCTGGTCCGGGAGGTCAGTCGCCGCCTCGGGCTGGTCAGCGCGGACAAGCCGGCGATGCCCTGCCTCGCCTCCCGGATCGCCTACGGCGAGCCGGTGACCCCCGAACTCCTCGGCCGGGTGGAGGCGGCCGAGGACGCGCTCCGCCGGCTCGGCTTCCCGGTCTGCCGGGTACGGTCGCACGCCGGCGGCACCGTGGCCCGGGTCGAGCTTCCGGTGGCGCGCCTGCCCGACGCCGTGGCGTCGGCGCCGCGGATCGACGCCGTGGTGCGCGCCGCCGGCTTCGACTTCTGCGCGCTCGACCTCGGCGGTTTCGCCAGCGGCCGGCTGAACGTGCTGTTGCCGGGTCGGCGGTAGCGGCCGGGAAGGCGGTGACGACCCGTGCGAAGGCGACGTGCCGGGGCATGCTTCCGCGCCGGGGCGAAGCGCCGGGTGGCCGGTCGTAGAACTCTCAGCGTGACGGCGTGGCGGTGACGCAGGTGAGCACCCGGCCCTGTCCACGAACGTCCATCGACCTGCTGGTGGCGAAGCCGTGGTCGCGGAGCAGCCGCTCGGTCGAGGTGAGGTTGGCCATCGGATGCCCGGAGGGCGGCCGCTCGCCGAAGACGTAGAGCCGCCCCTCGGGGGCCAGCAGGTTCCGCATCCGGTCGATGTGCCGTGCGGCGGCGCCCAGCCAGAACAGGTTGACGTTCACCGCGAAGATCTTGGTGAAGTAACGGTCGGGGAGGCCGACCGACTCGAACTCGGCGCACCGGATCTCGGCCCTGCCCGACCTGATGTGGCTCGCGTTACGTTCGGCCGCGAGCCGCGCCATCGTCGCCGCGCGGTCGATCGCGACGATCCGGCCGGTGCCGAGCCGGCCGGCGACCAGCGACACGGCCACGCCACGACCGCATCCGATCTCCAACAGGTGGTCGTGGGGTGCGACGCGCATCGTCTCCACCGCCCAACGCTGCCGGTAGGTGGCCGCCGAAGCCTGCGCCGACGCGTCCGGCAGTGGGGCAGGGTGCTCGGCGACGAGATCCGGCTCGCGGGTCGACACAGCGCATCTCACCGCGTCACTCACCCGACCAACTTCCGCTCACACACCCCATTGCACCTCCCTGGGCGGCCGGATGCACCGTGCCGTCGGTCACGATTCGACACGAGCCGGCATTCCCGCAGCACAGCGCCGCGGCGGCCGAGCGGACGCGGGCGAGAGGGGGTCCGGTTCGGCACCGACCCCGCGGCGGCCCACCGCCTTCGGACGTACGTACCGCACCGGCGGGAACGCTGGGCGTAGGGATTCCCCCGGTTCAGGGGTGGAAACCGGCTTGGGCCGGCCGCCCCCGGCCGACTGGAGCGAATCCCCCGCCCGAGGTGCCCGGGACACCCCGTCGGCACCGTGAAGGGCGGCGCGACGACGGCCCGATCAGTGCCGGGCGACGACCGCCCAGCGCCGGACGGCGGTCTCCCCGTCGACCAGGTACATGCCGCTCCACATGTTCACCGTGCCGCAGACGTGGTTGGGCACGATCCGGACCAGGTCACCGACGCGCAGCCCGGTCGTGCCGGGCCCGGTGAGGAAGCCGTGCTCCTCGTTGGCCGTCCCGAAGTCGATGTCCGGGGTGACGACGCCGAAGCCGTTGCCGGCGACCGACCCGTCGGAACTCATCGCCTTCACCCCGGCGTCGATGATGACCGTGCCGTCGGCGCGCACCCGGGTCACCCGGCTGAGCACGGTCAGCGCGCAGCGCTCCGGGTCGGCGCTGCCCAGGGCCACCTGGTTGGCGTCGAAGAAGACGTAGCTGCCCGCCCTGGCCTCGGTCACGCCGGGCACCTCGGGTGTCGAGGTCGCCCCGGGGGTCGAGCCGACCGAGACGACCCGGCACGGATGGCCGGCCGTGCGGAGCGCGGCGGCGAGGTCGGCCATGGTCTCGCCGGCCCGCCGGCCCGCCGCCTCCAGAGCGGCCCGGTCGCCGACGTGCCGGGCCAGGTGCCCCTCGTGGGTGAAGATGCCGCGCAGGTGCAGGCCGGGCAGCCGGGCCAGCTCGGCCGCGAGCGCGGCGACCTCCTCCGGCGGTACGCCGGCCCGGCCGTGCCCGGTGTCCACCTCGATCAGGTACGGCAGGATGACCCCGGCCGCCGCCGCGGCCTCGGAGAGCGGGACGGCCACGGCGGTGGAGTCCAGCGCGACGGTCAGCCCGTCCCCGGCGTACGGGCGGTCCCCGCTCTCCGGGCGGTCCGTCCGGCGGCGCTGCCCGACCGCTGCCCGGACGGCGAACGCGACCTTGGCCGGGCCGACCGGGGCGTGCGCCCAGAGCAGGTCTCCGAGGCCGGCCTCCTGGAGCGCGGTCACCTCCGCCGGGGTCGAGCAGGTGAACCCGATCGCACCGGCGGCGAGCTGGGCACGCGCGATCTCCAGGCATTTCGAGGTCTTGAAGTGCGGCCGGAGTGCGACACCGGTCCGGGCGGCCCGGCCGGCCGCGTCGGCGATGTTGCGGGTCATCCGCTCCTCGTCGACCAGGAGGGCCGGGGTCGGCAGCGCGGTAAGCGGGGCGGGCAGCGGGACGTCGTACGCCGTCACCGCAGGCCCAGACGGTCTCGTGGGTCGCTGTCGAGCAGGTGCTCGACCGTCTCGGCCCGGATCGACGGCAGGCCGGCCGGCTTCATCGCCGCGAGTTCCCGGAGACCGGTGACGGCCTGCTCCGGCGTCCACATCGGATAGTCGGAGCCGAAGAGGAGCTTCTCCACCACGTCCCATTCCTGCGCCCGGACCAGCGCCCGGAACCCGTCGTACGGGCGGGCCCAGGCCGCCGAGATGTCGGCGAAGACGTTGCGGTTCTTGCGCAGCGTCACGATCGTCTCGCGCTGCCACGGATGGCCGAGGTGGGCGATGATCTGCCGGAGCTCGGGATGCCGGCGGGCCACCTCGTCCACGACCAGCGGGTTGCTCACCGACAGGTCCCCCGCCGGGCTGGGCGTGGCGCCCATGTGCCAGAGCAGCACCAGGCCGTGCCCGGCGGCCGCCCGGTAGAAGGCGTCGTAGCGGGCGTCCCGGGGGTCGAAGAGGGCGAGCACCGGATAGAGCTTGATGCCGCGCAGCCCGCGCGCCACCCCGTCGGCGAGCTGCTCCAGCACGTCCGGATCGGTCGGGTCCAGCGACATGAAGCCGACGGTCTCGGTCCGGGTCCGCGCGCAGAACTCCTCGACGAACTCGTTCGGGGTGGCGACTCCGGCGGCGGTGGCGCGCAGGCCGAAGACGAACGCCGCCCTGACCGGCCTCATCATCCGGTCGTACTCGTCCGGGTCGATGTCGTCGTACGGCCTGCCGTACACCGGCTGCCAGTGCTCCGTCCACTCACAGCCCCAGTGCTCGGCCAGCAGACAGTGGGTATGCACGTCGATCATGTGGCGCTCGGGCCCTCTCCGTGGGACAGCAGGGATCGGTGCAGCATCTGGAGCGCGGCCACCACGTCGACGTCCGCCGCCATCCGGTCCGCCGCCGCGCGTAGCTGGTCGAGATAGGTCTCGTGCCGGTCCGGGGCGAGCTCGGCGCTCGGCCCGGAGACGCTTATCGCGGCGATCGCCGCCTCCTGCACCGGCACGGGTACCGCCAGGCAGCGCACACCCACGCTGCCCTCGTTGTCGTCGTAGGCGTAGCCGCGCCGGGCGGTCCGGACCAGCTCCCGGCGCATCTCGTCCCCGGTGGTGATCGTGGTGTCGGTCCGCCGGGTGTACGGCTCGACCGCCGGCAGGTGCTCGGCGAGCCGCTGCTCGGGGAGCGCCGCCAGCAGCGTCTTGCCCAGCGCCGTGCAGTAGCTGTCGTCCCGGGAGCCGGTGTGCGCCATGAACCGGATCGGGCGGGACGGCTCCTCCACGCAGACGTGCAGCACCTGCGTGCCGTCGAGCAGGCCGAGGTTGGCCGTGTAGCCGCTGACGGCGGCGAGGTCCCGCAGGTAGGGGCCGGCGACCACGGAGAGGTCCAGCGCGCCGACGTAGGCGGTGGAGAGCCGGAGGACCTTGTGGCCCAGCCGGAACGCCGGCCGCTCGTCCACCCGCACCACGAACTCCTCCTCGGCGAGGACGGCGAGCAGCCGGATCAGGGTGCTCTTCGGAAGTCCCGTCCGCTGGTGCATCTCGATCAGGGTCATCGGCTGCGGACCCTCGGCGAGCAGCTCGAGTAGGGCCAGCCCACGGGTGAGCGCGTGGGCGTGGTAGTTCGTGGACGCGGGCTTCGCGTCGTCCAATGTCCCCCGAGGTGCCACCTTCACGGTACGCGGCATGACTCCACCTTCCGATCGTTGCGACGGCGCAGCACCGCACCGGGGCGTGCGCCAGTGTGGCGGCCCTCGTCGACGACGACACTCCCCTCGACGACCACCAACCGGATCCCGTTCGGATAACGCTGCGGCTCGTCGAATGTCGCCCGGTCGCGTACGGAGTCCGCGTCGAACGCCACCAGGTCGGCCACCATGCCCCGTGCTATCACGCCACGGTCGTCGATGCCTATCCGGCTCGCGGGCCGGGACGTGCACTTCGCCACCGCGTCGGCCAGGTCGAGGATGCCGGTGCGGACGTACTCGGCGAGGATCCGCGGGTAGGTGCCGTAGGAACGGGGGTGCGGCATCCCGATCCCGGTCGGGCCCTCCGGGTCGAGCGCGTAGCCGTCCGAGCCGACCACGGCGAGCGGGTGGGTCAGGACCGCGACGAGATCGTCGTGATCGCGACCGAAGGCCACCATCCCCACGTCGTTGTCGTACTCGACCAGCAGGTCCATCACCACGTCGGCGCCGGGCCGGCCGGCCTGCTCCGCCAGCCCGGCGACGCTGCGACCGACGACGCCCTCCGGCCCGCCGACCGGTATCCGGGAGATCACGATCTCGTCCCAGCCGAGCGGGTGCCCGGCGAGTTCGGCCCGGATCCGGTCCCGGACGCCGCTGTCGCGCAGCCGGCCGAGCATGGCCGGCCCGCCGCCCTCCTGGGCCCAGCCGGGGATCAGCTGGTAGAGGCTGGTGTTGCCGGCGAGATAGGGATAGATGTCCACCCCGACGTCCAGGCCCCGGCCGGCGGCGGCGTCGACCAGCTCGAGGGCCCGGGCCGCCGCGCCCCGGTTGCGGCGCCCGACCGAGACGAGGTGGGAGATCTGGGTACGGCAGCCGGCCCGCTCCCCCACCCGCAGCGCCTGCGCCACCGAGTCGAGCAGGTCGTCGGCGTAGTCCCGCAGGTGCCAGGCGAACACCCCGTCGGACTCCGCGACCACCCGGCCCAGGTCGACCAGTTCGTGCTCGTCGGCGTAGCGGGCGGGGGCGTAGACCAGCCCGGTGGAGAGCCCGACGGCACCGGCGGCGAGAGCCTCGGCGAGCAGGCCACGCATCCGGTCCAGCTCGGCCGGGGTGGCGGGTCGGTCGGCGTGACCCACCGCCGCGGCACGCAGCGGCAGGTGCCCGACGAGGGCGGCGACGTGCAGGCTGGTCCGGGCCGCCGCGAGAGTGTCGAGGTAGGCGTCGAAGTCCCGCCAGGTCCAGCAGACCGAGGGGTCGAGGTCGAGATGGTTGATTGCGGCACGCAGCCGACCCCGGTCGACGCCGTCCGGCAGCGGTGCCGGGCCCAGCCCGCAGTTGCCGACGACCTCGGTGGTCACGCCCTGCCGTACCTTGCTCTGGGCCCCCGCGCCGGAGAGCAGGGTGAGGTCGGAGTGGGCGTGCACGTCGACGAAGCCGGGGCAGAGCACCAGCCCGGTCACGTCGACGGTGCGCCGCGCCGACGCCCCGGCCAGCGGCTCCACCGCGACGATCCGCCCGTCGACGACCCCGACGTCACCGCCGCGCTCCGGCCCACCGGTGCCGTCGACGATCCGCCCGCCGGTGAGCAGCAGGTCGAACATCAGGCCGCGACCCGGAACGTCGCCTCGACCTCGACGGCGCTGCCCAGCGGCAGCGCGGCCACCCCGATGGCGGCCCGGGCGTGCCGTCCCCGGTCGTCGCCGAGCGCGGCCAGGAAGAGCGCGCTGGCGCCGTGCGCCACCAGGTGCTGGTCGGTGAAGGCCGGGTCGCTGGCGACGTAGACGGTGACCTTGGTGGTCTGGGCGATCCGGTCCAGCGACCCGATCTCGGCGGCCACCGCGTCGAGGACGTTGCGGGCGCACTGCCAGGCGCACCGCTGCGCCGTGCCGAGGTCGACCTCGGCACCGACCCGCCCGGTGGCGAGCAGGTCGCCGTCCCGGACGGCGACCTGGCCGGAGGCGACGAGCGTGTCACCGTCCCGGCGCACCGCCAGCACGGCCGGGGGCGGCGGGTCGAGCGGCGGCGGCCCGGCGGGAACGTCGAGCGGTCGGGCGCTGGCGCGGGTCATGGGCGGGCCTCCTGTGCGGTCACCGGTTGCGGGCCGAGCTCGGGAAAGTGGCAGGCGCTGGGGTGCCCGACGTCGAGCCGGTCGGCCAGCGCCGGGTCCTCGCGGGCGCAGACCTCCTGCGCCTTCCAGCAGCGGGTACGGAACCGGCAGCCGGAGGGCGGGTCGACCGGGCTCGGCACGTCGCCGGTGAGCACGATCCGGCCCCGGTCGCCGCGCTGGTCGGGGTGGGAGACCGGCACCGCCGAGAGCAGTGCCTGGGTGTACGGGTGGGTCGGCCGGTCGAAGACGTCCGACCGGCTGCCGATCTCCACGATCCTGCCGAGGTACATCACCGCGACCCGGTCGCAGATGTGTCGGACCACCGACAGGTCGTGGGAGATGAACAGGTACGCCAGGTCCAGCTCGCGTTGCAGGTCGGCGAGCTGGTTGACCACCTGGGCCTGGATCGACACGTCGAGGGCGGAGACCGGCTCGTCGAGGACCAGCACCCTGGGGTCGAGCGCGAGTGCCCGGGCGATGCCGATGCGCTGGCGCTGGCCGCCGGAGAACTCGTGCGCGTACCGGTTGGCGTGCTCGGGGGCCAACCCCACCAGGTCGAGCAGCTCGGCGACGCGCCGACGGCCGCCGGTGGCGTACCGGCGGTTGACCCGCAGCGGCTCGGCGACGATGTCGTGCACGGTCATCCGGGGTGACAGCGACGAGTAGGGATCCTGGAAGACGATCTGGATCTCGGCGCGGAGCCGGCGCAGCCGCGCCGCGGGCAGCCGGGCGATGTCGTCGCCCCGGTACACGATCCGGCCGGCGGTGGGGTCGAGCAGCCGGACCACCAGGCGGCCGGTGGTGCTCTTGCCGCAGCCGGACTCGCCGACCAGCCCGAGCGTGCGGCCCCGGACGAGTCCGAAGTCGACGCCGTCGACGGCGCGGACCAGGCCGACCTGGCGGCGCAGCAGGCCGGCGCGGACCGGGATGTGCTTGACCAGCCCTTCGACCCGCAGGATCTCCTCGCTCACGATCCGGCCTCCCGCTCCGCCTCGGTGTGGCCGGCCCGCTCCGGGACCAGCTCGGCTCCGGCGACCTCGCCGTCTCCCGCGACCTCGCCGTCTCCCGCGACCTCGCCGTCTCCCGCGACCTCGCCGTCTCCCGCGACCTCGCCGTCTCCCGCGATCACGTCGTCTCCCGCGATCACGTCGTCTCCCGGGGCGGGGTCGTGTCCCGGGGCGAGTTCGTGGTGGAAGTGGCAGGCGCTGCGGTGCCCGGCGCCGACCTCGTGGTGCGCCGGGCGCTCGGTGCGGCAACGCTCCCGCCCGCGGGACAGGGCGCAGCGCGGATGGAACGGGCAGCCGCCGGGCGGGTCGAGCAGGCTCGGCGGGCTGCCCGGGATCGGCCGCAGCCGGCCGCCCTCCGCACCGAGCGTGGGCCTGCTGCTCATCAGGCCGACCGTGTACGGGTGCCGGGGCGCGGTGAAGATGGTCCGCACGTCACCCTCCTCGACGACGCGTCCGGCGTACATCACCACGACGCGGTCGGCGAGTTCGGCGATCACGCCGAGATCGTGGGTGATCAGGATGGTGGCGCTGCCGGTGCTCCGCCGCGCCGTCCGCAACAGCCGCAGTACCTGCGCCTGGATGGTGACGTCGAGCGCGGTGGTCGGCTCGTCGGCGATGATCAGGAGGGGGTCGTTGGCGATCGCCATCGCGATCATGGCGCGCTGCCGCATCCCGCCGGAGTACTCGTGCGGGTACTGCCGGAACCTCGTCCGGGGGTGGGGGACCCCGACCAGGGTGAGCAGCTCCACGGCGCGGTCGCGGGCCGCCGCCCTGGACAGGCCGGGCCGGTGCAGCCGGAGCGCCTCGACGATCTGCCCACCCACCGGGATCACCGGATTGAGCGCGGTCATCGGATCCTGGAAGATCATGCCGATCTCGCCGCCCCGGATCGACCGCAGCTGTTCCGCGGAGACCGTACGCAGGTCGCGGCCCCGGAACCGGATGGCGCCACCGACGATCCGGCCCGGCCGGCGGACGAGTCCGAGCACCGACATCGCGGTGACGCTCTTGCCGGATCCGGACTCCCCCACCACCCCGAGAACCTCGCCCGGATACACCCGCAGGCCGACCCCGTCGACGGCCCGGACGGTGCCGTCCTCGGTGCCGAACTCCACGCAGAGGCCGTCGACGTCGAGCAGCGGCCCGTCGACCGTGCCGGTGCCGGCGGTCACGCCCTCGGCCGGTGTCGTCATCAGCGGGCACCTCCACCGGTACGCGGGTCGACGGCGTCCCGCAGCCCGTCGCCGACGAAGTTGACGGCGAGCACGGTCACCGCGATCGCGATGCCCGGCGGCAGCCACAGCCAGGGCATGGTCCGGATCAGCGTCAGGTTCTGCGCGTCGTTGAGCATGTTGCCCCAGCTTGCCTGGGGTGGCTGCACCCCGAGGCCGAGGAAGGAGAGCGCGGCCTCACCGAGCACGGTCGAGGCGACGAGCAGCGTGGCCACCACGCTGAGCGGGGCCAGCGCCGCCGGTACCACGTGGCGCAGCAGCACCCAGCCCGTGCCGGCACCGGCGGCCCGGGCCGCCGCGATGTACTCCTGCTCGCGCAGCGAGAGCACCAGGCCGCGGACCACCCGGGCAGCCGTGGGCCAGTTCGTCGCGCCCATCACCACGACCAGCATGGTGACGCTGGGGCCGAGGATCCCGGCGAGGACCACGACCACGATGATGGCCGGGAAGGAGAGCACGATGTCGGTGGTCCGCATCAGCAGCGCGTCCGGCCAACCGCCGAGCAGCCCGGCGACCGCGCCGACGAAGAGTCCGATGGTGACGGCGACGAGCGAGGCGAGCAGGCCCACCGCGAGCGACACCCGCCCGGCGTGGAGCAGGCGGGTCAGCACATCCCGTCCGGAGGAGTCGGTGCCGAGCAGGTGCTCCGGGCCCGGCCCCTGCCGGAACGCGTCGAGGTCCACCGCGGTCGGCTCGTAGGGGGTGAGCAGCGGCGCCGCCACCGAGGCGAGGATCACCACGGCGAGCAGGACCGCGCCGACGACGGCGAGCCGGTTGCGGGTGAACCGGCGCAGCGCGAGCCGGGCGGGTGACCGGTGCCGGACCGCCCGGTGCACCGCCGGTACGGGTGGCGCCACCTCGGGCGGCGCCACCGGGGTACGGTCGACGGCCGTCAACCCAGCCTCACTCTCGGGTCGGCGACCGCGTAGAGCAGGTCGGCGGCCAGGTTGCAGGCGAGCACCAGCAGCGAGATGTAGAGGGCGAAGCCGACGATCACCGGATAGTCGAGTTGGCTGATCGAGCTGACCACGAGCTGGCCCATGCCGGGCCAGGCGAAGACCTGCTCGACCACCACGGCGCCGCCGAGCATCTGCGGGATGTAGATCATCAGTACCGTGATCAGCGGGATCAACGAGTTGCGCAGCGCGTGCCGGACGACGACCCGGCGGGGTGTCGCGCCCTTCGCCTCGGCGGTACGGGCGTAGTCGGCCCCCAACTCGCCGATGAGACCGCTGCGCACGTACCGGGTCAGCGGCCCGGCCATGGAGAGTCCCAGGATCCCGGCGGGGAGCACGAGGTGCCGCAGGATGTCCCCGCCTCCACCGCCGGAGCCCGGGGTGGACATCCCGGCCGAGGGGAGCACGCCCAGGGTCAGCGCGAAGACGTAGATGGCGGCGATGCCGAGGAAGAAGGTCGGCACCGAGATGGTGAAGAGGCTGAGCAGGGTCGCCGAGTAGTCGACGAGCGAGTTGCGGCGTACCGCCGCGACGGTGCCGACGACCAGCCCGAGCAGCAGCCCGATCAGCAGGGCGGTGCCCATCAGCAGCACCGTCGGGCCGAGCCGTTCGGTGAGCACCTCGGTCACCGGTCGCCGGCTGACGTACGAGGTGCCCAGGTCGCCGGTGACCGCCCGCTTCAGCCAGGTCGCGTACTGCACCGGCAACGGCTGGTCCAGGCCGAGTTCGGCGCGCTTGCGGGCGATGAACTCCTCGCCGCCGCTCTGCATCTGCACCGGGTCGACCATCACCTGGATCGGGTCACCCGGTGCGGCCCGCACCAGGACGAAGACGCCGATGCTGATGGCGACGAAGACCAGCACGTTGACCAGCAGTCGCCGCACGATGAACGCGCCCACTCCACCTCACCTCCTGATGAGTTCGTCGCGCCGGGCGACGCCCCCGCCGTGGCCGGCCGGGGCGTCGCCGGTTCGGCGGCCGGTGGTCAGCCGGAGAGCGACCACTTCTGGACATTCCAGAACACGAGGGTGAACTCACCGTGCCCGGTGAAGCCCGTGAGCCGTTTGTCGTGCGCCCAGTTGGTGTCCGGGGCGTAGGCCCAGAAATAGCTGGCCAGTTCGTTCTCCCGCCGGGTGGCCTGCTGGTAGAGCTGGTCGCGTTCTGCCTCGTCCGACTCGGCGGCGGCCTGGCCGAGCAGGGTGTCGACCTGCCTGTCGCAGAAGCGCGGGACGTTGCCGCTCTTGGGGGCGAAGGCGTCGCAGGCCAGCACCGGATAGGCCGACGAGCCGTCGACCGTGTAGAGGCCGCCGCCGAAGAGGGTCACGTCGAACTCGCCACTGGTGTGCATCTCGCCGATCTGGGCCGCCTGGACCTGCTTGAGTTCGGTCCTGATGCCCACGGCGCTGAGCTGGCTCTGCGCCAGGGTCACGAACTCGTCCCGGTCGCGGGTGCCGGGGATCCAGGCGAGGGTGACCGGCTTGCTGCCGTCCCAGCCGGCCTCGGCGAGCAACGCCCGGGCCCGGTCCGGGTCGTACGGGTAGGTGTTGAGGTCGGAGGGCACGAACCGGCCCTGGAGCACCGAGTTGGGCAGTTGGGCGAGGCCGCCGAGTGACTTCTCGACGAACGACCTGCGGTCGACGGCGTGCAGGAACGCCTGCCGCACCCGGGGATCGGCGAAACGCTGCTGGGTCTGGTTGAGCGCGAGCCGCACGAAACCGGCGGCCTTGTTGGAGACCAGGGTCAGATTCTGCTGGTCCCGGACGGTCGGGGCGTCGGTGGCGGAGATCTGCGCCAGGTCCAGCTCACCGGTGCCGAGCTGCGCGGTCGCCACGTCGGAGGTGACCGGCTTCAGGAAGATCTTCTTGATCTGCACCGGCTCCCGGAAGTTCGGGTTCGCCGTCAGCGACACGTACTGGTCGGTGCGGTACTCCACGAAGGTGTACGGGCCCATCCCGGCGGTCGGTTTCGACCAGAACTCGTGGTCCTTGATCGCGTCGAGCGGCACGCTGCCGAGCACGTGCTCGGGCACGATGTAGGCGTACGCCCCGCCGCCGATCGTGGAGAGGAAGCCGCGGTCCGGGCCGGTCAGCTTCACCACGAAGGTGGAGTCGTCCGGTGCGGTGAACCCGCTGGCGGTCTCCGTCCTGCCGGCGTTGAGGTCCGCGGCACCCACCACCGTGGCGAGCCGCCCCGCCATCCCCTCGCTGAGCTTCGCGTTGGCCAGCAGGTTGTAGGTGAAGAGGACGTCCTTCGAGGTGAACGGCTTGCCGTCACTCCACTTCAGGCCCTGCCGGAGGTGGAACGTGTAGGTGGTGCCGTCCGGGGAGATCTCCCAGCGTTCGGCGAGCCGGGGCTCGTACCGGTACTGGTCGTTCACCGAGACGAGGTTGTCGAAGACCAGCGACATCACCTGCCCGTCCGGACCGCCGAAGGCGTCGAGCGGGCTGAACCGCTTCGGCTTCTGGTAGAGGTAGACGTCGAGGGTGTCGGCGGCGGAGCCCTCCGCGTTCTCGCCCGCCGTCGGGTCGGAGCAGGCCGCGGCACCGAGGGCCAGCGCGGCCACCAGCAGTAACGATGTTCCCAAGCGTCTGGACATATCGTCTCCTTCTATGGCTGGGAAATGCCGGGTCGCGCGGCGGCGACGATCCGGTTGGTGAGCGAACCGAGCCCCTCGACACGCACCGTCATCTCGTCGCCGACGGCGAGGAACTCACCGGTGGTGGCGCCGACCCCGGCCGGGGTGCCGGTCATCAGCACGTCGCCCGGTTCGAGCGTCATCAGTCGCGAGGCGAACGAGACAAGCTCCGCGACGCTGAAGATCATGTCCTTGGTGGAGCCGCGCTGCCGGGTCACGCCGTTGACCGTCAACTCGATCGTCAGGTCCTGCGGATCACCGATCTCGTCGGCGGTGACCAGCCAGGGCCCGTACGGGGCGAAGCCGTCGAGCCACTTGCCGGCGAGCCAGTCGAAGAAGGTGACGGCGGCGTCCCGGTCACGCGCGAACCCGTACCGCATGGAGCGGGCCGAGACGTCGTTGGCCACGCAGTAGCCGGCGACCGCGTCGAGCGCGGTCCCGACCGGGACGTCCCGGGCCACCCGGCCGATCACCACGCCGAGTTCGGCCTCCCAGTCGATCTCGTCGCTGACCGCCGGCATCGGGATCGGCGCGTCCGGTCCGACGATCGCGGTCGGCGGCATCAGGAAGAGCCGCGGGGCGAGGGTCGACCTGTCCAGCGGCGGCGCGCCGGACTCGGTCACGTGGTCCTGGTAGTTCGCGGCGACGCCGAGCAGCTTGCCGGGCCGGAGCAGCGGCGCCAGCACCTCGACCTCGGCCAACGGATACCGCTGCCCGGCCGGCCAGCCGGCGGGCCGGTCGCTGCCGGCGAGTGTGCCGGTGCCGAGCAGGGTGGAGAGGTCGCCGTCGCCCAGTTCGCCGACGGTCCGGTCGTCGGCGAGCCAGCCGTGCCGGACGGCGCCCGCCCGGCGGTAGGTGAGCAGCTTCACGCGGGTACCTCCAGGGAGACGGGTGCTCCGGTACGGATCGATTCGGCGGCGGCCTCGAGTACGGCGGCGGCGGCGCGGGCGTCGGTCGCGTCGACGGCCGCCCGGGTGCCGGTCGAGACCGCCCGGTGCAGGTCGTCGACGAGCGCGGCCACGCTCTCCGGGGCGAACCAGGACGGCCGCCGGCCCGCCGCCGATCGCAGCGTCATCGGCGGCCGGGCGGCGTCCACCACCAGTACGCCGTGCGACCCGCTGAGCCGGTAGCGGTGCGCGGCCATCGCCTCTCCCGGAATCTCCTGGACCCGGCCGACGGTGAGGGTGCTGGTCATGCCCCGCCGGTGGCGCAGGCAGAGCACGGCGGGACCGGTGCCGTGCGCCGGTGCGTACACCTCGGTCACCGGCAGCGCGGTCATGGCGCGGACGGCGTCGACGACGTACCCGCCGAAGTTGGTCAGCTCGCCGAGCGGGCACGGGTCGCCGCCGGCCACCAGGAAGTCGGCCTGGACGTTCCACGGCAGGCCGATCCGGCCGGCCGCCACGGCCGCGCCGGCCGCCCGGATCGCCGGATGCAGCCGCTGGTGGTGCGCGGGCAGGCAGAGCAGTCCGGTCTCGGCCGCCACGGCGGCGACGGCGTCGCACTCGGCGGTGGTCGACGCCATCGGCTTGTCCACCAGGACGTGCCGGCCGGCCCGCAGCGCCGCCGTCACCGCGCCGACCCGGGCCGGCAGCGGTACGCAGACACTGACCACCTCCGCCGCCACCCGGTCCAGCGCGGCGGCGAGGTCGTCGTGGTACGGCACCCCGAGCTGGGCGGCGGCGTTCTGGGAGCGCCGCCGGTCGGGGTCGCCGGTCGACTCCGCGTCGGTGACGCCGACGACGGTGAATCCCGGGTGCGCGGTGAAGGCCGGGGCGTACATCTGCGCCTGGTGGTCCTGGCTGCCCGGCCCGGCGTACCCGGCCAGCAGCACCCGTAGCGGCCGGCTCATCGACCCGCCTCCGCGAGGACGTCGGCGACCGCCACCGGCCGGCCGCTGGCGACGGAGCGCTCGGCGGCCACCCCGAGGGCGACGGCCAGGGCTCCCTCGGCACCGCCGACCGGGGGTGGCGACACGCCCCGGACGGCGTCGATCCAGGCCCCGAACTGCCGGGCGAAGCCGTTGCCGCCGGGGATCGGGGCATTGCCCGGGCCGCGCTCGTCGATCAGCAGGTTGGCCTCGCCGTCCCACGGCACCGTCAGGGTGCCGGTGCTGCCCTGCACCAGCACGTCCCGGTAGGAGAGTGCCTGCGGCCGGTGGCCCCTGCTCATCTCGCAGATCGCCAGGGCGTCGTCGGCGTACCGGACCACCATCTCCAGGTAGTCGTAGATCTCCAGCTCGGCCGAGGTCTGCCGGGCGCCCCGGGCGTAGACGCTGACCGGGGACCGGCCGATCCACCAGGTGACCAGATCGAGCAGGTGCACGCCGTTGTGCAGGGCGTGCCCGCCGCTGCGTACCGGGTCGAGGTTCCAGCCGCGCCAGTCCGGCCAGATCCAGCCGCCGAGGACGGCCAGCCGGACGAGCTGCGGGCGGCCCACGGCACCGGCGGCGATCTGGTCGCGCACGTGGCGGCCGTAGTCGTAGAAGCGGTGCGTGTGCGCCACCATCAGCACGGTGCCGGCCCGCTCGTACGCCCGCACCACCCCGGCGGCCTGGGCCGCCGTGACGGCCAGGGGTTTCTCGACGAGCAGGTGCCGGCCGGCGGCCGCGACCCGCAGCGCTATCTCGGCATGGCTGGCGTTCGGCGTGCAGACCACCGCCGCGTCCACTCCCGGCCAGTCCAGCGCGGTGCCGAGGTCGGTCGTCCAGCGGACGCCGCCGTTGCCCCGGGCGGCGGCCACGGCCCGACCGGCGTCGACGTCCACGACGCCGACGAGGTGGGCGTCGGTCCGGCCGTGCAGTGCCGCGAGGTGCTGATCGGCGATGAACCCGGTGCCCACCACGACGACGCCGACCGGCGCCACGTTGGACGAGTCGGATGTCATGGAATGAGATTCCATGGTCGGCCATCCTGAGCCGCACACCCTGCGCTGTCAAGACCATCATTCACCTTGTTGACATGGAACGCCACCACTCCTAGCGTCGCCGTGAAATCGCATTCCACGTTTGGACGGTTCCATGCCAGCCAGCTCTGCCAAGCCCACCGGTCGCCGGTGGCACGAGGCCGCGTCGTCGGTCATCCCCGGCGGCGTCAACTCCGCGACCCGGTTCGTCGGCCCGCCGTACGCGCTGACCGACGCCTCCGGTGCCTACGTCACCGACGCCGACGGCCAGCGTTACCTCGACTACCACGCGGCGTTCGGCGCGATCCTGCTCGGACACAACGCGCCCGAGGTGAACGGCGCGGTACGCGACGCGCTCGGCGGGATCGACCTGACCGGAATCGGCGTCACCGAGCCCGAGATCGCGCTCGCCGAACTCGTCACCGAGCTGATCCCGTCGGCCGAGCAGATGGTCGCCGCCGTCAGCGGCAGCGAGGCGACCGCACAGGCGATCCGGCTCGCCCGGGCGGTCACCGGCCGGCGGATGGTCGTCAAGTTCCAGGGTGGCTTCCACGGCTGGCACGACGCCGTGGCCCGCAACGTCATCTCCACCCCCGAGCTTGCGTACGGCCGGGACCCGCTCTCCGCCGGCATCCTCGACGAGGCACTCGACGCCACGCTGATCGCCGAGTTCAACGACCTCGACTCGGTGCGCGTGCTCCACGAGGCGTATCCGGAGGAGATCGCCGCCGTCATCCTCGAACCGATCCCGCACAACGTCGGCGCCCTGGTGCCGACCCCGGAATTCGTCACCGGGCTGCGGGCGCTCACCGCCGAGCAGGGCTCACTGCTCGTCTTCGACGAAGTGATCACCGGTTTCCGGCACGCCCTCGGCGGCTACCAGCAGGTCTGCGGGGTGCGGCCGGACCTCACCACCTTCGGCAAGGCGATGGCCAACGGCTACCCGATGGCCGGCCTGGCCGGGCCCCGGGAGCTGATGGAGCGGTTCAGCTCGGCGGGCGGGGACGTGTTGCTCGCGGGCACCTACAACGGCCACCCGATCTGCGCCGCGGCGGCGATCGCCACCATGACGTACCTGCGCGACCATCCCGACTTCTACCGCCGGACCCACCGGCTAGGCGACCGGATGCGCAGCGGTCTCGCCGGGATCCTCGACGAGCTGGACGTGCCGGGCACGGTCACCGGGTTCGGCGGCGTCTTCGTGGTCTACTTCCTCGACGGCCCGGTGACCGGCTATCGCGACCTGCTGCGCAACGACCACGAGGCGTACGTCACCTTCCACCGCCGGATGACCGAGGCCGGTTTCCTGATGCTGCCGATGAGTCTCAAGCGCAACCACATCTCGGCGGCGCACACCGAAGAGGACGTCGACCGCACGCTGGAGGCCGCCCGGGACGTCCTCAAGGGGATGCGCGCCGACGCCATCGTCTGACCGCCTCCGCCGGCCGCCGGCTCAGCGGGGGCCGGCTCAGCGGGGTCGGTGGTCCGTGCGGCGCAGCACGATCAACTCGCTGGCGTGGTCGCCGGCGAGTGCGACCGGTAGCCCGTGGTACCGCAGGAACGCGCCGCTGTAGCGGCGACCGGTGGCCGGGTCCTCGTAGCCGGCGGCCTCGTCGAGCCCGCGCAGGCGTACCGGACGGTCCTGGGTGTTCTGCCGGACGGCCCGGGCGAAGACGAAGATCGCGACCTGGGCGCCGTCGGCCGCGACGTAGCAGAGCGCGAAGCGCTCGCCGTGGCGCGGCGAGCCCAGCCGGTGCAGCCGGCCGAGCTGCACCGTCTCCCTGATCTCCTTGTACTGCGCGACGTACCCGGCCGCCTCCGCCCGTTCCCGCGGCGACCAGGCGGTCAGGTTGCCGCCGACGCCCAGCATGCCGGTCATCGCGACGTGGAAGCGGAACCGCAGCGGGACGGACCGGCGGGTGAGATGGCCGGGCGAGTCCGTGACCCAGCAGGACATGGTCTGCGGCGAGTGGACGAAGGCGTAGCCCTCCTGGATGTCCAGCCGCTCCAGGGCGTCGGTGTTGTCGCTGGGCCAGGCGAGCTCGAAGCGGGCCAGGCTGGCCAGGTCGGCCCGGCCGCCGCCGGAGGCGCAGGTCTCCAGCCAGAGCCCGGGATGGGCCTCGCGGAGCCGGTCGACCACCTCGTGGAAGCCGGCGACGTGGTCCAGCCAGACGGTGCCCTCGCCGCGACTGCCCTGGTCGACCAGGGAGCGGTTCAGGTCCCACTTGAGGAAGTCGACGCCCGCCTCCCGGACGAGGTGGTCCAGGGTCTCCACCGCCCACTCCCGGACGGCGGGCAGACCGAAGTCCAGGCCGTAGCTCTCCCGGATCCGGTGTGGCTCCCGGTCCGGCCAGCGGTAGATCCAGTCCGGGTGGTTGCGGAACAGCTCGCTCGCCGGGCTGACCGACTCCGGCTCGACCCAGACGCCGAACCGCATGCCCTGCTCGCGTACGGCGGCCGAGAGCCGGGCCAGCCCGTCGGGCAGCTTGGCCGGGTCGGCCGACCAGTCCCCCAGTCCCGCGCCCTCGCCGGTCCGGCCGACGAACCAGCCGTCGTCCACCACGAACAGCTCCACGCCGAGCCCGGCGGCCTGGCGGGCGAGGTCGACCTGGTCGTCGTGCCGGACGTCGAAGAAGGTGGCCTCCCAGGAGTTGTAGAGCACCGGGCGCAACTCGTCGGGCCGGGGTAGCACGTGCTCGCGCTCGTACCGGTGCCAGCGCGCGGTCAGCTCGTCGTAGCCGTCCGGGGCGTACACGCCGACCGTCTCCGGCAGGACCGCCCGGGCACCCGGCGCCAACTCGTGCCGCAGGTCGAAGTCGTTCAGTCCCGCCACGACGTGCACCCGCCCGTCGCCGCTGAGCTCCGCGACGAGCTTCCACGAGCCGCTGTGCGCCACGGCGATGCTCCACACCTCGCCGTGCTCCTCCCCCGCGCCCCCGTCCACGGCGAGCCACGGCTGGTGGGCGTGGCCGGGAATGCCACGGCGGGACTCGAGCACCAGGCGCCCCGGGACGAGGTCGCCACGGGTCACCCGGGACTCCGCGGCGTACCCACCGGAGAGCGTCGTGACCCGGGGCCGCTCCTGCCACGGCAGCACCCAGCCGGCGGAGCCGGCGCGGTCCAGGACCAGCGGCTCCTCCCCCGCGTTGGTCACCTCCAGCCAGCGGCACAGGGCCGACCCGCGTACCTCGTAGTACAGGGTGACCGCCAGGGGACGATGCCGGTCGCGCAGCCGGACGGCGAGCCGGTCGCCGGTCGCGTCGGCTCCCTGGTAGGCGAGGTCCAGGGCGCGTACGCCGTCCCGGAACTCCACCTTGAGCACGCACTCGTCGAACCGGGTGCCGCCGTGCACGACCAGTTCCTCGGTGTGTGCCCGGGGCCGCGACCAGGTGTTGGAGCCGAGCCGGGTCGCCGGGTCGGCGATCGCGGCGAGGTCGTCCGGGCCGATCGGGCCGCCCCAGTGCAGGTGGCGCAGTGGGGTGCCCGCCCGGTCGACCGCGAACGCGTAGCTGAATCCCCCGCCGGTCAGCAGGAAGCATCCGGTCGGCCCGTCCCACTCGATCGCCACCCGTCAGATCGAATGTGAAGCGACGTTCCATGTCAACGGCCCTCGGCCACGGAGTAGCCATCCACCCGCAGCCATTGACATGGAACGCTGCTTCGTCAAGCGTGTCGGGCAACCGCCGGCCCGACCGGCGGACGGCGACTCTCCGGGTACGGGGGTTACGGAAGATGCCGGTCACCTTCGATCGATGGCCGCCGGTCCGGACGCCTCGACACGGAGAGCGTTCCCCCATCGCCGGGCTTCGTGCCGGATCGAAGGAGATACCAGGTGAGACCTGATAATTTCGGCCACCGGCGACGTCGGCGGCGGCGTGCGACCGTGGCCGCGGGCGTGCTGCTGGCGAGTGTCGCCGGCCTGACGCTGAGCACGCCCGGCCTGGCCCTGGTGGAGGATCCCGCGAGCCGTGCCGGGCTGCCGGTCGACGCCAACGGCGTGCGCCTCGGCCCGCTCTTCTCCGTCGAGGACCCGGGCCCCGGCGAGCTGGCCGCCTTCCCCTCCGCCTTCGCCACCGACATCGTCACCGACGGGGCAACCCGCCGGAAGGTCTTCGTGGCCTACTCCCGCAACGCCGACTCCGCCACGGCCGACTCCGTCAGTGGGGTCCGGGTCTCGGAGAACGGCGGCACGTCCTACCACGAGTTCCAGGACAACACGATCATGGCGCAGAACATGGCGCGGCTGCCCGACGGCAGGCTGATCGCGGTCGAGTTCATTCCCGAGTGGGCCGGCGACGAGCGCAGCTCCGTCCTGGTCGTCTCCAAGCTCTCCCGGGACCTGGGGCGCAGCTGGGAGACGGTCCGGGGCCGGTTCACCCCGCCGGCCGGATCGGCCTTCGACCCGAACACCTTCGACCGGGGTCTCCGGGTGCACCGCGGCCCGGTCCTGCTCTCCGACGGCACCCTCATCACCCCCGCCTACACCCAGTACGCCGGGGATCCGCGCAACCGGACAATCCTGTTGCAGAGCACCGACGCGGGACGCAGCTGGTCCCAGCGGGCCTCGATCACCGTGCCGACCGCCGCACAGGGCACCAACGAGGCGAGCATCTCGCGCACGGTCGACGGGCGACTCGTCGCGGTGCTGCGTACCTCCGGCGGGTCGGCCAACCTGTTGCAGGCGTACTCCGCCGACGACGGGCGCACCTGGTCGGAGGCGGTGCCGGTGGCCGGGCCGCCGGGCGCCGACACCGGCAGCGTCGCCCCGGTGCTCGTCCTGCAACCCAACGGGATACTGCTGCTCTCCTACGGCCGGCCGGACAACAAGCTGCTGATCAGCTACGACGGCAACGGCACGACCTGGGAGGACTACCAGGTCACCTTCGCCAACCCGCCGACCCTGGTCGGGCCGGCGCGCAACCACGGCTCCAGCGGCAACACCTCGATGGTGGCGATCGGCGCGAACCGGTCGCTGCTGGTCGGCGACAGCTGCGCGAACTCCTGGGGCTGCAAGCAGTACCACGAGGACTACCGGGTCTGGGCCCGGCACGTCGAGGCGGTCACCCCCGGCACCGGCAAGATCGACCTGGCGTCCCGGGAGCGGGCCGGACTGGTCACGCTCACCGGCACCTTCGCGGCGCGCGACCCCGCCTTCCCGGAGAGCCGGCCGCAGGGTGCCTTCGACGGCGGCGCCGATCCGCGGGCCGCCGCCCGGCTCGTCTCCCGCCCCAACCGGCCGGCACACCTCACCGTCGAGCTGGACCGGGTCTACACGCTGAACCGGATCGGTCTGATGCTCGCACACGGCCGCGCCAGCGACGCCGACGTGTCGGTCAGCACCGACGGCCGGACCTGGCAGCCGGTGACCCAGGTGCGCGGCCGCACCGACTACGCGCTGCGCTACATCGACATCGCTCCCCAACCGGCCAGATACCTGCGGGTGCAGCAGCCTGCCGGCGGCGCCCTGGCGGCGGTCACCGAACTGGAGCTCTACTCCGACGTGGACTCCTTCGAGAACGATCCCGTGATCGGGCTGCCGCGTGGCTTCACCGATGTCCGGAACGCCACCGTGACGGCGGTCGGCATGCAGGGGCACCTCTCGGAGCGGTCGCTGAACCTCGTCGACCTCGCCACCGACGCGCAGGCCACGGCCACCCGGCTGGTGCCCGACGCGCCCACCCGGTCGGTGGAGTTCGTCTTCACCCACCTCGACTTCCGGGGCGCGTTCATGTTCGACGTCCGCGGTCGTGACGGCGCCGGTAACCTGACCACGCCGTGGCACTTCAACCTCACGCCGGTCGCGAACACCTCCGACGTGCAGGTACGGGTCTACGACGGCAGGTCCTGGCAACTTCTCGGCGTCGTCGGCGGCATCTCCTCCGTCGCCGACCGGGGAAAGTGGACGACGGTGTCCGTGCAGGCGTCGGTGGACTCGGCCGTGGTGACCGTGGCGGGACAGAGCTTCACCACCTCCACCCGGTGGCAACCGGCCGTCACCCTCAGCGGGACGACCATCGCGTCGGGAGGTACCGAGTCCTACGGCATGGACTTCTACGTCGATGATCTGGTGATCGACTAGGGTCCCGGGCCGGACGATCGTCGTGGCTGACCGGCGGGCCGCCCCCTTTCCCGCATCCGCCGGTCGGCCACGACCCGGCCCGCACCGGCGCAGCCGCCGGCCGACGGGTACTCCGCTAAAAATTCAGCGATTACTGAATACAGATTCTGCTGTACCGTGGGGACGTGCAGACACTGACGTACGGGCAGGTGCTGGCGAGATTCGGTCACGCGTTGTCCGACCCGACCCGGGCGCGCCTGCTGCTGGCCCTGCGGGAGGGCCCGGGATATCCGGCCGACCTGGCGGAGCTGTTGGGAGTCACCCGACAGAACCTCTCCAACCACCTTGCCTGCCTACGGGGCTGCGGGCTGGTGGTGGCGGTCTCCGAGGGGCGGCGCAGCCGCTACGAGCTGGCCGATCCCCGCCTCTCCCACGCGCTGGGCGACCTGCTCGGCCTGGTGCTCGCGGTCGACCCGGCCGCCTGTCCCGACGCCGCCGAGAACGGATGCTGCTGATGACCGGGCCGCTGGCCGGGTCGCGCGAGGCCGGACCGGCGCCGGACCGGCGGGCCCTGCTGTCCCGGCGGGTGCGACTGCTGGTCGCGGCGACCATCACCTACAACGTGGTCGAGGCGGTGCTGGCGATCACGGCCGGCAGCCTGGCGTCGTCGACGGCGCTGATCGGCTTCGGCCTGGACTCGGTGATCGAGGTGTCGTCCGCCGCCGCCGTCGCCTGGCAGTTCGCCGGGCCCGATCCGCGGGCGCGGGAGAAGGTGGCGCTGCGGGTGATCGCGGTGTCGTTCTTCGCGCTCGCCGGCTACGTGACGGTCGGGTCGGTGCGCAGCCTCGCCGGCGGCGCGGAGGCGCAGCACTCGACGCTCGGGCTGGCACTCGCCTCCGCCTCGCTGGTGATCATGCCACTGCTGTCGTACGCACAGCGGCGGGCCGGCAGGGAACTCGGGTCACGCTCCGCGGTCGCGGACTCGAAGCAGACGCTGCTCTGCACGTACCTGTCCGCGGTGCTCCTCGTCGGCCTCGGCCTGAACAGCCTCTTCGGCTGGTCCTGGGCCGACCCGCTGGCGGCGCTGGTGATCGCCGCGGTGGCGGTCAGGGAGGGCCGCGAGGCGTGGCGGGGTGAGGTCTGCTGCGCACCGGTGGCCGGGACCGCCGACGACGCGACGAGTGCGGGCTGCGCGGACGGCTGCTGCGCACCGGTCGCCGCACCGTCGACGTGACGGGCACGGACGGGACGTGACGGGCACGGACGGGGCGTGACCGGCACGGACGGCGGGACGCGCGGCGCCGTGCCCGGCCGGACGGCGCCGCGACCCACCGCACGCCTGCGGTCAGGCCAGGGAGAGGAAGAGCTTCTCCATCTGGTCGAGGTTGGCCCTGCGCTCCTCGCTGTCGGCGTCGTCGGACATGCACTGCTGCAGCCCGCTGGCCACGATCTTGAAGCCGGCACGGTCGAGCGCCCGGGAGACCGCGGCCAGCTGGGTGACCACCTCGGCACAGTCGCGGCCGTCCTCGATCATCGCGATCACGCCGCGGATCTGGCCCTCCGCGCGACGCAGCCGCTTGACCACCTCGACCGTGGTGTCCCCTTCGATGCGCATGCGTCGACAATACACCCGGGGGTATTTGGCGGAACACGATCGGAGAGTGGCCGGCGGCACCCCCGCCAGACCGGCGGCACCCCCGCCAGAATGGCCAACGGGCCCTTTCGACCTGTACGTCCCCGGGAATCCGCTGGCCTTTCCGCACTCCTCACCCCGCCGGCCGGCGCAGCCGGGCGTCGATCGCCTCGATGATCCGGGGACGCAGCTCGGCCGCGCGGATCACCGCGTCGACGGAGCCGACCTCGACCGCCCGCTGGATGCTGTGCACCCGGTCGAACTCGGTCGCCACCTCGCCGAGCTTCTCCGCCCGCACCTGCGCACGCAGCTCGTCGAGCTCCGCGGCGAGCGACCCGCGCTCGGTGCCGGACGCGGCGGTGAGCCGGGCCTCCGACTCCCGCACCCGTGGGTCGGCCGCGGTGCGCGCGTTGACGTCGGCCGAGAAGACCACCGCCGCGGCGGGCGCTCCGCCGAGCACCGAGGCGAAGGAGCCCTCCAGCGCGAGGACGGTCATGTTCGGGTTGAGCGCCTTGGAGAAGACCACGAACGCGCCGCCGTGATAGCGGGAGATCACGCAGAAGACGATCGGGCCGCGGAAGTTGACGACGGCGCGGCCGATCTCGGCACCGTACTCCAACTGGAGCTTGCGCATCGACTCCGGGGAGCCGTCGAAGCCGGAGAGGTTGGCGAGCACCACCAGCGGGCGGTTGCCGCTGGCCGCGTTGATCGCCCGGGCCGCCTTCTTCGACGAGCGTGGGAAGAGCGTGCCGGCCGTGTAGGTGTCGGGGCCGTCGGTGGGCGGGAAGCCGCGCCGGGGCACCGAGCGGGACTCGATGCCGAGCAGGCAGACCGGGATGCCGCCGAGGTGCACGTCCTGCACCACCGCGGTCTCCGCGTCGGCCATCCCGGCCCAGCGCTCCAGCACCGGGTGGTCCTGGTCGGCGAGGGCACGCATCACCGTACGGATGTCGAAGGGCTTCTTCCGCTCCGGGTTGGTGGTGGCCGAGAAGATCTCGCCGACGGTGTGGAAAGGGCTGCCGGCCACGGCGTGCGGGTGGTCGGAGATGTCCCGGTCCAGCGGGTCGGTGGTGGCGGCCCGTCGTGGGGACGTCTCGCCGGGGACCACGTACGTGTGGTCGTAGTGCGCCATCAGCACGTCGCGCGCGGCGGTGAGCGTCGGCGCCCAGTACTGAGCCTGACCGTTCGGGCCCATCACCCGGTCGTAGCCGCCGATGCCGAAGTTGTCCTCGGCCGAGACGCCGCCGGAGAAGTCGAGCGACTGCTTGCCGGTGAGCACCATCGCCGACTCCGGGGTCATCACCAGGATGCCCCTGGTGTGCATCAGCATCGTCGCCTCGGCGTTCCAGTACGGCTGCGCGCCGACGTTGATGCCCGCGACCACGATGTTGATCTCGCCGTCGGCCTGGGTGAACTCGACGATCCGCTTGAGCGCCGCCGCCACCCAGTCCATGTTCTCGGTGCCGGAGGTCATCGAGATCCGGGCCCCGGCGGAGAGCGCGTACCACTCCAGCGGCACCCGCAGCCGCTCGGCCAGGTCCAGCGCGGCGATCACCCGTCGGCACTCCGGCTCGGCGAGCGCGCCCAGCGACTTCGTCGGGTCGCCGAGCAGCACCACCCGGCGGACCCCCTCGGGGTGCCGCGCGGTCGGCGTGCTGACGACGCCCGCGACGATTCCCGCCCGGTTCTGCCCCTTGGGCCGGTCGACCGGCACCAGCGCGTTGTCGGCGTCGAGATCGTGCTCCACGAAGTCGCCGAGCAGCCCGGTCAGCTCGTACGGGTAGACCGTGTTGCGGCTGCTCGCCCGCAGCACCTTCAGCCGGTACGCGTCGAGCGGCTCGATCGCCTCGTCGGAGGGCTCGCCGATGATCAGCTCGGTCCCGCCCGTGACGTCGAAGGTGATCCGCACGGTGACCTTGGCCAGCTCGCCGGTGCGCCGGTCACGCTGCCGCGCGATGAACTCGATCTCCTCCAGCCCGGCGCCCGCGGTCGTCGGCGCGACCCGCCGCGCGATCATCTCCATCTCGGCGCGGGTGATGGAGATCGGCGGCCAGACGTAGATCACGATCCGGTTGGTGCTGAACCGCTTCTCCGACGGCCGCTGCGCCTGCGCCCGGCGGATCGAGTCGAGACACGCGGCCACGGTGTCCTCGGCGGTCGGCAGCGCGATCAGCCTGCCGTCGTGCTCGCGCAGCTCGGTCAGGTCGCGCACCTGCGCGAACGCCACGAGCCGGTCGTCCGCCGGGTCCTCCCGGGCCACGCACCGGAACAGGTAGACCTCCTCGTCCGCCGACGGCAGCCGGGTGAGGTCGAACTTGCGCAGCCGCTCCAGCTGCATCCGCTGGGCGATGTACGGGTGCAGGCCGCGGATCAGCCGCTCCTCGGCGATGCCGGTGGTTGACGCCCGGAAGGTGAAGTGGTGGTGCATCACGGCGCCGCCCCGGCCGGCGACCGTGGTGGTGATCCGGCGCACCTGCTCGGGCAGCGACTGCGCGGCCGCGACCTGGTGCAGCGCCGCCGCCATCGCGTCGGAGTCGGCCGGCTGCCCCTCCCAGGAGAGGTAGATGTCGGCGTCGACCGCGGACCCGGCGCCGGCCAGCTCGGCGAGCCCGGCGAGCGCACCCCCCAACTGCTCGAAGCCGACCGCGGCGGAGACGAGCCGCGAGCCGGACCGTTCGGCGACCACGAAGGTGTGTCCGGTGGCCTCGACGATCCGGATGCCGGTGAGACCCTTGTTGCCGTAGTAGCGCCGGGTCAGCACCTCGAGCATGACGGAGTTGTCGAGGTTCGCCCGGGCCAACCGCTGGCCGAGCAGCCGCACCAGTGGCTCGGTGCTGCGGACCATCTCGGCGATCCGCTCGTCGCGGTCCGGCGACTGCGGCTGCTCGTCGAGGTGGCGCAGGTGCTTGCGGACCTGGGCGTAGACGCGGGCGCGATTGCGGCGCAACAGTGGCTGGCCGAACCAGGCGAAGACGACGCCGCGGGCGAGGTCGGCGATCACCGGGAAGCGGACCTGGGTGGCCGCGACCAGCCGCTCCAGGACCAGGCCGGCCGGCTCGCGCAGCGTCTCGTCCGGCGGCGGTTCGCGCAGCCAGGAGCGGAGCAGCGTGCTGACCACTGTCGCGTCGGCGACGGCGCGCTGCTGGGCCAGGAAGATGCGGAACACCGCGGCTTCCAGCTCCGCCGTACGCTCCAGCTCGGTGACGCCGTAGTGGTCGAGCGCCTTGGCGAGCCGGGCCTGGAACGACTCCGGCAGCCCGGCCCGCTCGACGTCGAGGCTCTGCAGGTAGGCGTGGAAGTATTCGCGGGCGCTGTGCACACCGGTGTCGATCGGACCGTCCTCGCCCGCCGGCCGGTTGCGGCTCAGCTCGGCCAGGGTGGCGAAGACGTCGAGCAGCTCCACCTCCCCGGCCAGTGGCCGGTACCCGGCGGTGGCGGCCGCCACCCGGGCGGCGAGGTAGTCGCCGAGCACCCGGTGGTCGTCGGTCGGGTCGGCGTCGAAGCCGAGCAGCAGGCGGCGCAGGTCCTCCTGCCCGCGCGCGGCGCGCTGCCGGGCCGGCGCGTCGACCGGCGGGTCCGGCAGGTCGAGCTCGACCGCGCCGACGGTCGTGGTCTCCCGCACCTCGTCGCCGCCGAGCGGATCGAGGCGCAGCAACGCGGCGCCGGCCTCGACCTTGCTGCCCACCGAGACCAGGCACTCCTTGACCCGGGCCCGGAACGGCGCGCGCAGCACCGTCTCCATCTTCATCGCCTCGAGCACCAGCACCGGAGCGTCGGCCTCCACCTCGGCGCCGGGCTCCAGCGGGGTGGCGACCACCAGGGCGGGCATCGGCGAGCGTAGGACGCCGCCCTCGTCCCGCCCGATCCGGTGGGTGATCCCGTCGACCTCGACCAGGTGGATGGCGCCGTGTGTGCCGGTCAGCAGGCGGTGCCGGACGCCGTTGACGACGATCCGCCCGGAGTGCCGGTCGAAGCGCTCCATCTCGACGTCGGCGGTACGGATCTCGCCGCCGGCCTCCACGCCCACCCGGAACCGGTGGGGGCCGACCCGGCCGACCCGGACCCGGTAGCCGGCGCCACGCAAGGTGAGGTCGAGGGGGCGGCCGCTCTCGTGCCGTACCTGCGGCCGCCCGCCGAACGCGGTGGAGAAGAGGCGCTGCCGTTCGACCCGCTCGTCCTCTTCGTACGCCTCGATGCCGGCGACCGCCAGCGCGACCGCGGAGTGCCGTCGCGAGATCAGCCGGCCCTCGCCGCGTACCCGGTCGATCCAGCCGGTGTCGGCGCTGCCGTCGATCACCTCGGGCTGGTCGAGCAGGTCGAGCACGAAGCTCTTGTTGGTCGCACCGCCCTCGATGATCACGGTGGTCTCGGCCACCGCGCGGCGGAGCCGGCCGAGCGCCTCGTCCCGGTCCTTCCCGTACGCGATGACCTTCGCGATCATGGAATCGAAGTCGCCGGGAATCTCGTCGCCGACGCTCACCCCGGTGTCCACCCGGATGCCCGGCCCGGCCGGGAGGTCCAGCCGGGCGATCCGCCCCGGGGACGGCGCGAAGTCGCGGTCGGGGTCCTCGGCGTTCAGCCGGGCCTCCACCGCGTGCCCGCGCTCCACCGGCGGCGTCCCGACCAGCCGGCCGCCCGACGCCACGTGCAGCTGCGCCTTGACCAGGTCGAACCCGGTGGTCGACTCGGTGATCGGGTGCTCCACCTGCAGCCGGGTGTTGACCTCGAGGAATGCGAGCAGGTCGTCGCCCGGGTGGTAGAGGAACTCGACCGTCGCGGCGCCCCGGTAGCCGACCGCCACCGCGAGCCGCTCGGCGGAGGCCCTGAGCTCGGCCGCCCGGTCGGGCGGCAGCACCGGCGAGGCCGACTCCTCGATGATCTTCTGGTTGCGCCGCTGCACGGAACAGTCGCGCACCCCGAGCGCCCACGCCGTGCCCGCACCGTCGGCGATCACCTGGACCTCGACGTGCCGGGCGCCGGTGACCAGCCGCTCCAGGAAGACCACTCCGCTGCCGAAGGCCCGCGCCGCCTCCTGGCTGGTCCGCTCGTACGCCTCGGCCAGCTGGTCCGCGTCGCGCACCACCCGGATGCCGCGCCCACCGCCGCCGGCCGTGGCCTTGAGCATCAGCGGGTACCCGATCCGGTCGGCCGCCTCCAGCGCCGCCTCCAGCGTCTGCACCGGCCCTCGGCTCCACGGTGCGACGGGGACGCCGACCTCCTCGGCGATCAGCTTCGCGCCGATCTTGTCGCCGAGCTTGCGCATGGCATCCGGACTCGGGCCCACGAAGGCGACGCCGATCTTCTCGCAGAGCTCGGCGAAGGCCGGATCCTCCGCCACGAAGCCCCAGCCCACCCAGGCCGCGTCCGCACCGCTGTCGACGAGGGCACGCTCGAGGACCTTCAGGTCGAGGTACGGCCGGCTCGCCGCAGGGCCGAGACAGTAGGCGCTGCTCGCCTCCCGCACGAACGTCGCGGTCTGGTCGACGTCGGTGTACAGCGCGACGGTCTCGATCGGCGCGCCGGTCTCCGCGACCAGCTCACGGACGGCGTGGATGAACCGCATCGCGGCCTCACCACGGTTGACGATGGCAATACGACGAAACACCGCGAGCTCCTGCCTCACCGAACGTCTACTGGGGCGACGGGTCGTTGATCTCGGCTGCCGGTCGTCGCAGGGGCGACGGTGGACGCCAACGTTTCCCTCCTCGTTTCCAGGCATCCTGCCGTATCCATCCGCGTCTCGGTCCGCGAGGATGTGACGGCGTCGCGGTGCGGCCCGGCGGTCGCTCCGGCGGCGTCCGCGCCGGGCGGCGGGCCGACGCCGAGTGACGTCACGTGGAGTAATGCCGCCGTGACGTCGGGTGGGCGGAGGCGCGTCGGTGGCGACGAGGATCGTGCCGGGACGGCCGTCCGGGCGCGCCGCCGTGCCCCGGGCGGGAGTGTCGCGGCGGAGCCGCCGTCGGACGACGGCGCGACGTTCGGCGAGAGTCCGGCCACGCCCCGACTATACGGCCGGTCACGAGCGGCCCGAATGTCCCGAGTTGCGCTCTCGACCAGGTCGCCGCGGCGGTGCCGGAGCGGACTGCCGGGCCGGCGAACCGGCCCGGCAGTCCACGTCCGCCCTCGACCGCGCTACGGGTCGAGCGGCTCGATCCAGATGTCGCGGTACTGGACCGGATTGCCGTGGTCCTGCAACCGGATGGCGCCCGTGGCCGGACCCTCGGGCCGGCTGCCGCCGGTGGGGCCGAGGATCTCGACGTCGTCGTGCACGGTGACGCCGTTCCACACCACGGTCACCCGGGGATTCTCGACCCTGGTGCCGGCCGCGTCGTAGCGGGCCTGCCGGTAGGTGATGTCGTACGACTGCCAGGTCTCCGGTGGCCGGGCCGCGTTCACGTCCGGAGCCTTCTGGGTGTAGATCGCCGCCGCGTCGTTGGTCTGCGGCGGGTCGATGCCGTACGAGTCCAGCACCTGGATCTCGTAGCGGTCCTGGAGGTACACGCCGCTGTTGGCGCGCGCCTGCCCGGTCACGTCCGGCGGATACAGCGGCAGGTTGAACTCGACGTGCAGCCGGAAGTCACCGAAGGCCTGCACCGTGCGCAGGTCCCCGTTGCGTACGGTCATGGCGCCGTCGGCAATCGTCCACTCCGGCTCGCGCCCGTCGGTGTGCTGCCACTCGGTCAGGTCGCGTCCGTCGAAGAGCGTGATCCGCCTGCCGTGCGGGCGGACGGCGAGCACGTCGAGGTTCACGTGCCCGGAGTCCGCAGCCTCCTTACGGTACTCGACCAGGTTGCGTCCCTTCCGCAGCCGCACACTGGCGGTGACCGTGCCCCACTCCTCCCAGGTCACGGTGGAGGGAAAGACCGTCTGCCCCACCCGTTCGCCGTTGACGTGGAGGCTGAGCTGCTTCTCCCCGGAGAAGGGGTTCGGCCCGTTGCTGTAGCGCATCGCCAGGTCGTACGTCCCGGATTTCCGGACGTCGACGGCGATCCTGGTCGACGAGCCGTCGTCGGCGAACCCGGCGGCGAACCCGGCGCCGGAGTAGGCGGCGTGGTCGGTCGCCATGCCGACGCCGACCGTCCGGCCCTCCTCGGCCTCGTAGAACGTCTGCTCCTGCACCACGCGACCCGGGATCTCGTTGAGCGTGTACCAGGCCTCAGTGTTCCACAGCTCCTCGCCGTCGGCCGAGGTGAACGGGCGGGGTGAGCGCACGTGCACGACCCGGTCCTCCTTCAGACCGGGGATGGTGAGCCGGACGGTACGGCGGTCCCGGGAGAGCGCGGCCCGGCTGACGTCGAGCGTCTCCAGCTCGAGCTTGGGCCCGCCGTACTGGCTGGTCGCGCCGTAGCGCCACTGCGACACCTGGTACGCGTCGGCGAGCTCCCCCGCGGTCTGCGCCGACAGCGGTTCGGTGTATTCCAGCTCGAAACCGGTACGCGACGCACGCATCCGCCTCACCTCGAAGACCGAGGTGCCGTTGGGTGTCAGCTTCTGCAGCCCGTGGCTGAGCTTGCCCTCCTGACCCCAGTTGCCGCCGGCACCCAGGCCACCCACGTAGAGCGCGCCGTCCGGGCCGAGGGCGACCTCGTTGATGCCGGACTCCAGGCCCTGGGTGTGCCGGAACACCGCGCCCTGGTACTGCCCCTCGACCTTCTCCAGGAAGACCCGTTGCAGGCCGCCGTAGGTCACGTCGCCGACGACGAGCTGCCCCTGGTACGGCCCCTTTCTCAACAGCACCGGGCTGGACGGCGAGTTGGCGATCTCGTTCTGCGGCAGCCAGACGATGGGCCGGGTCACCGGCCGGTCGTCGAACGGGCCCGCCGGGGTGGTGTAGTGGTTGTAGAACGCTCCCGGCCTGATCTCGACCAGCTTGGACGCGGGCAGCCAGCCGCCCTGGTTGTCGGTGACCAGGACCTCGCCCCGGGGACCCCACCCGATCCCGTTGGGAGTACGCAGCCCGCCGGCGACGTACGTGATCTTCCCGGTCCGGGCGTTCACCCTGATCGAGGTGCCCCGGTTCGGCGCGGGCTGGGGCACGGTGGTGGCGCCACCCAGGTCGATGGCGACCGAGAGGTTGAGATAGAAGTAGCCGTCCCGGTAGAGCAGGCCGAACGCGAACTCGTGGAAGTTGCCGCCCCACGGCCAGGTGGCGACCGTCCGGCGGCTGTCCGCGACGCCGTCCCGGTCGGTGTCGCGCAGCGCTGTCAGCTCGTGCTTCTGGCTGACGTAGACGGTGCCGCCGACCACGGCAACGCCCTGCGGTTCGCGGAGACCGTCCGCGAACCTGCGGTAGGTCACCCGCCCCGGGCCGGTCCGGCCGGTGGCCCCCTCGACCACGTAGATCTCACCTGTCGCGTTGTCGGTGCCGCCCCAGGTCGAGATCACCAGGTCGCCGTCGGGCCGGAACGCCATGCCGGTGACCTGCGGCTCGAACCCGTCGGGACGCAGGTCGGTGAGGGTGTAGCCGGGGTGCACCCGGTCGAGCGGCAGGCCGTCCCCGGCCGAGTCGGTGGCGCCCTCACAGTACTTCCACCCCGGCGCCGTGACGCGTACGACGCCCGCCTCGGTGCTCAGCGCGGAGGTCGGCACGAGCACGAAGTCGTCGGCGCCGGGGACGCGCCACTCGAGCCGCAACACCTGGTCACCGCCGTTGTCGAAGAACTCGACGAAGAGCGGGTGCAGGCCGGCGCCGAGGGTGATCGACCCTTCCTGGGAGGTCTCGCCGTGCAGACCGTCGTGGTCGACGACGCGTTGGTCGCCGATGGTCAGCCGTGACCCGTCGTCGCTGGTGAGCCGGAACGTGTAGCTGCCGTCGACGGGGGCGTCGAGGTTGGCGGTCACGTGGCTGATGAACCGGTCGGAGAGGCCGAACTCGTCCGTGCCGGTCCAGTTGACCTGCGGCATGAGCTTGTCGACGTTCGGCGTCTGCGCGGGCTTGAGGGTGCAGAGCGTCGAGAGTGGAGTGCCCATGTCGTACGAGCGCAGGGTGACGCCGGGCTCCTGCGGCGGGATGTCGGCGGTGGGCACGGCCCTGACCTCGGCGGCGACGGCCGCGGCCGGGGCGACGGCGGCCGCGGCGGAGAGGGTCGCCAGCGCGGCGGCGGCGGCCACGAGCGCGGCTCGACGGCGGACGGGCCGTCGGTGCGGGACGGTCACGGTTCCTCCTGAGGGGTTACGGCTCCCAGCCCGGAAGCAGTCGGCGAGTTTCCTCCGTGGACCAATCGATACGACCTGAGTACGCAAAAGATAGATCGCCGACCTTACCACTTTCCATCGATCTAGCTAAAGTTTTGACTGGCCGACCAAAAGTCGGTACAGCCTGCCCAGTAATGACCGAAAGCTCCCCCGGCTCGCCGCCCCCACCCCCGGAGGCATCATGAACCGTCCCACCATCAGACCGGGTCACCGCCTGGTCGCGCTCGCCGCCGCGTGCTCCGCCGTCGTCGCGGTCGCCCTCGCGGTACCGACCGGCGCCGGCGCCGACCCGCTCGGCGCCGGCAGCTACACCACCGTCCGCCCGGCGGGCGCCGCCGCCCCCTCCGGCTGCGCCGACCTCGCCACCAACCCCCGGCGGTATGTCACCGCCAACGCCCCGGCCGGGGCCGTGCCGACAAACGACTGGTGGTCGTCGCTGCTCTTCAAGCGCACCGACTGCGCCTACTCGATGCCGCTGCACGCCCACCCGCTCGCCTTCGACCCCGCGGCCGGCGGGCTCGGCGTCGGCTACACCACCACCGCCACCGTCTCCGGCACTCCCACCACGGTCGGCGAATACCACTACCCCTACAGCACCGAGTTCACCCTCGGGGTGACCGGGCTGAACTCACCGGACGTCACGGTGGACGGCTGGACCGACTGGACCGTCTCGCCGTACTGGTCGGACGGGGCCCGGACGCTGCGGGCCACCGTCGGGCACGGACTGCCCTTCGTCTACGCCCAGGTCACCGGCGGCAACGCCCAGCTCGCCTTCGGCGCGGCGCCCGCCGTCTGGAGCAACACCGGTCCCCGGATCGGCTTCACCGTACGCGGCCACGACTACGTCGCGTACGCACCGACGGGCGCGAGCTGGACCGTCAGCGGCGGCACCGTCACCTCCACACTGGCCGGTCGGGGATACTTCTCCGTCGCGCTGCTCCCCACCACCCCGGGCACCCCGGCCGCCGACCGGGCCGCCCTCGCCGACAGCTACGGCCGGTACGCGCACGCGCACGTCACCGGCACCCGGGTCGACTGGCGGTTCGACCAGCCGACCAGCACGGTGCACGCCAGCTACACGCTGACCACCACCGCCCGGGAGGGCACCGAGCGGAACACCGTCGTCTCGCTCTATCCGCACCAGTGGAAGAACCTCTCCGGCGGCACCCCGATCCCGCAGTCCTACGTCTCGGCGCGCGGCCCCATGCGTACCCTGGTCGGGGTCGGCTCGTTCGGGACCGCGATCCGCTACCACGGGGTGCTGCCCGAGCTGCCCGCCGTGGCCACCTCCAGCGGCACGGACCTGGCCACCCTCGGCGGCTACCTCGACCAGGCCGCCACCGGCGACCCACTGGCCGGCTTCGGCAACGACACCTACTGGACCGGCAAGGCGCTCGGCCGGGCCGCCCGGCTCGCCGAGATCGCCGACCAGCTCGGCCGGACCGCCCAGCGGGACCTGCTGCTGGACGCGATCCGGACCCGGCTGACCGACTGGTTCACCGCCAGCCCCGGCGAGACCGGGCGGCTCTTCCACTACGACCGGGCCTGGGGCACGCTTGTCGGCTACCCGGCCTCCTACGGGTCCGACCAGGAGCTCAACGACCACCACTTCCACTACGGCTACTACATCGCCGCCGCCGCGACCCTGGCGAAGTTCGACCCGGGCTGGGCCCGCGCCGACCGGTACGGCGGCATGGTCAACCTGCTGATCCGGGACGCCAACGGCGTCGACCGGGCCGACCCGATGTTCCCGTTCCTGCGCGACTTCGACATCTACGCCGGCCACGACTGGGCCTCCGGGCACGGCTCCTTCGGCGCCGGCAACAACCAGGAGTCCTCCTCGGAGGGGATGAACTTCGCCAGCGCCCTCATCCAGTGGGGGCTCGCCACCGGCAACACCGCCGTCCGGGACGCCGGGCTCTTCATCTACACCACCCAGGCCCAGGCGATCCAGGAGTACTGGTTCGACTCCGCCGACCAGAACTTCCCGACCGCGTTCGGGCACCGCACGGTCGGGATGGTCTGGGGCGACGGCGGGGCGTACGCCACCTGGTTCAGCGGCGAGCCGGAGATGATCCAGGGCATCAACATGCTGCCGATCACCGGCGGCTCGCTCTACCTCGGCTACCGGCCGGCGTACGTCACGGCGAACTGGAACGAGCTGGTCACCAACAACGGCGGGCCGCCGACGGTCTGGCAGGACGTGCTCTGGTCGTTCCAGGCGCTGGCCAGCCCGGACGCCGCGCTCGCCAGCTTCCGGGCCAACCCCGGATACCCGCCCGAGGAGGGCGAGAGCCGGGCGCACACCTTCCACTGGCTGCGCAACCTCGCCGCGCTCGGCCAGGTCGACACCACGGTCACCGCCGACACCCCGCTCTACGCCGTCTTCAACCGGGGCGGCGCACGCAGCTACGTGGCGTCGAACATCACCGGCGGCCCGATCACGGTGACCTTCTCCGACGGCCGGACCCTGACGGTGCCGGCCGGGCGTACCGCCACCACCGGGGCGCACACCTGGAGCGGCGGCAACGCGGGCGGCGGCACGCCGAACCCGACGCCGACGCCCACGCCGACCGCCACACCGACACCCACACCCACCCCGACCGGCCCGCCGACCACCAGCAACCGGCTCTACGTCCGCTCCGGCGGCGCGCTCTCCGGCACGGCGGGCGGCGGGGCGGGCACGGTCACCCTGCCGGCCGCCAACGGCAACCACGACGGCACCCCGACCAACCCGGTGACGCACCGGGTCTGCGGGCTGACCGGGACCTACCAGGGCGGCGGGGCGACGGCCTTCGCCCTGCACGTCGACGCGGGGACCGCCGTCGGGGCCGGGGTGCAGGCCCGGATCTCGTACGACTTCACCGGCTCCGGCAGCTACGGGCGGGTGGAGACGTACGCGTACTTCGCCACCGACCCGGTGCCCGGGACCGAGTCCTACACCCAGGCCGCCGGAGTACGCGGCACCTCCGGCGGCTTCGCCCCGATGACCGGCGGCTGCGTCCGCCTGGAGCTCTGGAACGCGATCGGCTCGGCACCGACCACGGTGCGGGTCGACGCCACCGCCACCCAGGGCGCCCAGTCGAGCGTCACCATTCCGTTCACCCTCTCCGGCTGATCCGGGCGGACGGTGCGGGCCCGGATCCACGAGCCCGCACCGCCGCTCCGGCCGGTTCAGGTGGTGGCCGTCGTGGTGGCCGACGCCGACAGGTGGCGCTTCTGCAGCTGGCCGAGGCGCGCGACGACCAGGACGGCGAGGACGGCGAGGACGGCGATGTCGAGCGGCATCGCGCGCCAGCCGGTGAGGTCCACCATGGCGCCGATGAGCGCGGGTCCGCCGAAGCCGCCGAGGTACCACGTGACCGCGTACAGGCCGGTGTAGACACCCAGCACCCGGCTGGACGGCGCCAGGTTCCAGAGCGCGACCGCCGCGTTTATGGAGAATCCGGCGAAGCCGACGGCGCCGACGCAGAACACCACGACCGTCCCGGTGACGGTCTGCACGAGGGTCGCGGCGGCCATCGCGACCGCGAAGAGCGCCATGCCGGCGGCGATGGTCCGCAGCCGGCCGAAGCGCTCGGCGCAGAGCGCGGCCGGATAGGCGGCCAGCACGAAGACCACCCCGCTGGGCAGCGCGAGGCCGCCCGCCTCCCCGCGCGTCAGACCGAGGGCCTCCATGCCGTACGGGGTGATGAGGGAACGGAAACCGAACCACGCGCCGCCGAAGAGGAAGACGGCCAGCAGCAGGAGAAGTCGCCGGCGATCGCGGTCGGTGACCAGGTCGGCGACGATCCGCCGGAACGGCACCCGGGACTCGTCGTGCCCCGCGCCGACGTCCTCGGCCACCGCGGCCCGGTACGCCGCCGACCGGCTGTCGCGTACCTTCACGATCAGCACCACCGTGACCAGCAGCAGAATCGCGGCCGGAACGACGAACGCGCCCCGCGGATGCTCGTCCACCACCAGCAGGCTGATCAGCGCCGCCACGATGATGGTGAGCGAGGTGGCGATCTTCACTGCGGCGTTCGCCCGGCTCCGCCGCCCCGGCGGGATGAAGTCCGGCACCATCGACTCGGCCAGCGGCCGGACGGTGTTGGCGACCAGCGCGTAGAGGAACATCACCACGGCCAGCGCGCCGAGCGACGTGGTCCAGGGAAGCAGCAGGAAGAGCAGCGCGGCGAGGGGCATGCCCACCGCGAGGTACGGCATCCGGCGTCCCCACCGGGTCCGGGTGTTGTCGGACCGGTTGCCGATCCAGGGCTGGACGAAGATTCCCAGCAGGTTGTCCATGCCCATCAGCAGGCCGACGGTTGCCGTGCTCGTGACGTGCTCGCGCAGCAGGACGGGCACCTGGCTGTCGTAGAAGTTCCAGGTCGACTCCTGCGCGAAGAGCGCGAGAGCGATGAAGAACGTGATCTTCCGGTAGGACGCCGCGTCACCGCGGATCTGCACTTCGGCCATGTTGCCTCCATGTGTCCGGCGTCACGTTAATTTGCTATAGCAAACTCGTCAACAGCTGCAAACGATGTGACCGCAGAGACGCGGGGCCGCACTCGTGACCGGAACGGCAGTGCCGGAACGGCAGTGCCGGAACGGCAGTGCGCGAATGGAGAGTCAGGCCGGGAGAGCAGGGGCGGATCGGACCCGTAGGTCGGCTGCCGTCCGCTCAGCAGGCCGCGGGCGTCACCGCGTCGCCGCGCCCGTCACGCAGGGCGTCGAGGCCGCTCTGCGCGTCCGCGAGGACGACGCGCTCCGCCGCCGCCGAGTCGCCGGCGCGCAGGGCACGGACCAGTTCCCGATGACTGGAGTAGCGGTCCATCCCGAAGGTGTCGTCCTGCGCGACGCGCTGGAGCAGGCGCTCCCGGCGCTCACCCCGGGTGAAGACGCGGCTCTGTTCGAGCATCCGGACCAGCACCGGATTGTGGGCGCAGGCGCTGACCGTGTCGTTGAAGCGCTGCATCGTGTCGAGCAGGGCGTTCAGGTGCCGGTCGACGGGCTGGCCCTGCCCGTGCCGCAGCTTTATCAGGATCAGCAGGTCGTCGGCCTCGTCGAGGATGGCGTCCAGGGCGTCGATCTGCGCCGCGGTGGCGTGCCGCGCCGCGAACCGTGCGACCAGACCACGAAGCCCGACCTCCACCTCGGCCAGGTCGTCGACGGCGGCGTCGGGGATGGTCGCGACGCGCACCGTTCGCGGGCCGATGCGCTGGATGAGCCCGTCCAGCTCCAGCCGGCGCAGCGCCTCCCGGACCGGTGTCGGGCTGATCGCCAGGCGCTCCGCCATGCCCCGCTCGGTCACCTTGGTCCCGGCCACCAGCTCCCCGGCCGCGATGGCGCTCCGCACCTCGCGGTACGCGCGATCGGCGAGCGTCTCCGTGGACCCCATGACGGCATGCTATCCGACACCACGCCAACCACGATTGCCACGCCGAACGACACTGATACAGCAACTATGCAACTTTTATCAGCGAAATCAGCTCTTGACTTTTTTGCTACAGCAAACCTAGGGTGGCCGCAGCGCACGGTGACGCCGACCAACGTAGTCGCACGCGGTCGACGGCGGCACGCGACGGCAGAGTGGAGCAGCTTGGTGGCTCGTGTCCTGGTCACGACCGACTACCTCCGCCCCGGAGACGAGGTCGACGAGTATCTCCGCAGCGCCGGCTGCATGACCGTGCACCGTCCCCTGCGGGGCAGCCGCGCCCCGGAGGAGCTGGTCGCCGCCCTGCGCGGCATCGACGCGGCGCTGATCGCCAACGAGCCGCTGACCGCCGATGTCCTCGCCCGGGCGCCGTCGCTCCGCGTGGTCGTGCGGACCGGGGTGGGCTACGACTCGGTGGACGTCGCCGCGGCCACGAGGCAGGGCATCACCGTGAGCAACCTGCCCGGCATCAATGCCAACGCCGTCGCGGAGTACACCCTCGGCCTGCTGCTGACGACGGCCCGGCGGTTGGTCCAGGCCGCCGCCGGGGTGGCGGCCGGCCGTTGGCCCAGGGACGACGGCCACGAACTGCGGGGTGCCACGCTCGGGCTGATCGGCTACGGGGCGTCCGCCCGGGCGGTCGTCCCGCTCGCCCGTGCCTTCGGGATGTCGATCCTCTGCGTGACGACCGTGCCGCCCGGTCAGAGGCCGGATCCGGACGTGCGTTTCGTGGAGCTCGACGAGCTTCTGCGCACCTCCGACTACGTCTCCGTGCACGCGGCCCTGACCGGACGGACCCGGGGCCTGCTGGACGCCGCCGCGTTCGCCCGGATGAAGCCGACCGCCTTCGTCATCAACACCGCGCGGGGACCGATCGTCGACGAACAGGCGCTGGCGAGCGCGGTCCGGGACGGACGGATCGCCGGCGCGGCACTCGACGTGGTGAGCACCGAGCCGCTGCCGAGCGACAGCCCGCTGCGCTCCGTCGACGGCATCGTCGTGTATTCACACCTCGCGGGTCAGACCGCCGAGGCCCGGCGCGCGGCCGGGCTCCGGGGCGCCGCCGAACTCCTCGACGCCCTCGCCGGAGCACCACGGTTCGCCCTGAACGCGGCAGAGGTGAGCAGGTGAACGGCGACGGAGGTGAGCGGGTGGACGGCGCTGCGGATGAGCGGGTGGACGCGCCGCGGACGACGACGTACCGGATCGCCGTCATCCCCGGGGACGGTGTCGGAGCGGAGGTGATCCCGCCCGTCCTGCGTACCCTCCAGGTCCTGGCCGAGCGCGGCGGGTTCGCCCTCCGGTTCGACCACTTCGACTGGTCCTGCCGGCGCTACCTGGAGACCGGGGCGATGATGCCGGCGGACGGCCTCGACCGGATCGCCGGGCACGACGCCATCCTGCTGGGTGCGGTCGGCTGGCCCGGCGTGCCGGACCACGTCTCGCTCTGGGGACTCCTCATCCCCATCCGGCGCCGGTTCCGCCAGTACGTCAACCTGCGCCCGATCAGGGTGCTGCCCGGTCTGCCCGGACCGCTGCGGGACTCGGCCGGAGTCGACCTCGTCGTGGTGCGGGAGAACGTCGAAGGCGAATACAGCGAGATCGGCGGCCGGCTCAACCGGGGGTTCGCGGACGAGTTCGCGGTCCAGGAAGCGGTCTTCACCCGGGCCGGCGTCTCCCGCGTCGTCGATTACGCGTTCGGGCTCGCCGCCACCCGACGACGCCACGTCACCTCGGCGACCAAGTCGAACGGCATCGTGCACACCATGCCGTTCTGGGACGAGATCGTCGAGGAGCGGGCCGCGCGGCACCCGGCCGTCGGCTGGCGCAGGGAGCACATCGACGCGCTGGCGGCGAAACTCGTCCTCAGGCCGGCGTCCTTCGACGTGATCGTCGCGTCGAACCTCTTCGGCGACATCCTCAGCGACCTCGCCGCGGCGATCGCCGGCAGCATCGGCATCGCGCCGGCCGGCAACATCAACCCCGAGCGGGACTTCCCGTCGATGTTCGAACCGGTGCACGGCTCGGCCCCCGACATCGCCGGGAAGGGGATCGCCAACCCGCTCGGGGCGCTCTGGTCGGCGAGCCTGATGCTCGGGCACCTCGGCCGTCCGGAGTCGGCGGCGGCACTCGTCGACGCCATCGAGACGGTCCTGGCCGAGGGGGCGGTCCGCACGCCCGATCTCGGCGGCACCGCGACCACCGACGAACTCGGCGACGCCGTCCTGAACGCGCTCACCGCGACCGGCAGAAGGGCAGACAGATGACCGACGCCTCCGTCGAACCCGTACGGATCCTCGTGCCGAGCGGCGCGATCGGAGCCGGATTCCCGGAGAGCCAGGTCGAGCGGGGTCTGGCCCTCGGCGCCGACGTCATCGCGGTGGACGCCGGCTCGACCGACTCGGGACCGTACTACCTGGGGGCGGCGCAGCCCAAGATGAGCGCCGCCGCCATCACCCGGGACGCCCGGATCCTGCTGAATGCGGCCGCACGCGCCGACATCCCCCTGATCATCGGATCGTGCGGCACCAGCGGCGCCGACGCGGGCGTCGACTGGGTCGCCGGGATCGTACGGCGGGTGCTGGCCGAGGACGCTCTCTCCCTCCCCGTCGCGCGCATCTACAGCGAGCAGCGCGTCGCCGACCTCAGGAAGCATCTCGACGCCGGGCGGATCCACGCCCTGCCGCCGCTGCCGGAGCTGCGGGCCGACACCCTGGAGAGCTGCACGCACATCGTCGGGATGATGGGGCACGAACCGATCGTCGACGCGCTCGCGGCCGGGGCCAGGGTGGTGCTCGCCGGCCGCGCCACCGACACCGCGCTCGCGGCGGCGTACCCGTTGATGAAGGGTCTGCCCGCGGGGCCGACGTGGCACGCCGCCAAGATCGTCGAGTGTGGCGACCAGTGCAGCACCAACCCGCGCGGCGGCGGTGTCTTCGTCACCGTCGACGCGACCGGGTTCACCGTCGAACCGCTCGACCCGGAAACCTCGTGTACGCCGATCACCGTGGCGGCGCACATGCTCTACGAGACCGCCGACCCGTTCCAGATGCGCGAGCCGGCCGGCACGCTCGACGTACGGGAGGCGACCTACACCGCGCTGGACTCCCGGCGGGTGCGGGTCGAGGGCTCCCGCTTCCACACCGCCGACCAGCACACCGTCAAGCTGGAGGGCGCCCGGGTCGCCGGGTACGAGACGATGTCGTTCACCGCCGTCCGCGACCCGCACGTGCTGGGCCAGATCGAGGAGTGGGCCGCTCTCCTCCGTACGATGATCGCCAAACGGGTCACCCAGACCCTGGGCCTCGGTCCGGACGGGTACGCCTTCGACATCCGTCTCTACGGCTACGACGCCGTCCTCGGTGACCTGGAGCCGGCCCGGACGCCGCCCCGCGAAGTCGGCGTCATGCTGCTCGTCAACGCGGCGGACCAGGCCACCGCCACCGCGATCGCGAAGACCGCGAACCCGTTGCTGCTGCACCTGCCCACCCCCGACATGCCCTACCTGCCGAGCTTCGCCTTCGCCTCCTCCCCGGCCGAGGTGGAGCGCGGGGCCGCGTACGAGTTCGTGCTGCACCACGTCGTCGACAGCGTCACCCCCACCGGCATGTTCCGGATCGAGTTCGGAGACCACCAGAATGGCTGACCACGCAGGCCACGCCGCACCGACGTCCACCATCGGCGAGTTCGCCCACGAGGTGCGTTCGAAGAACGCCGGCCCGTTCTGGGTCACGATGGAGCTCTTCATGCGCGACGCCGCCGGCTACCGGATCGCGGCCGACGAGGACGTCCTCAACGAGCAGGTCGTGGCCGAGCTTTACCAGGTCGACCCGAACACCGTCCAGATCTTCCGGATCCCGTCGCTGAACGTCGTGAAGATCTCGTTTCCCCGGCCGGTCCCGCAGGGGTCGCTGCACGACCGGGACATGCACTCCGGGCAGCACCACGTCCCCCTCGCCCTGCTTCCGATCCCGGCGGGGAGGGAGTCGTGACGGAAGCCGACATCATGGAGGCCGACATCCTGGTCGTCGGCGCCGGCCTCGCCGGCCTGGTGGCCGCGGCGGAGGCGGCGGACGCCGGGCGCCGCGTCATCCTGCTCGACCAGGAGGGCGAGCAGTCGCTCGGCGGTCAGGCATTCTGGAGTCTCGGCGGGCTCTTCCTCGTCGACAGCCCCGAACAGCGCCGGATGGGCGTCCGCGACTCCCGCGAGCTGGCCTGGCAGGACTGGCTGGGCAGTGCGCGGTTCGACCGCGAGGAGGACCACTGGCCACGCCGGTGGGCCGAGGCCTACCTCGACTTCGCGGCGGGCGAGAAGCGCGGGTGGCTGCGCGGCATGGGCCACCGGCTCTTTCCCATCGTCGGCTGGGCGGAGCGCGGCGACGGCCGGGCCGCCGGCCACGGCAACTCCGTCCCGCGCTTCCACCTCACCTGGGGCACCGGGCCGGGCGTGGTGGCGCCCTTCGCGCGACGGGTACGCGCACACGTCGCGGCCGGACGGATCGCCACGGCGTTCCGGCACCGGGTCGACGGGCTCGTCGTCCGGGCCGGCACGGTGGTCGGGGTCCAGGGACATGTGCTCGAACCGACCACCGCCGAGCGCGGCCGGCCCACCTCCCGGGTCGAGGTGGCCGCCTTCGAGGCCCGCGCCCAGGCGGTACTGGTCACCAGCGGTGGCATCGGCGGCGACCTGGACCTGGTCCGCAGGGCCTGGCCCGACCGGCTCGGCACTCCGCCCCGGAGGATGGTCGCCGGGGTTCCGGCGCACGTGGACGGCCGCATGCTCACCATCAGCACCGGCGCCGGCGCCAACCTGATCAACGCCGACCGGATGTGGCACTACGTCGAAGGGCTGCGCAACTGGGACCCGATCTGGGACAACCACGGCATCCGGATCCTCCCCGGCCCCTCGTCGCTCTGGCTCGACGCGACCGGCCGGCGGTTGCCCCCGCCGAACTTCCCGGGCTTCGACACCCTCGGCACGCTGAAACACCTGCGGGCGACCGGCTACGACTACTCGTGGTTCGTGCTGACCCAGAAGATCATCGAGAAGGAGTTCGCCCTCTCCGGCTCCGAACAGAATCCCGACCTGACCGGCCGGGACATCCGGCAGGTCCTGAGCCGGGTCCGGCCGGGCGCGCCCGGACCGGTGGAGGCATTCAAGCGGCACGGCGAGGACTTCGTCGTGGCCGACACCCTCGCCGAACTGGTACGCGGGATGAACGCGATCGCCGACCCCGACGTGCCGGCAATCCACGAGCCGGACCTCAGGTCCGTGATCGAGGCGCGGGACCGCGCGATCGACCACGAGTTCGGCAAGGACCTCCAGGTGCTGGCGATCCGCGCGGCCCGGCGCTACCGGGGCGACCGGCTGAGCCGGGTCGCCACGCCGCACCGGCTCCTCGACCCGTCCGCCGGCCCGCTCATCGCCGTCCGCCTGCACGTGCTGTCCCGCAAGACGCTCGGCGGGCTCGAGACCGACCTGGACGGCCGCTGCCTGCGTGCCGACGGGGATCCGCTGCCCGGGCTGTACGCCGCGGGCGAGGTCAGCGGCTTCGGCGGCGGCGGGATGATGGGGTACAACGCCCTCGAGGGGACCTTTCTCGGTGGCTGCCTCTTCTCGGGGCGCACGGCGGGCCGCGCCGCCGCCGCACAGGTCAGCTGACCGTCACCGCCCGACCGGGCTCCGACCTCGACGGCGCGGGGACCGGCGCGCTCGCCGGGTCAGAGCGCGCCCCGGTCCACCAGGCTGAAGCTCGCGGTGGGAGTGGCGTCGCCGACCTCCTCGACGTACACCGCCCTGCGTGCGGCGCTCCACTGCACGAAGCCGTACGCCTCGTTGCGGATGTAGTAGGTCCGCCGGTTCTTGTCGTCCCGCTCGCCGGTGGGCGCGAGCGAGAAGAGCGTCGCCCGGGTCGGGACGCACTCGGCGGCGACCAGCGACGACGGGCCGTCCGGCGTCACCTTGACACCCAGGCAGGTCTCCGCGTTGTCGGCGCGTCCCTCGCCGCGCAGCGACCTGATCAGGTAGTCCACCCCGGACGGCACCAGGACGAACTGCGACTTCACGCCGGTGCCGTCGGAGGACTCCACCTCGTAGGAGTGATAGTCCAGGGCCAGATCCCGGTCGATCTCGGCGAAGTGGATCAATGTGCGCCGGCTTCCCTGCAGGATCGGGGTGTCCGGGTCCGGGGCCGCCGATGTGGGCCCGCCGGTGGTCGGGGTCGGCGAGGTGGCCGGGGTCGGCGAGGCCGGCGTGGAGACTCCCGGGACACCGGCGGCGTCGTCGGGGTCGTCACCGTCGGACCGGATGGCGTCGAGCCCCACGAGGCCGGCACCGACCAGCACGACAACGGCCGCGGCGATCCCGGCGGCGCCCAGGAGTCGCCGACGGCGTCCGGTGCCCGGCCGGGTCGCGGCCGGTGGCGGCGTCGGGTCGCCTCCCCCGGCGACCTCCCACCTCTTGCGGGCGGTCAGTGCCGCCTCGGCAACGGCGGTGGTGCCGGCCGGCCGTGGAGTGTCGCCGGAGAGCAGCACGTCGAGCAGCTCGCGCGCCGTGGGGCGCTCCGCCGGATCCTTCCGGAGGGCCCGCTCCACGAGGTCGCGGAGGGATCCGGGCAACCCGGAGAGGTCGGGTGGCTGGGTGAGGATGCGCATGGCGGTCGCCGGGGCCGAGTCGGCGGCGAACGGGGTGCGGCCGGTCGCCGCGTACGCCACCACCACACCCCAGGCGAAGACGTCCGCGGCGGAACTCAGCCGCGCCCCGTCCTCGGCGTCGAAGCGCTCCGGCGCCATGTAGGCGACCGTGCCGACGATCTGGTCGGTACGGGTGTGCTGGCTGGTCGCCTCGAAGGCACGGGCGATACCGAAGTCGATCACCTTGATGCCGCCCATCGCGAACAGCACGTTGGCCGGCTTGAGATCGCGGTGGATCACCCCGGCGCCGTGAATGGCGGTCAGCGCGGTGGCGATGCCGACGGCCACGCCGTGCAGCGCGGAGCCGGAGAGTGGCCCCTGCTCCTTGACGACGGTGGCCAGGCTGGGGCCGTCGACGTACTCGACGACCAGGTACGGCGGGTCGTGGTCCGGGTCGGCGTCGAGCACCTCGGCGGTGGAGAACGGCGGCACCTGCCGCGCCCGGTTGACCTCGCTGCGGAACCGGCCCCGGAACTCGGCGTCGTACGAGAACTCGGGCCGGACCATCTTGATCGCGACCCTGCGCCCGTCCCGGTCCCGCCCGAGGTAGACGGTGCCCATGCCGCCCGCACCCAGCCGGCCCAACAGCTCATACCTGCCGAGCCGGGTCCGCTCCCCCGGCGGCAGCGGCATGCTCATCTCTCGGACTCCCCCCTCGCTGCGGCCCCACCTGCGTCAGGAATAGACCCTAGCCGGACGAACCGTGCGGGACGAACACCGAGCTGAATGCGCCGGCCGCGCGGACGCCGGCCGCGCCGGACAGCGCCGCCATCACCATCCCACCGCCAGCAGACGTCAGACCCTCAACCTGGGTACTGCCGGGATCAGCAGCGCAAGGAAGGCCCAGATGCCGAGGATCAGACACGCATGGCGTCGCCACGGAAACGTGGGATCAGCGGCACCACCTTCACCGCTCGGCGCCGCAACGACATGCGCCGCCCGGATCCGCTCTATCCGCCGCGCCGCCCTGCGCGCACCGGGATAGCCGAGAATCCCCCCGAGCATCGAGGGCTGGAAGGCATAGCAGGCGACTGTTCTGCCGTCCCTGAGGTCGACGGTCAGGCCCCGCTCGATCGACAGCCCACGGACTTCTTCCCACGAGATGCGATTGGCCGAACCGGGGTTGACGACCACCAGGCCCGCGGTGGTCGCTTCCACGTACGAGAACATGGTGAACAGCGCTGTCACGTAGCAGACGACGGTTTCTCACTGCCATCCCATCGCCAGTCGAGGTCTCGCCCGTTGGGAGCACTCGGGCGGCGCGGTGGAGCACGACGCCGCGTACCACGGCGCGGGTGGCCCCGCCCTCACGGACCGAGCCGATCGTCGCATGTCGTGAACCCGATGCGCCGTACGGGGGCCGACGTGGCCGGGCAGGAGTCGACAGCAGCTTCCCGTTGCCTCCAGATCTAGATCTGGACGTCGGTTGGGGCCCAGGGCAGGGGGTCGCGGGCGTACCTGTGGGCACGGACGTCGCCGGAGCGGGCATGCCCCTCGAAGAGCTCGACGCGGGCCGCCCGGCCGCAGAGCCGGCCCAGCTCGACGCTTGCCGCACGACTGGTGACCTCCTGGTAGGTGACCGTCTTCAGGTACTTGCCGACCCACAAGCCACCCGTGTAGCGGGCCGCCCCCCTGGTGGGCAGGGTGTGGTTGGTCCCGATCACCTTGTCGCCGTAGGAGACGCAGGTCCCCTCGCCGAGGAAGAGGGCGCCGTAGTTGCGCATCCGGTCGAGGGCCTCGCGCGGTGAGCCGGTCAGGACCTGCACGTGTTCGGCGGCGTAGGAGTCCGCGAGGTCGTACGCCTCGGCCATGTCCGCGACCACCGCGACCTCACCGTGGTCGCGCCAGGCCGGTGCGGCGAAGTCCCGGGTGGGCATGCCGGGCAGGATCCGCGCGATCAGCTCCATGACCTGCCGGGCCAACGGCTCCGAGTCCGTGATCAGGATTGCCGGCGAGTCGGGGCCGTGCTCGGCCTGGCTGAGCAGGTCGACCGCGACCACGAATGGGTCCGCCGCGCCGTCGGCGATCACCAGGATCTCGGTCGGACCGGCGAACAGGTCGATGCCGACCTCGCCGAAGAGCTGGCGCTTGGCCTCCGCGACGTAGGCGTTGCCGGGGCCGGCCAGCAGGTCGACCCCGGCGATCGTCTCGGTGCCCAGCGCCATCGCGGCCACCGCCTGCGTGCCGCCGAGCAGGTGGATCTCGTCGGCGCCGGCCAGGTGCAGCGCGGCGACGGTCGCCGCCGGGATCTCGCCACGGATCGGCGGCGTGCACGACGTCACCCGCGACACCCCGGCCACCTTCGCCGTCACGACGGTCATGTGCGCCGACGCCACCAGCGGGTACCGGCCGCCGGGCACGTAGGCCCCGGCCGCCGAGACCGGGACGTTCCGCTGGCCCAGGAACACACCGGGCTCGACCTCGGCCTCGAAGTCGTGCAGCGACTCCCGCTGCCGCTGGGCGAAGTCACGTACCCGGGCCTGCACGGTCCTGATGTCGGCGATCGCCTGTTCCGGCACGCTCGCCACGATCCGCTCGATCTCCGCGTCGCCGAGCCGGAACGACTCGGGCGACCAGTTGTCGAACTTCTCCGAATACTCCCGGACCGCCGCGTCGCCGCGGGACCGGACGTCCGCGATCACGGCCGCGACCGTCTCGCGTACGCCCTGCGACCGGGCATCGTCGTGGCTCACCGGGGGTGCCGACTTGAGATGGCGCACCATGGCCAGAACCTCCAGAGGTTACCGCGGGTACGTCGCCCGCAGGTCGATCCGGCTGTAGGCGACGTGCCGGGTCAGCACGTCCTCGCTCCGCGCGGCCTCGGTGACCGGCAGTAGTGTGTGGGTCTCCTTGTTCATCCGGTAGAACGCCTCGGCGAAGTTGACGCCGGCCAGCCGGCCACTCTCGCCGTTCTTGGCCTCGACAAGCTTGCGCGCGAAGAGCCCGGAGTAGCCCTGGCTGTCGAAGCAGTCCATCGCCGCGACCTTCTGGCCGACCACCTCGGTGATGTCGATGTAGACGTCGTTGCGCAGCCCGTGGAGGCTCAGCCCGTGGAGGCTCAGCCCGTCGCCCGCCATCACCGGCAGCGAGGTGAAGAAGACCTGCTTGACGTGGAACTCCGGGAGGTCGTCGAGGTCGCGCGGGAACGCGTCGGCGCGGCCGAGGGTGGCCAGCGCGGTCACCGTCGCGACGGTGTGCAGGTTGGCGGTCGCCACCGGGTTGACCGGGTAGTCGCAGATCACCACGTCCGGCCGCTCGGTCGCGAGCTGCTGCGCGACCTGGTCGACCACGTCCTCGCGCAGCGCGGCGTAGGTGTCGTCGAGGTCCAGCGTGACCAGCTTGGAGATGCCGATGATCTCCGCCGCCCGCTCCAACTCCCGCCTCTTGTGCGCGACGATCCCGTCCAGGTCGGCGTCGGTGATCGACGTGTCCGGCTGCCCCCCGCGCCACTCCTCCGCGTAGCGGTTGGCGTGGATCCGCCCACCGTGGGTGAGGATCAGGGCAACCACCTCGTCACCTGCGGCCGCGTGCCGGGCCAGGGTCCCGCCGCAGTTCGTGATCGTGTCCGCCGGGTGGGCGTAGACGGTCATCACCTTCATGACTGCCAACAAACGTGCAATGTCGTTCCATGTCAATAGGAACCAGCGTGACGACCGAGCGGCCGCCTACCACCGGTCCCATCCCGAGGGGCGAATCTCCGGCGACGGAGACGCATTGACATGAAACGACGTTCCGAATAGCTTCGGGCCGGTCGCCGGACCTCCGGCCGTTCGTCTGATGGGAGTGGTTCCCGTGCGTCGTCTCCTGCGTCGCGCCACCGTGACACTGGTCGCCTCGACCGCGGCACTCGCCGGCACGTCGACCGCCGCGATCGCGACCGGGCCGCCACCGACCGGTACTCCCACCAACCCGGTCGTGGTCGCCCGGGCCGAGAGCGGCAAGCGCGCGTTCTTCGGCGACATGATCAGGCTCAGGGACGGGCGCCTCCTGGTCGCGTACCGTGAGTCCGTCGCACACATCGACCAGGACGGCCGCATCATGGTCGTGCAGAGCCGGGACCGGGGACGCACCTGGAGCACCCCGCAGGTGGCGATCGACACCCCGATCGACGACCGCGACCCCAAGCTGATGCAGATGCGCGACGGCACGGTGCTGATGAACTTCTTCCGCACCGACTGGACCGGCTACCCGGGCAGGCCGGTGACGCTGGTCGGCACGTTCGTCGCGCGGTCGACCGACCTGGGCGGCACGTGGAGCACGCCGACCGAGGTCGGCACCGCGATGGAGGGACCCTCCGATGTCGTCGTCGGCGCCTACTACGCCGGCCACGCCGCGACCCACGGTCCGATCCTGCAACTGCGCAACGGCGACCTGCTCGTCCCCCTCTACGGCAGGCTTCCCGAGGGCGGCACCGGGCCGGCCACGGTCGTCCGCTCGACGGACGGCGGGCACACCTGGCCGGCGGAGAACGAGTCGGTGATCGGCCGGGCCGACACCTTCGACTTCCAGGAGCCGAACCTGAGCCTGCTCAGGGACGGCTCGATCCTGTCGGTCCTCCGCACGTCGATCAACATCGCCTACCTCTCCCGGTCGTACGACGGCGGCCGCAGCTGGACGACGCCGGTGTCGACGGGCCTGCCCGCGTCGTCACACCACCAGCTCGTCCTGCACAACGGTGACGTGCTGTTCACCTACGGCGACCTGTCCGGGACGTTCGGCCCCGGCCGCCCGACCGTCGGCCGGCTGCTCGAGCACCCGGAGCGGAACATCGACGCCGAGCGCGACATCCTCGTCTACGACGCCGCCGTCCACGGCCCGGCAACCACCGACCAGGCCAACCCGTCCAGCGTCGAGTTGCGCCCGAACCGATACCTCACCATCACCAGCGACCCGCACCTGGCCGCCATCGTCGGCGTCTACACCGAACGCCGCGACTACCTGCGGTGAGTCCGGCGGGTACCCTCGGCCGGTGTTCTCGCCCCAAGGCCCGTCCCTGCGCGAACTGTGCGTCCAGGCGCTCTCGTCGGTCGAGCGCGGCTACGATCTCCTCGCCCCGAAGTTCGACCACACGCCCTTCCGCACTCCGGAGAGCGTTGTCGACGCGACCACCGAGGCGCTTGCCGAGCTCGGGCCGTTCGACCGGGGACTGGACGTGTGCTGCGGCACCGGTGCGGGCATGCTGGTTCTCCGGGCCGTGTGCCGGGGGCGGATCACCGGTGTCGACTTCAGCGCCGGGATGCTCGCGCAGGCCCGGAGCGCACACCCGGACGCCAGCTGGGTGCGGGCCGACGCCCGGGCCCTCCCCTTCACCGGGGACTTCGACCTCGCGGTCACCTCCGGAGCGCTCGGGCACTTCCTGCCCACCGAACGACCCGCACTGTTCGAGGGGGTCCACCGCGCACTGCGGCCCGGCGGGCTCTTCACCTTTCCGATCGGTACGCCGCCGCCCCGTACCTCGATCTCGCACTGGGCCATGCTCGGATTCGACCTGGCCATGCGGGTCCGCAATGCCGTGTGGCGCCCGCCGTTCGTCATGTACTACCGCACCTGTCCGCTGCCCGCGCTCGGCGCGGACCTGACAGCGGCCGGCTTCACCGCGACCACGGTCGCCCTGACCACCCTGGGCCAGCACCGGAACGGCACTCCACGCTACCGGCTCATCCTCGCGCGGAAGCCGGCAGACCCGCGCTGACGGCGCCGGGCCACCTACCCGGGCCGAACCACCCATACAAGTATAAAGACTGCTATATGGTTGGGTAAAGCTCAAAGAGCGGCGTCGACCCTGACCTGGAGCAGAAGCGGCAATGCGTATTTCCGCCGCCGGGGCGCGACCAGGTGGCGGCGACCGGGTGAAGGGCCCGGACGCGGACGTGCCGGCCGCCGACCACCGGCCGAGTTCCCCGGATGACGGCCGGGAACGGTACCTGGACCTCCTCCGGGTGGCCGCGCTGGTCCGTGTCGTGGCGTTTCACACCACCGGCTGGCTCTGGCTCAGCGCGCTGTTCCCGGCCATGGGGCTGATGTTCGGGATCGCCGGCTGCCTGATGGCGCGGTCCCTGGACCAGGGCGGGCCGCGTGCGGTCGGTACCCGCCTGGCCAGGATCCTGCCGCCGTTCTGGCTCTACGGCGTGGTCGCCGTCACGCTGATGCTGCTCGCCGGCTGGCGGCCGTCGACCTCCGGGTCCCTGGGTTGGGGCGGCCTGGCCTGGTGGCTCCTGCCACTGCGGGTGCCACCGGCAGGTGGCCCCGCCTGGTCCTGGCTGCTCACCATCGGCCTCTGGTACATCTCCACCTACCTGTGGCTGGTGCTGCTCTCCCCGTTACTGCGGCCCCTCTTCCGCCGCCGGCCGTGGTGCACACTCGGCATCGCCACTGCCGTGGCGGTCGGCGTCAATCTGACCCACCTGGACCTTCCCGGCTATTTCGTATTGACCTACGCCCCCTGCTGGCTGCTCGGTTTCGCCCGCCGGGACGGTCTGCTGCAGCGGATTCCGGGCCGGGCGTTCGGGTGCGGCGTGGGCGTGCTGGGCGCGGTCGGTGGAATGTGGATGCTGGTCGGCACCCGGGCCGGCACCTTCGGCACCGAGGACGCCGGCGGCGGCAACGTGCTGTGGTCGCTCGCCCTCGTCGCCGTGGTGCTCCGGTGCCGGTTCCGGCTCGACCGGCTGGCCGACAACCGGTGGGCCGGGCGCGCGCTGCGGGCGGTCAACTCCCGGGCGGTCACCGTCTACCTGTGGCACCTGCCGGCCGGGGCGCTGGCCGGCGTGCTGCTGGAGGATGGGTCCACCGGTCACCTGCCGTTACGGATCGCCGGTACGGTGCTGCTCACCGCGTCGGCGGTGCTGCTGTTCGGATGGGCGGAGAGGTGGCGGGCCCGTCGCGTGCCGCCGTCCCGGCCGAGCGGACCCGCACGACGGGACACCGCGCGATCCCGGCCGCCCACCTGACCTCCCGAAGTTGCCCTTTTTTACCAAGAGTCCCTCTTGCTCCCTTTGGGCGGTTTAAGGTATGTCGAACCGTGAATCCAATGTGTAGACCACTCGGATTCCGCCGACCCGCCCAGAGAGCCGCCAGCACGTTGAGCATCGAGCAGCCGCACGTCGCCCAGGTCGAGACGCCACACACCGGCGTCCCGGGCACCCGGGCACGGCCGCCGTACCGCAGAGGACCCCGGCGGGCCAACCCGGAGCACCAGGTCGATCCGACCCCGGCACGCCGACAGGGCCGGCACCGGCACCCCGCACCGGCAGGGCGAAGGGCGACACCGTCGCGCCGGGACGCCCGGGTGCTGGTGCTGGAACCTCCCCACGGCGACAGCACCACGGACCGGCTGGCCGACGAGTTCGAGATCGCCACCCGGTTGCCGCTGCCGCAACGGATGGACCAGCTCGACGAGGCACTGCGGCACTGGCGGCCGAAGCTGCTGCTCTGCAAACTCCGGCTGGACCAGCTCGACGAACCGCTGGTCGCGGTCTGCCTGGCCCACGACATCGAGATCTTCGTCCTCGCCCATCCCGTCTACGGACTGCTGCAACCCGCCCGGCTACGGCGTTTCGGCGGGCTGCCCTGGCTGCGGCTGCGGCCGGGTCGCTCCGGCGAGGAACGCCTCAAACGCGGGTTCGACGTGGCGGTGACGCTGCTCAGCACACCACTGGTGATCCCGCTGATGCTGCTCATCACGGCCGCGGTCGCCCTCAGCGGGCCGCCCTTCTACGTGCAGGCCCGGGTGGGCGCGGGTGGCCGGCGGTTCCGGATGGTCAAGTTCCGCACCATGCGCCCGGACGCCGAACGGGACACCGGGCCGGCCCTCGCCAGCACCGACGACGCCCGGGTCACCCGGGTCGGCCGGCTGCTGCGCCGGTTCCGCCTGGACGAGCTGCCGCAACTGTGGAATGTCCTCAGGGGCGAGATGAGTTTGGTCGGGCCGCGCCCGGAACGGCCGGAATTCGTGGCCAGCTTCCGCGAACTGCCACACTACGAACTCCGACACCGGATCCGTCCCGGCCTGACCGGCATCGCCCAGCTCACCGGCGGTTACGCCGCGACGGTGGAGGACAAGCTCCGCTGCGACCTGCTCTACCTGCACTGCCGGTCGCTGCGGCTCGACCTCCTCCTGGTCGTGCTGACGGTCGCCGAACTGTTCCGGGGTTTTCCCCGTGGCTAGCGGCGACGGCAGGCGGCTGACCCGCAACTCCACCGGTCTGGTCGCCGCCCGGCTCACCGTGGCCGCGGCGGGACTGACCAGCCTGCCGGTCCTGTACGACCGGCTCGGCGCCGCCGAGTTCGGCACCTGGGTGCTGCTCGGCGGCGTCGTGGCCGTGCTCGCCCTGGTCGACCTCGGGCTCGGTGCCGCCCTCGTCCGGCAGGTCGCCCGTACCCTGGCCGGGCAGCCGGACCGGGTCACCCGGGCCGCGCTCGGGATCGGGCTGCTCTGGGGGGTCCTGCTCTGGCTGCTGGCCTCCGCCGGCACCGTCGCGGCCTGGCCCGTGCTCGCCCGGCTGCTGCAACTCGGCCAGCTCGCCGCCGAGGCGCGCAACGCGCTGCTCACCCTGCTGCTCGGACTGCTCTGCGACGGCGCGGCACTGCCCTGGCGGGCCGTCCTCGAGGGTGCCCAGCGCTACACCACGCTGGCCTGGATGACCGCCGGCACGGGGGTGCTCGGCGCCGCACTCGCCGTCCTCGTCGTCCGGCTCGGCGGCGGGCTGCTGGCGCTGGCCGCGTCCACGGCGGCGGCCGGCGCGGTCCGGACCGTCCTGGTGGTGACCGCCGCCCGGCACTGGCACCGGCACCTCGGGCCGCGCCTGCGCGGCATGCGTCGCGACGAACTGCGCGAGCTGTTCGGGTACGGCCTGCGGATACAGGTGACCAACGCGTCCGGGGCGGCCAACCTGGAACTGGACCGGTTCGTCCTCGGCGGGGTGGCCGGGCCCGCCGTGGCCGGGTCGTTCGAGCTCGGCAACCGGCTGCTCGCGCTGCTCCGGTTGCCACCGGCGATCGTGCTGATGGCGATGTTCCCGATGGCGGTGTCCCGGGCGGCGGTGGAGGGGCAGGTCTGGCTGGACCGGTTCCACCTCGCCGCCACCCGGTACCTGACCGCGTTCGCCGCGGTGGGTACGGCGCTGCTGGTGGTCTCCGCCGACCCGCTCATCCGGCTCTGGCTCGGCGAGCCCGTCTGGTGGGCAACCGCGACCATCCTGGTACTCGCCCCGAGTTATGCGCTGAACCTGGCCGCCGGCGCCACCGCGATCGTGCTGCGGGTCGAGGGGCAGCCGGGCGGCGAGACCGGCTACGCCCTGCTGTCGGTCCTGCTCAACCTCGCGCTGACCTGGCCACTGTGGCGGCTCTTCGGTCCGGTGGGCGTACCGCTGGCCACCTCGTGCGGGATCGCGGCCGGCACGGCGTACTTCGTCCTGCGCTTCCACCGCAGTACCGGACGGCCGGTCACCCCGATGCTGACAGCCGTCCGGCCCGCCATGACCGCCGCCCTGGCGGCCGGGGTCGGCGGAGTCCTCGCCGCCCGGTTCCTGCCCGACGGGCCAGGCCGGCTCGACGCCGCGCTGGCCGTGGCGACCCGGTCCGCGGTGGTGCTGCTGATCGCGCTCGCCGTACTCGCCGGCACCGGATTCCTGCCCGCCCGGGACCGGGCCGAGCTGCGCCGGCTGGTACGCCGGAACCGTCCCCTCGCCGCGACCGGGGAGCGTCTCCGGTGACCGCGGCGACCGATCTGAGCCGCTGCCTGGTCTGTGGTGGGGCGGCCGACCGGCACACCCGGCTCGACGGCAACCTGCGGCACTGCCCGTCCTGCACCTTCACCTGGACCGCACACCACCTCCCACCCACCACCGAGCTCTACGACGAGAACTACTTCACCGGCGACGGCTACGAGGACTACTACCTCCCCCGCCCCCGCCGCTACGAATCAACCCGCCGCCTGCGCTGGCTCCTCCGCACCACCCGAAACCACCCACCCCGCACCCTCATCGAAGCCGGCAGCGCCGGCGGCTACTTCATCGAAGCCGCCCAACACGCCGGCATCACCGCCCACGGCATCGAAATCTCCGAACACGCCGCCCGACACGCCCGCGAACACCTCCACGTCCCCGTCCAACACGGCCACTTCGAAACCACCACCCCGACACACCCCGTCGACGCCGTCTGCGCCTTCCACGTCCTCGAACACGTCGACAACCCCCGACACTTCCTCCACGCCGCCCACCACATGCTCAACCCCCAGGGCTGGCTCGCCCTCGAAGTCCCCAACATCGCCTCCGCCGCCGCCACCCGACTCGGCACCGACTGGCCCGGCCTCCAGCTGCAATACCACCGCTGGCACTTCACCCCCGAATCACTCATCCGACTCGTCACCACCACCGGATACGACGTCATCACCTGCGACACCGCCGTCTTCCGCTACTACATGCCGGTCGGCTACCGGCTCCGGCACGCCCGCAGACTCGTGCCGCCCGACTGGTCGGGCACCAGGTCGCTGCGGCTGACCCAGCCCCGACTCGGCGACCTGCTCCGGCTCGTCGCCCGGGCGCGCGGCGGGACCCGAAGGGAGAGATCGTGACCACACAACTGGAGACGTACACCTGCCTGGTCTGTGGTGGGGCGGCCGACCGGCACACCCGGCTCGACGGCAACCTGCGGCACTGCCCGTCCTGCACCTTCACCTGGACCGCACACCACCTCCCACCCACCACCGAGCTCTACGACGAGAACTACTTCACCGGCGACGGCTACGAGGACTACTACCTCCCCCGCCCCCGCCGCTACGAATCAACCCGCCGCCTGCGCTGGCTCCTCCGCACCACCCGAAACCACCCACCCCGCACCCTCATCGAAGCCGGCAGCGCCGGCGGCTACTTCATCGAAGCCGCCCAACACGCCGGCATCACCGCCCACGGCATCGAAATCTCCGAACACGCCGCCCGACACGCCCGCGAACACCTCCACGTCCCCGTCCAACACGGCCACTTCGAAACCACCACCCCGACACACCCCGTCGACGCCGTCTGCGCCTTCCACGTCCTCGAACACGTCGACAACCCCCGACACTTCCTCCACGCCGCCCACCACATGCTCAACCCCCAGGGCTGGCTCGCCCTCGAAGTCCCCAACATCGCCTCCGCCGCCGCCACCCGACTCGGCACCAACTGGCCGCACCTCCAGTTCCGGTACCACCGCTGGCACTTCACCCCCGAATCACTCATCCGACTCGTCACCACCACCGGATACGACGTCATCACCTGCGACACCGTCTTCTCCCGCTTCTACTGGCAGCCCTGGGGCCGGCTCCGACACGCCCGCGACCTGCTGGTCGCCGACTGGGTCGCCGCCCGCTCGCCCCGGATCCGGCACCCCCGGCTCGGCGACGCGCTGCGGCTGGTGGCCCGGCGCGCCGGACAGGGGTGGTCGGCATGACCGTCCCCGTCGTCTCGGTACTGCTGATCAGTTGGAACACCCGCGAGGAGACCCGCCGCTGCCTCGACTCGCTGCACGTGGCGACCGGCGGCCTGCCGTACGAGGTGGTCGCGGTCGACAACGCCTCGGCCGACGGCTCCGCCGACCTGCTCGCCGCCGACCCCCGGGTTCGGCTGATCCGCAACCCGCGCAACGTCGGCTTCGCCGCCGCGATGAACCAGGCCTACCGGCAGGCGACCGGTGAACTGATCCTGCTGCTCAACAGCGACGTCCGGTTCCATCCCGGCGCGCTGGACACCATGGTGGAGTTCCTGCGGGTGCGCCCGGACGCGGCCGGAGTCAGCCCGCTGTATCTCAACCCGGACGGCAGTTTCCAGCAGCACTACGTGCAGCTGCCGACGTTCCCGGCCGCGCTCACCCTCTTCACCGCGCTGCGCCGGCTGCCCGGGTTCCGGTCCGCGCTGCACCGCTTCGAGCTGCGGGGCGCGGACTTCTCCCGGCCCCGGGAACTCGCCTCGGGCAGTTGCATGCTGGTCCGGCGCACGGTCCTCGAACCGGACCGGATCTTCGACGAGCGCTTCCCGATCTACTGGAACGACGCCGTGCTGACCCGTACGCTCCAGGCGGCCGGGCACCGGTTCTGGATGATCCCGCACGCCGCGGTCACGCACACCCGGGGCGCGTCCTGCCGCCTGCTGGGCACGGCGTCCCGGCTCCGGCACCTGATCGGCGGCCTGGTCTGCTACCTGCGGATGACCCAGCCCCGCTACCGGGTCGGCGTGTTCCGGCTGGCGCTGCTCGCGGACCATCTGGTGAAGCGGCTCTGCCGCCGGCAGACCAACCTCGGCTGGCGTGACCTGGTCGCGGCGCTGCGCGGCGACGTCGGGCCGCTGCCGGACGGCGACCGGCGGGACTGGGCCATCATCTCCGGGTACGGCCCGTGGGCGACCGCACAGGACCCACCGACGCTGCTCGGCGACCGGTTCGACGACCACCGGGTGCTGCTGCTCGAGCGGCCGGGCCGGAACCGTCGGCTCCACGTCCGGTTCGACGGCTCCGTGTGGCGGGCCAGCCCACCCGCCCTGGTGCCGTTCGCCCGCCGGTCCGCGCCGGTCCGGGCGGTCAACGACCGGTACGCGGCCGGTGCGCTGCGCCGCTGGTTGGACGAACGCCCCGGGGCCCGGGTGCTGCACCTCGACGAGACCAGCCGCCACCTGGTCAGGCGGCTCAACGAGGACGACGTGACGCCGATCGCCACCGCCCTGCCAGCGTCGGCGCTCGCCCGGGACTCCCGGGTCGGAGCTCGTCCGTGACCGACGCCGCGCTCGTCCCACCACCGACCCACCGGAGCGGAGCCGCCGCACCGGCGGTCCGGTCGCGGCCGGTCGGCCCGGGCTGGGTGCTGATGTTCAGTGGCAGCCCCTGGCGGGCCGCCGCGCACCGGCAGCACGCGCTGGCCCGGCAGCTCGCCGCCGACCGGCGGGTGGTCTTCGTCGACCCGCCCGGCAACTCGCCCCGCTGGCGCTGGTCGGTACGCCAGGTCGACAAGGCACTCTGGCACGCGGTGCCGCCCGCGATCCTCCCGTTCGGCCGCCACCTGCCGACGGTCAACCGGCTGAGCCGGCGGATCGGCGCGCTGCGGCTGTCCCGCTGGCTGGACGCCGCGACGGATCGCCTCGAACGGGACCGGATCGGCGAAGCCGACCGGCCCGGCGGCCGGGCCGACGAAGCCGACCGGCCCGGTGAACGGATCGACGAAGCCGACCGGCGAATCGGCCAAGCCGACCGGCCCGGTGAGCGGATCGTCTGGCTCGACGAGGACCTGGCCTGGCCGGTGTGCCGCCGGCTCGGCGCCGCCGCCGTGGTGTATGACGCCACCGACCTGGACTGGACGTTCACCCGGTGGTGGAACCGGGGCCACCTGCGGCGGGCACTGCGGTACGCGGTCGCCGAGGCCGATCTGGTTCTCGCCTCCTCCAGCGCGCTGCCGGCACGGCTACCCGGCGCCCGCCGGCCGCCGGTCGTGCTGCCGAACGGCTGCGACCCGGAGTGTTTCACCGCCGACGGGCCGGTCGCGGCGGCACTCGCCGGGCTGCCCCGGCCGGTCCTCGGCTACCTGGGCGCGGTCGACACCCGGGCGTTCGACGGCGAACTCGTCGCCGCGGTGGCCGCCGCCCGTCCGGAGTGGACGGTGCTGCTGATCGGCCCGTCGACCCCGGCCGGCCGGGCGCCACTGCGCGGGCTGTCCAACGTACGGCTCTGGCCGGCGGTGCCGTTCGCCGAGGCGCCCGCCCTGGTCCGTGGCTTCGACGTCGGCATCATCCCGTACCGGGTGGGGGGCCTGATCGATTACGTCCACCCGAAGAAGTGCTACGAGTATCTCGCCGCCGGTCGGCCGGTGGTGGCGACACCGCTGCCCGCGCTGCGGGAGCTCTCCGCCCCGGTCCGGCTCGCGGCGACACCCGCGCGGTTCGTGGCCGCTGTGGAGGCGGAGCTGCCTACCGCGTGGTGCCCGGGCGCGGTCGCCGAGCGCCGGGCCGCCGCGGTGCCGCAGAGTTGGGACGCCCGTGGCGCCCGGCTGCGCGACCTGCTCGCGGATGTGGCGGGCGCGCGGTGAGCCGGCTCTGGGTGCCGTCGGCGCTGACGGCGGGGGCGATCGGGGCCGCCACCGCGCTGCCGGTCGCGATCCTGCCCACCAGCCTCGGCGTCGCGGTCGGCGGCACCGTGCTCTGCGCCCTCGGGTTCGTCGTCTGGCCGTGGGCGGTACTGCCGGTCGGGATCATCGGAGGCTCGGTCGCCAGCGGTCTGCTCGGCGTCGCCGACGTCCAGACGTTCGTCATCATGCATACCCTGCCGTTGGTCGCCGGCTGCGCGGCGCTGGCCGTCCGGTACCTGCTCGGCTGGTGGCCGGAACAGAGCCCGCCCTGGCGCCGCACCGGGCTGGCGATGGCCGTGCTCAGTGCCGGCATCGGCGTCGCCGCCGTCTACGGCCTGGCGATGGGAAACCTGCCGCGGAACGTGCTGGTGGCGGCGTACCAGGTGGCGGTGATCCCGGCGTACTTCTTCCTGGCCCTGCACACCCTGCACACGCGGCGGTGGCTGCGCGCCGCCGCCCTGCTCTACCTCGTCTCCGCCGGGGTGCTGACCACGATCGAGCTGAGCAACCCGGGCCGGCACGGCGGCCTGCTCGCGGTGCTGGCCGTACCGCCGTTGATGGTGCTCGCCGGCCGGGCCCGCGGTTGGCGCCGCGCCGGCCTGGCGCTGCTGACCGCGGTCTTCCTCGCCGACGTGGTGCTCGCCTCCTACCGGGGGATCTGGCTGGTCACCGGGGTCGCCGTCCTCATCCTGCTGGTCCGGGGTGGCGCGGCGGTCCGGCGCGGGGTGCTGGTGACGGTCACCGGAGCGATCCTGCTCTTCGGCCTGATCAGCCTGCACCCGGGGGTTCGCGAACGGTCCACCGTGGTGACGATGGCACTCGAACGCGACGCCGGGCACCGGCTCCCGGAGTCCGCCGTCGGCCTGGCCGCCTTCGCGACGCAGCCGCTGGTCGGCGCGGGTCTCGGCCAGTCCGCCCAGCAGGTGTACGTCGAGGGTTACACCGTTACCGACGTCGGTCCGGTCTACCACGCGTTCTGGGTGATGATCCTGGCCAACTCCGGCCTGCTCGGGCTCTTCGCCGTGCTGTGGCCGGTGCTGCGGGCGCTGCCGGCCGGGTTGGCCCGGCGGAACCCTCTCGCCCTGGCATTCGCGGCGTTGACCTGCGGGTTCCTCGGCGCCGCGTTCTTCGCCGGTCCGACCGACGGGCACTGGGAACTCGGCCTCCTGCCGGCGTTGACACTGCTCGCCGCCCGGATCCGGGAAACACCGACGGCGGTGGTGGCACGATGACCGGCACGAGCCCGCGGCCCGCCGACGACCGGGCCGGACCGATGGCGGGGCGGCCCGGCGACCTGGCCGCGACCGCGGTGCTGGTGACCCACAACTCGGCCCGGCACGTCACGGACGCGGTGGCGCCGTTGCTGCGGGCGGGGCTCACCGTCCGGGTCGTCGACAACAACTCCACGGACCACACGGTCGCGCTGCTCGGCGAGCGTTTCCCCGAGGTCGCCGCCATCGCCAACCGACGCAACGTGGGATTCGCGGCCGCTGTCAACCAGGCACTGGCCGGCTGCGTCGACGACGTCGTACTCGTGGTCAACCCGGACTGCGTCCTGCCGACGGCGGCCGCCCGGGAACTTGTCGGATTCCTGCGCGCCCACCCCGCGGTCGGGATCGTGGGGCCGCGACTCGTCGACGGGGACGGCCGGCCGGCGATCAGCGCCCATCCGTTCGAGACGCTGACCAGCGTGGTGCTCTCCCGGTTCGGTGGCACCCTGGTCCCGGTGCCGGTGCGCCGGCTCTTCGGCGGCCCCCACCGTCGGGCCGCCTACGACGCCTGCCGGATCCCACCCGGAACGCTCATTCCCGGAACGGCCGGTGCCGGACCCGTCAGTGTCGACTGGCTCTCCGGTGCCTGCCTGGCGATCCGGCGTGACCTGCTCGACCGGACCGGCGGGCTGGACGAGGGCTACTTCATGTACTACGAGGACGAGGAGCTCTGTCTCCAGGCACACCGGCTCGGCGCCGACGTGGTGCTGCTGCCCGCCGTGACCGCCCGGCACACCGGCGGCGGCAGCAGCGCCGACCCCCGCTGGATCTGGCCGCACCTCTACCGCAGCATGCTGCGGTTCTTCGCCCGGCACCGGCGCTCGACATACCAGGCGGTCCGGCTGGTGGTGCTGTTGCGGGCCCTGCTCGGCGCCGGGCTGGCGGCGGTGCGGCTGGCCGCCTCACCACACTCCGGCATGGCCCGGCTGCGGGCGTGGTCCACGATCGTCCGGCTCACGGCGACCGCCACTCCGTCCCTGCTCACGGGCGCCGCCACACCTGCCTCGGCGGAAGGGAGTCACCGATGCACGTCCTGATCACCGCGGTCGGCCATCGCACCGAGCACTGGACCGACCTGTTCGGTCTGCTGGCCGAACGGCCGGACCTGACGCTCACGGTTGCCGTGGCCGACGTGTCCGCGCAGACCGACCAGACCCTACGGGCCCTGGCCCGGACACATCCGGGGCTGCACTACCGGCACCTGCCGCACCTGCTGGGCGAGACCCGCACCGGCCACATGGCGTCGGTGCTGTTCCGCCCCGACAGTCTGCGGCGGGCGGTGCCACACCGTCCCGACGTGCTGCACGTCATCGGCGAGGCCGCCTACCTCAGCACCTGGCAGGCACTCCGCCTGCGCCGCCGGTGCTGGCCGGCCGTGCCGACCACGCTCTACGCGGCACAGAACATCGTGATGCGCTTCCCGGCCCCCTTTCCCCGCCTCGAACGGCGGGCGTTCGGCGCCGTCACGCACGCCTTCCCGATCACCCCGGCGGCGCTCGGCGTGCTGCGCGCCAAGGGCTATCAGGGACCGGCCACCCTCGTGCCGCTCGGCGTGGACCTGGCCCGGTTCTCCCCGGCGCCGACTCCGCCCGGGAATCGACCGTTCACGGTCGGCTTCGTCGGCCGCCTCGAACCCCACAAGGGCGTCGGGGATCTGGTGCGCGCGGTCGAGCTGGCCGACGCCGATCTCCTGGTCGTCGGCCGGGGCAGCCTGTCGGCCGAGGTGGCCCGGGCGGCGGCGGCCAGACCGGGCCGGGTACGCCTGCACGACTGGGCGGACCACGAGCAGTTGCCGGACCTGCTCCGGCGGATGGACGTCCTGGTCCTGCCCTCGGTCGAGGTCGTCCAGCGCAACGTGCTGCCGTGGGTCGGCATACCGCTGCGGGAGCAGTTCGGCCGGGTCCTCGTCGAGGCGATGGCCTGTGGAGTGCCGGTCGTCGGCAGCGAGGTCGGCGAGATTCCCTACATCATCGGGCCGGCCGGGCTGACCTTTCCCGCCGGCAACGTGCCGGCCCTGGCACAGCGGCTGGCCCGACTACGACACGACACCAGCCTGCACGGCCGGCTCCGGGAACGCGGCCTGCAACGTGCGGCGGAGTTCGGCTGGCACCGGGCCGCCGACACCATGTGCGAGGTCTGGCGGCGGTTGCTGCGCCAGAGCGACGGAAGGGACGGGACACCGGACCGGCCACGCCCGCCGGCGATGGCGAACACCTCCGGACCCGAGGCCGAAAGGACGGTAGGACAATGACGATCCGAAAACGCGTACGCGGACTGCTGCGCAGCGGGCGGCAACACACCGTGATCCCGGTGCTGACCCTGCTCGCCGGTGTGGCGGGCGCACAGGTGGTGACCCTGGTGGTGCCCCGTTCCTACGAGGCGACCGCGTCGGTGATGGTGGTGCCGCAGAAGTCCGAGAGGGGCGGCGCCGCTGGTCTCGCGATCGCGCAGAACCTCGCCCCCACGGTCGCCCGGCTGGCAGAGTCCCGGCAGGTCGCCGCCGACGCGGCGGCCACGCTCGGGCTGCACGAGGAGCTGGTGGCGGGCCGGATACGCGGCGCCTCCGAGCCCGGCCTCCAGATCGTGACCATCCGGGCCACGGCACCTACCGGGCCCCGGGCCGCGGCGATCGCCAACGCGATCATCGAGGCGCTCGGCCAGGAGGTCGGTGAACTGCGCATCGGCGGCGAGTCCCCGATCGCCGCCGAGCCGTTCGACCGGGCCGCGCCGCCGCGCATGCCGGTGACGCCGAAGCCGCTGCTCAATCTGGCACTCGGCGGCCTCGCCGGGCTGCTTGCGGGGCTCGCCCTGACCTCCGTGCGCAACCGCTTCGACACCCGACTGCGCCGACCGGACCAGATCGAGGAGTCTCTCCGGCTGCCGGTCCTCTGCGCCCTGCCACGGCTGCCGCGCCGCCCGACGACGCAGGCCCTTCCCGTGCACGAACGGCCCGAGGTGGCCGCCGCCGTCGGCTCGACGGTCGCGACGCTGAGCGTGTTGACGGCCGCGTCGCCGCGCTGCCGGATTCTCGTCACCGGGATCCGCGATTCCACCTCGGTCGACCTGGTCGCCGGGTTGTTGGCCGTCGGTTTCGCCCGGCACGGCCGATCGACGACGCTGGTGGAGGGCCGGACGACCCAGCCGACCCTGGCCCGGCTGTTCCCCGGCTCGGAGCGCTGCACGCTGCAGCAGGTTATCGCCGGTGACCGCGTCCCGGCGCCGGTGTCGGGCGTCGCCTCGCTCGCCGTCGTGCCGGCAGATCCGATCGGCCGGTCGTTCGGCGCGCAGCCACCGGACAGCGAGCGGATCGGCGCCCTGCTGGACGAACTGGCGGAACGGTCCGGCGCGGTCGTGACCACCGCCGCACCGCTGCTGACCGGCACCGACCTGCCCGTACTCGCCCGGCACGCGGACGCCGTCCTGCTGGTGGTGCACGCCAACCGTACGCGTAAGGGTGAGGCGAGCCGGGCCACGCTGCTGTTGCAGCGGCTCGACGTACCGCTGCTGGGAGTGCTGGTGGTCGGCGCGACCGGCGACCTCGACACGCCGGTCCCCGCCGCGTGGCCCGTCGTCCAGCCGGTCCACGGAGTACGGCAGTACGGGGTACGGCACCACGACGTGCCGGCCGGCGCCGTGCTGGCGTCCTCGGTCACCGACACCAGGTCCGTCCCGACGGGCGGCCGACTCGAACCGGCCGCCGGAACCGGACCGGCCGCCGAGCGGCTCGAACCGGCCACCGGAACCGGACCGGCCACCGAGCCGGATCCGACGCCCGGACCCGTCGTCGATCCGCAGCCGGCGCGCTCCCGGCCTTCGACACAGCCGAAGCCGCAGAGCCCGACCCGGGCCCGGGGGCAGGCGACGGCGCCGAATCCCGCCCGGTCCCGGACACGACCGGACGCATCGAATCCGGGCCGGCTCGGGGCAGCCCTGAACCGCGACCGCACCTGACCCGGCAGAGACCAACGGCGTGCGGACGCCCATCGTCCGCACGTCCCTACCCGAACGGAGAAGCCCGTGAGTGAGACCTTCGTCGCGTCGAAGCTGTCCGGATCCGACATCGCCGATCCCCGACGCATGTACACCGAGTTGTTGAAGAAGACCCTGACCAGGTACACGTTCGGCGAGGCGTGGCAGCCGTACGAACCGCGGCCCAGGAGCCTGCGTGGCACACTGGTCCGCCAGGGCAGACGGGTGCTGCACCGACGTGGCCTGGAACTCGTCTCGAAGTTCAGCTTCGACGCCGACGCCCGGGCCAACGGGCGGGACTGGCCACCGGACGCCGAGACGATGGTCGGGCTGCGCCGCCTGGACAACGTCGAACACTGCGTCCTGGACGTGCTGCGGCGGGGCGTTCCCGGTGACCTGATCGAGACGGGGGTCTGGCGCGGCGGGACGGTGATCTTCATGCGGGCGCTGCTCGCCGCGTACGCCGAGCACGACCGCACCGTGTGGGTGGCGGACTCCTTCCGCGGCCTGCCGAAGCCGGAGGCGCACCGCGTGGAGGACGTCGAGGATGCCCTGTGGACGGTGCCCTTCCTGGCGGTGTCCCTGCCCCAGGTCAAGGAGAACTTCCGCCGTTACGGTCTGCTCGACGAGCAGGTCAGGTTCCTGCCCGGCTGGTTCGAGGACACCCTGCCGGACGCACCGGTGGAACGGATCGCGGTGATGCGGCTCGACGGCGACCTCTACGACTCCACAAGCGTCGCGTTGCGCTCGCTCTACCCGAAGCTCTCCGTGGGCGGTTACGTCATCATCGACGACTACCACGCCGTACGGGGCTGTCAGCAGGCGGTCGACGACTTCCGCGCCGAGTTCGGCATCACCGACGAACTGGTGCCGGTCGACTGGACCTGCCGCTACTGGCAGCGCACCCGCTGACGGCGGAGATCGGGCGCGCCCGGGTCGGTTCGGCGCGGCGCCCGTAGCGTCACCTCCCGCCCCCGCGGGTGACCGCCATCGCCGGGCGGTGGCCGGATGCCGGCCACCGCCACGGTCACACCGGCGAACAGCGGCGGGCGAACCTCCATCATGGCCAACCTGATCCGGCCGATCCACCTGCGGCGCGTCGTCGACACCCGAACGCGCCGGGCGGAGTGGCGCGGCACCCTACCGGCTCGGACGTGTCCCGCGAGCCGATGACGTGGCATGGCGTTCGGGCGCTCGTCCGGGCGCGCGAACCGGCACTGGCGACGCGCCGCAGCCGCAGCCACTGTGTGGGGGGAAAGATCGGCTTGCCACCCGCAACGGGCCTCGGACCGTTGGGAGGAGGTTCAATGGGTACCGCGACAACGCGCGACATGCCGCGGACAGCTCCCCGCGAAACGCGATCTCGGGACACGGTCGGTGCCGCGTGGCGTGAGGCACGATTCGCCTTCCGGAACGCACCGGCCTATCGGAAGCTTCTCCTCTCGGCCGGCATCGATCCAGGCGGGCAGACCGGCGAGGCGGCATTTCGCGAACTGCCGCTGACGGACAAGGAGTTCTACCGGTCGAACTATCCGGCCGGGGTCGTCGCCGGCTCTCAGGTGGCGGCGCACGACAGGCACGTGCTCAAGAGCCACAGCTCCGGGACCGGCGGCGATCGACTGACCACCGTCGCCTACACCTATGACCTCGCCCGGCGAATGTCGGCCACGACCTCGGTCTATCCCGCCCTGAAGACGACCCTGCTGGGTCTGGGCTCCCAGCGGATCGCCCGCTATGCGGCACCGAACTGCTCCGATGTCGAGTGCGCCGTACCCAACTCGACGATGGAGAGCCGCATGCTGCGGGACGGCACCCTCGTGCTGCCCGTCGGTCACGACCTGCTCGCCACCTCCGAGGCCCAGGTGACGCAGGCGATGGAGGAGATCGGCGGGTACCGGCCCGACTGGTTCTACACCGACGCCACCCACTTCGCCTTCCTGATCCGCCAGTACCTGGCCAGGGGGGAGAGTCTCCCCCGACCTGCGGCGGTCATCCTCACCTACACCCTGGCGACCCGGGTCGCCCGCCGCCAGATCCGCGAGGCGCTCGGCGACGGCGTGCCGATCGCCGAGGTGGTGTCGATGTCCGAACTCGGCTGGGTGGCGATGGAGTGCCAGCTGGGACGCCTGCACCTGAACAACTCCGCGTTCCACGTGGAGCTGCTCGACCGCGTCGCGCTGACGCCGGTGTCCCAGGGACAGATCGGCGAACTCGTCGTCACCTCACTCGGCGACCGCCTGCTGCCGCACATCCGATACCGCACGGGCGATCTGTATCGGCTGATGGCGCCGTGCGCCTGCGGCCATCCCGCGCCGGCCGTCCGGCACGAGGGCAGGGCGCTGCACTTCCTGCGGAGCCCCGACTCGCGCACGGTCTCACCGAAGGAGCTCGACGACATCGTCGGCGCCGACCCGCAGGTGATCGCCTACCGGATGCAACAGGTGTCGGACCGGCGGTTCAGGTTCAAGTTCATCCCCGCGCCCACGGCCCCGACCAGCGCGGGTGACGCGCTCGGCGCTCGGCTGCGCTCCGCGCTCGGTCCGCAGAGCCTCGTCGACGTGCAGCGGGTCGACTACATCCCGTCCGAGCGCAGCGGCAAGTTCCTCTCCTGCGTCAGCGACGTGGCCGGCACATGCTGACCCGTACCGGCAGCGGGCCGGCACTCGCCCCGCCGGCCTCCTTCGACGTCCTGGCCCGGACCGTCGCCGGCCGGCGGCTGAGCTATCTCGACAGCGCGGCGACCACCCTGCGCCCGAGGCCGGTGGTCGAGGCGATGTGCCGGTACTACGCGACGAGCAGCGCGAACATCCACCGGGGCAAACACCTCCTCTCCGAGCAGGCCTCCGACGACTACGAGCGGGTCCGCATCCAGACCGCGGAGTTCGTCGGAGCCCGGTCCGAGGAGATCGTCTTCGTGCGCAACACGACCGAGGCGTTGCACATGGTCGCGGCCGGCCTCGACCTGAGCCCGGACGACCTCGTGCTCGGGAGCCTGGACGCGCACCACTCGAACCTGCTGCCCTGGCGGACGCGTGCGAGGCTGCGGCTGATTCCCGTACACCCGGACGGCGGCCTGGACCTGGCCGAGTTCGAGCGCGCGCTGGCCGCGGGTCCGCGGGTGGTCGCACTCACCGCCTGCTCCAACGTCACCGGGGTGTACTCACCGCTGGACGGACCGATCCGGCTCGCGAAGCAGGCCGGCGCGACCGTCGTGGTCGACGCCGCCCAGTCCCTGCCGCACCGCCGGGAGATCTTCCGCTCGGCGGGTGCCGACTTCGTCGCGTTCTCCGGGCACAAGATGTGCGGCCCGACCGGCGTCGGCATCCTCTGCGGGCGGATGGAGGCGCTGGAGCGGCTGCGCCCGGTGGTGCTGGGCGGCGGCACCGTCGACTGGGTCGACACGGAGAGCCACCGGATCCGGAAGGTGCCACACCGCTTCGAGTACGGCACGCCGGACATCGCCGCCGTCATCGGTTTCGGCGCCGCCCTGTCCTATCTGGACGAGCTGGGTGAGCGGGAAATCCGCGAGCACGACACGATGCTGGCGAACGTGCTGCTGGCCGAGTGCGCGCGGCGCGACACGATCCGGGTGATCGGCCCGGCGCCGGAGGGTGACCACGCCGGAGTGGTCTCGATGGCGCTGCCCGGCTTTCCCCGGCTCGACGAGGTCGCCCGCGCGCTGAGCGACTCGTTCGGCGTCATGTGCCGCAGCGGCCACCTCTGCGCCCAGCCACTCGTCGACAAGCTCGCCGGAGGCCAGGTCCTGCGGATGTCGACCTACGTCTACAACTCCGCCGCGGACGTGACGGAAGCGTTCGACTGTCTGGACAAGGTGCTGGAGGCATTGTGAAGGTTCCCGAACTCGCACCGGACCGCTCGGCGGCGACCGGCGCGGACCTCACCGGCCCGTTCTTCCAGGCGGCGGCGCGCAGCCCGCAGGCACCCGCCGTGTACGACGGCACCGTCTACTCCTACGGCGAGCTCGCCGGCTGGGTCCGGGCCGCCGGTGGCCTGTTCGACACGGCGGGGGACGGCGTCGTCGCGGCCGTGGAGATCGGGCGGAGCGTCCACTGCCTGGTGGCCTTCGTCGCCGCGCTGCACGCCGGCGCCGTACCGGTGCTGGTGGATCCTCACCTTCCCGGCCCGCGGCGCCGGCAGATTCTCGACGACTGCCGCCCCGGACTGACGGTCGACGCGGACGACGTCGAGCGGGCCCTGCGGCGTGCCGCGCCCGAGGAGCCGGCCGGCGCACGGCTGCCGCAACCCGCACCGCACCCGCAGTCGTTGGCCTACGTCTGCTACACGTCCGGCTCGACCGGCCGCCCGCGAGGGGTGGCGGTCCCCCGATCGGCGCTGGCGGCGCGGCTGGACTGGGGCCAGTCCTGCTATCCGCTCGGCGCGCAGGACAGGGTCGCCTGGCTGACCTCGCCCGGCTTCGACTTCGCCATCTGGGAGATGCTCGCCCCGCTGCGCCACGGGGCCAGCGTGGTGGTCGGCCACGATCAGGCGCTGCGGGACATGGCCGGCACCGCGGCGCAGATCGTCGGCGCGGGTGTGACGGCGGCGCACTTCGTGCCGTCGGTGCTGCGGGCCTATCTGCGGACCGTCGACATCGACACGCTCGGCGGACTGCGGTATCTGTTTCTCGGCGGCGAGACCTGTGACGCGGCGCTGCTGCGGCGGCTCCGACCGCTGCGCGGCACCCGGGTGTTCAACCAGTACGGTCCCACCGAGACCTGCATCGACTCGACCTGGTTCGAGTGCACCGGTCTCGACCTCCCGGACGGCGACGCCGTACCGATCGGCCGCCCGGTCGACGGCACCCGCACCATGGTGCTCGACGACCTGGGTGTGCCCGGGGCTCCCCAGGGCGAGCTGGGGGTCGCCGGCGCCGGGCTCGCCTGGGGCTACCTGAACGATCCGCGGGCCACGGGCGAGCGGTTCGTCCCGGACCCGACCGCACCGCACGGCGACCGGGTCTACCGGACCGGAGACCTGGTGCGGGTGAACGCCGACGGCCTGCTGGAGTTCCTCGGCCGCCGCGACGAACAGGTCAAGATCAACGGTGTACGGATCGAGCTGGCCGAGGTCCGGGCCAGGCTGGGCGAGCTCTGTCCCGGCGCCGAGGTGGCCGTCGACACCTGGAGCGGACCCGGCGAGGAGGTCCGGCTCGTCGCGTTCGTGGCCGGTGCCGACGGCGCGACCGAGGGCGGGCAGCTCGTCCGGGAGCTGCACGCCAGTCTGCCCGCCGCGATGGTGCCGATGGTGGTCACCGTGCCCGAGCTGACCCGCCTGCCCTCGGGCAAGGTCGACACGTCGACGATGACCGCCGCATATCTGGCCGCGGAGCCGGACATGGCCGCCGGACATCCGGGCGCGGGGAACGATGCCGGACCGGCCGGAGGGCGGGCGACGGCGACGGAGTCGCGGCTGGCCGGCATCTGGGCGCAGGTGCTCGGGGTCCCGACCGTGACCACCGGCGACAACTTCTTCGAGCTCGGCGGCCACTCGCTGATGGCGATCGAGGTGGCGGCGCTCATCGAGGAGGCGTTCGACGTGGAGCTGCCCCTGCGCGAGGTCTTCGACTGCGACACGCTCGGCCACCTCGCCAAGTTGGTCGACACGTTGTGCCTGCACGGCCCGGCGGACCAGAAAGGCGGAGAGAAATGACCACTGCGGACCGGTCACCCGGCCGTCACCCCGGGGTGGGGCGGGTCCGTCCCGGCTCCGGCCCACCGGCCCGACTCTTCAACTCGGCGGTGGCGTCCTACGCCGTCGTCACCGCGTGGGAGGTCGGGCTGCTCGACGAGATGCGGGCGTCGGGGCGGCTGGACATCCCGCGGTTCGCCCGCGAGCACGACCTGCACGAGCCGTCGGTCCGTGCCGTCCTCCAGGCCCTGGAGTGGGCGGAGGTCGTCCGGGTGACCGACGACGCCGACGAGGCGAAGCCCGGGGACGCGTTCGCGGAGGTCTACGCCACCAAGGGCTTCTTCGGATGGCTCCTCGGCGGTTGCGGCGAGCTGCTGCGCACCGGTGGCACCGTCGCCCGGGGCGGCAGCCAGGGCCGGGCGCGGATCCGCCGGGACGCCGGCAGGATCGGCACCGGCACCGCCGACTTCGGCCGCCAGTTCATCGATCCGGTGCTGCACCGGATGCTCGAGGAGATCGACTACACCTGCGTCGTGGACCTGGGGTGCGGCAACGGCGACCGCCTGGTGAGCGCCGTGCTCGCCCGGCCCGGATCCCGCGGGGTCGGCGTCGACATCGCGCCGGACGCCATCGAGGCGGCGCGGAGGCGGGTCGCCGAGGCCGGCCTGCTCGACCGGGTGGCACTCGTCGAGGCCGACGCGCGCCGGCTGGAGCCACGACCGGAGTTCGCGGACGTGGATCTCGCGACCTGTTTCCTGATGGGGCACGACTTCTGGCCCCGGGAAGACTGCGTCGCCGTCCTGGCCGGGCTCCGCACCGTCTTCCCGAGGCTGCGCGACGTCGCGCTCGGCGACACGTACCGCTCCGGAGAGGCGCCCGGCCCGGAGCTGCCCATCCTGACGCTGGGCTTCGAGTACGTGCACGCCCTGATGGGCAGGTACGTCCCGTCGCTCGACGAGTGGCGGGACGTCTTCCCCGACTCGGGGTGGCGGTGCCACGCGGAGCACGACGTGACACTGCCGCCGAACACCAAGATCTTCCACCTCGTACCGGCGTGCTGAGACGGGCCAGGTGACCGAGGTGACCCAGCAGGAGTTCGCCGTCGTCCGTGGCGGGCCGCCGGCACCGGAGGATCTGCCGGCGATCCACGTCCTGATCGGCGCCCAGGCCCGCGACCGGCCCCGGACGCCGGCGCTGCGGGACAGCGAGGGCATCCTCGACTACGGAGATCTGGACCGCCGCTCCGACGCCCTGGCGGCCCGCCTCGCCCTGCCGCCGGAGGCCCGGGTCGGCATCTGGATGCGCCGCGGTCGAGCCGCCGTGGTGGCGTCGCTGGCCGTGCTGAAGGCCGGTGGTACGTACGTGCCGCTGGACCCGACGTACCCGCCGGAGCGGATCCGCTTCATGGTCGCCGACGCCGGGTGCGTGCTGGTGCTGACCGACGGCACCATCCCGGCGCCCGTGCCGGCCCAGGTCCCGGTCGTCGACCTCACCCGCCCGGCGCCGCCGGCAACGGCTGTCGCCGCGCGGCGGGCACACCCGGACCAGGCCGCGGTGGTCCTCTACACCTCGGGCTCCACCGGGCAGCCCAAGGGAGCGGTGCTCACCCACGCCAACGTGGTCGCGCTCGCGGGCGGGCATCCGGCGCTGCGGCACTCGCCGGGCGACCTGGTGGCCCATGTGCTCAGTTCCGCGTTCGACGCGGTGCTCCTCGACGTGTGGGGTGCGCTCATCCAGGGCGCCTCGGTCTATCTGTGCAGCGACGGGGTACTGCGGTCGGTGGGTCACCTTATCGAGGAGATCGAGCGGATACCGGTCACCACCCTGCCGTTGACCAGCTCGTTGCTGCACCAGCTCGCCGCGGTCGCGCCGGACTGGATCGAGCGGTTCGACCAGGTGTGGTTCGGCGGGGAAGCCGCCGACGCGTCCGTCGTCAGCCGCCTGCTCGCCGCCGGCACCCGGCTGGTCCATCACTACGGCCCCACCGAATGCACCTCGATCTCCACCGTCTACGTCGTGGAGTCCCCGCCCACCGGTGCCGCGCCGATCCCGATCGGCCGCGGGCTGGCAACGGTCGACCTGCACGTGCTCGACGCCGAGCTGCGCCCCGTCCGGCCCGGCGAGACCGGCGAGCTGTTCGTCGGCGGGCCGCAGGTCGGCCGTGGCTATCTGGGCCGGGCGAGGCTGACGGCCGAGCGTTTCGTACCCGACCCGTACACCGGCGTGCCGGGCCGGCGCCTGTTCCGCACCGGAGACCTGGTGCGCCAGCTGGCCGGCGGAGAACTGCGGTTCGTCGGCCGGGTCGACGACCAGGTGAAGATCCGTGGATACCGGGTGGAGCCGGCCGAGGTGAGCGCGACGCTGCGTACCGTGCCGGGCGTCCGTGACGCGGTCACCATCGCCGTCCCGGACGGCTCCGGCGGCCGGCGACTGGTCGCCTATGTAGCCGGCCCACCGGAGATCGAGGCGCCGCTGCGCGAGGCCGCCGCCCTGGCCCTGCCCGAGTATCTACGACCGGCGCAGTACGTGCTCCTCGACGCGCTACCGCTGCTGCCCAACAAGAAGGTCGACCGGGCCGCGCTTCCCCCTCCGCCGCTCCCCGGACAGGGGGCCGGGCCGGTCGGTGCCGTCGATCCGGACGACGCGGCGCCGGTCGGTGCCCACGAGCCGGAGGATCCGGCGGCGGCCGGTGCCGTCGATCCGGACGGCCCGGCGGCGGCCGGCGGCGCCCGGCCGGACGGTCCGGCACCCGACGGCGGCGTCCAGGCCAGGCTCGCCCGCCTGTGGTGCGAGCTGCTCGGGGTGCCGGCCGTGCGGGCCGGCGACGACTTCTTCGGACTCGGCGGCTACTCCCTGCTGGCCGCGCGGATGATGAACCGGGTCCAGCAGGACTTCGGCGTCCGGGTGCCGCTGCGCGTGCTGTTCGAGGCGCGGACCCTCGGCGAACTGGCGTCGGTCGTGGCCAACGCGGTCGGCGCGGAAGCCCCACGGCCACCGGTCCCCGCCGCCCGGCGGCCGTCGCCGGAGCAGCGGGAGCTGTGGTTCGTCGACCGGCTCGACCCGGGCGGCAGCGACTACAACAGCCCGATCGCGTTCCGCGTCGGCGGGCGGCTGGATCTTGATGCCCTCCGCCGGAGCGTCGACGAGATCGTCGCGCGGCACGAGGTGCTGCGCTGGACCTTCCGCTCCACCGGCCGTGACGTCGAGGTCGTGGCCACCCCACCGGCGCCGGTACCGCTGCCGGTGGACGACCTGCGGCCGGGCCGGCCGGGTGCCACCGACGGCGACCCGGCGGCGTCGATCGCGCGCTGGCTCGACGAGCACCGGCGGACACCCTTCGACCTCGCCAGCGGCCCGCTGCTGCGCGTCCGGGCGCTCCGGCTCGCCGACGAGGACGTCGTGGTGCTGGTCACCGTCCATCACATCGTCTTCGACGGGTGGTCGTTCGCCGTCTTCGTCGACGAGCTCGGCCGGCTCTACGACGCGTACGCCGGCGGCCGGCCGTCGCCGCTGCCGGCGCTGCCCGGCCAGTACGGCGACCTGGTGGCGGCCGACCACGCCCGGATGGACTCCGGTGCCCTCGACGACCAGCTGGCCTACTGGCGCGCTGCCCTGGACGGCGCCCCGTCCGTCGTCGAGCTGCCCGACGGCGTGCCGGGGGCGCCCGGCCCCGCCGTGTCGGCCGTCGGTCGCACGTCGGTCGAGGTCGCCGCCGCCGTGCGGGACCAGGCCGCGCGGCGGCACGGAACGCCGTTCATGGTGCTGCTGGGCGCGCTCGGGCTCGTCCTGCGCGCGCTGTCGGGCGCGGACGACATGGTGGTCGCCTGCCCGAACCTCAGGCGTCCCGGACCGCACGCCGACAACCTGGTCGGGATGTTCGTCCAGATGCTTCCGATCCGGCTCGCGCTCGGCGGGCGGCAGCGCCTCGCCGAGGTGTTCGGCACGGTCCAGGAGAGTGCCGTCGGCGCGCTGCGAAACCAGGACGTGCCGTTCGAGCGGATCATCCAGCGGTTGCGACCGGCCCGCTCGGGCCGGACCAGGGCACCGTACTCGCAGGTGGTGTTCAACATGGTCAGCCTCCGGATGCCGGTGCCGCGGCTGGGCGGGCTGCCGGTGGAGCTGCTGCGCGTCGACACGCCCGAGGCGCGGGTGCCGCTCGCGGTCATCGTCTCCGAACCGGAGGACCGGTACGAGTTCACCGTCCTCGCCGACCCGCGCCGGGTCGCTCCGGAGGTCGCCGAGCTGGTCGCCGGGCGCCTTCCGGTGGCCGCGGCACTGGTCGCGTCCCAGGAACAGCTCACCGTCGACCAGGCCGTACGGCGGCTGCGGTGAGCGGCGCTCACGGAGGCCACGGGTGAGCAGCGCTCACGGAGGTCACGGGTGAGCGGCGCTCACGGAGGTCACGGGTGAGCGGCCACGCGCCGGCGGCCGGGCGGCCGAAGAGGATCCGCGGCGCGGCGCGTGGCCGGGACGCCGCACCGAGATCAGGGCCAGGAGGTAGCAGGACATGATCACCTGTGGGCTCAAACTCACCCACGACGGCGGGGTCGCCGTGTTCGACGGATCCCGGCTGCTGTTCAGCGTCGAGGTCGAGAAGCTGTCGAACAATCCCCGGCACGCCGAGGGCGACCGGCTCGACGTGGTCGAGGAGATCCTCGCCGCCGAGGGCATGGACCCCGCCGACGTGGACGTCTTCGTCGTGGACGGGTGGCACGCGGCGGGGGCCGAGCCGGTGGCCCGGCTCTCCGTCCGCAACCGCGACCGCGCCGTCGCGTTGAGTGTCGCGCCCTACCACGAGACGCCGACCAGGGACGGCGCACTCACGCCGTATCACGGCGACGGGCTGCCGCTGGGCGGGCGCGACCGTTCCTACGTCAGCTACCACCACGCCACCGGCCACGTATTCGCGGCCTACAGCACCAGCCCGTTCGCCGCCCGGGGCGAGCCCGCACACGTGCTGTCCTGGGACGGGGGCATGCTGCCGCTGCTGTACGAGGTGCGGCCGGAGCCGTTCGCGGTCCGCAGCCTCGGTCCGCTGCTCCCGTTGTACGGCAACGCCTTCACGGAGTTCGCCGGGCACTTCGCGCCGTACCGGGCCGAGTTCACGGCCGAGCAGGTGGCGTTCGGCCGCACCCGGCCCTCGGGCGTCGCCGGCAAGGCGATGGCGTACGCCGGCCTGGGCCGCGCCGACGCCGTCGCCGAACTCGGGACGTTGCTGGACGAGGCGGACGTCATCTCCATCGAGACCGGCGCGGCGCTCGGCCGGGACGTGCAGCGGCAGCGTGACCTGCTCTTTCCCGGCCGCACGGACGCCGATCTCATCGCGTCGTTCCAGGAATACCTGGGCCGGCAGCTGGTGGGCGCCTTCCGCCGCGTCCTGGGTGGCCGCGCCACGGCCGGGAAGGTCAACCTGTGCCTCTCCGGCGGCTGCGCGTTGAACATCAAGTGGAACAGCGCGCTGCGCTCCAGCGGACTCTTCGCCGAGGTCTGGGTGCCACCCTTCCCCAACGACGCCGGGTCGGCCCTTGGCACGGCGTGCGCACACCTGGCCGGGGCGCGGGGCGAGGTGTCGGTCGCCTGGGACCCGTACCAGGGCCCGCATCTGGTGCCTCCGGAGCTGCCGCCCGGTTGGCAACGGGAGCGGTGCGATCCGGCGGGCGTGGCCCGGCTGCTGCACGAACAGGGCCAGCCGGTGGTGGTCCTGGACGGCCGGGCCGAGCTCGGGCCGCGCGCGCTGGGAAACCGGAGCATCCTGGCTCCGGCCGACGACCCGAAGATGAAGGACCGGCTCAACGAGATGAAGGGACGCGAGTCGTACCGGCCGGTGGCGCCGATCTGCCTGGAGGCGTTCGCGCCGCAGGTCTTCGATCCCGGCACCCCCGACCCCTACATGCTCTTCGACCACGCGGTACGGGACGAGTGGCGGGACCGGATCCCGGCGGCCGTGCATCTGGACGGCACCGCCCGGCTCCAGACCGTCAACCCCGGGCAGCATCCGGTGCTGGCCGAGATCCTGGCCAGTTACGCCGAGCGCACCGGGGTGCCGGTGCTCTGCAACACCAGCGCCAACCACCAGGGCCGGGGCTTCTTCCCCGACGCCTCGTCGGCGATGCGGTGGGGCGCCGCGGAGTACGTGTGGTCGCAGTCGTGGCTCTACACCGCGCCCGGCGCAGCCAAGCTGACCGGCGCACCCAAGCTGGACGGAGGGACAGCGTCGTGACCATCCACGAGCGCTTCAGGGCACAGGCCACACGGTCGCCGGCGTCGACGGCGATGGTGCACGGCGAGCGGATCGTCGACTACCAGACCCTGGACGCCGCGTCCGACGCGGTGGCGGTGACCCTGGCCCGGGCCGGAGTCACCGCGGGCGCGTACGTGCCGCTGGTGATGCCCCGCTCGCCGGAGCTGGCCGCGACCCTGCTGGGTATTCTCAAGATCGGCGCCTGCTACGCCGCGCTCGACCCGGCGTGGCCGCGGGCGCGCATCGCGGCGCTGGCGGACCGGCTCGGCGCACCGCTGCTCCTGCCGCTCGGCGCCACCGCACCCCCCGGCACACCGAGCCGCCATCTTCCCGACGGTGACGTGGCCCTCTGGGCCAAGCGGGGCGTCCACCCGGACCGGCCGGTCGTCGACGCCAGCAGCCCGGCCACGGTCTTCTTCACCTCCGGCAGCACGGGGGTGCCGAAGGCGGTCGTCTCACCGCACCGGGCCACCGTGGACCTGCTGGCCGGGTGCCGGTTCGCGGTGCTCGACGAGCGGACCACGATGCCGCTGGCCGCGCCGGTGCCGTGGGACGCGTTCAGCCTCGAGCTCTGGGGCCCGCTGCTCTCCGGCGGCACCTCGGTCGTGGTGGACGAGCCGTACCTGGATGCCGCCAGCCTCCGGCGGGTCGTCGGTTCCGCCGGCGTCAACACCGCGTGGCTCGGGGCGGCCCTGTTCCACGTGCTGGTGGAGGAGGACCTCGACGCCTTCGCCGGGCTACGCCAGGTGATGATCGGCGGCGAGCGGGTCTCGCCCGGTCACGCCGCCCGGTTCCTCGGCCGATATCCCGACGTCCGGCTGGTCAACGGGTACGGGCCGGTGGAGTGCACCATCTTCGCGACCACCCACCGGATCACCGGGGCGGACTGCGCCGATCCGGCCGGTGTCCCGATCGGCAGGCCGGTGGCCGAAACCGGCGTCCACGTGCTGGCGCCCGACGGGCATCCGTGCCAGCCGGGAGAGCGCGGCGAGATCCACCTCGAGGGCCCGCGGCTGGCCCTCGACTATCTGTCCGAGCTGGACGGTCCGGCCGAGGTGGACGGCGACTCGCGGTTCGTCGAGCGCGAGCTGGCCGGCCGGACCCGGCGGCTGTACCGGACCGGCGATCTCGGGCACTGGTCGCGGTCGGGTCTGCTCTACTACGACGGCCGGGCCGACCGGCAGGTCAAGATCCGTGGGCAGCGGGTGGCGCCGGAGGAGGTCGAGCGCGCGCTCGCGCGGCTGGGCGGAGTCGGCCGCTGCGCCGTGGTCTCCCCGCGCGACGAGACCGGCCGGCACGTCGGCCTCGTGGCCTACTACACCACCGACGGCGCGGAGGTGGACGGCGGCACCCTGCGGGCCGCGCTCGCCGCCGAACTGCCCGGCCACCTCCGGCCGGACCGGCTGGTGCCGCGCGACGCGCTGCCGATGCAGCCGAACGGCAAGCTGGACCTGCGGGCCCTGGAGCAGGAGGCCGGCCGGCTGCTGCGCCGGCCTGCCCCGGAGGCCGGCCCGCTCACCTCCGGCGGCGACGTCTTCGCCGCGGTCCGGCATGCCTACGCCGCGGTGCTCGCGCTGCCGGAGATCCCGGACGATGTCCCGTTCTTCCAGTTGGGCGGGACCTCGCTGGACGCCGGCCGGGTCTGCGTCCGGCTGGGCCAGCACCTCGGCGTCGAGGTTCCGGTCTCCCAGCTCATGCGCCGGCCCGCCGCGCGCGATCTCGCGGCGTGGCTCGCCGCGGTGGCGGCCGGGCCCACGGTGCCGGCAACCACGGCCGGCCCTCCGGCGCAGCGGGTCCCGCTGCTGCCGATCCAGGTCGAGTTCCTGCTGGCCAACGAGATGTCCGCGGACACCGCCGCCAACTGCCCGTTCGGCTGGTGGGTCGAGGGGCCGTTGGACGAGGCCGCACTGGTCCTGGCGGTACGCGACGTGCACGCCCGGCACGAGTCGTTGCGGGCCCGATACCTGCTCGACGATCCACCGGTCGCGGTGGTCGAGCCCGGCAGCGGGCGGGACCCGCTGCGGGTGCTGCCGCCGACCGCCACCGAGGAGGAGGCGACGCCGGTCGTCCTGACCGAGCTGGAGCGTCCGCTGGATCTCGCCGCCGGCGAGGTGTGGCGCGTGGTGCTGGTGCACTGCACGTCGACGGCCCGGACGCTGCTCGGCATGGTGGTGCATCACATCGCCTGGGACGGCAGCGCCGAGTTGGTTCTCGTCGACGACCTGTCCCGGTGCTACGCGGCCCGGTCGGCCGGGCGGGAGCCGGACTTCCCCGCGCCGGCACCGTCGCTGGCCGAGATGTACCGGGCCTACCGGCAGCCGTTGGGTCATGCCGGACTGGACGAGCAGCGCGCCTTCTGGCGGGCGGAACTCGCCGGCCTGGCGCCGCTGGCCTTCGGTGACCGCCCCGATCCCGGGGCCGGCGCGTCGGACGCGATGGACGTGTGGATCACCCCGGACGATGTCGCGTCGTGCGACTCGCAGGCCGCGGCGGCCGGCACCACGCGGTTCGCCGCGCTGTTCAACGCGTTCGCCGAAGGTGTCGCGACGGTCACCGGGGCCCGCGACGTCGGGATCGGGGTACCGGTCACCAAACGCCGTGACCAGGCCGGCAGCGGCGGGGTGAACTGCCTCATCGACATCGTCTGCGTCCGGGCCCGGCCGGTGCCCTACGACGAACCGGTGGCCGCGCTGCGTGCCGCGGGCGAGCGGATGCGCGCGGCGCTGGGCGCGCAGGACATCGCCTTCGGCGACGTCGTGCGCACCGTCAATCCGGTACGCACCGAACGTCCCCCGCTGTATCAGGCGATGTTCACCCTGGAACCGAAGAACGATCCCGGACTGGAGTTGACCGGCTGCACCGCCCGGTTCTTCCGGCTGGATCCACCGATCGCGATGACCGAGCTGGGCAACGCGCTGTGGCCGCAGACCGACGGTGGTTATCGCGCCCACCTCGTCTTCCGCCCCGACCGGGTGACCCGGCAGACGGTGGCCGACATCGGCGACGCCATGCTCGCGGCCATCCGGCGCGGGGGCCGGCCCGCCGCCAGCATCCCGGACGGCGCCGGCCTCACCGGCTGGCGCGGGCCGGCCGACTACTTCCGCTTCGTCGAGCGCACCTCGTTCGACCCGGCCGACGTGCTGCGGGTGCTCCGCGGCGAGCTGGCGGGGGTGGTGTTCCGCCGGGCGTACCCGGCGGAGGCGGTGGCCCGGATCCTCGACCGGTTCCGCACCCATCCGGCCGCCGTGCGACGTGACGACGACGCGGTCGCCACCTACCTCGGTGCGTACCACTACCACAAGACCACCGCCGACTACCTGGCCGAGGCAGCCGCCACCCGGGCAGTGGTGGACGAGGTCCTGTGGTTCGACGGCAGTCCCTGGCGGGCCTTCCGCGAGGAACTCGCCGCCCACCTCGCCGGCTCCGGCGTGACGCTGCGCGGCGCCGAACACGACGGCGGCCGGGCATGCCTGGGTGTCGCCCGGTCCTGGGAGGGTCGCGGCGACTTCGCACTCGTGCCGCACGAGGACGGTGCCCAGTGCGCGCACCCGGCGCAGGCCGGCTTCGAGGTGCAACTGGTCCCCGACCGTCAGGTGTGCGCGGTCAACCTGTGCCTGGCGAACGAGGGCGGCGGCCGGCTGGTCCTCTGGAACGTCAAGCCGGACGGGCCGGGCCGGCAGCGGTTCCACACGCACCTGGACGGCGGCCCCTATCCGGCCTCGGCGCTGGCGTCGATCCCGAGCGTCACCCTCGACGTCACCCCCGGCGACCTCTACGTGTTCAACGGCGGGCACGTGCACGCGGTGACCCCGAGCCGGGGACCACGGGCCACCGCCTCCATGCTGCTCGGCTTCCGCGACGACGACACCGCCGTCACCTGGACGTAGGCGCCGGCCGGCTCCGGCCGGCCGGCTCGGATCAGCGGCACACCCCCGGAAAGGCAGGGTTGGAGATGCGATCGGTGGTCGAGGCGGATTCCGACGAGGTTCCGCTCTCCTTCGCGCAGCAGCGGCTGTGGCTGCTCGACCAGCTCGCCCCGCAGGTCGGCTCCTACGCGATGGTCGTCTCCTACCGGCTGGCCGGGCCTGTCGACCACCGGGCGCTGGGCGGCGCGCTGTCGGAGATCGTCAGCCGGCACGACGTCCTGCGGACGACCTTCCACGTCCGGGACGGGCGCCCCGGGCAGACCGTCGCGCCGCCGGAACCGGTGCCGGTCACCCTGGTGAGCTACCCGGGCGAGCCCGGCACGGATCCAGGCGGGCCCGGCGGGGACCCGGACGAGCGCGGCACGGACCCGGCGCGGGCGTGGTCGTCGCGGTGGGCGGCCGAGTTCGGCAGCCAGCCGTACGACCTGTCGCGGGGGCCGCTGCTGCGGGTCGGGCTGGCCCGGCTCACCGACCATGAGCACCTGCTGGTGATCGGCGTGCATCACATCGCCGCGGACGGCTGGTCGTTCCAGGTACTGCTGGACGAGTTGGTGGCGCTCTACCCGGCGGTCCGGCGCGGTGAGCCCAGCCCGCTGCCGCCGCTGCCCCTGCAGTACGGCGACGTCGCCCGGCAGCAGCGGGAGCGGTTGGCGGGTCCGGTCCGGGACCGTCTGGTCGAGTTCTGGCGGGACACGCTCGACGGCGCACCACCCCTGCTCGACCTGCCCACCGACCGGCCGCGACCCTCCACCGCGTCGTACCGCGGCCGGAGCCACCGGCTGCGGGTCGCTCCGGAACTGGCCGAACGGCTGCGGTCGCTGGCCCGCCGGGAACGGGCCACCCTGTTCATGGTGCTGCTGGCGGCGTACCAGCTCACCCTGGCCCGCAGCACCGGTCAGGACGACGTCGTCGTCGGCGTGCCCTTCGCGGGTCGATCCCGCCAGCACGAATCGCTGGTCGGGCTCTTCGTCAACGTGCTCCCGCTGCGCGGCGACTGCGGTGGTGATCCGCGCTTCACCGACCTGGTGGCGCGGTCCCGGAAGGCGATCCGGGACGCCTACAGCAACGAGGGGATGCCGTTCGAGCAGGTGGTGGAGGAGCTCAGCCCGCCGCGCGACATCGGTCACCACCCGATCTTTCAGGCGACCGTCCAGCTCCTGCCCGAGCAACGCCGGTGGGACTACGACCTGGGGGACGGCCTGCTGCTGACCCCGGTGTTCACCGACGAGACCCAGTGGACCCGCTTCGACCTCGAGCTGCACCTGCTCGAAACCGCGGACGGTGGCATCGACGGTGACCTCGTCTACGCCACCGACCTGTTCGAGGAGGCCACGGTACGGCGACTGGCGGACCGTTACACCGCGCTGCTCGCCGCCGTCGCCGACCGGCCGCAGGCCCATCTCGGCGAGTTGCCGGCGCTGCCGGAGGCCGAGTGGCGCACGGTGATCGTGGACAACAACGACAACCAGGCCGGCTATCCGGATCGCTGCCTCCACGAACTCGTCGCCGACCGGGTGCGGGACGCTCCGCACGCGGTCGCGGTCGTGCACGGGGACACGTCGCTGAGCTACGCCGAGCTGGACCGCCGGGCGAACCGCCTGGCCCGATACCTGCGCCGGCAGGGCGCCCGGCCGGGCAGCGTCGTGGGCGTCTGCCTCGAGCCCGGTGCCGAGCTGGTGGTGGCGCTGCTGGCCGTGTTGAAGGCCGGTGCCGCCTACCTGCCGCTCGACGCCGCGGACCCGGTGGCCCGGGCCCGGCTGCTGCTCACCGACGCCGCCGCCCGGACGGTGCTCACCAGTGCCGCACTCGCCGGCAGGTTCGGCGACGCGTTTGCCCACCCCGTCCGCCTGGACCGGGACGCGTCGCACTGGCTCGGCCTCCCGTCGACGCCGCCGCGATATCCGTGCCGCGCCCAGGATCTCGCGTACGTCATCTACACCTCCGGCTCGACCGGGACCCCGAAAGGGGTCATGGTGGAGCACCGGCAGGCGGTCGCGCTGTTGTCCGGCACCGACTACGCGCACTTCTCGGCAGGGATGCGGATCGCCCAGACCGCGCCGGTGTCGTTCGACGCCGCCACGTTCGAGCTGTGGGGGCCGTTGCTGCACGGCGGCTCCTACGTCCTGCTCGACGCCGGGGCGCCCGATCCCGAGACCGTGCACCGCACCGTCACCCGGTGCGGCGCCACCCACCTCTGGCTCACCACGGCGCTGTTCAATCTCTTCGTCGACGAGAGGCCCGCCGTCTTCGGCCACGTCCAGCAGGTCGTCACGGGTGGCGAGGTCGCGTCGGTGGCCCATTTCCGCCGGGTTCGCGAGCTCTGGCCGGAGCTGCGGGTCAGTCACGCGTACGGTCCCACCGAATGCACCACGTTCGCGAGCATGTTCGACGTGCCGGTCGAGATACCGGACGGGTGGCGCACCATCCCGATCGGCGGGCCGATCGCCAACACCCGCCTCTACGTCCTGGACCGGTTCGGCGGCCCGGTGCCCGTCGGCGCGCCGGGCGAGCTCCACATCGGGGGTGCCGGGGTGGCCCGGGGCTACCTCAACCGCCCCGGGCTGACCGCCGCACGGTTCGTTCCCGACCCGTTCGGCGCGCCCGGTGCCCGGATGTACCGCACCGGCGACCATGTGCGCCGGCGGGCCGACGGCAGTCTCGAATTCGTCGGGCGGCTCGACGGCCAGGTGAAGCTGCGCGGCTTCCGGCTGGAGTACGGCGAGGTGGAGGCCACGCTCCGGAGTCACGAGGCGGTGGTGGACGCGGTCGCCGTGGTCCGGGAGGACCGGCCGGGCGACCGGCGGCTCGTGGCGTACGTGGTGCCGGCGGTGTCACCGCTGCCGGTCGCCGCGATCCTCGACCACCTGCGGGCCCGGCTACCCGACTACATGGTCCCCGGTGTGCTGGTGCCGCTGGCGGCGAAGCCGCTGACCCGCAACGGCAAGCTCGACCGGGCCGCCCTGCCGGCACCACCGGCCAGTGCCGGCCAGCCCGCTCCGTCCGCCACGGCGGCTCCGGTCGCCACAGCGGACCCGGCCGCCGCACCGGGCACGGTAGCCGCACCGGGCACCGTCGCGGGCGTACCAGAGGACGACCTGCCGGCGGACGACCTGTCCCGGCGGGTGGCCCGGGTCTGGGCCGAGGCGCTCGGGGTGGAGTCGGTCGGACCGCACGACAACTTCTTCGCACTCGGTGGGCACAGCCTGCTCGCCATGCGGGTCGTCGCGCAACTCAACGACGGCGGTGTCGAGCTGAGCTTCGACATGCTGCTGCGTCACCAGACGGTCAGCGAGCTGGTCGCCGCGGTGACGCGGCGGGACGGCTGACCGGAACCGGCCGGAGGAGGAGGTGCAGGCGGCGATGGGATCGGCGAACCACGGCCTGGCGGCGTTGCGGGAGCCGAACTTCCGGCGGCTCTTCCTCGCCCAGACGGCGTCCGCGCTCGGCAACGCGCTCGTCCCCGTGGCGATCGCCTTCGCGGTCCTGGACCTGACCGGCTCACCCACCGCGCTCGGCATCGTGCTGGGCACCCGGGCGGCGGCCCAACTGCTGTTCATCCTCGCCGGTGGCGTCATCGCGGACCGGTTCCCGCGCCGGGCCGTGATGATCGGTGCGGACGCGGTGCGGTGCCTCACCGGGGCCACCGTCGCGGTGCTGCTGCTGGTCGCGCACCCGTCGCTGTGGACCCTGGTGGTCCTGTTCGGGATGGACGGGATAGCCGCGGCGGTCTTCACACCCGCGGCGGCGGGCATGACGCCGGCCGTGGTCAGCCGGCCACACCTGCAGCAGGCCAACATGCTCCAGGCGATGGCCCTGTCGGCGGCGGGGATCGCCGGCCCGGCCATCGCCGGCACGCTCGTGGTCACGGCGGGGCCGGGCTGGGCCATCCTGGCGACCGCGGCGTCGCTCGCCGCCGGCCTGGTGCTACTCGCCCGGATCCGGGTCGCCCGCCCGCCACGGCCGGCCGATCCGCACTTCCTGCACGAGCTGCGACAGGGCTGGGACGAACTGCGCGGCCGTACCTGGTTCTGGGCGGTCGTCCTGTCGTCCACCGCCGTCAACGGCCTGATCGGGATATACATGGTGCTCGGCCCGCAGGCGAGCCGTCTCTTCTACGGTGGCGCCACGGTCTGGGCGGCGGCCGTCACCGCCGGAGGCATCGGTGCGGCGCTCGGCGGGTTCATCACGATGCGCCTCCGCCGGCGGCATCCGCTGCGCACCGCGGTACCGCTGGCGGCGCTGTACGGGTTGCTACCCGTCGCCTTCGCCGCGGGCGCGCCCCCGGCGGTGATCATGGTGGTCTCGGTGCTCGGCAGTGTGGGCGCCCTGACCTTCGGTGGTGTCTTCCAGACGCTGGTCCAGCAGCACATCCCGGAGCACCTGCTGTCCCGGGTCTCCGCCTACGAGTGGCTCGGTGGCCTGCTGGTCTATCCGGTCGGGCTGGCCCTTGCCGGCACCCTGGCCGGGCTCGCCGGCGTCCGGACCACGTTGCTGTGGGTCGGCGGCGTCCAGGTGGCGGTCGTGCTGGTCCTGTTGCTGGTCAGAGACGTCCGGAACATCCGCGACGTGACGGTCGACCGGGTCGAGGTCGCCGCCGGACGCGGCGGGGCCGGGGCTGCCGCCCCGGCGGTTGTTGGGGAGGGACGGCATGGATCTGGGTGACCCGCAGCTGTACGCGTCGCGGGACCGGTACGCGATGTGGCACGACCACGCCACCGAGGACCGGATCGTCTGGAGCCCGCCGGGCAGCTCTCCGTCCGGGTTCTGGTCGGTGTTCTCGCATCAGGCATGTACCGCGGTTCTCGGCCCGCAGGCACCGTTCACCTCCCGCTACGGCATGCTCATCGGCTTCGACGCCGACCACCCGGACCGGGCCGGCGGGGAGATGATCGTCGCCGCCGACGGTGCCCGGCACCTCCGGCTCCGCGAGATCCTCGGGCGCTTCCTGTCCCGGTCGGCCGTTGCCGCGCTGGAACCGTTCGTGCGCAAGGAGGTCGACCACCTGCTGGCCGAGATGCGTGCGGTGGGAGTGGTCGACGTCGCGCGACACATCGGCCCGCTGCTCCCCGCCGCCGTCGTCTGCGAGGTGCTGGGCGTTCCGGCGGGCGACCGCGACCATGTCATGCGGTTGACCGACACCGCGTTCGCCAGCCCCGGCAGCGAGTCCACCGCCGCCGCCTCCGTGGAGGCACACACGGAGATCTTCGGCTACTTCGGTGACCAGCTGGCACTGCGGGACCGCTCCCCCGGAGACGACCTGATCAGCGCCCTGCTGGCCGAGGACGACCTGACCCGGGACGAGGTGCTGGTCAACTGCTACAACCTGCTCATCGGCGGCAACCAGACCGCGCGCCACGTCATCGCGGGCTGCTTCGACGCGGCGAGCCGGACGCCAGGGCTGCTGGACCGGATCCGGGAGGACCCGACCCTGGTGCAGACGGCCGCCGAGGAGGCCATCCGCTGGGTGTCGCCGGGCATGCACGTGCTGCGGGTGGCCACCGCGGACCTGACGCTGTGCGGGCAGGCCATCGCCGCCGGGGATCCGGTGGTCGCCTGGCTGGCGGCGGCGAACCGCGACCCGGGGGTCTTCGCGCAGCCGGAGACCTTCCGGCCGGATCGCAGCCCCAACCGCCACCTGGGCTTCGGACACGGGCCCCACGTCTGTCTGGGCGCCCGCCTGGCCCGGCTCGAGATCGCCGTCGTGCTCCGGATCCTGGCCGAACGGGCCGGCGCGGTACACCTTGCCGGCGATCCGCTACCGACCCGCTCCAATCTCATCCAGGGTTACCAGAGCCTGCCGGTCGAGGTCCGCTGGTCGGAGTGAGAGGTCCGCTGGTCGGAGTGAGCAGCCGGCGCAGCCGCGCCGCGAGCTCGTCGGCGTGCTCATCCGCCAGCATGCTGTGATGGTCGCCGGGGACGTCCCCGGCGAGGAGCTCCCCGGCCGACCAGCGGCGCCAGCCGAGATCCGGACCCGAGCCGTCGTCCGGGCCGTCCGCGGCACGCAGCACGGCCAGCCGGCCGTGACACGCTCCCGCCGGCCGGTAGGCGAGCAACGCGTCCAGGTGCGCCCGGAAGACCGCGTCCAGCCGTTCCGCCGGAACGTCGGCGGTGCTCCGGTCGCCGTACCTGGGCGGCAGGACGGGCGGAGGCTCGGCGGTCCGCTCGGCCAGGAAGGGGGCGGCCCGGCTGTCCAGCAGGACCACCCGCGCCTCCGTGGCCGTGCGCTGCCGCAGCTGCAGCGCCATCTCGAAGGCGACCACTCCGCCGAAGGACCAGCCGCCCAGCACCACCGGCCCGGCGCCGTCATCGGCACCGCCGGGCGGGGCATCGCCGAGCGCCTTGACATACCGGGCGGCCATCTCCTCGATGCTGCGGTCCGGCCGCGTACCGGAGTCGAGCCCGTCGGGCACGATGCCCGACACCGTGAAGGCGTCGCCGAGCGCCCGGGCCAGCGGCGCGTAGCAGTCGAGCCCGCCGCCGGCCGGGTGGACCAGGACCAGCCGTGGCCGCCCGGGCGTCTCGGCCCCGAACGGGACGAGCGTCGACCTCCCGTCCACCGCAGGCACAGCCAGCCTCGCGGCCAGTTCGCGGATGGTCGGTGCCTGGAAGACGTCCGCCACCCGGACCGGCACCGCGAGGGCCTCCTCGGCCAGCAACGCCAGCCGCAGGGCCGTGATCGAATGCCCGCCGAGGTCGAAGAAGTCGTCGTCGGGGCCGACCTCGCCGGTGCCGAGCACGGTGCTGAACAACCGGTGCAACGTCCGCCGCCGGGGGTCGCCGCCCGGCCGCGGTGCGGCCGAGGCCGGCGGTGGCGGCGGAGGCAGGGCGGCGCGGTCCAGCTTCCCGTTGCGGGTCAGCGGCAGCGCGGCCAGCGGGACGTAGGCCCCGGGCAGCATGTGGGTGGGCACCGACCGGGCGAGGTACGCCCGCAGGCCCGCCGGCAGACCGCCACCGTCGACCGGCACCACGTAGGCCACCAGCCGTTGCTCGCCGGACGAACCGCCCCGGACCGCCACCGCGCAGGCCGCGACCTCGGGGTGCGAGCCCAGGGCCGACTCGATCTCGCCCGGCTCGATCCGGTAGCCCCGGATGCTGACCTGATCGTCCAGCCGGCCCAGATACTCCAGCCCGCCGTCGCCGGTGCGGCGCACCCGGTCGCCGCTGCGGTACATCCGGGCGCCGGGGTGCCCGAACGGATCGGGCAGGAACCGCTGCGCGGTGAGCACCGGCCGGCCCAGGTAGCCGCGGGCCACACCGGCGCCGCCGACGTACAACTCGCCGGGCACGCCTTCGGCGACCGGCGCCAGTTCGTCGTCCAGCACATGGAGCGCGACGTCGCCCAGCGGCCCGCCGATGGGGCTGCCGGCGCGCTCGCCAGCATCCGTTGGCAGGACCGGACGGTACGTGGTGTGCACGGTCGTCTCGGTGATCCCGTACATGTTGACCAGGCGCGGTCCGCCGGTGCCGACGACGGCGAACCAGCCGGCCACGTCGGCGGCGGTCAGCGCCTCGCCGCCCAGGATCACGACCCGCAACGCGAGGGCCTCCCGGGCCGCCGGCTCGCGCGCGAGTACGGCGGTCAGCCCGCGCAGCGCGGAGGGTGTCTGGCACAGCACGGTGACCTTCTCGGCGACGAGCAACGCCAGCAGGTCGTGCGGGGAACGCGCGGCCTGTTCGGGCACCACGACCAGCCGGCCACCGTGGACGAGCGCGCCCCACATCTCCCAGACGGAGAAGTCGAACGCGGTGGAGTGCACCGTGGTCCAGACGTCGTCGGCGTCGAAGCCGAACAGCGGCTCGGTGACCGGGAACAACCGCGACAGCTGGGCGTGCTCGACCATCACCCCCTTGGGGCGGCCGGTCGACCCCGACGTGAAGATGACGTATGCGAGGTGGTCGGGACGGATGCGGACCGCCGGGCCGGTGGCGGGCATGACGTCGAGTCGGGCGGCCTCGGCCGGGTCGTCCAGGACCAGCAGGTGGGCGTCGTGCCGCGGCGCCCGGTCGAGCAGGCTCGCCTGGGTGAGCAGCACCCGTGGACCGACCTCGGCGAGGATCATCTCCAGCCGCGCCCGGGGCAGCCCGGGGTCGAGCGGCAGGTATCCCCCACCGGCCTTCAGCACCGCCAGGGCCGCGATCACCACCTCCGCCCCGCGTTCCAACCAGATGGCCACGGGCTCCTCGGCACCGACACCAAGCGCGCGCAGGCGGTGCGCCAACCGGTTGGCCCGGACGTCCACCTCGGCGTACGACCATCGCCGGCCCCCGGCGCTGATCGCCGTGCCGGCCGGCGCGGTGGCGGCCCACCGCGCGATGCCGGCCGGCACGAGCGTCGCGGTCGGCAGGAGCGTGGCGGCCGGCGCGGTGGTGGTCGTCGGCGCGGTGACGGCCGACGGACGGCCGGCACCGGTCGCCTGGTCACGCTCGCCGGGCAGCAGGAGGGACAGCCGGCTCACCGGCAGGTCGGGCCCGGCCATCGCCGACTCCAGCACGCCGTGCAACTGCCGCAGCAGCCGGGTCGCCGTTGCCGGGTCGTACAGGTCGGCGCTGTATTCGAGGGCGAGCCGCAGGCCGCCGTCCGCGTCGCTGCCGACCCCGAGAATCAGGTCGGCCTTGGCGCTGCGGGACTCGATGTCGATCGGCTCGATCCGTAGGCCGGGAATGGCGAGGTGTCCCAGCCGGTCCCCGAAGCCGGTCTGCATTGCGAAGATCGCCTGGAAGAGCGGGGCGTGCGCGGGCGCCGACCCTCGCGGCAGGACCTGGGCGAGGTGTTCGAGGGGCGCGTGCAGGTGTGCGTAGGCGTCAAGCGTGGCCGCCCGCACCCGCCGTACGAGCTGCCGGAAGGTCGGCCGGCCGGAGAGGTCGATCCGCATCGGCAGGGTGCTGACGAAGAAGCCGATCAACGGTTGCCACTCGGCGCGGGTCCGGGTCGCGATGGGGCAGCCGATGCAGAGGTCCTGCTGTCCGGTGTAGCGGGCGAGCAGGACGGCGTACGCCGAGAGCAGCACCATGAACGGAGTGGCGTTCTCGGTCTCCCGGCCGAACGTGGCTATCGAGTCGAGGAGCGTGCCGGGCAGAGACCCCTCGCGGCTGCCTCCCACGGCGCTGGTCACCGGGCGGCGCGGCCGGTCGGTCGGCATGTCGAGCAGCCGCGGCGCGTCGGCGAGCAGGTCGGTCCAGTACCCGAGGTCCGCGGCCTCCTGCGGCGACCCGGCGCGGGCGCGTTGCCAGGCCACGTAGTCCCGGTACTGCGCCTGGAGCGGGGGCAGGGCCGCCGCCTCGTCGTCGTAGAACGCACCCAGCTCGGTCAGGAAGATTCCCGTCGACCATCCGTCGAAGACGAGGTGGTGGAACGTCACGACGAGGACGTGTTCCTCCGCTCCCAGCCGGAGCAGGCGGGCCCGCAGCAGCGGTCCGGAGTAGAGATCGAAGGTTCGGCCGAGTTCCTCGTCGATGATCCGGCTGACGGTCGCCGTTTGGGTGGGTTCGGTCAGCTCGGCGAGATCGGTGAGCGGAAGGTCCACCCGCGGCCGCGCCTCGATCACCTGGTACGGCACGCCGTCCTCTTCGACGAAGTGCGTACGCAGCGCCTCGTGCCGTGCGATGACCTGGTGGAGCGCGCGGTGCAGCGCAGCCCGGTCGAGGCGTCCGGATATCCGCCACGCGTACGGGATGTGATACCAGAGCCGTTCCGGAAGCAGCCGCTCCAGGAACCAGATCTGGTGCTGTATTCCCGATACGGGTTGCAGCTCCCGGTCAGCCGTCATGGTGCCGGTCGGTCGCCGCCGCCTGCAGGTGCTCCCGGAGCGATCGGGGACGCATGTCGGTCCACACCCGCTCGATGTGGTCGAGGCACTCCCCTTTGGCCCCGCTGACGCCGACACTCCACCAGCCCGCGGGCACGTCCCTGCCGTCAGGCCAGATCGAGTACTGCTCCTCGTCGTTGACCACGACGAGATAGCTGCGGTTGTCGTCATCGTCTGCCATCTGGGTCCCCTCTCGCTCGATCTCCCGGCACGCGCTGGACGTCCGGTAACGATCGTGCCCGCCGGCCCCGCGGTTGGCGGGTATGCGTTGGTGCGCCGGTTGGTGCGCACCACCGGATTCCATGCCACCGGGCGGGTAGCCTCGACTGCCGACGACCGGCAACTGCCGTCACGACGGGAGGCCCACCGTGGGGTCTGCGGCACCCTCGCCCGAGCCGGTTCACGCCGGCACCACCGGCGGGCCATGGCAGGCGCACCGGGCGGAGATGGAGGCGGCGTTCGGCGGCAACGCGGCCAGCTATGACGCGGCCCTGCCCTTCTTCGCGACCATCGCCGACCGGCTGGCCGAGGCGATCCGCGCCCGGCTCGCCGGTCCGCCACGCGTCTTCGTCGACGTCGCGGCCGGACGGGGTGCGCTGGCCGAAGCGATGGCCGCGCGTTGCCCGCAGGCCCTGACGGTCGCCTCCGACCTCTCCATCGGGATGATCCGGGCCGCACCCACCGGAAGCACCGGCGCGGCCGTCCACTACCTCCAGGCGGATGCCGAACTGCTGCCGCTACGCTCCGGTCTCGCCGATGCGGTCGGCTGCTCCACCAGCCTGCGGCTGTTCGTCTCCCCGGCGGCCGCCGTGCGCCAGATGCGCCGGGTGACGCGGGCCGGCGGCGTGCTCGGCGTCAGCGAGCTGGGGCCAAGCGACGCGAAGTGGGGCTTCTTCGGCGACATGCTGCGCCGCCAGCTGCGCCGGGCCGGCGTGCGGCCGGTCCACGGCGCGGGCCGGCCGCAGGCCCTACCGGACCTTGTGACGGCGGGTGGATACACGCGGTGGGAGTCCTTCGAACAGACGTTCACCTTCGAGTTCACGGACGAGTTGCACTGGTGGGAGTGGGTGCGGTCACAGTCACAGGGGCACCTGCTGCGCGAGCTGGGCGAGGGTGCGCCGCAGCTGAGGGAGGCGGCCCTCAGGGTGGTCCGGGACTTCCGCCCGATCGACCTGCACCAGACGGTGCGGTTCCTCACCGCGCTGGCCACCCATCAGTGACAGTGCCGGGCGTCAGTGACCGGGCGTCAGTGCCGTGCCAGGCGCACCGGAAGCCGTTGCAGGCAGCGCAGCTCGACGGAGTGCTTGCGCACGGGGCTGTCGGCAAGCGTCAGGCCGGGATATCTGCGCAGCAACCGCTCGATCACCACCTCCCCCTGCAACCTGGCCAGGTGAGCCCCGAGACAGACGTGCCGGCCGGAGCCGAAGGCGACGTTCGGCACCCGCCCGGGCCGGCAGTCGAAGCGGTCCGGGTGGGTGAAAACCCCGGGGTCGCGGTTCGCGGCGGCCAGCGAGAGGACGACCACCCGCCCGCCCGCGATGACCCCGCTCTGCACGGTGACGTCCTCGGTCACCCAGCGGTACGCGACGTTGATCGGGCTCTCGAACCGCAGCGCCTCCTCGATCGCCCGCGGTCTCGCCGCCGGGTCGCGGCGGACCAGATCCCACTGCTCCGGGTCGTCGAGCAGGAGCCAGACGAGGTTGCCGACCAGGCCGGTCACGGTCTCCGCACCTGCCGGAAACAGCCCGATGGCGTTGTCGACGAGTTCGGCCCGGGAGAATCCGCGCTCGCCACCGTCCGCGTCGGCGAGCCGGGCGAGCAGCCCTGCCGGGTCGGGACGGCGGTCGCCGCTGAAGTAGGGGGTCAGGTAGTCGCGGAACGCCTCGATCGCGCAATCGCTGGCCTGCACGGCCTCGGAGGTGGGAGACGGCACCGAGGCGTCCTCGATCGCGGCGACCCACGGGGCCAGCATGCGATAGTCGGTGGTGGGCAACCCGAGTATGACGCAGTTGACCAGGTAGGGCAGCTGGTCGGCGACGTCCCGCATGACGTCGATCACCTGGCCGTGTCGGGACTCGGCGTCGTCGAGCAGGGCATCCACAAGGGACTCGACGGTGCCGCGCAGCGTCCGCGCCGCGCCCGGCGTGAACGGCGGCGAGAGCAGCCCGCGAAGCTGCGTGTGCGCGGGCGGATCCCTGCTGACCACCGCCCGGGCGAACGACTGCGCCGTGGCACCGGCGCGACCCGACAGTGCGTAACGGCGTGACGGAAACTCCCGCACGCACGCCGACTCACGCAAGAGTGCGCGGACATCGTGATATCGCGTCACCACCTGAATGCCATCCGCCGTCAGGTGCAGTGGGTCCTCCGCACGCAGGCGTGCGAGTAGCGGATACGGATTCTCTTGAAAGGCACGGTCTGTCGGGTCGTATGTCGGCACATCCGTCGTACGTCCAGTCGCCACGGACACACGGTAGCGGCGATCAGGCCGACCGCAATGCCGTGACAACCTTGAACAGAGTGCGCAAGCTCCGAGCCACTTGTAACATCGCCCTCGCCTGATCGGGTTCGGCGACCCGGCCGGCACCACGGGTCGGAAGAAAGGTGTGCGGCAGATGCTGAACGGTCCACACAAGACGTCGACGGACCGGAGGATCTCCGTATTCCTCGCCGTGGACAACGTGGTCAAGCGGCACGGTGTCGAAGGCATCTTCCACTCACCGAAGCTGGCGGGCTACGCCCGACTGACCATCGGTTGCCTCGCCGACCTGCCGGCGCGGACCGCCGCGGACTTCGTGCTCGTGGCGCTCCGCGAGCTCGGTGAACAGACGCTCCCCGTTCTCGACGAATACCGAAGGCGGGGCACCAAGGTCCTGATCCTGCTCGACGCCTTCGACTCCTTCGACGCGGACAACGGGACGAGACTGGCCGGCGTCGTGGCCGACGGGTTCCTCGGCGAGGCGGAACTGACGGCGGACCGGCTGGGCATCGCTCTTGCGTGCATCAGCAACGGTGACCTTCCGATGCCCGCGACGCTGGCCCGGGACGTGCTGGACCGGCTGGACCGGTGCACCTGCCAGGCACCGGCCGCGGTGGACGGACTGACACCGCGCGAACACCAGGTGATGTCGCTGATGGTGGACGGCCTCAGCAACAAGCAGATAGCCCGTCGCCTGGGTATCTCCGAGCACGGCGCCAAGCGGCTCGTCGGCAAGATCCTGGTCCGGCTCGACTGCCCGAGCCGTACCGCCGCGGTCGCCCTCGCGATGCGCTCGGGCTACCCCGACGCCAGACCGGCGGCGTCGTAACGCCGGACCCCGTTTCCGCGCCGGCCCGCGACGCCGGTGCACGTCGCGCGGGACCCGTGCCCGGTGCGGGTGGCGGCCCGGCCGATCGGGTGTTCAGCCGCTTCCGGGGCATCGGTTGAACTTGCCGCGACCTCGTACCCGCGCCGCCCTGCGGTGGCGAGCCGGGGGATCAGCCCAGTCGTTCGAGTCGGCGGCGGGCGTCCTCGGCCGCCTGGTCACCCAGTTCGTCGTAGATCTGCGCCGCACGCCGCCACGCGGTTGCCGCCCCGGGCAGATCGGCGATCGACTCCCGCGTCTCGCCGAGCCGGATCAGGGTTTCGGCCTCGTGGTACCGGTCCGCGGAGTCGCGGAACAGCCGGATCGCCTGTTCATAACAGCTCAGTGCCCGGTCGTGCTCGCCGAGGCGGTCGTACGCGAAGCCGAGGCTGTCCAGCGTCGCCGCCTGGCCGTTGCGGTCGCCGCTCCGCTGCTGCCGGGCGAGGGCCTCCGTACAGCTCGCGATGGCCTGGGGATAGTCGCCCGCGCTGGCGTACAACCAGCCGATCGCGTTCAGCGTCCGTGCTTCTCCGGAGCTGTTCCCGGCCAGCCGATAGAGCCGCAGCGCTTCGCGGCCGAGCGCGAGCGCCTCCTCCGGCCGGCCCCGCAGATAGCAGAGTTCGCAGTAGTTGTGCAGGGTCTGCGCCTGGCCGGTCGGATCGCCGAGGCGTTCGTGCAGTTCGAGTGCGCGCCGCAGCCGGAATTCCGCGGTGTCGTGCTGGCCGAGCCGGGTGAACGCGCGGGCCAGCAGCCGGTTCGTCGCGGCCTGCCCGGCGACGTCGTCGATCTTTTCCGCGGCCGCGAGCGCGACCCGCTGGGTGGCGAGCTGCTCCTGCCAGAGACCGCTCGGTGCGAGGAACGTGTTCAGCGTCCAGGCTATCTGCCAGGCGTACGCCTCGAATCCCGTCTCGGCGGCCTGGACGACGAGGCGCAGCAGCACGCGCCGCTCCGCCGTGAACCAGGCGAGCGCGGTGTCGTGGTCGGCCGCCGGCCTCCTCAGCTGCGCCGGCAGCGGTGGCACCGGGTCGATGGGCGCCCACTGCGGCTGGAGCAACAGCGCCGCCGGATAGGCGTCGTGCAGGTAGTAGTCGTACAACCGGTGCCGGGCGGCCAGCCGTTCGTCGGCGTGCTCCGACGATTCCGCAAGCTCGGCCGCGTAGCCTCGGAGGAGATCGTGGAAGGCGTACCGGCCCGGAACGTGTTCGGCCAGCAGGTGGAGCCGGGTCAGCTCGCGCAGCGGCGGCAGGACGGCCGGCACCGGCACTCCGGCGAGCGCGGCGGCGGCGTCGACGGTGAGATCGGGGCCCGGATGCAGCCCCAGCAACCTGAACAGACGCGACGCGTCCCGGCCCAGTGCCAGGTACGACCACGAGAAGACCCGCCGGGCATCCCCGTTGGCCAGGGCGTCCAGTCTCGCCTCGGCCGCGTGCAGCTCCGCGGCGATGGCGTCGAGCGGAAACGAGGCGTGCGTGGCGATGCGGGCCGCCACCATCGACAGGGCGAGTGGAAGCCGACCGGTGGCCGCGATGATGCCGGTGACCGCGGCCGGCTCGGCGGCGAGCCGGTCCGAGCCGAGCCGGCGGGACAGCAGGCTCATCGACTCTTCGGTGGTGAGCACGTCCAGCGTCAGAGGTACCGCGCTCTCCTCCGCGACCAGGCCGCTGAGCCGATCGCGGCTGGTGACCACGACCACACACCTGCCGGCACCGGGCAGCAGTGGGCGTACCTGGTCGGAGTCCCGCGCGTTGTCGAGCACCACGAGCATCCGGCGCGAGGCCAGCAGGTCGCGGTAGCGTCCGATCCGGGCCTGGACGCCGGACGGGATCCGGGCGTGCGGCACGCCCAGTGCCTCGAGGAAGCCGAGCAGGGCATCGTCCGGGGACATCGCGTCGGCGTCGTCGTATCCGCGCAGGTTCGCGTAGAGCTGGCCGTCGGGAAAGTGCCCGGCCATTCGGTGTGCCCAGTGCAGCGCCAGGGCGGTCTTGCCGACCCCGGCCATGCCGGAGACCGCGGAGATCACCACCGTCGTCGGGCCCGGTGCCCCCTCGTCGAGAAGCGCGTCGAGGTTGGCGAGTTCGGCGCCACGGCCGACGAACTCCGGCACCGCGAGGGGCAGCTGCGCGGGACGTCCGGTGAGCGGGTCCGGCGGCGCGGCGCCGCGCACCGGCCCGTCCGGGCCGGTCGCCGACGACGCTGCCAGGCCCGGGCGGTGGTGCAGGATGTCGTTGCGCAACCGGGTGAGCTGCGGCGCCGGCTCCAGGCCGGCCTGCTCGGCCAGCACCTGCCGCGCCTGCCGGAAGGCGTCAAGCGCGCCGGCCACATCGCCGATGCGGTACAGACCGAGCATCAGCTGGCCCCACGCCCGCTGCCGCAGCGGATGCCGGTCGAGAAGGGCACGCAGCCGCTGTACGACCTCGGCCCGCGAGCCGAGCGCCAACATCGCCTCGGCGTAGTCCTCCTCGGCGACCATCCGCCGCTCCTCCACCTGCCCGACCCGCCAGGCCAGCGACGGATGCAACGGCAGACCGGAGAGCGCCGCCCCGCGCCACATGCCGACGGCGGCGGCGAGCTCCACTTCGGCCAGGGCCGCGTCCCCGGCGGCGAGAGCGTCCCGGCCACGGGCCGCGGCCGCGTCGAACCGGTCCAGATCCCGCTCGGCGGGCCCCACCCGGATCCGGTAACCACGGGCCGCGGCGGAGATCCCCTGCCACGACTCGCCGCCACCCAGCGACCGCCGCAACCCTCGCACGTAGGTACGCAGGTTCGCCGCCGCGGACGGGGGCGCCTCGTCGGCCCACAACACCGCGGCCAGCTCATCGGTGCCGACCACGTCGTTCGGCCGCAGCAGCAGGGCCGCCAGCAGCAGGCGCTGCTTCACCGAGCCCAGCGGAACAGGCCGGCCCTCGCGGGTGACCACCAGCGGGCCGAGCAGGTCGAAGCGCAGAAGCACGGTCCATTTGTACCGGACGCCGCGCCGCCGCCCGCCACGGCTGTACGCCACTTATACAAGAGTTGTACGTGGATCACCGTAGCCTTCCCCTGTACGGACCACCAAAAGTGCAATGGCTTCCGTGTCGTATCCGATCCGCCCGGCCTTCGCCGCTGCCCTGAATGGGGGCACGGTGCCACCGGACCGCGACCGGATAACGCGCGGCGGATTCAGCGACGCCTCCAACCGATCCAGGAGCCCCGGTGCCAGCAGTCCCGTCCCGAGCGATTGTCACCCATGCGGAACCACCTTTCGTCATGTACATGGCAGGAATACCTGGGCGTCCTCGGAGATCGGCACCCGCGCATTTTCCAGACCTTTTCGCCCGCATCCTTTCCGCACCTGTGGAACTGGTCGAGATCGCCGCGTTGCGTGACGGCCTCTCGCCGCGTCTGGACGGCACCAGTCCGGCACACACCAGGCAGCTCGCCGATCTGGTCGCCATGGTTCCACCGATCGTGGTGCAGCGTGCGTCGTTGCGCGTCGTCGACGGCATGCACCGGCTGGAGGCGGCGCGCTCCCGCGGGGAACATCTGATCCCCGTCGTCTACTTCGACGGGACGGACGAGGAAGCCTTCGTCGCCGCGGTACGGCTCAACTCCGTACACGGTATGCCGCTGTCGGCGCGGGACCGTGCCGCAGCCGTCGGGCGCATCCTCGGCGCGCACCCGCACTGGTCGGACCGGCGGATAGCCGCCGTCTGCGGAGTCTCACCGAAGACCGTCGCCGCGCAGCGACGCCGGTCACCCGACCACCGGAACCGGCTGGGCGTCCGGGTCGGCCGGGACGGCCGCCGGCATCCGCTCTCCGCGGAGAAGGGCCGCCGGATCGCGACGGAGATCATGCGGAGCCGGCCGGGAGCGAGCCTGCGCGAGGTCGCCCGCGAGGCGGGAATCTCCGTGGGCACCGCGATGGACGTACGGCGCAAGCTCGCCGCGGAGAACGGCGTGGTGAATCCGGCCGAGGCGGGTCTGCCCTCCCCGCCCGTCGCACATGCCGCTCCGGCAGCCCCGGTCCGGTCCAACGTCACCGTGCTACGGCCCACCGGCAAGTGGTCCTCGGCAACCGGCCAGGGCGCCACGCTCACCGCCGAGGCACGGTTGGAGCGCCTGCTCCACGACCCGTCGCTGCGCTACACCGAGCGGGGCAGGGCGCTGCTCCGGCTGGCGTCGATGACGCTGGCGTTCATCGCCCGGTCCGACACGGTCGCGGAGAACGTCCCGGACCACTGCCGGGAGTCGCTGCGCGCCATCGCGGATGCCTGCGCGGACGGCTGGCAGGAGTTCGGCGAACGCCTCGCGGAGACGGAATCGGTCCGATCCGCCGGAGCCAGCACGACAGGGCTGTCCCCCGCACGTGCCGAGGCGGCGGCCAGGTAGCGGCCACCATCCGGTCCCGACTGCGTCCCCGGTCGGTCACGCCGCCCCGCGGGACAGCCTTGCACGGAGTTCGCCGGCGTCCGGGTGGCCGGTGAGTTCGAAGATCTCCAGCGCCTGCTGCCAGGCCTCGCGGGACTCCGCGGGGCGCCCGTCGGCGTGGTACGCGTCACCCAACCGGAACAGTGTCTCGGCTTCGTAGAACTGGCTGCCGGCCTGGCGGGACAGTCTCAGCGCCTGTTCGTAACAGTGGATGGCCTGCGCCGCGTCGCCCAGGTGATGATGGATGAATCCGAGGCTGTCCCAGGTGTTCGCCTCGCCGAGGATCATGCGCATCTCCTGATAGATCTGGAGCGCCTGCTCGCACAGGGGAAGAGCGATGGCGTGGTCGCCCAACAGGGCGTGGCACCAGCCTGCCGCGTTGAGGGCACGGGCCTTCCCTGCCTGGTGCGCCTCGGCCACGAACTGGTCGAGCGCGCTGAGGGCATGCTCCAGCGCCGCGGCTGTCCGACCGCTCCGTTCGAGGGAGTGGCTGAGGGCGAGATCCGTGTATGCCACGGCGATCTTGTTCCCGAGTGCCTGGTGGATGCCGAGCGCTTCTCGAAGATGGACGTGCGCGTCGTCGAAGCGGCCGAGCTTGCTGTAGGCACGGCCCAGACCCTGGTGTGTCGCCGCCTGCCCGGCCAGGTCACCCATGGCACGCGTCGTCTTCAGGGCGGACTCCCGGACGGTCACCCAGTCCTGGAGCCGACCGGACATGTGCAGATAGGACTCGAAGGTCGCGGTCAACGGCTCGACGAGTTCCGGCATCCCCAGATCGGCGGCGCGCTCGTTCGCCGTGAGCAGGGCCCGGTGCTCGGTCTTGAACCACGCGACGGCCCGATCGTGGTCTGGGCTCGCGACGGTGGTGACCCCGGGAGCTGGCGGCTCCAGCTGATGATCGAGCTGGGGCGCGATCTGCCGGTCCGCGAGACGCGACGAGTGGAGATAGTGGTCGAACAGCCGGCGTAGCGCGGCCCGGCGTTCCTCTTCGGCCTCGGTCTCCATGACGAGTTCGGCCGCGTACGCACGCATGAGGTCGTGCAGGGTGTAGCGGCCGGGACGGTGCTCGTCGATCAGGTTCGCGCTGTTGAGTTCGGCCAGGGCGCGTCGTGCCTCACCGGCCGGCAGGCCGGTCAGGCTGGCCGCCGCCTCCACACTCACATCGACGCCGATGTGCAGGCCCAGCATGCGGAACAGCCGCGCGACCGGCCCATGATGCGCCCGGTACGACCAGGAGAGGACCGCGCGCAAGTCTCGGGTCTCGTCGTCGCCGGTGAACATGTCCAGGACGGCCCGGGAGCCGCGCAGTTCCGCGGCCAGTTGCGCGAGGGGAGTCGTCGGTGCGGTGGCGGCGCGGGCCGCGACGATCGCGAGGGCCAGCGGCAGGCCGCCGCATCTCTCGATCACCGCGTCCACCGCATCCGTCTCGGCGTCCATACGTGCCTTGCCCAGCCGACACGCCAGGAGTTCTCGCGCCTCGTCGCGGGAGGGCACGGCCACCGGTAGCGGGTGGGCGCCCTCGACCGCGACAAGCCCCGCGAGCTGGTTGCGGCTCGTGACGACGACGACGCCACCCGAGGTGCCCGGCAACAGTGGCCGGACCTGTTCCGCGCTGAACGCGTTGTCGAGCACGACCAGTACGCGCCGGCCGGCGAGCAGACTGCGGTAGAGGCCCACCTGCGCTTCGAGGGTGGTCGGAATCCGTAAGGCGGGGATGCCGAGCGCCTCGAGGAAGCTCCGGATCGCCTCGTTCGGGCTCATCACCGAACGGCTCGGACCGTACCCGCGAAGGTTGATGTAGAGCTGGCCGTCGACGAAGCGGTGCGCGACCGCGTGGGCCCAGTGCAGTGCCAGTGCCGTCTTGCCCACCCCACCCGGACCTGTGATCACCGATATGGTCACCCCGGCCCGCCTCGGAGTGTCCGCCAACTCGGAGAGTCGGTGCAGTTGTGCGGTGCGTCCGACGAACATCGCGGTCTCGGGCGGAAGCTGCCGGGGGACGAGCAGATTCGGACGGCTGCCGTTGCCCTCCGCGCGCCAGGACATCGCCGCCATCCCGGTCCCCGGATGCTGGGCCGCCGCTCCCCCCGGAACACTTGTCGCACCCTCCGCACCGACCGGGGCGGAGGTCTCCGGTCGTGGCTGCCGGCCGGCGGCGGCCTGCCACGGACGGGGGATCTCGCCGTGGCGCAGGATCTCGGCGTGGAGCTGGCTGAGCCACGGCGCCGGATCCAGGCCGGTCTCCTCGGCCAGCACCCGCCGGGCCCGCTGGAACGCCCCGAGCGCGCCCGCCACATCCCCGGCGTGATACAGCGTCACCATCAACTGGCCCCAGGCCCGCTGCCGGAGTGGGTGCCGATCCAGCAGCGCCCGCAGGCGGGGTAGCACCGCGTCGATCGCACCGATGGCCAGCAACGCGTCGGCGTAGTCCTCCTCTGCGAGTGCCCGCCGCTCCTCGAGCTGGCCGGCCAGGTGGACCAGCGGCGCCGGCAGCGGAAGATCGGCCAGCGGCGCCCCGCGCCAGATGTCGACGGCCGTCGCGAACTCGGTCGCTGCGCCGGTCGGATCGTTCGCGGCGAGCGCACGCCGGCCACGCGACGCCGCCGCGTCGAAGCGGTCCAGATCCCGCTCCCCCGGCTCGACCCGCAGCAGGTACCCGCCGGCCACGGCGGTCAACCGCGACGGGCCGCTGTCGTCGTTCAGGCGCCGGCGCAGGCCCAACACGTAGGTGCGCAGGTTCGCCGCCGCCGACGCCGGTGGGGTGTCCCCCCAGATCACGGAGAGCAGGTCGTCAACACCGACGACCTCATTCGGCCGAAGTAGCAGGGCGGCGAGCAGCAGGCGTTGCTTGACCGATCCCAACGGGACGGCCTGGCCGTCCTCGCGCGACACCACCAGGGGTCCCAGCAGGTCGTAGCCAAGATTCACGAGCAGCCTTCGGGTACGGCTGTGCCTGGGCAGTACGGGCCACACCCTACCGCGCCGCCATGATCGGTCGACGAACGGCGGACCCGCACGCCGTCCGCAGCGGGATGGGGCGTCCGTGCGCGGCGCGCCCCGAGCGGCACGCGGGCAGGGTCCGGACGCGACTCAGGGCGCCGTGGCAGGCCTCCTGGCGGGGTCGGCCGGGGCGGCACCCTGGGAGGGGCGGCGGGTCAGGACCTGGGGTCCGGCAGCCGTGATGGCGACGGTGTGTTCGGAGTGGGCGGTGCGGGACCCGTCGGCGGAGCGGATCGTCCAGCCGTCGTCGTCAAACTTGATCTTATCGGTGGAGCGGCAGAACCACGGCTCGATGGCGATGGTGAGCCCGGGATCGAGCTTGAGGCCCCGGCGGGCACGGCCGTTGTTGGCAACGTGCGGGGCCTCGTGCATCGTGCGGCCGATGCCGTGGCCGCCGAACTCGCCGTTGACGCCGTAGCCGTAGGAGCGGGCGACCTCACCGATCGCCGCCGAGACATCGCCGAGGCGGCCGCCGGGCCGGGCGGCGGCGATGGCGGCCTCCAGGGCGACCTCGGTGGCCTCGATCAGCTTCAGGTCGGCCGGGTCGGGGGTGCCGACGACGACCGAGAGAGCGGAGTCGGCGACCCAGCCGTCGATGCCGACCGCCATGTCGATGCTGAGCAGGTCACCGTCGCGCAGGACGTAGTCGTGTGGCAGGCCGTGCAGCACCGCGTCGTTGACCGACAGGCACAGCACGTTGCGGAACGGACCGCGGCCGAACGACGGGGCGTAGTCCCAGTAGCAGGACTCGGCGCCACGCTCGGCGATCCGCCGGCGGGCGTGATGCTCGAGGTCCATCAGATTGACGCCGACCGCGGCGACACCACTCAGCTCGGCGAGCAGCTCGCCGACGAACTGGCCGGCCACCGCCATCCGGCCGATCTCCTCGGCGGTCTTGAGCTCGATCACGACAGCCTCCCTCTCCGTCTGCGGTATTTTTATACCACGACGGTCGGGACGCTCCGGGGGGGATATCCTGCTGGCATGGTTCGCCAACCGCTCACCGCCGAACAGATCGCCGCGGGCCAGCGCCTCGGAACCGCCCTCCGGGCCGCACGGGCCGGCCGCAGCCTCGTCGAGGTGGCCCTGGCAGCCGGCATCTCCCCCGAGACGCTGCGCAAGATCGAGGCGGGCCGCCTCCCCGCACCGGCGTTCGGCACCGTGGTCTGCCTGAGCCAGGCCCTCGATGTCCCCCTCAGCGACCTGGCCGGCGTCTGGCTGGCCGACATGCCCATCCGCCAGGCGTCCTGAAGACCTGCTGCCCACGCACTTCCGGCAGGAGATCCGGCGCCCAGCCCGGGCGGTGTGTCCGACGCCGGTGCAGATCCTGGATCGGCCCGGTCCCGTCGACGGATCAGACCTCGCGGCCGAGTTGACGGATCAGGGCTTACGACCGACCACGCCGTAGGCGGTGACGTCGCGTGCGGCGGGCCGGGGCTGCGGCTCCGTCTCGGCCCGCCACTCGGCGAGCGGCACGATCCCCGGCGGGACCAGCTCCAGGTCGGTGTAGAACCGGCCGATCTCCTCGGCCCTGCGGGCCCGACCCTGCCCGTTCGCCGGATTCTCCCGCCAGGCCGCCTCGATCCTGGCGGCCTGCTCCGGCGGCAGGAAGTCGTTGGTGAAGTGGGTCATCACCAGCGCGCTGCCGGCGGGCAGCGGCGCGAGCAGTTCCTCGACCAGGCCGTACGGGTCGTCGTCGTCGACGATGAAGTGCAGGACCGCGACCAGCAGCACCGCCACCGGCTGCGCCAGGTCGAGCGTGGCGAGCAGGTCCGAATGAGTGAGGATCTCCCGCGGCTGCCGCAGGTCAGCGTCCAGATAGGCGGTACGCCCCTGCGCGGTGCTGGTCAGCAGCGCCCGCGCGTGCGCCAGCACGATCGGATCGTTGTCCACGTAGACGATCCGCGACTCCGGAGCGATCGACTGCGCCACCTCGTGGGTGTTGCCCGCCGAGGGGATGCCGGTGCCGATGTCGAGAAACTGCCGTATCCCGGCATCACGGGCCAGGTAGCCGACCGCGCGGCGGAGGAACCGGCGGTTCTCCTGGACGCCGATCCGGGCGCTCGGGTAGACCTTCAGCAGCGCCTCGGCCGACTCGCGGTCGGCAGCGAAGTTGTCCTTGCCGCCGAGCAGGTAGTTGTAGCGGCGGGCCGGGTGCGGCACCGTGGTGTCGATCCGGGTGGCGCCACCCCTGACCGACGGTGACTGGGAACTAGGGTCGGGCACCCGGCACCTCCAGACCTGTATCGGAGCCGCGCCCATCGTATGCGCCCGTGGTGGTGACGGTCGGCGCCGGGGCAGGAGTTCCGGCGCGGCCCGTCCTGGCACGACGGACACAGCCCCGTCACGCGCCGCGCCCGGGGACCACGAAGTCCAGGACCTCGCACCAGAGCCGCGCCAAGCAGCTCGGGGTCGCCGCAACCGAGCACGAGCTCACTGATATGACATGCCATTGGCGAAACCTGCTCTCGGCGGAGGACCGGCCAAGCGGCCGGGTGCGGAGTCGGCGGGACGGATATGGGATGCGGGCTGGTCCTGGTCATGGGCAGGATGAACGGGTGCACTCCGCGATCTCGGTGACACCGGCCCAGTTGCCGGATCTTCTGCTGCATGTGGCGGTGGTCCGGCCGGTGTTCGTGTGGGGTGCTCCGGGCATCGGCAAGAGTTCGCTGGTGCGCCACTTCGCCGCCTCGCTCGGGTTGGACTGCGTGACTCTGGTCGGTACGCAGCTCGCGGCGGAGGACCTGATCGGGGTGCCGGAGCTGCGGAACGGCCGCAGCCGGTTCGCGCCACCGGAATCGATCGCCCGCGATGATCCGTATTGCCTCTTCCTCGACGAGTTGAACGCGTCGGCGCCGGAGGTGCAGAAGGCGTTCTACTCACTGATCCTGGACCGCCGCATCGGGGCCTACGAGTTACCTCCGGGTTCGATCGTGATCGGCGCGGGTAACCGGGCAACCGACAACGCGCTGGCCCGGCCGATGGCGTCGGCGTTGGTCAACCGGCTGGTCCACGTGCACCTGCGCGCCAGCGTCGACGACTGGCTGGCGTGGGCGCAGGGCGCCGGGATCCACCGCTGGGTGGTCGACTACCTGTCCGAGCGTCCGGACCAGTTGTGGGCGAGCCCGCCCAAGGTGGAAGAGACGTTCTCCACCCCGCGCAGCTGGCACATGCTCTCCGACGCACTGCTGTCCTACGGTGACGCCGTCGGCGAGCAGACCCTGCGGCTGTTGGCCGCCGGCACGCTGAGCCCCGCCCACGCGGCCGCCTTCTGCGGCTACGTGAAGATCGTGCGGCACCGGTACGGGCTCGACGCCGTCGTACGCGGGGACGTGGGCTGGCCCACCGCCGCCGCGGACCGGGACCTGCTGTACTTCCTCTCCGAGGCGTTCCGGGCGCGGTTGGTCAAGGAACTGCCGACGAGCAAGGACCACGCGTCACCGACGTTGCGGCAGTTCGCACACCGTGCCAAGGCGCTACTCGTCGAGTTGGCGGAAACCTCCCTGGAGTGCGCCCAGATGGTCATCTCCACCGACGAGGACGGCGCACCGGTACTGCCGGCATGGTTCCTGGTCGAGGTGAGCCGGGACCTGCCCCGGCTGGTCGCCGCCCGAACCTGACGCCGGACACCGCGATGGGCAGGAAGAAGCGAACGCAGATCGATCCGAACGTCGCCGCGTTCGAGGCAGCGTGGCGGAAGCTGACCAGCCACCCGATGTTCGCTCCGCTGCTGAGCGTCCCGGTCGGGCCGTGGCGGCGCGCCGGCGTGCGGGCGGTGCTGGCCGACGACGCCACACTGCTGGCGGCGAACGCGATCGCCCTGGTCGACGCGCAGGGCATGATTCTGGCCAGCAAGGCTCACCGGCTCGACGAGGACCAGTGGTCGTGGGTGCTGGCGCACTGCCTGCTGCACCTCGGTTTCGGGCACCTCGCCCCGGACCGCCACGCCACCGACCCGGCATACCGGGATGTGGCCTGCCTCGCGGTGGCACGGTTCCAGCGGGCCGTCAAGCTCGGCACCGAGCCGGTACCACTGCCGGCCGACCTACCCGCCGTCGACGAGTCGGTGCTGCTGCGGCAGTGGCGGCAGGCCGGCGTGCCGGCCGGGTACGCGGGCTGCGGCACCGGCGGCCACGGACCGGACCTGGTTCCGCCACGTCCCTGTCCGGACGCCTCCGGTGCCGGTGTGCCGGACTGGCCGGCGCAGTTCGCGGTGGGTCTCTCGGCAGCGGCGACGGCGGCGGTGGACGTGGCCGGCGGGGCACGCAGCTCGCTGACCGACCAGGCCGGTCACCGTCGACCGTGGCACCTGGCGATGGGCTGGTTCCTGTCGTCCTATCCGCTGCTCGGTGCGCTGGCGTCCCGATTCACGCTGGTCGCCGACGCCGAGCTCGCGCGGGGCTGGGACATCGCGATCGCCGCCGTCTCCCCGGCCGCCGGGGAGATCTACCTCAACCCCCTGCGGCACCTGTCGAGCCTGCAGTGGCGGTTCGTGCTGGCGCACGAGATGCTGCACGCCGCACTGCGCCACGGCGACCGGGTCGGTGGACGCGATCCGTACCTGTGGAACGTCGCGGCGGACTACGTCATCAACGGCTGGCTGATCGAGATGGGCGTCGGCGAACCACCCGACAGCCTGCTCCACGATCCGCAGCTGGCCGGAATGTCCGCCGAGGCGGTCTACGACCACATCGCCAAGGACCTGCGCCGCCTTCGCAGACTGGCCACCCTGCGTGGCACCGGGCTCGGTGACGTGCTCGGCGAACCCCTGCCGCGTGCCGGCGGGTCCGGGCGCGGAGTCGACCTGGACGACTTCTGCCGGCGGGCGTTGTTGGACGGCTACGCCTACCACCAGCGGGAGGGGCGGGGTCACCTGCCGGCCGGACTCGTCGCCGAGATCCAGGTCCTGGAACAGCCGCCGCTGCCGTGGGACGCCAGGCTGGCGCGCTGGTTCGACGAGTACGTACCGTCTCCGCAGCGTGTCCGTTCCTACGCCCGCCCGTCACGGCGGCAGGCCGGCACCCCGGACATCCCGCGACCGGGCTGGCGGTGGCCCGAGGAAGCGGTACCCCGGTGCACCTTCGGCGTCGTGCTGGACACCTCCGGATCCATGAACCACGACCTGCTCGGCAGGGCACTCGGGGCCATCGCCTCGTACGCCACCGCCCGTGACGTGCCCGCCGCACGGGTGGTCTTCTGCGACGCCCACCCGTACGACGCCGGTTACCTGCCGGTCGAACAGATCGCCGGCCGGGTACGGGTCCGCGGCCGGGGCGGCACCGTGCTTCAGCCCGGCATCCACCTGCTGGAGACCGCCCGCGACTTCCCCACCGCCGCACCGATCCTGGTCATCACCGACGGACACTGCGACGCCGTACGTCTCCGTCGCGAACATGCCTTCCTCATTCCGGAGGCAGCCCGGCTGCCCTTCACACCCCGAGGCCCCGTCTTCCGACTACGGTGACGACGACGCCTCGGTGAGACGCGGCGACGCCGCCCCGCGCACCGATCCCTCTGGCAGGTCGCGAGCGTCGCCGGGGTCGACGCTGTGCTCGCCCACCTCGGTGCTGCCCCGCCTGCCACGCCCACTGCATAAGGGCGACGCCGTACGCCGACGGTCGTCGCCTGGTCCCGTGTACGGCGACGCGCTCGCCACGAGCCGTTCCGACACCACCGCGACCCATCATCCGCGAAGGAGTGGCCATGTCCCCCGGCTCGACCCCGATTCTGCTCCTCGGAACGCTGGACCGAGCCAGGGGTCCGTAGCGGAGCGCCACCGGCGCCGCACCGCGGACCACGCCGCACCGGCTCTGGCGCTCTGTCACCGCCTCAATACCGTCCACGCTGGACGAAAGCACGAGGTGCTGATGCGGCGGCCCGGCCCTGATTCCACGAGCCGTCGGGGTCCCGACGCCGAGGCGTCGACCACCGGCCGGGGCACCTGCGGGACGGGCCGTCCCGGTACGCCGGGCGGCGTACCGGGACGGCACCGGGGCAGGTCACCCCCGCGGTGACAGCGGTGGATCAGGACGTGCCGGAGATGTACCACCATCCGGTCCGCTGTGCCGCGGAGACGTCCGGACCGACCGACCCCTTACCCCAGAAGTAGTCGTTCAGGTTGACCAGGCCACCCGGCCCGATCGGTCCCATGGTCGCCCACACCACGGAGCTGGGCTGGTCGTCGATCGAGGCCTGCGCCCACGCCGCGCGCACCGACATCGGGTTGTTCCACCAGAGGAACGGCGTGCGGAGCATGTAGTTGGCGTAGGTGCCGCCGTGGCTGGAGCTGTGGTAGGAGACGGTGTCGAAGCTGTTGATCTGGTGCAGCCCGTGGAACGCGTTGCCCCAGCGCTGCCACCACCGCTGCCCGGCAGCGCCGTCGTCCAGCACCAGGCAGGTGAAGAGGCTCATCCACTCCACGTCGCCGTTGCCCCAGCGGGCCTCGGTGTTGGACAGGAAGGTGTCGTCGACGCTGCTGCACCCGGAGAAGCTGAAGCCCGTCGGCGAGCCGTGCCCCTGCCAGTAGGTCATGTCGACGTGGTCGGTCCAGTCGCCGTCGTGGCCGCTGTATGCCGGGTCCTTGAAGTCGTCCTCCCAGGCGTTCTGGTCGAGCCAGCTGAACTCGACCGGGTAACCCGAGCTGGTGAAGCGGTTGTTGAAGGACGCCAGGTTGGTGCCGGTGTGCGGCAGGCCGGAGCAGGGACCGGTGCCCTCGCTGCCGACGTCGGCGACGCCGTAGGCGAAGGTGGACATCTGCGGTCCGCCCCCACGCGGCGGCGGTGGCGCCGGCAGTTCGGGCAGGCTCGCGTCGACCGCGGCGGGCACGAAGACGACCTGTGCCGGCGTACCGTCCCGGCTCACCCCGGCGCACCGGAAACTGGGCTCGACCCGATCGAGTGCCGTCGACAGGGCCGGCGCGTAGTAGGCGTACTCCGGCTGCTTGACCGTGACGGCGCCGGCCATCGCCTTCTCGCACCGCTGCCTGCCGGCGGCGAGGTCGAGCACCGGCACGCTGCCCTTCGGCTCCAGCGCCCGGGTGCTGTAGGAGAGCTGGCTGACCGCGCCCGCGCCGTCGAAGGCCACCCGGACCTTGCTGCCCGGTCCCTCGTACGGCAGGCCGGCCAGGGTGAACGAGAAGGAGACCGTCGTGTCCAGCGCGGCGGAGACGGTCTGCCGGCCGCGCCCGTCGACGGCCTCGAACGTGGTGTTGCCGGCGCTCGCCGCGCCACCCTCGGGATACAGGCCCGCTTCGGAGAGCGTCCCGGTAACCCGCTTCAGCGCCTCCTTGGGATCGATCGGCTTGATCCGCCCCAGCGCCGCCACGTCCAACAGGCTGACGGTGGTGGCGTTGCCGTCCTCGTCCTTCCCGCCCTGGCCGGCGTCGATGGTCGGCACCGCCAGGAAGCCCTTCTCGTCGGCGAACCGCACGCTGCCGTCCTTCTCGCGGGCGACCTCGACGCCGAAGACCTGCCCCAGCTTGGCGGCCTGCTCCTCGTCGAGTCCCGAGGCGCGCACCGCGTACACGGGCAACTCGGTCTCGGCCGCCAGGGCCGATCCCCCCGCCGCAACCGCGCCCGCGGTTCCGACCATCGCACAGGCAGCGAGCCCGCAGGCGAGCCTGCGGGCAATGTCGGTGGTGTGAAGTGTCATCTCCCCCTCCTCGGACGGTGAACGGCCGGATGGCGCGCCGTCCCTGACCTGAAGGAGGTCGGACGGGCCCGTCTGATACCCCGGCGCCGGAACAGATCCGAGTTCGGTCGGCCAGCCGACGGATCGTGGCCCCGGGTGCGGGGAACGGATACGCTGCGGCGGTGATCGGCCGGCTGGCCGAAGGATCGGCGCGTCGCCGGTGGCACGAGGACGGGGACGGTGACTCGAGTGACGCTCCAGGGCACCACCGTGGAGGCGGGGACCGCCGCCTGGGACGCCGCCGCCCGGCACTTTGCCGCGTGGCGGGGCGGCGATCGTACCGGTCTCGACCGTCTCGTGCGGCTGATGACGCCCACGCTCTGGCACCTCGCCCGCGCCCACAGCCTGGACCGCCGGGCGGCGGAGGACGCGGTGCAGGCCACCTGGCTCGCGCTGGTCCGCAACGCGGAGTCCGTCCGCGACCCGCAGGCGATCTGGCGGTGGACGACCACGACGGTACGCCGGGAGGCGTGGCGCCTCGCCAGGACGCACCGCCAGGAGGACATGGCCGAGCCGTCCACCCTCGACGAACTCGTGGCGTCGGTGCCCGGTCCGGAGGCCCAGGTCCTCGCCGACGACGCCGTCCGCAGCCTCTGGCAGCAGGTCGCCCGGCTGCCCGAGCGGTGCCGCCGCCTGCTCCGGGCGATCGCCTTCGACAACCGGCCGGACTACGCGACGCTCTCGACCGAACTGGCCATCCCCGTCGGCAGCATCGGCCCCACCCGGAGCCGCTGTCTGGAGAAGCTGCGCCGGGCGCTCGGCGAAGACCCGCGCCGGAGCGAGCGGTGAACCCCGACGAACGGGCCCTGCTGGCGGAGCTGCGGTCCATGTGGGAAACAGTCGATCCGCCCCCGGCGGACCTGGCCGACCACATCCTGTTCCTGCTGGACCTGGGCGACGTCGAGGTGATGACCGCGAGCCGGCAGCTCTCCGCCGCCGGAGCGCGCAGCGCCGAGAGCACGTCGACGATCACCTTCGCCTCCGGGCAGCTCACCGTGATGGTCACGGTCTCGCGCTCCGGAGCGCACCGGCACCGGCTCGACGGCTGGATCGCCCCCGGCGTCGCCCTGCGGATCGACCTCCGGGAAAGTGACGAGGTACGCGAGGGTTCCAGCGACGCCGATGGCCGGTTCGTCTTCACCGACGTCCCGTCCGGCTTCTTCCAGCTTGTCATCCATCCGACGGACGATCCCGCCGTGCGGCTGACCCGCCCGCTGGTAGCGCCCGTCACCGAGATCTGATTGCCCGGGTATCGACAGCGAAAGCGCAGGCGCCGTGTCTTCTCCGCAGAAGCCCTCCGAAGACGTCCGCCCGCTCGGGGACGCCGATCCGCTCCTACCACCGCCCGCCGTGTTGTCGCGGCACGGTGCGCGCGAGCTCGACCCCGCGACCGCCGTCCAGCTTCCGGGCCAGCCTCTGCGCCCGACCGCGTACCTCGCCGACCGCCTGCTGGTGCGGGCCGAGGTGGTCGAGGACGTCCGGGATCTGCTCGGCGAGGCGGCGAAACGCCTGAACCTGACGATGGAGATCGAGGAGCACGGCAACGGGGCGCGGCGCCAGGTCAGCGGCGTACTCGCCCGCTTCGCGCCGGCTGACCGCCCCGCCGCGCCCGACGCCTGGCGGGTGCTCCAGGAGGCGCGCGCGATCGCGCGGGAGCGGGGCGGCAGGCTGCGCGGGGTCGGCCTGGACCACCTCATGTTCGCGACCACCACGACGTCCGGCAACCCGTACCACTCGGCCAACCCCTACCACTCGGCGAATCCCTACCACTCGGCCAACCCGTACGCCGGCACGCCCGCGACCCAGTACGCGGACCCCGCCTTCGGCGGCACCCATCCGGTGGCGGTGGTGCTGGCCCGGCCGTCGCGGCGCAGGCTCAAGCGCCCCCCGGTCGTCGCGGTCCTGGACACGGGGTGCGGCGAACATCCCTGGTTGGCCGAGGCGGTGGTCCGCGACGTGACCGTCGTCAACGACGGCGCGCCCGAACCGGTCGGGCACGCCGGTCCCGACGCCGACGACCGGGGGGACATCAGCGGCCCGATGGACGGCGTACGCGACCCGCTCGCCGGTCACGGCACCTTCATCTGCGGGCTGGTGCACCAGACCTGCCCGGACGCGCAGATCCTGGCCATCCGGATCATCCGTGCCGACGGCCGGATCGAGGAGTCCGACCTGGTCCGGGCGCTCGACCACGTGTACGAGCTGGCCCGCCGGCACGCCGCCGGAGAGCCGCACGGCCGGCCCGTCGACGTCGTCTCCCTGTCGCTCGGCTACTACCACGAGCTCCCGGAGGACCTGGAGTTCGACTCGGTGCTGCTCGGGGTGCTCGACCGGCTCGGCGGTCTCGGCATCGTCGTCGTGGCCTCGGCCGGAAACGACGCCACCACCCGGCCGATGTTCCCGGCGGCGTTCAGCACCCGGTCCGACCCGGTCCGGGCGCCGCTGGTCAGCGTCGGGGCGCTCAACCCCGACGGGCGGACCGTCGCGTTGTTCAGCAACAGCGGGCCGTGGGTGACCGCGTGGCAGCGGGGGGCCGCGGTCATCAGCACCGCGCCGGTGACCTTCCAGAACGGGCTCAACCCGCTGGCCCTCACCGACGATCCGAGCGGGAGGCAGCGGGCCACCCTCGACCCCGACAGCTTCCGGTGCGGTTTCGCGGTCGGCACCGGCACGTCGTACGCGGCTCCGGTCTTCGCCGGCTGCCTCGCGACCCGGCTGCTGGCGCTGACCGACCGCAACGAACTCTCCCTCGACGACACGAGCCCGGCGGCGGTCGCCCGGCGGTCGGCGGCCGCGGCCGAGGTCGTCGGCGAGGAACCCTGGCCGTTCCTGGCCGCCGACCCGACCGCCTAGCCGCACGATGGTGCCGCGGGACCCCGGGCCGGCCGTGCGACTGCACGAGCAGGCCATCGCGGAGGCCGAGCGGGGCAGACACGCCGTCGCCCGGCGGCTGCTGCGTCGTGCGCTGCGGCACGGCCCGGATCCGGCCCGGCGGGCGCACATCCTGATCAGCCTCGCCTACCACGAGGCCGAGCGGCACAGCCTCGCCGCCGGTCTCGACCTGCTCCGCCAGGCCGAGACCGTGCCGCAGCTCACCCGGCGCCTGCGTGGACTGGTCGCCAGTCAGCGTGGCCTGCTCCACATGCGAGCGGGCCGGGCGGACGAGGCCGTGGAGGCGTTCGACGTCGCCCTGCGCCTGCTCGACCACTCGGCGCCGCAGGACGTGTGCCGGGCGCTGCTCAACCGCGGCATCCTGGCCATGTGGCACGGCCGGTACGCCGCCGCGAAGGTCGACTTCGCGCGTTGCGCCGAGCTGGCCCGCCGGCACGGGCTGGAACTGCTGGGTGCCAAGGCATCGCACAACCTCGGCTACCTGGCGATGCTCTCCGGCGACCTGCCGCGGGCCCTGCGCGAGATGGACGCGGTGGCGCCGTCCCTGACGGGCCAGTCGCCGGTCTACGCCGCCGTCTACCACGTCGACCGGGCACAGGCGCTGCTCGCCGCGGGCCTGTCCCGGGAGGCCGACGAGGACCTGGCCCGCGCGGTCGACCTGTTCCGGGCCGCCCGGGTGCGGCAGGACCAGGCCGAGGCCGAACTGGCCCGGGCGCAGGTGGCGATGCTCGAACAGCGGTGGGCCGACGCCCGGCGGCTCGCGGCCCGGGCCCGACGGCGGTTCGCCGATCGCGGGGCGGCGAGCTGGGCGCTGCTCGCCGCGCACGTGTCGGTCGCGGCCGGCGTCGAGCAGGGCCTCCGGCTGACGGCCGCGGCCACCGAGGCGGACGCCCTCGCCGGCCAGCTCCGGACGGCGGGTCTCGACGAGGAGGCGCGGCGTGCGCAGCTCACCGCGGCGCTGGCGGCGCTCGCCGGGCGGGGACGGGACCGCGTCGACCGGGCAGCCGCGCTGGCCGGTACCGCCCTACGACTGCGCCGCGACGACCCCATCGCGACGCGCCTACAGGCCCGCCTGGTGCGGGCCTCGCTCGCCGACGCCGGCGGCGCGAGCGTCGCCGCCAACCGGGAGCGCCGGGCGGCCCTCGCCGACCTGCACCGCTACCAGGCATCCTTCGGCAGCCATGACCTGCGGACCGCCGCGAGCGGTCACGGCCGCCAACTCGCGGCGGCCGGCCTCGCCCGCTCGCTGGCCACCGGTCGACCGGCGGCGGTCTTCCAGTGGGCGGAGCGGGCCCGCGCGCTCTCCGCGCGCCTGGCCCCGGTGCTGCCGCCGGCGGACGAGGAGGCTGCCGCCCTGCTCGAACAGCTCCGCCATGCCCGGGTCGAGCTGCGCGGCCAGGTCCTCGCCGGCCAGGTCGATCCCGCCCTCAGGGCCCGCTGCGCGCGGCTGGAGCAGCGCATCCGGCAGCGTTCGTGGTATGCGCCCGGCGCCGGGCAGGCCGCGGCACCGGCGCCGCTGCACCGGCTGCGGGAGTTGCTCGAGGCGGCCGGTGCCACCTTCGTGGCACACCTGCTCTCCGGGGGACGCCTGCACGTGTTGGTGGCCACCGCCCGGCGGCAGGCGGTCCGGGACATGGGTCCGGCCGGTCCGGTCATCGAGACACACCGGCGGCTACGCCACGACCTCGACGCGCTCGCGGTGAGCGGCCTGACGGAGCAGATCAGGGCGAGCGTCCGCATCGCCAGCCACTCGGCGCTGCGCCGGCTCGACACGCTGCTCTGGCAGCCGGTGCACGATCTCCTCACGGACGGCCCGTTGCTCCTGGCCCCCTCGGCCGAACTCGCGACCGTGCCGTGGACGATGCTCCGCACACTGCGGGGACGACCGGTGACGGTGACCGCCTCGGTCACCGCGTGGCTCGAACGCCGTGACCGGGGCACGCTGGCGACGGTGCCGCGGGTGGCCCTCGCCGCCGGGCCGGGCGTGGCCCGCGCCACCGACGAGATCCGGCTGGTGGCCAGGGCCTGGTCGCTCACCCCGCCCGACGGCACGGCGAGCACCTCCGATGTCCGGGACGCGGCCGCCACGGCCGAGGTACTGCATATCGCCGCGCACGGCGTACACGAGCCTGACAGTCCGCTCTTCTCCCACCTGGACCTTGCCGACGGACCCCTCTTCGGCCATGAGCTACAGCCGCTCGGGCGGCTGCCGACCCACGTCGTGCTCTCCGCCTGCGAGCTGGGCCTGGCCAGCACCCGGCCGGGCGACGAAACCCTCGGCATGACCGCGTCGTTCCTGCACGGCGGGGCGGGCAGCGTCGTGGCCGGAGTCGCCCGGATCGCCGACGCCGCCGCCCACCGGGTGGCACCGGCCCACCACGCCGCGCTGAGTCGCGGCCTGTCGCCAGCGGCCGCGCTGGCCGCCGCGACCGCAGACCTGGACAGCGACGCGGACCCGGCGCCGCTGGTCTGTTTCGGGGCCGGATGGTGATACCGCCCCGATGCGAGCGGGGCTCCGTTTCCCGCGTGCGCCGTCCGTAAACCCGTTCTCGCTCCGCTGCCTGCGACCATTGGCTGGTCGAGATCGTGGAGGATCTTCCGGCGGCGTAACCGGATCTTGGTCAGGTCGGCGACCGGTGGAGGTGGTGTCTCGCGCTTCGGCGGGCGTTGCGACCGGCCCTGACGGGGGCCGATGTTCGTCGCGGACCCCACGCTCCGACGGGCACGTCATGACCACCTGACGTGACGCCTCATACTCATCCTGCGCCGGCAGATCGACCACTCCCGCCTTCCCGACACGATGTCGATCAGCGCGGTCACGCTCGCCGAGCACGGCCCGCGGGCACCACGGCGGCGACGGTTCTAATCCTGGCCTCAGGTTGATCCGGAAGAGTAAGCGGCAGAAGTATCGACTGGAGGGTGTGGGCCGGCGTGCGGATCATGATCGCGGATGATGACGCGGCCATCCGTGAGTCGCTGGAGCGGGTGCTCCAGGTCGAGGGTTATGACACCACCAGCGTTGCCAACGGTCTCGCTGTGCTCGACGGGGTCGGTGGGACCGGCGGTGACGCGCTGGATCTGCTGATCCTCGACGTGATGATGCCCCGCCTCGGTGGGTTGGAGACCTGCCGGCGGTTGCGGGCCGCGGGTCGGGATTTGCCGGTGCTGATGCTGACCGCCCGTGACCAGGTCTCCGACCGGGTCGCGGGGCTGGACGCGGGCGCCGACGACTACCTGCCCAAGCCGTTCGCCACCGAGGAGTTGCTGGCCCGGGTGCGGGCCCTGCTGCGCCGCCGCACACCGGCCGACGGGGAGTCGCAGATCCTGTCGTTCGCCGATGTCCGGCTCGATCCCGACAGGTTCGAGGCGTGGCGTGGCGGGCGGCCGCTGCGCCTGACCCGGACCGAGTTCTCCCTCCTGGAGGTCCTCCTGCGCAACGCGACCCGGGTCCTGACCCGCGACGCGCTGTTCGAGGCGATCTGGGGCTTCGACATGAGCGCCACCGCCAACAACCTTCAGGTGTACGTGAGCTACCTGCGTCGCAAGATGGAGGCCGAGGGTGAGCCGCGATTGATCTACACGCTGCGCGGCCTGGGATACACGTTGCGGGAGACTCCTCCGTGAGCAGGCACGCCGGACGGGAACCGGGCCGGCTGTCCCGATGGTGGCGTCGGCGGTCCCTGCGGACCAGGCTGACGGTGATCGCGGCGACGGCCATCGCGGTCAGCGTGTTCGTGTCCTTCCAGGTGGCCAGCGAGCTACTGGAATTGGAGCTGCAGAACACCGCCGAGAATCAGCTGCGCGCCGACTCCCGCGTCCTGGCGACGGACGCGGAGCGCGCCGGTCTGGCGCAGATCCCGCTACCGCCGTATTCCGGATCCAGTCGGCTGGTGCGGGTCATCCTGCCCGACGGCTCGACCCGGACGCCGGCCGGCCAACCCGCGCTGCCCCCGGTCAGCGAGCGCGCCGGGCGCGTGGCGCAGGGCGGCGTGGCCGACCTGATGGAGTCGGACGACAGTGACGAGGACGGCCACCTCATCTACACGCTGCGGGCGGGCGACGGCGCGGTGCAGGTGGCCCGCGTCGTCGACGACAGCCCGATCAACCAGTTCGGGTTCGGTATGTTGATGATCGGGCTGCTCTGCGTGGTCGGCGGCGCCCTTGTCGGGCGGACCGTGGCACGGACCGGGCTGGCACCGATCGACCGGCTGACCGCCGCCGCGGAACGTGTCGCGCGCACCCGGGATCTCGACGCTGACATCCCGGATGAGGGCGGTGGGGAGATCCGGCGGCTGATCCAGTCGATCAACGACATGCTCGCCGCGCTCCGGGACTCCCGGCGGGCCCAGCGGCTGCTCGCCGAGGACGCCGCCCACGAGCTCAAGACCCCGCTCACCAGCCTGCGCCTCAACATCGAGCTGCTGGTCCGGCTCGACCGGCGCGGCACCCTGGACCACGCACTGCCGGCGGAGAGCCGGACCCGGCTGCTCAATGATCTCGGTGCCCAGGTGGCCGAGTTGAGCACCCTTGCCGCCGAGCTGACCGAGGTGGCACGCGGTGACGTCAGCGACGAGAGCACCGAGCTGCTCGACCTCGCCGACGTGGTGGTAGCCGCCGCGGCCCAGGCGCGTTCCCGCGTGCCCGACATCAAGGTCGCGCTCGACCTGACGTCCGTGTGGGTGAGCGGGCGTCCCGCCGCGCTCCAGCGGGCGGTGCTCAACCTCATCGACAACGCCGGCAAGTGGTCCCCCGCGGAGCAGCCGGTCCAGGTCCGGCTCCGTGCCGAGGGCGCGTCGGCGGTGCTCGAGGTCGACGACGCCGGTCCAGGCATCGACGCCGCCGACGCACCGCGGGTGTTCGACCGGTTCTACCGTGCCGACAGTGCCCGGGCGTTGCCGGGATCCGGTCTTGGACTGTCGATCGTGCAGCGGGTCGTCGACGCCCACGGCGGCCGGGTCACCATCGCCCGGTCCGCACGCGGTGGCGCGCTGCTTCGGGTCGACCTTCCGACCGCGGCCCCGACCGCCCGGATCACGCGGCGCACCGCCGGGGAGGACACCTCGGCGTGCTGACCCACCCGGCGGCGCGGCGCTGGACAAGGGCCCGCCACCGGACAGGACAGCGCCGACTCCAGCCCGGCGTGTGGCGCAGGACCGAAGGGCGGCGACCGCCGGGCCCATGAAGAGATCCGGGACGGGCCTGGGTTCCCGTCCCGGATCTCGTCCGTGCCGCAGTGCTTCACCGTTGCAGCGCGAGTTCCTCGTCGTCGGCGAGCGAGTGTCGCCCCTTCGGCGGCGCCTCCGTCGGACGGGACAGCCGGCTCGGCCACCGGATCCGCCGGCCGATTAGCAGGGTGAGGGCGGGCACCAGGACCGACCGCACCAGCAGGGCGCCGAGCAGCACGCCGAAGGCGACCAGGAACCCGACCTCGATCAGCATCATCAGCGGAAACGGGGCGAAGACCGCGAAGGTGGCCGCCAGGACCAGGCCGGCCGAGGTGACGACGCCACCGGTGGCCGAGAGGGCTTTGAGCATGCCCTCTCTGGTGCCGAGACGCACGGTCTCCTCCCGGGCCCGGCCGGCCAGGAAGATGTTGTGGTCGACGCCGAGCGCCACCAGGAACAGGAATGCCAGCCGCGGCACCGGAAAGGGTACGAACGTTGCCTGCCGTACTCGATGGCCGACGACGTCATCCGGCCGCGGTCGCCGATCGGCCGCGGCGGCCCAACACGTAGCGGACCAGTTCACCGAGCGCGGTGATGGACAGGGCGAGACCGAGTCCGACCGCCAGGCCCAGCGTCGGGTTGGATTCGAAGGCGGCGCCGCCGAGGTAGCCGATCAGGCCGGAATAGCAGGCCCAGGTGACGGCGGCGATGGCGGTGAACAGGGTGAAGCGGGCAAGCGGGTAGCCGGTGGCACCGCTGGCGGTCACGATCGCGGTGCGGCCGCCGGGGACGAACCGGGCCGCGATGATCAGGGCTCCGCCCCGGCGGTGCAGGTGCGGGGCGATCCGGTCGGCGGCGCGGATCAGACGGCCGCCCGCACCGCGCTTGCGCAACAAGCGCCCGATGAGGTAGCCGATGTGATCACCGACGAAGGCGCCCAGCGCGGCGAGCACGATGATCAGCGGAAGCGACGGGATGCCCGACACGGCGAAGACCGCCGCCGCGATGACGACCGACTCCGACGGCAGGAACGGCAGGAACGCGTCGAGCATCGCCAGTGCGAGGATCGCCAGATAGATGAACGGAGAGGTCATCGTGTTCTCGATCATGGCCATCAGGTCCATCGGGACCGCTCCTCCCCTTCGAGCACCCAGGCACAGAGCCCGACTACGACGAGCACGAGCGCCAGCAGAACCCGTTCGGCCAGGCCCGCGAACGGGAGATAGCCTTGGCCGAGCAGCACCGCCGGCCCGTTCGCCGCCGCGAACGCGACGCACGCGGCGAACGCGGACCACCCGGCCGCGCGCAGCCAGCGGACCCGGGCCGGGTCGGCCCCGCGTCCGGCACGCTTGGCGATGAGCAGGGCGAAGAGCGGTGGCAGTGCCGCCATCAGCGCCGCGCCGATGCGATGCACCCCGGCGGCGACGCCCGGTTCGGTCCCCGGCAGGTTCGTGGGGAACGCCACCACCGCGACCAGGGACACGCACCACACCGACAGCAGCACGGTGAGGGGCCAGGCCGGTGGCAGCACGCGCCGGGCGCCGGCCAGGAGCCATGCACCGGCTGCCGCGAGCCCACATGCCGCCAGGGCCAGCAGGACGGCGCCCGGCACGGTCCGGACCGATTCGCTGACCATCTGGTCCACCGGGTCGACGTCACCGACCAGCAGCAGGCCCGCCCCGGCCGCCGTGCCCAGGCCCAGGCTCAGCTGGACGTTGCGATACCAGCGGGAGGTGCCCGCCCGGACGATCGTCGCTGTCATGCCGCGACCTCGGCGGGCACGGGCGCCTCACGGGCCGGACGGATCCGGTAGAGCTGCTCGAACGCGGACACTGTGCGGGCCTGGTCGTGCTGCTCGGCCACGGCACGAGCCCGCTGCCCCAGCTCCGCCGCGCGCTCGGGGTCGCAGAGCACGGTGAGCAGTCGCTCGGCGAGCACGACAACGTCGCCGGGCGGGAACAGGTAGCCGGTCTCGTCGTCCCGTACGAGGTGGGGCAGGGCTGCGGCATCGGCGCCGATCACGGGCCTTCCGCTGGCCATCGCCTCGAGTGTGACCAGGCTCTGCAGCTCGGCGGTGCCCGCGTTGACGAAGACCGCCGACGCCGCGTATGCGGAGGGAAGGTCCTCGTCAGGGACGAAGCCGGTGAACGTGACATGCTCGGCGACGCCCAGTTCCCCGGCGAGCGACCGCAGCGTCCGGTCCTCGGACCCGGTGCCGACCAGGAGCAACTGGACGTCGAGGGAGCCCCGCACCAGCGCGAACGCCCGCATCACGACGTCGAGGTTCTTCTCGGCGTCGAGCCGGCCCACGTACGTGATGGTGGGCTTGTGCGCGAGGTTGTAGGCCCATCGGAACTCGGCCGTCGGCGTCTGCTCGCGGAAGCGGGTGAGGTCGATGCCGCACGAGATGGGCAGGACCGGCCCGGACACACCGGAGACGACGGCGAGCGTGGCGGCATACGGGGTCGGGGCCGTGACGATGTCTGCCTTGGCGAACACCCGGGCGGCGTCGCGCCATGCCCACTCGTGCGCCCTCGTCCGGCCAGCGTTGCCGATGGGCAGGTAGTGGATCAGGTTCTCGGGCATGAAGTGGTTGGTGGCGATGACGAACAGGCCGCGCTCGTGCGCCGCGTCGACCAGCGCCCGGCACAGCGGGAAGTGGCTCTGCACGTGCACCACGTCGGGCTGGACCTCGTCGAGGATCCGGCGGGCTGCCGCGCGCAGCCCGGGTGGCGGGCAGAACCGGAAACGTGGGTGGCCCGGCACCGGCAAGGAACGCACGCGGTGCTCGACGACGCCGTCGCTGGACATGCCGGCACGGTTGCGGGTGTCCGTCGACGGCGCGACCACGTGCACCTCATGCCGGGCGGTCAGTGCCACGGCCAGACGCTGGGCGAAGTACGCCGCCCCGTTGACGTGCGGGGCGTAGGTGTCGGCACCGATGAGGATGCGCACGGGACAACTACCTTTCGTAGGTGGTAGCGCCACCTTTCGTAGGTGGTAGCGCTTCATGACGAGGTGGAAGACAGCGACCGGCACGGCGACGGCCGCGGTGAGCAGGAAGATGCCGCCGGGCAGTGCGAGCAGGCCGGACATCTGGCTACCGAACAGAGCGCCGAGACCGATCAGCACCAGGCCGCGTACGGCGGCGGCGGCACCCACCCAGGCGGCGAATCTCCGGTACGGGAGCCCGGCGAGCCCCGCCGACACGAACGCCGGGAGGGCGAAGACGTCGACGATCTTGGCGGTGATCACCAGCCGAGGCAGTGACATCCCGGCCAGCCGGTCGAGCAGCGCCGTCGCCTTGAGCCTGCTCAGCAGGGACGCCACCCAGGGCCGCCGGGCCGACCGGCCGACGAGGTAGAGCAGGCTGTCGCCCACCACCTCGGCCAGCGCGACGATCAACCAGATCGGCCAGAACGCCGCGGCGCCGGCGCCGACCAGGGTGCCCGCGGTGATCGTCGCGGCCGGGCCCTCGATGAGCACGAAGAGACCGAGCACCAGGTAGGGGTGCTCGAGCACGGCCTGTGTCAGATCCATGTCGAGAAGCTCCGGCCGAAGGTTTCGCACCGGTCGTCCCTTTTCGGGGCCGACCGACGGAGTTCCGTGGTAGGGGGTCCGATCACCGACCACGGCACCCACCGGCCTGCCAACCGACCGGCCGGCGCTTCCCCGGGCGGCGCTGCGTTGACTGCCATCACTAGCCCCCTACATGCGGGTTACGTCGCTTGTCCGAGGTCTACTCATACCGAGCGAACCTGAGGCGACCGTTAATGCGGCGCTCAGGCCGGTTGGCCGAACCAGGTGCCCAGCGCACGCACCAGCGTGGTGGCATCGAGGTCCTGCCGGTCCGTACGGGCGGGTGACGGTGTTGACCCGCGCGGTCCACGCGGCCGCGGCGTCGCGGACCTCCGCGCGGTCGACGAGGTCGAGCAGGAGCCCACGACCCTCGCGCAGCAGGTCCGCCGACCGGGTCACCGCGGGTGACGACGTCCGGGTCGGGCCGCTCCAGCGTCAACGTCATGTCCGGGCACAGGGTGCCGACGAGCCGGTGGTCGTCGCCCAGGTCGTTCCGGACGTCCATGCCGGCGAGCATGTCGGCGACGTACCGGTGGGTGTCGAGGTCCATCAGGTCGGAGAACATCTCCCACAGCGCCCTCGTCCGCGGGTCGGGTCGCAGGGCGATCTGGCGCCCGGGTGTTCTGCAGCAGACACGCCGCGACCGGGTGCCGTTCGGTCCGGAGAGGTAGTACCGTGGTGCCGCCTCTCTCCGAGATTGACGACCGCAGTACGACGAAACAGGGCGGAATCGGTCCTAGCTTTCAGGCCATGAGAAATTCTGTAAGTCCACGGTGGAGGTTCGGGGCGGCCACCATGGCGCTGGTGACGGCGTTCGCTGTCGTCGCCTGCGGGTCGGACGCCGACAACAGCGCGGCGCCCCCAGCGGCCGGCTCGCACAGCGCGCACGCCGGCGGGTCGTCGGCTCCCCCGCAGCCGCTGCGCGCCGGCGAGCGGTTCGTCGACCTGAAGATGGCCGAGGCCTACACGCCCACGCCGCCGGAGGGCGGCGGCTCGGACGAGTACCGGTGCCAGATGATCGATCCGGGCCTGACCAAGACGGCGTTCCTGACCGGGACCCAGTTCGTACCGGAGAACGTCGCCATCGCGCACCACGCCATCGTGTACGCGGTGCCGCCGGGCGGTGCTGCCGGTGTGCGCGAGCACGACGCGAAGACCCCTGGTCTCGGCTGGCAGTGTTTCGGCGGGACCGGCGTGGCCGGCGCCGAGGTCGAAGAGGGGGACGCGGCGTGGGTGGACACCTGGGCGCCGGGCGCCACGGAGACGCTGCTCGACCAGGACGCCGGCTACAGGCTGGAGCCGGGCAGCCTGGTCGTCCTGCAGATCCACTACAACCTGCTCGCGACCGACGGCAAGCCGACCGGGTCGGACCGCTCGGCGGTGCGGCTGCGGCTGACCGACGGCACGCCGCAGACAAGGGAGCTCGAGACGTGGTCGCTTGACGCACCGAGCGACCTGCCCTGCGCCGCCGACGAGTCGGGGCCGCTGTGTGACCGGGCGGCCTCGATCGCGGACGTGACGAAGCGGTTCGGGGCGGACGTCGGCGAAATGGCGGACCGTCAGGTGGAGGAATGCAACCGGGGCGGCGTGCCGAAGCCCGGTAACACCCAAACCTGCGATCACAAGGTGGAAGCGCCGATGACGCTGTTCGCCGGTTTCGGCCACATGCACATGCTCGGGCGCGCCATGAAGGTCGAACTCAACCCGGGCACGCCGAACGCCAAGGTCGTGCTGGACGTGCCGCAGTTCGACTTCGACAACCAGCGGCTGATGAAGCTGCCGTCGCCGGTGGAGATCGGTCCGGGGGACACGCTGCGGGTGACGTGTACGCACGACGCGGGGCTGCGCAAACGAGTGCCGCAGCTGAAGAAGCTCCCGCCCCGCTACGTGGTGTGGGGCGACGGCACCAGCGACGAGATGTGCATTGGCATCATGACGGTCTCCCCCCGCAAGTCCTGACGAAGGCGTCGGACGTGTGTGAGCTCACTGAGGTCAACGAGCCGAAGAACACCTCCGAGCTCACACACGTCCGCACTGAACTCACACCCGTGCGGCGTCGTGGCGGTCGGACGGGCGGTGAAGTGGGCGGCTGCACGCGGGCCCGGCAGCGGAGCGGTCGATCACGCGGAGCGGATCGGCCCGGAGCGGTGCGGCTGAAAACTACGGTCGCGCCCCCGACGGACGCGCGAGATGAAGTGCTAGATCGGACGGGTGAGTCTCAGGTCGTAGGCGAGGATGACGGCCTGGATCCGGTCCCGTGCGCCGATCTTGGCAAGGACCCGCCCGACGTGGGTCTTCACCGTCGACTCCGACAGCGTGAACCGATGCGCGATCTCGCCGTTGGTGAGGCCGCGGCCGATGGCGATGAGGATCTCGCGCTCGCGGTCGGTCAGGGAGTCCAGCCGGGGATCCTGCCGCACGGGCCCGCAGAGGTCATCGTCGAGCCGGTCGGCGAACGCGTCGAGCAGCCGCCGAGTCAGCGTCGGCGCGATCACCGGGTCTCCGGCGGCGACGGTGCGGATGCCGGCGAGCAGCTCCTCCGGGCGGATGTCCTTGAGCAGGAAACCGCTCGCCCCGGCGCGAAGCGCGGCGAACGCGTACCGGTCCGAGTCGAACGTCGTCAGCACCAGGACCCGCGAACGCCCACCGGCAGCGACGACGCGCCGGGTGGCCTCGATCCCGTCGACGCCCGGCATGCGGATGTCCATCAGCACCACGTCGGGACGCAGCTCGGTGATCCGACGAACGGCCTCGGCGCCATTCTCGGCCTCGCCGACGATCTCGGTGTCGGGGGTGCTTTCCAGCAGCATGCGAAACCCGAAGCGCTGCAGCGGCTGGGCGTCCGCCACGAGCACGGAGATCATGAATGGCTGCCTTTCAGGGGTCGCGGCCGTCCGGTACGGGGCACGGCGCTGACCACGCCGCCGTGAAGCGCGGCGCGTTCGGCCATGCCGGCGAAGCCGAGACCCGTTTCGGCCGGCGATGCCTACTTCATACTGAGCGATCCTGAGACGACTGTTAAAACGGCGTTCAGGCCGGTTGGCCGAGGGCGCGGGTTCGTCGGCGGGCCGCTGTCGTGCACGCGCAGCCCTCTGCGACCTCACGCTCGACAAGATCGAAATCAACAGCAAAGAGCACCGGTCAATATCTCGACCGGGCACAAAATGCCAGCTCGCGAGGCGCCGTTGACGGGCTCGCCCCACCTCCGTGACCCGGCCGTCGAGGTCGGCGATGACCTGCACGTTCAGCCCGCAGGTGTGTTTCTTGCCGGAGAACGGGCCGTCGTAGTGCTCGTGTTCACCGACCGGAGCGACGAATTCGTCGACCAGCACACCATCGCGGCGGGTCTGCTCGAGGCGCTGGTCGACTTCAGGGCGGGTCACCCACCGCAGGATCGGCTGCAGGATCTGGTGATAGCGGGTGGGCAGCGGCGACACGTGTGCCCGGCCGACCGGCGGATTCTCCCACTCGTGACCCACGATCTCGTGGACCCGGTCGATCAGGTCGGCGGGCCGGCCGGTCGGTAGTCCTGCCATATTTCCACAGCGCAGCGGCCGGCCCCCGATCAACCTCCACACAAAAGATGATTCATCGAATCACGGTCGCTGCGTCTACTCCAGACAGTCGATCCAGGTTACGACACGAATCCCACTCACGGTGACGTACCGCGGTACCACTTCACCGTCGCCGCACGTCCATTAATCGTCGTCTCAGATTCGCTCGGTACGAACTCGGCATCAGATAGGCGATGTAGCTCGTACCGGAGGCAATTGATGGCAGCCAACGCAGCGCCGTCCGGGGAAGCGCCGTCCGGGGAAGCGCCGTCCGGGAAAGCGCCGCCCGGGGAAGCGCCGCCCGGTCGGTTGGCCGGCCGGTGGGTGCCGCTGCTGGTGATCGTCGCCATCGGACTCGGGTTCGGGCTGCTGGTGCTCCTCGTCCGGCTGCACCTGGAGCCGGTGATGAACGTCGACCGCGGTGTCGCCCGGCAGCTCAACGAGGTCGTGTCGCCCCGGTCGTATCTGGTGACCGCGCTCAACGGGATAACCCGGCTGGGTGGGCGGCCGGTCATGCTCTGGCTGGTCGGCGTCGCCGCGCTGCTGCTGCTGGTGGTCCCGCGGGTCCGCCTCGCGCTCTACCTGCTGGCCACCACCGCCGGCGCGCTGTTGCTCGACCCGTCGGTGAAGTCGCTGGTCGGCCGGGTGCGCCCGGTGGTCGAGGCACCGGTGGCGACCGCGACCGGCAACAGCTTCCCGAGCGGGCACGCGCTCGGGTCGATGGTCGTCTACGGCGCGCTGCTGCTTGTGTTCCTGCCCGCGGTACGCTATCGCAAGCTGTTCACCACCGCCGTCGCGCTGATCGTGGTCGCCATCGGGGTGACCCGGATCGCGCTCGGCGTGCACTACCTGACCGACGTGCTGGCCGGCTGGCTGCTCGGCGCGCTGTGGCTGAGCGTCACCGCGTACGCGTTCCGGCTGTGGCGGCGCGAGGCGGGGCACCCGGTGGCGCCGCTCGACCAGGGCCTGGAACCGGAGGCCGCCGAGGCGATCACACCGGCGCCGGACTCCAGCCGCCCGATCCCGCACCCGTGGGTCAGGGCCACCGAGATCCTCACCGGCTGGGTGTTCACGTTCGGCATCCTGTACGTCGTCGGCTACCTGTTGAAGAACCACACCGAGGGCACCGGGCTGGGACGTTTCGACGACGGCGTGGTCCGGTGGCTGCAGACGTTGCGCACCCCCACCCTGGACGACGTGAGCTGGGTGTGGAGCAAAGCCGGCGACACCCATGCCATCCTGGCCATCTCGCTGGTGTTCTGCCCGATCGCGCTGGCCGTGTGGCGGCAGTGGCGACCGGTGGTGTTCGTGGTGCTCACCATGATCGGCGAGCTCACCCTGTTCCTGTGCGCCGCGGCCGCCGTCCAGCGGGACCGCCCGCCGGTGCCGCAGCTCGACAGCCCGATGCCCACGTCGTCGTTCCCGTCCGGGCACATCGCCGCGACGATGTGCATCTGGGTGGCGATCGCGGTCCTGATCATGGGCCGGGTGAACAGCCGGTGGCGCTGGCTCGCCGTGGTGTTCGCGGTCATCATGCCGGCCGGTGTCGCGCTGTCCCGGATGTACCGCGGCATGCACCACCCGACCGACCTGCTCGGCGCCGCGATCCTGACCGCGCTCTGGGTCGGCCTGCTGTGGTGGGTGCTACGACCCAACGCGCGCGCGGCGCCGGCCGAGGTACAGACGTGACACTGCGCCTCGTCACCTGCAACATCAGGACCGGCGGGACCGACCCCGGGCGCGGCGACCGGCTCGGCTGGGACGGCGGCATGCGCACCGCGTGAGACATCGTCCGCTGGCCGCTCAGCCTGGTGCTCATCGTGTTCGCCGTCGGCCTGCTGTTCGAGCAGGCGCCGCGCCGCAAACAGCCGGGGCGCTGTCCTGGCTGCTGCTGCTCACCGGAGCTGAGGTCATGGATCGGATCTTCACCCTCGGAGACGCGCGAGTCGCATCAGGAGGAGTCTGAGCGTCCGCCGAGCCTGGTCATCCAGGGTGATGCTGGCTCTCACAGCCCAGATTGAGTTGGGATCCCGTGCGCAGGGTGGCGACGCCGTGCCGCAGCTCGTGGAGCCGGATCGGGGGGTAGTCCAAGACTCCTGACGAGTTGGTTGACGTAGCGCGTGACTTCCGCGTGATGTCGGTCCGAGCCGTCGGAACGGGTGAAGATGCGGCCTGATCTGATCCAGCAAGCGATCTACGCAGCAGAACATCCGACCACCGGCAACGCCTCGTACGGGCGCGGTATGTTGAGGACGGTCGGATGTCCCCGGGCGTGAGCCGCTCAATTTCCGTCGCGGTGCGGGGTCTCTTGGCACCGAGGGGCCAGCGGCATCACCAGACCCTGCCAGCAAGTCGGGCGGGCCTTGTTGGACAGCTACTGCACCGCGATTGACTACGGCGTGTCGTTCCGGCTTATCGGGGGCTCACGGCCGAATTCGCCGGGTGCTGCGCGCCACTGGCACGCTCGACGTCCTAGCCGACGGCAACGACCTCGCCGCCCTGCTGCTGACCAACGCCGCAGCAAGCCCCCACCAGGGCGGGATCGGGGGACGCCGTCCCGGTCACGGCTCGCTGGTTGGGCGCAGTGCCGCGCCATTTCCCTCCCAGGGAAAACACACCGGCCAGGACCGCTCCGAACGCCATCGCGCACAGGGCTCCCAGCAGCGGCGAGCCGGCGAAGGTCGCCCCGCCCAGTAGGCCCAGGCCGATCGCATACACCGCCCAGGCCGCGCTCGCCAGCGCGCTGAAGAGCCGGAACCGACCCAGCGGAACGGACATCGCGCCCGCCGCCAGAGCGGTGGTGGTACGCCCGTACGGCAGGAACCGGCCGACCAGGATCACGACTCCGCCGTACCGCATCAACGAACGCTCCGCCTTCTTCTTGACCACCGCGAGCTTGCCGTCGGTGACCCGGCCGCCGGCCTTCCGGCCGAGCAGGTACGAGACCCGGTCGCCAGCGATCCCGCCGGCCACCACCACGGCGGCAAGGGCGACAAGGTTCGGCGAGCCGGTCGCCGACAGCGCGCCCAGGCCGATAACGGCGACCTCGGTCGGCACGACCGGGATGAATCCGTCAATGGCCACGGCCGCGAAGACTATGACGTAGAGCCAGGGCGAGGAGAGCAGCGGCGTCAGGTGGTCGAGCATCGTCGTTCTTCTCCTACGTGTCGCTGGGGTCGGTCGTCCGGATCAGGCAGGTGCCGACGATGGTCCGAAACCGCCGATGGCGGATGAGGAGCTCCCGTCCCGGGGTAGGGGCGTGCTGGTGGATGCCGAGCGCTCGTGACCGGCGCGGAGGATCTACTGGCTGGCTGCTGGGTGCGATGCTGGTCATCTGGTCCTCGCCCTGCTCATGAGCCGACGGTAGGTTCCATTTCTTAGGCGTCCGTGAGAGCGCGGTACCCATTGATGCGCTTTGATCCTGGCCTCAGGTCGGTCGGGGACAGTGATCGGCATGACAGCCGCGCTGAGCTGCGCGAGCGTGGCGTCGGCTTGAGAGTGATCGAGCAGGGCATCGACACCGCCACCGCCGAGGGGCGGGCGATGTTCGGGATGTTGTCCGTCCTCGCCGAACTCCAACGCGAGTTGATCGTCACCAACACCCCGCGGCCGCCGCCCTCGGCTCAGCTCCCACCAGGCCGCGGTCGCCCAACAGCTCTACGACGTGGAGCCGCCCGTAGCCTCCAGCGAGGAACAACGCCAACGAGGGGACGAACTGCCTTGGCCTCCTCGGTGTCGCCGGGCTGTTCGCCGGCCTGCTGGCCTCATGCCGCGCCGCGTACTGACCTGAGCGGCCCGGTCTACGGGCCTCCCACCGAGTTGCTCAGCGGCTGGTCAGGTTTGCCTGCCGGCACAGGCCCTTGGGCTTGACCCGATTCGACGGACAGGGTCGATAAGTTGATCTCACGCTACCTTGCCGAGCGGTCTGCTGGTATAGGCGGTGGCCTCGTAGGCGGCGGGGCTGAGGTAGCCGAGGGTGGAGTGCCGGCGGCGGGTGTTGTACCAGCCCTCGATCCAGTCGAAGATCGCCGTGCGGGCGGCGGCTCGGGTGGGCCAGGCCCGCCGGTCGAGTAGCTCGGTTTTGATGGTGGCGAAGAACGATTCGGCGACGGCGTTGTCCCAGCACTGCCCCTTGCGTCCGGCTGAGAGTTGGACGTTGTGCCGCTTCGCGAGGTGGGCGTACTGGCCGCTCGTATATTGACAGCCGCGGTCGCTGTGGAAGATCACCGGCCCGGTCGGTCGTCGTGACGTGATGGCGTTGGACAGGGCTTGGGCGGGCAGGTCGGTGCGGAGGTGGTCGGCGACGGCCCACCCGACGACCCGGCGGGTAGCCAGGTCGATGACGGTGGCCAGGTACAGCCAGCCCTCCCAGGTGTTGATGTACGTGATGTCGCCGCACCATCGGGTGTCGACGTCGGCGGGGCTGGTGGTGAAGTCCCGGCCGACCAGGTCCGGGCGCGGGGTTGCCGCTGGGTCGGGCACGGTGGTGGTGCGCCACCGCTTCGGTGTCCGACCGCACAGACCCGCCGTGCGCATCAGCCGGGCGATCCGTTTGCGGGAGTGCCGCCGGCCCTGCGCGCGGAGTTCGGCGTGTACCCGTGGGGAGCCGTAGGTGCCGGCCGAAGCGTCATGCACCTCAGCGATCCGTTCGGCCAGCTCGGTGTCGACCCGCTGGCGGGGCGACGGGCCGGCGGCGCGGTGCTGGTAGTAGGCGGACCGGGAGACCTTCAACAGCTCACAGGCACGCTTCACGTTGCCCTGCTGCGCCTTCTCCGCCTCGATGAACGGGTACACGTTCACCGGGTCTCCTTCGCGAAGAAAGCCGTGGCCCGTTTGAGGATGTCCACGTCCTCACGCAGCCGACGGTTCTCCTGCCGCAACCGCGCCAACTCCTCGCGCTCCGCGCTGGCCAGCCCGTCGGTACGGGTCCCGGCGTCGAGGTCGGCCTGTTTGACCCAGTCCCGCACCGCCGTCTCGGTCAGGTCGAAGTCCTTCGCGACCTGACCGACCGTACGGTCACCCCGCCGGCACACCTCCACGATCTCCGCCTTGAACTCCGGCGTGAACGCCCTGCGCGGCCGGCGTGGCTTCTTTCCCATGCCTTCCATGATGAACATCCTCCCGAGGGCTCACAGCCCCCTGATCTCGGATGTCCGTCAAACCGGGTCAGGCCCACCCTGGTATCGGGTTTTACCCTGTTTGCCGTTCATTTCAACCGCCGAGCCGGGTCCGATCGCAGAAAGACCGGCCGCCCGGCGTATGGAATGGAACCATCGGCGCCGCCGCACCGACCATCTTCTCCCCGGCTGCCCGAGTCCCGATGCCGACACGGCGCCGGTGCCCACGTTCCGGGTGTCCGGCGTGGGTCGACAGCAGAACAGCGGCAACCAATATCGACGTCCCGGACTGGGAAATCGCTTTCCGCACGGCGCCGACGTTCGGCGTCACACTGGCGCTGGCTCGCTGTTCCGGGACGAAAGCGCCGGATGCGCCGGCCGCGGCGCTTCACGCCATGCTGTGTCGTCAGCCGGGGACCGGCCGATTGAGCATCCGGCAGGTGAGGGCCATGTCCGCGGCCGAGACGACCTGGGTGTAGCGGCTTATGCCGTCGGGCGTCGCGGTGATGCCCGGCTGGGCGGTGACATTGGCGACCGCGGTGCGCCGGCCGTCCTCGGTGGCGGTGGCTCTGGTGTGGTGGCCCCTGGTGTCACCTCCGTGGGCCCAGACGGTGCCGCACTCCGTGTCGAGCCGGATCACGCCGAGGCCGTAGCCGCCCCGGAACCCGACCTCCGCCGGAAGGGGGACCGTGGTCTTCATCTGTGCCAGGGCGGCCCGGGAGAACAGGACCCCGCGCAGCACCGCCGATAGGAACCGGGAGACCTCCTCCGGAGTGGAGATGATCGCCCCACCGGCTCCGGCCCAGCCGCCGAGCGGCCGGTCGGACACGTCGACATAAGACGGTGCGGGATCGCCGAACGCGACGGAATAGCCGTGGGCATATCCGGTGCCGGTGTTCTTCGCGTACGGGTCGGGATAGTAGGTGTGCCTGAGGCCGAGGGGGTCGGCGATGTTCCGGCGTACCAGGTCCGGCATGGTCCGACCGGTCACCTGCCGTAGCAGCATGCCAAGCAGGACGTAATTGGTGTTCGAGTAGTTCCACCCCTGGCCGGGTGGGAAGTCGGGCCCATGGGCGAATGCGATGTCGAGCAGTTCCTGCTCGGTCGCGACGTGATAGGGGTCCTGTTCCATCCGGACGAAGTAGCCGGGGTCTGCGATGTATTGGAACAGGCCGCTGGTGTGGTTGAGAAGCATCCGGACCGTGATGTCGCCGCCGGACGGCACGACGCCGGGCAGGTAGCGGTCGATCGGGGCATCGAGGTCGACCCGGCCGCGGTCGACCTGTTGCAGCACGAGTGTCGCGGTGAAGATCTTGGTGACGCTGCCGATCTCGAACTGGTCGCGGCCGGTCATCGGTCGCCCGGTGGCGCGGTCCGCCACGCCGGCGGCGGTGACCTGCACCCGTCGACCGTCGTCGATCCGTGCGCCATATCCGGGTACGCCGACGGCCAGCACCTGCCGGGCGACGTGGCGCATCGTGTGATCGTGGGACGGCCCGGCGGCCGCCGGAGCCGTACCGGCGCCGGCAAGCGTGACCGCGACGGTCAGCGCGAGCGTGGCGCGGGATGGGAGGACAGTCGGCATGGCACTTGCTCCTTCGGGGCTGGGGGCAGAATAGGGGCGGCTCCCTCAGGCAACGCGCCGAATCCGGACACCGTGGTCTCGACTGTTGGTCGCCGTGGACGGTCGAAAAGTTCCGTCCTACCCCGACGGCCGACCCCTCGCTACCGCTGAAATGGCCAAGGGTCTCGGGTCGGAGTCTTTGCCGGACCTATCGTCGCGAGACGGACGTACATGAGCTGAGGCAACGGATCTCCACGGCGGCGAAGAAAGCCGAACCACCAGCGGGTTCGCAGGCTGCAACGCCTGATGCCGCGGGCGCGCGAACGCGCTCGTCTCGGTGCGCCGGGCCAGGTTCGAACTGGACCTCTACGGCTTCCGGCCCGAACGCGGCTGTCACGACGCCGCCGAGGCGATCTTCGGCCTGTGCCGCGGGCGCGCACCCGCCGCCGCGGCAAGCACTTCGTCAGTCCGGAGGTGATGATCAGCCAGCGGCCCCCGGAGGTCGTCGACCGGGCCGTGCCCGGGCACTGGGAAGGTGACCTGATCATCGGACTCGAGCGGTCCGCGATCGGCACGCTGGTCGAACGCACCACCCGGTTCACCATGCTGCTGCACCTGCCCCGCATGGAAGGACACGGCCAGCAGCCCACGGTGAAGAACGGTCCACCGCTGGCCGGGCACGGCGCCGCGGCGGTCCGCGACGCGATCGCGAAACAGATCACCACCCTGCCCGAGCAGCTACGACGCTCGCTGACCTGGGACCAGGGCGCCGAGATGGCCCAACACCTCCAACTGCGACTGGACACCGGCCTCGACATCTACTTCTGCGACCCGCACAGCCCTTGGCAGCGCGGCACCAACGAGAACACCAACGGACTGCTACGCCAGTACTTCCCGAAGGGCACCGACCTATCACGACACACCGTCAGCGACCTCGACGCCATCGCCGCCACCCTCAACAACCGGCCCCGCAAAACACTGGAGTGGAAGACTCCCGCAGAAGCCCTGGCTGCTCATCTAGAATCGGCCCAAGTAGCCAGTGTTGCAACGACCCCTTGAACCTAAGCAGTACACCAGTGCCCAGTACGCCCGGCTCGCTGACCGCAGCGGGGTGCGGTTGTCGGTCGGTGGGCGGGGTCAGTGCTGGGACAATGCCGTCGCGGAGTCTTTCTTCGCCACGATCAAGACCGAGCTGCTCGACCGAAGGGCGTGGCCGACCCGGGCCGCCGCCCGTGCGGCGATCTTCGAGTGGATCGAGGGGTGGTACAACACCCGACGCCGCCATTCCACCTTGGACTACATGAGTCCGGCCGAGTATGAGGCTACGGCCTATTCCCGCAGGCCAGCCAGCAAGGTAGCGTGAGATCAACTTACCGACCCTGTCCGTGAAATCGGGTCAAGCCCAGTGCGCCACGCCGAGTGTCGCGCGGAGTTTCTGTGCCGCTCACTGGCCGAGCGTATGAATGCGTCTCCGGGCCGACCGTCTGGTCAGCCGGGAGCGTGCCGCTGCCGTCGGGCTCGGCCAGGAGGCTGGGCTGTGCCCCGGTGGACGGCGGTGAGGAAGAATTCGATCTGGCGCCCGGCCACGTCGCGCCAATTGGTTACGCCGGGTAGCGGAGCGGCGACTAATGAGCCAAAGATTATGACGTCGTGCACCGTCAGATCCGCGCGTAACGTCTTGTCGGCGATGCCTCGCTTCACCAGCTCGCTGATGCCTTCCCAGACGCGCTGGTCGAGCTCTTGATAATCCGGGTCGGTCGTCACCGGAGCGCCGTGATAGGGCAGGAACAGCTCCGAACCGTGCTCCACGGTACGACTCAGGAACTCCCGCACGGCGTCGATGCCGGGCCTCTCGTCCGAGAGGACCTCCTCGACGAGCGCGAGCACCATGCCGATGGAGCGCACCTGCAGGGCGACCACCAGGTCGTCCCGGTCGCGAAAGTGACGGTACAGCGTGCCGACGCCGACCCCCGCCTCTTGTGCGATAAGCGCCATGGGCGCCGTCACGTCCCGCTGCAATGTGCGCAAGGCCGCCGCCAGAACCTTCTCGCGATTGGCGATGCCGTCACTGCGCGGAGCCCGGCTCACCGTCCGCCCATGGGCGCCGACGCAATCATGTCCTCAGTCTATCCTCGGTGATTCGCGCCTGACGCCTGCTTCCTCGGCCTGGCGAGGCTGATCGGGCCGGCGGGTGGATCTGACCACGAAAACGTCTCACTTGACTTGACGGGTTCCGGTCTGGCTGGCAGGTCTCGGACAACACGATCGCGCAGCTCATGGCCGAGCTGAGCGTGGAATCTGCCTGGTGAGCGACTCTTGCCTCACTTTGGGCGTAGTAGTGGCGTTGAGCGGTCGTGGAGTTCGTGGACCGGTGGCCGGTGCTCGGTCGGCACGAGATGGCCGGCTTGTGGCTGCGGATCTGGGTGGATCTGGGTCGGGCGCCTCGCACGATCGACGCCGCCGTCGAGGACGGGCAGAACGCCCTCAACAGCCTCCTCCTGGACCGCCTCGCCGACTCACCCACCCCAGCCGGACCCACACCACGGACCATCGGCATCCCACCGACCGCCGCTCAACTTCCCATCGTCAACATCACCCACCGGGAAGCAACCATTGAAGATCACTGATTCCACAGAATGGCCACCGTCATCGACCTGTACTCCCGTCGCATCCTCGGCTACGCGATGGGCGACCGGCACGACGCCAGGCTGGTCGTCGCCGCGCTGAACACGGCCGCCGTCACCCACGGCGGCAACGTCGGCGGAGTGATGTCTGACAGCGACAGGGGCAGCGGATACTGCTCGGCTGCTCATCCCCCGAAGTCGAGTGCGTGCGCGATCGGCGCTCTGGGGACCTACCCCACCGCAGGTAGGTTGCCCGCCTCGGACAAGACCTACCGCTGATGCTCCCCCGGGTGGTTTCGGCCGGAACCACCCGGGCGAGCATCGGCCTCAGGCCCGGAGGGTCGTCGGCCTGTAGCCGGGAATCACTTGTCGCCGCGCGGTATCAGAGCGCCGACGACGGGGATCAAACTCTTGCCCGCTGGCGAGCTCCAGTCGCGGGCGAGCTCGGTGAGCACCATGTTGGTGGAGGCGACGCGGGCGCCGGCCTGACGCATCTCCTCGACGGCGATGTCGTCGGCGGCCTTGCTCATGGAGCCGCCCGCGTCCGCGACCACCTCCACGCGAAAGCCGTCCTGTAATGCGCTCAACGTCGGGTACACCGTGCAGACGTCGTTGGTGACACCAGCGATGACCAGGTTCGTCCGTCCGGTGGCGATGACCGCGGCGGCGAAGTCGGGGTCCTCCATGGCATTGACCATGCCGGCTCGCCGGATTCGCGACTCGTACTCCTGCGGTGCGACGTCTCGCAGTTCGGTGACGAGTGGTCCCTGCTCGTGGTCCTCGAGCGACGAAGTGAGAACCAACGGCATGCCGAGCGCTTTGGCTGCGCGGGCCAGAGCCACCGCGTTGGCGCGCTCATGCGCGATGGGCGCCGAGCGAATCCAGCTCATTGTGCCCTCCTGGTGGTCGATGAGCAGGACGGCGGTGTCCGCTGGGGTGAACAGGTCAAGGGTCATCAGGACTCCTCTTGCCGTGCATCGGTTACCGGAGGATATCGTCCGTTTAGAAGTGCTGCCACGTGGGGAAGTAGGAGCGTGTCAGCAGATCAACCGAGCTTTATGAGGTGCTATGACCAGAGAGTGCTCGCCGTCGGAGCCGCCGGGAAGTTCGCCGGGCTGGTCGTTCCCGCCCTGGCCGAGCGTGGCGCGAACGTCCGCGGCCTGGTGCGCCACGGCGAGCAGGCCGCCGACGTCCGGAGAAGGGGTGCGGCCGAGGTGGTCGTCGGCGACCTCACCGACCGCGACAGCATGAAAGCGGCCCTCGCGGGTGTCGAGCGTGTCTTCTACGTCGCGCCCGCCTTCGTCGAGGACGAGGCGGAGCTCGGTCGGGCGTTCGTGGCCGACGCGGTGGCGGCGGGCGTACACCGGATCGTCTTCTCCTCCGTGGTCCATCCCGTTCTGTCCCGGCTGGTGAACCACTCGGCGAAGGCCCCGGTGGAAGAGGTAATCCTGGACGCCGGCCTCGAATTCACCTTCCTGCACCCGGTGCTCTTCTTCCAGATGTACGCCTACAGATGGAAATCCATGATGGACAGCGGTGTGCTGGCGGAGCCATGGTCGGCGGAGACGCGGTTCTCCCGGGTCGACTACCGCGACGTGGCCGACGTCGCCGCCCGTGCCCTGACCGGCGACGAGCTGCTGTCCGGCACCTTCGACCTGGCGGCGCCGGGTGAACTGTCTCGACACGACATCGCCGCTCTGGTCACCGAGGTGACCGGCCGACCGGTTCGCGCACAGCACGCCGACCCCGGCAACCGTGTCCCGCCGCCGATGCGGGCGATGTTCGAGCACTACGACCACGTCGGCCTGGTCGCCAACCCGTTGCCTCTGCGTGCGATCCTCGGGCGCGAGCCCCGTTCCTTGCGCGCCTACTTCGAAGAACTCGCTGAGAAAGGAGATGCATCATGACGATCGCTGATCGCGCTGCTCCCGCCGTTCCGGACGATGACCCGGCACGGTCGCTGACTGTCGCCCACCCGGACGACCCCGCAACCACCTACATCTCGCTGGCCGGTGACAACTACGCCATGCTGATCGGTGGCGAGCAGACGAACGGGAAATACTGCTTGATCGACATGCGGGTGCCCGACGGTGGAGGCCCGCCGCCGCACCGGCACGACTTCGAGGAGATGTTCACCATCCTGGAGGGGGAGATCGAGTTTACCTTCCGGGGTGAGAAGCGGACCGTGGGAGCTGGATCGACGGTGAACATCCCGGCCAATGCTCCGCACTTCTTCCGTAACGTCTCCGGTGCGTCGGCCCGGATGCTGTGCATGTGCACTCCTGCCGGGCAGGAGGAGTTCTTCCGGCGCGTGGGTGACGAAGTGGCGAGCAAGGATGCGCCGCCGCCCAGCCTGACGGCCGACGAGGTGGCCGAGCGCCGTAAGCGCGCGACCGAGCTGGCACCGGCCTACCGGACCGAGATGCTGTGATCGCATGAGCACTGCGTCGCAGAGCATCCTGACGGCCGCTGCCATGTGTGGGCTCAGCCTGACCACGGCCGCGTGCACGACCCCCTCGAAGCCCGGCGCCGTGACGGCTCCCGTCTCGGCTGACGCCGCGACAGGCAGTGTTGTTTCGGGTAGCGGGCCAGGACGGCGGGCGCGTCGGCGATGGTCAGCACAGTTCCGTCGATCACGGTGAGCAGTAGGCCCCGCCATCGGATCGCTCGGGTGGTGGTCGTCGCGGCCGGGCCACGGAGCAGGTCGAACAACGCTCGTAGCGGGGCCGGGCCGAGGCGTTGCCGCGCCGCCTGCCGTAACGCGCTGGAGGTCGGCTCGGTCAGGTCCAGGCCGGTCAGGCCGGCGGTCAGTTGCTGCCACACCTGCTGATAGCCGAGTTCGGCGAACAGGCAGCCTGCCAGCAGCGGGTAGACGACCACCCGAGCGGGGAGCAGCCGTACCCGCTGTTGGACCCGACGCGTAGCGGTCAGGACCTCATCGACCATGTCGAAGGGGACGAGACGGGTCAACTCGCCGAGATGACCCGGCGCGAAGACCCCCGCCGCCACCGTGACCGAACGGGTTATGGCAATGCCTGCACTTGTTGAGTCGGCCCGGGGCGCGGTTCCGGTGTTGCCACCGGTCCGTTTCCCCGGACCGCTCGCCGAGTGAAGTGGGGCCGCCGGCGAGGTGCCCATGGTGTGGGTCCTTTTCCATCGGCCTCTTCCCGAACCGTGCTGGTCGGTTTCCCTGACACACGGCTCTCCAGTGGTCAGTTCGGGTGGCCGTGCACCCCCGACGGCCGGTACTGGCCGCCTGCTCGCCAAGGACCCGCAGCAGCGTCCGCGGCTCGCGGGCTCACAGGTCCAGCAGAACCGTGTCGGGATGTTCAGCGACCACCCCGTGGGGTTGGCAGGCGGCGAGCGGGAAGTCCCGCAGGTTGCAGGTAATGATCGAGTCCGCCCCGGCGGCCACCGCCGCAGCCAGCACATGCCGGTCCTTGAGATCGTTGCCCATCTGGTCGATCAGCACCTCGTACCCGGGTGACCAGAGCGTCCTCGAACGCGGCGTTCATGAACGCTATCCGCCGGTCGATCGCCCCCGGTGACACCGGCACGTGCCGTCGAACCTCGTCCAGGACGGCCGGTGACCAGCGTGGCTGGTACAACTCTTCCTCGGCCAGCGGCAGCAGGAAATCACACAGTGCGTTGGGGATCAGAACGTTGGCGTCCAGGACCGCGATCGTTCAAATATTGTGTGGTGGACCATACATGGCAGAATAAGAACCGCGTTCTCCCAGTTCAGGGACCAGATGTGCCGGTCGTGGCGGTACGCCGACGGTCACCGTCATGAGCCAATCGGGGGCAGGTCGACTCTGACCCGCCTATCGTTCCGGGCGTGTTCGTTCCGCCAGGCTGCGATCATCGACGCCGTCGCCCCCACGGCCTGCCGCTCGCGGCCGCTGTGGTTGAAGCCGAGAGTGTCCGAACATCGGGCCGTCGCGTTCCGGCATGCCGCGTGAGGTGTCCGCGCGTGTGCGCGAACCGGTCAGCCGGCCACCGGTGGATCAACTTTGAGCTCCTCGGGCTGGTAGTTGTACAGCCATACGGTGGCCTTTTCGTAGAACAGCGGCACGAACAGGCGCATCATGGCCGCCTGTGCGCGTCGTTTGACCGGACCGGCCTTCTTGATGCCCCGGTTGTCCTCCGCCGCGTCGAGGAGCTTGACGATCCGGGGGCGCCGTTTGGCGTCGTACGCCTTCAGCCCGGCGGTGATCGTCGGCTCTGTGCGCAGCGCGGCGGCGATGGCGATGGCGTCTTCGATCGCCATCGAGGCACCCTGTCCCGCGCCAACCGGGTGAGCGGCGTCGCCGACCAGCGCGATACGGTCGCTGTGCCAGGTCGGCACCGGATTGAGCGCGTAAAAGATCACGGCGGGGTGTAGGCGCCCGGTCGCGGCGATGACCGCCGAGGGCACCGTCTCCCGCTGAAAGAGTTGTGCGGTGTGGCACAGCCACTCGGCGTCGCTGACGCCGTGGCGGTCCGGCTTGGTTCGCTCGGCGACCTGCGCCTGCCACCACACCTCGCCGTCACCGGCGGCAACGTGGATGAACGCACCATTGCGGGCGAAGGTCATGTTGAATACCCCGGCCTCCACATCGTCCAACTGGGACACGCCAGAGATCGCGTAGAGCCCGGCGTACTCCGGGCGCGGCGCGTTCGCGTCGATCAGCCCGCGCACCGTGGACCAGATCCCGTCGGCCGCCACAAGAAGATCACAGATGTCCCGTCGGCCGCTGGTGAACTCGGCAGTCACGCCCTCGGCCGTCTCGGTCACACCGATGACCCGCTCACCGGTGACGACCCGCACGCCGGCCGCGGTCGCCGTGTCCCGTAGCGCCGCCAGGAGGCGTGCGCGCATCAGGGTAACGCTGTGCAGACTGTCGCTGCTGCGCCGGCCGCGCGGCACGTCGCCGAGCAGGTATCCGCCGGCCGACCACATCCGCTGCCGGGGAACGTCGACTCCGGCCGCCTGAACGTGCGCCAGACAACCGAGCACAGCCAGGCCGCGTAGCCCGTTGGTGGCGAGGCTAACGAACGAGCCGATCTCCCCAGCCGGGTCCTCGTACGCCTCGTAAACAGTGACCTCGGCGCCGATCTGGCGCAGCGCGAGGGCCGTCGCGGCCCCAGCGACACCGCCGCCGATGATGATCGTTCTCATGCCCACCACCCCCGAACTTGCGTTCACTGAACTTATATTCAGTGAAATTATGTTCGATATGATCGCGGCAGGCAACTCGTTAGGCGGAAGGAACACCCCGTGCCCGGCGACAAGGCGCCCACCGAGACGAACACCCGCAAGGCCAAAGCGGTCCAGACCCGGCTCGCGCTCCTGGACGCCGCCCGGCGACTGTTCGCCGAACGCGGCTACCTCAACACCAAGATCACAGACATCACGGCCGCGGCCGGGCGCGCCACTGGTTCCTTCTACGAGCACTTCCCCGACAAGGAGCAGTTGCTCCTGGCACTGCTCGCCGACCTGGCAAACGCCGCCGACCAGCACCTCGCCGCTCGGGACCACCCGAAAGACCACGATCTCACCGACCGTGAACAGTTGCGCGACCACGTTGGCATCGCCTGGACGGTGATGCGCGCCCACCACCCAGTCAGCATCGCGCTGTTCCAGGCGATGGTGGCCGCCGACCCAGCCTCCAGCCGGGTATGGAACGACATCACTAGCCGAACCACCACGCTGCACGACCACCTGGAGTACCTGCGGGACCGGGGCCACCCGCTGCCCGGCGACCCGCACCTGATCGCCGCGGCCATCGGCGCGCTGCTCGCCACACTGAACTACGCCATACCACCAACCGGCGGACCGTCCGACGACGATGTCATCGACACACTCACCGACCTGCTGCTATACGGGCTCACCGGGCCTCGCACCGCGGGCCAAGAAGGGTGAGCGCCCAGCCGACATGCCGGGCGGGCACTTCCGCACTATCCGAGCCGGCTGGTGCTGGTGGCGTGGTGGCGAGCAACACCGCGTGGCCAGCGCAGCACACCTTCGAGGGCTATGCGAACCCAGCCAAAAACGCGGCCTGACCAGCGGATCCACCGCCTGCGCAGGCCGCGTCTGGGTACGCGTTTTGAGTGGACCATACGTGGCAGAACAAGAACCGCGTTTTCCCAGTTCAGGGACCATCTGTGACGATCACGGCAGTCCGCCCCCGCGCCAGATCGACCAGATCGACCAGATCGCGAGCATCCACCCGAGCCAGTAACGCACAGTAACCAGCCCGAGGCAAACCTGATCCTTGCCAGCCAGACGACCGTACCCGACCGACAGCACGACACTTGCTATGGTGGTGATGTACAAGCGCTTTGTACATCACCCACAGGAGCTCGCGATGACAGTTACCCAAATTGATCTTGACGACGACGCGCTTGCCGAGGCGATGCGCCTGTCTGGCGCGCGGAGCAAGAAGGAGACGGTGAACCTTGCCCTGCGGGAGTATGCGGCTCGTCATCGCCGCATCGCCGCGCTAGATCACTATGCCACTACGGCTCAGACCTGGGACTACGAGGGCTGGCAGGACATGCGCGCGGCCAACAAGGCACCCGCCGCGTGATGCGCTATCTTGCCGACTCGTCGGCCCTGTGGCGACTGCTACGCGACCCCGATGTGCGGGCCGGCTGGTCCGACATGATCTCTGACCACGCGATCGGATCATGTCAGCCCCAGCGCACCGAGTTTCGCCGCTCGGCTCGCAATCTTGACGAATACGAGCAGATGACCGCGATGTTCGCCGATCTGTATCCTGACGTTTCAGTACCAAAATCGGCGTGGCAGTGGGTCGAGTCTGCGCAGTACCGACTGTTACGCGCCGGGGCACATCGAGCACTGTCCTGCGTAGACTTGCTGATCTGCGCTTGCGCGGCCATCCGCGGGCTGGTGATCCTGCACGACGACAACGATTTCGTGGCCACCGCGCGACACCTTCCAGACTTGGCCGAGCGACGAGTCCACTCACTCTCCTGAACTCACCCCAACCCGCCACACACCCAGACCGGACACGGATCCGGAGCAGCACTTCCGGGGCGCGCTCACACGGACGCGGGCGGCGGACCAGACACCACCTGGCCGAACCAGGGAGCGCACGTCAGGCCGGTGAACGCCGAGCTCGCTGCGCGTCGGGTCCCTGAAGCTCCCGGATCGTACGCTGACATCAGTGGCGACCAGGCCTCAGCCGGCCCCGCAACAGCGCCCGAAGCCCCGGCGGTGCGCACTCACCACTCTGTGCGAACCACCCACAAACGCGGCCTGACCAGCGAATTCACCGCCAGCGCAGGTCGCGCTTGGGTACGCATTTCGAGTGGGCGATACTGGGTTTGAACCAGTGACCTCTTCCGTGTCAAGGAACTTCCGGCACTTGCGCTGACCTCCCGTGATCTGCGACTCGCCGATCTGACCTGCCCGAATAGCGGACCGCTCAGGACGGCAAGGGACAACAAAAGTCAAGATCATAACTCACGAGGAACACACGAGATCAACTCGACCGCGCCCGTTTCAATGCCTGCCGCGCAGCGTCGAACCGGGTCTCCCCCGAGTGCGTGTACCGCTGGGCGGACCGCAGGTCCTTGTGCCCCATCAGCGCCATCCGGTCGTGCGGCGCCATGCCGGCGTCGGCCAGCCGGGTGCCGTACGTGTGCCGGCAGTCGTGCGGCGTCGGCAACGGCAGGTCGATCAGCGGCTCCCACTCCCCCGTCGGCTTGCCGTCCCCATCGACGATCGGCACCCGCAGCGCGACGTTCCACAGCCGCCGTAGCCAGGTCGGGTAGAGCATCGGCCCGCCCTTCGGCGCGGTGTAGATCAACCCGCCGGGTTTCGTCGCTAGCACCACCGGCTTTAGCCGGGCGAGGTAGGCGTCGCCGATCGGCGCTGCGCGGAACGCCACGTCGTGCCGGGACCTGGCGCCCTTCGGGTAGTCACGGATCGTGCCGTCGCGCTCCATCACCGGACCGATGTCGATCAGCCCGTGCCGTAGGTTGACCGCTTCGCGCCGCACGGCGGCGACCTCTTCCCAGCGCGCTCCGGTCTCGAGCATCCCCTCGACGAACAGGCGGGCGTCCCGCCGTTCGGGGAACAGCTCGTCGAGCCGGTCCAGGATCATGGTCTCTTCGTGCGGCAGGATCACGCGGTCGTCGTGCTTCGGCGGCATCGGCGGACGCACTCGGCGGGCTGGGTTGGCGCGGATCCAGCCGGCGTCGACGGCGAGCTCCATCGCGGCCTTGAGCACGTTCAGCGCGGCGATGATGGTCCAGCCGCCGACCTTGTCCTCTTCGAGCTCGTTCACCCACGTCTGGACGTCTGGTTTCAGGACGGCGCCGCACTGCACCTTGCCCCACCTGGGCTCGACCCAGACCCGCCAGTGCGACCGGTCGCGCTTGCGGCTGGCCATCTCGATCCGGCGGGACGGCTCGAACTGCTCCCATGCCTGCCCGACCGTCTTGCGCGCGAGCTGCGGGTCAAGGAACTCGCCGCGCCGGATCGACGACTCCAGGTCGCCGGCCCAGTCTTCGATGACGCCGCGCAGCGGATCGGACTCGGTGCGCCGGCCGGCTGGCGTGTAGACGGTGGCCGCCCAGACTCCCGACGGGAGTTGCCGGATCCAGGCCATCAGCCGGCCCGCTCGAGCATGAACCGAAGAGTCTCCATCCTCCGCTCCTTGTCAAGGCGCCGCTGCTGCTCGATCCGCGCTTCGTCCTGCCGGCGGAGCTCCTCGAGACGATGCAGCATGATCGCCTTCATTCGCGGGCTGGCCCGAGACGCCATGATCAATTCGCGCTCTTCGTCCGGCTCTCGCCGTTCTTCCACTGCCGGCGTTGGCGCGACCGGCACCAGGCCAGCCGCCATCAGGACCTCGTCGACGTCGAGTTGGAACAGCTTGGCGATCGCCTCGGGCATCACCGGCGACTCCGGCTTCTGCTTGCCGGTTTCCCATCGCCAGACCGTGGACGGGTCGACGCCAAGCCGCTGCGCGAGTGCCGGCCCACGTAAGCCGCTGGCGCGCATCAGGCCTCTGATGTAGGCCGCCCAGACCTGCCGGGGGTCGTCGTCGCTGCGCACAGGCAAACGGTAGGTGATCGGGTGCAGCATTACCGCAGGTCGGGAGGGTTGCGGCGACTTGACATTGCGGAAACGCAATGCGCGGATCCGGTGCGTGAATCTGCGCGCTGGCCTGCCTATGGTCCGTTGCATAAACGCAACGGTAGGCCGTTCGGTCCGCCATAAAAATCAGCCGTTCGGTTGATGCTCTTGCGGTAGCGCAATCTACCGCCGCCATGCCACCCTCATTGCGTGACCGCAAGATCCCACCCCCGGAAACACGCAACGGACGCAATGCCCGCGATCCGGCTGAACACCGAGCTGTTCGACCGCCGGTGCAAGGAGCTGGACATCACCAGCGAGATCGACAAGGCGCGCATCGGAGGTGTCGACACCAGCACCCTCTGGCGGTTCCGGAGGGGCGAGATCGGTCCCCGGCTGGAGGTTGCCCGCCGATTCGCCCGCGCGCTGGGCGTCAGCACCGATGATCTCTGGCCGGACGTGGCGTGATGGCGGACCGACTCCTCACGCTCGCCGAGGCCGCCGCGCGGCTCTCCGTCTCGACGAAGACCGTGCGTCGGCTCGTCTACGCCCGCAAGCTCCGCGGCCGTCCGCGCGGGCTCGGGAAGCAACGTCCGGGGCTCGGCATCCCTGAGTCGTCGCTCGACGCGTACATCCGCGGCCCCAAGTGAGCAAGCCGCCGCCGAAGCCTGCCCAACCGCCGAGCCGGCCGGCTCCGCCGCCAGACCGACCGGCAGCCCCGATCACTCCTCCCCCGCCGTCCGGACCGAAAAGCACGGAGGTGACCGCAATGTTCCGCACGCCGGTGACACGGCGCCGGCCGGTGCCGTTGCGGTGGCACCTGCTGGTCGTGGTCGGTGGGGTGCTGCTGCTGTGGTCGGCGGTGGTCGGGGTGCCGGTGCTGATGGTCGACCTGGTCGCGGACACGACCTGGACGTGGGACGCGATCTGGGCGCACGAGCTGCTGCCCGCGCTGCTCGCCGCCGGCCTGGCGCCGTTGTACCTGCTCGTCTCGTTCCTGATGCCCCGGCCGGCGCGTGGTGCTTCCCCGCTGCGTGACCGGCCGGTCGGGGCACGCCTGCTGCCCGCGCTCGCAGAGCGGGCGGCGGGCGTGCCCTTCCTCATCCCATCCATCCCTTCCCGTTTGGAGAGTGTTCGTGTCTGGTGGTTCTCTGCCGCGTACCGGTGGCGGCGCCGTGGTGTTGGCGGTGCCGGGTGCCGGGGTGGCGTACAGCCTGCCGCTGCCGCTGGTGTTGGCGATCGTGGCGGCCGGGCTGATCGTCGCCGGCGCGGTGCTGATCAAGCTGACGTTCCGACGTCGGCGGCCGGTCGGCGCGCCATGACGGCGCGGCTGGCTCCGCGCCGGGTCCTGGCCGCGGCGGCGGTGGTGCTCGCCGCCGCCGCGGTCTGGGCCGCGCATCACGCCATCGCGACGGCTGGTCTGCTGACCGGCGCGGGTGGCCACCGCTACACGGTGGTGTACGCGGTCATGTTCGGGCTGCTGTGCTGGCAGCTGGGGCTGGCGTATCTGGAGACGCCGGCGACGGCGACCAGGCGCAAGCAGCGTCGGCTCGACGCGCTGCGGGTCGTGGCGATCGTCCCGGCGTACAACGAGGACACCGCGGCGCTGCGGGCGTGTCTGGCCAGCATGATCGGCCAGTCGAGGCGGCCGCAGGAGATCCACGTCGTCGACGACGGGTCGACGACGACGGACTACCCGGATGTGCGGCGCTGGTTCACCGCGGCGTGCCTCGCCGCCGGTATCGCTCCGATGTGGACTCGGGTGCGCAACGGTGGGAAGCGGCACGCGCAGGCGGTCGCGGTCCGGGCGACGCCGGAGGCGGACGTCTACTGGACGTGCGACTCCGACAGCGTGTCGGATCCGGAGGCGCTGCACCAGCTGCTGCTGCCGTTCGGTGACCAGCGGGTGCAGTCGGTCGCCGGTGTGGTCCTGGCCGCCAACGTCCGGTCGTCGTTCCTGACCCGGTTCACCGATCTGTGGTTCGTCGTCGGGCAGTTGACCGACCGGTCCTCGCTGTCGGCGCTGGGCAGTGTGTGGGTCAACTCCGGGCCGATCGCCGTGTACCGGGCGGCGGTGGTGCGGGACAACCTCGACGGCTACCTGTCGGAGACGTTTTTCGGCCGGTCGGTGCCGTTCTCCGACGACTCGCTGCTGACCCTGTACGCGATGCTGCGCGGCCGGACGGTGCAGCAGCCGACCGCGTACGCGTACTCGCTGATGCCGGAGTCGATGTCGCACCACTGGCGGCAGTTCGAGCGGTGGATGCGCGGCAGCTTCATCCGCTCGTGGTGGCGGGTGCGGTACCTGGCGGTGGGCCGGCCGGTGTGGTGGCTGCACCTGCTGCGGTGGATCACCACCGTGACCGCGCTGGTCGTGGTCGTCGACGTCGCGGTCATCCGGCCGATCGTGTCGCCGTCGTGGGAGACGGCCGCGTGGCTGGCGGCGGTGCCGGTGATCGTCGGCTACGCGCAGTGCCTGCGCTACATGGTGGTCCGCCGGTCCGACCAGTCCACCGGCTACCAGTGGGCGACCTGGGCGCTCGCCCCGGTCGCGGTGGTGTGGTCGATGACCGTCCTGCGGGCCTGCCGCTGGTGGGCCGTCGCGACGGTGCTCCGGTCCGGCTGGGGCACCCGGTCGGCCGGTGTCGAGGTCGCTCTCCGCCCCATCCCCACCACATGATCCGGGCCCCTTGCTGGCGGCAACCGGCGAGGGGCCCGACACCAACCCCATCCATCGGAAGGAGCTGATCAAGGTGACAAGCCCGCAGCGTACCGGATCGGCGATCGTGCCGCCGGCGGCCCTGGTGGCCGAGTTCCCGGCCGAGCTCGGCGGCCTGGTCGACGACGTCGACCGGTCGGGCCCGGTGTGGCCGGCGCCGGTCCCCGGCCCGGGCGCGGTCGAGGTCGAGGACCTGCTCGCGGACGGAGTCCCGGCATGATCCATCGTTTCCGGGTCCTGCTCGGCTGGCTGCTGTCCTACACCGCCGCGGACCGGTGCACCCTGGCCGCGTGCCGCCGCTGTCTGCGGGCGGGCCGTGACCGCGTGGTGCAGCGCCGGCTGTGGCACCTGGCGCACCGGCGCCGGCTGATCGGCCACAGCGTCTCCATCGCCGTGTGCGTCGCCGTCTACGCCGTGCTGGCGGCCGGCGCGGCGGCGGCGGGTCTGCCGGCCTGGCCGGCCGCGTTCGCGATCTCCGGCGTGACCCTGGCCCTGATCTGGTGCTGGCCGACCCGCTGGCTGACCGGGCAGGCCCGGACCGTCACCCTGTCAGCCCGCCGGCTGGATCCGGACACCCCGATCGCCTCGCTGCCCGACGACTCCGCCGGCGAGCCGCACCGGCCGGTCCCCGACTGCTGCGTCGACTGCAACACCGAGCTCGCGCTTGACGCCGAGCGGCCCGCGCACCGTGGCGGGAGGCCGTGATGGAGCTGACCGCGTTGCAGGCCGTGCTGCTGGCCCTGCCGGTGCTGGTGTCCACGGCGGTGGCCGTGCTGGGTGTCGCCGTCTACCTGGGCCGGATCCGGCCGCCGGCGGCGTGGACGCCGGGCCCGGACGACGTCGCCCCGGCCGGCGGGCCCACCTACGACGACGTGTGGGCGCCCTACTACCGCGCCGAGGGGAGCGGATCCCATGTCTGAGCTGTCTGAGCTGCTGCTGTGGCTGCTGATGGTGGCGTTCGGTGTCGGGCTGCTCGTGACGCCTGCCGTGGCGATGCGGCCGGTCGGCCGGCACGAACGGCGGCAGGTCGACGCGCGTCGTACGGCGGACGAGCAGGTGTCGGGGCTGCGGCCGGCCGCGGGTGAGCCGCACACGCTCGCGGCCGGCACCGTCTACGGCACCGCGCGCTGGGTCGATCCGGCCGAGCTGGCCGCCGCCGAGCAGGAGGTACCTCCCGGGCCGGTCGGGCCGGTGGTGGGGCGGGTGGCGACGGAGCCGTGTGAGGAGACCCCGGAGCCGGTCTACCGGGGCCGGCACGGCGCGCCCGACGACGTCGACGAGCCGCCGCCGGATCCGCCAGCGGATCCGGCCGCAGGACCGGAGCCGCGGTCGACGGCGGCCGGTGTCAACCCGTGGTTCGCCGCGCACCTGGCGGCGCACGTGGCCGGCTGGAGGCTGTCGTGATCCCCCGCCCGCCGGCCAACGCCGTGGTGCCGCCGCGCCGGCCGCTGACGGTCGCCGACCTGGAGCCGGTGCGTACCGCCGGGCCGCCGGTGTGGGTGCCGTGGAACGGGCGGTGGAAGCGCGGGACCGTGATCGCTGTCGGGTCCCGCCGGGTCCGGGTCCGGTTCACCGTCGGCCCGCGTTCCGAGATCAAGCAGCGCTGGTTCACGGTCGGCGCGCACCGGCAGCCGGACAAGGCGATCTACGACGGCCGGCTCACCCCGCCGGTCACCGACCGGTGTCCCGACTGCGGCCGGACGCTGCACGGCCGGCCGGGGCAGCCCGTCGACGAGGTCCGCGGCGACCACGTCGGCGACCCCTGGGCCTGCCGTCCGGAGGTGGGCTGAGATGGGCCGCCGTACGACCGGGCCGCTGGGTCTGCCGCTGTTCCGGACCGGCGAGATCCCCGACGGGCTGGCGACCGTGACGCAGCTGCGGTTGCAGCGGCGCCGGCCCGCGCCGGGCCAGCGTCCGGCCGCCGAGCTGCTCTACTACGGCAACTCCTACACCGAGCTGTGGACGGTCGCGGAGACGGAGCAGTTGCCGGCGCTGTCGCCTGGGCAGCAGACCGCCTACGACGCGGCCCGCCGGTGCGCCCGCTGCGGCGAGCAGCGCGATCAGCCGGTCCCCCGCGACCATCTGTCCGGTCGGCGGGTCTGCGCGCCGTGTGGTGAGGCCGAGGCGGAGATGTCGTGGTGGGTGTGGCGGCACCAGGCCCGGGCGGCCGCCGTCGCGTGGGCCGCCGGCGTGCTGGCCGACCCGCACGCGGTGCTGGTCCACGAGCGTGGCGTCGGGCACCTGCTGTTCGGCGCGTTCGCGCTCGTGCCGGCGACCGGGCAGGTCCTCCTGGACGCGCCCCGGATCCGGTACAACGACCGCGACTACGCGGCCAGCACGATGCGGCCGGAGAGCTGGAACGACCCGCGGGGCACTGTCGGGATCGTCGACATCGCCGACCAGGTGCGATCCCTGGCCGGCCGCCGGCTGATCGTCTGGACCGGATCGTTTACCGGGCGCGGCCTCGGCAGCCTGATCTGGAACATGCGGTGGGAGCTGGGCGAGGACCTGGAGTCCGCGCTGACGCCGGCCGACCGGCCGCACCGGTGGGTGCCCGGCGTCACCGGTGACGAGCTCGGCGACTGGTACGCGGACTGGCTCAGCGTCCGCCGGCCCGCCGGGTCCTGGCGCTACGGCCGCGACGTGCAGGCCGTGCCGCTCCCAGACCAGCCGGACGGGCCGGGCGGCGCCGTCGCGCACATGCTGACGCTGCTGCGGTGCATGGCCGTCGACGACCACCCGGCCGGCCCGCCGACGTGTCCCGGGCTGCGGCCCGGCGGCCGGGAGGTGTGCGGCGCCGGCGGCCCGCTGGTCGACGGGCTGTGCCGGTCCTGCCAGGGGCCGCTGCGGGCCGTGGCCGCGACAGCGGCGGGGTACGACCGTGGCTGACGAGCCGATGCTGCTGCGCGTGCCCGGTGAGACCCGCGACGTCCTCGCCGGTGACGTCCTGGTCGACGAGCTCGCGGACGTGATCGCGGGCGCGATGCTTCTGCCGCGGCCGCCGGCTGTCGTGACGAGGCAGGCGGCGGTGCTCGCCGCGCGGCGGGTCCTCGGCCGGCTGGTCGCCCGGTGCGCGGTCGAGGAGCTGCCCAATCTGGACCGGTCGCCGGCGCTGGCGCTGATCGCCGGCGAGCGGCTGCGTCACCTCCGCAAGGGGTATGGCGCGGTCCACGACGACGGCCAGCACCCCGACGGCGAGTTGACCCGGATGGCGATCTGGTACGCCGACGACGAACTGTCCGCGATGGACTGGCCCGGCGACCTGGTCGGCCCGTCGCTGCCGCGCCGGCAGGGCCAGGTCGGTGACCTGGTCCGCGCCGGATCGCTGCTCGCCGCCGCGATCGACCAGCTGGGCCGCAAGGGCTGGCCGCTGTGACCGGCCAGCCCGACCAGCAGGAGCCGGTGCTCTGCATCGACTGTGACCGGCCGGTGCACACCCCGCAGGCCCGGGCCCGGCGGATCGGCGCCAAGTGCTGGCGCCGCCGCCGGGCGGAGGACCGCAAGCGCGAGGCAGCGATGGCGCCGACGCTGCCGACCATGCCGATGCCTCGTCGAGCGGCGCAATCCGGCGAGGCCCTGTTCAACCACCCGCACGAGCACCAGGAGGAGGTGCGGACCGATGGCTGACACCATCCTGGAGCTGCCGGCGCTGGCGCCGGCCGAGCCGGCCGGGCCGCTGACCGAGGCGGACCTGGCTGCGCTGGCCGACGCCGAGGAGACGATCGCCGGCGGACTCCAGACGTACATCGCGGTGGGTATGGCGCTGGGTCGGATCCGGGACGGCATGCTGTACCGCGACACCCACAAGTCCTTTGAGGACTACGTCCGGTCGCGCTGGCGGATCAGCAGGTCCTACGCCTACAGCCTGATGCTCGCCTCCGGGACGGTGTCCGCAATTGCGGACGCCGGACTGCCCACCCCGCCGAACGAGGCCCAGGCCAGAGAGCTGGCCCGGCTGGCGGAGGCGGACCGGGTCGACGTGTGGCGGACGGTGCTGGAGCGCACCGGCGGGCTGCCGACCGCGGCCGCGATCCGCGACGTCGTGGCCGACCGGGTCAGCGCCGAGCGTGGCGAGGTGTGGGCCGCGGCGAAGCGTCTCGCCGGCGGCGCCGCGCCGACCGCCGAGCAGATCCGGCAGGCCCGCGCCGACCGCGCGGCCGCCACCACAGTCTCCCCGCCGGACCGGGACCGGAGTTCACCATCGGACTCACCCGCGGTCGCTACGACCGGTCCGGCGGGGCCCGTCCCGCACACCGCGCACCCCGACCTGACACCGCCGCCGGCGGCCGCCGGGCCGGCGCCGGGTGAGCGGGTGTGGATGTCCACCGGCCGGCGGGGTCTGGACGCGCACCGGATCCCGTCCGCCGGCGCCACGTCGACCGCGTGCCGGCGGAGCCTGGCGTACGGAATGACCCTGCTCGCCAGCAAGGCCCGGGAGAAGTACGAAGCGCGCCCGTGCAAGACCTGCTGGCCGCCGGCCGCCGTCGAGGAGCGGACCGGCACGTGCGGCCGGTGCGGCACCGAGGCGGAGCTGCCGGAGCTCGTCGACGTCGACGGCGTGCGGCAGTGCGCGCCGTGCCGGGTCCGCCCGCCTGACGACTACGTGAGCGTGCACGTCACGTGCGGCACCCTGCTGCCCGGCGACTACATCGCGGACCAGACCGTTGACGCGCCGCGCTGGGAGCTGCTGCACCACATCGACCTGATGCCGGACCACCGGTCCCGGGTGCGGGTGTGGGGTACCGACCCGGTCGAGATGATCGCGCCGCCCGAGGACGCCGATCGGCCGGTGGAGGTGTTCCGGGCACCGGGTCGTACCACGGCGTCCGGCGGGGTGGCGGCGTGCGCGCGCTGCCGCAACCTGGTGCCGGTCGTGGTCACCTGCAACGACCGGTGCCCGGCCTGCGTCGCGCCGGCCGATCACCTGCAGGCGCTGCGCGAGAACCCTGCGGGCGCAGCGGACGGGATGGTGCCCGGTCCGGAGCAGGAGCTGCCGGCAGCCCGGGTCCGCCCCGGTGACCTGGTGTGGGTCGGCCCGGCCGCCGGCTGGGAACCGGCTACCAGCGTGGAGATCCTGCCGGAGCCGGACACCCCGGGCGGCTGGACCGTCGTGGCCCGCACGACCAGCCGGCTCGGCGGCACCTACGCGTGGGACTGGCCGTGGGACGAGCCGATCCTGATCCGCCGGCCGGTGCCCGGCACCGCCGAGCCGGCCGACATCACCCCGCCCGCGCCGGCGCCGGCCGTCGACGAGCCCGCCGCCGCGCCGGTGCCGGCGGCCGCCGGGCCGGCGCCCGTCGACGAGCCGCCGGCCCGGCCGCCGCGGCCGCCGTTGACGGTGGAGCAGATCGGCCGGCTCCGGGCCGCGTACGCGCACGCCCGGGCGCACGGGTGGCGGCATCCCGCCTACGGCGACCTGTCGCACCTGGCCCGGGACTACGTCCCGGCGCGTGCCGCCCGCGGCCCGGACGGTGACCGGGTCGCCCGGGTGGCGGTCACCTGGGACGCCGAGGGCCAGCAGATCGAGATCTGGTACCGAGGCGGGCAGGAGAACGAGCTCCTGTATGACATCGCGCTCCGGGTCGCCGACGTCGACCAGGGCTTGGACGTGCTGTGCGCGCTGGGTCTGCTCCCGGTCGCGCAGTCCAGCGCGTACCTGGCCGGGCTGGCCGCCGCCGCCGGCGGATCGGCGGGTGTGTGATGGGCGCGAGCAACAGCCGGTCGGCGGTCAACATCGTGGCCGACGGCACCCTGCGCCGGCAGGTGTATGGCCTCTACGCCGGCGGCGCCGAGGTGAGGGACATCGTCGAGGAGACCGGGCTGCGGCAAGACCAGGTCGCCGACCTGCTCCAGATCGTCGGCTACGACCGCGGCCGCGCGTCCAAGGCCTGCCGTGACTGGGACGCCGTGCACGGGCCGCCGCGGCGGGCCGGCCGGATGGAGGTCGCCGCGGTCCGGGCCGCCGTCCGCGCCGAGCTGGAGCCGCTCTCCGCCGACCTACGCAAGGCGGTGACAGCGGTGACGACGAACCGGCCCGTCCCGCAGCCGCCGGCGGCGGGCCCGGACGTCGGCGAGATCCTCCCGACGCTCCGCGCGGTGGCGGCCGCCGTCGACCAGCTCGCGGCCACACCTGCGCCGGTCACGTCCGACCGGGACGGGGAGATCCTGGCGGCGGTCCGGGCCGTCCAGGAGGCCGTCCAGACGCTCGCCGACCGTCCCCCGGCCCCGGACCGGTATCCGGCGGCGCCGGGCGGTGTCGTGGCCTGCTACGGCCGCTATTGGTGCCCCGGCTGCGGCAGCCGGTACGTCGACGACGGAGAGCACGAGTGCGGGCCGCTGGTGCCGGTCACCGTCACGATCACCGTCGCCGTCGATGTCGACTCCCCCGCGCCCGGCGGGCCGCCGCCCCGCTGCCCGATTCCGACCCGGTGCCAGGGTGCTGGTCACGATGGCCCGTGAGCCCGTGCCGCCGCACGGCTACGCCGACCCAGGCCCGGACGAGCCGGCCGACCACGCCGGCCGGCGACCCTGCGCGGCGTGCGGGCTGATGGGGCAGCCGGGCGACGGTCGGCATCCGGTCGACGGCCGGCCGCTCGCCGAGGTCCGCGCCGCCGCCCGGGCGGCCCGGCCGGCGAGGCGGGCCGTCGACGCGGTGTGGCGTGACGCGGCCCGGGCGCGGGACGCGGCGATCCTCGGCGAGCGTGACCAGTGAGCCCCGACGACCCGGGCCAGCTGCTGGCCGAGCGGTACGGGCCTGTCGACGACATCGCCCGGGAGCAGGAGGTGCCGGCCCGGCCGCCGCCGGTGCGGCCGGACACCGACCGGGACCGGGCCCAGCGACGCCGAGACCTGGAAGACGCCCTCCGCCACGGTCCGGACGGCGACCAGTGAGCGCCGACGAGCAGCCGGGCCTGGTCCCGGACGGGCGGCCGGCGGCGGGCCCGCCGGCGTGGGTGCATCTGGACTGGTCCCGGCCGCCGTACCGGTGGGACCAGCAGGCGCGGCCGTGCCGGCTCTGCGGCAAGGGCGCGCACATGCGCGACGAGCACGGCCGGCCCTGCCACAAGGTGTGCGCGGAGCAGGCCGCGACAACGCGGGCGGCCCGGGCGGCCGACCGCTACCAGCAAAGGACGATGTGATGGAACAGAAGTACGAGGTGGGCGAGCGGATCACCGCGCTGATCCGGGACGCGCGGGTCGAGGAGGCCGACGACAGCGGCCGGCTGGTGCTGACATACGGCGGCAACTGGCGGGCCGTCGTCCACACCGGCTCCGGGCAGGTCGGCATCACCAGGATGACGCCGGCCGACGGCGTCCCGCAGCCGGGCGAGCTGTGGCGCGATCAGGCCGGACAGCTGTGGTTCGCCCGGGGCACCGCCGATCGCGTGCTGCTGATCGGCGCGGACGCGAAGACCCAGCACCCCGGCATGACCGCCATGGACTGGCAGTCCGTGCATCGCGGCGACACCGGCCCGATCCGGCGCATCTGGCGCGACGACGTGCCCGCGGACCTGCCGGTCGGGGACGTCGACCAGCTGTGAAGGGCCGCGACCTGGCCAGGCTGCGCGGCGACCTGCGGGCCCGGCAACTGGCCGACCCCGAGGCCGCGACGCGGCGGGCGCACCGCGGCGCCGACCTGTGCCGGGCTGCCCTGCGCGGCGAGCAGCTGCCCGACGAGCAGCTGCCCGACGAGCCGGCCGTCCCGGCCGCGCCGCCGGCGCCGCCGCCGCGAATGGAGTGGGTGTCCTGCGCCCGCTGCTACGCGCCCCACGAAGGGCTGCCGAACACGCTCTGCCCGGCCTGCTCGGCGCCGCAGGCGCAGGCCTTGGACGACCTCGTGACAGGAGGAGGTACCGACGCATGACGAAGATCGACCCGGCTCGGGTCCTCGCCGTGCTGGCCGTGATGGGCTGGCCCGACGACCGCGGCAACGACTACCGCGACGAGCAGGCGGTGATGCCTGCCGAGGCTCACTATCGGCTCGCCGAGGAGATCGTCCAGGCCGTCGACAAGGCCACGCCGGCCGACACCGGACTGCGCGACGCGCACGCCCGCGGGTACGCCGACGCGGTCGCCGTGCTGCGGGACGACGAGCGCTACGAGCGGTGGTGGACCGCCCGGGAGTACCCACCGGATGCCCAGTACTGGCGCGCCGGGGCGCGTGGGCATCTGGCCGACTACCTGAGGATCGTCGGGCCCGACGGCGTCGACGTGAGCAAGCCGACCACCCGGCCGGCCGGTCCGGCCGAGGTCGATCCTCTGGGCCTGCGTGACCGTCTGGCCGCTGTCGCCGAGCCCGATCGGGGCGAGGTCACCACGGCGAGCGGACAGAGCCGGAGCCGCTTGTCTCGTGAGGAGCTGATCGCCCTTGCCAGGCCCGGCCACGACCAGGCGTGCCACTGCGACCCGAAGTACGTCATGAGCTGTCCGCAGATGACGGCCGCGATCTTGGCCCTGGCGAGGTCGGAGCGACCGAACGCCACCGAGGAGACCCGACCGTGAGCCGGCCCAGCGACCCGAGCGCATTCGTCAATCCGACGAGCCTGCACCCCGGCGCGGGCCGTCCTCTGGTGGACCCGGACCTGGGCTACGCATGCAAGTACCGTTACCGCCGTTTCACCCCGGCGGTCTATCCCGCTACGGGGCCAGGGACGCCATGGCGCCCGAGGAAGCGGATCGACCTGCCGATGAAGGAGCTCGCCGCCCGGTACGAGGCTGGCGCGCGCATCGTGGACCTCGCCGCCGCGTACGGGGTCTCTACCCAGACCATCCGGAGTCGGCTCCACGGCGCCGGCGTCACCGTCCGGCCGCCCGGCCACGGCCGCCGGCAGTCGGGAGCGTCGTCGTGACGGCTGAGGAGGAGACCCGGCGCGCCATCGAGGAGGGCCGGCCCGGCTACGTCCGCCATCCGGTCGAGCACGCCGACCCGCCGCGGTTCAGCACGGAGTTCATGGTCCACCACTGGCTACGCCGGCCGCGCCGGCGGGAGGAGCCTCCGCCGGACCCGGTGCCGCCGTAGCGGCGTGGCGCCGTGACCGACCTGCACAACCGGGGCGCGGCCACCTCGACAGGGGTGGCCGCGCCCATGCACATCCGGGGGTACATCGATGTTGATCATTTCGGCGGTGGCTGAGTGACATGGCTCAAGTCGTCAGACAACGCCAACCAGAACCCTCGCATCCTGGCCCCGCTGGCGTGGCAGCGGGAACCGGAAGACGATCTTGACGGGTGGGATCTGCGGCTGCCCGCGATCGCCGGCCTGGCCTGGCTGTGCGCCACCTACTCGGCCGGGCAGGAGACCGACTACGTCGTGCCGGACGGCACGGTGGCGCTCTACGGCGGGCCGCGGTGGCAGCGGCTGGCCGAGTGGGTGGCCCGGGCCGGCATCTGGACCCGGGTCGACGGCGGGTGGCTGCTCGCCGACGACAGCGAGTACCTGTTCCACATCATCCTCAAGGCCGAGCGGGAGTGGGAGCGGCAGCGGAAGAACGACAACGGCAACCCCGTGTTGACCGTACCGGTCCGGCTGCGTGACGGTGACGCGTGCCGCTACTGCGGCCGGATCGTCAACTGGGGCGCCCGTACGGGCGGTCTGGCCGGCACCTACGACCACCTGACCCCGGGCCGCCCGGCCCGGGGCCCTGACGACCTGGTCGTCGCCTGCGCGCAGGACAACGGCCGGCGGGGCAAGGACCCGCACCCCGAGCGGTGGCGGACGCTGCCCGCCCCGGCGCAGCCCTACTACGGCGAGATCACCGTGGCGCACCTGGCCAAGCATGGCTACGAGGTGCCGCTGTCCGGCCCGCGACCGGCACCGCTGCCGGGCGGGCCCCGCATTGACCCCCCGCGATCCGACGACCAGCCGGACACCGCGACCGCAGTACCCGGGCGACCCGGCAGCCAGCCGGACACCGCCGCCAGCGACCCGGCAGCCAGCCGGACCACGCCACCTCCGCACCGGGCGGCAGCCAGCCGTCCGGACCCAGGCGCGACCCCGACTCCGGGGCACCGCGCCACCACGGGCGCGACTCCGCCACGGGCGGGACACCGCGCCACGGCTGCGACCCCGCCGGCGGCGGGACCCCGCGCCGACCACACCACCAAACAAGATCAACAACCTGTCCCGGCCGGAGCCGGCCGGGAACCGGCCGGCCCGGCAGGACCCAAGCCTCCGAAAGCCAGGGCCCCGGGTCGGGTCGGGACGGGCCGGGACGGGGCGGGTCGGGCGCCCACCCCCACCCCGGCCCAGACGAACCGCAAGAGATCCAGGAGAGGGCGCCGGGGCAGACCACCTCCCCCGGCACCCGATCCAGCCCAGCAACCATCCAACCCATCCAAGGAGCAGCCATGACCCAGACCACACCCCCGGCCACCGACGGCCCGCAGAGGGGGGACCTTGGCTGACCAGGCACCGACGCGCGGGCCGGCGACCGTGCACGCGGTGCGGGACCTGGTCGACCGACTACGGGAGTCGATCGGCTGGCTGTGGCTGCTGGTGGTGCCCGGTCCGGAGCGGCGGCCGGGCCGGGCCGTCGACGAGGACCGGGCCGAGTTGCTGGAGGCCTGGGCCTGGCAGGCGAGGGCGTACCGGGACGCGGCGCTGCGGGAGGGCCGCGGGGCTCTGACGGCGGCGGCCGCGCCGGCCCGGCTCGACGTCGTCGACGCGCAGCAGGTGGTGCACCGGCTCGTCAGCCGGGCCGTGGCCCGGGTCGCCCGGGCCCGTGGCTCCTGCTACGTCGGCGACCGGTCGGACGTGGCCGGCGCGGTCGCCGACGCGCTGGACTGGCTGACGGTCGGCGGACCGGGGCGCCCGTGGGTCGTCGAGCCCGACGGCACCGTGTGGCGGGCCGGCGTGGTCGACGAGCTGCACGACAACCGCGACGCATGGGTCCTCGCCGACGTGGCCCGGCTGCTGCGCGGGGCGGACGTGGTGGCCCGGTCGGCGGCCGGTGTGGTCGGCGAGCAGGTGCGGCCGGTCGAGCACCGGTGTCCGGCGTGTGGCCACCGGTCGCTGCAGTTGCACCACGACGGCCCGACCCGGGGGTGGACGGTGACGTGCGTCCGCCGGTCATGCGTGTGCGTCGGGGCCGGCTGCGGCTGCCTCCGGCGGTTGAAGCGGGAGGGGCTGCCGCACGTGTGGACCCGGTCGGAGCTGTCCGGGGCGTACGGTCTGGCGGCGGCGGTCGACCGGGCGCGGCTGGCCGGCCGCCGCCGGGTCGGCTCGGGCGCGGCGGGGCACGGCGGCTGGTCCGATCGGCGGCGCCGGTGATGACCGGGGTGGTGGTCGTCGACGGCGAGCAGTGGTGGACGACCGGCTACGCCGTGGCGCAGCTGCGGGTGGACCGCAACCGGCTGGCCGACTGGGTCCGCCGGTCGAAGGCGGCCGGGCACACCAGCCCGGCCGAGTCGTGCCAGCGGTGCGCCGCCGGCGACGCCCGGTTCCCCCACGTGGACCCGCCGCTGCGGCGTGGGCCGACGTACGGTTATCGCGCCGAGCAGCTGCTGGAGGCCGAGGCAAAGACCGGGATGTCGACGCTGGGCGGCCGGGCCCGCGACGTCCCCGAGCCGTCTGGAGGGGAGAGAGGCATGAAGGGCTACAACGGGTCAGTGCGGATCAACGGCTGCGATGCTGATGCCGACTTCGCGGTTGAGGCCGAGGTGGTCCGGCTGGGCGACGAGGTGTACGGCGGAGCCCGGTCGTGGGGTGGCGTCATACGGCTAGCGGATCCGAATCAGCTGCCACGGGTGCTCGGCCCGTCGGAGCGGCGTGGGATCACCCTGCCGGACGGCGCCAAGGGTGTGGTGCTGGTGACGTCGGCGGGCAGTGATGGCCGGCTCGACGTCGCCGGCGAAGGGCCGCCGCCGTGGCGTGTTTGACAAGATCGGCTTGGGCATCGCATCGTATGTGCAGCGGTAGGAGTCTGTCTGATGCCGAGCAGGGCACGACGACGATGCACGACCCCGGGTTGTCGGGGCGAGCCGCGGCCAGGGTCGGGCAAGTGCCAGGGCTGTGCGGGCCGGCGGCAGCGGGGTACCGACCAGCGGCGGGGGTCTGCGGCCGAGCGTGGCTACGGCGCCGGGCACCGCGACCGCTTCCGCACCGGGGTGCTGGCCAGGGATCTGGTGTGCGTGCTGTGTCAGGTGCGGCCGTCGGTGGTCGCGGATCACTGGCCGATGGGTCGACGGCAGCTGGTGGCTGCCGGGCTCGACCCGAACGATCCGGATCATGGTCGCGGACTGTGCGACCCGTGCGACCGGACAGACAAGTCCGAACGCCAGCCTGGTGGTTGGCACAAGACGCCCAACAAGTGATCAGGTTCGTGGCGGGGTGACTGGTGTTCGTACCCAACGGGCACCACCTGGTGGACCACACCGCTGGGTGCGCGGGAGGGTTGTGGGCGCCCCGCGCGGTCACCCTGCTACGAGCCGCGTCCCCGTTGGAAGGTGCCGACCGTGACCACGTCTGAGGTGCGGAGGTGTCCCGCCTGTCATGAACCGGTGACTGGTGGGGAGATTGAGGTCGTGGCTGAACATGCCGACTCTGCTGGCTGGCGAGTGATTGACAGCGCCGTCTGGGTCTACCGGCCGTGCGGACACGGGGTGACGCGTCAGGTAACCGCCGAGTCATGATGGTCAATGCCTTAAGGGTAGGGCGGGTCAAATCTCTACAGGTCACGGCCGGTTGACCCCGCGCTCAGGCAGCTTTTCGCGCTGACGCATTTTCGCACTTGCCGTATCCGGGACTGATCGACCGACGACGATACCTCGGGGGGTGGTGGGCATGACGGAGCGTTACGTCCGGCCGTACGTGGGCCCCGAGAGCACTGAGCACCGGGGCGTGTGCCTGTACGCGCCGAACCCGGGCGAGAGCATCTGCGCCGTCGACGCGACCCGGCACGTCCTGGTCGACAGCCCGACGTACGGCCCGGTCGGGCTGGCCTCGTGCGGCGACCACGTGGCGATCGCCCGGGCGACCGGGCGGGTCCTCGGGGAGCACCCGTTCGCCGGCGTCTGCGGGCTGCCGTCGACGCGCTGGAGCACCGAGGGCTGCGACCTGGACGCCAGCGGCGTGGAGCCCGGCCGTGGGTAGGCGTGGGAAGCCGCCGGCGCCGACCAGCTTGAAGCTGGTGCGGGGTACCAGGTCCGACCGGGTCAACACCGCCGAGCCGGTGCCGTCCGCTGTGGATGTCGGCCCGCCGGATTGGCTGACCGACGCGGCGGTGGCGATCTGGGACGTGTACGCGCCGGACCTGATCCGCAAGGGTGTGCTGACGGCGTGGGACGTGGAGGCGTTCGCGGTGTGCTGCGACGCGGCGGCGCGGCGGCGGGCGGCCGCGGTGACGCTCGCTCAGGAGGGCGAGATCGTGCAGCTGCCCGTCTTCGACAAGAACGGGAAGCTGACCGGGCACCGCAAGTCGCGCAACCCGTGGCTGCTGGTGCTGAATCAGGCCGACGCGCAGCTGGGCCGCTGGGCGGCGCGGTTCGGGCTGACGCCGTCGGACCGGGCGCAGCTGTCCGGCGGGGACGGGCGTCGTGACCCGCACGAGGACCTCCTCACCGGGTAGGCCGGCGCGGCCGCGGTCGCGTACCCGGCCGGCGGCGGCCGTCGACTACCGCCCGGATCCGCACAAGCGGTGGCGGCCGCGCGACCGTAAGGGCCCCACCTGCGGCTACAGCTTCCGGGACAAGACGTGCGGGCGGCGGGGGGCGCACTACTGCGAGCCGCGGGCGGACCGGGCGGTGGCGTTTCCGGCGGAGTTGCTGCGGCACATCAAGGGCCCGTACCGGCGGCGGCCGTTCATCCTGCGGGACTGGCAGGAGTGGGAGATCGTGCGGCCGCTGTTCGGCGAGGTGGTGTGGTCGGTCGAGTGGCAGCGGTACGTGCGCCGGTACCGGCGGGCGTACATCATCGTCGGCCGGAAGAACGGCAAGAGCGAGATCGCGGCGGCGATTCAGCTGCTGCTCTTCGTCGGCGACGACGAGGAGGCGGCCGAGGTCTACAACGCGGCCAAGGACACCAAGCAGGCCGAGAAGGTGTTCGGGCCGGCGCTGCGGATGGTGCAGCTGTCCCCGGTGCTGTCCCGCCGGCTGAAGTACTTCAAGAACGAACGGCGGCTGGTCGACGAGAAGTCCGGCTCGATCTACGAGGTCATCACCTCGGATGCCAAGGGCGAGCTGGGCCACAACCCGCACGGGTTCAACCTCGACGAGGTACTGTCGCAGCCGGACGGGTCGCTGTGGGAGACGATGGACACCGCCGACGGCGCCCGGGAGCAGGAACTGCTCTTCGCCACGTCGACCGAGACGGATGAGCCGAACAGCTTCGGCGCGAGCCTGATCGACGAGGCGGAGAAGGTCCAGGAGGACCCGGCCAGCGCGCCGCACGTGTTCGCGTTCATCCGGAAGATGCCGAAGGATCAGCGGGAGCTGGACCGGTTGCATCGGCTCTTCCCGGGGCATCCGCACCTGCCGGTGTCGACCGACATCTACGACGAGCGGAACTGGCGCTGGTCCAACCCTGCCCTGGACCAGTTCAAGTCCCGGGAGGCGCTGCGGCGGCACGCCCTGGCCGCCAAGACCAACGCGGCGCGGGAGAAGGCGTTCAAGCAGTACCAGCTCAACATGCGGGTGCAGGCGCTCTACCGGTACATCCCGATGGACCTGTGGGACGCCAACACCGGCCCGGAGCTGGCGCTGAACCTGACCTGGTGGGATGACCGGCTCGCCGGCGCCCGCTGCTGGGGCGGACTCGACCTGTCGTCCAAGCTGGACCTGACGGCGTGGTGCCTGCTCTTCGAGGACGGTTCGATCCGGTGGCGGTTCTGGGTGCCGGAATCGGTCGTGCCGGGCCTGGCCGAGCACACCGACGGCCGGTTCCGGCAGTGGTGTGACCAGGGCTGGATCACGGTCACCGACGGCAACACGATCGACTACTCGACGATCTACGACGACGTCGAGGCCGACCACGACCAGTTCGCGATTGTGGATGTCACCTACGACAAGTGGTGCGGCGAGCCGGTGCGGCAGGAGATCGAGGACCGGACCGGTCTGGAGATGTTCGAGTCGTCGACGACGTACGACCGGATGACGGGGCCGATGCAGGAGTTCAACCGGGCGTTGCACGCCCGGGAGCTGCGGCACGGCGGGAACCCGGTGGCCCGGTGGATGGCCGAGCACCTGCGGGCGAAGTCGCCGACCGACGATCCGGACCGGGTCCGGCCGGTGAAGCCGGACCGGGGTGCCGAGCGCGTTCGGATCGACGGCCTGCCGGCCCTGTTCCTGGCGATCGACGGGCGGATGCGTGGTGACGACTCCGGCAGCGTCTACGACTACCGCGGGCTGGCCAGCGTCGGCGGCGAGGCCGGCTGACACGAGAAACGGGAGGTGATCCGGTGGCGGTGCTGAGGGTGCCTCCTGACGCGGTCGTGACCGGCCCGGACGAGCAGAACGTGACCACGGTGTCGGCACCGCCGGGGTCGACCGTGGTGGTCGACCTGACCGACGACGGCGAGCAGGTGCCGACGCGGCGGCAGCGGGTGGCGGCGGCCGCCGCCGCGGTGTGGCGCCGGCTGGACGCCGAGCTCGGCATCTGGGAGTGGATCGTCGCGGTCGGTGTGGTGATGCTGCTGGTCGGGCTCTGGGTGGCGGTCGGGTTCGGGGTCGCGTGCGCCGTGGTGGGGGCGCTGGTGGTGTGGATGGGCATCGCCGGCGGCCGCGCGGCGGCGGCGGCCCGCAACGCCGTCGAGGTCGACCAGGCGCCCGCCGGCCCGGGTGACCGGCCGGTGCTGGCCGAGGTGGCGTAGTCGTGGGGCTGATCGGCCGCACGGTGCCGCCGGCGGCGCGTGCCTCGAGCGGGGCCAGTTCGGGGATCGCGACGCCGGAGAAGTGGGTGGAGGAGTGGTTCGCCGGCGGCGCGTCGACGGCGGCCGGGGTGTGGGTGTCGGAGGAGACGGCGCTGCACTACGGCCCGTTCTTCGCGGGTGTGAATGCTGTCTCGACGGACATCGGGAAGTTGCCGCTGCCGGTCTACGAGCGGCTGGAGCCGCGGGGCAAGCGGCGGGCTCGGGAGCATCCGGTGTACCGGGTGTTGCATGACGAGCCGAATCCGATCATGCCGCCGATCGCGGTGCGCCGTACCGCGCAGGGGCATGCGATCACCTGGGGCACCGGCTACCTGAACGTGGTCCGCAACGGCCGCGGCGACGTGGTCGAGTTGTGGCCGCTGCGGCCGGACCGGGTCCGGCCGGAGATCAGCCGGCCGAGCCGGACCCGGCCGGGCCGGCTCGAGGTCACCTACCAGTACGTCGACGACGTCAACGGCATCTACACCAGGCTGTTCCCGGATGAGGTGCTGCCGGTCGGTGGGCTCGGCTACGACGGGGTGCGCGGCTACAGCGTGGTCACGATGGCCCGCCAGTCCCTCGGGCTGGGGATGGCGCTGGAGCGGTTCGGGTCGGCGTTTTTCAACAACGGCGCCCGGCCCGGCGGGGTGCTCAAGCATCCCAAGAAACTGTCGCCGGACGGGCACAAGCGGTTGCAGGCCGACTGGGAGCAGATGCACCGGGGCCTCGACCGGGCGCAGCGGGTCGCGATCCTCGAGGAGGGCCTGGAGTGGCAGGACATCGGGATCCCGCCGGAGGACGCCCAGTTCCTCGAGACGAGGAAATTGCAGGTGTCGGAGGCGGCGCGGTGGCTGCGGATCCCGCCACACAAGATCGGTGACCTGGACCGGTCGACGAACAACAACATCGAGCACCAGGGCCTGGAGTACGTGATCGACTGTCTCGGCGGGTGGCTGGTCACCTGGGAGCAGATGATCAACATGCGGTTGTTCACCAGCCGGGAGAAGCCGCGGCTGTTCGTGGAGCACATCGTCGACGCGCTGACCCGGGGCGACATCAAGAGCCGGTATGAGGCGTACGCGGTCGCCCGCCAGTGGGGGCTGCTCTCCGGCGACGACTGGGCCGAGCTGGAGAACCGTAACCCGCTGCCGGGCAGGGTGGGCGAGACGTACTGGATGCCGCTGAACATGGGTCCCGCGCTGGCGCCCGGCGAGTCGCCGGATCCGGAGCGGGCCTGCCCGGTGCATCCGGGCTGCACCTGCAACGGAGGGGAGCACCGATGACCGAGGAACGCCACGCCGGCGACGAGCCGGCCGCAGGCGAGGAGCGGCGGCCCGTCGACGAGCGGCCGGCGGTGCCGCGTGGTGGCCGGGCCGCCGACGAGCGCCGCCGCAGGGGCCGGCAGGGTGGTCCGGCGGCGGACCGGCAGGCGCGGCCGGAGGCGGACCGGTGAGCCGGCAGATCGCCTTTACCCGCGCGTTCGTCGACCGGGCCGCCGACGTCGGCGACGACCTGCTCCGGTTCGTCGGCGCGACCGAGGGTGAGAAGGGCGACGGGATCGCGCTGAAGATGGACGGCGCCCGACTCGAGCGCTACCAGGCGAATCCGATCTTCGGCTACGGGCACCGGTACTGGGGTCGGGACAGCCTGCCGATCGGCCGGTCGGAGCGGACCGAGGTCGACGGCAAGAAGCGGCTGATGTTCGACATCCGGTTTGACCGGGACGACGCGTTCGCCGCCACGGTGGAGCGCAAGTACCGCGACGGGTTCCTCAACGCCGTGTCGATCGGTTTCTCGGTGATCGAGTGGGAGGACCCGGAGAAGCAGGACTACTGGCGTGGTGGTGTCGCCGTCGACTGGGAGCTGTACGAGCTGAGCTCCGTGCCGCTGCCGATGGACGCCAGCGCGGTCGTCGAGTCCGGCCGTGCCGGCGGCGGCCTCGAGGTGGACGCGCAGCTGCTCGACTCGGTGCGGGATCTGCTCGGCCGGCTCGACGCCGACGCGATCGCCGCGCTGCGGCAGCTGCTCGACCGCACCGCCACCACCCCGCCGCCGGGCCCGCCGGCCGACCCGGAGCCGGCCCGTACGGCGCCGCCGCCGGCGGCGGCCGGGCATGACCTGGACCTGGTTCGCCGCCGGCTGCAGCTGGCCGGCATCACCATCTGATCGTCCGCGCCCGCCAGGCCGCGGCACCCCACCACAACACGAGGAGGACCGGCGTGGACATCAACGCCGCAAAGCAGGAGCGCGCGGGCCTGGCTGCCAAGGCCCGCGGCATCCTGGACACCGCGCAGGCCGACGGCGGCCGGGCGCTGACCGGCGAGGAGTCGGCCGAGTTCGATCGGCTGATGGAGCAGGTCGACCGCTTCGACGGCACGATCGCCCGGGAGGAGCGGATGCGTGCCCGGGAGCGCAGCATCGACGCCGACCCCGACGAGCCGGTGCGCGACGACAACGGGCCGGACAAGGGCAAGGGCGAGGACGGCGCCCGGATGGCGGCGTTCCGGCAGTACCTGATCGGCGGGCGGGGGTCGCTGAACCCGGAGCAGGCCCGGGCGCTGCAGGCCGGCTCTGACCCGGAGGGCGGCTACCTGGTCGCGCCGCAGAAGTGGGTCACCGAGCTGATCCAGCGGCTCGACGACGAGGTGTTCATCCGCCGGTGGGCGACCGTGGAGACGCTGACCGAGGCGGCGTCCCTGGGTGTGCCGACCCTGGACACCGACCTGAACGACGCCGACTGGACCACCGAGCTCGGCACCGGCAGCCAGGACGACAGCCTGCGGTTCGGCAAGCGGGAGCTGACCCCGCAGCCCCTGGCGAAGCGGGTCAAGATCTCCCGGAAGCTGCTGCGGCTGACCTCCGGCCGGGCCGAGGACATCGTCCGGGACCGGCTCGCCTACAAGTTCGCCGTCACCCAGGAGAAGGCGTTCCTGATCGGTGACGGGGTCAAGAAGCCCCTGGGTGTGTTCACCGCGTCCAGCATGGGGGTCTCCACCGGGCGGGACGTCACGGTCGGCGACATCAGCTCCGACGAGCAGGACATCAACGCCGACGGGCTGATCGACATGAAGTACACCCTCAAGGCCGGCTACCTGGCCCGGGCGCGGTGGATCTTCCACCGGGACACGGTCAAGCGGATCCGCAAGCTCAAGGACCTGGAGGGGCAGTACATCTGGCGTCCGGGGCTGGAGACCGACCGGCCCGACACGATCCTGGACCTCCCGTTCGGGATGAGCGAGTTCGCGCCGAACACCTACACCGACGGGCAGTACGTCGCCGCGCTGGGCGACTGGAAAAAGTACTGGATCGTCGACGCGCTGGACATGGAGGTGCAGCGGCTCGTCGAGCTGTACGCCGAGACCAACCAGGTCGGGTTCATCGGCCGCCTCGAAACCGACGGCATGCCCGTCCTGGAGGAGGCGTTCGTCCGCGGCAAGGTCGTCGCCTAACCCGCCCACCCGGCGAGCTCTCGCCAGGAAGGAACCACGATGGATCTGTCCAGCAACATCAGCCCGGCGATCACCCTGTCGCCGGCGGCGCGTACCGCGGCCGCGAACGGCACCACGGTCGACCTCGCCGGCTACACGGGGGCGACCGCGGTGGTCACCTCCGGCACGATCACCGACGGCACCACCTACACGTTCGAGCTGCAGGAGTCCGACAACGCGTCGGACTGGACGGCGGTCGCGGACGCCGACCTGATCGGCACCGAGCCGGCGTTCGCCGCGGCGGACGACAACGTGGTCAAGCGGGTCGGCTACCGGGGCCGTGCGCGGTACCTGCGGCTGTCCCTGGCCACGGCGACCGGTAGCCCGTCCACCGGCGGCGTGTTCGCCGCGGTCATCCTGCGGTCCGGCGCCCGCGTCGGCCCGCAGGCCTGAGCGGGGACGGGAGCGGGTCATGGGACAGCGGATCATCCGGATGCGGACCCAGTACGCGACCGCTGAGCGGTCGATCGGCCCGGGCGAGAAGGCCCGGGTCGACGACGCCGAGGCGGAGCAGCTGGTCGACGGCGGCTATGCCGTCTACGTCGACGACAAGGGCGCCGACGAGCCGCCGCGGCGGGTCACGCCGGGCAAGGCGACCGCGTCGGGCCGGCGCGGGGCGCGGGGCGCGAAGAGCACCCCGGCCGCCCGCCGATCGGCGAAGGACAAGCCCGACGGCGACGGCGGCGACGGCGGTGGAAAGCCGCCCGGCGGCGGCGACGGTGGCGACGGCGGGGGGAAGCCCGACGGGGACGGCGGCGACGGTGGCGGGAAGCCGCCCGCCGGCGACGGCAAGTAGCGCGGGGGTGGGGACCGGCGCCGGCCCTGGTCGGGAAGCAGGGCCGGCGCCCGCCACCCCCGGCGGTGGGAGGGGGTGAGCGGTGGCGCGGCCGGAACACACCCTGTACGTGCCCTTGGCGCTGGCGGGGACGGCGCTCGGCATGACCGCCGAGGAGGCCGCGGCGGACACGCTGCTGGTCCAGTCCCTGGATACCGGGTGCGCGCGGATCGAGACGTCGTGCGGCCGGGTGTTCTGGCGGGATCCGGAGCCGACGGTGCGGCAGCAGCGGGTGCGGATCCTGCGCAACCCGGGTGAGGACGACCTGCTCCTCATCGACGACGTCGCCGACGCCGACGGCCTGGTGGTCGAGTTCCGACTTCGGCGTGGCGGCGACTGGGTGCCGCACACCGACTTCGACGTGGAGCCGCCGGAGCGGCCGGGCTGGCCGACCACGGCGCTGCGCGGCTGCTGGCCGTCCCGCCGCCTCGCGGTGCGGACCACCGGGCCGCACGGCTGGCCGGCCGTGCCGGCCGACATCACCGGGGCGGCGCTGCTGCAGACGACCCGCCTCTACCGGCGGAAGGACTCCCCGCAGGGGGTGATCGGCTCGGCCGACTGGGGAGTGTCCCGGGTCTCCCGCGCCGATCCGGACGTCGAGGCGATGATCACCGACTTCATCCTCCAGTGAGCTGAGCAGAGGGGTACCGACATGGGGACGACGGAGAGCATCCTCGCCGACCTGGCCCGGCAGCGGGATGGGCATGCCGGGGCCGGCCGGCTCGCCGAGGTGCGGCGTGTCGAGCAGGAGATGATCGCGCATCTGACGCTGGCCCGGCTGCGGGCCCGGCTGGCCGGGTACCGGCGGGCCGGGGACGCGGCGGCGGTGGCCCGGCTGGTGGTGCAGGTCGACCAGTGGCGGCGGCGGGTCACCGTCGACGTCGACGAGCCCGACCAGGTGGCGGAGCCGGAGGTGGCGACGCTGCCGGCCGGCGCGCAGGTGACTGCGCGAGCGGCCGTCGACGAGCCCGGCCCGGCGCCGGCCCGCCCCGCTGGGAAGCCCAAGGGTGGCAGGTAGTGGATCTGCAGCTGGTCAGCGAACGTCTGGCGGCCCTGGCTGCGGCGCTGCCGGAGGTGAAGCGGTCGGATCCGTACGTGCCGGACGCCGCGACGCCGATCCACTTCTACGTCGCCGAGTTCGAGATCGACTACGACCAGACGTACGGCGGGTTGATGGACGTCCAGGTCGTCTGCCGGCTGCTGACCAGCCGCGGCAACGACAGGTCCGGTCAGGCCGCGTTGAAGCCGTACATGGCCCGGCGGGGCGACAAGTCGCTCAAGTACGCGTTGGAGGGTGACCCGGGCGTGCCGCAGACCCTCGACGGGGCGTGCCACGACCTGCACGTGCGCCGGCTGCAGGGCCACCGGCTGTACAAGGTCGGCGAGGACTACTTCTACGGCGCCGAGTGGCTGGTCCGGGTGGTCGGCACCGACAGCGAGGAGGCGTGAGCGGTGGCGGAGATCCTGAGCAACGTTCGGCTGTTCGTCGGGGGTGCCGACCTGACCGGTGTCGGGAACAAGTTGGAGGTCGCCGGTGAGGCCGAGGAGAAGAACGTCACCCGGTGGAGTTCCTACGACGAGGCGTCGGGCCTGGTCTGGAAGGAGGTCCTCGGCGGCACCAAGTCGGCGAAGATCTCCGGCGCCGGGTTCTGGGAGGCCGGTGACGAGCAGCTGGTCGACGATGTGGCGTGGGAGATGCTCGCCGCGACCGGGGAGCTGACGGCGTATCCGCGTGGTGCCGGCGTCGGTGCCCCGGCCTGGGTGACGAAGGCTCTGGAGACCCAGTATCAGCTGCTCGGCCAGCAGGGTGAGGTCGCGCCGTGGTCGGCGTCGTGGTCGAACACGTGGCCGCTGGCGCGTGGTGTGGTGGCGCATCCGCCGGGGACGGCCCGGACCGCGACCGGTGACGGCACCGCGGTGCCGCTGCCGGCGGTGCCGACCGGTGGTGAGCTGATCGCGGTGGTGCACGTGTTGTCGGTCGCCGGCACCGGCACGCCGTCGCTGACGGTGGCGATCGAGTCCGACGACACCGACGACTTCGACGGGTCGGAGACGACCCGGATCACGTTCCCGGCGGCGACGGCCGTGGGTGGGCTGGCGGTCCGGGTCGGCGGGCCGATCACCGACACCTTCTACCGGGCCACCTGGACGATCACCGGCTCCAGCCCGTCGTTCCTGTTCCTGGTCGCGTTCGGCGTCGCCTGACCCGCACCCCTGCTGCTCGCTTTCCCCTGGGGCCGTCCGGTGCCGGGGCAGTCCACCGTGCCCGAAGGAGGGCCCCATGACTCTGATGGTGCTCAAGGCCGCCTACCTGGAGCTGAACTCCGTCGACGTCTCCGGCAACGCATCCAAGATCGAGATCACGGCGGAGGTGGAGGAGAAGGACGTGACGACCTTCGCCAGCAACGGCTGGAAGGAGGTCCTCGGCGGGATCGCGTCCGGGCAGCTGGCCTGGACGGCGAAGAACGACACCGGCTCGGGTGAGCTCGACGAGGACATGTGGGCGCTGCTCGGCCAGGTCGTGACGTGGGAGGCCCGCGTCTCCAACGGCTCCGTGTCCACCTCCAACCCGGCGTTTTCCGGCAGCGTGCTGGTGAAGAACTGGACGCCGATCGCCGGCTCCGTCGGCGACGTCAACGAGGCGTCGTACACGTGGCCGACCAGCGGCGTGGTGTCCCGCGCCACCTCCTGACCGGGGGCTGGTCGTGGACGTCGTCGTCGTCGAGCCGGATCACGGTTCGTTCGCCCGGGTGGCCCGGGCGTTGGATGCGGAGGCGACCGGGGCGCAGTGGCGGCGGGAGGTCGCCGAGGAGCTGCACGAGGCGCTGCGGCCGGGGGTGGCGGCGGTGCGTGGGCAGCTGCTCGGGATGCCGTCGGGTGGCGGTATGGAGCGTGACGGTGAGCCGCTGCGGCAGGCCGTCGCCGCTCAGGTCCACACCGATGTGCGGATGGCCGGGTCGTGGTCGGGTGCCCGGATCCGGGTCCGCCGTATCGGCATGCCCCGCAACTTCGCGAACGCGCCGAAGCGGCTCAACAGCCGGCGCGGGTGGCGGCATCCGGTGTTCCGGGCGTCGGTGTGGACGCATCAGCTCGGCGAACCGGGATGGTTCGACGACCCGCTGCGCCGGCTGCGGCCGCGGCTGCGGGCGGCCGCGGAACGGGCCCTGGCCAGGCGAGCAGAGCGGATCGGCAGGAGGAGCTGACATGTTTTTGGTGTATCGGCCGGATGGGCAGGACGACGAGCAGCGGTGGGAGTACGTGCCGGGCCGGATGAAGTCGGCGGAGCGGGAGGCGTGCGAACGGCGCACCGGCATGACCTGGGAGGAGTTCAAGGTCAAGGTGGTGCAGGGGTCGGCGGTCGCCCGTCGGGTTCTGCTGTGGACGTTCCTGCGCCGGCAGCACCACACGCTGAAGTTCGAGGATGTCGACTACTGCGACGACGAGCTGCAGCTGCTGCGGACCCGCGATGAGATCGAGCGGGAGCTCGACGAGCTGGCGAAGTTCGAGGGGCTCTCCGATCTGGAACGGCAGCTGGCGGAGCAGCAGTTGCGGGCGGCGCTCGTCGACGCGCCCGACGCGCCGGGAAAAGCACCTACGACCAGCTCAAGCGCCGCTACTGGCTGAGCATCGCGCATCTGCTGCACATCATGCCGTGGCAGCTGGACGAGTTGACGGTGGAGCAGTTCGAGCAGGCAGTCGCCGAGGTCGACCGGCTGCAGGCCGAGGCGCAGCGGGCCCGATGACCGGGAGGGGGTGACGGGGTGTCGGACACGTCGCTGGTTTTCAACACCGTCGGCCGTGACCGGGGTGTGTCGGCCCTGCTCGCCCGCACGTCGGCCCAGGTGCGGGCGAGCAACGTGGCGGCGGCGGCGTCGACGGCGGCGTTGGGTGGGGCGATGGCGTCGGCGGCCGCGCACGCGGTCGCGCTCGGCTCGTCGGTCCTCGGCGCGGTCGGCGCGGTCGGTCTGCTGCCCGGGGCGGTCGCCGCGACCGCGGCGACGGTGGCGGCCGCCGGTGCGGTGACGATGGGCCTCGGTGAGGCGTGGAAGGCGACCGGGCAGGCCGCGGTCGGTGGCGGCGGGCGGGTGGTCGACACCGCCCGGCGGGTCGCCGCGGCGCAGCGGCAGGTCCATGACGCGTCGCAGGCGCTGGCGGACGCGCAGCGGGCGGCGCTCGCGGCGCAGGAGGCGGTGTCGCGGGCCCGGGCGGAGGAGGCGGAGCGGCTCGACGACCTGGCCCGGGCGGCGGCCGGCGCGGCGCTGGACGAGGAGCGGGCGGTCAACGCGGTCGCCGACGCCGAGCGGGACCTGGCCGCCGCCCGCCGTGGCGGCAACCAGCGGGAGATCCGGGACGCGGACCTGGCCTACCGGCAGGCTGAGCAGACGCTGGCCGATGTGCGCGACCGGGTCGAGGACCTCGGCCAGGAGCAGGAGCAGGCGGCCCGTGACGGTGTAGACGGCTCCGACGCGGTGCGGGCGGCGCTGGAGCGGCAGGCCGACGCGCAGCGGCAGGTGGAGCAGGCGGCGCGGCGGCTCGCCGACGCCCAGGACGCCGTCCGGCAGGCCAGCGCCGGGGCGGCGTCCGGCGGTGTCGACCCGGCCGCGCAGGCGCTGGCGAGGCTGGCCCCGAACGCGCGGGCGGTGATCCTGACGCTGCGGGCGTTGCAGCCGGCGTGGGAGGGCGCGGCCCGGGCCGGGCAGCAGCGGACGTTTCAGGGGGTGGCCGGGGATCTGCGGCTGCTCTCCGGCCTGTATCTGCCGGGTGTGACGGTGTGGCTGCGTCGGATGGGTGCGGCGTTCAACCTCGCGATACGGGATGCGACCGGGCTGGGGAGCACCCGGCGGACGGTCGCCGACGTCGACACCATTCTCGACAGCACCGCCCGGGCGGCGTACCGGCTCGCCGCCGGGGTCCGGCCGCTGGTCAACGGGTTCCTGCAGTGGGCGGCGGTCAGCGTGACCTTCCTGCCCGGTCTGGCGTCGAGCTCCACCACCATCGCGCAACGGTTCGAACGCTGGTCGATCGCGATGCGGTCCTCCGGGCGGGCGGCGGAGTGGATCAGCCGGGCGCTGGCGGTGCTGCGGCAGCTGGGCCAGGTCGCCGGCGACACCGTGATGACGGTGGTCGCGATCTTCCGCGCCGGCGACAACGGCGACGCCACCCTCGACGGGCTGACCCGGGGTGCGGCGGCGATGCGGGCGTGGGCCGAGTCCGCGCAGGGGCAGCAGCAGATCGCCACGGTGCTGACGACGCTGCGGAGCATCCTGACCGGGGTGGGGCAGATCCTGCCCGTAGTCGCCGGCCAGGCCGACAGTTTCAACGCCGGCCTGGAGGTGACCGGCACCGTCGTGCGGTTCGCCGCCGGCCACCTGGACACGATCGCGAAGCTGTTGCCGCTGATCGCCGCCGGCTACGTGCTGTCCCGGACCGCGCAGACCGGCGCCAACGTCGCCGCGGTTGTCTCCGTACCGCTCAAGGCGTTGGAGATCGCCCGCACGTGGGCGCTGACGTCGGCGATGCGGGCGCACACGGTGGCGCTGGCGGCGAACACGGCGGCGTCGCGGGGCACGGCGGCCGCGACCGTGGCGACCACGGCGGCGACGACCGCCGGCGACGTGGCGACGAAACGGTCCCTGGCGAGCATGGCGGCGATGCGGACGGCGAAGCTGCGCGGCGCGGTCGCGTCCGGGATCGCCACGGCCGCCCAGTGGGCGCACAACACGTCGTGGTACGGCTTCCCGCTGACGTGGATCGTCGCGGCGATCCTCGCCGTCATCGCGGTCATCGTGCTGGTCGCGGTGAAGACGACGTGGTTCCAAACGGCGTGGCGGGTCAGCTGGGGGGCGATCAAGGCGGCGGCGGCGGCGGTCGGGACCTGGTTCGTCGACACCCTGTGGCGGCGGTGGATCGTCGGCGGCTGGAACGGCATCACCAGCGCCGGCAGCCGGGCCGTGACCTGGTTCACGTCCATTCCCGGCCGGATCCAGCGGGCGTTCGTCAACGTCGCGACGATCCTCTCCGCACCGTTCCGGGTCGGGTTCAACGCGATCGCCCGCTTCTGGAACCGGGGCCCGGGCCGGCTGCGGTTCACCGCACCGGCGTGGATTCCCGGGTTCGGCGGCCGTGGCTTCGCGATGCCGACCCTGCCGATGCTCGCCCAAGGCGGCACCCTGACCCGCGGCGGCGCCGTGATCGTGGGTGACGGTGGGGAGCCGGAGGTGGTGACGATGCCGACCGGCGCGCAGGTGACGCCGCTGTCGCGGGTACCGGCCGCGCCGGCGGCGGGCCGGGGCGCCGGGTCGGGCGGCACGCTGCGGGTGATCGTCGTCGGCGGTGACCGTGACGCGGTGGCTTACTTCCGCCGGCTGCAAGAGCAGTACGGGTTCTGATGCCGGCGTACCCGGCCGGGCGGCTCCCGGTCGTGATCCAGATCGCGCCCGGGGCGGCGCCGGCCGCCGACCCGGGCACCTACCGGTGGGTGGAGATAACCGACGACTGGCGGGTCACGCACAGCCCGGTGACGATCGAGGAGGGCCGCGGCGACTGGGGCAAGGCGGTCGACCCCGCCACCTGCACCCTCACCCTCGACAACCGCACCAACGGCGGCCGCTACAGCGAGTTCAACCCCTACGGCGAGTGGTACGGGGTGCTGGGCCCGGACACGCCGCTGCGGGTGCGGCTGCGCCGCGGCGAGGACCTGTTCGCCCGCACCGTCGTCGACGGCTGGGGCACCGCACCGTCGGGGCAGGTGTGGACGCGCGTCGGCGGCGCCGAAGACGACTACTCGGTCCAGCCCGGCGCCGGCCGGCACCGGTTGACCGAGGACGCCGCGCCACGGCTGTCGCTGCTGGCCGTGTCCCTGCTCGACGTCGACGTGTCGACGGTCGTGACCGTGCCGGCGGCCGCCACGGACGCGGCGATCGTGCCCGGCCTGGTCGCCCGCTACCTCGCCGGCGCCGGCTACCTGGCCGAGCTCGTCATCGACGACATCGGCACCGTCACCCTGTACCTGGCCGTCGTCGACGGCGTCGGCGGCTACACGGTGGTCGACTTCGCCGACGTGCCGGACGTGACGCACACCCCGGGCGCCCGGTACGGGATCCGGCTCGTCATCGACGGCGACCTGATCGCCGGCCGGGCGTGGGACGCCGACGCCGGCGACGAGCCGACCGGCTGGCTCGCCGCCGGCACCGACACCACCCTCACGGGGCCCGGCCAGATCGGGGTCCGGTCCCTGCTCGACCCAGGCAACAGCAACGCGCCGCTCACCCTCTCCTACGAGCGGGTCGTCGTCGACGTCGACATGTTCGGCGGCACCGTGCCGGCGTGGCCGCCCACCTGGGACAAGTCGGGCCTGGACCGGACCGTCACGGTCACCGCCCGTGGTGTCCTCTACCGGTACAAGCCCGGCTCCGGCACCCCGCCCGTCCACGGCCCGTTCCGGCGCACGACCCTCGGCGCCGGCCCGGTCGCGTACTGGCCGTGTGAGCTGCTCGGCGAGCTCGACCAGGCCCCGGCCAGCGGTCTGACGGTCGCCGCCGGGCTGACCGCGTCCGCGCTGCCGGGGCATCCACCGATCGGGATCGCCGGTGGTGTGCAGTGGGCGCAGGTGCAGCAGCCGGTCGCCGGCGTGACCCGGCTGACGGACCTCAGCGCCGGCGCCCGCCTCGTCGCGGAGCTGCCGGCCGCCGCGACCGCCGCGTGCACCACAGCCGGCGAGTACGCGGTCCAGTTCGCCTCCCAGCACGAGCTGGCGTCGCTGTCCGGGGACCTGGTGCTGATGGAGTGGCAGACGCCGGGCAGCACGATCGCCGCGTGGCGGCTCGTCGTCACCCAGTTCCCGACCGGCTACCAGCTGGTCGGCTTCCCGGCCGCCGGCGGCAGCACCGTCGTGATCGACAAGCCGGGCGGTGTCACCACCTCGTACGACATCCACCGGGTCACGCTGCGGCAGGTCGGCGGCGACATCGAGGCCGCGTTCTACGACAACGGCGACAGCGGGACCCCGGACACCGGGACGATCGCCGGCACCCTCGCCGGCCCGACCCGCATGATCGCCAACCCGACCGGCACCACCGACGGCACGTCCCCGATCGTCGTCGGTCACCTGAGCGTGTTCCCGACCGCCGACGTGCCGATGCGGATCAGTGTCCACGCCGACCAGTGGGGTGAGCCGCAGGGTGCCGCCGTGCATTCCTGGGTGCGGGAGGCGGCGACGAACCGGGCCCGCCGCCTCGCCGCCGAGGACGGTGTCCGGATCCACGTGCTCGCCGGTGACCCGGCCGGCGAGGTCCGGATGGGTGCGCAGACCCCGATGGCGTCCCGGCCGCTGCTCGCCGAGGTCGAGGCCAGCGACGGCGGTGTCCTCTACGAGCGGCCGCACCGGCTCGCCTACCAGTCCCGCACCGCACGCTACAACCAGCCGCCGGCGCTGACCCTGAGCATGGCCGGTGACCTGTCCGAGCCGCCCGAGCCGGACCCGCACAACCAGGGCTACCGCAACCGGTGGCACGTCACGCGCACCGACGGCGGCGACGCCGTCGCCGAGGCCGACGAGGTCGCCGCCGGTGCCCTCGTCTACGACGACCGGGCCGAGGTCAGCGTCTACGACGCCACCACCCTGCCCGATCACGCGTGGTGGCGGCTGCACCTGACCGGCCGCCGGCAGCTGCGCTGGCCGGCGCTCGTGATCGACCTGGCCGCCCGGCCGCAGCTGATCGACGCGTGGCTGTGCTGCCGGGTCGGGTCCCGGATCCTCGCCACCGACCCGCCGGCCGACGTCGCAGGCCAGCCCATCGACGTCCTGATCGAGGGCGCGAAGACGGTGCTGGGGCACAAGGACTTCACCGTCACCGCGACCGTGTCACCGGCCCGGCCGTGGGACGTCGCGGTCGCCGGCGGCCCGCAGCGGCCGCCCGCCGACGGATCCACCCTCGCCGCCGACCTGGCCGACGACGGCATGCAGCTGCAGCTGGCCTCCACCGACCGCAACGGGCCGTGGTCCACCGACCCGGCCGACATGCCTCTGGACATCCACGTCGGCGGCGAGGAGATGCGGGTGTCCGCCATCACCGGGGCGACCAGCCCGCAGACCGTCACGATCGACCAGCGCGGGCTCAACGGCGTCGTGCGGGCCTGGCCGTCCGGCACCCCCGTCCAGGTCGCCCGCCCGGCGATCGTACCCATGTGAGGAGGCGTTATGGGTCTACCCATCCAGGCGGGCGCGGTCGCGTACCCGTCCCGGCTCAACGGCTTGGCGACCATCGGCCGGCACAAAGCCGCCGACACCGCGCTGGCGGTCAGCTCCACCACGCTCCAGGACGACCCGGATCTACGGATCACAGTCCCCGCCTCCTCCGTGTGGATCATGGACGCGGTGATCTTCTACAGCGCCGAGTCCAACGCGGACCTGTCCATCGGCTTCGACGTGCCCTCCGGAGCGACCCTGACCTGGGCGTCGTGGGGGTTCCATACGGATATCGCGTCCACCCACACGGGGCCGATCAAGATCGAGGGCCGGACGGCCGCGCAGACGAACTCGATCGGAGCGTCCGGCGGCAGTGCCCCCCTGACGATCCGCCCGACAGGGCTGCTGGTCGTCAGTACGGCCGCCGGTGACCTTCAGTTCATGGCGGCACAGAACTCGTCCCAGGCGAGCGCGGCGACGATCCGGGCCGGTAGTTGGCTGCGGCTGGATCGGGTGGCGTGACATGGCGCTGACCTGGCTCGCCGACGAGCTCCGCAAGGCCGGTCTCACCGTGGTCGAGCACTCCGGCTGGAAGACCCACGACCGGCCCGGATCCTGGTCGCCGACGTACGGCGTCGTGCACGCCACCGCCGCACCTCGATCGCAGGCCGACAGCGTGCAGGTGCGAGTGGTCCGCGATGGCCGGTCCGACCTGCCGGGGCCAATCGCGAACGCGGTCGTCGACCGACAGGGCCGATGGCACGTGGTCTCCGCCGGCCGCTGCAACTCGACGCTGACCGGCACCGCCGGCCCGTACAAGGGCCGGGGGAACTCGCAGGCGCTCTCCACCGAGGCCTGCAACGACAACCGGTCCGAGCCGTGGCCAGCAGCGCAGTACCGGTCGTACGTGCGTGGCTGGGCGGCGTGGTGCCGCCGGCTCGGCTGGCCGGCGTCCCGGCTGGTTGGCCACAAGGAGCACACGCCGGGCAGGAAGACGGATCCGACCTTCAACATGGACCAGTTCCGGCGCAACGTTGCCGGCGTGCTGGCCGGAGAGGACGACGACATGGAGCAGAGCGACAAGCTACGGGCCACCACCGGCTACGCCGGGCGGGACATCGGGGACGTCCTCGGCGACGTGTCGAACCTGCGGGACCTGCTGGTCGACCCGAGCAAGGCGTACGGGAAACCCGGCCCGAACAGCCCGATCATGAGGCTGCTCGGCGTGCCGGACCGGCTCGCGGAACTCGAGCAGCGCCTGGCCGAGCTCGCCGCGACCCCGCCCGGCTCGATCGTCATCACCGACGAGCAGTTGGAGCGGGTGCTGCGCCGGATCGCCCGGTCGGTGCCGGAGTGAGCACGGCGCCGGCGGGGCAGGGCTGACCGGCGGTGGCGAGCCTGCCCCGGCGCTGGTCCCGGGTCACCGGCTACACCCTGATGTGCGCGGCCGGGATCGCCGCGGTGGCCTGGCCCACCCCGAGCGTCCGGGCCGCGACCGGTGCCCTGGTCTACCTGTGGGCGGGTTTCCTCGGTGTGGGTGGGCTCCTGGCCGCGTGCGGGGCGGTGTCCGACCGGTGGCTGGGTGAGTACGCCGGTCTGCCGCTGATCTGGGCCGCGTTCGGTGTCTACGCCGTCGTGCTCGGCGCGACCGCCCGCCCGGCCGGCGTGGTCGCCGCGTTGGTCCTCAGCGCTGTCGGGCTGCTCGTCTACGCCCGGTGGCGCGACGTCGGTGTGATCCGGCGGGAGGCGACCCGGCAGGCCCGCCGGGGCACGAGGAGGTAGCGGTGACCAACGCCGATGTCGTCACCGCGGTGGTCGGCGCGCTCCTCGGCGGCGGCGGCCTCGCGTTCCTGCAGGCGCTCTTCTCCGGGATCGGGAGCCTGCGTACCGGTGCGCGGGCGCGGGAGCGGGAGTCGGTCGCCGACCTGGCCCGGGCTCGGGACAAGGCCGACGCCCGTGCCGAGCGGGCCGAGCTCGACCGCGACTACTGGCGCGACGTCTCCGGCGGCTACCGCTACCAGCTGCGTGAGTCCGGGATCGACCCGGTCCCGGCCGACCCGGTGCCACCATCGGCCCGGGTCTGACCCCCATCTGGAGGATCCGATGCAGACCCCTACCCCTGCTCCTACCCAGACCCGACACCCGTGGCGGGCGACCGTACGCACCGGCGTGGCGGCCGTGCTCGGCGCGGTGTCGCTGCTGCCGACCGTCGCCGTCACCGCCGGCGTCGACGCGGTGCCCGCGGTCGCCCAGGCCGTCGTCGTCGCCGGCGCGATCACCCGCGTGATGGCGCTGCCCGGCGTCGACGAGTGGCTGCGCCGGTTCGCGCCGTGGCTGGCCACCGAGCCGACCCCGGACAGCGGACAGCACTACCGCTGACCGTCGCAGCCGGCCTGTAGGGTCGGCCGGTTGCTGACCGGTGTGCCGCAGCTTCCCCGGGCCCCGTCACCCTCACGAGGGGTGGCGGGGCCCCGGTTCGTGTGTCCGGTCAGGCTGCGGCCATCTGCTGGCCGGCGAGGTAGCGGCGGACGGTCCGGGCGGACACGCCGGCGGCGGCGGCGATCGCGTCCCGGCCGGCGTCGGGCGTGGTGGCCATCGCGGCGGCGATCCGGGCGGCGGTGGCGGGCGCGACCGGTGGCCGGGCCCGGACACGCGGCCTGTCCGGTCCGTTGTCCGGCGCCGGTCCGCTGTCCGCCGGCGTGTCCACCGTGGTGGCCGTGTCCACGGTGGTGGCCGCGGCCGGCGCGGCGGACACGGCGATCCGGCCGCCGAGCTCGACCAGGCAGATGCTGGCCACCACGATCAGCCCGTCGACGGACAGCGGGATCAGGTACGGGGCGGCGCCGGTCTCGCCGTAGCGGGCGGCGACGCCGACCATGTGCCAGTACGACACCCAGGCGGCGATGCCGGCGATGACCGCCGTGGCCGCGATCCGGACCGCGGCCAGCGACCGGCGGTGCACCGGTACCCGGGAGATGAGCTCGACGGTCAGCAGCAGTGCGAGGGGTGGCCAGGCGGCGATGGCCTGGCTGACCGGGTTGTCCAGCGCGTGTAGGACGTTGGCCACCACCGAGGCGGCGACGCCGAGAGTCAGGGTGGTCCGGACCGCCCAGCGGAGGCGGCGGAGGTGGATGATGGTCATGGTCGGGGGTTCCTCCCGATCAAGGGCCCGGCCGGCGGTGGAGTCGTCGCGCCGGGCCCGTTCCGTGTGGGGGGCTGTCAGTAGTAGTCGACCCATCCGGCCGACGCCCGGGTGGTGGAGCATCCGACGTGGACGCACTCGCCGTTCTCGACGCAGTACCGGTAGGCCGGGCCCGGGGCGATCGGCTCGCCGCAGTCGGCGCAGATCCCGTTGTGCTCGCAGTCCGGGCAGACAGGCTCGGTGCGGTGGACGTCGGCGGCGCAGAACCGGGCACCGTTGGTCCAGGTGTAGGTCGTTGCGGTTCGCTTCTGTCCGTCGCTCATAAACCCATTCTAGGGGGTACCCCATAACTACGTCTAGGGGGTACCCTGAAAACGTGACGGAAAAACTGGCCACCCTGCCCATCGCCGACGCCGACCGCCACGCCCGCGAACAGATCGAGTACCACCGCGAGCAGATGGCCGTCTGGCGACGCGCACGGGCCCACCGCATGGCGGCCGAACGAGAGACGCGATCGGTCGAGGACATCGCGGCAGAGCTCGGCATCTCGACCGCGACCGTCTACGAGGTGCTCCGCGCCGCGAAGAGCTGACGAATCGCCGGGGCCCGGTCTCCGATGTAGAGACCGGCCCCGGCGTCGATGCATTCCGATCAGTTGTTGCAGGTGACGACGGCGAACTCACCCTTCGACGTGTTCTCCTTGACCACCTCGCCGTCGATGGTGATCTTGCACCCGATCGTGCCTGATCCCTTGTTCTGGGCCAGCAAGGTGACGATCAGCAGAGCCTCGCTGGACGTGAGTTCCTTCTTCCACGGCACCTTTGCGCCCTGCTCCTGCGACTGATCGGTGCCCAGGCCGTAGGTGATGTCGGCGCTCTTCGCGCCGGTCACCTCCAGGAGGATCTTCTTCTCCCCCTTCGCCGGGGCGCTGTCACCGCCCTGGGCGCCCGGCCCGAGGGTGTCCCCACCTCCCGATCCGCACGCGAGCAGCGTCACGGCGACGACGGTGAGCAGGGCAGTGGTAGCACGGGTGAGTCGCACGGGGACTCCTCCATCTCAGCTCAGGGGTATTGGACCGGCCGCCGACAGTAGCCACCTACCGTCAACCGGGTCACCGACTGCCCGGCTGAGCCGACACCGTCGCCTCGCAGCCGGGCGACGACGATCAACCGACATCGGGCAGGTCACCGGATCGCAGGCCGAGAATGTGTCGCATATCTGGCACGGCGCCTAGCGGCGGCACCTGGTGCAGGTGACCCGGTCCGGGTTCGTCGTGGTGTCCTCGGTGATCGGCGACAGCTGGCTGACCCGGTCGCCGCATACGGTCCGCTTGGGGTTGTCGACCTGGAGGCGGTGCACCACCATGCTCTATCTCCTCCTGCTCAGTCCATGCCGGTGATCCGGCGCAGCTCATCGTCGGTCGGCGGCCGGGTCGGTAGCTGGGCCAGGACCGACGGCGGCACGTAGTCGTCCCGGATCACCTCGAGCCACGTCGCCGCCACCTGCATCGGGGCGCAGTCCGGCAGCCCGCACGGCCGGCAGCCGTCGACGCCGTACGGCCAGTGCGCGGTCAGGACCTGCCGGGCGACCACGGTCAGCAGCCGCCGCCCGTCCGCGCCCGCCGGCGGGCCGCCGCCGGTGGCGCACACCCACAACGCCCACTCCGCCGTCGGGCACCACCACCGCGGGTGCATCTGGCACTGCCGGCAGCCGTGCCCGTCGGCGTGGTCGGTGACGAGCCGGTGCGCCATCACCACCGCCGGGCCCGGCCGGGACTTCGGCGCCGTCACCGGACCCGACCCAACGCCGTCCGCACATCCCCGGCCGTCACCGCGGGCAGGGCCGACCCGAGCAGCACGGCGATCGCACGCTCCCGCAGGTGGACCCCACGCGCCCAGGCCTGCGCCGGGCAGTCAACCGGCCCGCAGCTCGGGCACGCACGCGTCGTGTGGGCGCCGAGGATCAGCCGGGCGCTGCTGCGCTCGGCCGGCGCCGGCCACTCCACCCAGCTGCCGGTCACCACTCCGGTCCCCGGCCCGGCCGCCACGGATCCGCCCTGCACCATCGCCAGTACTCCCGCACCCGCGGCCGCCGCCGGCACCATCCGGTGAGGGCCCGCAGCGCCGTCACCACAGCGACCGCCCGTGCGCGGTCGACCGGACGATCCCGGCCACGTGCGCCTCCAACCGCAGACACGGCGGATGCTCGTCGCCGCCCCACGCGCACTCCGGCGGGTGACCGACCACCCCGACCCACCACACCGCCGGTCGGGCCGGGTCAACCATCACCTGGTCGCCCAGCGACGTCACCCGCACGTCCAGGTAGGCGTCCGCCGGCAACGGCTGGCTACAGCGGCGCCACTCCCCGGCCCGCAGGTACAGGATCGTCCCCGCCGTGATCCGGTGCAGCCGGCCCGCGATCGACGCCAGCTGCTGCGCCCGCGCGGCCTGCTCCGCCTCGTCGGCGGCCGCTGCCGACCAGATCTGCTCCCGCTGGGCCGCTCGCCGGCGGTCCAGCCACCTCGTCAGTACGCCCATTCGCGCGGTCGCCTCCCTGTGTGCGCCACGACGCCCCGGAGACCAGTCGCGGGGCGCCGCTCACTGTTGGGGCGGAGCCGGCCCGGGTTACTGCGGGGGACCGGCGGGGACGCCCGTTTGACCGACGTCCCTGTTACGGACCGTAAGCAGACGAGTAGAAGGCGGGGTAGGGCATCGTGCCCCACCCCGCCCCTACGGCCCGACCATTAGTCGGACGCGACGTCCTACACTTCGGCGCCAACCCGCTTGGCGATGGCCACCAACCCCGGTAGCCGTTGCTGCCGGCGACGGGGCAGCAACTCATCGACGATCGCTCGCGCGATGGTCTGGTGTGGCAGTAGCTCCGGCGCCAGTCCGTCCACCCGGCGCAGCGTCTCCACCGCCTCGCGAGACCGCCAGTCCATCGTCTGCGCGAACGCCACGTTGAGCAGATAGCGAGCTTGAATCGCCAACGGTGCCGACGGGAGCCCGTCCACCCGGTCCGCCAAGTCCAGCGCGCGGCGTGGTTCATCGGTGGCGACCGCGATACCGACCGCAGCCATGCCGGCGATGGTCGCACCGAACGGCAGAACCCCGGCCAGGGTCGCCCGACGGCCGGCCATCGCCGACGCCGCGGCGGTCACCATGCCGAGCATCTCCTCAGCCTCGCTACGCCGGCCTGTCCGGGCTACCGCCGTGACGCCGTAACGCATCAGCTCGCCCCACACCGCGAGTTGGTCCGGTGTTGCCCGGGAGATGGCCGGCTCCACCTCGGCAGCCGCAGTGACCGCCAGGTGCTCGGCTTCATCCCAGAGCCCTTGACGGGACAGCAACCACGTTAGCGTCGCCTGCTGCGCGGCCCGCAGTAGCGGGTATTCGGCCCGCTCAGCTTCGGCCAGCGCGTGGAGCAGCGCGACGTGGGCAAGGTCTTCGTACGCGACGTGTGCCAGCAGCGCGGCCGAGATCTGGAGCAGTTCGGCGAGCACCGCGTGACCGGCGGGGCCGGGAGTCTGTCGCAGCGAGGCTCGGGCATCGGCCAGTGCGGGGGGGAGGTGTCGGGCCAGGAGGCCGTATCGGCCGGTCCAGTAGAGCCGCCACAGGTCGGCGACCCGAACTCGGAGCTCGTCGGTCGTGGGCGGGTCGTCGGTGTAGGGCTTGAGTCCGATGCCGAGCAGTGCCCGGCGCAGCTCCAGCACTTCGCCGTTCTCCGCGTCGACGATAAGGCCACGCGGCTTGCCGATCAGCTCGGCTGCGGGCACGTCGAGCGCCTTGGCGAGCCGGACTAGGGTATCCAGGCGGCCGGCCTGTCGCTGGCCCTGTTCCAACTTGCGGATGACATCGACCGAGACCCCAGCGGTTTCGGCGAGGCGGCGTTGACTCATACGGCGGCGATCGCGGAGGTTGGCGAGGCGTCGGCCAATGGTCGTGTCGGGCATAGCGCACGCTCCCAGGTAGGGCTGGGCTGACGGCGGCCCAGGCCCTACCCCGGGCCGCCACTTCGGACGGTACACCGGACCAACGAGAAACGGCGGCTCCCCGCTCCCCCGGGGGTCCGCCGTTCCGCCCTGGTGATGTCACAGAGCGTGTAGCAAAACTAACTATGGATCGGGGGGGGGGGCTTCGATGATGATTTTGACCCCCCTGCGACGAGACGAGAGTCCCTCCCCGCCCCACCTCCTCCGGGTGGATCAGTCGCAGGTCAGGCTCTGATATGGCGCGACGATGCTGGGGAACGGTCTGCCGGCGCGGCCGTCGACCCACGCGATCGCGCAGCAGTCCCCGGGGCGGCGGGTCGCCAGCAGCTCCTGGTGTCGCGCTTCGTTGCGGTGATCGATCCACATGGTGGCATTGACGACCGCTGACGTCAGGATGACGACCAGGGCCAGCCCTCGCAATTCGGGCGGGAACTGCACGGAGACGAAGAGGTCGAAGAAGATCAACGCCAACGCGGCCGCGCCGCACGCGGCGATGGTTGGGACGGTGGCCGTGTACGTGTGCCGATCGACATGCTGTGGCTGGTCGATGCGCCTCGCTGCCTCGTGATGTTCGGCAAAGGGGGTGTGCAGCACCATTGCTCCTTGTCTGGCAATGCGCGGCTACTCCTGCGTAACCACGCCGTAACGCCACGGTAGGAGGCCAGCTAGGGGCACGCTTCGGATCTTCGGTCGATGATCTGGGCGGCCGGCCGACCCCGGGTCCGCGTGGAAGTTCCACGCTTAGCGTCCCCTCTGTAACTGATCGTCCACTGCGGCCGGGCCGGTCAGATGCCCCCCGATCGGGGGTCATCTTCAAGGTCATGACTCACCAGCAACTCATGAGATCAACAAAGGCCCGCTATCAAGATCCGATAGCGGGCCTTTCATCTGCACTTATTGATGGTGGGCGATACTGGGTTTGAACCAGTGACCTCTTCCGTGTCAAGGAAGCGCGCTCCCACTGCGCCAATCGCCCTCGCTTGTCGCCGAGGTGGAGACGGGATTTGAACCCGTGTACACGGCTTTGCAGGCCGTTGCCTCGCCTCTCGGCCACTCCACCGAGGTTGCCCCCGACATGTGGCGGCATCTCCGAGCGGACGACGGGACTCGAACCCGCGACCCTCACCTTGGCAAGGTGATGCGCTACCAACTGCGCTACGTCCGCTTGTCATCCGGTGTTCCCTGGTGACGGATGAGAACTTTAGCCGAGGCCGCGAACAGATGCCAACTCGGGGGGCCGATCGGCGCCGCCACGCCAGACCGGGTGGCCTTCCGGCTCCCGCCGGCCAGGCCAGAAGAGACCACCTTTCACCCTATGCGCCAGCTACACCACCACGGGTAAATCATCCTAGGAACCTGGGATCTTTGTTGTCAGATGGGACGGCCGCTGCGGTGGAGGTCGGTAAGTTACTTGGCAGCGCCCAGGTCGTCGAGGGCCCTGTGCGGCACCGCGGTGCAGCGGCACCGGTGCGGTCTTCCGGGCGGTGTCCAGGCTGATCTCCCTGGCCGCCGCGTTGACCTGCTCCAACTGCGCCTTCCGGTCGGAGAGTACCCCGGTCAGCACACAGACCAGGTTGGCGTCCAGATCCCAGAGGACATTCGGCACCACGATGGTCCTGACGTCGGCCGGGGTGCCGTACGTCGCCGCCGGGATCACGCCGTCCTCGTACACCTGGTTGATTTTCTTCATCTCGGCGAGCAACGGTGTGACGTCCAGGAAGCTGCTTGTCCCGGGTGGTGGTGAGCAGGTCGGTGATGCCCGGGGTGGGCAGTCCGCCCGACCAGAAGAGCGCGTCGATCGAGCCTTCCTTGATCCCGTCCACGGTCTTGGCTTTCATCTCGCATCCTCTCCTAGTGCGGCGTCCACTCGACGTCCCCGGTCCGGCGCCGGGCCACCGTCGGCCGGGCCACCGTCGGCCAAGGTGGCGGCGGCCGAGCCTTGCCCCGGGCGTACGGCGGCGGCGGACCAGCGCCGTCTGCACGGCGATCGTGAGCAGCCCGCCGCCGATCCCGATCGACACCGGGTGCAGGTAGAGCAGCAACAGGCCGGCGAGGGCGCTGAGCACCCGCTCGACTCCCCCGGCCGGTCCGACGCCCAGCACCCAGCCACCGGTCGCCACGGCGAGCGCCGCGACGCCGAGGCAGCCGACCAGGCCCGCCAGAGCACCTCCACCGGGGAGCCCTGGCCGAGCAGGTACTCCCCCGGCCCGGTGAGCACGAAGGCGACCGGGACGAGGAAGGCCGGCAGGGCGTACTTGAGCGCCTGCCACATGGTCGGCACGGTCCGCCCGCCGGTTATCGCCGCCGCGCCGACCGCCGCCAGTGCCGTCGGCGGGGTGACCTCGGAGAGCACCGAGTAGTAGAGGACGAACATCGCCGCCGCCGGGGCCGGTACGCCGAGCGCCAGCAGCGCCGGACCGATGATCACCCAGCCGATGATGAACGACGCGGTGACCGGTACGGCGAGTCCGAGCAGCGCGAGCGCCACCGCGGCGAGGAGCACGGTCAGCGCCAGCACCACGGTCGGGTTGTCGGTGATCGCCCCGGCGCCCCCGGACCAGCAGCGAGGCGAACTGCGCGCCGAGGCCGGTCTTGGTGGTGGTGGCGGCGGTGATGATGCCGGCCGCACCGCAGACGGCGGCGACCGGGAGCACCCCGCGCACCCCGGCGGAGAGGGCGGTGAAGAGCCGCCGCGGGGTGAGCCAGGCCCGCCGGTCAAGGAAGCTGAGCAGCACCGCCAGCCCGGTGGCGTAGACGACCGCCCGGGTGGCGCTCATCCCGAGCGCGAGCAGCACGACGATGACGACCAGCGAGGAGAAGTGGTCGAGCAGCCGCCAGACTGAGCTGCTGGCCACCTCGACCGGGCGTACCCCGAACCGGCGGGCGTCGATCTCGACGGCGAGCAGGATGCCGAGGTAGTAGAGCAGGGTCGGGATCACCGCCCAGCCGAGCACGGTGAGGTAGGAGACCTCGAGGTATTCGGCGATGATGAAGGCGGCCGCCCCCAGGGTGGGCGGGGGAAGATCGCCCCGACGCCGGCGGCGGCGAGCCGCCCGCGTGTTCGGCCGGGTAGCCGGCCCGGCGCAGGATGGGCCAGGTGACCGCGCCGATGCTGACCGTGGTGGCGGTGGCGGTGCCGGAGACGGTGCCGAGCAGGATCCCGGAGGCGACGGCGGTGCGGCCGGCGGCGCTGCGGGACTGCCGGAAGGCCGCCACCGAGAGGTCGACGAAGAGGCGTCCGGCGCCGGAGAGGTCGAGTACCGCCCCGTAGATCGTGAAGAGCACGATGTAGGTGGCGGCGACGTCCAACGGGGTGCCGTAGAAGCCGCTGCCGGAGTTGTAGAGCGCGTCGACGATCTGTCCGAAGTCGAGCCCGGCGTGCGCCACGGCCCAGCTCTGCGGCAGCAGCCCGCCGTAGTAGCCGTAGCCGAGGAAGAGCAGGCAGACCACCGGCAGCAGCAGGTCTCGATCGGCAGCACCAGCAGCAGCGCGCCCATCGACACGTCGACCGGGGCGGGCAGCCCCTGCCGGTCGAGGAAGGCGTCGTATCCGCCGCCGGCTTCGCCGATCGCCAGCGGCAGCACCGGATGGGCGCAGACCAGGAGGGCGAGCCCGGCCAGCAGCCAGTCGGGCACCGTCGGCCGGTCCCGGCGCCGCGCGGCGGGGTGTCCGCCACACCGTCTGGCATGAGCGGACATTACTCGGGTCACCGATCGGCGCGGATCTTTGTCTGTCTGGCGGTTGCCCCGGCGGGCGGGTGGTCGGTGCGGCGGGCCGGGCGGCCGGTTGCGCCGGACGGTCCGATCCCGCCGCCGAGCTCGGCGATGACCAGCCCGCTGACGCGCGGCTTCTGATGCGCTAGTGGACAGTCTGACCCGCTAGTAACTTATCCGACGTGTTGATGGCTTATTGTCCCCGCCGGAATGGGCTAACGTAGCCGCGTGACGAGACGTGCGGCAGAGGTGCGCCTGGATGCGCTGTTGCGCACCGCCTGCGACGTGATCGCGGCGCGGGGACTGGCCAACACGCGCACGGCCGACGTGGCCCAGGCCGCCGGGGTGAGCCAGGCGCTGGTCTTCTACCACTTCGCCACCAAGGAGCGGCTGGTCGCCCAGGCGTTCGCGTACGCCGCCGAGCAGGATCTGGCCCGGCTCGACGCGGTGCTCCGCTCTGCCGCCACCCCGCTGGCCAAGCTCAAGAAGCTGCTCCGCCTCTACACCCCGCCGGGCCGCTCCCGGTCCTGGGCGATGTGGATCGACGGATGGTCGGAGTCGCTGCGCACCCCGGAGTTGGAGAAGGTGTCGCGACGGCTGGACCTGCGTCGGCGGGAGGGGCTCGGCGAGGTGATCGCGGCCGGGGTGGCGGACGCCGTCTTCACCTGCGACGACCCGGCCGGGGCCGCCTGGCGGATCAACGCGCTGATCGACGGGCTGGCCGTGCAGCTCGCGGTGCACGACCGGGTGATCCCGCGCCGCCAGCTCACCGAGTGGGTGCGGCTCTCGGTCGCCCGCGAGCTCGGGCTGCTTCCCGACCAGTTGGACTGACCGCACTTTCCGGCGGGCGGCGCCGGTTCCGGGCAGAATCGGGCCATGGACCTGTTGACGATCTACCGGCGTACGGTGGCCGACTTCGCCGACCAGGTCGGCCGGGTCGACTCCGACCAGTGGACCGCGCCGACGCCCTGCGCCGACTGGGATGTCCGGACCCTGGTCAACCACGTCGTCGGGGAGGAGCGCTGGTCGGAACCGCTCTTCGCCGGGGCGTCCCTGGACGAGGTCGGCGACCGCTTCGCCGGTGACCTGCTCGGCGTCGATCCTGCCGCCGCCGCCCGGGACGCGGCCGAGCGGGCCGGTCGGGCGCCGGCCGAACCGGCCGCCCTCGACCGCGACGTGGCGCTGTCGGCCGGGCCGACGCCGGGCCGGGAGTACCTGCACCAGTTGCTGGCCGAGCACCTGGTGCACGGCTGGGATCTGGCGGTCGCCATCGGCGTCGAGCCCCGGCTCGACCCGGAGGGCGTCCGGGAGTGCGCCCGGTGGTTCGGCGAGCGGGTGCCGATGTACCGGGACAGCGGACTGACCGACCCCGGCGTGCCGGTGCCGCCCGACGCGAGCGACCAGGACCGGCTGGTCGCCGCCTTCGGCCGGGATCCGGACTGGCATCCGGAGAGGTGAGACCGACATTCGGAGAAGCGAGAACGGCATCCGGAGAAGTGAATCGATTCATGAATATTGCGGAACCCCGACCAGGGTCGCGACCCGATGCGGGGCGCTGTCGCCTCCATTGACAGGCCCGGCGAGCCGGCGGTACCTTCGGGCGGCTTGTTGAATGGTTTCATCACCGCCTCACCGCCGGGGCGCGTACGCACCCTGCCAGGGTGTGTCGCCAGGAGCCGATGGGATAGTCGACCATGACAACTGGGACCCTGCGCAGGCCGCCGCCCCGGCCCGCCGCACCCGACGGCACCGCCGCCGGAGCCCGGGCCCGACACCGGCGCCATCACCCCGGGATCGCGTACCTCTTCCTCTCCCCGTGGGTGCTCGGTGCGCTGCTGCTCACCGTCGGTCCGATGCTCGCCTCGCTCTACCTGTCGTTCACCGACTACGACCTCTTCACCACCCCCGGGTGGGTGGGCCTGGAGAACTACCAGCGGCTCTTCGCCGACGACGCGCGGTTCCTCGCCTCGGCCAAGGTCACCGCGATGTACGTGCTGATCTCCGTACCACTCAAGCTGGCCGCCGCCCTGGCGGTGGCACTGCTGCTCAACCGCAAGCGGCGCGGGCAGGGCTTCTACCGGTCGGCCTTCTACGCCCCCTCGCTGCTCGGCACGGGTGTGGCGATCGCGCTGGTGTGGCGGGCGATGTTCACCGACGCCGGCGTGGTCGACTCGGTCACCGGCAGCTTCGGCTGGGACACCGGCGGCTGGATCAACGAGCCGGACTACGCGCTCTACGTGCTGATCATCCTGGCCGTCTGGCAGTTCGGCGCGCCGATGGTCATCTTCCTGGCCGGCCTCAAGCAGATCCCGACCGAGCTCTACGACGCCGCCGCGGTCGACGGTTCCGGCACCTGGCGGACCTTCCGCTCGGTGACGCTGCCGATGCTCTCCCCGATCATCCTCTTCAACCTGGTGCTGGAGACGATCCACGCGTTCCAGGCGTTCACCCCGGCCTTCATCGTCAGCGGTGGCCGGGGCGGGCCGAGCAATTCGACCCTCTTCTACACGCTCTACCTCTACGAACGCGGCTTCTCGCAGTTCCGGATGGGCTACGCCTCGGCAATGGCCTGGCTGCTGCTGCTCGTCATCGCGATCATCACGGCACTGTTCTTCGGCACCTCGCGCCGCTGGGTGTTCTACTCCGGGGAGGACCGGTGAGCACGCTCTCCGACGGCCTGTCGACCCGCACACCGGCGGCCCGGCGGCCGGGTACGGTCGCGGCCCGGCTGCGTACGGCCGGCTGGCACGCACTGATCATCGGCGTGCTGGCCCTGCTGCTGTATCCGGTGGTGTGGCTCCTCGCCACCTCGGTCAAGCCGACCGACGAGATCCTGTCGAGCCTGAGCCTGCTGCCGAGCCGACTGGCACCGGAGAACTACGCGGCCGCGGTGGACGGGATCGCCGGGATCGGCGTCTGGCGCTTCTTCGCCAACTCGGTGATCGTGGCGGTCGGCGCGGTGATCGGCAACCTGGTCTCCTGCGCGCTGGCCGCGTACGCCTTCGCCCGGTTGCGCTTCCGGCTGCGGGGGCCGCTCTTCGCGTTCACCCTGCTGACGATCATGTTGCCGTACCACGTGGTGCTGATCCCGCAGTACACGATCTTCCAGAAGCTGGACCTGGTCGGCGGCTTCGTGCCGCTGATCCTGCCCAAGCTGCTCGCCACCGACGCGTTCTTCGTCTTCCTGATGGTGCAGTTCATCCGGGGGCTGCCGCGCGAGCTGGACGACGCGGCGGAGATCGACGGCTGCGGCCCGGTGCTCACCTTCCGGTACGTGATCCTGCCGCTGCTGAAGCCGGCCCTGGTCACCACCGCGATCTTCACCTTCATCTGGACCTGGAACGACTTCTTCAGCCAGCTCGTCTACCTCAACGACCCCGAGTCCTACACGCTGCCGCTGGCGCTGCGGCTCTTCATCGACCAGACCAGCGAGTCGGCGTACGGGCCGATGTTCGCGATGTCGGTGCTGAGCATCGTTCCGGTGATGCTCTTCTTCCTCGCCTTCCAGCGCTATCTGGTGGAGGGGATCGCCACCTCCGGCCTGAAGGGCTGACCGGTCGTGATCGGCGGTGCTGGGTGCCGTTCAGGTCGCCGGGACCGCCCCCAGCCGTGCGATCTCGGCGCGGGTCAGCTCGCCGTCGGCGACCACGATCCGGTGCCGGCGGCGCACCGCCGTACCGGCCGGGATCGGCAGCGTCCGCGCGAAGGCGAGCGCGACGCAGACCCCGGGGTAGATCCCGGTCCGCACGAACCAGTGGTCACCGTCGGCCAGGCCGGCGAAGACCAGGGTGTACGACCGGTCGCCGGTCTCGCCGACCAGCGCCAGCCACGGCTCGGTGCTGCCGTTGGCCCGCTCCTCCCCCTCGGCGGTGGCGGTGCAGGCCCGGTGCCGTCCGGGTGCGACCCGCCAGAAGAAGCCGCCGTAGCCGGCGCCGTCCGGCCGGCCGTTGGTGGCCGGGCTGCCGAGCCGGATGTCCCGGTCGGCCGGGGCGGTGAGGGCGTAGCCGACGTCGAGCAGCCACGCGTCGGTGCGGCCGGGCAGCTCGGCGGCGACGACCCGGCGCTCCTCGGTCAACAGCGTCCGGCCGGCCGGATCCCGCCAGCGGAGCCGCTCGGCGAACCCGCCGCCGGGAGCGGCTGTCGGCTCCGGCAGCCAGCCGTCGTGGACGATCTGCCCGTGGTCGTCGCGCCAGGTGTAGCCGGTGCCCCGGACGTAGGTGCGGCCGCCCCAGAGGTTGGTGCCGGAGACGTCCTGCATGGCGACCGAGACGCCCAGGTGCCAGCGGTGGTCCTCGGGCAGCGTGTCGGTCACCACGAGCCCGGCCAGGGTACGCACCGGATGCAGGTACGGCCGGCGCCCCCAGCGCGGGTCGACCTCGGGATCGTCCAGGACGTACTCCGCGACGGTCCTGCCGCGCACCCGCAGCCGTACCCCGGTCGGCTCCTCCGCCATGCTCCGCCACCCTCCGTCCGGGGCCTGTCGCGCTGCCCCGCTTCCGCGCCCGCCTCGCGTGCCGTCCGCCGGACGGGCGCGCGGGAGCGTTACTGTCACGTCGCAGGCAGTCGACCGGTCCCGCGGCCGGAGCGCTGTCACCCGCACCCCACGCCGGACCGCCGGCTAATCTTGACACGTTTCAGGCCCGACGTCAGGGCCGCGGGAAGGAGGCGGTGGTGCCCGGACCAGCGGTGAGCATCCGTGACGTGGCCAGCCAGGCGGGTGTGTCGGTCGGCACGGTCTCCAACGTGCTCAACCGGCCCGACATCGTGGCGGCGTCGACCCGCAACCGGGTGCTGGCCGCGATCAACGAGCTCGGTTTCGTGCCCAACGACGCCGCCCGGCAGTTGCGCCGGGGCCGGGGCCGCACCCTCGGCCTGGTGGTGCTGGACGTGGCCAACCCCTTCTTCACCGACGTCGCCAAGGGGGTCGAGGACGCCACCGGCGCGGCCGGGATGGCGGTGATCTTCTGCAACAGCGACGGCGACTCCGCCAAGGAGAGCCGATATCTGGACCTGCTGGAGGAACAGCGGGTGCAGGGGGTGCTGATCACGCCGGTCGACGACGCCAACGAGCGGCTGGTCCGGCTCCGGGAACGCGGCGTGCTGGTCGTGCTGCTGGACCGGCGCTCCACCCGGCCCGACGTCTGCTCGGTCGCGGTCGACGACCGGCTCGGCGGCGAGCTGGCGATGCGACACCTGGTGGAGGCGGGGCACCGCCGGATCGCCTTCGTCGGCGGCCCGTGGCAGTTGGAGCAGGTGCGGGACCGGTACGACGGCGCGCGGCACGCGCTGCGCGAGGCGGGGCTCGCCGAGGAGCACCTGCGCCGGTTCGAGACGCCGAGCCCGACCGTGGCGGCCGGCCGGGACGCGGCGTCCCGGATCCTCGGCCAGCCCCGGTCCACCCGGGCCACCGCGGTCTTCTGCGCCAACGACCTGCTGGCGCTCGGCGTCCTCCAGGAACTCACCCGCCAGCAGGTCCGGGTGCCGGCGGACATCGCGCTGGTCGGCTACGACGACATCGACTTCGCCGCCGCGGCGGCCGTGCCGCTCTCCTCGGTACGCCAGCCGCGCCAGCGGCTCGGCCAGACGGCGGCGCGGCTGATGCTGGACGAGGCGAACGACCCGGAGAACCACCGGCACCAGCAGGTGATCTTCGAACCGGAGCTGGTCGTCCGGGAGTCCAGCCGGTACGCCCGCACGCCGGCCTGACCGTCGGCGGTCCGTCCGCCCGGCGGAACGCTGCCGGACCGCCGGCCGGTCCGGTTTCTTGACAGTGCAGTGACGTCGCTCGTATGTTGAGTGCGGTTTGTTGAAACGGTTCATTGATTGGGAGGCCGCCGATGCGGCGCGTCTGCTTCGTCCTCCGGGTCCGGCCCGACCGGCTGGCCGAATACCGCGAACGACACGCGGCCGTCTGGCCGGAGATGCTCCGGGCGCTGGAGGCGGCCGGCTGGCACGACTACTCCCTCTTCCTGCACGACGACGGGCTGCTGGTCGGGCACTTCCGCACCGCCGACCTGGCCGCGTCGCTCGCCGCGATGGAGGCCACCGAGGTCAACGCCCGGTGGCAGGCGGAGATGGCCCCCTTCTTCGTGGGCCTTTCCGGCCGCCGCCCCGACGAGGGCTTCGTCGTCCTCGACGAGATCTTCAACCTGGACGCGCAGCTTGCCGCGCTCGACACCAGCTCGCTCGACACCACGGAGGCCTGACATGACCGAGACCGACGTCCGGGCCGCGCTGCGCGCACAACGGATCGAGGTGCCCTCCTGGGCGTACGGGAACTCGGGCACCCGGTTCAAGGTGTTCGCCCAGCCGGGGGTGCCGCGTACCCCGGAGGAGAAGATCGCCGACGCGGCGCAGGTGCACGCGTACACCGGGGTGGCGCCGGTGGTCTCGCTGCACATCCCCTGGGACCGGGTCGACGACTTCGGCAAGCTGGCGTCGTACGCGGCCGAGCGCGGGGTGCGGATCGGGACCATCAACACCAACGTCTTCCAGGACGACGACTACCGGCTGGGCAGCGTCACCAACCCCGACCCACGGATCCGGCGCAAAGCCCTGGGGCACCTGCTGGAGTGCGTCGACATCATGGACGCCACCGGCTCGCGCGACCTGAAACTCTGGTTCTCCGACGGCACCAACTATCCCGGTCAGGACGACATCCGGGCCCGGCAGGACCGGCTCGCCGAGGCGCTCGCCGCCACCTACGACCGGCTCGGGCCGGAGCAGCGGATGCTGCTGGAATACAAGCTCTTCGAGCCGGCCTTCTATCTGACCGACGTGCCGGACTGGGGCACCGCCTACGCGCACTGCCTCAAGCTGGGCGAGCGGGCCCGGGTGGTGATCGACACCGGCCACCACGCCCCGGGCACCAACATCGAGTTCATCGTCGCCTTCCTGCTCCGCGAGGGCAAGCTCGGCGCCTTCGACTTCAACTCCCGCTTCTACGCCGACGACGACCTGATGGTCGGCGCCGCCGACCCGTTCCAGCTCTTCCGGATCATGCACGAGATCGTCCGGGCCGACGCGCTGCGGGAGGAGTCCGGGGTCAACTTCATGCTCGACCAGTGCCACAACATCGAGCCGAAGATCCCGGCCCAGATCCGCTCGGTGATGAACGTGCAGGAGGCGACCGCGAAGGCGCTGCTTGTCGACGCCGGGGCGCTGGCCGCCGCGCAGGCCGCCGGGGACGTGCTCGGCGCCAACGGGGTGCTGATGGACGCCTACAACACCGACGTACGGCCACTGCTGGCGCAGGTCCGTACGGAAATGGGCCTCGACCCCGACCCGATGGCCGCGTACGCCCGCTCCGGTTACGCCGAGCGGATCGTCGCCGAGCGGGTCGGCGGGCAGCAGGCCGGATGGGGAGCATGAGGATGAGCGACCAGCCCACCAACCCGGAGGTCGCCGCGCTGCTCGGCCGGGGACACCGGCTCGGGGCGGACCGGCGCAACACCAACTACGGCGGCGGCAACACCTCGGCGAAGGCGACCGGCACCGACCCGGTCACCGGCGGCCCGGTCGACCTGCTCTGGGTCAAGGGTTCCGGCGGGGACATCGGCACCCTCACCGAGGCGGGGCTGGCCGTGCTCCGGCTGGACCGGCTGCGTGCCCTGGTCGGCGTCTACCCCGGGGTCGAACGCGAGGACGAGATGGTCGCCGCCTTCGACTACTGCCTGCACGGCCGGGGCGGGGCGGCGCCGTCGATCGACACCGCCATGCACGGGCTGGTCGACGCCGCGCACGTCGACCACCTGCACCCGGACGCCGGGATCGCGCTGGCCACCGCCGCCGACGGCCCGGAGCTGACCCGGCGCTGCTTCGGCGACCGGGTGCTCTGGGTGCCGTGGCGCCGCCCCGGCTTCCAGCTCGGCCTGGACATCGCCGCGCTGGCCCGGGACAACCCGCGGGCGATCGGCGTGATCCTCGGCGGGCACGGCATCACCGCCTGGGGCGCCACCAGTGAGGAGTGCGAGGCCCGGTCACTGGAGATCATCGAAACCGCCACCCGGTTCCTGGCCGAGCACGGCCGGCCGGAGCCGTTCGGCGCGCCGATCGAGGGGTACGCGCCGCTGCCGGCGGAACAGCGGCGGGCCCGGGCCGCCGCGCTCGCCCCGACGCTGCGCGGGCTGGCCAGCACCGACAGCCGGCAGGCCGGACAGCTCCAGGTCGGACACTTCACCGACGACCCGGCGGTGCTGGACTTCCTCTCCCGCACCGAGCACCCGAGGCTGGCCGCGCTCGGCACCTCCTGCCCCGACCACTTCCTGCGGACCAAGGTCCGGCCGCTCGTGCTCGACCTGCCGCCGGACGCACCGCTGCCCGACGTGCTGGCCCGGCTGCGGGAGCTGCACGAGGCGTACCGGAAGGACTACCGGGCCTACTACGAGCGCTACGCCGGGCCGGAGTCGCCGCCGATCCGGGGCGCCGACCCGGCGATCGTGCTGGTGCCGGGGATCGGCATGTTCAGCTTCGGCCGGGACAGGCAGACCGCCCGGGTGGCCGCCGAGTACTACCTCAACGCGATAAACGTGATGCGCGGCGCCGAGGCGGTCTCGACGTACGCCCCGATCGACGAGGCGGAGAAGTTCCGGATCGAGTACTGGCAGCTCGAGGAGGCGAAGCTGCGCCGGATGCCGAAGCCGAAGGCGCTGGCCGGCCGGGTCGCCCTGGTCACCGGCGGCGGCTCCGGGATCGGCGCGGCGATCGCCCGGCGGCTCGCCGCCGAGGGCGCCTGCGTGGTGGTGGCCGACCGCAACCTCCAGGGTGCCGCGTCGGTCGCCGACGGGATCGGCACCGCCGACCGGGCGGTCGCGGTGTCGGTGGACGTCACCGAGGCGGCCGGGATCGAGGCGGCCTTCGCCGAGGCGGCGCTCGCCTTCGGCGGGGTCGACCTGGTGGTGAACAACGCCGGGCTCTCCGTCTCGAAGTCGCTGCTGGAGACGACCGAGGCGGACTGGGACCTCCAGCACGACGTGATGGCCAAGGGCTCCTTCCTGGTCTCCCGGGCCGCCGCCCGGCTCATGCTCGACCAGGGCCTCGGCGGGGACCTCGTCTACATCTCCAGCAAGAACTCGGTCTTCGCCGGTCCGAACAACATCGCGTACAGCGCGGCAAAGGCCGACCAGGCACACCAGGTACGCCTGCTCGCCGCCGAACTCGGCGAGCACGGCATCCGGGTCAACGGCGTCAACCCGGACGGCGTGGTGCGCGGCTCCGGGATCTTCGCCAGCGGCTGGGGCGCGCAGCGCGCCGCCGTCTACGGGGTGCCCGAGGAGGAGCTGGGCGCCTACTACGCCCGCCGTACGCTGCTGAAGCGGGAGGTGCTGCCGGAGCACGTCGCGAACGCGGTCTTCGCGCTGACCGGTGGCGAGCTGTCGCACACCACCGGGCTGCACGTGCCGGTCGACTCCGGCGTGGCCGCCGCGTTCCTTCGATGACCGGGGCTGTTCGATGACCGGGGCGGCCGGTCCGGACCACTCCACCGGCTCGACCGCCGTCGCGGCGGTGGATCTCGGCGCGGCCAGCGGTCGGGTGATGCTGGCCGAGGTCGGCCGGGCCGGGGTGACCCTGACCGAGGTGCACCGGTTCGACAACGGGCCGGTCCGGCTCCGCGACACGCTGCACTGGGACGTGCTCCGGCTGCACGCCGAGACCCTGGCCGGGCTGCGGGCGGCGGCGGCCCGCCGGCCCGACCTGGCCAGCGTCGGCATCGACTCGTGGGCGGTGGACTACGGGCTGCTCGACTCGACCGGGGCGCTGGTCGGCAACCCGGTGCACTACCGGGACCGGCGCACCGACGGGGTGTCGGAGCGGGTCGTCGCGGCGCTCGGCGCCGACTACCTCTACCGGACGACCGGGCTGCAACTGCTGCCGTTCAACACGCTCTTCCAGCTCACCGCCGAACTCGACACCCCGGCGCTGGACCGGGCGCGGACGATGCTGCTCATCCCGGACCTGCTCGGCTACTGGCTGACCGGGGTCGCGGGCAGCGAGGTGACGAACGCCTCGACGACCCAGCTGCTCGACGTGCGTACCCGGGAATGGTCGACCGACCTGATCACCCGCGCCGGCCTGCCGGACCGGCTCTTCGGGCCGCTGCGCCGGCCCGGCGACCCGGCCGGCGAGCTGCGCCCCGAGGTCCGGGAGGCGGTCGGCGTCGACCGGGCGGTGCCGGTGACCGCCGTCGGCTCGCACGACACCGCCTCGGCGGTCGCGGCGGTGCCGGCCGACGGCGACCGGTTCGCCTACATCTCCTGCGGCACCTGGTCGCTGGTCGGCGTCGAGCTGCCGGCGCCGGTCCTCTCCGAGCAGAGCCGGGCGGCCAACTTCACCAACGAGGCCGGGGTGGACGGCACGGTCCGGTACCTGCGCAACGTGATGGGGCTCTGGCTGCTCCAGGAGTCGCTCCGGGTCTGGCGGTCGCGGGGGGAGGCCGGCGACCTGACCGAGCTGCTCGCCGCCGCCGCCCGGCAGCCGGCGCTGGCCGCCGTGGTCGATCCGGACGACCCGGACTTCCTGCCACCCGGCGACATGCCGGCCCGGCTCGCCCGGGCCTGCGCCGAGCGGGGACAGCCGGTCCCGGAGGGCCCGGCGGCGATGACCCGGTGCATCCTGGACAGCCTCGCCCTGGCGCACCGGGTCGCGGTACGCCAGGCGCAGCGGCTCAGCGGCCGGGAGGTGGACGTGGTGCACGTGGTCGGTGGCGGCGCCCGCAACGAGCTGCTCTGCCAGCTCACCGCTGATGCCTGTGGACTGCCGGTGGTGGCCGGGCCGGTCGAGGCGACCGCGCTGGGCAACGCCCTGGTGCAGGCCCGGGCGCTCGGCGTGGTCTCCGGCGGGCTGGCCGAGCTCCGGGCGCTGCTGCGGCGTACCGGATCGACCCGGACCTACCGGCCGGCCGCCGGCGGTCAGGCCGGGTGGCGGGCGGCGGCGGAGCGGGCCGGCCTGGCCGACGGCTGACCGGGCGGGCGGGTGAGCCATCCTCGGGACCGGCAAAATCCGCCCATTGCATCATTCATCTGTTAGGAAGGGACTTACTGGACACCAGGACACGATCGCGCCCGGAGGTTGACAGATGGCGACGGAGACGCGGCCACGATCCCGAGGGAAACTCGCCGCTCCGCCCGGCCATCGGGCGGACCTCACCGGGCTCCGGGGCCTGGCGATCGGGTCACTACTGCTCGGCACCGCCGGTCCCGGCGTCGTCCCGGGCGGCTTCGTCGGCGTCGACATCTTCCTCGTACTCTCCGGTTTCCTGGTCACCGCTGCCCTGCTCGGCCAGTGGCGCCGCACCGGACAGCTCGGCCTGGCCGGGTTCCTCGCCCGCCGGGCCCGCCGTGCGCTGCCGGCCGGCACGCTGGTGCTCGCCGCGTCGCTGCTGCTCGCGCTGGTCTGCCTGCCGCGTGACCGGTGGTCCGCGACCGGCTGGGACGTGCTTGCCGGCGCCGCACACGTACTGAACTGGCGTCTCGCCGGGCAGGGTGGGCAGGCGGTCACCGCGGACGGCACGGCCGGTCTGGTGGCCCACCTCTGGGTGGTCGGGGTCGCCGCGCAGTTCGTCCTGGTCTGGGCGGTGCTGCTGACCGGCGTCGCGACCTGGGTGCTCCGCCGTGGCCGGCTGCTCGCCAGCCCGCTGCTGATCGCCGCCGGAGTGCTCGTGGTGGGCTCGTTCGCCTGGTGCGTGGCACATACCGGCGCCGACCCCGCGCGGGCCTTTCTGGCCACCACCACCCGGGTCTGGGAGCCGGCCCTCGGTGCCGCGCTCGCCGTGATCGGGGCGCGACTGGCCGGCCTCCCCCGGCGCCTCGGCCTCCCGCTCGGCTGGGCCGGCCTCGCCGCCCTGGTGACGGCCGTCCTGACCCTGCGTCCCGGGCCGGCGTATCCCGGATACCTCGCCCTGCTGCCCGTGCTCGGCACCGCCGCGATCATCGCCGGTGGCGCCGCCGGCCGGCCCGCCCACTCCAGAAACACGGCGGGCACGGCGAGGACAGCGGGCACAGCAGGCACGGCGAGGACAGCGGGCACAGCAGGCACGGCGAGCGCGGCGCACCTGGCCGGCACGGCGGGCACGGCGGGGCCGGGCCTGGTCCACCGGATGCTCGGGGCGCGGCCGCTCCGGGCGGCGGGCGCGGTCAGCTATCCGCTCTACCTGTGGCACTGGCCGTTGCTGGTCGCCGCCCGGGCACGCTTCGGCGACCTGCACACCGCGGCCGAGATCGGCGTGCTCGGCGGCGCGGTACTCCTCGCCGTCCTCACCCACCGGTACGTCGAGCGGCCGCTGCGCGGCGGCGTACTCGACGGCTGGTCACCCTGGCAGGTGCTCCGGGTCGGCACCCTGCTGCCCGCCGCAGGAGTACTCGGCGGGCTGCTGTTCCAGCTCACCGCCTGGCCACCCGACCGGCCGGCCCCGCCGCCCACCGCGCTGGCACCGGTCGCGGCCACCGCGACACCGTCGGCAACGGCGCCGGGCGCCGCCGCGCTCGGCGACTCCCCCCGGAGCAGCCGGGCCGGCGTGCCGGTCGACCGGGTCGATTCGATCACCCCGGAGCCGGCCGACGCCGACACCGACCTGCCCGACGTCTACCGGCACAGGTGTTTCTCCGCCGCCACCGGCAGCGAGGCCCGGGCCTGTGTGTACGGCGACCGGTCCGCCCCGTTCACGGTCGCGCTGGCCGGCGACACCCACGCCGCGAGCTGGGTGCCCGCGCTCCAGGCGGTCGCGGAGGCGAAAGGCTGGCGGCTGATCACGTACCTGCGGCCGAAGTGCCCCTTCCTGGACGTGCCGGTGCTGGTCGGAGACGAGGCGCAGCAGGACGCCTGCGCCGAGTGGTACCGCAACGTCCGCGCCGAGCTGACCGGAGCCGAGCGGCCCGGGCTGCTGCTGACCACCGGTTCGCTGTACCGACCGACGGCCGATGGCCGGGCTTTGAGCGGGGAGGCGGCACACCGGGCCCTGGTCGACGGCATGCGCCGGACCTGGTCGGCGCTTTCCGCCACCGTCCCGACGGTGGTGCTGCTGGACACCCCGGTCCTCGAGTCCGCCGCGGCCAGATGTGTGGCGGCGAACCCGAAGCGGCTCACCCGGTGCGCCACCGACCGCGAGGACGCGCTCGTCGCCAGCGCCCGGGCGACCCAGATCGAGGCCCTGGACGACCTGCCCAGGGTCGGGGCGGTCGACCTGACCGCCGCCGTCTGCCCCGCCCGGCGCTGCGCGCCGGTCATCGGCGGGGTGCTCGTCTACCGGGACGACCGGCACCTCACCGCCACCTACGCCCGTACCCTCGCCCCACGGCTGCGCAGCGCGCTCGACCGCGTTGTCACGCCGTCCACCTCCTGACCGTCGCCGGGCCGACCACCCTCGTGCGTGACGGCTGCGCCGCCCACCAGCACCTGACCGACGCCGAGCGGGCCTACCGGCGCAGCGCCTGCGGGACAGGAACCGGCAACCTGTCCGAACGGGCCGAGGTCCAACCATCAGCGTCCGCGCCTGCCCGTAACCACCGGTCTCACGCCGAAACAGGTGCCTTGGAAATAGGTTAGCCTACCTTTCTGCTCAGCTTTACAACCCACCGAATAGCCGATTATCGCCACTTAGCTTACCCTCGCCTAAGAATTGGTTGCGCGCTGGTTCAGATCCGGATCGGTCGGGAGGGACATGCCCCTCTAGCTGCACTTATGGTCACGTCGACAGGCCACAGGGATCGCGATTGGGATCCTGCGAAGTGCCATTTCGACCTGGCATTCTGCTACTGTTGTTGGCGCTCGGATCAAATTCGCTCCGGGCGCAAAGAGAAACGGAGGACGTCATGAGGACTCTTCTGCAGATGCCAGCGGTCCGTGAATGTGCGGCTACGGCGTGCAGCTTCAACGACGGTGGGTGCCACGCACCGGCCGTGACCGTGGCATCGGCCGGGGACGCCGCTTCCTGCGCGACCTTCGTCGAGTCATCGGTGCGCGGCGGCATCGCGGATGTCACCGGCACCGTCGGCGCGTGCGCCCGCACGGAGTGCGTGTACAACACCAACCTTGCCTGCACGGCGGAGTCCGTGCAGGTCGGTGCCGGCGCCACGGCAAGCGACTGCCTGACCTACCGGCCCGCCTGACCGGGTCCCGACCCCGCCCGACCGGCCCGTCCGGGCCCCTTCTCCGCAGGCTAAGGTAAGGCTACCCTGGTATGCATTACCGGATGCGACAGAAGGAGACCGCGATGCCGGCGGACCTCGGCCGACTGTCCGACGGGTTGCCCACCTGCGACGCGGTTGCGGTGCGTTCGATCCTGGCTTCGTCGTGTTCGTTGCGGCTGTGTACCAGCGATCTGGCCGTTGACCTCCTGGACGCGCACGCCGTCCTGCCCGACGGCACGGTGGTGCTGGCCGTTGACGCCATGACGCCGCTCGGCGGCCGGCTCGTCGCCGCGCGAGGGGCGCCGGGCGGGGTACGGCTCGAGCTGACATCGGTGGTGCCCGTCCCGGTGCGGTGCCGCGTGCGGGCACGGGCGACCATCACGGGAACGGCGCGTCCGTTCGACCCGGCGCGCCTCGACGGCTACGACGCCGGCACCAACCTGCGACTGCTCGACCTTCCTCCGGTCGCGATGTGGGCCGTCGAGCCGCTCGGTGTGCACATCCGACGGCATTCCCGCCGCGGCGATGTGGCCGTGACGACGTACCGGGCCGCCCAGCCTGACCCGGTCGCCGCCACGGAGGCATCCCATCTGCACCGGCTCGTGGCGGACGGCGCATCCGCCGACCGGCGGTTGCTGCCGGCACGGTGGCGCCTGACGACGGCGCCGGCCCGGGTCGTACCGGTCGCGATCGACGCCGACGGGCTGACGTTGCGTGCCGAAGCCCACGACGGGCACGACGATGTCCGTCTACCGTTCGCCTCCCGCGTCACCACCGAGGCCGAGTTGGCACGCGAACTGGCACTCCTGTCGACGGCTCACCTCGGCAGCCAGCGCTGACCTGGTTCTGCGCAGTCCCGCCGCGCCGGTCAGCCGGCGCGGCGACGCGGCCGGAGCAGAGCCGCCGGACGGCGCCCGTCGGCGGCCGTCGTCACGATGACCCGGCGCAGGTCCGGGTACCGCTGCCGTACGGCGGTCTCGAAACGCTGGTGGAGGGTCTGTACCGAGGCCGGACAGTGACCGCAGGCTCCCCCGAGGGCGACCGTCACGGTGTCGGCCGTGACACCGACGACGTCGACGAGGCCGCCGTGCGAACGGATGTACGCTCCGACCGTGCCCGCCAGTACCTCGTCGACGATGGTCCGTAGCAGTGGGGCGCGGTCATCGTCAGTCCGCCATTGGTCGAGTCGGGTGAGAGATTCGCGGATCGCCGTACGCACCTGAGCCCCGTGCTCGCGCCAGGACAGCCCTCGAGCGAGTTCGATGCGCAGTGCGTGCGGTTCGCACCAGGCGGTGCGGACCGTGCCGCCGGCGACGAGCTCGCCGAGTGCCGCCGGGACATGCAGGAGACGACCCACGGGCAGGCGTACCTCGGGCAGCAACCACCGCATCGTCATGGGCGAGCCGGCCACCGGCTCGGGGTGCAGGACCAGTTCAGCGATCATGGTTGGTCCCTAGATGACGGCGCTGACGACGGTGTGTGCGATGAACGACGCCACCCAGGCCAGAACGAACATGTAGCCGAACGCGACCGCCGGCCATCTCCATGTGCCCGTCTCACGCCGCAGCGCCCCGACCGTCGACATGCACTGCAGTGCGAACACGAAGAACACCAGCAGGGACAGGATCGCCGCCGGGGTGAACAGCGGCTCACCCTCGCGAGGACCGTCAGAAACGGTCATCGCCTCGAGCGCCGCTGCGGGATCCTCAGGATCCTCGGCCGCCGCGACCTGGCCCACGGTCGCGACGAAGACCTCCCGGGCGGCCAGCGAGGAGAGCACCCCGACGTTGATGCGCCAGTCGAAGCCGAGCGGTTCGAAGACCGGGTTGAGGGCACGCCCCAGGTCGGCGGCGTAGGAGTTCTCGACGACGTGGGCGCTGACCGCCGTGTCGTTGGTGGGGTCGACGCCCGCGGCGGCGAGATCGGCGTCGCCACGGATCGGCAGGTTGAGCAGCGCCCACAGCACGACGGTGGTGACCAGGATGATCGTGCCCACCTTCCGCACGAAGGCGAAGCACGCCTCCCGTACCGCGGCAGCGACCGTCTTCAGCCGGGGCAGGCGGTACGAGGGCATCTCCATGTAGAAGGGGATCACGCCCGACCCGCGACCGCCGAGCTTGGCGAACACCCAGCCGGCGGTCATCGCCGCGACCGCGCCGAGCAGGTACAGGCCGAACATCAGTGATCCCTGCGCGCCGAAGGGACCGACCCTGGACTCCGCAGGCACAAGCATCCCGACGAGCAGGACATAGACCGGCAGCCTCGCGGCACACGTCATCAACGGCGCCACCATCATGGTCGCTATCCGGTCCCGCGCCGACGGCAGCGTACGAGTGGCCATGATGCCGGGGATGGCACACGCGACCGACGACAGCAGCGCCACGAACGCGCGTCCTTCCAGCCCCACGCTGCCCATGACCCGGTCCATCAGGAAGGCGGCCCGCGACATGTAGCCCACGCCCTCGAGCAGCGCGATCAGGATGAACAGCAGCGCGATCTGCGGCAGGAAGACCAGCACGCCGCCCACACCGCCGAACAGCGCGTCGGAGACGAGGCTCGCCAGCCACGGGTTGGCGATGCGCTCACTGGCCAGGCCACCCAACCAGCCGAAGAAGGTCTCGATGTAGCCCTGAAGTGGTGCGGCGACGGTGAAGATGGTCTGGAAGAACAGGAACATGGTCGCGAAGAAGACGGCCGTGCCGATGACGGGGTGCAGGAGCACCGCGTCGATCCGCCGGGTACGCGCGTCGAGCCGGGGGGCCCGGTAGCCGGCACGGGTCAGCACCGACCGGATCCATCCGGTCGTCTCAGCCGGCTCGACCGGCGGAAGCACCGGTGGCGCAGGCCAGTCCTCGACCTCCGCGAGCGCCTCGCAGAGAGCCGCCACGCCCACCCGGTGACCGGACACGATCGGGATGACCCGGACCCCGATCGCCGCGCTCAGCGCCGCTGTGTCGACGCCGCCCCCGCGGCGTGCCAGGTCGTCGCCGAAGGTGAGGACGACGAGCGTGGGCAGCCCGGTCTGCAGCACATGTGCGAGCAGGCCGAGCGAGCGCTGGAGGGCCGTCGCGTCCAGGAGCACGACCAGCCCGTCCGGGGTCGGCGTGCCCGCGTACTCCTCATGGGTGTCGACGACCTCGGTGACGATGACCTCGTCGGGGCTGAGCGCGTCGAGGCTGTAGGTCCCCGGAAGATCCTCGATGAGAACCCGCGCGTCACCTGCCGTGGCATGACCCACGTACCGGGCGACGGTGACGCCGGGGTAGTTGCCGGTCTTGGCCCGCAGACCGGTGAGCGCGTTGAACAGCGTGGTCTTGCCGGAGTTGGGGCCGCCCACGATCGCGAACCGGCGCGTGTCCCGAGAGGTGGCGATCGAGCCACTGCCATGCCGGCTCATGACCTTTCCACCCGGATGTGCCGGGCCAGCGTGTCGCGCAGTGAGATCTCGCCTCCGGCCACCCGGTAGATCCGCGGATCCAGGGCCGGAGCGCGGCGCACCACGCACACCTCGGCGCCCGGAGCGAATCCGAGGTCGTACAGCCGCCGGCTGTGGCTGGCGGGCAGGTCGGCCCCGTACCCGGCGATACGCGCGGTCTCGCCCGTACGAAGGTCGGACAGGCTCACGAGGGGCGCCGCCGCGGCGCCCCTCGACGGCTCGGCGGAGACGACACAGCGGCCCCCGAGCCGTGCTGCGAGTGGAGTCATGGCCCCATACTTGTTGCGCTGCTCGCGCGTGGACAGGGACTTAGGTCCCCCTAACCATCCTTCCGATGGTCCGGCCCGGTCACGCCCCTTCTGGGCGCCCGGCAGGCGCGGACCCGACCGACCGCCATCGGGGGCGAGGAATTGTCGGCGACCCTCAGGTGACGCAGAACTCGTTGCCTTCCGGGTCGGCCATCGTGACCCAGGTGTACGGGCCCTGCTGACCGTCCCACAGCCTGCTGGCTCCCCGGCTGACCAATCTGGCGACCACCTCGGCGCGGTCGTCATCGCCGATACGGACGTCGAGGTGCATCCGGTTGTGCCGCCGTTCGGAGACGGACTCTTCGGTGCCTGGTGCGCCACGTCTGCCCTCCGGCACATGCTGGAACAGCACCCGTGGCGCGCGCTGCGGGCCCTCGGGATGCCGGATCGCCGCCCCCGCCCGCCAGACGAGCACGCCGCGGTGGGTCGTGGTCTCCGCCTCGGTGGCGTACCCCTCGTCGACCATGCGCCGGATGAACGCCTCGTCGGAGGGCTCGACCTCCCAGCCGAGCGTCTCGGCCCACCAGTCGGCCAGCGTGTGCGGGTCGGCACTGTCCTGGGTCACCTGGAAGTCGTACGCCACCGCCGGTCACCTCCGCTTCCTCTGCAGTCGATATCGACACCCGGCAGGCTATCCGCAATCGAGGACAGGATCGTTCCTGGTTTGCTGGCAGACTTGGGCAGTGCTCGACACGTCGGCGCGGCTGCTGCGGCTGCTGGCCATCCTGCAGACCCGGCCGGAGTGGACCGGCCCGGAACTGGCGGGGCGGCTGGGCGTCACCGTGCGTACCCTGCGTCGGGACGTCTCCCGGCTGCGCGACCTCGGCTACCCGGTCCACGCCACCCCAGGCGTCGCGGGCGGCTACCGGCTCGGTGCGGGGTCGACGCTGCCGCCGCTGCTGCTCGACGACGACGAGGCCGTGGCGGTGGTGCTGAGCCTGCGCACCGCGGCCAGCCAGAGCGTGGCCGGCATCGCGGAGACCTCGCTGCGCGCGCTGGCCACGGTGGAGCGGATCCTGCCGGCCCGGCTACGCCGCCGGGCCGCCGCGCTGCGGCTGAGCACCGTGCCGCTGGCCGGCGGTGCCCCCACCGTCGACGCCGAGGTGCTGACCGTGATCGCCGAGGCGTGCCAGAGCCTGCACCGGCTCACCTTCGACCACCGGAGCCGGGACGGCACGGTACGGCCGCGCCAGGTGGAGCCGTACCGGTTGGTGCAGACCGGGCGCCGCTGGTATCTGGTGGCCCGGGACACCGACCGGGACGACTGGCGTACGTTCCGGGTGGACCGGATCAGCGGGCCCCGTTCGACCGGCCTCCGGTTCGCGCCCCGTGACCCACCAAACCCGGCGACCTTTGTCTCGGACTCCGTCGGCGCGGCCCAGTACCGGTACCGCGCCAGCGTGCTGGTGCAGGCGCCGGCCGAGGTGGTCACCGAACGGGTGCCGCCGACGGCCGGGCTGGTGGAGGCGGTGGACGGGCGGAGCTGCCTGCTGCGCACCGGAGCCGACTCGCTCGGCTTTCTCGCGCTGCACCTCGCCCTGCTCGGCCCGGAGTTCACCGTGCTCGAGCCCGCCGCACTCGTCGACGAGATCGGCGTCCTGGCCGCGCGGCTGGACCGGGCCCGCCGCCGCTCCGCTCCCGCGCCGGAGCGTCCGGGATAGCCGCCCCTCCGGCCCTGCCGCTCGGGACAGCCACCGGCACACGGTCCCGGCGCCGGGTGGGTGCGCGGAGGTCGCGGGCACGTCGCCGGACGAGGAGATCGACAGGCCAACGACCGGCGGAAAAGGGGTCAGCCAGCCGGGCACCGCCTCGCTACGATGCCCGCCATGCAAACCGCGTCGCCCCCCGCCCTCACCGTCGATCCCGCCGCCGCCTATCCGGAGCTGGGCACGCTCCGCGCGGCACTGGGGGCCCGCGACTGGCCGACCGTACGCGACGGGCTCATGGCCGTGGAGCCCGGCTCCCGGACCACCCTGCTCCGGCTGGCCGTCGACGGCTACTCCGACCGGCACTTCCTGGAGGGCCTGGCCGAGGCCGAGCCGGACGAGCCGCTGACCGCGGCGCTCCTCGGTGACCTGCTCATCCGCCAGGCATGGGAGATCCGCACCAGCAAACGCGCCCAGTACGTCAGCCGGGCCCAGTTCGACCAGTTCCACGAGATGCTCCGGCGCGCCGAACGGCTGCTCATCGACGCGACGGCCCGCCACCCGGACAACCCGACACTGTGGACACTTCGCCTGATCACCGTACGCGGCCTGGAGCTCGGCCACTCCGAGGCCCGCCGCCGCTACGACCGGCTCGCCGCAAGCGACCCGCATCACGTGCCCGGGCAGCGCCAGCTCCTCCAGCAGCTCTGCCCGAAGTGGGGTGGATCCTTCGAGGCGGTCCACGACTTCGCCCGGGGCGCCATGCGCGCCGCCCCCGAGGGAGCGCACAACGGAGTGCTGGTCGTCGAGGCCCACCTGGAGCATATGGCCGAGCTGGACGGTGCGGAGCGGCGGCGGTACTGGACCGACGGGGGCGTCCACACCGAGCTGCGGGAGGCCGCGCAGCGTTCGGTGCTGCATCCCGCGTTCCGCCGTACGCCCGGTTGGGTGCTGGTGCAGAACACCTTCGCGATGGTGTTCTGGATGATCGACGATCACCGGACGGCGGCCCGGCTCCTCAGCGGCCTGGGGCACCTGGTCAGCGCGGAGCCGTGGGACATGCTTGGCGATCCGGTCGCCGCGTTCGAGAAGGCCCGCCGTCAGGCGTACCAGAAGGCAGGTGTGCGGTGATCCGAGAGCTCGACGTGGACGGCGTGCCGGCGTTGGTCGCGCCGACCACCGGCCCGATGCACGCCGGCCTGATGTTCCGGGTGGGGCAGGCCGACGAGACGCTGGCCCGGCGGGGCGTCACACACCTGCTGGAACACCTGGTGCTGCACCCGCTCGGGGTGGCCGACTACCACTACAACGGCACCACGGGCACCAGTGTCACGCACTTCCACATGCAGGGCTCGGCCGCCGACATCGTCACGTTCCTCGGCGGCGTCTGCGCCGCCCTGCGGCAGCCCGCCGGCACGCGGCTGGAGACGGAGAAGGCGATCCTGCGTACGGAGTGGAGCGGCCGCAGCAACCCGGCCGTCGCCGCGATGCCGCTGTGGCGGCACGGTGCCCGGGACTACGGCCTGGTCAGCTATCCCGAATGGGGCATCGAGGCGGTGCGGCTGGAGGACCTGCACGAGTGGTCTGCCCGGTACTTCACCCGGGAGAACGCCGTACTCTGGCTGGCTGGCGAGGATCTGCCGCCCGGCCTGGCCCTCGACCTCCCGGCCGGGCGCCGGCACCCGGCCCCGACCGCCTCGTCGGCCCTGCCCCGGACGCCCGCCTTCTTCCGCGGCGGCTCGCAGGCCACCGGTTTCCAGGCCGTGGTGCCCCGGCAGACCGCCGCCACCGTGCTCACCGGGGTGCTGGAGCGGAAGCTGTTCCGGGCGTTGCGGCAGGAGGGCGGCCTCTCCTACACGGCGGCGGCCGACTACGAGCCGCGCGGCGACGGGTTCGCCGTGCTCACCGCACTCGCCGACGCACTGCCCGAGAAGCAGGACGCGGTGCTCGGCGGCTTCGTCGACGTCCTGGCGGAGCTGCGGGTGGGCCGGATCGACGACGCCGAGGTCTCGGCGGTGGTGAGCAAGGCGACCGAGGCGCTCGGCACCGCCGAGGCCGACGCCGCGCGGCTGCCGGTCGCCGCGTTCAACCTCCTCACCGGATATCCGGTCGACTCCAGCGACGCCCTCGTGTGGAAGCTGAAGGCGGTGACCGTGGAGCAGGTGCACGGTGTCGCCCGTGCGGCCCTGGACTCCGCGCTGCTGATGATTCCGGCCGGGCGCACCGCCGACTGGGCCGGCTTCGTGGCCGCGCCGATCGCCTCCGACGAGGTGGTTTCCGGCACGGCCTATCGAGGGCTGGGTGACCCGACCGAACAGCTGGTGATCGGGGCGGAGGGCGTGAGCCTCGTGTCGGGCGGCGGTCCCGCGGCCACCGTCCGGTTCGACCGCTGTGCAGTGATGCTGGACTGGCCGGACGGGGGCCGGCTGCTGATCGGCGACGACGGGATCTCGGTACGCGTCGAACCGACGCTGTACCGCGGCGCCGACGACGTCCGGGTCGATTCTCGGGTGCCGGCAGGCTCCCGGGTGTCGCTGCCGGCCCGGGAGCCGGACGAGATTCCCCGGCCGGCACCGCCGGGCCGGGCCGGGGCCAGCCGGCGGTCACGGCGGCCGACCCGGCGGCATGTGCGGATCGGTGTGCTGGGTCTGATCACTCTCGGCATGGGTGCGCTGGCCCTGGTCGTGTCGATCGGGATCGTGATCGGCGAGGTGGACGCCAGCCCGCTGGGCGCGATCGGCGGCTGGATGATCGCCGGCTACCTCGGGCGCGGCCTGTGGAAGGCCTGGCACGGCAACGAATAGCGGCGGATCCGCACCGGGCGGAGCCCTTCCGCGGAGGGGCTCCGCGACGCCGGCCCGACCCCGGTGAGGGGGGCCGCGCCACTGCCCCGGCGGCCCTCGGCAGATCCCCGAGGGTCCCGGGGGGACAACCGGAAGCGGCCGGGGTCCGGGGACGACCGCCTCCGGCGCTGTGCCGGGACGGCCGGGGTGGCCTGGGCCGACACAAGGGGCCCGGCCAGGCAGTCGGGGTCCGTGCCGGAGCCGTCCGGGTGTGTGGTCGGGGTCAGGTGCCAGCCTCCGGTCGGGCGCCGGCCGCGCCCCATCCCCTATTCCCCTAACCCGAGGCGGGACGGCCGACCCGACCGGTTAGGGCGAGAACCCGGGACCGTCCCCGATGTCCGGTACGTGGACGACGCCGTACGGTCGTTGCCAGGTCTGGGGCGACATGCCCAGATCATTCCGCCCAACCCCCTTTGAGGAGATCGTTCACGTGGAATCGGCACCGACCGTGGAGACCCCCGCCCCGGCTGCTCCGGCCCCCGCTCCGGCTCCGGCCCCGGCCCCGGCCCCCGAGGCGACTCCCGATGTGGATTCGACCCCGACCCTGCACGACTTCGTGGTCAACCTGATCACGGACGTTGACCTGCGCGCCGCGTACGAGCTCGACCCGACCGGCACCCTGGCCGGCGTCGGACTCTGCGACGTGGTTCCGGGCGACGTCGCGGAGGTTATCCCGCTGGTCGTCGACTCCGTACCGCTGCAGGGCATCACCGACCTCAGCGCGGTGGAGAGCCTCGGCCTCGGCTCCCTCAGCCTCAGCCCGACCAGCGTCGTCGGCCAGGTGCAGACCGTGGCCAACCAGTTCACCGCCGGGGTCTACAGCACCAGCGCCGACGTCAACGTGGCCGGCCTCGGTGCGGTCAGCGTCGACCCCAACGGTCTGGAGGTGGGCGTCAGCTCCGGTCTGCCGGTGCTGGGCCTGGACAGCGGCCTGAAGGTGGACCTGTCCGGCGTGCACGACGTCGCCGACAGCCTCGACTCGACCGTGCTCGGTGCGGCCGGCGGCGTCGACACCGTCGATGGCGTGCTCGGCACCGCCGACTTCGCCGCCACCACGGTTACCTCCACGGTCGCCGGCACCACCAGCCTGGTCGGTGCGGGCGACCTCGGCAACGTGGTCGGCCTCGGCAACATCACCGACCTCGGCAACATCACCGACCTCGGCAACGTCGCCGACCTCGGCAACATCACCGACCTCGGCAACGTCGCCGACCTGGGCAGCATCACCGACCTGGGCAACGTCGCGGACCTGGGTGGGGTGGCGGACCTCGACGGCACCGTGGCCGGCGTGACCGGCACGGTCGGCGGGGTCACCGGCACCGTCGACGGGACGCTCGGCAGCATCGGCCTGGACGGCGTCACCGGCACCGTCAGCGGTGTGACCGACCTGGCCGACACCAGCGATCTGAGCGGCACGGTCGGCGGGGTCACCGGCACCGTCGACGGGACCCTGGGCAGCGTGACCGGCCTGGTCGGCGGCGCCGACCTGGGCGGCGCGACCAACCTGCTCACCGACGGCGTGCTCTGAGGCGCATCCCCGCACCACGGCGCACCTGTAACCACGGCGGCGCTGTCCGGGCCAGAAGGCCGGTCCGGGCAGCGCCGCTCGGCTGCTGGGCCCCCGCCACCCGCCACCCCGGCCGCGCTGCTTGCTCCGCCGCCGGCTCGGTCACCTGTACGTCAGAGGCGTTATCCGGTCCGGATAACGCCTCTGACGTACAGGTGACGGGCGGGGGGTGGTGGGGCAGCGCGCGGTTCGCGGCCCAGGGGCCGTCGGAAGGTGTGCTTGGGCCCAGTACACGCAGGTGCCCCCGTCCGATCACGACGGGGGCACCTGCGTGCGCTGGTAAGCGTCGCTCAGCCCAGTTGGTTCTTGGCCTCGTCGATCACCCGCTTGGCGCCGTCGGCGGCCGGGATCCGCCCGAAGATCACCTCGTCGTAGATCCGCTGGAACTCGGCCTTGACCGCGCCACCCCCCTTGGGCTGCGGCGGCGGGGTCGGCAGCAGCTTGTCGACGACCGACTGCTCGAACTCGTAGACCAGCTTGTCGTTCGGGGAGAGGCTCGGCGCGATCGCGTCCCGCACCTTGGCGTTCGCCGGCATGCCCCGGGAGACCGCCAGCACCTTGCCCGCCTCCACGTCGTTGACGAGGAAGTCGACGAGCATCGCCGCCTCTTTCGGGTGCTCGCTGCGCTGCGCGACGCTGTAGGCCATCGACATCGCCGCGATCATCCCCCGCTTCGGGGTGTCGCTCGGCATCGGCGCGATCGCCAGCGGCGCACCGTATGCGCTGACCATGCCGGTGAAGCTGGAGTCGTAGTTGACCTCGCCGGTCACACCCTTCTTGATCAGTGAGGAGTTCGTGATCGAGCCGTCGAGCTGGGTGGTCAGCGCCGCCGGGGCCAGGGCGCCGACCGCCCGCATCTGACCGGTCATCGTCCAGAACTCGGTCAACTCCGCCTCGGTGAAGCCGAGCTTGCCATCGTCGGTGTAGATCGCCTTGTCCCGCTGCCGCAGCCAGATGTCGAACCAGTCGATGGCGAAGCCGAAGTCGCCGAAGCCGGCCGCCTTGCCGCCGCTGTCCTGGCTCAGCTTCTGCCCGGCGGCCTGCATGTCCGCCCAGGTCCATTCCGGGGTCGGAGCGGCGACGCCGGCCTTCTCCCACAGCGCCGGGTCGTAGAAGACGCCCTGGGTGTTCTGCGCGATCGGGATGGCGTACGTCTCCTCGCCGACCTTGCCGGCCGGCAGCAGCGTCGGGGTGATGTCCCCGACCTTCAGCGTGTCGTCCTCGATGTACTCGGTGAGGTCGCGCAACGCGTTGCGGTCGGCGTACTCCCGCAGGTAGGCCCGGTCCATCTGCACCACGTCCGGCGCGTCCCCACCGGCGATCTGGGTGGAGAGCTTCTGGAAGTACGCGTCGAAGGCGCCGAACGACGTGTTCACGGTGATGTCCGGGTACTTCGCCTCGAACAGGTCGATGGCCTGCTCGGTCACCTTGGCCCGGTCCTCGTTGCCCCACCAGGTGAAGTCGAGCGTGACCGGGCCGTCCGAGGCGTCGTCACCGTCGCCACAGGCGGCCAGCGGTAGGACGAGCAGCGCCGCCACGGCGAGGGTGGCGGCCCTCGCGGCGCGGCGTACGCGTCGGATGTGCACCATGGAAGATCTCCTTCCCAGGGGCGCCCGGCGGCCGGCGGTGCCGGGACGTCGGCCAGGAAAACGCTTGCCTGAAACGGCACAGAGCTGCCTGGGCAGGCAGGAGCAAGTTCTTGGTCGACGTAGGCCAGGTCGCAGGGGCGGTAATTGACGGTGGCAGGTCGTGCGGTACTGCGATACTGCAATGAAACGATCCAACAGAACGGGACGCTAGGTGTGACGCGGGCCGCTTGTCAAGAGACGACACCCCGGCGGGACGGGCTCCACCTGCGGTAACGCGGGAAAACTGGCCGGCACCCGGCGGAACCGTTATCCGAACGGAATCTCTGTCCTCGGCGTCCGGATCACCACTCGTAGTGTGCGGCTCGCCGCCGGCGCCGTGCCGGCGCGAGTTCCGACTCGGGAAGCGGGCTCCGGAGCCGCAACCGGAGCAGCAGGCCGGCGCCGAGGAAGAGCATCAGTGCACCGGCGGCGAAGCCGAGCTCGGTCAACCCGATGCCGCCCCCATCGGCGTTGGCGGTGGCCACGCCCCCGCCTGAGCCACCGTCCCCCGGGCCGCCGGCAGCCCCGTCCGGTCCCTCCGCCAGGGCCGGAGAATCCTCGTCCACCGGCTCGGTCGGCTCCGCCTCGACCGGCTCGGTCGGGCTCGCCGTCGCCCCGCCGGAGGGGGACCCGGTCCGCTCCGGTGTGGTCGGTGCGGGCGCACGCCCCTGCGGTGCCGCCGCGTCGCGCCCGCCGACCACCTCCCGGGTGGCGCCCTGCCGGTCCAGCAGCCGGCCCTCGGCGTCGAACGCCTCGACCGTGAGCACGACCCGCCCGCCCGTTGCCGCCTCGTCGACGGCCAGCCGGTACTGGGCGGTGACCGTACGGTTCCGGCACAGCGTCCCCGGGTCCAGCTCCCGGTCCGTGAGCCGGGCACCGCCGCCCTCGCCCCGCACCTCCGTCGGGAACGTGCCGGTCCGCTCGACCCGGTCGACCCCGATCTGGTCGAGCCGCAGACCCTCGGTGCGCAGCACCAGTGACCAGCGCACCTTGCGGCATCCACCGTCCAGGCTGGTCGAGACGACCGCGGTGACGGTCTCGGCGCCCCGACCGGCGACGAACCGTCCGGGCAGTTGGGTTATCGCGGTGTCGAAGCCGGGCGCCGCCTCCGCCGGGGCGGCCGGCAGCGCCGCCCAGCCCGCCGTCGCGCACGCGAGCGTGGCCCCCAGCCGGGTCGCGAGCCGCCACACCGTCATCACCACCGTCGTCGTCCACGTCGGTCACTGCCTACCCGGTCGACGCTATGGGCCGCCGCCGGCGGACGAAAGACTGGCGTATCAGCACCATTCAGCAATGAAAGGAGTCCTTTTGACGCCGAGTACTGAACCGGTTACCCGCTCCCCGCGACACGCCCGGGCGCGGGGACCGTGGAACGGCGGAGGGTCGGACCCGTGGACGAAGCGGACTGGGCGATCCGGCCAGGGCCGGCACGCGCGGTCGTGGCCGGTACCGGCACAATCGGCGACTGTGCCCGAGAGCCCGGCGGAGTTCGTCCGCACGTACGCCCAACTGGCCCCGGTCGCGGCGGTGCCCGAGATCCGGCTGCACCAGGCGGCCGAGCCCATCGGCCTCTGGGAGCTGACCGAGGGCGAGTTCCGCAGCGAGCAGCCGCCACCGTTCTGGGCCTTCGCCTGGGCCGGCGGCCAGGCGCTGGCCCGCTACCTGCTCGACCATCCGGAGACGGTCGCCGGCCGGCGGGTGCTGGATCTCGCCGCCGGCTCCGGGCTGGTGGCGATCGCCGCCGCCCGGGCCGGCGCCGCCCGGGTCCGGGCCGTCGACGTCGACCTGGTGGCCACCGCCGCCGTCGAGGTGAACGCCGCGGCCAACGGGGTCGCCGTGACCGCCGAGGTCGGCGATGTCCTGGACGGCGACGCGGGCGGCGCAGAGGTCGTGCTGGCCGGCGACGTCTTCTACAGCCAGGCGATGGCGCACCGGATGCTCCGGTTCCTGATCCGGGCGTCCCGGGCCGGCGCCCGGGTACTGGTCGGCGATCCGGAGCGGGCGTACCTGCCCCGGGACCGGTTCGAACCGCTGGCCGGCTACGACATACCCGTCACGGTCGCCCTGGAAAGTGTTCCGGTGAAGCACAGCCGGGTCTGGGAGCTGAAGGTCACGCCCGGTGCCGGCGGCACCGCCGGGCGGGACCGCACTGGTTAGCGTGGTCGGGTGCTGTTCCGTAGTTGGCAAGGGCCGGTGGAACGGTCCTGGCCGGACGTGGTCCGGCTGCCGGACCACGTCGGCGTCGAGCACCTGCTGGTGACCAGGCACGCGCTGGTCCGCCAGGTGCTCGCCGATCCCGACACGTTCCGCCCGGACAACGCCCTGGACGCGATGACACCGATCCCGGTCGCCGCGCTGCGGGTGCTGGCCCGGCACGGCTTCCGGCTCCCGGCCACGCTGGCCAACAACGGCGGACCGAGCCACCCGGCGATCCGGGGGATCGTGGCCGAGGCGCTGCACCCGCACCGGGTCGCCGCACTCCGGCCCTGGCTGACCGCCGTCGTGCGGGAGCGGGTCGGCCGGCTCGACGCCGCGCTCGGCGCCGGCCACCCCGTCGACCTGTACGCCGACCTCGCCGCCGATCTGCCGCTGGTGGTGCTGGCCCGGCTCGTCGACCTGCCGGAGGCGCCGGCCGAGGTCGTCAAGGAGTTCACCCGGGCCGCCCTGGAACTCTTCTGGGCGCCCGTCGACGCCGACCGGCAGCGCGTACTGGCCGAGGTGGTCGGGCGGTTCCACGCCGTACTGCGGGAATTCGCCGCCACCGGGACCGGGCTGGCCGGTGAGCTGCGTGCCGCCGGCCATTCCCCGGATGTCGTGGTCGGGGCGCTCTTCTTCCTGCTGGTCGCCGGCCAGGAGACCACCTCACAGTTCCTCACCCTGCTGATGCACCGGCTCAGCGGCAGCCCCGAGGTGCTCGCCGGGCTGCACACCGGCACGCTGGAGGTCGAGGACGTGGTCGAGGAGGGTCTGCGGCTGGAGCCGCCGATCGTCACCTGGCGCCGGGTGGCCGCCCGGGACACCGAGCTGGCCGGCACCGCCGTACCGGAGGGGACCAGCCTGGTGCTCTGGCTTGCCCGCGCCGGGCGCGACCCGGCGGTGGTCACCGCGCCGGAGGCGTTCGTCCCGGGTCAGCGCGGCTCCCGCCGGCACCTGGCGTTCGGGGCCGGGGCGCACCGCTGCGTCGGTGCGCAGCTCTCCCGGCTGGAGGCGGCGGTGGTGGTCGCGGAGACGGCGCCGCTGCTGGCCGGCGTGACCGTCACGCGGGCGCCCTGGTGCCCGGACAACCTCTCGTTCCGGATGCCGGACGCGCTGGTCGTGACCCGCCGCTGACTCGTCGGTGCCGGTCGGATCAGGGCCGGTCGCGCCGGCCGGCCGGATCAGGGCCGGTCGCGTCAGGGCCGGCCGGATCAGGGCCGGTCGCGTCAGGGCCGGTCGCGCCGGCCGTCGATCTCGACGCCGCGCAGGTAGAGCAGGACGATCAGCGCACCGCCCACCACCAGGCAGATGTCGGCGACGTTCCCGACAAAGAAGCCGGCGTAGTCGATGAAGTCGACGACGTGTCCCCGGGCGAAGCCGGGCGCCCGGAAGAGCCGGTCCAGCAGATGGGTCGCGGCGCCGCCCAGGAGCAGGCCGAGCGCGACCGCCCAGGCCCGGTTACGCACCTTCCAGGCGGCCCGGGTGATCGCGGCGACGGCGACCGCGGCGACGATGGTGAAGATCCAGGTGACTCCGGTGCCGATCGAGAAGGCCGCGCCCGGGTTGTAGAGCAGCCGCAGGCTGAGCAGGTCGCCGAGGAGCGGGAAGGGCTCCCGGCCGGTGAGCGCGGAGACGGCCCAGAACTTCGTGAGCTGGTCGACCAGCACGATCACCACGGCCAGGGTGAGCACCTGGGGATACCACCGGGCGGTGCCGGGCGGCCGGACCGCCTCCGGCCTCGACGGATCCGCCTCGACCTGCTGCATGACAGGGGACCTCCAGCACCGACGGCTGCCCGGACGGACCCCAGCCTACGTCGTGCAGCCCGCCGGTCCGGAATCCGATCGCACCAGCGCTCAGGCCGTCAGGCCCGCCTCGTACGCGATGATCGCCGCCTGCACCCGGTTGCGTACGCCCAGCCGGATGAAAATGCTGCTCAGATAGCTTTTCACCGTCCCCTCGACCAGGAAGAGCCGCTGCCCGATCTCGGCGTTGGAGAGCCCGGCGCCGACCAGCGCCAGCACCTCCCGCTCCCGCTCGGTCAGCGACTCGATCCGCTCCCGGGCGGCCGGTACCCGGGCCAGCATCCCGGCGCCGAGCTCGATCACCCGGCGCGCCACCACCGGCGACAGGTACGCCGCACCCTCCGCCGCCGCCCGCACCCCGGCGATCAACTCGCGGGGGTCACCGGACTTGAGCAGGAAACCGCTCATCCCCTCGCCGAGCGCCCGGACGATGTAGTCGTCCTCGCCGAAGGTGGTCAGCATCACCACGGCGGTCTCCGGCACCAGCCGGCGGATCTCCACTCCGGCGGCGAGCCCGTCGAGCCGGGGCATCCGGATGTCCAGCAGCGCCACCCGGGGCCGGTGGGCCCGGACCAGCTCGACCGCGTCCCGCCCGTCGGCGGCCTCGGCGACCACTTCGATCTCCGGATCGGCGGCGAGGATCGCCCGGACACCGGCCCTGATCATCGCTTCGTCGTCGGCCAGCAGGACGGGGATCACACTCGCTCCTCAACTCGGGAAGTCGGCTCGCGCCGGAGGCCGGAAATCACCCCGGACGGACCGGGGACGGCGGACGCGGCGCCGGACCGGCCGGGATCAGCCGGTACGGCCCGGATCAGTCGCCGAGGCGGTTCTTGGCCACGAGTCGCCCGTCCAGGAAGCAGACCTGGTAGATCACCTGCCCGAACGGGAAGGCACCGTCGGAATAGAACTCGCAGCTGGCACCCGTCGGCACCGCTCGCCGGGCGGCCTCCTCCGGCGCCAGGACCTGCCGCTGCGGCAGCAGGTGTCCCAGCTCGGCCCGGTCCTGGCCGAGCCGGAGCTCCTCGAACCGGTCGCTGTCCAGCACGGCGCGGAAGGTCGCGAGCGGGTAGTAGGCGAGCACCAGCAGGACGCCGATCGCCACCGGAACGGTGACCGCCGCCAACAGGCTGCGTCGAACCCGCTGCCGCGCGGACCGCAGCCGGTGCGCGGTGAGCGCCCCGGCCGGCCAGGCCGCCCGGCCGGCACTCCCCGGCAGCCCGTCCTCCGGCAGCCCGCCCTCCCGCTCCACCTCCTCCACCGGGCCATCACCGACCGCCACCGGCCCGACCGGGTACGCCGCCGCAGGCGGCTCGGTGGCTCCCTTCTGCGGAAGCCGGAACGGAGCGGAGGCGGGACGACGGAGCGGGGCGGGACGACGGAGCGGGGCGGGCGCCTCGCCGTGTCCGGCCGGCGACCGGTGCCCGGCCGGCAACTCGGCGTACACCTCGAAGCCGCCGCCGCTGGGACCGGCCCGCAGCGTGCCACCGGCCAGGCGTACCCACTCGTCGAGCCCGACCAGGCCGGAGCCGGCGCTTCCGGTCCGGGGCGGCGGTCCGGCCGGTGGTCGGTCGTTGCCGACCCGTAGGGAGGTCCGGTGGGTGCCGTAATGGAGCGTCACCGTCACGGTCGCTCCCGGCGCGTGCCGGGCCGCATTGGTCAACGCCTCCCGCACCACGGAGTGGACCGCCCGCTCCACCATCGCCGGCGTGGCGCCCTCCCGGCCGGGCGCCGGAGGGTCCCCCTCGACCAGCAGGTGTACCGCCATCCCGGCGGACCGGGCCCGCTCGACGAGGTCGTCCACCCGCTCCCCCGCCGGCCGGGTCGGCGCCCGTTCGTCGTCGTCCCGCAGTACCCCGATGACCTGCCGGAGCCGCTCGGTGGCGAGCGCCACGCTGGCCCGCAGCTCACCGGCTGCCATCCGGTGCCGCCCGGCCAGGTCCGGCGCCATCTCCAGGGCGCCCGCGCGCAGCGCGATCAGGCTCAGGTCGTGGCCGAGCGAGTCGTGCATCTCCTGAGCGATCCGGGCCCGTTCCCGCATCCGGACCCGCTCGGCCGCCCCGCGCTGCTCCCGCTCCAGCAGGTCGGCCTGCTCCCAGCCCGCCAGCACCAGGGCCCGGTGCTGCCGGTGGTAACGGCCGACCAGCCACGGGAAGACGCCGCCGACCAGCAGCGTGCCGGCGAGCATGAACCAGATCTCCGCGTCGGTGCCGAGCAGGCCGAGGTTGATGGCGCTGCCACCGAGCCCGATCCCGGTGAAGACCAGGGCGGCCGGACCGGGTCGGCGCTCGCGGAGACCGACCAGGTAACTCAGCACCGGCATCGCGAACATGAAGTTGCCGTCACCGGCCGTCGGCAGCACCACCAGGACGAGGCCGAGCAGCGGTGCCCGCCGGCTCACCAGCACCGCCAGCCCGACCAGGAGCACCGAGCCGGCGAGCCGGAGCGGGTGCCAGGACGGGAGCGGCGGAGTGAGCAACGCAATCGCGATCGGTGCCGACAATACAGCCCAGAGCACCAGGTCGAGGACCCGGTCACGTGGCCGCAGCGGCGCATCGGAGCGCCGGAAGACGGCCCGGGCCGGGGACGCGAGTCGTGCCCACCGGCGGGCCGGGGACGCGAGTCGTGCCCACCCTCGGAGCGGGGACGCGGCGCATCCCGGCGCCACCTCGGCTGCCCGGGTCATCACCCGGCCAGGCTACAAGCCGCCCGGCCCGGCGGTTACCACCGAAAGTCAGTAGTCGTCCCCTGGTGGCGGCGAGGCTCCCCGGCTCCGGTGCGGTTGCCGGACACCGTACTAGCTGACCTCTTCGGCCCAGGCGCGCCAGTCGTCGAGCACGCCGTAGAGGGCCGGGGTGAGCCAGCCCGGTGCGGAGCGCCGGAACACGCCCGGCTCCATCGTGCCGGCACCGTCCGGCAGCGCACCGACCATGGTCGGGACCAGCTCCCGCAGGTTGGCCCAGTGCACCAACTCGGGCTCCGCCGGCCACGCCCCGAGCACCACGCCGGCCGGCACGGCGCGCCGGTCCAGCGCCTCCAGGGTGAGCGCGGTGTGGTTGAGCGTGCCCAGCCCGGCACGGGTGACCACCACCGCCGGGGCGCCGATCGTCACCGCCAGGTCGGCGAGGGTCCACGCCTCACCGGACGGGCGCAACCCCATCGGTACCAGCAGCCCGCCGGCTCCCTCGACCAGCACCAGGTCGTGCTTTTCGGCGTCGGCCCGGATCTCGTCGGCGACCGCGTACAGTTCCAGCGGCTCGGCACCGGCGACCCGGGCCGCGGCGAGCGGTGCCAGCGGCTCGGGGTAGCTGGTCAGGGTGCGGGCGGTCATCGGCGCGGCGAGCCGGTTCACCGTGTCGACGTCGGCTTCGACGCCGGTCGCCGTACCGGTCTGGCCGGGTTTGATGACCGCGACCCGCAGGCCGGCGGCCTGGGCCGCCGCGGTGATCGCCGCCGTGACGACCGTCTTGCCCACGTCGGTGTCGGTGCCGGTGACCAGGATCGGCCCTCGCCACGCCACGCCGCTCACCGTCGATCACCCGCCACCGCACCAGCCGTCATCGTCACGCCCGCTGCCGACCACGCGGGCACCATCACGGTCGGTGCCGACCCGCCCCTAGCGGTCTCGGTCTCAGTCGCGGTCGCGGTCTCGGTCACGGGGCACACTCCACGATCACGTCAAGGGCCCGGTCGAAGTCGGAGCGGTCGATGCCGACGTTGATGGTCAGCCGCAACCGGGACCGGTTGTCGGGGGTCGACGGCGGACGGAAGCATCCGACCGCCACACCCCGGTCCCGGCAGTCGGCCGCCCAGGCCACGGCGGTCTCCGGACCGGGCGCGGTCACCGAGACCACCCCGGCGGCCGGGCGGGAGACCTCCAGCCCGGCGGCGCCGAGCCGGCGCGCCGCCGCTGCGGCCCGGTCGGCCAGCTCGACCCGGAGACCGTCACCGGTCCGGGCCAGCCGGGCGGCAGCGAGGACCCCGGCGGCCACCGCCGGTGGCGGTGCGGTGTCGTAGATGAAGGTACGACCGGTGTCGATCAGGTGCCGGACCAGCTCGGCCGGCCCCGCCACCAGCCCGCCGGCCCCGCCGAGCGCCTTGGAGAGCGTCGCGGTCACCACCACGTCGGGCTCACCGGCCAGACCGGCACCGGCCACCGCACCCGCCCCGGCCGGCCCGAGCACCCCGAGCGCGTGCGCGTCGTCGACCAGCAGCAGCGCGCCGTGCCGGCGGGCCACCGCGTGCAGCTCGGCGAGCGGGGCGAGGTCGCCGTCGACCGAGAAGACCGACTCGGTGACCACCACCGCCGGCCGGCCCGGCACCCCGGCCAGGGCCGCCTCGACGGCGGCGACGTCCAGGTGCGGGGTGACCCGGCTCTCCGCGCCGGAGAGCTTGCAGCCGTCGATCAGCGAGGCGTGGTTGTGCGCGTCCGAGACCAGCAGGGTGCGGGGCTGCACCAGGGCCCGGACCGCGCCGAGGTTGGCGAGGTAACCGGAGGAGTAGACAAGTGCCTGCCCGGCACCGAGCCAGTCGGCGAGGCAGGACTCCAGCGCGTGATGGGCGTCGGTGGAACCGCGTACGAGCCGGGAGCCGGTGGCGCCGAGGCCGTACCCGGTCAGCGCCTCGGCCGCGGCGGCGGTGACCGCCGGATGCCGGGCCAGCCCGAGGTAGTCGTTGCCCGCGAGGTCGACGACCTCCTCGGTCGTGCTCCTCGGTCGCAGCCGCCGGCTGAGACCGGCCTTGGCGCGCAGCCGCGCGCGCCGGTCCAGGCCCTCCAGCCAGCTCGGCACCGCCACTCCCCCACACTGGTCCGCGTCCGCCCGTGGGCGCTGTCGGAAACCCGATCGGCGGGCGCCGTCCTCCTCCGCCGGTCCGGCCGGAGCCCGTCTGCGTCCGGTCCGGATCGGTGGCCTTCCGGCGCCGCTCGTGCAACCGCCTCAACCGGCGAAAATACCATCCGGCGCGCTCGCCGGCGGCCCGCCGGGCCGGCCGCGCCACGACCGGTCCGCGACGGCGCGGAGGGTGCTCCACCGGCCTGCCGCATCCGGGCAGGTGGGCCGGGTCGGCCCGCATCGACGGGCGGTCCGCCTTGTAGGGTACGACCCATGCCAGACATCCTCGACCGGGCACGCACCCAGGTGCTCGACGGCGGTACGGGGCTCGACGAGGCGGGCGTGCTCGACGTGCTGCGACTGCCCGACGAGCAGCTATCCGCCGCGCTCCAGCTCGCCCACGAGGTGCGGATGCGCTGGTGCGGTCCGGAGGTCGAGGTCGAGGGGATCGTCTCGCTGAAGACCGGCGGCTGCCCGGAGGACTGCCACTTCTGCTCCCAGTCCGGCCTCTTCGCCTCGCCGGTCCGATCCGTCTGGCTCGACATCCCGTCCCTGGTCGAGGCGGCGAGGCAGACCGCCGCCACCGGGGCGACCGAGTTCTGCATCGTCGCCGCCGTCCGGGGTCCGGACGAGCGGCTGATGAGGCAGCTGCGCGAGGGCGTCGCCGCGATCCGGGCCGAGGTGGAGATCCAGGTCGCCGCCTCGCTCGGCATGCTGACCCAGGCTCAGGTCGACGAACTGGTCGAGATGGGCGTGCACCGCTACAACCACAACCTGGAGACCTGCCGTTCCTTCTTTCCCAGGGTGGTCAGCACGCACACCTGGGAGGAGCGCTGGGAGACGCTGCGGATGGTCCGCGCCTCGGGGATGGAGGTCTGCTGCGGCGGCATCCTGGGGCTCGGCGAGACGGTCGAGCAGCGGGCCGAGTTCGCCGCGCAGCTCGCCGAACTGGACCCGCACGAGGTGCCGCTGAACTTCCTCAACCCCCGGCCGGGCACGCCGCTCGGCGACCAGCCGGTGGTCGAGGCGCGCGACGCGCTGCGCGCCATCGCGGCCTTCCGGCTCGCGATGCCCCGGACCATCCTCCGGTACGCCGGCGGCCGTGAGATCACCCTCGGCGACCTCGGCACCCGGGACGGCCTGCTCGGCGGGATCAACGCGGTGATCGTCGGAAACTACCTGACCACGCTCGGCCGCCCCGCCGACGAGGACCTGGCGCTGCTGGACGAGCTGAGGATGCCGGTCAAGGCGCTCTCGGCGACGCTGTGACGACGCCACCGGAAGGGGCGACGTCGTGATGATGCCACCGGAGCCGGCGGGGACCGGACCGGTCACGGAGCCGGCGGGGACCGGACCGCTCACGGAGCCGGCGGGATGGTGCGACCGGTGCGGTGAGGCCGCCGGCACCGGTACGCACGACGCCTGCCGGAGTGCCCGGACCCTGGAGCCACCGCGCTACTGCCCCCGGTGCCGGCGCCGGATGAAGGTGCAGGTCCTCCCCTCCGGCTGGTCGGCGCGCTGCGTCGAGCACGGCGAGACCGCCTCCGACAGCTGATCGACGACAGCCGATCTTCAACAGCCGCTCTTGGGCAGCCGATCTTCAACAGCCGCTCTTGGGCAGCCGCTCTTGGGCAGCCGCTCTTGGGCAGCCGCTCTTCGCCGACTGAATCCGGCCGCTGATCCCACCCAATCCGGCCGCCGATCCCACCCAACATTGACACTCTTTATTAAAGAGTGTTACCTATTACTGCCGGCCGGCGGCTGACCCTCGGATCCCGTCCAGAGAGGGAGATCCCGCATGTCCTCCATCCGTACGGCGGTCACCAACCGCCGGAGACGGCCGCGCCGTCACCACCCGGTCCCGGTCCGGCTGCTCGCCCTCTGCCTGACCGCCGCCGGCACGGTCGCCATGGCGGTCGCCGGTCCACAGCCGGCGGCGTACGCCGCCAACGAACCGGTCAACGTCTGGCTGACCAGCACCTCCGACTCCGGTGGCCGGACGGTGAGCCGGGGCCTGCAACAGCAGTCCCCGATCGCCTTCGCCGCCTCCAGCCCCGGGGCGACGCACACCATCACCGTCAACGAGAACACCCGCTACCAGCAGTTCGAGGGCGGCGGTGCCTCGATCACCGACACCACCGCGTACCTGTTCCGGGGCGGGCCGATCAGCGCGGCGACCCGGGACACGGTGATGCGCCGGCTCTTCTCCCCCACCGACGGAATCGGGCTCTCCTTCGTCCGCAACCCGATCGGCGCCTCCGACCTGTCCCAGCCCGGCCACGTGTCGCTGGACGACACCTGCTGCGACCTGAACGACTTCGGCGCCAACGGCTACGACACGAACGTCCGGCTGCTCACCGCGCAGGCGAAACAGCTCAACCCGGCGCTGCGGGTGAAGGGCGTGCCGTGGAGCGCGCCGGGCTGGATGAAGGACAACGGCCGGATGGACCAGATGGGCTGGTTGAAGTGGGAGTACTACCCGACGTACGCCCAGTACTTCGTGAAGTACGTCCAGTCGTACCAGGCCGCCGGGATCCCGGTGGACTACGTCTCGGTGCAGAACGAGCCGAACTGCTGCCAGGCGGGGAACCCGACCGCGATGAACTACCCGGGGATGAGCTGGAACTCCTCCGGCCTGCTGGAGTTCACCAGGAACCACCTGCTGCCCGCCTTCCGGGCCGCCGGAATCACCACCAAGGTGATGGTGCACGACTGGAACTACGGCGACTGGGGCCAGATCGGCAGCGGGATCGTCGCCGACGCCGCACTGCGCGACGATCCGCTCTTCGCCGGCATCGCCTGGCACGGCTACGCCGGCAGCCCGAGCGTCGGCTCCCAGGTGCACACCCAGTATCCGTCGGTACGCCAGTTCAGCACCGAGCACTCCGGCGGCACCTGGATCGGCAACCAGCACAACGAGGACCTGGCCGACATCGTCAACTACACCCGGAACTGGAGCGGCAGCATCGTCAAGTGGAGCCTGGCGCTCAACCAGCACATGGGTCCGCACAACGGCGGCTGCGACGTCTGCACCGGGCTGGTCACCGTGCAGGAGGGCGGCGCCCGGGCCGGCCAGGTCGACTACACCATCGAGTACTACACGACCGGGCACCTCACCAAGTTCGTCCGGCCGGGGGCGTACCGGATCGATTCGACCGCGAACGGCACCGTGCCGAACGTCGCCTGGATCAACCCTGACGGTTCCAAGGCGCTGATCGCGCACAACGGCGGCACCGGCAGCCAGTCGATCCGGGTGGTCTGGGGCGGACAGTCGTTCGCGTACACCCTGCCGGCCCGGACCACCGCGACCTTCACCTGGTCCGGCAGCCAGTCCGGCGGCGGAGGCGGCGGCCGGACCGGCCAGATCGTCGGGCTCGCCGGCAAGTGCCTGGACGTGGCCGGCGCCAACAGCGCCGACGGTACGACGGTGCAGCTCTACGACTGCAACGGCAGCGCGGCCCAGCAGTGGACCCTGGGCACCGACGGCACCGTGCGGGCACTCGGCAAGTGCCTCGACGTCCGCGACAACTCGACCGCCAACGGTGCCCGGGTGCAGATCTGGAGCTGCACCGGCGGTGCCAACCAGCGCTGGACCGCCACCGCCGGCCGGGACCTGACCAGCGCCAGCGCCGGCAAGTGCCTGGACGTGCTGGACAACAACCCCGCCAACAGCACCCCGACGCAGCTCTGGACCTGCACCGGCGCCGCCAACCAGAAGTGGACCGTTCCCGCCTGAACAGAAGGGTTGGGAGGGGGCCCTTCTACAACAGAAAACGATAAGAAGGGCCCCTTCCTTTCACAGCGGAGTGCTCTCCTGGCGGAGGCGCGACGAGCCGCTGCCGACCGACCAGCCGGCCACCCAGCGGCTGCCGCTCTCCGCCCGGGTCCGGTCGGTCAGGTGGTACCAGTCCATCCGGCAGTGCTGCGGGGTCACCTCGACCACCCCGTAGCCGTGCCCGTCCAGCTCGGTCCAGCGCACGTGCGGGTTGGTCGACCGGATCAGGCTGACGCCGAGTCTGCTCAGCGCGTTGCCGGCCGGCAGGTTGAGGAAGTCGTCGACGTTGTCGCTTGTCACCGACGGCACGACGAACTCGGCGGCGGCCGGGTTCTGGATGCCGGTGGACCGGGTGGTCAGCTCGCTGGCCCAGGACGTGTGGATGTCGCCGGTGAGGAAGACGACGTCGCGGGTGTTGTTCGCCCGCAGGTGGTCCACGAGTTCGTTCCGGTCGGCGTTGTAGCCGTCCCACTGGTCGGCGTTGAGCACCAGGCCGTTCTGCGGGATGCCGAGCAGCGCGCCGAGCGGGCCGAGCAGCCAGGAGGGCAGCGCACCGACGTCCAGCCGGGCGATCATCACCGGGTTGCCGACCAGTTTCCACTGTGCGGTGGAGGCTGCCAGGCCGCTCTTGAGCCAGGACATCTGGTCGTCGCCGGTGATCGTCCGGGCCGGGTCGTCGACCCCCGTACCCGACGACTGCTCCGAGCGGTAGGTCCGCAGGTCGAGCATTGACAGCTCGGCGAGGCGACCGAACCGCAGCCGCCGGTAGATCCGCCCGTTCGGGCCGGTCCGCACCGGCATCCACTCGAAGTACGCCTGCCGGGCGGCGGCCAGCCGGGCCGCGAAGCTGCCCTCGGTCGCCGGGGTGTGGTTCTCCGCCCCGCCGGACCACTGGTCGTTGGCGACCTCGTGGTCGTCCCAGGTGATCGCCCAGGGCACGGCGGCGTGCAGCGCCCGGAGGTCCGGGTCGGTCTTGTAGAGCGCGTGCCGGATCCGGTAGTCGGCGAGAGTCAGCACCTCGTGCGCGGGCCGCACGGCGCGGACCACGCTGCCGCCGGCGTCGAACTCGCCGGTGCCGTACTCGTAGAGGTAGTCGCCGAGGTGGACCACCAGGTTGAGGTCGCCCCGGTCGGCCAGGTGCCGGTACGCGGCGAAGTAGCCGGCCTCCCAGTTGGCGCAGGAGACGACGCCGAGGCGGAGCCGGTCGACCCCGGCCGTCGGAGCCGGTGCCGTCATGGTCCGGCCGGTCGGCGACCAGACGCCCTGGTAGCCGAAGCGGTACCAGTAGGTGGTCATCGGCGCGAGCCCGGACACCTCGACCTTGACCGTGTGGTCCCGGGCCGGTCCGGTCTGCTGGGTTCCGCTGGCCGCGATGCCGGCGAAGTCCGGATCCGTGGCGACCTGCCAGGTCACCTCGGCGGCGGGACCGACGCCGGAGCCGGGCTGCGCCTCGGGGGTGGGGGTGAGGCGGGTCCAGAGCAGGATCCCGTCGGGCAGCGGGTCGCCGGACGCGACACCGTGCAGGAAGGTCGTGGCTGCCGCCCGGGCCGGGTCGGCGAGGGCGGATCCGGCGAGCATGGCCGTGCCGGCGGAGGCGCCGGCGAGTCGCAGCAGGGAACGACGATCGAGGGGGGTATTCGTCATGTCCTCTGTGTCTAGTACGACGCCGGCCGGCCTTCACCCTGTTTCCGGTGAACGTTGGGGGTCCGCGGCGGGGCAGCAGGTCGACTTCCCCGGGTCGGCGTACGGTCCGGGTCGACGCACGGTCCGGGCCGGCCACCACGCCGCCTGATCGGGGCTACTCGGCCAGCTCGCGCAGCAGGGTGGCGCGCAGGTGGCGGGCCTCGGGGGCGTCCAGCTCGCCGCACCGGTCCAGCGCCCTCCGGCGCAGCCGCCGGGCGTCCGCCGCGCCCGCCGGGCCCGCGCCGGCCAGGGCGGCGAGGGCGTGCAGGGTCCGCGCCTCCCACCACGGACTGGGTACGCCGGCGAAGAGCGCCAGGGCCTGCCGCAGCTCTTCTGCGGCCGCGTCGTACGCGCCGAGTTCCCGCAGCGCCATGCCCTGCTGGTACGCCGCGCCCGCCTCGGCGAACGCCGCCCGGCAGCGCCGGAAGAGCACACGGGTGCGGGCGTACTCGGCGACCGCTGCCGGCCAGTCGCCCTCGCCGGCCAGGTCTGCGCCGAGGGCCATCATCGTGGCGCCCTGGGCGATCAGCGCGCCGGTGCTGCTCAGCCCGGACTCCCCGCGATAGAACTCGAGCACCTCGCGGTGCAGCTCGGCGGCCTCGGAGAACCGGCCGAGCGCGGCCAGGGCGGAGCCCTGCACGTTGGCCGCACACGCCTCGCCGAGCAGGTAGCCGACCTGGCGGAACAGCCCGACGGCCTGGCGGGCGGAGTCGACGGCGTGCAGGGCTCGGCCAGAGCGGATGAAGATCGAGGCGGAGTAGGCCAGCGCCCACGCCTCCTCCCGGCGGTCACCGATCCGCCGGGCCAGTTCCAGCGCCTGCTCCAGTGCGGCCAGTCCGTCGGAGTTGCGCTCCCGGCAGTAGTACCGGGCCCAGCCGAGGAAGTTGAGCAGCACCGCCTCGTCCCGGGCGCTGCCGAGCGCGCGGGCGGCGGTCACCCCGAGCGAGAAGACCTCCTCCCAGGAGTGCCGGTGGGTGGCCGCGTCGGAATACCAGTGCAGCGCCCGGGCCACCCGTACGACGTCGGCGTGCCAGCCCTGCCGGGCCGCGTCCCGCAGCGCCGCCGGCCAGTTGCCGGACTCCCGGTCCAACCAGGCGGCCGCCTCCCGGTCGTCGTCGAACGGGTTGCCCTTGCGGCACGCGCCCGGGGAGAACATCGCCCCCGCCTGCTCGGTCCGGCGCAGCAGCCAGCCGACCAACCGGTCGTGCGCCGCGCTCCGCCGCTCCGGAGGGTCGTCGCCGGCGAGCCGCTCGTGGGCGTAGAGGCGTACCAGGTCATGGAACTGGTAGCGGTCGCCGGGCGACAGCAGCAGGCCGGCGTCGACGAGGTCCTCGGCCGCCTGGGCGGCACTCTCCTCGTCGCAGCCGGCGGCGGCCGCGACCAGTCCGGCGTCGAAGTCGCCGCCGGGGATCAGCGACGCCCGCCGGAACACCGCCGCCGTCAACGGGTCGAGTTGCCGGTACGACACCTCGAACGCGGCCCGCACGTCGAGGTCTCCGGCGGTGAGGACGGTCAGCCGCCGTCGCTGGTCGCGCAACTGACCGACCAGGCGCGCGATCGTCCATTGTGGTCGGCCGGCCAGCCGGTTGCCGGCGATCCGGAGCGCCAGCGGCAGCCGTCCGCAGAGCCGGACGAGCTGCTCGGCGGCGGCCGGCTCGGCGGCCACCCTGCCGGCACCGACGATCGAGGCCAGCAGCTCCCGCCCCGGTTCCGGCTCCAGTACGCCGAGTGGCACCCGTACCGCACCGGTGAGCCCGGTCAGCGGGCGGCGGCTGGTGACCAGGACCAGACAGTGCCGCCCGGCCGGCAGCAGCGGGCGGATCTGCGCCTCGTCGGCCGCGTTGTCGAGCACCAGCAGCAGGCGGCGGTCCCGGGTCAGGGTGCGGAACAGGCCGCTGCGCTCGGCCGGCGGCACCGGCAGCCGGGCATCCGGCAGGCCGAGCGAGCGCAGCAGCCCGGCCAGCGCCTCAGCCGGATGCACCCGACCCCGTTCCGGCGCGGCCGCCGGTCCGCCCGCAGCCGTCGCCTGCGTCCCGCCAGCGGCCGTCGCCTGCGTCCCGCCAGCAGGCGTCGCCTGCGTCCCGCCAGCAGGCGTCGCCTGCGTCCCGCCAGCGGGCGCCGCCTGCGCGCCGCCGCCGGAGTCGACCACCGCTCCGGCCAGGTCGACGAAGAGCTGCCCGTCCGGAAAGCTCGGACTGAGCAGGTGGCCGGCCGCGACGGTCAGGCTGGTCTTGCCGATCCCCGGTGGCCCGTGCAGCACCACGAGCCCGGCGGTGCCGGTGCGGCCGGCCGCGAGATCGGCGACCAGGGCGCGCAGCACCGCCAGTTCGGCGCCCCGGCCGGCAAGGTCGGGCACGGCGCTGGGCAGTTCCCCGGGCACGACCGTGGCGGGCGTACCGTCCGGCGGGATGCGTTCGGTGCGGGCGGCGGCGAGGAAGTCGGCCCGGTCCGCGCCGTCGAGCCCGAGGGCGTCGGCGAGCAGCGTGGCGGTACGCCGTTGCGGTGACCGGACGCGGCCCCGTTCCATCTCCCGGATGCTCCGGACGCTCGAACCGGAGCGTTCCGAGAGTTCCTCCTGGGTCAGCCCGCCACGGCGCCGGAGCGTCCGGAGCAGGTCGCCGAACTGGTCGTGCTGCGGCTGGCCCACCAGGCTCCCCCCAACCACCCGTGCGCGCCCCCACGCGCACCGCACCTGGTGTCGATGCTTGCACATGCGCTGCGGTGCCGGCATCGGCACGGCTGTGAGGTCCACCATGTACAGCCGGTGACACCACCGGAGGGCGACGGCGGCGGCGAACGTGCGCGGCGTCTCCGGCCGGGCGGCACCGTCTCCGCGGTTTGCATGCCGATTCACCGCGTCAATGCCCGTAAAACCGGACGTAAGCGCCCGGAAAGAGCGCTCTCAGAAAGGAAACTTAACCGTTTAATATTGACGTCATCTTATCGACATGGGAATGATCGGTCCTGGCGCGTACCCCGATCGGTTCTGGAGGGCACGACATGCGTCCACATGCGCGATCCCGAACACCATTGATAACCCTGCTCACCGGCCTTCTGGTCGCCTCGCTGCTACCCGCCGGCAGCGCGTCGGCGGCCCCCGACGCCGCCGGCGGCAGCACCGCCTCCGGTGGCTCCGGCTGGCACGGTGGCCGGCCCGACTACCGCAATCCCCGGCTGCCGATCGACCGCCGGGTCGACGACCTGCTCCGCCGGATGACGCTGCCGGAGAAGGTCGGCCAGATGGCCCAGGCCGAACGGCTGGCGGTCGACGCCGATCCCACGCTGGTCGCCCAGTGGGGACTCGGCTCGCTGCTCTCCGGCGGCGGCTCCGTCCCCACCCCGAACACCCCGGAAGCCTGGGTGTCGATGGTCAACGACTTCCAACGGCAGGCGTTGAGCACCCGGCTGGGCATCCCGATCATCTACGGCGTCGACGCCGTGCACGGGCACTCCAACGTCTACGGTGCCACCGTCTTCCCGCACAACATCGGCCTCGGCGCGACCCGCGACCCCGCCCTCGTCCGGGAGATCGGCAGGGCCACCGGCGAGGAGGTCAGGGCCACCGGCATCCCGTGGAACTTCGCCCCCTGCCTCTGCGTCTCCCGGGACGAACGCTGGGGTCGGGCGTACGAGAGCTTCAGCGAGAACCCGGCACTGGTCAGCGAGATGACCAGCTACATCGACGGGCTGCGCAGCGCCGGCGTGCTCGCCACCATCAAGCACTACGCCGGTGACGGTGACACCGAGTACGACCAGGCCGCCGCCGAGGCCAACGAGAGTCTGCCGCCCGGCTCCCAGCGGTACGTCATCGACCAGGGCGTCACGGTGACCAGCCGGGCCGAGTTCGCCCGGACCAACCTCGCCCCGTTCTGGACCGCGCTGCGCCGGCACGACGTCGACAGCGTGATGCCCTCCTTCTCCAGCGTGGACTGGATCGAGGACGGGATCGGCAACCCGGTGAAGATGCACGCGCACAAGGAGCTGCTCACCCACGTGCTCAAGGGGGCGCAGCGGTTCAAGGGCTTCGTCATCTCCGACTGGGAGGGGATCAACCAGATCCCCGACCCGATCGAGCCGGACGTGGCCGGGCTCACCGCGTACAAGGTGCGGACCTCGGTCGACGCCGGCATCGACATGTTCATGGTGCCGAACAACGCCAAGCAGTTCATCGACCTGCTCCTCGCCGAGGTGCGGGCCGGCCGGGTCAGCCAGGCCCGGATCGACGACGCGGTGCGCCGGATCCTGCGGGCGAAGTTCGAGATCGGCCTCTTCGAGCACCCGTACGCCTCGACCCGCGACGTCGACGAGGTCGGCAGCCGCGAGCACCGGGCGCTGGCCCGGCGGGCGGTCGCCGAGTCGCAGGTGCTGCTGAAGAACAGCAACCGGGCGCTTCCGCTGCGCAGGGACGCGAAGATCTACGTGGCCGGACGCAACGCCGACGACATCGGCAACCAGGCCGGTGGCTGGACCATCAGCTGGCAGGGCTCCTCCGGCGACATCATCCCGGGCACCACCATCCTGGAGGGCATCCGCGAGGTGGCGCCGCGCGCCGAGATCACCTACAGCGCGGACGGCTCGGCACCGACCGACGGCTCCGACGTCGCCGTCGTGGTGGTCGGCGAGACGCCGTACACCGAGGGGTTCGGTGACGTCGGCGGGCCGGAGTGCACCTGGTGCTCGGCGCCGCAGCAGGAGGAGAAGTCGCTCTCCCTCCAGCCCGGCGACAAGGCCGTGGTCGACAAGGTCTGCGGGGCGATCGACACCTGCGTCGTACTCGTCGTCTCCGGCCGGCCGCAGGTGCTCACCGACCAGCTCGGCGAGATGGACGCGCTGGTCGCCTCCTGGCTGCCGGGCAGCGAGGGAGCCGGCGTCGCCGACGTCCTCTTCGGCCGGCGGCCGTTCACCGGCAAGCTCTCGGTGAGCTGGCCGGCGAGCGAGGCCCAGGTGCCGATCAACATCGGCGACCGGAACTACCGCCCGCTCTTCCCGTACGGGTACGGGCTGCGGACCCGCTGAGACCGGTCCGACGAGCCGCCGCCGGCCTCCCCACCTCCGGGGAGACCGGCGGCGCCGGCCGAGACATCCCGGTAGGGTGCGGGCCCGTGACGAACATCGAATGGTCGGGAGTACGCGAACGGGTGACCGCGCTCTCCCGTACCCCGCCCGACAGGGTCTTCGGCGCCTACGGCCACGAGTGGGCGCTGGAGCCGCCGCTGCGCCCGGCCGAGCTGGCGGAGCTGGAGGAGCAGCTCGGTGTCCGGCTGCCGGAGGACTACCGCAGTTTCCTGCTGGAGGTGAGCCGGGGCGGGGCGGGGCCGTTCTACGGGCTCTTCCCGCTGCGACGGGTGGACGGCCGCTGGGGCTGGGAGGGTGACGGCGGCGACCTCACCGCGCTCGACACCCTCGCCGAGCCCTTTCCACACACCGGACCGTTCAACCCGGCCGCCGGCCTGCCCGAGCCGCCGGACCCCGAGGAGTTCGGCACCGTCGAGGAGTTCGACGCGGCCGAGGACGCCTACTGGGAGCTGCACGACCGGGTGGCCTACGACCCGAGGCACACCGTCGGCACCCTCTACCTGAGCCACCTCGGCTGCGCGCTGCGGCAGATGCTGGTGGTCAGCGGACCGGAGCGGGGCACGATGTGGGCCGACGACAGCGCCGACGACAGCGGCTTCTCGCCGCTGGCCGGCCCGGAGGGCGAGCGGGTCAGCTTCGCCCGCTGGTATCTGGACTGGCTCGACCAGGCGACCGCCGAGGCGAACGCACCGGCACGCTGAAACACCGCCGGGTCGGGTCGCGCACACCGGTCGGGTCGCGCGCACCGGGTCGGGGCCGCCGGGCAGCCTGCTGGGGTACTGCCCGACGGCCCCGCCGGGGACCGGCCAAGGGACGGGTCAGCCGGTCGCGCAGGCCACGCCGTTGAGCGTGAACGACGTTGGCCGGGGGTTGCTGCCGGTGTGCGTACCGTTGAAGCCGAAGCTGGTCGAGGCGCCCGGGGCGAGCGTCCCGTTGTAGCCCACGTTGGTGGCGGTCACCTCCGTGCCGGACTGGTTCACGGTGGCCGACCATGCCTGGGTGATCCGCTGTCCGGCGGTGAACGCGAAGGCGAGGGTCCAGCCGTCGATGGTGCCGGTGCCGGTGTTGGTGATCGTGACGGTGCCGCTGAACCCGGTGCTCCAGTCGTTGCCGGTCCAGCCGATCCGGCAGCCGCCGGCCGGCGCGGTAGGTGTGGTCACCGCGACCGGCGCCGACGCCGCCGAGACGTTGCCGGCCGCGTCCACCGCGACCACGTAGAACTGGTACGCGGTGCCGGCCGTCAACCCGGTGACCGGGTACGTCGTGCCGGTCACCGTGCCGAGCAGCGCGTCCGTCGCGCCGGCCTCCCGGTAGACCCGGTAACCGGTGACCCCGACGTCGTCGGTCGACGCGGTCCAGCTCAGGGTGGCTCCGGTGGCGGTCACCGCCGAGGCGGTCGGGGTGCCGGGCGCGCTCGGCGCGGTGGTGTCGGGTTCGGACGGGTCCGGCTGCTCCGACGCCGCCGGTGCGGTGCCCCAGACCAGGGTGCTGCCCTCGGAGAGCGTCACCTTCGGGTTCGGCCCGGCGGTGGTCTGGTACGACGGGTCGTTGCCCGGATCCCAGGTGCCCCCCTCGGGCACCCCGATCTTGAACTGCACCTCCATCCGGTGCGCCGACTGCCCGGCCGGGGCGATGGTGTGGCCGGAGCAGTCGACCTCGACGTACCAGATGTCGCCGGAGAGCTGCCGGGCGGCGGTCGGTGCCGGGCAACCCTGGGTGTAGGAGCTGGTCACCTGGATCGGGCCGCTCCCCTCGGGCCGGAAGTAGTACCGGAACGAGGAATCGGTCAGCGCCCGGGCCGGGAAGGCGGACCTGTTGTAGACGATCGCCTTGATGCCGGTGGCCCTCGGCTCGGCCTGCATCACCGTGGTCTCCACGGTGATCTCGTCGATGTCCGGCGACTCGGCCGGTGGGAAGCTCGGCAGCGGCGTGCCGCCGTACTCGGAGACGAGCCGGGCCAGCGCGGAGGTGAGCCCGGCGTTGTAGTCGGTGGCGACCTCGTTCATCACGTAGTCGCTCCGGCTGTCGGTGTAGGCGTCGTTCGGCGAGGACGGCCCGCCGACCAGCGCGCCGTAGAGGGTGTGCCGGGTCGCCTCCGGCACCTGCATGCTGTCCCACCAGGAGCCGTGCGCGGTGCGGTGGTGCGGGTTGCGCGGCGGGTTGGCGCCGAATCCGATCATGTAGCTGGAGTTGCGCGGGTTGTCGCCGAGCGCATAGTCGATCTGCCGCACGGCGAAGTCGTGGTAGCGGGCCTTCCGGGTCGCGTCCGTGGTCCGGTCGCTGTAGACCAGGGCCGCGAACGCGGTGTTGGCGGCGTAGCGCAGCGCGCCCCAGGTGTCCAGCACGGCCATCCCGCCCGGCGAGGTGCGCACCTTCTCCCCGTTGACGCCGACGGTCCAGTAGTCGAGCCAGCGGTTGGCGTCGTCGACGTACTTCTGCCTCCCGGTCAGGTTGGCCAGCAGCACGTACGCGCCGAACTGCTTGTTGTCCCAGGCCACCGTCCACTTGTAGAGCCGGTTGCTCTGCTGCGGCTCGGTGCCGAGCCGGTCGTAATCGGTCTCCGCCTTTGTCAGGTAGCTCGCCTCGCCGGTGGCCCGGTGCAGCCAGATCGCGGCCCAGACCAGCTCGTCGGAGTAGCCGCTCCAGGAGCGGTAGAAGTTCGTCGCGTCGGTGATGCACTCGTGGTAGGCCCGGCGCACGGTGTCGGCGAAGGTGTAGAGCTGCCGGGCGTGCGTGAGCAGCCGGTCGGCGTAGGCAGGATCGGTCGGCCGGAACACCATCGAGGAGGCGGCCATCGCCGCCGCCGTCTCGCCGGCCAGGTCCGAGCCGCCACAGCTCGCGTCGATCTTGTACGCCGGGCGCGCCATCGGCAGCACCTCGGCCGGCCCCCACCACTTGTGGTCGTCGTCGCCCCTGCCGACCTGCCCGTAGAGCACGTTGGCCGAGGGGTGCGCCCGGATGAAGTAGTCGTTGACGAAGCGCAGGTTGTCGAGCAGGTGCGGGAGCTGGCCGGCGGCCTGGTAGCCGCTGCGGTACTCGACCGCTCCCCAGGCCAGCATGGTGGCGCTGAACGCCATCGGGAAGCCGAACTTGACGTGGTCACCGGCGTCGTACCAACCGCCGGTGAGGTCCAGCCCGACGCCGGAGCCGTCGGTCAGCGCGGAGTCGCCACGCCAGGAGACCCGGTTCCAGGCGGGCAGCGGGCCGGACTGCTGCGCCTCGTAGAAGAAGAGCGACTTCTGCAGCGCCTCGGCGTAGTTGAAGGCCGGCGCGGCGACCGGGGCCGGCGCCGATCCGGCTCCGGGGGCCGCGCCGGCCGCCCATGGGGCCGCCGCGGCGGCCGGGGTGAAACCGGTGAGCATCAGTGCGGCGGCGGTCAGTGCCGAGGTGCCGGCGGTCACCGCCCGGAGGTACCAGCGGCCCGGCCGCTGGCCGCGGTCGGGCCGCTGCCGGCCGTCGGGTCGCTGCCGGCCGTTGAGGCGTTGCCGGGCGCCTGGTTTCGGCCGGGGACCGGGCCGGGGACGTTGCCCGTTCGGCCGGGCCGGGGTGCTGCGGTCGCGCACTAGAATTGCTCCTGTCCGTGGAGCCGCGCGCGGCGACGCGTAGCGGAGGACACGAGGGGCGGATGTGGGCGCATCCGCCCCTCTCCCTGCGCGGGGCACGACGCGGGTGCGGGGGCTACTGCGGTCTGCGGTGCGTTGGCGCTGGCGCTGCTCTCGGGGGTCTGCGGATCTCGTCCATCGGAGCCCCGGGAGCGCTCCCATGGATAGCCAACAATGTAACTGCGCCATTGCCGGTTTGTGAAGGACCCAAACCGGCGACAGCGGAACCGCCGGGCGGGGGACGGCACGGCGGATCGCCGTGAGGAAAGCCCTTCCCCCCGGGTTGACGCGACTCACACCATCTATAAACATCGATCAACTGGCGACATCCTCCCAGCTCAGAGAGCTGAGTGACGAGTCAGCAGCCGGCGCCGCAGGGTCAACTGGCGGAACGGCCGTCCTGGGATACGGGCGTACGGTTGCCGCCGCCGAACGGGCCGGGAGACAGTACGCCCAGCTCAGCGGTGCCATCGACGCTGCCGCACGCTGCTCGTTCCCGGCCGCGCGGCCCTCGGACACCGGTGCCGCGGCGGCCGCCAACCGCTAGGAGACAGCGATGGCACTGCGCCTTGCCGACGGCACCGCCTGGCCGGAGATCCTGGCCCGCGCGGTGCGGGCCGCCCCCGAAGCCTTCGATCTCGACCGTCCCGACGGGACCGTCACCCTGCGCAACCTGATGACCGGCGCCTGGCAGTCGGCCGGCACGCCCACCCCGGTCCGTACCCCGGTGGACAACACCGTGCTGGTCAACCTGGCCAGGGTGGACGCGGACGCCGCACGCGCCGCCGTGGGGTTCGCCGCCGGCCAGCACCGGGACTGGGCCGACGTCCCGCTGGCCGCCCGGAAGGCCCGGGTAGGCGACGCGCTCGACGAGCTGAGCCGGCACCGCGACCTGCTGGCCCTCCTGCTGGTCTGGGAGATCGGCAAGCCGTGGCGGCTGGCCTGCGCCGACGTCGACCGGGCCCTGGACGGCGTCCGGTGGTACGTCGAGGAGATCGACCGGATGCTGGCCGACGGCCGCGAGCCGCTGGCCGGCCCGGTCAGCAACATCGCGAGCTGGAACTATCCGATGAGCGTGCTGGTCCACGCCGAACTGGTGCAACTGCTCGCCGGCAACGCGGTGATCGCCAAGACGCCGTCGCAGGGCGGCGCGGTCTGCCTCACCGTGGCACACGCGCTGATGCGCCGGGCCGGGCTGCCCGCCACCCTGCTCAGCGGTGGCGGCGAGGAACTCTCCGAGGTGCTGGTCCGGGCGCCGGAGATCGGTGCGGTGGCCTTCGTAGGCGGCCGCTCCAACGGCGGCAAGGTGGCCGCCGCACTGCTCGACACCGACAAGCGGCACATGATCGAACAGGAGGGGCTGAACGCCTGGGGCATCTGGAACTTCTCCCGGTGGGAGAGCCTCGCCGCGCACCTGAAGAAGGGCTTCGAGTACGGCAAGCAGCGCTGCACCGCGTATCCGCGCTTCGTGGTGCAGCGGGACCTGGTCGACCAGTTCCTCGACACGTACCTGCCGGTGGTCCGCTCGGTCCGGTTCGGGCACCCGCTCGCCGTCGACGAGGACCGGCCCGAGGGTGATCCACTGCCCGAACTCGACTTCGGGCCGCTGATCAGCGCGGCAAAGGCCGACGAGCTGCGCCGCAAGGTGGAGGAGGCGGTCCGGGGCGGCGCCGTACCGCTCTACCGGGGCAGGCTGGACGGTGCGCCGTTCCTCGCCGGGCAGGACACCTCGGCGTACGTGGCACCGTCGGTGCTGCTCGCGCCGCCGGGCCGGTCCCGGCTGATGCACGCCGAGCCGTTCGGCCCGGTCGACACCATCGTGGTGGTGGACACCACCGACGAACTGCTGGCGGCGATGAACGCCAGCAACGGCGCACTTGTCGCCAGCCTCGCCTGCGACGACGAGGAGGAGGCGGCCAAGCTCGCGGTCGACCTCCAGGCGTTCAAGGTCGGCATCAACCGGCCCCGCTCCCGGGGCGACCGCGCGGAGCCCTTCGGCGGTCGAGGCGCCTCCTGGAAGGGCGCCTTCGTCGGCGGCGACCTGCTGGTGCAGGCGGTCACCGTCAGCTCCTCGGCCCCGCGCCTGTACGGCAACTTTCCCGACTACAACAGCTATCCGGCCACCTGACCCGGCGACCTGAGTCGACCGCCGCGCGGCGGAGCTGGAAAGGGGTCCCTCCGGCCGTCCTACCGGAGGGACCCCACTCGCCCCAGTCAGGCGGTTCCGGCGGCCCGGTCCCGAACCAGGACCGGGCCGCTGGGTCTGTGCCGCGCCGCTACGCCTCGGCGACGGCGGCGGGAGTCTCGGGGGCGGGCGTCGGCAGGCCGCGCTGCCGCGACGTGACCCGCGGGTCGGCCAACGGCATCGTCAGAGTCATCAGGTTGCCGTCGCGGTCGATCGCGCCCGGCCGGTACATCCGGTCCAGGATCCGCAGCATCGCCACGTTGTCGGCGGAGGTGTGCGCCAGCAGCGCCGCGTAACCGGCCCGGGTGCCGTACCCGACGAGCCGGCGCAGCAGCGCACCGCCGAGGCCACGGCGCTGCCAGCCGTCCTCCACCAGCAGGGCGAGCTCGGCGAGCAGACCCTCTGCGGTCAGCGTCGCCGTCGCCACCACCTGCTCGGGCCGGCCGTCCCCGGTCTCCGCGGCCAGCGCCAGCAGGGTGACCCCGTGCGCCGGGGAGAGCAGCCGACGCAGCCGGTCGGCCGTCGGGCGCCCCAGCGCCGGATAACGGCGGTGCAGGCTCCGTGCCGAGCAGCGGGCGTGCATCGCCGTCACACCGGGCAGGTCGTCGGGGGTTGCCGGGCGTACCGCCAGCTCGGCACCGTCGGGGAGCACCAGCGTCACCCGCTCGGCGGCCTGCCGCACGGCCGCGCCGGCCAGGTCCACCAGCGCCTGGGCGCGGGCGTACTCGGCCGGGGTGAAGCTCGGGGCGGTCCGGAAGACCTCGAAGCAGCCGCCGTGCGGGTCGGGCAGCCGCATCGCCCCGGCACCGTGCTCCGGCACCGGCACGCCGGAGACCGGCCGCCAGGTGACGGAGTCGGCGCTGAGCAGGCTGCGCAGCGACTCACCGAGGGCGTCCGGGTCCCGGACCAACCGGCCCGCCAGGCCGAGCACCCGGGTCGGCTGGTCGGCCAGCCCCTGCGCCTCGCTGCGGGTCACCCAGCAGTTCCGGCCGCGCCCGCGTTCCACCGCCGCGACCAGGTCGTCGGCGGTCAACTCGGCCGGCGCGTCGACCAGGAAGTCGTCGACCGCCCCGGCCTCGGTGGTGTGCACCTGCACGGTGAGGATGTTGACGCCGCGCAGCGCGAGGCTCGCCGTGAGCACGGAGAGGAATCCCGGCCGGTCGGCCACCGTCGCTCTGATCCGCCACAGTGTCATCTGCACTCCTTCCCGGATCCAGCCTGCCCGCTCGCTGTTACCCGTCGGTTGCTCTGCCGTGACAGGTCACGCTCGCCCAGCCGGGCCGACCCGTGACCGCCCAGCCGGACCGGGTCATGGCCGCTCAGCCGGGCCGGCTCGTGATGGCCGGCAGCCGCCCGACGGCCGGAGCGGTCGCGCTGGGGCGGACCGGCGCCACGGCGGATCCGGAGGCCATCGCCGCCGTCATCCCCGCCGCGCCGTCCGGGCCGGCCGTTGGCGTGGTCGGTGTCGCCGGCAGGGCCGCCGCCTCCGGTGACTCGATCGGCTCCGCCGCCGGTGGCGCGCTGACCAGGTCGAGCCGGTCACCGAGGATGGTGGCCGCCGCCCGGACCAGTTGGGCGATCCGGTCCACCTCGGTGATGTGGAAACCGGCCGCCGTCAGCCCGTCGCCGTCGACCCGGGCCAGCATCAGCACCAGCCCGGCCCGGCCGAACGGGGCGACCGCGTAGTGGGTGCCCGCCGGCCCGTTCAACGACCGGGCCCGCAACGGGGTCACCTCGGGAAGGTGCAGCGGGCTCGGCGCCCGCCAGCTCGCGTACGCCACCGCCGGCGCGCCGCTGCCGCGAACCGTCCCCGCGCCCATGCCGGTGCGGGCCGCCCAGTCCGCCGGCACCACGGCCGCGGCGGCCCAGTCGGCGGCGAGCAGGCCGGGGACCGCGTCGACCAGCGTGGCCAACCCGTCCGCCGGGTTCGCGGCGATCTGGGCGAGCAGCTCCGCGTCCTGCCCACCGCCGTTCGGCGCGCCGATCGCCCGCCACATGCCGTTGACCCGCACCCCCGGGATGGCACCGAGGCCGGCGCAGAGCCGGTCGACCCGGGCCGCGCCGGGCCAGACCACCGTGAAATCGTCCACGGCCCGGCCGCCCAGCCGCTCCAGCACCACGACCTGAACGATGTCGGCACCTGCGACGCCCAGCGTACGAGCGACCTGACCGAGCGTTCCGGGTCGATCCGGCAGGGTCACCCGAACCCTCAGCAACATGTCCGTCCCCTCCGTCGGCGGACCGGCGCGCGTTCCGCCGGCGAGCTGTCAACCAGGCTGCCCTATGACCATTTCGCCCCTGTTGCCGTGGCATGTCCCGGCAGCAACAACCCGTGTTCACCCCGAAGACGTACGGTGCTCACCGTCGTCCCGCCCCGCTGGCCCGTCCGCTGAAGGCCCGTCCGGCGCCGTAGCGGGCCGATCCGTGTCTCGCGGGACGGGCGGCCTGGACGCACGGCTGGCAGGACTTGACTGGACGGGCCAGATGCCATCAACTGTCCGGATGACCGATCCGCCGGCCACCGCCGTCCGGCCGGACCCACCCGCCAGGCCACCGTCCGGGCTCGACCTCGACCGGCTGGCCGGGCACCTCGCGGTGCACCGCCCCGAGCTGCTGACCGGCCCGCTCCGGGCGGAACTCTTCGCCGGTGGCCGCTCCAACCTCACCTACCTGGTGCATGCCGGAGAGCAGGAGTTCGTGCTCCGCCGCCCGCCGCTCGGGCACGTGCTGGCCACCGCGCACGACATGGGCCGGGAGTTCCGGGTGATCTCGGCACTGGCGCCGACCGGGGTGCCGGTGCCCACCACCCTGCTGCACTGCGCCGACGAGGCGGTCCTCGGCGCGCCGTTCTATCTGATGGAGCGCGTCCCCGGGGTGGTCTACCGCAACCGCAGCCAGACCGACGCGCTGACGCCGGCCCGGCGCCGGCAGCTCGCCCTGGCGATGATGGATGTGCTGGCGACGCTGCACGACGTGGACCCGGCGGCCGTCGGCCTGGCCGACTTCGGCCGGCCGCAGGGCTTCCTGGCCCGGCAGGTCCGCCGCTGGGGCGGGCAGCTCGACCGGTCCCGCAGCCGGCCGCTGCCCGGCATCGACGAGCTGCGCGACCGGCTCGCCGCGACCGCGCCGGAGGGCGCGAACACCGGGCGGGTCGTGCACGGCGACTACCGGCTGGACAACCTGGTCGCCGACTGCCGCATGACTCTCGCCGGCACACCGGGGTCCGGGCCGGCGACGGAGGCGGTGACGGTCCGGGCGGTACTCGACTGGGAGATGGCCACCCTCGGTGATCCACTCGCCGACCTCGGGCTGTTGGTGACCTACTGGGAGGTGCTCGGCGACTCCGACGCCGCCGCCGGCAACCCGGTCGCCGACGGGCTCGGGCCGCGGGCCGGCTTCCCGGCCGCCGCCGAACTGATCGGCCGGTACGCCGAGCGCAGCGACGTCGACGTCGGCCCGCTGGACTGGCACGTGGCGCTCGGCTGCTTCAAGCTCGCCGTCATCTGCGAGGGCATCCACTACCGGCACACCCTCGGGCAGACCATCGGCGAGGGGTTCGACCGGATCGGCGCCCTCGTCGACCCACTGGTCGCGCAGGGCCTGGCCGCGCTCGGCCGGCCCTGACCCCGTCCCGACCGGCCGGGCCACCGGGGGCACGGCCGGACTTACCGAGGAGCACCGATGGACTTCGGCTTCGACGCGCGTACCGCCGAGCTGCACGAGGCGCTGCACGACTTCCTGACCGACCGGATCCTGCCGGCCGAGACGATCTTCGCCGAGCAGGTCGCCGCCGCCGCGCAGGCTCCGCCCGACCCGGCGACCGGCGCCGGGCCGTGGAGCCGGCCGCCCGTCCTCGACGAGCTCAAGGCCGAGGCCCGCCGGCGCGGCCTGTGGAACCTCTTCCTGCCGCACCCCGAGTACGGTGCCGGGCTCACCAACCTCCAGTACGCCCCGCTGGCCGAGCTGACCGGCCGCAGCCCGCACCTGGCACCGGAGGCGCTCAACTGCGCCGCCCCGGACACCGGCAACATGGAACTGCTGGCCGACTTCGGCAGCCCGGCCCAGCGGGAGCGCTGGCTGCGCCCGCTGCTCGACGGCGAGCTGCGCTCGGCGTTCTGCATGACCGAGCCGGAGGTCGCCTCCTCGGACGCGACGAACATCGCCACCCGGATCGTCGCCGACGGCGACGACTACGTGATCACCGGGCGGAAGTGGTGGTCGACCGGGGCGATGGACCCGCGCTGCGGGATCTTCGTCGTGATGGGCAAGACCGACCCGGCGGCGCCCCGGCACCGGCAGCAGAGCATGGTGCTGGTGCCCCGGGACACCCCGGGGGTGACGGTGCACCGGGCGCTTACCGTCTTCGGCTATTCCGACGGCGCGCACGGTGGCCACGCCGAGGTGAGCTTCGACGGCGTACGGGTGCCGGCGGACCATCTGATCGGCGCCCCCGGGGAGGGCTTCGCCATCGCGCAGGCCCGGCTCGGTCCGGGCCGGGTCCACCACTGCATGCGCCTGGTCGGGATGGCCGAGCGCGCCCTCGAACTCCTCTGCCGGCGGGTCGCCGACCGGGTCGCCTTCGGTCGGCCCCTGGCTGAGCAGGGCGTGGTGCAGGACTGGATCGCCGAGTCCCGGGTCCGGATCGAGCAGGCCCGGCTACTGGTGCTGAAGACGGCCTGGCTGATGGACACGGTCGGCAACCGGGGCGCGCACGCCGAGATCCAGGCGATCAAGATCGTGACTCCGGCGATGGCCGAGTGGGTGCTCGACAAGGCGATCCAGGCGTACGGCGGTGCCGGCGTCAGCCAGGACACCCCGCTCGCCGCGCTCTGGGCCGGGGCCCGGACCCTGCGCCTGGCGGACGGCCCGGACGAGGTGCACCGGGCCGCGCTGGCCCGCCGCGAGCTGCGACGCTGGACGGGCGACTGAGCGCCGCGTGCGGACGGCGCGGGCCTTAGGGGCTTGGCCGGGCCGGACGGGGCGGCGGGCCTCAGGCGGAGGTGCGGTGCACCAGGTGGGTGTCGAGCAGCACGTACGGCACGTCCCGCTCCTCCCGGCGGATCCGCGAGACGAGCAGCCGGGCCATCTGCCGGCCCATCTCCTCCATCGGCTGGAAGACCGTGGTCAGCGGCGGCTCGGTCTGCCGGGCGATCGGGGCGTCCTCGAAGCCGACCACCGCGACGTCCTCGGGGATCCGCCGGCCCGCCTCCCGGAGCGCCCGCAGCGCGCCGCAGGCCATCAGGTCGGAGGCGACGAAGACCGCGTCCAGCTCCGGGCAGCTGTCCAGCAGCCGCCGCATCGCCGCCGCACCGCTGGTCTCGCTGAAGTCGCCGTACGCGATCATGCCGTCGCTGACATACCCACCACTGTCGCGTACCGCGTCCTGGTAGCCGGTCAGCCGGGCGACGCCGACCCCCATGTCCTGCGGACCGGCGATGGTCGCCACCCGCTTGCGGCCCTGGCCGACGAGGTGCTCGACGGCCTGCCGGGCGCCACCGGCGTTGTCCACGTCGACGAAGTACGCCCCGGCCGGGTTGCCGAGCATCCGGGCCGGCCGGCCGCCGAGCACGGTCGGCAGCCCGCGCTGCTCCAGCAGGGTCGGCAGCGGGTCGGCGTCGTGCAGCGAGAGCAGGAGTACGCCGTCCACGTGCTGGTTGGTCAGGTGGTGCTCGACCCGCTCCCGCTCGGCCGGTGACTGCGCCATCGCCAGCCAGAGCTGCATCGGGGTCTCCAGCAGCGCGGAGCTGATCCCCCGGACGATGCCGGCGAAGAACGGCTCGCCGAAGACCCGCTCCTCCGACTCGGAGACCACCAGGGCCACCGAGTCGGTCCGCTGGGTGACCAGGGCCCGGGCCGCCCGGTTGGGCACGTAGCCCAGCTCGGCGATGGCGCGCTGCACCGCCGCCCGGGCCTCCGGACTCACCTGGGGCGAGCCGTTGACGACGCGGGACACCGTGCCCCGCCCCACTCCGGCGCGGGCGGCGACCGCATCCAGGGTGGGCCGCCCGAGCGAGCGGGTGCGCTGGGTTGTCATCGTCTGTCCCTCCGACGTCGGGCGTCCGGCGCCGACCGCGTGCGGACCGGCGCCGGGCACCCCCAATACTGCTTGACCACGCCTATTGTGCGGCCAAACCGTTACGTCGGATCACGTCGGCGTACCAGCGGGCGCTCGCCTTGGGGATCCGGCGCTGGCTGTCGTAGTCGACGTGGATCATGCCGAAGCGCTTGGTGTAGCCCCACGCCCACTCGTAGTTGTCAAGCAGCGACCAGGCGAAATAGCCCCGGAGCGGCACACCGGAGGCGATCGCGGACAGGCACGCCCGCAGGTGTGCGTCGAAGTAGTCCCGCCGGTCGGTGTCGTCGACCCGGCCGTCCACCACCTCGTCGACGAAGGCGGAGCCGTTCTCCGTGATGTAGAGCGGCAGCTCGGGGTAGTCCCGGTGCACCCGCTCCAGGGTCTCGGTGAGCCCGGGCGCGTCGATCTCCCAGTTCATGTCGGTCACCGGCACCCCGCGGGTGACGAACCGGACCTGCTCGCTGCCGGGCCAGCTCGACTGGGCCCGCCAGTACGGCTCCGGCTCGACGCCCTCGATCGGGGCCGCGACCACGTGCCGGCTGTAGTAGTTGATGCCGAGGAAGGACATCGGGGTGGCGATGGTCTCCAGGTCACCGTCCCGGACGTGACCGAAGTCGCTCACCGGCGCGAGGTCGGCGACCACGTCCGCCGGGTAGCTGCCGCGCAGCACCGGGTCGAGGAAGATCCGGTTGGCCAGCCCGTCGATCCGGCGGGCCGCGTCCGCGTCACCCTCGGAGGAGGTCTGCGGGGAGACCGCGTAGAGGTTGAGGGTGACCCCGACCTCCGCGTCCGGCCGGGCCGCCCGGATCGCCCGGGTGGCCAGGCCGTGCCCGAGCATCAGGTGGTGCGCCGCCCGCACCGCCTCGCCCGGATTGGTACGCCCCGGCGCGTGCACCCCGGAGCCGTAGCCGAGAAAGGCGGAGCACCACGGCTCGTTCAGGGTGATCCAGTGCCGGACCCGGTCGCCGAGGGCGGCGGCGGTCAGCTCGGCGTACTCGGCGAACCGGCCGGCGGTGTCCCGGTTCGGCCAGCCGCCGGCGTCCTCGATCGCCTGCGGCAGGTCCCAGTGGTAGAGGGTGATCCACGGCTCGATGCCGTGCTCCAGCAGCTCGTCGACCAGGGCCCGGTAGAAGTCCAGCCCGGCGGGGTTGCCCGGCCCGTGCCCGTCGGGCTGGATCCGGGGCCACGCCACCGACAGCCGGTACGCCTTCAGCCCCAGCTCGGCCATGAGCTTCACGTCGTCGCGGTACCGGTGGTAGTGGTCGCAGGCGACGTCACCGGTGTGCCCCTGGAGGACCCGCCCCGGGGTGTGGCTGAAGGTGTCCCAGATCGATGCGCTTCGACCGCCCTCGTGCACCGCCCCCTCGATCTGGTACGCCGCGGTGGCCGCGCCCCAGACGAAACCGGGCGGGAAGGCCATGCCTTCGCCCTGCTCGAGCAGTTGGGTGGAGTGTGGGCTCGCGGGGTTGCTCACGACTTGACGGCGCCTTCCATGATGCCGCCGATGATCTGGCGGCCGAAGATGATGAACACGATCAGCAGCGGCAGGGTCGCCAGCGCGGTACCGGCGAACAGGGCTACATAATCCGTCTGGTACGGGCCGGACGAAAGGATCTTCAACGAGTACTGCACGGTCGGCGTGTCGGGAGTGAGCACGACGAAGGGCCAGAGGAACTCGTTCCAGGTCTGCATGAAGGTCAGCAGGCCGAGCACTGCCGCGGCCGGGCGCAGTGCCGGCAGCACGACGTTCCAGTAGACCCGCCAGGTGGAGCAGCCGTCGAGCCGGGCCGCCTCGATCAGCTCGTCGCTGACCGCCGCCATCGCGTACTGGCGCATCATGAACACCCCGAAACCCTGCACCAGGAACGGCACGATGACCGCCTGGAGGGTGCCGGTCCAGCCCAGCTCCACCATCATCAGGTAGAGCGGGATGATGCCGAGCTGGGTCGGGACCATCATGGTGAGGATGATCACCAGCAGCAGGGCGTTCCTGCCCCGGAAGCGCAGCTTCGCGAAGGCGAAGCCGGCCAGCGTGGAGAAGAAGATCACCGAGATGGTGACCACCGTGGAGACCACGAACGAGTTGACCAGGCCGTAGATGAACGCGGCGTCCTCGTTGGCGAGCATCCGGTCGATGTTGCTGAAGAGCTGCCCGCCCGGGGTCGGCGGCATCTCGTAGACCGCGCTGTTGTCCCGGGAGGCGATGATGAACGACCAGAGGATCGGAAAGATCGAGAGCACGCAGCCGATGACCAGCGCGAGGTAGGTCAGCGGGCTGGCCTCCCAGAGCCGGGCGCCGGGCATGCCGCGGCGACGGCGGCGGGTGGGCGGTGTCGGTGCGACCGTCCGGGGGAGGGTCTGCATGGTGGTCACTTCTGCTCCCCCTTGACCGAGCGGCGGACCAGCGCAAAGTTGATCACCGCGAAGACAATGATCATGAGGAAGAGCAGCCAGGACATTGCCGCGCCGGAGCCGTACTCGAAGTTGCCCGTGAAGGTCCGCTCGTAGATGTACATCGCCAGGGTCTGGAACTCGTTCGCCGCGCCGCCCCGGATCAGGCCGTAGCCGTACATCAGGGGCTCGGTGAAGAGCTGGAGACCGCCGATGGTGGAGATGATGATCGTGAAGAGGATGGTCGGCCGGATCAACGGCACGGTGATCTTCCAGAACTGCCGCCAGGCGGAGGCGCCGTCCAGGGCCGCCGACTCGTAGAGGTCCTTCGGGATCGCCTGCATGGCACCGAGATAGATCAGCGCGTTGTAGCCGGTCCATCGCCAGTCGACCATGAAGGCGACCGCGAACCAGGAGGCGAAACGGCTGTCCCGCCAGGCGATCGGGTCGACGCCGACGGTGCCGAGCAGCCAGTTCACCAGGCCGTACCGGTCGGCGAAGATCAGCCCGAAGATGATGCCGACGGCCGCCACCGAGGTGATGTTGGGAATGAGGATCCCCATCCGGAAGAGGGTTCGGCCCCGCATCTGCCGGTTCAGCAGGTTGGCGATCATCAGCGCGACGACGAGCTGCGGCACCGTGCTGACCACGAACATGCCGACGGTGTTGTAGACGGCGTTCCAGAACTGTGCGTCGTCCAGCACCACCCGGTAGTTCTCCAGGCCGACGAACTCCTTGGTGTCGCTGAGCAGGTCGTACTCGAAGAACGAGACGTAGACGGTGTAGAGGACCGGGAAGAGGCCGAAGGCCCCGAAGAGGAAGAAGAACGGGGCGACGTAGAGGTAGGGAGAGTACTTGATGTCCCAGCGACCGAGGCGGTACGACCGTTGACGGCGCGCGGGATCGGGGGCGGGGGGTGGCGTGGCAGCGTGCCTGGGTGCCGCGCCGACAGCAGAGCTCATTGCGGGTCCTTCCGGGGAGGGAGCGGCGCGTGACCTCGCGGTGGTGCCCACACCCCGAACGGGTGTGGGCACCACCGCCGGCCCACGGGCAGATCCTCACCCGTGGGCCGGCGGGTCACCATCGACTCAGCTGGTGGCCTTCTTGGCCTCGTCCATCGCCTTCTGCCAGGCCGCGTCCGAGCTGAGCTGGCCGCGTTCGGCCGCCTGCATCTGCGGCTCGACGATGGTCTCCCAGACCTGCTGGTGCTTGGCGCCGAGGAAGACCGGCTTCATGTTCTTGACGCTCTCGCCGAAGATCTGGCCGGTCGGGGCGCCGCTGAAGTACTCGCTCTTCTTGTCCTTGAAGGCGGGGTCCTCGATGCCGGCGATGCTCGACGGCATGGCACCGGCCTCCGCGAACGCCGCCAGGTGGCCCTCCTTGCTGGTCAGGTACTTGGCCAGCTCGAACGCCTCCTTCGGGTGCTTGGTCTGGGCCGGAACGGCGAGGTAGGAACCGCCCCAGTTACCGCCACCGCCGGGGATCGTGGCGATGTCCCACTTGCCGGAGTTGGCCGGGCCGGACTTCGGGGCGATGACGCCCTCGGTCATCCACGCCGGGCACGGGATGGTGGCGAACGCCGAGTTCTTGAAGGCGGCGTCCCAGTCGGCGCTCCAGCGCTGCGCCTTGGCGGTCAGGCCCTCCGAGGCCATCTGGAGACCCATGTTCCAGGTCTCCTTGACGACCGGGTTGGTGTCGCCGATGAACTTGTTCTCCTTGTCGAAGAAGAACGTCTCGGAGTTCTGCATGACGCGCGGCTGCATCAGGCTGGTCCCGCTGTCCAGCCAGGCGGCCTTGGCCTTGCCACTGGCCTTGAACTCGCGGCCCAGCGCGATGTAGTCCTCCCAGGTGCTGATCCGCTTCGAGACCTCCTCGCGGTCGGTCGGCAGACCGGCCTGCTCGAACAGGTCCTTGCGGTAGCACATGGCCAGGCCGCCCACGTCGGTGCCGAGCGCGATCAGCTTCTTGCCGTCCGGAGTCAGAGCGTTGTTCCACTTCCACTCCGGCCAGTTCGACTTCAGCTCGTCCGCCCCGAGTTCGAGCAGGTTGGCGAACTTGTCGTGGTTCTGCACGTACTGCAGGAGCACGCCCTCTTCCAGCCCGACCACGTCGCCGGCGCCGCTGCCCGCGGCGAGCCACTGCACCAGCTTCGGCTGGAAGTCGCGCAGCTCGCCCATCTTCTGGTGCTCGACCGTGATGTTCGGGTTGGCCGCCTCGAAGTCCTTGATGGCCTGGTCGTAGCCGAAGTTCTGGAAGGTCTGCAGGACCAGCTTGACCTCTCCGCCCTCGCCGCTGGACCCCCCGTCGTCGCTCTTGCTACAGGCCGCGCTGCCGAGAGCCACGCCCGCGGCGAGCGCGGCGACCGCAGCGGTGCGGAGCCGGCGCCTGATGACGCTCATCCCTGACCCCTCTCAGGTGGGTAACTCGTGTTTGTGGTGGCTGGAATTCGTGTGTCGGTGGTGGTGCTCCGGTGGTGGGTGTGCCGGACGGCGCAGTTCGTTGCCGATGTGGCTAAGCGCACAAACCGCCGGGAGCGCTCCCATGAGATTGCCGGCGCGTTTCGGGGGTGTCAATGGGCCACTGGGAGCGTTCCCATTTCGTTACCGTCGGCGCTGGGACACTCACCAGGCAAAGCGGGCGTTATCACTGAGGTAACGGGCACGGCGACGTGTCGTGCGTCCCGCCCGGGGACGGGTCAGCTCAGCCAGCGTGCGAGGGTGCTCGCCCGGCCCGGGTCGAAGGCCGCCGGGTCGAAGGGCCGGCCGAGCCAGCTCCGCAGCGAATCGTGCTCCGGATGGTCCGGGTCGGCGATCGCGACGAGGAACTGCCGGTAGCCGAACGGACCGCCGACGTCCTCGGGCGGGCACGCCCCCGCTCCCGCCGGGCAGACCGGATAGCGCTCGTCGGGGTCGGCACCGAAGACATCCTCGACGGTCACGTCATGCTCCCACCAGTCGCCGAAGTCGTAGGTGTAGAGGAAACGGCCGCCCTTGGTCGCCACCGCGTCGAGCCGGGTGTCCAGCTCGTCACGGAGCGTCAGCTCACCCTCCGGATCCGGTACGCCGTACTGCACCCCGTCGATGTCGAACGAGTGCAGATGGCAGTTCTGCCAGCCCAGTGCGGACTGGAACACCCGGTGCACCCGGTCCAGGGTGTAGCCGCCCGGCACCAGCACGCGCCGCCAGACCGGCGGCGTGACGTCGGCGAGCGACACCTTGAGCTGGAAGATCTGACGGCGCATCGTCTCCCACCCTCTCGGCATAGGCTTACCGGCATGATCTGCCGAGCCTGCCGGGACAACAGGCACGACCACTGCCGGGGCCGCAACTGGTGCGACTGCCAGCACCGTACCCCCGCACCCGTCCCTCCGGTCACCGGTCCGGCGAGCGAATGAGCGGTAATGTCGGAATAACCCGGGTGTGGCCCGGGCCGGCGACGGCCACCCTGGACGACTCGGCACTGATCGACCTCTATCCTCGCACCGACCGGCCACACCTGCGGATGAACTTCGTCGCCAGCATCGACGGCGCGGTGGAGCTGGACGGGCACTCCGCCGGCCTCTCCAGCAGGCCGGACAAGCGCGTCTTCGGACTGCTGCGGATGGTCTGCGACGCGCTGCTGGTCGGCGCCGGCACGCTGCGCAACGAGGGCTACCGGGCGGTACGCCTCGACGAGCGACGGCGGGCCTGGCGCCGCGAGCACGGGCTGGCCGACTACCCCACCCTGGTGGTGGTCTCCCGGGCGCTGAACCTCGACCCCACCTCGGCGGCCTTCACCGACGCCCCGGTCCGCCCCGTGGTGCTCACCCGGGAGCGGGCCGACGCGCCGGCGGGGCTCGCCGACGTCGCCGACCTGCTCCGCCGCGGCGGGGAGCAGGTCGACCTTGCCGCCGGCCTGGCCGAGCTGCACCGCCGGGGGCACCGGCAACTGCTCTGCGAGGGCGGACCGCACCTCTTCGGCTCGCTGACCGCCGCCGACCTGGTCGACGAGGTCTGCCTGACGGTGGCGCCGATGCTGACCGGTCCGGGCGCCGGCCGGATCACCGCCGGGGAGACCACCAGACCACGCGGGATGGCCCTGCGGCACGTCCTCGCCGCCGCCGACGAACTCCTGCTCCGCTACACCCGCTGAGGTGCAAGGAAGGGCCCCCGCTACAACAGAAAACGATAAGCGGGGGCCCTTCCTTTCTCCGAGACGTGCACCCGCCCCGGCTCGGCGGCCGCCGCAGCGGGCTCGACCGCGCCGCCGGACGCGACGCCGACGCCGGCGGCCAGCAGCAGGGCGGAGAGGAGGGCGGCGCCGCGGTGGCGCCGGGCGGAGGATGCCGGACGGTCCGGGTACGACCGTGGATTGAAGCTCGTCATGGCGAAGCAAGGTAGTGACCCCTGCGGATCGCACCACCAAGATCAGGTTACGGTGGCGGAAAGTAACCGTGTACTACCACCTACGCCACGAAGCGCGCGAGTGTGTGCCGTTCCTCGACCGGTCCCGCCGCGTCGCGTGGCACGCTGTCGCATCTGTGAGGCAGGATGCGACTCGTGTGTCGTGATCTGATCCTCTACCGGACCGGGTCGGTCCGGTGACCGAGAGCCGGCCGGACGGTCCGGGCGCCGAGGTCGGCCGGGTGCTCGGCACCGCCGACGCCACTCCGTTGCAGTTCTGGACGGCCGTCACCCCGGGCAGCTATCTCCAGCTCGACGACGTGGTGGTGACCCGGCGCGAGCTGCCCGACCGGGAGCCGGTGACCATCGCCGGGGTGGTCACCCAGGTCCGGGCCAGGCACGAGGGGGCGCAGTTCGACTCCGACGTCTTCGCCATCGCCGACGGCACCCTGCCGGCGATGGTGCAGGAGGCGGCCGAGATCACCACCACCCGGGTCGACCCCGAGCTCTACGTCCCGCCCTCCCCCGGCGCCGTGGTGCACCGGGCCGAGGGCGAGGCCCGGTCGGCGGCGCTGCACTTCGACCGGATGGAGCGGCGGGTGCCGATGGGGATCGGCCGGGACGGCGTGCCGGTCTTTCTCAACGCCGACTTCCTGGACGGCAGCCGCGGCGCGCACGTCTCCATCTCCGGCATCTCCGGGGTGGCCACCAAGACCAGCTTCGCCACCTTCCTGCTCTACTCGGTCTTCCGCTCCGGGGTGCTCGGCGGCGACGCGGTCAACGCCAAGGCACTGATCTTCAACGTCAAGGGCGAGGACCTGCTCTTCCTCGACCACCCGAACAGCCGGCTCGACGACGCCACGACGGAGACCTACGCGAAGCTCGGGCTCTCCGCCGGGGCCTTCCCGGACGTACGGGTCTACGCACCGCCCCGGGCCGGCGACTCCTCCGGCACGCCCGACGTGAGCAGCCGGCTCGCCGGGGTGGACAGCTTCTACTGGACGCTCACCGAGTTCTGCGCCGACCGGCTGCTCCCCTACGTCTTCGCCGACGCCGACGACGAGCGCCAGCAGTACACCATGGTGGTGCACTCGGTCGCCGCCCACCTGGCCCGGTACGCCCAGCCCGCCGACGGCGGCGTCAGCATCGACGGGGTACGGATCCACTCCTACCCCGACCTGGTGGACCACGTCGTCGAGCAGCTCACCGACGACGAGACCCGCTCCGAGTGGGCCGGCAGCGCGGTCAACATGGGCACCGTCAACGCCTTCGCCCGCCGCCTGATCGGCAGCAAGAAGGACCTGGCCCGGCTGATCCGGGGCGACCTCGCCACCCGCCGCCCGCACAGCGTGAACACCGCCGAGAGCGCCCAGGTGACAGTTGTCGACCTGCACAACCTGCCGGACCGGGCGCAGCGTTTCGTGGTCGGGGTGACCCTGAAGACCGAGTTCGAGCGGAAGGAGAAGGCCGGCACCGCCAAGCCGCTGCTCTTCGTCGTCCTCGACGAGCTGAACAAGTACGCGCCCCGGGAGGGCTCGTCGCCGATCAAGGAGGTGCTGCTCGACATCGCCGAGCGGGGCCGCTCGCTCGGGGTGATCCTGATCGGGGCGCAGCAGACCGCCAGCGAGGTGGAGCGGCGGATCGTCACCAACTCGGCGATCCGGGTGGTCGGCCGGCTCGACCCGGCCGAGGCGTCCCGCCCGGAGTACGGCTTCCTCCCCGCCGCGCAGCGGCAGCGGGCACTGCTGGCCAAGCCCGGCACCATGTTCGTCAACCAGCCGGACATCCCGGTGCCGCTCTGCCTGGACTTCCCCTTCCCGGCCTGGGCGACCCGGGTCTCCGAGGCCGGCGCCGCGCCGGCCGGCACGCTGCGCTCGATCACCCAGGCCGCCGACCCGTTCGCAGTGGTCGGCACCCGGGCCGGGACGCTCTCCGACGACGACATCCCCTTCTAGCGACGGACGGTGGGCCGTGAAGATCCTGCACACCTCCGACTGGCACGTCGGCAAGGTCCTCAAGGGACAGTCCCGGACGAACGAGCACCGGGACGCGCTCGCCCAGCTGGTGGAGGTCGCCCAGGCCGAGTCGCCGGACCTGGTGATCGTCGCCGGTGACCTCTACGACACCGCCGCGCCGACCCCGGAGGCGACCCGGCTGGTCACCCGGGCGCTCTCCGCGCTGCGCCGCACCGGCGCCCAGGTGGTGGCGATCGGCGGCAACCACGACAACGGGCCCGCGCTGGACGCGCTGCGGCCGTGGGCCGAGGCCGCCGGGGTGTCGCTGCGCGGCAGCGTCCGGGACAACCCGGCCGAGCACGTCATCGACGGCAGCACCGCCGGGGGCGAGACGTGGCGGCTGGTCGCGCTGCCGTTCCTCTCCCAGCGGTACGCGGTCCGCGCCGTCGAGATGTACGAGCTCACCGCCGCCGAGGCGGTGCAGACGTACGCCGACCACGTCGGGCGGGTGCTCGGCCGGCTGACCGAGGGCTTCGACGAGCCGGACCGGGTGCACCTGGTCACCGGGCACCTGACCGTGGCGGGCGCCCGGACCGGCGGCGGCGAGCGGGAGGCGCACACCGTGCTCAACTACGCCGTACCGGCGACGGTCTTTCCCGGCGGCGCGCACTACGTGGCGCTGGGCCACCTGCACCGGGCCCAGCAGGTGCTCGGGCCGTGCCACATCCGCTACAGCGGCAGCCCGCTCGCGGTCGACTTCGGCGAGGAGGAGAACCGCTCCTCGGTCAGCATCGTCGAGGTGACCAGCCGGACCGCCGCCCGGGTCCGCGAGGTGCCGATCACCGGCGGGGCGCCGCTGCGCACCGTACGCGGAACACTCGCCGATCTCGCGAAGGTCGACGACCCCACGGCCTGGCTCCGGGTCTTCGTCCGGGAGGCCCCCCGGGCCGGGCTGCGCGAGGAGGTGCAGGAGCTGCTGCCCCGCGCGCTGGAGGTGCGGATCGACCCGGAGATGCTGCCGGACGTCGGCGCGACCCGGGCCGCGCAGCGGGCCGGGCGCTCCCCCCGGGAGCTCTTCGGCGACTACCTGACCAGCCGGGGCCAGGCCGACGACGGGGTACGCGAACTCTTCGACGAGCTCTACGAGGAGGCGTCCGGACAGTGACCCGCGACAGGGCGACCGAACAGTGACTGACGAGGAGGCGACCAGATAGTGCGTCCGCTCCGGCTCGACCTGGCCGGCTTCACCGCCTTCCGGGACGCCACCACCGTCGACTTCACCGACGCGGACTTCTTCGCCCTGGTCGGACCGACCGGTTCGGGCAAGTCCAGCGTGCTCGACGCGATCTGTTTCGCCCTCTACGGCACGGTGCCGCGCTGGGGCGGTGCCCGGGGACTCGCCAACGCGCTCGCCCCGTCCGCCGTCGAGGCCCGGGTCCGGCTGGTCTTCGAGTCGGCCGGCGCCCGCTACGTCGCCACCCGGGTGGTCCGGCGGGACAGCCGGGGCAACGTCAAGACCGGCAACGCCGGACTGCAGCTGATGCCGCCCGGCTTCGACGTGACCAAGCTGGACACCGGGATGAGCCCGGAGGACCTCGGTGAGGTGGTCGCCGGCACCCCGGCCGAGATGGACGAGGCGGTGCTGGAGGCGGTCGGGCTGCCCTACGAGCAGTTCACCAGCTGCGTGCTGCTGCCGCAGGGGCAGTTCGCCGACTTCCTGCACGCCAAGCCGGCGACCCGGCAGCAGATCCTGGTCAACCTGCTCGGTCTCGGCGTCTACGAGCAGGTGCAGAAGCTGGCGACGGGCCGGGCCGGCCGGGCCGACGCCGCGCTCGCCGCCGTCGACCGGATGCTCGACGGGCTCACCGGGATCGACGACGAGGCGCTGGCCGCCGCCACCGGGCGGGTCGAGCAGATGCGGAAGCTGGCCGGCGGGGTCGACGCCGCCGTACCCGAACTCCGGGCCGCCCGGACGGCCGCGACCGAGGCGGAGCGGGCGTTGGCCGCCCTCGACGCCGACCTGGCCGAGCTGGACCGGATCCGGCCGCCGAAGGAGCTGGCCGGGATCGCCGAGGCGGTCGCGGTCGCCCGGACGGCGGCGACCGAGGCGTCGGCGGCGGTGGCCGGCGCCGAGGAGCGCGAGGAGAAGCTCCGGGGCGAGCTGGCCGGCGCCGGCGACCCGGCAGCGCTCAAGCTGCTGCAACAGGCACACACCGAGCGCGGGAAGGTGGCCGGCGAGGCGGCGACGCTGGCCGGCGCGCTGGACTCCGCCGACGCCGACCACGCCGCGGCGGTGGCCGCGCTCGATGCGGCCCGTGCGGCGGCGCAGCGGGCCGCCGCCGAGCTGGAGGCGGCCCGGGTCGCCTACCAGGAGGCACAGACCGCCGACCGGGCCGCCGCGCTCCGGGCACACCTGCACGCCGGGGCGCCCTGCCCGGTCTGCGCACAGCCGGTGACCGAGGTGCCGGCGCTGCCGGCCGGCTCGGCGGTGGCCGCCGCGAAGAAGGCCGGCGAGGCCGCCCGGGCCGCCGCCGACGCCGCCGAGAAGCTGGTCGTCGAGCGGGACCGGGCCGCCCGCGAGCTGGAACGTACCCTGCACCAGGCCCGCGCCCGGCACGAGCAGCTCACCGCCCGGCTCGCCGACCTCGACTCCCGGCTCGCCGACTCCCCCGGCCCGGCCGCGCTGCGCGAGCAGCTCGACCTGCTCACCCGGCTCCGCCGCGACCTGGACGCGGCCGGCGGCGCGGTACGGACGGCCCGGGACGCGGCCCGGCGGGCCCGGGCCGGCGTGGAGGCGGCCGAGGAGCGACAGCGCGGCGCCTGGCGCGCCTTCGACACCGCCCGGGACCGGGTGGCCCGGCTCGGCCCGCCCGCCGCCGACCGGGCGGAGATCACCGCCGCCTGGGCCGGGCTCTGCGACTGGGCCGCCGAGGCCGGGCGGCGGCGGCGCGCCGAGCGGGCCGAGGCCGCCACGGCGGTCGGTGGGGCGCACGACACCGTCGGCGCGGTGACGGCGCGGATCGCCGGGCTCTTCACCGCCGCCGGGCTCGACCCTCCGGCCGCCGACGCCGACCCGGTACGGCCGGCGGTGGTCGCGGTGGAGCGGGCCGAGGCCGAGCACCGCCGGCTGGTCGAGCGGCGCGAGCAGGCCCGGGAGCTGACCGGGCAGCGGGCCGGGCACGAGCGGGAGTCCCGGGTCGCCAAGGCGCTCGCCGGGCACCTGCGGGCCAACAACTTCGAACGCTGGCTGCTCGCCGAGGCCCTCGACATGCTGGTCGAGGGCGCCTCCCGGATCCTGCGTGAGCTCACCGGCGGGCAGTACGATCTCGCGCACGACAAGGGCGAGTTCTTCGTCGTCGACCACCACGACGCCGGGCTGCGCCGGGCCGTCCGGACGCTCTCCGGCGGCGAGACCTTCCAGGCGTCGCTGGCGCTGGCGCTCGCCCTCTCCGAACAGCTCGCCGGGCTCTCGACCACCACCGCCAGCCTGGAGTCGATCGTGCTCGACGAGGGCTTCGGCACCCTCGACGCGGCCACCCTGGAGACGGTCGCCGCCACCCTGGAAAATCTCGCCGCCCGGGGCGACCGGATGGTCGGGGTGGTCACCCACGTGCCGGCGCTCGCCGAGCGGATCCCGGTCCGGTTCGAGGTGCGCAAGGACGCCCGCAGCTCCCGGGTCGAACGGACCGGCCGGTGAGCGCGTCGAACCCGCCGGTGAACACGTCGGACCCGCCGGTGAACACGTCGGACCCGCCGGTGAGCGCGTCGGGCCGGCCGGTGAACGCGTCGGACCGGCGCGGCACGCCGCCGCGTCCCGGCACCCGGCTCTTCGTCGACACCTGGGATCCGGCCTACGGCGCCTCCTTCGAGGCGGCCGGCGGTCCGGCGGCACCGAGCAGCGCCCAGGTGCAGGCCGACGTCGAGCTGCCGGCCGACGAGTGGCGCCCGCTCACCGCACCGGAGACGGTCGCGCCGCCGGACGTGGTCCTGCTGGTCGACGGGGTCCGCCGGATCGACGCCAGCGTCTGGACGGAGGAGCCGGACGGCACCTCCTTCGCCGGCCTGGCCGCGTCGTACGCCGCCGGGGTGGTCCGGTGCGACCTGCGGCGGGGCGCGGCGGAACTGGCCGGCGCCGAGGTGGAGCGGGGTCTCTTCACCGCCAGCCCGTCGGCCCGGGACGTGGTCGCCGGGCAGATCAGGTACGCCGTACACCGGCTCAGCGGCACCGGCGAGCTGAGCAAGCTGCCGGCGGCGGTGCAGGGGCCGCTGACCGCGCTGGAGGTGAAGGTCTCCGGCGCGGTACGCGACGACGGCGACCTGCTGGTGGTGGACGGCCCGCTGCGCAGCCGGCGGCAACTGCCGCGCACCATCGGCTACATCAAGACCCAGCACAGTCAATACCTGGAGGCCCGGCACACCGCGCTGGTCACCGGGCTGCGCCCCCGGGAACGCTCCCCGGTGTTCCGGCTCGGCACCGCCTGGGGCGGCTACTCCTGGTATCTGCGGCTGCCCGGCGCCGGGCGCGGCCCGTGGGCCGGGATCGTCCGGGTGGAGTGCTCGGCCGACCTGGCCGAGCAGCAGGCGATCGAGCTCGCCGACCTCTCCCTGGTCACCCTGCCGAGGTTCGCCTCGGCCGCCTACAAGGATCCCCGGGCCCCGCAGAACCTGATCCCGATCGCGGGGCTGGAGCGCCGGCTGCGGGCCCGGCTCGGCGACGGCCGCCTGCTGCACCGCGCCCTGACCCTCGCCACGCTGTCTTAGCTGTTAGGAAGGGCCCCCGCTACAACAGAAACCGATAAGCGGGGGCCCTTCCTTACACTCGAACGGTGGGACGGAAGCGGCGGGGCGACGCGGTCGCGGTGAAGGTGGGCAGCGGGTTGGCGGAGCTGCGCCCCGATCCGGACCGCCCGCGCTCCTACACGTTGCTGGTCGACGGTGCGCCGCAGTCGCACGTCGACCTCACCGATCCCACCCACCTGGAGTTCGAGTACGTCCGCCGGATCGCCATCGTGCTGGACCTGATCGCACCGGCCGGCGAGCCGCTGCGGGTGCTGCATCTCGGCGGCGGGGCGATGACGTTGCCGCGCTATCTCTCGGCCACCCGGCCCGGGTCGGCGCAGCGGGTGGCGGAGATCGACGGGAAGCTGGTCGACCTGGTCCGCCAGGAGCTGCCGTGGCCCGCCGACCCGAGGCTGCGGGTCCGGGTCGGCGACGCGCGCGAGGTGCTCGGCGCGAGCCGGGACGGCAGCTACGACGTGGTGGTGGCCGACGTCTTCGCCGGTGCCCGCACGCCCGCGCACATATCCTCTGTGGAGTTCGCCGCCGAGGCGGCCCGGGTGCTGGCCCCCGGCGGTGTCCACCTGGTGAACGTCGCGGACGGGCCGCCGCTGCGCTACGCCCGGGCCCAGGTCGCCACGGTCCGCTCGGTCCTGCCGGAGACCTGCCTGATCGCCGACTCGGCGGTCCTGCGCGGCCGCCGGTACGGCAACCTCGTGCTCGCCGCCAGCCGGGCCGCCCTGCCGGTGGCCGAGCTGGTCCGCCGCACCGCCGGGGACTGGTTCCCCGGCCGGGTGCTGACCGGTCCCGACCTGGACCGCTTCGCCGACGGCGCCCGGGTGGTCACCGACTCTGCCGCCCGGCCGTCCGCGCCACCGCCGCCGGGTGGCTTCACCATCGCCAGCTAGGCAGCCCGGCACCCAGTTGGGCAACCCGCACCAGTTCGGCAACCCGGCACCAGTTGGGCAGCCCGGCACCCAGTTGGGCAACCCGGCGGCCCGGACAAGTTCCCGGCGGCGCGTTGATCCGGCCGGGGCCGGAATCCGTACTTCACGGCGGACTCGACCGGGCCCGGCACGAGGGCCCGGGTCGGACGCGTTCGACGCGGAGGTAGGGGTGCGATGCAGGCGGTAGCCGGCGGATGGTATGGCGAGACGGTCATGCCGGGGCGATTGTGCGCCACCTCGCAACGCCGGTCAATTCGGTCCCGCAAAGGTCTCGACGCGCGGGCGATCGGACGGAATGATGAGCCGGTGACATCGCGACCGGCTGCCGGCCGCCACAATTCGACCCCCGCCGAGAAGAGGCATTCCGACGAGCTCGTTCGAGTGCTCTACGAGGAACATGCCAAACCTCTGCTGATGTTCGTCCTGCGGCTGACCGGCGGCGACCGCCAGCGCGCCGAGGACGTGGTGCAGGAGACGCTGCTGCGTGCCTGGCGCAACGCACATCGACTGGGCGCCAACGGCCAGTCGTCGTTGCGCCCGTGGCTGGTCACCGTCGCCCGGCGGATCGTGATCGACGACCACCGCAGCGAGCAGGCCCGCCCCGCCGAGACGTACGACCGCGACCTCGAAGGATTCTCCGAGTCCGACGACACGGATCGGGTGCTCCGGATGATGACCATCACCGACGCACTGCGTACGCTGAGCCAGCCGCACCGGGAGGTGCTGGTGGCGACGTACTTCCAGGGGCGCACGGTGCCGGAGGCGGCCGAGGAGTTGGGGCTGCCGCTCGGCACCGCGAAGTCCCGGGTCTACTACGCGCTCCGGGCACTCCGCGCAGCCCTGCTGGAGCGGGGGGTGACCGAGTGAGCACCGAGATCCACTGGGATGTCGCGTCGTACGCGCTCGGCGTCCTGGACGAGCGGGACACCCTGCGTTTCGAGGAGCACCTGGCGAGCTGCGCGCAGTGCGCGCACGAACTGGAGTCGCTGCTGCCGGTGGTGGACCTGCTCGGCGAGATCGACGGCCACGACCTGATGGTGGCGGAGCGCTCCGAGGCGGACGGTGTCCTCTTCGAACGGGTCGCGGCGGCGGTCGGTGCGGACCGGCGTCGGGCCCGGAGCCGGCGGCTCTACGCTCTCGCCGCCGGGTTCGTGCTGGTGGCGATGCTGAGCGGGCTGGCGTTCCTGGGCGGGACCCGGGTCGGCAGCACCGGGACGACCGCGCAGCCGGGCCCCGGCAGCACCGGCACCGTCCCGGGCAGCCTGGGCAGCACCGGCCGCCCCGGCACGGGCGGGCCGACCGGCGAGCGTTTCGTCGCGACCGACCCGGCCAGCGGCGTGCACGCCGAGGTACGCCTCGGTGCGACGCCCTGGGGCACCCGGGTCTCGTTCGCGCTGAGCGGGCTCTCCGGCCCACAGGTCTGCCGCCTGGTGCTGATGCACGAGAACGGGGAGGCCGAGGTGCTCTCCAGTTGGAAGGTGCCGCCCGCCGGGTACGGCACGGCGGCCCAGCCCAACGCACTGGTGCTGGAGGCCGCCACCGCCACCGACCAGGACGACATCGACCGGCTCCAGGTGCAGGTGCTCGACGACGGCGAGGCGGAGCCGCTGGTGACGGTACCGGTCTGACAGTTGCCGGCAGCCGGATAACCAGGCGTTTCCGCCGTCCGGCGGAATTGTCACCGACGGGTGGCCGGGCATTGCCCGCCGGCCGGAAAAGCAGGATGTCGGGGCCGCTCATGATTTGTACGTACGGCACGGTGCGACGGTTCAACGTTTCGCTGTGAAATTGTCCACTGCAAATAGCCTCATCCGGGCGGGACGGCCAGCCGTACTTCCCGGCAACCTTGTCCAGCAAAGGAGGGGACGACGTGGCAGCGATGAAGCGGAGCGGCATCGTTATCGCCAGCGCGGCGCTGGCCGCGACGACGGCCTGCGCGCCCGCAGGAACCACCCCGAACACCCCCGTCGGCAATGCGGAGCCGGCCGCGAACGCGGTGTCCGAACCCGCCGCCGAGCCGAGCGCCCCACCGGCACCGACACCCGTCGAGGTGGCCGAGGTGGACCTGACTGCCGGCCTGGTCGGCAAGCGGGTTTCCCGGATGGGTCAGGTGGTGACCGACGACAAGGGCTTCGTGCTCTACCGGTTCGACCGCGACTCGGCCAAGCCGCCCACGACGAACTGCGCCGGCGAGTGCGCGCGGCTGTGGCCGCCGGTGCTCACCAACGGAACGCCGGACATCACCGGCATCGCCGCCGACAAGGTCGGCACGGTGACCCGGGAGGACGGCACCAGGCAGGTCACCATCGGCGACTGGCCGGTGTACCGCTACATCGGTGACAAGAAGCCCGGCCAGTGGAAGGGCCAGGGCGTCGGCGGCACCTGGTTCGTGGTGACGCCGGCCGGCACCAAGAACCTGAGCTGCCTGCCCACCGGTACCCCGAAGGCGGTCGCGCCGCCGCCGGCCAAGGACGACGCCGCGGCCGAGGAAGGCGGCCGACTCAGCTACTGACCGTCCACTGCCACCGGTGCAGTTCCACGGACCCGGCGGCCGGCCGTTGCCAGGGTGGGCGCGGTCGGTCGTCGCCGTGATCCCGGACGCGGCGCGCGGCAACGGTCGCTGTCCGGCTGCGACGCCGGCCCTGCTCGGGGCCGGCGTCGCGGCCTGCGGCGGCCGGGTCGGCGGCACCCTGAGCGGCCCGGTCGGCGGCAACCGACGCGGACCGGACGGCGGTCAGTGGTGCGGACGGCCAGGCCGCCACGGGCCACCGCGGATGGTTAGCTCGCGGAAACATAATTTCCTTTTAAGTGGACCTCAAGAGATTCCTATCTTCCCTATCACGGTTTGACTCTCAGGCAACGCATTCCGTACGGTTTTTTTCGCAACCGAACCGGCTGAATATTCGGAAAGGCAGGAAGATGACGACGATATACGCGTTGCCACAAGGCGACTACGATCGTCGTCCGCTCCGCCGATCTCCGTTGCCGGCGCCGCGCCCGGTGACCCCCGCCGGGCCGGCAGCGCGCCGCTCGCCGGCTCCCGGGCCCGTCTCGCCGTCGGCCCGCCCAGCGTCCCGCCCCCTGCCGACGGCCCGTCTGGCCGTCGGCACCACCAGCCTGGTCCCGCGGAAGTCCGACCTAGCTGACCGAACCCTCTAAGGAAGAGGTGGCACCACGTGAAGAACACCCCCGTCCGCTCCTCACGGCGGCGCTCGAACCGACCACCACGCAACAAGCGCCTGATCGCCGTGCTGGCCACGCTGGGCGTGTTCGGCGCGATCGTCACGGTGACCCAGGTCTCGAACGCCGGCACCTGGAACCGGTGGGGTCGGCCCACCGCGGCACGGCCCTGCCCGACGCCCCCGGCCGCCACCCCGCCCGCGGCGGACCCGTCCAGCTCGCCCGGCGCGGCCGACCCCTCCGCCTCCGCGGTCCCCGAGGGCCCCGGCACGGCGGCGCGGCCGCAGACCCGGTCGTACCGTGACCACGGCGCCATCCACCACCCCGGCGACGGGCAGGAGCCGGGCACCCTGGCCCAGCGCGGTCGCCCCGGCGGCGGCAACGCCAACTGCACCCCCAGCCCGGGTACGTCCAGCGCCGCACCGGGCAACCCGGCCGCCTCGGAGCCGCTGGGCGCGGACTGCTCGGGCAGTGAACTGGAGACGCACGACGGCTTCCAGAACGGCGAGCGCTGCGTCGGCACCGCGTTCGGCGAGGTCGGTGCCCCCGAGAAGAACCCGACCCTGCTGATCACCCAGGCGCCGAACTCGGTCCGGGTCAACCAGCAGTTCACGCTGCGGGTCAGCACCCGCAACCTGGTCCGGGACCGGTTCCTGCCGGCCGGGCAGGGCGGCTACTACAAGGAGAGCTCGTTCCTCAACGAGGACGAGCTGGTCCGTGGCCACTTCCACTCGGCCTGCCGGATGCTGGACAGCACCCGTTCCGCGCCCGACCCGGCGCCGGCCCCGGCGTTCTTCGTGGCGACCGAGGACAGCCAGGGTGGCGCCGAGCCGGACACCGTCGTGGTGACCGTGCCCGGGCTCACCCAGCGGGGTACCGCGCAGTGTGCGGTCTGGGCCGGCGACGGTTCGCACCGGATCCCGATGATGGCCCGCGCCAACCAGGTCCCGGCGTTCGACGCGGTCCGGATCACCGTCCGGTAAATCCGGACCGGGCCGAGCGAGCTACCGACGGGACGGCACCGGGACGCGCACGGGCGTTCCGGTGCCGTCCCGTCATGCCGTCCCGGCGCCTTGCGCCGCACCGGCCCGCCGCTCCGGCCGGTCCCGCTCGCGTGGCAGAGTGTCCGGGTGACCGACACCGGGCCGGCGGCGAGCCGGGTGCTGCGCCCACCCGAGCACTACCATCTCGGCGCCTCCGTCGGCTCGCTGGCGATGGGGGCGCACGACCCGTGCGCCCGGTTCGCCAGCGGGGCGTTCTGGTGGGTGACCCGCACTCCGGCCGGCCCCGGGACCCTGGCGCTGCGCCGGCTCGGCGGTGAGTTGACCGCGGAGGGCTACGGGCCGGGTGCCGGCTGGGTGGTCGACCGGGCCGACGCCGTGGCCGGGCTCCACGACGATCTCACCGGCTTCGACCGCCTCGCCGCCGGGCACCCGCTCGTGGCCCGGCTGGCCCGTACGCACCGCGGGCTCCGGCTGCCCGCCACCGGGCAGGTCTTCCCCCGGCTGCTCCGGGCGATCCTGGAGCAGAAGGTCACCGGCAAGGAGGCGTTCCGGGCGTACGCCTCGACAGTGCGCCGGTTCGGCGGCCCCGCCCCCGGTCCGCTGCCGAATCTCTGGACTCCGCCGGATCCGGCGGCGATAGCCGGCACACCGTACTGGGTGTTCCATCCGTTCGGGGTGGAGCAGCGGCGTGCCGAGACGCTGCGCCGGGCGGCCGCCGCGGCGGACCGGCTGGAGCGGTGCGCCGATCCGGCGGAGGCGACCCGCCGGCTCACCGCCATCGCCGGGATCGGTCCGTGGACCGCCGCCGAGGTGGTCCGGATCGCCTTCGGTGACCCGGACGCGGTGAGTGTCGGCGACTACCACATCCCCAACCTGGTCGCCTGGGCGCTGGCCGGCGAGGCACGCGGCGACGACGCCCGGATGCTCACGCTGCTGGAGCCCTTCCGGGGGCACCGGGGCCGGGTCTGCCTGCTGCTGGAGGCCGGCGGCCAGCACGCGCCCCGGTTCGGCCCCCGGATGCCGGTCCGCTCCTTCGCCCGTTTCTGAGCCTTCGGTGTGATCCGGATGGCCGGTGACCCGGAGGGGTGTGGATCCGGCGGAGGTTTGGGGAACGATAGCGGAATGTCGAACACCGCAGCGGGCAGCACCGAAAAGGGCAGCACCACCGAGGGCAGTTACGTCAGCCAGGGTGGGGAGTTCACCCGGGACCAGCGCTACATCGCCACCCGGATCACCGCCGACGGGCGGGACGGCTATCCGGTGGAGCCCGGCCGGTACCGCCTGGTGGTGAGCCGGGCCTGCCCGTGGGCCAACCGGGCGATCATCGTCCGCCGGCTGCTCGGCCTGGAGGACGTGCTCTCGATGGGTGTCGCCGGGCCGACCCACGACGCCCGGAGCTGGACGTTCGACCTCGACCCGGGCGGCCGTGACCCGGTGCTCGGCATCGAGCGGATCCAGGCGGCCTACTTCGCCCGCTTCCCCGGGTACGAGCGCGGGATCACCGTGCCGGCGATCGTCGACGTGCCGACCGGGCAGGTGGTGACCAACGACTACGCCCAGATCACCCTCGACCTGTCGACGCAGTGGCGGGCGTACCACCGGCCCGGCGCCCCGGACCTGTACCCGGAGCCGCTGCGCGCCGAGATCGACGAGGTGAACGGGGTCGTCTTCGCCGACGTCAACAACGGCGTCTACCGGTGCGGCTTCGCCGGCAGCCAGGAGGCGTACGCAACGGCGTACGAGCGGCTCTTCGACCGGCTGGACTGGCTCTCGGCCCGGCTGGCGACCCAGCGCTACCTGGTCGGCGACACCATCACCGAGGCCGACGTGCGGCTCTTCACCACGCTTGTCAGGTTCGACGCGGTGTATCACGGCCACTTCAAGTGCAACCGGCAGAAGCTGACCGAGCAACCGGTGCTCTGGGCCTATGCCCGGGACCTCTTCAGCACGCCGGGGTTCGGCGACACGGTCGACTTCGACGACATCAAGCGGCACTACTACGAGGTGCACCGGGACATCAACCCGACCGGGATCGTGCCGCTCGGGCCGGATCTGTCGAACTGGCTGGAGCCGCACGGCCGGGAGGCGCTGGGTGGCCGCCCCTTCGGCGCCGGCAGTCCGCCGCCGCCCCCGCGTGACGGCGAGGTCGTCCCCGCCGGGCACACCCCGCTGCCGACGGCCTGACCCGCTACGCGGCCGTGAAATGAATCGGCCACTCACCTAGATTCATGGCACGACGGTGCGGTGGTCCGTGCCCGAACGTCCCGAATAGCCGCATAATGCAACGCAGACCGCTGGGGCATCCGCCCCAAAGCGGCATAAAAGGAGCGAAAGGCCCTGATAGTGAAGCTGACGTTCATTCGGAAGACCGCGCAGAGCCAGGTCAACAACTGCCCGTCGCTGTACCGCACCGACCGGGACACCTTCATCGTGCAGGGGTGGCGGGTCTCCGACCCCGAGGCCCTGGCCCAGCTCGACATCCCCGCGCACGAAACCGCGGTGGAGGTGCCGGCCGACGTCCTGGCCGAGATCGCGAAGAAGCTCTAGCTCTGCGCCGACTCCGGTAACCATTTCGGTTCACGAGGCCCGGCCGGCCGGACGTTCACGCAGGTCGGCCAGGGTCACCGGGGTACGGTCCCGCAGCAGCCGCTCCAGCGCCGCGATCGTGCCCACCTCACCGAGTACGTCCACCCCGCCGACGTCCCGGCGATAGCGATACGCCAGCCGGTAGAGATATCTCCCGCCGACCCGCTCGACACTCACCTGCCACCGCCCGCAGCAGGCGCACACCCAGCCCCGCATCCCGAGAAGATAGCCCTGACCAGCGAAAACGCTCCGAGCGCGGTAGCCGGCACGGGACGGGTGGGACCGGTGGGGCCGGTGTGCCGCCCTTCTGCCGCGCAGGGCACCCCGGTACGTCGCCCATCTGGTTGACTTGGCCGGGTGGAGCTGCCGATCAACCCGCCGGTCGAGCCGATGCTGGCCAGGAGCGTGCCGAAGATTCCCACCGCGCCCGGGATGAGCTACGAGCCGAAGTGGGACGGCTTCCGCTGCATCGTGTTCCGCGACGGCGACGAGGTCGAGCTGGCCAGCCGGGGCGGCAAGACACTGACCCGCTACTTCCCCGAGGTCGTCGCCCAGGCCCGTGCACAACTGCCGGCCCGGTGCGCGGTCGACGGCGAGCTCGTGGTGATCCGCCGGGACGGCCCGGACGGTGGCCCCCGGCTCGACTTCGAGCTGCTCAGCCAGCGCATCCACCCGGCCGCGTCCCGGGTCACCATGCTGGCCGAGACCACCCCGGCCGACCTGGTCGCCTTCGACCTGCTGGCCGTCGGCGACGAGTCGCTGCTCGACCTGCCCTACCAGCGGCGCCGGGCCAGGCTCGCCGACGAGCTGCGCGGGGTCGTCCCGCCGGTGCACCTCACCCAGACCACCACCGACCCGGAGACGGCGGGCCGCTGGTTCGAGATCTTCGAGGGGGCCGGGCTGGACGGGCTGGTCGCCAAGCCGGCCGACATCCCGTACGAGCCGGGGAAGCGGCTCATGTTCAAGGTCAAGCACACCCGGACGGCCGACGTCGTGGTCGCCGGGTTCCGCTGGCACAAGTCCGGCCCGGTGGTCGGCTCGCTGCTGCTCGGCCTCTACGACGACAGCGGCACCCTGCACCACGTCGGCGTCTCGGCGTCGTTCAGCGCCGCCCGCCGGGCCGAGCTGCTGGACGAGCTGGCGCCGTACCGCGAGGGCGTGACCGACCACCCGTGGGCGCACGGCGACCACACCGCCGGGCAGCGCATCCCGGGCGGGCCGAGCCGGTGGTCCGGCACCAAGAGCCTGGAGTGGGTGCCGCTCCGGCCGGAGCTGGTGGTCGAGGTCGGCTACGACGCGATGGAGGGCGAGCGGTTCCGGCACACCGCCCAGTTCGTCCGCTGGCGGCCCGACCGGGACCCGGCCTCCTGCGGGTACGACCAGCTCGACCGCCCGGTCCGGTTCGACGTCGACCAGGTGCTCCGGGGCGATCCGCTCGCCCCCGGCGCGTAGCCTGTCGATCGACACGACCACGGAGGATCCCTTGGCCCGCTCCCACCCTCGCCGGCTGGCCCTCGCCGGCTTCCTGGCCGTCGTGGTGCTCACCGCCGGCTGCACCATTCCGCTGTTCCGGCCGGACGCCGGGGACGAGCCTGGCGGCGCCGGTGCACCGGCCAACGGCGCGGGCGCGGACTGGCAACCCTGCCCGGAGGTGCCGCGCGAGCTCGTCGGCCGGACCGCGCCGAACATGCGGTACGAGTGCGCCACCATCTCCGTACCCGATGACTGGGCCGCGGCCGGCGCGGCCGGCACCGGTGGCGGGAAGCTGGAGATCTCCCTGCTGCGGATCCGGTCGAGCAAGCAGCGGGACCGGATCGGCTCGCTGCTGATAAACCCGGGCGGGCCGGGCGGTTCCGGCGTCGACGCGGCGGTCTACCTCTCGTTCGGGTCCAGCTTCGGCGGCCTGCCCGACGAGGTCACCCGGCGCTTCGACATCATCGGCTTCGACCCCCGGGGCGTCTCCCGCTCCTCCCCGGTCAAGTGCGTCTCCGACGCCGACCTGGACCGCGCCTTCGGCTTCGAGCCCGACCCGGACGACCAGGCGGAGTTCGACGAGCTGGTGGCGCTGAACCGCACGATCGGCGACGCCTGCGGCGCCAGGTACGGCGAGCGGCTGCGGCTCTTCTCCACCGAGCAGGCCGCGCACGACATGGACGCGATCCGCGCCGCCGTCGGCGACGAGAAGCTGAGCTACCTCGGCTACTCCTACGGCACCCTGCTCGGCGCCACCTATGCGCAGCTCTTCCCGCGCAACGTCCGGGCGCTGGTGCTCGACGGCGCGGTCGACCCGGAGCAGGACATCGTCGCCGGCTCGGAGAGCCAGGCCAAGGGCTTCGAGCGGGCCTTCACCAACTTCACCGCCTGGTGTGCCGGCAATCCCGGCCGATGCCCGATCTCCCCGGACGCCCGGGGTGCGGTGACCGACGCGCTGGAGAAGGCCCGGGTCTCCCCGGTACGCGGCGACGGCGGCCGGGAGGCGACCGCCGGCTGGGTCTTCTACGCGGTCATCTCCTCGCTCTACACCGAGGCCGGCTGGCAGAAGCTCGCCGCCGCGATCGACTCGCTCGCCAAGGGCGATCCGGAGGAGGTCTTCGAGCTCGCCGACTCGTACGCCGAGCGGGGCGAGGACGGCCGCTACACCAACCTCTTCGACGCCAACCTCGCGGTCAACTGCGCCGACGAGGAGAACCGGGTCGGCGTCGACCGGATCCGGTCGTTGCAGACGGAGTGGCGCACGAAGTATCCCCTCTTCGGCGCCCCGCTCGCGGTGGGGATGCTGAGCTGCGAGTTCTGGCCCGCGCAGCGGGATCCCTATCCGACCGGACCCGCCACCGGCGCGCCGCCGATCGTGGTCGTCGGCACCACCGGTGACCCGGCCACCCCCTACGAGCAGACGCCGAAACTCGCCGGGATGCTCGACGTCGGGGTCGTGCTGACCTGGCAGGGTGAGGGGCACACGGCGTATCCGCAGACCCGCTGCATCACGGACGCGGTCGACAAGTACCTGATCGAGCTGAAGCCGCCGAGCGCCGGCACCACCTGCCCGGCCCGCTGACCCGACACCGCCCGCCCGCCCGCACCGGGCCGGCCCTGACGCGGGTGCGGCGACAGCACCCGATCCCGGACGGCGACCCCGGACGGCGAGCGGGGGGAGCGGGGCGGCGAGCGGGGCGGGACGGCTTGCCCGGTGGTCGCCTGCGGCGGGGCGGGACCTGGGTGGTGATACTCGGTGCGCCCCCTGTCGAGCTGGGTGCACGAACGGGGCGCCCCGCCTGCCGACGGCCGCTGCCGACGACGGTTGCCGACGACGGCCCGCGACCAGCGGGTGACTCCAGGCGGGCGCACAAGCGGGGCAGCTCGACAGTGTGCGCATCGCAGGCTTGACCGCCGAGCCCTCGCGGCGGGCCAGCGGGCGCACAAGCGGGGCAGCTCGACAGTGTGCGCATCGGACGCCTGGGAGCGGCGAGCCCGTGCGGAGGGCCGGTGTGCCAGGCTGGGCCGGTGAGTGAGCTGATCTTCCGGAGCGCGCGCAGGGCGGACGTCCCGGCCATCGTCACGATGCTGCTCGACGACGAGGTGACCGCCAGCCGAGAGGCGGCAGAGCCGACGGAGCCGACGGGTGAGGAGGTCGACGCCGCCTACTGGGCCGGCTTCGAGGCGGTCGACGCCGATCCACGCAACGAGCTGATCGTCGCCGAACTCGACGGCGAGGCGGTCGGCACGATGCAGCTCACCTTCATCCCCTCGGTCAGCCGGCGCGGCGCCGAACGGATGCAGATCGAGGCGGTCCGGGTCCGCGCCGACCGGCGCGGCGATGGCATCGGCCGGCGGATGATGGCCTGGGCGGTGGACCGGGCCCGGGAACGCGGCTGCCGGCTGGTCCAGTTGACCACCGACAAGCGGCGTACGGACGCGCACCGGTTCTATGCCTCGCTGGGCTTCGAGGCCAGTCACGAGGGCATGAAGCTGACGCTCTGACGCAGGCCATCGGCAGAAGATGAGGCTCAGTAGTCGCGTCCATCCGCCTGGTGCGAGCTCGGCGGCCGGGTCGCGGACCAGCGGCGGCAGCTCGGGTACCGTCGAAAGTGGCGGTCCGGGGTTACGGCCCAGGCCGTCGCCACCCCAGCCGTAACCTGGGAAGGCCAATCACCATGCCCCGGATCGTCGATCCACGCTTTCCGATCCTGCTACGCACCCTGCGTCAACAGCGCGGACTGACGCTGCGTGCCCTCGCGCCGTTGGTGCTGTCGAGCCGGAGTCACCTAGCCGACTTCGAACACGGCCGGAAGCGACCGACCAGGGAGACCGCCGAGCGGCTTGACGAGGTTCTCGGCGCTGACGGTGCTCTAGCCGCCATGGTCCGGGAGGAGCTTCCCTTCGGTTCCGGGGAAGCCGATCGACTCCAGTACGCAGCGCGTAGCGGGCGGGTGGATGCCGCCACCGTGGAATCTCTCGCCGCTGTACTGGCTCACCAGCGACGTCTGGAGGATGCCGTCGGGTCATCGGCCATGGTCGCCCCCGTGCTGGCGCAGCTACGTCTCATCGAGGCGATGGTGAACGGCGCCCGGCAAGATGAGACGTGGCGCCCCCTGATCGACACGGCGGGTCAGTGGGCCCACTTCGCCGGATGGCTGTGTACGACGACCGGCGAGCACGACCAGGGCCGCGCCTGGTATCAGCGGGGACTGGAGTGGGCGACCGAGGCGGGAAACCCCCATCTGCTGGCCACCATCCTGTCGATGCGCGGGCATCTCGCCTGGGTGCGGGGACAGTTCCCCGCGATGGTCGGGCATTCCCGTGCGGCGGCCTGGCAGCCGGCCAGCCTCGGCGTCCGCGCTCTCGCCGTGCAACAGGAAGCCCGCGGGTTGGCTCTGTTGGAGGATGCCCGCGCCGCCGAGGACGGTCTCGACCGGGCAGAGGAATTGGCCGTACGGGCGACGGACCATCCCGAGGCAGAGCCCGACTGGATGTACTTCTACGATCCGACGTTCTTCCAGCTTCAGCGCGGCTTGGCGCAGCACTACCTGGGCCGGCCTGACCGGGCTGCCGAGTTGCTGTCGGGCGGCCTGGACCGGCTGCCGGCGGAGGTCCGGCAATCCGATTGGATCGGCTGGTACGTGGTCCAACTCGCCAGCGCCCACGCAGCCTCTGGAGAAGCGGATGTGGCGCGTAGTCGGATCGGTGAGGCCCGGTCCATCGCGGACGCGACGGGTGCCACGCGACTGTCCCGGGACGTCGCAGAGGTCGAGCGCGCCCTCGACGACTGAGCTTGTCCGCGGACACGCGGCAGACAGCGCAGGGATTCCGCCGATCGACCGCCGGCAGCAACGCTGACCACGGGGAGTTCGGCCCGTGTGGATCGTCGCCATCCGGGTCGCGGCGCCCCGGCCGGTCCGGAGCTTCGTCCCCCGGACGCTCCGGACCGGTCACCGGATCAGGTTGAGAGTGGCGCTCCGCGACTGGTTTCCGGGGCGCCACGACCCAGGAGGTGACGCGACAGTGGATCTCATGGACCGGTGGCAGGCGGATCGCCGGATCGAGGAACAGCACCAGGACGGCGGCCGGTGCACCGAGTGCGCACCGCGCGGCGGGTGCCTCCGTCTGCTCGCCGCCGTCCGCCGCCGCGTCGACCGGGCGGACACCGGCACGATCCGGGTCGGCCTCGGGCGGCTGGTGTGAACCCCGCCGACGGACCACCCGGACTCGCGATCGACACCGCACAGCGGATCGTCCTCGGCCACGCCACCGATCCGCCCGCACCCTGCACCCAGTGCCGGGAACGGCGCTGCTGGCTGCTGGAGACCGCCGTCAAGGTCGTCGCGTTCGCCGGTGAGCCGATCGACCCGACCCTGTACGCCGCGATCACCACCGCCGCGCGGCGGATCGCCGACGTGCACGCACCCGGCGACGACCGGCTCTGCTCCCCGTGCCTGCTGGAGGAGTGCGAGCCGCTGGAGATCGCGACCGCCTGGCTGCACGTCGCCGCAGAGCAGACCGCCGCGCCCCGGACCGTCGTGGACGTCCTCACACCGGACCTGGACGAGGCGCGGCGGGTGGTGCGGCAGCACCAGGGGTACGGCTGCCCACAGTGCACACCGACGGGCTGTCCGGCCGAGGACGCGGCGGTGCCGGTGGTCTTCGACGACGTGGCGGGCCGCTGGCCGTCCGGCCCGAAGACCCTCGACGAGGTGGAACGGATCGCCCGCGAGATGCGCGGCGGGTCGGGGTTAACCACACCGGACTTTTGATCAGGTTGCTGTCCACAGGGCGCCCGCTTGCCCACGGCTCGGCAGCCTGCCGTGGCGTCGCCGCAACGGCGTCGGGCAGGCTGCCGATGTCGGGGTGACCACGCTTTGGCCGCCGGTCACGACACGACGCAGGTGGGGGCGGATCGGAGGGCCCGGCCACCTGAGAGATTGCTCGGTCAGCTCAACGGCCTACGTGGACCGCTTTGCGCGGCTGGGCTGCACCCGTTTCGGCTCGCCCGGCATCTTCGGGTGGTCGGGCGGGTAGGGCAGGTCGCCGGAGCCGTCCCGGTCGTCCCGGTCGGCCCACTCCAGCAGCGGGGTGATGTCCCACGGGTCGTCGTCGATGCCGGCGTGCGGGTCGCCGATCCTGGCCATCCGCTCGGGCACGGTCTTCAGGTCGAAGTCGTCCGGCTCGACGTCGGGCAGCTCGTCCCAGGTGACCGGGGTGGAGACGGTGGCCCGGGCATTGGCCCGCAGCGAGTACGCGCAGGCGATGGTGCGGTCCCGGGCCATCTGGTTGTAGTCGACGAAGACCTTCTCACCGCGCTGCTCCTTCCACCACACGGTGGTGACCAGGTCGGGGCGGCGCCGCTCGACCTCCCGGGCGAACGCGATCACCGCCCGGCGTACCTCGGTGAAGGTCCAGCGCGGCGCGATCCGGAGGTAGACGTGCACGCCCCGGCCGCCGGAGGTCTTCGGCCAGCCGGTGGCGCCGAGCTCGTCGAGGAGCCCGCGCACCTCGCCGGCCGCCTCGACCGCGTCGGCGAAGTCGGTGCCCGGCTGCGGGTCGAGGTCGATGCGCAGCTCGTCGGGGCGGTCCACGTCGCCGCCCCGGACCGGCCAGGGGTGGAAGACCACGGTGCCCATCTGGGCCGCCCAGGCGACGTGCGCCAGGTCGGCCGGGCAGAGCTCGTCGGCGCTCCGGCCGCTCGGAAACTGGATCGTCGCGGTCTCGATCCAGGGCGGCACGCCCCGGGCCGGCACCCGCTTCTGGTAGAACATCTCCCCCTCGATGCCCTCGGGGAAGCGCTGCAACGCCGTCGGCCGGTTGCCCAGCGCACGCATGATCCCGTCGCCGACCGCGAGGTAGTAGTCGAACATGTCCTTCTTGGTGAACCCGCGCCGGGGGAAGTAGACCCGGTCCGGGCTGCTCAGCCGCACGGTGTGCCCGGCCACCTCGACCTCGATGGGCTTCGCCTTCGCGCTGCCACCAGCGCCGCCACCAGCCATGCGCCGACCCTATGCCACCGGTCGGACTCCGGTGACCCGACACGGAACCACCGGTCGGGACGGGCCCGGGTCAGGACAGGGCGCGCGCCTCCGGTTCCCGGCTGCCGTGCCGGTGCGCCTCCCAGACCTGGCAGATCAGCACCAGCTTCTGCTCGAACCTCGGGTCCCGGTCGAAGAGGCCACCGTCGTACGGTGCGTGCAGCCGGAGCATCCCGCCGTCGGTGAGATAGACGGCGACGACGGTACGGTCACGGCGCCGCTCCGCCCGGATGTCGGCCACCCGCAGCCACGACACGAAGGCGTACGTCCCGTAGGCCCGGCCCCGCAGCCCGGCCTCGTCCAGCCGGGTCCGGGCCCGGAGGCGGTCGGCGGCACCGCACAACACGCCGAGCGGCAGCGGTGCGAGCACGGCGATCCAGGCCAGCTCGGTGAGCTCCCGCTGCCCCGGCAGGGCGCTCGCGAGCACTATCACGGCACCGCTGCCCAGCCCGCCCCAGCGCAGCCCGCGTACCACCGCCTGCCGCCAGCTCAGCCGGAACTCGGCCAGCACCGGCGGGTGCTGGCGGCGTCGTCTACCTCCGCCCGGCCCGGTGGCCGCCCGCATGCCCTGTCAACGACTCGCCCGCCGACCGGTGATTCGTTGCCCGTTTCCCGCTGTTTTCCCGGCGGTTCCCGTGATCGTCACCGCTCTCCCCCGTGATCATCGCCGCTGCGCCGGTCGGCGCTCCCCGCCGTACCGTAGAGGCATGACTGACAACGATGTCCGGGACGACGCGGAGAACCGGCTGCCCGACAGCGAGCAGGAGTGGCGGGTCCGGCTCACACCGGAGGAGTTCCGGGTGCTCCGCCAGGCGGGCACGGAACGCCCCTGGACCGGCGAGTACGTCGACACCACGACCCCGGGCCTCTACCGCTGCCGGGCCTGCGGCGCGGAGCTCTTCAGCAGCGACACCAAGTTCGACTCGCACTGCGGCTGGCCGAGCTTCGACCAGGCGCTGCCCGGTGCGATCCGCTACCTGGAGGACCGTTCGCTCGGCATGGTCCGGATCGAGGTGCGCTGCGCCACCTGCGACTCGCACCTCGGGCACCGCTTCGACGGCGAGGGGTTCACGCCCACCAACGCCCGGTACTGCATCAACTCCGTCTCCATGCGCCTGGACCCCGCCAAGACGTAGAATTCGGTCAGATGTGTCTAATGGGGGGAATCTGACATGGCAACCTGCGAGGTCTGCGGGAACGACTACTGGCTGGCGTTCGAGGTCCGCACCACGAGCGGGGACGTGCACACCTTCGACTCGTTCGAGTGCGCCGCGCACAAGCTCGCGCCGGTCTGCGAACACTGCGGGATCCGGATCCTCGGCCACGGCGTCGAGGTCTCCGGCCGCTTCTTCTGCTGCGGGCACTGCGCCCGCACCGTCGAGGGCGAGCGCGGAGCGGAGATCCGGGACGCCGTCGGCGCCCGTCCCGCCTGACCCGCCTACCATCGCGGGATGCACCCCTCGCAGTCGCCACCGCGCCGGTCGGACCCCTCGGAGCGGGTCGGGTTCCGGGTCGCGTCCTTCGCCGACCTCGACACCCGGACCCTGCACGACCTGCTGAAGCTGCGGGTCGACGTCTTCGTGGTGGAGCAGGAGTGCGCCTATCCCGAGCTCGACGGCCGGGACGTCGAGCCGGGCACCCGGCACCTCTGGCTGGCCCGCGACCGCGCGCCCGTCGCGTACCTGCGGCTGCTGGCCGACCCGGGCGGGGTCGAACGGATCGGCCGGGTGGCGGTGGCCCGGGACGCCCGGGGCGGCGGGCACGCCGGGCGGCTGATGCGCGAGGCGCTGACCGTGGTCGGCGCCCGGCCCTGCGTCCTGGACGCCCAGGCACACCTGGTCGACTTCTACGCCCGCTACGGCTTCACCACCAGCGGCCCCGAGTACGTCGAGGACGGCATCCCGCACGTGCCGATGCGCCGCGAGGCCGCCGCTACGGCAGGGCGTTGACCAGCTCGCCGACGCTGCGGCGCCGGCCGGTGAAGAACGGCACCTCCTCGCGGACGTGCCGGCGGGCCCGGGAGGCGCGCAGGTCGCGCATCAGGTCGACGATCCGGTGCAGCTCGTCGGCCTCGAAGGCGAGCAGCCACTCGTAGTCGCCGAGCGCGAACGAGGCGACCGTGTTGGCCCGGACGTCCGGATAACCGCGCGCCATCCCGCCGTGCTCGGCCAGCATCTCCCGGCGCTCGGCGTCGGGCAGCAGATACCACTCGTAGGAGCGGACGAAGGGGTAGACGCAGACGTAGCCCCGGGGCGGCTCGCCGGCCAGGAACGCCGGCACGTGACTCTTGTTGAACTCCGCCGGCCGGTGCAGCGCCATCTGCGACCAGACCGGCGCCAACTGCCGGCCGAGCGTGGTGCGGCGCAGCCGGGCGTACGCGTCCTGCAGGGCGTCGCTGGAGGAGGAGTGCCACCAGATCATCACGTCCGCGTCGGCGCGCAACCCGGAGACGTCGTAGCTGCCGCGTACCACCACGTCCTTGCCGGCCAGCTCCTCGAAGAGCGACTCGATCTCGGCCGCGATCCGGTCCCGGGCCTCCGGCAGCGGAGCCGTCGCCCGGAACACCGACCACATCGTGTAGCGGATGCTCTCGTTCAGCTCGCGCAGCCGTGCCGCGTTGCTCTGGTCCCGTCCGCCGATCTGTTCCGCAGTCATACCGTCGATACTCCCAACACCTTGATGATCTCCTCGGCCGCGGTCTCGCCGGAGCGTACGCAGACCGGAATCCCCACCCCGTCGTAGCCGGCACCGGCGAGCGTCAGTGTGGGGTGCGCGGTCCGCAGCGCCGTCCGGGCCGCGGCCACCCGGTCCAGGTGCCCCGGGGCGTACTGCGGCAGCGAACCGCCCCAGCGCTGCACGGAGCTGTCGAGCGGCGCCGGCAGCCCGGCGCCGAGCAGGTCGGAGAGCTCCTGGCGGACCGCCGAGACCAGTTCGTCGTCGGCGCGTTGCAGCAGGTGCTCCTCGCCGTGCCGGCCGACCGACGCGCGCAGCAGCACTGTCCCGTCCGGCCGGCGCAGGTGAGCCCACTTGCTGGTGAAGAAGGTGGCCGCCTTGACCAGGGTGCCCTCGTTCGCCGGCACCAGGAAGCCGGAGAGGTCGGCCGGGATCCCGCCGGTCGCCGGGACCCTGCCGGCGGCCGGAGCCGCCGCCGCCAGCGCCGGCGCCAGGTCGCCGCCGAGCGGGCCCAAGGCTGCCGCCGGCCCGGGCAGGGCGAGACTGACCAGCGCCACGCTGGCGTAGTCGAGCCGGCCGACAAGCGCGCCGGCCGCCACGTCGAACCCGCCGAGCAGCCGCGCGGCGGGCCGGGCCGGCAGCGCCAGCAGCACGGCGTCGACCTCGACCAGTTCCGGGTCGCGGGTCGGGCCGATCACCAGCCGCCAGCCGTGCCCGGCGGGGAGCAGCTCCCGGACGGTCGCGTCGAGCCGGATCCGGGCCCGGGCCGCCTCGGCGGCGGCGGCCACCAGCCGGCCGATCCCGCCGTCGACGGTGGCGAAGACCGGGGTGCCGGCCGGCCGGGGAGCGGCGGCCAGGGCCGCCCGGACCGCCCCGGTCAGGGTCGGCTCGGTGCGCGCCGCCCGGGCCAGCCCGGGCATCGTCGCGGCCAGCGACAGCTCGTCGGCGCGGCCGGCGTACACCCCGCCGAGCATCGGGTCGACGAGCCGGTCGACCACCTCGTCGCCGAGCCGGCGCCGGACCAGCTCTCCGACGGTCGGGTCCTCGTCGGGGCCGAGCAGCGGGCGGCCCTCGTCGGTGTCCCGCTCCGCCGCCGGCCGGGCCACCGCCGCCACCGCGGCCAGGTCTCCGGGTACGCCGACCAGGGTGCCCGGGGGCATCGGCCGAAGCTCGCCACCGATCGCCAGGGCGGCCCGGCCGGTCGTCGGGTGCACCAGCGCGTCGGCCAGCCCCACCCGCCGGGCCAGGGCGACCGCCGCCGAGTCCCCGCCGGCCGGGTCGCGCACCAGGAACGCCTCGGCGCCCAACTCGACAGTGGAACCGGCCAGCGAGCCGGTGCGCAGCTTGCCGCCGAGCACCGCGGACCGCTCGTACAGCAGGATCTCGGTGTCGGCGGGAAGCCGGTCCCGCAGCCGGACGGCGGCGGCCAGCCCGCTGATCCCGCCGCCCACCACGGCGATCCGCAGCCCGCCGGCCCGTGTCGTCTCCGTCACCCCGTGCCCGCCTTTCGCTCAGCTCCCGGACGCCTCGTGGACCAGGGCGACCACCCGGGTCAGCACGTCGGGATCGGTCTCCGGGAGTACGCCGTGTCCCAGGTTGAAGACGTGCCCGGGTGCGGTGGCGCCCTCGCCGAGCACCCGGCGCACCTCGGCCTCGACCACCGGCCACGGGGCGAAGAGCACGGCCGGGTCCAGGTTGCCCTGCACGGCCCGGTCCGGCCCGACCCGCACCGTCGCCACGTCCAGCGGGGTACGCCAGTCCACCCCGACCACGTCCACACCGGCCTCGCCCATCGCACCGAGCAGCTCGGCGGTGCCGACCCCGAAGTGGATGCGTGGCACGCCCGCGTCGGCCAGCCCGCGCAGCACCGCCGCCGAGTGCGGCAACACGAAGCGGCGGTAGTCGGCCTCGGAGAGCGCCCCGGCCCACGAGTCGAAGAGCTGCACCGCCGAGACACCGGCCGTCACCTGCACGCGGAGGAAGGCGAGGGTGATCTCGGCCAGCCGGGCCAGCAGCGCGTGCCAGACGTCGGGGGCGCCGTGCATCAGTGCCTTGGTCCGGACGTGGTTGCGGGACGGGCCGCCCTCGACGAGATAGCTGGCGAGCGTGAACGGCGCACCGGCGAAGCCGATCAGCGGGGTGTCGCCGAGCTCGGCGACGAGCAGCCGGACCGCCTTGTCCACAAAGGAGACATCGGAGGAGTCGATGGGCCGGATCCGGTCGACGTCGGCGAGGGTGCGCACCGGCTCGGCCACCACCGGACCGGTCCCGGGCACGATGTCCAGGTCCACCCCGGCGGCCGCCACCGGCACGACGATGTCGCTGAAGAGGATCGCCGCGTCGACGCCGTGCCGGCGTACCGGCTGGAGGGTGATCTCGGCGACCAGCTCCGGCCGGCGGCAGGAGTCCAGCATGCCGATCCCGGCCCGCACCGCACGGTATTCCGGCAGTGAACGCCCGGCCTGCCGCATGAACCAGACCGGGGTGTGGGGCACCGGCTCGCGCCGGCAGGCCCGGACGAACGGCGAATCGGCCGGGCCGCCCGGGGTCGGCTGGTCGTCCCGGGCCGGAGTGCCCGCAGTCGTGGTGCTCATCGGCGCAATCGTGCCACGGCCCGCGACACCGGCGACGGCCACCGTCCGGTTTTGTGGCCCGCCAGACGCGCTGTGGCACCGGCCGACCGGCGCGGCGCCCCACCACAGCGCCGACGATCGGCTTAGGCTGCGAATATGGCCTCGCCGATCGTCCAGCCGGAGACCTTCGCCCGTGCGGTGGCCGGGCTGCGGTCGGCGACGCCACGTGCGGAGATCCTGCTGGAGGAGGTCGGCGCCCCGCAGCGGCTGGCCCCGTACGCCTTCGCGTTGAGCGCCACGGTGAGCCGCGACGGCGAGGAGGTGGCCACCGGCCGACTCATCCTGCTGCACGACCCGGCCGGACACGACGGCTGGGAGGGGACGCTGCGCCTGGTCACCTACGTCACCGCCGAGCTGGAGATCGACCTGGCCGCCGACCCGCTGCTGCCCGGCGTCGGCTGGACCTGGCTGACCGACGCGCTGCAGGCGCGCGGTGCGGCCTACCGGGCGCTCGGTGGGACGGTGACCCAGACCATGTCCACCCGGTTCGGCGAGCTGGCCGGCCCGCCGGCTGCCGGCGACATCGAGATCCGCGCCTCCTGGACGCCGATCGACGACGACCTGCGGGCGCACCTGCTGGCCTGGTGCACCCTGCTCGCCTCCACCGCCGGGCTGCCGCCGCCCGGCGTCAGCGTGCTGCCGCACTCCCGCCCGGCCGGCGCCGCCTGAGGCCGCCCCTGGGTCTGTCGGCCGCTGCCGGTACGGCCCCTGGGGTTCGGGCGGGGCGGCCGAACCCAGCAGCCCCAAGCGTTTCGGCGGCCCCGCGGGTCCCACCCGACCCGACTCGCCGGACCGGCTGCGCCAACCGAATCGGGGCTGAGACTAGGGTTGTCAGGTGACCGACGAACCACCCCTGCGCCGTCGGGCCGCGCAACGCCGAGCAGGGGACGAGCCGCACAGCCTTCCGGCGCCCGCGCCGGAGCCCGAGACAGTGGGGCCCGACCCAACGCCCGGCGGGCCCGTACCGCTCCTCGCCCCCCGCGACGGAACGCCGATCCCCGTCGAGACACCCGCCGGCCTGGCCGACGTGGTGGCCCGGTTCGCGGCCGGCACCGGCCCCGTCGCGGTCGACGCCGAGCGCGCCTCCGGCTACCGCTACAGCCAGCGGGCCTACCTGGTGCAGCTCCGCCGGGCCGGAGCCGGCACCGCGCTGGTCGACCCGCTGCCGCTCGGCGACCTGAGCACCCTCGACGAGGCGATCGCCGACGCCGAATGGGTGCTGCACGCCGCCAGCCAGGACCTCGCCTGCCTCGCCGACGTCGGGCTGCGGCCGAGGCGGCTCTTCGACACCGAGCTGGCGGCCCGGCTGGCCGGGTTCGAGCGGGTCGGCCTGGCCGCGCTGACCGAGCAGCTCCTCGGCTTCACCCTGGAGAAGCACCACTCCGCGGCGGACTGGTCGAGCCGGCCGCTGCCGGAGTCCTGGCTGACCTACGCCGCGCTCGACGTGGAGATGCTCACCGACCTGCGCGACGCGCTCGCGGCCGAGCTGGAACGGCAGGGCAAGCAGAAGTGGGCGGCGGAGGAGTTCGCCGCACTGGTCGCCTGGGGCGCCCAACCGCTGCGGCAACGACCGGACCCGTGGCGGCGCACCTCCGGCATCCACCGGGTGCGCGGGGCGCGGGCGCAGGCCCGGGTCCGCTCGCTCTGGTACGCCCGGGACGAGATCGCCGCCCGCCGCGACTCCGCCCCCGGCCGGGTGCTCCCGGACGCCGCGATCATCGCCGCCGCCGAGATGGACCCGAAGGACGAGCGGAGCCTGCTGATGCTGCCCGGCTTCGGCGGCCGGTCGGTACGCCGGCTCGTCCGGACCTGGCTGGACGCTCTCGCCGACGCCCGGCAGCTGCCGGACGACGCGCTGCCGGTGAGCCCGACGGTCGAGGGTCCGCCCCCGCCGCACCGCTGGGCCGAGCGGGATCCGGCGGCGGCGGCCCGGCTGGCCCGGTGCCGGGAGGTGGTCGTCCGGATCGCCGCCGCGCACACCCTGCCGCCGGAGAACCTGATCACCCCGGACTCGGTCCGGCGGCTGGCCTGGACCCCGCCGGACGAGATCACCCCGGAGATCGTCGCCGAGACCCTGCGCGGCTACGGCGCCCGGACCTGGCAGGTCGAGCTGATCGCCGGGGAGCTCGCGGGAGCGCTTGTCGGGCCCGGCTGAGTCGGCGGCCGGGGGTCGCGGGCATGCCGGGCGCCGCAGGCGCCCGGTCACCCGAGCAGTTCGTGCCGGTGACTCCCGGAGCCGAGCAGTTCGTCCCTGATCCGGCACCACTGCACGGCATGCCGGATGCCGTCGACGACGGAATACTCGGGCTTCCAGTCGAGCAGTAGGCGGGACCGGGTGCTCCGGGTGAACGCGCCGGGTCCGTCACCGGGGCGGGGTGGCGCCTCGCGGCTGCGTACCGGCCCGACCGCCTCGGCGAAGGCGGCGACGAGCTCCCGTACGGTGGTGCCGTCCCCGGTGCCGAGGTTGACCGCCTCCACCGCGTGGTCGCCGCCGGGCGGCAGGATCTCGTCGAACCGGCGCAGCGCCTGGACGTGTGCCCGGGCCAGGTCCCAGACGTGGATGTAGTCCCGGATCCCGGAGCCGTCCCGGGTGGGCCAGTCGGTGCCGGTGATCGAGAATTCTCCGCCGCCGGTCCAGGCGTCGATCAGCCTGCCCAGCGCGTGTGTCGGCCGCACCACCTGGAGGCCGGTACGCAGCCGAGGATCGGCCCCGATCGGGTTGAAGTAGCGCAGCGACAGCGCCCGCAGCGGGGTGGCCCGGGCGGTGTCCGCGAGCACGCTCTCCATCATCGCCTTGGTCCGGGCGTACGGGCTGACGGGCTCGATCGGCGAGCTCTCGTCCACCGAGAAGTCGGCGCCGGCACGGTAGATCGCCGCCGACGAGCTGAAGACGTAGCGGGTGACCCCGTTCCGGAGCACGTGGTCGAGAAAGTCGAGCGACTTGGCGACGTTCTCCCGGTAGTAACGCAGCGGCTCGCTCACCGACTCGGGCACCACGATCAGCGCCGCCGCGTGCAGCACGGCGGTGATGTCCGGATGGTCGGTGAAGATCCGGTCGAGCAGCGCCGCGTCGGCGATGTCACCACGGTAGAAGGCCCGCTCCCGGGTGAACTCGACCCGGCCGGTGCAGAGGCTGTCCAGGATAACCGGCTCGATGCCCTCGTCGAGGCAGGCCGACGCGACGGTGCTGCCGATGAAGCCGGCGCCGCCGGCGACGAGCACCTTCACGCTGACTCCGGACCGATCGAGAGGTTTATCATTGCTCAGCCTTTAACGGGCAATAGCGGGATTGTCGGGCACTCAGCCGGACGATATGTGGCCCGAGCCACACCAGGGGCGCGAACGGCGCTAGTTACTGACTAGTAGCATCCGAGGTGTCCGCCCACCCCGGCCCCAGCGGCAAGGAGGCTCCAGTGCCCCGTGAAGTCCGCGACGTCGTCTTCGTCGACGGCGTCCGCACCCCGTTCGGCAAGGCGGGCGGGATGTACGCCCACACCCGCGCCGACGACCTGGTGGTCCGCTGCATCCGCGAGCTGCTGCGGCGCAACCCGCAACTGCCGTTGGAGCGCGTCGACGAGGTGGCGGTCGCCGCCACCACCCAGACCGGCGACCAGGGCCTCACCATCGGCCGGACCGCCGCACTGCTCGCCGGGCTCCCCCGGACCGTGCCCGGCTACGCCATCGACCGGATGTGCGCCGGCGCGATGACCGCGGTCACCACCGTGGCCGGCGGGATCGCGATGGGCGCCTACGACGTGGCGATCGCCGGCGGCGTCGAGCACATGGGCCGGCACCCGATGGGCGAGGGGGTGGACCCCAACCCGCGGATCCTGGCCGAGAAGCTGGTCGACCCCTCCGCCCTGGTGATGGGCGCCACCGCCGAGAACCTGCACGACCGGCTGCCGGGGATCACCCGGGAGCGTGCCGACGCGTACGCGCTCGCCTCGCAGGTCAAGACCGCCAAGGCGTACGCCAACGGCAAGCTCCAGCCCGACCTGGTGCCGGTGGCGACCCGTGACCCGGAGGCCGGCTGGGGGCTCGCCGCCGTCGACGAGGCACCCCGGGACACCTCGCTGGAGAAGCTCGCCACCCTCAAGACGCCGTTCCGCCCGCACGGCCGGGTCACCGCCGGCAACGCCGCCGGGCTCAACGACGGCGCCACCGCCGGGCTGCTCGCCGCCGAGGAGGTCGCCCGGGAACTCGGGCTGCCGGTGGCGATGCGACTGGTGTCGTACGGCTTCGTCGGGGTGGAGCCGGAGGTGATGGGGTACGGCCCGATCCCCTCCACCGAAAAGGCGCTGCGGATCGCCGGCCTGACCATCGACGACATCGGCCTCTTCGAGCTGAACGAGGCGTTCGCGGTGCAGGTGCTGGCCTTCCTCGACCACTTCGGCATCGCCGACGACGACCCCCGGGTCAACCAGTGGGGCGGGGCGATCGCGGTCGGGCACCCGCTCGCCTCCTCCGGCGTACGGCTGATGACACAGCTCGCCCGGCAGTTCGCCGAGCACCCGGAGGTGCGGTACGGCGTCACCGCGATGTGCATCGGTATCGGCATGGGCGGCACGGTCATCTGGGAGAACCCGAACTGGGAGGGTGACGACAAGTGAGTGCGAGGAGTGAGCCGGGTCTGCGAGCCCCGCAGTGCGATCGGAAGGTGGCGCAGTGACGGTTCCGCGTAACCCGAACGAGGTGGTCACCCGGTCGCTGCTGCGCCTGGTGGACGTGCCCGGGCTGGACCGGCCGGCCGCACTGATCACTCTGGACAACGGCTTCGACCACACCAGACCGAACACCTTCGGCCCGACCGGTCTGTCCAGTCTGGACGAGGCGGTCACCTCGGCCCTGGCGGCGGAGCCGGCCTTCGTCGCGGTGACCGGCAAACCGTACATCTTCTGCGTCGGCGCCGACCTGACCGGCCTGCCGATGCTGGCAGACCGCGACCAGGCCCGCGAGATCGGCCGGCTCGGACACCGGGTCTTCGGCCGGCTGCGCACCAGCGCGGTGCCGACGTTCGCCTTCGTCAACGGCGCCGCCATGGGCGGCGGGCTGGAGCTGGCGCTGCACTGCCACTACCGGACCCTCTCCGGCGGTGCCTCCGCGCTGGCCCTGCCCGAGGTCTCGCTCGGCCTGGTGCCGGGCTGGGGCGGCACCCAACTGCTGCCCAACCTGATCGGCATCGCCGGTGCGGCCCAGGTGGTCATCCAGAACCCGCTGATGCAGAACAGGATGCTCAAGCCGAAGCAGGCCGCCGAGCTCGGCATCGCGGACGTGCTGTTCGAGCCGGCCGACTTCCTGGAACGCTCGCTGGAGTGGGCCGCGCAGGTGGTGCGCGGCGAGACCCGGGTGACCCGGCCGGAGGTCGACCGGGAGATGTGGGACGGGGTGCTCTACTTCGCCCGGCAGACGCTGGACGAGCGGCTGCACGGGGCGGTCCCGGCCGCGTACCGGGCGCTGGAGCTGCTGGGACTGGCCCGGGAGGCACCGGTGGCCGGCGGCGACGACCCGGACGGGCTGCCCGCCGGGATGGCCGCCGAGGTGGAGGCCCTGGCGGACCTGGTCTTCAGCGAGGAGCTGCGCAGCGGCCTCTACTCCTTCGACCTGGTGCAGCGCCGGGCCAAGCGGCCGGCCGGCGCGCCGGACCGGGAGCTGGCCCGGCCGGTGACCAAGGTCGGCATCGTCGGCGCCGGCCTGATGGCCTCGCAGCTCGCGCTCCTCTTCGCCCGCCGGCTCCAGGTGCCGGTGGTCCTCACCGATTTGGACCAGTCCCGGGTGGACAAGGGTGTCGGCTGGGTGCACACCGAGATCGACAAGCTGGTCGGCAAGGGCCGGCTTCCCGAAGGTACGGCGGCCACCCTGCGCGGCCTGGTCAGCGGCTCGGTCGACAAGGCCGTCTTCGCCGACGCCGACGTCGTCGTCGAGGCGGTCTTCGAGGACCTCGCCGTGAAGAAGCAGGTCTGGGCCGAGCTGGAGAAGATCGTCTCTCCGGAGGCGGTGCTGGCGACCAACACCTCCTCGCTCTCGGTCACCGCGATGGCCGCGGATCTGGAGCACCCGGAGCGGGTGGTCGGGTTCCACTTCTTCAACCCGGTGGCGGTGCTGCCGCTGCTGGAGATCGTCCGGGGCGAACGCACCGACGAGGCCACCCTGGCCACCGCGTTCGCGGTCGGCAGGGAGCTGCGCAAGTCCTGCGTCCTGGTCGCCGACGCCCCGGCGTTCGTGGTCAACCGGCTGCTGACCCGCTTCCTCGGCGAGATCTTCGCGGCCGTGGACGCCGGCACCCCGCCCGAGGTGGCGGATGCCGCCCTCGACCCGCTGGGCCTGCCGATGCGGCCGCTGGCGCTGCTCCAGCTCGTCGGGCCGGCGGTGGCGTACCACGTCGGCGGGACGCTGCACGCCGCCTTCCCGGACCGCTTCGCGGTCAGCGAGAACCTGCGGCGGATCGCCGAGTCCGGCAGGCCGCTGGTGGTGGACGGCGACATCAACCCCGAGGTGGCCGGCCTGCTGGAGGTCGGCTCGGCGCCGCTGACCGCCGAGGAGGTACGCCGGCGGGCGCTGGACGCCCTCGCCCAGGAGATCCGGCTGATGCTGGACGAGGGTGTGGTCGCCGAGCCGCAGGACATCGACCTCTGCATGATCCTCGGCGCGGGCTGGCCGTTCCACCTCGGCGGCGTCACGCCGTACCTGGACCGGACCGGCACCTCCGAGCGGGTCACCGGCGCCCGCTTCCTGCCCCCGGGCCTGGCCAGCCTCCCCGGCTGAGCCCGACCACCCACGATCGCGGTGATCAGGGACCCGTCCCGGCGGGTCGCACGGCGCGCCGTGCGACCTGGTCCCTGATCACCGCGATCTGCCCGGACACCGGCGGTACGCAGCGGGGCGGCGTCAGCCGATCCGCAACCGCCAGCCCTCGATGTGGGTCGGCGCGGTGCTGTTCTGCGGGTAGTAGCCCCACTCCTCGCAGCGGCCTCCGGTCACCGGCTGCTCATTGATCCGGGTCGTCGCCCGCCATGCCTCGACCGCGTAGCTCACCTGGTACGCCTCCACCCCGTACTCGGCGATCAGCCGGGTCCGGGGCGGCACCGGCACCTGGATGCTCACGCCGCGCTCCGTCACCTGGGTCGACACGATCTGGGTGCTGACGTTGGTGGTGAGGAAGTCCTGCTGCCCGGTTGCCGAGATGCCGATGGTGGTCTGGATGCTGAAGGTCTGGGACACCCGCGACGTGATCGTGTAGCTGACGGTGCTGTCGGTGCCGTTGTCGAGCAGTTGCCCGTCGCTGACCAGGAACGTCGGGGTGGCGCTGTAGAGGGTGTAGCGGTAGCCCTCCCAGACCCGCCCGGCCCGGCTGCTGGAGATGAGCTTCCAGCTCGTGATGGTGCCCGGGCAGGGCACGATCGCACCGGCGCTGGCGACGCCCGGTGCGACCGTCACCACCGGCACGGCGAGCAGGCCGGCCAGCGCGGCGAGTACGCCCAGCCGCGCCCGCCATCGCCTCCCGCCCTGACCCGCGGCCCTGCCGAGCGTGGCTTTCCAGGTGTTCACGTGACCTCCCGGGGGGTGCCTGACGCGGACGCGTCGTACGGCTGCCGACGGTGGTGGCCGGGGTGCCGCGGTTGGTCTGCCCGGCCGGGCGGGGGCGCCGGCCGGGCAGGGTTAGAGGCTCACCCACCGCACTGGACGGCGACTGGACGGCGACTGGACCCGCCGCCGGCCCGACCGCTGATCCTGGATCGGGCGACGCGCTAGCAGGTAGGGCTGGGCATTACCATCCCCTTGCCACCTGGAGTTGTCCGCCCGCCGGATGATCACTTTGGACCGGTCAGCCTGATGATCGTTTTCGCTGGTGCGCGGGACCTGCCGGTATGCGAGCCTCTCCGTGGAAGTTCCACGGCAGCCACCGGCAGCGAAGGTCCTCGGCACCGCGTACCCCGCCGCCGGTGACCACACGACCGGAGGGAGAACCGTGGCGAACCTGGACGTCGCACTCAAGGGCGCGATGAGCATCGACGGTGCGATCGGCGTCGCGTTGGTCGACTACACCAGCGGAATGACGCTCGGTGTCGCAGGGGGGACCGCCGAACTCGACCTGACCGTCGCCGCCGCCGGCAACACCGAGGTGGTGCGGGCCAAGATACGCACGATGGAGATGCTCAAGCTCAACGACACGATCGAGGACATCCTGATCACGCTCGGCAGCCAGTACCACGTGATCCGGCCGCTGCGCTCGCACTCGGGCAAGGGGCTGTTCCTCTATCTGATGCTCAGCAAGAGCCGCGCCAACCTCGCGCTCGCCCGGCACCAGTTGCGCGGCATCGAGGAGAGCCTGGAGTTGTGAGCACTCTCGACGGCCGCGAGACGACGCTGCCCCGACGAGTACCCGAGCCCGGGGCGGACCAGGTCACGGAGTTCCCGCCGGAGCAGGCCGGCACGACCGGGCAGCCTTCGGCACCCGACTTCCCGGCCGGGCCCGAACGGGTTCCGCACATCGCCATCGACGCCGTCCTCTCCGAGCTGCGCCTGCTGATTCCCGGTGTGCTCGGCTGCGTCCTGGGCGGCGTCGACGGCATGCTGATCACCCACAACCTGCCCGACGACGCGGACCCCTGGGATCTGGCAGCGCTCGCCGCGACCACCTTCGGGGTCGGCCGGCAGGTCGGGCTCCGGCTCCGCCAGGGCGCGTTCCGGGAATCGACCGTACGCAACCAGGACGGCTACCTCAGCGTCTACGCCGCCGGCCCGAGCGCCCTGCTCGGGGTCGTCGGCACGGACGCCATCAACGTGGCCCGACTGCACCTGCACGCGCCGACGGCCGCCGAACGGCTCGCCGCCCTCCTCGCCGGCACCGCCCGGCAGTAGCCCGGCCGTGGTCTTTCGGTGACCCGCTCGTCAACCGGCGACGGGGATGTCGAGTTGGTCGAGGAGGTGGCGTACGCGGCGTTCGATGTCGTCGCGGATGGGGCGGATCTGCTCGACCGTGAGGCCGGCGGGGTCGTCGACGGTCCAGTTCTCGTAGCGTTTGCCGGGGAAGATCGGGCAGGCGTCGCCGCAGCCCATGCTGACGACGACGTCGGCGGCGCGGACGACCTCGTCGGTCCAGGGTTTGGGGTATTCGGTGGAGATGTCGATGCCCCGCTCGGCCATGGCCGCGACGGCGGCGGGGTTGATGTCGGCGCCTGGTTCGGAGCCGCCGGACCAGGCGAGGGCGTGGTCGCCGGCGAGGTGCTGGAAGAAGCCGAGCGCGATCTGGCTGCGGCCGGCGTTCTGTACGCAGAGGAAGAGCACGACGGGGCGGCCGTCGGTGTGCCGGCCCTCCACTCTGGCCAGGGCGGTCAGTCGTTGCCGGGCGAAGCGTTCGGCGAGCAGCGGCAGGTAGTGCGGCACGGTGCTGGCGCCGGCGAACTGGTCGTAGCTGGTGTGCAGGAACCGTTCGATGGTTTCGGCGCCGTAGACGCCGGTGAACTCGTCGGCGAGCCGGACGGCGGCGGTGTGCAGGGCGAGTTGCTGGTCGATGGGGATCTGCTGGCGTTGCCGGGCGAGGTCGGTCATGGGGTGTCCCTGGGGGTGAGTGCGGGGGCGAGGCGGTCGATCCGGTCGGAGATCTCGGTGAGGGCGGCTTCGAAGGCATCGTCGGTGTCGGCCCGGGCCGGGTCCGGCACCGACCAGTGCAGCCGGGGTCGCGCCTGGTCGGGCAGGTGTTCGTGGGCGTTGTCGCAGACGGCGATGACCAGGTCACCGGCGCGGACGACGTCGCGGACGTGTGCGGTGTGTGCGGGGTCCAGCCGCAGGCCGTGCCGGCCGGCGACGCGTACCGCCCGGGGGTGGACCCGGTCGGCCGGCTCGGTGCCGGCCGAGTCGGCCGGGATGCGGCTGCGCCGCGCCCAGAGCGCGGCGGCCAACTGGGAGCGGGCGGAGTTGTGGGTGCAGACGAAGACCACCCGGTCGGCCGGGGGTAGCGCCGGGAACGCGATGGCGGCCAGGGCATCGGGTAGGAGGCGCAGGTAGGTGCGGCGCCGGTCGCCCTCCGATCGGGTACGCACGACCAGTCCCGTCGCCTCCAGCACCTTGACGTGGTGCGCGACCAGGTTGGTGGCCAGGCCCCGCGCCTGGGCGATCTCTCCCGGGGCCGCGTCACCCAGGCGCAGCGTGTCGACGATCGCCAACCGGGCCGGGTCGCCCAACGCGGCATGCACCCGGGCGCGCAGCTCAAGAGAGTTAGACTCAGTAATCATTGAGTCAATGATTACTGAGCCGATTTCCGATGTCAAGCGTGGGTTCGCCAGCGGTCCGGCGGTCCGGCGTCACCGCCGCCGACGATCAGCAGCCGGGTCATCCCACCGTCCGCTCCGCTGCCAGCTCGGCCAGTAGCTTCTCGACCCGGGTCCGGATCTCGTCGCGGATCGGTCGGACGGCCTCGACGCCCTTGCCGGCCGGGTCGTCGAGCTGCCAGTCCTCGTACCGCCTGCCCGGGAAGACCGGGCAGGCGTCGCCGCAGCCCATGGTGACGATGACGTCGGAGCTTTCCGCGGTCTCCCACTCCAGCTTCCTGGGAATCTGGTCGGTGATGTCGATGCCAACCTCGCGCATCGCCTCGACGGCGGCGGGGTTGATCTGGTCGGCGGGCGCGGAGCCGGCGGAGCGGACCTCGACGGCGCCGCCGGCGAGGTGGCGTAGCCAACCGGCGGCCATCTGCGAGCGGCCGGCGTTGTGTACGCAGACGAACAGGACGGTGGGCGTGTCAGACATGATCGGTTCCTCCGAGGTGGCGTCGTGCGGCTCGGTTCTGGCGCTGGTCGCACCGAGCGGTACTGGAACGTGCGATGTACGGCCCGTTGAGGTAGCGACTGATCGGGGCCGGGCGAACGTTCGGCGGGAGACCCGCGCCGAGGGCCTGCCCCGCAGCCGTGACGGCGTCGTCGGCGCAACCGGCCCCGGGTGTGTCGGTCACGACCGACCCGCCGGCACCGCGGGGTCGACCGGGAACAGACGCCGACGCAGCGCGAGGCTGACGTAGACCAGCGCGACGAGGACAGGGACCTCGATCAGTGGGCCGACGACCCCGGCCAGGGCCTGCCCGCTGGTGACCCCGAAGGTGCCGATCGCCACCGCGATGGCGAGCTCGAAGTTGTTGCCGGCGGCGGTGAACGCCAGGGTGGTGGTGCGCTCGTAGCTGAGCCCGATCGCAAGCCCGAGGGCGTACGAGCCGGACCACATGACCGCGAAGTACACCAGCAGCGGTACGGCGATCAGCGCGACGTCCCACGGTTGGCTGGTGATCGCCTCGCCCTGCAGGGCGAACAGGACGACGATGGTGAACAGCAGTCCATACAGGGCGACTGGGCCGATCTTCGGCAGGAACGTCTGCTCGTACCAGGTGCGTCCCCTCGCCCGCTCGCCGAAGCGGCGGGTGAGGTAGCCGGCGAGCAGCGGGATGCCGAGGAAGATCAGCACGTTGCGTGCGATGTCCCAGCCGGACACCTGCAACGCTTCGCCGGACAGCCCCAGCCGGTCCGGGAGCACGGACAGGTAGAACCAGCCGAGGACGCCGAAGGCGAGGACCTGGAAGATCGAGTTGAGTGCGACGAGGACGGCGGCCGCCTCCCGGTCGCCGCAGGCGAGGTCGTTCCAGATGATCACCATGGCGATGCACCTGGCCAGGCCGACAATGATCAGGCCGGTGCGGTACTCGGCGTGGTCGGCCAGAAAGATCCAGGCCAGGGCGAACATGACCGCCGGGCCGATCAGCCAGTTCAACACCAGGGAGGAGATCAGCAGTCGACGGTCACCGGTGACGGTGTCGAGCCGGTCGTAGCGGACCTTCGCCAGCACCGGATACATCATGACCAGCAGGCCGACGGCGATCGGCAGGGATATCTCGCTGATCTTGACCGCTTCCAGCGCGGTGTCGAGTCCCGGGACGAGTCGGCCGAGCAGCAGGCCGACGACCATCGCCAGGCCGATCCAGAGCGGCAGGAACCGGTCCAGGCGGGACAGCCGGGCGACGACCCCGGGTGCCTCGTCGGCGGTGGGGGCGGTGGTGGTCATCAGCACTCCCGGCGGGATTCGGAGTTGGCCCGGGCCTGGGCGGCAAGGTCGGTGAGCTTCGCGGCGGCGGCCTCCAGGGCGTCGGGCAGCAGCCGGTAGTAGGTGAACCGGCCGCGTGGTTCGGTGACGACCAGGCCGGCGTCGCGCAGTTGTCGCAGGTGCCCGGAGACGTTCGGCTGCTTCGCCCCGGTGTCGGCGACGAGGTGACAGGTGCAGGCCGGCCCCTGGGCCAGCAGGTCGACGATCTGCGCCCGCAGCGGGTCGGCCAGCAACCTGATCACATCAGCCGCTTCTGATATCAGCACGCCCTGATGTAACCATGTGCTGGTCTCACCCGTCCGGCCGGCGGGTGAACATCAGATGTACGGCCGGCGCCGACGTCCTCGGCACCGCACCGGCCGCCGCAACGCGCCGGCATGCGGCCCGGCGCGCCAGGTGGGCCGGATTACGCGCTCACCGGAACCCCGACTTCGAGCAGGCCGGCGAGCTGCCGCATGATCCCTGGTCGGGCCCGGTAATAGACCCAGGTGCCTCGACGCTCGGCATCGACGAGACCGGCCGCACGCAGGGCCTTGAGGTGGTGGGAGATCGTCGGCCCGGACAGGTCGAACGCCGGGGTGAGGTCACAGACGCAGATCTCGCCGGCGGGCGCCGAGGCGATCATCGACATCAACTGCAGCCGCACCGGATCACCGAGCGCCTTGAAGGCCGGAGCGAGCACGGCGGCGGTTTCCGCCGGGATCCGCTGTTCACTTATCGGCGCACAGCACGGCGTCGCGGCATTGAGACCGCTCAGGGCGAGCGCCACCTTCTGCTTCGACATGCCTCTAGGTTGACAGATCTCAAAACAGCGTGCAAACCTCTGATTCGAGAAACGTCGAGACAGCGTCGAGGTGACAGGATCATGCCGGACCGCCTGGAAGATCTGCCCATAGCCGTGATCGGCGCGGGCCCGGTGGGCCTGGCCGCCGCCGCTCAGCTCCACCAGCGCGGACTGCCGTTCATCGTCCTGGAGGCCGGTGAGGGTCCTGCCGCGGCCGTCGGCCGGTGGGGGCACGTGCGGCTGTTCTCGCCGTGGCGGTTCAACGTCGACCAGACCGCCGCCCGGCTGCTGCGCGACGCCGGCTGGGTCGAACCCGACCCTGACGTCCTGCCCACCGGTGGCGAACTCGTCGCGGACTACCTGCGACCGCTGGCCAACCTGCCGGCGATGAAGCCGACCATCCGGTACGGAACGCGAGTGGTCGCCGTGACCCGCTTCGGACTGGACCGGCTCCGCACCGCCGGGCGAGAAGACACCCCGTTCCTGCTGCGGCTCGCGTCCGGTGCGGACCTGCTGGCCCGAGCGGTCGTCGACGCGTCCGGCACCTGGCACACACCGAACGTCCTCGGCGCCGCCGGCATCCCCGCCCACGGAGAAGCCACCGCCGCCCGGAACATCGAACACGCGCTACCCGACGTGCTCGGCAGCGACCGGGACCGGTTCGCCGGCAAGCGGGTCCTGGTCGTCGGCGCCGGCCACTCCGCCGCGAACACCCTCCTCGCCCTGGCCGCCCTCGCCGAGCAGGCACCCGGCACGACGGTCGGTTGGGCGATCCGAGCCGCCAACCCGGCCCGTACCTACGGCGGCGAGACCGCCGACGCCCTACCCGCCCGCGGCGCTCTCGGCACCCGACTGCGGGAACACGTCGACGCCGGCCGCATCGGCCTGGTCACCGGCTTCTCCGTACACCGGATCGCCCCGGCGGCCGACGGCGCGGTGACGGTGTCCGACGGGACCCGGACCCTCACCGCGGACCGGATCGTATCGGCGACCGGCTTCCGACCCGACCACTCCATCGCCACCGAACTCCGTCTCGACCTGGACCCGATCATGGGCTCGACCCGGGCCCTGGCCCCGCTGATCGACCCGAACCAGCACTCCTGCGGTACCGTCCCACCCCACGGTGTCGACGAACTCACCCACCCCGAACCCGGCTACCACGCCATCGGGGTCAAGAGCTACGGCCGCGCCCCGACGTTCCTGATGGCCACCGGCTACGAACAGGCCCGCTCCGTCGTCGCCGCCCTCGCCGGAGACTGGGCCGCGGCCCGCGACGTCCGGCTCGACCTGCCCGAGACCGGGGTCTGCAACAGCAACCCGGTCCTCGACGACACCACCATCACCGACAGCGGTGGTGGCTGCTGCGTACCAGGTAGCGATCGGCCTGGTCGTGCCCCCATCGCAGGAGATCGGTCGCGGTCCGCTCCCAACCGGGGTCGGCCGTTGCCGGATAATCGCCCTCCAGGGCGGTGATGATGCCGTTCCACACATGGCCGAATTGAACAAGTGAACTGTAGTGCAGTTCGGCTGGTGTGGTGAAACCGCCGAGTTCGGGAAATCTGGGTGCGTCGTCGGGGTAACCGTAGCGGTTCTCCGGTGCGACGTAACTCAGCCAGTGGGCGATCAGATGCTGCAGCGCGGATTCGCCGGGCTCATACAGCGCCCGGCTTCCGTCGGGCGTACCTGACCCGGGTGGCCACGGCTCCGGATAACCCTGGACCATGATCATTGAACGGATCCGGTCCCAGGTCTGCACCGGCCAGGGGCCGAGACCGACGGTGCGCATGAGGACGGCCCGGACACGCTGCGCCCGCGCCTCGTTGACGGTTTTCACGATCGCTTGAGCGGTCCAGAAATGCCGGTCCCCCCTCTTGATCGTCAGCCGATCGACCGTATGGAGGGCACGCTCGATATGGAGAACGACGACGGTGAGTGAGTCAGTCCCGTGTCGTACCACGCGAAGATGGTGAAAATCGGATAGTGCGTACTGCCGGAAGGACCGCTGACGTCCCAGTCGGTCACTTCGCCGCACGGTGACCAGTCGGCCGTCGAACCATAGGCGGGCCCGCTCCGCATACAGCTTGATCGGGGAGGCGTCGCTTGCCGGCATTCGCCAATGTTTTCATCACCCCTGGTACGCGACAAGCTGCGTGACGCGGTTTCAGCGCTCCCAGCAGTCCGGCCGGGAAGGAACTCCGTGACGTGCTCTGGTCGGTGCGACAAGGGCCGCGCCGCAACGCCAAGCACACGGACGGCCGACGGGCGGTGAGCGACACGCCGGAGATCGGGGTGGTGCACCGGCTGGATGGCTTCGCCCGTAAGGATGAGCGGTCGGGCCGGCTGGTCCGCTGGGCCGAGAGAAGGCACGACGACAGGCAAGGAGCGACCTGTGCCCCTCACACAGCTTCGCCGGGTCCGCTGGGCCGTACGCGCCACCCTGACCCTCGGGGTCGCCGCCTCGGTGGTGGCCAACATCCTGCACGCCCGGGACAACCCGATCAGCCAGGCCATCGCCGCCTGGCCCCCGCTGGCGTTGCTGCTCACCGTCGAGCTGATCTCGCGGGTGCCGGTACACCGCCGCTCGTTGGCGTTCGCCCGGCTGGCGGCCACCGCCATCATCGCCGGGATCGCCGCCTGGGTGTCGTACTGGCACATGGTCGGGGTGGCCGCCCGGTACGGCGAGACGGGCGCCTCGCCGTACCTGCTTCCGCTGTCGGTCGACGGCCTGATAGTCGTAGCCAGCATCTGCCTGGTCGAGTTGGGCGGACGGATTTCCGCCACCCAGGCCGCGGCCAGCTCTGCCCAGGACACGACCGCTGCGGGCCAGGAGACGACCGCTGCGGGCCAGGACACGCCGGCCTCCGAGACGGCCCCGGCCCGCGACAGGGCCACATCTGCCGTCCCCGCAGGCGTGCTCTCCGTGGCGGCACGGTCCGCACCGGCAGCGCCGCGTCCGCCGGTGCCACAGGCCGCCCAACCGGCGCACCCCGCCCTGGCCGGTGCGGTCGAGCCGATCGGGCCGATCGGGCCGGTCACCCGGATCGGCGAGCAGGTCGTCGCCGTCGCGTCCCCAGGGGTGAAACCGGTCGCGGCGGCGAAGCCCCGGAGGACATCGGGAGCCTCCCGAAAGCCAGCCTCACCCGGCCGCGCCGGGAAGGCCGGCACGTCGGGCCGGCCCCGGCGCCCGATCGCCGAGACCGCCGCGCTGGCCGCCGCGATCCAGGCGGAGCGGCCGGAGGCCACCGATGCCGACGTGGCACAGGAACTCGGCATCACCCCCGCCCGGCTGCGGGCGATCCGCCGCGAGGTACGCGACCTCGATCTCGCCGCCTGAGGGTCGGGTTACCGCCCGGGGCCCGTCATCGGCCGGTCACGGGGACACGCCGCCCGTCGGCCCCGTCCGGCGTTGCCGCCCGGCGTTACGTGCACGCCCCGGTCGGGCATCGGTCAGTCGCGCGCCGCGTCGCCGCCGGGCCCGGACTCCGGCAGGTCCCGGCGGATCCCTCCCGGCGTCTCCGGCTGCGGCCCCGGCACGGGTGCACCGGCCGGAGCGGCCCGGGCGGCCGTCGATCCGAGCGGCACCGTGCTGGCGTTACTGCTCGGCGCGGACACGCCCGCCGGACCGCTCGGCGCGGACACGCCCGCCGGACCGCTCGGCGCGGACACGCCCGCCGGACCGCTCGGCGCGGACACGCCCGCCGGACCGGCCGGCAGTGTCACGCCCGCCGGACCGGCCGGCAGTGTCACGCCCGCCGGACCGGCCGGCGACGGGGCCGGGTTCGCGGTCGAGGGCCGGACCGGCGCCGCGCCCGGGGCCCCGCCGACCACGGCCGACGCGGCCACCACCGGGGTGGTGTCGGCGGCCGGAAGCGTCACGGTCACCTCCAGCCCGCCGCCGGGCTGGGCGACCGCGCTGACCGTGCCGCCGTGCGCGTCGCAGACCGCCCGGACGATCGAGAGCCCCAACCCGGAACCCCGGGCCCCGGTCCGCTCCCGGCCGCCCCGCCGGAACGCCTCGAAGAGCCCCGGTACGTCCGCCTGCTCCACCTCGAAGCCGGTGTTGCCGACCACCAGCCACGCCTGCTCGGGATCCGACCCGGTCCGCACCCACATCCGGCCGTGCAGGTGGTTGTAGCGGACCGCGTTCTCGATCAGGTTGCCGGCCAGCCGTTCCAGCAGGCCCGGGTCGCCGACCACCGGTGCCGGCGCCAGTGCCGTGGAGACCTGGAGCTTGAGGCGGCCGGTCTCGGCCCGGACGGCCGAGAGCGCCGCGCCGGCGCCGGTGGCGAGATCGGTCGGCGCCTTCCGGGCCAGCCGGCGGCCCGCCTGCGCCTCGCTGCGCGCCAGCACCAACAGCGCGTCGACCAGGTTGTTGGCCCGCTCGGAGGCGTCCCGGACCACGGTCGCCATCCGCCGGTACTCGGCCACGTCCGCCTCGTCGTCGGCGAGCGTCACGTCGATCTCGGTACGCATCACCGCCAGCGGCGTACGCAGTTCGTGCGAGGCGTTGGCGACGAACCGCTTCTGCGCCTCGAACGCTTCCCCGATCCGGTCCAGCATCGCGTCGAAGGTGCCGGCCAGCTCGGCCACCTCGTCGTCCGCGCCGGAGTAGCGGATCCGCTGGTCGAGGGTTGCCTCGCCGAGCCGGCGGGCGGTCGAGGTGACCTGGTGCAGCGGGCGCAGCGCCCGGCCGGCCACCGCGTACGCCCCGATGACCCCGACGACGCTGATCGCCAGCAGCGCCACCAGACCCTTGACCAGCAGCTCCCGGGACGCGCTCTGCGCCATCTCCCGCTGCCACTCGCTCGCCTGGACCAGTCTGCCGTCGGAGAGTTCGAGCATCGGATCCGATGTGAGCTGGGTGGCCGGGGTCAGCGCGTCGCCGACCAGCAGCCAGGCGAGCAGCACGAGGATCGCACCGGCCCCGATCAGCAGGATGCCGTTGAGCAGGGTCAGCCGGAGCCGCAGGGTGGGCCGCAACCGTGGCCGGCGCCGGGTCAGATAGACCGTCATGCGCTCACCTGCCCCGGCACGTACGGATCCGGCACCCGGTAGCCGGCGCCGACGACGGTCTCGATCAACGGTGGGTCACCGAGCTTCTTCCGCAGCGTCATCACGGTCACCCGGACGGTCGTGGTGAACGGGTCGGTGTTGGCGTCCCAGACCCGTTCCAGGAGTTCCTCGCTGGACACCACCGCCCCGCGCGCCTTGAGCAACTCCTCCAGCACGCCGAACTCCTTGCGGGTCAGGTCCACCGCCGCCCCGCCCCGGGTCGCCACCCGCCGGGCCGGATCGACCACCAGGTCGGCCACGGTCAGCACCGGCGGGGTGACCGGGGTGGCCCGGCGGCCCAGCGCCTGCACCCGGGCCACCAGCTCGTCGAAGGCGAACGGCTTCGGCAGGTAGTCGTCGGCGCCGAGCTGGAGCCCCTCCACCCGGTCGGCCACGGTGCCGCTCGCGGTCAGCATCAGCACCCGGGTGAGGGCCTCCGAGGTGACCAGGTCGGCACAGATCTGGTCACCGTGCACGCCCGGCAGGTCCCGGTCGAGCACCACCACGTCGTACCGGGTGACGAACGCCATCTCGTGTCCGACCGAGCCGTCGTAGGCGACGTCCACCGCCATGCCCTTGCGGCGCAGTCCCCGGACGATCGCGTCGGCCAGGTTGCGCTCGTCCTCCACCACCAGTACCCGCACCAGGACCTCCCGGACTAGCTGTCGGGGACAACCTATCCGTGCCGGACAAGCAACGGCCCGCGGCCGAACCTGCCGGGGCAGCCGCCACACCCCGACCGACGCGTCCAGGCGGCGGCAGTGCAGCACCGCGGCGTCCCCGCCTCCGGTGGCCGGTCCCCCGGCCACCGGCTCCCTTCTCCCCCGGCCGTCCCGGCCCGGCCGGACCTTTCGCGCAGGTCGGGCACACTCGGGATATCCCAGACGGGTACCCCGCAATTCGGACGCGAGGTCACCTGTACGATGGCGCCTCGTGGCACTTCCGGTGGTGGACAGTTCTTCGGATGCCGAAGCCGGCTCGACCGAGGCCCGGCAATCCCGACGGTGGCGGCGCCTCCGGGCTCCCGCGCGGGCCGACCTGCTGGCCATCGGAGCGTACGTCCTGCTCGGCGTCTTCGTCTGCGCCAACTACTGGGTGGACGTGAACCACCGGGTCTCGTCGCACCTGCCCACGGACCACAGTTGGTTCGAGTGGCTGTTCGCGCATGGCGCGTACTCGCTGCGGCACCTGGAGGACCCGCTCTTCTCCGCCCGGCAGAACGCCCCGGACGGGGTCAACCTGATGGCCAACACGTCGCTGCTGGGCGTCACCCTGCCGCTGGCGCCGCTCACCTGGGCGTTCGGCCCGCAGGTGACGTACGCGCTCTATCTCGGCGGCGCGCTCGCGGCGACGTCCGCCACCTCCTACTGGATGCTCTCCCGGCACCTGGTCTCCTCCCGGGGCGCGGCGTTCGTCGGCGGCGCGTTCCTCGGCTTCGCGCCCGGCATCATCCACCACGCCAACGGGCAGCCGAACTTCGTCTCCAACTTCCTCCTCCCGCTCATCGTCGTCCGGGTGCTCCGGCTCGGCGAGCCGGGGCGCTGGCTGCGCAACGGGGTGGTGCTGGGCCTGCTGGTGGCGTACCAGATCTTCATCAACGAGGAGATGCTGCTGCTCACCGCGCTGGCCTGCGCGGTCGTGGTGCCGCTGCACGTGGCGTTCCGCTGGTCGCTGATGCGGGCACGGCTCTGGACCTACCTCCGCGCCCTCGGCGTCGGCGGCCTGCTGGCACTGCTGCTGGCCGGCTACCCGATCTGGTACCAGTTCAACGGCCCGCAGTCCTACCGGGGCCTGCAGGGCGGCGTCTTCCACAACTGGGGCGAGGACCTGCGGGCCTTCGTCACCTACTCCCGGGACACCATCGCCGGCTCGCCGGAGGTGGAGAAGACCATCGGGATCACCGAGCAGAACACCTGGCTCGGCTGGCCGCTCGTCGGGCTGGCCGTGCTGCTCGCGGTGCTGCTCTGGCGGAGCTCGGTCGCCGCCCGGATCGCCGGGCTGCTCGGCGCCGGGTTCGCGCTCGCCTCGCTCGGCCGGCAGGTCCGCGTCGACGGCGAGCTGACCGACCACGAGGGGCCGTGGCACCTGCTGCCGGAGGACCTGCCGCTGGTCGAGATGATGATGCCGACCCGGCTGAGCCTGGTCACGGTGGCCGCCGTCGGCGTCCTGGTCGCGCTCGGCTGGAACGAGGTCGCGAAGAGCCGGGGCGGGGCGCCGGCCCGGGTGCGGATCCTGGGGTACGCCGCGATCGCGCTCGCGCTGCTGCCGATCGTCCCGCGCCCGCTGCCGGCCATGCACGTCGACCCGCCGCCGCACTTCATCACCTCCGGAGCCTGGCGCCCCTACGTGCCGGCGGGCCGGACCCTGGTGCCGGTGCCCATCCCCAGCAACGTGCACGGCCTCAGCACGCTGCGCTGGAGCGCCCTGACCCAGCACGCCTTCCCGATCCCGGCCGGCTATTTCATCGGGCCGGACGCGGAGGGCAACGGGGTCTTCGGCGCGCCGTCCCGGCCGACCAGCCTGCTGATCTACGGCACCATGGACCGGGGCGCCGCGCCGGTGGTCACCGAGGAGAACCGGCGCCAGGCGGTCGAGGACCTGCGGTTCTGGAACGCCTCGGTGGTGGTGCTCGGCGACCACCCGTCCGCGCCCGCCCTGCACGTCCTGCTCGCCGGGCTGCTCGGTCCCGGGCAGCGGGTGGACGACGTCTGGCTCTGGGACGTCCGCCCCCTCGTCGGCTGACCACGACACCCGCCCGCCGGTAAGTCAGCCGACACCCGCCCGCCGGTAAGTCAGCCGACCCGGTCGCGGACGTCCCACACCCATGCGCCGGAGATGCCCCGCCCCGGCCCGAGCAGCCGGTCCAGGGTCTCCTTGACCGGGGCGCCCCGGTGCAGGCCGCCCTGCACCACGACGGCGGCCCGCCAGTGCCGCAGGTCCTCGACCGCCTGCCGCCGTTCGGTCTCGCCGATCGGCGGCACCTCGCCGGTGGCGGCGACCCGGTCCAGCAGCACCGCCGTCGGCCGGTCCGGCGCACCCCAGCGCCCCTGCGGGTCGTCCGGGCCGGTGGGCCCGATGAAGTACCCGCCGGGTGCGGTGAAGGCCAGTCCGGTCCGGGCCGACCAGTACATCCCGGCGATCGCCTCGGTGCCCCTGGTCGGCGGCACCGGCACGAGGGTGCGCCCCGGCGGCACGTACGCCCGCCACTCGCCGCTGGCGACGAAGTCCGGCACCGGCCAGACCGGCCTGGTGTGCAGCGGGGTCGGCGCCACCGGCAGCAGGACGGCGGCGACCGCCCCGGTCCAGAGCAGCCGGACCGGCACCCGCCCGCCGGGCGTATCCGTCGCGGTCGTCGTCCCGGTCCCCGGCACCGGGTCGCCCGCCGCCGTGCGGCGAGGGATCCGGTCGAAGGAGATCGCCAGCAGGATCGCCAGGGCCGGTACGCAGATCAGCGGGAACCTCGCCGGCACCGCCAGGTCGATGAGTGGCAGCCAGGAGACCAGCCGGTACGGGCCGGGCAGCTCCAGCACCTCCCCGCCGACCCGCAGCTCCTCGCCGAGCGAGAGCGCGGCGAAGACCACCGTGCAGAGGACGAGCGCCCTGACCAGTGGCCGCCGCCACTGCCAGAGCGCGATGACCGCGCAGAGCACGATCAGCGGCAGGCCGAAGAAGGAGTTCTCCTCGGTGAGGTTGGGCGAGAGCTTTCCGGGCACCGACTCGTGACCGGCGATCGACTGCCGGGAGGCGGCGGTGAACGACTCCAGGTCGAGCGGGTACGCCGCCGGGTCGAAGGGCAGCCCGCGGTAGTGCCCCGGCCCGAGGAACTGGAACCAGAGCGGGTACGCCAGCAGCACCACCGCGACCAGCGCGCCGACGCCGAGCCGGCCGACGAACGCCGGCGCCAGCCGGCGGGCCGTGCGGGGTGCCGCCACGACGAATCCGATGGTGAAGACCCCGCAGCCGAGCGCCAGGAAGACCAGCACCTCCTCGCCGAGGAAGACCTGGTAGCAGACGAGCAGCCCGAGCAGGACACCCCGCCGGAGCACCCGGTCGGTGCGCGGGTCGAAGACCACCGCGAGGATCGCCGGCACCAGGAACTGCGCGATCATGTGCAGGTGACCGGTGGCCTGGGAGATCATCCCCGGGGCGAAACCGCAGAAGAGACCGGCGACGGCGGCGCCGAGGCGGGAGCCGACGAGCCGGCGGGAGAGGAAGAGGTACCAGGCGGTGGCCGTACCGGCCAGGGCGAGCACGACCGCGGTCAGGTAGGTCGTCTGCGAACCGAAGAGCAGGGTCACCGGCGTCAGTGGCACGCCCAGGCCGAGCACCGAGGTGTTCGCCATCAGGTTGATCCCGTCCGGCGCGTTCAGCGCGGTGCTGTACAGCGGGTTCTCCAGATGGGTCACCGCCCGGGCGGCGCGGGCCAGCATCCACTCGAAGAGCATCATGTCGTTGCTGGCGTAGGTCATCCGGTCGCGGTGCCACCAGAGCCCGGAGGTGACGTAGCCGGCCGCGGCCAGGTAGCACAGCACGACGGCCGCGTCGACAAGCGGGCCGCGACGCCGGGCCGACCAGGCACGCAGCCCGGTGAGCAGGTCGGCGGCGCGCCGCAGCGCCGCCCGGCGCCCCGGGACGCGCCCGTCGGCCGCCGCCGGCACGGCCGACGGGACCGCGGCGTCCGGCGCGGTCCGCGGTCGGCTCGGGCCGCTCACCCCGCCGAGCGGTTGGTCAGGGCGCGGACGTCCCACACCCACACGTCGGCGGTGCGTTGGGCCGGCCCGGCGAGCTGGTCGACGGTGGTACGCAGCGCATCGGAGTGCTCCTGCCGCTCCGGCAGGACCAGGATCGCCGCCCGCCAGTGCCGGAGCTCGTCCAGGGCCCGGCGGCGCTGCCGGTCGTTCAGGGTTGCCGGCTGCCCGTTCGTGGCCACCTGGTCGAGCACGGCGCTCAGCCCGCTGGGCCGGCCGCCGAAGCGTCCCGCGTCGCCGGTGTTGCCGTTGCGGGGCGCCAGGAAGTAGCCGCCGGGAATCTTGAAGTCGAGATCGGTGGCGGCGGCCCAGCGCATCCCGTTGGTGTGCCCCATCGCCGGGATCGGCACCGGCACCAGCGTCTGGTCGTCGCCGACGAACGGGCGCCACTGGCCGGAGGTGATGAAGCGCGGCACGGGCGGCCGGCTGACCTCGCGCAGCGGCAGCGGCAGGATCGGCACCAGCGCGATCGCCAGCGCCGTCACCACGACCGCGCGTAGCGCCCGCGGCTCGGCGAACCGCATCGTCCAGGCCCGGTCGGTGGCGAGGGCGAGGATCAGCCCGATCACCACGGTGGTGATCAGACCGAACCGGGTCGGCACCACCGCGTCGAGCAGCGGCGCCCTGACCAGGATGTCCCACGGCCCCCAGAACGCGCCCCGGTTCCACCAGGAGATCCGCTCGCCGAGCGAGAGGATCGCGAAGAGCAGGGCGGTCGCGGCGAGGGCCCGGATCACCACCTCGCGGCGGAGCCAGACCACGATCGCCACGGTCAGCAACGCGAGACTCCAGCCGAAGAAGGCGTTCTCCTCCGAGTAGTTCGGAGCCAGGTCGGCATTGGCCTCCTGGTTGCCGCCGAGCGTGGTGGAGCCGGGCGCGAAGAACGCGGCCAGGTCGTTGCCGTAGTCCCGGACCGCGTCGCTGAGCCCGTGGTACGCCTGCCGCCCGGCGAACTGCACGATCAGCGGGTACGCCAGCAGCGCCCCGGCGAGCAGGGCGCAGACCGCCAGCCCGGCGCCGAGCGGGCGCCACGCCGCCCGCCACCGGCCAGGCTGCTGCACCAGCACGGCGAAGAGGAAGACTCCGCACGCCATCGCGGTGAAGAGCAGGATCTCCTCGTTGATGAACGCCTGGTAGGTGACGATCAGCGCGAGGATCACCCCGTCCCGGACCGGCCGGGTGGAGCGGGTCAGCACGAGGACCCGCCAGACGATGAACGGGAGCAGGAACTGCGAAATGATGTTGGGGTGCCAGTTGGCGTGCGACAACAGCGCCGGGGAGAAGCCGCAGAACCAGCCGCCGGCGATGGCCGCGATCGGGGCGCTCACCAGGTGTCGGGAGAGCACGTAATACCAGGCGGAGGCGGTGCCGGCCAGGCCGAGGGTCACCAGCACCACGAAGGAGACCGCCGGTCCGAAGAGCAGCGTCACCGGCACCATCGGGATGCCCAGCCCCAGGATCGCCGTGTTGGCCATCAGGTTGACACCGTCCGGATAGTTCAACCGGTCGGTGAAGAACGGGTACTCGCCGTGCAGCACCACGCGCACGGAGTGGGCGAGGAAGTACTGCACCTGCGCCGGGTCGCTGCTGTAGAGGGCGGCGACCCGGCCGGCCGGGTCGAGCCAGATCTGGCTGGTCACCCAGAAGCCGGCGACCAGGAAGAAGGCGTAGACGGCGAGGTCGCGCCGCCAGGTCGGCCAGCGGCCCGGCCGGGTGTTCGGGGCACCGGTGGGCCGGTCCGGCGTGCCGGGGTCCTCCTCCGGGCCGCCGGACCGTGGGCCCGGCTCGCGACCGGCGGGCCCGCCAGCCGACCCGTTCTGTGAGCCCTTCTCGGCACCACTGCCCGGACCGGAAGGTCCGGCCACGCCGCCATCGACCCCGGTCGCCGTTCGGCTACCTGACTCGGGGCCGTCCTGGTCGGGCGTGCTGTGCAGACGTGGCTCGGCAAGCGTCACAGTCGGCGGAGTCTACAGGAGTACCCCATTGGTCCCAGTTGCCTGGGCCGCGGGTGTCCGCGGGGCGGGCGGTCCCGCCCGGCCGGCCGTCCCCGATCGGGTCGGGCTTTCCCGGGTCCCGCCCGGAGGGCGTCCGAGATCTCGTAGGATGTGGCTTCCGTCAACGACTGAGGCGAATCGGGAGCACAGCGGTGGGTCCACTCGCTCGTACCGGCATCGTCGGCGCGGCCCTCACGCTGGCCCTCCTCGCGGGCGGGTGTGGCAGCATCCCGAAGGAACCTCCGGCGACGCTGCGGGTCGGCTACGACACGCTGGACGGCACGCTCCGGGTCTGGCCGTCCCGGGGCTCGCTCTCCGGCGATCCACAGGCGACGGCGGCGGTGGCCCGGGCGGTCGACGAGTGGCGCTCGCCGGTCGAGGACCGGGTCCACTTCCCGACCTCCGGCATCCTCTGGCTCGGCGAGGTCGACGGCGTCCGGCTGGCGCTCGTCGCCGCCGACGTGCCGGGCGAGGCGGCGTCCTGGCTGCTGCAGTTGACCGGCGACGGCCCGGGCTTCACCGTCGACCGGGCGGTCGAATACACCGACCCGGGCTACCTGGTCTATTCCGACGTCCTGCCCGTGCAGTTGCCGACCGGCCGGCGCTACCTCGTCTCGGCCCGGGTGGAGCGCCTCCTCGGACCGGACCGCCGGCCGCTGACCATCACCGGCGGCCTGACCGGGCCGGTCGCGCTGCCGGCCTGCGCGGCGAGCACCGTCACCGCCCGGCTGCGCCCCAGCGAGTCGCTGCCGACCGGCAAGTCCGCCGAGCGGACGATCGATCTCGGCACCGGCATCGAGGCGCCGCGCTACCCGCTGGTCGGCGACGACACCGGCAGCGGCGCCCGGGTGTTGGACGGCCTGGACACCTGCGGGCTCGCCGCCGAGACCGGGCCGTTCGGCAGCATCCCGCACCAGGTGCACGGCGAGGCGCAGCCCGACTCGGTGCCGGTCTCCTGGCCGATCGACCAACTCTCCACGAAGCCGCTGGCCGACGATGTCGAGCTGGACGGCAGCGGGGAGCCGAGGAAGCTGGAACAGCTCAACTGGCGCACCGACGAGGGGATGATGTCGGCGGTCCTGTTCCGGCCCGCCGCCGGGCCGCCGGTGGTGTCGGCCGCCGACCGGCTCGAGCCACTCCAGACGTACGTCCTGCCGCTGGCCCGCCCCGTCGCGGTGCTGGTCTGGCAGCCGGGCCGGGACGCCAGTCTCGCGGTGCCGCCCGACACCACCCGCCTGGTCGACCGTCCGGGGCTGATGGTGGTGGCGAAACCCGCGACCCGGCAGACCTTCAGCCTGATCACGCCGGGGAAGACCACCGACCGCTCGGTCGGCGGCGAAGACGACTGACCGGCGGGACGGGCAGCAACCACGGCCCCCGCCCGCCGGCACCGGCAGGTCGTGGACGGGTCAGCCCCGGGCGTTGCGTCCCTTCGCCGACCGGTCGCCGTTGGCTGCTGTCACCCGGACCCGGGCGATCGGCTCGTCGTCGAGCTGCGAGACCCAGCCGGTCACGTCCCGGGCCACGTCCTGCGCGGTCAGCCCCACATCGGCGAGGATCTGTGCCCGGGTGCCGTGCGGCTGCCAGACCGCCGGTACGCCGAGGTCGCGCAGCGGGACCCGGATGTCGGCGTCGCGCAGCGCCTTGGCGAGCGCGTCACCGACCCCACCGGCCCGTACGCCGTCCTCCACGGTGACCACCAGCCGGTGACTGCCGGCCAGCGTGAGCAGCTCCGGCGGGACCGGCCTGACCCAGCGCGGGTCGACCACCGTGACCCCGTAGCCCTGCTCGGCGACCCGGGCGGCCACCTCCACGCCGAGCTTGCCGAAGGCGCCGACCGCGACCAGCAGCACGTCTGTGCGGGCGGACTCGGCGAGCACGTCGACCCCGCCGGAGACCGACCCGGCGGCGGTGACCCGGCGCACCGCCGGCAGGTCGGCGACGACGGAGCCGGTCGGGAAGCGCAGGATGGTCGGCCCCTCCTCGACGGCGACCGCCTCGCGCAGCTCCGTCCGCAGGGTCGCGGCGTCCCGGGGCGCGGCGATCCGCAGGCCGGGCACCACCCCGAAGACCGACATGTCCCAGATGCCGTAGTGGCTCGGCCCGTCCGGGCCGGTGATCCCGGCCCGGTCCAGCACGAACGTCACCGGCAGTTTGTGCATCGCCACGTCGAGCAGCACCTGGTCGAAGGCGCGGTTGAGGAAGGTCGCGTAGACGGCCACCACCGGGTGCAGGCCGCCCAGGGCGAGACCGGCGGCGGAGGTGGCGGCGTGCTGCTCGGCGATGCCGACGTCGTAGACCCGCTCCGGATATTTCCGGGCCAGCGCGGCGATGCCGGTCGGCTCGGCCATCGCGGCGGTGATGCCGACCACGTCCGGCCGCTCGTCGGCGATCGCCACCAGCTCGTCGGCGAAGACGTGCGTCCACTTCACCGACGAGGCGGCCAGCAGCTTGCCGGTCTCGACGTCGAAGGCGCTCGGACTGTGCAGGCAGTCGGCGTCGTCCTCCTCCGCCGGGCGGTAGCCGAGGCCCTTGCGGGTCACCGCGTGCACGATGACCGGCCCGCCGAAGCCCTTGGCGCGGCGCAGCGCCGACTCCATCGCGGCGATGTCGTGTCCGTCGACGGGGCCGAAGTATTTGATGCCGAGGTCCTCGAACATCGCCTGGGGCGCGACGGCGTCCTTGATGCCCTTCTTGACCGCGTGCAGCACCTCGTACATCGGCTTGCCGACCATCGGGGTGGAACCGAGCGCCTCCTTGACGGCGTCCAGCACCTTCTCGTAGCCGGGGTTGAGCCGGAGCGTGGCCAGGTGGTCGGCGAGGCCGCCGATCGTCGGCGCGTACGACCGGCCGTTGTCGTTGACCACGATGACCAGCGGGTTGCGGGCGGCGGCGATGTTGTTCAGCGCCTCCCAGCACATGCCGCCGGTCAGTGCGCCGTCACCGACCACCGCGACGACGCTGCGCGACTCGCCGCGCAGCGCGTACGCCTTGGCGAGCCCGTCGGCGTAGGAGAGTGCGGTCGAGGCGTGCGAGTTCTCGATCAGGTCGTGCTCGCTCTCGGCCTGGCTCGGGTAGCCCGAGAGGCCACCGCGCTGGCGGAGCTGGTCGAAGCCCTCCTGCCGGCCGGTGAGCATCTTGTGCACATAGGCCTGGTGGCCGGTGTCGAAGAGGAAGCGGTCGCGCGGCGAGTCGAAGACCCTGTGCATGGCCACTGTCAGCTCGACCACCCCGAGGTTGGGGCCGAGATGCCCGCCGGTGCGGGAGACCTTGGCGACCAGGAAGTCCCGGATCTCGGCGGCGAGCAGCGCCAGATCCTCGGCGGGCATCCGCTTGACGTCCTGCGGCCCGCGGATCGCGCCCAACAGCCGCCCGACGGGAGTTTCCGACTCCTCCACGCTCATTCCGTCACCTCGCCGCGCTCGGCAGCGGTATCGGGCCGCACGGCGCCGGGCTGGCTGATTCGCTCCCTAGACAGGCTCATAGCCGCAGAGTCTATCGGGGCCGGGCCGCCCCGCAGCCCGGCCGGCGAAGCCGGTGGGTCGACCGGTGCCGCCGGGGCGGGCGGCGATCGGTAGAGTCCCGTTGACCGGACGGTCGACGGTCGCGGACAGTTGACGACCCCACACCGCGAGTGGCGGGGAGCAGTTCCGCCGAACGAACGAAAAATCGGGCAGATCCCGCAAACGGCCGTAGCATGGCCGGTAACCCCGACCCTTCCCTAAGGTCTCGACATGCCGCCTGCTGACTCCCGCCCCGGCCGGAATTCCGACCACGTCCGCAGCACGCCGACATCCGGCCGGTACGCCGCCGGTCAGGTCCTCGCGGTCGGCATCGTGCTGCTGATCGCGCTGCCGCTGCTTCCGGTGATACTGCTGATCGTCGCCTGGATCCGGCTCCGCGACCGGGCCGCCGCCCGGGCCGCCCGCCGGGATACGGAGGCGGTCCCCCAACCCACCCTGCACGCCACTGTCTGAACCGATCCAGAACGTCGCCACACCGCCCGCTACGGCGCCGCTACACCACCCGCCTCAGCGCGCGGCAGTTGCCGGCCGTGCGGCGTGAGGCGAACGGGCCGCCGGCCCGGTGAGGCTGCCCAGGTTCGCCGCCGGGTAGTGCGTCCCGGGTAAACGGGTCGGCGTGGTGGACGCCCTGGAAGCACAACAGCCCCGGGACCCTACCGCGAGGTAGGGCCGGGGCTTTTCGTCGTTGTGGCCCGCAGCGCGGACCCGCGTCAGCCGTGGTGCTTCGCCAGGGTGACGAACGCTCGCCAGCTCGCCGGGTCGAACGCGAGGGTTCCGCCGTCCCGGTCCTTGGTGTCCCGGACCAGAACCCGGCCGGGAAGGTTGTCGGCAACCTCAACGCACCCGGAGCTGTCACTGTGCGTCGACTTGTGCCACCGAGGGATGCCGCCTATGTCCATTCTTCCGCCGTCCTCACGATCAGGTCGAGGCTCTGCTGTACGGGCAGAGCGTACCCCCGGATACTTTCCCAGATCCCCTCAAGGTCCGATGTAGCGTCCGGGTTCTCGATCACTCGTCCCTTGAGGTGGCCTTCAAGGTAGCCGATTGGGCGACCATCGACGCTCGCCAGCGTGAACGGTCCGTCAAGTCCCGGGTACGCTCCGACATCGGCCGGGACCACTTGCACCGCAACGGTTGGACTGTCACAGGCCGTAACGATCGCCTTCAACTGATCGCGCATCAGATCAGGTGATCCGATCCGGCGGCGCAACACCGATTCGTCGAGCACCGCGACGAACTGACAGGGGTCGGGCTCGCGCTGCAAGATGTCCTGCCGATGAAGTCGAGTGAGCAGGGCGGCCTCCATGCTCTCCCCACGGTGCCCATGCCCGAGCAGTACCGCACGCGCGTACGCCTCCGTCTGGAGTAGCCCGGGAATGACGATCGTTTGGAAGGTTCGGACCAGGCTGGCGCGTGCCTCGTACTCGATGAACGGCCTCAACCAGACCGGCGCGGCCTCGCCGACGATGAACTCTCGATAGAAGTCAAGGAAGGCCGTGCCGAACGCCCGATCTACGGACTCCAGGTAGCGCGGGTGCGCGGCCCGCGTTCCGCGCTCGATCGAGCTGACGTGCTGTGCGGAGAACTTGATCCGCTGTCCCCACGCCTCTTGAGTGAGGCCGAAGGCTTCGCGGACGCGCCGCAATTCCTTGATCAGGTATTCACTTCCGGCCACAAAGTCCTCACATTCTCCATGTCTCTCCAGACGGGGCGGTCATTTTTCCGGCTTAGTCTTCCCCCGCCATGACTTCCGTACATCTTCCGTTATCGCGCTGTCACGGTCCAGGGTGGATCGCAAGACGGAAGCGTTCACAGCGGCTCCTGCCAATTCGCCGGGGAGTGGCCGCAAGGATCCGCCCCGATGGCGGATCCATCTTCCGTCGGACGGGGGCGGTGTGTGGGGTAAGTCAGAGGGACCTCCGGCGGCACCGCCCCCGTCCCCAATCTGCCGACGGGAGGCAACACATGAGACAGACCCGCAACCCCCGCCATCGTCGCGCGTGGTGGCACCTCTGGCTGTACTGCCGGTGCGGCCACCGCTGGACCTGTCCCGGCTCGATCGAGCGGGTACCGGTGCCGCATGGACCGAGGGTGCGCCCTATCGGCCGGCACGCCTTCCGGGCGGCGGTACGGGCCGCCACGGTTGACGCCAGGATCGTCAGGGAGGCGCGGGCCGCTGGCGCAGCCGCGTCCCCACCACCCCCACCCTCGCCACCGCCGAGCACCCGGCACGACGGATGGAACGGCGTCACCTGGGCCTATCCGGAGGTGCGTACCGGGAGCGCGGGCAACCTGACGCCGGCTCAGCGCCACCGGGCCAGGCACGCCGAGCGGGTGTAGGCCGTGATCGGGCCGTGGGTGCGATGGGAGCGGCACGCCGCACGGCGACGGCTGGCGGCGGTCCGCTCGGGGCAGCACCTCCCCGGGGACCGGTACGCCTGCCTGGTGTGCGAGCACGACTGGCCCTGTCAGGACGCCCGCCTGGCCCTGCTGGCCAGCTTCAACGGCAACCGGATCGGGCTGGTGATGTACCTCGCCGCGCATCTCACCCGCGCCCTGCAAGCGCTACCCGACCAGCACCCCGGCATGGTCGTCGGCCAGATCCTCTACTGGATTCCCCGACGCCGCTGACGCCGGTTCGGCACCCCCAGGAACGTCGGCACCGGCCTTCGGCCCCTTCCCCCGCATCACCCAGGGCCGGAGCCGACAAGGGAAGCGCCCCGGGGTCGTTCGTTCTCCCCTTCGGATCGGCCCCGGGGTGCGACCCGAGTCCATCCCTCCCCCCATACGGATTGGAGTTCATCCGTGATCAATCCGACCGCACCCGCGAACAGAACCGGAGTAGCCGTCCGAAGAGCGGCGGCGGCCGTCGCCCTGGTGCTGACGATGACAGTCGGCGCCGTGGTGATCGCGTCACCGGCACAGGCCACCAACTTCGGTGCGACCACCTGCGGGGGCAGTCCGCGAAACTGTGTGTCCCAGGCGAACAACGCCTACCACGTCGTCAGATGGGAGGGCGACCAGGACATTGCCGGTATCGGCCCATCGCTCTGGTGGGTGGTTGGAAATGTCTACAACCCGACAGACATGGTCGCCTACGAAGACAGCGCCGATCCCCTACCCGACGTCAGAGCATGGGACGAGCCGTACGGAGCTACCGGGATTCTTGGCTGGGATCGTCTGTCACGAGTTGGGGCACACGGTCGGCCTGCGGCACTCGACTTCGGCCGGGACCTGCATATACACCTATCCGACTGCGGCGACCACGACCGGGCTGGAGGCGCACGACCTGGCCCACATCAACACTCAATATTGAGGGGACAGGCAGAAGATGAAGCGATCACGGATTACCCGGCTTGCGATAAGGGCCGTGTGCGCCGCGCTGCTCGCGATTACCACAACCGCATGTGCGGGACAGTCGAATCCGCAGACTACGCCGGCCGGAGCCGTCACGTCGGCTCGTGTCGGAGACAGCCTGGACGTACATCGCGCTGACGTCGTTGCCGCTCTCAAGTCTTTCGCCTTGGGGCCGGCAGCGATCCCGGCCGAGTACTACGAGAATCTTTCCGATGGTGTGAAAGGGGCGGGGCCCTCGTGGTGGCGGAGGTTGCCGACGTCAAGGTGACCCGCGCATTTCGGGGCGAAGCTGTCGGAATCAGAGGCTTTCTTCCTCACCATCTCCCCGCAGGGTCTCTTCGTCCAGGGCCCAGACCACGTTGAGACGCCGCTCGCGGAGACCGTAACCGGTGACATGGCGGCAGAGGGCAGACGCTACGCCCGGATGAGCGAACTCGTCTCCGCCGTGCGCAACGTCGCATAGGGCGAACGCGGAAGCGCTTCGGCCGACAGCGCCGGGGTCTGTCAGTGCCGCCTCAGCGGTCCGGCCGGGCCCGATCGGCGGGTAGCAGCAGCGCCACCAGCTCCACGTGCCGGGTCATCGGGAAGAGGTCGTAACCACGCAACGCGGCGAGCCGCCAGCCCGCCTCCCGGAACGTGCGCGCGTCCCGGGCGAAGGCGGCCGGGTCGCAGGCCACGTAGGCCACGGCGCGGCCGGTGGCGGCGGCGACCGCCCGGACGACCTCGGCCCCGGCGCCGGAGCGCGGCGGATCCAGCACCACCAGGTCGACGGGCCCGACGATCCGGCGCCGGCGCAGCGCCGGACCGACCGACGCCCGGACCACCTCGACGCCGGGCAGGTCTCGCAGGTTGTCCCGGGCGGCCTCGACCGCCGGCTGGGCCGCCTCCACCAGGGTGATCCGGCCGGCCGGACCGACCCGCTCGGCCAGGGCCGCCGCGAAGAGTCCCGCCCCGCCGTACAGGTCCCAGGCGGACTCGCCGACCTCCGGCGCCAGCAGCTCGAGCACGGCCGCCGCCAGCGTGTCCGCGGCGACCGGGTGCACCTGCCAGAACGCCTCCGGCGGCAGGCGCCACGTCCGGCCGACGGCCAGCTCCCGGACCCGTTCCTCCGCAGCCTCCCGCAGCCCGCCGTCCCCGGTTGTCGCGCCGTCGACGTCGACGTCTCCCGGCGCCGCCCCGCCGGCCCCGCCCGCACCCGCCCCGGTGGGATCGCCGGCCGGGTCACCGCCACCGGCCGCCGAGCCGCCGCCGGCCGCCGACCCGGTGGCCCGACGGCCGCGTACCGTGACGTCGCCGCCGGAGGAGGCGACCACCTCCACCACGTCGGCGTCGGGCCAGCGCCGGCCGCCGGGCGCCAGCAGCGGCAACTCCTGGATCGCCGGGCGGGCGATCCGGCAGCGGTCGATCGGGACGACCTCGTGCGAGCGGTGCTTGAGCAGGCCGGCCCGGCCGGCGGCGTCGACGGCGTACCGGACCCGGGACCGCCAGCCCAGCGGGCCGCCGGGCAGCTCCTCGACGCGTACGTCCAGCGCCGCGATCTCCTCCGGCGCCAGCCCGGCCAGCCGACGTAGCTGCTCGACGACCACCTCGGCCTTCCAGCGCCGCTGCGCGGCGGGCGCCACGTGCTGGAGGTCGCAGCCGCCGCACCGGTCCGGGCCCGCCCACGGGCAGGGCGGCACGACCCGGTCCGGCGAGGCGTCGAGTACGGACACCGCGTCCGCCCGGAGGAAGTCGCGGCGTACCTCGGTGATCTCGGCGACCACCCGCTCCCCCGGCAGCGCGTGCCGGACGAAGACCACCTGCCCGTCCAGCCGGGCCACGCAGTGCCCGCCGTGCGCGACCGCACCGACGGTCAGCTCCACCCGCTCCGCCTCGCCCGGACCCGTCGGGGTTTCCCGGACCCGCTCGCCGGCGCTCATCGCGGACCGGCGGCGTCCCGCCCCGGGCCGGGCGGAGGTTCGTCGAGGTCGGTGCCGGCCAGCGGCGGCGGGGGTGGCGGCGCGGCGGCGGTGTTCGACGGCGGGGGTGGCCCGAGCATGCCGCCGACGGTGCCGCCGCGCGGCCCCCGGGCCGGTCCGCGGCTCAGCGTCGCGTCGAACCGGTCGAGGTTCTTCCGGGCGGTGGAGGCGAGCTGCCACGGCACGCTGGTCACCATCACCCCGGGCTCGAAGAGCAGCCGGCCCTTGATCCGCAGCGCGCTCTGGTTGTGCAGCAGGTTCTCCCACCAGTGCCCGACGACGTACTCCGGGATGAAGACCGTGACCACGTCGCGCGGCGACTCCCGGCGGGCCGAGGCGACGAAGTCCAGGATGGGCCGGGTGATCTCCCGGTACGGCGAGTCGATCACGGTCAGCGGCACCGGCACGTCGTGCCGTTCCCACTCGGCCTGCACCGCCCGGGTGTCCGCCTCGTCCACGTTGACCGTCAGCGCGGTCAGGGTGTCCGGCCGGGTCGCCTGGGCGTACGCGATCGCCCGCAGCGTCGGCTGGTGCACCTTGCTGACCAGCACGATGGCGTGGTTGCGGGCCGGCAGCACCGGGCGCCCCTCGGCCGGGGTCAGTTCGGCGGAGATCCGGTCGTAGTGCCGGCGGATGCCCAGCATCGTCGCGTAGATGACCGCCATCGCGGCGATCGCGATCCAGGCGCCGAGCAGGAACTTGGTGACCAGCACGACCACCAGCACCGCTCCGGTCAGCCCCATCCCGAAGGCGTTGATCCGGCGGGACCGGACCATCCGGCGCCGCACCAGCGGATCCCGCTCGGTGCGCAGCATCCGGTTCCAGTGCCGGATCATCCCGGCCTGGGAGAGGGTGAACGAGACGAAGACGCCGACGATGTAGAGCTGGATCAGCCGGGTGACCTCGGCCTCGAAGGCGACGATCAGCAGGATCGCGGTGACGGCGAGGAAGCCGATGCCGTTGCTGAACGCCAGCCGGTCGCCCCGGGTGTGCAGTTGCCGGGGCAGGTAGCGGTCCTGCGCCAGGATCGAGCCGAGCACCGGGAAGCCGTTGAACGCGGTGTTGGCGGCGAGGAACAGGATCAGCGCGGTCGCGCCGGCCACCACGAAGAGCAGGATCCCGCCGCCGAAGATGGCCTCGCCGAGCTGGACCGTCACGGTCTGCTGCACGTAGCCGGCGGGGCCGCGTTCGAGCTGGATCGCCGGATTCTCCATGAACTGGAGACCGGTCAGCCGGGAGAGCCAGATGATCCCGAGAATCATCGTGATCGCCACCAGGCCGAGCATCAGCAGCGTGGTGGCGGCGTTGCGGCTCTTCGGCGGCTTGAACGCCGGGACGCCGTTGGAGATCGCCTCCACCCCGGTGAGCGCGGCGCAGCCGGAGGAGAAGGAGCGCAGCAGCAGGAACGCCATGGCGAAGGCGGTCATGTCGGCGTGCTCGGCGCTGACCACCAGGTCCGCGCTCGGTGCCCGGAGGTCGTGGCCGAGGACGAAGATCCGGACCAGCCCGGTGAGGATCATCCCGAGGATCACGATCATGAAGCCGTACGTCGGGATCGCGAACGCGGTGCCGGACTCCCGCAGCCCACGCAGGTTGATCGCGGTCAGCACGGCGACCGCGGTGACCGCGATCCCCACCCGGTGCTCGGCGACGAACGGCAGCACCGAGCCGAGGTTGGCCACCCCCGAGGAGACCGAGACGGCGACGGTCAGCACGTAGTCGACCAGCAGCGCGCTGGCCACCCCGACGCCGAACTTCGGGCCCAGGTTGACCGTGGCCACCTCGTAGTCGCCGCCGCCGGACGGATAGGCGTGCACGTTCTGTCGGTAGCTGGCCACCACGGTGAGCATCACCACCACGACGGCCAGGGCGACCCACGGCGAGAAGAGGTACGCCGAGGTGCCGGCGATCGAGAGGGTCAGCAGGATCTCGTCCGGGGCGTACGCCACGCTGGAGAGCGCGTCGGAGGCGAACACCGGCAGCGCGATGCGCTTCGGCAGCAGCGTGTGCTGCAACCTGTCGGACCGGAACGGTCGGCCCAGCAGCAGCCGCTTCAGCAACGAGGTGGGTCTGGCCACAACCGCTAAGGGTACGGCCGCCGGATTCGTCGGGGCGGCCGGTGCGGCCGATCTTCGCCGGGGCGGCGGTCAGCAGCTCACGACGGGTGCGGACAACAGATCAGGAAGGGGTTTCGAGCGGGCGGATGCCGGGGAGGTCGGGCGGCACCGGCACAGGACCGGATGACTACGCTCATGGTGACACCACCCACCGCACGGGGTCGGGCCCGCGGTGACCCGGGAGGACTACCTTGCACGTCGTGATCATGGGCTGTGGCCGGGTCGGTTCGACCCTCGCGCACAACCTGGAGTCGCGCGGCCACTCGGTGGCCGTCATCGACCAGGACGCCGACGCGTTCCGCCGGCTCGGCCCGGACTTCGGCGGGATCACCGTCACCGGCGCCGGCTTCGACGGCGACGTGCTCCGCCAGGCCGGCATCGAGCGGGCCGACGGCTTCGCCGCCGTCTCCAGCGGTGACAACTCCAACATCATCTCCGCCCGGCTGGCCCGCGAGACGTACGGCGTCTCCCGGGTGGTGGCCCGGATCTACGACTCCAAGCGGGCCCAGGTCTACGAGCGGCTCGGCATCCCGACCGTGGCCACGGTGCGGTGGACCGCCGACCGCATCGTCCGGCACCTGGTGCCCGAGGGGCACGTGGAGATCTTCCGCGACCCGACCAGCACCGTGTCGATCATCGAGGTGCCGGCGCACGACGCCTGGATCGGCCGGCCGATCCGCGCCCTGGAGGAGGCGACCGGTGCCCGGGTCGGCTATCTGACCCGGTTCGGCATCGCCGCCCTGCCCACCTCCTCCAGCGTGCTCCAGGAGGGCGACCAGGTCTCCATGCTGGTCACCGACGACATCGCCGACCAGGTGACGACGGTGGCGGGTTCGCCGCCGGAAGGAGGGCGCTGACATGCGGGTCGCCATCGCCGGCGCCGGCAACGTGGGCCGCTCGATCGCCCAGGAGCTGATCGAGAACGGGCACCAGGTGATGCTGATCGAGCGGAAGCCGAAGATGCTCCGGCCGGAGCGCGTACCGGCCGCCGAGTGGGTGCTGGCCGACGCCTGCGAGCTGGCCAGCCTGGAGGAGGCCGACCTCGCGAGCTGCGACGTGGTGGTCGCCGCCACCGGTGACGACAAGGTCAACCTGGTGCTCTCGCTGCTGGCCAAGACGGAGTTCGCGGTGCCCCGGGTGGTCGCCCGGATCAACCGGGCCGAGAACGAGTGGCTCTTCACCGACCAGTGGGGCGTCGACGTGGCGGTCAGCAAGCCACGGGTGATGGCGGCGCTGGTCGAGGAGGCGGTCACCGTCGGCGACCTGGTCCGGCTGATGACGTTCCGGCAGGGCGAGGCGAACCTGGTCGAGATCACCCTGCCGCCGACCGCACCGTACGTCGGTCACCCGATCCACGCCGTGCCACTCCCCCGCGACGCGGCGCTGGTCGCCATCCTGCGCGGCAAGCGGGTGCTGGTGCCCAGCCCGGACGACCCGCTGGAGGCCGGCGACGAGTTGATTTTCGTCTGCACGGCCGAGGTCGAGGACCAGGTCCGCAAGGTGGTCCTCGGCCCGGACAGTGTCGAACGGACCCGCGGCACCAGCGGCTGAACCGGCCCGCCGGGCGTCGGGGGCCGGCCAGCCGGTGCTCAGTTGCCGACCGCTGCCGCCGGTACGCCCGGCATCCGGTTCGCCCGGCGGACCGCCCAGATGGTGATCACCAGCAGCAGTGCGTACGGCGGATAGCCCAGCAGCAGCCGGGCGATGCCCAGCGCGGTGTCCTTGTCGGCCAGGTAGAGCCCGGCCTGCACGCCCACCTTGGCCAGCCAGACGACGCCCCAGAGCACGGTCAGCCGGGTGAAGGTGCGGACCAGCCGGGGATCCTGCCGCCACTCCGAGCGCCCACCGGCCGCGATGATCGACCAGATCCAGCCGACCAGCGGCTGCCGGATCAGCGCCGAGCCGAGCAGCACCAGCCCGTAGACGATGCCGTAGAGGATGCCGGGCAGATAGAAGTCGCGCTCGTCACCGGTACGCCAGGCGATCATCGCGCCGATGCCGATGCCGACCAGGCCGTTGACCGCGTGCCGGACCGGCCGCCGCTGGGCCAGCCGGACGGCGGCGATCAGCACCGCGACCGCCACCGAGGCGATCACCGCGGGGCGCAGCTCGGTGATGATGTTGACCACGACGAAGACGACCACCGGGATGCTGGACTCGACCATCCCCCGCCAGCCGCCGAGCTGCTCGGCCATCTGCTCGGTCAGGCTCGGCAGCTGCTCGTCCTCCCCGGCCCGGCCGCCCGTCGGATCGTCGGCCGTCGGGTCGCCGGCCGTGCTGTCGGTGCGAGGTTGTCCAGCGGTCATCTGTGCCGTCTTCCGGTCGCGGCCGTCGCCGCCGCCGGTGCCCGTGCTCACCTCGGCGGCTCCAGCTCGTAGTACGGGTTGTAGATGACTTTACGGTCATCCCGTACCGCCATGCGACCGCGCGCGGTCAATTGCCGTCCCGGCTCGATCCCGGAGATGTGCCGTCGCCCCAGCCAGACCAGGGTCACCACGTCGCTGCCGTCGTAGAGATCCGCCTCCAGGGTCGGCAGGTTCGTCCGGGGGGTGTAGACCACGGTGCGGAGCCGGCCCGAGACGGAGACCACCTGGCCCCGCATGCACTGCCCGGCCGGGGTGCTGCCGCACTCGGCGCTCTCCCGGCGCAACTCCTCGGCCTCGATCTCGGCCTCGCTCGCCGTCAGCCGTTGCAGGAAGCCCCGCCACGAGACTCGGCCCTGGTCGGTCGCCATGACCCGGTGTCACCCTCCTCGACGCGCCGTGTCCGGCGCGTGCTCGACACGACCCTGGCAACCGCGCGCCGGACCGGCCGCCGCCGTACCAGGGCCGCCTTCAAGCGTACGCCCGGTCAGGAACCCTCCCGGCGGCGCGGCGACGGTTCGGAGCGGTGCGGTGTCTGGTGACCCGAGACCACCCCGTTGACCGGTGCACCGGCCCGTCCGTCGCCCCGCGCCCTGTCCGGTCCCGGGGTCCCGTCCGGTCCCGGACCGGCGCCGGCCGCCGCATCCCTGGGCAGCCGCAGCGGCAGCGGCTCGCGGACCGGCTTGGCCTCCTGACCACGGTCGACCACGAGCCCGTCCAGGCACTCCGCAAGCGCCCCCGCCGCGGCCGGATCGGTGGCGGCCCGCCCCTGGAAGACGCCCTGGATCATCCAGCGCGGCCCGTCCACGCCGACGAAGCGCAGGTCGGCGACGCCGCCGTCCGGGGTACGGACCCGGGCCCGCAGCTCGGTGCCGTGCGCGCCCGTCACCTCCTCGGCCACCACACCGTCGGACGCCAGCGAGGTGCGGATCTCCTCCCGCCACTCCGCCCAGATCCCCTCCGTACGCGGGGCCGCGAACACCCCGAGCTGGAGGGCGCTCTCGCCGTGCACCAGGACGACCTGCTGGATCACCCCGTCCGGGTTGGCCTGGACCCGCACCTCCACACCGTCGATGGCGGGGATGTGCAGGCTGCCCAGGTCGAGCCGCTGCACGCCGGCCGGTGCCTCGGCGATGTCGTACGGCCCGCGGGTGGGCACATCGGGCTCGGCCGCGGCGGCGAGGTCCTGGGTGTCGGCGGGCTGCCGACCGGAGCGCTCGTCGCGGGAGTGCCGCCCGCCGCGGCCTCGGGAGAAGATCATCGTGCTTACCTGCTACCTTCCGTTTCCAGCTGCCGGTGGCGGATCTGACTCGCACCGTCGGTCACCTCGTCGGGTCCGACCCGCGTCGTCGGGCCCGGCTCGCATTGTCGGGCACGGCGCGCGGATCGCATTGTCCGGGACGGCGCGGATCGCATTGTCCGGCACGGCGCACGGCGGCGGCCGCCCCGGGGCGGTCCCGGCCGCGTCACCGGCGGCCCACCTGCTCGGTCCGCCCGCCCGCTTCCGCGACAGGCTCACCCGGATCGCCGGGATCGTCCGTGGCGGAGAGGCCGGCATGCCCGCCGGTCGAGCCGTGCCCGCCCGCGCCGCGCGCGGAGTCGGGCAGCTCCTCGACGGGCAGGAACCCGGCCCGCTCCACCCGCTGCACCAGAAGCTGCGCGATCCGGTCGCCCCGGGAGATCTTCGCCGGGGACACCCGGTCGTGGTTAATCAGATTGACCAGGATCTCGCCCCGGTAACCGGCGTCGACCGTACCGGGGGCGTTGAGCACCGTCACGCCGAGCCGGGCCGCCAGTCCGGACCGCGGGTGGACCAGTCCGACGTACCCGGCCGGAAGGGCGAGCGCGATGCCCGTGCGGACCAGCCGCCACTGGCCAGGCGGAATCTCGACCTCCTCGGCGGCGACCAGGTCGGCTCCGGCGTCGCCGGGATGGGCGTACGCCGGCAGCGGCAGGTCGGGATCGAGTCGCCGGACGGGTACGGGCAGCAGGTGCGTCACGCTCTCTCACTCTCCTGGCAGTTCGCGGCTCCACCGGTGCTGCCCCCATCCTGCCGGGTCGACCGGCCGCGCCGGGTCGTACCCTTCCAGCGTGGCCCCGACGAGTTCCGATCCCGCCGCCGTTGCGGCCCGCCCGGAATACGCCGAGCGGCTGACCCTGCCCTGGTGGCTCTGGCTCGCCGGGCTGGCCACCGCCGGTCTGCTCGCCACCGAGCTCTGGCTCGGCTCCACCGGGCTGCGGGCCTGGCTGCCGTACGCGGTCCTGCTGCCGCTGGCCGCCGTCGGTCTCGGCTGGCTCGGCCGGATCCCCATCGCCGTACACGACCGTGAGCTGCTGGTCGACGACGCCCGCCTGCCGGTCCGGTACGTCGCCGACGCGATCCCGCTCGACGCGGCGGGGCGGCGGGAGGTGCTCGGGGTCGGCGCCGACCCGCTGGCCTTCGTGGTGCAGCGCCCGTGGGTCTCCGGAGCGGTGCAGGTGGTCCTCGACGACCCGGCCGATCCGACGCCCTACTGGGTGGTCAGCTCCCGCCATCCGGTACGGCTGGCCGAGGCGATCCTGGCGGCCCGCGACAGCGCCTGACGCCGCACCGCGACGGCACCTGACAGCACCGTCGCCCGCCCGGCGGGCCCCGGCCTCCCGCTCAGCTGCCGAGCGCCGGTGGGCCGTTGCGGAGGTCCTCCCGGATGCGCTCGCCGAGTCCCCTCGTCGCCCGGCCGTTCAGGAACCCGGCCACCGCCGCGCCGGTCAGGAACGGTCCGAGGGTGGTCAGGTTGCGGCCGAACCGGCGCAGTAGCCGCTCCCGCAACTCCTTGCGGGCCGCCGTGCCCAACACGGCACCCACCCCGACCCCGGGCAGCAGCGGGTTGACCCCGCGTTGGGCCGCCCAGGACCGGACCAGGGTGACCGCCCGCTGGCTGGTGCCACCCGGTAGCCGCACGCCGTATGCCTCGTGCAGTTCGCCGATCAGCTTCAGCTCGATGGCGACGACCGCGACGGTCTCGGCGGCCAACAGCACCGGCGCCGAGAGCAGGGTCGGGGTGACCACCCACTCCACCGCCGCCACTCCCCCGCCGGCCGCGCCCACCCCGGCCGTTGCCCGGACGGCGTTGCGGATCAGCCGGTCGGCGAGTGCGTCCCCGTCGAGGCCGTCGAAGTGCCGGAGCAGGGTCTCCCGGTCGCGCACCGGGACGTGCGGCGCGACCTCGGCCACCGTGTCGGTCAGCCAGCGGATCGCCGCCCTCGGCCTGAACAGGTTGCCGGGCCTGCTGCCCCGCACCTGGTCGACCAGCCGGCCCAGCAGCCGCCGCCGACGCGACTGGTCAAGTTCGTCCGCGGTCAGTGCGGCGACGGTCGGTCCCAGGTCGTCGCGGGCCACGACCTCGCTCCCCGTCGCGGTGGTCGGCCCGCCCTGCCGGCCGATCTCCGCCCGTTCGGTCGGTGCCTGCTCGGTCGACGCCGGAGCGGCCGCCGCCTGCTCGGTCGACGTCGGCGGAGTCGGTGCCTGCTCGGTCGACGTCGGCGGAGTCGGTGCCTGCTCGGTCGACGTCGGAGCGGCTGGTGCCTGATCGGACGCTGGCTGATCCGTCGACGCCGGTCCGGTCGGTGCCGGCGCGGAAGCCTCGGACGCCCGGTCGGAACGGCTCATCATGACCTCCAGCGCGCGTAGTCGTCGGGGCGTGCGGTCACGCGCATCGAGTCAAGCAGGTACCCGCCAGCTCCCGTGTCGAATCACGCGCGGCGACCTCCACCGGTGGAGGTCGCCGCTTCCCCGGCGGGCCCGTGCCGGCGCGACGGGCTCATCTCACGCCCCGCGGGCTCGTCCCCGCCCGGCGGGCCGGCTCCACCACGCCGGAGTAACCGCCCGGCGGCGGAGGGTCAGGCGCACTCGCGGCAGATCAGCTCACCGTTGCGCTCCACCGCGAGCTGGCTGCGGTGGTGCACCAGGAAGCAGCGCGCGCAGCGGAACTCGTCCGACTGCATCGGCAGCACCTTGACGGTGAGCTCCTCGTCGGCCAGGTCGGCGCCGGGCAGTTCGAAGCTCTCGGCGACCTCGGCCTCGTCGACGTCCACTGCGGCCGACTGTGAGTCGACCCGCCGAGCCTTGAGCTCTTCCAGGCTGTCCTCGCCGAGGTCGACCTCGTCGCGACGCGGGGCGTCGTAGTCGGTGGCCATCGGTTCACTCTCCCATATCGATATAGTCGCTTCCGGTTGTAACGCCGGAGGACGCTGTTTCGGTTCCCGCTGGCCGGTCATCATTTTCCGGTCGCCCGACCCGGCGCGCGTTCCGGGTCGCGGCCGCCGGGAGGAACTCCCCCGGCGAGCGGGGTACCTTACCCCCCTTCGGGCGAGGCATGTATACCGTCCCTGCGGCATGCATGTACGTCCGAGCGCGCGGAGTTGTTCCCAATGTGACTCAGGCGACACGAAGATAGGGGTAGTGGTCGGCCGATCGTCGTCGCCGCGCCGACAAATCCGGCGGATTCAACACCCGGTCGGACAACGGCTGGCGGCACCGGCATACTCGGTAGCCACGGCGGCCCACGCGGTCGACCGACCGGCGGCTGTCCCACACCACCTTCGCAGGAGCCAACCAGATGAGTTTCGCGCGCGTCCGAGCCCTCCTCGTCGTCGGCGTGCTCGCGGTGATCGCCGTGGTGTTCGTCGCCGTCACCCTGGTGCGCGACACCCAGGCGGGCAAGCAGGCCGCCAGCGACTGCAACGAGGGCGACAAGCTGGCCGACACGCGGTTGCGGCTCCCGAAGGACATCAAAATCAACGTCTACAACGGGACCGACAGCGTCGGCCTGGCCAACACGGTGAAGACCGACTTCCAGAACCGGCAGTTCCAGGTCCTCAAGGCCGGCGACGAGCCCAACCGCAAGGGCATCGACGACGCCGTGGCGGTGCTGCGGTACGGGCCGAGGGGCGTCGGCTCGTACCACGTCCTCAAGGCGTACTTCCTCAACGAGGCGGAGCCGGAGTTCCAGCTCGACCGCGAGGACGACGTGGTCGACGTGGTCATCGGCGGCGAGTTCAAGCAGTTGGCCACCATCACCGAGGTCCACCAGGCACTCGCACAGGGCAGCGGCGGCCCGCAGTTGCCGCCGCAGACGTGCGTGGACCCCGACCTGACCTGAGAGCGCCGGCCCGGCCGACCGGCGCCGGTCCCTGACCGGGTCCCACCCGGCCGGCTCGGCTTCAGGGGCCGCCGGCCGCGTCGAGCCGGGCCAGGTGGTCGTGCAGCGGGCCGAAAAGGGCCGGCGGTGCCGCGATCACCAGGTCCGGCCCGGGGCCGGCACCGTCCAGCCCGTCGACCCGGAGCCCCGCCTCGGCGGCGACCAGCCCGCCGGCGGCGTGGTCCCAGAGGTTCAGGCCCTTCTCGTAGTAGCCGTCGACCATCCCCTCGGCGGCCAGGCACAGGTCGATCGAGGCGACGCCGAACCGGCGGATGTCCCGGACGTACGGCAGTAGCTGGTGCAGCACGCCGGCCTGGTGCGCCCGACGCGCCGGGTCGTACCCGAACCCGGTGGCGACCAGCGCCTGGCCGAGGTCGGTCTCGACCGAGCCGCCCAGCCGCCGGCCCGCCCGGTGGGCTCCCCCGCCCCGGACGGCGGTCCACTCGTCGCCGGTGGCCGCGTTCCGGACCACCCCGGCGACCACCTCGCCGTCGAGCTCGGCGGCGAGCGAGACGGCGTAGTGCGGCAGTCCGTAGAGGTAGTTCACCGTCCCGTCGATGGGATCGAGGATCCACCGTACGCCGCTGCCGCCACCCGTTCCGGTCCCGCCGGCATCGCCGTACTCCTCGCCGAGCACGGCGTCGGCGGGGCGGGCCGCCCGCAGCGCCGCGACCGCGTGCCGCTCGACCGCCCGGTCCGCGGCGGTCACCACGTCGGTCACCGTGCTCTTGGTGGCGACCGCGGAGACTCCCTCGGCCCGCATCCGGTACGCGATCCCCGCCGCCTCCCGGGCCACCTCGACCGCGATCGTGAGCAGCTCCTCCGGAGCCGGTTCCGTGCCCTGCATGACGTCCCCTTCCCGCACGCCTGTGACGTGCCGCCCCAGGCGCGAGTATCATCCTTACAAAGTCAAAACGCCCATCGAGTCGGTGGCCCCGGACCACCTCTCCGGCGTGCGGCGCGGGATGATCGCCGCAGACGGCGTTACAATTCACGCCTGCCCACGCGCCACGGACCGCCAAGCAACGGACGGCCCGGACACGGGGGTCCCTCAACCACATCGGCCCGACACAACGCATAGCGCTGCGCCGGCCGATCCCGGCCGTGCTCGCTCATCGCCTCCGGAAGGTCATTCGTGACAGAACCCCGCCACATCGGCGCCGACGTACGCTCGCTCACCGACACCCTGATCGCCCACGCGCAGAACGCCGGCGGCCAGCTCACGTCGGCCGAGCTGGCGCGCACGGTCGAGTCTGCTGAGGTGACTCCGGCCCAGGCCAAGAAGATCCTGCGTGCGCTCTCCGACGCGGGGGTGACCGTCGTGGTGGACGGCTCGGCGAGTACCCGCCGCCGCGTCGCCGCCGCGCGCTCCGCCACTCCCGCGTCCCGGGCGACCACCGCCAAGGCGACCAAGAAGTCGGCTCCGCCGGCGCAGAAGCAGGCGCCCGCCGCCGACGAGGCGGCCGGCGCGACGCGCAAGGCGGCGTCCCGCAAGCCGGCGCTCTCGGCCGAGGGCCCGGCGCCGGCCGGTGCCGCCGGCAAGCCGGCCGCGAAGGCCGCCGCGCCCGCCAAGGCTCCGGCGAAGGCCGGCCGCGGTGCCGCCAAGGCGGCGCCCGGCGCCGGCCCGGCCAAGGCCGCCAAGGCGGGCTCCCCGACCAAGGGCGCCGATCCGGAGGGTCCCGGCGAGGAGATCTCTCCGGAGGAGCTTGCCGCCGAGATCGAGGACGTGGTGGTCGAGGAGCCGGCCGAGCTGGCCAAGGCCGCCGCGGCCGATGCCGCCGACGCCGCGACCGACAACGACTTCGAGTGGGACGACGAGGAGTCCGAGGCGCTCAAGCAGGCGCGCCGGGACGCCGAGCTGACCGCCTCGGCGGACTCGGTCCGGGCCTACCTCAAGCAGATCGGCAAGGTCCCGCTGCTCAACGCCGAGCAGGAGGTCGAGCTGGCCAAGCGGATCGAGGCCGGCCTCTACGCCGCCGAGCGGCTGCGCGCCGCCGACGAGGGCGAGGAGAAGCTGGTCCGGGACATGCAGCGCGACCTGATGTGGATCTCCCGGGACGGCGAGCGGGCCAAGAACCACCTGCTCGAGGCGAACCTGCGGCTGGTGGTCTCGCTGGCCAAGCGGTATACGGGGCGCGGCATGGCCTTCCTCGACCTGATCCAGGAGGGCAACCTCGGCCTGATCCGCGCCGTCGAGAAGTTCGACTACACCAAGGGCTACAAGTTCTCCACCTACGCCACCTGGTGGATCCGGCAGGCCATCACCCGGGCCATGGCCGACCAGGCCCGCACCATCCGCATCCCGGTGCACATGGTCGAGGTGATCAACAAGCTGGGCCGGATCCAGCGCGAGCTGCTCCAGGACCTGGGCCGCGAGCCCACCCCGGAGGAGCTGGCGAAGGAGATGGACATCACACCGGAAAAGGTGCTGGAGATCCAGCAGTACGCCCGGGAGCCGATCTCGCTCGACCAGACCATCGGCGACGAGGGCGACAGCCAGCTCGGCGACTTCATCGAGGACTCCGAGGCGGTCGTCGCGGTCGACGCGGTCTCCTTCTCGCTCCTGCAGGACCAGCTCCAGCAGGTGTTGCAGACCCTCTCCGAGCGGGAGGCCGGCGTGGTGCGGCTGCGCTTCGGGCTGACCGACGGGCAGCCGCGTACCCTGGACGAGATCGGCCAGGTCTACGGCGTGACCCGCGAGCGGATCCGGCAGATCGAGTCGAAGACGATGTCGAAGCTGCGCCATCCGTCCCGTTCGCAGGTGCTTCGCGATTATCTTGACTGACCCCAAAAGTCAACCAGTCGTGTCCATCTGATCACCACACGTACAACGGGCACGCGGTGATCGGGTGTTCCCCACTTGTGATCGTTGACGTGGCACCCTGGTGGCACGGCACACTGTCTCTACCACGTGTGACATCGGTCCCCCGGGGGCACACTGGGAAGGCCACACCCCACAAGGGTGTTGCACGATAGGTGAGCAATGACCGACGAGAGTGTTCATCGGTGACGACCGCAGGAGGAAGGCGATGACCCCAACCCTCACGCCGCCGCCCGAGACGGTGGCTCCCCCAGCCGCCGATGAACGGTGCGACCGCTGTAACGCCGCCGGCAAGCTCCGGATCACCCTCGCGGGTGGGAGCGAGCTGGTGTTCTGTGGGCATCACGCGAACAAGTACGCCGAGGATCTGGTCAAGATCACGGTTCGTTACGCGGTTGACCCCGAGTTCAGCTGGCGGGGCGCCGAGTTAATGGCAAACTGACCCAACAAGGACATAGTTGACCGGAGGTGCCCAAAGGGCGCCTCCGGTCGTCTATTCCCCGCTGCGGTGTCCGTCCCCGTTGACGGTGTCCGGCGCTCAGAGCGTCTGGACGGTGGCGATGCGCTCCTCCAGTTGCTCGATGGTGGCCTGCGCGCTGGGCGGCCCACCGCAGCGACGGCGCAGCTCGGCATGGATTTTGCCGTGCGGCAGCCCGGTCCTGTGATGGTGCGCCGCGACCAGCGCGTTGAGCTGACGGCGCAGGCTGACCCGGCGCTCCGCCGCGCTCAGCGGTCGGCTCTCCGGCCTGGGCGCCGGCACCGGCTCGGCCTCGCCGACCTTCCGGCGGCGCTGCGCCGCCAACTGCTCGGCCTGACGCTTGTTCAGCAGCACCGCGACCTGGTCGGCGGTGAGCAGGCCCGGCAGGCCGAGATATTCCTCCTCCTCCGGCGTCCCGGCGTGGGCGCCGGTGCCGAAGGAGGCGCCGTCGAAGATCACCTGGTCCAGCTCGGCCGTGGCCGAGAGCGCCTCGAACCGCTTCTCCAGCTCGCCGCTGGCCTGCTCGGTGCGCTGCGCCCGCTCCAGCAGGTCGTCGTCGAGCCCGTCGCGCTGCTTCGGCTCGCCGAGCACGTGGTCCCGCTGCGTCTCCATCTCACTGGCCAGCCCCAGCAGGTGCGGCACGCTGGGCAGGAAGACCGACGCGGTCTCCCCCGGACGGCGGGCCCGGACGAACCGGCCGATCGCCTGGGCGAAGAAGAGCGGCGTCGAGGCGCTGGTGGCGTAGACGCCGACGGCGAGCCGGGGGATGTCGACGCCCTCGGAGACCATCCGGACCGCCACCATCCAGCGCTGCTCGGAGGCGGTGAACGCCGCGATCCGCTCGGAGGCGCCCTGGTCGTCGGAGAGCACCACCACCGCCCGCTCGCCGGTGAGCCGCTCGATCAGCCGGGCGTACGAGCGGGCGGACTGCTGGTCGCTGGCGATCACCAGCCCGGCGGCGTCGGAGAGGCCACCGGCCCGGAGCACCTGTAGCCGGGCGTCGGCGGCCCGGAGCACCTGCGGCATCCAGTCGCCGGCCGGATCCAGCGCGGTACGCCATGCCTGTGCGATCAGGTCCTGGGTCATCGGCTCGCCCAGCCGGGCGGCCAACTCGTCCCCGGCGCTGGTCCGCCACCGCGTCTCCCCCGAATACGCCAGGAAGATCACCGGACGGACCACGCCGTCGGCGAGCGCGTCGGCGTAGCCGTAGACGGAGTCTGCCCGGGAGCGCTGGAGACCGTCACCGCCCCGCTCGTAGCTGACGAAGGGGATCGGGTTGTCGTCCGAGCGGAACGGCGTGCCGGTGAGCATCAGCCGGCGTACGGCGGGCTCGAAGGCGGCCTTGACCCCGTCACCCCAGGAGCGGGAGTCTCCGGCGTGGTGGATCTCGTCGAGGACCACCAGGGTGCGCCGGGTCATCGTGCGGCGGCGGTGCACCTGCGGGGCGATGCCGACCTGGGCATAGGTGACGACCGCACCGTGGAAGTCCGCCGACGAGTGCAGGTCGGCGTTGCGGAACGCGGCGTCGAGCTGGATGCCGACCCGGGCGGCGGCCACGGCCCACTGGGTCTTCAGGTGCTCGGTCGGGGCGACCACGGTGACCGCCTCGACGGTGCCGTCGGCGAGCAGCTCGGCGGCGATGCGCAGCGCGAAGGTGGTCTTGCCGGCCCCGGGTGTGGCGACGGCCAGGAAGTCGTCGGACCGGCGTCGCAGGTACTCCACCAGCGCCTTGCGCTGCCACGCCCGCAGCGGCGGGAACGAGTCGATGACCGGCAGTCGGGCTCCCACGCGGCACACTCCCCTCCGACGGCCAGAAACCGACCACGACGGCCAGAAGCCGACTACGACGGCCAGAAACCGACCACGACAGCCAGAAATCGACCACACGAAAACGCCCCCGCGGCCGGACCGAGCGCGAAGGCCGTACCAGCATAACCAGCCGGACCCTCCAGCACCCTCCGACACCATGGGCACAACCCGTCACAGGAGTCGGACAGGGTCAGCCGGTTGGGCGGTCGCCGACCTTCGGATCGGTCGGGACCGGGGCCGACCAGCGCCGGAGCAGGGCGACCAGCCTGACGACGAAGACGAAGAGCGCCGCCGCCATCAACGCCCCCGGCCCGGCCAGGCCGGCCCGGTCCAGGCCGACCACCGCGACCGCGCCGACGAGCGCCGCGACCGCGTAGATCTCCCGGCGCAGCACCACCGGGATCTCCCCGGTGAGCAGGTCCCGCCCCAACCCGCCGCCGATGCCGGTGAGCATCCCGATCATGCAGGCGCCGACCGGCGGCAGCCCGGCGGCGAGCGCGGTGAGGGTGCCGGTCACGGTGAACAGGCCGAGCCCGGCCGCGTCGAGCACCAGCACGGTGGTACGCAGCCGGGTGAGCTGGGGATGCAGCCAGAAGACGGCGGCGGCGGTGGCGGCCGCGGTGGTCGCGTACCGCCAGTCGGTGAAGGCGAGCGGCGACCCTGCACCGATCACCAGGTCGCGGAGGATGCCGCCGCCGAGCGCCGCGACGACGCCGACGAAGACCACACCGAAGAGGTCGAGCCGTTTCGCCACCGCGGCCGACGCGCCGGAGGCGGCGAAGATCGCCACGCCGGTCAGGTCGGCGAGAAGCAGGGCGGCCGCGGCGGTCACCGCCGGATGTTACGCCGGGGCGGGCGGCATCGGCACCGGCTCAGTCCCGCATGGAGTCGTAGATCTCCTTGCACCGGGGGCAGACCGGCGAGCCGGGCTTGGCGGCCTTGGTGACCGGAAACGTCTCGCCGCAGAGCGCGATCACGAAGGTCCCCATGACCGCGCTCTCAGCGATCTTGTCTTTCCGGACGTAATGGAACATTTCCGGCCCGGTATCCGCGTCCTTCAGCTCCGGACGCTCGAGAACCTCAGTGCTCACGGCAGTGATTCCTCCCTCGGTGACCCCGCCAACGGTCAAGTCTGGCAGGTCACTGCCGGCCGGTCCACCGGAAGACCGGCCGGATCCGGCCCGTACGGTGGTCGACCGTGAGCGATTTCCAGATCCGGTACGGCGCCGAGGTGGCCGAGGCCCTGCACGCCGGACGCCCCGTCGTCGCCTGCGAGAGCACCATCGTGTCGCACGGCCTCCCCCGTCCCGACAACCTCCGGGTGGCCCGCGAGATCGAGGCGGCGGTACGGGCCGGCGGGGCGGTGCCGGCCACCATCGGCATGGTCGGCGGCGCCCTCGTGGTCGGCCTCGACGACGCCCAGCTCACCCGGCTGGCCACCTCGGACGGGGTGGCCAAGCTCTCCGTACGCGACCTGGCGGTGGCCGCCGCGACCGGCGCGGACGGCGCGACCACGGTGGCCGCGACCAGCGCGGTGGCGGCGGCGGCCGGAATCCGGGTCTTCGCCACCGGCGGCCTGGGCGGGGTGCACCGGGAGGCGGCCCAGACCTTCGACGAGTCGGCCGACCTGACCGCGCTCTCCCGCACCCCGATCGCGGTGGTCTGCGCCGGAGTGAAGTCCATCCTCGACGTCGGCGCGACCCTGGAACGGCTGGAGACGCTGGGCGTCGCGGTGGTCGGCTACCGCAGCCGGCGGTTCCCGGGCTTCTTCGTCACCGACGGCGGCTTCGACCTGGACTGGTCGGTCGACTCGCCGGAGCAGGCGGCGGCGGTGCTGGCCGCCCGGGCGGCGCACGGGGTCCAGCCCGGGGCGCTGATCGTGGCGAACCCGCTCCCCGCCGACGAGCAACTCGACCCCGACCTGCACGACCGCACCCTCGCCGAGGGACTGGCCCGGCTGGCCGCAGAGCGGGTGACCGGCAAGGCGGTCACGCCGTTCCTGCTGGCCCACTTCCACTCCGCCACCGAGGGTGCCAGCCTGGCGGTCAACGTCCGGATCATCCTGCGCAACGCGGCCCTCGCCGCCCGGATCGCCGTGGCCGCCGCCACCGCCGGGTGACGAGCGGCCCCGGTCCGGTCCGCGCAGAGGCGGGCGGACCGTCGCCGGCCCGGGCGGACCCCGACGGACCGTCGCCGCCGGACCCCGGAGGACCGTCGCCGGCAGACCCCGACGGACCGTCGCCGGCCCCGGCGGACGCGGGTGTGGCACCGCCGGGCCCGGCAGGCGTGGATGGATCGTCGCCGGGTCCGTCGGGTGCCGGCGGAGGGTCGTCGTCGCCGGCCCGGATCGTCGTGGTCGGCGACATCGTCACCGACGTACTCGCCGTGCTGGCCGGGCCGGTGGCGCCCGGCTCGGACACCTCGGCCGAGATCCGGGTCACCGGCGGCGGGCAGGCCGCCAACACCGCCGCCTGGCTGGCCTGGCGAGGCTGCCGGGTGACCCTGATCGGCGCGGTCGGCGCCGACGAGGCCGGCCGGTCCCGGATCGCCGAGCTGACCACGCTGGGCGTGCGGTGCGCGGTGCGCCGCCATCCGGGTACGCCGACCGGCACGGTGATCGTGCTGGCCGGGGAGGGGGAGCGGACGATGCTCACCCAGCGCGGCGCGAACCTGCGGCTGACCCCGGAGGAGGTGACGGCCACGCTGGGCGGGACTCCGGACGCGGCCCATCTGCACCTGTCGGCGTACACCCTGTTGGACGCCCGGTCGCGGGAGGCCGGCCGGCGGGCGCTGGCCGCCGCGCGCGGACGCGGCCTCACCACCAGCGTCGACGCGGCCTCCGCGGAACCGCTGCGCCGGGTCGGCCCGGCGGCCTTCCTGGAGTGGGTACGCGATGCCGACCTGCTGCTCGCCAACGCGGACGAGGCGGCAGTGCTGGCCGGACCGGCTACCCCGGCCGAGCAGGCGCACGCCCTGGCCACGGTGACCCGGCACGCGGTCGTGAAGGCCGGCGCGGCCGGTGCCGTCTGGGCGGCTCCGGGCGGGGCGGTGGTCTCCGCGCCGGCCCGGCGGGTGCCGGTGCGGGACGTGACCGGAGCGGGAGACGCCTTCGCGGCCGGCCTGCTGGCCGCCTGGGTCGCCGGGGCGGGACCCGCCGAGGCGCTGGACCGGGCGGCCGAGCTTGGCGCGGAGGCGGTCGGGGTGGTCGGCGCCCGGCCGCCGGCCGGCGAACCCCGCTGACCCGTCAGCCCCGACCGGTACGGCTCATTGGTGCCCGACGCCCGCGGCCCGACGCCTGCGGTTCACAGCTCGGCGTCGATCACCCGGTGCGGTCGATCCTCGGCGGAGAGCGACCGGGGCGGAGTCCCGTCGAGGTGCGAGCGCCGCAGCCGGGCACCGATCCGATGCTCCTCCTTCGGCGGGCGGTCGTTGGCGAGCAGCACCGCGAGCCACGGGATCAGCACCATGCCCACCGCACAGAGCGGCAGCCAGAGCCAGAGCAACGGCGCGTTGGCGCCGACCAGGATCGCACCGGCGACGACACAGAGCGCCCGGATGGACATCATCACGATGTAGCGGCGCTGGCGGCTGTGGAGCTGGTCGTCCTGGCTGCGCGAGGCGTCGGTGATCAGGATCGGCTGGTACGCCTGACGCTTCACCACGACCTCCGGAGGGGATGCTGGTCGGTGTGCCCGGAACATCCCTGCACCGGGATGCACGCTCCATCCTTGCACCTTCGGCCATCCTCGCACTCCCGGTGGCCACCGCACCCGGCGGCCGCCGCCCTCCCGTCCTCCGTTCTCGCCGCTGTCGTTGCGTGTTACGTGCGTGGTACGCTCCCCGCGTGGGCAGCAGGTTCAGCTTCACCGACGAGGCGCTGGGCAACCTGAGGGTCCACGACGTCACCCCCGGCGAGGTGTGGGAGGCGCTGCACAGCGCCCGACGGGTCATCCGGCACCTCGGTGACGACGTGATGGTGGTCTACGTGACCGCACGTCGCGGGCGGCGACTGGCCATCCTGCTGGCCGAGGCCGATCAAGTTGACAACGACTGGGACATCCTCTCCGCGCGTGACCTGACCGACATCGAGTCCAAGCGCTACGAGGAGGCGATCCAGGGGCGGCGAGGATGAGTCCGTCCTCAGGGGCGGGCCCGAGATCGCGCACCAGGAGACCGGGATCGATCACGCGATCGAGCACGGTGACGAGGAGGAGGCGGTGACGATGCACCGAGACGATGCCATCAAGCGGTTCGACGCCGGAGACGACCAGATCGCGGACCTGATCAACGATGCGCAGCCGGTCGAGCTGCCCACCCCGGACAGTGACGTGCCGATGGTCAGCCGCTCGATACGCCTGCCACTGGACACCTACGAACGGGTCCGTTCGGCCGCCGAGGCCCGCGGCATCGGGGTGACCACGCTGATGCGGCAGTGGGTCGAGGCCGGTCTCGCCGACCTCGACGACTCGGCGACCGTGTCGCTGGCCGACGTGCGCCGAGCCCTGGCCTCGCTCGCCCACCCGACGGCGGCCTGAGGACCGCGCCGGGGCGGCCGGTGGCGTCAGGCGTCAGGTCGGCGGCGTCGGCCCTCGGACCTGCGGGTTCCTCCCTCCGATTCGACTGCCTCGACCGTCAGATCGGCGGGGCCGGCTGCTCCGGGGCATGGCCACGCGCGCGGCGCAGGTCGGCGAGCGCGACCCCGAGGAGCACGGCGACGACGGTCGCGGCGACCGCCAGCAACGGCAGGATCTCCATCAACGGCGCCACCGCACCCAGCAGGAGCACAGCGGCCACCCGGGGCCAGGAGATCCGGCCGAAGACCTGGAACTCGAAGAGGGACCGTCCGGCCAGGAAGAGCGCCGGGCCACCCAGGAGCGCGACCAGCCAGACGGGGACGATCTGTTCGGCCGGATGGGCGATGGAGAGCTCGTAGCCGACCCCGGTCAGCACGATGCCGGCAATCATGACCAGGTGCGTGTACGCGGCGGAGAGACCGAGCCCGGTCGGATTCCGGGACCTGATGATCGCGGCCGGCAGCACGTGACCGGCCCGATAGAAGTAGATCCGCCAGAGCAGCACGGTACTCACCAGCGCCAGCCCCAGCGCACCGGTACGGCCGGGTGTGAAGTCGCCGCCGTCACCGCCGAAGGCCATACCGGTCACCAGGATCAGCTCCCCGAGCCCGATCAGCAGGAACTGCTGGTAACGCTCGGCCAGGTGCTCCGCCGCGAACGGTTGATCGCCGTAGCGTGCCCGGCCCATGCGAGGGACCGGCCAGCCCAGCGTCAACCCGAGATAGTCGATGCTCAGCGCGACGGTCCAGAGCACCCCGCGCAGCATGCTCTCGCCGGCCAATCCGCCGACGAGCCATGGCATGGCGCTCGCCACGAGCCAGACGAGCACCCGTCGCGGCCCGGCCGGATCGGCAGTCGCCCCCCGACCGCGCGTGGCGAAGAGGAAGAACCCCACCCGGCCCATCTGGACCGCGAGGTAGGCGACGACAAAGACCAGGCCGTGTCTGCCGAACCCCTCCGGCAGGGCGACGGCCACCACCATGCTGCCGATGACGGTCACCACCACCGCACCCTGCACGGCGAACGCGTCCGGCTCCAGAGTGCTGGTTACCCAGGCGGTCGAGGACCAGATCAGCCAGAGCGCCAGGAACAGCACCAGGGACTGGCCGACCTCCGAGAGCAGGACGCGCTGTTCCTCGGTGAAATCCTCCACCAGCCGTTGCGAGACCCGGGTGAGCGCGAAGACGAAGACCAGGTCGAAGAAGAGCTCCAGAAACGTGGCCCGCTGCGAACTGGACTCGACGCGCAGCAGCGGGTCGGTGGGGGTGTCAGCCATCCGGCGTCGCTCCGGCGGCACGGGTCGACGCCGCAGGGCGTACCCCGGCCGGTGCCGCCGAGAGGTCCACAGCGCCCCCTGAGTGTCGTTGATCTCAACACTCAACGAGTCAGCGACGGATCCGGCGCTACCGTCGGCCGAATCGCCCGACGCCCGGTCGGGTCAGCCCGCAGCGGCCCTGGCGGCGGCCTTCACCTGCTGCTTGTGCTCGCGTACCTTCGTCAGCGACGTCTCGTCGACCACGTCGGCGACCGAGTGGTGGACGCCGTCGCGGCCGTAGTCGCCGGCCGCCTCGCGCCAGCCGGTCGGCTGGACGCCGAACCGCTTGCCGAGCAGGGCGAGGAAGATCTGCCCCTTCTGCCGACCGAACCCGGGCAGGGCGGTGATCCGCTTCAGCAGTTCCCGGCCGTCCTCCGCCCCGGACCAGAGCCGGGCGGGGTCGCCGTCGTACCGCTCGACGAGAGCCCGGCAGACCTCCTGGACCCGGGCGGCCATCGCCCTGGGGAAGCGGTGCAGGGCGGGACGTTCGGCGAAGAGCGCGGTCAGCGCCTCCGGGTCGAAGGTGGCCAGTTCGGCCGCGTCCGGCTCGTGGCCGAGCCGCCTGGCCAACTCGTACGGACCGGCAAAGGCCTTCTCCATGCTGACCTGCTGGTCCAGGACCATGCCGATCAACAGCGCCAGCGGGTCGCGCCGGAGCAGTTCGTTGGCTTCGGCGACGATGGGCAGCGAGAGCGTCATGGTCCGATGATGCCGCAATCGCCGTGCGAGCAGTTCGACGGCGCGTTGACTGGTGACGAGGACGTCACCGGATAGGGTCGTCACTTCCGACGAACGAGGGACTGGGCTGCGGCAACGGTGGACTGGCCCTGGAGCGAGGTCCGCCCACTCATCGAGCGAGCCTGCGCGCGAATGCCCGACGTCCGCGCCGTGATCTTCCACCCCGAGGGAGCTCCGGTGCCGAGTTCGATGCCCGACGCGACGGCTTCGAGACGCCGTCGGCGTAACGCCTGGTCTGGAGCAGGCCCGGAACCAGCTCGCCGTTGTAGTGGCGCAGCCGGCTCGCCACCGTCTCCAGGCTGACGTAGAGGGAGAACCAGGCCGGCACCGCGTCGCCGTACGCGTGCCACCAACCCTTCGTCCGGGTCTCGGCGGCGAGCGCGGCGAGCGCGTGACTGATCCGCTCGCTGGCACCGTAGAGATCACAGAGCAGGCGTACGTCGCCGGCCCGCACCGGCACCGCGCCCTTCTCGATGCGCCAGATCTTCTGCCGGGAACAGTCCAAGGCGGACGCGGCGGAATCGTGGGAGATGCGTTCCCGCTCGCGCATTTCTCGAAGGAACCAGCCCAGGTGCCGGCGCGGGACGGTGGAGCCGATGTCGTCTGCCGTGCAACCTCCCTCCTCAGGCCGAGAAACGTGTGTTGCACGGCCGGTGCAACACGACGGCGCCATGCCGCACCGGAAACGGCCGCCACGATCGAGACTGGAGCGTCGCGATGAGCGAGACCGGCACCCAGGCCAGCAGGGGCGGCTATCCACCCCTGCACGCACCGGACCGGCCCGAGTGGTCCTGCCTGGCCTGTGCGGAACCCTGGCCCTGCCGGACCCGCAGAGGCCAGTTGCAGGAGCTGTTCCAGGAGAACCTTCCGGCGCTGGTCAGCTATCTGCTCAGATATCTGACCGAGGCCGTGGCCGAACTGGAGCACCTCGGCACCGCCGAGATCATGAAGCGCTTCGTCGGCTGGTGCGCCCGACCTCCGGAGACCCCGGAGACGGCATGTCCGGCGGAGCGGGTGGACCGGCACCGCCCACCCAACCTCGGTCCGGTGCTACGCCGGCTGCCGTCCCGCCGGTCGTTGTGAAGACGTCTCCGGCCGCCGCGGGCCGGTCGGTGGGCGTACGACATTGGGGATCAGGCGGCGACGGCGATGGCCTCGATTTCGAGTAGCCATTCCTCGGCGTAGATGTCCGCGATGATGACGGTGAGTGCCGGCGCGTGGTCACCGAGGATCTCCGCGCGGATCCGCGAGTTCGCCTCCCGATAGCGACGGTCGGAGAGATAGGTGGTCACCTTGGCGAGATTCCGCACTCCCATCCCGGCCTCGGCGAGGACGGTGAGGACGTTGTGCCACACCAGCCGGCACTGTGTCTCGAAGTCCGCCGGGACCCGGCCCGCCTCGTCCGGCCACGGCACCTGGCCGCTGACGAAGACCGTCCGGCCCGCACCACTGACCAGGGTGCCGTGTGTGTAGTTGCCCGTCGGGGCCGGCAGCCCACCCGGATTGATCGGCTGGATCTCGACGCCCGTCACGACACTCTCCCCCGGTCATGGCTCGGTGATCGACTGGCAACGTACGCAGCTCCGCGCACCGGAGCAACCCCGGCCGGGGCCGGCAGGTCCACCGGCCGGGCATCCACTCCGGCCCGACCGGAGATCCGCCGAGGATCGTCTATGTTGCCGGAGCGGGTTCGGGCGTGCTGGAATGGCTCATATCGCCGCAGTGCGGGGGCAACCGCACTGGGAACGGCCAGCACGGGAGCATCGCAGTGCCGGCAGCGCGCCGCTTTGGCAGACGCACCGCACACACCGCCGGGCCACCTCCACGACGACGGACACGCATTCCCGGGCACGTGTCCCCGCGCGGTACGCACCCCTCGAGGACGTCTCCGCGACACGTCCGGCGCGCTCGACAGGTCCGACCCGTCTGACACGTCGGAGCCGTGCGACACGGTCCGAAGCAGTCTGCCAACGCATCAGAACCGGCGACGAGGTGAGAAACAATCATGATTACCCGGGAGAGTTTCGCGGGGTGGTACCGGAACCGCTTCGTGTGGGTGGCGGTGATCCTGCTGGCGGTGTCGGCCGGCGCGGTCGTACTGGTCAGAACGGCCGGCTCGAATGCCGAGCCGGCGGATCTGCAGGGACAGATCCTGACCCGGATGCGTACCACGCTCGAGCAGGCCGACCCGGAGCAGCACAACCACGCCGGCCACGACATCCAGCAGGTGGCAACCGGCGAGGAGGCGAAGCCGGCGGTGATCTGCGGCGTGCGTGTCTACGGCTACGAGCCGGCGGAGGTCACCGCGCTCGCCGACGTGCAGACGGTCTACGGCTTCCACCTCTGCGGGGTCGCCGAGCAGAAGACGCCCTGGGACTGGGCGGTCAAGCTGGCCGGACCGGTGATCATGGACATGTCCCGCGAGCCCCCGGGCATCCAGGTGGTCGAGGCGACGGAGAACGTCATGTTCATCGACCGGCTCCGGCAGATGTTCCCGCCCAAGTACGCGGATCTGGCGCAGAAGGAGGCGCTGGCCGACTCGGAAATGGCCGACCTGCGCCGCCGCTACGACGACGCCGCGGGCGTCTGACCGGGCTGCGTCCGACCGGGCTGCGTCCGACCGGGCTGCGTCCGACCGGGCTGCGTCCGACCGGGCTGCGTCCGAGCCGGGCGGGCCGGCGGCCGGGCGGGCTGAGTACCGCGCCCACCCGGCCTCCGGAACCTCCCCCGGACTAGAGGCTGAACAGCTCCATCACCGGCCCGTTCGGAGCGCCGCCGGAGAGGCTGGCCCAGCCGGTGCCGGTCCACCTGGCGAGGTAGTCGGTCGGCGCACCGTTCGCCTGGGTGAAGCCGCCACCGATGATCAGGTCGCCGTAGTGCACGGTCACCGCGTAGACGGAGGTGTTCAGCACCGTGCCCGGCGCCGTGGTGAACGCCGACCACGCGCTGCCGTTCCACCGCGCGATGTAGTTGACCGCGAGCGATCCGGCGTGGGTGAACTCCCCGCCGACCACCAGCGATCCCTGATAGACGGCCAGGTCCCGGACCCCGGCGGAGACTCCGGTGCCGGACGGCCCGGTCAGCGCCGACCACGCGCTGCCGTTCCACCGCGCGATGTTGTCGGCCTGCACACCGTCGGCGGTCTGGAAGTAGCCGCCCGCGATCAGTGCGCCGTTGTAGTTGACCAGCGACATCACCAGGCCGTTCAGCTCACCGGGATTGAGACCGCCGGCCAGCGCCGACCAGGTGCTGCCGTTCCACCGGGCGACCCGGCTGGCCGGCACCCCGCCGGCCTCGGTGAAGTCGCCGCCGACGACCAGCGCCCCGCCGTAGATGGTCAGGTCCCAGACGGCGGCGCTGTTCACCCCGGTGCCGGACGGCCCCGTCAGCGTGTGCCACTCGGCGCCGTCCCACCGGGCGATGTGGTTGGCCGGCAGGCCACCGGCGTTGAGGAACTGACCGCCGACGATCAGGTTGCCGTTGAAGACCTGGAGGCTGTGCACGAAGTCGAAGGGATACGTCATCACCCCGGTGCCGGAGGAGCCGGTCAGCGGCAGCCAGTCCGAGCCGTCCCAGCGGGCGATGCCCCGGACCAGGGTGCCGCCGGCGTACATGAAGCCGCCGCCCGCGATGAGGTCGCCGTTGAAGGTCGCCAGAACGCTCACCTGGCTGTCGGTGCCGTTGCCGCCGGGACCGGTGAACGCCGACCATGCGCCGCCGTTCCACCGGGCGATGTTGTCGGCCGCCACCGCGCCGACCTGGTCGAAGGAGCCGCCGACCATCAACCCCGGCAGCGCGGCGGCGGCGCTCGCCGGCCAGGCGAAGGCGGAGTCGGCACGCAGCGCGCCGAGGTCCCGGGTCAGGGTACGCAGCAGCCGCCCCGAGGCACCGCGTACCTCCATCCGCAGCGTCCCCGACGCGTCCCCGGCCAGCGCCAGGTCGAGCAGGTTGGCCCCGGCGGAGAGGACCTGGTCGGCGACGAGGACCTGGTCGGCGACGCGTGGCCGGGAGGCGCGCCCGGGCGTGCCGAGGCTGACCCGCAGGCGTACGCCGGGGCCGCCCTGCCAGTCGACGGCCAGCCGGGACCGGTCGGCCCCTTCGGAGTCGGGCAGCAGTGTCGCGGTGAGGCCGGCACCGGCTGCGGCACCGGCCGTCGCCGGCACCTGGGCATGTGCCGGCCGGCCACTCAGGAGTACGGAGAGGCAGATCGCCGCCAGCGCCAGCAGCAACGCGCCGCGTCGATAGATCGTGGCCTCGCGTGGATGACTCATGCTCGGTTTCCCTCCACCAGTCGGACGGTGCCGTTACGGCACAGGACACGGTGACAGGGGGATCCGCCGGCTACCGAGACGCAGCTCGGGCAGCGCAGGCTGATCGCAGATTCCCCCGTGTACGCACCATCGGTGCGTAGATCGATCCTCCGCAATGCCTGGATCACCTGTCAAGACGTCCCGAAGGGCGGCCACCCGATGCCGAGCGGACTGACATCAAACGGCCATGAACGTTTCGGAGGATCGGGCGTGTGCGCGATTGCGTCGTGCCGCACCCGTTGCGCCGGATAGGCTGGACGATATGGGCGAAGGCGCGAAAACGCGACTCGAACGGATTCTCGACATGCCGCTGGCGGACGACGCGGTACGCCAGTGGCCGCAGTCCGGTGAGCTGATCCGGGGCCGGAAAATGATTGCCGAGGTGGAGTCGCATTTCGTCGGGCTACGACTCGCGGTCGGACAGCGGTGGGAGGCTGGCGACGCCCGGATCGTGGAGTGGAGCAACGACTACGGCGACGGTCGGATCTTCCGCAACGTGACGATAGCCGAGGTGCGGGACGGCAGGGCGGTCCAGATCACCGACTACTGGGGCGAGCCGTTCTCCGCACCGGACTGGCGTGAACCCCTGCACGAGAGCCTGGACATGCCGGCGGGCGGCAGGTGGCCGGCCGCCGGTGACCTCGTGGGCGACGACTGACGGGCCACGTGCGCGGGGGCCCTCCGGCGAACGGACACCTGGCACGGACACTCCTGCGGCCCACGGTCACCGTATCCGCGAGGACACCTGTCGGCCCCGATACACTTCCGGTCGCTCCGGTGCCCCGGGCCCGCCGGCGTCGACGGAGCGGCAGCAGTGTCCGCGTGTGGAGGTGTGTCCGTGACAACGCCGAGCCGGCCCCCGCTGGCCGAGCAACTCGACCTGGCGGCGCACCCGGAGGGCGGCTGGTTCCGCGAGACCTGGCGCTCGGCACACACCTTCACGCCCGACGGCTACGCCGGCCCGCGCACCGCCGCCACCGCGATCTACTTCCTGCTGCACCCGGGGGAACGGTCCCGGTGGCACACCGTCCGCTCCGACGAGCTATGGCTGTGGCACTCGGGCGGTCCGCTGCGGCTGCGGCTCGGCGGTTCGGCCGAGGTGCCGGCCGCGGAGTACACGGAGATCCGACTCGGACCGGACCTGGCGGCCGGCGAGCGGCCGCAACTGGTGATCCCGGGTGGCGTCTGGCAGGCGGCCGAGCCCGCCGGTGAGCAACCCGTCCTGGTCAGCTGCGTGGTGGCACCCGGCTTCGACTTCGCCGACTTCCAGCTGGCCTGACTCCGGGCAGCCCCGCCGAGCCCCACCACGCCCGGCGAGGCGACGGTTCGACCTCTACGTCACCCGCAACGGCTGGAGCCCGACCCGGAGTGCTCCGCACCGCCGCCACCCCGACCAGTGCGGCGGCGGCCTGGCCGGCGACCCGCGGCCGGTGTACCGCGACCGATTGACATCCTCTCCGCCCTGAAGGACGGAGATTCCCTCCACGCTGCGCGTGGAACACGCGGCGTCCGGGTGGGTTACCGCTTCTCTGCGCGCTGCTGGGACGAGTCCCGGTCTTACGTGCGCTCCACGGTCGTTGAAGTCCGCCTGTCCGGCGGCCTTGACGTTCTTGGCGGCGTTGACGTCCCGGTCGTGGTGACTGCCGCATGGGCAGTTCCACGCTCGGATGTTGAGCGCCATCTTGTCGTTGATCCGGCCGCAGTCGGAGCACATGCGTGTGGACGGGAAGAACCGGTCCACCCGGCCGAAGGTGCGCCCGTACCGGGCGGCCTTGTACTCCAACATGCTGGTGAAGCTGGCCCAGCCCGCGTCGTGCACGGACTTCGCGAGCCGGGTCCGGCCGAGACCGGTGACGCACAGGTCCTCGACGTACACCGCTTGGTTTTCGCGGATCAACGTCGTGGACAGTTTGTGCTGCCAGTCGCGCCGGGTGTCGGCCACGCGGGCGTGCGCTCTGGCGACCTTCACGACGGCCTTCTCGCGGCGGTTGCTGCCCCTGGTCCTGCGGGACAGGTCCTGCTGCAACCGCTTGAGTTTGCGGGCAGCGCGGCGCAGGAACGTGGGTGCTGTGATCTTCGTGCCGTCGGACATGACCGCGAAGTGGGTCAGTCCGAGGTCGATACCGACCTCGGACTCCACCGGCGGCGGCCTCTCGGCCTGGTCGATGGTCACGACGAACGAGGCGAAGTGCCGCCCGGCCGCGTCCCGAATGATCGCCACGGACGACGGGTCCGACGGCAGGGTCCTCGACCAGCGGACGTCCAGGTCGCCGATCTTCGGCAGCCGCAGTCGGCCGTTGTCCAGGACCCTGAACCGGGAGTTCTTGGTGAAGCGGATGGCCTGCCGGTTGTCCTTGCGGGACCGGAAGCGGGGCGCAGCGAACTTGCGCCCCTTGCGCTTGCCGGTGATCGAGGCGAAGAAGTTGCGGTACGCCGTGTTCAGGTCCGCGAGGGCCTGCTGCAACACCACCGACGACACCTCGCCCAGCCACGCCCGCTCCGGGGTCGTCTTGGCCTTGGTGATGACCCGCTTCGAAAGTTCGGCGTCCGAGACGTACGGCAAGCCCTGCTCGCGGGCCTGCTGGCGCAGCCTGAGTCCGTCGTTGAACACTACCCGCGCGCACCCGAACACCCTGGCCAGCTCGATCTGCTGGCCGGGCGTCGGGTAGACCCGAAACTGGTAACGGAGCTGCACGAAAAGCACCGTACCATGTTGGTTTATGGCTGAACTTGCAGGCATCCGTACCGGTAGACACTGCGTTTTCGCGATGCATGTCCACTTGGTTTTCGTGACGAAGTTCCGGCACAAGGTGTTCACCGATCGGCACCTCACCCGCATAGAGGCGATCATGCGGGACGTGTGCGCCGACTTCGAGGCCGAACTGCTCGAGTTCAACGGCGAAAACAACCACGTGCACCTCTTGGTGAACTTCCCGCCCAAGATGGCCGTGGCCCGGCTGGTCAACTCCCTCAAGGGCGTGTCGTCGCGCCGACTCCGGCAGGAGTTTCCCGACCTGATCCGGCACTACTACCAGGCCAACAAACTCTGGTCGGGCTCGTACTTCGCGGGCTCCGTCGGTGGGGCACCACTGAGCGTCGTGAAGCAGTACATCGAGCAGCAGAACCATCCCGGTTAAGACACTGCTCGGGCCTGACGGCCCGCCCAGCGCGGGCCTTCACCCCCGACCTGACGGCCGGAGCACTGGCCCGCATTCCGGTAGCACGCGACCACGTCGGCGAGGGCCAGCACCAGCAGCGCGCATGACGTTGCGACGATAGGTCCGGCGGCCACGCCCGCACATCCTCCGCCGGGCGTCGACCGTCTGTATCGGAGGTTGTGGTCCGGCCCGTCCGCGGTCGGGGTCCGGCTGTGCCGCCGGATGCGGTGCGGGTTCCCGACCCCGACCGATGTTCCGCCGCCGTCGGGCCGCATCCTCGAAGGCATGACGACTCCACCCCCATCGGGTACGCCGTACCACCGGCTCGCCCGGACCGACCGGCACCGCTGGTGGCGGCCGCTCCTCGGCAGCCTGCTGGTCCTCGGCGGCACTCTCGTGGTGCTCTGCCTCCTGGCCGGTGTCGGCACCGCGATCGCCGCCCTCGCCGGGCGACCGGTCGGCCCGGACGGCGTGCCGGCGCTGGGCACCCTCGGCGAACTCGCCCTGACCCTGGCCATGATCGCCGCCGCGCTGCCGTTCGTGCTCCTCGCCGCACGCTGGGTCCAGGCCCGGCCCGCCGGTACGGTCTCCTCGGTGCTCGGCCGGCTGCGCTGGCGCTGGCTCGGCATCTGTCTGCTCGTCGCCGTGCCGACCGTGCTGCTGTTGCTCGGCGGCAGCCTCGGGCTGCTCGCCCTGACCGGCGGGATGGACGAGGGCGGGACGGGCGATGGCGGGACCGTCGGCGGCTGGCCCGGCTGGGCGGGCTTCCTCGGCGCGCTCGCCCTGCTGCTCCTGCTGGCGCCGCTGCAGGCCGCCGCCGAGGAGTACGTCTTCCGGGGCTGGCTGATGCAGGTCGTCGGCGCGTACCTCCGCACCCCGTGGCCGGCGATCGCCCTTCAGGCGGTGCTCTTCTCCGCCGCCCACGGCTGGGGCACCCGGTGGGGCTTCGCGGAACTGGCGTTCGTGGGCGGGCTGCTCGGCTGGCTGAGCATCCGGACCGGCGGGCTGGAGGCGGCGGTCGGGCTGCACGTGGTGAACAACCTGATCGCCCTGGGTGGCGCGGCGGCACTCGGGGAACTGGCGGCCGAGGAGACGGCCGCGGACGCGCCCTGGGAGATGCTCGTCGTCAGCGTGCTGGTGCACCTCGGGTACGCGGTCGTGGTGCTCGGGCTGGCCCGGCGCCGCCGCTTGCCGACCGCCGCACCGGAGCCGACACCACCGGAGCCGACGGCCCCCGCACCGGACCCGACGACCGCCGCCGAACCGGAGCCGACGGCCCCCGCACCGGAGCCGGCGTCCGCCACCGCACCGCTGCCGGTGGGGGTGGGGCGGGACGGCTGTGACGGGTACCGGCCGGTTACACCCGACGGGGTGTTACCGCGGGGACACCGGGAGGGTTGGCGGGCAGCCCGGCCCGACGGGCAGGCAGGATAGACGCCGTGGACGGCAACGACATGCTGCTCTCCCCCGCCGGGGTGGACCAGCTCCGGACGGCACTGACCAGCGCGGGCTACACGTCGAGTGGCATCGCCGACCGGCTCGGCCCGGCGGCGACCGGCGGCCTGGCCCGCAACGACATCCGGGCGGCGCTGCGGGCCACCGAGGACCGCGACCCGCTCGCCACCCTGATCCGGCTCTTCGTCTGCGCCCAGACCGAGCCCGAGGCGGCGGTACGCGCCGCGCTCGCCCCGCTGCCGCTCGCCGAGGCGCTCGCCGGTGGGCTGCTGGAACGGGCCGGCGACGGGTTGCGGCAGGGCATCGACCTGGAGCCGTACGGGGACTCCTGGTGGGTCCTCTCCGACGTGCCGGCCAGTGCCCGGCCCGGCCAGCCGCTCGCCGCCGACCACGTGCTCGGGATCGGTGGGGCGACCACCACGCTGCTCGGGGCGACGGTCCGGCGCCCGGTCGGCAGCGCCCTCGACCTCGGCACCGGCAGCGGTGTGCAGGCACTGCACCTGGCCGAGCACGCCGGCTCGGTGACCGCGACCGACGTCTCGGACCGGTCGCTGCGGTTCGCGGCCACCACCGCCGCGCTGAACGGCCACCGCTGGGAACTGCTCCGGGGCGACCTGGTCGCGCCGGTGACCGGACGCCGGTTCGACCTGGTGGTCAGCAACCCGCCGTTCGTGGTCGGCCCCGGCACCACCACGCACAGCTACCGCGACTCGGGCCGGGTCGGCGACGGGGTCGCCGCCGAACTCGCCGCCGCCGCGCCGACACTGCTCAGCGAGGGCGGCACCATGCAGTACCTGGCCAACTGGCTGCACGTGGCCGGGGAGGACTGGGGCGAGCGGGTGGCCGGCTGGTTCGCCGGCACCGGTCTGGACGCCTGGGTCATCCAGCGCGAGGTCGCCGACCCGATGGCGTACGTCGACCTGTGGCTGGCCGACGCCAGCGAGGCCGCCGACCCGCAGCGGGTGGCGGCCTGGCTGGACTGGTTCGACGGGCAGAAGGTGGAGGCGATCGGCTTCGGCGTGGTCAACCTGCGCCGGGGCGGCCACACCGAGCCGGTGCTCCGGGTCGAGGACCTGCGGCAGGCCGTACAGCCGCCGATGGGTGAGCAGATCGCCGCCTGGTTCGACCGGCAGGACTGGCTGCGGGCCCGGGACGGCGAGGCGCTGCTCGGCACCAGGTTCCGGGCCGTCGACGGGCTGAGACTGCGCCAGGAGGCGTCGATGGGCGACGAGGGCTGGGCGGTGGACCGGCAGGTGCTGGTGCAGTCGCACGGGCTGCGCTGGACCGAGGAGGTGGACCCGCTGGTGCTGGCCCTGGTCGGCGGGGCCGACGGTCGGGTGCCGCTGCGCGAGCAGGTCGCGGTGCTGGCGCTGGCGCACGACGTACCGGCGGAGGATCTTGCGGAGGCGGCCGGGCCGATCGTCGCGCACCTGGTGGAACGCGGAGTCCTCGCCCCCGTGGCGGACTGACTGCCCGCACCCTCGGCGGGCGGACCGGCCGGCCCGGCGCCGTGGCAGACTGACCGCCGTGCGGGCGGTGGTGCAGACGGTCGGGCGGGCCAGCGTGACGGTCGACGGCGAGGTGGTCGGCGCCATCGCCGACGGCCTGCTGGTGCTGCTCGGGGTCACCCACTCCGACACCCGGGCCACCGCCGACACGATGGCCCGAAAGGTGCACGAGCTGCGCATCCTCGACGACGAGCGCTCCGCCGCCGACGCCGGGGCGCCGCTGCTGGTGGTCAGTCAGTTCACCCTCTACGGCGACGCCCGCAAGGGCCGCCGGCCCAGTTGGGGCGCGGCGGCCCCGGCCGAGCTGGCCGAACCCCTGGTGACCGCCTTCGTCGAGGCGCTGCGCGACCGGGGTGCCGAGGTCTCCACCGGCCGGTTCCGGGCACACATGCTGGTCGAGAGCGTCAACGTCGGCCCGCGCACGGTGCTGCTGGAGCTCTGACCCGCTCTCCGGCCGCCGCCCGCCGGGCGGGGTGTGGGCGGAAGCACAGGGTGCGGTCAGAAGAAGAGCCCGCGCCTCTGCATCGACTGGCGCAGCCAGCCGTCGAGCTGTCCGGGCCAGTCGGTGCGGTCCACGCTGGCGTGGTCGACGGTGAACCGGCCGAACGCGTCGCGGCCCTCGGTGAAGAGCCCGCCCCGCTTGTCGATCTCCAGCACGATCTGCACCTGCTGCGGCGTGGCGACGAAGGTCAGCTCCAGCTGGTTGATCGCCCGGGCGTACTGCGGGCCGGGATAGAACTCGATCTCCTGGTAGAACGGCAGCGTCTGGTGCACGCCGTAGATGTGGCCGCGCTCGACGTCGGCCCGGCTGAACCGGAAGCCGAGCCGGAGCAGGGCGTCGATGATCCGCTCCTGGGCCGGCAGCGGATGCACCGCCACCGGGTCGAGGTCCCCCTTGTCCACGGCGCGGGCCACCTCGAGTTCGGTACGCAGCCCCATGGTCATCCCGTGCAGGTGGTGACCGCCGACCTCGGTCAGCGGGGTCTCCCACGGCACCTCGAAGCGGAACGGGACGTCGTGGCGCTGCCCGCTCTCCAACCGGAACGCACCGGTCAGGCGCTGCCGGTGGAACTCCTGGGTGGTGTTGTACTCGCTGTCACCGCTCTCCACCTCGACCCGGGTCACCAGGCCGACCGAGACGTACTCGACGTCGACCGGGTGGTCGCCGCCGGCGACGTGGACCTGGCCCTCCAGATAGCCGCCCGGCCGGCAGTTCGGGTTGCTGAGCACCGTCTCGACCGACGGACCGCCCACACCCATCGCCTGCATCAACCGCTTGAAGACCACCACGTCCTCCATCCCTCGTTGATCTCGATCCCGTCTCGCACGGTAACCGTCACCGGCAAGCCCTCACCCGCCCGGCCCACCCCGCCCGACCCGCGACCCGCGACCGGCAGCGGCAGCGGCAGCGGCAGCGGCAGCGGCAGCGGCAGCGGCACCGGCACCGGCACCGGCACCGGCACCGGCACCACCAATCCGATCAAGGCATGGAAATCGGGTCAAACATCGCTCGGCGACCTCCCGGATTCATGCCAACCCGACGCTCTCCTCACCTTGGCTTCACGCCCCACCGGCCAAGCTAGGTGTCACCAGCGCGGTTGTCGCTGGGACGCGCCACATTGTCGAAGCGGGGAGGCGACAGATGATGGTCCTGCACAACAGCGAGAGCCACACCCACCCGGCCGGCGGGGCCGGCGCCGACACCGAGCCGACCGGCGACGGCTCCGGGCACGCCATGGTCGATCTCGACGCCACCGACGAGCGCGGCGCCTCGGCCGACCTGGTCCGGGCCTACCTGAACGGTATCGGCCGGACCAAGCTGCTCACCGCCGTCCAGGAGGTCGACCTGGCCCGGCGGATCGAGGCGGGGCTCTACGCGGAGGAAAAACTGAACGCCGACGTGCGGGGGGCACTGCCGGCGCAGTTGCGGGCCGACCTGGAGATCATCGCCAGCCAGGGACGGGCCGCCAAGAACCACCTGCTGGAGGCGAACCTGCGGCTGGTGGTCAGCATCGCGAAGCGGTACACCGGGCGCGGCATGGCCTTCCTCGACCTGATCCAGGAGGGCAACCTCGGCCTGATCCGCGCCGTCGAGAAGTTCGACTACACCAAGGGCTACAAGTTCTCCACCTACGCCACCTGGTGGATCCGGCAGGCCATCACCCGGGCCATGGCCGACCAGGCCCGCACCATCCGCATCCCGGTGCACATGGTCGAGCAGGTCAACCGGATGGTCCGGACCCGGCGCGACCTGGCCACCCAGCTGGGACGCGAACCCACCGTGGCCGAGGTCGCCGCCGCGTTGGGTGTGCCGGAGTTCCAGGTCATCGAGCTCATCTCCTACGACCGGGAGCCGGTCAGCCTCGACCAGGCGGTCGGCGAGGACGGCGAGAGCGCCCTCGGTGACTTCGTCGCCGCCGTCGACCCCCGGGAGGAGCCGGGCGACGCGGTCTCGGCCGGCATGCTCCGCAACGAGGTGGAGATCGTGCTCGCCACCCTCTCGCACCGCGAGCAGGCGGTGATCCGGCTGCGCTTCGGCCTGGACGACGGCCGGCAGCGCACCCTGGACGAGGTGGGGCGCGAGTTCGGCCTCTCCCGGGAGCGGATCCGGCAGATCGAGAAGGTCACCCTGCTCAAGCTGCGCCACCCCTCCCGCGCCGACCGGCTGGAGGCGTACGCGAGCTGATCTCCACGCTCGTCGCCCGGTACGGCACCGGAGCCCTCGCCACCGATGCGGTGGCGAGGGCTCCGGCCGGTCCGGGGCAGGGCGGTCAGCCGACCGCCAGGTCCCGCCGGCGGAAGGTCGCCAGGCCGAGACCGGTCAGCGCGGCGGCGACGAGGAGGAGCACGACCAGTGGCGTGGCGGTCGGGTCGGCGGCCGGCACAGCCGGCAGGTGGGTGAAGGGCGACGCGTTCAGCACCGCCTGCGGCAGGTCCAGCAGTGCGCCGAGCTGGCCGAGCAGCACGCAGAGCAGGAAGGCCGACCAGGAGAGCGCCACGGCGAGCTGCGGCAGCAGCCCGAAGAACAGCACCACCGCGGCGGCGACCACCAGGGCCGCCGGTGCCTGCACCAGCCCGGCGACGGCGAGCCGGCCCACCGAGCCCGGCACGTCGCCGCTGACCATGCCGTAGCCCAGCCCGGTGCTCGCGCCGGCCAGCACCAGCAGGCCGACCGTGCCGACCACGGTCCAGAGCAGGTGGCTGAGCAGCCAGCGGGGCCGGCTCACGGCGGCGGCCAGCACGCCCTCCAGCGTCCCGGCCGACTCCTCGGCCCGCAGCCGGAGCACCGACTGGACGGCGAACCCGCCGATCGCGAGCGCGAACATCGCCATCATGGTGCCGAGGAACGCGTCGACGAGTTCGTCGGTGCCGCCGAGCTGTGCCATCACCTCGGCGGCGGCCTCGTTCTCACCGACGAGGCCGTCCAGTTCGTTGCCGACCGACCCCATCGCGAAGCCCATCACCGCGACCCCGACCGCCCAACCGATCAGCACCCCGCGTTGCAGGCGCCAGGCCAGGCCGGTCGGGCTGAGCAGGCCCCGGGGCGCCTGCGCGGGACCCCGGGCGACCTCCAGCAGCCCGGCGCCGTGGTCGCGGTGTGCGGTCAGCACGAACGCCGTCGCGACGGCGAGGACCGAGAACCCGGCCGGCAGCGCCAGCACCACCCAGCGGTTCGCGTCGAACGCCTGGACCTGGTTGGCCCAGCCGAGCGGTGAGATCCAGGACGGCCAGGCACTGATCACCCGCATCCCGTCCGCGGAGACGTCGCCCCAGGCGTCCCCGGCGGCCCGGAGCAGGAAGGCGATTCCGACGGCGGCCGCGGCCATGCCGTTGGCGCCGCGCGCCGTACCGGAGATCTGGGCGGTCACCGCGGCGATCGCCGCGAACGAGATCCCGATCCCGGCGACCGCGGCGGCCAGGGCGACCGAGCCGGCCGCCGGCAGCCCGTCGGCGACCAGCACCCCGGCCAGCAGCAGCCCGCTGAGCACGTTGGCCGCCACCGTGCTGAGCAGGGCCGCCGCCAGCGGGGCGTGCCGGCCGACCACCGCCGAGCCGAGCAGCTCCGCCCGGCCGGTCTCCTCGTTCTGCCGGGTGTGCCGGATCACCGCGAAGGTGCTGAGCAGCGCGGCGAGCAGGGCCAGCGACGTGTACGCCTCGGCGGTGACCACGGAACCGAGGCTCGGGCCCGAGACGGGTCCGTTGAACGCCCGGGCGACGACGCTGGCGGCGCTGGCGGTGGCGTAGCCGACCCTGTCCTGTTCGGTGCCGTAGAGCGCGGTGACGCTCTGCGCGACCGCCGCGGTGACCCCCGGCACGGCCAGCGCCCAGACCAGCAGCTTGACCCGGTCCCGCCGGAACGCGAGCCGGGTCAGCCGGGCGGTGCCGGTGAACGCCGTCACCGCGCGCCTGCCGAGACCGGGCGCTGGGCGGGGGCGGAGTCGCCGTCGTTGCCGTAGTGCCGCATGAACAGCTCCTCCAGCGTCGGCGGCGTACTGGTCAGGCTGCGTACGCCGAACCGGGCGAGGTGGGCCAGCACCGGGTCGAGGGTGCCGGACTCGACCTCGAACCGGGTGGTCGCGCCGGTCACGGTCACCGCGTGCACCCCGGCAAGGTCGGCGAGGCCGTCCACCGGGCGCTCCGTCTCGACGGTCATCGGTGTACGGGTCAGATGGCGCAACTCGGCCAGGGTGCCGGACTCGACCGTCCGGCCGGCCCGGATGATGCTGACCCGGTCGCAGAGCGCCTCCACCTCGGACATCACGTGGCTGGAGAGCAGCACGGTGCGGCCGGCCTCGCGCAGCCCGCCGACGTAGTCCCGGAAGACCGCCTCCATCAGCGGGTCCAGCCCGGAGGTCGGCTCGTCGAGCACCAGCAGTTCGACGTCGGAGGCGAACGCGGCGACGATCGCCACCTTCTGCCGGTTGCCCTTCGAGTAGGTGCGGCACTTCTTGGTCGGGTCGAGGTCGAAGCGCCGCAACAGCTCGTCGCGTCGGGCCGGGTCCAGACCGCCGCGGAGCGAGCCGAACAGGTCGATCGCCTCCCCGCCGGAGAGGTTGGGCCAGAGATTCACGTCGCCGGGCACGTACGCCAGCCGGCGGTGCAGCGCCACGGCGTCCCGCCAGGGATCGCCGCCCAGCACGCTGACCTCCCCCGCGTCCCTGCGGAGCAGGCCGAGCAGGATCCGGATGGTGGTGGACTTGCCTGCCCCGTTCGGCCCGAGGAACCCGTGCACCTCGCCGGAGCGGACCGTCAGGTCCAGTTCGTCCAGCGCGCGGGTGGCCCCGAAGGTCTTCACCAGGCCGGCCACCGAGATCGTGGTCATCACCCTCCCCTATCTGGTGCCGTCGATGACATCGTGTCGACGCCAGTGTACTGACCGATGGTAGGACGCCGTCACCAGCTCCTGATCGGCGGTCAGTCGCCGGAGGTACGCTGCAGGGATGGAGCGACCACCGCCGCCCGAGAACACGCGGGCCCGGATCCTGCGTGCCGCGCTGGACCTCTTCGCCGCGCAGGGCTACCAGCGCACCCCACTGCGGCAGATCGCCGACCGGCTCGGCCTGACCAAGGCCGGCGTGCTCTACCACTACCCCAGCAAGGAGCACCTGCTGATGGCGCTCGCCGAGCCGCTCATCTCCGACCTGGAGACGGCACTGGAGCGGGCTGCCCGGCTGCCGTGGCCGGCGTCCCGCTGGGCGACGCTGGAGGGGTGGCTCGACACCCTGCTGCGGCACCGCGGCCCCCTCGGGACGCTCTACCACGACATGACGCTGTTCTCCCAGGGCAGCACGTACCGCCGGCTGCTGCGAATCGCCGCCCAGGCGTACGCCCTGGTGGCCGGGCCCGACGCGCCCCGGCTCGAACGGGTCCGCGCCGTCCAGGCCACCGCGATGCTCTCCGACCCGATCGTCTTCTTCAGCGACGTGTCCGACGAGGAACTCCGGGCGGAGATGCTCGACGGGGTGGCCAGGCTGCTGGGCGAGGCCCCGCCGCCGGCCGGCCACCCCGGAGGCCGGGACCCGGACGCGGCAGACGGGTCGGCGCTGGACGACCGCCCCGGCCAGCGGAGCGGCCCGGCCGGATCGGACGAGGCCGGATCGGACGAGGCCGGATCGGACCAGGCCGGATCGGACCAGGCCGGATCGGACCAGGCCGGATCGGACCAGGCCGGATCGGACCAGGCCGGATCGGACGAGGCCGGATCGGACGAGGCCGGATCGCCGACGGAGGCTGGCCCCGGCCGCGCGGACCGGATCTCCGCCGGCCGGCACCCCGGTCCGGAACATGGCCGCCCGGGACGGCGGCGCCGGGCCGGGCGACGGCCGGGGCTCAACCCGGAGCAGGTCCGGACGGCGAGGTCGATGCATGCCGCCGGCCTGCACACGGTGGACCAGATCGCGGCGGGCCTGGGCGTCTCCCGGGCCACTCTCTACCGGCACCTGCGGGCCGCCGACCGGGCCGAGGCCGGCCAGAGCGAGACGGTGAACTATAGCGAGACAGTTTGCGAGACTAATTAGAGACTATTTCGAGACAGTCGGCGGCCGGAAACCGACAGGAGTGCCGACCGGCGCCCGGGTCAGAGTGCCGGGTCCTGCGGATCGAGGTCGTGCAGCGGGAAGACGGCCCTGCGGGTTGCCATGATCGCCCGGTCCACCGCATCCGGCTCGCCGGTCGGCTGCCACGGCTCGTACGAGCCGTCCGACTCGTCGGTCATCCGCAGCGGCACCTCCCGGTCGGGACGGCGGCTCCGGGCCAGGGTCCGCCAGGCCGGCGGCGTCAACGTCGCCGGCTCGACCGGCTCACCGGTGGCCACCGCGAGCAGGTGCGTCCAGGCCCGGGGCACCACCTCGACGAGTGCGTAGCCGCCACCCCCGGTGGCCACCCAGCGCCCGTCGCAGAGTTCGTCGGCGAGCGCCCGCAGCGCCAGATAGCTCGCCCGCTGGCCGTCCACGCTCAACCGGAGGTCCGCGAGCGGGTCCAGCCGGTGGCTGTCCGCGCCGCACTGGGAGACCAGGATCTGCGGCCGGAACGCGCGCAGCAGCGCCGGGACGGTGGCGTGGAAGCCACGCAGCCAGCCCGCGTCACCGGTCCCCGGCGGCAGCGGCAGGTTGACGGCGCTTCCCTCGGCGCCCTGCGCTCCGGTCTCGTCCGGAAAACCGGTGCCGGGAAAGAGAGCGAGCGGCGTCTCGTGCAGGCTGATCGTCAACACCCGGGGATCGGCGTAGAACACCTGCTGCACCCCGTCACCGTGATGCACGTCGACGTCCACGTAGGCCACCCGCTCGGCACCGAGGTCGAGCAGCCGCGCGATGGCCACCGCCGGGTCGTTGTAGACGCAGAACCCGGCCGCCCGGCTCGGCATCGCGTGGTGCAGGCCACCGGCCACGTTGACCGCCCGGCGGGCCTCACCGCGCCAGACCGCCTCGGCCGCCGCCAGGCTCGCCCCGGCCACCAGGGCGCTCGACTCGTGCATCCCGTCGAAGATCGGGTTGTCCGGTGTGCCGAGCCCGTATCCGGAGAAGAGCGGGTCGCTCGGTGCCGCCCGGACCGCGTCCAGGTAGTCCGGCCGGTGCACCCGGGCGAGCGCCGCGTCGTCGGCCGGGTCGGGCGGGACCAGTCGCACGCCGGGACGGTCCAGCACGCCGAGTTCCCGGGCCAGTGCGATGGTCAGCTCCACCCGTACCGGATCGAGTGGATGATCACCCAGGTCGTACGCCAGCAGACTCTCGTCCCAGACCACCACCGTGTCGTCCGACATGTGGTTCATGGTCGCACGCCGACCGGCGATCGACCGCAACCCCCTTCCCGAACACCGCGCGCCGCCGCAGGCCGTTGCCCCCGCGGCAGCATGCGCTTCCGGCGCGCTGCCGATGATCAGGGGCCGCTCGGGCCGGGATCGGTGCCGACCGCCACCGGGCGCTCGGGATCGGTGATCCAGTGGCTCCACGACCCGACGTAGAGAGCCGCGTCGGAGCGTCCGGCCCGGTGCAGGGCGAGCACCGCCTGTGCGGCGGTCACCCCGGAACCGCAGTAGGCGCCGACCCGTATCCCCGGCCGGACGCCGACCTCGGCGAACCGGGCACGGAGCGAGTCGGCGGCCGGAAACCGCCCGTCCGGGCCGACATATTCGGTGGCCGGCACGTTCACCGCGCCGGGGATGTGTCCGGCCACCGGGTCGACGGGCTCCGTCTCGCCCCGGTAGCGGGCCGCCGCCCGGACGTCGACGAGCACCCCTTCCGCCGCCACCTCCGCGGCGGCACGGGCGTCGAGCACCGGCATCCCGCCCGGACGTACGGTCACGTCACCCGGCGTGACCGCCGGCGGCTCGGTGCTGACGGGCAGCCCGGTGCCGGCCCACGCCCCGAAGCCGCCCTCGAGGACCCGGACCTGCCGGTGTCCGGCCCAGCGCACGGTCCACCAGGCCCGCGCGGCCGCCGTCCCGTCGCCTCCGTCGTAGACCACCACGGGGCGGCCGGTGCGCACGCCGGCCGCCCGGAGGACCCGCTGCAACGCCTCCGGGTCGGGCAGCGGATGCCGGCCGCCCGGCCCGGGCGGCCCGGACAGCTCGGCGTCCAGATCGACGAAGACCGCGCCGGGCAGGTGTCCCGCCAGGTAATCTGTGCGGCCCGACGGACCGACGAGCCGCCAGCGGACGTCCAGGACGACCGGTGGCTCGACGGACGCCAGTTCGGCGGCGAGCCCGGTCACCTCGACGAGAAGGTCATCCGGTACGGACACGACGTCCAGTCAACACCATCCGGCCGGGCCCGGGCCGCTCGGCTCGGCCCGGCTCGGCGACACTGAATATCGGTGCTCCGAGGTAGCATCGTGATCGGGAGGACCACTGACGTGAACGACCTAGTCGACACCACCGAGATGTACCTGCGCACCATCCTCGAGCTGGAAGAGGAGGGGGTGCCGGCGCTGCGCGCCCGGATCGCCGAACGGCTGCGCCAGAGTGGTCCGACCGTCAGCCAGACCGTCGCCCGGATGGAGCGGGACGGTCTGCTGACCGTCGAGGACGATCGACACCTACAGCTCACCGCGCTCGGCCGGAGCCATGCGATCTCGGTGATGCGCAAGCACCGGCTGGCCGAGCTTCTGCTCGTCAACGTGATCGGGATGCCCTACGAGGAGGCCCACGAGGAAGCCTGCCGCTGGGAGCACGTGATGAGCGACTCGGTGGAGAAAAAGGTCTACGAGCTGCTCGACCGGCCCACCCGGTCGCCGTACGGCAACCCGATCCCCGGGCTGGAGGCACTGGTCACCCCCAACTCGGACGTCGCGGTCGAGACCGTCGCCGAGGGTGAGCGAAACCTCGCCTTCCCGGGGCTGAGTGGTCCGGTCGTGGTCCGGCGGATCTGCGAGAGCGTCCAGAAGGACAGCGACGTGCTCCGGCAGTTGCACGCCGCCGGCGTGGACCCGGGCGTGACGGTGACCGTGGCGCAGGAGCGGGACGGGGTCATGATCGACCGCTCCGGCGACAAGGTACGGCTGCCCCGGGAGGTCGCCTCCCGGGTCTTCGTCGCCGCGCACTGACCCCGCGCGCCACGGTGCGCCGGACAGCCCAGGATCGCCCGGCGCGCCGTCCTGGAAACACACCTCACCGCAGGCCGGTCAGAGGCTGCTGGTGTCGATCTTCTTGGCGAGGTTGACCAGCTTCGGTGCGAGGGTGTCGGCCCGAGCCTCGTCCTCGCCCGCCGGAAAGGTGAAACGCAGGCTGACCAGCCGGCTGTCGCCGGTGAGCCAGCCGATCTCCACGGAGCTTCCCACGCTTCCCGTCGGCGCCGCCGTGGCGCGGTAGGCGGCCTTGCCCAGCCCCTTCACGCTCTTGCCAGCGCCCGGCACCATCTCGTCGGCGAAAATCGACGCGTCGGCGGTGGTCGGGGTGACCGACAGTGCGAGCTCGGGGCGGGCTTCGGCCTCGCCACGCAGCACGCAGGTGTCGGTCTTGCCGTGCCGACTCGCCGCAGCGACCTCGAAGCGGGTGTCGATGGCCTCCTCGATCGCCGGATACTCCAGCAGCTGGCAGGCGCCGCCGGCCGACGCCGCCGGCGGGCGCACCACCTTCGGGGCCGGCCCGACCGGCTCTGGCGCGGGCTCGCCGGCACAACCGGCGAGCAGCAGCACACTGGCGATCAGGCAGAGCCGTCCGCGCACCTCGCACCTCCCACCCGCCCGGCGTCGAGCGCCGGGGAATCCGTCGGACACCGTACGGGTTCGGCACGCCCGGCGAAACCCCGCTCCCGCCACACAGCCATGACCGGGCACCCGCTTGTCGGGGTACCCGGCCCTGGCGCGCCGCAATCACCGCGTTCGCGGGCCACCTCCGCCGACGTGATCGTCCCGTATCCGCGCGGCCGCGGCCCGGCTCCGCGACGAGCACGCGAACGTACTCCCGTTACCTGGTCGTTCCACCTGCCACGGTCACCATGTCTCCGGGACCGGGTCGTCGACGTAGGGGCAGTGCCGGCAGCCGCGCCCGCAGCAGGTGCCGCGCCGGGCCAGGAACCCGGCGGTGAGCACGAAGAGCCCGGTGTCCGGGTCAGGGTAACCCGCCTCACCGGCGGCGAGCGCGGCGGCGTGTGCCGCGAGGATCCGCTCCCGGCCCGGATGTGTGGCCGGGAGCCGGGACGGGTGCGGCCGGTCGAGCGGTCGGGGCGCCAGCGGCAGGCGTCGCCCCGGCGGCCGCGCCTTCGGAGCATCCATCGCGCCGACCCTACGACAGCCGCCCCCGCGACACGCACGACGGCCCTGGCCGGACCCGCCCTCCGGTCAGTCGCCGAACCAGATCATCGACTGCCCGTGCCCCCGGGTCCAGGCGAGCGGCCTACCGTCCAGTGCGAGCACGTTGTGCCGGGCTCCACCCGGCGGCTCCGGCAGGTCGTCGTGGGGGAGCACCTCGGGGGCCTCGTTCGAGATCCAGTGACCGGGCAGTCCGCGTACCAGGTGGACGAAGGCTGTCCGCCGCGATGCCGGCACCTGGTAGAGCACCGAGCTGTGGAACACCACCAGGGTGGCGCCGGCCGGCGCCTGCCCGGCCAGCGCCGGTAGATCGTCCACGAGGTCCCCGCGGAGCAGCAGCGGCGGCTCGGCCGCGGCGACGGCCGCGGCGGCCCGCAGCCGGGCCCGTCGGTGCGCATGCTCGGGCCAGATGACCGCGTCGAGCCAGGCGATGTCGGCGGGGTCGCCCACCCGCAGCGGGTTCAGGTCGAGGCCGGCCCGCCACACCACCTCGGGCAGCCGGGCCGGTGGCGTCAGCCCGGTGGCGGCACAGTCGAGTACCGGCTCGCCGGTGCCGAGCAGGTGGTCGCCGTAGCGGTAGGCGTACCGGTCGGGATAGAGGCAGAGGCCGGCGGAGGCGCCCACCTCCAGCAGTGCGAGCGGCTGCGGCAGCCCGGCGAGGACCGGCAGCAGCAGGGCGCAGCGGCCGGCCTCGTTCGTCTGGGTGGCCCGGACACGCATCTCCGCCGCGACGAGCGGCCAGTTCGCCACCGCGTAGTCGTGGAACTCCGCCGGATCCTCCACCGGCCCGCCGAGCAGCCGGACGACCCCGAACAGCAGGTTCGGCTGCCGCTTGGCCGCCGGCAGCGTACCGAGCAGGGCGAGCAACTCGTCGTCGTCGGCAACGGCCAGGGCCAGGCGTTCGTACGCGGGCGACACGTCCCGAGCCTCGCCGACACCGAAGTCGGCATAGTCGGCGGCGATCGTCATGCCGTCATGATCCCAGAGGTCGCTCCGCCCGCCGCCTGTTCCGCCCGTCACACGCCGGGCCCCGTCGACGGTCTCCGAGCTCGCCGACGGGGCCCACGCGCAGACCGTCAGCTGGTTCGCCGAGCGTAGAAGCCGGCGGTGAGGCTCACCCCGACAGCGGCGACGGCGACCTGGAGGATGAGTTCGATCCAGTCGACGCCCTCCGTCTCGGCGACGCCGAAGATGCCGGCGATGATGGTGCCGAGCAGTGCCGCGACGATACCGATGGCCAGGGTCAGCCAGATCGGGATGTTCTGCTTGCCCGGCACGACGAGCCGGCCCAGCGCGCCGATGACCAGGCCGATGATGATGGCGCTGATGATTCCACCGATCTCCATGACGATCTCCCTCACGTTGTCGTTCGCCGGGCTCGGTGCCCAGTGCCGACAGACGGGAAACCTTTTGGGATCCGCAACGTCGCCGTCGCCGTGGCAGGGCCTCGACGGCACGACCGCCCGGTCCCCGTAACCGGGGACCGGGCGGTCGCTCACGCTACGCCCCGCCTGATGCCGGCGAGGTCGCCCGCCCAGCTACAGCCGGAGTCAGCTACAGCCGGAGGTGGAGCCGCAGCCCTCGCAGACATAACAGCTGCCGGCGGGACGCATCTTCGTGCCGCAGGTGAAGCAGAGCGGGGCGTCCGCCGCCGTGCCGAGTACCGCCTCCAGCAGCTCGGTCGAGGAGCCGACCGGCGGCGCCGGCCGCTCCACCACCGCCTCGACCCGCTGCTGCGCGGCCGCCGGCTCCGGCTTCGCCGTCTCCACCGGTGCGGAGGCGTTCACCGGAGCGGAGGCGGCCATCGCGGCAAGGTCGACAGCGCTCTCCGCCTCGGCCTCCGCCCGCAACTGCGCGGCCCGTTCCTTGGCGGTGAAGATGCCCAGCTCGGCCCGGCGCTCGTAGGGCAGGAAGTCCAGTGCCAGCCGGCGGAAGATGTAGTCCATCACCGAGGCGGCCATCCGGACATCCGGGTCGTCGGTCATCCCGGCCGGCTCGAACCGCATGTTGGTGAACTTGCTGACGTACGTCTCCAGCGGCACTCCATACTGCAGACCGATCGAGATGGCCACCGAGAAGGCGTCCATCACCCCGGCCAGCGTCGAGCCCTGCTTCGACATCTTGAGGAAGACCTCGCCGAGGCCGTCGTCCGGATAGGACGAGGCGGTGAGGTAGCCCTCGGCCCCGCCGACGGAGAACGAGACCGTCTCGGAGGGGCGCTTCTTCGGCAGCCGCTTGCGCACCGGCCGGTACTCGACGACCTTCTCGACCGTCTTCTCCGGCGCGGCCTGCTCGACCGCCTTCTCCTGCTCCTTCTTGGCGGCCTCCTTCTTCGCGGCGGAGAGCGGCTGGCCGACCTTGCAGTTGTCCCGGTAGATCGCCAGCGCCTTGAGGCCGAGCTTCCAGCCCTCGAAGTAGATCCCCTCGACGTCCTCGACGGTCGCCGACTCCGGCATGTTCACCGTCTTGGAGATCGCGCCGGAGATGAAGGGCTGCACCGCCGCCATCATCCGGACGTGTCCCATCGGGGCGATCGAGCGCTGGCCCATCGCGCAGTCGAAGACGGCGTAGTGCTCCGGCTTCAACCCGGGCGCGTCCATCACGTGGCCGTGCTCGGAGATGTGCTCGACGATCGCCTCGACCTGCTCCTCCGGATAGCCGAGGCTGCGCAGGGCGCGCGGCACGGTCTGGTTGACGATCTGCATCGAGCCGCCACCGACCAGCTTCTTGAACTTCACCAGCGCGAGGTCCGGCTCGACCCCGGTGGTGTCGCAGTCCATCATCAGGCCGATGGTGCCGGTGGGCGCGAGCACACTGGCCTGGGCGTTGCGCCAGCCGGACCTGTCACCGATCTTGTTGCCCTGGGTCCACTGCCGGGTCGCCTCGCGGACGATCTCGGTGGCGACCGCGCCGGTCGGCTTGATCTCGTCGTTCGCGGCGGCGTGCTTGCGCATCACCCGCTTGTGCGGCTCGGCGTTGCGGGCGTACCCCTCGTAGGCGCCGACCACGCCGGCGAGCTCGGCCGAGCGGCGGTACGCGGTGCCGGTCATCAGCGAGGTGATCGCGGCGGCCACCGACCGTCCGCTCTCGGAGTCGTACGGGTGACCGGTCGCCATCAGCAGCGCGCCGAGGTTGGCGTACCCGATGCCGAGCTGCCGGTAGGCCCGGGTGGTCTCGCCGATCTTCTCGGTCGGGAAGTCGGCGAAGCAGATCGAGATGTCCATCGCGGTGATGACCAACTCGACCGACCTGACGAACTTCTGCACCTCGAAGCCGCCGTCGGCGCGGAGGAACTTCATGAGGTTGAGCGAGGCCAGGTTGCAGGAGGAGTTGTCGAGGTGGAGGTATTCACTGCACGGGTTGGATGCGGTGATCCGCCCGGTCTCCGGGCAGGTGTGCCAGTCGTTGATCGTGTCGTCGTACTGCAGCCCGGGGTCGGCGCACTCCCAGGCGGCCTGGGAGATGGTCCGGAACAGTCCCTTGGCGTCGATGGTCTCGATCACCGAGCCGTCCAGCCGGCCGCGCAGGTCGAACGTGCCGCCGTCCTGCACCGCCCGCATGAACTCGTCGGAGACCCGGACCGAGTTGTTGGCGTTCTGGTACTGCACACTGACGATGTCGGAGCCGCCGAGGTCCATGTCGAAGCCGGCGTCCCGGAGCGCGCGGATCTTGTCCTCCTCGCGCGCCTTGGTGAGCACGAACTCCTCGACGTCCGGGTGGTCGACGTCCAGGATGACCATCTTGGCCGCCCGCCGGGTGGCCCCGCCGGACTTGATGGTGCCGGCGCTGGCGTCCGCGCCCCGCATGAAACTGACCGGGCCGGAGGCGGTGCCACCGCTGGAGAGCAACTCCTTGGAGGAGCGGATCCGGGAGAGGTTCACCCCGGAGCCGGAGCCGCCCTTGAAGATCAGCCCCTCCTCCTTGTACCAGTCGAGGATCGAGTCCATCGAGTCGTCGACGGCGAGGATGAAACACGCGCTGACCTGCTGAGGCGAGGCGGTGCCGACATTGAACCAGACCGGCGAGTTGAAGCTGAAGACCTGGTGCAGCAGCATCCAGGTCAGTTCGTGCTCGAAGACCTCGGCGTCGGCAGGGGTGGCGAAGTAGCCGTGCTGCTCCCCCGACGCCCGGTACGTCTTCACCACCCGGTCGATGAGCTGCTTGAGCGACCACTCCCGCTCCGGCGTACCGACCGCGCCCCGGAAGTATTTCGTCGTGACGATGTTTGCCGCGTTGACGCTCCACGACTCCGGGAACTCGACACCCCGCTGCTCGAAGTTGATCGAGCCGTCCCGCCAGTTCGTCATGACGACGTCCCGGCGCTCCCAGGCCACCTCGTCGTACGGGTGCACCCCCTCGGTGGTCCAGACCCGCTCGACCTTCAGGCCGGCGTTCGCCGCCGTCCTGGTACGTGACCTACTCGCTGTCACACCTTCCCCCGGCATTCCATCCGCCCCCTTACGCACGTATGGCGCTCCCGCCGTACGGCCTCGCTGATCTTCTGAAAGAAGCTGATTCCTGAAGGAACTAGCCGGCCCGCTCACCGGCCGGCTGGACGCCCCCGACGCCCTCCGCCGGCCGGCTCCGGGCAATCGTCGCCGCCCGCAACGACTCGATCTCCCGCTCGAAGTCGTCAAGCGACTCGAACGACCGGTACACGCTGGCGAAGCGCAGGTAGGCCACCTCGTCCAGCTCGCGCAGCGGACCCAGGATGGCGAGCCCGACATCGTGACTGGGAATTTCGGCCGCGCCCCTGGCCCGGACCGTCTCCTCCACCCGCTGCGCCAGCAGGGCGAGCGCGTCGTCGTCCACGGGACGTCCCTGGCATGCCTTACGCACCCCGCCAATGATCTTGGTCCGGCTGAACGGCTCGGTGACCCCGCTGCGCTTGACGACCGCGAGGACGGCCTCCTCGACCGTGGTGAACCGCTTGCCGCACTCGGGGCAGGAACGACGGCGCCGGATCAGCTGGCCGTCGTCGGCCTCGCGGGAGTCGACCACCCGCGAGTCGGCGTGCCGGCAGTACGGACACCGCATTCCCGACCTCCTTCGCACCCGAACGTGGCACACGTGTCCGGGCCCACCGGACAGCGCGGGTGCAGCCGCGCCCAGGCAGCCCGAAGCTGCGGGCTGCCATCGGAGGCGACTCCCGCAGTGCGTGGCGAACCTGAGAGCTGTGGGTAGCGAAACCCCAACTTCTAGGCGACTTACACCCTTGTCACTACTATATCTAGGGGTCGACGGTAGGCCGCAGAGGAGTCGTGGTCAAGTTGGGCGGGCGTGGCGTGGCCCGCAATCTTCCAACCGCGCGGCCGGCACGGCGGTTACCGCCTCAGCGGACACGGTTTGCGGACCAGCGTCGGACGACCGCTCGCGCCGCACGGGTGGATCGCCGCCCTTCGGCGGCAGCCGCTACCGCTTCGCCGCCAGGACTCTCAGCAGCAGCCACTACCGCTTCGCCGGCAGGATCAGCCGTTGCCCGGCGTGCACGGTGTGGTCCTCCAGCCCGTTGAGGCGGCGGATCTCGTCGATCACGGCGAACGGACGCCGACTCGGCCGGTGCCGCTCGGCAACCGACCAGAGGGTGTCGCCGGGACGGACCACCGCCGTCTCCGCCGGCCGCGGCGGGTCGGCGGCGCGGGACGCCGGAGAGAGGATCGCCGCCAGGCCCGCCACGAGCAGCAGCAGGAGGACCGTCACCACGAGCCTGCCCCGCCGGGTCAGCCGCAGTCGACCACCGCCCGGCGACGCCCCCGGAAACCCCGTCGCACCCATTGCGACCTCCAAGATCGAACAGGAGTTCGAACGAACAGACGTACGATGGTTTATCAGAACAGGCGTTCGATGTCGAGCCCGCGGGAAACGACACGCCGCGCCGATGTCGTACAGATGTTTGAAACTACGTGATCTCACCTATACGGTTTTGAACATCGACACCGGCACGCGGCGACGACCGCGAAGCCGGCGCCGAGCCATCCGCACCACGAGCCATCACGCACCACGAGCCGCCAGGGCACCGCACCCGCCACCAGGGAGGACGACGTGTCGACCGACGACCGGACGAGCCGGCAGAAGGCCCAGAAGATCGGCGCATCGGGCAGCCGGGCCAGCCGGCGCCCGGCCGCGCCACGCACCCGGGAGGATGCGCCCGCGCTGCGCGCGGTCACTCCGGTGGTGAGTGCCCTTCCGGAACTGGTCTCCAGCGAGCTCACCGCACGGCAGCGGCGCATCCTGGAATTCATCCGGGACTGGGTGGAACGGTTCGGTTACCCGCCCAGCGTGCGGGAGATCGGTGAGGCCGTCGGGCTGGTCTCCCCGTCCAGCGTGGCCTATCAACTGAAGGAACTCGAGCGCAAGGGCTTCCTCCGGCGCGACCCGAACCGGCCGCGCGCCGTCGACGTGCGCCCGCCGAACGAGCTGGTCGACGACGAGACCGCCAGGGCCCAGCGCCCCACCCCGGCCTACGTCCCGATGCTCGGCCGGATCGCCGCCGGTGGCCCGATCCTCGCCGAACAGGCCGTCGAGGACATCTTCCCGCTCCCCCGCGAACTGGTCGGTGAGGGCGAGGTCTTCATGCTCCAGGTCAAGGGCGACTCGATGCTCGACGCCGCGATCTGCGACGGCGACTGGGTGGTGGTCCGCCAGCAGCCCACCGCGAATGCCGGGGAGATCGTCGCGGCGATGCTCGACGGCGAGGCGACGGTCAAGACCTACCGCCGCCGGGACGGGCACGTCTGGCTGATGCCGGCCAACTCCGCCTTCGACCCGATCCCCGGCGACACCGCGACGATCATGGGACGGGTCGTCGCGGTGCTCCGGCGGATCTGACCCGCCGCCCGCCGGGCCACCGGGGAAGCACCGGACCGGTCCTCCGGGTGTCGCGGCGCCCGCTCCGATCTCCCGGCGCCGGCCGGTGATCTCTCGTTGATCTTTCGGCGCCCGGGGGTGGCGGGTGATGGGCCGGGCCGTGGCGGGTGATCAGCGGTGGTCGTAGTCGTCGGGGTGTCCGCTGGAGCGTTGCCGGGGCTGGCCGTACTGCCCGCCGCGAGGACCGCCACCGCGCGGGCCCGCGCCGTGGCCGGAGCGTGGCGATCCGCCGCGCTGCTCGGGCCACTGCTCGTCCGGCCCGGGTCGCCCACCGCCACGACCGTTCCCGTTGCCGCTGCCGTACGTGTTGCCGGCCGGCTGGCCGCCGTAGACCCCGCCACCGGCGCGCGGCCGGCCGGCCGGAGGAGCACCACCGGCCGGGGCACCGCCGTACACGCCGCCGCCCGCGGAGGGACGGCCACCACCCTGAGGCCGGCCACCACCGCCACCGCCCTGAGGCCGGCCACCACCGCCGTAGACGCCGCCACCGGCCGGTTTCGCCCCGTAGACCGCGCCGCCGCCGGCCGGCTTCGCCCCGTAAACACCGGCGGCGGATCCACCACGTCCGGCCGGCTCGTAGTCGTCGGCGGGCCGCTCGGAGCGGTAGCCGTCGCCGTAGCCGCCGGATCGCGGCGGCCCCCAGCTCTCCTCGTCGTCATGACCGGATCGCCGGCCGCCGGACGGATGCCGCCCCTCCCCGGGCCTCGCCTCCCGGCCCGCCCGCGGATCGTTGTCGGTCCCGTCCGGTCCGGTGACGCCCAGCCCGTCCTCGCGGGGTCGGCGGCGGGCCCGCACGATGCCGAAGATGCCGAGCCCGACCAGCAGGGCACCGAGCACCCCCACGGCCGCGATGAGATAGGTGATGTCGTTAAGCGTCAGTGAGTCGGTCCAGGACTGCTCGGACTTCTTGTCACCCGCCGCCGCCCCGTCGGCGGCCGCCGCGACCTCCTTGGCCGGGGCGTAGCTCAGCACCGTCACGTCCTGCTCCTCGCCGAGCGAGTCGACGTCGGAAACGGTCAGGAAGCTCTTGCCGTCAGGGGTGTAGGAAATCGCCTCGCCGAAGGGGTCGGCCAGGGCCGTCATCCGGGGCTTACCGGTCGTCAGGCTCTTCACCACGTCATCGCCCTCGACATCCCACTCGAAGGCGTCGGCGTAGGTGCGCAGTGCGACGCGCTTGCCGTCCGGCGACCGGGCCGCACCCGTGATGGTCACCCGGCCCGCCCCGCCGAACGGGTTGGCGGTGGAGGACTTGGGCAGGGCGATCTCGCCGGCCTTCTCCAGCGGCACGCCCTCGTCGTTGTTCTTCGCCAGCTCCGCCGTCGGGCGGTAGATCTCCGCCTTCCCGGTCGACTTGGTGATGATCAACGGCACGTCGTCGGGGCCGATCAGCAACGCCTCGGCGTCGTGCCGCTTGTTGCCGGGAAACGTCAGCCGGTGCAGCACCGGCTTGGAGGCCCCGCTGAGCGGCATGCTCCAGAGGACCACGCTCGTCCGCCGCTCGGAGTCGTTGTCACCGGTGTCGGCGATCCAGACCGTCTTGCCGTCGGCGGAGAGGGCGAGGTCCTCCGGGTCGCGCGGGTTGCTGGCGTACTGGACGACCTTTTTCAGCTTGCACTTGGTGTCCAGCAGGAAGACCCGCTCCCGGGCGGGGTCGTCGCTCCCGTCGTTGATCGCCACGTAACCACTCGAGGTAGCGATCAGGCCGGAGAGCTCGGTCATCCGCTCGTCCGTGATGGTGCAGACCTTCTTGCCGGCGGCGGCGGAGGCCGCGACAGCGCCGAAACCGAGAGTGGCCCCGACCAGGCCCAGGGTCAGCCCGAGTGCGCCGGAGGCAACCAGCACCGTGGAAAGGACTCGCCGCATCCGCACAGTGTCGCATGCTGGTGCCGCCAACCGCGGATGCGGCGTGATCAACCCTCTGTCACCGCCCGACGGGACTGCTGATCATCCCGCCAGCTCCCGGTACGGCGCCAACTCGGCGGCGAGCGCCTCGTCCACCCGTACGTGCAGCTTCGTCCCCTCCGCCAGATGTGCCGTGCCGAGCACCTCGCCCCGACGGTGCACCCGGGCGACCAGGTCGCCCCGGTCGTAGGGCAGCACCGCGCGCACCTCGACCGCCGGACGGGGCAGCCGCGCCTCGATCGCGGCGCGGACGTCCTCGACGCCCCCGCCGGTACGCGCCGAGACGAAGACCGCCTCCGGCCACTCCCGCTTCAGCCGGAGCAGCGTCTCCTCGTCCGCCGCGTCGGTCTTGTTGACCACCAGCAGCTCGGGGAGCTTGTCGGCGCCGACCTCGGCCAGCACCTCGCGTACCGCCCGGACCTGCTCCTCGGGGTCGGCGTGCGCCCCGTCGACCACGTGCACGACCAGATCGGCGTCGGCCACCTCCTCGAGCGTGGAGCGGAACGCCTCGACGATCTGGTGCGGCAGGTGTCGGACGAATCCGACCGTGTCGGCCAGGGTGTAGACCCGGCCGTCGGCGGCGTACGCCCGGCGCGTCGTCGGATCCAGCGTGGCGAAGAGGGCGTCCTCGACCAGCACCCCGGCATTGGTGAGCCGGTTGAGCAGACTCGACTTGCCCGCGTTGGTGTAGCCGGCGATGGCCACCGCCGGTACGCCGTTGCGGGTCCGGCGGGCGCGCTTGGTGATCCGGGCGGTCCGCATGCCCTTGATGTCCCGGCGGAGCCGGGAGATCCGGATCCGGATCCGGCGCCGGTCGGTCTCCAGCTTGGTCTCACCGGGGCCACGGAGCCCCACCCCGCCGCCGGCACCGCCGCCCCGGCCGCTGCCGCCGGCCTGCCGGGACAGGCTCTCACCCCAACCGCGGAGCCGGGGGAGCAGGTATTCGAGCTGGGCGAGCTCGACCTGTGCCTTGCCCTCCCGGCTCTTGGCGTGCTGGGCGAAGATGTCCAGGATCAGCGCGGTCCGGTCGACCACCTTGACCTTGATCCGCTGCTCCAGGTTGCGGAGCTGCGACGGCGACAGTTCACCGTCGCAGATCACCGTGTCGGCGCCGGAGGCGAGGACCACCGAGCCGAGGTCGTCGACCTTGCCCCGACCGACGTAGGTGGCGGGATCCGGCCGGTTACGGCGCTGGATCAGGCCCTCGAGCACCTGTGAACCGGCGGTCTCGGCGAGCGCGGCGAGTTCCGCGAGAGAGTTCTCCGCGTCGGTCACCGTGCCGTCCGCCCAGACGCCGACCAGGACCACCCGCTCCAGCCGGAGCTGCCGGTATTCGACCTCGGTGACGTCCGCGAGCTCGGTGGAGAGGCCGGCGACCCGGCGGAGTGCCTGGCGATCCTCCAGCTCCAGCTCGCCGGTGGTGACGTCGTCATCGATGACGATGGCGTCGAGGTCCGCGTCCGCCAGCCGAACGACGCTTTCCTGGTCTCGCAAGCCGTTCCTCCTGATCTCTGCCCATCTGATCTCTGTCCATCGACGAGATCCCGTCACCCGACGCGATCTCGCTGCCCGTCGACGGGGGCGGGGTCTGGTCACCACCCCGCCGGCCGCCGGAAGTCTGTCGTCTGTTGCACCCTCTGCACGCTCTGCGCGTCCTCGTCGCATTGATTACGCTGTGCGTGCTGCCGGCAATCAATCGTGACACGCGGGCCGGTCGGACGCACCCGCTATAAATCCGCTCCGGCCACCCGAGGGCGCCCAACCCGGACCGGTCGCTCGATGAGGTCAACCCGGACCGGCTGCCCGGACCGGCTGCCCGGACCGGCTGCCCGGACCGGCAGGGCGGACCGGCAGGGCGGACCGGCTGCCCGGACCGGTCGCCCAAGGAGATCAACCACTGGCACCGGCCCGACATTCCGCTCGGGGGCGCCGTGTGCCCCGACCCGGCGGGACGGGCAGGCTGGCGGAGGCGCCCCCGTCGGCTCGGCCTAGGGTGGTCCGGGTCGCCGGATGGCGACGGAGGCCGGCCCGGCCGACGGCGGGGCGGGACCGGCAGGCGAGAATGCTGACGGCGGCAGCGAGGCCGCGGGAAGACGACGGAGGACCACGTGGCGATCACCCGACTGCCGAGTGCCGGATTCTCGATCACCATCCGGATCAGCGTAACGGCGGACGCCTCGGCCATCGGCCGGCTGACCACCTGTGTCGGTGAGGCCGGTGCCATCGTCACCGCGCTCGACGTGGTCGACTCCGACCCGACCACGGTGGTCGTCGATCTGACCTGCGACACCGCCGACGCCACCCACGCCGACCAGGTGGTGAAGGCGCTCAGCGCGCTGGACGGGGTGGACGTCCGGAAGGTCTCCGACCGGACCTTCCTGCTCCACCTGGGCGGAAAGATCGAGGTGTCACCGAAGGTGGCACTGCGCAACCGCGACGAGCTCTCCCGCGCGTACACCCCGGGGGTCGCCCGGGTCTGCCTGGCCATCGCGGAGAATCCGGCGGACGCCCGGCGGTTGACCATCAAGCGGAACACCGTCGCGGTGGTGACGGACGGCTCGGCCGTGCTGGGTCTGGGCAACATCGGCCCCGCGGCGGCGCTGCCGGTGATGGAGGGCAAGGCCGCGCTCTTCAAGCGGTTCGGCGGGGTGGATGCCTGGCCGGTGGTGCTGGACACCCAGGATCCGGACGAGATCGTCTCGATCGTCCGGGCGATCGCACCGCAGTACGGCGGGATCAACCTGGAGGACATCGCCGCGCCGCGTTGTTTCGAGATCGAGAACCGACTGCGCGAACTGCTCGACATCCCGGTGTTCCACGACGACCAGCACGGCACCGCGATCGTGGTCCTGGCGGCGCTGACCAATGCGCTGCGGGTGGTGGGCAAGAAGCTCGCGGACGTCAAGGTCGTCGTCTCCGGCTCGGGCGCCGCCGGTACGGCGATCATGAAGCTCCTGCTCCGCCAGGGCGTCGGCGACATCATCGCGTACGACCGGCAGGGCCCTCTGCACCGCGGCCTGGAGGGTCTCAACCCGGCCTGGCAGTGGCTCGCCGACAACACCAACCGGCACGACTTCTCCGGCGACCTCCAGTCGGCGCTGCGCGGCGCGGACGTCTTCATCGGGGTGAGCGCGCCCAACCTGCTCAGCGGCGACGACATCGCCGCGATGGCGCCCGGCGCGATCGTCTTCGCGTTGGCCAACCCGGACCCCGAGGTGGATCCCCGGGAGGCCCGCAGGCACGCGGCGGTGGTCGCCACCGGCCGCTCCGACCAGCCCAACCAGATCAACAACGTCCTTGCCTTCCCCGGGGTCTTCCGGGGCATGCTGGACGCGCACGCCGAGGAGTTCACCGAGGAGATGGCGATCGCGGCCGCCCGCGCCATCGCCGACGTGGTGGGGACAGACAAGATCAACCCAACGGTCATCGTGCCGAGCGTCTTCGACTCCCGGGTGGCTCCGGCGGTGGCCGCCGCCGTCCGGGCCGCCGCGCGGCATCCGAGCCCGCCGCCGGCCGCCGATTCCGGCCCGGCCGACCTGCCCGAGATCGCCGCCGGGGCAGCCGCACCGGCGAGCCCGCTGTCAGGCTGATCCGCTGGGCCGGAATCGGCAACCGGAGCGTCCAGCGGGCGCAAGCGTCCAGCGGGCGCAAGCGTCCAGCGGGGCAAGCGTCCAGCGGGGCAAGCGTCCAGCGGGGCAAGCGTCCAGCGGGGCAAGCGTCCGACGGCCCAAGCGTCCCGGAGTGAAGCCGGAACGAGCCTCCTGCGTCCTGCGGGGCGAGGCTGGTGCCGGCCGCACCGACGGCCGTCTGATCAGGCGGCGAGTGCGGCCAGGTCGATCTCACCGTGCGCGACCAGGACCGCCGGACCGGCGAGCCAGCAACTCTCGTCGTCCAGGGTGACCGTCAACCGTCCGCCCGGCACGTCCACGGCGACGACCCCGCCGGTACGGCCGGCGTCGCGCAACGCCACCGCCGCCACCGCGCAGGCGCCGGAGCCGCACGAGAGCGTCTCCGCCGAACCGCGCTCGTAGACCCGCATCCGCACGTGCAGGTCGGCGCCGCCGACCGGCTGTGCGGCGCCGCCCCGGTCGGCAGGATCATCGTCGCCAGCGGCGACGAACTCGACGTTCACGCCGGTCGGAAAGGCCGCCGAGTCGAAGCCGGGTGAGCGGGTGAGGTCCAGCCCGGCCAGGTCGACACTTCCCGGGAGCACGCAGACCAGATGCGGGTTGCCGCAGTCGACGGCGGTGCCGGCCAGGGTGAGCCCGCCGAGTGTGGCCAGGGCCGACCCGATGATGCGCGGCCGCCCCAGGTCCACCGAGATCTTCTCGCCACTGACCTCGGCCCGCACCACTCCGGCCCGGGTGGCGATCGGCAGGATGCCGTCGACCGGCTCGGCAAGCCCACTGGAGATCAGGTAGCGGGTGAAGACCCGCACGCCGTTGCCGCACATCTCGGCAAAGGTGCCGTCGGCATTCCAGTAGTCCATGAACCACTCGGCGGCGTCGGCGTACCCGACCGCGTCGGGATGCTTGGCGGCCCGCACCACCCGCAGTACGCCGTCTGCGCCGATCCCGCGCCGACGGTCGCAGAGCGCCGCCACGATCGACGAGGTCAGGCCGAGCTGGCCGTCAGGATCAGGCAGGAGCACGAAGTCGTTGCCGGTGCCGTGGCCTTTGATGAACCGCACCCCTCCATCATTCCCGAACGGTCCGGACGCCGCCGGGCACCCTTGCCCGGGCCAGCCCCAGGCGTCATCCCACCCGCCCCTCCGGCACCACCTGACCCTTGCCCACACCCCAATCAATCACAAACCACACATCCCACCCACCCTCCCTGTCGCCCCGCATCGGGGCATCTCCGAGATCTTGGAAATCTATGGTTCGGTGCGCGCCACAACTTTCCGAAGATCTTGGTGATCCGGAATCATGCGTCACCTGGACCGTCGGTCGACCGGACCGTTGGTCAGTGGGTTGCCGGCGGCGGTCAGCAGGGCGAGCGCCGCTTCGACCAGGTCGTTCCTGGCAGCATCCAGCCAGTGGATTCGGGGATCGCGGCGGAACCACGCCCGCTGCCGCCGGACGAACCGCCGGGTCGCCTGGACCGTGTCGGCCCGCGCCTGCGACTCGGAGGTCCCGCCGTCGAGGAACCGGAGCACCTGCTGGTAGCCGAGTGCCCGGCCGGCGGTGCGGCCGTCTCTCAGTCCCCGCTCCTCCAGTGTCCGGGTCTCGGCGACCAGGCCGGCTGCCCACATCCGCTCCACCCGTACGGCGATCCGCTCGTCCAGCTCGGCGGTTTCCCGGTCGACGCCGATCTGCACCGCGTCGTAGTACGGGCTCGGGCGGGGCAGCGAGGCGGTGAACGGCGCCCCGGTCAGTTCGATCACCTCCAGCGCCCGCACGATCCGCCGCCCGTTGCTGGGCAGGATGCTTTCGGCGGCCACCGGATCGACGGCCCGCAGCCGGGCGTGCAGCGGCGCCGGCCCCGAGACCGCGAGTTCCTCCTCCAGCCGAGCCCGCACCACGGGATCCGTGCCCGGGAACTCGAACTCGTCCAGCACCGCCCGCACGTAGAGTCCGGAGCCACCGACCAGGACGGGTACCCGTCCCCGGGCCAGGATGTCGTCGACCGCCGCCCGGGCCAGCGCCTGGTACGCCGCCACGCTCGCCGGTTCGGTCACGGCCCAGATGTCCAGCAGATGGTGCGGCACGCCACCCCGCTCGGCCGGGGTCAGCTTGGCGGTACCGATGTCCAGCCCGCGATAGAACTGCATCGAATCCGCGTTGACCACCTCTCCGCCAACGGCCCGGGCCAGCTCGATGCTGAGTCCGGACTTGCCGGTGGCGGTGGGGCCCACGATCGCGACGACCCGGCCGCGTCCGCTCATGCCGGCATCCCTCCGGGGCCGCCCGCCTGCGCCGGTCCGCCCGCACTCCCCGCCGCCCGACCGGCCGCACCCTCCGCCGCCCGACCGGCCGCACCCTCTGGTGTCCAGCTGGCCGCACCCTCCGGTGTCCAGCTGGCCACGAAGTAGCTCACGCCGTAGGGCGCGGCATAGTAGGTCAGCGCGCCGCGCCAGGGCGCTCCACTGCGGAGCACCGCAGCGGCGGCCACCTGCCAGGGTCCCCGGCCGGCGACCCGCAGCCGCGCCGACAGCGCCGGCTCCAGCCCGAGCAGCGCCGGGCCGTCGACGGCACGCAGCGCCGCGGCGACCCGATCGTCGTACGGCCGGGCGCGCGGATCGTCGTACCCGGGGGAACGCTCGCCCCGGCAGGCCGACCCGTCCCCCATCACCAGCAGCGCCACCCGCTCCGCCGGATCCTCGACCAGCTCGGCACCGATCCGCCGGCACTCTTCCACCGGGGCGTCCGTGCCGACGCTCTGTCCCCGGCGCGGTCCCGCCGCGCCGGCCCGGTCCAGCAGCCAGGCGCCGACCAGCAGGCTGAGCGGCAACTCCGCCGGGCTCTCGTGCGCACTCTCGCCGTGGCCGCCGCCAGCACCGTCGGCGGCGTCGAATCCTGCCGGAGCGCCGTCGCACACCGGTCCCAGCCGCAGCAACCGGTCCAGCCCGTACGGCCGGAGGCTGCCCCGGTCGGCGGGACCGTGCCGGCGGGTCCGGTCGGCGGTGCCGAGCACGAGTACGACGTCCGGCGTCGCCGCCAGCAGCCGGCCGACCGCCCCGACGCAGGCGAGCCGGAGATCATCCAGCTCACCGGCCGAGGCACCGGCCAGTTCCGGGACGATCATCGGTGGATGCGGGCAGACGGCGGCGGCGACCAGTGGCACGCCCCCACCGTAACGGGCGCCAGACTCTACACCCGTGGGCCTGGCGATCCGGGTGCGGTCTAGGACACCGTATGGTCACGGTCGACGATAGGCGCTCGACGCGGACCGGGTTGGACCTGTGACAATGCCGGGAGAAACTTGGCTGCGCCGTGGCGGCGACCGCCGGGGACCCCCATTCCCGGCAGCGCCGGGAGAACGAGGATGGGCTCATGAGTGACTGGACTGCCTTTGGACGGGTGGATGCGGACGGCAACGTCTACGTCAAGACGGCCGAGGGTGAGCGTATGGTCGGTTCCTGGCAGGCCGGTGCGCCGGAGGAGGGCCTGGCCCACTTCGCCCGCCGCTTCGCCGACCTGGTCACCGAGGTCGATCTGACCGAGGCCCGGCTCCAGTCGGGGGCGGCCGACCCGTCGGGATCCCTCGCCACCATTCGGCGGTTGCGTGCCTCGCTCGCCGAGGCGCACGTGGTCGGTGACCTCGACTCGCTCGCGACCCGGCTGGACCGGCTGGCCACACTCGCGGAGAGCAAGGCCGGCGAGGCCCGCGCCGCCCGGGAGACCGCGCGGGCCGAGGCGGTCACCCGGAAGACGACGCTGGTCGAGGAGGCCGAGAAGCTTGCCGCCGAGTCCACCGGGTGGAAGACCGCGGGCGACCGGCTCAAGGAGATCCTCGAAGAGTGGAAGACCATCCGCGGCGTCGACAAGAAGACCGACGGCGAGTTGTGGAAGCGGTTCGCGGCCGCCCGGGACGGCTTCACCCGTCGCCGTGGAGCGCACTTCGCGACCCTGGACGCCCAGCGCAAGCAGGCCCAGGCGGCCAAGGAGGAGTTGGTCGTCGAGGCCGAGTCGCTGGCCGATTCGACCGACTGGGCGCCTACGGCCAACCGGCTGCGGGAGTTGATGGCACAGTGGAAGGCCGCGCCGCGTGCCTCCAAGGAGGCGGAGGAGCGGCTCTGGGATCGGTTCCGGGGTGCCCAGGACGCCTTCTTCTCCCGGCGTAGTGAGGTCTTCTCGGCGCGCGACGCCGAGCAGCGGGGCAACCTGGAGCGCAAGCAGGCCCTGCTCGCCGAGGCCGAGGCGCTGGACATCGACGCGGACCCGCGCGGCGCCCAGACGAAGCTCCGGGAGATCCAGGGCCAGTGGCACGAGGCCGGCCGGGTGCCCCGGGACGCGGCGGCCAACCTGGACCGGCGGCTGCGGGCCGTGGACGAAAAGGTCCGCCAGGCGATGGACTCCGCGTGGCGCCGGACCGAGCCGTCGGCCAACCCGCTGCTCGCGCAGATGCGTGACCAGGTCGCCGAGGCCGAGCAGCGGCTCGCCCGGGCCCAGGCGGCCGGTGACGCCAAGCGGATCCGGGAGGCCGAGCAGGCCCTCACCGCCAAGCGGCGCTTCCTCGAGCTGGCGGAGCAGGCCAGCTGAGCTGAGCCGACCAGGGCGAGCGATTCACGCCCGTTGTGACTGGACGTGCTGAATGGCGGCTGGCCACGCGATTGGCGGGCGACGCACCGGCGCTGTTGCGACCCCAGCTTCAGATGACGGCTACAGGGAGCTCATGACATCCGTGTGCGGCCATCCCGGTAGTTCCCATGCTGAGAGTAGGTTTCGTCAATGGCATGCCGTATCGGTGAGCTCGTGCTCAAGTGCCACGACCCCGAGGTGCTGGCGCGGTTCTGGTGCGAGGTCCTGGACTTCATAGAGCTCGATCGCGAAGCGGAAGGCTGCATCGAGATAGGTCCGCGCGAAGGGTTCGGCGGCCCACAGCCGACGATCTTCCTCATCCGCGACGACGAGCCGAAGAACGGGCATGCCCGGCTACACATCGACGTCAACCCCACCGACCGTGGTCAGGACGCCGAGCTCGCGCGCCTCCTGGCCGCCGGTGCCACACTCGTCGACATCGGTCAGCCCGCGGACGCGTCCTGGCACGTCCTCGCCGATCCAGAAGGCAACGAGTTCTGCCTGCTCAAGCGTCGCCTCGACCCACTCTGACGGCCCTCGCCCAAACCATCGACGTAGAGGATCGCTCGCCGGACAGGACGCGCGGTCGCGCCTGTTCCGGGCAGCCCGAACCCCATCCCCCGGAGGAACGCGCACACCTCGGGTCCACATCGACCTACAACGATGTTTTCCTCGACGGGGGCGCTTGCCGATCGAGCAGGCGCCGGGCAGCGGGCAGACCGGCGGTAGCGTCGCCGGCATCGGCCTGTGACCCAGTCCCCGGTTAGGAAGGGCCCCCGCTACAACAAAAAACGATAAGCGGGGGCCCTTCCTTACCCGCCGCAGGCGGAGTTGGGCAGCGGCGGTGGTACGCCGACCGTGGGCAACCCGAGCGAGACCCCACCGGTACGCGGTGCCCGGCCCGCTTCGGCGGCGTCACCGGCCCGGGTGCGGCGGTGGGCCAGCGGTTCGCCGTCGGCGTTCAGGTGGTGCGGTGCGGCGTAGCTGACCGTGGTGTGCACGATGTCGCCGGGGCGGATCCTCCCCTCGTACGAGCCGGCGGCGAAGTGCACCAGCCTGCCGTCCCGGGCCCGCCCGGAGAGCCGGCCGGTGCGCTCGTCCTTGCGCCCCTCCCCCACCGCGACCAGCACCTCGACCGGGGTGCCGACGAGTTTGCGGTTCTCCGCCCAGGTGATCTCCTCGACGCAGCCGATCAGCCGGTCGTAGCGCTCCTGGACCACCTGCTTCGGCAACTGGTCGGGCATGCTCGCGGCCGGGGTGCCGGGACGCTTGGAGTACTGGAAGGTGAAGGCCGAGGAGAAGCGGGCCTCGCGGACCACCTCCAGGGTCCGCTCGAAGTCTGCCTCGGTCTCGCCGGGGAAGCCGACGATGATGTCGGTGGTGATCGCCGCGTCCGGCATCGCCGCCCGGACCTTCTCGATGATCCCGAGGTAGCGCTCGGCCCGGTACGACCGGCGCATCGCCCGGAGCACGGCGTCGGAACCGGACTGCAACGGCATGTGCAGCGAGTGGCAGACGTTCGGCGTCTCGGCCATCGCCGCGATCACGTCGTCGGTGAAGTCCTTGGGATGCGGGCTGGTGAAGCGGACCCGCTCCAGCCCGTCGATCTCGCCGGTGGCCCGGAGCAGCTTGCCGAAGGCGAGCCGGTCGCCGAACTCGACACCGTACGAGTTCACGTTCTGGCCGAGCAGGGTGATCTCCAGCACACCCTCGGCGACCAGGGCGCGTACCTCGGCCAGGATGTCGCCGGGGCGGCGATCCTTCTCCCGGCCGCGCAGCGACGGCACGATGCAGAAGGTGCAGGTGTTGTTGCAGCCGACCGAGATCGACACCCAGCCGGCGTACGTCGACTCGCGCCGGGTCGGCAGGGTGGAGGGGAAGACCTCCAGCGACTCCAGGATCTCCACCTCGGCGGCGGCGTTGTGCCGGGCACGCTCCAGCAGCACCGGCAGCGAGCCGATGTTGTGGGTGCCGAAGACCACGTCGACCCAGGGTGCCCGGCGGACGATCTCACCCCGGTCCTTCTGGGCCAGGCAGCCGCCGACCGCGATCTGCATGCCGGGGCGCTTGTCCTTGGCCGGGCGGAGGTGGCCGAGGTTGCCGTAGAGCCGGTTGTCGGCGTTCTCGCGTACGGCGCAGGTGTTGAAGACCACCACGTCCGGATCGTCGGAATCGGCCGCCCGAACGTAGCCGGCCTGCTCCAGCAGTCCGGAGATCCGCTCGGAGTCGTGCACGTTCATCTGGCAGCCGTAGGTGCGCACCTGATAGGTACGCGGGCTGCCGAGGGCTGCGGTAGTCATGACAGTGACAGAGTATCCGCAGGGCCGGGGAAGCCAGTTCCCCCGGGACGTCCACCCCCGCCACCGGAAGGAAGCGCCATGTGCCGGAGCATCAAGACCCTTCGCCAGCCGTACGCCGAGGTCGTCACCGAGACGGACATCGAGGCGGCGGCGTTGCAGTACGTCCGTAAGATCTCCGGTTTCCGTGCCCCGGCCGCGCACAACGCGGCGGCCTTCGACGCCGCGGTGGCCGCCGTGGCCGAGGCGACCCGGAACCTGCTCGACCAGCTCGTGGTGAAGGGCTCCGGGCAGGCGGCGGCGGATCGCTAGGAGACCACTGAATAATCCGGCGTGCCGTCATCCCACTTGATCGGGTTTGATCGATAATGGGTAGGTGCAGGGTCGTTCTGAGTCTGGGCCGCAGTTGTGGGACACGGCGGCGCTGGTTGGGCATCTGGTGCCGGCGGGCAGTGTGTACGCCCTGCTGGCCGAGCATCGTGACGTGTTGTTCCCGGACGGGATGTTCACCGATCTGTTCCCGTCCGGGCGGGGCCGGCCGTCGCTGCCCGGCGCGGTGATCGCCTCGGTGCTGGTGCTGCAGACCCTGCAGGACTACTCCGACCCGGAAGCGGTCCAGGCGGTGCGCTGCGACCTGCGCTGGAAGGTGGCCTGCGGGCTGCCGATCGACCACGCGGGTTTCCATCCCACGACGTTGACGGTGTGGCGGCAGCGGCTACGTGCTTCCGGGCGCCCAGACCGGATCTTCGACGCGGTCCGGCAGGTCGTCGCCCAGACCGGGGTGCTCAAGGGCAAGACCCGCCGGGCTCTGGACTCGGTGGTCTTCGACGACGCGGTCGCCACCCAGGACACCATCACCCAGCTGATCGCCGCGATGCGCCGGGTCCGCCGCGAGGTGCCCGGCGCCGCCGTGGTGATCGCGGAACGCTGTCACTCCCATGACTGGGACGATCCGGGCAAGCCCCGGATCGTCTGGGACGACAAGAGCGCCCGTGATGCTCTGGTGTCGGCGCTGGTCAACGACGCACTGATCGTCGTTGACGCGTTCACCGGCACGAAACTGGACGAGTCCGCCGAGCAGGCCCTGGCCCTGCTGGCGCTGGTCGCCGGGCAGGACGTGGAGCCGGCCGACGGCTCGGACGGCACCGACGGCCGGTGGCGTATCGCCCGCCGGGTCGCCCCCGAGCGGGTGATCTCGGTCGTCGATCCGCAGGCCCGGCACGTGCACAAGACCGTCCATCACCGCCAGGACGGCTTCAAGGGTCACGTCGCGGTCGAGCCGGACACCGGTCTGTTCACCGGCGCTGACCTGACCGAAGCCGCCGGCACGGACAATCATGAAGCGGTGGTCGGGCTGAACCTGCTCGCCCACGACCCCGACCTGAGCAGCGTCGAGGATCTCGAAGTCCTGGGTGACACCGCTTACGGCACCGGTGAGGCCCGAGCCGGCCTGACCGCAGCCGGTCACACCCCGATCATCAAGCCCGCCCCATTGCGCCCCGCGGTCGAGGGCGGGTTCACCATCGATGACTTCACCGTCGACGAACTGGCCGGCACAGTGACCTGCCCGAACGGCCTGATCCGACGACTGACCGCGAAACGCACCGCCACATTCGGCGCCGGCTGCCGCGGCTGCCCGCTACGACAGCGATGCACCACCGCCAAAGACGGCCGCTCGATCAGCCTGCACCCCCATGACCAGGTACTACGCGCCGCCCGCGCCCGATGGGCCAGCAACCAGCATCTGCGTGACACCTACCGCCGGCACCGGCCCATGGTCGAACGCTCCATCGCCTGGCTCATCGGCCCGAAAGGCCGCTGCCGCAAACTGCGCTACCGCGGCACCGCCGCGAACGCCTGGTGGCTGCGCACCCGCATCGCCGGACTCAACCTACGCCGCTTGCTCAACCTCGGCCTCACCCGCCAGCCCACCGGCTGGGCCCTGGCCTGAACCACCCCGACCGGGACTTCCCGACAGCCCACACCACCTCACAAGCTGCCTCAACGACGGGGAAGACAAGCCCGCAGCCCAGCCACGCGCTGTGACCACCGCCGCAAGACGGCCTCTTGAGACACCTTCCCCGTCACCTCCGACCACCGCCTCCCCAAAACCCGGGATTGTTCAGTGATCTCCTAGGCGGCGGCGAGTGCCGGGATGACCGAGTCGGGGACCCAGCGCGACCGCTGGCAGGGTGACCAGCCTCGGCAGCGCGGGCTGAGCTGCGTGCAGAGCCGCTGCTCGGAGAGGATCTCGCCGTCGTCGGTGTCCCGTACCTCGTGGTGGACGGGCCGGATGGTGCCGTCCACCGCCACCAGCAGGTGCCGCCCGGCGTCGAGGGTGTCGTCCGGCAGCAGGCAGGCCCGGCCGAGCCGGCGGGCGAAGGCCGAGACGGCGCTCACCTCCGGCAGGTCGGCCGGCACGCCGTAGCAGTCGACAGCGGTGGGGAACTCACCGGGGCAGTGCCAGACGTCGACCAGGAGCGCGCCGTGCGGCAGCCGGGCCGGGTCGACCCCGCCGAGCGGCAGCACCGGTACGTCGAGCGCGTCGGCAAGCGCCAGGCGGATCTCCGAGGCGGCGACCCGCCCCTCCGTCCTCCAGTTCCACAGCTCGATCATTGCCGCCTCCTCGCCGTCATCGGTCGTGGCTGGATGCCAGTCTCGGTCGGCATCCCCCGTCGGGCCGAGCACCTCCGTACCTGGGTGTAACGGCCTCACCCACGATGGTGCCGGGCCGACCGGGTCGGGAGCGGCTAAGTTACCGGTCTGTGACCATATCCGCCGAAATCGACGACCCTTGACTACCTATTGTAGTCGGCGACCGCCACCCTCCCGGCGCAGCGCGCCGACGCCGCTCACCGAGCGTGGTCTGGTAGAGCGACTCGCGTCGGGCACCGGACACTTCGGGCGCTGCCGATGTCCGCCCTTGTGATGATCGCCAGGTACCCCGGCGTTCGCGAGAACCGTTCCACATGCAACAAGGTGTACGGTCCGAAGTGGCGGTCCCCGTGCCCACATCCGGATCGATCTCGGCGGATGGGCCGCCGATCAGCACCCACGGCCGAAGACTGGTAGACCGGTGTACCGTCCGGTTCGGTGGCTCGCCGGAGTCGCGGCTGGCGGGGCAGCGCGGACCGCTACCTGGGAGTGTCCGATGTCTGATTTCGGGTTCGCGGCTCGGATGCGGGAGCTGCGCGCCGAGCGCGCCATCTCGCTGCGCAAGCTGGCCGCCGTCGCCTTCTACGGCAAGAGCTACCTTCACGAGTTGGAGACCGGGATGAAGGAGCCCACGCCACAGGCGGCCGAGCGCATCGACGCCGCACTCAGGGCGGGCGGGACGCTCGCCGCGCTGGCCGGCACCGGCCTGCGCAGGCGGGAAGTGATCGCCCGGGCCGGCCTCGCCGTCGCGCTCCCGCACACGATCCTCAGTCACGGCCGCCGGATCGGCGCAGACACGCCGCGGCAGATCGCCGACCGGACCGCCCGGCTACGGCGGATCGACGACTACCTCGGCGGCGCGGACACGGTCGCGATGTACGCAGCCGAGCTGGAGTCGACGCTGCGGATCATCCAGCACGGCAGCTACCCGGAGGCCACGGGGCGCGAGTTGCTGAAGATATACGCGGAGCAGGCGCAGATGGCCGGCTGGGCGGCGTTCGACGCCGGCCGGCACGACGACGCCGAGCGGTGGTACCGGTCCAGCCTCGCCGCCGCGCGTGACGTCGGGGATGTCTCATCGGCCGGCAACGCGATGGTCTTGCTCGCCTATCAGAAACTGGCGCTCGGGCGGGAAGCGACAGAGACGATCACGGCGGCGTACGACACGGCCGCCGCGTCGGCGACGCCTGTCGTCCGGGCGCTACTGCACCTGCGCCGAGCGTGGGTGCATGCGGTCAACGGGCATGCAAACGACACGGAGCGGCACTTGGATTTCGGCGCGATGTGCCTCGGCGAGCACCGCGACCGACCCGAGCCCGACTGGGTGTACTGGGTCGACCACCGGGAGGCCGAGATCATGGCCGGTCGATGCTGGGCTGTCCTGCGACGGCCGATGCGAGCCATCCCGATCCTCGAAGCCGTACTCGCCCGGTACGAGGACACGCACGCCCGGGACAAGGCCCTGTACCTGTCCTGGCTGGCGGACGCCTATCTGGACGCGAACGAGGTCGAGCAGGGCTGCGCCACTGCTGCCCGCGCCGTCCGGCTATCTGCCGGGGTGGGGTCGGCCCGGCCAGGACAGCGGATCGAGGCATTCGTGGGCCGGCTCGGCCCGTATGCGCAGATGCCCTGCGCCGCCGAGCTGCGAAGTCTGGTCAGCGGCCCGCTTCAGGGCTGACCGAGTTGGACAGCCAGGCCAGGCAGTCGGCGGATCCTGCCACGATCGGCGTGGCCGTCACCTGCGGGTTGTCCCAGGGATGGCGCTCCAGCAGCGCCGCCTCCAGCTCCGCGTACCGGTCCGCCGTGGTGTAGAGCAGCAGGCGCCACTCTTCTCCGGTGCCTTCTTCGCCGAGGTGCCAGAACACGCTGGTCACGGGCCCGATCACCTGCGCATTGCCGGCCAGCCGGGCACCAACGGCGTACCGGGCGAGCGCGACCGCCACCTCCCGCGTCTCGGTCGCAGTGGCGACTTCCAGACAGTCGGTCACACCGGAAGCGTAGCCGTCCGCGGACACCACGGCGGACAGGCGGAGGACGCGTCACCGCTGTCCTACGCACGTGTCGACCGGCGAGGCTGAGGTCAGGGACGCCGAGGGGATCCAGTACCTACACCTACCTCCGGCGTTCCGGCCGGTCCGGAGCTTCGTCCCCCGGACGTTCCGGGCCGGCGCCGGATGAGGTGGAGAGTGGCGCTTCGTGACTGGTGTCCGGGGCGCCACGGCCCGGGAGGTGACGGAAGAGTGGATCTCGTGGACCGGTGGCGGGCGGATCGCCGGATCGAGGAGCAGCATCGGGACGGTGGCCGGTGTGCCGAATGCGGCCCCCGGGGTGGGTGTGTGGTGCTGCTCGCCGCCGTCCGTCGCCGGGTCGACCGGGCGGGGCACCGGCACGATCCGGTCGGGCTTCGGGAGGCTGGTGTGATCCGGCTGGTGCGGCGGTGGCTGACTGTCGAGTGGCCGGTGCCGGTGGAGTGCGCCTTCGCCCGTCTCGTCCTCGGTGCCCACGCGTTGCGGCGGTGCGGCCGGTGTGGTCCGGACGGCTGCCCGCTGTGGTCGTGGGCGGTCGAGATGCACCGGCGGGAGCAGGCGGTGCGGGTGCTGCTCGGTGGGACGCTGCCGGCGGCGGTCACCGCCGGGGATGTCCGGGCGGCGCTGGAGCGGGTCCGGTGAGCGTGCCGCAGAGCGCTTCCGGGCTGGCCGTCGACTGGGCGTGGGCGACCGTCACCACCCATGCCGAGCGGGCCGGTGTGGCGGCTGTCGGGGGTCGTGGTGCCCGACGGCGGAGTGGGCGTTGTGGGTCGTCATCACCGACGCGCTTGTCGGCCGGGATCCGCGACGGTGTCAGCTCGTCACCGTGGTGGCCCGGCAGGTCCTCGACGCGCACTGGCCGCGCGGGATCGACGGCTGCCGGCCGTGCGGGCTGCCGGACTGCGGCCGCATCCAACTCGCCGGCACGTGGCTGGAGGTCGTCGGCGACGACGCGATCCCCGAATCGGTGCGGATCCTGCTCCCGTCCGCGACCCCGACACCGGAGGACCTACGACGGATCACCGGCATGAACGGCCCCACCACACCGGACACATGATCAGACCACTGTCCGCCGGACGTCCCTTGGCGGCCCGGCCCCCTGGTGTCGCGACAACGGGCCGGGACAGGCCGCCGGTGTGTGTCCGGCCGCTGGCCACGGCTACGCGCAGGTAGGCGGGCCGGACCGAGAGGCACCGCCAGACGAAGGCGGCCCCGGCCGACCCCGGCGAGGACCGGTCCGTTAGAGCCGTTTGTCGGATGTTCGTCAGCCAGAACTTTGCGGTGATTCCGACCGTTTCACCGGGTAGTAGGAGTCGTTGGAGGTACTTACGATGGCGCTACCACCCGACGAGGAGGCAACAGTGACACCTCCACTGGCTGCACAGACTGCAGACGATGATATCGAGGTAGTAGTCCTCACCCCTACGACGCAGCGACTCGCCATCGAACGCGCACTCAAGGAAATCGGTATTAGTCGGGAAGAACTCCGCGATCAGGCCAGACGAGGGCGATTCAAGTCTGTACGCGCACATCAGCTCTGGATGGCGACGGGTGGCTCGATCTGAACTAGAACGAGCGTCCCACGACTTCGCCCGAACCATCCAGCAGGTCCTCAACGGCACGGTGTGCCGCTTCGCTCGAGTCGGGGCGGCGCTCCTGTCTGAGCCGATCGGATACACCTTCATCGGCCTGAACGTCACGCGCACCAACCCGATCGGCCAGCCAGTGGGACTGACGGTCGATGGCAAGAAACCGTACGCCTGGCTGAACGTGGGCTTCACCGCGTGGATGAAGGACGGACACCTGACCGTGTACAACTCGTTCATCACCCTCAGCTTGGACGAGATGGGTGACCAGACGATCTTCCACTACGACTACGAGCGCGAGAAGGACACTCGCGACGGATACACCGAGGCACATCTCCAGATCCACGGTCAGTCGGACAAGCTCTCCGCTCTACTGGATGCGGCGGGGCGTCCGAAAACCTCATTGGAACGACTCCACTTCCCAGTCGGCGGACGCAGGTACCGGCCCTCGTTGGAGGACGTGATCGAGTTCCTCATCAGCGAGCGCCTCGTGCGCTCGCATCCGGTCTGGAAGGAGGTGCTTGACGCTAACCGGGACGCGTTCCACGACAGGCAGCTACGGGCGGCGGTCGGCTTCCGACCGCAGGTCGCGATGGACGAACTGAAGAAACTCGGCCACCTCTGACCCTGTACACCGGGAGCACCCGGCCCCCGAGATCGAGACCCGGCCGCCTATGTAGTTGGCGGCGCGACGGGCTGATGCGATCTGTGGCCATGCTGCGGCCCTTCGGCGGGCGTTGATCATGCGCCAGACGAACACCGGAAACGGCGCACCGCCTACTGTCAGGGGCGGAACAGCGCCGCTGGCCGGAGAGGCGGGCAGGCGCCTGGTGATCCTCGCGGTCTTCACAACCGGTGCGGCCGAGTAGCTCGGTCGGGCGGGTTCGATTCCCGTACGCCTCCGCCAGCAATTTCCGCGACTTTGCCGCGACGGCCTCGTCGCCCGGTTTCCGGCGTCCGTCGGTGCCGGCTGCGCAGCCACTAGCAGCAGTCAACTACTCCAGGTTGTCAGAACCTTACGCCTAGCAACGATCACCACCGTTGGTGTTATCGCCCCGTGATGAACTCGATTACATTCCAGCACGTCAGGTCCCCTAGAGTTGCCTAACCGATTCGGCTGGAATCCGGTGTGGCAGACCAGGACGAGACAGGTGGGGGCATGACCGAGCTGAGCGAGGCGGGCGGAGTGACCGGTGCGACCGATCAACCGCTCATCAGGCTTGACGGGGTCAACAAGTGGTTCGGCCCCCTGCACGTGCTGCAGGACGTCGACCTGACGGTCGCGCGCGGCGAGGTCGTCGTGGTGATCGGTCCCTCGGGCTCCGGCAAGTCGACGCTCTGCCGGGCGATCAACCGGCTTGAGCCGATCAACTCCGGCACGATCACCTTCGACGACCAGCCACTGCCGGCCGAGGGCAAGGCCCTGGCCCGGCTGCGCAGCGAGGTCGGCATGGTCTTCCAGTCGTTCAACCTCTTCGCGCACAAGACGATCCTGGAGAACGTCACTCTCGGCCCGATCAAGGTCCGCAAGGAGAAGTCCGCAGTTGCCCGGGAACGGGCGATGAAGCTGCTCGAGCGGGTCGGCATCGCGAACCAGGCCGGGAAGTATCCCGCGCAACTCTCCGGCGGCCAGCAGCAGCGGGCGGCGATCGCCCGTGCCCTGGCCATGCAGCCCAAGGCGATGCTCTTCGACGAGCCCACCAGCGCCCTCGACCCGGAAATGGTCGGCGAGGTGCTGGACGTGATGACCTCGCTGGCCCGGGACGGCATGACGATGGTGGTGGTGACCCACGAGATGGGTTTCGCCCGGCACGCCGCCAACCGGGTCATCTTCATGGCCGACGGTCAGCTCGTCGAGGACGCCCCACCGGAAGAGTTCTTCGCCAACCCCCGTAGCGAGCGAGCCAAGGACTTCCTGTCCAAAATCCTCACCCACTAGGTATCCACAGTGGAGCGGACCGCCCGCCGGGTCTGGCCGCTCCGTCGACGAAGGAGAGAGCAATGCGCATGACGCGAGTGGCGGCGGCAGCCGCGGCCGCGGCACTGGCCCTCACCGTGGCCGCCTGCGGCGGTGACGACGGAGGCGACGCGGACACCGGTGCCGGCAGCAAGGACTTCGAGGCCGGCACCACGATGGCCCGGCTGAACGAGGCACAGAAGATCGTCATCGGCACCAAGTTCGACCAGCCTGGCTTCGGCCTCAAGGGCCTGGACAACAAGCCGGCCGGCTTCGACGTCGAGATCGGCAAGATCATTGCCGGTGAGCTCGGCATCCCCGAAGACAAGATCGAATACATCGAGACGCCCTCCGCCGTCCGGGAAGAGGTCCTGGAGCAGGGCAAGGCCGACATCGTGGTGGCGACCTACACCATCAACGACAAGCGCAAGGAGCGGATCGATTTCGCCGGTCCGTACTACGTGGCCGGGCAGCACATCATGGTCCGCTCCGACGACAGCTCGATCACCGGCCCCGACTCGTTCAAGGCCGGCGACAAGAAGGTCTGCTCGGTGCAGGGTTCGACCCCGGGCGACAACATCAAGCAGTACCTGGCCAACCCGGCCAGCCCCGGCGAGCAGCTCGTCCTCTTCGACGGCTACCAGAAGTGCGTGGACGCGCTGACCAACGGGCAGGTCGACGCGGTCACCACCGACAACGTCATCCTGCTCGGCTACGTGGCCAACAGCGACGGCAAGTTCAAGCTCACCGGTGAGAAGTTCACCGAGGAGCCGTACGGGATCGGGGTCAAGAAGGGCGACACCGCGTTCCGGGACTTCATCAACGACACCCTGGAGAAGATCTACGCCGACGGTCGGTACGAGAAGGCGTGGAAGGACACCGCGGGCAAGTTCGACGAGAACGTCCCGCAGGGCCCGGCCGTCAACCGCTACTGACGCCACCCGCGTCGACGGACGCAACAGGTAGGAGCTGGAAGGTGACCATGAGAGAGGCGTGCCCGTGAGTGTGCTCGTCGAACACTTCGACGTCTTCGTCGGAGGATTCTGGCTCACCTTCCAGCTCTGCGTCCTCGCCGCCATCGGTGCCCTACTGGTGGGCACCCTGGTGGCGGTCATGCGGATCTCCCCGGTCCCGCCACTGCGCTGGATCGGTACGGCATACGTGACGGTGTTCCGGAACAGTCCGCTGACCATCGTGATGTTCTTCGCCGCGTTCGGGTTGCCGGCGCTCGGCTCCAACGCCGACTTCCTCCGCATCCCCGGGCTCACCGGCATCTTCTCCCGGCTCGGCATCGACCTGCCGTACTTCCGGTTCGCCGTGCTCGCACTGGCGCTCTACACCGCCGCCTTCGTCTGCGAGGCGATCCGCAGCGGCATCAACGCCGTACCGGCCGGCCAGGCCGAGGCCGCCCGGGCCATCGGCCTCACCTTCGGACAGAACCTGCGGTACGTCGTCCTGCCACAGGCGTGGAAGTCGGCGGTCGTGCCCCTCGGCTCGGTCATCATCGCGATGATCAAGAACTCCGCGCTCGCCGGCTTCTTCGGGGTCGTCGGGGACCTCTCCAACTCCGGGACCAACCTGACCAGCGCGCTCGGCGAGCCGATCATCCCGGTCTTCACCGGGGTCTCGCTCGGCTACCTCGTGATGACCGTGCCGCTGGGCATCCTCCTCGACCAGATCGAACGGCGCCGGGCGGTGGCGGCCCGATGACCGCGACGGGACTCCGGGGGACGACCGACGGCATGCGCGTGACCAACGAGGGAGTGCCGGCATGAGTGAACAGCAGACGGTGCTCTACGACGCCCCCGGGCCCCGGGCCCGCCGGCTCACCCTGATCGTGAGCGTGCTCGCCGCCCTCGGGATCGCCGCCGTCGGATACTTCCTCGTCTATCGGCCGCTCGACGAGAACGGCCAGTTCACGATGGAGAAGTGGGGTCCGCTTATCGACCCCGGCAACGAGGTGTTTCCGCTGGTGTGGGCGCGGCTGCGGGACGGCTTCGTCGCCACCCTCACCGCGGCCGGGCTGGCGATCGTCTGCTCGCTCGTCTTCGGCACCCTGCTCGCCATACTCCGCATCCAGCTCAAGGCGCTCAGGAAGCGGCAGTTCGCCGGGCTTTCCGCGCCGGCCGCCTGGTCGCTGCGCGGGCTCGGCTGGGTCCTCAACGCGATCACCCGGTTCTGCGTGGAGATCTTCCGTGGCCTGCCGGTCGTGATCACCATCTTCTTCGTCGCCAGCGCCCTGCCCGATCTCGGCGTCGACCTCGGCGACGTCCTCTGGTACCTGGTCATCGGCCTGACCATCTACAACGGCGTGGTCATCGGCGAGATCCTCCGCTCCGGCATGGAGGGCCTGCCCGGCGGCCAGCGGGAGGCGGCCCAGGCGGTCGGTTTCACCTCGTTCCAGACCACCCGGATGATCCTGCTGCCACAGGCGTTCCGGATCATGCTGCCGGCGCTGATCAGCCAGCTCGTGGTGGTGCTCAAGGACACCTCGCTCGGCTTCATCATCAGCTACGAGGAAGTGCTCCGGGTCAGCCGCTTCATCATCGACAACCTGGCGAACCCGATCCAGGTCTACGCGGTGGTCGGCGCCATCTACATCCTGATCAACTATCTGCTCTCGAAGCTCGCCGAGTACGCGCAGCGGCGGCTCGCCCGGGGCCGCAGGACCCGCGACCTACCGGCCGGGACCGCCCCGCCGTCGATCCTGCCGCAGGGCGTGCCCGGCGCCGCCAGGGACGCGGAGGACACCGGCCGGGAGCAGAGCGCGGCGCCCACCAGCGGCACCAGGGCGGACGCCGGAACCAGCTGACCCGGGCGCCCCGTCCGGAGGGACGGGTTCAGCGGGCGATCTCGGTGACCCGGGACTCGCGTACCACGGTCACCCGGATCTGACCCGGATAGGTCAGCTCCTCCTCGATCTGCTTCGCCACGTCCCGGGCCAGCACCGCCGAGCCGATCTCGTCGACGTCGTCCGGCTTGACCATCACCCGGATCTCCCGGCCCGCCTGCATCGCGAAGACCTTCTCCACGCCCGACTTGCCGGCGGCGATCTCCTCGATCCGCTCCAGCCGCTTGACGTACGCCTCCAGGCTCTCCCGGCGCGCGCCCGGCCGACCGCCGGAGCAGGCGTCCGAGGCCTGGGTCAGCACCGCCTCGATCGTCTGCGGCTGCACCTCGTTGTGGTGCGCCTCGATCGCGTGTACGACCTCCTCGGCCTCGCCGTACTTGCGGGCCAGGTCGGCACCGATCAGGGCGTGGCTCCCCTCCACCTCGTGGGTGAGCGCCTTGCCGATGTCGTGCAGGAAGGCGGAACGCTTGATCAGCGGCACGTCCAGGCGCAGCTCGGCGGCCATGATCCCGGCGATGTGCGCGGTCTCGACGAGGTGCTTGAGCACGTTCTGCCCGTACGACGTCCGGTAGCGCAGCCGGCCCAGCAGACCGACCATCTCCGGGTGGATCTCGGTGATGCCGACCTCGACCAGGGCGTCCTCGGCGGCCCGCTGGCAGAGCCGCTCCACCTCGTGCCTGGCGGTCTCGAAGACCTCCTCGATCCGGTGCGGGTGGATCCGCCCGTCCAGCACCAGCTTCTCCAGGGTCAGCCGGCCGATCTCCCGGCGTACCGGGTCGAAGCAGGAGAGCAGCACCGCTTCCGGGGTGTCGTCGATGATCAGGTTGACGCCGGTGACCGACTCGAAGGCGCGGATGTTGCGCCCCTCGCGGCCGATGATCCGGCCCTTCATCTCGTCACCGGGCAGGTGCAGCACGCTGACCACGCTCTCGGCGGTCTGCTCGCTGGCCACCCGCTGGATGGCGTCCACCACGACGTGCCGGGCCCGCTGCTCGGCGGTGTTCCGGGCGTCGGCCTCGATGTCCCGGACCAGGATCGCCGCCTCGCGCTTGGCCTGGCCCTCGATCGCCTCCACCAGCTCGGCGCGGGCGGCGTCGGCGGTCAGCCCGGCAACCCGCTCCAGCTCCCGCTTCAGCTTCTCCTCCGCCTCGGTCAGCGCCGCCTCCCGGGCCTGGAGCGCCGCCTTCCGGGCCGTCAGCTCGGTCGCCTTCGCGGTCAGCTGGCGCTCCCGTTCGGCGAGCCGCTCGGCCTCCTCGGTGTGCAGCCGCTCCCGCTCGTCCATCCGCTGGGCCCGCCGCTCCACCTCGGCCGCCTGCTCCCGGGTGGTGGAGGCGAGCAGGGAGATCTCCCGCTCGCCGCTTCGCCGGGCCGATGCGCGTACCTGCTCGGCGTCCTGCTCCGCCTGCCGGTGCGCACGGTCCAGCACCGTGTCGGCCTCGGCGCGGGCCGCGTCCAGCACCCGCTGCGCCTCGGCGCGGGCGGCGCTCGCCTCGGCCTTCGCGGCGGCGGCGTCGGCCCGAGCGGCGGCAGCGGCCGACTTGGCCGTGTCGACGCTCGACGACGCCTCGTCCGCCGCGGTACGCAGCGCGGCGAGTGACTGCTCCTGCCGGTCCTTCTCGGCGGCGAACGCCGGATCGTCCGGAGGCGGCGTGACGGCCACGCTCCCGATCCGGCGCAGCGCGCGGGCGCCCAGACTGATCGCGACGAGCACCAGCGCGGCGAGCCCGACCATCGCGGCCAGCAGGGCCCATTCGAGGCCGCTCATGCCGGCTCCTCGGTGTGGCGCAACCCCCTGCTGATTCTGGCCCGCTCGGTCATGGCCGCCTCCCCTGTGCCGTCCGCGCCGGAGAGCCACGCCCGTGGGTGAGGCGTGCCCTGCGGCTGTCACGACGCCCGACCGAGGCGGCTGGCCGAGGGTACGGTCACCGGGCAGTGTCCCCCCGGGGACACCGCCGACGACCGTGCGGTGGTGCTCTGCGGTCACCGGACCGGCCCGCCCGGTAACCGAGGTGTCTGGCCGAGGAACCGGCCGAAGTGATGCCGTACTGTTACGCGATCTATGTTGTGCGCTTAGCCTGCGATGGTCGGGAAAACTCGTCTAAGGCGAGGCTAGGTCGCGATGGGGCATTCGGTCAAGAATCTCATGATCCGACCGCGTGTCTGACTCTGGGCAATGACACGCTCACGCGAAGCTGCTTTTCGGGCGGGCATAAGGGGCGAGTCCGGTATCCGACTCGCCCGACCGGCAGCTATCGGCGGGTCCGGGGTTCGCGACGGAACCGCTCCCAGTCGGCAACTCGATCGATATTCGCCGATCTAGTGGCCCGCTAGTGGCCCGGCGGTAGGTGGCCGGCCGCCCGGGGTGCACAACCGAGCGGCTCGCAGCCGTCTGACGGGTCACAGAGGGTCGCGGTCGGGGTCCGTGCCGTCTGACGGTTCACAGGGCGTCGCGGTCGGGGTCCGTGCCGGCTTCGGCCAGGGCGTCCGCATCGATCTGGTCGGCGAACTCGGCCGCCTCGGCGTCCCGCTCGGCCAGCGCCTCCTTGACGGCCCGGATCGCCACCCCGGCCGGGTAGCCCTTCCGGGCCAACATCGCGACCAGCCGCCGGAAGACCACCTCCGGGGAACCGGTGGCGCTGCGAAGCTTCCGGTCGACCAGGAGGCGGGCGGTCTCGGCCTCCGTCGTGTCGTCCAGCTCGCCGAGCGCCTCGGTCGCGATGCCGACCTCGACCCCGCGCTGGCGCAGCTCGTTGGCGAGCGCCCGGCGGGCCAGCCCTCGGCCCTGGTGACGGCTGCTGACCCAGGCGCGGGCGAAGGCGGCGTCGTCGACGATGCCGACCTCGTCGTAGCGGTCGAGCACCTGCTCCACGACCTCTGGAGAGATCCCGCGCCGGGCCAGTGCGGTCGCGAGCTCGGCGCGGGTACGGGGCCGCACGGCGAGCTGGCGCAGGCAGATCTCCCGGGCACGCTCCGCCTCGTCATGGGGAGTTGCCGTCCCTGCCGCGGCTCCGCCGGCTCCTTCCGCCGCCGCTGGCACCGGCTCGCCGGGCCACTCGCCGGGCTGTCCGGTCGAGCCGCCGGACTGTCCGGCGGAGCCGGCCGGACCCCCTCGCCGGGAGCGGCCACTGCCGCCCGTACGGGCCGACGGGGCGGCGTCCCACCCCCGGCCCGTACGGGCACCACGTCGTCCTGCCACGTCGGTGTGGACCCGGCCGACCGTCAGAAGTCCACCGGCGGCAGCTCCGGACCGCCGGTGGCGTCGGCTCCGGCGGTCACGCCGACACCGAGCTTCTCCAGGATCTTCTTCTCGATCTCGGCGGCCACGTCCGGGTTCTCCCGCAGGAACTCGCGGGCCTTCTCCTTGCCCTGGCCGAGCTGGTCACCGTCGTAGGTGTACCAGGCACCGGACTTACGGATGATCGACTGCTCCACGCCGACGTCGATAAGCGAGCCCTCCCGGGAGATGCCCTTGCCGTACATAATGTCGAACTCGGCCTGTTTGAATGGCGCGGCGCAGTTGTGGACGACCACCGAGTCGGCCACCAGCGTGTGTAGTTCGTCAACTTCGACATCAAACGTCCGAGCGCGGCGGGCCGGCAGGATCTCCTTGACGGTCGCGTAGCGCACCTGCTCGGCAACAATCCCGTGCAGGAACGCGTCGTCAAGGGCGTCGGCCAACGCGGAGAGCCGGTCCCGACGGATCCGACGCAACCCCAGTACCTGCTTCATTCCGCCACGTGGGTCACCGGCGATCGCTCCGATAAGCTGGGCGGCGAGTCCTGGGGTGATCCCCCGACTCGACAGATGCGCCAGCACCGGTTCGGTCACCGCCGACGAAAGGTAACCTGCCTGCGATCCGCGACGGCGTCCGCCCTCGCTCTCCAGCGCCTCGTGCAACGCCTGACCGCGCGGCCCCCACAGCGGAACGGCCTCGGCGAAGGCCTCGACATTGTCGCTACCGGCAACTCGGACCTCGTAGCACAACCGCTTCCCCTGGACACGACGCCCCTCGATAAGGCTGGGACGCTGGCTGGTCGGGTCGTATTGACGTACCGAACTGACAATGCCGTACCGCAACAGCAGCCAGTGAATCTGATGCGCCAACTGCTCCGACGTAGTCGTGTAGCCCACCCGGACGGCACCGGTCTGTTCCTTGCTCACCCACCCGTCGCTTTCGAGTAGGCCGAAGAGAAGGTTGCCCGCGATCTCGTCGGACAGGTCCGGGTGGAAGAACTCGGCGGGCAGAGTCTTTTCCCAGACCAGCTTGCCGTGGATACCTGCGCGACGGCACAGCTCGAGCAGCCCGTTACGCTCGCCGGGCCGGTGGGAGAACGAGATCGCCAGCTTGTCCGCATGGGTGTGCGTGGCACAGCCCAGTTCACCCGCGATCCGCGCGGCATCCGCCTTCAGCGACTCCTGAATGTTGATGAACTGGACCGGTGTCTTGCCGCCGACATATCCGTCGCCGATCAGGTAGCCGAGCATCCGCGCCTGGTCTGGGGAGTAGGGCCGGTAGTCACCGAAGCCAAGGAACTGCCGTGGCTGCGCCACCCGATCCCCTGGGGTCAACTCGCCCGCGAGCTTCCAACCCAGGTCAGTCATGATCTTGTGATCCGGCGTGGCCCAGAGAAGTGCCCCGCCTCGCAGACGAACACCAATGACGTCCTGCTCGCCCTGATCGAACCAGGCGACAACCGGACGTGTGTGAAGCATGCCGTCCTTGGCTGCCGCGACGACCGAGACGGGAAGACGACCGTCCACGATCTCTTCGATCCGGTGAGTATGACCGGTGGTGGGATCAAAAATCGCCGTGCCCTCGGCCAGACACTTGTTCTTCACCACCTTGACCCGGGTGCGGTTGCCGACCACGTCGGTGCCGTCCTTGAGACTCTCGATACGCCGCACGTCGAGCCGGACCGAGGCGTAGAACTTCAGCGCCCGACCACCGGTGGTGGTCTCGGGACTGTTGTGCACCAGGATGCCGTCCGCGAGGTAGTTGTGCGAACCCTCGACTTCGATGTCGAACCGATCCATCGTCTTGTAGTCGCGTCGCATCTCGATGTCGAGAATCCGCGCGGGAAGCGGATGCATGACCGGCTCCATGAACTCCGGCACCATGGCACACTGCCCACGGAACTCTGGCAGGAGCTTGTATTCCATGCATTCGGGGATGTAGGGGGCCACGAGTTCCTGGAACTTCTCCGACGCGGCAGTGGTGAACAACAAGGTATTGACCTGGCGCTTACCTCGGCGGTCCAGTTTGACGTCGAGGCGCCAACCGTCACGTAGGTACTCCAACAGACGCTGCCGGCTTCCCTCGCTCATCGCCTCGACACAGATCTCGATGCGACCGCTGCCGCCCCTGGTCCGCTCCTGGAGCCCCTTCGAGCGCAGGGTGAAAGTCCCGTCGTCCATGTACCACACAGCGAGCGCCAGCGGAGTGAGCCCCTTGAGGTAGTCCCAGCTCAGGTGCTTCTTACCGTCGCCCAGGTAGACCGCCTGACGCAACTCGCCCAGCTCGGCGAGCGGTGTGAAGTCGGCGAAGACGGCCCCCTTGGCGTTGGAACTGCGGCTGTGTGGGACGTTGGCCAGCAGCGAGACCTTCCAGTCCAGGTAGGCTGCCTGCTCGGCGCCGTGCCCCATCCGGAACCGTCCGCTCTCACTGTCTGGCCGGACGGCAGGCGAGAGATTGCCGTCTCCCATCAGCGAGCCGAGCACGATCTGCCACTGCGAGGGGCCGAGCAGGTGCGGCTGGGCGAGCATCACCCGGTCGCCGACCGCAAGCTCGCCGGCTTCGCGCCAACCACCAGGGGTCATGATGAGGTGGTTACGCGTCATGGACATGGTCGCCCGACCATGCCCCGAGCCACCACCGGCCCGATCGACCTTGAACCGCAGGAACTCCTCGGTCCTACCGTTGTTGAACCAGTTGACGACCCGGCGCGGTCTGAGACAACCCAGCTCTCCGTCGTAGGAGAGCACCTCGACGTCCATCTTCTCCGCGACGATCCTGCCAAGAAGCTCCTGGGACCCGTCGGCCAGAGTCACCCTCGTGTCCCATGATCCACATCCGAACATGACACCGATTTTTTCCCGGAGCTGGTTGATGAAGATCGCGGTGGTGCCGGTGTGGCTGAGCACACCGGTGATCTTCCGCAGCGCCTGGCTCATCAGCCGGGCCTGGAGGCCGACGTGACTGTCGCCCATCTCGCCCTCGATCTCGGCGCGCGGCACCAGCGCGGCGACCGAGTCGATGACGATGATGTCCAGCGCACCGGACCGGATCAGCATGTCGGCGATCTCCAGCGCCTGCTCACCGGTGTCGGGCTGGGAGACCAGCATCGCGTCGGTGTCGACGCCCAGCGCCTTCGCGTATTCCGGGTCGAGGGCGTGCTCGGCGTCGATGAACGCGGCGATGCCGCCGGCCTTCTGCGCGTTGGCCACCGCGTGCAGCGCGACGGTGGTCTTACCGCTGCTCTCCGGCCCGTAGATCTCGACGACGCGGCCGCGCGGCAGGCCCCCCACCCCGAGTGCCACGTCGAGCGCGATGGAGCTGGTCGGGATCACGGCGGTCTGGATGACCGGCCGCTCCCCCAGCCGCATCACCGAGCCCTTGCCGAACTGCTTGTCGATCTGAGCGAGAGCAAGGTCGAGTGCCTTCTCCCGGTCAGGTCCTGCCGCCATGGTTGCCACCCCTGCCTTCGCCGGCTGCTTCGCTGAGCTTTTCGTCACGCGCACACGCTAGGCGCTCGGTCCGACAGAAAACAGCCGGCTGGCCGCGACCTGTGGACGGCGCCCCGCTGTGGACAATAGCCGAACAGGTGTACGACTCAACCCACGACACGCCAAACTACCGTAAGTGCCTAATCGATCACTCGGAGACGCGCGTCGATCAATGGCTCAGCGTAGCCGGGCCGGCACCCGATCGGGGTACGCCGCGCAGACCGCGCGCCACACGACCACGGTCTCCTCGCCGGCCTCCAGCGCCTCCCGGACGGTCCGGCCGCCCAACTGCGGCAACACCTGGTCGGCGGCGATGCTGCCGGCGTACGCCGGACCGAACGCCTGCTCCAGCCGCGCCCAGAAGTCTGTCAGCCGCACCGGGAACTCCCCTTCCACACCGGGCGACCCCACCCGGTCTCACGCTCCGGCCCGCACCCTCGGCGGGACCGTCCGCAACGCTAGCGCCAGCAGCGGCACCACCGCGACCGCCGCCAACAGGTTGAGGGTGGGGTAGCCGGCGACCTGGATGACAAACCCGCTAAGTGCTCCGGCGAGCGCCCCGGCCAGCCCCATGGTCAGGTCGGAGAGCCCCTGCACCGAATGGCGTACCGCCACCGGCACCGACTCCGACAGCAGGGTGGAGCCGGCCACCATCGTGCCGGACCAGCCGAGGCCGAGCAGGGTGAGCCCGATCGAGATCCGTACCGTGTCGTGCCCGGCGGTGCCGGCGACCGCGCAGGCGGCGAGCAGCAGGCCGAGCCCGGCGAGGATCACGGCCCGGCGCCCGAGCCGGTCGGTGAGCCAGCCGACCACCGGGGCGAGCGCGAACATCCCGGCGATGTGCAGGCTGAGCACGATGCCGACCACCCGCAGCAGGTGGGCGTCGGAGTGCCACTCGCCGAGGCGTACCGGGGTCATCACCATCACCCCGACCATCACCAGGTGTCCCATCGCGACGGCGGCGATGCCGAGCCGTGCCGCCGGCAGGTCGCGGACCACCCGGAGCGCCGCGCGCAGCCCCTCCTCCGGACCGGCCGCCCGGTCTCCGGAAGGGCTTGCGGCGGGAGCGCCGGCAGCAGCCCTCGCGGCGGGAGCGCCGGCAGCAGCCCCCGCGGCGGGAGCGCCGGCAGCAGCCTTGGCGGCGAGCCGGCGCGCGGTGAGCAGCGGGTCGGGCCGGAGGAACACCAGGATGACGCCGGCAGCCAGCACGAAGGCGAGGACGCTGAAGACGAAGGGGCCGGCCAACTCGGGTACGCCGGTCCAGGCGAGCGCCCGGTCGGCCGGCGCGGCGAGGTTCGGGGCGGTCACCGCGCCGACCGTGGTGGCCCAGACGGCGATCGACAGGTGCCGACCCCGGCGCGCCGGGTCGGCCAGGTCGACGGCGGCGTACCGGGCCTGGAGGCCGGCGGTCGTGCCGCCGCCGAAGAGCAACGCCCCGAGGAAGAGCAGCGGCACCCATCCGCTGACCGCCGCGACGACGATCAGGACGCCGCCCACGGCACCGACCAGGTATGCGGTGGCCAGCCCCGACCGCCGGCCCCCGCTCCGCATGATCCGACTCACCGGCAGGGCGAGCAGGGCGGCGCCGACCACCGAGGCGCTCTGCACGAGACCGGAGATCGCGGTGCCGCCGAGGCGGGCGCCGAGCAGCACACCGACGGTCATCCCGATGGTCATCCCGGTACCGCCGATGATCTGCGTGAGACAGAGCAGCAGCAGCGTGCGCCGCTGGACCCGGGGGACGTCGAGCGGGTCCGCCCGGTCGGGCGGGGCGGCGATCCCCCCGGTGGTCAGTTCCGTCGTCATCCACCACTCCCCGTCCCGGTGCGGACCGGCACCGTTCGACGATGCCGGCGACTGGCATCCCTCCCGCGACACCGGCGGGCGGCACCCCGGCCGCGACACCGGCGACCGGCCTGCACCAGCAAGGAGCGGTAGGCGTGCCCTTCCTTACCAGCGGATCGAAGCACGATCGCTGGATCGTATTCAACCCTGATTCGCCGTCGGCGTAGCGCGGCTCACGCCCCCGGCCCGTCCGGCGGCGCGGCGGGGCCCGGGGCCGGCCCGTCCGGCGGCGCGGCCCGGTCGGCCGGCCGCTCCAGGCCGAGGAGGTCCCGGCCGACGATCTCCTTCATGATCTCGGTGGTGCCGCCGTAGATGGTCTGCACCCGGGCATCCAACCAGGCCCGGGCGACCGGGTACTCCAGCATGTAGCCGTAGCCGCCGTGCAGTTGGACGCAGCGGTCCGCGACCCGGTTCTGCAACTCGGTGGTCCACCACTTGACCTTCGCGGCGTCCACCGCGGACAACCGGCCCGCGTTGAACTCCGCGACGCAGTGGTTGAGGAAGGTACGGGCGATGGTGATCTCGGTGTCCAGCTCGGCGAGGAGGAACCGGTTGTGCTGGAACGCGCCGATCGGCCGGCCGAACGCCTCGCGGGACCGGGCGTGCTCGACGGTGATCGCGAGCAGCCGCTCGGCGGCGGCCACCGCCACGACCGCGATGCCGAGCCGCTCCCGGGGCAGGTTCGCCATCAGGTGGTAGAAGCCCCGATTCTCCACGCCGAGCAGGTTCGCCGCCGGCACCCGGCACTCGTCGAAGAAGAGTTCGGCGGTGTCGTTGGCCTTCAGCCCGACCTTGGCCAGCCGCCGCCCCCGGGTGAAACCCGGCGTGCCGCGCTCCACGACGAAGAGGCTCACGCCCCGGGCACCCCGCCCCGGCGCGGTCCTGGCCACCACCACGACCAGGTCGGCCAGCTCGCCGTTGGTGATGAACGTCTTCTGTCCGGTCAGGACGTAGTCGTCCCCGTCCCGGGTGGCGGTGGTGCGGATCCCGGCCAGATCCGAACCGGCGCCCGGCTCGCTCATCGCTATCGCGGTGACCAGGTCGCCGGAGCAGAAGCCGGGCAGCCAGCGGGTACGCTGCTCCTCGGTCCCCAGCTCGGCGAGATACGGCGCCACGACGTCGTTGTGCAGCCCGAACCCGAGACCGGTGCAGCCGCTGGCGACGACCTCCTCGACGAGTACCGCGTTGAACCGGAAGTCGCGCTGGCCGCCACCGCCGTACCTCTCCGGGACGTCCACGCCGAGGAGGCCGGCGGCGCCGGCCCGGCGCCAGACCTCGCGATCGACGATGCCGTCCGCCTCCCAGCGGTCGTGGTACGGCACCGCCTCCCGGCGGAGGAACGCCCGGCACAACTCCCGGAACTCGTCGTGCACCGGCTCGTAGAGGTGCTGCCGCATTCTCAGCGGCCCGCGTCGGCGCCGGCGAGTGCTCCGGCCACGACTGTCAGGTCGGCGACCAGGCCGGCGTAGGCGGCGTCCCGGTCGTCGGCCCGGAGCACCGCGGACGGGTGGATGGTGGCGACGAGCCGGGTCGGGGCGACGGTCTCCTGCTGACCGGTCGGGCCGACCGGCACCTTGGCGAAGTCCTGCGGCCGCTGCGCCAACTCGGGCCACGGCAGCAGCGTCCCCCGGGACTGGGTGACCCGGAACGAGGGGCCGAGCAGCGCCTTGGCCGCCGTCGCGCCGAGCACCACCACGACCTCGGGGTGCAGCCGGGCGAACTCGGCGACCAGCCAGGGGCGGCAGGCGACGATGTGCACCCGGTCGGGGGTCTTGTGCAGCCGGCGCTTGCCGCGCATCTCGAAGCGGAAGTGCTTGACGGCGTTGGTGATGTAGAGGTGCGCCGGATCGATACCGGCCTCGTCCACGGCGCGCCGCAGCAGGTGCCCGGCCGGTCCGACGAACGGCAGGCCCTTCTGGTCCTCGATGTCGCCGGGCTGCTCGCCGACGAAGACCACCCGGGCCCGCTCGTCGCCACGGCCGAAGACCGTCTGGGTGGCGTCCTGGTACAGCTCGCAGCCCCGGCAGCCGCCCGCCGCGTCGCGCAGCTCGGCGAGGCTGCCGGCATCGGGTGGGATGAACTCCTGCGCGCCGGGTGCAATCTCCGTCTCAGGCATGTCGGATGTTCTACCCCGTACCCCGGGGCTCACGCACCAGCGGCACCGGCGTGCCGCCCCGCCGATGTCAGGATTTCCGGCGGACTACGGTTAGTAGTATCTCGTAGCGACGGTACCGGCAACGGGTACGGTCGCCCGGTGATCGACGACGACACCTACGCCCAGCTGGTCGAGGAGCACCGGCGTGAGCTGCGGGTGCACCGCTACCGCATGCTCGGGTCGTTCGACCAGGCCGAAGACCTGGTGCAGGAGGCGTTCCTGCGGGCAGGACGTGCGCGCGACGATGCCGCCCTACCCGGAGTGGTTCGCCGACCGCGAGTCGGTCGTCGGGGCGCTGGCGGCAAGCTGGGACCCGGGCTCGCCGGACCACGTCGGGGCGTTGCGCATGGTTACCACGAGCGCCAACGGGCGGCCCGCCGCGGCCGGCTACCGGCGACCGACGGCCGAGGTGAGCGTGCGGTACCGGCCGGCGACGACGTAGCCGCGCGTCGGTCCGGTGGCGACGTGCGGTCGCCACCGGACCGGCAACGCGGAGGAGGACCTGGTGGCCGGCGAGCCGGCGGCGTGGGCTCGGCCGGGCAGCAGGGACCGCCCTGCGCGGTGCCGCCGGGTCACACGCTGAGGCTGGCCGGCGTGCCGGGGCCGGCCGCGTCGGCAACCGCGTCGGCCAGCGGCGGGATCTCCGCCTCGGCGAGCGGGCTGACGGTGATCCGGATTCCCGCCCCGCTGGCCAGCCGGAACAGCGAGCCGGGCGCCACCACGTAGCCGGCGTCGCGCAGCACCGCGACCGCCCGGGTCTCGTCGGGCACCGGCACCCAGACGTTGATTCCGGTACGCCCGTGCCCGGTCAGGCCGCGCTCGGCGAGTGCGGTGCGGAGTGCGGCGACCCGCCCGGCGTAGCTGGCGCGGGCCAGTGCGATCCGCTCGGCGGTCGCCGGGTCCCGCCAGAGCGCGAGGGTGAGCCGTTGCAGCACGGTGGAGACCCAGCCGGAGCCGACCCGGAGCCGACCGGCGACCCGGGCCACCGTCACCTCGTCGCCGGCGAGCACGGCGAGCCGCAGATCCGGCCCGTACGGCTTGCTGGTCGACCGGACGAAGGCCCAACTCCGGGTGGCACCGGCCAGGGTGTGCAGCGGCTCGACGGAGAGCTCGGCGGCGTGGTCGTCCTCGATCAGCAGCACGCCGGGATGCCCGGCCAGCACAGCGCGCAGCGACGCCGCCCGCCCGGCGGTGACCACCGCACCGGTCGGATTCTGTGCCCGGCTGGTCACCACCACCGCCCTGACTCCGCCGTCGAGCGCGGCCCGCAGCCCGGCCTCGGTGGGACCGGCGTCGTCGACCGGTATCGGCACCGCCCGCAGTCCGAGCGTGGCGACCAGGTCGATGGTGTTCGCCCAGCCCGGGTCCTCGACCGCGACCGCGTCACCGGGGCTCAGGTTGCCGACCAGCAGCCGTTCGATGCCGTCGGACGCCCCACCGGTCACCGTGACCGCCTCGGCCGGCACCCCGTCGGCGGCCAGCCGCGCCCGGGCCGCATCGACGAGCTCGGGCAGCACGCCACCGTCCCGGTAGTTGACCGGGCCGCCGGCGGTGCCGGCCAGCGCGGCCAGGTGCGGGCCGAGCGGTGGCAGCAGCGCGGGATCGGGTTCGCCGACCGAGAGGTCGAGCGCGCCGGGTGGCGCGGGGAGCCGCAGTGCGGCCCGGCTGCCGGTGAGCGGCGGCTCGGGGCGGATCCGGGTGCCGTTGCGGCCGGCGGTTTCCACCACGCCACGCTGCCGCAGCCCCTGGTACGCCTTGGCGACCGTGGCCGGGCTGACACCGAGCCGCTGTGCGAGAGCCCGGACGGGGGGCAGTGCCGCGCCGGCCGGCAGGTCGCCGGTGCGGACTCCGGCCTCCACGCTCGCCGCTATCTCGGCTGCGGTCGTACCGGCGACCTGATAATGTGCTGACACAGTTTCAAAATTGTACTATAACAAGAGGGCGGACGCGAGATGGTCAAACAGACGCAGCCCCAGAACACGCAATCCCAGAACACGCAGCCCCAGCAGCAGACGGACCGGCATGGCGGGTCCGGGGACCGCTCCGGGACCCGTTATCCGCAGACCCGGCGGACCACCGCCAGCCGCGACCGGGGACGGACCGACTACCGCCGCGCCGCCGCACACGACCTGCTCGACGAGGCGTACCACTGCCACCTCGGATTCGTCGTGGACGGCGAGCCCCGGGTGCTGCCCACCCTGCACGTGCGGATCGGCGACGTGCTCTACCTGCACGGCTCCACCGGCAGCCGGCCACTGCTCGCCGCCCGGCGCGAGAGCGGGCTGCCGGTCTGCGTCGCGGTGACCGCGCTGGACGGTCTCGTCTACGGCCGGTCCCAGTTCCACCACAGCGCCAACTACCGCTCGGTGGTCGCACACGGCACCGCTCACCTGGTCGAGGGCGAGGCGGAGAAGCGGGCAGTGCTGACCGCGCTGGTGGAGAAGGTCGGCCGTGGCCGCGCCACCGACAGCAGGCCACCGAGCCGGCGTGAGCTGGCCGAGACCGCCGTACTGGCCCTGCCGCTGCGGGAGGTTTCGGTCCGGAGCCGCACCGGGGGCGTCCGTGACGAGCCCGCCGACCACGACCTGCCGTACTGGGCCGGGGTGCTGCCGCTGCGCACGGTTGCCGGCCGGCCCGAGCCGGATGCCGGGGTGACCGCGGAACTCCCCGCCTACCTGCGCGACCGCCACCCTTCCGGGCCCGCCACCCTCCCACTCTCCCCACCCACGCCGCACTCCCACACGCCGCACCCCCACACGCCGCACCCCCACACGCCGGCCGGCCGGCACGCCTCGGCATCGCCAGCAAGCCCGCACAGTCCGGCGCCGACACCCGCCCGGCACGGCCAGACGCCGACACCCGCCCGGCACAACACGGCGCCGACACCCGCTCGGTACAACCCGGCGCCGACACCCGCCCGGCACGGCCAGACGCCGACACCCGCCCGGCACAACCCGGCGCCGACACCCGCCTGGTACAACGCGGCGCCGATGGCCGGCGACCGCGTCCGGCTCGAGCCACTCGCCGAGTCGCACGCCGACGGCCTCTACGCGGCAACCCGGGACCCGGAGGTCTGGCCACATCTCAGCGCGGTCCGGCCGGCCGACCCGGCCGGGATGGCCGGGATCGTCCGGGTCGCGCTCGACGCGCACTGGCGGGGCGAGCGGGTGCCGTGGGTGCAGCTCGACGCGGCCACCGGCGAGGTCGTCGGCACCACCTCCTACTACGAGATCAACCCCGTCCACCGCTCGGTCGCGATCGGACACACCTTCCTGGGCCGGCGCTGGTGGCGTACCGGGGTGAACACGGAGGCGAAGCTGCTGCTGCTGGGCCGGGCCTTCGACGTACTCGGTGCGGAGCGGGTCGTCTGGCACACCGACATCCGCAACGAGCGGTCGCAGCGTGCCATCGAACGGCTCGGCGCCACCCGGGAGGCGGTGCTGCGGCGGCACCGGCAGCGACCGGACGGCTCGTGGCGGGACACCGTGCAGTACGCGATGATCGCCGACGAGTGGCCGAAAGCACAGGTCAGGCTGCGGGAAAGGCTTCGCCTGGCGGTCGCGGCGGAGCGATGATGACCGGCGTGCTGGGGATCACCGACATCTGGACGTACGTGCTGGGCACCGTCGCCATCATCCTGCTGCCCGGACCCAACTCGCTCTACGTGCTGAGCACGGCCGCGAAGTCCGGGGTACGCGCCGGCTACCGGGCCGCCGCAGGAGTCTTCCTCGGTGACACGGTGCTGATGGTCCTCTCCGCCGCCGGGGTGGCGTCGCTGCTCCGGGCGTACCCGCCGATCTTCCTGGTGATCAAGTACGCCGGTGCGGCGTACCTCGGCTACGTCGGGCTGATGATGCTGCGCGGGGCGTGGCGGCGCTGGCGTACCCGGAACGACCCGGCGGCGCCGCGCCTGGTCGACACCCGGCCGGCGGTGGCCGACCGGCCGTTCCGCCGGGCGGCCGTGATCAGCCTGCTGAACCCGAAGGCGATCCTCTTCTTCATCTCCTTCTTCATCCAGTTCGTCGACCCGACCTACCCCTACCCGGCGCTGTCGTTCCTGCTGCTCGGGGCGATCGCCCAGGTCACCAGCGCGCTCTACCTGACGATGCTGATCTTCACCGGTACCTTCCTGGCCCTCCAGTTCCGCCGGCGCCGGCGGCTGGCCGCCGGGGTGACCACCGGGATCGGCGCCCTCTTCCTCGGCTTCGGCATCAAACTCGCCACCGCCAGCGTCGGCTGAGCCACACGCCTCGACAGGTGTTAGGAAGGGCCCCCGCTACAACAGAAAACGATAAGCGGGGGCCCTTCCTTTCAGGTTCCGCCGCTGCCACCGGCGGCGCCGCCCGCACCGCCGCCGATCCCGCCCTCGCCGCCGCCCATCTGGCGCAGCCCCCGGTCGGGGTCCGGGTCGTGGCCGGCGGCAGGTGCCGTGCGGTGCGGCTCGCCGCCGGCGGGGGCGCTGTCCGGCGTGTTGGTGCCGGACGGGCCCCGGTGGGCTCCCTCGGCGCCGGCCGGGCGGGGCGGTGGCGAGGGGCGGCGTTCGGTGCGGACCTGGTAGCCGGCGGCGGTGGCCGAGTGGCGTTGTACGGCGTACCGGAGCCAGTTGTCGACCACGGTGATCCAGTCGAGCTCCGCCGCTCCCTGGTGCGCCACCCGGAAGCGGCTGAGGCTCAGGTGCCCGGCGCCGGCCAGCGCGACCCGGCGGTCCAGGGCGAAGAGCACCTCCACCCGGGACGGGTCGGCGAAGAAGCTCACCTCCAGCTCGCTGAAGGGACCGCCGTAGAGCGGTGCCGCCCAGTACGCGATCTTCTGGTGGAACGGCAGCTTCTGGTCGATCCCGGGTAGCCGTTCGGCGAGGAGCCCGACCTGCCGCAACTCGAAGCCCAGCTCGCCGAGGGCGCCGAGCACACCCGCCTGGGCCGGGAGCGGATGCACGTGGACGGTGCGCAGATCACCCCGGTCGAGCAGTGGACTGACCGCGACCTCGGCCCGGAGCCCCATCCGCAGGTTGAGCAGGCACTGGCCGTCGACCACCGTCACCGGGGTCTCCCAGGGCACCGGTACGCCGAAGTCGAGGATCCGGCGCTCGTCGGGGGCGAGCACGAACGAGCCGGCGGCGGGCACCCGGTGGAACTCCACCGGCTGGTACTCGACCTCCCCGCCGGCCGGCTCGACCCGGGTGACCAGGCCGAGGGTCACCCGGTCGACGGTCACCGGAGACCGGCCGGCGGTGATGCTGAGCCGGCCGGGCAGCGACAGGCCCGGCCGGGTGCTCGGATTCGTCAACACGGTCCGCACGGTCAGTCCCGAACCCGGTAGGAGTCCCCCGAAGCCCACCATCGCCGCCCTCGTCCCGCCCTCCGTCCCGCCCTCCGTCCCGTCAGCTTCCGCTGGTTGCGTGCGCCGGTTACGCGTCAGCGCAGCCGGCGGCCGCGCGGGATCGGGTCGGTCTCGTCGTCGAACTCGCCGATGACCTCCTCCAGCAGGTCCTCCAGCGCGACGAACCCGACCGGCCGGCCGGCACCGGCGCCGTTGCTGACCATCGCCAGCTGCACCTGCCGGGCCCGCATCGCCGCCACCGCCTCGGTGACCGTCGCCGTCGCCTCCAGGGTGAACGGCGTCGTCATCAGGTCTCTCGCCGTCGCGGCCCGGCCGGCCGTGGTGGCCCGGACCGCCTCCCGGACGTGCACGAGCCCGGCCACCCGGCCCGGACCGTCGAAGACGGCGAGCCGGGACCGGCCGCTGGAGCGGCACACCTCCTCGACCCGTTCGGCGGAGTCGTCGGGGCGTACCGAGACGATCGTCTCGACCGGCTCCATCACCTGGGCGACGGTGGTGCCCTGGAGTTGGAGCATGCTGGTCAGCATCTCGTGCTGGTCGGCGGCGAGCAGGCCGTGTTCGCGGGACTGCTGGATCAGCATCCGCAACTCCTCCGGCCCGTGCGCCACCGCCAACTGCTCCTCCGGGCGTACCCGGGCCAGCCGCAATGTCACGTTGGCGAGCCCGTTCAGCGCGGCCAGCACCGGCCGGGCGACCCGGGCGAACGCCCGGAACGGCAGGGCGAGCAGCACGGCCGAGCGCTCGGGGTCGGTGATCGCCCAGGACTTGGGGGCCATCTCGCCGACGACCAGGTGCAGGAAGGTGACCACGGCGAGCGCGATCACCAGCGCGATCACGTGGCTCGCCGTGTCCGGCAGGCCGACCGCGTGCAGCAGCGGACTGAACAGGTGTTCGATGGCCGGCTCGGCGAGCGCGCCCAGCCCCAGCGTGCAGATGGTGATCCCGAGCTGGGCGCCGGCGAGCATCAGGGTCAGCTCGCGTACCCCGTCCAGCGCCGCCCGGGCGGCCCGGCCGCCGGAGGCGGCGGCCTGCTCCAGCCGGTAGCGTTTCGAGGCCAGCAGCGCGAACTCGGCGGCCACGAAGAAGCCGTTCAGCGCGAGCAGCAGTAGGGAGATCAGCAGTGCCCAGGTGGTACTCACGAGCTGCGCTCCGCTCCGCCGTGCGGCACCAGGATCCGGAGCCGGACGGAGTCGGCGACGTGCCGGTCGACCGCCAGCACCTCGACGTGCGCCAGGGTCGGCGCCGCCTCCTGGTCCGGCTCGCCGTCCGCCGAGAGCCTGATCTCCAGCCGGTCGCCGACCTCGGGGATCCGGCCCAGCTCCCGCATGACCAGGCCGGAGAGGGTGTCGTATTCCGGGGCCTCCGGCAGGGTGATCCCGGTGCTGTCCGCGACCTCGTCGATCCGCCAGCGCGCCGGCACCACCCAGGAGCCGTCGGCCTGCCGGACCGGGGCCCGCTCGGGCGGGTCGTCCTCGTCCCGGATCGGCCCGACCAGTTCCTCGGCGATGTCCTCCAGGGTGATCACCCCGGCGAAGCCGCCGTACTCGTCGACCACGCAGGCGAGCTGGCGGTGCCCGGCCCGGAGCCGGTCCAGCACCGTCGGCAGCGGCAGGGTCGCCGGCACCAGCAGCGGAGGTACGGCGACCGCCGAGACGGGTGTGCCGGCCCGCTGTGCCGGCGGCACGCCGAGCACGTCGGAGATGCCGACGATCCCGACGACGTCGTCCACGCCCTCGGCGCCGCGTACCGGAAAGCGCGAGTGCCCGGTGTCGAGCAGCTCGACCAGCCGGCTGACCGGTTCGTCGGCGCGTACGGTGTGCACGTCCACCCTGGGCACCATCGCCTCGGCGGCGGTGAGCTGCCGGAAGTCGAGGCCCCGGTCGAGCAGCGTGGACATCTCGGCGTCGAGGTGCCCCTCCTGGCGCGACTCGGCGATGATCTGCTCCAGGTCCTCCGGGGTCGCCCCGCTGGGCAGTTCCTCCACCGGCTCGATCCCGACCCGGCGCAGCAGCCGGGTGGCGGCGGCGTCGAAGAGCCGGATCACCGGACCGGCGACCGCGAGGTAGATCAGCGTGGAGCGGGACAGGAACCGGGCCAGCCACTCGGCCCGGACGATGGCGAGGTTCTTGGGGGCGAGTTCGCCGAAGACCATCTGCACGACGGTGGCGATCACCAGGGCCAGCGCGACCGCGAGCGGCGTGCCGACCGCCGCCGAGACCCCGGCCACGCCGAGCAGGTCGGCCAGGCCGTCGCCGAGGTACGGCTCGGCGACGTAACCGACGAGCAGGGCGGTGACGGTGATTCCGAGCTGTGCTCCGGAGAGCATGAAGGAGAGCCGTCCGGTGACCGCGAGGGCGCGTTCCGCGGCGACGTCGCCCTCCTCGGCGAGCTGGCGCAGTTTGCCCCGGTCTACGGCGACGTAACCGAATTCCTGGGCGACGAAGTAGCCCGTCGCCGCGGTGAGCACGAGGATCAACAGGAGACCGAGTGCGATCAACACGGGGGGCTCAGCGCTCCCCGCTGTCGCGACCGGTGCGAGAGGTGCCGGGTGCGACCCGGCTGGCTACAGCTGCCCTCCTGGACAGTTGAGTCGATCACCCGACCATCGTACCCAGGCCGACGGGCCGCTGCCGGCCAACCGGAGGCAGCCCCGACCAGCGCCGGAACGCCGGAACGCCTGCCTCCACTACCACCGCTGGGACACCTGGACGGTCGCCTGCCACAGCCGCACCGGCGCGCCGCACGGCGGCCCCTGTGCCGGGCAGATGCTCCAGTAGGAGGTGACCACCCCCTCGCCGCCGCCGGTCGCCACGAAGTTCGCCACCGTCTCGCCGGGTGCCGGCGGGGCCGGTACCGGCACGGGAGTGAGGGCGGTGCCGGAGGCGCGGATCGGCATCCACCAGTTGGCCGGGTCCGGATGTCTCTCCGGGTCCACGGCGAGCGTCACGTGCAGCCTCTGGCGCCGGAGGAGGCAGACGGTGCGCCCGTTGTCGGCGGTGACGAGTTCGACCGGCCGGCCGGCCGGGTCGGTGGGGACGCAACCGGCCACCGGCCCGGCACCGGCGTCGGCCGCCGCGCCACGGAGCGAGACGGCGGCGCCGACCGGCGCGGTCGGGAGGAGCACCGCGGTGACCACCACCGCCGTGGCGGCGAGCGACGGACGGACACGCATGAGCACATAGTATTTACAGCCTTCTATTCATGCAATCGGACCGCCGGCTCCGCTCACTCCGCCCGGCCCGGTCCACCGCCGCGCTCGGCCAGCTCGTCCGCCTCCAGCAGGTCCCGGCGGAGACGTCCGTTGCGGTACCCGGCCCGGGCGATCATCTGGGCGGCGAGCGGTGCCGTGCCGAGCTGGAACCCGCCGATCAGCACCAACGTGGCCAGGTCCGCGCCGTTGCGCAGGCTCGCCGCCAGCGCCACCAGGATCAGCAGTACGCCGAGCACCTGTGGCTTGGTGACCGCGTGCATCCTGCTGAGTACGTCCGGAAGCCTGATCAGGCCGATCCCGGCGACCAGGCTCAGCAGGCCCCCGGCGACCAGGCAGACCACCGCCACCCCGTCCAGTACGGCCGCCCCGGTCACGCCTCCTCCCCGGCGGCGAAGCGCACCAGGGCCACCGAACCGACGAAGCCCAGTGCGCTGAGGACGATCAGGATCGGCAGCGTGGTGGCGTGCCGGTTGACGGCCGCCTCCGCACCGAGCGCACCGATCATGACCGAGATCAGCATCTCCCCGGCGACCACCCGGTCCAGCAGGTCCGGGCCGCGGACGATCCGCACCAGGGCGAGCCCCACGGCGGTCGCCAGCAGGACGGCGACGATGACGACGGCAACTGTCACGGCGTACCCCCCGTTTCGGTGTCTGTGCTCCGCGACGAGACCAGGCGCAGTTCCGCGGCGGAGCCGACGCTGCGGACGATGCGCGCCTCCAACGCCAGGACCCGGTCCCGGTTCCGGGCCAGGTCCTCGGCACCTCGCACGTCCAGCACGTGCAGATAGAGCGTTCCGGTCTCCCGGTCCGCCTCCACGATCAGCGAGCCCGGGACCAGCGACAGCACCTCGGCGGTCAGCGCCAGGTTGAGGTCGCTGCACACCCGCAGCCGGACGGCGACGATCGCGTTCCGGGGCGGGGGGCCGGGGCGGAGCGCGACCCAGCCGACCTGCACGCTGGCGACGACCAGCTCGGCGAAGAACCGCCCGGCCAGCTCGGCCAGCGCCAGCGGCCGGAGCCGGCCCCCGAAGGTCACCCGGGGCAGCGGCAGGAAGACCAGGATCACCACCGCGACCAGCGCGCCGCCGACGAGGTTGCCCCAGGTGAACTCCCCCCAGAGCAGGCTCCAGAACCCGGCCAGCCAGCCGACGGTGATCAGGTGGTCCCGGCAGCGTCGCCGGTCCGGAAGCCGGCGCCGCAGCGCGGTCCAGCCCGTCACGAGCCGGCCGGAGAGCCGGCCGGGCCGGGGCGGCGGGGCGTGTGGCCGGGCGTCGCCGGTCACGGCGGGCCGTCCGGGAAGACCGCCCGCACGTACGGCGTACGTTCCCACAGGTTCTCGGCGGCGTCGGCGCTCACCTTGAACAGCGGGCCGGCCAGCACCGTCAGCCCGACCCCGAGCAGCACCAGGACGGTCGTGCTGCCCACCATCAGCCGGGGCAGCCGACCCGACTCGGCGGGGCTCGCCAGCCGGGGCGGGCGCCAGAACGCCAGGCTCCAGACCTTCGTCGTCGCGTAGAGGGTGAGCAGGCTGGTCAGGGCACCGGTGACCACCAGCAGCCAGGGCAGCACGCCGCCGGCCGACACCCCGGCCTGGAACAGGCCCAGCTTGCCGAGGAAGCCGGAGAACGGCGGGATGCCGGCGAGGTTGAGCGCGGGCACCAGGAAGAGCACGCCGAGCAGCGGGGCGACCCGGGCCAGCCCGCCGATCCGGTCCAGGTTGGTGCTTCCGGCGCGCCGCTCGACCAGGCCGGCGGCCAGGAACAGGGTGGTCTGCACGGTGATGTGGTGCACCACGTAGAAGATCGCCGCAGCCAGCCCCGGGCCCGAGGTCAGCGCGACCCCGAAGAGCAGGTAGCCGATGTGGCTGACCAGGGTGAACGACAGCAGCCGCTTGATGTCGGTCTGGGCGACGGCGCCCAGGATGCCGACGAGCATCGTCAGCATGGCGAGCACCAGCAGCAGTTCGCTGGCGCGTCCGTCGGGGAAGAGCAGCGTCTCGGTACGGATGATCGCGTAGATGCCGATCTTCGTCAGCAGGCCGGCGAAGACCGCGGTGACCGGGGCCGGGGCGGTCGGATAGCTGTCCGGAAGCCAGGCCGCCAGTGGGAAGACCGCCGCCTTGATGGCGAAGGCGAGCAGCAGCGCGCCGTGCAGCGCCAGGCGCAGGTTGGGCGGCAGCGCGTCGAGCCGGCCCACCATCTGGGCGAGGTTCAGCGTGCCGGTCGCCGCGTAGACCAGGCCGATCGCGGTGAGGAAGATCAGCGACGAGGCCACGCTCACCACCACGTAGGTGGTGCCGGCCCGGATGCGCTCCTCGGTGCCGCCGAGGGTGAGCAGCACGTAGCTGGCCGCCAGCACGACCTCGAAGCCGACGAAGAGGGTGAAGAGGTCCCCGGAGAGGAAGGCGTTGGTGACCCCGGCGGTCATCACCAGGTAGGTGGGATGGTAGATGACCACCGGCGTCCGCTGACCGGACTCCCCACCGTCCTCACCGAGCGAATAGAGCAGCACTCCGAGCGTCACCGCCGCCGAGACGATCAGCATCAGCGCCGCCAGCTGGTCGGCCACCAGGACGATGCCGAGCGGAGCAGGCCAGCCGCCGATGCTCACCACCGACGGGCCGCCCAGGTGCGCGTTCCAGAGCAGCATCCCCGCGACGACGAGAGTGACCACCAGGGCCGCGACACTGATCACCTGTTGGGCCATCGGCCGGCGGCCCAGCACCAGGGTCAGCGCCGCGCCGAGCAGCGGCACGACCACCGGTAGCGGTATCAGATGGCTCATGGCCCGTCCGTCCCGTTGCCGAGCCGGCGGGGCGCCGGCTCCGGGTCGACCTGCTCGGGGTCGATCTCCGCGGACCCGCCCGGCGAGGTCCGTGGCTCCTCGCCGGTGTCCGGGCCGGCGAGTTCGTGCCGCTCGGCACGCTGGACTATCCGGCGGTCCTCCGGGTCGTCGCGCACCTTGTCATGCCCGCTCAACTGCCAGTTCCGGTACGCCATCGCCAGCAGGAACGCCGTCAGGCCGAGAGTGATCACGATGGCGGTCAGCACCATCGCCTGGGCCAGCGGATCGCTCATCCTGGGCCCGGAGGTGACGCCGAGGATCGGCGCCCCACCGGACCGGCCGCCGAGCAGGACGAGCAGGTTGGCTCCGTTGGTGAGCAGAATGGTGCCGAGCAGCACCCGGCTGAGGCTGCGCTCCAGCAGCAGGACGACTCCGCAGCCGAAGAGCACTCCGACGACGATCGCCAGCGTCAGGTTAGGCCTCATCGCCGACCCTCCGGGCCGGCCACCCCGGGAGCCGTGCCGCCCGGTCTGGCCGGCGACCCCGCACCCGCCGTTCCGGCCGGCCGCACCGGGTCGGTACGCAGCCCGGTGCCCGGCTCGTCCTCCACCTCGATCTGCCGGTCCACCTCGGCGCCGAGGCTGCGCAGGATGTCCAGCGCCAGACCGACCACGACAAGGTAGACCCCGATGTCGAAGAAGATCGACGTGACCAGGTGGATCTCGCCGACAAGCGGCAACCTCGGCTCCAGGACCGCGCTACCCAGCACCTCACCACCCACCGCCATGGCCGCCAGGCCGGTGCCGACCGCCACGAAGAGACCGACGCCGAGCAGCACTCCGGCGTCGACCGGGGCCGCCTGGTTGAGCTCGTGCCGGCCACCGGCGAGGTAGCGGACCGCGAGTGCGAGCCCGGCCACCAGGCCGCCGACGAAGCCGCCGCCGGGAGCGTTGTGGCCGGAGTAGAGCAGGAAGATGGAGAAGAGCACGACGGTGTGGAAGAGCAACCGGACGACCACCTCGAAGACGATCGACCGGCGCCGGGTCCGCAGCGTGGCGCCGGCTCGCAGCCAGACCCGCTCGGGGCCGGGCGGCGGTGGCAGATCGTCGCGGCGGGGGAGGTCCGGGCCGCGCCGGCTCTGGAAGATCAGGCTGGCCACGCCGGTCGCCGCCACCACCAGCACCGCGATCTCACCCATGGTGTCCCAGGCCCGGATGTCGACCAGGGTGACGTTGACGACGTTGCGGCCGTACCCGAAGGAGAGTGCCGGGCCGGGGTAGTCGGCCGAGATCCGCGGCGCCCGCCGCGCTCCGGCCGCGGTGACGGCCATCCCGGCGACCACGATCCCGACCGACACCCCGAGGAGCAGCCGGAGCCGTCGGCTGCGCCGCACCGGTCGGGCCGAGAACCGGGCCGGTAGCCGCCGTAACACCAGGACGAAGATCACGATGGTGACGGTCTCCGCCAGAAACTGTGCCAGGGCCACGTCGGGCGCGCCGTAGAGCACGAAGAGCATGGCGGTGCTGTATCCGGTGACGCCGGTCAGGATCACGGCGGTGAGCCGGCGCCGGGCCCGGACGGTGAGCAGCGCGGCAACCACGAGGACGGCCCCGACGGCGGCCTGGAGCGGATGTTCCCAGGCGACCGCCCGCTCCGGCCACGGGCCGCGCACCAGCGCGCCGCCGAGCACGACGACCAGCGCGATCAGGATGATGCCCAGGTACTGCGGCAGCGAGCCGCGCTGCGTGGCGCCGGTGAGCTTGACGGCGACGAGTTCCAGGCCCCGGCTCAGCGTCCGGTACACCCTGTCTCCGTCGAATGGCGCGCGCAACCGTGCCTGCACCGCGCCGACCGGGCGGCGCAGCCCGAAGACCAGCAGCCCGGCGAGGACGACCACCGCCCAGAGCGCCAGGCCGAGCCCGGACGCCGGCAGGAACGCGAGCTGGTGCTCGGGCACTCCGAAGATCCGGGCATAGCCGACGAGTGCCTCCTGCACCGTCCCGGCCGCCAGGCCCAACACCAGCCCCACGACGGCGAGCAGGCCGGCCGGGGCGGCGAGCGCGACCTCGACCGGACGGACCGGGGTCGGCTCCTTCCCTCGCCTCTGTCCGAAGGCGCCCCAGAGGAACCGGGCGGTGTAGGCGACGGTCAGCACGCCACCGAGCATCACGGCGGCCAGCAGCGGCGGCTCGGCGGCGAACGCGGCCAGGACCACCTCCTTGGCGGCGAAGCCGAACAGCGGCGGCATCCCCGCCATCGAGGCCGCGGCGAGCACGGTCACCGCGAAGAGCAGCGGCATCCGCCGCCACAGTCCGGAGAGCACGGTGAGGTCCCGGGTGCCCGCCCGGCGGTCGATGATCCCGACCACCAGGAAGAGGGCGGCCTTGAATAGTGCGTGCGCGAGCAGCGTCGCGATGCCGGCGAGCGCGGCGTCCGGCGTACCGGCCCCGACGAGCACGACCAGGAGGCCGAGCTGGCTGACCGTGCCGTAGGCCAGCAGCAGCTTCAGGTCCACCTGGCGCAGCGCGGCCCAGCCGCCGGCCAGCACGGTGACGATTCCGGTGACGTAGACCAGCGGGCGCCACGGGCCGGTGTGCACGTATGCCGGGGCGAGCAGGGCGATCAGGTAGACGCCGGCCTTCACCATCGCGGCGGCGTGCAGGTACGCGCTGACCGGGGTCGGCGCGGCCATCGCCGCCGGCAGCCAGAAGCTGGTCGGGAAGATCGCCGACTTGCTCAACGCACCGACCAGGATCAGCACCACCGCGACCGCGAGATAGCCGCCGGAGGGCGGCGGGCGGGCCGCGATCTCCGACCACCGGTACGTCCCGGCGTGCTGGCCGAGCATGACGAAGCCGATCAGCATGGTCAGGCCACCGAGGGTGGTCACCAGCAGGGCCTGTGCCGCTGATCGGCGGCTCGCCGGCCGCTCCGGGTGCTGCCCGATCAGCAGGAAGGAGAAGACGCTGGTCAGCTCCCAGAAGACGTAGAGCAGCAGCAGGTCGTCGGCGACCACCACCCCGAACATGGCACCGGAGAAGCCGACGAAGGACGCGGCGAAGCGACCCAGACCGGGCTCGTCGGCGTCGAAGTAGCGCACGCAGTAGACCATCGTCAGGGCGCCGACCCCGCCGATCAGCAGCACCATCAGCCAGGAGAGCGTGGTGAGCCGCAGCGCCAGGTCGAGGTCGAGTTGCGGCACCCAGCGGTAGGTTTCGACAACCGCACCACCGTCGCCGACCGCGCCGGTCTGCCCGAGTGCCCAGCCGAAGGCGCCGGCCGGGACGAGCGCCAGCGGCAGGAAGGCCGAGCGCCCCCACCGGTGCACCAACGCGGGTGCCAGTGCCGCGGCCGCCAGGTGCAGCGCCAGCAGCATCAGCATGCGTACTCCAGTAGGTGTCGGCGTGCCCGGCCCGAGCAGACGGCTGCACTCAGACAGACCACACCGACATTTGCCACCGGATGCACGGAATCACCCGAAACCACCCGAGCGGGTTTCGGATCAGCGGTCGTTCGGGCAGTCCGGTGCCGCCCCGGCGGTTACCGGCCGGATCAGGGCGTACGCGTCGACGGCCGCAGCACTCAACCGACCCGGCACGCCGGGTCGGCGGCGGGGTTCGCCCCGCCGTCGCGTGCGTCGGAGCTCCCGGCGGCGTCGCGGGCAGCCAGGCCCCCGGCGGCGGCGTCGCGGGCAGCCAGGCCCCCGGCGGCGGCGTCGCGGGCAGCCAGGCCCCCGGCGGCCACGCTCCGGGCCGCGGGACGGGCGGCGGAAGCGGCGCCGCGGTGGGCCCGGCCGGTGGGCGCGGGCTCGGAACCATCCGATGTGGACGGCACCGCCAGGTCGGGGCGGTCGAGCTGCCGGGCGACCTTGTTGATCACTTGCTGCGCGGCGGCCAGGGATCGGCGGGGCAGGATCCGCCCGTGGGCCCCGCGCCGCAGCACCAGGGCGTGCACCGCGGCCCGGACCCGGGCCCGGTCCGCCGCGCTGGCGGTGGCGGTCGCGGCGACCAGTCGGCGCAGCGAATCGGCGAGCCGTTCGGCGAGGTCGAGCTCGGCGCCGCGCATGCCGGCCCGGGCCACGGTCAGGTAGGTCTCGACCCGGCGGGTCAGCACGTCCGTACCGGCCGGGGCGTCACGCGGAACGCTTGTCATCCGGGCCCCCTTGGCGCCGAGCGTGGGTTTCCGAGAAGTTACTGTAGGTTGCACATCATTCGCAAGCAGTTAAGTGAGACTTAGCCCGCATCTCAGGCAGAAACAACGATCAACCGGGCATGCGGACAACCGTTCCGGCGAACCTGTCGGACCGACCGGGCACGATGGGTCGGTGAACAGTGTGCTGGCGATGTTCGGTGCGGCGACCCGGGAGTGGTTCGGCGCCGCGTTCGCCGCACCCACCGACGCCCAGGCCGGTGCCTGGCAGGCGGTCGGCGCCGGCCGCAACGCCCTGGTGGTCGCCCCGACCGGCTCCGGCAAGACCCTGGCGGCGTTCCTCTGGTCGCTGGACCGACTGGCCCGCGAGCCGGCCCCGGCCGACCCGCGGCAGCGCTGCCGGGTGCTCTACGTCAGCCCGCTCAAGGCGCTCGCCGTCGACGTGGAGCGCAACCTGCGTGCTCCACTCACCGGCATCCGGCAGGCCGCGGCCCGGCTGGAGCTTCCGCCACCGGAGATCACCGTCGGGATGCGGACCGGGGACACCCCCGCCGACGAGCGCCGGGCGTTCGCGCGTACGCCGCCGGACATCCTGATCACCACGCCGGAGTCGCTGTTCCTGCTCCTCACCTCCGCCGCCCGCGACTCGCTGCGCGGCGTGCGGACGGTGATCGTCGACGAGGTGCACGCGGTGGCCGGCACCAAGCGCGGCGCCCACCTGGCGCTCTCGCTGGAGCGGCTGGACGCCCTGCTGCCCACCCCGGCACAGCGGATCGGGCTCTCCGCCACCGTCCGCCCGATCGACGCCACCGCGCGCTTCCTCGGCGGCGCCCGGCCGGTCGCCGTGGTGCAACCCGAGACCGCGAAGACCATCGAGGTCAGCGTGCAGGTGCCGGTCGAGGACATGACCCGGCTGGACGAGCAGGAGGCCCCGGACGACGACGTCGGCACCCCGCGCCGGGCGTCGATCTGGCCGGCGGTCGAGGAGCGGGTCTACCGGCTGGTCCGGTCGCACCGCTCGACCATCGTCTTCGCCAACTCCCGGCGCGGCGCCGAGCGGCTCTGCGCGCGGCTCAACGAACTCGCGGCGGACGAGGCCGCACCCGCGCCCGACGGGGCCACGCCCGCACCCGAGCCGCCCGATCGGACGGTTCCGGCGGCGCCGCCACGGCTGCCGGCCGAGATCATGGCGCAGTCCGGCGCGACGGGCGGGGCGCCGCCGGTGATCGCCCGGGCGCACCACGGCAGCGTCTCCCGGGAGGAGCGCCGGCACATCGAGGAGGCGCTCAAGTCGGGCCGGTTGCCGGCGGTGGTCGCCACCTCCAGCCTGGAACTCGGCATCGACATGGGCGCCGTCGACCTGGTGGTGCAGATCGAGGCGCCGCCGAGCGTCGCCGCCGGCCTGCAACGGATCGGTCGGGCCGGGCACCAGGTCGGCGCGGTCTCCCGGGGGGTGGTCTTCCCCAAGCACCGGGGTGACCTGCTCTCCTGCGCGGTCGTGGCCGAGCGGATGACCGAGGGCGCCATCGAGGAGCTGCACTATCCGCGCAACCCGCTCGACGTGCTCGCCCAGCAGATCGTCGCGATGGTCGCGCTCGACGGGTGGCGGGTCGCCGACCTCGCCGCGCTGGTCCGGCGCGCCGCACCCTTCGCCGAGCTGCCCGACTCGGCCCTGCACGCCGTGCTCGACATGCTCTCCGGGCGCTATCCCTCGACCGCCTTCGCCGAACTGCGCCCCCGGCTCGTCTGGGACCGGGCCGCCGACCTGCTCACCGGCCGGCCGGGCGCGCAGCGGCTGGCGGTGACCAGCGGCGGCACGATCCCCGACCGGGGACTCTTCGGGGTCTTCCTGGCCGGCGCCGAGCGGGCCGCCAGGGTCGGCGAGCTGGACGAGGAGATGGTCTACGAGTCCCGGGTCGGCGACGTCTTCCTGCTCGGCTCCTCGTCCTGGCGGATCGAGGACATCACCCCGGACCGGGTGCTCGTCTCGCCCGCACCCGGCCAGGCCGCCCGGATGCCGTTCTGGAAGGGCGACCAGCTCGGCCGCCCGGTGGAGCTGGGCCGGGCGCTCGGCAACCGGCTGCGCGGACTGGTCCGGGCCGACGACGAGACGGCCCGCGCCGCACTGCGGGCCGGAGGGCTGGACGACTGGGCCGCCGGCAACCTGGTGGCATACCTGCGCGAGCAGCAGGCCGCCACCCGGTCGGTGCCGGATGACCGGACGGTGCTGGTGGAGCGCTTCCGCGACGAGCTGGGCGACTGGCGGCTCGCCGTGCACTGCGTGCTCGGTGCCCGGGTCAACGGCCCCTGGGCGCTCGCCGTCGCACGCCGGCTCGCCGAACGCCACGGCGTGGACGCCCAGGTGGTCCCCTCCGACGACGGCATCGTGGTCCGGCTCCCCGACACCGCCGACGACCCGCCCGGCGCCGAGCTGGTGGCCTTCGACCCTGACGAGATCGCCGCCATCGTCGAGGAGTCGGTCGGCACGTCCGCCCTCTTCGCCGCCAGGTTCCGGGAGTGCGCCGCCCGCGCCCTGCTGCTGCCCCGCCGCGACCCGCGCCGGCGCCAACCGCTCTGGCAACAGCGCCAGCGGGCCGCCCAGCTCCTCGACGTCGCCCGGGAGTACGCCGACTTTCCGGTCACCCTGGAGGCGGCCCGGGAGTGCCTCCAGGACGTCTTCGACCTGCCCGGCCTGGTGACCCTGATGCGGGAGGTGGCCGCCCGCAGGGTCCGGCTGGTCGAGGTGGAGACGCCCCGGCCGTCGCCGTTCGCCCGCTCGCTGCTCTTCGGCTACGTCGGCGCCTTCCTCTACGAGGGCGACGCGCCGCTGGCCGAGCGGCGGGCCGCCGCGCTGGCGCTCGACTCGGCCCTCCTCGGCGAGCTGCTCGGCCGGGTCGACCTGCGCGAGCTGCTCGACCCGGCGGTGGTGGCGGAGACCGAGCGGCAGTTGCGCTGGCTGACCGAGCAGCGCCGCCCGCGCGACGCCGAGGACGTCGTCGAGCTGCTCCGGGTGCTCGGTGACCTCTCCGACGCCGAGCTGGCCGAGCGCGGGGTCGCGCCGGAGTGGCTGACCGGGCTGGCGTCGGCCCGGCGGATCCTCCGGGTCCGGGTCGCCGGCCAGGAGCGCTGGATCGGCGTGGAGGACGCCGGCCGGTACGCCGACGCGCTCGGCGTGGCGCTGCCGGTCGGGGTGGCGGCGGCACACCTCGCACCCGTCGCCGACCCGCTCGGCGACCTCGTCGCCCGCTACGCCCGCACCTCCGGCCCGTTCGCCGCCACCACCTGCGCGGCCCGGTTCGGGCTCGGGGTCTTCGTGGTGGAGCAGACCCTGCGCCGGCTCGGCGCCGACGGGCGGGTGGTCTCCGGCGAGTTCTCGCCGACCGGCGCCGGGCCGGAGTGGTGCGACGCGGAGGTGCTGCGGCTGCTCCGCCGACGCTCCCTGGCGGCGCTGCGCCGGGAGATCGAGCCGGTGCCGGCGCGGGCGCTCGCCACCTTCCTGCCCCGCTGGCAGCAGGTCGGCGGCGCGGCCCGGGGCGTCGAGGCCGTCGCCGCCGTGGTGGAGCAGTTGCAGGGGGCCGCCGTGCCGGCGTCCGCGCTGGAGAGCCTGGTGCTGCCGGCCCGGATCGCCGACTACTCCCCCGGTTATCTGGACGAGCTCTGTGCCGGGGGCGAGGTGGTGTGGGCGGGTTCCGGCGCGATCGGCCGGGGCGACGGCTGGGTCACCCTGGCGTACGCCGACACCGCCGCCCTGCTGCTGCCACCGCCGGACGAGGCGCTGCCGCTGACCCCGCTGCACCAGGCGATCCTGGCCGCGCTCGACGACGGTCAGGCGCTCTTCTTCCGGTCGCTCGCCGAGCGGCTCTCCTCGCCCGGCCGGTCGGCCTCCTCCACGGCCGGGTCGGCGGCTGCCGTCGCCGCGGGTCCGGTCGACGACGCCACCGCGGGCCCGGTGGAGGAGGCCGCGCTGACGGCTGCGCTGTGGGAGCTGGTCTGGGCGGGCTGGCTGACCAACGACACGCTCGCGCCGCTGCGCGCCGTACTCGGCGGCGGGGGTGCGCATCGGCCGCGTACCAGCGCGCCCCGGACCCGCTACCGGCGACCGGGCCGCCCGGCGCTGCCGGCCCGGGGCGGGCCACCGACGGTCGCCGGGCGCTGGTCGCGGCTTCCCGCCCGCGACACCGACCCGACGCGCCGGGCCGCCGCCCTCGCCGACGTGCTGCTGGAGCGGCACGGTGTGGTCACCCGGGGCGCGGTGGTCGCCGAGGGGGTCTCCGGCGGCTTCGCGGCGGTCTATCCGGTCCTCTCCGCACTGGAGGAGCGCGGCGCTGCCCGCCGGGGCTACTTCGTGGAAGGGCTGGGCGCGGCACAGTTCGCGGTGCCCGGTGCGGTGGACCGGCTGCGGGCACTCGCCGAGCCGGAGGAGCTGCGCCGCCGGTCCGGCGGTGCCCGGGTGCTCGCCGCCACCGATCCGGCGAACCCGTACGGCGCGGCACTGCCCTGGCCGGCCCGGGTCGTCGACTCCGGGGACGGTGCCGCCGAACCCGGTGCCGGCGCGGCAGCGACCGGGCACCGGGCCGGGCGCAAGGCCGGCGCCCTGGTGGTGCTGGTCGGCGGCGAGCTGGTGCTCTACGTCGAACGGGGCGGCCGGACCCTTCTCTCGTTCAGCGACGACGGCGACACGCTGGACGCCGCCGCCCGGGCTCTCGCCTCGGCTGTCAGCTCCGGCGCGCTCGGCGCGCTCGCGGTGGAACGCGCCGACGGCGCCCCCGTGCATGCCTCGCCGCTGCGGGACGCGCTCACCGCCGCCGGCTTCCGGACCACCCCGCGCGGACTACGCCTACGCGGCTGACGTGAAAGGAAGGGCCCCCGCTTATCGTTTTCTGTTGTAGAAGGGCCCCTTCCCAACGGGCTCAGAGCCGGGGCGCCACCTCGGCGGCGATCAGATCGAGGTGGTCCAGGTCGCCGATGTCGAGCACCTGGAGGAAGATCCGGCCGGCGCCGTGCGCGGCGTACGCCTGGATCTGCTCGACGACCTGCTCCGGCGTACCGGCGACGCCGTATCCGGTGCGCATCTCCTCCGGATCCCGGCCGATCGCCTCCGCGCGGCGGCGCACCTCGGCGTCGGTACGCCCGCAGAGCACGGCCAGTGCGGCGGAGAGCACCAGCGGGCGGCGCCCCGACGCCTCCCGGCCGGTCCGCTCGCAGGCCCCGGCCACCGCCGCGTAGCTGCGGCCCACCTCGTCGGCGCTGCTGAACGGCACGTTGAACTCGTCGGCGAACCGGGCGGCCAGCTCCGGGGTACGCCGAAGTCCCTTGCCGCCGACGATCACCGGTACGCCCGGCGACTGCACCGGCTTCGGCAGCGCGGGTGAGCCGGCGAGCTGGTAGTAGGTTCCCGGGTAGTCGAAGGTGTCACCGACCGGGGTGCCCCAGAGCCCGGTGATCACCTCGAGCTGCTCGGTGAGCCTGGCGAACCGCTCGGCGGCCGGCGGGAACGGGATCCCGTACGCCTCGTGTTCGGCCTCGAACCAGCCCGTGCCAAGTCCGAGCTCGACCCGGCCGCCGCTCATCGCGTCCACCTGTGCGACCCCGATCGCCAGCGGACCGGGGAGCCGGAAGGTCCCCGAGGTGACCAGGGTGCCGAGCCGGACCCGGGAGGTCTGCACCGCCAGGGCGGCCAGGGTCAACCAGGCGTCCGTCGGGCCGGGCAGCCCGGTGCCGCCCATCGTGAGGTAGTGGTCGGAGCGGAAGAACCCGTCGAACCCGCACGCCTCGGTGTGCCGGGCGATCCGGAGCAGATCCTGGTAGCTCGCACCCTGCTGAGGTTCGGTGAAGATACACAAGCGCATACCCGCAGGTTAATCTCCGGCTGTGCCCGGTTACGCATGGCTCAGCCTCACCACCGACTACGGCCTCTCCGACGGCTTCGTGGCGGCCTGCCACGGCGCGGTCGCCCGGATCGCGCCTGAGGTCCGGGTGATCGACGTCAGCCATCTGGTCCCGCCCGGAAACGTCGCCCGGGGCGCCACGGTGCTCTCCCAGACCGTCGGCCACCTGCCGCCGGCCGTACACGTGGCAGTGGTCGATCCGGGAGTGGGCACGGCGCGGCGCGGCGTCGCGCTGGCCACGCCCGGCGGCCTGCTGGTCGGTCCGGACAACGGCCTGCTTCCCCGGGCCGCGGCGGTGCTCGGCGGGATCACCGGGGCGGTGGAGTTGACCAGTACGACGTGGTTCCCCGACCCGTCCCGCACCTTCCACGGCCGGGACGTCTTCGCCCCGGCCGGCGCCCGGTTCGCGCTCGGGGCGCCGCTGACCGACGCCGGGCCGGCGGTCGACCCGGCCACCCTGGTACGGCTGCCCGAGCCGGTCGTCGCCGAGGGGGCCGGCTGGCTGGAGGCGGAGGTGCTGGCGGTCGACCACTTCGGCAACGTCCAGCTCGCCGCGGCCGGTTCCGCGCTGCGGCGGCTGCCCGCGGCGCTCCGGGTCGCGCCGACGATCCCGGCGGCCGGGACGCACACGGCCGGGGAAGCCGGGACGCACACGGCCGGGGAAGCCGGGACGCACACGGCCGGGGAAGCCGGGACGCACACGGCCGGGGAGGCCGGGGCGCAGGCAGCGCGGGACACCGGGAAACGGGCAGCGCGGGACACCGGGAAACGGGCGGTGCGGGGCGGCACCTTCGGGGATGCGCCGTCCGGCGGCCTCGTCGTCTACGCGGACTCGGCCGACCACCTGGCGGTCGCGGTCAACGGTGGCCGCGCCGACGAACTGCTCGGCGTCACAGCGGGCGACGTGCTGCGACTGGAGTGACGCGCGCGACGTGCCGCGGGTCGCGCCATGCCGGCGACAGGGTGGGTTCGGGTGTGATGCCGGATATCTCGGGGACCGACGTCGGCCACCGGGATGAACCAGGATGGCAAGACTGTCTACTGTGCCCGTGGTGGGCGGCTGTGAAATGCTTACGGGTGTGGGGAAACACTCGATCGACGTCGCCGCCTGTCCGTGCTGCGCGCACCGGACCGGTGGCGGCACCTGCCCGGTCTGTTTCTGGACCGACGACGGTTCCACCGACCAGAATGCCGGCACCGCCCGGGGCGGCCCCAACGGTGATCTGAGCCTGTCAGACGCCCGGCTCAACTACGCCATCTACGGCGCGAGCCACCCGCGTTACCAGGACGCCGTCCGCCAGGCCCGTCCCGAGGAGTTGCCCTGACTCCGGGTGGGCGGCGGTAGGGCGGCCCAGCGCCACCACGCCGCCACCCACCTGCTTCTCACCGCCACCCACCTGCTTCTCACCGCCAGCCACCTGCCCCTCGCCGTCGCCCGGCCTGCGCGCCGTCGGCGCCGCGGCCGTACGGCTGGAGGAGGATGGACCGGTGCCCGAAGGCGACACCGTGTGGAACACCGCCCGTGCGCTGCACCGCGCCCTGGCCGGTGACCGGTTGACCGCCACCGAGTTCCGGGTCCCACAGCTCGCCGCCGCCGACCTGACCGGGGCGACCGTCGTCGAATCCGCCGCCCGCGGCAAGCACCTGCTGCTCCGGCTGCGTAACCCGGACGACGATGCCGCCGTCACCCTGCACTCCCACCTGCGGATGGACGGATCCTGGCGGACGTACGCCCCGGGGGAGCGCTGGGCGGCCCGACCGGCACACACCGTCCGGGTGGTGCTGCGTAGCGCCGGTGCGGTGGCGGTCGGCTACCACCTGCACGATCTCGCCCTGCTCCCGACCGCCGAGGAACCGTCGCTGGTCGGGCACCTCGGGCCGGATCTCCTCGGTGCGGACTGGGACCCGGCCGAGGCGGTCCGCCGGCTCGCCACCCGGCCGGCCCGGGAGATCGCCGAGGCCCTGCTCGACCAGACCAATCTCGCCGGGATCGGCAACCTCTACAAGTCCGAGCTGCTGTTCCTACGCGGTGTCTCGCCGTGGACGCCGGTCCGGGACGTACCCGATCTGCCCGGCATGGTGGCGCTGGCGCACCGCCTGCTGATGGCGAACCGGGGGCGGTGGACGCAGAGCACGACCGGCTCGCTGCACCGGGGGCGGACCAGCTACGTCTACGGCCGGCGAGCGGAGCCGTGTCGCCGGTGCGGCGCGACGATCCGCAAGCGGGACCAGGGCGAACGGGTCACGTACTGGTGTCCGGTCTGCCAGCCCGAGCCCGGCCACCGCGTTCCCACCGGCCCCGGCCGCCGCACGCCCTGACAACCCGGCGGCGGCACTCCCGGTCACTGCCCTCGGCGGCGGCGCGGCGTGCCAATCGAACGCGAGACGCTTCCCCCGAGCTGGCCACCGTATCCAACACTGGCCGTACGCGGTTGACTGCTTACGGATCGTCAGCAGCTCACCCGGCGGAAGCCGGGCCGGGCGGACCCGGTCGCGCGGAAGCGGGATCCGGGTGCTGACGGACGGAGCGATCCGGTCGAGCTGATCTCCCGGGAAGGGGTGCGGTCATGTTCAAGAGGTTCGCGGCAAGCCGGGCGGCCCGGGCGGAGCGGGCCGGGCGAGGGGGCGAGGTCGGCGCCGGACCCGGCAGCGGCCAGGCCCGGGGTACGGTGGTGCCGGCCGCCCGGACCGGCGTCGATCCGCTGCCGGCGGTCACCCTGGACCCGAGCACCCCACCGGACTACTTCGGCTTCGTGCCGAACTTCGCGCACAGCCCGCTGCCGCTCTGCGACGCCGACGGGCGGGTGGCGGCGGGCACCGGGATCCGCAAGTTCGTCACCTCGCTGCCCCGGACCGGCGACACCGCCAACGAGTTGGGCAACCTCATCCCGATCGCGGTCCCGGACACGATCACCTACCCCGGCTGCGACTACTACGAGATCGGCGTGCAGGAGTACCGCCAGCAACTCCACCCCGACCTGCCGCCCACCCGGCTGCGCGGCTACCGGCAGCTCAACATCGGCACCGACGCCACGGGGCACAACACGGTGCACCCGCCGGGCCGGCCGTACCACCTCGGGCCGCTGGTCCTGGCCCGGCGGGACCGCCCCGTCCGGGTCACGTACGTCAACCAGTTGCCGGTCGGCGAGGCGGGCAGGCTCTTCCTGCCGGTCGACACCACGATCCGGGGCGCCGGCACCGGCCCACCCGGCGGCACCGGCCCGCTCGCCGGCACCGGCCCGCTCGCCGGCACCGAGCACTATCCGCAGAACCGTTCCGCGGTCCACCTGCACGGCGGTCGCACGCCGTGGATCAGCAACGGCGGCCCGACCCAGTGGACCACCCCGGCCGGGGAGTCGACGGCGTATCCGCGCGGCGCCGGTCACGCGGACGTGCCGGACATGCCCCGGCCCGGCGCCGGGGCGACCACCGCCTACTATCCCAACCAGCAGAGCGGCCGGCTGCTCTGGTGGCACGACCAGTCCGAGGGGATCGCCCGGCTGACCGTCTATTCCGGACAACTCGCCCTCTACCGGCTGGACGACCCGGTGCAGGGCCAGCTCGTCGACGACGGGGTGCTGCCGGCCGACGAGATCATACTGGTCGTCCAGGACAAGACGTTCGTGCCCGAGCACACCCAGCTCGCCGCCGAGGACCCGACCTGGGACGTGGCGCGCTGGGGCGGCCCGGGCAGCCTCTGGTTCCCGCACGTCTACATGCCGAACCAGAATCCCTACAACGAGTCCGGGACGAACCCGATGGGCCGGTGGGACTACGGTCCGTGGTTCTGGCCGCCGGTCACCGGGATCACGCACGGCGCGACGCCGAACCCGCACCACGACCCGGCCACCCGGCCGTGGGAGCCGCCGGTGCAGCCCGGCACGCCCACCCCGTCGGTGGTGCCGGACGCCTTCGGAGACACCCCGCTGGTCAACGGGGCCGCCTATCCCCACCTGCGGCTGCGGCCGGCGGCGTACCGGTTCCGGATCCTCAACGCCTGCAACGACCGGAGCCTGAACCTCCAGCTCTACTACGCGGCCGCCCACGAGCCGATGTGGCATCCGGACGGCACGCTGCGCTGCGGCGACGCGGGCGAGGTGCCGATGGTGGCGGCCCGGCCGAACCCCGACTTCCCGCCGGGCTGGCCGACGGACGGCCGGTGCGGCGGGGTGCCCGACCCGGGCGCGGCCGGACCGGACTGGATCCAGATCGGTTCCGAGGGCGGCCTGCTGCCGGCGGTGGCGGTGCTGCCGAGCCAGCCGATCAACTACCAGTACAACCGGCGGGACGTGACGGCGCTCAACGTCACCGAGCACGCCCTGCTGCTCGCCCCCGGCGAACGCGCCGACGTGATCGTGGACTTCTCCTCCGTACCGCCCGGGTCGAACCTGATCCTCTACAACGACTGTCCGGCGCCGATGCCGGGCTTCGACCCGCGCTACGACCACTACACGGGCGCCCCGGACCGGACCCCGGTGGGCGGGCCGCCGACCACCCGCCCCGGTTACGGCCCGAACACCCGGACGCTGATGCAGATCCAGGTGGTCGGCACGCCGGCACCGCCGTTCGACCTCGACCGGCTCCGGGTCAGGCTCCCCCGGGCGTACGGGGAGAGCCAGCCGCCGCCGATCGTGCCGCAGAACGTGTACGACGCGGCGTTCGGCACCGGTACGACCCGGAACACGTACGTGCCGGTCGAGGAAACCTCGATCACCTTCACCCCGTACGGCGGCACCACGCCGGTGACCCTGCCGCTGCTGCCCAAGGCGATCGTCGCCGAGTTCGATCCCGAGTACGGCCGGCGGACCTTCCTGCTCGGCACCGAGCTGCCCAGGACCAGCGCGCTGGTCCAGAGCACCATCCCGCTGTCCCCGATCGACCCGCCGACCGAGGTGCTGCTCCCGTCCGACCCGGCCGTCCCCGTCGGTTCCCCGGGCGACAACACCCAGCTCTGGAAGATCACCCACAACGGGACGGACACCCAGGCGATCCACTTCCACCACGTCACCGTCCAGCTCGTCAACCGGATCCGCCGGGACGGCGCGGTCAAGCCGCCGGAGCCGAACGAGGTCGGCTGGAAGGAGACCGTCCGGACGAACCCGTTCGAGGCGACGATCGTGGCGATCCGGCCGACCCTGCCGGAGCCGCTGCCGTTCACCGTGCCGGACAGCGTCCGGCTGCCCGATCCCACCCGGCCGGCCGGGACGGCGGAGGGATACACCCAGGTGGACCCGGAGACCGGCGAGCCGGCGACGGTGACCAACCGGGAGCGGAACTACGGTTGGGAGTACGTCTGGCACTGCCAACTCCTCGGCCACGCCGACTTCCAGATGGCCCGGCCGCTGGTGCTGCGCTGCTCTCCGGTGGCGCCCACCGGACTCGCCGCGAGGCCGGAACCGGGTTCGGCGACGGTGCTGCCGGCGATCGTGCTGGCCTGGACGAACAACACCCGGCCGCCGGCCGGCACCGCCGCACCGGCGCCCCCGGCCACCCGCAGCGTGGTGCAGCGCGCCACCGACCTCGGCTTCACCCGGGACCTGCACACCTGTCCCGTCCCCGCCGCCGACAACCGGTACGTCGACTCGACCGTCACCCCCGGGGTCACCTACCACTACCGGGTACGGGCGGAGAACGCTGTCGCCCATTCGGCGTGGTCGAACGCCACCAGCGCGGTGGTGCAACTGCGGGCACCGACCGGGCTGGTCGCCACGGTGGCGAGTGGACCCCCGCTGCGGGTCAACCGGGGTTGGGTGAACCGGTCCTTCGCCACCACCGTGGACCTGCAACGGGCCACCAATCCGACCTTCACCAGCGGGCTGGTCACCAGCACCGTCCCGGTCACCGGTGCCGCCCCGGACACCCGGGTCTCCCCGGACACCACCTACTACTACCGGGTCCGCACCGGCTACCTGGGCGCCTCGTCACCCTGGTCGAACGTCTCCACGGTGATCACACCCGCGCTGCCGGCCACCCCCACCGACCTGCGTGCCGCGCTCGACGGCCCGGCCGGGCAGGGCGGCGGCAGCAGCAGCGTGATGCTGCGCTGGACGGTCCCGCTCACCGACGTGGTCGGCGGCTTCGTCCTGCACCGGGCCACCGACCCCGGTTTCACCGCCGGGGTGGTGACGGTGTCGATCCCGGGTGGTTCCCGCTCGTTCACCGACACCGGGCTGACCGGCGGCCTCGTCTACCACTACCGCATCCAGGCCGGCAACGCCGCCGGAACGTCGACGGTCAGCCGGCCGGTCTCGATCCGTATCCCGGGCTGACCCCGGACCGGGCACGTCGCCCGGACCGGCACGTCGCACCGGAACCGGCGCGTCGCCCGGACCGGCACGTCGCCCGGACCGGCACGTCGCCCGGACCGGCACGTCGCCCGGACCGGCACGTCGCACCGGTCAGGACATCGCCTGGGTCGGGCCGGTCCGGGACCGCAGGTCCGCCAGGCCGCCGGCCACGCTTCGGAGCAGGTCGGTCGCCTCGGTGAGCCGGTCCACCGAGGAGTTGCCGTCGTACTCCCGGCCGTCCTCGGCGACGAAGCTCGCCGCCGCCGCGACCAGCCGCTCGTACGCCGCCACACCGCTGTCGAGCTGCGCCGAGAGGTGCCGGTGCGCGGCCTCCAGGTCGGGCCGGGTGTCGGCGGGGGCGACCCGCACCGCACTCTCCACACTGGCCACCCGTTCGGCGAGGTCACGGAGGGAGCGTTCCGCCACCGCCGCCTCCAGCACCGCCGGACCGGCCGGGCCGGTCAGCCGCTCGGCCAGCCCCGCCATCGTCGTGGCGGCCCGGTCGAGCCGCCCCCACGGGCCGGAGGCGGCAGAGCCGCGCAGCGCCATCCGGGTGCGCTGCCGGCGTACCTCCGCCAGCGCCTCGCGCCCGACGGGCAGCCGCTCGACGGCGGCGACCAGCCGGGCGCGGACCTGGTCCGGCGTCACCGGCTCCGGCGGCGGTGGCACCGGCTGCGCCGCCAGCGCCCGCAGGTCCACCCAGCGCCAGACCGCCAGCGCGACCGAACCACCGGCCGCCGCCGCCCAGAACGCGTCCGGCAGCCCGAGCCCCTGGTACGGGGTGAGGATCGCGGCCGCTCCGCCGAGCCCGCCCGCGAGTACGCTCCACCGGCGTGCCGACCGACGCAGGCCGCGCAGCCGGCGCAGGTGGCGGGTACGCAGATCCGCCATCTCGACCTCACTCCCCACCGCCGCCGGTCCGGCCGGCGGCTCCACTGCCCTACCGTCGCCCTCTCGCGGGATCGGCCCGGCTCAGCTGGCCGTGCTGCTGCTCCCACCGCCGGCCTGCTTGTCCCGGCCGAGGCTGGCGCGGATCTCGTCGAGCCGGGCCACACCTGCCGGGTCCGCCGCCGGAGCTGCCGGCTCCACGGCCGGGCTGGCCGTGCCACCCAGCTTCTCCCCGGCCATGCTGGAGCGGATCTGCTCCAGCCGGGAGGCGCCCGCCAGGTCGAGGGTGGACTTCTGGATCTCCAGCATCCGACCCTCGACGGAGTTGCCGGCCAGCTCGGCCCGGCCCATCGCGTTGGCGTACCGCTGCTCGATGCGGTCCCGCACCTCGTCCAGCGAGGGGGTGTTGCGGGGCGCGGCGAGCGCGGACATCGACTCCAGCGAGCGGGCCACGCTCTCCTGCATCTTGGCCTGCTCGAGCTGGCTGAGCAGCTTGGCCCGCTCGGCCAGCTTCTGTTGAAGGACCATCGAGTTGTTCTCGACCGCCCGGCGCGCCTGGGCCGCGGCACCGATCGCCTGGTCGTGCAGGGTCTTGAGATCCTCGGTCGACTGCTCGGCGGCGACGAGCTGGGTGGCGACGGTCTGCGCGGTCTGCTCGTACTTGTTGGCCTCGGCCTCGTCGCCCGACCCGCGGGCCCGGTCGGCGAGCACCAGGGCCTGGCGCGCCATCCCCTGCAAGCGCTCGACCTCGGACATCTGCCGGGACAGCCGCATCTCGAGCTGGCGCTGGTTGCCGATGACGGCCGCCGCCTGCTGGACCAGCGCCTGGTGTTGGCGCTGCGCCTCCTCGATGGCCTGCTGGATCTGCACCTTGGGATCGGCGTACTCATCGATCTTGGCGCCGAAGAGCGCCATCATGTAGCGCCAGCCCTTGACGAACGGGTTCGCCATGTCCCGATATCCCCTCAGTGTCATCATTCCGGTGACCGTGTCGGCCGGCCCGGAAAGGCGCCCGCACGACAGGATCTCCATCGTCCCAGGATCGCGCCACTCCGGCATACGACCTCAGGGGGATATCCGCCGGATATGCCGCTAGGGGCCCACCGTAACGCGGTGGGCCCCGGACGAGCCACACCTTCGGCTCGCCGACGATCCGCAACCGGAGCCTCGGGGCCCGACGATCCGCAACAGGCCGGTCGGGACCGGGCGAGCGGGCCGGCCCGCCGTCAGCCGGCGTGGACTCAACCGACGCAGACGACGTCCCGCTCGGAGCTGGCCGCCCGCTCGGGGTCGCCGGGCGGCTGGATCCGGCGGGTGGCCCGCAGCGTCGTCTTGAGCGGGGATTCCTGCCGCACCGTCACGGATACGGTGCCGTCGGTCGCGATCTGCCGTACCGGCTCGGCGCCGAGCTGGTGGGACACGCCCGGCTCGGCGAGGGTGCGCAGGGGCCTGTCGGTCAGCGCCGGTCGGTGCGGCGACGCGTCCGCCCGCGCCGGCTGCGCCTGGGCCGGCTGCACGGCGGGCTGGCTCTGGGCCGGCTCCGCAGCCGCCGCCGGTCGGACCGGCTCGGCCCCGGCCGGCTGCCGCACCGGCCCGGCGGCCAGCGGCTCGACGGCCAGCGGCTCGACGGCCAGCGGCTCGACGGCCTCGCGCCCAGCGGCCTCGTGCCCAGCAGCCTCGCGCCGACCGGTTTCGCCCGGCGTGGCGGTGTCACGCCCGGTCGCCGGTCCGTCCTGCACCGGCACCAGCACCCCCGGCAGCCCTTCGGCCAGCTCGACGGTGTCACTGACGTCACGGAGCAGCTCGGAGAGGCGGGCACCGAGCGCGTCGCAGATGGCCGCCAGCAGCTCGCTCGACGCTTCCTTCTGCCCTCGCTCGATCTCGGAGAGGTAGCCCAGACTGACGTTGGCGGCGGACGAGACCTCGCGCAGGGTCCGGTGCTGTCCCTGCCGGCGCGCCCGTAACGCGTCACCGATCACCCGGCGTAGCAGGACCATCGCACCTCCCGTGTCGCGGGCTCAGGCCACTGACCGGACATCGGGCCGTCGCCGCCACCCGCCCCCGCCGCACCGCGGCGAGATCCACCCGCCACAGCCGCAGCGGTGGGACCGCGACGTCAACCGCCCGAGCCTTCCCGCAACCGTACCCGGTGTGGCCGCCGACGACATCCCGCCCCGACGGTCCGATATTTCCCGCCGTCACCCGACCGCAGGTCGACCGCCGCCCCGCGCGGCTGCTCACGGGGTCACCCGTGGATCAGCGCGCACCGCCGACCGGGTCTCGCCGGCCTCCGCGTGCAACCGGTCGGCGAGCAGCCGCAGCGCCCCTGCCACCGCACCGATCCTGATCCGCAGGCGGTTGCCGGCGAGGTCCAGCCGCCGTACGACGGTGCCCGGCGGCCCCGCCGCGGCCACGTAGACCAGCCCGACCGGCTTACCGCCCTGTGGCTCCGGGCCGGCGACCCCGGTGGTGGAGAGGCACCAGTCCGCACCGCAGCGCAGCCGGCCACCCTCGGCCAGCGCCACCGCCACGTCCGGGTCGACCGGCCCCCGGCCGGCGAGCAGGTCCGTCGGTACGCCCACCAGCGACGCCTTCAACTCGGTCGAGTACGCCACCAGACCACCCCGGAACACGCTGCTGACCCCGGCGATGTCGACGATCGTCGCGGCCAGCAGGCCACCGGTGAGCGACTCGACCACGGCCAGGGTGGCGCCCTGGTCGGCAAGGGCGTGCACGACTGCCGCGGCCGAGGTGTCGGCCGCCCGCGCGACATCCTCCATCCGATCCTCCTCGGTCTCCCAGCCGGACCGAACTCCCGTCGCCCCCGGGCCCGGTCTCCGGGCCCCCCGTCCCCGGGCCCCCGGTCTCCGTGAGCCCCGTCTCCGGGAGGCCCCCGTCTCCGGGCCCTCGTCAGCCCCGAACTCCGATCGCACTCGGGCGCCGGGCCGACTCGACGGTCAGCGCCGCAGCCGCAGCGCACGCACGACGTAGTCGAGCCCGGTGACCACGGTCACCAGGACGGCGACGCCGAGGATCCACGGCCCCACACCGGTCAGGCCGGCCGGCACCGGCCAGAGATACCAGACGATGGCCAGGATCTGGACCGCGGTCTTGGCCTTGCCACCCCGGCTGGCCGCGATCACGCCGTACCGGATCACCCAGAAGCGCATCAGCGTGATCCCGAACTCGCGAACCAGGATGAGTACGGTTATCCACCACGGAATACGGTCATACCACGACAGTAGTATCAGGGCGGTACCGGTCAGCGCCTTGTCCGCAATCGGGTCCGCCACCTTGCCGAACGACGTGACCAGCGCATAGCGACGCGCGATCCACCCGTCGACCAGATCCGTCACGGAGGCGAAGACGAAGATCAGGCAGGCCGCCACCCGCCAACCGGAGTGCACCATCCCGGAGGCGAGCACCAACCCGACGAAGACCGGCACCAGCGCCAGCCTGAGCGCGGTCAGCCCGTTGGCCGCGTTGACCACCGGGACCGGGCCGACCCGGCCGGACGGAGCCGGCTCTCCGGCCGTCCCGGCGTCGGTCCCGCTCCGCCCCGCCCCGACACCCGTTCCGGTGCGGCCCTGCGCCGGCGCACCGGCCGCGGTCGCCGCCGGCTCCGCCGCCTCGGTCACGACCGGATCCCGTCGCCCGCGCCGACGCGGCGACAGCGATCTTCCGACCGCGCCGCCGCGCCCACCGTGATCACCGCGTTCACCGTGCCCCACGCGGCGCCGCCGAGACCATCTCCTCGGGTACGGCCACCAGGTCCACGCCCTCGGTGCCGGTGACGGTGGCCCGGACGAGGTCACCCGGGTGCAACGCGCCCAGCTCCACCCCGCCACCCGCGGCCGGGGCGACCAGAGTGGTCGAACCGTCCACCTCCGGTGCCTGGTGTGCCGCCCGGCCCTCCACCACACCACCGTCGGTCGAGTCGACAAGCACCTCGACCGTGGAGCCGAGCCGCTCCTCGGCCCGCTGCGAGCAGATCTCGTCGACAATCGCGCAGAGCCGGTCGTAGCGGCGTCGGACCGTGGCCGCCGGCACCTTGCCGGGCAGGGTGGCCGCCTCGGTGCCGTCCTCGTCGCTGTAGTCGAAGACGCCGATCGCGTCCAGCCTGGCGGCGACGAGAAAGCGTTCCAGCTCCTTGACGTCCGCCCGGGTCTCGCCGGGGAAGCCGACGATGACGTTGCTCCGCGCCCCGGCGTCGGGGGTGAACTCCCGCACCGTCGCGAGCAGGTCGAGAAAGCGCCCGGTCGAGCCGAACCGGCGCATCCGGCGCAGCACCGCCTCGCTGGAGTGCTGGAACGACAGGTCGAAGTAGGGCGCGACCCCGGGCGTGGTGGCGATCACCTCGACCAGTCCGGGGCGGGTCTCCGCCGGCTGGAGGTAGCTGGCCCGGACCCGGACGATGCCGTCGACCGAGGCGAGCTGCGGCAGCAGCTTCTCCAGCAGCCGGGGGTCGCCGAGGTCCTTGCCGTAGGAGGTGGAATTCTCGCTGACCAGCACCAGTTCCCGGACTCCGGAACGGGCCAGCCACTCCGCCTCGGCCAGCAGGTCGTCGGGAGTACGCGAGACGAAGGCGCCACGGAAGGTCGGGATGGCGCAGAACGCGCAGCGCCGGTCGCAGCCGCTGGCGAGCTTCAGCGAGGCGACCGGGCCGGAGTCGAGCCGGTGCCGCAGCACCGGGCGCAGGTGCGCGGGGGTGTGCTCGTCGGCCACCAGCGTGCCGCCGGCCGGCCGGGCGGCGGCGTCACCGTGGCCCGGAAGCACGACCGCGCCGCCCTGCCGGGCCACCGGGGTCAGCGGCAGCAGCTCGCGCCGGTCCCGGGGCGCGTGCGCGGGAATCTCCTTGCCGGCCAGCACCTCGTGCAGCCGGTCCGAGATGTCGGGATAGTCGTCGAAGCTGAGCACGGCACCCGCCTCGGGCATGCCCTCGGCGAGTTCCCGGCCGTACCGCTCGGCCATGCAACCCGCCGCCACCACCCTGGCGCCGGTGTCGGCAGCGGCGAGCAGCGTCTGGATCGAGTCCTGCTTGGCCTTTTCCACGAAACCGCAGGTGTTGACCAGCACCACGTCGGCGCCCTCGCCGTCGGTGGTCACCTGCCAGCCGTCGGCGTGCAGCCGGGCGGCCAACTCCTCCGAGTCGACCTCGTTGCGGGCACAGCCGAGGGTGAGCAGGGCGACCCGGCGGCCGGCGGTCGATGGGGAGGAAGCGGCAGACACCATCCGAGGGTACCGGGAGAGCCGGGCGAGCCCGTCACGGCGCTACCCCGGCCGGTCGACCCGACCGGGTCAGCCGATCGAACAGGAACGCCTCGCCGCCCGCCGGGCCGCGAACTTCTCCCGACCGGCGGGGGTGCGGCAGAAGACCGCCACCTCGCGCAGCCGGCGCACCGCCGCGATCGCCCAGACCTGCGCCCAGACCTGCGCCCAGACCTGGCCATCGGCGCCGATCACGCCCAGGGTGGCCGCGTCCGGCCGGTGAGGGAGTCGACGGCAATCCCGCCGAGCGCCCCGGTGCGCCGCGAGCAGGGCCTCCCGGACCGCCCGCACGGCCGTTGCGGCGTCCACCGCACGGCCGTTGCGGCGTCCAGCCTGGCCGGCGCCTCGGCGTCCGTGACGAACAGGGTCATCAGCCGATTCCGATAGCTCAACCACGGCCAAGGTCAACTGCGGTCCGGATGGTGGGCGCCGGGCGCGCGTCGGCAACCGGCGCCGGAAACGGGTGCCGGAGAGTGAAGGCCGCCGATGTCGGCCCGGTGCGGGCGAGCCGGTCGAGCCGGGCCCGCGCCTCGTTCAGGGTGGGCAGCTCACCTGCGGGCAGCCACCAGAGCACCAGGTACGGATCGGTACCGGCGGGATGGAACCACTCCCGGCGGCGGCGCAGCGACTCCAGGTGCGGGCTGCGGTAGACATAGTCCCGCAGCGCCGACACGGACTCCCAGACCGTGAGGTTGACCAGCAGGTCAGGCCCGAACGGGCGCAGCGCGGTGGCGTCGGCGCCGTCATCGTCCCGCAACCGCCAGACGAAGCCGGGCGAGGCGTCGGCGAGCCCGTTCAGGGCCGGCAGGTCGGCCACGAAGTCCGCCATCAGTGGGTCGTCCAACGGCGCCCGCAGCCGGGCCGTGTTGAGTTGCGCGAGGTGGTATGTCATTCCCGCAGCGAAGCAGCCGAAGATTTCTTTGTCAATCCTGATTGGTTTTACAACGGCTCCGCCGCGCCGCCCTCGGCGGCGCCCTTCCCGCGGCGCTCCAGCACCACGCAACAGAGGCCCGGCAGTGGATCGAGCCTGGCCCGCCACTCCGGCCGCCCCGCACCGACCAGCAGCCCGCTCAGCAGGGCCAGGTTCATCCCGCAGACCACCGGCGGGAACTCGTCGGCGAGTTGGTGGAACGGGCAGTTGCGCAACCGGACGGTCTCCTCGCCCGCCGCCGGCGCGTAGCCGTGGGTGTGCAACACGTCCAACAGATCCGCGCCCGGTGCGACCGCCGCGCCGGCCGTACGGCCCCGCTCCCCCGCCACCTCGAAGAGGGTGTCCTCCCCGCCGAGCCGCAGCACGGTCTCGGCGAGCAACTCCGCGCCGGTCCGGTACGCCCGGGGCGGCACGCTGACGACGTGCTCGCCCGGCGCCCGCCGGTAGAGCTTGGCCGGACGGCCGGCACCGGGCCCGGAGCGTCCGGACCGGCGTGCCAGGGTGACGGTCAGCAACCCCGCGTCGACCAGCTTGTCCAGGTGGAAGGCGGCGAGGGTACGCCCGATGCCGAGTTCGGCGGCCACCTCGTCCCGCCCCAGCGGCTCCGTCCCGGCGCCGGCCACCACCCGGTACGCCGCCCGCCGGACCGGATCGACCAGCGCCGAGACGGCGTCGAGGCCGGGTTCCAGATCATCCAGGCTCGCCATCCGCCCAGCCTAGGCCGGAGCGCCGGTCACTCCGGCGGGCGGAGAGCCGGTCACTCCTGCGGCCGGAACGCCGGTCACTCCTGCGGGCGGAACGCCGGTCACTCCGGCGGGCGGAGGGCCGCCAGCGCCTCCTCCAGCTCGTCCGGCTTGACCAGCACGTCCCGGGCCTTGGAGCCCTCGGAGGGCCCGACGATGCCCCGGGTCTCCATCAGGTCCATCAGCCGGCCGGCCTTGGCGAAGCCGACCCGCAGCTTGCGCTGGAGCATCGAGGTGGAGCCGAACTGCGAGGTGACGACGAGCTCGATCGCCTGCACGAGCAGGTCGAGATCGTCGCCGACCTCCTCGTCGATCTTCTTCTTGCCGTCCTGCGCCGGGGTCAGCACGTCGGGCCGGAACTCCGGCTCCCGCTGGTCCTTGCAGAACTTGACGATGTCGTTGATCTCGTTCTCGGTTACCCAGGCGCCCTGGATGCGCACCGGCTTGGATGCGCCCATCGGCAGGAACAGCCCGTCACCCCGGCCGATCAGCTTCTCCGCACCCGGCTGGTCGAGGATGACCCGGGAGTCGGCCAGCGACGAGGTGGCGAAGGCGAGCCGGGAGGGGACGTTCGCCTTGATCAGGCCGGTCACCACGTCGACCGACGGGCGCTGGGTGGCCAGCACCAGGTGGATGCCGGCGGCCCGGGCGAGCTGGGTGATCCGGACGACCGAGTCCTCCACGTCGCGCGGTGCGACCATCATCAGGTCGGCCAACTCGTCGACGATGACCAGGAGGTAGGGGTACGGCCGGATCTCCCGCTCGCTGCCGGGCGGCGGCTTGATCTGGCCGGCGCGCACCTTGCGGTTGTAGTCGTCGATGTGGCGTACGCCGGCCGCGGCGAGGTCGTCGTAGCGCATGTCCATCTCGCGGACGACCCAGTCCAGCGAGTCCGCCGCCTTCTTCGGGTTGGTCACGATCGGGGTGACCAGGTGCGGGATCCCCTCGTAGTTGCTCATCTCGACCCGCTTCGGGTCGATCAGCAGCAGCCGCACCTCGTCCGGGGTGGCCCGGGTCAGGATGGAGACGAGAAGACTGTTCAGACAACTCGACTTGCCGGCACCCGTGGCGCCGGCGATGAGGATGTGCGGCATCTTGGCCAGGTTGGCGACCACGAAGCCGCCCTCGATGTCCTTGCCGAGCGCCACCAGCATCGAATGGTGGTCGGAGGTCGCCGCCCGGGACCGGAGCACGTCGCCGAGGGCCACGTCCTCCCGGTCGCTGTTCGGGATCTCGACCCCGACCGCGCTCTTGCCCGGGATGGGGCTGAGGATCCGCACGTCGGGGGACTTGACGGCGTACGCGATGTTGCGGGACAGCTGGGTGATCCGCTCCACCTTCACGCCGTGGCCCAGCTCGACCTCGTACCGGGTGACGGTCGGGCCCCGGGTGAAGCCGGTCACCGCGGCGTCCACGTCGAACTGCTCGAAGACCCCGGTGAGCGCGGCGATCACCTCGTCGTTGGCCCGGCTGCGACTCTTCGGCGCGGCACCGGGGCGCAGCAGGTTGCCCGGCGGCAGGGCGTAGTCGCCGGCCAGCCCGGTGATCGCCAACTGCTCCGCCCGGGTCGGCACCGGCGAGTGCTCCGGCGGCTCCGTCGCCTTCCGGGCCGCCGGCACCCTGCCCGACCGGCGGGGCGGTGACACGGTCTCGTGCTCCGGGGAGCCGATCTCGTATCCCGGTTCCTCGTCGTCGAGCGGCTCCGGGCGCGGTGCGGGGCGGCGGCGAGGTCGGCGGCCATCGGCGCCGCGCTCCGGTTCCGCCTCGGCGTCCTCGTCGGACTCCGGCCGGCCCAGCACCGCGCCGGCCAGCAGGCCGAGCCGCTCCGGGATCTTGTTGATCGGGGTGGCGGTCACCACCAGCAGCCCGAAGAGCAGCAGGAGCACCAGCAGCGGTACGGCCACCCAGGCGCTGACGGCACGCTCCAGCGGCCCGCCGATCCCGGCCCCGATCAGGCCACCGGCGAAGTCCCGCTCCGCGTTGTTCACCGGACGTTGTCCGATGTGCAGCAGCGCCGCCGTCCCGACGATCAGCGCCGTCCAGCCGACCAGCCCTCGGCCCCGGTATTCCGGCTCGGCGGGCGCACGCATCAGCCGGACGGAACCGATCAGCAGCAGGATCGGCAGCACGATGGAGATCGCGCCGAAGAAGAGCCGGATGGTGTCGGCGAGTCGGCCACCCACCGGCCCCGCCGACGAGAACCAGACCGCCACCGCGCTGAGGATGGCCAGGCCGAGCAGGAACAGGCCGGCGCCGTCGCGGCGGTGCTCCGGATCGATGTCACGGGCGGTGGCGGCCTGCCGGCCGGCCGCTCGCATGGCCCAGCCGACGCTGTGCGCCAGCCCCATCCACATCGCGCCGACCGCCCGGCCGACGTACGCCGCCGGGCTGGTCCGGGTCGGCCGGCGAGCGGCCGCGGCCCGGCCCCGGGCCGGCTGCCGTCCCCGGGTGTTGCCCGCCCGACTAGCGCCGGAACGGGTGGTCGACCCGCTCCGGCGCCGGTTCGCCTGAGAGGAGGCACGGCCCGCCATAAGTTCACACGTTAGCGTCGTCCGCCGAGGATTCCCCGCCTTTGCGCGTCGTGTCCGGTCAGTTACCTCAAGATTCACACCGCCGGCATCCGCCAGGTCGACGTCCCGGCGCACAGGGGCGCGGCACGACCGTGTCCAGGTCATGACCCTGAGTAAAATCTCGTCCGGCCGGCCCCGACCCGCGAACGGAGACCCGCCATGACCCGACCCACCCGCACGGTGACCCGACCCACCCGCACGGCCCGGTGAGCCCCGACCGGCTGCTCGCCGCCCTGGCCGACGCCCGGGACCAGCCGGACGGCGCGGCCAAGATGGCGGACCTGGACCGGATCGTCGCATACGCCGACGCCGCCGGGGACGTGCGGGTCGGCGTCGCGGCCCGGCTGGTCCTGGTCGAGGTGAAGCAGCGGGTCGAGCCCTGGCGGATGCTGCCGGCCGTGCAGTGGTGTCTCGCCGCCGCCGACCGGACGCCGGGAGTGCTCGACCCGGTGGAGATCGTGCGGCTGCGCCGCCATCACCGGACGGCGGTGGCGGCGCTCTGCGGCACCTCCCGCATCGGGCTGACCCGCACCGGAGCCGCCCTCGACGGCCTGGAGCGCCGGCTCGGGTCCGCAGGGCAGAGCCGGCGCCCGGTGTACGCACTGCGCTGCCGGATCGCCGACCACATCGGTGCCGAGGCGACCGCCCGCCGGTGGCTGGCGCGATGGCGGGCCGCACCCGTCGACGACTCCGGCGGCTGCGCCGACTGCGAGGCGGCCGACCAGGCACGCCTACTGGTCGGCTGGGGCTGCTGGACCGAGGCACTGGAGATCGTCGCTCCGCTGCTCGCCGGCACGTACCGCTGCCCCGACCAGCCGGAACGCGCCCTCGGCACCATCCAGCTGGCCTACCTGAGGCTGGGCCGGTACGACGAGGCGGGCGACGCACACGTCCGCGCCTACCGGCGACACCGGCGGGAGCGGGACGGCCTCCCGTTCCTCGCCGACCACCTGCGGTTCTGCGCCCTGGCCGGTCACCACGGACGCGGCCTGGAGATCCTCGCCCGGCACCTGCCGGCGCTGGACCAGCCGTACGACGAGGCGTCCGCACTGGAGTTCGCCGCCGCCGGGGCGCTGCTCTGCCGGCTGGCCGGCGCGGACGGCTTCGCGCGATATCCGGTCCACCGTCCCGGGTACGCGCAGCGGCACGCCGCCGACCTCAGCGTGGCCGCGCTCGGTGCCGAGTTGACGGCCACCGCCGAGGACCTGGCCGGCCGGTTCGACGCCCGCAACGGGACGGGCCACCAGTCCGGCCGGATCGCCGGCTGGCTGGCCGAGCGCCGGCCACCCGGTGCGGCGCTCCGGCCGCTGCCGGCGGATCCACCGCCCGACGACGAGTGGCGGCCGCCCGACGACGAGTGGGTGGTCGCGGACCCGGAGGCGGCAACCCCCAGGATCGGCCAGGAGCCGTGGATGGATCCGGAACTGGTGCGGGAGACGGACGCCCAGAGCATGACGGACGCCCAGAGGGGGACGCACGCGCAGCGAGGACCAGACGCCGGGACGGCGTCGTCGGTGGAGCGGCGGTGCGACGACCGCCCGAGACGGTCGGCCCGCTGACCGCCCCGAGGGCGATCGTCGCGGTTCGCCGCCCTCGTCGCGGCCGCCGTGCCGGCCATGATCGGTCAGCGCGACCCTCGCCACCACAGCCGCCTCCGTGGTCGCGGCGGGGCGGTCGTCCTGAGCCGATGGAGGAGGCCGGCCCAGGAGACCAGCACCAGCACGGCGACGAGTGCCTGGGCGAGCGCGGCGTACCGCTCGGGATAGACCACGCCCTCGATGTAGCGGTCGATGAAGCCCTGCCCGACGCCGTGTTCGCCGGCCCGGCGCCGCGCCCAGTGCTCCAGGTAGGTGAGCGGGCAGGTCAGTTGGGCGGCGACCACCAGCACGCCCCAGGCCGCCGCCCCGGCGTGCAGCCAGATCGTCCTCGGCCAGCGCCAGGCGAGAAAGCCGCCGACCACCAGATAGGCCAGGAACCCGAAGTGCAGCGTCAGGACCAACGTGACCAACAACCGGTACCCCATCGCCGCCCTCCCGCGGCACAGGCTACCCAGCCGGGCGGCCGGCGGACCGGGTACGAATACTCAGCCCGCCGGCCGTGCCGGTGGTGCAGGGGGCGACACTCAGCGCAGTGAGAAGCCGAGCACGTAGTCTCCGGAGCCGCGCCGGGACTCCACCCGGTAGCGGTAGAAACCGGCCGTACCGGCGTACGAGATCCGCTCGTCGGCGGTCGGACCGGCGGCCACGGCCACGGTCCGCCAGGCGCCCCGGCTCCACTTCTGGAGTACCAGGTCGAAGTTGGCCCTGGCCGGACCGTCCAGGCAGCCGGTGTGCCGGCCGTGCCCGGCCCGGAAGTAGCGGCCGGCGGGCTGCACCTGGCGGCGCCCCGCCCCGAGGGTGGCGGCCTTCAGCGCCTTGTGCCCGGCACACTCCGAGCCCGGCGGCGGGCTCGGCGGCTCGGTCCCCGCCGGCGGCGGTTCGGTCGCGGCGGGCGGCTCGGTCGGCGCGGGCGGCCCGGTGGTGGCCGGCGGTTCGGCCGGCGGGCCCTCGGTGGTGACCAGGGTCAGGTCGTTGACCTCGAGGATCTCGGTCAGCGGCTGGAAGAAGGTGGTGCCGCCCACGGTGCAGTCGCCGGAGCCGCCCGAGGTGACCCCCTGGGCCTGGTCGCCGGACATCCAGGAACCGCCGGAGTCGCCCGGCTCGGCGCAGACGTTCGTCCGGGTCAGCCCGGTCACCGTGCCCTCCGGGTAGACGACTGTGGCGTTCAGCGCCTCGATCACGCCGCAGCGCGCCCCGGTGGTGGAGCCGAACCGGCAGACCGAGCTGCCGACCGGCGCCTCCTGCCCGCCGGCGACGCTCACCGTGCCGCCGTCGAAGTCGTTGACCACCGGCTGCGGGACGAAGTCGTCGTTGGTCTCCACCACGCCCCAGTCGTCACCCGGAAAGGAGGAGGCCGCCACGACACCCTGGGCGACCCCGTCCGGGCTGCTGGTGGTGGCGCCCGGTGCTCCACAGTGGCCGGCGGTGACGAAGCCACCGACCACGGAGAAGCCGATCGAGCAGCGGGCCCGCCCGTCGATCAGGTACGGGTCGCCGCCGCGTACGTCGATCAGCGGCACCGGCGCCTCCGCCGAGGCGACCACCTCGACCGCGCCCTCCGGCGCGCCACTGGCCCGCACGAACTTCCGGACGGCCGCCTCGGTGCCGGGCTGGGCGCGTACCACGACGCGGTTGTTCGACACGTCGACGTACCAGCCGGCAACGTCCGGGGTGGCCTCGTCGGCGATCCGGTCGAGGCTTGCCTTGACCGTGTCGAGCTGCCGGGCGTTGCGGGTGACCAGCTTCGGTTCGGCGCCGGCGCCGCGGACCCGCTCGGCGCCCGCCTCCTCGGTCACCGCCACCATCAGCCGGTTGCCGTCGGCGGCGAGCCAGGTGCCCGCGTATCCGGAGCCGAGTTCGGCACGCAGTCGCTGGCTGGTCCCCCGGGCCCACCGCTCCCGGTCCAGCCGGGCGCGCGCCTGCGCCTCGGTCAGCGACAGGTCCCGGCGGAGCGCGTCGACGATCTGTTGGGACGGCCCGGCCGCCCCGGGCTCCGGTCGCGGCGGATCCTCCTCGGCGAGCGCCGGCAGGGTGACCGCCGCCAGACCGGCGACGGTCGCCACCGACACGCCGATCGCGATTCCCCGCCGCTGTGCCGTGCTCCGCCGACCGGCCGACGAACTCCGCCGGCTCCGCGTCGCGCGTCCGCGATCCATCGATCGCCTCCTTCACCATCGGGCAGCCCGCGGGAAGGTACGGCCGGCGGGCACCCGACGATGAACGGATCGGCAATGGGCAATCTCACACCCGATCAGCTGAACCGCCAGCACCACGGATCCGTAGAAGGAAGGGCCCCTTCTTATCGCTTTCTGTTGTAGCGGGGGCCCTTCCTAACAGCCTGGCCGGGGGTTGTCAGACCTCGACGACGGTGGGAACGATCATCGGGCGCCGTCGGTAGGCGTCGTTCACCCAGCGCCCGACCGTGCGGCGGACGATCTGCTGCAACTGGTGCGGGTCGGTGATGCCCTCGGTGGCGGCCCGGCCGAGCGCCTCGGTGATCAGCGGGATCACCGGGCTGAACGCCTCCGGGTCGTCGGAGAAGCCCTTGGCGGAGACGGTGGGACCACCGACCACCTTTCCGGTCACCGAGTCGACCACCACGGTCGCCGAGATGAAGCCGCCGTCGCCGAGGATGCGCCGCTCGGTGAGGAGCGACTCGCCGACGTCGCCGACGGCGAGGCCGTCGACGTAGACGTACCGGCTCCGGAGGTGGCCGACCACCCGGGCATGCCCCTCCACCAGGTCCACGACGTCGCCGTCCTCGCAGAGCACCACCCGGTCGGCGGCGACGCCGGACTCGATGCCGAGCCGGGCGTGCGCCCGCAGGTGGCGCCACTCGCCGTGCACCGGCATCAGGTTGCTCGGCCGCACGACGTTGAGGAGATAGAGCAGCTCGCCGGCCGGGGCGTGCCCGGAGACGTGCACCTTGGCCACGTCCTTGTGGATGACGGTAGCGCCGGCCCGGGAGAGCTGGTTGATCACCCGGTAGACCGAGGTCTCGTTGCCCGGCACCAGCGAGCTGGCCAACACCACCGTGTCGCCCGGGGCGACCGTGATGTGCCGGTGGTCGCCGGTGGCCATCCGGCCCAGCGCGCTCATCGGCTCGCCCTGCGAGCCGGTCGACATCAGCACGATCTGGTCCGGCGGCAGCATGGTCGCCTCGTCGAGCCCGACGACCAGGCCGGGCTCGATCCGGAGCAGCCCGAGGTCGCGGGCGATCCCCATGTTGCGCACCATCGACCGGCCGATGAAGGTCACCTTCCGGCCGTGTTCGGCGGCGGAGTCCAGCACCTGCTGCACCCGGTGCACGTGCGAGGCGAACGAGGCGACGATGATCCGGCCGCGCGCCTTCGCGAAGATCGAGTCGAGCACCGGCCCGATCTCGCGCTCCGGGGTGACGAAGCCGGGGATCTCCGCGTTTGTCGAGTCGGAGAGGAGCAGGTCGACGCCTTCGGCGCCGAGCCGGGCGAAGCCGGCCAGGTCGGTGATGCGGCCGTCCAGCGGGAGCTGGTCCATCTTGAAGTCGCCGGTGTGCAGGACCAGGCCGGCCGGGGTCCGGAGCGCCACCGCGAGCGCGTCCGGGATCGAGTGGTTGACCGCGAAGAACTCGCACTCGAACGGACCCAGCCGCTCCCGGCCGCCCTCCCGCACGGTCAGCGTGTAGGGCTCGATCCGCCGCTCGGCGAGCTTCGCCTCGACCAGGGCCAGGGTGAACTGCGAGCCGACGAGTGGAATGTCTGGTTTGTGGGCAAGGAGGTAGGGCACGGCGCCGATGTGGTCCTCGTGCCCGTGCGTGAGCACGATCGCCTGCACGTCGGCGAGCCGGTCCAGGATCGGCGCGAAGTCCGGCAGGATCAGGTCGACACCGGGCTGCTCGACGTCGGGAAAGAGCACCCCGCAGTCGACGACCAGCAGCTTCCCGTCGTACTCGAAGACGGTCATGTTCCGCCCGATGGCACCGAGCCCGCCCAGCGGCATGATTCGGAGCCCGCCCTCGGGCAGCTCCGGCGGCAGTTCCAGCTCAATTCCCGGCTGGCTCATGCCGCCGCCCCGCTTCGCTCCCGTCCGATGACGCTGATCCCGATCATTACAACTCCGGTCCTGGTCACGGCAGCTCCAGACCTGCTGCGGCGCAGTCCGCGCGCAACTGGGTGATCTCGTCCGCGGTGGCGTCGACCAGCGGCGGGCGCACCGGCCCGGCGGGCAGGCCCCGGGCGGCCAGCGCCGCCTTGACCAGGATGGTGCCCTGGGTACGGAAGATCCCGGTGAAGAGCGGGAGCAGCCGCCGGTGCAGGGCCAGCGCCTCGGCGGCGGCCCCCCGGTCGTACGCCTCGATCATCTGCTTGGTGGGCGCCCCGGTCAGGTGCGTCGAGGTGCCCACCAGGCCGACCGCACCGATCGCGAGCGCGGGGAGGGTCAACGCGTCCTCCCCCGAGTAGTAGGCCAGGTCCGTCCGGCCGGTCACCGACGAGCTCGCGACCAGGTCGCCCTTGGCGTCCTTCACCGCGACGATCCGCTCGTGCTCGGCGAGTCGGAGCATGGTCTCGGTGGCGATCGGCACGCCGCTGCGGTGCGGGATGTCGTAGAGCATCACCGGCAGGGCCGTGGCGTCCGCTACCGCCGTGAAGTGCCGGATCAGGCCGGCCTGGGGTGGCTTGTTGTAGTACGGCGTGACCACCAGCAGCCCGTGCGCCCCCGCCTTCTCGGCGGCACCGGCGAGCTCGATGGTGTGCCGGGTGTCGTTGGTGCCCACCCCGGCGACCACCTGTGCCCGGTCGCCGACCGCCTCGACGATCGCGCGGATCAGCCGCTCCTTCTCCGCGTCGGTGGTGGTCGGCGACTCGCCGGTGGTCCCGTTCACGACCAGCGCGTCGTTGCCCTGCTCCTCCACCAGGTGGACCGCGAGCCGCGCCGCGCCGTCGAGATCGAGCGAGCCGTCCGCGGCGAACGGGGTCACCATCGCGGTGAGCAGGCGCCCGAACGGGCGGGGTGCCGCCCGATCGGCGTTGGCAGGGTGGTGGGTCATGCGAACAACCTATCGGACTGCCGCCGCCCGACCGGCGGGGAAGGGTTCAGGACAACTGGGCGTACGGGCTGGTGGCGATCTCGGTGCCGTCCGGCAGCGCGCTGATGGTGAAGTCGGCGAAGACGTTGGGTGCGACCCGCTGGAGCTGCCGCAGGCACTCGACGGCCAGCTCACGGATCTCCACGTCGGCGCCCTCGGTGGCCCGCATCGCCACGAAGTGCCGCCATGCGCGGTAGTTGCCGGTGACCACGATCCGGGTCTCGGTCGCGTTCGGTAGCACGGCCCGGGCGGCCTGCCTGGCCTGCTTACGGCGCAGTGTCGGATTCTCGACGTCGGCGAAGCGCTGCTCCAGCCCCTCCAGCAGGTCGTTGTAGGCCCGCAGACTCGCCTCGCCCGCCGCCACGAACCGCTTGTGCAACTCCGGGTCCTCGGCGATCACCGCGGGCTCCACCATCGCGGCCTCGCGCTCCGGCACATACCGCTGGGAGAGCTGCGAGTAGGAGAAGTGCCGGTGCCGCACGAGCTCGTGGGTGAACGAGCGCGACACGCCGGTGAAGTAGAAGGTCACCGAGCCGTGCTCCAGCACGGAGAGATGCTGGCTCTCCAGGATGTGCGCGAGATATCCGGCGTTGGTCGCGGTGGCCGGGTTGGGCTTGCGCCACGACTGGTAGCAGGCCCGGCCGGCGAATTCGGCCAACGCCTGGCCTCCGTCGGCGTCGGTCGACCACGGCACGTCCTCCGGTGGCTCGAAGTGCGTCCACGCGATGACCTTGACCTGGGGGACCACCATCTCCGGCATTCCTGGGACTCTAGTCCTCTCCTCCCCGACGCCGTCCCGACCACCCCCTGTCGGCGTCGCTTCTCCCCCGGCACCCGGCCCCGCCGGGCCGATCGGCCCGGCGGACCGTCCAGGCCCTTGGGCGGGATCCGCCCACGGGGGGATCAACCGGACGGAACCGGAGGATCGAGTTGCCTGCGGCACCACCACAGTCCCACTCCACAGGAATGCGGATCGACGGCAGACGGGCATCACCGGTGGCCCGGCCAGCGTGCCGCGGCCCGGCGGCGGTGCCGAGGGCGGGCCCGGAACCCAGGTTGGCGCCGGGACCGCGACCGCGACCGGGGCTGGGGCTGGGACTGGGACCTGGCACGGGCACGGGCACGGGCCGTCGCCGTTGCCACGGCCGCAGCGACGATCAGGAACCCGGCTCCCCACAGGCGGGCACGATGAGGCATTCTGTCATCGACCTTCCACGATCAGTATCTTCGGAGGGTGGTCCTCCGCCCCGACCTGGGCTTGCCGGCCGGCCGGTGCGAAGGACCACGGCCCGCCCGCCAGCCGGTCGGGCCGGCGAGGAGCCGCAACTACTCTCGCCGGCCCGTCGACTGTCGGAAAAGACCACCGCCGCCCCACCCCGCGTTTCCGACAGGCTCCGCCGCTGTCGCGGGCGCCTCCTCCCGGCAAGGACGACCGACATGCCCCCCGGACCACCCGGCATCGACGACGACACGATCCGCGCTCGCTGCGCCAGCGCCGAGGCAGCCGCGTACACGCTGTATGTCCGGCGCCTCGTCGCCGGTCCCGAGCTGGCCGGCGGGCAGGCGCAAGTCCTGCGTACGGCCGCCGACCGGGCGATTCTGCCGACCGGCTACACCCGGCAGACCCTCTCCGAACACCTCTCCGGCCGCTACCGGCACGGACCGCCGTGGCACACCACCGAGATGGTCATCCGCTGCCTGTCGGAGCACGCACCCCGGGACCGGATCCGGGCCGAGGCAATGGTCCTCTACCAGGCCGCCACCCGACACAGCGCCCGGCGGGCATCCGGTCCGTCCCGTCCCGACAGACCCGCTCCGGACAAGCCTCCCGCTCCGGACAGGGGCGCCGCTCCGGACAGACCGGCCACCTCGGACAGGGGCGCCGCTCCGGACAGACCGGCCACCTCGGACAGGGACGCCGCTCCGGACAAGTTGCCCGGTCCGGACCGGCTCGCCGATCCGGCGGGGTTCGCCGACGAAAGATACGAGTGCGCCGAAGGGTACGAGCGCACCGAAGGTTCGGACGGCTTCACCGGTCCGGCCGGGCCTGTCGGTCCGGACAGGACGGTGCGGGGGCGTAACGCGTCCGGACCCGCGCGGCACCGCGCCCCCGGGCGCGGGCGTACTCCGAACACCGCACCGGTCGGCGACGCCCGCCCCGACGCCAACCAGCCCGTCGGGCGGTACGGGCGCGGCAGCGGTCCGGAAAAGGCGTGGCCCGGCCGCGACATCGCGATCGACATCGCGGACCTACGCGCCGACTGCGCCCGGCTGACGGTGGAGGTGCTGCTGATCCGGGAGCCCGGCACCCACCCGGACCGGGCCGCCGAGCTGTCCGCCGCGCTGCAAGGGCGGCAACGCGGTCCGCTCGGGCAGCTCTCCCGGCACATCGATCCGGCCGCGCCGCTGTCGCACCGGGCACTGGCCCAGTATCTCTGCGCGTACGCGGAACTCGGCCGGACCACCATCACCGAGCTCGCCGTCCGGGCCGGGCTGGCCGCGGCGGTCGTGGCGGAGATCCTCACCGCCCGACGGACGCCCACCGACGTCGAACTGCACGACCTGGGCGCGGTCCTCGGGGTGGACGCTGTGACACTGCGGCAGCTTTCCGCGCACGCCCGCGGCCCGCGGCCCGGCACGGCGGAGCAGCGCCGGTAACCATCGGAAGCACCCGGATCGCCGCCGGTCGCCGTGTGGCCAGGTGATCATCTCAATCTATGGACGTCTATCTTGCTGCGTCCCCCGGTGGTGTGTTTCGGTCTATCTGGAGCGTGCCGGTATGACCGGTATCCAGGGAGGCACACCATGAATACACGTAGGGGGCTTACGCGGGGAGTAGCCAGTCTCGCCCTGGTACTCGCGTTCGGCGTACCGGCACCGCCGGCAGCCTCGGCCGCGACCGGCGGACCGGCGGACCGCACCGCCCATCCGGCATCGACCGGCCTGCCCGCACCGATCGGGCAGCACACGCCGGTGGAGCTTCCCTCGGCCGACCCGCCGGCGGGAGCCGGCACCCGGACCGTCAGCCTGATCACCGGTGACCGGGTCACCGTCACCGCCGATCTCAAGGCGAGCGTCGAGGCCGGACCCGGCCGGACCGGGATGGGTTTCCTCACCCGCCGCGTCGGCGACCGGCTGCACGTGATCCCGACCGACGCCCTCGTCCTGCTCCGCGGCGGGCGGCTGGACGAACGGCTCTTCGACGTCACCGCCCTGCTGGAGTTCGGCTACGACCGGCGCGGTGACCTGCCGCTGCTGGCGACGTACACCGGTGCCGACGCCCGGGACGAGGGAGAGCGGGCGACGGTCGGCGCGGGCGCCCGACTGGTCCGCGACCTGCCCACGGTCGACGGCCAGGCGATCGCGGTGGACCGGGCCGGACTGCCCGACTTCTGGACCGACCTGACCGGGGCGAAGCCGACATGGCACGGCATGGCCGCGCCCCTGCGCACCGTCTGGCTCGACGGGCTCCGCCATCCCGCCCTCGCCGAGAGCGTCCCACAGGTCGGCGCACCCACCGCCTGGGCCGCCGGGTTCGACGGCAGCGGAGTCACCGTCGCGGTGCTGGACACCGGCATCGACGAGACCCACCCCGACCTCGCCGGACAGGTGACGGGGCGGCACAACTTCACCGACGACGTCGAGGACGACCGGGACGTCGTCGGGCACGGTACCCACGTCGCGTCCACGGTGGCCGGCACCGGCGCGGCCCGGTTCACCGGCGTCGCCCCCGGCGCCCGGCTGCTCGACGGCAAGGTCTGCGCGGCCGGCGGCTGCGCCGAGTCGGCGATCATCGCCGGCATGGCGTGGGCGGCCGAGTCCGGCGCGCGGGTGGTCAACATGAGCCTGACCGGGATGGACGCCCCGGGGGTCGACCCGGTGGAGCAGGCCGTCGCGGAGCTGACGGAGGCGCACGGGACGCTCTTCGTGGTCGCCGCCGGCAACGTCCCCGGCGCGAGTACGGTCGGTTCGCCGGCCACCGCCGACGCCGCCCTCGCGGTCGGCGCGGTCAGCAAGTCCGACCGGCTCGCCGGCTTCTCCAGCCAGGGTCCCCGGCTCGGCGACGGCGCCATCAAGCCCGATCTGACCGCGCCCGGCCTGGACATCGTCGCCGCCCGCAGCACGGACTCCGGGACGGACGTACCGGAGGGAGGCGGCATCAGCATGTCCGGCACGTCGATGGCCGCCCCGCACGTCGCCGGGGCCGCCGCCATCCTGGCGCAGCGGCGACCGGAGCTGCCGGCGGCCACCCTGAAGGCCGCGCTGATGGCCGCCGCCCGGCCCGACCCCGAACTCGACGTCTTCGCGCAGGGCGCCGGCCGGCTGGACGTGGCCAGGGCGGTCGACCAGGAGGTCAGCGCCGACCCGCCGAGCCTCAGCTTCGGCCGGCAGTCCTGGCCGCACGAGGACGACACCCCCGTCCGGCGTACGGTCAGCTACCAGAACGCGGGCAGCGAGCCGGTGACGCTGCGCCTCGGCGTACGGGCGGTGGCGCCGGACGGTGTCGCCGTGCCGGCCGGGATGTTCACGGTCGAACCGGCCGGCGTCACCGTGCCGGCGGGCGGCTCCGCCGAGGTGACCGTCACCGCCGACACGGCCGGCAGCGCCGGCCCGGTGGGGCGGCTCACCGGCCAGCTCACCGCGAGCGTCGCCGGCGGCGGGGCAGGTGTGCCCACCCCGCTCGCGATCGAGCGTGAGGTGGAGAGCTACGACGTCACCGTCTCGCACCTGGGTCACTCCGGCGAGCCGACCAACGGCCACCTGAGCATGCTGGGCGGGCTGGACGTCCGTCACTCGATCTCCGTGCCGGGAACCCCCGACGGCACGGCCACCCTCCGGGTGCCGAAGGGGCGCTACTCGGTCCTCACCGCGATCACCAGCCCGGGCGCCGACGGCAGCTATCCGACCAGTGTGCTCGCCCGGCCGGAGCTGGTGGTCGACGGTGACCGGAGCGTGGTTCTCGACGCCCGGCTCGGCCGGCCGCTCTCGGTGACCGTGCCGGCAGATGGCGCCCGGCAGGTCTTCGCCGAGTTGGCGACCAGTGTGCTGGCCGCCGGACGCACCGTCGAGGTGGGCACCCTCGGCACCACCTTCGGGAAGCTGCGGATCGGCCGGGTCGGACCGGATGTCGCGGCCGAGGGGTTCGTCTCGCGCATCACCGCCACCTTCGCCCCGGCCGACGCGGCCGACCACTCGTACGCGTACCTGCTCTGCTGGATCGGCGAAGGGCGGATGACCAGCGGCTTCACCCGACAGGTGACCGCCGCCGAGCTGGCGACGGTGCGGGCCGACCACGGGCACGAGTCCGCCGGCAGCAGCGGCCGGAAACTGGGCTGGGCGGTGCTGCCGGAGTCGGTGATGGGCGGCTTCGCGCACGCGATGACGTTCCCGCTGCCGTCGACCAGGATCGAGTACTACAACACCGACGGTCGGGCCCGGTGGTTCCGGTCGGTGGACGAGACGACCGGGACCGGGGCGGAGCAGGCGTATTTGACGAGTCTGGTGGCGCCGCCGATGGCGTACCGGGCCGGGCAGTCGTACCAGGAGCAGTGGAGCCGTGGGGTGTTCGGGCCGACGGTGGCGGCACCGCCGTACGAGCACCAGTGGGTGACCCGGCGCGGCGACACCCTCACCGTGCAGGCACCGCTCTACGGCGACGGCGTCGGCCGGGCCGGCTTCTCGTCGATCGCCACCGGCCGGATAACCCTGGAACGCGACGGCAAGGTGCTGGCCGGCCTCGACGGGGTGAACGGGACGGTGGAACTGCCGCCGGAGGTCGGCGACTACCGGCTGACCATGACGGCGGAACGCGGCGGGCCGGCGACGCTCTCCACCCGGGTCGGCGTGACCTGGACCTTCCGCTCCGGACACGTGGCCGGGGAGACGCCGGTCCGGCAGCCCATCTCGACGGTGCGCTTCTCGCCCCGGGTGGACAACGACAACAGCACCCCGGCCGGGCAGACCGGCACCGTCCCGGTGACCGTCACCGCGCAGCCGGGGTCGGGAGCCGGCGCCAACGAGACGCTGACCGTCGAGGTGTCGTACGACGACGGGGTCACCTGGGCTCCGGCGGAGGTGACGGCGGGGCAGGCCGTGCTGCGGCACCCGGCCGGGCCGGGGTACGTCTCGCTGCGGGCGAGTGCCACCGACACCGCCGGGAACACGGTGACGCAGACGGTGATCCGGGCGTACAAGATCGGCTAGTCCCGTGGGGACTGCGGGCATCCCCGCACCGTCCGCTCGCTCGGAATCGGCGTGAGGATGTCGTCACGGTCGATACCAGTCTGCCGAGGCAGACTGGTATCGACGTCCCGCAGACCATCAGACCCGTCGGACATTGGCCGCTCGGCTGGCGTGCAGAGACGCGAGGAGACGGAGGCGGTCAGCATCAGCGCTGCCCGGCTCTGCGGTGAAGACCAGCATGGTCTGCCCCGGGTTGCCAGGCAGCGGATAGGTGTCCCAGTGCATGGTGATCGCTCCGACCTCAGGGATCCGGAAAGTTCTGGTGCCGCTGGTAGCGGCGCGCACGTCGTGCAGTGCCCACAACCGTTGGAAGTCGGCGCTCCGGATGCTCAGCTCCCCGACGAGCGCGGTGGCCCGCGGGTGGGTGGGGTCATTGGCGATTGCGGCACGCATCATGCCGATGTACTGCAATGCCTGCTCTTCCCAGTCCGGGCAGGCCCATTCGCGCGCCTGCGTGTCGTCGAACATCAGCAGGAGCATGTTGCGCCGGTCGGGTGGATAAGCGGTGGGGTCGCCGAGAAGTGCCTCAGCCATCGGATTTGACGCGAGCACGTCGAGGTGTCGGCCGAGGACGATAGCTGGCGTGTCCATCGCGGGCAGCAGGCGTCGCACGCTGTCGGGCAACGAGTCCGGTTCTCTGTCGACTCGCGCGGGCGCCGGCCGGCGAGCCGCGTACGCAAGGGTGAAGAAGTGGCGGCGTTCCTCGTCGTCGAGGCCGAGCGCTCCAGCGAGAGCGTCCAGGATGTCGTCGGACGGACGGACCTCGCGACCTTGCTCCATACGCTGGTAATAGTCGGTACTCAGCCCGGCGAGCAGGGCCAACTCCTCACGCCGCAATCCGGTCACCTTGCGGCGGCCGCCCGGCTCCAGGCCGACGTCCTGCGGGCGCAGCCGACTGCGACGGGCACGCAGGAAGTCACCGAACTCACGAGCGTACGGATGGTTCATGCCCCAAGTGTGCCTCCCCTGCGGCGAGCGAAGGTGGGGCGCTCAGTCCTAGGCAAACTCGTACGACCGTTCTGGCACGCCACGGTCCTAGTTTTGCTCCATGTCCGCAGAAATGCCTGATCAGCGTGGCCGGATAGCCGTCGTTACCGGTGCGAACTCCGGCCTGGGTCTGGTCACCGCCAAAGCACTCGCCCGTCGCGGTGCCCGGGTGGTGCTGGCCGTCCGCGACACGGCTGCCGGCCGGAAGGCCGCCCGGGGAATCGACGGTGAGGCCGAGGTACGGGAGTTGGATCTGGCCTCGCCTGCATCGGTACGAACGTTCGCGACGAGACTCAGCACCGATCACCCGGTACTGGACCTATTGATCAACAACGCCGGCACGATGCTGATCGGTCCCCGCCGCACCTCCGCAGGCGGCCTCGAGTTGCAGATGGCCACCAACATGCTGGGCCACTTCGCGCTGACCGGCCTGCTACTGCCGAACCTTGCCACCGCACGGGCTGCCCGCGTGGTCAACGTGAGCTCGATCACCCACCGCAGCGCCCACCTCGACTTCGACGACCTGATGTTCGAGCGCGGGTACCGGGCGATGAGCGCGTACGGCCGGTCCAAGCTCGCCGCCACGGTCTTCGGCGTCGAGCTCGAGCGCCGGTTGCGCGCCAGTGGATCGACGGTCGTCAGCGTGCTGGCCCACCCCGGCATCACCCGCACCAACCTCACCCCGCGCGCCTGGCAACACCGCGGCCGGCTCGGGCGCCTCGCCACCTGGGCAATTCTGCTGACCGCCCAGCCAGTGCAACAGGGAGCATTACCACAACTGCACGCTGCGACCGCTCCGGCCGTGCGGGGCGGCCAGTTCTTCGGACCATCAGGACGAGGAGAGATGCGGGGGAATGTCGCCGAGGCGCGTTTCAGCGAGGAAGCGACTGATCCCAACATCGGCAGAAGGCTGTGGGCCGCGGCCGAAGAGTTGACCGGCGTCACCTATCTCCGATAGGCGCACTTCAGCACCGCAAAGCCCGACAACCATTCATCGCGCAGATGACACGATACAAGGAGAGATAAATGGCAGTGGTCAGTGTTTCCACCGATCAGTTCGGCCCGTGGGCGGTAGTGACCGGGGCATCTTCAGGGATCGGGCGGGAGTTCGCTCGGCAGCTGGCTGCGTGCGGTCTCAACGTCGTGATCACCGGGCGCAGCCCCGTGCTCACCGACATCGGTGTGGAAATCGAACGTGAGTACGGCGTGCTGCACCGGGCCGTCTTCGTGGACCTCAGCAAGGCCACGGGCGCCGATCGAGTGGCCGAGGCGACCTCGGACCTGGACGTTGGTCTGCTGGTCTCCAACGCGGGCGACATGGTTCCCGGCGAGTTCCTCGAACGCGATCTGCGCTACGCCCTCGAGTCGATGCAGCTCAACGCATTGAGTCACGTCATGCTGGCGCACCATTACGGCAAGCGGCTCGCTCGGCGCGGGCGGGGCGGCGTTGTGCTCGTCGGCGGGGCCGGCGCCGAGAACGGCATGCCCTGGGCGGCCACCCATGCCGCCGCCAAGGCGTATACCAACGCCTTGGGCCGGAGCCTGCACACGGAGTTCGCCACTCGTGGGCTGACCTTGACTGTGCTGACGCCCGGACCGACCCGGTCCGGGCTGCAGAACCGCCGGTCGCTGCCGCAGGCCGGCCTCATGGCCGCAGCTGACTGCGTCTCCGCGGCGTTGAAGGCGCTACGGGCCGGTCAGGTCGAGGTGACCCCCGGCCTCACCGCCCGCATCCTGAACCGCCTGCCCGCCTCGGTCTCCCGGAAGATGGCCGGCCAAGCCATGATGAACGCTTCCACCTCGCAGCCGTCAGCGCCCTGACGTCGCGGGCCGAGAGAAGCCGCCTGGCTGTGCCCGTCGGCGGAATAGTCACCGCCTGCTCCGGGCGCCGCTGGAACGCCCCCGGAGCACCCGAAAGGCGCTGGGTCCGTCTCGGCCGGAGCAACCGGCTCCTCCTTCAGCACGTTCCATCCCACAGTCGCCAGCGCCTCATTGTCGTCCGAAGTCGCAACGCCGCCCAGCTGTTGCGCCTCCTCGTTCCCATCGTCTTCCTGGCGTCCCTGGTTCCCGATGTGATGCTTTTCGTGTACCCGGACGCTGTGGCGGGAACCACCACGACCGGCATCGTCACCCTCATGATCATGCACTTGGTCGTCACCATCACGGCCGTCCCGGCCTTCCGGCGGTTCATGCCACCACAGTCCTAGACGCGTTCGGCGAAACCTGGTCAAAGGTGCGGCGACCACACCTTGTCGCATGAAGACGGATGGCACGACTACCTGGACTCCGATAACCGCGCCCGCCACGGACCCGCCCGTCCCCAGCGAACGACACGGAACACGTCGCGTCAGACGGTGCTACCGTTTTCGGACATCATGCCCGTCGCTCCACTACCCGTGGATCACGCGTCGACGACGTGGAGGATCGGATGGCCGAAAACGTCACCTTCGACAGGGTCGCCCCGGTGGTGCCGGTGCGCGACCTGGACAACGCGCTCGACCGCTACCGGCGACTCGGCTTCACCATCCGACCCTACTCCGGCGGCGAGCGGTACGGCTTCGTGGAGCGCGATTCCGTCTCCCTGCACCTCACCGAGTGGGCCGAGCACGACCCCGCCCGGACAGCCTCCGCCGTCTACCTCTACGTCTCCGACGCCGATGCGTTGCGTGCCCACTGGGCGAAGTCAGGCGTCGAGGGGCGGCTCGGCGAGGTCCACGACACCGCGTACGGCCTGCGCGAGTTCGCCTTCGTCGACCCGGACGGCACGCTGCACCGCGTCGGCTCCCCCGGCCCGACCCGCCAGAGGGAGTGTCAAGTTAACGGCTGATCTTGGTTTTTGAAATGGTCAGTGGTTGGCCGGGGTGAGCCGGCCCTCGAAGGCGATCTGGAACGCGTTGAGAGGTGCTTTCCAGCGCATGGTCCACCGGCGGCGGCCGTTGCCGGTGGGGTCGAGGCTCATCAGCGCCATGTACACACACTTGAGCGCGGCCTGTTCGTTGGGGAAGTGTCCGCGGGCGCGGACGGCCTTGCGGATGCGGGCGTTGACGGACTCGATCGCGTTGGTGGAGCAGATGACCTTGCGGATCTCGACGTCGAAGGCGAGGAACGGTACGAACTCGGCCCAGGCGTTCTCCCACAGCTTCACGATCGCCGGGTACTTCCGGCCCCAGGCCTCGGCGAACTCCAGGAACCGCTCCGTCGCCGCGTCCTCCGTGGGCGCGGTGTAGACCGGCTTGAGCGCTTTGGCGATCTTCTCCCAGTCCTGTCGGGCCGCGTAGCGGAACGAGTTACGCAGCAGGTGGATCACACAGGTCTGCACGATGGTGCGCGGCCATACCGCCTCGACCGCTTCGGGTAGGCCCTTGAGTCCGTCGCAGACGAGCATGAGCACATCAGCGACGCCGCGGTTCTTCAGCTCGGTGAGCACGTGCAACCAGTGCTTGGCGCCCTCGCCGCCGTCGCCGGCCCACAGGCCGAGGATGTCACGATGTCCGTCGACGGTGACCGCCATCGCCAGGTAGACGGGCCGGTTCGCAACCTTCCCATCCCGGATCTTCACGTTGATCGCATCGATGAACACGACCGGGTAGACCGAGTCGAGGGGCCTGTTCTGCCACTCGGCCATCCCGTCGACGACCTTGTCCGTGATCGTCGAGATCGTCTGCTTCGACACCTCGGCGCCGTACACCTCGGCCAGGTGCGCGGCGATCTCCCCGTGCGTCAGCCCCCGGGCCGACAACGACAACACGAGCTCATCCACCCCGGACAACCTGCGCTGGCGCTTGCGCACAATCTGCGGCTCGAACGTCCCCGCGACGTCCCGCGGAACCCGCACCTCGACCGGACCAACATCGGTCAGCACCGTCTTCGCCCGGGTGCCGTTACGGGAGTTCCCGGTGCCCTTGCCCGCCGGATCATGCTTGTCGTAGCCGACGTGGTCGGTGATCTCGCCCTCCAGAGCGGACTCCAGAACCCGCTTGGTCAGCTGCTGCAGCAGGCCGCCCTCACCGGTCAGCTTCAGCCCCTCACCGCGTGCCCGGTCCACCAGCAGCGCGATCAACTGCTCATCCGTGGCCGCATCCACCGACCCGCCTGCCGGCTCCTGCTCGATGGTGGTCTCGGTCGTCATCTGGCGCATCTCCCTTGATCAGCAGATCCGCCGTTAGTTGTACACACCCCCCCGCCGCGCTCCGCACAAGCTCGATTGCACGCTGTCGGGACCCCGCCACCAACAGCGGACCAGCCCGTTTGACGATCTACGTAGAGACGCGGAACCCGCGGCGGAGCCCCCGACCACACCGGCACCAGGGAAAACACCACCCAACCCAGCCAGCCAGACCGGCGCACACAGACCGGCCCGGCCCACACCCATGCCCACCGGGCCGATCAGCAACCACCGACCGGCCCAGCAGCACGACACCACCCACACCACCAGAGAAACAAACCCTGATCAACCAACATCAATCACCCGCCTTGACAACGGGCTCTTACGTTGGTCAGACGTAGAACGCGTCGAAGGGTGCCCAGGGCAGGTTACGCAACACCGAGAATGCCCCCCAGGCGGCGAGGAAGATGCCGATCGCCCTCGGAGTGATCTCCAACTGCGGCAGCCGCCAGCCGAAGAACTGCCGCCCGGCCCAGGCGACGTAGAGATAGATCAGGAACGGCACCGCGAAGACGAAGAGCAGGTGATGCCGGGCGGCCGCCGGCAGGTCGCCGTTCAGGAGATACCAGAACGCCCGGGTACCGCCGCAGCCCGGGCAGTCGAGCCCGGTGATCAGCTTGAGAAAGCAGGAGGGGGCCGCGTCGGGGGCGCTACGGGTCGGGTCGGTGACCAGGGTGAAGCCGACCGCCCCGGCGACGCAGCCGAGCGCCGCCACCGGGGCGAGCCAGCGGGGTGCCCGCGCCTGGAACCGGTTGACCCACCGGGTGAGCCGGTCGGGCTCGGCATAGTGGTATCCCGCTGCCGGGTAGTCCGCCGACGGATAGCCACCCGCCTGGCCGCCATCCCCGGCCGACCAGCCGCCGGCAGCACCGTCCGCCGCCCACTCCCCCGCCGCCGGACCAGGCCCGCCGGACCGATTCTCGTCAACGCTCGTCATCCCGCCCGTCCCGTCGCCGGTCGTCCCTCACCGATCACGCCCATCCGCCACCGCCCGAACCACGACGCCACCGCCCGAACCACGACGCCACCGCCCGAACCACGACGCCACCGCCCGAACCACAACGCCACCGCCCGAACCACAACGCCACCGCCCGAACCACAACGCCACCGCAGCCGGGGCGGCGCCTCCGCATGCGTCGCGCCACCCGGCCGGCACGGCGCAATGCCGGCCGCCTCGTCTCACCGTACCGCGAGGGTGCCGGCGAGGGCGGCGGCGAGCGGCCCGGCGAGGTCTCCGCCGACCGGCGGGGCCACCGCGTCCAGGCCCAGCCAGCCGGCCAGCCGGCGCAGCTCGGCGGCGAGCGCCCCGGCCGTCTCGACCGGGTCGGTGCCGGGCTCGGCCCAGGCCGCCGGGACCAGCAGCAACCCGGCCCTACGGTCCGCCTTCAGGTCGACCCGGGCGACGAACCGGTCACCGAGCAGGAACGGCAGCACGTAGTAGCCGTACACCCGCTGCGGCGCCGGCACGTAGATCTCGATCCGGTAACTGAACCCGAAGAGCCGCTCGGTGCGGGACCGTTCCCAGATCAGCGGGTCGAAGGGGCTGACCAGGGTGCTGGCCCGGATCCACCGGGGCAGCCGGGCGTCCCGGTGCAGGTAGGCCGGCAGCCGCCAGCCCTGCACCGTGACCGGCCGCAACTCGCCCGCATCGACCAGCTCGGCGATCGCCGTCCGGGCGCCGGCCACCGGGAGCCGGAAGTAGTCCCGCAGCTCGGGCTCGGCCGCCACGCCGAGCGCCCGGGCCGCGACCCCGACCAGCCGCCGGTGTGCCTCCGCCGGCTCCGGCGTCGGCGCGGCCAGCACGTCGGCCGGCAGCACCCGCTCCGGTACGTCGTAGACCCGGGCGAAGGAACTGTTCCGGGCGGCGGCGGTCAGCTCGCCGGCCCAGAAGAGGTATTCGCAGGCCCGCTTGACCGCCGACCAGTTCCAGCCCCAGTTGCCGGTCTCGCGCGGGGCGTCGTGCTCGATCTCGGCGGCGGTCAGCGGCCCGCTGGCGCGTACCTCGTCGAGGACCCTGGCGACCAGCGCCGGCTGCTCGACGGCGATCCGCCGCATCCCGCCCCAGGCGTCGGTGTGCGCGGCCGCCATCCGCCAGCGCAGCGCCGGCTGGAGGTCGACCCGGACCAGCGAGGCCTCGTGCCCCCAGTATTCGAAGACGTCCCGGGGGCGCCGGTAGGCGGCCCGGTCGAGCAGGTCTGCCGGATAGGGGCCGAGCCGGCTGTAGAGCGGCAGGTAGTGGGCGCGTTGCAGGACGTTCACCGAGTCCATCTGGAGCAGGCCGAGCCGGTCCAGCACCCGACGCAGGTGGCGACGGTTGGGCACCGCCCCGGGAGTGGGATCGGCGAAGCCCTGGGCGGCCAGCGCGATCCGCCGGGCCTGGGACAGCGACAACGATTCAGGTACGACCATCGCCCCGGACCCTAACCGACGGGTCCGACACCGTACGACGGCGCCGATTCGTGAGCGACACCGCGCTACTCCCCGCGGAGGGTGAGCGGCCGACCCACGAACTGCAACGGCCGCGGAGACGGTCGCCGCCCTGGCCGGTCGGACTCTGCCGCGCCGCCCGGCACCTCGAGGTGGCCCGGGTCCCGCCTCGGGAGCGCGAGCAGCAGCGCGACGCTGATCCAGACGTAGAAGTTGCTGCCGAGGAAGCCGAGCAGGCCGTCGAAGCGGCGCTCCCAGATCCAGACCAGCCGACTGATCAGCACCAGGTACGCGAAGATCGCGAAGCCGAGCAGCCAGTGCCGCCGTCGGCTGCCGGCCGGTGCAGCGTACGCGTTGTCGACCAGCAGGATCAGTGCGGGGATCAGCCAGACCAGGTGGTGTACCCAGGTCACCGGGCTGACCAGGCTGGCCACCACGCCGGTCAGCGCCAACCCCGTCGCCTCGTCGCCGGCCGCCGCCGTGGCCCGGACCCGCCAGATCCAGATTGCCAGCGTCGCCGCCACGAGCAGCAGCCAGAGCGGGGTGCTCGGGTGGTCCGGATCGAGCCGGGCCACCACCCCCTGCCACGACTGGTTCGAGATGAACGACAGCGCCCCGACCCGGTCGGTGTCCCAGAGTGCCGTGGTCCAGAACTCCCGGGACGCGTCCGGGGCCACCCCGGCGGCGAGCAGGGTCGCCGCCGTCGCGGTGCCGCTGGCCACCAGCGCCGCCCGCCAGCGCCCGGTGACCAGCAGGTAGACGATGAAGATGCCCGGGGTCAGCTTGATCGCGGTCGCCAGCCCGACACCCACCCCGGCGAAGTGGCGGTAGCGCTGCGGCAGCCGGGGCCCGAACGGGGTCACCGGGGCGACCAGCCAGAGCAGGTCGGCACCGACCAGGAAGAGCAGCAGCATGTTCACCTGGCCGAAGTTGACCGTCTCCCGCATCGGTTCGAAGGCCGCCGCCAGGCAGAGCGCGACGGCGAGGGTGAACCACCGGGTCCAGCCCGTGCGGCGGGCGACCGGGTCGACCAGCCACCAGATCAGCAGCGCGCTGGCCAGCACCGTCAGGGCGACGCTGATCACCATCGCCGCCGTCCAGTTCAGGTACGCCAGCGGCAGCATGACCAGCGCCGCGAACGGCGGATAGGTGAAGCCGTACTTGCTGTCGGGCTTCAGCCAGTCGTAGATCTCGCCATCGGCGCGTACCCAGTGGTGCAGGGCCCCGTAGTAGACCCGGAGATCGAAGAAGCCGTGCCGGACCGCGGCCACCGAGAGGAAGCCGGCGACCAGCACGGCCAACGCGATCACGAACAGCACCTGGTACCGGGTACGCCAACCGGCACCCTGCGCCATTACCGCCCCCCTCGCCCTGCGTAGGCTTCTTCCCCATGGCTCTCGGGTACGTCCGCCCGGCGCGTCCGTCGGACGCGGGCGAGATCGCACGCATCCAGCTCGCGACCTGGCGGGTCGCGTACCGCCGGATGCTGCCCAAGCACGTGCTCGACAACCTCGACGAGGAGTGGCTCGGTCGCCGGTGGAGTGCGGCGGTCGAGGCGCCGCCCTCCGAACGGCACCGGGTCCTGGTCGCCGTCGAGCAGGCCGAACAATCGTATCTGGTGGGATTTGCCGCATCCGGGCCCCCCGACGAGCAGGCGCTCGCCCCGGAGGAGCCGGCCGAGGCGCTCGGACCCGGCGTCGTCGCGGTGACGGACCTTTTGGTCGAGCCGAGGTGGGGGCGGCGCGGGCACGGCAGCCGGCTGCTCGCCGCCAGCGTCGACCTGTGGCGCTCCGACGGCTTCGACACGGCGCTGGCCTGGGCGTTCGACGGCGACGCCGCGACCCGGAAGTTCCTCGGCGGCGCCGGCTGGGAGCCGGACGGGGCAGCCCGGGCCCTCGACGTCGACGACCTGCTCGTCCCGCAGCTCCGGCTGCACGTCTCGCTCGCCGCCGACCCGACCGACTGACTGACGCCGGGACACCTGTTAGGAAGGGCCCCCGCTACAACGGAAAACGATAAGCGGGGGCCCTTCCTTACACGAGTCCCTACACGAGCAGGGTGTCGATGCCGACGGTCAGGCCGGGGCGCCGGGGCGCCGCGCGGACGGCCAGCAGCACGCCGGGCATGAACGAGGCGCGGTCGTAGGAGTCGTGCCGGATGGTCAGCGTCTCCCCGGCCGTGCCGAAGAGCACCTCCTGGTGCGCGACCAGGCCGGCGGCCCGGACCGCGTGCACGCGTACCCCGTCGACCTCCGCCCCGCGCGCACCCGGCACCTCGTCGGTGGTGGCGTCCGGCATCGGACCCCGGCCGGCGTCGGCGCGGGCCTCGGCGATCAGCCGGGCCGTGTGCGTGGCGGTGCCGCTGGGCGCGTCGAGCTTCTTCGGGTGGTGCTGCTCGATGATCTCCACCGAGTCGAAGTATCGGGCCGCCCGGGCGGCGAACTGCATCATCAGCACCGCACCGATGCCGAAGTTGGGTGCGATCACCACCCCCACTCCCGGCCTGGGGGAGAGCCAGCCACGCACCTGGTCGAGCCGCTGCTCGGTGAAGCCGCTGGTGCCGACGACGACGTTGATGCCCTGCTCGATGCACCAGTGCAGGTTCTGCATCACCACGTCCGGGGTGGTGAAGTCGACCACCACCTGCACACCCGCGTCCGAGGCGTCGAGCAGCCGGTCGCCGTCGTCGACCGTGGCCACCAGGTCGAGATCCTCGGCGGCGTCGACCGCCCGGCAGACCTCGACGCCCATCCGGCCCCGGGCGCCGAATACGCCGACCCGCAGCCGGTCGCCCGCCGGTCGCCCGGACGGCTCGGTCGACGATCGGACGCTGGGTTCACGCTCCTCGCTCACGCGGCACAACCTATCCCAGTCCGATGGGTGAATCGTGGCGACCCAGGCCATGCCACGAGGCGTTTCGACCTTTGGCCGGCACCCGTAGTTCGGGTGACAACTCGATGACTCGATGCTGGACAACGCCGCTCGAGTCGGCGGCCACTCGAGGTGGAGACTGTAGAGTCGGCGCGTGACGACGCCCGCTCTCTTCGATCTTGACCCTTCGCCGTCGCTCACACCCCCCTGCGACACGGCCTGGCACGGCGAGGTCTTCACCCGCCAGTGGGTCGTCGAAACAATCCTCGACCTGGTCGGCTACACCCCGGAACGCGACCTCGCGAGTCTGGTGATCGTCGAACCGGCGTGCGGTGCGGGTGCGTTCCTGGGTCCGATCGTGGCCCGACTGAGCGCCTCGTGCCGTACCCACGGGCGTCCACTCGCCGACGCGGCGCAGGCGATCCGGGCTTTCGATCTGCGCGAGAAGAACATCCACGCCAGCCGGGTCCTGGTCACCAACCGGCTACTCGAAGAAGGATGGGACGCGGCCGGCGTCGAAGCAGTCGTTGATTCGTGGCTCGCGGTGGGCGACTATCTCCTGCGACCGCACCTCGAACGGGCTGCGGATTTCGTGGTCGGCAACCCGCCTTACCTCCGGATCGAAGATGTCCCGGACAGCCGGATGGCCGCTTATCGATCATCCTGTCACACGATGACCGGCCGGGCCGATATCTACGTCGGATTCTACGAAGTCGCACTTCGCGCGTTGAGGCGTGGTGGAAAGCTCGGTTTCATCTGCGCAGATCGCTGGATGCACAACCAGTACGGCAAGTTGCTCCGGCAACTCGTGGCGCGCCACTACAGCATGGACCTCGTCCTCCGTATGCATGACGTGGACGCCTTTCACGGGCAGGTTTCCGCGTACCCTGCGATCACCGTTATCAGCAACTCGGCTCAGCGCGCGGCAGTCGTCGGCGACACCGGTCGCGGCTTCGGCGAGCGGCAGGCCGAAGAGTTTCGGGCGTGGGTCGCGGACTCCGACACGACGACCGTCGAGACCTCTGTGTACCGAGCGAGCCGTCTCACCCACTGGCACGCCGGCGGCGACTCGTGGCCGACGGCCTCACCAGCCCGCCTCGCGGTTCTGAACGACCTGGAAGGCCGCCTACGACCGTTGGAGGACCCGGCGACGCGTACCCGGGTCGGAATCGGGGTCGCCACCGGGGCCGACCGAATCTTTGTCACGAACGACCCGGAGACGGTCGAACAGGACCGCCTCCTGCCACTGGCCATGGTGCGCGACACGGCCAGCGGAAAAATGACCTGGGGTGGCAGCTACCTGGTCAATCCCTGGAGTCCTGACGGCGATTTGGTCGATCTTGCGGACCATCCGCGACTGGCCGCGTACCTGCGACGCCATCAGGAGGTCCTGCGGCGGCGCTACATCGCGACAAGGCAGCCAGAACGTTGGTACAAGACAATTGACAAGGTCGACCACCGGTTGTGCGGACGACCCAAGCTCCTCTTCCCGGACATGAAGCAAACCATCCATCCGGTCCTGGACTCGACGGGTCTGTACCCACACCACAACCTCTACTACATCGTCTCTGACGACTGGGACCTGCGTGTTCTCGGCGGCATCCTGCTCTCCAGAGTCGCCCAGGCCTTCGTGGAGGCGTACGCGGTCAGGATGCGGGGCGGTACCCTCCGCTTCCAGGCTCAGTACCTCCGCAGGATCCGCGTTCCGAGCCCGTCCGACATAGCCAGCGACGACCGCGCAGTACTGGCCGATGCCTTCGACCGGCGTGACGTCGCGACCGCGACCCAGGCAACGCTGCGTGCGTACGGGCTCTCCGAACTGCCCGACTAGGAGGACCAGTGCCGGTCACGCGCCAGGACTTCGAGGACGCTGTTGCCGCATACTGGGGAGCGAAGCGGTCGCAGAGCGAACTTTCCCGGATCAAGGACAAGGTGGGAGCGGGAACGGCAGGATCGGTCCGCGGCGGGAAGCACTTCCAAGAGATCGCAGCACTGATCGCGAAATTCTTCCTCGAAGCCGGCTACCCACCCTACGACATTCGCGTAACGCCGAATCAGCGACTCGAGCTTCCGGGCTACTACAGACCGCAGAAACAATGGGACCTCGTGGTCGCCCACAGAAACACACTCATCGCAGCCTTCGAACTCAAGGCGCTCGGCGACCCCTCCTTCGGAAACAATTACAACAACCGGGTGGAGGAGGCACTTGGCAGTGCACTGGACCTGAGGCGAGCGGCACTGGCCGAACTCTTCCCCGGTGAAAAGCCCTGGCTGGGGTATTTCTTCGTGATGGAGGACGCACCCGGTTCGCGCGACCCGGTCAGGACGGCTCGGGGCGCGTTCCCGGTCGATCCGATCTGGACAGGAAGATCGTATCAGGAACGGTTTTCCCTGTTCTGCCAGCGCTTGCTGGACGAGCGGATCTACGACGCCGTGTGCTACATAACCTCGTCGGCAGACGACTCCCACGCCCACCGAACCGGTGGAGGCACTTGATTGGCGACACTTCTGCGCGGCGGTCAACGCCCGGCTCAGCTATCTCAAGGAGCTGGGTCTACCTGACAACGATGCCAGCCTTCCGATCTGACGACTCCTAGCCGAGCAGGTCCGGTGCGACGGAGAAGTCGCTGTCGCCGAAGGGGCCGACCACGGCCAGCGACATCGGCCGGGCCAGCAGGTCGGCCGCGAGCGCGTTCACCTCGTCCGGGCCGACCGCGTCGACCCGGACCAGCAGCTCGTCGACCGGGAGCAGGTCGCCGAAGAGGAGCTCACCCTTTGCCAGCCGGCTCATCCGGGACCCGGTGTCCTCCAGGTTGAGCACGTACGACCCCTTCGCCATCCCCTTGCCGCGGGCCAGCTCGGCGTCGGTGATGCCGTGCGCGGCGACCTCGGCCAGCTCGGCGCGGATCAGCTCCAGCACCTCCTCGACCTTCCCCGGTGCGCAGCCGGCGTAGACGGCGAAGAGGCCGGTGTCGGCGTACTGGCTGGAGTAGGAGTAGACCGAGTAGGCCAGGCCCCGCCGCTCGCGAATCTCCTGGAAGAGCCGGCTCGACATCCCGCCGCCCAGCACGTTGTTGAGTACGCCGAGGGCGAACCGCCGCTCGTCGAGCCGGCCGATGCCGGGACAGCCGAGTACGACGTGCGCCTGCTCGGTCTCCTTCTGCTCGACGAGGCTGCGGGGCCGGACGGTGCGTACCCGGGAATCGGCTGGACGCAGCGGCGCCGGCGCCGCCGGCTCCCCCTCCAGCGACGTGTCCCGCAGCGCCTGCCGGACCAGCTTGACCACCTCGCCGTGCTCGAGGTTGCCGGCGGCGGCGACCACGATCGACGGCGCGGCGTAGCGGCGCCGGTAGAAGCTCTGGATCTGCCGGCGGGACATCGGGGAGACGGTCTCCTCGGTGCCGGAGATCAGCCGGCCCAGCGGATGGTCACCGTAGACCGCCCGGGCCAGCAGGTCGTGCACCTCGTCCCCGGGTTCGTCGTCGTGCATGGCGATCTCTTCGAGGATCACCCCGCGCTCGGTCTCGACGTCGGCCGCGGCCAGCACCGAGTCGGCGACGAGGTCGCACATCACGTCGATGGCCAGCGGCAGGTCCTGGTCGAGCACCCGCGCGTAGTAGCAGGTGTATTCCTTGGTGGTGAAGGCGTTCGTCTCGCCGCCCACCGCCTCGATCGCGGCCGAGATGTCCAGTGCGCTGCGCTTGCGGGTCCCCTTGAAGAGCAGGTGCTCGAGGAAGTGCGAGACACCGGCCTGGGTCCCGGTCTCGTCCCGCGAGCCGACCGCCACCCAGATGCCGAACGACACGCTCCGCATCGTCGGGATCGCCTCGGTGAGCACCCGCAGGCCGCTGGGGAGGACCGTGCGCCGCACGGTGCCGCCGAGCGGATCGCTCTCCACCACCTGGGTCACCGCCCGGGCCGCCCGGCCGGCAACCCCGTGCACGGCACCAGAACCCGATGCTCGTCTCGCCCGACTCAAGGGACTCCGGCTCCTCACTCGACGGCGGTGGGGTGACGGACGCCACCCGGGACCGTGGACCGTGGGGCGGCGGATGCCACCCCGGGACGGTGCGACGGCAGGCGCCGCGCCGACCCGTACGCACGAGTCCCGTGCGGTCCGGGTCGGCGCGGCGCGCCTCGATCAGCTGTGCCGGTTGCGCCGGCGGCGCGGCTCGCCGCCACCGCCGCCCTCGCCACCCTCGCCACCCTCGCGGTCGCCCCGGCTCGGGCCACGGTCGCCCCGGTCCCGGTCACTGCGATCGCGCGGGCCGCGGTCACCCCGGTCCCGGCCGGCCGGACGCTCGCCGCCGGCCGCCTCGGCCGGCGCCTCCTCGCCCTCGGGCCGCACCTTGTCCAGGTAGATCTTGCCGCGGGCGTCGATGTCGGCGATCTGCACCTCGATCTTGTCGCCGACGTTGAGGAAGTCCTCGACCCGCTCGACCCGCTTGCCGTCCCCGACCTTGGAGATGTGCAGCAGGCCGTCCCGGCCGGGCAGCAGCGAGATGAACGCCCCGAACGCGGCGGTCTTCACCACGGTGCCGAGGAACTTGTCGCCGACCTTCGGCAGGGTCGGGTTCGCGATCGCGTTGATCCGCTCGACCGCCGCCTCGGCCGAGGGGCCGTTGGTCGCGCCGACGTAGATCGTGCCGTCGTCCTCGATCGAGATCTCGGCGCCGGTCTCGTCCTGGATGGCGTTGATGGTCTGGCCCTTCGGCCCGATCACCATGCCGATCTTGTCGACCGGGATCTTCACCGTGGTGACCCGGGGCGCGTAGTCCGACATCCGGGCCGGGGCCTCGATCGCGTCCTGCATCACCCCGAGGATGATCTGCCGGGCCTCGTTCGCCTGCTGCAGCGCCGACGCCAGCACGTCCGACGGGATCCCGTCGAGCTTGGTGTCGAGCTGGAGCGCGGTGACGAACTCCCTGGTGCCGGCGACCTTGAAGTCCATGTCGCCGAAGGCGTCCTCGGCGCCGAGGATGTCGGTGAGCGTGACGTACTGCGTCTTGCCGTCGACCTCGTCGGAGATCAGACCCATCGCGATGCCGGCCACCGGGGCCTTCAGCGGCACACCGGCGCTGAACAGCGCCATGCTGGAGGCGCAGACCGAGCCCATCGAGGTGGAGCCGTTCGAACCGAGCGCCTCGGAGACCTGGCGGATCGCGTACGGGAACTCCTCGCGGCTGGGCAGCACCGGGATCAGCGCCCGCTCGGCCAGTGCCCCGTGCCCGATCTCGCGCCGCTTCGGCGCACCGACCCGGCCGGTCTCACCCGTCGAGTACGGCGGGAAGTTGTAGTTGTGCATGTAGCGCTTGGTCTTCTCCGGGGAGAGGGTGTCCAGCGCCTGCTCCATCCGGAGCATGTTCAGCGTGGTGACGCCGAGGATCTGGGTCTCGCCGCGCTCGAAGAGCGCCGAGCCGTGCACCCGGGGCAGCACCGCGATCTCGGCGGTCAGCGGCCGGATGTCCCGCGGCCCACGGCCGTCCATCCGGACCTGCTCGCGGAGCACCCGGGCCCGCACCTCGGACTTGTTCAGCGAGCGGAACGCCGCGCCGAGCTCCTTCTCCCGGCCCTCGTAGCTCGGGGCGAGCTGCTCGACGACCCGCTCCTTGATACGGTCCAGGGCCTCCTCGCGCTCCGCCTTGCTTGCGATCTTGAGCGCCTCGGCGACCTCGCCGCGCGCCACCCCGGAGACCGCGTCGTAGACGTCGTCGGCGTAGTCGAGGAAGACCGGGAACTCGGCGACCGGCTTGGCCGCGACCTCGGCCAGCTCGCCCTGCGCCCGGCACAGCTCCCGGATGGCCGGCTTGGCGGCCTCCAGGCCACCCGCCACGACCTCCTCGGTCGGTGCCGGGGCACCGCCGGCGACCAGCGCCACGGTGTGCTCGGTGGCCTCCGCCTCGACCATCATGATCGCGACGTCGCCGTCGGGCAGGACCCGGCCGGCGACCACCATGTCGAAGGTGGCCCGGGCAAGCTCCTCGTGCGTCGGGAAGGCGACCCACTGCCCGTCCACGTGCGCCATCCGGGTGGCCCCGATCGGGCCGGAGAACGGCAGGCCGGAGAGCTTGGTGGAGAGCGACGCGGCGTTGATCGCCACGACGTCGTACGGGTGCTGCGGGTCGAGCGCCAGCACGGTCTCGACGACCTGGACCTCGTTGCGGAGTCCCTTGACGAACGACGGGCGCAGCGGCCGGTCGATCAGCCGGCAGGTGAGGATGGCGTCCTCGCTGGGCCGGCCCTCGCGGCGGAAGAACGAGCCGGGGATCCGGCCCGCCGCGTACATCCGCTCCTCGACGTCGACGGTGAGCGGGAAGAAGTCGAACTGCTCCTTCGGCTGCCTGCCCGCAGTGGTCGCGGAGAGGACCACGGTCTCGCCGAGCTGGGCGAGGACGGAGCCGGCGGCCTGCCGGGCGAGCCGGCCGGTGGAGAAGGTGATCTCCCGGGTGCCGAAGGACCCGTTGTCGATCACGGCGGTGCGGTGCTGGGTGCCGAGCGTGCCGGCGCCACTGGGGTTGGTGCTGTTCGGGTTGGATGTTTCGGTCATGGTGCGGAAGCACTCCTTCGATCGGGGGGCCCGCGACTGCCCTCCGCGCCGGTGGTCCTGCACCGGAGCGAGACCGTGGCCAGAGAAGCTGCTCGGACAACCGGTCTTCGATCGAAGCGCCCGGGGCGGCGGATGACCTGCCGGCCCGGGGGCCACTACCGAGGACCGGTGCGTCGACCGGCTCCGCTGTCGGGTGGTCGCGCTGGCCCCTGGTTGGGTGGGCGGTGGAAGCGGGTGGAGCGGCTGCCCGTCGGTGCCGTGGCGGCGCAGGAACGCCGTCGGCGACCGCGCCGCACGGGACCAGTCCCGGGCGACCGCTCCCCCGCCTCAGATCACCGCCGCAGGCCGAGCCGCTCGATGAGCGACCGGTAGCGGTTGATGTCCTTCTTCTGCATGTAGTTGAGCAGCCGCCGGCGGCGACCCACCAGCAGCAGCAGACCACGGCGGCTGTGGTGGTCGTGCTTGTGCACCTTGAGGTGCTCGGTGAGGTCGGCGATCCGCTTGGTCAGGACCGCCACCTGCACCTCGGGCGACCCGGTGTCACCCTCGACGGTCGCGTACTCCTGGCGGATCTTGGCCTTGGTTTCCTGGTCGAGCGCCATCTCTCCCTGTTCCTGGATTGTCGTGTCCGCCCGCGGCCGGCCGGTGGACCGGCCGGGACGACCTCGCACCCGCGGCGTCGTGCAGGCACGCGAGGCCACGCCGGTAACCCCGACGTTCCCTCCAGGTTACCAGCCTGGCGGGGTTCGTCCGAGTTCAGGGCCGCCCGGACCGGTCAACCCAGCGCCTCCCGGGTCTGCGCCACATCGGCGTCGATCTGTGCCACCAGCGGCTCGACCGCGTCGTAGCTGCGCATCTCCCGCAGGTAGGAGACGAAGTCGAGGGCGAGCCGCTCGCCGTAAAGATCGCCGGAAAAGTCCAGCACGTACGCCTCGATCCGCCGCTCCCGTCCAGAGAATGTCGGGTTTGTTCCTATCGACACCGCGGCGGGGAGCCGCTCGGCGCCCTGTCCCGCCCGGCCGCCCCGGCGGATCAACCAGGCCGCGTAGATGCCGTCCGCCGGCACCGCCGCGTAGCGGTGGCAGAGGAGATTGGCGGTCGGGAAGCCTATCTCCCGGCCGCGCTGGTCGCCCCGGACCACCACACCCTCCAGCCGGTGCGGCCGGCCGAGCGCCGCCGCCGCGGCGGTCACGTCCCCGGCGGCGACGCAGGCCCGGATGTAGGTGGACGAGTAGACGGTGCCGTCGTCGGCGATCAGCGGGGCACCCTCGACCCCGAAGCCGAAGGTGCGGCCGAGCCGCTCCAGCAGCGCCACGTCACCCGCGGCCCGGTGTCCGAACCGGAAGTTCTCCCCCACCACCACCAGCGCCGCGTGCAACTGCTCGACAAGTACGTCGTGCACGAACGCCTCCGGCGGGAGCCGGGAGAAGTCGGGGGTGAACGGCACCACGCAGAGCACGTCCACCCCGAGTGCCTCGATCAGCTCCGCCTTGCGGGCCTGTTCGGTCAGCACCGCCGGATGCGAGCCGGCCCGGACCACCTCGGCCGGATGCGGGTCGAAGGTGACCACCACCGACTGCACGCCCATGTCCCGGGCGCGCTTCACCGCGTGCCCGATGATCGCCTGGTGCCCCCGGTGTATCCCGTCGAAGACCCCGATGGTGACCACCGACCGACCCCAGCCGACCGGCGCTCCGTGGTACCCCCGCCACCGCTGCATCCCTGATCCCTGTTCCCTCTCCTGTTCCTGACAACTCCCGCCGGTGGCCCGCGACACCGGTCCCCGCCGGTGGCCCGCGCTACCCGTCCCCGCGGTACCGGCTCGCTCCGGGCGAGCGGTGACAGCTCAGGCCGGGGCGAGCACGATCTCCGCCCGGGCCCGGCCGTCCCGCTCGCTGACGATAGCGATCACCTTCCCCGTGGAGTCGACGACCGCGTACGGCCCGGCGATGCCGGCGGGGTCGAGCGGACCGCCGTGCGAGAGCACCGTCACCTCGTCCGCCGACGCCCCACGCTCCGGAAAGAACCGCCGGGCCGCCGCGTCGACGGTCAGGTCGACCACCCACGGGGCACGTTCCTCCAGTTCCGGCAGGGTCACCGCCTCCGCGAGGGTGAACCCGCCCACGGCGGTACGCCGCAGCGCCGTCAGGTGCCCGCCGACCCCGAGCGCCGCGCCGAGATCCCGGGCCAGCGCCCGGATGTACGTGCCGGACGAGCAGTCCACCGCGACGTCCACGTCCACCACCGCCAGCCCGCCCTCGCCGGTTCCGGCCGGGGCCACCGGCCCACCGGGGCCTGCCAGCTCACCCGGGTCTGCCGACCCGCCCGGACCTGCCGACCCGCCCGGGTCCGGCGGGATGTCGAGCCGGCGAACGGCCAGCGGGTCCAGGCGGGAGACGGTGACCCGGCGCGCGGCGAGGGCGACCGCCTCGCCGTCGCGTACCCGCTTGTAGGCCCGCTGTCCGTCGATCTTGATCGCGCTGACCGCGCTCGGCACCTGGTCGATCTCTCCGGTCAGTGCCGCGAGCCCGGCGTGGATGGCCTCATCGGAGACGTCGCCGGTCGGGCTGGTGGTGACCACCTCGCCCTCCGCGTCGTCGGTCACCGTCGACTGGCCGAGCCGGATCGTCGCGGTGTAGCTCTTGCCGGCGCCGATCACGTACGTCAGCAGCCGGGTCGCCCGGCCGACCCCGATCACCAGCACGCCGGTGGCCATCGGATCCAGCGTCCCGCCGTGCCCGACCCGGCGGGTCCGGGCCAGCCTGCGGATCCGGGCCACCACGTCGTGCGACGTCATGCCGCCGGGCTTGTCGACCACGATCAGACCGTCGGCGGCTGCGGGACCATTCACAGGCAACCAGCCTGCCAGATCCCGCCACCGCCGGCCGCGTCGCCCACGCCGCTGCGGCCTGCGTGGGTCACGCCGACACGGACGCCCCGGTCTCGGAAGCCCTCACCCATCTGCGGACATGAAGATCACCGGCTGTCGTAGCACGGCAGCGGCACCGGTGAGGTCGGCCGTCCGGGCGGCAAGTGTGGCTTCCGCCAGTCGCCGGGGCAGCGCCGTGCTGAACTTCAGACCGACCAGCGCCTTCTCGTCCACCCCCGGTAGGCACAGCCGCTCCGCCGCGTCAGCGGTCGACGACCGCCAGTCCGCCGGGGTGAGGTTCTCGCGCAGCCGGATCGCCTGGTCGTCGAAACGCTGGATCGGGTCGACCACCTCGGCCAGAGTGGCGACCAGGGTGGCGTTGGCCCGGTATCCCGCCCACGTCCACCAGTGCAGGTCGCCGTTGTTGCGGCGGCGGATGACGGTGCCGGCACGGTGCACCTGGTCCAGCCCTCGTTCCCGCTGCCGCGCGAGCCGCTCCACCGCTCGCCGGGTGAGTCGCACCGGCGGGTCGGCGCCGAGCAGCACCTCTCGCATCGCCCAGGCCAGCTCGAACCCGAGGCCGCGCAACCCGCCGCTGAGCCAGCGGGCCCGTCCGCCGCCGTCCGCCGGTTCGACGAAGCAACGACGTCGGCGCCAGTCGACGTACGTCACCCGCCAGCTCCGGCCGGCCAGCAGCAGACGGCGTTCTCCGGGTACGTCGTCGGTCAGCAGGCTGGGGTCGATCCGGCCCACCTCGTGCACTCCGGTGAGCACGGTGAACTCCGGAGGGCCGGTGAAGACGGCGGTCATCGCCATGAAGTTGCGACGCCCGAACTCCCGCTCGGCGGTCGGGCCCACGTACAGCAGCCCGTCATCGCTTTCCAGGTAGCCCCGATCCAGCAGGTGTCGCAGGATGGGCGCGGCTCCGGCGCCGTACGGGTCGAGCCCGTTCCACCACCGGGACCAGATCTGGTCGCCGACCTGACCTTCCTGCAGGCACAGCGCCAGGATCTGCTGCGCGACGATGTGCCGGGGTTCGGGCGGTGGGGTGACCGGTTCCACCCAGCCACGTCCCCAGAGCAGCAACAACGCCGCCGCCTGGGTCAGGGCCGCACCGTCGCGGCAGAGCAGGAGACAGTTCCGGCTGCTGCCGGCACGCCGGCCGGTCCGGCCGAGCCGTTGCAGGAACGACGCCACGGTCGTCGGGGCGTCGATCTGGATGACCCGGTCGAGGTCGCCGACGTCGATGCCGAGTTCCAGGGTGCTGGTGGAGACGATCACGCAGTCCCGGGCCTCGGCGAAGGCCTGCTCCGACCTGCGCCGCTCGTCAGCGGAGAGGGAGGCGTGGGAGAGGAAGGTGGTCAGTCCCCTCGCCCGCAGCAGCTGGCCCAGCTCCTCCACGGTCTGCCTCGACTCGCAGAACACCAGGCGCTTCTCCCCCGCGTGCAACGCGGCGATCACGGTTGCGGCGTTGTCGAGCGAGCCGACGTGATCCAGTTCGATGTCACCCGGTGGCGGCTCCGGCAGCATCGCTCCGGAAACCGCTGGTCGCGGCGGCGGTTCCGGTGCGACGACCCGCCCCGGCCGGTTGCCGGCGCCGGAGCCCTGGAGCCAGGCCAGTAGCTGGTCCGGGTTCCCCACCGTGGCGGAGAGCCCGACCCGTTGCAGCGGACGGCCGGCCAGGTGGGTGAGCCGTTCCAGTACGGCGAGCAGGTGCCAGCCCCGGTCGTCGCCGGCGAAGGCGTGCGCCTCGTCCACCACCACAGCCCGTAGGCCGGCGAAGAAGAGCCGGTGGTCGACGTTGACGCTGACCAGCATCGACTCCAGGGACTCGGGGGTGCTGAGCAGGATGTCCGGGCGCTCCCAGAGCACCGCTCGACGGCGGCTCGCGGTCACGTCGCCGTGCCAGACCGCGGCCCGGCGCCCGAGCCAGCCGGCGTACCGCTCCAGTCGGGGTAGCAGGTTGTTGAGCAGTGCCTTGAGTGGGCAGAGATAGAGGGCCGAGGTGCCGGTCCACTGTCCGGCGGTCATCCGGGACAGCAACGGAAATACCGCCGCCTCGGTCTTGCCGCCAGCGGTCGGGGCGAGCAGGATGGCGTCTTCGCCGGCGAGCAGCGGCGGTACGGCGTCGCGCTGCAACGGCCGCAGGTCCGGCCAGCCGAGGCTGTTGACGATGTGGTGCACCAGCACCGGATCGAGGTCGGTGTCCCGGCTCATACCGAGCCGACTCACATCGGAAGTTCGATGTCGTCGGCAGACCCGGCGGATGCGGGTGGGCCGGCCGAAGCCGCACCGGCCGGGCCGGCCGAGGCCGCCGCATTGCGTTCCACCTCGGTGAGTTCGTCGCTGCGCAGCGTCGGTGCGTAGTGCCGCCGTGGGTCCCAGTCCGGGAACTGGTCCACCCGGTCGAGCACGTCGGCGACCAGCTTCTTCAAGTAGACCCGGGGCGCGACGCCGACCTTCCCGCCGAGACTGCCGGTGACCGCCCTGGCCAGTTCACCGAGGTACGCGTCGTCCACCCGGGACGCCACGGCGGAGCCACCGTAGATGTCCCGTACTTGGGCGCCGAGGTCGACCAGGGCGTCGATGCCGAAGCCGGGCAGCCGTAGCTGGGTGGCGCGGGGGTTGTCCCAGCGCGGGTCGGGACCGAGGTCGGTGGCGAGCCGCTGGGCGAGCGGGGCGAGCCGCTGCACTCCCTGGGTGCCGTCGAAGAACGCGGGGGTACCAGTGATCACCAGGAGCAGCCCGGGAAACCGGTAGGCGTAGATCTCGTCGACGAGTTGGCGTAGCGCGTTCAGCGCCTTGTCCCGGACGTCGGTGCGGACCCGTTGCAGGGTCTCGACCTCGTCGAGCACCAGGAGCAGGCCGGGATGGCCGCTGTCCCGGAGCACGGTGAGCAGCCCGCGCAGGAAGTTGAGTGCCGCGTAGTGGTCCAGTTCGCCCTTGACACCCGCGGGTCGCCGGACCGCCGCCGCGACGTGGGGTTGCCCGCCGAGCCAGGCCGCCAACCCGTCGGCGACCTCCCGTTCCCCGGCGGCGGTTGCCGTACGGTATCCGCGCAACGCGGCGGCGAAGCCGGGGGTGCTCCGGGAGATCTCGGCCAGCCGGCGCTCGAGCAGTTCGGTGACGGCCCGGTCGAGGCCGCCGGCGTCGTCCTCGGCGACCGCTCCCCCGGCCAGGACGTCCTCCTCCAGGGCGAAGATCCAACCGTCGAGGACCGGCCGGAGGGCGCTTGGCGCGAACTGTTCGGTGCTCAGGTGCTCGACCAGGCGGCGGTAGACGGTCTCCATCCGGTGCAGCGGTGTCTCGAGTTCGGAGATCTGCACCTCGGCGGCGGCGAAGCCGCGGCGCTTCGCGCGTTCGGCGAGCCAGCGGGTGAAGAAGGTCTTGCCGGCGCCGTACTCGCCCCGGATCGCCTTGAAGACGCCGCCACCGCCGGCAACCCGGTCGAGGTCGTCGTCGATGGCGGATTCGAAGCGGTCCAGTCCGACCGCCAGCGCGTCCAGCCCGTTGCTGGGTACGACGCCGCGCCGTAGCGCGTCGACGATGTCCCGCCGACGCCGTGCGGAGACCTCCGCGGTCATCGCTCCGCCAGCCCGAACTGTTCGACCATCAACGGCACGTCGAGTTTGACGGTGGCACCGTCCGGGTCGATGGTGACCACCGGATAACCCTCGACCTGGAGCAGCCGACGCAGCGCCACGACGCTGCCGTGGATGCGGTGGGCGGGGATGCCGGCCCGGGCCGCGAGGGTGTCGAGGCTGGCCCGGCCCCCTCCGGCGAGCAGCACGGTGAGCATGCTGGCCACCCGCTCGTCCGGCAGCGGTGCCCGGGTGCCGCGCCGCTGCCGGTAGATCTCGCTGGCGACGAGCCGGTCGGCGAGACCGGACACCGGCCCCCCGGCGGTGCCGACCACCGATCGGGCGTCACCCGTATGCGACGATCCGGCGGCCGTCGGTGGGGCGGACCGGCCGGCCTGGGCTGGGGCACGGTCCGGCGGCCCGGAGACCGCTGTGACCAGCGGCGCGCCGACCACCGGTACGTCCTCGACCACCGGAACGTCCTCGACCACCGGGACGTCCTCGACCACCGGGACGTCCTCGACCACCGGGGCCGCCTCCGCAGGGCGCAGCTCGAACAGGCTCTCCGCCTGGCTCGGCACCGGCACGCTCCGCCGGCGATCCGGCCGGCGTGCCGCGTCCCCGGCCGCGCGTCGGTCGTCAGGGGCGCCCGCCGAGCGCGGCGGCTGGCCGTCGTCTCCGGCCGGCGCGGTGAGCGGTTCCCGCCACCAGTCGGGCGCGGCGACCGGAGCACCGGCCCAGCCGGGCACGGCGGTGTCGTCGGCGGTGGTGAACACCAGCAGCGGGATCACCGCCTCGGCGGGCGACGCGCCACCGTGGTAGCCCGCCTTGCGGGGGCCGTACCGCAGCTCCTCCCGCCAGGGCAGCACGACCCGGCCGCCGGCCAGCGCCACCCGACGGCCGGCGAAGACCAGTTCACCGTCACCGGGGGTGGCCGCGCCGGGCTGCCACCGGTTGTCGGCGGTCTCGGCGGGGCGTACCACCGCCTCCGGTCCACGGTCGAGGACATGCCCGTGGTCGGAGACCAGGATGACGACCCGGTCCCGGGCGGACGCGAGCAGGTCGTCGAGGGGGCGGAGGGTGTCCGTACGCCACGGGGTGGTGCCCGGGTCGCTGCGGTCGAGCGCGTCGTCGATGGTGTTGATCACGGCGGCGACCAGCGGCACCGCCGGGTCGTCGAGCGCTGCGGTCACCTCGGGGTCCAGCACCGCACCTGCGCCCGCCCGCAGCCCGGCCTTGTGCAGCAGCACCGCACCGGGGAAGCGGGCCCGGAGGGCTTTCCGTTCCGCGTCCTGGCCGCCGACGGCGATCTGGCCGCTGAACAGGCTGCACCGGTTCACCTCGGTCACCGTCGGCAGCGCGGCGAGCACTCCGGTCCGGTGCCGACCGTCGGGGGTCAGTTCGGCCCAGGTCGGGTTCCGGAGCACCGACTCGGCGACCTCGGCGGCGTTTGCCGTGCTCATGCCGTCCAGGACGAGCAGGAGCACCCGCCGGCCACGGTCGAGGATCGGTGCCACCACCCGGTCGAGCAGGTCCTCCACCCGGAGCAGCCCGCCCGGCTCGCTGTCGCTGCCGGTCTCCCGGGCCAGCAGGGTGGCGAACTGCTCGTCGTGCCGGACCCGTCGGGTCTCGACCGCCCGGCAGAGCAGCCGGTACGCCTCGGCGACAGGCGGGGCGAGGTCGCCGGCGAAGACCGCCGTCCGGGCCCGGTCCACCCAACTGTCCTGCCTCACCTGCCGGTGTACGGCGTCGAGCAGGGTCGCCGGGGCGGGGGTGTCCGGGGCGGCGAGCCAGCGCAGCAGCCGTACCGCCATCCGGGCCCGGTCGACCCGGTCGGGTCGGGCGGCCCGGTGTGCCTCGACGTCGGCGAACGCGGCCTGTGCCTTGACGACCAGGCTGGCCGGCACGGTGCCGGTAAGCGGGGTACCGGCCGGCGGCAGGGCGAGCCGAATCGCGACGGCGAAGGCCCGCATCCGCTGGGCGAAGCCGCTGGGCAGCAGGTCGGAGGCGCCGAGCCGGTCCTCGATGCCGATCTCGGCGGCGATCTCCTCGGCCCGTTGCGCCATCCGCCGCGCCTCGGAGCCGGCTCCGGCGTCGATGGCCCGGTACAGCCACGCTTCGGCAGCCTCCCGGAACGCGGCGGCCTGCCGCTGGGTGAGCCGGAGTCCGCCGAACCGGGGTTCGAGCCGGGTCCGGGCAACCAGGATGCCGACGTCCGACTCGGCTGACTCGACGCCGCCGCTCCGCCGCCGGCTGCCCGGCGTGCCCGTGCCCGTGGCGGTGTCGGTGCCGGTACCGGGTCCGCCGTCGGCGGCGGGCGGCGGGTCCGCTTCGCGGGGCCAGAGTACGGCCGCCAGCAGCCCGAGCGGGATCGCGTCCACCCCGTGCCCGGCGCGTGCCGCGGCGAGGATCGGCGCGGCACCGGCTCCGGCGATCTCCCTGAGGAAGCCGGTGATCCCGTCGGCGAGGTCGGCCGGCAGCTCGCCGAAGCTGCGTTGGGCCGGCACGTTGCTGCTCCATTGGAGGAGTCCGGCGCTGTCGAGCTCCTCGGGTCCGACGCCGAGCAGCCGGGAGGCGAGCGTCCGGAGGGCGTAGTCCCGGGTGAGCACGGTTCCCGGGGGTGGCGGCCAGCCGCCGGTGGGTGCGTGGTCGCCGAGAGCGTCGGCGGCCCAGCGACCGGTGGCGGCGAGTGCCGGATCGAGCCGGACCTGCCCCCCGAAAGCCTGCCGGACCAGGTCCCAGGCGTCGACGGTGCGTACGGTGTGTTGGCTGAGGTGGGCGAGCAGGCCGTCGCCGAGTTCGCGCTCGTTCAGCTCGGTGAGCAGCACCAGCCGTTCGTCGCCGGTCCGGTCCCGCAGGGCGGCGCGGACGGCGATCGGGGTCGGGCAGGCGACGACCCGGAACGTGTGGCCGGCGACAGTGAGCACCGGGTCGGCCGTCCATTCGGGACGGGCGCGCAGGGCGATCGCGACGCTCTCGTCGTCCTCGGCGAGCCATGCCTCGACCTTGCGGCGTACGGCGGTCGGGCGTACGACGGCTCGTGGGGTGGTCACCGGATCTCCACCGTCACCGTCACCTGCCGGCCGGCCGCGATCTCGGCACGGATCTCCTCGGCGGTGCCGGCCCAGGTCGCCTCGTCGGAGACGGTGTAGCGCCGGACCGTCGGCCCGGTTCCGGGCAGGTCCCGGCCGGTCGCCGGCCCGCCCTGCGGGTGCACCGCAGCGCCACCACGCGGGTCGACGAGCACCACACCGCCGCCGGGAGTCCCCCCGGCCGGGCCCGGCACCTGGTCGGCACCGCCCGACGCACCGTTCCCACCGGCCGATCCCAAGCCACCTGCGCCACCGGCCGATCCCACACCAGCACCCGGGCCGCCGGCCGACCCCGAACCACCCTGCGGCCCGGGACCAGCCTGCGTCCCGGGACCGCCCGCTGCGCCCGAACCACCGGGCTGCGGCGGCACGGTCGGGACGTCGGCCAGCAGCTGCGCCGCCTCATCGGTCGCCCGCTCCAGGGCGACCACCAGGTCGGCCGCGTGGTGTTCGTGCCGGGCCGCCAGCCGCAGCCGCTCGATTGCGAGCCGGGCCGGCTCGTCGGTGCGGGCCCGTGCGGCGAGCGCCTTCAGCAGCCGCCACTGGGTGCGCCCCAGCGTGTCGATAAGCGGCTGTCCCTGCTTGAAGACCTGGCTGGCGCCCAGCTCGTCGAGGTTCCCGAGATCCGCCCCGGCGACCAGCTCGACGAGCACCACGTCGTCGGTCTCGTTCGCGACGGCGTGCAGCAGCCGGGCGACCCGGTTGACGCTGGCGAGCCGGCCGGTCGACGCGGCCGGGTCCAGCCCGAGCAGCTCGGCCCGGCGGGTCAGCTCGTCGCGGAGCTGCGCCGCGACGTCGACGTACCGCCGGGCGACCTGGCGCATCGGTCCGGCCAGCCGGCCGAGGTTGGCGGGGCTGCGGAAGACCGGCAGGACCTCACCGAACAGCTCCTGGCCCCGCTTCGCCGCCGCCGTCCACGCCTCGGCGTCAGGCATCGGCGGGTGACGCAGCTCGTACTCGTCGCGGATCGCGGCGACGCTGTCCACGTTGACTTTGCCGCCGTACTGGTCGTACCAGCCGAGCTGCTGCTGCTGGGCGAAGACCGCGATGATCAGACTCTCCAGCTCGGGGTCGAAGCCCCGCCGCTTCGTCTCCGGCCCGGCGACGATGGCCCGCAGCTCGCGAACCGGGAACCGGTCGGTGTGGTCGAGGGCGGCCGCCTCCTGGAGAAGGTACCGGCTCCACCAGCAGGTGCTCATGTCGAGGACGTACCGGTGTTCCAGCAGCTCGCCGAGTTGCAGGTTGTTGCAGATCCGTCGGACCGTCCGCTGGTCGGCCTGGGGCACGACGACGCCGTGCGTCGGGTCGGCGGCGGCCTGCCGCGCGTAGCCCAGCACCTTGTCCAGTTCGGCACGGCTGACCGGCCGCTCCTCGACCGGCAGGGCGGGTCGGCCCGGGTACGCCCAGTCGAGCAGGTCGCCGGTGAGGTTGTGGAACGCGTCGCGCAGGGTGCCGCCGCGCGGGTCGCCGAGGCGCAGCCCGTCGGCGAGGGTGTGCAGCACCCCGACGGGGTCCTGGAGCACCTCAGCCGGCTGGACGGCGGCGGCGCCGTACGCCTGTTTGAGCGCCTCCACCAGCCCGTTGCGCAGTTGGGCCTGCCGCTGCTGCAGGTAGACCTTGCCCTGCTGCCGGTCGGTCTTGGGCCAGTCGGCGGCGAGGCTGTCGATCCGGTCGCCGGTGCCACCGGACCCGAGCAGATAGTTGACCTTCGCGAGCTGGGCGAGCCGGCTCATCATGTCGTCGGTGAGATAGCGCGGCAGCCAGAAGACGGTACGCGGGTTCCTTGGCAGGGACTGGACCCGGGCCCGGTCGTCGCTGCGGGGCCGATCCTCCGGGTCGAACGGATAGTCGACGACGATCCGCCACGCCTCGCCGGTGGCGACCAGCGCGGCGTCCGGCATCGAGTTCCGGTCCCGGACGTTGCCGAACTTGACCTGGACGTAGTGCCGGCGTCCCCGCCACTCGCGGGGTTGCAGCAGTTCACCGTGGCTGCCCTCGCCGCCGGCGAGCCCCATCTCGGCGGTGACGAGTTCCCGGAGCAACTGTTGCCGTACGCCGGTGGAGGTCTCCTGGTGGGGCACCAGGTCGAGCAGCTTGTCGAAGTCGACGGTGTGCAGTTTGAGGGTGACGACCGGGTCGGGGTCATCGGTGAGGTGCAGTTCCCCGGCGTCCTGGGCGATCTTCTTCAGCCGGCCGAGCACGAGGGTGTTCTCGTAGCCGGGGATCGGCGAGGTGATCGAGCCGAAGTTGAGCGCGTGCAGCTTGGCGGCGGTGAGGTTGTGCAGGGCCGGCACCTCGGGGACCAGCGCGCCGAGCAGCACCGTCTTGATCAGCTTGTCGTCGAGCTGGAACTGGGTGTGCCCGGCGGCCTGCTCCTCGGTGATGCCGTTGAGGGTGAGCAGGATCTTGCGCAGTTTGGTCTGGTAGAGCGTGCGGGCCGCCTGGAAGAGCTGCTTGAGGGCGGGCCGGTCCGGCAGTTCGCCGTGCAGCACCAGCGGGTCGACGAGCGCGGCGACGCCGATCAGGTCGTTGACCCGCAGGGTGTCGCGGCGCTGCACCAGCAGTTCGGTCATCACCCGGACGGCGGTGCGTTCGCGCTGCAGCGCCTGGGAGAGCGCGACGAGGGTCGCGACCAGGGCCGGGGAGAACGGGTAGAGCTTGCGGAACGCGGCGGCGTCGGAGCCGATGCCGGCGTCGCCGTACTGGGCGCCGAGCAGCAGGATATCCCAGATCGCCCGGTTTCCCCGGACGGCGGCGAAGGCCCGGTCGATCGTGTCGCGGGCCGCGTCGTCGACCGGCCTGAGCAGCCGCCCCTCGGTGATCTCCGGCAGGTTGGTGTCGGCGAGGACGATCTCGCCGAACCGGCCCTGGGCGCTGCGCATCACGTCGGCGAGGGCCTGCCGTTCGGTGCCGCCGACCTGCGGGCCGAGGAACTCCTCCAGGTTGCGCTGCCGGGCCACGAAGGAGACCAGCGGCAGCGGCCGGGAGGCGTCGGCCGACTCGACGAGCTTGTTGAGTTTGGCGCCCTCGGTGTTGACGAAGACGTGGTCGCTGATCTTGCCGGAGAGCCAGAGGATCATCTCGTCGAGGAAGAGCACGATCGCGTCGTACCCGAGCGAGACGGCGTGCCGGGTGACCACCGCGAGGCCGGTGTCGAGGTCGAGGTATTCGGCGCTGCGGACCGCCCCGGTGAAGAAGGTGGCGGTCAGTGCGCTGACCAGGGTGTCCCGGCGTTCGGTGCCGGGCGGCTCGGCCGCCGCCTCGGCGTACAGGTCGGGGGTCCAGCCGGTCCGCTGGACCCGCAGCGCGGCCAGGCCGGGGGTGGCCCCGCCGGCCCCGCCGCTGCCGGCCGGCTGCACCGGCCCCTCGCGCAGCGCGGCGAAGAACGCCTCGTCCCCCATCCGCCGCCGGATCCCGTCGGCGTCGGAGAGCAGCGCGTCCGAGCGGTGCACGGCGGGAACCGGCTCCTCCGGATGCAGGGCGGTGACCTGACGCAGGTACGCCTGTAGCACCGCCTGCTCGACCGAATCGGCGTCGAGCATGTGGCAGGTGAGGGTGAGGATCCGTTTCCCGGGCAGCCACGGATCGGCGGCGATGACCGGCTCGGCGAGCTTGCGGATCTCTCGCGCCTGCGGGTTGTGCGCCAGGATCTCCCGGAGCACCGCCATGAAGTGCGACTTCCCGGAGCCGAACGAGCCGTGCAGGAACATCGCCTGGGACCGGCCGGTGGCGATGGCGTGCCCGATCCGCCGTAGTGCCTGGTCGAAGCTCTCCCGGAGCTGGTCGGTGACGACGTACCGGTCGAGGTCGGCTCCTTCGGCGGCCTTGACCACGAAGTCGCTCTCGCCCACCGAGGTCGGGATGTCGATCAGGTCCCGCAGCAGGGTCATCCGCTCTCCTCCACCGCCGTGCCGCCGTGCCGCTCCGCCGCCCGCCACCGTACGCCGCCGAGGCGTGACGGCCAGGCTACCCACCGCCCGCCACGCGCGTAAGGACGGGCTTGCCGCGCACCACCACGCCGGAACGGCACTCTTCGTTATGCTGAGCGTCACGGGCAGGTCGACCGCAGGGGGTGAGGCGATGAGTGCCGAGCCGGTGTACGAAGGGTTCCGCCCGCCGCCCGGCGGCTTCACCGCCGATGATCTCGACCGGATACCCGGCCTTCCCCCGCACACCGAGCTCATCGACGGGAGCCTCGTCTTCGTGAGCCCGCAGAAGCTCTTCCACATGAAGGTGCTCCGGCTGCTGGAGCAGGCGCTGGCCCTCGCCGCGCCGACGGACCGGTTCCGGGTCCGCCGGGAGATGTCGGTGGTGCTCGGCCCGCAGCAGCGCCCCGAGCCGGATCTGATCGTGGTGCACGCCGACGCCGACGTCGACAACGACCAGACGTGGTATCCGGCGGACGCGGTGGTGCTCGCGGTGGAGGTGGTCTCGCCCGACTCCGTGCTGCGCGACCGGGAACGCAAGCCGCAGATCTACGCGCAGGCCGGCATCCCGCACTTCTGGCGGGTCGAGGACACCTCCGGGCAACCCACCGTCTACGTCCACGCCCTGGCGGCGTCGTCCCGCGCCTACCGGCCGACCGGCATCTTCCACGGCCGACTGAAGCTCTCCGAGCCCTTCGAGCTGGACATCGACCTCACCGGGATCGACCGGCTCTGACGTCTGACCGTTCCGGCGTCGTCGAACAGGGCCGTTCCGGCGGGGTCGAGCCTGCCCGGCGGGTCAGCCGCCCGGGGCCAGGCCGAGGGCGCCGATCGCGGCGGGCAGGGTGGCCGCGGTGACGAGCGGGCGTACGCCGTCGGGTTCGCGGAGCACGATCGCGCAGGTGGCGGATTTGTAGTGGACGGCCACGGGCTGGCCGGCGTGGTGTCGGGCGAGTCGGCGCAGCAGCGGCACCGGGTCGGCCGCCTCGATCGGGTTCGGGCACTGTGGCACCGGGATCGGATCGGCCGGGTCGGCGGGGACGCTGCCGGCGATGGCGAGTTCGAGATAGTCGAGACAGAGGGCGATGGCCGCCTCCGGAGTGGGCCGGGTCGGCGGGTCGGCCGGGGTGACCGGCACACTGGCGGGACCGATGTGCACGTCCCAGCGTTCGCCCTGCACGAGCCGGAGGTCTCCGGTGTTGCGGACGTGGTCGACCACGGTGACGGTGAGCGCCAGGTGCAGTCCGAGGGCGAGCCGGACCAGGTCGGCCAGGGACGGCACGTCGGGGCGGCGGGCCAGCACGAAGAGCCGGGCGCCGGGCCGACCCCGGGCGGCTGCGGTCAGGTGCTCGGTCAGCGGGTCGTCCCCGGGCCGGTGCAGGGTGACGGTGCCGTGCCGCAGATCGGCGTCGAGATCGCCGCCGCCGTCGAGCTCGGTGAGGTCGTCGGGGCGTACCCCGAAGGTGGCCGCCCACACCGCCAGCCGGAACCGCCCGGGGAGCTGGTGCAGCGGCTTGCCGCCGGAATGGGCGGCGACGTGCGGGGCGGTCACCTGGCGTCCGGTCCGCCAGCTCCGCTCCCCGCCGGCTGGCACGGTGCCCGGGGCGATGTGCCAGACGAGCTCGGCGGTCTGCCAGCTTGTCGGGTCGGCCTGCCAGGTGAGGTGGACGACCCGACCGGTCAGGTCGGTGATCGTGACGGTAACGGCCTGGTGCAGTCGGCGGCTGCCCCGGCAGGTGGGGCAGCGCAGCACCGACGGGCTGCGGCCGGTGCCGGCGCAGGCCGGGCAGTCGGGTTCGGCGACCCCGGTGCAGAGTCGGCAGTGGCAGCGCCGCAGGTTGCTGTCCGGGTCGCAGTCGGGGCATTCGGCGTACGGGAGCGGCTCGCCCTGCCACGACGGGGCCGGCGGCTGCCAGCCGCGCCGCAGCAGCACCGTGCGCCGATTGTGGATCTGCCCGGTCGACGATTCGGTGAGATTGTCGGTGGTGTCGGCGACCCGCAGGCTGGTGTGGTGCCACCGGCCGTCGCGCCAGATCGCCTGGGCGCCGGCGGTCGGTGCACCGGTCCGCACGTCGACGCAGTCGGCGAGAATCCGGCGTTCGAGCTGGTCGAGGTCGATGCTGGCGGGGCCGGCCGGTGGCAGGTCGGGGCAGCTCAACCGGTACGCCGGGACGGTGCGCCCGCGTTCCTCCAGCCCGTAGAGGGCGTCCCGCTCGCTGGTGCCGGTGATCGCGCTCGGCAGGTCGTCGGCGTGGCCGTGCGCCTCGGCCGGGACAGGGCTGTCGGGCACCTCGTAGCGCAGGTGCCAGCTCGGTCCGGTGCCGCTGCGGTCCCGGCGGGCCTCGATCACCAGGTCGAGGCAGAGCAGGTCGGCGAGGCGGCAGAGCCGGGCCAGCTCGGCGGCCGGGTCTCGGGGAGGCTCGTGTGTCGTCCGGCCGAGGTAGAGCCGCCACGGGTCGTAGGACTTCGCGGCGATCGCCTCCGCCTCCAGCAGATTCCGGTCCGCCGGGGGCAGGTCCGGGCGCCAGCGCGGCGGCAGCAGGAGCACCGGCTCCTCCAGCGGGCCGAGCTGGCGTGCGTCGGTCCAGGAGTTGGCTCCGACGCGGGCCGCCAGCTCGTGCAGCAGTGGGGCGAGCGGCAGACACCAGGTCGCGTCGGCGTGGTCCGGCCAGCGCTGCGGTTCCACCACTCCGGGTACGACGTTCACCGAGGCGAGGGTGCCGGTGTCAAGATTCGCCATGGTGAGGACGAGCTGGGCGCGGCGGCGGCCGGTCTGCCGGCAGGAGTGACACGGCCGGCCGACGGTGCCGACCCCGTCGCATTGGAGGCAGTCGTGGTAGGGCTCGCCGGGCGTTCGGTCCTCCTCGCTGACCAGCAGTTTGTTCCCGTAGTAGGTGCAGCGGCACGGGGCGAGGGTGAAACTCATGCCGTCGCACTCGCGGCAGGGCAGCACCGGCGGCCCGGCCGGGACCGGCCCGGTCACCGCGCCGGCCCCGACGTCCTCCGGGCTGCCGGGTCGGTTCCGGCTGCCTCCAGATCGTCGGGAGTCGCGACGGGCGCGCACGGGGTCTCATGTTCGGCGCGCAGGGCGCAGCGCCGGCCGCCGCCGAGCAGCCGGTCGCAGAAGAGCCGGGACTGCACGATCTGGTCGTCCTCGGCCGAGACGGTCGCCTCGGCCACGTCGACCTGCGGCAACCGGGCCAGGGTCCGGGCCGCCGTCCGGGCGAGGATGCGGGCGGTCGCCGGGGTCGGCGCGGTAAAGGGCACGTGTACGACGTACCGCTCGGTCATCAGCGCCCCGCCAGTTCGTGCGCGGTCGGTGCCGGGCGGGACTGCCAGCGCCGCAGGGCGTCCTTGATCCGGGCGTTCTGCTTCCGGACGCTCGCCAATTCGATGTACGCCCGGGCCAGGTCACCGGCGACCTGGTCGAGGAACTGGGCGACCTCGTCCGGGTCGACTCCGCGCCGGCCGAAGCCGACCGGGGTGAACCGGCGGGTCCGCACCTGCGACGGCATCAGCCGCCGGTACGGCATCGACCGGTACGCCGGCCTGAGCTGTTGCAGCGGCTGCCGGTCTCTCCGGAACACCAACCAGAGCAGAAAACCCACCACCTTCACCAACCTTTCCGACGTCGGAGCAGGACATGGATGGGTGACCCCGGCCCAACCGGAGGTGCGCCGACCAGGCATGGGGCACTTCGACTCGAAGCTCAGCTTGCCGTTGGGCCTGCCCTGAGTCAAGTCCCTCAGGCAGGTTGTCTGTGATCAACCTGCCGATGGTCAAGGACCGCGATACCTACCGTCGTGAGCGTGGCTAAACTCCGACTCATGGGCACACACGAGATTCGCGTGCGTTTGGGCGGGATTTCGAAGCAGCGCGTCTATGAGTTGACACAGCGTCGGACGTTCCCTGAGCCGGTGGCCGAGTTGCGGCAGGGACGAGTGTGGCTGGCCGAGGACGTCGAGCGCTGGATCGCAGAACACCGTCCGGAGCTGGACGAGTAACGCGGAGCCCGCCGACACCGACATGCCGAGCAGAAGGCGAGGTAGTTCGGTGCCGGTCAGGCGACTGATGGAGCGCTGCGAGGTGGGCGAGACCGTGATCCGGTTCGCCATGATCCAGCTCAAGGCCGAGCGCCTCGTCTACGGCCAGCAGGACGAGGCGCCCACCTGGGCCAAGAGCCCGGATCCGAGCTGACGCACCTGCGCATCGCCGAGACCAGGTAACCACCGGCACCTTGAACGCGCACCACCTGGGCAGGTTCTTTCCGCACCATCGACCGCAAGAACATCGACTGCTGGTGCGAGCCGCCGCGCTCAGCGCGGCAGAAGAGCGCACTGATCTTGATTGCATAGACTCCGGTGGGTCTTGGCAGCCGAGGTTCACGGACCCCAGTGCGTGGTTGACGAGCGAGATAAACCAGGCCAATCGGGCACTTCGCGATCTTGGGGTGAGTAACGCATAATGGTCCGGTGACCGGTTCAGTTCTCAGATCAAACGACTCGAGCTTGTTGCTGATGGTCATCGATCGAGCCATCGAAGCGAGAAAGCCGGACAAAAAGGTTGTGGAGCGCTACGCTCTTCTTTCGAAGAGCAAATTGGGTCTTGCTTTGCGGGGCACTTTGCCTGCTGTCGATACAGTCGTAGCGAGACTGATGTATGCCCGCCGGGACGTTGAGAGGTGGGATGCATACAGCGACGAGGCTTTTATTCGACGTCTACTCTTGTCGACCATCGACGCGTTCTTGGCCTTCGGTGATGATCGCACACTCGGGCGACCACAAAGGGCTGTTGCCGTAGCAGCGAGTGAGACCTTTAGCAGGATCATAAAAATACCGCCAGCATATCGACGACGGCTTGTCCTTGCCCAATCACAGCAAGAAGGAGCACGCTCTGCCGCCTGGGCCGACGCCATCGGCTCTAGCGAGGAACAGGTCGCCGAGGCGTGTTCGGCGGTCCGCGCTGCACTTTACCCCTCGCCAATCATGCAACTGGCGAGCCTGAAAGGGCCAGATGCGGATACCATCGAACCGACGGCCGCATTGCTATTGCGCGGAGCCGAGACAGTCCAAAGATCAGACCTTTCTGCGTCAGTCGGCCGGGCGCCTGCTTCGTCGTACGACATGTCTCAAGGGAAAGCGAAGATTACTAGCGTCGCTGTGTCAAACCTGCGGGGAATTGGTGTTTCGCTTGAGTTGGGCTTGCTGCGCAATGGTCGCCCGGCTAGTGCCCTCATCTACGGCGATAATGGTGTGGGGAAGTCATCGCTTGTAGATGCAATTGAGTTTGCTCTGCAAGGACGCGTCGGCCGCACCCAAGACTTCAACTCCCCATTCGCGCCCGTTCTCAACAATCTAAAGACCGGGGAGAGCGCGACAGCGAAGGTCGTTCTGTCTGACGGCACTGAAGTCTCGCGAAGTTTGGCGAAATCGCCGAGTGGGCGTCTGGTGGCAGATGGTCGACCACCAACGGCCGGATTTCGTTGGGCTCCTCTTACGCTCAAGCGTTCAGACCTGCTTCGGTTCCTCGACACTGATCCCCTATCTCGCGGAACTGTCTTCTTCGACTACTTTCCCGCAGATGCCGAGGCGATGGGAACCAGGCCAGACGAGCAACTCGTACTTCTCGAGGAGGAGCTTTTTGCCCTGCGGGTGCGTCGGCAAGCTCAGGCACGGACGCTAGCGGCGACACTCGGGGTTCCGCACGACCTAGTCGCCTCGCCGGATCAACTTGAGAAGACGCTTCGCGAACGTCTATTTTCCGGAGCAACCCCGAAGGAGGCCGTGAATAACGGCACATGGGACGCACTCGACGAAGATCTGCGTCGAATGATCGCCTCGCTTCGGAGTACATTCGCAGAGTATCGATCGACAAAAAACAAGATCGAACGCGGTGTTCAGATCCTAAATCCGAAAGCCTATGAAGCGCAGGCTAAGCAGCTTGCGGAAGTAATGCGGGAAATTGGGGCGGAAGTCACAGCAAGCTTCCAGAAGGTTGCCAAAGCAGATTACGTCAAGGCAATCAAGGTATTTGCTGGTGAAACGGGGCCAGTAAGTCTCGACGTCGTGGTTGAGCTTAAGAACGGCGAGTCGGCATTTCCTCAACAGATATTCAGCGAAGGTTATCGCGACCTCCTCGCTCTGCTATTCTTTGTTGCGGTCGCGCAGGCATCGACGCGACGGAGGCAAGCTAAGGTCCTGGTACTCGACGATGTCTTCCAAAGTGTTGACGCAGGGGTTCGGCTCGGTCTAATGGCGCACATTCTTAGCGAAATGCCGGATTGGCAGTTAATCATTACGCTTCATGATCGCTTGTGGTACGAGCAGTTGCGCGCGTTGATGCAAAGGCGCGGAAGCAACTTCGTCGAACATCGCTTAATCAACTGGACCTTCGACTCGGGTCCAGTATTCTCGGCGGCGATGCCATCTATTGTCGCAGGGCTTGACGCAGCATTGCTTTCGACTGACGCCGCCCTTACTTGCGCAGCGGCAGGAAGGCTGCTTGAGACTATCGCCTCAGAGGAGAGCTGGAGATTTCGTATCAGCGTCAAACGAGCGAGGGATGACAAGTACACTCTCAATGATCTCTGGCCGGGCCTAGCGAAGTACCTAAAACGATCATCCCTGCGTGACCTGGTGCGCGAGATTGATGATGCAGCTGACCTCAGGAACCTAGTTGGGGCGCATTACAACGATTTCGGCGATTCACTATCTTGGGAAGAGGCAAGACGATTCGGAGAAAACGTGAGGTCTCTCTTCAGAGGTCTGCGTTGTGACACTTGCGGCGACTGGTTATTTGGGAAGTCCGATACCATCGCTACTTGCAGTTGCGGGAACATTTTGTTGCAGTTAAGGGAAGTTTAGTGCGGGCTCGTGCACTTGTTCGTGCACTCTCATCGGCACGACCGCACGCTGGGCGCTGCCGTCCTTGGTCACGTTTTGAGACGCCCGGTTGGCGGCAGATGCGTAGGCCGGTATGGCAGGGTTGCCAATCTCAGCATCGTCGCTTCAGCAAGCGGACTGACCTTCTCCGTCACATGAACGGCACAGATCTCGTGGAGACAGCGTTGCGCGAAGAAGTCGTTGATCCGACAGTGCCAAGCCGCCCATGGGGTGGCGATCGACGAAGAGATGGTCGAAAATGAGCGGATCTGCTGTGCCGTTGCTGTAGATCCTCACGAAGCTCTCGAAACTGCCGCCAAGATTGGACACTATGGGAGATGTATTCCTGCTTGGTGCGGGATTTTCTCGTGCAGTGAGCGAAGAAATGCCACTAACGTCCGACCTCGGTGCAAACAGAGCTCTCAGCGCGTCCGTTCGGAGGCTAAAAATACAGCATATTGGCGATGTGGAGTCGATACTGACATTGCTTTCTGAGCCACAGCCCTGGCTCTCCGAAGCGGAGAACCTTCGGAACCGCGCTGACTTCATAGCTTTTTCGCGAACTTTGCACATAACAATCAGATCGGCACAAGTGAAAGCCATCCAAAAGGGAGGTGGAAGCCCGCCTCGGTGGCTTTCATCTCTGATGATGAAGTGGTGTGCGGACCAGACATCCGTCATAACGTTCAACTATGATACTCTGCTAGAGAAGGCATTCACAGACACACTCAAGAGTGAAGCCCAAGGCATCGACAAACGCGATCTACCTTGGCTCCATTCTGCTATCTACGCGGTACCACTCCCGAAGATCGCGTCCCCCTCACCCATGCGCCGTAAGCTAGTCGGAGCAACCACGGCTATGCCGTCGGCATTTCCCCGCGTCCAATCGCCCACGCTTATCAAGCTCCACGGATCCTTGAACTGGTATTACTCTGGCTCAGAATCGTTCTTTGGTGAAGCGATACACGATATCGGGGTTAGAGCATTCTGGAAAAGCTCGGCCCGAGACAGGAAGAATGCCGAGATGGAGAGGTACTCGTCCGGCAAAGTGTCACTCCTAATACCGCCCACGGCGGGCAAGTCACCGTTCTTTCAGAACGAAACCGTCCGAGCTCAATGGGCCCTAGCGCAGCAAGCCCTGCGAAAGGCGGAGCGCATCTACATCGTCGGATACTCGCTGCCACCGGGCGACCACATGGTCCGCCACCTGCTGAGCTATACGGTTAAGCCGTTCAGACAGGAGGTGGTCGTTGTGAATCCAGATAATAGTGTATGCAAGGAAGTCCAATCACTTACGGGCGGTTCTCCGGAATATTATTCCTTGGTTTCAGATTTCGTCACGAGCTACACCTAGCCGGCCGTGATATCGCGAACTGTTCCTCGCCGCTGGCTTCAAGCGAGGCACTCCCATCGGCATGAGCGGAAGTCGGTCACGGCACCCGCGACCGACTTCTGGCGGTACGGCCGGTGGGCCGGCTCGCACCGGACGGTTCCCCGCCGGTCGATCAGCAGTGCATCGTCGGTGGCATGGACCCGGGTTCGACGTAATTCGGTGACCTGGAGAGTCGAATCTTGGTTCTGACCTGGGCGGACATGGGTGGGGCCGCCTGGAGGGCGTTTCTCTAGGCGGTGGCGTTTCGGCTGGTCAGCGGGGTGTGGGCTGAAGGTCGAGGACCTGCTTGGGGTGGGGGATGCCGAGCTTGGCGAGCAGGTCTCGCTGGGGCTTGGTCAGGCTGGTGACCTGCTGGAATGTGCCGGTGGGACCGGTGAACGTTCCGACGTGGAGGCGTTGGAGCTCACGGCGGGCCCGGGGCCAGGTCGTGCCGGACCGGGTCTCGATGATGCGGATGAGCAGGAGGGCGAGCCAGCACAGGACGACGTGGGCGCGGATGCGTTCTTCGAGCCGGTGGTAGACCGGCCGGAGGTCGATGATCTGTTTCATGTCGCGCCAGCCGCGTTCGACTTCCAGGAGTTGCTTGTAGCCTAGGGCGATGTCCTCGGCGCTCAGGTGGGGGTCCGAGCAGCGGAGGAGGTACTTGCCGTCGAGGTTCTCCTCCGCCTTGATCCTGGCCTGGTCGACACGGAGCTTGCCGGCGGGGGTGGCGCGGAGGTAGCGGTTCAGTCCGGGCTTGCCGGCGATCTTCCCGCGCACCTCGCCGCGCTTGAATTCGCTGAGCTTGTCCGTGTCGGCGATCAACTCTTGCAGGTGGGCGACGAGTTGCTCTCGCATGTGCTTGTCGCGTTCGGCGGCTTCGGGGTTGTGGCAGATCACGAACCGGTCGGTGTCGCTGATCCGCACTTCCTTGACGCGCATGTTCTCGGCGATCTCGGTGTAGCGGCCCTGCCGGGACAGGGCGGCTTTGACCTCGGGTGATTCGGAGCGGAGCTTCTCGCCGATGATGTAGGCGTGGTCGCCCTGCCGCAGGTAGCGGCGGTTGGCGGCGGAGGAGAAGCCGCGGTCGGTCACCCACACGATCTTCGAGAGGGTCCAGTCCCGCATCTCGTCCTTGACCTGCCGGATCACCGTCTGGTCGGAGGCGTTGCCCGGCCAGCACCAGCAGCGCACCGGGATGCCGTCGCGGGTGACGGCCATGCCGATGACGATCTGCGGCAGGTCGTCGCGGGAGTCCTTGGACTTGCCGTAGGCGCGGAACCCGCCGTGGTTCGCATCGCCGTTCGCCTCGCTGTGGTGAAGCGGGCGGCCGGCGTCGTCGCGGGCGACGGGATCGTCGGGCTCGGCCAGCTCGAAGTAGGTGCTGGTGGTGTCGAAGAACAGCAGGTCCACTTCGAGGTTCAGCAGGGTGGCGACGGAGTCGAAGACCTGCTTCTCCAGGTCATCGGTGACCTCGTGCAGCCAGTCCATCGCCCGGTAGCAGGGCTGTTCGCCGATCTCGGTCAGTCCGTCGATGTGCGCGTCGTTGGTGATCCAGTCGGCGGCGGCGAGCTTGGACGACGGAGCGAGGGCCCGGTTCGCGACCAGGGCGAACAGCACCCGCTCGGTGGTGGCCATGTCCCGAGGCCGGCCGCGCTTGGGCTGCCCGACCCGGGCCACGATCTGGTCGATCTTCAGTCTGCGCCACAGGTGGTCGAGCACGTAGGTGCCGCCGAACGGCACCGAGGAGACGAACTCCAGGTCGGATGCGGCGGTGGCCACGAGCGCGTCACCAGGCTCCAGCAGCTTCGATAGAGACGCGACCAGGCGCTTGACCGCGTCGCGGTCGAGCTGATCCTCACGGCCGAAGGTGAACAGCACCTTGGGCACCGCCCGGCCCTTGGTCGGGTCCCACTCGTTGTGGGCCAGGTGCAGGTACCGGACCGTGCCGGACTTGTTCTCCCGCTTCGTCGTCTTCACGTACACGGCTCTAGAGCATACGAGATACCTCCAGGCCAGAACAGGTCAACCCAGAGAATCGCGTCTCTAGTGACTTCCGGCTCTCTCTGCCTCACGCGGCCCACTGACCAGCGCGTTCCGCCCCGCAGGACCTCCAGGCCCGCCGAATTACGTCGAACCCGGGATGGACGTGACCGAACCTTAAGTCACAAGTCAAAGCCGCTTTCCGTACCTCACATCGCTGCTACGCATTCGACAGTCCTCGCAGCAAGCCGAGGATGGAACGGTCGGAGCCGAGTTCGGATAGTTCAGTGTCGAGGAAGTCCGTGTAGAACTGTGCCGGGGAGCCGGGGTAACCGGGCTGCTCGACAGCGTGCCACTGGTGCAGCCACGGCTCCAGCTCCATCAGGCCAGCAAGCAGCGGCAACAGCCGCTCTTCGGGCCAGAGTTCCTGCGCCTTCCGATCCAGGTAGACCATGGCCAACGCCTGCGCCTGGGCCAGGTGGTCCCAGCCGGCCCAGCCGAGCAGTTCGCTGCCGTCGGTGTCCCGGCTCGCTCCGGGGTACGAGATGAACCGCTCCTTCGGCACGTCGAGCTTGCCCCGTGCCTTCCAGTACGACGCCCGCACGAAGTCGGCCGATGCGTACTTCGGCGGTACGTCGATCTCGACCTTCTCCCCCGTGTCCTCCCGGCGCTGCAACGCCCAGGTCCGCTCCCACTGCGCACGCTTCCGCAGCCCGGACGGCTTGTACCGCTGCGCCGGCAGATACGGCACATGCTCGTCGGCAACCAGCGTGCCAATGGTCTTCGACAGGTTGTAGTCATCGTGCCCGATCCACAGGTCAAGCACCGACCGGAAGTCCTTGTCGTGCCGTACTCGGTCGGCGAGCTGCGCCACCGACAACGGTTCCGGCGTCCCGCCCCACAGCTCCGGCGCTTCCAGCCGGTCCAGCAGCCAGTCCCGTAGCGCCTCGCGTTGCAGGTCTTCCCACGGCTTGGAGGACCATCGGCGCTTGCACTCCGGCCGTTCGATCAGTCCGATGTGCTGGTTCGAACGAATTGCCTCGATCCGCCGCTCCACCAGCCTCTGGTACTCCACCGGCCACTCATTGTGCGGCTTGTCCCGCCGCTGCGACCCGTGCCGGGTAAACCACTCCGTCTGGACGTTGTCGATCGCCATCACCATCTCGAACGCCCGCTCCCCCAGGTTCAGCCCAGGCGGATCGTCGCAGTTCAGATCCTCGGTCAGCAGCCCGTAGAGCCGGTAGACCTCCCAGTCCAACTCCTCTTGGACCGCAATCATCCGCGCCCGGACTGCGTTGTACTCCTCCCGCGCCTCCGCCAACCGCTCCCGCGTCGGCACCCCCGAACCAGCAATCGCCGCCGGGGTCAAGCTCACCAACCGCTGCGCCAGCGAGTCAAGTTCCCTCGCCCTCTCCAACGGGTACGCCCCCGGCAATGGAAACTCCTGAAGCTTCGTTCCCGTGAACTCGTACCTCTCATACCAAGGCTCCGGGCTCCAGCGGTTGCCACCACCACTGGAGTTGGCCGTTCCGCCTTTCGGCTGGCTGACCTGCTTAAGCCAAAAGCACGCAGTTGAGCTATTCAGCACACCGAGAAGTCGGAGGTGGTCGTCCTCTACTGCCCCCTCTGGCAACTTAATCACGAGCGCAGACTGCTTAAATATCTTTCCGCCACGATCCAACACAAATTGATTATGAGTGGCGACAAACGCGAAAACAATCGACAGCGGCGAACGATACGCAGACGCAGTGTGTTGCATGTATTCCCACCAGCGAAGGCCGGCGTCGGCCATATTTCCTTGAAAGGTTCGTCGCTCTTGTAAGAAATGGCGCCACTGCCACAGCTCGTCAACGAGACCGCGCTCACCAACCTGCTCGTCGTATGGATACCAGATGTCCTCGGTTGGCGCCAGTTGCCAGTCTCGTACCACTTCACCAACGACCAATGTTTTCAGTGCAGCCCGATCAGCTTTAGTTCGCAGACGTCTACCGGCAGGACGCACGAATGCTTCATCCGCCCCCGCCCGGATCGCCCGCCCGACTGGAAGCTCGACCAGTTGCGCCAGTCGAGGTCCAATGGCCTCAATTTCCTCACGAAGGCCCACCGCTCCACCGCCGGAGAGGCTCCACGGATGGCTCGCCAGCTTCTCTCTCTGGATCTCCAACGCTGTCATCCACGGCGACTCAGAACCCGGTCGGTCTACTTGATCTAGAATAGCCCGCCAAACAAACCCCTTACCGGGCTCATCCGGCTGCGATGTCTCGCCCCGCCCACCAAGTAAAGCTCGCACAGTTGCAGCTCGCCGACGCTGATTCATCCGTCCAACCAAAATCACCGTCGGCGTTCCGTGGCCGGGAATAAATGCTCCGGATGCGTCAATTACCTCAATCAACTCGACCACGTTGGCAAAATAGTTCTCGACTAACCTCTTACCAAATTCACGCTTCATGAAGCCGTTGCCAGTTATTTGGCCGACATAGCCGGATGCATCACCGAAGTCATCGGAATGCCGAGCAAGCTCAAAAAAGCGCTTAGCGAACGGAACAGTTAAGGCGTACTGACGATGACAGACGCTCGGATAAAGATCGCGGTAGAGCTGGTTTCGAGCACTATCAGCAACCGTGATGTACGGCGGATTGCCGACCACCACCGTGTACTGGTTCGGCTTCAGGTAGTCCTTGAGTAGGTCGGCGTCCTCGCTGTCGTACGCGAAAATCTCCCGCCCTTCCAGCATGGCGAGCATGTCGCCCTGGATACCCCGGCCCGGCTCTCCCCAAGGCAGCAGTGAGTCTCCGGTCGCTACCCGGACCGGCCAGCTCGGCGTGGTCTCCAGCTCGAAGTGCTGGGCTTCCTTCATCGCGGCGATCAGCAGCCGGAATCGGGCGATCGCGACCGCGAACGGGTTGATGTCGACCCCGGTGACCTGGCCGAGCGCCCGTTCGATAAGCACCCGGATGTCGGTGTTCGGCTCCCGCTCCTTCCACCTGCGGATCAGCCGGTCGAACGCGCCGAGCAGGAAGTGCCCTGAGCCGCAGGTCGGGTCGATCACCTTCGTCTCGGCGAGCCCGAACTCCTTGACCGCCGGCTCGAAGGTCCGGTCGAGGATGAACTCCTCGACGAAGTCCGGCGTCTGCAACAGGGCGTACGTCTTCTTCGCGTGCGCCGAGAGGTCCTGGTAGAGGTCGCCGAGGAACCGGGTGTCCAGCTCGGGCCGGCGCAGCGAGACCCGGCCGGCGCCGCGCCGGAAGAAGTCGCTCAGCCCTTCGGCGGCCTCGCCGGAGATGTCGAACCGCCACACCTGGTTGTGCTTGTCGAAGAGCTTGCCGGTGGCGCGCAGCCCGGCCAGGTATTCGAACGCTTCCCGCAGCCAGTCGCGGTCGTTCTTCCGCGAGTTCTCGACCAGGTACGCCTGCCGTCGCTCGATCGCCCGCTCGGCCGGCGCGGCCGGGTCGTCGCCGCCGATCCACAGCCGCTCGCCCAGCTCCGGGTCCTTGCTGAACAGGTCGTTGTCCTCGCAGAAGCGCACGAAAACGCAGCCGAGCACCCAGGCGACCGCCGCCTGGTCGAGGATGTCCTCCAGCCACGTCTCGAAGGTGCCCGCGGTCCGCTGGGCGTCCTTCGCCTTCCCGTGCTCCGCACGCAGCTCCGCGCGCAGCTCAGGTGCCCCCGCCACCTGCTTGCGCAGGTCGTCCACGAGGTTCCGTACCTGTCCTTGCAGCGCCCGCAGCTCGATCACGGCCAGATCCTACGCGTCAACGGGTGGCCCAAAGTTCCGCCGTTCCGGCGTCATGCACCCCGCGCAGGACGCCTCCGGCGCTCCGGCGGGTTGAGTTGCCGCAGCCAGTACGCCGGAGATGCCGTGCTGCTACCAAAATCGGGCCCAGAGTCCGAAGGGACCGGTGGTGGCGTCGACAACTGTGGTTTCGGAAGTCGGAGACAGCCGCTGACGACGTCGATCATCGTCGGGGTGGGCTCCTCGGTGGGGAAGTTGAGGAGGAGCGGGAAGCCCTCTTCGCTCACCTGAGGACTCCACGTCCGACACACCGCCTGACAGTACGAGTCGAACTCGAACCAGCCGAGGGCTGCAGCAGGGGGCTTGAGCTTGCCGTCGAGCCACAACAGTCGTTGCCCCGGCTCCAGCCGCTCCCTGCCGATGATGAACCCGTTCGCCGCGTCCTCCGACCGATCGAGGTACGGGACAGGATCCGTGTCTCCTCCCGGATCACCGGTGCCGAAACCCGCGACATGTTCCGGTGAGTCGGTTGCCATCAACTCCAGCAGGTCACCGTCGGAGTGCGCCTGCCAGAAGTCGAGTGGCGGTTCGACCTTCCCCGACCGGCGGTACGGCAACACGGCAAAGAACTGGCCCGCACGCAGGGTGAGCGCGACCCGATCCCCGTCCCGGAGCATCACGGGTCTCTCCGTGTCCCATGCCTCGATGCCGGCCACCTCGATGCAAGCCTGCCGAACGGCGGCCATCGCCACCTCTGGCTCGGTCTCGAAAAACTCTCGGTCGGCGCGGAGCCGGTGCGGCGCCAGCAGTTGATGCGCCCTACGCTCCACCGCCGCCGGCTTCGAGGTGACCGCGCGGTGCTCGACCGCGAAGCTTAGCGGCACGCCGGTCGACCTGAGCCGCTTGGCCCTGTCCTCGGGCAGGTGCCTGGACCTCCCCACCTTCACCATGCCCGGCATCGCCGGGTTGCTCAGGACATAGACAAACCCCACCGTGTACGCCATCCGCCGGATGCTACCGGGCATCGCCAAGCCACGATGTTCAGTTTCGAGGAGCCCCGTTGCCAGGAATTGTCGACCGTTGTGGAGGAGACGTCGAAATCTGGGGAGAACTGTGGTGGTGGCGGGGCTGTGTTCCGGCGCCCGGGGTAACACAATGCGTACATGACCAATCACGACAGGTCGGTGCCTGATCACCTGCTGATCAAGATCGAGCAGCGGGACGACCCCGTCTCGATGATCTCGGAGGACGACGCCCGGCGTCGCTCGCTCGCCTACCCCAAGACCATGTGGGGTGCCCCGGTCTTCGGCCTCGCCGAAGAACTGGATGCCGGCCGGTGGCGGATCATCCGGCTCGATGCCGAGGAGCCGCAGTACGCCCGGGACAGCCTCGCCCACCACCTCCGCAAGCGACACAGCGAGACACCGGACACCCCCGAGAACGCGACCGAGCGGGCCGAGTGCGAGACCGCGTACGAACTGCTCGACTGGGAGCCCGTCAACGACCTCACCGTCGACGGCCGCCGATACCGGATCATCCGCGCCCAGCCGTTCATCCGGATGGGACCGGACGGGCCGGAGCCACCCCGACCCACCGACCCCGACCCGTACCCGCCGGGCCAGGCGGAGAATGCTCCGTCCCAGATGGAGGGGTTCGTCATCGACCCGACCGCCGGCACCGGGCTCACCGACGGCATTGCAAGGATGGAGATGCTCTCCGCCTTCCACCGCGCGGGGACCGTCCCCGGGGAGGTCCGCGCCGACTCCTACCGGGCCATGGACACCCACCCCAACGTGGTGCTGCTCCCGGTCGGTTTCACCATCGGCGGGTACGTCGACGGCAGTTGGCGACCCAAGTCGTTCGACGCCTACCCGACCCCACAGGCTGCCCGGGACGCCGGCTCCTACTCCATGGTGCACCCCCGGATGGACGGGACCACCTCGATCGAGGAGTTCATGGCGGCGTGCGAGCGCGCCCGCGCGGCACACCAGCCGCCGCGTACCGACGACTTCGAGCTGAACGGCGTGCGGTGCCGGGTCACCCGGGTCGAAACCTTCGTCCGGGTCGGCCCCGACGGGCCGGAAGGGCCGCGTCCCACCGACCACGACTCCCAACCACCGCCGGGCCGACACGTCGCCGACCTCCGCGCCCAGGGCCTGATGCCCGACCCCGACTGACCGACGACGGGTGGGCGTACGGCCCGGTACGCCGCTTGACGTTCGTCATGGGCCGCATGCCCACCCGGTCCGCCGGTGCGGTCGACGTACTAACCGCAGTGGATCGGGCCCCACCGCTCCTCGGAGAGGTTCCGGTAGACCACGTACACCAGGATGCAGCGGCCGGCGGTCCCGGTGATCTGCGCCGGACCGGCGTAGTACTGGAAGTTGCCGTAGTCGCGGTCGAAGACCAACGGCTCACACGGGTAGCCCGGGTTGCCGGTGGCACAGCGGCCGACAAAGACCTCCAGGTGTTCGGCCCGGTCGCGGTTGAGGTTCTTCTGCGCCCAGACGCAGTTCGTCCCGCCGTTGGCGCTGGAGTAGGAGACGAAGACCGAGATCGCCCCGCCGTAGGCGTCCCGGTGCGGCGACAACTCCGTACCGGAACAGGTCGCCCGGGGGCTCAGTTTGACGTGCGCGGACGCTGGCGAACCGGTCACCAGTAGGGACGCCGCCACCAGCACCGTCGCCAGGAACGCGCCGACCAGGGCCCGCCGCCGTGACAGGTACGTCGTCAGAGCCATGAGATTCCTTCCCATCAGGAGCACTTTGCCCACAAAGTACCTGCCTTGCGGTCCGTATGCTCATTCGGCCGATACTCCGTGCCCGCACCTGCGCCACGACCTTGTCGCACACCCCTATCCTGAAGGACGCTCAGCGTAATCGAAGCGGTGAGTTGAGTAGTCGAACTACCGGCGGACGCGGTCCGTCGGCCCGCCGCGAACGGCTGTCAACCGGGAGACGGGTGCACATGGGATCCATTGCCGACACCTACGACGCCATGCGCGCGGTCGGACGCTCACCGGACCGGTCGGTGACCCTGACCCTGACCGGCCCGGGTCAGGTCGAGGTCGAGCTTGACCCGGATGTGCGGTTCACCCACACCGAGGCCCAACTCGCCCGTCAGATCGCCGGCGCGGCCCGGATCGCGATCGCCGCGTTCCAGCAGGAGCAGGCCCGCGCCATCGCCCAGGCCGTCGAGGAAGCACGGGCGGCGTGACGACCGCCCGCCGCAGCCTGCCGTACCCCCTGCTGGCCCTGCTGCTCGCCGTTCTCTCGCTGCCCGGCTGCTCGCTCGGACCACCCGACCCGAAGCCGGTCCCGCGCGACCGACCACTGCCGAGCTGCGACGCTCTCGTACCGGCGTTGATCTCCCTCGGCATGGGCAGGCTCGACCCTCAGCCGTCGCCGTCGAGCGACCTGACGCCGGCACAGCGCGCCTGCTCGTTCGAACCGTCCGAGCGGCCCGCCCCGCCGGCCATCCTGAGCGCCACGGTGAGTGTGGCTCTGCCGCGCATCGACCCCGACAGGGGCGTGACGGTGAAACGGTGGGGTGAGATGTGGGTCGACAAGCCCTGCGAGGGCCTCCAACGTCCCGTTTCCTCGATAGCCAAGGCCACGTTCTGCTACACGGCTGTCAGCGCGGACAGCGGATCCGCCGGCCTGGTAGGTCTTCCTGACGACATCGGGATCGAGGTGCGCGTGCACTGGTGGGATCCCGAGGCCGACCAGACCACCCTACGCGCGGACGCCGAGCAGAAGGCCGAGGCTCTGGCCACACACCTGATCGCGCTGCTGTGAGGACTTAATCATGGAAACCCAGTACGACCGCTTCCGTGCCGAACTCGACAGCAGTCCGGTACACGGCCGCTCCGCCCTGGGTTACGTCGAGGTGCGCCGCGACGCCAAGGGCGAGATCAGCGTGTCGATCGAGCCCGGCGCCTTCCGGGAACTGACCCACCGGCAACTCACCGACGAGGTGCACGGTGCCTTGGCCACCGCGCTCGCCGACTATGCCCGGACCTCGGAACGACTCTTCCAGCGTTGGGGCGACAACCTGTGAGCACAATCAGCGTCGAGACCGCCGCCCTGGTCCGGCATGCCAGCGGACGCCTCGGCGACGCGATGGCCTGTGAGGCCATCGGGCGCTACGTCCGGCACGTCGGTGCGATCCCCGACGTCGCCTGGGGCCCGATGGAGTGGGTCCAGAAGTGGAGGACCGAGTGGGCCGAAGCCTGCGACGACCGTGTCCGGGAGGCCGCTCTGGCCAGCGAGCGGTTCGATGACGTCGGCCAGACCCTCTATCAGGTGGCTGCCAACTACGCCGACGCCGACATCAGGGTCGCCGCGGACCTCTCCGCTCTGACCGGTGGGCCGCTGATGCCCTTCGTAGAGGCGGTGGGCATCCCGCCCGGCGCCGTTGCCCGGCCCGGTGGCGACCTGAAGATCCCCGATCGCCACGCCGGCGTCTCCATTCCGGCCATCCCCGACGACACTCCGGTCAACCACGACCTGAACATCCTGCTGCGGGACGGCGCGATCAACGAGCAGGACCTCTATCCGGCAGGGGCCGACCTCTCGAAGACCCCGGAGGCCCTACGGCGGGCCGAACTCATGACCGAGGGCCGCCGCAAACTCTGGGAGTTCATCACCGAGTGGTACGGCGAGCTACAGACCGCTGAAAAAATTGTCCGGCAGTGGGGTCTGGCTCCGGCCGAATCCAGCACCGTCTTCATCGACGAGGCCAGCGCCGCCTGGCCCGGCATCATCGCCAACCGCGCCAACCTGCTGCGACTCGGAGCGAACGCCTACCGGACCCTTCGCGAGAACATGGCCAACCAGGTCAAGGACCTTCAGCAGTACTGGGCCTCGCCCGGTGCGGCCAGCGCCTACGTGATCTACGCCAGCAGTCTGGGCCGGCACTACGAGGCGCTCGCCGACAATCTTCAGTGGCTCGGCGACGAGGGGGTGAAGGCGTCCAAGACGCTCGACGATCTGCAGCTGGAGTTCGCCAACCTCGGATTCGCCCACATCGCCACCATCTCGGCCCAGCTCCAGGCCTACAACGAGGTGGCGGGCAGCCTCAGCAAAGACGTCGGCACTCCCCTCAACGCCCTGGCCAATGCGGTGAACGCGTTGACCAGGTCGCTCATCACCAGTTGGGAGGCGGCTGCCGCGAAAGCGGCGGCCACAGTGCCGATAACCGAGAAGGTGATCAACCGAGCGCCCGAGTTCAACAACCACAACCACGCACTCGCGCTGCCGCCCTCCAGCCCGTCGAACGAGTGGCGGGGTGACGGCTGGAAGCCCGGCACCCGCATCCCGAGGCCGTGAGCCGCCGCTGACCGGCCGCGCTATTCGGTGTCCTCGTCGGCGATGCCGACCAGGCCGTCGGTCAGGGTCACCCCGACATCGGCGGCGAACGCGCGCAGCCGCTCGGCCAGCACCTCCGTCCGGTCGTCCACGAAGAGTTTTCCGCCCTGGCCGCCCTCCCGCAGCCGGTGCCATGACCTCGTCGGGATGCCGTGGCTGGCCAGCAACTCGCCGACCAGCGGCTCCCGCAGCTCCTTCAACGCGGTCAGCACCGTCATGTTCGGCGGGGTGGGCAGGATCAGCCGGTTCGCCGGCCGCTTGTCGCCCGCCACCACCGGGCGGAACACCTGACTGCCGCCCGAGGCGATCTGCTTGACCAGGTCGACTGGCTGTCCGAGGGCATCCAGCCGGTCCGGCAGCTCGTTCAGCTCCCAGATGACGAACGCCCTGGTCCGGGCACTGTTGAAATTGAACTCCTCCGGCATCGGCTGCACCCCGGCCAGGTCCAGGCTCAGCGGGGCGTCATCGCGGGCGAACGCCGCGATCTCCTGCAACGCCCGGCGCAGCGTGGTGGAGGTGGCGCCGGCGAACGAGCCGGCCCACGAGGTCACCCAGAACCACCGCCACAGCATCCGCCGCTGCCGCACCGTCGGCTCCGGGCACCACCGGAAGAACCAGGCCAGCAACGTGAGCTGGTGCGCGTACGGCAGAAGTTTCGCCAGCGGCAGCCCGACCTCGCCGCGCAGGAACCCGACCGCGGCCTCGGTCGCCGCCTCCGCCTGTGGCACCGCCCGGTGCAGTTTGTCCTGGAGCGAGTGCGCGACCGCCTCCCAGCGCGGGGACATGATGTCCGGCTCCCCGCCGACCGCGAGCACCAGCCGGAAGACCGCCATCCGGGGGATCTCGCCGAACCCGGTCGACGCGATCCGGGCCACGATGTCGTCGATCCGGCTGGCCAGCGTCGGCTGCCCGCGCCGGTGGGTCAACGCCGAGACCATCTGGTCGGCGTCCATCCGGGTCCCGGTCCGGTTCAGCCGGGTGTAGACCTCGACCGCCTGCTGGAGGCTGGCGCCCTGGAGCCGGATCACGGTCAGCTTGTAGCCCTTGAGCCGCTGGGCGACCGCCTCCGCCTCACGCAGCATCGGCAGCAGCCGTTCCGGCTGCCGGGCCAGCCGGAGTTCGAGGTCGCGGGAGAAGTGCAGGAAGTCGATGGTGTTGCCGACCGCCCGCAGCGGCAGGAAGGTCTCGGGTGTCGCACCGGCCGAAGTCTGGTAACGGTAGGCGTTCCGGTCCGTCTCCGTAGGCCCCCGCAGGTCCCGGTAGACCCACCACTTCGCGTCCCGGGGATCCTTCGGCCCGAAGAGTTCACCCGGCCGGCGCAGCACCCCGAAGAGGGTGGAGATCCGCTGGTGGCCGTCGAGCACATATGAGACCTGCCCGCCCGAGCCGTGCGGGATCGCGATGCCGCCGATCCGCTCCAGCGCGGGCACCGGCTCGTCCGTCTGCCAGAGCAGCAGGCTGCCGATCGGATAGCCGCGCTCGATGCTGTCGAAGAGGTCGAGCATCTGCTCCGGGCGCCACACGAACGGCCGCTGGAACTCCGGCACCCGGACCAGGCCCCGCTGGACCTGGTCCAGCAGGTCGTCCATCAGCATGATGGTCGGGTCGGGCCGGATGTCGCCCCGGTGCGAGAGCATGCCGCCCAGTCTCCTACAGGATCCGGTGAATCATCGCGAACAGCTCGCGCAGGTCGGCCACCGCGTCCTCGCCCAGCTCGGCGAAGTCCTCCGTGGTCAACATCAGATCCTCCGGCAGTAGCCGCTTCGGCATGTTGCGCCTGCCGAAGTGCGTCTTCAGGTGCAGGTAGTGTCGCTCGGCCAGCGGCCTGCGCCGCAACGCGTCGACCTTCTCCGGCTGGTGGGCGAAGTGGTGCTCCCACGCCTTCAGCGGCAGATAGTTCTCGATCATCCGCAGCAGGAGCATGTGCACCTCGGGTACGCCGGCCGCCCGCATCGCCGTCACCTTCGGCTCGTAGTCACTCACCGCGCCGGCATGCGCCCGGTCGCTGTCCAGCAGCACGGCGACCCGGACCAGCATCCGGAACATCTTGCACTCCGCGATCGCAGACTCGGCCAACTGCCCGGTGCCGCCGCCGTTGCACAGCCGCAGCCACTCGTTCGCCGCGTCCAGCGCCTCGACGATCCGGTCCTCGCCGAAGACCGCCGCCACCCGCTGCACGAACTCTCCGTCGCTGAACCTGTTCTCCAGCACCAGTACGGCCGGCTTCGCCAGGTCGCTGACCATGTCCCGCAGCTCGGCCAGGGTGACCTGGGCGGTGGCGGCCGACGACGGCGGGGTCGGATCCGCCGCCTCGATCACCAGCTTCTCCAGGTATTCCCGCTGGTCCGGCGGCAAGCGGTCACTGCGCTCGTCAACGTAGACGGCCTCGTCGAGATCCGGCCGCCACTCGTGCCGTCCCTCGATGGCCAGGTCGATCAGCTTCCGCAGCAGGGCCGGGTCGCCGAGGTCGAAGACCTCCCGGGCGATCTCAAGACGCATCCCGCCGCCTCCTCGCCTGCGCCTTCGCCAGTCCCCGTACCTCGTGGTAGTCCTGCGAGAAGTAGCCCTCCGGCCAGTCGTCGTCGAGGTTGCCGAGACCGTCGATCCCGACCCGGCGGACCGTGGAGACGCCGTCGACCTGCTCCACCACGTGGACGGCGACCATCTCCGGCGGATAGTCCTGCTGCGCGATCCGGCGGCGCAGCCGCAGCAGCAGCGTCTCGCTGTGCGTCTCGACCAGGAACCGGGTCCCGGTCGCCTTCGCCGTACGCAGGTAGAGGTCGGCCAGCTCGGCGTGCGCTGCCGGGTGCAGGTGCATCTCCGGCTCCTCGATGATCTGCAACGGCGGGTCGCTCGCCGACCCGTCCCGCTCGTCCAGCGCGCACTGCACCAGGATCGGCAGCACCTGGGCCAGTCCGCTGCCCGCGTCGGCCAGATTGACCTGGAGCTTGCCGCCGTCCTCCCGGGTCAGCACCGTCTTCCAGCGCGAGCCGTCCGCCACCTCGTCCAGCCGCCAGCCGGGCACGATGTCCCGCAGTCGCCGGTTGACCGAGTCGAGCAACGCGCCGCCGTGCCGCACCTGGTCGTAGGCGAGGATCCCCGGTACGCCCGCACCGTTGTCCCCGACGTCACCCGGCCCGCCGAGCGGCATCCGGTGCTGCCGACCCCACCGCTCCCGGTACGGCCCCAGATAGCGGATCAGCCCCGGCGATAGTCCCCAACGCCGCATTTCCGCCGCCGGAAATTCGTCGAGCCCTGGGCGCAGGCCCTGGAACGACACCGGCCCCACCGTCCGTAGCCCGCTCGGCCGCTCCCTGGCGTAGGCACGGGGGCCTTCGCTACTCACCACTGCGGCCGACGGAACGTCCCAGGTCAACGTCGCGTTGAAGGTCGCCGACCTGATCGACCACCGCTGCAGCACGGGCCGCCGGATCAGGTCGACGTACTGGATCGTCGCGGACAGGTCGAACGTCCGTCGGCCATCCACGCTCAGGCCGATGGTGAAGGGGCGGTACACGTTCTGCCCGAAGTGGAGGTCGGCCCAGTCGTCGACGGCGTCTGGGCCGAGCCGGTCGAGGTCGAGCGGCAGCTCACTTGTGGTGTCGAAGCCGGTGGCGATGACCAGGGGCGCCCGGGTCAGCACGCTCTTGCCGGAGTTGTTCTTGCCCAGGACCACGGTGACCGGGGCCAGCTCGATCTCCTGCCGGTCTCGGAAACAGCGGTAGTTCTCCAGCACGAGTTTGCGCAGCGGCATTCCCCGATGTCTACCAGATCGGAAACTCGCTCACAGTCCGTTATCCGTCTACGGTGCACGCCCTTGCGGCGAGGCCGGCAGCGACGGGGCGGGGAGCCAGGTGTCGGGCAGCCAGAGTGCCTGGCTGGCCGGGGAGACCAGCGGAATCGGCTCGCCGTCCAGCAGCGCCGCCTCCGGTCTGCGCACCGGGACCAGCAGCAGCCGGGCCGCCGGCCGGGGCCGCGTCGGGTCGGCCAGCTCCTGGACGAACCGCATCTGCCCGTACCGGGCCAGCGGCGCCGCCTCGGTCAGCAGCGCCGGCCCGTCGGCCGCCGCCAACGCCTCGCCGATCGCCGGTACGACCTCGTGCCGTACCAGGTCGACCAGGCTGCGGAAGTCGGCGTCGGCCGGCGATCCGTTGTCGGCGGCGACGATCGCCTCCCAGGGGTAGCCGAGCGCCCGCAACCGGTCCAGCAGGATCGCGGTGACGTCCACCTCGGTGAGGCCGAGCCGGGACAGCAGCGCCTTCCGAGCCGCCGTCAGCCGCCGCATCGACGTCTTCACCACCAGGAAGCCCCGCCGCTCGATGGCGCCGACAAGTTTGGCGTGCGCCTCGGCGGTGGCGTCCGGGCCGAGGATCGGGGCGACCGAGTTCGTCATCCGGGTGCCGCCACCGACCGTCGTCCTCGACTCGGGGCGACCGTAGTGGGCCTGAGTGGGCAGCCAGACCAGCGGTACCTCGCACTCGGCCAGCACCTCGTCCAGCCGCGGACGGCCGGGCAGCTCCTCCGCGCGGGGGAACCGGGACTGTACCCGTTTGCGCAGTTCGTCGACGGTGAGTGACTGGCCGATCAGCCCTCCGGCGGCCAGTCGAAGGGCCCGTGCGGCAGGCATCCCGACCGGGTAGAGCTGCCCCTGGACGTTGACGTCCGCCTCGCCGTTGCTACCGGCCGCGGCGAGCTGCAACAGCCGCACGTCGGACACCGGCGGCATCAGGACCGGCGGGTCCAGGGTCCGCAACTGTTCGACCGCCCGCTGCCGGGTCGGCAACGGGTCCGCCTTCGCGAGCGTCGCGGCGAGCTGACCGAGGTGGACCACGTAACCGAGCAGGTCGGCGGCGGTCACCTCGCCGGAGACGTCCTCCGGCTCCCGACCGACCAGCACGAGGTCGGTCCTACGGAACCGCTGGACGGCGAGCCGGGCGTTACCGCCCCGGGCCAGTTCCGCCTCGACCGCGGCGCGTACCAGCCCGATCGCCTGCGCCGTCCGCTTCGGCTCCGCCGACAGGGATCCGTGCGCGACGATGAGCGCGTCGGCGAGCTCCACACTGGACATCACCGCGCCCCGACCGTCCAACAGTGTGACGATCTCGTTGCGCACCGCCTCCACAGCGGGGTCGGTCAGCCACCTGCCGACCTGGCGGCGCAGCAGCGTGGAGACCTGTGGCTGGCTCTGCCCGGCGACCCGGGCCGCCGCCTCACTCTGGGTGGGCCAGTGCAGATAGCTCTCACCGTCGCCTGTCGCCTGGCCGAGCAGCACCCGCAGCGTCGTCCGCTGGACCCGGTTCCGGCTGGTCTCGGCGGGCAGCAGCGCCGCACAGAGTTCCTCGATTCCGGCGGTACCGGCGGCGTCCCCGGTCACCGATCCGGCGGTGCCGACCTGCTCCGGAATCCTGGACTCGATCACCGCCAACTCGGCCCGGAGCGATCGGGCCTGGGCCAGGATCTCCTTGCGGGTGGCGTCCGGTACGCCCCTGGCCCGGGTCAGCTCCGACGGCTTGGCGTCGAGCAGTTGCCCGACGGTGTGCACGCCGAGCCGCTCCAACGCCGACCGGGCTCGGGCGGTAAGCCCGGCGACCTCCAGCGGGGAGTCCCGGTGCAACGCCTCGATTCGGCCGCCAGGCCGGCCGGACGTCTCCTCCGGGTCCGGGATCTCCCGAAAGATCGCCCGCCAGGCGTCGGTCATCTCGTCGACCGTGTCGAACCGCTCGGCGTCGTCCCGGGCCAGCGCCCGGGCGAAGAAACCGACCATCCGGTCCGCCACCGCCGGGTCGAAGGAGGTCGGATCGAGGCTGACCTCCTCGCTGATCACGGCCGGGTTCGCGTTGTCGCCCCACCGGGGCAGGGTGCCGGTCGCCATCTCGTAGAGCGTCACCGCGGCGGCGAACCGCTCGGCGGCGGCGTCGTAGCGGAGCCGGCGCGGCGGCCCGAGGAACGGGTCCAGGTAGCCGACGGTGCCGGCGGAGAGCTGGTCGGCCGGGGTCGCCGACAGCGAGAAGTCGAAGACGCACAGGTGTTGCTGCTTGTCCGATGGACGCGCCCGGGCCGCCAGGTTCGCCGGCTTGATGTCCCGGTGCCACACCCCGTAGCCGTCCAGCACCGCGACGATCTCCAGCAGGTCACGGCCGTATCGTTCCAACAGTTCGAGGGCGAGCCGGCCACCACGCAACTCCTCGGCGAGGGTCCGCTCCCCGGCTGACTCCATCAGCAGTGCGGTCCGGCCACCGACCACGATCGGCCCGGCGACCAGGGCAGCCACCCGCCAGTCCCGGATCTTGTCCAGGGTCGCGGCCTCGGCGGCGAACCGCTCCCGGTGCTGCTCGTCCCGGGCGACCTTCAACACGAGCGGCTTGCCGTCGGAGTCCGGCCGGGTCACCTGCAGCGCGGTCGCGGTGGCACCGCTGCCGAGCCGCGCCACGACGGTCAGACCGCCGTCGAGCACGTCGCCCTTGTGCGCGGAGAGCGGGTCGACGACCGGCTCCGGCTCGGGTGCGGTCAGTTCCTCCCAGACGTCCTCCAGCCGGAGCCGGAACTCGGCCACAGTGGGTAGGCGCTGCGCCGGATCGCCCCGGGTGGCGTCGTAGACCAGGTCGACCAGGGACTTCGGCATGCCGTCCGCGGCCGCGTCCAGGTGCAGCCCGCCGCCGGTGACCGCGGCGAGCAGCGCCTCCGGGGTCGGCGCCGCTTCCCGGTCGGTGAAGATCCGGTACGCCAGCACGCCGAGTGAGAAGACATCGAGCTGGTGCCCGAGCGAGCGGGTCATGTTCGCCGCCTCGGGCGCCTGGTAGCGACGTACCTCGTCATCAAAGAACATGGTGAGGGTCGCCGGATCGGTGGAGGAACCGAGCTGGGTGAGCGAGGTGGCCGCCGTCCGGGTTCCGGTCTGCCAGTCGGTCACCACCAACGACGGCCGGGCCGCCTCCGGACGGTCGACGAAGATCGCCCGGGGATGTAGCGACCGGTGGGCCAGCCGCCGGGCGTGTGCGTAGTCGATGATCTCGGCGAGGTCCTGGAGCAGTTGCAACCGCTGCGCCAACTGCAGCCGTCCGCCCCGCTCGATCAGCCACCGGTCGAGGCGTACCCAGTCCGGCTGGTGGTCGAAGATGACCGCCGGCCCCCAGGCGTGCTCGGCCAGGTCGACCGCTCGGGCTATCCCCGGATGGTGAATCCCCTGGAGCAACCGGAACTCCCGCTCGGCGGCCTTTCGGATGTCGGGGATCTCGTCCTCGGCCGCGCGGCTGGTCAGATAGAAACGCACCCGCCGCACCACCGAGGCGTTCAGGGTGTGCTCGGCGAGGAAGTCCTGCCAGCCGAGCCCTTCCGCGACGGGGCGGGTGTCCCTCAGCACCAGCTGATTGATCTTGCGGTCCCGTACCGACGGCCGGAGTTTCGCGCCACGGACCAGGTCGACGATCTGCCGGCCCCGGGCCGCATCTATCTGGTGACGCGGATTCTGTGCCGGGTCGAGCAGGAGTTTCTTCAGGCTCGGTAGTCGGGAGGTCGCCTCGTGCCCGTCAAGCCCGTAGACGTGCTGCCGGCCGATCGGGTCAAGGTTCGACCGGGCATTCCGGGCATGCAGGAAGACGACCGCACCCACGTACGGCACCTGCGCGTTCCTGGGGGCGTAGTGCCTGATCAGGCTGGCCAGCCGCTTCGCCTTACGGTTCGCCAGGATGTACGGATTGTCCTCCGGGACCTTCCGGCCGTTCGGCAGCTGTCGGGTCCAGTGGGTGCCGCTGCCCTCGATCACACCCTGCCAGTGCTTCAGCTCCACCACGTACAGACCACTGCGGGTGAGCACCAGCGCGTCGATCTCGTTGATCGACCCATCCGTGCCCACGAACTCGACATTGGCCCAGACGTGGAAGGGGTGGGCGTCCGGCAGGTAGGAGGCGAGCTCCCGCAGGCCGTCCTTCTCGTGCGGAAAGTTGCTCGGGTTGACCTCTTCCCAGCGGGGAGAATCGTCACGCATGTGCCACCACGCACCGCTCTCGCCGTCGCACCGTCACTCCCCCGATTCAGGGTCCCACTCGTCCTGGCAGGCTACCTGCACCTGCCACTCCGACGGTTCCCGGTCAGCGGGCATGTTTCGCGGCAGGCCGCCCACGGCCGTACTCAGCGAGTGGCGCCGAGCACCGCCCAGCGGCCGGAACGCATCCGTAGCAGCAGCCCGACCAGCCGGGCCATGACGAAGAGGGCGAGCCCGGCCCAGATTCCACCGAGCCCGAGATCGAGAGCGTAGCTGAGCCAGATCATCGGCAGGAAGACGCCGAGCCCGCTGACCACTGTCAGGTTGCGCAGGTAGCCGACGTCGCCGGCGCCGATCAGCACCCCGTCGAGGGCGAAGACGACACCGGCCAGCGGCTGCATCCCGACGAACCACGGCCAGGCGATCATCGCCTGTTCGCGTACCTGCGGATCGTCGCTGAACCAACCCGGCACGATGCCGGCACCGGCGCCGATCAGCACGGCGAAGGCCACACCGCAGATCCCGCCGTAGAACGCGATCCGCCGGGAGAGCAGCCGGGCGCTGGCCGCGTCGCCGCCGCCGAGTGCCGCCCCGACCAGCGCCTGGGCGGCGATGGCGAGCGCGTCGAGCAGCAGCGCGGTGAAGAACCAGAGTTGCAGCGCGATCTGGTGGGCACCGACGGCGGCGACGCCGAACCGGGCGGCCACGGTGGTCGCGGAGAGGAAGCTGGCCTGGAAGGCGGCACCCCGGATCAGCAGGTCCCGGCTGAGCACGAGTTGCCGGCCGATCACCCGGGGCCGGGGCGCCAGCGGCACCCGCTCGGCTACCAGCGCTCCCGCGAAGAGCAGCCCGGACAGCGTCTGTGCCACCGCGTTGGCGATCGCCGAACCGACCAGGCCGAGGCCGACCGGATAGACCAGCAGCGGGCAGAGCAGGGCGGAGAGCAGGTTCGGCCCGAGCACGAACCAGAGCGGCCGGCGGGTGTCCTGCACGCCGCGCATCCAGCCGTTGCCGGCCGCGGCGAGCAGCAGGCCGGGGGCGCCGAGCACCGCGATCCGCAGCCAGAGGGCCGCGCCGTCGGCCACGTCGGGGTTTCCGCTCCCGGCGACGGTACGCGCCAGCGGGCCGGCCGCGGCCTGCATGACGACCACCAGCAGCAGGCCGGCGGTGAGGGCGAGCCAGGAGGACTGGACGCCCTCGGCGACGGCGGCCGGCCGGTCACCGTGCCCGAACCGGCGGGCCGCCCGGCCGGTGGTGCCGTAGGCGGTGACGGTGCCGATCCAGACGACCAGGGTCATCACCGGACCACCGACCGCCAGCGCCGCCAGCGGCACCGCGCCGAGGTGCCCCAGCACGGCCGTGTCGACCAGCACGTAGAGCGGCTCCGCGGCCAGCACGACCAGGGCGGGGAGGGCGAGTCCGAAGATCCGCCGCGCGGAGGCGTCGACCGCCCGCGACGGCGGGGCGGTCTCCGGGATGGGTGTGCGGGACTGGCTCATCGCGGACGATCGTGGCACGACCCCGTAAGGAGCGCAATACTGCTCTGGGCTTACCGGCCGGAGCCGCGTGGACCGGGTGCCCGTCGCCACCCGCCGCCGGCTAACCCGGCCCGCTGCACGCGCCCGGCAGCCACTCGTCCGGCCCGATCGACCTGCGGAGCCCTTCGAGGTCGCCGAGCAGGGCATCGAGCCGGTCCGGATAGCGCAGATATTCGAGCACGGCGTGCTGGAAGGCGTTCGCCATCGCGGTCGGCATCACGTCGGAGGCGTCGAGGCAGAGCGGGCTCCGGCTCGCGGTCAGCGTCTGCGCGATCCTGGTACGCACCTCGGCGCGGCGGTCCGGCCCGGTGGCGCCGGCCGGCTCGGCGCCACGGTCGCTCGGCCGCACGTCCCGGTTGACCGAGAAGGAGGTGCCGGCACTGCTGTCCTGCCAGATCCGCTGGGCCTCGTCGGTGGCGAGGAACTCGATCAGGCGCCGGGCCGCCGGCTTGTCGCTCAGCAGGCCGGCGAAGTCGGCCGAGACCATCGCGGCGTCCCGCCGTCCGGCGCCCGGGGCGGCGTCGCGGAAGGCCGGGAACGGCAGGTAGTCGGCGCCGGTCACCTCCGCCGCCCGGACGGCACCGCCCCGGTCGTCCTCCGGGTAGCCCTCCCGGATGCCGATCACGAAGGACGCCTGGTGTTCGAAGAGGCAGCCGGGTCGGCTGGTGAACATTGGCCGGCCGGCGTCGGTGAACTCGGTCAGCAGGGCGGCGTCGGCACCGCCCCGGACCATTCCCGGCGCGGTGACCAGGTCGCCCCAGGCCGTCCAGGCCGCCTTCACCTTCGCCGAGTCCCAGGCGAGCCTGCCGCCCGCCCAGGCGTCGTAGTCGGCCACCCCGGAGCGGTGCAGCAGGATGTCCTCGATCCAGTCGGTCCCCGGCCAGCCGGATCCCGGCGTCGCGCTCATCCCCAGGCACCACGGTGTCGCGCCCGCCTCCGCCAGCGACCCGCTGGTCTCGACCAGCGCCTCCCAACTCGTCGGCGGCCCCGCGGCGCCGAACGGTGACCGCTCCGGGACGTACCAGACGAGACTCTTCAGGTCGGCCTTGATCGGGATGACGTCCGGGCCACCGCGCGCGTTCAACTGGGCCAGTTCGCGCCACTGCCGCGCCATCGACGACGAGCCGGGCTCGCCGTCCAGCGGTCGCAGCACGTCCCGGCGCAGATAGCCGGCCAGCTCGCTGAGGGTCGGCAGCACCGCGACATCCGGCGGCGTGCCCTTCTGCACCTCGGCGAGGAGGATCTGCCGCACGGCCCGGGTGCCCTGGTAGTCCACCTCGACGCCGTACTCCTCCTCGAACGCCCGCAGCACGGTGCGGAAGCTCGCCTCCTCGGCGCCGGTCCAGGAGGCGAGCACGCTGACCGTCTCCTCGACCGGCTGGCCGAGGCAGCCGGTCGCCCCCGCTCCCGCGGTCAGCAGCGGCAGCAGGACCAGGTGGGCGGCCTTGCGCCGCAGGTGAAGTCTCATCTCGACCGGTACCGGTATTCCTCGAGGCGTGGCCGCAGCCCGAGCCAGACGAGCAGCGCGATCGGCGACACCAGCAGCAGGACGACGAAGGCCAAGGACGTCGCGCTGGTCGCCGCCCCCGCCTGCTCGTCGACCTCCTCGGCCCGGCCCAGCACGTCGCGGTCCGCGACCGGCGTCGGGGACGCGGCGGTGAGGCCGGGCCGGAAGACGTCGCTGGAGACGTCGCAGCCGTCGTCCCGGACGCAGGATTCCCGCAGCAGTCTTTCCAGGGCGATGGCTCCGTCCCGGTCGGCGGCCCGGAACTGCTCGCCGGAGAGCCGGCGGACCTCCGACAGCTCCGCCCCGGCGTCGGCCAGCTGGGCCTTGGAGACCAGCGCGAACGACGTACCGGCGACGAGCACGGCGAGCAGGAGCGTGGCGGCGGCGAGTCCCCAGTTGACCATGCGCCGGAAGCGCCGGTGCAGGAAGAGCTGGGTGCCGACGAGCAGGACCAGCAGGCTCAGCGCCGGCACCAGCCAGAGCAGGGTCGCGGCGGGACCCAGCCAGCCCGAGGCCAGCCGCGCCTCCAGCGCGTCGGTCTCGGCCGCGAGCAGGCTGTCGAGCTGTGCCAGGATGCCCTGCTCGGAGTGGAGCAGCCGGGAGGCGTACCAGAGATAGGCGGTGGCCAGGCCACCCGGCCCGCTCTTGCGGTAGTGCGCGTCCGCCTGGCCGACCAGGCCGACGTACGTGACAAGCAGCCCCTCGACGAGCTGGATCTGCCGGCTGCTCGTGCCGTCCCCGGAGCCGATGTCCTCGGCGGCCTGGGCCAGGCTCTGGCTGGCGGCGGCGATCTGGTTCTGGTATTCCTCGCCCGGCCCGGCCAGCCCCGCCTGCCTGCTCTGGAAGCTCGTGATCGCCGCGGTGTCGGCTCGGACCAGCGCGGTGCGGACCGCCGCCAGTTCCATCACCGAGGGAAGGCTCCGGGTGCGTACCGTCTCGGCGGTGCGGTGGGTGCCCCAGACCACGGCGAGCGAGGTGGCGAGCACCAGCGCCGTCGCGCCGAGGAGGCAGCCGAGCAGGCGCAGCAGCGTACGCCGGGTCGTGCTCGACCGCGCCGTGCCACCCACCGACGGTCCGGCCGTCACGTCGCCCGCCGACGGTCCCGCCGTCATGCCCGCCCACCGTCCTCGGCGCGGTCGAAGGGGCGTTTGCACGCCTCGCAGACCAGCGCGTCCGGTGGCGAGATCCGCCCACAGGGACACTCCTGGTCCGGACCGGTCGGGATCGCCGGCTCGGGTGCCGGCCTGTGGTTGGTCGGTCGTGGCTCCGAGCCGACCATCACCGAGCTGACCGCGACCCGCAGCATGGCGCTGCGGGTCCAGTCGTCCCGCAGGCGTACCGGCCGGTCCGAGTCCCCGGTGACCTCCACCAGGCCGGCCAGCCGGCGCAGGATCTCGGCGTTGCCCAGCCGCTCCGCCAGGACGACGGCGAGCCCGAGCTTCGCCTCCGCGGTCTTCCGGTCACCGCTCTCCAGGGCGTCGCAGCCGGCCGCCACCGCCTCCCCCAGCTCCTCCTGCCCGAGGTGCCGGGCGACCAGCGGCTCGATCCGGGTCGACGCCACCGGATCGTCCGTCCAGCGCAGCTCGATCGGCTGCGGGTCGGCGCACCGCTCCCCTGCCATGATCAGGTCCACCCGGGCCGCCCGGACATCCTCCTCCAGCGGTGGCCGGTCCCCGTCCCGCCCGTAGGCGATCGCCAGGTCGACGAGATACTCCCGGCTCTCGTCACCGCTCCAGGAGCCGGTGTAGAACTCGGTGGTCCGCTCGTCCAGTACCGTGGCGTGCTCGGTCAGATCGGCCAGTGTCGGCGTCTCCTGGCGCACCGACCGCACCCGCACGCCCGGCGCCGTGCCGAGGCGGATCCGCAGGTCGGGGACCCGCTTCCCCATCGCCCTGTCCATGATCGACTCGAAGTCGGCCGCCAGCTCGGCGACGTCTCCGACAGCCTCGGCCTCGCCGCGCAGCACCGAGGTGATCCGGAGCAGCTGGCGGTGGTCCCAGTCCTCGCCGATGCCCCGGGCGTCGCAGACGAAGCTGCCCGCGCAGGCGGTCAGCACCGCCTCCAGTTCCTCCGGCGTCTCGTGCTCGTTGCGGCCGTCGGTCAGCAGGATCACGTGCCGCACCAGTTCCGGGTACGGCGCCAGCAGTTGGTCCGCCAGCCGCAGCCAGCTTCCCATGGCGGTGCCGCCGCTGTCGTAGAGATGCCCGGCCGCCTGCTTCGCCGCCGCCCGGGTGGTGGCATCGGCGACCGCCGTCGTCGCCGGCTCCGGATAGACCATCCGGGCGCCGTCGGTGCCGGCGACGACCGCGAAGCGGCTGCCGTCCCGGATCGTGTCGATCGCGGCCCGGGTGGCCTGCTTGGCCGCCGACATCTTGGCCGGTGGATACCCCATCGAGCTGGAGCAGTCGACCAGGATCGCCACCGCGGCCGAGGCCGGCGCCGCCGCCACCGCCCCGCCGGAGCGCCGGGTACCGACCCTGAGCACCACGGCCATCCCCGTGTCCGAGGTGGACCGGTACTTGTTCTGCACGACCTCCAGCTCGAAGGCGTGCAGCGGGCCCCCCGCGCCGGCCCCTGGAGTCATGGCGTCCCCTCCCGTCACAGCGTCACCACCGGGTCCTCGGCCGCACCGTGTTGGCGAGGTCGACCAGTGCCCCGTGGTCGTCGGCGGTGCGGGCCTGGCCGGCGAGCACCCGCATCGACCGTTCCAGCCGCCGCCGCAGGTCGTCCTCGGTCAGTTCCCGGCCGAGCACCTCGCCGCCGTCCCCGAGCCCGTCGGCGTCCCCTAGCCGCCCGTCGGCGTCCCGGTCCTCCACGGCGTGGGCGGCGTCGACGCCGCCCACGCCCCCCGCTCCGACACGGGCGGGGTCGTCCCGGCGGACCTGGGCATCCCGGCGGACCAGGCCGAGCGCCGCCACCTGGACCAGCGCGGTCAACCGGTCTCTGGCCTCGCCGGTCTCGTTGCCCCCGTCCAGGTGCAGCGCGGGCAACCGCCGGAGCGCCTCGGCGAGGTCACCGGAGGTCGGTCCACCGGCGCCCGACCCGCCCCTGCCGGCGCTCGGTACGCCGGCAGGAAGCCGCCCGCAGAGAATGCGGACCGCCGCCACCCCGGCCCGTTCGTAGTGCAGGCTCTCCCTCGGCACCTCGTCCAGGATCCGTACCGCACCGGCCCGGTCGCCGTCGCGCAGCCGCAGTCTGGCCAGCCCGAACGCGGCGCTGCCCACGCTGTTGTCCCGCCGCCAGACCGCCTCGTAGCAGCGTTCCGCCCTCGCGTACTCGGCCAGGTGCTCGGCGCAGAAACCGAGGGCGAGCTTCGGGGCGATCTCACCGGGACAGTCCGTGTAGACGGCGTCGAATTCCCCGCTTCCCGCCGCCACGTCGGCGCGGGCCAGGCAGAGCAGCGCGTTGTGCCAGCGGATCCGCCAGTCCTGGTCGGGCCGGGCGCCCAGCTCGGCGACTGCCTCGTCCAGGCAGCGCGCCGCACGGTCGAGATCGCCGGCCGCCAGGTACGCCCGGCAGAGCGCGAACTGGACCTCGACGGACTGCCGGCCGGAGTTGGCCAGCTTCTCGATCAGGCCGCGCGGGTCCGCGGCACCGGCGGTCGCCAACAGGTCCGCCGCGTCGTCGTCCGGGTCCACGATCGGCACCGGCAGGCCGCCGGCCGCCGCCGAGGAGGGCGACGGCGGCGTGACGTCGAGCAGGTCGGTCGCGCCCCGGATCCAGCGCTCCAGTCCCGGTACGGCACCGAGCCCGCCGTCCAGCAGCGCCGGGGTCGGGGCGAAGACCACCGACCGCGCCGGATGGGGCCGGCCGGTACGCAGCGACAGCACCTCCCGGAGCACACCGGTGAGCTGCTGGGACATCTCCGCAGCGGTGGCGAACCGCCGGTCGCGCCGGGCGACGGCCCGGTTGACCAGCCGGAGAAACGACTCCACGCCGAAGGCGATCCGGTTCTCCGGCGTCCCCGCCGGGCGCCCCTCGTCGCTCACCTCGAAGAGCACCTGGAGCGTCCGGCCGACGGTGTGGATGTCGGAGCGGACGGTCAGACCGTGCCGGTGGATCTCGTACTCCGGTGGCCGGAAGAACTCTGTCGTCACCGAGGGGCCGCTGCTGTCGTCGATCCGTCGTACGCCGCCGATGTCGATCACCTTGATCCGCTCCGGGCAGCGGATCACGTTGGCCGGCTTCATGTCGCAGTAGAGCAGGCCCCGGCTGTGCAGGTAGTCCAGTGCCGCGAGGATCTCGTGGCCGTACGCGAGCACGTGCTCGATCGGAAGCGGCTCGGCGCCCCGGGCGGCGACCTCCAGGACATCCTGCAGGGACTGCCCGTTCAGGTACTCCATCACGATGTAACCGGTCTGCTCACGGGTCTGCGGATCCTGGTGCGTGACCGAGTTGAAGATCCGGACGATGTTGGGGTGGTCGAGTGCGGTCAGGAAGCGCCGCTCGGCGACCGCCATCCGCAGCGCCGCCGCGTTCTTGGTGATCAGGCCCTTGAGGGCGACCAGGTTGCCGTCGAGGTGCGTGTCCCGGGCCAGGTAGACCCAGCCGAGTCCGCCCCGGGCCAGGCAGCCCTCGACCTCGTACTGGTCGGCGACCAGGTCGCCCCGGTGCAGCTTCGGGGTGAAGGAGAACGGTGTCTGACACCGGCGGCAGTAGCCCTCCAGCAGGCCGGGCTGACCGGCGTAGCCGCGGCCGACCTGGGCCCCGCACTCGCCGCAGAAGCGGCTGGACTCCGGCACCTCCGTGGCGCCACCCACCCGACTGAGCGGGTCGGGCAGCGGCAGGTCCGGCATCGGCACCAGGCCGTCGGCCAGCCTGGAGACAGCACCCGAGCCGGCGCCGCCGGAACCCGTACCGCCGTCAACTGTGCCGGCGGCTTCGGCGGCGCCGGAACGGATGCTGCCGGGACCGGCGGTGCCGGCGACGGCCGGGGCGGGCACGCCGGGCGGTGCCTTAGGGCCGGCCGCAGCCAGCGGCCGGCGGTTGCATCTGTCGCAGTAGCCCGTCTCGTCCACCGTCCCGGTGCAGCCCGGACGGTTGCAGCTCCCCGTCACCACGTCCCCGTCACCCCGTCCCCGTCCCCACGTCCCCGTCACCACGGCTCGGCCGCCACGTCCCCGTCACGACATCTCCGCCGGCTGGTCGTCCGGTCCGGCGCCGCGCCGCCGGATCAGGGTTCCGTACCGGTCGACCAGCGCGGCGCAGACCGCGAGGTCGGACGGCCCGTGCCAGAGCGCCTCGTGAGTCTCGCGGTAGAGCGCGGTCAGCTCCCGGTCCTCCCGCAGCCGCTCGGGCACGCTCGCCCGGTACACGTCGAGCCGCTCCCGCAACCGGTCGCGCTCGTCGAGCCTCGCGTCCAGATCCCGCCGTGCCTCCTCGGCCACGGCAAGTGCCTCCTCGACCAGCGGCCGGCACACCTCGACGGCGGGCAGCAGCGGAGTGTCACCGGGCCGGGAGGCGGCCGCCCGCAACGCGGTCAACCGCAGCCGCAGCTTGGCACCGCTGCGCTTCGGCGGATCGACCGGCGCGACCCGCTCGGCGACGTGGAGATAGCGCTGCCAGGCGGCCTCTTCGGCGGCCTGCAGGACGGCGATCCGCTTCCCCAACAGCTCGGTCGCGGCATATCCGAGGCTCGGTGCGTGGTCGTCGTGGAAGACCAGCAGCAGCCTGAGGTCGTGCCCGGTCATCCGCTCCGCGATCGGCAGCACCACCTTCGCGATCAGCGCCTCCGGGTCTGCCGCCCGGTCGACGCCGTCGAGCACCAGGCTCATCGGGGGCGGCTCCCCGGCCAGGCAGTCGGCCAGCGACTTCGCCGAGGCACCCACACTCATCCAGTTGACGATCCGGCTGCTCACCTCGTCCGCCGTCCGTCCCGAGACGTCGAGGGCCAGATCGATCCGGCCCGGTCGCGGTCCGCCGGCAGCAGCCGGCGCGGATTCGGGCGGGCCGGCGTCGGCGGGCCGGAACTCCCGGCTGGTTCGCAGCACCACGTCGCGCACGGCGGCGTGCACCGCCGACCCCGGGGTGGTGACGATGACCCTGGTCTCCGGCCGGGCTCCGGGGGCAAGGAACTCGGTGAGCTGCCGGACCACCGTCTCGTCGCTGACCACCGGACCGACCGGCCTGGCGAAGCTCTCATCGACCGCCGAGTCGCCGCTGACCCATTCGCGGGTCCGGGGCAGGTATCTGATGATCGTCTCGACCGGAATCATCCAGGAGGTGCCCGCACCGCCGCGGGCAAGGTAGCTGACCACGACGCCCACGACCTGATCGGTCTCCTCGTCGAATACGGCCGTACCGCTGAACCCGGCCTCCACGGCCGGGCCGACCGGGTCGCGATCGAGCTGTATCCATTCACCGCCCGGGCCGCCGTCCCCGCCGAGCCGCGCCCGCGCCCAGACCCCGGTCGGAACGGCCGCCGGAAAGCCGAACATCCGCACGCGACGGCGTGCGTTCGACGGCAGCCGGCGTAGCACCTCCGGACCGGTGCCCTCCGGCAGCGGATCGGCGAGTTCGAGCAGCGCCAGATCGGCACGCTGGTCGTCCTGCGGCGGCTTCCAGCAACCGCCGGCCACCCGTGCCCAACCCGGCGACGCCCCCGGGCTGCGCCCGACGAACTCCACCTGGAAATCGTCGGACGGAGGTCCGTGGACGGTGCTCCGCTCGCCGTGTGCCGCCGGCAGGAGAATGTGCGCACAGGTCAGCACGTGCCGGTCACCGAGGACGATGCCGCCACCTCGAATACCGGCGCGATCGTCCCTGATGCACGCCCGCCACTCAGCGCGGCCCGAATGCGACACACGGCAACGTTATTCGCAGGTGTCCAATCGACGCCACCCGTGCCGACGTCGGAAATCGGCGCGCCATCCCCCCGCTCCCCGATCGGTGGCGCCGCCCTCAGCTCCGGTCGATGCCGAGGGCGGTGAGAGCGGCCGGGAGGCTCGGCGACAGCAACGGGCAGGGCTGCATCCCCTCGATGCCCTCGGATAGTGTTCGGTCGGCCACGCAAGCGTCACGATGTGGCGTGCTGGCGAGTCCTGCCACAGCAGGACATCCGTAGGTTGGGGAGGACCGCATGGCCAGTATCGAGGAAGTCAAAGCAGCGCTCGCGCAAGCCGCCGAGCAGGGAAACACGACACTCAACCAGATCCGGTCCTCGATCGAGAGCACCGAGCAGATGCTCAACCGCCTGCGCGCCGTCGCCGCCGGCACGAACCACGCGATGATCGCGGAGGCGATCCAGCGCGCCGAGCAGAGCAAGCAGCGGCTCACCGAGGCGGCGACCCTCGTCCAGGGCAGTTCCGCCGCCGCTCGCCAATATGTAAGCGTCCTGGGCTAGTTGCAACGCCTTTCAGTTAGGGCAGTGGTTGGTTGGTCAAGGGTCGTTGGTGATGACATCGATGCTGGTGGTGGCCTTGTAGGTGCGGCGATCGATGTTCGGTCCGCGGGCTTGGTACTTGGAGTTCGAGCGTTTGATCATGCGGCTCTTGGTGCGGATGCGGCGTTCGGGCAGCAGGTTGGCCAGGACACGTTCGCCGATGGCGCCGACCAGGTCGATGACGGTGTCGGCGATGACGCCGGCGGCGTGGACGACTTGGTCGCGGGCGGCGTTGAGGGCGGTGGTGAAACTGGCCCGGTCCGGGTCGAGGCCGGGCTGGCTGTCGGTGGCGTCGACCATGGCGGTGCGTAGCAGTTGGTAGACGATCAGCAGGGCGTGGATCTCCTGGTCGACGCCGTCGGGGGTGCGGGCGCGTAGGACCCGGCCGCCGAGGATGGTGGATTTGAGTTCCAGGTAGGCGGTCTCGATCTCCCATCGCTGGTGGTAGAGGGTGACGAGGTCGGCGGCGGGGTAGCGGGACGGGTCGAGCAGGGTGGTGATGAGCCGGTAGTCACCGATGTGGCTGCCGGTGGTGGTGGTGATGCTGATTCGGGCCTCGATCACGCGGACGTGTCGGCCGCCGATGACTGATAGCCAGGATCCGTCGCGGTAGCGGTGGATCAGCGGGAGTCTGCGGCCGGTCTTGCAGCGGATCAGCAGGTTCGCTCCGGTCGCGGTGAAGGCGGTGATCAGGTCGGCGGCGCAGTAGTTGCGGTCGGCCAGTAGCAGCATCCCGGCGCGTAGGCTGCGGGCGAGTCGCTCGGCTTGGGCTGTCTCGCCGGTGGTGCTCGGGTCGAACACGGCGTCGATGACCGTACGAGTGCCGCAGGTCAGCAGGGCGCTCAGCCGCAGTGTCGGGTAGCCGGAGCCGCCGTTGTTGCACCGGTGTTTGACGTAGCGGTGCAGGTTGGCCGGCGAGTCCGCGACAGTGATCATGGTGCCGTCGATGACGACCGGCAGCAGGCCCCGCCACCACACGGTGGCGACGGCGCCGGTGGCCGCAGGCCCTCGTAGCAGGTCGAACAAGGCCCGCAACGGGGCCGGGCCGAGTCGTTGCCGGGCTTGGCGTAACGCGCTGCCGCTGGGGTCCGGTACCGGTAGCCCGCGCAGGCCGGCGACGAGTTTCGCCCACACCTGCCGGTAGCCGCAATCGGCGAACAGACAACCGGCCAGCAGCAGATACACCACGACCCGGGCCGGCAACAGGCGGACCCGTCGCTGCGTACGCCGGGTCGTGGCCAGCACATCATCGACCATCTCGAACGGCACGAGGCGGGTCAACTCACCGAGATGACCCGCCGCGAACGGTCCGGCAGCTACCGTGACCGTCCGTGTTATGGCAATCTGATCCACCGAGCGGGGTTCCTGGTTCGGGTTGTCTTGGAGTGACAAACCTTGATACCGGAACCCCGCCTCTCATTCCCTGATCAACACACCCCTTGACCAGCCCCACCCACGCCTAACTGAACGACGTTGGGGCTAGCTGGGCCGTGAATGCCGACGAGATGAAGGACACGATCCGCGAGGGTAACCAGCTACGCCGCCGACGCTCTGTGTCAGCTCTGGCCGGACGTCCACGCCGCGCTCGACGGCATCCGCGCACGCCAGCGGCGTGCAGGTCGGCTCAGCAGCGGGCCGGGTCTCCGCCCGGCCGAGGGCGACGAGATGCCCCGGGTCGGGGATCGGTGGCCGTACGGTATACGCCGACGATCGTCTATGTCGATAGCTTGCAAGTTAACAACTGAACCTGAAGCTTTCTTTTACGACGGGTCGGGTGTGCCATGCCGCCAGACGCACGGCGAGCTGCCGATCAGATAGATGTCCACCGAGCCCGAGGCTCGATGGTGGACGGCGACGCCGATCCGGTAACCGTCGGCCGGGTCCTCCACGCTCAGCCGGGGATCGCCGCGGTCCCGCAGGTCGTTGACGATCCGGTAGCCCCGCCGCCGCCAGTGGTCCGCGAGTGTCGCCAACGCCTGCTCGGTAGGCCAGTTTGCCGGGTGGACCAGCTCGTACTGCTGCTCCACGAAGACCCGGCCGGCCGGGCCACCGTCGGTCGGGTCGTCGCACGGCAGCGTGCCGCCCGGCCCGAACGGCTTCAGTTCGGCGCCGGGCGGAAGCTGCGCGTGGGCCTCCCGCAGGATCTCCCCGACCCGCTGGGCCGCCGCTACGGCGGTGACGGTGGGCTGCACGTCCTCGTCTCTCCTCCACATGCCGAAGCCGCCGGGGCCGGCGGGCACCTCACCTCGGTCGTGCGGCCCCTCATCGGACCATCTCCGGGTGTCCGGTCACGATGTACGCGATGTTCTCCCGGGCAAGGTTTCCCGGGTCCCAGTACGCCGAGTGGGTCGCCACCCAGTCGTCGGCGTTGCCCGGATCGCTGCCGAACACCCGCCCACCGAACCGCGGCTCGGTCGGGTCGATGCCGTGCACGACATCCGGTGACCATGCGGCGATCTCGTCGTGCTGCGCCCGGGTGGCCCACACCTCGTTCGCGGTGACACCCCGCAGCTCCACCGCCGAGTCGACGTCCACCCCGGGTGCGCCGACGAAGACCACCGCGTCGGCGTCGATTCCGGCGCCGGTGGCGGCGTGCCCGATCACCAGCGAGCCGTAGCTGTGCCCGAGGACGACGTTCCGGGACGGCTCGCCGTCGTGGGTGACCCGCAGCCCGTTCTGGAACTGGTTGAGCTCCCGGGCACCCGCCTCGGCGTAGCTGTCGGAGGGCGCGTCGACGACGGCGTCGTCCGGGGCGTCGTAGCCGAGCCAGTACAGCGACGCGGTCTCCTGCCCCGGATCGATCCGCCTGGCGTCCAGGGCCATCCGGTCGGCCCGCTCGATACCGGCCTCCACCCCCGCCAGCTCGGCCCCGACCCCGGGGACGTACGTCAGCACGTTGTCCGCGGCGTCCGGGTTGCCGACCGAGACGATCGCCCGGCCGTCGTCGGCGGTGGAGAGCCCGATCAGGTACGCCCGCGGCTTGTCAGGATCCTCCAGCCGGGCATCGATCGGGTTGAGCCCGCGCAGCGTGGCGTCGATGCGGTTCCGCTCGTCCGCGATCACGGCAAGCTCGCGCTGGGCGGCGTGCGTGGCCGGATGGTGATCGCGCGGATAGAGTTCGGCGGCGCGCCCCTGCTCGAGCATGGCCCGGATGTGTGCCTCCCGGGCCTGCAACTCGGCCCGGCGCTCGGTACGCCCGTCCATCTCCCGATCCAGCACGATCCGGTTGGCGATGTCCCGGTTGGCCACCGGCACCCCGTCGAGCGACCCGATCAGCTCCGGATATTCCGAGATGGCGTAGCGGCGCTGCGCCGGGGAGAGCGAGTCCCACCACCGCTTGACGTCGGTCGGGTCGGCGCCCCTGGCCGGCACGCTCGCCCTCTCCACCGTGGCCGAGGGCGTACCGGATGCCGTCGCGGTGTTCTCGGCGATCGTCCTCGCGGTCCGCGCGTCGAGTTCGGCGGCCTCCCGCAGCAGCGCGTCGCGGACCGCGACCAGGGCGGAGACGGACCGGGCCGTCGCCTCGGTCGCGTGTGCCGGGTCGACCGTCATCGACCCGTCCGGGTGGACGGTGACATGTGCGGCCCGGCCCTGCTCGACCAGTTCCCGGGCCCGGACGCGCAGCTCCGCGACCGTGTTGCCGTGCTGGGCGAGGGCCTGGGCGATCAGCAGCAGCGGCGGGAACGCGGCGTCGAGGTCCTTGCGCAGTGCCTCGCAGTGCGCACCCGCCGACGACGACGCCGGACCGGACTGCCAGACGCCGGAGAGCCGCCTCGTCGACCGGGACAGCGCGTCCGTCCGCTCGTCGAGCGCGGCGCCGAGCCTGTCCCAGTCGGCTGCCGCCTTCCGCCACGGTTCCGGGTCGGCCCGCAACACCATCTCGAAGGAGATCCCGGCCATGTGTGGCTATCCCGTGCCGGACCGGGCGGGCGGACCGGCCGAGCCGGTCGCTTCGGGCGCCGGCATGGGGCGGACGCGACCGATCCGCTGGACGGAGCGCTTCTCCGACTCCTCGTAGTTGTCGGCCGAGCCGCTCAGCAGGCTCCCGGCCGCCTCGATCCGGGCGCCGAGCCCGGTGAGACAGGAGCTCCAACCGCGCGCGGCCCTGGTCGTCGCGTCGAGAGCGGCCCAACCGTCGACCCCGGGTCCGCCCGGTGGTACGAGTCGATCGTCGACCGCCGCGACGGTGCGCTTCAGCTCGGCACCGTGGTCGACGATCTCCGCGCCCAGCCGTCGCAACCCGGGCACGTTGACCCGCACCGGTTGCGTCATCACGCCTCCCCGCCACACCTCGGGGCTACCACCCCGTCGACCGGGCCACCCCGCTGGGAGAGCAATATACCAACGTCGACCTACGGACCAGCACCTGTCGACTGTCCCCACCCGACACACGCCAGCTACCCGAGACACGACTCCCACCCGACACGCGACCGCACCGGCTGTCCGGGACGGATCGGTGCCGTCCGGCAGACCGGTGCGGGCGGAGCGGTCCGGCTCGTCGGCCGGCCCCAGGGAGGATCGGCGAGGGTGCGAAGGGATCGGGCCGACGGCCGGATCCAGCCCCTCACGCCACTCCCCACTCGATCACTGGCGGGTGTCCATCGACATCTGGAGTGCGCGACGGGCCTGCTCACGGGCCTCGTCGGTGTTGTCCGGCTTCGGTTTGGTCGGCTTGGCGGCCATCGGAGTGGCTCCTTCCAGGGCGGGCGGCACCGCACGACGCGGTGCACCACGACGGGGTCGTGCTGATCGGCCGCGACGACGGCGGGTCCGGGATCTCCGGACCGGGCGGCCGGGACGGCGTGAGCCCCGGGTCGGTCGACCCTGGCAGCCGGGCGATCTGCGCGGGGTTGCCACACCCGGTCCGGGTGGGACGGGTGGGAACGCAACCCTAGGTATCGTTCAGTTCCGTTACCCAAGTTATCGTTCAGGTCCACATCCTGTGCGGCATTCCCGCGATCCGGGACAGCGCGCCCCGCCGGCCCGGCCGGACAACCTGGTCAGCGGGCGAAGAAGTGCCAGCCCATCCACCACCAGAACCCGAAGAGGGCGATCCGGCCGACCGGTACCGGGCCGACCTCGTAGCGCATCACGTAGGCGCAGACGTCGCCGAAGGTCGGAATCCGGGAGCCCTCCCGCCGGGCGGCCCACTCCAGTGCGCCGAAGAGCAGCAGCGCCAGGCTGAACCCGGCGATCGCGACGTGTCTCATCGCCGCACCAGCCCCCAGAACGCGGAGAGCCACGCGAAGTAGGCGACCGATCGCACCAGCCGGTCGTCCAGCAGCGGGTCGGCAAGCTTGGAGAAGGTCGGGAAGTCGTCCCGGGAACCGAGCATGAACGTGCCGGCCTCGAAGACCCCGAAGACCAGCACCGGCAGCAGCCACCAGGCGGCGCCGGACCGCAACCGGTGCGGTACGGGCCGTCGGGGCACCCGGCTGGTTACCCCCAGCCACACCAGCGCCCCGCCGGTGCCGATGGCGTAGATGTTCGCCTGGGTGGAGAAGGAGGGAAACTGCCCTCCGATCACGGACAGGAGGGTGAGGGTCGGAACCGTGACGACCGGTCGGTCCCAGGCCCGGGGCACATCCGCAGAGAGCTCCGGCTGCTGTTCCATCAGCCAATTGTCCTCGCGCGACCGCCGAGCGGAAAGCACGCCGCCGGCCGGGTTACTCCCGAGCTTGCAGGTCGGCGAGGGGCGTCCCCTCACCGGCCGGGCCCGGCCGGCCGGCCCGGGCCAGCTCGGCCCGGATCGCGTCGACGATCTCCGACGCCGTACCGCGTCCGGTGAACCCGGCCGCGAGGCGGTGCCCACCGCCGCCCAGGGCCACCGCCACCGCACTCACGTCCGTGGCGCCCTTGCTGCGCATGGAGACCGCCCACTCCGCCTCGGTGACCTGCTTGAGCACGCAGCTCACGTCCGCCTCGGCGGTGCAACGCACCGAGTCGATCAACGGTTCCAGCGTGTACGGCCGCTGCCCGTGCCGGGCCAGGTCCGCCAGCGTCGCGTACGTCCAGACCAGCCCCACCCCGCCGGCCGCCGACGGCTCGAGCTGGGTACGCCCGAGCACGTCACCGTAGAGCCGTACCGCACCGAACGGCCGGGTGTCGAAGATCCGCCGGGAGATCTGCCCGGGGCTGATGCCGGTGGCGAGCAGCCGGGCGGCCATCTCGTGCACCGCCGGAGTGGTCATGTCGAACCGGAACGAGCCGGTGTCGGTGGCCAGGGCGATGTAGAGGCACTCGGCGATTCCCGCGTCCAGCGGCACGCCGAGCCGGACCAGCAGCTTCTCCACCACCACCGAGGTGGCGGCGGCCTCCGGGTCGACCAGGTGGATGCCGCCGAACCGGGTGTTGGAGGCGTGGTGGTCCAGCACCAGGGCGGCGCCGGCCCGATCGAGCCGGTCGGCCAGGTCGCCGAGCCGCGAGACGGCGGCGACGTCGAAGCAGATCACCAGGTCGGGCTCGGGATCCGCGGCCGTCGCCGGGACCAGCAGGTCGAGGCCGGGCATCGCCTGGAGCGGCTCCGGCACCTCCGGACGCCCGGGGAAGGTGGCCTGGAGATGCCGTACGCCGAGCTGCCGCAGCCCCAGTCCGAAGCCGAGCATGCTGCCCAGCGCGTCGCCGTCGGGGTTGACGTGACAGATCAGCAGCACCCGGCCGTCGGCGGGAAGTCGGGTGATCGCCGAGACCGCCGCCGCCCACTCCGCCTCGGTCGGCTGCTCGGCGGCCGGCGGGGACACGTCGGTGAGCAGGGCGCCGCTCACGGACGTCCTCCGCCGTCACCGGCCGGCGGCCGGCCCTCGTGCCCGGCGTCGGCCTTTTCCTCGGCGTCGACCTCGTCCTCCTCGGAATCGACCCGGTACGGCTGCGCCTCGCCCGCATACTCCGCCCGGGCGGCCAGCCGCTGCACCTCGGCGTCGGCGGTACGGGCCGCCGCCAGCAGATCGTCGATCTGTTTCACCTGGTCCTGCACGTTGTCGAGGACGAAGGTCAGGCTCGGCGAGTGGCGCAGCCCGAGCGCCTTGCCGACCGTGCTCCGCAGCAGCCCCTTGGCGCTCTCCAGCGCGGCGGCGGTGGCCGCCTGGTCGGAGGCGTCGCCGAGCACGGTGTAGAAGACGGTGGCGTCGCGCAGGTCGGGGGTGATCCGGGCGTCGGTAATGGTGATCATGCCGAGCCGGGGGTCCTTGATCTGGGTACGCACCACCGACGCCACCAGTTCCCGCACCCGCTCCGCGTGCCGACGTACCTTGGCCTGGTCCGTCATCTCCGCACCTCCACGCCCGTCCTGCTTCCGGGCCGGACCGGCGACGCTGGGCGCCGCGGCCGGACCGGCCGACCTGGGAAACACTACCCGCGCATCCTGGAGCCTCGCCGCCGCCGTCGCCATCGGCCGACCCGGCAGGTGAGCCGGGTCCGGTCCGGCTCGTCGGTCAAGGCTCGCTCCTCGTCGTCCGCCGGGGTTCAGTCGTCGTCGCCGTGCAACCGGCGCCGCACGGAGAGCAACTCGATCTCCGGCCGGCCGGAGATCAGACGCTCGCAGGCGTCCAGCACCGTACCGACGTGCTGCGGCTCGGAGGCGACCAGGGCGACTCCGATCTGGGCCCGCCCGTGCAGGTCGAGCACGCCCACCTCGGCGGCCGAGACCTCGAACCGGCGCAGCGCGGCGACGATGGGTCGGACGTACGACCGCTTGGCCTTCAGGGAGCGCGAGTCTCCGGGCAGCAGCAGGTCGAACAGGGCGGTTCCGGTGTACACGGCCGGAAGGGTACGCCATCTCCCCACCGCCGCTCACCGCCTTTCCCGGCACCCGGCCCCTCTTCCGCCTCCTTGGGTCGGACAGGCCGGTGGCCGGAGCCCGACGGGCTCCGGCCACCGGCGATCGATCTCGCTCAGGCGCGCGGCTTCTCGCGCATCTCGAACGTCTCGATGATGTCCCCGACCTGGACGTTGTTGAAGTTGCTCAACGTCAGACCGCACTCGAAGCCCTCGCGGACCTCGGTGGCGTCGTCCTTGAACCGCTTGAGCGAGCTGATCGTGACGTTGTCGGCCACGACCGTCCCGTCACGCAGCAGCCGCGCCTTGGCGTTGCGGCGGATGACACCGGACCGGACGATACAACCGGCGATGTTGCCGATCTTGGACGAGCGGAAGACGTCGCGGATCTCCGCGGTGCCCAGCTCGACCTCCTCGTACTCCGGCTTGAGCAGGCCCTTGAGCGCGGCGTCGATCTCCTCGATGGCCTGGTAGATGACCGTGTAGTACCGGATCTCCACGCCCTCGCGGTCGGCAATCTCCCGGACCTTGTTGGAGGCCCGGACGTTGAAGCCGATGATCGTGACCGCCTCGGACGAGGCGCTGGCCAGCATGACGTCGCTCTCCGTGATGGCACCGACGCCCCGGTGGATGATCCGCAACTGGACCTCCGCCGGAATGTCGAGCTTGAAGAGCGCGTCCTCCAGCGCTTCCACCGAGCCGGAGCCGTCGCCCTTGAGCACCAGGTTGAGCGAGGTCTTCTCGCCCTCCTTGAGCTGCTCCATGATCGTTTCGAGGCTCGGCCGACGCTGCGAGTTGGCGAAGCTCGCCGCCCGCCGCCGCGCCTGCCGCTGCTCGGCGATCTGCCGCACCGTACGGTCGTCCTCGGCGGCCAGGAAGGTGTCACCCGCTCCCGGCACCGCGGTCAGACCCAGCACCATGACCGGACGCGCGGGGCCGGCCTCGGTGACCGGCTTGCCGTTCTCGTCAAGCATGGCCCGGACCCGGCCGTGCGCCCCACCGGCGACGATCGAGTCGCCGGCCCGCAGGGTGCCCTTCTGCACCAGCACCGTGGCGACCGCACCGCGACCCTTGTCCAGGTGTGCCTCGATGGCCACACCCTGGGCCGGCCCGTCGGTCGGAGCGGTCAGCTCCAGCGACGCGTCGGCGGTGAGCAGGATCGCCTCGAGCAGGTCCTCGATGCCGATGCCGGGCTTGGCCGCCACGTTGACGAACATGGTGTCGCCGCCGTACTCCTCGGCGACCAGGCCGTATTCCGTCAACTGCTGCCGGACCTTGTCCGGGTTGGCCTCCGGCTTGTCGATCTTGTTGACCGCCACCACGATCGGCACGTCCGCCGCCTTGGCGTGGTTGAGCGCCTCGATCGTCTGCGGCATGACGCCGTCGTCGGCGGCGACCACCAGCACCACGATGTCGGTGACCTGGGCACCTCGGGCACGCATGGCGGTGAACGCCTCGTGACCCGGGGTGTCGATGACGGTCAGCGCCCGATCCTCACCCTCGTGCGGCACGTGCACCTGGTAGGCACCGATGTGCTGGGTGATGCCACCGGCCTCGCCCTCGACCACGTTCGCCTTGCGGATCGCGTCGAGCAGCTTGGTCTTACCGTGGTCGACGTGACCCATCACGGTCACCACCGGCGGGCGGCTGACCAGCCGGTCCGAGGCGACCTCGGCGTCCAGGTCGATGTTGAACTGCGCGAGCAGCTCGCGATCCTCGTCCTCCGGGCTGACGATCGAGACCTCGAAGCCGAGGTGCTCGCCGAGCAGCTGGAGGGTGTCGTCCGAGACGGACTGGGTCGCGGTGACCATCTCGCCCAGGTTGAACATCTCCTGGACCAGCGAACCCGGATTGGCGTTGATCTTGTCCGCGAAGTCCGACAGCGACGCACCGCGAGGCAGCCGGATGACCTGGCCCTGACCGCGCGGCGCGCCCGAGCTCATGGTCGGCGCCGACAGGTTGTCGAACTCCTGTCTGCGCTGCTTCTTGGACTTGCGACCGCGGGTCGGCTTGCCACCGGGACGCCCGAAGGCACCCGCGGCACCGCCGCCGCGGCCACGGCCGCCGCCACCGGGACGGCCGGCGCCACCGGCCGGTGCCCCGCCGCCGGGACCGCCACGGAAGCCACCGCCTCCGCCGCCACCACCGCCGGGACCGCCGCGGAAGCCACCGCCTCCACCGCCACCACCGCCGCGGAAGCCACCGCCTCCGCCGCCACCACCGCCGGGACCGCCGCGGAAGCCACCGCCTCCGCCACCGGGGCGACCGGCACCGGCACCGCCACCTGGGCGGCCGGGGCCGCCACCTGGACGGCCGGGGCGCTGCGTCGGCATGGACGCGGGGCTCGGCCGGGGCGGCATCGAGGCCGGGCTCGGCCGGGGCGGCATGTTCGCCGGGTTGGGCCGGGGCCCGCCCGACGCCGCCGGACGCTGACCGCTCGGCGTGATGCCGAACGGGTTGTTACCGCCGCTGCGTCCCGAGGGACGGCCACCGGGCCGGCCGGGGCCGGGCGTCGGCGCACCGGGCGGTGTCGGCCGCGCGCCCGACGGGGCGCCCGGACGCGGCGGGGCGGCACCGGGACCCGGCTTGGGCCGGTTCGTGGTGGTGGTGCCGCCGTCGCCCGGCGGCTCCCGCCGGCCGGTGTCGTTGCGTTGCTGCCGAGCCGCCTGGGCGGCCTTGACGGTCGCCTCCTGCTCGGCCTTGAGGGCGGCCGCGCGCGCCTCCGCCGCGGCCAGCTCGATGTCGTGGGCGCTCGCCGGCTTGGCGACCGGGGTCGCCGGCTGCGGCGGGCCCGGCACCGGGCCCTTGGGCTTGGCCGGAGGCGTCGGCCGCCGGGGTGGTCCCGGCTTCGCGGAGATCCTGGGCTCTCCGGTGCCCGGCGTCGGGGCCGCCTTGGGTGTCGGCGGCGGCGTCGGAGCGGCCGGAGGTGCCGACGGCTCCGCAGACGCGACGAAGGCGCCGCGCAGCCGCCGGGCCACGGGGGCCTCGACGGTGCTCGACGCTGACTTGACGAACTCGCCCATCTCCTTGAGCTTGGCGAGAACGGTCTTGCTTTCGACCCCGAGCTCCTTAGCCAGCTCGTGTACGCGGGCCTTGCCTGCCACTGCACTCCTCACTCCGAGGTCGTGCGGGCAGCACCCGCAGCGACCTCACTCGTGCACTTGAAGCCTGGTCATTTCTGGGACTTCATCGTGTGCTCATGTCGGTCGTCCTACCTTGCTTACGGTCCGTTGCGTCGATCCCGCCCGGCCGGGTGGCCGGTCGTGGTGGTCGACGCCTTGGAGATGCTCGGCCAACTCACTCGCGTCAGGTACGCCAGCGATCCGCAGCGCCCGCCCGAAGGCGCGACGCCGCACTGCGAGCGTGAAGCATGCCGGGTCGGGATGAAGGTGAGCTCCCCGCCCCGGCAGGCTACGAGCCGGATCGGGTCGGAGGCTGTGACCAGTCTCATCGCCGACCGCGACGATCCGCAGCAGCTGGCCGGCCGGCGCCCGTTGCCGACAGCCCACACAGGTGCGCTCCGGCTCCGCGCGTCGTACCACTGAGAAAGTCTACCCCTACCCGGCCGAGATCGCGCCGTCCGCCTCGGCCGCGTGATCAGGACCGCTCTGCCGGCCGGCCGGCGCCTGGCTCGGCATCTGCTCGGTGTCAGGGCGGATGTCGATCCGCCAACCGGTCAGCCGGGCAGCAAGTCGGGCATTCTGCCCCTCCCGCCCGATGGCAAGGGAAAGCTGGAAGTCGGGCACGGTCACCCGGGCCGTACGGGTCGCCGCGTCGACGACCTCGACCCGGAGCGCCTTGGCCGGCGAGAGGGCATTGCCGACGAACTGGGCCGGCTCCTCCGACCAGTCGATGATGTCGATCTTCTCACCGTGCAGCTCGCTCATCACCGCCCGGACCCGCTGACCCATCGGGCCGATGCAGGCACCCTTGGCGTTCACCCCCGAGACCATCGACCGCACCGCGATCTTGGTGCGGTGGCCGGCCTCCCGGGCGATCGCGGCGATCTCCACGGTGCCGTCCGCGATCTCCGGCACCTCCAGGGCGAAGAGCTTCTTCACCAGGTTGGGGTGCGACCGGGAGAGGGTGATCTGCGGCCCCCGGAAGCTCTTCACCACGTGTACGACCACGCACCGGATCCGCTGACCGTGCTCGTAGATCTCGCCGGGGACCTGCTCGGCCTGGGGCAGCACCGCCTCCACCTTGCCGAGGTCGACCGAGACGATGCCCTTCTCGCTGCGCGCCTCGTGCGCCTGCACCACCCCGGTGACCAGGTCACCGTCCCGGCCGGCGTACTCGCCGAAGTGCACCTCGTCGGTGGCCTCCCGCAGGCGTTGCAGGATGACCTGCTTGGCGGTCATCGCGGCGATCCGGCCGAAGTCGTGCGGAGTGTCGTCGAACTCCCGGATCACCGCGCCCTCGGCGTCCTGCTCCTGGGCGTAGACCAGGGCCGCGCCGGTCTTGCGGTCGATCTCGACCCGTGCGTGCGCCTGGGCCCCCTCGGTGTGCCGGTACGCCGTCAGCAACGCGGTCTCGATCGCCGCGAGAATCGTGTCGAACGGGATCTCCCGCTCCCGCTCCAGGGCGCGCAACGCCGCGAGGTCGATGTTCATCGCTCCTCGCCCTCCACATCTTCGTCGTCGCCGTTGCCGACGTCATCATCGTCATCATCGCCGGCACCGGTCGGATCGTCATCGGCGATCTCGTCCGGCCGGCCGAACTCCACCTGCACCCGCCCCGGCCCGAGGTCGGGGTACGCCCAGCCGACCGGTCCAGCGTCGGTCTCCAGCACCACCTGGTCGTCGTCGGCGGCGACCACCCGGGCGGTCAACTGCCGGTCGCCGGGTGCCGGCACCGCCGCCCCGCCCGCAGCACCGGCATCCGGGCGCCCGCCCGCACGGCCGCCCTCGGTGTCGCCGGCCTCCGGGCGCCGGCCGGGGCCACGCACGGTCACCTTCACCAGGCGGCCGACGTTGCGCCGCCAGTGCCGGGGCTGGGTCAGCGGCCGGTCCACGCCCGGTGAGCTCACCTCGAGCTGGTATTCCCCGGCGACCAGGTCCCCACCGGTCTCCTCGGCCTCGTCGAGGGCCTTGGAGAGCAGCCGGGAGACGTCCGCGACCGCGTCCAGGCTCACCCCGCCGTCACCGTCCACCACGACCCGGACCACGTACCTCCGGCCGGCCCGGGACACCGACAGGTCCTCCAGGTCGTAGCCGGCGGCGGTCACCACCGGTTCGATCACGGCACGGAGCCGGAGCCGACGCGTGGACGAGTCCTCGCGTGGACGCCCGGGAGCCCGGTGGCCCACCTTCGGCCGACCGGCGTTCCGGCCACGCTGCGTCATCTCCGCCCTCCTCCCACGATCACCGGCCCCGCCCGGCAGCCATACCAGCGTGCCACCGGACTCGTGCGTCCGGCGGCTGCGCAGAGCGTAACGCGCGGGCCGCCCCGGAGCCCGGTCGGCGCACCGACGCCCGGGTGCCGACCCCGACGGCGGCGCCGATGGTGTTGACTTGCCGGGTGCGGATCGGGAACACGAACCAGGCGAGCGGGACGGGCCGACACCCGGGACGGGTCCTCCGGGCGGGGCGGTCCCGGCGCGAGGTGGTGCGCGCGGCCGCCCTGCTCGGGTTCGTCGGCGCCACCGCCCCGGTCACCGGCTGCGGGCTCTTCGACGGTGAGCCGGATCCGCCGCCTCCACCGGACCCGCTGGCACCGCTGATCACCGGCGCCCTCGACCTCGCCGCCCGCTACGACGCGGCCGTCGCGGCCCACCCGGAGCTGGCCGACCGGCTCCGCCCGGTCGCCGAGGCGCACCGCGCGCACGCCGCCGAGCTCGCCCGGGTGACCGGAACGGCGCTGCCCAGCGCCACCCCCACCGCCTCCGCCCCGGCCACCGACCCCGGGGCCGGGACCGCGACGGCCACCCTCGGCGGGTTGCGGGAGGCCGAACAGCAGGGCAGGGAGGCGGCGAGCAGAGCCGCCGCCGAGGCTCCGGCCGGCCGGGCCGCCCTGGTCGGGTCGATCGCCGCGGCCCGGGCGACCCACCTGGAGGTGCTGAGGTGATCGGACCGGGAGCGGCACGGCGGGAGGTGGGCTGATGTCCGAGGCACTGGCGGCCGCGCTCGCCGCCGAGCACGCGGCGATCTACGCGTACGGGCCGATCGGGGTACGGCTGCGTGGTGCCGCCGCCGACCAGGCCCGCTCCGCCGAGGCGGCGCACCGCAGCCGCCGGGACGCGCTCGTGCTGCTCCTCACCGAAGGAGGCGGCCCGGTGCCGGCGGCCGCACCGGCGTACGCGCTGCCGTTCCCGGTGACCGACGAGGCGAGCGCGCTCCGGCTGGCGGTCGAGATCGAGGAGCGGACCGCGGCGGTGTGGCGGGCCGCACTGCCCGCCACCGAGGGTCCTCCGCGCACCCGGGCGGTCGACGGGCTCACCGACGCGGCGGTCCGGGCCACCCGGTGGCGGAAGGCCGCCGGGGTAACCCCGGCGACGGTGCCGTTCCCCGGCCGCCCCACCTGACACCTCCGGCACGGCACTCCCCGCGGCACGACACTCCCACGGCAGGCACTCCCGCGGCAGGCACCCCGGCGGCACGGCACCCGCGGCGGCACGGCGCGTGGGGAGCCGGCACACTGTGTCGATGTCCGCTTCGGGGAAATCGTTGTCCGCGCTGGGCAGGGCCGTCCGTCGGCTCGGGCACACGCGCTGGTTCGCCGCCTGCACGCCGGTGCTGGTCCCGGCCGACCGCCTGGTCGCCCGGCTGACCAGGGGCCGGGTCGTGGCGCTCGGTCTGGTGCCGTCGCTGCTGATCACCACCACCGGCCGCCGGTCCGGGCGCCCGCGCAGCACCCCGCTGCTCTACGTGCCGGACGGCGACGCGTTGGTCGTCGCGGGCTCGAACTGGGGCCGGCCGGAACAGCCCGCCTGGGCGCTCAACCTGCTCGCCGACCCGACCGCCACGGTCACCATCGACGGCATCCGGACACCGGTCCGGGCCCGAACGGCCGAGGGCGCCGAGCGGGACCGGCTCTGGGCTCTGCTGGTGGCCGAGTGGCCGGCGTACCGGACCTACGTACACCGGGCCGGGGGCCGCGACATCCGCGTCTTCCGCCTGGAACCGGCCGGTCCACCGGTTGGACAGTGGCCGCCGGGCACCACCGGCGACAACGACCTGGACATCGGAGGCGCCAACGGCGCGGGTCAACGCCTCTGATGTCCAGGTGACCGGCCTCTTGTCGCGCCGGCCGGCCGTCTCAGCCCACGCTGACGCCGACCAGCCGGCCCACCAGATAGGTCGCGGCGGTCGCCGCCGCGCCGAGCAGGAGCTGCCGGCCGCCGCTGACCCACCACTTCCGCCGGGTGAAGCGGGCGACCAGCGCACCGGCGACGACGAGGCCGACACCGCCCACGCCGAGCGCCAGCCACAGGCTGGAGAAGCCCAGCAGATAGCTGAGCAACGGCACGACGGCACCGACCGAGAAACAGAGGAACGACGAGAAGGCGGCCGTCCAGGGGCTCGGCCGCTCGTCGGCGTCGACGCCCAGCTCCTCCTGGACGTGCACCCGCAGCGCCTGCTCCGGGTTGTGCCGCAGCGCCTCCGCGACCCGCTCGGCGAGCTCCCGGGGCAGCCCGTGCTCCACCCAGGCGTCGGCGAGTTCCCGCGCCTCGCCGGCCGGGTTCCGTTCCAGCTCGCGGCGCTCCTTGGCAACCTCGGCGGCGACCTGCTCGTTCTGCGACTGCACGCTGGTGTACTCGCCGAGAGCCATCGAGATCGCCCCGGCCACCAGCCCGGCGAAGCCGGTCAGCACGATGTTTCGGGGCGCGACACCGCCGCCGCCGACCCCGGCGATCAGGGCGATGTTGGTGACCAGACCGTCCATCGCGCCGAAGACGGCCGGGCGGAGCCAGCCGCCGGAGACGTCGGCGTGCTGGTGCTCGCTGACCGGGGTGGCGGCGTCCGTCACGGTCGAAGCCTCCGTCACGGCAGGGTGAGGATCTCGTGGCCGTCCTCGGTGACCAGGACGGTGTGCTCGAACTGCGCGGTCCAACGCCGGTCCCTGGTGACCACCGTCCAGCCGTCCTCCCACACGTCGTATTCGTACGTGCCGAGGGTGATCATCGGCTCGATCGTGAAGGTCATCCCCGGTTCCATCACGTCGGTCGGGCGCGGGCTGTCGTAGTGCGGCACGTAGAGCCCGCTGTGGAATGCCTCGCCGATGCCGTGCCCGGTGAAGTCCCGCACCACGCCGTAGCCGAAGCGCTTGGCGTACGACTCGATCACCCGACCGACCACGTTGATCTGCCGGCCTGGGGCGACCGCCCGGATGCCCCGCATCATCGCCTCGTGGGTCCGCTCCACCAGCAGCCGGGCCGGCTCGGAGACCTCGCCGACGCAGAAGGTGGCGTCGGTGTCACCGTGCACGCCGCCGATGTACGCGGTCACGTCGACGTTGATGATGTCGCCGTCCGTCAGCACGGTGGAGTCGGGGATGCCGTGGCAGATGACCTCGTTGAGGCTGGTGCAGCAGGACTTGGGAAAGCCCTTGTAGCCGAGCGTGGAGGGGTAGGCGCCGTGGTCGACCAGGAACTCGTGCACCACCCGGTCGATCTCGTCGGTGGTGACACCCGGCTTGCAGTGCTCGCCGGCGAGCTGGATCGCCTGGGCGGCGATCCGGCCGGCGACCCGCATCTTCTCGATCGTCTCGGCGGACTGCACGTGCGAGCCGCGCCACTCCTTCGGCCGCTTCTTGCCGACGTATTCCGGGCGGACGATGTGTGGCGGCACCTCGCGCCACGGGGAGATCGTGCCAGGGGTCAACGGCGCACGGACGGTCATGACTTCCACCCTATCGCCGCTTCAGAGGGGGGTGACGTAGGCGCCGGTGATCCCCCCGTCGACCACGAACTGGGCGGCGGTCATGAACGACGCGTCGTCGCTGGCGAGGAAGGCCACCGCGGCGGCGATCTCCGCCGGCTCCCCGAAGCGCCCCATCGGGACGTGCACCAGTCGCCGGGCCGCCCGCTCCGGATCGGCGGCGAAGAGCTCCCGCAGCAGCGGGGTGCCGATCGGCCCCGGGCAGAGCGCGTTGACCCGGATCCCCTGCCGGGCGAACTGCACGCCGAGCTCCCGGGTCAGCGCCAGCACCCCGCCCTTGCTCGCCGTGTAGGCGATCTGCGAGGTGGCCGCCCCCATCAGCGCGACGAATGAGGCGGTGTTGATGATCGAGCCCCTGCCCTGCCGGAGCATGTGCGGGAGCACATGTTTGCAGCAGAGGTAGACGCTCGTGGTGTTGACCCGGATCACCCGCTCCCAGGCGTCCAGCCCGGTCTGCAGGATCGAGTCGTCCTCCGGCGGGGAGATGCCGGCGTTGTTGAAGGCGATGTCGATCCGGCCGCGCCGGGCCGCGACCTGGTCGAAGAGATCGCGTACGGCCGCCTCGTCGGAGACGTCGCAGTCGACGAACTCGCCCGCCACCTCGTCGGCGGCGGCCCGTCCGGCCTCGGCCGCCACGTCGACACAGACCACGTACGCCCCCTCGGCGGCCAGCCGGCGGGCGCTCGCCAGCCCGATCCCGCTGCCGGCGCCCGTCACCACGGCCACCCGGCCGGCCAGTCGATCACTGCTCACCACTGCGCTCCCCTCCCGATCCCGGCACTCCTGGCATCCTCACCGACTCGGAGCCCTCGGTCGAGGCCCGGGTGCCGCACGACTGCCGCCAGACCGGGTGCCGGCGCTGTCGACGGGTACTCCGGATCAGTCCCGCATCCGGACGATGACGTTGGCAGTGTCGCTGCGGCCGTTCTGACTGAGCCGGTAGGTGAAGATGTCGACCAGGTCGTGTGCTGCGGTGCGTTCGTAGACCAGTTCCCGGCCGGAGGCGGACTTCGTCACCCGGCCGTAGCGGGGCTGGACGGTGACCGCCAGCGAGGCGTTCGAACTCGCGTAGTCGTTGTCCCGGACCGCGACCACGTTCGGCCCGGTACGCGTCGCCGCCACCTGCTCGCCGTTGGCCAGCGGCGCCTCGACGAATGTCTGGTCCCGCCGGTTGATCCGGACCGACACGCCACTCGGGGTGCGCAGCTCCACGTCGAGCCGGCCGTCGTGGTTCGCGTCGACGACCCGGAACGTGGTGTAGTCGGCCTCCTCGGTCAGGTGCGCCTTCGTGCCGTCGCCGAACACCACGACGACTCCCCCGTCGGGCCCGCCGATGCCCTGGTTGTAGTGGACCACCACGTCCATCCCACCGTCACCGTCGAAGTCCGCGAGGCGGTAGTCGAGGGTGGAGCCCAGGTGGCTGGGTTGTCCGGACACCAGCCGCCCGGCCGGCGTGTTGAGGTACGTCTGGAAGCCGTCCACGTCGTCGGTGACGATGTAGATGTCCTGCAGGCCGTCACCGTTGAAGTCGGCCCGGTAGATGCCGCCGGGCCGGCGCACGTACCGGTACGTCGCCACCGGACGGTAGTCGCGGAACACCAGCGTGTAGTAGGTGACGGGGTTGGACGGCCCGCTGAACCAGGCGAGTACGAGTTCGGGCGTCCCGTCGCCGCCGAGGTCCACGTACTCCCCGGTGTCCGGGCACTCGACGATCCGGCCGGTGAAGCCCGGCAGCAGGTAGCGATGCACAGTGGCCGGCCCGTATCCACCCTGTGGCCGGCCGTGCTCGACGGTGATCTGGCAGCGGTCGCCGCTGCCGCCGGAGCGTACCCGGTCCGCCACGCCGTCACCGTTCATGTCCCCGTGGATCGGCCGGAACGCGCCGCCCGCCTGGGCCGGCGTCGTGGCCAGCAGCCCGGCACCCACCGACGCGACCAACCATGCACAGAGAAGTCTCCGACCGCGCATCAGACCAGCCCCTTTCGCCGCAAGGCACGTTGGGGGGAGGTTATGCGGCGGCACCAACACAGAGAAGATAGCTAACCGTATTCCGACAGTTACTAGGCGTCAGTCGCGCCCACCTCGGTCGTCCCGCCCTCCGCCGGGCCGGGACCGGGTTCAGAGGCGTTCGAAGCCACGCCGCAACTCCCAGTCCGTCACCGCCGCGTCGAAGGCGGCCAGCTCCACCCGCGCCTGGTTGGCGTAGTGCGCCACCACCTCGTCCCCGAAGGCGTCCCGGGCCACCGGCGACGCCGTCCACCGGTCGAGCGCGTCCCGCAGCGTCGCCGGCGCCCGGGGCGCGGACCCGTCGGCGTACGCGTTGCCGGCGAACTCCGGCTCCAGGTCGAGCCCGGCCTCGATCCCGTGTACGGCCCCGGCCACCAGCGCCGCGATCGCCAGGTACGGGTTGACGTCGGCGCCGGGCAGCCGGTTCTCCACCCGCATCCCCTGGCCCTGCCCGACCAGCCGCAGCGCACAGGTGCGGTTGTCCGTGCCCCAGCGCAGCGCCGTCGGGGCGAACGAGCCCGGCTGGTAGCGCTTGTACGAGTTGACGTTCGGCGCCATCAGCAGGCCGAGGTCGGGGATCGTCGCCAGCAGCCCGGCCAGCACCCGCTGCCCGACGCTGGAGAGCCGGGCCGGACCGTTGCCGAGCATCGCCGAGCGGCCGTTCGCGGTGCGCAGCGAGAAGTGGATGTGACAGGAGTTTCCCTCCCGCTCGTTCGGCTTCGCCATGAAGGTGATCGACATGCCCTCCTGCGCGGCGATCTCCTTCGCCCCGTTCTTGTAGATCACGTGGTTGTCGGCGCAGGTCAGCGCGTCCGCGTACCGGAAGGCGATCTCGTGCTGGCCGAGGTTGCACTCGCCCTTGGCGCTCTCCGGGACGAGCCCCGCGCCGGCCATCTCGGTGCGGATGCGCCGCAGCAGCGGCTCGACCCGAGCGGTGCCGAGCAGCGAGTAGTCCACGTTGTAGAGGTTCGCCGGGGTCAGCTCGCGGTAGCCGCGCCGCCAGGCGTCCTCGTAGGAGTCGCGGTAGAGGACGAACTCCAGCTCGGTGCCGGCGTACGCGGTCAGGCCGTGCCCGGCGAGCCGGTCGAGCTGGCGGCGGAGGATCTGCCGGGGCGAGGCGACCACGTCGCCGCCGTCCAGCCAGCGCAGGTCGGCCAGGAGCATCGCGGTGCCGGGCTGCCAGGGGACCCGGCGCAGCGTACCGAGGTCGGGGACCATGGCGAAGTCGCCGTAGCCACGCTCCCAGCTCGACATGGCGTACCCGTCGACGGTGTTCATCTCGACGTCGACCGCGAGCAGGTAGTCGCAGCCCTCGCTGCCGTGCCCGAGCACCTCGGCGAGGAAGTACGGGGCGTGGAACCGCTTGCCCTGTAGCCGCCCCTGCATGTCGGTCAGGGCCAGCACCACGGTGTCGATCTCGCCGCCGTCGACCGCCACCCGCAGCGCCTCCAGGCTGAGCGCCGGTGCCCGGCCCCCGCCGGCCGCCGACGCCGTCACACGCCCTCCCCGTCCGTCCCGCCGCCGCTGCCCGGATCAGCAGCCGGGACCGGGTCGGGGATGGTCGGATCGGGTTGCGCGACGGTGGGGACCAGGTTCTGGCGCGGGCCGGTGAACCAGTGTCGCGCGCCCAGCAGCCACCAGAGCCAGGCCCCGCCGAGCACCACCGCGACCGCCACGATCGTGTAGTTGAAGGTCGAGGCGGTGATCGGGGCGGTGGTCGGAAGCACGAAGAGGACGCAGATCACCGCCACCCAGCCGATCGCCAGCCAGCCGACCAGCGGGCTCCAGCGGCCGAGCTGCCACGGGCCGGGCCGGAAGTCGGGGCTGCGGCGGCGCAGGAAGACCGGGCCGACGTAGGCGATGTAGAGGCCGATCACCGCGATCGAGGTGGCCGCCAGGTAGGCGGTGGTGTTCCAGAGCGAGGGAACCACCAGCACCGTCGAGCAGGCGACGCAGAGCCAGATGGAGTTGGTCGGCGTACCGGTGCGGGGGTTGACCCGGCGCCAGAACGCCGAGCCGGGCAGCGCGCCGTCGCGGCTGAACGCGTACGCCATCCGGGAGTTGGCGGTGACCGAGGCCATCCCGCAGAAGAACTGCGCCACCACGCAGATGAAGAGCAGGAAGGTGCCGGTGACCTCGCCGGTGGCGTCGATGAAGATCTGGGCCGGTGGCAGCCCGAGCTCGGTCTGCCGCTGCGCCTCGTAGTCCCGGATCGACCAGGTGATCGCGAAGAGCAGCACGAAGCCGGCGACGACCGAGACCACCACCGACATCACGATGCCCCGGGGCGCCGCGCGGGCCGCGTCGTGGGTCTCCTCGGCCACGTGCGCGCTCGCGTCGTAGCCGGTGTAGGTGTACTGCGCCATCAGCAGGCCGATCAGGACGGCGTAGACGGCCGCGCCGGTGAAGTCGAAGCCGGTGGCGTTGCGTACCTCGAAGAAGACCTCGGAGATCGGCTTGTGCTGGTCGGGCACGATCGCCAGCACCCCGACGATGGTCGCCACGCCGGCCAGGTGCCACCAGGCGCTGACGTCGGAGAGCACCCGGACCAGGTTGACTCCGAAGGTGTTCAACAGGCCGTGCGCGACGATGATCACGAGGAAGACCACGAAGGTACGCTCCGCGGTCACCTCGATGTCGAAGGTGAGGCTGAGGAACGCCGAGGTGGTGATCGCCGCCCCGAAGTCGATGGCGGCGGTGACCGCCACCTCGCCGAGGAAGTTGAACCAGCCGATGAACCAGGCCCAGGCCGCCTTGTTGCGCTTCGCCAGCGCCGCCGCCCACCAGTAGAGCGCGCCGGCGGTGGGATAGACCGAACAGATCTCGGCCATCGCGAGTGCGACCAGGGTCACCATGCCGCCCACGGCGAGCCAGCCGAGGGTGATCGCCAGCGGCCCACCGGCGGTCATCGCGATGCCGTACGAGGTGATCGCGCCGGCCAGGATGGAGATGATCGAGAAGGAGACCGCGAAGTTGGAGAAGCCGGAGAGCTTGCGGCGCAGTTCCTGCTGGTAGCCGAGCTCGGCGAGGCGCTGCTCGTCGGCGTCGGGTGCGGCGGTGACCGGCGTACCGCTCGGCTGGGTGGGTGCGCTCATCGGTGTCTCCTTCATCCGGCCGGATGGAGTTTGTGACCGTCGTCACGCCTCTGTCCGAGATGGTCCGCCCCCGGAAGATCTACGTCAACCGATCACGGCGGAGTGATCCGGGCCACTGGTGCCACCTCCGGGTCGCATCGACGATTTGAAGAAGTCTTCAATTGCTCATATGCAGGTGCCGCTGTACCAGGCCAAGGCCGAGTTCTTCCGGATGCTCGGGCATCCGGTCCGGATCCGCGTCCTCGAACTGCTCGGCGAGGGCCCGCGGCCGGTCCGCGACCTCCTGGTCGAGACCGATGTGGAGGCGTCCAACCTGTCCCAGCAGCTCGCCGTGCTGCGCCGGGCCGGGATCGTCGTGTCGCACCGGGAGGGTGCCAACGTCGTCTACGCGCTCGCCGGGCCGGACGTGGCCGACCTGATGAGAGCCGCCCGGCGCATCCTCACCGAGATGCTCCAGGGCCAGGCCGAGCTGCTCGCCTCGCTGCGCGTGGAGAGCGAGTGAGATTCACCGGACTCCTGCCCGGCCGGGCCGACCTGGCCGCCGTACGCCGCAACCCCCGCGCCGACCTGCTGGCCGGGCTCACCGTCGCGGTGGTGGCGCTGCCGCTCGCCCTCGGCTTCGGCGTCGCCTCCGGGCTCGGCGCCACGGCCGGGCTGGTCACCGCGATCGTGGCCGGTGCGCTGGCGGCCGTCTTCGGCGGCTCGAACCTTCAGGTCTCCGGCCCGACCGGGGCGATGACGGTGGTCCTCGTCCCGATCATCGCCCGGTACGGGCCCGCCGGGGTCCTCACCGTCGGGTTCCTCGCCGGGCTGATCCTGCTCGGCCTCGCACTCGTCCGGGCCGGCCGGTACGCGCGACTGGTCCCCGCCCCGGTGGTCGAGGGCTTCACCGCCGGCATCGCCGTCATCATCCTGCTCCAGCAGGTGCCACCGGCGCTCGGCCAGCAGTCCCACGCCGAGCAGGTGCTCCCGGCCACCTGGCGGGCGGTGGCGGCCTTCGCCGACGCTCCCCACTGGCCGTCGGTGGTCTTCTCGCTCGGTGTCGCGGCCGTGGTGCTCATCCTCCTCCGGTGGCGGCCACAGCTCCCCGCCGCCCTGCTCGCCGTCGTGGCGGCGACCACCGCCGCCCAGCTCTGGGACGTCGACCTGGCCCGCATCGGGGCCCTGCCGGCGACGCTTCCCGCGCCGTCACTGGCGTTCCTTCGGCTCGACGCCGTCGCCCCGCTGCTCACCTCGGCGGTGGCGGTCGCGGCCCTGGCCGCGCTGGAGTCGCTGCTCTCGGCGACCGTGGCCGACGGGATGCGGCGCGGCGAGCGGCACGACCCCGACCGCGAGCTGTTCGGGCAGGGCATCGCGAACCTCGTCACCCCGCTCTTCGGCGGCGTGCCGGCGACCGCCGCCATCGCCCGTACGGCGGTCAACGTCCGCGCCGGGGCGGTTTCCCGGCTCGCCGCGCTGACCCACGCGCTCGTGCTCGCCGTCATCATGTTCGCCGCCGCACCGCTGGTGGCCGGCATCCCGCTCGCCGCGCTCGCGGGGGTGCTGCTCGCCACCGCCGTCCGGATGGTGCATGTCGGCACGCTGCGCGCGATGGCCGGGGCCAGCCGCTCGGACGCGCTGGTGCTGGTGCTCACCGCCGGTGCCACGGTGCTGCTGGACCTGGTCGCCGCCGTACTGCTCGGACTGATCGTCGCCGGTGGCCTGGCCCTGCGGAAGGTCGCCAACTCGATGCGGGTGGACCAGATACCGCACGACGAGCACCTGCCGCACCTCGCCGTCTACCGGCCGAGCGGACCGCTCTTCTTCGCCGCCGCGCACCGGCTGCGCCGGGAACTGGCCCGGATCGAGGGGGTCGACGTCGTGCTGCTGCGGCTCTCCCGGGTCACCGCGATAGACGCCTCGGGCGCGCTGGCGCTGCGGGAGGCCGTCGAGGACCTGCACCACCGGAACATCGTCGTACACGCCTCCGGGGTCCGGGCCGAGCACCGCCGGGCCCTGGCCTCGCTCGGCGTCCTGGCACTGCTGCACGAACGGGTGCACGTCGACGCCCCGACCGCGATCGCCGCACTGCGCACACCCGCGGCCCCGCCCCGGTACGGGCACCATCCCCGGGAGGGGGAACCCGTAGGCGCGGCCGGAGCGGCCGATGCGGCTGATCCGGCTGATCCGGCTGGTGACGTGTCGCCGTGACGTGTCGCCGGGAGGCGTCGCCGTGGCGTGTCGGCACTTGATTTCCGCAATATCATCCGGTGGATCGGCTAGGTTTTTCCGCATGAGTCTGTTGGGCGACGCGGTGGCGACACTCGAGGAGCGGGGCGTGCTCGACCGGCTCGGCCGGTTGATCCAGCAGGTCTACCGGCGCGCCGCCGACCGGCACGAGCCCGAGCTCGGCGACGACGCGATGAGCTTCGGCACCACCGTGTGGCGCAACCTGACCAACCTCGGCAAGGCCGAGTTCGACGGCCTGGACGGGATCCGGGTCCGGCTGGAGGACAACTCGCTGGAGCTGCACTGCGCCGGCTACGTGGTCCGGCTCTACTCGCTGCAGAGCGGGATCGAGTCGGTCCGCTGGGAGGGCAGCGAGGCCCGGCTCGGCGGCGCCGTGGAGAACAGCCGCGACCGGCAGCTCGCCTTCGACGACGAGGGGCAGTTCCCGGAGATCTTCGCCGGCATGGTGCCGCCGAAGCGACACGTCCGGATCGCGCACACCGGCGACATCGCCACCGGCGAGGCGGTCGCCTACATCGGGCTGCCCCGCGACAACCGGGACAACGGCTCCCCCTGGTTCGAGGTGCGGCTCTGGTTCGGGCAGCCGGCCACCACCGGCCATCCGCTGCCGGTCGTCGACCCCTCGGTGCCGCTGCCCCGCACCGACGAGCCGCCGATTCCCGAGCTGGACCTGCGCTCGCTCCAGCCGGCCACCCTCGGCACCGCCGAGCGGTCGGCGTGACGGGACGGCCCCGGCCACCCGTACCCGCCGCCGCCACAGCAGCCGCAGTAGCCGCCGCCTTCGCACCGCACGCCCTGGCCCTGGCCCGCCGGTGGCGGCGGATGCGCAAGAACGAGCTGGCCCGGCAGGTCGGGGTCACGGCAGCGGCGGTCAGCCAGTACGAGCTGGGCCAGGCCCGCCCGTCGGCGGCGGCACTGGCCCGGCTGGCCCTGGCGCTGGCGATGCCTGTCGAGTTCTTCGCCGCCGGGCATCCCGTGCCGGTCACCTCCGGGCAGGCGCACTTCCGCAGCCTGCGTACGACCAGCCAGGCCGAGCGGGACCAGGCGGAGTCCTTCGGCGAACTCGCCTGGCGGGTGGTCGAGGTGATCGAGCGGCAGCTCCGGCTCCCCCGGCTGCGCCTGCCGCAGCTGGAGCTGGCCGAGCCGACCGGCCCCGCGGAGGTCCGCGCCGCCGCCGTCACCGCACGGGAGGCGTTCGGCCTCGGGACCGCCCCGGTGCCGCACATGGTGCGACTGCTGGAATCCGCCGGGGTGATCGTGCTCGCCCTGCCCGACGTCTCCGAGCGGGTCGACGCCTTTTCGCACTGGTACGGCCAGCGCCCGTTCGTCTTCCTCAACCCGGGCAAGGAGGACCGGGCGCGATCCCGGATGGACGCCGCACATGAGCTGGGCCACCTGCTGATGCATCACGACGCCGAGCCCGGCAGCCAGCTCCTGGAACGGCAGGCCAGCGCGTTCGCCTCCGAATTCCTGGCCCCGAGCGCGAAGCTCCGCGACGACCTGCCGGGCCGGCTCGACTTCGACCGGCTGCACGAGCTCAAACGTCGCTGGGGGATCAGCCTGAAGGCACTGGTCTACCGGGGGCACGACCTCGGCGTCTACCGGGAGCACACGTACCGGCGCGGGATGGCGCTGCTCGCCCGGTGGGGCTTTCCCGAGCCGGGCGACCTCGGCCCGCGCGAGCAGCCGTCGATGCTCGGCAGGGCCGTCGAGCTCCTCGCCGGGCAGGAGCGCACGCCCGGCCACCGGGAGGGCACGGTGGTCGGCCACCGGGAGGGCACGGTGGTGGGCCACCGCGAGGGCACGGCGGTCGGCCGGCTGGCCGTCCGGGCCGGGCTGCCGGCGGAGCTCACCGCCGCCGTACTGGCGGCGGGCAGCGAGCACCTCCCGGAACTGGAGATCGTCGCCGAGCGCGTCGGGCGACCGGACGGATCCGCGCCGTAACGCCGATGCCGGTAATTGCGTTGCCGGGCGGTGGTCGCCGGGCGCATGATCTGAGACGTGACATGTCAGGAGTTGCACACCGCGCGCCGCCCACGCCGGCGCGCCGGGTCCCCGGCCTGACCGGACGGCATCGCGCGCGATCTCGGCGCGCCGGTCCGGCTCTGCCGGACCCGACGGGCCCGCACCAGGGCCCGACGCCGGGTTCTCGGACGACCCGGCTCCCGCGGCGGCGCGGGGCGCGGTCACCTCTCTCATCGGGTGCGACGCCGGTCGTGCCAGCGCCCGCTCCGCGCCGCCGCACTCGCCCCGTCCGGCCTTCCCGAGAGACAGGGCGGCCGGCGCTCAGGTGAGGACGAGACCGACCAGCCAGACGCCGGTGATGCCGAGCGCGGCGGCCAACTCGACCAGCAGGGCGAGCCCGACCGCCGCCAGCGCGTGCCGGGTGGAGGGCCAGGCCTGCCGGGCGTCCCCGAGCCGGGCAAGCTCGGCGAGCCAGAGCCCGAGCACGAAGCCGAGCACCAGCCCGACCACCGGCACCACGAAGAATCCGACCAGCCCGAGTACGCCCCCGGCGAGCAGCGAGACGGTCGACACACCGCTGCGTTTCAGGTTCCGCCCCGGCCACAGGTACTTCACAGTGGTGCCGAAGACCGCGATCACCGTGGCCAGGCCCAGCACCACCCAGCGACCGCCCCCCTCGCCGTCACCGAGGAACGACCAGACCACCACGCCCAGCCAGCAGAGGATGAGTCCCGGGACGATCGGCACGATCACCCCGCAGACGCCGATCACGATCGTCACGCCACACAGGAGGGTCACCACGGACTCGGTGTCGGTCATGTCCACGCCTCCCAGGGTGCCCTACCGCCGCCGGAGGCACCGCATCCGCCACCCCGTCAGGCCCGGCCACCCGTTCAGGCCGGGCCACCCCGTCAGGCCGGGCCACCCCGTCAGGCCGGGGCGCCGCGTCAGGCCGGGGCGCCGCGTCAGGCCGTGGTGTCGAGTCGCCGCTCCGCCCGGGCCGCCAACCGCCGGATGATCTCGGCCTCCGGGGCCGGCGGCGCGAAGTATCGCCCCTGGGCGGCGTCGCAGCCCAGTGCCCGGAGCTGGTCGGCCTGCCCGACCGTCTCGACCGCCTCGGCGGTGACCGTCAGCCCCAGGGCGTGCGCGAGCCGGACGAGCGCGTCCACGATCCGGCCGTCCACCAGACCCTGCCGGTCGCTGGACCGGATGCCCTCCACGAACGGGCCGGCGAGCTTGAGGTTGTGGATCGGCAGCCGGCGGAGGTACGCCAGGTTGGAGTATCCGGTGCCGAAGTCGTCGATCGCCAGCCGTACGCCGAGGGCGGCCAGCCGGCGCAGCGCGGGCAGCGGCTCGCCGGCGGTGGCCATCACCGCGCTCTCGGTCAGCTCGAGCTGGAGCAGGTCGGCGGGGAGGTCCGCCTGGCGCAGCGCCTCCGAGACCGTGTCGACGATGGTCGGATCGCCGGCCTGCCGGGCGGCCAGGTTGACGCTGACCACCACCCGGGCATCGGGAAAGTCCCGGTGCCACCGGCTCGCCGCCTCGCAGGCCCGGGTCAGCACCCACCGGCCCAGCTCGACGATCAGCCCGGTCTCCTCGGCCAGGCCGATGAACTCGTCCGGGCCGAGCAGTCCCCGCTCGGGGTGCCGCCACCGGACCAGCGCCTCCACCGCGCAGATCGATCCGTCGGCCAGCGCCACGATCGGCTGGTAGTCGAGGAGGAACTCGCCCCGGGCCAACCCGGCCGACATGGCGGCGACCAGGGCCGACCGGGCCTGCTCCCGGGCCCGCCGCGCCGGGTCGTAGCTCACCCACCGGGCCCGTCCCTCGGCCTTGGCCCAGTGCAGGGTGACGTCGGCGGCCTTCATCATCTCGGCGACCGAGGTGGTGCCGAGCGGCCCGGAGACCAGGCCGATGCTGGCGGTCACCGAGAGCCGGTGCTCACCGACCTGCACCGGCTCGGCGACCGTCGCGAGTATCCGGTCCCCCATCGCCTTGACCGCCCGGCACCCGGCGTCGTGGTCGAGCAGGACCACGAACTCGTCGCCGCCCATCCGGGCGACCAGGTATCCCTGCCCGGCCACACTGTCGGCGAGCCGCCTGGCGACGGTGACCAGCAGGTTGTCCCCCAGGGCGTGCCCGAGGCTGTCGTTGACCGCCTTGAAGCCGTCGAGGTCGAGGAAGCAGATCCCCACCCGGTCGTCCGCCTCGCGGGTGGCGAAGAGTTCGCCGAGCCGGTCGAGGAAGAGGGTGCGGTTCGGCAGCCCGGTCAGCGGGTCGTGCGACGCCTGGTGGCGCAGCCGCTCCTGCAACCTGTGCCGCTCGGTGACATCCTCCATCATCGCCACGGTGAACCGGGGTCGGCCGTCGTCGTGCCGGATCAGCGACACCGCCAGGTCGGTCCAGATCGCACTGCCGTTCTTACGGTAGTAGCGCTTCTCCACCCGTATGGTGTCGTGCTTGCCCTCGATCAGTTCCTGGTACAGCTCCCACATCCCGGCCGCGTCGTCCGGATGGAAGAGGGCGGCGACGTTCATCTCGCGCAGCTCGGCCGCCGAGTAGCCGAGCAGCTCGACGAAGGCGCGGTTGACGTCGAGGATCCGCCCGTCGATGTCGGCGATGCCGATCCCGATCGCGGCGTCGACGAAGACCGCCCGGAACCGCGCCTCGCTGTCCCGCAGCGCCCGCTCGATCTGGTCCCTGGCCTCCCAGACGGAGCGGGCGATCCGTTCCTGCTGGGTGAGGGTCCGCTCGCGCAGGGCCCGGGCGAACCCGGCCGCCAGGGCACCCTGGAGGGCGGCGACCCGGGCCGGGGCCTCCGGTCCGCCCCCGGACGCCTCCGGTCCGCCCCCGGAGGCTTCCGGTCCGGACGCCTCCGGTCCGGACGCCTCCGGTCCGCCGGAGGTCGGCGCGACGAGGGTGCGGAACTGGTCGCCGAGGACGCGTACCGACCAGTCCAGCATCTCCGGCTCGGTGAGTTCGGCGTCGACAAGGGCCCGGCCGACGTCGTACGCCGGCTGCGCGGTGAAGGGCTCGGCCAGCATCGCCCGGGCGAGCCGTTCGGTCTGCCCCAGCAGCAGGCGCTGATGCTCGGCGGCACTCGTCGGCACGAAGCCCCGCCCGGTCAGTGCCGTCGCCCAGCGGTGCGCGTACAGCTCGATGCCGGCCCGGTCCCCGCCCGGACCGACCTGATGGTGGTCGGCGTCGAGCCGCTGGCCGGTGGCGGGCGCCGGCGAATCGCCGGCTCCGGTGACGGAGGTCGACACCGCTAGCCCGCGCCGCCGTCGTGCCGGCCCACGCCGCCGAAGGCCCCGAGCCGCTGCGGGTCGGCGACCGCGTCCGCCGGTCCGTCCGGTCGCCAGAGCGGCAGATGCACCACCCCCGGTTCGACGACCGTGAAACCGCCGAAGAAGGCGGTGACGTCGGCCCGGGAGCGGAGCGTGATCTCGGTCGAGGTCCGGGCCGAGAGCCGCTGCGCGTCGAGCATCTCCGGCGGCTGGCCCTCGTGGGTGGCGTGCGAGAGCAGCAGGTGGCTGCCCGGCACCGTGGCGGCGCGCAGGGTGGCCAGGATCTCCTGCGGGTCGTCGGAGTCCGGGATGAAGTGCACCACCCCGGCGAGTAGTACGCCGACCGGCCGGCCGAAGTCGATCAGACCCAGCTTCTGCGCCTCGGCCAGGATCCGCTCCGGCTCCCGCAGGTCGCCGTGCACCACCCCGGTCTGCTCGTCGCCGGCCAGGATCGACCGGCTGTGCGCCACCGCGACCGGGTCGATGTCGACGTAGACGACCCGGACCCGCGGGTCGATCTCTCGGGCGACCTCGTGCACGTTGCCGGCGGTGGGGATGCCGGAGCCGATGTCGAGGAACTGGTCGATGCCCTCGCCGACCAGCATCCGTACGCCCCGCCGGAGGAACGCCCGGCCGGCCCGCATCGTCTCGGCCAGGTGCGGCGTCATCGCGGCGATCTGCTCGGCGAGGCGCCGGTCGACCTCGAAGTTGTGCGCGCCACCGAGAAAGTAGTCGTAGACCCGGGCGGCGCTGGGTCGGGTCAGATCGATGTCCGCGGGTAGCCCGTCCGGCAATCGCATATCCGCCTCAGCTCGTCACTTCCGGTCCGTGCAGGGGCTGGTCGGCCACGACCTGCGACCGGCGGGCGGCGCCGAGGGATCCGGCGGGTCGTGGTTGATCGATCCACACTCTAGGGCCTGTCCAGCGGATCCTCCACCGGCCCTCCGGTCGCGGGATAGGTTGGCCGCATGGCGCAGGCTTCCTCCGGCTCGGTTGTCGACGTCGACGACCGGCCCCGGGCCGGCGCCCGCCGCAGGTGAGGGCCGCCCGCCGGGCGCCCGCCGCCTTCGCGGCCGCGGCCTGCACGCTGGCCGGCACGGTGTCGGTGGCTCTCGCCGTGGCCGGTGGGCCGGCTCCGGAACTCGCCGGCTACGTCAGTGAGGCCGGCGCGGCGGAGAGCGCGACGGTCTGGCCGTACCGGCTCGGACTGCTGGCCGTCGCCGCCGGGCTGGTGCTGCTCGGGGTGGCCCTGCCGCCCGCCCTCCGCCTGGCGACCGGGCTGCTGGTCGCGAGCGCGGTCGCCACGGGCGTCTCCGCCGGGGTGAGCTGCCGTGCCGCGTGCCCGCTGCCTCCCTTCGACCGGGTCGTCCCGGCCGATCTGGTGCACGGCGGCGCCAGCATCGCGGCCGTGGCCGGACCGGTGCTGGCGATGCTGGTGGTGGCCGCAGCGGCCGGAGTGGACCGGCCGCTGCGCAGGATCGCGGTGGTCGCCGTCGCGGTCGCGCTGCCGCTCTCGCTGGTCGCCGGTCTCGCCCTGCTGCTGGTCGGCCGGAGCCTCCTGATGGGATCGGTCGAGCGGCTGCTCCTGTTCGACCTGGCCGTCTGGGGGGTGGCGAGCGGGCTCGCGCTCGGGCTGGCGCGGGCACCCGTCGCCGTCGGGCAGGTCGCCGGCGGTACGGGCCGGCCCCACCGGCGTCGTACCGTCGACGGACGGTGGCCGACGTCCGGTTCCTGACCGGCGCGGGGACGGGTGTGCCCCGGCGGGGACGGGTGTGCCCCGGTGGGGACGGGTGTGCCCCGGTGGGCTCAGAAGAGCACGGTGGCGAAGGTGCCGACGGTGCGGAAGCCGCACCGCTGGTAGACCCGGCGGGCCGGCGCGTTGTAGTCGTTGACGTAGAGACTCACGGTGGGCGCGACCCGGGCCAGGGCGTCCCGGACCACCGCCGCCATCGCGGCGGCCCCGATCCCCCGGCCACGCCAGGCGGGATCGACCCAAACCCCCTGGATCTGCGCGGTGCGCCGGGTGACGACCGCCAGCTCGGCCTTGAAGATCACCTGGCCGTCGAGAAACCGGGCGTACGCCCGGCGGGCCCGGACCAGCTCGGCGACCCGCTGCCGGTAGGCCCGCCCACCGTCGTCGGCCAGCGGTGAGACACCCACCTCCTCGGTGTACATCGCCACCGCCGCTGGATAGAGCGCGTCGATCTCGCCGGGCCGGACCGGATGCACGTCGGGGTCCGGCGCCACCTGCGGGGCGGCGTCGGTCGCCAGCAGCGGCTGGTTGGGGCGTACGTCCCGGGCCGGCCCCCACCGGGCGGAGAGCCGCTCCCAGAGCCCGAGCACCCCGTCGGCCCGCCCGACGATCGACGAGCAGGTCCGTTCCTCCGCGCCCAGCGCCTCGGCGAAGGCGGTGATGGCCGAACGGCCGGCCCGGACCGGGGTGACCTGCCCGCCCAGCCAGCAGAGTGCCTCGATGCTGTCCCGGGAGCCGTAGCCGAGCACCCGACCGTCCGCCCGCCACCAGGACAGGCCGTTCGCGGCGACCCGCTCCGCCACCTGTGCGGCGGCGAACGGATCGAGGTCGAGGATTCCTTCCACCGCACCGCGCTCGGCCTCACCGAGTTGGCGTACCGGCACCATCAGCACGCTTACCAGCCTGCCAGATCATCGGCCGGGGAACGGGCCGGATCACCGCGTCCGGCCCGCGCCGGACCGGACAGACGGACCGTTACCCGCACTCCCGGGCCGGCCGCTCCCCGACCGACGGTTGCCCGACCGACCGCTCCCCGACCGACGGTTGCCCGGCTGACCGTTGCCCGACCGACGGCTGCCCGGCCGACGGCTGCCGGCCGACCGTCACGCCGACTCGCGGATCACCAGCTCGGTGGGGAGGATGACCGCGGCGTGCGAGTCCCCGGCGAGGTGCCCGAGGAGCAGCCGGACCATCTCGGCGCTGATCCGGGTCCACGGCTGCCGGATCGTGGTCAGCCGGGGCACCGAGGTGGTGGCGACCTTGGAGTCGTCGAAGCCGCCGACCGCGACGTCGTCCGGCACCCGCCGCCCGGCCCGGCGTAGCGCGGCGATCGCACCGGTCGCCATCAGGTCCGAGCTGACGAAGACGGCGTCCAGCTCGGGCGCCTGCCGCAGCAGCTGCTCCATAGCCGCCTCGCCGCTGTCGTGGCTGTAGTCGCCGGTCACCACCAGCCGGGGATCGGTCTGGCCCAGCACGTCGTGGTAGCCGGCGAGCCGGTCCACCCCGCCGGAGGTGTCCAACGGGCCGGTGATGGTGGCGATGGTGCGCCGCCCCCGGGAGCGCAGGTAGCCGACCATCTGCCGGGCGCCGCCCCGGTCGTCGGCGGCGACGTAGCTGACGTCGGACTCCCGGCCGAGCGGGCGGCCGACCGCCACGAACGGCAGGCCCCGCTCGTCCAGCTCGTCGAGGAGCGGGCTGCCGGCGTGTGAGGAGATCACCAGCGCGCCGTCCACGTGGCCGGCGGTGACGTACCGGCCGACCCGCTTGCGGTCCTCCTGCGTGCCGGCGATCGTCAGCAGCAGGGTGATGTCGTGCTCGGCCAGCTCCTGGGTGCAGCCGCGGAGCAGGATGTTGAAGTTGGGGTCCTCGAAGAGCCGGTCCTGCGGCTCGGAGAGGATGAACGCCACCGAGTCCGAGCGCTGGGTGACCAGGCTCCGGGCGTGCTGGTTGAGCACGTAGCCGGTCTTGCGGATCGCCCGGCGGACCGCCTCCAGCGCCGGGCCGCTGACGTTGTGCCCGCCGTTGAGCACCCGGGAGACGGTGCCCCGCGAGACGCCGGCCACCGCCGCCACGTCGTCCATGGTCGGGCGGGGCCTTGTCCGGCGGATACGGCTGCGGTCGGGCGCGGTCACCCTGTCATTGTCCCCGCACCGGCCCCCGGTGGCGGTACCGGTGCCTGTGACACACCTCGCCCGCGCCATCTCGCCCCGCATCCGCCGTTCCGCCGCCACCGCGCCCGCGTCCGCCGCGCTGTGCCTCCGCGCGCTGTGCCTCCGCGCGCTATGCCTCCGCGCGCTGTGCCTCCGCGCGCTGTGCCTCCGCGCGCTATGCCTTGGTCGCGCCGGAGAGCAGGTCGATCCGCCAGAAGCGTTGCAGCGACAGGAAGAGCGCCACCAGCGGGACGATCGACAGCAGGGCCCCGGCGATCACCAGGCGGTAGAGCGCGGGCTGGGTGTTGCCCTGGTTGAGCAGCGTGTAGAGGCCCAGGGTGACCGGGAACCGCTCGTCGTTGGCGAGCATGATGAACGGCAGCAGGAAGTTGTTCCAGATCGCCACGAACTGGAGCAGGAAGACCGTGATCAGCCCGGGAAACATCATCGGCAGCGCCACCCGGCGGAAGATGCCGAATTCGGTCGCGCCGTCCACCCGGGCCGCCTCGACCACCGAGTCCGGCACGGCGGCCGCCGCGTAGATCCGGGCCAGGTAGATGCCGTACGGGCTGACGATGCTGGGCAGCAGCACCGACCAGTACGTGTCGGTGAGCCCGACCTTGGCCAGCAGCAGGTACTGCGGCACGGCCAGCGTGATCGCCGGTACCAGCACCCCGGCCAGCAGGACGTTGAAGACCACCGACCGGCCCGGAAACCGGAACTTGGCCAGGGTGTAGCCGCTCAGCCCGGAGACGGCGGCCGAGAGCGCGGCACCGACCCCGGCGTACAGGGCGGTGTTCAGCATCCACCGCCAGAACAGCCCGTCCCGGTACGTCGACAGGTCGACCAGGTTGTCGACCAGGTCGCCGCCGGGGGCGAAGGTGGAGGTGCTGAAGAGGCTGCCCGCGCTCTTTGTCGAGGCGACCACCACCCAGGCCACCGGCAGCAGGCAGTAGACCGCCCCGATCAGCAGGATCGCGGTCGGCACCAGCCGGGCGAGCCCGCCCTCTCGCCGGCCCCCGGTCGGGGTCGCCGCCGGCCGCCGCGGTTCGGCGGTGCCGGCCCGGGTGGTGCTGGTGACGGTCTCCGTGCCGATGCTTCCGGCCATCTCACTGCTCCTGTCCGAAGGCGCGCCGCTGCACCAGCCGGAGGAAGCCCAGCGACAGCAGCAGGGTGACCGCGGCGAACAACACCGAGGTGGCCGCGGCGGCGTACCGGTCGTCGGTGGCGAAGGCGTCGCGGTAGATCTTCATCAGTGGTGTCCAGGTCGACGGGATCGAGTTGGTCATCGGCGCCAGCGTCATCGGCTCGCTGAAGACCTGCAACGTGGCGATCATGGTGAAGAGCGTGGTCATCACCAGGGCCGGGACGAGCAGCGGAATCTTGATCCGGAGCGCGACCTGGATCTCGGAGCAGCCGTCGAGCCGGGCCGACTCGTAGAGCTCCGGCGGGATCGCCCGCAGCGCCGTGTAGAGCACGATCATGTTGAAGCCGACCCCGCCCCAGAGCGCGATGTTGACCACCGCGTAGAAGACCACGTCGGTGCCGAGCAGGTCCGGCTCGGGCAGCCCGAAGCGGGCCAGCAGGTCGTTGAGCGGACTCGTCGCCGGCAGGTAGAGGAAGCCCCAGAGCAGGCTGGCGATGACCGCCGGGACCGCGTAGGGCAGGAAGATCGCGGTGCGGCTGAACTGGGCGAGCTGGGCCCGGGGCCGGTCCAGCAGGAGCGCGAAGAGCAGCGCCAGCCCCAGCATGGTCGGCACCAGCAGGGCACCGTAGCCGAGTACCCGCAGCGTGCCGGACCAGAGTTCCGGGTCGCTGACCGCGTTGCGGTAGTTCTCCAGCCCGGCGAAGACCTCGGTCCGGGCGCCCCGACCGAGTCCCAGCCCGGAGATCCGGACCTTGCGCAGGCTCAGGTACGCCGCGTACCCGATCGGCGCGAGGAAGAAGGCGAGAAACAGGATCACCGCCGGGGCGAGGAAGGCGTACGGGGCTCCCGTCCGCCTTCCCCGGCGGCGCACCCCTGCGGTGGCCGTTGGCATGGACTCTCCGTTTCGGTCGGCCGGCTCGGTCGCCGGCCGTGCTGGGGTCGGCCGGGTCAGCTGCCGGGTCAGCCGGCGATGGTGAAGCCGTTCTTCCGCATGTCGTCGACGGTCGCGGTCTGCATCGCGTCGACCGCCGCGCCGAACGGCGTCTTCTCGGTGATCGCCTTGCCGAACGCGTCCTGGTAGGTCTCGTAGGTGACGTTGACGTTGGGCCCCCAGGTGACCCCGGCCGCGGTCTCGGCGATCTGCCTGGCCAGCGGATAGAAGTCGGCCTGCCCGGCGAAGAAGTCCGGCGGCGAGGCCAGCCCCGGGCCGGACTGGGCGTCCCGGGCCGCCGGATAGACGGCGCACTCCCGGACCAGCATGCTGGTCGCGTCCGGATGGGTGTTCAGCCAGGTGGCGAAGCGGACCGCCGCCGTCCTGTGCTTCGAGGCCGAGGTGACCCCGGTCGAGGAGCCGCCCCAGTTGCCCGTCCGGTTCTCCCCGGCGCTCCACTGTGGCAGCGGCGCCATCGCCCACCTTCCCCTGGTGTCCGGCGCGTTGCCGACCAGCACGCCCGGGGCCCAGACGGCGCTCGGCCAGGCCAGCAGGGTCCCGTCGTTGAGCGCCTTGTTCCACTCCGGGGTGTACATCGGGTTGCCGTCGACGACACCCTCGCCGACGAGCCCGCCCCAGTAGTCGGCGACCTTCCTGGTCGCCGCGTCGTCGACGGTGACCCGCCAGGACTCGCCGTCGATCCCCCACCAGTTCGCCCCGGCCTGCTGGGCCAGCCCGGCGAACCACCCGGGGTCGTTGGCCGAGAAGGTGGTCAGGAAGTGCTTCGTACTCCTACCCCGCAGCGTGCGGGCGGTGTGCGCGAACTCCTCCCAGGTCTTCGGCACGGTCAGGCCGAACTGCTGGAAGAGGTCGGTGCGGTAGTAGAGCATCATCGGGGCGGCGTCCTGCGGGATCGCGTACACCGCGTCGGTGCCGAGGGTCACCTGCCGCCAGGTGCCCTCGGCGAACTTCTCCGCGAGTGGCTTGGCCTGCTCGGCGATGTCGGCCAGCACGTCGTTGCTGACCAGCGTCGGCAGCGCCTGGTATTCGACCTGGGCGAGGTCCGGCGGGTTGCCCGCCTTGGCCGCGGTGAGCAGCTTGGCGACGATGTCTGCACCGCCGGCCTGCTTGCTCAGCGTCACCGTGGTCTCCGGGTTGTCGGCGTTCCACCGGTCGACCAGCTTCTCCATGTTCGGCGCCCAGGACCAGAAGGTCAGCTCGACCGGGCCGGTCGGCTCCGCCGGGTCGTCGTTCGATGTCGAGGTGCAGGCGGCGACCAGGCTGGCGCCGAGAGCCAACGCCAGGATCTTCGCGCCGAGCGTACGGGTCATCTCAACCTCTCAGTTTTCACGGTGTCATCGGCTGGTGATCGGCCAGAAACAACTGGGAGCGCTCACAGTCTTCGACTCTCGATCAATCATGTCAAGACACGTTTCTGCACTTGTTCACCTTGTAGATCCGTGTGAAATCATGCGCACTATCCTTGGGAGCGCACACAGTACGGAGATCCCGCATGAGTCAGACCCCGCAACTGGTGGCAGCCGCGGCGGACGTCGCCGGCCGGGCCGGGCCACTGCCCCGGCTGGCCCGCCTGGCGTACGGCGGCGACTACAACCCCGAGCAGTGGCCGGAACCGGTCTGGGCCGAGGACGTCGAGCTGATGCGCACCGCCGGGGTCAACCTGGTCAGCGTCGGGATCTTCGCCTGGGCCCTGCTCGAACCGGCCGAGGGGCGGTTCGAGTTCGGCTGGCTCGACCGGCTGCTCGACCTGCTGCACGGCGGCGGGATCGCGGTCGACCTGGCCACCCCGACGGCGGTACCGCCGGCCTGGTTCCGCCGCCGGTATCCGGAGGCCCGGCTGGTGGACCGGCACGGCGTACCGCTGGGCGGCGGGGCGCGGCAGTCGTTCTGTCCCAGCTCACCCGCGTACGCCGAGGCGAGCGCGCGGATCACCGAGCAGCTCGCCCGCCGCTACGCCGACCACCCGGCACTGGTGCTCTGGCACTCGCACAACGAGTACGGCGGCGCCAACGCCCTCTGCCACTGCGCCACCTCGGCCGAGGCGTTCCGGGACTGGCTGCGCACCCGGTACGGCGACCTCGACGGGCTGAACGCGGCCTGGGGCACCACCTTCTGGGGCCAGCGGTACGGCGACTGGGCCGAGATCGAGCCGCCGGTCGCCGCACCGACCTCGGTCAACCCCAGCCAGCAGCTCGACTTCCTGCGCTTCTCCTCCGACGCGCACCTGGCCAACTTCCGCCGCGAGCGGGACATCCTGCGCCGGCTCTCCCCCGGCGTTCCCGTCACCACCAACTTCATGATCGCCAACTGCAAGACCATCGACTACTGGCGCTGGGCGGCCGAGGTGGACGTGGTCTCCAACGACCACTACCTGCGCGCCGAGGAGCCGGAGAACCACATCGAGCTGGCGATGTGCGCCGACCTGACCCGGGCGGTGGCCGGTGGCCGGCCGTGGCTGCTGATGGAGCACGCCACCTCGGCGGTGAACTGGCAGCCCCGCAACATCGCCAAGCGCCCCGGCGAGTTGCGCCGCAACAGCCTGGCCCACCTGGCCCGGGGAGCCGAGTCGGCGCTCTTCTTCCAGTGGCGGGCGTCCCGGTTCGGCGCCGAGAAGTTCCACAGCGCGATGCTGCCGCACGGCGGCACCGACACCCGGATCTGGCGCGAGGTGGTGGCGCTCGGCGCCGACCTGCCCAGCCTCGAACCGCTGCGCGGCACCCGGGTCGTCGCGGACGTGGCGATGCTCTGGGACTGGGAGTCCTGGTGGGCCGTTGAGCTGGACTGGCGACCCTCGGTCGACCTCGACTACCGGGAACGGGTGGCGGCCTACTACGAGCGGCTCTGGCGGGACCGGCTCACCGTGGACTTCGCCCATCCGGAACGGCCGCTCGACGGCTACCGGCTGGTCGTCGTACCGAGCCTCTACCTGACCACGCCGGCCGCGGCGGAGAACCTGCGCCGGTACGTCGCGGGCGGCGGCACACTGCTGGTCTCGTACTTCTCCGGGATCGTGGACGCGGACGACGCCGTCCACCCCGGCGGCCACCCCGGCGCGCTGCGCGACCTGCTCGGGTTGACCGTGGAGGAGTTCCTGCCGCTGCGCACCGGCGAGACGGTCCGACTGGCACCGGCGACGTCCGCCGGGACGGCCGGCACCGTCGGCGGTACCGACGTCGACGGCGACGGGGGCGACGGGAGCCCGGGAGGGCGCACGGATGGCGACACCGGAGGGGCCGGACACATCGGGGACGTCTGGGCCGAGATCGTCGTGCCGCACGGCGCCGAGCCGGTGCTGACCTACCAGGACGGTCCGGCCGCCGGTGGACCGGCCGTCACCCGGCACACCCTCGGCACCGGCCACGCCTGGTACGTCTCCACCCGGCTGACCGCGGCCGGCCTGGCCCCGGTGCTCCGGGCCGCGTACCGGGACGCCGGCCTGGTCCCGCCGGACGGGGTGCCCGACGGTGTCGAGCTGGTCCGCCGGGCCGGCGCCGACGGCACCCGGTTCCTGGTCGCCATCAACCACACCGACCGGGACGTGGACCTGCCGGTGACCGGCACCGACCTGCTCGACGGAACCTTCCACCCGGGCACCTGCCCGCTCCCCGCCGGCACCGCCCGCACCCTCCGCACCTGAGGTGCAAGGAAGGGCCCCCGCTTATCGTTTTCTGTTGTAGCGGGGGCCCTTCCTAACGCCTCGGGCGCATCGGCAGCGGCTTGACATCCATCGGCGGTGATGGTTCTGTGAGCGCTCCCAATCCATGCCCTCGACGAGGCGGTCGGGGCTGGCGACGGCACGGCATTCGATCGAGGAGGAACGTCGAGCGATGCGGACCAGGAAGACCACGCTCGTGGCTCTGGCGCTGGCGGCTGCCGTGGTCGTACCGGATCTCGGTCGACCCGCACTGGCCGGACCCCGAGCCGGCGGCACACCGGCAGTGCTCAACCCCGGCTTCGAGACCACCGCCCCCGACGGGTCACCGGCCGGATGGTCGGTACGCGGCCAGCGCTCCGCCAGTTACGTCGAACCCGGCGGCCGCACCGGCGCGAACCGGCTCACCCACCGGGCGGACCGGCCCTACCGGGTGGAGACCTACCAGCGGCTCACCGGGCTGCGCCGGGGCGACCACACCCTCCGGCTCTCGGTACGCGCCAGCGGTGGTCAGCGCGACGCGTACGTGTCGCTCACCGGCTGCGGTGGGCGGAGCCAGCGGGTCGACCTGCCCCGCACCGGCGAGCAGTGGTGGGTGGAGGTGACCGTCACCGCCCGGGTCAGCACCGGCCGGTGCACCGTCACTCTCGCCTCCGAGGGCGACGCCGGGCAGTGGGCGCACTTCGACGACCTGACCCTCTCCCCGGCCACCCGGCCGGCCGGCGCCCCGGCGCTGCGGATCGCCGGCGCCGACGTCTCGCACCTGACCAAGAACGAGCACCACGGCGCGGTCTACCGCGACCGGGTCGGCCCGCCCCGGGACGCGCTGCGGATCCTCCGGCACAACGGCGTCAACTACGCCCGGATGAAGGTCTGGGTGGACCCGGCCGACGGGTTCAGCGACAGGGCGGACGTCCTGGCCAAGGCGCGCCGGGCGAAGGCCCTCGGCATGGGCCTGCTGATCGACTTCCACTACTCGGACACCTGGGCCGACCCGGGCAAGCAGTTCAAGCCCGCCGCCTGGGCCGACCTGCCCTTCGCGCAGCTCCGGCAGGCGGTCTACGACCACACCCACGACGTGGTGGCGAGCCTGCGCCGGCAGGGCACCCCGGCCGACATGGTGCAGGTCGGCAACGAGATCAACGGTGGGCTGCTCTGGCCGGACGGCCGCTGGGACAACTGGGACGGGCTGGCGGCGCTGCTCACCGCCGCGAGCACGGCGGTCACCGACGCCTCACCGCACAGCAGGGTCGCCCTGCACCTGGCCGAGGGCGGCGACAACGGCGGGCACCGCTGGTGGTTCGACAACGCGGTCAGCCGTGGCGTGCCGTTCGATCTCATCGCCGTCTCGCACTACACCTACTGGCACGGGCCGCTCGGCGCGCTCCAGGCGAACCTGCTCGACCTCACCGCCCGGTACGGCAGGCCGGTGATGGTGGTGGAGACCGGCTACGGCTTCACGCTCGTCGAGCACGACCACGAGGCGAACATCTTCAACGCCGCCCTGCAACAGGCCGGCGGCTATCCGGCGACGCCGCAGGGTCAGGCGGAGGCGATCCGCGACATGGTCACCACCGTCGCCGCCGTGCCCGGCGCGCTCGGGGTCTTCTACTGGGAGCCGACCTGGACCGCCGTCGACGGTGCCGGTTGGGATCCGGCCGACCCGACCTCCGGCGACGGCTGGGAGAACCAGGCGCTCTTCGACTACTCGGGCCGGGCCCTGCCCGGTCTGCGGGTGCTCGGCGGCGCCACCTCCTGAACACCGCCGACCTCTGACGGCCGACCATCCGGCGGTTCCCCCGGGAAGGACCCGGGCGGAGCCGCCGTCGGCGTTCGGCGGACAGATCCCCTAAGATAGACAATCACGAATTTTCCCTGTTACAAGCTGTTAGCGACAACCGGGCAAGGAAATCGATATCGTTCGATGTAACCTGTTGGTTGGCGTCCGTTCACCCACCGGCCATCGGATCATATCCAGGAGGACAGGATCCATGCCCCAACTCGCCCTCTTTGCGACCGACATCGTCGCAGTTGCCCTGCTCGTGTTCGGGCTCTACTTCCCACGCCACCGGCGTCGAGACCTCGTCGCCGCGTACCTCGGTGTCAACATCGGGGTGATGGCGGTGGCGAGTTCGCTCGGCACCAGCAACGCCGGCACCGGCCTGGGTCTCGGACTGGCGCTCTTCGGAGTGCTCTCCATCATCCGGCTCCGCTCCACGGAGCTCGACCAGCACGAGGTGGCGTACTACTTCTCCGCGCTGGCCCTCGGCATCCTCTCCGCGCTCGGCGGCGGCCCGGCCTGGCACGTGCCGACCATGATGGCTCTGATCCTCCTGGTGATGTTCGTCGGCGACCACCCCCGGATGTTCCGCAACTACCGGCGGCAGAGCATGTTCCTCGACTCGGCCTTCACCGACCAGGTCGCCCTGATCGCCTACCTCGAACAGATGCTCGGCGCCCGGGTGCACTCCGCCAGCATCCAGCGGCTCGACCTGGTAAACGACACCACCCTGGTCGACGTCCGCTACTCGCACCCGCCGGTGCAGCGGGCGGTCCGGAACGTCGCGGTCGCCTCCGGTGGGGTGGCCCGATGACCGCCGCCCCCGTCGACTGCGCCCTGGCCGGGCACCTCGCGCCGATCGGACTGGACGAGCTGACCGAGCGCGCCGCGTTGCAGACCCGGGTGGACCGCAAGTACGTGCTGCCGGTCAGCGAGGCGCACGCCGTCATCGGCCAGGTCGGCCCGGACACCCTGGCCCTGGAGATCGAGGGCCGCCGCTCCTTCAGCTACCGCTCGGTCTACTTCGACACCCCGGAGCTGACCAGCTATCTGCTCAGCGCCCAGCGCCGGCGACGCCGGTTCAAGGTACGCACCCGGACCTATCTCGACTCCGCCGAATGCTGGCTGGAGGTGAAGACCCGGGGCCCCCGGGGCAACACCGTGAAGGACCGGCTCCCGTACCCGTCGGACCACGAAACCACGCTCTCCCCCGGACGCCGGTTCGTCGAGGAGGTGCTCGCCCGGGAGTCGATCGCGATGGACGACCGGGCCTTCGCACCGGTCCTCGTCACCCGCTACCGGCGCAGCACCCTCTTTCTCGCCTCGACGGTGAGCCGGGTCACCATCGACACCGAGTTGACCTGGGAGGGTGCCGGCGAACCGCTCCAGCTCCCGGATCTCGCGGTGATCGAGACCAAGACCGGCTCGACGGCGTCCTGCGTGGACCGCCTGCTCTGGGCGCGGGGCCACCGGCCGACCCGGATCTCCAAGTACGCGACCGGGATGGCCGCGCTCCGGCCCGACCTCCCGTGCACGCCGTGGCGCCGCACCCTGCGCCGGCATTTTCACCCCACCGGGGTCATCGACGACCACCGGTCGGCTCGCTGCACCGACGCACCCGGGTTCAGCCCGGTGGCGGGCACCATCCACCCACCGCACATCCCCGGAACGGAGTAAAAGGTGCGTACAGTCAGTTACTACGCGGTTGGCCTCCTGGTCGCCGCCGCCCTGGGTCCCGCCGCGGGTCCGGGCGCGGATCCGGCCGGCGCCGCCGGCCGCCTGGCGGCGGTGCCCGACGCGCCAGCGGCGGCCGAGGCCCGGGCGGCGGCCGACCCGACCGGCGACATCACCTTCTCCGTGCCGAGCGGCACCTTCCAGAACGAGGTCTCGGTCTCGCTGGGCAGCACGGTGAGCGGGGCCCAGGTGCGGTACACCACCGACGGCCAGCCGCCCGGTCCGGCCTCGCCGGTCTACTCCGGAACCCCGCTGCGGTTCACCCGCACCACCCAACTCCGGGCGCAGGCCTACCTCAACGGCACCGCGACCGGCGCGCCCGGCACCGCCATGTACGTCGCCCGTGCCGTCACCACCAACCACGACCTGCCGGTACTGCTGCTCGACGCGTACGGGCAGGGCGCGCCGGGGCGCGAGTACATCGACACCGCCGTGATGGAGTTCCGGCCGACCAACGGATCGACCTCGCTCTCCGCCGCACCGAGCCTGGTCAGCCGGGGCGCCTTCCACCTGCGCGGCAACTCCAGTGCGATGTTCCCGAAGACGCCCTACCGGCTGGAACTGCGGGACAACACCGACGACGACACCGACCTGCCGCTGCTGGGCATGCCGGCCGACTCCGACTGGGTGCTGCGCGGGCCGTACACCGACAAGGCGCTGATCCGCGACGCCTTCGTGCACGGCCTCGGCCAGGACATGGGCCTGTACGCCCCGCGCTACGCCTTCGCCGAGGTGTACGTGAACACCGACGCCCAACCGGTGGCCGCGAACGACTACCTCGGGGTGTACCTGATCGTCGAAACGATCAAGAACTCGAAGAACCGGCTCGACCTGAAGCAGCTCGACGAGGACGACGTCACGTTGCCCAAGCTGACCGGCGGCTACATCTTCAAGTTCGAGTGGATGGCGGCGGAGGAGCCGACCCTGCCCTGCCAGGGTGCCGACGCCACCTGCTGGCACTACCTGGAGGTGGTCGACCCGGACCCGCTGCAACCCGCACAGCGGGACTGGCTCCGGCAACACCTCCAGCAGTTCCACGACGTGCTCCGCGGTCCGAATTTCGCCGACCCGACGACCGGCTATCCCTCCTTCATCGACGTCAACTCCTGGGTGGACATGCTCATCGTCAACGAGCTGACCCGGGGCATGGACGCATACCTGCGCAGCGCCTACTTCCACAAGGACCGGGACAGCAGGATCGTCGCCGGCCCGCTCTGGGACTTCGACCTCACCTTCGGGGTGGGCGGCTTCTTCCAGAACGACCAGATCGCCGGCTGGCAGCACCAGCAGACCCGGACCCCGAGCGCGAACGACTGGTTCCAGCGGCTGCTCCAGGATCCGGCGTTCGTCAACCGGGTCAGGGCGCGCTGGCAGGAGCTGCGCCGGGGCGTACTCTCCAACGCCCAGCTCCAGTCCCGGATCGACCGGCTGACCGCACCGCTCACCGCCGCCGCGCAGCGCAACTTCCAGCGCTGGCCGAATCTCAGCACCCGGATGCTCGGCCCGTTCATCACGCCGACCTCGCCGACCTGGCAGGGACAGGTGCAGTTCATGCGGGACTGGATGTTCCAGCGGGCGGCCTGGCTGGAGACCACCGGCGGCTGGGGCCCCGGGGGCCCGACCACCCCGCCGACGACGCCTCCGACCATCCCGCCGACCCCGCCGGCCACCACCCCGCCGGCCCCGGGCCGCAGCTGTACGGCGGCGTACACGGTCGTCAGCCAGTGGACCGGCGGCTTCCAGGCCAACGTACGGGTCACCGCCGGCTCGTCCGCGATCAGCGGCTGGCGGGTGAACTGGACGTTCGGCAACGGCCAGACGGTCAGCCAGTCCTGGGAGGCGACCGTCACCAGTAGTGGCTCGGCGGTGACCGCGACGAACGTGTCGCACAACGGTGCGCTCGGCGCCGGGGCCAGCACCAACTTCGGGTTCCTCGGCACCTGGAACGGCACCAACAGCCCGCCCACACCCACCTGTACGGCATCCTGACCCGTTCCTGACGCCCGCTGCCGGCGCCGCCCGTTCCCAGGGTGGCGCCGGCAACATGTGATAGAAGTCACATCAGGTGCGCCCGGGGAATCGACTCCGGAGGCAATGGCGTTGTCGACGATAGTTTCCCGATATATCGTTGAGCTATCAACGACAGTCCAGAGGAGGCCCAGATGGGTTTTCACCGACGCTTCTACGCGATGCAGGACGCCCGGATGCGCGGCTTCGGCTTCCCGCCGGGCGGCCCCGGGCACGGGCACGGCCACGGCCGGGGCGGCGGCAGAGGCCGCGGCGGCCGGGGCCGCCGACCCAACGTCCGCGCCGCCGTTCTCGCCCTGCTGACCGAGCGGCCGATGCACGGCTACGAGATGATCCAGGAGCTGGACTCGCGTACCGGCGGCGCCTGGCGACCGAGCCCCGGGTCGATCTATCCGACCCTGCAGCTCCTGGAGGACGAGGGCGTGATCGCCGGCAGCACCGAGTCGGGTGGCGGCCGGCGGCGCTTCGCACTCACCGAGGCCGGCCAGGCCGAGGCTGCCCAGGCGGCGACGCAGCCGCCGTGGGCCGAGTTCGCCGAGGACACCATCAACAGCTGGCACGACATCCGGGAGGCCGGCTTCCAGGCCATGAACGCGCTGCGCCAGGTGATGATGACCGGCACCGACGACCAGCGCGAGCGGGCCGCCCAGGTGCTCGACGAGACCCGGCGCAAGCTCTACGCCATCCTCGCCGAGTCGGAATAGCCCCGGCACCGGCCACAAGTGCCCGGGCGCTGGCGGTCGGCATCATCCGACCCGACCCAGCGTCCGGGCACTCCGACGCTCCCCGCGACCAGCCGCCCCGGCTCCCCTCGACCAGCGGCCCCGGTCGTCGTTACGGCAGTTCGGACGGGCGGTGGCTGGTCGTCCCCTCGGAGGTGTGCACCAGCACCGTCAGCCGGTCGACCTCGCCGCCCTCGGGTCCCGGCCACCAGGCCGCCCACCAGCCGCCCTTCACACTGGCGTGGAAGACCCGGCCACCGTCGAGACGCAGCTCCACCCCGGTGACTCCCGGGCCGGCGAGGCCGACCATGTTCGACCACATGTCGCGGCCGTTCCCGGTGGAGCTCATCGTCTCCAGGTTGACCGTGCCGGCGGGCGGAGGAGGCAGCGGGCGACCGTCGGTCAGCCCCATCGAGGCAAGCTGGTCCTTGCCCACGCTCATGCACTCGACGATGTTGCCGCTGCTCTTGCGCATGATGAGCAGCGTCGCGTCCCCGCGCTGCTCGGCGAGCAGCACGTCCGACGGACGGACCGTCGAGGAGTTCCCCCCGACGCCGTTGCCGGCGCACGCCCGCGCCTGCGGGAGTACCTGCTCGCCGGTGCGTGGACTGGGTGCCGCCGTCCAGCCTGCGACCGCCCGGTCGGCCGCACCGGGCAGCAGCGCGGGCACCACCGCCGCCGCGACGACGCCCGCCGCGACCGTGGCCACGCCCACCGCCAGCCAGCGCCCCACCGGCCGGTGGGCGGACCTGCCGGTGACCTCGCCGGCCATCACCCGCTCGACGAACGCCTGCGAGCGGGCCCACTCCATCTCGGTCGGCACCCGCTCCCGCGCCGGGTCAAGGACAGCCAGTTGCTCCAGATCCTTCACGCTTGCGTCCATGACTGCTGCTCCTTGAGAGACCGGGGGCGGAGAGACGAGCGGGTGGCGGGTTCCGCCGGTTCGAGGGCGGCCCGCAGGCGTTGTCGCGCCCGGCCGAGTCGCATCGCGAAGGTCGACCTCCGGCAGCCCAGCACGGTGGCCGCCTGCTCGGCGGTCAGACCGTCGAACGCGACCAACGCGAGCACCTCACGGTCCGCCGTGCTCAGGGCGGCCCAGGCGCGCTCCAGGTCGATCCGTGCCGCCGTACCCGCGGAGTCGTCGGCGAGCTCGCGCGCCTCGGACGACCTCAGCCGGACGTCCAACGCCCGACGCCGCAACCAGCCGCGGGCCTGATTCGTCATGGTCCTACGGGCCACCGCGAAGAGCCACGGCCGGGTGTCGTCCGGCAGCTCGTCAAAGCGCCGCCAGGCCGTCAGGAAGACCGTCGACACGATGTCCTCGGCCTCACCGGGCGGCACCCTCCGCTCGACGAAGCGCAGCAGATCGGCGTACGTCTCGAGGTGCAGGGCCCGAAAGCGCTCCTCCCGGGCGCCGGGGCCGGCTCCGCTCATCTGTTTTTTCCTTCGTCGTCCATACCCCCCACCTGTCCGGCTCGTCGGCCGCTGTCACACGCCGATCGCCGGATTTCTCAGGTGTTCAGGACGACCCGGCCCCTGGCCGAGCTCTGCTCGGTCAGTGCACCGTGACGGTGGGCTTGACGACCAGGTCGCGCAGCTCCTCGGGAAGCTCGGCGCCCATCTCGTCGGCGAGCCGGACGGCCTCCTCGATCAGGGTCTCCACGATCTGACCCTCCGGGACCGTCTTGATCACCTGGCCCTTGACGAAGATCTGGCCCTTGCCGTTGCCGGAGGCCACCCCGAGGTCGGCCTCCCGGGCCTCGCCGGGGCCGTTGACCACGCAGCCCATCACGGCGACCCGCAGCGGCACCGGCAGCCCCTCCAGCCCGGCGGTGACCTCCTCGGCCAGCTTGTAGACGTCGACCTGGGCGCGCCCGCAGGAGGGGCAGGAGACGATCTCCAGGCCACGCTCGCGCAGCCCCAGTGACTCCAGGATCGCGGCGCCGACCTTGATCTCCTCGACCGGCGGCGCGGAGAGCGAGACCCGGATGGTGTCGCCGATCCCCTCGGCGAGCAACGCGCCGAAGGCCACCGCCGACTTGACGGTGCCCTGGAACGCCGGGCCCGCCTCGGTCACCCCGAGGTGCAGCGGATAGTCACACTGCTCCGCGAGCTGCCGGTACGCCCGGATCATCACCACCGGGTCGTTGTGCTTGACCGAGATCTTGATGTCGCGGAAGCCGTGCTCCTCGAAGAGTGAACACTCCCAGAGCGCCGACTCGACAAGCGCCTCCGCCGTGGCCCTGCCGTGCTTGGCCAGCAGCCGCTTGTCCAGCGAGCCGGCGTTGACCCCGATCCGGATCGGCACCCCGGCCGCCGAGGCCGCCGCCGCGATCTCCCTGACCTTGTCGTCGAACTGCCGGATGTTGCCCGGGTTGACCCGGACGGCGGCGCAGCCGGCGTCGATCGCCGCGAAGACGTACTTCGGCTGGAAGTGGATGTCGGCGATCACCGGGATCTGCGACTTCTTCGCGATCGCCGGCAGCGCCTCCACGTCGTCCTGGGACGGCACCGCGACCCGGACGATCTGGCAGCCGGAGGCGGTCAGCTCGGCGATCTGCTGGAGCGTCGAGTTGACGTCGGCGGTCAGCGTGGTGGTCATCGACTGCACCGAGACCGGCGCGCCGCCCCCGACCAGCACCGAACCGACCTTGATCTGTCGGCTGGCCCGGCGGGCGGCCAGCGGTGGCGGCGGCACGGCGGGCATGCCGAGGCTGACGGCGGTCACTCTGTCCTCACCTCTGGATCAGGGTTATCGGGTTGACCACGTCGGCGGTGATGGTGAGCAGCGTGAACGCGCCGCCGATCAGGATCAAAGCGTACGTTACGGGCATCAGCTTGAAGTAGTCGACCCGCCCGGGGTCCGGCCTGCCCAGCCGGGCGAAGAGCCAGGACCGGACCCGTTCGAACCAGGAGATGGCGATGTGGCCGCCGTCGAGCGGCAGCAGCGGGAGCAGGTTGAAGACGCCGATGAAGAAGTTGAGCGAGATGAAGAGCAGCACGAAGACCTCCCAGAGGCCGTGCTGCACCGCCTCGCCGCCGAGCCGGCTCGCCCCGACCACGCTGATCGGGGTGTCGACGTCGCGCTCCGCCCCGGTGATCGCCTCCCAGAGGGCCGGGACCTTCTGCGGCAGGCGCTGGAGCGCGTGCGCGGTGTTGACCGCCATGGTGCCGGTGAAATCGGCGGTGGCACCGAAGGCGGAGAGCGGGCTGTAGGTGACGGTCGGCGGGGTGCCGAGCCCGACGCCGAGCGCCGACACCGGACCGACCGGGCCGTCCGCCCGGTCCTGCGGCGGCCGCTGCACCTCGGCCAGGTCGACCCGGGCGGTGTGGGTGGCGCCGTCGCGCAGGTAGCTGACCTCCGCCGGACCCGGCTCGGTCGCCCGGATCGCATCCAGCATCTCGCCCCAGTTACCGATCTGGCGGGTGCCGATCGCCGTGATCACGTCACCGTCGCGGAGACCGGCCTGGGCAGCCGGACTCGCCAGGTCGCCGGGCCCGCAGACCCGAGCCACGTTCTCCTGGACCACGCAGGGCGCCAGCTCGATCCGGGCCGGCTCGTTGCGGATCTCGGCCGTGGTGCTCGGGTAGTCGGGGTTGGGCAGCCCCATGAAGATCGCCGCGAACCAGAGGGTGACGACGGCGAGCGCGAAGTGCGCCGCCGAGCCGGCGGCCATCACGGCGGTCCGCTTCCAGAGCGGAAACCGCCACATCGCCCGGGGCTCGTCCGCCGGGTCGACGTCGTCGTCCTGCGGTGTCATCCCGACGATCTTGCAGAAGCCGCCGAGCGGGATCGCCTTGAGCCCGTACTCCGTCTCGCCGCGCCGGAACGACCAGATCGTGGGGCCGAAGCCGACGAAGTAGCGGGTGACCTTCATCCCGAACCGCTTGGCCACGAGCATGTGCCCGGCCTCGTGCAGGCTCACCGAGATGAGGATTCCCAGGGCGAACGCCACCACCCCGAGTAGATACAGCATCAGGCTCCTTCTGCCGCTTTGGCGATGATCTCCTGGGCCCGCGCCCGCGCCCAGGACTCGGCGGCGAGCACCTCCTCGACGGTACCCGGTTCGGCAAATTCCGGGGTGGCCTCCAGCACCCGCTCCACCACCTCGACGATGCCGAGGAACGGCAGCCGGCCGGCCAGGAATGCCGCCACGCACTCCTCGTTGGCCGCGTTGTAGACCGCCGGCCGGCACCGCCCGACCGCGCCGGCCTGCTTGGCCAGGCGTACGGCCGGAAACGCGGCCTCGTCCAGCGGGGTGAACTGCCAGCTGTGCGCGGCGGTCCAGTCCACCGCCCCGGCCGCGTCGGGGACCCGGTCCGGCCAGCCGAGGGCGAGCGCGATCGGCAGCCGCATGTCGGGCGGGCTCGCCTGGGCCAGCGTCGAGCCGTCGACGAACTCGACCATCGAGTGGATCACCGACTGCGGGTGGACCGTCACCTCGATGTCGTCGTACGCCACGCCGAAGAGCTCGTGGGTCTCGATCACCTCCAGCGCCTTGTTCACCAGGGTGGCGCAGTTGATCGTGACCACGGGCCCCATGTTCCAGGTGGGATGGGCGAGCGCCTGCTCGGGCGTCACCCCGGTCAGCTCCTCCCGGCGCCGGCCCCGGAACGGGCCACCGCTGGCGGTGAGGATCAGCCGACGCACCTCGGCGCGGCCACCGCCGCGCAGGCACTGCGCCAGCGCCGAGTGCTCCGAGTCGACCGGCACGATCTGGTCCGGCCGGCGCAGCGCGGCCCGCACCACCGGGCCGCCGGCCACCAGCGACTCCTTGTTGGCCAGCGCCAGAGTACGGCCGGCGCGCAGCGCCGCCAGGGTCGGTGCCAGCCCTCGCGAGCCGACGACGCCGTTGAGCACGATGTCGCAGGGCCACTCCGCGAGTTCGGCCATGGCGGAGGGTCCCGCGACGATCTTCGGGATCCGGAAGCCGCCGGCCGGATAGCCCTGCCGGGCCGCCTCGGCGTAGAAGGCGAGTTGCAGGTCCTGCGCGGCGGAGGCCCTGGCGACCCCGACCGCCTCGACCCCGAGTTCGAGCGCCTGGGCGGCGAGCTGGGCCACGTTTCCGCCGCCCGCGCCGAGTGCGACCACCCGGAACCGCTCCGGGTTGCGCCGGACTATGTCGATCGCCTGGGTGCCGATCGAGCCGGTGGAGCCGAGCAGCACGATCTCGCGGGGAGGACTCACCCCGCCATTGTTGCCGACCCGGCCCGGAAGGCTACGGCCGGACCAACCGGAAGGTCTCCAGTTCCTCGCCGCCGTACCAGTCGGTGCGCCGGCCGATCGGGGTCATGCCGAGTCGCCGGGCAACCGACATCGACGCCTCGTTACCGGGTGCCACCACGGCGTAGATCTCCGGCACCCCGGCCGCGAACGCCCGCCGCACCGCACCGCGGCCCGCCTCCGTGGCGTAACCCTGCCCCCACGAGTCGGGGTGCAGGTGCCAGCCGACCTCGATGTCGTCGGTCAGCTCCCGCTCGTCCGGCCCCGGCATCGGCTTGAGCAGCACGGTGCCGGCCACCACGCCGTCGTCCCGGCGCTGCACGGCCCAGATGCCGTAGCCCGCGCCGAACCGGGCGGTGCGGGCGTGCCAGCGGCGTACCGTCTCGGCGGCGCCGGCCGGATCGCGGAGCGGCAGGTGGGGCACGTTGAAGAAGCGGACCACCTCCGGCCGGGAGTACATGTCGAGGACCCGGGCCAGGTCCTCTGGCTCCAGCGTCCAGTCCCGGACCACCAGCCGCTCGGTCTCGTAGATCGTCACGCGGCCGGATGCTAGCCACCGGACCCGGATCGGACCAGCGGTTTCCTCCGCACCGGGCCCGGCCGGCGCCGTCCCGGGCCCGGTGCGGTGAGACAGCGCCGTCCCGGGTCCGGTGCGGGGAGACCCGGTGCCCGGGAGGCCCGGTGCCGGGGTCAGCGCCGGAACGGCCCGGTCACCTCGTAGGTGATGCCGCCGCTGCCGATGGAGTTGCCGGAGGTGCCACGCTGGGAGGAGAAGTAGAGGCGCGAGCCGTCCGGGGAGAAGGCCGGCCCGGTGATCTCCGAGGAGGACTGGCCGTTGATCCGCAGGAACGGCGCGACCACGCCCTGCGGCGTGATGATGTTGATCTCCATGTTTCCGCCGTCCTCGGCGACGAAGAGGTCGCCGGAGGACGCCCCGGTGATGTTGTCGACCCCGGTCAGCGTGGCGGTGCCGGCGGGTACCAGGGAGTCGTCGTACGCCAGGTCGATGCGCTGGTTCACCGCGTCGTACGCCCACACCCGGTTGTCGCCCTTGGTGGTGAAGTAGCAGGTGCCGTCGTCGTACCAGCACCCCTCACCGCCGTCGAAGTGCTTCGCCGCGCCGACCTGCCAACGGGTGAAGATCGGGAACCCGTCCCGGTCGGGGATGTCCCGCCAGGTCACCGGCCCGCTGGTCTGGTCGGCCGGCGCACAGAGCACCTGCACCTTCCCGGTCCGCAGGTCACCCCAGGTGTCCGGGACGAACCGGTAGAAGCAGCCGTCCTCCTCGTCCTCGGTGAGGTAGACGACCCGGCGGTCCGGGTCGCAGGCCGCCGCCTCGTGGGTGAACCGGCCCATCCGGGTCCGCTCCTCGCCGGAGCGGCTGCCGTCCGGCCAGGTCTCGAAGACCCGGCCGAGCGGCACCTCCTCGCAGGAGAGCCAGGTGCCCCACGGTGTCGCGCCACCGGCGCAGTTGACGTTGGTGCCGGAGAGGATCCGGTACGCCGAGGCGATCGAGCCGTCGGCGTTGAACCGCACCGCCGAGGCGCCGCCGACGAGCGGGATCTCCGAGTTCGACACGTAGATCCAGCCCGAACCGGCGGCGAAGCACGCCCCGCCGTCCGGGGCGAAGTGCCAGGTGTAGGAGGTGCCGGTTACCCGGCTGCCGGAGCGGGCGATCACCCGGCTGCTGAACCGGGCCGGGAGCTGGATGCCGTTGCCGTCGGCGGCCAGCAGCTCGCCGTAGGGACTGGGACCGGGCTGGGCGACCGCGCCGAAGGCCTGCTGCCACAGCGCGCCGGAGAAGGCTGCGGTGCCGGCGCCGACGACCGCGGCGCGAAGGACGGTACGACGTTCCACGAGAACCTCCACAAAGGTCGATGCCTGGTGGAAGGTACGTCGTACGGGGCATCGACCACTCCCGTTCCCCCGTGAACAGGCGATGCACATCCGGCATGATCGTCGTGACCACCGCCCGCGCCGTGCTGGTGCTCCGGGTGGCGGATCGGCTCAGGGCACGCCCGCCCCGGCCGGGCTGCTCGCGGCGCCCGTGCCGCCACCCCCGGCGTCCCGTGCCGACTCGCGGATGCCGTACCGCCGGTAGACCCGGGCAAGGGGGCCCGGCGCCCACCAGTTCCAGCGTCCGAGCAGCCGCATCGTGGCCGGCACGAGCAGCGCCCGCACCAGCGTCGCGTCGACCACGATCGCCACGATCATCCCGACGCCGATCAGCTTGACGAAGACCACGCCACCGGTGGCGAAGCCGGCGACCACCACGATCAGCAGCAGCGCGGCGGCGGTGATGATCCGGCCGGTGTGTTGCAGCCCGGCGGCGACCGAGGCGGTGTTGTCACCGGTGGCGTCCCACTCCTCGCGTACCCGGGAGAGCAGGAAGACCTCGTAGTCGGTGGCGAGGCCGAAGAGCACCGCCAGCATCAGGATCGGATTGCTCGGCTCGATGAAGCCGGTCGGGGTGAAGTCGAGCCAGTCGGCGAGATGCCCGTCCTGGAAGATCCAGACCACCACGCCGAACGAGGCACCGATCGAGACGAGGTTCATCACCACCGCCTTGATCGGCAACAGCACCGAGCCGAAGGCGAGGAAGAGCAGCACCAGCGTTGCCGAGGCCATGATGAGGGCCATCAACGGCAGCCGCGAGGTGAGGCTCTCCAGCAGGTCGACGTCGAACGCCGGCCGCCCGCCCACCAGCACCTCGGCGCCGGGCGGTGCGGGAAGGGCCCGGGCGTGCCGCACCACCTCCGCCGCCACCGGGCCGGTCGGCTCGCCCGGATAGGTGACCGAGAGCAACGTGGCGTCGCCGCGGTTCGCCGTCACCTGGACGCCGGTGACCCCGGAGATCCGGGTCAGCTCGTCGGCGAAGCGCTGCGCCTCCGCCATCGGTGCGCCGGTGACCAGCACCTGGACCGGTCCGACGCTGCCGTCGGGAAAGTCCGAAGCGATCCGCTCGGCGACGATCCGGGGCACCGCGTCGGCCGGCAGCACCCGCTCGTCGAAGCCGCCGGCCTCCATCCGGAACGAGGGGACGGCGAGGACGGCGAGCACCGCGAGCACGCCCAGCAGATAGAGCACGGGCCGACGCATGACGCTGCGGGCCAGCCGCGCCCAGGCACCGGAGCCGCCGAGGCCCGCCCCACCGGCCTCCGGTACCGCAGCGGCAGCACGAACGGCACCATCAGCAGCACGAACGGCCCCACCACCGGCAGCAGGAGCACCGGCAACAGCAGCAGGAGCACCGGCAGCACCGGCAGCAGTCACCGCGCCGGCGTCCGCCGACCGGGGACGGTGTGCCCGGCGCCGCCGGGGCAGGCGCACGGCAAGCGCGTTGACGCGTGGCCCGAGCACCGCGAGCAGCGCCGGCAGTACGCTCAGCGAGGCGACCATGGCGACCAGGACGGCGGCGATCCCGCCCAGCCCCATCGAGCGCAGGAACACCTGCGGGAAGATCAGCAGGCTGGCCAGGGCGGTCGCGATGGTGAGCCCGGAGACCATCACCGTGCGGCCGGCGGTGCTCATCGTGCGCCGGATCGCCTCGGTGGTCGGATGGCCCGCGGCGAGTTCCTCGCGGAACCGGCTGACGATGAAGAGCGAGTAGTCGACCGCCATGCCGAGGCCGATCAGCGTGATGATGTTGATGGCGAAGACGGAGACGTCGGTGACCGTGGCGAGCAGCCGGACCGCGACGAAGGCACCGAGGATGGCCAGCCCGCCGACGAGCAGCGGCGTCGCGGCGGCGACCAGCCCTCGGAAGATCAGCAGGAGCAGCACGAGCAGGACCGGCAGGGAGAGCGTCTCGGCCCGGGTGATGTCCTCGGTGGTCTGGTCGTTCGCCTCGGCGAGAAAGGCCACCGTGCCGCCGACCTCGGTGCTCACCCCGGGGGCGTCCAGCGCCGGCCGGAGGTGGCGGTAGACCTCGGCCTGCTCGTCCGGGTCGGTCGCCCGGAACTGCACCGCCGCGTAGGTGGCGTGCCGGTCGGCCGAGACCAGGGTCGGCGCCCCGGTCTCGTAGAAGCTGGTCACACTGGCGACGTCGGGATGCCGGCGGAGCCGGTCCAGGGTGGCGACGACCGGGTCACGGAAGGCCGGCTGGTCGACCGTGGCGGTGTCGCTGGAATAGAGCACGAGCAGGTCGGCACCCTGGTTGCCGAGTTCGGCGGTGATCCGCCGGTCGGTCCGGACCGACTCGCTGGCCGGGTCCTCGAAGCCGCCGCCGGTCAGCGAGCCGAACACCCCGGTCCCCCAGGTCGCGCCGACGGCGACCAGCACCAGGCCGGCGGCGAGCACCACCCAGCGGAGCCGGACCACCACCCTCCCCCACCACGCGAACATCGCCTGCTCTCCCGTCAGCCGTTAAGGTCGTACCCGTAACAAGGCTTAAAATGAGTGAACATCGTTTACTATCACAACGGCGTTCACTGCGGTCAAGGGAGTTCGCGATGACGGCACCGACCCGCCGGGAACGCCTGCGTACCGCCGCCGTCACCGAGATCAAGGACGTGGCGCGGCGGCTGTTGGTGACCGGCGGCCCGCAGGCCGTCTCGCTGCGCGCCATCGCCCGGGACATGGGCATGACCGCTCCCGCCATCTACCGGTACTTCCCCAGCCTGGAAGCCCTGATCCTCGACCTGGCCGGCGATCTGCTGGACGAACTCTGCGGCGTGCTGACGGCGGCCCGCGACGGGGCCGGTGCCGCACCCGTTGACCGGATCGTCGCCGCGTCCCGTGCCTTCCGGCGCTGGGCCGTCGGGCATCCGGTCGAGTTCGACCTGGTCTTCGGCACCCTGGTCCCCGGCATCAACGCGTTTCCGGAGTGCGCCCGGGACGACGACCCGGGCGCCCGCCTCGGGCACGTCTTCCTCGCCCCCCTGGTCGAGCTCTGGCGGCGGGCCCCGTTTCCGGTGCCGCTGGCCGGACAGGTCGACGCCCGCCTGGCCAGGGCCCTGACCCCGGTGCGGGAGAGACATCCCGAGGTACCGGTCGAGGTGGCCTGCCTGATGCTCTCCGGCTGGACCATGCTCTACGGCCTGGTCACCATGGAGGTGCACGCCCAGCTCCGGTGGGCGGTCACCGACCCGGAGGCGCTCTTCGAGGCGGAGCTGGCGGCCTTCCTGCACCAGATCCTGCCCCCGACCAGCTCCGGCGACGGGACCGACCCGACCAGCACCCGTCGCACCACCAGCCCGACCGAAGCCGACGCGACCACCAGCCCGACCGAAGCCGACGCGACCACCGGCCCGACCGAAGCCGAGGCGACCACCGGGCCGACCGAAGCCGACGCGACCGCCGGGCCGGACGCGACGCGGGCCGGCGCCGGCCAACCACGCACAGGGGCCGGCCAGCGCCACTAGGCTTGCCGAGCATGACCGCCGAGCTGCCCTCCCGCGCCGATGTCGTGATCGTCGGCGCCGGCCACAACGGACTGGTGTCCGCGATCCTGCTGGCCCGCGCCGGCCTCGACGTCGTGGTGCTGGAGGCCGCCGGCACGCTCGGCGGAGCGGCCCGCACCGAGAACCCGTTCCCGAAGGTGCCGGAGCTGCGGCACTCCACCGGGTCGTACCTGCTCGGCCTGATGCCACCGGAACTGATCCGGCTGCTCGACGTCGAGCTGCCGGTGCTGCGCCGGGACCCGCACTACTTCCTGCCCACCCCCGGCGGGCCCGGCTCGCCGTACCTCCTCTTCGGGGCCGACCGGGAAGCGACCCGACAGCAGATGGAACGCTTCTTCACCCGCGCCGACGTGGCGGCCGACGACGCCATGCAGGCCGAACTCGCCGCGCTCCGCGACGACCTCGCGCCGGCCTGGCTGGCCGAGCCGCTGCCGGTGCCGGAGACCGCCGACCGCTACATCCGGCCCGCGCTGCGCCAGGTCTTCGTCGACCTGGTACGCGGCTCGGTCGCCGACTACCTGGCCCGGTTCGACTTCCGCTCCGAGTTGCTCGTCTCGATGTACGCGGTCACCGACGGCCTCTCCGGGCTGCACGCCGGACCGGACGACCCGGGCACCGGGCACAACTTCCTGGCCCACAACATGTGCCGACTCCCCGGTGCCGGCGGCACCTGGATGATCGTGGCCGGCGGGATGGGCACGGTCAGCCGGACCTTCGCCGACGCTGCCCGCACCGCCGGCGCACGGATCCGCACCGGTACGCCCGTCGCCACGATCACCGTGGACGGTGGCGCGGCCAGTGGCGTCGTGCTCGACGACGGGCGCAGCGTCGCCGCCGAGGTGGTGCTCGGCGCCGGTGACCCGTACCGGCTGATGGAGCTGGTGCCCGACGGCGCCCTGCCGGCCGCACTCACCGAACGGATGGCGGCGGTCCGGCGCACCGGCACCACTCTCAAGGTCAACCTGGCCCTCGCCGGACTGCCGGACTTCTCCTGCCTGCCCGAGGGGGCGCCGAGTCCGTTCGGCGCCACCATCCACCTGCTGCCCGGCTCCGAGGCGCTGCTGCCGGGCGCCACCACCGGCGGAACGCCGATGGCCGAGCTGCGCGACATGTGGGCGGACGTCCGGGCCGGCCGGCTGCCCGACGAGCCGACGATCGAGTGGTACCTGCACACCACCGTCGACCCGTCGCTGCGGGACGAGGCCGGGCACCACTCATCCGCGCTCTTCGTCCAGTCCGTCCCGTACGCCCCGGCCGGCGGCTCCTGGGACGACCTGCTGCCCGGATACGTGGCCCGGCTGCTGGAGCTCTGCGACCGGTACGCCCCCGGCACCACCGAACTGGTCGCCGACGCGGTGCCGCTGACCCCACCCGGCATCGAGGCGCACTTCGGCATCACCGGCGGGCACATCCACCACGTCGACAACACCGTCTCGTTCACCGACCGGATGCCGTACGCCACCGGTCTCGACGGCCTCTACGCCGGTGGCGCCGGTTGCCACCCCGCCGGCAGCGTCATCGGCGCCGCCGGACACAATGCCGCCCGCCGCATCCTGACCGACCTCGGCCGCCTCATGTGAAAGGAAGGGCCCCCGCTTATCGCTTTCTGTTGCAGAAGGGCCCCTCCTTAACGCCTCTGGCCGGTTCAGCCAGCCGGCTCGGAGTTGACGGGTGCGGTGGCAGCGGAGGCGGGTGCGGAGGCAGCGGAGGCGGGTGCGGAGGCGGCCTCGTCGACGCGGTGCGCGCGGATCGAGTGGCCCACGCTGGTCAGGCAGCGGCCGCTGGCCAGGTCGAAGCGCCAGCCGTGCAGCTGGCAGGTGAGCTGGCCGTCCTCGACGATGCCGAACCGGGTCAGATCCGCCTTCAGGTGCGGGCAGCGCCGCTGGACCACCCAGTCGCCGATGGTGACGTCCTCGGCGTCGGTGGTCCGCTCGTGCTCGTCGTACCAGCCCTCGGCGTACTGGAGACGCTCCTCGGAGAGGCACTTGAAGAAGGCGTAGACGAACTCGTTGTACTGGCCGATCCGGGCCGCGGAGAAGCGGCAGGAGAGGAATAGCGAGTTGACCCAGTCCACCTCTTCGATGTGCAGCAGGTGCTCGATCAGCGCCCGCTCCGTACGGAACCGGTAGCGGACCTTCTCGTCCGCGTACGGCCGGACCTGCTTGCCCGGGAAGTCCACCAGGACGGATTCGACCGACTCTCCGTCGTAGCCGACCAGGTCGAACCGGACCGGCCCACCCACACCCTTGGCGAGGTAGATCGACTCGTCGAGCAGCGGCTCGATCCGGCGCTTCATCTCGGCCAGTACGTCGATCTCCGGGTGCCGCCAGGACGCCTTCGCCGCCTCGATCACCGGCCGGGACCGCTCCCGGTACTCCCGCAGGTGCTCCTCCTTGTGCGCGAAGAACTCCCGCACGTCCGGCACGGGATGGCTGGTGTGCAGGCTGTCCGGGCCGATCTCGGAGACGGTGCCGGGCAGCAGGATCACGCCGTTGTCGTAGCCGAGCCCGGTGTAGTGGTCGAGGAAGACCTGCTGGTCGGGGAAGATGTTTCCCTCGTCGCCGTGGATGTCGTTGAACTGCCAGAGCTCGTCGTCGAGGAAGCACGGCGGGCCCGCGATCGGGAAGACCCAGGACGCCTTGATGTCGTCGATGTAGCGGATGGTCCGGTCCATCTGCCGGTCCCGCTTCTGCTTGCCGAACGCGGTCCTGGCGGCGGAGGGCAGCTCGTAGACCATCGGGTACCAGATCGCGCCGGAGAACTGCAGCATGTGCGCGTGCACGTGCCCCAGCTCCGCGAAGACGCCCAGGTCGGTCGGGCGGGCGTCGTTCTGGTTGAGCAGCCGTACGCCGTCGTACTCCATCCAGAGCGAGGAGTCGCCGATCGGCCCGTCGGTGGGGCTGGTCAGCGCCTGGATCATGACTCGCAGGCCGCCGTCGAGCTCGACGACCTCGTTGTTCTTCGTCTTCAGGAAGCTGGCGAAGCCGAGCTCGCGCAGCTCGTCCTCGAGCTCGGAGGTGGGGTACTCCGGCAGCAGGACGGTCGCCTTCTTGGTGACGAAGCGCTTGAGGTGCGCCGCGTCGAAGTGGTCCCGGTGCAGGTGGGAGACGTAAAGGTAGTCGACGTCGCCGAGGGTCTCCCAGTCGAGCTGTGAATTGTCCGGGAAAGGGAACCAGGAGGCGAAATAGGCCGGGTTGACCCACGGGTCGCACAGAATGCTTCCCGCACCGGTGTCGATGCGCATGCTCGCGTGTCCCGTACCGGTCAATCGCACCGCACACTCCCCCTAAGACCTAGGCAATCTTGTCTCGCGCCGAAGGCGATCACAGGCGTACGCCCAAACGCTACCGGAGGCCGCACGCCGGCCGCCCCGCGACGCCGGGTTGCACCGCCCGACCACGGCACCACCCCGATCACGGCACCGCCCGGATGCGGCACGGGAGCCGGCCCGTGCGGCGTGGGCCCGACGGCGCATGCCAGACTTACCAGCATCCGATCGTGAGGAAGGACCGGAAAGTGGCTGGAAGCGAGCCGGTGACGTCACCAGACCAACGCAAGCCGGGAAACCGCAGGGCGGGCCGGATCGGTGCGATCCTTTCCGCAGCGGTGCTGGTGCTGATGATGTTCAACAACAACGAGGTCAGCGGCACCGCGAAGCTCTGGCTCGGTTCGATCGCCGCGTTCCTGGTGCTCGCCGTCGTCGGAGACACGATCCTGCGCCGCAACGGCTTACGGTCCTGAGCCGCAACGGCCTACGGTCCTGAGCCGCAACGGCCCGCGGTCCTGAGCCGCCGCGCCAGCGCCACGCGCCTCCGCGCCACCTCCGCCGACAGCGCAGCGGCGCTGCAGAGCCGTCTCCGGGTCACAACAGGGCCCTCGCCCGGTTCTCGGACCCAGGAGAGGATCCCGGGTGGCGGCCGGCGCCGTACAGCGCCGGCCGCACGGTCGTCCAGTACCGCCGCGCCGCCAAGAATCCGCCACCGCGCCGCCAAGAATCCGCCACCGCGCCGCCAAGAATCCGCCACCGCGCCGCCAAGAATCCGCCACCGCGCCGGCAGCCGCAGACTCCTCCGCCGGACGGCGGACGGCGGACGCCGGCGCAGGTTGACGCAGTCTCGTCGCGGGCCCGGCGGGGTCGACGGGGTTGTCGTCACTGGCCGAGCAGCAGGTCCTTGACCTCCTTGAGCGCGGCGTCGACCTCGGCCTCGAAGTAGCCGCCGGGCACCAGACCGAATCGGGTGGTGTCGAGGTCGACGGGGTTGACCGGCATCGGGCCCCGTCCCGCCATGCTGCCGAGAATCCCGTCGAACAGCTGGTCGACCTGGTCCGGATCGTAGCCGCTGCCGAACCTGCGCACCTGAAAGGACCGCCGGATATGGTCGATCCGGGCCATGTCGCTGCCGGGCGGACCCATCAGGGGGGGACCGCCGAGCCCGGGAGGACCGCCCATCGACGGGCCACTCATCGGCGGCGGGCCACCGGCCGGCGGAGGCATCGGCGGCACGGCCCCTCCCATGCCGCGTCCCGGGCCGCGAAGGTCCCGGTCCGGCATCCGGATCTCGGCCGTCATGTCCGCTTTGCCGCGCCGTCCCGGCTCGAAGCCGTCGAAGCGCTCCTCCGGCCCGAAGCCACCCGCCGACCCTCCGGGAGCGCCCGGGGTACGCGGCGGAAGTGGTGCGCCTGTGCCGCGTTGCGGCTCGAACCCACCCCGCTCGCGCTCGAAGCCACCCCGTTGAGGCTCGAAACCACCCCGTTGAGGCTCGAACCCACCCCGCTCGCGCTCGAACCCACCGCGCTGAGGCTCGAAACCACCCCGCTGAGGCTCCAGCCCACCGCGCTGAGGCTCGAAACCACCGCGCTGAGGCTCGAAACCACCCCGCTGGCCGCCGAAGGTCCCGGTCGGCTCGTCGTACTGACCGTACGGGTCGTTCGGCGGGCCCGCCTGGGCCGGCATCGGCCGTGGCGGGGGCCCGGGCGGCACGGGCCGGTCGTTGCGCATCGGCGGGCCCATCCGGTCAGGCGGACCCATCCGATCCTGCGGACCCATGCGGTCGGGCGGACCCATCCGATCCTGCGGACCCATGCGGTCGGGCGGACCCATCCGGCCCGGCGCTCCTCGATCGGCCATCCGTGGGTCCGCCCCGCGTCCGGCGGCGCCGCCGCGCTCCTCCAGCTCGGCGATCTGCCGCTCGACGCGGTCGAGGTGCAGGTCCACCTGCCACTCGTCGTAGCCTCCGAAGCGCACCCGGAAGACGACGTCGTGCACCTCCTGGGAGGCGACGGGCGCGCCAACCTGCTCACCGGCGAGCGTGGCCTCGACACGATCGAGGAACGAGTCCACCTCATCGACCTTGTAGCCTCGCCGGAGCGCCTTGCGCCGGAAACGCTGACCCTGACTCGCCACTATGTCTCCTGCTTCGCTCGCTCGCTTCGCTCGCTCACGCCACCGCCCCGCCACGCGCGCCGGCGCCGCAAGCGGCACTACCAAGCCTGTCGACCCGGTCGCTCACCCTGTCACCTCGGCTGCGGCCAGCTGGCCGCACGCACCGTCGATCTCCCGCCCCCGGGTGTCCCGAACGGTGGTCGAGACACCGGCCGCACGGAGCCGCCGGACGAACTCCCGCTCTACCGGCTTCGGGCTCGCGTCCCAGCGGCTACCCGGAGTCGGGTTGAGCGGGATCAGGTTCACGTGGGTCAGTCGACCAGCCAGCAGCCGACCGAGGAGGTCGGCACGCCACGGCTGGTCGTTCACATCTCTGATCATCGCGTATTCAACGGACACGCGACGCCCCGTACGCTCCGCGTAGTGCCATGCGGCGTCCAGCACCTCGGCAACCTTCCACCGCTGGTTGACCGGAACCAGTTCGTCGCGCAGCTCATCATCGGGCGCATGCAGCGACAACGCAAGAGTCACCGACAGACCCTCGTCGGCCAGCCGCCGCATCGCGGGCACCAGACCGACCGTGGAGACGGTGATGTGCCGCTGGGAGAGGCCGAGACCCTCGGGGGCGGGCGCGGTCAGCCGTCGCACGGCGGCCACCACCCGGGCGTAGTTGGCCAGCGGCTCGCCCATACCCATGAACACCACGTGGGACAGCCGGGGCGGGGACCCGGCGACCGCGCCGGACGCGGCCACCCCGGCGAGATGCACGGCCTGGTCCACGATCTCGGCGGTGGAGAGATTGCGGGTCAGCCCCGCCTGACCGGTCGCGCAGAACGGGCAGGCCATGCCGCAGCCGGCCTGGCTGGAGATGCAGACGGTGACCCGGTCGGGGTAACCCATCAGCACGCTTTCCACAAGCGATCCGTCGTGCAGCCGCCACAGCGCCTTGCGGGTCGCGCCGCCGTCGCAGGCCACCTCGCGTACCGGGGTGAGCAGGTGGGGAAGCAGCTCGGCCGCGATGCGGTCCCGGGCGGCGGCGGGGAGATCCGTCATCCTCGCCGGATCGCGGACGAGCCTGCCGAAGTAGTGCGTGGAGATCTGCCGGGCCCGGAAGGCCGGCTCCCCCAACTCGGCGACGGCCGCCTGCCGTCCGGGCAGGTCGAGGTCGGCGAGGTGTCGGGGTGGCATCCCCGGACGGCGCGACGACACGGGGCCGGTCGGGGTCTCCGGCGCGATCTGGATCAAGGGCAGGCTCGTCATGGCCCGTCCAGTCTCCCACGTCCGCGCGACAGCGCACCTCGCCGGAGGGACCCATCCGGCGACCAGGGCCGCGCCGCCACCCGGATGTGCAGGCTCATCGCACCTCTCATCCGGCCGGGACGAAGATCGCCAGCAACAGGTAGGCGGTGGGTACCGCAAAGAGGATCGAGTCCAGCCGGTCCATCAACCCACCGTGCCCCGGCAACAGATTACTCATGTCCTTGACGTTGAGGTCTCTCTTGATCAGGGACTCGGCGAGGTCGCCGAGGACCGCCGCGACCGAGACCGCCACCCCGAAGAGGGCACCCCACCACAACGCGACGTCGAGCAGGATCGCCAGCAGCACGGAACTGCCCACGGCGGCCGCCAGCACCGAGCCGGCAAAGCCCTCCCAGGACTTCTTCGGGCTCACCGAGGGGGCCATCGGGCGCTTGCCGAAGGCCACGCCGGCGGCGTACCCGCCGGTGTCGGAGAGGACCACCGCGGCCAGGGTGGCCAGCACCCGCAGGTCGCCGTCGGCCGGCTCGGCGGCGAGCAGCGCCGCGAACCCGCCGAGGAACGGCACGTAGACCGCGATCAGGGTTGCCGCCGTCATGTCCCGCTGGTATCCGGCCGGACCGTCCCCGAGCCGCCAGACCATCGTCGCCAGGACCGTCACCAGCAGCCCGAGGCTGAGCGCGTCGGGACCGGCCCACCAGGCCAACCCGACCATCAGCAGCCCGCCGGCAACCAGCGGCACGAGCGGCGGCTGCATCCCGGCCGGGCGTACCGCCCGGGTCATCTCCCAGATGCCGACGGCGACCGCGAGCGCCACCACGACCAGAAAGGCCGGACGGAACAGGAAGAGCGGGACCACGATCGCCGCGCCGAGCCCGAGCCCGACGGCGATCGCGGCCGGTAGATTCCGGCCGGCCCGGGACGGTCCGGCCGGCTTCCCGGAGCGGGTCGCGCGACGCCGGCCCCGGCCGCGCCGCGACAGCGGCTCCGGGTCGCTCCCCGACTCCGGATCCGCCGGTAGCTGCCGATCCGCCGGTAGCCGCGGGTCCGCCGGTAGCCGCGGCTCCGTGCCCGGCTCCGCACCGACGAACGGCCAGCCGACCGGATTGGTCGGCGCGTCCGTCCCCGCCTCGGCTCCGGCCCGGACCCTGCCGCCACCCTGGGCGCCGCGCGACCGGTCGCCACCGTCGCGGTACGCCGCCACGCCGTGGTCCGGGCCGGCGGGCGGCTCGGCACCCGGCTCGGCCGGGCGCCACTGGCCCGCCGGATCCGGTACGCCCTCGGCCGGATGCCCGTTGCGGTGCACGGTCGACCCGCCCGGCCGGTGTGCGGGGCCGGGGTACTCGTCGGCGGTTCCCGGGTACGGCGTCACCGGGTACGCGTCGGTCGGCGCCGAATAGGCGTCGGGCGCGGCACCGCCGTGCCGCGCCCGCGCCCAGGCGTCTTCTCCGGCCGGCCACTGCCGGCCCGACGGCCCGTCCTGGCGTCCCGGGCCACCGGACCACTCGGGACCGCGCGGTTGCTCCGGGCGCGGGCGGCCACCCGGTTCCGCGCTACCGCCGTAGGGGTCGACGTGGGACATCAGACCTCGAGCAACTCGGCTTCCTTGTGTTTCATCAACTCGTCGACGTGCGAGACGTACCTGTGCGTGAGGTCGTCAAGTTCCTTCTCGGCACGCCGGCCCTCGTCCTCGCCCGCCTCGCCGTCCTTGACGATCCGATCGAGTTCCTCCTTGCCCCGGCGGCGGATGTTCCGGATCGCCACCTTGGCTTCCTCACCCTTGTGCCGGGCCACCTTGATCATGTCCCGGCGCCGCTCCTCGGTCATCTGCGGCAGCAGGATGCGCAGCTGGTTGCCCTCGTTGTTGGGGTTCACGCCGAGGTCGGAGTCGCGGATCGCCTTCTCCATGGCCTGTAGCTGCGACGCGTCGTACGGCTTGATGATCGCCATCCGCGGCTCGGGCACCCCGACGGAGGCCATCTGGGTCAACGGGGTGGGACTGCCGTAGTAATCGATAATGATCTTGGAGAACATCGCCGGAGTCGCCCGCCCGGTGCGGATGGCGCCAAACTCCTCCTTGGCGTGCTCGACGGCGCGCTCCATCTTCTCCTCGGCCTCGAGGAGGGTGTCGTCGATCACCTGCTCCTTCGCCTCCCTCTGCTGGCTACTGCTCCGAAAAAACTCCACCTGTGGCCCCACCCGCCGGCCCGGACCGCTCCGATTCAGGTCGTGATGAGCGTGCCGATCGGCTCGCCGGCGACCGCCCGGATGATGGTGTCGTCGCCCTCGGCGCCGAACACCAGCATCGGCAGGCCATTCTCCTCGCAGAGACTGAACGCGGCGGCATCGGCGACCCGCAGGCCACGACGCAGCACCTCGGAGAAGGTGATCTTGTCGAACTTGCTGGCGCCGGGGTCGGTACGCGGGTCGGCCGTGTAGACGCCGTCCACCCCGTTCTTGCTCATCAGCACCACGTCGGCGCGGATCTCCAGCGCCCGCTGCGCGGCGACCGTGTCGGTGGAGAAGTACGGCATGCCGGCGCCCGCGCCAAAGATCACTACCCGGCCCTTCTCCAGGTGCCGGATGGCCCGCAGCGGGATGTAGGGCTCCGCCACCTGGGCCATCGTGATCGCGCTCTGCACGCGCGTCTCGACGCCCTCCTTCTCCAGGAAGTCCTGCAACGCGAGGCAGTTCATCACCGTACCGAGCATGCCCATGTAGTCGGCGCGGGCCCGGTCCATGCCGCGCTTCTGCAGCTCGGCGCCGCGGAAGAAGTTCCCCCCGCCGACCACGACGGAGACCTGCACGCCCCGGCGTACCACGGTGGCGATCTGCCGCGCGATGGCCTGGACGACGTCCGGGTCGACGCCGATGGCCCCACCGCCGAAGACCTCGCCAGAGAGCTTGAGCACCACCCGGCGGGCCCGGCCGGGGGGTGGCGCCGTCGGATCGTCCGCCGCCAGGGTCCGGTCACTCACAAGCTGCGTCATCCGACCCGCCTTTCCCACGCCGGATCGCCGGCGCCCAGTTCAGCCAACCTGCCGCTGCTGACCCTACGTGACGAGGAGGCCGCGGTGTCCGTTGCATACACCCGCGGCCTCCCCTCCGTGTCGACGCCGCCGTGACCCCGGGGCGCGGCGGTCCAGGCCCACGGGTACGCCTCAGGCCCGGCGACCGCCACGAATCGGGCCCGGCGACCTCGAATCAGGCCTGGCCAACCTCGAACCGGACGAACCGGGTCACCTCAATGCCGGCCTCGGCGAGCATCTGCTTGACGGTCTTCTTGTTGTCGGCAACCGAGGCCTGCTCGACGAGGACGAAGTCCTTGAAGAAGGCGTTGACCCGACCCTCAATGATCTTGGACAGCGCCGCCTCGGGCTTGCCCTCCTCGCGGGCGGTCTGCTCGGCGATCCGCCGCTCGGAGGCGACGGTCTCGGCCGGCACCTCGTCCCGGTTCAGGTACTTCGGGCGCATCGCGGCGATCTGCATGGCGACGCCCCGGGCATCGGCGTCACCCGCCTCGTCGGCCTTGCCGGTGTACTCGACGAGCACGCCGACCTGCGGCGGCAGGTCCTGGGCCTTGCGGTGCAGGTAGACCGCGACCGTTCCGTCCAGCGCGGCGAAGCGGTTGAGCACCAGCTTCTCGCCGATCTTGGCGGACTGCTCCTGGACGGCGTCGGCGACGCCGCGACCGTCGGGCAGCGTGCTGCCGAGCAGCCCCTCGGCGTCGCGCACCCCGGCCTGCGCCCCATGCTCGACCAGGAGCTGCGCGAACGCGATGAAGTCGGTGTTCTTGGCGACGAAGTCCGTTTCGCAGTTCAGCTCGAGCAGCGCCTTGCCGGAGTGCGCCACCAGGCCGTTGGCGGCCGTCCGGCCGGCCCGCTTGCCGACGTCCTTGGCGCCCTTGACGCGCAGGATCTCGACGGCCTTGTCGAAGTCGCCCTCGGCCTCGGTCAGGGCCTTCTTGCAGTCCATCATGCCGGCGCCGGTGAGGTCCCGGAGCTTCTTGACGTCCGCGGCGGTGAAGTTGGACATGGCTCTCTCTTCGGTGTGTAACGCGGCTGATTCGTGGTCTGCGGCTGATTCGTGGTCTTCTGCGGTTGCCCCGATCGGGAGCCGCCGTGCCAGCTACCGGTGCGGGCTGCTGCTGCCCGGTGCGGGTCCGCCGACCGGGAGTGGCCGGCGGAACCCGACACCGACGGTCACTCGGCGGCGACGCCCGCCGGCTCGCCGGCCTTCTGCTCCGGCTCGCCGGCCTTCTGCTCCGAGTCGCCGGCCGCCTTCTGCTCCGAGTCGCCGGCCGCCTTCTTCTCGTTGTCCTCGATCAGCTCGCGCTCCCACTCGGCGAGCGGCTCGTCGGCGCCGACCACGCCCGGCTCGGGCTTCTCGTCGGTGCCCCGGCGCTTGCCGGAACGGGCGATAAGACCGTCACCGACGGCCGCCGCGACGACCTTGGTCAGCAGCTCGGCGGAGCGGATCGCGTCGTCGTTGCCCGGGATCGGGAAGTCGACCTCGTCCGGGTCGCAGTTGGTGTCGAGCACCGCGATCACCGGAATGCCCAGCTTGCGGGCCTCGTCGACGGCGATGTGCTCCTTCTTGGTGTCGACCACCCAGATCGCGGCGGGCACCTTCTGCATGTCCCGGAGGCCACCCAGGGTGCGGGTCAGCTTGTCCTTCTCTCGGGAGAGCTGCAGGGTCTCCTTCTTGGTGTAGCCCTGCGCGGTGCCCGACAGGTCGCCGAGGGCCTCCAGCTCCTTCATCCGCTGCAGCCGCTTGTAGACCGTCTGGAAGTTGGTCAGCATGCCACCGAGCCAGCGGTGGTTCACGTAGGGCTGCCCGACCCGGGTCGCCTGCTCGGCGATCGCCTCCTGGGCCTGCTTCTTGGTGCCCACGAAGAGGATGCTGCCGCCCTCGGCCACCGTCCCGCGCACGAAGTCGTACGCCTTCTCGATGTAGTCGAGGGTCTGCCGCAGGTCGATGATGTAGATGCCGTTGCGCTCGGTGAAGATGAAACGCTTCATCTTCGGGTTCCAGCGCCGGGTCTGGTGTCCGAAGTGGACTCCGCTCTCCAGCAGCTGGCGCATGGTCACCACGGCCATGGTGAGGTGCTCCTTCAGTTGTCCCTGGTTGTCACGCCGGGCCGGCGGCCTGGCGTCCTGGCGCCTGATCGCCGGCCATGGCGGACCCGATCAAGATCGGGACCAGGGGGCCGTCGCTCCACGGACCTACCGTGGAGAGGGCACGCGAGGTCGACCGCGCGGGGCGGTCGCCAGTCGCCAAGTGTACGCCCCGCCGGACCCACCAGCACACAAACCCCCGCCCACCACCACCCACCGGCGCATCCGGGCACTCCGGCAGCCACCCGGACGGAGGCTCGGCCTGCCGGACGGAGGCTCGGCAGACCGGCGGACGGTTGGCCTGCCGTGCGGATCGGCGTGCGGATCGGCGGGCGGATCGGCGGGCGGATCAGGTCAGCCGGCTGCGATCGCCGCGGCGAGGAAGAGCACGAGACCGACGCCCAGATACCCGGTCGGTGGCCGGAGCCACGCCCGCACCGGATCACCGAACGCGGCGGCGCTGGTGACCAGGCCGTACAGTCCGGCAACGAACATCGGCAGACCCAGCACCACGAAGATGCCGGAAAGCACCACGGACGGCGCAACGGGATCATCGAGTACTCCGGCGAGGAGTAGGCGTACCGCCGGCACCTCGAAGATCACCGCGAGCACGGCCAGGACCACCGCCAGAGCGGGCCGACGGGTCCGGTAGACGCCGTCTCCGGCGGCGGCCCCGAGTCCGCCGGGCAGCCCCGGTGCCGGCTGTCCCGGTGCCGGCTGTCCCGGTGGCGCCGCCGGGGAGGTCGGACGGCGCAGTGCGGCCCGGTCGATCGCCTCGGTGTGGCGGCTCGACGGGTCGCCACCGGCCAACGCAGCGCTCCCACCAGCCGGCGCAGCGCTCCCACCAGCCGGTGCCGGGCTCCCACCAGCCGGCGCAGCGCTCCCACCGGTTGGTACGGCATCTGCCCCGGCCTGCGGGTCGACCTGCGGCACCAGGTCGGTGGGGTGGCTCAACGCGCCCGCCTGGTCGGCGACGCCGCCTCCGGCCGGCTGCACGACCGGGTAGCCCGCCAGTGGCGACCGTGCCGGTTCGGTGTGCGGTGCCGATCGGGCGCGATCCGTACTCTGCCAGGCCGGGCCACGGTCCTCCGGCATCCACCCGGCCTCATGCCGACTCCTCGTCGGTTCCGCTGCCGGCCCAGGGGCGCTGGAATGCCACTCGTGCCCGGTTCCGGCCGGGTCCCGGCCCGGAGCGTCCGGGCCCGGACGGCCAGCCTCCGGGTTCGGATAGGTGGCCTGCGAGGTCGGACGGCCGAACTCCGTCGGATAGGCGGCCTCCTGCTTCGGAGGGCTGACGGTCACGTCGGCCGCCGCCGAGCGGGCCTGCTGGGGATCGCGCTCCCCGGATGGCACCGCAGGATGGAACTGGCCGGCCGGGTTTCCGGTCCACTGGACGGGCGGATAGCCGGGGTCGGTACCGGCCGGACCGGTGCCGAATGCCGGCAACGGCACCTCCAGGGCGGGACCAGCCGGATCGAAGCCGCTGGTCGGCGCGAAGCTGGCGTACCCGGCGGCGTCCGGGGAGTCGCCGTCGCGCGGTGCGGGTGCCGGGTACCGGTCAGCACCGGCTTCGTATGGCTGGCCGTGCCGGGCGCCCGGTGTCGGAGCGGCAGGCTGGCTCGGCGCCGCCGGATGTTCCGTACGGGGGTAGCGGTCCGTACCGGCGCCGTACCACTGCTGGTCGGCGTAGCCACGGTCGCCGTCCCGCCAGTCCGGGACCGGCTCTTCCGGGAAGTTGCGTTGTTGCTCCACGGCCCCGCACCGTATGTGACCTGCCGCGTCCTCGCCACTCGGGCCGCCCGGTCGTCACTTCCCCGGGCCCCGGTTCCGGGTTGCCTGCCGACTGTTCCGGCCGGTCCGGCCGCCCCGTCTGCCGCCCCGTCTGCCGCCCCTCGGCATCTCCGGCCCAGGAGGCCCTCAGCAAACCCCCGGCAAGCCCCATAGCAGCCGAGCGGCTTGATCGTCCGGCTGTCCACAGCACCCCTGGATATCCACAGCCGTGTGACTCCGGGTCGTCCCTGGCGCTCGCCGGGCGCCAGGGTCCACGCCATGACAGCAGCGAGACAGGCGGTCGGGGCGTACGGAGAGCGGTGTGCCGTACGCCACCTGATCGAGGCTGGTCTGCGGGTGGTGGTTCGCAACTGGCGGTGCCGCCACGGCGAGATCGACATCATCGCCTGGGAGGGCGAGGTCCTCGCCTTCTGCGAGGTCAAGACCAGGCGGAGCGGCACCTTCGGCGCGCCCGCCGATGCCGTGGAGCGTCGAAAGGTCCAGCGGCTGCGGCGGCTGGCCCTCGAGTGGCTGCGGACCAGCGGCGTTCATCCGGAGCAGATCCGGTTCGACGTCATCGAGGTCTATCCGGCGCGCAGCGGCCCTGCCCGGATCGAGCACCTACGCGCGGCCTTCTGACCGGGTCGGCCCGCAGCGCGTACTGCCAACGCGGGACGGCAGCGGTGCGCCCGGTGCCCGGGACGGCGGCACTGCCAACCCGACGCCCGCCACCGCCAACCTGAGACGATCATTATTGCCATGCTGTGGCAGTGGGGTCAGACTCGTCCGCATGCCCGCCGCCGCGCCTGGCCCGCACGACCGCCCCGTGGTGCCGATCCGGCGATCCCTATTCCTGCACTCGCCGATCCACCGGTCGCCCCACACGGTCCTGCAACGACTCCTCGACGTGGTCGACGACGACACGCCGCCGAGCGGGCCGGACGGACCGGTCGCCCGACTGGAGCGACGGATCGCCGACCTGCTCGGCACGGAGTCGGCGCTGTTCTTTCCGACGGGCACGATGGCGCAGCAGGTGGCGCTGCGGATCCACGCCGAACGCCGTGGCCGGAAGGCGTTCGCCGCACACCCGCAGAGCCACCTGGACGTCTGGGAACGGCGGGGTTACCACGTCGTCCACGGGCTGCGGTTCCACCCGGTCGGTGACCGCCACCAGCTGATGACCGGCGCGGATCTGGCGGCGATCGACGAGCCGCTGGCCGCGGTCGTCTGGGAGTTGCCACAGCGGGACATCGGCGGGCAGCTCCCGGAATGGGACGAGCTGTGCGGCCAGGTCGCGACCGCACGGTCCCTGGGCGCGGCGGCGCACCTGGACGGCGCCCGGCTGTGGGAGGCACAGACCTACTACCGGCGGCCCTTCGACGAGATCGCCGTACTCTTCGACACCGTCTACGTCTCGCTCTACAAGGCCCTACTGGGCATCCGTGGCGCCGTTCTCGCCGCCGATGCGGCGACCCTCGGCGAGGCGGCGGTGTGGCGCAGCCGCCTGGGCGGAGCGATCCACGACGCCTGGCCGCTCGCGTTGGCGGGCCTCGCCGGCCTGGACACCCTGCTGCCCCGGATGCCGGCGTTCCGGGAGCACGCGATCGCGCTCGCCACCGCGATCAACACCGACGGCATGGCGCTGGCCTGGCCGGATCCGCCCCAGACGCCGATTTTCCACGTCCATCTTCCGGCGCCGAAACGGGACGTCGAACGGGCCGGCGAGGCGATGGTCGCGGAGCGGGGCGTCCAGCTCTTCGGCAGAGTGCTCTCGGCGCCGGACCCGAGGCGGTGCAGCTTCGAGGTCACCGTTGGCGAGCAGGCCATGGAGTTCGCCCCGGAGGAGGTGGTCGCCCTGCTGCGTGAGTTGCTCGACCGGGCCGTGGCGGGGCCCTCCCCGGCCTGAGCGGGAGGCCGGCGCGGGGTGTGCCGCCGCGCCGCAGTCCACCGCGGCCGGCTGAGCGCGCATAGCACAGCCACAGCATGATTGTCCGGCTATCCACAGGGGCCCTGGTTGTCCACAGGCCGCCCCGCCGGGCACGTCCAGCCCACGCCGGCCGGGCACCGTCGGCACCATGCCGATAGCGCCAGACACCTCCCCCGGGCCGTGCCGATGAGTTACGCCAAAGTGCTCTGTGTCGGACTGGTCGGGGTGACCGGCCATGTGGTCGAGGTCGAGGCCGACGTGGCCACCGGACTGCCCACCGTTGTCCTCTCCGGACTGCCCGACACCGCGCTCAACGAGGCCCGGGACCGGGTACGTGCCGCGATCGTCAACTCCGGACAGCGCTGGCCCAACCGCCGCATCACCGTGAACCTGCTCCCCGCGACCCTGCCGAAACACGGGTCGGCGTTCGACCTGGCCATCGCGGCCGCCCTGCTGGCTGGTGCGGGCGAGATGCCGCTCGCCCCGCTGGACCGGGTCGCCATCCTCGGCGAACTCGGACTCGACGGGACCGTCCGGCCCGTCCGGGGCGTGCTCCCGATGGTCGCGGCGGCGGCCCGGGCCGGGATAGACCGCGTGGTCGTGCCCCTCGCCAACGCGTCCGAGGCGTCGGTCGTGCCGGGCGTACGGGTCCGGGCCGTCGATGCCCTGCACCGGCTGGTGGCCTTCGTCCGCGACGGTGCCCCATTGCTCGACCCGCCCGCTCCGCCGGCCGTGCCGCCCCGGCCCGGGCCCGATCTCGCCGACGTCGCCGGCCAGGGGCTCGGTCGGCGGGCACTGGAGGTGACCGCTGCCGGCGGGCACCACCTGGCTCTGCTCGGCCCACCCGGTGCCGGCAAGACCATGCTCGCGGAGCGGCTGCCCTCGATCCTGCCGGAGCTGGACGACGAGGCCGCACTGGAGGTGACCGCGCTGCACTCGATCGCGGGTCTGCTGCCTCCGGACGGCCAACTCCTGCGCCGGCCGCCGTTCCAGGCCCCGCACCACACCGCGACGATCGCCTCGCTGGTCGGCGGCGGCTCGGGGCTGGCCCGACCCGGCGCGGTGTCGCTGGCCCACCGCGGGGTTCTCTTTCTCGACGAGGCTCCCGAGTACGCGAGGGGCGCGCTCGAGGCACTCCGCCAACCGTTGGAGAGCGGCCGGATCGTGTTGACCAGGGCGCAGGGCGGGACGGAATATCCGGCCAGGGTGCAGTTGGTGGTGGCAGCGAACCCCTGCCCCTGTGCGAAGCCCTCCGGTGACATCTCCTGCGAGTGCCCACCACTGGCCCGCCGCCGCTACCTCGGTCGGCTTTCCGGCCCGCTGCTGGACCGGCTGGACGTGCAGGTGACGGTGCAGCCGCTGCGTGCGGCGGAGCTCATGGCCGCAGGACAGACCGTCGAATCCTCCGCCGTGGTCGCCGAACGGGTCGGCAAGGCCCGGGCCGCCGCCGCTTCCCGCTGGGCCACCGACGGATGGCGGATCAACGCCGAGGTGCCCGGCCCTCACCTGCGCCTTCCCCGGTGGCGGTTGCCGGCAAGGGACACGTACGCCCTGCGCCGCCTGCTGGACAGCGGCGTGCTTTCCGCCCGTGGCTTCGACCGGGTGATCCGGGTCGCGTGGAGCATCGCCGACCTCGACGGCCGGTCGCGCCCTGACGCGGGTGACGTCGAGGAGGCCACCCAACTCCGCACCGGGAGCGCCACATGACCAGACCACCAGGTAGCCGTCCCACCCCCACGCCCGACCCGAACCGTGGCCCGGGACCGATCCCGGCAGACGGTCCCGGACCGACCCCGGCCACCGTCCCCGGTCCGCTGCCTGACGGGCTGCTGCCTGACGGGCCGCAGCCTGACGGGCCGCAGCCTGACGGGCCGCAGCCTGACGGGCCGCAGCCTGACGGGCCGCAGCCTGGGCTGGATGCCCCGGCGGCCATGGACGACGACCGGCTGGCCCGGATCGCCCTCACCTGGCTCTTCGAGCCCGGCACCCGAGCAGTCTTCGATCTGGTGGAACGGTTCGGGGCGGTGGGGGCGCTGCAACGGTTGCTCGCCGGGAAGGTGCCCGATCGTCGGTTGCGGGCGACGGCGGAGTCCCGGCTTGCCGCCGGCGACCCGTGGCAGGTCGCGCACTCCGCCGCCGAGCAGACCGAACGGCTCGGCGCCCGTCTCGTGACCCCGGCCGACGAGGAGTGGCCGGCGCGGCTGGGGAGCCTGAAGGGGCTGGCCATGGGCGGCACGGACCGCCGGGTCGACCAGGAGACGGCACCGCCGCTCTGCTTCTGGGTACGCGGCGCCTGCTCGCTCGGGGAGACGCTGCAGCGCTCGGTGGCGGTGGTCGGTTCCCGCGCCGCGACCTCGTACGGCCTGCACGTCGCCACCGGGATCGCCTTCGGCCTGGCCGAGCGGGGCTGGAGCATCGTCTCCGGTGGCGCGTTCGGCATCGACGCGGCGGCGCACCGGGGAGCCCTGAACGCCGGCGGCCTGACCGTGGCCATTCTCGCCTGCGGTGTCGACCGCCCCTACCCGATGGGCAACGCCGCCCTCTTCGACCGGATCTGCGATGTCGGGCTACTGGTCAGCGAATGGCTCCCAGGAGCGGAGCCGCTGCGGCCACGCTTCCTGATCCGCAACCGGGTCATCGCCGCGGCCACCGCCGGCACCCTGCTGGTCGAGGCGGCGGCCCGCAGCGGCGCCACCCAGACCCTGCGCCGGGCGATCGCAATGAAGCACCCCTCGATGGTGGTGCCCGGTCCGGTCACCTCCGCCATGTCGGTCGGCGCGCACGAACTGCTCCGCGAATATCCCGAAGCACGGCTGGTCACCGGCGTGCCGCACGTCCTGGAGGAGGTGGGCCGGATCGGTGCCGACCTGGCTCCGCCGCCCCGTGGACCGCTGCGGCCACAGGACTCGCTCGATGACGAGTCCGCGCTCCTCCTGGAGTCGGTCCCCCGGCGTGGCGCGTCCGGGCCGGATGCCCTCGCCGCGCGGGCCGGCCTCGATCTGCGTACCACGCTGCGGAAACTCTCCCTGCTGGAGCAGGTCGGCCTGCTGGTGCGCCGCGACGACGGGTACGCCCTCACTCCGCTGGCCACCCGACCGGCGGCGCCACCGTCCGCGCAGCGGACCTGACGGTCGATGGAGCGGTCGGTCGCCGGCCACCGACGGCACGTCGAGGTCGTCCGTCGTCCACCCGCCGGCACGGCCACGAAGCCCTCGAGGCAGGTGTGACGGACGCCACGTTCCTCGACATCCGGAGGCAGCGAACAACGGACCGGCCAGGACGGGTCCGGCGCGAGCCGGCTTGACGTAGCGGAGGTCCGGGTCCACCGTCGCAGGTGATGAGCACACCCAGCCGCAGCCAACCCGGCCGCAGCCAACCCGGCCGCAGCCAAGCCGACCGGAGCACACCCGACCGGAGCACACCCGGCCGCAGCACCCGCGGCCGGCACGCGGCTCTGGCACCGCCATTCCAGGACGTCGTGGACGATTTCGCCCAGCACCTCGCGTCGATCGAGAACCGGTCGGCGCACACCGTCCGGGCGTACGTCGCGGACGTGGTCTCACTGCTCGACCATGCCACCCGGATGGGCTGCACCGGACCGGGTGACCTCGACATCACCGTGCTGCGCAGCTGGCTGGCCAAGCTGCGCACCCTCGGGGCCGCCCGCGCCTCGCTGGCCCGCCGCGCCGCCGCCGCCCGTACCTTCACCGCGTGGGCGCACCGGAGCGGACTGTCGGCGACCGATGCCGGCGCCCAGTTGGCCAGCCCTCGGGCACACCGCGAGCTGCCGACCGTGCTCCGGGCCGACCAGGCGAGCGGGCTGCTCGACGCCGCCGGCGAGCCCGGCTCGGCGGAGTCGTCGCGGGACCGGTTGGTGCTCGAACTCCTCTATGCCACCGCGATCCGGGTCAGCGAGCTCTGCGGTCTGGACCTCGGCGATGTCGACCCGGCGCGGCGGGTGGTCCGGGTGATGGGCAAGGGCGCCAAGGAGCGCACGGTCCCCTACGGGCTGCCGGCACAGCGGGCACTCGACGACTGGCTCCGGACCGGCCGGCCGTGCCTGGCCGGCCCGACCAGCGGCGCCGCGCTGCTGCTCGGGGTACGCGGCGGGCGGCTCCAGCCCACCGTCGTACGGCGGATCGTCGACACCTACGCCCGCCTCACGGGGCTGCCCCACATCAGCCCGCACGGGCTGCGGCACTCCGCCGCGACCCATCTGCTGGAGGGTGGCGCGGACCTGCGCACCGTGCAGGAGTTGCTCGGGCACGCGACGCTGTCAAGCACCCAGATCTACACCCACGTCTCCGTGGAGCGGCTGCGGGCGGCGTACCGGCAGGCGCACCCGCGGGCCTGACGACCGGAATGTCGGCTTACCGGCCGGTGCCCGATCGGCCCCGGGCTATGATCACCGGGTGAGCATCGCCGGGCCGCCGCCGCCCGTACCGATCCCCGGCGCCCGGCTCCTCTTCTCGCTGGATCCCGCCGTCGCCCACCTCAACCACGGCTCGTACGGCGCGGTGCCGATCGGGGTGCAGCGGGCCCAGCAGCGGCTGCGCGACGAGACCGAGGCCAACCCGGTGCGGTTCTTCAACCGTGGCCTGGTCGACCGGATCACGCACGCCCGCCGACACCTGGCCGGGTTTCTCGGCGCCGACCCGGACGGGACCGCGCTGATCGGCAACGTCACCGTCGGGGCGGCCATCGTGCTCCGGTCGCTGGGGCTGGAGCCTGGTGACGAGGTGCTCTGCACCGACCACGGGTACGGCTCGTTCGCCCTCTCGATCGATCGGGAGGCACGCCTGACCGGGGCGGTCCGGCGCACCCTGGGGGTGCCGCTGACCGCCAGCGACGAGGAGATCGTCGAGATCGTCCGGACCGGGATCCGGCCGGGACGGACCAAGCTGCTCGTCATCGACCAGCTCACCTCGCCGACGGCACGGCTCTTCCCGGCCGCGGCGATCGCCGCCGTCGCCCGGGAACGGAGCGTGCCGATCCTGGTCGACGGCGCACACGCACCCGGAATGCTGCCGACCCCGGTGCAGGGCATCGGCGCCGACTTCTGGGTCGGCAACCTGCACAAGTGGGGATTCGCCCCGCGCGGCACCGCCGCGCTGGCGGTGGCGCCCCGCTGGCGACGGCGGATCGAGCCGCTCGCCGTCTCCTGGTACGACGAGGACGGCTTCCCGACCCGGGTCGAATGGCAGGCGACACTCGACTACACAGCCTGGCTGGCCGCACCGGTGGGCGTGTACACGCTGCGTACGCTCGGGCTCGACAGGGTCCGGGCATACAACGCGGGCCTGGCCGCGTACGGGCAGTGGGTCGTCGGTCGGGCACTCGGCATCGCGCCGGCCGATCTGGTCGACCCCGGCGGACCGACGGTGTCGATGCGGATCCTGCCGTTGCCGGCCGGCGTCGCGACCACCATTGCCGACGCGATGGCGCTGCGGCACCGGATCAGCGACGTGCTCGGCACGGAGGTCAACGTCAACGCCTGGCGCGACCGGGGCTGGCTGCGGCTCTCCGGCCAGGTCTACAACCGGCCGGAGGAGTACGAGCGGCTCGCCGAACGCCTGCCGGCCCTGCTGGCCACCCTCTCCTGACCGGCTGGCTTCCCCGATCCCGCTCCTGGCCGGCTGGCGTCCCGACCGCCCGGCGGACGGTCCGGTCGCCCGGCGGACGGTCCGGTCGCCCGGCGGACGGTCCGGTCGCGGGCCGGGCCGTCGGCGGCTGGGGGTGGTGCCGGCCGGGCGGCCGGAGGTGACCGGCAGCAGGCGGACCCGGCCGAGCCCCAGCAACAGCAGGGGATCCAGGTAGTCGTCACCACGGCGCAGGCCCCAGTGCAGGCAGGCCGGCCCGATGGCCGCGCAGTCGGGATGGCCGGGCTGGAGCAGACCGAGCGGATCTCCCGCCCGGACCGCCTCGCCGGCCGCCACCCCGGAGCGCACCGGCTCGTAGGTGGTGCGCAGTCCGTTGCCGTGGGAGACGCTGACGACCGGCCGCCCGGCCACCATGCCGGCGAAGAAGACGACTCCCGGACCGGCGGCCCGGACGGTCGCACCCGCCGACGCGGCGAGATCGACGCCGCGGTGCCCCGCCGCCCACGGCTGCGCCGGAGGATCGAACCGGCGGACGACCCGGGGGACCCCGTCGAGCGGCCAGCGGTAACCGCCCACCGGTGACGGTAGCGCCGACCGCGCCGGGCCGGCACCTCCGGTCACCGTCCAGCTCCGGGCCGGGTCGAAGCTGATCGACCGCCATCTCCGGGGCGTCCCGGGATCCGTCGCCGGTGGTACCAGCGTCAGCGCCACCACCACCGAAAGCAGCACCACCGAAAGCAGCACCGCCGGAAGCAGCACCGCCGGAAGCGCCATCGCCGGAAGCGCCATCGCCGGTCCCCGGCCGGGCCATCTCCTGCTCATGGTCCGGCAGCCTCCCGCCGAGCGGCCGGCCGGACAACCGCCCGGCCCCGAGCCTGTGCACAACCCATCCCGCTGTGGAAAACGACCGCGAGCCCCGATGATCTGCTATGGCGGGCCCGGCCGGGGAGACCGTGGTCGCGGTCGGAGCGGTCGAGCCGGCACGGCGAGGCCCCACCCACCTCGCCTAGGCTGGGCAGGCCGGGGGCGGGACGACCCGTCGCCGGCCGGAGGAGGAGCGGCGATGACCACAGTGGATGGAGTGAGCCCGCCAGCCCGGCTGGCCGATCCCGACGAGGGCATCAGCATCGAGGAACTGGGCCTCGCGGCGCGCAACCACGCCCTGCCACTGGAGGCACTCCGCTACGACGTCACCCCGGTGGGTCTGCACTACCTGCTCATCCACTACGACATCCCGGACCTCGACACCGGGACGCATCTGCTGACCGTCGACGGCCGGGTCGAGCACCCGCTGACCCTCGATCTCGCCGCACTGCGAGCCCGTCCGCGCGTCACCCGGCGCGTCACCCTGGAGTGCGCCGGCAACGGCCGGGCCCTGCTGACACCCCGACCGATCAGCCAGCCCTGGCTCTCCGGGGCGGTCGGCACCGCCGAGTGGACCGGCACGCCGCTGGCTCCGCTGCTGCGCGAGGCCGGGCTCGCGCCGGACGCCGTCGACGTGGTCTTCACCGGCGCCGACCACGGGGTGGAGCGCGGCGTCGAGCAGGACTACCAGCGCGGGCTGCCGGTCGCCGAGGCGCTGCGCGAGGAGGTGCTGCTGGCGTACGAGATGAACGGCGCACCCCTGCTGCCCCAGCACGGCGCCCCGCTGCGCCTGGTGGTGCCCGGCTGGTACGGGATGGCGCACGTCAAGTGGCTGACCCGGATCACGGTGCTCGACCGGGAGTTCGACGGCTACCAGAACGCGGTGGCCTACCGGCTGCGCAGCTCCGCCGACGATCCCGGTGTCCCGGTGACCCGGATCGAGCCCCGGGCGCTGGTCCAGCCGCCGGGCTTTCCGGATTTCATGTCCCGGACCCGGGTGGTCCGCACCGGGCCGTGCCTGGTCGAGGGGCGGGCGTGGTCCGGGCACGCCCCGGTGACCGCCGTCGAGGTGACCACGGACGGGGGCGTCAGCTGGGAAGCCGCCACCCTCGACCCGGCGGGGCCGGAGGCGGACGGTCGCTGGGCGTGGCGCCGCTGGCGGTACGAGTGGCCGGCCACCCCCGGCCGGTACGTGCTCGGTGTGCGCGCCACCGACGCCTCCGGCCGTACGCAGCCGGTCGAGCAGCCGTGGAACCGGGGCGGGTTCGCCAACAATCTCGTCCAGCGGGTGGAGGTCGTGGTCACCGGGAGCGCCTAGGCCGGCAACTTGCCCGCGGCCGGCGACGGGTGGTCAGCCGACACGACACCGGCGACGACCGGCGCGACGTTGGGCGATGACCGGGCGCGACGTGGCGATGACCGGGCGGCGGCAGCGGCGAGGATCAGCCGCCGAATCCAGAATCAGCGGGAAGGGAGATGTCCGGCTTTTCGAGTTCTTCGACGTTGACATCCTTGAACGTCATCACTCGGACATTCTTCACAAAGCGGGCCGGCCTATACATATCCCAGACCCAGGCGTCGTGCATTTCCACCTCGAAGTAGACCTCACCGTCGGAGTTGCGGACGTGCAGGTCGACCTGATTCGCCAGGTAGAACCGCCGCTCGGTCTCCACGACGTAGGAGAACTGACGAACGATGTCGCGGTACTCCCGATAGAGCTGCAGCTCCATCTCGGTCTCGTACTTCTCGAGATCTTCCGCGCTCATCCCACTCCGCCTTCCATGGCCACATCTTCCCCCACCGACGCCGACGGTCGAAGCCGCTCGCCCAACGCCACGCCGACGGTACTCCCTGCCCGGCCCTCCCGCGCCATCGACTCGATCCCGCCGAGGTGCGCCGGCCGCCGGGAGCGCGGCGGGCTGCCGACCCGGCCGGAGACGGTCGCCACGTTGACGTACGAGAAGCGATGTTCCGGACACGGTCCGTGCCGTTCCAGCGCGGCGCTGTGTTCGACGGTGATGTATCCCTTGTGCTCGGCGAAGCCGTACCCGGGGTGACGGCCGTCCAGCTCCACCATGATCCGGTCCCGGGTGACCTTGGCCAGCACGCTCGCCGCCGCCACGCAGGCGGCGACCTGGTCACCCTTCCAGACGGCCAACCCCGGCACACCCAGCCCGTCCACCCCGAACCCGTCGGTCAGCACGTAGTCCGGCGCGACGGCCAGGGAAGCCAGCGCGCGCCGCATCGCCGCCAGGTTGCAGACGTGCAGCCCTCTGGCATCCACCTCCACGGCCGGGACGACCACCACGGCGTACGCCAGGGCCCGGTCGACCACCTCGGCATAGATCCGCTCCCGGGTGGCCGGGGTGAGCAGCTTCGAGTCGGCCAGTCCCTCGATCTCGCCGCGCCGGCCGTCGGGCAGCACCGCGGCGGCGGCCACCAGCGGCCCGGCGCAGGCCCCCCGGCCCGCCTCGTCGGCGCCGGCGACCTGCGCGAAGCCGCGCCGCCGCAGGGCGCGTTCCATGGCGTAGATGCCGCCATCGCGGCGGATCACCGTACGGGGTGGGGTCAGCACCGCTACTCGCTCCCCAACGCCCGACGCAGCAGCTCGGGCAGGTCGGTCGGATAGAAGCCTTCCGTCGTCCGGGCCAGCTCGTCGAGCGACCACCAGCGGTGGGCGTCGATCGTCTCCCGCTCGATCGCGTCGAACCCGGCGGTGTCCACCACCCACCGCGCGACCCGGGCAAGGAAGAAGTGCTGCTCCTGGCGGTACCACCGGCCGGCGAAGCTGAACTCGGTCACCTCGCGCCAGATCGGCTCGCCCAGCTCGGCCGGGGCCAGACTCAGCCCGGTCTCCTCGGCCAGCTCCCGGACGGCACCGGCCACCGGCGTCTCGCCCGGGTCCAGGCCCCCGCCCGGGGTGAACCAGTAGCGGCGTTCGGGACGGGCCGGGTCCCAACCACGGAACAACAGCAGCCGCTCCTCGGCGTCCACCAGGAGGATCCGGGCGGCCTGGCGAGGGGTGAACACGGTCACCCGGTCAGCCTAGCCGCGCCGGCCGGGTATCCCGCCCACCGGCGGACCGGTCAGCCCTGCGGCTCGGGGATGACGCCGTAGGAGTCGGGCACGGAGAGCCAGGTGGCCCGTCCCACCGGCCAGAAGACGGTGAAGGCCCGCCCCACCACCGACTCCTCCGGTATCGTCGCGACCTCGACGTCCTTGCGGCTCTGCTGCCAGTGCTCCAGCGAGTCGCCGGAGGCGGAGCGATGGTCGCCCATCACCCAGAGCCGGCCGGCCGGCACCGTGATGTCGAACTCCTCGTCGGCCGCCGGATCCTGGACCCCGTTCTCGGTGAAGATGTACGGCTCGTCCAGCGACTGCCCGTTGATCATCAGACGGTCCTGCTCGTCGCAGCAGACCACCCGGTCCCCGCCGACGCCGATGACCCGCTTGATGAAGTCCTCACCCTCCGGGTTGCCGGTCCACTGCGTCGGGGCCTTGAAGACGATGATCTCGCCACGGTGCGGCGAGCGGAAGTCGTAGACCAGCTTGTTGACGAGCACCCGGTCGTAGATGTCGAGGGTGTGTTCCATCGACGGCGACGGGATGTAGAAGGTCTGCAGGACGAAGGCCCGCACCAGCACCGCGACCAGGACGGCCACGCCCACCAGGATCGGCAGCTCCCGCCAGAACGAACTCCTGGGCTTGGATTTGTCGGTCTGCTCGTCAATCACGGGTGGAGCCTACGATGCCGGGTCCCGGAAGAACGCCGGGAACGCGCGGTAACGAGCAGAGAAGCCAAGATTGGCATAGCAATTGCTATTTCTCCCGTGTTTGCGCTGTTCTGCGTATTGTCGCCGACGGGTCCGTCGGCGCTGACGGGTCCGTCAGCGGTAGCGGCCTCGTCATCGGTGACGGGTTCGCCGGTGGCGGGGGCCGCCGCCGGTCTCGGCAACTCGTCGAAGGTCTCCGGCACCGGCAGCGAACTCCAGTGGCCGAAGGGCCAGACGATCACGAAGGCCCGGCCGATGACGTTCTCGATCGGCACCGGCCCCTGACACCGCGCGTCCTGCGACACCAGCCGGTGGTCGCCCATCACGAAGATCTGCCCCGGCGGCACCACCACCTCGTCGAAGCGGCGCGACCGGCACTCCTGCCGGTTGGGCGGTACGTCCAGCGGAGAGTCCTCCAGCACGTACGGCTCGTCGATCGGAGCGCCGTTGACGGTCACCCGGCCCTGGTCGTCGCAGCACTGCACCCGGTCGCCGGGCAGCCCGACCACCCGCTTGATGAAGTCCTTCTCGCCCGGGCGGCTCACCCCGACCAGGTCGCCGACGGTACGACCCAGCTTGGCGACGAACCCCGGATCGGGCTCGTCGCGGACCTCGGGTGCCCAGGCCGCGGTCCCCCGGAACACCACGATCTCGCCGCGTACCGGATCGCGCACGTCATACACGATCTTGTTGACCAGGACCCGGTCACCGATCAGCAGCGTGTCCTCCATGGACCCCGAGGGGATGAAGAACGCCTGGAGCAGGAAGGTGCGGATCAGGACCGCGAGGCAGAACGCCACGACCAGCAGGAGCGGAAGCTCCTGCCACAGTGGCATCTGCTTGCGCGTGCGGCGGGATCGCCGGCGCCGAGGACGCCATGACTCGACCTCGTCCTCGTCGTCCACCCTACGCACCATGCAACTCCCCGGTCCCGAGAGACGACGCCGTCATCCAGGGCGCCGTCATCCAGAGCCTGGACGACGGGCACCGCGAACGGAAACGCGGAGGTAACGAGCGACCCCGGCAGCTGCCGGGGTCGCCGCGCCTCGCGCCCGCCCGTGCGGCCAGCGTAGTCGGCCCGGCGAAGGTCGGCACCCCGCGATCGGTGCCGGCGTGGCCGGCCCGGGGGTCAGCCGACCCGCTTCTCGCGCTTCTCCTTGATCTTGGCCTTCTTTCCGCGCAGCTCGCGGAGGTAGTAGAGCTTCGCCCGACGGACGTCACCACGGACCATCACCTCGATCCGGTCGATCGCCGGGCTGTTGACCGGGTACGTCCGCTCCACACCCACCCCGAAGCTGATCTTGCGGACGGAGAAGGTCTCCCGCAGGCCCGCGCCGTGACGCCGGATGACGACGCCCTCGAAGACCTGGACCCGGGACCGGTTCCCCTCGACGACCCGGGCGTGCACCTTGACGGTGTCACCGGCCCGGAAATCCGGGATGTCGGTCCGCTGCGACTGGGCGTCGAGGGCGTCCAGGGTGTTCATCGCTGCATCCTTGAAGGCTCACGGCGCACCGGGCATCGGCGCGCGGATGGGTGATTCTGAACTCCACGCGGGATTCCAGGATCGCAACCCCGGCGGAGATCCTCGCCGCCGCCCGTGGCACGGGCGGCTGCGGCAACCCCCCTACTTTGCCATATCGTCGGCCCGAGGCTGAAATCCGGCCCCGGCCAGGGCGGCGATGTCCCGTTTGTCCAACCCCTCCGCCGGCAGCGCCGCCAGCATGTCCGGTCGGCGCCGGGCCGTCCGGACCAGTGCCTGGTCCCGCCGCCACCGGGCGATCCGGCCGTGGTCGCCGGAGCGGAGGATCTCCGGTACGTCGTGACCCCGCCAGCTCGGCGGCTTGGTGTAGACCGGCGCCTCCAGCAGCCCGTGCGCGTGTGACTCCTCGTCGAGCGAATCGGCGTTACCCAGCACCCCGGGCAGCAGTCGGGTCACCGCCTCCATGATCACGAGGACCGCGACCTCACCGCCGAAGAGCACGTAGTCGCCGAGCGAGACCTCGGTCACCGGTATCCGGGTGGCGGCGTGCTCCAGCACCCGCTGGTCGATCCCCTCGTACCGCCCGCAGGCGAAGAGCAGGTGGGACTCGCCGGCCAGCTCGTGCGCCAGCGCCTGACCGAACCGGTCCCCCGCCGGCGTCGGCACCACCAACCTGGTGCCGGCCTCGGCACCCGCCGGCACCAGAGCGTCCAGCGCCTCCCCCCACGGCTCGGGCCGCATCACCATTCCCGGCCCGCCACCGTACGGGGTGTCGTCGACCGTACGGTGCACGTCGTGGGTCCAGGTCCGCAGGTCGTGCACCCCGACCTGCAGCACCCCGGCCGCCTGCGCCCGCCCGATCAGCGACAACCCCAACGGCGCCAGGTACTCCGGAAATATCGACACCACGTCGACCCGCATGTAAGGAAGGGCCCCTTCTTATCGTTTTCTGTATAGGAAGGGCCCCTTCCTAACCACCGTGCCGGGTCACAGGTCCAGCAGGCCGGGGGGAGGGTCCACGACCACCCGGCCGGCGGCCAGGTCGACCTCCGGCACGATCGCCTTGACGAACGGGATCAGGGCGGTCCGTCCCTCCGGGCGGCGGAGCACCAGCAGGTCGGAGGCGGGCGCATGGTCGATCCGGGTCACCTCGCCGAGCGGATCACCGGCCGGAGTGACCGCGGCGAGCCCGATCAACTGGTGGTCGTTGAACTCGTCCGGGTCGGCCGGCGGTGGCAGCTCGGTGCTCTCCACCCAGAGCAGGGTGCCCCGGAGCGCCTCGGCCAGGTTCCGGTCGTGGACACCCTCGAAGCCGACGAGCAACCGGCCCTGGTGCCAGCGGACGGTCTCGACTGTGACCTGCTCGGGCACCTGGAAGAGCTCGCCGTATCCGGGCACCGAGCGCGCGCCCGCCGGGCCGGTGCCGGACGCCGCCGGGCCGGTAAGCAACACCGCCCCGGCGGCGAATCGGGCCTCGGGATCGTCGGTCCGCACCTCCACGGTCACCTCGCCGCGGATGCCGTGCGGGCGCCCGATCCGGCCGACGATCAGGAGCATGGAGGCGGGCGGGTCAGTACGCGTCGACGATGTCGACGCGTACCCCACGGCCACCGATCGACCCGATCACCTGGCGCAGCGCCTTTGCCGTACGGCCGGAGCGGCCGATCACCGTGCCCAGGTCCTCGGGGTGCACCCGCACCTCCAGTCGCTTGCCGCGCCGGGAGTCGACCATCCGGACCCGTACGTCCTCCGGGTGGTCGACGATGCCCTTGACCAGGTGCTCGAGCGCTGGCCGGAGCGCCACGTCAGGCATGCTCGCCGGAGTCCGCACCGGCCTGCTCCTCGGTCTTGGGCGCCTCGGCGGGCGCCGCCTTGGCCGCCTTGGCCGCCTTCTTCGCCGGCTTGGCCGACTCGGTCAGCCCGGCCGCCGCCTTCGCCTCGGCCTCGTAGGCCGCCGTGCGGTCGGCCCGCTCGGGAGCCACCAGCAGCGGCGGCGGGGCCGGCAGGCCCTTGAACTTCTGCCAGTCGCCGGTCTTCTCCAGCAGTCGCTGGACGGCCTCGCTCGGCTGGGCGCCGACGGAGAGCCAGTACTGCACCCGGTCCGACTTGACCTGGATCACCGAAGGGTCTTCCTTCGGTTGGTAGATCCCGACGAACTCGATCGCCCGACCATCGCGCTTCGTACGCGAGTCGGCGACCACGATGCGGTATTGCGGGTTGCGGATCTTTCCCATCCGCAGGAGCCGGATCTTTACGGCCACAGTCTGTTCGCTCCTGTTGCGATTTCCACCGCTCGGGACACGGGCGGTGCGCGGGTGAGAGCCGACCGGCACAGTGGGGTTGAGCCGGGGACTGCTCGATGGACTGGCGACGCGCCCGGGTTAGAGGGCGCCGGACGCGCGCCGGATACCAGCGACCCATTGTGCCAGACCCGGCGCGGAGACCTCACACCGGCCAGCAAACTCGCCCGAACGCCCCGTCCCGCACGATGCCGGCCCGTCCCGCACGATCATGACCGGTTCCCGGGAAACGATCATGAACAGGTGACCGTTCTCCCGGACGGCGCCATCGGTGCGCCGACTGTCCGGCGGTGACGGCCGGTGACGGCAGGTGGCGGTGGCGGTGAGTGGCGGTGGCGGTGGCGGTCCGGGCCGGTCCTGAGCCGGCCCGGCCACCACCGCGCACACCGCTGGTGCTGCGCTGCCGCTTCCCCGTTGTCGGTGCGGTGCCGCTTCCGCTCAGCCCTTGACCGCGCCCTGGAGGCCGCCGACGATCTGCTTCTCGGCGAACGTGAAGAAGAGCAGTGCCGGCAGCATCGCCAGCGACGTGAAGGCGAGGATTCCGGCGGTGTCGGAGGTGTACTGGCTGGAGAAGTTCTGCACACCGAGCGGCAGGGTGTGCAGGCTGACGTCGCCGAGGACGAGCAGCGGCAGGAGGAATGCGTTCCAGCTGGTCACGAAGGCGAGAATCCCGACGGTGACCAGCGCGGGGCGGGACAGCGGCAGCACGATCAGCCAGAGGAAGCCGAGCCGACCCGTACCGTCGATGGCGGCGGCGTCCTCCAACTCCCGGGGGATGGCGGTCAGGAACGGCCGCAGGATCACGATCGTGAGCGGCAGCGCGAAGGCGACCTGCGGGAGGATCACCGCGTAGTAGGAATTGATCAGGTTCAGGTCGCGCAGCATGAGGTAGAGCGGCAGGATCGCCGCGCCGGCCGGGAAGAGCAGGCCGAGCGTGAAGAAGGTGTAGAGCGCCTCACGCCCCCGGAAGGTGTACCGGGCGAGCACGTAGGCCGCGCAGACCCCGAGCACCACGACGCCGAGCGTCGTACCGAGGGCGATCACGGCGCTGTTGAACGCCTGCCCCCAGAAGTCGCTCTGCGTCAGCACCCTGGCGTAGTTGTCGAAGACCCACGGGTCCGGAAAACCGGCGGGATCAGCGACGATCTGCGGGGTGGTGCGGAAACCGCCCACGATCACGTAGACCACCGGGGCGATCGACACGGCCGCGACCGCGAGCGCCAGCGCGTAGGTGAGCGGGCTGCCCCAGGCCACCGGGCGGCGTTTGGACGGCGGAGGCAGGACGGCGTTCGCGGCCACGGTCAGTTCACCCTTCTGCTGGTGATGGCACCCTGGATGTCACGGCGCAGGAGGAAACGCTGGAACAGCAGCGCCGCGACGAACGAAATGGCGAAGAGGATCACGGCCACCGCATTGCCGTAGCCCCACAGCCGGGCGAAGAAGCCGTTGTCCACCATGTACGTCGCCATGGTGGCCGACGCGCCGAGCGACCGCACCGCCGGCACCGAGGTCACCCAGATGACGTCGAAGACCTGCAGCGAACCGATCATCGACAGGAACATCCAGATCCGGATGGTCGGGCCGAGCAGCGGGAGCGTGATGTGGCGCTGGACCTGCCACCAGTTCGCGCCGTCGATCGCGGCGGCCTCGGTGAGCTCGTGCGGCACGTTCGACAGGCCGGCGAGCAGGAGGATGATGGCGAAACCGACGTACTTCCAGGTGAGGATGGCCAGCAGCGTCCAGATCACGATGTCGAGGTCGGCCAGCCACGCCTGCACCAGGCTGCCCAGTCCGATCGACCGCAGCAGCGCGTCTACCGTACCGCCGTCGGTCAGGATCAGCTTCCACATGATGCCGACCGTGACCTCGGCGAGCACGTACGGCACGAACACCAGCATCCGGAAGACGCCGCGCCCGCGGAAGCGACGATTGAGCAGCAGGGCGATGCCCAGCGCGACGGGGCCCTGGATCAGCAGCGACCCGACCACGATGAAGGCGTTGTTGCGCAGCGCGTCGACGAAGATCGGATCCTCGAAGGCGAGCACGTAGTTGTCGAAGCCGACGAAGTCGGTGGGCGCGCCGACGCCACGCCAGCGGAAGAGGCTGTAGTAGACGGCGAAACCCATCGGCACCAGCACGAACATCACGTAGACGATGATCGCCGGCGTGGTCAGCCCGATGATCTCGTACCACTTCCGCCGGGTCTGGGCCGCGCCCGTCGGTCGCCGCCGGTCGGGCCGGCGGCCCGCCGGCGGCGCGGAGGCGCCGCCGGCGGGATACAGGGTTGAGTTGGTGGCGGTCACTTGCGTGCGGCCGCCTTCATGGCGTCGACGACCTGCTGCGGGCTGCCGTTGCCCGCGAAGATGGCGACGATCGCGTCGTTCATCGCGTTGCCGACGGTGCTGCCGAAGGCGGTGTCCAGCCAGAGCTGGACGTAGGTCGCGCTGGAGGTGGCCTCCAGGATGGACTTCAGCGCCGGGTCCGCGACGCCGTCCTCCGCACCCTTGGCGACAGGGAGGCCGGTGCCGGTCTCGGCGTAGCCCTTCTGCACCTCGGGGCTGACGATGTACTTGAGGAACTCGACGCACTCGGCCGGCGCGTTCTTGGCGCAGGCGAAGCCGTCGCCACCGCCGAGGGCCGCCTTCGGGTCACCCGCCGAGTTGGTGATGGCCGGTACGGGGAACCAGCCGAGGAAGTTGGCGAGGGCCGCCTTGTCCTCGGCGACGGTCTCCAGGGTGCCCTTGTTCCAGTCGCCCATCAGCTCCATCGCGGCCTTGCCGTTGGCGAGCAGGCCGTTGGCGCTGGTCGGGTCGTTCTGGCCCGGCGTGGCGATGAAGTTGGGCTGGAACGGCTCGGTGGCGATGAACTTCTGCAGGTCCTCGCCGGCCTTGACGAAGCACGGGTCGTCGAAGACGGCCTCTTGGGAAGCCTTCTTGAGGGACTCGACCGAGCAGGCGCGCAGGGCGAAGTTGTACCACCAGTGCGCGGCGGGCCACTTGTCACCGGCGCCGAGGGCGATCGGGATGACGTTGATGGCCTTGAGCTTCGCCACCGCGTCGTTGAGCTCGTCGAAGGTGGTCGGAGGCGTCGCGATGCCCGCCTGCGCGAACATGTCCTTGTTGTACCAGATGCCCTCGATGCCCATCCGGTACGGCAGGCCGTACTGCTTGCCGTCCACCGCCCAGATCTCGGCGGCGCTGCCGATGTTCTCGATTTCCGCCTTGACCTCGTCGGTGATGTCCTTGAGGTAGTCGGCCTCGGCCTGCTCGCGGATCTCGCCGCCACCCCACGCCTGGAAGAGGTCCGGCGGGTCGCTGCTGAGCAGGGCGGCAGGGAGCCGGGTGCGCTGGAGCTGGTTGGTCTCGATCGCCTCGATCTCGATCGTGACGGTCGGGTGAAGGGCGGAGAAGTCCTGGGCGACCTTCGCCCAGTAGGTCTTGCCGGGCCCGTCCTGCGAGGCGTTGTGCCACCAGGTCAGGGTCACCGGGTTCTTGTACAGCTCGTTCTCGGCGGGTTCCTCGCTCTCGCCGCCACCACACCCCGCGGCCAGGAGTGCGCTGGTGGTCAGCAGCGCGAAGACTGCGCCCGTACGGCGCTTGATCGGCATCGAATGTCTCCTCGACTAGTCAGTCGCGGTACTTCAACCTGAACGGCGAGTTTTACAGCCCCGTAACGCGGTGTCAACCGTTGTCGATAACGTTTTCGACACCCCTATGGCGGGGCCCGACACGCCCTCTATCATCGTCGGCGTGGTGTTCCCGCAGCGTGTGAAGATGTCGGACGTGGCCCGTACGGCCGGCGTCTCGGTGGCAACCGTATCTAAGGTGGTCAATGGACGGTACGGCGTGGCGCAGGCGACGGTGGAACGTGTCCAGCAGGTTATCCACCAACTGGGGTACGAGGCCAGCCTCGGAGCGCAGAGCCTGCGCAGCCACCGCACCAACGTGCTGGGCATCCTGGTCGCCGAGTTCGAGCCCTTCTCGACCGAGCTGCTCAAGGGCGCTTCCCGGGAGGTCGCCGGCACCGGCTACCAGCTGCTGGCCTACTCCAGCGGCGACGGCGGCGGCGCGGCCATCGGCTGGGAGCGGCGCTCACTGGCCCGCCTCTCGGGAACGCTCATCGACGGTGCCGTGATCGTCACCCCGACCGTGGTCGAGACCAAGCAGGGCTTCCACGTCGTCGCCGTCGACCCGCACACCGGCCCGTCCGGCCTACCCACGGTCGACTCCGACAACTTCGCCGGCGCCGTGCTCGCCACCAACTACCTGCTCTCGCTCGGCCACCGCCGCATCGGGCACATCAGCGGACGCCCCGATCTCGAGTCCGCGCGCCTGCGCGAGGCGGGCTTCCGCAGGGCGATGGCGGACGCCGGCGTCCCGGTCGACGAGCGGCTGGTCCGCGTCGGCGGGTTCCGAACGGCGAGCGCCGCCGGCACCGCCGCCGAACTGCTGGCCCTCCCCGACCGGCCGACGGCGGTCTTCGCCGGCAACGACCTCTCGGCGATCTCCACACTGGACGTCGCCCGGAGCATGGGCATCGGCGTGCCCGACGACCTCTCCGTGATCGGCTTCGACAACGTCCCGGAGTCGGCGCTGGTCAACCCGCCGCTGACGACCATCATGCAGCCGTTGCAACGGATGGGCGCCGAGGCGCTGCGCCTGCTCATCGACCTGATCGGCGGCGTCGAGCGCGACACGCACATCCGGCTCCCCACCGAGCTGGTCATCCGGGCGTCCTGCCGGCCCTACGACGCGACCGCCCGGCAGCCGAGCCTTCCGCTGCCCGCCCCCGCCGTGTCCACGCCCGCCGCACCCGCGGCCGGCTGACCTGCGGCCGGCTGACCCGCAGCCGCCGGCACGGCACGCGTCGCGTCGCGTCGCGTCGCGTCGATCAGCGTACGGGTGGGCGGTCCCAGCCGGCCGGCAACGCCGGCGGGGTCCAGGTCGGGTCGGGGACGAAGTCGCACCAGGTGCCGTCGAAGGGGAACTGCCCCGCCTCGGCCATCTTGATCACCCGCTCGCCCTCGGCGCGTACCGCCGCGCCGTCCGCGACCCAGTAGTGCTCGGGCAGGGCGAGCCGCTCGGCGAACTCCTCCTCGTCCTTCCACGCCCAGGTGTGGTCCGGCCGGACCACCACGTCGAGATCCTGGTCCACCACGTCGACCCCGGCCAGCTCGCCGTCGTCCCAGCGGACCCCGTGCTCCTCCAGGTTGACGTACCAGTTGGCGAACCGGCCCGCCTCGTCCCGGAAGAACCAGACCGAGTGGTCGGCACCGGCCGGCAGGAACTTCAGCACCGGTGGACCGCTCCAGGGCGCCACGTGCAGCCGGTAGCCGAAGGTCACCCACTCGGTGAAGGGCATCGTCCGCATCCCCCGGCCGTCCTCGGTGACCTCGCTGGCCACCTGGCTCCCCTGGGCGACCCAGAGCAGCAGGCCACGGTCGTCGTCGCTGACCACCCGGGCCGGCCGGGCCCAGCCGATCCGGCCGTGCCGGACGTTGCGGTGCACGACGAGCCGGCCCGGCGAGAAGCGCATCCCGGTCATGTCCGGACGGCCGGTCAGTAGGAGCGGGCCAGGATCGCGCTCAGCTCCGGCTCGTCCTCCGAGTCCGGCACCGAACCGTCGGCCCGGCGCAGGCAGCGGACGGTCACGCCCTGGGCGTTCGCCTCCGCCTCCCCCTCGGCGCCGACGGCCGACCACGGCACCCGGGCCCAACCGGTGGCGGCCGCCTCGATCGCCTCGGCGAGCGAGTCCACCCCGACGGTCTGCGACTCCCGGCGCGCCAGCGCCTCGTCGTAGAGCGCCTTCTGGTCGGCGTCGAGCGCGGCGAGCACCGCCGCCACCACGTCCGGCACCGGGACCGGGGTCTTGGCACCGGTGGTCCGGCGCACCAGCACCGCGTTGCCGGCGGCCAGGTCGCGGGGGCCGAGCTCGACGCGTACCGGATAGCCCTTGAGCTCGGCGTCGACGGCCCGGCGGCCGAACGGGGTCTCCACCCGGTCGTCGAGGGCGACCCGCACCCCGGCATCGCGCAGCGCGTCGCAGAGCTTCGCGGCGGCCTCGGCGACGCCGTCGCCGGCCTTGACCACCATCACGTACGCCTGCACCGGCGCCAGCCTCGGCGGCACGCGCAGCCCGTTGTCGTCGCCGTGACACATGATCAGTCCACCGAGCATCCGGGTGGAGCTGCCCCAGGAGGTGGTCCAGGCGTGCTCGACGCTCCGCTCGGCCGAGGTGTAGGTGATGTCGAAGGCGCGGGCGAAGTTCTGGCCCAGCTCGTGTGAGGTGCCCATCTGCAGCGCCTTGCCGTCGCCCATCATGGCTTCGAGGGTGTAGGTGCGGGTCGCGCCGGCGAAGCGCTCCCGGGCGGTCTTCAACCCGACCAGCACCGGGATGCCGAGCACCCCGACCATGAAGTCCTCGTAGACCTCGTGCAGGATCTTCCGGGCGTACGCCCGCGCGTCCGCCTCGTCGGCGTGCGCGGTGTGCCCCTCCTGCCAGAGGAACTCGCTGGTCCGCAGGAAGACCCGGGGCCGCAGCTCCCAGCGGACCACGTTGGCCCACTGGTTGAGCAGCAGCGGCAGGTCACGGTAGGAGTCGACCCACTTCGCCATGAACTCGCCGATCACCGTCTCGCTGGTCGGCCGGACCACGACCGGCTCGGCGAGCTGCTTGCCGCCACCGTGGGTGACCACCGCCAGCTCCGGCGAGAAGCCCTCGACGTGCTGTGCCTCGCGGCGCAGGTAGCTCTCCGGGATGAAGAGCGGGAAGTACGCGTTCTCGGCACCGGCCAGCTTGATCCGGGCGTCCATCTCGGCCTGCATGCGCTCCCAGATGGCGTAGCCGGCCGGTCGGATGACCATGGTCCCCCGGACCGGGCCGTTGTCGGCGAGCTGCGCCTTGGCGATCAGATCCTGGTACCAGCGGGGGAAGTCCTCCGCCCGGGGAGTGAGCACGCGTGCCATGAGGGCACATCTTAGGCGCCGACGCCGGAACCGACGCGCCCGGCCCGCGCCCGGCCCGCGCCCGGGGGCACAGACGGTCAGCGGAGCACGCGGCCGCGCAGCACGATGCGCTCGGGTGCCCGTACCACCCGTAGGTCGGCGCGGGGGTCCTCGGGGTAGACCACCAGGTCGGCGAGGCCGCCCTCGACCAGGCCGGGAAAGCCGAGCCAGTCCCGGGCCCGCCAGGAGGCGGCGGCGAGGACGTCGACCGGGGACATCCCGGCCTGCTCGTGCAGCAGCAGCATCTCCTCGGCAGCCAGCCCGTGGTCGATCCCGCCGCCCGCGTCGGTGCCGACGTAGATCGGCACCCCCGCCTCGTGGGCCGCCCGGACCACCGCCGGGAAGCCGTCGCGGAGCGCGAGCATGTGCTTGGCGTACCCGGGGAACTTCCCGGCGGCCTGCTCGGCGATCCCGCCGAAGGTGGCAATGTTGATCATCGTTGGCACCAGGGCCGTGCCGCGCCGGGCCATCTCGTCGACGAGGTCGAGCCCCACGCCCGTGCCGTGCTCCACCGAGTCGACCCCGGCCCGGACCATCACCTCGACCGCCGCCTCGGAGAAGGTGTGCACCGCGGCCCTGACTCCGGCGGCGTGCGCGGCCCGGACCGCCGCCGCCATCGTCTCCGGGTCCCAGGACGGCGCCAGGTCGCCGACGCTCCGGTCGATCCAGTCGCCGACCAGCTTGACCCAGCCGTTGCCGGCCCGGGCCTGCTCGGTCACGGTCGCCGCCACGTCGGCGGCCTCGACCTCCACCGCGATGCCCCGCAGGTATCGCTTCGGCGGCGCGACGTGCCGCCCGGCGCGGGCCAGTCGCGGCAGGTCCGGCTCGTCCTCCAACTCCGGGTACGGGAACGGCGATCCCGCGTCCCGGATCGCGAGCACCCCGGCGTCCCGGTCGATCCGGGCCAGCTCACGGGCCTGGTCGAGGGAGCCGACCGGCACCGCCCCGGGCGCGATGCCCGGATGGCAGTGCGCGTCGACCAGCCCCGGCAGCACGAAACCGCGATCGGCCACCGTGACCGCGTCGGGGACCGGGGTGAAGGTGACCCGGTCACCGACCAGCCACAGATCGCGGACCTCGTCGTCCGGGAGCACGACCCCTCGTACGTGCAGCGCCATGCGCCATTCCTACCCGATCGGCGCCCGGGCGCCCGCCGCACCCCGCCGGGTCCCGCCGAAGATCACGCCCGCCCGCGCGTGCCCGTTGCGCCGCGCCGCGCCGGAGACCGGCGTCCCGGTGTGGCCCGCCGGCTTCACGACTCGGCGCGGCCCCGCAGGCCGGTCCAGCGGCCGGTCAGGGCCGGCAGGTCGAGGGTCACCTTCCAGGGCCGCTCGGTGTTGTGGACGTCGTCGGTGTGCGTGGCCGGCTCGTATTCGCCCGCCGGCCCGAGGACGAACTCGGTGAGGGTCATCCGCTCGTGCAGCGGATCGACCACCCAGTAGGTCGGCACCCCGGCGTGGGCATAGATCCGCGCCTTGTCGTACATGTCCCGGAAGGTGGAGTCGGGCGATATCACCTCGACGGCGAGGATCGCGTCACCGATCGGGACCGGGCTGCGGGTGACGTGCTCGGGGCGCAGCGCCACCACGTCGGGCCGGGGCTCGTTGCGCCGGTCGACCCGCATCGACAGGTCGATGCTGACGACGTACTCCGGCGGGCAGTTCGCTCGCAGTGCGAGCAGGATCTCGACACAGAGGTCCTGGTGCAGGTGGGTGGGGGACGGCACGATCAACCTTCCGTTGATCAACTCGTACGGAAGGTCCTTCGGCAGCTCGCCGAGGTCGTCAACCGTCCACTCCTGCCGCTCCGGCAACATCGGCGCCGCGGTCATGACCACTCCTTCCCGGTGACGCCGTCACCCTACGCGCTCAGATTATCGCCCGCTGTCCCTGCCGACGGACGCCCTGTCCGTCGGTCAGCGGTCCTTGTCGTCCCGGCGCTTGGTGAACTTGTTGAAGTCGAGCTTCGGCGGCGTGAAGCCCGGCGGCAGGCCCTGGCCACCCTGCAGCGCGCTCGGGTCCAGCCCCGGCGGCAACTGCGGCATGCCGCCCGGGAAGCCGCCGGCCGGACCGCCGACCCGGGGCCGGCCGCCGCCCTTGGTCCCCTTCCGCTTGTTCTTCGGCGACTTCGTCGCCTTGCGCCGGCTGCCGGGCAGGCCCATCATGCCGCCCATCTGCTTCATCATCTTCTGCGCGTCGGCGAAGCGGTTGAGCAACTGGTTGACGTCCATCACGGTGACCCCGGAGCCGTTCGCGATCCGGGCCCGCCGGGAACCGTTGATGATCTTCGGGTTGGTCCGCTCGCCCGGGGTCATCGACCGGATGATCGCGGTGACCCTGTCGAAGTGCTTGTCGTCGACCTCGGCCAACTGGTCCTTCATCTGCCCCATGCCGGGCATCATCGCCAGCACGTTGGCGATCGGGCCCATCCGGCGGACCGCGATGAGCTGGTCGAGGAAGTCCTCCAGGGTGAACTGCTCGCCGCCCATCAGCTTGGCGGTCATCTTCTCTTTCTGATCGGCGTCGAAGGCCTGCTCGGCCTGCTCGATCAGGGTCAGCACGTCGCCCATCCCCAGGATCCGGCTGGCCATCCGGTCCGGGTGGAAGACGTCGAAGTCGCTCAACTTCTCGCCGGTGGAGGCGAAGAGGATCGGCTGGCCGGTGACCTGCCGGACGGAGAGCGCGGCGCCACCCCGGGCGTCACCGTCGAGCTTGGAGAGGACCACGCCGGTGATCCCGACGCCGTCCCGGAACGCCTCGGCGGTGCGTACCGCGTCCTGGCCGACCATCGCGTCGATGACGAAGATGACCTCGTCCGGGTCGACCGCGTCCCGGATGGCGGCGGCCTGGGCCATCATCTCGGCGTCGATGCCGAGCCGGCCGGCGGTGTCGACGATGACGATGTCCCGGGCGGCCCGTCGGGCGTGCTCGATCGACGCCTTGGCGACCTGGACCGGGTCGCCGACGCCGTTGCCCGGCTCCGGCGCGAAGACCTCGACCCCCGCCCGGCCGCCGAGCACCTGCAACTGGTTGACCGCGTTGGGCCGCTGGAGGTCGGCGGCGACCAGCATCGGCTGGTGCCCCTGCCCCTTCAGCCAGCCGGCCAGCTTGCCGGCGAGGGTGGTCTTACCCGAGCCCTGGAGGCCGGCGAGCATGATCACCGTCGGCGACTGCTTGGCGAACTGCAACCGGCGACTCTCGCCACCGAGCACGGCGACGAGTTCCTCGTGGACGATCTTGATGACCTGCTGGGCCGGGTTGAGCGCCTGCGACACCTCGGCGCCCCGGGCCCGCTCCTTCATGTTGGCGATGAAGGACCTGACCACGGGCAGGGCGACATCCGCCTCCAGCAGCGCCAGCCGGATCTCCCGGGCGGTGGCGTCGATGTCGGCGTCGGTGAGGCGACCCTTGCCGCGCAGCTTTCCGAAGATCCCGGAGAGGCGGTCACTCAAAGTGTCAAACACGGCGCAGCATCCCGTTTGTCGTATTTACCCGAGCACGGTTGCCCGAGCGTGGCGTGCCGGGCACAACGGTTCCCAGCCACCGCAAGGGTAGCCGCCCGCCTCTCCCGCCGCTTCCACCCGCCGCTCCCCGAACGGGGAACTCCGTCGTGGTAGCACTTCACCGATCATCCCCGACAAGGCGTGGGAGGACCCGGGTCAGGGGTCGACGAGGCCGGACTGGTACGCGTACACGACCAGTTGGGCGCGGTCCCGGGCGCCCAACTTGACCATGGCGCGGCTGACGTGCGTACGTGCCGTGGCCGGACTGACCAGCAGCCGGCGGGCGATCTCGTCGTTGCTCAGCCCCTCGCCGACCAACCCGAGCACCTGCCGTTCCCGTTCGGTGAGAGTCTCCAGCCGGGGGTGCGGGCGGAGCACCCGGGACGGCCGGGTGGCGAACTCCCGGACCACCCGCCGGGTGACCGACGGGGAGAGCAGCGCCTCGCCGGCGGCGACCAGCCGGATCGCCCGGAGCAGCTCGACCGGCCTGGTGTCCTTGGTCAGGAAGCCGCTGGCGCCGTGCCGGAGCGCCTCGAAGACGTACGAGTCGAGTTCGAAGGTGGTAAGCACCACCACCCGGGTACCGGAGAGCTCCGGATCCGCGACGATCCTCCGGGTCGCCTCGATGCCGTCGATCCCCGGCATCCGGACGTCCATCAACACCACGTCGGGGCGCTCGCTGCGGGCCAGCGCCAGCGTGCGCAGCCCGTCGGCCGCCTCACCGACCACCCGCAGGTCCGGCTCGCTCTCCAGCAGCGCACGCAGCCCCAACCGGACCAGGTCCTGGTCGTCCGCGATCAGCACGCCGATCGTCGGAGCGCTCTCCCCGCTCATCGGACCCCCGTCGGTAGCCGGGCGAAGACCCGGAACCCGCCGCCGGCCCGAGAGCCGACCTCCAGCACACCGCCGAGGGCGGCGACCCGCTCCCGCATCCCGGTCAGCCCGTGACCGGCTCCGGGGCCGGCCACCCCGGACCCGCCCCGGCCGGACCCGCCCCGGCCGGTGTCGAGCACCTCGACCGTCACCCCCGCCGGCAGGTAACCGATCCGCACGCTGGCGCTCGCCGCCCCCGCGTGCCGCAGGACGTTTGTCAGCGACTCCTGCACCACCCGGTACGCGGCCAGGTCCACCGCCACCGGCAGCGCCCGCCGCTCCCCGACGACCTCCAGGGTGACCGGCAGGCCGCTGCCGCGCAGCCGGGCCGTCAACGCCGGCACCTGGTCCAGCCCCGGCGCCGGTGCACGCTCGACAGCGGCGTCGCGGCGGACGACCGAGAGGGTGACCCGCAGTTCGTCCAGCGCCTCCCGGCTGGTCCGGCTGATCGCGGTCAGCGCCGTCTCCGCCTGCTCCGGACGCTTGGCCAGCAGGTGCAGGGCGATCTCCGCCTGCATGTTGATCGCGGCGAGCCCGTGCCCGACCACGTCGTGCACCTCCTGGGCGATCCGCAACCGCTCCTCGTCGGCCAGCCGGCGAGCCTGCTCGATCCGGTTCCGGGCGGCGGACTCGCGGCTGACCCGGACGGTGACCCCGAGAGCGAACGGCACGACGGCCCAGGCCGAGGCGGGAAGTACTCCGATCAGCCCCTGTGGCGCGGTCCGGACGGCGAACACCGTGTGAGCCGTCAGCGCCAGCAGGGAGGCGGCGCCGCCGAACGCCGCCCGCCGCACCGGAAGGTGCGCCGCCACCGTGTACAGCGCGACGAAGTAGCTCAGTAACATCGGCCCGTACGGATAGCCGAGCAGCAGATAGCTGGAGACTGCCACCGTGGCGACCGCGAGCGTGGCCAGCGGCCAGCGGTGGCGTACCGCCAGGGTGAGCGTGGCGGACGCGATCAGGACGTAGCACCAGCCGTCCGCCGGCACCGCGCCGGGCATGTTCCGGCTGATCACCGTCGTCACCGGCACGGTCAGCGCGAACAGCCCGACCGCCAGCGCCGCGTCGGCCAGCCGGACCCGGCCACCCCGCCCCGCACCCACCCTGCCGCGCACACCCACCCTGCCGCGCACACCCACCCTGCCGCGCGCACCCACCCTGCCGCGCGCACCCACCCTGCCGCGCGCGTCCGCTGCGCCGCGCGCACCCGCTGCGCCGCGCGCACCCGCTGAGCCACGCGCGTCCGCTGCGCCGGTTGCCGCCACCGCACCCGCCACGCCGTGCGGGCCGTCGTCCGCCGCGTCGGGCTCCGGCACCGGATCGTTCTGCGCCATCGGTTCAGAGGATGTCACGCCGACGCTCCACCACGGCGGCCGGCAACGCGGGCGAATCCGTCATGCCACCGACGATCCCGCCCCGGCGGTCCGACGGCGTCGGCCGTCGGGCGGCTGTGCGCGTACGCCCGCCGACGTACGTCCCGACGGTGGTTAGGCGGGGGCCCTTCTTCTACAGAAAACGATAAGCGGGGGCCCTTCCTTGCGCTTCCTTGCGCTTCCTTGCGCTTCCTTGCGCGCTAGCCGGCGGCGGCCAGGACGGCGGCCTCGACGCGGGCCCGCTCGGCGTCGTCGGGCCAGCCGCCGACCAGGTAGAAGGCGTCGACCACGTCGCCGCCGAGGGTGGAGATCCGGGCCGCCCTGACCTGGGCACCCGCCTCGTCCAGGGCGCTGGTGACCCGGTAGAGGAGCCCGCCGGAGTCGGCGGCGCGCAGTTCCAGCACCACGGCGTCGGTCGCGGCGGCACGGTGCCAGACCACCCGGGGTGGCGAGCCGCCGCCCCGGGTGGTCAGGGCGCGGCCCCGCAGGCGCTGGGTGACGGAGATGTCGCCGCCGACCGCCTTGCGGAGGTCGGCGGCGAGGGCGACCGGGTCCGGCGGGGTGCCGTACCGGGGCTGGACCAGGAACTCGACCAGGGCGGTCTGCTCGACCATGCTGGCGTCGGCGGCGAGGACTTCGAGCCGGTGCAGGGCCAGGCATCCGGCGACCGCGGCGAGCAGGCCGCGCCGGTCCGCCGCGGCCACCGCCACCCGGTCCCCCTCCAGGTGTACGGCGGGCAGCGGCCCCGCCACCAGCGCCGGATCCGGGGTCGGCGGCTCGGGAAGCTCGCCGGTGTCGAGCCGGGTGTGCACCCGGCGCGCCAGTTCGGCGATCAGGCGGGCTTTCCAGTCCGACCAGGCAGCCGGCCCGGTCGCCTTCGCGTCCGCCCTGGCGAGGGCGTGCAACAGGCTCAGTGTGGTGGTGTCCTGCACCGCCTCGGCGACGCGTGCGATGGTGACCGGGTCGGCCAGGTCGCGCCGGGTCGCCACCTCGGGCAGCAGCAGGTGCAGCCGGACCAGCCTCTCGATCAGGTCGACCTCGGGCGGCGGCAGCCCGACCCGGGCCGCGATCCGGGCCGCGATCGGCGCGCCGACCAGGCTGTGGTCGCCGCCGAGTCCCTTGCCGACGTCGTGCAGGAAGGCGGCGAGCAGCAGCAGGTCGGGCCGGTCGACCTCGCGGGCGTACCCGGTCGCCTCGGCGGCGGCCTGCACCAGGTGCCGGTCCAGGGTGTAGCGGTGCACCGGGTTGTGCTGCGGCAGACTGCGCATCCGGGGCCACTCCGGCAGCCAGCCGTCGACCAGGCCGTACCGGTCGCAGGTCTCCCAGGTGGCGACGAGGCCGGGCCCGGCGCCGAGCAGGGTGATCAACGCGGCGCGGGCCCCGGGGGGCCAGGGCGTCGGCAGCGGTGGGCAGTAGGCGGCGAGCCATTCGCAGGTGGCTCTGGCGATCGGCAGCCGGGCGCTGGCCGCGGCGGCGGCGACCCGCAGCGACAGGCTCGGGTCGGGGCGGGCCCCGATGGCGGTACGGGCGAGCACCAGCTCGCCGTCCTGCTCCACCACGTCCCGGGCGATGGGGCGGCGCAGCGGCCGGCCGTCGGCACCCCGGCGCCGGCCGGAGCGGAGCCGGTCGGCGGCCCGCCAGGCGTCGTCCAGGGCGTGGCTGATCGTCCTTGCGTCGCCGGCCACCTTGCGCAGCAGCGCGTCCCCGGCGTCGGTGACGTTCCCGTCCGGCCAGCCGGTCCCCACGCCGCCGATATCCGATCCGGCGTTGTCGAACCCACCGGTGTCCGGGCGGCCGGTCGGGAGCTGGCGCGGCGCTCCGGTGCCGCCGGGGCGGGGTTGGCGCAGGCCGAGCAGGTTGGCGACGGCGGCCCGCTCCTGGGCGAGCAGCCGGTCGACCCGCCGCCCCACCGAGGTGTGCAGGGCGTCCCGGGTGTCGAGCAGCCGCAGGTGCGCGGCCCGGACGGCCGGGCGGAGCGTGTCGCTGATGCCGGCGAAGGCGATGGCCCGGAGCAGCGCCACGTCCCGCAGCCCGCCGGCCGCCTCCTTCAGGTCGCCCTCCAGCAGGAAGGCCAGCTCGCCGTGGGCCCGCCAGCGGTTGACGGTGATCTCGCGCAGTGCGGGGAGCACCCGCACGGCGGTCCGCCGCCACTGGTCCGCGGCGGCGGTGACGAGCCGGGCGGAGAGGTCCCGGTCGCCCGCGACGTGCCGGGCGTCGAGCAGGCCGAGCGCGACCTTGACGTCGTCGTGCGCGACCGAGAGCGCCTCGGGGATGGTCCGCACCGAGTGGTCCAGGCCGAGCCGGGCGTCCCAGATCGGGTACCAGAGCGCGGTGGCCAGCTCGTCCATGCCGGGCACACCGGCGTGCAGCAGCACGAGGTCGAGGTCGCCACAGGGTGCGCACTGCCGGCGGCCCAGCCCGCCGACCGCGATCAGGGCGACACCCTCGACCGAGGTCAGGTCGGCACCGCCTCGCGCGGCTGCGGTGTCCCGCAACCCTGCCGCGAGCAGCCCGGCCAACCAGGCGTCGAGCGCCGCCGCACGCTGCTCGCGCGCGGCGGCGCCGATGCCGGGGATGACCAGGGGCCTCGGGTCGACCTCTCCGACGGTCAACGGCGAGGGTCCCCTGGTCATCGTCATGATCTCCTAGAGCGCGTCGAGGCCGCGCTCGCCGGTCCGGACCCGGATGACGTCCTCGACGCCGGTCACCCAGACCTTCCCGTCACCGATCTTGCCGGTACGGGCGGCGGTGACCACCGCGTCGACCACCTTGTCGACGTCGATCTCGTCGGTCAGCACCTCGACCCGGATCTTCGGCAGGAACTCGACGGTGTACTCGGCTCCCCGGTACACCTCCGTGTGCCCCTTCTGCCGTCCGTACCCCTGGACCTCGCTGACGGTCAGGCCGGCCACGCCGAGGGCGTGCAGGGCCTCCTTGACCGCGTCCAGCTGGTACGGCTTGATGACCGCAGTCACCAGCTTCATGTCCAACCCCTCCATCGGAGAAACTTAACCGGCGACCTTTTCGCTGACCGGAGCGGCGGGCTCCCCCGCCGCAGTGCTGCTGTTCGGGGAGCCGATCCCGGCCATGGCGAACGCGCCGCCACCGCCGGTCGCCGTGGAGAGGTCGTATCCGCTCTCCGCGTGCTCCGCGATGTCGATCCCCTCGACCTCGGCCTCGGCGGAGGTGCGGAAGCCGATGGTCTTCTCGATGAGGAAGCCGAGCCCGAGGGCGATCACGAAGGAGATCGCCGTGACGATCAACGCGCTGAGCGCCTGGATCCCGAGCTGGGTGAGTCCACCACCGTAGAAGAGCCCCTCGTTCTCCACCAGCGAACTCACCGTGCTGGTGCCGAAGAGGCCGATCCAGAGACAGCCGATCCAGCCGCCGACGAAGTGCACGCCGACCACGTCGAGCGAGTCGTCGTAGCCGAGCGCGTACTTCAGGCTGACCGCCAGGGCGCAGACCGCGCCGGCCACCAGGCCGAGCACGACCGCCGCCCAGGGCGCGATGAAGGCACAGGCCGGGGTGACCGCCACCAGGCCGGCGATGGCACCCGAGGAGGCACCGACCAGGGTCGGCTTGCCGTTGCGCAGCCACTCCACGATGATCCAGCCGAGCACGGCCGCGGCGGTGCAGACCTGGGTGTTCATGAACGCGATCGCCGTGGTCGCGTCGGCGGTCAGCTCCGAGCCGGCGTTGAAGCCGAACCAGCCGAACCAGAGCAGGCCGGCACCGAGCGCCACCATCGGCACGTTGTGCGGCTTCATGCTCTCCTTGGGCCAGCCGACCCGCCTGCCGAGCACGATCGCCAGGGCGAGCGCCGCCGCACCGGCGTTGATGTGCACCGCGGTGCCGCCGGCGAAGTCCAGTGCGCCGAGACCCGCGCCGATGAAGCCACCGCCCCAGACCATGTGCGCGACCGGGAAGTAGACAAGCGTGGCCCAGCCGAAGGCGAAGATCAGCCAGCCGGAGAACTTGGCCCGGTCGGAGATGGCGCCGCTGATGAGCGCGACGGTGATGATCGCGAACATCATCTGGAAGGCCATGAACACGTAGAGCGGGATGCCGGTCTCGCCCCACAGGTCGGTCTCGGCCATGAACGTCTTGGTGCCGACGTACTGGCCGAGGTCACCCCAGATGCCGTTCTGGTCGTCGCCGAAGGCGACGGTGAAGCCGTAAAAAAGCCAGAGGATGGAGACGAGCCCGATGGCGGAGAAGCTCATCATCATCATGTTCAGGACGCCCTTGGACCGGTTCAAGCCGCCGTAGAACAGCGCCAGACCCGGTGTCATGAGCAGCACGATCGCGCTGGAAATCAGCAACCAGGCGGTATTGCCGGTATCGATCGTCGGTGCTTCAGGCACGCTGGCCTCCTAAAGTTGGTTACCCTCCTTCCCGGCCCACCGAGGCAGCATCGCCCGTACGCCGGTTGCGCGGAAGCTTCGTGGCTGGAGGTTTCACCCGTGGTGCCCAGTTGGTTTCTGCCCTGTCACGGGTTGTTTCCAACGTGTGAAGAAGTCCGCACAATCGATGGAACGGACAGGGGCATACCAGCCGAATAGCCCGGAGTAGGTGTACGGAAAGCGACGCGAGGTTACCGGAGCGCGTACCCGGATCAGCGAAGCGCGTACTCCAGGGTGTGCCGTTCGTAGTCCAGCAGCCGCAGATCGCGCATCGGGCGCCGGAGGTGACCCTTGTGCACGATCCGGACGAAGGCCGGGTCACCGGCCGCCGCCATCCGGCGGATCCCCTCGACGTGGTCCACGATCCGCTTCCGGATGGTCCGGACCAGCCGGTGCCGGTCCCTCGGGATCAGCCCGTACGCGTCGGCGAAGAGCCGCAGCCGGCGCGGCCGGTTGGGGCGCTGCCAGCCGAGGGTGTAGGAGTCCCGGTCCGAGAAGAGCGGCACCCAGGTCCAGGCCGCGTACGCGACGTCGTAGATCCGGGCACCGGGCGAGGCGAGGTCGAAGTCGATGAGCGCCAGGGTGCCGTCCGGCCGCCAGATCACGTTGTGCGGGGCGGCGTCGTGGTGGCAGACCACCTCGGTGTCCGGCGGCGGCGGCCCGAACGACCGCCACACCGCGTTCGGCGGCGGCTGGAAGCCGTACTGCGCGTCGTGGAACATCCGCAGCATGGTGGCGACGGTGACCAGCGCCTCGTCGGTGACCCAGTGCGGGGCGAGCGGATACTCCCCGCACTCCCCCTCCAGATACGACAGCACCTCGCGGTTGCGCGAGTCCATCCCGAGGGCCCGGGGCGAGCCGGTGAAGCCGACGTATTCCAGGTGTCGCAGCAGGGCGTGCACCGACGGCGTCCACGGGCCGGCGTTGCGGCGTACCGTGTCGCCCACCCGCACGACGGTGCTGACGTTCCCGCCGTGCAGCGGGATCTCCTGCGATGTCACGTACGTCTCTCCTACCGGAGCGGCGCTGGGAAACAGCGTCACCAGGCCCGCGCCCGGGAATGGGCGCGGTATCCGAACAGTCCCCCGAGATTACGCGTCGGCGCCAAGCGGCTCGGTGCCGAGGAGCGCGTCGACGAACTGTGCCGGATCGAAGGGCGCCAGATCGTCCGGACCCTCGCCGAGCCCGACCAGCTTGACCGGGATGCCGAGCTTGCGCTGCACCGCGATCACGATGCCGCCCTTGGCGGTGCCGTCGAGCTTGGTCAGCACCACGCCGGTGACGTCCACCACCTCGGTGAAGACCCGGGCCTGCTCCAGGCCGTTCTGCCCGGTGGTGGCGTCGAGGACCAGCAGCGTCTCGTCCACCGGCCCGTGCCGGGAGACCACCCGCTTGATCTTGCCCAGCTCGTCCATCAGGCCGACCTTGTTCTGCAGGCGACCGGCGGTGTCGACAAGCACCGTGTCGACCGATGCCTCGATGCCGCGCTGCACCGCGTCGAAGGCGACGCTGGCCGGGTCGGCACCCTCGGGGCCCCGGACCACCTCGGCGCCGACCCGGCCGGCCCAGGTGGTGAGCTGCTCGGCGGCGGCGGCCCGGAAGGTGTCGGCGGCGCCGAGCAGCACCGTACGACCGTCCGCGATCAGCACCCGGGCCACCTTGCCGCAGGTGGTCGTCTTGCCGGCGCCGTTCACGCCGACGACCAGCAGCACCGCCGGGGTCCCGCCGGAGCGGGTCGCCCGCAGCGAACGGTCGAGCGTCGGGTCGAGCACGTCCACCAGCTCGGCCGCGAGCAGTGCGCGCAACTCGGTGGCGCTGCGCGTGCCGAGCACGGCGGTACGCTCCCGCAGCCGGTCGACGATCTCCTGGGTCGCCTCGACCCCCACGTCGGCGCCGATCAGGCTGTCCTCGATCTCCTCCCAGACCTCCTCGTCCAGGTGGTCCCGGCTCAGCAGGCTGAGCAGCCCCTTGCCGAAGACGTTCTGCGAGCGGGAGAGCCGGGCCCGCAGCCGGACCAACCGCCCGGCGGTCGGCTCCGGCCGCTCCACCACCACCGGGGTCTCGACGTCGGTGGGTGCCGGCGGCGCCTCGACCGGCGGGGCCACCAGCTCCGTCGGCGGTGCGCCCGGCGGGCTGGGCGGCACCGGCGGCACCGGCGGCGCGGGCGGGATCGGCGGGAGCGGCGGGGCCGCCCGGCCACCCCGGCGGGTCACCACCAGACCGATCGTCAGGCCCACCGCGAGGAGCACCAGCACGCCGGCCACGATCAGCATGACGACGAGGTTGTCCATACGGGCGATCCTGTCAGACACCGAACGGCTCGGCGCAGCCGCCGCACCTCTGCCCGGGTGTTACCCCGGACGAGTAGGCTCGCCGCCGAGACTCCGGTAATGCCGTGGCCCGCCGGGACGGGCGGGTGTCGCGGCCGACCGGACAGCAGGATCGAGGTCGTCACCCTTCCCCGCTCGGAGGTCCCGCATGTCCACCGCCCGGCTACTGATCGGCCCGGTGCTGCGCCGGGTGGTCGGCTCCAGGGCCACCGTCTGGGTGGAGACCAGCGGGCCGGCCCTGGTCCGGGTCGAGACGACGGAGGGCGCGGCCGGCGAGGCGGCCACGTTCAGCGCCTTCGACCACCACTACGCACTGGTCGTGGTGGAAGGGCTTGAGCCGGGCCGGGCCGTCCCGTACCAGGTCCTCCTCGACGGTGAGCAGGTCTGGCCGGAGCCCGGGACGACGTTTCCGCCGAGCGTGATCCGGACCCGCGCGGCCGGCGATCCGGGGGCGCGCCTGGTCTTCGGCTCCTGCCGGGAGACCACCCAGCACGCCACCGCCCGGAAGCTGCCGCCGGACGCGCTCGACGCGTACTCCCGGCGGTTGATGGCGTCGACCGGTGCCGGCGGGGCGGGCGGCGCCGGCGCCACCGCGGACGCCGCTGGCGAGTGGCCCGACCTCCTCGTGCTCCTCGGTGACCAGGTCTACGCCGACCAGACCTCGCCGACGGTACGCAAGCTGCTGCGCCGCCGCCGTGACCGGAGCGCGGGTGCCCCGGCCGACCAGGTGGTCAGCTTCGACGAGTACACGAAGCTCTACCTGGAGTCGTGGCGCGACCCGGAGATCCGCTGGCTGCTCTCCACCGTGCCGAGCGTGATGATCTTCGACGACCACGAGATCATCGACGACTGGAACACCTCGACGCCGTGGCGGAGCGCCACCCACGCCGAGCCGTGGTGGGCGGAGCGGATCTCCAGCGGCCTCGCGTCGTACTGGGTCTACCAGCACCTGGGCAACCTCGAGCCGGACGAGCTCGCCGCCGACCCGGTGTACGCCAAGGTCGTCGCCGCCGAGGACGCCACCTCGGTGCTGCGCGAGTTCGGCGAGCGCGTCGACGCCGAGGCGACCGGCTACGATGCCGCGCTGGGCCGGGGCGGGTCGCCGGCCGAGGCCGCCGTACCCGGCCGCTACCAGTGGAGCTACTCGCTGGACGTCGGCCGGACCCGGCTGGTGGTGCTGGACAACCGGTGCAGCCGGGTACTGGACCGCCGGCACCGGGCGATGCTGCCGCCGACCGAGTGGGCGTGGTTCGTCGACCAGGTGCACGGCGACTACGACCACCTGGTGGTCGGCTCCTCGCTGCCCTGGCTGCTGCCGCCCGGCATCCACCACCTGGAGTCCTGGAACGAGCGGCTCGCCGACTCGGAGCGGCCCCGGGTCGCGGCCTTCGCCGAGCGGCTGCGCCGGGCGCTGGACCTGGAGCACTGGGCCGCCTTCCGCCGGTCCTTCGACGCGCTGGCCCAGGTCTTCGTCCGACTCGGCACCGGACCGCAGGAGCAACCCGGCGGCGGGGGGCCGGAGCAACCCGGCGGCGGGCGGCCGGGTGCGCGGGTCGGAGCCGGACCGGCGTACCCGCCACCGGCGTCGATCAGCGTGCTCTCCGGCGACGTGCACCACTCGTACGTCGCCCGGGCCCGCTTCCCCGGCGGGTCGGTCACCACCCCGGTGCACCAGTTGACCTGCTCGCCGATCCACAACCAGATACCCGGGCCGATGCGACCGCTGCTCCGGCTCGGCTGGTGGCGCGGCCCCACCGTCGCGGCCCGGGCACTGGCGCGCACGGCCGGGATCCGCCGCCCGCCGGTGCGCTGGCGCAAGCTCGACGGCCCCTACTTCGGCAACGCGGTCAGCACGCTCCGCCACGAGGACCGCGCCGCCGAGGTGACCATCGAGGGGACCGCGCCGGACGGCAGCCTGCGCACGGTCGCCCGGCGCGCGCTCACCGGCTGATCCCCCACGGCCCCGCAGACGGAGAGGATCGGCGATCGGCGGACCGGCGGCCAGCCCAGGACCAGGGACCCGCATCAGAAGTCGAACGAGTCAGAAGTCGAACTGGCCGTCTCTTGGCACCGGTCAGGAAGGCGTCCCACTCCGCTCTGGTGTAGACGATCACCGCACCCTCCGGCTGCCTCACGTGCACAAGCGACAGGACCCGAAAGGATCCTGGTAATCCGTGGTTCGACGCGAACCACGGATTACCAAGATCTTGACGGGCGACGTCCGTTGCCGGCAGCGGCGCCGGTTGCTGGCCGCAGACAGGCGGTCAGGGAGGTCATCGACGGCGGGGAGGGCCCCGGGGGGATCGTGCGATCATGTGCCGATGGACTGGACCGCACCAGAGGTCGAGCGGCAGCGCGCACCCCTCGTCGCCGACGAGCGCGCCATGCTCGACGGCTGGCTCGACTTCCACCGGCAGACCCTGCTCGGCAAGTGCGCCGGCCTCACCTCCGAGCAGCTTCGCACCGCCAGTGTCGCGCCCTCCGGGCTGACCCTGCTCGGCCTGGTCCGGCATGCCGCGGACAACGAGCGGCACTGGTTCCGCAAGTGGTTCGCCCGGCTCGACCTGCCGCCGCTCTATTTCACGGAGGCGCAACCGGACCGCGACCTCGAAGCGCTCGACGACGCCGATCCGTCGGCCGACCTCGACACCCTGCGGACCGAGATCGGCCTCGTTCGCCAAGCCGTCGACGGCCGGTCGTTGGAGGAGATTTTCGTCGGCCCGCGTGGCCGGGACATGACGTTGCGCTGGGTCTATCTGCACATGATCGAGGAGTACGCCCGGCACAACGGCCACGCCGACCTAATCCGCGAACGTATCGACGGTACGACCGGCGAATAGCCACGCGCAGGTCCGGACGGTGCTGGTCCGGACGGCTTCAGGAGATCGTCACCGTCCAGACGGTGGCCGTCGACCGGCTCCGGGTGCGCTCGTTCCGGCAGCCCTGGAAGCAGTTCGACAGGGTGATCGTCACCTGGCCGGCCCGTTCCGCGTCGAACCTGAAATAACGGAAGCCGCCGCCACCGCCGAGGGCCGGCCCGAGCAACCGGTCACCGAGACTGTCCGAGACCAGCTCGTCGCCGACCTGCTCCACCAGGCCGGCGGGCTCCGTCGACGCGGACCACCGGTCGCCGACCGACGGACCGCGGTCCGGCACCCGCAGCGAGAACCGGTCGCCGACGTCCACACTGATCGACCCGGTCTCCTGGTCGGCGATCGCGCCGTATCGGATCTGCCGGCGGATCACCAGCCCCACCACCGCCGCCACGACGACCAGCAGGGCGAGGGCGGCGCAGATCAGCACGACGCGTCTGGGATGGGCCACGGCCGATCACGATACCGCTGCTCGGCTCACCGCACCGCCGTCCGGCACGGGGCCACGCGGCAGGCGTCCGGCACGGGGCCACGCGGCAGGCGTCCGGGCGATATGGTGCGGGGCGACGAGGGGACGGGCGATGGTGCGGGTGGACACCGCCGCGTTGCGGGCGGCGGCGAAACAACTCCGGGACGAGGCCGCCGACGCGGTCGGCGAGGCGGGCAGGGCGACCCGGTCGACCGAGGACCGCACGCTTGTCGGTTTCGCCTTCGACCGCTACGGCAGTCACGACGGCTACAAGGCCGTCTCGCAGGCCTGGCGCGGCGAGCTGAGCGGCATCGCCGAGGCACTGCGCCAGCTCGCCGACGCACTCGACACGGCGGCCGACAACTACGACCGGTCCGACGAGAACGCCAGCGCCCGGTTCGGTCCCGGAGGCCCCCGATGAGCGACGACGACACCCCGTTGCCCCGGCTCAGGGAGCTGAAGCGCGACATCGACGACCAGAACGGCTTCTGGAACGCCGGCGCGCTGCACTACTCCACCCGGGAGGCCCTGGGCGTCTCCGGGCCGGGCGGCGAACCGTCGACACTGGAGTCGCTCGCCGCCGACCACGACCGGGCCGAGAAGCGCCTCGACACCGCGCTGATGGCGGTGAGCGAGATCCGGCAGCGGCGGCTCCCGGCGGTCTGGGCGGGCGAGACCCGGGTCGCGGCGACGGACGCGCTCGCCGCCGCCGAACGGGCCCTGGAGCGCGGTGTCGGCGTCATGGGCAAGGTCGCGCACGGGCTGCGCTCGCTGGCCGGCACCCTGGAGACCGCGAAGCAGCGGGACACCGCCGCCCTCACCCCGCTACGCGAGGCGTACGACCTGACCGAAGAGGTCACCGCCGGGCCCTTCACCGACCCACTGCACTACGACGGCGACACGATGTACCGGGCCCACCAGCTCGCGAAGGGCGCGATGGCCGAACGGGTCGCCGCGCACGCCGCCGTGCAGGAGTCGTCCCGGGAGACCAGCAGCACCTTCTTCGACCTCGCCTCGCAGGCCCGGTTGCCGCGGCTGGGCGACTCGCCGCTCCCCGCCCTGGACGAGCTGCTGCTGACCGACGCGGGCAGCACCGGCACCGGCATGGACTCGGCGATCCTGTCGGCCTCGATGGCCGACCGGGCGGCCGACCGGCTCGCCGCGCTGAGCGAGGCCGACCAGGCCAGGCTGGCGGCGCTGCTGGCCGGGGCGGGCAGCCCGGAGCACCGGGCATACCTGATGCGCGCCCTCGCCGCCGGCTACGACCTCGACAGGATCGCCGAGTTCGACCGGCTGATCGGCCCGTACGGCGACGACCCGGCCTGGCTGCGCGATCACCTCAGCCCGCTGGACGCCGGTGGCCCGATGCCGACCGGGCTGCGGCAGGACACGGTCTTCGACGGCACGGAGTGGACGCAGGGGCAGTACCCGACCTGCGTGGCGTCCTCCACGGTCACCGCCCGGGCCCACGTCGACCCCCTCTACGCCCTCCAGCTCACCACCGGCGGCCACCCGGGCGACCCGGCGTACGACAACGGTGCCGCGTTCGCCGAACGCCTCCGCGACGAGCAGGTACGCGTCTACGACGGCGGCCGTTCCTGGTACCAGGACCTGCCGGTGCTCGGCAGCGACGGGATGAGCAACGACCAGTCCGAGACGATCGCCGACGAGGAGATCGGCGCCCGGACCGGCGTCGACTACGAGAACCGGGGCGTCGACAACGCCGAGGAGCGCCGCGCGGTGCTGCCGGAGATCGAACGCGCGGTCGACGAGGGGCACGCCGTCCCCTTCTCCAGCCACGACGACAACGGCGGGCACCAGATGCTGGTCATCGGCCACGACGGCGACCGGTTGCAGGTCTACAACCCGTGGGGCTACACGGTCTGGGTCGACGAGGACGACTTCGTCGACGGCCGGCTCGACTCGATCGGCAACGGCGTACCGCACGAGCTGACAAGCGTCCGGCTGCCCGGGTGAGGACGAGATGAGCTATCCGAGGATCGGCGAGGACGAGCTGCGGGCCCTGGACGTGCCGGCGGCGCTGGCGGCCGGGCTGCGCGACGGGGGCCGGCCGCCCGGCGAGGTGGCGGTGGCGGCGGCGCTCGCGGCCGACCGGCTCGGCACCCGGCCGCGGTCGCTGACGTTCCTGGCCGAGGTCGTCCGCCGGGGCGGCACCGGTTACGCGGTCACGCTGCCGGAACCGCTCCCCACACCGGAGCAGGCGGCGCTCGCCGCGAGCTGGTTGGCGGCGGCGTACGCGGTGCCGGAGCAGGGCCCGGAGCACGACGAGACGCTGGCCCGCTGGTTGGAGAACGTCGCCCTCGTCGTGGCGGCCCGCCGCCGGGCCGCCACCGGCACCGGCACGGCCGACACCTGACGCGGCTCGTTCAGGCGGCCAGCGCCGCCCGCAGGTAGCGCAGGTCCGCCGGCCCGTTCCACCGGTACGCCGAGAGCCCGGCGACCCGGGCCCCGCGCACCGACCGGTCCTCGTCGTCGACGAAGAGCACCTGGGCCGGCGGGGTGCCGACGGCCAGGCAGGCCCGCTCGAAGTATTCCCGGCTCGGCTTCGCCACGCCCAGCGCCGAGGAGTTGACCACCACGTCCACCTCGTCGGTCAGGCCGAGCTGGGCCAGGTCGGCGTCGAGCAGGTCGGTCGCGTTGCTGGCCAGCCCGACCCGGATCCCGGCCGCCCTGACCTCCCGGACGAAGGCCAGCACCTCCGGGTCCACGGTGCCCCGGTCGGCCTGCCACTCCCGCACCGCCGCCTCGGCCCGCACCGCCGCCTCGGCCCGGTTCGCCGTCGCCTCGGCCCGCACCGCCGCCTGGGCACGGTCCGCCGTCCCGGCACGGTCCGCCGTCCCGGCACGGTCCGCTCCGGCGGCGGCCTCGGCGAGCGCGTCGGCGACCCCGGCCAGCCAGTCGGCGTGGCTGAGCCGGCCGGTGACCGCCGGTTGCAGCAGCGACCAGCGCATCGCGGTCTCGTAGAGGGCGCCGGCCGGGAGGCCGTGGCGTCGTTCGACGGCGGCGGTCGCTTCCGGGTCCCAGCGGCGGAGCACCCCGTCCAGGTCCACCAGCAGGGCGCTGGCGCGCTCGCGCGGCATCACTCCTCCTCGTTGCCGAGTCGCTGGCTGATCACCTGGGTCACGCCGCTGCGCATGGTCACGCCGTACAGGGCGTCGGCCACCTCCATCGTCCGCTTCTGGTGGGTGACGACGATCAACTGGCTCTTCTCCCGCAACTGGGCCATCAGGGTGATCAGCCGGCCCAGGTTGACGTCGTCCAACGCCGCCTCGACCTCGTCCATGATGTAGAACGGGCTGGGCCGGGCCCGGAAGATCGCCACCAGCAGCGCGACGGCGGTCAGCGACCGCTCGCCGCCGGAGAGCAGCGAGAGCCGCTTGATCTTCTTGCCCGGCGGCCGGGCCTCGACCTCGACACCGGTGGTGAGCAGGTCCTCCGGGTCGGTGAGCACCAGCCGCCCCTCGCCGCCGGGGAAGAGGACGGTGAAGACCTCTTCGAACTCCCGGGCGGTGTCCTGGTAGGCGCTGGCGAAGACCTCCAGGATCCGGTCGTCCACGTCCTTGACCACGGTGAGCAGGTCCCGGCGGGTCGCCTTGAGGTCTTCGAGCTGCTCGGAGAGGAACTTGTAGCGCTCCTCCAGGGCGGCGAACTCCTCCAGGGCCAGCGGGTTGACCTTGCCGAGCAGCGCCAGCTCGCGTTCCGCCTTGGCGGCGCGCTTCTCCTGCACCGGCCGGTCGAACGGCACCGGCTCGGGCGCCGGCCGCTCGTCCCGCTCGGCGGCGGTGATCTCCGCCTGGCTCGGCGGGACGGGCTGTTGGGGGCCGTACTCGGCGACCAGGGCCTCGACGTCGAGCCCGAAGTCCTCGGCCGCCTTCGCCTCCAACTGCTCGATCCGCAGCCGCTGCTCGGCCCGGGCCACCTCGTCCCGGTGCACCGCACTGGTCAGCCGCTCCAGGTCGGCGCCGAGCCGCTTGGCCGCGCCGCGTACCTCCTGGAGCTCGGCCTCGCGGGCGGAGCGGGCCTGCGCCACGGCGTCCCGGGTCTGCTCGGCCGCCGCCAGCGAGACCGCGAGCCGGGTCAGCGCCTCGCGGGCGCCGAACTCGACGGCGCGGGCGATGGCGGCGCCCCGGGCCCTGGCCGCCCGCCGGGCGGCGGCCCGCTCCCGGGCGGCCCGCTCGGCGGCGGCCTGCCGGGCCAGCGAGTCGGCCCGGCCGGCGATCGAGGCGACCCGCTCCTCGGCGGTACGCACCGCGAGCCGCACCTCCATCTCGTTCTGCCGGGCCTGCGGCAGGTACGCGGCCAGCTCGTCCCGTTCCTCGGTCGACGGGTCGGCGTCGACCGGGGTCGCCTCGGCGAGCCGGAGTCGCTCCTCCAGCTCGGCCAGGCCGGCGAGATCCCGCTCCCGCGCCTGCTCGGCCCGGCCGCGCGACTCGGCGAGCCGGTCCATCTCCGCCTTCGCCGACCGGGCGGCGGCACCCAGTTCGGCGAGCCGGCGGGCGGCGGCGTTGCGCTGCCCCTCCGCGTCCCGCTTCACCGCCGCCGCGGCGGCGACCGCCTGCTTGCGCTCGGCCACCTCCTCGCGCGCCTCACCGAGCTGGTCGCGCAGCTCGGCGATGGTCTGCTCGGCGACGGCCCGGTTGGTGCGGGCCTCCTCGACGGCGGCCTGCACCTCGATGAAGCTCGGCGCCTTCGCCGCGCCGCCGGCCGCCGCGTAGCCGCCGAGCACGTCACCGTCGGCGGTGACCGCCCGCAGTTCGGGGTTGCCGGCCACCACCCGGCTAGCGGTCTCCAGCGTGTCGACAAGCACCACGTCGCGCAGCGCCCGATGCACCGCCGGGCGGACGTCCTCGGGGCAGCCGACCAGGTCCGGCGCCCAGTGCGCGCCGGCCGGCAGGGCCGGGCGGAGCGCGTCCGGTGAGCCGATCATGCCCGGTCCGGCCTGGCCGCCGACCAGCAGCTCGGCCCGGCCGGCGTCCTGGATCCGCAGCCAGCGCATCGCCTCCGCCGCCTCGTCGACCCCGGCGACCGCGACCGCGTCGGCGAGCGAGCCGAGCGCGGCGGCGAGCGCCGCCTCGTGCCCGGGTGCCACGGTCAGCATTCCCGCCAGCCCGCCCAGCAGCCCCGGCACCTGGTCGGCGCGGGCCAGCAGCGCCCCGGCGCCGTCCTTGCGGCGCAGCCCCATCGCCAGCGCCTCTTCCCGGGCCTTCCAGGTCGCCGCGTCCTTCTCCGCCGCCCGTTCGGCGTCGGAGAGGGTACGCACCCGGGCCGCCGCCTCCTCCTGCGCGGCGACCGCCTCGGCGTGCCGGGCGTCCAGCTCGGCGTTGTCCCGGTCCGCCTCGGAGGACTGCTCGGCGACGGCGTCCAGCTCGGCCTGGGTCTGCTCGGCCCGCAGCTGCGCGTCGGCGTGCGCGGCGGCGAGCCGCTCGATCTCCTCGGCCGCCGACCCGGTACGCGCCCGCGCCGAGTTGACCTGCCCGGTCAGCTTCGCCAGCCCCTCCCGCCGGTCCGCGATCGCCTTCGCGGCGGCGACAAGCGCCCGTTCGGCCTCGGCGAGCTGGCGTTCGAGCTGCTGGCGGTTCTCCACCGCCTCGGCCAGCCGCACCTGGTCCTCGGTGAGCGCGGCGCGCAGCTCCTCCTCGTGCGCGCGGACCTCCTCGGCCTCGGCGTCGAGCCGGTCGGGGTCGCGGCCGGGGCGCTCGTCGTCCGGGGTGGTGCTGAGGTGCCGCAGCCGCTCCCGGGCCAGCTGCTCGGTGGAACGGAACCGCTCGGTGAGCGCGGAGAGTGCGTACCAGGTCTCCTGGGCGCGGGCGAGCAGCGGGGCGTCCTCGGCCAGCGCCGCCTCCAGCTCGCCGAGCCGGGACTGCACCTCGCCGTGCTCCGCCTCGACCTGCTCGCGGCGCTGCCGCAGGGCGGCCTCGTCGGCGATCTCCTTGTCCAGGGTCGAGCGGAGCGTGGCCAGGTCGTCGGCGAGCAGCCGCAGCCGGGCGTCCCGCAGGTCGGCCTGGATGCCCTGGGCCCGCCGGGCCACCTCGGCCTGCCGGCCCAGCGGCTTGAGCTGCCGGCGCAGCTCGGCGGTGAGGTCGGTCAGCCGGTTGAGGTTGACCTGCATCGCGTCGAGCTTGCGCAGGGCCTTCTCCTTGCGCTTGCGATGCTTGAGTACGCCGGCAGCCTCCTCGATGAAGGCCCGCCGGTCCTCCGGCTTGGCGTGCAACACGGCGTCGAGCTGGCCCTGCCCGACGATGACGTGCATCTCCCGGCCGATCCCGGAGTCGGAGAGGAGTTCCTGGATGTCGAGGAGCCGGCAGGAGTCGCCGTTGATCTCGTATTCGCTCTCGCCGGACCGAAACATCCGGCGGGTGATCGACACCTCGGTGTAGTCGATCGGCAGCGCACCGTCGGTGTTGTCGATCGTCAGGGTGACCTCGGCCCTGCCCAGCGGCGCCCGGCCGGCGGTGCCGGCGAAGATCACGTCCTCCATCTTGCCGCCGCGCAGCGCCTTGGCGCTGTGCTCGCCGAGCACCCAGGCGATCGCGTCGACCACGTTCGACTTGCCCGAGCCGTTGGGACCCACCACGCAGGTGATCCCCGGCTCCAGCTTGAAGGTCGTGCTGGAGGCGAAGGACTTGAAGCCCTTCACCGTCAGGCTCTTGAGATACACGTTCCCGATCCTCGTCCGGCGCGACCGCCGGGCAGACGCAGCGTTTCCCGGTCCGGCACCGCCACGACCGGATCGTCAGCCGCTCGGCCGCGCCCCGGCTCGGCGGAGACTGCCTGCCCCCGGCGGTGGGAGCCTGGTCAACCCGCAGAGTAACCCGGGGCTGGGCGTCATGCCCGACGTGGCACGCCTCGCCCAGCGTATCGGATCGCCGAAAACCGTCTGCGCAGCGTTCAACGGCCGTTCGGATCGAACGGCCGCCGGCGGGGACGGCCGTTCGGGTGGAACACGGCCGTCGGCGGGGACGTGGCCCCGGGGAGGAGACGGTTGCGGCGACGCCGGGAACAGAACTGCGCGCCGTCACGGATGTGTCGGCGCGCGTTTTCTGGTGCGATTCAGTTGTCCAGGCGGGGCGCCGGTCACCCGGCGCCCGAAGCTCAGGTCAGCGCGGGCTCGGCCAGCCGCAGCAGATCGTCTGCCTCGGCCGCCGCCGCCGCGAGCCGATCGTTCTCGGCACGCAACCGCGTTGTCTCGAACTCCAGTGCCTGAACCCTGGCACGCAGTCGGGTGACCTCGTCGAGGAGGCGCCGGTCTGGCGCCGCACCGACGTGGCCGTAGAGGGCCTTCGCCATATCGTCTCCTTGTAATGCGCTGCCGGAAAGGCCGGCCAACGCGCGCCCAACTCGTACGCGACTGCCCACCCGCGCGAAAACGCGGGCACGGTCGGGCGCGACTGGCGACACTTACATAGTGTGCCGATGTCCCGGCGGAGTCAAGTTTCCCCGGGCATGAGCCACCTGTGCCGTCAACCACTCGCTGACCGAGAGCTGCCGCAGCGGCACGAACAGGACGCTGTCCGGACGACCACAGTCTATCCCCGATCGATGTCTGGATCAGCAAGAGCCCTGGCCAAGGACGTAATCCCGCCGATGGGTCCCCCCTTATTTCTTCCTTAGCCGCGTTGCTCCTGGCCCGAGGGCCCGCGTAGCGTCCGCACGGACAGTGATCAGGCCGTGCCGAGATCTCGGAAGCAGTGACCCGGGAGTGTCCGGCGGCAGTGGCCTCCGGGAGCAGTGGCCCGGATTCCGGAATCAGTGGAGGCGTCGCGTGCAGGGGTGGAGCGAAGAGGCCGACTGGGAGGATGGCGCCGACTGGCCCACCCCGCCCGCCGGTCATGCCGACCCGGCCGGTCGCGCCGGTTATCCGGATGATCCGCCCCCGTCCCGGCACGCCCGGGGCGAGCGCGACGAGCGCCACCGGGACGAGCGCCACCGGGACGAGCGGCGCGGCGAACGCGACCGGGACGGCGAGCGCCGTGCGGTCGCCGGGCACGCCGACCGGTCCGGGGCCTACGCCGACCGGTCCGGGGCCTACGCCGACCTGTCCGACGCGTACCCGGGCTGGAGCAGCGTCCAGAGCGGCGGGGACGACGACGAGCGGCCCGACCGGGCGGGCGCCGGCCGGCACCGCAGGCCGACCTCACTGCGCGGCCCGATCGGACTGGGCGTGGCGGTCACCGCGCTGCTCGGCGTCATCGGCGCCGGAGCCGCCCTGCTACCGGCCGGCCTCACCGATGCGCCGGCCGGCACCCGGGGCAACGAGTCGGCGGTCGAGGCGGCCGGCCCGGAGGAGCCGATCGACCTGGCGACGCCGGAACCGGCGGACGTCGACGAGGAGACTCCCGGCCCGACCACGACCCCGACCACCACCCGTACCTCCCCGAAGCCCAGGGTCACCACGACCGCGCCGAAGCCGGCCCGGACGTCCGCTCCACCTGCCCGGCGTACCCCCGGCGGCTCGGGCTCCGACCCGGGTCCCGGGTCCGGGTCGGGAGCCAGCGGGGCGGGCAGCAGCAGCCAGGAGACGCAGGTGTTGACGATCGTCAACCGCGAACGCGCCGCCAACGGCTGTGCTGCCGTGGTGATCAACAACGATCTCGCCGAGGCGGCCCGGCTGCACAGTCAGGACCAGGCGGAGAACACCGACATGTCGCACACCGGCAGCGACGGCAGCGACTTCGTCGAACGCGCCCGACGGGCCGGCTACGACCGGCCGATCGGCGAGAATGTCGCCATGGGCTACCGCGACGCCGCCGCCGTGATGGAGGGCTGGATGAACAGCTCCGGGCACCGGGCCAACATCCTCAACTGTGACGCCAGGGCGATGGGCGTCGGGGTGGCCACCGGGCCCGACGGACGGCTCTACTGGACCCAGATGTTCGGCTCGGCCGCCTGAGGCCGACCCGCCCACCCACCGACCCCCGATCGCCCGCCGTGCCCCGGGCCCGGCCTGACTCGTTGGGCCCGTACGAGGGGGTGCGCGGTCGTGCTGAGCGCTGCGGGATGAGGTGCCCGGGGTACGCCGGAGCGCCGGCCTGCTCGTCACCGCCGTGCTGCTGCTGGCCACCCCGGGGTGCCGCCTCCTGCCGGACCGGTCCGCCCCGGTGCCACCCTGGCCCGGCGGGCCGGCGCCGACCTGGCAGTGGCAGCTCACCGGCACGCTCGACAGCACCGTCGACGCCCAGGTGTACGTGCTCGACGGGTTCCGGACGTCGCTGGAGGCAGCGCGGCGGTTGCGGGCGGACGGGCGGCGCCTGGTCTGCCACGTCGAGGCCGGCATCCACCAGGAGTCCCGCCCGGACGCGGCGCGCCTTCCGGCCGCCGTGCTCGGTGCGCCGGCCCGGGTGCCGGGACAGCCGGCGGGCGCACCGCGCGGCCGCTGGCTGGACATCCGGCAGTGGTCGATGCTGGAACCGGTGCTCGCCGACCGGTTCCGGCTCTGCCGCGGCAAGGGGTTCGTCGCCGTGCTGCCGGTCGGGCTGGACGGCTACGCGCAGCGGTCCGGCTTTCCACTGACCTTCGACGACCAGCTCACCTTCAACCGCCGGGTCGCCGACCTGGCCCGACAGGCGAGTCTGGCGCCCGGCCTCGGCAACGACATCGACCAGGTGCTGGCCCTGGAGCCGTACTTCGACTTCGCGGTCAACGAGGAGTGCGTCCGGCGTACCGAGTGCGCCCGGCTGGTGCCGTTCACCCGGGCCGGCAAGCCGGTCTTCCACGTCGAATACCAGGGGTCCACGGCAGACTTCTGCAGCACCGCGGTCGGCTACGGCCTCAGCTCGATCCGCAAGGACCGCGACCTCGGGGTACGCCGGGACACCTGCCTGCCGCCGTGACGGGTCAGCCGGCCGGTCGCACCCCGCGCGGCCGGGGCTGGCAGCGGGGGCAACTGAACGACGAGCGGTTCATGAACGCCTCCCGCCGGATCGGCGTACCGCACCGCCGGCAGGGCAGGCCCTCCCGGCCGTAGACGTTGAGTTCGCGGTCGAAGTAGCCGCTCTCGCCGTTGACGTTGACGTAGAGGGCGTCGAAGCTGGTGCCGCCCTGCTTGATCGCCTCGGCGAGGACGTCCCGGACGTGGCCGAGCAGCCGGGCGGCCGCCGGACCGGTGAGCGCCTCCGTCGGTCGTGCCCCGTGCAGGCCGGCCCGCCACAGCGCCTCGTCGGCGTAGATGTTGCCGACGCCCGAGATCAGGGTCTGGTCGAGCAGCGCCCGCTTGATCTCGGTACGCCGACGGCGTACGGCGGCCACGAAGGCGGCGTCGGAGAACTCGGGATCCATCGGGTCCCGGGCGATGTGCGCGATCTCGGTCGGCAGCGTCGCGCCGCCCTCGGAGACGGCCAGCCCGCCGAAGGTGCGCTGGTCGACGAAGCGCAGGTCGGTCCCGCCGTCGTCGAAGGTGAACCGGATCCGCAGGTGGATCTCGTCGGCCGCCTCGGTCGGCCGGACCAGCAGCTGCCCGGACATCCCCAGGTGCCCGACGACCGCGTCGCCGCTGTCCAGCGGCAGCCAGAGATATTTTCCGCGACGCCGGGCGCCCAGGATCGTCCGCCCGGCGAGCACCGCGGCGAAGTGTCCGGCACCGGGGAGATGCCGGCGTACGGCACGCGGGTGCCGCACCTCGACGGCCGCGATCCGCCGACCCGTCACCCAGCGGGACAGCCCTTCCCGGACCGTCTCCACCTCGGGCAGCTCAGGCATGTACCACCTTCGTTCAGTCCGGTACGGCGCCGGCCGCCGTACCCGGGACGCGGCCGTCCGGATCGACCGGTGCGTCCGGATCGACCGGTGCGCCGGAGGCCGCGACGGCCGGCCCACCCGAGCCCGGTCCGGCAGGCGTGGAGGCGGGCGTTGCCACCGCCGCTCCGGCCGCCGCGGCGGGGTCGGCCGGCGCTGCGGCGGGTCCGGCGGCCTCGGACGAGGCGGCGGCGACCACGGACGCGTTCTGCTGTTCGGAGAGGGTCCGCCAGGCCGCCTCGGCGGCCCGCTGCTCCGCCTCCTTCTTGCTGCGTCCGTCGGCACCCCCGTACTTACGGCCGGCCACCACCACCCACGCGGTGAAGGTCTTGGCGTGGTCGGGCCCCGCCTCGTCGATCCGGTACTCCGGCACGCCGAGCGCGAGCGCGGCGGTCAACTCCTGGAGGCTGGTCTTCCAGTCCAGCGCCGCGCCCCGGCCGGCGGACTCCGCCATCAGCGGGTCGAAGAGCCGATGGATGACGATGGCGACGGTGTCCAGCCCGTACTGGAGATAGATCGCCCCGAGCAGCGCCTCCAGGGTGTCGGCGAGGATGCTCGCCTTGTCTCGGCCACCGGTGCTCTCCTCGCCCTTGCCGAGCAGCAGGTACGGGCCGAGCCCGGCCGGCCCGAGCCGCCGCGCGACATCGGCCAGGGCACGCATGTTGACCACGCTGGCCCGCAGCTTCGCCAACTGCCCCTCGGGGAGATCCGGGTGGTTGTGGAAGAGCGCCGTGGTGATCACGACGCCGAGTACGGAGTCGCCGAGGAACTCCAGCCGCTCGTTGGTGGGCAGGCCGCCGTTCTCGTACGCGAACGACCGGTGCGTCAGGGCCCGCTCCAGCAGCTCCGGGTCCAGGGCGACCCCGAACGCCGCCTCCAGATGCGTGATCGGCGGCCGCCGCCGCTTCTCCTTGGTCATGCCGTCTCCTCGCTTCGCCCGTCGCCGCCACGACCCCGGCGACTGAGCTGGCTGATGCACTCGCTGCCCCGCTGGCTGATGTGCGCGCTGCGCCGGTAACCGATGCGCGTGCCGCGCCGGTGGCCGACGCGCTCGCCGTGCCGATGGCCGACGCGCTCGCCGTGCCGATGGCCGACGCGCTCGCCGTGCGCGTCGACGGCGACTTCCCCGCGCCGTCGGCAGAGGTCCCGGCCCCGGCACGAAAGCCGATGGGCGTCCCGGGACCAGGTCCTGAGCTGGTTGGTTCCGCCACTCATGCCGGCACCTCGCGATCGGGGACACGGCCGGCCACGGCGGCGGAGTCGGCGAGCAACGCCGACACCGCCGGGATGGTCCGGCGCCGGTGCAGGTGGGCGGCGAGCGCGATCCCCGAGGCGACGTCGTCGTCCCGGGCCGCGCCGTGGCAGACCACCACGGCACCGGCCACCCCGAGCAGGACGGCCGCCCGCGGCGCCCCGCCGCCGGCCGGTGGGCCGCCGGCCATCGCGTACGCGCCCTCGATCCCCTTGAGCAGGATGTTGCCGGTGAACCCGTCGGTGACGACCACGTCCGCCCGGCTACCGAACGCCACGTCGTACCCCTCGACCAGGCCCACGTAGCGGGCGTCGGCCGGCAGCGCCTGCCCGGCCAGGGCCGGATCGGCGGCGCGCCGGGTCCGGTCGCCCTTGCCCGGTTCGGTGCCGATGGAGAGCAGCCCGACCCGCGGCCTGCGCACCTCGTGCGTGACCGCGGCAAAGGCCGCGCCGAGCACGGCGTGCCGGGCCAGGGTGGCCGGTCGGGCCTCCAGGGAGCCGCCGACGTCGAGCAGCACCACCGGGCCGCCGAGCGCGGGCAGGGTGGCGACGAGGGCCGGCCGGCGTACGCCGGGCCAGCGGCCGAAGCCGAGCACGGCGGCGGTCACGGTCGCGCCGGTGGCACCGGCGGAGACGACCGCGTCGGCCGTACCCTCGCGCACGGCCGCCACGGCGGCCTGGATGGTGTTCTCCGAGCGGACGATCGCGGCCGGATGACCGCTCACCGTGACCGCGTCGCGGACCGGCCGGGCGGCGACCCGGTCCCGGTCGGCGGGTGGGAGCGCGGCGATCAGCTCGTCGGCCACCTCGGCGGGGCCGACGAGCAGAAAACGCAGGTCGGGATCGGCGCCGAACGCCCGCAGAGCGCCGTCAACCACGACGTCGGGAGCTTCGTCCCCGCCGAGGAGGTCGACGGCGATCCGCACGGTGCCCGGCTCCACGGGAACGCCGGCCGACCGGGGTCGGTCGGCGTCGGCGGGAGCCGGTGCACCGGGCAGTCGCCAGGGCGGGTGCGCCGCCCGACCGGAGGTCGGTGGCGTCACTCGAGTTCCAGGGGATCAGACCTCGATGACCTGGCGGCCGTTGTAGGTGCCGCAGACGCTGCAGGCCGCGTGCGGCAGCTTCGGCGACTTGCACTGCGGGCAGGCCACGGTCGCGACCGCCGTGGTCTTCCACTGCGCCCGGCGGGACCGGGTGTTGCTGCGCGACATCTTGCGCTTGGGGACGGCCACGGTTCTTCCTACTCCTCTTGACGGGTCAGTTGCGACAGGCCCGCCCAGCGCGGGTCGACCTGCTCGTGGCTGTGCCCAGCCGGCAGCTCGTCCCAATGCACCCCGCACTCGGGGCACAGTCCTGGGCAGTCCTCCCGGCACACCGGGTTGGTCGGCAGTGCGAGCACCACCGCGTCCCGCAGTGCCGGTTCCAGGTCGATCAGGTCGCCCTGCATCCGGCCCACCTCGTCCTCGTCGGTCGTCTCGTCCGTGGTGCTGTGCGCGTAGGCGTACAGCTCCTGGATCGGGACGACCAGCGAGTCCGTGATCGGGCGCAGGCAACGGCCGCACTCGCCCTCGACCGGACCGGTGACGGTCCCCGAGACGAGTACGCCCTCGGACACCGACTCCAGCCTCAGATCGAGGCTCAGGTCAGCGCCCTCCGGCACGCCGATCAGCTCCACGCCGAGGTCCGCCGGTGCCGCCACCGTCCGATTGACCGCACGCAACACGCCAGGTCGGCGCGGCAGTTCCCTCGTGTCGAGGACCAGCGGCGACCTGGGGTTGAGATGGGTCGGCAGATGTTTGGGCATAGTCAGACTCCGGCCTGTGCGAGGCCGACGTAACAGGTTACCTGAGCAGCGGCCCTAGCGTCGAACCGGGGCGAGCCCGCCGGCATCCGACTCAGAACGGCAGGGGGCGCTCGTTCTCCTCGCCCACGAAGGTGCCGATCTCCCGCAGCGCGTGCATCTTGTCCCGCCCGCGCTCGATCGAGGCGAGTGCCCGGGTCAGGAACTGCTCGAAGTTGGCCAGCGCCGTGTCGACGTAGTCGTCGACCTCCTCGCGCAGCCGCTGGGCCTCGGCCCGGGCCTCCGCGATGATCCGGGCACCCTCGTGCTCGGCCGAGACCGTGATCTCGTTGACCGAGACCAGCCGGGCGTGCTCCGCCTCGCCCTCGCTGATGATCCGGTCCGCCTCGCGCTTGCCGGCGTCCATGATCTTGTCGCGCTCCTCCAGCAGCGCCGCCGCCCGGCGCAGCTCGACGGGCAGCTCGACGCGCAGCTCCTCAAGGGCACCGATCATCTCGGCGCGGTCGACCATGGCGTTGTTGCGGGACATCGGGACGGAGCGCGCCGTCTCCACCATGGCGATGATCTCGTCTATGCGATCGAGCGGGTCCACCGGTACCTCACTCCCGTCGTTACGTCGGTCGACATACATGATGAGGTGTCGGACCGGATTACTGCTCAACCAATGATGCGGTGCGGCCCGTACCCGGTCGGTGATCGACCCGGGAACGGCGCGTCGCCGTCGCCGACGGGCTGCTCCGCGGCGCCGGTCGGCCGGTGTTCGGCGGTACGCGCTCCGTTAGCCGGGTCCCGGAGGCGGCCGGTCAGGAGCCGGGACGCACCAGACGCTCCCGCAGCCGCTCGCGGACCACGTCCGGTACGTGCGGCGACACGTCCCCACCCCACTTCGCCACGTCCTTCACCAGGCTGGACGAGAGGAACGAGTAGAGCGGGCTGGTGGGCATGAAGAGGGTCTCGACGCCGGCCAGCCCGATGTTCATCTGGGCCATCTGCAACTCGTAGTCGAAGTCGCTGACCGCCCGGAGACCACGGACGACCACCCCGGCCCGCTGGGTCCGGCAGAAGTCGACAAGCAGGCCCTGGAACGACTCCACGCGGACGTTGCCGTAGGAGCCGCTCACGTCGCGGAGCATGTCGATCCGCTCGTCGACGGTGAACAGCCCGCGCTTGGACTCGTTGATCAACACACCGACGATCACCTCGTCGAAGAGCCGGCTCGCCCGGCCGATGATGTCGAGGTGACCGTTGGTGACCGGATCGAAGGAGCCGGGACAGACCGCACGTCTCACGATCGGCGACCGTACCAAAGAGTGGTCTCGCCGTACCGGCGGCTGCGATCAGCGGTGATCCCCTGCACCCATTCGACCGGCCCGCCGCGGCTGGACCGTTCCAGCACCAGCAGCGCGCCCGGGGCCAGCCAGCCGTGGTCGCGCAGCGCGGCCTGCACCAGCGCCAGCTCCGAGTCCGGTACGGCGTACGGCGGGTCGGCGAAGACGACGTCGTAGGGACCGCCCTCGGGCGGGGTGGCGAGCACCTGGGCGACCTTTGCGGTGACCAGCCGAGCCGTGCCCGCGACCGGGCTGGCCGGGCTGGTGCGCAACGCGGCGAGGTTCTCCCGGACGACCCGGGCGGCGCGGGGATCGGACTCGACCAGCAGCACCTCGGCGGCGCCCCGGGAGAGCGCCTCCAGCCCGACCGCGCCCGAGCCGGCGTACAGGTCGGCGAAGCGGGCCCCGGCCAGCTCCGTGCTCGCCTCGACCGCGCTGAACAGCGCCTCGCGGACCCGGTCGCTGGTCGGCCGGGTCCGCCCGCCGGGCGGCGCGGCGATCCGGCGGCCGCCGAGCACTCCGGCCACGATCCGGGTCATCGCACCGCCTTCCGCATGACCCCGACGCTACGCGACCGCCGGACCACCGCTGCGGCAGGTCGCACCCCTTCTGGCAGCGGTGATCGTCTTTCGGACACAGGGTGGGACTCTTCCGTCCGGGTCAAGGGCCTTTCGTCACCTGACAACGGACGAACAGATACGACACACACACCGTGGGAGATAGCTCTGCTACCCCCTGTATATCAATCATCTCGAATTGACAACATCATCGTTAGAAGACTCTGAAGGGTGTTCCTGTACCACGCCAATCGCTAAGGTCGTGCGCTGTGCCGGCTGCGTCGTGCCGGCCGACGACGTCGGAGAGGCAGTTCTCGCAGGTCGAGCGCCACCCCATGGCGCCCCAGCTCGCCTCGCCTCCGCGTCGTACCGTGACGCCCTCATCTCTCAGGAGTATGCGTGATCCGTCCTAAGCTGCCGCTCCGGCGGCCGCTCGCCATCGTCGGGGCTGCCTTCCTCGGCCTCACCGCGGCACTAGCTGTCGCCGCACCCGCGAGCGCCCATCACAGCGAGGTCAAGGTCGAGGGTGTGTGCAACACCACCACCGGCGAATGGGACGTTACCTGGACTGTCCGCAGCGTCGCCCCACCTGGCGTGCGGGCGTTCAAGTTCACCAAGGTCGAGGCCTTCAAGCTCGTCGGAGTCGCACCGTCCCCGCTCACGATTCCGGGCATCGAGGTCACCTCGGGTAGGGACTACCCGCACCCGGTGAACCAGAACCTCGAGTTCAAGCAGAGCCTTCCCGGCGAGGTCACGGGCGTCTCCCTGAAGGTGAAGGCGAAGTGGAACAACGGGTTCCAGGAGGACAAGTGGGCCGGCGCGGCAGTCAAGTTCGCCGGCTCCTGTGAGAAGGAAGAAGAGGAGCCACCGGCGACCGCCAGCCCGGCGGCCACGGTCGGCTCGGACTGCGAGGGCAGCGTCGTAGTCAAGCTCCAGAACGGCGAGGACGCCACCGCGCCGGCCAAGTTCGTCGTGAAGGGCAGCGAGGGCTTCGAGGAGAAGGCCACCGTCGCCGCCGGCGAGGAGAAGGCAATCAACGTGCCGGCCGCCAACGCCGGCAAGATCACTGTCACGGAGGAGGGCCAGGAGGAACCCCTCTACGACGCCGCTCCGCCGGCTGCAGAGGACTGCGTCGAGCCCGGCGAGCCGGCCCTCAGCTACGCGATGACCTGTGACGAGTTCATCTTCGAGATCGACAACCCGGAGGATGGCGAGAGCGTCACCGTCACCTTCACCCCGAGCAAGGGCGAGGCCAAGACGGTCACCGCCGAGCCGGGCACGGTCGAGACCGTCACGTTCCCGGCCGAGGAGGGACTGACCGTCACGCCCAGCAGCGAGGGCCAGGAGGGTGAGCCGCTCGCCTGGGAGAAGCCGGAGAACTGCGAGTCCGGCGGTGGCGGCGGGGAGCTGCCGCTGACGGGTGCCGCTGCCGGCGGCATCGCGGTCGGCGCCGCGCTGCTGATCGGAGCCGGCGTGGTGCTGTTCATCATGGCCCGTCGCCGTCGGGTCACCTTCACCGCCTGATCGGTAACCACCGCGTCAACTGATCCAACCGTCTGAGGGCGCGTCGACCGGAAACGGTCGGCGCGCCCTCAGCGTTTCGCACCTAATCTCAGCCTTCGCCGGATCTCAGCCCTTCTCCAGGTATTCGGCACGCTCCTCGTCAACCAGTGCGGCCACCGAGGCGGCCAGGGCCGGGTGCCGCGCCAGCTCGGGATCCTCCTCGACCAGGGCGATCGCCTCGACCCGGGCGTCCCGGATCAGGTCGGTGTCGCGGAGCAGCGAGAGCAGCCGCAGGTGCGAGCGCCGCCCCGACTGGGTCGCCCCGAGTACGTCCCCCTCGCGGCGCTGTTCCAGGTCGAGTTCGGCGAGCCGGAACCCGTCCGTGGTGGAGGCGACCGCGTCCAGCCGCTCCCGGGCCGGCGTACCCTCGACCGCCTCGGTGACCAGCAGGCAGAGCCCGGCCGCTGTGCCCCGCCCCACCCGGCCGCGCAACTGGTGCAGTTGCGAGACGCCGAACCGGTCCGCGTCGAGCACGATCATCACCGTGGCGTTCGGCACGTCCACCCCGACCTCGATCACCGTCGTCGCCACCAGCACGTCCAGCTCACCGGCGGCGAAGGTCCGCATCACCGAGTCCTTCTCGTCGGCCGGCAACCGGCCGTGCAGTACGCCGATCCGCAGCCCGTGCAGCGGCCCCTCGGCGAGCAACGGCGCCACCTCGGCCACCGCCAGCGGGGGGCGTCGACCGTCCTCGCCGGCCGCGCCGACCTCCTCGGCGGTCGCCGCCTGGTCACCGATGCGCGGGCAGACGACGTACGCCTGATGGCCGGCGGCGACCTCCTCGCGCAGCCGGCGCCAGGCCCGGTCCAGATAGGCCGGTTTCTCCGCCGCCGGTACGACGTGCGAGGCGATCGGCGACCGCCCACGCGGCAACTGGGAGAGGGTGGAGATCTCCAGGTCGCCGTAGACGGTCATCGCCACGGTGCGCGGAATCGGGGTCGCCGTCATCACCAGCACGTGCGGCGGCTGCTCGGCCTTGGCCCGCAGCGCGTCCCGCTGCTCGACCCCGAACCGGTGCTGCTCGTCCACCACCACCAGCCCGAGGTCGGCGAAGTCGACCCCCTCGTAGAGCAGCGCGTGGGTGCCGACCACGATGCCGGCCTCGCCGGCCGCGACGGTCTCCAGTGCCCGCCGCCGGGCCGCCGCCCCGAGCGAGCCGGTGACCAGGGCGAGCCGGGTGCCGTCCGGGTCGCCGTCCAGCTCGCCGGCCCGGCCGAGCGGGCCGAGCAGGTCGAGCATGCCCCGGTAGTGCTGTGCGGCGAGCACCTCGGTCGGGGCCAGCAGCGCCGCCTGGCCGCCCGCGTCGACGACCTGGAGCATCGCGCGCAGCGCGCAGACCGTCTTACCGGAGCCGACCTCGCCCTGGAGCAGCCGGTGCATCGGGTGCGCGGTGCCCAGGTCGGCGGCGACCTCCTCACCGACCCTGCGCTGCCCCTCGGTCAGCTCGTACGGCAGCCGGGCGTCGAACGCGGTCAGCAGGCCGTCCTCGCGGCGCGGACGCGGCTTCGCCGGCCAGGCCGCCGCCCGGTACTTGCGCTGCACCAGGGTCAGTTGCAGGGCGAACGCCTCGTCCCACTTCAACCGGTGACGGGCCCGGTACAGCTCCTCCCTGCTGGCCGGGCGGTGGATCTCCCGCAGGGCGGTGGCCAGCCCGACCAGGTTGCGGGTGGCGCGCAGCGTCGCCGGCAGCGGATCTCCCGGCGGCGTGACGGTGTCCAGCACCACCCGGACGCAGCGGGCGATCACCCAGGTCGGCACCGCCGCCGCGGCCGGGTAGACCGGGATCAGCGCACCGGCGAACTCCTCGATCTCCTCGCCCGAAACGCCACCGTCAGCGCCGGTACCGGACCCGCTGCCAGCACCACCGCCGGTGTCCGACTCACTGCCGCCGTCGCCGAGCAGGACGTACTCAGGGCCGTTGAGCTGGCGCCTGCCCCGGAACTCGGTGACCTTGCCGGCGAACATCCCCCACCGGCCGGGCTTCAGGTCCCGCTCCCGCCATGCCTGGTTGCCGAAGAAGGTGAGCGTCAGTACGCCGCCGGAGCCGTCCCCGACGGTCACCTCCAGCAGCTTTCCCCGGCGCTGGCGCATCGGCCGCACGGCCGTACGCTGCACCTGGGCCAGCACCGTGACCTGCTCACCCACCTCCAGGGACCGGATGTCGGTGTGCTCGCCCCGCTCGTCGTAGCGGCGGGGGAAGTGATAGAGCAGGTCCCCGGCGGTGTGTAGGTCGAGGTGGCTGGCGAGCGCCTTCGCCGTCTTGTCGCCGAGCAGCTTGCGCAGCGGCGTCTCCAGGCCGGCCGAGGTCGACTCCGTTCCGGTCATCCGCCCTCCACGTGCGCTGTCGTCCGGCCCCCGGCCACGTGCGCTGTCATCCGGCCCCCGCCCCATCCCCGCAGCGTGCCGTCCGGTCCTCCGCCACCGCCGTCATTCGACGCCCACCAGCAGCGGGTAGAACGGCTGACCGCCGGAGTAGTCCTGCACCTCGACGAAGGGCCACTGCCGGGCCAGGTGCGTCCGGAGCAGCTCGGCCAGCTCGTCGGGCGCGTCGGCGCCGAGCAGCAGCGTGACCAGCTCGCCGCCGCCGCCGAGCAATCGGTCGAGCAGCGCCGTGCAGGTCGGCACCAGGTCGCTGCCGATGAGGTGCACCTCGCCGTCGACCAGGCCGAGCACGTCACCCGGCTGGCACCGGCCGGCCACCGTCAGTGCCTCGCGGCCGGCGGAACAGACCTCCGCGTAGCGGCAGGCGCCGGCCGCCTCGGCCATCGCGATCACGTCATCGGCGAACGGGCGGGCCGGATCCCGGACCGCGAGCGCGGCGAGGGCCTGCACCGGAGAGCGGGTCGGCACCACGCTCACCTCGACGCCGAGCGGCCGGGCCTCCTCGGCCGCCACCCGGGCCACCGCCTGGGTGTCCGGATCGTTCGGCAGCACCACGACCCGGGACGCGCCGGTCGACCGGATCGCCCCGAGCAGCTCACCCGCGGACGGGTTGCCGTCCACCACCGTCGCACCCTCGGCCGCGAAGATCGTGGCGAGGCCGCTGCCGGCGGCCACCACCACCGCAGCCCGCTCCGGCTGCGGCCGTACCGCCCTGCCTCCGACGCCGGACGGCACCTCGTCCTCGAAACGCGTGACCGAGATCTGATAGGGCCGGCCGGCCCGCAACCCGGCCTCGATCGCCGCCCCGACGTCGTTGACATGCACGTGCACCTGCCACGTCGACGTGCCGGCGGCCTCCGCCCCGTCCCCGACCACCACCAGCGAGTCACCGAGCCGGCCCAGCTCGGCCCGGAGCCGGCGTACCGCCGGGGCGTCGGCGTCGAGCAGGAACTGCAGCTCGTAGGCGTACTCCGTCGAGCCGGCCTCCCGGGCGGCCGTCAGCGGCCGGCGGGGCGGTGCCGGCACGAACTCCGGCCGCTCCGGCGCGCTGCCGGTGACCACCTCGACCAGGGCGTCCAGCAGGACGCAGAGACCGCGCCCGCCCGCGTCGACGACGCCGGCCCGGGCCAGCGCCGGCAACTGCTCCGGGGTACGCGCCAGCGCCTGGTCGGCGGCGGTCGCGGCGGCCCTGGCCACGGTCGGAAGATCGTCGGTGTCGGCCTCTCCGGCGGCGCTCGCGGCGGCGGCGGCGATGCTGAGCAGCGTCCCCTCCGCCGGCTCGGCCACCGCCGCGTACGCCGCGACGCTGGCCCGCCGCAGCGCCGCCGTGAGGGCCCGGCCCCGGACCACCGGGATGTCGCCGAGCGCCTCGGCCAGGGCCCGCAGGATCTGCGAGAGGATCACGCCCGAGTTGCCCCGGGCGCCGAGCAGCGCACCCCGGGCCAGCAGCCGCAGCACCCGGGCGTGCGGCGGCTGCCCGTCGACGCCCGGATCGTCGCGGCCGAGCCGTAGCGCCTGCTCGGCGGAGGTCATCGTGAGCACCAGGTTGGTGCCGGTGTCACCGTCGGGAACCGGATAGACGTTGAGCTGGTTGATCTCGTCCTGGTGCCGCTTGAGCGCGGCCAACCCGGCGGCGCACCACCGGTGCAGGGCCGTGGCGTCAAGGGTCTCCAGCACGGCGAGAAGCCTACTGGCGCGCCCCGACGCCGCGCCGGCACGCGCCGGGCGGGGCCGGTCGGCGGGAGCACTTCCTGCCATGGTCACGATGCCGACCGAGCCGATTCGCCGGGCGACCGGGGGATCGGGTACCCTGACCAGGTTGCCCGGCCTGCGCCTCGCCGGCAACCTGACGACGATCAATTCCCAGGAGTATCCCGTGGCTAGCGTGTGCGACATCTGTGGCAAGGGGCCTGGCTTCGGCCACAACGTGTCCCACTCGCACCGGCGGACCAACCGTCGCTGGAACCCGAACATCCAGTCGGTGCGGACGCCGGCGGGTGGCGGCACGACCCGCAAGCTCAAGGTCTGCACCTCGTGCATCAAGGCCGGTAAGGTCACCCGCGCCTGAGCCTGCGCAAGCCGTGACACACGGATGGCCGCCGGAGCACCGCTCCGGCGGCTATTGCTGTGTGCACCATTACTTCTGTGCGACCACTCCCGCCTACGGCTGGGTTGAGCGGGATGCCGGGGCCGCTCACAGAGAGCGGCCGAACGAGATGACCTCCGGCTCCTCGCGGTAGTAGCCGAAGTCGGGGATCCGCTCATAGCCGCTGGCCCGGTAGAGCGCGATCGCCTCCGGCTGCCGGGCGCCGCACTCCAGGATCAGCCGGCTACGCCCGTGCTTCCGGGCCGACTCCTCGATCCCGGCCAGCACCCGCCGAGCAACGCCCCGGCCGCGAGCTGCCGGTGAGACGTACATCCGCTTGAGTTCGGCGACGTGACCGGTGTTGCCGTGGGTCCGCCATCCGGCGCAGCCGACCGGGGCGCCGTCGAGATAGGCGATCAGGAATGCGCCGGCCGGTGGCTCGAACTCGCACGCCGCTACCGGGGTCTCGTCGCCCTCACCGCCGTACCGCTGCGCCAGGTCCGCCAGGGCGGCGGCGACCAACTCCCGGGCTACCGGGGAGTCGTAGCGCATCATCCGAATGTCCAGCTCACCCACGCGACGAAGGCTACGACCCGCTCCACGCCCCACCCCCACCCGGGCCCCACCCACAGCCCCCCACACCCGGGATCGTGATCGTGTTGCGGCCGGCTCGCCCCGACGAGCCGGACGCTACGCACAAAGCCGTTTCACGCGCGGCGGTGGTGGGGTCAGCGGAAGTGGTCCCAGCCGCCTGGGCCACGGAAGGGGCGGCCGTCCACGGTCACTCCGGTGCCGTGCACCACGTGGCCGATCAGCCGGAAGCCCCCGGGCAGCGGCTGGTCCTCGGGAAACGTCGCCACCAGCGCGTGGTCGTCGCCGCCGGCGAGGACCCAGGCCAGCGGGTCCACCCCGAGCGCGTGTGCCGCGTCCCGCATCTGCTCCGGCACCTCGAAGGCGCCGCCGAGCAGGTCGATGCCGACCCGGCTCGCCGTCGCGACGTGCCCCAGGTCGGCGAGGAGCCCGTCCGAGACGTCGATCATGGCGGTGGCGCCGAACCGGGCGGCGGACGGCCCCGCCGGGTACGGCACCTCGGGCCGCCGGTACGCCTCGACCAGCACCTTCGGGGTGCGGAAGCCGCGCGAGAGCACGGTGTAGCCGGCGGCCGCGTACCCGAGCCGGCCGGCGAGCGCGACGATGTCGCCGGCCCGCGCCCCGCTGCGTACCACCGGGGCGAGCCCGCCCAGGTCACCGAGGGCGCTGACCGCGATGGTGAGGGTGGGACTCGCCGACATGTCCCCGCCGACCACGCTGGCCCCGACCCGGGCCGCCTCCGCCGCCAGCCCGTCGGCAAGCTCCTCCGCCCACTGGATCTCCAGGTCGGGAGGCATGCAGAGCGCGACGAGCAGCGCCGTCGGTACGGCACCCATCGCCGCCACGTCTGCCAGGTTCGCCGCGGCGGCGCGATGCCCGATATCCACCGCACTCGACCAGTCTCGCCGGAAGTGCCGGCCCTCGACGAGCACGTCCGTGGAGGCGACCACCCGGCCGTCGGGTGCGTGCACCACCGCAGCGTCGTCGCCGGGACCGAGCAGCGTGGCGTGGCCGGTGCTGAGTCGGGCGGTGACCCGGGCGATCAGGCCGAACTCGCCGGCCCGCGCGACACTCACACCGGCCTCCGGAGACGCCGCTTCCCGCCCCGGAGCCGACAGCCCCCGCTACCAGGTACGTCGGAACCCGGAACCGCACTCACACCGAGCCGGCCGCTTCGGTCGCTCATCGTGTCTCCTCCGACCACCGATCGAAATCCCACCTGGCCCGTACGGTATTTTCACGGTCTAGCCGCTCGGCGGCGGACGGGAGGCGGGTCGTGGTCCAGGCGTACATCCTCATCCAGACTGAGGTCGGAAGGGCACGTGACGTGGCCGCGCACATCTCGGATATCGCCGGAGTCGTCCGGGTCGACGCGGTCACCGGGCCGTACGACGTCGTGGTGCTCACCGAGGCGCACACCGTCGACGAGCTGGGCAAGATGATCGTCAGCAAGGTGCAGATGGTGCCCGGCATCACCCGCACCCTGACCTGCTCGGTGGTGCGGTTGTAGATGGCACACGCCACCAGGTCCGACCAGCTCGAACCACGCCGACCACCGACGGACGGGACCGGGACGACGCAACCGGCGACCGATGCCGGGCCGGACCGGACCACCCGGCAGGCGGCGCTCTGGGCGACCCTGGTCGCGGTGCCGCTGACCGTCCTGGTCGCCCTGCTGGTCTTCGGCCAGCTCAGCCCGGATCCGGCCGGCTGGCCCACGCCGAACCCGAACTCCGCCGCCCCGCGGGTGACCGCACCGGTGCAGATGGCCGCCCCGACCCTGGCCGAGCGGCCCGCCACCGTCTGCCGGGCCCTGATGTCCCGGCTGCCGGCCACTCTCCGCGACCTCGACCAGCGGCCGGTCACCGCCGGCCCGGAACAGAACGCCGCGTACGGCGACCCGGCCGTCACGCTCGCCTGCGGGGTGGCCAGGCCGGTGCTGGCGGATGTCGCCGACACCTGGGTGATCAACCGGGTCTGCTGGCTCGCCGAGCACGACAACGCCGGACTCGTGCTGACCACTGTGGACCGGGAGGTGCCGGTCCGGCTCACCGTGCCGGCCGGGCAGGAACAGACGGTGCAGTGGGCCGCACCGGTGTCGGAGACGCTGGTCGCCTCGGTTCCCTCGCTGCCCGACGCACCGGCCAGCTGCGCCGCCGGGTGATCACCGGCGTCCCGGGGCGCGGAGCACCTCCGGCCGGGGACGCGCAGCAGGCGGAGGCTCGTCAATGCAGACCGGTGCCCCGGCGTAGCGCGGTCCGGATCAGCCGGTTCACCAGCTTGGGGTACTCCAGCCCGGTCGCCGCCCACATCTGCGGAAACATCGAGGTCGGGGTGAACCCCGGCATGGTGTTGATCTCGTTGAGATAGACGTCCAGCTCCGGTGTGACGAAGAAGTCGACCCGGCCCAGCCCGGCACAGTCCAGCGCGGTGAACGTGCGGCAGGCGTAGTCCTGCACCTGCCGGGTCACCCGGTCCGGCAGGTCGGCCGGGATGTCGAAGTCGCTGGCGTCGAGGTATTTGGCCTCGAAGTCGTAGAACTCGTGCTCGGCGACCCGGATCTCGGCCAGCAGCGACGCCTCGGGGCCGCCACCGACCTCGGCCTCCAGCACCCCGCACTCGATCTCGCGGCCGACGATCGCCGCCTCCACCAGCACCTTCGGATCCACCTGCCGGGCCAGCGCTACGGCGGCGTCGAGGTCCGCCCAGTCGGAGACCTTGCTGATCCCGACCGACGAACCGGCCCGGGACGGCTTGACGAAGACCGGCAGGCCGAGCCGTTCCTTGTCTTCCTCGGTGAGGCTGACGCCGCTGCGCAGCACCGCGTACGGCCCCACCGGGATACCCTCGGCGGCGGCGAGCTTCTTGGTGAACTCCTTGTCCATGGCGGCGGCCGAGGCGAAGACGTTGGCACCGACGTACGGAATGCCGGCCATCTCCAGCAGCCCCTGGATGGTGCCGTCCTCGCCGTAGGCGCCGTGCAGCGCCGGGAAGACCACGTCGACCCCGGCGAGCGCCCGGGGGCCCTCGGCCGGGTCGAGGACCATCAGGCCGTCGCCGGTCGGGTCGGCCGGCAGCACCACGGTGGATCCGGCGGCGGCGGTGATCTCGGGGAGCCGGCGCTCGGTGATGGCGAACTGCGCCGGGTCGCCGTCGGTCAGCACCCACTGGCCGGCCCGGGTGATGCCGACCGGGACCACGTCGTACTCGTCCGGATCGAGGGCGGCGAGGATGCTGCCGGCACTGACGCAGGAGATCGCGTGTTCGGTGCTGCGACCGCCGAAGACGACGGCCACGCGGGTTCTGCCTGGGGTGGTCACTCCGGTCACCTTTCCTTTGCGTTCCCGCTGGTCGGCGTCACCACTCGGCGCACGGGTCACCACGGGTGCACGCAACGGCCACCGCGACCTCCTCGGCGGTCGTCCGTGCCACCATGACCGGCCGTTTCCGTGTCACCGTGGCCGGCCGTACCGTCGCCTCGTTTCGCTCACCGGGTGACCCTACTCTGCGTGGCCAACTCTCGGGTCCACCCCCCTTTTCGCGATTGGAAAACCTTCGCGGGAGGAGATGACACGAACACAACGGGTAACGGGGGGCGCACGGGAATTCGAGGGACCGGAGCGATCCGAGTTGCCGCTGTGTCGTCACCGGGGTGCCGGCGCGGTCCAGGCTGCTCGTCCTGTGCCTCACGAGTGGGTCATCGACAGGCCGGACCGATGCTCAGCCGACCGGCGACCGACGACGACCGACGGCGAGCACTTTGACCCGCTGCCGCCCGGCGCGCACCATCCCGAGTGCCGCGAAGGCGTGGGCGATCCGGTCGGCGGCCTCCCGGCTGGTGGCGCCCACCACCTGGCGACGCCGCTCCGGCTCGATCCGCTCGTCCCGGCCATCCCTGGTCAGTGGCCGCACGTCGGTGAGTACGACCAGGAACCGGGTCACCGCGACCGCCCCGACGACCGCCGCGGGTGCTGCCCCCGCCCTCGACCGCTCGGGCGTCCATACTGGTCAGAGGGCACGGCGAGCCGCCTCCGGCTCTGCTGTCGTGCCGGCCAACCCGCCCCACCGGTCCCGGCACACGTAGGCCAGGTCGGCGTGGATCCACGCGCCGTCGTTGTCCCGCAACACCGGTCGCGCACACCAACGGCATCGGGAGATCCGAGGCCAGCACGGGGTCGTCGTCATTCGTCACCTCCAGGTCCGCTTGCTGGCGGGAGGGACACGGCGATCGGGTACGGGAAGGTCCGATCGCCGTGCGCCTCATTCCCCTTCGGTCACCCACAGCCACCGTCGACACGACCACCGGCGGTGAGGACGTGGATACAGATTGCCAGTTGTGAACGCATGAATGCAACTCTCATGAGCCTTCTCTCATGCACGCTTTCCCGATTCGATGTGACAGTATCGATGCATGGCTCCGAAGTCGTTCCGCGCCCGCCGTCTCGGCATCGCCCTGCGCCACGCCCGGGAGGCGGCCGGCCTCACCCTCGAACAGGCCGCCGACGAGATCAACAGCACCCGCAGCACGCTCTCCCGCTACGAGAACGCACAGACGATGGTCAGCCCAGCCTCGGTACGTGCCCTGCTCACCCTCTACAAGCGGCCGGAAGGCGAGATGGACGACATGGTGGCGCTTGCCAAAGAAGCCAGGAAGCCGGGCTGGTGGGTTTCCTACTCGTACATCCTGGACCGTCGCACCATCGACTTCATCGCGGTCGAGGCCGAGGCGACCGCGATCGCCAACTTCGAGCCATCGCTGGTGCCCGGCCTGCTCCAGACCCCGGAGTACATCCGGGCGATCATGCGGGGCGGCCCGCACACCCTCCGGGACGAGGAGGTGGAGCAGCGGGTGCAGATCCGGATCGGCCGGCAGGAGCGGCTCAAGGAGACCGACCCGCCGATCTTCGACGCCATCGTCGACGAGGGCGCGCTGCTGCGCCCGGTCGGCGGCGAGGCCGTGATGGCGGCGCAACTCCAGGCCCTGCTCAAGATGTCCGAGTTGCCGAACGTCACCATCCAGGTCGTACCGCTCAAGGCCGGCTACCACCGCGGCACGCGCGGCTCGCTGCACATCCTGGAGTTCGAAGACCCGGAGGACCCGACCCTGGCCTCGGTCGAGACGGTCGCCGGGCAACTGATCCTCGACCGGCCGGCCGACCTGCGGACCTGCGCGAAGATCATGGAACACCTGCGGGCCGTCGCCCTGAGCCCCGCGGAAAGCCGCGACACCATCAACCGCCTCCTGAAAGGACTGTGAGATGTCGGAGACGACCGACCAGCTCGACGAGGTCACCTGGCGCACGAGCAGCTACAGCGGCGACCAGGGCGCCTGCGTCGAGTTCGCCCTGCTCGGCAGGGCCGGCGATGTCGGAGCCGCTCACGCCGGGGCGGCCGACGCCGCCGTGGCGATCCGCGACTCGAAGGACGCCACCGGTCCGGTGCTGCTCTTCGCACCGGCCGCCTGGACCGCATTCACCACCGCGCTGCCCGCCTCCCACATTCTCCCCTGACGGGTGGGAGGTCGGCGGTCCCGAGCTGAGTCCCCCCGGCAAGGCTCGGTCCGCCCAGCTACGGTGCCCCACGCCCCCTGCTCCGCCCGGTCCGGGTCGGCGGACAGGGGGCGTGGCGGTTCACGGCGACGCCCGCCCGTCCGTCCGCCTCTCCGTATCCGGGCGTGCCCCGGCCTCATCGCCCACTCCAGGACCGGCAGACACCTCCGTGGGACGCTGTCGAGCTGGGTGCAGGAACGGGGCACGACATTCCGGCTGCTATCCCCGCACCGGCCGACAGCCGCACAGAGCCGACAGCCACACATGCCGATGGGCGCACAGAGCCGACAGCCACACATGCCGATGGGCGCACAGAGCCGATGGGCGCACATGCCGATGGGCGCACAGAGCCGATGGGCGCACAGGCGGGGCAGCTCGACAGCGTCGGAACCGGACACCTGGGTCCCGGAGCCCGCCCGCATCGCGGCCCACTCCGAGCAGCTATGACCGGTGGCCGCGGCCCGGCGATCCGGTCAAGCGTCGCGGGCCGGCGGTGATCCGGTACAGCCTGCCGACCAGACCCGCGAGCAACGCCAGCTCGACAAGGACCAGGATCCGCTCGACCAGCCCCATCATCACCCGCTCGCCGGGAAACGCGACGTAGTAGAGCGCGAGCAGGGCGAGCACGCTGGTCACCGCGAGCGCCCGCAGCCGCTGTACGGCATCATGCCAGCGGGCGTCGGCGGCGAGCCGCCGGACCGCCAGCAGCGTCGCGACCGGCAGGGCGACGAAGGCGGCCACCGAGACGAACCGGTGCACGTAGCCCTGGGTACTCAGCTCGACGACGTGGAGCGGATCGGTAGGGATCAGCGCCGAGGCGATCAGCCCTCCGCACCAGATCAGCAGCAGCGTCTCGGCGAGCCGTCCCACGTCGACCCGGACGGCGCGCAACGCCAGCGGTACGGCGAGCGAGCTGACCCCGAGGGCCAGGATCGCCAGGTTCATCGGCCAGCCGTTGCTCGACACCGCGTAGTCGCTGATGGTCAGGGTCAGCGGACTCATCCCGGGGGCGGGCACAAGGTGCGCCGCGACGCCGAGGACCGCCGTCACGAGCAGGCCGAGCGCCGCGACCAGGGTGAGCGGTCGGGCGGTCCATGGCTGTGGTTGAGATCCGGACGTCATACGACAAGCGTCGTCGCGCCGGTACGGAGGCGAATCCGGCGCGATCCCGGACCGATCCCGGGGTTCGGCGACCCTGAGCAGGTCAGGGTCGGGTTTTCCTCACCGCCGGCACTACCCCCAGCACCATCGACACCGACACGCCGCCCTGGCACACGGTTTTCCGGCGTACGTGTCTTGTCATGCTTCCGACTGACCGCCGCCGAGCGTGGCAGGTACGTATGTCCGATCCCGGTTCGGCTGATCTTCTATCAGTCGGTGATCTGACCTGGTGCCGTTTCCTGATCATCTTTCTCGGGCTTGCCCGTTCGTCTCGTCAGTTGTGCGGCATCGCGGAGTGTCGCTGATGGATGTTGGCTTTGTAGGATGACGCGCGGCAGATGGGAGGGCGGTGGGTGGGCGACGCGGCATCGGGTAAGGATTTCTTTATCAGCTACGCGACCGAAAATCGCGCGTGGGCCGAGTGGATCGCCGTGCAGTTGGAGCAGGCGGGCTATTCGACCGTGTACCAGTCGGCGGATTTTCGACCAGGCCGCGATTTCGTCTTCGAGATGCAGGGGGCGGTCACGTCCGCGCGCCGAATGATCGCGGTGCTGACGCCGGCCTATCTGGTCTCGGTCTTCGGTGGCGCGGAGTGGCGGGCGATGTACCTGCGCGATCCCACGGGTGAGCGTGGGTTGTTGCTTCCGGTGCGGGTGCAGCCGTGCGAGCCGACCGGCTTCCTGGCGTCGCGGGTGTATGCGGATCTGGTCGACACGGATGAGCCGGCGGCCCGAAAGAAGTTGCTGGCCGCCGTGGACGAGGATCGACCACGCCCGTCGATGGTGGATTTTCCTGGCCGGGGCGGAATGCGGTTTCCGGGCGCCGGGCCGGTGGTGACGAATCTGCCGACGCGGAATCCGGTCTTCACCGGCCGGAGCGAGGTGATCCAGTCGGTGTGGGAGGGGTTGCGGACGGGCGGTCCGTCCGCAGTGGTGTCGGGCGCGGTGCATGGCCTGGGCGGAGTGGGCAAGACGGCGGTTGCGACGGAGTACGGATACCGATTCGGCAGCGACTACGACGTGGTGTGGTGGGTCGACGCGCAACAGCCGGCGACGGTGCCGGCGCAGCTGACGGGGCTCGGCCGCAGACTGGGAGTGCTGCCGGAGATGGTGGACGACCAGGACGCGGTGGCGGCGGTCTTCGATCATCTGCGGGGTCGTGACCGGTGGCTGCTGGTATATGACAACGCGGAGCGGCCGTCGTCGCTGTCGGGGTTGATACCGGCGGGCGGGGCCGGGCATGTGCTGGTCACCTCGCGCTGGCCGGACTGGCGCGCGCGCGGCCGTGTGGTGCGGTTGGAGGTGTGGTCGCGGGAGGAGTCGGTGGCGTTTCTGCGGGCCCGGACGCAGCACGTCGACGAGCGGTTGTTGGGTGAGTTGGCGGAGTTGGTGGGGGATCTGCCGTTGGCGGTGGAGGAGGCCGCCACCTACCTGTCGCAGACGGGCGAGGATCTGGCGGTCTATCTGGAACTGGTGCGGGAGCGGTCGCGGGAGTTGTTCGCGGTCTCCGATGCGGCGGAGGGTGCGGACGGGCGGCGGGTGGCGACGGTGTGGACCTTGTCACTGACCCGGGTCGGCGAGGATCAGCCGCTGGCCGGAGAGTTGCTGAAGCTGTTGGCGTTCCTGGCTCCGCGCGTCCCCCGGCAGTTGCCTGCGGCGGCGCCGGACACACTGCCAGCGGAGTTGGCGGCGGCGGTGACCGACCGCTTGGCTCATAACCGGCTGTTGGATGCGGTGGGCCGGTATGCGTTGGTCGGGCTCGACCCGGACGTGATCGAGATGCACCGGCTGGTCCAAGCGGTGGTTCAGGCCCGGCTCGGCCGCGAGCAGGAGGAGCAGTGGGCGACGGCGGCCGTGACTCTGATCCGGCAGGAGTTCCCGGACGACAGTCGGGAGCCGGTTCGCTGGCCGTCGTGCCAACAACTGCTACCGCACCTGCTGGCCGTGACCGGTCACGCCCGAAGGCTAGGCGTCGCTGCGGAAGAGGTCGGCTGGTTGCTCGCCGGGGCGTCGAGCTATCTGCGAGAACGGGGTCAGTATCAGCAGGCCGAGCCTCTCGCCCGCGACGCACTCACCATCACCCGCAGCGCGCTCGGCCCCGACCACATCGAGACCGCCAACCGGCACGATGCGCTCGGCGGCGCGTTGCGGGACCTGGGCCGGCTGGAGGAAGCACACGCCCAGTACCAGCAGGCACTCACCATCAGCCTGACCGCCCTCGGCCCCGACCACCCCAACATCGGCAGCTGGCGCAACAACCTCGGCGGCGTGCTGCGGGACCTGGGCCGGCTGGAGGAAGCACACACCCAATTCCAGCAGGCACTCACCATCGGCCTGACCGCCCTCGGCCCCGACCACCCCGACATCGGCATCCGGCGCAACAACCTCGGCAACGTGTTGCGGGACCTGGGCCGGCTGGAGGAAGCACACACCCAGTACCAGCAGGCACTCACCATCAGCCTGACCGCCCTCGGCCCCGACCACCCGCAGACCCGGACCATCCGTGACAACCTTGATCGATTAGAGGGGCGGGAGTAGAGGGACAGGCCCGGTGTCAGCCGCCGGAGAGGACTGTGATGAGTGACCCGTCGGACATCGTGCTCGCGTACTGGAACGAGCATCGTCAACAGCTACGGCAATCCGAGAACCAGCGTGCCACCACCACCAACTTCGTACTGGTCATCACCGCCGCGCTGAGCGGGCTCATCGTCCAGCAGAAGTTCGCGACGACGACGATAGCCCTGGGCGCCCTGATCATCCTGGTGGGACTGTTCGGCGCCCTCGTCGCGGCGAAATATCACGAGCGGGCCGCTTACCACCTCAACCAGGCCCGGGGGCTCACCGCCACGCTCAAGAGCACCGGCGCCCTGCCCGACGACGCCAATATCACCGAGCGCCGCGAAGCCCACTACGACACCTATCCTCGGCTGCACCGCATCCGCCTGCACTGGCTCTGGACCAGCCTCAACCTCGCGATAGCCGCGTACGGGATCATCCTCACCACGATTTCGATCGTCCGGTAGTCATCACGGCCTTCGCAGTCGTCACGGGCTGCCGGAGGTGCCTCGCCGGTCTGGACGGTGCCGGGCCGACGACGGCGCGCTTGTTGCGTGTCGGGATGCCGGGATCGCCGGTGGATCGACTGCCGTAGGCGCGGGGAGGGCGGCGTCCCGGCGGGCGAGCGCCCACGTGATCATGCGGTGTGTCGGTACCCATCCGAGGAACCGCGCGTGCAGCTCGGCCGGGTTGGGCGCCGGGTTCGGGCAGAGCCGGTAGAGATCTCCGGCCGCCTCGAAGAGGGCCGAGCCGAGATAGACGAAGAGCGAGAGCGGCTCCTGCCGGAACTCCTCGGGCAGGGCGGCCCTGGCCCAGGCGCACGGCCACGGATGACCGCACTGGCGGCAGGTCCACAAGGGCCGCCGGGGCGAGTGCGGCCGGTTCGGGTCGGTCAGCGCCGCCAGGTCCCGCAGCACGACGATGCCCATCACCGGTCGGTCCCGGTCCGGGCGCCCGCTGGGGGCGGGCCGATCGGCTCGTAGCGCACGACCTCCGGCACCGGCGAGGAGGCGCGCAGGCCCGCCCGGTACTCCTCCTCGGTCATCGGCCGGACGAACGGCTGGTACGGCGTCGGCACCAGTGTGGCCGAGTCGGGGCAGCGCCAGCGGTGGCCGCACCGGCAGTACCGCCAGAGCCGCCGCCAGTCCCGCCGGTGTCGCTTCCCCTTCCGGAATGCCATCGGGTCACCTCTCAGCTCGCCGGGAACAGGACCAGGAAGGGGCGGGGAGGGCCCGTTCCGCTCGAGCCCGTCCCCGCCCCGTTGACGGAAGTGGCCCACCCGGGGGCGGGATTGCCGCCCCGCACCCCGGCGTGTCGATGGGCCGATGTGATGGCTCCTCCGTCTGCCCTCCACCCTGGACCAGAGGCCACCCGGAGTGGAAGATGAGCCATAGAGAGTATCGAGAGATATCGCTCAGTTGATCAGGAGTGGAGTGGAGTACGTGAACGACATCCGCGAGATCCTCAGGGAGCACCGGAGGCGGGCGAAGCTGACCCGGGATCAGGTGGGGGCGGCAGTCGGGCTCAGCGGAGCGTCGATCGCCTCGTTCGAGCAGGGCCGGATGATCCCCCAGCCGGACACGGCCGAACGCCTCGACGCGCATTTCAAGACCGGCGACACGTTCCAGCGGGCCGCCCAGGAGGCCCGGGATGACGCCCGGCCGACCTGGCTACGCCCCTGGGCGGAGCACGAGCTGCGCGCCACGATGCTCCGCTCCTTCGAGCACAGCCTGATCCCCGGCCTGTTGCAGACCGAGGCATACACCCGGGCGCTCCTGCGTAGTGGCCGGCTGCCGGAGGACGTGATCGACCGGACGGTGCAGGTCCGGCGGGAACGGCAGGCCGCCACCGTCGACCGGCCGAACCCGCCGATGCTCTCCGCGCTCATCGGGGAGGTGGCCCTGACCTACGGGCCGTCCGACGTCGTCAAGGGCCAACTGGAGCACCTGCTGGAGGCGAGCCGCCGCCCCCAGGTGCAGATCCTGGTGGTGCCCCGGACCGCCGGCCTGCACCCTGGCCTGGCGGGGGCGTTCGTGCTGGCGACCCTCCCCGCCCGGACCCGGGCCGTCTACCTCGACGACCAGCTGCGCGGCCGTACCGTGACCGAGGGGGCAGACGTGGACGAACTGGAGCGCTCCTGGGAGATCGTCCGGGGTCTGGCCCTGCCCGTAAGCTTGTCGCAAGAGCTGATCGCGAGAGCGATCGGCGATCTTGACTGAGCCGCACCCGAGCCACAAGTGATGCCGGAGACGACAATGACCGAGCCGAGCTGGCGCAAGAGCAGCCGCAGCAGCACCAACCAGGGCAACTGCGTGGAGGTTGCCGACAACCTCCCCGGCCGCGTGCTGGTCCGGGACACCAAGAACCGCGACGGCGGCACGCTCACCTTCGACCCCACCGCCTGGCGCGCCTTCGTCGACCTGGCGAAGTCGCACGGCTGACCGCCGGCCCAGGCCCGACGGTCAACACATCCGGTCGGGGTCGCCGCGCCATCGTCCGAAGTCTGGCCCTGCCCGGAAGTTTGTCGCAAGAGCTGATTACGAGAGCGGTCCGCAACCTTGCCTGAGCCACAAGTGATGCCGGAGACGACAATGACCGAGCCGAGCTGGCGCAAGAGCAGCCGTAGCGGCACCAACCAGGGCAACTGCGTGGAGGTTGCCGACAACCTCCCCGGCCGCGTGCTGGTCCGGGACACCAAGAACCGCGACGGCGGCACGCTCGCCTTCGACCCCACCGCCTGGCGCGCCTTCGTCGACCTGGCGAAGTCACCGGGCTGACGCCACAGGGCTGACGGCGGGGCGAACGCCCGGCGCTCAGACGACCGGCGCCGCCGCGCCGTCGAGCAGCTTCAGCGCGGCGATGGCGGCGCCCCGGGCGCCCGCCATGTCCAGATCGGGTACGAGCGCGAACCGCGCCCGCTCCGCCTGCTCGGCGCGGAGCGTGGTGTGCTCGCGCACCCTCGCCAGGAACCACTCCCGGAACTCCGGCGTCGCCTCGACCACCCCACCCCCGACGAAGTAGCCGTCCGGGTCGGTGAAGTTGGCGACGATGGTGAAGAGCCGCCCCAGCGCCATCGCCTGCTGCTCGAAGATTTTCCGCGCCATCGGGTCGCCGTCGATCCCGTACGCCCGCACCTGCCTGGCGGCGCGCCCCCGGTCCAGGTCGCCGAGCGGGTGCCCGGCGTAGCGGGTCAGCCAGTACGGCAGCAGGTTGCGCCGGATCGCGGTGAGCGAGGCGACGCTCTCCACGTCGCCGACGAAGCCGCAGTTGCAGGTCGGCACCGGCTGCCCCTCGGCGAGCAGCCCGAAGAGCGGGATGTGCACGTGCCCGAGTTCGCCGGCCATTCCGGCGGTGCCGGTCACCACCTCCCCCCGCTCGACCACGCCGCCGCCGAGGCCGGTGCCGACGATCGCCGAGACCGACGACCGGTTCGGCGCGTCGGCGCCGAAGAAGGAGTGGTGCGCGTAGAGCGCCGCCGCGTTGCCGTCGTTGTGATAGACCACCGGCAGGCCGAGCCGCCGTTCGAGCGCGCTGCGGATGTCGTAACCGCGCCAGGCCGGCTGGGAGAAGTTCGTCGAGCCCTTCGACGAGATGACCCCGGCGGCGCTGGCCGGCCCCGGGGTGTCCAGCCCCACCGCCCGGACCTGGTCGGGACGGGTGCCGGTCCGGGTCAGCACCTGCTCCATCGACTCCGCCAGCGCCTCGACGGCCGCCTCGGGCCCCTCCAGCACCCGGCACGGCGTCTCGACGAGCTGGTCGACCAGAAACCGCCCGGTCGCGTCGAGAACCGTGGCGTTGTTGCTGTTTCCGCCGTTGTCGAGCCCGACCACCACCGGTATCTCGGATTTCGCCATGGTGTGCCTCCCGGGTACGACGGTCGGTTCGGGCCGACATCGCCGGCAGACCGATCTCAACATCGCCAGCCGACCGATCTCAATACCCTGCCGCACGCCGGGTTATCCCGCACCCCCGGCCGCTTGCCCGGACCGTGTCAGGCACCGCCGGCCGCGTCGAGCGCCGTCGTCAGGTCGGTGACCAGGTCGGCGGTGTCCTCGACCCCGCAGGAGAGCCGCACGAAGCCGTCCGGCACGTCGTCGCCCCACTGGGCCCGCCGGTCGGCGCTGCTGTGCAGGCCGCCGAAGGAGGTGGCCGCGAAGACCAGCCGGCTGGCGGTCAGGAACCGCGCCACCCGGTCGGCGTCGCCGAGGTCGAAGGCGACGATGCCGGGCATCCGCCGCAACTGCCGGCTGGCGACCGGGTACGCCGGGTCGTCGGCGAGCCCCGGCCAGCGTACGCCGGAGACGTCGGCACGGTCCCGCAGCGCCGCCGCCACCGCCGCCGCGTTGGCGCTCTGCCGCGCGAGCCGCAGGTCCAGTGTGGCCAGTGACCGGTGGGCGAGCCAGGCGTCGAAGGGGCCCGGGACGGCGCCGGTGCTGGTCCGCCAGGCCCGGATCACGTCCAGCAGCCCGGCGGTACGGCTGGCCACGTAACCGAGGAGCAGGTCCGAGTGCCCGGTCAACGCCTTCGTGCCGGAGGCGACGACCAGGTCGGCACCGAGGTCCAGCGGGCGCTGGCCGAGCGGGGTCGCGGTGGTGTTGTCCACGGCGAGCAGCGCACCGGCGGCGTGTGCCCGCGCCGCCAGGTCGGCGAGATCGCAGACGTCCAGGCCCGGGTTGGCCGGCGTCTCGACCAGCACCAGCCGTACGCCGTCGAACGCCGGGTACGGGCCGGCGGTCGGCACGAAGTCGACGCGTACCCCGATGCCGCGCAGCGTCTCGGCGGCGAAGGCCCGGACCGGGTAGTAGCCGTCGGTGGGGAGCAGCACGGTGTCACCGGGCCGGAGCACCGAGAGGAGCACGGCGGTGATCGCGGCCTGCCCGCTGGCGAAGGCGAGCGCGCTTCCGCCCTCCAGCTCGCCGATCGCCGCCTCCAGGCCACGCCGGGTCGGGTTGTCCGGCCGGCCGTACCCGTTCGGGGTCGCCTCCGGCCCGGCCGCCGGATCGAGGTGGTACGGGGCGGCGAAGACCGGCCCCGGAAGGAACGGCTCACCCGGCACCGGCTCCGGCAGCCCGGCGTGCACGCACCGCGTGCCGTCGCCGTACGTCGACGCGGTCATTCCGGCCTCGGCTTCCGGCTCATCAGCACCGCCATCGCGGCGCGCGGGTCGGCGCCCTCGTGGCAGACCCGCTCGACCTGCTCGGTGATGGGCATCTCCACCCCGTGTGCCCGGGACAGGTCCCGGATCGCCAGGCAGCTCTTCACCCCTTCGGCGGTCTGCCGGGTCGCCGTCTGCGCCTGTTCCAGGTTCTCCCCCCGGCCCAGGTGCTCGCCGAAGGTGCGGTTGCGGGACAGTGGGGACGAACAGGTCGCGACCAGGTCACCGAGGCCGGCCAGGCCGGCGAAGGTGAGCGGATCGGCGCCGAGGGCCACCCCGAGCCGGGCGGTCTCGGCCAGCCCTCTGGTGATCAGGGTCGCCCGGGTGTTGTCGCCCAGCCCCATCGCGGAGGTCATGCCGTAGGCCAACGCGATCACGTTCTTCACCGCGCCGCCCAGCTCGCAGCCGATCACGTCGTCGTTGGTGTAGGGCCGGAAGTACGGCGTGTTGACCGAGGTCTGCACCAGGGTCGCCCGGTCCGTGTCGGTGCAGGCGACCACGGTGGCGGCCGGCTGTTCGTCGGCGATCTCGGGGGCGAGGTTGGGTCCGGAGACCACCACCACCCGGTCCGCCGCCACCCCGGCGGTCTCCACGATCACCTCGCTCATCCGTTTGGTGGTGCCGAGTTCGATCCCCTTCATCAGGGAGACAAGCGTCGAGTCGGGTTCCAGGTGCCGGGCCCACTCGGCCAGGTTGCCGCGCAGCGTCTGCGAGGGCACCGCCAGCACCACCAGGTCGGAGCCGCCGATCGCCTCGGCGGCGTCGGTGGTGGCCCGGACCGCGGCCGGCAGTCGCAGCCGGGGCAGGTAGTCGGGGTTGGTCCGGGTGGCCCGGATCGACTCGACCACCGCCGGCCGGCGGGCCCAGACGACCACCTCCCGCCCGGCGTCGGCGAGCACCTTGGCGAAGGCCGTACCCCAGGAGCCGGCGCCGAGGACGACAGCGTGCGTCATGCCATGTCCTCCGTCCGCTTCGGCTGGGTCGACCGGTCTTCCGTCCGCCGCTCCTCCGTCCGCCGCTTCGGCTGGGCCGACCAGAGCGGCGGAGGTGTCTCGGCGCGGACCTCGGCGAGCATGTCCCGGAGCCGCAGCATGATCGCCTCGGTCATCTCGTCGAGCACCGCCCGGGTCGGCGTCGCGCCGGCCCACCGGCTCAGGTCCACCGGCGGACCGGCGACCACGGTCACCGGGGTACGCGGCCGGAGGCTGAACTTCTTCGTCCGCGGATCGAAGATCCGCTCCGGCCCCCACATCACGACCGGGACCACCGGGGCGCCGGTGGCCAGCGCCAGCCGGGCGGCGCCGGTCTTGCCACGCATCGGCCACAACTCGGGCTCCCGGGTGGTGGTGCCCTCCGGATAGATCACCACCGCGCTTCCGGCCCGCACCGCCCGCTGCAGCGTCTCCAGCGACCTGGCCGCGTCCACGGTGCCGCGCTCCACCGGGATCTGCTGGCACTTCAGCAGGATCCAGCCGATCACCGGCACCCTGAAGACGCTGGCCTTGCCCAGATAGCTGGGCCAGCGGCCGGCGTCGTAGATGAAGTGTGCCGAGACCAGCGGGTCGAAGTGGGAGAGGTGGTTCGGCACGACGATGACGCCACCGGAGGCCGGGAGGTGCTCCATCCCGCTCCAGTCGCGCCGCGTCCAGACCGTCAGCACGGGCTTGACCAACATCACGGCGAACCGTCGCCAGAACCCCAGCCTGCGCCGTGCCACTCTGCCTCCTCGTCGTCCCAACCTCGCCGCCCGCAGCGAAATCATGCCTGCTCGCCCCCGGTACGGCCAGCCAGGGGTCAGGCGGGTCCGGAAGCGCCACATCCGGCCGGCCGTGCCGGGACGGGATGTACGTCGACGGGGAGGGTCGCGGGTGAACTGGCAGGATTGCCGCGTGGCAGAGCGGAACTGGACCGTGGTGGTGCCGGTCAAGCGCCTCGACGCGGCGAAGAGTCGGCTGCGTGGGGCGCTCGACGGTGTACCGCACGAGGCGCTCGCCCTCGCGCTGGCCGAGGACACCGCCGAAGCCGTGCTGGCCTGCCGGGCCGTCCGGGAACTGCTGGTGGTGACGGACGATCCGTCGATCGCCCGGAGGCTGGGACGGCTCGGCGCCCGGATCGTGCCGGAACCGCCGACTCCCGGGCTCAATCCCGCGTTCGCCCGGGGCGCGTCGCTGGTCCCCGGAGGACGGGTGGCGGCACTCACCGCCGACCTACCGGCGTTGCGGCCGGACGAACTGGCCGAGGCGCTCCGGGCCGCCGAGGCCGCCGAGGCCGGTGAACCGGGGGGCGGACCGGCGGGCGTACGGCGGTTCGTCGCGGACGCCCCCGGCACCGGCACCGTACTGCTCACCGCCGCTCCCGGCACGGCGCTGGATCCCCGGTTCGGCCCGCGCTCGGCGGCGGCCCACGCGGCCTCCGGCGCCCGTCCGCTCGTCGCCGCCTGGCCGACGCTGCGCCGGGACGTCGACACCCCGGCGGACCTGCGTGCCGCGACCGCGCTCGGGCTCGGCCGCCACACCGCAGCAGTGACCCGGCGGGCGGCACCGGCCGCCGCGGACCGCTGACCCGGCAGAGCGGTTGGCGGCCGTCGACCCGGCAGAGCGGTTGGCGGCCGGCGAGCGGTGTACGGCCGGTCGCCGGTGTACGGTGCTCGGCATGCAGGGCACGGTGGCCGACTACGATCCGCGCACCCGGACCGGCACGCTGCTGCTCGACGACGGCAGCCGGGTCGCCTTTCCCGCGAGCGCGTTCGACGCCTCCGGCCTGCGCCTGCTCCGGCTGGGCCAGCGGGTCCGGCTGGAGCACGACGCCAGCGGCGCGCTGGTCCGGATCACGCTGCCGACCTTCCCCTGAGCGGGGTCCCCGAGCGGGTCGGTCAAGTTCATTTTCCGTTAACCAGGCTCGGGCAATGATGGGACCGTGAGCACGCCGCCGTCCCGCCGCCCCCTTTCCGCACGCCAGCAGCGCTCCCGCGCCACCGAACGGTCGGCTCCCGATCGGGTATCGGACGCCACGGACGTCCCAGACGAATCATCGCAGACGGGTCGATCCCGGCGGTCGACGTCAGCCTCGACGCCGACGGCCCGAGCCGACCCCGGTCGCACGCCCCGGACCGGCCGTGCCTCCCGCGCTGCCCGGCCGGCCAGCCCCGGCGAACGGGTCGAGAAGACAGCAGAGACCCGGGGCGAGAAGGCACCGGAGCGCGATCCGGTGGCCGGGCCCGCCACCGAACCCCCTGCCGGGCCCGCCACCGAACCCCCTGCCGGGCCCGCCACCGAACCCCCTGCCGGGCCCGCCACCGAACCTCCTGCCGAGCCCGCCGCCCGCGCGCCGGTCGGGCCGGCCGACCCCCTGCCGCCGGAGCGGTTCCTCAACCGGGAGCTCTCCTGGCTCGACTTCAACGCCCGGGTGCTGGCCCTGGCCGAGGACCCGGACACCCCACTGCTGGAACGGGCCAAGTTCCTCGCCATCTTCGCCAACAACCTCGACGAGTTCTACATGGTCCGGGTCGCCGGGATGAAGCGCCGGCTCTCGGCCGGGCTGCCGGTGCGCGGCGGCGACCAGATGCCGCTGCCCACCCAGCTCGAACTGGTCTCCGAGCGCGCCGCCGAGTTGGTGGCCCGGCACGCGGCCTGCTTCGTCGACGAGGTGATGCCGAAGCTCGCCGCCGAGGACATCGCGGTGCTGCACTGGGACGAGTTGCCCGCCCCGGAACGGCAGCGGCTGCGGACGTACTTCCGGGAGCAGATCTTCCCGGTGCTCACCCCGCTCGCCGTCGATCCGGCGCACCCGTTCCCGTACATCTCCAGCCGGTCGCTGAACCTGGCCGTGGTGGTCCGGGACTCCGACGGCAATTCGGAGCTCTTCGCCCGGGTCAAGGTGCCGAACAACGTACCCCGGTTCGTCCGGGTCGAGCGGGACGCGCCCGGCAGCCGCTTCCTGCCGGTGGAGGACCTCATCGCCGCCCACCTCGACCAGCTCTTCTCCGGCATGCAGGTGATGGAGTGCCACCTGTTCCGGGTGACCCGCAACGCCGAGGTGGAGGTCGACGAGGACCGGGACGAGGACCTGCTCCAGGCCCTGGAACGCGAGCTGGCCCGCCGCCGGTTCGGCCCGCCGGTCCGCCTGGAGGTCGCCGCCTCCGTCTCCGACCACGTGCTCGACCTGCTGGTCCGGGAACTCGACATGGACAGCCAGGACGTGCTGCGGGTGCCGGGACTGCTCGACCTGACCGCGCTCTGGCAGGTCTACAACGAGTCCCACCGGTCCGACCTGAAGGACCCGCCGTTCGTGCCGGCCACCCATCCCCGGCTGGCGGAGGGCGAGGTGCCGCGCAGCGTCTTCGCCACCCTGCGCGACGGCGACATCCTGGTGCACCACCCGTACCACTCGTTCTCCACAAGCGTGCAGCGCTTCATCGAGCAGGCCGCCGCCGACCCCAACGTGCTCGCCATCAAGCAGACCCTCTACCGCACCAGCGGCGACTCGCCGATCGTCGACGCGCTGATCGACGCCGCCGCCGCCGGCAAGCAGGTGGTGGTGCTGGTGGAGATCAAGGCCCGCTTCGACGAGGTGGCCAACATCGGCTGGGCCCGGGTGCTGGAGCGGGCCGGCTGCCACGTGGTGTACGGGCTGGTCGGGCTCAAGACGCACTGCAAGACCGCGCTGGTGGTCCGGCAGGAGGGCGGCCAGATCCGGCGGTACTGCCACATCGGCACCGGCAACTACCACCCGAAGACGGCCCGGCTCTACGAGGACTTCGGCATGCTCACCGCCGACCCGGAGATCGGCGCCGATTTGACCGACCTGTTCAACGTGCTCACCGGCTACAGCCGGCAGAGGTCGTTCCGGCGGCTGCTGGTGGCGCCGCAGGGCATCCGGCGCGGGCTGATCGAGCGGATCGAGCGGGAGATCGAGCAGGCCCGGCAGGGGGTGCCGGGGCTGGTCCAGTTCAAGGTCAACTCGCTGGTCGACGAGGCGATCGTGGACGCGCTCTACCGGGCCTCCCGGGCCGGGGTCCACGTCGACCTGCTGATCCGCGGGATGTGCACGCTGCGGCCGGGCGTGCCGGGGCTGTCGGAGAACATCCGGGTGCGCTCGATCCTGGGCCGGTTCCTCGAGCACTCCCGGGTGTTCCGGTTCGGCAGCGGGGTCACGGCCGCCGGCGACGGCGGCGGGCCGGAGACCGGTGCCGAGTTCTGGATCGGCTCCGCCGACCTGATGCACCGCAACCTCGACCGCCGGGTGGAGGCGCTGGTGCAGGTCACCGACCCGACCGCGCGGGCCGAGCTGGACGAGCTGCTGACCGCCGCGATGAGCCCGGAGGTCGAGGCGTTCGACCTGACCGGGGACGGCGGCTGGACCCGGCGGAGGGGGAGCCTGGAGGCACCGCTGGTGAACCTCCAGGAGGCGCTGCTGCGCCGCTTCTCCGGGGCCGCCAAGTGACCCGCCCGGACTAGGCTGGACCGATGCTGGAGGAGGAGCGGAAGTACGACGTCGACCCCGACTTCACCCTGCCCGAGCTCGCCGGTGCGCTGCCGGACGGCGTACGCGTGGTGGAGCTCTCCCCGGTGACGCTCACGGCGATCTACCTCGACACCGCCGACCTACGGCTGGCCCGGGCCGGGGTGTCGCTGCGGCACCGGCGCGGTGACGACCTGCCCTGGACGGTGAAGCTGCCGGCCGACAGCCCCGGTGTGCGGCACGAGGTCTCCCGGCCCGGTCGGCGGAAGTCGCCGCCGGCCGAGCTGACGGCGCTGGTCACCGCATACTCGCGGGGCGCGGAGCTGGCGCCCGCCGCGGTGGTCCGGACGGTCCGCCGGGCGTACGAGCTGCGCGACGGCGCCGACCGGCTGCTCGCCGAGATTGCCGACGACGCGGTCTCGGTGCTGGACGGCAAGCGGATCCGCGCGACGTTCCGTGAGATCGAGGTGGAGCGCAAGGAGGGCGACGGTGACCTGCTCGACCTGGTCGAGGCGGCACTGACCGACGCCGGCGCCCGGGCCGGCGGTTTCACCCCGAAGCACGTCCGGGCGCTCGGGCCGGCCGCCGACGGCCCACCCGACCTGGTGCCCCCCGGCGAGCTGCCCGAGCCGCCGAGCGCCGGTGACGTGGTGGTCGTCGCGATCCGGCACGGCATCGGCCGGATCCTCGCGCACGACCCGCTGGTCCGGTTGCGGGCACCGGTCGGCGACGACGACACCGCCGTACACCAGATGCGGGTCGGCTGCCGGCGGCTCCGCAGCGACCTGCGGACCTTCGGGCCGCTGGTCCGCAAGGCGTGGGCCACGCCGCTGCGCGACGAGCTGAAGTGGCTGGCCGGCGTGCTGGGGCAGGCCCGGGACGCCGAGGTGCTGCGGGCCCGGCTGCACGAGACGGCCGCCGCCGACCCGCTCAGCCCGCTCGACGCGGAGGCGGTGGAGCGGATCGACCGGGTCCTCGCCGACCGGCACGACGCGGCGCTGGCCGCGGTCGACGAGGCGTTGGGCTCGCCGCGTTATCACGCCCTGGTGGAGTCGCTTGTCGACGCCGCCCGGGCACCCCAGCTGACCGCCCGGGCCGACGAGCCGGCCGCCGAGGTGCTGCCGCGGCTGGTCGCCCGGCCCTGGCACCGGCTCACCGACGGCGACGACGAGGTCGACGGCGCCGCCGATCTGCGCCGGGACGCCCCGGACGAACGCTGGCACGCGGTCCGGATCAACGGCAAGCGGGCCCGGTACGCCGTCGACGCCGTCGCCGGTGTGCTCGGCGGGGACGCGGCGAAGCTGGCCAGGGCGCTGTCGAAGGTGCAGAACCTGCTCGGCGAGCACCAGGACGCGGCGGTCGCGGCGGAGACCTGGCAGTCGATCGCGGCGGAGAATCCGGCCGACCACGCGGTCGCGGTGACCGCCGGCCGGCTGGTGGAGCGGGAGCGCGCCGCCATCCGCACCGCCCGCGCCGCCTTCCCCGAGGCGTGGGAGCGGGCGAGCCGGAGACGCCGGACGGCATGGCTGGCCTGACCCCGGTCCGGGCGGCGGGTGGCGTGGTCTGGCGCCGCTCCGCCGTCGGCGTGCAGGTGTGCCTGGTGCACCGTCCCCGCTACGACGACTGGTCCCTACCGAAGGGGAAACTGGATCCCGGCGAGCATCCGCTGACCGCCGCGGTACGCGAGGTGGCCGAGGAGGCCGACGTGCGCGCGGTGCCGGAGGTACGCCTGCCGCCGGTGCGCTACCTGATGCGCGACGGCACGCCGAAGACGGTCGAGTACTGGTCGATGCGGGCGGCCGGCAGCGGCGGCTTCCAGCCGGATACCGAGGTGGACGCCGTACGCTGGCTGCCGCTGCCCGAGGCCGCCCGGCTGGCCAGCTATCCGCACGACGTCCGGGTGCTGGAGGACTTCGCCGCGCTGCCGCCGGTGAGCGTGGTGCTGGGGCTCGTCCGGCACGCCCGTGCCGGCAAGCGGGGCACCTGGTCCGGCCCGGACACCGCCCGCCCGCTGGATGCCACCGGTCGGGCACAGGCCCGGGATCTGGCCGGACTGCTCGCGCCGCTCCGGCCGGGCCGGCTCCTCTCGGCGACGCCCCGGCGCTGCGTACAGACGCTGCAGGCACTTGCCGAACTCCTCGACCTGCCGGTGGAGGCGGATTCCGCGTACGACGAGCCGAGGCCGGGGCAGGACGCCGGGGAGAACGCGCTCGCCGCCGCCGGCGCCCTGCTGGAGCTGGCTCGGGCCGGGGCGCCCGCGGTGGTGTGCAGTCAGGGCAAGGTGATCCCGCCGGCGCTGGCCCTGCTGGCGAACCCGGCCACGGTCCCGGATCGGGGCCCCGGGTCGGTGGAAAGCTTCCGGGCCCGCAAGGGCACCGGCTGGCTGCTCGCCTTTGCCGGCGACCGGCTGGTCGCCGCCAGCCGGCTGGACGGCGCGGACCGGTTGGCCGGCGGCAGCGGCCTGGCGGCGTGACTGCGGCTCTGCGGGCCCGAACCGGCCGAGGGTACCCCGGGCATCCGATCCGGGGGTTCGCGCCGCTGGGCGGCCGCTGAGCGGCTCCAACACCCGCAGGGAAGGCGAGGGCAGTGCTGTCCCGGGGCAGACGGCGGGCCGGGGACAGCCGACGGCGGGCCGGGCGACGCGAAAGGGCGCCCCCGGACCAGCCGGAGGCGCCCTGCGGTGCAGAGCCGGCTCAGCGCCTGGCGGCCTTCTTGGCCGGAGCCTTTTTGGCGGTCGCCTTCTTGGTCGCCGTGGCGCGGGTGGACGTGCTCTTGGCTGCCGTCGTCTTCTTGGCCGTCGCCGTCTTCTTTGCCGTCGCCGTCTTCTTGGCCGTGGTGGCCTTCTTGACGCCGGTCGCCTTCTTCGCCGGAGCCGTCTTCTTCGCCGCCGCCTTGGTGGCGGTCTTCTTCGCCGGTGCGGCCTTCTTGGTCGTCGTCTTCTTGGCGGCGGTCGACCTGGCCGTCGACCCCGTGGTGGTCTTCTTCGCCGCCACGGTGTTCTTCGGGGCCTTGCCGCTGGCCACCATCTCCTTGAACCCGGCGCCCGGCCGGAAGGCCGGAACGGATGTCTTCTTCACCTTCACCGACTCCCCGGTGCGGGGGTTGCGGGCTGTTCGAGCACCGCGCACGCGCTTTTCGAACACCCCGAACCCGGTGATGGCGACCCGGTCCCCCTTGGTGACCGCCGCCTGGACCTCCGCGAGGACCGCGTCGAGCGCCGACGTCGCCGTCTTCCGGTCCCCCAGACGAGCGGCGAGAGCCTCGATGAGCTCGGCCTTGTTCACGACTTCCCTCCCAATGTGCAACTGGACTCAACGCGAGCCATTCTGCGCGCACGGTATGCCCTGTGCCACCGGGACACAAACATCTGCTCGAAAAAACCCATTGTGTCGCAACGGATTCGCCCCCGCCGGGCGAACCGGCGGGGGCGAAAACGGCTGTGCGGACGGCGGTTCGGCCTATGCCACCACGGGCCGGAAGGGGGATCGCCGGGTCTCGTACGCGGTGATGTCGGCCTCGTGCCGGAGGGTCAGTCCAATGTCGTCCAAGCCCTCGATGAGGCGCCAGCGGCTGAAGTCGTCGAGCGGGAAGGACCAGGTTTCCTCCCCGGCCCGGACCTCCCGGGCGGTCAGGTCGACGGTGATCCGCGCGGTGGGGTCGGACTCGACCAGCTCCCACAGGGCTTCGACAGCCTTCAATTCAAGCTCGACCGGAAGGAGCCCTTCCTTGAGAGCGTTCCCCCGGAAGATGTCACCGAAGCGGGGAGAGATGACGGCCCGGAACCCCCAGTCCCGCAGCGCCCACACAGCGTGCTCCCGGGAGGAGCCCGTGCCGAACTCCGGACCGGCAACCAGAATCGATGCGCCGGAATATGAAGAATCGTTGAGTACGAATGCGGAGTCCTCCCGCCAAGCGCTGAAGAGACCGTCGGCGAAGCCCGTCCGGGTCACCCGCTTGAGGTACACGGCGGGGATGATCTGATCCGTATCCACGTTGGACCGGCGCAGCGGGACCGCCGTGCCGGTGTGCACGGTGAACTTGTCCATCTCAGGTCAGCTCCATCTCAGGTCAGCCCCTTCACAGGTCGGCCGGCGCGGCCAGCCGGCCGACCACGGCGGTGGCGGCGGCGACCGGTGGCGAGACCAGGTGGGTGCGCCCGCCCCGGCCCTGCCGGCCCTCGAAGTTACGGTTGGATGTCGAGGCCGCGCGCTGGCCCGGCTTCAGGGTGTCCGGGTTCATGCCGAGACACATCGAGCAGCCGGCGAACCGCCATTCGGCACCGGCCGCGGTGAAGATCTGGTCCAGCCCTTCCTGCTCGGCCGCCTCGCGGACCGCCGCCGATCCGGGTACGACGAGCATCCGTACCCCGTCGGCGACCCGGTGCCCGCGCAGTACGTCGGCGGCGGCGCGCAGGTCCTCCAGCCGGCCGTTGGTGCACGAGCCGACGAAGACCACGTCCACCGGGACGTCCCGGAGCGGGGTGCCGGGCTTGAGGTCCATGTATTCCAGGGCCCGGCGGGCGGCGGTCTGCTCGGCGTCGGTGACGAACTCCTCCGGATCCGGCACGGCCGCGTCCAGCGCGGTGCCCTGCCCGGGGTTGGTGCCCCAGGTGACGAACGGGCTGATCCGGCTCGCGTCCAGCACCACCTCGCTGTCGAAGGTCGCACCCGAATCGGTCGGCAGGCTCCGCCAGTATTCGACGGCGGCGTCCCAGTCGGCGCCCTGCGGGGCGTTGGGCCGGTCCTTGAGGTAGGCGAAGGTGGTCTCGTCCGGCGCGATCATGCCGGCCTTGGCGCCCCACTCGATGGACATGTTGGCGATGGTCATCCGCCCCTCCATGGAGAGCCGGCTGATCGCCTCGCCCCGGTACTCGACGATGTGGCCGCGCCCGCCGCCGGTGCCGACCTGCGCGATCAGCGCCAGCACCAGATCCTTGGCGGTGACCCCGGGGCCCAGCTCGCCGATCACGGTCACCGCCATGGTCTTCGGGCGGATCTGCGGCAGGGTCTGCGTGGCGAGGACGTGCTCGACCTCGCTGGTCCCGATCCCGAAGGCCAGGGCGCCGAACGCGCCGTGGGTGGCGGTGTGCGAGTCGCCGCAGACGATCGTCAGGCCCGGCTGGGTCAGCCCGAGCTGGGGGCCGATCACGTGCACGATGCCCTGGTTGTCGTCGCCGAGCGGATGCAGCCGGAGGCCGAACTCGGCGCAGTTGCGGCGCAGCGTCTCGATCTGGGTCCGCGAGGTCGGATCGGCGATGGTGAGCAGGTCACCGCGCCGGGACCGGAACGACGGGTCGTCGTAACCGGTCGGGGTGTTGTGGTCCTCCGTCGCGAGTGTGAGATCGGGCCGGCGGACCTTGCGGTTCGCCATCCGCAGCCCGTCGAAGGCCTGCGGGCTGGTCACCTCGTGCAGCAGGTGCAGGTCGATATAGAGCAGATCCGGCTCACCGTCAGCGGATCGCACCACGTGAGCATCCCAGACCTTCTCGGCCAAGGTCCTCGGCGAGGACGGCTCTGGAGTGACTCCCACCATCTGGACATCCTAAATTCTGGGAGGTAGGTTTCGGCTTGTGGGACACAGTATGAGCGGTGTCGGCGTTCTCGACAAGGCGGTGGTCATCCTGGCCGCCTGCGTCGACGGCGCCAGCCTGGCCGAACTCGTCGATCGCACCAAGCTCCCCCGGGCCACGGCGCACCGCCTGGCCCAGGCCCTGGAGATCCATCGGATGCTGGTCCGGGACACCCAGGGACGGTGGCGCCCGGGGCCCAGGCTCGGCGAGCTGGCCAACGCGGCGCCCGACGTGCTACTCACCGCGGCCGAGCCACTGCTTTCCGCGCTGCGCGACGCGACCGGCGAGAGTGCCCAACTCTACCTGCGCCGGGCCGACGAGCGGATCTGCGTCGCCGCCGCCGAGCGGGCCAGCGGGCTGCGCGACACCGTGCCGGTCGGCTCGGTGCTCCCGATGACCGCCGGCTCCGCCGCGCAGATCCTGCTGGCCTGGGAGCCGCCGGAGGCGGTCATGCCGCTACTGCCCCGGTGCAAGTTCACCGGCCGCACCCTCGCCGAGGTACGCCGCCGGGGCTGGGCGCAGAGCGTGGCCGAGCGCGAGGTCGGGGTGGCGAGCGTCTCGTCGCCGATCCGCGACCGGACCGGTCGGGTGATCGCCGCGGTCAGCATCTCCGGGCCGATCGAGCGGCTCGGCCGCCGTCCCGGCGACCGGCACGCGATGGCCGTGGTCCGGGCCGGCCAACGCCTGAGCGGCCTGTAGCCCGGCCCCGTGCCCGGCGGCGCCGGCCGGGGGACACCGGACGCCGCCGTGGTTGCCGGGCGTGCCCGGCAACCACGCGAAGGGCTTCGAGGGCCAGCTCAGGGTTTCGGCGACCATGACCCGGGATGGTGTGCGATGCTCGACATCGGGAACCGGCCCGGCGCCCGTGGAACGGGAAACGGCCCGTGGAACGGGAAACGGCCCGTGGAACGGGAAACGGCCCGCACCACCGGAGTGACGCGGGCCGTCGATCGTAGCCCCGACCGGATTCGAACCGGCGCTACCGCCTTGAGAGGGCGGCGTCCTAGGCCGCTAGACGACGGGGCCAGGACTTTCCGTTGTTGACCTTGCGATCAACGCCGCTGAACTCTATCAGAGACCAGCTACCGGCGCCCTTGCGGGCTTCGGTTGCTGGGGTACCAGGACTCGAACCTAGACTAACTGAACCAGAATCAGTCGGGCTGCCAATTACCCCATACCCCATCGGTGCTCGTCGCACCGAAAGCGAACTTTACCGGACCCCTCGGTGGAGACCAAATCGGCCCGGCACCCGCCCGCCGCGGCCGCACGCCGGCCCTCAGTCGAGGGCCACCACCGGGTTCGACAGCTCGCCGATGCCGCCGACGCGCACGGTGACCGTATCCCCGTCGACGATCGGACTAACCCCGGCCGGAGTACCGGTCAGCACCACGTCACCCGGCAGCAGCGTCATCACGTGTGAGATATAGGACACCAGGGTCGGAACGTCGAAGACCATGTCACTGGTCCGGCCGAGCTGGCGTACCTCCATCTCGTCCGCCCCCCGGCCCACCTCGCAGCGGACCTCGACGTCGCCGACGTCGATCCCGGTCGCGATCCACGGGCCGAGCGGGCAGAACGAGTCGAAGCCCTTGGCCCGGGTCCACTGGCCGTCCGAACGCTGCAGGTCGCGCGCTGTCACGTCATTGGCACAGGTGTAGCCGAAAATGGCCCGGGCAGCGGTCGCCCGGTCGGCCCGGCGCGCGCCGGGCGGACCGATCACCACGGCCAGCTCCGCCTCGTGCTCGACCTGCTTCGACTGGGCCGGCAGCCGGATGGCGTCGCGGGGCCCGATCACCGAGGTGGAGGGCTTGAGGAAGAGCAGCGGCTCGGCCGGCACGTCGTTGCCGTGCTCGGCGGCGTGTTCGGCGTAGTTGCGGCCGACACAGACCACCTTGCTCGGCAGGATCGGCGAGAGCAACCGGACGTCCGCCAGGGCCCACCGGGCCGAGGTGAACCGGATCTCGCCGAACGGATGGCCCTCGACCTCGGCCACCGTCAACCCTTCGGGGCCGGCCGCCGGGTCGCCCTCGACCACGCCGAACGACATTCCCTTTGCATGAGCGAAACGAGCGATACGCACGCCGCCAATCTATCCCCCACCCCGGGGCGGGCCGGCGCCACCCGCGGCGCACGATACCGCAGCGCCGCGGCCACGGGCGGCGGTTCGGTCCTTCCCCACCGGCCCGCCACCCGACCGGCCTAGCGTCGGGGCGGGAGGACATTCGTGATGCCTGCATCGACCCGACTACGTGCGGCAGGGGCGGTGATCGCGGGTTGCCTGCTGGCCACCACCGCGCCCGGAGCCCTCGCCCAGGCGGCCACCCCGCCGGTCACCGTCGCGATGACCAGCTACGGCGACCCGGCGCCCCGGTACGACATCCGGGTGCGCAACGGCACCGACGGCATGGTGCGGACGACCGTGCGGCAGGAGCTGCCGCCCGGGGCCACCCCCTTCATGATCAGCCAGGGCGGTGCGGCCACCCCGCCCGGCACTCTGCCGGGCCAGGTCGGCACCGAGGTGGTCTGGCAGGTCCAGCTGGGCGCCCGCAGCCAGGCGCTGCTGAGCAGCACGCTCGCACCACCGGCGGCCGGGGCCGACGTCACCGCTCCGGCCTGCGCCTTCGTCGCGGGCGGCGCCGTGCCGTACGACTGCGCCACCACGACCTGGGTGCGTGGGAGGGGCGACTCGGTGCAGGCCGGTGCGGGGGCCGCGCCGCCCTGGTGGCGACGCGGCACGCTGCTTGGCACCGCCGTCGCGGCACTGGCACTGCTTCTCGCGGGTGGCGGTGCCCTCTGGTGGCGACGGCGACGGCGACGGCGGATCGCCGACCAGGTCAACGCGGCACCGCCGGGACGCACCGAGAAGCGGGCCGCCCGGCGTGCCGCGAAGCGGCGTGCGGCGCAGGAGCGCGCCGCCGAGCGGCAGGCCACCGCGGCGGCCCGGCGGGTCCGCAGGTCCGGAGGTCCGATCGCGCGTGCCCGGGCCCGGGTACGCGGCGACAACAAGATCCCGGCACCCGAGAGCGTACGCCGGGCCACCGGGCACCCCCGGACCGGCAGCGCGGCCGAGCCGGCTCCCGCCACGGCGGCCGAGCAGGTCCCCGAGGGGGGCGAGGGCCTGCTGCGCGACGGCGGTCTGGCCCGGACCGACGAAGCGGTCGAGCTGGCCCGGACCGACGAAGCGGTCGAGCTGGCCCGGACCGACGAAGCGGTCGAGCTGGCCCGGACCGACGAAGCGGTCGAGCTGGCCCGGACCGACGAAGCGGTCGAGCTGGCCCGGACCGACGAAGCGGTCGAGGACGGCCTGGTCGGCATCGCTGGCGGCGCCCGATACGTCGGCCGGGCGCCCATTCCACCCCGCTCCCCCGCGCCGGATCCCGACACACCGGCCGGCCCCGGGCCCGGGGCTGCCGAGGCAGCCGAGCCGCCGGAGCCGAGCGCCGAGGAACTCGCCCCGGTGGTGGGGCGGGCCCGGCCCGCACCGCATCCCGCCACCACCTATCGGCCACCGCGACGGCGTCCCCGGCCCCCGGCCTGGGCCGCGGTCGGCACCGCTGCCCTGCTCGCCGTGGCGCTCGCCGCCCTCACCGCGTGGACCGGCTCCAGCCAGGTGAGCGCGATCAACGGCGACCGGCAGCCGTCGAGCGGGGCGTGGGTGGGCAGCACCGTGGCCGGGCCGGTCGGCACCAGCCTGCGGGAGAGCGCCTTCGAGTTCACCGTCTACCGGCTGACCTGCCCGCCCGCGCCCGGCGGCTGCCAGGCGATCGTCGGAGTACGCAACCTGACCGACCGGAGCCAGGAGTGGCACGGCACGCTGCAGCGGGCGTACCTGCCGAACGGGGACTGGGTCGGGGCCGACGTGCCGGCGACGCAGATCGCCAACGCCGGCCGGGACCCGTTCGCCGACCCGGTCCCGGCCGGTGAGCGCGTGGTCACGCCGCTGGTCTTCGCCGCGACGGGCGGGGCGGCACCGACCCGGATCGAGCTGCGCAGCGCCGTCTTCTCGGCCGGGGTGAGCGTGGACGTGCCGCACTGACCCGCCCCGCCGCCGCCGTACCCTGGAGCGGTGACCGCCGCTCCCGCCCGTACCGCCGTGCTCGACGCGGCGCGGTGGCGGGCCCGGCGGCGGGCCCACGAGCGGCGGGTGGACGCCTGGCTGGCGCCGCACCTGGCCCGGCGCGGCACCGGCGAGCGGCACCCGGTGGAGGACTTCCTCTTCACCTACTACTCGCACCGCCCGGCGCAACTGCGACGCTGGCATCCGGGCGCGGGCGTCGTGCTGCGGGACGCCGACCCGGCCGAGTTCGGCCGGGACTACCGCGCCGACTCCGCCGGCCTCACCCTCGACACCGCAGCGGTACGGCACCGCCGCGGCGACTCCGTCGAGTGGATCCGCACCCTGCTGGCCCGCACGGCGAGCCGGCCCGGTCAGTTCGGCTGCTTCGGGATGCACGAGTGGGCGATGGTCTACCGGCAGACCCAGGCGGAGGTACGCCACGACGCCTGGCCGCTGCGCCTCTCTCCCGAGCAGACCGCCCGGGTGGTGGAGGGCAACCGCATCCGGTGCAGCCACTTCGACGCGTACCGCTTCTTCACCGCGCCGGCCCGGCCGCTGAACCTGCTCACCCCGAGCCGGGAGACCCAGCACGAGAACGAGCAGCCGGGGTGCCTGCACGCCAACATGGACCTCTACAGGTGGGCGTACAAACTCTCCCCGCTGGTGCCGAGCGAGCTGGTCGCCGACGCGTTCGCCCTGGCCCGGGAGATCCGCACCCTGGACATGCGGGCCAGTCCCTACGACCTGACCGCGCTCGGCCATCCGCCGGTGCGGGTGGAGACTCCCGAGGGCCGGGCCGAGTACGCCGCCGCACAGCGCGGCTTCGCGGAACGGGCCGCCCCGCTGCGGGCCCGGCTGCTGGCGGCAGCCGGAGACGGCTGACGGAAACCCGGAGGCGCCACCTCGCCGCCGGCGGATAGCCTGGCCCGGTGGATCTCGCCGGAGCGCAGCACCTGTGGCGGCCCGAGCCGGGGTGGCTGAACACCGCCAGCTACGGGCTCCCGCCGGATCCGGCCTGGGAGGCGGTGCAGGACGCCCTGGCACAGTGGCGGGCCGGGAGCACCTCCTGGGAGGGGTGGGACTCCGCCACCGGGCGGTCCCGGGCCGCCTTCGCCGAGCTGGTCGGCGTGCCGGTGGCGGACGTGACCGTCGGCGCTACCGTCTCCCAACTGCTCGCCCCGGTCGGGGCGGCGCTGCCCTCCCGAGCCACCGTGCTGGCGCCGGAGGTGGAGTTCACCTCCAACCTCTTCCCCTGGCTGGTGCACGCCGAGCGCGGGGTGCGGGTCCGGACCGTCCCGCTGGACGGGCTCGTCGACGCGATCGACGCCGGCACCGACCTCGTCGCGTTCAGCCTGGTGCAGTCGGCGGACGGCACCATCGCCCGGTACGACGACATTCTCGCCGCCGCGCGGGCGCACGACGCGCTGGTGGTGGTCGACGCCACCCAGGGCTGCGGCTGGCTGCCGTTCGACGCGGGCCGGGCCGACGTGGTGGCGGTCGGCGCGTACAAGTGGCTGATGGCGCCGCGCGGCGCCACCTTCGGCTACCTGAGCCCCCGGATCCGCGACCGGTTCACCCCGCTGGCCGCGAACTGGTACGCCGGCTCCGACCCGCACGCCTCCTACTACGGGCCGCCGCTACGCCTCGCCGACGACGCCCGCCGGTTCGACATCTCCCCCGCCTGGTTCTGTTTCGTCGGGGCCGCCCCGGCCATGGAGCTGCTCGCCGAGGTGGGACTGCCGGCGATCCGGGAGCACAACGTCCGGTTGGCGAACCGGTTCCTGACCGGCCTGGGCCGGCCGCCCGGGGAGAGCGCGATCGTCACCGTCGACGTGCCGGGCGCGGCGGAGAAGCTGGCGGCGGCCGGCGTGCGGGCGGCGGTCCGGGCCGGACGGGTACGCGCCTCGTTCCACCTCTACTCCACCGAACACGACGTCGACCTGGCGCTCACCGCGCTGTCGGCTTGACGGGGTGGCGGCAGCGGGCGCCGGTCATTCCTGGTCGCGGCGCCGCGTCTGTTTGAGCTGTCCCCGGCGCTTCTTCGCGGAGAGGCGCCGTTCCTTCGCCGCCCGGCTCGGTCTGGTCGCCCGCCTCGGCGGCGCGGGTGGCGCGACCGCGTCGGCCAGCAGGGCGACCAGCCGGGCCTGGGCCGCCTCCCGGTTGCGCAGTTGGGCGCGGTGCTCCGACGCCGAGATCGTCAGTACCCCGTCGGAGAGGCGCCCGGCCAGCCGCTCCACCGCCCGGGCCCGGAGCCGCTCCGGCAGCGCCGACGAGCGGGCCACGTCGAAGGAGAGTTCGGCCCGGGAGTCGGTGGTGTTCACGCCCTGCCCGCCCGGCCCGCTGGACCGGGAGAACCGCCAGTGCAGTTCCGTCTCCGGGATGACGAGTCCGGGTCGGATGGTCAGGGATGCCATGTCCTCAACCGTACGGGCATCAGCCGCCCTTGCCGATGATGGTGTCCGCGGTCTGCTGCGCCTGTTCGATCGGGATGGCGAAGCCGATCCCGATCGAACCGTTGCCGTCGATGGTGGCGATCGCGGTGTTCACCCCGACCACCTCGCCACGGGCGTTGACAAGTGGACCACCCGAGTTGCCCGGGTTGATCGAGGCGTCGGTCTGTACCGCGCTGTGCCGGTTCTCGCCGAGCTTCACCTGGCGGTCCAGCGCGCTGACGATCCCGGCGGTGACCGTGCCGGAGAGCCCCAGCGGCGAGCCGACCGCGAGCACCGGCTCGCCCACCCGGGTGGCACCGGGCCTGGCCAGCGGCAGCGCCGTCAGGCCGGCCGACGGCGGCACCCGGAGCACCGCGATGTCGCTGCTCGCGTCGCGGCCGACCACCCGGGCCGGATACTGCCGGCCGTCCGAGGTCTCCACCAGCACCGCGCCGCCGGGATCCCCGCCACCGCCCCGGGCCACGATGTGGTCGTTGGTGACGATGTGCTGGAGGTCGTCGAGGGCGAACCCGGAACCGCCGGCGGACCTGCCGTCCCCGGCCACCATCACCGAGACCACCCCGGGCACGACCTGGGCGGCGGCGGCCACCAGGTCGGCCGGCACGGCGGCCTGCGCCGCGTTGCCCCGCTCGGCGGACGTCTCCTGGCTGGCCACCCAGCCGCCGGCGAGGCCGCCGGAGCCGATGGAGAGCGCCACCACCGCCAGCGCGGCGAGCAGCGCCCGCCGCCGCCGGCTCGCCCGGTCGGCCGCGAGCACCTCACCGGGTACGCCCGGAACCCCGCGCCCGTCCGGTTCGAGGTCCGGCGAGACGAACCATGGGCCGCGCGGTTCGCCGAGCCCGGTCTGGGTTGCCATAGCTCACTCCTCGTCACTCCGTCGTCGGGGTCGGATCGGGCGGTTCCGGGGTCAGGTCGGTGCCGGCCGGGCGGCGGGCCGGGTGGGCAGTGCCGCCTACGGCAGTCGGGAGAACCAGGCCATCGAGCCGCCGGCCGCCGCCATGGCCAGCAGCAGGCCGATGCCGATGAACCGGGCGGAGACGTCCTGCTGCTCCGTCCGGTAGCCGACGGAGGTGCCGATGTCCTCGTACACGGCGCGCAGTTCGTCGCTGGTGCCCGCCTCGTGGTAGCCGCCCCTGGTCTGCTCGGCGACCGCCCGCAGGGTCTGGCCGTCGACCGGCACCCGGATCGGCCGGCCACCCCGGGCCACGTAGCCGGAGGCGGTGCCGAACGAGATGGTGTGCACCGGCACACCGACCTGCACCGCCTCGTCCGCCGCCGCGAGCGGATCCCGCCCGGAGGTGTTCGCCCCGTCGGAGAGCAGCACGATCCTGGCCGGTGGTGGATTCTTCGCGGCCTGCGCGTCGGAGGTCCTGATCGCCTCCAGCGAGGTGCCGATCGCCTCGCCGATGGCGGTGCCCTGCACGCCGGTGCTGCCCTCGGCGAGCCGCCTGATCCCGGAGTGCAGCACCGCGCGGTCGGTGCCCGGCGGCACCAGCACCGCCGCGCTGCCGGCGAAGGCGACAAGCCCGACGTTGAACTCGTCCGGGAGCGTCTCGGCGAACCGGTGCGCCGCCGACTTCGCCGCCGCCAGCCGGTCCGGCTCGACGTCGGTGGCGAGCATCGAGGTGGAGACGTCCACCGCGACCATCACGGTGGCCCGTTCCCGGGGAACCCGGACCTCCGCCTCCGGCCGGGCGAAGCCGACGACCAGCAGCGCCAGCATGGCCAGGAAGAGCCCGGCCGGGACGTGCCGGCGCCAGGAGGGCCGGTCCGGCGCCACCCGGTCCAGCAGGCGGAGGTTGGTGAAGCGTACGGCGTAGCGGCTGCGGCGGCGCTGGAGCAGCACGTACCAGACGCCCAGCCCGAGCACGCCGAGCAGCAGCAGGAGCCGCTCCGGAGACTGCCACGTCATGCCGCGCCTCCTCCCCGTAGCGCCGGAACGGGCGGGCGGGCCGCACCGGCCAGCCGCCGCTGGGTGTGTACGTGCCGGACGATCTCGGTGACCCAGTCCCGGTCGGTGCGCAGCGGCAGGTGCGCCGCGCCGGCCCGGCGGAGCGACCGCCGGATCAGCTCCCGCTGGTCGGCCGCCGCGGCGGCGAACCGATCCCGGAGCCGGCGGTCCGATGTGGAGATCTCGCGGCGCCGGCCGGTCTCCGGGTCGATGACGGTGAGCAGGCCGACGTCCGGCAGCTCCAGTTCGCGCGGGTCGACCACCTCGACCGCGAGCACCTGGTGGCGTACGGCGAGTCGCCGCATCGCCCGCTCCCAGGCCGGGGTGCCGGTCTCGCCGTCCGGCAGCCCGTCGAGGAAGTCGGAGACGACGACCGCCAGCCCTCGGCCGGAGCTTGCCCGGTGCAGCGTGGTCACCGCGTCGGCCAGCGACGGGGATCCGGCCACCGGCAGGTCACCGCGTGGCGCCGCGAGAAGTCTGGTGAGCAGGTTCAGCAGGTGGGCCCGGCCGGTCCGGGCCGGTAGCCGGCGGATCCCGACGGCGTCGAGCAGGTGCGCGCCGAGCCGGTTGCCGACCCCGGCGGTGAGGAAGCCGACCGCCGCGACCGCCGCCACCGCCAGTTCCCGCTTCTCCAGCTCGGCGGTGCCGAAGTCCATGCTGGGGGTGGAGTCGACAAGCAGCCAGGTGGTGAGTTCCCGGTCGGCGTCGACCTCGCGGACGTGTGGCAGGGTGGTCCGGGCGGTGACCGCCCAGTCCATCCGGCGTACCTCGTCCTCGCCGGGCCGGTATTCCCGGGCGCCGCTGAACTCGCTGCCCGGTCCCGGCAGCAGGCCGAGGTGCTGGCCGTGCAGCAGCCCGTCGAGCCGGCGGGTGACGGCGAGTTCCAGCCGGCGCAGCCGGTGCTCGGGCACGAGTTGGCGCAGCGTGGGCTCGGACCCGCCCGGGAGGGATCCGGCGCCGCCGTTCCGGCCGGGCCGGTTCACGCGACCGCCATACCGGGCCGGTGTTCCTGCCGGGACGGCGCGATCCTGGGCGGCGGGACGGCCTCGACGAGCCGCCGTACCACCGACTCGGCGGGCACCCCGTCGGCGATGGCGTCGAAGGAGAGCACCAACCGGTGGGCGATCACGTCGGAGGCGAGTTCGCGCACGTCGTCGGGGAGCACGTAGTCCCGGCCGCGCAGCAGGGCCTGGGCGCGGGCGGCGGCGACCAGCCCGAGGGTGGCCCGGGGACTCGCACCGTACGCGAGCAGCGGCGCCACCTCCGGCACCCCGAACCGGGCGGGATTCCGGGTGGCCAGGATCAGCCGTACGACGTACTCGGCGAGCGCGTGGTGCACGAAGACCCGGCCGGCCCGGTCCTGCAGGGCGCGCAGCCGCTGCGGGTCGAGCACGGCGCGCGCGGTCGGCCGTTCCGCGCTCATCCGGTAGAGGATGGCCAGCTCGTCGACGTCCGTCGGATAGTCGACCAGGACCTTCAGCAGGAACCGGTCCCGCTGCGCCTCCGGAAGCTGATACACCCCCTCCGACTCGATCGGGTTCTGCGTCGCCAGCACCAGAAACGGCACCGGCACCGGATAACTCCGCCCCCCGATCGACACCTGCCGCTCCGCCATCGCCTCCAACAACGCCGACTGCACCTTCGCCGGCGCCCGGTTGATCTCGTCGGCCAACACCAGGTTCGCCATCACCGGCCCCAGCTCCACATCGAAACTCTCCGCCGACGCCCGGTAGATCCGGGTACCCACGATGTCCGACGGCACCAGGTCCGGCGTGAACTGGATCCGGGAGAAGCTCCCACCCACCGCCGTCGCCAGGGTCTGCGCCGCCAGGGTCTTCGCCACCCCCGGCACCCCCTCCAGCAGGCAGTGCCCGTCGGCCAGCAACGCGGTGAAGAGCCGCTCCACCAACCTGTCCTGCCCGACGATCACCCGCTTGACCTGGAAGAGCGCCTGCTCCAGCTCGGGGCCGACCGAAGCCGTCTCGACCGGACTGGGGCGGGTGGCCACGGTGTCTGACATGTCCGTCACGGTGCGGGCTTCCCGGACAGCGCCGCCGGCAAACCCTGGGCGCCCCGATGTCGTGACGATTTCCGCCCGGAGAACAACAGGGGTTGCCGGACATCACTCCGGTACCAATAGGATCGGTGCCACGCAAACCGGTCGATGAAGCCGGGACGAGACGAATCCGGGAGGCACCGTGTCGCTGGGACGCCGGGGGACGCGCCTACTGGCGGCGCTCCTGCTGCCGGCGGTCTCGGCGGTGGCCCTCGCGACACCCGCGCTCGCCGCGCCCGACCAGGGTCCCCCGCCGAGCTACGCCGGGTTCCGGCTGGTGAAGGCGATCCCCGGCGAGTCGGGCACGCCCGAGATCACCCTGCCCGCCGGCTACGAGCTCGTTCCCGGCGCCGCGCACCAGGTGGCCAGCCGGGCGGAGTACTACTCCTTCATCCGGGGGCCGCGCCGCGAGGCGGTGACGGTCACCGTCGACTGGCCCGGGAGTTGGATCGGCTCGGTGGTCGCCACCGACACCCGCCTGCCGGTACGCCGGCACCCGGGTGCGCCGTACCGGATCAGCTTCGACGTCCCGGTGACCTGGCCCTCGGCAAACGCCAACCAGGCGACCCTGCAGGTCTGGAGCATCCTGAGCCCCTCCACCGCCAGCGGGCTGCACTGGCGGATCGAGCACAACGACCCGGACCGGATGGCCGGGCCGTGGAGCGGCGACGGGTGGCCGGCGGCCCAGGCCGCCTCCGTGATCAACTACATGGTCGCCGGCGAGGCCGTGCTACGGGACTCCGGGCTGGTCGCCGAGGCCCGCCGCAGGGGGCACTTCTTCTCGCTGATGGGCTTCGAGACCAACAACGTGCTGCACCCGGACAACCCGCCGCACTGGCACCTCGCCTACTACCCCGGCGCCAGCCGCGGCGCGCCCCGCGCGCACGTGCCGCACTTCTGGGTCGACGCGCGGGGCAGGACCTTCTACAACGGGATGGACGTCCAGGGTCAGGGTCGCAGCCGCTACCACGCCGGTGACCCGGCGCGGATCCACGACCTCGACGGCAACCTGGTCGTCACCCTCACCATCCGGGCCGACGGCGGGCTCGACATCGACCCGCCGGCCGGGCCCCGTTACTCGATCACCGCCCCGGACGGCGACTTCTCGCATCAGGTCGACGTCGCCCGGGACGGCGTGCCGTGGCGCTCGGTCGTCAGCCGGGACCACGTGAAGATCGGCGTACTGGTCATCCAGGTGAAGGAGCACGGGACGGTGCGGCCGCACCGGACGACGGTCCACCGGTACGACGCGCTGACCGGGGTGCTCACCAGCACCTGGCCCACCCCGGGCTGAACACCCGCACGGCTTCTTCACCGGCCCCGCACACCCGGCGGCTAACGTGCCGGCATGAGTGTGGATCTCGATCGGGAGCCGGTGTCCGGGGCCCGGTCCCGGGGGCACCGCCGGGCGCTGCTGACCGGCCTCTGCTGGGCGCTTGTCGTACCGGCGTTCTGCTGGGCGTCGATCCGGGTCGCCGGGGTGGAGCGGGGGCCGCTGGTGCAACTGCTGGCATTCACTCCGTACGTGGCGGCCGGGAGCCTGGTCCCGCTCGGCGTGGCCCTGGCCGTCCGGCGCTGGGCGGCGGCGGGCGCCGCCGCGACCGCCGTGGCCGTCCTGGTGGCACTGGTCCTGCCCCGCGCCCTGCCGGATCCACGACCGGCCGCGGGCGGGACGGCGTTGCGGGTGCTGACCGCCAACCTGCTCGCCGGGACGGCCGACCCGGCCCCGCTGGTCGGCCTGGTCCGGGCCTCGACGGTCGACGTGCTCGCGTTGCAGGAGTTCACTCCGGCGGCCGAGCGGTCGCTGGACCGGCTCGGCCTGGCCGAGCTGCTGCCGCACCGGCAGGTCAACCCGGAGGTGGGGACGACCGGGTCCGCGCTCTACTCCCGGCATCCGCTCCGGGACGCCGGGACCCGCCGCAACTCCGGCGGCTTCTCCCAGGCGTACGCGACGGTCCTGCCACCGGCCGGGCCGGCGGTGCTGGTGGAGTCGGCACATCCGATGGCTCCCGCCAGCCTGGACTGGCTGGCGGAGTGGCGGGCGGACCTGCGGGCGCAGCCACCGGCCACTCCGGAGGGAGCGCTGCGGATCCTGGCCGGCGACTTCAACGCCACCCTCGACCACTCCCCGCTGCGCGATCTGCTGGCGACCGGGTACGTCGACGCCGCCGACGCGGTCGGGGCCGGCCTGGCCGGCACCTGGGGGCCGTACGACGGGGACCCGATCCCGCCGGTCACCATCGACCATGTCCTGCTGGACCGGCGGATCGCCGTGGATCGGGTCGCGGTGTGGGGGTTGCCGGGCTCCGACCACCGTGCCGTGCTGGCCGAACTGACCCTGCCGGCGCCCCGCCCCGGCGGGTGATCCGGCTGCCGCCGATCAGGGATCGGGCGGGCGGGCCACCGGACGCCGCCGGCCTCCGTGTCTGTTCGGGAAGACACGGAGGCCGGCGGGCACCGGGGGTATCAGGGAAGGAACACTCCGAGGTGGAAGCTCCGGTTGGCCGGCTGGTTGGAGGCGTTCCAGGTCTGCACGAAGACGCCCTGCGCCAGGTTGGTCCGGCCGACCACGGAGATCAGGCCCGAGGGTGAGGTGCCGACGCTGCCGGTCAGCCCGATGGTGCCCACGAACGCCCCGTTGTTCACCGGCACGTCGAAGACCACCTGGTAGAGGCCGAGACCCAGCGAGGTCGCCGAGACGGCCTGGCTGCCCCGGATCAGGCCGCCGTTGGCGCTGACCACGGCGAAGAGCTGCGCGCTCGACGCCTGGATGCCCACGCCGTCCCTCAGGGCGGCCTTCGCCAGGTCGATGTCGGCCTGGGTGACCGGTGGCTGCTCCACCATCTTGCCGGCGACCCGGACCGCGTCGGGATCGGTGCCGGGGGTCGGCTTGGCGACAGCGACACCGCCGCCGAGCAGGGTCAGCGCGAGCGCTCCCACGGCGAGCAGGACCGTCTTGCGTCCAAAGATTCTGGCCATGACGTCATCTCTTTCTTTTGCCCAGGATGGTGATGGTCTTACGACGGTGGGAGTCGGTCAGATCTGGTGCCGACCTGCCGTCCCGGTACGCCCGCGTCCTCCGACCCGCAACCGGAAATGGCGTCGCCCAACAATCACGAAGGACACCCCCCAGTCATGGATCAGGCGAGGAACGCGGCCTGCATCAGCCTTTGACGCACGATTGTTTCGCTCGTTGAACGCCCGATCGCGTCGTTCATTGCCCCGCGCTCACCAGCATCAACTACTTAGAGTGGCCACTCAACAACCATGAGCGAAGATAGCATTCAGCAAAGGAGCAGGTCAATAGCGGTTTCACCCGTACGCGTGCCGGAACGTGCTCACCAACGATCGGTCACCGGGCACGAAAATGCGAAGTGACATTACGTACCGCCCTCGCAATTCACGTTCTATTTCCGCCGCGTACGGAAAGCGCGGAGGCACGGAAAAGGGGCGGCCCCGCCCGCGGGTGTGTCACCGCGGGCGGGGCCGCCCCGCACGAACGCCGTCGCCTCAGACCTCGGCCGGAGTACGCGTGACGCCGTAGGTCAGCGCGTCGACCAGGGCGTGCCAGCTCGCCTCCACCACGTTCGGATGCACGCCCACCGTGGTCCAGTCCCCGCCGCCGCTGTCCGTCGTCTCCACCAGCACCCGGGTGACCGCGCCGGTGCCGTGGCTGCCCTCCAGGATCCGCACCTTGTAGTCGGCGAGCTCGAAGCCGCGCAGCTCCGGATAGTGCCGCAGCAACGCCACCCGCAGCGCCTCGTCCAGGGCGTTGATCGGACCGTTCCCCTCCGCCGTGGCGATCACCCGCTCGCCGCGTACCCGGAGCTTCACCGTGGCCTCGGAGACGACCGCGCCGTCCTCGCGGTGCTCGACCAGCACCCGGTACGACTCCAGCGCGAACGGCCGGGGTGCGCTCATCCCGGGCAGCTCGGCGCGGACCAGCAGCTCGAACGAGGCGTCCGCGGCCTCGAAGGACCAGCCGCCGGCCTCCATCTCCTTGACCCGCTTGGTGACCCGCGCGGCGGCGTCGGGATGGTCGGCCAGGTCCAGCCCGAGCTCGCGACTCTTCAGCTCGATGCTGGCCCGGCCGGCCATCTCCGTCACCAGGATCCGCATGTCGTTCCCGACCACGGCCGGGTCCACATGGTTGTAGAGCAGCGGATCCACCTTGATCGCACTCGCGTGCAGCCCCGCCTTGTGGGCGAAGGCGGCGGCCCCGACGTAGGCCTGGTGGGTGTCGGGGGCGATATTGGCGATCTCCGCGATGGCGTGCGAGACGCGCACCATCTGTCCGAGACACCCGTCCGGTAGGACCGGCATCCCGAGCTTGAGTTGCAGGTTGGCGACCACGGCGAAGAGGTCGGCGTTGCCCGGCCGCTCGCCGTAGCCGTTGGCGGTACCCTGGAAGTGCCGCACCCCGGCCTCGACCGCGGCGATGGTGTTCGCCACCGCGCAGCCGGTGTCGTTCTGGGTGTGGATGCCGAGCCGGGCCGGGGAGATCCCGAGCCGCTCGGTCAGCGCGCCGATCGCCGCCGTCACCTGGGACGGCAGCATCCCGCCGTTGGTGTCGCACATCACCACGACCTCGGCGCCGGCTTCGAGGGCGGTCTCCACCACCGCCGACGTGTACGCCGGGTCGTGCCGGAAGCCGTCGAAGAAGTGCTCACAGTCGAGGAAGGCCCGCCGCCCCTGCGCGACCAGGTGCGCCACGCTGTCCCGGACCATCGCCAGGTTCTCCGCCGGGGTGGTCCGCAGCGCCCGCTCGACGTGCCGGATGTCGGACTTCGCGACCAGGCAGACCGCCGGGGTCTCCGCGTCGAGCAGCGCCCGCAGCTGCGGGTCGGCGTCGACCGCGACCCCCGCCTTGCGGGTGGAGCCGAACGCCACGAGTACGGCGTGCCTGAGCTCCAGTTCCGTGCGGGCCCGACGGAAGAATTCGGTGTCCTTCGGCATCGCACCCGGCCAGCCGCCCTCGATGAAGCCGACGCCGAACTCGTCGAGCAGCCGGGCCACCGCCAGCTTGTCGACGACCGAGTAGCTGATCCCCTCCCGCTGGGCGCCGTCGCGCAGCGTCGTGTCGAACACCTGGTACGTCATCTGATCTCCTTCGTCAAGGGCGCGGCCCCTGCTCCCGTCTCCTGGCCCGACAAACAAAATGACCCCCCGCGAATGCGGGAGGTCTGCGCGCTCGGCGGGGAGGATGCCGGCGCGCTAGCTGCCAATAATGAGGGCGGAGCAGGTCACGGAACGTACTCTGCCACGATCACAAGGATGTGGGAGAAGAATTCCACATCGCGGGATCACCCCCTCCGGTGGGTGCCGGGGCCACCGTCGCCAGGTGTAGGGATCGACCACCGTGGGTACAGACCCAGCCGACAGCGGAGAACGTCGAGACAGTCGAGAAGAGGAGTGATAGCCAGTGGACAGGCTCGATCCTCAGACGACCCCGCAGCAGCAGACGCCGGATCCCCTGATCCATGGCGGCGGTGGAGCCGTCGCGGGCGGCACGCCCTCGGGCGAGTTCGACCCGTGGCGCTACCGGGACGACGCCGGGGTGACCGGCGCCGACCTGGTGGGCTACAAGGTGGAGGCGACCGACGGCGGCATCGGCAAGATCGATGGCGCCAGTCACGAGGTCAACGCCAGCTACCTGGTGGTCGACACCGGCCCGTGGATCTTCGGCAAGAAGGTCATGTTGCCGGCCGGCGTGGTGAACCACGTCGACCACGACAGCCAGAAGGTGTACGTCGACCGGAGCAAGGACCAGATCAAGGCCGCTCCGGAGTTCGACGACACCGGCCACGAGGACCCGGCCTACCGGGAGAAGCTCGGTAGCTACTACGGCGGCACGTACGGCTCGTCGGGCTGGACGGTTCCGCCGGGCCGCGCCATGTGACGCGCGACCCGCAGTCGACTGGCCGGCAGGGCTTCCCGCCCCGCCGGCCAGCGGCGTCTCCGGGCCCGGTCAGGCGTCTCCGGGGCCGGTCAGGATGAGCCCCGTCCACCATGCGAAGCGGTGGGCGGACGCCTTTCTCGCACCCACTACGGTGGGCGTGTGGATCTGACTTCGGCTCGTACGACGGCCTTCGAGACGCTCTTCAACTTCCGGGACGTCGGTGGCGTCCCCGGGCTCGACGGCCGGCCGGTCCGCCGTCAGCGGCTCTACCGGTCCGACTCGCCGCACCGGATCGACGGTGCCGACCGCGAGGCGTTCGGGGCGCTCGGCATCCGCACCGTGATCGACCTGCGCCGGCCCTCCGAGGTGCACCTGCACGGCCGGGTCCCGGCCTATGACGGACTGGTCTACCAGCACATCCATCCGGAGCACGCCCTCTGGGAGGAGTCGGCGTACTCCGAGGACCTCGGCATGGCCCGTTACCTCGCCGACCGCTACCGCGACCTCGCCACCACCGGTGCCGCCGGGCTGGTCGCCGCGATCGAGGTGGTCGCCGACGCCGAGGCCGCCCCGGTGCTGGTGCACTGCGTGGCCGGCAAGGACCGGACCGGCGTGGTCTGCGCGCTGACCCTGTCGCTGCTCGGCGTCGCCGACTCCGACATCGCCGAGGACTACGCCCGGAGCACCGCCGCCTCGGCCCGGTTCAGCGAGTGGCTGGCCAGCAGCATGCCGGAGGCGGCGCCGCTGCCGGCGCCGTTCCTGGGTTCGCCGGCCGAGGCGATGATCCTCTTCCTCGGCGAGCTGCGTGACCGGCACGGATCGGTGCCGGACTATCTGATCGGCGCCGGCCTGGCCCCGGAGCGGATCGACGCCCTCCGGGGCCACCTGCTGGATTAGCGACCGCCGCGCCGGCCCGGGTTGGCTACCGTCGCACCGGCCCGGATCGGCTTACCGCCGTGCCGGCGCTCAGCCGATCCGCTGGATCCAGCCGTCGGGGCCCTCGGCCCGGCCCCGCTGGATGTCGACAAGGGTCTGCCGGAGCCGCATGGTGACCTCCCCCGGACTGCCGTCGGCGATCCGGAACTCGCCGTCGGGGTGGCGCACCTGCCCGATCGGGGTGATCACCGCGGCCGTGCCGCAGGCGAAGACCTCCCGCAGCCGGCCACTGGCGGCGTCGGCCCGCCACTCGTCGAAGGCCACCGGCCGCTCCAGGACGGTGCCGCCGGACTGCCGGATCAGCGTGATCAGCGCGTCCCGGGTGATGCCGCGCAGGATGGTGCCGCCGAGCGGCGGGGTGACCAGGGTGCCGTCGTCGTAGACGAAGAAGATGTTCATGCCGCCGAGTTCGTCGACGTACCGGCGCTGGACGGCGTCGAGGAAGACCACCTGGTCGCAGCCGTGGTCGGTCGCCTCCGCCAGGGCCACCAGGGAGGCGGCGTAGTTGCCGCCGAACTTGGCCTCGCCGGTGCCGCCGGGCGCGGCGCGGGTGTAGGTGGGCGAGACCCAGACGTCGACCGGCTGCACGCCACGGGCGAAGTAGGAGCCGACCGGCGACGCGATCACGACGTAGAGGTATTCGTTGGAGGGGCGGACCCCGAGGAAGACCTCGTTGGCGAACATGAACGGCCGCAGGTAGAGGCTGCCCTCCTCCGACATCGGCAGCCAGGCCCGGTCGATCTCCACCAAATGCCGCAGCGAGTCCAGGAAGACCATCTCCGGCAGCTCGGGCATGGCCATCCGGCGGGCCGACTCGTTGAACCGGGCCGCGTTGGCGTCCGGCCGGAACATCGTCACCGAGCCGTCCACGGCGGCGTACGCCTTCAGCCCTTCGAAGATCTCCTGGGCGTAGTGCAGCACCGCGCTCGCCGGGTCCATCGGGATCGGTGTTCGCGCCTCGACCCGGGCGTCGTACCAGCCCTTGCCCTCGGCGTACCGGATCGTGACCATGTGGTCGGTGAAGATCCGACCGAATCCCGGGTTGGCCATCAGCGCCGCGCGCTCGGCGGCGGCTACCGGCTGAGGATTCGGACGGATCTCGAAGTCGAGCTTGTCACCACCGCTCATCGTGCTGACCTCCAGGAAGTGGGCCGGCGCCCGGGCACGGGCGGGCCGGGATGGGAGTCGTGCCTGAAAACCTACCCGAACGGTCGTTAAAATCTCGACCCTCCGGTCGACCGGCGAGCCGCACCACCCGCACTTCCCCCGAAAACGGCGTCCGCCGCCGGGGATCGCCCGGGACGCCCGATACGGCGATCGATCAGGACGCCGCGTGCGGGGATCGATCAGGACGCCGCGTGCGCGGCGAGCCGGTCTCCGATGTCGGCGGTGCGCCGCGGCGAGCCCGAGGTGCGGGCGGCCAGCTCGGCGGCGACCGCCTCGGTTACCCGGCGGGCCGCCTCGGGGTGGCCGAGGTGGTCCAGGAGCAGCGCGGTGGAGAGCACCGCAGCGGCCGGATCCGCCACGCCCTGGCCGGCGATGTCCGGCGCCGAACCGTGCACCGGCTCGAACATCGACGGGTACGCCCGCTCGGGGTTGATGCTGCCGCTGGCGGCCAGCCCGATCCCGCCGGTGACCGCGGCGGCGATGTCGGTCAGGATGTCCCCGAAGAGGTTGTCGGTGACCACCACGTCGTACCGCTGGGGCTGGGTGACCAGGAACATCGCGGCGGCGTCGACGTGCTGGTACTCCGTCTCGATCTCCGGGTGCCCGGCGGCGACCGCGGCGAAGGTCCGGGCCCAGAGCGAGCCGGCGTGGGTCAGCACGTTGGTCTTGTGCACCAGGGTGACCTTGCGGCGCTCGCGGCGCCCCGCCCGGGCGAAGGCGTCCCGGATCACCCGCTCGACGCCGTGCCGGGTGTTCAGGCTCTCCTCGGTGGCGATCTCGGCCGGGCTGTCGCGGTGCAGCGTGCCGCCGGCACCGGCGTAGAGGCCCTCGGTGCCCTCCCGGACGACCACCAGGTCGATCTCGTTCGGCTTGACGCTTGCCAGCGGGCCGCTGGTGCCGGGCCAGAGCCGGGACGGCCGGAGGTTGACGTACTGGTCGAACTCGAAACGGAGCTTGAGCAGCAGGCCCCGCTCCAGCACGCCGGGCGGCACCGTGGGATCGCCGACCGCCCCGAGCAGGATCGCGTCGTGCGTGGCCAACTCGGCGAGGACCGAGTCGGGCAGCACCTCACCGGTCCGGTGGTAACGTGCGGCGCCAAGGTCGTATTCGGTGGCCTCGACTCCGGGCAGCACGGCGTCGAGCACCTTGCGGGCCTGCGCGACCACCTCCGGCCCGATCCCGTCGCCGGCCACCACCGCGATCCGCGCCACCGCCACGTCCCCAGCTCCCTTGCCTCCGTCGTGTCTAAGGAACGTTAAGGGACCGTCCCGGCTCCCGGTACGCCGCTCCCAGCATATGGACAACGAACTGCACAGGAGCTTCTCAGCGGGCACTCATGCTCCCACCATCTTCGCTGCCTACGGTGAGCGCGGAGGCCCCGGGCGGGGTGGGATGTCCCGGGGCGGAATCCAGACGCGATCCAGGGGGCGGAACGTGCGGATCCAGGGGACGAACATGCGAATCCCGGGAAGCGGCCGGGGACGGGGCCAGCGTAGCCGGAGCCTGCCGCCGACCCCCGCCACGGGCCGGGGACGGCCCGACCTGCGGCTCGGCGCGGGCCAGCGCAACGTCCGGCCGGGCGGGGTGCTGACCGACCGGGTGGTCGCCCGGCACACCGTACAGACCTCGATCGCCGAATACACGCTGGTGCTGAACGGGATCGGCGCCACCGGCTGGCGCGAGGTCGGCAACGCCCTCCGGGACGCCGTCGCCGAACTGCGGGCGATCGACCTCACCTACAGCCCGGTCCGGCCGGCCAGCCTGGTCTCCCGGCTGCGCCGGGGCGAGATCTCCGCGGACGCCTACCCGCCGCTCGCCGACATCGTCGCCCGGTGCGCCGCGATGCGCGCCGCCACGGACGGCTGGTTCGACGCCTGGGCGGTCCCCGGCGGCTTCGACCCCGGCGGGCTGCTGGTGGGCTGGGCGGTGGAGCGGGCCGCCGCGCGGCTGCGCGCCGCCGGCATCGAGGACTACGCGGTGATCAGCGGCGCCGACCTGACGGTACGCGGCCACGCGCCGCACGGCGGCCCCTGGCGGATCGCGGTGCACCACCCGACCCGGGCCGACCGGCAGCCGACCATGCTGGAGATGACCTCGGGCGCGATCGGCACCTCCGGGGTGGCTGGCCGGCGCGACCACGTCGTCGACCCGCACACCGGCCAGCCCGCCGACAAACTGGTCGCGGCCACGGTCATCGGCCCGGACCTCTCGATCGCCGACGGCTACGCCACCGCCCTCTTCGCCGCCGGCAGACCCGGCCTCGCCTGGTTCCCCACCCCCGACGGCTACGAAGCCCTGTAAGGAAGGGCCCCCGCTTATCGCTTTCTGTTGTAGCGGGGGCCCTTCCTAACACCTCAACGGGGGGCATGCCGCGCAGCCGTGAACGCGATCGGCCCCCGCGATCTCGGCAACGATCGCGGGGGCCGATCAGCGACGAGTGCGCGTGGCTCGCGCACACGGGGGTGCTGGCTACCCGGCCGGCGCGACGCCTCATCACCCGAAGACGAGTCCACGCCCAGGAACTCGCCGGGTATCCGCGTCAATACGCTATCGACCGCATGCAAGTCCCCGCAAGAGTCGCCCGTCCGCGTGTCGGCGGCCCATGTTGCGACGCTGCCCCGCGCAAGTGGCACCCTGTACGCCCATGAGTGCTGATCTGTCAACCGACGCGGCGTACGGGAGTCCGGCGTGAGCTTCGATCTGATCGTGTGGGCGCTCGCGCCGGACGCCGCCGCCGAAGACGTACGCGCGGCCCACGGCCGGTGCCGGCAGGGCCACCATACCGAGGGCCGACCGGCGCCACGGATATCGTCGTTCTACCGGGCGATCACCGCGGGATATCCGGACCGGCCGGGGCCGGACACGCCGTGGGCGGTGACTCCCCTGCACGTCGCCACCGACCACGTCGAGATGAACCTGACCGAGTCCTGTGCGGACGAGGTGCTCCTCGACATCGAACGGCTGGCCGCGGAACACGGCCTGATGCTGCTCGACCCACAGGACGGCTCGGTCTATCCGCCGCCGACCAGGGTGAGCGGCTGACCGGAACGGGGCGGTGCAGGGACGACCGCCCCGTTCCGGTCACCGGAGGGCTACCGCCGGTCGGCCACCGCCGGTCGGCCACCGCCGGTCGGCCACCGCCGGTCGGCCACCGCCGGTCGGCCACCGCCGGTCAGCCACCGCCGGTCAGCCACCGCCGGTCAGCCACCGCCGGTCAGCCACCGCCGGTCGGCCACCGCCGGTGGGCCACCGCCGGTCAGCTACCGCCGGTCAGCTAACCGCCACGCCGCCGTCACGCCTCGTCGTCGCGCAGGTCCGCGGCGCTCGCCGCGACCGCACCGATCGAGTCGGCCGCCGAGCTGAGCAGCTCCGCCGCGGTCGCCGAGTCGACCGTCAGGGTCATCAGCGCCTCGCCGCCGGCCTCCCGCCGGGCCACCTGCATCGCCGCGATGTTGACACCCGCCTCGCCGAGGATCGAACCGATGGCGCCGACCACGCCCGGCCGGTCGCCGTAGCGGAAGAAGAGCAGGATCCCGTCCGCGCCGAGCTCCAGGTCGAAGCCGTCCACTTCGGTCAGCTTGAGCACGTCGCGGGTGCCGGTGTGCAGGGCGGTGCCGGAGACCGACACGGTACGCCCGTCCGGCAGCGCACCGCGCACGGTCACCAGGTTCGGGTGGTCGATGGTCTCCACGTGCGTGGTCAGCGCCACCGTGACGCCCCGGTCGGCGGCGAGCAGCGGCGCGTTGACGTAGCTCACCTGCTCCTCCACGATGGAGGTGAAGAGGCCCTTGGTGGCGGCCAGTTTCAACACCGAGACGTCGTGCGAGACGATCTCGCCGCGTACCTCGACGGTCACGCTGGCGGCGACGCCGCCGGCCACCGCGGTGAAGACCTTGCCCAGCTTCTCGGCGAGCGGCAGCAGCGGCCGGACGTCCTCGGCGACGACGCCGCCGGTCTGCACGTTCACCGCGTCCGGCACGAACTCGCCCTGCAGGGCGAGCTTCACGCTGCGGGCCACCGCGAGGCCGGCCTTGTCCTGCGCCTCGGCGGTCGAGGCACCCAGGTGCGGGGTGGCCACCACGTTGTCGAAGGCGAAGAGCGGCGAGGCGGTGCAGGGCTCCTTGGCGTAGACGTCGATGCCGGCACCGCCGACCCGGCCCTCGGCGATCGCGTCGGCCAGGGCCTGCTCGTCGATCAGCCCGCCCCGGGCGGCGTTCACGATCCGGACGCCGGGCTTGACCATGGCGAGCTCCTTCTCGCCGAGCAGGCCGACCGTCTCCGGGGTCTTCGGCAGGTGGATGGAGATGAAGTCGCTCTCCCGGAGCAGTTCCTCCAGCCCCACCAGGCGTACGCCGAGCTGCGCCGCCCGGGCCGGCTGCACGTACGGGTCGTACGCGATCATCCGGGTGCCGAACGCCGCGATGCGCTGCGCGAAGAGCACGCCGATCCGGCCCAGCCCGACCACGCCGACGGTCTTGCCCTGGATCTCCACGCCGGTGTACTTGGACCGCTTCCACTCCCCCGCCTTCAGCGCGGCGCTGGCGCTGGCGGTGTTCCGGGCGACCGCCAGCAGCAGCGCGACCGCCTGCTCGGCGGCGGAGACGATGTTGGAGGTCGGCGCGTTGACGACCATTACGCCCCGGGCGGTCGCCGCCGCCACCTCGACGTTGTCGAGCCCGACGCCCGCCCGGGCGACCACCCTGAGCCGGGGCGCTGCGGCGATGGCCTCGGCATCGATCTGGGTGGCGCTGCGTACGATGACCGCGTCGGCCTCGGCGAGTGCGCTGAGCAGGGCCGGGCGGTCGGTACCGTCGACGTGGCGTACGTCGAAGTCGTGCGCGAGCACATCGATGGCGGCGGGAGCGAGCTCTTCAGCGATCAGTACGACGGGAGTCATTGGTCCTCGTATGTGTCGTCAGGGCGAGGTCTGTGGCCACGTGGGCGCCGCACTGCGTCCCGCGCTTGCGCCAAACGGGTGCGTCAGCGACGTGCGGGCCAACGGGACGACGGCCGCACGGTGCGGAGCACCTTCCTGCCGATCGTAGGCGTCCTGCTGCGCACCGTGCGGGGTGGATGCGCGTGAGTGCCCTCACAAGCCTTCCCCACCTGCGCACCGGCGCGGAAACCCGACAGATCCGGTCCCGCACGGCCACCGGCCCGCTCCCGCACGGCCACCGGCCCGCTCCCGCACGGCCACCGGCCCGCTCCCGCACGGCCACCGGCCCGGTCCCGCACGGCCACCGGCCCGCTCCCGCGGCGACACCGGCCGGCGCCGCCGGGCGGCCACACCCGGCACACCCCGGCCGACGCCCCGACGTGCGCCTCGGCCGACGGACCCTGCGCCGCAGCGTGCCCGCCCCGACCGACGGACCCCGGCGCCGAGGCGTGCCCGCCCCCGGCCGGCGGAGCGGTCAGCCCGAGACGGCCACGTGGTGCTCGGGCCACTCGGGGTGCGACCTGGGCTGGGCGACAAGCGAGCGGGTGCCGAGCTGGCGGAAGGTGCCCGCCTCCGACTCCAGCACGTCGCGGAGCAGGTCCAGCGCGAGCGAGCCGACCGGCGGGTAGATCCGCTCCCGGGGCGGCTCCTCGCCGGGGGCGAGCGCCTGCTGGGCGACCATGAAGTCGAGGATCGCCTGGCGGACCGGGGGCAGCGAGACCGGCGAGTGGTAGAGCACGTTCAGCGCCTGCATCCGCATGCCCTGCACGTGGTCCTCGCCCTTGTTGTCGTGGAAGTGCGGGTTGCGGGTCTCGATCTGGAGCACCGGGACGGAACTCGTCATCACCTCTGGATGCGCGGTGTCGAGCAACCCGCCGAACTGCTCGAAGAGCTCCACGAACTCGAACGGCTCGACGGCGAAGCCACCGGCCAGCCGCATCCGCAGCCCGAGGTCGAGGCTGAGGGCGTGTTCGCCGGCATTGCCGGTGGCGATCACTTCGGTCCCGAAGCCGGAGTATTCGGCCACCAGCCGGTTGAGGAACTCGTTGGTGATCTCGGAACTCCGGCCGCGCCGGCTGAAGAAGAGCCGGCCGTCCCGGAGTTTCGGCTTCGAGTGCCAGGAGATCCGGACCATCGCGTACGGATTGGCGGCCAGGTGCAGGCCGGCGGCGTACACCTTGACGTACTCGTGCACGGCACCCGGCACATAGTTGTCAGCGTCGATATAGCCGAGGTATTTCCGGCCGGTCAGCGCGGCGACGGCCATGCCGATCAGCATCGCCTCGCCCTTGCCGGCCCGGACCAGCCCGGCGTCGTCGATCAGCTCGGGCATGCCGGCGGCCTTGAACGCGGCGGCCAGTCCCGGGTCCCGCTGGTGCACCATCACCGCCGGCCGCTCGGTCACCCGGCAGTGCTGCTCCAGGGTCTGCGCCTCCATCTCGTAGCGATCGACCGGATGTCGGGCGCTGTTCGAGACCAACACGATCAGGCAGTCGTGCGGTATCCCCGAGAGCACGCCTTCGATTACTCTGCGTGTCTCATTCATGCAGGGAATGACTATCACCATCTGCCGCTCGATCGCGCGCATCGCCGCCTGCGAGACGATCCCCTCGCTGGTGGACCCCGTGGCGTCTCCCGAGTCCAGCTGTAGGACACGCTGAAGTTCGTGGATGCGAACGGCGCCGAAACGCTCGGTGCGGTGCGATTGCTCCAGACGCATGCGGCGACAGTACCCGAGCGGACGCATTAACGGCGCGTAACCGCCGGCCATTTCCTGACCACGATCCCGGACGCACCGATTGGACGTGGAATGGCAATGATCCGGTAACGCGCCGGGGGAAGATCCGGTAACGCAGTGGATCTCCCGCTCGCGGGTGCCGCCCCGGGCCGGCACGCGCCGACCCGGAGCGGCCCGCCGCGTCAGGCCGTCTCGGTGATCGGCCGGTCGACCCAGCTCATCATGCCGCGCAGCTTCTTGCCGGTCTCCTCGATCGGGTGCGCCGCACCCTCGGCCCGCCACTTGGTGAAGTTCGGCCGGCCCGCGTCGTCCTCGGCGATCCACTCCCGGGCGAACTCGCCGGACTGGATCTCCGAGAGGATCTTACGCATCTCGTCCTTGACCCGGGCGTCGACCACGCGCGGGCCGCGCGAGTAGTCGCCGTACTCGGCGGTGTCGGAGACGCTGTAGCGCATCCGGGCGATGCCGCCCTCGTACATCAGGTCGACGATCAGCTTCAGCTCGTGCAGGCACTCGAAGTACGCCACCTCGGGTGCGTAGCCGGCCTCGGTCAGCACCTCGAAACCGGTCTGCACCAGCGCGGAGGCGCCGCCGCAGAGCACCGCCTGCTCGCCGAAGAGGTCGGTCTCGGTCTCCTCCTTGAAGGTGGTGCGGATCGCACCGGCCCGGGTGCCGCCGATCGCCCTGGTGTAGGCGAGCGCGAGCGGGAAGGCGGTGCCGGTGGCGTCCTGCTCCACCGCGACCAGGCAGGGCACGCCCTTGCCGTCGACGTACTGCCGGCGGACCAGGTGACCCGGGCCCTTCGGGGCGACCATCGCCACGTCGACGTCGGCCGGGGGCGTGATGAAGCCGTACCGGATGTTGAGGCCGTGGCCGAAGAAGAGCGCCTTGCCCGCGCTCAGGTTCGGCGCGATGGCCTCGGCGTAGAGCGACCGCTGCGCGGTGTCCGGCGCCAACACCATGATCACGTCGGCCTCGGCCGACGCCTCGGCCGGGGTCAGCACCCGCAGGCCCTGCTCCTGCGCCTTGGCCCGGCTCTTCGAGCCCTCCGGCAGACCGATCACCACGTCGACGCCCGAGTCGCGCAGCGACAGCGCGTGGGCGTGGCCCTGGCTGCCGTACCCGAGCACCGCGACCTTCTTGCTCTGGATGAGCGACAGGTCGGCGTCGTCGTCGTAGAACACCTCAGCGGTCATGACTTTCCTCTCCTGCGGCGCGACCCGGACGGGCCCGCCGTTGCCAATCGTTGTGCGGCATCCGCCGTGCTCAGGCGGCCCGCAGCGCCGAACCGGTGGTGATCGAGCGGGAGCCCCGGCCGATCGCCACCAGACCCGACTGCACCATTTCCTTGATTCCGAACGGTTCGAGATCGCGCAGCAGCGCGTCCAGCTTGTCGACGGTGCCGGTCGCCTCGATGGTGAGGGTGTCCGGTGCGACGTCCACCACCCGGGCCCGGAACAGGTTCACCGTCTCCAGCACCTGGGCCCGCTGCGAGCGGTCGGCCCGGACCTTGACCAGCACCAGCTCCCGGGCGACCGAGACCGACGGGTCCAGCTCCACGATCTTCAGCACGTTGACCAGCTTGTTGAGCTGCTTGGTCACCTGCTCCAGCGGCGAGGAGTGCGCGTTGACCACGATGGTGATCCGGGAGACGTCCGGGTTCTCCGTCTCACCGACGGCGAGCGAGTCGATGTTGAATCCCCGGCGGGAGAAGAGTCCGCTCACCCGGGCCAGGACACCGGGCTTGTTCTCCACCAGCACGGACAGCGTGTGCCTGCTCATCTCCAACTGCCTCACAGCTCGTCGTCGTCGAAGGCGGGGCGGACCCCACGGGCGAACATGATCTCGTCGTTGCTGGTGCCGGCGGCCACCATCGGCCAGACCATGGCATCCTTGCCGACCACGAAGTCGATCACCACGGGTGCGTCGTTGATCTCCATCGCCGCCTTGATGGTCTTGTCCACGTCGGCCCTGCTCTCGCAGCGCAGCCCGACGCAGCCGAGCGCCTCGGCCAGTTTGACGAAATCGGGGATGCGGTGCTTGTGGGTGCCCAGCTCGGTGTTGGAGTAGCGCTCGCCGTAGAAGAGCGTCTGCCACTGCCGGACCATGCCCAGGTTACCGTTGTTGATCACCGCGATCTTGACCGGGATCCCCTCCAGGGCGCAGGTCGCCAGCTCCTGGTTGGTCATCTGGAAGCAGCCGTCACCGTCGACCGCCCAGACCGTGGCCTCCGGCCTGCCGACCTTCGCACCCATCGCCGCCGGCACGGCGTAGCCCATCGTGCCGAGGCCGCCGGAGTTGAGCCAGGTGTGCGGCTTCTCGTAGGAGATGAACTGGGAGGCCCACATCTGGTGCTGGCCGACCCCGGCGACGTAGATCGCCTCCGGGCCGGCGATCGCGCCCAGCCGCTCGATCACGTACTGCGGGGCCAGGGTGCCGTCGGTCGGCTCGTCGTAGCCGAGCGGATAGCGCTCCCGCAGGTCGTCGAGTTGCGCCCACCACTCCGTCCGGTCGGCCGCCGGATGTCCCGTCGTGGCCGCCCGGACCGCCTCGATCAGCTCCTCGATCACGTGTTTGGCGTCGCCGACGATCGGCACGTCGGCCGCGCGGTTCTTGCCGATCTCCGCCGGGTCGATGTCGGCGTGCACGATCGCCGCCCCCGGGGCGAACGAGTCCAGCTTGCCGGTCACCCGGTCGTCGAACCTGGCGCCCAGCGCCACGATCAGGTCCGACTTCTGCAGGGCGTAGACCGCGGCGACCGTGCCGTGCATGCCGGGCATGCCCAGGTGCTGCGGGTGCGAGTCCGGGAAGGCGCCCCGGGCCATCAGCGTGGTCAGCACCGGGATGCCGGTCAGCTCGGCCAGCTTGCGCAGCCCATCGGTGGCGCCGGCCTTGAGCACGCCGCCGCCGACGTAGAGCACCGGGCGGCGGGCCGTGGTCATCAGCCGGGCCGCCTCACGGATCTGCTTGCCGTGCGGGTGCAGGGTCGGCCGGTAGCCCGGCAGGTCCAGGGTGGGCGGCCAGGAAAAGGTGGTCTGCGCCTGCAGGACGTCCTTCGGAATGTCCACCAGCACCGGGCCGGGCCGGCCGGTGGCGGCGAGGTGGAACGCCTCGGCCAGGATCCGCGGGAGCTCCTCGGCGGTCTGCACCAGGAAGTTGTGCTTGGTGATCGGCAGGGTGATCCCCTGGATGTCGGCCTCCTGGAAGGCGTCCGTACCGATCGCCGGGCGCGCCACCTGACCGGTGATCGCCACCATCGGCACCGAGTCCATGTACGCGTCCGCGATCGGCGTGACCAGGTTGGTGGCGCCCGGCCCCGAGGTGGCGATGCAGACACCGACCCGGCCGGTCGCCTGCGCGTAGCCGGTGGCGGCGTGCCCGGCACCCTGCTCGTGCCGGACCAGGATGTGCCGGACCGCCGAGTCGTAGAGCGGGTCGTACGCCGGCAGGATCGCCCCGCCGGGAATGCCGAACGCGACCTCGACGCCGAGCGCCTCCAGCGACTTCACCAGCGAACCGGCCCCGCTGACCTGGACCGGCGCCACCACCTGGCCGGCACCGGCGACGGTGCGGGCGGCCGGCTCACCGGGCGGACCGGAGTGCTCGCCGGCCGGCTGGGCACCGGGGCGGAGCCGGCGGGGGAACTGGTCGGAGGGGTCGCTGCCGCCCTCGGCCGCAGCGGCGGAGCGGTGCCGGCGCGCGCTGTTGGCGAGGGTCTCGGGCGTGGGTCTCGTCATGGCTATTCAGGCCTTCGGCTCGGAGCAGTGGTCTTTCGAGGCAGTGGGGTGCGAGCGGGCCCCGCCCCGGCTGGCGATCTCCGGCGGGCCGGCCGCACGAACCGGCAGGGTCCGGTACGCCCGACGAGGGTGACCGCCCTGCCAACGAGGTACGTGGCCAATAAAAACGGCCCTCGTGCCGGATGCACGGGGCCTGCGCACTCTCGAGAGTCGAGAGTGCGCTCAGATAAGTACTCGAAAGGACCTAGTCACAGACATGCGGCTAAGCCTGACGCATCTCACGCCCTGAGTCAACTGATCCCGCATTCTGGGCCGAATCCGTTTTCGGACCCGTGTCGTTCGGCCGGCGCTGCCGGGGTGCCGCCCGGTTGCCGGCGGTGCGGTTCGGCCCCTTCCCCGGAGTGCCGTCGGCCGCCCCGCCGCCCCGGCCCCCCGGGGTGCCGTCGGCCGCCCCGCCGCCCGGGGCCCCCGGGATGGGCGACTCCGACCCGTTCCCCTCCGGCGGGCTGGCCGCCTCCAGCATCGCCTCCAGGTGCTCGGCCGGCACCCCCCAGCCGAAGAGCTGGCCCTGCCCGAAGCGGCAGCCGGCCTCGACCACGGCGGCCAGCTCGGTCGGGTTGGTCACCCCCTCGGCGATCACCTCCAGGCCGAGCTGGTGGCCGAGCCGCATCACCACGTCGACCATCGGGGCGAAGGCCGGGCCGCCCGGCGGCCGTACCGGTTCCGGGCCGGCGACCAGGCTGTGGTCGATCTTGAGGATGTCGAGCGGCAGCCGACGGAGCTGCCCCAGCGACGAGTAGCCGGCGCCGAAGTCGTCCAGCGCGATCCGCACCCCGGTCCGCCGCAACGTCCGCAACCGCCGGATCAGCTCGTCCAGGTCGGTCGCCACGGCGTGCTCGGTCACCTCCAGCACCAGCCGCTGCGGCGGCACCCGGTGCGCGCGCAGCGCCTCGGTGACCTGGACGACGTACTCCGGGGCGTGCAGCTCCCGGGGCGAGACGTTTACCGAGACCCAGACGTCGTGCCCGGCGGCGAGCCAGATGGAGAGCTGGTGACAGGCACGGTGCAGCACCCAGGCGCCGAGCTTGGCGATCATCCCGCACTCCTCGGCGAGCGGGATGAACTCGTCGGGCCCCACGTTGCCCAACTCCGGGTGGTGCCAGCGCAGCAGCGCCTCCGCACCGACCGGCCGGACCGAGGGGACCGCCACCACCGGCTGGAAGGCCAGGTAGAGCTCGTCCCGCTCGATCGCGCCCCGCAGCTCGTGCTCCAGCGTGGTGCGCCGGCGGAGCAGGTTGTCGTAGGCCACGTCGTACCGCTCGACGCGGTTCTTGCCGCGTTGCTTGGCGTAGCGCAGGGCCAGGTCGGCGTTGCGCAGCAGGGTCTCCACGTCCGCCGCCTCGGCACCGTCGGCCACCCCGATGCTCACCGACAGGAAGACCGACCCGAGCTCGTGCCGGTACGCCGAACCGACGACCCCGAGCAGCCGCTCGGCGACCCGCTCCGCCTCGGCCGGCCGGCCCCGCATCAGCACCGCGAACTCGTCGCCGCCGAGCCGGGCCGCCAGGTCACCGGGGCGCAGGTTGCTCCGCAGCCGCCGCCCGACCTCGATCAGCACCGCGTCACCGACGTCGTGCCCGCGCATGTCGTTGACGTTCTTGAAGCCGTCGAGGTCCAGGCCGAGCAGCACGCAGGGCTCCTCCCCGCCGGCCTGCCGTTGCACCGCCCGGAGCAGGCCCCGGCGGTTGGCCAGCCCGGTCAGCGGGTCGGTGTGCGCCAGCTCCCGGAAGTGCGCCTCCCGCTCGGCGAGCCGCCCGGCGTAGGCGCGTACGTCGTTGAGGGCCAGGGACTGCCGGAAGACCAGCGCGAACCCCTCCACGATGCCGGCCACCACCGCGAAGATCGTGAAGTTGCCGCCGACCACCAGGTGGTAGAGGGCGGAGACCGCCATCGCCACCATCGGCAGGAAGGCGTACGACGTACCCCGCCGGATGAGGTCGCCGTCCGGACCCCCCACCGGTGCCGACGCCCGCCCGGCAAGGGCGATCATCAGCAGCCCGAACGGGAGCAGCACCGCACCGACCAGCGCGACCACCGGGCCGGCCTGGGAGACCCCGGCCGAGATGGCCAGCCCGCCCCCGGCCACCACGATCACTCCCGCGCCGGCCAGCAACAGCCCGCCCCTCGGCGCCCGGACCCGGACGCCGACGATGAAGGCCAGTCCCACCGCCACCGCCGCCGTGACCGTCGCCGTCAGGATCGCCGGGCAACCTCGCGGAGTCAGGTCACCGAGCACCCGGGTCGGCTCGGCGAGCAGTACCCAGCCGACGAACCAGAGCGCCGCCCCGATCACCAGCCCGTCCAGGACCAGCCGGAGGACCGCCGCACCGCTCTCGGCGACACCGGGCAACCGGAGCAGGCCGGCGCAGAGCAGCGCCGCGCCCGCCGCCATCCCGGCGGCGACGACGGTGCCCAGCGCGGTCCGCTGGTCCTGCTCCCGGCTCCACTGATCGGCGAGCGTGACCACCACGAACATCCCCAGGCCGGCGCTTGCCGCCGCCAGCGCACCGCCGGCGGCCAGCAGCCAGCAGCCGACCCGGCGCGCGCCGGCGTGCCGCTGCGCCGAGAACGCCAGCATGACCGGCCCGAAGCTGGACGCAAGGCCGGTCACCACGGCGAGGACCGACACACCGGAGGCGAGTTGCACGCGTTCACTCTGCCGGATCGACCCCACTCCATGGGGGAGCGCGCGCCGGTTACTCGATCAGAGGCACAACCCGCCCATTCGGGCATCGGGGGAAGGAAGGGCCCCCGCTTATCGTTTTCTGTTGTAGCGGGGGCCCTTCCTTACACCTTCGGTGTCCCGGTGGTTGGGCGGGGTGGGGCTCGGGGGCGGCGGGGTGTGGGCGGGAGTGCCACACTGGTCAGATGCCTGAGCTGCGGTCGAAGACCTCCACGCACGGCCGGACGATGGCCGGTGCCCGCGCCCTGTGGCGGGCGACCGGGATGACCGACGACGACTTCGGCAAGCCGATCGTCGCCATCGCCAACAGTTTCACCCAGTTCGTGCCCGGCCACGTGCACCTCAAGGATCTCGGCGGCCTGGTCGCGGACGCGGTGGCGGAGGCCGGTGGGGTCGGCCGGGAGTTCAACACGATCGCGGTCGACGACGGCATCGCGATGGGGCACGGCGGCATGCTCTACTCGCTGCCGAGCCGGGAGCTGATCGCCGACGCGGTCGAATACATGGTCAACGCGCACTGCGCGGATGCCCTGGTCTGCATCTCCAACTGCGACAAGATCACCCCGGGGATGCTGCTCGCCGCGCTCCGGCTCGACATCCCGACCGTCTTCGTCTCCGGCGGGCCGATGGAGGCCGGCAAGACGGTGGCGATCGAGGGCATCGTGCACGACAAGATCGACCTCATCGACGCGATGATCGCCTCGTCGAACGACGCGGTCACCGACGACCAGCTCGGCGCGATCGAGCGCTCCGCCTGCCCGACCTGCGGCTCCTGCTCCGGCATGTTCACCGCCAACTCGATGAACTGCCTCACCGAGGCGATCGGCCTGGCACTGCCCGGCAACGGCTCGACGCTGGCCACCCACGCCGCGCGCCGGGCGCTCTTCGAGCAGGCCGGCCGGCTCGTCGTGGAGATCGCCAACCGCTGGTACGCCGGGGACGACGCCTCGGTGCTGCCGCGCGCGATCGCCTCCCGGGCCGCGTTCGAGAACGCGGTCGCCCTGGACGTGGCGATGGGCGGCTCCACCAACACCGTGCTGCACCTGCTTGCCGCCGCCCGGGAGGCGGAGCTCGACTTCGGCGTCGCCGACATCGACGAGATCTCCCGCCGCGTCCCCTGCCTGGCCAAGGTCGCGCCGAACTCGCCGAAATACCACATGGAGGACGTGCACCGGGCCGGCGGCATCCCGGCGATCCTCGGCGAGCTGGACCGGGCCGGGCTGCTGCGCCGGGACGTGCACGCGGTGCACTCGGCCGACCTGGACGGCTGGCTGGCCGCCTGGGACGTCCGGGGCGGCAGCCCGAGCCGCGAGGCGATCGACCTCTTCCACGCCGCCCCGGGCGGGGTGCGCACCACCGAGCCGTTCTCCACCGCCAACCGCTGGTCCACCCTGGACACCGACGCGGCCGGGGGCTGCATCCGCGACCGGGAGCACGCCTACACCGCCGACGGCGGGCTGGCGATCCTGCACGGCAACCTCGCCCCGGAGGGCGCGGTGGTCAAGACCGCCGGGGTGCCGGCCGAGTGCCTCACCTTCCGGGGCCCGGCCAAGGTGTACGAGTCGCAGGAGGCCGCCGTCGACGCGATCCTCGGCAAGCAGGTCGTCGCCGGAGACGTGGTGGTGATCCGCTACGAGGGCCCGAAGGGCGGGCCGGGGATGCAGGAGATGCTCTACCCCACCTCGTTCCTCAAGGGCCGCGGGCTCGGCCGGGAGTGCGCGCTGATCACCGACGGCCGCTTCTCCGGCGGCACCTCCGGGCTCTCCATCGGGCACGTCTCACCGGAGGCGGCCGGTGGCGGGCTGATCGCACTGGTCGAGCCCGGCGACGAGATCGTCATCGACATCCCGGGCCGGAGCATCGCGCTCGCGGTGGCGCCGGAGGTGCTGGAGGCGCGCCGGATCGCGCAGGAGAAGCGGGAGCGGCCGTACACCCCGGTTGACCGGTCCCGGCCGGTATCCGCCGCGCTGCGCGCGTACGCCTCGATGGCGACCTCGGCCAGCGACGGTGCCTACCGGCGCGTCCCGGAGTGAGCCGACCGGGCCGGCCCGCCCGTCGGTGAGCCGGCTCGCCCCGCGTCGGGGGACGGCCCGCAGCCGTCCCCCGGGCCAGCGGCTCGGCCGCCCCGCGGTCAGTAGCCGGGGAAGACCCGGCGCAGGTCGTCCAGGTCGAGCGGGCCGGTCACGGTCATCGTCCCGGGTGTGTGCTCCGGGGCCAGCCGGCCGGCGGCCAGCCGCAGGAACGCCTCCGCCGGCCCGGCGATCTCGCCGGCCGGCCGTTCCGGTGCCCCCGCCAGCGAGACCCGGTCGGCCAGCCGCAGCCCCAGGGAGCGGTCCGGGTCGCTCAGCCGCAACGCCAGCTCCACCGGCAGATCGGCGATCGTGTCCGGCCGCCCCATCAGGCCGAGCAGGCCGTCGAGCTGGTCCAGCAGCAGCGGCACCGCCTCCGGCGCCACCGTGGCAAACCGGTTGAAGCCGACCTCCACGTCCCACTGGTGCAGGGCGAACTCGCTGAGCCGCATCCCGGTGGCGGTGCCGAGGTCGACCGGGTCGGGCAGGAAGCCGAGGTCGATCCGTACGCTCTCCCGGGTGGCGGCGTCCAGCGACTCGTACCGCTCGACCAGCCGCCGGTTGGCGTCGAGGAATCCTTCGGCGTGCTCGATCGGGGTCATCGCGTCCCAGCGGACCCAGACCTGCTTGTTGAAGTCGGCGTCCGGGGCGGGGGCACCGCGCAGCGCCGCGTCGAGGGCCGCCTCGCTGATCTCGGCGCCACTGCCGAGATGGCTGAGCACCTGGGACACCTGCCACTCGCTGGCACCGGACGACCTGGTCAGGTCGGTCGGGCCGAGGTCGCGGACCAGTGCCGCGAGCTCGTCGTGGCCCGAGCGGAGGGCTGCGATGGTCGTGTCGGCAGTAGTGGGCATGTCGTCCTGTCTCCCGGTCGTACGTCGCCGGCTCCGGATCGGCCAGCGCGCCACCCGCAATCATGCCCGCTGGCCCCGACCGAAGCCGACCCGTCCGGCCAGCTACCACTCTGCGGACCGGGCCGGTGGCGTCGCCCCTTCCCGATCGGCCCGGCCGGGGGCCTGCGGCGCGGCAGGACCTAGGGACGCGCGAAGCCGGCGCCGGTGGTCTCCAGCTCCTGTTCGGGCGGCGTGCTGAACCGCTGCCGCCGCTCGTCGAGGAGGAGCAGCAGTCCGGTCGGGATGTCGAAGAACAGGCCCTGCACCGACACCTTCGTCGCACCGGCCTCGCGGGTGGCGAGAAACTCCCGGAGCACCGCGACCTGGCGTGCGACGTTGACCATCGCCAACTGGTCGACCTCGGGACGTGCCTGGTCGGCGGCGGCGAACCCGACCGGGTGACCCGCCCGCCACGCCTCCAGGCTCGGCAGCCCCCACCGCAGCCATCGGCCGAGCGCGCTCTCCTCCCCGCCCCGCCCGCCGAGCAGCCCGTGCATGGCGCCACATCCGGAGTGGCCGCAGACCAGCAGCACCCGCACCTGCAGGACGTCGACGGCGTACGAGACGGCTGCGGCGACCGAGGACTCCGCGTGCTGGTCGGTGGGCATCAGGTTGCCGACGTTGCGCACCGTGAAGAGGTCGCCCGGGCCACTGCTGGTGATCACGTTGGGCACGATCCGGGCGTCGGCGCAGGTCAGAAAGAGGCTGTGCGGTGCGTGCCGGCCGCCCAGCTCGGCGAGGAAGGGCAGCAGCCGGGCGGCCGAGCGGCGGTGGTACTCCCGCATCCCGGCATGGAGCGGGCGGAGGGACGCGGCATCGGAGAACGCCGGCCGGCCGGCACCTGACGAACCGCCCACACCGCCCACACCGCCGACACCGTCACCGCCGACACCGTCACCGCCGTCACCGCCGGCACCGTCAACACCGTCACCGTCGACACCGCCGGCACCGTCACCGTCGACACCGCCGGCACCGTCACCGTCGACACCGCCGGCACCGTCACCGTCGTCATCGTCGGCATAGCTCGCGCCGTCGGAGTGCCGGGCCTGCCAGCTCGTCCAGGGCGAGAACCAGCGCGGCGGCACCAGCGCGTGTATCCGGCGCAACGGGCGGGGCTGGTCTCCCCGCAGGGCCGCCGGACCCACCTCGTCGAGGTGCACGGTCCCGCCGGTGGCCTCGTGCTGGCGTACCCACCAGTCGAGGTGGTCGAAGGCCGCGTGGTCCAGGAAGTCGGTGGCGAGTTCCAGGTCGACGGTGCTGCCCGGCGGCACCCGGCCGAGGACGGCGGAGAGGCGTGGGATGGCGAGGAAGCTGAGCGTGCCCTCCACATGCACGGACCAGTGCTCACGACCGGAGGGCCGGGCCGGGCCGCGCTCGGCGTGCACCTTCGCCCAGACCACCCGCCGCAGGATCAGCACGACCGCCAGGACGAGTCCGATGAGTACGCCTTCGAGCAGGTTGAGCAGCACGACGCCGAGCGCGGTCGCGACATAGACGGCCAGCTCGCGGTGCCGGCGTACCCGCCGAATGTCGGAGATCTTCACGAGTTGCATGCCGACCACGACGAGCAGCCCGGCGAGCGCCGCCATCGGGATCCGCTCGACGAGCACCACGAGCAGCACCGCGAAGAGCAGTACCCAGACCCCGTGCAGGACGGCGGAGCCGCGGTTCCGGGCTCCGGCGTGGACGTTGGTGGAGCTGCGCACGATGACGCCGGTGACGGGCAGTCCGCCGAGCAGCCCGGATGCGCTGTTGGCCAGGCCCTGGCCGATCATCTCCCGGTCCAGGTTGGTCGGCCGGGCCGGGCCGGCGCCCGGGGTGGCCCGGGTGGCGGCCAGCCGGTCGACGGCCGTGGCCGAGAGCAGGCTCTCCACGCTGGCGATCACGGCGACGGTGAGCACCGCGGCGGCGACGGCCGGCCAGTTGCCGTCGGGCAGGGTCGGCAGATGCACGGCGGCCAGCAGCGATCCGGGCATCTCCACCCTGGCCAGGTCGACGTCGCCCCAGACGAGCGCGGCGAGGGTGGCTGCGGTGACGGCGACGAGCGGGCCGGGTATCCGGCGGACCGGCGCCGGAAGCCGGGGCCAGAGCAGCAGCAATCCGATCACGGTCAGCCCGATCAGCGTGGCGTGGTCGTGCCTGGTGGCGAGCTGGGCGGGCAGGTCGAGGAGGTTGCGGATCGGCGTACTGCCCGGTTCGCCGCCGAGCAGGACGTGCAGTTGGCCGAGCACGATGGTGATGCCGATGCCGGCGAGCATGCCGTGCACGATCGCCGGCGAGAGGGCGAGCGCGGTCCGCGCGATCCGGCACAGCCCGAACGCGATCTGCACCAGCCCGGCCGCGACGGTGATCGCGCAGGTGGCCGCCCAGCCGAACCGGATCACCAGCTCCGCCACCACGACGGTCAGCCCGGCCGCCGGGCCGGTGACCTGGAGCGCCGAACCGCCGAAGAGACCGGCCACCACCCCACCGACCACCGCCGCGATCAGTCCGGCGGCCACCGGGGCGCCGGAGGCGGCGGCGATGCCGAGGGAGAGCGGCACCGCGACCAGGAAGACGACGAGCGATGCCGGCAGGTCGTACCGCAGGTCTCCGGTGAGCCAGGAGCGGAACCGGGCGGATGCCCGGGCCGGGCTGATCGACGTGGGCGACATGCTGCCTCCTCCGGCTCCGCCGCCGGCACGACGGCAGAGAACGTTGCCGACCGATTGCGGCATGGTAAATGCGTGTTACGAGATGATTAATCGGAAGAGGGGTGTTAGTCGCTGTCCCGGGGCAATTCTACCTTTAGCAGGTATGAATACCTTATAGCGATCATGTACTATTTTGACGCCTTCGCGGTACGCGCTCCGGCCCGACCGTGGACCCCGCCGACGCGGGGATCCGGGTCGGGCCGGAGCGGGGCAGGTCAGCCGATCCGGACCTGGAACATCGCCGTGTTGTTGGTCGGATCGGTGTCGTCCACCCTGTTCCCGTCGCTCCTGCCGACCACCCGCAGCGTCGCCGTGATCGCGCCGCCCGGAGTGTCCGGGTCGAAACCGCCCTCGACCCTGACACTGACACTCCGGCCCGGTTCCAACGGCGGCTGGTAGGCGCCGTGGTCGCCCCAGGCCCAGTCGGGGAACGCGGCGCAGTCGAAGGTGCAGTCACCGAATCCCACCCGGAACCGTCCGGACGCCCGGGGTCCGTTGTTCCGCACGGTCACGGTCGCGGTGCCGAACCGCTTCCCGTCCCTCACCGGCCCCAGCACCACGTCGCCGACCAGCACCTCCAGATCGGTCACAAGGCTCGGGTCGCCCCAGCTGGTCGCGCCGCCGACCTGCGTGAACCTCGACCCGTCCCACGCGTACTCACGCTGTTGCCGGCGCTCGAGAGAGGCCGGGAGGCCGCAACAGGCGATCATGTCCGTGACATCGGCGACGATGCCGCCACCGGGGCGGGCGCCGATGTCGCGGATGTTCAGCATCTCCTCCTGCCCGACGATCAACCCCAGGGTGCGGATCCTCCCGGAGGCGTCGCGGTCGAAGCCCACCACCTGGCTGTCCGGTGCCTCGCCGGTCCGGCAGAAGAGCAGCGCGGCCGTCTCCAGGGCGGTGTCACCGTCGAGGTCGGTGTGCACCACCTTCTCCACCCACCGGTCGTACATCGCACCGGACTCCTTCGCCGGCAGCTTCACCCTGGTGTCCGGACAGAGCGCGGTCCGGAACGGAGGAATCTCGACCTCCGTCCGGCTCAACTCCCCGAGGGTGATCCGGCCATCGACCGGCGGTGCCGGCGTCGGCGACGACGGTGACGCCGACGCGCCCGGTGTGGGTGTGACCGGCGCCGTGGGGCTCGGCCGGTCCGAGACCGCCGGAGTGGGCGGCGAATTGTCCCGATGCAGGTTGGTGGCGAACGCCGTGACGGGTACGGCGACCACTGTCGCGGCGAGCACGCCGAGTGTGCCGAGGCGTACCCGGCGGCGGTGCCGGACCGTCGCCCGTACCGTGCCGGCGGCCGGCACCGGCCCGGCAGCCGCCGCCTCGACGGCGTGGAAGTCGCCGAGTGCGTCGTCGATCAGGTTGTCGTAGGACTCAGACATCGTTCCCGCCTTCCCTGCCCTCCGCCAACTGCGCTCCCAGTGCCGCGCGGCCCCGGCTCAGCCAACTCTTGACCGTTCCCTCGGCCGCGTCGGTCTGCTCGGCGATCTCCGCGACCGTCAGCCCTCCGATGTAGTGCAGCACCACGGCCCTGCGCAGCTGCGCCGGAATCTTCGCCAGCGCCGCCACCAGGGCCACCCGGTCGGGTGAGGGCCCGGCGGCGTACTCGACGCGCTGTTTTCGCAGGAAGTTCAGGGCGGTTCTGCGGCGGCGCAGGCGACTCGTGGCCAGGTTCCAGGCGACCCTGCGCACCCAGGCGAAGGGATCCTGGTATCCGCTGATCTTCTGCCATCTGGCGAAGGCCCGGCAGAACGCCTCCTGCACCACGTCCTGCGCCTCGGCCCGGTCGCCCAGGTACGCGAAGAGCTGTGATCTCAAGACCGGGAACGCCGCCGCATAGAACTCGTCGAAGTCCCGCTGGACGTCGATGGCGGGCACGGCGTCCTCCTGTGCCGTCACTGAAGTCACACTGTCCTTCCCTCCGCCCGCCACCAGCCGTTGTCGGGCAGGCAGTTCCAACACGTGCCAGGGCGCGACGAGGTTGCGCGGCTCGTCCGGGCACCGATCGCCGGCCCGTCCGGGCACCCGGTGGGCGGACCCCGGCTTCCTGGCCCACTTCCTGGATGGACGGCAGGGCGCCAGATAGGAGTCAGCCGGGGAAGGATCCTTCGCGCCGCCGGAACGCGGCCGGCGTGGTCGTGCCGGATGCCGGGCGGCCGGGGACCCGGTTCCACCAGAGGGCGAGCCCGGCGCCGGCGAAGGCCAGCACCCCGCCGGCGAGCGCGAACCAGACACTGATCTCGACGTCCTGCTCGTGCAGGCCGAACTCCCGGGGCAGGTCGGCGAGGACGTCGGTCAGCTCGTCGGCGTCCTCCGCCCGGAAGTAGCGCCCGCCCGAGATGTCCGCGACCCGGGTCAGCGCCTCCTCGTCGAGATCCAGGTAACGGCTCCGCCCCGTCCAGGCCGGCAGGTCGCCTCGTGACCGGCGGCCGAAGTAGGAGTCATCGCTGATCTGGTCGGCGGTGCAGACCATCGGCGCGGGGTCGGTGGTGCCGAACCCGATGGTGTAGACGCGGACCCGGCGCGCGGCGGCCTGTTCGGCGGCGGTGACCGGAGCGACGCCTGTGGTGTTCGAGCCGTCGGTGAGTACGACGATGGTGTCGGGCTGGTAGTCGCCGAGGGCGTCGGGGGCGACGTCACCGAGGTCGACGCCGGTGGCGGCGACGTTCGGGTTGGTCTCCGCGATCGCGTCGATGGCGGTCAGGATCGCCTGGCCGATCGCCGTACCCCTGGCGGTCCTGAGGGTGTCGATGGCGTCGAGCAGGGCGTCCCTGTCGGTGGTGGGCGGCACCACCAGGCCGGCGATCCCGGAGAACGCGACCAGGCCGATCGGGGTGTCCCCCGCCTGCGCCTCGATGAAGTCCCGGGCCGCGTCGCTCGCCACGGCCAGCCGGTTGGGCGCGATGTCGGTGCTGCACATCGAGCCGGAGACGTCGATCGCCAGCAGGATCGAGGTGTCGTTCGACGGTACGGCGACCGTCGCCTGCGGCCGGGCCAGCCCCGCCGCCAGCGCGAGGAGCCCGGTGAGGAAGAGGAGGACCGGGACCCGGCGGCGCCACGACACGGGGCCGGGCAGCGCGGCCCGGATCAGCGCCACGCTGGAGACGGTGACGGCGACCCGCTTGCGCCGCCGGTTCAGCCACCACCGGACCGCCGGCAGCAGCGGCGCGACCAGCAGCGCGATCAGCGCCCACGGCCAGTCGAACGACATCAGACGATCCTTCCGTGCCAGCGGATGCCGAGCAGTCCACCGACCGTCAGCAGCAGCAGGGCGGCACCGGCGAACGGCGCGGTCAGCTCGACCGGCTCCGTGCGGGTGGTCAGCCGCAGGTCGAGCGATCTGGTCGTGTCGGCCAGCGTGGCCTCGTCACCGGCCGGGTGGTGCGCGCCGCCGGTGGTCTGCGCGACCGCGGTCAGCAGCGTCTCGTCCAGCGCGGTGCCGAGCTGGTAGCCGTCGACCTCGACGGTGGCGCCCCGCACGGTGCCGACCCCGACGGTCTGGATGCGTACCCCGGCGGCGGCGGCGAGTTCGGCCGCGGCCACCGCGTCCGGCCCACCGGTCTGCTGGCCGTCGGAGAAGACCACGATCGTCGCCGAGGGCCAGTAGCCGAGCTGCTCCGTCGTCACGGCCGCCCCGTCGGCGGGCAGGCTGACCGGCCGACCGGTGATGGTGCCGAGCGCGACGAGGATCGCCTGCCCGAGGGCGGTGCCGCCACTGGCGGCGAGCCGCCTGATCGCGGCCACCGCAGCGGTGTGGTCGGCGGTCGGCTCCTGGGTCAGCAGCGCCTGCTCGCCGAAGGCCAGCACGGCCACGTCGACCGAGTCCGGCTGCTCCTCGACGAAGCCGATCGCGGCGGACTGCGCGGCGGCGAGCCGGTTCGGTGCCACGTCCTCGGCGGACATGCTGTTGGAGACGTCGAACGCCAGCACCACCGTGCCGGCGGCCCGTGGCACGACCATCTCGGCCTGCGGGCGGGCCAGCCCCACCAGCAGGATCGGCAGGGCGGCGAGGAGCAGCGCGTACGGCAGGTGGCGGCGCAGCGCGGCCCACCGCGCACCACGACCGGCCGGGACCCCGAGGCCGGCGGCGGCCAGCGCCGCGCCACGGCGGCGCTGCAGCGCCACGTAGCCGGCCGTCGCGGCGGCGGTGACCAGTACGGCGACGGCGAGTACGAGTGGCTGCTGGAAGGTCACCGGCGCCTCCGTCCGGAGTGGCGGGCCATGCCGACGAGCACGGCGAGCGCGTCCTCGTCGGTGCCGACGTGCCGGACTTCCACCCCGGCCCGTCGCATCCCCTCCGCCAGTGCCTCCTCACGCGCGTCGACCTGGCCGGTGAGACGCCCCCGCAGCAGGGGGTCGCTGGTGTCCACGAGAAGCTGCTCACCGGTTTCGGCGTCCTCGACCAGGATCAGGCCGAGGTCGGGAAGCTCGAGTTCCGCCGGGTCGAGCACCCGGATCACCACCACCTCGTGACGGTGGGTCAGCATGGTGAGCGGGCGCTCCCAGTCCGGGTCGCCGATGAAGTCGGAGAGCACGAAGACCAGGCTGCGGCGGCGCGCGACGGTGGTGGCGGCGAGGCGCAGCATCGCGGCCAGGTCGGTGGTGGCGCCGGGGCCGGTGGCCGGCCGCGGGCGCAGCAGTTCGTGTGCGATGCGCAGGACCTGGTCGCGGCCGGTCCGGGGTGGGATCACCCGGTGGGCGTCGTTGTCGTAGAGGATCGCGCCGACCCGGTTGCCGCCCTGCGCCACCAGCCGGCCCAGCCCGACCGCCAGCTCGGTCGCCACGGACTCCTTGCCCTGACCCGTACCGTTGCCCTGACCCCTACTGTTGCCCTGACCCCTACCGTTGCCGGCCGCGCCACCGTGCCCCGCGCCGCCGCCGGCCGCGTCCCGGGGGCGGCCGAAGCGCATCGAGGCGGAGCGGTCGACGACCAGCCAGGCGGTCAGTTCCCGGTCCTCCGTGTACTGCCGGACGTACGGCTCGTCCAGCCGGGCCGTGACGTTCCAGTCGATGTGCCGGACGTCGTCCTCCGGCGTGTAGGCGCGCAGGTCGGTGAAGTCGATGCCGGCGCCCTGCCACACCGTGCGGTAACCGCCCTGGAGGCGCCCGTCGAGGCGGCGGCGGAGCCGCCACTCCAGGCGCCGCAGCAGCCGGTCGGGGACGGTGGCCATCGGTCAGCGACCGCGACCGGCGGGCTCCGGCACCGCCACGTTCGCCAGGATCTTCGACAGGATCAGATCGGTGGTGACCTCGTCGGAGAGGGCCTCGTAGGAGAGGACGAGCCGGTGCCGCAGCACGTCCAGGGCGAGGTCGGTGAGATCCTCGGGTACGGCGTACTCCCGGCCCCGGACGTAGGCGAGGGCGCGGGCGGCGAGCACCAGGCTGATCGAGGAACGCGGGCTGGCGCCGAAGGTCACGTAGCGGGCCAGGTCGGTCAGGCCGACCCGGCCCGGATCGCGGCTGGCGTGGGCGAGCTGGACCGCGTACTCGATGAGCGACGGGTCGACGTAGACACGGTCGGCCTCCCGCTGGAGCCCGACGAGGGTCGGCGGGTCGATGATGCGCCCGATCGCGGCGGCCGGGGCGAGCGCCCGCTCGACGACGACGAACTCCTCGGTCACGCTCGGGTAGTCGACGACCACCTTCATCATGAAGCGGTCGACCTGCGCCTCCGGCAGCGGATAGACCCCCTCGGACTCGATCGGGTTCTGCGTGGCCATCACCAGGAACGGGTTCGGCACCGGGCGGGTCTCCCGGCCGATCGTGACCTGCCGCTCCTGCATCACCTCCAGCAGCGCGCTCTGCACCTTGGCCGGCGCCCGGTTGATCTCGTCGGCCAGGAGCAGGTTGGTGAAGACCGGCCCGAGCGAGACCTGGAACTCGCCGGTCGGCTGGTGGTAGACCCGGGTGCCGAGGATGTCGGCGGGCACCAGGTCGGGGGTGAACTGCACCCGGTGGAACTCCCCGCCGATCGCCTCGGCCAGCGACTTCACCGCGAGCGTCTTGGCCAGCCCGGGTACGCCCTCGACGAGGATGTGCCCCCGGGCGAGCAGCGCCACGATCAGTCGTTCGAGGAGCTGGTCCTGGCCGACGATGGTCTTCTTGACCTCGTAGAGCACCTTTTCGATCGGGCCGGCGGAGGCCGGTACGCTCCCCGCCTCGGCCCACTTCCCGGCGCCGCTTGCCGGCATGTTCATCGATCCGTCCTCGGTCCTGTGCTCGGATGGGGTGTGGTCGGGTGACGTGTCACAGCGGAGGCACCTGCCCGTCGCCCTGGCCGGCGCCGAGCGCCGCCCCGATCGGGACGGCGAAGCCGATGCCGATGAAGGTGCCGGCGTCGGTGGGGTTGGCGAGCGCCACGACGACGCCGACCACCTGGCCCTGGTCGTTCACGAGCGGGCCGCCCGAGCTGCCCGGGTTGACCGCCGCGTCGAACTGGATGAGGCCGGATATCCGCGCCGCCTCCCCCCGGGCGACCCGGTCCAGGCCGGAGACGACCCCGCTGGTGGTGCTCGCGGTCAGCCCGAGCGGGTTGCCGATCGCCACCACGTCGTCGCCGACCGCCGCGCCGCCGCCGAGGACCGCCGGCACGACCGTCTCCGGCAGCCTCGCCGGGGTCAGGGTCGCGATGTCCTGCGCGGCGTCGGCGCCGGCGACCACGGCCGCCGTCTCGGTGCCGTCGGCGTACGTCACGGTGATCGTGCCGCCGCCGTCGACGACGTGCGCCGCGGTCAGGATGGTGCCGTCCGCGTTCACGATGACGCCGGTGCCGGTCGCCGACCCGGTCGTGCTGCCGGCGCCTCCCGCGGAGTTCCCGCCCGTCGTCGCCTGGATCAGCACCACCGAGGGGAGCAGCGTGCGGTAGACCTCTGCCACGCTCAACGGCCCCTCCGACGCCGACGGCGATGCCGACGGCACGGCGGCGCCCGGCGTCTCCCGCTGGTCGCCGGTGCGGAGAAAGAGCAGCGCCGTGATCGCCACGGCCCAGGCCAGCACCGCGCCGACGAGCATGTTCCGACGCAGGCGCCCGGCCCGCCACCGGCCCGCCGGATTCTCGACGGCCGGCTTCTCGACCGCCGGCTTCTCGACCGCCGGGGTCGGCTGCTGGAGGTCCGCTCCGCCAGCGAGCACGTGGACATCCGCCCCACCACCGGGCGCCGCCGTCACCGCGAGACCGCCAGACTCCGCATCCTTCGACTGTAGGGGCGTTTTCGCGGAATGACCCGGGATGATTGCTGACCGGTTGGTCAGGACTGGCTGATCAGGGACGGCCGCACCAACCGGCTGGTGAGGAACGGGCTGGGTGTGCCGTGCCAGAAGACGGCCAGCTCGTCGCGGGCCCGGGTGGCGGCGACGAAGAGCAGGGACCGGTCACGCTGCCGTTCCCGCTGGTAGCGCCGGGGATCGGTCGCCCGGTAGCGGCCGATCGCCTGCCGGGGGACGAGACCGTCGCCGACCCCGGCGATGATCATCCGCTGGTATTCCAGCCCCTTGAACCGGTGCATGGTGCCGACATGAACCCCGTCCGGCCGTTTCGGCCCGTCCGGACCGATCTCCACCGCCGCGATGCCGTCGGCCTCCAGCCGGCTCGCGACCTCTGCCGCGAACTCCCGGGTCGGTACGGCTACCGCCACCGACCCGTCCGCCGGCCTCCCCCAGGCCGTCACCTGCTCGACGATCAGCTCGCGCTCCTGGTGCCAGGACGCCGCGCCCCGGAAGGTCGGCAGGCCGCCACGGAGCAGCGACCGGTAGCCGGCGAGGTCCTCCGCACCGCCGTCGAGGTCGTCGTACGTCTCGCCACTCATGATCTCCAGAGCCGCCGCGAGGATCTGGCGGGTGGTCCGGTAGCTCAGGGTGAGCCGGGCGGACCGGCCCCGGATGTTGACGCCGAGGCTGCTCAACGTCACGTGGTTGTCGTAGATCCGCTGGTGAGTGTCGCCGGTCAGGAACAGGTCGTCGGGGCCGGCGGCGACCATCGCGCGCAGCATCTTCCAGTGTGCGGCGCTGAGGTCCTGCGCCTCGTCCACCACGATGTGCCGGTAGCGGTGTCGCAGGAAGCCGCCCGAATCCTCCGCCGGCAGGCCCGCGCTCCGCGCGGCGCGGTCCATCTCCAGCCGGGCCGCCCGTTCGGCCACCTGCCGCCAGGTCCATCTGCCCTGGTCGTCGAGCCACTTGGTGAACCGTTCGGTGAGCCGCCAGATCTGGTCACGTTCCGCCCGGCTGAGCGCGCGGCCCCGGCCGGGGCGACGTGCCTGGAAGTAGTCGGTGCGGGAGCCGAGCACCTGGCCGAGGATCACCTGGGTCCACTCGGCGGCCAGGAACTCCGCGTCCCACCCGGACTCCCCGGTTTCCAGCAGGTACTGCTGCCAGAGGTCGGGAACGGTGTTGTCGTCGACGATCCGCCTCTCCGCTCCCGCCTTCGCCTCGGCGACGACCCGGCTGGCCAACCGGTCGATGTTGACGATGTCCACCCGGGACACCAGCTCCTGCCCACCGAGGGCGATCAGCCGCGTCCGCAGGTCCGCCGCGAGATTCCGGTTGAAGGTGGTCAGCAGGACCGGCCTGTCGGCCCCGGGCGGCAACTGCCGGACCAGGTGGGCGACCCGGTGCAGGGCCACGATCGTCTTGCCGGTCCCCGGGCCGCCGCCCACCCGGGTGGGGCCGTTGTACCGCTTTTCGACGAGTTTCCGCTGCGTGGGGTGGAGGAAGATCTGCCAGCGGTCGAACGACTCGGCGAGCATCGCCTGCAACGCCTCGTCGTCGGAGGAGACCTGGGTGGCCGGCCGTTCCACCGCCCGCCGGTAGTCGTCGGGGTCGACCGCCTCCTCCGCCCGTACCGGCTCGGTGATGTGGGTGCGCACGTGCTCGTACGACTTCCCGTCGTGCAGCGACAGCAGCACGTCGGCGGTGAGCTGCGGAGCCCGCTCGGCCAGCTCCAGCAGCCCGGTCTCGCTGGTCAGGTCGCGGATCTGCGGCAGGAGCGGTTCGGCGACTCCCAGCGCGACGAGTTGTGCGTCCGTGAAGCTCGCGAACAGCGGAGCCGCCTCCGCAGCCGGGTGGCTCGGCGGGGCGACCTCCGGCACGGCCACCGACGAGTCCGGTGAGACGACCCGGCCGACGATGCTGTCCCCGACCGGCTCCAGGTCGATCACCTCGATGCCGCCGGTCACCCGGTTGATCCGGTACGAGTAGCGGTCCAGGTTCTCGTAGACGTCCCGGCGGTGCCGGATCGCGACGAGCAGGTAGTCCTGCTCGGCGATGTGCAGCAGTAGCGCGCGGTGGTCCTGGTTGATCCGCGCGGACCAGAGCCGGGAGCTGCCGGAGAGCTGTTTCAGCCGCAGCCCCGGGCTGCCCGGGTTGTGCCGGAACTTGTGCATGAACTCGTAGACGGCCCCGATCTCCGCCCGGGAGAGCTTCATGACCTCCTTGTCGGCCCGGTCCAGCATCCGCAGCGTCGCGGCCTTGGCCATCACTGACGTTCTCCCCCACTCCTCGTGCCGAGCCCACTCCCCGTGCCGAGCCGGTCGGTCAACTCGTCCGCCGACCACTCCCGCGCGGTCCGGACGTGCCAGCCGGCGTCGGCGTACGCGCCGTCCCGGTCGTGCACCTCCGGATCCTCGGCGGCGCCGGAGAGCACGACCGCGACCCGCTCGTCCGGCCAGGCGAGCTCGGCCTGCCAGCCCTGGTCGCCGAGTTCGTAGCCGACGACAGGCGCCGGCAGGTCGCGGCGGATCAGCGCCTGCACCAGCGACTCCAGGCCGGACTCGTCCCGGTTGAGGTAGTGCAGCACCTCCGCCCAGGGTGAGTCGGTGTCGGTGACGTCGTCCGGCGGTGTCGCCTCCGGCGAGAGCCCGAGCCAGGTGGCGGTCTCGGCGTCGACCGGCGTCGGCCGCTGGGTGAGCCGGAGCCCGGTGCCCTCGGTCACCGCCATCGAGGCGGGGTCGAAGTCGTCCAGGGCGGTCCGGGCGAGCTGGGCGCCGTCGCCGCCGCCGCCGGTCAGAAACTGGATGATGTTGCTCCAGGCCAGCCAGCCCGTCCACCGGCGCCGGTGCCGCTCGCGCCCGTCGTCGGTGCCGGCGTCGACCGCCTCCGGCCGGTCGTCGACCACCGTCAGCGCCGACCAGATCCGCTCCGTGCCGCGACCGTCCACCACGATGGTGACCGGACAGCCGGCCGCGTCGACCGACCGGACCAGCGTGATCCGGCCCGGCCGGGCCGGCGGCAGCGCCTCGCCCCGCAGGGACGCCATGATCCGTTCCCCGATGCCGGCGGAGTCGGCCGTGCTGGGCTTCTCCGTCGCCTGGACCAGCAGCCCGGCCAGGGCGGCCTCGGCCCGACGCCGCCACCGCCGCGGGTCGGGCTCGGCCAGGAACCGCAGCAGCAGGTCGACCGGGTTGGTCCAGACGTACCGTTCCAGGTCGGCGGGATCGGCCTCCGGCACGGACTGCCGGTAGAGGTCCCGGGCGCGCTGCCTGGCCAGCCCGCCGTACGGCTCCCAGACCGCCCCCGTGCCGTCCTTCCCGCCCCGCCAGCCGTCGACGTCGCCCCAGGTGATCCCGAAGACGAAGAAGTCGTGCGCCCGGAGCCGGTTGCGCTTCTCGGCGTCGTCGGCGAGCCGGTTGTACTGCGGCGACGCGTGGTACTTGAACCCGTCGAGATAGACCGCGATCTCCGGCGAGGAGGCGTCGAGCCGGCGGAAGTGCACGTCCGGCCGGGTGCCCCGGATCGTGTTCTGCAACTTCATCTGCCAGTGCGTGACGTCCACCCCGTCCGGGGCGGTGAACCGCAGGTCGGCGATCCGGGCACCGTCGTGGTCGGTGCGCCGCTCGACGCGTACCCCGGAGCCCGGCTCGCCGGCCCAGGCCAGCAGCTTGTTGAGGAACCGCGTCTCCAGCTCGCTCTCCACCTGGTGGATCAGCGAGATCTCGTCGGTGCTGCGGGTGCCGGACCGTACCGCCCAGGTGTCGAGCAGCCGGCTCAGCATGCCCAGCGCCTCGTCCCGGCTCATCAGGTTGAACTCGCTGTCCCGGGCGTACCGCAGCAGGCACCGGTGGCAGGCGGCCCGCCCCTCGTGCCGGCAGACACAGTTGCCGATGATCTGCCGGGCGCGGGCGAGGATCCACCGGAACTGCTCCGGGTCGGCGAGCCGGTGCAGATAACCGGTGCCCTGCGGCTGCGTGTCGTAGACGATCACGTGGTTGCGGGTCGCCCCGCTCTGCGCGTCGGGCATGGTGCCGCGGAGCACCCGCAGGTGGGCCGGATCCCCGCCGTACTCGGCGGCGACGCCGAGCCGCACGGCGGCGGCGAACGAGACGACCCGCTCCTCCACCAGCGCGGTCACCGCCGGGATCAGGATGCGCAGCGCCTCGGTGCGCAGCTCGTGGGCGAGGATCAGCGGTACGTGCCGGGCGGTGCCGGGCGACCGGCGGTGCGGGCACCAGGGCCGGTGGTGTTCGGCCTCCTTCGCCACCGCCGAGCCGGCGAGGTGCGCGGCGATCTCCTGGCTCACCGTCGGCTGCCCGTCGACGGTGGTGCCGCCGCAGGAGTCGCAGGTGTGGAACGGGTTGATCCGCACCTCGTCCCCGCCGAAGTACTCGCCGGCCCGGTCGTAGCGCTGGGCGCCGAGGTTGTAGTGCCGGATGGTCGCGTCCCGGGTGTAGTCGACCCCGAAGGTGTCGCCGGTGTGCCGCCACGACGAGTCGATCCGGCCGGGGTCGACGTCGACGGTGATCGGTGTCACGTAGAACCGGCGGTCCCGGTCGTCGCTGTCGTCCCGGATCCGCGCGTCGTCCCGGCGGTCCCGGGTGAGCACCCGGGTCGGTCGCAGCACGGTGAAGAGGCGGCTCTGGTCGGCGAGGCCCTCGTCGCCGCAGCGCGGGCACGGGCTGGTGTCCTCCCGGGCGAGGTGGGTGCGGGCGTAGCCGCAGCGGGCACAGATCCGCCACCGCTCGTACGCCGGCCGGTTCACCGGGCCGAGGTCCAGCCCGGAGATCTCGTGCTTGTAGCCGCGCACGTAGTAGGTGTTGCCGGGGGCGATCTCGACCAGGCCCTGCCGGGCCGGACGGTCGTACTCGCGCAACTCGGTGTGGAACCGTCGACTGCCGTCCGGCATCTTCTCCTCCCAGGTGAGGGTGGCGTCCAGCAGCGTCCGGTGGTCGATCAGGGCGTAGTTGGGCAGCAGGCCGAACTCGACGAGGGTGCCGTGCGCGGCGGCGCTGGCGATCCGCTGCAGCAGCCTGCGCACCTCGCGGGCTTCCGACCGGAGCATCTTCAGCTCGCGGGCGTGGTCCGGGTCGCTCTTCACCAGCGTGCCGGCGACGGCGTCGATGCCGGTCAGCCGCCGTTGCAGGTCACCGCGCCGGTCCTCCCAGGTCTCGTCGGCCCGCTTCACCCGGTCGGTCAGCCCGGCGTCGGCGAAGTGCCGGAGCTGGTCGGCGGCGACGTCCGAGACCTTGTCGCCGAAGAGCCCGAGGAACCCCTCGACGAGCCGGGCGCCGTCCCGCTGCCCGGCCTCGGCGAGCGTGGCCAGCCAGCCGGTGGCGCCGAAGAGCAGGTGCGCGCGCCGGGGCAGCGGCAGCACACCGGGCAGCCGGCCCCGGGCGGCCAGGTCGATCAGGTGTGCCAGGTACTGCCGGCGCAGGATCTCCACGGCGGAGAGGAAGCAGCCGGGTGGCACGATCTGGCCGGCGACCATGTTGCGCGGCTCGGTGAGGTAGTAGCGGTCCCGGTCGGAGCGCCCGACCAGGGTGAGCACCAGGGCGTTGCCGCTGCGCCGGCCGGCCCGGCCGGCCCGCTGGACGTAGTTCGCCGGCCCGGCCGGCAGCGACGCGAGCAGCACCGTGGAGAGGGCGCCGATGTCGATCCCCATCTCCAGGGTGGGGGTGCAGGCGAGCACGTTCGGGTCGGTGTAGCGGGTCCCGGCGCGGAAGCGTTCCTCGACGGTCTCCCGCTGTGCCCGGGTGAGCATGCCGGTGTGCTCGCCGGTGACCACCCGGAACACCGGACTCTCCAGATAGAGCCGCCGGTAGTAGTCGTCCGGGGCGGTGGCGTCCGGCGCGGGTCGCAGCCGGCCGCCGCAGCGGTACTGCCGGCACGGCTGCCCGGTCCAGTCGGCCACCCGGTCCGGGTGCTCGGTCTGCTGCCAGTGGCAGGTGTCGCAGCCGACCCCGGCCCGGACCGCCGAGGTGTCGTCCAGCAGCGTCACCCGGAGGTGGCCGGGGAGCAGCCCGTACACCCGGTTGCCGTCCTCGGTGTCCCGGTCCGCGACGATGCCGGCGGCGGCCAGCGCCGGCAGCAGCCGGGCAAGATATCCGGCGGCGCCCGCCTGGTCCAGGCCGAGACACCGGCCGGCCCAGTCCTGATACCAGGTGCCCTTGGCGGTGACCGCGTCGAACTCGGACCGGGTCTTCGGGGTGGCGAGCAGGAACGCCGGCCCGGAGAGCCCGCGTGGAAACGCCGGCATCCCCTCCGGCCGGCCGCCCCAGATCTGCCAGCGGGCACCGCCGCGCCGCAGGTAGGGCACCAGCCACTCGTGGTAGACCGCCCCCCGCATCCGCAGCCGCTCCAACAGGCCGCGCAGGAAGGCGAGGTAGCGGGCCTCGTCCGGCAGCGGGCCGCCGCCCGCCGCCGGCCCGGTCAGGTGTACGTCCCGGCACAGCGCCGCCGCCGCGCCCGGGTCGTCGAGCACCACCTCGACCGCGACGGTACGGGTCAACTCCAGCGTCCGGCCCTGCCTGGCCCGCAGCCCGGTCTCCAGCACGGCGGCGAAGGCGAGCCGCTCGGCGACAAGCGTCCACGCCTTCCGGTCCCGGACGTTCTCCCCGGCCAGCAGGGCGTCGACGCCGGGCTGGTCGTGCAGGTCGGGCGGGACGACGGTGCAGAGGATCTCCGGCTCGACGGCGGCGTCGACCATCCGCACGATCAGCTCGTCCAGCCCGACCGGCTCGCCGGGGCGGAGCCGGCTGGCCAGCAGCGAGCGCAGCGAGAACGCGTACGACCGGTTGGCGACGAAGCCGGCCCGGTGTGCGGCGTCCTGCACCGAGTCGTTGAAGAGCAGTGTCCTGCGCTCGGCGCCGACCAGCTCGCCGCCGGTGAAGAGTTGGGTGATCGCCACCGAGGCGAGGGTGGCCAGGCCGGCGCCGAGATAGCGGATGCCGTGGTCGAGTTCGCAGGAGGGGCAGCGGTCCTTCTCCGCGGCGTCGGGCCCGAGCAGGTCGCCGAGGACGACGACCGACTCGTCGCCGAGCCGGCCGGCCCGGTCCCGGACGGGGTCGAACGGGCGGACCCGGCGGCCGTGTTCCAGCACCAGCAGGCCGCGGTCGCGGTGCTGGATCTCGTCTTCGGTGGCCGCGACGAACGCCCGGATCCGGCGCTTGTCCCGGCCGACCGAGCCCCGGTAGATCCGGTCCGGGTCGACCTCCAGCTCCTGCGGGTCCTTCTCCGGCGAGAGCGCGGCCCAGCCGGAGCGCCCGCAGTGCCGGCAGTAGATGGCGGGCAGTCGCCGGTAGCGGTTGTCCGCCACCACCCGGTCGATCTCCGGGGCGAACGGGTCGGCGTCGCGTTCCGGTTCGCCGTACCAGCCGAAGGTGGTTTCCGGGCCGACGCCGCGCAGCAGCCGGGAGACCGCGCGCACCCAGAGGTGGGTCTCGATGTTGAGCAGCGGGCGTCCGGGTGCGTCCGGGTTCTCCGCGCGGGCCAGCAGGCCGACGAACCGGGCGAGCGCCCGCGCGGTGACCTCCGGCCGGGTCTTCATCGCGCTGCCCCAGCCGGTGGCGTTCTTGCGCGGCAGCACCTCGATGACCTCGGCGAAGGTGCGCGGCTCGGTGCCGAGCGAGTCGAGCACCGCCCGGGTCAACGGGTGCCGGCGCAGCAGCGCGCCGAGCCGGGCCGGGTCGGCCGTCGCCGTCCCCGACGCCCTGCCCAGGAGCAGTTCGGCGACCTGGTCGGTGAGGCGTGCCGGGTCGCGCCCGTCGAGCGCGGCGATCTCCTCCGGGTCGGGCAGTGGCAGGTCGAAGTCCTGTTCGGTGACGAACTCGGCCGGCTCGTAGCGGTCCTCGCCGATCAGCGACTCCGGGGCGAAGGGCACCCCGAAGACCTGCTCGGCAACCTCCCGGATCGCCGTCCGGCCGTCCCGGGCACCGTCGGAGCCGAGCCCGGAGCCGAGGGTCGCGGAGGTGGCCACCGGGCAGATCGCGCCGAGCGGGCGCTCCGGGGTCGACCGGCCGAGCGCGGCGGCGAGCCGCCGCAGCAGGATGGCCACGTCGGTGCCCTGGGCGCCGTCGTAGGTGTGGAACTCGTCGAGTACGACGTACGCCGGCTCGGCGCCCTCCCACAGCGGCAGGTCGTCGGCGCGTTGCAGCAGCAGGTCGAGCATCTTGTAGTTGGTGATCAGGATGTCGGGTGGGGTGCGCCGCATCTCGGAGCGCCTGGTGAGCACCCGGGGATACTCGACGGCGGCGACGTCGCCGATGTAGAGGCCGGCGGTCACCTGGTGCAGTGCGTCATTTTCGACCAGCAGGTCGTTGAGCCGCTTGGTCTGGTCGGTGGCGAGCGCGTTCATCGGATAGAGCAGGATCGCCTTGACCCCCGGGCCCTGGTGCCGCCGGACCCGCTGGCAGTGGTCGAGCAGCGGGATCAGGAACGCCTCGGTCTTGCCGGAGCCGGTGCCGGTGGTGATCAGGGTCGGCTCGGCAGTTTTGTCGAGTGTGGAGAGTCGGGCGAACGCCTTCGCCTGGTGCAGGTGGGGCGTGAAGCCGGCGGGCGCCCATTCGAGCGCGGACCGCCAGTCGGCGTCGGCCGGCCGGAACGGGGTGCGGATCCGCAGGTACGGCCCCCGGAAGATGCCCTGCTCGGGGTGGGTGAGAAACGCCTCCAACCCCTGCCGGACCGGTTCGTCGGTCAGCCCGAAGGTGGTGGTGAGATATTGGGTGAGCGTCCTGCGAAGGGTGTCGGCGGCGATCGTCGGCCTCATGAGCAACTCACCGCAGGCATGCTACTCGTCTATGTCTAGATCACTCTGTCATGATTCCGTCTATCGTGGACGCCCGAACGGCCTGCGGCGGGCCGCCTCCGGTGGGAACCGGTCCTGCTCCCGGGTGAGTATGTCCGGCACCTTCGCAGCCGACCTGCCGCCATGGGGACGATCGACCCAGTAGGCTCCCGTCGTGGCTGTCAAGCGTCCGCCGTACCTGCTCAGGCTCAAGGTGAACAACTTCCGGAGCCTCCGTGCCGTGGAGGTGCGGCTCGCGGCGCTCAACGTACTGGTGGGGCCGAACGGCGCGGGGAAATCCAATCTCCTCGACGTTATCGCCTTCCTCGGAGACGCGATCAGGGACGACCTCGGGCCGGCCCTCGACCGTCGCGGCGGCTTCGAGCGGATCCTGTTCCGAGGGTCGACACCCGGGAATGCCATATCCATAGAGGTCGAGGCCGCGGTTACGAAGAACAGCAACACGCGCACCACCGACAACTACTCACTGGAGTTCTCGCTCGGCCAGCTCCGCAGAAGCAGTCGGAGTCCGAGCCTGCGAGAGCACGTACGGGACAGATTCTATCTCCGCCGCTCAGAGGCGTTCATGTTCAAGCGCACGGCCGGCCCGGGGAGGAGGATCGAGGTCAAGGGAAGCGAGATCACCTTCAATGTCGGTGGCAAGGAGAGCACCGCAAGCCTGCGTGAAGGTTCCCTCGGGTTGGCGACACTCCCGAAGCTGAGCCCGGAGGATGGCGGTGAGCAGGTGGAGGCACTGGCGGACCTGTTCGCCAGTTTCCGGGTCTTCGATGTCGACGTCACTGCCGCCCGTCGACCGGCCACACAGCGGCTGAGCCAACGCCTGGACAACGACGGGACGAATCTGGCGGCCTTCCTGGCCTACATGGCCGATTCTCATCCCGAGCGGTTCGCGGCCCTGGTCCAGGACGCCCGGCGGTTCATACCAGGGCTCGCGGATCTCGACTTCGAGACGATCGGCGGTGCGGGCGAGGGGACCGTGCTCAACCTGATCGAGGAAGGCCTGCCGGGTTCGACGACTCTCCAGGAGGCCTCCTACGGATCGATTCGCGCGCTGGCGCTGCTCGCCCTGCTGTACGACCCGGCACCACCGCGACTGACCTGCATCGAAGAAATCGACCACGGGTTGCATCCGCACGTACTGGATCGACTGGTCGAATTGCTGCGGCAGGCCTCGGAGCGGACGCAGTTCCTCATCGCCACCCATTCGCCGGCTCTGGTCAACCGGCTGAGACCTGGCGAGTTGATCGTCTGCGAGCGCGGCGAGGACGCCGCTTCCCGGATACCGGCGATCGAGCCGGAGGTGGTCCGACGGATGGAGGCAGAGTTGCACGGGGAGATCGGGCTCGGTGAACTCTGGTTCACCGGCGCGCTGGGAGGCTGCCCTGAATGACGGGCCGACGTGGTGCCCCACCGCGCGGAGTGGTGATCCTGGGTGAAGACGACCACGACCGCCAAGCCATCAGGATCCTTGTCGCGGCGCTCCGCCCCGACCTCGCGGCCGGCATACAAACCCTCCGCAAGCCGATGGCGCTGGTCAAGAACGTCCCTCCGCAGCGGTTGCCGAGCAAGGCCCAACGCGACGGCGCCCTGCTCCGCGCTGTCCACGCTCGGCAACCGATCCGGTGCGTCTTCATGCATGAGGACGCGGACGCCGTCGAACCCGCGCACGAGCGGTTGATCAAAAAGATCGAGGAGTGCTATTCGGGCCTCCCGTGGCCGGTCCACGCCGTCGTGCCGGCCTGGGAGACCGAGACCTGGTGGTTCCTCTTCCCCAACGCCCTCAAGGCGGTACGCCCCTCATGGCGGATACCGACGGAGTACGCGGGCCGTGACCTCGGCAGGATCCGCAACGCCAAGGAGGAACTGAAGAAGGCGCTGCTGCCCAGCGGGTCGAAGCCGGCCACCTTCAAGACGTACGCCGAGGCCGACAGCGCGCTGATCGCCGAGAAGGCCGCGGCCCTCGAACTGCTGACTCCACCATGGTTCGCCAAGAGCGCCAGTTGGCTGGCCTTCGTCAAGAAGGTGACCGAAGCCTAGACATCGGATCGATCCGCTCACCAGTATCACGGGCGATGTGAGCAGCACTCGCACCCCGTGCCGTCGGCCTCGGTCGGGCGCCCACCCCTGGAGCAGACTGGAATGACAGCTGAGTCGCCCCGCCGCCGGCATCCGTTGATCAACGGGCGGCGGGTCCGGATCTCGGACCTGCTCGACGCGGAAATGGTCAAGCCGGACCAGGTCCTGTCCTACCGTCTTCCGCACTCCGACCAGGTGCACAAGGCTGCCATCACCGCTCGGGGGCGGATCAGGCTCTCCGACGGCCGCGAGTTCAGCACGCCGTCGGGGGCCGCCACGGCGGTCAACTCCGGCCGGGCCGTGCACGGCTGGTACGCCTGGCGCCTCGACACGACCGGGCCGTTCCTGCACGAGCTGCGGCGGCAACTGCTGCAATCCGTCGCCGACGACCCGACCATCGCGGACGAGTCCGAGGACCCGGTCGACCGGGAGGCCGTACGCCGACGGTTCGCCATGCTGAACGAGGCGTCCCGGCGGGCCGAGACCGGTGATCCGGTGCGGTTGACCGTACGCGAGCTTCTCCGGCTCTGGGGCTTCGAGGACCGGGACCGCGACTCCAACCAGCAGATCGACGCCGACCTGGCCAACCACGGTCTTGTCACCGCGCCGGAGTTCCGGGCGGTCAACCTCGACCGCCCCGTGGAGCTGGTGACCCTGCCGGCTCCCGGCGACGAGAGCGGCAGCGCTGCGCCGGCCGGGCAGGACACCGGCACGCTCCAGGCGGAGCTGACCGACGAGGCGTCCGCCGACATCGGCCTGACCCTGGGCAACCTGCTCTCCAATGACGAGTTGCTGGTCTCCGTCTCCCCCTCGGCCTCCGTGCAGCAGGCCATCACCATCATGCGGCTGAACGACTTCTCCCAGCTCGCCGTGCTCACCCCTCCGAACGAGCTGCACGGCGCGGTGAGCTGGAAGTCGATCGCCCAGGCCCAGCACGCCGCCCCGGACGCGACCCTGGGCAGCATGATCACTCCGGCCAAGGTCTTCAACTACGACGTACGCCTGCTCGACGCAATAGCTGACCTGCGGCGGGAGGAGTTCGTCTTCGTCCGGGACTTCGACGGCACCATCAGCGGGATCATCACCGCGGCGGACGTGGTGCAGAAGTACGACGAGACCGCCAGGCCGTTCCTGCTGATCGGCGAGATCGACCAGGAGCTGCGCCGCCTGATCCAGAACACCTTCGACCTGGAGACCGCCCAGCAGGCGTGCGGGGGCAAGAAGAACCTCAGGTCGTTCGACCACATGACGATGGGGCAGTACCAGTCCGTGATCAAGAATCCCGAGTGCTGGCAGGCGCTCGGCTGGCCGCTCGACCGGACGGTCTTCATCACGCGACTCGACGAGATCCGGCAGGTCCGCAACCGGGTGATGCACTTCAACCCGGATCCGGTGAAGCCGGCCGACGTGCACCGGCTGAAGTACTTCCTGGACCTGATCCGCACCTTCAACACCTGACGCGGGCGCCACCCGGGCGCATACTCAACCGATCGGGGTCCGTTCCCCGGCTAGCCTGGCGAGCACGTCGATCGCCTCCCGGGCCGAGTAGTTCGACAGCCACATGCTCACCGTGAACGTCCAGCGGTCGGCGTCCCGCTGATCGGGCGGCCGTAGGGTGACGGGCAGATCCTTCACCCGGACCACCAGCGTCCAGGGTCCGCCGGACATCCCCGTGCGACTGGTCCGGAGCGCGAAGACCGACTCGACGTGATCCCATGGCACCCGGATCGCGAAGGCGTCCGTACCGCTACGACTCCGTGCCCGCACCCAGACCCCGCCAGGGTCGGCGGCGAGCCAGACTCCGGTCACCCTGGACAGGACGCGCAGGATGGCGAAGAGCGCCACGATCAGGAAGGGCAGGACCAGCACCAGCAGCGTCCACGGCGTTGCGGAAGGGTTGACGACCGGGATGCACAGCGGCGACAGGACGCCCAGCCAGACGACCGGTTGCATAGCCAGTACCCACACCAGCGCCCTGCGACGCAGGATGAGCGGTTGGCCCTCGTCCGGGATGCGCGGCGCGCTCCGGAAGACCTGGCCGTCATCCACCGAACAGCTCGCGGGAGAGCCGGCCGAGCACGGCCGGACCGTCCCGGCCCTCCAGAGCACCGGGGTCGATGCGGAGGCCGGTGATCCGTTGATATTCCGCCTGGGCGGTCTGGCTGAACTCGGCCTGCGCCTCGGCGATCAGCGACAGGACCGTCTGGGCAATGGCGCGACCGTCACCCCGGCGGAGGGCCGAGTCGGCGATGTGGAGGTCCAGCACCTCCCGGTCGGGGCCGATGGTGACCTCGACCAACCGGTCGTGGCTCTGTCGCGTCACCCGAAGCCGCGAAACAGCGTCACCGGCCTCCAGGATGCGGGCCCGGGTCGCCTCGAAGTTGTGCACCATCTCGTCGAGTCGGGCGGCAAGATCCTCACGCACATCTGCTCCCAGGTGTTCGGATCCGCGGTCTTCGGTGTCCATCCCCACGAACGGCCGTCGATGCTGGGCAACGCGTCGACGGGCAAGGTCGAGTGCCGGCCCTTGCCGTCGAGCGTGCTCTCGTGCTTCGCCAACAGCTCGACGCGCGGCCTCGCCATCGACAGGTAGGTGATGACTCCGGACGCGAGCCCGCCGATCAGCCCGAGCAACGACACGATGATGTTGCCGGCTCCGACCAGGCTCGCCACGCTGAGAATCAGGCCGACGGCGGTCAGCACCGCGCCGACCATCTCCAGCCAGGTGAGCTCGATCCCGTCCGCCACCATCACGAGCGCGCCGCCGACGATCGGGATGCTGTCGGCCTCCTGGTGCAGCGCCGCCCTGACCTCGCCGAGGTAGCGTTCGTACGCCTCGCTGGCGCCGCCCTGCCAGCGGTCTTCGACCGTACGCAGGAACTCGTCCACCAGCCGCTCGGCGTGCTCGTCCAGCGCCGCTGAGGTCGGCGCGGAGGCAGGACTGGTGCCCCAGACCTCGGTTGCCGCGCGTCGAAGTTCGTCCGTGTCGACGAACTGCTGGAACTCCTTGAGCATCGTGATCGGGTCGTCGACGCCGACCAGTCGGGCAACCCCGCTGAGGACGTATGCCGCCTCCGGCAGTGCGAGGGTCATCGGCCAGCCGCCCCGGTCCGGCCGGCAGCGCCCCGGTCGCTGCGGTCGTACTCTCAGGGCAACCTTTCCTGCAACGGCTTGAGATCACCCGCGACCTGATCGAGATGGTTCGCATAGTTGCGTAGGACGTCTGTGTCGGTACCGAATCCATCCGGATTCACCATCCCAGATCCCTTTCCGCTATACCGCGCCTGACGATAGCAGTCAATCTATTGATCATGTCTGCACGCGCGCTCCGGCCCCCTTTCCGTCAGCAAGTCTGACCTGGAGCTCGTCATGCAGATGACGAACATCGGACACATCATCAATGTCGAAGTCGATCACTTTTGTGCGGTACTCTGGCGCCTCCAATCGATCGGAGGCGACGTGGAATACCGGATGGGCAGGCATGTGGCGATCACCGCCGCGCTACCGTCCTGGTATATCGACTTCACCGACGAGCACCCGCAGATCGATCAACGCCCCCGGTCCGCCGCACGATCGACAGTGGTCAAGCTGCAGCTTCCGGTGATCAGCGGCTCCGTCGACGTACGCCTGGAACGCGCACGCCCCAGTCAGATTGTCGGCGCCGGGCTGATCCTGCTGACATATCCCATCCTGTTGTTCCTCAGCGCGTTCAGGGCCGTGGCCCAGTTCGTCAGGCGCGCGTGGCCGTTCCTCGTGCGGGCGCTCGACCTCCAACTCCCACATCCGGTGCCGGTGAACGTCGCGCGTGACAAGTCCGTGGAGCGCGTGAACCAGAGCGTCGAACGAGTGGGACAGCTCCTTGGCGAGACTCTCACCTCGATCGACCGGCATGCGCCGGCCTGCACGGCACCGGCAGTGCCGCCTCGGCAACGGCGGGCCAGCTGACCCGATCGATGCACTTCCCCTCCATGGCATCGGAAAGGACCCGGCCGGGTGACAGAGCAGGTGCGCGCGTCTGACGGCGCGGGCTGGTTCCAGACCGAACAGGCCTGGGAACGGATCTCCAAGCAGCATCCCGATCCGGCAAAGGCGATGGATGCCCTGATGGAGCTCGTCCGCCGCGACATGGAACATCGGCACAGCCAGGAGCGATCCGCGCGACGCCGGCAGTGGGCGAACTGGTGGTTGAGACTCGTCCGGGTCCTGCTGGGGTTCGGCGCACTCGTCCTGATCACCCGGGTGACCGTGGAGTTCCTCAACCAGCAGGCTCCGGTGCAGGGCATGACGATCCTGCTGGTCGGCTCCGTGCCCATCACCGCGCTCTTCATCACGGGCAAGACCGAGGCGGCGCCCACGCCACCCCGCGAGGCACTACAGGCTCCGGTGCCGCCACCCGCCTGACGGCGCCTCTGGAAGGGCTTGCGCCTGGCGTCCCTCGCAGACGCTCATGCGCCGGACGTGCCTGGCAAGAGCCCGAGCACTTCAGCGTCGGTTGTCCCTGGCGCGGTTCTGGCTGCGGAGCTGGTCCAGCAGCTCGGTCCAGCGCCTCGGCACGCCCAGGTCGAGAAACTCCGCCTTCAGGGTCGCGATCCTCTTCTCCCGGTCGGCCAGCATCGCCTGCACTGCCGCGGTGAGCTGGGACACGAAAGCCGCCTCGCCCAGCCTGGCCAGGGTGCCGTCCGGGAACTCCACGGTCCAGTAGAGGGCGCCGGTGGTGCGGACGACGATGGCGCCGTCCGGTGACGTGCCGACCGCGACCACCTCGTGGAGCGCCTCCGTGTAGGCGACCTGCCCCGGAGTCGGTTCGGGCGCAGCGCTCGGGCGGGGAGCGGTGCGGAAGGATGCCAACCGTCGCTCGTGGAGGTCGTCCTGGGACCGCTGGAAGGCGACCCACATCGCCTGGCCGAGGCGGCTCAACTGGTGCGCGAGGTCGGCGTCGGTGTAGCGCCCGAAGGCCGCGTAGCTGAAGCTGATCCGCAGGTCCGTGCCGTCGGTGGTCACCGCCCAGATCGCACCGTCGGGCGACGAGGCGGAGATCTCCGGTCTGCGTTCGAGGGCTGGTCCGGTCACGTCTCCCCGTTTCGCTGGTCACGCCCCCACCGGCCGCCCCGCCGCCGGTCGGCTGAGCCGGCACATCTCCGGAACTCCCGGGCGCCCGGCCAGGGGCGATTCCACGGCTGAACCCGGCCTCCGCAACGCCCGAGGAGCAGGGCAACCCTCGGTGCGGGTCTGTGTTAAGACTAGTCCATGAAACGATCTGCGCGCGGACTCGCTGCGACGCTCGTCGTGGTGGCAATGGTCAGCGCGCCCGCGCCGGCCCTGGCTGACAGCGCGACGGCGACCCTCTACGCCGGCAGCGGTGAGGCGGGCTATTCCGGCGATGGCGGTCCCGCCGTCGCGGCGGCGCTGAACAAGCCCGGCGGGATAGCGGTCGGGCCGGACGGCGTCGTCTATGTGGCCGACACGGAGAACTGGGTCGTCCGGGCCATCTCCACCGACGGCGGAATCAGCACCGTCGCGGGCCGGGGCCGGCCGGGGCAGGAGACACCGGAGACACCCGTGCGGGCGGGCGCCACGGTTTCCGGATCCGAGGTCACGCTGCGCTATCCGGCCAGTCTGGGGGTTGGTGCGACCGGGACCGTCCACATCGGCGACAGCGGCAACTTCCGCATTCTCTCGCTCTCCGAAGGCGGTGACGTCACCCTGGTGGCGGGGGGTAACGGCGCCGGGTTCGCCGGTGACGGAGGACCGGCGGTCGAGGCCCAGCTTCGCGACGTCACCGGCATCGACGTCGGGAGCGACGGCGCCCTGGTCTTCGGTGATCTGCGCAACTACCGGGTCCGCCGGATCGGGGCCGACGGTCTCATCGACACCCTTGTCGGCAGTGGTGACGTCGGGCTGGTGGCGGGTGGTGAGGCCGGTTCGTTCACCTTCCCCTACGCACCGATCTCGACGGCCGCCGGCGCCGGGGGCGACCGGTGGGTGGCAAGCACCCTGCTGTACGGGCTGTCGGGCACGCGGATGCGCGCGGTGGTCCGGGACGGTGACAGCCGATGGTCCTACTCCGATTCCCAGGGCGCCTCGATCCCCGCCGGCGCCTGGCGTGGCAATCTGCACGTGGCCGCCACCGGCAATGCCGTGTATCTGTCGAGCGACGAGGGCCTGTACCGGTTCTACCCGGACGGCAGGGTGGAGACCCTGCTCGCCAATCCGTCGTTCGTGGGCACACTGACCATGGTGGACGACCGGGTCGGCTACCTGGCGGACCCTCGACTCAACAAGGTCTACCGGCTGGATCTCCCGGAGCTGTCGGGTGGGGATTCGACCGCCGACGGTGATTGGTGGCGACAGTGGTGGGTGCTGGCGATCGCGCTCGCCATCGTCGTGGCGCTCGTGGTCACCGTGGCGGCGCTGGCGGTGTCCCGCCGCCGCCGAGCATGACCGAGGCGCCGCTCGTAGCGTTGTTGCCGTAGAGTTTGGGCTGATCATCGACGGGGGTGATGGTGGTGCCGGAAGATGTCACCGGTGGTGACCTGTACGCGTTGTGGCGGGTCTCCGAGGCCCTGCTGCCCCGCGTCGCGGACGTCTACTACGACTCGAATCGTCTGGTCGCCGGGGCGAGCGGTGCTGCCGGGCTGACCTTCGCGCTGACCATGTGGAACACCCTGCGGGACGAGTTGCAGGACATGTACGCCGAGATCGGCGGCGTGGTGATGGACGGTGCCGCCGCGGTCCGGCAGGCACGATTGGCATACGAGGCGTCCGACGCGCAGGCGGCCGGCGAGTTGCGGAGCATTCTCGCGGATCCCTATCGGAACTCCACCGATCCCGCCGTCGCGCCGCCGGCACCGGGATCCGAGGACGATCCGGGCACGCCGATCCAGGTCGAGGGACCACCCGGCACCTCCTGACCGACAGACACGGCCGATCCCGGGCCGACCGGCGCACGACAGGCGGCAACTGAAGCGGTTGTTCACGGAGGGGCCGAAGACTTGTGGGTAACGCCGACACACCGTCCGCGTACACGAACGCGAACTTCAATCCAGCGCTGACCCAGAAGGCGGAGCGGCTGCGTCAGGAGTTCGTCCGGCAGACCCTGCAGGACATGAACTCCTACCTCGACGCACTCCTGGAGGAATACAACAGGGCCAACCCGGACAGGCCGGCGTTGACCGTCACCTCCGGGGGCTTCTCCGTCATCATCAACGAAGGCCCCGGCCTGCCGAACAGCGAGCGGCTGATCACCGAGGCGGAGATCCGGGAGTGGCAGCACGCGATCGAGCACGAGCACTACGCCTGGGTCGTCCCCACCTTCGAGGGCTATCTGACGCCGGACCCGGACGAGGCCAACTCCGCGATCGACAACCTCGGGAAAATCGCCGAGATATTCGGTGGGGCCGCAACCGAGTCCGGGAAGCTGGGCAACCGTGATCTCGGGCTCACCGGGCTGCAGACCGTCCGCGACCAGATGGAAAATCACTGGGAAGGCTCGTTCCAGCAGACCTTCATCAGCAACTTCGTCGCACCGCTGGAGAACGGGCAGGCATGTCAGGCCGCGGCGGCCCGGATCTCCAAGGAGCTGCTGGAGGCCAACAAGATCAGCAAGATCGCTCAGCGGAAGGCCGTCCTCGACCTGCTGGACAAGGCGATCGCCGCGCTGGGAGATCTCGGCGCGGGCGGCAAGTCCGCCAAGAGCTACGCGTGGAGCACCCTGGTCGGCATCGCCGCCGGCACCCTCATCGCCACCACGGGCGGCATCGCCGCCTGGATCGGCGCGGTGATCATCTCGACCAGCACCCTGGCGCAGGGGCTGGAGGTCGGCAGCGACAAGGAGCCCGTCGAACTCGGCGGCACCACCGCCCAGGACGTCGCCGTGGCGGTGCAGCGGGCGCTGACCAAGCAGAACGAGAAGTTCGTCGAGGACGAGACCAAGGTCGCGGACGCCCTCACCCGGCTACAGCAGGACGTCGCCGCCGCGCGCAAGGTGATCGGCCAGCTCGGGGTGAACCGGCCCGATCTCTACGGCGCCACCCCCACCGACATCCAGCGCGGCCTGACGCCGTCGATCTGACGGTCGTCGCGGTAACGGCTAGGTCTCGTAACGGCAGGCACCGTGGCGGCGACAGAATGACCGGCAAGCGCTCACGCCTGCCGCAGGCTCCCGAGCCTCGACGCCGTCGGCGCTGATGGCCGGCGCCCTCGTCCGGTCCCGGCTCTGCCAAGGCTCCTCACGTAGCTGACACGCCTGCTCTGCTACCGCCTACCGCCGCCCGTCCGCGCTGCGATGGCGGCATATGGCCGATGGGTGCCGTCGCCGGGCCGCCGCAGGCGGTCAACCTCCGTGAAGCCGGCTCGTGCCAGCCGCTCGGAGAACTCGTCGACGGGCCAGCGATAGGCGGTCACCACCTTGTGGTCGAAGGTCTCGACCTCGTCACCCACGAAGATGGCAACCACCATCGTGCCGGCCGGGGCCATGGCTCGGCGGAACTCGGCGAGCACGTCGTCGAGCTCTTTCGGCGGCAGATGGATCAGGGAGCCCCAGGCCAGGATGCCGGCGACGGTGTGGTTGGCAACGGCCAGATTCTCGAACGACCCGAGTTGGTAGCTACCGCTCGGGTGGGCCGCCTGTGCGTGGGCGATGAACTCGGGGACGACGTCGACGCCCGTTGCATCGACGCCCAGCGAGCGAAGGTAGTCGGTGAGATGGCCTGGCCCACAGCCCGCGTCCAGCACCGCGCCAGGTCGGCCCGCCAGGTGTCGCCTGATGAAGGCGAGGTCGTCGGCGTGTACCTGCTGCCTTGTGCCGAAGAGCGCGATGTAGCGCTCCGCAATGGACGCATAAGCCTGCCGGACCTGCTCCACGTGCACCTGGCGACTATAGGGGATCTCGAACCGGCAGAGCGGGTTGCCACGATCGTGATCGTGGCAACCGCGGTCGGCAACATCCGGGCCGCGATCGGCGGGCCGCCGCCTGCCGGTCCGGGCACCGCCCTCGTCCACACCGCCCACCACGCCTCCCACCACCGGATGCGGGCATGATTGGGTAGCGTTCGGCACGTTATAGCCGGCCGATCGCTACCCAATCACGTCGAGCCGTCGCGCCGTGCTTGGGCTGTGCGCCGCGATCCTTGCGTCCGTTGACACAGTCGTGGCCCGGAGGACACCAGATATCGTCGATGTTCACCGTGGCCAAGCGATCCGGTCAGGCCGCCCTGGGGACGTACCATGAGGTCAGGACGGACCTACCAGTCAGCGGAGCAACCGAGCGGTCGATGAAGTCCGCCGCCCCCAGGGTTGGGCGGCGACGGGGGCGGCGCTGGTCAGCCGGTCCCCGGCGCCGGCCGGATGAGCACCCGGACGTCGAGCGCGTCGGCTGGGTAGCCGGCCAGCCGTTGCGCCACCGCCGCCGGGAGGTGCAGCAGGGTCATCGCCAGGCGTAGTTGGTGATCGTTTCCCACCGAACTGCCGAAGGCCAGCAGGATCTCGTCCGGCACCTGCGACCGGATATCGTCGAGAAGCCGCAGGTCCCAACGACTGGGGATCACCTCGATCAGACCTGGGTGATGTGGCGCCAACGCGACTCTGACCGATTCGGGATCGGTGGCCAGGGCGATCCGTCGTCCCGTTTCCTCCTCGGTCCACGCGTCGACCAGAAGCCCTTGCTCGATCAACCGTGTCTCGGCCGGGAGCCGCCGCTCCATCGGAAAATCACGTTCAGCCGACGCCTCTTGTTCGACAGTCCGGCTCCGCCGAGCCGAATCGTCACCACCACCAGCCACCTCCGCCGCCGGGGCAGCCGATCCGGCGCCACCACGGGTAAGGGTGCTGACATGCAGGCGCAGATCCCGTAGCACGCCCGTCACGCTGACCCATCGATCCCCGAATTCCGCGATGTTCGGGCGGGCGCCGTCGAATACGAGGGGGACTCCCACCGCACCGTCCGCGTCTTCGCCAGTTGGCGCCAGAAACGGCTGCCTACCGGCATCGACGAACCGGCCTGCCGCCCGCCCCGGTTGCCCCTCTTCCACGACGAGGGACAACCACGGCGGGTATTCGTCAGAGTCCGTGGGCACGGCTCAGCATAGCGCTGCCGCCGACGCGGCGACCGTCACCGGATCGTGGGGGCGAGCGAGCGAGTCCACCGACCTGACCTGGAGAATCCAACGCCAGAGCGTGCACGGCGGCAGACCGACATTCCGCCGCTGACGTCGCAGGCTACTCAAGCTGATGTTGTAGGTCCTGGAGATGTATTGGCGGCGCGCCTCACAGTTCGCCGCCGAGGTGATGTGGTTGCCGTCCCAGTCGGTCCAGACCGCGAGCGGCGCCACATCTGCCACCGCGCCGGGATTGGTCGGTAAGCCGGCTCCAGTGGCCGCCGATGCGGTTGCCTGCGCGCCCATTGTCAGCGCGAAGCCGACGAGTATGGCGAGGAGACGCCTCATCCGTGACCCCATCCACTCGAAATTGATTGAATTGGATAGAGCTATCTCGCTCGGTCAAGGTGGTCAGGTAGGAGCCGTCGCGGCCGGGTGTCGATGACGCCAGCTTTCTCTCGGGCGCCGGCGCGGCGGAGCTGGTCAGATCAGAGGCCGAGGGCGCCGATGGCGGCGGGCAGGGTGGGCGCGGTGGGCGACCTGGCGTACGTCGTCGCGTTCGCGGAGCCAGACGTGGCAGGTGACGCCGTCATAGTGGACGGCGACGGAGGCGCAGCCCGAGGATGGGCCGGGCCAGCTCGGCCGGGGACGGCACGTCGGGCCGGCGGGCAAGGATGAAGAGCCGGCCGCCGGGTTGGCCCCGGGCGGCCCAGCACAGATATTCGGTCAGCAGGTCGGCGTCGGGTTGGTGCAGGGTCACTGTGCCTTGCGGAGATTGTGGTCGAGCTATGTCACCACCAGCTTCCGGCACCCACCGTGACCAGCGCCATCACGATGAAGCGCCCCAATATCGCTGGCCGCGATGCGCAGCCGAAGGCGTCGGTGCCTGCCGCCACGAAGGGCCGATGCGACCACACGAAGGGCGTTGTGATGCCATCGCGCGTCACCGGATCACTTGCAGCCGGGTGTTACGTTGACAGCGATGTGATCCATTACTGCAGTCAAGATCGTCAGTCGTCCATGTTGCCATGGTTACTCGATCTTTATCGACCAGATTTTTATTGACACACACCTGAACCGTTAGGGAATAATCAACACTATGGGTCGGGTGCAAATTCTGTCGAGCGCTGCAGTTGCGCTTCTCTGCTTCTCTGGCATATGGTGGATGTTCACCGGCCGATCTGCGGACTGGTTGGTCGACAATGCCAACGTTGTTGGCGGTATTGCGAGTGTGGTCGGAGCCTCGCTCGCCGTGATGACCGCCGTAAGTGTACGGAAATCATCAGGCGCATCGTCGGTTGCCACGCGCGGAAAGTTTCAGGACGCACTCGATCACCTTGCCGAGGAAACGCTCAGGTATTGGCGAAACGAAGCAAAAGTTCGCAAGATTACGACACCGGTCCCTGCGGCGGTGCGTTGGAGGTGGGGAGATCATTCGGTGGCACCTCGCCCGGAAAGCCTTGCGGCAATCGTTCCTCAGAAACGTATTGCAATCGGTAGTGCGCGCCCCAATCGCAAACAGAAGCAGGCCTCCGTCCTGACTGCTGGAATCGTGACCCGTTTGCGTGGGGACTTGTACCAGAGGCCACAAGCGCCGAGCCGCATTGTAATACTTGGGGGCGCTGGTGCCGGTAAGACAACGGCAATGCTTCTCCTGCTTATCGACATTCTAGAAAACCACAAAGGCGAAGCGGATATTCCGATACCGATATTGTTGACTTTAAGTAGTTGGAATCCAACAATCTCGACTTTGTCTAACTGGATCGCTCGCGAAATAGTAGAGGATTACCCCGGACTCAGCGCATATGGCGGCCAGCGCACCGTGGAGCGACTGCTACACGCCGGTCGTATTGCCCTCTTTCTGGATGGTCTCGATGAGATGCCTAGCAAAATGCAGGGCCAGGCGATTACTGAGATTGATCGGGTGGGAGCTGGTTTCCGTATTGTCCTGAGTAGCCGAGGAGAGGAATATCAATCTGCCTCTCGAAAGGATCGACTCTGGGGAGCTGCCGTTATCGATCTACTGTCAGTGGAGCCCGAACATGCTCGCGAATTTCTCTTGGCGGAGCAGGTAGGTAATCGCCGCCTCGTCTGGGAGAACTTTACCACTCAATTGGTCGACAATCCTACCAGTGTTACCACTCGAACGTTGCGATCCCCCCTTGCGCTTAGCCTGGCGCGCGACGCATATCGAGATTCTGATCCTAAAATCTTACTCGATACTGAGCTGTACGGCACATCAGAAATGTTGCTACAGCACCTCCTTCGTCAAGTCTTCGTCATAGCTTATCCGTCCGTCAAACAACGTCGGTATGCCACCTATTGGCTAGCGTGGATTGCGTCACGAATGACTGGCAATGACCTGAGGTGGCCAGAGATCGGACTTTGGGTGGTCGGAAACAGGAAGTATCATCCGAACTACCGACATGGGCCCACCATTCACCGAGCTGCAGCAGGTGCGTTGATCGCGACAGCTTTGTCCTGCTTCGTTCCTACTCCTCTCCCGACGCCACTTACCATTTATCTTGCATTTCTCAGTGCGATCGTGGGTGCACTTGCCTGTATACATCTTCCGATTCCTGAAACGTATAGGATTGCAAGACTTAATCTGCGACCGATGACTTCCGGTGAGATCGGAACGGTTCTGGCCGCCGGAGCCGTCACCGGATTCGGCAGCGGCGTGCTTATAGGATCACTGACAAAGTTCTCTTTCGATAACGGATATGGCTTCGGCTTTCTATTGGGATTCGGTATCGGATTCCCTTACGGTGCCATCGTAAAGCTGCTTCGGTTGGTCATCGAGTCGGTACCGTCCGTTAACACATTTGCCTTCATGGAATCATATCGAGCGGACCGCAATCGGGCTCTTGTTGCCGGATTGATCTGCGCTGTAATGCTCTTCCTCCTTTCGGGTTCCATGTATACATTATTGAGCAACTGGAGGGTTGGCCTTATTGTCGCCCTTCCGGTATTCGTGACAACGTTCGCGATAACCGCTAAGGGGCCGAGTCGCACGCTCGCGGTTGCAGAGATCATACTCGCGTTGCGCGGTCGCCGAGTCAAATTCATGACTCTGCTGCAAAAAGCGCACGACCGACAGGTGCTGAGACAGGCGGGGCCGGTGTATCAATTCCGACACGCCTTGCTGCAGGAAATGCTGAAGAGAGAGGGCGCGACGTAGCTATTACGCCGTTGAATGGCTGGGGTCTGTCGTCGGTTCGGGTCTGGTTGATCACGTACGGCGCGTCGGCGTGACCATCAACGATGTTGAGGTTCCCCGGGATGTGGACACCGGATTATGCCGCTACCTGATGCGGCGTAGTCTGGTGTGAGGGGTCCGTTCGTAGGCAGCGGGGCTGAGGTAGCCGAGTGCGGAGTGGCGGCGTCGGTGGTTGTAGAAGGCGATCCACCTGAATACGTCGCGGCGGGCGTCAGCCTCGGATGTCTAGCCTCGATCATTCGCGGCGTTGACGTGTTGGCGCGATCCGCCTGGCTCCATCGCTATGGGTCGATGTTGATGGTGGGCGGGTGTGGTGGTGGGCCGGCTGTCGCGCCGGGTGAGCGTGGTCTCCTGGGGTTGTTGGGGCGGTGGCTGTGGTGGTCAGCCGGGGGCGGGGATGGCCGCGATCCGGGTGAACGCGGCGGTGATCTGGTCGGCCCAGGGCCAGGTGGCTGGGATGCGTAGCCGTCGGCGGCGTTGACCGTGGACCAGACGCGCGGCGGTGTGCAGCACGCGGTAGCGCAGCGTTTTCGGTTCGCAGCGGGCCAGGTCGCCGGTCAGGGCGAGGAGTTGCAGCCAGGCGATCAGGTCGGTGGCGATCGCGGTGAGGGTGCACCATGCCTGGTTGATGGCGAACTCGCGGGACGGCAGCCGGCGCAGGCCGGTGTCCTTGGCGCAGCGGATCCGGTCCTCCACACGGGCGTGGGCGCGGTGGCGGGCCTCCAGCCACTGCTGGGCGCCGAGGGTGGTGTTGGTGACGAACGTGGTGTAACGCCAGCCGTCGCGTTCCTCGAACAGCGTCAGCTGAGCGCCGGGGTGTGGCCGTCCACAGCGGACGATGACCCGCATCCCGGCCGGCCAGCCGGTCAGGGTGAGCAGTCTGGTCACCTCTGCCACGTGCGCGCCGTCGCGGAGGCCACCGTCGGCGTTGATCGCTGGTGTCCAGCCCGTGGTCGGAACCTGGGTGATCGCCTGGCGTTCCGCCTCACCGACGGACCAGCCGATCGAGTACTCGACCGTTCGGCCCCGCTTCGCGTCCTGCGCGGTGAGCCAGTCGAGCACGGCGTGGGTGGCGCCGGCCGAGTCGGCCCGCACCAGCAGATGCCGCCGGTGGGCGGCGGGGACCTGTGTGAACGCCTCAGTCAGCACGTGCAGGTGATCGGCGGCGGTGTTCGCCCCCGCGTTACCCGGCCGGAGCTGGATAGCCAGCATCTCCCCAGTGTTGTCACAGGTGACGAGGAGGGGATGGAACCCGAAAGTGCGTTTGTGGGTCTTGTCCGCCGCCGTCCTTATCACTGTGCGCCGCCAGCAGGGTCGCGTCGACGTCCAGAACCACCACACCAGCGCCGACCTCCCGACGGTGGCGCGAGCGGCCGGCATCCGGGGGGTCGTGCTTGTCGTAGCCGACGTGGTCGGTGTGATTTCACCGTCCAGTGCCGACTCGAGGGCCAGCTTGGTCAACTGCTGCAGTCCACCCTCACCGGTCAGCTTTAGCCCGTCACCACGAGCCCGATCGACCAGCATCGCGATAACTGCTCATCCATGACCGCATCCGCCGGCCTGACGGCCGGCTCCTGCCCCGAGGTGATCTCGGCCGTCACCTGGCGTCTCTCCCTTGATCGGTCGATCAGCCATCATTCGGGTAGTCCCTCTTCGGGTGTGTCTGCGGGCCGCCGGTCCTCGTTTGATCCGACCTCTGCTTCTTTCGGGCTGGTCCCGGCGTCCTGCCCCAGCATGGGAATTGGCGCACCGGTCGCGACCGTGTCGGCGCTCGCCAGTGGTGCGGCTCTCACGATGACGCTCGCAGGTTCGTCGAGATCGGGGACAGGCCGACCGGTCAGAAGAGTAACCGCGCGGTCGATGAAGTCCCCTCCCGCAGGTTGAATGGCAACGCGGAGGCGGCGGTCGGTCAGAGGCCGAGGGCGCCGATGGCGGCGGGCAGGGTGGGCGCGGTGGCGAGCTGGCGTACGTCGTCGCGCTCGCGGAGCCAGACGTGGCAGGTGACGCCGTCGTAGTGCACGGCGACGGGTTGCCCGGGGTGGTGGCGGGCGAGCCGGCGGAGCAGGGGTACGGGGTCGTCGACGACGATCGGGGTCGGAGTTTGTGGCACCGGGATCGCCTCGTCTGGGTTGTCGGGGACGTTGCCGGCGATGGCGAGTTCGAGAAATTCGAGGCAGTGCGCGGTCGCGGCTTCCGGGGTGGAATAGGTGGGCGGGTCGGCCGGGGCGGGCAGTCGACCGGGGACGCTGATGGTGACGTCCCAGCTTTCGCCCTGGATGAGGCGCAGGTCGCCGGCATTGCGGATGTGGTCGGTGAGGGTGATCGTGATCGTCAGGCGCAGTCCGAGGACGAGCCGGACCAGCTCGGCCAGGGGCGGCACGTCGGGCCGTCGGGCCAGCACGAACCGCCGGCCGCCGGGTTGGCCCCGGGCGGCGCAGCGGAGATATTCGGTCAGCGGGTCGGCGTCGGGCCGGTGCAGGGTGACGGTGCCGTCCCGAAGGTCGTGGTCGAGGCCGCCGCCGCCGTCGAGTTCGACCAGGTCTTCCGGTCGTACGCCGAAGTGGTCAGCCCAGCCGGCGAGCCGGAAGTGGTCGGGGAGCTGGTGCAGCGGCTTGCCGCCGGGGTGGGTTGCCACGTGCGGCGCCGGCACCCGCCGGCCGGTCCGCCAGGTCTCCTCCCCCGCCGGCCCGGCCCGGCCGTCGCCGCCGGGTCCGGCCCGATCGGCGGCCCGGCCGGCGGGGTCGTCCTGCCAGGCGAATTCACCGGTACGCCAGCCGGACGCGTCGCTGCGCCAACTGAGGTGTACGACCCGACCGGCCAGATCGGTGATCGTGATAGCCGCCTCGGAGTGGACTCGACGGGTGCCCCGGCAGGTGTAGCAGCGCAGCAGTGACGGGCTGCGGCCGGAGCCGGCGCACTTCGGGCAGTCGGGGTCGGCGCGGTCGGTGCCGAGTCGACAGTCGCAGCGCCGGAGTCGACTGTGCGGGTCGCAGTCGGGGCAGTCGACGTACGGGATGGGCGAGTCCTGCCACGACGGTGCCGGCGGCTCCCAGCCCCGGCGCAGCTTCGTCGCACGCCGGCTGTAGATCTGCCCGGTCGACCACTCGGTGAGCGTTTCCGTGGTCCCGGCGGTACGCAGGCTGGTGTGCCACCAGCGGCCGTCCCGCCAGATCGCCTGCGCCCCGGCGGTCGGGTCGCCGGTGACAAGGTCGAGACAGTCGGCGAGGATCCGCCGTTCGAGCTGGTCCAGGTCGATCGTGGGTGGGTCGGGTGGCGGCTGCCCGATGGCGAGATGGTGGGCGGGGGCGGTCAGGCCGCGCTCCTCCAGGCCGTCGCAGGCGTCGAGGATTGTCGTGGTGCTGATCGCGGCGGTCAGGTCGTCGGCGTAGCCCCGGGCCTCGGACGGGACCGGCCCGCCCGGCACCTCGAACCGGATCGCCCAGGTCAGCCCGTCGGTGGCGATCAGGCGGCGGGCCTCGACCACCAGGTCCAGGCAGAGCAGGTCGGCCAACCGGCAGAGCCGGCCCAGCTCGGCCGCCGCGTCCCGGGACGGAGCTACCGCTGACCGGCCGAGATAGAGCCGCCATGCGTCGGCGCTCTCCCCGGCGATCGCCTCGGCCTCCAACGCCTCCCGGACCGCCGCCGAGTGCTCCGGCCGCCATGCGCGGGGCAGCATGACGAGCGGCCCGTCCGGATCACCGGGCTGGCGGACATCCGTCCACGAGCCGGCGCCGACACCGACGGCGGCGGCCAGGTCGCGGAGCAGCGGGGCGAGCGGCAGATGCCAGCTTCCGCCGCCGTCGCCGGGCCACGGCGCCGGCTCCACCACCCCGGGTACGACGTTTGCCGAGGCCACCGCACCGGTGTCCAGGTTTGCCATGCTGAGCACGAGTTGGGCGCGGCGCCGCCCGGTCTGCCGGCAGGGGTGGCAGGGCCGGCCGACTGTGCCGACCCCGTGACACTCCAGGCAGTCCTGGTACGCCTCACCCGCCGACCGCCGGGCCGGCTCGCTCGCGCTTTCGTCGACCAGGAGGCGGTTGCCGCCGTAGGTGCAGCGGCACGGGTCGAGGGTGAAGGAGAGGCCGTCACACGACCGGCACTGCACCACCGGAGGTCCGGCCATCAGCGCCGCGCCAATCCGTGCGCCGACTGCACCTGCCGGGACTGCCACCGCCGCAACGCGTCCTTGATCCGGGCGTTCTGCTCCCGGACACCGGCCAATTCGGCGTACGCCCTGGCGAGGTCGGCGGCGACTTGCTCCAGGAACTCGGTCACCTCGTCTGGATCGACTCCCCGCCGAGCGAAGCCGACCGGGGTGAACCGGCGCATCCGCACCTGCGACGGCAACAACGGCCGGTACGCCGCCGACCGGTACGCCGCCGACCGGTACGCCGAGCCGAGGCGCCGCAGCGGCTGCCCCTGCCGGCCCTCCCTCCGGAACAACCACCGGAGCAGATCACGCATGACCTCTCACCAGCCTCTCGGGAAACAGGACGTGATGGGGTGGCCCCGGCCCGACCTTCGGGTTGCCACCCCAGCCGGGGCCACCACGCCCCACCGCTGCAGGCGCGGCAACACGTACGGCGGCAGGGCGTGTCAGAAGCCGGGACGGACAACCCGTACAAGCTGCCCGCCCCGACCGGGAGGTGACACCCCAGTGCCATCCGGAGGCGTCGCGACGAACCTACAGTCGGTAGCGGTTGTAGGTCAAGGATTAGGCACAACCGGTTGAGGTTGGAGGTGCATCCGTGATCGAATGGGCATGCCATCCGGGGAGTGTGTATGCCCAAGCAGCAGTACCAGGTGCTCGCAGACGAGCTACGTCAGAAGATCGATTCGGGAGAGTGGCCGCCAGGCACGAAGTTGCCCAGCCGGTCACAGCTCTGTAAGGACTACGGCGTCTCGGACACCGTAGTCGGCAAGGCCATGATGATCCTTCGGGCTACCGGACTGACCGAGACACTCGAGGGCGTCGGCGTCTTTGTAGCCGAACGTGAGTAGGCATCACGGTGACGACACCGAGAGACTGCGGCAGGGGCAAGTCAGTCATGTAAGTGGCGCACATCCGCGACACGGTCGGGTGTCGAGGTCAAGATTGGGCGGAGCACGCCAAGGTACGTGACCGACCTCAATCGATCAGAGAGATCAAAGCGCGGTGAGCCCGTCATCGGCAAGGCCACTGTCGATCTAGGCAATGACCTGCAAGTTCTGCCTCACTTGCGTGGCAAGCCATTACCATCCCGACGGCCAGGGCAGTCTAGGCAACGAGAACCTCGGCGGCCACGGCTGCGCCGTTCTGCTTCTATTCGTTTACCGTTCGATCGACAGGCGGTGAGCACGCCCGCATGTGGCTCCCGCACGCCCTCGTCAGGCAACCATGGAGGACCGAATGCCCAGCATCAAGGAAGTCAAGAGCACACACGCGCAGGATGCTTCGGACGCGTCAGACGAAGAATGGTCACAGGTCGAGGCGCTCTTGCGCACGTGGAAGAGACGCACCCGCGAAGGGCAACACTCGCATCATGGTGCCGGCAAAGCCTATCGGCGAGCACACTACGCGATTGCAGTACCCACCATCGCTCTTACTACAGCATTAGGGACCTCCGCATTGGCGACGATATCCAATGCCGCCCCAGCGAACATGAAAATCGTAACCGGGGTTGTAGGTCTATTGGCCGCCGTCTCGGGTGCTATCCAACTCAATCTGAGACTCCCCGAGCGAGGCGAAAAGCACAAGAATCTGGGCGCCCAATATGGGAACATCCGACGGAGCCTCGAGGCGACCTTGGCGATCCCCAGGAAGGACAGGGGAGACCCAAAGAAAGTGCTGACGGAAATACAGAGCCAGCTTGACCGCATCAGCAACGAAGGAGAAGCCATCTCTGACCGGAGATTCAAAAAGACCGTCCGACAACTGCAGAAATGGGACGAAGAGCGAGGCAGGGCGCTCAGTCAGTTGCCGAACTAGGCGGCCCAGAGATCCTTCATTTGATCCAAAAGATCCTCCGGTATATCCGTCTTTTTCCACAAAGCGGAAATGGCTCTCGGGGCGCTTTCCAAGCGCTCAAATATGGCTATGCTTTCTGGCTGGCTCGCCAGTAGATAGCTTCCTAGTCGACCCGGCTCGCTATTCGGGCCGTAGTCTCTGTAGGTAGCTTCCAGGTCGAGACGTTTACGCTTTGCAAATTCCGCCAGAACATCACAATAATCCGCCTGCACCTCTGGTCTAAGCGTTTGCAGTATCAAGCCCGCAACATCCCGGGTTAGGTGAGCATTGAAGTCAGCGCCACAAAACGCAAGAAAGATGCGCTCAAGCTGCGCAACTAGTTGGTTGAGTTCTCGGTCTGGGTCAGACTTCATCGCCGCCACCGCCCGCTGAACTTCGCTGTCGAAGAGCTCGATGAGCGCGAGTAGACGATACAACGACCGCCTGACACTCTTCGGCAGAGAAATTTCCGGCTTATACAGCAACGAATGCGACATCCGGGACCAAAGGTTAGACGCCTCTGTCCTAATCTGAAACTCGCAGCTCATCGGAGCACCTGCATTCAGGGACAAAGCCAGCACTTCGGGCACGACCATCTGGGCATGGATGCGTGGGTAACGTAGCTGATCTTCCGGTAGATCCTCGTGTCGATCATCAGCTAAGTAACTTGGCTCGCCGAAGAGTTCGCGTAGGATCTGCAAGGTAACGTCGATGTCAAACCCATGCGCGACCACAACACGGACGCCAGCCTTGTCGTATACGTCATCGTATGGATTCTGCACTCGTTTGTCGGTAAGTGCCTTCTTTACAAAGCTACTGACCTCCTTTGCCCTGCTACTTACAAGACAATCTAGCCGTTTGCGGTAAGCTTCATGGCGCACCTCGGCCGCCATGGCTTTTGCAACGCTCTCATATATCGGTCGCTCTTGAACATATCGCAGACGGGCCTCCTCAAGCTTCGACGTCAGCACCTTGGAGTTCTCCTTCTACAGGCGCACTACGGGGACGCCGAGCTCGCGGCTTGGCTTCTCGAGTTTCGCCTGTCAAAGTCACTTGGCTCTGGGTATCGCTCAGCTCTTCGATTTCCACACTGCCGTCCTCAAGTGCAGAAATTGGAAACACTACCGTGATTCCGTTGGAGAAGCCGATCTGCATCTGCTCCAATCTCGACTGCACCTGCGCCGTCGCCTTCTGAAAGAATCGCGGAACACCGCGCGCTCTCAGGAATTGCTCATACCGGTCGGCATCTTCTACCGGATCGAGATGCGTTTCCGCAAATCTGTCCACCGCGATACTATCTCGCTCGCTTTGCATCTCCGCCATTACGGCTATCACGTATCGCGAACGCCGACTTGGCGTTTCGACATGCTTGTTGATCCACTCAAGGCTCTCATCATAGAATCGCCGCGTCAATTCCTCGGGCTCTTCAAGGTGCTGACATCCGAGATAAGCTTCAAGGAAGTACGTGGCCACCTTCCCGCCAGAATTCTGCTTATCCGCAGCCCAACCAGCCAGCGTCCCTGTCGCCGGCTCAGCAAGCGAGAAGAGACCCACCTTGAAGACCTTCGACTTGTTCGTCAAGAACAGATCATTCAGGAATTGCATGTCGAAGACTGTCCGACCATTATCGTCCTTCGGCTGGGCCCGCAGGCCTTTTTCCTGCTCGAACTTGACGATCAATAGCGCTGGCGCGTCCAGAACTAAGCACTGAGCTACCATCAACATTCCAGCCGAGGCATTGCCCTTCTGGACATCGCGCAATAATTCAGCCAGGCGCTTAGAAGCTGGTATCAAATCCGCTGCGGGATCTTGCAGGTAGTTTCGTACCACCTCCGGCACATCGGAATCCGACTTCGGGTCCTCAACCACTTGTCTACCGATGGAGGATAACTGTCCACGAATGCGCCCCTGTAGCTCGCCTCGGACGCCCTCTTGCAGAACGCACAACGCATCGCTTAGCTGTAGCTGATCCCCTCGTCCAGCTTGCGGCACAATGTGCAGCACCACCTCTCGAACTTCGAGCGACCTGAGCGGGTTAGTCATGTCGGCCACCATCCTCAAGAATGTCCAAATCGACTCGTTTGGAGTGAGTTGCCCCTTAGGTTGTCAGTCAGGCAATCATTACGTGCGGTCTCACGTTTAGATATCAGCTACCCGACACTAGGAGGAGCGTTCATAAAGTAGGCCGATTCGACCTCTTGCGCATAAATTTCGCCCACGCATGGCCTGTGGGCCATCGGCCTGGCTCACCACAGGTCGTCGTCATGCCGAAAGCAGGCTCGCTCTAGGCCTCGGGGCACGGCCCGTGTTCCTCTTCACGTTATTACGCATGCTCAGCAATCAGCCTGAGCGCACCCAGCGAGTCGCCGACTGAACTCGGCGTGCGCCTCGCGATACTCGTTCGCCCGATCCGCCTTATAGAACGGTGCCTCGTACCCCTCCGGCACCGGATGTCGCTCCGGATCATTCAAGTGGCTCATCAGCCGCACATAGGCATCGGCCGGTTGCCCCACACCTTGAGCGTAATAGTCACGGGTGACCCTGCGGCCCGCACTATCGAACCACATCGCGGATTCGTAGCCGGCCAACACAGCAAATCTTGACCTATAGATCGATACGAGCTCTTCGGCATCCATGCCAAGCCATACCGAAACAAGCGAATCGATCTCAACGAGGGCCGCGCGTCGCGAACGTTCAGTCCGCAGGGGCGTCGTGTAATCCCAAACCGAGGACACTTCACCCAGTCGAGGAGCTTCAGTCAAATCCTGCCACCGCACAACCCATCCCTCCCGGTCTAACCAACCCGGATCGAACAGCTCACTCCAGAGAGACGAGTAGGCTGAAGTGATACAGTTGAGGCGCAGTGCACGGAGCAGCAATGCCCCGGCCAGGGGATGATCTGGGCTGGGTGCGGGCATCAGGTGAGCATCGTTCACGTCAAGATGGCCACGTCCAGATATTCGCAACGCATAATCGAATGGCAACGAAGCCCAGAACCCCGACTGCAAAGCGGTTTCCAGGTTGGTACGCAGCGCCATTGAGCGAACAGCGTGAATGTGAGCCGGCCCAGGCGGAATTAGTGCGGCAAACAGACTACGTTCGTTGCCAAGGGGGATCATCTCTCGCCATGTCAAGCGGTAGTACTCTGTGTACCTTCGTCCATCCCACGTGTCCTGGGCCTGCTCGTACGTTGCCCGATCTACAGACCTTCTATAGTTGCTACGGGGCACTGCATTAGTAGGACAGTCGACAAGCCACCAACTGTCGTAATCCTTATTGCTCCTGCTTGGAATACGTGGATTCTTAAACAAGGGGGTAGCCACCCCCAGATGGGGACCTTGCAGGATGACTTCGGACCAGTCGTCAGGCTCGAACCCATCCCACTTAATTAGGCCATCAGCCCTCGCATTGCTCTCGTTGTATCCACTACTAATGAAAGGCCTCGAATCAGCGAGGCGTCTACCAGATGCCGCCAAGGCAGAAATTGCACCCTGCTCAGCAGTAGTAACAGGATAGAGCAGCCTCGTCTGCCCTGGAGGAACGTCAGCATCCACCACAAGCATCTGCCACTCAGACAACACTTGATCGTCGATATCAACGAGCCTCGCCGCGTGGGGCCGCAGGTCCCATGATCCGTCTTGCTTTATTCCCGGAAGCTCCCCTTTTCCATCGTGAACGAGCGATTTGCGCAGCGTTTCCGGAGCGAAAAGCCAACTTACATGCGTGAAGCTCGCACGATCACGCGGTTTGCCATAGACGTGAATCCCAAACTGGATTTTCCAGTCGATCTCCGCGAAAATTAGGCGCATATTCTGGAAGTGGGCATGCATCCTAAGAGCACGGTAGGCGGCGGCGCGAAGCGTGCCCTCCTTTGACCCACTAAAGTGTGTGTCCGGATGGACTAGCCCGACAGTCCCACTCCTGGATATATGTCGCCACGTCTGACACATGAATGCGCGATAGAGGTCCGGACGCGTGCCAGCCAACAGCGGATATGTAGATTGATGACCCAGCATGCCAACAATGCCCGTGTTCCCCGTTATTTCTGCAAGGAGGTAGAGGCGACTGGCTTCTTCTTGGAATATGGATAGCTTTCTCGCATTCCACGTCTCCCTTGACGCATTTGTAGTCATGCGAAACCAGGGATTAAGTTCAGCTAACACGACATCTTCTCGCCAATCCAGACGCACCCACGGCGGGTTGCCGACCTGGAGGTCGAAGCCGCCCCTGCCGAACGCCTGCGCGAAGGTCAGTTCCCAGTGAAAGAAGCCCTGCTCTTCGGCGATCCGGGTCGCAGTGTGCAGCCAGGGGAAGCGTTCTTCCAGTCGGGAGGGGTTCTCCATCCCCATTACGCCCTCAAGCCGACCCTCGTACTCGCCCAGCTCTGGCAGAGTCGAGAACTGGCCGGGTAGCGAATCGCCCTGGATGTCGGCCCGCCCGAGCAGCGCCTCGGCAAAGGTGAGCCAGCCGTCCAGGTTCGCCAGCGGCACCGGTCGACGCAACTGTTCGGCGAAGCTCACCTTCCGGGTCCCGGTCGGCCGGCTCGGCATCTTCAACTGCTGCGGTTCGACCGCCCCGAACAGGTCCTGCTTCTCGTACGACACCGGATCGTCGTACGCCGGCACCTCCCGGACGTGCGTGACCTCGACCGGCTCGGCCGGATACACCTCGGCCGACCCGTCGAGCAGCTCAGCGGCGTCCAGCGGCCAGAACCACAGCGCGCACCAGGCGTCCATTACGGTCTTCAACCGCCAGTACGGCGTACCGGCCGCCGTCAGGTCGGCCAGGATCTTCTCCCTGGGCACCGCCCCGTCGGCCGCCGGCAACGGCCGCTCCGGCTCCACCTCCCACACCGCGATGTCCCGTCGGATCTCCCGCTCCGAGATCTCCAGCCGCCGCCCGACCAGCTTCCACAGGAACTCGACCCGCCCGGCCAGCGCCTGCAACCGCGCCACCTGCGACGGCTGTTTCCTCGTCCCCTTGGCCGACGGCACGCGCTTCATCGCCGTACGCCATCGTTTCAGCTTTTCGGTTTCGGCCGGCGCCAGCTCGCGGGCCTCCTTCTCCCCCGCGACCGCGCCCCAGCCGTCGGCCGGAAGCAGGAAGTGGTGGATGGTGCCCGGCTCGATCGCTCCGTCGCGGAACGGTCGGTCCTCCGGCGCCGTGTGCAGCCACGACTTGTCGGCGAGCTGTTCGGGCCGATAGAGCCGCCGCCCGCCACCGATCAGCGAGTTGCCCCGCTTGAGGTGCAGCCCGAACCAGGGTGCCTGCAACCCGGCGTGCATCACGTTCAACCACAACGACACCTCGGCCAGCTCGACCGCGGTCCGGTTCAGGTCGACGCCATAGCAGTTGTGCAGCGCGATGTACGCCTTCACCCGCTGCAACTCCAGGTGATAGTCCTCCGGTTCGAGGGCGGTCTCCAGCTCCTCCTGGCGCCGCCGCAGGTATTCGGCGGCCACCTGGTTGATCGCCTCGTTGAGGAAGGCGCCGGAACCGAGCGCCGGCTCGCAGATCGTCCAGTCCAGCAGGTCCCGGGCGCGCAGCCCGTCGCCAGCCTCCTCGATCCGGTATTTCAGCGCGAGCTGGACGGTGACCTCGGTCAACGACTGCGGGGTGTAGTAGGAGGCGCTGGTCTGCCGGTTTCGCCCGGCAAGCCGATAGACGAACGAGCCCGGCTCGTACGGGATCCGGCTCTTCGCCCCGGTGACCGGGTTTTCCTTCAAGACGAAGACGTCGTCGTCGTAGTCGTCCACCTTCGACTCGGGGATCATCCACGAGCCGTCCTTCGGGTCGCCGTGCTTCGCCACCTCATACAGTCGCTCGGTGGCGACGAACCCGGTGTACGACATCAGCCCCTCGTAGACCGCGCCGAGCTGGTTGATCCCCAACTGGGCGTACGAGATGAAGCCGCCACGCCTCCGCTTGCCGCCCTTGGTGATCATCAGGCGCCGGAGCACCTGATAGAGGGTGCGGTTGCGCAGCCGGGTGTCCAGCCTCGGCCCATCCGGGTCGTCCTCGTCGCTGCCCGGCTGCGGGATCTGCCGGCCGATCAGCCGAATCGCCTCCGGCAGGAACAGGTCGGAGCGCATCGGCTCGAACCGCAGCCCCACATCCTCACTCGTCAGCTCGCCAACCGCCTCGCCCGCCCCGCGCGGCCGGTGCCCCTCGTTGACCATCCGGCAGAGCAGGTCCAGCGACTCGTAGAGGTGGAAGCCCTCCTCGGCCGAGGGCGGCAGCCGCCGCGAGATCAGGTCACCGAGCCGGGCCAGGCTGTAGCCGGAGACGTACTCGGGATCGTTGACCGGCAGCACCCCCAGCTCGGGCCGGGCCTCGGCGTAGAGCAGGAAGAGGATCCGGTAGAGGTAGCGCAGCGCCTCCCGGCTCAGGTCGCGGGCCAGCTCGTCCAGGTCGGCGACCTGCTCCGGCCGGTAGCCGGCCTGGCGGATCCGGTCCAGCACCTCGTTGGCGATCAGCTCGACCGAGGTACGCAGCCCTTCGCGCAGCTCGCCGCTGACCCCGACCGCGTGCTGCCGGGAGCCGGCGACCAGCTCCGCCAGCGGCTCGCTGCCGCCCTCGGCGGGCGGGCGCAGCGAGTCCGCGCCGAAGAGCGCCGCGACGACGTCCAGCTCCCGTTCGTCGTTCCGGCCGTACGCCACGTCGAGGCTGACCGCCAGGTAACGGCCCTCGCCCCAGACGCTCCGGTCGGCGAGGGTGACCACCCCACCGCTCATGATCAGCACATATCGTGGCGGGTCCTCGGCGGCGAAGAGCCAGGAGGCGAGCTTGGCCCCGGTTTCAAGTCGCTCGCCGCCGCCGGTCAGCTCGACCGGGTCGAGCAGCCGCCCCGCCTCGGTCGGGTCCTGGGCGGCGTCGGTGTCGACCGCCCAGCCGCAGTCCAGCGCGACGATGCCGTGCCCGGCGCCGCCGAGCAGCTCGGCGTGCGCGACCGGGATCTCCTGCTCCTGCCCGGCCCGCTCGACCGTGATCGTCTGCCGTTGCGGGTCGCCGAAGCCGAGCGCCTTCAGCAGCTCGAAGTGCAGCTTCCGCAGCCGCTCCGGGTCGAACAGCTCCGGGTCGGCCAGCTCGATTTTCCGGTCGAAGTAGTCGCGCCGGAAGCCGCGCAGCCCGGCCCTCGGCGTCACCCGACCGCCCCGCTCCTGCTCCGCCCACCGCTTGACGAGCCCACCCTTGAGGGTGGTGGGCAGCACCTCGGCCAGGTAGTGCGCCGAAAGATACTCGCCCCGGTTGGTGAGCGACTCGAAACTCATGCCAGCCCCTCCCGGGCGTCGTCGGCGACCAGGACGGCGAGCACCCGCAGCAGCGGCTCGCCGACGGTTTCCAGCCGGGTGACCAGGTCGGTCTGCTCCCGTACGGTGCGGGACACCCGCTGCCGGCGGCGCTCCCGCTGAGCCGGCGCCAGCTCGCCGAAGAGGCTGGCCTGCGCGAAGCGCTCCAGCTTGCGGCGGTGCTCGCGCAGCGGGGCGGCGATCTCGGCGTCCCATTCGGCACGCCGGGCGGCCAGGTCGACCCGGGCCGCGTCGGCGGCGGCCGGGACCAGCGCTTCGAGGCGGTCGAGCGGGACGGGCCGGCCCGGGTTGGCCATGTCCGGCCCGACCTTCGCGTCGGCCAGCGCGTCGAGCATCGGGCCGACCTTTGGCGCGTCCGGCAGCCCGGAGACCGCCATCCACTCCACCACCGTCGGCTGGCCGAGCCGGTTGCAGTAGACGCCCTGGACCAGGAAGACCGGCTCCGGCACCGCCGCCGTCAGCACCAGCGCCTGCTGCCGGCCGAGCCGGGACAGCACCTTGTCGACAAGCCATTCCACCATCGGATGGACGTCGCTGAGGAAGGCGATCTCCGGCCACGCCGGTGTCGTCGACTGCCGGGCCTCGTCCAGTTTCCGCTGGGCGAGCCGCCGGTCGACGGTCACCTTCAACCGCAGCTCCTCCCCCTCGGCATGCGCCCGCAGATAGGACCGGGGCAGGTCGCCGAGCCGGTGCACCAGGTCGGCCGGGGCGAGGAACGACATCAGCTCCTCCTCCCGGCGCAGCCCGATCCGGTCGTCGGGCCGGTCGTCGTAGAGCTCGGCGAGCGCGGTGTCGACGAAGTCGCCGGTCGCGGCGAAGAGCCTCGGCACCTGCACCCGCTCCGGCTCCGCGCCGACCGGCGCCTCGCCCACCGCCGCCATCAGGTCGGCGAGCACGTCGACCTCGGCGGCACCGGCGGCGTACGACTCGTCGACCGTCTTGCCCTCCAGCAGGTCCCGGACCAGCCGGTCCTCCTCCAGCCGGGCGTCGTACTGGCCGGTCATCGCCTCGACGCTGCCGAGGCTGCGGTGCGCCGCTTCCTCCCGGTCGAGCAGCTTCTCCGCCACCGTCCGGTCGTCCTTGGCGCCCGGCACGTTCGAGGTGAGGATCAGCGCCCGGAACTGCGGCTCGTGCCGCTGGCCGTACCTGTCGATCCGGCCGTTGCGCTGCTCGATCCGGATCAGGCTCCACGGGATGTCGTAGTGCACCAGGTGGTGGCACTGCTGGTGCAGGTTGACCCCCTCGGAGGCGACGTCGCCGGTGAAGAGCAGCCGGACCCCGCTGCCGGCCAGCTCGAACTCCTGCAACACCTGCTGTTCCTCGGTGTCGGTGAGCCCGCCGTGCAGGACGCGTACCGCCGAGGGTTTCAGGCCGAGCCGGCGCGGCACCACCTCGGCCAGCCACTTCAGTGTCGGCACCCGCTCGGAGAAGACGACCGCCCGGACCGGGCTGCCCGGCCCGACGCCGATCTCGTCACGCAGCACCTCGACCAGCGTGGCCAGCTTGCCGGAGTCGTCGTCGGTGATCGCCGCGGTCAGCTCCGCGAGCCGGTCCAACGCCATCCGCTCCCGACCCGCCGCCTTCGCCGACCGGTTCCGCACCGTCGCGGCGAGCGCGACGTGCGAGGAGAGGAAGGACTTCAACAGGGTGTACGGGAAGAGCCGCTCCTGCCCCCGGATCGGCCCGTCGGTCCACTCGCCGGCCAACCACACCTCGGTCAGCTCGGCGAAGATCCGCTCCTCGGCGTCGCTGGCCGGGCAGTGCAGGGCCCGGGACGGCCCACGGTCGGCCCAGCGGGTGCCGATCTGGTCCCGTACCTCCGGGCTGATCTTCGTCCGGCGCAGGTAGAGGTGGGCGATGTCCGCCGCCGAATAGTCGTCGGGGTCGGTGATCGCGGTCGGGTCGAGCAGCGAGATCAGCTCGGCGAAGGACCGCTTGTCGCCGTTGTGCGGGGTGGCGCTGGCCAGCAGCAGCGCGTCGGTCCGGGCGGCGAGCCGGCGGGCCAGCTCGTTGCGCTTGGTGCCCTTGTTGATCAGGTTGTGTGACTCGTCGATCACCACCGCGTCCCACTCGATCGCGTCGAGGTGGTGCCCGAACTGGCCGGCGTCCTTGAGGGTGTCGACCGAGATGATCGCCCGCTTGAAGTAGGTGAACGGGTTCCGCCCGGCCGGGATCTCCTGCTGGATCCGCTGGATGCCGGTCGAGTCCAGCCGCACCAGCGGGATCGCGAACCGCGTCCACAGCTCCCGCTGGAACTGTTCGAGGACCTGCTGCGGCGAGACCACCAGGATCCGGTCACCCCGACCGCGCCGGATCAGCTCGGCCAGAATCAGCCCGATCTCCAGGGTCTTGCCGAGCCCGACCACGTCGGCGAGCAGGATCCGGGCCGCAGCCCGGCCAGTGCCAGCTCCGCCGGCCGCTGCTGGTAGGTCAGCGGATCCAGCAGGAACCGGTCGGCCAGTGCCAGGCCGCGCTCCGACTGCGCCAACGGGGTACGCCGGAGCACCGCCTCCAGGAACAGCCGGCTGCGCCGGAACCGTGCCGAGGTGTCCTGGACGAGTCTGGTCTCCTCCGGCACCATCGCCCGGATCTCGTCCAGCTCGGAGAAGAACGTCGCCTCGACGTCCTGGACGAACTCGGAGACTCCGACGGCCTTGACCAGCATCGTGCCGTCCCGGACCGGCCGGGCGGTCCGGACCAGCCATTCCTCGTCGCGGACCAGGATGCGTGAGCCGGGCGCGTACTGCGGGGTGGCGGAAGCAGCGGGCGGAGGCGTCATGGGTGGGGGCGTCCTTCGCGGGGAGGGATTCTGCTGTTGTCAGGGGGACGCGGCTCTCGCGGTGTGGTCAGAGGGTGCCGCGTCGGGCGTACTGCTGGCGCAGCCGGTCGGTCAGCCAGCCCACCTCGGCCCGTGGCCGGTCCGGCGGGTCCGGGTCGACAAGCGTCGTCGGCAGGCGCCGGGGCGGGTCGGGGTCGAACTGGGTGTCCGGCCCGCCGTCCGCACGGCTGCCGGCGGCGTCGTCGTCACCGTCGTCGCTGCCGCCGTCGCCCGTGGTCACGTCCTCCGGGTCCTGGATCGGGTCGGCGAACTCCGGCGGCACCATGATCTCGGTGCTGCCGTCGAAGGTCAGCTCGCCGACCCGGCGCCGCATCTCGATCACGGGTACGCCACCGGAGGTGGCGACCGCGAGCAGCCGGGTGCGTACCACGGAGAGGCTGGGCCGGGCGGACGGATCGTGCGCCAGCATCGCCCCGAGCAGCGGCGCCACCTCGGCCGGCACGCCGGAGAGATCCGGCAGCACGTCCGGGTCGGTGATCTGGAGCAGCAACCCGTGCACCCCACCGGCGGCGGCATAGAGGTGGTGCCCGGTGAGCGCGAAGACCAGCGTCGCGGCCAGCCCGTAGATGTCCGAGCCGGCGGCCTGGCCCCGCTCGCCGTTGATCCGCTCCGGCGACATGTAGTGCGGAGACCCGACCACCGCACCCGGGTCGGTCAGGTAGTCACCCCGCTCGGTGAGGACCGCCAGGCCGAAGTCGATGAGCACCGGCCCGTCCCGGCCGAGGATGATGTTCTGCGGTTTCAGGTCCCGGTGCACCAGACCGGCCTGGTGCACCCGGTCCAGGCCGTCGGCGAGCATCGCCCCGATCATCGCCACCAGCGGCAGCGGCAGCGGATCGTGCTGCTCGACGTGCTGCGACAGGGTCGAGCCGGGCACGTATTCGACCGCCAGCCAGGCGGGATCGCCGAGCGGGTCGGCGGCCTCCAGGCGGGCGACCCGCGACCCCCAGACGACCCGCAGGCTCTCCACCTCGGCCGCGAACCGCTTCCGGATCGTCGGATCGGTGAGCAGATGCTGCCGGATCACCTTCACCGCGACCCGGTCCGCCGTCGGCGACACACCAAAGTAGACGTCGCCCATCCCACCCGACCCGAGCGGGCGGACGAGCCGGTAGTCGCCTATCTGCTGGAACGCGGGTGCCACAGTCACGTGCCGGATCGCCTCCCCTACGACGGGCTCCCCGCACATTACCGGCGATCACTGGCCCGATGTGCCGCCACCGATCCCCCGTTGCGGCGGAATGCTCCGACCTGGACGGTGCCCTCGCGGCGCAGATCATCCGATGGCGGTGGCCCGATCGCCTCCCGCGCCCCACATTCCGGCGCGACGACCGTCGGGCCTTCGGTGGCCGACCCGGTAGGCGCCGGCCCGGGTGGGTATGGGACGGCAGGAGCAGCGTCCAGGAGAAGACGGCAATCGAAGGGTACGGGTGATGGCGGAGACATCGGTCAGCGATCGTGACAGCGGCGTGGTGGACGTGCCGGAGCCGCCCACCGGGCGGGCCAGACTCGGCTACATCGGACCGGGCGTGCTCTGGGCGCTCGCCGCCCTCGCCACCGGCGAGCTGCTCTTCACGCCCCGGGTCGGCGCCCAGTACGGCTATGCGCTGATGTGGGCGCTGATCGCGGCGCTGACGCTCAAGCTCTTCGTCACCCGGGAGATCGGGCGCTACAGCGTGGTGACCGGTCGGCGGCTGCTCAGCGGCATGGCCGACCTGCCGGGCCCGCGCGGCTGGGCCCTGTGGGTGATCCTGGTGCCACAACTGGTGGTCGGCGTCGCGGCGATCGCCGGCATCGCGAGCGCCGCCGGCAGCGCTTTCACGCTGGCCGTCCCCGGCCCGATCGAGCTCTGGACCGGGGTGGTCATCGGGGCCGCGGCCGGCCTGGTGCTCTTCGGTCACTACACCGGGGTGGAGTGGGTGTCCCGGGTCATCGGGCTGCTGCTGGCGATCGGCGTCGTGGTCGCCGCCGTGCTCGTCGGCCCCGACCTCGGCGAGGCCGCGTCCGGGGTGCTGCCCACGGTGCCGGAGGATCTCGTGGTCGCCGACATCCTGCCCTGGCTGGGTTTCCTCTCCAACGGCGCCGCCGGGCTCATGTGGTATTCGTACTGGGTCGCGGCAAAGGGCGTGGGCGTCGGCGCGCTCGACGATCCGGGCCGCCTCGACCCGCGCGGCCTGGACGCCGGCCAGGTGGCCCGGGTGCGGCAGTGGCTGCGGACCATGACCCTCGACTCGACGTTCGCCGTGGTGGGTGTGGGAGTCATCACCGTCGCGTTCCTCATCCTCGGTGCGGAGCTGCTGCGTCCGGAGGGCATCGTGCCGGCGGAGGCCGACGTCGCCCACGATTTGACGACGCTCTTCAGCGAGGTCTTCGGCAGTGCCGGGTTCTGGCTGATGGTGGTGGGTCTCATCTCGGCGTTCTGGACGGCCACGCTCACCAACATCGACGGCTGGAAGCGGCTGTACACCGACGGCATCCGGAAGGTGCTGCCGTCGCGGCTCGCGGACGCGCCGTGGGCCGGCCCGGCGGTCATCGGTCGGGTCGCCGTCGTCGGGTGGCTCGCGGTGCTGCCGTTCGCGGTCTTCGTCATCTTCGGTGACCCGGTGGCCCTGCTCACCGTGGCCGGTTCCATCGAGGCCGTGCACATCCCGCTGGTCGCGGCGCTCGTCCTCTGGCTCAACCGGCGTACGCTGCCGTCCGCGGTACGGGCGGGCTGGGCGGCCAGCGCGCTCGTGGTGATCGCGATCGTCTTCTTCGCCGGCTTCGCGGCGTACTACCTGTGGCAACAGGTGTTCGGCTCGTAGTGGGCGCGAGAGTCCTGCCCGCGTCCCGACGGTCACAGCGGTCCGAGCACGGCCTCGGGATCCGTGTCCAGGGCGAGTGTCTCCAGCACCGTCAGGAGCTGGCGTTCCTCGTACCGGAAGTGGGACTCCATGATCGCCGCGACGCCCTCCAGGTGCCGGTCCAGCTCCTCCGGCGGAGCGGCCCGAGCCACGGCGGCCTGGAGAGCACCCAGCAGGTGCGCGATCATCGAGTGGTCCTGCCGCAGATAGCGCAGCGTCTCCCGCAGCTCGGGATGCCGCTCGGCGATCGCCGGGAAGAGATCCCGGTCCTCACCCTCGTGATGCGCGGTCAGCGCCGTGCAGAACCCGTGACAGAACAGCAACAGGTCCCTGGTCGCCGGCTCCGCCGGCTCGCCGTCGGGCACGGCCTGCCGGGTGACCGCCAGTGCTTCGCGGAGCCGTCCGTGGACGCGGCGCAACTCTCGACTCCAGGCCACCAGCCTGGTCTGCTCGCCCTCACCCACAGGTGGAGGGCGAAGGGACGACAGGCATCGTCGTGTCCCCTTCGGTCCGGCGCCTCCATGCCTGACACGGTCTGCCACCGGCACGCGACGCTGGGGCCGAAGCTACCACGGAGCGCGCCGGGACCGAGCCGCCGGGACGAGGGGTACGCCACCGTCCAGCGTCCGGACGTGTCACCCGTCGACCGCCGCCTCGCTCCGAAACGTCGACAGCCAACTCACCGAAACTTTCGGTCCGTCGACCGTCCGGTGCAGAGATGACGTCCGGTCGGACAGGGCATCTCGACTAGCCCGCGTCACCCGGCTAACATTCGCGCGACTGGATCCGCGAAAGCGATTCGGAGACACCGCCACCACGCCGTCCCGCCCGGATAGGGAGCCCCTGATGCACATCGGACATAGACCGGCAGAACCATCCCGAAGAACAACCGCATTTGTCGCATCTTTACTGCTCACCATGGCCGGGTCGGTCGCGCTCGCCGCCCCGGCCCAGGCCGCCGACCGGGTCGTCCTGGCAAACGATTTCGAATCGGGTTCCTACGCACCGTGGGGGCCGCGCGGAGCCGTCACGCTCGAGATAACGGCGGAGGGGCACGAGAGCGCGAATAGCCTTTCGGTCACCGGCCGTACCGCGAACTGGCAGGGCACGGCGATCGACGCGGCCGCGAGATTCGAGCCCGGTACGACGTACGTTATCAGCGCGTGGGCGAAACTTCCGGCCGGCACCACCGGGCCGGCGGGCGTGCACTTCACCATGGAGGCCACCCCGGCCGGCGGCGGTGACAACACCTACACCTGGGTCGGCGACAACGTCCCCACCACGGCGGAGACCTGGGTACGGATCGGCGGCAGCTACACCATGCCCACGGGCCTGGCCGCGGCCACCCTCTACGTCGAGGCCGAGGGCACCACGCCCTACCTCCTGGACGACATCAGCATCACCACCCCGGAGGGCGGGCCGGAACCCGGCACGGTCGTGATCGACACCGACTTCGAGGACGGGCTCGACGGATGGGGGCCGCGCGACGGCGGCCCCGGCGCCCCGACGGTCGGGCTGACCGACGTCGCGCACGGCGGGGAGGCCGCGGCCCTGGTCAGCGACCGGGTGAACCAGGGCGCCGGCATCGGCCGCGACGTGGGCGCCCTCCTCGAGACCGGCGTGACCTACGAGTTCGGCGCGTGGCTGCGGTTCGCCGAGGGGCAGCCGACGGACGAGATCTGGCTCAGCCTCGCCAGCACGAGCGGCGGCAGCCAGTCGTTCAGCACGCTCGCCCAGTTCGACGGGATCACCAACACCGGCTGGACCGAGGTGACCGCGAGCTTCACGATGCCGGCGGCCGACAGCGCGCAGCTCTACTTCGAGTCCCGCTGGCAGAACGGCGATACCGGGAACACCAGCGACTTCCTCGTCGACGACATCGTCGTACGGGTGCCGGAGCCGCCGGTCATCGAGGACCTTCCGCCGCTGCACGAGACCACCGACTTCCCGGTCGGCGTCGCGATCGACAGCCGCGAGACGGTGGGCGCCGCCGCCCAGCTGCTGACCCGGCACTTCAACCACATCACGCCGGAGAACCACATGAAGCCGGAGGCGTGGTACGACGCGGAGCGCACCTTCCGCCCGCACGACCAGGCGATCGCGCTGATGGACTTCGCCCGGGACAACGACCTGGGCCTCTACGGTCACGTGCTCGTCTGGCACAGCCAGACCCCGGCCTGGTTCTTCCAGGACGAGGCCGGCGCCCCGCTCAGCGCGTCGGCGGCGCACCGGCAGCTCCTCCGCGACCGGCTGCGGACGCACGTCTTCGCCGTCGCCGAGTCGCTGAGTGACCGGTACGGTCCCTTCGGCTCCGCCACCAACCCGATGCGGGCCTTCGACGTCGTCAACGAGGTCGTCGCCGACAGCGGCGAGTTCAGCGACGGCCTGCGCCGCAGCGAGTGGTACCGGATCCTCGGCGAGGAGTACATCGACCTCGCGTTCCAGTACGCGGACGAGGCGTTCAACGACGTCCACGCGGTTGCCGGCGCCGACCCGGTCACCCTGTTCATCAACGACTACAACACCGAGCAGCTCGGCAAGCAGGGGCGGTACAAGGCACTGGTGCAGCGGCTGCTCGCGCGTGGGGTGCCGGTCGACGGCGTGGGCCACCAGTTCCACGTGTCGCTGGCCACCCCGACCGCCAACCTCGGGGCCGCGCTGGCCGCCTTCGAGGAGCTGCCGGTGATCCAGGCCGTCACCGAACTCGACGTCACCACCGGTACCCCGGTGACGAGGGCGAACCTGATCGAGCAGGGCTACTACTTCCGGGACGCCTTCCGGATCTTCCGGACGTACGCGGACGACCTGTTCGTGGTCACCGTGTGGGGCCTCACCGACGGCCGTTCCTGGCGGGTCGGCAACGGTGCCCCGCTGATCTTCGACGACAACCTCCGGGCCAAGCCCGCGTACCACGGGGCGGTGGACGGTGAGCTTCCGGCCCGGCTGCGTACGGCGAACGTCTTCGCCGGTGACGTCGCCCTCTCCGACACCGCCACCTCCGACCTCACCTGGCGCAAGCTTCCGCTGCACCCGGTGGAGGACCTGGCGCAGTTCCAACTCCGCTGGGCGCCGGACCATCTGACGGCCTTCGTCACGGTCTCCGACGCCGCCGCCTCGGCCGGCGACCAGGTCAGCTTCGTGCTTGGCGACCAGACGTACACGGTGGCCCGGGACGGCAGCGGGGACGTGCCCGCCGTGGCGACGGAACGCGACGGCGGCTACGACATCGTCGCCCACCTGCCGCTCACCGACGCGGCCGAGGGCGACACGCTCACCCTGGACGTCCGGGTCGGCGACGACGGTCGCACGGCCACCTGGAACGCACCGGGCGCGCTGGGCACCCTGGCCCTGGTCGAGGAGCTGTCCTACCTGGAGGTCACCCAGGCGCGTACGGCGCCGGTGATCGACGGCGCAGTGGACACCGCCTGGGCCGACGCCCGCGCGGTCACCACCGCGAAGGCGGTCTCGGGCACGGACGGCGCGACCGCCACGGTCCGGACCCTGTGGCGGGACCAGACGCTCTACGTGCTCGCCGAGGTCGCCGACCCGGTCGTGGATGTCTCCGGCTCCGACCCCTGGACCCGGGACTCGGTGGAGATCTACGTCGACGGCGGCAATGCCAAGAACGGCCCCTACCGCTACGACGACACCCAGATCCGGATCAACGCGGAGAACGGCGTCTCGTTCGGCACCGGTGACGAGGCGTTCCAGCGCGGCCGGCTGACCAGCGCGGCGGTCCGCACCGACACCGGGTACACCGTCGAGGCGGCGATCAGCCTGCTGGAGTACGGCGGCCTCGGCACCTTCCACGGCCTGGACTTCCAGGTCAACGACGCCACCGGCGGCACCCGTACCGCGATCCGGAACTGGGCCGACCAGTTGGGCACCGGTTACCAGACCACCTCGCGCTGGGGAGTGGGCCGGTTGGTCGGCCCCGCCGACGGCAACGTCGACATCACGGTCGAGAACGTCACCCAGTGGAACTCGGACAGCGGCGGCGGCTACTGCGCGACGATCGTCGCCACCAACACCACCGACAAGCCCGTCGACTGGTACGGCTACGTCGCACTCACCGGCCAGATCTACACGGCCTGGAACTTCGCCCGGCAGCTCCAGGACGACGGCAGCTACCGGATCCACGGCGATGCCTGGAACAGGACCCTGAAGCCGGGCGCCAGCACCTTCAGCGTCGGCTACTGCGCCAACCACTGAGCCGGTCAACAACCGCCGAGGCGGTTAGGCGGGGGCCCTTCCTATACAGAATGCGATAGGAAGGGCCCCCGCCTTTCACGTCATTCCGCGCGGAGGTGGTCGAGGTCGTGGGTGCCGGGGCTGACCCAGATCAGGATCCCGCGTACGTCGGCCAGCGCCGCCGTGTCACAGGACATCTCGGTGAGCAGGTCGATTGTCACGGTCGTCTCGGTGCCCTGCGACAGCCAGCCGAAGGTGGACTGGCACCAGGCCCAGCCGTCCCCGGTCTGCACGGCGATGGATGTCGAGGTGCCGATCGTGGGGTCGACCCGCAGGTCGTAGCGCAGGGTCGCCTTGGCCGACAGGTCCACCGGCTCGGGCAGGGTCACCCCGAACCAGCCGCCGCCGGTCGCGGCGACCCGCAGCCCGGCCGCACCGTGGGTGTGGAAGTCGGGGGTCTGGGCGACCGTGCCGGCGTCGGTCTGCCAGTTGCCGGGCGCCCAGCCCTCGACACCGCTCTCCCAGGAGGCGATCAGGATCGGGTCACCCGGTGCCGGCTTGACCGTCACCGACAGGTCGGCCACGTTCGAGGTACGCCCGGCCTGGTCGCGGATGGTGTAGTGGGCGGCGGTGCGGCCCTGGAAGCCGTCCGCCGGGGTGAAGGTGACCACTCCGGTCGCCGGGTCCAGGGCGAATCCGCCACCCGACACGGTCACCGAGCGCTGCTGGCCGACGGTGGCCGGGTCGAGGTCGATGCTGGCCGGCCGGACCCTCGTCCGGTACGCGATGTCGTTGGCCGCCGGGTTCAGGGTGACCGGGGCACCCGCCTCGGTCACCGCCGTGTCGTGGTCGGCGACCGGCGGCCGGGAGCGCTGGCCCCGGACTAGGAGATCACTGAACAATCCCGGGTTTTGGGGAGGCGGTGGTCGGAGGTGACGGGGAAGGTGTCTCAAGAGGCCGTCTTGCGGCGGTGGTCACAGCGCGTGGCTGGGCTGCGGGCTTGTCTTCCCCGTCGTTGAGGCAGCTTGTGAGGTGGTGTGGGCTGTCGGGAAGTCCCGGTCGGGGTGGTTCAGGCCAGGGCCCAGCCGGTGGGCTGGCGGGTGAGGCCGAGGTTGAGCAAGCGGCGTAGGTTGAGTCCGGCGATGCGGGTGCGCAGCCACCAGGCGTTCGCGGCGGTGCCGCGGTAGCGCAGTTTGCGGCAGCGGCCTTTCGGGCCGATGAGCCAGGCGATGGAGCGTTCGACCATGGGCCGGTGCCGGCGGTAGGTGTCACGCAGATGCTGGTTGCTGGCCCATCGGGCGCGGGCGGCGCGTAGTACCTGGTCATGGGGGTGCAGGCTGATCGAGCGGCCGTCTTTGGCGGTGGTGCATCGCTGTCGTAGCGGGCAGCCGCGGCAGCCGGCGCCGAATGTGGCGGTGCGTTTCGCGGTCAGTCGTCGGATCAGGCCGTTCGGGCAGGTCACTGTGCCGGCCAGTTCGTCGACGGTGAAGTCATCGATGGTGAACCCGCCCTCGACCGCGGGGCGCAATGGGGCGGGCTTGATGATCGGGGTGTGACCGGCTGCGGTCAGGCCGGCTCGGGCCTCACCGGTGCCGTAAGCGGTGTCACCCAGGACTTCGAGATCCTCGACGCTGCTCAGGTCGGGGTCGTGGGCGAGCAGGTTCAGCCCGACCACCGCTTCATGATTGTCCGTGCCGGCGGCTTCGGTCAGGTCAGCGCCGGTGAACAGACCGGTGTCCGGCTCGACCGCGACGTGACCCTTGAAGCCGTCCTGGCGGTGATGGACGGTCTTGTGCACGTGCCGGGCCTGCGGATCGACGACCGAGATCACCCGCTCGGGGGCGACCCGGCGGGCGATACGCCACCGGCCGTCGGTGCCGTCCGAGCCGTCGGCCGGCTCCACGTCCTGCCCGGCGACCAGCGCCAGCAGGGCCAGGGCCTGCTCGGCGGACTCGTCCAGTTTCGTGCCGGTGAACGCGTCAACGACGATCAGTGCGTCGTTGACCAGCGCCGACACCAGAGCATCACGGGCGCTCTTGTCGTCCCAGACGATCCGGGGCTTGCCCGGATCGTCCCAGTCATGGGAGTGACAGCGTTCCGCGATCACCACGGCGGCGCCGGGCACCTCGCGGCGGACCCGGCGCATCGCGGCGATCAGCTGGGTGATGGTGTCCTGGGTGGCGACCGCGTCGTCGAAGACCACCGAGTCCAGAGCCCGGCGGGTCTTGCCCTTGAGCACCCCGGTCTGGGCGACGACCTGCCGGACCGCGTCGAAGATCCGGTCTGGGCGCCCGGAAGCACGTAGCCGCTGCCGCCACACCGTCAACGTCGTGGGATGGAAACCCGCGTGGTCGATCGGCAGCCCGCAGGCCACCTTCCAGCGCAGGTCGCAGCGCACCGCCTGGACCGCTTCCGGGTCGGAGTAGTCCTGCAGGGTCTGCAGCACCAGCACCGAGGCGATCACCGCGCCGGGCAGCGACGGCCGGCCCCGCCCGGACGGGAACAGATCGGTGAACATCCCGTCCGGGAACAACACGTCACGATGCTCGGCCAGCAGGGCGTACACACTGCCCGCCGGCACCAGATGCCCAACCAGCGCCGCCGTGTCCCACAACTGCGGCCCAGACTCAGAACGACCCTGCACCTACCCATTATCGATCAAACCCGATCAAGTGGGATGACGGCACGCCGGATTATTCAGTGGTCTCCTAGTTCCTCACCGGCGTTGCCCAGTGTGGTGCAGACCGGGCTCGGGCAGTAGACGGTGTAGCCGTCGTAGTCCGGATAGCGGGTGCCGTCGTCCTGGATGCCGGAGAGGATCCAGTAGAGGAAACCGGTGCCACCGCTGCCGATGAAGGCGTCCGTCCACTGTTGGTAGACCGGGTTCCGGGTCGTCTTGTCGAGGTAGCCGAACTCGCCGAGCATCACCGGCTTGCCGAGCCGCCGCGCGTCCCGGTTGTGCCGTTCGATCCACTCGGCGCCCCAGGCCGCGTCCCTGCCCCAGTGGTCGGGATAGAGGTGGTACGAGACGACGTCCACCGCCGGCAGCCGGGTCAGGGCGATCGAGTCGACGCCCTCGCCACAGTTGACGGTCCAGTCCGAGCTGGCCGGATCGTCACAGTAGAAGCCCTCGTCGCCGACGCTGGCCAGGTGCCGGCGGTCGATCGACTTGAGGTGCCGGGTCATCTCGTCGGCCCAGCCGGTCAGCACGGCCGGGGTGCAGGCCGGTGACGTCGGATGTACCCCGGAGCCCTTGCACCTCGGCTCGTTGCCCAGCTCCCAGGTCATCACCGTCGGATCGTCCTTGTACGCCACCCCGGTCAGCGTGTTGGTCCGGTTGAGCACGTGCGAGATCCAGTCCTTGTACCAGCCCCTGATCACCGGGTCGGTGTAGAAGTCGTCGTGGTACTGCCCGCCACGCCAGCGGACGTACTGGTCCATGCCGCCGAAGTCGCGCCAGTTGTTGGTCAGCGGGATCACCAGTTTGATCCCGGCCCGCCGGGCGGCGTAGAGGACGTAGTCGAGGCGTTCCAGCCCGTCCGGCCCGTCGTGGTAGGCCGGCTTCGTGCCGTCCCAGTACTGGAAGTAGACCCCGTCGGCCGGTCCGGCGACCGAGTCGGTCCCGCCCGGGGTGCCGATGTCGAGGAAGCCCCAGTGCCGCAGCACGGTGAAGCCGGCCGCCTTCGCGTCGGCGAGGACGTCGTCGACCATGGGCCGGGACTTGTACATCAGGTAGTAGTTGTTGGTCCCGGCGAACCGGAACCGCCTGCCGTCGAGCATGAGCTGATCGCCCTTGCGGACGACGAAGCCGGCCGTGGACGCGCCGGAGCCGGCAGGTTGCCCGGCGCCGGCCGGGGCGGCGGAGGCGGGTGCCGGCGAGGCCGCGAGCAGCAGCCCGGCCAGCGCCAGCAGCGGGAGGTGGCGCTTCATGGCGGTGGTGATCCTTCCGGGAGCGGGGTCCGGGAACAGGGGTGCGGATCAGAGCGAGAACCAGGGCGACGGATCAGGGCTGCGGCAGCATGTCGTTGACGCAGCGCAGCACGGGGCGGGTGGTGAGCGCCGCCGGGTCCAGCGGTGCCGTGGACCGAACGGTGAAGGTGGTCGACTCCCCCGGCAGGAGCGTGACCAGCGCCTCGTCGACCTCGGCCGCCGGGTCGAGGCGGTCCGGGGCGAGCAGCAGGTCGCGCAGGATCGTCCGGGCGGTCACCCGGACCCGCACGACGCCCTCCTGGGACGGTTCGAGCGTGGCGTCGTACTCGGCGGGCGGGTAGCGGAGGTCGCGGTCGGGGGCGAAGAACCAGAAAGCCCGCTCGCCGTCACCGCCGGGGTCGGCGACCAGCAGCTCGGCGCGGGGGTCGTCGGCGGCGGCGACCTCCGCCGGGAGCGGCCAGGTGAATTCCGAGTACGGCGGCACGGACAGCTCGACCGACGCCTTGCCCCTCGGCTCGCCGGCCAGGGTCAGCCGGCGTACGTCCACCCGGCCGGTCCAGGGCGTGCCGCCGTCGTTGACCGCGACCAGGGCCAGCCCGCCCTGCCTCGGCTGGATGGTGAGCAGCCGGTCGGCATAGGCGCGACGCAGCGCGTACCAGAGGGGCTTGCGGCGGCCGTCACCGTCGACGGCGGCCCAGGAGGTGACCGGCCAGCAGTCGTTGAGCTGCCAGACGACGCTGCCCATGCAGATCGGCCGGTACGACCGCAGGTGCTCGACCCCGACGCTGATCGCCCGCGCCTGGTTGAGCTGGGTCAGGTAGTGCCAGTCGTCGAAGTCACGTGGCGCCGGCAGGTGTGCCGCGAGCCCTCGGGCCAGCTTGAGGCGGCCGTCTCCGGCCTTCTGCCGGTGCGCCATCGCGGGTGAGTCCTCGGCCAGTCCGCGTGGGTCGGAGATCGCCCGGCGCAGCGTGGCGTAGCTGGCCGGGCCCTGCCAGCCGAACTCGGCGACGAACCGGGGCAGGTAGTCGCGGTAGTGCAGGTAGTCGAGCTGGTTCCAGACCGTCCAGATGTGCGTGCTGCCGTGTGCCGGGTCGTTCGGGTGGATCTCCGGCCGTCCGGACCACGGGCTGCCCGGCCAGTACGGCCGGGCCGGGTCGAGGTCGGCCACGATCCCGGGCAGCAGCTCGAAGTAGTAGCCGGCGCCCCAGCTCCGCCCGGCCAGCTCCGCCTGCCAGCCCCAGTCGTGCCAGCCCCAGATGTTCTCGTTGTTGCCGAACCAGAGCACCAGGCTCGGATGGCTGGCCAGCCGGACGACCTGCTCGGCCGCCTCGGCCCGGATCTCACCGGCGAGCGGCTCCTCCTCGGGATAGGCCGCGCAGGCGAAGAGGAAGTCCTGCCCGACGAGCAGCCCCAGCTCGTCGGCGAGGTCGTAGAAGTCCTCGGACTCGTACCGGCCGCCGCCCCAGACCCGGAGGAAGTTGACGTTCGCCTCGCAGGCCTGGCCGAGGCGCCGCGCGTAGCGCTGCCGGGTCACCCGGTGCGGGAAGCAGTCGTCCGGGATCCAGTTGACGCCACGGGCGAAGATCGGCAGGTCGTTGACGACGACGGTGAAGGCCGAGCCGTGTTCGTCGGGCGTGGTCTCCAGGCGCACCGAGCGGAAGCCGACCTTCCGCTGCCAGGCGTCCAGTTCGCGGTCACCGGCGTGCAGGGTGACGGTCAGCGGATAGCGGGGCTGCTCGCCGTACCCCCGGGGCCACCACAGCTCGGGGTCGGCGACGGTGAGGCTCAGCTCGGCCTCGCGTTGGCCGGCGGCTAGAGTCGTCTCGGCCACCTGGCCGGCGACGCCGGCCCGGAGGGTGAGCGGCGCGGCCGGGGTGGCACCGTCGGCGGCAGCACCGTCGCCGGCCAGCTCGACCGCCACGCGTACGCTGACCCGACCCTCGGCGTCGACGACCGTGACCAGCGGGCGGACCTCGGCCAGCCGGGCGGTCCGCCAGGTCCGCAGCCCGATCTCCTGCCAGATGCCGGCGGTGACCAGCTCCGGTCCCCAGTCCCAGCCGAAGTTGCAGGCCATCTTGCGGATGAAGTTGAACGGCGTCGGATACGCGTTCGGCCGGTCGCCGAGTCGCCGCTGCTCCGCCTCGGCATGCCGGTACGCGGAGTCGAACCGCACCCGCAGCACGTTGTCGCCGGCCCGCAACAGGCCGCCGACATCGAAGCGGTAGCTGCGGTGCATGTTGGCGGTCCGGCCGATCTCGACGTCGTTGAGCGTGACCGTGGCGACCGTGTCGAGGCCGGCGCACATCAACTCGACCCGGTCGGCGTCGACGCCGTCCCGGGCATCACCGGCGCCGCCGTCCCGGGCATCACCGGCGCCGCCGTCCCACCGGAAGACGGTCTCGTAGCACCAGTCGGTGCGGCCGATCCAGTTGAGGGTCAGTTCGTGCTCGTCGAGGTAGGGATCCGGGATGAGACCGGCGGCGAGCAGGTCGGTGTGCACGCAGCCGGGCACGGTGGCCGGGATCCGGGCCGACGCCACCGCCTCCGGGACGTCCGCACCGCGGACCGCTGTCAGTGTCCATCCCTCGTGCAGGCTCTGCCAGGACGTCACGGGCACCTCAACTTTCTGGGCGCGACCGCACCTGAGCCCGGGCACGCCTTTCCTGATGGAGGACGCCACCGTCGACCCGGTCGGTGCAGGTGGGGCGAACTCCAGGTATCGACATGTGTCGACTGAACCGGATAAGCAAAGTCACCGTACGGGCGCCTCTCCACCATGTCAACGGCCGCGAATTCGGCCCGAAAAGGCCAGGCACGTACGGCAAGAGCCGCGCCCACAGCCACACTCACGGCGTTTTCACCTCGCCATATCCGGAGGCGGTCCCGATAGTGAATCGACCAGTCCGCGCTACCGGCAAGATTGCCCTCTCGCTATGCTTAACCGGGAAAGTTTCCTCCGTGGCTGGCGCGAGCCCTCCCGGTCGCGCGACACCACGTCGTCGCACGGCACCACGACGCGACGCGCACGGTGACCCGGCCACCCCACCGCCGGCCGGGTCGTCCAGACAAAGGAGCGCCGGGTGAAGCGGCCGACGATCGCGGATGTGGCCCGCCGGGCCGGGGTATCCAAGGGCGCCGTCTCCTACGCCCTGAACGGGCAGCCCGGTGTCTCCGACGCCACCCGGCAACGCATTCTCGCCATCGCCCAGGAGATCGGGTTCAACCCCAACAGCGCCGCCCGGGCACTCTCCGGGGCCAGCGCCAACGCGGTCGGGCTGGCGCTCTGCCGGCCCGCCCGCACCCTCGGCATCGAGCCCTTCTTCATGGAGCTGATAAGTGGCGTCGAGGCCGAACTCTCCGCCCGGTCCTACGCGCTGACCCTCCAGGTCGTCGACAGCCCCGAGACCGAGATCGCCGTCTACCGGCGCTGGTGGGGCGAGCGGCGGGTGGACGGCGTCCTCGTCTGCGACCTGCGGCTCGACGACCGGCGGGTGCCGGTGCTGGAGGAGTTGCATCTGCCGGCCGTGGTGATCGGCGGTCCCGGGCACGGCGGCGGGCTGGCGCACGTCTGGTCCGACGACGGCGCCGCCCTGACCGAGGTGCTCGAATACCTGGTGGCACTCGGCCACCGCCGGATCGCCCGGGTCGGCGGGCTGCCCGGCCTGCTGCACACCGAGATCCGCACCGAGGCGTTCGGCACCGTCTGCCGCCGGCTGGGCCTCTCGCGTACGGTCACCGTCCCCTCCGACTACACCGGCGAGGAGGGCGCCCGGGCCACCCGACGGCTGCTCAGCTCCGCCGACCGGCCGACGGCCATCGTCTACGACAACGACGTCATGGCGATCGCCGGTCTCTCGGTGGCCCAGGAGATGGGCCTGGCCGTGCCCTCCGACCTCTCCGTCGTCGCCTGGGACGACTCCCCGCTGTGCCAGCTCGTCCATCCCGCGCTGACCGCGCTCAGCCGGGACATCCCGGCGTACGGGGCGCATGCCGCGAGCCGGCTCCTCGCCGCCATCGCCGGCAGGCCGCTCGGCGACTTCCAGGACGAGACCGCCCATCTCATCCCGCGCGGCAGCACCGCGCCGCCCCGCCAGGCGTGAGCGGACCCGCACCGGGATGACCGGAGTGCGGGCGCCGGCCGCGGCCGCCGACCCGGCTACCGATAGCATCGGCCGCAGGCGGAGACCCAGCCGGGGAGCCCCAGCCAGGAGGACGACGACGTGCACGTACCACCGATCCCGAGCCTGACCGCCGCCGACCCGGAGCTGGCGAAGCTGATCGAGGCCGAGTCGACCCGGCAGCACGACAAGCTGCGGATGATCGCCTCGGAGAACTACGTCTCGACCGCCGTCCTCGAGGCCAGCGGCACGGTGCTGACCAACAAATACTCCGAGGGCTACCCCGGCCGCCGCTACTACGAGGGTCAGCAGTACATCGACCCGATCGAGACGCTCGCGGTGAGCCGCGCCCGGGAACTCTTCGGGGTCGCGCACGCCAACGTGCAGCCTTACTCGGGCTCGCCGGCCAACCTCGCGGTCTACCTGGCGTTCCTCTCCCCCGGTGACACGGTGCTGGGCATGGCGCTGCCGATGGGCGGCCACCTCACGCACGGCTGGTCGGTCTCGGCCACCGGAAAGTGGTTCCACCCGGTCCGCTACGGCGTCTCGGCGGAGACCGGCCGGATCGACCTCGACGAGGTGCGCGACCTGGCCCGGCGCGAGCGGCCCAAGCTGATCTTCTGCGGCGGGACGGCGGTGCCGCGCACCATCGACTTCGCCGGCTTCGCCGAGATCGCCCGCGAGGTCGGCGCGGTGCTGGTCGCCGACATCGCGCACATCGCCGGCCTGGTCGCGGGTGGTGCCCACCCGTCGCCGGTCGGGCACGCCGACGTGGTCACCACGACCACGCACAAGACCCTCCGGGGCCCGCGCGGCGCCATGATCATGACGACCGCCGAGCACGCCGCCGCCGTCGACAAGGCGGTCTTCCCCGGCCTCCAGGGCGGCCCGCACAACCACACCACCGCCGGCATCGCGGTCGCGCTGCGGGAGGCCGGCACCGACGAGTTCCGCCGGTACGCCGCCCAGGTGGTCACCAACGCCAGGGCGCTGGCGGCGGCACTCGTCGAGCGGGGCTTCACCCTCTCCTCCGGCGGCACCGACAACCACCTGATCCTCGCCGACCTGACCAGCAAGGGGATCGCCGGCAAGCCGGCGGCGCAGGCGCTGGACCGGGCCGGCATCGAGCTCAACTACAACACCGTGCCGTACGACCCGCGCAAGCCCTTCGACCCCTCCGGCATCCGGCTCGGCACGCCGGCACTGACCACCCGGGGGCTGACCGAGGAGCAGATGCCGCAGGTGGCGGCCTGGATGGACGAGGCGGTCACGGCGGCGGTCAAGGACGACGAGGCGGCCCTCGACCGGATCGCCGGGGAGGTCCGCGACCTGCTGGCCGCGTACCCGATGCCGGGCTACGCGGCCGGCTGACCACTCCGCCGCCGATCAGCGGGACGGGCTGGGAAACTCCTCCAGGTACGCCTCGACCCGCTCCGCGGGAGCGGGTCGGGACAGCGCGTACCCCTGGCCGAGCTTGCAGCCCGCCCTGCGGGCCTGGTCCACCTGCCCCGGCGACTCCAGGCCCTCGGCGATGATCTCCAGCCCGAACCGCCTGCCGAGATTGACCAGCACGTCGATGAAGGGTCGGGCCTCACCACCCCGGGTGCCGCCCTCGGTCACCAGGGTCCGGTCGACCTTGAGGAAGTCCACCGGCAGCCGGCGGAGCTGGGCCAGCGACGCCTGCCCGCTGCCGAAGTCGTCGAGCGCGGTCCGGACGCCCAGCGCCCGCAACCCGGCGAGCTGGTTGACCACCGCCGGCACGTCCGCGCCGCCCCGGGGTTCGGAGATCTCCAGCACCAGCCGGTCCGGCTCGACCCGGTGCTCCGCCAGGGCGGTGCTCACCCGGCGGATGAAGTCGGGCGAGGCCAGCTCCCGCGCGGAGATGTTGACCGACATCCAGAGCCGTCGCGGCTGGTGCGACCAGGTCGCCATCTGCCGGCAGGCCGTCTCCAGCACCCAGCGACCCAGCTCCTCCACCAGCATCAGGTCCTCGGCCACCGGCAGGAGTTCGGCCGGGAGCACGGTGCCGAGCGCCGGGTTGCGCCAGCGCAGCAGCGCCTCGGTCCCCACCGGCTGCTCGTCGTCGAGGTCGAGCACCGGCTGGTAGACGAGATCCAGTTCACCCCGCTGCACCGCACCGGGCAGCTCACGCTCCAGGTCGAGCCGCCGGGTGAACTGCTCCTCCAACTCGTCGTCGTACCACTCCACCCGGTTGCGGCCGAGCTGCCGGGCACGCAGCCGGGCCAGGTCGGCCCGGCGCAGCACGTCGTCGACGCCGTCCTCGCCGCAGAGGTCGGCGAGTCCGATGCTGGCGCCGAGGTGCAGCACCGCGCCGGGCATCTGGTAGGACTCGGTCAGCGCCGTCAGCAGCCGGGTCCCCATCGCGTACGCGAGCACCGGCCGGTCCGCCGTCACCACCGCGAACTCGTCCCCGCCCAGCCGGGCCACCAGGTCGTCGGTGCCGGCTCCGCTCCTCAGCCGCCGACCCGCCTCGGCGAGCACGGCGTCGCCCATCTGCCGCCCGTGCGCGTCGTTGATCCCGGACATGCCGTGCAGGTCGATCACGAGCAGCGCACCGGTGTGACCCTTGACCGACCGCTGGGTGACGATGGTGCGCATCAGCTCCCGCCGGTTGGCCAGCCCGGTGAGCTCGTCGGTGAAGGCCAGCTCGTTCAGCCTGCGCTCCAGGCGCTGCCGCTCGCTGACGTCCCGGACGTGCACCACCAGTGCGGCCACCTCGGGCACCGCCCGCTGGTCGCTGACGGTGGACTCGGTGTCCCGCCAGGCCCCGTGCCCGTCCCGCAACCGGGCGGTGACCAACTGCGGGCTTCCGGTCGGCACCTCCCGACCGGCGAGCATGTCGGTGAGCACCCGGGTGACGTCGGCGGCGTCGTCCGGATGCATCAGGTTGGGAAACGCCCGCCCCACGACATCGGCGTCGGCGAGCCCGAAGAGCCGGGCCGCGGCCGGCGACTGCCAGCGGATGATCAGATCCTCGCCGACGATCATGGTCAGGTCGTTCGCCCCGGAGACCAGCGAGCGGAAGTGCGCCTCCTGCTCGGTCAGGCGCTTGGCGTACCGACGGATGTCGAGCATCACCAGGACCTCCCGGACCACCAGGGTCGGGATGACGGCCAGTCCCAGCAGGATGGAGGTGTGGTCGAAGGAGCCGACGACGATCAGGTGCCAGAGCGCCGAGAGGGTCGCCAGCAGCGCCGGGATGGTCAGCAGCGGGTAGGCGGTGAGGTTCGTCTGCGGCTCGGTCGGGCTTGCGGTCTGTTCGGCCGCCGGCCGGGCCCGCCGGGCACCGGCGGCGATCAGCGTCGGACCGGCGACCAGCGAGACAGCGACCAGCGGCACTGTCGTCGTCGGCGCGCCGTAGTCGACAAGCACCGCGATCAGCGAGTGCCCGACGACCGCCAGCCCGGCACCGGTGCCGCAGAGCGCGGCCGAGCGACGGTGCTGGTACGCCCGCAGCGTGGTGATGATGATGACCGGCAACCCGACGACGGCGGAGAACGCGGCGCCCATGGCGAGCGGCGGCAGCCCACCCTGCGGCGGGATCACCCAGGCCGAGAAGGCGAGGCTGATGCCGAGGCTCAGCCCGTCGAAGGCGCGGCGCAGCCGGACCGGAACCGTGCCGGCCGCGCCGGGCAGCAGCATCATGCCGAGCAGGTAGCAGGCGAGCGCCAGCAGCAGGCCACCGAGCGCCACCGTCGACCGGCTTCCCGCCGGGGCCAGAAAGAGCGCGAACGACGAGAGCGCGCTGGCGACCAGGCCGAAGCCGAGGAAGCCGGCGCCGCGGCACGGGCCGAAACCGGTGCTGCCGCGGTGCAGCCGGAGAGCCAGCCGGATCAGCCGGGCGGCGGCCAGGGCGGCGGCCAGGCCGACGGCGAGCGCGACGGCGGCGTACGGCGGGATCGCGCCGAGATGACCGGCGAGCAGTACGCCCACGGCAAGCAGTGGGGTGCCGGTCTCGGTGGTGCGGACGACGAGCCGGCGGGCTCGTTCGTCCGGGATGTGCGCCACGAACATGGCGGGATGCCTTCGCAGAGGGGGCACGGACGTGGTGCGGGGTCAGGTCCGACCGGGACGGCGAACCATTCCTGTCAATCCCCCAACGATCGGCCGGGGGCATGGTTACGTAATGGTAGGGATCTTCCACTCCGGGTTGCTCTGGAGCATCTTGCCCCAGCCGGGCAGGTCCGCTCCACCCCGGCCCGGCCAGCGGTTCCATCCACCCGGCCGACGCCACTCGGTCCGCCCGACCGACGCCACTCGGTCCGCCCGGCCGACGCCACTCGGTTCACCCGGCCGACCTCACCCGCCTCCGCCCGGCCGACATCACCCGCCCCGGCCGGTCGGCTGCGCTCGGCCCGGCCGGTGGAGGCCCCTTCCACACGGTCGCCCACGGAGTGCGAAAATCGCCGGGTGGGTACCACCGACACGCTCCGCTTCCGGCACAACCAGGCGATCTGGGTGGCCGCGGTCCTCGCGTTCCTGGGTGCCCTACCGCTGGCCACCTCCCGTTGGTTCCTCCTGCCGCTGCTGCTCGTGCCGGTAGCGGTCGGAGTGTGGGCCTGGCGGGCCGGCACCGACGCCGACCCCGCCGGCGTGCGTGTCCGGGCCCTGCTGGGCCAGCGCAGGATCGCCTGGTCGGAGATCGTGGAACTGGCCTCCGATCCGCGCGGCCAGGCGGTGGTCCGGCTCCGGGACGGGCGGACGACGACGCTTCCGGCGGTCCGGGCCGCTGACCTGCCCGACCTGGTCGCCGCGAGCGGTCAGCCGCTCGCCGGCACCGCCGAGACCCGGGAGCGTCCCGACCCGGCCGGTCAGTAGCCGTCGACCACCTCGTTGATCAGCGGCGTTCCGGCGACGAAGCGGCGCAACTGCTCGCCGGCCAGCCGGTAGGCGCGCGGCACCAGGCCGCGTACCGAACCGGCGACGTGCGGGGTGAGCAGCACGTTGGGCAGGTCCCAGAGCGGGTGCCCGGTCGGCAGCGGCTCGGGCTCGGTGACGTCCAGCGCCGCCGCGATCCGCCCGGTGCCCACCTCCGCGAGCAGGGCGTCGGTGTCGACCACCGGTCCACGGGCGGCGTTGACCAGCAGGGCACCGTCCGGCATGGCGGCGAGGAACGCGGCGCCGACCAGGCCCCGGGTCGCGTCGGTGAGCGGCACCAGCAGCACCACGACGTCCGCCTCCGGCAGCAGCGCCGGCAGGTCGCCGACGCCGTACACCCCCTCGGTGGGGCGGGCCGTCCGGGCGACCATGGTCAGGCCGACCTCGAAGGGTGCCAGCCGCGCCCGGGTGGCCGCTCCGATCGAACCCGCGCCGACGACGAGCACCCGTTTCCCGGCCAGTTCGTCGGTCGGGTTGACCTGGTCGTAGGACCACTCGTGCCGGGCCTGGGCCCGCGCGAAGACCGGGAACCGCCGAAAGTGGGACAGAATCGCGGTCACCACCCACTCCGAGGTGGACGAGTCGTGCACGCCGCGCGCGTCGCAGAGGACGACCCGTGCGGGCAGCCGGCCGGCCCAGACCTCCGCCCCGGCGGAGAGCAGTTGCACGACGCGCAGGTCGGGCAGGTCGGCCGCGAGCGGCACCGCGGCGGCCTGCGCGAGGAAGGGCGGCACCCAGAACCGGACTCCGGCCGGCTCCGACGGCAGCCGGTCCGGCGCCGGCGCGATCTCCACGGTGACGTCGTCGGGAATCTCGCCGAGCAGCTCCCGGCCCTCGGGGTGGGGGATCCAGACCTTCACGGGGGCCGACGATAGCCCTCGGCACCGGGAGGCGGGCGGTCGCCCTCCAGGGGCCGGGGACACGGTCACCGCTCCGGTCGGCGCCCACGGACAGCGCTCGGGGGCACGCTCAGCGGCGCGAACGCCCGAAGATCGACGCGGTGGCCGAGCGGCTCGACTGCGGGGCATCGGATCCGGCTACGCTGGGCCGGGTGAGCGCTCGCCCGTACCCCAGACTTCGCCGTCGGCGCGCGGCGGTCGCGCTCTCCGCGGCGGCCGTGTTCGTGACCACCGGCTGTTCGTTCGGCGAGCCGGAGCCGGACCCGGCCGGCGAACCCCCGAACTTTCCCACCCCGTCCGTCACACCCACCCAGGGTGGCAACGGCCAGCAGGTCGCCGCCACCGTGCTCGCCAGCGGGCTGCGGATTCCGTGGGGGATCGCGTTCCTGCCGGACGGCGGCGCGCTCGTGACCGAGCGGGACACTGCCAAGATCCTCAAGGTCGGTCCCGAGTCCGACACGAACGGGCTCAAGGTCACCACGGTGCAGACCCTCGACGAGGTCGACGCGGACGGCGAGGGCGGCCTGCTCGGCATCGCGGTGTCGCCGGCGTACCAGCAGGACAAAACGGTCTTTGTCTACTATTCGACGACCGAGGACAACCGGATCGCCAGGCTGACCCTGGGTGCCGAGCCGGCGCCGATCGTCACCGGAATCCCGCTCTCCGGCATCCACAACGGTGGGCGGCTCGCCTTCGGCCCGGACGGCCACCTCTACGCCACCACCGGGGACGCCTCGGAGCGAGGGTTGGCACAGGATCTCAAGAGCCTCGGCGGCAAGATCCTCCGGATGACACCCGACGGCAGGCCCGCACCCGGCAACCCGTTCCCGAACTCGCTGATCTGGTCGTACGGCCACCGGAACGTGCAGGGCATCGCCTGGGACGCCAGCAAGCGGCTCTACGCCACCGAGTTCGGTCAGAACCGGTGGGACGAGATCAACCGGATCGAGCCCGGCAAGAACTACGGCTGGCCCGAGGTCGAGGGCACCAGCGGAGGCGGCGCCGACGCCGAGAAGTACACCGAGCCCCTCGTCACCTGGACCACCGCCGAGGCGTCCTGCTCCGGCGCGGCCATGATCGAACGGGTACTGGTGGCGGCGTGCCTGCGGGGCGAGCGCCTCTGGCTGGTGGAGCTCACCGCGGCCGGTGCCGTACTCGGTCAGCCGCGCCCGCTGCTGGTCGGCGAGTACGGCCGGCTCCGCGCCGTGGTGGCCGCGCCCGACGGCTCCCTCTGGTTCTCCACCTCCAACCACGACGGCAAGCGCGACCCGGCCCCGGAGGACGACCGGATCTTCCGGCTGGTCCTCTCCGGCGGCACGGCCGGAAAGAGCTGACGACCCGCCCCGCTCACGACGGACCCGGCCACGAGCGGCCCGGGCCGGGCCGGGGTGGGGCCGGGGCGGAGACCAACCTCATACGCCCGATGGAATGGGGTGCGACCTGCGATGGGTTTTGGATATGTCGTTTTGGGCAGGTGATGATTGAGCATGGACAGGCGGAGGAACGACACCCGGACCGTCGGAGGCACGCTTCCTCCGGCGGTCCGGCGTGTGCTGCGCTGGCCGCATGCCGCCGTACGGGGCACCCGCACCGCGCTGACCGCCGGACCGAGCCGCCGGATCGGGGCGGCACTGGCGGTCGTCATCGTCACGGTGGCCGGCATCGTCGTCGGTTCCCTGCTCGGCGGCCGGATGCAGACCGACATCGGGCCGTTCCGGGCGGAAATGGCGATCACCCCGTCGCTCGACGGCGGCACCACCGTCACCATCCCGCCGCTCGGCGCGCTCCAGCTCAGCAGCCACACCGGCCCGGCGCACCTCTCGGTGCGACTCGGGTCGCTCGACCAGGGGCGCACCGAGGCGCTGATCGGTGACCCGGCGAGCATCAGCCGGGCCAGCCAGTCCGCCGTCTCCGACGTGACCAGCGGGGTGATCCGGGTCGGCGTACGCACGGTCGCGGTCTCCGTCCTGGCCAGCATGATCCTGGCCGCGCTGGTCTTCCGGCGTACCCGGCGGGTCGCCTGGTCCGGCGCGCTCGCGTTGGTGATCACCGGCGGCAGCCTCGGGATCGCGGCGCTCTCCTTCCGGCCGGACTCGATCGAGGAGCCCAGATACGAAGGGCTGCTGGTCAACGCCCCGGCGGTGGTCGGCGACGCCCGACGGATCGCCAACGACTACGGCCGGTACGCCGAGCAGCTCCAGCGGATGATCGGCAACGTCAGCCAGCTCTACACCACCGTCTCCACCCTGCCGATCTTCGAGCAGGAGCAGGGCACCGTACGCGTGCTGCACGTCTCCGACCTGCACCTGAACCCGGCCGCCTGGCAGGTGATCCGGACGGTGGTCGAGCAGTTCAAGATCGATGTCGTGATCGACACCGGGGACATCACCGACTGGGGCAGCGAGCCGGAGGCGTCCTTCGTCGGCTCCATCGGCCTGCTACAGGTGCCCTACGTCTTCATCCGGGGCAACCACGACTCGGCGGCCACCGCCGAGGCGGTCGCCCGGCAGCCGAACGCCATCGTGCTGGACAGCCAGATCATCACCGTCGCCGGGTTGACAATCGCCGGTATCGCCGATCCCCGGTTCACGCCCGACAAGGAGACCTCGCCGGCCGGGTCCGGCGCCCTGCCCGAGACCGTCGACCAGGTGACCGGGGCCGGCGAGCAGCTCGCCGCGACGATCCGGGCCTACAACAGGCCGGTCGACATCGCCCTGGTGCACGATCCGGCATCGGCCGAGCCGCTCTCCGGCGTCGTACCGCTGGTGCTGGCCGGGCACACCCACAACCGCGAGGTCCGCGAGCTGCCCCAGGTGCCGGACGCGATGCCGACCCAGCTCATGGTGCAGGGCTCCACCGGCGGGGCCGGGCTGCGCGGGCTGGAGGGTGACAAGCCGACCCCGCTGGCGATGTCCGTGCTCTACTTCGACCAGCAGCGGGCACTTCAGGCGTACGACGACATCACGCTCGGCGGCACCGGCGAGGCACAGGTCAACCTGGTGCGGCACGTGGTCGACGAACCCGAACCGCCGACCCCGACGGCGACCCCGTCGGGGACCCCGACCCCGCCCGGTGGCTCCGTGCCGTCGCCGCCCAGCCCCGGCGCACCGGCGGGCGCCCCACAGCCCACCGGCTGACAGCTGTTAGGAAGGGCCCCCGCTACAACAGAATGCGATAAGCGGGGGCCCTTCCTTACGCGCCCTTCCTTACACGCCGAGGCGGGTAAGGATCAGCGAGCGTACGGTCTTGGCGTCCGCGCCCCGGGTGCTCTTCATCACGGCACCGACCAGCGCGCCGGCCGCGGCCACCTTGCCGTCCCGCACCTTGGCCGCGATCTCCGGGTTGGCCGCGATCGCCTCGTCCACGGCGGCGGTCAGCGCACCGGTGTCGGAGACGACCTCCAGGCCACGGGCGCTCATGATCTCGCTCGGCGAGCCCTCGCCGGCCACCACGCCCTCCAGCACGGTACGGGCCAGCTTGTCGTTGAGCTTGCCCGCGTCGACCAGCCGCTGCAGCTCGGCCACCTGGGCCGGGGTGGCGCCGACGGCGGAGAGTTCGACGCCTGCCTCGTTGGCCCGCCGGGACAGCTCACCCAGCCACCACTTCCGGGCACCGGCCGGGGTGGTGCCGGCGGCGACGGTCTCCTCGATCAGCTCGACCGCACCCGCGTTGATCACCGACTGCATGTCGTGGTCGTTCAGGCCCCACTCCTGCTGCAACCGCCGCCGGTGCACCCGGGGCAGCTCCGGCAGCGCGGCCTTCAGCTCCGCCACCCAGGCCGGGTCCGGAGCCAGCGGCACCAGGTCCGGCTCGGGGAAGTAGCGGTAGTCGGTGGCGGTCTCCTTGGAGCGGCCCGGCGTGGTGTCCCCGGTGTCCTCGTGGAAGTGCCGGGTCTCCTGGACAATCCGGCCACCGCCGTCCAGCACGGCCGCCTGGCGCAGCATCTCGGAGCGGACCGCCCGCTCGACGGAGCGCAGCGAGTTGACGTTCTTGGTCTCGGTGCGGGTGCCCCACTCGGCCGAGCCGGCCGGAGTGAGCGACGTGTTCACGTCGCAGCGCAGCGAGCCCTCCTCCATCCGGACGTCGGAGACGCCGAGCGAGCGGATCACGTCGCGCAGCTCGGTGACGTACGCCCGGGCCACGACCGGGGCCAGCGCGCCGGTGCCGGGGATCGGCTTGGTGACGATCTCGACCAGCGGGATGCCGGCCCGGTTGTAGTCGACGAGCGACTCGGTCGCGCCGTGGATCCGCCCGGTGGCGCCGCCGACGTGCAGGGTCTTGCCGGTGTCCTCCTCCAGGTGCACCCGTTCGATGCCGATCCGGACCAGCTCGCCCGCCACCTCCACGTCGAGCCAGCCGTCCACGCAGAGCGGTTCGTCGTACTGGCTGATCTGGAAGTTCTTCGGCATGTCGGGATAGAAGTAGTTCTTCCGGGCGAACCGGCTCCACGACGCGATCGAGCAGTTCAGCGCGAGGCCGATCCGGATGGTCGCCTCGATCGCCGCCCGGTTGGCCACCGGCAGGGAGCCGGGCAGCCCGAGGCAGACCGGGCAGACCCGGGTGTTCGGCTCGCCACCGAAGTCGGTCGGGCAGCCGCAGAACATCTTGGTCTTCGTGCCCAGCTCGACGTGGGTCTCCAGGCCGATCACCGGGGCGTAGCGCTCGACGACGTCGTCGTACGAGGGCAGGACGGTCGTGCTCATCACAACTCCAGCTCTCGGGGCGGCGCCGGCCCCCCGGCGGCATCCGGACAGAACCCTGCAAGCCTAGTCGCTGCTGCGGCCGGTCAACCCGGCGGATCCGGTGCGGCGCCGGGGCGTACGAGACCGGTCTCGTACGCCAGGATGACCAACTGCACCCGGTCCCGGACGGCGAGCTTGGCGATCGCCCGGCTGATGTGGGTCTTGGCGGTCAGCGGGCTGATGAAGAGCCGCCCGGCGATCTGCTCGTTGGAGAGGCCGGTGGCGACCAGCCGGAGCACCTCGCGTTCCCGGTCGGTCAGCACCGCCAGCCGTGCCCCGGTGTCGGTCGCCGCCACCGGGCGGTGCGCGAACTGTTCGATGACCCGGCGGGTGACGCTCGGCGAGAGCAGCGCCTCGCCGGCCGCCACCACCGCGACCGCCTGGCGCAACTGCGCCGGCTCGACCTCCTTGCTGAGGAACCCGCTGGCCCCGGCCCGCAGGGCGGCGAAGACGTACTCGTCGGTCTCGAAGGTGGTCAGGATGACGACCCGGCAGCCCGACGTCGCCGGGTCGGCGACGATCCGCCCGGTGGCGGCGAGGCCGTCCAGGCCCGGCATCCGGATGTCCATCAGCACCACGTCCGGGTGCAGCGCACGGGTCAGCCGGACCGCCTCGTCGCCGCTGGCGGCCTCCCCCACCACCTCGATGTCCCGGCCCCGAGCGAGCAGGCTGCGGAAGCCGGCCCGCACCAGGGACTGGTCGTCGGCGAGGAGTACCCGGATCGTCACGGCCGGAAGCCTGCCACAGGTATCGCCGCCCGCACCGCGTACCCGCCGCCCTCGACCGCTCCGGCGGTGAGGGTGCCGCCGAGCGCGGCGACCCGCTCCCGCATCCCGGCGATGCCGTGCCCCGGCGCCGCGGCCGGGCCGCTGCCCTCGCCGACGAACCGACCGACGCCGGTGCCGTCGTCGACGATGTCCAGCCGTACCGAGCGGGGGTCGATCTCCAGACGGACCGTGACCCGCCGGGCGCCCGCGTGTTTCACCGTGTTGGTCAGCGCCTCCTGGATCACGCGGTAGCAGGCCAACGCCACCGGCGCGGTGAGCGTGCCGGGATCGCCGGTGACGTCGAGGACGACCGCCAGTCCGCTGGCCCGGGTCCGGGCGGCGAGTTCGGCGAGACCGTCCAGGTCGGCCTGCGGCGCCGGTGCGCCGCCGCCGTCGACAGCCCGCTCGCCCGGGCCGCGCAACACGTCGATCAGGGACCGCAGGTCGGCCACCGCCCTGGCCCGGACCTCCTGGGCGGTACGCAGCGCGGCCCGCGCCTCGTCGGTGGAGTCGTCCAGCGCCTCGTCCACCACCCGCAACTGCACGCCCACCACGGTCAGCGTGTGCGCCACCACGTCGTGCAGCTCGCGGGCGATCTGCAGCCGTTCCTCGGCGGCCCGGCGTCCCGCCTCCAGCCGCCGCTCCTGTTCGGCGCGGGCCAGCCCGGCGGCGACTTCGGCGCGCCAGCGCAGCCAGTTCCGGTACGCGACCGCGACCGCGACCGTCAGGGCCAGGCCGAGCGCCTCCCCGCCGATCTCACCGATCGCCCGCTGCGGATCCTGACCCTCGACCGTCCACTGCCAGTCGACCGCGAAGGTCAGTTGGAACAGGCCGGCACCGACCGCCCAGCGCAGGCCGTGCCGGCGAGGGTTGTCGTCGGCCGCCACCAGGAAGAAGATCACCGTGGCCGGCCAGACCCAGCCGGCCCCGGTCAGCTCGGCGACCCGGAACGCGATGATCGCCGCCAGGCTGGCCAGCAGCGCCACCACCGGCCAGCGGCGGCGGAGCAGCAGGAACAGGCCGAGCCAGGCGGCCAACGGCCAGGTGCCGCCGTGGGTGATCGGCGCACCGGCCACGGCGGTGCCGACCGGCACGCCGACCAGGGTCAGACCGATCAGACCGAGGTCCTCCCCGACCGGCCGGCGCCCGACCGGCATACGACCGTCGCCGGAGCCACGTTGTGCCGCCAGGGTCCGTGCTGTCCAGGCCGACCGGATCCGGCCCGACCACCGATTGATCATCGACGCCATCTCCGTCGCCCTTCTCCGCAAGCTCACGGCCTTTCCGGTAACCCGCGACCCTGGGGCCCGGCAAGTCACGGCCGTGACCCCGGAGCCCGCGATCCTGGCCCGGCAAGTCACGGCTGTGGCCCGGGGCCTCGCGGACCTGGCCAGGAAACTCGTGGGATCGACGCTAGAGCGACCGGCTCCCGACGGCGTCGTCCACCTGCCGACACCGCCGGGTACGCGCCGCGAGCAGGGGCTACCCCGGACGGAGTACCGGGCAGCGGCCACGGTGCCGATCCCACCTCCGCCGGCAGCTCTATCCGGGTCCGACGCTCCTGATCAGGACGGCGATGACCACCACGCAGCACAACGCGACCGGCAGGCCCCAGCGGACGACGCCCAGCAGCCATTTCGGGCCGGGTGCCGATTCGCTACCGGTACGGGGATCGATCTCCAGGTCGGCGAGCACGCGGCCGGAGAGCAGCGGCCACCAGCCGAGCGCCAACACCAGCAGTCCCGCGCCGAGCAGCACCCAGCCGGGTGCGTGCAGCAGTGGCTGCTTCCAGACCACCTGCGGATAGGCGGTGATGCCGATTCCCACCGCGGCGGCAAGCCCCAACCGCCAGTCGAAACCACGTCGGTGCCGCCGTCCGGGCCGGAGCAGGAACCAGGTGATGAGGACGATCCCCGCCACGCCCGCCACGAAGGAGACGAGCTGGCCGGTGGTGACCGTGCCGGGGCTGTCCCGCCTGATCGCGTCGACCCCGGTGAGCACCGACATCACACCGGCCAGGGTCCCGCACGCCATGAGCACGCCCGTCCGGTGTGGTCGTGGCCCGCCTGAGGGGTGCCCGGTCGCCGGTGACCGTGCGGCGAGCACCTCGGCGTATTCCGCCGGGTCGCCGAAGGTGTCGTACGGGTCCTCACCGGAGTCCGCGCAGAAGGTGTCGACCTCGGCGAGCGCCTCGCCGATCTCCGCCCCGGACACCTCGCGGAGCCTGGCCTCGGTGCGGAACTCGGCGCGCCAGTCGTCGGCGGGGCTACGTCTGCTCATGTCGGATCTCCTCGGCTGGGGGGAGCAGTCGCCATGTCCGGTCGACGAAGCGGGCCCAGAGCGCGGCGCGGGCGGCGAGTTCCGTCCGCCCGGCCGTGGTCAGGGTGAAGTACTTCCGGCCCGGCCCGCCCTCGCCCGCCTGCCAGTGGGCCTCGACCAGCGTCTCCGCCTGGAGCCGGGCCAGCAGCGGATAGAGGGTGCCACCCCGGACCACCCCGAGGCCGGCCCGCTCGAGCCGCTGGGCGATCGCGTAGCCGTAGGTGGGTCCGTCGGCGAGTGCGCCCAGCACGCACAGCTCGAGCACTCCCCGCAGCCAGTCGCCCGGCCACCGATCATCGACCACTGCTAAATCGTACGTCTACCTAGTTAGCCTGTCGATATAGCAGTGCCGGCGCGTTGCCAACGCCATCACGGCCGGCCTCCTCCGGCGGAGCCGCCACCGAGAGCGTCGCGCAGGTCGCCGGCCCGGTGGCGGCCCAGGCAGAGCGGGCCGGTCAGTTCCAGCCAGGAGCCGTCCCGGAAGGTCACCCGGAGTCGGGCGCCGTGCAGCCGGTGCCAGCGCCGCCGCGCCCCGGCGACCTCCGCACGCCGCACCGACCACAGTGGCTTGAGCTTCGCCGCCGCCACCGGCCTCGCCGGTACGCCGAACGGGCGTATCTCGGTGCTGTTGCGACCGACGCGGAAGACCCGCAGACGCCGGTCGGTGACGACCACCAGCAGCCGTTCGTCGGTCGGCACGGCCCGGACGTAGTCGGCGGCGACCGAGTCGTGCCCGCCGTGCGCGGCGCGTCCGAACAGCGATCGGATCAGCCAGTCGGTCGGGCCGCCGCCACCGAGGTTGTCGACCGCCTCGACGCCGCTGAGCACGACGTCGGCCAGTCCTGCCCCGGCGACCTTCGCCCCGTCGCCGGGGGCCGGGTCCGGCGGCCGGGGCGGCGGGTCCGGAGCCGGGCCGTGCGGGCGCCTCGCCTCGCTCAGCGCGAGGATCGCCTCACCCGGGTCGAGCTTGCTGGTGACCGCGTCGGCGTAGCGATGGCGGTGGTCGGTGCCCACGGGTCAGCCCAGCGGATAGTCGTCGGCGGCGCTGCCCAGCACCTCCCGCATGGAGTCCTGCAACCGCCGGGTCGCCTCCCGCTGCGCCCGCCGGATCGTGCCGGTGATCTCCGCGCCGAGCTGGTCCGGGCTGTAGCGCATGCCCCGCGAGGTGATGTCGACCCGGTCCACCCGGCCGCCGTGGTCGACCGCCACCCGTACGGCGCCGCTCTCGCTCTCCAGTTCGAGCGGCTCCGCCTGTAGCTCCTCGATCCGCCGGTTGAGCTGGAACTGCAGACCGTCCAGGCTGTTCGCAAGATGCTCCAGCCGGTCCAGCGCGGGATATTCCACGTCGTCCCCTCCTGCCCTCGCCCGGTCAGCCCACCGAGTCGATCAGATTCTGCACGCTCCTGGTGTAGGGGCCGATGTCCTCCCGGTAGGTGCCGTCGGTCGCGTAGTTGCGATCCTTCCGGCCGTCCGAGATGTCGTGGATGCCGACCGCGGTGTCCAGCGCCGCACCGCCCTTGCCGCTCAGGTTGACCGGCGAGACCTGGTTGAAGACGAAGCGGGGCACACCGACCTTGAGAGCGTGCTCCGCCATGATGGCACGGCCCTGCGCGGTACGCCCCTGTTGCTTCCAGATGGCGTACTCCTTCTTCAGCTTGCGCAGCTCCATCACCCGCTGGCGGTAGCGGGTGAGCAGCGCCTTGACGTCGTCCAGCCTGCGGGCAAGCTTCACCAGGATCCGGACCAGCTTGCTGACGATCCGGGCGCCCCGGCCCAGGGTCATCGCCAGCCGGGCGAGCCAGCGTACGACGAAGGCGGCGATCGACGCGCCGAAGCTGAGGAACGCCGCCGCGGCGGCGATGATCGCCTCGATCAGGAAGGCGACGAGGAACTCGAAGATCAGCTCACAGAGCAGGTTGAACGCGTCGACGGCCGCGTTGGCCGCCTCGACCAGCACCTCCTTGGCGGCGTTCAGCCCCTCGGCGAGCTGCCGGACGGTTTCCTCGACGTTGGCCAGTCCGGTCTGGAACGCCTGCTGTGCGGGGCCGCTCCAGGCCGGCGGCTGGAGCGCCGCCCGGTCGGCCTGCTGCTGGGCCGCGATGCCGAGTACGTCCTGCGACGCGGCGAGGCAGCGTTCCGCGCCCCGCATCAGGTCGTCCGGGTCGCCGGCCACCTGTTCGAGAAGCTGCTCGAAGGGGGAGAGCACGGTCCGGGTGAACCCCTGGAGCGGTTCCGGCACGGAGCCGACGAACTGCTCGAAGTAGGTCCTGCTGCGTTCGAGCGCGACGGTCGACACTCGCCCTCCTCGGTCGTTCGGTGCTGGTCTGGGCCTGGCCGGTCAGCCGCCGAACCGGCCCTGCGCGGCGGCGTCGCTGTTCAGGTACGCGTCCCGCTCGGCGAGGACCGCGTCGGCGATCACCTCCATCACCTCGCCCCCGTCCGCCAGGGCCTGGAGACACTCGTCCAGGCACGACTCGTACTGGTCGTAGAGGGTGAAGGAGGCGGGCATGATGCCGAAGGAGGAACGCCCGACGGCGCCGTCCCGGAGCCGGCCACGGATCTCGTCGAAGTCGTCCGCCCGGGCGAAGCTGGTCCTGGAGAACGCCTCCAGCGCCGTCGGGTCTACCGTGAACCCGTCACCTGAACCGCCAGTCATGCACGGCACCCTAGTGGATCAGCGTGCCGGAGACTGCCCGCCCACCGCGAGCGGTCCGGCCGCTGGTCGATCGACTGGTCGATAGAGACTCTTAACCGTCCGGTCGACTGCGGCTATCTCCGCGTTGCCGGCAGCCATATGCACTGTCCCGCATGACTTCCACCCCTGCCGACACCGGGCACACCCACACCCACTCCGGCACGAGCCGGCGTACGCTGATCGCGGCCGCCGGCGGACTGCTCACCCTGGCTGCCGGCCCAGGCACCGCACACGCCGCCGCCACCGGCCTCGCGGCCGGGCCGAACCAGACGCCGGGCACCGGCGCCTCCCGGGCGTCCCTGATCACCCAGGGCACCACGCTGGTCCATGCCGACCTGCACAACCACACCCTGATGTCCGACGGCGACGGTGACCCGGCGCTCGCCTTCGCCTCGATGCGGGACGCCGGGCTGGACGTCGCCGCGCTCACCGACCACACCACGCTCTTCTCGATCGAAGGACTCTCCCGCTCGGAGTGGGACCGCACCGGCCAGCTGGCCGACGCCGCCGACGATCCGGGCCGGTACACCGCGATCCGGGGCTTCGAGTGGTCGCACCCGCTGCTCGGGCACGTCAACGTCTGGTTCACCGGCAACTACACCGACCTGCTCCAGTCGTCGAGCATGAGCCGGCTCTACAGCTGGATCGGCAGCTCGGGCGGGGTCGCCGGCTTCAACCACCCCGGCCGGGAGATCGGCCGCTTCGACAACTTCCGGTACGTCGCCGGGGCCCGTGAGCCGATGATCGGGCTGGAGATGTTCAACCGGGGCGACGACTACCTCTTCGACGGCTGGGGCAGCGGCCAGACCTCGCCGCTGGTCGCCTGCCTCAACGCCGGCTGGCGACCCGGCCTCACCGGTGTCTCCGACGAGCACGGCACCAACTGGGGCTTCCCGGAGGGCAAGGGCCGGACCGGTCTCTGGGTCACCCAGAACACCCGGCAGGAGGTGCTGGCCGCGATGCGGGCCCGCCGCTTCTTCGCCACCCGCGTTTCCGGGCTGCGCCTCGACGCCACCGCCAACGGGGTACGGATGGGCGGCGTCCTGCCGGTGGGCCGGGCCGACGTCACCTTCTCGGTCGACCTCGACCGGGGACCGGACTGGGTCGGCAAGCCGTTGCGGGTCCAGGTCCTCCGCCCCGGCACCTCCGCCCCGGTGGTGCCGCAGGTGGTCGACATCGAGGCCGGCCGGGGCGTCGTCCAGTTCACCGTCCCGCTGGACATCGCCGACGGGCACTGGGTGGTGCTGCGCGTCTCCGACCCGAGCCAGCCGAACGGCAGCCCCGGGCCGGCGAACCACCCGTGCAACGACTGGGGTGTGGCGTACACCAGCCCCTGGTTCCTCCAGCCCTGACCAGCGGGTCCGGAACGCCGGAGCCCTGGCGCCGGGCACGAGCCCCGGCGCCGGGGGCGTCGCGGACGGTCAGGTTGAGCCGGCGCCCGGAGGAGCGCACAAGATCTTGGGAAGCTGTGGTTCGGCGCGAACCACAACTTTCCGAAGATCTTGACGCCGGGGTGGTCGACGTGTCAGAAGAGGGTGAGGGGCTCGACCGGCAGCGGCTCGGGCAGCGCCTCGACGCCCGGCACCCGGGCCCGTACCTCCGCGTGGAAGCGCCGGGCGAGCGCGGGCGCCCCGGCATTGTCCGGGGTGTGCACGAAGACGGTCGGGGAGCGTCCCTCGCGCAGCCATCCCGCCACGACCCCGACCCAGTGCTGCCAGCCCTCGACCGTCCGCGCCTCGTCGTCCCGGCCGAGGTAGCGGACGATCGGCCGGTCGGTCAGCGCGTCCGACCGGCGCGGCACGCGCGGCTTCTTGGTCCAGGCGTCCCGCTCGGCGTCACTGGTCGGCGGCTCCCGGAAGAGCGCGGTGGTGTCGAAGGGCACCCATTCGGCCGCCGCCCCGGTGAGCACGCCTTCGAGCAGCGCCGACGCGGCCGGCTCGGTGAAGAAGGCGGGGTGGCGGACCTCGACGGCGTACCGGTGCGCGCGGGGCAGCCGGCGCAGGAATCGGGCCAGCGTGCCGACGTCGGCGGGCCCGAACGAGCCCGGCAACTGGATCCAGAGGGCGTGCGCCCGGGAGCCGAGCGGCTCGATCGCGTCGAGGAAGACCCGGAGCGGTTCGTCCGCGTCGGCGAGCCGGCGCTCGTGGGTGACGACCTTCGGCAGCTTGACCACGAACCGGAAGTCGGGATCGGTCTGCCGGGCCCACGACGCCACTGTCTCCCGGGCCGGCGTCGCGTAGAAGGTCGTGTTCCCCTCGACCGCGTTGCACCAGCCGGCGTAGTGGCGCAGCCGCTCGTGCGCCGGGGACGGGTGCGGCAGGAAACGCCCCTGCCACGCCTTCAGTGTCCACATCGCGCACCCCACGTACAGCCGCACCTGCCGCCGCCTTCCACCGGACCGCCCCGCCGCAACCCTCGTACCGTATACGGCCGCCGCCGGCCCCTACCGGGTTGCGCCGGCACGGACGGCGCCCGTCCGCGCGGGCGGTGGCGGCACCCGGCGCAGGCCGGCCGTGCGGACGAAGACCTCGCGGCGCTCGACCGCCGCACCACGCGGCCTCGCCCAGCGTGCCGTGGGCGACAGGGACGACCTCACCCTGCTTCTCGGCATACCGGAGTGCCCCGCCGTGCCGGTTGGCGGGCCGCCCCGACGGGTCAACGGGATGGCAGCACCTCCGGGCGGTACGCCGCCGGGACCTGCGAGCGCACGGTCCAGCCGAGGGTGCCGTAGAGGGCGCGCCCCTCGTCGGTGGCGACCAGGACCCCGGTACGCAGGCCGAGCGCCGCCGCCCGGTCGCCGAGCGCCCGCATCAGCACGCTGCCGAGCCCGCGTCGCCGGTGCTCCGGCGCGGTCTCGATCTTGTCCACGGTGCCGTACTCCCCGGCCCGCCCCAGACGCCCGGATGCCGCCGTTGCTCCGTCCGCATCGCGCACCACCGCGACGACGAGATCGCCGTCGCGCCCGGTCTGGACCTCGATCGTGTACGGCGTCGGCTGCTCGACCGGCTCCGCACGGAACGCGACAGTCATCAGGTGGTTGACGCTGGCCGCCGTCCAGCCGTCGGGCAGGGCGGAGTGGAACTCCTCCGGGTCGCCAACCGCCTTGATCCAGTGGCCCGGGGCGGTGAGTTCCCGGGCCAGCCGGCCGAGCGAGTCGGCGTCGTAGGTGTGCAGCACGTGGCGTACCCGATGACCTGGCGAACCCACCTCGACCCGGAAGCCGCCGGGCACCTCGACCGGCGCGGGCGTCCCCCGGGAGACGGCCCAGCCCCGCCCCCAGGTCATCACCAGTTCGGAGAGTGAGTCGGTCTGCTCGTCGTCGGCCAGATCGATGGTGCCGTGCGGCATTGCCGTCTCCCGTTCGTGGACCGACCACTGCACGCCGACCCTATTGCAGGTCCTGGCATCAACGGGCGGGTAAGGCCGGTCCCGCCACGCCGTTCACCTGGACGTCATCGGGCGTCTTATCCATGTTTGCCGTCACACAACGTTCACGTAACCGTGACGGGCCGGTAGCCGGATTGGGCGAGGGTGGCCGGGCCCAGAAAGGTGCCCGTCAGATGCCCCTGCTGACCATCGTCCTTCCCGTCTACCGGGTCCAGGCATACCTTCGCGACTGCCTCGACTCGATCCTGCGGCAACGCTTCACGGACATCGAAGTGATCGCCGTGGACGATTGCTCCCCGGACCACTGTGGAGCGATTCTCGACGAGTACGCCGCCCGCGACAGCCGGCTCCGCGTGGTCCACCTGACCGAGAACGTCGGTCTGGGTGAGGCGCGCAACGTCGGGTTACGCCACGCGACGGGCGAGTACGTCTGGTTCGTCGACAGCGACGACTGGATCGCGCCCGGCGCGCTCGCCGCCGTCGCGGACCGGCTGCGCGCGGTGGAGCCGGACGTGCTGGTGGTCGACTACGCCAAGGTCTGGTGGAACAACAGCAGCCGGCACAGCACCCTGACGGCCCTGGTCCGCGCCGAGGCGCTGCCGCCTGTCTTCACGCTCGCCGAGCACCCCAACATGATCAAGCTGTTCCACGTCGCCTGGAACAAGATCTTCCGGCGCGACTTCCTCGTGCGGCACGAGATCGCCTTCCCGACCGGCCTCTACGAGGACGTTCCGGTCGGCTTTCCGGTGCTGATCCTCGCGGACCGGATCACCGTGCTCGAACGCGTCTGCGTCTACTACCGGCAGCGGCGTCGCGGTGCGATCACCTCCACCCCCGGATACCGGCACTTCGAGGTCTTCGACCAGTACGACCGGTTGTTCGCGCAGCTCGACGGCATCGGCGAACGCGCGGCGCCGTTCCGGACCCTGGTCTTCGAACGGATGATGTTCCAGTGCCTGCTCGTCCTGGAGAACCCGGAACGGGTCGCCCGCTCCCAGCAGCGGGAGTTCTTCGCGGCACTGGCGAGTGCCTACGCCCGGCACCTGCCCGCCGCCGGCTACGCGAGGCCGGGCGGGCGGGGCCGGGTCAAGCATCTCCTCGTCGCCCGCCGCGGCTACGCACCCTGGCTGGTGCTGCGGACGATTCTCAAGCTGCGCCGCCGCATCGGGAGCCAGCTCAGGAGGGTGCAGCAGGTGGTCCGGCTGCGCACCCGGCTCAGGATGCTGTACCACCGACTCCAGACGCACCGGCCGCTCGACGAGAAGCTGGCGGTCTTCTCCTCGTACTGGGGCAGCGGCTACGGCTGCAACCCGGCCGCGATCCACGAGAAGATGACCGAGCTGGCCCCCGGGATGCGGGGCGTGTGGGAGGTCAACCCGGGCCAGGAGCAGGCCGTGCCGCCCGGCGTCGAGACGGTGACGATCGGCACGCTCCGACACCTCCGGGCCCTCGCCCGGGCCGGATATCTGGTCTCGAACGTCAACTACCCCGGCTGGGTCGTCAAGCGGCCCGGCGCGGTGCACCTGTCGACAAACCACGGCACCCCGGTGAAGGCGATGGGGGTCGACCAGCTGAAGTTCCCCGCCGGCATCCGGGGGATGAACATGGACTGGCTGCTGGAGCGCTGCGACCGCTGGACCTACAGCATCAGCCCGAACGCCTACACCAGCGAGATCTGGGAGCGGGCCTACCCGTGCGGCTACGAGACCCTGGAGACCGGCTACCCGCGTAACGACGTGCTCGCCAACGCCACCGGGGAGGACGTCGCGGCGGCCCGGGAGCGGCTCGGGCTGGCGCCGGGGCAGCTCGCCGTCGCGTACCTGCCGACGTACCGCGACTACGAGTTCGGCAGCGACGCCCTGTTGAACGTCGGGCGTTTCGCCGACCAGCTCTCCGACGAGACGGTGCTGCTGGTCCGGGGGCACCACTTCGACCGCACCATCGTGGCCGGCGACCATCCCCGGGTCCGGGACCTCTGCGACCATCCCCGGGTCGAGGACATCTATCTCGCCGCCGACGTGTTGATCACCGACTACTCCTCCGTGATGTTCGACTACGCGGTGCTGGACCGACCGCTGGTGATCTTCGCGGCGGACTGGGACACCTACCGGACCAGCCGGGGGGCGTACCTCGACGTCTTCGCGGAGGGGCCGGGGGTGGCAGCCCGTACCGAGGAGGAGCTGGTCGAGCTGTTCCGCTCCGGCGAGGTCTTCGGCGAGCGGGCGACCTCGGCCCGGAGGGTGTTCCGGCAGCGCTTCTGCTATCTGGACGACGGTCGCGCGTCGGAGCGGGTGGTCCGCCGGGTCTTCCTCGGTGAGCCTCTGCCGGCTCCCCCGACGACCGGGGCGGCGGTACCGGTGGTCTCCGCCGGACAGTTGCCGGAGATGCGCTCCGTCGCCGACGACTCGCAGCTATCGGACCCACCCACCGTCGACGACGACGTCACGGAACTCGACGGCGCCGACCTGCCGGACCCGCCCACGCCCGCCCACGGCGGCGCCCAGGACCGGTCCGCAGAACCGGAGGCGCTCGTCAACCGCTGACTCCCGGCCGGTGCACTCCGGCGCTGACTCCCGGCACGCCGTCGAGGACCACCGCGCCGGTCGGCCGAGCGCCCGGGCCAGGGCAGGAGTGCGTCACCGGAAGGGTACGACCTTCGGCAACCTCGTCCTGACCAGGAACGGGATCATCGTCACCGGGACCGACGGGACCTCGCCGTCCGCCGCCGGGCTACAGCCGTCGGAGGCGCCGACGCTGCCCTGGACCGACGTCGTCCGGGTGCACGAGTCCGACGACGGCACCCTGTCGATCTACCGGCGCGGCCGGCCCGGCGAGCGCGTCGCGGCGCCGGACCCCTCCGTCCGGTGGTATTCCGGCACCGTCCCCGCCGCCTCGGAAGCCGCCGCGCTGATCGTCAGCATGCGCAACAAGGCGCTCTCCTGAGCTGGCCTGGTGAGGGCGGCTCCAGATCTTGACGACTTCTTGTCGCGGGAGGTGCGAGAAGTCGTCAAGATCTGGCCCTGTCGCAGGCCGCGGACCGACCGCCTAGAGCTCCGGCGGGGTGAGGGTGCCGATCACGGACTCCAGCGCGGCGCCGACCCGGTACATCCGGTCGTCCGCCATCGTCGGCGCCATGATCTGCAACCCGACCGGCAGCCCTTCCGACAGCCCGCACGGCACCGAGATGCCCGGCCCGCCGTAGAGGTTGGTCGGGATGGTGAAGAGGTCGGCCAGGTACATCTGGTAGGGATCCGACGTCCGCGAGCCGAACGGGAACGCCACGAACGGCGTGGTCGGCGAGATCAGCACGTCGGCCTGCTCGAAGGCGGCGGTGAAGTCGCGGGTGATCAGCGTACGCACCTTCTGCGCCTGCCCGTAGTAGGCGTCGTAGTAGCCGGAGGAGAGCGCGTACGTGCCGATCATGATCCGCCGCTTGACCTCGGGGCCGAAGCCGGCGTCCCGGGTCAGCGACATGACCTCCTCCAGCCCGCGGTTGCCGTCGTCGCCGACCCGCAGCCCGAACCGCACCCCGTCGAAGCGGGCCAGGTTGGAGGAGCACTCGCTCGGGGCGATCAGGTAGTACGCCGGCAGCGCGTACTGGAAGTGCGGGCAGGAGACCTCGACGACCTCGGCGCCGAGCTTGGTCAGCGCGTCGACGGCGTCCCGGAAGGCGGCCGTCACGCCCGGCTCGGCGCCCTCGCCGGAGAACTCGGTGACCAGGCCCACCTTCACTCCGGTCAGGTCGCCGCCGGCACCGGCCCGGGCGGCGGCGACCACGTCCGGCACCGGGGCCGGGATCGAGGTCGAGTCGCGCGGGTCGTGCCCGCCGATCACCTCGTGCAGCAGTGCCGCGTCCAGCACCGTACGCGCGCACGGGCCGGGGGTGTCCAGCGACGACGAGAAGGCGACCAGGCCGTACCGCGAGGTGCCGCCGTAGGTCGGCTTCGCCCCGACGGTGCCGGTCACCGCCCCCGGCTGCCGGATCGAGCCGCCGGTGTCGGAGCCGATCGTCAGCGGCGCCTCGTACGCGGCCAGTGCCGCCGCGCTGCCCCCGCCCGAGCCACCCGGGATCCGGCCCAGGTCCCACGGGTTGCCGGTCGGCCCGTACGCCGAGTATTCGGTGGAGGAGCCCATCGCGAACTCGTCCATGTTGGTCTTGCCCAGCAGCACCGTGCCGGCCGCCCGGAGCCGCTGCACGATCGTCGAGTCGTACGGCGGGCGCCAGCCCTGGAGGATCTTCGACCCGACGGTGGTCGGCACGCCCCTGGTGGTGAGCACGTCCTTGACCGCCACCGGCACCCCGGCCAGCGGCCCCAGCTCCTCCCCGGCGGCGCGCCTCGCGTCGACCTCGCGGGCGGCGGCCAGCGCGCCGTCGGTGTCGACGTGCAGGAAGGCGTGCACCCGCTCGTCGACGGCGGCGATCCGGTCCAGGTGTGCCCGGGTCACCTCGACCGCCGACGCCTCGCCGCCGGCGATGAGGGCCGCGATCTCGGTCGCGGTCATCCTGGTCACGTCAGCCACGGTGGTCACCCGTTCCCTTCCGCCGCGCCCTCGCCACGTGGGCTGGGCGGTTCGTCCCCGTCCAGGATGCGCGGCACCCGGAACCGGTCCTCCTCGCTGTCCGGCGCCCCGGAGAGCGCCTCGTCCCGGGTCAACCCGGGCACCACCACGTCGTCGCGGAGCACGTTGGTCAGCGGCACGGAGTGGGAGGTCGGCGGGATGTCCGCGGCGGCCACCTCGCCGACCCGCGCGACGGCCTGGAGGATCACGTCGAGCTGGCCGGCGAAGGTCTCCAGCTCCTCCTCGGTGACGGCGAGCCGCGACAGTCGCGCCAGGTGCGCGACCTCCTCGCGGGAGATGGCGGACATCGGTGCCCCCTTCATGCGGTGACGTCTACGCCGGCGGGCTGGACAGCATCAGCTTCCGCCGTCGACTTCCCGGCGCGGTGTGGCACGCGCGCCGTGACCTGAGCGAGTCTATTTGTGACCCCGACCCGTGCCGCCTCCGACTCCCCCGAAGCCGCTTTCCGGCACGCTCCCCCGAACCGCATTCCGGCACACTCCCCCGAAACCGCCTCCCGGCACGCTCACTCCACGCTCGGATGCAGCCGTCCCGCCGCGTCGGGCGCCGGGCGCGGTCGGCCCGCCGCCTCCGGCGGGCTGCCGGGGGCGTCCGCACCCGTGCCGAGCCGGGTGGTCGGGCTGACCGGCCGGTACCGGGCCAGCCAGGTGACCAGGTCCTCCGCCGGCATCGGCCGGGCGAAGAACCAGCCCTGCGCGGCCTCGCAGCCGGCGGCGTGCAGCAGTCGCCAGGTGCGCTCGTCCTCCACCCCCTCGGCGACGACCCGCAACCCCAGGGCGCCGGCCAGCTCGATCATCGACCGGACGATCGCCGCGTCGTCGGCGTCGGCCACCATCCCGAGTACGAAGGAACGGTCGACCTTCACCTCGGCCAGCGGCAGCCGGCGCAGGTGCTGCATCGACGAGTACCCGGTGCCGAAGTCGTCGAGCGAGATCGCCACCCCGAGCCGGTCCAGCCGGGAGATGGTGGCCAGCACCCGGCGCGGGTCGGCCATCAGCGCCCCCTCGGTCAGCTCGAGCTGGATCCGCGACGGCGGTACGCCGTACTCGGGCAGCCGCTCCGCGATCTGGTCGACGATCTCCCCGGTGTGCAGGTCGCGGACGCTGACGTTGACCGACGCCCGCAGCTCCAGCCCGGCGGCGGACCACTTGGCGAGCTGCTCCACCACGTCGTCGACGACCCGGCGGGTGAGCAGCCGCATCACCGCGCTCTGCTCGGCGACCCGGATCAACTCCTCGGGGTCGACCATGCCGCGCCGGGGGTGCCGCCAGCGCAGCAGCGCCTCCACCCCGACCACCTCGCCGGTGGCGATCGCGACCTGTGGCTGGTAGTAGAGGGTGATCTCCCCCGCGTCGTCGGCGCCGCCCTCCAGGACCCGGCGCAGGTCGGCCAGGAGGCTCAGCCGCTCCGCCGAGTTGTGGTCGGACTCGGCGGCGTAGACGGCGACCGGGTCGCCCCGGTGTTTCGCGTCGTACATCGCCACGTCGGCGTGGCGCATCAGGGTGGCGAAGTCGTCGCCGTGCTCCGGATAGAGCGCGATCCCGATGGAGCCGCCGACATCCAGCGGCAGCCCGTCCAGCGGCACCGGGTCGGTCAGCTCGGCGACCACCCGGTCGGCGACCTGCCGGGCGCCGGCCACCCCGTCGAGCCGGGTGGCCAGGATCGCGAACTCGTCCCCGCCGAGCCGGGCGATCACGTGCGGCGGGCGTACCGCCGCGGTCAGCCGGGCGGCGACCTCGACCAGCAGCCGGTCCCCGACGGCGTGCCCGAGAGCGTCGTTGACGTGCTTGAAGCGGTCCAGGTCGAGCAGGAGCAGCGCCAGGTGGCCGCCCGGCCCCTCCCGGCCGGCCCGCCCCTCCCGTCCGGCCGGCCCTTCCCGGCCGGCCGGCTCGGCGTGCATCGCGAGTTGCTCGGTCACCTCGACGCGCAGCGCCTCCCGGTTGGCCAGCCCGGTCAGCGGGTCCCGCCGGGCGAGCTGCTCCCGCTCGGCGGAGAGCCGGGCCATCCGGGAGACCGCGTAGAGCGGCAGCACCATCATCGGCACCAGCGCCGGGCTGGTCCGGGCGGCGGCGACGAGCACCGGGCCGAGCAGCAGCAGCGACCCGGTGGCGAGCAGTTCGAAGCCGAGACCCTGCCGGATCCGGCTCCACCACCGGCCGCCGAAGCGCAGCCGGACGGCGGTGGCGACCAGTCCGTGGTTGACGGTCAGCCAGGCGCCGGCCGCACCGACCGCGACGACGACGTCGAGCGGCCTGAGCCGCCCACCCGCCCCGAAGCCGCCGCCGGGCGCGAGCCGGACGACGGCGTCGGCGGCGACGAGGGCGCAGGCGTACTGGGCGATGTTGAAGACGGTGCGCCAGGGTGCGTACCGCATCCGCCAGCCGGAGACCAGCACGGCGGCGGCCTGCACGACGATGGCGGGGCCCGGACCCCACTCCAGCGCGATGGCGAAGGTGAAGCAGATCGACGGAAAGACCGACATGCTGCGCCGCTCGGCGTGCGGGCTGAACGGCCGGGCGTCGAAGCTGATCGCGAGGGCCGCCATCAGCCAGAATGCCAGCGGCAGCCGGGTCAGGTCGCCGGGGAGGGCGAGCAGCGACCCGGCGGAGACCCCGGCGGCCAGGGCCACGACCGCCCAGACGAAGCCGAAGAACGGCCCCGTCCGATCTGGAGGGACGGAGTTCCGCAGCGCGGCGGCCTCCATGGGACCTCCCGGCCTCTCGGTCAGGGCGCGGCCAGTGCCGCGCGGCGTGTCTCCCATGAAACGCCCCGACCCGGTCCACGCGGAGGCGACAGACGCGAATCGGGTCTAGTCGTGACTAACTTGAAATACGCCGCATCTCGACCAATCGATTCTGTTACCCAACGCCGATCTTCCAATTACTGATTGTCACTGATTGCGAGCGTACCCGCCGCCTCCGGCCCCTCGGCGAGCAGCGCGGCGAAGCCGGCCTCGTCGAGCATAGGCACCTTCAGCGCGGCGGCCTTCTCCGCCTTCGATCCCGGGTTCTCGCCGACCACCACGAAGTCGGTCTTCTTCGACACCGACCCGCTGATTTTGCCGCCCCGGACCCGCACCTCCTCGGCCGCCCGGTCCCGGGTGTACGCCGACAGCGTCCCGGTCACCACCACGGTCAACCCCTCCAGCGGGCGCGGCCCCTCCTCGACCCGCTCCTCGGCCATCCGTACGCCCGCCTCGGTCCACTTGCGCACCACCTCGCGGTGCCAGTCCACGTCGAACCACTCCCGCAGGCTGACCGCGATCGTCGGGCCGACACCGTCCACCGCCGACAGTTCCTCCTCGCCGGCCGCCTCGATCGCCGCGACCGAGCCGAACTCCCGGGCCAGCGCCTCGGCGGCGGTCGGGCCGACGTGCCGGATCGAGAGCGCCACCAGCACCCGGGACAGCGGCCGGTCCTTCGCCGCCGCCAGGCTCTCCAGCAGCTTCTCCGCGTTGCGCCCCAGCGTGCCGTCCTTGCGGACGAAGAACGGCACCCGGGACAGCCGCTCGGCGTCCAGGTCGAAGATGTCGCCCTCGTCGCCGATCACCCCGGCGTCGAGCAGCGCGCCCACCGCCTTGAAGCCGAGCACCTCGATGTCGAACGCCTCCCGGCCGGCCAGATAGAAGATCCGCTCGCGGAGCTGCGCCGGGCAGCTCCGGGCGTTCGGGCAGCGGATGTCGACGTCGCCCTCCCGGGAGGGCGCCAGCGCGGTGCCGCAGGCCGGGCACCGCTCGGGCATCACGAACGTCCGGGCGTCCGCCGGCCGCAGCTCCACGATCGGCCCCAACACCTCCGGGATCACGTCGCCGGCCTTGCGGACCACCACCGTGTCGCCGATCAGCACGCCCTTGCGCTCCACCTCGTGCGCGTTGTGCAGGGTGGCCCTGGCCACCGTGGAGCCGGCCACCTTCACCGGCCGCAACTCGGCGAACGGGGTCACCCGGCCGGTCCGGCCGACGTTGACCTCGATGCCGAGCAGCTCGGTGGTGACCTCCTCCGGCGGGTACTTGAAGGCGATCGCCCACCGGGGTGCCCGGCTGGTCGAGCCGAGCCGGCCCTGGACCGCCACCGGGTCGACCTTGACCACCACCCCGTCGATCTCGTGCTCGACGTCGTGCCGGTGCGCGGCGTAGTGGTCGATGTACTCCTCGATCCCGGCCAGGTCCGGCACCACCCGCCAGCGGTCGCTGGTCGGCAGCCCCCAGCCGCGCAGCGCCGCGTACGCCTCGGACTGCGCGACCGGCGCGAACCCCTCCCGCGCCCCCAGCCCGTGCACGACCATCCGCAGCGGCCGGCTCGCGGTGATCCTCGGATCCTTCTGCCGCAGGCTCCCCGCCGCCGCGTTGCGCGGGTTGGCGAAGGGCGCCTTCCCCTGCTCGACCAGCCCCGCGTTCAGGTCGGCGAAGGCGGCCACCGGGAAGTAGATCTCGCCCCGCACCTCCAGCAGCTCGGGTACGGGCGCGTCGCCGTCGGTCAGCTTCTCCGGCACCTCCTCCAGGGTGCGTACGTTGGCGGTGACGTCCTCGCCGATCCGGGTGTCGCCCCGGGTGGCGGCCCGGACCAGCCGGCCGCGCTCGTAGGTGAGGTTGATCGCCAGCCCGTCGACCTTCAGCTCGCAGAGGAAGTCGACCGCCTCACCGGCGTCCCGCTCGATCCGCTGCATCCACGCGGCCAACTGCTCCCGGGTGAAGGCGTTGTCCAGCGACATCATCCGCTCGATGTGCGGGACCGGCGTGAAGAGCGTGGAGAAGGTGCCGCCGACCCGCTGGGTCGGCGACTCCGGGGTACGCAGCGCCGGATAGCGCTCTTCCAGTGCCTCCAACTCGCGCAGCAGCGCGTCGAACTCCGCGTCCGAGACGGTCGGCGCGTCCAGCACGTAGTAGCGGTACTGATGGTCGGTGATCTCGGTGCTCAGCTCGGCGTGCCGGTCCCGCGCCTCGGCCGTCGGCTCCTCGCCGGCCGCCGCCTCCTGCTCGCGGCTGACCTGCTGCGGGATCGCTTCCTCGGACACTCCCTGACCTCCTCGAACCTCCCGCAACCGTAACCGCCCAAAGGTGCAAGGAAGGGCCCCCCGTTATCGCTTTCTGTAGAAGAAGGGCCCCTTCCTAACCACCCACCCACAGCGCAGCGCGGCGCAGCGGGGGCGGTGCGGCGGGGGGCGGTGCGGTGCGGTGCCGGGGGGAGGTTCAGTCCCAGGCCGTGCCGAGGGTGCCGAGCTGGTCGGCGTACTCGATGCGGTGGCGCCAGCCGGCGGGCCAGGCCGACATCCCGTGCGCCGCGCCGAGGAAGGCACCGGTCAGGCAGGCGATGGAGTCGGAGTCGCCGGAGGTGGTGGCGGCGCGGGCCAGAGCCGTGACCGGGTCGTCGGCGTGCCGGATCGCACAGAGCAGGGCGGTGGCCAGCGCCTCCTCGGCGATCCAGCCCGCCCCGGTGGCCTCGCACGGGTCGGCGCCGTCGTCCGGCCGGGCCAACGCGGCGTCGAGCCGGTCGAGCGCGCCCAGGCACTCGGCCCAGCCCTGCCGGATGAAGGTCACCGGATCGTCGGTGTCGGGCTGCCGCCAGAGGTCGCCGAGCCACTCCGCCCGGTAGACGGCGCGTTGCCGCTCGGCCCGGTCACGCAGCAGGTCGGGCAGGTCGGTGGGCGCGGCGCCGTCGCGCAGCACCCGCACCGCATACGCGGTCAGCTCGCTCGCGGCCAGTCCGGTCGGGTGACCGTGGGTCAGCCCGGCCTGCAGCTGGGCGATCCCGGCAAGGGTCTCCAGGTCGTATCCGGGCACCAGGCCGACCGGGGTGACCCGCATGTTGGCGCCGCAGCCCTTGGAGCCGGCCACCGTCGCCTGCTGCCAGGGCACCTCCTCGGCCAGTCCGGCGCAGGCCCGCAGGCAGGTCATCCCGGGGGCGCGGTCGTTCTCCGGGCTCCGCGCCCAGGCCACGAAGCGTTGCCGGAGCAGCGGCTCCAGCGCATCGGGGGTGGCCGCCGGACCGGCGTCGTGCAACGCCCAGCCGACCGCCAGCCCAAGCTGGGTGTCGTCGGTGACCCGGGCCGGCCGCCCGACCAGGTCACGCGGACCGTCCGGACCGTAGCGTCGCCGGATCTCGGCCACCGGCAGAAACTCCGTCGGCCCCCCGAGGGCGTCGCCGTAGGCCAGCCCGAAGAGCGACCCGGAGGCCAGGGCGGAACGGGTCGCGGCGGCTGGCCCGGTCGCGGCGGCTGGCCCGGTCCCGGCGGCTGGCCCGGTCCCGGCGGCTGGCCCGGTCCCGGCGGCTGGCCCGGTCCCGGCGGCTGGCCCGGTCCCGGCGGCTGGCCCGGTCCCGGCGGCTGGCCCGGTCCCGGCGGCTGATGCGGTCGGCACGGCAGCCGGATCGTCCATGGCCGTCATCTTCCCGGAGGCGGTCCCGCGCCGACAATCCCTCGGCGAGCCGGCCCGGCTGCCGTCGGGCGGGACCTCTGGCGGTCAGTCGTCCCAGCAGAGGCAGAACGGGTGGCCGACCGGATCCGCGTAGACCCGCCAGCCGCCGCCCGAGCCGGGCAGCCGGGTGGCGCCGAGCGCCAGCACCTTGGCCTCGGCCGCCTCGATATCGTCGACCGTGACGTCCAGGTGGAACTGTTGCGGCCGGTCCGGGTCGGGCCAGCGCGGTTCGCGGAGGTTGACCGCCCGCTGGAAGGCGAGCCGGGGGTGCTGCCCGGGCTCGCCGCCGAGCACCGTCCAGCCGTCCTCGTCGTCGGCGCCACGATCGTTGACGGGCAGCCCGAGCAGCTCGGAGTAGAAGCCGGCCAGGGCCCGCGGATCCGGGCAGTCGATCACGACGGTGCGGAGTTCACCAATCATGCGGCACATCCTGCCCGCCACCTACGACAGGGAAACCTACTCCTCGGCGAGCCGTCGGCCGGCGTCCCGGCAGGCCGTCAGGACGGTACGGGCGTACTCGTCGGTGGCACCGGCCAGCCCGCAGGCCGGGGTCACCACGACCTGCTCCGCCAGCCGGGCCCGGGGGAAGCCGAGCCGGTCCCAGAGCTGGCGTACCCGATCGGCGACCCGTGCCGACGACGGCGCGCGCCCGTCCGACGACGGCGCGCCCCGGTCCGGCGGCGGCAGTGTCGGGGCAGCGCCGGCGAAGAGGCCCAGCCCGGCGTCGATCGCCTCGCCGACCGGGTCGAGCCGGTCCAGCAGGGCCAGATCGAGCGCGACCGCGACCGCGCCGGTGGCCCGGACCAGGTCCAGCGGTACGTCCGGGGCGCAGCAGTGCAGCACGACCGGCGCCTCGACCGCCGAGACCACGCTCCGGAGCAGCCCGGTCGCGGTACCCGACCCGACCGCCCGGTACGCACCCAGCCCGCTCTCGGTCGGGACCCGCCCGGCCAGCACTGCCGGCAGCGCCGGCTCGTCCAGTTGCAGCAGCACCGTGGCCCGGGGCAGCCGGCGGCGGACCTGCGCCACGTGCCCGCGCAGGCCCTCGGCGAGCGACGCGGTGAGCTCCCGGACCGCGCCCGGGTCCCGGAGCATCCGGCCGCCGACCGGCAACTCGATCTCGGCCGCCAGGGTGAGCGGGCCCGCCGCCTGGATCTTGAAGGTCCCGGTGAACTCGCCGGCCTGCTCGGTCATCTGGTCGAGGTCGCGTTCCAGCAGGTCCAGGGCGCGGCGCAGGTCCCGACCCGGCCGGCCCGCGATCCGCCAGCGGGCCGCGTACAACTCGACGGGGAGGTCGACCAGCAGCCCGGCGCTCCGGCCGACCAGGTCGGCGCCGGGCCCCCGGGCGGGCAGCTCGGGCAGGTACGGCACCGGCAGCTCGCCGAGCGCGATCCGCTGCGCCTCGGCGATGTCGGTACCGGGCATCGACCCGATCCCGGTCGCCGCCCCGGCCGGCCACGGCCAGGCCGGTCCGGTCTCCCGCACCCGTCCGGTCCCGCGCTCCGGTTCCGCCGTCTGCTCTCGATCGGTCACGCCGGCAGGCTACCCGGAGCCGGCGGATCCAGCTCCGCCCGCTCCTCCTCCCGCTCCAGTTCGTCCCGCTGCCGCTCGGCCTCGCGCCTGTCGACGTGGCTGCCGCCCGCGTACAGGTAGACGAGGACCAGGCCCAGCAGGACGGCATGGACGACCGCGCCCACCGCCAGTGGCGGGAGCCGGACCAGGCCCGGTGTGCCGGCGAGGATCAGCACCAGCGCCCCTGCGCTGCGCCAGACCGGATGCGCGTAGACCAGCATGCCCATCAGGATCCGTCCGAGCAGGAAGAGTGCCGCGCCACCGACGATCGCCAGCGTCCAGGAGGTCCGCGCCGCACCGAGCGGATGAATGATCATTATCTCGGCGCCGACCGCCGTGAGCACGACTCCGGCGATCATGATCGCGTGGCAGTACGCCGCGTAGACCCCACCCCGGGGCTGGTTGCGCTCGATCGCCCCGCCGAGCCACCCGCTGACCGGCACGAAGTACATCCAGAGCATCAGGACGGTGTTGAGGAAGATCACGACGAACGCCAGCATCCGGACGATGCCCAACCCCTCCCGGGTGTAGGTCAGGCCGCTGACCAGGATGACCTCGCCGAGCGCCACGATGAAGATCTGCCGGTACCGCTCGGAGAGATGCTCACCGACCACCCGTAGCTGGGCCGGCGACACCCGCCCGAGCCATGGCACCGGCCAGCCCTGGGAGGCGACGAGATAGTCGGTCAGGATCGCGGCCAGCCAGAAGACCAGTCTCATCGGCCCGGTGAGGAAGCCACCGATGATCCAGAGAATCGCGGAGAGCCCGAACCAGATCGCGACCACGATGCTCCGCCGCTGGATCGGGTGTCCCCGCAGCGCCGGGAGCAGCAGCGCGGCCCGGCCGAGGTGGATTAGCGCGTACGTCCCGGCGAAGACCAGACCGAACGAGCCGTACGCATGCGGGATGGCGGCGCTCATCAGGAGCCCGCCCACCATCACGCCGAGAACGAGTCCCCGGATCAGGGGCTGATTGGGGTCGTACCAGTCGGTCGACCAGGCGGTGGCGACCCAGATCCACCAGATGGCGGCCAGCAGGATCGCCGTCTGCCCGGCGTTGCGCCAGGTGAGATGCTCGACCAGTCGGGCCGAGAGCAGGGCGAACGAGACGATGAAGGCCAGGTCGAAGAAGAGTTCGAGGAAGGACGCCTGCCGGGAGTGAGCACGGCGTCGCAGCAGCCGCTCCGGTCCCGGCCGCGCCGGCCGCTGCTCTTCCGCCAATTCGTCCGCCTTGCCTGGTACGCCCCTTATTCGTACCATGCTTCGGCGTCTCGGCCTCCGCCGACGGAGAGTTTCTCGGGCAACCGCCAGAGCCCGTCGGGCGCCAGCCTTCCCCGGCCGCCGGGGTCTCCCCGCTGGAACGGGTCGATCAGGCGGCGGCGCTGATGGTGGCGGAGCCGAGCACGACGTCGCCGGCCGGATCGGGCCGGTATGCCACGACCGCCTGGCCGGCCGCGACCCCGCGGACCGGCTCGCCCAGCTCGGCGCGCAGAATGCCGCCGTCGAGCCGGACCGTCGCCGGCACGACCTGGCCGTGTGCCCGCAACTGCACCTCGCAGTCGACCGGGCCGGTCGGCCGCACGCCTCCGGTCCAGACCGGACGCTCACCGGTCACCGTGGCGACCTCAAGCGCCTCGGCCGGGCCCACCGTCACGGTGTTGGTCTTCGGGGTGATCGAGAGCACGTAGCGCGGCCTGCCATCCGGGGCCGGTACGCCGAGCGACAGCCCCTTGCGCTGCCCCACCGTGTACGCGTACGCCCCGCTGTGCGCGCCGACCACGGCACCCGTGCGGGCGTCGACGATCTCGCCGGGAGTCTCGCCGAGCCGGTCGGCGAGGAACCGCCGGGTGTCGCCGTCGGCGATGAAGCAGATGTCGTGCGAGTCAGGCTTGTCGGCGACGGCGAGACCCCGCCGGGCCGCCTCGGCGCGCACCTGGGCCTTGGTCGAGTCACCGAGCGGGAAGACCGACCGGTCGAGCTGCTCCCGGGTGAGCACCGCCAGCACGTACGACTGGTCCTTGGCGAGGTCGACACTGCGCCGGAGCAGCCCGTCGGGGCCGAGCCGGGCGTGGTGACCGGTGACCACCGCGTCGAAGCCGAGCGCCACCGCCCGGTCCAGCACCGCGGCGAACTTGATCTTCTCGTTGCAGCGCAGGCAGGGGTTCGGGGTGCGCCCGGCCGCGTACTCGGCGACGAAGGTCTCCACCACGTCGTCGTGGAACCGGTCGGCCAGGTCCCAGACGTAGAAGGGAATGCCGAGCACGTCCGCGGCCCGCCGCGCGTCCCGGGAGTCCTCCAGCGTGCAGCAGCCCCGGGCCCCGGTCCGGTACGTCTGCGGGTTGCGGGCCAGCGCCAGGTGCACGCCGGTGACGTCGTGTCCGGCCTCCACCGCCCGTGCGGCGGCCACCGCCGAGTCGACCCCGCCGGACATCGCTGCCAGTACCCTCACCCTGACGAGGGTAGCCGGTCGGAAAGCGTCCCCTCGCAGCCGTCAGCTCCGGGCGGAGCAGCCGTCAGCTCCGGGCGGAGCAGCCGTCAGCTCCGGGCGGACTTGACCGACCCGGCGCGGCGGGCCCGCTCCACCACCCCGGGGAGCGCGGCGACCAGCGCGTCGATGTCGGCGGCGGTCGAGGTGTGCCCGAGCGAGAAACGCAGCGACGACCGGGCCCGGTCGTCGTCGGCACCCATCGCCAGCAACACGTGCGAGGGCTGCGCCACCCCGGCCGAGCAGGCCGACCCGGTCGAGCAGGCGATCCCCTGCGCGTCGAGGAGCATCAGCAGGGCGTCGCCCTCGCAGCCGGGAAAGGAGAAGTGCGCGTTGCCGGGGAGCCGTTCGGTCGGCTCGCCGTTGTAGACCGCCTCCGGCACCGCCTGCCGGACCCGGGCCACCAGGTCGTCGCGGAGCGCGGCGAGCCGGGCCGCGTACTCCTGCTGGGTCTTGACCGCCGTCTCCACCGCGACGGCGAAGGCCACGATCCCGGCCGCGTCGAGGGTGCCGGAGCGGACGTCCCGCTCCTGCCCGCCACCGTGCAGCACGGGTGTGCAGGCGACGTCCCGGCCGAGCAGCAACGCGCCGACCCCGACGGGACCGCCCAGCTTGTGCCCGCTGACGGTGAGCGCGGCCACCCCGCTGGCGGCGAAGTCGACCGGCACCTGGCCGACCGCCTGCACCGCGTCGGTGTGGAACGGAACGCCGTACGCGGCGGCCACCTCGGCGAGCGCGGCGATCGGCTGGACGCTGCCGACCTCGTTGTTCGCCCACATCGCGGTGATCAGGGCGACCTCGTCGGCGTGTGTGTCGAGTTCGGCAGCCAGCCGGTCCGGGTCGAGCCGACCCATCCGGTCCACCGGCAGCCAGCTCGCGGTGGCCCCGTCCCGGGCGGCCAGCCACTCGACCGAGTCCAGCACGGCGTGGTGCTCCACCGCGCTCGCCACCACCCGGGTCCGGCCCGGGTCGGCGGCCCGCCGGGCCCAGAAGATGCCCTTGACCGCGAGGTTGTCGCTCTCGGTCCCGCCCCCGGTGAAGACGACCTCGGAGGGGCGGGCGCCCAGCGCGGCGGCGATCCGCTCGCGGGACTCCTCCACCCGGCGTCGGGCACAGCGGCCGGCGGCGTGCAGCGACGACGGGTTGCCGACCTCGCGCGCGGTTGCCACGTAGGCCTCCAACGCCTCGTCGAGCATCGGAGTGGTGGCGGCGTGATCCAGGTAAGTCATCGGCGTCCAGCCTAGTGCCCGGGTGGTGGTCGCCCACCGGGCCGCCGGAAGCGGATCCCGCCGGGCTGCGGGGAGCGGATCCCGCCGGGCCGCGGGGAGCGGATCCCGCCGGGCCGCCGGGAGCGGATCCCGCCGGGCCGCCGGGAGCGGATCCCGCCGGTCACGGGGCGGGCCGGCGCAGCGCTGTCGTGCCGGCGCCCTGCGACTCCGCCCTGGCCAGCGACGGGAGACCTGCGACTCCGCCCCGGCCGGTACGGCTCCGCCCTGGCCAGCGGCGGGACACCAGCGGCTCCGCCCCGGCCAGCGACCGGACCCGGCCGGGCGCCCTGCGAAGGGCCCGGCCGGGTAGCGGAGGTCACAGTAGCCCGGTCACCGCCGCTTGCGGATCTCCTCGGCCGCCTGCGGTACGACCTTGAACAGGTCCCCGACCACGCCGAAGTCGGCCAGTTCGAAGATCGGCGCCTCGGCGTCCTTGTTCACCGCGACGATCGTCTTCGAGGTCTGCATGCCGGCCCGGTGCTGGATCGCGCCGGAGATGCCGAGGGCCACGTAGAGCTGCGGGGAGACCGTCTTGCCGGTCTGGCCCACCTGGAACTGGTGCGGGTAGAAGCCGGAGTCGACGGCGGCCCGGGACGCGCCGACCGCGCCGCCGAGCAGGTCGGCCAGCTCCTCCACCAGCTTGAAGTTGTCGGCGTTGCCCACGCCCCGCCCGCCGGAGACCACCACCGAGGCCTCGGTCAGCTCCGGCCGGCTCCCCTTCTGCTCGGCCACCCGCTCCACGACCCGGGCGAGCCGGTCGGCGTCGCCGAGTGCGACATCGAGCCGCTCGACGGCGGGGGTGGCGGGAGCCGGGCTCGGAGTCACCGAGTTGGGTCGCAGGGTCACCAGCGGCAGGCCCCGGGTCACCCGGGAGGTGACGATCGTCGAGCCGGCGAAGGCGACCTGCGTGGCGGTGCCGTCGGCGGCCAGTCCGACCACGTCGGTCAGGACGCCGTTGTCCAGCTTGACCGCCAGCCGGGCGGCGATCTCCTTGCCCTCCTGGCTGGACGCGAGGAGCACGGCGGCCGGCTGCACCCGGCGGACCAGCTCGGCCAGCACGGTCGCCTTCGGTGCCACCAGGTAGCCGTCGATCTCCTCGTGCTCGGCGGCGTAGATCTTCTCCGCGCCGTACTCGCCCAGCTTGTCGCCGAGCGCGGCCGCGGCACCGGGACCACCGAGCACCACCGCGGCCGGCGTGCCCAGCTCGCGGGCGAGGGTGAGCAGTTCGAGCGTGACCTTCTTCACCCCGAACTCCCGGGTGGCCTCGACGACGACGAGAACCTCAGCCATGATCATTCCTCCTGATTCCCGGTCGCGCTCAGACGAACTTCTCGGCGGTGAGGAACTCGACCAGTTTCGTCCCACCGGCGCCGTCGTCGGTGAAGCGCTCGCCGCCGGTCCGGGCCGGTCGGCGGCTGTGCTCCACTACCGTGCTGGTGGCACCGGCGAGGCCGACCTCGTCGGCGGCGACGCCCAGGTCGGCGAGGGAGAGCGTCTGCACCGGCTTCTTCTTCGCCGCCATGATTCCCTTGAAGGACGGGTAGCGGGGCTCGTTGATGGTGTCCCAGACCGAGACCACGGCCGGAGTCGCGGCGCTCACCACCTCGTAGCCCTCCTCGGTCTGCCGCTCCACCGTGAGGTTGCCGCCGTCGACGGTCAGCTTGCGGGCGCCGGTCAGCGCGGCGATGCCGAGCCGCTCGGCGAGCATGTGCGGCATCACCTGCACCCGGCCGTCGGTCGACTCGGCGCCGCAGAGCACCAGGTCGGCACCGAGCTGGCCGAGCGCGGCGGCGAGCACCCTGGAGGTGGCCACCGCGCAGGAGCCGTGCAGGGCGTCGTCGAGCACGTGTACGGCCTTGTCCGGCCCCATCGACAGCGCCTTGCGGATCGACTCGGCGGCCTTCTCCGGACCCATGGTCAGCACGGTCACCTCACCGCCGGAGGCCTCCTTGATCCGCAACGCCTCCTCGATGGCGTACTCGTCCATCTCGTTGATGACGTTGTTTGCCGACCCCCGGTCGACGGTGTTGTCGTCACTGCGCAGGTTGCGGTCCGCGCCCGAGTCGGGCACCTGCTTGACGAGTACGACGATGTTCATCGCGCTACGACGACCCTCCTGTGAATGGCGATCTCCGCTGATCGTGCTCCGCTGATCGTGCCGGTCCCGCCGGGTTGCTCCGGAGCAGCCTCCCGCCTTCCTTAACGATCGGTCAACAGACAACCGACTGCCGGGTACCCGGGAGGGGTGTGGCGTTGTCAACAAGCAATGTTACCCGCAAGTAGCATAGGACCTCCGATGGCCCGGAGTGACCCGGCTCACGGGCGCGCCCCCGCAGACTCGGCGTGTCAGCCCGAGGCGCCGAGCGCCTCGCGGACGGTCGCCATCACGGCCGCCTCGCTCGGGCTGATCCCGTCGTGGGCCCGGGCCACCTCCTCGGCGGCCCGCAACACCGCCGACCGAAAGGTGGCCACCTCGCCCGGGGCCTTGGCCCGGAGGATCTCCACCGACCGGCGCAACGCCGGCAGCACCGCGGCCGGAGCCTCGGCCGGCGACCCGCCGGGCAGCCGGGGCAGGGCACCGGTGGTGAGCAGCTCCCGGACCAGCCCCGTGGTGCCGGCGAAGGCGTTCGACGCCGCGAGGCTCTCCTTGAGCATGGCGTAGGCGCCCGGCTCGGCGCTGGACACCAGAAAGACCGCACCGAACGCGGCACACTTCAGGGTCGCCCGCTCCTCCTCGGTCAGCGGTTGCGTCACGGCTTCGGAGTGTAGACGTAGGGCGTGGTCGTGGTGACCTCGACGAAGCCGAGCCGCTGGAGAATCGGCCGGCTCTGCTCCGAGGCGTCCACCTGCAGGAGGCTGAAGCCACGCGCCTCGGCGAGCCGGGCCCGGTAGGCGAGCAGCGCCCGGTAGATCCCCCGGCGGCGCCAGTGCGACAGCGTGGAGCCGCCCCACAGGGTGGCGAACCTCGTCCCGGTGACGAACCGTACCCAGCCGGCGCTGACCAGCTCGTCGTCGGTCTCGGCGACCACGATGGTCAGCGGCGGCTGGTCCAGGGCGGCACCGGCGGCGAGCTCCCGCTCCAGCCCGTCGGCCAGCCAGGAACCGTCGGCACCGCCGCTGTCGTCGTTGTCGCCGCTACCGTCGCTGCCGCCGTTCCCGTCGTTGTTCCAGACCCACACCTTCAGCTCCGCGATCCGGTCCAGGTCCGCGCGGTCGGTCACCTCACGGAGGCGTACGCCCTCGGGCGGCGCCGGCAGCGTCGCCGCCAGCGAGGCGACCGGGCCGACCACCACGGTCTCCCGCTCCTCCGGCGCGAAGCCGGCGGCGACCAGCCGGTCGGCGAGGTCGGCCGGCTCGTCGTGGCCGTGCAGCTTCCACTCGACCGGCAGACCCAGGGCGGCGAAGTGGTCGCGCTGCCGGGCGATCAACCCGTCCAGCGCCGCCCCGGTCAGGCCGCCCAGATCCCGGTACGTCAGGAAGCCGCCCCGGTCCAGCCCCTGGATCCGCAGCAGCGGGCCGTCCCGGTCCACCGTCACCCCCGGCGGCACCGGCTCCGGCGGCCGGGCCCGCAACTGGCTGTCGTAGGCGGTCCGCAGCAACCCGGCGTCGAGGTCTGTCACCCGCCCAGGCTACGGGCGATGTCCACCCGATAACCTCCGAACGTGTACCGGGCGATCAGGCGGTGGTTCGACCCGCAGGAGCTGCGAGAGGTCGGCGAGACGCCGGACTACCGCTTCTCGCTCGCCAACGAGCGCACCTTCCTGGCCTGGCTGCGTACCGGGCTGGCGCTGATCGCCGGCGGGCTGGCCGTCGCGCAGTTCCTCCCCCCGATGCCCGTCCCGCACCTGCGCGAGGCGCTGGCCGTGTCGCTGCTGCTGCTCGGCGGAACGGTCGCGGTCCGGGCGGTGGACCACTGGGCGCGTACCGAACGTGCCATCCGGCTCGGCGAGGAGTTGCCCGCGTCGCGGTTTCCCGCCGTACTCGCCCTGCTGGTCGGGATCGGCGCCACCCTGCTGGTCGTGGCGGTGCTGATCCAGGCCGCCCGGAACCAATGAACCCGCGGCGCCACCCGGAACCGGCGAACCCGCGGCGCCGGCCGGAACCGGCGAACCCACGGCGCCGGCCGGAACCGGCGAACCCGCGGCGCCGGCCGCCGGGGCGGGACGCCGGGCTGGCCACCGAGCGGACCCGGCTCGCCTGGCGGCGTACCGCCCTGGCGGTCGGCGTGGTGGCGGTGCTCACCGCCCGGCTGGCGCTGTCGGGTGGCCCCCTCGGCACGGTGGTCGCCGCCCTGGCCGGACTGGGCTGGCTCGTCGTGCTCGTGGTGACCTTTCCGCACCTCGCCGGCAGACGCGCCCGGCACGCCCGCACGCTGCCGATGACCGCCCTGGTCACCGCCGGTTTCGCCGGACTCGGCCTGCTCCTGGTGCTGGCGTCGATGCGCTGAGGGCGTCCGGTGCGTCATCATGGCGAGATGGTCCGCCTCTACGCGCTCCTCGCCGTCATACAGCTCGTCCTGGCCGTCTTCGCCCTGATCAGTTGCCTCTCGGCCGAAGACGACGAGATCCGTGCACTTCCCCGGTTCGCCTGGGTGCTGATCATCCTGTTCTTCCCGCTCGTCGGTTCGATCGCCTGGTTCGTCGCCGGGCGGCCGCAGAGCGCCGGACGTCCGACATTCGGAATGCGGCCGGCCGGTGGCCGGCCCTCCGCCGGCCCGGACCGCCGCGTGCCCCTCGCCCCGGACGACGATCCGGAGTTCCTCCGCTCCCTCGACAGCGAGCGGTCGAAACAGGACCGCGAGCTGCTCGACCGCTGGGAACGGGACCTACGGCGACGCGAGGAGGAACTGCGGCGCCGGGAGGACCAGCCGCCCCGCCCCGAGGGCCGGACGGAGCCGGGTGACCAGGCCGGAGCCGCCGGCTGATCCGGGCCGGGCCGCACCTTCAGACCCGAGCCGCGCCCGCTGACCCGGGCCGCACCTTCAGACCCGACCCGCACCCGCTGACCCGGGCCGCACCTTCAGACCCGACCCGCACCCGCTGACCCGGGCCGCACCTTCAGACCCGACCCGCACCCGCTGACCCGGGCCGCACCTTCAGACCCGACCCGCACCCGCTGACCCGGGCCGCACCTTCAGACCCGAGCCGCGCCCTCCGACCCGGAAGCCCGTCGGATCGGCGCTGACGGCCGCGCCGTGAGTCTGACGAGACGCTGACTCGGCGCTGACACCGGCGATCCGGCGCTGGCAGACGGCCGCTGCGGCGCCGGTCCGCCAGCGGCACCCGCGCGGGCACGGAGTCGGCCGTTCCGGGGATCCGTGGCAGGTGGCGGCCGTACCATGGCCCGATCGGTGCCACCACCCCTCGCACCGCTGGTCGGCGCGGTCGCGCGCCCGGGGCGAAGGACGACAGGCATGACACACGGGGTGGTGGCTGGGCCGGCATGGCCGGTGGACGGGTCGCCGGAGCGCGACGACCGCCGGCCGGAGCGGCTCGGGGGGCATCCCGTCAGGCTCGGGGCACTGACCTTCGTACTGGCCCAGGCGGTGTTGCTCTTCTGGTGGGCGGCCCGCTATCCCGGTCTGTTCAGCCCGGACTCGCTCCACCACGTCTGGCAGGCCACCACCGGCGACTGGAACACCCACCACCCCGTCGGCTACACCGCACTGGTCTGGTTGTCGGTGCAGCTCACCGGCGGGATCGGCGCGCTGACCCTGGTGCAGACCACCGCCCTGGCTGCCGGCCTGGCGTACGCGGTAACCGGTCTGCGCCGGCTCGGCGGTCCGGCCGGGGGCTGGGTCACGGCGGCGGTGCTCCTCGTCGCGCTGCCTCCGGTCGGCACCTTCGCCGTCTGCGTCTGGAAGGACGTGCCGTTCGTCATCTGCCACGTCTTCCTGCTCGGCACGGTGGCCCGGCTCCTGGCCCGCCGCCGCTCCACCCCAACCGGCGCACCTGCCGGGGATGCCGGGAGTGGCGCCGGACATTGGCCGGACGCCCGCCGAACGGCCACCCGGCACACCGGAACGGTTGTCCGGCACGGTGCCGGTGTCCTGGCGCGCCGGGCCGGACGGCGTACGGCCGCAGGCGCCCGGCCGGAGCCCCGGGACCGGCCGCAGTCCCGAGGGCTGTTCTGGGCCCTCCTCGGCGAGTTGACCCTGATCTGCCTGTTCCGGCAGAACGGCTTCGTGGTGGTGGCGATCGTCAGCGTCCTGCTGGCGGTGCTGCTGCGTGGAACGGCGCTCCGGGTCCTGCTCGCCGGGACGGTGGCGGCCACGGTCGCGCTGCTGACCAACTGGGCCCTGCTTCCCGCGCTCGGAACACGCGACACCGAGTCCCTTGTGGCCTTCGAGACGTTCCTCGCCGACCTGGCTGTCGGCTACGCCGAGAAGCCGTCCGAGTTTCCCGCCGCCGACCTGACCCTGCTGGCACAGGTGGCGCCGCTCGCACACTGGCAGCGGTCGGCGAACTGCCACACCGTCGACCCGACCGTCTACCATCCCGACTTCGACCGCCGGGCCGCCGCGGCACACCGCGGCGAACTGCTGTCGGCGTGGTGGCGACTGGCCCGGCGCGCACCGGAGACGGTCCTGGCGGCCCGGGTCTGCCGCAGCTCGATCGCCTGGCGTCCCACCCCCGCCGGCGGCCTGCACGCCAACCCGACCGCCTGGGCACTGCCGGTGTATCTGGAGCGGGATCAGCGGTTCCAGCGCGAGGAGGTGCTGGCCGTCGCGTACAGCCGGCCGCTCGGCGAGCGGATCAGCGATGTCGCGGACGTGCTCTCCCGCCGGGTCGGCCAGCCCGAGTGGCTGCTGTGGCGCGGGGCGACCTGGGCCTATCTGGCGTACCTGACGATCGGTCTGCTGGCCTGGCGCCGCCGGGACCGGGCCCTGCTGGCGCTCGCCACGCTGAGCCTCGGCAACCAGCTCTCGGTGCTCCTGGTCAACCACGCGCAGGCCGCCCGCTACATGGCGGCACCGTTCGTCCTCGGCGTACTGCTGCTACCGCTCCTCCTGGCCCGTGACCCGGATCGGCCCGCCTCGGGCGGGCGGGCGGCCGGCGACCCGGCAGCGGGCGGTACGGAACCGCCGCTGCGGGTCACCGAGCTGACCGTGGTCGCCGAGCCCGTCACCGCCGGACCACCGGCCCAGCCCGACCTGGCCACGGCGCTCGACCCGACGGTACGGACGCCACGGCTCGACACGGCAGGCTGGCTGCCACAGTCCGCCGCCACGAGCCAGGTCGAGGCGGCGGAGGAGGCCGGGCTCCGGGCGCCACCCTTCGGCCCGGCCGACTGGTGGACCGACTCCCCCGACCGGTCCCGTTGACCGCCAGCGCCGGCGCCGGTGCCGAGGTGTTAGCAGGGGGCCCTTCTACGACAGAAAACGATAAGCAGGGGCCCTTCCTTACACCTCAGGCGAGGTTGGACGAGCGGGGGTAGGCGTCGGCCGGGTCGGTCAGCACGTTGACCAGGTACGGCACTCCGGCGTCGAACGCCCGCTCCAGCGCCGGCCCCAGGTCGGCCGCCTTCGCCACCGTCTCGCCGGCACCGCCGAGCGCGGTCACCACCTGGTCGTAGCGCAGCTCCGGCTGGAGGTCGGCGGCGACGTCGTAGCCGTACATGCCGCGCATCGGGTGCTTCTCCAGGCCCCAGATGCCGTTGTTGCCGACCACGATCACCACCGGCAGGTTCTGCCGGACCAGCGACTCGACGTCCATCAGCGAGAAGCCGGCCGCACCGTCGCCCATCAGCACGCAGATCTGCCGGTCGGGGTAGCTGACCCGGGCCCCCATCGCGTAGCCCATGCCGGTGCCGAGGCAGCCGTACGGGCCGGGGTCGAGCCAGGTGCCGGGCTGGGCGGGTTCGAGGTAGCGGCCGGCGTACGAGACGAAGTCGCCGCCGTCGCCGATGGTGACCGCGTCCGGGGCGAGCACCCGGCGCAGCTCGCCGTAGACCCGGGCCGGCTTGATCGGGTCGCTCTCGGCCGCCATCGCCGCCGCGTCCTTCGCCCGGGCGGCCTCCTCGGCGGTACGCAGCTCGGCGATCCACGACTCGTGGTCGGTCCGGTCGCCGGGGTGCTCGGCGAAGGCGGTGAGGATCAGCCGCAGGTCACCGGCGGGGCAGACCGCCGGCTCGACGTGCCCGGCCCGCTGGGTCGGCGCATCGACCACGTGTACGACCGCGGCGTCGCCGAAGTCGCCGAAGCCGAGCCGGAAGTCGAGCGCGGTGCCGACCACCACGACCAGGTCGGCACCGCCGAGTGCCGCCCGGCGGGCCTTGGCGAAGCCGAGCGGGTGGTTGGGGGGCAGTGCGCCCCGGCCCATCCCGTTGGTGAAGACCGGCACCCGGAGCGCCTCGGCGGCGGCCCGGAGGGCCTCGACGGCGTTACCGGCGTAGACGTCGGAGCCGGCGATCAGGACCGGGCGTTCGGCTGCGGCGATCAGCCGGGCGGCCTTCGCCACCTCGTCCGGGTCCGGCTCGACGGGTGCGATCGCCGGGCCGGCCGGGACGTCGACCTCACCGGTCGAGAAGATCACTTCGAGTGGCAGGTCGAGGAAGACGGGCCCCCGGTGCGGGGTGAGCGCCTCGGTCAGCGCCCCGGCCACCGCGCCCGGTACGTCGTCGGTCGACCAGACCGTGCCGGCGTGCTTGGTCACCGGGGCGACCAGCGGCACGTGGTCGATCTCCTGGAGGCTGCCCGCGCCCCAGCGGAAGGCCGGGGCCCGGCCGCCGAGCACCAGCACCGGGGAGGCGTTGAAGAACGCGCTGGTCAGCCCGGAGATGCCGTTGGTCACCCCGGGGCCGGCGGTGAGCACGGCCAGCCCCGGCCGGCGTTGCAGCTTGGCGACCGCCTCGGCGGCGAAGACGGCCGACTGCTCGTGCCGGACGTCGTAGATCGGAAAGTCGGTACGGTGCGCCGCGTCGTAGAGCGGGAAGACGTGGCCGCCGGAGAGGGTGAACATCTCCGATACGCCGTACGCCCGCAGGGCCGCCAGGGCCAGGTCGCCGCCGTGTCCTTCGATCCGTCCGGTCATCGCCGCTCCCGTCGTACGCCGTGGGTTTCCGCCCGTCGCCGCGTGGTTCTGCTCGCTGCTCCGTGGGGTCGTCGGTGCGAGGTTACCGGCCAGTCACGTAGAACGTGAACAACACGCGCCGGCGGCGGGCCGGCCCGGACTCGGCAGACCGGCCCGGACTCAGCGGCCGGTGAAGTCGGGACGGCGCTTCTCGACGAAGGCGGCCATCCCCTCCCGGCGGTCGTCGGTGGCGAAGAGCGCGGCGAAGAGCTGGCTCTCCCAGGCCAGCCCGGAGGCGAGATCCATCTCCAGCCCGCCGTCGACGGCCAGCTTCGCCGCCCGCAGCGCCTGGGCCGGGCCGGTCAGGTACGGCCGGACCAGCGCCACCGCCTCGGCGTACACCTGGTCGGCCGGGACCACCCGGTCGGCGAGGCCGATCCGGAGCGCCTCGGCAGCGTCGACCATCCGACCGGACATGATCAGATCCTTGGCCCGGGCCGGGCCGACCAGTCGGGCCAGCCGCTGGGTGCCGCCGGCACCGGGGATGATGCCGAGCCTGATCTCCGGCTGGCCGAGCTTCGCGTCCTCGGCGACCACCCGCCAGTCACAGGCGAGCGCGAGTTCGCAGCCGCCACCGAGGGCGTACCCGGTGATCGCCGCCACCACCGGCTTCGGGATCCGGGCCAGCGCACCGAGCGCGCCGGAGAGGTCGGTGGCCCGCGCCGCCATGTCGACGTACGACATGTCGGCCATCTCCTTGATGTCCGCGCCGGCCGCGAAGACCTGCTCCCCGCCGTACACGATGACCGCGCGGACGTCCGGGTCGGCGGAGACCTCGGTGGCGGCGGCGCGCAACTCCTCCTGGACTCCGGTGTTCAGGGCGTTCATCGGCGGCCGGTCCAGCCGGATCGTGCCGATACCCTCGCTGGTCTCCACCCGGACGAAGTCGCCCACAGCCCACCTCCACGTCGAAGTCGCGAGGCCCACCCTAACGGGCGTTCGGAGCCGGAGGTCACCGCCGGGGCCGGCCACGACGGCGTCCCGCCGGGGAGACCGGCGGCGCCGTTTCGGGCGGTGGCACCCGAACGGGTGGTCGACGGTTCCGACCGTCGAGGTGGGATTCGCGCCTTCCGGCGCGGGGTAACCTCGACCAGGTCCAGCTTTTCGAAACACCTCGAACGTCAACCGGGGCGGGATGGTGATGATCACCTACTACGACGACCGACGGGTACGGATCACCTCCAAGGCGATCCGGATCGACGGCCGGTCGTACCCGTTGACCGAGGTCGACCAGGTCTGGCACGTCCGCGGCGGTCGCTCCTGGGGCAACCTCGCCGGCCGGGGTGTGCTGCTCGCCGCCATCGTCGGCCCGCTGGTCGCCGCCGCGCTCGGCCTGTTGATCGCGGTACGCCTGCACACCTCGCTCACCGTCTCCATCGCGATCGTCGGCGCCTCCGTCCTGGTCGGGCTGGCCGTGGCTCCGGTCGCCGACTACCTGCTCGAACACGTCGACCGCACCTACACCCGGGGCGCGTACCGGCGGGAGATCTGGGCACAGTGGCGCGGTGCGCCGGTCCGGCTGCTGACCACCGGTGACGCGCTGCGGTTCGGCCGGATCTACCGGGCCCTGGAACGCGCCGTCGAGCAGGCCAGCGCCAGCCCTGCCCGCCGCTGAACGCGGCGCCGACGCTTCCTCCACGGGAGCTGACCCGAATCCGACTCTTCCCGGCGGTAGCCGGGCGGTCGGTGGGCGCGCTTTGCTGGAACGGTGACGCTCTATTACCGGGACGACACGGTACGGGTAACCTCCGACACCATCCACGTCAACGGGCTCGCTCCGGTGCCGGTCGCCGAGGTGTCGTACGTCTGGCACGCCCGTGCCCGGGGCACGGCCCGGACCCGGGGCCGGCTGCTCGGGCGGGGCGCACTCATCTTCCTGCTGTCGATCCCACCGCTGGTCGCGATGATCTGCGTGCTGGCGCTGGCATATTCGGCACAGGACCGGGGCGAGTGGAAGCTCGCGGCGCTCGTGCTCGCGGTCTGCGTCGTCGGGGCGCTGGCCCTGTATCCGTTCCTGGAACTGCCGCTCTACTGGCTCGACCGATCCTACGAGCGCGGCGTGCGGGTGCAGGAGCTGTGGGTGCAGTACGCCGGCCACGAGGTGCTGCTGCTCCGTACGTCGGACGCGCTGCGGTTCGGCCAGATCTACCGGGCCGTCCAGCGCGCCATCGAGCAGCACAGCCCGGAGGGGTGACCGGAGTCGTCCGCTGGACGAGTCTGCGGGACGACGAGGATGGTTGTTGCCGGGCGACGAGGGTCCGGCGCGGGAGAAGCCGGTCGTCCGGCGTTCTCCCGCGTCCGGCCGTGCTCGGCGGTGGTCAGTCGCAGAGATCCCAGGCGAAGCTGCCGCTGGAGATCCAGACCGAACTGGTGACCGGAGCCCTCGACGGCACGGTGCCGTACCCCTCGAAGCAGATGCCGCCCCAGTTCTGGTGCTGGAAGGTCGCCGAGTAGTTGCAGTTGTTGAAGACCTTGTACGACCGGATCCTGTCGTTCCAGTCGTCGCCCACGTAGGCGATGCCGTAGCCCCCCGTGTCGCACGGGCCGCCGGAGCCGTACACCTTTGTGGACAGCCCCCCGTAGTTGTAGCCCTCGTACCAGACCATGAGCAGGGTGTCGGCCGCGGGTGCGACCAACTGCCCTTCCGAGCCGCTGCATTCGCGGGACAGCACCGGCGACGCGGCGCCGGGCGCCGGGGCGGCGCCGAGCACGATCTGGCACTCCTCCCGCTCGGTCGCCGCACTGCTCGACGGTGCGAAGGCCGTCACCGCCACCGCGACCGCCGCCAGCACGACAGACGCCATCGACGCCAGCCGGAGTGGACGTCGCCACCGGACATTAGTCATGACCGGTTCTCCTTCCTCGTGTGCCTGATGGTCCGTTGACCGCGACCACCGTCACACCGGCCCGCTTCAACCCGGCTTCATACCGGGCTCACGGGCTCACGGTTCGGCGCGAAAGGCAGCGCTCCGAGCGGTGACGGTCAGCTCGCCGGAACCAGGAGGGTGCTGCCGGACCAGTCGATGTCCTCCTCGGCGATGACCTGCGCCGGCTCGCCGTCCTCGTCGAGAAGATCGAGCGAGGCGTAGTAGCGACCGAACCCGTACGGCCCGGCGGTCAGCGTGGCGACCGCCCAGGTCCGCAGGTGCGCGGCCAGTGGCTCCGGCCCCCGGTAGCCCACGTTGACCTCGACGACACCGAGCAGGTCGTACCGCTCGTCGCGGGTGCCGGAGCCGATCAACTGGGAGATGGTGAAGGCGTGCCGCACCGCTGGGTCCTCGAAAACCCACCTGCCTGTTCCGGTCGTCGCTCCCCTTTGCCGTCAGAATTCCACCTGACCAGCATCAACGATGATCGGGTTTATATCAAGGAATGATTGCGAGCCCACCCGCCGGCTACCATCGGTCATCATCCTTGTCCGACTTCCGGTCGACCGGCTGGCCCAGTTCGTGCAGGTCTACGAGATCGACCCCGACGAGGCGGCCGAGCTGGAACGGCTCCGGGTCGCCGCCACCGGACGCGCCTGGTGGCACCAGTATTCGCAGCTCTTCCCGGCCGAGTTTCTGCGGTTCCTCGGCTACGAGGCCGGCGCCGACCAGATCCGTAGCTATCACAGCGAGCTGCTGCACGGTCTGCTGCAGACCGAGGCGTACGCCCGCGCGGTGATGCGCGGCGGCAACACCTACGTGCGGCTCACCGAGGTCAACCGGCGGATCGCCGCCCGGATGGCCCGGCAGGCGCGGCTGACCGGCGACAACCCGATCCGGTTCAGCACCGTGCTCGCCGAGGGCGTGCTGCGGCAGCAGGTCGGCGGGCCGGCGGTGATGCGTGAGCAGCTCCGGCACCTGGTCACCCTGGTCACCGAGCGCCCGGAACAGGTGCAGATCCGGGTGATGCCGTTCACCGTCGGCGCCTATCCGGCCCTCGGCGGACCGTTCCAGATCCTCTCCTTCCCGTCGCCCCGGCTGCCGGAGCTGGTCTGGCAGGAGATCCTGACCTCCAGCGACATCATCGACCAGTCGGACCGGGTCGCCGACTACGTCATCACCTTCGAGGAGACCCTGGAGCGCGCGTTGAGCTCGGACGAGTCGCTGGCGCTGATCCGGCGGATCGCCGAGGAGATGACGTGACCCCTGACGAGCGGACTCCCGAGCGGGACTGGCGCAGGTCCTCCTACAGCTCCGACAACGCGGCCTGCGTCGAGGTGCGGTTCGCGAGCGGGACTGTCGGCGTACGGGACTCGAAGGACTCGGGCGGGCCGCTGCTCGCCTTCGCGGAGCCGGCCTGGTCGCACTTCGTCGCCGGGCTCGGGTCCGCGCCACGCTGACACCGTCGCATCGAGCGTGCCGGCCCCGACCAGCCGTTGCCGTTCGCGACGGGAGCTGCCACGCCACGTTGGAGCGCCGGCCGCGACGAGCCGCTTGGATATGACGTGGGGTGTCGTACCGGTTTCGTAGGGTGCCCGGCATGCCGAGTGCGGAGCATGAGTCCCCGGTGGCCCTGGCGAAGTTGGATCCGGGTCTGGTGGCGTGGTTGTTGACGCATGTGTTCGACGTGAAGGTGCCGGACTATCACCATGCGCGAACGCATGCGACTGATGTGCGGGTGTTGGTGCCGCGGACGTACCACGCGGACGGGATGTTGTTGTTCTGTGATCCGGCGGACCGGCCGTTGCTGGCGGTGGTGGTGGAGATCCAGCGTGGGTGGGATTCGGGGAAGCGGCGGACGTGGAAGTTGTACGTGGCGCCGTTGGAGGACCGTGCTGGAGGGGCGGGGTGTGGCGGTGCCCGCCGAGGTTCGTGAGCGGGTCCTCGCCTGCACCGATCTGGCCCAGCTCGACGCCTGGCTGCGCCGGGCCGGCAACGCCACCACCGTCGACGACGTCATCGACGGATAGGCCGGCACCGCCGGTCAAGTGCCGCCACTGCCGCAATCGGACGAGAATCACGGCTCGAGCCGTCTGCGTAAAGCCACCTGCCCCGGGTGACTCCGCGCGTCGTCGTAGCTCGCTGCGTAGAGGGCGTCGATCTCGTCTCGGGTGGGCAGCGCCGTGGAGGCACCGGGGCGCCGCGCGCAGGCGGCGCCGGCCGCGCAGGCCCAACGCAGCGCCACCCCCACCGCCACCGGGTCGACCGGCCCCCGCCGCTCGACCGGCCCAGGGCGCTCGACCGGCCCACGCCGCTCGACCGGCCCAGGGCGCTCAGCCGGCCGGCGCTGCTCCGCCCAGGCCACCGCGAACGCGCCGGTGAACGCGTCTCCGGCGGCGGTGGTGTCCACCGCCTCGACCGTCGGCGCCTCGACGGTCAGCCGCAGGCCGGACCGGTCGGCGTAGCACGCGCCCCGGGCGCCGAGCGTCAGCACCACCCGGGGGACCTGCTCCAGGAGGGCGTCCAACAGGGCGTCGACGGCGGTGTCGGCACCGAGGCCGGCCACCGTCGCCCCCTCCATCTGGTTGACCACGAGCACGTCGACCGCGTCGAGCAGCTCCGCCGGAAGCGGCCGGGCGGGTGCCGCGTTCAGCACCACCGTCGTACCGGCTTCCCGGGCCCAGCTGGCTGCCCGGGCAACCGCCGACAGCGGCACCTCCAACTGGCAGAGCAGCACGTCCGCGGCTGCCACCGCGGTCCGGTCGTCCGCGTCGAGACTTGTCAGCGCGCCGTTCGCGCCCGGTGCCACCACGATCAGGTTTTCGGCGTCGGCATCGACCGCGATCAGCGCCACCCCGGAGGGGCCGGGCACGCTGCGCAGCCGCCGCAGCTCCACCCCCGCCTCCGCCAGGTTGGCCCGGAGCTGGGCGGCGAAGCCGTCCTGCCCGACCGCGCCGACGAAGTCGCACCGGGCGCCGGCCCGGGCCGCCGCCACCGCCTGGTTGGCGCCCTTGCCGCCGGGAACGGTGCGCAGCGCACCGCCGAGCACCGTCTCGCCGGGCCGGGGCAACGTCGGGGTCGACACCACCAGATCCAGGTTGGTGCTGCCGACCACCACCACCCGAATGTCCGTGGATCCGTCCGTCACTGTTCCTCCCTGCCGCGTCCCGTATCCGCACGAGCCGTCAACAGCTCGTTACAAAAACGTTTCGTCCCTGCTCAGTGTCACTATGATGACGCCGGCAGGCCGGTCCAGAATTCTCCGGTGGCCGTGTCGATCCGGGCGGTCGCCGTTCGTGTAGAGGTGGAGAGGCCGCCGGTACGGTGCCGGCGGCGCCGATCAGGAGGCTCGGACATGCCGCAGTACCTGCTCAGCATCTACCAGGGCGACGGAGGCACACCGGGACCGGAGGTGCTGGACCCGATCATGGAGAACCTGGCGGCCCTGAACCGGGAGATGAAGGCGGCCGGAGCCTGGGTCTTCTCCGCCGGACTGCACCCGGCGAGCAGCGCGACGGTGCTCCGGCCGCGCGACGGCGACGTGCTGATGACCGACGGGCCGTACACCGAGGGCAAGGAGCACCTCGGCGGGTTCACCGTCATCCGGGCCCCCGATCTCGACGCGGCGCTGGAGTGGGGCGGCAGGCTCGCCCGCGCGATCGGCCTGCTGCCGATCGAGGTACGACCGCTGGCCGACGAGGCCGACAGCTGCGATCCGCCCGGTGCCTGAACCTCCCGCCGGCAGACGGGCGACCGCGGCGGAGATCGAACGGGTGTTCCGCGCCGAGTACGGCCGCGCGGTCGCCGTCCTGATCCGTGTCTTCGGCGACATCGACGTCGCCGAGGACGCGGTGCAGGACGCGTTCGCCGCGGCGACCCGGCGGTGGCCCGTCGACGGCACTCCACCGAGCCCGGCCGGCTGGATCATCACCACCGCCCGGAACCGGGCGATCGACCGGCTCCGCCGGGAGGCCTCCCGCCCGGAGCGGCACGCCCGGGCCGCCGCCCTCCTGGAGAGCGCACCGGGCGAGGGAGGTCCCGTGCGGGACGAGCGGCTACGCCTGATCTTCACCTGTTGCCATCCGGCGCTCTCCCCCGCCGCCCGGGTCGCCCTGACGCTACGCCTCCTCGGCGGGTTGACCACCGCGCAGATCGCACACGCCTTCCTCGTGCCCGAGCCGACGATGGCGCAGCGGCTGGTGCGCGCCAAAGGCAAGATCCGCGACGCGCGCATCCCCTACCGGATACCGGTGGAGGCGGACCTGCCCGACCGGCTCCAGGCCGTGCTCGCCGTGCTGTACCTCATCTTCAACGAGGGATACACCGCCAGCTCCGGCGAGCGGCTCGACCGGCCCGACCTTGCCGCGGAGGCGATCCGGCTCGGTCGGCTGCTCGCCGAGTTGATGCCGGACGAACCCGAGGTGCTCGGGCTGCTCGCCCTGATGCTGCTGGTCGAGTCCCGCCGGCCGAGCCGCACCGGCCCGGGGGGCGAGCTCGTCCGCCTCTCCGAACAGGACCGTTCCGGCTGGGACCAGCGACTGATCGCCGAGGGGCAGGCACTCGTACGGCGCTGCCTGCGGCGCGACCGGCCCGGGCCGTACCAGATCCAGGCGGCGATCAACGCGGTGCACAGCGACGCGGCAACCGCCGCCGGGACGGACTGGACCCAGATCGTCCAGCTCTACGACCACCTGCTCGCGCTGGCTCCCAGCCCGGTCGTGGCGCTCAACCGGGCGGTCGCGGTCGCCGAGGTCACCGGGCCGGCCGTAGCGCTGGCCATGGTCGACGACCTCCGATCCGGTGCACCGGGATCCGGCGCCCTCGACACCGGCGCCGCAGGATCCCCCGCTCCCGGCATCGGCGCCGCAGGATCCCCCGCTCCCGGCATCGGCGCTCACGGGTCCGGCGACGTCAGGCTCGGCAACTACCATGTGTTCCACGCGGTCCGGGCCGACCTGCTGCGCCGGCTGGGCCGCTATCCGGAGGCCGCCGCCGCGTACGACGCGGCAGCGGCCCTGACCGGCAACGCCGTCGAGCAGGACTTCCTGCGCCGCAGCCGGGCGTCGTTGCCCCGGCAGGATTCGCCCTGAGAGCACCCGGCGGAGACTCCGGGGGTGTGGGCCCCCGGTCCGGTCAGGCCGGCGCGGCGACTCCCGGGCGGCGCAGGTCGTCGACCTCCACCACCTCGCGGCCGAGCGGCCAGAACGCCGCCGGCACCAGCTTGAAGTTGGCGATGCCGAACGGGATACCGATGATCGTGAGGCAGAGCGCGATCCCGGCGACGATGTGCGCCAGGGCCAGCCACCAGCCGGCCAGCACCACCCAGAGCACGTTGGCCAGCCCCGAGCCGAGTCCGGCGCCGGGCTTGGCCACCAGGGTCCGGCCGAACGGCCAGAGCGAGTAGTAGGCGAGCCGCAGCGCGGCGACTCCGAACGGGATGGTCACGATCAGCACGAAGCAGATCAGCGCCGCAATCCCGTACCCGATGGCGAGGGCGATGCCGCTGCCGAAGATCAGCCAGAGCAGGTTGAGCACGAGTCGCACCATGCTTCCATCCTGCTCCACCGGATCAAGCGGCGGAGAGTTATCGCGCGGCCCGGTCCGGTCACGTGGCGGGGACGTAGAGCGCGTCGATCTCGGCCCGCAGCGGCAACGAGACCGAGGCACCGAGCCGGCGGGCGCAGGCGGCACCGGCAGCGCTCGCCCAGCGCACCGCGTCGACCAGCTCCCGGCCCTCGCCCCAGGCCACCGCCAGGGCGCCGGTGAAGGCGTCACCGGCCGCCGTGGAGTCCACCAGCTCGACCGTGACCGCCGGTACGTGCACGGCGGTGCCGTCCCGGTCGCCGTACCAGGCGCCGTGCCGGCCCAGGGTCAGCACGGCGCGCGGCGCCGTCGCGAGCAGCGCCGCCGGGTTCTCCCGGCCGCAGCCGGTGATCGCCCGTGCCTCCGCCTCGTTGACCACGAGCAGGTCGACCGAGTCCAACAGCTCGACCGGCACCGGCTGGGCGGGAGCCGCGTTCAGCACGACCCGGGTGCCGGCGGCACGGGCGGCACGGGCCGCCGCGGTCACCGTGGCGACGGGAATCTCCAGCTGCGCGACGAGCACGTCCGCCCCGCGTACGGCGGTCAGCTCGTCCTCCGTCAGCCCGGTGAACGCCGAGTTCGCGGCGGGGGTGACCACGACCGTGTTCTCCCCTTCGCCGTCGACGGTGACGACCGCCACCCCGGAGGCGCCGTAGACCACCCTGACCCGCTCGGTGTCCACCCCGGCGGCCGAGATCCGGGCCTTGAGCGTCACGCCGAACGAATCCGAGCCGATCGCGCCGAGCAGAGCCGTGTCGGCTCCGGCCCGGGTGGCCGCGATCGCCTGGTTGGCGCCCTTGCCACCGGTCACCATCACGAAGTCGGTGCCGAAGACGGTCTCACCGGGCTTCGGCAGCGAACCGGTGGTCACCACCAGGTCCATGTTCGCGCTGCCCATGACTACGACCCGTGGCCGGCTCACCGGCGGCACCTCCCGGTTCGGCGACCGCCCGGGAAACTCTGCCGCCTCCCGCTGCGGCCGTCGTGGCCGGGGGCGAGGCTCGGGGCACGGGCGCCGCGCAGTTCAGGTTGGAAAGGGCTTCAGTCTAGAGGCGGCCGTCGTCGGACTCTTCTGGCAGGCTGCCAGGCATGGGAGAGATGCCGGTCGGAGTGATGTACCGCTGTGACACCGCCCCCGAGCAGCTTCCGGCGTACGCCCGGCTGGTGGAGCGGCTCGGCTACGACGAGCTGTGGCTCGTCGAGGACTGCTTCTTCGGTGGTGCGGTCTCCGGCGCCGCCGTCGCCGCGGCGGTGACGGAGCGGCTCAGGATCGGCATCGGCATCCTGCCGGCGGCGTTCCGCAACCCCGCGCTCGCCGCCATGGAGCTCGCCAACCTCGCCCGGCTCTTCCCCGGCCGCATCCTCCCCGGGTTCGGGCACGGGATGCCGGCCTGGGTCCGGCAGGTCGGCGCCGCCCACCCGTCCCCGCTCGCGGCGCTGGAGGAGACGGTCGCGGCGGTACGCGCCCTGCTGGCCGGGAAACGGGTCACCGTCACCGGCCGGCACGCCCGGCTCGACGAGGTGGCGTTGGAGTTTCCGCCGGAGCAGCCGCCCCCGATCTACACGGGCGTACGCGCCGAGAGGTCGCTGCGGCTCTCCGGCCGGGTGGCGGACGGCACGATCCTGGCCGAGGGCGCCAGTCCGGCGTATGTCCGGTGGGCCCGGGGACTTGTCGACGAGGGGCGCCGCGAGGCCGGCCGCACCGACGACCACCGGCTCACCGTCTACGCCCACCTGGACTTCGACGAGGCCCGGGCCAGCGCGCGACGCGAGTTCGCCGCCCAACTCGCGCACGGCTGGGCGCTGCCGCCGGCCGATGCCGACCTGGCCGACGAGATCGCCGGCATGCTGGCCACCACGACCGGCGCCGGCAGCGCCTCACGCCCGACCGGCACCTCCGCCGGGGCTGCCACCGGGCCGGCCACCGGGGCAGCTGCGCTGGCGGTAGCCCTTCCCGAGCACTATCTCGACCGGTTCACCACGGCCGGCACCGCCGAGCAGTGCGCGGCGTCGGTGATCCGGCTCCGGGAGGCGAGCGCGGACGCGGTGGTCTTCGTCCCGCCCCGCGACGCCCAGCTCGCGGTGGCCCAGATCACCCTGGCGGCCGAGACCCTGCTTCCCATGATCCGAGCCGCCACCACCCGCTGAGCTCCGGGAGATCCCACGTTTCGCCAGGCAGCCCCGCCCAGGCCGGCCCGGCGGGCGGCGACGGGGCGGGAGCGGGGGCAGGGCCGGGGCAGGGGCGGGAGCGAGGGCTTGGCGGTGAGTCAGGCGGCGCGGGCCGTGAAGCGGTCGCCGGAGCGCTCCACCACCAGCGGCACGCCGAACGTCTTGGAAAGGTATTCACCGGTGACCGTCCCGGCGAGCGGTCCCCGCGCCACCACACCGCCCTCGCGGAGCAGCAGGGCGTGGGTGAAACCCGACGGGATCTCCTCCACATGGTGGGTGACCAGCACCATCGCCGGAGCGTCCGGGTCGTGGGCCAGGGCGGCGAGCCTTGCCACCAGGTCCTCCCGGCCGCCGAGGTCGAGCCCGGCCGCCGGCTCGTCGAGCAGCAGCAACTCGGGGTCGGTCATCAACGCGCGGGCGATCTGGGTCCGCTTCCGCTCACCCTCCGAGAGGGTTCCGTACGCCCGGTCGGCGAGGCCCAGCACGCCGAACTGGTCGAGAAGGGCGTTGGCGCGCGTCTCGTCCATCTCGTCGTACCGCTCCCGCCAGCGGCCGACCACCGCCCAGGCGGCGGTCAGCACCACGTCGCGGACCCGCTCGCCGGTCGGGACCCGTTCGGCCAGCGCGGCGGTGCTCAACCCGATCCGGGTACGCAGCTCGGTCAGGTCGGTACGCCCGATCCGCTCGCCGAGCGTGTGCACCAGACCGGTGGTCGGGTGCAGCCGCCCGGAGATCAGGTTGAGCACGGTGGTCTTTCCCGCGCCGTTGGGGCCGAGGACCACCCAGCGCTCGTCCGGCCGGACCCGCCACGTCACGTCGTGCAACAGGGCGGCACCGGAACGCGACACCCCGACCTGGTGAAAGTCGATCACGACGTCCGGTGGCACCGGTGCCGGCGAACCGGAGTCGGGGCCGGAGGCAGAGTCGGCGGAGACGGAAACCGGATCATCACGCACCCGACCATCCAACCACGCAGCGCCGGACGCACGGCGAGCAGCATCCGGACGGTCAGCCGAGGGTGGAGCCGAACACCTCGTCCCGGACGGCGTCGAGCGCCACCCGGAGGGCGCCGCGCAGCACCGGTTCCTCGGTCAGCTCGGTGGGCACCACCCGGGGCGTGACCAGCGTGATCGCCGCGACCTCGTGCTGCACCCGCTCGGCCAGCGCGGTGCCGCCGGCCTGGCCGACCTCGCCGGCGAGCACCACCAGCGGCGGGTCGAGCACCACGCAACTGCCGGCCACCCCGAGCGCGAGCCGGCGGGCAACCTCGTCGAGCACGGGCCCGCCCTCGGTGCCGGCGGCGATGGCGGCCCGGATCGCGTCCGCCGCCGTACCGGCCCGGAAGCCGTGCTCCCGGGCCACCGCGCGTACCGCGTCGGAGCCGGCGATCTGACCGAAGGCCGGCTTCGCCCGCCGGGAGGCGTCCCGGGGAATGGGCGCGCCGGGCACCGGCAGGTAGCCGATCTCGCCGGCCGCGCCGGTGCTGCCGTGGTGCAGCCGGCCGTTCAGCACGATGGCCAGGCCGACGCCGACGCCGAGCCAGACCAGCACGAAGTCCTCGACACCGCGCGCCGCGCCGGACTCCGCCTCGGCGACCGCGGCCAGGTTGACGTCGTTCTCGAAGACCACCGGGGTGTGCAGGTCCTCGCGGAGCGCGGCGAGCAGACCCCGGTGCCAGCGCGGCAGGTTGAACGCGAAGGTGATGTCGCCGGTGGCCGGGTCGACCAGGCCGGGTGTGCCGAGCACCACCCGGCGTACGGTGGCCAGCTGGGCTCCGGCGTCGCTCGCCGCCTGGACCACCGCGTTGTGCACCACGCCCACCGGATCGTCGGTGTCCCGGGTGGACTGCTCCACCCGACCCGTCACCTCGCCGGTGATGTCGGCGCAGGCCGCCACCACCCGGTCCGACTCGACGTCGACCCCGACAACGTGCGCGGTCCCCGGCCGTACGGCATAGAGCTGCGCGTTCGGGCCGCGCCCGCCGGCCTGCTCGCCGACCCGGCTGACCAGTCCCCGCTCCTCCAGGCGTTCCACGAGCTGGGAAGCAGTGACCTTGGACAACCCCGTCAACTCGCCCAACTGCGCCCGGGTGAGCGGCCCCCGCTCGAGCAGCAGCTCCAGCGCCGCGCGGTCGTTGAGCGCGCGGAGCAGGCGCGGTGTACCAGGTAGCCGGGTGCTTGCCATGCAGTGTCCCTCTTCTTTAAGAAGCTTTCTTAATAGCTAAGCTAACCTTCGGAGGAGTAGCCGTAGCGTAATGGGCCGGCGAGCCGGGAGTGCTAAGCCGATCCGGTAACGCTGGGCCACGAGATGGTCCAGCTCGATGCGACACTCGGACCCGGGAAAAGGGCCGAAGGGGGAGAGACGTGCCGACCGATCCAGGAATCCGCCGGCTGGCGCTGGGTACGCTGCTCGCCGCCTTCCCCGGCACCACCCCACCCGGCTGGGCGCTCGACCTGCTCGCCGAAGGGCTGGCCGGGCACACCCTCTTCGGCCGCAACATCGAGCACCCCGACCAGGTCGCCGCCACCACCGCCGCGCTGCGGCAGGCCCGGCCGGACGTGCTGATCGCGATCGACGAGGAGGGCGGCGACGTCACCCGGCTGGCGCACGCCACCGGCAGCCCGTACCCGGGCAACGCCGCGCTCGGCCGGGTGCACGACGTCGCGCTGACCGGACGGGTCTACCACGCCATCGGCAACGACCTGCTGGCGGTCGGGATCAATGTCGACCTCGCACCGACGGTCGACGTCAACACCGCCGACGACAACCCGATCATCGGCACCCGGGCCTTCGGCGCCGACCCGGACCGGGTCGCCGAGCACGCCGCCGCCGCGGTCGCCGGGCTCCAGTCCGCCGGTGTGGCCGCCTGTGCCAAGCACTTCCCCGGGCACGGCGCGACGATCGCCGACTCCCACCTCGAACTGCCCACCGTGGACGTACCGGTGGAGCTGCTGCGCCGCCGCGACCTGCCACCCTTCGCGGCCGTGATCGGCGCGGGCGCCAGGGCGATCATGACCGCGCACATCCGGGTGCCCGCGCTCACCGGCGACGCACCGGCGACCTTCAGCCCCGCCGTCCTCGGCGACCTGCTGCGCGGAGAGTACGGCTTCACCGGCGTGGTGCTGACCGACGCGCTGGAGATGCAGGGCGCGGCGGTGGCCGCCGGCGGCATCGGGCCGGGTGCCGTCCGGGCCCTGGCCGCCGGCGCGGACCTGCTCTGCATCGGCGCCCAGGTCGACGCCGACCTGGTCGAGCTGGTGGTCGCCGAGATCGTGGCCGCGCTGGGCGACGGCCGCCTCGCCCTCGACCGGGTCGAGCAGGCCGTGGAGCGCACCGCCGCGCTCGCCGCGTGGACCCGGGCCGCCGCACCGGTCCGGGCCGCCGGCACCGATCCCGGGTACGCCGCCGCGCGGGAGGAGTCCGCGGAGGCGGCCCGGACCGCCGCACGGCGGGCGGTCAGGATCGAGGGCAGCGTCGACGGGCTCGGTGCGCCCCTCGTGGTGCAGCTCTTCGCCGCCTCCACCATCGCCGAGGGCCGGGTGCCGTGGGGGCTCGGACCACACCTGAACGGCACCGAACAGCTCCGGGTCGTGGCGGCGGAGACCGACCCGGCGGTGCTGCGGGACCGGGCCGCCGGGCGGCCGATCGTGCTGGTCGGCCGCCATCTGCACCGGCTGCCGGGCGGGCCCGAGCTGATCGAGACGCTGGCCGCCGGCCACCCGGTGACCGTGGTCGAGATGGGCTGGCCCTCCGCGTGGCGACCGGCGGGCGTACGCGCCTTCGTCACCACCTACGGCGCCAGCCACGCCAACGGCCGCGCCGCCGCCGAAGCCCTCCGCCTCACCACCTGACGCCCAGCCGTCGCTCCGATCTGGACCGTCTCAACGTGGTCCAGGCGTAGCCGGCGTCGCGTGAACGCGTTCCGTTCGAGGAGCCGACCGGGCCACGTCCGAGCGGAGAACGCATTACCGCAGGTTACATATCTTGATCGTTGTCCGCGCGGATCCACCGAACGGGCACGTCGGACGGGTCCGCCGCAGGCTTGTCGGGGCCGCAGGCGATACGTAGCGTTACCGGAACCGCGAGCCCGCGTCACGGCGTGGACCTCGGCCTGGGAGAGGACGCGGACCGTGGACCCCGGGGGCGCGGGTCCACGGTCCGCGGCTCCACGCTCACCGCGCCGAGGGTCGGCGGATGACCGGCCGGAGCGGCGACCTCACCCGGGTGTCGGCTGGTCCCGCTTCATCAGGCCGTAGGCGGACCAGCCACGGTCGTCGAAGCCGGCCGCCCGGGCGACCCGGGCCGAGGCGACGTTGCCCGGGTCGTGCAGGTACGTCGGCACGGCACCCTCGTCCAGCACCCGCCGCGCCGCCTGGGCCACCAGCCGACGCGCCAGTCCACGCCCCCGCCCGGCCGGTTCGGTGCCGACGGCGAGTTCGTGCCCGTAACCGTCGTGCCGTTTGACGCCCACCCCGGCGAGATAGGCTCCGGCGGAATCCCGCATCACCAGCACATCGCCACCGAACGGCCGCAGCCATGGCGGCACCATCGGATCCCCGGCGTCGACCCACTCACCGCCGTCGGGCAGCGGTGCCGGGGCGAGCGTGTAGCGGAACACCGCCCGGTAGCCCGACCAGCCCGGCAGGCCCAGCGCGGCGGGCAGCGCGGAGAGCAGCGCCGCGATCGGCCGGGGTCGCAGCGCCCGTACCGCGGCGACCCGGGCCGGTGGCACGGAGAGTACGGCCCCGTGCGGGCTGCCGACCCCCACGACCGGATGCGGCTGCCCGTCCCAGCCGGGTTGGACCCGGCGCTCGGAGCCGACCACGTCCAGACCCCCACCGGCGGGCCACTGGCCGAGCCAGGTCACCAGATGGTGGTGCAGCCGCCGGTCGACCATCCACCGCCCCCGATCAACCTTTGGCCCGGAAGAGAGCAATCCGGGTAACTCAATCTCAACGGAGGTTATCAATGGATACCGACCCAGGGCGGGGCGCGTCGGCCGTCGCGCCGCACAGGCAACGCCTGTCAGCAGGCCAACCGCGCGGTACGGGCCAAAAAGGTGATCTTCGTCTAAACCGGGGGTTGAGGCATCACACCGGGCACTGCTAGCGTGCGCCGGGTACTCAAAGATCGTGGATGCGACCCAGGGTGCCCGCGACACCAGAAACCTGGTGAGTAGTCGATCAATCGCCTTCGACCGGTACGGGACGGTGTAATGGGCTTTCCTGCTTCGCGCCTGCGTACCAAAGTCGTCGCCCTGCTGCTCACCCTGCTCGCGCTCTGGGCGTTCGGCGCGTGGGTCACCCTCCGCGACGGGCTCAACCTGGTCTGGGTGCAGACTCTCGACGCCCAGGTGTACGCGCCGACCGAGCCACTGATCCTGCACCTGCAGGACGAGCGCCGGCTCTCCCTCGGCTACCTGGGGGCCCCGCAGGCGCCGCCCCGGGAATCCCTGGAGGTGGAGCGCCGCAGGGTCCGGGCGGATGTGACGACCTTCCGGGCGGCGGCCCAGACCTGGTTCGCCAAGCTGGCGGCCCGACCCGAACTCGATCGGCGGGTCGCCCGGGCACTTGTCGAACTGGACGGACTGGCCGCCGTACGGGAGGCGATCGACGCCCGCCGCATCGACCGGCAGACCGCCGCGCAGGCGTTCACCGAGGCGATCGGATCGATCTTCCGGGTCTACGGCTCGCTCGGCAACCTGGACGCCGGTGACGTCGACCGCCGCGCGGAGAACCTGATCAGGTTCACCAGGGCGCGCGAGCTCGCCTCCCAGGCGGACGCGCTGCTCACCGGCGCGTACGCCGCCAACCGGATCAGCGAGTCCGAACACGCCCAGGTGATCCAGCTGATCGGCGCCGAGCGACTGATCGCGGACGAGGCGGTCGCCGAGCTGCCCCAGGCCGACCAGGACCGATACCGCCAGGCACTCCGTGCGGGGCCGGTCGCCGTTCTCCGTGCCGTCGAGGACCGGATCGTCCAGGAAGGACGCCCGAACGGCCGCCCCGCGGTCCCGGCCGACGAGTGGCGCGGCACGGTCGACCCCGGGCTGGCCGAACTGCTCCGGTTGCAGGTCGCCGGCGGTGACGAGTTGGTCCGGGCGGACGCCCCAGGCGCGATCGGCATCGTGGTCCGGATGCTGGTCATGTTCTTCCTCGGGCTCGCCGCCGTCATCATCTCGATGAACACCGCGCGCTCGATGGTCCGCCAGCTCGAACGGCTCCGCCTGGCGGCGCTCAGGCTCGCCAACGAGCGGCTGCCGGACCTGGTCGCCCGGCTCGGCCGGGGTGAACCGGTCGACATCGACAAGGAGGCGCCACCGCTCACGGTCGGCCCGGACGAGATCGGGCAGGTGGCCCACGCGTTCAACGTCGCACAGGAGACCGCCGTACGCATCGCCGTGGAGCAGGCCCAGTTGCGCCGGGGCGTCCGGGACATCTTCCTCAGCCTGGCCCGGCGTACGCAGGCGCTGATCCACCGGCAGCTCACCCTGCTGGACACGATGGAGCGGCGGGAGAACGACCCGGAGGAGCTGGAGGACCTGTTCCGGGTGGACCACCTCGCCACCCGGATGCGCCGCAACGCGGAAAACCTGATCGTGCTCTCCGGGGCGACGCCGGGCCGGGCCTGGCGACGGAACGTCCCGATGATCGACGTCCTGCGTGGCGCGGTGGCCGAGGTCGAGGACTACGCCCGGGTCAGCGTGCTGCCGGTCGGTGCCGTGGACCTCGCGGGCCGGGCCGTCGGTGACGTGATCCACCTGATCGCCGAGCTGATCGAGAACGCGCTCTCCTTCTCGCCCCCGCAGACCGACGTGCACGTCGGCGGCCAATTGGTCGCCAACGGCTTCGCGATCGAGATCGAGGACCGCGGTCTGGGCATGAGCGCCGAGGATCGGGCCGCCGCCAACGAACGGATCGCCACCCAGCACGAGTTCACCCACATCGGCGGTGCCGCCCAACTCGGCCTCTACGTGGTCAGCCGGCTCACCGAGCGGCACGGCATCCGGGTCCGGTTGAAGGACTCGCCGTACGGCGGGATCACCGCCGTGGTGCTGATCCCGATCGCCCTGATCACGGACCGCAGCGCGGAGGGCGAGCCCGCCGCCGGGTCGATGCCGGTCGAGCGGCTGGCGGCGAGCGCGATCGGGGGAAACCTCCGGCGACCGCCCGGCCAGGAGCCCGGCCGCCTGCCGGACCAGGAGCCCGGCGGCCGGCCCGACCGGGAGCCGGCACACGCCGCCGGGTGGGAGCCGGGGCACGCGTCGGGGCAGGACCCGGGGCGTCATCCGGGCCGGGACCCGGTTCGAGGGTCGGCACGGCACCCGGAGCGCGACGCCGCCGGGGAGCCGGCGCAGGGGTCGCGATGGGATGCCGGCCGCAGGTCGGAGCGGGTCGCCACCGGGTCGACGAATGCGCTGGAGGGCATCGCACCGGCCGACCCGGCAGCAGCGGCGGCCCGCACAGGCTTTTCGCCCGCCCGGGGATCGGCCCCGGCAGGCCCGGGAACATCCCCGACGAGCGCCGGATCGACAGTCACGAGCGGATCAGCCTCGCTGACCCGGTCCGGCCTGCCGGTCCGGGTGCGGCAGGCGAACCTCGCCCCCGCCCTGCGGGACGGTGGCGAGCGGACCGAACCGGAGCCGGCCGAGGAACACACTCCCCGGACTCCCGAGCAGATCCGCCGGATGATGAGTTCCTATCAATCGGGTACCCGGCGCGGACGGTCCAGCGCCGTACCCCCGCTGGACGACGGTAGCGGCGCCGGGGCGGCTCCGCCCGAGGCCTGACCGGCCACGTCTGGCGAGATGGCGATATCACCGGCAGAGAAAGGGACGAACCCGTGCAGAAAACAGCGTCCAACCTCGACCTGACCTGGCTCCTCGACGATCTGGTCGGCCGGGTGAAACAGACCCGGCACGCGATCCTGCTCTCCGTCGACGGACTGCTGATGGCTTCGTCGCGCGAGATCGACCGGGACGACGCGGAACATCTGGCCGCGGTGGCGTCGGGCGTGCAGAGCCTGGCCCGGGGCGCCGGAAGGAGATTCGGCGGTGGGCCGGTACAACAGACGATCATCGAGATGCGCTCGGCGTTTCTCTTCGTCACCGCCGCCGGGCACGGCGCCTGTCTCGCCGTACTCGCCGCCGAGGACGCGGACGTGGGGCTGATCGCGTACGAGATGGCCATGCTGGTGACCCGGGCCGGCAAGTACCTGGCCTCCAGCACCCGGACACCCGACGCACCGGTCCACCGGCAGTGAGCCCCGGCGATGACCGAGAACGAGGAACCTCCGGAAATCCACTGGGTCGACGACCACGCCGGCCCGGTGGTCCGGCCCTACGCGGTGACCCGGGGTCGGGCCCGGCCGGTGAGCGGCAAGTTCGACCTGATCTCACAGGTCAGCACGGCGCGGACGATCTCCTCCCGGGATGTCGGGCTCGGGCCGGAGCACCTGGCGATCGTCGCGCTCTGCCGGCGGCGGCTCTCCGTCGCCGAGGTCGCGGCACATCTGGACCTTCCTCTCGGGACCATCCGGGTACTCCTCGGCGACCTCCTGGAACACCGGCTCGTCCGGGTGGCCGAGCCGCGGCCGGCGCCGGTCCTGACCGATGACAGCATCTTCGAACAGGTGATCAATGGACTACGCGCACTCTGACGGTGTCGACCGGACCGGGACGTCCCCGGACCGGATGCCGACCGCCGTCAAGATCTTGATCGCCGGAGGTTTCGGCGTCGGCAAGACCACCCTGGTCGGCGCGGTCAGCGAGACCCGGCCGCTGCGCACCGAGGAGGTCCTCACCGAGGAGGGGCACAGCGTCGACGACCTCTCCGGCGTCGAGACGAAGACCACCACCACGGTGGCGATGGATTTCGGCCGGATCAGCATCACCGACGACCTGGTGCTCTATCTCTTCGGCACTCCCGGACAGGACCGGTTCTGGTTCGTCTGGGACGAACTGGCGCTGGGTGCGCTCGGCGCGGTGGTGCTCGCCGACACCCGCCGATTGGCCGACTGCTTCCCGTCGGTCGACTATTTCGAGAAGCACGGCACGCCGTTCGTCGTGGCGGTGAACTGCTTCGACGGCGCCCGGCGCTATGAGCTCGACGAGGTCACCCAGGCGCTGAGTCTCGATCCGGGTGTACCCGTCGTGCTCTGTGACGCCCGGTCACGAAAGTCCGGCAAGGAGGTGTTGATCGCGGTGGTCGAGCACGCCATGCGCAGCCACCGTGCCGTGACGGCGGCCAGCGCCGGCTGACCCGCGGCCCCGGGTGGTCCCGACCACCCAGCCGCGTGCCTCGTCCGCGACGGCGCGGACGAGGCACGGAAGGGCGGAACGCGGTCGAGGCGGACCCGGGGCGGGTAGCGCGAGGGCTCCGTCAGAAGACGTAGCGCTCGGCGGTGCCCTGGTAGTCGAACTGCTCGTCGTCGCCGAACCAGAGCTCCGACTCGTACTTCGCCTCGTCGACGCTGCCCGAGGCGTGCACCAGGTTGGCGACGGCCTTGCCGCTCGACTCCGCGTACGCCTTGGACATGTGGGCGAAGTCGCCCCGGATGGTGCCCGGCGCCGCCTGGCCGGGGAAGGTCGGTCCGATCATGCGGCGGACGTTGGCCACCGCCTCGACCCCCTCCAGCAGGAGCGCCACCACCGGCCCTTGCTGCATGTAGGCGGCGGTGGCCGCGTAGACGCCCTCACCGAACCGCTCCTCCAGGTCGAAGTAGTGCCGGCGGGTGAAGTCCGCGTCCAGCTGCCTCATCTTGAGGCCGACGATCTTGAGGCCGGCGTCCTCGAACCGCTGCACCAGCCGGCCGGTCAGCCCGCGCGCCACCGCGTCGGGCTTGAGCAGGACAAGAGTACGTTCCAAGGCCGCCACCGGCGCCCCTCCTCGATCATCTGGTCGGGCCCGGGAACCGGACGCCGCGGGTCGGGAAAGCCGTCCGGCGTCGCTCCCGCGACAGGCCGCTGAGATCAGGATAGTAACCGGCCGAGGCGGACCGGTTCGGCGCTACCGCCCGGGCGGTAGCGCTCAGAACTCCCGCACCACCGGGATGACGTCGGCGCCGATCCGCTCCAGCACGTCCAGCCGGGGCAGCTGCGGTACGGCGCCGATGGCCATGTCGAAGCCGAGCTCGCTCAGCCGGCGCAGCTCGTCGATCAGCTCGCTCGTCTTCTCGCCGTTCTCCCCGACGTCCATGAACTGGTAGACCGTCTTGGTGATGGTGTCGTAGTCGCGCCCCTCCCGCTCGCAGTGCTCCCGCAGCACCGTGAGCTTGTGCGCCAGCTCCGGGCTGTTGAACAGGTTGCACGCCTGGGCGTACCTGGCGACCAGCCGCAGGGTCTTCCTCTCCCCGCCTCCGCCGATCATGATCGGCGGGTGCGGCCGGGACAGCGACTGCGGCGAGTTGAGCAGGCGCTCGGCCCGGACGTGCCGGCCGCGGAACGGTCCGTCGTCGTCGGACCACATCTGGAGCAGGAACCGCAGGGTCTCCTCGAGCAACTCGAAGCGCTCGGCGAGCGGCGGGAACGGGAAGCCGAGCCCGCGCGACTCCTCCTCGTTCCAGCCGGCCCCGATGCCGAGCATCGCCCGCCCGCCGGAGAGAACGTCCAGGGTCGTCAGGATCTTCGCGAGCAGGCCCGGCGGCCGGTGGTGCGCCCCGGTGACCAGGGTCAGCAGGGTGGCCCGCTCGGTGTGTGCGGCGAGAAACCCGAGCGTGGTGTACGCCTCCAGCATGTCGGCCTCGCTCGGACCGACCGCCGGGATCTGGAAGTAGTGGTCCATCACGGCGACGCAGTCGAAGCCGACCCGATCTGCCGTCCGGGCCACGGCGGCCAGGTCGGCGCCGAGCTCGGCCGGACCGTTCGGCCAGGTGAAATTGGGGATCTGTAGGCCAAGCCGCATCGGGCCTCCGCCTCCTCCGGCAGGTTGGCAACTGTCGATCGGGACGATCTGCCGCCACCCTAACCGCGCGGCGCCGGATCGCCGGACCGACACCCGAATCAACCGCTCTCCGAAGCCGGCTCGGCCCGACCAGTCGTCCCGGGATTCCTGGATCACGGGGGTTCCCGTCGGCTATGTCCGTTCTCCGGCCGCGCCGGGCCGGTCCACGCCGAACCGACCGTCCAGCAGCACCGCTACCCCTCGGCAGAGGCTACGCTTTCCGGCGTGATCGAGGCGGATGACTCCGGCGCCGACGAACGGCTGCGCCGGATCGAGGCGGTGACCGACTCGACACTGTCCCGGCTCGAGGTGGAAGACCTCTTCGACGAGCTGCTGGCGCGGATCTGCGGCCTCCTCCAGGTGGACACCGCCACGATCCTGCTCCTCGACCAGCACGCCCAGCAGCTCGTGGCCACCGCCGCCAAGGGGTTGGAGGAGGAGGTCCGGCAGGGTTTCCGGGTCGCGGTCGGCCAAGGGTTCGCCGGCCGGGTCGCCCAGGACAAGCAGCCCGTGGTGCTCGAGGAGGTCACCCCGGCCACGGTGGTCAACCCGCTGCTGCACGAGAAGGGCATCCGGTCGATGCTCGGCGTGCCCATGTTCGCCGGCACCGAACTCGTCGGTGTGCTGCACGTCGGCGGCCTCACACCACGACGGTTCAACGCCGACGACATCCGGCTGCTGCAACTGGTCGCCGACCGCGCCAGCCTGGCCAGCCAGGCCCGGCTGGGCAACATCGACCGGACGGCCGCGCTCGCCCTGCAACGCAGCCTGCTGCCGACCCGGCTACCCGAGGCGGCCGGCGTCGACATGGCCGCCCGGTACGTGCCCGGGCACCACACCGGGATCGGCGGCGACTGGTACGACGTCTTCAGCCTCCCCACCGGCTGGCTCGGCATCGTCGTCGGCGACGTCTCCGGACACGGGCTGCCGGCGGCCGTGGTGATGGGACGGCTGCGCAGCGCGCTGCGCGCCTACGCCCTGGAGTGTGACGACCCCGCCGACGCGCTGACCCGGCTCGATCACAAGATCCAGCATTTCGAGGCGGGCAAGCTCGCCACGGTGCTCTACACGCTGGTCAGCCCGGACCGGACGGAAATGCGCGTTTCGCTGGCCGGTCACCTGCCGCCCATACTGGCCACCCCCGGAGAGCCGGTCGACACCGTCCCCCTCCCGGTCGACCTGCCGCTCGGCATCGGACGCCCGAAGCACCGCCGCAGCACCTCGGTCGAGTTTCCGCCCGGCGCCGTCCTGGTCTGCTACACCGACGGGCTGATCGAGCGGCGGAACGAGCTCATCGACGTCGGGTTGGACCGGCTGCGCGCCGCCATCCACCCCGGGCCGGCCGAGTCGGTCTGCGTCACCGTGATGACCACCCTGGCGGTCGAACAGCCCGTCGACGACGTCGCGCTGCTGGCGGTACGCCGGCATGCGCCGGCCGGATGACCCGGCATCGCCGCGCAGCGGTGGCGGTCCCCTACAGCGGGGACGGACGGGCCCCTACAGCGGGAGCAGTCCCCTACAGCGGGCGCAGTCCCAGAGCCCCGTCTACAGCGGGGGCAGTCCCAGAGCCTCGTCGACCCGGGCCAGCACCGCGACGTCGTCCGCGCCCACGCCTCGGAGCAGGTCGATCGCGGTCGCCCGGATCTGCCCCACGATCATGATGATCGGCAGCGGCGGTTCCGGGGTGAGCAGCAGCCGCCCGGCCGTGCGTACCGCGTCGAGCGCGGCGACGTCGGTCTCCTCGGCGTACCGGTCGGCCGCCTCGTCCTGCCCGGTCAGGTCGGCCGCGAGCGCCTCGCCGGCGCGGCGTACCGCCTCGGCGAGGCAGCGCAGTGCGGCGCCGAGTTCCGGCGGGTTCGCCACCGGCAGCCGGGTCAGCGCCACCGCGGCCCGGGCCAGCACCCGCAGGTTGCGTACGGCGTAGTCGACCTGCCGGCTCGACGCCTCCAGCGCGTGCACCCGCCCGATGTGCCGGCGCCGCCGCAGGTGCAGGCGCAACGCCTCTCCGGCCGCCAGCACCGCCGTCTGGAGCCGGTCCACGGCCGCGTCCAGTTGGCGGGCCCGGTGCAGCGCCGCCACCGCGGCCGGCTCGTCGTCGTGGTCCAGCGCCTCGCTGATCCCGGTGAGCAGCTCCGCCAGCGCGGCGAAGGTCTGCCGTGCCTCGGCCAGCAGTGGGGCGAGCGGCTGCCGGGCGCTGAACAGTTGGCTCGCGACGAGCGCGACGAGCCCGCCGATCAGCGCGTCGACGAACCGGAACGGCACCAGCGCGTCGGTCGACGGCGGCACCGTCACCAGGTAGAGGGCGGAGACCGTGGCCTGCACCACGGAGACGCTGCTCGCGCCGATCGCCACGGCGAGCCCGACGGTGAGCAGCACGACGGTCAGCACGGTCCAGGTGGTCCGGCCGAGCGCCTGCACCACGAGGTCGGCGACGAGCACTCCGGCCGCGACCCCGAGCACCACCTCCACGGCCCGGCGCATCCGCTGCCCCCGGGCCTGGCCGAGCACGATCAGCGCCGCCGCCGGGGCGAAGAAGGGTTGCGGATGGCCGAGCAGCGCCGCCGCGACCGCCCAGGAGACGGTCGCGGCCAGTGTCGCCTCGACCACTCCCAGCCAGCCCTGGCGGAACCGGTCGGCCACGAGCCGGAGCCATCCCACCGGCACACCCCGATCATCAAACGTTGATCGTTTCCCGCACGATAGCCGCATCCGGTCGCCGCGTCCGCTCTCCCGCCGGGGCCCGACCCGCCGGGACCCGACCCGCCGGGGTCGGCTCCGGCACGGCGGCGGCGGGGATCCCCCGCCCGGTAACCTCGTTCCCCGTGACCGCTGTCGCACACTCGCACTGCTCGTACTGCGGCGCCGCCTATCCGGCGGTGGACTGGCCCAGGGTCTGTGCCGGCTGCGGCGAGACGACCTGGCGCAATCCGGCTCCGGTGGCGGTGGCGATCCTGCCGGTGTCGACCGCCGACGGCGTCGGCGTGGTGGTGCAGCGCCGGGCCATCGAGCCGGGGCTGGGGCTGCTGGCGCTCCCGGGCGGCTTCATCGAGTACGGCGAGGACTGGCGCGACGCGCTGGTCCGGGAGCTCCGCGAGGAGACCGGCCTGATCGCCGCCGCCGAGACGGTACGGCCGTACGCGGTGCACAGCGCCCCGTCGGGCGGCACCATCATGGTCTTCGGCGTGTTGCCGACGCGGTCCGCCGAGGCGCTGCCCGCCTCGACCCCGACGGAGGAGGCCACCGAGTGGCTGGTCCTCACCGCCCCGGCCGAGCTGGCCTTCTCCACCCACACCGAGGTGCTCGCCGACTTTCTCGCCGCCGCCGCTCCGGGCGCCGCCGCTCCGGGTCCGGAGCTCAGCCGAGAGCGGCCCGGACGATCGCTGTCGCCACCTCCCGGGTCCGCTCCGGAGTGATCTCGTCCGGCGCGCTGCTCACCAGGGTGAACAGCGCCCCACCGTAGAGCGTGACGAGCGTCGGCACGGCCTCCGGCGGGATCTGGAGGCCGAGGTCGGCATGGTGTCCGGTGGTGACGGCGACCGAGCGCCGGAGCAGGCCGTGCAGCACGTCGGCGAGGGCCGGCCGGCGGAGGCTCTCCAGCCGAAGTTCGAAGATCGCCAGGTAGCGGTCCCGGTGCACGGTAGCGGCCGTGAGCAGTGATCCGGCGATCAGCTCCGCCGCGCGCTCCCGGGTACCGGCGGCCGGCGGCGGCCGGTACGTCGATCCGGCCGCGTCCATGTCGGCGTAGTGCAGCTCACCGACCCGCTCGGCCGCCGCGACCAGCAGCGCCTCCCGGCTGCGGAAGTAGTTGGAGGCCGTGCCGGTGGGGAGTCCGGCCCGCCTCTCGACCGCCCGGTGGGTGACGCCGTGCACGCCGGACTCGGCGAGCAGCGCGATGGCGGCGTCCGCGAGGGCCGCCCGGCGGCGCTGGTTGGGTGGTGGCACGCCCCGATACTATGACACCATCCGTAGTACAACGATCGTAGTGGAACGGATCGCGATGGACGGGGGTGTCGTCGTGGAGGTGATCATCGTCGGTGCGGGCATCGGCGGGCTGGCCCTGGCGAACGGTCTGGTGGCCGACGGGCACCGGGTCCGGGTGCTGGAAAGGGCACCGGGACCGCGCACCGACGGCGCGGCGGTGACGATCTTCAGCAACGGCGCGGCGGCGGCCGCCGACCTCGGGGTGCCGCTCGACGGGCTCGGTGGCGACGTCGAGACCCTGGAGTTCCACACCCCGCAGGGCCGCCCCTTCGGGCGTGCGGATCTGCGGGTGATGCGCCGCCGCACCGGCTACGGCGTGGCCACCGTGCCCCGCGCCGCGATCCTCGACCGGTTCACCGGGGCCCTGCCGCCCGGGACCGTGCGCTACGGATGCGCCGTCTCCGACCTGCGAGTGGTGACCGGCGGCGTGACCGTCACCGGCCTGGCCCGGCCCGCGCCCGCCGGAGACGCGCCCACCAGGGACGCGCCCGCCGGAGACACGCCCACCAGGGACGCGCCCACCAGGGACGCGGACGGCGGAGACGCGCCCACCCGGCACCCGGACGGCGGAGACGCGCCCACCGGAGACGCGCCGACCGGCAACGTGCTCACCGGGGACGTGCTGGTCGGTGCCGACGGCTACCGCTCCGCGGTGCGTCGGGTGGTGCTGGACCCGGCACCCGCGAGCCGGAACGGTTGGGTGAGCTGGCAGGGCCTGACCATGGCACTACCCGGGCTGGCCGGCGGGGTGACCGCCCGCTGCCTCGTCGGCCCGGCCGGGCTCTGCGGTCTGATGCCGGCCGGCGGCGGACTGCTGCAGTGGTGGTTCGACGTACCCGTGCCGGCGCCCGCCGACCGGCCGGTGCTGGAGTGGCTGCGTGGCAGGTTCGCCTCCTATGCCGAGCCGGTCGGTGAACTGCTGGCCGGGCTCGCCGAGTCGGACGTGCAGGCATACCCGCACGTCCTGCACCAGGTGCCGACCCGCTGGGGCACCGGCCCGTCGACCCTGCTCGGCGACGCCGCGCACGCGTTTCCGCCGTCGCAGGCCCAGGGCGCCAACCAGGCCCTGGAGGACGCCTGGCTGCTGCGCCGCGCGCTGCGCACACCCGGTGACCCGGTCACCGCCCTGCGCCGGTACGAGCGGATCCGGAGCCGCCGGGTACGCCGGATCTCCCGGCTGGCGGCGAGCGAGATCACCAACGCGCCACCGGCGGCACCGGCCCGGCTCGCCGGCCGGCTGCTGCCACCCGCCCTGACCGGACGGCTGCACCTCGGGACGATCCGCCGGTGCAGCAGCGTCCTCAACGACGACCGCGTCTGACGCGATTGCCTGCGCGGCAAGCGCACGCCAGGAGGTGCCTCGCCGTTCGGTTCGATACGACGATTCTGGAGTACCGGCGACAGGGTCGGCATCCTCCGGTCACGCGCACCTTCTGCCAGCCGTGGACGCTCCCGGTGTGTCTGGCCGGGTCGCCGGCCGGTCGAGCCGACTGATCCGGTTTTTCAGTCAACGGCGATATGAAGGAGGTAACCGTGTCGACCGGAAACCTGCGCTCGGCGCTGCTGGTCACGACGGTCTCGGTGGTGACCCTGCTCGCCACCGCGACGGCGGCCACGGCCGGCCCGGCGTCCGCGCACCGCGCGGATCCCTGTCCGTCCCGCTCGCTCTGTCTCTACGAGGGCTCCAACTTCACCGGCGAGATGTTGCCGTTGACATCGCTCGTCCCTGGCGGCACCTGTGTCAGCCTGGTCGATCGCGGCTGGGCCGACCGGGCCCACTCGGCGGTCAACACCCACAGCGGCAGCGCCGCGATGTTCATGAACGACGACTGCCTCGGCGGCCCGTACCAGGTGGCCGGCAACTCCAGCCTGGCCAGTTTCGGCGGCTTCAGCCCGGAGAGTGTCTGGGTCCCGTACTGGGGATCCTGACCGCCGGGTCGCAGGCCGGCACCGCCGGCGTCCTCGTCGCCGACGCCGGCGGGCAACTGCGCTTTTTCGAAGTTGGTCAGATCCGGCACGTCGATATTCTCATTTCCGTGAGTGTTCGCGCCGCCGCGCTCTGCGACGTGCCCCGTCTCGGAGGGAAGAGCCGACCGTGACCGTCAGCCGTGAGATCCATCTGATCGCCCGCCCCCCCGACGACCTGCCGGTGCCCGGTGAGGTGGCCATGGTCGAGGTGCCGGTGCCGGCACCGGGCCCGGGGCAGGCCGTTGTCCGCAACATGTACATGGCGATCGACCCCGGCCTGCTCCAGCGGATGCGTGACCTGAGCGATCTGCACGTGCCGCACTTCCAGCTCGGCGAGCCGATGTGGGGGCACGCCATCGGTGAGGTGGTGGAGTCGGCCGGCCCCGACCTCCGGGTCGGCGACGTGGTCCTGCACCACATGGCGTGGCGGGAGTACGCGGTCGCCGACGCCAAGGAGTTCACCGTCCTCGACACCAGCCGGTACCCGTCGATCTCGCACCATCTCAGCTCGGCGATCGTGTCGTACTGCGGGGTGCGCCGGATCGGCATCGAGAAGGGCGACACCGTGGTGGTCTCCAGCGCGGCCGGCGCGGTCGGCAGCGTGGTCGGGCAACTGGCCCGGATCTACGGGGCCGCCCGGGTCGTCGGCAGCGTCGGCTCCGCCGAGAAGGCGCGGTTCGTCACCGAGAAGCTCGGCTACGACGAGGCGTTCGACTACCACGACGGCTGGCCGGAGAAGCTCGGCGGGGTCGACGTCTACTACGACAACGTCGGCGGCTGGCAACTCGACAGCGCCTTCAACGCCATGCGCCCACACGGCCGGATCCTGCTCTGCGGAAGCTCGGAGGAGCACAGCACCGGCCGCCCGCACGGGCACCGCACGATGCAGATGGTCATCGGCAAGCGGCTGAACCTGATCGGCTTCACCACCAACGACCACCTGGACCTGCTGCCCGAGTTCGAACGCGAGTTCCCTCCGCTGGTCCGCGACGGCAGGGTGGTGCTGCACGAGACCTTCGTCGACGGTCTCGACCAGTTGATCCCCGCCATCACGTCCCTGCTCGACGGCGCCTACCTGGGCAAGGTCCTGCTCAGGTTCTGATCGTCCGGACGCGCTGGAATCTAACCGGAGGGAATCCCGCCGTGACGTCACCCGTAACCGATCCCCAGGTCTCGGTCGTCATCCCCACCTACAACCGACGCGACCAACTGCACGACACGCTGCTCCAGCTGACCCGGCAGCGGCCGGGCACGCCGGAGTTCGAGGTCGTGGTCTCCGACGACGGGTCGTCGGACGACTCGGCGTCGGTGGCGCGGTCCTTCTCGGACCGGCTGCGCCTGAAATACCACTTCCAGGCCGACGAGGACAACCGGGTGGCCCTCGCCCGGAACGAGGGGGCGCGGCTGGCCTCGTCGCCGATCCTGGTCTTCCTGGACACCGGGGCGCTGCCCGGGCCCGACTTCGTCCGGCGGCACTTCCTCGCCCACCAGGACGACGCGGCGCGCTGCGCCCTGCTCGGGTACGCCTACGGATACAACCCGGAGGCTCCGATGTGGGAGGTGCCGGACATCGTCCGGCAGTACCCGCCGGAGGAGGCGGTACGCCGCTACGGCGAGGTGCCGGAGTTCCTCGACCTCCGGGAGGGGATACTCGCGCGGTGCGGTGACGACCTGGAGCGGCGCAGCATCCCGTGGCAGGTCTTCTGGACCATCAACTGTTCGGTGCGTGCCGACGACTTCTGGGCGGTGGGCGGCTTCGACGAGGGCCACCGCGGCTGGGCCGTCGAGGACCTGGAACTCGGCTACCTGCTGCACCGCAGGGGGCTGCCGATCCGGTTCGACCGCTCGGCGTGGGTGATCGAGGGGTTGCAGGAGCGCAAGCGGCGCGAGCAGCTCGACCAGTTCAAGCGGAACATGCTCCGCCTGGTGGCCCGGCATCCGGAGCCGGTCATCGAGATCGGCTGGGCGCTCGTCGACGACGACCTCTTCTGGCCGTGGGAGGACGACTACACCGACCTGCTCCGGCACACCCGGGAGGTGCGCGACCTGGACGTGGCCGCCGAGATCGAGCAGGCGTTGCGCGGCAGCTCGCCGACCGGCACGGTGGCGGTCGTCGGCGCGGGCGGCCACCTCCCGGACTCCCTGCGGCCGGCCACGGTCATGGACTTCGACCGGGAGCTGCTGGACCGGGCCGTACGCGACGGGCGGCACGCCGGCCACCACGCGCTCGGCCTGCGTACCCCGCTGGCCGAGCGCTCCGTCGACGTCGTGGTCATCACGTCCCGGCTCGCCGGTCTCTGGGACCGCTGGAAGGACCGGCTGCTGGCCGAGGCGCACCGCGTCGGGCGCGAGGTCCGCTGCTTCAGCTGAGCGGCACGGAGGTCCTGCCGGGCCGTACACGACGACAGGAGGGCTGGCGCCTGCGCCAGCCCTCCCTGCTCGTCCGGTGTGTCCCGGGGTCAGAGGTACATGGTGTTCGGCGGGAGCCCGCAGAGGATCCGCCCGTACAGCTCCGCGTTGGTGTTCGGGTGCATCAGCGCGTGCATGTTGAGCGTCTGGATGTCCCGGTCGATGCGCTGGATCGGCACGTCGTCGTAGATGGACGTGCCGCCGCTGCCGGTCTTCAGCACCCCGACCGCCTCCCTGGTCAGCTGGAAGACGCGACCGAGGCCGGCGCGGGCCCGCACCCGGTCGACGAGCTGCCACGCCTCACCGGTGGCGTACTTCCCGTCCAGCAGATCCGTCAGCCGCCGGCCGTGGAACTCGGCCTCGTCGATCTTCGTGGCCGCCTCGGCTACCTGGAAGTGGGTGATCGGCGCGTCCCGCTGGCTGGTGTACTCGGTGTAGGTGATCTTCCGCTCGCCGAGCCGGTCGAGGAACGCCTCCAGGGCGGCCTTCGCCAGTCCGACCGCGGTCGCGGCGAAGGTGGCGCAGCCGGTCGGGATCAGCGGCTGGCGGAACAGCGGCGACCCGGCGTTGCGCTGCGAGGCGTACTGCTCGGAGAGGATCGCCACCATCGGCATGATCCGGTGTTGCGGCACGAAGACCCGCTTCGCGACCGTGGTGACGCTGCCCGTGCCCCGCAGCCCGGCGGTGTGCCAGTCGTCGACGATCTCCAGCTCCGACATCGGGACCAACGCCAGCAGCGGCCACTGCGAGCCGTCGGGAGCGGGTCCCATGGCGAGGATCGCCTGCCACTGGCTGTGCAGCGCGCCGCTGATGAACCGCCACTGTCCGTTGACCACGATGCCGCCCTCGGTCGGCTCGGCGCCGGCGGTCGGGCTGAGCACCCCGCAGACCCGCACGTCCGGCTCGGCGAAGACCTCGTCCTGCGCCTCGTCGGGGAAGAGGCCGGCGATCCAGTTGCTGATCGACCACACGGCCGCGTTCCACCCGGCCGAGCCGTCGCTGCCGCTGATCCGGCTGATCACCTCGAGGACGGTGCCGGCGTCGCTCTCGTACCCGCCGTAGCGGGCGGGCACCCGCATCCGGAAGATCCCGGCGGCCGACATCGCCTCGATGACCTCGTCGTGTAGCCGCCTGTGCTGGTCCGTCCAGGCCGCGTGCGACCGCAACAGGGGTACGAGTTCCTCGGTCCGCCGGACAAGTTCCACTCCCTGCGGAACGGCGGTTTCCAGCCCTGACGGAACGTCCTTCTCCGTCCTCGGTGGAACGTCGGTTCTCAACACCATGACCTCCTGAGACCTCCGGCAGAAGTGGGCCGGCCGACCCGGCCGGCCCACTTAGTAACGTGACATTTCGGCACCAAGCACGCACCTTCCCGAGTGCGCAATGCGTGACCCGTCAGGTCGCCGCCGGCACCGGACGGTCGCGGTCGGCGAAGGCGATCAACCGGGCGTTGAGCACCACGCCGACCAGCAACGGCACGAGCCCGGCGAGGGTCCAGCCGAGGCCGACCAGCTCGGCGGACCACCCCACCATCGCGGGACCGATGAGGATGCCCGCGTAGGTGAAGGTGCTGAACCGGGAGATGAACGTCGCCGCTCCCGGTCCGTCGCCGCCGGCGTGCCCGACCGCGCTGAAGACCAGGGGCAGCAACACCGACCCGCCGAGACCGAGCAGCCCGAAGCCGGCGATGGCGGCCCCCGGCGACGGGGCCAGCAGGACGGCCACGAGGCCACAGACGGCCACGACGCCGCCGGCACGGAAGAGCGCCGGCGCCCCGTAGCGCACGTGCAGCCGGTCACCGACGAGCCGGCCGGCCGTCTGGCAGGCGGTGAACGCGGTGAGGCCCAGCGGGGCGAGCGCGAGCGTCGCACCGTGGTAGTCGTGCAGGAAGACGCCGCTCCAGCTGATCACGGTGGCCTCGGAGACCATCGTGACGAAGCCCATCACGCCGAAGAGCAGCAGCGTCCTGGTCCAGCCGGCCCGCCAGCCCACCCGTACCCGCTTGCGGTCCGGGGAGCGCGGGACGTGGTCGGCCGAGGGCGGCAGCAGCCATGCGGTGATCAGCAGGCCGACGACCAGGAGCACCGCGCCGACCGCCAGGAAGTGGCCGGTCGGCGAGACGCCGGCCCGGGTGAACCCGGCGGCCAGCAGCGAGCCGGTCGCCGCGCTGACGCTCCAGGCCGCATGGCAGCCGTTCATGATCGGACGGCCCCGCACCCGTTCCACCGCGACGGCGTGGGCGTTCATGGCGACGTCCAGGACCCCCATCACCGTGCCCAGCACGAGCACCGCCGCGGCGAGCTGGAGGGCGTCGCCGGCCAGGCCCACCGCGACCAGGACCACCGGCAGGCCGACCAGGGTCGACCGGATGACGCGGGCGCTGCCGAACCGGGCCACGAAGACCCCGACGAACTGCATCGTGAGCACTGCGGCCACGCCGTAGACCGTCAGGATCAGACCGAGCTCGCCGTCGCTGAGCCGGTGCTCGGCCTTCAACCCCGGCAGCCGGGCAATGTAGCTGGTCATCAGCAGCCCGTTGACGAAGAACACGGCCGTGACGGCCCAGCGGGCCCGGGCCGCCACGGCGGCGCCGATCGGCTGCCGCTCCTCCGCCTCCGCCGCCTCGAGAAGGTGATCGCTCATAGGTGGGACCACATCCTCAGTAGCGGTCGTGGTGGCGCAGCCAGCCGGCCTTGTCCTGGATGAGCGGACGGCCCTGCGGGGTGAGCTCCAGGTAGTTGTCGATGCCGTGCAGCAGCGCGGCGCCCTCCCCGTAGGTCGAGTAGGTGTGGTAGACCGCGCCGCCCTCCTGGACGAAGACGCTGAGTCCGCCCGCCTCGCCCTCGGTCGGCCCCCCGGTCCGCTCCAGCGTGGCCCGGTCCTGGAAGTTGTACTCGACCGGAGCCACCGCCTCGTCCAGGGTGACGTGGAAGTCGTAGTTGAAGTCGCTGCCGTGGGAGGAATACCACGGCACGCCCCAGCCCATCCGGGCCCGGAACGATTCGATCTTCGCGAACGGCGCGCGGGACACCAGCGCGAGCGCGGTGTCCCGGGCGTGCAGGTGCGACAGGTGTCCGATGTTGTCGACCAGGTACGAGCAGAACTTGCAGCCGTGCTCCCAGGCCGGATCGAACATGAAGTGGTAGACGATCAACTGGCGGCGCCCGGCGAAGAGGTCGAGCAGCTCGACCTTGCCGTCCGGGCCGTCGAAGACGTACTTCTTCTCCAGCCGCACCGCCGGCAGCGCGCGCCGCTGCGCGGCCACCTCCGCCAGCCGGCGGGCGGCCTCCTCCTCGTCGGCCAGCAGTTGCCTGCGGGCGACCAGCCAGTCTTCCCTCGACGCCACCTGTACGTCGCTCATCTCGCTCTCCTCCTGCGCCTCGACGGGCTTTCATAGGTAGGTCGGAGCCGAGGGGCCGGAGGACGACAACCGGGAGGAGTTTCCGGCGGACGTCCTGCGGCCCCGCAGAGTCCTGTGCGGACTACGCTCCGACGACCGGCCTACACACCGGCGGCCGGACTACACACCGGCGGCCGGACTACACACCGGCGGCCGGACTACGCTCCGGCGACCGGCGCGGGTCGGATCTCGTCGTCCGCCGGGGCGGGTGCCGCCACCCGGCGGGCCGGAAGTGCCAGCGCGAAGGCGAGCGCGACCACCGCGAAGACCACGCAGGCGACGAAGCCGGCCCGGAAACCGTTGGTGAGCGCGCTGGGCTGGTCGGCCCCGGTGGAGAAGGAGACGGCCACCGTCGACACGATGGCGATACCGAACCCGCCGCCGACCTGGAACGCGGCGTGCACCAGCCCGGAGGCCAGGCCGGACTCCGCCTCCGCGACCCCGGTGAGCGCGACGATCGAGGCGGTCGTGTGCGCGACGCCCAGGCCGAGACCGAAGATCACGAAGGGGAAGAAGAGGTCGCCGAGGTAGTCACCCCGAACGTTGATCATGATCAACAGGGCGCACGCGGCGCCGAGCATCACCACACCGGGTACGGCGGCCGGCCGGAACCCGCGCCGGGTGACCACCGCCTGCCCGACGTACGCGCCCACGACGGCCATCACCGGCATGATCGAGCCCAGGAAGCCGTACTCGATGGCCGAGTAGCCGAGCACCTGCTGCCCGTAGAGGGAGGAGAGGAAGGAGAGCGAGAAGACCAGCATCGCGACGACGGCCATCAGCAGGTTCCCCGTCGCGACCGTCCGCATCCGCAGGGTGCGCAGCGGCACCAGCGGCGCACTGGACCGCGCCTCGATCCCGACGAAGGTGACGCCGAGGACGACGACCAGGGCGAGCAGGCCGGTGGTCCGCATGCTCGACCAGCCCGCCGCCGGCGCCTCGGAGATCGCGTAGACCAGCGCGACCAGCGCCGCGGTGCTGGTCAGCGCGCCGGCGAAGTCGAACGTCCGGCGCCGCCCGTGGTCCCGGCTCTCCCGCAGCACCAGCGGGCTGACCAGCAGCAGGACCAGCACCACCGGCACGTTGACCAGGAACACCGACTCCCAGCCGAGGTTGCTGGTGAGCCAGCCACCGACCAGCATGGCGGTGGTGGCGCCGATGCCGCCCACGGCCGACCAGGCGGCGATCGCCTTGTTGCGCTCGGCCCCCTCCTCGAAGGTGCGCATGAGGATCGACAGCGCGCTCGGCACCATCATCGCCGACGAGACCCCGTGCACGGCCCGGGCCGCGATCATCACCTCGGCGTTCCAGGCGAAACCGGAGATCAGCGAGGTGAGCAGGAAGCCGATCAGGCCGGCCATGAAGATCCTGCGCCGGCCCAGCAGGTCCGCCGAGCGTCCGCCGAGCAGCAGCAGACCTCCGAAGGTGAGCAGGTTGGCGGTGAGGATCCACTGCGCCGCGCTGGCCTCCAGGGCCAGCGCCGACTGGATCGCCGGCATGCCGACGATGACGATCTGCGAGTCGAGAATCACCATGAAGCTGGCGCAGCAGAGCACGACGAGCGCGCTCCAGCGACGCGGGTCGCGCTCGCCGTGCCCGGCGGGTGTTGCGGTTACCCCGGCTGGTTCCATCTCCGCTCCTCCTCGTTACACCGATCGGCACGACGGTCGGCGCAGCGACGGTGCTGGCGGCGGCCGACGGGCCGGCTCAACCTCCGTTCGACCGGCGCAGGGCCGGAAACAACACCCGCGAGACCATCGCGGGTCGCATCAGGGTCTCCGGCCGGTCGACGAGACCGGCCACCCGCATGAAGGCGTGCGAGACGACCGCGTCCTCGGTGGCCGCCCGCTGCAACCGGGGCATGTAGGCGTTCCCCATCCGCACCTTGAGGGTGCGGCGGCCGGCGACGCCCGGAAAGCCGAGGTCACCGCCGGCGGACATGTCCCAGGGCGGGTCGATCGCCCGGGCCAGGTCGCGGAAGTACCGCTGCGGCCGCCGCGCGCCGCCGGCGAGGTACTGGCGCAGCACGACCGCCCCGATCGCCGCCACCGTCATCCCCTGGGCGTAGATCGGGTTGAAGACGCACGCCGCGTCACCCAGCGCGAGCAGCCCCTCCGGCAACCGCGCCAGCCGCTCGTAGCGGCGGCGGATGCTGCTGGGGAAGTGGAAGGAGACCGGGGTCGTCAGCGGCTCCGCCCGGCGGACCGACTCGAAGATCTGCGGCACCGGGAGCGAGCGGACGTACTCGAGGAAACCCTCCGGATCGGTGGGTGCCCGGTCGCCGAGAATCCCGTTGAGCGAGACCGAGTAGCGACCGGGCAGCCGGGCGAAGGTCGCCCCGCGCGGGTTGCCGGGGGTCGCGACCGAGATGATCGCGATGTCGTCGCCGATCGGGTCCGTCGCCAGCGGCGCCTTGAAGTCGCACGTCGTGTAGGTCAGGTCCATCCGGACCTGTTCCTCCTCGACCCGGGGATAGCCCAGCTCGGCCAGCCAGCGCGGGGTTCGCGAGCCACGCCCCGTGGCGTCGACGACCAGGTCCGCCGGAAGCGACTGGCGGCCGCCGGGCCCGTCGTCGTCGCGCCGGTGCACCGAGACACCGGTGATCCGGCCGCCGTCCGGGCTCGCCTCCAGCCCGACGACGTCGGTCCGGTCCAGGAAGGCGACATTGGACAGTTCGCCGACCCTGGCCCGCATCCGCTCCTCCAGCAGCCAGCGCCCGGGCGAGATGCAGACCAGGTCGGTCTCCACCTTGCGGATCATCCGCCCGTTGAAGTGCCAGCCCAGGCTGGTACCGAAGTCGCGGGTCGGGACGCCACCGGCGGCCATCTCCTTGGTGAAGCCCGGAAACAGCTCCTCCAGGATCTGCTGGCCCCTGGCGAGCAGTCCGTGGATGTGGTGTCCCTGCGGCACGGCACGGCGCGGACCGGTCGCGCCGACCAACTGGTCACGGTCCACCACCGTCACCGTGCGGTAGAAGTCCGCGAGGACCCGGGCGGCGAAGAGTCCTGCGACACTCCCGCCCAGCACCACCGCCCGGTCACCGACATGTTCGTTCAAGGGGGACCTCCCGGGGCTCCGCCACCGTCCAGGCGACTGTCACACCACGGCCGGATGCCGCGCATCTTCGCCGTTGCTGTCACGCGGATACGCCGCACGTGTCCGGTCTCCGGGGGGCGCCGGAAGCTGATAGCCTCCCGGCGGTGACCTGACCTTCACGAAGGGTGGCGACGGTGAAGTACCTGTTGATGGTGTGCGTCGACGAGTCCGTCCAGCCGAGCCCGGAGGCGGCCGAGGCAGAGGTCAGGGCCGCGACCGCGTGGGTTCAGGACCTGCAGGCCCGCGGCGTACGGGTGATCGGCGACCGCCTCCGCCCGACCAGCGAGGCCACGACGGTGCGGGTACGCGACGGTGAGCTGCTGGTCTCGGACGGCCCGTTCGCCGAGACGAAGGAGCAGTTGGCCGGCTTCGACGTCATCGAGTGCGCCAGCCTCGAGGAGGCGGTCCAGGTGGCGTCCGCCCATCCCGGCGCCCAGATCGGCACCGTGGAGTTGCGGCCGTTCTGGCACGGGTGACGGCGGCCGGGGGCCGGTGACGACACCCCACGCCGGAAACCGCTACCGCGCCTCCCCGCCCACCAGGCGGGCCGCCCGGTCCTCCAGGTAGCGCCGCTCCAGCAGGCTCGCCGTCCGGCGCGCCGCCAGCCGGTAACACGTCTGCGCGGCCGGGTGGTCGCCCGCCATCTCCAGCAGGTGCGCCCGGGTCGCCTCCAGCCGGTGGTGCCCGGCGAGCCGGCCGTCGGCGGCGAGCCCGCCGAGCAGGCCGAGCGCCGCCTGCGGGCCGTGCACCATCGCCACCGCCACGGTGCGGTTCAACGCCACCACCGGGCTCGGCGAGACCCGCTGCAGCAGGTCGTAGAGGGCGAGAATCTGCGGCCAGTCGGTCTCCTCGGCGCGCGCCGCCTCCGCGTGCACGGCCGCGATCGCGGCCTGGAGCTGGTACGGCCCGGCCGGTCCGGTCGGCAGGGTGCTGGTCAGCAGCGATATCCCCTCCCGGATGGCGGCCTGGTCCCAGCGGCTGCGATCCTGCTCGCTGAGCGGGATCAGCGTGCCGTCCACCCGGGTACGCGCCGCGCGCCGGGCGTCGGTGAGCAGCATCAGCGCCAGCAACCCGGCGACCTCGCCGGCCGCCGGCCGGAGCCGGTGCACCTCCCGGGTCAGCCGGATGGCCTCCCCGGTCAGTTCGCCGCGCTGCAACTGCGGCCCGGAGGTCGCGGTGTAACCCTCGTTGAAGATCAGATAGAGCACGTGCAGCACGACCCGCAGCCGGTCGGGCAGCTCCTGCCCGGGTGGCAGCTGGAACGGGATGCCGCTGGCCCTGATCCGCTGCTTGGCCCGGCGGATCCGCTGCGCCATGGTCGACTCGCTGGTCAGGAACGCCCTGGCGATCTGCTCCGTGCTCAGGCCGCCGACGGCGCGCAGCGTCAGCGCTGCCTGGGCCGGTGCGGAGAGCGAGGGGTGGCAGCAGAGGAAGAGGAGTCGCAGGGTGTCGTCCTGGTCCTCCGGGCGTTCGGCGTCCGGGCCGGGCACCCACTGCTCGTCCGCCGGCAGCCGCGCCGCCGTCGTCGCCTCCCTGCGCCGGCGGGCGACCTCGCTGCGGTACTGGTCGGTGAGGCGGCGCGCCGCCACGGTGGTCAGCCACCCGCGAGGGCTCTCCGGCACACCCTCCACGGGCCACTGCAGCGCGGCTGCCAGCAGCGCCTCCTGGACCGCGTCCTCGCAGGCGTCGAAGTCGCCGTGCCGGCGCACGAGCGTGGCGAGCACCTGGGGCGCCGACCGGCGCAGCAGGTCGGCGAGGCCGCCGTCGGTTTCCATGGCTCCATGATGCAACGACCGGCCTGGTCACGGGCCCCGGTCGGGCGCGGTCGGCGCGGCCGGCAGGCCAGCAAGTTGGAAGAATGATCCACACTGACCGGCGTCTATGGTGAAGACGTGATCGAGCGATCCGGGCATCCGGGCACCGATCGAGCGGCGCAGGAGCGACCGCGGTCTTCCTGATTCCCGGTGCCCGCTGCTCACATCCGGTTGACGACGCGGATCGGCCACGGGAGGTACCGACCATGGAACAGGCTGTCTGCCCCTACGTCCTCGACCCGCAGGGTCAGGACACCCACGCGGAAACCGATCGGCTGCGCGAGCAAGGTCCCATCGCCCGGGTGGAACTCCCGGGTGGCGTCCTCGCCTGGTCGGTGCACAGCTACGAACTCGCCAAGCAGATTCTCATCGACGAGCGGTTCTCCAAGAACCCGCGCCGGAGCTGGCCCGCGTTCATCGACGGGGAGATCCCGCCGGACTGGCCGCTGATCACCTGGGCGGTCATGGACAACATGGCCACCCACGACGGTGCCGACCACACCCGGCTGCGCGGGCTGCTCCTCAAGGCGTTCACGACCCGCCGGGTCGAGGCCATGGCGCCGCAGCTGGAGACGACGGCGAAGGAGCTCCTCGACGCGCTGGCCACCGCCGGCCCCGACGAGGTCGTGGACCTGAAGACCCGGTACTGCCAGGCGCTTCCGGCGATCATGATGTGTGACCTCTTCGGCGTGCCGGAGGAGTCCCGTGCCGACGTGCTGCGCGGCGGGCACGTCAACGTGGACACCAGGATCACCCCGGAGGAGGCGGCCGCCAACGTCGACCAGTGGACCAAGGCGATCGCCGATCTCGTGGTGCACAAGCGGCAGTTCCCCGGCGACGACCTCACCACCGCGCTGATCGCGGCCCGGGACGAGGACGGCGGGCGGCTGACCGACGACGAGCTGATCGGGACGCTGCACCTGATGCTCGGCGCCGGCTCGGAGACCATGGTCAACTCCCTCAGCCACGCCATCGTCGCGGTCCTCGACGATCCTTCGTTGCGCGCCAGGCTGACGGCCGGGGAGGTGTCCTGGAACGACGTGATGGAGGAGACCCTGCGGGTGGAGTCCCCCGTCGCGCACCTGCCGTTCCGCTTCGCCACCGAGCGCTTCGAGATCGGCGGCGTGACGATCGAGCAGGGCGACCCGGTGATGATCGACTACGCCGGGCTCGGCCGGGACCCGGAGCTGCACGGCGAGACCGCCTGCGTCTTCGACGCCACCCGCAGGGACAAGACGCACCTCTCCTTCGGCCACGGCGTGCACTACTGCCTCGGCGCCCGGCTGGCCAAGCTGGCGACCCTGATCATGCTGCCGGCGCTCTTCGACCGCTTCCCCCACCTCGAGCTGGCGACGCCGAAGGACCAGCTCGAACCGCAGGGCACCTTCATCATGAACGGCCGCCGCGACGTCCCGGTCCACCTCTATGGCCGGGTGAGCGCATGAAACCCTTCCGGATCGCGGTCCCGCAGGCCGACCTGGACGACCTGGCACGTCGGCTGGCCGACACCCGCTGGCCGGCCGAGATGCCCGACTGCGGATGGGACCGGGGCGTACCGCTGGACTACCTCAGGGAGCTGGCCGATTACTGGCGCACCAGCTACGACTGGCGGGCGGCGGAGGCGAAGCTGAACTCGTACCCGCAGTTCACCACCGAGATCGACGGAGCCAACGTGCACTTCCTGCACGTCCGCTCGCCGGAGCCGACCGCGGTGCCCCTGCTGATCAGCCACGGCTGGCCCGGTTCCGTCGTCGAGTTCCTCGACGTCATCGGCCCGCTCACCGACCCCCGGGCGCACGGCGGGGATCCGGCCGACGCCTTCCACCTGGTCATCCCGGCCCTGCCCGGCTTCGGATTCTCCGGACCGGCCCGCGAGCCGGGCTGGAACGTCCCCCGGATCGCCGCCGCGTGGGCGGAGCTGATGCGGCGTCTCGGCTACCAGCGGTACATCCCGCAGGGCGGCGACGTGGGTTCCTGGATCACGCTCACCCTCGCCGGGCTCGACGCCGAGCACGTCGCCGGGGCGCACGTGAACTTCCTCTTCACCGCTCCCCCGCCGGACCCCGCGGCGCTGGCGGGCCTCGCACCCGGCGACCGGGAACGCCTGGAGCTGCTGGCGAGGTTCCTCGCCGACGGCTCCGGCTACATGCTGCTCCAGGCCACCCGCCCGCAGACGCTGGCGTACGGCCTCACCGACTCGCCGGTCGGGCAGCTCGCCTGGATCGTGGAGAAGTTCCGGGAGTGGAGCGACTCGGCGAAGGTTCCCGAGGACGCGATCGACCGGGACAGGATCCTGACCAACGTCATGGTCTACTGGCTGACCGCGACCGCCGGCTCCTCCGCCCAGTTCTACTACGAGACGGCCGACCAGCTGCCGACCGCGCCGACCCCGCCGGCCGCGCCGCCGCCGCTGCCCGTGCCGCTCGGCGTGGCCGTCTTCCCCCGCGACTCGGCCCGGCCGGTCCGGCGCTTCGCCGAGGCGGCGTTCCCGAACATCGTGCAGTGGCACGAGTTCGACCGGGGTGGCCACTTCGCCGCCCTGGAGGAGCCCGACCTCTTCGTCGACGACCTCCGCGCGTTCGCCCGGTTGGTGGCGCGGTAGCTCCGCATCGCACGCGGCAGCTCCGCATCGGACAAGGTGCCACGGTGTCACCTCGGTGACACCGTGGCACCGTCGTGCGCGGCCCGGCCGGTCAGCTCTCCGCCATGTGGTGTGGAGTCGGTCGGCTCTCCGGCATGTGGATTCGGTCAGTTGTCCGGCATGTGGGGTCGGTCAGTTGTCCGGCATGTGGACGGTGCGCAGGAAGGCCGGCAGCAGCCACGGGCGCGGGCCGCGTACGACGAGCTGGCCGGTCAGCGCCGCCCGCAGCCGGGACATCCGGCCGAAGAGCACCAGGTTCAGCGTGGGCGGGTGGAAGGAGAGCCGCACGTCGTCGCCGGGGCCCGGCTCGGCGATCGTCACCCGACCCCGGTTGCCCGGGTGCCGGCCGGTGCCGTCCAGGACCATCGTGACCGGGCTGGTGTGACGGGACCGGAACTGCACGGCGATCCGCCGGGGCGGCGGTGGTGCCGTGCCGTCGAGCAGGGCGCCGTAGCCGTACGAGGTGACGCCGGCGAGGAAGAGCTCGATGAAGAGGCCGGCGTCGCGGGGCGGGATCCGCCACGGCAGGGAGCCGGCCCGGGCGATGTCCCAGCCGTGGATCAGCAGCTCGTTGGTCAGGTGCGCCAGCAGGCCGCCGAGCGGGAGCCGGGACTCGCCCAGCCAGTCGACCGCCTCGGTCGGATCGCGCCCGTCCGTGGCCCGGAGCACCACCCGGACGTGCTCGCGGAGCCGGTCCGCCAGCGGGGCGAGGTCACGTTCCAGGACGTACCGGCGCAGCAGCAGGTCGTTGAAGTCCCGGACGGTGTCGACCTGGGTCGCCCGGAGCTGCCGCTCCAGCGCGGCGTCCCGGGCGGCGGCGCCGGGCTCGACCATGGTCTCGCAGGCCCAGGCGAGCGAGACCATGTGCGCGGCCGTCTGTGCCACCGACCACGACCGGGTCGCCCGGGCCGCCGGGTCCGGCGCGGCGTCGAGCAGCTCCGCGAACCCGTCACCGGCCCGCAGCATCGCGTCCCGGGTCTCCCGCCACTGTCCGTCGGAAATGATCACGTCGCCTCCAGTACGGCGGCCGTGCCGGCGAGCCGGTCCGGGAGGTGCCCGGCCCGGTGCAGCCAGCGGACGGTGTCGCGCAGCGTGGTCTCGAAGGTGGTGTGTGCCGGGCCGAGGAGCCGGTCCGTGGCGGTGGTGTCGACGTCGCGGCCGACCCGGCAGGTGTAGATGGCGCCGTACTCCGCCGGGATGTGCGCCGGCACCAGCCGCTGGACGAGGTCGGTCAGCGCACCGACCGGCAGCATGGCAGCGGCCGGGAGGTGCAGCGCGGGCAGCGTGCGGCCGGTGACCCGGCGCAGCACCCGGACGAACTCGCGGGTGCTGACGTACCGGCCCTGGGCGAGGAACCGGCGGGGTCCCCGGCCCGGCGTCAGCACGGCGGCGTGCAGCCGGGCCACGTCCCGGACGTCGCCGACCGGGAAGCCGCCCGACGGCCACATCGGCATCAGGCCGCGCAGGGCGTTGCGGACCCGGGTGGCCTGGTCGCCCCGCTTCGGGTCGTCCGGGCCGAGGGTGGCCAGCGGATAGGTGATCACCACCGGGGCACCGGCCCGCTGCGCCCGCCGGGCCACCTCCTCCGCGCGGGCCTTGGTCGCCATGTACGCCTCGCGCGGCGCCCCGACCGGAGACCCGGGGTGCAGCGGCGCCGAGGCGGCCGGGAGCAGGGCGGCGAAGCTCGACACGTACACGACGGGGTCGGCGCCGGCCGCCACCGCGGCGTCGAGCACGAGCTCGGTGCCGCGGACGTTGACCGCCCGCATCGCGGCCCGGTCCCGGCTGTCGAAGCTGTAGACCGAGGCGGCGTGCAGCACCGCGTCGCAGCCCCGCACCGCCCGGGCGACGGCGTCCGGGTCGGTCACGTCGCCCCGGAACACCTCGGGACCGTCCGGGTCGACGCCGAGCGGCCCGAGGGCGGGGGCGACCGTGGCCGGGTCGCGGACCAGCAGGCGCACCCGGTGACCCGCGCGCAGGATCTCCGCCACCGAGTGGGAGCCCAGGAATCCGGTGCCTCCGGTTACCATCACCAGCACGTCGCATCGTCCAGTCCCGGCCGGCCGGCCGATAGGTCGAGCATCCTCGATATGGGTACGAGCCGTGCGAGGCGCCGGTCAGGCGGCGTGCACGGTCATCGGGAGTCCGCCCCGGATCCGCAGCGAGAGCATCGGCTCGGGCACCACCCGGTAGCCGGGCACCTGACTGAGCCGCAGGTCCCGGGCGACCATGGCGACCACGAAGACCGCCTCCATCATCCCCAGGTGGTTGCCGACGCAGAACCGCGGACCGGCCCCGAACGGGATGTACGCGTACCGGGGCCGGTGCCCCGGCTGGGCGCGGGCCGGGTCGAACCGCTCCGGGTCGAACCGCTCCGGGTCGTCCCAGAACGCCGGATGCCGGTGCAGGGTGTACGGGCAGATCAGCACGTCGGCGCCGGCCGGCACCCGGTAGCCGCCCACCTCGTCCGCCTCCTGCGCCAGCCGGGAGAGCATCCACACCGGCGGGTAGAGCCGCATCACCTCCTCGACCACCATCGAGGTGTAGCGGAGCCCGTGCAGGTCCTCGTATTCCGGCAGCCGGTCCCCGAGTACCTCCCGGGCCTCGGCCCGGACCCGCTCCCGCACCTGCGGGTGCCGGTCGAGCAGGTGGAACGTCCAGCCGAGCGTGCTGGCCGTGGTCTCGTGGCCGGCGAGCAGCAGCGTGACCAGTTCGTCGCGCATCCGCCGCCGGCCGACGGCCGGGTCGCGCTCCCCGGAGGTGGAGACGACCAGCCGGGAGAGCGCGTCGTCCCCGGAGGGGTCCCGGGTCCGCTCCCGGACCAGTTCGTCGACGATCCGTTGCAGCTCGGCACGGGCCCGCCGGAACCGGAGCTGGTGCGGCAGCGGCACCCACATCGGCACGGCGCTCATCGACACCATCTCGAACATCGCCTGGTCCTGCATCGACTCGAAGGCGTGGCCGAGCGAGCGGAAGGCGCCGAGGTCGGCGTCGAGCAGGGTCCGGCCGAGCACGCCGAGGGTCAGCCCGGTCATCTCGCGTACGACGTCGACGGGTCGACCGCTGCCCCGGTGTGCCCGGAGCCGGGCCAGCAGCTCCGCCGCCTCCTCGGCGATCACCCCGGCCTGCCGGGCGATCCGCCGGTGCTGGAAGACGGGCTGGATCACCGTACGCTGCTTGCGCCACAGCTCGCCCTCGCTGGTCAGCAGCCCGTCCCCGAGCGCCCGCTTCGCCTGGGCCAGCCCGAGTCCCTTGTGGTAGTTGCCGGGGTTGTCCGCCAGCACGTACTTCGCGTGGTCGGGATGGTTGAAGAAGTAGAGCACCTTGGGGCCCATGGCGATCCGCACGGCGTCGCCGTACGCCGAGGCCGCCGAGGACATCAGTCCGAGCCGGTCCCGGACCAGCTTCCAGAGCAGCTTCGGCGCGGACCGGGCCGGCGGGCCCGGCGGAACCCGGACGGGGACGGTCAGGGACACGGCGTGCTCACCTCGCTCACCCCGGTGCCACGGGCCGCCGGGCCGGTCCGGTCGAAGCGGCCGCGCAGGAACACCAGCGCGTCGGCGCCCTCCGGCTGCCCGACCGAGAGCACGCTGCCGAGATAGATGGTGTGGTCGCCGCCGTCGTAGCTGCGCCAGACGTCGCACTCGAAGTGCGCCAGCGCACCGGAGATCAACGGCGCGCCGGTCACCGGTCCGGGGCACCAGTCGACGGAGTCGAACTGGGCGGCGCCCAGCGGCCGCCGCCGGTCGGCGAAGTACCGGGCGACGGCCTCCTGGTCGGCGGCGAGCACGGATACCCCGAACGACCTCGTGCCGTCGAGACAGCCGTGCATGATCGCCTTTCGGTCGATGCAGACCAGCAACAGCGGCGGCTCCAGCGACACCGAGGCGAAGGAGTTCGCCGTCATGCCGTGCGGCACCCCGCCGCCGACGGTGACCACGGTGACGCCGGTGGCGAACGCCCCGCACGCCCGGCGCAACGACTGGGCGTCGACGGACTTGCCTGCCTGGATCGTCATGGCTGACTCCCCGCCGGCAGGTACGCGTCCAGCGCCCGGGTCAGCGACTCCGGCACCCGGGCCGGCGCGGTGGCGCCGTTCGGCCCCCGCATGCAGGCCACCCGCTGCCGCCCCCGGGCGACCAGGGTCTCCCCGCCGCCCGGGTCCAGCCGCAGGTAGTCGAAGCCGAACTCGATCTGGGTCTGCGCCAGGTCCACCAGCCGCATCCGGACGGCGAGCTCGTCGAAGGCGGTGATCTCGGCGAAGAACTCGCAGTCGACCCGCAACGTGAAGAGCTTCAGGTCGGCCTGGAGCTCCGCCAGGACGTCCGGGGCCCGTTCCTTGAGGAACATCTCCCGGCACCGGCCCTGCCAGCGCAGGTAGTTGACGTAGTAGACGTTCCCGACGAGGTTCGTCTCCTCGAACCCCACGGTGTGCAGGTACTCGTAGTACTTGTCCATCGTCACGACCACCCGTCGTACGTGTCCATACCGTCACGACCACCCGTCGGTCAGTACCGCGACCACCACCGGCGCGGCGACGCCGTGCAGGCGCGTCGCGAGGGTGGCGATCCGCAGCGTGCCGGAGGCGATCACCAGCCACCCGTCGCGGCGTACCGCGCCCAGGGTGAGCGGGGCGTTCGCCGGCAGGCCCGCCTTGGCGAGGCATTCCAGGGCCGTCCAGATCCGGGTGGCGGCGGTGTGCGTGTCCTCACCCAGCTCCGTGCCGGCCAGCTCGGCGAGACCGGTGTGCCGGCCGAGCAGCGCCCGCCAGTCCGCCGGGTCCCGTTCGGCCACCGGCTCGACGTCGCAGCCGAGGATCCCGGAGGCGGCGACGCAGAGCGTCACCCCCGCGCCGTGCGCGACCGAGATCGTCCGGTCGCCGTCGACCTCGGGCCGCCCGTCCGGGCGGTACCGGACCTCCACCGGGCCGCCGAGGGCCCGGCCCGCGGCCACCGCGGTGTGCCGGCGGTCCCGGCCGGCCGGCGCCGCCGGCTCCGGCTCCACCGCGACCCCGATCCGGGCGCCGACGACGTCCTCCAGGGCCCGTTCCAGGTACGGGCCGAGCAGCGGCGCGACCCACGGACCCCGACCGTCCTTCTTCCGTACGGCGCGCAGCCGCAGCCCCTCCCACCGCTCGACGACCGTGCCGTCCGGGGTGCGCACCGCGATGTCGTAGACGTAGGTGTCGCCGTCGCGGCTGCGCTCCGTGGCGCAGAACCGCAGCTCGTCGACCTCGTCCAGGGCCTGCCCGGCGGGGTGGACCCGGTCGATGCCGGCCGGCAGCAGCGTGCCGTGCGGCACGCAGACCTGGTTGCCGTGCATGAGCGCGTCCCGCATGCCGGGGTCGGCGAGCAGCCGTTCACCGGGGAGGAACGGCGCGATCCAGTCGACCGTCGGGTCGACCGCCAGGTCGGCGTCGACGTGCCGGGCAGCGGCCCGGTGGTAACGCCGCAGCCGGTGGAACCGCTTGCCCTGGAAGAGCGTGTCGCCGTAGAGGTCCCGGTCCGGCTCCAGCGGCACCGGTGGCAGCCCGTCGCCGACCTGCTCCGGCGGGCCCTCGGCCACCGGGTCGCTGGTGTAGCGGAGCCGGGCGTGGAAGTGGTCGGCGGCGAAGTCGGTCTCGGCGCTGCGGATCACGACCGCCACGGTGTCGTCGTCGACGACCGTCGCGGCGATCCGGATCGTCGTGCTGCCGTCCGGCGGCACCACGATCGGGCGCGGGAACTCGACCTCCTCCAGCACCGGCACGGTGTCCCGCCCGGTGACCGCCCCCGCCACCTGGGTCATCGCCTCCATCCCGAAGACCGCCGGGAAGAGGAGGTTGCCGTCCAGGAGGTGGTCGCCGAGGTAGCGGTCGGTGCCCGGGTTCAGCTCCACCTCGGTGACCAGCTCGACGCCGTGGTAGCGGACCAGCGGGCGGTCGACGAAGCGCCGCAGCGGCAGCTCGGGGACGTCCCGGCGGACGGTGTCGATCCCGTCGGTCCGGCCGCTGACCACCACCACGGCGGGGGCGTCCGGGTCGGCGAGCAGCCGGCGCATCAGGCGTACGCCGTCGTCGGGGGTGATCGGGGTGATGCCGTCCCGGTACAGCCCCTCCACCACGGAGAGCCGCTCCCCCATCCCCACCCCGGACCAGACCGACCACTCCAGGCAGAGGGCGCGGCAGCCGGGATTCCGGGCCGCCACCTCGGCGGTGAGGTCGGCGAGCCACTCGTTGGCGGTGGCGTAGTGCGCCTCGCCGCGCAGCCCGGCGCGGCCGATGATGCTGCCGAAGGTGACGAGCAGCCGCAGCCGGCCGGGGTCGACCGCGTCGAGCACCGCCCGGAGGCCGTCGATCTTCGGCGCGAAGGTGCGGCGGAACGCCTCGGCGTCGAGACTGGTCAGCGCCGCCGGCTCGTTGCGGCCCGCGCCGTGCAGCACGGCGGTGACCGGGCCGAGCACGGCGGTCACCTCGGCGACGGCCTGCCGCACCTGGGCCGCGTCGGTCACGTCGGCGCGGGCGTAGTGCAGCCGTACGCCGGCCGCCGCCATCCGCTCCAGGTTCGCCGCCAGCTCGGGGTCGTCCGCCGGGTCGGAGCGGCCGAGGATCGCCAGCGTCGCACCGGTGTCGGTGGCCAGCGCCAGCGCGCACTCGGCGGTGATGCCCTTGCCGCCGCCGCTGACCAGCAGCACGTCCCCACCGTCGAGCGGCTGGCCGACCCGGGTCGGGCGTACCGGCATCGGGCGCAGGGTCGGCACCCGCCGGGTCCCGGCCGCGTCGTAGTACGCCTCGGCGAACCTGGTGGTGCCGCGCACCTCGGCGACGACCCGGTCGACCGCCTCCGGTGCCGGCGGCACGTGCACGATCGTGGTACGCACCTGCGGCGCCTCCAGCCGGAGCGTCTTTGCCAGGCCGGCCGCGCCCCGGCCGTGTTGCACCAGCACGAACCGGCTGCCGGCGGTGCCGGTGGCGGCCGCCTTCGCGCCGAGCAGGGCCGACTCGAGGTGCTCTTCGGCGCAGTCCGGCGGCAGGCAGACCAGGACACCGGAGCCGACGTCGGCGCGCTCCAGCGCGTGCCGCAGCGGCTCGGCGAGCGTGCTGTCGGCGGGTGCGTACACCCGCCACCGGCCGCTGGCCTCGGGCTCGCCGCGCGGCGGCGGCCCGGCCTCGTCGAGGTCGACCCGGAACGCCCGGGACCAGGCCGCGGCGCCGGCCACCACGGTGGACGGACCGGCGTCTCCGCCCGGCGCGGTCTCGGCCAGCTCCGCCAGCGCGTCGGCCAGCTCGCGCACGGTCGCGGTGGCGAAGTTCGTCGGCCCCTGCGGGGCGGCCACGGCGACCTGCTGGGCCACCTGGTTGACGAGCTGCCCGACCGTGATCGAGCTCAGGTGCAGGTCGTCGAGGAGCCGGCTCTCCTCCCGGACCAGCTCCAGCGGCAGCTCGGCCCGCTCCGCCGCGAGCCGGCGGAACAGCTCCACTATCGACTCTCCGGTGTGCTCCACGGAGTCGGGCGCGGCCGGGGCCTCGGCCGGCGCCGTGCGGCGGACGGCACTGCGCAGGCTGATCGGCGGCGCCGCCTCGCAGGGGCTGGCGAAGAAGGTGAACTCGGCGCCGACCTGGAGCGGCCGGACGAGACGGCCGTGGAAGAGTCCGGCGTGCACCGGTGCCGCGCCGACCACGTACGCCGCGCCCAGCACCGCGAGCAGTCCGGCGAGCGACTCGTCGTCGGTGTCCAGCGCCACCGCCGGTGTGTCGGTGGACGCCGCCGCCAGCCCGCTGAGCACCCGGCCGGGACCGACCTCCACGAAGAGGTCGGTGTCCTTCGCCGCCAGCTTCACCGCCTGGGTGAAGAGGACCGGGTCGGTGATCTGGCGGCGCAGCAGCGCCGGCACGTCGGTCTCCGGCGCGAGTGGCTCGCCGGTGACCGTGGAGACGATCCGCCGCCCGACCGGGCCGACCCGCTCCTCGGCGAGCCGTCCGGCGAAGACCTCGGCGGCGGGCGCGACCAGCGGCGAGTGGAACGCGTGCGAGACGGAGAGCCGGCGCCAGCCGATCCCGGCGGCGTCGGCCCGACGGCCCAGCTCCTCGAGGTCCGGCGCGGTGCCGGCGACCACCGTCTGTTGTGGACCGTTGTAGGCGGCGATCACCACCGGCAGGCCGGTCAGCAGCGGCTGCACCGCCTCCGGGGACTCGCTGATCCCGACCATGGTGCCCGAGGCGCTGTGCTCGGCCATGGTCCGGCCGCGCACCGAGGCGATCCGCAGCAGGGCCTCCTCGTCGAGCGCGCCGGCCCAGTGCAGCGCCGAGATCTCGCCGAGGCTGTGCCCGACGGCGGCGGCGGCCTCGACACCGAGCATCGACAGCGCGCGCAGTCCCGCCGCCGAGCCGGTGACGATCCGGGGCTGGGCGACCGAGGTCGCCACCATGTCCCCGCCCTCGGGAAGCGCCGCCGAGGCGTACACCTCGGCCACCTCGGCGAAGCGGCGGCGCAGCGCACCGCCGCTGGTGCCCCGGCCGGAGCCCTGGCCGGGGAAGAGGAAGGCGATCCGGCCCGGCCCGCTGGCGTGGCCGAGGAAGCCCCGCCCGTCCGCGGTGAAGAGGCTGGTCTCGCCGGCGTCCAGCGCCTCGCAGAGGCCGCCCAGCCGCCGCTGCGCGTCGTCGGGCGAGGAGACCACCACGGCCGCCCGGTACGGCCCGCCACGCAGCTCCCGGTGCAGGGTGGCGGCGAGGTCGGCGAGCTGGGCGTACGCCAGGGTCGGCACGAAGTCGCGCACCTGTCCCAACCGGGTACGCAGTTCCGCCGGGGTGCCGCCGTCGACGACCAGCAGTTCCACGTCCTGCACTGAGGAGGCGAGCGCCCGGGTGCGGGTGTCGAAGGGCACCCGGCGCGCCCGATCGCTCTGGTCGAGCACGATGTGCGTGTTGATCCCGCCGAAGCCCATGGCGGTGACCCCGGCCCGCACGGTGGTGCCGGCCGGCCACGGCTCGGCCTGGCGCAGCACCCGCAGCGCCGCCGCCTCCTCGTCGAGGAGCTCGTGCGGCTCGACACAGCCGATGGCCGGCGGAAGCACCTGGTGGTGCACGGCCATCGCGGCCTTGATCAGGCCGGCCACCCCGGCCGCCGCCTTGGTGTGCCCGATCATTCCCTTGATCGAGCTGATCACGGCCGGCGGTGCCCCGGCGTCCGCCGCGCGCCGGGCCAGGGAGAGCGCCGTGAGCTCGGTCGCGTCGCCGACCTCGGTGCCGGTGCCGTGCCCTTCGAAGAGCCCGACGGTCTCGATGCCGAAACCGGCCCGCTCGTACGCGCGGCGCAGGGCGAGCTGGTAGCCGCTCACCTCGGGCCGGGTGATGCCGCCCTTGCCGTCCGACGAGATGCCCCAGCCGGCGACGGTGGCGTAGACCCGGTGCCCGGCCCGCCGTGCCTCCTTCTCGCGCATCAGCACGACCATGCCGCAGCCCTCGCCCGGCCAGAAGCCGTTGGACCTGCGGTCGTAGACCCGCATCTCGTGCCGGGCCAGGGCGCCGGTCTTGGCGAACCCGATGATCTCGAACGGGTCGATCGACAGGTCCACCCCGCCGGCGACCGCGACGTCGACCTCGCCGTCGACCAGGGTCTTGCAGGCGGTGGCGACCGAGAGCAGCGATGAGGAGCAGGCGCCGTCGACGGTGTAGCCGCCACCCTTGAGGTCGAAGTGGTTGCAGATCCGCCCGGCGATGGTGTTGGAGAGCCCACCGGCGAGGGTGTCCTCGTCGATGGCCGGGAACGGGCTCTTGAAGGTCTCCTCGAAGTCGTCCAGGAAGGTCGAGAGCTGGTCGTCGTCCCAGTCCTGGTCCTTCAGGGCGGCGGCGACCATCCGCCGGACGTAGGGCCAGCGCAGCCGCAGCTGGTTGGCGCGGGAGAACTCGCCGGTCAACGTGTTGCCGACGACCACTCCGGTGCGCTCGCGCGGCAGCCCCTCGGCCATCGGGAAGCCCGCGTCGGCGAGTGCCCGGGCGGCCGTGTCCAGCGCCAGCCAGTGGGTCAGGTCGGTGGAACGGTAGGTGCTTCCGGCGATCTTGTAGGCGATCCGGTCGAACCGGTAGCCCTCGATGACCGCCGCCGTCCTCGCGTAGAAGCGGTCCGGTGCCGTCGGATCCGCGTCGTAGTAGTCCTCCAGCCGCATCCGCTGGTCGGGGAGGCGCCGGAAGGCGCGTCGCCCGGCGAGTGCGTTCTCCCACAGCTCCTTCGGCGACGTGGCGTCCGGGTACTGGCACGCCATGCCGACGACGGCGATCCTGGTCATGCGGTCACCACCTCCTTGCCGGCGGGCCCGGTGCCGGCCGGCTCCGCGACGGGTTCCCGGCCGTTCGGGGAGGGAGCCACCTCGACGGGCGCGACCACGGCCTCGGCCGCGGCGGTGGCCGCCGCCTCCCGCTGCTCGCGGGCCTGGTTGACGAAGTGGACCGACCAGAGGAAGCCGCCCCGGACCAGGCAGACGATCGCCGTGGCGAAGAAGATCCCGTACGCGATGCCGGCGCCGGTGAGGAAGCCGTAGACCACGGCCACCCCGGCGCCGAAGGCGATCTGCGAGGCCGGGCGGGACGGGCTGGTGCCGGGGTCGGTGACCATGTAGTTGGTGAAGAGCACGAAGGCGACGCCGGTCATCATCGCCAGCGCGGCGGTGATCGAGGTGTCCAGGACGAGCCCCCGGAAGACCGCCTGTAGCGCGAACGCGCCGAGCCAGCCCAGGATCAGCCACATCCGGCCGGTGAGTATCCCGTTGATCATCGTGCCGCCGAGGATGATCACCGCCGGGATGATCCAGTCCACCACGCCGCCGACGTGTTCGGTGAAGTGGTACGGCGGCGCGACGCTCGCCCAGGGGAAGAGCAGCAGGATCATCGTGATCCCGAAGTTCGACGGGTTCATGTAGTGCCGCAGCCGGCCGCGTACCGGCGCCCGCAGCACCCACTTGGCGCCGATCGCCACGGCGATGCCGAACATCATCGGCAGCAGCCGGTCGTTGACGTAGATCAGCATGTTGAGCGCGAGGCTGGTGATGTGCGCCGGGTAGAGGAACTCGACCATTCCGCGTACCCCGCCGCCCAGGAACCGGGGGGCCCGGCCCTCCGACCGGGCGCCGATGACCTCAAGCACGATCTCGATCGTGTATCCGGTCAGGATGGCGATGAACGGCCAGGTCCAGGGCTGCTCGAAGCCGAAGACCGTGTAGCCGAGGATGTTGAACACGGTGATCGAGATGGCGAAGTTGCGCAGCGCCTTGATCACCTTCGGGTCGTGCCGGGGTGGATTCTTGGTCTTCTCGGCCATCTCCGTCTACCTCTCCAGCGCTTGGGTACCGAGCTCGAGCGCGTGCCAGCCCGGCTCCAGTCGAAGGTCCTGTCGGTGCACCTGCCCGGCGCGGTCCCGCCACTGCAGGTGGACCCGCACGGGTCCGCTGACGTCGCGGCCGAGCCCGATGTGCACCTCGTGGCTGCGCTTGCCGGCGTGCCCGCTGCCGCCGTCCACCCGGCCGAGCAGCGTCCGCCCGTCCTCGGTGGTGACCGTCACCTGCGCGCCCACCACCGGGGACCCGGGTGCCGGCAGCGCGTCCGCCGGCTCCGGGGCCGTCGCCGGCTCGGCGGCGCCGGACGGCACCGCCGCGTCGGCACCGCCGGCGGCCGACGGCGCGCCGGTCCCGCCCGTCGTGCCGGTGGTGCCGGTCGTCGGTGCGGCCGGGTGGGTGAGCCGCAGCCCCAGGAAGGCGCCCGGGGACGGGCTCTGATTGCGGTAGAAGACCGGCGCGTCCCACTGCCGGGCGACGGCGAAGTCGAGCCGGCCGTCGCCGTCGGCGTCGCCGGTGGCGATGCCCCGGGTCGGCACCGGCACCCCGAGGCCGAGCTGCTCGGCCAGGTTGGTGTAGCGCCCGTCCCGGTCCTTCACGAAGAAGTGCAGGCGCTGGGCACCACCGATGTCGTCGCCCGCTTCGAGCCGAGGCCAGAAGGACGGGTGTTCGAGCAGGCCGTCGTTGGTCATCGCCAGCTCCTGGAGCTGGGGCCAACGGTTGACCTCGCCCTTGAGGAAGCCGGTGGTCTGGGCCACCTGCAACTCGCCGCTGTTGTCGAAGTCGGCCAGCTTCACGTCCCAGCCCCAGCCGGACCAGGCGAGGCCGAGCGGCGCGCTCCGGTCCTCGAAGGGCGCCTTCCCGTCGTCGAACCGCGCGCGCAGGTCGTCGACGTTCTGTGCGGTGTTCACGAACGTGAAGTGGCTCTCCTCCAGCCCGAAGGTGGTGGTGATGTTGCTGACGAAGATGTCGTAGAGACCGTCGCCGTCGATGTCGCCGAAGTCGACGCCCATGCCCTTGAAGGAGTCCGCACCCACCCGCTTGGAGTTGGGCACGAACGGCTCCCGGGGCGCCTTGACGGCCGAGAACTTGAACTGCCCGGGGGTGGACTGGTTGTAGAGCAGGCGGTCCGGGCCGAAGTCGTGCGCCAGATAGAGCTCCGGCAGGTTGTCGCCGTCGAAGTCGTTGGCGCCGGACGCCAGCGCCCAGCCCTTGGAGACGTCTCGCGGCAGCGCGTCCGGGACCATCTCGTAGGTCACCGTGGGCTGCGCCCCCGAGGTCGCGCCGGTCCACCGGAAGAGGTAGTCCTCGCCGCCGTTGAACGCGTGCGACATCGAGCGGTTCATCGCCACCCCGCCGGCCTTGGTGTCGTCCAGCACCGGACCGTGCGGGAAGTAGTTGCCGACATAGATGTCGAGGTGGCCGTCGCCGTCGAAGTCGTCCACCGCGGCCGTGTTGGTGTTCCAGAGCGGGCCGGCGTACCCGCGCCCGCTCGCCCCGGGCACCAGCTCGACCGCCTGGTAGGCCGACGGGTCGAGGACGGTGGCGCCGGACCGGGCCAGGTAGAGGATCGGCGTACGTCCCCACAGGTAGACGAGCAGGTCCATCCGCCCGTCCTCGTTGAAGTCACCCGGGACGCACCCCATCGGCGCCGACGCCCGTGCGGCGGGCACCGCCGCGAGGTCCACCGCGAACGGGGCGTACCGGTCCGCCCGCGCACCCGGCACCGGCGTCACCACGACCTGGTCGATGCGCGGGTCGCTGATGCAGAGGTCGTTGGCGAGCCCGTCGCCGTCGAGGTCGTTCATGGCGATGCCGGCGCCGACCGAGGAGATCCAGGCGTCGATGTGCCGGTAGTCCTTGTTCACCCTGCGGACGGTCTGCTGGGGGAAGCCGCCCGGCATCGCCACCGCGTACGGTGTGAACCCGAACCGGCTCGCCATGCTCTCCAGTTCGGCGGAGGAGGCGGTGGGTAGCCGGGCCGCCTGGAACAGCGTCGCCATCAGGGCGACCGCGACGATCCCGGGCAGCTGCCTGCGCAGCCAGCCAGCTTTGTGCGCCATGTGCTAGCACCTTCCGATAGAGACGAACTCGTTGGCGATGCGCCGCCGCCACACCTCGTAGGCCGGCTCGTCGCCGGGCACCGGGGCATCCGGGCGGTTCCCGTCGCTCAGCCGGGCGGCCTCCACCGTGGACATGCCGCAGAAGACCCGGGCGGCGACCTCGTTGTGCGGCACGACCAGGTCGGCGCGCATCCGGGCGGCGGCGGCGAAGGCGGCGCCCTGGGCGAGCTGGGGGCGGCACTCTCCGGCCGCGTCCCACAGGATCCTCAGCTCGGACTCGTCCGCCCCACCGGCATAGGTGGCCGCGAGGCCGGCGCCGGAGTACAGGTCCGGCCACCGGTGCCGCGGAAACGTCTCGATCGTCCTGACGACGAGATCGGGGGCGGTGCCGCAGACGAACCAGAGCGCCCGGCCGACGCCCTGGTCCAGCACCCGGCTCGCGTACCACCGGGGGCCGTCGGCCGGCCACGGGAAGCGGTCGTGCTGGTAGCGCTCGTGCACGTACCGCCGGGTGTGGAAGTACGCCTGGTGGAAGCCGTACCCGTCCAGCGCGAGCCAGCGCAGGACCGGGTCGGTCGGCACGACCCGCGACCAGCGCGCCCGGGGCAGCCGCGCCATTGCCCAGCCGATGCCGACATAGGCCATGTAGAGGTGCCAGTGTCCCCGCCCGGCGAGGAATCGGGAGACATTGTCACCACGACTGAACGGCATTGCGTCGCGAATGGCGAAACCCATCGCGGCACCCTCGTACGCGAATCCACGAAAGCGCATCGCGACCCGTTCGAGTCCCACTTCCGCCTCGCTCGCGGTACGCGCCTCCGCCGCGTGCGAGAAGCCGGTCAGAAAGGTACGCCCTATCGTCTCCAGCAATTCCTTGGAGGCCGCGTCCTTCTCGTGGAAGCCGCGTACGTCCAGCCTGGTTGCTGAGGTACTCGGGGTCAGAATGCGCCGCCGCAGCCCTCGCCAAACACTTGTCAACTCTACCCCCAAGGCATTTCGGTGGCCGTTGGTCGGTGGTTTGCGACCAAGCTTCGCAGAGCAACCGAATCGAGTCTTCTTCCGCCTTGCTGCGGTTTTCTTCAGAGATGCTCTCGTCATTGTTTCCGAGCAGGCCGACACCCGGTTACCAGGAATGGCGGCGCCCGCGGAAATAATTGGTCGGCGGGAATCAGTGAACGCGGTCGGCGACGTGCAGGGCGCCGATCCGCCGCGCGGCGGCGTAGCTCGCCCAGGCTGCCGCCTCGACCAGGGCGGCGTCCCGCGGCTCGGTCTGGCGGAACTCCCGCACGGTGTCCTCGTCCACCTGGTGGGAGGCGAACGCGGTCAGCAGTGCCAGGCGCCCGGCGGCCCGGTCGACCGCCGGTAGTCCGGCGACGAGCCGCTCGCACCACTGGCGGCTCAGGCCCGCCTCCTCACCCCGCCAGCCGGCGAGCCGGTCGGTCACGAGCTGCCGCACCGCCGTTGACAGGGTCCGCTCGCCGCCGCGCTCGAAGGCGGCGTACGACCGGGCCACCGCCTCGGCGATCTCCGGTCGCCCGGTCGCCCAGCCGGCGTCCGGCGGAAGTGGCGCCGCCGGCAGCAGCGGCACCGAGCGGCCCGCCGGATGCACCTCCCGCAGGGAGGCGCTGAGCAGCAGGCTGATCCCGTGCTTGACCCGACGGCGGGCCCGCGGGCCCAGCCTCGGCGGGATGAGGAAGTTCGCCAGGAAGACGTTGACCATGCGGCCGAGGTAGTGGAAGCCCACCGTCACCCCCACCAGCTCGGCGCGCTCGGCCGGCGAGAACGTCGGCCGTACCGCCGCCTCGTCCGGCTGGTGCGCGGTCCGGGCCCACGCCGCCAGCTCCCGGATCCGGGGGTCGGCGACCTCGTCCACCCGGTCGCCTGCGACGGCCTCCGCGTCGTGCTCGCTGGCGAGGTCGTAGATGCCGATGCTGTGCATGTCGACGCAGTACGGGCAGATGTTCGCCACCGACACGGCCGCCGCGACCGCCTCCTTGCCGAGCCGGTCGACGGCGCCCCCGGCCAGCAACGGCTCCCGCATCAACATCCAGTACCCGGCCAGCGCCTCCGGCGCGGGCGAGTGCAGCAGGACCGGCGGCACCACCAGCCGCATCTCCTCCGCCACCTGCCGGTAGACCGCCGCGACCAGCCCGTCGGCGTTCGCGGGTGGCACGGTCCTGACGTACTTGACCTGCCGCTGGACGACAGACGAGATGACCCGACCGGCAACCATTTTCCCCTCCTGCGCCCTCGATGACCTACCGCCGGTGCGCCGACGTCGCTACGCCCACGGCGCGGTCGGGTACCAGGGGATGATCTCGCGGCGGGCCAGCAGCCGGACGTCCCAGTACAGGAAGGTGAAGACGCCGGCCACCAGGAGCGCGACCGCGGTGACGGTGGCGATCCGGCTCGGCCTGGCCGCGAGCCACCGCCGCAGGCCCGATCCGCTGACCAACGCCACGATGGCGAAGAGCACCGCCATCACCAGGATGTTGCCGATCGACTGCAACGTGAACGCGAGCGCGCCGTAGAGCGGGTTGCCGCTCTCCGCCGCGTCCCGGAACATCTGCCGGAACAGCGCGAAGGGGCGTCCGATGAGGAACCCGCCGATCAGCGCACCCAGGAAGACCATCGGCGCGTTCGGGAAGCGCCGCGAGACCCGCGCGAACGGGTCGGGGACGATGCCGAGGGCGGCGAGGCCCAGGTAGGTCATGGCGAGACCGATGACGCCGAAGACCAGCAGCGACTGGACGCTGCGGGCGGAGAGTCCGCCGGGGGTGTTCGCGGCCGTCGAGAACTGCGGCATCGCGGTGCCGACCAGCCCGACGACCACACCGTAGCTGGCCGATACCGCGATCATTCCCACCGACAGCCAACCCAGTGGCGCGAACATGTGCCGCAGCCGGCTCCAGCGCCCACCCGTGCCGAGCATCGGAGCCACCGCACCGAACGCGGCGATGTTGCAGGCGGTGAAGGTGCCGGCGAGTCCGGAGACGAGGGCGAACGCCAACCCGGCGCCGATGCCGGCGATCGGGGTCTCCCGGGCGTCGTGGCCGAGCAGCGAGTCCGCCACGCCGTCGCCGATCGTCCGGTCGACGAACTCCGCGGACCAGACCACGGTGAGCAGGAAGCCACCGAGGACGCTCAACCCGAGCACGAGCCACCGCCGGCGCGGAACGTGGCCGTTGACCAACATGGAGGTCGCGCGCGGTGCCGGGCGTGCGCTCCCCGTCGTTCCCCGCGTCCCCGTCGTATCCGTCGTGTCCGTCGTATCCGTCGCCTCGGCTCGTCCGGCCTCGGCGGTCATCCGGCGGGTCATCGCGCCTCCCCTGCGGTACCCGACTCTTCCCGTAATCGACAGCATGCGGTGACGGAGCGCGACGGTGTTCTCCCAGGATGCGCTCCGGCCGCCCGGCACTGAGCAACCTGAGAGAACGGGCGGCCCCGAGGTGGCGGCTACGGTCGGCCGGAACCGGTAGTTCACCGCGGGAGGAGACACCCATGGTCAGCGGTTCGGCGGTCGCCCCGCCATCTGGACCGATCGCCCGGATCAACGGAAGCCATCACAGGGCGGCGTTGAATCTCTACCTCTTCGTCGTCATCGCGCACTGGGCCGAACACCTGGTGCAGGCGTACCAGATCTGGGTGCTCGGCATGCCACGACCACAGGCGCGCGGGGTGCTGGGGCAGTTCTTCCCCTGGCTGGTCACCTCCGAATGGCTGCACTACGGCTACGCGCTCGTCATGCTGGTGGGTCTCTTCCTGCTGCGGCCGGGCTTCGTCGGGCGCGCCCGGACGTGGTGGACGGTGGCGCTGGTCATCCAGTTCTGGCACCACATCGAACACCTGCTGCTGCTCGTCCAGGCACAGGCCGGGGTCACGTTCTTCGGTGCGGCCCAGCCGACCAGCGTCGTCCAGTTGGTCCTCGCCCGGGTCGAGCTGCACCTCTTCTACAACTCGGTGGTGTTCATCCCGATGATGATCGCGATGTACCTGCACCTGCGCCCGAACCGGGCCGAGCTGGCCGCGACCACGTGCAGCTGTGTCGCCCGGAGCAGCTCCCGCGAACCCGCGCCGTCGGCGGCCTGACCGGTCATGCCGTCCCGCGCCGCCGCAGCCTTCGCGCTGGCCCTGCTCGGTCTCGCCGGCGCCGTCCTGCTGGCGGCGCCGGCGGCCGCCGACGCCCAGGGCGGCCTCGTCTCGAGCGAGCCGCGGGACCAGGCGGTACTCTCCGCCGGGCCCCGCGGCGTACGGTTGACCTTCTCCGAACCACCGGCGGAGGCCCACGTCTCCGTCCTGGACGGTAGCGGCTCCGCCCTGACCGGCGGCAGCCCGGTGGTGGGGCCCGGCCGGACCGTCTGGCAGCCGATCGAGGTCGACGCCCCGGGCGACGTGGTCGTCGCCTACCACGTCGAGTTCACCGACGGCGGTGCGGCCTCCGGCCTGCTGCGCTTCAGTGTCGGCACCGGAGAGCCGCCCGCACCGCTGCGGGCCGTCATACCCACCGGCGGTCATTCGCACGAGATCGATCCGGTCAGCGCGTTCCTGCTCGTGGTCGACGGGCTCGTCGCGTTCGGCGTACTGGCGTTGCTGTGGCTGCGCCGGCCGCTCGCGCCGTGACGGTACGGGCCGGCGCCACCCGGCGCTACCGTTCGCTCGGCGTGCCGTGCAGGAGGGACGCCAGCTGCGCCTCGACCCGCTGCCGCCAGATCTCGTAGGCGGGCTCGGGGCCGGCGGCGAAGCCGTCCGCCGCCACGTCGTCGGCGAGCGCAGCCGCGGCCGGGACGGTCATCCCGGTGAGGACCCCGGTGGCCAGCCCGGTGTGTGCCGGCACGAAGCCGGCGAAGTCCCGGGCCTTGGCCGCGAAGACCGCGCCCTGCGCCAGCTGCGGGAGCCGGTCACCGGCCGCCCGGCGCAGCACCGCGAGGCCGTCCGCGTCGCTGCCGCCGGCAAAGGTGGCCGCCAGGCCGACACCGCTCCACAGGTCGGCCTGGCGGCCGGTGGCGAAGCGCCGCACGGCCGCGGCCACGTCCGGCGACACTCCACCGTGGATGAACCAGAGCGCGCGGCCGATGCCCTGGTCGACGGCGCGGGGAAAGTAGTCGGCCCGCCCCTGCCACGGGTACGGCGCCGGCCGGCCCTGCCGGGTGACCCAGCGCTCGGTCTCGAAGTAGGCCCGGTCGAAGCCGTACCCGTCGACGGCCAGCCAGCTCATGGTCGGGTAGTACGGCACCCCGTTCAGGTCGGGCAGCACGTTGCGCCACAGGAACCGCGGCAGCCGGGCCATCGCGAAACCGATGCCGATGTACGTGAGGAAGGTGTGCGGCCGGCCGGCGCCGCGCAGCAGGTCCCGCGCCCGGTGACCACGACCGCCCGCCATCGCGTCGCGCACCGTGTACGCCATCGCGGCACCCTCGTACGCGAACCCCCGCAGCTCGGGTTCCACCATCTCCAGCCGGCGTTCCACCTCCCAGCCGGCCCGCACCTCGATCGCCCACTCGAAGCCGCAGAGCACCGCCTGCGGAATCGCCTCCAGCCGGCGGGTCGCATCGGTGGCCCGGACCGGGAAGCCGCGTGCGGAGAAACCCACCCCGGCGAAGGACGGCGTCAACGCCAAACGGCGCAGCGAACCGAGCATCGGCATACCGTGCTCCTAATCCGATAACGTGGACAGCTCATCCCATCGTGGCGCGGCCCTGTCGAAATTCCGTCTTCCGCCGTGCGCTGTCGCGGCCCCGAAGCACGGCTTTCCGGCGCCCGTGGCCAGCGCAACGCAGAAGATGATTTCCCACCCCCGTATCGGGAGGATTGTCGACTGACGGACCGGAATGTCCCGACCATCCGGGCCCGTCTTTCAAATCCACGACAGACTCCCTCACGAGAGGAGAAAATGCCGTGCAGCCCGACGAACACGACGCGGGACCGGCCCGCACCGCCACCATAGAGGCGTTCGCCGACACCATCGTCCCGGGGCCGAAACGGTCGCCCGACGACCGGGCCGTCGCGGGCGCCGATTCGACCGGCGGCGCCGTCGCCGCCGGCGCACTCGACCTGCTCGAACAGCCCGGAGGCGGGCTGGCGGAGGCGTTGGACTCGCTGGTCTACACCCTGAACGACCACGCCGCCGGCTACGCCGCGACGCACGGCCTCCGCCTCGACGAGGAGGTACCCGCCTTCGTCGCACTGCCCTTCGCACACCGCACCGCGCTGGTGCGGGAACTCACCTCACCCGAGCATCCCGAAAAGCAGATGTGGGTGGCTCTGGCACTTTTCAGCAACATGGCATTCGACAGCGCCGCGCACATCAGCACCGCCGAGGCATTCGCCGACAGGCACCCCGGACTGTTGACGATCGGCTATTTTCCGCCGGATGCCGAAGGTCTTTTCCGGTTTCCGGAGTACTCGTACGGACGGGCTCTGGCCCCACATCATCCGCAGACGACGGTGACAGGTGATCCAGCATGACAACAGCTACGGAGTCGACGGACGTGGTCGTGATCGGCAGCGGCTTCGGCGGCGCCATCGCGGCCTACCATCTGGCCGCCGGTGGAGCCCGCGTCGTGGTCCTGGAACGCGGACCCTGGCTCAGGGCGGAGGAGTTCGACCACGACTACAAGCTCGGCTCGTCGTACACCCGGGTCTTCGACTTCGTGGTCGGCGACGGGATGAGCGTGCTCAGTGGCAACTGTGTCGGTGGCGGCAGCGTCGTCTACTTCGCCACGATGCCCCGGGCGCCGCGGTTCGTCTTCGAACGGCACGGCAGCATCGGCCGCCGGATGTGGCCGGCGACCATCAGCCGGGAGCGGCTCGACCCCTGGTACGACCGGGTCGCCGAGGCGTTGCCGATCACGCAGCAGTCCTGGGACAGGGTCCCGTACGCGGGCGGCCTCTTCGCGGCGGCCTGTGCGCACGCCGGCCGCACCGCCAACCCGCCGCCCGCCGCCGTCGACCTGGACGAGTGCGTCAACTGCAACTGGATGATGGCCGGCTGCCGGTTCGACGCCAAGCGGTCGCTGTTGCTGAACTACCTGCCGGCCGCGCTCGCCCACGGCGCCGAGATCCGGCCGCTGCACGAGGTCCAGCAGTTGAGCAGGAACGACGACGGCGGCTACCGGGTGCATTACCGGATCGTCGACACCGAGGACTACCGGATCCTGCACGACAGCGGCGCGATCGACGCCAAGCTCGTCGTCCTCGCGGCGGGTGCCGGCGCGACACCGGTGATCCTGCAGCGCTCGGAGGCCGCCCTCGGCCCGATGCCGCACGCGGTAGGCCGGTATTTCTCCGGCAACGGCGAACGCCTCAACACGGCCGTCTTCGACGAGGACCGGGTGCGTGAGGTGCTGGGACTGTCGCGGCCGGGCGGACACGCCTACGCGGCGTACCAGATCGGCCGCGGACCGACGGTGGCGAGTTGGGACCGGCTGGACGGGCGACTGCCGGAGTACGAGCGCTTCTCGCTGGAGCAGTTGTACTTCCCGCCCGGGCTCGGCACCATCCTGGCCCAGGTGCCCGGCGCCACCGGTCCGTCCTGGTTCGGTCTGGAGAAGAAGGAGATGCTGCGGCACTGGCAGTCGTGGCTGACCGTCTTCACGATGTCCGAGGACGACAACGAGGGTGTCTTCGGGCCGCCGCCGGAGACCGGCAACGCGCACCGGCTCTCGATGCAGATGCTGGGTGACGGGCCGCTGCGGTACCGGCCCACCCCCAACACCTGGCGTGGCTGGTCGCTCGCTGACGCGGAGGTGAAGGACATCCTCGAACGCGACGGCCTGGCGCGGGTGGCACCGTGGACCAACGACCTGGTCGGCGCGTACACCGTGCATCCGCTGGCATCCTGCCGGATAGGGGACGACCCGGAGACCTCGGCGCTCGACGACCGGCACGAGTTGCGCGGGCATCCCGGCATCTTCGTCACCGACGGCTCGGCGGTGCCGGGGGCGTTGACGGTGAACCCGGCGCTCACCATCGCGGCGCTGGCCGAGCGGGCGATGCCCGGCGTGGTGCGGGCGGCCCAGGAGCGGGGTGTCGCCGTGCGGTACGGCGCACCCGGACCCGGCACCGGCACGACCTCGCCGGTTGCCCTGGCCCGGACGGCATGACGGGGGTGCGCCGTGGGATCGCTGTTCGCACGCGTCGCGCGCCGGGCGTCCACGGCGCACATCCGGCACGTCACCCCGGTCGCACCGGGTGCCGAGAGTGGCCTGGTGGCCGAGGTGTACCGGCAGATGGAGGCCGACTTCGGCATGGTGGCACCGCCGATCGGGCTGCACGCGCCCGCACCGCCGGCACTCGCGGCGAGCTGGCTGATGCTGCGGGAGTCACTGCTGGCGGGTGGCCTGGTCGGCCGGTCGGTTAAGGAGGCGGTGGCGGCGGCGGTGTCGGTGGCCAACCGGTGCCCGTACTGCGTCGAGGTGCACGGGGCGGCGTTGGCGGGCCTGTCGTCCGGGCGGGACGCCGCCGCCGTCGTCGCCGGCCGGCCCGATGCGGTCGCCGACCCGCGCCTGCGCGAGCTGGTCGGCTGGGCCGCGGCGAGCGGGACGCCGGAGGCCACCGGCCGGCCGGCACCCTTTCCGCCCGGGCATGCGCCGGAGGTCATCGGGGTGGCGGTGACCTTCCACTACCTCAACCGGATGGTCAGCCTCTTCCTTACCGAGTCGCCGCTGCCGCCGGTGCCGGCTCCGGCGCTGGGCGTGGTGCGACGGGGTGCCAGGTTGGTCATGGGGGGCCTGGCGCGCCGGCGTCCCGCGCCGGGCACCTCGCTGGATCTGCTGCCCGACGCGCCACTCCCGCCGGAGCTGTCCTGGGCCGCCGGTCGGCCGCCGATCGCGGCGGCCTTCGCCCGGGCCGCCGCCGCCTTCGAGGAGGGCGGGCGGCGGACCGCGACCGCCGGGGTACGAGGGCTGGTGCTGACCACGCTGGCCGGCCGGGTCGGCGTCGAACCGGGGCTCCGCGCGCCGGCCTGGCTGGACGAGGCGATCGGGGGCGTGCCGCGGCGTGAGCGGGCGACCGCCCGGCTCGGCCTGCTCACCGCGTTCGCTCCCTACCGGGTGACCGGCGAGTTGGTCGACGAGGTCCGCAGCGGTCTCGACGAGGCGGGGCTGGTCCAATTCACGTCGTGGGCCAGCTTCGCCGCGGCCCGTGCCATCGGCGCCAGGTTGTGGCGGGCCGAGTCGGCACCGCCGGCGGGACGGCAGAATTGACCTGGACGTTTCCAGAAGATGACACGGCAGCTACGCCCCGCGAAGCGGTGCGCACCGCTATCCAATTTCCACTTCGCGATTGCGCAAAGCATAGATGTTCGTAAATCATGGTGTTGCTGCGACGGGGCTCGTTAAGTTAACCTCGATGTGGCGCAACTCATCGACGGGGGCAAGGAAGCCTGAAGCACCGGGGGCCAGGAGCTTCGACAATCGTTCTGTTATCTACCCACTGACTGACGCCGACGGGCGGCCGGGGCCGTCATGCCTTGTCTGCTCTCGACCTCTCTGCTGGTTCGGCCACTGCCGACGCTTTTTGGGTAACTCGATAAAAGGCGACCATTCGAGATTTCGAGAGGAGCAGGGGTGGACGACCCGATCGAGCAGGCCGTGGGACGCGCTATCGCCGCTATGCGCGAGAACCTCGGAGAACAGCTCACTGTGGACGACATCGCGAGGGCCGCGATGTTCAGCAAGTTCCACTTTACCCGGATATTCCAGCGCGCCACCGGCGTCTCTCCTGGTCGCTTCCTGTCGGCTCTGCGATTGCAACGGGCAAAAGATCTGCTGGTGTCAACAACGTTAAATGTAGCAGACATCAGTGTCCGCGTCGGGTACAACAGCGTCGGCACCTTCAGTACCCGTTTCAGCAGAAGTGTGGGAATGTCGCCGACAGCCTACCGCAAGCGGGCTGGCTTCGCGCCGCACATATCTCTCGATCCGCACGCCACTATGGACGGACGTTCGTCCGGCCGGGTCTCCGGACGCGTGTGGCCCGCTCATCAGGAAAAAGGCAGTCTCATCTTCGTCGGACTCTTCCCCGACCGAATTCCCCAGGGGCGGCCGGTGCGGTGTGCGATTCTGTCCGGGCCGGGCCAGTACCGGTTCGACAGCGTGCCGCCCGGGATGTGGTATCTGCTGGCCCAGGAGGTGACCGGCGATCCGCGAGCGGCGATCGGCGAGCCGGACGGCGCGGACGGCTCGGTCTCCGTCGCCACGAACGGTCCGCTGACCATCGGTCGCGACACGTTCATCCAGGCAGACCTGGCCCTCAAGCCGGCGGGCACGCTGGACCCACCCGTGCTGCTGGCCCTGCTCGACGCCCGGAACACGGCACTGGCCGCAACTCCTGGCCCCGACCCGTCCCCCGGCACGGCGGCCCGGCCCACCACCGAAGACGCCACCCGGATGGAAATCATCATTCCGGGCAAGGCCATCAATACCAACGCAAAGGAACGTATTGACGTCACTGATAATCTTGGCGAGCTCAGCCAGGTGCGGTGCGGCACCACAGGAACCATAAGCAACACCTGCGGGGGGCTTGATGCGCATCTCCGACCTCAGCCGGCGGACCGGAGTCCCAGTTGCCACGATCAAATTCTACCTACGCAGGGGCCTGCTCCCCAGAGGCGTACCGACCCAGCGGAACCAGGCCGAGTACGACGAGAGACACCTGTACCGGATCCGTCTCATCAGGGCCTTCACGAACATCGGACAGCTCGACCTATCCACCATCGGCGAGCTGCTCGCAGCCATTAACGACGAAAAGCTGTCGGTTCCGGCCCTGTACGCGGTCGTCAACCGCGCACGCTTTCCGGAGCAGCCGCCCCTCGACACCGTCAACGGGATCGGCGGCGTCCGCTCCGACGTCGACGGATTCATCCAGAGGCTGGGCTGGCAGGTCGACCCGGAGGTGGCCGGCAGGCTGGCGCACGTGGTGGTGACACTGCGCCATCTCGGCTGCGACTGCGACATGGAATTCTTCAGCCCGTACGCGGCCGCGGCCGAGCGGCTCGTCCTCCAGGAGCTCGACCTGCTCCCGTCGAAGAGCGCCAGCGCCGACCGGGCCGCCGCGGTGATCCGGATGGTTCTGCTCGACGCCGCGCTCGCGACCGTGCGCCGGATGGCGCAGGAACACTTCGCGGCCGAGCTGTTCGACGCGGCGTCGCCCGCGCACCGGTAGGGCGCGGGCGACCTCGATGCACCGCGTCGATTCACCCCACCGGCGTCGCGAACTGGCCGGGACGCCGCCCCGGACCGGCCGGCCCGCGGTACGCCTGCGCGATGTCGAGCCACCGGTCGGCCTCCGCGCCCGTCGCCGTCAGGCCGAGATCGTCGCGGTGCCGGCGCCTGGTCACGAGCAGGCAGAAGTCGACCGCCGGGCCGCTGATCCGGTTCTCGCCACCGGCCGGGCCGAACGTCCACACCGTGCCCGAGGGCGCGGTGAGCTCGAAGCGGAGCGCGACGTCCGGAGTGGTGAGGCCGCGCGCCTGGTAGCCGAAGTCCCAGGTGCGCACCGCGAAGGCGACCAGGTGACCGACGCGGTCGCTGTGCTCCCGCCGTGCGCCGAGTGCGTCGGCGATGTCCTGGCCGTGCCCGAACAGCTCCATGAGACCGGCCGAGGCGAGCACCGCCGCGGGCAGCGGGCGGACGAGCCAGGGTACGACGTGGTCCGGCGGCACGGCCGACAGAGCCTGCTCCGCACGGGCGCGCTCGGCACGCCAGCGGGTCAACAGCACGTCCGGCGGCTCGGCCAGAAACTCCGCCAACGCGTGCGCCACGTTGGCGTCGAAGTCGCCACCGAGCCGCGCCGTCATCGCGGTGAACCGGTCCGGATCCGCCACCGCCAGCGCCGCCATCCGGAAGGTGGCGGCCAGGTGGGCGATCTGGTGGGCGATCGTCCAGCCCGGCGCCGGGGTCGGCAGCCTCCACTCGGGCGCGTCGAGCCCCCGCACCATGCGGTCCACGTCGTCGCCCTCTGCGACGAGGTCCGGGACCACTCCTGTCTCGTTCATGCGTCTGCCACCTCTCCTGGGCTGTCGGGCGGATTCAGAGCTGCCGGGCGCTCCCGAGCTGCCGGGCGCTCCTGGGCTCTCGGGCGCTCCTGGGCTATCGGGCCGGGTCGCGCGGGCAGTTGTGGTAGACCGCCAACAGCCACGCGTCACCGCGCTTCACCAGGATCCAGGACGCCCGGATGGCCGCCTCGGCGGAGAGTTCCGACTCACCCGGCGCCAGTACCCCACCCACTGTGGTCAGCGCCACCGCGCCGGGCGCGAGCGGGATGACCTCGACGGGCTGACCCGTCACACGGGTGCCCCGGTAGGCGCCGGCGTACTCCGCCGCCATGAATGCGCGGATCTCGTCGTGCCCCTTCCGGTAGACCCCGGGAAGAATGAGGACGCCCTCCGGTGTGAAAAGCTCGGCAAATGCCTCGGCATCGTGCTTCGCCCAGATCTCCACCATACGGGCGGGGACCGCCGCTATCGCTGCACGGTCTGCTTCTGCGGCCGCTGTCGCGGGCCCGGTAATCGTCATTCTCGTCTCGCCTCCCACCGCGTTACACACGAAATGCCGGCCGATTGCCGGCGCATTCTCGTTGGAATCACCCTGGCACGCGGTCCGAGCCCGCCGCATCTCCGGTCTTGCGGCCCTACGGGCGTAATCGACACCCAGACAGAGCCGCCGACGCCAGCGGAGAGAATTGACGCCGGAGCCCTAGACCCGCGGAATGTCGAACAGCTGTGGAAACCTCGCGGTCAGGGCGAGGTCGCCCTTCGTCTTCAGCTTTCCCTTCATCGCCAGCGTCACCGGGTGGGCATTCCCGGTGACCATGCGGAGGAAGTCGACCGCGCCGACGGTCAGCGTGAGCTTCGGCTGCCGCTGCGGTGCCGTCGACAGCGCGCAGGCGCCATCGTCGATGACGATCTCGTAGACGTCCACGGCACCGTCCGGGCCGTCGCCGATCCTCCAGTGCACCACCGCCGATGTGTCGCCGGCCCGGTCGCCCCGGAACACGCCCGGCATCCGCGCGAGCACCGTGTCCAGCACGGCCCGGCGCCGGCTCCCACGCATGAGCTCCCGCAGCTCCTCGGTCGAGGTCGCCTTGACGAGCAGGGCGAGCTCGCGGGCGTCCAGCTTCTGCGGATCGAGGTCCTCGATGGGCATCTCATCCTCCCGGTGGCACGGCTCCCCGGATCGTCGCCACGGCCGTCACGGCCGGACGCACGTCGTGCGCTGGTGCCCGTCCATCCTGGTCACCGGCGCCGCCGTCGCTCACCTCCTGACTTGCTCTCGTGACACGGCAATGAAGCCGAGATGAAGCCGCGCCGCGGTTCGGTGCTCGCATCATCGGGTCGGGCGGGTGGGGTTGCCCACCCGGCCGTGCGTTTGCGGGGAGCTCGTGCTCTACCGCCCCGGCGCCAGCACGGCCTTCGTCCTCCGGCACGGCACCGGCAACGCCTTCAACGCCGTCTTCAGCAGCAACGCCGGGATCGGCGGCTACGACCTGGCCGACAGCAGGGACCGGATCGTCGCCTTCGACGACGAGCACTCCGGCGGCCCGAACCACCTGCTGCTCTACCGGCCGGGCGGGCACACCGCCTGGGTGGTGGGTCGGGGGCGGGAGCTGGCCCCGCTGATGCCGGTGACGGTGTCGCCCGCCGCCGACGACGAGACCTCCATCGTGGAGCACTTCGGCTATCCGGACGCGGCGGCGATCCTGGCGTCGCTGAACGTGCGGCTCGTCTCCGGTGACGGCCACATCCTGCTCGCCGACTGCGCGACCCCGCCGGTGGGCAACGTCGGCGTCGTCAAGGTCTGGACCACCGAACAGATCGGGCCGGACGCTGCCGGCCTGATCTGCTTCAGGGTGACCGCGCCGGTCGGGCGGCTGGTGCTGGAGGTGCCCGGGGTCTACGAGATCCGCGGTGACGGGCAGCAGCCGGGGCACGGCCATCCGATGACCGCCGTCGTGACCACGGACTCCGGCCCGGCGACCCCGGTGACCGTCAACCCGTCCGGCAGCACCCAGGTCGGCATCGGCGCCGACCCGAACAACGAACCGACGACCCTGCTGGAGCTGCGGGTCCCCGCCTGACCCGGTCGACGTCGAGGAGACGTGATCACGATGAGCAGCACACCGGTCCGCACGGATCGCGGTCGCCCCGCGGTCGCCGCCCTGACGGTGCTCGCCGTCCTGCTCGCCCTGGTCGGCGTGCCGCGTACCGCGCCCGCCAAGGCCGACCCGCCGGCCACCGGCTGCGACCGGGACGCCGTGGTGATGGCCTGGCGCACCGGTGGCTCGCAGGTGCGCGTCGCCGCCGAGCAGGCGCTGCTCGGCGGCGACGCGGACATCTGCGCCTTCCTGGACTCCGGCTGGAGCCAGCGCGGCCGGGTCGACGACCGGCTCGGCGTCAACCAGATGATGGCCGTCGGCGGCCCGGCGGTACGCGGTGCCGCCCAGCGTGCGCTGGACGCGACCGACCCGGCGGCGCTCGGCGCCTTCCTGGAGTCCGGCTGGCAGCAACCCTGGTGGACCGACCAGCGGGTACGCGTCGACCAGATGATGGCCTCCGGCGGCGCGCAGCTGCGGGCGGCCGCGCAGCGGGCGCTGGACGCGACGGACCCGGCGGCGCTCGGTACCTTCCTGGACTCGGGGTGGCGGCAGCCGCACCTGACCGACCAGCGGCTGCGGGTCAACCAGATCCTGTCGACCGGTGGCCCGCAGGTGCGCATCGGCGCGCAGCGGGCGCTGGACGCCGGCACCGTCGAGGCGCTGACCAGGTTCATCGACGTCGACTGGGCGGTGGCGGCAGCCCGCGACCAGGAGACGCAGACGCTGACCGACCTGGTCCGCGCGGCGGAGGTGGCGGGCGCCCGCGCCGAGGCGGAGACCCGGGCGGCCCGGGCCGAGGCGGATCGGGCGGTGGCGGAGGCGGCGGCGGCCCGACAGGCGGCGCGGGCGGCGGCGGAGGCGACCGCCCGGGCCCAGGACGACGCGGTCGAGGCGGCGGCCGCCTCCCGGCGCGCCGCCGACGCGGCGGACCGGGCGGCGCACGCGGCCCAGCAGGCGGTCGGCGCGGCACGGGCGGCGAGCGCGGCGGCCCGGGTGGCCGCCGGTGCCGCGGCGCGGGCGGCCACGGCCGCGTCCCGGGCCGGGCAGGCGGCGTCCCGGGCGTACCACTCGGCGGCGCTGGCCGCGACGGACGCGTCAAAGGCGAGCCAGGCGCGCGCCATCGCCGGTTACGCCCGGGACATCGCCGTCGGGGCGCAGCGGGCGGCCGAGGCGGCGGCCGCGGCCGGGGTGGCGGCCCGGCACGCCGGGGAGGCGGCGTCGGCGGCCGCCTCGGCCGGCCAGCACGCGGCCGACTCGGCCGAGGCGGCGATCGAGGCGGGCAACTTCGCGGCCAGCGCCGGTGCCGACGCCTCGGTGGCCCGGGCCGCCGCCGCCCGGGCCAGGGCCAACGCGGATCGGGCGACCCGGGCGGCACAGGCGGCCGTCGCCTTCGCCGGCACCGCCGCGAACGCGGCGTTCGCGGCCCGGGACGCGGCCAACCGCGCGGCCGCGAACGCGAACGCCGCCGCGGCCGCCGCCGAGGACGCGGCCGACCACGCCGGAAACGCGGCCGAGGCGGCGGTCCGGGCCACCAACCACGCCAACGCGGCGGTACGGGCCGCGGAGGCCGCCGTCGACGCGGCCACCCAGGCCAACGTGGTGTACGAGGCGGCCCGCGCCGCCGACGCCGAACGCCTGAGGATCAGCACCGAGCAGGGCCGTGAGGCCGCGCTCGCCGCCGCCGCCGAGGTGAACCGGCTGGAGGTCCGGGCCGGTTGGGACGCCGCGCAGGCGGCCCGCCGCTCGGCGGAGGTCGACCGGCTGATCGCCGAGGCGACCGACCCGGCGACGCCCGAAGCGGTGGCGGTACGCGGCGCGCGGCAGGTCGCCCTCGCGCTGGCCGGCGCCGACGGGGCCTGGACCCGGGCGGCGGCCCTCGACGCGCTGGCCGGCGCCGACGCGATCGCGCTGGAGTTCGTGCACGCCGGGGTCGTGGCAGCGGCCGGCCAGGACGACCGGGCGACCCTCTCCGGCCTGATGGCCACCGGCAGCCCGGCGATGCGGGCCGGCGCACAGGCGGCGCTGGACGGCTCGGACGCGGACGTCGCGGAGTTTCTCCGCACCCGCGACTATCCGGGGCGTGCCGCCGAGGACCGGCTGGCGGTCAACCAGGTGCAGGCGGCGGCCCGGGACGCCGGCGACGTGGTCACGGTGGAACACGCGCAGCGGGCGCTGGACGCGGGCACCGGCGAGGCGCTGCGGCAGTTCCTGGAGGTCGGCCGGTTCACTGCGGCAGCGGCCGACCAGCGGGTCGAAGTCAACCAGATCCTGGCCGCCGCCGGCGGCGGCCCGGAACTCAAGGCCGCCGCGCAGATCGCGCTGGACGGACCACCCGCCTTCCTGGCCCACTTCCTGGATGTCGAGCGGCATGCGGCTGCGCAGCGCGACCAGGACGCGGCCGCGCACGACGAGGTGGTTTCCGCGCTGCTGGCCCAGGCCGCCGAGGTGGCCGCGGTCGCGGTGCAGAGCGCGTTGGAGGCGCAGGCCACGGCGGCCACCGCCCGGAACGAGGCCGGCAGGGCCGCCGACTACGCCCGGCAGGCGGCCGAGTCTGCCGCGCGGGCCGCCGACCACGCCCGGCGGGCGCAGCAGTCGGCCGCGCGGGCGCAGGAGGCCGCGAACCGCGCCGCCGCCTCGGCCCGGACCGCCGTCGCGGCGGCGAACTCGGCCAACGCCTCCGCGAGGCGGGCCGCCCGCTCGGCGGCCTGGGCGCACGCCTCCGCCGAGCACGCCGCCAGCTACGCCTCGGAGGCGTTCACCTCCGCCACGAACGCGTACCACGCGGCGATCGCGGCGCAGAAGGACGCCGAGCAGGCCCGGGCCGCGTACGCGGAGGCGTTCCACGCCGCGAAGCAGGCCGCCGCCGACGAGGTGGCGGCGTGGGCGTACCAGCAGGGTCTGCGGTGCGAGGCGGTGAACATCGACAAGGAGACCTGCCTCAGCAACGTCGAGAAGATCGTCAAGGATCCGGCCAAGGTCGCCTACCTCAACGCAGGCGTCTGCGAGCTGCTCTACCAGGAGGGCAGCCAGGCGTACGACGCCTGCCTGCGGGACGTGCTGAACCCACAGTTCGAGCTGAACCAGGAGCTGACCCTGGTCACCGCGGTCCTGACCATGGCGACCGCGCTCTTCACGGCACTGGCGGCGGCCGAGATCGCGGTGCTCGCCGGGGTGGCCGTCGCGGTCGGGATCGCCTACTGCGTCGGTGTCTGCGCCGCCCTGCTACAGGCGTTCACCCCGATCCTGGCGCCGGAACTCGTCGGCCTGCCGACGGCCGGTGTCGGCGTGGTCGCCGGTACGGCGGTCAGCGTGCGTACGGCGGCGATGCTGGAGCGGGCCGCGGTCGAGGCGCAGGCCCAGAACGGCGCCTTCGCCCGGCTCGTCTCGGCGATCAAGCTCTGCGGCCGCAACAGCTTCACCGCCGGTACGCCGGTGCTGCTCGCCGACGGCACGAGCCGCCCGATCGAGCAGGTCCGGGTCGGCGACCGGGTGCTCGCCACCGATCCCGCCACCGGCACCACCAGCGCCGAGCCGGTCACCGACATCCTCACCGGTGCCGGCGTCAAACGCCTGGTCGAGGTCACGGTCGATCCCGACGGCCGGGGCGGCGTGGCCCCGACGACGCTGCGGGCCACCGCCGAACATCCGTTCTGGGTGGCCGACCTCCGGCAGTGGGTGGAGGCGGGCGAGTTGCGCGTCGGGCAGTGGTTGCGGACCGGCGCCGGAAGCTGGGTCCAGATCACCCGGACCGGGCACCGGACCGAGCCGGCCACCGTGCACAACCTCACCGTCGCCGTGCACCACACCTACTACGTGGGCAGGGGTGCCGGTGCGGTACTGGTGCACAACTCCTGCCGCGACTACGTGTGGGCGCCGGTGCCCGCGCCGGTCGACGTGCTGCCGGCGCAGTACCGGTGGCATCCGAGCCAGGGGATACCGGTCATCGGCCGCTGGCCGGAGAACGCCGTCGTGCGGGAATGGCCGGGACACGCCTTCTTCGACATCCCGCGTCCGATGTGGAACGCCCAGTTCAACGACGCCTGGATCCAGTCGATCGTCAACCAGCGCGGTACGGTCTACGTGGGCTCGCTGACCAAGGGAAACTACTGGCACAAGGGTCGGCACGAGCCGTCCACCTTCGCGCGGGAGATCCAGCAACTGCTGGACAACGGATACCGGTGGCAGGGCGACCACCTCGTCCCACCGCCGCGGTAGGAATCGGCGGGTGATGTCGAGACCCACGGTGACGCACCTGCTCGGCCGGCAGTTCGACGGCTATCTTGCGGTCGGGCTGCCGGACGGGCGGGACGCCGTGGTGGAGTCCGTGGTTCTCGACTATCTCGGGGCTCCGGCGGGCGAGCGGCGGCGGATGCTGGAGGCGGTCCGGCCGAGGGCGGCGGGCGTGCTCAGCGCGTACGGGCAGCGGATGGCGGCGATCGCGGTCCGGACCGGATCGGTCCTCCCGCTGCGCCGGGCGGTCGTGGCGCTCGGCATGGCGGACGCCCGGCTGCCGGACCCCCGGGACAATCTCGTCGTCCTCGCCGCGGTGAGCCACAGCGCGCGGATCCTCGGCAGCACCCTGAGTCGGATTCTCGACGATGTCCGGCGCCATCTGCCGGAGCCGGCGCACGCCACGTTCCGGGCGTTCGTCGCCGGCAACGCGGGGCACGATTCACTCTCGGCGATGGGGCTGGCCGCGTACGGCTCGACGGACGATTTCCGGTACGGCAGCGGGCCCACCACGCCGTGACCTGGACGCGGTTCCCTCATTAGCCGAGGGTGCCGCCGGGCGCTGCCAACCCGACCCGGACCGCTTCACCGCCCTCCCGTGTCGGCGACCCGGTGCTCCGTGCCCCATCGGTGCACCCGCTCGACAGTATGCGCACAGGTCACTTCCCGAGGCCGGCCGTCCGCCCCACCCGTTCTTGATCGGTTTCGGTTCGTTCTTTCACCAGCCGTTATTGATCAATTCGCGTACCCGTACCCGGTGACGGGACCCTCTATACTCGGCGCCACGCCCCCGCACAGTGAGGATGGATCACCAATTCAGATCTGCCCGGCCACGGGCCACGCACCCTCGGAGGTCAAGTGCTCTACTTCTTCCTCAGTTACGCGCGAGGTGAGGAGGATGAACTTGTCCAGCGCTTCTTTCAGGACCTCAGCAAGGAAGTGCGACTCCGGGCCGGTTTGCCCGGCGATGCGGTGGTCGGCTTCGTCGATCGGAGCATCCAGGTGGGCGAGCGTTGGCCCCGACAGCTCTCCGAAGCGCTCTCCTCATGCCGATCATTTCTCGCACTCATGTCGCCGCGCTACTTCAAGAGTCCGTCCTGCGGCCAGGAGTGGCAGGCATTCGCCGACCGCACACATCGCTATGAGTCGGTAACAAAGGCAGACTCCTCGCTCCTCAAACCACTGATGTGGGTTCCGACCGTACCGTCGAAGATGCACCCGGTCGCCGAGCCCATCCAATACTTCTCCGACGCGCTCGGCGACACCTACCGGCAGTTGGGCATTCGACAGCTCATGCGACTGCAACGGCTCCGGGACGACTACCGCGCGTTCACGTTCGAACTAGCCGAGCAGATCGTCAACAGCGTGGAGACGCACCGGTTGGCCGAGAGTGTTGCGGCGGCCGATTTCGCGACCCTGCCGAGCGCCTTTCACCGTAATCTCTGGGAGTCGGATGGCGATTCGAGCCTGGACGATAGGCCGTTTACGACACACATCGTCGTGGTGGCACTGCCACGCGTCGACATGGGCACCGTGCGCACCGCGCTCGACGTGTACGGCGACCGCGCCATCGACTGGGCGCCATACCGGCCACCGCTGTTGAGCCCGCTTGTCGAGTACGCGTGCAGGATCGCCGAGACTCACAGCGTCAATGTCCGGGTAGCCAGCCTGGACGAGCTTTCGATCCGAGCCGCGCACGCGCACCGGCACAACCAGATCATCGTGCTGCTGGTCGACGCCTGGGTGACCCGGTTCGACGAAATACAGCGTGCCCTGACGAGCGGGGGAAACGACCGGGTGCCGATCACCGCGGTTCTCATCCCGAAAAGCCGCGACGACCCGGAAACCCGCCAGCAGTGGCCGGATCTGTCGATGGCATGCCGGGGCATGTTCGGCAAATTGGCCAACGACGACGAACTGTACCGCTCGGCGATCCCGACCCACGTGGCCTTTGGCCAAGCACTTCCCGACGTCCTCGAGGCCGCGCGGAACCGCGTGCACAGCGTGGGTACGGTGAAGCGAGTGCTGGAGGGGCCGGTGAGCACCGAACACGCACGTGTGGACGGCCCCTGGATGAATCCGAGCTGACAGAAGGTGTGCAGGTGACATCCGCGAACACGACCACGCCAGGAAGCGGTCCGAGACCTCCCGGCAGCATTATCACGTTCTACTCGTACAAGGGCGGGGCGGGCCGGACGATGGCCTTGGCCAATGTGGCCTGGATCCTCGCCAGTTCCGGTCAACGGGTCCTCGCCGTTGACTGGGATCTGGAGTCGCCGGGCTTGCACCGCTATTTCCATCCCTTCCTGCTCGACAAGCACCTTCAATCGTCGCGCGGTGTGATCGACATGGTCCGCGACTACGCCGACGCGATGCTCGAGCCGCTCGCCGACAACGAGGATCCGGGCTGGATCTCGGCCTATTCCGACGTGCTGCGCTTCGCGGTTTCGCTGGACTGGAACTTCGAGCCACCCCCGGCGGGTCCGGGCGAGGAGCGCCGCAAGGCCGGTTACCTCGACCTGCTTCCCGCTGGGCGGCAGGATTCGACGTACACCACGGCGGTCGTCACCTTCGACTGGTCCGCGTTCTTCGAACGGCTCGGCGGGAACGTCTTCCTCGACGCACTCGCGAAGAGCATGCGGGACAACTACGACTACGTGCTCGTCGACAGCCGCACCGGGGTCGGTGACGGCGCCGGCATCTGCACGGTCCGGCTGCCCGATACCGTGGTCGCCTCATTCACGATGAACGAGCAGAGCATCGACGGTGCGGTGGCGGTGGCTCGCTCGATCATGCGCCAGCGCGATGGCAGGAAGACCCGGCTGCTGCCCGTGCCGATGCGGGTGGAGGACGCCGAGCAGGTCAAGCTCGAGGCCGGCCGGGATCACGCCCGGCGCAGCTTCGCAACCTTTCTGCCCCGGCTGACCGCAGAGGAGAGCGACGAGTACTGGGGCGACATCGAGATCCCGTACAAGCCCTTCTACGCGTACGAGGAGATCCTCGCGCCGTTCGGGGACCGGTCCCGGCAGGAAGGCACCCTGCTCGCCGCATACGAGCGCCTGACCCGGGAAGTCAGCAACGGCCGCGTGGCGCAACTGACCCCGATGGAGGAACGCCAGCGCCGACGCTGGCTGCCGGCCTTCGAGCGGGTGCGCGCCGGTACCGGGACGGATCTGCTGATCAGCTATGCGGCGGTGGACCGGATGTGGGCGGAGTGGATCGCCGGCGAGCTGACCAAGACCGGCCTGCGGGTGATCATGCGGGAGGTGGACTTCTCCGCCGCCGGCGTGGAAACCGACGTCAGCGGACCGGAGGGCGCGGGGCAGATCATAATCCTGCTCTCCCAGGACTATGTGCAGTCCCCCAACGCGGCCGAGCTGTGGAACAAGACCATCGACCGGGAGCCGCTGGACAGTCGCCGCTACCTGGTCGCGGTCCGGCTCGACAACGCCCGGATGCCCGCCCCGTTCACCGAACGCGAGCCGGTCGAACTCGCCGGGCTGAGCGAGGAACGGGCCCGCGAACGGCTGATGGAGGCATTCGACCGCCCCCGGCCGCAGCGCCGGGACGAGTCCGCGCCCGAGCCGGGCGTCGGACAACGCCACCGCTTTCCCAACTCCGAGCCGCCGATCTGGAACGTGCCCCCGCGTAACGTCGCCTTCCACGGCCGCCGGGCTCTGCTCGAGGACATCCGCAACCGGTTGTCCACCACGGAGACCGTGGTGCTGCCCCAGGCACTGTACGGTCTCGGCGGGGTGGGCAAGACCCAGACCGCCCTGGAGTACGCGCACCGGTTCCGCGCCGACTACGACGTGGTGTGGTGGATCTCTGCCCGGCAGCCGAGCGTGGTACGCGCCTCGCTGGCCGAACTCGCCGAGCAGCTCGGCGTGGCGGCCGGCAGCAGCGTCTCCGAGCGGGTGACCGACGTGCTCAACGCGCTGCGCCGGGGCCAGCCGTACCGGCGGTGGCTCATTGTTCTCGACAACGCGGAGGATCCCGCCGAACTGCGGGACATCCTTCCGCAGGGGCCCGGGCACACTCTGGTGACCACCCGTAACCAGGCGTGGGCCGAAAAGGCGAAGACGGTGGAAGTGGGAGTCTTCAGCCCGATGGAGAGCACCGCGTTCCTCCGGCGCCGGGCGAATCACCTCTCCGAGTCCGAGGCTTCCGTGGTCGCCAGGCGCCTCGGCGACCTGCCGCTCGCCGTCGAGCAGGCCGGGGCCTGGCTGGCGACCACCGGCGAACCGGTGGAGCAGTACCTCGAGCGGCTCGAACGCCAGCTCCCGCAGATGCTCTCCGAGGAGCTGCCACCTGATTACCAGGAGACCGGTGCACAACCGTGGCTGGTTTCACTGGAGAGCCTGCGCGAGCGGAGCCCGGCCTCGGCGAAGCTCCTTGAGATCTGCGCGTTCTTCGCCGCCGAGCCGATCCCGATGTGGCTGGTCTACAGCGAGCGCTTCGTGTCGGTGCTGGTGCCGTACGACCCGACGCTGCGCGACCCGGTGCTGATGGGGAGGGCGATCCGGGAGATCGGCCGGTACGCGCTGGCCCGGATCGAGGCCGGGCGGTCCGGCGTCCGGGCCGACCAGTGGCGGCGGGCCGGTGACTCCGACGACACCGGGCAGACGAGCATCCAGTTGCACCCGCTGGTCCAGGCGGTGATCCGGGCCTCGCTGCCACCGGAGGAGGCGGCCGGCAACCGCGAGCACGTGCACGCGATCCTTGCGGCCGCAAACCGGAAGGACCCGGACCGGCCGGAGAACTGGACCCTCTACTCGGACCTGTGGCCGCACATCGTGCCGCCGGGCACGATGGGCTCCGAACAGCCCGAGGTGCGCCAACTGCTTCTTGACATGGCGCGTTACCTCTGGAAACGCGTCGACTACACCACCTGCGAGGAGCTGGCCACCGCCAGCATCGCGCAGTGGCAGCAACGGTTCGGCGCGGACGACCCGCAGACGCTGCTGATGCGCTTCCACCTCGCCAACGTGCTGCGGCTGCGGGCGCAGTATCCGGCCGCGCACGAGATCGACCAGGACGTGCACCAGCGGCTGCTCCGCACGCTCGGCGGCGACCACCCGTACACGCTGATGGCGGCCGGCAGCCTCGCCGGCGACCTGCGCGCGCTGGGCCGCTTCGTCGAGGCGCGCGACCTCGACGAGCAGACCGAGCCGCTGGCCCGGGACGTCTTCGGCGAGTTCAACCCGCTTGCGCTGAACGCGGCGCACAACCTCGCCGTGTCGCTGCGGCTGGTCGGTGACCTGCGCCGGGCCCTGCAACTCGACGAGGACACCTTCAACCGGCGCCGCGCCGTGCTCGGCGACCGGCACCCCAATACCCTCTACAGTGCCGGCAACTACGGACGCGACCTGCGCGACATCGGCGACCTGCACGAGTCGCGCCGGGTGCTGGAGCAGACCGTGGAGGCGCACCGGGAGGTGCTCGGCGAGGAGCACCCGGAGACGCTACGGGCTATCAAGAACTACGCCGTGACGCTACGGAAGATCGGAAAGTTCGCGCAGGCGCACGCCCTGAGCGAGGAGACGCTGAACCGCTCGCGGCGGCTCTTCCAGGGCCCGGACCACCCCGACGTCCAGGCATGCGCGATGAACCTCGCCTGCGACGACTCCGCGCTCGGCAACGACGAGGCGGCGCTGCACCGCGCCCAGCCGGTGTACGAGTGGTACCGGCAGACCATGGGCGACAACCACCTCTTCACGCTCGCGTACGGGAGCAACGTCGCCATCTTCCTGCGCAAGAGCGGGGAGACGGACCGGGCGTACGAGCTGAACAAGGACATGGTGCAGCGCTTCACGGCGGTGGCCGGGGCGGACCACCCGTACACGCTGGCCGCCCGGATCAACCTCGGCAACTGCCTCTACCACCAGGGTGACTACCCGGCGGCCCGCCGCACCGACGAGCAGGACTACGAACTGCTCCGGCAACTCCTCGGCCCCGACCACCCCGACACGCTGGCGGTCGCCAACAACCTGGCGACGAGTCTCACCGCCGACGGCGACCGGGCCGCGGCACAGGAGCTGCGCCGCTCGGTGCTACCCACGTTCCGCCGGGTCCTCGGCGACACCCACCCCAACACGATCGCGCTGACCGAGGAGAACCGGCTCAACTGCGATCTGGAGCCGCCTCCGACGTAGCGGCGACAGGCGTACGGCGTGGCTGGACGAGCGGTCCCCAGGTCCGCTCGCCCGCGCCGTCCTCGTCGCAGGTCACCGGCTCCAGCCAGCGGGCCAGCTCCAGCGGGTCGGCCTCGCGGCCCCGGCGGCGCAGTTCGGTGTGCACGGCGAGGCAGAGTTCGGGAGAGTCGAGCCGCACCGGATACCGTTCGTCGCGCTGGCAGGCCAGGATCAGGCCGATCCACGCGTCCAGCGGATCCTCGCCCACCGCGATCTGCGCCCGGTACGCGTCCCGGGCCGCTGCCAGGTCGCCGCCGACCAGCGCCAGGTCGCCGACGGAGAAGCCCGGGTCCGGCTCCCGGCAGAGTGCGGCGAACCGCGCCGGATCGGTCAGCCCGAGCCGGGTCAGGTCCAGCCGGGCACTGAAGGTGAGCAGCCGCTCCGCCCGGGGTTCGACGCGCACCTCCACCCAGCGGGCCGGGCACGGCTCTCCGGCATCGAAGAGGTCGGCGAGCCGGAGCACGGCCGCCCGGTCCGGCCGCCGGTTGCGCAGCCGCCAGCCCACCCAGTGGTCGGCGGCGGCGTCCCGGGCCAACTGCTGTGCCAGCGGCGAGGCCGGTTCGCTCCACCACAGCTCCTGCACCGCCCGCATCGCCGTGAGGAATCGCCGTCCGGGTGCGGTGAACCGGTCCGCCCTGACGAGGGTGTCATGGGTCCGCCAGACCCTGTCCCGCCAGCGGACGAACTCGGCCTCCGCGAGCTGGGCCGGGCCTCCGGTCAGGACGGTGCGCTGGACCCGCCAGAAGTCGGTGACCGCCAGGAACGCGTACACGCCCTGGAGGACGGCACCGAGCGGCCGGGGGTCGTCGCGCCAGGGCGCGTAGTAGCGGGGTCGCTCGTCCCGCTGGTACAGCTCGACGACGTCGAGCACGGCACCGAGCTTCGCGTGCTGGAACTCGTGCACCAGGCCGAGCCCGAGGGCGATGCCGTCGGCGGGCCGGGTCATCGCCGTGGCACCGAAGGCGTCCATGCTTGTCACGTTCACCCCGGCGGTGCTGTGCGGCGCGTCCAGCGGCACCACCGTGGTCAGGCCGGCGGCGATGCCTTCGGCGTATTGGCGATGGTGCCGGGTCAGCATCGACCACGCCGAGGTGAGCGCGGTTTGCCAGTGCCGTACCTCGACCTCGTCGAGCCGGGCGGCCGCGCCGAGTTGGTGCCGGTCCCGGAACGGGTCCAGGTCGTCGAGGAGCAGCGTTACGTCGAGTCCTTCGCTCTCGGCCCGCAGCGTCCGCACCGCCAGCCAGTTCTCCGTGTCGCGTCCCGGTTCGGCGGGTACGGTCGCCGCCCCGACCCGCAGGACGCCGTCACGGTGGCGGACGACTGCCGGCCCCGACGGGTCGACCCGGGCCATTCCCCGGCCGGGGAGCACGAGCGTGCCGTCGCGCGGGGTGAGGGTCAGGTCGAAGTCCAGGCCGGCGCGGGCCGCCGCCTCCACCGCCACGCCGCCGAGATAGTCGAGATCCGCCGGTGCGGCCGCGCCGTCCCGGCCACGACGCAGCCGCCGGAGCTGCTCGGCCAGCCAGGTGCCCAGGTGCGGGTGGGCGAGGGCGGCCGGCCCGAGCTCGGGCCGGCGGCGGGTCGCGGCGACCAGGAGCGCGAAGTGCTCGTGTACGGGGCTCCGCTCCGGCAGCCCGTCCAGCAGCAGTCGCAGATGCAGCATCCGCTTGCTCAGCTGGCCGGCGCGCAGCCGGTCGATGAGCGCCGGGTCGGCCAGGCCGCGGCCCAGTTGGTCGAGTTCGGCGTCAGCCAGGTGATGCGTGTGCATGGGTACCATCCCTCAGGCCGGTCAGATCACTGCGGAGCCGCGCCACGACGTGGCGAATCAGCCGCTCCAGGTCCGCGCAGTACACCGAGGGGTTGGCGAAGCCGGACGCCGCACGGTAGCGGTGAGGGTAGTAGCCCCCGCCGCAGACCAGATGCACGGCACACCGCCGGCAGTCGTCGGCAAGTCCCGCCGCCCCGGCCTGGCGCGCGCGCACCTGCGGATGGTGCATCGCGGCGTCGAGGGGATCGGCGAAGACGGTCAGGTCGGTACGGACGGCGCCCGGGTACGTCGACCGTAACGTGTCGACCTGCTCGTAGGCGCCGTCCACATTGATCACCACGGTGGCGACGGGACTCAGTCCCACCGTCTCGGTCCGGCTGGGGGCACCGAACGACAGGCGGATCAGCTCCTCGAAGAGGCGCACCCTGGTCTCCTGCACGGGTGCGCCGTACTGCCGGTCGAAGACCGCGATCAGCCAGTCGCCGTACCGGGTGGTGCCGGGGTGCCAACCGGGGGGCGGACGGTCCCAGTGCGCGTGCGGCAGCAGGAAGTCCACAATCGGCGGGTCGTATTCCAGCAGTGCCTCGTAGGTGTGCACCGGGTCGTTCTCGACGTCCACCACGCAGAGGATGCCGGCGAAGACCTCCGGCCGGGCACGTAGCATCCGCAGGGCCCGGTCCACCGCCGGAAAGCTGCTTCGCCCGTCGCGGTAGCGCCGGTGCCGGTCGTTGGCGGCCCGACCGCCGTCGAGGCTCACCCCGACGCGTATCCCGGCGGCGGCGAGCCGATCCAGGTCGGCGTCGGTCAACAGCACGCCGTTGGTCTGCACCGCGACCTCGGCGACGGTCCGCTCCGGCAATGTCGTACGCAGCCGGCCGGCCCGCTCCGCCAGCAGCGCGGAGCCGGCGAGCATCGGCTCTCCGCCGTGGAACACTACTCGTACCCCGGCGAGTCCGTGCGTGCCGGCGTGCTCGGCGATCCGCTCGCAGGCACGGTCGAAAACGGCACCGTCCATGATCGCGGGCGCCCTGCGGGCGCTCTGGTCGGCCAACTCGTACATGTAGCAGTAGTCACAGGCCAGGTTGCAGCGCGACTGCAACTTGACGACGTATTCGCGGAACGGAACCCCTCGCCCCTCCGCACGGACAGCCGGCGGCGTCGAGCGGGTCGGCTCCGTGGGCCGGTTCGTGGCGGGTGGTCGGGGAGGCACTGGCGGCATGGCCTACATGGCCGAGTTCCACCCGGCCACCACGTCGTGGGGCTCTTCGATGTCTTCGAGGATCCTCCGCAACGAGCCGACGAAGACGGTCTGCGGCAACTCGTTGAGCTTGGCCAGGCTCACGCCGGTCAGATCGACAAGGTCGAAGTGAGCACTCTCGGCCGAAGGTTCCATGCAACCCACCCTGGGTGATCGGTACTGCCCCTAGCATCCGACAATTCGGCGCATTACGCCGAAGGACACGCCAATCGCAGAGCAAATGTTAGCGGTCTTGATGCCCCGGCGAGGACCGACCCGACGGCCGGCAATCATGCCATCACGTGCGACCGTCCGCCGGAGGATCGTGTTTGGCTCGTCCGGTGGAGGTTAGTCGCAGGTCCGCCCATCGAAGGAGCGGAGGTTTGGCTGATGGATGACCCGGCGACACCCCCGATGCGGACCGGTGACGAGATCATTCCGCGCCAGTTGGACATCGCCGCCGTCCAGGGCGAGGCGTACCGGCTGGCGGTCGAGGCGATGGCTGTCGAGAACGGCATCCGGGAGGCCCGTGCCGGCGGCTACCTGATCGGCTTCAGCACCGGGGCCGCCGAGGGCACGTACGCGGCCCGGGACGGCCGGCTCGTCTGGACCGAGCCGCCCCCCGGCGCGAACACCCACCTGACGGTCGTGGTCGCCGACGCCGGTGACGGCCGGTTCGTGCCACAGCTCGACGTCACTCTCACCGTCCTCTCCGACGGGGACGGGCTGTTCACCACCGACCTGCCCTTCCTGTGGCACCCGTTCCTGCACCAGTACGGAACCAACGCCAGGGTGCCCGGCGAGGGCCCGTTCGACGTGGCCGTCCGGGTGGGAGTGCCCCGGTTCGTACGTCAGGATCCCGTGGACGGTCGGCACTTCGCCGAGCCTGCGGAGGTTTCCTTCCTGGAGGTCCGGTTCCGGACCGGCGTCAGGCGGCGCCGGTAGGCCAGCTCACCGCCGGCGGGCGCCGCCGGTGCCGCCAGACCTGCCAGCGCCCCCGCTGCCGGCGGCCCCGCTGCCAGCGCCCCCGCTGCCAGCGCCCCCGCTGCCAGCGCCCCCGCTGCCAGCGCCCCCGCTGCCAGCGCCCCCGCTGCCGGCGGCCCCGCTGCCGGCGCTGGCGCTGCCGGTGTCGGTGGGGCCGGCGCTGCCGGTGCGGAAGCGGGCGAGCAGCACGCAGAGGTCGTCGCCGTGGGCGGCCCCGTCGAGCAGGGCGGTGACCGCCTCCGGCCGGATCCGGGCTCCGGCGTGGACGATCCGATCCAGCAGCGATGACCGGTCCCCCGGCGGCCGGTGCGCCAGTCCATGGGTGTGTAGCAGCAGGCGGTCGCCGGAGCGGACCGCCAGCGTCCCCTCCCGGTACGCGGCTGCCGGGTCGGTGCCCAGCGGCGGGCCGACGGTGCCGGCCAGCACGGAGCCGGGGTCTCTGCCTCGGAAGTGAACCGGGGCTGCCCGCCCGGCGGCCGCCCAGCGGAGGCAGCGGCCGGCCGGGGTGTACCGGGCCAGCACGACGCCGGCCGTCAGCCCGGGACGGTCGAACCGGAGCAGGGCGTTGGCGGATGCGAGGATCTCGGCCGGTTCCTGCCGCACCAGCGCGTACGAGCGGAGCGCCTGCCGCACCCGCCCGGCATCGACCACGGCCTCGGTCTCCTCCCCCGGCACGTGTCCCACCACCAGCAAGATGTCGCCGCCGGGCAGCTCCGCGGCGTCGTACCAGTGGGCACCGGCGCTCCGCCGCGCCGGTGTGCCGGCGCCGTCCGCGATCACGTCCGGGCCGGCCAGTGGCTCCGGTGCCGGCAGCGTGGCCGCGGCGCGGCCGTCCCGGGCGGCGGCCGCCCGGCGTTGTCCGGCCAGGACCACGTCGTGCTGGCGCATCCGCGCCCGCAGCAGCCGCTCCTCGGTGACGTCCTGGACCGTGCCGACGAGCATCGCCGCGTCACCCGCGCCACTTCCGGGCGACTCCACGCCGACCCGCAGCGACCGGCCGGCGAGCCGTCCGGTCCCACGGAACTCCTGATTCGCCCGCACGTCGCCGTTCCCGGCCGGCGGCTCCGCCAGCAGCCGTCGTGCCGCCGCCCGGTCCGCCGGGTGCAGCTTGTCGACGACCGTGTCGAGCGTGCTGAGTCCCCCGTCGTCGACACCGAGAAGTTCCCGCAGGTACGGCGAGAGGTGCAGCACGCCGTCCGACGGATCCCGGCGGAACGAGCCGACCCCGGAGACCGCCTCGGCCCGCAGCAGCTGCTCGTAACTGGACTCCGCCGTCGTGTGCGGATGCCACACCAGCAGTACCTTGTCCGCTACCGCGGCGATCCGGGCGCTGAGGCTGTCGCTGGCCCGGCCGCACAGGTCCGCCGGGCGCAGCCGGACCGGGTCCAGATGGCGCAGCGACGTCCCGGCCAGCGCCTCCCGGCAGGCGGTCAGAAGGTCCTGGCTGCCCGCGTACGGGAACAGCGAGAGCAGTGTCGCGCCGGCCAGGTCGATCCCGGCCTCCCGGCAGAGCGCCTGCGCGTACGTGTTCGCCCGGCTCACCCGGAAGTCGGCGGCGACCGGGGAGCCGGTCCGCAGCGGGCTCAGCAGTACCGCCGGGTTGTGCATCGCCTCCAGCGGGATGGGCAGCCACGGCTCGCCGAACTCCGGGAAGCTCTCCGGGCCGGCCGCCAGTTCCCGGGCACGCGCGCCGACCGGGCCGGCCAACGCGAACAGATAGCGCTCCGCGCCGGCCTCCAGCTCCAACGGGCCGGACCAGCTCAGGCCGACGCTGCCGATCACCTCGTCGCCGTCCGTCAGCGGCAACGCCAGCGCCGCCGACGGCGGGTCGCTGCTGTCGGCCAGCGCCGGGAACTCCTGCTTGACCTCGCCCGGGGTGTTCGCGACGACCGGTGCCCGGCAGCGCACCGCCCGGGTCACCGGAACCTCCAACTGCGGCGGCATGCGCTTCCACTGCGACCGCTGCACCACGGTCATCCCGTGCCCACCGAGCAGGCGCAGTGCGCCGTCCGGCTCCAGCCCGCAGATCAGCACCGCCCGCGGCTGCGGCCAGCCTGGTGTCGCCGGCACCAGCGCCTCGGCGAGTTCGTCGTAGTCCCGCGCCGCCGCCGCCCGCGCCCCGACGATCTGGTGGTGGCTGTGCAGCGCCTCCACCGCCGGGGGACGCGCCTGCGGCGGCACCGGCCGGCGGGGCTGCCGGAGCGACAGTTCCTCGGCCACCCGTATCCGCAACTCCTCGGCTACCACCGGCTCGGGTGCCGGGGACGCCGGCTCGGGGGTGGCGGTGCCCACCACGGCGGCGGCCACCCCGGTGACCTTGGTGTTCGTGTCCTGGGACAGCCGTAGCAGGTGGTCGAACGCCTGCTCCGGCGGTACGCCGAGCCGGGCCGCCATGACGCCCTTGGCCTGCTCGATCATGGCGCGGTGCCGCATCGCCCGCCGCAGCCCGGCGACCTCGGCACGGAGCCGTGCCACCGTGGCCTCCAACGAACGCGCCGCATTCTCCCGGTCGGACAAGGTGCGTCTCCCTCCTGGCGCGCCGGAAGGCTGCTTCGCGGTGCCTCCTGCAATCCCTTCGGAAGGTCTCCCCCTCGACGAGGTTTCCTCGCAGAAAGGTTTTCCCGGTGAAGGCCGGGATAACGTGTAGTTGCCGGCACAATCGCATCACAGGTGTGTAACAGGGACTTCTCCGGCAACCGCACCGCCCGGCGCGGGCCAGCGACTGGGAGCCCGGCGCGCAGACGGCCGACGGACGGCGGTCCGTGCATACGCGACCGCACGGTTCTGTGACAGCTGTGTGACAGCGGGCGGCCGTGGCCCGCCCCGGGCGTCGGATGGGATAGCGTTCGGTGGAGCCGCCGGAGCACGAGTTCCCCGGAGCACGACGCTCCGATTCCCCGGAGCACGACGCTCCGAGCGGTCGACTCGACAGGCGAGCGGGTTCGGCAGCGCGCCGTCCGCCGCCTGACGGCACTCGAGACCAGGGTGCCCCTGCCCACGGCCCTTCCGGCCGGGCGTCACCTCGACACCGCGCCCCCGCGCGCGCCGAGGACGCCGGCCGCTGCCCGCAGGAGTACCCCATGACCACCGCCGTCACCCCGCGCGCGGCCACCGCCGCCCGCCCGACCGCCCCACGACCCAGCCGGTTCGATGCGACCGAGCGTGCCCGCACCGAGGCGAGGATCGATCGCCTGCTGCACCGCATGTGCGCCGAGCCGCCCGGCTCCGAGACCCGGGCACGCCTGCGCGAACAGGTGATCACGCTGAGCCTGCCGATCGCGCACCGGCTGGTGCGCCGCTACCGCAACCACGGCGAGCCCTTGGAGGACCTCTGCCAGGTGGCGGCCCTCGCGCTGGTCAACGCCGTCGACCGGTACGACCCGGCGGTGGGCGAGCACTTCCTCGGCTTCGCCATCCCCACCATCCTGGGCGAGGTCAAACGGCACTTCCGGGACTTCACCTGGATGGTGCACGTGCCCCGCCGGTTCCAGGAGCTACGCCGGCGGATCGCCGCCGCCTCCGACGTGCTGGCGCAACGTCTGCACCGCTCGCCCACCCTCGCGGAGCTCGCGGACCACCTGGCCGTCGCCGAGGAGGAACTCATCGACGGCCTCTACGCGGCCACCTGCCACGACGCCCTGTCGCTGGACGGGCCCGGCGTACGCACGGAGGTCCTGCTCGACGGGGTCGGCGACGACGACCCGAGCTACCGGCGGGCCGAGGCCCGTCTGGTCGTCCATCCCGCGCTCTGCACCCTGCCCGAACGCGAAAGGACGATCATGTATCTGCGGTTCTTCGAGAACCTGTCGCAGACGCAGATCGCCGCCCGTGTCGGGATGTCCCAGATGCATGTCTCCCGGTTGATCCGCCAGTCCCTGGAGCAGCTCCGCGAACACCTGTCCGCCGACACCGACACCGAGACCGAGACCAACCCCGACACCGGCACCGGGCCCGAACCGGCAACGCCACCCGGCACCGGACCCGGCACCGCGTGACCGCTGCCCGGAAAGGACCACCGGTCGGTCACCGCTTGGAGAGGATGGGGAGATGTCCCTGCCGCTGGAGGATTACGCGTTCGTCGGCAACACCCGGACCGGGGCCCTGATCGGCCGCGACGGCAGCGTCGACTGGCTCTGCCTGCCGCGCTTCGATTCGGACGCCTGTTTCGCCGCGCTGCTCGGCGAGCCGGCGCATGGGCGCTGGAGCCTGTCACCCGCCGGCCGGACCGGCGCGACCAGACGCTATCTCGGCGACAGCCTCGTACTGGCCACCGACTTCACCACCGAGGGCGGCGCCGTACGGGTGACCGACTGCATGCCCGTGGAGGGCGCGCACGACAGTCTGATCCGGCGGGTCGAGGGAGTGCGGGGCAGTGTCGAGGTGGAGACCGAGATACGGCTACGGTTCGACTACGGGCTCACCGAGCCGTGGCTGCGCCGGGACGGCGACCGGGTCACGGCCATCGCCGGCCCGCACACGGTCGCCGTCGACTCGCCCGTGCCGCTCCAGTTCCGGGACGGCACCCTCTCCGGGCACTTCCGGCTGCACGCGGGCGACTCCGTCGACCTGTGCCTGACGTACCTGCGGCACGGTGAGTCCGCCGGACCGGTCCCGCCCGCCGCCGCCGCCATCGCGGGCGCCCGGAACTGGTGGCAGGGCTGGGCGGACCGGTGCACCGTGGGCGGCCGGTACCGGGACCCGTTGATCCGGTCGCTGCTCACGCTGAAGGCGCTCACCTACGCGCCGACCGGCGGGATCCTCGCCGCGCCCACCACCTCGCTGCCCGAGCGACTCGGCGGCGTCCGCAACTGGGACTACCGGTACTGCTGGATCCGCGACGCCACCTTCACGCTGCTCGCCTTCCTCGACGCCGGATACACCCGGGAGGCGGTGGCGTGGCGGGAGTGGCTGCTCCGCGCGGTCGCGGGGCGCCCGGACCAGATGCAGATCATGTACGGCCTGCACGGCGAGCGACGCCTGACCGAGATGGAGCTGGACTGGCTGCCCGGATACGCCGGTTCCACACCGGTGCGGATCGGCAACGCCGCCGCCGGCCAGTTCCAGCTCGACGTGTACGGGGAACTGATGGACGCCCTGCACCAGGCCCGGTCCAGCGGCATCGAGCCCGATCCGGACGCCTGGCGGGTGCAACGGGATCTGCTGGACTTCCTGGAGTCGCGCTGGAGCGATCCCGACGAGGGCATCTGGGAGATCCGTGGGCCGCGCCGGCACTTCACCCACTCGAAGGTGATGGCGTGGGTGGCGGCGGACCGCGCCGTCAAGGACGTGGAGCGGTTCGACCTGGACGGGCCGGTGCCGCGATGGCGTCGGCTGCGCGCCGAGATCTTCGACGAGGTCTGCGCCAAGGGGTACGACGCGGGCCGCAACACCTTCACCCGCTCGTACGGCTCACCGGAGGTCGACGCCGCGCTGCTGCTGATGGCACCCGTCGGCTTCCTGCCGGCCACCGACCCCCGGATCGTCGGCACCGTCGCCGCCATCGAGCGGGACCTGTGCCGGGACGGCTTCGTCCAGCGCTACCGGCACGAGCCCCACCCCGGAGCGGGGCACGGCCGGGACACCGGGGCGGACGGCCTTCCGCCCGGCGAGGGCGCGTTCCTCGCCGCCAGCTTCTGGCTCGCCGACAACTACCTGCTTCGCGGCGACCTCGGCCGCGCCCGGGCCACCTTCGAACGCCTGCTGGAGGTCGGCAACGACGTCGGCCTGCTCGCCGAGGAGTACGACGTGGACGCCGCGCGCCTGGTCGGCAACTTTCCGCAGGCCCTGTCGCACCTGCAGTTGGTGAACACCGCGCTCAACCTCACCCAGGCGGCGGGGCCGGCCCGGCACCGCGCCGAGGAGGCGCGGCGCTGAGCCACGCCCGCGCCGTCAGTGCTCCGCCGTCGTTGCTCCGCCGTCAGTGCTCCGCCATGAGCTGGTCACGGCCCACCCGGAGAAACACCGTCGGGTCGTCGACCTCGGAGATCTGGTCGGCCGCGACGTAGCGGTCCACGCCGTGCACCCCGGTGCCGATCACCCGCAGGTAGCCGCCGGCCATCAACCGCTCGGCCTGGTGGTGTTGCAGGTCGGGTGCGTCCCCGCCGAACACGCCCGCGGCCCAGCCGTCCGTCTCCCGGTCGGGCCGGATGCCGCCGCCCGCCGGCCTGTCGCCGACGGTGACCTGGGTGACGGTGCCCACCATCTCCCCTTCGGCGTCCACGACCCGCATGCCGGCGCGGACCTTGCCGATCGGGCGGCCCGGCCCGTCGGACAGGTCGGTCATCGACGTCCACCTCCTTTCCGCGGGGTCACCCTCGGGTGCCGCCGTGCCGCACCTCCCCGGTCGCCGCCGGACGGGACGGGTGGTACGGGAAGCCGGAATACAGGTAACCGGGGGTCCAGAACGGCGGGTAGCCGTAGTAGCCGTAGAGGCTCTCGTAGTACGGCTGCTGGTCGACCAGGTCGGGGTCGTAGCGGGGCGCGCCCGCCACCCGCTCCCGCGCCTGCTCCACCGTCACCTCGTCGTCGGAGACGCCCTCGACCGCCTCCACCGGAATGAAGGACGGTGTGGCGCCGAAGCCGAAGATCCCGCCGTGCTCGACGCGCAGGAAACGGATCCGCCCCTCTCCGGCGTCGACCAGCAGTTCCTCGACCGTGCCCAGTTCCTCTCCGTCGGTGTCCCGGACCTTTCGACCACGGACGTCCTCGGCCGGGTCGGCCAGCATGCGGTCCGAGTCCGGGAGCCGGACCAGGGTCGCCCTCTCGTCTGCCATGACCTCTTCTCCTTCGAGTCCTGGGGACGGGTGATCCGGGCCGGGCCATCCCGCCCCGCTCAGTCCGGACGGTCGCCGGCGCGGCTACCCGCCCGGTCACAGCCGAAACATGCGTACCCGGCGGTGGCCGCCGGAGGACTCCAATGCATCGACATCCGTCGATGGTTGGAACGGCTGCCCATGGGGTAGGCGGCCCGCCCACCACGACAGGGAGGGACCATGCGATCTTCACGACTGACCGCGATGACGGCCGCGGCCATGGCCGCGCTGCTGGCGCTCACCGCCTGCGGCGACGACGCGGGGGGCGGTGACGACAACGCGGTCGAGGTCTTCACCTGGTGGGCCGACGGCGGCGAGAAGGCCGGGCTCGACGCGCTCGTCGGCGTCTTCGACGACCAGTGCCCGGCACAGACCTTCGAGAACGGCGCGGTTGCCGGCGGCGCCGGAGCGAACGCCAAACAGGTGCTCGCCTCGCGCCTGCAGACCGGTTCCCCGCCGGACACCTTCCAGGCGCACGCGGGCGCGGAGCTGGTGGACTACATCACGGCCGGCCAGCTCGAGGACCTCAGCGCCGGCTACGACGAATGGGGTCTCCGGGAGGCGTTCCCGGACGGACTCATCGAGAACCTCACCTACGACGGCAAGATCTATTCGGTGCCGGCGAACATCCACCGGGCCAACGTGGTGTGGACGAACAAGCAGGTACTCACCGATGCCGGCGTCACCGAGACCCCGACCACGATGGCCGGGTTCATCGCCGCGCTGGACGCGGTCAGGGCCAACGGCGTCAGCGCCCCGCTGGCGGTCGGTACGGACTGGACCCAGCTGATGCTGCTGGAGACGGTGCTCATCACCGACCTGGGCCCGCAGAGGTTCACCGGCCTCTGGGACGGCGGCACCGACTGGCGCGGCGCCGACGTCACCCGGGCGATCGCCGACTACGACCGGCTGCTCGGCTACGCCAACGGCGACCGGGACGCGCTGGACTGGACCGACGCGGAACGGCTGCTGATGAACGGCCAGGCAGGTTTCCAGCTGATGGGTGACTGGGAGGCCGCCGACCTCGACGCGAAGGGGTTCCGCGACTACGGCTACTTCACGTTCCCCGGCAACGGCGAGACCTTCCAGTGGTTGGCCGACTCGTTCACCCTGCCGCGCGGCGCCCCCAACCCGGAGGGCGCGCGGTGCTGGCTGCGCACGGTCGGCAGCAGCGACGGCCAGCGGGAGTTCAACACCAAGAAGGGTTCCATCCCGGCGCGTACCGACGCCGACCCGGCGAACTACCCGGCGTACCAGCAGACCGCGATGGCCGACTGGAGGACGGCCACGCCCGTGCCGTCCTGCGCGCACGGCTCGGCCTGCTCGCAGGGCATGTTGGAGGCGGCCAACTCCGCCGTGGCGAAGTTCTCCACCGACCGGGACGCGGGCGCGCTCCAGGACGCGCTGGCGCAGGCCGCGACCCGGTACGGCGCCGGCTGACCTCGCGGGTGGGGCGGGCGGTGCACCGCCCCGCCCGCGCACGCCGCCCACCTCTCCACCCATACCAGGAGTTGCCCGATGCGGAACGTGCGTCAGTGGGGGCCCGGCCTCCTGCTGATATCGCCCTCGCTGATACTGCTGGCGATCTTCGTCTACGGCCTGATCGGCTGGACGGTCAAAGTCTCCCTCTCGGACCAGCACGACGCGCTCGGTTCACGCGGCTTCGTCGGGCTGGACAACTACGTCTATCTCTTCACCGAGGACATCAACGGCAGGTTCGTGCACTCGCTGCGGAACCTCGCCGTCTTCACCGTGGTCTTCCTGGCCGGCGCCATGCTGCTGGGCCTGCTCTGGGCCTTCCTGCTCGAGCGGGGCGTACGCGGCGAGGGCTTTTTCCGCACCGTGTACCTCTTCCCGATGGCGATCAGCTTCGTCGCCTCCGGGGTGGTGTGGCGGTGGCTGATGAACCCGAGCACCGGCGAGCGGGCCGGCGGGCTCAACTGGCTCTTCCAGGCGATGCACCTGGATTTCCTGCGGAGCGAGTGGTGGACCAACCCGACCTGGGGCATGTCGGCGATGGCGATGCCGGCGATCTGGCAGATAGCCGGGTATGTGATGGCCCTGTTCCTGGCCGGCTTCCGTGGCATACCGCACGAGCTGCGTGAGGCCGCGGCCGTCGACGGCGCCTCCACCTTCCAGCTCTACCGGCGGGTGATCTTCCCGCAGCTCACCCCGGTCGCGCTCTCGGCACTGATCATCGTCGGCCACATGTCCATGAAGATGTTCGACCTGATCATGAGCGTCTCCGGCGCACAGTGGCTGACCGAGGTGCCGGCCGTCTACGTCTGGCAGGCGCTGCTCACCAGCGACTACGCCAAGGCCGCCGCGATCAGCGTGATCCTGCTGCTCATCGTGGCGGTGGTGGTCGTGCCGTACCTGCGCTACGTCAACCGGGCGGAGAGGCGCTCATGACCGCCACGACGAACCCCGCGCCGCCGCCCGCCGCGGTCCGCCGCCCACCGGCCCGGGGCACCCGCGCCGGCCGCCGGGCGCCGATGACCGCCGCCGGGCGGCTGGTCAAGTACGCCCTGGTGCTCTTCTTCCTGATGGTCGTCCTGATGCCCGCGTACGTGCTGGTGGTGACGAGCTTCAAGTCGGGTGCCGAGATCGGCGTCTCCGGGCAGTGGAACCTGCCCCGGGAGTGGACCCTGGAATCCTGGGCGAAGGCGTGGGACGCGCTACGTCCCTCGTTCCTGCGCACGGTCGCGCTCGCCGCGCCGGTGGCCGTCATCTCGTCGCTGCTCGGCGCGGCGAACGGCTTCGTGCTCTCCCGCTGGCGCTTTCCCGGCGCCGACGTGGTGTTCACGCTGATCCTCTTCGGCATGTTCATCCCGTACCAGGCGGTGATGATCCCGCTGCGGGAGATCGTCACGACGATCGGCCTGCCGCCCGGCATCCCGACGCTGGTCTTCGTGCACTGCGTCTACGGCATCCCGATCTGCACGCTGATCTTCCGCAACTACTACGCCACCACCATCCCGGAGGACCTGGTCGAGGCCGGCCGGGTGGACGGTGCCGGCGTGCTGCGGACGTTCTGGTCGGTCATCCTGCCGCTCTCCGCCCCGGGTTTCGTGGTGGCGATCATCTGGCAGTTCACCTCCGCCTGGAACGACTTCCTCTTCGCGATCTTCCTCTCCAACACCCGCAACGGACCGATCACGATCGCCCTGAACGCGTTGGCCGGCGCCCAGTCCCCGGACTACGCGGCCTCGATGGCCGGCGCGTTCATCACCTCGCTGCCCAACCTGGTGATCTACGTACTGCTCGGCCGCTGGTTCATCGGCGGCCTGATGGCCGGCTCCGTCAAGAGCTGACCGGCGCCGCCGCGGGTGCCGTCCGGGAACGGCCGGGCCAAGGGGCGGTTCCCGGCAGGTGGAGGGGTGGGACCCCGGGCCGCTCGGCCGGCTCTACCGGTCGAAGTACTTCCACGAGGACGGCATCGCGGTGCACGGCTACCCGGACGTGCCGCCGCACCCGGCCTCGCACGGCCGCGTCCGGGTGTCACTGCCGGCCATCGATCGGCTCTGGCAGCGCGACCGGCTGCCGATCGGCGCGGCGGTGTGGGTCTACTGAGGACATCCGGTCCGGGCTCGGCCGAGGCGCCGGTCCGGGCTCGGCCGGGGTACGGCACCGAGCCCGGACCGGTCAAGGGCGGCGAACCGGACGGGTCCCGCCCGGATCAGCCGCCGGCCACGGGATACCAGCCGCCCGGCTCGGCGGGATCGGCGAACTCCAGACCCTCGGCGATCTTCTCGATCTCGTCCGTCGACAGCGTGCCGGACTGGTCGTGGACCTCCGCGTAGTACCGGCTGTCGATCTTCACGTCGCAGAAGTGCCCCTCCGTGGAGCATGGCGGCGTCACCGGGTGCGCGTATGGTCCCTCGGTCTCCACCGGCGCGACGCTGACCCGCAGGTACGGCGCCTCCGGATCGTCGAGGTCGACCCGGGTCGTCAGGGAGCCGACGTCGGGCGCCTGCCTGGCGTACTGCGCGAGCGACACCGCGGTGTCGCCCGGCACCAGGCTGCGACCGGCACTGACCAGCTGCCATCCCGCCGGCAGGTAGCTCGCCCGGTAGGGCAGCCGCGCCTGCGTCGGCTGGCCCACGGCGAACCGTTCGGCGAGCTGCTGCTGGATCTGCGCCGGCACACCCCGCTCACCGATGTTGTCCGACTCGATCGTGGCCCAGGCGCCATCGGCGTACTGCCAGGCGAGCGCCGGCAGCTGCACCGTTTCGGTGCGGAGAGTACGGCGATCGTCCGCGTCCCTGCGGGCGTCCCCGAACTGCATCTCGACACCCAGGGTGGTCGCGTACCCCTCCCGGCCCTGCACGACGACGCGGCTGCCGGAGCTGAACCGCTCGGGCCGGAAGACACCGGGCCGGTAGACGGTCAGGGTGCCGGCGTGCACCGTGATGGTGGGCCCGTCACCGACGTCCAGGTTCGACCGCTCGATGGCGGTGCTCTGGTAGCCGGCTGTGACCTGCATTGAATCCACGACCCGGTAGTCGCCGATCTCGTACCCGGTGAAGGTGTGGGTCAGGCCGGACGTTGCCGCGTTCGCCCCCTCGGGCACGGCGGCCGGGCCGCCGACGGCCGCCGCATCGCCGGGCCCGCTCCCCTCGGGAAGCAGAGTCGTCGTCGCCAGCACGAGGGCGGCCACGGCCATCGACGCGCCGCCGACCGCGCCGGCACTCCTGCCGAGTCTGCGACGCCGCACCCGGCGCCGTCCGGAGACGACGATGTCGTCGACGGTCATCCGCGCGGGCGGCGAATCGGACTTGGCGATCTCCAACAACTGACGCATGTCACTCACGTTGTCTCCTAGATGGTGCTCGGTGTCGGGACGTCCTGGGCGGCGAGCACGGCCCGCAGGGCGGCGAGACCGCGAGCGGTCTGGCTCTTGACGGTGCCGACGCTGCGGCCGAGCATCTCCGCCGTCTCCTCCACGCTCAGTTCCTCGTAGAAGCGCAGCACCAGCACGGCCCGCTGCCCGCGCGGTACGCTCAGCAACGCGGCCCGCACGCGCAGCCTCTCGTCGACCGTCTCGGACTCGTCGACCTGCGGGCGGTCGAGCAGTTCGGGGCTGACCGTCCGTTCCCTGCGCCAGGGGCGCCGCCGCTCGTCCACGACCGCCCGCATCACCATCCGGCACGCGTACGCGTACGGGCGGTCGACGCTGGACCAGCGGACGAACAGCTTGCTGAGGACCGTGGAGACGGCATCGTCGGCGGTCTGCCAGTCACCGCAGGTCAGAAAGGCCAGGCCGCGCAGCGCCTCCAGCTTGGCCGCGACGAACTGCCGGAACTCCTCCTCGTCGGGCTGCTTCACCAGTCTTCGCTCCTTCCGTCGGGGGGAAGACGGCAGCTCCGGCGGCCGGGGTTGCACGGGGTACCGGAAAATCTCGCCACATCTGGTCGCCGCCCGCCGCGGAGCTCCCGGCGCGCAACGCCGACCAGGCCAGCAGGGCTTCGAGCGCAGGTCGCAGGGCCGTGTGGGCCGCCGTGTTGCCGAGGCTGTCGATGGTCCGTTCAGCGCCGCCCGTTTCCCGGGCCCGCGGGTAGGCCGAGGCCGGCCGGACCGCAGAGCACGTAGCCGAGGCCGTCCACAGCCACCCGGTGGCACTGCCGTCGACCGTTTCCGCCGCGAAGGACCCCGACGCGCGCCATACCGCCGGATAGGTCTCCTGCCTGCAGCACGTCCGCGAGGATCTCCTCGTCCGCGCAGCGCCGACGCAGCCGTACCGCCAGCCGGGGTGACGTGCGGCGGTAGAGCTCCTCGAACGCCGCCGCGTCACCGCGCGCGATGCGGCGGACCGGGTCCTCCTCGCTGGCCGCCGGCGGATCGTGTCTCACAACCGGCGAGACGATGCCGGTTCACCTGCGGGTCTTCAAACCGGCCATGACCCGCGTCACACCACACCGCCCTCCGGCCGCCGTCCCGGGCCACTCCGGCGTGCCGACGTCGCGGCCGTCCATCGGCTGTCGAGCGGGCAGCTATCCCCGGTGGGGACGATCGGCTCCGGCGATCCGTGAGGGAGAGAGAGCGATGAGAACGTACCTGGTAACGGGTGTGGCCGACGGCATCGGGCGGGCGACCGCCGAGCGGCTGGCGAAGGAGGGGCACCGGGTCATCGGCGTCGACCGCCGGGACGCGGAGATCGTCGCCGACCTCGGCACGCCTGACGGCCGCCGGCACCTTGTGGCGGAGGCCGGACGGATCGGCGGTGTCGACGCCGTCGTCGCGGTGGCCGGCACGGCGGAGCCGGACACCACCCCGATCGCGGTCAACTACTTCGGCATGGTGGCGACGCTGGCCGGCCTGCGCCCGCTGCTCGCCGCCGCGCCGGCGCCCCGGGCGGTCGCGGTCACCTCCATCGCGGCGATCGCCCCGGCCGACGAGGCCCTCGTGTCGGCGTGCCTGGCCGGCGACGAACCCGCCGCGCTCGACCGGGCCCGGACCCTGGTCGATGAGGGGCGGGCCGTCTTCACCGCCGGCTCGCAGGTCTACACCGCCAGCAAGGTGGCGCTGGCCCGCTGGGTACGGCGCACGGCGGCCGGACCGGAGTGGGCCGGTGCCGGGATCCCGCTCAACGCGGTCGGCCCCGGCGTGGTGCTGACCGCGATGACCCGGGACATCCTCGCCACGCCGTCCGAGCGGGCGATCCTGGAGCAGGTCTCGCCCAGCCCGCTGAACGGGGTCGCCGAGCCGGCCGTCCCCGCCGGACTGCTGGCCTGGCTGGCAAGCCCGGAGAACACCCACGTGACGGGCCAGGTCATCTACTGCGACGGCGGGGCGGACGCGACTCTGCGAGGTGACCAGGCCTGGTGACGCCGCTTCCGGCCGGGCGGTGCTCAGCCGGCCTCGCGGACCGTGAGGCCGACGAGCTGGGTGATCAGGCCGTCACGGAGGTCTTCGGTGAAGGTCTCGCCGGGGTGCGTGGCACCCATCTCCCGGATGACCGTGACGACGGTCTCGGTCGGGGTCGCGTACGGCCAGAGCCCGGCCACGACGATGAAGACCGCACCGGCGAACCGGCCGGCGGCGGCCTCGGACAGCTGCGGCAGCTCCGCGCGGACCAGGGTGGCGAGCCGGGTGCTGTTGACCGCGGCACGGCGCTTGAAGTCGCGGGCGCAGTCGAGCGAGATGTGCCGCTCCAACACGCCGGCCATCAGGCTTATCAGTTCGCAGAGCAGCGGTTGCGCGGCGACGGTCTCGGCGACGATCGACGCGACCCGGATCTCCGCGCCGAACCGGCCGGGCGGCGTCCGGTCCGGCGGCATCCGGTCCGGCAGTGTCCGGTCCGGCGGAGCCGGCTCGCGGAGTCGCTCCTCGACCGCCGCCAGCCAGGCCCGCCAGGTCTCGTCCATGATCTCCAGGAAGATGGCCTCGCGGCTGTCGAAGTAGCGCAGCACGTTCGACCGTGCCAGACCGACCCGGTTGCTGAGTTCGCGCAGGCTGATCTCGGTCACCGGCTGCTCCCGCAGCATCGCGCGGGCGGTCTCCAGGATCATTTTCCGGCGGGCCTCCACCTGCTCGGGCCGGCGCGCGCGCTGGAAGCCGGTGGAGATCTCGACCACCGCCCGACGGTATCAGACCAGCGGTTCCCTACGGCCCGCCGACGATCCCGTCCACATTCCCAGGAATCTAACAGCCAGCCGGTCCTTTATTAAGAGCCCGACTGTCCGTTAACCTGGAAGACGGACCCCGGCCGACTTCGACCACCGACGGAGGAATGTGCAGATGCCGGATCAGGCAACGGACGAGACACCCCGGCGCCCACGCCGCAGGCGCTGGTGGCTCTGGAGCTCCGCCGCACTCGTGCTCACCGTCGGCGGCACGGCGGGAGTCGTCGCGACGAACTACGGCAACCAGCCCCTGGGGATCACCGACGTCCAGCGGGCGACGATCAGCGAGGAGGCCGCCGCCCACCTCGAGGACGCCACGACGCTGACCATCCCCGACCTCGCCGTTCCCTATGTCGCCACCGAGGAGGTGGTCCGGGACAGCCAGCAGGATTTCGTCGCCGAGGAGACGGTGGTCGAGGACCGGCTCATCGACCGGTTCGACCTCAGGCTCGACAAGACGGTGCTGGCGGGCGTACCGGTGACGGTGGTGACGCCGCCGAACGTCCGGCCGGAGAACGCGAACCGGATCGCGATCAACGTGCACGGCGGCGGCTTCGTGCTCGGAACCAGCCGCGACCGGGTCGGGCTGCTGATGGCACAGGAGCTCGGCATGCCGGTCTACTCGGTCGAATACACCCTCGCCCCGCAGGCCCGCTATCCGGTCGCCGTCAACGAGATCCTCGCCGTCTACCGCGCCCTGGTCGCCGGCCGCGACCCCGGTCAGGTCGTCGCCTTCGCCAGCTCGGCCGGGGGCAACCTCCTGCTCTCCATGCTGCTTGAGGCGAAGAAACAGGGCCTACCGATGATCAGCGGAATAGCCCTCTTCACCCCCTGCACCGACCTCACCGGCGTCGGCGACAGCGTGGTCGCCAACAACGGCCGGGACAGCCTGGTGACCAACATCCGGGTCGGCGTTCCCGAGAAGTTCTACGCACCCGGCGAGGACCTGAAGGCGCCCGGCCTCTCCCCGGTCTACGCGGAGTACCCCGCCGACTTCCCGGCCACGGTGCTCACCACCGGCACCCGCGACTTCAACCTCAGCGACGCCACCCGGCAGTTCTGGAAGCTCGACGCCGCCGGTGTCGAGTCGCGCCTGCTCGTCGGCGAGGGGATGTGGCACGGATACCACTGGGAACCGGACATGCCCGAGGCCGTGCAGACCCGCGGGGCCGTCGTCGACTTCCTCCTGGCCCAACTCGACCCCGCATGACGGCCCTCGACACCACGTGGCCCGCATGACAGGACCCCGACCCACGGAACGGGACTCCACCGCGCGGGACGGGGCAGGCGGCCCGCGCGTCTATCCGGCGTCGACGCGGCGCCGAGCGGCGCCGGCCACGCTGGAGTCCTCCGGGAGAGGAGCAGAGATGTCGACACCCACCGGCAGCCACAGCATCGCCAGCCCGTTCACGGCGACCGGCGAGGGCCAGCGGCACGCGATCTACGCCGAGTACGCCCGGGCGGGCAGCGTCCACCGGATCGCCATGCCGACCGGCGTACCACTGTGGCTGGTCACCGGGCACGAGGAGGCGCGGAGCCTGCTGACCGATCCACGACTGGTCAAGGGCGGCTGGGAGGCACGGGCCCGGTGGTCACCGCCCGGCAGCAGGCTCCCCCCGGACGTGGCGCGCGGGCTGCACACCCACATGCTGACCGCCGACCCGCCCGACCACGGCCGGCTGCGCAGGCTGGCGGCCCAGGCCTTCACCCGGCGCCGCATCGACGCGCTGGAGCCCCGGATCCGGGCGCTGACCGCTGAACTGCTGGGCGCCCTCGACGGCGACGACGAGGCCGACCTGGTGGCCTCGCTCGCGTACCCGCTGCCGATCGCCGTGATCACCGAGCTGGTCGGCATCCCGGAGGAGGGCCGGGAGGACTTCCGGGGCTGGGCCGTGCCGCTCATGGCGCCCGGGATCGTCTCCCCGGAGGTGGCCGCAGCGGCCGCCGGCAAACTGCACGGATACACCCGCGAGCTGATCGCGCGCAAGCGCCGGAGTCCCGAGGACGACCTGCTCAGCGACCTGATCGCGGCGCGCGACGGCGGGGACCGGCTCAGCGGGGACGAACTCACCTCGATGGTGTATCTGCTGGTGTTCGCCGGGCACGAGACCACCGTGAACCTCATCGCCAACGGCGTCCTCGCGCTGCTGGCCAACCCCGACCAGCTCGCGCTGGTGCGGGCCGAGCCGGACCGGCTCGCCGACGCGATCGAGGAACTCCTCCGCTACGACGGGCCGGTGCAGGGCACGCTGCCGTACCTCACCGTCGAGCCGGTGGATGTCGGCGGCGTCACCATCCCCGCGGACGAGCTGGTGATGATCTCGCTGCTCGCCGCCAACCGCGACCCGGCCCGCTTTCCCGGCGGGGACCGGCTCGACGTCACCCGCCCGGCCGGCGCCCACCTCGCCTTCGGGCACGGCCTGCACTACTGTCTCGGCGCGCCGCTCGCCCGGCTCCAGGGGCAGATCGCGATCGGGGCACTACTCGACCGGTTCCCGGCGCTCCGGCTCGGCGAGCCCGCCGAGACCCTCACCCGGAGCCCTTCGATGATCGTCAACAGTCTGACCGCACTGCCGGTACGGCTCCGTTGACCCTCCGCCCGGGGTGATCGCCGCGCCCGGGACAGTCGCCGCTATTCCCGTACCGCCGGCTGGGCGGCGGTCGCGCTCATCGCGGAGCGCGCCGCCGCCATCCAGTGCGCGGAATCCCAGCCACGCGCGACCTGCACGGCGTGCGCGAACTCGCGCTCCGCCGCGCGGTCGTCGCCGACCAGCCGGTACAGGTCGCCGAGGGCGTGTGCGACCGGCCGCAGCACCACCGAGTTGCTGGCCGCCCCCGCGACCTGGTCGCGCAGCGGCAGCAGGCGCCGGATCAGCTCGGGCGCGGCCCCGTGCTGCCCGAGCAGCACCGCGGTCTCGGCACGCAGCGTCGCGAGGATTCCGTGGAAGGCGTCGGGCCGCACCCGCACCGCCCGCCGGATCTTCCGGGCCTCGTCGAGACGGCCCTGCCGGGCCAGGACGATCGTCAGGGCGTCACCGGCGATCGGGCCCACCACGTCGTAGAGCGCCCGCACCAGTGGCTCGAGTTCGGCGTGCCGGCCCTGGCTGAACCGGATGGTGCAGATGGCGAACGCGTGCAGCCGCCAACTGTGCAGCGAGCCGTACCGGGACATCCGGTCGCGTACGTCGTCGTAGCGGGCCTCCGCCTCGTCGAAGCGCCCCTGCGCGTGGTCCAGCATGGCGAGGGTGGCCCGGTGCACGACCTCCGGCTGCGCCATCCCGTACCGGCGGGCGATCCGCAGCGCGGCCTCGGCGTGCCGGCGTACCCCGGCCGCGTCACCGCGACCACCGGCGATCATCCCGTCGATGTGCTCGCAGGCCCACCGGTAGGCAGGCATCTCGTGCGTCTGCGCGAGGGTGCGGAGCTCCACGGTGAGTTTCGCGCGCCGCTCCTGGAACAACTCCCACGGCACGAACTTCGCCGCGACCACCAGGGTCGCCGCGAGCAGCCTGGGATCGCCGACCCGCCGCGCGATCGTCAACGCCTCCTCGGCCGCGACGGCGACCCGCGGGTCGTCCTCGCCGTCCAGCTCGGCGGCGAAGACGTTGAGCAGCCGGCAGCGGGTCTCCGGATCCAGGTCGTCCCGGTCGAGCAGGCGCTCGAGTACCGCGACCGTGCCGTGGTCGACGGAGCCGTACAACCGGGTCGACCAGGGTGTCGGTTCGGTCCAGGCGACGAAGGCGGCGGCCGTCAGGTCGGTACGGCCGGCCTGCTCGGCGACGTCGAGGGCGCGCTGGCGGGTGCGGCGGGCGGCCGGCAGTGTGCCCGCCCGGACCTGTGCCCGCAGCAGCCTGCCGAACAGCTCGATCAACCGCTCGTCCCGGTCGTCGGCGGGCACGGGCACCCGCACGAACGCCCCGATCGCCTGCTCCAGCAGCTCGGCCTCGGTGTCGTGGGCGTACCGCTGCCGTGCCAGGTCCGCCGCGCGGACGCCGTACTCGACCGCGAGGGACGCCGTGGCGGTGGTCCCGGCGAGCGCGTGGTGGTGTGCCAGCGCCGTCAGGTCGTCGGGGCGGAGCCGCTGGACGGCGTCGGCGACCCGGGTGTGCATCCGGCTCCGGCGCAGCTTGGTCAGGTCGGTGTAGAGGGTGTCCCGGACCAGGGCGTGCGCGAACCTGACCCGGCCCGGCGCCGGTTCCGTGAGCAGCCCGGCGATGAGCCCCGCCTCGAGGCCGTCGAGGACGCCGTCCTCGTCCGTCTCCGCCGCCGTCACCAGCACGTCGACGTCCGCCTCCCGGCCGACGACGGCGGCGAGTCGCAGCACCGCGACGGCCGGCCGGGGCAACCGCGCCAGGCGCCGACGGAGCACGTCGCGTACGCCCTGCGGCACGTCGGAGGTTGCCACCAGGGCACCCTCGCTCGCCAGCAGGCGGGCGCTCTCCCCGACGTAGAACGGGTTGCCGCCGGTGCGGTCGACGAGCCGGGCCACCGTGTCCCGGTCGACCGGCCCGCCGCAGACCGCCGCCACCAGCGTCGCCACGTCGGACGGCCCGAGCCCGGTGAGCGCCAGCCGGTACGGCGTGCGCCGGGCGATCTCGGCGAGCGTCTCGCCGAGGGCGTCGTCGACCTCGGTGGGCCGGTGGGCCGTCATCACCAGCACCGGGGCGCCGGGAAGATCCGTCACCGTTTCCAGCAGGGCCAGGGTCTCGCTGTCCGCCCGGTGCAGGTCGTCGATCACGATCGCGAGCGGGTTGGCCGCGGCGGCGGCCCGGATCCATCCACCGACGGCCTGGTTCAGCAGGAAGCGTCCGATGGCAGCGTCGTCGCCGCCCGCCGCCGACGGGGCCCCGGTGGCGGGCGGGACGCTGGCGGGCAGGACGCTGGCGGGCAGGACGCTGGCCGGCGGGACGCTGGCGGACAGGGCGCTGGCCGGCGGGACGCTGGCGGACAGGGCGCTGGCCGGCGGGACGCTGGCGGACAGGGCGCTGGCCGGCGGGACGCTGGCGGGCAGGGCGCTGGCCGGCGGGACGCTGGCGGGCAGGGCGCTGGCCGGCGGTCGCGTTCCGGGCTCGGCCGGCAGGGGACGGGGCGGAGCGGGGTCGGCCAGCAGAGGGCGGAGCGGAGCGGGGTCGGCCGGCGGCAGCAGCCGGGCGAGCATCCGCAGCGCCTCCACCCACGCCCAAGCGGGCGGGGCTCCCTCGAACTCCGGGCAGCGGCCGACCACCACCGTCCAGCCGTCGGCCTCCAGGTCACGCCGTGCCCGGGTCAGCAGCGCCGACTTGCCGGCCCCGGCCTCGCCGGTGACGAGTACGGTCGCCCCGCCGCGCCGGGCCGTGGCGGCGACGTCGCTGAGCGTCCGGAGTTCCTTCTCCCGGCCGACGAAGATCTCGGCGTCGCGTGCCGGCGGATCCGGCTCGCGGCGACCGGGCCCGGCCAGCGGATCCGGCTCGCGGCGACCGGGCCCGGCCAGCGGATCCGGCTCGCGGCGACCGGGCCCGGCCAGCGGATCCGGCTGCCCAGGCCCCGCGCCGGGGGGCGCCGCCTCGTGCAGCACCTCCATCCGCTGCGTCAGGATCGCCTGCTCCAACGCCACCAGCGGCGGTCCTGGCACGATCCCCAGTTCGTCGCGGAGGATCCGGCGGTTGCGCCGCAGCGCGGCGAGGGCGTCGGCCTGGCGGCCGGATGCCCAGAGCGCGAGCCCGAGCAACCGCCAGCCCTCCTCACGCAGCGGATGTGCCCGGGTGACGGCGTCCGCCAGGGATATCGCGTCGAGCGTCCGGCCCGTCCCGAGCGCGGCCCCGATGGTGAGTTCCTGCGCCGCCAGCCGGAGGTCGGTGAGCCGGGTGATCTCGGCGGCGGCCCATGCCTCGTCCGCCACCTCGGCGTAGGCGTCGCCCCGCCAGCAGCCCAGCGCCTCGTCGAGGAGCTGCCGGACCTGTCCGGGCGGGGCCTCCCGGGCCTGCCGCACCGCCCGCTCGAAGCGCCAGGCGTCGACCGCGTCCTCCGGCAGCCGCAACGCGTATCCCGGTGGAACGGTGACCAGTACGGTGGCCGGGGCCCGCCGCGGGCGGTCCGGCTCGAGCAGCCGGCGGAGGTTCGACACGAACGCCTGCAGCGAGGCGATCGCCCGTGGCGGCGGCTCGCCCCGCCACAGTTGCTCGATGAGCCGGTCGATCGAGACCGCCTCGCCCCGGCCGATGACGAGCAGCGCCAGCGCCGCCCGCTGCTTCGGACCGCCCAGGTCGATCTGTTGGCCGCGCACGTCGGCCTCGATCGGCCCGAGCACCCGCAGACGCACCATTGCGCAAATACTACGTCCGCAAGTCGCGGGCAAGTTCCGGCCAAGTGGCGCGGCACATGGTGGTCCGTGCGGATCAGTCGTCGCCTCACGAAGGAGTGCAGCGTGGTCTTCCCGAATGTCGCGGGCCGTCCCGACACGGGCGGGATGCTGCTCGTCCACCGGATCTTCCGCCGCGAGTCCGGCCTGCTGCCGCGGCTGGTCCGGGCCGTGCCCGACGGCGACGTCGCCCGGGCGGAGGAGATCGCGGAACACTACCTCTGGTACGCGGAGATCCTGCGTCTCCATCACGACACCGAGGACGAACTGATCTGGCCACTGCTGCTGGCGCGGCTCGACCTGGAGGCCGAACTCGTCCTCGAGATGGAGGAGCAGCACCGGCGGATCGACGAGACCCTGGTCCGGATCGCGGCACTGCTGCCACCGTGGCGGCACACCGCGGCGACGGTCTTCGGCGAACGGCTCGCCGAGGGCCTGGACCGGCACCGGGCGCTGCTGCTGACACACCTCGACGGCGAGGAGCACCTCGTGCTCGACCTCATTGCCGACTACCTCACCGTGCCGGAGTGGGACGCGGCGGCCGATCGTGCGCGTACCGGGATGGCTCGCCGGAACGCGACGATCGCGCTCGGCGCGCTGCTCGAGGAGGCGACCGCCGGGCAGCGCCGGTCGCTCCTCGGCAACCTGCCGATGCCGGCCCGGCTGGCGTGGCGGGCGGTCGGCCACCGCCGGTACGCCCGGCACGTCGGCCGGCTCCGCGCACCGCTGGCCGGTTGACCGGCTGGGCACCGCTGGTCCGGCCGACCGGCTGGGCACCGCCGGCCCGGCCGACCGGCTGGGCACCGCCGGCCCCCGGCTACGCCGCGCGGGCCAGGAAGCGTTCGACCTCCTGGAGTCTGGCCCGTACCCGCCGGCCCATCGGATGCTCGAGGCGCTCCAGGATCTCGAGCGCCTGCCGCCACGCCCCGACCGCGGCCGGCGCGTCATCACCGGCGTGATGGCAGTCGCCCAGGTGGGCGAGCGTCTCCGCCTCGTTGTAGCGGTCCCCGCGCCGGCGAAAGATCTCCAGCGCCCGGTGGTACGCGTCGACGGCCGCCGCCCGGTCCCCCAGGTTCGCGTTGATGAAACCGAGGCTGTCCCAGGTGCTCGCCTCGCCGTCGGCGTTGCCCATCTCCTGGAAGAGCCGCAGGGCCTGCCGGCAGGCCGCCAGCGCCTCGCGGTGGTCGCCCAGCATGGCGTGGCACCACCCGCAGTCGTTGAGTGCGCTCGCCGTGCCGACCCTGTCCTCCGCCGTCCGGTACAACTCCATCGCCCGCTGGCTCTCCCGGAGCGCCAACTCGTAGCCGCCCTGTTGCCCGTGCAGGTAGGCGAGGACGCGATGGGTACGCCCCTGGTTGCGCCGGTCGCCGAGCCCGTCGAAGATGACAAGCGCCTCCGACAGGCTCGCCAGGGCCTGCTCCGGCCGGTCGAGCCGGGCGTACGCGCTGCCCAGGCTCCGCTGCGCGGTCGCCTGCACGCCCGGGTCGCCGAGCCGGCGGCCGGCCCGCAGGGCGAGCAGTTGCACCGTGACCTGGTCCCGCCAGTGTCCGTGCCGCTGGAAGATGTCGGAGAGCGTCGCCGCGAGTCGCGAGACGTGAACGTCGAGCGAGTGCTCGGCCGCGAGCTGGACCGCCGCGACCAGGGCGTGGTGCTCGGCGGCGAGCCAGCCCCGCGCGGAGTCGGCGTCCCGCAGGTGCGCCAGCGCCACCCCGTCCGGCAGCGGTGGCAGCGGCTCCAGCTCCCACTGCGGCCCGAGCAACCGCACCGCCTGGTGCGCCGTGTGGATGTAGTGGTCGAGCATCCTGCCCAGCCCGGCACACCGTTCACCCTCCGGGTCGAGCCGGTGCCCGAGATCTCCCGCGTACGCGCGCACGAGGTCGTGCAGGAGGTAGCGGCCGGGCCCGTGCTCCCGGGTCAGGCTCGCCTGCACGAGTTCCTCCGCCAGGGCGCGCGCCCCCCGCACCGGCACCCCGGCGAGGCTGGCCACCGTCGCCAGGGCGGTGTCCGGCCCCGGATGCAGGGCCAGCAGGCGCAGCGTCCGGGCCGCTTGCGGGCCGAGTCGCTCGTACGACCAGGAGAAGATGCTGCCCAGGTCGATGGCGGGGTCGATGTCCGCGAACGAGTCCAGGGTGCCGTGGTCGGCGCGGAGCTGGTCCGCGACCGCCGCGACGGACCACTGCGGGTTGAGCACGGTACGCGCGGCGACGATGCTCAGTGCCAGCGGCAGCCGGCCGCACCGCCCGACGATGACGTCGATGTCGTGCCGCGTGGCCGTGCCGGCGCGACGCCCGAGGCGCCCGGTGAGGTACCTGCGGGCGTCGGCGTCGGCCAGCACGTCCAGGGCCACCGGGCGGGCGTGTTCGATGGTGACCAGGCTCGACAACTGATGCCGGCTGGTGACGATCACCAGGCAGCCCGGCGCGCCGGGGAGCAGCGGGCGCACCTGGTCGGCGTCGCGGGCGTTGTCCAGCACGATCAGCAGCCGCCGGCCCGCCAGGAGGCTCCGGTACCTGGCCGCCTGGGCGTCCAGCCCCACCGGAAGCTGCCCGAGGCCGACGCCGAGCGCGTCGAAGACCACCCGGAGCGCTTCCAGCGGCTCCATCGCGGTGCCGGAGGGATGGAAGCCGCGCAGGTTCAGATAGATCTGGCCGTCGGGAAACCGACCGGCGACCCGGTGGGCCCAGTGGACCGCCAGGGCGGTCTTGCCGGTCCCCGCCATGCCGTGGATCGTGGCGGTGAGCATCGCTGGCGACGCCCGGCCCTCCGCCGGCAGGAGCGCGTCGAGCTCCGCCAGCTCGGCGCCGCGCCCGGTGAAGTCGGGAAGATCCGCCGGCAGTTGTGCGGGGCTCACCCCGGCGGACACCGGCACCGCCCGAGCGAGCGTCGCTTCCTCGGCAAGCGTCGCCTCTTCGGCAGGCGGCTGCGCCGGCGGAGCGGGAACCGCCCGCACCGCGGACGACGGCACCGCATCCGTCGGCACCGCAGGCGACGGCACCGCATCCGTCGGGACCGCAGGCGACGGCACCGCATCCGTCGGGACCGCAGGAGGCGGGACCGCAGGAGGCGGCACCGCATCCGTCGGAACCGCAGGAGGCGGGACCGTAGGAGCTGGGACCGGATCGGCGCGCAGGATCTGCAGGTGCAGGGCCTGCAACTGCGGGCCGGGATCCACCCCCAACTCCGCCGCGAGGACGTTCCGGGTGTCCTGGTAGACCCCGAGCGCCTCGGCCTGCTGGCCCGACCGGTAGAGCACGAGCATCAGCAGCCGCCGGAACCGCTCGTCCAGTGGGTGCTCGGCGACGAGCGAGGCGAGCTGATCGGCGGCCGAGACGTACGCGCCAAGATCGATCTCGATCGCGAGCAGCGCCTCCAGCGCGGTGAGCCGCAGCCGGCCGAGGTTCGCGCGGTTCACCTCGGTGTGCCGGCCCGGCAGCCCGGCCAGCGGCTGCCCGTTCCAGAGTGCGAGCCCGCGCCGCAGCAGATCCGCCGCCCCGGTGAGATCAGAGGCCCGGCGCGCCTCCTCCGCCGAGGCCAGGAGTCGCCGGAACGTGGCGAGGTCGAGTTCGTCGGGGAGGACGTCGATCGCGTACCCGGCACCGACCGACCTGATCAGCTGCCTCTGCTCCCCGCCGGACGCCAGCGCACGCCGCAGCCGGTACACGTAGGTGCGTACCGTCGCCTCCGCCGAGCGCGGCGCGTCCGCCTCCCACAGGGCGCTGACAAGATGCTGGGTCGAGACCTGGAGACCGGGCTGGAGCAGCAGCGCGGCGAGCACCACCCGCTGCTGCGGTGACCCCAGGTCGACCTCGACCGGGCCCCGTCGCGCGGTGACCGGTCCCAGCAGCGCGAACCACATGCGGTCAGACACCACGCACCTCCGCGCCGGGCTGCACCCACGGATGCCCACCGGGTGTGCGACGGCCGGGGCGTGTCGGCGCCGGCCCGGCGGGGCCCGGACAGCGCACCAGATCAAGCACGACGGCCCTTCCGCGCATTTCGTCGACTCCGGTCAGCGCAAGCGTCCGACGGGGCGCTTGCGAAGGACTTGTGAGCCGTTTGGAACGTGGAGGACCGGGAGTCGCTGTCGCTCCCAGGGCAGCGGCGCGGGCGTCGGGGGTCAGGGTTCGTAGCGACCGCCGAGGGCGGCGAAGCCCGGGGCGGTGGCCTCGACGAGCGCCTCCAGCGCCGCCGGGGGAAGGTCCCGCCACGGGGGTGGCCCCGGCGGGCGAACGCCGGCGGACGCCGCCGACAGCCAGTTCCCGTCCAGCGGGTCGACGCCGATGAACCGGACCAGCTCGCCGAGCGTGGCCGCCGGCCGCCGGAGGATCTCCTCGTACCGGACGGTGTGGACCCGGTCGGCGGGGAGTTCGCGGAGCAGCGCGCAGCCGGGCGCGAGCTGGCCGGACCAGAACGCACCGAAGAACGCCGGTGGGATGTCGAGCCGCTCGAAGGCCTCGGCGGAGAAGTTCCCGGGCAGCAGCCTCCGGAACTCCGGGCTCAGCGCCGCGAGCCCGTCCTGTGCGCTCGACTCGGACGGATCACTCAGCTCGGACGGATCACTCGGCTCGAAGGGGTTGTGCCCGAGCGTCCGGCGCAGTTGCGCCTGCACGTAAACCAGCCGGAAGTTGCGCTGCCGGCGCATCGACATCGCCACCGCCCGGCCGTCCCGCACGACGTGCACGAACTTCGCCTGCGGGAACGCCTCGGCGAACGTCCGGGCGAACGCGATGGAGCCACCGGAGCGCTCGACCGACACGCCGCGCCCCAACCTGTGCCGCAGCCACCGGATGAGCCGGTGGAAGTGGACCGGAGTGGTGGCCGGCGGCAGGGTCGTGACGAATCGCTCGACCTCGTCGTACAGGGCCTCGGGGTCGTCGGAGAGCAGGCAGAGGGCGACCAGGAGGATCGGCGGGACCTCCGCGTCGACCTCGAAGCGCCGGGCGGGCCGGTGCAGATAGCGGAACTCGCTGCCCACGACGCCGTTTCGCAGACTGCTGCGGAGGAAGGGCTGCGGCTCGCTCAGCAGTGACCAGAAGTACGCGGCGTCGACCACCCGGCCGGGGAAGAGCCGGGCCAGGTTCTTCGACATGTCGGAGAAGAGGACGAAGAACTCGGAGAGGCTGAGTATCGCCGGATGCCGGCCGAGCAGTTCCGACACCATCGTCGACCCGCAGCGCCCGGTGCCCAGCACGAAGACCGCCGGCTCGCCTCCGGTCACCACCGCAGCGACCGGGGTACGACAGAGGGTTCACCCACGGGACACCACCGCACCTCTCGTTCCGGGACGTTCCCGGCTGACGCCGGCACCGGGACGTGCCGTCGACACACGGCAACTCCAGCACCGCCCCGTCGACAACCGGCCGACGTCGGGTCGACGCGGGCCGGCGGAGTCGCACCGGAGGCGTGGCCCCGGGAGCCGCACACCGGCACCCACGCCTACTCGGGGGCCAACTGCTCCGTCAGCCGTTCCAGACCGCCCTTGATGAGCTGCGCGTACCCGTCGTCGCCGAGCACGCCGATCCCCGCCCGCGCACGCCGGAGATGGTCGCGGGCTCGGTCGAGATCGCCGAGCTTGCGGTAGCACTCCGCCAGGTTGAGGTGCAACGACGGATACAGACCGGCCACCGGCAGCGTCACCCCGGCCTGGGCGACCCGGCCATCGGTGAGCAGCTCGACCGCCGCCATCGCCCGAAGGTCCCAGACCAGCTCCTGGTGGACGTCGTCCTGCACGTCGGCCATCGCGTGCGCGAGGACGCAGACGTGCAGAGGATCGCCCCGCTCCCCGCCGATCTCGTCCCAGATCTGTGCGAACAGGTCGCGCGCGGCCTCACGCTGGCCCTGTTGATGATGCAGCTGCACCCCTTGGTCGATGCGGGCGAGCGTTGCATCAGTGATCATCGGCTGCTCCAGGCCGGCTCGTGTCGCGACGACGGAACGGATCGTACGCCGCCTCGACGCCCCCTGGATGTCCCGACCTCATCCGCGGGCGACAGCGGTCACGCCTGCGGCCCGCCGCCTCCGGCGAGCCCGGTCGCGGTGGCCTGGAGGAGGCGGACGAGGCGCGCCTCGAAGTCGAGGGCGGCGTGTGCCCAGCGGGGCTCCTCGGCGTAGAGCCTCGCGAGGGTCGGGGTGGGGTGGGCGAGCTGCCAGAGGTTGGCGGTCAGGCCCAGCGCCGCCGTGACGAGGTCCCGCACCTGGCCGGTGGTCATCGTGCCGGTCGTGGTCAGGGCGTCGACGATGGCGTCGTACGCCTCGAACGACCTGGTCTTGTAGCGGCGCGCGCGGTCGATGCCCACCTCGCCCTCCAGGCTCAGCGGCACGTGGGTGAGCAGGTCGCAGAAGAGCGGCAGCGCGGCGAGGGTGCTGCCGACGGCGGCGGCGGTCTCGGGCGGCGTGCGGCCCCGGTCGCCGGCCAGCTCCTCGGCGAGGATCCCGCGCCACCGGTACCAGCCGCGTTCGGCGAGTTCGAGCAGGAGTTCCTCCCTGCTGGCGAAGTAGCGCCGGACGGCGGAGGGATGCAGGCCGGCGGCCTCGGTGACGGCCGCCAACGTGACATGGCGCACGCCGCCGCGCTCCGCGGCCAGGGACCGGGCGGCTTCCAGCAGGTCCTCGGCGCGGCGGGCCTTGGCCTCCGGGGTACGGGCGCGGCGAGCCATGCGCCGACTGTAACGCACTTCGCATGCGTTAGCCGTCCCGAGCGTGTTAGCGTCGGCGTAACGCAACTGGATTGCGTTGAAGCGGGACGGCTGCCGGGCGCGGCGCGTCGCGATCCACCGACAGGGGGAGAGAGCACCTCATGAGAGCCGCCGTCGTCACACGTTTCGGTGATCCCGAGGTCTTCGAGTTGACCGAGTTGCCGGACCCGGTCCCGGGCCCCGGCCAGGTGGCGATCGACGTCAGCCACGCCGCCGTCGGGCTGATCGACGTCTACGTCCGGCAGGGGCTCTACCGGGACCGGCCGGGCCTGCCGCAGCCGCCGTACGTGCCCGGCCTGGAGGTGGCGGGCACGATCCGCGCGCTCGGCGCGGGCGTGACCGACCTCCGGGTCGGGGAACCGGTGGTGACCCTCTCCGGCACCGGCGCCGACGGCGGCTACGCGTCGATCGCCGTCGTCGACGCCGCGATGACCGCGAGCCTGGCGGGCACCGGAGTGGACCCGGCGCTCGCGGTGGCGGCCGTCCCCAACGCCGCCACCGCCTACCTGGCGCTGACCGAGGTCGCACACCTCGGGCCGGGCGAGCGGGTGCTGGTGCACGGGGCCGTGGGCGGGCTGGCCTCCGCGTTCCCCGGCGTCGCCCGTACCCTGGGCGCCGCCGGGGTGGTCGGCACGGTGCGCCGCGCCTCGCTGGCCGGCGCGCGAGCCACCGCCCTGCCCTACGACGAGATCGTCGCCGCCGAGGACCTCGTCGGATGGGTCGGCGACCGGCGTTTCGACGTCGTGGTCGACCCGGTCGGTGGCCAACTGCGCACCGACAGCCTCCGGGTGATGGCGCCGATGGGCCGGATGCTGCTGGTCGGCAACGCCAGTGGCGACTGGGAACACACCGTGCCCAGCAACGCCCTCTGGGGTGGCAACCTCGCCGTGCTCGGCTTCGCGGCCGGCTACTACCTGCCCGCCCACCCCGAACAGGCCCGCCCCGCCGCCGCAGGCGCCCTCAGGGCCATCGCCGAAGGGCTGGTCGACATCCCCGTCCAGTCCCTGCCTCTCGCCGAGGCCGCCGAAGCACACCGCCGGATCGCGCTGGGCGGGGTCGGCGGTCGCCTCCTGCTGACGCCCTGACCACCGCCGCACCATCCGCCGCCGCAGGTCGTCGCCGCCGAGGGCGGGGCCACGGCGATGACCCGGCTGCGGTGGCTCCCGCAGCCGCCCACCGCCGTCTCCGTGGCCAACGTGGCCTCCGCGACCGGGGCACTGCACGCGGTGCAGGAGCTCCGGGTGCGGGTGCCCGGGGACGTGTCGGTGATCGCCGTGCACGACCTGCCGCTGGCCGCCCATCTGGCGCCGCCGCTGACCACCGTACGCATGCCGCTGGTGCGGCTCGGCGCCCGCGCGGTCGAGCTGCTGCTCGGCGGCGATCCGGACGCCCCGATCACCGGGACGGTCCGGGAGCCGATCGAGCTGTGCTCCGCGACTCGACCGCCCCGCCGGCTCCCGCTGACCCCCGCCCCGGTCCGCTCGTCTACGCGGTGTCGATCCCGCGTCTATCCCCGGCTGCTCGACTTGGCCGGTATGCCCAGCCGATCCGCAAGGAGTCATCGCGTGACCACGCCCGACCGCCCGTTCACCCAGGAAATGGTGCTCGTCCACCGAGTCTTCCGCAGCCAGTCGGTCCTGCTGCCCCAGCTGGTCCGGGCGGTGCCGGCGGGCGACCGTGGTCGCGCCGAGGAGGTCGCCGCGCGCGTGACGGCCTACACCGCCAACCTGCACCACCATCACACCGCCGAGGACGATCTCATCTGGCCCCTGCTGACCGAACGGGCCCGGCTCGGCGCCGACCTGGTGCGGTTGATGACGGAGCAGCACGGGACGATCGACGAGACCTTCGCGCAGATCGAGCTCGCCCTGGCCGACTGGAGCCGGTCGGCGGCCCCGGAGGCCCGCGACCGGCTGGCCCTCGCGCTGGAGGCGCACCACCGGGCGCTGGTCGCGCACCTCGACGACGAGGAGGAGCACGTCCTGCCGCTGGTGCGGGAGCACCTCACCGTCGAGGAGTGGGAGGCCGTCGGCGCCCACGCGATGAGCCTGATCCCGCCGGCCCAGCGGCTGCTCGGGCTCTGCGCTGTCCTCGACCACGCGTCGGAGGAGGAGCGCCGCCATTTCCTGGACAAGCTACCGCTGGCCGCCCGCGTCGTGCTGCGGCTGGTCGGCCGGCGCCGCTACGCCCGCGAGCGGGAGCGGATCCGGAGCCTGCTCGCCACGGGATGACGGGCCCTCGGCTTCCGCCTTGACAACTCGTCCGGTCGATTCAGCCGGACTCCGCATGATCGGTGAGAATCTCACCGATGACTCGTTCGGCCTCCACCGCCGTGGCATGGGCGGCGTGCGGCGCACCGGCACGGATGATCAGCGCCTTCCACAGCGCCCAGCCCCGCCCGCGCGCCCAGGTGCCGGCGTCGACGTCGAGCGTCGTCCGGAACGCCTCGCGGCTCGCTCCGGACAGAAACGTCCAGGCGATCGCCGCGTCGCAGGCGGGGTCGCCGACACCGCAGGTGCCGAAGTCGATGACGGCGGCCAGCACGCCGTCCCGGACCAGGAGGTTCCCCGGGGCGATGTCGCCGTGGAACCACACCGGCCCGGATTCCCAGGACGCGCCCAGCGCCGCGTACCAGATCTCCGTGACGGTGTCCCGGGGGATCCGGCCGTCGAGCATCTCCATCGCCCGCCGCGCCTGCGGGGCGTACACCTGCAACGGCCCGCCTCGGAACCAGTTGTGCAGCCCCGGCTCGGGCCCGCCGGTCGGATCCACCTGCCGCAGCGCGACGAGGAAGGCGGCCAGGTCGACCGCGAACCCGGTCAGGTCCGCGACGGGGGCGATGCCGGCCGGATCGCCGTCGATCCACTCGTACACCGACCAGGGAAAGCGGAACCCCTCGTCGGGCTCGCCCTTCGCCCGCGGCGTGGGGATCCGCAGCGGCACCCGTGGCGCGAGCGCCGGCAGCCATCGGTGTTCCTTCTCCACCGCCAGCGCATATTCCGCGGCGGTGGGCAGCCGCACCGACATGCGGTCGCCGAGCCGGAAGGTCTGGTTGTCCCAGCCCCTGCCGACCGGCCGCACGGGGAGCCCGGCCCAGTGCGGGAACTGCCTGGCGATCAGACGTCGCACGACACTCCCGTCGACGAGACGTCTATCCGGGGCAGGAACGGTGTCCGGGTCGGAGGTCACGCTCCCACCTCATCAGACGGACGCCTGACGGCAACCGAATTTGCCCCGCGAACTCGGTCGGGCGCGACGGGTACGGCCGGAGTCGCGGTGTGCGGCCCCGCGCGTACCCGCGCTCAGCCCGCCGTGCGCGGGACCTCGACCCGGTCGATGTCCGGCGAGCAGACCGGCGCACCGCCGCTGTGGAGGTTGCCGACCTTCCGGCCGACGGAGCAGGCGGAACAGTCGACGGTCCGGCCCGGCCGATTCATCCGATCGGGGTGAGGCAGGACCACCGCACGGCGCGCGAGGCTGACCGGGTATCCCACGCGAGGCTGACGGGAGCCCCGGCCGTGGGCCGACCTCGTCAGGGAGGGTTGATGGCGGATCCGACCGCGGACTTCTTCGCGGGTGAGGCGCAGCGTCGGGCACACCTGCTGCCGCAGGGGATCGCCGCGACGGTCCGTCTCGACCTGAGCCGCCCCGAGCGCACCGAGCACTGGTACGTCACGCTGCGGGAAGGCGAGGTGGCGGTGTCCCGGGAGGCGGACCGTGACGCGGACTGCATCATATCGACCGAAAAGTCGATCTTTGACCGGCTCGTCCTTGGCGCCAACCCGGTCGCCGCGACGCTCCGCAACGACGTCACCTACCGGGGCTCTCCCGAGGTACTGATCTACTTCGAGCGTCTCCTGCCCGGGCCACCCGGCTCCGTCGGGCCGATCAGGGCCGCCGGAGCCGGGGGCGGAGCCCATGGAAGATGAGCGGACAACGATCCTGGAGGGCCTGACCTTCATCGTCAGCGCCCGGAACGGGGATGTCGACCCGGCTCCCGGCGAACCGGACGGGCTCTACTTCCTGGACACGCGGTTCCTGTCCAGATGGGTCGTGACCGTGGACGGCAACCGGCTCACCCCGCTCTCCGTCGACGATCTCCAGTACTTCGAGGCGCGCTTCTTCCTGGTGCCCGGAGAACCGAGGCACTACGTCAGTTCCACGCAGTCGGTGATCCGCCATCGCTCGACCGTGGCCGGGATGGACGAAGAGGTCACGGTTCTCAACCACACCGACCAGCCGGTCGAGGCGACGATCCGGCTCGAGGTCGCCAGTGACTTCCTCGACGTCAACCGGCTCGGCAACCCGCCCGTCCCGCGAGAGGGAGAGTTCCGGCACGCCATCGGCGACCGCCAGCTACAGCTGGAATACCTGCGCGGGCGCTTCCGGCGCGCCACGATCGTCCGGACCAGCACCGAACCGGCCGGGATCGACTCCGGCGGCATGACCTTCACCGCCCGGCTCGCACCGCACGGCGCCTGGAACACCCGGTTCCAGGTGACGACCGACATCCGGGCGTCGAGCGGTGCCGAGGTCACCGGCGCCGGTCGATCCCTGCGGGAGATGAAGGAGGGGATGCGGGACGAGCTCGACGCCTGGATCGCGGCGGCGCCGCGGCTGGAGACCGGGTACGGCCCGCTCGTCACCGCCTACCGGCGCAGCCTGATCGACCTGGCCGCGCTCGCCAACCCGGGCATCACCGGCCGGGGGAAGCTCCCGGCCGCCGGGCTGCCGTACCTCAACATCGCGATCGGCAGGCAGTGCATCTTCACCAGCCTCCAGACGCTGCCGTTCCTGCCCGGCCTGGCCGCCGACACGCTGCGGCTGCTCGCCACCGACCAGGGCGCGAAGCTCGACGACCACCGCGAGGAGGAGCCAGGGAAGATCATCCATCTGCTCCGCTTCAACGAGGGGGCGGCCTTCGAGGAGCGGCCGTACCTCTACTACTACGCCTCGGCCGACGCCACGCCGCTCTTCGTGGTGCTGCTCGACGAGTACGAACGGTGGACCGGTGACGTCGGGCTGGTGCGGACACTGGAGAAGGAGGCGCGCAGAGCGCTCGACTGGATCGACGAGTGGGGCGACCTCGTCGGGGACGGCTACCTCTGGTACCAGCGGCCCCGCTGGCCCGACGAGCCGCCCAACCAGTGCTGGAAGGAGTCCGAACCGGCCATCTGCTACGCCGACGGACGGCGGCCCGGCTGGCCGCGCGCGACCTGCGAGCTACAGGGCTACGCCTACGACGCCAAGCGGCGCGGCGCGCGGATGGCCCGGCTGTTCTGGGACGACCCGGCGTACGCGCACCGCCTCGAAGAGCAGGCCGCCGACCTGCGGGACCGGTTCAACCGGGACTACTGGCTCGCCGACCGCGGCTACTACGCGCTGGCCCGCGAGGTCGACGGTACGCCCGTCGACGCGCTGACCTCGAACATCGGGCACCTGCTCTGGAGCGGCATCGTCGACGCCGACCGCGCCCCGGCACTTGTCGAACACCTGCTCGGCTCCCGGCTCTTCTCCGGCTGGGGAGTGCGAACCCTCGCGACCGGCGAGGCCAACCACAACCCGGTCGGCTACCACATCGGCACGGTCTGGCCGTACGACAACTCGGTCATCGCCGAGGGTATGCGCCGCTACGGCTTCGCCGCCGAGGCGTCGACCATCGCGCAGTCGATACTCGACGCGGCCCCGTACTTCCAGGGCCGCCTGCCGGAGGCGTTCACCGGTTACGACCGCGCCCTGACGACCTACCCGGTCCGCTACCCCACCGCCAACAGCCCGCAGGGCTGGTCGGCGGGCGCGGTGCTGTCGCTGCTGCGCACCCTCCTCGGCCTGGCGCCGCATCCCGACCATCTGGAGAGCAGGGCCCTGATACCGCCGGAGATCGGCGAGATCACCCTCTTCGACGTCTGCGGGCGGTGGGGCAGCGCCGATGTCTTCGGTCGTGCCCGAAAACCGGACACGACCGGCCGATGCAGTACCGATCCGGACGGGTCCGGGTGAGGGAGGCTCCGGGAGTCGTCGGCCCAGACCGGCCTGTCGAGCGTGTCGACGCCGCGAATCTGCACGACCCGCTCCGCTTCATGGATCTGATTCAACGGTGCCGAGCGCGTCGTTGCCGAGCTCCACGCCGGCCGGTGAAGGCTCGCCCTGACCCGCCGGTGACCGCAGCCCACCACGCCTAGCTCGGCGGCCGAGGCCCGTACCTGCGTTCCAGCTCCGCGCTGTCGTCAAGAGTCAGGTGACGGGTGGTGCCGCGTTGCTCGTCTTCGGCGTCGATCGCAGCGGCGCTTATCGAGCTGAGCGGGTCAAGCCTGCTCAGCCAGACCAGCCGGACGGCCTCGTCGAGGAAGGGATCGAAGTCGGCTCCGGCCTTCAACGTCGCGGTCACGGAGGCGCTCGCGGAATTGCTTATGTTGTTCTGGTACCCGACCTTCACCCTCACCACGTCCGGCCGTGCCGCCAGCGCCTCCTGAATTTCGGTGGCAATCGCATCCGACTCCGCCCGCTCCTCAGGTGAATCCGCCAGCCCGCCACAGGCTGCGACAGCGAAAAGCACGCCGAGCACGTGCACGTTGGTACCCATGTCGTTGAGGAACGGACTGTCGGAATCCCACGGCATGTTCATCACCTTGGTGCCGGGGATGTCGACCACGTACGCCGTGCTGCCGTCCGGATGCGTGACCACCCGTACGTCGATCTGATCCGGCTCACCAGCGCCGGACTCTCCATTGCGGTAGTTGAGGCCGGCGATCAGGTCACCGAAGCCCTGCGGCGGGGTGGTCATCTCGTCGCGCGAGGTGTCGATATTGGTGCCGGTCCCGTTCACGTCCGGCACGGTGACCGAACAGGTGCCGTCGTCGTAGAACTCGCCGAGCAGGTCCGCCGCGCCCGGCACGTCGCCGACCATCGGGGCACCCGGCACGCTGCTGATCAACCCCGGACCCAGTCCGACGAGGGTGTCGACGATCCCGGGATGGTCGGTGACGAGCAGTTCCCAGTCGATGTCGTCGGCCACCAGCGCCCCGGCGGCGGCCAACGGCGCCAACGGCGGCCGTCCAACGCCCGCAGCAGGCCGGCCTCTATCCTGGCGAACCCGTCCGGGTGGAGCACCGCCGAGGCCACCAGGTCCGGATCGGCGAGCATGCCGTGCCCCTGCACGCCGATCCCGGCCAGGTCGCGGGCGAGGTCGTCGCTCTGCCGGGCCAGCAGGCCGATGTCCTCGTACCGGGCACCCGTCCCACCGGCGCCGCCGCTGACCTGGAACTCCGGATCACCCATCGCCGCCCTCCACAAGCTGTCCCAGGTACGGCGCCAGCCACACCCCGATCTCCTCCCGCGCCACCGGCCGCACCGACACCATCCGCCGGCCCGAACCATCCGGCTCCGGACGCAGCCCGAGCCAGCCGCCCTCCGTGGCCAGCCAGACCACCTGCGCCACCCCCACCCCGGCCCCGCTGCGGCCGCCCACCAGCACCCGCAACACCCCGGTCGTACGCGCCCGTACCTGCTCGACCAGCCGCACCTGTACCGCCGTCAACCCCAACGCCGCCGCCGCCTCCGCACGCCCGGCCGCCCCCGCCAGGTCACCCGAGCGGGTGTAGTCGGCCAGCGCCGCCAGCGGCAGCCGCCCCGACACCCGCGACCCGCCGCCGCCGAGCGCCCGGCCGAGCCGTCCCGCCGCCCCCGCCAGGTCCCGTTCCCCCGGTACGACCCGGACCAGTTCACGCCCGAGCGCCACCGCCTCGAACATCGACAGCTCGACAGCACCGTCGGGCAGCCCGACCAGGGCCGCACCCGCCGGCCCGGCCACCGCCGCCACCGCCCGTACCGAGCGCCCCCCGACCGACGCCTCGACCCGGATCACCACCCGCGCGGCCGCGAAGATCGCCAGGTTCGCCAGCACCTCCTCCGCCGGCCGGCACTCAAGCGGATCGTCGTCGGCACTCACCACGCCCCGGGCGGCCAACGCCTGCCCGGCGGCGCGCAGGAGGTCCGGCTCCGGCTCGTCCAAGACGTCGAGCCCGGGCGGCGGAGCCAGCCCCGTGCGACGGACCAGCAGTGTCCACTCCGGAGCGGTCAGCACCAGCCGGTGTGCCGGCAGCACCTGACCGTCGGCGCCCACCTAGAGCACTCCCCTGCCCCGGAGGATGTCGCCGACCTCCAGCCAGCGCCGGTCGCCGGAGGCCGGCAGGTTGCCGGGCCGCACCGGCCAGCCCGCCCACGGCGCCTCCATCGCAGCCCTCAGCAACGGGCCGCCGACCAGCGGCGCCAGGTCCCTCATCCGCTCCGCGGTCCCGGCGAACCACACCCTGGCCTGCTCCTCGATCCGGGCGATCAACGCGATCAGTTCCCGTACCTCCTGGGCGTGTGTCAAGCCCCGCATCCGCCACCGCGTCCAGCTCGTCCGCGACCTGGTCCGCCCGCACCCGGTCCCGGCCCACCTGATCCCGATACGCCTGCGCCGACACCGACACCCACCGCGCCGCCTGCCCCCGCCGCTCATGGTCCGCCGCCCGCTCCCGGACCTCGACGGCCCGCTGCCGCAGCCGACCCGCCAGCCGATCCAACTCGTCCGGATCCCCATACATCCGAAGCACGCCCCCGTCCCTCCAGGCAACAGCCGCAGCGGACCGCCGACAGACACACGGAGCATCGAGATCATCGCCGTCCGTCGATACGCCTCGCCCAGAGTGCCGCACCTGGTCAAGACCCGCAAGCCACCGGCCCGGCACGTCGAGCGGCCGCCGTCCGATGCCACGCGCCCGAGGTTCGAATGTTGTCGAGAAACGTCTGACAAACCGGATACGGAATCCCGGGCAGGATTGCGGAATGCCTGGAGGGTTACCGATCCTCTCCACCCGTGTTTGCGTATTTTCACGGATGTGTCCCGCCCGGACCGCTTCCTACGCTGAGCCTTCCTCGACGGCATTTGCCGATCGATCAAGCTGGGGAGGTAGCAGTGACGACGTTCGGGAAACGGTGGTCACGGCGGCGATCGAGGTTGGCCCTGTCGGTGGTGTCGGTGGCGGCGGTGCTCTGCGGCTCGGTCGTGAGTGCGCACCCCGTACAGGCCGATCCGGTGGCGCCCGAGGAGCGGAGCAGTCGGATCGCACCCGCCGGCAAGGCCGACCCGACGAAGCGGCCCGAGGACGTCTTCGATCCGGCGACGAAGCTTCCACAGTCGAGGGTCCTGCCCGGCAACGGTACGAAGATCGCCCCGCTCACGTCCGAGCTGAAGCCCACCAAGCCGAAGGCGCTTCCCGGGGCCGGGAAGGCGAGCGGGGTCGGTCTCGCCTTTCCCGGTGGCTCCGGCACCGACTCGACGTCGGGTGTCAACGACTACACCTGCACGCCGAGCATCTACGGCAACACCTACGTCGGAGAGGACGGGACGATCGGTCCCTACTCCGACACGATCTACACCGCAGACGTGCAGTGCAACTTCTTCCTGGAGTACATGTACGGCATTTCCGCCGCCGTCGACTGGAGCCCGTACTACGAGGGCGAGATCGGCTACGTCGGCACGGAGTTCGCGGTCAGCGGCAGCTACGGGGCCAGCTACGGCGCTTTCGAGGTGCAGGGCGACCTGTACGACGGCGGCCGGCAGGTCGAGGTCATCCTGGAGCTCTACCTGATGGCCTCCGCCCCCTGGGCGGCGTGCAACCCCATCCCCGGCCTCCGCTACCTGCTCTGCGAAGGGCTCGGCAGCCTCACCCTGCACGTCGTGCTCGGTACCGGGGCGTTCAACACCGGGCTGGCGCCACCGGTCATCCGCTTCACCGCGCTCGGCGACTCCTACTCGTCGGGCAACGGCGCGCCCACCAACGTGGACCCGATCTCCGCACCGGACTGCCGGCGCAGCACCGAAACCTACTCCTGGCAGCTCATCGCCGGCCGGCTACCGCTCGGCGACCGGGGCCAGAGCCTGCCCATCGACCGGCCGAACCTGAGAGCGTGCAGCGGCGCCCGCCTGGAACACCTGCTCAACCCGCAACCCGAGGCCGGAACGCCGCAGTTGCAGTGGGTGAGCCCCTACCGGACCCGGCTGGCCACCATCACCATCGGCGGCAACGACCTCGGCTTCACCGACCGGCTGTCCGGCTGCTTCAGCGGCTACTGCGCCGACGCCCCGCTGCTGACCCCGGCCGACCTGTCCGCGATACAGGCCCGGCTGAGCAACGCATACGCGCTCATCATGGGCAGCATGAGACCCGACGGGCGGTTGATCGTCCTGGGCTATCCGGCCGTCCTGCCGAACCCGGGCGACCCGCAGGACTTCCAGCGGGACTCCGGTAACTGTGGCATCGTCAACACCTTCCTCAGCGACGCCGAACTGAGGAGGGTCTACGAGGCGGCCACCCAGATCAACACCGCCATCGCCACCGCGGTCTTCCTGACCGGCGACTCCCGGGTGCGATACGTCAACACCCTGGACGCCTTCCGCGGGCACCGGGTCTGCTCGCCCGACCACCTGCGCTGGGCGGCCGACATCTCCTTCCCCACCACCTCGGACACGTTCCACCCCAACGGCGCGGGATACGCCGAGATGGCCCGCCAGATCCGGTCGCAGGTCGGCATCGGCTGACTGTGACGTAGCCACAACCGCGGGCGGGCCTCACCGCGGCCCGCCCGCAACCGGTTCCGAGCAGTACGAGGACGCGCGGGCACGGCAGGGATCATCCGAACAGGATCTCCTCCGGCCGCCGGTGGGCGACAGCCGCCTCGTACCCGGTGTCGACGGAGCGCAGCAGCGCGTCCAGGTCACCGTCGTAGTCGGCTGCCGCCATCCGGAGGACCTGTTCCACAAGCGTTCGGCCGCCGACGAGCACCAGCGGGTACTGGTCGTCGATCACCTCGATCTGGGCTCGGCGGGAAAAGGTGCCGGTGGTGACGAAGACGCCGATCCAGCCGCGCCGCAGCCGTGCGACGACCCGGGCGACCTGGTCCGGGCTGATCGAACTGCTGGGTGCCACGCACTTGGCCTGACCGAGCACGACCAGCGGCGTACTGCTGCCCGGGGCGCCCACGTCCAACCGCCCGACGAAATCCATCCCGCCGTCGCCACCGGCCCGGGTCAGCCAACCATCCCGGTACATCGCACCCGAACCGGCCAGCAGTTGGGCGGCCACCCGGGCGGCCAGCAGTTCGAAGGCGTGTTTTCGGCCGTCGAAGAAGTGATAGAGCCGCCGCAACACCCGCATGTCGTCCGGGTTGGCCGGCAACTGTTCGTCGGCGGTTCTCACCCGGGACGAGACGACCCGGCGTCGGACCCGCGGGATGGCGGCCCGCCCCTGGTCGACCCAGCGTAGCCAGGACGCCGGCGCGAACCGGTGGGTCTGTTCGGTGGTGAGCGAGGCGTCCCGCCGGTCGTCGATCCAGCGCAGATCCAGGGTGTCGCCGGCCGGCGCCAGATCCAGCACCGCGAGGTCCAGCACCAGGTTGGGGAAGCTCCGGCCGCCGCCGGGATCGCGCTGGACGATGTGCTCCAACCGTTCGACCACCGCGACACCGCAGAACTCGACGTGTCCCTTCACCACCCGGCGCCCACCGCGCAGCACGGTGGCGGACCGGAACAGCAACAACGGCGGCGCCAACGACCGCTCGTATGCGCTGGTCCCGGCGTGGTGTCGCCACGCCTCCAGCAACGCCCGGTTGCCCGCCGTCGCACCGGGCAGGCCGATGGTATCCGGCTTGTGGTCGCCGTAGTAGCGGACGTGCCCGTGGTCCAGGTCGAACTCGTCGTGCCACGGGTTGGTCGCGTGCCCCGCCTTCCAGGGGCTGGACCGGATGGTGATGACGGGCCGGCGCCGCTCGTCCGGCGCCTGGACCATCGCGGCCGGGTTGATCCCGCGCTCCAGCATCAACCTCGGCAGGTCCCGGCCCGGAGCGGCGGTTATGTGGTGGTAGTTCGGGTAACCGTCGACCTCGACCTCGATGGGGCTGGCTCCCCTGGGGTAGCGGAAGACGTCCAGCATCGGCACCCGGTTGCGGTCCACCGCGTCATCATGCCGGGTCCGACGGACACCGGGCAGAGGCCGACCGGGGCAGGCCGACCGGATCGGGCCGTCCGGTGCTCGGTGGGAGGGCGCGCCGGTCGAGCCGTGCAGCCGTGCGTCGCGCCCCCGGGCGGATGGATCGTCTGGGCCGCGCGCTCGCTTGACGAGCGGAATGGTCTAATACCGCCGTGCCGGAATCCTGTCCCGAGTGTGGGGGCAACCTGCTCGCCGTCGAGGACACCACACCGTGGTGCGGACGCTGCGAGTGGAATCTCGATACGTTTCCACCGGTCAACGGCATCTGGGCCCGACGACTGGTCGTCGGCCTCGATCGGCGGGCCGGATTCCGGGCGGGCCGGGCCCTGGCCGCGCTCGGCGAGCATGAGATCTCCCGCCGCGCGACCGTCGGCTTCGTCGCGCTGGTCGTCGTCTCCGCGCTGCTCACGATCGGCTTGCTGGCAACGGCAGGCGTCGGCGTGTGGTTGGTCGTCACCGGCGGGCTGCTGCCGCCGATCCTGCTCGGGCTTGCGCTGATCGGACTCGCCGCGACGCTCCGACCGCGGCTCGGCAGCCGCAAGCGGGCCGTCGCCAACGGCTGGATCGTGCCCGCGGACTCGGCCGTGTCCGCGCTCGTCGGGCGGGTCGCGGACGCCACCGACGCACCCCGACCGCACGTGATCGTCGCGGATCTGGACTGGAACGCCGCCGTCGCGGTGGTAGGGCTGCGGCGCACCCGGGTACTGCGCCTGGGCGTACCGTTGCTGCTCGCACTGGACGAACAGCAGCAGGTCGCCGTGATCGGCCATGAGCTCGGCCACCTCAAGCACGACGACTCGCTGCGCGCGCTGGCGACCATGCCCGCGCTCACCGTCTTCGGCCGGCTGGCCCGGCTCACCACGCTCCCGCCCGGTGACGCCGCCGACCGCGGGCTCGCGGGCGTGCTGGCGCTGATCTTCAGTGTGCTGCAGCTCGTGATGGGCGCGCTGTCCTGGTTGTTCTGGACGCTGCACCTCGGCCTGCATCTGATCGGCGCCGCGGAGCGACGCCGCACCGAGACGCACGCCGACCTGATCTCCGCCCGCGCCGCGGGTCACCGTGCCGCGCTCGAGTCGCTCGACGTCCTGGCGCTGCTGGAGACCCGCATGAAGGGTCTGCTGCATCCGAACGTCGCCGATGGTCGGGCTGCCGCCGAGTGGCGCGACCTCTTGACCCATGCCCGCGCCCGCGCAGCCGGCGACGTCGAGGCCCTGCGCCAGCTCACCATCCGCGACGCGGCGTCCATGCTTGCCAGTCACCCGGCACCGGGTCGGCGCCACCAGTGGTTGCGCGCCCGGCCCCACCTCGATCCGTTGGTCACGGTGACACCTCTGGAGGCGGAGACGCTGCGGGCGGAACTGGCTCCTTACGCGGAGCCGCTCCTCAGGCGCATCCGCGAGGCACACGGCCTGTAGCAGGGCACGGCACGTCCGGACGGCTCGTCATCGCCGGATCACGGGACTGCCCTTCGTCGCCCCGGGCTGCGCCGCGCCGGGCGCTCGCCCCGTGCCGACGGTTGGCGTCGCGGCAGCGAGGTGGAGATCAATTTGGGACAGTCGGCGATCGACACGGCTCGTTCACCATCCGTGCTTCACGACGGCTTACGTTGGCAGGGTCGGGAGGACCGCCACCGTGGCATCGCTTCCGTTCCGCTGACCACGGGTCGCTGACCACGGGCGAAGGCACGTGCACGGCGTACGGGAGGATTCATGCGCACTCGACGAGGGCCGTGGCGCGGGATGCTGGCGGCTGTTCTGGTCGGCTCGCTGCTCCCCGCCGGCTTCGGCCCGGGAGCCGGTACAGCGTCGACGACCGGTGCGGCCGGCCCCGACGCGATCGACGTGGGCCGGCGAGCGTCGGCGTGGCCGGCGATGGCGACCTGGCCCGGGAGCTCGTGCTCATCACCGGTGACCGGGTGACCCTCAACCCCACCGGCGCGGTCGGTATCGAGCCGGGCGAGGGACGGTACGGCATCACCTTCGCCACCTACCGCGACACCGACGGGCACGTCCACGTCGTACCCTCCGACGCGGAGGACCTGCTGGCCCGGGGCGAGCTCGACCGGAACCTGTTCGACGTGACCGCGCTCTCCGCGTACGGCTACGACAGCCGGCGTGGGGGCACCGCCGCTGATCGTGACGTACGGCAGGAACGGCGACGGTGCCGCGGCGCGCGGGCGGTTCACCAGGGGCGGCGCGCGGCTCGCCCGGGAGTTGCGCAGCGTGGGCGGCGCTGCGGTGGAGTCGTCGTCCGCCACGGCGGCGCAGCTCTGGCACGAGCTCACCACCGAGGTCACCACCGGCGCCGGCCGGCGGAAGCTGCACGCCGAGATCGGGCAGGTGTGGTTGGACCGCAGGCTGAGCCTGCACCTGGAGAGCAGCGTGCCACAGGTTGGTGCGCCCACGGCCTGGGCCGCCGGCTACGACGGGACCGGGGCGACGATCGCCGTGCTCGACTCGGGCATCGACGCCACCCACCCCGACCTGGTGGGCAGGGTCGTCGCCGCGCGGAACTTCACCTCGGAGGCCGACGCCGACCTGCTCGGCCACGGGACCCACGTGGCCTCGATCGCCGCCGGCACCGGCGCGGCGTCCGGCGGCGCCCGCCGGGGGGTGGCCCCCGGCGCGTCGCTGCTCGACGGCAAGGTCTGCACCGCGGGCGCCTCGAACAACTGCCCCGAGTCGGCGATCATCGCCGGCATGCAGTGGGCCGCGCAGCAGGGGGCCGACGTGGTCAACCTCAGCCTCGGCGGGCTCGACACCGTCGGCGTCGACCCCATGGAGCAGGCCGTCAACACGCTCACCGCGCAGCACGGCACGCTCTTCGTGGTCTCGGCCGGCAACCGCGGTCCCGGCGAGATGACGGTGGAGAGCCCCAGCACCGCCGACGCGGCGCTGTCGGTCGGTGCCGTCGGTGACGACGGCCTGCTGCCCTACTTCACCGCCCGCGGCCCGCGCATCGGCGACACCGCGATCAAACCGGACCTGACCGCACCCGGGGTGAGCATCACCGCGGCGGCCAGCTCCACCGCACCCTCGACACCACCCGGCGAGTCCTACGTGGCGAACGAGGGTACGTCGATGGCGGCGCCGCACGTGGCCGGCGCGGCCGCGATCCTCGCCCAGCGCAACCCGGGGTGGACCGGGACACAGCTCAAGTCGGCGTTGCTGGGTTCGGCCCAGCCCCACGACCCGACGCCGATCTTCGAACAGGGCGCCGGCCTGCTCGACGTCGCCCGCGGGTACGACCAGCGGCTGCTCGCCGACCCGCCGAGCCTCAGCCTGGGCCGTCAGCAGCATCCGCACCACGACGACCCGGTGCTCGACCGCACCGTGACCTACACGAACAGCGGCACCTCCGCCATCACCCTGAGCCTGGAGCTGACGACCCGGGACCCGAACGGCTCGGCCGCGCCGGCCGGGATGTTCTCTCTCGACGCCTCCTCGGTGACCGTGCCCGCGGGTGGCAGCGCCGCCGTGCGATTCACCGCCGACACCGCGCGGGACGGCCCGGAGGGGCACTACGGCGGGACCATCACGGCGACCGCCGACGGCGGCGTACGCGTCGTCACCCCGTACGCGGTGGATCGGGCCGTCGCCGGTGGGGAGGTCACCTTCCGGCACCTCAACAGCGTCGGCGAGCCGACCAGTGAACGCAGCACGATCCTCTTCTCCCTGGACGGCGGGGAGGACTACTTCCTCGGCACCGAGAGCGAACCGATCACCCGGTACATCCGGGCCGGGACGTACCTCCTGCAGTCCTGGATCACCGACTCGGCCGACTTCGAGTCCCGGCAGACGGTGCTGGTCAACCCGAGCGTACGCATCGACGGCGACCGGACCATCACCCTCGACGCCCGGCTGGGGCGGCCGGTCGACGTCGACGTCACCGGCGACCCGAGCGAGCGGACGCTCAGCGTGGAGCTGGGCTACTGGTGGCGCGACAACGCCGGCAACACGCGGTCGTACAGCAATCTGCTCGACGGCGGCCGGCCGCTCGCCTTCGGTCAGGTCGACCCTGGGCAACGCACCCCGGGGCTGACCAGCTTCCTGAACGTCACCCTGGCCGCCCCGGGACCGGGCGGCGACTTCGTCAACTCGCCCCGCAGCTACCACCTGATGCAGCGGTTCGACCAGTACGTACCGACCGGATTCACCCGGACCTACTCGACCGCCTCGCTGGCGCGGGTCGACGCCCGACTCGCCGAGAGCGCCCCGGACACGCGGGGAAACAAGACGTCGTACCCGTCCTTCGGGGACCAGCGCCGCTGGATCGGCCAGTTCGCGATCCCGTTCGACCTGCCCTTCACCCACACCAAGTACTACAGCGCCGCCCCCGGCCTGCGCTGGTTCTCGACGTTCGGGGACCACCATCCGGCCTCGCGCACCTCGACGATCTCGTTGCAGAGCGCACCACGCGCCTACCGCGCGGGGACCACCGTCACCGAGGGATGGAACGAGCCCGTGCTCGGCCCGTCGTACTCGGCGTTGCTGGTGCCGTCCGACGGCGTGCACCGGACCGGCAACACCATCCATCTGGACCAGACGATCATCGGCGACGGTTTCGGCCACTCCGGATGGACCAACGCCACTCCACGGTACGCGCTCCGCCGGGACGGCACCGTCATCGCCGACAGCACCGACGGGCCCTGGCCCGACGTGACGGTACCGGCCACCCGGTCGACCTTCCGGCTGGAGGGCCGGGTGGAACCGATGCCGCCGGCAGAACTCTCCACCCTGGTCACCGCCGTCTGGACGTTCCGCTCCGGCAGCACGAGCGGCGGCACGCCGGTAAGACTTCCACTCTGGACGGTGTCGTTTCGCCCGGCACTCGATGACGGCAACGCGGCGAGGGCGGGCAGGACCTTCACGTTCCCGGCGACGCTCGCGGCCCAGCCCGGCTCGACGCCCGGCAGGGTACGCACGGTGACCGTGCGGTACTCGACCGACGACGGGAGGTCGTGGCGCGACGCCAGGGTCTCGGGATCCGGCAGGACGCGGACCGTCTCGGTGCGGCACCCGAACACGTCCGGGTTCGTCTCGCTGCGGGCGACGGTGACGGACTCCGCGGGCAACTCCGTGGAACAGACGGTCATCCGCGTACAAGATCGCCCTGGTCAGTCCGACCTGGCACCCGGATCGTCCGTCAACAGCGCTGATTCCAGGTCGTTGAGCAGGGCATGTACGGGGGCCCAGCACATCCGCACGGTGTCCAGATCCGGCACCAGCCCGTACTGCGCCTGGTGGCGGGGGTGGACGAAATTGCGGTAGTCGCGGACCTTTTCCATGAAGTCCTTGGCATCCGTCTGGATCCACTTCCGCTGGTGGGCGTGATCCAACAGGAGATGCAGGCTCACACGGTCGATGGGGATCCGGCGACCCCGTCGATCGACGAGGCCACCCGTACGGGCGCCCGCATCGTGCCGCACGACGATCGCATGGAGCAGGCCCTCCACGAAGCTGCCGATACCGATGATTGCCAACGCGAACGCGCCGTTGTTCTGGCAGATCGACGCCTCGTCGGCACGGGCCATCAGGATGCCGACGGTGCTGCCGTCACCGTGCCCGGCGAGCCGTCCTATCCGCTGCCGGAGATCTGGCGGCTGCCCATACAGGGGAGCCTCGCCCGCCTGATCCAGCTGCCCGAGCACCGGACGGCCGCCGACGTAGCTGACGGTCAGCCGCTCGGGCGCCAGGATCCGGTTGAGTTCCTCGGCAACCGGCTCTGCCGCCTCGAGCCCTCCGTCGTATTCGAGCGGGTCGCAGATCCGGCAGAATAGCCGGTCGAGTGCCGCGCTGTCGTCGACGTGCGCGACCAGCATCTCGGTGAGCCAGGGCACCCGTGGAGAGCCGTCGTACTGCGGGTCGCCGGGCCAGCGGACCCGGTGCAGGAACCGTTCGGTCTGCGCCCCGGTCCGCTCGTACGGACCGTCGATGTCACAGATCAGGCGTGCCACCCGTTCCAGGGTCAGCGGGTCGACGACGAGCATCAGTAGGCCTCCCGGTCGGCGCGCCTCTGCGCGATCTCGAGTGCTTCGGTCAGACGGTGGATGATGACGGAGCCCCGCTTACGGAATCCGAGTTCCGTCATGGCCTCCTGCAGACGCTCGTCCCGGTCCCGTTGAAGCTGGTCGCTCAACAACCACGCGCAGAGCCGTACCAGTTGCTCGCGGGTGTACTCGGTGATTCGGAGGCCAGTCGGGATCATCGGGCGCGGGCCTCGGTGGGAGGTCGGCGGTGGCGGCGGCGGTGGGGCCGTCCGAGTCGGTTCGGCTGGAGCCGTCTGGAGCCTGTCTGCGCGGTCGGCCAGGTCGACCGCCTGCTTCCACCGAGCCACGAGCCGAGCCGTCTCAGCGGCGGGGTCCACGTACCAGTCGGTCGACCAGATCCGGTGGAACTCCCAGCCGAGCCGCTCCAGGTGCTGCTGGCGCAGCCGGTCCCGGTCGCGGGCGCTGTGTGCCCGGTGGTACGTGTGGCCGTCGGTCTCCACCGCGAGCACCATCCGGCCGGGCTGCTCCGGATGGGCCAGCGCCAGGTCTATCCGGTACCCGGACACCCCCCACTGGGGCACGGCGCGAATGCCCTGCTGCTGTACGGCATGCAGCACGCTGCGTTCGAGGCCGTTCAGCTCGACTCCGGTGTGCTGTCGCGCGCCGAGGTCGCCGTCGAGCGCGACGAACTCGAGATAGCGGCGCAGCAGTTCGGGGCCGCGGTTCTTCGTCGCCGTCGTCTGGCTCGGGTCCATGTCGTGGTGCGAGAAGGCGCTGACCACCGTCATCCGGCTGCGCGCCCGGGTCACCGCGACGTTCAGCCGCCGCTCGCCACCCTCCTGGTTGAGCGGCCCGAACCGCAGGGGAAGCCGCCCGTCCCGGGTCTTGGCGTACCCGATGCTGAGGATGATGGCGTCCCGCTCGTCGCCCTGGACGTTCTCCAGGTTCTTGATGAAGAAGCGCTGGCTCGCGGCACGGTCCTGCGAGAAGAAGTCGTCGAGGTGCTCGTGTTCCCGACGCCGGCTGCGCAGCGCGCCCTCGATCCGCAGCGCGTGCTTCTGTCCCATGGTGATGACGCCGAGGCTCTCGTCGGGACGCTGCTCCGCGTGCTCCAGGACCAGCTCGACGACCCGGTCGACCTCCTCGGGCGAGGACCCCTGGCCGGGAACGACCCGACCGTCCACCGCCTCGTGCCGCAGCGGGCTGTCGACCCGTACGCCGGGGAAGGTGACCAGGGACCGGTCGTAGATCTCGACGTTCGAGAATGCGATCAGCCGCTCGTCACGGCTGCGGTAGTGCCAGGTCAGGCGGTATCGGTCGGAGATCAGGCCGCCCAGGACGTCGAGGACCGACTCGTAGTCGTCGAGGCTCTCCTCGACGAACTCCTCGTCGTCGCCGGACGCCGACTGTTGGATCAACCGCCGGAAGAAGGGCGTGGGCGGTAGCTGCTTCGGGTCGCCGGCCACCACCAGCTGCCTGCCGCGCATGATCGAGGCGACGGCGTCGTGCGGCTCGATCTGGCTCGCCTCGTCAAAGATCACCATGTCGAACAGTTGCGTGGCGGGAAGGATGCGGCTGACCACGAGCGGCGACATCGCCCAGCATGGGAAGGCGGCGAGGAGCACCTCCGGGGCGTCGCCGAGCAGCCTCCGCAGCGGCAGGTGCCGGCTCTTCTTCGCCGCCTGCTGCCGTACCAGGGTGTTCTGGTCGGGATGGGCGTCACGGACCTTGCGCAGGTTGACGGCGACGTTGCGGCGGACCCGTGCGGCGGTCGAGCCGATGTGCTCGCCGTCCGCCACCCGGAAGTCCTCGACCACCGCGGCATGCTGCTTGCCGACGAACTGACCGAGGTACGGCACCCGCATCCGCATCTCGTCGAGGACGACCTGGAGCCAGGCGTAGAGCAGCCTGTCGGCCGCCTCGGCGCTCGACGCCCGCCGGGTGGCGAGATCGTTGAGCAGGTGTGTGAGCCCCAGTGCGCGGAGCCGCTCCTGCCGCTTGTTGAGTTCCGGCATCCGGAACAGGGTGTCGCGGTCGGCTGCCAGGTCGGCAACGGTGCTGGACGCGCTGGTTGCCGACCCACGGTCGAGGCCGTCGATACGCGCGCAGGCGGCGACGGCGGCGAGATGGTTGCGCACCCGGAGGAAGGAGGACATGCAGAGATCGGCGCCGGCCAGCGCGGTCGGTGCACCGTCCCGCCGGCTGAGCTTCCGCCACCGCTCCCGTTGGTCCGTCGCGGCGACCAGACCCCGATAGATCTCGGAACGCTGCCGTGGCGCGGCGGGGCAGGTCCGCCGCAGTTCGCGGCGCAGGCGCAGCCGGCGCAGCAGGCCGATCGGTTCCGGTCGGTGCGGCCGGAGTCGCCTCGGCGCGACCGCGTACACGAAGTCGTCCAGACCTGGGCCGAAGACATCGGGACCGTAACTGGCGATGCTGCGGTCCACGTCGCCGAGCAGGTCGAACAGCTCCGTCCAGGCGGCGAGGTTGTCGGGGACGTCCAGCCCGGCCCGGTCGACGAGCTCCCGGATCCGCTGCTGTGCGTCCTGTAGCGCGCCGGCGGCGAGTTGGTCGAGGTGCACCAGGACTCCGGCGACGTCGTCGGGGGTGTGGATCGCGGCCTTCGCCCAAGGCGACTCCCCACGCCAGATCCGCAGGCCACCACTGTCCACATACGCCCGGAGGTCTTCCCGCGCCAGCTCGATGGTGTTCCGGTCCAACTGGCGGAGGTTGGTTGCCCGCAGGTTGTACCGGCTCACGTCGAAGGTCGGCAGGGCGAGCAGCTTCTCGATGACCTGGAACGCGCTGAGACCCCAGGGCTGCCGGACCTCGTGCAGCTCCGCCGGGTGTCGTTGGGCCGCGTGGCGACGGTGCCGGAGCCGGTGGTGCAGTTCGGCTGCCTCGACCGGAGGCTCGGCTCCGGCCTGGACGAGGACCCTCGCGATGCGCTCCGCCACCTGACGCTTGCTGATCTTGCGGTCGTGCAGGTCGAACACGAGGTTGTCGAGCCCGACGTCGCCGAGCCGGTTCATCACCGCCTCGATGGCGGCCCGCTTCTCGGAGACGAACAGCACGCTGCGGCCCATCGCCGCCATGAAGGCGATGATGTTGGCGATCGTCTGGCTCTTGCCGGTGCCGGGTGGCCCCTCGATCACCACGTGCCGCCCGGCGAGCACGGCGTCGATGACACGCTGCTGCGACGAGTCCGCGTCGTGCACCAGGAACTCGTTGGCCGGGTCGATCCGGTCGGCGCTGGAACTCGGCTCGGATGCGGGCTGGGTACGCAGCCCCTGCCGGGAGGTCTGGTCTCCCGCCATCGCCCCGACAACGGGGTGCAGCGCGAGCAGTTCGGCCGAGGTACGCAGGTCCTCGACCATGGGCAGCTTGTCGAAGCTGAAGACGTCGGCGAGCACCGCCGGTTCGAGCTGGAGGGAGATGCCGCTGGGTGCCACCGCCTTGGCGATCAGCTCGTACGCGGTGTTCAGTTGTTGCCCCGGATCGGGGGTCTCGGCCAGCATCGCGGTCAGCCGGTCACCGAGCGCGCCGATGTCCGCCTCCACGCCGTACTGCCGCTCGAGCGCGTAGAGCAGGACGGGGTTGATCTCGGGCGACTCGGACAGCTCCAGGGTGAAATCGTTCTCGGTCGCGGTCCGGCTCTCCAACGCCATCTGGTGCAGGATCAGGGGTGCCCGGAGCGGCTGCATCCGCACCGAGCCCCGGGTGTACGACCCGACCATGCGGACAAGGCCACGGGCCACCCAGCCGGCCTGGATGCCCTGCTCCTCATCCAACTCGACCAGCTTGCGCCGGAGCCCGCGAGCCGTCGTGCAGGCGGCATTGTGCCGGTCCTGGTCCGGAAAGAGCGCCCGCAGCCGCACCTTCTGCCCGCGCAGCAGGTCGGCGGTCACGTCCTCGACCGCTCCGGCGAGGTCGAGCGTGCTGGCCTGCCGCTCCTTGAAATAGAGCAGCGTGTTGCGGGGGCCGAAGTCGATCAGTCGGTCCGCCCACCGACTCGCGGCCTGCCGGACGAGGCTGAGCGCATCCGGTTGATCAAGCATCATCTCGTCTCCGTCGTCTGATGTGATGTGGTGTGCGCAGGGATCCCGCCGGACCACCGGCCGGAGGCAAAGCCCTCCAGAATAGGGCTTCCGAAAGGCTGGTCAATACGCTTGTTTCCGACAGTGGGATCGGATGGGCTTGGTTGCGAACACGACTCATGAATTCGGTGGTGTCAACCGGTCGAGCAGGATGCCGACGTCGTGATGCCAGGAGCGGAGTTCGGCGAGGGTCGGCGCCAGCTCGTAGGTGTGGTGGTGCATCGCCCGGGAGAGCCCGTGCCACGCGGTACGGGCGAGCAGGGCCGTCGGAGCCCCCGCGAAGGACGGCAGCGCCAGGAGCTGGTGCCGCATGGGACAATGCCCGACGCTCGGGGCGGCTCCCTCCCAGTAACGGCGTAGTCCCTGTTCGAGGGCGAGCCGGGTGAGGCAGGCGCAGCCGCGCTGCCAACACCGACGCATGCACGGTCTGGGTCGGACGAGCAGGTCGGCCGCCTCGTCGAGAAGCTGCTGCGGAGTCATGGCCGGCTCAGGCTCCGCACCACGCGCCGCGCGTCGTCGACCAACCTGCTGAGGCTGGCGGTGGGACCGCCGTGGGTGCCGGTGTTCGCGGCGCGGACCACCCGGGTCGCGGCCGAGTCGAGTCGGTTCAGCTCCGCGTTCAGCTCGTCGAGGCGCTTGCGGTCGCCGAGCAGGGCCAGCGCGAGCGTCGACCGCAGACCCTGCGCCTCGCCGATCGCGGCCTCCACGTCGGCGATGGAGGTGCCGGTGCGGAATCCTCGGATCCGGATCCGCTCGTGGCAGGCGTACTCGATCGCGTCCCGGACCAGGTTGCAGACGACGGTCGTCTGCACGGTACCGGCCATCACCTCGTCGCAGGCGATGGCACGGGCGTCGTCGAGGTAGCGCTGGGCGGGGTCGCCGCCGCTGGTGACGGTGACGCGTGACCGGGCGAGCCGGCTGACCGCCAGGATCCGGGCGTCGAGCTGGAGGTGCCGGGCCGCGGCGGGCAGCCGGTCGTCGTGGGTGAAGACGACGACCTGCCGGTGCTTCGCGACCTCGGCGAGCACCCGGGCGAGACCGTAGACCTTTGCCGGGTCCATGGACTGCACGGGATCGTCGATGACGAGGAACCGGAACGGGCTCTCCGGCATCGTGGCGCGCGGAAGGAAGAGGGCCAGGGCGAGGGAATGCAGCTCACCCTGGCTCATCACGCCCAGAGCGGCACCGGGTACGCCGTCGACCTGCACGTCGAGGTCGACCCGGCGGGCATTGCCGGTCCCGGCGAGCTTTATCGCGCCAAGTTGGACGTTGCTGTCGTGCCGCAGGATGTTCCAGATCCCGGTGGCCTCGGCGGCGATCGGGGCCAGCTTGTCGTCGCGGATCGTCGCCCCGATCGTCTGGAGTTCCCCGACCGCGGTCTTCAGGGCCCTGAACATCTCGGCGGCGTGCCGGCTGGCACGCTCGGTGTCGATCCAGCTCCGGATCTGGTCGGCGACCGGCTGCCACGCCTGCCGGCGACGCTCCAGCGCCGCGCGGGCGGCGGCCTGCGCCGGTGCCAGGGCGTCGAGCAGCGTGCCGACCGTCCTGGTCGCCGACGCGACGATCGCGCCGGAGTCGGCTGTGCCGAGCAGCGTGTCCCAGCTCTGCCAGGCTGCCCGGAGGTCGGCGGTGCTGACCTGCTCTCTCCCCAGGTCGAGGGCGAGCACCGGAGGCGCCGTGGGCACCGCGCGGCGCAGCGCCGCCCGCGCCTCGCGTTCGGCGCGGTACGCGGCCTCGAGGTGCTCCGCCCGCTGGGTGAGCCGGTGCAGTTGTGCCTGTGCGTCGGCCGCCCACGCCTCGTCCAGGGTGCGACCCCCGCACACCGGGCAAGGCTGGTCGGGATGGGCGGCGCGGTGTGTCAGTGCGTCGCGGAGCAGCCCGGCGAGTGTCCTGGCCTCGTCGACCGGAGTGCCGGCGAGGTCGTCGATCTGGTGCAGCGCGGCGCGGAGCCGCTCGACCCTGCCGGAGATCTCGTCCCGGTCGGGTAGGTGCAGGACGTCGAGCTGGCGCAGCGGTACGACGATCGCCTCGTCGGCGGTCTCGTCGCCGGTTGTCAGGGCGTCAAGCTGGTCAAGGTCGGCGGTCCGGCCGGCAAGAGCCCGCTCGGCGAGCCGGGCACGCGGATCCGGGTGCTCGGCGAGCACAGCCCGCAGCGCGGGAAGGCTCTCCCCGGCCTGCTTGCGCTGCTGGTCCATGCCCCGCCGGGCGGCCTTCAGCATGGTCTCGATCTCGACGAGCCGGCCGAGGCCGAGGATGCGTTGCAGCGAGTCGTACATCTCGCTGGGCCTGCCGCCGATGAGCCCACCGAGTTCGGAGTAGGAGAGGAAGGGCCGATAGAGCTCCAGCGGCCTGTCCCAGCCGAGGTCGGCAACGGACTGGCGGCGCCGGCCGGTGGCCTGGAGGAAGGTGGTGCCCTCGCCCAGGCCGGCGTCGCCGGGCCAGTGGCACTCCACCACGGCGCCGTCGCGCTGCCCTTCCATCCCGAGCCTCACCCGGATCCGGGATTCGCCGCCGGCGTGTAGGTTGCGCCAGCCCTGCTGCCAGATGCTGCCGCGGCCGGCCCAGCGCTTGTTGTCACCGGTGAGGGCGAGCTCGGCGGCTTCGGCGAAGCTCGACTTGCCGGAGCCGTTGCGGCCGGTGACGATCGTCAGCCCCGGTCCGGGGTGCAGGCTCAGCGTGGCGGTGGGTCCGATGCCACGGAACCCGGTCACCTCGATGCCGGTGAGGTAGGTGCCGATCGGCTCGGCGGGCTCGCCGTCCACTTCGGGTGCCTGGGGCCGCCGCGGGGTCGTACCGCCGAGGACGGCGTCGAGTTCCTCGTCGCCGAGCAGGGCGGCGACGATGAGGTCCTCGGCGGTCGCGGGCAGGGCCGCCTGGTCGAGGTGATCGAGGATGAACTGGTCGACGGTGGTGTGCGGGTCGGCTGTCATGTCGTGCCTCCTCATCACGGGTGGGGGTGACGGGTCCGCGTCACCGGCCGTGGCCGGCGGTGACGGACACGAGACGTCATCCACGTGCGGGGGTGGAGAGGCCCGTCCGGTACGCGGACAGGGGAGATCAGCGGCGGCCGAGCGGGACCGCCGGCTGCCGTCACTGAAAACACCGTAGCACCACTGTCAAGTGAAAGCACTGTCAAAGCGTTCACACGCTCTCGCGGTCGTGTAATGTGTGCGCACGAGCAGCGCAGACGACCGAACAGGACGCCCATGCCACAGCCCAGCCAGGTGACCGCCGCCGAGATCTCCCGGCTGGCCGGCGTCACCCGTGCCACCGTGAGCAACTGGCGTCGACGGCACCCGGACTTCCCCGCCCCGACGGGCGGCACGGAGAACAGCCCGGCGTACGACCTGGCGGCGGTGCGGGCCTGGCTCGCCACACGCGGTCAGTTGCCCGCAGCGTCCTCAGCCGACGACCTGCGCACCGCCCTGCGTGCCTCCGCATCCGACGTCGCACACCGCAGCAGACTCCTCCCGCTCGTCGTCGCCGGAAGTCGCGTTGCCGACACAGTGCGGAAAGCCGTCGAACTTCCCGATGACCGGCTGCCCGGATGGGCAGCACGGACAGCCCGGTCGCACGCCGCCGGCATCCCCGGCACCGGAAACCTGACCTACCACGCCACCGAAGTCGGGCTACTTCGCGCGCTGCTGCGCTGCGTCGCCGAGGAGGGGCCGGCGCGGACGGTCGACGTGCTCGCCGAGGGCGATCTCAATGACATCAAGGCGAGTGGCCAGTACCTGACCCCGGAGCCGGTGGCCGACCTGATCGCCGACCTCCTCGCCGGCCCCGGCGAGCCGTACCCGGAAAAGGTCTTCGACCCCGCGTGTGGCGGCGGTAGCCTGCTGCTGGCCGCCGCCGCCCGCGGTGCGGCCGAGGTGTACGGCCAGGATGTCGTGCCGGCGGTGGCCGCGCAGGCCGCCGCCCGGCTGGCGATCCAGGCCGAAGCCACAAGGCCACAGGTCGAAGCCAGACGGCAACAGGTCGAAGTCGGCGACAGCATGCGGCACGACGCGTTCCCGGCGCTGGTCGCCGACGCCGTGCTCTGCGCGCCGCCCTACGGCCAGCGCGACTGGGGCCACGAGGAGCTGGCCTACGACCCGCGCTGGTTGTTCGGTCTACCGCCGAAGGGCGAGCCGGAACTCGCCTGGCTACAGCACTGCCTCGCACACCTGACCCCGGGCGGACGCGCGGTGCTGCTGATGCCACCCGGTCCCGCCCTCCGGCCGTCGGGCCGCCGGATCAGGGCCGAGATGGTCCGCGGTGGTGCGCTGCGCGCCGTGCTCGCGCTGCCGGTCGGGGTCGCCCAACCGCTGCACATCAGCCTGCACCTGTGGCTGCTCGAACGGCCGCACCCGCAGGCATCCCTGCCGTCGACCGTGCTCATGCTGGACGCCGCCGCCCCGGAGCCCGGACGCACCGCCGACGGGGCGGGCGGGCGCCCTGGGTCGGACTGGTCCACGGTGCGTGACGCGGTGCTCGACGCCTGGCACGACTTCGACCGGCAGCCGGACACCTTCGAGCCGATCCCCGGCACGGCGCGGGCGGTGCCGGTCGTCGACCTGCTCGACGAGGCGGTGGACCTCACTCCGACCCGACACGTCCGGGCCGCGCCGGTCCCGGCCAAGCCCGACGAGCTTGCCGAGCTGGCGTACGAGCTGCGTGGCCGACTGCGGCGGGCGGCGAGCGGCCTGGCGACGCTCAGCGGCGGGCAGCCCTGGCCGGCGGCCGGCGCCGAGGCGGTCTCCTGGCGTACCGCGAGCGTCGCCGACCTGCTCCGGGGTGAGGCGCTGACGCTGCTCCGCGCCCCGGTGGTGGTCCGCGGCTCCTCACCCGCCGGGCCGGGGCCCGACGGGGCGCGCGTCCTCACCGCCCGGGATGTGACGTCCCGCCGGCCCGCCTCCGGCACCGCCGACGACGAGACCGCAGGAGAGGACGTCGAGATCCGGCCGGGTGACGTCATCCTCCCCGAACTGCTGCACGGGGGTGCCGGCGCCGCCCGGGTCGCCGATTCCGGGGATGCCGGCTGCCTGCTCGGCCGAGCCCTGCACCTCCTTCGGCCGGATCCGGCCCGACTCGACCCGTGGTTCCTCGCCGGATTCCTCTCCGCCGAGGACAATTTGAGCGCGGCGTCGTCCGGCACCAGCGTGGTCCGGGTCGATCCGCGCCGGCTGCGGATCCCGCTGCTCCCGCTCGCCGAACAGCGGCGGTACGGCCGGGCGTTCCGCCAGCTCCACGCGATGCGGACGGCGGCGGATCTCGCCAACCGGCTCGCCGACGAGACCGCCCGCACCCTGGCCGCCGGCCTCACCGGCGGCGCCCTGCTCCCACCCGACGGCATTTCGGAAGGACCCCGTTGAGCACCAGGAAGCACACCGAGCTGGCGAACCACGCCTGGTCGGTCGCCGATCTGCTTCGCGGCGACTACAAGCAGTCCGACTACGGCAAGGTGATCCTGCCGTTCACGGTGCTCCGCCGGCTGGAGTGTGTGCTGGCGCCGACCCGGGACAAGGTGCGGGAGACGTACCAGAGGTTCGAGGGCCGGGACGATGTGGACGTGGCCCGGTTCCTGCGCCGCGCCGCCGGGCACAGCTTCTACAACATCAGCGGCTACACGCTGAAGTCGGTAGCCGCCGATCCGGCCCAGACCATGAAGCACCTGCTCGCCTACGTCGGGGCGTTCTCGGAGAACGCGCAGGAGGTGCTGCACCGCTACGAGTTTCCGCAGCAGATCCGCCGGCTCGACGGCGCGAACCTGCTCTACCGGGTGGTCGGCCGCTTCGCGGACCTGGACCTGGACCCGGTCCAGCGCGACCCGAAAACCGGCGAGATCCTGCTCGACGACCGCGGTCAGCCCAGGGTCAACGTCTCGAACCACCAGATGGGGTACGTCTTCGAGGAGCTGATCCGGCGCTTCGCCGAACAGTCCAACGAGACCGCCGGTGAGCACTTCACCCCTCGCGAGGTCATCGAGCTGATGGTGAACCTGCTGATCGCCCCGGACGACGACGCGCTCAGCGTGCCGGGCGTGGCCCGGACGGTCATGGACCCGGCCTGCGGCACCGGCGGCATGCTCTCCGCCGCCGAGGAGCACATCAAGATGCTGAACCCGGCCGCCACTGTGCGGGTCTTCGGCCAGGAGCTGAATCCGGAGTCCTGGGCGATCTGCCGATCCGACATGATGATCAAGGGCCAGGATCCCGAGGACATCAAGTTCGGCAACTCGTTCAGCGACGACGGGCATCGTGGCAAGCGCTTCGACTACCTGCTGGCCAACCCACCATTCGGGGTGGAGTGGAAGAAGGTCAAGGACGAGATCGAGCGCGAGTACGAGCAGCTCGGCGAGAGCGGCCGGTTCGGTGCCGGCCTGCCCCGGATCAACGACGGCTCGCTCCTCTTCCTGCAACACATGATCTCGAAGATGAAGCTGGTCAACGAGGACGGCACGGGCGGCAGCCGGATCGCGATCGTCTTCAACGGCTCGCCGCTCTTCACCGGGGCGGCCGAGTCCGGCGAGTCCCGGATCCGGCAGTGGATCCTGGAGAACGACTGGCTGGAGGGGATCGTCGCGCTGCCGGACCAGCTCTTCTACAACACCGGCATCTCGACGTACTTCTGGATCCTGACCAACCGCAAGCTGCCCGACCACCGGGGCAAGGTGGTCCTGCTGGACGCCCGGGACTACTTCGCCAAGATGCGCAAGTCGCTCGGCGACAAGCGGAAGTACCTGACGGACGAGCAGATCAAGGAGATCACCCGGCTCTACGGCGAGGCGCTGCACGCCGCCGCCGACCCGGAGCACCCGCAGCACCAGAAGGTGAAGGTCTTCGCCAACGAGGACTTCGGCTATCGCCGGATCACCGTCGAACGGCCGCTCAAGCTCCGCTTCGAGGTCACCGAGGAGACCCTCATCCGGGTACGCGACTCGAAGCCGATCGGGAAGGCGCTGGACGTCGACGCGTTCGAAACCGCGTTGAAGCCGCTGGTCGGGCGGTCGTGGGGCACCAAGCGGGCGGCCTGGGACGTGGTCCGGTCGGCGATGGCCGAGGCCGGGGTGCTCTGGCCGAGCGGCGCCCCGTTCCAGAAGGCGTTGCGGGAGGTCCTGGGTGTGCGTGACCCGGAGGGCGAGGTGCAGATGGTCAAGGGCGAGCCGGAGCCGGACACCGACCTGCGCGACTACGAGAACGTGCCGCTGCACGAGGACGTGGAGGAATACCTGCGCCGCGAGGTGCTGCCCCACGTCCCGGACGCCTGGATCGACCACACCAAAACCAAGATCGGGTACGAGATTCCGTTTACTCGGCACTTCTACGTGTACAAGCCGCCGAGGCCGTTGGCCGAGATCGACACCGAGCTGAAGGCACTTGAGGCCGAGATTCAGGCGCTGCTGGGCGAGGTGACGAAGTGACGACCGTACGCCTGCGTCACATAGCACAAATAAACCCACCGACGCCCGCGTTCGACCACCTGAGTTTTGATGACGAGCTGACATTTATGCCGATGGAGTCCGTCTGGCCGGGCGACCGGCTGGACACCACTCAGCGACGCACTAAGTCGGCCGTCAGCACCGGATATACGAGATTCCAAAACGGCGATGTACTAGTCCCAAAGATTACGCCAACTTTTGAGGCGAGCCGGTCAGTTCTTATTTCCGGATTACACAACGCGGTTGGGGCGGGCAGCACCGAACTCCATGTCGTGCGTCCCGGGCGAACCATTGACCCACGATTCCTTCTGTACTTAACACACACTCATGCGTTCCTCCGGCTAGGACAGGCAGAGATGTACGGGGTGGCAGGTCAACAGCGCGTGCCGGACCAGTTTCTTAGAGACCTTCGCATCTCCCTACCCCCCTTGTCCGAGCAGCGGCGAATCGCCAGCTTCCTCGACACCGAGACTACCCGCCTCAATCGTCTCATCGAATACCGCTTACAACAATGCACCGCACTCGAAGAGCGATGGTACGCAGAGGTGTCCGAGACGCTTATCCCTGGCATAACACGGAACAGTGCTCGAATGCCGCCCTGGCCCTGGCTACCACCGACGCAACGCGATCGACCCCTAGTTCGACTCGGCTATATCTGCCGGCTCCAAAGCGGCATCACCATAGATGGCAAACGCGAGGACGACGGGACATCCGTAACTCGCCCATACTTGCGTGTTGCCAATGTTCAAGCTGGCTACATTGACTTGTCATCAATCACGGAAGTTACCGTTCCGAAATCAATGGCAATTCGAAGCACCCTTCGACCTGGCGATGTTCTCATGACCGAAGGCGGCGACCTCGATAAGCTGGGTCGTGGCACTGTCTGGGATGGACAAATTCGAGACTGTTTGCATCAGAATCACGTCTTTGCACTGCGACCTGATCCCGATCGACTCGACACCCACTACCTTGCCCTTATGACGCAGACACTGCACGGCCGATCGTACTTCGAAAGCACCGGATCAAGGACAACAAATTTAGCATCCACCAGTAGCAGCAAGATTTTGAACTTTCCCATCCCGTTGCCACCTGTGGCCCACCAACGCAAAATTGTCCACAATCTTCAGCAACGGCACAGCACGATCACACGCACGATAGGAAAGCTCAAGCGCCAACTAGAACTGCTCGCTGAGCGGCGACACGCCCTGATAACGGCAGCAGTTACAAAACAAACCGATACATCGACGGCAGGCCAGTCAGACGGGATTATTGGCTGATTGGGCGCGGACTCTTATCGTTTCATCAATTTTGACGGGCTAGCGCAACGGACGACAGTTAGGCGGTCAGATTAGCGTGGGGCAGGCAGCAGCGCGACACGGAGCGACGCTGAGAACACAGATTCGCCACGTACAGGATGCGCTTAAGCGTGAGTTCAGTAATCTGATTAGTGTCGATGATGTCATGGACAAATCGGATAGGAGTCGCGACCAGGCGTTTCTTTCTAGAGCACTGGCGGCCTTGGTAGTTCGGGACTTGACAGGCTGTGACAGTATAGCGGCAGCCAGTGCCGTCATTGACGGCCGGGATGACATCGGTATTGACGCGGTAGCGACTGACGAGAGCGCGTCGCACTTATGGCTGGTCCAGTCCAAATGGAGTGACGCCGGTAAGGCTGGATTTGGGGTTGCAGATGCCCTAAAGTTCGTCGACGGCTTGGTTCAGATCGACACGCGCCGGTTCGATCGGTTCAACATCAAGTTTCAGAACCTCGCAGACCAGGTCGCCTCCGTCCTAGCCAACTCGCGTGCTCGAATCACACTCGTACCGGCGCTTATGCGGACCGATCCTCTCGCCGATGACGTTGTACGGCGGCTTAGCGACGCGCAGGACGAATTCAACCAATTGGGTACGATGCTTGACCACCGAACCTACCTGGCGCGAGATGTATGGGAGGTGGTGCGGAATGATTTTGCGGAGCCCTCGATTAAATTGGCAGCGAAGATGGAGGACTGGATCCGGATCACCGAGCCATACGAGGCGTTCCAGGGCACCGTCTCAGTCGCGGAGGTCGCGCAATGGTACGAGGCACACGGAGACCGCCTGTTCGATCGCAATATTCGCAAACCACTCGGTCTCACTCAAGTGAATCAGGGCCTGACGGACACGCTCATCAGCGAGCCATATAACTTCTGGTACTTCAACAACGGGATCACAATTCTGTGCGATGAAGTGGAACCACAATACTTCAGCCGATCTGCGCGCAGCCCCGTCGATCTGCACTTAAATGGCGCCAGTGTAGTAAACGGTGCACAGACCGTTCACGCGATTTATGCGGCTTCACGGAAGGACAGCGGAGCCGCAGCCGAAGGTTACGTGAGCGTACGGGTAATTTCGCTGCGGAATTGTCAACCAGGGTTCGCGGAAGCGGTGACTACTGCAACGAACACGCAGAACCGCGTTGAGCGACGGGATTTTGTCGCTCTCGATCCCGTCCAAGCCGCTATCAAGGAAGACTTCGCCCTTTCGCTGCAGAAGACTTACATGGTGAAGCGCGGAGAGCCAGAACCGACGCCCGACAGTGGATGCTCAGTGCTCAGGGCAGCGATAGCGCTTGCCTGCGCGCACAGAAATCCTGAGCTTGCGATCCGCGCCAAGCGCGGGAGCGAACTGCTCTGGGAGGAAGGCACACAGGGCGCCTATCAACTCTTGTTCAATGCGCAGGACCCGCCCTCGGCCTACCAGATTTGGCGCACGGTCCTAGTTCTCCGCGAGATCGACGAGACGCTTCACCGTACGGCAAAGACCCGCCAAGCGCGGGCGGAAGCGATTGTGGAACGCGGCAATCGTCTCATCGCACATATCGTCTTTCAGTACTTGGACCTTGATGGCATCGACGACGCGGACACCGACTGGGACGCCGTGCTTGCGCAGGTACCGGACGCAGTCGACCGTGCTTCTGGCTGGCTCGTCCATCACCTGGACGCCGAGTTCGGCCAGAACTCAATCGTCGCAAGCACGCTCGCTAACACTGAGCGATGCCGCACGCTTGTCCGTCTTGTACTGTCGGACTTGCAGCGAGGTGTTCCGGTGCCGGACATGCCGGCGGACTACCGTCCGATAAAGAGAGTTCCGAAGCAACGCCGCCCGAACGCCGTTCCCACTCTCATCGATGCCGGGCGGCTGACCGATGGCACAACTCTGACCTATCGGGCACCCAGTCAGCCAGAAAAGGATGCGATGGCTGGTTGGCTTGCCGAGGATCCCAGCCGTGGCAGCGCGACATGGGTGAACCAACGTGTACGCCCTCTCCTATGGTCTGCCGACGGTAAGCGGTATTCGCCATCGGGACTCGTACAGCGCATGTGGCAAATGGCTGGGTGGAGCAAAGCCCCCGTTGCCGCGCAGGGACCTTCACGTTGGTACGTCGCAGGCGAAGGCTCGCTATGGGATCTCGCCTTGGAAACCTTGGCATCTCTCACCGATGCTGAAGAGGACGGACCCGAGGAGTAAGAGCAAGCACAATCAGACGTGACGCTTGGATGGATACTGCTTCAACCTCCGTGGCTGGATCTCGGGGATTGAGGTTGAGGCCGCCGGTTCCGTCAGTTGATTCGAGGTTCCTTCCCTTGGAGGATAGACATACCGTCGTGAGCGCGTACGGCTGGGCCAGCATCGTTCAGCGCGTCGAGCACGCGGATAGCATACGCCTCGTCCATTCGGCCTATGATGGCTTCACGTCTCCACCATTCAGCCCGCGTGGTTTCCTCGGTTTCACGGAGCTGACCGCCGACCACGCGGGCGCGGAAGACGAGCGCGACGATTCCGAGTTGCATGTTCTTGTAGACGCCGGTCAGCCGCTCGGGTTGAATTTCCAAGCCGGTTTCCTCACGGACCTCGCGTCGTAGCCCGTCGAGGATCGACTCAGCAAGTTCGAGGACACCGCCTGGAGGCTCCCAGTGGCCGTTGTCCCGACGCCTGGTCACAAGGACCTGGTCGTCGTCGTTGACGATGACGGCCGCGACGCTGACAGAGTGCCGCGAACTGGCTGCCATCGCCTACTCCCCGGGTCGGTAGAGTTCTCCAAACGACTCGTGTATACCACCCGATGGGGCCGGCGATGAGGGATCGGATCGACCCAGCGAGCGATCGGGCCGTGTACCGGCAGATCGCGGACCAGCTCCGGGCGGCGGTCGAGCGGGGCGACCTGGGGCCTGGGGCGCAACTACCGTCCGAGACTCGGCTTGTCTCGGAGTACGGGGTAAGCCGCGTCACGGCTCGGCGTGCGCTGAGCGTACTCGTGACCGACGGTCTGGTGGTCTCGGAGCATGGACGTGGCTGGTTCGTCCGCCGACGGCCACCGGTCAAGCGGCTCGGCTCCGACCGCTTCACACGACGTGCCGAGGGCAAGGCAGCCTTTACGGTGGACATGGAGGCAAACGATCGAGAGTTCCGGGTCGAGGTGCTGTACGTCGGGCGAGGTCCGATACCGGATGAAGCGGCTGCACGCCTTCGAGTCGAAGCTGGCTCCGAAGTAGCCATACGGAGACGCCGGTACTTCACCGACGAGCAGCCCGTCGAGACGGCAACCTCCTACATCCCGGTGAGCGTCGCGGCAGGGACCCCGATCGAGGAACCAAACCCGGGACCAGGCGGAATCTACGCCCGGATGGAAGACCAGGGCATGACCTTCGAGCGGTACGACGAGGAGATCGTGGCCCGCATGCCGACCAGCGAGGAGTCGCGGCTGTTGCAGCTCCCTCCAGGCTCACCAGTCCTACATCTGGTCCGGACAGCAATCGCCGACGGTCGGCCGGTCGAGGTGTGCGACACCGTGATGGACGCGGCAGCCTTTGTGCTGCACTACCATTTGCCCGCCTAGCAAGATTGGTCGCTTTCCGCAGCTTCTGAAGCCGTCTGTCCAGACCCGAATCGCGCCGTAAACTTGTGTACACGAGTACTTCTATTGACTCCCCTCGGTCAGGGCGGACGGCCGGAGGTTGGGCGCGGCAACGCCCGGCCTCCGGCCCCGCCAGAAGGTGAGAGTGATCGTGGTTCTCCGCATCTCGTTGATCGCGCTCGGCGGCCTGCTCCCCGGCTTCGTCCTCGGCCTTTTCGCGTTCCGGGTCAAGTCCCGCTGGTGCCCGCGCTGCGGCGAGTCCACCCACGCCATCCACCGCACGACAGCCCGATGACCGCACCAGACCCGCCCGCCAGCCCCGACCTCCCGATCGGACGCCGGGTCGCCCAACTCCGCACCCGACTCGGCATCACCCAACAGGTCCTCGCCGACCGACTCGGCAGATCGAAGAGCTGGGTCGAGAAGGTCGAGCGCGGTGTGCGTACCCTCGACCGGCTCTCCGTCATCGAAGCTGTCGCCGCCGTCCTCGGCGTCGACCCGGAAGTCCTGCTCCCCCGCCAAACCCACCGCGTACCCATCACCGGCCTCACCGCCGCAATCGACCGCGTCCGCGCCGCCCTCGCCTGCTACCCCACCCCCACCGATGAGCCACCCCAGCCACCGTCACCGCCGGCACACCTCGACCGACGCCTGCAGCACGCCTGGGCCGCCTACCGGCACGCCCACCACCCACAGGTGATGCGGCTCCTCCCCGACCTGCTCACCGACATCCGGCACGCCGAGACAACCGCCGGCACCGAACACACCGCAGATCTTCTGGTACGCGTCTACCGCCTCGCCACCCAGACCCTGGTCAAACTCGACGCCGCCGACCTGGCCTGGCTCGCCGCCGACCGGGCGATGGCCGCCACCGGAGGCGACCCTCGGCGTACCGCAATCGCGGCCATCCCCCTCGCCCAGGCGCTACGGGCGCTCGACCGGGGGCGGCTCGCGATGGCCGCCACCATCACCGCCGCGCACCGTCTCCTCCCGACGCCGTCCCGGGCTACCCCACCGCACGATCTCGCCCTGGCCGGCACCCTGCTCACCGAGGCCGCCATCGCCGCCGCGACCTGCGCCGACGCCACCGCCGCCCGCGACCTCGCCCACCGCGCCGCCCGGCTCGGCACCGCCCTGGGCGACCACCCGCGCCCCGACGACGGCGACCTCGGGTTCGGCCCCACCACCGTCGACCTCGCCCGCGCCCTGATCGCCACCGAGCTCGGCAACAGCCAGCAGGCCATCAGCACCCACCAGCACGCCACCACCGGTGCCGGCTGGCCCCGACTGTCCGCCGAACACCGGGCAGCCCACCTGATCGACATCGTCCGCGCCCACCTCGACGCCGGCGACCCGCAGGCCGCCGGACGCGCCCTCGTCATCGCCGACCGCATCGCCCCGGCCGAGACCCGGACCCGGCCCGCCGCCCGTGCCGCACTGACCGCCGTACTCCGCACCGGCCCCGCCCCCGCCGACGTCACCCGACTCGCCGCCACCATCGGCCTGACCCTCGCGTGACCCCGTCAGCGGCCTATCAGCGCAAGGATGCCGGGTGTGTCGTGATTCGGCGTCCGGAATCAGCCACGAGCCCGCGTGCCACCGTCCACCCCTCGGTGAAGGCCGGCAGGTCCAATCGTCGTCGACGCGATCGGGTGATGACGACGACAGTGGGACCGAGCGACGTCATCGTCGCGGCCACCTCCGGCTGCTTGTCGAGCCATCGCAGCAGGCCGGCACTGACGGGCTGGATCTCCACCTCCCGGGCTTTGAACCCCACCATCCGGCTCTGCCGCAGCGCCGCCCGCAGGCGGGAGAAGTCGGCGTCCACGATCGCGGCCGGCAACTCCTGGTGCAATGCCACTGCCGCCTGCTGGCACTCGCCGAGCGGCAGTGGCAACTGGCTGGCGAAGAAGTCGCGTTCGGCGGTGGAGTGCAGACCCTGCTGTGCAGGGGGCCGGACGAGGCTGACCGTCCAGGCACTCGGCCAGGAGAACCGCTGCCCTACCGGCGGAGACGCCGAAGGTTGGCTGGCCGACGACGGGGCCAGGGCGGTCACGGCGGCCCTGGGGTGGCCGCGGTCGGTCAGGAAGCCGCCGAGGAAGTAGCCGTTGACGCCGATGCCGGAGGTGCCGCCGCGGCCCGTGATGCGTACGAGCTCCTCCCGGGTCACCGTTCGACCGAGCAGGCGGCAGGCGGCTTCTGCGCAGGCCAACGCCACGGTGGTCTTCGAGCCCAGGCCGACGTGATCCTGGGGTGCCTCGTGGATGGCCAGCCGCACCCCGACCAGCCCGGCCGCGGTGAGCCGCTCCGTGACGAAGGCCCGCGCCTCGATCGAGCCGCCGGTCACGCTGACGGTGCCGGACGTGGTCCTGCTGCCCTCGACCCAGGTCTTGCAGTGCCACAGCGTCAGGCCGGCCCCGCCGTAGACCTGAGGCGTACCGTCGGTCATCCAGACGAGTCCGAAATGCACCCGACTCGGCGCGACAACCTCGACCCGCATCGTCGGTCCTCCTCCATCTGTCACAGCGGTAGCCGGCGCCCCCCGACAAGTTCGACTGCGCCGGTCAGCTCGTGCACGAGAAGCCGGTCCTGGGTGCTCTTGCCACATCGAGCACGATCGAGGTCATACGACCACAGCTCCGGCTCCGACCCCTCGGACAGCCGGAGACAGAGCTGCGCGTCGCCGCGACCGAATCGAGCCAGGATCCGGGCCCCGCTGCCGGACAGGATCCGGCCGGCCTTGTCCGCGAGCCTGGCCGCCCGGTCCGAGGGCAGCGCCGACGCGGACAGCGGCGGCAGATCGAGTACCCGTTCGATGGTGCTCATGTTCGTCGACAGCGTCGCGCAGCTGGCGACAACCGCGGCGAGCGCGGCGGCGCGTACCTCATGCCCCAGGTCGTGTGGGACCAGCTCCAGGTGCGTCCGCCAGCCGTCCGCCCGGAACCGCTGCAAGGCGTCCACCCAGCCGGCGACCCGACAGCGCAGGACATAGCCGTCGAGGATCAGCTCGGCGGACTGCCGGCGCAGCGCGTGCAGGATCGCGTCGACATGCTGGTATTCGACCACGTCGACGGCCGACCGGTCGGGACCGACGACGAGTCGCTTCCGGTCGCCCCGCCCGACGGTGTGGAGAAGCGCGACAACGCCACTGTGCGCACCGGGAACGACCACCGGGTGCACCTCCACGCCGGGTAGATCCATACGGGCCCGTCCGAGCAGTAGCTGTCCGATGTCGTCGTCGCCGACGACCGCGATCAATGCCCCCGGCTGTCCGACGTCGTGCAGGTGACGCGCCATGTTGCCGCCCACGCCACCGAGTTCGGTACGGACATCCGTCCAGGTCTGCCCGTCGCGGTCGGTGTGGTCGACCAGCCACTGCCGCTCGATGGTTGCCGCGAGGTCGAAGTGCAGACCGCCGAGTACCGTCCAGACGCGTCCGGTCCGGTTAGCCATCGTTGAGTAGCCGATCGTCGTTCAGCGAGGCGAGAGCGAGCTGGCATGGCTTGAACAGGGGTGCGGGTAGCCCGTCAAGTGGGTACCACTGCCAGCTCTCGATCAGATCCGGCTCGCGCACCATCGGTTCGCCGGAGAACTCGGTCACCTCGAACTCCAGATCCAGATAGTGGCGGCCGTACTCTACGACGTTGCTCACGCACACCAGGCGAGGAACTCCGGTTACCCGGACTCCGGCTTCCTCCATCGCTTCCCGGCGGACCGCATCGGCGAGCGACTCGCCGAAGGCCAGCCCTCCACCGGGCCAGCCGAACGTGTCGGCACCGTGCGCGCCGCGACGCCTGCCCAGCAGCACCTTGTCGTCGCGGCGAATCATGACGCCGACGCCGACGGCGGGGCGAACGTTCGAGTCCTGGTGGTGGGCGTCCAGATCAACCTTCATGTGCTTCTTCCTCGATAGTCGGACTGGTCGGGCAGGGCCTGCTGGATCACGACGGACCGGAAGCCCTGCTCCGTCCGCTGAAATCCATCCCGGGAGTAGCGGGAATCCGTCCAGATCTGTTCATAGTGGCTGCGCAGCACATCGAACAGGGGGCCGGTACGCGACACGACGAAGGTCGGAGTGTTGCGGCTCTGCGCGCCGAGCACGTACGGTCCCCAGAAGATCTCGTCATCGATCCGACACACGTTGATGGCGGGTAGGCACGTGTAGAGCCGGATGTGCAGCCGTTCCGGAAATCGGTTCTTGACCGGCTCCATCGCCCGTAGGAAGTTGACCACGTCAGTGGCGATCGAACCCGGGCTGTTGGATTCCTCCACGTCACGCTGGTAGGCATAGCTCCAGCCGGGCGTCGGCGCATCCGGGTCGACAAGCAGGATCCGGATCGGCACCCTCCGTAACCAGGTGTCCATCTGGTCGCCGAAGTCTTCCCGCAAGGCGCGGAGTCCGAATCCCAGGAAGTCGATCTGTTGACGGGCGGATACGAACCGACGCTCGTACTCGGGACGGATGGGCACCGATCGCGCGGGGAAGGCGTCGGTAAGGCCGAGCCCTTGGATTCGCCGCTGCCCCTGCGTACTCTGCTCGGTGATCCGCAACCAGAGAAAGATCGCCCAACCACAGATGCCAGTCGCCGAGACGGACGTGCCGATGGCTAGCCAGATCTGGCCGTCGAGCTGCGCAACGAGCAGACCGACGACGAACAGGAGGACGTGGACGAGCAGGTAGACCTGGTGCTCTGGGTGAGGCAGAGGGCTACGGACGCGCCTTCGCCACTTCGTCGGCACCAGGGACCCCCCGCCACAGTGGTATTGCAAACATGCTCATGAAGGATTCGCCGACCCGCTGTCAGCGACCTGACTCGGCCCACCTGGTGGCCGGGTCACGACTACCGTGGCGGCCGAGGCCCGTACTTGCGTTCCAGTTCCGCCCTGTCGTCAAGAGTCAGGTGACGGGTGGTGCCGCGTTGCTTGTCTTCGGCGTCGATCGCAGAGGCGCTTATCGAGCTGAGCGGGTCAAGCCTGCTCAGCCAGACCAGCCGGACGGCCTCGTCGAGGAAGGGACCGAAGTCGGCTCCGGCCTTCAACGTCGCGGTCACGGATGCGCTCGCGGAGTTGCTTATGTTGTTCTGGTACCCGACCTTCACCCTGACCACCTCGCGCCGTGCCGCCAGCGCCTCCTGAATCTCGGCGGCGATCGCATCAGACTCCGCCCGCTCCTCGGGTGAATCCGCCAGCCCGCCACAGGATGCGACAGCGAGAAGCATGATCGTGGCCACCCCGGCCAGCCCGCCCGCACGGACCGCCTGGCACCCCCTCGACCACCGCATCGTCGGCGTCCTCCTGTCGACTCGCATCAGTGCACCCTGTGCAGTTCATAAACCTTCGACTCGACGGCCTCGCCGTTCAGGAACGCGCCAGCGCTGTCCCGGTACGCCTGCACCGACGGATCGGTGCTCCGGTCCAGTGCGTGCGCGGCCGGCAGGTACGCCGAGCCGGTGCCGTGGTTGTCGCCGATGGAGCCGTTCTGGTCGTCGAAGGTGACCGTCGTGTGGTGGGGCCGGTCCGGGTTGTCGGTGGCGTCGAGGTGCGGCACGATGTCGCGCGCGTTCTCCAATGCCAGCACCTGCACACCCGCCGGCACCTCAGTGTTGCCGATCGGGGACCCGGCCGTGACGACGTGCGTCACGTTGAACGGAAAGCCGCCGGTAGCGGTGTCCTGGGCGGCCTGGGCGGCGACCATCCCACCCTGGCTGTGCCCGACCAGCATCACCGGGTCGTCGGTGCCCGCCCCGGCCATCCGCAGTGCCTCGGCGATCGCGTGCTGCCGGGAGGTGGTGTCGCCGCCGAGCACGTGCACGTTGGTGCCCATGTCGTTGAGGAACGGACTGTCGGAATCCCACGGCATGTTCATCTCCTTGGTGCCGGGGATGTCGACCACATACGCCGTGCTGCCGTCCGGATGCGTGATCACCCGTACGTCGATCTGGTCCGGCTCACCAGCGCCGGACTCTCCGTTGCGGTAGTTGAGGCCGGCGATCAGGTCACCGAAGCCCTGCGGCGGGGTGGTCATCTCGTCGCGCGAGGTGTCGATGTTGGTGCCGGTCCCGTTCACGTCCGGCACGGTGACCGAACAGGTGCCGTCGTCGTAGAACTCGCCGAGCAGGTCCGCCGCGCCCGGCACGTCGCCGACCATCGGGGCACCCGGCACGCTGCTGATCAACCCCGGACCCAGCCCGACCAGGGTGTCGACGATCCCGGGATGGTCGGTGATCATCTGCTCCCAGTCGACGTCGTCGGCCACCAGCGCCCCGGCGGCGGCCAACGGCGCCAACGGCAGCAGCGTCACCGGCCCCAGCACGCCCGCCTTGATTCCGGTGCCGAGCCCGTAGCCGAGCGCCCAGCGCAGCGTCTCGATCGTCCGGGCCCGCTCCTCGTCGACCGCCTGGTAGGAGGCGACGACGGTCCGCAGCGCGATCGCCCGCTGCCCGAACCCGACCGACAGCGCGGTCAACCCCTGCGGGCCGTCCAACGCCCGCAGCAGGCCGGCCTCTATCCTGGCGAACCCGTCCGGGTGGAGCACCGCCGAGGCCACCAGGTCCGGATCGGCGAGCATGCCGTGCCCCTGCACGCCGATCCCGGCCAGGTCGCGGGCGAGGTCGTCGCTCTGCCGGGCCAGCAGGCCGATGTCCTCGTACCGGGCACCCGTCCCACCGGCGCCGCCGCTGACCTGGAACTCCGGATCACCCATCGCCGCCCTCCACAAGCTGTCCCAGGTACGGCGCCAGCCACACCCCGATCTCCTCCCGCGCCACCGGCCGCACCGACACCATCCGCCGGCCCGAACCATCCGGCTCCGGACGCAGCCCGAGCCAGCCGCCCTCCGTGGCCAGCCAGACCACCTGCGCCACCCCCACCCCGGCCCCGCTGCGGCCGCCCACCAGCACCCGCAACACCCCGGTCGTACGCGCCCGTACCTGCTCGACCAGCCGCACCTGTACCGCCGTCAACCCCAACGCCGCCGCCGCCTCCGCACGCCCGGCCGCCCCCGCCAGGTCACCCGAGCGGGTGTAGTCGGCCAGCGCCGCCAGCGGCAGCCGCCCCGACACCCGCGACCCGCCGCCGCCGAGCGCCCGGCCGAGCCGTCCCGCCGCCCCCGCCAGGTCCCGTTCCCCCGGTACGACCCGGACCAGTTCACGCCCGAGCGCCACCGCCTCGAACATCGACAGCTCGACAGCACCGTCGGGCAGCCCGACCAGGGCCGCACCCGCCGGCCCGGCCACCGCCGCCACCGCCCGTACCGAGCGCCCCCCGACCGACGCCTCGACCCGGATCACCACCCGCGCGGCCGCGAAGATCGCCAGGTTCGCCAGCACCTCCTCCGCCGGCCGGCACTCAAGCGGATCGTCGTCGGCACTCACCACGCCCCGGGCGGCCAACGCCTGCCCGGCGGCGCGCAGGAGGTCCGGCTCCGGCTCGTCCAAGACGTCGAGCCCGGGCGGCGGAGCCAGCCCCGTGCGACGGACCAGCAGTGTCCACTCCGGAGCGGTCAGCACCAGCCGGTGTGCCGGCAGCACCTGACCGTCGGCGCCCACCTAGAGCACTCCCCTGCCCCGGAGGATGTCGCCGACCTCCAGCCAGCGCCGGTCGCCGGAGGCCGGCAGGTTGCCGGGCCGCACCGGCCAGCCCGCCCACGGCGCCTCCATCGCAGCCCTCAGCAACGGGCCGCCGACCAGCGGCGCCAGGTCCCTCATCCGCTCCGCGGTCCCGGCGAACCACACCCTGGCCTGCTCCTCGATCCGGGCGATCAACGCGATCAGTTCCCGTACCTCCTGGGCGTGTGTCAAGCCCCGCATCCGCCACCGCGTCCAGCTCGTCCGCGACCTGGTCCGCCCGCACCCGGTCCCGGCCCACCTGATCCCGATACGCCTGCGCCGACACCGACACCCACCGCGCCGCCTGCCCCCGCCGCTCATGGTCCGCCGCCCGCTCCCGGACCTCGACGGCCCGCTGCCGCAGCCGACCCGCCAGCCGATCCAACTCGTCCGGATCCCCATACATCCGAAGCACGCCCCCGTCCCTCCAGGCAACAGCCGCAGCGGACCGCCGACAGACACACGGAGCATCGAGATCATCGCCGTCCGTCAATACATCGGACTCAGCGTGCCGGACCGGGTCAAGGCCCCGCAAGCCAGATCGCCGGCCTCCCGACGCCCGGGCAACGCCCCGGATGGCCACGGCGCAGTAGGCTCCAGCGGGAGTCCGGCGGGCACTCGGCCTGGTGCGGGAGGCGAGATGGCGGTCCACCACGAACGGGCCTTCGGCGACGCGATCGTCGCGGCCCTGCTCGACAACGGCTGGACGGAGGGCGGCAGGGCCGACTACCGGCCCGAACTCGGCCTCGACACCCATCAGCTCTTCACCTTCATCGGGGCGACCCAGCCGGACGAGTGGGCGGACCTGGTCACCTACTACGGCGGCGACCCGGCCGACGCCCAGCGCGGGTTCGCCAAGCGGCTCGACCAGGCGATCGCCAGCGACGGGCTACTTGACGTGCTCCGGAAGGGCGTCAAGGACCACGGGATTCGGATCCTGCTCGCCTACTTCCGGCCGTCGTTCGTCGAGTCGGACGCGATCCTGGCCGACTACCGGCGCAACCGGCTGACGGTGGTCCGGGAGCTGGCGTACGCGACCAAGCAGGCCGACCGGGGCAACGCGCTCGACCTGACCCTGTTCCTCAACGGCATCCCGGTCGCCACCGCCGAGCTGAAGAACCCGCTCACCGGCTCCGGCGTCGAGCACGCCAAGGAGCAGTACCGGACCGAGCGCGACCCGACCGAGCTGATCTTCTCGCGCCGGGTGATCGCGAATTTCGCGGTCGATCCCGACCTGGTCTTCGTCACCACCCAGCTCCGGGGCACCAAGACCCGGTTCCTGCCGTTCAACACCGGCAGCGCCGGACCGGGACGCTTCGGCGGCAAGGGCAACCCGCCCGCCACCGAGTTCGGCAGGTACGCCACCTCCTACCTCTGGGAGGAGATCTGGCAGCGGGACAACTGGCTCGATTTGCTGGAACGCTTCGCCCACCTGCACCAGGAGAAGGGCGTGGACGGGCGTACCCGAAGGGTTGTAATCTTCCCGCGTTACCACCAGTGGCACGCGGTGAAGCAGCTGACCGCGCACGCCGCCCGGCACGGCGCCGGGCAGAACTACCTGGTGATGGCGTCGGCCGGCTCGGGCAAGTCGAACACCATCGCCTGGCTCGCGCACCGGCTCTCGTCGCTGCACACGCCGACCGATCCGGCGGCGCTCGACCCCGACGCGCGCGCCGCCGGCCTCCGGCCCGGCACCCCGGTCTTCGACAAGATCGTCATCCTCACCGACCGACGCAACCTCGACGCCCAGCTCCGGGACACCGTCGGCAGCTTCGAGCAGACCGCCGGACTCGTGGTGACGATCGACGAGAACTACGGAGCCAAGTCCGAGCAGCTCGCCAAGGCGCTCTCCCAGGAAACCGGCAAGATCGTCACGGTCACCCTGCAGACCTTCCCCGCCCTGGTCGACTACCTGCGGCGCAGCCCGACCGAGATCCGGGGCAGCCGGTTCGCGATCGTCGTGGACGAGGCGCACTCGTCGCAGTCCGGGGACGCCGCCACCGACGTCCGCCGGGTGCTGCGCGACCTCGGCCTCGACGCCGACTCCGACGACGCGGGCGCCACCAGCGCCGCCGGCCCGCAGACCACCGACGACAAGCTCACGGCCGGCGCCCGGCGGCGGCAGCACAGCGGCAACCTCTCCTACTTCGCCTTCACCGCCACGCCGAAGCACAAGACCCTCGAACTCTTCGGCAGCCTCGGCGAGGACGGCAAATACCACCCGTTTCACACGTACTCCATGCGCCAGGCGATCGAGGAGGGCTTCATCCTCGACCCGCTACGGAACTACGCCACCTGGGCCACCTACTGGAAGCTGATCACCAAGGGGCCGGACGAACGCGAGGTCGACTCCGCCAAGGCCAACAAGGAACTCGCCCGCTACGCGGTGACCCATCCCTCCACCGTGGCCCAGCACGCGCAGATCGTCGTCGAACACTTCCGGGCGCACACCGCCGGCCGGCTCGGCGGCCGGGCCAAGGCCATGGTCGTGACCGCCTCCCGGCAGAGCGCGGTGCAGATGTCCCGGGCCATCAAGCGGTATCTCGGCGACCGTGACTACCCCGACCCGGGCGTCCTGGTCGCGTTCTCCGGCACGCTGCGCTACGACGACGAGGACATCACCGAGTCCAGGGAAAACGGCGGGCTGCCGGAGAAGTCCCTGCCGAAGGCGTTCGGCTACGTCCGGGCCGACGACCGGAGCGCCCGCGCCGGCACCACCGCCGGCCAGCGCGAATACCGGATCCTGGTGGTCGCGGAGAAATACCAGACCGGCTTCGACCAGCCGCTGCTCACCACCATGTACGTCAACAAGAAACTCGCCGGCATCTCCGCCGTGCAGACCCTCTCCCGGCTCAACCGCACCGCGGACCGGAAGAGTCAGGGTGACCTGGCGGTGCTGGACTTCGTCAACGACGCCGAGGAGATCAAGAAGGCATTCCGGGACTTTTTCGAGGAGGCCGAGACCCTGCCCTCGGACCCGAACCTGCTCTACACCGCACAGAGCCGGGTGATGTCCCGGCCGCTGCTGGTCGAGGCGGAGATGCGGGCGTTCGTCGAGGCGTACCTGGCGGCCGAGGAGCAGGCCGCCGGCAACACCGCGAAATGGGCGAAGCTGCACGCCGAGCTGTACCGGCACCTCGCCCCCGCCGTCGAGCGTTTCGCCGCGCTCCTGCACGGCGAGGACGAGGAGGACCGGGACGGCGCCGAAGCGTTCCGGGCCGACCTGAACGACTACGTCCGCAAATACAGCTTCCTCGCCCAGATCGTCCCCTACGCCGACCCGGACCTCGAACGGCTCTACCTCTACGGCCGGCATCTGCTCAACAAGCTGCCCCGGCTCGGCGACGGCGGCGTCGACATCGGCGAGGTCGACCTGAGTCACCTGCGGGTGGAGCAGACCGGCGAGCACGACATCAGCCTCAACCCGGAAGGTCCGGCCGAGATGCCGGGCTTCGGCGACGGTGCCGGCGGTGCGAAGGAGCCGGAGAAGTCCCTGCTCTCCAAGCTGATCGAGCGGTTCAACGAACGGTTCGGCACCAGCTTCACCGACGAGGACGTCGTCCCCGCCTTCCACGAGGCGGTCGCCGATCCGAAGGTACGGCTCGCCGCCGTCGCCAACGACGACGAGGAAAACTTCGGCCACGTCTTCGAGCCGGTCTTCGAGGAGAAGATGATGGACCATTTCGATACCGTCGCCGACCTCGGCCGGAAGTACTTCGGACCCGACCGCGACTTCCGCAGCTCGCTCAACCGCAGCGCCCGCAGCGCCGCCTGGCGCATGATCCGGCAACAGGAGGGCGTGACGGACGACGCCGCCTGACGTCCACCATCGGCCGGAGAAACGGGCCACCCGTCTACGGTGCGTGACCCGGCGGCTCTGGACTGCTGTCGTGCCGGCGGGAAGACTGTTCCCCGCAGCGGACGTAGCCGAATGCTGGAGGGGTGGCAGTGCGGCCAGAGCCGATCGCCGGCCGTTACGAGTTGGTCGAGCAGATCAGCTCCGGTGGCATGGGCCAGGTCTGGCGCGGCTACGACGCCGTGCTCGACCGCGAAATAGCCGTCAAGCTGATCCGGACCGACGTGATCACTTCGGCCGAAGCCGCCGAGGAGTTCGCGAGACGCTTCCGCCGGGAGGCCCGGGTCACGGCCCGCATCCAGCACCACGGTGTGCCGCAGGTCTACGACGCGGTACTCGACGAGTCGTACGACCGGGTCTACCTGGTCATGGAGTACGTGCCCGGCACGTCACTTCGGGCCTACCTCGCCCCGGGGCAGCCGTTGCCGGTCAGCTGGGCCGTCGCGGTCGCCGCGCAGATCTGCACCGTGCTCTCGCACGCCCATGCCATCCCCGTCGTGCACCGTGACCTCAAGCCCGAGAACGTGCTGGTGACCGAGACCGGCACCGTGAAGGTGCTCGACTTCGGCATCGCCGCGATCCTGCGTACCGACGTCACCCGGCTCACGGTGACGGGCCAGGTCCTCGGCAGCCATCGGTACATGCCGCCCGAGCAGGTCCGGGGCGCCCAGATAACCCCGCAGAGCGACCTCTACGCCCTCGGCTGCGTGCTGCACGAACTGCTCGCCGGCACACCGATGTTCGACGGTGACAACGCGTTCCGGCTCATGCTCCAGCACGTCTCCCAGGCCCCCGTGCCACTACGCACACTCCGCGCCGACCTGCCCGAGGAGATCGAAGAGCTGGTGCTCCGGCTCACCGCCAAGGCGCCGGAACAGCGGCCGGGCGACGCCTACGAGGTGTACGAGCAACTGCTGCCCTTTCTCCCGCTGCCCGGTGCCGTGCCGTCGGCGGTGGCCCAGCCGGCGGGTGCGCCGGACCCGACACTGCTCTACCGTCGCCCCAACGCCCCCCGCCCACGCGGCGAACCAGTTCCTCTCCCGCACGGGTCGGCCGCGCCGGCGCCGCCGTCGGTCCTCCCGCAGCCGTCGGGCAGCACTGCCGGCACGGCGCTGCGGGACCTGATCGACGAGGCCGTCGCGTACTCGAACGACCTGCTCGACGACGACCGCTACACCCAGGCCGCCGAAGCGCTGCGCCGGGTCATCGAGCCGGCCGCTGCCGCACTGGGGCGGGAAAGCCCGCGCGTGCTGCACCTACGCCAGCGCCGCGCGGCGATCCTCGTCATCGGTGGAGACTTCCGCGAGGCGCTGCCCGAGTTCGACGCCCTCGTCGAAGCGTTCGCCCGGACGAGAGGGCCGAACAGCGACGAGGCGATGGCCTGTCTCCGGCAGGCGGCACTCTGCCGGGCCAACCTCGGCCAGTCCACGACCGCACTGCGACAGTTCCGTGAGGTCCTGGCCCAGGTACGCACGGTCGAGGGCGATGCCTCCCGTACCGCGCTGGAGTTGCGCCGCGACATCGCCATGTTGCTGCTCGCCGAGCGGGACGTCGCGCAGGCAGAGGCCGAACTCGTTCCGCTGCACGAAGATCTCCTCGTGGTGTACGGGCCGGACCACGAGGAATCTCAGGAGATCGGCGACATCCTGACCCGCCTCGCCGAGGAACGTGACGCAGCCGGAGATACCGACGCCACGCGATGATGAACGTCAGCCCGTCAGCCCACGCCCCAGCATGGAACGCCTTATGACGTCCTCGATCGTCAACTACAAGAACTGTTTGAGCAGGCCGGAAAACTGCATGAGCTCGTCGATCTGTTGTGGAACGAGCGGCGTGTCGTCGAAGTGGGCGATCCGGTTGCGGATGCGCCGCACCTGATCCAGTTGGTACACGAAGTGTGCCCGGTTCACACCGGTCCAGCCGAGGGTGACCCAGTTCTGGTCGGCGCTGGCCCGTAACGCCCTGTTCGGCTGGTCGCCGTCCAACAACCTCAGGTAGTCGCCGAACATCAGGTCCGAGATCTCCCCGGTCGCCTTGTTCTTCGGCTGGATAGCCCGGACCGGCTCTCCGTTCAGCTTGGGTCCGAGGCAGCAGCGGAGCCTGAACTCGATTTCCCCTACCAGGAAGAACGGCTGCGCAAGGGTGTGGAAGCGGCCGGTGATGTCCGCACCGGTGATGATGCCCTCGATGCTGCCGCTGTTACTCCGGACGAGGACGTAGCCGTGTTCGGCGACCGCTGCCAGATGAGAAAAAAGTGCCTGATGAACTTCGGCGACCGGAAGATCCTCCGTCAGCATCGTGGTGCCGAGGCTGGGCGCCTTTCCCTGTTCGTAGCAGGCGGCGACAGAACTCCAGGTGATGACGCCTTTGAGATGAGAAGTTCCGTCGATGACGGGCAGTTGGGAATAGTTCTTCTGCCGCATCATGTGGATGGCGTGGTGCAGGGGTGCGGTCGACGGGACGGAGTCGACTCCGGCAAGGGCGGAGGGAACGTCTTTGATCTTGAGCGATTGCTGCGGCAGCGCTCCAGGCCGGAAGTCCTCCTCCTCGGCATCCGCCTCGGTCACGTCCGTCTGCTCTGCGGCGACCACGAACACCGTTGCCCCGAGATTGCAGGTGGTGAAGGACGGGACGGTGTCGAGGCCGGCCTCCCGCAACGCGTCGACGATGGCCGGGACTGTCTGGTGGTTGCGTACACGGACACCGAACATGGCGAGTAGCTTGGAGACCGGCAACGTGTTGCCCTTGAGTGCGGTCATCTGCTGCGGCGTGGGTGGCTGCGCGGTCACTGTCGTCACCGATCCGCCTGGTCGCGGAAGACCGTGCGCTTGCCCATGGCCTCGTTCACCAGCTCGAGCAGCCGCTTGGAGCGGTCGGCGTAGAAGCTCTCAAAGTCGTCGTGCCGCAGCGTCGCAGGGTCGATCAGGTGAGTCGCGATCACATCGTCGAACCACTCAGGCCGGGTGCCGGACTCCTGTGCCAGCACCTTGAGATACGCCGAAGGCGAGCCGGTCATGCTCCTGCTGGTGCGGTACGACAGCGGAGTCTTGTTGACGATGGAGTTGCCGCGCCGGTCCTGACCGGAGTGCCGGGCGAACCACGCCTTCGGAAAGACCTGGTGGATGTCGACTGAGTTCTGGACCAGGGTTCCAGGCGTCAACGGCGCCTCGCTGTGATGCCAGTCCATCGCCCCCTGCTTGATCAGGAGGGCGTAGATGCCCTTGTAGGCGGCGCTGTTCCGAGTCGTCAGGCTGTCAAGACGGTCGGAGAGGAAGGCCGCTTCGGTGATCGTGTCAGGTGTGCCTCCCGAGCCCTGTGCCCACGCGATGAGCTGCTCGACGTCCCGGGTGAACCGGCTCTCCGTCGACCCGCCGTACATCTCGCCGAGGACGCCGCACCAGTACCAGCGCACGATGCGCTCCAGTAGCTCCGGCTCGTCAGTCTTCTCACCAAGGATGGCCCGGACCGCCGCCAAGGGCACGAGTTGGGTCCGGTAGGGCAGATCGGCGGAGCGCACGATGCACTGCCGGTGCAGGAACTCGCCCACCCACTCGAACGCGTCCGCGACCTGCGGCGCGACGCGACGGAAGTCGTCGAGCGGCAGGGCCAGCAGGTCGCGCCGTTTGCAGGCGACGCCGGCCGCGCGCCTGTTCTGCTTTCGTTCCCAGGTGACGACCAGCGTGACAGCCTGAAGGAAGTCGCTGCTGCTGAGCCCGTCGGTGAGGCCGTACTCGAGGCGCCCGAAGACGGGATAGGAGGTTGCCAGCCTCTTTTTGATGTCGTGCCACACGTCCGGGAGCCGGTAGTAGGTCTCGTGCTCACGCTCGTAGTCCTGGTCACCCGCGTAGGTCGCGGTCAGCAGTTCGAAGACGTTCAGCGGGACACCGCCGGTGTTCACCCGTTCGAACACCGAGCACACAGCGTCCTTGGTGGTCGAGGCACCGAGCCTGATCATGGGAATCTGGAAGGACCCGACGTTGTTCAGCACCTGTTGCTGGAACTGGGCCCACAGGTCCCAGTTGCCGTCGTCCATCCTGACGAACTCTCGTTGCCAGGCCGTCATCTTGTCACCGTCGAAGACCTGGCTCAGCGGAAAGTAAGCGGCCCGACACTCCTTCTCGGTGCTGCGGAGATCAAGGTCCACCCTGCGTGCGAAGTCCGAGCGCAGTACACGGTCTTCGGGCACGGAAACGATGGCATCGTCCCTGTCCGCAGGTGAGCCGACGGCCTTGAGGATGTCGACGTAGTACCAACGTCTGAGTTCCTTGTTCCGGTCGTCGACCGTCCGAACCGGTCGGGTGAGGTGCAGCGACTGGAACAGCGAGGTCAGCCGTTGTTGACCATCGAGAAGCAGCAGGCCCGGGGTCACACTGCCGGCGTCCTCCGCTCCGGTGAGCGGGCGTGCCCGGAACGGCGACGAGCCGCCGGTTTCCAAGGTCATCACGACGCCGAGTGGATAGTCCAGGGTCACCGTGGCGATCAACTCGCGTATTCGCTGGTCATCCCACTTCCACTCACGCTGGAAGTCGGGAAGCTGGATCACACCAATCTTGATTTCTTCCAGGACTTTTTGAAGCTTGGGACTGTCCAGCGCCACGACGTCTCCTTAGATGTCCACTGAGCGCAACCGGCGATGCTATCGATTCCACGATCCCGGCGTCAACCCACCAGCGGCAGGGGCGCTCGTCCGGTCCAGTGCCGGCCGTGAGCTCGCAACACAGCCCCTCGTGCCGGACGATCTTCCCCGTAGTTCGGCGACTGACCAATAGCCCTCATGATCAAACCGGATCGGCAATGGAGTCTTTCAGCGAGCTGCGCCTTCGTCCTCGCCGGAACGGGCCTACTCCGCGACAAGTTCGACCTGAAGCTCGGCAGGTGTGGCCGTGCGGCTGTCCTCGATGGAACACGCGGACAGTACGGCGTCCACCGTTCAACGGTCTGGCGCAGCGTTCGCTCGGCTGGTCGAATAGGGAACCCAGCGGGCACGCGACGGCTCAAGGAGTTCAAGACATGGCAACAGACGCCCACGATGGACCGGCTCCGGAAGCAGCCGTACGTGGGCAGCGAGTCCTCGACCTCGTGGACAAGGCGATCGCCGTCCAAGGCCCGCTGGTGCGCAAAAACATCGTGCGGGCCCGCCAGCGGAATCCAGCTGCGACGCCGGCACAGGTGATCCGCAATCTGGAGCGGATGTACGTCAGCGCGTTGACCGGTACGGGTGCGGCAGTTGGCGGAGCCGCGGCGGCGCCCGGCGTCGGCACGGGCGTCGCACTGGCACTCTCGGCGGGCGAGGCTCTTTCATCTCTTGAGCTGAGCGCCGTCTTCGCGCTCTCGGTCGCCGAAGTCCACGGGGTTCACATCGACGAAATCGAGCGCCGCCGGACGATCGTGATGGGAATTATGCTCGGCGGGTCCGGCTCCGCCACCATCACCAAGGTCGCTGAGCGTACGGGGCAGCACTGGGGGCGTCAGGTTGTCGCCAAGGTGCCTGTCGAGACGTTGCGTCAGATCAACCGGATCTTGGGGAAGCACTTCGTCACAAAGTACGGCACCAAGCAGGGAATTATCGTTCTCGGTCGAGTGGCACCGTTCGGTATCGGCGCGGTGATCGGCGGTGGCGCCAACGCCGCCCTCGCCACCCTGGCCGTGCGGGCCAGTCGCCGCGCATTTGGCCCACCCCCCACGTCGTGGCCATCGGTGACGTGCAGCGCCCCGCCAACGTCCGAGGACTCGCATGGCTGACCCTCGGTGCACCGAAAGGCATCGAGCACCCCCACCTCCGCCAGCGCAGTCGACTACGGCACTACAGGCTCCGGTCATTGCCCTGCGTTTCCGAATCACCAACAGCAGGGCATACCGGCAGCACACGGCGCCTTTTCACCTACTCAGAACAGGGAGTCTACTTGATGGAGTTCAGTGAACGGGTCGCCGCGCTCGCCACAAAGGTCCGGAATCAGCGGGACGCGATTCAGACGGAAGAAGCTGCCAAAAATGCTTTCGTCATGCCGTTCATTTCGATGATCCTCGGCTACGACGTCTTCGATCCACTCACGGCCGTTTCAACATCATCCGGTGAGGCCGAGGATGGTGAATGGCCTGGTCATGTCGCGGTTGGCCCAGCGGGTGGCTTCGGTGATATCAGTGCGGCCGGCCAGGCGTAGGGCGTTGATGGCGAGGTTGCGTAGCGAGGCGAGGACGCGTGGGCCGGAGCGGGTGCGCACGCGGGAGTGGTCCTCGCGGTAGCAGGTATCGCGGATGAAGTGCAGGGATTCGATGGTCCACTGGCCGCGGTTGAACGCGGCGATCTCGGTCGGGCCGGCGGCCTCGGCGGGGTGGCTGGTGACACCGAGTTGCGCGGCGGCGGACTGCTTGCCGTCGCCGGTGGTGACGTAGCGTTCGATAAGCCAGACCTGGCTGACGTGGGGGAACGGCAGGCCGGGCGGGGCGGGCAGGACCCGGATGGTGCGGCGGGTGGTACGGCCGTGCCCCGTTTCCGTGCTCTCGTAACCGATCGGCGTGTCGGCCCAGGGCAGGACGTTGAGAGCATCGAACAGCGCGGGCCGGTTCTCTTTGACCGGTAGCACGAAGTGGCCGCCTTGCTGGTGGATGAGCTCGGCGGTGGCCTTGACGGTATGCAGGGCGTCGGCGGTGACGGTCGCGTCGCGCAAATCGAGGGTCTCCAGCAAGGCGCGGGCGGTCTCTGGTTCGCGGGTCTTGGCGCCGTCGGTCGGGGCCTGGGCGATGATGACGGCGGCCGGGTCCGGGCCGGGCGATCCGGCCAGGGCGGACAGCAGATGCAGTTGCTCGCCGTCGGCGTCGACGGCGCCGCGTACGGTCTTGCCGTCCAGACGGATCTGTGCCGGTGTATCGCTGCTGGTGGAATCCTGTTCGCCGGTGCCGGTGCCGGTGCCGGTGCGCTGGGCGGTGGTCCATTCGGCGATCACCGCGTCCAGGACATCGCCGTCGGTGTCGGTGCATACCCGCCACAGTGTCGAGCGTGACGGTCGTGCACCGGGGCGGGCTTCGACCCGCGTATACAGGCTGTCGAGGATCTCAGCAGGCACGTCGGCGACCCAGCCGCTGATAGCGGTGTAGCCCTTCAGGCCGGCGACCGTGGCCGCCGCGACCAGCGCGAGCACGACCGCGACCGGATGATCACGGCCCTGGTCGGACCGGCCGTCGCCGACGGCGAGCAGCAGATCGAGCAGACCGTGACACGAAGGCGTGAACGAGACGTCCTCGGGCAGCGGCACGGGCGACGGATCGGCGATGAGGGTGGCAGACTGCGGCACGACGAAGCTCCGTTTGAACCAGATCTGTGGAAAGACCTGGACTCAACGGAGCTTCGTCCATATCCGACACGCCAACGCGGGCATCGTCACTCAACGCCACTATCGATCATGAAACGGCCGTGTCGATCCACTAGAGGTCATACCGGAGTTCACCGCCGACGTCGGGGTCAAGAAAGGCGAGAAGGTCGACTATGCGATCATGCGAGCCGGCGAGGTGCAGATCCTCATCGAATGCAAGCAGCCGCGCGACTCCCTGAAAATTGAACACGCGTCTCAGCTTTATCGGTACTTCTCCGTCACTAATGCGCGGATCGCCGTCCTCACCAACGGACAGGTTTACCATTTCTACACCGACCTGGACGCGCCCAACAAAATGGACGCCAAGCCCTTCCTCGTACTGGACCTACAAGATGTCGACGACGCCCTTCTACCGGAACTACGTAAGCTCACGAAGGAAGTGTTCGATCTTGATTCGATCATCAGTGCGGCCGAAGAGTTGAAGTATGTCGGTCAGATCAAGCGTTCGATGGCGGCGCAGTTCAAGGAGCCTGAGGACGAGTGGGTCAGGTTCTTCGCCACGAAAGTGTACGAGGGTTCGCTCACTCAGAAGAGGCGCGAGCAGTTCAGATCACTCGTCGCCAAGGCTGCCTCGCAGTTCGTCAGAGATCAAGTCAACGAACGGCTGAAGGGCGCACTCTATGCGAACCTTCCCAAGCAGGCTGCCGAGGCACCCGCCGAAGTTCTAGAGAGCGAAGAGGTCGCGCTCAGCGATGTCGCCCGTGACACAGAGGTGGAAACCACGCTCGAAGAACTCACCGGCTATCAGATCATCAAGGCGATAGCATGTAGCGAGGTCAAACCCCAACGTATTGTGGGACGGGATGCCAAGTCATACTTCGCGGTCATCCTCGACGACAATAACCGTAAGCCCGTCGCCCGACTGCATTTTAACGGAAAGGCCCGGAAGTACGTTGGCACGTTTGACGCCAACAAGACGGAGACTCGCCACCTGATCGACTCTATTGATGATATCTATCTTCACGCTGACGCAATTCGGGATGCGGTAAGGGCCTTCATGGGCGAAGGGAGCCACAAAGCCCTTTGAGACTCGGTTATGGTCCCAGCGGGCGCGTAGGTCCGCGACGGTCACGGGCCGACGCCAGCCGGCGCGCTACCGAATGCTCGATGCCGCCGCCGACCACGACGAGTCGTAGAGCGGATGTCGTCCGGCCAGCGCGGAGACGCGGGAGCGGAGGTCGTCGGCCGTGGCGGAGCTGGAATCCAGGGCTTGTTCAAGTTCCGTGAGTGTCCAGATTATTGGTGATGCCCAGGATGGGGAGTGCTCGTTGGGGTTCGTCGCGGATCGCTCGGGTGGTCTTGGCGATGTTGTGGGCTCCGAGGGTTTTCAGTACGCCGATGGCGAGGTTGCGCAGGGCTGCCATGGCGCGGGGTGCGGTTCCGGTATGGATGGTGCAGGCGTCTTCGGCGAAGGTGACGTCTCTGATGTGGTGTGAGGAGTTCTCCACTGCCCAGTGCCCGCGGATCGCGGTGGCCAGGTCGGCGGGGCTGGCCTGGTGGACGTCGAGGCTGGTGACGGCGTAGACGCTTTCGCGGGTCTCGCGTGTGCCGGACTGCTTACGCCGGCGGTGCACGCGGATGGCCAGTCGGGCGTGGGGGAAGGCGATTCCGCCGAGTTCGTCGGCGATGGCGCAGGTCTTGATCGAGCGGGACTCGCGGCGTCCGTGTCCGGTCTCGGAGGTGGTGTGTTGGACTGCGATGTCGCGCCATGGTAGGGCCGCGAGCTGGCTGTGGGCGGTCGGCTGGTTGGTCTTGATCACGGCGATGTAGTGGGCCTTCTTGTCCTCGACCAGCCAGGAGACGTTCGCCTTGACCGAGTGCAGGGCGTCGAAGGTGACGACCGTGCCGGCCAGGTCCAGCGGGGCCAGCAGCGGCTGGAAGTGCGTGGTCTCGTTCGTCTTCGCGCCGACTTCTACCTGGGCCAGGGTCACGACGGTGCCGTGCGTGACCGCGGAGAGCAGATGCCGGCGGGTCGCGGTGAGACGGGCTGATCCCTTGAGTGCCTTGCCGTCGACGGCGATCACGCGCAGCCGCCGAGACGGCGACGGCGTCTGGGTGGGCTCCTCGGTGGCGGCGCGATGCCGGGTGGCCAGGTAGGCGCACACCGCCCGGTCCAAGGCGTCACCGTCAACAGCCCCCAGTACCCGGCCGATCGTGGCCGACGACGGAGCGCGCCGCCATCTGAACAGATGAACGCGGATCCCGATGACTGTCAGCAACGCGGTCGAGGCCCGCTGGCCCCACTCGGCGAGTTCGTCGATGCTCTTCGCGCCCGAGACGACCCCGCAGGCGCACACCAGCAGGACCGCGGTCAGCGAGTACCACCGGCCCCGCCGGGAACGCGGGTCGGGCACCGAATCGAGGTAAGGGCGAAGGTCGGCTATCCGGCCAATGTCCAGCCGCCCCAGCTTCACCAACACGGCAGGGATAGGAGAAGATGCAACAGCAGGCACGGGCCACCTCGTGATCATCTGGCTTCGACACCACAATGATCACGAATCCCGTGCCTGCCCTGCTATCCACCCCAACCGGTCACAACCCGACCAGCCACACAACCCCGGAACTTGCAACCGCCCTGGCTGGAATCGGGTCGCAGCGCGGCGGCGATGATCTCTGCCACCTCCCGGAAGTCGGGTTGTGTGAAGCCGCGGGTGGCGAGCGCGGCTGTGCCGACGCGCAGGCCCGAGGTGACCATGGGTGGTCGCGGGTCGCCGGGGACGGCGTTGCGGTTGACGGTGATGCCGATGTCGTGGAGCCGGTCCTCGGCCTGCCGGCCGTCCAGCGCGGAGCGGCGCAGGTCGACCAGGACGAGGTGGACGTCGGTGCCGCCGGTCAGGACGTCGACGCCGGCCGCCGTGACGTCCGGGCGGCCGAGGCGGTCCGCCAGGAGGCGGGCGCCCTCCACCGTCCTCCGTTGCCGGTCCCTGAACTCCGTCCCTGCCGCGATCTTGAACGCCACCGCCTTTGCCGCGATCACGTGCATCAGCGGTCCGCCCTGCAGGCCGGGAAACACGGCGGTGTCGATCTTCTTGGCGATGCCCGGGTCGTCGGTGAGGACGAACCCACCTCGCGGGCCGCCCAGGGTCTTGTGGGTCGTCGACGTGACGACGTCCGCGTACGGCACCGGGTTCGGATGGATGCCGGCGGCGACGAGCCCCGCGAAGTGCGCCATGTCGACCATGAGCAGGGCGCCCACCTGGTCCGCGATCGCCCGGAACCGCGCGAGGTCGAGCACGCGCGGGTACGCCGACCAGCCGGCGATGATCAGCTTCGGTCGCTGCTCCTCGGCGAGCCGCAGCACGTCGTCCATGTCGATGCGGCCGTCCCGGCCGACGTGGTAGGGCGCCACCCGGTAGGTCCGCCCGGAATAGTTCAGCCGCATCCCGTGTGTGAGGTGGCCGCCGTGCGCGAGATCGAGGCCCAGGATCGTGTCGCCGGGCCGCAATAGGGCGAGGAACGCCGCCGTGTTGGCCTGCGCGCCGGAGTGCGGTTGCACGTTGGCGTGGGCCGCCCCGAAGAGTGCCTTCACCCGTGCGATCGCCAGCGCCTCGACGACGTCGACATGTTCGCAGCCGCCGTAGTAGCGCCGTCCCGGATAGCCCTCGGCGTACTTGTTCGTGGCCGCCGCCCCCTGCGCCTGCCGCACGGAGATCGGCGCGAAGTTCTCCGACGCGATCATCTCGAGCGTGGATCGCTGCCTGTCCTCCTCGGCGGCGAGCGCCGCCGCGATGTCCGGGTCGACGGTGGCAAGGTCCTGGTTGACCACATCGGCGTTGACCGGCACGGCTCAACTCCCTCGATCAGTGCGGTGTGGGCGGCGGCGCCGCCAGCGACGCGACGGTCACCGCCCGGCCGGTTCTGACCGACTCGTAGTAGGCGTCGATGACCCGCTGCACGTGCAGTGCCGACGCGGCGGTGACCGTCGGCCGCAGCGCGGTCCCGTCGCGCAGCGCGGCGACGAAGTGCGCCGCCTCGTCGTCGTAGCTGGCCCGGGGTGTCACCACCGAGCGCCAGCCGGTCAGGCCCGACGGCGCGGCGACGGACTCCCAGCCGACCGGCCCGACCTCCGCCGTCGTCACCAGCTCGTACCGGTCGGCGTACACGCTCAGCGTCCCGGTCGTGCCGTGGAACGAGTAGCGCAGCGGCGTCGGGCCGACCTGCCCCCACCGGGTGTCGACCGCGGCGAGCGCACCACCGGCGTGCCGCACGATCGCCGCGGTGTTGTCCTCGATCTCCGGTGGGACGTCCGGATCGACCGTGGCGGCGAAGCCACTGATCCGGTCGACCGGGCCGAGATAGCAGACGAGGGTGGTCAGCAGGTATCCGGCCTGGTCCACGAAGGATCCCCCGCCACCGCGCGACCGGTCGGTCAGCCACGCGGCGAAGTCGTCCGACACCCCCGTCGCCCTGAGCCCGGCGTGACCGGCGAGGCCCCGTGCGAACTGGACGGTGCCGAGCAGACCGTCCCGGACGAGCTGCCCGACCTCGTCGACGAGCGGGTCGAAGGCGGTGTGGAAGGCGCACATCAACAGCCCGCCCGTACGCCGGACCGCGTCGGCGATGACCGCCGCCTGCTCGCCCGTGGCGGCGAGCGGCTTGTCCTGGTAGACGGCGACGCCGCGTTGCAGGGCGGCGACCGCGATGCCGGGCTTGGCGGCGTTCTCGGCACAGACCAGGACGGCGTCCAGCCGCTCGACGGTCAGCATCGCCTCCGGGTCCTCGTACCCGACGACGCCCGGCACCACCTGCCCGGCACGTTCCCGCAGTGCCGCCGTCTGCTCGGCCACGGCGACGACGTCGACCGCGGGCAGGCTCCGCAGCGAGCCGACCAGCGACCACACGTGGTCGCTGGTCAGCCCCGCCACGCCGATCCGGAGCGGGCGCGGGTCAGCCATGGATCAGCGCACCGTCCCGCACACCCCGGTCGAACTCGGCCGGCGTGAACGACGTCGTCAGCTCGACCGCCTGACCGGTCGTGCTGGCCTGCTCGGCGGCGAGCATGATCTCCAGGGCGTGCCGGGCGACGTCGAGGGTCAGCTCGTTCGGCCGGGTCCCCCGGACCACGTCGACGAGGTGCTCGACGATCAGCGCGCGCTTGAGGTTGTTCACGTGTTGCTGCGCGAACTGCAGGTCGCGGATGTCCACGTCGAACCATCCCCGGGTACCGTGCTCGTGGTCGACCCGGTAGAGCTCGAGCTGCTGGCCCTCGGGCTCGTTGAGGTTGCGCCACATGTTGAGCACACCCTCCCGACCGAAGATCTCCATCCGCGGCGACCTGGCCGACCACACGTTGTAGGTGCCGTCGATGACGCAGAACGCCGAGTCGCCGAAGTCGAGCAGCACCAGGTTGTTGTCGTTGGCGGTGACCGGGAACGTCAGGCCGCGCACCGGGCCGGATGGCACGGTCCGGGTCGCCTCGGTGATGCCGAAGAAGCCGAAGACGCGCTTCGCCGGCCGGTTCAGGATGCCGAGCACCTCGTGCATGCTGTAGACGCCGATGTCGAACATGGGGCCGGAGCCCTTCTGGTAGAACCAGCTCGGGTCGCTCGGCCAGGCACCGGCGGCCGGGCCGGGGCCGGAACTCCGGTGCCGGACGAAGCAGAGCTGGCCGATGGTGTTCGCGGCCAGCAGCCGGCGCGCCTCCCGCCGGGTCGGGTAGAGCATGTTCGGCGGCGCGCAGACCACGCTGAGCCCGTTGGCGTTTGCCGCCTCGGCCAGCGCGTCGGCCTCGTCGATGGTGACCGCGACCGGCTTCTCGGTGGTCAGGTGCTTACCCGCCCGCAGGATCTTCAGCGAGGTCTCGCCGTGCACCGGGATCGGGGTGAGGTTGACCACCGCATCGAAGTCGCCGTAGTCCAGCATGTCGTCCAGGCTGGTGAAGGACCTGGGGATGCCGAATCTCGTGGCGGCGTCCCTGGCCTTCTCCTCCACCGGGTCGGCGACCGCGGTGACGACCGCCTTCTCCGGGATGTGGTGCAGGTTGGGCAGGACGCCGTTCGGCTGGACCGCGATGTTTCCCGCACCGAGGACCGCAATCTTCATGGGATCCATCTAGTTCGACTTCCTCTCGTCGATGGTGGACAACGGGGCCGGCGGCGCTGCCGGCGCATCCGGGGTACGAAGCTTGGTGTCGTCCTGGTCGTAGACGAACTCGTCGGGATCGACGCCCCGGCGGGCCGCGACCCGCTGGGCGATCTCCTGAAGGCCGTAGCCGACCAGCAGCTGGCCGGCGAGCGGGCCGAGCGCCGCGGAGTCGAGCAGCAGCGGCGGCAGCCCCGAGTCCGGGACGTGCACCGCCGTACGTCCGCCGGACATGGTCACCGACCAGCGCAGCACCGGTGCGGGCGCGGGGCCGGCGGCGAGCTGGTCGGCGACCCGGTCGAGCCGGTCGCCGCCGACGAGCACGGTGAGCCCGCCCGGAGCGGACTCCATCGGGCCGTGCAGGTAACGGCGGGTCTCCAGCGCCCCGGCCCGGATCCGGCCGACCTCGCGGATCATCAGCGTGCCGTACTCGGCGGCCGCCAGCCAGTCCGGGTCGGCCACGACGTCCAGCGCGGCCCAGCCGGCGGCATCCGTCACCGTGCCGGGGCCAACCGTCACCGTGCCGGGAGCATCCGTCACCGTGCCGGCGAGCCGGTCGCCGAACGCGACCGCCGCGGCCGGGATCGCGGCGACCTCCGCCGCCCAGCCGCGCCCCGGCGGGCTGCCCGTGCACCAGTCGGCGAACAGGTGGCCGGCCAGCAGCAGCGCGGCGAACCCGACCGTCGAGGCCCGGCTGTCGGCGAGCCCGCCGACGTCCACCGCCTCGGCCGCCACGGCCGCGAGCGGCGGGTCCGCGGCGTTGGTCAGCGCCAGTCCCCGACCGGTCGGGAGCGCCTCGACCGTGGCGAGGAGTTCGGTGCTGCGGCCGCTCTGCGAGACCAGCAGCACCGGCCACCCGACCGTGGCGGCCAGCCCCGGCGCGTCGCCGGGTGGCAGGCTCACCGCGGCGACACCGTTGCGGCGCAACCGGTCGGCGACCGCGTCGGCGACGGCCGCGCTCGCGCCGATCCCGGTGCAGATCCAGCCGCTCGCGGCCCGCCACGGCCCGGTGAGCCCGGCGAGCCGCGTCGGCAGTTCACCGGCGACGTGACCGAGCGGCCCGAACTGCCGGGCCCGCCCGTCAGCGAACCGCATGACCATGCCGTACCCGTGACCGTGCTGGCCGCGTTCGACGGAGGCCGCCGCCGGCCGGCGGACGCGGAGCGGGACGGCCGGCGGCAACCCGGGTCGTGAGCGGGCTCATCCCTTGACCGCCCCGACCGCCGCACCGGTGGTGAGGTGGCGGCGGATGAGTACGAAGAAGACCATCACCGGCAACGCGAAGATCGTGCTCGCGGTCATGATGCCGCCCCAGTCGGTACCGTTCTGGCTGCTGAACTGCTGCAACGCGCCCGGGAGCGTCTTCATGGACTCCCGCTGCAGGAACGTCATGGCGAGCAGCAGCTCGTTCCACGAGGTGATGAACGCGAAGATGGCGCTCACCGCCACCCCGGGCAGTGCCAGCGGGACGATGATGTGGACCAGTGCCTGGAACCTGTTGGCGCCGTCCACCAGCGCCGCCTCGTCCAACTCTTTGGGGATGCCGGCGAGGAAGCCGCGGATCAGCCAGACCGACAGCGCGAGCGAGAGCGCGGCGTGCGCGATGATCACTCCGGCGTAGGTGTTGAGCAGGCCGAGATTCCGGTACGCGGTGAAGAGCGGGATGACGACGACGATCGACGGCAGCATCTGCACCACGAGCAGCGCCACGGCGATCACCGACTTCGCCGGTACCGCGAACCGGGACAGCGCGTAGGCCGCCATCATCCCGAGGACCACCGAGCCGGCCGTGGCGCCGGACGCGATGATCACCGAGTTGAGCAGTTGCTGGCCGATCGCCCCCTGCAGCAGGACGGAGTACCGCGACAGCGTCGGGTCGAGCGTCCAGAACTGCGGTGTGACGGTGAAGATCTCCGGCTCGGGTTTGATGGAGGTCAGGAACATCCAGTAGAACGGGAATATGCTGACCAGCCCGATCGCGATCGCCACCAGGCCGAGGAGGAAGCGGCCCAGGGCCCGTCCCGCGAGTTGCACGCGACGGCTCGGGTACCTGTCCCGGGCGAAGAGAAGGCTCATGCGGCATCCTCCCGTTGCAGCCGGACGTACAGGGCCGTGACGACCGCCAGCACGGCGAAGGTCATGATCGCCAGCGTCGCGCCCATGCCGCCGTCGAGGAAGGCGAACGCCTCCAGATAGGTCAGGAGCGACAGGATCTCGGTCGAGTGGTTGGGGCCGCCGGGCGGCACCGTCATGACGAAGATGTGGTCGAACGCCTGGAACGCCTGGATGGTGGCGAGCACGAAGAGCACGATGATCACCGGTCGCATCACGGGCAGCTTGATCCGGAACAGCACCTTGAGCGCCGACGCTCCGTCGAGGCGGGCCGCCTCCACGAGGTCGCCGGGGACCGACTTCAGCGCGGCGAGGATCGCGATGGTCAGAAACGGGATCTTCGCCCAGATGATCGCGACGGAGACCACGACCAGCGCCGACGTCCCGCTGTTGAACCAGCCGTAGCCGTCGAACCGCTCCAGGCCGAGCGAGCTGAACAACCAGTTCACCACGCCGTACTGTGAGTCGAAGGCCCACTTCCAGAGGATCGCGGCCGAGACTCTCGGCATGGCCCACGGCAGCACGACGAGGATCGTCAGCAGCTTCATCCCGGGCAGCCCGGAGTTGAGCACCAACGCGATGAGCAGCGAGGCGACCATCGAGCCGATGACCGTGACCGCGGTCAGCACGACGGTACGGACGAACGCGGCCTGGGTCTGGCCGTCGGTGAACATGTCGACGTAGTTCTGCAGTCCCACCCAGGCACCGGTACGCAGCCCTCTCCCCTCGTGCAGCGACAGCCATACCGTCTGCCCGAAGGGATATCCGATGACCAGCACGATCCCCAGCATCGAGGGGGCCATGAGCAGCCACGGGACGAGTCTGAGCCGCGCCCGGTGCCGGGACGCCACGTCTACGGTCACTTGCCGAACGCCTCGTTGATCTCGGTGTTCAGCTCCTCCATCACACTGTTGACGTCGGAGTTGCCGCCCATCAGCGCCTGCATGGCGTTGACGATCGCGCCGCTGCCCTCGACCTGTCCCCAGCTCGGGTCCGCCGGCACGTAGCGGGTGTGCTTCGCCTGGTCGCCGAAGGGCTTGAAGAGCGGATCGGCGAACGAGCCGGACGTCTGCTCCTGCTCGATCCCGGCCAGGGACGCCGGGAGCATGCCGATGCCCTTGGTGTATCCGATGACGTTGGCCGGCTCGGCCATGTGCCGCACCAGTGCCATCGCGTCGTCGAAGTCCGGGCAGTCCTCGAACACCACCAGGTTGCTGCCGCCGGCGAACGTGTCGTTGTTGCCGCCCGGCCCCACCGGCAGTTCGATGACGCCGACCTTGTCCTTCAGGTCCGGCGACTGGGCGAGCATCGACTTGAGCTGGAAGCTCGCGTAGATGCCCATCGCCACCTTGCCGAGCGCGAACGCCTTGGTGCCGTCGGCGGCGACCCAGTTGGCCGCGTCGGGCGGTGACAGCTTGTCGACCGTCAGGAGCGTGGCGTACCACTCGAACGCCGCCCTGGCCTCCGGCGAGTTCATCGTCGCCCGCCAGGTGTCGCCCTCCCTGACCGCGATCTCGCCGCCCCAGTTCCAGACCAGCGGCACGAACTGCCAGATCTCGCCGCCCATGACGCCGAATCCGGCGATGCCCTCGGCCTTGTTGTCGGCGTCGAGCTTCTTGGCGGCCGCCCGGACGTCCTCCCAGGTCTTCGGCACCTGTAGGCCGCTCTTCTCCAGCAGGTCCTTGCGGTAGACGAAGGCGCGGTTGCCGACGTTGTAGGGATAGCCGTAGAGCTTGCCGTCCATGGTGGCGCTGTCCACCATGGATCCGACGTACTGCTGCTTGGCCTCGTCGAGGGCGAGATCCACCTCGGCCAGCGCGCCCATGTCCGCGAACTCGGGTGTCCAGGTGTTGCCGAGCTGCGCCACGCAGGGCGGGGCACCGCCGGCCACCGCGGTCACGTACTGCTGGTGGGTGTCCGCGCCGCCGACAAACCGCAGGTTGATTTTGACACCGTCATGCGACGACTCGAAGTCGGTCATCACCTTCTGAATCACCGGCTGTAGCTCGGTGCCCGGGTCGTTGAACCAGACATCGAGCGTGCTCTCCCCGGACGATCCGGACTGCCCGGAACATCCGACGACCGCACCCATCGCGCCGACCATCGCCGCCGCCATACCCCACTTCCACCTAGCCACGGGATCTCCTCCCTCACGTCACCGTCGAGGTCCTGACTATTGGAGTCGGTGCCAGTACTGCTATCTGCTTGCCTGGCTGCCAGACAAGTTCCCTCATCCTGGCCCTGACGTGGAACTTCCGCAAGGGGGTCTGCCCAGCTGATCGTCATCGCGGGCACGCCGATCGCGTCCACGGCACACCGGTGCCGCTCTCGTTCGTCCCATCGGCCGAGGCGCGGTCGACCAGCTCGCGCCGGCACGGCGACGTCCGGTCACGATCTGGCGCGCTACGCGCGCAGTGCCGCGTACACCGCGTGGCGTGCCGGGTCGGGCGTGGCGACCGTCGCCGCACGCACCGGATCGTGCGCGACCTCCTCGCCGATCCCGGCGAACCCGAGCCGGGCCAGCCCGACAAGTCCCAGATCGGTCTCGGCGGCGACGGTGAGCGGGCGCCCGAGCACGTCGGCCAGCAGCCCGGCGAAGCCACCTCCGGCCGCACCGCCGCCGCAGAGCAGCACCTCGTCCACCGGCCGGGCGTCGAGCACCCGGCCGACCTGGTCGCCCACCCAGACCGCGACACCGTCGACGACCGCACGCGCCAGATCGGCGCGGTCGGTCGCCAGCGAGAGCCCGGTCAGGTCGCCCTCTCCGACGACCGCCTCGCGGCCGCCGCCGGGTAGCGGCGTGCGGGGCACGAACCGTACGCCGTTGGCGCCGGGCGGCGCCGCCGCGGCGAGTGCGAACAGTCCAGCCACGTCACCGCGCAGGCCAGCCACGTCACCGCGCAGGCCAGCCACGTCACCGCGCAGGCCAGCCACGTCACCGCGCAGGCCAGCCACGTCGCCGCGCGCCGGCTCGAAGAGCCCGGCCGCCCAGTGCAGCACGGCGCCGCTGCCCACCGCGACCGCCAGACAGCCGACGTCACGCAGCCCGGCCAACGCCGCCGGGTCGGCGAACCCGCCGTACGCCGCCGAGGTGCCGGCGTAGAGCACACCGCGGTCGGGGAAGGCCGCCTGGGCGCCCAGGCACACCGTCAGCCAGTCGCCGCTGCCGGTGACCACGGGCGTGCCGGCGCGCAGGCCGGTCTCGGCCGCGGCGTCCACCGTCACCGTGCCGGCCACCGCCTCCGGCGCCAGCAGCGGCACCGGCTCCGCACCGAGCCGGGCCAGCAGCGCGGCAGCGGCCGTCACCTGGAGCCCACTCGTCGGTTCCACCAACCCGGCGCCGCCGGCGTCGTACGGGTCGCTGCCGAGTTCTCCGGTGAGCCGGTACCGCAGATAGTCCTTGACCGGGAGCGCGGCCCGCAGCCGGCCCTCACCGAGGTCGGCCCAGGCGGCGAGCCGGGCCAGCGCCGCCCGGCCGCCCGCCGAGCCGGCGTCGAACTCCGCCTCGTGGGCGGCACCGCGCCGGTCGCCGGGCAGGAGCACGCTCCCGGCTCCGCCATCGGCGAGCAACGGTACGAGGGTGTGCATGAAGCTGGTGACGGCGACCACCCGTACCCCGGTCAGCTCGCCCAGGCCGCCGACAGCCGCACGGACGCTGCGCCACCACTGCTCGGGCGCGCCGGTCACGCTGCCGTCGCGACCGCGCCGGCCCGGTGTCGCGGCGCGGGCGCGGGCCAGCACCCGACCATGGCTGTCGACCAGGGCCGCCTTCACCGAACTCGTGCCCTGGTCGACGACGAGTGCCGGCCCGGACCCGCTCGTCATGTCCCGCCGCCACCGGGCGTGACCATCACCTTGACCGCCCCGGCGTCGCGATCGGCGAGGGTGCGGAAGCCGTCCGGCAGGCGGGCCAGCGGAAGACGATGGGTGATCAGCGCCGCCGCGTCGACCGCCCCCTCGGCGAGCAGGTCGCGTGCGCGCCGGAAGTCGGGCACGCCGTCGAGGCAGGCGCCGTAGCTGTTCGACCACCGCAGCGTCGCCTCGCGCCGGTACGCCAGCTGGGGATCGACGCCCGGCGGTCCGGGATGGACGCCGAGCACCACCACCTCGCCGCCGGGCGTGACGAGACGCAGCGACTCGGTGAGTGACCCGCCGCTGCCGGCGGCGTCGAAGACCACCGGAAAGGTCCCGGCGGCCGCGTCCCGGGCCCGCCGGCCGGCGGCGGTCGAGGTGTCCCAGACGGTACTGGCGGCACCGGCACCGAGCGCGACGTCGAGCGTTGCCGCGCGGTGGCCGAGCAGGCTCACCGGGTGCCCCGCGGCCCGGGCCAGCTGGCCGAGCGTCTGGCCGATCGCCCCGCTGCCGAGCACCGCCACGGGCGCACCCGGCGGCAGCGCCACCAGATGCAGGGCGTGTACGCCGCAGGCGTAGCAGTCCAGCAGTGCCGCCTCGGCCAGCCCGACGTGGTCCGGGAGCGGGTGGAGTTGGCTGGCGGGCGCCACGTCGTACTCGGCGAACCCTCGGCTGTGCACGGGCACGCCGTGCCGCATCCCCCGCTCGGCGCAGAGATGGCCACGGCCCGCCCGGCACAGCGCGCAGTGACCGCAGCTGAGCAGGTGGATCGGCTCGACCGCGACCCGGTCGCCCACGGCGAAGCCGGTCACGGCGGCTCCCACCGCGGCGATCCGTCCGCTCAGTTCGTGCCCGTCGCCGTCCGGGTGCGCCGGATCGTGCTGCCACGGGCCGAGGCCCCGGTAGGCGAGCAGGTCGCTGCCGCAGATGCCGGCCGCGACGACCTCGACGAGCACCTCGTCGGGCTCGACCGCCGGCACCGGCACCCGGGTGATCCGGATGTCGGTGCCGCCGTGGAACACCGCCGCCACCATGGTCCGCCCGGTCGGGACGACAGCGGCCTGCCCGCCCGGGGTGGCGGCGGCCCGCCCGCTCGGAACGACAGCGGCCTGCCCACCCGGGGTGGCGACCGGGTCGGTCACAGCGCCGCGTTGAGCTGCTTGGCCGCGGCGTCCACCGTGGCACCGCCGTGCACGATCTCCACCAGCGCGGCGACCATGAGATCGGGCCGCTCGGCCTCGACGATGTTGCGGCCGAAGACGACGCCGCGCGCGCCGGCCGAGACGGCGTCGTGTGCCAGCTGCAACGCGTCGCGAGGAGTGGGCTTGACCGGGCCGCCGAGCGCGAGCAGCGGCGCCGGGCACGTCGCCACCACCTCGGCGAACTCCTCGACCGTGCCGACGAACTGCGCCTTGACGAAGTCGGCCCCGGCCTCGGCCGAGATCCTGGCGCCGTTGGCGACGTTGGGCACGGTGTGCGCCTCGGTGGCCGCGAAGCTGACCGGGATCGGTTCGGCCATCAGCGGCATCCCCCACCGGTCCGCCTCCGCCGCCAGCTCCCGAAGCTCACCCAGCAGGCTCCGCTCCGGGTTGCCCGGGAAGACCTTCAGTTCCAGCGCGTCGGCGCCGTACCGCACCGCCTGCTCCACGCCGTAGCCGGCCGACGGGATCTCGCTGTCGAGCGCGAGGATCAGGCCACGCCCGCCCAACTCGCCGGCGGTCGCACGGGCGAAGCCGATCCCGGCGAGGACGGCGTCGATTCCGCCGTCGACGATCCGGCGGACCGCCGTCCGGGCGTCGCCCAGGCCGGGCTTGACGCCGTACTTGAGGCCGGCGTCGAGCGCCGCGACCACGGCCCTCCCGTCGGGTGCGAAGACGTGGTGCATCCGGCGCCGCGGCCAGGCCGGCAGGTGCTCGGGGAAGGTGTGCGGACCCGGTACGGGCCCGGCAGAAAGTGTCATGTGCTGTTCCCTCGATTGCGTGCTGTTCCCTCGATCGGCCGGCCCGGCTCAGCCGGCGACGACGATCGACTTGAGGCCGGTCTGCGCCCGCGTCGTCTCGAACGCCTCGGTGATGTCGGCGAGGTCGAACCGGTGGCTGACCAGCGGCGCGGTATCGACCATGCCGAACCTCAGCAGCCGCAGGGCGGTGCTGAAGTCGTGCGGTGTGAAGTCGTGGCTCCCGTTGATCGCGACCTGGTCGTAGTGCGGGATGTCGGGGTTCACGGCGATGGTGCCCTTGGGATGGGTCCCGGCGAAGAGGTTGACCGTCGCGTTCTTTCCCGCCATCGTCAGCGCCGTCTGGATCACCGACGGGATGCCGACGGTCACGATGACGGCGTCCGGCCCGTACCCCTCGGTGAGCTCGCGGATCTCGGCGGCGCCGCCGTCGTCGCCGGCCACCACGACGTCGTGTGCGCCGCAGGTGCGGGCGACGTCGAGCCGGTCGGCCAGCCGGTCGAGCACGATCACCCGGGCCCCCCGGCCGGCCGCGACCTGGGTGTGCAGCAGACCGATCGGACCCGCGCCGACGACGAGCACGTCGGCACCGAGCCCGACCGGGACGGCCCGGTGGGCGTTGAGCACGCAGGCGAGCGGCTCGCAGAAGCTCGCCGCCTCGAAGGACACCTCGTCCGGCAGCCGACGTAGCTGCCGTAGCGGCATCGTGGTGAGGTCGGCGAAGCCGGCGATCGGATAGGAGACCACGTTCCGGCAGAAGTTGGCCGCGCCGCGCTCGCACTGCCGGCAGACGCCGCACACCCCGCGCCAGTCGACCGCCACCCGGTCACCGACCGCCCACGGCCCCACCGCGCTGCCCGGATCCCCCGCCGCGCTGGCCGGGGACTCCGCCGCGCTGGCCGGGGACTCCGGAGCGTCGGCCGGGGACTCCGGAGCGTCGGCGCCGAGGGCGACGATGACGCCGGCGATCTCGTGACCCGGCGTCCACGGCTCCCTGGTCGCCCTGACCCCGGTGTAACTGCGGATGTCACTCGGGCAGACACCGGACGCGTGGATCCGCACCAGCGCCTCCCCGGCCCTCGGTCGGGGGTCGGGGACCTCCTCGACCCGCAGGTCGCCAACTCCGTACAACCGCGCCGCTCTCACCCCATCGATTCCTTCCCTTGTCCGGACCCTGTCCGGCCCCACCTGACGTCGGGCCGGGTCACACCCGTGAGATCGTGATCGCCGTACGGGTGTCCAGCCCGACCAGCGCGCGTGCGTTCGCACCGAGCCCGGCCACTCCGCCGACCTCCGCGAACCCGTCGAGGCGCCGGAACTCCTCGCGGACCGTCCCGGCGTCGACGAACGGATAGTCGGTGCCCAGCACCAGCCGGTCGGCCGGCGCGATCGTGAGCAGGGAACCCAGCCCCGCCCTGCTGGCCGAGAGCGCCGAGTCGTACCGCAGCCGCGCCATCGTCGCCAGGACGCCGTCGACGCGCGCCAGCTCGGGAAGCGGCTCGGCGATCTCCAACCGGCGCGAGATGTACGGCAGCACGCCGCCGCAGTGCGAGAAGATCCAGGAGATCCGGCGGAACCGGTCGACCGCCCCGGAGAGCATCAGGTTCATCAGCGACCGGCTGGTGTCGAAGACGTACTCGAGCAACGACGGCCGCAGGTCGACGGCGCCCTCCGCCCACCACGGCGGAAGCGTCGGGTGGACGTGCACGATCGCGTGCATCGCGTCGAGCTCGGCCAGCAGCGGGTCGAAGCCCGGGTCGCCCAGGTAGCGGCCCGCGTAGTTGGTCAGCAGGCTGACGCCGACGAAGCCGGGGACCTCGGCGAGCCGGCGCAGCTCCGCCACGGCCGCGTCGGCGCCGGGGAGCGGCACGGCGGCGAAGCCGAGAAACCGCCCCCGCGAACCGGCGACGATCCCGGCCAGCTCGTCGTTGGTCTCCCGCACCAGGGTCGTGGCGAAGTCCTGGTCGCCGAAGTGGTAGCCCGGTGAGGCGGTGGAGATCGCCGCCACCGCGATGCCGAGGTCGTCCATGGCCGCCAGCGACCGGGCCCGGTCCCACTCCGGAAACGGGATCCCGGGCTGGGCCTGTACGCCGATCGCGGTGAGCCGCGCGACGTATCCCGGCGGTATCGCGTGCTGGTGGAGGTCGACCGGCCCCGGCGGATGGCTCGTCACCTGCCGGTCCCCAGTGCCCGTACCTCGCGGATGACCCGCATCTGGTCCTCGGGACCGCCGCCCTCGTGACCGTTGAACTCCCACACCGTCATCCGCTTGTCGCCGGGATAGTCGTTGTGCACCGCGAAGACCGTGGACGGCGGCGCGACGACGTCGCCGAGACCGACGCAGAAGGACGCCGGGCAGCGCCCGCGCCGGGCGAAGTAGACCGCGTCGAAGTAGCCCAGGGTGGCGAACGCCCGGTCCGCCCTGGTGCGGTGGACGGCGAGCCAGCGTTTCAGCTCGCCGAGCGGTCCCTGCTCGGTCACCTGGAGCGCACGGCGGAAGGCTGCCAGGAAGGTGACCTGGGGTGCGATCCAGGCCAGGTCGTCGCGGAGGCCGCCGACCACGACCGAGAGCGCTCCGCCCTGGCTGCGCCCGGTGGCGACGACCCGGTCCCGGTCGACCCCCTCGGCACCCCGGACCACGTCGACGAACCGGTAGGCGTCGACGTACAGCCGCCGGTAGTAGTACCCCTCCGGGTCGAGGATGCCGCGGCTGAGGTGGCCGGGGTTGGCCGGCGGCGTCCCGGCCGGGTCCGGGGTGTCTCCGGTGCGCCAGGTGCCGCCCTGGCCCCGGGTGTCCATCACGAAGTGGGCGAAGCCGGCCGAGGCATACGCCAACGACTCGATCGGCAGCCCGCGACCACCGCCGTAGCCGAGGTACTCCACGACCGCCGGCAGCGGCCCGTCGATCCCGGCCGGCCGGATCAGCCACCCCTTCACCCGGGCGCCGCCGTAACCGGAGAACTCGACGTCGAAGACGTCGACGGTGGCGAACTCGTGGTCGATCCTGGTGATCACCGGGTCCAGCGGGAACGCCGCCTGCTCCGCCAGCGTGCGGCGCCAGAAGTCGTCGAAGTCGGGCGGCTCCGGCTCGTCGTACGTGAAGCCGCGCAGCTCGGCGAGGGGCAGGTCGACGTTCACGAAGGTCCCTTCTGGTCGGTGCGGGTGCCCGCACGGCGGGCCGGGCGGGTCAGCCGAGTTCGGCGTAGGCGCGGTAGTTGGCCGAACCCGGTCCGGCCGCGCGGTTCTTGAGCAGCGCCGGACCGCGGTAGACCGCCGAGCTGGGCGTGTAGTCCGGCAGCGGCGGCCGGGCCGTCTCCTCCGCCTCGGCGATGAAGTCGAGCACGCCGGCCAGGAACGCCGGGAGGTCGTTGGGCAGCTGTGCGGTGAGCAGCCTGCCGTCGCGGACCACCGGCTCGTCGAGCCAGGTCGCACCGGCGTGCCGTACGTCGTCGCGGATGGTCGGCACCGACGTGGCCCGGCGGCCCCGGACGACGTCCGCCGTGGCGAGCAGCCAGCCGGCGTGGCAGATCGCCGCGACCGGCTTCTCCTCGGTCACGCTCGCCCGGACGAAGTCGACCATCGACTTGTTCCGCCGCAGGTACTCCGGCGAGAACCCGCCGGGCACCACCACGGCGTCGAAGTGGTCCGGCGTGACCTCGCCGATCGCCACCTCCGCGACGGCGGGATAGCCGAGTTTGCTCGCGTACACCTCGCCCCGGGCGGGCCCGACGATCACGACGGTCGCGCCGGCCTCCCTCAGCCGGAGCACCGGATACCAGAGCTCCAGCTCCTGGTACTGGTTCTCGCACAACACGGCCACCCGGGCCCTGGAAACGTCCACGGTTGCTCCGCTCTCTGCTCGATGGCGGCGGCGACGCCAGCGGTCGGCCGGCCGCGTTCGGACGTGGCTAGGCGGCCACGGGGTCGGGAACCTCGATCGAGAAGATCCGGCGGGGGTTGTCCACCATGATCTTCTGGAGCTGCTCGTCGGTGACGCCCTTGGACTTCAGCCGCGGGACCCAGCTGGTGAACATGTAGCTCAGGTCGACCTTCTCGTTGAGCAGTTGCGGGTCCTGCTCGGTGACACCCGCCCGGGGGTTCATGAACCAGCGGTCGAACGACAGCGTGATCCGGTCGCCGAACCCGGCGTCGAGCAGCTCGACCAGGGCGACGGCCATCGCCTCGTCCAACTCCTCGGCGCTGCTGATCCGCCACGGGATGCCGACGTGGTCGAGCTGCACGTTGGCGCCCATGTCGAGCACCTCGCGCATCGCGCCGAGCTGCGGTGGGACGAACGCGTGGCCGAGGATCACCTTGCCCGGGTCCATCCCCTCCTCCAGCAGGATCTCCAGCTGCTCGCGCAGCGGGTTGGTCACGTCGAAGTCCATCGGGTCGATGTGGGTGTTGATCGCACAGCCCACCCGGGTCGCCGCCCGGGCCGCCGCGCGGATCACCCGGTCCTCGATCTCGTGGATGTGCCGACCGTTGGGGCCGAGCGGACTCGGTCGGGGCGTGACGCTCTCCTGCCCGGTGGCGATCTTGATGGCACCGGCCCGGTACGGCGTCCTGTGCCAGGCGAACACCATGCCCTCGGTGAGGTCGCTGACGAAGAACTCGGTGAGTTCCTCGACCGTCTGCCGCCGCCAGTAGTAGGGGATCCCCATCCGCTCGGGGAAGAACCCGGTGATGGCGACCACGTTCATGCCGGTCTTGACCGCGACGTCGGCCATGAACTTCGGATACCGGCCGACCTCCGGCGGGGTCATGTCGACGATCGTCCCGTAGCCGTGGTCCTCCTTCCCCCGGCGGACCTGCGCGGAGACGAAGTCGACCGCCGCGTCGTAGTCCAGGGCCGCCCGGGGATCGAGCTCGGCGCCCGGGTAGCCGTAGAGCAGATGCTCGTGCGACAGCATCAGCCCCGACCGTTCGGCCGGAACGTCGCCGAGCACGGTGCGCAACACCTTCATGCCTTCACCTCGCTGGGCATGCCTTCACCTCACTGGGACAGTTCGCGAACAAGGGTGCTCATCAGTTCTGGCAGCGCGTCGGCGGACGCGAACGGCCGCGCGCCCGCGGCAGCCTCGACGCCGATGGCGCTGCCGACGGCGTAGACCGGCTTGGCGGCGGCCGAGGCCGCCCGCAGCAACGCCGTCTGCGCGTCGGAGAGTGCCGGCTCCCCGGTCACCGTGCCGGCGACGACGACCGCGTCGAAGAGGCCCGGCTCGTCGTGCCGGCCGACCGGGATCAGTGGGTAGCCGAGGTGACTGGTGACCCCGTCGGGTTCGGAGGTCACGACCGTGACGTCGGCCCCCGCCTCACGCGCCCGCAGCACCGGGTACCACAGCTCGAGTTCCTGGTAGCCCTCGGCGGCCAGCACGGCGATGGTCCTTCCGGTCAACGACATGCACGACTCCTCAGCGTGTTGGATCAACGACTTGGAAGTCCGGCGATCCGGTTGTCCACTTGCCTGACAAGTTATCGACTCGGCCCGCCGTGACGCAAGGGTCAGCTCGCCAGGGCGCACGGTCGGCCGGCCACCGGCGGCTCAGTCACCGTCAGGGCGGCACAACCGGCCTCGGCTCAGTCACCGTCCAAGGCGGCACAACCGGCCTCGGCACAGGCCAGGTCCACCGGCGGCGCCGCCCCGCTCACGCCGACCGCACCGATCACCGCGCCGCCGGCGCCATCGGCCCGGATCGGCAGGCCACCGGCGAGTACGAGGATCCGGCCGCCGGCGGCGTTGGCCATCCCCCAGTCCGCTCCACCGGGCGCGGTGGCCTCGGCCCAGTGGTGACTGGGAGCGCCGAACGCCACTGCGGTGTACGCCTTGTCGACGGCGAGCCGGAGCGCGACGGCATTGGCGCCGTCCATCCGGGCGGTCGCGATCGGGTCGCCGGCCGGGTCGGTCACCGCGACCGCCATGGCGACCCCACGACCAGCGGCCTCGGCGAGGACCGCCGCGATCACCCGCCGCGCATCCTCGTAGTCGATTGTCATGATTTGTCGAGACATGGACGTACCCTCTCTGTCAACGCGAGCCCCTGTCAGCGCGAGCGAACCCGCGCCCTCCGCCGAGGAACCCCGCGCCCCTCTGCCGGGCCGGTGCCCGCGCGACCCGGCCCGCCGACCCTCCGGCACTCAGGAGGCCAGCAGCCCACCGTCCACGACGAACGACTGCCCGGTGATGTAGCCCGCGTCCTGCGACGCAAGGAACGCCATCAGGCCGGCGACGTCGTCGGGCTGTCCAAGGACGCCGCGCGGGATCCGCGCGACGAGGTCACGCTCGGCCTGCGCGCGATCCCGGCCGACCCGTTTCCAGTACGGATCGTTGAACGGCGTGTCGATCCAGCCCGGGCAGACGCAGTTGACGGAGACACCGGCGGGACCCAGCGCCACGGCGAGCGATCGCACCAGGGCGACCAGCCCACCCTTGGAGGCGGCGTAGGCGAACGATCCGCCGCCACCGCGAAACGCCGCGGTGGAACCGGTCAGCACCACCCGCCCCGCACCCGACGCGGCCAGATGCGGGGCAGCGGACTGTGTGATCAGAAATGGCGCCCGAAGGTTCAACGCCATGGTCCGGTCCCACTCCTCGACGGTGAAGTCGGCGAGCTCGCGTTCGACAAGCAGGCCCGCGCAGACCACGACGGCGGTGAGCTCGCCGGTCAGGCCGAGGGCGGCGGAGACCGAGGCTGCGGCACCGTCCGGGTCGGCGAGGTCGCAGTGCGAGACGGAGTAGCGGTCCGGTGGCTGGTCGGCCAGCCCTTCCCGCGCGGCGTCGTCGGCGATGTCGCTCACCTGGACGTGCCACCCCGCGGCCAGGAGGCGGCGCGCCACCGCGCGGCCGATCCCGGTTGCTCCGCCCGCCACCAGGGCTGTCGGCATACGTCGTCCTTCCGGTACGGGTCATTGGCTGACCGGTTGTCTGGCTGCCAGACATCGTGCTTAGATTGCCCGGGACTCGCAAGGGGGGAACCTACCCCAACCTGTCCGGCAGCCTGATGGCCTGGCAGTCCTGCAGAGAGGATGTCCGTGAGCCAGTCGCACTCGTTCCCGCACTACCGCGTCAGCGGACCACCACGCGAGCGGGGCCGGGCGTACGGAGCCCTCGCGCGGCGCGAGATCGAGGGTTCGATGGCCGGCTACGCCCGGGTCTTCGACCACTACCAGGGCTGGTCCTGGCCGGAGGTCCAACGGCGGGCCCGCGGCTTCCTGCCGGTCATCGCCGACTTCTCCCCCGCGATCGCCGACGAGCTCGCCGGGATCGCCGAGGGTGCCAACCTCGAGTTCGAGGACGTGGTGGCGCTCAACACACGCAGTGAGATGATGTTCGGCGACGGCGGCTCGGCCGCACCGCTGGAGTGCACGTCCTTCTGCCTCACGCCGGAGGCGACCAGGACGCGCACCCTCATCGCCGGGCAGAACTGGGACTGGATCCAGCACGCCCGCCAGACCTCGGTGGTGCTGGAGGTGCACCGCGACGACGGTCCCGACTTCATGACCGTCGTCGAGGCCGGCCTGCTGGCCAAGGTGGGGTTCAACTCCGCGGGGGTCGGACTCTGCACCAACACGCTGATCAGCAGCCACTCCGAGGGCACCGCCGCGGTGCCGTACCACGTACTGCTGCGGTCGGTGCTGGACAGCGACTCCGGCCGCCAGGCGGCCGACCGGATCGTCGACACGGACCGGGCGATCTCCGCCAACTACCTCATCTTTGACCGCGACGGTTTCTGCGCGGACATCGAGACGACACCGGTGTCCGGCGGTTTCCAGCGACTCTCGCCGACCGGCGGGGTGTTGACGCACGCCAACCACTTCCTGGCCGACGACCTCACCGAACGCGACGTCTATCTCGCGCGCAAGAAGCACACCGTCGACCGCCTACGGGCGATCGACCAGCACCTGCGCGACAGGCGCGACCACACCATCGAGTCGCTCAAGGCGACGCTCGCGGACCACACGTTCGAGCCGAACAGCGTATGTCAGCACCTCAACGCGGATGTGCCGGAGCCCGAGCGGACGTGCACCATCGCGGGCATCATAATCGATGTCGAGGACGCCGCTCTGCACGTCGCGCCGGGCAATCCGTGCACGACGGCATGGCTGACGTACCATATCGGAACGTGATCTTACGAGTGCGCTGAGTGGAGCAAATGTTGCTGTCAGACAGTCAGACCGGTACGGTGCTGCCGTGACCATCAGGCCAGTGGAGCAGCGTCGCGCGTCGGAAGTTGTCCGTGCGCAGCTCATCGAGCTGATCGAGTCCGGTCACTACGCGGTCAACGACCGGCTGCCCTCGGAGGCGGAGCTCGCCCAGTCGTTCTCGGTGAGCCGATCGGTCATCCGGGAGGCGCTGCACAGCCTCAACGCCCTCGGCCTGACCCGCTCACACGCCGGCAAGGGCACCTTCGTCGCCTCCGACCACCTCAGCTCGCGGCTGCTGATGGGGCGATACCTCCCGGCGCAACTGGGCGAGATCCGCCGCGCGCTCGAGGTCCCCTCGGCCCGGTTGGCGGCCGAGCGGCGGACCGCGGCAGACCTGAAGAAGCTGCAGCAGCTCGTGCAGCGCTTCGGCGCGACGCCCGAGCCGGGCAAGCGGATCGAGATCGACGCCGACCTGCACATCGGCATCGCGGCCGCGACGGGCAACCCGCTCTTCGAGCTGCTCGTCGGCGACCTGCGACAGGTGCTGCAGGACCAGGCCCTGACCCTCACCAAGATCGAGGGACGCGCGGAGCAGGCCGACGTCGAGCACCAGCGCATCCTCGACGCCATCGTGGCCGGCGACGGCGCCGCGGCGGCAGCCGCCATGGAGGCCCACCTGGACTCGGTCGCGGCCCTCTCCGAGGAGGGCCAGCCCGTCATCCCGTCCCACCGCTCCCGCTAGCGGCGCGGCCCCCGGGCAACGCTCCGCCAGGCTCGCACCACCTCCGCCAGGCTCAGAGCGCATCCGCCAGGGCGAGGGCACCGAGCACCGGCGGGCGGTCGAGCATGCGTACGGTGGCGCCGGGCCGGCTGGCCTCGACGGCGGCGGTGAACAGGTCGCGCAGCCGGGACTGGGCGAGAATGACCGCGCCGGCCACCACCACATTGTCGGCCGCGACCCCGCGGTCGACCAGGCTGTCCACCAGGCCGGCGAGCTCCGAGGCGGCCTGCGCGACGACCCGCGCGGCAAGCGACGAGCCCTCGTCCGCGGCACGGAACACCTCCACCGCGTGCCCACCGACCCACCCGGCCGACCGCGCGGTCGACAGGGCGGCGGCCAACTCCGGCTCGTCGGCCACTCCGAAACTCGCCAGCAGCCGCTGGCCGAGCAGCCCCGGCGCCTCACCCCGGTCGCGGGCACCCAGGACCGCCTGTACGGCCGCGCGGACCAGTCCGGCGGCGCTACCCTCGTCGCCCAGCACCCAGCCCCAACCACCGGCGGTGAGGAGTCGACCGGCGGTGTCCCGGGCGACCGCGATGGAACCGGTGCCGGCCACGACGCCGATGCCCGTGGGCAGCCCGACCGCCGGGGCCAGCAGTTCGGCGTCGTTGACCACCCGCACCGGACCGCTGAAATACTTCCCGAGGTCCCGGGCGAACTCCTCGCACTGCGAGGTGCTGTCGCAACCGCGCGCACCGACAACCAGCGGCCAGCCGGCCGCCTGCTCCCCCCACCAGGAGCGGACCATGTCGTGCAGGGCCGCCGCATCCCGCTGTCGCGATGGGCTACGCCAGTCGTCGGTCCGGACGATGCGTTCGTGGACCAGGTCCCGGCCGGCCCCCACCCCCAGGTGGGTCTTCGTCCCGCCGATGTCGACGCCGAGAGTCTCATGGGCCGCCATGTCCAGCAGCGTAACGAACGGAGACCGAGAAGGCGTTTCGCGAAGCGCCCGCGGCAGTCGCGGCATCGATCGGTTCGCCTGCGCCTGTTCCGGTCCTACGGCGACGGCACGGAGGCAGATTGGATATTGGCAAGGATCGATGTACGGTGGAGGCGCTCCCAGATCGCGTCCTCCACCTCCACTGTTCGAGGAGCTGAAACATGTCGCGACGGCGCTGTCGCCCGGCGGCCATGCCGGCCGGGCTGCTCGTTCTGGTCCTGTCTGCGTTCCTGTTGCCACCGGCATCGGTGACCAGCACCGCCGCGGCCGACGCTTCCCACATCCGTACGGTGCCACTCGCCGAGCTGACCGTCGTGTCCGAACAGGTGGCCTCTGGTCTACGGCGTCCGATCGCGCTCACCGGGCTGCCCGACGGCCGGATGCTGATCGTGGAAAAGAACGGCACCGTCCGCGCCTACCACCCCGACACCGGCCTGGCGGCCGAGCCGGTGCTCGACCTGACCGCCCGGGTCGACACGTCCGACAACGAGCGCGGCCTCCTCGGCATCACACCTGCGCCGAACTTCGCGTGGACCGGGATGCTCTACGTGGCCTACACGAGCCTGCCGGCCGGCGCGCTGACCCTGGCGCGAGTGCCCATCGGCGCCCCTGAGCGGTTGCAGGTGTTGCTCACCCAGGAGCACGCCGAGTACGGCAACCACAACGGCGGACAGGTGGCGTTCGGCCGCGACGGCTACCTCTACTGGTCCCTCGGCGACGGCGGCCACGCGAACGACCCGTTCAAGGCCGGTCAGGACCTCGGCACCCTGCTCGGCAAGATCGTGCGGATCGACGTCAACCGCGCATGCGGGGCGAAGCCCTACTGCGTGCCCTTCGACAACCCGTTCGTCCGCACGCGCGGCGCGCGGCCGGAGATCTGGCTCTACGGGCTGCGCAACCCCTGGCGGTTCACCGTCGACCCGGTCGACGGCTCGCTGTGGATCGGTGACGTCGGCCAGGGCCTGGTCGAGGAGGTCAACCACATTCGTCCGTGGCAGGGTGGGGCGAACCTCGGCTGGTCCTGCCGAGAGGGCACACCGGTGTTCGACCCGGAGCAATGCCGGCCGGGTGTGCGGTACACGGACCCGGTCTTCGAGTACGAACATTTCATGACGGAGAGCTGCTCGGTGACCGGCGGTGTGGTGTATCGAGGGTCCGCCACCCCGGAGGCGTGGGGGACCTACGTCGCGAGCGACTACTGCTCGACCCTCGCGTTCGCCGTGCGCCCCAGACCGACGGGTGGCTACGAGTCCGCCACGATCGGCAACTTCCCCACCCAGCCGACCGCGATCGACGTCGACGTGCACGGCGAGCTGTACGTGCTCAGTGACCTCCCGGGCTGGCTGAGCCGGGTACGGTTCGAGCGGGTCCGGCCAGCCTCCGACGGCGGGGCGGCGAAACGCTGAACCGGGGCGGCTCGCCGCCACGGTCTGCCGTCCGGTGGCGACCGGGAACGCGGTCAGCCACGCGACGCCGCCTCATGCCGACAGATGTGCGGCGTCGCCGCTGCGCAGGCGGTCCAGTTCGGCGAGGTACATCGCCTGCATGCGGTCATGGTGCCGGACCAGCAGCATGATCTCGTCGACGCTGTAGCCCTCGATGAGCCGTTCCGCCCGCTCGGCGAACCGCTCGTACGGTCGCTCCAACTCGGCAGCCCGCTCCGGCCGCAGCGTGACGATCACCCGCCGCCGGTCCGCCGGATCGCGGTCGACCGTGACATAGCCGGCCCGCTGGATCCGGCGGAGCATGCTGGTCACGGCCCCGGTGGTGAGGTTGGTCCGCTCGGCGACCTGCCCCGCGGTGGCGGATCCGACGTCCGCCAGGAAGTCCAGGCACTCCAGGTCGCTCACGGTGAGGCCCAGCCGGTCCGCGATGGCGTACCGGAACACCATGGACAGCCGCGAGGTCTCCCGACCGGCGCGCATCAGGTCGGCGATCGCGGACGCCCGGACCGGCTCGTGGGACATGCGGCAATCATGCCTCCGGTACGGTGACCCGGTGCAGCCGCGGTAACACGCGGGTCAGCACCCAGTGCGGTGCCGCCGCGCCCCCGGTGAGGCGGCGCATCAGCCCGGCGGCGGTGTCGACGGCGCGGAAGGCGTACGGCACCATCTCGTCCTGGTAGCCGGCGATCGCCTCCTCCACCGGCGTGCCGCTCGCCCGGGCCTTGACGAGCCTGCGGCCGAGCAGGGCGGCGTCGCGGAGCGCGGTGTTGCCGCCGTGAGCTCCGAACGGCGGCATGACGTGCACGGCGTCGCCCATCATCGTCGCCCGGGGCACCGCCCACCGGCGCGGGCGCCGGCCGATGGCGAAGAGGTTGAGCACCGTGGCGTCCAGCTCGGCCGTGTCGACCAGCCGCCGGATGAGCGGGTGGAAGTCCATGCTCATCCCGGCGGCCAGCTCCCGCAGCGCCAGCAGGTCCCCGCGGACCCCGATGGGCACCTCCTCCTGCCGGAGCAGCAGCCCCCACATGACGTAGTCGTCGCCGGTGGGCGCATAGCTGCCCGGGGCCAGGCGCGCGAACGCCTCCCGCGGGCTTTCACCGAACCGCATGGAGGTGAAGAAGAAGGCACGGCCCGGCTGGTCGGCGATGGCCAGCACCCCACTGGTCCGCAGCGCGTCCGGGATGACGCTCGCGCCGTTGCGCCGCAGCGGCGACCGGCCGTAGATGCCCGCCATCGGGGTGTTCGCCGGGCCCGCGTCCGGCATGATCTGCTCGCGCAGTGCCGAGCCGACGCCGTCCGCGCCCACGACGACGGTCGCCGCGACGGCCTCACCGTCGGTGAACCGGAGCCGCAGCCTTCCCGGGCCGCCGTTGTCCACGGCGACCGCGGCCCTGCCGTAGTGGATGCGCCGGTCCAGCCCGGACATCAGGATCGACCGCAGGGTCAACCGGTCGACCTGGCGGGTCGCGTGCGGCTCGTCCTTGAACGTGATGGTGAACGCGTCCCGCAGCCGCCTGTCGGTGAAACGCAGGTGCCCGCCGGGCTCGTCGCCGGTGGCCAGCGCCAGGCGGTACAGCGGGCGGGGCAGGCTCTCGCGCAGCGCCCTCAGCCCGTACCCGTCGAGAATGATCCGGTAGCCCTGCTGCCGGACGAAGGGGCCCGGGTCCCGCTCGTAGACGTGCACGTCGATGCCGGCACGCATCAGGTACTGGGCGAGGCAGAGGCCGGAGAGACCGGCGCCGGCGATTGCCACCGAGAAGTCAGTCGATATGCCCATGCGGTTATCTTAATGACTAAGATGATTTGGGCAAGACCACAAGCACGCCGCGGGGACGGGCGGGCCGCAGCCGTTCGTCGGTCAGCACCCGGAGCCATCCGGGCGGCACCTCGGCCTGGTCGAGGTAGGCGCGGAGGGCTGAGAGCACGAGGAGCTGGGCGTATTGCCGGATTGCGAACGCGGAACAGGTGCGGGTCGGCGGCGACCTCGTCGAAGAGCTGGTCGCGGCCCGCAAGCGCACATCTGCCGCGTAGCGCTCGTCACCGACGATGACATCGGCGTCGGTCGTCGACGTTCGGATGAGCCGATGATGGGCGCGTAGCCGCTGGTCCAATCGGAGCAAATCGACACAGATGGTCCGAGATGCCTGCTTGTCGCCGGAGCCACGGTATCTTGAGATTGGTAGCCGGCCACGATTCAGGAGGTGTGTATGACTGTCGAGATGGTCGCGCCGGCCTGGATGCATGAGCAGGTCACGGCCGAGCAATACGCGACGTGGACAGAAGAGCAATGTGCGGGCATCGAGATCGTGGATGGGATGGTCCTCGTGAGTCCGAGCGCCTCCAAGCGGCATAACCGCCTGGCCAGGCTTCTCGCGAACGCCTTGGATGCCGCCGCGGGGCCGGGTTGGAACGCCGACACCGACTTCGATGTCCGGCTCCAGGACGTGCCGCTGAACAACCGTCGTCCTGATGTGACGGTCTACCGGGCGGACACCATCGACGTCACTCCGACACGACCCGAGCATGTACTTCTTGTGGTCGAGGTGGTCTCGCCCGGGTCGGAGACGACCGACCGGATCGTCAAGGCTGATCAGTACGCGAGGGTTGGTATTCAGTTCTATTGGCGTGTTGAGCAGGCCGCGACCGGGGCGCCTCTCGTCTACACGTACGTTCTTGACCCGGCGATCGGACGCTACCGCGATGGTGAAATCTTCACCGGCGTCGTGAAGCTGACCGCGCCCTTCTTCGTCGAGGTCGATCTCGGCCAGATCTGACTGTTGGTTCCGCCCTGTGCGTGACGACGGAGCTACGATCACGTCCTCCACCGTATGCTCGCCGGCGGTCACGTCCCACAGCGAGACCCTGGTGTCGGCGTGCGAGTCGAGGAACGCGATGAGCAGCCGGCCGTCGTGTTCGAGGCCCGTCAGCCGGTAGACGCTCATCGAGAAGTCACAGGGCAGCGGGTGCCCGAACGGCTCGCCGGTCAGCACGTCGTACAGCCGCAGCGACGTCGCCGTCACCTCCGCCACCAGGAGCAGGCGACCCTGGTACGTCACGAAGTGACGGCCGCAGAGGCGGTCGTGTCGGACGACCAGCGCGCCGGTCGACACGTCCCAGACCGCGAGGCTCGTGGCCGTCGTGACCACCACCGGCCGTCCGTCAGCCAACGCGAGCGTCAGCGACCTGGTCTGTCGCTCCAGACGGATCGGCACGCCGACCGGCGATCCGGTGACCGCGTCGCGCACGACGACGGTGTCGCGTTGCGCGCCCGACGTCGCGAGCAGGGCGGCCGGCGCCGAGCGCCAGAACCTCATGCCGCTGGTACCGCAGCAGCGAACGATCCGGCAGCACCGTGCCGGTGGCCAGGTCGACCGCTCTGACCAGACCGGAGTCGCCGTCGGGCGGCAGCGCCAGCACCCTGCGTCCGTCCACCGTCACCGGGCCTTCGGTGCGCTGGCCGATCGGACCGCACAAAACGAGATGCGGTGCGGTGGCGGGGTCTTCTACCCAGCCGGATTCCGTCGTGGGTGGTGCCGGGGCGTTCATGCGCGGCAGCCTATAGCGCGCTTACCGCCCCGAGCCCAGCTGGGAGGTCACCTCGACAACCGTTTCCGCGCCAGAGCCGACAACGTGACCCGGAACCCTTCATTTGCCCGTGTAGCCGATCGGACCGTCCGGCGTGGTGGCGTGGATGCCGGCGAGGACGATATCGACGATTTTCTCGGCTACCTCGCGGTTGAAGGGGTGGCGTCGGCGGTTGATGTAGAGGAACACCGGGCCGGATAGCAGTTCGGTGAAAAAGTAGCTGTCGACAGGGGGGATCTCGCCCTTTTCGGCGGCGTTGTCGAATCGCCTTCGGACGGTGGCGAGTCGTTGGTCGTAGGCAGCTCGGAGTGCCTTGTCAAGATCTGTGTTCCGGGGTGCCGCGATGGTGGCCTGCAGAAGGGCCCGGTCGATCGGGCTCGACAGGCGTTCGGATAACGCCATCAAGAAGTCGACCAGGTCGCGGCGGAGGTTGCCGGTGTCGTGGAGGGGTGCAGAATCTCCTGCGTGCTGCAGCAGCGCGTCGCTGACGAGTTCGATCCGGTCCGGCCAGTTGCGGTAGACGCTGTTCTTGTTGACGCCGGCGAGTTCGGCGATCTCTTCGTAGCGTAGGCCGGCCACGCCGTTTCGGGCAACGAGCTCCATCGTCGCCGCGAGGATCTGCGACCGCACCCGAGCGTTACGGCCGCCCGGTCGGGTTGCCGGTCGCGTGCCGGCCTCGGTCGTCTCTGTGGTCCCCACGTTCTCCGGCACGCCTCTGATCTTCCCATCTGTCCCTCGGTGGACACCTCGGTGGATCGAGGGTACCTTGAAGAGACTATCGGTCTCTTTAAGGATGTGAGCGTTGTGAGGCCCACCTATCCGAGCGCCTCGGGCGACGCCCTGGTGTTCGAGAACGACCGGGCGCGCGTCTGGTCGATGACGCTGGAGCCGGGCGGCATGCTCGACCTCCGTCAGCACGACAACGACCACGTGGTCCTGTGGCCGGACAGCCGGCAGGCCGTGGGACAGAACCTCGGCGACCGCGACTGGGAGATCTCGCTGACGGCCGAGCCGGGCTTCGTGCTGTTCCAGACGGTCGGCGCCGCGGAACCCCTCACCCCGCACCGCATCCGCAACGTCGGTGACACGGCGGTCACGCACAACATCATCGAGTTGATCAGTGAGCGATCGCCGAGTGAGAAGCGCCTGCTCGGGCAGACCAACGGTCGCGGGACGTTCATCGGCGGGAACTCCGGGGAGCAGGCGTGACCACGTCACTGGGCACGGTGAAGGCCGGCGAGATCGAGATCGCCTACGCGGAGTCCGGTGCCGGCGAGCCGGTGATCCTGCTGCACGGCGGCGAGAGCACCCACATCCAGTACGACACGTTCCGGCCCCTGCTCGGTGACGGCATCCGTGCGATCGCCTACGACCAGCGCGATTCCGGAGCGTCGGTCAACCCGCCCGACCCGTACGGCTTCCCCGACCTGGCCGAGGACTGCGCCGCCCTCATCAGGGGACTCGGGTACGAACGAGCGCACATCTTCGGATCCTCGTTCGGCGGCCTCATCGCCCTGCAGGTCGCGGTCTCGGTGCCCGACGTCGTGCAATCGTTGACGGTCGGCGCCACCGTCTCCAGCGCCTCGGCCATGCAAGCATCCATGGCCTCCGAGATCATCGACCTGTCGCCGTCGCAGCGCGATGCGCCGATGCTCGCCTTCGCCCTGTCCGAACGCGGGCAAGCCGACGAGAAGTTGGTGGCCGAACTCATGTCGATATTGGTCCACCGCTCACCGGAGGCGGATGCGCGACGACTGGGCGCGATCCCAGGCTTCGACGTCACCGATCGCCTACCCGAGATCGCGGCGCCCACCCTGCTCATCTACGGCGAGGATGATCCCGCGGCCCGTCCCGAGATCGGACAGAAGATCGCCGACGCGATCCCTGGGGCGAGGCTGGAGGTGATTCAAGGGGCGCGCCACGGAATCACGGTGGAGTTCGCACAAGAAACCGCCCGATTGCTCCGCGATTTCGTGCTCGCCCACCCGTCGCGGCCAGCACGGTAAGAGTCCCAGCTCATCCTCACTGTTGTGGAGTACGCATGAGAATTCTTGTCTCCGGCGCGGGCGTCGCTGGTCTCTCACTCGGATATGACCTCGGGATACGAGGTCATCACGTCACGATCGTCGAGCTGGCCGATCATCTCCGGGGCAACGGTTCGCCCATCGACATCCGCGGCGACGCGATCGAGGTCGCCGAGAAAATGGGCATCCTGCCCGCGGTCCGCGACGCGCGGATCCGCATGACCGAGCAGGTGCATTTCGTCGACGAGAACGGCACGGCCATTGGCCGGTTGCCCGACGACATCGGCGATTCGTCCGACGACATCGAGATCGACCGCGAGGACCTGGCCCGGATCCTGGCCGACGCGCTGCCCGAAACCGTGGACCTGCGGCTGAGCGAGTCGGTGAGCTCGATCACCGAGCACGACGACCGGGCGGATGTCGGGTTCGCTTCCGGCAACTCGGAGAGCTACGATCTCGTCCTCGGCGCCGACGGTATGCACTCGGCGGTGCGGCGGCTCGTGTTCGGACCGGAGCAGGACTGGATCCGGCATCTCGGTGTCTACGTCGCCATCGCCGACATGCCGGACGAGGCTGATGCCGAAGCCGAGCGGATCAATCCCATGTACAACTATCCCGGGCGCCTGGCCGGCATCGGCCGGTTCAAGGACAAGGCAATCGGGATCCTGATGTTCGCGTCGGATCCCATCGACTACGACTACCGCGACGTCGAAGCGCAGAAAAAAGTCCTGTTCGACCGGTTCGCCGAGTGTCGTTTGTGGAGGGTTCCGACGATCCTCGACGCGGTGCGCGCCGATCCCGACATCTACTTCGATTCGATCAGCCAGATTCACATGCCCACCTGGCACCGGGGGCGAGTCGCGCTCGTGGGCGATGCCGGCTATTGCGCGTCCCCCCTCGCGGGCCGGGGCACGTCCCTGGCGATGACCGGGGCTCAGTTCCTCGCCGAGGAACTCGAGCGTTCGGATGGAGATCACGTCGCGGCGTTCCCGCGATACGAGGCCCGCATGCGGCCTTATGTCGAATTCGCCCAGGGCACTGTCGAGGGTGGTGCCGCGCTTCTCGTGCCACCCACGCAGGAAGCGATCGTCGCACGGAACCAGATGCTCCAGCCGGTCACGGCTGGTCAGTAGCGCGCCGATGGGGCCCGATGCCGAATACACCCGGCCGCTGACGCGTGTCTGTGACGCTGTCGACGAGTTCGCCGGATCGACGATTCCAGATCCTTACCGCTGGCTGGAGTTCGACAGCGAAGAGACCCGCCAGTGGCAGGCGGAACAAGCAGCGCTGGCGGCAGGCTACGTGCGGGGCGAAGGACAGCTGGACGCGGTGCGCGAGTCGGTGCTGCGGCATCGGGCCCCACGGTTCGCCGACGTTCCGGTTCAGACGAAGTCCGGATGGTTCCGGTCCGAGGTCGTGGCGGGCGTGACCCGCGTCGTGGTCGGGCGCGAGCCGTACCGGGATGAACGGATCGTCGCGGAATTTCCGGCAGAGGAACCTGGCTCCGAGCCGCCCTCCCTGCCATGGTTCGCACCGTCCCCGGACGGCGAAGTCCTGGCCGTCGGCATCTGCCGGGACGGGAGCGAACACAACCAGATCGCGTTGTACGACGTGCGCACCGGGGCGCGGCTCCCGGACACAATTGAACGTGTCCTGCACGACGGCTGGGTCGGTGGTGTCGGGTGGCTTCCCGACTGCACGGGATTCTTCTACCTGGCCCTCGTCGGTCCGCTGTCCGATTTTCGGCAGAAGGTCTTCTACCACCGGCTCGGGGAATCTGCCGCCACGGAGCCCGAGAAGATCCCGCTGCCGGAGGGCTTCCGGGAGTACATCCTCGTCCAGATCTCCGACGATGGACGCTGGGCGACCGCCGTGGGTGGCCGGCGCGCACCCGTTGCCCTCGCTCGCTGCCACCTGACCGCCCCGAAACGGGAGTGGCGGCCGTTCGTCACGGTGGCGGACAGCGCGTTTTACGGACACATCGTCGGCGATGACTACGTCGCGGTGACGACGGTCGGCGCCGACCGAGGACGGATGGTCTCGGTCGCGATGGATTCCGTCGCTCCGGCCGATCCTGAAACGTGGTGCGAGATCGTCGGAGAGTCGGATGCGGTCATCCGCGGCGCGACCCGCGTGGGCAATGAGCTTTACGTGTCGGAGTGGGTCGACACCTACTCGCGCGTTCGGGTGATCTCGCCGGACGGCGCCGAGGTGTGCCGTCTGGACCTTCCTGGCAAGGGTGCGATCGGCGAGCAGGCGCAACCGTTGATGCAACTGGTGGCTCGCGCCGGCCAGGAGCACTTCGTTTTTCCGTTCGCGACTTTCACGGCGTCGTGGGGTGTCTATCGGCACGACCGCTCCACCAACCGGCTCGACGTGCTGCGCGAACCCGCGGTACGGCTCGACGGCGTGACCGTGAAGGACCGGTGGGCCACGTCGGCGGATGGGACTCGCGTCCCGTACCACGTCGTCTCGCGGTCCGACATGGCCGAACGGCCGGATCGGCCGACGCTGGTCTACGCACACGGTGGCTTCAACGTTGGTCTCTCGCCGGTTTACCAGGTGCAGGCGGGGGTGATCGTCGACGCAGGTGGGACCTACGTGCACGCACACCTGCGCGGCGGAGGAGAGTTCGGCCTCGCCTGGTGGAACGGAGGGCGCCGCGACCGCAAGCAGAACACCTACGACGATCTCTACGCAGTCGCCGAGGACCTCATCACGAGCGGTACCACGTCGAGTTCCGCGCTTGGGTTGACGGGCTTCTCCAACGGAGGACTCACCGCGTGCGTCGCGGTGACCCAGCGACCATCGCTGTGGCGGGTAGTAGTTCCCCGGGTACCGATCACCGATCTCCTCGGCGCGTTCCGGTCTCCGTATCTCAGCGTCACGGCACGGGAGTTCGGAGAGCCGGCCGACCCGGACGGCGTCGCGCACCTCATGTCGATATCGCCGTACCACCTCATTCGCGAGGAAACCGACTATCCCGCCGTGTACGTCGACGCCGGCGCCAACAATCCGCGATGCCCGCCGTGGCAGGCCCGGAAATGGGCCGCCCGGATGCAGGCAGCGCAGGCAGGGACCGCGCCGATCCTGCTCCACATCTGGGAAGACGCGGGGCATGGCTGGGCGACACCCGTCGAGGTCGAGATCGCGCAAGAGACCGAATGGCTGGCATTCGCACTGCACAAACTCGGTGTCCGCCTGTGAGGCGTACACCCCGGGAGGTACGCGATGGCCGACGAAGACGTGCAATCACTCGTTGACGAACTTGCCGAGCAGTTGCACCGCTCGGTGGCAATCGATGATCCGTCTGTCAGGCTTCTCACGGTCAGCCGCCACTTCGGCCACGAGGATGCGTTCAGAGTGACCGCAGTGTTGAACCGCTCGCTTCCCGACGAGCTCACCCGCCCGCTGCCGGAACTCGGCATCTCGACGTGGACCGGGCCGGGCGGGTCGAACTCGACGTCCCAACACGACATCTAGATGCAACGTCGTTCAGTTAGGCGTGGGTGGGGCTGGTCAAGGGGTGTGTTGATCAGGGAATGAGAGGCGGGGTTCCGGTATCAAGGTTTGTCACTCCAAGACAACCCGAACCAGGAACCCCGCTCGGTGGATCAGATTGCCATAACACGGACGGTCACGGTAGCTGCCGGACCGTTCGCGGCGGGTCATCTCGGTGAGTTGACCCGCCTCGTGCCGTTCGAGATGGTCGATGATGTGCTGGCCACGACCCGGCGTACGCAGCGACGGGTCCGCCTGTTGCCGGCCCGGGTCGTGGTGTATCTGCTGCTGGCCGGTTGTCTGTTCGCCGATTGCGGCTACCGGCAGGTGTGGGCGAAACTCGTCGCCGGCCTGCGCGGGCTACCGGTACCGGACCCCAGCGGCAGCGCGTTACGCCAAGCCCGGCAACGACTCGGCCCGGCCCCGTTGCGGGCCTTGTTCGACCTGCTACGAGGGCCTGCGGCCACCGGCGCCGTCGCCACCGTGTGGTGGCGGGGCCTGCTGCCGGTCGTCATCGACGGCACCATGATCACTGTCGCGGACTCGCCGGCCAACCTGCACCGCTACGTCAAACACCGGTGCAACAACGGCGGCTCCGGCTACCCGACACTGCGGCTGAGCGCCCTGCTGACCTGCGGCACTCGTACGGTCATCGACGCCGTGTTCGACCCGAGCACCACCGGCGAGACAGCCCAAGCCGAGCGACTCGCCCGCAGCCTACGCGCCGGGATGCTGCTACTGGCCGACCGCAACTACTGCGCCGCCGACCTGATCACCGCCTTCACCGCGACCGGAGCGAACCTGCTGATCCGCTGCAAGACCGGCCGCAGACTCCCGCTGATCCACCGCTACCGCGACGGATCCTGGCTATCAGTCATCGGCGGCCGACACGTCCGCGTGATCGAGGCCCGAATCAGCATCACCACCACCACCGGCAGCCACATCGGTGACTACCGGCTCATCACCACCCTGCTCGACCCGTCCCGCTACCCCGCCGCCGACCTCGTCACCCTCTACCACCAGCGATGGGAGATCGAGACCGCCTACCTGGAACTCAAATCCACCATCCTCGGCGGCCGGGTCCTACGCGCCCGCACCCCCGACGGCGTCGACCAGGAGATCCACGCCCTGCTGATCGTCTACCAACTGCTACGCACCGCCATGGTCGACGCCACCGACAGCCAGCCCGGCCTCGACCCGGACCGGGCCAGTTTCACCACCGCCCTCAACGCCGCCCGCGACCAAGTCGTCCACGCCGCCGGCGTCATCGCCGACACCGTCATCGACCTGGTCGGCGCCATCGGCGAACGTGTCCTGGCCAACCTGCTGCCCGAACGCCGCATCCGCACCAAGAGCCGCATGATCAAACGCTCGAACTCCAAGTACCAAGCCCGCGGACCGAACATCGATCGCCGCACCTACAAGGCCACCACCAGCATCGATGTCATCACCAACGACCCTTGACCAACCAACCACTGCCCTAACTGAACGGCGTTGCATCTAGATGGCGGCTTGGACCGCGGCCGTGCCGGGGTCCTGCACCACCGCGACCTGCTCATGCGCGAACGCCCCAGAGCCCGCCACAGGCCAATCCTGCGCGAGTTGGTGTCCGTGGACGAGGCGACCAAGGCGGAGGCCGCGGAGGAGGTGCGCGCCGAGCAGTGGTTCGGTGAACAGCCGATGCACCACAAAGCCATCGCTCCGCACCGCTGCCCGACCCACCACTGCCGAGGCAGCGCAGACATGGTCTTGGAGATGCGGACACGGCAGTGGAGGTGGCCGTCGAGGGCGGGCCGCGCGTCATGCCGTGGCGCCGGGTCGGTTCGCGCACCAGTCGTGCGGGCGGCCGACGTGCCGGCGCGCGGCGGACGGCGGCGAGCCAGGTGCGCGACCATCGAGGTGAGCGTGCCGGTGAGGTGGGTCGTGGACAGGCCAGGGTCGCCGAACTTCTATATTGTGCCGGCGGGGCCGCGACCCGTCAGAATGGGCTCGTCGCGGCGGTCACCGCGCCGCGGAGAAGCCGAGCAAACGCGCGATCTTGAGGCTCTGGTGCAGGGCGAGGCGGTCTTCGCCGTTGTCCAGGTCGACCTCGGCGATCTCCTGGATGCGGCGCAGCCGGTAGTACAGGCTGGCGCGCTGGATGCACAGCAGCTCCGCGGTGCGTTTGGCGCTGCCGGCGTTGTCGAGGAAAGTCTCGAGCGTTGACGTCAGGCCGTCGCTGCCGGAGTCGTGATCGCGGAGCTTGTGCAGCCCGGGGTGCAGACTGAGGCGCAGATCCTCGGGGGCGACCCGGGCGAGCAGGCTGTAGACCCCGAGCTGCCGATGGCGCACGACGCTGCCGAGCACACGCACGACCGAGGCGACGGCGACGGCCCTCCTCGCCTCGACGTAGGAGGCATGGCAGTGAGCGAGCGCCTTGCGCTTGTCTCCGATGCCGACCCAACATTCCGGCCGCGCCCGTCCGGTCTCGCGGACGACGGTGTCGCGAAGTATCGCGCCGAGGTCGGTGAGTCCGGCTTCGGATCTCGGACCGAGGTGCGACACGATCAGCACGCCGTGATCGGGCCGCTCGAGCTGGATGGCGTGGCCCGCCGGAAGCCGCCGCCGCGCCCGGTCCAGCCCCACGGCGATGGCCAGCCGGTCCTTGTCGGCCAGCGGCTCCGCGGCGGGGTGCGGCATGGTCACGGCGAGCACGGCGACGGGCCCGGCGGCGAGCAGGTCCTCGTCGACGAGGCTGGCGGCCGCCTCGCAGCGCAGCTGCGGGTCAGTGGTGAGCAGATCGCGGGCGAGTTCCCGCTCCCGGCGGCGCTCGAGCTCGCCGAGCAGGAACCGGCGGTGCAGCACGAGCGCCGCGTCGTCGGCCGTCTCGCGCAGCAGGTCCGCGTGTGCCTCGCTGAGGGGCCCTTCCGATTCCAGCAGCCACAGGAAACCTTGCAGGGAGTTCTCGTATCGCACGGGAATCCCGATCCGCGCGATGGCGAGGCCGAGTTCCGGCCGTGCGGGCAGGGTGAAGATGTCGTGAGACTCCCAGGCCCCGACGCTGGCGACATACTGGAGGAATGCCTTCGGGAACGCCCGGCGCACGAGCGACTCGACCCGCGCCTGATCGACCTCCCCCGGATGCGTCGTTGTGACGAGAATGTGAAGGTTGGAGTCGTCGAGCGCTACCGATCGGCCGAGGCGGTCGCCCACGCTGTCGACGAGCTGCTGCAGGTCCGCGATCACGGACCCAGGCTAGTCTCATTGATTTGACAAAAACAGCTACCTCTCTTTTTGACGTTTCTCAGCTATCTGCGGCAGACCCGCCTGGCTACGTTGGCCTGGTGAGCCTGATGGCCGACCCATGAGTGCGAGGCGGTGGCGATGTCCGGAGACCGAGGCCGGAGCGTGGGGCGCTCGAGCGCGCTCGTGAGCGAGTTGCCTGAGCATGCGTCATTGCTGTGGCGCAATCCGGACCCGAAGCCGTCGTACGACATCGTGATCGTCGGCGGTGGCGGGCACGGCCTGGCGACCGCCTACTACCTGGCGAAGCAGCACGGCATCCGCAATGTCGCCGTGCTCGAGAAGGGGTGGCTGGCAGGCGGCAACATGGCCCGCAACACCGCGGTGATCCGGTCGAACTACCTATGGGACGAGAGTGCCCGCATCTACGAGCATTCGCTGCAGCTGTGGGAGACGCTCGAGCAGGAGCTCGAGTATCCGTTGCTGTTCAGCCAGCGCGGGCTGCTCGGACTTGCGCACAACGTGCAGGACGTCCAGGAGAGCAAGCGGAGGGTCTACGCGAACCGGCTCAACGGCATCGACGCGCAGTGGCTGGAGCCGGACGAGATCGCGGAGGTCTGTCCGATCGTCAATCTGTCTCAGGACATTCGCTATCCGGTTCACGGTGCGACGTTCCAGCCGCGGGCCGGCATCGCCAAGCATGATCATGTGGCGTGGGGCTTCGCTCGGATGGCGGACTGCCTGGGAGTGGATCTCGTACAGAACTGTGAAGTCACCGGCATCGACGTCCATCGGGGTCGGGTGATGCGGGTACAGACGACCCGGGGTGCGATATCGGCGGAGAAGGTGGCGTTGGCGACGGCCGGGCACACCTCGGTGGTAGCCGGCCTGGCCGGCATCCGGTTGCCGCTACAGAGCCATCCGCTGCAGGCGCTCGTGTCGGAACTGCTCGAACCGGTACATCCGACGGTGGTGATGTCGGGTTCCGTGCACGTGTACGTGTCGCAGGCACACAAGGGCGAACTCGTCATGGGAGCCGGCATCGATGCCTACACCGGGTACGGCCGCCGGGGAGCGTTCCACATCATCGAGCGGCAGATGGCCGCCGCGGTGGAACTGTTCCCCGTGTTCGCCCGGGCGCATCTGTTGCGCACCTGGGCGGGCATCGTCGACGTGTCACCGGACGCGTCGCCGATCGTGGGTCTGACCGACGTCGATGGGCTGTATCTGAACTGCGGCTGGGGGACCGGCGGTTTCAAGGCCACGCCCGGTATCGGCTGGTGTCTCGCCGACACCATTGTTCACAACGCGCCCCACCCGTATGTCGAGCCGTTCACGCTGGAGCGTTTCACCACCGGTGCGCTCATCGCCGAGCACGGCGCGGCCGGTGTCGCGGGCGTCGCGCACTGACCATCCGACCGGCGCAATCAGTTCTGTGGAGTGGTGTGATGCTGCTGATCGAGTGTCCGTGGTGCGGGCCCCGCGACGAGGTGGAATTCCGCTACGGAGGTCAGGCCCATCTTGCGTACCCGCCCGACCCGTCGCGGCTGACGGACGCGCAGTGGGCGCATGTCTTGTACTTCCGGGACAACCCGAGCGGGCCGCATGCCGAGCGGTGGCTGCACGTGGCGGGATGCCGTCAGTGGTTCAACGTCGTGCGCGACACGGTGACGTACGAGATCCTCGCGGTGTACCGGCCGGCCGAGGCGGCACCGCCCCTGACCGGCGCGGCCCCCGGCGGCCCACGCGCGACGGATGCGGCTCGATGACGGCGGCGCCGCGGGTACCGGGCCGCGGCCGGGTCGTTTCCGGCGAGACGCTGCGATTCCGCTATGACGGTCAGGACTACACCGGCCGCCGCGGCGACACGCTGGCCTCGGCCCTGCTGGCCAACGGAGTGCACCTGGTGGGGACCAGCATCAGGTACGGCCGGCCGCGCGGCATCTTCGGCGCCGGTGCCGAGGAGCCCAACGCCCTCGTCCAGATCGAGCAGCCGTTTGGCGAGCCAATGCTCACGGCGACCACCATCGAGCTGTACGACGGGCTGATCGCGCGCGGCCTGCGGGGACGGGGCCGGCTGTCGCCGGACGCCGACCCGGCCCGCTACGACGCGACCCACGCGCATTGCGAGCTGCTGGTCGTCGGCGCCGGGCCGGCCGGGCTCCTCGCCGCGCTGACCGGGGCACGCGCGGGCGTACGGGTGATGCTGGTCGACGATCAACCAGCGGCCGGCGGAGCCCTGCTCGGCGGTGCCGAAACGCTCGACGACGCTCCCGCGGCGCACTGGGCCGACCGGGTGGTCGCGGAGCTGGCAGCGCATCCGCTGGTCCGCGTGCTGCCGCGCACGACCGCGCTCGGCTACTACGACGGGCTCGTGCTGGCGCTGGAGAAACGCACGGACCATCTGGGTGCCTGCGCCCCGGCACGGATGTCGCGGCAGCGCGTCTGGCGGATCCGGGCCCGGCAGGTCATCGTAGCCACCGGGGCGCACGAACGGCCGATCGCCTTCGCCGACAACGATCGACCAGGAATCATGCTCGCCTCCGCCGCCCGCGGCTACCTCAACCGGTACGGCGTACTGGCCGGGCGGCGGTTGGCGGTGTTCACGACCAACGACAGCGCCTATGCCGCCGCGATCGACCTGGCCGACGCCGGGGCGCAGGTCGCCGCGGTGATCGATCCTCGCGCCGCCGCCCCGGCCGCCTGGGTCGCGCAGTGCCAGCGGCGCGGCATCGAGACCCGGCCCGGGCAGGTGGTGATCGGCACCACCGGCCGGTCCCGCATCACCGCCGCGCACGTGGTCGGCTGGGCGGACGGGAAGCCGAGCGGCCGGCGCGACGGCATCGCCTGCGACCTGCTGCTGGTGTCCGGCGGCTGGAACCCGGCGGTGCACCTGTTCAGCCACGCCGGCGGCGCGCTGCGCTACGCCCCGGCGATCGGTGCACTCGTTCCGTCGGACCCCCGGCCCACCGTCCGGGCCGCTGGCGCGGCCAACGGCGTGTTCACGCTCGACGGCTGCCTGCGCGACGGGGCCGCGGCCGCGTGGGCGGCGCTCAGCACGCTCGGGCGCAGCGGCAGGGAGGCGACATTGCCGACCGCACCGGCACCCGGGCCGGAAGCTGCGGCTCAGGTGCTGTGGTCGGTACCCGATCCCGATGACGAGGCGTGGGGTGCGACCGCCTTCGTCGACCTGCAGCGCGACGCGACCGTGGCCGATGTGCTGCGCGCCGCCGGGACGGGTATGCGCTCGGTCGAGCATGTCAAGCGCTACACCACGATCGGCACCGCACATGATCAGGGAAAGACCTCAGGCATGCTCAGCACCGGTGTGCTGGCCGGGTTCCTCGGCGTCGATGTGGCGGAGCTCGGCGTGACCACGTTCCGCCCGCCGTACATGCCGGTGGCGTTCGCCGCGCTCGCCGGGCGAGACCGGGGACAGCTGTTCGACCCGGTCCGGGCCGGGCCGCTGCAGGCGTGGCACACCGCCCGCGGCGCGGTGCTCCAGGACGCGGGGCAGTGGAGGCGGCCCCGCTACTACCCGCGGCCGGGCGAGGACATGACGGCCGCGACCGCGCGCGAGTGCCTGGCCGTGCGCGAGCGCGTCGGGCTGACCGACGGCTCAACGCTGGGCAAGATCGCCGTTCACGGGCCCGACGCGGCGGCCCTGCTCGACCTGATGTACACCAACCTCATGAGCAGCTTGAAGGTGGGCTGCATCCGCTACGGCGTGATGTGCGGTCTCGACGGAGTCATCATCGACGATGGCACCGTCGCACGGATCGCCGAGTATGAGTATCTGCTCACCACCACCACCGGCGGTGCCGCACACGTCCTCGACTGGATGCAGGAGTGGTCGCAGACCGAGTGGCCGCACCTGCGCGTCAGCCTGACGGCGGTGACCGAGCAGTGGGCAACCTTCCCCCTGGCCGGCCCGCGCTCCCGGGACGTGCTCGCCGCGGTCGCACCTGGGCTCGCCCTGTCCAACGGGGCGTTCCCCCACATGACCTGGCGCGACGCCGAGGTCGTGGGAGTGCCGGCCCGGCTGAGCCGGATCAGCTTCTCCGGCGAACTCGCCTACGAGGTCAGCGTTGCCTCCTGGCACGCGCAGTCCGTGTGGGAGGCGCTGCTCGCCGCGGGGGAGCCGTTCGGGATCACCCCCTACGGCCTGGAGGCGACGCTCGTACTCCGCGCCGAGAAGGGCTTCCCGATCATCGGCCAGGACAGCGACGCGACCACCACACCCCACGACCTCGGCCTGGCCTGGGCCGTGTCGGACCAGAAACCCGACTTCATCGGCCGGCGGTCGTTCGCCCGCCCGGACAACCGGCGCCCCGACCGCAAGGGCCTCGTCGGCCTGCTCCCGGCCGACCCCCGGGTGCTGCTGCCCGAGGGCGCTCAGCTCATCGCGACGAGCGTCGTGCCCGACCCGCCGGTACCGATGCTCGGCCACGTCACCTCCAGCTACCACAGTGCCGCGCTGAACCGCTCGTTCGCGCTGGCGCTGGTCCGCGGCGGATCCGAACGGATCGGCGAGACGCTCTACGCGCCGGTGCAGGACACCGTCATCCCGGTCACGGTCACCGACCGGGTCTTGTACGACAAGGAGAACACCCGCCGTGACGGCTGATCTCATCATCGCCCGCAGCCCGCTCGAGGAGTGGACCTCGGCCTTCGCCCGGATGCCCGCCGGCATCGCCCTGCGCGAAGTGCGGCCGCTGACGCAGCTGTCGTTGCACCTGTTCGGCGACGGCCCGGCCGCCGAGGCCGTCGCCGGGGTGCTCGGAACGGCGCTTCCGACGACGCCGTGCACTTACCGGGCCACCCCGGACATCGCCGTGCTCTGGATGAGTCCACGCGAGTGGCTCGTCCTCGCCCCGCCCGCCGGCCGGCCGGAGCTCGCGCGGTCGCTGCGCGCCGCCGTCGGCCCGGATGCCGGCGCGATCGTCGACGTCTCGGCCCAGCGGACCACCCTGGACCTCTCGGGGCCGCTGGCGTCCGAGGTGCTCGCCCGCGGGTGTTCGATCGACCTGCACCCGAGCGTCAGCCCGGCGGGGACGTGTGCGCAGACGCTGCTCGCCCTCGCCCGCGTCGTGCTGCTCGTCCGGGACGACACGGCGACCGAATTCCGGCTGCTGGTCCAGTCCTCCTACGCGGCCTACATAGCGGCGTGGTTGTTGGACGCCTGCGCCGAGTACCGGGACACCCGCTCGTGAATGGTGCGCCCGCGGACTCCCAGTTCGTGCTGACGGTGCGGTGCCCCGAGCGGCCGGGGATCCTGCACGCGATCACGTCGTTTGTCGTCGAGCACGGTTGCGACATCAGCGAGCACCAGCAGTTCGACGACACCGCCCGTGGCCAGGTGTTCCTGCGTACCGGCTTCACCGGACCGCCGGCCGGGATCACGGTGGAAGGGCTCCGCCCCGCCTTCACCCCGACCGGCGATGCGTTTCAGATGGACTGGCAGCTGTACGACGCGTCGCGGCGGCCCCGCGTGTTGATCATGGTATCCAGGTTCGACCACTGCCTCACCGATCTGCTCTATCGGTGGCGCAGCGCCTCGCTGCCCGCCGAACCGGTCCTGGTGGTGTCGAACCACGCCGACCTTCGCGCGCTGGCCGAGGACGCGGGCCTACGATTCGTGCACCTTCCGGTAACGACGGCGACCAAGCCGGCCGCCGAAGCCGAGCTGCTCAGGCTCGTCGAGGCCCACCAGATCGAGCTCGTCGTCCTGGCGCGCTACATGCAGATCCTCTCCAACGACCTCTGCAAGCGCCTCGACGGACGAGCGATCAACATTCACCACTCGTTCCTGCCCGGCTTCGCGGGTGCACGCCCCTACCATCAGGCCTACGACCGGGGCGTCAAGCTCGTCGGCGCCACCGCGCACTACGTCACCCCGGAACTGGACGAGGGCCCGATCATCGAACAAGAGGTGGTCCGAGTGGACCACCGTCTCTCACCCGACGGCCTCGTCGCCGCGGGACGCGATGCCGAACGCGTCGCCCTGGCGCGCGCCGTCACCTGGCATTGCCAGCGCCGGGTGCTGCTCAACGGCAACCGCACCGTGGTATTCGACTGACACCCGACGCCAACCAGACCGAAGGAGAACAGAAATGAGCGAGCAGACCTATTCACCCGCCGTCGGAGGGGTGATCCTGCACGAGAACGCGCGGGTCCGCGTCTGGGAGATGACGCTGCAACCCGGTGAGCAGTGCGAATTCCACCAGCACCATCACGACCACATCATCCTGTATCCGCAGGACGGCACCCTGCAGGGGCAGGAGGCGGGCGACGCCGACTGGGGCATCATCACCGAGCCCGTGCCCGGCTTCGTGCTCTTCCGCACCGTCGGCACCACGGCCCCGCTGCCCGCGCACCGGCTCCGGAACATCGGCGACGCGCCGGTCGTGCACTACATCATCGAGCTTCTGGAAAAGTCGCCGAACACCGAGTCGCAGCCGTACGAGCACAATGACCGCGGCCGGTTCGAGTTCCCCTCCCGGACAGACTGAACCAGAACGAGAATCCAGTGGGATACACCATCCGCGCCGGGACACTGTTCGACGCCACCCGTGGCGAGCCCGAGCGCAACGTCATCATCGCCGTACAGGGCGAACGATTCGGGGAGATCTCGCCCAGGCCCGCGCACCCGGGTCCGGGCGACGACCCTGACCTGGACCTGTCCGACTACTTCGTGCTGCCCGGGCTGATCGACGCCCACACGCACCTCGGGCAGGCGCTACCAGTCGCGGCCATGCGCGACGACGGCCTGCTGTCGGCGGCCAGCATCGCGGCCGGGATCTTCCGCAACTGCGGGCTGTGCCTCGACGCGGGCGTCACCACCGCCCGCGACCTGGCCGGTCTCGACGGAGGCATCGTCCAGGCGGTCGACGCGGGCCTCGTGCGAGGACCCCGAATCTTCCCCTCCGGGCCGGCGCTCGCCCAGACCGGCGGCCACGGCAGCGGCCACACGCCGTACCGGATGACCGATGCCGCGCTGTGCATACCGGGCCTGTTCCAGCGAGCACTGGTGTGCGACGGCGCCGACGGGGTCCGGCTCGCGGCGCGGACCGCCCTGCGACGGGGCGCGACGCAGCTCAAGGTGTATGGCAGCGGTGGCGTGGTCTCCTTCGCCGACGGCCCCGCAGACGTCCACTTCACCGTTGACGAACTGCGGGCGGCGGTCGGGGAGGCCGAGGCGCGCGGCACCTACGTGACCTCACACGCCCACAACGTCGAGGCCATCCGGCGGGGCCTTGCGGCCGGAGTCAGATGCTTCGAGCACGGCACCCATCTCGACGAGCCGTCCGCGCAGCTCATGGCGAGTCACGACGCGGCGCTGGTACCCACGTTCATGGTGGTCGCGGTGATGCGCGAGCGCAGCGATGCCTGGGGGCTGAGCGCCGAGGTGCTCGACAAGCTCGCCGGCGTCGGCGAGGCGATGGCAAATGCGCTGCGTCTCGCCCTGGCGGCGGGAGTGCGCATCGGATCCGGGTCGGACCTGCTGGGTGCCGAACAGGCCGGCCGGGCGCTGGAGGTCGAATTGAAGTCGCGCGTCATCGGCTTCAAGGCGGCGATGCGCGCCGCGACCCTCGGCAACGCGCAGATCATGGGTATCGACGTCGACCTCGGCTCCGTCGAGTCCGGCAAGCTGGCTGACCTGATCGCCGTCGACGGCGATCCCCTTGTCAATCCGGCCGTGCTCTCGGATCCGGACCGGGTGAAGCTCGTCATGAAATCGGGCCAGGTCGTCAAGGACATCAGGTCTCGGAAGTTTGATGACTGAAGCTGCACCTGCGAGGTGACCAGGCGACGTTCCCGATCAGGGCCGCCGCGACGGCGACCCGGTAACGTGACCATCTTCGGCGAGTCCGCGGGCGGCCGGGCTCTTCCGCAGGTCGATCATACAAAGCGGGCACCGGTCGTCTTCGTACAGTCTCGACGTCGCCGCACAAGCCAGCGCACGTATCGCGCAGATCCTCGGGTCCGGGTACTGCCCACCGGCCCGTGCTCACCCTCGCCGACCGGCTCCTCACCGCCACCCTGCACTACCGCACGGCAGAGCCAAAGCAAAGTTAGTTGTCCAGCATTGGACAGGACGATTGGCGGTCGCACCGGCGCCTGAGTTTGTCACAGTCCGTGACAGGAGACTCCTACAGCCGCGCGACACCGCGGCGGCCGGGTAGGGCTTCGGCTCAACCCGCCGGGAGAAGATCCTTCATCTCAGCCCTCCTGTAGCTCGCTCGACACCCGTCGCCGACCCGCTCACACGGATTCAGCACGAAAAGCAAGCGCTCCTACGGAGCGCCCACCCATCGACCTCTGTAGCCCGGCGATCAAGACCGCCGCACGGGGAACGTCCATCCAGTACCCCTCGGCCGAGCTTCCTTGTCAAGACCATTCAGCTGCTGCGATCCAGCTCACGAGCATCACCGGCAACAATGATCGTGCAGGGGCGCATCGATCCGTCCGGGCGAGTACGCCGTGGTCCGACGGCGGTGCCCAGATTCCGGAGAACCCAGATGTGCCAACTTTCCGCGATGCTCCGTCCGCTTGTCCTTCCGTCGTCGCGGGACGCCCGGCCGCCCCGGCTGCAACCGGCAACCTCCGGGCACGCAGACCCCCATAGATCACCCTGCGTATCCAGGGGCACAATCGAGATGTGATCGCGAGCGTGTTCTTCGATGTGGGCGAGACGATTGTCGATGAGTCCCGGGAGTACGGGACCTGGGCGGACTGGCTCGGTGTACCGCGCCACACCTTCTCAGCCGTCTTCGGGGCGGTGATCGCTCGGGGCCTCGACTACCGGGAGACGTTTCAGGTGTTCCGGCCAGGGTTCGACCTGGCCGTGGAGCGGGAGCGCCGCACGGCGGCGGGACAGCCGGAGTCGTTCACCGAGGAGGACCTGTACCCGGATGCCCGACCGTGCCTCGCCACGCTGCGCGAGTCGGGGCTGCGGGTCGGCCTGGCCGGCAACCAGACCGCACGAGCGGAGACGATCCTGCGTGCCCTGGACCTGCCGGTCGACGTGATCGGCACGTCGGACGGCTGGGGTGTGGAGAAGCCGTCCGCGGCGTTCTTCGAACGGGTGGTGGCCGAGGCGGGCTGCCCGGCGGGTCAGGTGCTCTACGTCGGCGACCGGTTGGACAACGACATCCGGCCGGCGCAGGAGGCGGGGATCGCGACCGCCCTGGTCCGTCGCGGCCCGTGGGGGTACATCCTCGACGACAGGGCGGTCAGCGACCGCTGCCTGTTCCAGCTCGACTCGCTGGCCGAGCTGCCCGACCTCGTCCGCAAGCACAACGAGTCGGCCGGCTAACCAGGAAGAGCCGCTCGGCCGGCGGCGAGAGCGGCGATGCGTTCGTCGAGCTGGGCACCGTGTCGGCTGTCGCCGAGTAGGGGCCGGACGGCGCGGACCCGGTCGAGGCCGGTGCCGTACCAGTCGGTGTGCAGGGCGTCGACGGCCTGGTTGAGGTAGTCGGCGGCCTGGTCGCCGTCACTACCGTGTGCGGTGGCGAGGTCGGCGAGGACGACGCTGCGCTGCTTCGCGCTGGTGCCGGTGAGCCCGGCGAGCGCCTGGTCGAGTTGGCCGGCGGCTTCTCGATGGTCGCCGCTGGCGAGAGCGGAGTACCCGGCGAAGGAGTGCAGGCGGCCGTTGTCGTAGAAGTCGAGCCATTCGGGCGGGGTGGAGTCGCCGTCGATCGCCCCTGCCGCCAGGTCAATGTGACGGCGGCTTGCAGCTGCCGCTCCGGCCCGCGCCTCCACCTCCGAGGCGACGCAGTGCAGCCAGGAACGGACCATGGGGCTGACTCCGTGCCAGGTGTGTTGGATGGCTGCGTCGATCAGCGGGCGGGCGCCGGCTGGGTCGTGGCCGAATGCGGGAATGAAGGCGGTGTGGCCGAGAACAGCCGCAGCCAGGGCGTGGTCGCCGGCGTCGCGGGTGGCGGCGAGGGCGACGTCGTAGCAGCGCTCGGCGATGGCGGGCTGGCTGAGATCGAAGAAGGCGAGCCGGGCGGTGAGCAGCGCGGATTCCGCGAGGGCGCTGGCGAGGCTGGCGCGGCTGGTGCCGGTGGCTGCGCGCAGGAGCCCGATGCCGAGCTGGGTGTGGGCATAGGCGGCCTCGTAGAGCGGCCGGGTCGGGCTGGTCCAGTACAGCTCCCGCTGGTAGCGCACGATCTGCCGGTACGCGTCCGGGTCGACGATCTTGCCGTCGGCCTGCGCGGCGTCGGGGTCGAGGGACAGCAGTGGCGCGACCAGGGGCAGCATGCCGGCGCCGACGAGGGCGCGTAGTACGGACGCGCGGTCCCAGCCGTTGCCGTTGTCGTTCCCGGTGAGCATGTCCCACAACCTCCTGAACTCGTGCAGTGTTTCCGCCTCCGGGCGTACGGCCAGCTCGTCGGGGGTGAGCAGGCCGAGGTCGCTCGCTGGCTTGCCGAGGATCGCGACGAGGTGTTTGCGGTAGCGCGGGTCCGGCCACCGTTCGCCGATCTCCCAGCGTCGGACGGTGTTGGCGTTCAGCCCGGTGTCGGTCTCGCCGGCGCGGGTCATCTCACTACGGATTCGTTCGGTGATCTCCTCGTACGACCACCCGCGCTGGAGTCTCTCCCACGCGAGCCGCCGGTTCGGGGGATAGCGCCGCTCCGCCATCGAACACCTCCGGGCATCGCCAATCGACGTAGATCACGCTAGCCAGTCTGGCTACGGGTCGTCACTACCTGGTTGCGATTGGACGGGCAGTGGACGGTACCGGCCGACCGCCCAAGACGGTTCGCTATTGCCGAGCCTCGAACGGTGCCGCCCGACGGCGGCTACGCGGCCAGCCCGAATCGCCTACAGCTCAGGGGGCAGATCGTGGACACGTTGATCAGACTCGACAAGACGATCTCGGGCCCGCGCCTGGTTGCGGCGGTGATTCGTGGCTCCAATGTCGTGAGGCTGTCTCCTCGCCTGCGTACTGCCATGAGGGCTGCGCGGGCGGGTGACCGGCGGGTTGCTCCCACCCGCAGCCTTGCGGTGGCGGACCCGCTGTCCCCCCGGCGGGTCCGCCACATCGGCCGCGAGCGGATCGCCTCCGGCACGCACCGCCGGCACACCCCCTACCACCGAGCCGGCATGCAGGCGGCACGGCGATGAACCGTCTACCTCTCCCGCAACGGCGCCATGACGGCTGCCAACGGCGCTGGCGGACAGGAGTGCAGAAGCCGCCGGACCGCGATCGGTCGGGCATGCGTTCCGGCGGTCGATCCTCCCCTGCTCACTCACGCCTGGCGGCTGATCTTCGAACGCAGCACACGTAAGGAGGCGTGACGATCCATGTTCCGAGTCCTGGTGACCGGGGCGGCCGGCTTCATCGGCTCGCATCTCGTCGACGCGCTACTGGCCCGAGGCGTGACGGTGATCGGCCTGGACCGTCGCCGGCTCGGCGAGCACGCCCTCGCGGACGAGAACCTCGCCGCCGCAGTCTCCGACCCGTCGTTCACGCCATGCCACCTGGACCTGGCCACCGATCACCTCGACGACGTGGTGAAGGGCTGTGAAACCGTCTTCCACCTCGCCGCCCGGCCCGGCGTCCGTCAATCCTGGGGCAGCGATTTCCTCGACTACGCCCAGACCAATGTCCTCGGCACCCATCGACTCCTCGACGCGTGCGTCCGGCAGGGCGTAGGACGGCTGGTCTTCGCATCGTCGTCCAGCGTCTACGGCCCGACGAACCGGCCGAGTCGGGAAGACGACCCGACCTGTCCGATTTCCCCGTACGGCGTGAGCAAGCTCGCCGCCGAGCACCTCTGCCTGGCCTACGCCCGCCGCCCCGACAGCCAACTCAGCGTCGTCGCACTCCGCTACTTCACCGTGTACGGGCCTCGACAGCGACCCGACATGGTGATCGGTCGGATCCTGTTCTCCGCCTACACCGGCTTTCCGATGACCCTCTTCGGCGACGGCAGTCAACACCGTGAGTTCACCTACATCAGCGACGTCGTCACCGCGACCATCGCCGCGGCTCATCTCGACGTCCGGGCGACAGTCGTCAACGTCGGCGGTGGCGCGAGCGTGTCCATGCGCGGCGTCATCGACGAGGCGTCGAAGGTCACCGGCCGGCAGGTACCGATCAAGGTCGTGAACGCCCAGCCGGGCGATGTGCCGGCGACCGCAGCCGACCTGACCCGCGCCGGCCGGCTGCTCGGCTACTGGCCCACCGTCGGCCTGCACGAGGGACTCGCCAGGCAGGCCGCCTGGCTGGTCGACCTGTCCCGCGACCGGCTCGCCACCTTCACCTCCTGAACCCCGCAACGGAGCCCACCCATGATCGTTCTCACCGCCGACTCGGCCAGCGAACTCTTCACCGCCGCCTGTCAGGCCGTACTACTCAACGGTCACGCCGCATCCCCACGCGACCACGCCACCACCGAGGTCATCGGCGCCCACCTCTGCCTGACGAATCCCCGACGACGGATCGTCCACGTACCACCCGCCCGCGTGATCAACCCGGCCTTCGCCGTTGCCGAGGCGCTGTGGATTCTCTCCGGCTCGGACGACCCATGGATTTTCGACTACAACGACAACCTCCGCCGGTACGCCGACGACGGTATGCTCCAAGGCGCCTACGGCCCACGACTGCGTCGATGGGGTGGCCGGATCGACCAGCTCGACGCCACGGTCGACCAACTCGACGCCGTACGACGCCAACTGCACGCCGACCAGGACACCCGGCGAGCCGTGATCCAGCTGTACGACCCGTCCCGCGACCACCGGGGATACCGGGACGTGCCCTGCACCCTCGGCTACCGCTTCTTCATCCGCCAGGGCCGGCTCGAAATGCACACCAGCATGCGCAGCCAGGACCTGTGGCTCGGCTTCCCCTACGACATCTTCACCACGACCTTGATTCAGGAGCTGATGGCCGGCTGGCTCGGCGTCGACCTGGGCGAATACCACCACCACGTCGACTCCCTGCACCTCTATGCCAACAACACCGAAGCCGCCGCCGCCTGCCTGCACGGTCTGCCCGGCGACGCCGAACTGGCGCCGGTCACCGTGTCGTGGCCGGACCTGGACACCCTTCTCCAACGCGTGATCTTCGGCGCCACCGACTCAGAAGACGGGCCGACCTGGGACGCCTTCGGCCGGACCCTCAGCAGCTACCGAGCCTGGAAGGCAGGCGACCGGGACCAGGCGCGGAAGCTCGCCGCCGCCACCCCCGACCCACTCGGCCACGCCCTCTCAAGCTGGTACGACCACCTCGCCCCGGCCGTCGCCACAGCCACGCAGGACGCACGAGGATGAGGGCGCGACCGGACAGCCGCCACGCCGACGTCGTGCTGGGCCTGTGCGCGTACACACACGACTCGGCCGCCGCGCTCCTGGTCAACGGATACTTGATCGGTTTCGCCGAAGAGGAGCGACTCGACGGGGTCAAGCACAGCAAGGCGTACCCGTCCAACGCCGTCGCCTGGCTGCTGGCCGAGGCCGGGCTGACCGCAGACCAGGTGACGACGGTCGCGTACAACTTCGACGGCCGCCGCTACCTACCCGCGCTCGGTCAACTGCCCGCGCACCTGGCCGCTTCCGTGACTCGCGCCCGGGCGGTGCCCCGTGCTCGCAGCTTCCTCACCGTCCGCCGCCGCTACCAGGCCAGGATGCGAGACTTGTCCCGACGGTTTCCACACGCCCGGCTCCGCCCGATACAGCACCACCGCGCGCACGCCCTCTATGCGTTCCTCTCCGCCGGGGTGGACGACGCGGCCGTCCTGATCGTGGACAGCCTCGGCGAACTTCAGACCACCACCATCTGGCACGCCGCACAGCACGACGCACGGCCCTTCCGACTCGTCCTGCACGACGCGGTCGACGACCCCGCATCGCTCGGCTACGCCTACGGCTCCGTCACCCAGCACCTGGGCTGGCGTCGGGGCGACGAGGAAGGCACGGTGATGGCACTGGCCGCGCTCGGCAACCCGGAACGCTTCCACAGCCTCATGAGCCGAGCGATCCGCCTCACCCAGAACGGCTTCACCCTCGATCCGACCCTGCTGCCGCTGCGGGTGCTCTCCAGCCGGTACGGCCGGACCACACCGGCATTCGCAGCCGCCACCTGCCCGCCACGCCTGCCGGGCGCACCGGTCGAACTCGTGCACGCCGACCTGGCCGCCGCACTCCAGGAACGGACCGAGCAGGTGATGCTGCACCTGGCCCGGCGAGCCACCCGGCTCACCGAATCCGGCCTGCTCTGCCTCGGCGGCGGAGTGGCGATGAACTGCGTCGCCGCCGGACTCATCACCCGAGCCTGCATCGTCGACGAGGTGCACGTACCGCCCGCGCCCGGAGACTCCGGCACCGCAATCGGCGCGGCAGCAGCCGCCTGGCTCGACGCCACCGGCCGGCCACCCACCGGCGTCGAACAGCGCTGCTACCTCGGCCCGGCGTACCCAAAGCTGACCCTGCACAACGAACCGCGCCCCGGCCTGGCCGCCGAACGCTTGGACGATCCTGTCCACCACCTTGCCCGGCGGCTCGCCAGTGGGGCGATTGTCGGACTCTTCGCCGGCCCGTTGGAGGCCGGGCCACGCGCGCTGGGCAACCGGTCGATCCTCGCCTCACCCCTCTCACCCGGCGTCGTGGATCGGCTCAACGCCACCGTGAAGTTCCGCGAACCGTTCCGGCCGTTCGCCCCGGTCATCCTCGCTGACAAGGCGGCCGACTACGTCCAGCTGCGTCAACCCTCGCCATACATGTCCATCGCAGCCCCCGTCACCGACCTGACCCGCACTGTCCTACCCGCGATCGTCCACGCCAACGACACCGCTCGGGTGCAGACCATCACCCACGCACAGCATCCGCTCCTCGCCGACGTCCTGACCGCGTTCGGCCAGATCACCGGGCACCCAGTCCTGATCAACACGTCGCTGAACGTCAAGGGCAAACCAATCTGCGGTACTCCGGATATGGCGCTGGCCTGCCTCACCGCGACCGGCCTGGACGCTCTGCTCATCGAAGGCTGGTGGGTGACCAAGTGCTGATCGGCTACAGCTTCTGGGGATTCCTCGGCCCCGGCATCCTCGACACCCCCGACGGCGGACGCAGCCACCGCCGCACACTCATCGACGGACTACGCCACTCCGGCCACGACATCATGTTCCTCCAGCGCAACCGCGACCTGGACGAAGCCGGAAACAACCTCACCGAGCCCTATCGGTGGGATGCCGGCCTGCCCGACATCGACGTCCTGTTTCTCGAGTGGCGCTGGCCCATTCCCGGCCGCAACACCATGCCCTGCGGCCGGCCCGGCCACACCTGCGACCTACACCGGCAAGCCGAACTCCGCACCCACTACACCCTCAAACTCGGCATCCCGACGATCATTTGGGACAAGGACCGACAGCTCGACCCGCATGCCTCGCTCCGCCAGCTCAACCACGTCACGATCTGCGAGCCTGCGCTGCACCCGAGCCCAGGGACGGTGTCGCTGCTCTTCCCCATCGCCGACGCTGCCATCGACACCGCCAATCCCGCCGCACTCGCAGCCCATCCCCGACCGACCCCACTGGTATACGTCGGCAACCAGTACGACCGCGACGACGCGTTCGACACCTTCTTCGCTCCCGCTGCCGCGCAGCTATCCCACCTGATCGCCGGCAAGTGGCCCGACACCAACCGCTGGCCCGATCTCAATTTCATCGGCCGGGTCCCGTTCCCGCAGGTCACCGAGATCCACGCCAACGCCCTCGCCACCGTGCTGCTGCTACCCGACCGCTACGCCCGTGTCGGCCAGATCACCCAACGGATCTTCGAAGCGATACTCGCCGGCTGCGCCCCGCTCCTGCCTACCACCGTCCGAGGCGCCGCCGGACTCGTACCGGCGAGTCTGCACGTCACCAATGCCACCGACGTACGGGACCGGGTCGGCTGGCTTGCCGAAATCGCCGGCACCAACGACCACACCAACCTGATCGCCGACTGCCTGCGCCGCCTCGCCCCGTTCCGGCTCTCCGCCCAACTCGACGTACTCGACCATCTTCTGCGTCATTCGGACCGGGTGCCGTCATGAGCCGCCGTGTCCGCCCGACATCACCCCGTCCCGCGCCTACCCTGGAGGACCATGGACAGGATCGCCATCATCGGCTGCGGCGGCAGCGGCAAATCCACCGTCGCCCGGCAACTGGCCCGCATCCTCGACGCGCCGCTGACCCACCTCGACTCGATCTACTACGACGCGCAGTGGAACCCGCTGCCCCAGGACGAGTTCGCTGCCCAGCAGGAGAAGCTCGTGGCCAGCGAGCGGTGGGTCATCGAGGGCAACTACGCCGGCACTCTACCCATCCGGCTGGCCGCCGCCGATACCGTGATCTTCCTCGACCTATCCGCCCTGACCTGTCTCTGGGGCATCGCTCAACGACGCTGGCGCTACCGGGGCGGCCAGCACCAGGCCGACGGCGTCTACGACCGGATCACCTGGAACTTCGTCCGCTACATCCTCAGCTACCGACGCACCATGCGGCCCCGGGTCGAGACCCTCATCCGGGAACACGGGCCGCACGTCCGACTGATCTCACTGCGCAGCCGCAGGCAAGCCAACCGACTGGTCGACCGGCTACGGCAACAGGCCCAGCCGATGACGTAACCGGGCCGGGACGGGAGGCGGCCGGTGTCGGCTAACCCGTTCCTCGACCCCGCGCTGGTCCACGGCGACCTGTACTGCACCGACGACCGGCTCGCGGAACGCACCCGCGCGCTACACCATGCCAAGATCGTTGGGCGAAACGCCGCCCAAGTCGTCGTGGACCTGCTCGCCCAGCGGACCTCGCCCGGTGCGGTCGTGCTCGACATCGGCTGCGGGCGGGGCACCACCACGCTCCGGATCGCTGCCGGTCTCCGCCCTCGACGGCTTATCGCGGTCGACGCTTCGGCCGCGCTGCTGAACACCGTCCAGACCCGGTTGGCCCAGGCCGACGAGGTCGGCTCGACGGTCTGCGCCGACTTCCACCACCTACCGTTGCCCGATTCGATGGCCGACGCGGCGGTAGCCGCGTTCTGTCTCTATCACTCGACCACGCCGGCCGCCGTAGTCGCGGAGATCGCCCGCTGCCTCCGTCCCGGGGGTGTCGCCGTCCTGGTGACCAAGTCGCTGGACAGTTACGCCGAACTCGATCATCTCGTCCAAGCAGCGAACCTCGACCCCGACGCTGTCAGCCAGCCGAGCCTCTACGAGAGCTTCCACAGCGGCAACCTGGTCAACATCGCCGCCACTCATCTCGCCGTGCTCGATGTCCTGCACGAGCAGCACGTCTTCGAGTTCGCGGACGCCACGCACCTCGCCCGATACCTCGCCACGACCCCGAAATACAGAATCCACCCTGTGGGCGGGCCAGCCGACCTGGCCGCGATCCTCCGGAAACGGCTGCCGGCGCCGCCGTATCCGACCCGGTCCACCGTCAGCTACGCCCTGGCAGCACGGCCATGACCAGTAACCTCTTCCTCAAGCGGTACGACGACCCACAACGTTGCTCGGCAGCGGCGGCCCATTACGCCTGGTTCACTTCGCTGAAGTCCGGGGTCCGCCTCCCGCATCTGGTCAGACGGACGAGTCGTCACCTGGCCTTCGAGCGACTGCCGGGCCGGACACCCGAGGTGTCCGATCTGCCTCGCGTGGCGTCCGCGCTCGGTCGGCTGCATAACGCCGCGTACCGGAGAGAGCTGCACTCCGCGCGCCTCGACCAACCCCACGCCACGTCGACCGGGCTGGTACTTCCCGACTTCACCGGGCCGCGTCGGGAGGCGCTGCATCGGACCGCCCGTCTCACGGGCGTAGACCTGGCCGCGCTCGACACCGTCCTCGACCGGCCCGGCCGGCCCGCGGCCTTCTTCAAGGACCCAAACGTCCGCAACTACCTCGTTGAGGGAGAGAACGTCGCCGTCGTCGACTTCGACGACCTCACCCTCGCCCCTTTCGGCTACGACCTGGCCGGCCTGCTCGTCACCGCCTCGATGACGTACGGCCGACTCTGCCAGCAGACCCTCATGAGCTGCGTCGATGCATACCGAGCGGCGATCGCGCCGAACCTCTGCGACTTGGACGAGCTGCGGCAGTACGCCGAAATGCACCACCTCTTGACCGTCCGGTACCTCGGCACCAACGGATACCGGCACCCGTGGCCCACCGTCCGACCCTGGCCCGACCCGTTCACACCGACGTGACCGCCCTGAAGGAGCCCTACCGATGGCCCCAACCACCGAACTCGTCATCGCCCGCCACGGCGAAGCCGCCTGCAACGTCACCGGAATCGTCGGCGGCGAACGCGGCTGCACCGGACTGACCGACCAGGGTCGCCATCAGATCACCCAGCTCGCTGCCCGGCTGACCGCGGAACAGGATGGCCGCCCCTACTCCGTCTTCTACTCCACGCCTCGGCGTCGGGTGGTAGAAACCGCCGAGATCATCACTGAGGCACTCCGCGTGCCAGCCAACGTCGAGCCGGACCTTCGCGGTGTCGACCACGGTGATGCCGACGGTCGTCCGTGGGCAGACATCAAGACCGCCTTTCAGGGTCCGCCACAACACTCCCCGGACATGCCGTACGCCAACGGGTCCGAAACCTGGAACCAGTACCTCGACCGGGCAACCAGAGCCCTACAGAAGATCCTCGCCCGGCACGACGGCGAAAAGATCCTCATCGCCGCCCACGGCGAGACCATCGAGGCAGCCAACCACCTACTCCTCGCACTCCCCCACAACGCCTGCCTACGGCTCGGCTTCGTCACCGACCACGCCTCAGTCACCCGATGGCAGCGCCCAACCAACCGGTTCGGCCGCACCATCTGGCAACTCGTCACCCACAACGACACCCGCCACATCGAACTCTGACGATGAGCACCACCGATCTTCTGCAACTCTGCCGGCGTCTCCTCGACACAGACGCGGTACCCGTCACGTGGCACCCAGGCCATGCCGGGCCTCAGGTGCTCTGTGCTTCGACCGCAGAGCACGGCGAGGTGATCGTGAAACCCCATCGCAGCCATAAGCGGCACACGCAGGAGGTACACGCCTACCGGACCTGGGTCAGGGCCCTCGGTGACCGGGCGCCCCGCCTACTCGCGGCAACCGACGATCCGCCCGCGATCGTCATCACCGCCCTGCCAGGTATCCCACTCAGTCAGCGGAAGCTCAATCCCGAGGCTGAGCGAGACGCCTACCGCCAGGTGGGGCAGCTACTGCGGACGCTCCACGACGCCCGGCCGCCGCGGCTGGAGCCGGACTGGACAGCCTGGCTCGCCGAACGCGCCGAGTACTGGCTCCACCAAGCCGGAGCGCGCATTACGCCCAGCTACCGAGCCGAGGTACGCGCCCACATGCGAGCCCTCCAAGACCTCGCCCCGCTACCGACCGTGCCATGCCACCTCGACTTCATGCCCCGCAATATGATCTACGACGACGGCGTCGTTCATCTGATCGACTTCGAGCACAGCCGCTACGACCTGCCCGCCCGCGACCTCGTACGCCTCGCCACCCGCGTCTGGCCTATGCGCCCGGACCTCCGCAGCAGCTTCCTCGAGAGCTATGGCCTTCTTACCACCGCAGATCTTGAGGTTGTAATTCACAGCCGCTATCTCGATGAGCTGACGAGGTCGCTTTCGGGTACAACAATACCCAAATAGTCATGTCTGGGACGAAATGCCAAGCAGGATCAAGTAGCGGGCCGACGCACCCCGACGCCTGAGAGCGCTAGCGAAAGCTCCTCACTGTCGCTAGTCTCTGTCGAGTCTTCATCTCGACCAGACCCTCCGAGGTGGGACATCGTCGATACCGCATTTGGGGCAGTGCCCAATTTGCCTCACCTCCTCGAGAGGGTGGGCTCAGTTGAGAGTTCGAGTGCACGAGCTTGCCAAGGAGCTCGGCATATCGTCGCAAACTTTACTAAGGAAGCTCGCAGATCTGGGTGAGTTTGCAAAGAGTGCTTCGAGCACTCTTGAAGGCTCGACGATCTTGAGGGTGCGAGAGGCCATGGGGCATCCCGCAGGCATATCTCGGGCAACACAAGCACAAGCTGGGCACTCAGGTTGGCGATCCGGCGCGGTGCGCGCATCAACCCATCCGGATGTCCTGCACCATCTCACCCTCCTGAAACAACAGTTCTCTGTCACAGTCGATCACCAGACGTCCTTAGCCGCCCTAGGGTCGCAATTCGTGTTCGCGAGAGTGGGCGGACCATCAGGATCAGAGGAGTGCGGCATCGCCCTAGTGCGCTTCAGTGGCGCCATCGAGGCCGCCTTCGGACTCACGAGAGAAGTTCTCTTCTTCTATAGCCCATATCGCGATTTGCAGATTAGGACTTTCAACGCCGCCAAGAAATCCCTGTCGAATCTCCCGCGCGAAGTAACACCAGACATGATGTTTTTCTGGGCACCAGACGAGCGACTACGAGAAAAACTTGACGATTGGTCTTCCGGAAACTTCCTGGCAATACCCCTCGAATTACCAGGAAACGGAGACCCAATCTCGCTCATTTCGCTTTTCCGGGATTATATCTTCTCGCGAGACCTATTCTACGAAACCACCCCAGTCCGCGGCGAACGGTTTTTCGGCCGACGAAGGCTCCTACAAAGCCTCCGCGAAGACGTAAGAAGTCAGCGAGTCACCGGACTATTTGGACTAAGGAAGTCCGGGAAGACAAGTGTTCTATTCGAGCTGGCTCAAACCCTGGATAATAAGCAAACGATCATTGTCCTGAGGGATCTGGAGAGCCTACCCTCACCGCCCGCAGACCCCGTTCCCGACCTTCTTCAGGATCTGGTTGATGATCTGCTTTCGCAGCTAAGGAGTCGCGAACTCAGAAGCCAAGAGTTAACCGCATTACCTTCAAATTTTAGCCTTCCCGAGTTTAAGCGCGGATTTCAGACGATCTTGCGCCGCCTCAACAGCGAGGACGTGAAGGTTGTGCTCATGCTGGACGAGATCGAGTATTTAACGCCATCTGACCGGATTGATGTCGCGGAAGGCGACATGACCTCCATAGCACAGTTCCTTGGCGTACTACGAAGTCTGGTGCAAGAGAACGGCAACTTCACGTTTCTACTCTCTGGCCTAACGAGCTCTATTATCGAAAGTGGCCGACTCTATGGACGCCCCAACCCACTCTTCTCTTGGGCCAAGGCAAATTTCCTGGCACCTTTCGAGCGCCACGAGGCCGATGACCTAGCTAACTCTGTCGGTAGGAAAATGGGCATAAGTATCGATGGCGGCGCTCTTGAAGCGCTTTTTGATGCATCCGGGGGACACGCATTCCTATACCGGCACTTGGCGTCGACCGTGGTTCAAGACTTGCCCGTTGACGTTTTTCACAGGCAGATCCGGCGAACTGACGTTCTACGTGCACTTGAACCATGGCGACGGCTCGTTGCAGGCAACATGCAAGAGATGCTCAACCACATCAAACGCTACTATCAAGATGAGGCGTACTTGCTAGAGATTCTTCGGGAAGAGCCTACGGAATTCCCTACAATCGCCGAAGCAGCACCGCTGGCCCTTGGCCACTTGATTAGCTTGGGATTAGTGCAGCAGACCGATGACGCGTACGAGCTTACTCCGGTGTTGCACCTGCTATGATCGGACGAATTGAACCTGCTGCAGCTATACGTGCGGAAACCCTTCGGTCGCGTCTGCGACGTCACAAACTCGTCTTTGCACAGCTTGGCGCCACTTTCACGCCGCTTCGAGAGCTCCTCGTGACTAGCCTCGGCGGCTCGGTTGTGACAGCGGTAGAGTTCACAAGTGAGGCTCCCAACGATGATGCCCGTCAAGGTCCCTTGATCATAGTCGAAGTTGAGCGCTTTGCGCCTACCGGAATCGTTGGCCAATTGACCATTGGCCAACTTCGACAACGCGTTGATCAGGAGCTCGATAGGGGTATCGAGGTCTGCTTGGTGTCGACCGTTCCCCGTGTCTCCTACTTCCCCACCGTTGGCAGCTCGCTAATTGAGGACGCCTCCTTCTTTTGCATACCACTCCTGGAAGAAAACGAATGCACAGATGAAGGACGCGCTTCTCCTGGATTCCCACTCCCTGGCATAGGATTCGGAATCGAGGCAGAGATTACGACTGTTTTTCGGGATGCACTTCAGGAAATAGGCGTTGGAGTACTGGCCGCTCTAGATCATGTGCTGTTCGAAGTGGAGTCTCGCATCGAATTCCTAGATCTTCTCGAGCCTCGAGAGTTCGAGGCACTTCGAGGGGCGGGACTTGCATACGTCGAAGGCACAAGCCCGAAGTTCGTGGTTCCGCAACGGCTAAACGAGTTTTCAGAAGCCGTTGCGGACGTCCTTGCTGACGTAGTTGAGCCGCAGAAGGAACTTGCTCAGGTCTCGGACGGCCTTTGGTTCATTGAGCGGACCATTCGTTGCCACCTCCGGCGAGCGGCCCTTTCTAAGTTTGGAAGTCGGTGGCGCAGGCAAGTCTTGCATGGCGATCTGGCTTCCCGAGTACTGGAGAGGGCACGCAATGACGTGAACGTCACGGCAACCAGCGTCGGGGGGTTACGAGATCCAATCGAATGGCTTTCATTAGGCGAACTGCTCGAGATTGTACAGTCATCAGCGTTCGGCGGGCTAAAATTCGACAATATGTCATGGCAGCGGTTCGCTCAAGACGTTATTCCGATCCGCAACCGCCTTTCGCATATGCGCCTCATCAAGAAAGGTGACCATGAAACCGTCATGATGTGGGTTTCACGAGTCAGGCGCGCATTCATCTAATATGAAACCGGGGTCGTCGAGATGTTGGGTTCGCACGGGCGACGGAGCCGCTTTGGTCGGACCAGGCAGTGCGGGGCGGTGGCCGATACGATGATGCGTATAGTGCTGGTGTGGGCGCCCGGCGTATAACGACCTTTTGGCGTCTCTGCCGGGGCCGACCAGAGCATCTTTGACCATAACGATCTGGACGGGGCAGCCGGCTTCCCAGCGACTGCAGGACGGCGACGTTGGTGTTGGTGGCAAATGCGGTGTAACGCCCGCTGTCGCGTTCTTCAAAACAGCGACAGCTGGGGCGGCGCGCGGGTGATCGTCCCGACGCACGATTACCCGCGCGCCGTGCGGCCAGCCGGCCAGGGTGAGCGGCCGGTCGACTCATCGACCTCTGTGCCGTTGCGGACGGCGCCATCGGCCGACCAGGGGCCGGTGACCACGACCCGAGGCCTGTCATGCTGCTCGACGGTGGTCCCGCCGGGAGACGGGCCACCACCCACCACCGACACCGCTCCCTGTTCAGAGCGTGAGGGCGTCTTAACGGCTCCCGAGCACCCACCGAGCGACCACCCGCCACCGGCATACGCGAAAAAGGCCCCGACCGGCACAGTAGCGCCAGGTCAGGGCCTTGATCGTTGGTGCGCCGCCAGGGACTCGAACCCCGAACCCGCGGATTAAGAGTCCGCTGCTCTGCCAGTTGAGCTAGCGGCGCTCGCTGACAACGGGAGAAACCCTAACACGCGCCCGCCGAAGGGCTCCAACCAGTTCCCCTTCCGGCCACCGTGACCATCGCCGACCCAGGCAACTCGGACAATCTACCCATAAGTTTCGGCATCCGGGGTCATAACTGTGGCCGCGATAGGGCACGATGTCTCCCGGGATTCGAGTGGACCGAGGTGGGGATGGGCAGGAGCACGCGCAACTGGGCGATGATCGTCGCTCTCGCGGTGGCCACGCCGTTGGGGATGGCGGCCTGTGGCGGCGGGGCGGAGGAGAAACCGCAGTTCGTGGGGGGCAACGGCGCGGCGGCGGACCCGAGCACGACGCCAGCACCGCCGGCCGAGCCGATCGACCTCACGGTCACCCCGTCCGACGGCGCCAAGAAGCAGCCGGTCAGCGTCGAGATCGGCACCCGGGTCAAGGGTGGCACGATCGACGACGTCACCCTGACCCTCGCCGGTGGCGGTGCGGTCAAGGGTGCCATGCGGCCGGACGGGTCCTCCTGGGTGCCGGCGGCGCCGCTGAAGTATGCCAAGACATACACCGCCCAGGTCACCGCGACCTCTCCGTCCGGGCAGACCGAGACCAGGACGACCTCGTTCACCACCATGGCCAAGCCGAAGTCGACGATCGGTTCCGGCCTCTACCTCTTCGACGACAAGACCTACGGCGTGGCCATGCCGGTGGTGGTGGAGTTCTCGCCGGGTATCCCCAAGAAGGACCGGGCCAAGGTGCAGCAGCGGATGTTCGTCGAGTCCGACCCGCCGCAGCCGGGCGCCTGGCACTGGGTCTCCAACGGCACCCAGGCCTACTACCGCGCGCCGGAGTACTGGCAGCCGGGCACGAAGCTCTCCGTGCGGATCGGCCTGGAGGGGATCCCGCTGAGCAACGGCCGGTACGGCAACGTGGACCGCAGCGCGACCGCCAAGATCGGCAGTCGGTTCGAGATGAAGGTCGACAACAGGACCAAGAAGATGACGGTCCTCGAGGACGGCAAGCTGGTCCGGACCATCCCGGTGAGCCTCGGCAAGAAGAGCACCCCCTCCTCCAGCGGCACCATGGTGGTGATGGAGAAGAAGGAGTCCACGGTCTTCGACACCCGCGACGACCCGGACCCGGCGAACCGTTACGTAACCGATATCGACTTTGCCCAGCGCCTGACCTGGGGCGGGGAGTACATCCACGCCGCACCATGGTCGGTGGGCGACCAGGGACGGCGTAATGTTTCGCACGGCTGCGTCAACGTCTCCACCGCGCACGCCCGCTGGCTCTTCGAGAAGACCAAGACCGGTGACCCGGTGACGGTGAGCGGCACCGAGCGCAAGCTGGCCGCCGGCAACGGCTGGACGGCCTGGAACCTGCCCTGGAAGGAGTATGTCAAGGGCAGCGCGCTGCCGGTCCCGGCCGACCTCGGCACCTGACGGGACGGCCCGGGAAGCGCCACCGACATTCACGACGCTAACGGACCAATCGCCCCTGCCTGATGGTGTTCTACCGCACGGCGGGAAACGAAAACTTGCTCACCAGCGTCTGTGAAAGAGGATGGTTTCGGGGACCGAGTGGGTAGAGCTGTGGGAAAACCAGCACTGTGAGGGGATCATGCAAGCAGGCCGAGATCAGTTGATCCGTCGTACCTCCGGCCGGGGTTTCGCGACGCGGCGCCGACCTGCGCCGCTCCGGATGCTCGCCTCGGTCCTGCTCGCCGCCGCCCTTGCGGTCACCGCGACCGCCTGCACGGGCGACGGTGACAAGGGCGGCGGCCCGTCCTTCCAGGGTGGCAGCGAGGCCGAGGAGAAGCCGAAGGCCGCCGCCGAGATCACCGCGCCGGCCGCGGACGCCAAGGACGTCCCCGCCGCCGCAGAGATCACCTTCAGCAGCAAGGACGCCGTCGAGACCACCGTCGAGCTCAAGAACGCGGCCGGTGAGGCCGTCGAGGGCGCCCTCACCCCCGCCGGGACATGGCTCCCGGAGGAGGCGCTCGAATACGGTACGACGTACACCGCGACCGTGACCGCGACCGGCGACGACGGCAGGCCGGCGACGGTGACCAACACCTTCACCACCATGGCCGAGCCGAAGAACCAGGTCCGGGTGACCAGCTTCCTCGGCGACGGCCAGACGGTCGGGGTCGGCATGCCGCTGATCGTCAAGTTCGGCCGGGCCATCCCGGAGGACTACCGGGACGACGTGCAGCGCCGGATGACCGTCAAGGCCACCCCGGCCCAGGAGGGCATCTGGCACTGGGTCAGCCCGACCGAGGTGCGCTTCCGCCCGAAGACCTACTGGAAGGCGAACAGCAAGATCTTCTACAAGATCCAGGCCGGCGGGCTGCCGATGGGCGACGGCTGGTACGGCAGGGCCGACCTCACCGTCGACATCAAGACCGGGCCGGCAGTGATCATGACCGTCGACAACAAGTCCAAGAAGATGACGGTCACCAAGAACGGCAAGGTCATCAAGACCATCCCGGTGAGCCTGGGCAAGAAGAGCACCCCCTCCTCCAGCGGCACGATGGTGGTCATCGAGAAGCTCAAGAAGACCGTCTTCGACACGAGGGACGACCCGAACCCGGAGAACCGCTACGTCACCGACATCGAGTACGCCCAGCGGCTCACCTGGGGTGGCGAGTTCATCCACGCCGCGCCCTGGTCCGTCGCCTCGCAGGGGCGTACGAACGTCTCGCACGGCTGCGTCAACATGTCCATGGCGAACGCGAAGTGGCTCTTCGAGCAGACCCGGGTCGGCGACCCGATCGTGGTCAAGGGCACCGAGCGGAAGCTCCAGAACGGCAACGGCTGGACCGACTGGAACATGAGTTGGGACGACTACGTCGACGGCAGCGCGATCCCGGTCGGCGAGACGACGGCCACACCGAGCACCGAGCCGGCCGTCACCGGCTGACAGGCCGGGACGACCACCGGCTACAGGCCGGGACGACCACGGCGGAGACCGTCTACGACGATCGAGGCCCCCTCCGACGGAGGGGGCCTCGATCTGTGCGGACCAACGAGATCCGCTGGCAGGGTGACTGATGGGATTTGAACCCACGACACCCGGGACCACAACCCGGTGCTCTGCCAACTGAGCTACAGCCACCATGTTCAGTTGAAGATCTGAGCGTCCACCATCACCGGGTCGGCAGACCCGGCGGGGCGACGACCAATGATAGCCATATCCTGTCCTGCGCCGTCGACCGGGTTACGCCTCCGACGGCGGGCCGGTGACGGGTAGCCCCGCCGGCCACATTCGTGGCACCGAGGAGGGCACGACCCCGGCACGGCCGAGGTTCAGAGTTCGGCGGCGATCGCCTTGGCCGTGTCGACGTCCGGGCCGGGCAGCGGCACGAAGATCGTCCGCCGGTAGTACTCCAGCTCGCGGATGCTCTCCCGGACGTCGGCCAGGGCCCGGTGGGCCAGCCCTTTCGCGGGCTGCCCGAAGTAGACCCGGGGGTACCAGCGGCGGCAGAGCTCCTTGATCGACGAGACGTCGATCATGCGGTAGTGCAGGTGGGTGTCGAGCCGGGGCATGTCCCGGGCCAGGAAGCCCCGGTCGGTGGCTATGGAGTTGCCGCAGAGCGGTGCCGTCCGGGGATCCTTGACGAACGCGGTGACATAGTCCATCACCAGGTCCTCGGCCTCGCGCAGGCTCACGGCCGACCGGCGCACCTCCTCGGTCAGCCCCGACCGCTCGTGCATCGCCCGGACGATCTCCGGCATCCCGGCCAGCGCCTGCTCGTCGGCGTGGATCACCACGTCCACGCCCTCCCCGAGCACGTTGAGATCACGGTCGGTGACCAGCGCGGCGACCTCGATCAAAGCATCCTTGCCGAGGTCGAGCCCGGTCATCTCACAGTCGACCCAGACGAGAAGATCAGCCACGACGATCAGACTACGCGCAGCCCCGGGACCCGCGCCTCAACGCTGCGGACAGATCGGCCCGCTAGGGTTCTTTCGTGCCAGCCGATCCCTCCGCGCCGCCCGCCAGCAACCAGGACGATCCCGGCGGCCGCACCGCACGCCAGCTCGTCGTCGTGGCACTGGTCGCCGCGGCGGTGCCGCTGCTCTATCTGGCCGGCACCCCACACCACTTCTACGACCTCAAGATCTATATGAGCGCGATGCGGTGGTGGGCGGAGGGAAACCCGCTCTACGACTACGTGCAGGCCGACTCCCTGCAGGGCGAGCTGTACTTCACCTATCCCCCGTTCACCGCCCTGCTGCTGCGCCCCTTCGCCGCGTTGCACGTCAACCTGACGATTGTCCTCTTCACCGGGCTGACCATCCTGGCCCTCCTGGTGACCACCTGGTGGCTCGTCTCGTCGGTCGCCGACCGGCACGGGGTGTCCCGGTGGTTCGCGGCCGGGCTCGCCGTCCCGCTCGCCTTCGCCGTGGAGAGCACCCGGGAGACCATCGGCTTCGGTCAGATCAACATGCTGCTCGTGGTGCTGGTCCTGGCCGACCTGCTCTTCGCCGTACCCCGGAACTCGCGCTGGGCCGGCGTGGGGATCGGGCTGGCGACGGCGCTCAAGCTCTATCCGGGCATATTCATCGTCTATCTGCTCGTCACCCGGCGCTGGCGGGCGGCACTGGTCTCCTGCGCGGCCGCGGCCGGCGCGACGCTGCTGGCGGCGGCGATCGCCCCCGGCGACTCCTGGCGGTTCTGGACCCACGAGCTCTGGCTGACCGACCGGGTCGGCCGGCCCGACTACACCGGAAACCAGTCGCTGTTCGGGCTGCTCAACCGTTTCACCACCCCGGAGCGGCCGAACCAGGCACTCTGGCTGGCGCTGGCGGTCGCCGTCGCCGCCTACGGCCTGTGGCGGGCGGCCCGCGCGGCCCGGGCCGGTGACGAGGTCGCCGGTCTCACCCTGACCGGGCTGGTCGCCGTGCTGGTGAGCCCGATCACCTGGACCCACCACGCGTACTGGTTCGTCCCCGCCGTGGTGGTGCTGGTCGACGCCGGGCTCCGGCCGCCCGATCCGGCCGCCGGCGCGTCCGGGCGCCGCCGCAGGGTCGCCCCGCTCTCCCTGGCCGCCGTGGTCACCGCCGTGATCGTGTACGGGGTGGTCTCCTACTACGACTGGGGACGCACCTTCGACCGGACGGACACGCCCGGGGAGTTCCTGCTGCGCAACCTCTACGTGCTCTTCGCCCTCCTCCTGCTGGTCGTCCTGCCGATCCGACGCGGGTCATCGGGCGTGCCCGCGACCAGCGAGGCGGCAAAACATGAACCAAGCATCCGGCAGTAGCAGAAGTTGCGCCAAATGGACAGATCTATCTACTAGCCCAGCATGGGGCTAATCTAGGGACAACACCTAAAACGTCCCTTCGGTACACCGATCCCCCGGTGAAAGTGGCCCCCCGTGTCGGCAGCGCGGGGGGCCACTTGCCACCCCGTCCCCTGCTGGAGGCTGCCCGGCCGGCCCGGGAGTCGGGTCCGCGCAGGCAGGGTGCCAGGCGCCTGCCCCCGAGGGCTGCCAGGACCCGAAGTGGTCAGGAGCAGAGGCGGCGCCCAGCGGGACGTCGGGGCGGCCGTCGTCAGCCCGCTGTACCGGCACGCCCTCCGGTGATCGGTTCGGCGGCCTCAGGCCACCCTGGCGCCGACCGGTTCGGCAGGCCCTCCGAGCGCGCCGGCACGGCCTCCGGTCGCGTCGGCTCCAGGGCCGGGGCGTCCGGGTGGCGCACCGCCACCGCAGGCCGACGCTCGACGGCAGGCACCTCGTACGTGGGCCCGCGCCCCTGTCTGTGGGACACGGCGGCGCGGGTCGGAAGTGGAACCGCGGCGCCGCGTGACGCCGATCCGGGGATGGCCGGGCGCAGTGGGATCTGCCGGATCGGCCACCCGCCCTCGGGCTCGGCCGGCGGCGGGACGCTGGACGCGACGGGCGTCGGCATGACCGGTGCGGCCGGCTGCGGGATGATTGCGGACCCCGGCGGCGGAGTGTGCGGCGGGATGTGCGGCGGCGTACCCGTCGAATCGTCGGTCCCGCCGGCTGCCGGTACGGGCGCCGGCCTGGATGGCCCGGGCATCGGCGGGGCCGGCACCGGCAACGGTGGCGTCGGCGTGGGTGCCGGCACCGGAGTGGGCGGTGGTTCTGGCGCCGGTGTGGGAGCGGGTGCCGGCGCGGGAGCACGACCGGCACCGTGCGTCGCCGCGTGCCGCGCGGGCGTCGTGGCACCGGTCGACGAACTGGTCGGCGGGTTCAGCGGCGGCCAGACCGGGCGTACCGGCGGGTTGGGGCGGGACGCCGCCCGCCCACGCCCACCGTCCGAGGGCGCCAGGACGTCCGCGAGGGTTGCCGGCCGGACCAGCGGTGTCACCCGGAGTACGGCCGGAGAGGTGGGAGCCGTGGTGCCCCCGTCCCGCTTCCGGACCGCCGCCTCGCGCGGCGGCGGGACAGCGAGGTCGGGCTGCTCCTGGGCAGCGCCGTCGTGGCCCTGCACGGTGCCGTCCCGATCCCGCGCCGGCCGTGGGGCCGGGTCCGTGGAGTCTCCGATCTCGTCCAGGGCGGCGACGCCGAGCCGGGCCGCGAGTGCCGGCACCTGGCCGGGTGCGACGACGAAGACGACCTCGCGGGGGCGCACCGGCCTGGCCAGCAACACGATGCCGAGCAGCACCAGCAGTCCTCCGGTGGCGAGCAGGGCCCAGCCGGCCGGATCGAGCCAACCGACGCGTACCTCGGCCCGCAGGTCGGCGGCGACCCCGGCCTTTCCGTCCGGACGCATGAGGACCAGGCTGAGCCGGCGACCTCGCAGGTCGTCGGCGGGCAGGTCCAGCGCGCCGACGCCGCTGCTTAGCCAGAGATCCTGCTCGCCGGGAAGTCCGGGAAGTCCGGGACGCTCGGAGAGCCCGGGACGCTCGGGAAGCCCGCGACGCTCGGGGTGCTCGGTCGCCGGATCGGGGGCCTCGGCCGGGCCGATCCGCACCGGCAGGCTGCCCCGGGTCACGCTGACCCGGTCGAGCCGGGCCTGCGACGTGCCCGAGAGATACGCGGCGACCTCGGCGGCGGGCCCGAGCCCGATGAACACCGGCTCCGATCCGGTACGGGCGACGAGCCGCAACCCGCTCCGGGCGGTGGGGAGGAAGGGCGCGTCCCGGCCGAGCAGTGCGGCCAGGTCCGGTACGACGACGGCGTGTCCATCCGTCGCGATCGGGTCCAGCGTGCCGCCGAAGGCCCCATCGTCGCCACGCCGCTGCGACACCGTCCACAGTGCGGCGCCGGCAAGGAGCACCGGCAGCCCGATCGCGAGCACGAGTATCCCGGCGATCAGCCGTACGAAGCGCATGCGCGTCTCTTTCTCTCCGGTCGCGTACCCGCCGACGACGATGTCCCCGTGCCGGCGGGAGCCGCAGTACCCGCAGACCATACCGAGCTAAATCACATAAACACCGGATTATTGCCCGAAAACGCCGCTGGCCCGTCGGCAGTGGTGCCGACGGGCCAGCGAAGGAGCTGCCCGGTGGTGCGGGGACGGCGTACCGGGTCAGACGGCCGGCGGAGTGTCCTGCCTGCGCGTACGGGCGAACGCCAGCCCGCCCAGCGCCAGGCCGGCGAGGCCGGCGACCAGGCCCGCGATCGCCAGGCCCAGCGCGGCGGAATTTCCCGCGTCCTCGTCGTCGTCCGCGCCGGCGGGCTCCGCGACGACGTCCGGGCCACCGGTCGCCGGTGCGCCGCCCTCGGACGCCGCCGGCATCAGCTTCAGCACCGGCGCGGGGTCGTTCTCCGGCTCGCTACCGTCGGCGGCCGGCGGCTCGATCCAGCGGGCGACGTTGCCGTCCGAGTAGTGCTGGAGCACCCGGAACACGAGCCGGTCGGCCTCGGGCAGCGGCCCCATCGAGACGGGAAACTCCTGGAACTCGCCCGGCTTGATGCCGACGTCCGACGCCGCCGTCCAGGTGATCTTGGAAACCACCTCGCTGACCTGGCTGCCGTGCACCTCCACCGGGGGATCCACCGTGCGCTTCTCGACGGTCGCCGTCCAGCCGGGCACCGGCATGGTGGAGACCGAGGCGAGCGGCGCGTCCTCCGGGAACGTCACCTCCAGCTTCACGGTCGACGCGGTGTCGCTCTCGGTCGGCACCCGGAACGCCACGCGACCGTAACCGCCCTGGGTCGCCTCCCTCGGGTTCACCGTGACGTGTGCGGACGCCGACGAGGCCAGCCCGAACACGCCGATCACGGCTGCTCCGAGCGCGAGGGCCGCGATGCGCGCGGCCCGACGGTGACGGATCATGTCGTACCTCTCTAGGTGATGGGCACGGTGCTGCTCACCGTGGCCTGGTCGATGTCCGATATCCGGACGGTGAAACTGAGCTCCCAGTTGCCCGCCGTCGGCAGGCTGATCTCGCCGATGGCGTGGTTGTCGGCGATCGGCAGCAGGGCGATCTCGATGGGCTCGACGCCCTGCTCCGGCAGGGCCGCCGTGGCCCGCCACTGGACCACCGGCAAGGGCTTGTTGTCCGGCGTGTACGCGTAGAGGTGGACGGAGTTGATCCCGGTCTCCGCCGGGTCCACCTCGACCTGGAGCGAGTAGAGCGAGCTCGTCAACGTCGTGGAGTAGTAGCCCGCTCCGCCGCCGTCGCCGTACTCGCCCGCGGTGCGGGCCGGTGGGGTCTGCACCAGGACGGCGGAGAGCGCCAGCACGACCGCGGTGATGGCGAGCTCCACCCAGACCGCGCGGCGCAGCCGCCGACCGGAGGTGACCGGTGGGGCGGGATCGGCGACGAGTACCGCCGTGGCGCCGGCCACGGTGCCGCCGCCGGCCGCCAGCACTGTGCCGGATCCGTATCGGCCGGCTCCGCCGCCCCGCCCGACCACCTCGTCGGGCCCGTCCGGTCCGGTCGCCGTGCCCTCCACCGGACCCGGCCGGTCACGGGCGTCACCGTCGCGGTCGTCTCCGTCGCCGTCGCTGTCACCACCGTCGTCGACGCCCGGCCGGTAACCGCCGTCCGCCGGGTCCGGCCCGTCCGGGTCGTACGGCTCGGCCGGGTCGTACATCGGGTCCGGGCCGTCGGGGAGGAGCCGGCGCCGGACCAACTGCCGGGAGTACGCGGCAATCGCGACAACCGCCGCGAAGAGCACCGCCTTGGCGATGATCAGCCGGCCGTACGTGGTCGAGACCAGCGCGTCGAGCGTACTGACCTCGATCAGGGCCTGGACGATTCCGGCCAGCAGCAGCGCGGAGACGGCGACGGTGGCCCAGCGCGACCAGACCGGCAGGATCGCGTCGAGTTCCCGGTCGTTGGCGTAACGGAGCAGGAACGCACCGAGCATCACCAGCCCGCCGAGCCAGACCGCCATGCCGGCCAGGTGGACGACGTCGACGACCACCGAGACGGCCGGCACCGGCGAGGCCGCCGGGTGCCCGGCGATCGGCCAGGTCCCCAGGCCCACCACGCCGAGCACGGTGAGCAGGATGTGGTCACCCCGGCCGGCCCGGCCGGTGATCAGGGGACGGAGCAGGATCGCCGCCGCGGCCAGGATGCCGAGCCGGACCAGATGGGCCGCGCCGAAGGTGCTGCCGAGCACGTCACTCAGCCCGCTGCCGGTGACCGCGAACGGCCCGGCGCCGGTGGCGTACGGCACCTGGAGCCAGAGCCCGCCGACCGTCGAGAGCGCGATCAGCCCGATGCCGGACCAGATCAGCCGGCCCGGGCCGCCCCGGTCCAGGCGCCGGGGCCAGAGCAGGCTGAGCACCATCACGGGACCGACCAGGAGCAGCAGGCCGGCGTAGCCGAGGTATTTGAAGACCTCGACCGCCGTACCCACCACCGGGTTCACCTCGTCGGTGCCGGTGTCCGTGGGCGGCGTGGACGGGGCACCGACCGAATAGGTGTACGCACCGGCGACGGGATGGTTGTCGGCCGAGATCACCCGGTAGCTGACCAGGTAGCTGCCCCGCGCCCCGTCCGGATCGACGGGAATCGTGATCACCGCACCGTTGAACGTCGGGTCACCCCGGTCCACCCGGGCACCGTCCGGGCCGAGGACCCGGATCTTGCCCGGCACCTCGCGGACGGTCTCGCTGAAGGTGAGCACCACCTCGGCGGGAGCGTTGGGCAGCACCACGTCGGCGGTCGGACTACTGCTCACCAGCACCGCGTGCGCACTGGCCGGGGCGGCCGGGCCGAGCAGCAGGCCGAGGGCGGCCAGCAGCAGGCCGACGCTGGCGCCGGCCCGGGCCAGCCGTCGGCGATTCGCAGGAATCATGCTCGTAATCGTGGCCGACGACGAGGGGCGTACGCGACCTCGGGTCACGCCCACCCCGCTCCGGCCACCCCGACCGCCGACATCACGCCCGGATCGGCCGCCCCGCCGACCCGGGAATCGCCGACGCGCCGATGACCGAGGCCGCTACCGCCACTTCGCACAGACGGGTAGTCGGTCCCCGATCCGGAAAAGTTCCCGGACCCGGCCAGATCGGCGCGGACCACCGACGGGTCTCGCTCGGCGGTACCGCCACCGGCCGCTCCCGTGGTTCCGGGACCCGCGACGGTGCGCCGGGGGTTATGCCCGGTAATGCCGGCATGGTGTCGCAATGCCCGCGTACCGTAGGTGAGCATGATCTCACCGGGCAACGGCGAGTCGGGCGACCGACGCGACCCGATGACCGACGCCACACCGGAGGCGGAACCCTCCCACCGATCAAGACGACTAAATGACTGTGACTGAGCGGAAGACAGCGAAGACTCCGGCCACGGGCGGCAGCCGATGGCCGGCTCTCCGACCATGGATCGGCACGGCGGCCCGGCTCGGCCTCGCCGCGGTGTGGCTGGTCGCGGGCGGCTCCAAGATCGGTGACCTCGCCGCCTCCGGCCGGGCGGTCAACGCGTACCAGCTGTTTCCGTACGACCTGGCGGTGGTGATCGGCGCGGCCCTGCCCTTCGTGGAGCTGGCGCTCGGGCTGATTCTGCTGCTCGGCCTCGCCACCCGGCTGGCCGCCGGGATCTCCGCCGCGCTCCTTGTGATCTTCATCGCCGGCATCGTCTCGGCCTGGGCGCGGGGCCTCTCCATCGACTGCGGCTGCTTCGGCAGCGGTGGCGACCTCGCCGCCGGTCAGGAGCCGACGTACGGCACGGAGATCCTGCGCGATCTCGGCTTCCTGGTGCTCGCCGGGTTCCTGCTGCTCTGGCCCCGTACCCCGATCTCGGTGGACGCGGCGCTCGGTCGGGACACACCGGAGGAGGAGAACGATGACTGACCGGAACCGGAAGGGGCAGCGCCGCCCCGCCCGCGTCGTACGCGAACAGATGGCCCGGGAACGGCGCCGCAGGCGCACGCTCTGGACCTCGGTGGGCGCGGTCGTCGTGCTGGTCATCGCCGGCCTGATCGGCTGGGGCGTCTCCACCGCCCAGGACGCCGGGGACTTCACCCCGCCCGCCGGGGCCAATCCGGAGGGCACCGGCATCGTGGTCGGCTCCGGCCCGGTCAACGTCGACGTGTACGAGGACTTCATCTGCCCGATCTGCCGGGATTTCGAGGAGCAGGCCGGCGAGACCCTCGACCGGCTCGTCGCCGAGGGGAAGGCCCGGGTCACCTACCACCCGGTGGCGTTCCTCGACCGCTTCTCCAGCACCGAGTACTCGACCCGCTCCTCCGCCGCCTCCGGCTGCGCCGCGCAGAGCGGCAAGTTCCGGGAGTACGCCGAGGCGCTCTTCGACCGGCAGCCGCCCGAGGGCGGTCCCGGGCTCAGCGACGAGCAGCTCGTCGAGGTCGCCAGCAGTGTCGGGCTGGATCGGGACAGTTTTCGCAACTGCGTCGAGGAGAATACCTTCGAGAAGTGGACCGAGCATGTGACCGAGGAGGCGGCCCGGGCGGGGGTCACCGGCACGCCCACCGTGCTGGTCGCCGGCAACCGGGTGGCGGCGAGCGCCGAGGCGATCACGGCGGCGGTGGCGGCGGCCGGCGGATGAGCCACCCGTCCACCGGTGACCGGCGCCGAGCCGGATGGCCGGGCCGGGCCGGCTGGCCCCGCCATCCCCGGTGGCCGGGCCGGCTCGGGCTGGCCCTGGTCGGTGGGGCGCTCGGCGTGCTCTGCGCCGCGACCCCGGCCACCGCGCACGCCGCCGACGCCCCGGACGGCACCAACTACCGCACCGCGATCACGGGCCTGCGCCCCGAGGTGCCCGGGCTGAGCGTACGGGTGGTGGAAGGTGGCGCCCGACTCGAACTCGAGAACCGGTCCGGCCGCACGATCGAGGTGCTCGGCTACGCCGGAGAGCCGTACCTGGAGATCCGCCCCGACGGCGTCTACGAGAACACGGCCTCCCCGGCGACGTACCTGAACCGGACCCTGGCCGGGAACACCGCCCTGCCCGCCGGGGCCGACCCGGCCCGGCCCCCCTCCTGGCGGCGCGTCGGCACCGGGCCGGTGGTCCGCTGGCACGACCAGCGCACCCGCTGGCTGGAGGAGGCGCCGCCGGCCGCGGTCGCCGCCGACCCCGGCCGGTCGCACCGGGTACGCGACTGGGTCGTGCCGCTGCGCGACGGGCTCCGCCCCATCGAGCTGCGCGGCACGCTGGACTGGCTGCCGCCACCCGACCCGCTGCCCTGGTGGAGTGCCAGCCTGCTCGGCGCGCTCGCGATCGGGGCGCTCGGGTTGCTGCCCAGGGCGTCCCGGCCGGGACGGCGGGCCACCGTCGCGCTGGCCGTACTCGCCGGCATCGGCGGGGTGGCGGCGCTCGGCTTCGCACTGGCCCGGGGCGCCGACGCCGGGCCCGGTGGGATGCTGCTCGGGCTGGTCACCGGAGAGCTCTGGCCCACCCTCACCGGCCTGGCCGCGCTGTCCGCCGGGGCGTACGCGCTGACCCGTCGACCGGCCGGCGACTTCGCGCTTGCCCTCGCCGGCACCTGTCTGGCGCTCTTCACCGGGGTGACGAACGCGGCGGTCTTCCTGCGATCGGTGCTTCCGCTGCCCTGGCCGGCGACGTCGGCCCGGATCCTGATCGCGGTGGCGATCGCGGTGGGCGGCGGGCTCGCCGCGGCCGGCGCGCTGCGGCTGCGGACCGCCGGCCGCTCGTCGGGGACACCCCGTGCCACGGCCCCCGGGACCTCCCATGCCGCCGCCGCCGGGACCGCCCATGCCGCCGCCGCCGGGACCGCCCATGCCGCCGCCGGAGCCGGTCGGTCACCGGCCCGCCGCTGGTCGGTCGGCCTGACGGCGGACGAGCGCGATGCCGGCTCGTCCCTCCGGCACACCGACGAGCCGGCGTCCAGCGGTTGACGCGGCCGGTCGTCACCGGCGGAGTGCGTCGAGGGCGTGCCGGGCGGTACCGGCCACCACCGGATCGCTGTCTGGGCGGATCAGCCGTTGGCCAGCGATCAGCCGTTGGCCAGCGGATCAGCCGTTGGCGGCGAGCTGCCGGGCGGCCACCGCCGGATCGAAGCCGTACGGCAGCTCCAGGCGGTGCCGGGCGAGCAGGTCGGCGTCGGCGAGGATCTCGGCGGTCGCCCCGTCGGCGACGATCCGGCCGGTGTCGAGGATCACCGACCGGTCGCAGAGCTCCAGCGCGTACGGCAGGTCGTGGGTCACCATCAGCAGCGTCACCGGCAGCCGGCGCAGGATGCCGGCCAACTCGCGCCGGGCCGCCGGGTCGAGGTTGGAGGAGGGCTCGTCGAGGACGAGGATCTCCGGACGCATCGCCAGCACGGTCGCCACCGCCACCCGGCGGCGCTGGCCGAAGGAGAGGTGCTGGGGCGCCCGGTCCCGGTGCTCGGCCATCCCGACCGCGTCCAGCGCCTCGGTCACCCGCTCCGCCAGCTCGGCGCCGCGCAGGCCCAGGTTGGCCGGGCCGAACGCCACGTCCTCGGCGACGGTGGGCAGGAAGAGCTGGTCGTCCGGATCCTGGAAGACGATGCCGACCCGGCGGCGGATCTCGGCGAGGGTGGCCCGGCCCCGGTCCACCGTCAGCCCGCCGACGGTGACCGTGCCGTCACCGCCGGAGAGGATCCCGTTGAGGTGCAACACCAGCGTCGTCTTGCCGGCGCCGTTCGGGCCGAGCAGGGCGATCCGCTCGCCGCGCGGCACGGTCAGGTCGACGCCGCGGAGTGCGACCTGACCGTCCGGGTAGCTGAACCGCACGCCGCGTACGTCCAGCGACGGCGGGTCGGCGGCGGAAGGGCTCTGCACATACCCGATCATCCCAGCACGACCGCGGCGGCGGCGATGCCGGTGGCGGCGAGCGGCACGGTCGCCGCCACCAGCCAGTGCCGGGCGGTGGCCGCGCCGGTGCCCAGCCAGACCTCCGGCATCCGGCCCTGGTAGCCCCGGGAGACCATCGCCAGGTAGACCCGCTCGCCCCGCTCGAAGGCGCGCAGGAAGAGCGCGCCCACGCCGGCGGCGAAGCCGCGCAACTGCCACACGAACCGGGGGTCGTCGCCCCGGGAGATCCGGGCCACCCGCATCCGCCGCGCCTCGCCGACCAGGACGTCGAGGTAGCGCAGCATGAAGGCGGCGATCTGGGTGAGGATCTGCGGGCAGTGCAGCCGGTCCAGCCCGAGGATCAGGTCCCGCATGGTGGTGGTGCCGGCGAGCAGGAGCGAGGCGAGCACCCCGAGGGTGCCCTTGGCCAGGATGTTCCAACCGCCATAGAGGCCGTCGACGGAGAGTTCCAGCCCCAGCCAGCTCACCCGCTCGCCGGTGCCGAGGAAGGGCAGCGCGAACGCGAACACGACGAACGGCAGCTCGATCAGCGAGCGGCTGGCGAGCCAGCGCAGCCCGATCCGGGCCACCGCCGCCACCAGCAGCACGAGTACGAGATAGCCGCCGAAGGCCCAGAACGCCTCGCGCGGGGTGGCGACCACGGCGATGGTGAAGACCACCATCGCCGCGATCTTGACCTCGGGCGGCAGCCGGTGCACCGGCGACGTCCGGTCCCGGTAGAGCACGTGGGCGTGACCGGCTCCCATCCGTGGTCCTCGCTACCCGCTCCGGCCGCTGAGGCCGGCACTGTTGTCGATGGCGTCGTCGCCGCCGGTCCGCCCGCCGCCGGTGCTGCCGTCGCCGGTGCTGCCGTCGCCGGTGCTCCCGTCGCCGGTGCTCCCGTCGCTTCCGCCGGCCGTGCTGGCGACCGGGTCGTCGGCCCCGCTCTCCGGCGCGTCGGTCCCGCGGCGCCGGGCCAGCCAGAACAGGCCACCGCCGACGGCGAAGGTGATCAGCACACCGAGCACCCCGGCGAGCCCGGTCGACAGGTACGAGTTGTCGACGCCCCTGATCCCGTAGTCGGCAAGCGGCGAGTCGGCCAGTTCGTGGTCCCTGCTCTCCTGCGCCGGGCAGCTACCGCCGGTGATGTTGTCGTCGGCGTCGAAGGTGCAGCCCTCGCGCAGCGACGAGTCCAGACCGTCGGGATGGGCCGAGGCGAAGTTGCTGACCACCCCGGCCAGGATCAGCGCGACCAGCAGGCCGCCGAGGATGAAGATCCCGGTGCGCTTCGTCTTCCGGCTCGCTCCGGTGGTCATCGGGCACCTCCGGTGAGCGGAAGTTGGCCGGCGGCGGGAAGCGGCCGCAGCGAGCGCAGGGCGTAGATCAGGTCGGGCCGGACCTTCGCCACCGTCACCACGGTGGTCGCGGTGATCAGGCCCTCGCCGATGCCGATCAGCAGGTGGGCTCCGGCCAGCGTCCCGGCCAGCGCGCCGAGGCCGCTGCCGAGGTCGGTGGTGCCGCCCAGCCAGTACTGCAGGACGAAGCCCTGCGAGGCGACCAGGACGCTGAGCACGGAGGCGACGAACGCGGTCGCCGCAAGCCCGCTCGCGGTCCGGGGCAGGATTCGCAGCAGGAGCGCGATCAGCAGGTACGCGACCGCGACCGCGATCAGCGCCATGTTGGTGATGTTGAGGCCGAGCATCGCCACCCCGCCGTCGCCGAAGATCAGCGACTGCACGATCAGCACCACCGCCACGCAGAGCGCCCCGACCCAGGGCCCGACCAGCATCGCGGCGAGCGCCCCGCCGAGCAGGTGACCGCTGACCGCTCCCGTGAAGATCGGGAAGTTGAGCATCTGCACGGCAAAGATGAAGGCCGCGACCAGGCCGGCCATCGGCGCCAGCCGGTCGTCCAGGTCCTGCCGGCTGCGGAACACGCAGAACGCGAGCGCCACCAGGGCCAACGCCCCGAACGCCGCGGCCACGGGACCGTTGACGATCCCGTTCGAGATGTGCATTGCCAGGCTTTCCACGCCACCTCCCTTGAATGCCGGCGCGGGATCCGCCCCGCCAGCCGGCCCAGCGTAGGAGCCGACCATGGCTATTGCCAACATTTTGCAAGAGCTGTACGCCAACCGCAATCTCCGGTCCACCTGGCGATAGGGTCATCGCCATGACCTCGCCAATCCGCCTCGCAGCCGGCGACCCCGCGCCCGACTTCGCGCTGCCCACCGACACCGGCGACACGCTCTCGCTCAAGGATCTGCGTGGTCGCAAGGTCGTGCTCTACGCCTACCCCAGGGCGATGACGCCCGGCTGCACCACGCAGGCCTGCGACTTCCGGGACTCGCTCGCCTCGTTGCAGGCGGCCGGCTACGAGGTGGTCGGCATCTCCCCCGACTCCCCCGCCACCCTGGCGAAGTTCCGGGACCGCGACGCCATCACCTTCCCGCTGGTCGCCGACACCGACACGGCGGTGCTCACCGCGTACGGGGCGTACGGCGAGAAGCAGTCGTACGGGCGGACGATCACCGGGGTGATCCGGTCGACCTTCGTCATCGACGAGGAGGGCCGGATCGAGCGGGCGCTCTACAACGTCAAGGCCACCGGGCACGTCGCCAAGCTTCGACGGGACCTCGGCCTGGACTGAGCCCGTCGGCGGTCTAGACTTTGCGCCGAGCGGGAGTGGTGTAATGGCAGCCACGCAGGATTTAGGTTCCTGTGCCTTCGGGCGTAGGGGTTCGACTCCCCTCTCCCGCACAACTCGACGCGGTCGCCCAACTCCAGCGCGGTCGCCCCGGCTCGGCGCGGTTCGACGCCGCCGGCACCGTCGGTCGGCCCCACCCCGCTGTCCGGGGCGGATGCTGTTAGCACCGTCACGCCCGGCGCGCGGGGCAGCGGCAGCACCGGACGGGCGCGCGAGGATGGCCCGTGTGGGCATCCGCTTCGAACTCGATCCCCCGCTGACCGCCGAGCTGCGCGACGAGATCGTCAGCCTCTGGACGGCGGTGACCAACGCCGGTGGCGCGGTCGGGTTCGTCGGCCCGGTCACCGAGGAGGAGGTCCGGCCGCTCGCGCTGGCCGCGCTCACGGACGCGGTGCGGGGACCGGACCGGCTGCTCGTCGGCCACCACGGTGACGAGCTGGTGGCGCTGCTCTTCTTCACCGACAACCGGTTCCACCTCAAGGCACACTGGTGCCTGCTGAAGCGGGTGATGGTGCGACCGGACCGGCAGGGGCACGGCTTCGGTCGGGCCCTGCTGCGCCACGCCGAGCAGTTGGCCCGGAAGATCGGTTGGGAGGCGCTCCATCTGACCGTCCGGGACGGCCGGGGCGTGGAGGAGTTCTACCGCCAGCTCGGCTACCGGGAGGTCGGCCGGCTGCCCGGCGCACTCCGGGTGGGGCCGGGTGACGACCGCGACGAGATCCAGATGTGGCTGTCGCTGACCTGATCCAGATCCGGCCGCCGGGACGGTACGCCGGGGCGGGGCCGGCGCGCGGGGATCAGTCGCAGCCGACCGGCACCGAGGCGCCGGCCGCACCCACCACCGGCTCGCCGGAGGCGCCCGCCCCGGTCGGCGTACCCGGATCCGACGTGCGTGGCGACGGCGTCGCGGATGCGCCCGGGGCGGCGGTGGCACCGGCGCCCGGGGGCGACGGGGTCGGCGTGCCGGCACCCGCCGGGGTGGTGTCGTACATCCGTACCGTGCTCCGCTGCACCTGCCGGGGCGCCAGCCGGATCCCGGTGGCGACCGCCTCGTGTCCGTGGACGTCGACGACCCGGATCGAGTACGGCCCCCGGCCGAGCCCGCCGTCGACGACCCAGTAGTTGTCGGAGCCGCGCGTCGCCGCCCGCCAGCTCCCACCCGCACTCCTCGCCGCCAGCGACTTCACCGGGTTGCCGTGCTCGCCCACCTGCACCGCGAACCAGTACTGCGAGACGCCGCCCTTGAGCCGGAACGTGAGCGGGCCGGACAACGGCGGGTCGACCACCGCCCGGTAGCGCACCGGGACGATCCCCTGCGACAGGTCGGCGATCTTCGCGAACGCCTGCCGGGAAAGGTCGATCTTGCCATCCGTGCAGCCTGCGCAGCGGTCCAGCACCATCACCCGTACGGTGCCCTTCGGGCCGGTCACGTCGAGGAAACTGCCACAGGCGGCCGAGCCGGCGTACTGGGCGGAGCCGAGCGCCACGTAGAGCCGGTTGGCCGGCGGGCCGGGCAGCGAGCAGTTCCCGCCCGAGTTCCCGCCGTCGTAGTGCGACGCCTTTCCCTTGTAGACGGTCCCGGCGGCCGGTGGCGCGGCCCGGTCCACCGGCGGTCCGGCGAGCGCGGCGGCGCAGGCGGCCGAGTCGGAGAACTGCCAGGCGAGCACGAGCCCGAGGACGGCGGCGAGCACCGCCGCGAACCCGCCCGCCAGCCATCGGCCCGGTGGTCGCCGACGCGGGAGCCGGCCGCCGCGCGGTCGCCGGCTCCGGTGGTCGTCGCGCGCCGGGGAAGCCGCCGGAGCACTTTCGTCGCTGCTGCCGGGAAGGGGTGCCTCGATCACCCGGGGGATGTTGCCCGAGCCGTCGCGGCTTCCGCAAGATCGGCGAACCGCCGCCGACCCGGCCGGGTCGGATGGCACGGCCGGGCGGGATCAGGGCAGCAGTTCCACCGGGTCACCCACGGTCAGCGTGCCGACCGGACCGGACGAACCGGGTGCCGGCACCGGCACGAGGTTCTGGCCGAAGACGAGTTGCCGGTTGATCCGCCGGTACCTCGCCAGGGTGCGCAGGGGCTCGTGGCCGCGTACCCCGGTCTCCTGGTCCGTGGTGGTGACCAGGCAGCGGCCGCAGGGCTTCGCCACCCGGAACGTCACCGGGCCGATCCGGAGCCGGCGGCCGGTCCAGTCGTCCTCGGCCCAGGCCACCGCTCCCCCGACCACCACGTTCGGCCGGAACCGGGTCATCGGCAGCGGCGCCTCGACGTTGCCCGACTCGAGCAGCGAGGCGTTGAGCGCGTCCAGGGAGGCGCGGTTGGTCAGCAGCAGGGGGTAGCCGTCGGCGAAGCTCACCCGGTCGGCCGGGTCCGCGAGGTGGCTGTCCGGGATCGGGCGCGCGGTCGGGTCGCCGAGCCAGACCAGCCGGACCTTGCGGTCGAGCAGTCGGGAGAGCCAGTCGTCCGCCGCCGGATCCGTCAGCCGGCCCGGGGCCGGAGGCAGGTTCGACAGCACCCGTACGGCGACCGGGTCGCCGTCGACCGGATCGGCCACCGCGAGCTCCGGCCGGCCGGCGGCGCGCAGCAGCAGCCCGCCCGGGCGGAGCTCCGGCCGGATGGCGACCAGGCCGGTCGCCTGGCGCTGGGTGACGCCGATCCCGTCCTCGTCCACGATCATCCAGCGCCGGTCGCCGGTTAGGCCCCACGGCTCGACCCGGGCCTCGTCGAGGTCGCGCCGGTAACAGCCCTTGACCGGGTACGTGTGGAGCGAGACCAGCCGCATGTCGTTCACGATGCCACAGCGGCCACCTGTCGATCCCCGGCGCTCGCGGCCGACCGTGGTCAGGGAAAGCTGCACCCCGTTCGTGGTGTCCCATTGCCCTCTGAAATGTTTTATGCATACAGTCTTGTTGTGAATGACAGCGCTGTCATCGCGGCACCGTCGACGGACCGCGTGCTCGACCTCTTCCAGGGCATCCGGCTGACGCCGACCCAGCGACGGATCGCGCACAGCCTGGTCCAGCACGCCGCCTCCGCCGCCTACCTCTCCGCGGCCGAGGTCGCCGAACTCGCCAAGGTCAGCCAGCCCTCGGTGACCCGGTTCGCCATGGCACTCGGCTACGACGGCTATCCGGCGCTGCGCCGCCGACTGCGGGAGATCGCCGCCTCCGGCTACGGCCGCCCCGATCTGGCCGCCCCGGCCGGCAACGAGATGCAGCGGGCGATCCGCGCCGAGGCCGACAACCTGGACCGGCTCGCCGCGCAACTCGCCGACCGGGACGGGGTGACCGCCGCCGGGACGATGCTGGCCGGCAGCCGGCCGCTGGTCGTCCTCGGGCTGCGGGCCGCCGCCCCGCTCGCCGGATACTTCGCGTACTTCGCGGCGAAGGTGCATCCGGACGTGCGGGTCCTCGACTCCGGCGGGACGCTGCTGACCGACCGGTTGGAGCAGGCCCGGGCGGCCGGCGCGAGCGCGCTGCTCGGCATCGTGCTGCCCCGGTACCCCCGGGAGTCCCTGGACGCGCTCCGGGACGCCCGGGAGGCCGGAATGTCGGTCGTGGTGATCACCGACTCGGCGGTCAGCCCGGCCGCCGAGTACGCCGACATCGTCCTGCCGGCCGCGGTCGGCGCACAGCTCGTCTTCGACCTGCACGCCGCACCGATGGCACTGTCGATGGTGCTGCTCCAGGCGATCTGCGACGCCGCGCCCGCCGACGCGCAGCGCCGGCTGGAGGAGTTCGAGCAGTCCGCCGCCCGCCGCCAGTTGTTCGTCGTGTGACCGCCACGGCGCGAACCGACGCCCCTGACAACAACACACACCGCCGTCGCACCCGATCCGCAGCACAGCACACACCGCCGTCGCACCGTTCCGTCGCAGGAGGAGTCGCCCCATGCCCGAGCCGATCCGCGCCGCCCGTGGCAGTACCCGGACCGCCGCCGGGTGGCCCCAGGAGGCGGCGCTGCGGATGCTGATGAACAACCTCGACCCGGAGGTGGCGGAGCGCCCCGACGACCTGGTCGTCTACGGCGGGACCGGACGGGCGGCCCGGGACTGGCCGTCGTACCACGCGCTGGTCCGGACGCTCCGGACCCTCGCCGACGACGAGACCATGCTGGTGCAGTCGGGCCGGCCGGTCGGGGTGCTGCGGACCCACGAGTGGGCGCCCCGGGTGCTGATCGCCAACTCCAACCTGGTCGGGGACTGGGCCACCTGGCCGGAGTTCCGCCGCCTCGAACAGCTCGGCCTGACCATGTACGGCCAGATGACCGCCGGATCCTGGATCTACATCGGCACCCAGGGCATCCTCCAGGGCACCTACGAGACCTTCGCCGCCGTCGCCGCCAAGCTCGCCCGGGGACGAACCGCCGGCAACGCCGACGGGGACGGCACGGGGGACGGCTCGCTCGCCGGCACGCTGACGCTGACCGCCGGCTGCGGCGGGATGGGCGGGGCACAGCCGCTCGCGGTGACGATGAACGGCGGCGCCTGCCTGATCGTCGACGTCGATCCGGAGCGGCTGGCCCGCCGGGTGCGTACCCGCTATCTCGACACCGTCGCCGACTCCCTGGACGCCGCCCTCGACCAGGTCCTCGCGGCGAAGCGGGGCCGCCGGCCGCTCTCGGTCGGCGTGGTCGGCAACGCCGCCACCGTCTTCCCGGAACTGCTCCGCCGCGGCGTCGAGATCGACATCGTCACCGACCAGACCAGCGCGCACGACCCGCTCTCCTACGTACCGGACGGCGTGGAGCTGGCCGACGCGGCGGAACTGGCCCGGAGCAAGCCGGCCGAGTACACCGAACGGGCCCGGGCCGCGATGGCGAAGCACGTCGCCGCGATGGTCGGCTTCCAGGACGGCGGCGCCGAGGTCTTCGACTACGGCAACTCGATCCGGGGCGAGGCGCAGCTCGGCGGGTACGACCGGGCGTTCGCCTTCCCCGGCTTCGTACCGGCGTACATCCGGCCGCTGTTCAGCCAGGGCAGGGGGCCGTTCCGCTGGGCGGCGCTCAGCGGTGACCCGGCCGACATCGCCGCCACCGACCGGGCCGTCCTCGACCTCTTCCCCGAGAACGAGTCGCTGGCCCGGTGGATCCGGCTCGCCGGTGAACGGGTCGCCTTCCAGGGCCTGCCGGCCCGGATCTGCTGGCTCGGCCACGGCGAGCGGGACCGGGCCGGCGTCCGCTTCAACGACATGGTGGCCAGCGGCGACCTGCGCGCCCCGATCGTCATCGGGCGGGACCATCTCGACGCCGGCTCGGTCGCCTCCCCCTACCGGGAGACCGAGGCGATGGCCGACGGCTCCGACGCGATCGCCGACTGGCCGCTGCTCAACGCCCTGGTCAACACCGCCAGCGGGGCCTCCTGGGTGAGTATCCACCACGGCGGTGGGGTCGGCATCGGCCGCTCCATCCACGCCGGGCAGGTAAGCGTCGCCGACGGCACCCCGCTGGCCCGCCAGAAACTCGAACGCGTCCTGGCCAACGACCCGGCGACCGGCGTACTCCGGCACATCGACGCCGGCTACCCGGAGGCCACCGGGACCGCCGCCCGCAACGCCCTCCGCGTCCCGATGGCCGAAGCGTGAGGAAGGGCCCCGTGTTATCGGATTCTGTTGTAGAAGGGCCCCCTCCTTTCACCCGGCTCTGGGCGGAGATCGTGGGGGTGGGGCGGGACGCGGGTAGTGGCGGTTACCTGCGGTACGGCTTCGGCGAGGCGGTGCGGGAGTTGGAGGGCTGGTTCCGGGGCGTGGCGGCGGCCGACGGGGCGCACACCGTCGAGGCGGACGGCAACGGCAACCTCTTCGCCTGGTACGGGCCGCCGCCGGAGCGGGGCGACGCCGTGCTGCTCGGCAGCCACTTCGACTCGGTGCCGTACGGCGGCGGCTACGACGGCCCGCTCGGCATCGTCAGCGCCCTGCTGGCGGTGCGGGCGCTGCGCGAGAGCGGCCGGGAGTTCCGCCGGCCGGTCGGGGTGGTGGCGTTCGCCGAGGAGGAGGGCTCGCGGTTCGGCGTACCGTGCCTGGGGTCCCGGCTGCTCAGCGGCGCGCTCGACCCGGACCGGGCGGCGGGGCTCGTCGACCGGGACGGCACCGCACTGGCCGAGGCGATGGGCGGCCGGCCCGCCGGAGCCCGGCCCGAGCTGCTGGACCGGATCGGCGTCTTCGTCGAGCTGCACATCGAGCAGGGGCGGGCCCTGGCCGACCTGGGTGCGCCGGTCGGGATCGCCAGCGGGATCTGGCCGCACGGCCGCTGGCGGCTGGACTTCGCGGGCGAGGCGAACCACGCCGGCACCACCCGGATGGCCGACCGCCGCGACCCGATGCTGACCTACGCCTTCACCGTGCTGGCCGCGAACAAGGAGGCCCGGCTGCGCGGCGCGCACGCCACGATCGGCCGGGTCGAGGTGGAGCCGAACGCCACGAACGCGATCCCGGCCCGGGTCCGCGGCTGGCTCGACGCCCGGGCCGCCGACGACGCCACCCTGGAGGCGCTGGTCGAGGCGGTCCGCACCAGGGCCGTCGACCGGGCCGCCCGGGACGGTACGACCCTCGACCTCACCCGCGAGTCGCTGAGCCCGCCCGTCGAGTTCGACGGCGGACTCGTCACGGCGTTCCGCCGGGTGCTCGCCGACGGGGTGCCGGTGCTGCCGACCGCCGCCGGGCACGACGCCGGGATCCTGGCCGCGCACGTGCCGACCGCGATGCTCTTCGTGCGGAACCCGACCGGGGTGTCGCACTCGCCCGCCGAGTCGGCGTCGGACGACGACTGCGCCGAGGGCGTACGCCGGCTGGCCGACCTCCTCACCGAACTGGCCGCCGCCGGATGAGCACCCCCGACCCGAGCCGGACCGCCCCCGACCCGAGCACGAGCGTTCTCGACCGGCCGGGCCGGGTGCGGACCCGTTACCACGCCGAGTACGCCTGGCTGCCCGACCGTCCCGAGCCGGACGCCGATGTGCTGATCGAGCTGACCGGCCTCCGGTTCACGGCGGTCACGCCCGGGGTGGCGGCGCCGCCGGACGCGCGACGGCTGCCCGGGCTGACCCTGCCGGGGCTGGCCAACGTCCACTCGCACGCCTTCCACCGGGCGCTGCGCGGGCGCGGCCAGGGCGGCCGGGGCGACTTCTGGGACTGGCGGCGGACGATGTACGCCGTCGCCGCCCGACTCGACCCGGAGAGCTATCTCGCACTCGCCCGGGCGGCGTACGCCGAGATGGCGCTCGCCGGGATCACCTGCGTCGGCGAGTTCCACTACCTGCACCACGGCCCCGGCGGGGTGCGGTACGCCGACCCGAACGCCATGTCGGCGGCGCTGGTGGAGGCCGCCGTCCAGGCCGGGATCCGGCTGACCCTGCTGGACACCTGCTACCTCACCGCCAGCGTGGCCGGCGAGCCGCTGACCGGGCCGCAACTGCGGTTCGGTGACGGTGACGCCGTGCGCTGGGCCGAGCGGGCCGCCGCCTTCGTCCCGGCCGGCCCGCACGCCCGGGTCGGTGCGGCGATCCACTCGGTGCGGGCGGTCCCGGCCGACCAGCTCGCCGAGGTGGCCGGCTGGGCCGCCCGCCGGGGTGCCCCGCTGCACGTGCACCTCTCCGAGCAGCCGGCGGAGAACGATGCCTGTCTGGCGTACCACGGCACGACCCCGGCCGGGCTGCTGGCCGGCGCGGGCGCGCTCGGGCCGGGCACGACGGCGGTGCACGCCACCCATCTGACCGGCGCCGACCGGAAGCTGCTCGGCGGCAGCGGCACCGGGGTCTGCCTCTGCCCGACCACCGAGCGGGATCTGGCCGACGGGATCGGCCCGGCCCGGGAGCTGGCCGATGGGGGCAGCCCGGTCAGCCTCGGCAGCGACAGCCACGCCGTGGTCGACCTCTTCGAGGAGGCGCGGGCGATGGAGCTCGACGCCCGGCTGGCGACGCTGGCCCGGGGCCACTTCGCCCCGGCGGAGCTGCTGCGCGCCGCGACCGCCGCCGGGCACGCGGCGCTGGGCTGGCCGGACGCCGGACGGCTGGCGCCGGGGGCGCGGGCCGACCTGGTCACGGTCCGGCTGGACAGTGCCCGCACCGCCGGGGTGCCGCCGGCCGGGCTCTTCTTCGCGGCCGGGGCGGCGGACGTCACCGACGTGCTCGTCGACGGCCGGGAGGTGGTCCGGGACGGCCGGCACGGCACGCTCGACGTACCGGCCGAGCTGACGGCGGCGATCCGGGCGGTGACGACATGAGGACGGCGGCGATCCGGGCGGTGACGACATGAGGACGGCGGCGTGAGGATGGCGCGATGAACCTGCTGATCGACAACATCGGCGAGCTGGTGACGAACGTCGCCGGGATCGGCGAGGGCGGTCCGCTCGGCATCCGCCGCAGGGCGGCGCTGCTGGTCGAGGAGGGCGAGGTCGCCTGGATCGGGCCGGCGCGCTATGCGCCCGCCGCCGACCGGCGGATCGACGCCGGGGGCGCGGCGGTGCTGCCCGGTTTCGTGGACAGCCACTCGCACCTGGTCTTCGCCGGTGACCGGGCGGCGGAGTTCGCCGCCCGGATGGCCGGCGAGCCGTACACCGGCGGCGGGATCCGGACCACCGTCGCCGCCACCCGGGCCGCCGACGACGACCGGCTCCGCGACACCGTCGGGCGGCTGCGCACCGAGGCGCTACGGCAGGGCAGCACCACGATCGAGATCAAGAGTGGGTACGGGCTCAGCGTCGCCGACGAGGCCCGCGCGCTGCGGATCGCCGCCGAGTTCACCGCCGAGACGACGTTCCTCGGCGCCCACGTCGTGCCGGCGGAGTATGCCGACCGCCCCGACGACTACGTGGGGCTGGTCTGCGGGCCGATGCTCCGGGCCGCGCTGCCGTACGCGAGGTGGATCGACGTCTTCTGCGAGCGGGGCGCCTTCGACGCCGACCACGCCCGGGCGATCCTCACCGTCGGGCAGGCCGCCGGGCTCGGCGTGCGGGTGCACGCCAACCAGCTCGGACCGGGGCCGGGGGTGCAGCTCGGGGTCGAGCTCGGCGCGGCCAGCGTCGACCACTGCACGCATCTGTCCGATCTGGACGTCGAGGCGCTCGCCATGTCGGAGACGGTGGCGACGCTGCTGCCCGGGGCGGAGTTCTCCACCCGGTCGCCGTACCCGGACGCCCGGCGGCTGCTGGACGCCCGGGTGACGGTGGCGCTGGCCACCGACTGCAACCCCGGGTCGTCGTACACCTCGTCGATGCCGTTCTGCGTCGCGCTGGCGGTCCGGGAGATGGGGATGACCCCGGCGGAGGCGGTCTGGGCGGCGACCGCCGGTGGCGCCCGGGCGCTGCGCCGCGACGACGCCGGGGTGCTCCGGCCGGGGGTGCCGGCCGACCTGGTCCTCCTCGACGCCCCGTCGTATCTGCACCTGGCCTACCGGCCGGGGGTTCCACTGGTCCGCGAGGTCCTGCACAACGGAGTACCGCAATGTCTACCGTGACCCGTCCCGTCGTCACCGTCACCCCGACCGGGATCTCCCCGGCCGACGTGCTGGCGGTCGCCCGTGGCACCGCCACCGTCGCCCTCGATCCGTCCACGGTGGACGCCATGGCGGCCAGCCGGGCGATCGTGGACCGGATCGAGCAGACCGGCCGCCCGGTCTACGGCGTCTCGACCGGCTTCGGCGCGCTGGCCACCACCTTCGTCTCACCGGAGCGGCGGGCCGAGTTGCAGCACGCGCTGATCCGCTCGCACGCCGCCGGGGTCGGCGCGCCGATGCCCCGCGAGGTGGTCCGGGCGATGATGCTGCTGCGGATCCGCTCGCTGGCGCTGGGCCACTCCGGGGTACGCCCCGAGCTGGCCCGTGCCCTGGCCGACCTGCTCGACGCCGACATCACCCCGTGGGTGCCGGAACACGGCTCGCTCGGCGCCTCCGGCGACCTCGCCCCGCTGGCACACTGCGCGCTGGTGCTGCTCGGCGAGGGCTGGGTGCTCGGCCCGGACGGCGGTCGGCGGGAGGCCGGGGCGGCGCTGCGGGACGCCGGGCTGCGCCCGGTCACCCTCGCCGCCAAGGAGGGGCTGGCGCTGGTCAACGGCACCGACGGGATGCTCGGGATGCTGCTGCTGGCGATCGCCGACGCCCGCCACCTCTGCACGATGGCGGACGTGACGGCGGCGCTGGCGATCGAGGCGATGCTCGGCTCGGAGCGGCCGTTCCTGCCCGAGTTGCACGCGATCCGCCCGCATCCGGGGCAGGCGGTCTCGGCGGCCAACATCCACCGGCTGTTGCAGCGGTCGTCCATCATGGACTCGCATCGGGACGACCTGTCGCACGCGGTGCAGGACGCGTACTCGATGCGCTGCGCGCCGCAGGTCGCCGGGGCGGCCCGGGACACCCTCGGCTTCGTCGACGAGGTCGCCGCCCGGGAGCTGCGCTCGGTGGTGGACAACCCGGTGGTGCTGCCGGACGGCCGGGTCGAGTCGACCGGCAACTTCCACGGCGCGCCGCTCGGCTTCGCCGCCGACTTCCTGGCGATCGCCGCCGCCGAGGTCGGGGCGATCGCCGAGCGCCGGGTGGACCGGCTGCTCGACGTCACCCGCTCCCGGGAGCTGCCGGCGTTCCTCTCCCCCGACGCCGGGGTCAACTCCGGGCTGATGATCGCCCAGTACACCGCCGCCGGCATCGTCGCGGAGAACCGGCGGCTGGCCGCACCCGCCTCGGTCGACTCGCTGCCGACCAGCGGGATGCAGGAGGACCACGTCTCGATGGGCTGGGCGGCCACCCGGAAGCTGCGTACGGTGCTGGAGAACCTGACCAGCCTGCTCGCGGTGGAGCTGCTGGCCGGCGTACGCGGGTTGCAGTTGCGGGCCCCGCTCACCCCCTCCCCGGCCGGACGGGCGGCGCTGGCCGCGCTGACGGAGGTGGCCGGCGATCCGGGGCCGGACATCTTCCTCGCCCCGGTGATCGAGGCGGCCCGGGCGGTGGTCGCCGGGCCGGAGCTGCGCGCCGCGATCGAGGCCGAGATCGGCCCGCTGGGCTAGTCACCTCTGCGGTTGGCGGGGCGGGGACGGAGACGCCCCGCCACGGTCGGCAACCGGCAAATCCCGGATCGGTGTGCCGCCGGCGTGGTACGACTGCTTCGGCAGCGGCTGGCGGCCGTACCCGCAGGTCAAGCCACTGGTCGTCCGCCTCGTCGGTGGAGCGGAGGATCGGGCTGCGGATGACGACGGGCAGGTTCTCGGCGCTGATCCGCGATCCCGGGCAGCCACAGCGGGCCACCGCCGTGGAGCTCTTCTACGATCTCGCCTTCGTCTTCATCCTGGCCCGCCTGGGCGAGGCGCTGGTCACGAACCTGCATCCGCTCGGCGCGTACCAGACGCTTCTGCTGCTGCTGGCGACCTGGTGGGTCTGGTCCTACACCAACCTGGCGACCGACACGCTGGACTCCCGCCGATCCCCGGTCCAGTTGCTGGTCATCGCGATGATGCTCGGCAGCCTGATGATGTCGACCGCGGTGCCGGAGGCGTTCGACGGGCAGGCCCTGCTCTTCGCCTCCTCCTACGTCGGGATCCACCTCTTCCGCAGCGTCGTCCTCGCGGTGATCCTGCACCGGCACCGACTGCACAACCGGCCGCTGCGCGGCATCTTCTGGTTCGGCCTCTCCGGGACGATCTGGCTCGCCGGCGCGCTGGTCCCCGGCGGAGCACGGGTGGTGCTCTGGACGGTCGCGCTGGGCGTGGACTATCTGGGGCCGGTCCTGCGTTGGCCCACCCCGAAGCTCGGCCGCTCCCCGGACTGGGAGTGGAACACCACCGGCGAACACCTGGCCGAGCGGTACCGCCAGTTCATCATCATCGCCCTCGGCGACACGGTGGTGATCACCGCCAGGACGATCCTGAACACCGGTGACGGGCTCCGGGAGCGGATGGCGTTCCTCGTCTCCTTCGCCACCACCGTGCTGCTCTGGTGGATCTACTTCAACCGGACGAGGGAGAAGCTCGGCAGTGCCATCGTCGGCTCCGCCGACCCGGGCCGGGAGACCACCTGGGCCGGGCATGCCCATCTGGTCATGGTGGCCGGGGTCGTCCTCACCACGGTCAGCGACGAACTGGTGATCCGCAACCCGGTCGACGACACGCCGTGGGGCTGGGTGATGGTGATCATCGGCGGTCCGGCGCTCTTCCTGATCGGCCGCACCCTGCTCGGCTACGAGGTCCTCGTCCGGGTCGTCCGGCCCTGGCTGGTCGGTCTCGGCGTGCTGATCGCGATGTCACCGCTGATGGTCCATCTGCCGCCGCTCGCCGTCGCCGCCTGCGTCCTGGTGGTGCTGCTCGGCATCGTCGTCGCCGACGCGCTCACCCTCCGGAAACAGCCCACCCGGCCCGACACCACCACGATTGGCGGGACCTGACCGCGGCGACCGCCCCGAAGTTCCGGATCCGGTTGCAGCTTGGACCAGCCGCCGGATATGTTGAACGCGATGTGAGCCGCTGACACCATTCCGCGCCCGCGACCGAGGCACCGCCCGGCGGGTGAAAGGCTCGATTCGTCTATCGATGGTGTCAGATGTCCCTGTCAGTTCTGCTCGCGCACGATCTTGTCCGCACCCTCGGTAACCGCCGGGTGCTCGACGGTCTCTCCCTCACCGCCGCTCCCGGGCAGCGGATCGGCCTGATCGGCGAGAACGGGGCCGGCAAGTCGACCCTGCTGCGGTTGCTCGCCGGAGCCGACGAGCCGGACGGCGGCAGCGTGGTCCGGCCGCCCGACCTCGGCTTCCTGCACCAGGAGATGCCGTTCGCGCCGATGTCGACGATCACCGACGTGCTCGACGACGCACTCCGGGAGGCCCGCGAGGATCTCGCCGAGCTCGACCGGCTCAGCCAGGCGCTCGCCGACACCCCGCAGGACACCTCCGGCCATCCCGACCTGCTCGCCGAGTACGGCGACCGGCTCGACCGTGCCGAGCAGCACGCGGCCTGGGACGCCGACCGGCGGGCCGGGATCGTCCTCGCCGGGCTCGGCCTCGGGGAGCTGGCGCACGACCGGCCCCTCGGCTCGCTCTCCGGCGGGCAGCGGGGCCGGCTCGCGCTGGCGGCGCTGCTGGTCCGGCGCCCGGCCGCACTGCTGCTCGACGAGCCCACCAACCACCTCGACGACGACGCCGCGACCTTCCTGGAGGAAGAACTCCGCGACCTTCCCGGGGTGGTCGTGCTGGCCAGCCACGACCGGGCGTTCCTGGACGCGGTCTGCACCGACCTGATCGACCTCGATCCGTCGGTCGACGGCCCGGCCCGGTACGGCGGCAACTACACCGACTACCAGGCGGACAAGCGTGCCGAACGGGAACGCTGGCAGCGCCGCTTCGTCGAGGAGCAGGAGGAACTCGCCGAGCTGCGGCACTCGGTCGCGGTGACCGCGCACCAGGTCGCGCCGGGCCGGGCGCGGCGGGACAGCGAGAAGATGGGGTACGGGCACACCACCGGCCGGGTGCAGCAGCAGATCTCCCGGCGGGTGCGCAACGCCACCCGCCGCCTCGACGAACTGGAACGCGACCAGGTGCGCAAGCCGCCGGAGCCGCTGCGGTTCCGGGCCACCGGACTGGCCAGCAGGTCTCCGGACGGGATCCTGCTGTCGATGCGGGACGTCCGGGTCCCCGGCCGGCTGTGCCTCGACCGCCTCGACCTGCAGGCCACGGACCGGCTGCTGGTCACCGGGCCGAACGGTGCCGGCAAGTCCACCCTGCTCGCGGTGCTGGCCGGGCGGCTGGCGGCCGGCGGCGAGCTGCACCGGCGCAGCGGGCTGACGGTCGGGCTGCTGGCCCAGGACACCGTCTTCGACCGTCCGGACCGTACGGTCCGGGACACCTACCAGCAGGTGCTCGGCGCCACCCGGGCCGAGACCGTACCGCTGCGCTCTCTCGGGCTGCTCGCCCCGCGCGACCTGGCCCGGCCGGTCGGCGAACTCTCGGTCGGCCAGCGGCGGCGGCTCGCCCTCGCGCTGCTCGTCGCCGACCCGCCGGAGCTGCTGCTGCTCGACGAGCCGACCAACCACCTCTCGCCCCGGCTCGCCGACGAACTGGAGGAGGCGCTGGGGAGCGGTCCGGGCGCGATCGTGGTGGCCAGCCACGACCGGTGGCTGCGAGCCCGCTGGCCCGGCCGGGAGATCCGGCTCTGACCGCGCGGCGGCTCGTCAGAGGAACTGCGCCAGCAGGCAGAGAAGCACGCGATATTCAGGGGTACGACCGCGAGCAGGAGCCGCCCGCCGGAGAACTGGAACGCCCGCTCCGGTGCCGCCTCCTCGGCCCCGCCGTCGTCGAAATCGGTGCCGTCGACCGAGAGTCGTGGTCGGGTCTGCCGGTAGACCGCGGCGGCCGGCTCCGGATAGCGTCCTATGACCCAGGCGGCGTACCGGCGCTTACTACAGGGCCCTGGCCATCACCTTGGCCAGGGCCCGCAGCGCCTTGCCCCGGTGGCTGACCGCGTCCTTCTCCTCCGGCGGGAGTTCGGCGTTGGTCCGGTCCTGGCCGTCGCCGACGAAGATCGGGTCGTACCCGAAGCCGCCCTCGCCGCGCGGCGCCCGCAGCAACCGTCCGGGCTGCCTGCCGTCGACCAGGTGCTCCTTGCCGCCCGGCAGCACCAGCGCCGCCGCACAGACGAAGGCCGCTCCCCGGTGCTCGTCCGGTACGTCCCCGATCTGCGCCAGCACCAGGTCCAGGTTGGCCCGGTCGTCGCCGTGCCGGCCGGACCAGCGGGCGCTGAACACCCCCGGCATTCCGTTCAGGGCGTCCACGGCCAGCCCGGAGTCGTCGGCGATCGTCGGCAGGTTGGTCCACTTGACGCCCTCGCGGGCCTTGAGCAGCGCGTTCTCCGCGAAGGTGAGCCCGGTCTCCGGGACCTCCTGGTATTGCGCGACGTCGGCCAGCCCGAGCAGCCGGATCCGCTGCGCGCCGAGGGCGTGGTCGAGGATCCGTTGGAGTTCGGCGAGCTTCCTGGTGTTCCGTGTCGCGAGCAGCACCTCGGTCATCCGGCGAGCGCCTTCCGCTGGGCGTCGGTCAGTTCGGCACAGCCGAGCACCCCGAGGTCGAGCAGCGCGTCGAGCTGCTCGCGGGCGAAGACGCCCGCCTCGCCGGTCCCCTGCACCTCGACGAAGTCACCGGTGCCGGTACAGACCACGTTCATGTCGACCTCGGCCGCCACGTCCTCGAGGTAGTTGAGGTCGAGCCGCGGTTCGCCGTCGATCACGCCGACGCTCACCGCCGCGACCGACCGGTGCATCACCGTCGCCGGCTTCCCGGCCAGCGCCTTCCGCTCGGCCAGCCAGCTCACCGCGTCGTGCAGCGCCACGTAGGCACCGGTGATGGCTGCGGTCCGGGTGCCGCCGTCGGCCTGCAACACGTCACAGTCCAGCACGATCGAGTTCTCGCCGAGCGCCTTCAGGTCGATGCAGGCCCGCAGGCTGCGGCCGATCAGCCGGGAGATCTCGTGGGTACGCCCGCCGATCTTTCCCCGGACGCTCTCCCGGTCGGAGCGGGTGGTGGTGGAGCGGGGCAGCATCGAGTACTCCGCGGTGACCCAGCCGAGGCCGGAGCCCTTGCGCCAACGCGGCACCCCCTCGGTGACGCTCGCGGTGCAGAGCACCCGGGTGTCGCCGAACTCGACGAGCACGGATCCCTCCGGATGGATGCTCCAGCGTCGGGTCAGGGTCACCGGTCGAGGTTGGTCGGGCCGCCGCCCGTCAGGTCGCGCCATCCCCGCAGCCTATGTGCTCGCCGGATCGCCCCGACCGAGGGTGCCCCGACCACTGCCGACGGGAAGGGAGTGCCGGCGCCGAGGCCCGGCGGCAGGTCGCCGGGCTACAGGTCGTACCGGGCGCCGGGGCGGACGATCTCCACCGTGCCGGCGAAGGCGGAGAGCGCGGCCTCGTGGGTCACCGCCTCGCTGCCCCAGGCGGCGACCAGGTGGGTGAGGAGCAGCCGCCCGACCTCCGCCTTGGTGGCGATCTCGCCCGCCTCGCGCCCGGTCAGGTGCAGGTCGGGCGGGTTCTCCACCCCGTCGAGGTAGCTCGCCTCGCAGAGGAAGAGGTCGGCGCGGTGGGCCAGCCGGAGCAGCGAGTCGCAGGGGGCGGTGTCCGAGGAGTAGCAGAGCGAACGGCCGCCGTGCTCCAGCCGTACGCCGTAGGTCTCCACCGGGTGGTTGACCCGGTCGACGGTCACCGAGAACGGCCCGATCGGAAACGTCCCGGGTTGCAGGCCGTAGAACGTGTAGACGTCGTCGATCACGCCCTCGTCCAGGCTGTAGGCGCTGGCGAGCCGGTCCGGGGCGCCGCTCGGGGCGTAGACCGGCAGCGGCGGATAGGGGCCGTCAGGTGCGTAGCGGCGCACCACGATGTATGGGACCGCGTCGAGAATGTGGTCGCCGTGCAGGTGGGTCAGGAGGATCGCGTCCACCGCCTTGAGCCCGACGTACCGCTGCAGGGCGGAGAGCGAGCCCGAGCCGAAGTCGAGCAGCAGGCGGAAGCCGTCGGCTTCGACGAGATAGGCGGAACAGGCCGATTCGGGCCCGGGAAAACTCCCGGCGCAGCCGAGAATGGTCAATCGCATCAGGTCGCCCCGCCATTACTGATGGTCACGGACAGCCCGCCGACCAATGCGGAAGCGATCAATGCCGGTAGGTCCGTCACGGTGCGCAGCCTACGCCGCGACACCTGGGCACAAGAAAGATCTGGGAACAGTTGTCGCCAACGTGACAACCGGTTGGGGCGACCTCGCCCGGTACAGCCCAGACGCCGCAATCGGCCCCTACCGTTACGTTCCGTCACCTTCGGCGGGCATGTCGGGATACCGTCCGGCCTGCCCCGGGCCACCCTGGGTCACGGCGGCCCGGACCGGCAGGTCACGCCCAGAGCTGACCCTCCAGGGCGTCCTCGGCGTCGGCCAGGGTGCCGCCGTAGGCGCCGGTCGAGAGGTATTTCCAGCCGCCGTCCGCGACCACGAAGGCGACATCGGCCCGCCGGCCGGACCTGACCGCCTCGTGCGCCACGGCGAGGGCGGCGTGCAGGATCGCCCCGGTGGAGAAGCCGGCGAAGATCCCCTCCACCTCGACCATCTGCCGGGTACGCAGCACCGCGTCCCGGGTGCCGACCGAGAACCGCCGGGTCAGCACGCTGGCGTCGTACAGCTCCGGGACGTAGCCCTCGTCGATGTTGCGCAGCCCGTAGACCAGCTCGCCGTACCGGGGCTCGGCGGCGACGATCTCGATCTCGTCGACCTTCTCCCGCAGGTAGCGTCCGGTCCCCATCAGGGTGCCGGTGGTGCCCAGCCCGGCGACGAAGTGCGTGATCGTCGGCAGGTCGTGCAGCAGCTCCGGCCCGGTGGTCTCGTAGTGCGCCTGCGCGTTGCCCAGGTTGCCGTACTGGTAGAGCATCACCCAGTCGGGATGCTCGGCGGCGATCTGCTTGGCGGTCGCCACCGCCTGGTTGGAGCCGCCGGCAGCCGGCGAAAAGATGATCTCGGCGCCGTACATCCGGAGCAGTTGCACCCGCTCCGCCGAGACGTTCTCCGGCATCACGCAGACCAGCCGGTAGCCCCGGAGCTTCGCGACCATGGCCAGGGAGATCCCGGTGTTGCCGCTTGTCGGTTCGAGGATGGTGTCGCCGGGACGGAGCCGGCCAGCCCGCTCCGCCTCCCGGATCATGAAGACGGCCGGGCGGTCCTTGATGCTGCCGGTCGGGTTCCGGTCCTCCAGCTTCGCCCAGAGCCGCACCGGCGGTGCCCCGTGGGGCACCGTCGGCGACAGGCGGGGCAACCCCACCAGCGGAGTGCCGCCGCACGCGTCGAGCAGGCTCTCGTACCGCGCCATGGCGGCCTCCTCAGCGGGCGGCCGAGGCCGCGCCGGCCACGCCGACCCCGGCTGGCGCCGCGCTGTGCCCGATGATCGCGGCTGCCGCCGCACCGTGCCCGCCGACCCCGGCTGCCGCCGCACCGTGCCCGATGATCGCGGCTGCCGCCGCGAAGCCGAACGCGCCGCCGGCGACGGCCGGCAGGATGGTGACGGTGTCCCCGTCCGAGAGCTTCGCGTCGAGCGCGCCCAGGAATCGGACGTCCTCGTCGTTGACGTAGACGTTGACGAAGCGGTGCAGCGTGCCCTGCTCGGTGACCAGCCGGCCCCGCAGGCCGGAGTACTTGCCGTCCAGGTCGGACAGGAGGTCGTTGAGGGAGTCGCCGGACCCCTCGACGACCTTGGCGCCGCCGGTGTAGCTGCGCAGGATGGTGGGGATGCGAACCTCGATGGCCATGATGCTGTGCTCCTTGGAAGACGACGGAGTGGGGAACTGACTACGAAGCGGCTGCTGAGCTGGGGAGGTCAGCGGCCGGAACACTCGTAGTCGACCGTCGCCGGGCTCTGCCCGAACATGTAGGACTGGACGGCGTTCGGGTCCACCGTGGCGTCGACGACCCGGACCGGCTCCTCGGTCACCACTCCATCCACGATCCGGAACGATCGGATCTCTTCCGTCTCCGGATCACGCGTCGAGACCAGCAGGTAGTGTGCGCCGGGCTCTCCCGCGAAGGAGATGTCGGTGCGGGAGGGATAGGGCTCGGTCGCGGTGTGCGAGTGGTAGATCACCACCGGCTCCTCGTCGCGATCGTCCATCTCCCGCCAGACCCGCAACTGCTCCATCGAGTCGAACTCGTAGAACGTCATGGATCGCGCGGCGTTCACCATCGGGATGTGCCGGGTCGGAGTGTCGGCGCCGGCCGGACCGGCGACCACGCCGCACGCCTCGTCGGGATGGTCCCGGCGGGCGTGCGCGACGATCGCCTCGACTATCGACCGGTCGATGCTCAGCACAGGCCCCAGCCTACCGCCTCTCCGGCCGACCGGCTGCGGCCGACCGCCGCCGGCCCGAGTGGCCGACCTCACGTGCCCCGCCCGACTGGCGGCGCCGGCCCGGGGCGGGAAGAGTAGATCTCTGTGGGGCACCCGGGCAGCTCGGACGCTCCGGATGCCCCTGGACCGGGTCGAACCGGGACCGGGGCGGGAAGCGCCGCCGCCCGGATGCCCGAGGGGAGGAGAAGTCCGATGATCTCACGCCGCATCGGAGAGACCGAGGTGAGCGCGATCGGTCTCGGCGGCATGCCGTTGTCGATCGAGGGGCGGCCGGACGAGGAGCGCTCGATCCGGACCATCCACGCCGCGCTCGACGCCGGTGTCACCCTGATCGACACCGCCGACGCCTATCACATCCACGCCGACGAGGTCGGACACAACGAGTCGCTGATCGCCCGGGCGCTCGCCAGCTACGGCGGGGACACCTCCGGGGTGCTGGTCGCCACCAAGGGCGGGCACCTGCGGCCCGGCGACGGAAGCTGGACCCTGAACAGCTCCCCCGACTACCTGCGGAGCGCCTGCGAGGCGTCGTGCAAGCGGCTCGGGGTGGAGGCGATCGGGCTCTACCAGCACCATCGCCCCGACCCGAGGGTCCCGTACGCCGACACGATCGGCGCGCTCCGGGACCTGGTCGACGCCGGAAAGGTCCGGATGGCCGGGATCTCCAACGCCAATCCTGAACAGATCCGGCAGGCCCGGGAGATCCTCGGCGACCGTCTGGTGTCGGTGCAGAATCAGTACTCGCCGGCCTTCCGCAGCTCCGAGCCGGAGCTGGCGCTCTGCGACGAGCTGGGGCTGGCCTTCCTGCCCTGGGCCCCGCTGGGCGGGATCTCCCGCGCCGCCGAACTGGGCAACCGGTTCGCACCCTTCGCCGAGGTCGCGGCCGCCCGGGGCGTCAGCCCGCAGCGGGTCTGCCTGGCCTGGATGCTGGCCCGCTCGCCCCGGCTGATCCCGATCCCCGGATCGAGCCGGCCGGAGACGATCCGCGACTCGGTGGCCGCCACCGAACTCCACCTCGACCCCACCGAGCTGGCCGCCCTGGGGTGAAAGGCGGGGGCCCTTCTTATACAAAAAACGATAAGAAGGGCCCCCGCCTTTCACCCGAGGCGCTCAGTCGGTGAGGGCGGTGAGCAGGGACTCCTGGAGGTAGCCGAGGTAGGCGTAGATGGAGAGCTGGAAGACCCGGGTCGAGGTCGGGTCGTGCATGACCGCCTCGTCCAGCTCGTCGCCGAGGTCGGTGTCGCCGGAGATGTCCAGCCGTACGCCCATGGCCAGCCGCGCGTCGTTGAGGGCCCGCAGCCATGCCTCGGCGGCCTCCGCGTCGAGGCGTACCTCGCCGCCGCTGGCCGGGGGAAGTGCCGCGAGTACGGCACCCGCCTGGTCGATCTTGCCGGTCTTCAGATCACCCTCGGTGTACTGGCGGAACTCGGCGGAGTCACCCGGGCGCTCCGGATAGATGTCGGGAAAGAGCCGCCCGACGACCGGATCGGCGTGGTCGAAACCGTCGGTGAGCAGGCCGACGACCTCGGAGGCGACCTTGCGGAGCACCCGCACCTCGTCGGCGGCGAAGGTGGCGACGCAGTGCTCGCCCTGCCTGCGGAACGTGCTCACGCCCGGTCCACCGTCGCCCACAGCCCGTACGCGTGCAGTTGGGACGCGTCGTGCTCCATCCGCTCCCGGGCGCCGCTGGAGACCACCGCCCTGCCCTTGTGGTGCACGTCGAGCATCAGTTTCTCGGCCTTCTCGTGGCTGTAGCCGAAGAGTTTCTGGAACACCCAGGTGACGTACGACATCAGGTTGACCGGGTCGTCCCAGACGATCGTCACCCATGCCCGGTCGGCGACCGGCACGTCGTCGGTCTCCGGCGCGTCGACCGGTGCCACCTGTGGAGCCGCCATGCCCCCCATCGTGCCACCGACGAAGGAGTTGCGAGGAACCGGAACGCCGCCCGGATACGAACCGGCGGTGATCAGGCGAGCAGCCGGCCGTGCCGGATCGCGTCGGCGAGCACGCCCGTCAGGGAGCAGGCGATCGCCTCGAACCGCCGGGACACCTCGCGGCACAGCTCCACCTCGGTCTCGCGCAGCGCCCGACGCAACCAGGACCGGGCCCGGGTCGGGTCCGCCCAGGCCGGGTTCCGCCAGTACTGGTAACAGCCGCCGGAGAGGCCCACTCCGAGCGGGGGCAGGATGCTGCCGCCGGAGCCGCCCGGATAACCGGCGAGCGCACCGACCGCGCCGAGCCCGTAGACCGTCTCGACCTCGCCGGTCTCCCGGATCAGCAACACCCGGTCGAAGTCCCGGGCCCTCCGGTCGTCGGCGAGGCCCCAGCCGACGGCGGCAGCGGCACGCAGCCGTACGCCCTCGTCCGGAGCGCTGCCGAGGACCAGGCCGAGCGACTCGACGAGGATCTTGTCGACCCCGGCGTCGCAGGCGGCGACCACCTCCAGCGACAGCGCCTCCACCTCCCGGTCCAGCAGCGCCGGCAGGCTCGGCACGCCGGCACCGCTGACCACCTCGCGCACGCAGCGCAGGTGGATGTTGGCCATCTCCAGCGCGATGTCCCGGCGGAGCCGGTGCGCGAGACCCCGGGCGCGCCGGTCCAACCGCTCCGCCCAGTCGGCGGCGTGCGCGGCCGGGGCGACCGGGACCGTCCGGGTGGCACCGGGCGCGACCGGCGGGCTCAGGCTGGCCCGGCGCAGCCCCTCCGTGCCGGCCCAGTCCTTCATGGCCTGGCGCAGGTAGGCGGTGTCGGCGGCGGCCGGATCCAGGTCGAGCCACCGCACTCCGGCGAGGCCGGGCACCGCGGCGACCAGGGCGGCACGGCGATCCTCGACCCAGCCGACCGACGGCTCACCGCCCTCGCCGCAGGCGCAGCCGAGGCCGCCGCAGGTCGAGCCGAGATCGCCGCAGGCGCAGCCGAGATCGCCGCAGGCGCAGCCGAGATCGCCGCGGGTCGAGCCGAGGTCGCCGCGGGTGCAGCCGAGGCCGCCGGAGGCGCAGGCGAGATCGCCACAGGCGGTAGCGAGATCCTCGACGGCGGACGGGAGGATGTCCGTCTCCCACCCGGCGGGATCGGGCCCGGCCGGATCACCCCCGGCGGGCGCACGGCCGACCGGCGAGCCGCCGGTGCCCGGGGTGCCGACGAGGAAGATCGCGGCCTCGTCCGCCACCTCGGCCAGCAGGTCCAGGTCGGCGGCGGCCACCGGTTGGTCGTCGGGCAGCACGTAGAGCAGCGCGCCGCCTCGGCGCACGGCGTCCCGGACCACCCGCACGCCGGCCACGCCGAGGGTCCCGGTGTCGGGCGCGTCGACCAGGCAGAAGTGGCGCAGCAGTGGATCGGGCAGGGTCAGCTCGACCCGCCGTGGCGGGCGGGCCAGAGCGGGGCCGGCACCGACCGGCTCCGGCCGGAATTCCCGACCGGACCGAAGGCCGGGCACGTAGGCCGCGCCACCGGGGGTGGACGCATAGTCGATCACCAGAAAGCTGCCGTCCGGCACCCGCAGGGACGGCGCCGCGACCCCGAGCAGCCCGGCGAGAACGGCCCGGCGGTCCCGGGCGGAGGGCCCCACCGTGACGACCGCGAGGGGTTCGTCGGGCGTGGACTCGACCAGCGCCGGCTCCCCGCCCGCCCGGCGTCGGGTCGTCCGGTCGCCGGGCGGCCCGGACGCCCCGACGGCGGGCAGCGAGCGAAACTCCATCGCCGTCTGTACCTCCCGTGTGACCGGAACGCTCCGGACCTCCCGGATGACCGCAACGCCCCGGCCGGACCCGCTGGCGGCGGCTCGACCGGTACGACTTCACCGGTGCGACTCCACTGAGGTCCCGCCGGATATGGGAACGCTACGTGTCGATATCCACACGCTACGAGGATCGACGATACTCATGGATGCTCGGCCAGCTACTCAAATTCATTCAGTCACCAGGCGCGCGCGGTCGGCAAACGGTCTATATGCTGCCCCGATGGGGCGGTGGAGCTTCGTTGGCCGAACGGATGAACTCAACCGGTTGCTGAGTGCCGCCACCGGTCCGGGGAGCCGCGGCATCTTCTTCAGCGGCACGGCCGGAGTCGGGAAGAGCCGACTGCTCTGCGAGGCCCTGGCGGAGTTGCCCGCGCTCGGCTGCGCCGTCTGGTCCGCCTCCGCCAACATCGCGACCGCCGGCATTCCGTTCGGCGGGCTCGCCCAGGTGCTTCCGGCCGACCAGCCGGTCGGCCTCGCCCCGCCCGGGATCATGCGCTGGGCCGTCGACGCGCTGCACCAGCAGGCGGCGGGCCGGCGGATCGTGATCGGCATCGACGACGCCCACCTGCTCGACCCCTCCTCGGCCGCCCTGGTCTACCTGATCGCCCGCTCCGACAACGCCACCGTGCTCGGCACGCTGCGCAGCGGCGAGCCGGTGCCGCTACCGATCCGCGCGCTGTGGACGGACGACCTGGTCGACCATGCCGAGCTGGCCCCGTTGACCGTGCGGGACAGCAACGACCTGCTCACCGCCATGCTGGGCGATCCGATCGACGCGCCGTCGGCGGAGCGGCTGCACCGGCTCTCCGCCGGAAACGCGCTGATGCTCCGGGAGCTGGTCATCGCCGCGCACGCCAGCCGGGAACTGAACCGGACCTACGGTGTCTGGCGGTGGACCGGGCGCAGTCACCTTTCGCCCACCCTGGACGACCTGATCGACACCCGGATCGGCCAACTCGACCCGGGCGTACGCGCGGTGGTCGAACTGGTCGCGATGGGCGAGCCGATCGGGCTGACCCTGCTGCACCGGGCGACCGACAGCTCCAGCGTGGAAACCGCCGAGGAACGCGGCCTGATCCAGGTCGTCACCCATGACCGCCGCTCGGACGTCCGGCTCGGCCACCCGCTCTACGGCGAGGTTGTCCGGCGGCGATGCCCGGTCACCCGCGCCCGCCGGCTCAACGCCCACCTCGCCGACCTGGTCGAGCAGGCCGGCACCCGGCGCCGCGACGACCTGCTCCGGGTCGCCGTGTGGCGGCTCGACTCGGGGACCGCACAGGATCCTGCCCTGCTGCTCCGCGCGGGCGCGCAGGCGTTCAGCCAGTTCGACGTGCCGCTCGCCGGCCGGCTGGCCCGGGCCGCGCTGGAGACCGGTGGCGGCTACCAGGCCGCCGAGTTGCTGGCCACCCTGTTGATGTTCGGTGACCAGGCCGAGGAGGCGATCCAGGTGCTGGACTCGGTCGCCGACCAGATCACCTCCGACGAGCGGCGCAGCCGATGGCTCACCGTACGCGGCATGGTGTCGTACTGGGGCCTCAACCGCGAGTCCACGGTGGCCGAGATCGCGGCGGACGCGGAACGGCTGGCCGATCCCGCCGACCGGGCGCGGGTGGTCGCCTTCGAGGCGATCATGCGACTGCACCGGCTGGAGTGTGCCGAGGCGCTGCGGCTGAGCCGCTCGGTGCTGGACCGGCCGGCCGCCACGGTGGCCGCGCGCAGCCTGGCCCGGTGCACCATCGCGCACCTCCAGGCCGCCCGGGGCGAGCTGGCGCTCAGCGGCCGGGCCGTCGAGGGGGTCGCGGCCGAGGCCGCACAGTGGCGCGGCGAGATGCCCTACCTGCAACTCGCCCTCGAACTGGCCCGGGGCACCCGGTTGACGCTCGCCGGCGACCTGGCCGGCATCGACGCCATCGTCGCCGCCGAGTTCGCCGACCTGGCCGACGCGGGCGACTTCCGGCTCGGCTCCGGCTACCTCTCGATCCTGCGTGCCCAGGCGGCCCGGCTGCGCGGCCAGACCGGCGAGGCGCTGCGGACCAGCCTCGGCGCCTGCGCGGTCCTCGCCACCAGTCGGGTCTTCGCCGGGCTGGCACACGCGGAGCGGGCCCAGGCGGCGGCGATGCGCGGCGACATCGACTCCGCGGCCGGGGCGATGGCCGAGTCGGACCGCGCGCAGAGCGCCGTGATGGCGGTGCTGTATCCCTGGCTCGAACAGGCCCGGGCCACCGTGCAGGCCGCCACCGGCGACCATGCCACCGCCGTCGCCACCCTCCGCGACCTGGTGGACCGGCTGCAGGCGGACGGCTTCGCCGGGCACGAGGTACTGGCCCTGCACGACCTCGTCCGGCTCGGCCGGGCCGACATCGAGATCGGCGAGCCGACCGTCACCGGCCGGCGACGAACGGTGGCGCAGCGGCTCACCGAGCTGGGCGAGACCGTGGACGGTCCGCTGCCGGCGCTGCTGGCCCGGCACGCCCGTGCCGAGTACGCGCACTCCGGCGACCAACTGCTCGCCGTCGCGGAGAGTTTCGCCGAACTCGACCTCAACGTCTTCGCCGCAGAGGCGACCAGCCGGGCGGTGCTCCGGCTGCGGGCGGCCCGGTCGAACCGGTCGCACGACGCGAACCTGCGGCTCGCCGCGCTGCTGCGGCGCTGCGACGTGCTGCGTACGCCGGCCCTGTCGGTGCGCCAACCGGCGCTGACCGAGCGGGAACGGCAGATCGCCAGGCTGGCTGCCCGGGGCCTGGCCAGCCGGAACATCGCGGAGCAGCTCTACATCTCCACCCGGACGGTGGAAAACCACCTCCAGCGGGTCTACAACAAGCTCGGCGTGGCCGGTCGCGGCGAACTCTGGCCCGCGCTGAAGGCCATTCCCGAACCGGACGGCGAGGCCGAACGCTGACCGATCATGGCGGTAACGCCGACCGGACATGGCGGTGACGCCGACCGGACATGGCGGTGACGCCGACCGGACATGGCGGTGACGCCGACCGGTGGTGGAGGAGAACGCAGACCGGCGGCGGAGGGAACGCCGACCGCCAGCGGCGGGCCGGTGCGGAGTGACGGACGACCCGAGACGGCGGCGCGGCGGCACGCTTAGGCTGGCCTGGTGCACAGTTCACGCCCCGCGCTGCTCACCGACCACTACGAGCTGACCATGCTCGGCGCCGCCCTCCGGGACGGCACCGCCGACCGGCACTGCGTCTTCGAGGTCTTCACCCGCCGGTTGCCGACCGGCCGCCGCTACGGCGTGGTCGCCGGCACCGCCCGGCTGGTCGAGCTGGTCGCGGACTTCCGCTTCGGCGCCGCCGAGGTGGCCTTCCTCCGGGACAGCGGGGTGGTCGACGAGCCGACCGCCGAGTGGCTGTCGAACTACCGCTTCCGGGGCGACATCGTCGGTTACCGCGAGGGCGAGCTCTACTTCCCCGGCTCGCCGATCCTGACCGTCTCGGGCACCTTCGCCGAGTGCGTACTCCTGGAGACGCTGACGCTGTCGGTGCTCAACCACGACTCGGCGGTCGCGGCGGCGGCGGCCCGGATGGTGACCGCGGCCCGTGGCCGTACGCTGATCGAGATGGGCTCGCGGCGGGCCAACGAGGAGGCGGCGGTGGCCGCTGCCCGCGCCGCCTACCTGGCCGGGTTCGGCTACACCTCCAACCTGGCCGCCGGGGCGCGCTACGGGATACCGACCGCCGGCACCGCCGCGCACGCCTTCACGCTGCTGCACGACGACGAGTCCGCCGCGTTCGCCTCGCAGGTCGCGGCGCTGGGCAAGAGCACCACCCTGCTGGTCGACACGTACGACATCGCGCAGGGCATCCGGAACGCGATCGCCGTCGCCGGGCCCGACCTGCGGGCGGTGCGGATCGACTCCGGCGATCTCTCGGTGCTGGCCCAGCACTCGCGGGAACTCCTCGACTCGCTCGGTGCCACCGACACCAAGATCATCGTTTCCGGTGACCTAGACGAGTACGCCATCGCGGCGCTCGCCGCCGAGCCGGTGGACATGTACGGCGCCGGCACCGCGGTGGTGACCGGTTCCGGCGCCCCGACCGCCGGCCTGGTCTACAAGCTTGTCGAGGTGGACGGCCGTTCCGTGGTCAAGCGCTCCGAGCACAAGGCGACGGTGGGCGGGCGCAAGGTGGCCGTCCGGCGGCACAAGCCGAGCGGCACCGCCACCGAGGAGGTCGTGGTCTCGCAGGGTGAGCCGGAGCCGCGACCCGGAGATCGGGCGTTGCAGCGACGGTACGTCACCGGTGGCGAGCCGGAGCCGCTGCCGACCCTGGCCGAGTCACGCGAGCATCTGCGCCAGTGCCTGATCTCCATCCCCTGGGAGGGCCTCAAGCTCTCCGCCGGTGACCCGACCATCCCGGTCACGATACAGGGGTGAGGAAGGGCCCCCGCTTATCGCATTCTGTAGAGGAAGGGCCCCCGCCCAACCGGTGGAGGAGAGGTGGCAGAGTGAGCCGAGCACTGATCATCGTCGACGTGCAGAACGACTTCTGCGAGGGCGGCTCCCTCGCCGTGGCCGGCGGCGGCGCGGTGGCGGCCGGGATCACCCGGCTGCTCGCCGCCGAGCCGGGCCGGTGGGAGCACGTGGTGGCAACCAAGGACTTCCACATCGATCCCGGGTCGCACTTCGCCGACCGGCCCGACTACGCCGACTCCTGGCCCCGGCACTGCGTCGCCGGCACCGATGGCGCCGAGTTCCACCCCGATCTCTCCACCGACCGGGTCGAGGCGGTGTTCCGCAAGGGCGAGTGGGCGGCGGCGTACTCCGGGTTCGAGGGCAGCACCGAGGACGCCGAGGGCGCCGAGGGTCTGGCGGGCTGGCTCCGCCGGCACGACGTGGAGAGCGTCGAGGTGGTCGGGATCGCGACCGACCACTGCGTACGGGCGACCGCGCTGGACGCCGCCCGGGAGGGCTTCGCCACCACGGTGCTGCTCGACCTGACCGCCGGGGTCGACGCCGGCACGACCGATGCGGCGCTGGAGATGCTCCGCGAGGCCGGGGTGACCCTGCGCGGGACGCCCCGGGTCGGCGCCGGCTGAGCCGGTAATTTGATCGGGGATGTCGCATCGGGCCGGCAGGATGGTCGGGGAGGTGTAACACCCTGATGAAGCTCACGCCCTACCGGGAGGCACTGGCGCTGCCCGGCGTCCGGCCCCTGATGCTGCTCGCCCTGCTGATCCGGGTCCCGAAGACCATGACGCTGCTGGCGCTCACCCTCTACGTGGTGGCGCGGCTCGGGCACGGTTACGCGGCGGCCGGGCTGGCCAGTGCGGCGATGACGGTCGGCTCCGCGCTCGGCGCGCCGATCCTGGGCCGGCTGATCGACCGCCGGGGGCTGCGGCCGGTGCTCGTGCTCACCACCCTCGCCGAGGCGGCCTTCTGGTTCGGCGCGCCGCTCATGCCGTACCCGGTGCTGCTGGCCGGGGCGTTGCTCGGTGGCCTGCTGACCCTGCCGGTCTTCTCCGTGATCCGGCAGTCGATCGCGGCGCTCGTGCCGGAGCAGCAGCGCCGGCCGGCGTACGCGCTCGACTCGATGGGGTTGGAGCTCTCCTTCATGATCGGGCCGGCGGTGGCGGTGCTGCTGGCGACCAGCGTGTCGCCGCAGGCCACCCTGCTCGTCGTCGGCGCCGGGATCACGCTCTCCGGGCTGGCCCTGCTCCGGCTCGACCCGCCGGTCCGGGACGAGCGGGCTCCGGCCGCCGCGCCGGCCCGGGACGAACGGGTTCCGGCCGCGGCGCCGGTCCGGGACGAACGGGTTCCGGCCGCGGCGCCGGTCCGGGACGGGCGGGGGACGACCGCCGCGCCGTCCGGGGCGCCGCCCCGCCGGGAGTGGCTGACTCCCCGGCTGGTCGGGCTACTGGTGGTCAGCGCCGCCGCCACCCTGGTGCTCGGCGGCACCGACGTGGCCGTGGTGGCGGTGCTCCGCGCCGCCGACCAGGTGCACTGGACCGGTGTGGTGCTGGCGGTCTGGGCCCTCTGTTCCATGGTCGGTGGCTTCATGTACGGCATGGTGACCCGGCCGGTGCCACCGCTGGCGATCGTGCTGCTGCTGGGCGTCTGCACGATCCCGGTCGGGCTCGGCGGTGCGCAGTGGTGGTCGCTCGGTCTCGCCCTGCTGCCGGCCGGGCTGCTCTGCGCGCCGGCTCTCGCGTCGAGCTCCCACGCGGTGAGCCAGCTTGTGCCGTCCGGGGCCAGGGGCGAGGCGATGGGACTACAGAACTCGGCCATCACCGTCGGCATCGCCCTCGGCGCGCCGCTGGCCGGTGCGGTGATCGACGCCTCCGCGCCAGCCTGGGGGTTCGCCGCCACCGGCCTGGTCGGCGTCCTCCTGGCGCTCGCCGTCCTCCCGGTCGAGCTGCGCCGCCGCCGGGCGGCGGTCGTGGTCGGCTCCGCCCTCGGCCCGGAGCGTGCACTGAGCACCGACCGCGCGTGACCGTCGTGGGACCGCTACCGCTGGTCGATGTTGCTGGCGGCGTCCTCGGTGTAGCTGGCGCCGTGGTCGGACTCGCTGGTGAGCGGCCTCGCGCCACCCTCCGGCGGCCCTGCCAGCGACTGTCCGCCGGCCGCCAGCTCCGGGAACTTGGCGTCGAACGCCGGCCGCTCGGAGCGGATCCGGGGCATCCGGTCGAAGTTGCGCAGCGGCGGCGGCGAGCTGGTCGCCCACTCCAGCGAGTTGCCGTGCCCCCACGGGTCGGCGACCTCGACCACCGGGCCGGACTTGTACGACTTCCAGACGTTGTAGAGGAACGGCAGGGTCGAGATGCCGGTGACGAAGGAGCCGATCGTGGAGATCGTGTTCAGCGTGGTGAAGCCGTCCATCGGCTGGTAGTCGGCGTACCGCCGGGGGAAGCCCTCCGCGCCGAGCCAGTGCTGCACCAGGAACGTGGTGTGGAAGCCGATGAAGGTCAGCCAGAAGTGCACCTTGCCGAGGCGCTCGTCCAGCATCCGGCCGAACATCTTCGGAAACCAGAAGTAGATGCCGGCGTAGACGGCGAAGACGATGGTGCCGAAGAGCACGTAGTGGAAGTGCGCCACCACGAAGTAGGAGTCGGAGACGTGGAAGTCGAGCGGCGGGCTGGCCAGCAGCACGCCGGTGAGGCCGCCGAAGAGGAAGGTGACCAGGAAGCCGATCGACCAGAGCATCGGCGTCTCGAAGCTGAGCTGGCCGCGCCACATCGTGCCGATCCAGTTGAAGAACTTCATGCCGGTCGGGACCGCGATCAGGAAGCTCAGGAACGAGAAGAACGGCAGCAGCACCTGGCCGGTGGCGAACATGTGGTGCGCCCAGACGCTCATCGAGAGCGCCGCGATCGCGATGGTGGCGCCGACCAGACCCTTGTAGCCGAAGATCGGCTTGCGGGAGAAGACCGGGATGACCTCGCTGATGATGCCGAAGAACGGCAGCGCGACGATGTAGACCTCGGGGTGGCCGAAGAACCAGAAGAGGTGCTGCCAGAGCAGCGGGCCGCCGGTCTCGGCGTCGAAGACGTGCGCGCCGAGGATCCGGTCGGCGGCGAGCGCGAAGAGGGCCGCGGCCAGCAGCGGGAAGACCATGATCACCAGGAGGCTGGTGACCAGGATGTTCCAGGTGAAGATCGGCATCCGGAACATCGTCATGCCGGGCGCCCGCAGCGTGAGGATAGTGGTGATCATGTTGACACCACCGAGGATCGTGCCCAGACCGGAGATGGCCAGGCCGACGATCCACATGTTCGCGCCGACCCCGGGCGAGTGCTCGATGTTGCTCAGCGGGGTGTACGCGAACCAGCCGAAGTCGGCCGCCCCGCCCGGGGTGAAGAAGCCGCCCAGCGCCAGCGTCCCGCCGAAGAGATAGAGCCAGTACGCGAAGCTGTTCAGCCGGGGGAACGACACGTCCGGCGCGCCGATCTGGATCGGCACCACGAAGTTCGCGAACGCGAAGACGATCGGCGTCGCGAAGAAGAGCAGCATGATCGTGCCGTGCATGGTGAAGAGCTGGTTGTACTGCTCCGCCGAGAGGAACTGGAGCCCCGGCCGGGCCAGCTCGGCACGCATGAGCAGCGCCATCAGGCCACCGATCATGAAGAACGCGAACGCCGTGACCATATACATGATCCCGATCTGCTTCGCGTCCGTCGTACGCAGCAGCCGCGTGAGTGCCGAGCCCTTGACCGGCTGGTGGACCGGCCAGGGCCGGGTCACGATCGGCTTGGGTGCGACGGTGGTCACGAGTGGCCTCCGGTTCTCGTTAGTCCCACTCGGCACGCGCTGTTGATCTGCGAGCCGTACCTCGCAGGCAGAATAGTCCCCGGCGGCGGGGGGTCCCGCGTCGGGTACGCCCGACCCGTCCGCGCCGCCCGGCCCGGCCGCCCGGCACCCCGATTCCCGACCGCTCAGGCCGGGGCGACCAGGAGCCGGTAGTGCTCCTGGAAGATCCGGTTGCCCCGGTCCCGCAGCACCGGGTCGCGCAACGGCGGCGGCACGTCCCGGGTCCGGTCCCGGTCGCGGGTCCGGTCCACCACCCACTTGATCCGGGGGCGGCGCCGGCTCTCGTAGCTCTCCAGCGCCTCGGGCACGGTCGCCGACCGGTCCAGCGCCCGGGCCAGCACCAGCGCGTCCTCCAGGGCCATCGCGGCGCCCTGGGCCAGCGTCGGCCCGGTGGCGTGCGCCGCGTCGCCGACCAGCACCACCCGGCCCCGGGACCAGCAGCCCAACTGCACCTCGTCGGTGCGGGTCACCTGCACCTGGTCCATCGCGTCCAGGATGGCCGGGACCGGGCCGCCGTACCCGCCGAAGCGCTCGCGTACCCGGGCCAGCGGGTCGGCCGGCAGCGCCGTGCCCACCTCGTCGGCGTAGCAGTGCAGCCGCCCGGCCCCCATCGGCACCGCGACGAACGCGGCCCGCTCGCCGAGCAGCCCGGTCCAGTCGGCCAGCAGCGGGCCACCGGTCACGATGCTGCGGTAGACGACCTGCCCGGCGGGGCGGGCCGGGCCGCCGAGGGCGGCCAGCGCGCGTACCGCGGAGCGTCGGCCGTCGGCGCCGACCACCAGGTCGTACTCGGCCTGCCGCCCGTCGGCGAAGGTGACCGTGACGGCGTCCCGGGTGAGGTCCAGGCCGCGCACCTGGGTGTCGTACCGCACCTCGCCGCCGGCGCCACTGAGCAGCACCCGGTGCAGGTCGGAGCGGGGCAGCGCCCGGCACTCGCCGACGCCCGCCCAGAGCCTGCCGAGGTCGACCTCGCAGAGTTCGTAGCCGCGCGCGTCGGCGAAGCGCTGCCGCCGGATGACCTGGCCGAGCGGTCGCACCGGATCGGCCAACCCGATCTCCCGGAGCGCCCGTTCGGCGTTGCCGGGCAGGTAGATGCCGATGTCGGTGTCGCCGCCTCCGGACGACCGCTCGGTCACCTCCGGACGGAAGCCGGCGAGCCGGAGGGTACGCGCAACCGCCAGGCCGGCGATCCCCGCGCCGACGACGAGAATGCGCAGGTTGGATCCGGCCAACTGACGCCTCCGGAGGGATCGACACGCGTTGAAGGCAAGAGACTACTCCGCGCGATTCCCTCAGCGGAAGATCCGATCGGATGCGCCCCCGTCACGGCCAGGTCACCGGCATCGGCCACAAGATCGACCAAGGTGACCCGGGAGCCGGGGGACCCCGGCCGCCGGAGGATGCCGGGTCGCCGGGTTGGCCGGCGGCTCAGCGCTGGACCCGGGCGCCGGCTCCCCGGACGAGGGCCTCGACCTCCTTCAGGCTCGCCATCGAGGTGTCACCCGGGGTGGTCATGGCGAGCGCGCCGTGTGCCGCGCCGTACTCCACGGCGGTGGCCAGGTCGCCGCCGGTGAGCAGCTGGTAGATCAGCCCGGAGGCGAAGCTGTCGCCACCGCCGACCCGGTCGAGGATCTCCAGCCCGGGGCGGTGCGTCGCCTGGACGAAGCCGCTCCCGGCGGACCAGGCGATCGCTCCCCAGTCGTTGACGGTGGCACTGCGTACGGTGCGCAGCGTGGTCGCCACCACCCGGAAGTTGTCGTACTCCCTGGTGACCGCCTCGATCATCCGCTGGAAGTTCGCCACCTCCAGCTCGGCGAGGGCCTCGTCGGTGTCGGGCACCTCGAAGCCGAGCGAGGCGGTGAAGTCCTCCTCGTTGCCGATCATGACGTCCACGTACCGGGCCAGCCGCCGGTTGACCTCCTGCGCCCGGTCCTGGCCGCCGACCGCCTTCCAGAGGCTGGGCCGGTAGTTGAGGTCGTACGAGATGACCGTGCCGTGCCGGCGGGCGGCGGTCATCGCCGCCTCGATCGTCTCCGGGGCCACCTCCGACAGGGCGGCGTAGATGCCCCCGGTGTGCAGCCACCGCACGCCCAGCGTGCCGAAGAGGTGCTCCCAGTCGACGTCCTCCGGCCGCAGTTGACTGGCGGCGGTGTGCCCACGGTCGGAGGTGCCGACGGCACCGCGTACGCCGAAACCCCGCTCGGTGAAGTTGAGCCCGTTGCGCACGGTCCGGCCGATCCCGTCGTACGGCAGCCACTTCACGAAGCTGGTGTCCACGCCGCCGGTGAGGATCAGGTCCTCCAGCAGCCGCCCCACCTCGTTGTCGGCGAACGCGCTGACCAGCGCGGTACGCAGCCCGAAGCACCGGCGCAGCCCGCGTGCGACGTTGTATTCACCGCCGCCCTCCCAGGCCCGGAAGCTGCGTGCCGTGCGGACCCGGCCCTCACCCGGGTCGAGCCGGAGCATCACCTCGCCGAGCGAGACGAGGTCGAAGCGGCAGTCGTCGGCGGGGCGGAGCGTCAACATGGGGCGGACCTTTCAGATGACGGCGACGGGGTCGGGCCGGAGCCGGGCGGCCGGGGCCGGGGCCGGGGCCGGGGCCGGGGCCGGACCACGGGACGGGACCGCGGTGCGGTGCGGGGCTCAGCCGGCGGCGCGGCTGGCCGCGACGGCGGCGGCGGTCAGCCGGGTCACCTCGTCCCACCGGCCCGCGGCGAGCAGGGCGGGGGCGACCATCCAGGTGCCGCCGACCGCGAGCACGGCGGGCAGCGCCAGGTAGTCGCCGAGGTTGCCGGTGTTGACCCCGCCGGTCGGGATGAACCGGACCGAGCGGAACGGTGCGGCCAGCGCCCTGACCATGCCCGCCCCGCCGAGCTGCTCGGCGGGGAAGAACTTGACCGTGTCGAGCCCGGCGTCCAGCGCCATCTGGATCTCGGTGGCCGTGGCGGCGCCGGGGAAGACCGGCAGCCCGCGCTCCTGGCAGTGCCGGACCACGGCCGGCGAGAAGCCGGGACTGACCACGAACCGGGCGCCCGCGTCGGCGGCCTCGTCGACCTGGGCCGGGGTCAGCACCGTCCCGGCGCCGACCAGCAGGTCCGGGCGCTGCGCCATCGCCCGGATGGCGTCGGCGGCGGCCGCCGTCCGGAAGGTCACCTCGATCGCCCGCAGGCCGCCCTCGGTGAGCGCGGCGGCCAGCGCCGACGCCGACGCCGCATCCTCGAGGACCACGACCGGCAGAATCCGGGTCGCGGCGATCGTCTCCGTCACGCCACCGATTTGTTCATCATCTTGAACGCTGGTCACATAGCTGACCCTACTGCGCTCCGCGATGCTGTCAAGGCGGCTAGAGTGGCCGCCATGACGACGGGCACGACCGGGGCCGCGGTCGAGGCGTTCCAGCCGGTGAAGTCCGCCGGCCGCACCCTCGACGTACTGGAGGCGCTGGCCGACTCGCCACGGCGCCGCTCCCTGGTCGAGCTGGCCCGCGCGCTCGGCATCCCGAAGAGCAGCCTGCACGGCCTGCTGCGCACGCTGATCCAGCGCGGCTGGGTGGAGACCGACGCCACCGGCACCCGGTTCGGCCTGGGTGTCCGGGCGCTCCAGGTGGGCGCCGCCTACCTGGAGGCGGACGACGCCACCGGCCTGCTCGCCGGGGTCCTCGACGACCTGGCCGGCCAGTTCGGCGAGACGGTGCACCTGGGCCGGCTGGACGGCCCGCACGTGGTCTATCTGGCCAAACGCGAGTCGGTGCACCGGTTGCGGCTGTACAGCGCCATCGGCCGTCACCTGCCGGCACACGCGACCGCGCTCGGCAAGGCACTGCTGGCGCAGCGCGCCGACGAGGCGGTCGACCGACTGTTGAGCTGGCCACTGCCGGCGCTCACCCGCAACACGATCACCGACCCGGAGCTGCTGCACGCGGAGCTGGCCACGGTGCGCGACCGGGGCTACGCGGTCGACCGCGAGGAGAACACCGACGGCATCGTCTGCTTCGCGATGGCGGTGCCGCTGCTCTCCCCGGCGGTGGACGCGATCAGCCTCTCCGTGCCGGCCACCCGGCTCGACGGGGAGAGCGAGCAGCGGATCGTCGCGGCGCTGCACGGCGCCGTCCGCCAGGTCCGGGCCGCCCGCACCCTGCTCGCCGGCGCCTGACCCGGGGGCCCGTGCCGGCCGGTCGCCGCCGGCCGGTCGCGGCGGTCACCGATCCGGCCCGATTCCGGTACGCCGTTCAGCCCGACCACTCAACCGCCATAACCCGCCCGATCGGCACGAAGGGTCCGGCCGGCTGCCGCCGGAGTTGCGTTCCGTTTTGAAGCATGTAAATGTGTCTCTAGCTGCCATGGGAGCGCTCCCCCCGGCATCACCCGCCGCACGCCCGACACCTCGCGGCACCCGCACCACTCCACGGACACCCACCACGCCCAAGGAGCATCATGAGACGTCCCGTCCCCGTCTTCGCGGCGCTCGCCGGTCTGCTCGTCACCGGCACGATCGCCGTACTCACCACCGCCGGCCCCGCCCAGGCCGACGTCCAGATCTGCGAGCAGTACGGCTCGACCACCATCCAGGGCCGGTACGTGGTGCAGAACAACCGCTGGGGCACCACCGCCCAGCAGTGCATCAACGTCACCGACACCGGCTTCTCCGTCACCCGCCAGGACGGCCAGGGCAACACCAGCGGCGCTCCGGTGTCGTACCCCTCGGTCTTCCTCGGCTGCCACTACACCAACTGCTCGCCCGGCACCAACCTGCCGATGCAGGTGAGCCAGATCAGCAGCGCGAACAGCAGCATCAACTACACCTACGTGAGCGGCGCCACCTACAACGCCTCCTACGACATCTGGCTCGACCCCACGCCCAAGCGGGACGGCGTCAACCAGATGGAGATCATGATCTGGTTCAACCGGCAGGGCTCGATCCAGCCGATCGGCTCCTCGGTCGGCACCGCCACCGTCGCCGGGCGCACCTGGGACGTGTGGCGCGGCAACAACGGCGGCAACAACGTGGTGTCGTACCTCGCACCGTCGCCGATCACCAGCTGGAGCTTCAGCGTGCTGGACTTCATCAACGACGTGCGCAACCGCGGTGCGATCACGAACTCGTGGTACCTGACCAGCATCCAGGCCGGCTTCGAGCCGTGGCAGGGCGGCACCGGTCTCGCCGTGAACTCTTTCTCCGCCTCGGTCAACGGCGGCGGCAACCCGCAACCGACCGGCCAGCCGACCAACCCGCCCACGGGCCAGCCGACCAACCCGCCGACCAACCCGCCGGGCGGCAGCTCCTGCCGGGTCGCCTACACGGCGAACTCCTGGAACAACGGCTTCACCGCGTCGGTGACCATCACCAACACCGGCTCCAGCGCGATCAACGGCTGGACACTCACCTACAACCTGCCCTCCGGGCAGCAGGTCACCAACACCTGGAACGCGACCGTCTCGCAGAGCGGCTCCACGGTGACCGCCCGGAACATCAGCTGGAACGGCACCATCGCGCCCGGCGGCACGGCCTCCTTCGGCTACCAGGGCACGTTCAACGGCACGTACGCGTCGCCGACCTCGTTCAGCCTGAACGGCTCGGCCTGCAGCCGGGCCTGACCCCGAGCTGGACGATCAGGGGCTCCGGCCCGACGATTCACGGGCTCCTGCCACCGCCCCGGTGGCAGGAGCCCGGTCAGCGACCGGCCAGGCCGGGACCGAGGCTGAGGCGCTGGCCGGGAAGGTGCCGGTCGAGGGTCCGGGGATCGGCGAAGACCACCCGGCTCAGGTCGTGCCCGCCGGGGTCGCCGGCGAGCACCCCGGGCACCGCCGACAGCACCGCCGACCCGGCCGGCGGCACCGTGGGCAGGGCGCCCGGCAGCCCGGGGGGCAGCACCGGAGCCAGGGCCCGGAACGCACCCCTGACCCGGTCCGCCCGGTAGTCGGCGGGATCGTCGGTCGCCCGGAGCAGCAGACCGCCGTGCGACAGCGGGCGTACCTCGGCGAACGCGCCGGACGCCCGCAGCCGGTCCGCCCCGCCCAGTCCGGCGGCGAGTTCCCGGGGGCAGACCGTCACCCACTCGTAGCCACGCAGGTGACCCCGGCTCTGCTCGGCGGACTCCTCCGCCGAGCGGCCCAGGGTGGCGTCCAGCATCGTCGCCGGAGCGACCAGGCCGGCATTCACCACGATCTCGCCGTACGCCGGATCGGTGGCGTCGCCGACCAGCCGGGCCAGTTCCACAAGCGCCGGCAGGACCAGTGGCAGCCCTCCGGACCGCCCCTCGAAGCCGATCGAGATCTGTAGCCGGACGTGCCGCCGCCCGGCGAACCGGTCGAGGAAGACGTCCAGCTCCGAGGCGATCGCACCCGGCGCGGCATCGAACCACCGGGCCGAGAGCTGGGCACAGTCGGCGGTCAGCCCGTCCACCCACCGACCTGGCCGGCGGCGCCGGCCCCGTCCGGTCGCGTCCTGCTCGAACGCGGTCAGCGAGGTCGACGGCGCGGCGGCGCCGGCCGGACGCACGAACGGCAGCAGCAACCGGCACGTCTCGTCGTGCCACCAGCGGGCCAGGCCGGCGAGCCAGGCCGGATCCTCGGCCCGGTCGAGATAGAGCAGCCAGGTGGCGAAGTCCGGCTCCGGTCCGCCGTCGGCCGGTCCGCCCTCTCCCGGCCCGGGCTGGCCGAAGCCTCCGCCGAACAACTGGTCGTACACCCCGCACCTCCTCTGGCGCCGCCCGGGGTCCCCGACGGCCCGCGGTCCGGCCGGAGCGGCACGCGCGGGCCGGACGCGCGGGCGACGCCCGACGGCGGTTGCCGGCCAGGGTAACCGTCGGCGACCGGACGACCCGAGGCGGCGTACCGGAGAGCGGGTGCCGGCCGGCTCAGCGTCCCCGGGTACGCGTCGGGGTCACCGGCCCATCCCGGTACGCGCCGAAGTCACCGGCCCATCGCGTCGAGCTGGCGCAGCTCGCCCTCGCTCAGCGAGAAGCCGAACACATCGAAGTTCTCCCTGATCCGCGACGGGGTCCCCGACTTCGGGATCACCACCACCCCGTGCTCGATGTGCCAGCGCAGCACCACCTGACCCGTACTCACCCCGTGGTCCCGGGCGATCTCCGCCAGCACGGGATCGTGCAGGTCGGTGGTCTTCAACGGGCTGTATCCCTCCAGCACCACGCCCCGCTCCCGGTGCTCGTCGAGCCGGCGCGGGTCGTGGAGCGCCGGACCCCAGCGGATCTGGTTCACCGCCGGGGCCTCCTCGGTCGCCTCGACGAGCATGTCGAGCTGGCCGGTGTCGTAGTTGCTCACCCCGACCGCCCGGGCCAACCCCTCGTCCCGGACGGCGAGCAGCTCCCGCCAGCTCGCGATGCTGGCCCGGTCGCGTCCGGGTGGCCAGTGGATCAGCCAGAGGTCGACGTAGTCGGTGCCGAGCGCCGCCAGGCTGGCCGCGATGGTCTCCCGCTCCCGACCGGCCCGCTCCGGCGGCAGCTTCGTGGTGACGAAGACGTCCTGCCGGGAGAGCCCGCTGTCCCGGATCGCCCGGCCCACCTCGTCCTCGTTGCCGTACATGGTGGCGGTGTCGAGATGCCGGTAGCCGACGTCGAGCGCCTCCCGGACGGCCTCGTACGCGCGCCGGCCGCTGAGTTGCCAGGTGCCGAAGCCGAGCATCGGCATCCGGACCTCGCTGGGCAGCTGGACGGTGGGCTGGTCGATCGCAGACGTCATGTCAGGCTTCTACCCGGGTACGGCGGCACCCATGCATCCCGGAATCCGGCTTCCGGCGGCGGGTGGGCGGAGAATGAACGGCATGTCGGATCCGCTGGACGAGTACCGGCGCAGACGCGACGGCGCGTACCCCCGAGCCGGTGCCGCAGCCGGGCGGCCCGGGAGCCTACGCCGGCACCGGCCGGCGGGCAGCCCGGGGGCCGGTTCGTGATCCAGCAGCACCACGCGCGTGGCGGGCGGGTCTCCGGGCGCTACGTGCTGTTCCGGACGACCCGGGCCGGCGGGCCGGGCGGGGGTGGCGACCGGCGGGGCGGCGGGGCGGGTCCGCCGCCCGGCGGCGTCCCGACCGGGCGGAGCGGGCCCGGTGCGGGACGGCAGGGGCCCGAAAGAGTGACCCGATCGGCCGGAGTTTGCCGCGCGAGGGGGTGGCCCGGCCGGGATCATGGGAGGGACCGATCGGAGGCCGCCCGGTGTACCTGACGCACCTGCACTGCCCGCGCTGCGACAGCACCTACGACGCGGACCGCCCGCAGAACCTCTGCTCGTGCGGCTCGCCCCTGCTGGCCCGCTACGACCTGACGCGGGTACGCGACGCGGTGAGCCCGGCCGCGCTGGCGGGACGCCCGGCCGATCTCTGGCGCTACCGGGAACTGCTGCCGATCGCCGACGACCGGCACGTCACCACGTTCGGCGAGGGGTGGAGCCCGATGCTGCCGGCGGCACGGTACGGCGAATCGGTCGGCGTACCCGGGCTGCTGGTGAAGGACGAGGGGCTGATGCCGACCGGCTCGTTCAAGGCCCGGGGCGCGGCGGTGGGGGTCTCCCGCGCCCGTGAGTTGGGCATCCGGCACGTGGCCATGCCCACCAACGGAAACGCGGGTGCCGCCTGGGCCAGCTACGCCGCCCGGGCCAGGCTGCGGGCGACCATCGCCATGCCACTCGGCGCGCCGACCATCACCCGCCGGGAGTGCCTGGCCGCCGGCGCGGAGCTGTACCTGATCGACGGGTTGATCAGCGACGCCGGCCGGTACGCCGGCAAGCTGATCGCCGCCTCGGCCGGCTCGCCGGAGGGCGGGATCTTCGACGTCGGCACCCTCCGGGAGCCCTACCGGCTGGAGGGAAAGAAGACCATGGGGTACGAGATCGTCGAGCAGCTCGGCTGGCAGGTGCCCGACGTGATCGTCTATCCGACCGGGGGTGGGGTGGGGCTGATCGGCATCCACAAGGCGCTGCACGAGATGCGGGAACTCGGGTGGATCGGCGAGACCCTCCCCCGGCTCGTCGCCGTACAGTCCACCGGCTGCGCCCCGATCGTGCGCGCCTTCGGCGCCGGGGCACGCCGCGCCGAGCCGTGGGCCGATGCCTGGACCCTCGCCTTCGGCATCAACGTGCCCGCGCCGCTCGGCGACGAGCTGATCCTGGACGCGCTCCGGGACACCGCCGGCACGGCGATCGCCGTCGACGACGAGGCGATCCTCGCCGACCTGCACGACTTCGGCGCGCAGGAAGGGCTGCTGCTCTGCCCGGAGGGGGCCGCCTGCCTCAGCGCGGTAAGGCATCTGCGGGCCGGCGGCTGGCTCCGCTCCGACGAGCGGGTGGTGGTGCTCAACACCGGCGCCGGGCTGAAATATCCGGAAACCGTCGACGTGGACAGCCTGCCGGTGGCCGGATGAACGGCCGCGGGCAGGTCGCGGGGCGGATCGGGCAGGCCGCAGGACGGACCGAAATTTGACAACGACGGTGCGCCGGCAGTAGGCGTTGACTGGTTATGTCTCACGCCGCGAAGCACGTCCGGGCGACCGGATCGACGGAGTCCCCCGACCTGCCACGCCAGCTCGGCGACGCCGACGCGCAGACGTGGCGCGGTGCCGCCGCGATCCTGGACGCCAACTGGACCGGGACCCACACGGTGCCCTCGCGCACCCTCTATCCGCACCAGTGGAGTTGGGACGCCGGCTTCATCGGCATCGGGCTGGCGCATGTCGCGCCGGAGCGGGCCTGGCGGGACCTGCGCAGCCTCTTCGAGGCGCAGTGGCCGGACGGGCGGGTCCCGCACATCGTCTTCGATCCCGGGATCACCGAACGCGACTACTTTCCTGGCCCGTCCTTCTGGACCGGTGGCACCCCGTACGCCACGGGTCCGGTAGCGGAGGACGGCAACGGTGCGGGTCCGGGCCGCGCGGCCGGGACGCCGGCTGGCGGGGGCGGGACGCCGGCTGGGGGAGGCGGGTGGCCGGGTAACGGCGTCGGGTCGGGCAGGCCGAGCAGCGGGATCGTCCAGCCGCCCGTGCATGCCGTCGGCGCCTGGGCGGTCTACCGGCGTACGCCGGGCGAGGCGGCCGCCGAGGAGTTGCGCTGGCTCTATCCGCGCCTCGTCGCCCAACAGGAATACCTGACCACCTGCCGGGACGTCGGTGGGGCCGGCCTCGCCGCCATCGTGCACCCGTGGGAGTCCGGGCTCGACAACAGCCCGGCCTGGGACGAGGCGCTCGCCGCCGTACCGCTGGCGGTCGAGGTGCTGCACCGGTACGCCCGGCGGGACATCCAGGTGGTCTCCTCGGAGCACCGCCCGACCGACGACGACTACGCCCGTTACCTGAGCATCGCGCTGTCCTACCGGGACGGGGGCTACCGGGACGCGGAACTCGGGGCGCGGCATCCGTTCCTGGTCGAGTGCCCCGGCTTCAACGCGCTGCGCGGCATGGCCGAGGTGACGCTGGCCCGGATCGCCGAGGTTGTCGGCGCCGACCCGGCGCCGCACCGGGAGCGGGCGCGCGCCATCACCCGGCAGCTCGCGGAACGGCTCTTCGACCCGGCCACCGGCATGTTCCACGCCCTGGACGTCCGCACCGGGCGGCGCGGCGCGGCCCGGTGCGTCAACGGTCTGCTGCCGTTGGTCCTGCCCGAGCTGCCGGCGGCGCAGGTGGCCGGCGTGGTCTCCGCGATCGGGTCGGCCCGGTTCGGGATCGACGCCGGCATGCCGGTGCCGAGCTACGACCGGTCGGCCGCCGACTTCGACCCGTTGCGGTACTGGCGCGGCCCGGTCTGGTTCAACGTCAACTGGTTGCTCCGCCTCGGGCTGCGGACGCACGGCCAGGAGCGGCTGGCCGAGACGCTCCGCTCGGCCCTGCTCCACCTGGTCCGGCACTCCGGGTACTACGAGTACTTCCATCCCGGAACCGGCGCCGGGATCGGCTCCCCGGCGTTCAGTTGGACCGCCGCGCTCACCCTGGACCTTCTCGCGGATCAACCGCGATAGCGCCGGTCAGCCGGTCGGCGGCTCGTCCCTGCCGGCCTCCTCCATCGCGTCGGCCTCCTCCTTGGTGTGGTGCACCGCGTGGTCCGCGTGCTCCGGGGGGCCGTAGATGGTGTAGAGCACCAGCGGGTTGGGGCCGGTGTTGACGAAGTTGTGCTTCCGCCCGGCCGGCACGACCACCAGGTCACCCTGGGCCACCTGACGGGTCTGGCCACTGACCCGGGCCTCGCCGGTGCCGCTGACGAACGTGAGGATCTGGTCGATGTCCTCGTGGACCTCTTCGCCGATCTCGCCGCCCGGCGGGATCGTCATGATGACCAACTGGGTGTGCTTGCCGGTCCACAGCACCCGGCGGAAGTCCGGGCTCTCCTGTGCGACGGTGGCGATGGTGAAGTGCTCCATGACCGAATTCTTACCCCGAATCCGGGGCAATGATTCCCCGCTGACTGTGACCTGAGTGACCCTTGGGCCCGTCGGGACGCGGCGGGGCGCCTTACCAGGGCCGGACGCCGTGTCGGGTTTGCTTTCGGGCCCGGTGGGAAACCCCACAACTAGCCGGAACGGCCACGACGGCCGGCCGGCCGAGCCAGGTCCCCGCTGGCGTACCGCCGTTGGGCTGCGCGGACGGGAGACGGCCAGAGCGCGGCGACGCCACTTTCACCGGCGGCGCCGCGCGCTCTTGCCGGCCGCCACGCGCTCTTGCCGGCGCCACGCGCTCTTGCCGGCCGCCACGCGCTCTTGCCGGCCGCTACGCGCTCGTGTCGGGTCGCCGCCGCCCGCTCTCGTCAGGTCGCCACGCGCTGTTGTCGGGTCGCCGCCGCCCGGCTCGTGTCGGGTCGCCGCCGCCCGGCTCGTGTCGGGTCGCCGCCGCCCGCTGTCGTCGGGTCGTCGCGCTCAGGTCGGTCGCCGCGCCCAGGTCCGTCGGGATGGTCGGTCCCCGCGGCGCCGGGCCGCGCCGCGGGGACCGGGGCCAGGCGGTGCCGCCCGGCCCTCCGGGGCCCGGCCGGTGGCGCGCCGGCCGGGCCCCGGGTGAGTACGACTCAGGACGAGACGTGCAGGTGGAACGAGCGGTCGGCGGGCACGCCGGAACTGTTCCAGGTCTGCACGAAGACCCCGGCCGGGTTGCCGGCCCGGCCGACCACGGCGATCTCGCCGGGTGGTGATCCGCCGACGCTGCCGGTCAGGCCGAGGGTGGCGATGAAGGCCGACCGGGCCACGGGCTGGATGAAGACCACCTGGTACTGGCCGGTGGTTATGCGGGAGGACGAGACCACCCCGAAGCCCCGGGCGAGCGTTCCGTTCGCGTTCACCACGGCGAAGTGGCCCTGGGCGGTGGCCGGCAGTCCGGCGGCGGTGGCGGGCACGGCCGCGACGTCCACACCGTCCGTCTCGATGCCCTCGGCGGGCAGCTCGTTGACGGCGGCGGGTGGCTGTTCCTCGACCGCCGTTTGCGGGGCCTCGCTCTTCTCGGACATGGTGGTGCTCCTTGCTGCTCGGACCGGTTGTTTCGGCCCGTGTGGACGAGGGATCGCGGGGCGTGGCCACGGCGAGTGGTGGTGAGCCCCGGGGGCGGTACCTACCCGCAGTCGACATTACTCTCCGTCAACGTTTGACCACACTTAGTACGTCTGTCCGATCGAGGACAACGACCCTGGACAGCACGGGGCGGGAAGAGTTTGATAGTTGTCAATTGGGTCCGGGCGCTGGAGCAGTCGTACGCTCAGAAAGGTCTCGCCATGCCCGGACGCAAGCTGCCCGCCCTCCTGCACACCGCCACCCTCGCCGTGGCCCTGCTGGTCCTGCCGGCCGTGCCCGCGCAGGCCGACCCGCTGATCCCGCTTCCACCACCCGGGCGGCCGGTGGCCACCGGCATCACCCCGACCGGCGCCACCCTGACCTGGACGCGCCCGGACGGCCCGGTCTTCCGGTATTCGATGCTGCGGCTGGTCGACGGCGAGTGGCAGGGCTTCTCCTCGATGCCGTTCAACACCGTCACCTTCACCGCGCTCACCCCCGGCACCGAATACACGGTGGCGGTACGCGCCGCCGCGTTGGTCGACTCGGGCTACACGATGAGCCCGTTGTCGGAGCCGCTCACCTTCAGCACCCCGCCGATCGAGCCGGCACCCCCCGGTTGGCGCTGCACCGTCGCCATCGCCGTCAACCAGTACGGCAGCTATTCGGTGCACGGCACACTCGTCTGGTCCGGCCCCACACCGGTGCCGCACTGGACGGTACGGTTCAGCATCGCGCAGAACGTCTACATCACGCAGGTCTGGAACGCGACGGTCGTCCGCAGCGGCACCCGGGCCAGCATCACCTCGCTCCCCTGGGACGGGACACCGGCGAATCCGCCGGCCGCGCAGAGTTTCGACTTCTCCGGCCGATGGACCGGCACCTTCACCGCGCCGGGCGACTTCACCGTCGCCCCCGGCACCGGGTGCACGATCGTGCGGTGATCCGGCCGGTTCGCCGCTGCGGCGGGCCACGAGGCAGCATGGACGGGTGGAGAACCGGAACGCCGACGCGTACGCCCCGCTGGCGCACCTCCTGACCGGCGGTCAGGTCGTGGTGCTCAGCGGCGCCGGCATCTCGACTGAATCGGGCATTCCCGACTACCGGGGACCGAGTGGGGCGCTGCGCCGGCACACCCCGATGACGTACCAGACGTTCGTCGGCGATCCGCTGGCCCGGCGCCGGTACTGGGCGCGCAGCCACCTCGGCTGGCGCACCATCGCCCGGGCCACCCCGAACGCCGGGCACCGGGCCGTCGCCGAGCTCGATCGGCGCGGCCTGCTGGCCGGGATCCTCACCCAGAACGTCGACGGGCTCCACCAGGCGGGCGGCGCCGGCTCCGTGATCGAGCTGCACGGCAGCCTCGCCCGGGTGATCTGCCTCGGCTGCGGTGACATCACCGACCGGGAGGCGCTGGACCGCCGACTGCGGGCCGCCAATCCCCGGTTCGCCGCCCGCTCCGACGCCCTCAACCCGGACGGCGACGTCGAGCTGCCGGACGCGGTCGTCGACGACTTCCGGACCGTGGACTGCCAGGCGTGTCGCGGCGGCATGCTCAAGCCGGACGTCGTCTTCTTCGGCGAGTCCGTGCCGGCGGACCGGGTCCGAGCCTGCTTCGATCTGGTCGAGCGGGCGCGCCTGCTGCTGGTGCTCGGCTCCTCCCTGACCGTGATGTCCGGCCGCCGGTTCGTGATCCGGGCGGCCAGGCTCGACATCCCCGTGGTGATCGTCAACCAGGGTCCGACCAGAGGCGACGACTACGCGGAACTCACCGTCGACGCCCCGCTCGGCCTGGTCCTGCCGGAACTGGTCCGGCTCACCGACCCGACCCGGTCCACCACCCCGGAAGACGGCCCGATCGGCGGCCGGCGGCATCGGGTGGTGCCTGTCCGTTCCCTGCCCGACCGGTCGCGGGCAGGGAACGGGTCGGCGGACGCCCGACCGCGCAACTAGGCCGGACCGACGGACGCCCGACCGCGCAACTAGGCCGGACCGACGGACGCCCGACCGCGCAACTAGGCCGGACCGACGGACGCCCGACCGCGCAGCTGGGCCGGATCGGCGGCTAGGCCGGCGCGGCTAGGCCGGGCGGCCCGCGCCACCGCCACGCCGAGGAGCACCGCGCCGCACACGCCTACCGGGCCGAGCCGGTCACCGAGCAGCAGTGCGGCGAGTACCGCACCGACCAGCGGCTCCAGCAGCGCCAGCAGCGCGGCGGTGCCGGGCCGGACGGTACGCAGCCCCCGGAAGTAGAGCAGGTACGCCAGCGCGGTCGGCCCGGTCCCGAGCGCGACCAGCAGGCCGAGGGCGGCCGGAGCCGGGTCGAAGCCGAGCCCGCCCGTACCGGCGGCCACCGGGACCAGCAACAGCCCGCCGACGGTGAAGGCGTACCCGACACCGGCGAGGTCGTCCAGTCCGGACACGGGTCTGGCGCCGAGCAGGGTGATCGCGGCGAACCCGGCCGCGGAGACGAGCGCCAGCAGCGTGCTGGAGAGCACCGCGAGCGGCCCGAAGCCGCCGGCCGGCAGTCCGACCAGCGCGACCAGCCCGCCGACCGCCAGTGCGCAGGTCGCGGCCGTCGAGCGGTCCGGCCGGCGCCGGCCGGTGACCGCCTCCACGGCGAGGACGAGCATCGGTGCGGCGCCGATGGTGACGAGCGTGGCGAGGCTGACCGAGGTCAACGACACCGCGCCGAAATAGCAGGCCTGGTAGACGGCGGCCAGTACGGCGTACCAGGCGATCCGGCGCCAGGCCGCCCGGCCGCGCGGCGGCCGGCGCCCGGCGACGGCGAGCAGGCCCACGATCAGGGCCCCACCGACGGCGAGCCGGTAGCCGGCCACCGCGGTCGGGGAGAGCCCGGTGTCCTGCCGGAGCAGGGTGCCGGTCACTCCGCCGGTGCTCCACAAGGTGCCAGAGATGATCAGAAACCAGAGACCGGCACCGGAGCGGCGGCGCGCGGCGGCCAGCGGTGCAGTGGAGGTGTGCATGAGGGTTCGCGCTCCTGCGACGAGAGGGGGAATCGGTCGCGGAAGCGGGACGAGCCCGGGATCACCCAGTAGGGGACGGCGCGTCGGCCGGATCGGCACGACACGCCGGGGTTGTCGCCCCGCTCAGGAGCACGGGGGCGGGGTGATCGGAAAGCAGCGATGCACGGCTGGACTGTACCGGACCGGGAGCGGGCCGCCCTCGGTCATTCCCATCCGGTGGGCGGCCCGGTGCCGGGCGTGCCTGCGGGTGTGGGTCAGACGGTGGCCGTCGGGCCCTGTTCCGCGAAGCCGAACTGCACCGCGCCCTGCGCGTCGACCGCGGCGTCCAGCGACTTGTCGTCGAGGATCTGCGCGGCCTGCGGGTCGAGGAAGACCCGCGCCCCGTCGCTGTCCACCACCTGGTCGCCCTGGGCCGGGCTCGCGGCCAGGGAGAGGTTGAGCGACCCGGCGTTGAGGTCGCTGGCGATGCGCAGGCCGGCTCCGTCCGGCACCTCCTGCTGCGCGGTCAGGTCCCGGATCACGAGTACGGCGTTCTCGGTCATGGTGAGCATGGAGACTCCTCGTGGATTTTCGTGTGCGGCCCGTGCGCCCATCCGGCGGGCGTACACCGGGCACCCGTGTCAGGCCAGCTGGGGCCTTCGGACATCACGGCGGCCATCGGTCATGTAGCCAGCCCACTCGTCTGGTCCACGTGTGGGCGGACCGGGCTGACGCCTGGGTACGGCCGGTATCCGCCGCACCCAGCGGTCATCGACCTGGCGCGACGGGCCGTACTTGCCCTACGTTGCCGCTTCCACCCTCATTCGTCAAATCCGGTGAGCCGCCCGGCGGGGCGTGCTATGCGCCACGCTCGGCGCTTGAGGTGTTAGGAAGGGCCCCCGCTACAACAGAAAACGATAAGCGGGGGCCCTTCCTTGCAAGATCGTGTACGGCGGCGCGGGCGGCCCGGTTGGCGCCGATCGTGCTGGCCGACGGCCCGTAACCGATCAGGTGGATCCGCTCGTCGGCGACGACCCGGGTGCCGTCCATCAGGATGCCGCCACCGGGGGCGCGCAGCTTGAGCGGGGCGAGGTGGCCGAGCACGGCCCGGAAACCGGTGCACCAGAGGATGACGTCGGCGGCGAATCCGCTGCCGTCGGGCCAGACGACCCCGTCGGGAGTGATCCGGTCGAACATCGGCAGCCGGCGCAGCAGACCCTCGGCCCGCATCCGGCGCAGCTGCGGTGTCCACATCAGACCGGTGGCGGCGACGACGCTGGTCGGTGGCAGGCCGGCCCGGACCCGGGCGTCGACCCGGGCCACCGCGGCCCGGCCCCACTCCGGGGTGTACGCGCCGTCGGCGATCTCCGGTGGGCGCCGGGTCACCCAGCGGGTCTCGGCGGCCACCGCGGCGACCTCGTCCAGCAACTGGAGCGCGGAGGTGCCGCCGCCGACCACCACCACCCGGCGGCCCGCGAACTCCGCCGGGTGCCGGTAGTCGGCGGTGTGCAGTTGCCGGCCGGCGAACGTCTCCTGCCCGGAGTAGTAGGGCCAGAACGGCTGCCGCCAGGTGCCGGTCGCGTTGACCAGTGCCCGGGTACGCCACCGCCCGGCGTCGGTGCGCACCGCGAGCCGGCCGTCGGGCAGGTCGTGCACCGAGGTCACGTTGACCGGGCGGCGCACCGGGAGAGCGAACTCCCGTTCGTACGCGGCGAAGTAGTCGGAGACCACCTCGGCGGCGGGCCGGTCGGGGTCGACCTCGCCGAGCGGCCGGCCGGGCAGGTCGTGCACGCCGTGCACGGCGGACATCCGCAGCGTCGGCCATCGGTCCCGCCACGCACCGCCCGGCCCGGCGCCGCCGTCGAGCAGCAGGTAGCCGGTCTCCGGGGCGAATCCGGCCCGGCCGAGGAAGTAGCCGGCGGAGAGCCCCGCCTGACCGGCGCCGATCACCACCACGTCGACGTCCCGACCCGAGACCACGTCGACGTCCGGACTCACCACCACGTCGACGTCCCGAGCGCTCACCTCCGGGTCAACTCCGGGCGGCGGCGGATCCCTTCCGGAAACGGAGGTTCCGTCGGTCACACCGGGATGGCATCATCTAGCCATGCGGATGTGTAGATTTTCGCCGCGATCGGTCGCACGTTCGGCACTCGTCTTCATGCTCGCCGCCGGCACGCTCGGCGTACCGGCGGTGGGCGGTGGCGGTCCGGCCGGCGCCGCCGAGCCGGATCCGACGATGAACGACGCGGTCTTCAACCGGCCGACGGGGTCGGCCGCGCAGCAGAACGCGATCTTCATCCAGCTCGCCCGGATCATCGACCGGGTGCCGGCCGGCGGCGAGATCCAGATGTCCTGGTTCGGGTTCGGCGTCACCGACGTCACCGACTCGGCCAGCACGCCGGATCTGCCCGGACGCCTGCTGAACGCGCACCAGCGCGGGGTACGCGTCAAAATCATCCTCGACCACGAGCAGGTCAGCCAGCGGCCGTACCAGCGGCTGCTGCCGGTGCTCGGCAACGACGACACCGCCGCCTCCTACATCGTGCACTGCTCCGACCAGTTCCCCGGCGCCGACCGGGGCTGCATCGGCACCCGGCGGATCGACTACACCGACTCCTCGGTGACGGCGTACAACCACAACAAGTTCCTGACCGCCTCGAGCATCGTGCTGAACAACGGCTCGACCGTCTCCAACGTGGTCTTCCAGGGCTCGGCCAACCTGGGCTGGTGGGACGCGAACGAGGCGTACAACAACGGGTTGACCTTCAGCGACGCCACGACGTACCAGGCGTACCGGAGCTACTTCGCGGACCTGCGGTCCTACCGGCACACCTCGGGCGGGAACAACAACTACTACCGGGGCACCCCGACCGGCTCGACCTACCGGGCCTACTTCTTCCCCCGGCGGGAGCGCTCCGGCCAGCCGGTCGGCGACCCGGCCACCGACACCATCGTCAGCGTCCTCGACACCGTGCACTCCTGCTCCTACGACGACAACGGCACCCGGCGGCAGACCGACGTACGGGTCAACATGTACTCGTTCAACCGGCCCGAGGTGGCCAGGCGGCTCACCGCGCTGCGCAACGCCGGCTGCTGGGTCGACGTCGTCTACAGCGAGGCCAACAGCGGCGTGCTCAATGCGCTGGGCAGCAACGTCCAGCTCACCAGGTGCAACTACAACGTCGGGCCGGGCCGGGACATCCGCACGCACAACAAGTACATGCTGATCGACGGCGCGTACGACGACGACATCGTGCCCCGGGTCTTCACCGGCAGCCACAACTACAACGTCTCGGCCCTGCGCCAGGCCGACGAGGCAATGCTGCGGGTCATGGGCCGGGGCATCCACGACGACTACCTGAGCGACTTCTGGCACGTCCGGGACACCTGCCGGGCCAACGGTGGCGCGATCCGCTGAGCGAGCGGCCGGAGACCCGGGGCGCCCCGGTGTACCGGTCGGTCGTAACGGGCCGGACGGCCCCGCGCGCCGTACCCTGAGGAGATCACCCACGAGGAGGTCGGCGATGAACCTGCCGCAGGGCGTCCAGGTCACCGGGACGCGGAGCGACCGCTACGAGGAGATACTCACGCCCGGGGCGCTCGACTTCCTGGCCCGGCTGCACCGGTCGTTCGACGGCCGCCGCCGGGACCTGCTGGCCCGGCGCGCCGAGCGGGCGGCGGCGCTGGCCGCCGGCGGCACCCTCGACTTCCTCCCCGAGACCACCGAAATCCGCTCCGGCGAGTGGCGGGTCGCCGAGCCGGCACCCGGGCTGGTCGACCGGCGGGTCGAGATCACCGGCCCGACGGACGCCAAGATGACCATCAACGCGCTCAACTCCGGTGCGAAGGTCTGGCTCGCCGACTTCGAGGATGCCAACACCCCGCTCTGGCGCAACGTCGTCGAGGGGCAGCTCAACCTCCGGGACGCGATCGCCGGCAAACTGGAGCTGCGTACGCCGGAGGGGAGGCACTACCGGCTGCGCGACGGCGACCTGGCGACCATCGTGGTCCGGCCGCGCGGCTGGCACCTGCCGGAGAAGCACATTCTGGTCGACGGCGAGCGCATCGCCGGTGCCCTTGTCGACTTCGGCCTCTACTTCTTCCACTGCGCCCGGCCGCAGCTCGACGCCGGCTCCGGGCCCTACTTCTACCTGCCGAAGCTGGAGAGCCACCTGGAGGCGCGGCTCTGGAACGACGTCTTCGGCGCCGCCCAGGAGTGGCTGGGCATCCCGCGCGGCACCATCCGGGCCACCGTGCTGATCGAGACCATCCCGGCCGCGTTCGAGATGGACGAGATCCTCTACGAGCTGCGCGAGCACTCCGCCGGGCTGAACGCCGGCCGCTGGGACTACATGTTCAGCGTGATCAAGAAGTTCCGCACCCGGGGCAGCGAGTTCCTGCTGCCGGACCGCAACGCGGTGACGATGACCGCGCCGTTCCTGCGGGCGTACACCGAGTTGCTGGTCCGGACCTGTCACCGGCGCGGCGCACACGCGATCGGCGGGATGGCGGCGTTCATCCCGAGCCGGCGCGACCCGCAGGTCAACGAGACGGCGCTGGCAAAGGTCCGGGACGACAAGACCAGGGAGGCGGACGACGGCTTCGACGGCTCCTGGGTCGCCCACCCCGACCTGGTGCCGGTCTGCCGGGAGGTCTTCGACGGTGTGCTCGGCGACCGGCCGCACCAGCTCGACCGGACCCGCGACGAGGTACGGGTGACCGCCGCCGACCTGCTCGACGTCGCCGCCACCCCCGGCGCGCCGACCGAGGCGGGGCTGCGCAACGACGTCAGCGTCGGGATCCAGTACCTGGCGAGTTGGCTGGCCGGCTCCGGCGCGGTCGCCATCTTCAACCTGATGGAGGACGCCGCCACCGCCGAGATCTCCCGGTCCCAGGTCTGGCAGTGGCTGCACAACGACGTCACGCTCGACACCGGTGCCCGGGTGACCCGGGAGCTCGTCGAACGGATCGCCGACGAGGAGGTCGGCGGGCTCGGCGACGACCCCGGCCGGTACGCCGAGGCCCGCGCCCTGTTCATGGAGGTCGCGGTCGCCGACGACTTCGTCGACTTCCTCACCCTGCCCGCCTACGAACGAATGCCCTGAGCACTGCCCGCTGCTCTGAGCACTGCCCCGCTTCAGGATCGACCGCGCCAGGCGGAACCGGAGGTCGGCGATGGCCACAGCGACGATCGAGAGACTGGCCGGCGAGCTGCGCGGCGCGCTCGGCGCCGAGCAGGTGATCGACGACCGGGCCCGGTTGCGCACCTACGAGTGCGACGGGCTGGCGCAGTACCGGGTGGTGCCGGCGCTGGTGGTGCTGCCGCACAGCGCGCGGGAGTGCGCCCTGGTGGTCCGGGCCTGCGCGGCGGCCGGGGTGCCCTTCGTGGCCCGGGGATCCGGCACCGGGCTCTCCGGCGGTGCCCTGCCGCACCCCGACGGGGTGCTGATCGTCACCTCCCGGCTGCGCGCCATCCGGGAGGTCGCTCCGGCCGACGAGCGGGCCGTGGTGGAGCCTGGCGTGATCAACCTGGCGGTCACCCGGGCCGCCGCCCCGCACGGCTACTACTACGCGCCCGACCCGTCCAGCCAGCAGATCTGCTCCATCGGCGGGAACGTGGCGGAGAACTCCGGCGGCGCGCACTGCCTCAAGTACGGCTTCACCACCCACCACGTGCTCGGGCTGGAGCTGGTCACCCCGGACGGCGACCTGGTCCGGCTCGGCGGTCCGGCGCCGGACAGCCCCGGCTACGACCTGGTCGGCGCGTTCGTCGGCTCGGAGGGGACGCTCGGGATCGCCACCGAGGTCACCGTGCGGCTGGTCCGGCTGCCGGAGTCGGTGCGTACGCTGCTCGCCGCCTTTCCCGGCACGGACGCCGCCGGTGCGGCGACCTCGGCGATCATCGCGGCCGGGGTGGTGCCGGCGGCGGTGGAGATGATGGACGCGCTCGCCATCGAGGCGGCCGAGGCGGCGGTGCACTGCGACTATCCGGCCGGCGCGGGCGCGGTGCTGATCGTCGAGCTGGACGGCCCCGCCGTCGAGGTGGAGGCGCAGTTCGCCGAGGTCGAACGGCTCTGCCGGGACAATGCCGCGTTCGAGATCCGGATCGCCGCCGACGACGCCGAGCGGGCGCTCTTCTGGAAGGGCCGCAAGTCGGCCTTTGCGGCGGTCGGCCGGATCAGCCCGGACTACATCGTGCAGGACGGTGTGATCCCCCGGACGGCGCTGCCGGAGGTGTTGCGCCGGATCGGCGAGCTCGCGGCCGAGCGGGGCATCCGGGTGGCGAACGTCTTCCACGCCGGGGACGGCAACCTGCATCCGCTGGTCCTCTTCGACGACGCCGTCGAGGGGGAGGCGGAGCGGGCCGAGGAACTCTCCGGCGCCATCCTCGACCTCTGCGTCGCGTACGGCGGGTCGATCACCGGGGAGCACGGTGTCGGGATGGACAAGGCGAAGTACCTGCCCCGGATGTACACCGACGACGATCTGGAGACGATGCAGCTGCTGCGCTGCGCCTTCGACCCGCGCTCGCTGGCCAACCCCGGCAAGATCTTCCCCACTCCCCGGCTCTGCGGCGAGGTGCCCGGCCGGCACAGGGGTGCGCATCCGCTCCAGGAGGCCGGCCTCGCGGAGGTGTTCTGAGCCATGCCGCAGCCCGCCGACACGACCACCGCACAGCTCGACGCGCTGCGGGCCGCGATCGCGGAGACCTCCGGCGCCGCCGATTCCGAGGCGGTGGACGTAGCCGGGCCGACGGAGCTAGCCGGGCCGGCGGACGTGGCCGGGCCGGTGCGCCCGACCGGGCCGACGGACGTGGCCGGGTCGGTGCGCCCGACCGGGCCGACGGACGTGGCCGGGTCGGTGCGCCTGGCCGGGCCGGCGGACGTGGCCGGGTCGGTGCGCCTGGCCGGGCCGGCGGACGTGGTCGGCGGCGTACCGGCCCGGTTCGTCGGCGCGCCCGCCTCGACCGGGCAGGCGGCGGCGCTGCTCCGGGCCGCCGCCGAGCTCGGGCTCAGTGTGGTCTTCCAGGGCGGCGGCAGCAGGTCGGACTGGGGCAACCCGCCGCGCACCCTCGACCTGATCGTGCAGACCCGGCGGCTGGCGGGCGTGGTCGAGCACGCCGCCGGTGACCTCATCGTGGTGGTCCGGGCCGGCACCCCGATCGCCGGACTCCAACGGAGGCTCGCCCCCGCCGGCCAGCAGCTCGGGCTGGACGACCCACTCGGCGGGACGGTCGGCGGCGCCGTCGCGGTGAACGGGAGCGGACCACGCCGGATGCTCTACGGCACGGCCCGGGACCTGCTGATCGGGGTCACCATGGTCCGCGCCGACGGGGTGGTGGCGCACGCCGGGGGCAAGGTGGTGAAGAACGTCGCCGGCTACGACCTCGGCAAGCTGGTGACCGGGGCGTACGGCACCCTCGGCCTGGTCACCGAGTGCGTCTTCCGGCTGCACCCGGTGCCGGCCGCCCGGGCGTACGTCCGGTGCCGCACCGTGGATCCCGGGAGCGGCGGCGCCCAGCGGGTCGGCCGGCTGCTCGCCACAGTCCTCCGGGCGCAACTGGTACCGACCGCGCTGGAGGTCGACGCGCCGCCCGGCGGCGGTCACGAGACCGTGCTGCTGCTGGAGGGCACCCCCGCCGGGGTCGCCGGCCGGGCCGCGGCCGCCGCCCGGCTGCTCGGAGCCGGCGCGGTGTGCACCGGGGCGGCGCCGCCCTGGTGGGGGCGGTATCCGTGGCTGCCCGGCGACACCGGGCTCAAGCTGACCGGGGTGCTCTCCGGCGTACCGGACCTGCTGGCCGCCGCCCGGGCGGCGGCCGACCGGCACGAGATGCCGATCGGGGTACGCGGCTCTGCCGGCACCGGCGTCCTCTACGCCGGCCTGCCGGCGGCGGCCCGTCCGGACCGGGTGGCCCGGGTCGTCGAGGAACTGCGCGGCGCGGCCACCGAGGCCGGCGGGCACGCCGTGGTGCTGACCGCCCCCGGGCCGGTGCGGGACCGGGTCGACCTGTGGGGCCCGGTGGAAGGGCTTGAACTGATGCGCCGGGTCAAGGCGCAGTTCGATCCCGACGGGCGGCTGGCGCCCGGACGCTTCGTGGGAGGAATCTGATGCCGTCGCCAGAGTTGCCGAAGCCGGGCGGCACGCGACCGGCCCGCGCACCCCGGGACGTGCTCGGGCTGCTCGGCCCGGCACCCGGCGACTCGACCCCCGGCGACCCGGCGTCCGGCGACCCGGCGTCCGGCGGCCCGGCGTCCGGCGGCCCAGCGTCCGGCGGCCCGGCATCCGGCGACCCGGCATCCGGCGACCCGGCATCCGGCGGACCGGTGGCCGGGCCGGCGTTCGACGGGCACCGGCCGCCGCCGGCCGAGCTGGTCGCCGATTGCGTCCACTGCGGATTCTGCCTGCCGACCTGCCCGACGTACGTGTTGTGGGGCGAGGAGATGGACTCGCCCCGGGGACGGATCCACCTGATCCGGCAGGGGCTGGAGGGGGAACCGCTGACCGAGGAGATGGTCGGGCACTTCGACGCCTGCCTCGGCTGCATGTCCTGTGTCACCGCCTGCCCCTCCGGGGTGCGCTACGACACCCTGATCGAGCGCACCCGGCAGCAGGTGGAGCGCCGGCACCGCCGGCCGGCCCGGGAGCGGGCACTACGGGCAGCGATCTTCGCGCTCTTCCCCTATCCGGGGCGGCTGCGGCTGCTGCGCGGGCCGCTGCGGGCGTACCAGGCCAGCGGTTTGCGGGCACTGGTCGCCCGGACCGGGCTGCTGGCCCGGCTGGCGCCGACGCTCGCCGCCCTGGAGTCGCTGGCCCCACGGCTGACCCGGGCACCGAAACCGCCCGACCGGGTGCCGGCGTACGGGCGGCGCCGGGCGGTGGTCGGGATGCTCACCGGCTGCGTGCAGAGCGCATTCTTCCCCGGGGTGAACGCGGCGACCGCCCGGGTGCTGGCCGCCGAGGGCTGCGAGGTGGTACTCGACCCGGCACGGCAGGGCTGCTGCGGCGCGCTCAGCGTGCACAACGGACGCGAGGCGGAGGCCCGCCGGTTCGCCAGGGAACTGCTCGACGCCTTCGCCGGCACCGGCATCGACTACTTCGTGGTCAACGCCGCCGGCTGTGGCTCGTCACTCAAGGAATACGGCGACCTGCTCGCCGACGACCCGGAGTACGCCGGCCGGGCCGCCGACTTCGCCGCCCGGGTCCGCGACCTCTCCGAAATCCTTGTCGAACTCGGTCCGGTCGCCCGGCGGCATCCGTTGCCGGTCAGCGTCGCCTATCACGACGCCTGCCACCTCGGGCACGCCCAGGGTGTCCGCAACCAGCCCCGGGAGCTGCTGCGCGCCATTCCCGACCTGGAGTTGCGGGAGATCGCCGACCCGGAGCTCTGCTGCGGCTCGGCCGGGATATGGAACATCCTGAATCCTGAGCCGGCGGCCCGGCTCGGCGAGCGGAAGGCCCGGGACGTCCTGGCCACCGGGGCGGAACTGCTGGTCACCGCCAACCCCGGCTGCCTGATGCAGATCACCGCCGCACTGCCCCGGGTCGGCGGCGGGCGGATCGGGCTGGCGCACACCGCGCAGGTGCTGGACGCCTCGATCCGCCGGCTGCCGGTGGCGCGACTGCTCTCCTGATCGGGCGGGGCTCAGCCCTGGTAGAGCCGGCGGGCGTAGTCGGCACCGTAGTAGCGCTCCAACTCCTCCAGCGTCTCCTCGGTCTGCTGGACCCGCTTGACGATCTGGGGCTGCGGTGGCAGCACCTCCGGATCCCAGGTCTCCGGGCGCCACAGCGCGGAGCGCATGAACGCCTTGGCGCAGTGGAAGAAGATCTGCTCGATCTCGACGACCAGGGCCAGGACCGGACGGTGCCCCTTGACCACCATCTGGTCGAAGAAGGGCGCCTCGCGCACCAGCCGGGCCCGGCCGTTGATCCGCAGCGTCTCGCCCCGGCCCGGAATGAGGTAGATCAGTCCGACGTGCGGGTTCGCCAGGATGTTGCGGAAACCGTCCGCCCGCCGGTTACCCGGCCGTTCCGGCAGGGCGATGGTGGTGTCGTCGAGGACCAGCGTGAAACCGGGCGGGTCCCCCTTGGGAGAGACGTCACAGTTGCCCGCCGCGTCGGCCGTGGCCACCAGGCAGAACGGCGAGGCGGCCAGCCACTCGCGGTCGATCTCGTGCAGCCGTACCCGTTCCTTGGTCACCGCCCTCGGGATCGGCTCGCCGAGCAACTCGCGCAGCTCCGCCTCGGACCCGATCTCGACGAGCTCTCCCCGCATCGGCATGAGACCCAGTGTAGGTAGTCCGCACCGCCGCACCGCCGCACCGCCGCACCGGCCGGAGGCGGGCACGCCCGGCCGGAGGCGGGCACGCCCGGCCGTGCCGCTGCACCCGATCGGGATGACGGCGGGCCGTGTCGTCGCCCGGACCGGGCGCGTTGACCAGGGCAAAGCACGATGACGTGCCAGGATCCGAACCCGTCGTGCCAGGATCCGAACCCCGTTCCGGGTGTCCCGCCAGCGCCGCAGCCGAGCCGACGGGCGGGACCACCATCTGCCGCGGACCCCAGAGCGACCAGAGGGGTACGCCATGCCGCTGCAACGCCACGACACCTCCCCGGTGCCGCGCCCGTCCGGGCTCGTCCCGCCGGCCGCCGACCTGACGGGAGTGACCGAGCTCCGGCTGCACGGGGTGGGTGGCACGACGCCGGAGGACCTGCTCGGCGACGCGGCCCCGCAGCACGTCTCCGGTGACCGGATCGCCGGCTTCTACCGGACCGCCGACCTGCCGGGCCGGCACGTCGAGGCGTACTCGTGGGGCGGGTTGACCTCGCGCAGCGGCGCCCGGGTGCTCTGGCTGCTGCTCTTCCCGTTCGCACTGGCGAACGTGGCCGGCTGGATGTGCAGCCCGCGTACCCACCAGCGGCCGGTGCTGTTCCGGCTGCACCGGGCGGCGGTCCGCTGGGCGGCCCTCGGGCTCACCCTCAACCTCCTGCTCATCGTGGCGATGACCGGGATGGAGCTGCTCGGCTACCAGTGCGGCGGGCAGCCCGGCTGTGCCGACGACGCCTGGCCGGTACGCCTCCTGCACCACCCGCTGCTCGCCGACCATCCGGCCCGGCGGATCCTCGCCGGCACGCTGCTACCGCTCGCCATGGTCATCCTGCTGGCGGTGCTGGCGCTGCGCACCATCGCCCGCTACGAGTCGACCAGCCCTCTGGCCCCGCCGGCCGCGAACGGGCCCCGCGGATCGGCCGGGGAGCGGGTCAGCCCTGACCTCACCGAGCCGGCCGGACCGACCCGGGCAGCAGACCTCGCAGGGGCAGCAGACCTCGCAGGGGCAGCAGACCTCGCAGCAGCAGACCTGACCGGGCCGGCCGATCTCGCGGGGGCGGCGGGCCGCGGCGGGTCGGGGCGGAGACGGGCGGCTCGGTGCGGCATCGGCCTCGCCGATCCGGGTTTCTGGGACGGCCGGCGCGGCGCTCTCGAACAGGGTCACCTGCACATCGCCGCCGGGCTCGCCTTCGTCGCGATCGTCCTCGGGCACACCGTACGGGAATCGGCACGCGTCGCCGGCGCCCCGGTGCACACCCCCGCCCTGGCCCAGGTCGCGCTGGCCCTTGCCGTACTGGTGCTGCTCGGGGCCGCGGCCTTCGTCGCCGCAGAGCGCTGCCCGGTCGCCGTGCCGGCCGTACTGCTGGTCGCGGCGGTCGCGGCAGTCTGTTGCGCCGGCTGGTTCGCGGTCGGGCAACCGGCGTACCGGCAGGCGTTCGGCTATCTGCCGGGGATGCGGGAGGTGGCGGGGCTGACCCTCGGCGGGGTCTCCGGCACGCTGCTGCTGGTGCTCGCGGCGGTGGTGCCGGGCGGCTGGCGCCGGGGCACGTTCGTGGTCTTCGGCCCGTTCGTGGCGCTCGCCCTGAGCGTCTTCGCGCTCAACGTCGTGCTGGTCAGCATGATGACCCGGATCGCCGGCATCACGGCCGAGGTGTCGACCCGCGTGCACCTGCCGGCCGGGCCGACCGAGCGGGCCGAGATCTACCTCTATCCGGTCGTCGGCCGGCTGGTGCCCTATCTGACCCTGGTGCCGCTGGGCCTGATCCTGGTCTTCGCCGGCTACGAACTGGTCCGCTACTGGCGGGCCGGAGCGGACCGGGTGCAGCGGGAGCGGATCCGGGCCTGGTACCGCGAGCACTCGCCGCGACCGGAGACCGAGCCGGGCTGGCAGCGCAGCACCGTGGTCGCGGGAGCCCCGGGTGGGCGGGGGGTCCTCCGGGTCTGGCGGAGCATGCTCGGCCGGGGCTGGGAGGCCCGGATCGCCCGCGCCCGGCGCTTCGCCCGGCTGCCCCGCGACGTCGACAAGCTGCTCACCGCCATCGCCGTGCTCTGCGCCATCCTGCTGGTGGTGCTCCAGGTCCGGTACTGGGCCTTCGGCATCCTCCCCTGGGGAACACAGTGGACGATCACCGTCGGCAGCTATCTGGCGGCCACCATCCCGGCCATGATCATTCTGGTACTCCGCAGGGGCTGGCGAAACCTGCACAGCCGGCGTCGGATCGGTGTGCTCTGGGACGTACTCACCTTCTGGCCGCGCGCCTACCATCCGCTGGCCCCGCCCTCGTACGCCGAACGGGCCGTCCCCGAGTTGCAGCAGCGGCTCTGCCGGATCCACGACAGCGGCGGGCGGGTGGTGCTGGCCGCGCACAGTCAGGGCACGGTGCTCGCCGCCGCCGCGCTGCTGCAACGGCAGAACCGGCCGGACGGCGACGTGGTCGCCCTGGTCACCTTCGGCTCACCGCTGTCCACGCTGTACGGCTGGGCCTTTCCCGCGTACTTCGGGGAACGGGTGCTCGGCCGGCTCACCCCGACCGGCGGCGCCCCCGGGGTGGCGCTGCACGCCTGGCGGAACTTCTACTACCGGACCGACTACATCGGCGGCCGGGTATTCCCGGCCGGGCGGGAGCCGGCCGAAATCGACGTGGAACTGCCGGACCCGGTCAGCACCTGGTACATCCACGGCCAGCCGGCCCCGGTGGCGGCCCGGCATTCCGGTTACTGGGTCGACCCCGCCGTCTGGCGGACCGTGGACGACCTCGCCGAGGCGGTCGCCGCCACCCGTCGGCTGCCCCGGCAGAGCCAGGCGGCGGCGCTGCACGACGAGGCGTAGCCGACGGCGCGGGCGGCCACCGGTGCCGGCGGCCCGACCTCACCCTGCGCTGGCCGCACCGCGGCACCACCCCGGTCGGAGCCGGTGCCAGCGGGTCCGCAGGATCGCGACGAGGGGATAGCGCGGGTCAGGGGGCGATGCGGAGCCGCCGGATCGCCGCGTCCTCGTACTCCTCGAACCGGAAGCGGAGGCCGGCGAAAGGGCTGCCCGGGAAGTCCCCGGTGATGGTGGCGGTCACCACCGTGCCGGCCGGGGTCTCCTCCACATCGGTGATCTCGTAGCTGACCAGTGGCACCTCTCTCCGCCAGCGCCGGATCTCGGCGATGCCGCGATAGACCTTTCCCTCGTCCTCCACCACGGCGTCGTCCGCGAACAACCCGAAGTACGCCTCGGCGTCCGGCCGCGAGGCGTACTCGAAGTATCGGCGGATGATCTCGGGAGTCGAAGTGGTACTGGTCATGATCGGCCTCCTCGGGTTACTTTCGAACTAGAAGCAAGTGGCTTCGACCTTAGCACCGACTCGGGAACGGGCCCGACGGGAGGAGACGCGGTGGCCGGCAAGATCAGACTCGAGGACCGGGAGTGCCCGCTCTCCACGGCGCTCGGACACGTCGGCGAGTGGTGGACCCTGCTGATCCTGCACGATGCTTTCGACGGTTACACCCGATTCGACCAGTTCCAGGCCAACCTGAACATCTCGTCCAGCATCCTGACCAGCCGACTGAAGACCCTGACCGAGCACGGGCTGCTCGAACGCCGCCGCTACCAGACCCGCCCGGACCGCTACGAGTACCTCCTCACCGAGTTCGGCCGCAGCCTCCGCCCGGTCGTCGTCACGCTCGCCGCCTGGGGCAACTCCCGGCTCCGGCCCGAGGAGCGCAGCATGATCCTGGTGGACCGGGCCACCGGCGTCGAGGCCGACCCGGTGGTGGTGGACCGGCTCACCGGCCGCCGCCTCGACGGCGACGACTTCGTCTTCGCCGCCGGCCCCGCCGCCGGCCCCGCCATGCGCTCCCGCTACGCCAGCCCACCCGGCCAGCTCTCCCAGGTGAGTTAGGAAGGGGCCCTTCTACAACAGAAAGCGATATGCGGGGGCCCTTCCTTGCACCTTGGGCTGGGAAATCCGGCATTTCGGTCCGGTGGCGATATTACGCTCCGTAGCCTGGAGCTGCGGGCGGGGAGCGAGCCGATCCAGCGGATCCAGCGGTGGCCGAGATGCCTCATCGAGCACGAAGAACGTCGCACGGTATCCAACGGTCCGCGCAGTGGGAGCAGCCAACGCCCCGGCGGATCGGCAGAGAGTCCCGGGCCGCGCCCGCCGCGCTGCCGGTGCCCCGACCCGGACGGGCGCTCGCCGCGCAGATCGTCGCCAGCCTCGCCCTGCTCGCCGCGCTGATCTGGGTCGGCCGCACCCACCTGCGGGCCGGCCGCCCCGACACCTGGCTGCTCAGCCCGCTGGACGGGATCGCCGTCCTGCTCGGCGGCGACGGGGCGCACCCGGCCCGGCAGCGCCTCGGCCTGGTGGCACTGGCCCTGATCTGTTTCGCCGCCTGGCGGCACCGGCGCCGGGTCCGTCTCGCCTACCGTCCCGGCCCCGTCGACGTGCAGGAGTTCACCGATGCCACCCCCGACCACAGTGGCCCGGTCGACGACCTCCGGAGCCAGTTCTGCCAGCGGCTCTCCGAGACGCACATCTACCCCCCGTACGCCGGACCGGCCGACCCGCCGCCGGAGACCTTCCTCGACGTCGCCGGCGGGGTGGACCCGCGCAGCGGCAACCCGCTGGTTCTGCTGCTCCAGATGCTTCCCCGGCTCTGGCCGAGGATCGGCTACCGGGTGACGGGTGTGCTCCAGGTCCGGGCCCAGGAACCCCGCTACGGCGTCTCCGCCACCGTCACCTCCTTCCTGGGCGGCGGCCGGAGCGCGATGACCACCCAGTGGGGCAACACCTGGGAGGAGGCGACCCGGCGGGCCGCGTACTGGGTGCTGGCGACGATCCTGCCGGTGACCCGGCTGGGCCGGGCCGCGCCGTGGCGGAACTGGTGCGGCCGGGAGCTGCCGGCGGCGCTCTTCGCCGCCTACGACAAGGGCAAGGAGCTGCAGGACCGGCGGCAGTTCGACGAGGCGCTGCGCTACTACGCCGAGGCACTCAGGCTCGACCCGTTCAACGCGGACCTGCGGGTGATGGTGGCGAGCGTGCAGGAGGAGATGGGGCTCTTCCTGGACGCGCTCGACACGTACCAGTCGGCGCTGGTCCTGCGCGAGCAGGGCGGCTGGTACGACGACCACGTCTGGACCACCCGCACCGACCGGCTCCGCGACCCGCGCCGGCACCTGCTCGGCACGCTCCGCCACCTGCGCCGCCGGCCCGACTCGATCCGGCTGCGCTACCAGTACGCCTGCACCCTCGCCTACACCGAGCGCACCGTGCACCAGTGGTTCAGGTCCGACGGCGTCGGCGACCGGGAGAAGGTACGCCGGCAGATGCGGCAACGCCTGGAGAAGGCCTTCGTGGACCGGTACTGGCCGGTGGTGGTGACCTTTGCCGACGCTCCCGGCGAGCAGTCCGCCAGGGAGTGGCTGCGCCGGGTGCTGCGGGGGTTTCCGGAGGCGACCCAGGTGGTGTTCCAGATCGCGGCGGCGCAGGAGCTGTACCGGCTGCGCGAGGACAGCGTGCTCGCCTGGTTCGTCCGGACCAGCCGCTCCGAGGTGACCCGCTCGGCGCTGCTGCTGCTCCGGGACGTCTGGGCGCCGCTGCGGCTGGCGAGGGCGTGGCACGACTGGGCTGCCGCCGGCTGGCAACCCCTGCACCGCGCCGGGCGGGTCCCGCCGGTCGGGCCGTTCGACGACGGCGGCTGCCTGGCCGGCTGGTGGCGGCGCGGTCCGCGCATCCGGGCCGGGCCGCTGAGCCGGGAGTGGCCCTGCGGCGGCGTCCTGCTGGACCGGGCGATCCGGCGGGCCCAGCGCCGCCGCTGGCCCGCACCGCCACCCGGCTCCTTCGAGTTCTACAACGCCGCCTGCACCTACGGCTTCGCGCTGAAGGGGTACTTCCCGGAACCGGAGCGGCCCGCACCGGCACACCTCTCGGCGGCCGGCCGGGCACTGTGGCGGGGCCGCCGGCTGATCACCGACGCGCTGCCGCTGGCCGCCCATCCACCCCGCTGGTACCGCTGGCCGATCACGGCACCGTCCGCGCCCGGCGGCGACGGCCACTCGGGGCCGGACCATCCCGTGGAAGCCAGCCCGCATCCGCTGCCACCGCCGGTGGCGCCGCTGGTGGCGAAGGCCGTGGAGCAGCTCCGGGCCGCGCTGGCCTGCACCGAGAGCGGGGTCGCCGCCGACCGGTTGCGGCGGTGGATCCTGAGCAGCGAGCCCGACCTGGCCCCGCTGCGCCGGTTGCAGGACTTCGGATACTTCGAGGAGGAGGTGTATCCGAGCCTCGGGGTGGTGCTCCCCCGCCCGGACAAGGTGATCAACTCCCGGATGTCGGCGTACGCCAAGGAACTGCTCTGCCAGGGCGCCGTCCTGCTCGAACAGACCTGGCACGACCGGGCCCTGCCGCCGCAGACCGCCGACCCGCACCAGCTCATCCGCTGGCTCGACCTGGACGCGGAGACCTGGGACGTCCTCGGCCGGATCGCCCTCGACCACGCCCGTTACTGGCGCGACCGGGCCGAGTTCATCCGGTTGCTGCGTGCGGCGGTCGACCCGGTCCGGATCGCCGAGGCCCGGTTCCCGCCGTCGATCCCGCGCTACGACGACCTCTGCCTGGCCGGCTCGGAACGGCTGGTCGGGGACGGCAGCCGGGCCGAGGAGAACATCGAGCGGCTGGCCCGGCACAACATCGCGCTGGTCGACCGCAGGCTCAACGCCATCCACCAGACCCTCGCGGAGCACGCCGGAGACGGCAGCCTGCGCGCCCGGCGACGGCTGGCCGGGATGGAGCTGCGGGGCGAGCCGCTGCGCGGCGACGAGACGCAGGACATCTGCGTCCGGCAGGCCGGGCGGTGGCACCAGGTCGCCGAACGGATGCGCGAGAGCGGCCCGGTCGTGGACACCAGCGGCCTGGACGCGCTGCGTCTGCGCGAGCGTTGACCGCCGGAGCCGCCCGGCACCGGACGCAGGCGGCAGGGCCACCGGGCGCAGGGAGCCCGGCGGCAGGGGGCACGGCGGCAGGGAGCCCGGCGGCAGGCGGCAGGGCACCGGGCGGCGGCGCACCGGGCAGCGGGGAGTCCGAGGCCCGGCTCCGCCTCAGAGCAGCTCGGCGTCGTGCACGAGCAGGGCCACCTGGACCCTGTTGGTCGACCCCAGCTTCGTCAGCAGCCGGGAGACGTACGCCTTCACGGTGGCCACGCTCATGAAGAGCGCGGCGGAGATCTCGGCGTTGGACCAGCCCTGGCCGATGGCGACCGCGACCTCCCGCTCCCGGTCGCTGAGCCCGCCGAGCAGGCGTACCGCGCGGTCCCGCCGGAGGTCGGCGTCCCGCCGGCCCGAGGTACCCGAGCCGGTCACCTGCGCGATGAGCTTGCGGGTGACCGTCGGGGAGAGCGTCGCCTCGCCGGCCGCGACCCGGCCGACCGCCGCGACGATCTCGGCCGGCGGGGTGTCCTTGAGCAGGAAGCCGCTCGCCCCGGCCCGCAGTGCACGGAGCACGTACTCGTCGACGTCGAAGGTGGTCAGCACCAGCACCTCGGGCGGGTGTGGCAGCCGACGCAGCGCCTCGGTGGCGGCCAGCCCGTCCATCCGGGGCATCCGGATGTCCATCAGCACGACATCGGGGCGGTGCGCGGCGACCGCCGGCAGCACCTCGGTGCCGTCCGCCACCTCGCCCACCACCCGCAGCTCCGGCACGCCGCCGAGGATCATCGACAGCCCGGCCCGGACCAGCGCGTCGTCGTCGACGATCAGCACCCGTACCGGCTCGGTGCCGGCGGCCGGGCCGCTCACGCCGCCGGCCACGGGAGCCAGGCCGCGAGCCGGAAGTCCCCCGATTCGGTACGCCCGTGCTCCAGCCACCCGCCGAGCAGGGCGGTCCGCTCGGTGAGCCCGACCAGCCCGGTACCGGCGCCCGGGATGCCGGGACCGGGCGGCTGGCCGACCGGCCACCGGTTGCGCACCTCGAGGGTGAGCCCGAGTCCGGGCCGCCCCCGGGCAGTGACCGTGACGACGGTCCCCGGAGCGTGCTTGCGGGCGTTGGTCAGCCCCTCCTGCACGATCCGGTACGCGCCCCGCCCCACCCCGGCCGGCGCGACGCCCGTACCGGTCAACTCGGTCCGCAGGTCGACCCGCATGCCCGCCTCCCGCGACTCGGCCACCAGCGCGGGCAGGTCGTCCAGGGTCGGCTGCGGCCGCTCGGGTGCCCTCGGCGGCGGCCCCGGCGCGGCCGACACGGCACCCGGCCCGCCCACCGACACGGCGCCCGGCCCGCCAAGCGACACGGCGCCCGGCCCGGCGGCGTGCCCGGTCGACGGGACCGGCACCGGCGGGTACGGCGGATCCGGCGGGTAGGTCCGGTCACCCGAACCCCAGCGGGCGGAGACCGGCGCCCCCTCCGCCGGCCGCTCCGGCCCCCCGGTCCGCTGCCCCGCCCCGGTCTCCGGTGGTGTCCCGGTCTCCGGTGGTGTCCCCGACTCGGGCGGGTCCTCGCGGAGCACGCCGATCACCTCGCGCAGGTCCTGCAGTGCCTGGTGGGCGCTGGTCCGGATCACGCCGGCGGCCCGGGCGATCTCCTCCGGCGGCGCGTCGGGCCGGAACTCCAGCGCCCCGGCGTGCAGGCTGAGCAGGGAGATCCGGTGCGCGAGTACGTCGTGCATCTCGCCGGCGATCCGGGTCCGCTCCAGCCGCCGGGCCGCCTCGACCCGCAGCCGCTGCTCGGCCTCGGCCCGGTATGCCCGGTCCCGCCAGGAGAGCACGAGCTGCCGCCGGGCCCGGATGAACATCCCCCAGGCGAGGACGGAGGCGGTCAGGACCAGGCTGAGGAGGATCCCGACCCACGGCCCGCCGTCCGGGTCCGGATTCCGGTACTCGTAGAGCACCGCGACCCCGAGATGCGCCACGACCAGCGGACCCGCGACCGACAACGGGCGGTGCACCACCAGGGTCAGCAGGATGACCAGCGTGGCGATCCCGGACGGGGTGGATAAGAGCGCCACCGGCAGCGCCGCGACGGCCAGCGCCACCGGCCAGCGGCGGCGTGCCCAGAGCCCGAGGCAGAGCCCGGTGGTGATCACCGCGTCGACGGCGACCGCCAGCTCCGAGTCGGCCCGGTCCGCCACCAGCGTCGGCTGCGGGCGCAGCACGTCCCAGAAGGCGACGAGGGCATAGCCGAAGGCGATCAGGAAGCAGAGCGTGTCGACGATCCAGTCCCGGGTCGACCGGCGGGGGCGGCGCCGGTCGACGGCCGGATCGGCGGTCAGGGTGGCCGGCAGCAGCCAGGGATGCTCAGGCCGCGCCAGCACACCGGTCATCGGTCAACTGTACGAAGCGGCGACCGGGCCGGATACCAACCAAAGTCGACGCCGGAAACTGGCCGATGGTCGGCGGGCATGGCCTGCGGGCCGCAGCGCCGGACCGGCCGGCCCGGGCAGGCTCTACCGCATGATCAGCGTCGAGCACCTGACGAAACGGTACGGCCGGCACACCGTGGTCGACGACGTCTCCTTCGACTGCGAACCGGGCACGGTGACCGGGTTCCTCGGCTCCAACGGGGCCGGCAAGTCCACCACGATGCGGATGATCTGTGGCTTCACCCGACCGACCGGCGGCGTCGCCAGGGTGGAGGGCGTCGACTACCGGCGGCTGCCGAATCCGGGCCGGCGGGTCGGGCTGCTGCTCGACGCCGGCGCCCAGCATCCGGGGCGGACCGGACGGGAGACGTTACGCGTCTCGGCCGACACGATGGGGGTGCCCCGGCGGCGGGTCGACGAGTGCCTCGACCAGGTCGGGCTGAACGCGGTCGCGGCCCGGCGGCGGGTCCGGGCGTACTCGTGGGGCATGCGTCAGCGGCTCGGCCTGGCGCAGGCGCTGCTCGGCGACCCCCGGGTGCTGATCCTGGACGAGCCGGCGAACGGCCTCGACCCGGAGGGCATCTACTGGATGCGCGGCCTGCTGCGCGACTTCGCCGACCGGGGCGGCACCGTGCTGCTCTCCTCGCACCTGCTCCGCGAGGTCGAGGCGGTGGCCGACCGGCTGGTGGTGATCGGCGCCGGCCGGGTGGTCGCGCAGGGCAGCAGGGAGGAACTGCTGGCCGGCACGGGCACGCTGGTCCGGGCGCGCGACCTGGAGGCGCTGCGGGCGGCGCTGGGCCGGGCCGGGCTGCCGGTGCGGGCGGGTACCGACGGCGGGCTGCTGGTGGGGGCCGAGCCCGGCTCCGTCGGGCAGACCGCCGCCGACGACGGCGTGCCGCTGCTGGAGTTGCGGCCGGCGGAGAGCGCCGGCCTGGAACAGATCTTCCTGTCCCTGACCGCTGGCGACTCCGTCCGCGAGGCCGTGACATGACCGCCGGTACCTCCGCACCGGCTCGACCGAGCCGCGACCGCCGACACGATCCGGCCGACGACCGCGTCGATGAGCGCCCGACGCTGCTCCGGCTGACCCTGGTCGAGCTGCGTAAGCTCACCGACACCCGGGCCGGCTACTGGCTGCTGATCACGATCGGCCTGGTGGCGGCGGCGATCGTCACCGTGATACTGATCGTCGCTCCCGACGGTGACCAGCAGTTCGGCAACCTCTTCGCGCTCGCCCAGTTTCCGGTCGGGATCCTGCTGCCGGTCCTCGGCATCCTGCTGGTGACCAGCGAGTTTTCCCAGCGCACCGCGCTGGCCACCTTCGCCCTCGTGCCGCGGCGGCACCGGGTGGTGGTCGCCAAGCTCGGCGCCGGGATGGTCGCGGCGCTGCTCTCGGTACTCGCCAGCGCGGCGACGGCGGCGCTCGGCACCGTGCTCGCCGGGCTCACCGGCGAGGGCGGGAGCTGGGCCACCGACCCGCTGGTGTTCGTCGGCGCGGCGGTCTTCCAGATGGTCAACGTGGCCCTGGGCATCGCGTTCGGTCTGCTGTTCCAGAGCACTCCGCTGGCGATCGTGCTCTCCCTGGTGCTGCCGATCGCCTGGTCCACCCTTGGCGGCACGATCGAGCGGCTGCACCGCGCCGCCGAGTGGTTGGACACCGGGATCACCACCGCCGCCCTGGTCGAGCCGCCGGACGCCGGCGAGCTCGGCGCCGGCGAGTGGGCGCGGCTCGGCGTCTCGGTCGGGGTCTGGGTGCTGGCGCCGCTGGTCGGCGGCCTGGTCCGCACACTCCGCCGCGAGGTCTCCTGAGGTGCCCGCCGGAACACCCCCACCCCCCGACCCGTCCCGGCCGGCCGGCGGGGCGGGGCCCGGCGGGGCGATCGTGGTCGCCGAGCCGGCCGGGCTGGTGGTGCTGGTCTGGCTCCTCTTCCCGGTGCTCGGCGCCGCGCTTCTCTGGCTGGTGCGGTCCTCGGCGGGCTGGGTGGCGGCACTGCGCTGGATGCCGATGCGCGGCCCGTTCAGGCTGATCGACGCGGTCGACGAGCCATGGGCCACCGGGGGTGCGCTGCTCCTCGGCGCGCTCGGCGGCCTGCTCGTCGCCGCGGTCGCCGCCGCCGAGCGGCTGACCGTCACCGTCGCCGGGGAGGGCGTGACCCTGGTCCGGGACGACGTCACCCGCCGGATCGCCCGGGACGGGATCACCGGGGCGTTCCGGGACGGCAGCCGGCTCGTCCTGCTCGGGCCGGCCGCCGAGGAGCTGGTCCGGGAGTCGTCCGACCTGCCGGCCGACCGGCTCCGGGCCGCCTTCGAGGCGTACGGCTACCGGTGGTACGCCGACGGCGACCCGTTCCGGGCCGAGTACCGGCGTTGGACCGACGGAGGCCCGGACCTGCCTCCCGGGGCGAACCCGCTGCTCAGGGCCAGGCAACGGGCGCTGGACAGGAACGACAGGGCGGACGCGGTCGAGCTGCGGACCGAGCTGGCCCGGCTCGGCGTGGTGGTCCGGGAGGAGGGCCGGCGGCAGTACTGGCGCCGGGCGGGTCAGGGCCGGACGGTCTGACGCCTTCGTGCATGCCGGCCCGGGGGGACGTTGCCGCGCTTTCCGCAGCCGCAGTAGGGTTCCGCGAATGAGCCTCCAGCGCAACGTCGACCCTGATCAGGTCGGCTTCGACCCGGTGCGGCTGGCCCGGGTCGACACCCACTTCGCCCGGTACGTCGACGCGGGTCTGCTGGCCGGTTGGCAGATCGTGGTGACCCGGCGCGGCGAGATCGCGCACGCCTCGACGTACGGGATGCGGGATCGGGAGGCCGGGCTGCCGGTCGAGTCCGACACCCTCTGGCGGATCTACTCGATGACCAAACCGGTCACCTCGGTCGCCGCGATGATGCTCTGGGAGGAGGGGCGGCTCCAGCTCACCGACGAGATCGGCCGCTGGCTGCCGGAGTTCGCCGACGTCCGGGTCTACGACCGGGGGTCGGCGGCGAAGCCGTACACGGTGCCGGCGGTCGAGCCGATCAGGGTCTGGCACCTGCTCACCCACACCGCCGGGCTGACCTACGGCTTCCTGCAGACCTCCGTGGTCGACGGGCTCTACCGGGCGGCGGGGTTCGAGCTCTATCCGCCGCCGCACTTCGACCTCGCCACCGCCACCGCCGGGCTGGCCCGGCTGCCGCTGCTCTTCCAGCCCGGCACGGCCTGGGGCTACTCGGTCGCCACCGACGTGCTCGGCCGGCTGATCGAGGTGGTCTCCGGCCAGTCCCTTGACGACTTCTTCGCCGAGCGCATCTTCGGCCCGCTCGGCATGACCGACACCGTCTGGTGGGCCGAGGGCACCGACGCCGACCGGCTCGCCGCCTGCTACGCGCCGGATCCGGTGACCGGCCGGGCCCTCCGGTACGACGAGATCGGCTCGTTCGCGCTGAAGGAGCCGGCCCTGCTCTCCGGGGGCGGTGGCCTGCTCTCCACCGCGGCCGACTACCACCGGTTCACCCAGTGCCTGCTCCGCGGCGGCGAGCTGGACGGGGCACGGCTGCTCGGGCCGCGTACGGTCAGGTTCATGACCCGTAACCACCTGCCGGAGGGTCAGGACCTGGGGAAGCTCTCGACCGGCGGGTTCGCCGAGACGACGCTCGACGGGATCGGCTTCGGGCTCGGGTTCGCGGTGGTGCAGGATCCGGTGCCGAGCCGGACGCCGAGCAACCCGGGCGAGTTCTACTGGGGCGGCGTGGCGAGTACGGCCTTCTGGATCGACCCGGTCGACGAGGTCACCGCGCTGCTCTTCGCCCAGCTCGTCCCGTCCAGCACCCATCCGCTCCGCCCGGAGCTGCGCCAACTCGTCTACGCCGCGCTTGTCGACTGAGCGCCGGTCGCACCGCCGCCGGGGTGGGGTGCCATCGGCATGGGGTGCCGCCGGGGTGGGGTTACGCCGCGCTGGTGGGCTGGCGTGTCGGAGGTAGCGTGGATGATCGCATCCGGGGGAGGTTCGCCATGGTGATGAGGGCGAAGCGGGTGAGCCTGCTGGACATCGGGCTCGACTCGTCGTTCGACGCGGCGATGACGTTCGTGCAGTCCACGTTGCAGAACATCAACGCCGAGCACCAGCAGCCGATCGTCGACATCGACTTCGTCCGGTCCCGCGACCCGGACACCGTGCTGACCGCGTTCACCGCCTCCTGCGACGTCCTGCACGTGATGGCGCACGGCGACCACAGCAGCACACCCACCTTCGCCAGCAGCGACGGCCGGACCAAGATCTCGCTGGAGGCGCTGGGCGAGGAGGCGGCGGCCCGGGGCCGGGGGATCTCGGCGCACGCGATCCTCGCCGACGGCTGCCGGACCGGCACCGGCGCCTGGCAGAAGGCGGTGCGGGACTGCCTCCAGGACGAGGTCACCTACATCGGCACCTCGGCACAGATCGGCTGGCACGAGAGCGGGGTCTTCTGCTCCGCCTTCTACGGCGCGCTGTTCCGCAACCGTGGCCGGGGCATGACTCCCGCGGAGCAGGCGCAGGACGCCGCCGAGCGGGCGATCGAGGCGTACACGCTGCTGACCGACCGCAACTGCCCGTTCCGGGTGTTGACGCTGAGCCCGAGCCGTTGGGCCCGGATGGCGCTGGCCTGAGGGCGGGGTCGGCGACCCCGATCAGGCCGCCGAGCGGGGTTTCGTCGACCGGGAGAACCGGATCGCGGTGCCGGCCCGGCGCGGGGTGGGCGGCCGGGTGGCGGTCGGCGGGGCGATCGCCGCCTGCCAGTGGTCCAGCATCGGCACGAGATCCCAACCGACCTGCCGCCGTCGGGACGCGGCGGCGGCGCAGCGGGCCCGCCAGCTCCACTCGTTGAGCGGTACGGTCGCCCCGGTCAGCTCCGCGCGCAGGTCGTGCAGGACGTCGACGGAGTGCCGGAACGCCGTGCCGCCCCGCTCGGCGTCGGGCCGGTTCACCAGCCAGCTCAGGTTCCGTCCCGCACAGGTGGCGCAGTCGCAGTGCCACAGGCCGATGTCGGGATGCCGGCGCATGGTGGCCTCGATCTCCTCCATCGAGGCGTACGACAGGCACTGCCGGACCAGCACCGACGAGCGGGAGAGCACGGCCGGGGGCCGGTATCCGGCGGGCCGGCGCGGGCCGAGGCGGCGGAGCGTCGGCTCGGTGCCGATCGCCACGGCGGTCGCGCCGGAGCAGAGCGCACCGAGCGCCGGCAGATCGGCGCGGAGCACGAGTACCGGCACGCCGCAGCCGAGGAGCTCGAGCAGGCCGGGCACGATGTCGTCCGGGCTGAACGGGTTCGCCGGCTCCTCGGCGACGACCGCGACGGGCACGCCGACCGCCGACACGTAGCGGATGAGGATCTGCCGGGCTATCCGGTCGGCCAGCCAGCAGGGGTGCAGCGGCAGAAGTGCGATGGCGTCGCCGAGCCGGGCGGCCCGTTCGAGGATCCCCGCCAGGCCGGCGGTGTCGTCGCGGGCCAGATAGCCGGAGTCGGTCAGCACCGGCAGCCCGAGGTCCCGCTGGCAGTCGATCCACCGCTGGTCGAAGGGGGCCGCCGCGGGCAGCCGGCCGTCGCCGGCATACCGGGCCGCGTCGAGCAGCACCGGACGCCGGTAGTGGTCCACCTCCAGCAGGTGCCGGGCCCGCCCCAGGCAGCCGCGCAGGTTGCCGCGGTCGACGGTGACGACCAGGCCGGCACCGGCCCGATCGGCCGCCGCGGCCGCCTGGGTGACCTGATTGGTCCGGCAGTGCAGCAGCAGGCTGCGGTCGAGATCCCCGATCCGCCGCCCGTTACCGTCCGATCGCCCGCCAAGGTCCCGCGCCACGAACCTCACCCCGCTGATCGTCATCAAGACATTGATCACCATGAGTGTTTAAATAGTAACTCGGCGCAACCAAAGTGGGTATCAGATCACGACTCTTTGGCAGATCGCGGAAAGTGCCTTGGGTGCCGGAACCGCTTCCGGTAACGGCACCACAAGTCCGACCAGATCTCAGGCCGCCGGAACGGGCGCACAACCGCGCGCCGAGGGATCACTCAGACCCCCGGCTCGGCACTGCCTCGTGAATTCCCGAAACGGAGCCGCGAGACAGCTCTGCGCGACCGGCCCGGACGGCGGTCGACTCAGAGCACCATCTCGCGCCAGCCCGAGCGCCCACCGAGCCAGGCGTCCGCGAGAATGCGCGCGGAGGCCTCACCGGGACACTGCTGCACCTTCGAGCGCCCTTGGGCGCCCCCGACCTGGGCCTCGACTTCCCATCGCTGCCCATCCGTACGAATGTAGACGTCGCGCCGTGAGCGCGGACCCCGATCGCCGTTCCACCAGTGCCGCTCAACTCTCACCCGGTCACCGTATAGCACGCACGGACCCGCTGGATATCCTCAATAACCAAACCTTGACCTCTCGGTGACCCTACGGGCCCGCCAGACGTTCACGCCCCTGCCGCGGCCCCTTCAGGACGTGTGATCAGCCGGATGGCAGTGGCCGTTCGTGGCATTCCGCCGAGGAGTCGGCTCGGGCCGAGGAGTTGGCTCGGGACGTTGGCACCGGGGCGGGCTGGGCCGACCGCCAGCTACGGGGGAAGGTAACGGCCGGACTGCGGACGCCCGCCCCGGGGCCTCTGCGGGGTCGGCCGTCGGCGGCACCGCGACGCCGGCCGGCCCCGCCGGTCCGCCGCCACGCCCGGTGGAGGGCGGCCCACCGGGCGTCGGGTCGCGCGGCGGACCGACAGGCGAAGCATGTCGCACGCCCGAGCCGCACCGTCGGACAATCCGTCCGGCAATCCCGGATCCGGCACGGGCCCGGCACGGAAGCCGCCGTGCGCCCAATCCGGCGCATGCCGTGACGAAAGCCCGGCGGTCAGTCCTCGGCTCTCCGGAGAATCTGGGTACGCCCGGCCGGAGCGGGCCAGACCTGGAGCAGATACTCCTCCGCCCGGTCACCCGCGGTCCGGCCCACCGGAAGCTGCCGCCCCCGGGCATGCACCCGGATCCGGTAACTGCCCGGCCCCCGGAAGCTGATCCGGGGAAAGTCGGTGCCGCCTCCCCGGGCCGACCTGACGTGTGACTGGCCGACGAGGGTCCGGTAGGAGACCTCGACCGCGTCGTCCCAGCCGGCCGTCTCGACCGTCGGCCGTTCGGCGTGCAGCTCCACGGTGAGGTTGACCCAGCCGCCGCCGCAGCCGGTGCGGACCAGTACCGCGCCGTCGGTCGCCCCCACCAGGCCGTTGTCGTCCCGGGCGTTCGCCTGCCAGTGCCAGCACGTCGGCGGGTCGGGGTCGGTGAGGGCGAAGAAGAACCTGGCCACGCGCACCACGCCGGCACAGACCGACATCGCGTCGGTCACCCGGTACTCGAGCAGCGCCCCCGCTCCGAGCGGTATCAACGTCGCTCAACCGTTCCACGTCCGGCGATGATGGACAGCACCGCGCTTCTCCCCGCAGTCAGCGCATCAGGCAGTTGAATTCGTAAATGTCCCTACCTTGCACTCTGACACAGCGTCCCGGTGCCGTCCACAGGCGTCCCAGCAATGACCTGGGAAGCGCACGTGCATTTGTGGTTTGCAGACGCCACGTGCAGTCACACTCAGTTTCGGTCACTGTGCGCAGTGGTGTGGTGCGCAGAACGACCGGCCATGGGCCGCAACATCGGTCGTATCGCCCTGTTCCATCGCGGACGGGTCAACAGTAAGTTAGCTGCACAGACAAATACCTGTCTCGCGAGATGCAACTTGCACCCCGGCATGCGACCCTCTTTTCCGCAGGAGCACTCGCGCGTCAGACCGGCCGCAGCCCTGACACGCCGTCCCGCCATGACGGCACTACGGGCAGTGACGTTCACACCCAGAATGGAGGCGCTGTCAGTGGCGAACCACCACCTGATCCGGTCGCTCAGTTCCCGCGCGGGCGAGAATCCGTTCCGTCGCGTTGCTCCGGCCTGCCCCCACGTCCACCTCGCATCCGTCGTGCGTCACGCACAAGAGATCGAGGACCGGTGCTGACCGTGACCCAGTTCCAGAGGGCTGGCGGGGAGCCGTCCGACACCCCGCTGCCCCGCCGCCATCCCGGCGCACGCCTCGACAGCGGCGGTGAGGAGATCCTGCCGGAGGAAGCGCTCGACCGATCCGGCCCCGCCGGCCGGCCGCCGGACCGCGCCGGCACCGGACAGCCGGGCGGCACCGGACAGTCGGCACTGCACGCCGAGCTGAGTGCGCTCCGGGACCGGGTGCCCGGCGTACGGGGTGCCGTGCTGGCGAGGATCGACGGGAAACTGCTGGGGCACGATCTCACCGCCGGCCCCGAGCCGTTGGATCTCGCCGCGCTCGCGGCGACCACCTTCGGGCTCGGCCGGCAGTGCGGGATGACCCTCCAGCAGGGTCCGCTGCGCGAACTGACGGTACACAGCCACCAGGGCTACTTCACGGTGTACGGGGTGAGCGACGACATCCTGCTCGCCGTGCTCGGTGACGACAGGTTGAACGTGTCGTGGCTGCACCTGGAGGCGGCACCGGTAGCCGAGAGGCTCGCTGACCTGCTGCACGTCGGCGGCACCACGTAGCAGCATGGGCTGGGGCCGGCGTCGGGACTTCCCGGCGCCGGCTACCCGCCAGCCCGACCCACCGACCAAGCGATCCACAAATCACGGGATTGATCAACCGATCATCAGGTAGCGGGTCACCACCCCGGCCGCGGCGGTGACGGCCTGGCGCAGCGTCGCGGCCGCATCGACGATCCCGGCGTCCAGCGCGACGACGTACTCGCCGGCGACCACGTCGAAGGTGATTCCCGGGCCCCGGCGGCGCAGATCGGCCGGCCCGTCCACCGGGTTCCGTCCGGCGTTGCGGAGCAACTCCTCGTAGGGCGCGGCCAGCGCGTCGACGACCACCGCGTAGCCGAGCGCCTCGTCACCGCCGCCGGAGAGCCGGCCACCGATCCGACCGGCCACGGTGAGCAGCGCCGCGCCGCCACCGGGGACGAGTCCCCACTCGACCGTCGCCTTCGCGTTGCGTACCGCGTCGTCGATCTGCCGCTTGCGCTTCTTCAACTGTCCCTCGGTCGACTCGCCGACCCTGATCACCGCGACCCCGCCGCCCAGCCGGGCCAGCCGCTCCCGCAGCACCTCCCGGCCGTGCTCTCCCCCGAGCCGGGCCAGCTCGACCCGCAGCCCCTGCACCCGGCGCCGGGCGAGCTCCGGATCGCCCGCCCCGTCCACCACGGTGGTGTCCCGGCGCGTGGTGATCACCTTGCGGGCGCCGCCCAGTACCCGGGCCGTGGCCGCCGCGAGTCCACCCTCGGCCTCGCCGACCACCTGCGCGCCGGTCAGCAGCGCCAGGTCGGCCATGACGGTGCACCGCTCCTCGTCCGCCCAGGGCAGCCGGACGGCGACGGAGTCGAGGGTGTGCCGCATCTTGCCGACGATCAGCGCGGTGAGGGCGGCGTCCCGGACGTCCCGGGCGAAGACCGCGAGCGGCCGGCCCGACCTGCCGACCTCGTCCAGCAGCGGCTGCAACTCCGGTACGGCGGAGAGCCGCTGGTCCACGATGAGGATCGACGGATCGTCCAGCACCGCCTCGGCTCCCTCCGAGTCCGTCACGAAGTACGGCGAGACATGCCCGGCCGGGACCCGGGTGCCCCGGGTGAGCTCGAGTTCGAGACCGAAGAGGTTGCTCTCCTCGACGATCACCACACCGTCCTTGCCGACCCGTTCCATCGCGGTGGCCAGCAGGTCGCCGATCACCTCGTCGCCGGAGGCGATGGTGGCGACCATCCTGAGCTGTTCCTTCGTCTCGACCGGCACCGCCAGGTCGGCCAGCTCGGCGAGGACCGCCAGGGCCGCCGCCTCGATCCCCCGGCACAGCGCCACCGGGTTCGCACCGGCCCGCAGCGCCGCCGTGGCGCCGTCCATCATGGCCTGGGCCAGCACCACGGTGGTGGTCGCGCCGTCGCCGACCCGGTGCCGTACCCCCTCCACCAGCTCCCGGACATAGCTGGTGCCGATCGCGTCCCGGGTGTCGTACGCGGTGAAGAGCCGCACCACACCGGCGGCGTCCGACAGCTCGTGGTACGCCCCCGAGGCGTCCTCCACCAGCACCCGCCGGCCGAGCGGGCCGAAGGTGCGCCGCACCAGGTCTGCGCCGGCCCGGAAGCCACGGGCGACGACCGCCTGGTGCCGGTTGTGGTTGGTGGGCCGGGGCGCCGCCTCCCCCGCCGCCTTGGCCACCGCCCCCGGCACCGCCTCGCGGTCGCGCGGCAGGTGTGGCGCCGCCGGCACGCTCGCCAGGTAGATGTGCGGCTCGGCGTTGTACGCGCTCCACTTCGGCTTCTGGTCCGGCCGGCGCCGGACCACCCCGTCGTGGACGTACCGGAACAGCTCGTCGACCCCGACCCGCCCGTCGCCGTCCAGGTCGGCACCGCCGGTCGCCAGCCCCTCCAACAGGACGTCGGTGAAGATCGAGCCGCGCGGCGCGGACTCGACCAGGCCGTCGGACTCGAAGGCGTACTCGTAGCTGTCGCAGGCGCTGATCACCACGTACCCGCGGCCGACCTGGCCGTCCAGCGCACCCTGCGGCGCTCCCTTGAAGCCCTCGGCGAACGCACCGGCGAAGCAGCAGTCCAGGACCAGGACCTTCGCGGCGGCGCGGCACGCCTCCAGTTGCTCGTTGACGAAGGAGCGTGAGATCGCGGTGCTGGCCGGCCTGGTCCGGTCTGTGTTGGCGGCCGCGAAGTACAACCTGTGGAACGGGTCGACGATGCCGTGACAGGAGAAGTAGAGCAGCACCAGGTCGTCGTTGACCCGGTCGGTGAGCAGGTCCTCGATCTCCCGGCGTACCTCGTGGTCGGCCGGGTCCTGCAACGTACGGACGGTGAAGTTCCCCACCGACGGGTCCTCCAGCACCGCCGCCAGCCGCTCGACGTCCTGCTCGGGGGCCCGAAGCTGGTCCAGCGACGGGTCGTCGTACTCGCCGACGGCGACGAGCAGCGCGTAACGGCCGGCCGGCGGGCTAGTCGGCACCGGACCCGGCGCCGCTCTGTGTCGGTGGTACGCCGAGCCACTCGACAACCATCTGCTCGGTCTCCTCGCGGGGCGCGCTGATCGTCAGGCTGCGCCGGCCGTCCCGCAGGACGATCCGCCGGGCGGCACCCCGCTCGACGAAGGCGACCGCGACCTGGGCGAGCGCGGCGACGGTGGTGGCCGAGAAGAGACCGGTCACGACCAGTTCGGCCATGGTCCCGGCGCCGCCACCCTTGCGGCCGAGCGGGCCGGGCCCGATGTCACCGGCCGGGTCGGCGAGACCTGAGCGGGCTGCAGCCGGCGAGTCGTCCGCGCCGGGCCGGGCGACGTGCAGGATCGTCCGGGTGTGCAGCTCCCGGGCCAGTGCGGAGGCCGATTCGGCGTCGCCGCGTTCGCTGCCGGGGACCGGCCCGGAGACCACCAGGGTTAGCGCACCACCATTCATAGAGTAATGATGTCGTAACAATAAGTAGTGATCTGTCGGGTTGCCGACAATACTCCGTCAACCTGCCGACGGCCGAAGCGTAAGGAAGGGCCCCCGCTTATCGTTTTCTGTTGTAGCGGGGGCCCTTCCTAACACCTCAGGCGCAGGTGTTGCCGTTGAGGGTGAAGGCGGTCGGCGCCGGGTTGGCGCCGGTGTTCGAGGCGAGGAAGCCGAACTGGACCGTGCCGCCGGGCGGGATGTCGGCGTTCCAGTTGGCGTTTCGGGCGGTGACGACCGCGCCCTGCTGGCTGCCGGTGGCGTTCCAGAAGGTGTTCGCGCGCTGGGCGGCCGGGAAGGTCCAGCCGACCGTCCAGCCGCTGACCGGCTGGACGCCGATGTTGGTGACGGTGACCGTGGCGTTGAAGCCGGTCCCCCACTGCTGGTCGACCCGGTAGCTGATCCGGCAGGTGGCCGGCGGGGTCGCGGTGCTGCCGAACTCGATCCGGTGCAGCTGGCCCGGCAGGTCGTTCACCAGGTACAGCTCACCGTTGGCGTCCTGGCCGAGGCTGGTCGGCTGGATGGTCAGCTCGGTCAGCGCCCGCGTCTGGTACGCCCCGCCGGGGCCGGCCGGCGGCCGGACCACGAACGCCGTGCCGGAGCAGTAGTCGGTGGCCAGGTAGGTGCCGGTGGCGATGTCGGCGTACTCCTCGCCCCGGTAGACGTACCCGCCGATCACGGCGCAGCCGTCGGTGGAGGTGCGGTACGAGTAGACCGGCTCGACGTACTCCGCGCCGGCCTGGCAGCGGTCGGGGTTGAAGACCTGCGGCCCCTCCCGGCAGGACCAGCCGAGGTTGGCGCCGGCCTGCGCCGCCCCGAGGTGGTCGATCTCCTCGAAGGTGCCCTGGCCGACGTCGGCGATCCAGAGCGAGCCGTCCCCGCCGAGGTCGTGCGAGAACTTCCACGGGTTGCGCAGCCCGTACGCCCAGATCTCCGGCCGGGCGTTCGCGGTGCCGACGAACGGGTTGTCGGCCGGTACGCAGTACGGCCGCCCGTCGCAGGACCGGCTCACGTCGAGCCGGAGGATCTTGCCGAGCAGGGTGTCCAGGTTCTGCCCCGAGTCGAGGACGTCGTCGGAGCCGCCGCCGTCACCGATGCTCCAGTAGAGATAGCCGTCGGGGCCGAACGCGACGTGCCCGCCGTTGTGGTTGGAGTACTCGGCGTGCGGCTGGGTCAGCACGACCTGCTCGCCGCCGGGCGGGACCGGGGACTGGCCTGCCGTGTCCAGGGTGAACCGGGAGAGCGTGACGGTCCCCTCCGGCAGGGCGGTGTAGGTGACGTAGAGGGTGCGGGTCTGGGCGAAGTCCGCCGTGGTGACCAGGCCGAGCAGGCCGCGCTCGTTGCCGGAGGTGTCGACCCGGTCCCGGATGTCGAGCAGCGGGTCGGCCGCCAGCCCGGTCTCCGGGTGGTAGACCCGGATCGTCCCCTGCTTCTCGGCGATCAGCAGCCGGCCGCTGCCGTCGTCGGGGGCGGTGATGGCGGTCGGGCGTTGCAGGCCGAAGGCGACCTGGGTGGTGCTGACGGTGAGCTGGTCCAGCGGCGGCACCGCCGCCACGGCGACACTGTCGGGTACGGGCGCCGTGCCGGCCGCCTGCGTCGTGCCGGACGCGACGAGCGGAGCGAGTACGGCGGCCGCGCCGGCCAGGCAGAGCCGCCCCAAGGATTGACGTCGCAGCATATTCACTCCCATCGGTTAACAGGACGGTAATGCTGCCGACTATCCCTAGATCGTCATGTCCCGGAGTATGGGAACGCTCCCAGGCCGGCTACCGGGTCAGCGACCGCGTCGGCCGCGTCGGGTCCGCAGGTAGTCGGAGACGACGTACTCGCCGAGGTCGTCCAGGTCGGGCGTGAAGACCCGACCGCCGCTGCGCCGGGCCACCGCGTCGACGAACCGGCGCAGCCCGGGGTCCTCGCCGAGCATGAAGAGGTTCATCGTCGCGCCGTACCGGGTCAGCTTGTCCACCTCGGCCACCGTCGCCTGGATCGTCTCCGGCAGCGGCGGCCAGTTGAAGACCCCGCCGCCGTACTCCGGATCGAGGTGCGCGGTCGGCTCGCCGTCGGTCACCACCAGCACCACCGGCTCGGAGCCGGGATGCCGGCGCAGGTGCCGGCCGGCCAGCATCAGCGCGTGTTGCAGGTTGGTGCCCTGCACCATGTCCGGCTCCACCCCGGCCAACTCCTGCTGGGTCAGCGGCATCGCCTCCCGGCCGAAGCCGACGATCTGCAGCGCGTCCTGCGGAAACCGCGTGGCGACCAGGTGCGACAGGGCCAGCGCGGTCTGCTTCATCGGCCCCCAGCGCCCCTCGGAGATCATCGAGAAGGAGAGGTCGACGCAGAGCGCCACCGCCGCCGACGCGCGCCGCTCGGTCTCCACCACCTCGAAGTCGTCGACCGCCAGCGCCACCGGCACCCCGGCACCGCCGCGCCGGACCGCCCGGGCCACCGTACGCACCACGTCCAGCGGCTGCTCGTCCCCGTACGCCCAGGGGCGGGAGGCGCCGGTGACCTCACCGGCAGCGCCGGCCGAGCGGAGGTCGTGCTGTCCCTGCCGGCCGGCGGCCAGTTCGGCGAAGATCCGGCGCAGGGCCGTGCCACCGAGCCGGCGCAGCGCCTTCGGGCTCAGGGTCAGCCCGTCGGCGCCCCGGGTCACCCAGCCCTGCCGGCGCAGCTCCCGCTCCAGCTCCCGCAGCCGGCGTACGTCGTCGGCGGCGTCCCGGCCCAGGTTCCGCTGGACCGAGTCGACGTCGATGTCGTCCAGGGTCGCCCCCGGATGCTCCTGGCCGAGCTGGTCCAGCAGGTCGTCCAGGTCGGCGATCTCGCCGAGCGCCCCGGCCGCCTCGCCGTAGCCGAGCGGCTGGTCGCCCCGGACCCGCTCCCGGCGGTCCCAGGCCAGGTCGGGACGGAGCGAGCGCAGGTTGGCGTCGAGCGCCGAGAGCTGCCCGGCCAGCTCGGGGCCGAGCGAGGACTCCATCAGCCGGGAGAGCTCCTCCCGCTGGGCCGGTGAGAGCGAGCGCATCAGCCGCTCCCCGGCGGCGGCCCGGCGGGCCAGCACGTCGACCAGCTCCTCCACCGTCTCCGGATTCTCCGGGAAGAACTGGCCGTGCCGCCGCATGAACTCGGCGAACGCGTCGGTGGTCTCCTCGCCCCGGTCGTGCCGGGCCAGCAGGTCGTTCAGGTCGCGCAGCATCTCGGCGAGCTGCCGCTGCGCGCCCGGGTCGGCGGCGCCGCGCATCGCGTCGCGCAGCCCGGTGAACCGCTGCTCCAGCACGTCCCGGCGCAGGCCGTCGAGGATCTGCTGGTAGGCGGCGCGGGCCTCGTCGCTGGCCCACTGATAGCCGGAGAGTTCCTCGACCGCACGCGCGGTCGAGGAGGGAAGGTTGTCCAGGACCGCCTCGGCGAACCGGGCATCGTCGTCGTCCCGGCCGCGCAGCTCGTCCCGCTCGGCGGCGAGCGCCTGGTCGAGCAGGGCCTGCGCCCGGGTCACCGTGCCGTCCAGGTCGCCCCGGCGCAGCGCCTCCCGGCGCATCCGCCGGGCCCGCGCGACCAGGTCGTTCAGGCCACCCCGGCCCTCCGGCCCGCGCCGCAGCAGGTTGCGCAGCGCCTCGCGCAGGCTGCCGCCGCCCAGCACCTCCGCGCCGACCGAGTCGACGGCGGCCCGGACGTCGTACGGCGGGGCGAGCGGGTCGGGGCCGCCGCGCCAGGAGCCGTACCGGAAACGGTTTCCGCCGGCCACGCTCAGGCCCGGTCGTCGTCGCGGTCCGAGCGGCCACCGGGATCGCGACCGCCGCCTCCCGGGTGCCGGCCGCCGCCGTCGGGGCTGCGGCCGCCGTAGCGGGTACGGCCGTCGTCGGTCACGTCCTTGGCCAGCCGGCGGGTCAGGTGCAGTCCTTCGAGGACGAACTCGATGCCGGCCGCCGCCTCGGCCGGGGTGGGGGCGTCGCCGAGCCCGAGCCGGTCCAGCGCCTTGGCCAGCCCCGGCACCGTGCCGACCTGCCGGAGCAGCTCGGTCGGGCCGACCAGCTCGCCGGTCTCGACGATCGCGCCGTCGGCGACCAGCGCGGTGAAGCCGGAGACGTCGAGTCCGGCCAGCCGGGCCCGGAAGGTCTCGGCGGTGGCGGTCCGGAGCAGGTGACCGAGGATCTCGATCTCCCGGCCCTCCTCGCCGCTCTCGAACTCGACCTTGCCGCGCAGGGTGCTGGTCACCGAGACCGCGTCGCCGACCCGGGCCACCGGCTCGGTGTCGGCCGGGGCGGCCGGCTGCCCGTCCGGGCCGGCCACGCCGAGCAGCCCGGCCCGGCGCAGCGCCGCGGCCGAGACGGTCTCGGCGGCGGCGATGGCGAACCGGGCCGAGACCCCGGAGCGGGGGTCGACGGCCGGGGACTCCCGCACCGCCCGGGCAAACCGGGCCAGCACCTCCAGCACGTGCTCCGGCACGGCCGCGACCAGTGCCGCCTCCTGCCGGATCAGGTCCAGCTCGAGGTCCAGGTCGAGCGGGTAGTGGGTCCGGATCTCGGCGCCGAACCGGTCCTTGAGCGGCGTGATGATCCGACCCCGGTTGGTGTAGTCCTCGGGGTTGGCGCTCGCCACCAGCAGCAGGTCCAGCGGCAGCCGGAGCTGGTAGCCGCGTACCTGGATGTCCCGTTCCTCCAGCACGTTGAGCAGCGCCACCTGGATCCGCTCGGCCAGGTCGGGCAGTTCGTTGACCGCGAAGATGCCCCGGTTGGTCCGGGGTACCAGCCCGAAGTGGATCGTGTCCGGGTCGCCGAGCGTACGCCCCTGGGCCACCCGGATCGGGTCCACGTCACCGATCAGGTCGCCGACGCTGGTGTCCGGGGTGGCGAGCTTCTCGCCGTACCGCATCGACCGGTGCAGCCAGCCGATCGGCAGCTCGTCGCCGACGTCGGCGACCGCCCGGCGGGACGCCGGGGTGAGCGGGTGCATCGGGTGCTCGTTCAGCTCGGAGCTCCGGATCACCGGGGTCCACTCGTCGAGGAGTTGGCCGAGGGCCCGGATGAGCCGGGTCTTGCCCTGGCCGCGCTCGCCGAGCAGCACCATGTCGTGCCCGGCCAGCAGGGCCCGCTCCACCTCCGGCAGCACGGTCTCGTCGTAGCCGACGATGCCGGGGAAACGCGGCTGCCCGGACCGGAGCCGGTCCAGCAGGTTGTCCCGGAGCTCCTGCTTGACCGTCCGGTAGCGGTGCCCTGCGGCACGCAGCTCGCCGAGGGTGCCGGGCAGTCCGGCCGGCGGGGTCGGTGGGACCTGGGAAAGTTCCGTCACGCACCTAAGCTAGCTCCCGATCGTGTCGAACGCGGATCGCCGGCGGCCGACCGGGATCGAATCTCGCCGCCGGGCCGGGCCGCGCACCGGGGATGCCCTCCGGTGTGATCCACGGCACGCCGCACCGGAGGCGGCCGGCCCATCGTGCCGGAGGCGGCCGGCCCATCGTGCCGGAGGCGGCCGGCCCGTCATGCCGGAGGCGGCCGGCCCGCCCCGCCGGAGCGGCCGGTTCCGTCAGGCGGCCGGCGGCGCGGTGCTCTCCCGGACCACCAACCCGGCGGGGAGGACGATGTGTTCCAGCGGGGGCACCTCGTCGGCGCGCGCCGTGGCGATCGCGGCGGTGAGGGCCGCGGCGGCGGCCCGCCCCTTCGCCTTGATGTCCTGGTGCACGGTGGTCAGGGCCGGGCGGAGCTGGGTGGCCAGCGGGTTGTCGTCGAAGCCGACGATCGACAACTCCCGCGGCACGTCGATCCCCAACTCCTCGGCCACCTGGAGGGCGCCGTGCGCGATGGCGTCGGAGTAGCAGAGGAGGGCGCTCGGCCGGTCGGCACGGTCGAGCAGCAGGCGGGCGCCGATCCTGGGTTGTTCGAGGTCGGTGGTGGGCTGCCGGGCGACCAGCGGCGTTATCCCGGCGGCGCCGAGCACGTCGAGCCAGCCGAGCAGGCGCTGCCTGGCCGCGTAGCCGTCGATCGTCACGTCCTTCGGGTCGATCAGCCCGTGCGGGCCGTGCAGCCCGGACATCAGCAGCCCGATCCGGCGGTGCCCCAGCTCGACGAGGTGCCGGGCCGCGGCCCGGGCACCGGCGCGGTCCGCGACGTTGATGGTGGAGACCGTGTCGAGCGGTTCCTGGTCCACGTAGACCAGCGGGAGCCGGCGGCGGGAGAGGTAGTCCACCGCGGTCGAGGTGGGGTCGCAGGAGTAGATCAGGGCGCCGTCGATGGCGACGTCCCGGGCGGGGATGATCGCACCGCTCTCCGTCGACGACAGCAGGGTCAGCGCCAGCCCGGTCGGTCCGAGCTGCTCGGCGATCGCACCGAGGAAGCTGGTGGCGACCAGGTCGGTGAAGGCGAATCGCAGCGACGACGTGAGCACGATGCCGACGGCGCCGGTGGTCCCCCGGGCGAGGGCGCGGGCCGCCGGGTCCGGCCCCACGTAACCCAGGTCCTTGGCGGCGGTGAGGATCCGGCGTCGCAGTCCGGCCGAGAGCTGGTCCGGCTTGGAGAACGCGTTGGAGACGGTCATCCGGCTCACGCCCATGTGGTCGGCGATCGTCTGGAGTGTCACCCGCCGCGCCACGTCGACCCTTCCCGCTCTCGTCGTCGGTGCGGGACCGGCACCGTCATCGGGCCACCCCCGCGGCCACCCGGGCACGAGGCTCGCGACCGCCGCCGCCGCGGCGGTGCGTCCGCCACCGCCGATGGCTTCCAGGCTATCAGCGCGGCCACCAGGCGAGCTCGATCAGGCGGGCTCGATCAGGCGGGCGGCGCGGATGAGGCCGTGGGCGAGCGCGACGCGCACCGCCCGGGTGCGTCCCGGACGCTCGGCGTGCGGCACCGGTGGCGCGACCGGGCCGGCGCTGTGCAGTTCGGCGTTGACCCTGCCGAGGGCCACGACGAACGCTGTCGGCGGTTCCATGGCATCCTCCTCGCACGCGTTCCTCCGGCAGTCTATACCGGTACAGGGATGTTGTGCTATACCGGTACAGTGTCTTCCTGGCCTGTACCGGTACAGGTCACCCGGGCCTGTACCGGTCAAGCCATCGACCGGGAGACCTCGGCAGAGACGTGCTCTTTTCCATTCCCTTTCTGCATTGTTAAGCAGTTATTTCCGCGGGGAGAAGCGATGATCGGGTACGCAGAGGCGGTTCTACCAGCCACTTCTCGGCGCCGGAGCCAGATTTCATATGACGAACATCGCCACCACCCCCGGCGCCACGCACCACTCGACCAGCAGTTTTCTGAAGACGTAGATCAGCTACAACGCACAATGTGCAGTGATCCGCACACGCACCGCGTCGCCGGTCTTGTGCGGTCCAATGTCCTCTGTGCTTTACTGACTCCGACACCGGCCGAATAGCCGGTAACACTCCCCCAGACGTTCCATCCGTACCCACAGACAGGTGCAGAAATGACGTCCATCTATCTCGACTCTGCCAGTCCAGAGGACGTTCGCGCGGCCACCGAGACCGGCCTGATCCATGGCGTGACAACGAATCCGACGCTGATGCGCCGGTGCGCCGAGGACCCGCTGCGCCACTGTTCCGACCTGCTCGCCAAGAGCGGCGAACTCGAGTTCTTCTACCAGCCCTGCGGTGCCTACGGCGAGATCGAGGCCGAGGCGTGGGCGGCGTGGCGGCTCGACCCGGAACGGGTCACCCTGAAGCTCATGTTCACGCCCGCCGGCATCGCGCTGGCCCGCCGGCTCTGCGACGCGGGCGTCCGGGTGGCGCTGACCGCCGCGCAGAGCCCTCACGCGATGGTGGTCGCGGAGTCGATCGGATGCGCGGCGGTCATTCCCTACCTGGACCGGGCCTGGCGGGACCCGCGCACCGAGACCCATCTCGTGCGCGCCCTGGGCGCCCTGCGGCGCGGCGACACGCAGATCGTCGCCGCGTCGGTGAAGAACGTCGGCCAGTTCACCCAGGCCTACCTGGACGGCGCCGACGCGGTCAGCGCACCGCTGGAGGTGCTGCACGGAGTGCTCCGCGACCCCGCCGCGGACGAGGCGGAGCAAACCTTCACCGCCGAGTACGCCGGCACCGCCCTGCGGCTGCCGTAACCGATCCCGAACACGGGGGTGACCGGAATGCCCGCGAACCAATACCAGCCCGCGAACCAATACCAGGCGGTGCTCTTCGACATGGACGGTGTCGTGGTCGACACCGAAAAGACCGTCACCGCCTTCTGGCAGGCACTGGCCGCCGAATTCGGCTTCGTCATCAGCGACGACGACCTGGACGACCACGTCTTCGGTCGCCACGCCGAGCACACGCTGCGGGTGCTCTTTCCCGCGATCTCCGCCACCCGGCAGCCGGCGATCTACGACCGGCTGCGGGTCAACGACCAGACCCTGCGCTACGTCGAGATCCCCGGCGCGATACGCCTGATCGACGACCTGCGCGCCGCCGGGGTGCCCACGGCGCTGGTCACCGGGGCACAGGACTGGAAGGCGGTCGCGGTGCTCGACCAACTCGGCCTCGCCGACCACTTCGACGTGCAGGTCCGGGCCGACGACATCCCGGTGGGCAAGCCGGACCCGGCCTGTTACCGCCTTGCCGCGGAGCGCCTCGGCGTCGACATCCGGCGCTGCCTCGTCTTCGAGGACGCGTTCAGCGGCGTGACCGCCGCGGTGGCGGCCGGCGCGACCTGTGTGGCCCTGGGGCCGCAGCGGCGCGCGGACCGCCTGCGCGCGACCGGCGCACACACCGTGGTGCCCGACTTCCGTGACATGCGGTTCGACGCCACCGGACGCCGACTGGCGGTGGACGGGCGGACCATCCTGCCCTTCACCCCCGCCGGCCTGCCCATCACTCCGGCCGGAGTCCCGACCCGCTAGGCCGCACACCACCCACATCCAGCACCAGAACACCCCGCTCGGCAGCGCCCTGCCGCGCCGTCGAGCCCTGCCCTGGAGAGGGTGCCATGTTGGATCTCCTCACACCCCCGCTACCGCGCGACGGCGTACGGTTCGACGCCGGTACCCCCCGCGACCAGGTGCTGCTCCGGTCCCACCTGATCGGCACCGATGTCGCACTGACCCGGGCCGGCGGCGGCAACTTCTCCGCCAAGGGCACCCTCGACGGCGAGCCGACGCTCTGGATGAGTTCCTGGGGCTGCGACGGCGCCAGCACCACCGAGGAGGACTTCCCGGCGCTGCGCCTGGCCACGCTACGGGAGCTCCGGCACGTGCCGCCGCTGGAGAGCCGCACGATGCTCGACCGGGTCGCCGCCGCGGCGATGCGCCCGCGGCAGAAGCCTCCGGGCATCGAGACGCTGACACACGCGTTCATCCCCGCCACCCACGTCGACCACTGCCATCCCGACGCGGTCATCGCGCTGACCTGCATCCCCGACGGCCGCAGGCGGGCCGCCGCGCACTTCGGCGAGGAGGCGATCTGGTTCGACTACCGGCAGTTCGACATGGGCGTCGCGCAGGAACTCGCCGACCGCATCGAGGCGCAACCGGGTTGCCGCTTCGTCCTCCTCGCCAACCACGGGATCTTCACCTGGGCCGAAACCAGCGAGCGGTGCTACCGGAACTCGCTGGAGGCCGTGCGACGCGCCACGCACGCGCTGCACGCCGCCCGCACCCCCCGTACCCGGACTCTCGGCGGTCCGGCCGTGACCGCGATGGCGCCGGAGCGGGCGGACGACGTCCTGGTCGAGCTCTTGCCGGTGATCCGTGGTGCGCTGCGCGACGGCGACAACCCGATCGTCGTACGGGCGGAGACCGGCCCCGGCGCGCTCCGGTTCGCCTCCTCCCGGCGCGGACCACGACTGAGCCAGTACGGTCCCGGCTGTCCCGACTCCCTGGTCACGGTCGGCTACCGGCCCCTCGCGCTGACCCCGCAGGAGCTGACCCCGGCGGGGGTACGCGCGGCGGTCGGCCGCTACCGGGCCCGCTACGCCGACATGTTCGACCGCCACGCGGACCCGCAGGCCCGCCGGCAGGGCCCCCGCCGCGACCTGCCCCGGGTCCTGCTGCTGCCCGGCATCGGCGAGGTGGTCAGCGGTGCCGACGCCGCCCAGGCACGGATCTGCGCGGAGCACTTCGCGCAGACCAGATCGGTGATCGAGGCGGCCGACGCGGCCGGTGGCTACTCGTCGCTGCACGAGGCGCAGGGCATCGCCGACGAGTACTGGCCGCTGATGCGCGCGAAACCACTGCTGCACACCACGGCCGGCCCGCTGGGCGACGCGGTGGTCCTGGTCGCCGCCACCGGCGCCGGCACCGTCACCGCACACGTCGCCGAGGAACTGGCGGCCGCCGGCGCCCACGTGATGGTGGCCGGCGCGGCTCCCGATCGGCCGCCCGGCACGGCCCGCTCCGACCGCCTGGCGGTGCTGACCACCCCGGCCACCCGGCCGGCACGCCTGGTGGGCGAGGCGGTACGCACCTTCGGCGGCTTCGACGTCGTGGTGGACATGACCGACGACGACCGGCTGATCCGCGCCGCCGCACCGGTCTTCGCCCGGCAGCGCGGCCGTGGCGTGGTCTGTCTGGCCGGTCGTGGCACCGCCGGTGCGGAAGCCGGCCCCTCGGAAGCCGGCCCTCCAGAAGCCCGTCCTTCGGACGACGGCGGTCACATCGAGGTGATCGCCGAGCACGACCCCACCCTGATCGCCGGGCGAGTCATCGCGGCCCGGCATCGCGAGGTCCCGCTGACCGCGGGGAGTAAGGAGGCAGCGTCGTGACCGGACGCTCGTACGACACATGGTCGGGAACACGTGATCTGCTACCGCCGGGCCGTGTCCTGCTGGCATCGTGCTTCGACGCACACCACACCATCGGCGGTGGTCTGTTCGCCCTCGGCGAGACGGTCGAGGCCGTCGACCGGGTGTCGAGCACCGGAATGTGCACGGACGGCACCCTGCTGTACCGCTGCCTGTGGAGCGCCGAGGGGAGCCCGGCGGAGCTGGTCTCCTACGACTCCGCCGGAGTACGCCGCTACCAGCGGCTCGACGACGTCTCCACGCCGCACGACATCCTCTGCGTCAACGGCCAGATCCTGGTCGTCGCCACCACGCAGAACGAGGTGCAGTCGATCGGCCGGGACGGCGAGATCCTCTGGCGCTGGCGGGCACCCGGTGAGCCGGACAGCTGGCACCTCAACAGCCTGGCGCTCTACCGCGACCGGATCGTCGTCTCCGGGTTCGGTCCGTTCCTGCGCCGTCGCGGCTGGGACGAGAACGGCAAGCCGTCCACCGGCCGGGTGGTCGCCCTCGACACCGGAGAACCACTGCTCACCGGCCTGCGGGCACCGCACCACCCGCACTACGAGAACGGCGTGTGGCTGGTCTGCGACTCCGCCGCCGGTGAGCTCATCGAGATCCCGGAGGCGACGCGAAGACCGTCCCGCCGCCTCCCGCTGCCGGGCTGGCCGCGCGGTTTCGCCGCCACCGACGACCACCTCTTCGTCGGGATCAGCCCGCACCGCTACGTGGACTCCTCGGTGAAGACCGCGGCGGTGGCCGTGGTGGACCGCGCAGAGTGGAAGGTCCTGGGGGTGGTGGACCTGCCCGGCCGCGAGGTCTACTCCCTGGCCGTCGTGCCGGCCGCGCTGGCCGAGGGGGCGCGGCACGGCTTCCAGGCCAACCACACCCGTACCCACGAGCAGGGCCAGCGCCAGCTCTTCGAGCAGCTCGGCAAGCAGCCCCGGCAACTGTGGGCGGTCGGGGACCGGCTCGCTGCGGAGGAGTGCCGGACCGTCGTCACGCCGGAGGAGCCGATCTACGACGATGTCGAGGCCAACAGCCTGCTCACCCTCACCTGCCGGGTGGAGAACGTCGGCACCGCGCTGCTGACCCCGGCGCCGCCGCAGCCGGTGCGGGTCACCTACCGCTGGTACGACGCGGACGGCCGGCACGTACCGACCCAGGACATCCGGGCGGCGCTGCCGCGGTCGCTGCCGCCGAACGCCGCCACCCGGGTCCTGGTGCGGGCGCGGGTGCCCGAGCAGCCCGGCCACTACCGGCTGCGGATCACGCTGGCCCAGGACGACGGCCTGATCTTCGACGAGCTGAGCGCCGACAACGCCACCGATATCGACTTCGACGTGGTGCCGGAGGGCATCCGCGACGAGGCGCTGCTCGCCTTCGGCCTCTACCCCTCCGAGGTACGCGCCGCGCGCGGGACGGCGACCGTGGAGGACTTCCTGCGCCACCTGCTGCACCACTCCTCCGGCACGCCACGCGGCCTGACCATGGGACTGATCGCCGACCGGGGCGTCGCGGCCTTCGGTGACGCGGTCGCCACCGTCCTGGCCTGCTCCCCCGACTCGATCCGGTACGCCGTCGAGCAGGTGACCCGGGAGCTGCACGACGTGATGCTCAGCGGCGCCGAGGCCGTCGCGCTGGCGATGCACCGGCTCGGCGTGACCGTGGCGTTCACCTACGCCGGCACCTCGGAACTCGCGCTCTGCGACGCCACCGCCCGGCTCGGCATGCTGCGCAACGGGCGGGGCGACCGGGAGAGCGTCTTCCAGGCCGCGGGCGCGAGCATGCTGCGTCCGGGGCGCGGTGCCGCGATCGTGCACGCGGCGCGCGGCCTGACCAACGCGCTCGGCGCGGTCGGCGCGGCCCGGCGCAACGAGGTCGGCACGCTTGTCGTGGTCGGCATGCCGTCGACCGGATCCGCCCCGTTCCTGCCGCCGCACGGTGAGCCCAACCTCATCTCCGCCTCCGGGGAGTTCGCCAAGGCGTGGTACGAGCTCGGGGCGGTGCCGCCGGCGGACGCCACGGCGGAGCGGGCCGCCGCCGTCGGCGTACTCGTGCGGTCGCTGCGGGAGGCCGACCTGGCGGTGCGCCGGGCCCCGTTCGGGCCGGTGCTCTTCGGGGTGCCGCAGGACGTCGCCGAGAGCTACTGGGTGCCGCTCGACGCGCTGCGCGAGCTGCCGGCCGGGCCGTACCACACCCCGGTCGACCGGGACGCGCTGCACGAGGCGGTGACCCGCCTCTCCGCCTCGGCCCGTCCGGTGGTGCTGCTCGACGACTACGCGCTCAGACACCCGGGGATCCGGCGGGCCCTGGCCGCCTTCAGCGGGGCGACCGGCAGCGCGGTGCTCCAGGTGAAATACCGGCGGGGCCCGATGATGTTCGAGCGGATCGACGCCGCCGAGGTGCCCGGCTTCGTCGGCTGGTACGACCCGAACTCCCCGGCGCACCGCCGGATCATGGAGTCGACGGACCTGATCGTCACGGTCGAGGACCGCAACATGTATCCGCGGGTGATCGGTGAGCTTCCGGCGGGGCCGAAGGTCGCGATCACCTCGAAGCCCGACGCGGTGCGCAAGAACGGCTACCTCGGCGACGACGGCACCCTCGTCGGCGGCGACGTGGTCGGCGCGCTGCACGCCCTCGCCGCCGCGCTCGGTGACCGCAACGGCGCGCCCCGGTGGTACGCCGACCTGGTCCGCGAACCCTCCCCGCCGCGCTGGGAGGTGCCGGACGCCGCGCTGCGGGTGCGGCAGGGACTCGCCCGGGCCGTCGACGAGGTGGCGGCCGGGCAGCAGAAGCCGGTCACCCTGGTCGACGACAGCCAGATGTTCGGCGGGCTGCTGGCGGAGGTCTACGACCTGCTCCCCGCCGGCCTGCGGGTCTTCGGCGACCACGGCGGGTTCGTCGGCGGCGGGACGGCCACGGCGACCGGCCTGGCCGTGGCCGAGCGGGACGTCCAGGTGATCTGCACCGTGGGCGACCAGGGCCTCACCAACGGGCTACAGGGCCTGGTGGCGGCGGTGCAGACCAACGCGCGGCTGACGTTCGTGGTCTGCAACAACGGCGGCAGTGTCTCGCTGCGCAAGCAGTCGCGGGGGCAGACACTGCTGGACGCCGGTTTCCACCACTACCTCGACAACGCACCCGGGATGCGGTATGCGGACGCCGCCGCCGTCCTGGGGCTGCACGCCCGCCGGGTCGACCTGACGAACTGGCTCGACCGGGACCACGCGGCGGCCCGGCTCGCCGACTTCCGGCACGCCCTGGCCGCCGCGGTCGGCCACGACGGGCCCTCCCTCATCGAGCTGGTCCTCCCCTCCGACCCGGAGTTCTGGACCGGTGTCTGGATCACCGAGGGCTTCGAGCCGCTGGCCAAGCCGGTGGCGGCGTTGGGAGAGCCGGCGGATGCGTGAGGTGGCTGTCGGGTCCGCCGACCTTGCGGCGTACCGGCAGGTTCTCGGCCCCGAGCGCAGCGCGACGCTGCGCTCGGGCGCCGGGCGCCTCCGGGCCGCCCTGGCCGGACGGACCATCTGGAACGTCAACTCGACCGCCGCCGGGGGTGGCGTGGCGGAGCTGCTGCACTCGCTGATCCCGCTCGCCCGGGCGCTCGGGCTGCCGGTGCGCTGGCTGGTGATCGACGGGGACGCCGAGTTCTTCGCCATCACGAAGCGGCTCTGCACCCTGGTCTACGGCTCGCCCGGCGACGGCGGGCCGACCGGCGGGGCCGAGCAGGAGCACTACCGCAAGGTGTTGCGGGCCAACGCCGACGAGATGGCCGGCTACGTGCGCCCCGGCGACGTGGTGGTCGTGCACGAGGCGCAGCCGGCCGGGCTCGTCGGCCACGCCAGGGAGCTCGGCGCCCGGGTGGTGTACCGGGCGCACACCGGTAGCGACGAGCCGAACGCGCACACCACGCGGGGCTGGGCCTTCATCCGGCCGTACGTCGAGCGGGCCGACGCCACGACGTTCCTGATCCCGCCGCACGTCCAGCCGTGGGCGCCGGATCCGCACGTCGTCGCCCCCTCGATCGACCCGTGCCTGCCGAAGAACGTCGGGCTCAGCCCCGCCAAGGCGGTCGAGGTGCTGCGCACCGTGGGCATCCTGGCCGGCGGCGACGGGCGGCCGGCCACCGTCCCGCTCGGCGCGGGACCGCCGGTCGAGCTCCGGCGTCCGGCCGTCGCGGTCCGCGACGGCGACCCGCCGGGCGCCCGGACCCCGATGGTGGTCCAGGTCTCCCGCTGGGACCGGCTCAAGGACATGACCGGGGTACTCCGGGCGTACGCCGCCGCGGACGTGCCGCAGAGCTGCCTCACCCTCGCCGGGCCGGACGTCAGCGGGGTCTCCGACGATCCCGAGGCGGCCGAGATGTTCACCGAGTGCCGCCGCGAGTGGGAGCGGCTGCCGGCGGCGCTCCGGTCCCGGGTCCAGCTGCTCTGCCTGCCCATGGCCGACCAGCGGGAGAACGCCCTGGTCGTGAACGCCCTGCAACAGCACGCCTCGGTGGTGGTGCAGAAGAGCCTCGCCGAGGGTTTCGGCCTCACCGCCACCGAGGCGATGTGGAAGTCCCGCCCGCTGCTCGCCAACGCGGTCGGCGGGCTGCGGGTGCAGGTGGTGCCGGAGGAGTCGGGTCTGCTGCTCGACCCGGCGGACACCGCCGGGGCGGCCGAGGCGATCCGGCGGGTGCTGGGCGACCCGCGCCTCGCCGCCCGGCTCGGTGCGGCGGCCCGGCGCCGCGTGCACGACGAGTACCTGCCCGACCGGCACCTGCTGCGCTGGGAGCCGCTGATCACCGCGCTGCTGACCAGGGGGGACCGCTGATGCGACAACTCGGCAGGGACGGCCCGACCACCTCCGACATCGGACTCGGCTGCATGGGGATGTCGCAGTTCTACGGACCGGGGGACGACGCGGAGTCGATCCGCACGATCCACCGCGCCCTGGACCTCGGCGTCACCCTGCTGGACACCGCCGACATGTACGGGCCGTACACCAACGAGCAACTGATCGGCCGGGCGCTGCGGTCCCGCCGCGACGAGGCGCTGATCGCCACGAAGTTCGGCAACGTCAAGGACGACACCGGCCGGGTGGTGCGGGTCGACGGCAGTCCCGACCACCTGCGCCGGGCCTGCGAGGGTTCGCTGCGCCGGCTCGGCGTCGAGACCATCGACATCTACTGCCAGCACCGGGTGGACCGCGGCGTGCCGGTCGAGGAGACCTGGGGCGCGCTGGCCGAGCTCGTCGCGCAGGGCAAGGTGCGGTATCTGGCGATCTCGGAGGCGTCGGCGGAGACAATCCGCCGGGCGCACGCCGTGCACCCGGTGACCGCCGTGCAGACCGAGTTCTCCCTGGTGAGCCGGGATCCGCAGGGTGGACTGCTGCGGAGCCTGCACGAGTGGGGGATCGGCTTCATCGCGTACGCACCGCTGGGCCGGGGCCTGCTGTCGGGGGCGATCGACGCGCGGACCCGCTTCGCCGGGGACGACTTCCGCAGCACGCTGCCCCGGTTCGGCGGCGAGAACCTGCGCCGCAACGCGGCACTTGTCGACGGAGTGCGGCAGCTCGCCGGCCGGCACGGCGTCACGGTGCCGCAGCTCGCCCTCGCCTGGGTGCTGGCGCAGGGCCCCGACATCGTGCCGATTCCCGGCACCAAGAGCGTGCGCCGGCTCGAAGAGAACGTGGCAGCCGCCGACCTGCGGCTCAGCGACGACGACCTGGCGCTGCTCGACGGCATCGCGCCGGTGGGGGCGGCGGCGGGCGACCGCTACCCGGACATGTCCGGCGTCGACATCTAGCCACACGACACCCGCACCGGCCGGCGGCGGAGAGGGGCCGGCGGCGGAGAAGGAGGGTCCGGCATGACAACCGAGCACTGGTGGCGCAGCGCCGTCATCTACCAGATCTACCCGCGCAGCTTCGCGGACTCCAACGGCGACGGCATCGGTGACCTGCGCGGCATCGTCGAGCACCTCGACTATCTGCACGACGGGACGCCGCGCTCCCTCGGCGTCGACGCGCTCTGGCTCTCCCCCTTCTATCCGTCGCCGCAGGCCGACTTCGGCTACGACATCAGCGACTACCAGGCGGTGGACCCGGCGTACGGCACCCTGGCCGACGTCGAGAAGCTCGTCGAGGGGGCACACCAGCGCGGCATGCGGGTCATCGTGGACCTGGTCATGAACCACACCTCGGACCGGCACCCGTGGTTCCTGGAGTCCCGCTCCAGCCGGTCGAACCCGAAACGCGACTGGTACGTCTGGGCCGACGGGCGCGACGGTGGGCCGCCGAACAACTGGCTCAGCTCGTTCGAGCGGTGCGGTCCGGCCTGGACCCGGGACGAGACCACCGGCCAGTTCTACCTGCACAGCTTCACCCCGCAGCAGCCGGACCTCAACCTGCGCAACCCGCAGGTGCGGGCGGCGATCCGCGAGGTGTGGGGGTTCTGGCTGAAGCAGGGCGTGGACGGGTTCCGCATCGACGTCGCGCACCGGCTCTTCAAGGACGGCCAGCTCCGGGACAACCCGGAGCCGCTGGCCGCGTACCGGCGGTATCACCGCCATCCGGAGCTGCGGCAGTACAACCTGGACCAGCCGGAGAGCCACGAGCTCCTCCGGGAGCTGCGCTGCTTCCTCGACGGCCACGGGCCGGGCCTGCTGCTCGGCGAGGTGCCGATCAGCGACGACAGCCGCCTGGTGGAGTACTTCGGCGCGGACGGGATGCACACCGCCTTCCACATCGCCTTCTGGGAGCAGCCGTGGGACGCGGCCGCGTTCCGGGGCACGGTCGACCGGCTCTCCGCACTGGCCCGGCCGGACGCGCTGCCCACCTACGCGCTCGCCACCCACGACATCCCCCGGACGGTGAGCCGGTACGGCCTCCGTCAGGCCCGGGTGGCGGCGATGATGATGTTCACGCTCCGCGGCCTGCCCTGCGTCTACTACGGCGAGGAGTTGGGCATGGCGGACTCCCCGCCGGAGCGGGCGCTCGACGTCGACGACCGGGACGGCCAGCGGGTGCCGATGCAGTGGGAGCCCACCGGCACCGGCTTCACCACCGGCACCCCGTGGCTGCCGTTCGGCCGCGACATCGGCACCGCGAACGTCCTGGTGCAGGATGCGGCGCCGGACTCCTCGCTGAACCTCTACCGCCGGCTGATCCGATACCGGCACGCCTCCACCGCACTGCGCTTCGGCGACTACGGGTCGCTGGACTCGCCCGCGCAGACCTTCGTCTACCGGCGGCGCAGCCCGGAGGAGGAGCTGCTGGTCGCTCTCAACTTCGCCGACCGGCCGATCGTGCTGGCGATCGGCGAGGGACCGGCCCGGCTGGAGCTCTCCACCGATGCCGCCCGGTCCGCCGGGCCGGTGTCGCTGCGCTCGGTGCCGCTCGGCGCACTGGAGGGAGTGCTGCTCCGTGTCGGCTGAGCTGCGCAACTGGGCGGGCAACCTGGCGTACGGCGCCCGCCGGGTCCACCGGCCGACGACGCTCGACGAACTCCGGGCCGTGGTCGCCGGCAGCGACCGGATCCGCGCGCTCGGCACCCGGCACTCGTTCAGCGCCGTCGCCGACACCGTCGACGACCTGGTGTCGCTGGAGGCGATGCCGCCGGTCGTCGAGATCGACGCCGCGGGCGGGGCGGTGACGGTGGGTGCGGGCGTCCGCTATGCCGAGCTGGCCCGGGAGCTGCACGCCGCCGGTCTCGCCCTGGCCAACCTGGCCTCGCTGCCGCACATCTCGGTGGCCGGGGCGTGCGCGACCGGCACCCACGGCTCGGGCGTGCGCAACACGGTGCTGGCCGGCTCGGTGCGCGGCTTCGAGCTGATGACGGCCGGCGGCGGGCTGCGGACCGTACGGCGGGGCGATCCCGACTTTCCCGGCCTGGTGGTGAACCTCGGCGCGGTCGGCGTCGTCACCACCCTGACGCTGGACGTCGAACCCACCTACCAGGTACGGCAGACCGTCTATCTCGACCTTCCGTTGGGGCCGGCGCTCGACCACTTCGAGGAGCTCGTCTCCTGCGCCTACAGCGTCTGCCTCTTCACCGACTGGGCCTCGCCGCACTTCACCCAGGTGTGGGTGATCGCCCGCACCGACGAGCCGGAGCCGAAGGCGCCCGGCGAGCCGTGGTTCACCGCCACGCCCGCCGGCCGGGACGTCCACCCGGTGATCACCAACTCGGCCGCCGCCTGCACCGCCCAGCAGGGTGTGCCCGGCCCCTGGCACACCCGGATGGCCCACTTCCGTCCCGAGTTCACGCCCAGCTCCGGCGCGGAACTGCAGTCCGAGTACGCCGTGCCGATCCGGTACGCGACCGCCGCGATCGAGGCGCTGGACCGGGTGCGCGGCGACATCCATCCGGTGCTGCAGATCTGCGAGGTGCGTACGGTCGCCGCCGACGACTTCTGGCTGAGCCCGGCCTACGGCACCGACGTGATCACCATCCACTTCACCTGGATCCCCGACGAGTCCCCGGTGCGCGACGTGATCCGGCTGGTCGAGGAGCGGCTCGCTCCCTTCGACGCGCGTCCGCACTGGGCGAAGCTCTTCGAGGTCACACCCGAGCAGATGCGACGGCGCTACCCCCGCGTACCGGACTTCGCGTCACTCGCGCGCAGGTACGACCCCGACGGCACCTTCGGCAACGCCTTCACCCGGCTGTACCTGGAAGGAACCATTGCATGACCGGAACACCGTCCCTGCCCGACGGGCAGGTCACCACCACCGAATCGAGGGACGCCCAACTCGTCCGGCTCAGGACGGCCACGACACTCTTCTTCGGCATCGGCGGGTTTCTCTTCGCCGGCTGGTCGGTACGCATCCCGGCCATCAAGGAGCAGGTGCAGGCGACACCCGGCTCCCTCGGGCTGGCGCTGCTCGGCATCTCCGGGGCGGCGGTGCTGACGATGCTGCTGACCGGAGGGCTCTGCCGCCGCTGGGGCAGCCGGCAGGTGACGATCGCCTCCGCCGTGCTGCTGTCGCTGGCGGTGGTACCGCCGACGCTTACCCGCTCGCCGCTGACCCTCGGCCTGACGCTGCTGGTCTTCGGGATCGGCTACGGCGCGATCGACGTCGCGGTGAACAGTGTCGCGGTCGACCTCATCGCCGCCGTCCGACGACCGATCATGTCCGGCCTGCACGCGGCCAACAGCGTCGGAAGCCTGATCGGAGCCGGTCTCGGTGCGGTGCTGGCGCTCCGGCTCTCGCCGCTGACCCACATGCTGGTCGCGATGCCCCTGGCGCTGCTCGCCACCGGCTGGGCGGGCCGGATGCTGATGTCGGCGCCGCTGTCCCGGGCGGGTCGGCCGGAGCCGCCGGCCGTGCCGTCCGGGCACCGCACCCGGCACGCCGGGTTGACGGTGGTGATCGCCTCCGTCGCGGCGCTCTGTGCCGCCTACAGCCAGGGTGCGATGGACAACTGGGTCCCGCTGCACATCCAGATCGACCTGAACGGAAACTCGGCCGTCGCCGCCGCCGGGTACGCCACGGTCGCCGGGACCCTGACCATCGGCCGCATCGTCGGCGTACGCCTCCTGGAGCGGTTCGGCCATCCGATGGTCGTGGTGGGCGGCGGGATCGTCGCGGCGGTGGGAGCGCTGGTGATGGCGCTGTCACCGGTGCTCTGGCTCGTCTTCGCCGGCCTGGTCGTGACCGGCCTCGGGCTGGCGAACATCTTCCCCTCCGCGCTGGCGCTCGCCGGGGCGAAGGGCGGGCCGAACGGCATCGCCCTGGCCTCCACCCTGGGCTACGGCGGCATCCTGCTCGCCCCGCCGTCGATCGGTTTCCTGGCCGACGGCTACGGCCTGTCCCGGGCCCTGACCATCATCGCGGCGATGCTGGCCATCGCCGCCGCACTGAGTTTCCTGGTCCGGCACGAGGTCCAGGACGGCCGGGCCGAGCGCAGGATGCGGACCGCCGCCGCTCCGGATCCGGCGGTGAGTGGCTGACCGCCGGGGACTACCGGCTCTCGTCCCCGGCCGGCGCCGGCCTGGTGGCCTCGAACAGGGCGACGCAGCCGCGTACGGTGAGTTGGATGTCGGTGAACCGCTGGTCGAGTTGCCAGCGGAGCCCGGCCAGGTCGTCGTCGGCGTTGTGGAAGATCCCCTTGGCGTTGTAGACCTTCATCAGCCGGCGGGCCGCCGCGCTCACCCGCACCCCGGACGACAGGATCGTGCTGCCGAAGAACCGGCCGCCGGGCCGGAGCGCCGCGGCCGCGTTGTCGAAGACCGCGCTCTTCTCCGCCCACGTGCCGGGCAGGCAGTGCAGCAGGAAGTTCGCCCCGACCGAGTCCTGCTGCCCGGCCTGGAACGTGCCGTCGCCGAAGGGCAGCGGCTGGAGCACGTCGGCCCGCACCACCGTGGGCCGATGGCGGGCGACCCGCGCCGCACTGACCCGCAGCACGGTCGGGTTCAGGTCGACCAGGGTCAGTTCCGGACGGTCGACCGGGAAGCGGCACCGGTCCGGGAAATATGCCGTGCCGGCACCCAGCTCGACATGCCGGCCGCCGATGTTGCGCTGGTAGTTGTCCAGCATGTGCCGCTTGTCGCAGCGCCACACCAGCCGGCAGGAGAAGGCGAGCACGAACGCGTCGTAGCCGGCCAGCACCAGCCGGTTGTAGACCGCCTGGCCGGCGATGACCTCCTCGGCCGGTGGCCCAGCGTCGGCCGGTGGTACGGGATCAGCCTGTGACATGGCGTCGATTCTGCCGCATTCTCCCAGCTAACCGACTGGGGCATGGTCTGGCCAGCCCTCGGGGAGGGTTGTTCACCCAGCGTTAGTCACCGTGTTCCGGTGATCCGCTGTCGCGCCTGCGGACGATGTCGAGTCGCGGGGTCAGCCAGCCCAGGAAGCGGGCGTACATCCGGGCCGGGTCCGGTCCGGAACCCGTGCCCTGTACGGCTCGTCAGTCAAGGTACTCTTCGGACTCGTTGATGATCACTCACCCTTTCCATCCTTTTGAAAGGTCAGCGCTTGACGGTGCTGTTTTCGCAGCGCAAGCGCACTGGGCCCACCAGCGAAGCCACAACCCGCCGTTGCAGTATTAGCCGCGGCGCGGGCGCTGGTCGATGCGATCGCCCCCTGTTGGGGCGGTTGCACGGGGCGAAGCTGGCGGCGGCACCCAGAAGAACGCCCGGCCGGTGCGCGAGGGCGCAACGCTGTGTCAGGGAATCATCTTCTGCGGCGTGTGCGGAGGTCGGGTCGGCACCCGCTACGACCGGCGCGACCGCAGGTCACCTACAGCTGCCAGGTCAAGGACTCCGGATGCAGTACTGCAACGTGCCCCCACCGCCGCCCACGTCGACCGGCCGGGGCTGACCGATCATGCGAGCGGTGCCGGGCCGGCTCCAGCACCGGCACCGCCGCGATGAAGAAGCTGGAGGCGAGTGAGCTTGACCTCGCCCCAAGGGCATGGCCCAGGCTGGGCCGGTGAACGACGCGGACCTCATGCTGCCCGGCGAGTTCGGCGCAGCGACCCGGCTGTCGTCGAAGGCGCTGCGGCTCTATGCCGAGCAGGGGCTGCTGGTGCCGGTCGGCATCGACCCGGCCACCGGCTACCGCCGCTATCACCGTGACCAGCTTCCCCGCGGTCGGCTGATCGCCCGGCTGCGCACCTTGGATCTGCCGCTGGCCCGCATCGCCACTCTGATCGAGCTGAGCCCACAAGGCCGCCAGGCTGAACTGCGCGCGTGGCTGGCCGCCCAGGAGGCCCAACTGCGGCGCCGCCGTGAGCTGATCGAGGCTCTCGACGGTGCCGCCGCACCGACCACCGCCCCTCCAAGACCGCGGGTCAGGCCACTCCGCAAGCTGCTGTGCCAGGAACGGCGCGTGCACATCGACGACCTGGACACCTTCGTCACCGAAGCGCAGCGACGCATCCGCGACCGGCTGCAGACGGTCGGGCTGCCGCACGACGGGCCGACGTTGGTGCACTTCCACGGATTCGTGACGCACGACAGCGACGGACCCGTCGAGGTCGCAGTGCCGTTCACCGGCTCCATCGAACCCGTCGACGACCTGCGACTCCGACTGTCGCCGGCCGGCACCGACATCTACCTGCCGGTCGCCGAAGCCGACGCCGGGTTCCCCGACATCCTGCGCGCCTACGAGACGGTGGAGGCATGGATCGACGCGAACCGTCTGGTCAACCTCGCCAGCCCGGTCGAGATCCGGCCCGGCACCGACGGCGCCCTCCTCGACGTCACCTACCCCGTCTCGACCATCGAAAGAAGCTGAAACATGCATCCGTACATAGGTTCCGGGCCCTACTGCTACGCCAACTCGCTGGCCATGGCCCTCGGCCCCACCGCACCCTCCCCGTCGATCATCGAAGTGCTGACCGGCTCGCCGTTCGGCATGCACCTGCTCGGCGGACGGCTGCCGCTGTTCGACCCATACGGCTGGGACGACCGCGGCATCGACGACGCGATCGCGCTGCTCGGCTGGACCTGCCGCCGACAAGGCGCCGACGACGGCGAACAAGCCCTCGCGATGCTCAAGGAAGCGGTCAAGACCGGCCCTGTCCTGGCCGGACCGCTGGAGATGGGCCTGCTGCGTCACGTGCCCGGAATGACTGGACCGATCGGGTCGGACCACTTCGTCGCTGTCCTGGAGGCCGACGACACGCAGGTCCTGTTCCATGACCCCTACGGCTGCCCCTACGCGACGCTGCCGACCCAGGACTTCCTGGCCGCATGGCGTGCCGACACGATCACCTTCTACCACGCCGAGCCGTACACCATGCGCGGCAACTTCCAGCAGGTCCGCAAGGTCACCACCGAGGCGGCGTTGCGCGCGGCCCTGCCCGGCGCGGTCGCCTGGCTGCGCGGGCGCGACGACCTTGCCGTGCCCCCCGGCACCATTGGCGGCGCCACCGCCGTGCACCGCCTCGCTGACCTGGTCATCGACGGACTTGACCCCGACACACATGATCACCTGACGCAGTTCGCGATCCGCGTCGGCGCTCGACGGCTCACCGACGCCGCGACCGCGCTCACCAGCATCGGCCGCGACGAAGCCGCCGCCATCGCTACCCAGCAGGCCCGGCTGGTCGGCAGCCTCCAGCACGACCTCGTCGACGGACACACGAACGCCGCCGCCCAGACGTTGCAGCAGCTCGCGCCCACCTACGAACAACTGGCCGCCGCGCTCAGCTGACACCGCCGCGTCCAGGGCGCACGGCCGGCGGTAACCTCCAACCACGACAGACTGGGCTGACGCCGACCGCCCGGGCATGCCCACCGGACAACCGAAACCGTTCAGATCCCAACAGCAACCGCAGAGAAGGCAGTATGAAGCGCCCGTCGGGGTCGGGGTTGAGCAGGTAGAGGTCACGCATCGCGGCCGCGAACGCCTCGGCCAGGTCCGCCGCCAGTCCGGCCGGATTCCGGAGATGGTCGAGCGGCAGCAGCGAGCGCGCGGCCAGGCACGGCCAGTCGGTGCCGCAGACCCGGCAGAGCCAGATCGGTCGTTGCGGCAGGTGCGCCCGGCCCGGTCGTTCGGCCCCACCCTCGTTCCGAGGGGTACGACGGCCTGCCGCCACTACTGTGCCGGCGAGACTGTCGAGCTGCCCCGCCTGTGCACCCGCCGACCCGGCAGAACCAGCCGCCGCCGAGCGCCCCGCCCGTGCACCCAGCTCTACAGGGGCCTCAGCGGAGACTGTCCCGGCGCGCCGACGGCCACCGCCATCGTCAGGGTCAGGGTCATCCGGCGGCGGCTCGTCGGGAGCCGAGCCCACGGCGGCCACGGTCATCGCCGGCCTCCGCCCGTCCGGCCGGCGCGCCCGCGCGACCCGGTCCATCGGCCCCGATCGAGGCTTCCGGGCCCGCACGCCGACCGTCCCCGGCACCCGCCGGGGCATTCCAGCCCCCCAGCCGACCCCGATCCGTCGCGCGTCCCCGATCCGTCGCGGGTCCCCGGTTCGTCGGTCGGTCCGAAGACGGCATCGTCGGCGCGGGCTGTGGTGATGCCGTTGGCGTCACCGGCAACGGCGAGAACGCCATCGGCACGGATGGCGGGAGAGTGCCGAGACATCCCCAGCGCTCGCCGCACCGGCAGTACCGCCAGAGCCGCCGCCAGTCGCGGCGGTGGATTTTCGGTGTACGTCGACACCAGTTCACGCCGACACCTCCTCGGGTTGAGAGCGGGGGCCGGTCCTTTTCGAGGCCATGGCTCCGAGCGGTTCCGCTGATGACACTCTGCTATGGAGGGCACTACGCTGAGGAGCTTCGCGACCGGTACAACCTTCGCGTATCCGGATTTGTCCCGCCCTGTGTTGCCCTTCGTCATCGAGGAGTCATGGTGGAACGGTCACCGATGCTCGAACACTTCGCCGAGGAGTTGCGTCTCGCCCGCGCCGCCGCCGGCATGTCGCAGGCCGCCCTCGCCGAGGCGATCAACTACTCCCAGCCGATGGTGGCCAAGGTGGAGAGCTGTGAGCGCCGCCCGAGCCTGGACTTCGCCCGCCGCTGCGACGCCGTCTTCACCACCGACGGCCGTTTCGTACGCATCCAGAAGCGGATCAGCCGCGAGATCGTCGTGCAGTACTTCCGGGAGTGGGCCGGCGTCGAGCAGGAGGCGAAAGCGCTGCGGTGGTTCGAACCGGTGTACGTGCCGGGGCTGTTGCAGACCGAGGCGTACGCCCGAGCGGTCTTCGCGGGGCCGGGGCTGCTCTCCGCCGAGGAGATCGAGGAGCAGGTGGCAACCCGGCTGGACCGGCAGGAGATCCTGGCCCGGGCGAAGCCGCCGCTGCTCACCTTCGTCGTCGACGAACACGTGCTCCGGCGACCGATCGGCGACCGCGCGGTGATGCGGGAGCAACTGCTGCACCTGGTCAAGGTCGCCACCAGCGTGCCGCAGGTGAGGATCCACGTCGTGCCGGCCTCGACCGGGGCCTACGCCGGGTTGGACGGCCCCTTCGTGCTCGCCACGCCGCAGGCGGGCGAGCCGGCCGTCTACTTCGAGGGGCACTGGCACGGCCAGGTGGACGACCGACCGGACTTCGTGCGCCATATGATCGACACTTGGGAGACGATCCGCAGCGTGGCACTCCCTGACCAGCAGTCGATCGACCTGATCGCGGAGGTGGCCGAGACGTGGAGCTGACCGACGCCAGATGGCGGAAGAGCAGCCGGAGCAACAGCAGCGGGGGAGCATGCGTCGAGGTCGCCGGCAACCTGCCGGGGGTCGTCGCCGTGCGGGACAGCAAGGACCCGGACGGGCCGGTGCTGGGCTTCGGCGCCGCAGCCTGGCGAAACTTCCTCACCGGGCTGGCCCGGCGGTAGCACCGCCCGACGGGTCAGGGCCGCACGCGGTGCCGGACCGAGACGTTGGGTTTCAGGCGACGGGATTCGCCGGCCGAGGGTCCGGGCCGGACGGCTCCCGCCCACGGTCCGGGTGTCCATCGATCGATCCCGCTAGGCTGGCCCGGTGAGTCAGCCGCCTGCCGAACCGCCAGCATCCGAGCCGCCCCGACCCGGCCCCGAGCCCTCCGGACCCGAATCCTCTGCACCCGAACCCTCCGGACCGGCGCCCACCGGGCCACCGCCTGCCGGGCCACCGCCTGCCGGGCCACTACCTGGCGGCGCTCCGCCCTTCCCGCCTCCGCCTGTCGGTGGCGGCCAGCCGGCTCCGCCGTACCAGCAGGGGGCGCCACCGACGCGGAGCCGGCGGCCGCTGGTGATCGGGCTGATCGCGGCGGGGGTGGCGGTCGTGCTCTGCCTCGGCATCGGCTGTGCCGGCCTGGTGGTCTACTACCTCCGGTCCGGCAGCGACAGCAGTTCGGACACGGGCCGCGACGGTGCCGTGCCGGCGACGCCGGGCTCGTCCGCGCGCACCTCGTCGGCGGAATGTTCGGGCACGACCACGCAGGCTCACGCCGACACCAGGCCGGTCGGGCTGCCCGACTTCGACGCCGCCGCGACGACGGGCACCGCCACGATGCGGATGACCACCAACCTCGGCGAGATCGCCATCTCGATGGACCGGGCCCGCACCCCGTGCACCGTCGCGAGCTTCGAGCACCTCACCGGGCGGAAGTTCTTCGACGGCAGCACCTGCCACCGCCTCGTCACCGAGGGGATCCACGTGCTCCAGTGTGGCGACCCGAGCGGCACCGGGCGGGGTGGGCCGGACTACACGTTCGCCGACGAGAACCTCACCGGCGCGCGGTACGACCGGGGTGTGGTGGCGATGGCCAACACCGGCCAGCCGGCCACCAACGGCAGCCAGTTCTTCATCATCTTCCGGGACAGCTCGACGGCGCTCCAGCCGCTCTACACCCCGTTCGGCACCGTCACCACCGGTCTCGACATCGTCGACCGGGTGGCGGCCGGCGGCCACGACAACTCCAACCCGGCCGGCGGCGGCACACCAACTCTCCCCCTGACCCTCCAGACGGTGACCGTGGACTGACCCGCCCGCCCTCCTGGGAAGCGGTCGGGCGGATCTTGACGACTTCTTGCGCCTTGAGAGGCTGTCGGGAAATTGATGTCCAGAATATGTATAGTGATTGATGTTTGTTGTAGTATGGGGTGTGGCTAAGCGCTATCTGCCGGTGGATCGTAGCCAGCCGTTTCTGCTGCCGCCGAGCGTGCAGGAGTTCATCCCCGAGGATGATCTCGCGTGGTTCCTGATCGACGCGGTCGCGGCGATGGATACGACAGCGTTTCACGCCCGGTCCCGTCTGGGCAGCGCCGGGCGGGCCGGGTACGACCCGGACATGCTGCTGACACTGCTGGTCTACGCGTACTGCCTGGGTCAGCGCTCCAGTCGCCGGATCGAGGCGTTGTGCGTGCGGGACCTGGGCTTTCGGGTGGTCACCGGTAACCGGGTGGTCGACCACAGCACGATCGCGGCGTTCCGGGCCAACCATGAGGAAGCGATCAAGAAGTTGTTCACCGAGGTGCTGCTGCTGTGCGCCAAGGCCGGGCTGCGCCAGGTCGGCGTGGTGGCGGTGGACGGGACAAAGATCGCCGCGTCGGCCGGGCTGGGCAAGACCCGCGAACGCGAGGCGCTGCAACGCGAGTACGAGCGGTTGTCCGCGGAGGTGGAGTCGATGCTGGCGCAGGCCGCCGCCACCGACGCCCACCAGGACAGCCTGTACGGTCCGGACAACCGCGGCGACGAGCTGCCCGCCGAGCTGCGTCGACGTCTGGACCGGTTGGCCCGGCTGAAAGAAACCCTGCGCCAGATCGACCAGGCCCGGGCCGAGCACGACGCCGACGAGCACGGCCCCACCCCGACCGGGCGGCCCCGCCGAGCAGACAAGATCGCCACCGCACAACGCAAGCTCGACCAACTCACCCAGCGCCGGGACCAGCGCGTAGCCAAGGAACAGGCCGCCGGCCGGCGCCTACCCGGCTCCCGACCCGACTACGACGCCCTCATCGCCCAGGCCGAAGCCGACCTCGCCGCTGCCCAGGGCCAAGCCGACACCACGCCAACACCCGAACCCCCCGACACCACGCCAACACCCGAACCCCCCGACACCACGCCAACACCCGAACCCCCCGGCACCGCGCTCGCGGTGCGGCCTGGGTGCTCTGTTGAACACCTGCCCAGTGCCGCACGTCGCGGCAATGCCACCGACCCGGACAGCCGGATGCTCAGGACCCAGCGAGGCTGGACCCAGGGCTACAACTGCCAGGCCGCCTCCGTGCGGGTGCAACACGGACGACGTCTCGTCCTCGCCGCCGCAGTCAGCCAGGACGCCAACGACGTGCGCCTGGCCATCCCGATGATGGATACCGCCGTTGTCAACGCCGACCGCGCCGGCCTGGGCACGATCGACCTGTTCGCCCTCGACGCCGGCTACTGGTCCGACGACAACCTCACCGCCCCCGGGCCCGACCGCGTCATCGCCCCCGGCAAGAACCGCGTGATGCTGACCGAGCTACGCGCCAACGGCTACGCCACCGATGAGCCACCACCCGACGCCAGCCCAGCCGACCGGATGCGCCACCGACTACGAACCCAAACCGGCGCGGAAAGCTACGCCCAACGCGCTCCCACCATCGAACCCGTCTTCGGCGACACGAAACACAACCGCGGGATCACCGCATTCCAACGCCGCGGCAAGCCCGCGGCCGACAACGAGTGGAAGCTCATCAACGCCACCAGCAACCTGCTCACACTGCACCGCCACACCCGCGACCCGGCCCGCGGCCGCCCGCCCGCGACCAACACCGACCGATCAGCCCAACGCAACGAACCGACCTGACAGACCAGCACAACGAAGGCACCCAGCCCAACCCGGCCGACGCCACGCAGGCCAGGACAGACACGACCGCAACCACCATCGGCCCAGACCAGACCCCGACCCCGCCACGCCCCATGCCCTTCACCGAAGGCCCCCAGATTTCCCGACAGCCTCTTGAGCGACAACAAGTCGTCAAGATCTGGTCCTGGGGTGACACGTAATTTCCGATTTCGCAAGCTACTAGCGAAGTATCGGGATAAAGGTCAGAATTCCCCGCATGACTGTTGGCGAGTTCCAGACGCAGGTCGTCCGGCGTGCCCGGGGGATCAGCGCCGCCCTCAGCACGCCGCCGTACGTGAAACCCGGGCACTTCTACTCCCCCGCCACCTCCCCGGCGGACCGGAGCAGGGCGGTCGGGTGGCGCGGCCTGACACCGGTCGGTGTGGACCTGCGGGAGGGCGAGCAGCTCCGGCTCGCCGCCGCACTCGGCCCGTTGATGCGCGAGCTGCCCGCCGACCGCTGGCACGACCGCAACGGGCTGTACGGCCGCGCCGATGCCGCCGTGCTGCACGCGATGCTCCGGCACCACCGGCCGGCCCGGTTGATGGAGGTCGGTTCCGGCTACTCCACGGCGGTCGTCCTTGACGCCGCCGACCGGTTCCTGCCGGAGCTGCGGATCACCTGCGTCGAGCCGCACCCGGAGCGGCTGCGGGCCCGGCTGCGTCCCGGCGACCAGGTCGAGCTGGTGCAGCGCCGGGTCCAGGACGTCGACCGGTCCATGTTCGGCCGGCTCGGTTCCGGCGACATCCTGCTGATCGACTCGACGCACGTGGCCAAGGCCGGCTCGGACGTCGTCTGGCTGCTGCTGCACGTGCTACCCACGCTGAATCCCGGCGTGATCGTGCACATCCACGACATCCACTGGCCGTTCGAGTATCCGGAACGGTGGCTCCGGGAGGGCCGGGACTGGACCGAGGTCTACCTGCTGCGGGCCTTCCTCACCGACAACGCGGCGTGGCAGGTGCTCTTCTTCACCTCGTGGCTGTGGTCGCAGCATCCGGAGGTGCTACCCGCCGAACTCCGTGAACTGCCCACCGGCGCCTTCTGGATGCGCCGCGTGGACGAGCCGGGCGGCACCGTCCGCTGACGGGCCGGGCGGCACGGCCGAGTCGGGTGGTGGCCGTCCCAGTCTCACCAGACCAGGTCGGCGTCCTGCTCGGGCGCGCCGACCGGCAGGATCCGCACCGGGCCGCGCGGCGGGTTCCGCCGGGCCTGCCACTCGCGCGGATAGCCGAGCGACACCTCCTGGAAGCGGACCCCGTCGAACCAGTTGATCCTCGGGATGTGCAGGTGCCCGTAGACGACGGCTGCCGCGTTGTAGCGTCGGTGCCAGTCGGCGGTGTGCACCGTGCCGCACCACTGGGCGAAGACCGGGTAGCGCAGGATCCGGGTGACCTCCCGCACCAGCGGAAAGTGGTTCACCAGCACCGTACGGGTGCCGGGTGCCAGCTCCGCCAGCCGGCGCTCGGTGAGCGCCAGCCGCGCCGCGCACCAGTCCTCCCGACTCGGGTACGGATCGGGGTGGAGGACGTGTTCGTCGGTGCAGACCACGCCCGCCTCGTGCGCCATGGCGAGCCCGGCCTCCTTGCTCTGCGCGCCCTCCGGCCGGAACGTGTAGTCGTAGAGCAGGAAGAGCGGCACCACCGTGACCGGACCGCCCTCCCCGGTCCAGACCGGGTACGGATCCTCCGGGGTGACGACGCCGAGCCGGCGGCACACCTCGACCAGCATGTCGTAGCGGGCGACGCCGCGAAGCTGGACCTTGTCCTGCTGGACCGTCCACAGCTCGTGGTTGCCGGGCACCCACACCACGGTGCGGAAGCGCTCCGTCAGCAGCCGCAGGGCCCAGTAGACGTCCTCGACCCGTTCACCGATGTCACCGGCGACCAGCAGCCAGTCCTCGTCGGAACCCGGCACGAAGCCCTCGACGAGCTTGCGGTTCGCCGCATATCCGACGTGCAGATCGCTGACGGCGAGCAGGTCGCCGCCGGAACGCGAGCCGCCGGAACGCGAGGGGGTCACCGAGCGATCCTACCGGGCCGGGGCGGCCACCCCGGGCGGGTGGCTCAGGACTCGACCCAACCGTGCTGCCGGGCCAGCGCCACCACCTGCTGGCGGATGACGCCGATCTGGGCCGCCGTCAGCGACGGCACATTGTCGATCAGCAACTCGGTGATCTCGCCGCGGAACTCCGCACCGGAGAGGACGTCGCAGAGCCCGTCGTCCTCCCCCGCCGTCCGCACCGTGCGGGGCTTGTCGGCGGCGACCGGGCGGTCGACTATCCGCACCACCGAAGCCTTGAGCCCCCGCTCACCCTGCTCGACCTCGTAGTCCAGCCGGATCCCCGGCTGGATCAGGTGCTTGTCCTCACCGAAGTCGTTGGCGTGCACGAAGACATCCTCACCACCGTTGTCCGGGGCGATGAACCCGTATCCACGTACCTCGTCGAACCTCAACAGCTTCCCGGACGCCACAACCACCACCGCCACCTGTCACCTGTCACCTGTGCAGAATCACCAACACACAGAAACAGCGTAGCCATCGGAGCGTGGGCCGGTGGCCCAGGGCCACTCCGGGCGGTCACCCAACGGCTACGACGAGATCTCCCGCGCCCAGGGCGCGACGAGCCGCTCGATCGTCACCATCAGGTAGAACAACGCGGCTCCCATCAGCGCCAGCAGGGTCAGCGCGGCGAACGCCAACGGCGTGTCGGCGGAGGCCCCGGAGTTGACGATGACCGCGCCGAGCCCCTTGTCGGGGTTGACCACCTCGCCGATGATCGCGCCGATGATCGCCAGTGAGATCGCCACCTTCAACCCGACGAAGATCTGCGGCAGCGCCCAGGAGAGCCGTACCTTGACGAAGGTCTGCCACCACGACGCGGAGAGCGAGTGCACCAGCTCGCGCAGGTCGCTCGGGGTCGAGGTCAGCCCGGCCATCGCGGAGACGACGATCGGGAAGAAGCAGACCAGGATCACCATGACGATCTTCGGTCCCGGCCCGAACCCCATCCAGACCAGCAGCAGCGGTGCGAGCGCCACCTTCGGGATGGCGTTGATCGCCGCCATCAGCGGCATGGTCATCCGCTCGACCGTGCGGAAGGCCGCCAGCAGCAGGGCGATCAGCAGCCCCCCACCCGCCGCCACGCCGAAGCCGATGACGGTCTCCAGCAGGGTCACCCAGGTCTCCCCGAGCAGATAGCCGGGAAGGCGTACGAACGCGTCGACCACGTCCGGCGGTGCGGGCAGGAAGAACGGGTTGATGTCGAACATCTCGGCGATCAGCCACCAGGCACCGATCGCCAGCAGCGCACCGAGTACGGGCAGCCCGACGTTCGACCAGAGCCGGGCCGGAGTGGTGGTGGACGGATCACCGGTCATGGCGGCCTCCGGACGACGCGACGGGCGGTGTGCAGTGGTGGACGGTGTGCGGTGGCGGGCGGTGTCGTGGACGGCGCACGGCCGGGACGGTGGTCGCTCCGACCTGCCGCCCCGGCCACTGTCGCCGAGCCCGCCGGTGGCGGGCGCGACACGTCGGGCTATCCGGCCTTCGGCACGAAGCCGAAGTCGACCACCTTTTCCGGGGTCAGCCCGGCGGGGATCAGCCCGGCGCCCTGCATGACGGCGATGGTCCGCATGACCCGTTGCTCGTCCATGTATCCGATCGGGGCACCGCCGGCCGGTGACACGTACGGCGTCATCGCCTTGATCTCACCGACCCCGGACGGCACCGCGTAGCTCGGCTCCGCCTTGTTGAGGATCTGCGCCGCCTCCTCGGGGTGCTCGATCGCGTACTGCAACCCCTTCAACAGCGCGGTGGTGAAGCGGCGTACCAGGTCGGGGTCCTTCTCGATCAGGCCCGGAGTGGTGATCACCGCGTTGCCGAAGAGGTCCCGGAGGTAGTCACTGTACGGCAGCACGACGACCTCCCTCTTGGAGATGTTCGCCAGCGCGGTGCGGCTGAGCAGGAAGGTGCCGAGCGCGTCCACCTTGTTCGCCGCCATCAGGCCGTTCAGCGCGGTGGCCTGCGCGCCCTGGATCTTCACCTTTGCCGCGTCGATCCCGGCCAGCCGGGCGTACGCCGGGAAGAGCAGTTCCGTGACCGACCCGGCGCCGGTCGCGATCGTCCGACCCTCCAGGTCCTTCGGGGTGTTGATGTTGGTGTCCTTGGTGGTCATCACCGCGACCAGCGTCTGCTGGTGCACGGCGGCGATGGCCCGCCAGTCGGTGAACTCGCCCTTGCCGGCCTGGATCACCGCACCCGTGAAGTCGAGCGCGGCGAACTGCACCTTGTTGGACTTCAGCGCCGTCAGGTTCGGGACGTTGCCCGCGCCCTTCTGGATGTCGACCTCGATGCCGGCCTCGGCGAAGTAGCCCTTCTCCTTCGCCACCCAGACGAAGGCGTCCCGGCCGACCGCCCCGAAGGCCGTGATGTAGCCGACCTTGTCGGGATCCTTCTTCGCCTTCGCGTCCGCCCCTGAGTCGCCGCTGCAGCCGCTCGTGATCGCCAGCGCCGCGGCCAGGAATGCCGCGGCCAGCAGGCGAGAACGTCTGATCATCTTTGTGTGCCTCCCGCTTGTGGATTCGGTACCGAGGGCGGGTATCGACGCCTCCCGTACGAACCGCACGCCGCGACCCCTCGGCGTGCGGCCGGTCACCGGCCCTCGTTCGGTCGAGAATCGTAAATGACCCGTGTCCGAAATGTCATCGACGGAATCCGGTCAAGATTCTGGCAAGCTGAAGCCATATTGCTTTCCGGTCAGTGTGTTTAAGCAGGTCAGAGCATTTGACATCTGACGTTCACAGGACACAGGCTGTTCGCAACATTGTTGATGATCCTGGAGACAGAGTTGCGGTCAGCTGCGCTGGACTGGGAGGTGGCGGGCTGCCCGCGACCCGCCGACCCGACCGACCGGGGCCGCGCCGGCCGGGCGTACTGCCCGGCGGGCGGGCACACTGCGGCTAAGGTCCGACGCGTGCATATCCCCGTCGACACGGTGGACCCCGCGGACCCGACGCTCCAGTGTCACCCTCCGGATCGGTTCCGTTGCGGCCCCCGCCCAGATCGCCCAGATGTTGACCGATGCCGGACACCGGACAGAGTTTCGCCCGCAACGCACGGGCCGGTCCCTTTGGCCGGGTCTGGTCGCAGGGCCGGGCGCGGATGCCGGCGGTGACCGGAGCATGACCGAATCCGCACAACCGCAACCGCCGCAACCGCCGCAACCGCCGCAACCGCCATCGCAACCGCCGCCGGCCGCCGGGCGGCGGCGGGCTCCGACCCGATCCGCCGACGAGGCGTACGACCAGCTCCGGCAGGAGATCCACCGGGGCGAGCTGATGCCGAACGAGCGACTCATCGAGGTGGAGCTGGCCGCCCGGCTACAGGTCAGCCGGGCGGTCGTCCGCACGGTGCTGGTCCGGCTCGGCCAGGACGGGCTGGTCGTGCTCACCCCGAACCGGGGCGCGCACGTGCGGCTGGTCACCGAGGCGGAGGCCGTCGAGATCCTCCAGGTGCGGGCGGTGCTGGAGGCGCTCACCGCCCGGCAGGCGGCGCTGAACGCCACCGCCCGGGAGATCGCCGCGATCCGCCGGCTGCTCGGCCGGATGGAACGCAAGCTGGCCGCCGACGACCTGCTCGGCTATTCCGAGGGGAACGCCAAGCTGCACGCCGCGATCATCGAGGCGTCCCGGCACCGGACCGCGTCCCGGCTCATCACCGACCTGCGGGCCCAGCTCGTCCGCTTCCAGTACCGCACCATCCTGGTGCCGGGCCGGCCGGCCCAGTCCCTCGCGGAACACACCGCGATCGTCGAGGCGATCGCCGCCCGGGATCCGGAGACCGCCGAGGCGACGATGCGGCGGCACCTGGGACACGTCGAGTCCACCCTGGCCAGGACCGCGACGGCGATCCGTCGCCGGGGCGGCGGCCGGGCCGATCCCACCGGTCCGGGCTGAGCGACCCCGCCGGCCCGTCATCCCGCCCATCCCCGAAGGAGTTCCGATGTCCGAGCACCCCGTCCCCTCCGCCCGCGCCCGTGCCCTGGTCGCCGGGGCGTACGACACGCACGTGCACGTCGCGCCCGACGTCATGGCGCGGCGGATCGACGACCTCGACCTGGCCGGGCGCTTCGCCGAGGTCGGGCTCGCCGGCTTCGTCCTCAAGTCGCACTACGTGGCGACCGCCGAGCGGGCGGCCGTGGTCCGCAGGGTACGCCCCGGGGTGGACGTGCTCGGCGCGGTGACCCTGAACGGCGCGATGGGCGGGATGAACCCGGTCGCCGTCGAGATCGCCGGCCGGCAGGGCGCCCGGGTCGTCTGGATGCCGACGGTCGACGCCGGCAACCAGCGCCGCAGCCACGCCGCCGACCTGCCGGGAGCGAAGCCGGCGATGTGGGGCGCGCTCCAGGCCGACCTGCACACCCAGGGCATCGTGCCGGCAGCCGTCGAGGTGGTCGACCCCGACGGTCGGGTGCTGGAGCCGGTACGCCAGGTGCTCCGGGTGATCGCCCGGCACGATCTGGTGCTCGCCACCGGGCACCTGGCCGGCCCGGAGATCGTGGCCGTGGTGCACGCCGCCCGCGCGGAGGGGGTACGCCGGATCGTCGTCACCCATCCCGAGTTCACCTCGCAGCGGCTGCCCGTGGCGCAGCAGCGGGAACTCGCCGAGGCCGGCGCCCTGCTGGAGCGCTGCTTCACCACCCCGTACACCGGAAAGGTCTCCTGGCCGGACCTGTTCGGCAACATCCGGGCGGTCGGCGTCGCGCACTCGGTCCTCTCCAGCGACCTGGGCCAGCCGTTCAACCCGCCGGTCGAGGACGGTCTCGCGCTCTTCGCCGACAGGCTGCTGGAGGCCGGCTTCGCCGAACGGGACATCGAGACCATGGCGGTGCGGAACTCCCGGCGTCTGGCGGCGCCCGCCGCCGACCGCATCCCGGCCTGACCGCGTCGACAGGGCCCCGGCCGACGACGCTCAGCGGCCGCACAGGGGCCGGAGGCGACGACGCTCAGCGGCCGGAGGCGACGACCGTGACGGGTTCGTGGCGTACCGGGAAGGTGACCGAGCTGGCGATGAAGCAGAGCCGGTGTGCCCGCTCGTGCAGCTCGGCGGCCCGCTCCGCCATCTCCGGCGCCGCCACGGTGACCCGGGGGCGGAGCACCACCTCGGTGAACGCGCCCCCGCCGTCGCCGCTCTCCACCATCGTGCCGACCGCCTCGTCGACGTAGCCGGTCACCACCACCCGCCCCCGGGCGCAGAGGCTGAGGTACGACAGCATGTGGCACTGGGCGAGCGCGGCCAGCAGCAGCTGCTCCGGATTCCAGCGGGCCGGATCGCCCCGGAACGTCGGGTCGGCGGAGCCGGGCAGCGGCGGCGGCCCGGCGGCGCTGACCTCGTGGTCCCGGCCGTAGTCGCGGTAGTTGACCGTGCCCGCCGCACCGGCCCCGGTCCAGGTGACGGTCAACGCGTAGTCGTGGCTCCTCGGCACTGCACTCTCCCTCAACTCGCTCGCTCGCAGTATGGGTGCAAGGAAGGGCCCCCGCTACAACAGAAAACGATATGCGGGGGCCCTTCCTTGCAGCCGGGGCGAAGGTCCCGCCGACGGGCTTCCTCCGGCCCTGTGGCCCGAGGCCGGCGCCCTGTTACCACCGATATGACGACCCACGTCGACCCGACGAGAGGCGGCCGGTGATGCCCAGGTACGTGTTCGACTTCAGCGAGGGTGGCAAGGACCTCAAGGATCTACTGGGTGGCAAGGGCGCGAACCTCGCCGAGATGACCCGGTTGGGCCTGCCCGTGCCGCCCGGATTCACGATCAGCACCGAGGCGTGCCGGGCGTACCTGGCCGCCGGTGAGGTGCCGGCGGGACTCGTCGACCAGGTCGACGCCGAGCTGCGGAAGGTGGAGCGGCGGGCGGGCCGGACGCTCGGCGACGCCCGCAACCCCCTGCTGCTCTCGGTGCGCTCGGGGGCGAAGTTCTCCATGCCCGGGATGATGGAGACGGTCCTGGACATCGGCCTGACCGACGTGACCGTGCACGGGCTGGCCGGGCAGACCGGCGACCCGCGTGCGGCCTGGGACTCCTACCGGCGGTTGATCGGGATGTTCGGCCGGACCGTGTGCGGGGTGCCGGGCGAGGACTTCGAGCGGGAACTCGCCGCGCACCGGTCGCACGCCGGGGTCACCACCGACGCCGAGTTGGGCGAGGCGGACCTGCGACACCTGGTCGAGGTCTACCGGAAGGTCTTCTTCGACCACACCGGCCGGGAGTTCCCGCAGTCGGCGCGCGAGCAGCTGCACCTGGCGATCGAGGCGGTCTTCGCCTCCTGGAACACCGAGCGGGCGGTGCTGTACCGGCGGCAGGAGCGGATCCCGCAGGACCTCGGGACCGCCGTGAACGTGATGGCGATGGTCTTCGGCAACCTCGGCTCCGACTCCGGCACCGGGGTCGCCTTCACCCGCGACCCCGCCACCGGGCGGCGCGGCGTCTACGGCGACTACCTGGCCGACGCCCAGGGCGAGGACGTCGTCGCCGGGATCCGGAACACCGTGCCGTTGCAGGATCTGGAGCAGATCGACCCGCACAGCTTCGACCAGCTGATGTCCATCATGGACAAATTGGAGCACCACTACCGCGACCTCTGCGACATCGAGTTCACCATCGAACGCGGCAAGCTCTGGATGCTCCAGACCCGGGTCGGCAAGCGCACCCCGGCGGCGGCGTTCATCATCGCGGCGCAACTCGTCGACGAGGGCGTCATCGACCTGGACGAGGCGCTGCGCCGGGTCAGCGGCACCCAACTGGCCCAGCTCATGTTCCCGCGCTTCGACCGTGCGGCCGCGCCCGCGCCGCTCGCGGTCGGCGTACCGGCCTCGCCCGGTGCGGCGAGCGGGCGGGTGGTCTTCGACGCGGCCCGCGCCGCGCGGCGCGCCGCCGACGGCGAGCGGGTCATCCTGGTCCGGCGCGAGACGAGCCCGGACGACCTGCCCGGCATGATCGCCGCACAGGGCATCCTCACCTCCCGGGGCGGCAAGACCAGTCACGCCGCCGTGGTGGCCCGTGGGATGGGCAAGACCTGCGTCTGCGGCGCCGACGCGCTGGACGTCGACACCGAGGCCGGGCGGTTCACCGTCGGCGGCACGGTGGTCTCCGAGGGCGACGTCGTCTCGATCGACGGCGCGACCGGGGAGGTCTTCCCCGGGGAGGTGCCGGTGCACGCCTCGCCCGTGCTGCGCCACCTCCAGGGCGAGACGGCGGCCGGCGAGGACGCGCTGCTCGACGCCGTAGGACGGCTGATGGCGCACGCCGACCGGTTGCGGCGGCTGGAGGTGCACGCGAACGCCGACACCGGGGCGGACGCGGCCCGGGCGCGGCAGTTCGGCGCCCAGGGCGTCGGGCTCTGCCGCACGGAGCACATGTTCCTCGGCAAGCGCCGGGCGCTTGTCGAGGCGCTCATCCTCGCCGACGGCGAGCAGGAGCGGGAGGCGGCGCTGGCCGCGCTGCTGCCGTTGCAGCGCGCCGACTTCGTGGAGATCTTCGAGCAGATGGACGGGCTGCCGGTGACGATCCGGCTGCTGGACCCGCCGCTGCACGAGTTCCTGCCGCCGCTGCCCGAACTGACCGCCCGGGTGGCCCGCGCCGAGGCACTCGGGCACGATCCGGGCCGGGACGGCGCACTGCTCGCCGCCGTACGCCGGATGCACGAGGAGAACCCGATGCTCGGGCTGCGCGGGGTCCGGCTCGGCCTGGTGGTCCCGGGGCTCTTCGCCATGCAGGTCCGGGCGATCGCCCAGGCCGCCGCCGAGTGCGCCGGCCGAGGGCTGTCGACCCGGCCCGAGATCATGGTGCCGCTGGTCGCCACCGTCCAGGAACTGGAGGCGGTACGCGTCGAGGCGCGGCGGATCCTCGACGGGACCGACCTGCCCCGGATCCCGATCGGCACGATGATCGAGGTGCCCCGGGCGGCGCTGACCGCCGGCGAGATCGCCGGGGCGGCCGACTTCTTCTCCTTCGGCACCAACGACCTGACCCAGCTCGGCTGGGGCTTCTCCCGGGACGACGTGGAGGGGGCGTTCTTCCCCCGCTACCTGGAACTGGGCATCTTCGGTGTCTCCCCGTTCGAGTCCATCGACCCGACCGGGGTGGGGCGGCTGGTCCGGATCGCCGTCGAGGAGGGCCGGGCGGCCCGACCCGACCTGACGATCGGGGTCTGCGGCGAACACGGCGGCGACCCGGACTCTATCCGGTTCTTCCACGACGCCGGCCTGGACTACGTCTCCTGCTCGCCGTTCCGCATCCCGATCGCCCGGCTGGAGGCCGGCCGCGCCGCGCTGGTCTCACCGGCGGAGCCGACCGCCGACAGTCGCTGACGGGACCGTCCGGCACCAACGCCGCAGGTGTTAGGAAGGGCCCCCGCTACAACAGAAAACGATAAGCGGGGGCCCTTCCTTTAGGGACTTCCGGCCCTGCCACGCCCGGCGCCGGGAGCCAAGGCTGGAGCTGGCCGGAAACGAGAGGCTGGAGCCGCCCGGTTGGAGGAGACCATGACGATGCTCGACGCCATGACGATGCTCGACGCCTGGCGCGGATTTGTCGGAGACGACTGGCGGTACCGGATCGACGTGGAAGCGTTCATCCGGCAGAACTACACCCCGTACGAGGGGGACGCCACCTTTCTGACCGGCCCGACGGCACGGACCACGGAGCTGTGGGACGGGCTCGGGCCGCGGTTCGCCGAGGAACGCCGTCGCGGCGTCTACGACGTCGACCCGCGTACCCCGTCGACCATCACCTCCCACGCCCCCGGCTATCTCGACCGCGACCGGGAGCTGATCGTCGGGTTGCAGACCGACGCGCCGCTGCGCCGGGCGATCATGCCGGCCGGCGGCATCCGCATGGTCGCCAGCGCCCTCGCCGCCTACGGCTACACCCTCGACCCGCAGGTCGAGGAGACGTTCAGCCGGCACCGCAAGACGCACAACGACGGCGTCTTCGACGCCTACCCCGACGCGGTCCGCCGGGCCCGCCGCTCGCACGTCATCACCGGGCTGCCCGACTCCTACGGCCGGGGCCGGATCATCGGCGACTACCGCCGGGTGCCGCTCTACGGCGTCGACCAGCTCATCGCCAGCCGGCTCGCCGACCGGGCCCGGCTGGACGGATTCCCCTCCTCCCCGGCGATCATCCGCGACCGGGAGGAGCTGGCCGAGCAGGTCCGGGCGCTGGAGGAACTCAAGCAGATGGCGGCCGGCTACGGGTACGACATCGCCGGCCCGGCGACCACCGGCCGGGAGGCGGTCCAGTGGCTCTACTTCGCCTACCTGGCGGCGACCAAGGAGCAGAACGGTGCGGCCATGTCGCTCGGCCGCACCGCCACCTTCCTCGACATCTACCTCCAGCGGGACGTCGCCGAGGAGCGGCTGACCGAGCAGGCGGCGCAGGAACTCGTCGACGACCTGGTCATCAAGCTGCGGATCATCCGGTTCCTGCGTACGCCCGAATACGACCAGCTCTTCTCTGGTGACCCGACCTGGGTCACCGAGGCGCTCGGCGGGATGGGGAAGGACGGCCGGACCCTGGTCACCCGTACCACGTTCCGGTTCCTGCAGACCCTCTACAACCTCGGCCCGGCACCGGAGCCGAACCTGACAGTACTCTGGTCACCGGGCCTGCCCGTGGGCTTCAAGCGGTTCTGCGCCCAGGTGTCCCTGGACACCAGCGCGGTGCAGTACGAGAACGACGAGCTGCTGCGGCCGGCGTACGGCACCGACACCGCGATCGCCTGCTGCGTCTCGGCGATGCGGGTGGGCAAGGACATGCAGTACTTCGGCGCCCGCGCCAATCTTGCCAAGGCGCTGCTCTACGCCATCAACGGCGGGCGGGACGAGCTGACCGGGGCGCAGGTGGCCCCGCCGACGACACCGGTCGGCGGCGAAATCCTCGACTACGACGAGGTCGCGGCGGCGTACGAGAAGACCCTGGACTGGCTCGTCGCCACCTACGTCGACGCACTCAACGTCATCCACTACATGCACGACAGGTACGCCTACGAGCGGCTGGAGATGGCGCTGCACGACTATCCGGTGCACCGCTTCCTCGCCACCGGCATCGCCGGCCTCTCCGTCGCCGTCGACAGCCTCTCGGCCATCAAGCACGCCAGGGTGAAGGTGCTGCGTGACGAATCCGGTCTGGCGGTCGACTACGCGGTCGAGGGTGACTTCCCGTGCTACGGCAACCACGACGACCGCGCCGACAGCATCGCCGTCTGGCTCGTCGAGGCGTTCATGGCGAGACTGCGCCGGCAGCCGACATACCGCAGCGCCGAGCCGACGCTGTCGGTGCTGACCATCACGTCCAATGTGGTCTATGGCAAACACACCGGCAACACGCCCGACGGGCGGCGCGCGGGTGAGCCGTTCGCGCCCGGCGCCAATCCCGGCAACGGCCGCGACCGGCACGGCCTGGTCGCCTCCGCCCTCTCGGTGGCGAAGCTGCCGTACGCGAGCGCCCGGGACGGGATCTCGCTGACCAGCACCGTCACCCCGGACGGGCTCGGCCGCAGCCGGCAGGAGCAGGTCGGCAACCTGGTCGGCGTGCTGGACGGCTACACCGACGCGGGCGGCTATCACATGAACGTCAACGTGCTCGACCGGGCCACCCTGGAGGACGCGATGGCCCACCCCGAGCGCTACCCGCAGCTCACGATCCGGGTCTCCGGCTATGCGGTCAACTTCGTCCGGCTCACGCCCGAGCAGCAGCGCGACGTGATCTCCCGTACCTTCCACGGGTCGCTGTGAGCACGACCACCATCGCCCGGACGGCCACCGGAGCCGGGGCTGCGCTGACCGGGGCCGTGCACTCCTGGGACATCTCGACCGGAGTGGACGGTCCCGGCACCCGGCTGGTGGTCTTCCTTGCCGGCTGCCCGCTGCGCTGCCGCTACTGCCAGAACCCGGACACCTGGCGGATGCGGCCGGCACAGCGTACCGACGTCGATGCGCTGTGGACGGTGGTTTCGGGGTTCACCCGCTTCATCCGGGTCGCCGGTGGTGGCCTCACCGTCAGCGGCGGTGAGCCGCTGCTCCAGCCCGCCTTCACCGAGGCGCTGCTGCGCCGCGCCCGGCAGACCGGCCTGCACACCGCGCTCGACACCTCCGGCGCCCTCGGCGATCGCGCCAGCGATGCGCTGCTCGACGCCACCGACCTCGTCCTGCTCGACATCAAGTCCGGCGACCCGCGGACCTACCGGCGGGTGACCGGCGGCGACTTGGCCCCGACCCTGCGGTTCGCCCGGCGGCTCGCCGAGCGCGGCAACCGGATGTGGATCCGTTTCGTGCTCGTGCCCGGCCTGACCGACGCGCCGGCCAACGTGGCGGCCGTGGCCCGGCACGCCGCCGCGCTCACCACCGTCGAGCGGGTCGAGGTGCTGCCGTTCCACCGGCTCGGCGCGGCCAAGTACGCCGCCCTCGGGCTGCGGTTCCCGCTCGCCGACACCCCGCCGCCCTCCCCCGAGCTGCTGGACCGGGTACGCGACCAGTTCCGCGCCCACGGCCTGGTCACCTTCTGAGCGCACCCCGCTGTCTGGTCAAGGTCCAAGGTCCCAAATCACCCCAGCACGCCGGCCCTGCCGCCGAAGGGGATTCGGCCGCAGGCTGGAGGCATGGCCCCCACCACCGCACCCGTGACGCCCCGAGGGCTCACGGCGCAGGACGCAGCGGCCCGGCTCCGCACCGAGGGGCCGAACACGGTGGCGGCGCCGGCCCGCCGGCACCTCGCCACCCGGATCGCGCACCAGCTCAGCGACCCGCTGGTCGCACTGCTCATCGCCGCCGCCGTGGTGACCACGGCGCTCGGCGACCATTCGAACACCGCCGTCATCGCGCTGGTCGTCATCGTCAACTCCACGATCGGCGTGGTCCAGGAGGTGCGGGCGGATCGGGCGATCGCCGCGCTGGACCGGATGGCCGCACCGACCGCCCGGGTCGAGCGGGACGGCCGGCATCTGGTCGTACCCGCCGACGAGCTGGTCCGGGACGACCTGGTGCACCTGGAGCCGGGCGATGTCGTACCGGCCGATCTGCTGCTGACGGAGGCGCACCGGCTCCAGCTCGACGAGGCGGCGCTCAGCGGCGAGTCGGTCCCGGTCGCCCGCCCGGCCGGCGCGGAGGCGTACGCCGGCACGGTCGTCGTCACCGGGCGCGCCACCGGCACCGTCGTCCGCACCGGTCCGGCCAGCGCCCTCGGGCGGATCGCCACCCTCGTGGCGACGACCCGGCCCGCACCCACTCCGCTGCAACGCCGGCTCGCCGGGCTCAGCCGCGTCCTCGGGCTGGCAGCGGTGGCGCTCTCGACCGCCGTCTTCGTCATCGGGGTGGTCGGCGGGCAGGCCGTCGTCGACATGGCCGTCACCGCGGTCAGCCTCGTCGTCGCCGCCGTGCCCGAGTCACTGCCGGCCGTGGTCACCCTCGCACTGGCGCTCGGTGCCCGCCGGATGGCCGGCACCCGGGCGATCCCCCGGCGGCTGCACGCGGTGGAAACGCTCGGCTCGGTCACCGTCGTCGCCTCGGACAAGACCGGCACGGTCACCGAGGGGCGGATGGCCGCGCAGCGGGTGGTCACCGTCGGCGGTGCCGCCTACCGGGTACGCGGCAACGGGTACGACCCGCACGGCGAGCTCTACGACGAGCCGGGCGACACGGGCAGCACTGGCAGCACGAGCGATACCGACGGCACCGGCGACACCGACGGCACGGGTGGGGTCGGTGACGCGCGTGCGGCGGGTGGCGGGGCGGTCCGTCCCGACTCCGGCCTGCGGGACCTGGCCCGCGCCGTGCTGCTCTGCAACGACGCCGTACTGGCGGCGCCGTCCGCCGATCGTCCGCGGTGGACGCCGGTCGGCGACCCGTTGGAGGCCGCGCTGCTCGCGTTCGCCGGCCGGTGCGGGCTCGACCAGGACGCCGAGCGTGCCGCCTGGCCACGGATCGCCGAGCTGCCCTTCGAGCAGGAGACCCGCCGGATGGTGACGGTGCACCGCCGCCCCGACGGGGGCTACCTCGTGGTGTGCAAGGGCGCGCCGGAGTCGGTGCTGGCGCCGCCCCTCGTACCCGAAACACCGCCCGAGCTGCTGGAGCACGCCGCCCGGCTCGCCGCCGACGGGTTGCGCGTCCTCGCCATCGCCACCGCGACGCTCGACGCACCGCCGGACCCGCAGACCGTACGCGGCCTGCGGCCGGCCGGGCTGGTGGCGATCGGCGACCCGGTCCGGCCGGCGGCGCCGGAGACCGCGGCCGCTTTCGCCCGGGCGGGCATCCGCCTCGTGCTGATCACCGGTGACCATCCGGCGACCGCCGCCGCCATCGGCGGCCAGCTCGGCATCTGGCGGCACGGCGACGGGATCGTCCTCGGCGACGACGGGACGATCAACCGGAACGACGGGACGATCAACCGGAACGACGGGACGGCCAACCGGAACGACGGGACCACCCACCCGGTCCACCGGGACGGCGGCACCACCAGGGGTGACGAGCGGGTCTACGCCCGCATCCAGCCGGAGCAGAAACTGGACATCGTCGCGGGCCTCCAGGCCCGGGGCGACGTGGTGGCGATGACCGGCGACGGGGTCAACGACGCCCCGGCGCTGCGCCGGGCCGACATCGGGGTCGCGATGGGCGGCGGCACCGAGGTCGCCCGGCAGGCCGCCGACCTGGTGCTTGTCGACGACAACCTCGGCACCGTCGGCGCCGCGATCGCCGAGGGGCGCCGCATCTACGACAACATCCGCCGCTTCCTGCGGTACGGGCTCGCCGGCGGCGTCGCCGAGATCCTGGTGATGCTGGCCGGGCCGTTCTTCGGCCTGGCCGTGCCCCTGCTGCCGGCGCAGATCCTCTGGGTCAACCTGCTCACCCACGGCGTACCCGGGGTGGCGCTCGGCGCGGAACCCGCCGAACCGGGCGTCATGCGCCGCCCGCCGCGCCCACCGCAGGAGTCGGTGCTCGGTGCCGGACTGCTGCACGGGGTGCTGCTGACCGGCGCGCTGCTCGCCGCCGTCGTCCTGGCGGCCGGTGTCGGGGCCCACGCGCTGCACCGGCCGTGGCAGTCGATCATCTTCGTGGTGTTGGGCCTCGGGCAGCTCGGCATCGCGCTGGCCGTCCGGGCACCACGCCGGCCCGGCGGTCCACGCAACCCCGCCCTCGCCGTGGCGGTACTGGTCTCGGCGCTGCTGCAACTGGCCGGGGTACTGGTGCCGCCGCTGCGCGACCTGCTCGGCACCGCGGCACTCTCCGCCGCCGACCTGGCGGCCTGCGTCGCCGTCGCCGCCGTGCCGGGTCTCGCGGTCGCCGCCGCCGCCAGGTCTCGCGCTCCGCGCTCCGGGTCTCGCGACCAGGGCCCGGCGGCGCCCGGCCGGGCCGGATGACGGTCAGCCGGCGGATTCCGAGTAGCGGTAGAGGTCGAGCAGGCGCGTGCGGGTGGCCTGGAGCCGGTCGAGCATCACGGCCGAGAACCGGCGGGTGAGTTCGTAGCCGAACCCGCTGTCGTCGTTCATCAGCGACCGGACGCCGGGCGCGTCGAACTCGATCGCCCGGATCGGCTCGACCACGATCGCGCCGAACTGCCACCGCTGCGGCGGAAAGAGCCAGGACCAGCCGAGTACGTCACCGCCCCGCAGGTTCTCGATGACCACGTCGCCACGGCCGGGAGTGTGCAGGTCCAGCGCCACCTCCCCGGTGCGCAGCAACCAGAAGCGCGTCGCCGGTCGTCCGCTCGCGAAGAGCCGGTAGCCACGGTTGCGGAACACCGGATGGGCGTAGAGGGCGAGCCGGTCCACCCGATCCGGGGCCAGCCCGGCGACGAACGGATGCTCGGCGAGCAGGTCGCGGGTGCGGTTCATGGGTCTCCCCTTTCGCCGTGACGACGCCATCGGGCTCGGTGGGATGACCGAGCCCGACTTCCTGGCGCGCAGGATGCGCGCACCGACACTCACATCGTGGTGCTCGTTCCGATCGCGATCGGGATCGTCTTGCCGGTGCTCTCGACCTTGCCCACGAGCACCGTGATCGTCAGGATGCCGTCGGCGTACGCGGCGGAGACGGTCTCCTCCCGGGCGCCCGCCGGCAGCGGGACGGTGCGGTAGAACGACCCGTAGTGGAACTCCGAACGCGTCCGGTCCCTGTGCTCGGTGGAGCGCACGACGTGCAGCCGCAGCGCACCGTCGGCACAGGTGACGGTGACGTCCTTGGCCGGGTCGACTCCCGGCAGCTCCGCCCGGACGGTGTAGGTCTCGCCCTCGAGGAACTCCTCGACCGGGATGGCCGGCGCCAGGAACGGGAACAGGGACAGGTTGTTGACCCACTCGAGCGGGGTCAGACCGCCACGTGCCTTGGTGATCGTCGACATCACAACCTCCTTCGTGGTCTCCTCAATCGCACCTCGGTGCGCCACGACCGCCCAGGGACCAATGGCCCGACCGCCTGCCGTCAGTCCTTACCGGCGATCAGGGAGGTGAGGTCGACGAGACGGTTGACGTAGCCCCACTCGTTGTCGTACCAGCCGAAGACCTTCACCAGCGCCCCCGCCGACTGGGTGAGCGCGGCGTCGAAGACGCAGGAGGCCGGGTCGCCGACGACGTCCCGGGAGACCATCGGCCGGTCCGTGTAGCGGAGCACGCCGCGCAGCGGGCCGTCCGCGGCCGTGGCGAACGCGTCGTTGAGTTCCGCCACCGTGGCGGGTACGTCGAGTTCGCAGGTCAGGTCGGTCACCGAGCCGTCCTCCACCGGCACCCGTAGCGCGACACCGTCCAGCCGGCCGGCGACGGTGGGCAGCACCAGACCGATGGCCTTGGCCGCTCCGGTGCTGGTCGGGATGATGTTGACGGCCGCCGACCGGGCCCGGCGCAGGTCCTTGTGCGGGCTGTCCAGCACCGCCTGGTCGTTCGTGTACGCGTGCACCGTCGTCAGGTAACCCCGGGCCACGCCGAAGGCGTCGTGCAGGACCTTGACCATCGGCGCCGCGCAGTTGGTGGTGCACGAGGCGGCGGAGATCACCTGCTGTCGCGGGTGGTAGGTCGACTCGTTGACACCGAGCACGATCGTCGCGTCGACGTCCTTGGCGGGCGCGGAGATCAGCACCCGCCGGGCGCCGGCCTTGAGGTGGCCGGCCGCCGCGTCCCGGGTACGCAGCTTCCCGGTCCCCTCGATCACGAGGTCGACACCGAACTGTGCCCAGGGCAGCCGCTCCGGCTCCCGTTCCCGGGAGGTCTCGATCCGGCGCCCGTCGACGAGGATCGCCGAACCGTCGACGCTGACCTCGGCGTCGAGCGGGCCGAACGTGGAGTCGTAGGCCAGTAGGTGGGCCAGGGCGGCCGGCTCCCACAGGTCGTTGACGGCGACCACCTCGAAGCCGTCGTCGAAGAGACGCCGGTCCAGTAGTGCCCGCAGGTAGTTGCGGCCGATCCGGCCGAACCCGTTGATCGCGATCCGGTAGTTCATGTCGTTCCTCCACTGTGTCGGCAGGGCAGGCCTCCGCAACTACAGCCTTGCCGGCTCCACGGGACGGCCCAAGGGGCGAAGGTCCCGCGTACAGGGCGGACAGGACCACAGCGGTGCCCGGCCGGGAGGCGGGCTGGGGCCCGTCCGGCGCTATGCGGTACGGGACGGGACGGCCCGGCTCCGCCGGGAGCCTGGCGGTTCGACGTCGTCCAGGTCGTAGGTCAGGTGGTCCTCGACACCGACCACCCCGGGCACGGCGGCGACCAGTTGAACGGTCAGCTCGGCCAGGCTGCGCCGGTCGAGGCGACCGCGAAGCGTCACGAGGCCGCCGTCGACCGCGACCTCGACCGCGAGCGGCTCCAGCCACAGCGTCCGCAGCAGCAGCCCGTCCGCGATGTCGTGCCGCAGTTCCTCGTCGGGGCGAAGGTGCACCTTCAGCAGGTCGGAACGGGAGACGATCCCGATCAGGGCGCCGTCCTCGGCCACCACCGGCAGCCGCTTCACGCCCTTCTCGGTCATCAGCCGGGCGGCGGCGTGCAGCGAGGTCTGCGGACCGGTGGTCACCACCGGCGAGCTCATCAGCTCGCCCGCCACCCGGGCGCCGCCCTTCTCCCGGGGCGACCGGCGCCGGGTGGGGTACTTCCGCCGCCGGGTCACGGCGCCGGCGAACTCGACCTTGTAGACCAGGTCGGCCTCGGAGACCACCCCCACGACCCTGCCCGCCACGTCGACGACGGGCACCGCGCTGATCCGACGCTCGGCGAGAAGGTCCACCACGGCCCGGTAGGTGGCGTCCTCGGGCACGGCGGCGACCTCGGTGGTCATGACGTCCCGTACCGTCCAGTTCCGCATTGCCTCTCTCCTCACGGCGAACTCGCCCCACCGCAACGGCAGGTCTCCCCCTCCATGGCACGCCTTCCGGCCCTGGATCGGGCAGGGCCGGGTGGCCCGGACGTCCGGGGCCATCGGCCGTTGCCGCCGACCGCCGCCGGCCCGATACGTTCGGCCGGGGTCGCCTGCCGATCCCGATGCGTTCGGCCGGGTCGCCTGCCGGCCCGACGTGTTCGACCGGGGCCGGCTGCCGGCCCGACGCGTTCGACCGGGGTCGGCTGCCGGCCCGACGCGTTCGGCCGGCGGGCCGAAGGTCACGTACCGGACCGGCGACCGGCCCTTGGGCGGGGCGGCCCGGCGCGGTTGACTTCCGGTAGAGAGTCTGGTTGGAGGACCGCCATGAAGACCCAACCCGTCGTCGTCGGATACGACGCATCCGAGAGTGCCCAGGCTGCCCTGGGGTGGGCGCTGGACGAGGGCGCCCGCGCCGGTGTCCCGGTCAGGCTGATCTTCGCGTTCGAGTGGCAGGCCGTCGCCGGCTCGATCGCACCCGTACCCGGTAACTGGCCCGATCAGGGCGCCCGGGAGGACGCCCGGAAGATGGTCGACGCGGCGGTGTCGCAGGCCCGGCAGACCCATCCGGAGGTGACGGTGACCGGCACCGTCGTGGACGGCGCGGCAGCGGTCGTGCTGCGGGAACTCTCCCGCAAGGCCCGCCTGCTGGTACTCGGCAGTCGCGGACACGGCGGCTTCGCCGACCTCCTGCTCGGCTCGACCAGCATCACCGTCACGGCACACGCGCACTGCCCGGTCGTCGTGGTACGCGGCGAGACGCCCCCGCCGGCCGGCCCGGTCGTCGTCGGCGTCGACGGCTCCGACAGTGCCCTCTTCGCTCTCCAGTACGCGGGCGAGCAGGCGGTGGCGCGCGGCACGGAGCTGCGGGTCGTCCGGGCCTGGACGGCTCCGGCGCCGCGCTGGCGGCCGGCGGACTACGAGCCGGCGGTGCAGGGGGCGGCCGAGCAGGCCGAGCTCGACGAGCTGCTGGCAGGTTGGCAGGCCGTGCATCCCCAGGTCAAGGTGATTGTCGAGGTGATAGAGGGCCCGGCCGGCCGGGTCATGGTCGACGCGAGCCAGGATGCCCAACTGGTGGTCGTCGGTTCGCGCGGTCGTGGCGGGTTCCGCGGTCTGCTGCTCGGTTCGATCAGCCAGCAACTGCTGCACCACGCGCACTGCCCGGTCGCCGTGGTCCGCGAACTGCCGACCGCCACCGCCTGACGGAACCGCGTCCGACACGAGCACGAGCCGGCGGGCCCCCGACCCGATGAGGGTCGGGGGCCCGCCGCTCTGCCTGCCGCTCGCCCGTCTCCGCCTGCCGCTCGCCCGTCATCGGTCGCCCGACGGTCAGCCGGCGGAGAGCACGACCTTGAGCGCGCCGGTCTCGGCCGGCCGGGCGAAGACGTCGTACGCCGCCATGATGTCCCCGAGCGGGAAGCGGTGCGTGATGATGTGGCCGACGTCGAGCTGCCCGGCGGCCAGCATGGTGAGCAGGTTCGGCGTCGAGTACGTGTCGACCAGTCCCGTCGTGATCGTGACGTTCTTGATCCACAGGTCTTCGAGGTGCAGCGTCGCCGGCTTGCCGTGCACGCCGATGTTCGCCACCCGGCCGCCGGGGCGGACGAGCGTCGTGCACGTCTCGAACGACTGCGGCGTGCCGACCGCCTCCAGCACCACGTCCGCGCCGAGGCCACCGGTGACGGCCCGGACGACCTCCAGCGGATCCTCGTCGGCGCTGACCGCGATGTCCGCCCCGAACTGCTTGGCCGCCTGCAACCGGCTCGCCGCCCGGTCGACCGCGATGATGTGCGCCGGGGAGTAGAGCCGGGCGGTCAGCACGGCGGCGAGCCCGATCGGCCCGACCCCGACCACCGCCACAGTGTCGCCCGGCCGGACCTGGCCGTTGAGCACACCCACCTCGTAGGAGGTGGGCAGGATGTCAGTGAGCATCACGGCGGCCTCGTCGGTGACGTTCGCCGGCAGCTTGTACGTCGACAGGTCGGCGAAGGGCAGCCGGACGTACTCCGCCTGTACGCCGTCGATCCGGTGGCCGAGAATCCAGCCGCCGCCACCGAGGCACTGCCCGTAGCTGCCGCTGCGGCAGTAGCGGCAGACGCCACACGCCGAGATGCAGGATGCCAGGACCCGGTCACCCTCGCTCAGGCCGCTGACCCCGGAGCCGACGTCGACGACGGTGCCGACGGCCTCGTGCCCGAGGATCCGGCCGGGCTCGACGGCCGGGACGTCACCGCCCAGGATGTGCAGGTCGGTACCGCAGATCGTCGCGGTCTCCACCTTGATGATCGCGTCGCGGGGATCGGCGATGGTGGGGTCGGGAACGTCCTTCCAGGATTTCTGCCCCGGACCGCCGTACACAAGCGCTTTCATGGCGCCTCCAATCGTCCTGCCCTCAACCTGCTCGGCGGCAGGATGGTGGGGGCAGGGCCGGCCCGCACCCCCGACCGGGTCGAAGGTCCCGGCCGGGGTGGCGTGGGAGGCGTCTGGCCGGGCTGCGGCGGCCGGCGTCAGAAGTCGTCGGGGGTGCGGATCCGGTCCCGGACCCACCGCCCGGCCTCCTTCAGCCGGGCGGTGTCGCCGAACGCGCCCGCCGCGCAGGTGCCGGTGGTGAAGACCGCACCGGAGCGGAAGTCGTCGGAGAAGTTCCAGTTCACCCAACTGATCTTCCGGCTGGCGAAGAGGTCCAGGTAGCGCTGGGCCATCGCGAAGTCGTTCGGCCCGTCGCCGGAGTAGTCCTGGGTGCCGAACTCGGTGACGAAGAGCGGCAGCCGGTCGGCCGCGCTGCGGACCGTGTCGAGGTAGTAGTCGTCGTGCGAGGCCGCGTAGAAGTGGAAGACGTACATGACGTTGCCGGCGTCGACCGGGTTGGCGGCGATGACGTCGGCACCGCCGCCGCTGCCGGAGGCGCCGAGCGAGGACCAGTCGGGGGTGCCGACCAGCACCACCGCGTCGGAGTCGCGACTGCGGATCACCGGGATGACCTGGTCGGCGTAGCTCTTGACGGCGCTCCAGGCCACCCCGTTCGGCTCGTTGGCGATCTCGTAGATCACGTTGTTCTTGGCCCGGTGCCGGTCGGCGATCTCGGCGAAGAAGGTGCGCGCCCGCTCCAGGTTGTGGTTCGGGTCGCCGGGGGTGAGCATGTGCCAGTCCACGATCGCGTACATGCCCCGGGTCGTCGCCATCTCGATGTAGTTGTGCACCAGGTCGGTGAAGCCGCGCGGGTCGGTCTCGTAGCCGCCCTCCTGGATGTACATCGAGATCCGCAGCACGTCCGCCTGCCACTGTCGGGCGAGCACGTCCAGCGAGGCGGGGGTGGCGCAGTCGGCGTACCACTGGAGACCGTGCGTGCTCATCCCGCGCAACTGGATCGCCTTGCCGGCGGCGTTGCAGAGCTGCCGGCCACAGACCCGGAGCTGGCCGTTTGCCGCGACCGGGGTGACGCCGCCCGGCGGGACCGTCGGCGGTACGCCGGTCGGCGTCGCCGTCGGGGTCGGGGTGGGCCCGGTGCCGCCGCCGCACGGTTGGCCGTTGAGCTGGCAGCCGGTCGGCGCGCCGGAGCCGTTACCGATGAAGCCGAAGGTCACCGAGGCGCCCGGGGCGATCCGGCCGTTCCAGGAGACGTTGCCGAAGGTGTGCCGCTGGCCGCTGCTGGTCAGCGTCGCGTTCCAGTGGGAGCCGACGGTGGTCCCGGCCGGCAGGTCGAACCGCACCTGCCAGGAGGTGATGGCGGTGCTGCCACCGTTGGTGATGGTGTAGCGGCCCTCCCACCCCGAGCCCCACTCGGAGACCTTCGCGAACGATGCGGTCGGGGTCGAGGCCGCCCGCGCGGCGACGTCCGTCACCGGCAGCGTGGCGACCGCCGCGATCGCCGTAGCTGCCGCGACGAGCCCGGCCAGCAGGAGCTTTCTGTGGGTACGCCTCACGATTCCTCCGACGCTCGACGGTGCCGGCTCGGCCGGCGCATGGCAAGCCATCAATTGTCGTCGAACTATAAAGAAGACTAAATATATTCGCAACAGCACCGTCACCGGGACTCGACGCTGGAGCGCCGGCTCGGGCCGGGCGGCCGGGGCGGCCGGGTACGGTCGTCCCGGCCGGCAGAACCGAGCCCGCACGATAAGTTCGATCGTCAGTCAGCTGCGGCTCTACGTCGCGCACGTCCAGCACATCGGCGAATCCTTCGCCGCCCGCAATCCGCTCGGCCACGCCGACCTGCACGCCCTGCTACTGGTGATGGAGGCCGACCTGGCCGACCGGCCGCTCACTCCCGGAGACCCGCGCGCCGAGCTGAACCTCTCGTCCGGCTCGGTGACCGGGGTCGTCGACCGTCTCGAAACCGCCGGTCACGTCTACCGGGACCGCGACACCGTCGACCGCCGCAAGACCTTCCTCCGGTACGCCGAGCCGGGCTATGGTCTAGCCGATCGACAGCTGCGATCCCCCGAGAATCACCGGGCGGACTGATCACGATCGAGGCGCGGTGAGCATCGAGGAGATCAAGGTCAAGCTAGGACGGGCGATCGCTGCGGCTGGTGTGGCCAAGCAGATCACCGCGGCCGTCACCACGGACAGCGTCGACACCGCCCAACTTGCCCGCGACGCCCTACACGACAGCGAGCATCCCGAGGTCAAGGAAGGGTTGGCCTGCCTCAAGGCAGCCACCGACGAGTTGACTCTGGTCGTACGCCGTCTCGACACCAGCGTGGCTTCCACAAGCGAGTTCCAGGAGAAGCTGGGGTGAGCAGTGTCGGCGAGGTGGTGTCCCGGTTGTCCAAGGTGATCGAACGCCTCGACAGGGGTGCCGTCGGGGCGAGCCGGGGTCAGGCCGAGGCAGATCAGGTACACGGCATCCTTGGTGACGTGGCACGCGGCAGCGACCATGCACTGGTCCGAGCGGCGATTGTTGCGAGCAGCGAGGCCGCCGCCAAGGCGGGCAAAGCGGCCCGTTTGCTCAGCGAAGCCGCCGACCACTTCGCCTCCTATGCCAACGAGATAGCCCCGGGGTCAGTTCCATCCAGAGGCAGAGCTACGGACTCAGCCCCCGGCGGGGAACAACTCGTCCAGGAGGCCGAACGGGCGGAGGATGGCTTCCGCCGATTCGCGAAACGGACAACGCACCAGGCCGAGTCGATCGGCGAAAAGGTGAAGGACCTTGTCGACTTCTTGGCCGAGGCACGGCCGGACGGCACCACGTCGACCACGCAGAAGCTGCCGCCACCGCCACGGAACCCTACAGCAGTAGGAACACCCGGCGACGCCGCGGAGGCGCTGGCTGTCACGGCCGCCGCAGCGCTCGCGGTTGTCCTCAAGGCTGCGAGTTTGAGAAAAGAGCGAAGGGAAAGAGAACGTGGCTGACCGAGACACCCACCTGGATCTTATCCGGGAACTTGTCAAGGGAAACGCAGATGCCTACCGCCAGCACTGTGAGCAACTGGACGAGAAGGGATGGGACGAGCTTGGTCTGGTCGTTGGCGCCGCCTTCTTCCTCGCAGCCCGCCAGCGTCAGCTTGCGTTCTCCAGCACAGCGGACATTATCCGGTTCGTCGCCGATACCCGGGCCGACATGGCCGGTACAGGATTCGATCTCGATCCCGCCGTCGCTGAAAAGCTGATCACCGCCACAACGACTGGCGACACCAGTGAACTTGATCATCTCGATCCTGGTCTCATCGTCCAGTCAGAGATGCTACTTCTCTGGAAGCTGCTCAGAGCGCTCTCGGATGACGACATGTCCCAGTTCCTGGCGGAGGTCGACGCGCTTGCCGAACGCTGGGCAGCGGAGTAGCCGTGCGACGTGGAGACGATCGACGGCGCACCAAGGGGACCACTGGACAGTCAGGGGATGCCCAAGCCGTACCAGTCCAGCTCGCCAATGAATGGCCACGAGGCCACACCGTCGGGATTGTCACAACAGGAGGCCGCACGTTCCACCGGGACGTGGACTGTCCCGGCTACCGCCAAGGTGTGCGCCAAGCAGAGAAAAACAGGCGGAACGTCAACAAGGTCGAGGCTGTGAGCGCCCACGAGGCTCGCGCGAGAGGCAAGGCCGCCTGCCGGAGGTGCTGGCCACCATCCTGATGTCGCGGGCACCTGGGCAATGAACGTCATCGTCCGTTCCGCCGGATCGCCGTCGCGGCGTGCTGGCGTGTCATCCTCTGGAAGGCTCCCTCGTCGGCAAAGCGGGACAACTCAGGCCGGACCGCACGGCCCTAATCCGTGCCGAGGTGGCCGCTGGTCGCCGGACGATCCCCCGGAACCTCACCGGTGACCGGGGCCACCCTGGCACGCCGAACGACACCTGTTGAGGGCAAGGAGATCGGCGGGATTGTGTTCGGGAGCATCCAGGCTGGCGCCGTGAGCGCCTACTCTTCGTCCTCACCAGCCAGTTCCGGCCGGTGTTTCGCGATCCACTTCTCGACGTCCGAGGCACGCCACACCTTGCCCTGCTGAAGCTCGGCGATCGGGGCCGGGAACGAGCGGTGCGACGTGATCGCGTAGACGCGCTGGCGGCTGATCCCGCCCAGCCGCATCCGGATCTCGTGAGCACCCATGAGCCGCATGAACGCGACGGTAGGCGCACGTCAAGAGGCGTGAGTCATCTTGTCACACGTCAACATGCTGAGCACTCTTGACGAGTACTATTGTCATGAGTCAAGGTATCCAACATCAGGTGAGCGGTGGACGTTCCTCGCCCGGGTTGTACGGCCCGGAAACCGTGCCGAGGTGGCCACTAACCACCGGGTGGTGACCCGAACCTCCCTCAGCTGGTCCGGGCCGCCTCGGCACGCCAACAGCAGCACCCGCACATCCCACGGAAGGAGACCGGCGTGACGGTGCATGAAGCGACGACAACGGAGCAGGCGGACGACGAGACACCGGCGGAGACGGCGAGCGTGGCGTACGCGGCAAAGGAGGTCGCGGACGACCTGCGCAAGGTCTACCTGGCGGTCGTCGCGGCCTCCGCGCTACTCGTGCTGACCAGCCACGGTTCGGCGCACCCGGCGCTGCGCCGGGCCCGCCGCTGCGGCAAGGACGCGATCGAGCTGGCCGTGCACGCCGAGGAGCTGATCGGCGAGGGCGTCGCCGAACTGCGTACCCAACTTGGCGACCCCAACGTGACAAGCATCGGCCGGGTGGCCGGCGCGCTGGACCTGTCGCGTACCCAGTTCGCCGAGGCGGCCGAGCGGGTCGCCGGGTTCCCCGAGCGGCTGCGCGCCGCAGGCCAGCGGCTCCGCGACGCCGACGACCCCGAACTCGACCCCGACACCGCGATCCGTCACTGGTCACACGCGTCCGATCAGCTCGTCCTGCTGACGGAGAGCCTGACCGGTGCGGTTTCCGCGCTGAGCTCGTACACCGATCGGCTGACCGGCGCGACCAGTTAGAGCCTCTTTCGGCCGCCTGCCTCCCGGGCGGCCGGAAGCGGAGAAGGGCCCGGGGCGGGTGCCGGGCTCCGGCCGTCGACCGTCCGGATGGCCGACGGCCGCCCCCGCCCGCCTCGGCGCCGCCGCCCACCCCCTCGAAGGACCGCCATGAAACCCCTCCCCCACCCCGGCTCCGCCCGACGACGCGCGGCAAGCCGCCACCACCGCCGGGACCTCGACCCGGGCCAGGCCCGCACCAAGACTTTCGGCACCCGCTGGCGCGGCCTCGACCCCGTTCAGGTGTACGCCTACCTGCGCCGACTCGCCGCCGAGATCGCCCGGCTCCGCCGGGCCGAGTCAGCCGCCCGGACCGAGGCGGATCGACTCCGCACCGAACTGCACCAATGGCAGGCCCGTCACGCCCGCTGCTGGTTCGTCGACCCGCACCGCCACACCCTCCCCGGTACGCCCAACCGAGGCCACTGGTAGACGGCCACCACCACGCTTGGCGCCACGACTTCAATCCCGGTGATGGCTGGGGAACTTCGACTACTACCTGCCGTCGATAGCGTCGAAGAGGCGCCGGCGCATCATCTCGAACTCCCCGGACATGTCCTGGGCCATCCGATCGAGTTCGTCCGCGGCGCGGGCGGCATCGCCCGCAGCGGACGGAGTGCCGGCAGGGTCACCAGCATCGGCAACCCTGGCAAGCTCCTGTCCCACCTGAACGCCCAGATCCTCGTGCGCGTGGCGCAGCGCCTCCAGGATCGACGCGCTCAGCGCCGCAGGAGGCTGCCGCATCGCCTCGGCGTCGATGGTGAGTTCGCGGGGGATGCCGCCACCGTCGATGGCGGCCCGCACCAGCCCGTCCTCCGACCGCCCACGGCCGCTGACCCGGTCCAGAGCAGCCAGCACCGGATCGGCGACGGGGTCCCGCTCGGGCCCCCCGCTCATTACCATGGGTCCACCTCTCGACCACCCAGCGATGCCTCACCATACCGTCGATGCGAGTTCGATCGGAGGCTGCGAATGGATGTATCGCCCGAGGCTCGATCAACGATCCGGACTCGCCCCGCCGGTGGAGCTTCCCGCTCGGCGCTCGGCCAAGGTATGGAAGTCGCGGGCAGTGCGCTGCTGGCGGTCTCGACCGTCGTGGCGATCGTCGCCGTCGTGCTGCTCGGCATCCGGTGGGCATCCGGGGACGATCTGCGGTTCGCCACCGGTCTGTTCCTCTGGGCCGGCCGAGGGCTCTGTGTCGCCGCGCCGCTGATGTTCGTCGGCAGGTATGTCCGCCGCCAGGCAGCGCTGCTCAGGGACTTCGCCTTGGTGCTCGACGGCGCCGGAGCGCACTGGTCCGGCGCCGTCGCCGGCTCTGTCGCCTGGACGGAACTAGATCACGTCGTCGTCACGGCTCGACCACGCCGGTCGCGTCGACTGATCTTCTCAAGCCGGGTACCCGGACAGGCCGGCCCGACCGAAGCGACGGTCCGGGCCTCCCCCGTGACACATCTCGTGCAACGCCTGGTCAACCCGTCCCGCTGGATCCTCGACGTACCCCTCGACCGCTTCGAGCAGCCACCGGAGGCGCTTGTCCGGGTCATACGTTCGGCATCCGGCGACCGATTCCCCGATCTCTACCCGACCGAGCAGTTTCCCCCGACCGAGGAGACTTCATGAGCGACATATCGACTGACCCGGATCATCTGCGCAGCATCGCGTCCAGGCTGGCAGTGCTGGCGGGACGGGTCGATGTCCTGTCCCGCAGCGTCAGCGACAGCGGTGCGGTGCCGGACAGGAGCCAGTTTCCCGAACTCCCCGTCGGACAGCGCGCCGCCACGGTCTGGAACGACGGAAACTCGGCCTTCGTCGACGGCCTCTCGCTGGTCGGACAAAGCCTCTCCCGGTTCACCGACAGCATCCTGGCAGCAGCGGCGGGATACGAACAGGCCGACCTCCGCGGTGCTGATCGGATGCTGCGCAACCTGCCAGGAAAGACGCATGACTAGCGTGGCCGAGAAGTACGGCATCGACATGTCGGACGTCCGCCGGATAGAAGGCTTGTACGGCCAGCGGCTGCCGGACATCCTCGAACCCCTGCGTCAGGCCGACGCCGATTTCGAGGCGCTGCGGTCCGCCGCCGAGCAGCATCGCTCGGTTGCCGAGGAGGCCCTCCGGGTACACGGCGACCTGACGCAGCTCCGCAGCGACATGGCATGGGGCGGGCAGGCCGGCACTGCCGCCGCGAACGCCCTCGACGTGGTGCTGACGGTACTCAAGTGGATCGCCGCGATCATCCTCTTCGTGGTCGGGGCGCTGCTCGCGCTCATCGCGATGCTCCTCTACGCCATCGCCGCGATCCTCCGCTGGATCGGAAAGGCCCTCGCGGCCTGCGCCGCCGTCGTCGCGGTCGTCGTGACGATCGTGGTGATCATCCGATCAGGCGGACGGGGGCAGTCGGGACGACTCAACATGATCTGGGCGGCACTCCGGGCCGTCTTCAACACCACGTACCTCGCCACACTTGGCATCACCGGCGCGCTCGGCGACGGGTTCGGCTGGGTGTTCGAGCAGGCCGCCAAGGGCGTCATGTGGCTGGCGCTCTACCTGATCGAGGTCGGCGGCAACCTGACGGGCACCCCGGACGAGGAGATGGGGCCGCTGCGCGAGGAGCGCAACAAGCTCTTCGACTGATCCCGTCCTCCCCGCCCAGGGCGAACCCCGCTGACTTGACCCGCCATCCCAGTCGAACATATGTTCTAGTCATGTGGGTCCGGCTGCGAATGCTCGGGAATGCCTGCCGGCGACACCACCCAGAAGGGCCGAGGCATGGTGGCGATGCAGGGCCTACGATCGTGCCCATGGATAGGGCGATGATCGAGCGCGCCGCCCTGGTCGCACTACTACGGCGTCCGGGCGTGAGCTGGACCGAGACCGCCCTGAGCATCCAGGAGAACGGGAGTGCCAGCGCACTCCTCGACCGCATCGTCGCTAGTCCGGAGACACTCTTCCCCGACGCCATCCCCGCCGCCGAGCTGATCAGCGCTGCCGCTCACGAGATCACCGGCTGGTCGGCCGAGGGCATCGGGGTTCATGCCTTCTTCGACGACACCTACCCCGCACAGCTTCTCGGCATCAGGGAGATGCCTCCGCTGCTGTTCAGCCGAGGCGACTTGCAAGTTCATGATCGCGCTGTGGCCGTGGTCGGCAGCCGCCGGGCAAGCGAGCAGGGCCTACGCATCGCGCGTGCGGTGGCGACCACCCTGGCAGAACGCGGAGTGACCGTAGCCAGCGGGCTCGCCAAGGGCATCGACACCGCAGCGCACACGGCAGCCCTTGACGCGGGCGGACGCACCGTGGCCGTCATCGGCACCGGCATCCGTCGTTACTATCCCGCCGCGAACCGCCAGCTTCAGGACCAGATCGCCGAGGTCGGACTGGTGATCTCCCAGTTCTGGCCTGACGCCCAACCCACCAAGCAGAGCTTTCCGATGCGCAACGCCGTGATGAGCGGGTACGCGGTCGCCACCGTCGTCGTCGAGGCGGGGGAGACCAGCGGGGCGCGGATCCAGGCCCGACTCGCGCTCCAGCACGGCCGACCGGTCGTGCTCACCAGCCAGGTCATGCGCTGTGACTGGGCCAAGACCTTCGCCGAGAACCCGGGCGTGTACGTGGTGCACGGCACCGTCGAGCTTCTTGAAGCGATCGAGGACATTCTCAGCCACCAGCCCACCGAAGCCGGCCTGGAGAACTTCCCTGACCTCGCCCTCCGCTGACCAGCGCTGGACCACCATCCGCCGATACGTCGAAGTCCAGCGCGCCTACCTGCGCAATCCCCTGCCGGAGTACCCCTGGATATGCCCGACCTGCCGGGGCGTACGCACCGAGGGCTACCCGCGCTGTCTGCGCTGTCAATCCCACTTCAGCCGGTCAGGCGGGCGCCTCGCGGATCTCGTGCTGCCGATCTCCTATTCCCCACGCACGGGTCAGCACCATCACAATCTGCGCACCTACAAAGGCACCCCAAGCTCGGAGCAGGCGCGGTGGAACCTGCTCGCCGTACTTCTCCTGTTCCTGCGCGATCACCTCGGCTGCGTCACCGCCCGGACCGGCACCGCGCCGACGCACGCCATCGCCGTACCGAGTACCCGCAGCCCGCCCCGGTCCACATCCACTCATCGCGCTTCTCGGCGCCCGGCTCGACCTGCCCTGGATCCCGAGCGGGGTCAATCCACGCTACGGCCCGGACGAACACGACTTCCACGCCGACTGGTTCATCCCCGTCCTGACCACACACGGTGCTCCGACACACGTACTCATCCTCGACGACACCTGGACGACGGGCGCCCGCGTGCAGTCGCTCGCGTACGCGCTCAAGGCCGCCGGCGCCACCACCGTCTCCGCGATCATCCTCGGCCGGCACGTCGACCCGACCTACCTACCGTCCAGACGACTTCTCGACGCCATTGCCGACCGCACCTTCGACACCACCCGCTGCGGCCTGGACAACCCGACGGACGGCTGACTACTCCCACTCAGACGGGTTCACCGGTCACCGCCGGCAGGTGTGCAGGCCCGCCAGACCGTCCGCCGCTTCTCCATGATCGGCTGCGTAGCTGAGCCGTCTGGTCGCCTGGTAGACCGATTCACCCACTCCTGTACGCGCAGGTCGCGCCCTAGCATCGATCAACACATCGCTCGCGCCTGAGCGTCTCGTCCGAGTACCGGCAGTTCGCCAGCATCGGAGGCACGCGTGGTAGGTCGACGCAGCATCGGCGGCTGGTACGCCGACGCCGAAGGTCGAGGACTCGACAACCCAGGCTACGACTGGGAAAACGACGATCGTCCCGACCGTACGCCCGACTCCTGGCTCGACCGTGCGGTGACTTCGCCCAGTAGCTCGAGAACGAGCGGCCGGGCCGCGCGCGGTCGACAGCGCCAACCGGCAGCGAAGAGAGCGGGCGCAAGCGCCCCCGGCTGGCGCAAGGTGGTACAGGAAGTTCACCGCCTTCGGTCCCAGCATCCCAACATCAAGACAAAGACGATCGTCAAACATTTGCAGCAGAAGGGCTGGACGGGCATCACAGGGGCCCTCGTCGCGGAGGCGTTGGCCGCGCCTTCGCCGATCGCCGCTGCCCCGCGTAAGGCCAAGAAGCGGGTCGCGGCGCGGCCGACGAGGTCGGTTCCGGCTCCATCCCCCCGTCCCGAAACCTGTCCGTCGTGCGGCGTAGCCGTCTCCAGCCTCGGCTACTGTCGGTGCTCCTGACAGCCTCCCGACACGGTCCATATCTACTGCCGGATCGCCCGGCTACCGATGTCGGCCGTACCGGCTACGGTGGCCTGCATGAGTGGGGAGGGCGTGCTCGCCGTGCCGGACGCGCGGGTGATCCGCGACGAGTTGCAACGGCTGGTCCTGGCCGACCTGCTCGGGCCGCTCGGTGGGCCGGACGAGGAGTTTCCCACCCGGGAGGATCCGCTCGACCGTTACATCCTCGGTCGGCTCGCCCCCAACGGTGTCACCGTCGAACCGGAGACCCAGGACGACCTCTCCGACGCCGCGGCGCCGGACCTGGCGGCTGACCAGCTCCGTCGTGGTCGAGCTGATCCGGGCGGCGCGCACCTCGCTGCTGGTGGTCAGCTTCGCCGCGTACGGTGTGCCGGAGGTCGTCGCCGAGCTGCTGGCCGCAGCCGATCGGGGTGTCCGGGTCGACCTGGTGTTGGAAAGCTCCTCCGTCGACGGCGGCACGCTGCGGGGCTCGGCCGGCGCGTCCGCCGCCTTCACCCGGCTGCGAGACCGGGCTGTTTTCTGGCACTGGCCGGCCTCGCGCCGCTCGGCAGCAGGAGGCTCGACTGCCGCGATGCACGCGAAGATCATCGCAGCCGACCGACGAGCCGCACTGATCACCAGTGCCAACCTGACCGACCGGGCACTCTCCAGCAACCTCGAAGTCGGCGTCGTGCTCCGCGATCCCGAGCCGGTACACCGGCTCGTCGCCCACTTCAGCGCGCTGATGGACACCCGGAGCGGCCCGCTGGAGCGACTGCGCAGGTCCTGACTGCCCACACCCACGCACCGCCGCGAAACGCCCGGGGCGGTGCGACCGGCCCGCCCCCGCCGGTGCGATGATGGCTCGATGCCCGGCCGGACCGAATCCTCCGCGCAGCCCTTCGCCCACCTGCAAACCCAGAACGCCCCGCTCTACCGCGCGATCCTGTCGACATTCGTCCGGGCGAAGCAACGCTTCACCGTGCACCTGCGCCCGGAGGACGTCCTCGCCGACCTCGGCCCCGGTACGCCGGCCGAGGCGGTCACCGCCGCCCTGACCCAGCTCGCCGAGTGGGGCAACCTGCGGGCCGACCCGGACACCGGCCGGGTCACCACCGTCGAGGACTTCCACCGGGCCCGCTACCTCTACCAGCTCAGCCCGGAGGGGCACGCCGCCGAGCAGGCGATAGCGGTCTACGAGGAGACGGTGGCGCGGCGCGGCGCTCTCCAGTCGGTCGCGCTGTCGGACATCGCCGCCCAGCTCCGCGCGCTGCTGGTCATCGCCACCGAGGCGAACCCGGCCGAGGCGGGACCGGGGGAACCCCCGGACCCGGCCAAGACGCACCTGCTGCTGATGAGCCTGGTCGACCGCTTCACCGGGCTGGCCGACAACGCGCAGGCGTTCATGGCCTCGCTGCGCCGTACCGTCGACTTCGCCGACGCGGAGGTGGACGTCTTCCTGGCGTACAAGGAGCAGTTGATCTCGTACATCGAGCGGTTCATCGCCGATCTTGCCAACCGGGGCGCCGAGATCGCCGCGCTGGCCGGCCAGATCGAGGCGGCGGGCGTGCTGCCGCTGCTGGAGGTGGCGGCGCGGCGTGAGGCGGCCGACGCCGCGCCGGTCGACGAGGCCGACGAGCACGCCCGGCAGGCCGCGACCGGGGCGGCGCTGGCCGCCTGGCAACAGCGCTGGCAGGGGCTGCGCGACTGGTTCGTCAGCGCCGACGGCGGGCGGCAGTCGCAGGCCCGGCTGCTGCGGGCGGCGGCGATCGGCGCGATCCGCCAGCTGCTCGGCACGGTGACGGCGATCAACGAGCGCCGGGCCGGCCGCTCCGACCGCTCGGCCGACTTCCGGACCCTGGCGCTCTGGTTCGCCCAGGCTCCGGACGACGAGTCCGCGCACCGGCTCTGGCACACCGCCTTCGGCCTCTCCCCCACCCGCCACCTCACCACCACCGCCGAGAGCCTGGCCCGCACCGAGGAGCGGCCGGTCGCCAGTGCCACACCGTGGGCGGAGGCGCCGCCGCTGGAGATCAGCCCCCGGCTGCGGCGCACCGGCTCGTACGAGCGGCGCGGCTCGCCCAACCGGGTCGTCGACCGCTCCGAGCAGCGCCGACTCCTCGCGGAGCGGATGGAACGCCAGGCGGCGGAGGTGGCTCGGGCCCGCGCCGCGCTCGCCACGCCCGGCCCGATCACGCTCTCCCGGCTCGGCGAGCTGGACAGCGCCGAGTTCCGGCTCTTCCTGCACCTGCTCGGTGACGCGCTCGCGGCGCGCCGGCCGGACGCCGACGAGGTGGTGACCACCACCTCCGACGGCACGCTGCTGGTCCGGCTCGCCCGGCTGGCGGACGCGCCGCAGGTGCGCGTCGTCACCGAGGACGGCGTGCTCACCGGCCCCGACCACCTGATCGAGATCACCGATCTCCTTCCGACCCGCACCCTGGCCGCCGTATGAGAAGGACCCGGATCCCGGCCGCCGACGAGCCGGCGGCCCGGCTGCGGCAGGCGGCACGGATCCTGCTCGCCCGCCCGCTGCTGGTCGCCGGCCTCACCGCCGACGAGGAGTTCCGGCTGGTCCGGGCGTGCGCGCCGGAGCTGCGGGAGTGGTTCGAGCGCGAGACCGGCTGGCGGCTCGTCGCCGACGCGCAGACGATCCGGCTGATGAAGCTGACCGCCGACCCGTACGACGGGACCCATCCGGCCCGCGACCCGCGCGCGAAGACCCCGTTCTCCCGGCAGCGGTACGTGCTGACCTGCCTGGCCCTGGCCGCGCTGGAACGCACCGACGGCCAGGTGACGCTGGGTCGGCTGGCCGAGGAGATCGTGCTGGCCGCCGCCGAGCCGGCCCTCGCCGACACCGGTTTCACCTTCACCCTCGACCGGCGGGAGCGCCGGGCCGACATGGTGGCGGTGGTCCGGCTGCTGCTGCACTGGGGTGCGCTGCGCCGGGTCGCCGGTGACGAGGAGGCGTACCTGGGCGCGGGTGGGGACGTCCTCTACGACGTGGACCGCCGGGTGATCTCCGGGCTGCTCGCCGCCGCCCGTGGCCCGTCGATGATCTCCGAGTCGACGCCGGAGGAACGGCTGGACGCGCTGACCGCCGAGGCGGTACTCGATCTCGACGACGCCCGGAACCGGGCGCTGCGGCACCGGCTCACCCGGCTGCTGCTGGAACAGCCGGTGCTCTACCACGACGACCTCTCCGAGGCCGAACGCTCCTACCTGACCAGCCAGCGGTTCGCGCTGCTCAACCGGATCACCCAGCTCACCGGCCTGGTCGCCGAGGTCCGGTCCGAAGGGATCGCGATGGTGGACCCGGCCGACGAGCTGACCGACGTGCGGATGCCGGCCGAGGGGATGCAGAGCCACCTGACCCTGCTGCTCGCCGAGCGGATCGCCGCCGCCGACCGGGGCGTACCCGTCAGCGAGCTGCACCGGCACACCCGGGCGCTGGCCCGGGAACACAAGTCGTACTGGCGCAAGCACGCCACCGACCCCGGTGCCGAGGTCGACCTGGTGACGGCCGCGCTGGAGGCGCTGCGCGCCCTCAAGCTGGTCACCGTCGAGCCCGGCGCCGACCCGCTCGTGCACGCCCGACCGGCGATCGCCCGCTACGCCCTGGCCGAACCGACCATCCGCGAACGTGCCCAGCCGACCATCCGCGAACGGAAGGAAACCGTACGGTGACGGTGTCTCCGCCCCCGGCACTGCCGACCCGGACACTGCCACTGCCGCAGCAGGAACGGTGGCAGCCGCTCCGTGCCGGCCTGGTCGACATCTTCTACTACGACCAGGAGGAGTTCCACTTCCACGGCGGCAGCCTGCTGCTGCGCGGCAACAACGGCACCGGCAAGTCGAAGGTGCTGGCGCTCACCCTGCCGTTCCTGCTCGACGGCGAACTCGCGCCGTACCGGGTGGAGCCGGACGGCGACCCGAACAAGCGGATGGAGTGGAACCTGCTGCTCGGCGGCCGGCATCCGCACCCGGAGCGGCTCGGCTACACCTGGCTGGAGTTCGGCCGCCGTGACCCCGACGGCCGCCACCACTATCTCACCCTCGGCGCCGGGCTCAAGGCGGTCGCCGGACGCGGCATCGCCCGGCACTGGTTCTTCGTCACCAGCCAGCGCGTCGGCGGGGACCTGCACCTCGTCACCCCGACCGGCACGGCCCTGGCCCGGGAACGGCTCCGGGACGCGCTCGGCGGCGCCGGCATGGTCTACGACCGGGCCGGCGACTACCGGCGCGCGGTCGACGAGGCGCTCTTCGGGCTCGGCAACCGCTACGAGGCGCTGATCTCGCTGCTCATCAAGCTGCGCCAGCCGCAACTGTCGAAACGGCCCGACGAGAAGAGTCTCTCCCGGGCGCTCGGCGACGCTCTGCCGCCGCTGGACGAGAACCTGATCGCCCAGGTGGCGGAGGCGTTCCGCAGCCTCGACGACGAGCGGGAGACGCTGCGGGAACTCGCCGAGACCAAACGCGCCGCCGACGACTTCCTCGCCCGTTACCGCCGCTACGCGCAGGTGGCGACGAAGCGCAAGGCGGGCGTGCTGCGCCAGCGGCACAGCCGCTACGAGCACCTCGGTCGCGACCTCGTCGAGGCGCAGCGGGCGTACGCGGAGGAGGACGAGCGGGTCCGGCAGGCACAGTCCCGGCTCGGTGAACTGGAGCACGAGAGCCGGGAACTGGCCGCGCGCCGGCAGGCCCTCGCGGAGAGCCCGGAGGCCCGGACGGCGGAGCACCTGCACCGGCTGCGGGAGATCGCCGAGGAGCGGGCCCGGCTCGCCGAACGCCAGCGGCAGCACCTGCGCGACGTCGAGTCGGACGTCGCGCGGCACCGCCGCGCCCTCGACGAGGCGACGGGAGAGCTGCGGCACGCCGAGGAGGTCGAGGCGGCCGTCCGGCGGGAGGTGACGGAGAGCGCGGAGCGGGCGAGGATCGCCGACCGGCACCGGGACCAGGTGGTGGCGGCGCTACCCGCCGGCCGGCCGAGCGGGGCGGGCCCCGCCGCCGAGGCGGCCGAGTCGGACCCCGCCACCGGAGCGGCCGGGCCGGGCCGGGCCGGCGACGGCACCGGGACGAACCACGCCGCCGAGCCGGGGCGCGGCGGTGAGGTGACCGGGGCGAGCCGGGCCGCGGCCGAGCTGATCGAGGCGTGGACCGGCGCGCTGCGTACCCTCGACCGGCTGCGTGCGGCGGCCGACGCCGCCAGGAGCCGGGCGGAGCGCGCCCGCGGCGAACTCGACCGGCTCGACGGCGAGACGGCCGCCGCCGACCTCCGGATCACCGGGGCGGAGGCGGCGGCGACCGGAGCGGGCGAGCTGCTGGTCCGGCAGGTCCGGGAACATCTCGCCGGCCTGGTCGAGCTTCCGGTCACCGACCCCGACGCCCTGCTCGCCCGGCTGGAGCAGTGGGTCCCGGCCCTGGCCGGCGACAACCCGGCGAGCCGGGAGGTCGCCCGCGCCGCCACCTCGGCCACCGAGACGATCGCCCGGCAGGACGCCGCGCTGGAGGCCGAGCAGCGCCGCACCCGGGACCGGCTGGACGAGATCGACGCGGAGCTGCGCCGGCTCGCCGACGGTGTGCACCAGCCGCCGCCGACCCCGCACACCCGGGACCCGCGGGTACGGGCGGACCGGGCCGGTGCGCCGCTGTGGCGGGTGGTGGACTTCGCGGAGGGCGTGCCGGAGGCGGACCGGGCCGGCATCGAGGCGGCGCTGGAGGCTGCCGGCGTACTCGATGCCTGGCTCGACCCGGACGGCACGCTGCGCGACCCGGTTTCCGGCGACACGGTGCTGCGGCCGGCCGGCCCGCGCCCCGGCGGCGGGCCGCCCCCCGGAGGCACGCCGGCCGGTTCCGCGACCCTCGACGGCCTGCTCCGGCCGGCGATCGACACCGCCGATCCCGCCGCCGCCGCGCTCACCGACCGGCTCGTCGCCGACGTCCTCGCCGCGATCGGGTACGGCGCCGGCTCGGCGGCAGTGACCTGGGTCGACGCCGACGGCCGGTACGCCACCGGCGTCCTCGCCGGACGCTGGACGAAACCGGCCGCGGAGCACATCGGTGACGGCGCCCGGGCGGCGAGCCGGCGCGCCCGGATCGCCCGGCTGCGCCAGGAGGCCGATGAACTGTCGGCGCTGGCCGACGACCTCGCCGGTCAGCGCGGCACCCTCGACGAACGGCGTCGACGGGTCACCGAGGAAGCCGAGTCGCTCCCCTCCGACCAGCCGCTCCGCGAGGCGCACACCGTCGTCCGGACCGCCTACGAGCACCGCCGGGAGACGCTCGCCCGCCGGGACGAGGCGCGGGCGGAGCTGGAGACCGCCGCCCGGGTGGCCGCCGACGCGCTCACCGAGGCCACCGACTTCGCCGGTGACGTCGGGCTGCCGTACTCCGCCGAGGAGCTCGCCGGGGTACGCGACGGGCTGCAGAGCTACCGGGTGGCGCTCGCCGCCTGGTGGCCGGCGGTGACCGGCGGATGGGCGGCGGCCCGGCGGCACGGCGAGGCACGCCGGGCGTACGAGGAGCGGCTGACCCGGCTCGAACCGGCGGCCGAGGAGGCGGCCTCGGCCGAGCAGCAGGCGACGGCGGCCCGGATCGAGTTCGACACCCTCGACGCGACCGCGGGCGCCTCCGTCGCCGAGCTGCGCCGGCAGCTCGCCGAGGTGGCCGGGGCGCTGACCCGGTGCGACGAGGCGCAGCGACACACCCGGGAGCGGGAGGGCGCCGCCCGCGACGCGCGCGGTGCCGCCAGTGGCCGCCGGGACGGCCTCGAACGGGAGCTCGACGAGGTCAGCCGGGACCGGGACGAGGCGGTGGCGGCGCTGCGCGCCTTCGCCGGCACCGGGCTGATCGACCTGGTCTGCCCCGGGCTGGAGCTGCCCGATCCCGGGCAGCCCTGGGCCGCCACCCCGGCGGTGACGCTCGCCCGGGGCATCGACCGGACGCTCGCCGAGGTCGACACCGAGCACGCCCGGTGGGAGCGCCTCCAGCAGCAGGTCAGCGTCGACATCAAGCTCCTCGCCGACAACCTCTCCCGGCACGGTCACCAGGTGCTCCCCGCCGTACGGGAGGAGACGATGGTCGTGGAGGTGGTGTTCCAGGGGCACGGCCGCAGCGTCGCCGACCTCGCCACCGCGCTCGTCGGCGAGGTCGAGGAGCGGCAGCGGGTCCTCTCGGCACACGAGCGGGAGGTGCTGGAGACCCACCTCGTCAACGAGGTCGCGGGTGCGCTCCAGGAACTCATCTCCGGCGCCGAGCGGCAGGTGGAGAGCATGAACGCCGAGCTGGAGGCCCGTCCGACCTCGACCGGGATGCGGCTGCGGCTGCTGTGGCGGCCGACGAGGGACGCCCCGGAGGGTCTCGCCGAGCTGCGGGCCCGACAGCTGCGGCAGAGCACCGACGTCTGGAACGACGAGGACCGGCGTACGGTCGGCGCCTTCCTGCAACAGCAGATTGACCGGGAGCGCCTGCGCGACGAGGGAGCCACCTGGACCGAGCAGCTCACCCGGGCCCTGGACTACCGCGCCTGGCACGAGTTCGCCGTGCAGCGCCGCCAGGACGGGCAGTGGCGACCGGCGACCGGTCCCGCCTCCGGTGGCGAACGGGTGCTCGCCGCCAGCATCCCGCTCTTCGCAGCGGCCTCCTCCTACTACGGCTCGGCCGGCAACCCGTACGCGCCGAGGCTGATCGCCCTCGACGAGGCGTTCGCCGGGGTGGACGACGACTCCCGGGCCAAGTGCCTCGGTCTGCTCGCCACCTTCGACCTGGACGTGGTGATGACGAGCGAGCGCGAGTGGGGCTGCTACCCGCAGGTGCCGGGGCTCGGCATCGCCCAACTGGCCCGGCACGAGGGGATCGACGCCGTCCTGGTCACGCCGTGGCGCTGGGACGGGCGCGAGCGGCACCGGCTGCCCCGGCCCGCACCGCAGCCGCCACCCCGGCAGCGCGACCCGGACGACACGGCACCCGCCGTGCCGTCGGCCGGCGAGAACGCCGCCGCACCCCCGGCAACCGACGGACCCGCCGCCGCACCCTCGACCGGCGGGGAGATCGACGGACCGCCACCCGGGCTCTGGAACCTCGAGTGACGGACCCCGAGCGGCTTCGCCGCCAGCTCGGCGGAGCGGAGACCGCCCGGCTCGTCCAGCGGTTGCGCCACCGGCTGGCACACGGCCGGGCGCTGACCGGCAGCCTCTCGCTCGGCGAGCCCACCGATGAGGAACGGCGGGCGGTCGAGCGGCTGCTGGGACGGCGACCCGGCCGGGGCAGCTCGCTCACCGTCAACCTCGACGACCTCGACCGGGTCGTCCGGCGCAGCGGAATGCACCGCGACGGGCTGGCCGCCGCCGTCGAACTGCTCGGTGGCGAGGTTCCGGTACTCGCCGACGTCCGGGCCGCCGAGGCGGCCGCGTGGCGCGGTGCGCTCGCCCCGCTGTCGACGCTGGGCGGCCGCCGCGCGGAACTCTCCGACTGGTGCGCGGATCCCGGCACCGGCGCACTGGTCCGCCGACTCGGCCGGACACCGGAGGCGGCGGCCCGGCTCACCGCCGACCTGGTCTCCGTGCTCGGGGAGCTGCCCGCCGCGGGCGTACCGCTGGCCCGGCTCGCGGTCCGGACGGTCGGTGACGCGCACGCACTCGACGCCGACAGTCCGATCGCGACACTGGTGCTCTCCGCCGTGCGGGCCACCTGGTGGCGCGCCGGGCCGCTGCCCGCCTCCGCCGCCGAGCAGCGGCGGGCGCTGTGGGACGTCGCCGGGGTACTCGTCGACGAGCTCTCCTCGACCGTGCTCGTCCTCAACCTGCCCGCCGCCGCCGGCAGCCGGCTGCACGACCTCACCGCGACCGCCGCCGACCTCGGCGAACCGGTGGTACTCACGCTGCGGCAGATCGGCCGGGACCGGCTCCGCTTCCGCACCACCCCGGTCCACGTCTGCGAGAACCCGACAGTGCTCGCCACGGCCGCGGACCGGCTCGGCCGGGCCTGCCCGGCGCTGGTCTGCATCGGCGGCCAACCGTCCACCGCCGCGCTGCGGCTGCTCCGCGCACTCGCGGAGCAGGGCTGCGAGCTGCACTACCACGGCGACTTCGACTGGGGTGGGGTGCGGATCGCCAACCTGCTCCGGTCCCGCGTGCCCTGGCGGCCGTGGCGGTACGACACCGCCGGATATCTGGATGCCGCACCGGCCGCCGCACCGGACTCGCTGCCCGGCATCCCGGTCGAGGCGAGCTGGGATCCCGAGTTGACGGCGGCGATGCGGCAGCGCGGCGTACGGGTCGAAGAGGAACTCGTCCTCGACGATCTCCTGCTCGACCTGACGGGCGGCCAGGGCTGACGCGGAGCCCGCGCTCAGCGCTGGATGGACTTGGTCTCCAGGAACTCCGCCAGGCCGGCGCGGCCGAACTCGCGGCCGTTGCCCGACTGCTTGTAGCCACCGAAGGGCGCCAACGGGTTCCAGTTGCCGCCGTTGACGTCGACCTGGCCGGCGCGCAGCCGCATCGCCACCCCGAGAGCACGCCCGGGCTCGCCGAAGATCCCGCCGGTCAGCCCGTACGCCGTGCCGTTGGCGATCTCCACGGCCTCGTCCTCGTCCGCGTACGGGATGATCGTCAGCACCGGGCCGAAGATCTCCTCCTGGGCGATGACCGAGGACGGGTCGACGTCGGCGAAGATCGTCGGCCGGACGTAGGCACCCTGCTCCAGCCCGTCCGGTCGGCCGGGGCCGCCGAAGACCAGCGTCGCGCCGTCGGCGATGCCGCGCCGGATGTAGCCGTCGACCCGCTCCCGGTGCGCCTCGGAGGCCATCGGACCGATCCGGGTCGCCTCGTCGGTGGGCTCACCGACGGCGTACTCTGCGGCGGCGGCGACCGCCAGCGCCACGATCTCGTCGTGCCGCGACGCCGGTACGAGCATCCGGGGCCAGGCGCCGCAGACCTGGCCGCCGTTGGTGAACGCCATCGCCACCCCGGTGCCGACCGCCGTGGCCAGGTCGGCGCCGTCGAGGATCACGTTGGCGCCCTTGCCGCCGAGTTCGAGGGCGACCCGTTTGACGGTTTCGGCGGCGACGGCACCGATCCGCCGGCCCGCCCGGGTGGATCCGGTGAAGGAGATCATGTCGACATCCGGGTGGGCGGAGATCGCCTCGCCGACGACCGGTCCGGTGCCGTGCACGACGTTGAAGACCCCCGCCGGCAGACCCGCCTCGGCGGTGACCTCGGCGAGGATCCGCGCGGTCAGCGGCGCGACCTCGGAGGGCTTGAAGACCATGGTGTCGCCGGCGATCAGTGCCGGTGCCAGCTTCGACACGATCTGCTGGAGCGGGAAGTTCCACGGGGTTATCGCGCCGACGACGCCGATCGGCTCGCGTACGACGAGCGAGTTCCCGATCTCCCGGGTCCAGTCGACGTCCGCCGCCAGGGTGACGAAGGACTCGGCCACCGCCACCGGGAAGCCGACCTGGGCGGTCCGGGAGAGCGCCAGCGGCGCACCCATCTCGGCGGTGATCGTCACGGCGATCTCCTCGCTCCGGGCCCGCAGACCCTCGGCGATCCGCGCCACGACGGCGGCACGCTCGGCGGGCGGGGTGGCGGCCCAGCCGGGGAAGGCGGCCCGGGCGGCGGCGACCGCACGGTCCACGTCCCCGGCGGTGCCGGCGGGTACCTCGGCGACGATCTCGCCGTTCGCCGGGTTGACCACGGGAATGGTCTCCGGCGATCCGGCCGGGGCCGGCTTCCCGTCGATCCAGTGGCTCGGCACGGAATGGGTTGATCCAGTCATGGGTCCGAGTCTTGGACGAGCCATCGGGCGCAACCAGGGACAGTCGATCCCTGGACGACTGCCGCCTGGCTTCCGCCCCGGCCGGGGTGCGACGGTCGACACCGTCCGGAATCGCGGCCGGCCCGGGGCGTGTTGTGGAGATCGCGACTACGGCACGTTGGGCGGTGCCGGCGAACCGGACGGCATCGGTCCGGGAGACCTGGAGCGGGAGGAAGCGTCATGGACCGGGCTCGGCTCGCCGAGTTCCTGCGCAGCCGGCGTACGGCACTGCAACCGGAGGAGGTCGGGCTGCCCCGGGGGCGGCGACGCCGTACCGGCGGGCTGCGCCGCGAGGAGGTCGCCGCACTGAGCGACATGTCGACCGACTACTACAGCCGGATCGAGCAGCAGCGCGGCCCTCGCCCCTCCGAGCAGATGCTCGCCGCGATCGCCCGCGGCCTGCGGCTCTCCCTGGAGGAACGGGACCACCTGTTCCGGCTCGGCGGATATCCGGTGCCGCGGCGGGTCCGCCGCGCCGACCACGTCAACCCGGGCATGATGCGCATCTTCGACGGGCTCGGCGACTCCGCCGCCCAGGTGGTGAGCGACCTCGGCGAGACGCTACGGCAGACCCGGCTCGCCAGCGCCCTGCTCGGCGACGAGACCGGCCACACCGGCCTGGCCCGCAGCCTGCACTACCGCTGGTTCACCGATCCGGCCAGCCGGCACATCCACCCCGAGGAGGACCATCCCGGGTACGGCCGGCTGCTCGCCTCGGACCTGCACCGGGCGTACACCCGGGCCGGTCGGGACTCCCGGGCCGGGGAGATCGTGGCCGCCCTCCTCACCCGCAGCACCGAGTTCGCCGGCCTCTGGCGCGACCATCCGGTGACCGGCCCGTACTGCGCGCCGAAGCGGATCCGGCACCCCCGGCTCGGCCTCCTCGAACTGCACTGCCAGGTCCTGCTCGACCCCGACCAGTCCCAGTCGCTGCTGGTCTTCACCGCCACCCCGGGCAGCGAGAGCGCGGAGAAGCTGCGACTCCTCTCGGTCGTCGCGGGCCAGGGAATCTGACCCACCCGCCCGCCGCTCAGCCGGCGAACTGCCGGAGCTTGTCCGGGTTGACCACGACGAACAGACGCTCGACGCCCCGCCGGCCGGTCGCCAGGGCGAGCAGGGCGGCGAGGGCGCGGCCCCGGCAGCCATCCACCGGGCACGTAGGGCGGCTACGCCACGCCCGCTCCGCCGCGCCGCTCCGCCAGCCGGATCCGGCCGGTCCGGGCCTCGCCGAGCGGCACCAGCGCGTCCTCCGCCACCGCCGTCCCGAAGTAGCCCGCGGCGGGGTCGGCCACCACCGTCCGCGGATCCTGGTCGGCCCGCAGGACCGACCGGATCACCTCGTCGAGCCGGGACCGCTCCGGGCCGGCCACCTCGACGATCCCGCCGACCGGTGCGCCGGCCGCGACGTCCGCCACCGTGCCGGCCACGTCGTCGGCGGCGATCGGCTGGAAGAGGACCGGCGCCAGGCGTACGGTGTCGCCGTCCGTGCCGATGCCGGCGATGGCGTCGAGGAACTCGAAGAACTGCGTGGCGCGCACCACCGAGTACGGGATCGGCGAGGCCACGATCAGCGCCTCCTGGGCGACCTTCGCCCGCATGTACCCCATCTCCGGCATCCGGTCCGCGCCGACGACCGAGAGTGCCACGTGGTGGCCCACCCCGGCGGCGCGCTCGGCGGCGAGCAGGTTACGGGTGGAGGTCTCGAAGAACTCCAGCGCGGTGGCCGGCTCGAAGGACGGCGAGTTCGACACGTCGACGACGACCTCGGCGCCGTCGAGCGCCTCGGCCAGCCCGTCGCCGGTGACCGCGTTCACCCCGGTCCTCGGCGACGCCGCCACCACCTGGTGGCCCTGCCCGCCGAGCAGGTCGACCACCTTGCTGCCGATCAGTCCGCTGCCGCCGATAACGACGATCTTCATCTGGATCCCCTGGTTGGCTGTTCCGGCGCCGGTGGGCGCCCTGTCGACCACTTCGACCGGGCGGGGCGGCGTTTCGTGACAACCGCCAAACGTGGCGCCCGCCACCCACGGTGGCCCGGGCGAGGCGGGCGGCGCAGGCGGTTGCCGCCGGGCTCACCCGGCCGGGTCGACCGCTCTCACCGCCTCCCTCTCCTCGTCGCGCCGCCCCGGGTCGGCGGGCGGCGCGGACCGCCGACGCGCGTCGACGACCACCGCGGTGGCCGCCGCGAGGGTGAGCACCACCACGACCACGAAGGCGAGCAGTGTCTGCCGATCGGGGTCGGTCACCGGCATGCCACGCTTCGCCTGCCAGGTGAGCACCGTGAACAGACCGGTGTAGCCGAGGGCGGCGACGCCGACCAGCCGGGCCCGGACCTGTTCGTCGCGGAGCCAGCCGCGGGTGGTCGCGAGGACACCGAGGATCGCGGTGACGAGCAGCAGCACCTGGATGGCGTGCATGCCGACGAAGTGGGGTACGCGGAGGTCACCGCCGGTCGTGCTCCAGTGGGTGAGAAACATGCCGTTGCCGTCGGGGTCGCCGATGCCGTGACCGCCGCTCATGGTCACCGGGTTTCCGTTGGCGTCGGTCACCGTACGGGTCGCGGCGCCCGGGGAGTTGCTCAGCCAGAGGGCCACGACCATGCTGGCGACGGCAAGTCCCAGTCCGGCGCGCAGCGCGCGGTCCACGGCGCGGTCGCCGGTCCGTTGGATCAGGACCAGGACCGCGATGATCAGAGTGACCAGCAGGAGCGGCATGACGCCGAAGGAGAAGACCGTCCGCACGGTGTGCGCGACGGGCTCGGCGTTCTTGTTGAAGTGGCTGAAGGTGCCGTGCGCGGCAGCGTAGAAGACGGCACCGACGTCCAGCAGGCCGGCGACCGCGAAGACGCTGCCGAGCCACCACCCGACACGTCTGCCCCTGCTCAGCCTGCTGAGCAGCCATGCCAGCGTCAGGCCGTACACCCCCATCGCGAAGCCGAACTTCATCGGCTTCACCCAGACCGATTCGCCCATCAGCAGGCGATCGTCGACGACGAGACCGGCGGCGGCCACCACTGTCAGGGCGAACATGAGCGTCGCGCTCGCCAGCAGTGGACGGTGCCAGCCCCGCATCGCGCCGAGACGTGCGGCAAGAATGGTCAACCCAGGCTCCCTACGACGATCGACGGGTCGTAGCTGCTCCGGCCCGCCGTGGAGGACGCTGATCTCTCCTCCAGCCTGGGCGAAGGCGCGCCGGGTAACCATCCGGTACGCCCCCCGGCGCATTGGCGGGTAGACCCCCCGGTCGGGTCGGGGGTTCACCCGTCAACGCCCAGGCGGGCAGTACCGACCGGCGGCGGTGTCAGGCCGGCGGGTTCTCCGGGCGGGGACCGAGCAGCCGGAGCTGCAGCATCGCCGCGAAGCGCTCGTCGGGGTCGCGCAGGTTGATGTCGCCGACCTCGGCGAGCCGGCGGAGCCGGTAGCGGAAGGTGTTCGGGTGCACGTACGACGACTGGGCCGCGGCCGCGACGTCGCCGTAGTGGTCGAGCCAGGTGGCCAGGGTGCCGACCAGGTGACTGCCGTGCTGGCGGTCGTACTCGATGAGCTTGCGGATGCCGCCGGTCGGGCCGTCCCCGCGGGTCGCCGCCAGGTCCCGGAGCTCCAGCAGCAGGGACTCGACGTGGACGTCGTCGATGCGGGCGGTCCGCCGGTCGCCACGGACCTGGGCCAGCACCCGCACGGTGCGGTCGACGCAGGCGCGGGCGTGCACCAGCTCGCTGATGTCGCGCGCCACCGGGCCGATTCCGACCACCGGTCGGTACCGGTCGCCGACCCGGTCCAGGAAGTCGGCCGCGAGGCGCTGGCCCCGGGCCTCGGCGTCGTCGGGCGCGGTCGGGAGCAGGCCGTACGCGGTACCGCCCACCAGCGCCGTGGTGCTGCGCGGCTGGACCGCGTGCAGGTAGACCGCGAACGCGTCGCCGAGCCGCTGGCGCTCCTGGATGAAGGCGGGATCGTCGGCGCGCGACTCGCCGCCCTGCGACGGCGCGGCGCCGAGCAGCAGCAGCGACTGGCCGGCCAGGCCGAGCCGTTCCAGGGCCGAGCGGGCGCCCGCACCACCCTCCAGCGCCGAGCTCAGCAGGTCGACCCGGAGCCTGCGCTGGACGTCGGTGCCGGCCCGCAGCCGCATCATGTGCAGGGCCACGAGCTTGGCGGCGTCCCGCAGGGCCTCGGCCCGCTCGTCGGTGAGATCCTGGTGCGTCGCCGCCCAGATGGAGCCGAGCACCTCGTCACCGGCCCGGACCGAGATCGCCCAGCGCGGCATCGAGTACCCGTGCCGGCCGTCCCCGATCGGGTCGATCCGCACCGGCTGGTCGGTGCGGAGCAGGTCACGGAAGACACCACGCTCGGTGAGCACCTGCGTGTAGCGCTCGGGGACCTGGCGGCCGAGGATCACCTCCACCCGTGGGGCGTCCGCCTCCTCCTGCCGGCCGGAGAAGGCGAGCACCCGCGAGCTGCGGTCCTCGATGGTGATCGGGGCGTCGATGAGCGCCGCGATCGCGTTGGCGACCGCGAACAGGTCACCGGAGGGGAGCCCCAGCAGCGACTCGGACTCGGCCACCCCGACCTCGTCCTCGGCGAGCAACGAGCGCAGCATCGCCGCGAGGTGCGCCCACGGTGCGCCCCGGCGCAGGCCGAGCAGGACCACCCCGGCCCCGTCGGCCGCCGCCCGCACCGACGCGGGCGCCGGGACCGACGAGCGCAGGATGAGCGCGACGGCCTGCTCTGCGCCGATCTGGTGGATCAGGTCGACGATGGCCGCCGGGTCGCTGACGCCGACGCCGAGCACGAGCGCGCGCGGGGGCAGCACCGGGTTGTCGTCCGGGTCGTGGATCACCACGGCACCGACCGGCTCCGCCCGGTCGGGGTCGCCGTGCACCAGCTCCAGCAGCATGGAGCCGAGGTCGTCCAGCACGCGACCGAGACTGGCTCGTGGTCGCGTCGACGGGGCGGGGTTCGCGGTGATGGGGCACTCCCTGAGCCTGGACGTCGCTACGACGATAAGGGCCCGGGGTTGCCGGCGACAAACGACCCTTCCGCCGAGGTCAGACCGTGATCCACTCCGTCCGTGTGGTGCGCTCGGCCAGGCGGTCCGGGTCCGGTGCCACGCCCAGCCCCGGGCCGGTGGGCACGGGCAGGTGCCCGTCGGCCAGGACGAACGGCTCGGTGATGTCGGCGGCGTAGTAGCGGCCGGAGGCGGAGGTGTCCCCCGGCAGCGTGAAGCCGGGCAGCGCGGCCAGGGCCACGTTGGCGGCCCGGCCCAGCCCGGTCTCGAGCATGCCACCGCACCAGACCGGTACGCCGTGCGCGGCACAGACGTCGTGGATGCGTCTCGCCTCCAGATATCCGCCGACCCGGCCCGGCTTGACGTTGACGATCCGGCAGGCACCGAGCCGGATCGCGGCGGCGGCGGAGGCGGCCGAGGTGATCGACTCGTCGAGGCAGACCGGGGTGCGGATCAGGCGGGCCAGGTCGGCGTGGCCGAGCACGTCCTCCTCGGCCAGCGGCTGCTCGATGAGGAGCAGGTCGAACGGGTCGAGCGCGGCGAGGTGCCGGGCGTCGGAGAGCGCGTACGCGGCGTTCGCGTCGGCCTGCAGGAGCAGCCGGTCGCCGAACCGCTCGCGTACGGCGCGCACGGGCTCGACGTCCCAGCCGGGTTCGATCTTCAGCTTGATCCGGACGTACCCCTCGGCCAGGTAGCCGTCGACCGCGTCGAGCAGGGCGGGAATGCTCTCCATGATCCCGACGGAGACGCCGCAGGGCACCCGGTCACGCACCGCGCCGAGTTCCCGGGCGAAGGAGCGACCCTCGGCGCGCAGCTCCGCGTCGAGGATGGCGGTCTCCAGCGCCGCCTTGGCCATCCGGTGGCCCCTGATCGGGGCGAGGGCGCCGGCCACGGCGGGCGTGTTCGCGGGTGCCGCCGCGAACAGCGCCGGGATGAGATGGTCCCGCAGTACGGCCCCGGCGGCAGCGGCGTACTCGGAGGAGTAGCGCGGGTCGGACATCGCGACACACTCGCCCCACCCCTCGGCGTCCTCGGTGACGGCGCGCACCAGCAGCACCTCCCGGCTGGTCGTCGTGCCGAACGAGGTGCGGAACGGTGCCACCAGGGGCATGGTGATCCAGCGCAGCTCGCAGCCGGTGAGTTTCATCGATCCCTCCGCAGCACGTATCCTCCGGTCCGGTCGAAGCCGACGACCGTGGCGCCCTGCGCCATGAGGGCCGCCATCGCCTCGCGTACGGCGCCACGCCAGCGCCCGGCCAGGACCGGGTCCGAGACGCGCAGGCCGGTGATGTCCGGCGGGACGGCCACCAGGCTCGTCGCACCGTCGAGGCGGCCCGGCGCGGGCGACCCGTCCGCCGCCACGCCCAGGGCCACCACCGTGTCGGCGGCCCGGTCGGGAGCCGGTCCGCGCCCGGCCGCCGGGCGGGCGGGTGCCGTACCGCCGCCCGGCCGGCCGCATGCCTCGACGACCGCGGGGTCGCGCAGCGGCCAGTGCACGAGCAGCCGGTCGGTGTCGCTGTCCCGGTTGACCTTGTCCACCATCAGGCCGTAGAAGTTCGGCAGGTACTCGACCGGCCGGGCGGCCAGCTTGACGATGTTGAAGTAGGCGTTGCGGGACACCAGCGGGTCGAAGGTCCAGGCGATGTGGTCGACGCCCCGGCACATCGCCCACGCCCGCTGGTGCAGCTTGAGAGCGAACCCGACCCGACGCCCGACCAGCTCGGGGGAGACGCCGGCGATGTGGCTGTGCAGCGCGTCCTCCGACGGGGCGTGGAAGAAGCCGACGCACGCCCCGACCAGCTCGTCGTCCACGAAGGCGCCGCCGACGTAGTTGCCCGCCTTGCCGAAGGCCCGCAGCAGTTCGAGGCTCACCGGCGGGTTGGCGTCGCGTCCCCAGATCCGGGCGAGGAGCCGGACGACCCGTCCGAGGTCGCGCAGGTCGGTCACCTCGCGCACGTCTACCCCGGCCGCCCTGGCAGCGGCGCGGGCAGCAGCGACGGCCTCGTCGGCGGCGCGGGGGCCCGCAACGGGCTCCTCGGCGGCGGTGCGTGGGAGCTGATCCGGCTCGGCGACCGGGGCGGCGGCGGGTGGGGCCACGTCGGGCACGGCGCCGATGCTGTCGAGGTTCTCGGGGCTCATCATGGTCACCGGGCACCCGCCGTCCGGGGCCGGACCGGTGCGGCGGAGAGCAGCTCGGCCAGCAGCGAGGTCAGCAGCGCCGTGCGTCCGGGGAGGAACTCCAGCAGGACGTGCTCGTCGTCGGCGTGCGCACCGCCGCCGACGGCGCCCAGACCGTCCAGGGTGGGCGTGCCGACGCCGGCGGTGAGGTTGCCGTCGGAGGCGCCGCCGACGGCGGTGGCGACCAGCGGCGGCAGCCCGAGCGCGCGGGCCAGTTCCCGCGCCCGGGCGAAGAGGGCGGCGGAGGCGGTGGCCTCCATCGGCGCGCGGTTCGGTCCGCCGACGACCTCGATGGCGGCACCCGGCAGCACGGCCGTGAGGCGCCGCACCGCGCCGTCCACCCGGTCCTGCTCGGCCACCGACCGGACCCGGACGTCCACCGCGACGCTGCCGCCGGCCGGCACGGTGTTGGTCGTCGTGCCGGCGCGGGACAGGGTCGGGGTCACGGTCGTGCCCGCCCCGGTGTCGGTCAGCGCGGCGATGCGCAGCACCTGGTGTGCCAGCTCGACGGTGGCGTTCACCCCGCGCTCCGGGGCGAGCCCGGCGTGCGCGGCCCGGCCGGTGACGACCAGCTCGTAGCCGGACACGCCCTTCCGCTCGGTCTTCAGCCCTCCCCCGTCGGCGGCCGCCTCCAGCACCAGCGCCGCCCCGACCGCCCGCGCCTCGGACTCGACGAGCTCCCGGGAGGACGGCGACCCCAGTTCCTCGTCGCCGGTCACCAGCAGGGTGATCCCGTCCCGGTCGGGCAGCGCGGCGATCGCCCGGAGGGCCATCGCGACGCCCGTCTTCATGTCCAGGCAACCGGGGCCGCGCAGCACGTCGCCCGTGACGTCGTACGGGATGCGGTCGAGCGTGCCGAGCGGCCAGACGGTGTCGTGGTGGCCCAGCACCAGCACCCGGGACGGCCCGGAGCCGAACCGCCAGCGCAGGTGCGTACGGCCGTCGAGGACGATCCGCTGCGGCTGCGCGCCCAGCCGGGCGGCGCCGACCCGCGCCACCACCTCGGCGCTGCGCGCGACGGCCGCGATGTCGGTGGAGGGCGACTCGCACTCCACCAGCGCCCGGGTGTCGGCCAGCAGTGCGTCCAGCATCTCAGTCCACCCTCGGGGTGGCCCGGGCGCCGAAGTGCACGTACCGTTCCCCGGTCGCCAGCTCGTAGAAGGTGACCGGATACCAGGTCGTCCGGTGCGCGGGCGTGGTGAGGAACAGGCCGGGGCCGGCCGGGACCAGCGGCTGCACCTCGACCGGATCCGGGACGAGCGCGGCCAGCGGCCCGGTGAGGGTGGTCCGCATCCGGGGCCCGGAACCGCCGCCGCCGTCGCTGTGACCGTCGTCGTCGCTGTGACCGTCGCCGTCGCTGTGACCGTCGCCGTCGCTGTCACCGGCCAGCACCTCGATCCGCACCGACGCGCGCTCGTAGGTGCCGACGTACGGGGTGATGTCGACCGGCACCGGTTCGGCCGGCGGGGTGACCGGTTCCGGCATCCGCACCCCGGCGAGTTCGGCGAAGAGCTCGGCGAAGAGGTCCTGGTGCAGGTCCCGGGCGCTCTCCCTGTTGGTCAGCAGGGTGACCGCCAGGCCCTGTTCGGGCAGCAGCCGCAGGAAGGCGGCCTGCCCGACGGTGTTGCCATCGTGTCCGACCAGCCGGTGCCCGTCCCAGCCGAAGCGGATCCAGCCGAGGCCCCACGAGTCACCGAGGGAGAGCTTGTCCGGCAGCTCGGCGTGGTGCGCGGCCATCGCGGCGGCCGACCCGGCGCCGAGCACCCGTGCGCCGTCGGGCCCGAGGCCGCCGGTCAGGTGCATCCGGGCGAAGGCCAGCACGTCCGCCGCGTTCGCGCTGATCACGCCGGCGGGTCCGATCGAGCGGGGCAGGTGCCACACCGGCGCCGCGACCAGGTCGCCCTCGTGCTCGACGTGGCCGGCCGCCGCCGGGTGCAGCAACACCTCCTCCGGCAGGGTGGCCGTCGCGGTCAGGCCGAGCGGGGTGAACAGCCGCTCCCGGACGGCCTCGTCCCAGCTCTGCCCGGTGATCTCCTCGATCATCCGGCCGAGCACCGTGTAGCCGGCGTTGCAGTAGGACCAGGTCGCGCCGAGCGGGTGGTTCTGGGTCTGGTCGGCGAGCAGCTCCACGTAGCGCCGCAGGCAGTCGTCGCCGCGCCCGGTGTCGGTGAAGACGTCGCCGTCGATGCCGCTGGTGTGCGTGAGCAGGTGCCGGGTGGTGACCCGGGCCGCCACGTCCGGGTCGGCGAGCCGCAGCCCGGGCAGCACCTCGGCGACCGGGGCGTCGAGCTTCAGCCGTCCCTCGTCCGCGAGCTGCATGATCACGGTCGCGGTCCAGACCTTGGTGATCGAGCCGATCTGGAACAGCGCGCGGGGCGTCACCGGCCGGCCCGAGGCGGTGTCCAGCACACCGGCGCAGACCTCGACCAGCTCGTCCTCGTCGCCCGGCTCGGTGGCCAGCCGCAGGATGCCGAGCTGGGCGCCGGGCACGCCGTGCCGCTCGGCCAGCTGCGCGAGGCGCCGCTGCCAGTACGCCGCGTCGACGGGCGGGCGGCCCCCGCGCCGGGTGTGCTGCTCGACCCAGTCCACGACGCGCCGGTTGTAGTCGATCCGCTGCGACGGCGGCCCGGTCAGGACGAAGACGTGCGAGGCGCGCGGGTAGAGCACCAACCGGGTCGGCACGCCACGCTGCCGCAGCGCCGTGTGCCACTGCTGTGCCTGGCCGACCGGGCAGGTGAGGTCGTCGGCGCCGTGCAGCAGCAGCGTGGGGGTGTGCACGTCGGCGACCCGGGTGAGCGGCGACATCTCGGCGTACCGCTCCGGGTCCTGCCAGGGCGGGCCGCCCAGCTCGTACGCGCTGAGGAGCTGGCTGTCGTCGCAGGTGCCGGCCATGCTGACCAGGTCGGACACGGTGCCGCCCGCGACGGCCGCCGCGAACCGGTCGTCGTGCCCGGTCAGCCAGCAGGTCAGATAGCCGCCGTAGCTGTATCCGGTGACGGCGAGCCGGTTCGGGTCGGCGATCCCCTCGGCGACCAGGGCGTCGATCGGTTCGAGCAGGTCGGGGGCGTCGGCGACTCCCCAGGCCCCGTTGACGGCGTCGTACGTGGCCTCGCCGTACCCGTCGCTGCCACGCGGGTTGACGATCAGCACGACCCAGCCACGCCGGGCGAGTTCCTGGTGGTAGAGGTGGACCTCGTCGGCGGCGCCGTTCCACGCGTTGTGCGGCCCGCCGTGGATGTCCAGCAGCAGCGGCCGGGGTCCTGTCCCGGCACCGTCGCGGATCAGCCAGCCCTGCACGCTGTGGCCGTCGGAGATCGGGAAGCTGCGCTCCTCCCGGGCGAAGAGTGCGACGTCGGCGAGTGCGCGGCCGTGCCCGGTCAGCACCCGCTCCGTCCCGGTGGCCAGTTCCACGACGGCGACCTCGCCGAACGATTCCGGGGTACCGAGCACCACCGCGGCCCGGCCCGATCGGACCGAGAGGCCGTCGACGACCCGGCCCGCGCCGGCCAGGACCGGGCGCGGGTCGGCGCCGTCGGCCACCACCGACCACAGGTGCGAGCAACCCTGGTCGCGGAGGCAGAAGAGCACCCGGCCGTCGTGCTCCTGGGGCGGCCCGCCCGGGTACGCCACGGCCCCCGGCATGATGTTGCGGTCCAGCGTGCCGGTGAGCTCCACCGGCTCGCCGCCGTCGAGCGGCACCCGCAGCAGCCGGGCATGCCCCACGGGGTCGCCCGGCCAGCCCACCACGAGCAGGGCGGAGCCGTCGGTGGTGAACCCGACGGTGCGGGCGACGCCGCCGGCCGGCCCGACCGTCCGCGCCACGCCGGCACCGGACGCACCACCGTCCCGGGCAGCGGACGCACCACCGGCACCGTCCCGGGCACCGGGCGCACCGCTGCCGTCCAGGGGACCGGCACCGTCGCGGTCGTCGACCGCCAGCAGGTGCACGGCAGCGCGCAGACGCAGGTCGCTGTCGTCGCCCACGGCACGCACGAAGGCCAGCTCCGTGCCGTCCGGCGACCAGACCGGTGTGCCGGCGTCGTACGGTGCGTCGGTGAGCACCCGGCACCGCCGGGTGCCGACGTCGAGCACGTGCAACTGCCGCCGTACCGCGCCGACCAGGCCGACGCCGTCGGCCTGGTAGTCCAGCCCGTCGCTGACCAGCGGCGCCGCCGCGCCCCGCGCACCGCCGTCCGGATCGACGGGAGCGGCGAAGGCGAGCCGTGTGCCGTCCGGGCTCCACGCCGGTGTGCCGGCCGGCAGCGGCAGGTCGGTGAGCACCTGCGGTTCGCCGCCGTCCATCGGGGCCACCGCGACCTGGCCACCGCGCAGGAACGCCAGCCGGCTGCCGTCCGGGCTCCACACCGGCGACGTGTCGTCCGGGCCGGCGGTCAGCCGACGGGCGCTGCCGCCGCCGGTGGGCACCGTCCACAGCTCGCGGACGGTACGGTCCGCCGCCCCGTCCTGCGTGCGCAGCACGTACGCGACGTGCGACCCGTCCGGCGCGAGGGCCGGTTCGGCGGGTACGGCCAGGGCGAGGAGGTCGTCGATGCGCAGCCGTCGGGTCACGTGTTGCTCCGTCACGTGTTGCTCCGTCACGTGTTGCTCCAGGTGGTGAGGCGGTGGCCGGGGACCGCGTCGAGCAGTGCCCGGGTGTACTCGTGGGAGGGCGCGGTCAGCACCCGTTCGGCGGGACCCTGCTCCACGACGCGGCCGCGCAGCATGATCGCCACGTCGTCGGCGACGTACCGGACCACGGCCAGGTTGTGCGAGATGAACAGGATGGAGAGCCCCAGTTCGCGCTGCAGTTCCCGGACCAGGTTGAGGATGGCGCCCTGGATCGACACGTCCAGCGCGGAGGTGATCTCGTCGGCGATCACCACCCGGGGCCGGCCGGCGATGGCCCGGGCGAGCGCGACGCGCTGCCGCTGCCCGCCGGAGAGCTGCCCGGGATACGCGCCCGCACGGGCCGGGTCCAGGTGTACGAGTTCCAGCAGCCGGGCCACCTCGGCGCGGCGTTGCACACGCGACGGCCCCGGTGGCATCGCCTCGGCGACGGTCTCGCCGATCGTCATGCGCGGGTCGAGTGAGGAGTAGGGGTCCTGGAAGACCATCTGCACCGGCCGGTACCTGCCGCGTGCCGGTACCGGCCGGCCGTCGAGCAGGATCCGGCCGCCGGCCGGCGGCACCAGGCCGACGGCCGCGCGGGCCAGTGTGGACTTGCCCGAGCCGGACTCGCCCACCAGGCCCAGCACGCGACCGGCGGGCACCCGCAGGGTGACGTCGTCGACCGCCGTCAGCCGTCCATAGCGGACGGTCACCTCCTCGAAGGTCAACTCGCTCATCACGCCTCCACCGCAGAGGCCGACGCCGACGACGCCTGCGTCGCCGAAGTCGGCGACGTCCGCACCGCCGGAGCTGGTGCCGCCTCCGCCGCCGAATCCGGTTCCCGGGTCTCCCGCTCGTTGTCCGGCGCCGCCGGACGGGCGTGCCAGCACGCCACCCGGTGTCCGGACGGATGCCGCCGCAGCGGTGGGTCCTCGTCCCGGCAGCGCTGCGTGGCCAGCGGGCACCGGGCCGCGTACGCGCACCCCCCGGGCAGCTCGGCCGGGTCCACCGGACGTCCGGGGATCACCGGCAGCGGCCGGTCCAGCGGGGAGTCCATCCGGGGTACGGCGCCGGTCAGCGCCCGGGTGTACGGGTGCAGCGCCGCCCCGGTCAGCCGCTCGGTGGGCAGGTCCTCGACGATGCGTCCGGCGTACATCACCAGTACCCGGTCGCAGACCTCGCTGACCACCGCGACGTCGTGGCTGATCAGCAGCAGTGCGACGTCGTCGGCGGCCCGGATCGCGGCCAGCAGGTCCAGCACCTGCCGCTGGACCGTGACGTCCAGGGCGGTGGTCGGCTCGTCGGCGACGATGAGCGCCGGGGTGCCCATCAGCCCCATGCCGATCATCGCGCGTTGCCGCATCCCGCCGGAGAACTCGTGGGGGTACTGCCGGGCCCGGCGCTCCGGATCGGTGATCCGCACGGCGCGCAGCCGGTCCACCGCCCGGCCGAACGCCTCGCGGCGGTTGCGGCCGTGGTGGTGCCGCGAGACCTCGGCGAGCTGGCGACCGATCCGCTGGGTCGGATTCAACGAGCTGGCCGGGTCCTGGAAGACCATCGCGAGCGAGCTGCCGAGCAGGCGGCGTTGCACGGCGGAGTCCGGTGCCCGCAGGTCGGCGCCGAGCAGGTGCAGGCGCTCCGCGTCGACCCGGCCGGCCGCGTCGGTCAGCCGGGAGACGGCGAGGGCGGTGAGCGACTTGCCGGAGCCGGACTCGCCGACCACGCCGACCGCCTCGCCCCGGCGGATCGTGAACGTCACCTCTCGTACCGGCCGCACCGGGCGGCCGGCGCCGGGGAAACTGACGGTGAGGTCCCGGACGTCGAGCACCACGTCGTCGGCCGGCTCGCCGGTGGACTCGTCGTCCGGCTCCTCGGCACCGGAACGCTCGTCGCCGGCCGCCGCCCGCTCCGTCGCCGTGCCGGTGGACGGCCCGGCCGGCACGGGGAGGCCGACCAGCGCGTCCATCCCGAAGCCCTTGGCCACCGCCTCGCCGAGCAGGTTGAGCGCCAGGCCGGCGACCAGCACGGCCAGCGCCGGGGCGATCGCGGCGGCCGGGTTGATGTAGAGCACGCCGATGCCGTCGTAGAGCAGCCGGCCCCAGTCGTACTCGGGTGACTGCACGCCGAGGCCGAGGAAGGAGAGACCGGCGAAGGCGAGCAGTGCGCCGCCGGCACCGATTGTCGCGTTCACCACGAGCGGCTCGGCGATGTTCGGCAGCAGGTGGCGCAGCAGGATGCGGAAGCGGCCGACACCGGCGACCCGGGCCGCGGCGACGAAGTCGCGGGCCGCGACACCGGCGACCAGGGTCTGCACCAGTCGGGCGAACATCGGCGCCCCGGCCAGCCCGATGGCGAGCGCCGCCCCGGTCGCGCCGACCCCGAAGATGACCGCGAAGAAGAGCGCGAGCAGCAGGCCGGGAAAGGCGATCGCGATCTGTACCGCACCCGACACGAGCCGACCGGCCCGCCGGCCGAGCAGCCACGGCGCGGTGCCGAGCAGGAGCCCCACCAGCACCGTGACGGCGGTGGCGGCGAGCGCGAGACCGACCGAGAGCCGGGTCGCCTCGAGCACCCGGAAGGCGATGTCCCGGCCCAGGTTGTCGGTCCCGGCCCAGTGCTCGGCCGACGGACCGGCGAGGATGTCGGCGGTGTCGACGGCGTTCGCCCGCCCGCTCCACGGCGCGGGACCGACCACGGCGATCACCAGGACCACCAGGACCAGCCCGGCCGCGGTGCGGCCCGTCGGGGTACGCAGCACGCGGAGCCAGCGGTGTCCGATGCGGAGGTTCACCTCAACCCTCCCGGATCATCGACCGGGGGTCGAGCAGCGCGAGCGCGACGTCGACGGCGGTGTTGATCAGCAGCACGCCCAGGCCGTAGATCAGCACGATGGCCTGCACCAGTGGGTAGTCCTTGCTGAGGATCGACCGCACGATCGTGGTGCCGAGGCCGGGCCAGGCGAAGACGTTCTCGACCAGAACGGTGCCTGCGACCATCGAACCGAGGATGAGGCCCGAGAGGGTCAGCGCGGCCGTGGCGGCGTTGGGCAGGGCGTGGCCGAGGTAGAGCGAGCGGACCGGCAGGCGTTTGGCACGCGCCGTGCGCAGGTAGTCGGCGTCCAGCACGCTCACCATCTCCACCCGCAGGATGCGGGCGAGGATCGCGGCCGGCCCCACGGCGAGGGAGAGCACCGGCAGCACGTATCCGGCGGCGGTGGCGTTGCCGGCCACCGGCAACCATTGCAGTGTGACGCCGAGCAGATACACCAGACCCACGCCGAGGAGGAAGTCCGGGATCGCGCCGAGCACGACGCTGCCGGTGGTGAAGGCCACCTCGGCGCGCCGGCCGCGACCCCGCCGGGTGAGCACACCCATCACCACCCCGACCGGCAGGGCGAGCGCGACCGCGGCGAGGAAGGCGAGCGTGGCCAGCGTCAGCGTGGCCGGCAGGCGCTGACCGACGACCTCGGTCACCGGCAGCCGGGTCAGGATCGAGACCCCGAGGTCCCCGGTGAAGAGGCCCTTCAGGTACGCGGCGTACTGGGTGAGCAGCGGGTCGTCCAGACCCAACGCGGCACGGCGCTCGGCCACCAGCGCCGCCGGGGCGGTGGGGCCGAGCGCGGAGCGGACCGGGTCCCCGGGTACCAGATGGATCATCAGGAACGCGGCGGTGACCAGTACCCAGAGCGAGACCAGGAGCCGGGCGGCCCGGCGCAGCGCGAAGCGGAACCATGCGTTGTCGACGATCCGGAGGACCGGCGGCGGTACGGCCGCCGGTCCCTCCCCCTCCACCCGCACCGCCGGCCGCGACCGGACGGATGCGGCGACCCTGCCGATCCGCCGCGTGCCGAGCCGGTCGGTGGTCATCGGTCGAGCATCCGGATGCTCGTCGGAATGAGCTGGCCGGGAGTCTCGAACCGGGCCTTGACGCCGTACGTCGGCACCTGCTGGTTCGCGAACGGCACCACGTCGGCCGCCTTCACCAGCGCGGTCTCGGCGGCAAGCCAACTCGCGCAGCCGGCGACGCCGTCCATCGCGCTGGCCTGCTTCACGGCCGCGTCGTACCCACTGTTGCCGATCCCGGCGAAGTTGGTGCCGTCGGGCACGGTCGGCCCGGAGAGGAACGGCACGAGCTGGTCCGGGCTGTTGACGTTGACCGGTGCCCAGGCGATGTCCCAGTCACCGGTGCCGAAGAGGGTCTGGTTCATCACGTCCGCACTCTGCGGCTTGGTCGTGACCTCGACCCCGGCGGCCTTCCACTGCTGCACCGCGAGCTCGGCGGCGGCGGTGCCCGCGCTCCCCCCGGTGGTCGGGTACGCGAAGACCAGCGGCCTGCCGGCGATCCTCTTGAGCGCCTCGGTGGCCGCCGCCGCGTCGTGGGCCGGCAGCGCGTCGCCGAGTTGCCCGCCGGGACAGGCGACCGGCTCGATCGCGGCGAGCGTCGTGGGCGGGGTGCCCTTGCCGGCGGAGAGCACGGTCCGCACCTCGGCGAGGTCGAGCGCCTGGGTGAGGGCCATCCGGACGGCCGGGTCGGCGGTGGCGTGCCCCTCGGCCTGGTTGTACCACTGCTGGCCGAGCAGCGCGGTGGTGCGCGCCGCGAAGAGGCCGGCCCTGTCCAGCCGCTCGGCGTCGGGCCCGGTCACCTGCGCGGCGTTCAGCTCGCCGGAGAGCAGCAGGTTCGCTGCGGTGGCGGGATTTTCCACGATCTTGATCACGACGGTGTCGGGCATGCCCGGGGTGGCGGTGGTCGCGCCGTCCGGTCCCCAGTCGTAACCCTCGCGGATCGCGTACGTGTAGTGGTCGCCGGGCACGGCCTCCGTGAGGGTGTACGGCCCGGTGCCCGAGGTGCCCCTCGCCAGGGTCGCACGGTCGGCCATCCCGCCGGGGCAGACGATCGGCAGGCTCGCCAGCCCGTTCAGCACGAACGGCGCCGGGGCGGCCAGCTTGAGGGTCACGGTGCCGGCGGCATCGTCGCCGCTGGCGGTGGCGCCGGCCGGCAGGAAGGTGCCGAGGAACGGGCTCTTGTTCTCCGGGTCGCCGACGTAGCCGAGGTTGTCGCTGACCACCTTCGCCGTCATGGGGGTGCCGTCGGCGCAGGTGATGCCCTTGCGCAGGGTGAGCGTGACGTCGGTGCCCCGCGCGCTCCACTTCTCCGCGAGCTGCGGCCTGATCTCCCCACTCTTCGAGTCGACGCTGACCAGCGTGTCGTACCCGAGCTGGGTGACGGTGAAGAGTGCCGTGGCGGCCGAGGACTGCGGATCGAGGTTGCCCGGGTCGGCGGAGAGCGCCATCGTGAAGGTGCCGCCGTCCACGACCTGCCCCTGCGACTGCTGTCCCGTGCCGCCGCCGCCTCCGCCGCCGCATCCGGCCAGCGCCAGCGACGCGCAGATCCCGGCGGTACCGACAATTCTCGTACCAGTTATGAGTTTCATTAAAGAAAACCTCTTCCAGCCTGCCGGCTCGACGGGGGATGGGCGTGGTGGGCCCGGCTCAGGCGGGCGGTGCGGTGGCGTCCGCCCGGCGGACGGCCCGGCCGACGTGCAGGAACCGGGCGCGGCCCGCGCCGTCGTCGCCGACGAACGCGTGCGGTGCGTGGATGCCGTGCTCCGGCTCCAGCGGAATGAGGCTGTCGCCGCGGTACTGCACGAGCTCTTTGCGGGACGCCTGCCCCACGAGTTCGGCGATGTCGCCCTTGGGCGTCTGCTCGATCCAGATCCGGCCGTCCTCGTCCTGGCTGACCGTCAGGTCGGCCACCTGCGAGGTGTACGTCCCGACGAACCGCCGCGCGTCCACCGGCTGCGGGTTCTCGGGCGGTCGCGGCAGGTCGGGCAGCGCGACTCTGCCGAGCTCGCCCAGCACGAGGCGGAAGACGTCGCGGTAGAGCGACATCGCATCGCCGCCGTTGGTCATCAGCGCCACGGCGAGCCCGTCCTCGACGGCCAGGCGGAGGAAGGCGGCCTGCCCGATGGTGTTGCCGTCGTGCCCCACCAGCGCGCCGCCGGGGGTGTCGAAGCGTTCGAAGCCCAGCCCCCAGGAGGTGCCCATCAGCCCGAGATCGGGCAGGGCCACCTCGCGCCGCCGCATCCGGGCCGGGGTGCCCGACGCCAGCACACGCGTGCCGTCCGTGGCCCGGCCGTCCTCGAGGTGCATCCGGGCGAAGCCGAGCAGGTCGCGGGGGCGCATCGCGAGCATGGCACCGGCCGGCGCGTTGGACCGGGCGAGCGCCCAGACGGGCGCCGGACGAGGACCGGCACCGGGCTCCGGCTCCAGGTGGCCGACCGCGACCCGGTGCAGGATCGCCTCGTACGGCCCGGTCGCCGTGTGGGTCAGGCCGAGCGGCCCGATCAGGTGCCGGCGCAGGCAGTCGTCGTACGGGATCCCGCGCACCACCTCGACGAGCCGGCCGAGCACGCAGTATCCCGCGTTGTTGTAGGAGAACTGCTCGCCGGGCGCGAAGAGCTGCGGCACGTCGTGCAGGGTGGCGACGTATTTCGCCAGGCAGTCGTCGCCGACGCCGGTGTCGGTGAAGATGTCGCCCTCGAAGCCCGCCGTGTGGTTCAGCAACTGCCGGGTCGTGACGACCTCGGCGGCCTCCTCGTCGCCGATCCGGAACTCCGGCAGGTACGTGCGGACCGGCACGTCGAGGTCGATGCTGCCCTCGTCGGCCAGCTGCAGCACGAGCGTGCTCGTCCAGAGCTTGGTGATGGAGCCGATCTGGAAGAGCGAGTCCGGCGTCGCCTCGACTCCGGTGGTGGTGCTCAGCAGCCCTGCGGCGCCGTCGACGATCCGGCCGTCGTGCAGGACCCCCCAGGCCGCGCCCGGTATCCGGTATCCCCGGAGCAGTTCCGGAACACGAGCCTCCAGGATCGCCTGGACGTCTGTGATCGTCGTCATATCGCGATCGTAAAATCCCAGGCCCGACCCGGTGTTCGTCGATCCGGACGAAAAATTCACCGCGTCCTGGTCGAATCGAACAACGACGGCTAGCCGGCCTCAGCGGTTACCGGTTGTCGTAGTCGCGTTGCGCCTGCAGCACCGCCGGCATCTGGGCCTGCAGGAAGGCGAACAGGGCCAGCAGGTGCTCGGCGACGGCGCGCCCGGAGCCGGTCAGCGAGTATTCAACGTGCATCGGAAAAGTGCTGACCTCGTTGCGTGCGACGAAACCGTCGCGCTCCAGCGCCTGCAACGACTGCGCCAGAATCTTCTGGCTGATGCCGTCCACCCGGCGCCGCAACTCGTTGAAACGCATCGGCCCGCCCGCCAGCGCACCCAGGATCAGGCTGCCCCAGCGGCCGGTCACCCGCTCGAGTGTCGACCTCGACGGACACATGCGCGCGAACACGTCATACAGGTCCGCGGGCTGATCAGTCCAGGTTTCCACCAGGCAACGTTACCTCACTCACAGCGGTATCTAGGGGATTGCGGTTTCTTGCAGAAACCTCGATGCTCGAGGTCGACATCGCAACCCACGAGAGAGTGAGTACCGTGATGGACCGCCGCACCCTTCTGCGCGACAGCAGCGCCGCCGCGCTCGGCGCGACCGCGCTCAGCGCCTTCGCCCTGGGCGAGCCCGCCCTGGCCCACCAGGCGTTGCGCACCACACCGCTGCCCGACCCGGCCACCACGCCGGTGCCCAACCCGCCGTTCCCGCACGGCCTCGACCCAGCCGAGCGGGCCCACCTGAAGACCTTCGACGAACTCGACTTCGACGTCTTCACCCACGCCGACTGGAGCCGCCTCGGCGAGAGCCACGCCCCGAACATCCGGGTGCACTGGCCCGACGGGCACTACACCGACGGCATCGACCAGCACATCGCCGACCTGAAAGCGCTGTTCGTGTGGGCGCCCGACACCCGGATCCTCGAACACCCGATCCGCATCGCCATGAACGAGTTCACCGCGGTCACCGGGGTCATGCGCGGCACCTTCACCCGCCCCATGCCCGACGGCAACGGCGGTTTCCTCCCGCCCACCGGCAAGAAGTACGCAATCAACATGGCCACCATCGGGATCTGGAACCGCCGCAGGGGTTACATGGACGAGGAGTTCCTCTTCTGGGACAACCAGTCCTTCTACGCACAGATCGGTCTGTGACAACCCCGGGCGGACGTGACCCACGAAAGGGAGTGAGACGACGTGCGCGCAGTCTGGTACGAGCACCCGGGCCCGGCGACCGCCGTACTCCAGGTCGGCGAGATGCCCGACCCGGCCCCGGGCCCCGGCGAGGTCCGGGTCCGACTGACCCGTTCCGGCATCAACCCTGGTGACACGAAGAAACGGGCCGACTGGGTCGGCTACGGGATGCCCTTCCCCCGGGTGATCCCGCACAGTGACGGCGCCGGCGTCATCGACGCCGTCGGCACCGGAGTCACCCCGGACCGCCTCGGCCGCCGGGTCTGGGTGTTCGGCGCACAGTCGTACCGGCCGTACGGGACCGCCGCGCAATTCACGGTGGTCCCGTACGACCACGCCGTCGAGCTGCCCGACACCGTCAGCGACGACGTCGGCGCCGCCCTCGGCATCCCCGGCATCACCGCCCACCGCGCGGTCTTCGCCGACGGACCGGTCACCGGCAGCACAGTGCTGGTGCACGGAGCACTCGGCGGCGTCGGCTCCCTGGCCGCGCAGCTGGCCCTGTGGGCAGGCGCCACCGTCATCGCCACCGTCCGCCGGCAGCACGACGCCACACAGGTCAAACTCGCCGGAGTCCCCGTCATCGCCCTCGACACCGACGACCCGGCCGCCGCGATCCGGGAACACGCCCCTCAGGGCGTGGACCGCATCATCGAGGTGTCATTCTCCGACAACATCGACCTCGACGCCGCCGTGACGAAGAACCAGGCGGTCATCGCGGCCTACGCCACCAGCCACGAGCAGCCCCGCCTCCCGTTCTGGCCCATGCTGTTCGACAACATCACCATCCGGCTGCTGGGCAGTGACGACTTCCCCGCCGAGGCCAAACAGCAGGCGGCGGCCGACCTGACCGCCGCAGCCCACGACGGGGCGCTGTCCATCCCCATCCGCGCCCCGCTGCCCCTGGAACGAACCGCCGAGGCACACGACCTCGTCGACGCCGGATCCCGCGACCGGATCCTGCTGGCGCCGGAGTGTGGCTGAACGTCGGCGTAGGGGCGTCGAAGAGGGCTTTGGCGTGCTCGACGGCGCGGACCGCCTCGATCACGGAGCGGAAGGCGGTCGACCCGACACTCACGGTCACTCCCGGGTCATGCCGGGCGGGCCCCTGCGGGGAGCCCACCCGGCCTGGCGTTGTCAGTCTCCGCGGACCTCGGCGGCGGCGGCGACCAGGTGCCGCAGCGACGCCTCGGCCTCGGCGTAGCCGCGGGTCTTCAGGCCGCAGTCCGGGTTGACCCAGAGCCGCTGGGCCGGGACGGCGGCGACCGCCCGCCGCAGCGCCTCGACCACCTCGTCGCGCGACGGGACCCGCGGCGAGTGGATGTCCCACACCCCGGGGCCGACGCCCCGGCGGTAGCCGATCGCGGCGAGGTCGTCGAGGACCTCCATCTTCGACCGGGACGCCTCGATGCTTGTCACGTCGGCGTCGAGGGCGTCGATCGCGCTGATCACCTCGCCGAACTCGCTGTAGCAGAGGTGGGTGTGGATCTGGGTGTCGTCGGCGACACCGCTGGTGGCCAGCCGGAACGCGCCGACCGCCCAGTCCAGGTACGCATTCTGGTCGGCCCGGCGCAGCGGCAGGGTCTCGCGCAGCGCCGGCTCGTCGACCTGGATTACCCGGATCCCCGCGGCCTCCAGGTCGCGGCACTCGTCGCGCAGCGCGAGCGCGACCTGGTCGGCGGTGTCGGCCAGCGGCTGGTCGGTACGGACGAACGACCAGGCCAGGATGGTGACCGGTCCGGTGAGCATCCCCTTGACCGGCCTGCTGGTCAGCGACTGGGCATAGGTGGACCAGTCGACCGTCATCGGCGCCCTGCGGGCCACGTCGCCGTGAATGACCGGCGGGCGTACGCAGCGGGAGCCGTAGGACTGCACCCAGCCGTACCTGGTGGCGGCGAACCCGTCGAGCTGCTCGCCGAAGTACTGGACCATGTCGTTGCGCTCCGGTTCGCCGTGCACGAGCACGTCCAGGCCGAGCTGCTCCTGGAGCCGGACGACGTGCTCGACCTCGGCGCGCATCCGCTGCACGTAGCCGGCGTCGTCGAGCCGGCCGGCCCGGTGCTCGGCACGGGCCCTGCGCAGCTCGGCGGTCTGCGGGAACGACCCGATCGTGGTGGTCGGCAGCTCCGGCAGCCCCAGCCGCCGCTGCTGGGCGGCGGCCCGGTCCGGATAGTCGCCGCGCTGCCGGTCCGCCGGGGCGAGCGCGCCGAGCCGGGCCCGGACGTCGTCGTGCCGCCAGGCCGCCGGGACGGGCGGCAGCCGCTCGGGCAGGTGGGCGGTCCCGTCGCGCAGCGCCCGCCCGAGCAGGACGACCTCGTCCACCTTCTGCCGGGCGAACGCGAGCCGGGCGTACAGGTCCGGGTCGAGCCGGGTCTCGACGGAGAGGTCGACCGGGACGTGCAGCAGCGAGCAGGAGGTGGAGACCGCGACGTGGTCGGCCAGCCCGGCGACGGTCGCCCCGGCCGCGACGGCGCCGCGCAGGTCGGTACGCCAGATGTTGTGCCCGTCGACCAGGCCGGCGACGATGGTCCTGCCGCGCAGCGGGCCGGCGCCAGCGAGCCGTTCGAGGTTGCCCGGCCCGGCGACCAGGTCCAGGCCGACCGCCTCGACCGGGGTGTCCAGCAGGGCCGGCAGGGCGTCGCCGAGCTCGCCGAAATAGGTGGCCACGAAGATCCGGGGCCGCCGTTCGAGCGCGCCGAGCCGGGTGTAGGCGCGGCGCAGCGCGTCGATCTCGGCCGGGCCGCGGTCGGCGACGTAGCCCGGCTCGTCCAACTGCACCCAGGCCACGCCCGCCTCGGCCAGCGCGGTGAGGATCCCGGCGTACGTCTCGACCAGGTCGTCGAGCCGGGCGAACGGGTCGGCGCCCTTGGCCAGCAGCAGGAACGTCGCCGGCCCGACAAGCACCGGCCGGGTGGTGACCCCCAGGTCACGGGCCTCGGCGAACTCGCGCAGCGCCTTCGCCGGGTTGGCGGTGAAGACGGTGTCCGGGCCGATCTCCGGCACCAGGTAGTGGTAGTTGGTGCCGAACCACTTGGTCAGCTCCAGCGCCGGCGCGGCGTCGACGCCGCGCGCCATCGCGAAGTAGGTGTCCAGCTCGGAGAGGCCGAGCCGGGCGAACCGGGCCGGAATCGCGCCGACCGCGACGGCGGTGTCGAGCACGTGATCGTAGTAGGAGAAGGTGTTCGACGGAATGGCGTCGAGACGGGCGTTGGCCAGCGTCCGCCAGACCTCGGCCCGGAGCCCGGCGGCGGTCTGCTCCAGAGCCTCCGCGTCGATGCCGCCGGCCCAGTACGCCTCGACGGCCTTCTTCAGCTCGCGGTTGGCACCGATGCGCGGATAGCCGAGCACGGTGCTCTGGCCGAATGCGGTACTCATCAAACAGGGTCCTTCCCTCGAAGCGTCCGGCGGGCGCGGGAGGGGGAGGCAGGGTACGGCACGGTACCGGCTTCCGCCCTGGCCCTCCCGAGAGACCGCCAGCGGCGCACACCGGGTGGTGTGCGCAGCGCTGGCAGGTCTTCGGACTCGCGGGCATGACCTCTACGGTCGCCTACTGGCCGTCGCTTCCCAGACCTCTTCCGGTCCAGTGCTTCGTTGACGGCGGTCGTTCCCACTCACCGCTGCGGGGCAGTCCCGGTCTCGCACCGGGTTCCCTCTTACGACGCCCCACCCTGTGGAGTGGGGCGAACCAGCACCATCCGCCATGGTACGGGTCCGGCGGTCGGATCGGCGCCAGGCCGCCCGGCGTACGAATCAGAAATCGTCGTCGAAGCTCACCGCCCCCGTGACCCCGACCTGATAGGCCGACACCCGCCGCTCGAAGAAGTTCGACAGCTCCTGCACGTCCTGCAACTCCATGAACGCGAAGGGGTTACGGCTGCCGTACATCGGCTCGATGCCGAGCATGGCCAGCCGCCGGTCGGCGACGTGCTGGAGGTACTCGCGCATGTCGGCCGGCGACATGCCGGAGACCCCCTGTTCGAGCAGGTCGGCGGCGAACTGGACCTCACACTCCACCGCCTCGGCCAGCATGTCCCTGACCTGCTGTTCCAGCTCGGCATCGAAGAGGTCCGGCTCTTCGGCGCGTACGGTGTCGACCACGTCGAAGGCGAAGGCCATGTGCATGGACTCGTCCCGGAACACCCAGTTGGTGCCCGAGGCGAGGCCGTGCAGCACACCCCGCGAGCGCAGGAAGTACACGTACGCGAAGGCGCCGTAGAAGAACAGTCCCTCGATGCAGGCGGCGAAGCAGATCAGGTTGAGCAGGAACGCCCGCCGGTCCTCGCGGGTCGTCAGCTCCCGCAGTTCGAAGATCGAGTCGATCCACCTGAAGCAGAACTCGGCCTTCCGGGCGATCGACGGGATGTTCTCCACCGCCGCGAACGCCTCGAACCGCTCCTTCTCGTCCGGAACGTACGTGTCCAGCAGGTTCAGGTAGAACTGGACGTGTACGGCCTCCTCGAACAGCTGCCGGGAGAGATAGAGGCGGCCCTCCGGGGAGTTGACGTGCTGGTAGAGGTTGAGCACCAGGTTGTTGGCGACGATCGTGTCGCCGGTGGCGAAGAACGCCACCAGCCGGGACACCAGGTGCCGCTCCGCCGGGGAGAGCCGGGCCAGGTCGGCGAGGTCGGAGTGCAGGTCGACCTCCTCCACGGTCCAGGTGTTCTTGATCGCGTCCTTGAACCGGTCGAAGAACTGCGGATAGCGCATCGGCCGAAGGGTCAAATCCATGCCGGGGTCGAGCAGCAGGTGCCGCTCACCGGTGCCGCTGCCGGTGCTGGTGCGGGTTTCGGGAGTGGTGGTCACTGGCAGGCCTCGCAGCTTTCGGGGTTTTCCAGGGAGCAGGCGAGCGCCTCGTCGTCGCTCACCGCGACGATCGGCTTCGTCGCCGGGGTGACCGCGACGGTGGCCTGCTGGATCCGGGTCGCGGGACGCGACCGCAGGTAGTAGGTCGTCTTCAGCCCGGACTTCCAGGCGTAGAGGTACATCGAGGAGAGCTTGCCGATGGTCGGCGCGCTCATGAACAGGTTCAACGACTGCGACTGGTCGATGTACGGGGCACGGGCGGCGGCCAGGTCGACCAGGGCCCGCTGCGGCAGCTCCCACGCGGTGCGGAACAGTTCCCGTACGTCGCCGGGAATGTCGACGACGCCCTGCACGGAGCCCTCGGCCCGCTTGACCTGCTCGCGGATCGCCGCCGTCCACAGCCCGCGCGCCTTCAGCTCCCGCACCAGGTAGGTGTTGATCTGGAGGAACTCGCCGGACATGGTCTCGCGCTTGAAGAGGTTGGAGACCTGCGGCTCGATGCACTCGTAGCAGCCGGCGATCGAGGCGATCGTCGCGGTCGGCGCGACCGCCACCAGCAGCGAGTTCCGCAGGCCGTGCGCGGCGATCGTCGACCGCAGCGCGGCCCACCGCTCCACCTGGCCGAGTTCGGCACCCCACAGGTCCGGGTGCAGCTCGCCCCGCGCCGCGCGGGTCTCGGCGTACGCCGGATGCGGGCCGAACCGCTCGGCGAGCCCCGCCGAGGTCTCCAGCGCGGTCAGGAAGATCTCCTCCTGCACCCGGGTCGACAGCTCCCGGGCCGCGGCGGAGTCGAACGGCAGGCGCAGCGTGAAGAACGCGTCCTGCAACCCCATCAACCCGAGCCCGACCGGTCGCCAGCGCGGGTTCGACGCCGCCGCCTGCTCCGCCGGGTAGTAGTTGATGTCGATCACCCGGTCCAGGAACACCACCGCGGTACGTACCGTGGCCCGCAGCTTCTCCCAGTCCACGCCGTCCGCGGTGACGTGCGCACCCAGGTTGATCGACCCCAGGTTGCAGACCGCGGTCTCGGCGTCGCTGTTCACCTCGAGGATCTCGGTGCAGAGGTTCGACAGGTGGATGGTGTTGCCCGGCGCCCCGGTCTGGTTGGAGAGCCGGTTCGACGCGTCCTTGAACGTCATCCACCCGTTGCCGGTCTGCGCCAGCGTGCGCATCATCCGCCCGTACAGGTCCCGGGCCTTCACCGTCCGGACGGCCTTCTTCTCCGCCGCCCGGTACGCCTCGTCGAACGCCTCCCCGAACAGGTCGGGCAGCTCCGGCGCGTCGGAGGGGTCGATCAGCGACCACTCGCCGTCCGCCTCCACCCGGCGCATGAACTCGTCCGGGATCCAGTTCGCCAGGTTGAGGTTGTGGGTACGCCTGGCGTCCTCGCCGGTGTTGTCCCGCAGTTCCAGGAACTCCTCGACGTCCGGGTGCCACGGCTCCAGGTAGACGCAGGCGGCGCCCTTGCGCCGGCCACCCTGGTTCACTGCCGCCACCCCGGCGTCGAGCGTCTTCAGGAACGGCACGATCCCGTTCGACCTGCCGTTGGTGCCCCGGATCAACGCGCCGCGACCACGGACCCGCGACCAGGAGATGCCGATCCCGCCGGAGAACTTCGACAGCTTCGCCACCTGGTGGTAGCGCTCGTAGATCGAGTCGAGCTCGTCGCGCGGCGAGTCGACAAGAAAACACGACGACATCTGGGTGTGTCGGGTGCCCGAGTTGAACAGCGTCGGCGAACTCGGCAGGTACGCCAGGCTGGACATCAGGCGGTAGAGGTCGATCGCCTCGCCGGGCGTCTGCGACAGGCCGCAGGCGACCCGCAGCAGCCAGTACTGCGGCGTCTCCACCACCAGCCGCGACTCCGGATGCCGCAACAGATACCGGTCCGCGACCGTACGCAGGCCGAAGTACTCGAACCGCCGATCACCGTCCGGGTCGACGGCGTCGTCGAGCTTGCGGGCGTTGCGGGCCACGAACGCGGCCGTCTCGTCCCCGATCAGCCCCAGCCCGTGGGCGTACCGGATGGACTGGCTGAAGCTCGCCACCCCCTGACCGCGGACCTCCTTGTCCACGTACGCGGCCAGCAGCCGCGCCGCCAGCTTCGAGTACTGCGGCTCCTCGCCGATCAGCTCCGCCGCCGTCTGGATCGACAGCTTGTCCAACTCGGCCGTGGTCGCCCCGTCGTACAACCCGCTGATCGTCTTCGTCGCCACCCGCAGCGGATCCACCTCGTCCAGGTCGGCGACCCACCGCTCCACCGCCCTGACGATCTTGTTGACGTCCACCGGCTCGGTGTCGCCGTTGCGCTTGCGGACCCGCATCACGTGCCGGCGCTGCTCCGGCACCGCCTGGTCCGGCGCAACCTCCTCGCGCGTCGCGGTCATGTCCCCCTCCTCACGCCTGTCCCAAGAGGTCGACGGGTGCGCGGAAGGACGCCGCCGGGCACCGTCGGCACAGCTGCCGAGGCCCGGCTGATGACGTCGGCCGTCCCGCGCGGCCTTCGACCGCCGCACACGTCGCGTGCGGCGCGCTGGCAGGTCTTCGGACTCGCGGGCGTCGTACTCGTGCCTACTGGCCGTCGCTTCCCGGACCCGAGGGTCCAGTGCCGTGTGACGGCGGTCGTTCCCACTCACCGCTGCGGGGCAGCCCCGGATTCGCACCGGGTTCCCTCTTGCCTCGGCTACCGAGGATCGGTAGCCGAACCAGCTGCGAGCAACACCATATATGGGTGCGACCGAACGAGGAAACACCAGATGCTGTGTCGGGCGTGTCGCGGTGGAAGACCACATCGGCCAGGCGGGCCGAGGTCACGGTGGGGAGATCGAGGGCGCCTGATCCAGGGTCTTGCGAACCCGGACTGGGAGGCGAGGCGGTTGCTTGACCCAGCCAACAGACGCAGGGTGGGACGGTAGTCGACCGGGCCTAACGCTCTGCCGCCGCAAGAAATTACGAGTGCATCGACACGATCCGGGGCGCGCGGGTCGACGCACGCCGGGACGACCGAAGCCCAGCAGTGGCCACCGGCGACAGGCCCGGAAGAGGTCGGGCGTGCTCGGGGCTTACGCCCTGTACCCGCCTGCCGCTATCGAAGCCACGAACGCGGTCCAGGTCGTCGCCCCGAACACCAGCACAGGCCCCAAGGGATCCTTGCTGTCGCGTACCGGCACAACGCCGCGAAGGTTCAGCGCCACCTCTACGCACTGGCCGTTGGCGTCGCTGCGGGTGCTCTTGTGCCACACGGCGCGAGACAGATCCATCGCCGCGCCTCCTTCTTCCGGGTCTAAGCCAGATCCCTGGCGATGGCGGCGATCAGGTCGCGGGACTTGCTGGCGCTGAGCGCCGCCGCGTGCAGGTGGGTGTAGGTAAGGGTAACCCGACGCATGTCATCCTCACGTTCCAGATAGGCGTCGCCAGCCTGGCTCACCACGTACGACACCGGGCTGTGGACATCCTCCGGGAACTCCAGCATCGAGAAGGAGCCGACGGTGCCGGGGTGCCAGCCCTCGCTGAACGGCAGCACCTGCAGCTCGACGTTTGGCCGCTTGCTCATCTCGACCAGGTGGCGCAGCTGGGTGCGCATGACCTCAAGCCCGCCGGTGCGGCGATGTAGTTGCTGGGCAGTTGGCCGTACTTGGCCCACCAGCCACGCTGCTTGCCCTGCTGCTGGAGGTCGAAGATGGTGGCGCGGCGCTGTTCGTCGATGATGCCGTAGCGGTCGAGCATGACGATGAGGTCGCCGCGGTTGATGCCGACATCGCCTGCTTCGATCTTGTATATCTTCGACTCGCTGCGGCCGAGCACGCCCGCGGCACCGCGATCCGCACGTGGGACGGATCGTCACCAAGAGTTCATCGGCTGGATATGGTCACGACTCCGCCCTGCGGCCGCGCAGCGTGAACTGCGGATCTGACGTTCCCGGATGGATCTCGGCCGCCAGGGCGGCCATCCGCCCACGGTTAGCATCGAGGCACGGCTGTGCCGCATCTGGCGCGCTACGGGTGAGGGAGGAGCACGGTTGAACGCGCCGTCCTTCAGCGGCCTCGGCCGCTTCCTGGACACCAATCGGCAGACGCTGCTGGCCGTACTCACCGTCCTGGAAGTGCTGATCCTGCTGGTGGTGCTGCTGCGGTGGTTCGACCGCCGGTACGGCCTGCGGGGCACCGGACGGCGCCTCCGGCGCGGCGTCGTCGGCGCGGCGCGGGACCTGGTGGCGCCGATCGTCAACGTCGTCCGCCTTCGGCGCGGCATGCGGGTGGTCAACGAGTGCTTCGCCGGCTCGGGGCCGGTGCCGGCGGCCCGAGCCGGGATCGTGTCGGCACGATCGGCGCTGGCCCACCGGGACGACTTCTGGCCGTACCTGGTGCTGTTGGGCCCGGGAGAACTCGGCGTGCGGCTCGCCGGTGCGGGGCCGGACGTGCCGCTACCGGCGGCGGAATCCTCGTGGCAGGTCACCACGGCGCGCAGCTGGCGGGCCCGCGGGCCGCTGCCACCGGTCCACGGGCCGGCGACCGGCGACCCGCTGCCGGTCGCCGTGGGCGTTCGCGCCAGCACGCTGGTGCTGCTGGATCTCGCCCGCTGCCCCGGCATCGTGTCGGTGCACGGAGCCCCGACGCCGGCGGAGCGGCTGGTGTCCGCGCTGGCCGTCCAGCTCTCGGCCCTGACCGACGGGCACGGCGTGCGGCGTTTGGTCATCGCGGCGGATCCCGGCGACGGTCTGGCGGCGGCCGGCACCGACCGGATGCCGATGGCCGAGGCCCTGACGACCCTCGCGCGGCCGCCTCTCGCCCGGCGTTCGGCAAAGCCGGCCGGACGTACCGTCCTGGTCTGCCGGCGGCCCGATCCGCCGGCGGCGGCGCAGCTCGCCACCCTGGTCGCCGACGATCCCGGGCTGCTGGTCCTGGTCGCCGGTTACCTGCCCGGATCACGCTGGCGGCTACGGGTCGACCTGGCCGGCCGGGTGATCGCGCCGGAACTGCGGATCGACGCGGACTCCGCGCCGCTGGCCCGGTGCCTGCGGCCCGCCCGCCGGGCCGCGCCCACGACCGCACCGGCACCGGCCTGGGCCGAGGAGTACTCTCCGGGATCCGCAGCCCCCGGCGCGGCCTCCTCCGTCCCGGCGGAACCAGCGGGACCAGCGAAACCGGCGGGACCAGCGAAACCGGCGGGACCAGCGGGACCGGGACCAACGATGCCCCGCGACGGCCGGCCGGTCGTCGCGGCGTCGCCCGCCGTGCCGGCCGCGCCACCACCGCGGGGCACACCTGCCCCGCCGGGCACACCTGCCCCGCCCGGCACCAACGACGACCTGATCGAGCAGACGCACGAGCAGCGACGGCCGATGGTCCACTCCGGCGTCGAGCCCGCCGGACGTAACGGAGACCGCTGATGCGCCTGCTGTTGACCGTCGTCTCCGCCGGAACCGACCGGGACGTCGCGCTGGACGTCGGGGTGCGGACGCCGGTCGGTGCGGTCGTCGAGCAGGACGGCGCAGCCGGCGAGTGGTATCTGGACGGGGCACGGCTGGATCCGACCTGGACGGTGAGCCGGGCCGGGCTGGTCGCCGGGGTCCGGCTCGCCGACGGCGGGCCGGCGGCGGCCGGTGGGGTACGGGACCTGCCGGGCGACCTGCGGACCCACTGGCTGGAGGTGCACGGCGTCGGCGGCCCCGGCGCCGGACGGATCTGGCCGGTCGGCCTGGGCTGTCACGACATCGGCTCGGCGCCGGGCTCCGCGATCGACCCGGGCGGCAGCGGGGTGCCCGCGCACGCCGCACGGCTCACCGTCGACGACCAGGGTCGCGCCTGGCTGGCCACCGCTGGTCCGGAGGTACGCCTGGCGGCGCCGCAACCCCCCGCCCGGACCGAGCCGGAGGGTCCACCCGGACACCCGGACCACTCGGACCACTCGGAGCGGTCGCGGCCGGCGGAGCCCGCGGCCGGGCAGGGGCGGGACGGGACGGAGGACGAGGGGGAGGACGAGGCGGAGGACGGGACCGACACCTGGGCGCAACGGCACGACGGAGCCCGCCGTTGGCCGCCCGGGGTGGACCTGGCGGTGGGTGAGAGCCTGCTGCGGCTGGTGCCGCGGCCGGCGCCGGACGCCGCGGTGACGCCGGCCGTGGACGTGCCGATGCTGGACTTCAACCGGCCGCCCCGGATCGTGCCACCGCTGCTCTTCGCCCGGCGCCGGCTGCCCACCCCGCCGGTCAAGCCGACCCGCCGCCCGATCCCGCTGCTGATGATCCTCGCCCCGATGGTGCTGGGCCTGGCCTTCGTCTTCCTCTTCCGCTCGTACTTCTTCCTGCTGATCATGGTGCTCAGCCCGGTGCTGGCCCTGTCGAACTGGTACACCGACCGGCGCAGCGGCCGCAAGCGGTACCGCAGGGATCTCGCCGAATACCGGCGCAAGCGCGCCCGGATGCTGCGGGAGCTGACGGCGGCGGTCGCCGAGGAACGGTCGGCCAGGTGCGAGGCGTCACCCGACCCGGCCACCGTCCTGCACACCGCCGTCGGCCCCGGGCGGCGGCTGTGGGAGCGGCGCCGCCGCGACCCCGACCATCTGGTGCTGCGGGTCGGCACGATGGACCAGCCGTCGCTCATCGAGGTGGAGGACCCGGCCCGCGCCGACCCGGACCGACATCTGCGCTGGACCGTGCCGGACGCGCCGGTCACCGTGGACCTGGTCGACCGCCAGGTGGTCGGCCTGGCCGGCGAGGCGGAGACCACGTACGCGACGGCACGCTGGCTCGTCCTCCAGGCCGCCGCCCTGCACAGCCCGCGCGACCTGCAGATCCGCCTGCTGACCGAGCCGGGCGGGGAGGAGCGGTGGAGCTGGGTGCGGTGGCTGCCGCACGCCCGGCCGCCGGAGGACGGAGTCCCGGCCGGGCGGCCCTACACGCTGGTCGGCAACGACCCGGAGACGGTGGCGAACCGGGTCGGTGAGCTGGTGTCGTTGGTCACCGCCCGGACCAGGGCCCGGGGATCCCAGCTCGGCCAGGTCATGTTCAGCGAACCCGACGTGCTGCTGGTCGTCGACGGGGCGCGCCGGCTGCGCGACGTCTCCGGCATGGTGCAGGTGCTCACCGAGGGGCCGGCGGTACGGGTCTTCGCGATCTGCATCGACGCCGAGGAGCGGCTGCTGCCGGAGGAGTGCACCGCGGTGCTGCGGGCCGACGCGGACGGGCTGACCGTACGGCAGACCGGCGTGCCCGAGGCGACCGGAGTACGTCCGGACCTCGTCACCCCGCGGTGGTGCGACCGGGTCGCCCGGGCCATGGCCCCGCTGCGGGACGTCACCCCGGACGAAACCGCCGGACTGCCCGATCGCAGCCGGCTGCTGGACCTGCTGGCGGCCGACCCGCCGGACGGCGCCGACCTTGCCCGGCGCTGGTCCCGGCAACCCGCGTCCACCAGCTTCGTGATCGGCAGCGGCTTCGACGGAACGGTCACCCTCGACCTGGTCCGGGACGGGCCGCACGCGTTGATCGCGGGCACCACCGGCGCCGGCAAGTCCGAGCTGCTGCAGACGATGGTGGTGTCGCTGGCCGCGGTGAACCGCCCGGACGAGTTGACGTTCGTGCTCGTCGACTACAAGGGCGGCAGCGCGTTCCACAGCTGCGTACGCCTGCCACACACCCTCGGCATGGTCACCGACCTGGACAGTGCCCTCGTGGTCCGGGCGCTGGAGTCGCTCGGCGCGGAGCTGCGCCGCCGTGAGGAGATCCTGGCCGGGGTCGCCGCCAAGGACCTCGTCCAGTACCGGGTGATGCGTGGCCGCGACCCCTCGCTGCCGGCGGTGCCCCGGCTGGTGCTGGTCATCGACGAGTTCGCCACGCTCGCCCGGGAGGTGCCGGACTTCATCCCCGGCCTGGTCAGCATCGCCCAGCGGGGCCGGTCGCTCGGCATCCACCTGATCCTGGCCACCCAGCGCCCCGGCGGCGTGGTGACCACCGACATCCGGGCCAACACCAACCTGCGGATCGCGCTGCGGGTCACCGACCCGACGGAGAGCTCCGACGTGATCGACGTACCGGACGCCGCGATGATCCCGGTGGCCACCCCCGGGCGGGCGCTCGCCCGGCTCGCCCACCGCTCCACAGTGCCCTTCCAGACCGGGTACGTCGGCGCGGTGTACCAGAATGCCGACTCCGACCCGTCCGAGGCACCGCCGACCGCCCCGGTGAACGCCACGGAACTGCCCTGGTCCCGGCTGGGTCGGGCGCTGCCGCCACCTGTGGAGCCGACACACGCCGGCACCGCACCGGACGAGTTGGCCGCCACCGACCTGGACGTGCTGGTGGACGCGATCGACGCCGCCGCCCGCGAGACCGGCGGCGAGCGGCAGCGGAGCCCCTGGCTGCCACCGCTGCCGCCGGTGGTGCTGCTGGACGACCTCACCCCGCCGGAGTCCCGGGCCGGTCCCGGCCTGCCCCCGGTGCCGTACGCGCTCGCCGACCTGCCGGAGCAGCAGAGCCAGCCGGTGCTGACCTGTGACCTCGCCACCCTCGGACACCTCTACGTGCTGGGCGCCTCCCGCACCGGCCGGTCACAGCTGCTGCGTACGCTCGCCGCGTCGCTGGCCCGGTCGCTCTCCTGCGCCGACGTGCACCTCTACGCCGTAGACGCGGCCGGCGGGTCGACGGTGGTGCTGTCGGAGCTTCCGCACTGCGGCGCGGTCGTCCCCCGGGCCGACCTGGAACGCCTGGAACGCCTGGTCGGCCGGCTCCAGGGCGAGCTGGCCCGCCGACACGACCTGCTGGCCCGGCACTCCTGCGCCGGTCTCGACGAGCTGCGGGCGGCGCTGCCGCCGACGGAGCGTCCGGCGCATCTGGTGCTGCTGGTGGACGGCTGGGACTCGCTGGCCGCCGTCCTGGCCGACCACGACGGCGGCCGGCTGCTGGACCAGTTCCTCGGCCTGCTGCGCGAGGGGCCGGCCGCCGGGCTGCACCTGGTGATGTCCTCCGAGCGGTCGCTGTTGACCGGGCGGGTGGCCAACCTGAACGACCACCGGATCATGCTGCGGATGACCGACCGGACCGACTACTCGGCGATCGGCGTCAACCACCGTCGGGTGCCGGAGGTGGTGCCGCCCGGACGCGGCTGGCGCTCGGCGGACCAGGCGGAGATCCAGGTCGCCCTGCTGGACCCGGACCCGTCCGGCCCGGCGCAGGTCGAGGCGATCCGCCGGATCGCGGCCCGGGCCACCGCCCGGGACAGCGGCGTGCCGGCGCAACGCCGGCCGTTCCCGGTGGCCGGGCTGCCCACGGCGGTCACCTTCGCCGAGGCGTTCGCCCAGGTCCCGGAGGAGCACCGGCGTCCACTGCGCGCGCTGCTCGGGATCGGCGGTGACGCCGCCGCACCGGTCTACGTGGACTTCACCGGTCAACAGGCGACCTTCCTGGTCGCCGGCCCGCCGGGCTCGGGCCGGAGCAACACCCTGGCCACGCTGGCGGTCTCGCTGCTGGCCGGCGGCACCGCGCTGGTGATCCTGACGCCCCGGGAGTCGGTGTTGCGCCGGTTGACGGTGCACGCCCGGGTGCGGGCGGTCGAGGGAACGGCTCCGGACCCGGCGCGGGTGACCGCCGCGATGGAGGAGCTGGGCGGTCCGTCGGTGGTGCTGGTCGACGACGTCGACCTGCTCGGCTTCGCCAATCCGGTGGAGGCGGTACTGCGCCAGGTGGTGGCCACCGGCCGGGACCGTGCCCTCGGCCTGGCGTACGCGGGAACGGCCGAGACCCTCACCCAGTCGTTGGGCGGCTGGATCGCCGAGGCCCGGCGCTCCCGGCAGGGTGTGCTGCTGGCGCCGCAGTCGGCCATCGAGGGTGACCTGGTGGGTGCCCGGGTGCCGCCGGGGCTGCTGCGCTCCGGCAGCCGCCCGGGGCGTGGCTATGCGCCGGACCCGACCGGCGCGCTGAGCACGGTCACGATCCCGCACACCGTGCTGCGCTGACCCGCACCGCCGCGCTGACCCGCACCGCCGCGCCGGCCCGCACCGCCGCGCCGGCCCGCACCGCCGCGCCGACCCGGACCGGATGGCCGGCAGCCGGTCCGCCGGGGCGCGGGCCCGGATGCCGGTGAGACGGCAGCCGGGCCCGCGCCGGGTCACGCCGCGGGCGGCGGCTGGGAGAGCGTCTGGTCCATCTCGGTCAGGTTCTTCACGATCGCCGCGAAGCTCTGGGCGAAGGTCTCCAGGTTGCTGACCGCCTTGGTCAGCGAGGCGGTGAACTCCGTGTACTGCGTGCTCATCACCGGGCTGGCCTGCTGCATCCAGAGGCCGCCCTGGCTGGTCAGCAGCTCGGTGACGCTGCTCTGCAGGCCCTTCAGCACGTCGGCGATCTCCGCGCCCTCGGTGGTCAGCCGCCCGGAGACGGTGTGGATTCTGTCGTAGTCGACGTTGACTTCAGCCATCGGATGCCTCCGGTTCGGCGGATCAGGCGGCGCTGCTGGACGCGGTGATCTGCTCGTCCATGGTGCGCAGCTGGACGGTGATGTTGTGGAACTGCTGGGCGAAGGAGCGGATGCTCTCGATCGCCGCGGTCAACTCGGTGTTGAAGGTCTGGTACTGCCCGCTGAGGGTGGGGCTGGACTTCTGCAACCACAGTCCACCGTCGCTGGTGAGCAACTGGGACACCGCGGCGAGCAGATCCTCCAGCCGTGGCACGGTCTGCGTGACCGCCAGGTTGAGCTGGTCGTTGACCGTCTGCACCCGGCCGAAGTCGACGGTGATGTTGGGCATGGCGCTGCTCCAAAGGGGGTTGGGTCAGATCATGACGGTGGTGAAGGGGACGTAGTCGTCCTCCTCGGGTGGCTCCTCGGAGACGAGGGACCACTCGCCGGTCGTCGGGTTGCCGTTGTAGACCTTCGTGCCGTCCGGGCCGACCACCGTCTTGGTGCCGCTCTCCGGCCCGGTCACCACGATGTCGGTCGTGGTGGTCTCGCCCTCGTGGTCGACGGTGACCTGATGCGACCCGCCGTCGGCCGTCGGGGTGACGGTGCTGGTGGTGGTCCCCTCGTCGGTGGTCGAGGTCACCACGAACGAGCCGTCGTCGTTGGTCTTCTTCTCGATCGTCTCCTCGGTGCCGTCCGCGTGCGTGATGGTGGAGGTGTAGTCGACGACATCGGTCCTTCCGTCGCCGTCGGTGTCGCGGTAGGTGAACTCGGTCGTCTCGGTGTAGGTCAGCCCGTCACCGGAGGTGACCGTGGTGGTCTCGGAGACGACGTTGCCCTCGTCGTCCAGGACCGCGGTGGTGGTGTTGCCGCCCACCGGTGAGGTGCCGTCGATGGAGGTGGGTGCATCCCCCGGCTCCGGCACCGGATCCCCGCTCCACACCGGCACCGAGCCGTCGACCAGGTTCCCGTCCTTGTCGTAGTACTGAAAGGTGATCTCCCGGTCCTTCAGGTCGAGGTAGCGCTCGTACGCGACGGTGTCGGCCTGCCAGCCGCTGATGTTCGCCCGCAACCGGTCCAGGTTGACCTTGCCGGCGACGTCCGCGTCCAGGTCGAAGTAGGCCTTGGCGATGCCGTCGAAGGTGTTGGCCAGCTCGTCGAGCAGCTCCATCGAGTCCTTGAACGGTGTGTGGCAGGCGGAGAAGAAGGCGCTGAGCGTCGCGTACAGCGTCGAACTGCCGACCTGGCCGGAGTCGACGACGGTGCCGTCGGAGGTGACGACCGACCGGCGCGAGCCGGTGTCCACATCGAACTGGATTCTGCTTTTCAGCTCGCGCAGGCTGCCCGCCAGGTTGTGCAGCAGCGCGTAGTCGAGCACCAGGTCGGCCACTCCGCACCCCTACTCCCGCTCGTCGACGAGTGCCCTCCGTAGGGTTCGACGCGGCCGGGGCGGTCAGCGGTTCACCGTGAACCTCCGCCCGGGTGCGTCGCGTCGAACAGGACGAGGGTGTCCGGGGCGGCGGGAGGGTTGCGGTGGCGGTACGGCCCGGTGACTGGTCGGCGCTCACGCTGTCCGGTGACCCCACCCCCGGCGATCCCGACGTGCTGCTGCGGGTCGCCGGCTACATGGACGTGATGGCCGGCCACGCCCAGACCGCCGACGACGGTCTCGCCGCGGTGTTGCGGCAGAGCGGCGAGGGAGCGTTCGTCGGCAAGACCGCGGACTGGCTGCGCGAGCAGATCAGCAAGGAGATGAGCGGCTTCATCGCCGGGGTCCGGACGGCCTTCTCCGCGGCCGGGCCGGCCATCCGCACGTACGCCGAGGCGTTGCGCGAGGCCCAGGCAAAGGCTGACCAGGCGCTGCGCAGCGCGGCCGGGGCCGGCGACGACGAGGAACGGATCAACGCGCTCAAGGCGGACGCGCAGAACGCCGCGGCGGACGTGACGACCGCGGCGGCAACCGCCCGGCAGGCCATCCTCGACGCCACCGGGCACATCAGGTCCCCGGTGACGCCCAAGTCGGCCTGTGAGATCTTCTGGGAGATCTTCACCTGGCTGACCCTCGTCATCACCGTGGTCGCCATCTTCGTCGGCGGGCCGCTCGGCCTGCTCGCCTTCGCGATGAACGCCGCCCTGGCGGTGAAGGCGACGCTCGACTTCGCGATGGGCAGGACGAACGCGCTGGGTCTGGCGCTCGGCCTGCTCGGCCTGCTCGGCCCCAGCACCCGGCCGCTGATCGCCCTCGGCGACCTGACCAGGCTGGCCGGCAGCGCCTGGCGGAACATCACCCAGATCAGCCGGAACAGCTTCAACCTGGCGCGGACCGGCATCAACGACTTCTGGCGAGCGGTGTCGACGCTGAGCATCAGCGGGATCATGCGCGGCATCGGTGACCTCGGCGTCACCGTGGCCAACTCGGTGAAGGTCGGCGCGCTGATGATTCCGCGGATCGTCGGCCCGCTCGACGGCCTGGCCGTCCGGGGATTCGTGGCCCTGGAGAAGTTCACCCTGGTCACCGTTCCGTCCGCGATCACCCGGCTGGGTGTCGTGGGATCTCAGGGGCTGGGCAGGCTCGCCGGCCTGACGGCCGACGCCGGCCGGTTCGTCGCCGCCAACGCCGTCACGTTCGGCAACCTCATGGTGCGGGAGTTCGGCGGCTGGAAGTGGTTGCGGATCTTCCTGCCCCTCGCCGGTCACGAGATCGGCGCGCTCCGGGTCTCCGGGGCGTTCAAGCTCGGCGTGTTGGGTCGCGGGCTCGGGATGACCCGGTTCGACGCACTGGCCTCGCTCGGCGGCGGCGTACGGCTCGCCAACGGCATCACCACGGTGCACGTCGTCACGCCCGGCGGCGCACCGCACGCCGGCGGGATCAACGTCAGCCAGAACGGTCTGTACCTTCCCGACCTGGTCGAGAAGCCGCTGATCGGCGCCGCGTCGATGCCGGAGCTCAGCTTCTCGGCCCGCGGTGTCGACCTCGCCGCGACGCGTGGCGTGCTCGGCGCGCACGACCTGGCCGGCCTGCGCGGCGCGCAGAACCTGGACGTGCCGGTGGTGCGGACGGCCGGTGCGGTGACCCCGGTTCCCGCGCCCGGTCTGCCCGGTGCCGCGCACGCGGTCGACCTCGGCCCGATCGCCCGGCCCGACGTACCGACGGTCAACCCGGCGACGACGACGTCGCAGGTCACGGTGCCCACCGTGGGCACGCCGGGCTCGGTGACCCTGCCGAACATGCAGATCGGCAACCTCAGTACCACGCTGAACCGGGTCGCGGGCGGCGTGGAGGGGCTGGAGGGGTTTGGGCGTACGGAGCTGCGCCAGCTGCACATGGGTGAGGTCAGCGCGATCCGGGTGTCGGAGACCACTGTGGCGTTCAACCTCGGCGCCCCGGAGAAGGCGTTCGGCGCCACCAGCCCCGCCACACCCGTCCCCACGGGTGCGACCGCCCCGGCGGCGCCGACGCACATCGCCCGGGCGGAGTCCGTCGCGCCGCCGCCGACGCAGCTCGGCACGGTCGCCGATGCGAGCACCGTCCACCAGGCACTGAACCTGCTCGACGGGCCCGACCCCAGCGCGCTCACCGCCCTGCACCGGCCGGACGTGCCGGCGGTCACCACACCCACCGGCCCCGTCCGGGACGTTTCGACGCCCGCACCGCCCCGTCCGGAGCAGGCCGGCGGCCCGTCGCCGCAGCAGCTCAGCCACCTGCACGCGCTCGAACAGCTGCAGCGGGCCCAGCACGCGCTGGCCAACGCCTCCGGGGACGCGCTCACCGTCGCCCGCGCGGAGAAGGACGTCCGGGTCGCCGAGGCGCTGGTCCGGCGGACCGCCGACGGCCTCAGGATCGAAGCCCGGGAGGTCTCCCTCGCCGTCGATCCCCCGCCGGCCCACCCGACCGGTACGGTCGCACCGGACCTGGCGGCGGCCAGGGAGGCGACCTCACCCGACCTCGCGGCGGCCAGACCCGCTGCGGGAGTGGACGAAGCGGTACAGCGGTTGCAGACCCGGCTGGACGACCTGCGCGGAGCCGACGCCCCCCGCATCGACCTGGCGGCGCTGGAACTGGAGCACCGGTTCGCGCAACTGCGCCCGACGGCCCCGCCCGACCTCGCCGACCTGCCGTCGGTGCCCACCGAGCGGCCCGGCACCGGCATGGCCGAACTGGAGAGCCGGCTGGCCGCCCTGCGCGGCACCGACCCGCCCTCCCCGACGGCCCGTCAGCTGGAGCTGGAACACCGCTTCCACCAGCTCCGCCCCGGCGCCGCACCCCAGGACCGCCCGGTCGAGCCGGGGATCTTCCCGGACGTGCCGACCATCTCTCCGGCGGAGGCCACGGCCCGCGCCACCGCCGTCGAGCGCCTCGCCGACCTGGAAACCCAGCTGGCCGCCGCCCGCGCCGAGGAGGTCCCCGCCGACGTCGAGACGGGACGGCTCGGTGACGCCGGATCACGGGCCGACGCGCCGGGCCGACCGGAAACCCCCGACCGGGCGGGTACGCCGGCCGGGGCGGAGCGGGCGAACGGTGCGGGCGCCGGCGACCGCCTGCCGGACCTGCCGAGCGTGCCGCGGGCCGACCCGGCGGCCACCCCCGGCCCGGAGGCACTGCGCCAGCGGCTGGCCGAACTCGTCTCCGACGGGCGCGGGATCGAGCTGCCCGAGCGGGAGCTGGGCCTGCTCAGCGGCGAGGTCCGCACCGCGATAGAGCAGGGCCGGCACGGTGACGCCGCCCGGGGGCTGAACGCGCTGCACGACCGGATCGACCGGCACGCCCTGTTCTCGCGGCTCGACTCGTTCCGGGCGCACGTCGACGCCGGCCACCACCGCGCCGCGCAGCTCGGCATGGAGAAGTCGACCTGGTTGCAGCATGCCATCGACATCGAACGCGCGGTCGCCGCCGGAGATACCGACGAGCTGCACCGGTTGCTCCACGCCTACGAGAACAGCCTCGCCGGCAGGCTGGCCGAGCAGAAGCTGCACGACCGCGTCGTGCCCGATGCCACGCCCGACCGTGCCCCCGACGGGGCCGGATCCGCGGGCGACCTGGCCGAGCTGCGGGCCCGGCTCGACGCGCTGCGCGGCGACCACGCCCCCGACCCGCGCCTCGCCGGCCTGGAGCTGGAGCAACGCTTCGCCGCCCTGCGCGGCACCGACGGCCCCGACGTCCCGCTCCCCGAGCTGCCCGACGCACCGACGCTGCCGCCCGGCAGCCTCGACGACCTGGAGCAGCGGTTGCACGCGCTGCGGGGGGAGAGCACGCCGGAGCCGGACCTCACCGACCTGGAACTGCGCCACCGGCTGGACGCGCTGCGCGGCTCCGACAACGACGCGCCGCGCGGCTCCGACGATCCGGACGTCCCACCGACCGGTCCCGCCGAGCTGCCCGACGTACCGACACTGCCGCCCGGCAGCGCCGACGAGCTGACCGAACGGCTCGCCGCCCTGCGGGCGTACCGGGACGAGACGATCGGCATGCCGCCGGCCGAGCGCGCCGAGTGGGACGCCGAGTTCCGCCGCGCCGGCACCGAGGCCGCCGAGGCGGACGTGCTGGCCCGGTACGAACTACGCGTCGCCGCCCTGGAGCGGGAGGCCCGACTCGCGGAGCTTCGCGGCGGTAGCGGTCCGCTTCCCGCCGACGAGCACCGGGCCTGGCAGGACGCGCTCGCCCGGGTCGGCGACGACCAGGCCGGCATCGACCACGTGCTGTCCCGGTACGCCGCCCGGCTGGACGGGTATCGGCTGGACAGCGCCGCCCAGATCAACGCCGCGCTCACCTCCCCCGATCACCTCCGCCCGCTCGACTCCCGGCTGGACGAGGCGCTCGGCGGCCTCTCCCAGAGCCTGCGGGACTCGACCGCGGCACGCCACACCACCCTCGGTGACCGGTTGGCCGAGCTGCGCGGGCCGGACGGTCCGCCGGTGCCCGGCCGGGCCGCGGACGACCTGCCGCCGCCAGGGCGGCGGGCCGGCGACCCGACGGTCGGCCACCGGCTCGATCAGCTCCCGAGCGTGCCCCGCGACCTGCCGACGACGCGCACCGGTTCCACCGGCGCCGCACCAACCCGCACCGACCCACCCGCAGCGACCCGCACCGACCCACCCGCAGCGGACCCGCCGGCGGTCACCACTCCGGCGGAGAGCCCGGCCGGGAGCACAAGCCCGACGGCGCCGAAGCCCTCGGACGGACCGGCCCGGCCGACGCCGGCAGCGGGTGACGCCGTTCTCGAACTGCCGGCGCCGCCCCGCGCCGCCGACGCGGTCACCGCGCCGGCCGAGAAGGTGGCGATGCCACCGCGCGATCTGCTCGGCGACGGCCGGCCCGGCGGCCCGGCCCGGGTGATCGAGGTGGACACCGAGCGGTGGAGACCGCTGAAGGACGCCTTCCGTTTCGAGCCACCGGCCACCGCAGGCCAGCCGCCGAAGGTCACCCGCCCGCCGGCCAGCGGTGAGCGGGTCGGTGTCGGATACCGGCTCACCGTCAGCGGGCAGGAGATGCACTTCGCGCTGAAGCTGCGCCTCGACGCCGCGCCCGGCGTCACGACGCAGGACATCGCCGCGGTGAAGGCGCTGGTCGTCGAGGGACTGCGGCGGTACGTCAACGCACCCGGGCACCGGCTGCCCGGGTGGGACGTGCCGATGCGGGTGACGGTGGACTTCGACGACCCGGCCAACGCACGCGGCTCCGTCACGGTCGCGCCCGCCGGCACGCAGATGTCCCAGCGGGTGTGGGCGGTCGGCGCGTCGCCGGCCACCTACGCCCACGAGATCGCGCACCAGCTCGGGGCGACGGACACCACGGCACCGCCGAACGCGTTGCTGCGCGGCACCCACCAGCCCGAGCACCGCGACCTGATGGGCGGCCACCCGGACGGGGTCGACGAGTTGGTGCTGACTCCCCGGGCGCTCGGTCAGATCGCCGACGTGCTGGCACCGTACTTCTCCGGCTCCGCCGCGCCACGTCCGGTGCCGGATGCCGTCGCCGGCACCGTCGCCGAGGAGTTCTGGGCCTCCGGCGTGGACGTCGCCCCCCGGGTCACCACCGCCGAAACCACGGTGTCCGCCGAAACCACGGTGTCCGCCGAAACCACGGTGTCCGCCGAGGCCACGGTGTCCGCCGAGGCCGGGACGGTCGCCACCTCGTCGGGCACCGCACCGGCGCCGCTGGCGCCCGTTGTCGCGAGCGGCACGACGCCCACGATCACCGTGACGGCGCCGGGCGAGGAGATCGCCATGACGCTCCTCAAGCCCGCGGAGCCGGCCGACAACCCACTGCCCGGTCTCTACCGGACCCGGCCCGACCTGCTGCACGTACTCGACTCCATCGACGACCTCGACGGCCTGATCCGTGGCCTCGACCAGAGCGTCACCGACGCCGTGCGCGCCCGGGTGGCCGAGAAGCTGCCGCTGGTGCCGGGGTTGTCGAAGCTCTCGGTGCAGGCCGGCACCATCGGGCAGGCGCTGCGCGACGAGGCCGAGACGTTCTTCACCACCGGTGGCCGTAGCTTCCACGTCCGCGACGGCCTCCTCGGTTGGCACCGGGTCACCGTCACACCGACCTGGTCGCCGGCCGATGCCCGGGTCATCGACCAGTCCGCGGACAAGGCGAAGTTCGACACCCGCAGCGACCAGTCCGCCGGGATCAAGCACGCCTCCACCACCGGCGGTTCCGGCTCGCTCGGCGTCGGCACGATGTTTCCCCAGCGGGTCGGCTACGGTGCCGGCGGTGCCGTCGACGTCGCCCTGTCCCGGCCACTGGAGTCCTTCCAGGACGGCGTCAAACTGATCGACTCGCACAACGTACGGAGCGGGTCAGGCTCACATCTGGTCTCCGCGCCGGTCGGCTTCGAGGTCGTCGTGACGGACCCGGAGGCGCCGCTCACCGGCCCGAAGGCGGCCGAGCGGCGCCTCGGTGAGCCGGTCGGGGCCGACGTGACGTTCCGGACCGTCGACGACATCGCCAACGCCGGGCCCCGGGAGCCCGACTGGCTCACCGTCGACCCGAGCCGGCACACGTCGATGCTGGTGGAGAACCTCACGCCGGTACGCATCCTGCGTGCGGGGATCGGTCTGGACGACGGCGCCGAGCCGACGGGCACCTGGAACGACGTGGTCGAGGACGCTCTCGTCCTGCTTTGGCCCACCAGGACCGTCGGGCCGGGCACGGTGGGCGCGGGGCAGGCCCGCGGCCTGCTCGAGGAGTCCTCCACGATCGGCAATCTTCTGCCGGCCCTGGACACGGTGGTCCACCCACCGACGATCACCAGCACACACGGCGCGCACGCGCTCTCGCTGGAACTCACCGCGACCATGCCGAGGCTCTCCGTCCTGGCCGACGTCGCCAAGACCTCGTTCCGCTGGCAGCCCGGGCAGAGCGAGGCGACGCAGCTCTCCCACTCGAGCCGGGTCGGCACGGGTCTGTCCCTGGTCCCCGCCCGCTGGGCGTTCGGCCCCGGATACGTACAGGCCCGGCTCTTCTGGGGCTTCCTGCGCTCGATGACCGCGTCCGCCACCCACGGCGGCACGTCCAGGACCGGCACCGAGTTCAAGGACATCGCCAATGTCCTGGTGGAGGCGCACTTCCGGGTCACCGTGAACGCCGGGCTGCGCGAGGTGCCGGGCAGCCGGCTGTTCGGCGAGGGCACGGTCGCACCGATCACCATCGACCTGGTGGTGCTCGGCCACCTGCCGGCGGCCCGGGTGGCCCAACTGCTCAGCGACAGCAGCGTCCTCATCCCCTCGCCGACGCAGTGGTACGTGCCGCCGTACGCGCTCGGTGGTGGGCGCTCCGTGACCTACGGGCTCAGCGGGTTCCAGCAGCTCTACCTGGACGTGAGCGGGCTCATCCGGCGCATCGAGGGCGGCTTCCTGCCCGAGTACGGCACGTCCGGCAGGGTGAAGCGGATGCGCACCAGCCGCGCCGCGGTCGAACGGCAGGCCAACCAGGATGCGCTGGACCGGGTGCTCTCCGTGTCCGGGTTGCGTCAGGGCCGGGGCACCCTGCTCAAGACCGGCCTGATCGCCGAGCTGAGCCGCACCAAGAAGATCGGCACCCGGCACGTCATCGTGCACGTGACGGCCAGCTACACCAGGGCCTTCCAGCACCTCGGCACCAGCTCGGGCGACGCGGTGCGGACCAGCCACGCCGACACCTTCCAGGAGAGGATCAGCGCCGGCCTCCAGTGGCGAGGTGCCGTGGCGTTCGAGGGCGGTGGCGTGTTCCGGCTGGTCGGGGCGGCGGCCAGCGCGCTGGTCCCGGCGGGCGCGGTCGAGCTCCGTGGCCGGTTCGACCGGCAGAGCGACGCGCGGCTCGCCGGTCAGGAGATCCGGCTCAACGGTGGCACCCCGAACTCGCAGGCGTTCGGCAACGACCTGCAGATCACCGTGCAGGTGTACGCGTACACGAAACGCCTCGGCCCGGATCCGAGGTCCCGCGTCAGGTTCGGGCGGGTGATGCACCAGCGGTTACCCCGACCGGCCACCGACCCGGCCGGCACGGCCCGGGTGGTGGATCCGACCCACGAGCCGGCGGCCCTGGTCGGCGGGAAGCAGTTCACCCGGTTCCGGCTGGTCCAGACGCGTCCGGTCACCGTGCAGTTCGACAACGCCTCCGTGCTGGCCCAGCCGATCAGCCTGCCGACCACGTTGACCCCGCGTCCCGATCCGCTGGCCGTCGACCGCCGGACCCAGCTCGAGCTGACCCGCCTGCGCGAGTGGGTCGACGAGGGGCCGACGTCGACCGTCAACCGCTGGCTGTCGGTGGAGGACTTTCCCGGCAGCACCTTCATCACCCGGCTGGCCCGGGACGCGCTCCGGGCCGCCCAGGACTACACCGACGCCGTGTCCCGGACCAAGCTGGGCGGCCTGCGCGGCACCGACGGGTTGGCCGAGGGAATGCCGCTCTGGGCCGGCACGATCGACCGGCTGGGCGAGTCACGCCAGATCCACGGCCTCGCCTCGATGCTCGACGATGTGTGGCACGTGGACCGGCTCACCACCGCCGAGGACGGCGCCGCGACCGACCTGGCCGTCGCGGTCGCGTTGACCAATCCGACGGTACTGCCGGCGTTCGCCACCATCACCAACGAATCCGCCTCGGTCGGATCGGTCGAGGTCGGCGCGGCCAGGACCGTCGAGAAACAGCTCGCGCTGCGGGCCAACTTCTCGGCGAACGTCCGCCGCTCCGGCACCAGCACCGGCACCACCTCCGGCGGCGGTGTGCTGTTTCCGGTCGGCTACGAGAAGGTGCTCTACGCCGGATCCACCCGGCACACCGAGAGCGTCAGCGGCGCGATCGAGCGCAACGCCAACAATCGCAAGGGCAACCAGCGCTCCTTCCTGGTCGTCTTCGACATGCGGGTGTCGGTGGCCGCGGAGATCACCACCGAGCCGGACCGGTACGCCGCCATCCCGCAGTCGCTGCGCAGCGGCGAGTGGCTGCACCACCACAAGTCGGTGGCCCGGCACGGCACCATCAGCAACGCGATATTCCTGCGGCTCTCCGCCACCACCATGGTCAGGCTCGGTCTGCTGCCGAAGCTGGCCGGAGACCCCGGCACGATGGGGCAACCGTGGTTGCCGACACTGCCTCCGGCGCTGGACCTGCCGCCCGGACGCAGCCCCGGCCTGGGCCTCTACACCTTCGACGAGACCCCGACCCTGACCGAGTCGATGACCACCGTGCTCCGGGCCGAGGCCGCCGATCTCGGCCCCGAGCGAGGCATGGTCAAGAACCTCCTCGACCTGGTGCAGGGCCGGATCACGAACCGATCGATCGGCAGGATCTCCGACTCGCTCTCCGGCGCCGGGCTCGACGACCCGATGCTGAACCGCCGCCGGCTGCTCTATCTGTTCACTCCTGCGGGGCAGGCGCAGCACTGGCCCGCGATGGTCAGCGGTGGAGTGTCGGTGCTGCACATGAAACCCGGCCGGATGACGCAACACTCCCGGGACGTACGCCTGCTGGCCGAACCCGTCGGCGAGCCGAAGGTCCTCGGTTTCGTCGCCGACCACGACGACCTGGACATCAAGACCACCCACACCAGTGAGCAGGGCGTCACCAGGCAGCGGATGCACGGCGACACCACGACCGCCGGGGTGGCCGGCACCGGCGTCTCCAACCACCACGGCGAGAACCTCGCGGTCGGCATGGGAGACACCGTCGGGCGGGTGTCCCAGGTGCTGAACGCGCAGAACGACGACTCCACCACGATCGACACGAACCTCAGCTCCGGTCGCGGCGTCAAGGCCAGACTGGAGACCCGCGTCAGGTACACGCTGGCCATCTTCGACAGGGGCGAGCGCGTCGACGGCGACCTGCTGGTCGTCTACGACAAGGTGACCCAGGACCGGTGGGCCGACGACCTCCGGCCGCCACGGTCGGCGCCGGCGGACCTGCCCACGCCCTACCGGATCGTCCCGCCGAAAACGCTGGCACCCGGCTGGCGGACGGTCAACGGGATGCCGCTGCCGCCGCGGTTCAGCGCCGAGGACCTCAACCAGGTCGCCCAGGTGCAACGCGTCGTCGCGAAACTGCTGGCCACCTCCGCGAAGCGGCTGAGCACGACGGGGTACGCGGGAGCACACCAGATCCACCAGAGCCTCACCCCGGAGATCCTGCTGCCCGGCATGTCGAAGCTGATCAGCGCCGAGGGTTTCGCACTGCCGCCGGCGGTCAGCGCCCAGATCTTCGGGCAGAAGGCGATGATCACGATCAGGCTGCTGCCCGAGAGCGCGTCGCTCGGCGGCGTCAGCTCCGGCGTCTTCCGCGAACACGCACGCCAACAGAGCGGTGGCTACAGCACCGGCACCAGCATCGTGACCCAACAGCTGCGGATCCCCCGCATCCCGTTGATCGGCCGGGGCTTCGCCGACGACCCGTACCAGGCGTTGGAAGCCGGTGGGCCCGGTGTCGCCGCCGGGGACACCCAGGCCGCCGCCGAGAGCGGCAGCAACGCCACCAGCGGCCTGGGCAACGTCAAGCCGGAGAGCCGCTCGGCCGCCGTCGACTACCTGAGCCGGGTCGAGGTCACCGTCACGCTGTCGTACTCGGCGTGGCCCACCCGGACGGTGACGAGCGCCAGCCAACCGACCGAGTTGGTGAACGTCTCGTTGCGGATGGGCCTGCACGACGCGCGGACGGCGCTGCACATCCCGACGGAGACCACGGGGATCGCCACGGGCTCTCCCGACCGGGTCGCCGCCTTCGACGAGATCGTCGAGCACGAAGCGGAGCTGGCCAGGGCGGCGGCAGATTTCGTCTCCGCCGCCGACAGGCTCGACCAGGCCCGCTACGACGCGTACGCGAGTCCGGAAGGCGACGTCGCCCGCGCCGCGGCCGAGGCCGAACTGCCCGGGCTGCACCAGGAATGGGATCGGGCCGGGCAGACCTGGTGGGATCTGCTGCAACGGCACCACCGGCTGCTCGACGACTTCCGGCACCGGTACCTCGGGGTGGCCGAGGGCGCGAAGGACGCCGATGCGGCGGCCCTCGCCAAGCACATCCAGGACGAGAGCGTCCCCCGGGCCGAACCGCCGACGCAGGCCACCACCCAGCCGGCGCAGGCCACCACCCAGCCCCTGACACCGAAGCCGACCACCGCACCACCGCCGGTCCGACTGTCCACAACCGCGGCGCCGAAGCTGTCGACGGGGGCGCCGCAGGTGCTGCCGACGCCGGGTGGTGGGCTCTGTCAGCTCTATGCCGCCGTCGGTAGCGCCCCCGAGTTGGTGAGCACGAGGCTGGCCGCCTCCGGGCTCGGCTCGCCGGCCCTGCACGCGTGGCTCGCCGACCCCGACGCCGTCCGCGCCCAGATCACCGGCCGGGCGGCCCGGACGCCCGGCCTGGTGCCGCCGAGCACCCAACTGGGTGAGGCGGCAGAGCTGCTGCGCCACCTGGTCGAGCAACACCTGCGCGCGGTGGGCCCGGACGGCGTGCCGGGGCAGGCCGTCGAGGCATACCGGAACAACCGGGTACTGCAGCTCCGCACCGAGGTGGACGCGATGGACCGCGACACCCTGTTGAGCCGGTTGCAGGACGCGGGCATCACGCGGCTGCACGACCCCGCCCTGCTACCGGCGGTGCAGCTGCGCGATCTCTACCTCGACCAGCGGACCGCCGACCTGGTTGCCGCGGGGTGGGACCCGACGGCGGCCCGCGCCCACGCCGAGGGTCAGGTGCCACTCAAACCCGCGACGGACGGCTCACCGCCCCGCGACCTGGCCGACGAGTCCCTGTCGATGCGGGCCATGTTCGACTACCTCACCGCCAGCGGCAATCCGGTCGGGCTGCGGACACTTCCCGACGGTACGCTGCGCGACCAGCTCATGACACACCTGCTGGATCCGCTCCGGCCGGTCGACGCCGACGAGTTCGCCGCCCTCGTCCAGGCGGTGCGGCACTGGGCCGACCACTGGCAGGACGCCGTCGGCGAGGCCCACCCCGGCCTGCTGGCCGCCGCGTTGGATGCCCGGGTACGCATCCACGCGCCCGAGCACAGCCAGACGATCGGTCGCGAGGGTGCGCCCCTGTTCGACGTCTACCGGCACAGCGACCACTACCAGGCGATGGCCGGCGGACAACCGGCACCGCCGGAGTCCTCGCCGCCCAGCCCGCCGACGGCGACGGAACCGACAGCGGCCGAACCGACAGCGGCCGAACTCGACACGGAGAGGGGTCCCGCTGTCGACCCCAAGGGGGTCAAGCCGTTCGAGATCGACCCGCCCGGGACGGCCGGCGGAAAGACCGTCAGCGGGAACGCGCTGCGCACCCAGCAGGTGCGCGTCAATCCGGCCTGGATGCCCCTGTCCGACTTCACCCCCGAGATCCACGCCGGCCGGCCCGACGCCCGCTGGCACTACGTGGTCACCGAGGCCGGCGACATCATGATCGGCAGCGAGGAAATTCTCACCGTCGTCTCCGCCAGACAACTCGACGACCTGCACGCGGCGATGCGTACCAAGGATCCCGGCCTCACCCTCGACCAGCTCAGGGAGAGCATCAACCAACAGGGCCACCCCACCATCGGCGTACGCTTCGACGCCGACGGTCGCGCCTACGTGGGCAAGGGACGGATCAGCGGCGAACTGCACCGCGACCCGGAAACCGGCCGGTGGGTCGTCGACGACAAGTCCGGCCGCTACATGAGCGAGAAGATCCGCCCCCAGCTCGACCCGGCCGACGTCAAACGCTGGCTCGACGGCGTCGCCGTCGTATTGGGCGAACAGTTGGGCGAACCCGTCGAGGCCCGAGCGTACAAGCACACCACCGCCGCACCGCCCGCCACCCAGACCGCACCTGCCCAGACCGCACCTGCCGAGACCGCACCCGCCCAGACCGCACCTGCCAAACTCGCCGAGGGCACCGGGACCGTCCCACCGGCGGTCGACCTGCGGGCGCGGTGGGTGGAGTTCCAGGCGCAGCGCCTGCGGGCCGAGGGGACCGATCCGGCGGCGGCCGGGATCCTCGCCAGCGGCCTGACGGCCGACCGCGACACCATGCTCGCCGACCTGGCGACCCAGCAGGCGACACAGGCGACACAACAGGCGACACAACAGGCGACACAACAGGCGCAGCAGGCGACACAGGCGACACAACAGGCGCAACAGGCGACGCAGCAGGCGGCACCCGCCGGCCCGGCCACGACCGTCACCGCTGACCTGGCCACCGAGCCCGCGCCCGACACCCGGACGGTGACCACGGCGACGGCCGCGGCGACCACCGCCCAGACCGCGCCACCGGGGCACCTCCCACCGCCGGGGCCGGACTACCGGATACTCCGCTCCGCCGATGCGGCGCACCTGGAAAGGCTGCACGACGAGGTGAGCCGGCTGGTCGCCACGAAGTCCGACGACCGGGGAGAGCTCCCGGTCGAGGTCTGGTCGGAGGTCGCCGGCCTCATCACCGGGGCTCTCGGAGCGCCGCCGGTACGCGCGATCACCGCCGCCCGCCCGGGCCTGGACGGCGCCTTCCGCATCCAGCACTGGATGATGGAGCTCGCCACCGACCGTCCGGTGGACGAGGTCATGGCGTGCCTGGTGCACGAGCTGGCACATCTCGAACAGTTCTCGGTGGCCGCCCGACTGCTGGCCACCCGGTCCGGCGATCCGGCGGCACCCGGTGCGGTCACCGCCCACCCGGACGTCCAGCGCGAGCTCTGGGAGGGGCGGGTGACCGACGACCCCAGATATCCGGCGATACAGCAGGTGTGGGACAGCCACATGGATCCCGCCACCCGGCACGTCAACGAGACCTTCCTCCAGACCAAGCTGCTGGCCCGCGACGCACACCAGCGGCTCTCGGCCGCGGAGCGGATCTTCGAGTTTCCGCCCCGGGTCCTCGACCGGCTGCGCCGCGGCCTCCACCTGCTGAACGCGCTGAGCCAGGTCGCGCCCCTGCGCTACAACACCCAGCCGGCGGAGATGCAGGCGTTCCTGACCCAGCTGCGATACACGTCCCTCGGCTCGGTACGCGACTGGAGCGGTACGCCCGTCACCCAGCTCGCGCCACCGGAGGGCTACGAGTCGGTCGGCCTGGGTCGGGCGGGCGGTTTCCTCCGCCCGGCGGGGTCGGCGACCGAGCCTCCCCGGCGGCTGGCGCATCCGGACCGGCCGCTGCTCGTGATCTCGCTTGCCGACGCGGGCCGGGCGGACCAGCTGCTCACCGAGCTACGCACCCGACTGCCCGATCGAGTGCTGGTGGAGCTGATCGTCCCCGCCCCGATCGGCGCGGTCAGGGCGATGGAGCTCTCCGGGCTGCTCGGCCCGGAGCAGCAGCTCGCGTTCGCCCCCCACCTGGTCGAGCCGCCCGGGGTGGAGCTCTCCGACCACTTCGTGTCGTACAGCCGGCTGCACACCGCGACGCTGCCGGCGTTCGCCCGGTACGTCACCGTGCACCGGACGCCGCGGTTCCCTCAGCTCGCCACCCCCGCGAGCGACCTGGGCAATCTCGGCGGTGGCCGGTGGGAGGTCTTCGGCGACGAATGGCGGGCGACCTCCGTGGGCGACCGGGTCTGGGTGGGGCCGAAGGACGCGACACCGGAGATCGAGGAGGGCGACCCGCGGGTGGTCATCGGTACACCGTCCCGGGACACCCCCTGGCCGGCCTGGCAGCACGGCATGTGGCTGGCCCGGATGCTGGCCGGGCAGGAGGGCGACCCGGACGCCCCGATCGCCCGGGTGCACCGGCCCGAGACGCAGCCGCCGCCGGTGCGGCTCGACGGCAACCTAGTGCACGCCGTGACCGAGCAGGACGCCGAACTGGCCCGGCTGGTCACCGGCGAGCAGGATCCCCTTGCCGCCTACGAATACTCCTTCCCCACCCCGTACCCGCCGCTGGAGGTCGTGCCGGGCCAGGACCTCTCGTTCACCGTGCACCACCTGATCGACGCGTTGCTCGACGCGACCGACGTGGCGCCGGGTGAGCGGGACGTCGCGGTGCTCCTCGACGCGCTGACCGCGCTGGCCGGCAAGCTCGGCCTCACCGGCCCGGACGCCCTGCGGAACCTGCTCGCCGCCGGTTACCTGGCGGCGCGGGCGTACGGCATCGGCGGCTTCGGCTCCCGCCGGCTCACCGCGGCGTACCAGGCGCTGCGGCTGCTGGAGCCGACCGCTCCGCTGGCCTCGGGGCCGTCCGCGGCGGCCGACCTGCTCGCCTGGGTCGACGGGGCCAATGTGGACACCTGGGCCCTCGACCTTCCGGTGCGGCTCATGCAGGTGCTGGAGCGGATGCGGGAGCAGAGCGTCGGGTTGGCCCACCTGACCGCCGCCAACCAGGCGGACGCGGAGCGGATCCGCCTCGCCCTCGACGGGCTCGCGCGGCTCGACACCGGGGTATGGGCCACCGCCGGCGTCGGCCCGCAGGTCGGGACCCCGCCGGCCGACGGCGATCTCGTACTGGCATACCCGGCCGGTCCCCGGCTACAGCCGGTACCGCCGGGCGGCACTCCGGTCGGCCCCGACGACCCGCTTCCCGCCGCACTGCTGGCGCTCCTCGGGGACCAGGCCCGCACCCGGGTCGATCCGGACGGTGGGCGGGAGGTGCGGGTGCGGCTGGTGCCGGTGACCGACGTGCCGCTCACCCGGGACGACCTCCACTATCTGCAGGACGACCTCGCGGACCTCGACGACCGGCTGGGCTGGCGGGTCGTGCTGGGAGATCCGGTACGCACCGACGGCAGCCCGGTCCAGTTCACCGAGCCGGCCCCGGAACCGCCGGCCGCCTGAACGGGTCACCGGCCACACCGGACGGACCCGGCCCTGCCACACCGGGCGGGATCAGTTCGGGGCGCTGCCGGTCACGCCGCGCCGGTGCAACGCCCGTTGCAGCTCGCGGGTGGCGTTGTGGGTGCGCGACTTCATCGTGCCCGGGGGCACGCCGAGCACCCCGGCCACCTCGCGGTGCGTACGGTCCTGGTAGTAGACGAGGAGCAGGGCCTCGCGGTGCACCGCCGAGAGGCTACGCAGCGCCGGCTCCAGCTCGGCCCGGTCCAGGGCGGCGTCGTACAGGCTCTCCGCCGGCTCCCAGACCCTGGCGGTGAGGTCCTCGGCGACGACCTCGGCGGGGCGGGCCGCCACCCGCCGGGCCTGGTCGATGCAGAGATTGTGCGCGACCCGGGAGAGCCAGGCCTGCGGCGACCGGGCGCTGGCCACCGAGTCCAGGTTCCGCCAGGCCCGCAGGAGCGTCTCCTGGACCAGATCCTCGGCGCGGTGCGGGTCGCCGGGCACCAGACGCAGGGCGTAGCGGTGCAGCGCGGGGCGGCTCTGCGGCACCAACACCCGCTCGTACCAGGTGGTCAGGTCGGTCTGGATCGGCTGAGGAGCGCAGTCGAGGGACGTCATCGGATACCTCATCTCTGGCCGTACGGACCGCCTCAGGCAACCGAGCCGGCGGCGGGCACGTCGGACGCGGTCAGCCGCAGCAGGTCGTCCGTCGACGGGTCGACGAGGTCCGCCACCCGCTGCGCCTGGTGTTCGGTCATCCGCTGGAAGACCTGCCGTGCGGCGCGCCCGTTGCCGAAGCCGTGGCCGTGGGCCATCCCGGCGAAGAGGGCGTGTACGGCACCGCGCGCGTCGTCGGCGAGCTGGTACTCGTGCCGCCGGCACTGGGCCTCGACGATGTCGGTCAACTCGGTGGGCCCGTAGTCCTCGAAGGTCAACGTCCGGGAGAACCGCGAGGCGAGGCCGGGGTTCGAGGCGACGAAGCGGCTCATCTCAAGCGGGTATCCGGCCACGATCACCACCACGTCGTCGCGGTGGTCCTCCATCAGCTTGACCAGGGTCGCGATGGCCTCCTGCCCGAAGTCGTTGGTGTGCCCGGGCGGAACCAGCGAGTACGCCTCGTCGATGAAGAGCACCCCGCCGAGCGCCCGCCGGAAGACGGCCTGGGTACGGGGTCCGGTGTGCCCGACGTACTCGCCGACCATGGTGGTCCGGTCGGCCTCGACGAGGTGGCCGCGTTCCAGCATGCCCAGGGCGGCGAGCAGCCGGCCGTAGAGGCGGGCGACGGTGGTCTTGCCGGTGCCGGGGTTGCCGGCGAAGACCAGGTGCCGGCTCAGCGGCGGCGACGCCAGCCCGGCCTCCTGCCGGCGGCGTACCGTCTGCATGAGTTTGATCTGGGCCTGCACGTCCTGCTTGACCCGGTCCAGGCCGACCAGCGAGTCCAGCTCGGCCAGCAGTTCCGGCAGGTCGGCCTCGGTGGGCACGGCCGCCTCGGTGCCCACGGTGCTCCCGGTCGACGGGTCGGCGGCCACCGCGGGCCCGCCGGCCGCCGCCAGGTGGCCGGGTTGACCGGCGGCGGCGAGCGCGGTCGGCGGCAACAGCGACCTGGTCACCTCGGTCAGCCGGATCTCCTCGAAGACCGGCTTGGCCTGCGGATCCACGTCGACGTCGAGTTCGGTGTCCCGGATCCGGGCGCGGACGACGGCCGGCGTCGCGCCGGCACCGATGTGGATCGCCGGGTACGCGCTGGCCGTGAAGACGCAGTCGACGAACCGGCCGCCGCCGCCCTCGGCCACGAAGAGCGCGTTCTTCGCCCCGGTCGTGCACGAGGTGGCCGTCACCTGCGGTTTCGCCCCGGTCCACACCACGATGCCGGAGCCCTCGGCGTCGTGCACCGCACACCGGTCGACGGTGCCCCCGCTCTCCTGCTCGAAGACGATCCCGGCGGTGCCGGCGCGGTCGATCCGGCACTCGGTCAGCTCCACCGTGGCACCGACGCCGACCTGCACCCCGGCCCGGCCGCTGGCGTCGACCACGCAGCCGGTCAGCCGGACCGGCCGGTCCGCGCCCACGACCACCCCGTTGCGGTTCGCCGCCAGTACGGTGCCGGTGGCCGTCACCTCGGCACCGTCGGCGGTGCTCACCCCGGCCAGCCCGCAGCCGTGCACCCGGCCCCCGGTCAGCTCGGCCCGGCCCGCCCCGATGGCGTGCAGCCCGTGCTCCGCCGAGGGCCCCACCCAGGCGCCGGTGGCGGTCAGCCGGCCGGCGCCGCCGACGTGCAGCACACTGTAGGTCGAGTCGCCGAGCACGGTGTCGGTGAGCGTCACGACGCCCCGGTCGGTGACGAGGAGCCCGTTTCCGGCGCAGCCGCGCACCGACCCGGCGACGACGCCGACCTCGGCCTCGTCCCGGCACACCACGCCGGTCGCACCCGCCCGGTCCACGTCGCAGCGGGTCAGCGCCAGCTGCGACCGGTCGGCGGCGACGACGCCCGCGCCGGCCGGGTCGGTCAGCCGGCACCCGGTCAGCTCCACCCTCGTGGTGCCGGAGGCGAAGACCGAGTCGCCGCCGCTGCGGGACACCGCGACGTCCCGCCCGGTGACCGAGGCCGCCTCCTCGGCGAGGATCCCGTTGCGGCCGGCCGCGACGACCGTGCCACCGGCGAGGTCGAGTCGGGCGGTGCCGCGCGCCCGCACGCCGGAGCCGGTGACCGGGCCGATCCAGGTGTCGCGGAGCGTGGCCTGCGCCGACTCGCCGGCCACCACCCCGATACCGTCGACGTCGGTGACGACGCAGCGCTCGAGCAGCACCACGGTGCCGCCGGTGGCGTACAGGCCGGCCAGCCGGGCGCCGGTCAACCGGCAGTCGCGCAGCACCGGGCGGGACTCCCCGGTGGTCTCGATCCGGCCGCCGTGCAGGACGCAGCCGACGAGTTCGGCGCCACCGTCCTCGATCCGCAGCAGCGGCTCGGCAGGGTCGGTGCCGGCCAGCGTCAGGTCGGTCAGGGTCGCCCCGGCGGTGATCCGCAGCGGGGTGCGCGGCACCAGCGACACGCTGCCCGGCCCCCGCTCGGCCCGTAGCCGCACCGCGCCGTCGACGAGCAGTTCCTCGTGGTAGAGACCGGGTGCGACCAGCACGGTCTGCCCCTCCGAGGCCGCCCGCAGGCCGGCCGCGATGCTCTGCGCGGCACCCCGTTCGCCGGGTGACACCCGGACGACGTCCGAGCCGGCGCCGACCCGGCGGCCCCGGAGTACGCCCCGTACCATCACTCACCCCCACCGGACCCGTTGGTTCCGGTGCTCACGGCTTCCCGCTGCGCACCAGCTGGTCCGCGCCTCCGGCGCGGCTGCCGAACGGGTCGTCGGCCTGTTCCACGGCCAGCCGACGCCTGGTGCGTGCCGCCCGGTAGCGACGCCAGAGCCGCCCGGCCGCGAGCAGTGTCCCGATCGCGGCGAGCACCGCCAGCACCACCGGCCAGGAGACCGGCCGGCTCCGCCCGCTCCGCTCGGCGACCGTGGCGGCCCGCCCGCCGTCGACCAGCGGGCCGGTGACCGCGGCGTACGGGTCGAGCCGCCCGACGCCCTCCGCGCCGGCACCGGGCCCCCGGTCGGCGGTGCTGACGAGTTGCCGGCCGACCTGTCCCGCGGAGAGCCCGGGGTGGGCGGAGCGCACCAGGGCCGCCGCGCCCGCGACGAAGGCTGCGGCGTACTGCGTACCGGTGCCGACGTAGGACCCGGTGCCGGCCGCGCCGATGCTGCGGATCCGGGTCGCCGGTGCGAGCAGGTCCACCGAGCCGGCCGGATAGTCGCTGGACGGCCGCTGGTCGGGACGGAGGCCGCCGACGCGGAGCAGGCCCTCCGCCGGGGCCACCGTGGAGTCTCCGGCGGGGGCCGGCGCCACCACGAGCACGTTCCGGCCGATCGCCTCGTCGACCGCCGACCGTACCGTGCGGTCGGTGACGTCGACGGAGGCGCCGAGCAGGATCACCTTCGCTCCGGTGGCCACCGCGACCTGGATCGCGGTCACGGTCGCCGGTGGGCTCGCCGCGACGCCCCGGTCCACGAGCCGGACCGGAATGATCACGGCCCCCGGCGCCATCCCGACCCGTTCGCCGTCGGCACCGTCGTCGGCGGCGACGATGCCCGCCAGCGCGGTACCCGAGCCGACGCAGTCGGTGTCGCCCAGCCCGTTGCCGGAGACGATGTCGGCGCCTCGACCGAGCCGGTCGCCGAGTCCGGGCCGCCCCGCCGCCACGCCCGAGTCGATGACCGCCACCCGGACGCCGGCACCGGTGGTGCTCCGCCACACCCGCTCCGGAGCCATCAGGCGCTGCCCCCAGGTCGAGGTGGCCGGTGGGGCGGCGACAACGGTCGGCCGGCAACCGGAGCGGTTGGAGCCCGGGGATCCGGAACCCGCGGGCCGGCCGGCTCCGGGCAGCGGACCGGTGGGAGCCGCGGGCGCCTCGCCCCGCGCTGGTGCGCTGCCCGGGCCGGCGGTCGGGTCGGCCGAGGTGGCCTGGCGGGGTGCGGCGACCGTCGTACCGGGCAGCACGCCGTGCCGCACGCCGGTGCCGATCGCGTCCCAGGGCAGCACGAGGTGCCAGCCCTTGTGCAGCCGCCCGGGATCGGTCAGCCGGCCGCCGTCCGGCTGTCGCCGCCCCGTGTTGAGCTCCAGGATCTCGCCGGCCCGCTCGGCATCGCCGAGGAACCGGTCGGCGATCGACCAGAGGGTCTCCGGCCTGCCCTGAAACGACGCCAGCACGGTGTAGTAGAGGACATAGGGCTCGACCTCCGGGCCGGCCGGCGCGGCCCGGGCGGCGCGGGACTCGGTCACGGCCACCGTGCTGGTGGCCGCCGTCAGCGCCGTGAGCATCGCCAGCCCGGTCAGGGCCGCCCGGGCCAACGGGGTCACCAGTTGGCCCTTCGGATCAGTGCCCAGTCGTGGTCGTCGCCGGAACGGCAGCCGAACACCCCGAGGCGGGCATCCAGCCCGCCGTCCGCGGTGCCGGGAACGTCCAGGCAGAGGTTCGAGGCGGTGTTGACGATCCGGTAGTACTGGACCTTGCCGGACTTCACTGTGGGCTGCAGCCGCCAGTACTGGTTCTCGTCGTCGAAGCAGCCCGTCTCGTTCAGCGGCGTCGCCGGGGCAACCGAGCCCAGGCCCGGCAGGTCCAGGCAGTACTGGGAGGTGACGCTGCGGATCCAGTACAGCTGGTTGCCGGAGCCGTCGACCCGGCGCGGGACGAAGGCGTACTCCTGGTTGTCCGGGGTGTGCGGATAGCAGAGGTTCTGGTTGACGGGCCCGTCGCGCGGACCGGGCCCGGTGCCCGGGATGTCGAGGCACATGTTGGTGCCGAGGTTGTGGATGAAGTACGGCCCGTACGAACGGTTGTCCGCGGCGGCGTCCCTGGCCTTGACCGGTGGCTGGTCGGAGCTGACCGACTTCGCCGGGGTGCTTGGCTTCGTCGCCTTCGCCGCGGGTGGCCTGGCCGGTGCGGTCGTCGCGCCGGGTGTCCGTCCGGGCGCGGCGGGCGGGCTCTTCGACGGGGCGGCGGCGGGCGGGGTCAGCCGGGTGTCCCTGGCGTACCCGGTCTCGAAGCGGCCCACCTGTTCCGTCAGGGCGACGATCCGTTCGCCGCCCGGCACGTCGGCCAGTGAGCGGACCGCCGGATCGCCGCGCAGGAACGCCGCCAGTGCGAGCGGGTAGTCGTCGGCGCCGGTGCCGGGTACGGCCTCCAGCAGCGCGCACATCGTCTCGCCGAGCGCCGGTATCGCCGAGGTGGGCGTCCACGGCGAGGCCGTCGCCGACGGCCGTACGTAGGCGACCCAGACCTGGGGCAGGAACTGCGCGATGCCCTGCTCGCCGGTCGGGCCGAGCCGCTGGGGGTCGAACGCGGAGGTGGCCATGAGCTGCGCGGCGACCCGGGCCGGCGGCAGTTGTTGCGGGCAGACGGCCCCGGCGGCCAGGATCGGTTCGAGGTACTCGTCCGGCACCGGCAACGGCGCCGCCTCGGTCACCCGCTCCGCGACCATCGGCGGCGTGGTCTCGGGTGCCGGGTCACCGCTGCCGCCGAAGGCCGGCTGCATCGCGTACCAGATGGCGTACCGCTCCACGGTGTCGACGTACTCGACCGCACCGGCCGGCACGTCGCCGGCCTCGACGACCGGCCCGACACCGACCCGATGGGCCGCCAGCGCCAGTTGCCATCGGTCGCCGTCGAGCCTGAGCACCCGGATCTGGCCGACCAGTTGGCACATGTGGTGGGCGAGTGCGGTGACGCTGGCCTCCCGGTCACCCGGTCGCGCCCCGTCCCACGGCGCCCACTTCTGCCAGACGGTCGGCACCAGCCCGGCGGTGCCCTGCGCGCCGACGGCCTGCACCGCCTCGACCGGGGTCGCGGAGAACCGGGAGGCGGCCATCACCTGGCCGGCCAGCCGCGCCGGGGTCAGGGTGGGGCACGCCCCGGCGGCCTCGGTCAGCAGCCGGACATCCGCGTCGGAGACCTCTGTGCCGGCCAGCGGCTGCACGGCATCGGCCGGGCGGGGAGCCATGGACGCGGTCAGGGTGAACGTCGCGGCCAGCCCCAGGGCCAACCCCACGAACAGCCGGTGAACGGTCCTTCTTGACATGCTCGTCCGGGTCGTCCTGCTCGGCACCGGCCCCCACACCTTCCCCAGAATTGTCCGCAATGGACGCACTGCAAGGTAGATGTCGGCAGTGTGGAGCGCAGGCACCCAAAGGGACGCCACCGTGAACATTGGATGAATCGAAGGAATGGCAAGCGCCTGGGCTCGCCGACGAGGGCCGGGCTGCCGGGGCCCGCGGGCACGCTCAGTCCCCGTGGCCCTCGGCAGGTGAGACCCCGCCACCAGATCGCGCCGCGCCGTCCCGGTCCGGGATGTCAGGCGAACCGGTTCAACGAATGGTGCGTGACGACGACGCCGGACGCCCGGCCGCGTCGAGACCCGCACGTACGCGAAGCAGGGTCAGCTGCCGACCGGTGCGGACGATGCGCGTACCACCAGTCGGCACGGCACGACGTGCGGACCGGGCTCGGCCCCGCCGCGCTGGATCGCCTCCAGCAGCAGGGTGCCGGCGGTCCGGCCAACCTGTTGCAGGTTGAGGTCGACGCTGGTCAGCGGTGGCTGGCAGCCTTCGGCGGTGGGTTGCCAGTTGTCGACGCCGACCAGTGCGACGTCGTCGGGCACGCGTCGACCGCATGCGCGCAGGCCGTCGGCGACGCCGCGTCCGATCGCGTCACTGCCGCAGAAGATGGCGTCGACCTCGGGGTGTGTCCGGATGAGTGCGGCGGCGGCGAAGCGACCCCAGACCTCGCTCCAGCCGCCGTACCAGGGCTCGCCGAGCAGGTCCAGCCCGGCGGCGTGCAGGGCACGCACCGTACCGTCGACCCTGGCCTGCACGGAGGCGTGTCCGTGCGGGCCGGTGACGTGCGCGATGGCTCGGCGGCCGGTGCGCACCAGATGCTCCACGGCCAGGACGGCGCCGGCCCCCTCGTCGACCACCACGCTGCAGTCGGCCGGGTCCGCCGAGCGGGCGAAGGCGTAGACGACCGGCACCGGCAGCACACCGGCCAGCGGCGGCCTGGGCTCCGTGCGGCGACCGGCCACGATGATGCCGTCGACCCGACGCCGCACCAGGCTGCGCACGTAGTGCTGCTCACGGATCGGGTCGTCCCGGGTGTCACAGACGAAGGCGAGCGTCTCGTCCCAGCCCAGGGCGTCCTCGGCACCGTGCAGCATCGGCAGGCTGAACCGGCCGTGATGGTCCGTCATGATCAGACCCACGGTGTACGTCCGGCCGGTCAACAGACTCGCCGCGACCGCGCTGGGAATGAAACCCAGCTCGTAGGCCGCGGCCCGCACCCGGGCCCTCGTCTCGTCCCGGAGCTGTCCCCGGCCATTGAGCGCCTTCGACACCGTGCCGACCGACACCCCGGCCCGCCGCGCCACGTCGACGATGCCCACCCGCGCCCGCCTGTCTGCCACATGACGACCCTAGCGACGGAAAACCTTTGCCTCAATCCGCCGCACAACTGACCGTTGACGGACCGTCCCGTCAATACGTAGCCTACGCAAAACCACCTGTTACAAGGGCGCGGCGGCTGACACCGAGCACCGAAAACATTTTCCGTACTGTGCCCGAACCACCACCTGCGACTCCGCGTTAGCGCTCACATGGGCGCGGAAACCGTGGAGATCGTCGGGACGGTCGTTTCCGGTGTCCGCCTGCGTCGCCACTACGCCCGTGATCGACAGCTCAAGACCGGCTCCTGCTCGGCGCACGAACCCCGACCCCGACCGCGCCGAGCCCGTCCCAGGGAGGCAACCTCGTGCGATCATCCACCCGCGTGTCCGCCGCGACACTGGCCTCGGCCATCACGGCCGCAGCCTGCGTCGCCCTCACCGGCGGTACGGCCAGCGCCGCCAACTCCACTCTCACCGTCAACGTGGCCAGCCCGTTCCGCCCGGTCAGCCATGTCGCGGCCGGTGGCCTCTACGCCCTGGCCGAGAACAACCGCCCCGCCGACAACATGCTGCTGCCGCTCAAGCTCAACACGCTCACCCAGCCCGCACCCCGGGTCGGCCAGCGCCCCAACGGCCAGCCACCCGGCGGGGACGCCCTGCTCGTCGCGCCCCAGGCCACCCGGGTCGGCGCCGCCGAATACATCCGCATGCCCGACATCTACCCCAACTTCCCGTACCGTTGGGTGAGCTGGAACGACTGGCTGGCCAAGGTGGACACCCAGGTCAACGATCGGCTCGCCGCCACCGGCACCAGCAACATCACCGGCTGGGAGCTGTGGAACGAGCCCGACTACACCTGGGACACCGCCGCCGCCGGCGACTTCAACGCCGCATGGGTCCGCACCTACCAACGGGTCCGGGCGCGCGACACGCTCACCCCGATCGTCGGGCCCAGCACGGCCACGTACAACGAGTCGTGGATGCGATCGTTCCTCACGCACGCCCGCAACACCAACACGCTGCCGGACATCATCTGCTGGCACGAGCTGCAGACCTCCGCCAACGTCGCCGCGCACATCGCCAACTACCGGGCGCTGGAGCGGTCGCTGGGCATCAGCGCCCGGCGGATCTCCATCAACGAGTACGCCACCCCGACGGAGATCGACCAGCCCGGCCCGGTAGCCAGCTACATCGCCAAGTTCGAGCGCGGCGGCGTCGACAACGCCGAACGCGCCTTCTGGTACGAGTACGGCACCGTCAACGGGCTGACCACCAACAACCAGCCGACCGGAAGCTGGTGGCTCTACAAGTGGTACGGCGACATGGCCGGCAACATGGTCACCACCACACCCCGGGCCCAGACCGGCCTGGACGGCTTCGCCGCACACGACTCCACCCGCCGCATCGTGCACGCCGTCTTCGGCGGCGAGTCCGGCACCAACCACGTCCGCTTCACCGGACTGTCATCTCTCGGCAGCCAGCTGCGGGTGACGGTCGAGTCGACGCCGGCGTCCGGACGGCACACCCAGGTCTCCGCGCCCACCACGATCAGCAACACCACCGCGAACGTGACCAACGGCGAGCTGACCGTGACCGTGCCCAACATGAGCGCGACCAGTGGCTACCACATCGTCGTCCAGCCGACCAGCGGCGTACCCGGCTACCAGCAGCGGTACGAAGCCGAAAACGCCTCCATCTTCCGCGCCAACCGGTTCGGCAGCTCCAGCGCCTCCGCCGGCGCGTACGTCGGCCAGATCGACAACACCGGCGACCCCCGCACTGCCAGCTACGTCGACTTCATCGTCAATGTGCCCAGCGCCCGTGCGTACACCATGCGGATCGGTTACGCCAACGCCACCGGCGCCACGGCGACCCACGGTCTCGCCTACAACGGCGGGTCCTGGTCCACGGTGAGCTACCCACCCACCAGCGCGTGGGGCCAGTTCGGCGCCACGGTCAGCACCACGGTGAGCCTGCGCGCCGGATACAACGTCATCCGGCTCGCCAAGGGCGCACCATACTTCGGTGGCGGCACCGGCTACGCCGAGCTCGACTACATCGAGCTGACCTGACAGTTACGAACTGTCGCCAGGGCCACCGCGATCCGCGGCGGCCCTGGCGAGGGTGGCGAGCAGCCGCAACCGCTCCTCGTTGCCGGGCTGGGCCGTGAAGACGACCATCGTCGTGCCGGGCGCGGCGGGGAGCGGGTAGGCGTCCCATTACGGCCTGGCGTTGCGGGCGGCTTAGCACAGGGCGGAGACCAGTACGAGTGCGCCACCGAGGAGGGCGAGTCGGCCGCCTCGTAGATCGACCCCGAAGAGCAGGGTGAGTCCGACGAACCCGATGGCGATGCCAGCGGCACCCCTTCCAGCCCTGGGGGCGCTCGTCGGGGGCGTACCGGTAGGCGAGCAGCGCGACGAACAGCGGTTGCGCTCCGACAGCCGCACCGAGGTCGGCCACGGACGCATCACCCGACGCACCATCCAGGTGCTGCCCGCACCGCCCAACCTGCCGTTCCCGCACGTCGACCAGGTCTGGCTGATCGAACGCTACGTCACCGACACCACCGGCGCGCACCTGTCCGCAGCCGTCCGACTCGGCGTCGCCAGCCACGGCCCCGAGCAGGCAACTCCCACGACCGCGCTCAAGGGGTCGGGGACCCCAGCGGGCCGTCGTGGAATCCTTCCACGCTGTCAAGGAACCATCCGGTACCGTCGTCCTGGCCGTGCACGTCCGGAATCAGATGCCACCTGCTGCGCAGCCACGGGCGGGTTGGGTGGCCGGCGGCTCGGGTGCTGGAGTCTGCGTCAAGAGTGGTGCTTATGCCCGTCCCACTCAGACCTGCCAGCGCGACCGTTCACAGCCCGTCGCGGATCCACGGCTGCTCGGCAGCCCGCGATACTCATTCGCCGGGGCGGACGAGCCCGGTCTCGTATCCGATGACCACGAGCTGAGCACGGTCGCGCGCGTCCAGTTTGCCGAGGATGCGACTCACGTGCGTCTTCGCCGTGAGGGGCGACATGTAGAGCGACTCACCGATCTCGGAGTTGGTCTTGCCCCGTGCCACTTCGGCGAGCACTTCCCGCTCACGCTCGCTCAGGACATCGAGGGGACCCGAGTCCCCCGGACGGATGCCGGGTCGGCGCACGAGATCGGCGACCAACCGCCTGGTCATCGCTGGTGAGATGAGGACGTCACCGTCGGCGGCCGCGGCGATCGCCTCGATCAGGAGCCGCGGCGGGGTGTCCTTGAGCAAGAACCCGGAGGCACCGACCCGGAGCGCCTCGTAGACGTACTCATCGAGCGCGAAGGTGGTGAGCATGAGCACCTTAGTGGCATTGAGCCGTTCGTCGCCGCAGATCGCTCTTGTCGCATCGAGCCCGTCCATGTGAGGCATGCGGATGTCCATCAGCACAACGTCGGGGCGTGTCTGCCAGGTCTCGGTGACCGCCTGCGCGCCGTCACCGGCCTCGCCGACGACCTCGATACCAGGTTCGCTGGCGAGCAGTGCGACGAACCCGCGGCGCACCAGCTCTTGGTCGTCGACGATCAGCACTCGGATGTCGCGCCTCGCTGTGGTTGGTGCGTCGTGCTGGCCGGTCACGCATTTCGCCCGGGCAGTTGATAGGGCACGAACGCTCGCACCGTGAACCCGCCGTCGCAGGTGGTTTCCGCGTGCAGGGTTCCGCCGAGGAGTTCGGCTCGCTCGCGGATCGCCGCCAGACCTAAGCCGGTTCCACGCGCCGCGACGTGGGCGGTGGCCGGGGCGTCGTTCGACACGGTGAGGTGCACCCCGCTGTCTGCGTGCCGGAGCCGGACGATCGTGTGAACGTCGCCGGCGTGGCGGGCCACGTTGACCAAGCACTCGTGCACGATGCGATGCACCGTCACCACGGTGCTCTCCGCCGCGTCCGCAGGGTAGTGACCATCTTCCACGATATTAGTCCTCTTCGAGTGTCCAGCGGCAGCGACAACGTCGCTCAGAGTAGTCGTGGCTGCGGGCGCGGGGCGACGCGGGACCAACTCCTCGGACCGGAGCAGCCCCAGGAAGGATCTCAGTTCGTCGAGCGATCGTCTCCCTACCTGGTTGATTTCGACGAGCGCAGAGTAAGCGGCGGCAGGGTCGCGCTCGAACACGTGGACCGCGATACCGGACTGGACGGTGATGGCCGACAGCGAATGGGAAACGATGTCGTGCAGGTCGTACGAGATGAGAAGGCGTTCTGCTTGAAGCCGCTCGGCGACCTGCCGTTCCACTGCGTCGGATCGACGCCGCTGGTTGGAGCGAAGGGCCTCGGCGACGGCGATTGGGAGGAGGAGAACCGCTGCGTCGGTGGCCCATTCGAACCAGAACTGCTCATCGCCGAGCTGTGCCCCGAAGCCGGTGACGGCGATCGCGACGAACGATCCGAACCAGATCGCAGAGCGATCGTCGCTCCGGCGCACAAGGCGGAACAGCGCGACGGCGAGCAGCGGATGCAGCGCGACCGGGCTTGAGGTCCAGGCCAGGGTGACCACGTTGAGGACACCGATTGCCGCGACGGTGGCCAGTCCGAACCGACCGGCGACGACGAACAGAACTGCCGCGATGGCCGCAAGCGCGATGCCTGGGCCCTGTCGTCCCGCCACGACGTCCGGATCGGTGACCAGCGCGCCGACGGAGACCGCCAGCGCGGCGATGATCGCGGCGAGATCGGCGCGGGATATGCGGGGATCGGTGTGCGTCACGTGACCATCATCGTCGCAACCGATGGGCCGCGTGCTCCGACGGTCTCTGCACCGGGACCGGTCGTGAGCCACCCTGCCCCGGTGCAGAGACCCTTGCATCAGCGGTCCCGGCCCACCAGCTCGAGCACGGGTACCCGGGAGACCCGGAACGCGGGCCACGCTGCGGCGACGACGCCGGCTGCGACCGCAACGGCGAGCGTCGCTGCGAGGCGGGACCACGGTACGACGACGGATGGGATCTCCGCGCCACCGGCGACGTCGATCAGCGCCCAGCCGAAGCCGGCTGCGACGGCGATGCCGATCGATGCTGCCACGAACGACAGGAGTGCTACCTCGAGCCGCACGATCCGCCGCAGCTCTCGGCGAGTCGCGCCGACGGCTCGCAGCAGCCCGATCTCTCCAGAGCGTTCGTTGATCGCGAGCGCCGTGGTGTTGGCGACTCCGAGGAGCGCGACCAAACTCGCCAGGATGAGCATCCCGTCGATGAAGTTCCCGAGCGCGGCGATCTCGCTCCCGCTGTTGGCCACGTGTTCTGCCCGGGTCTCGAAGAACGACCCGGGCGTGGCTCGGACCAGCGCCCGCACGTCTTCCCCGGCGTCCGCGGCCGCTCCGTCGGCGAGGTCGACGAACACCCGTGCATCGAGCTGACGACCGACCGAGGCGTCGAGTGTCGCCCGGTCGACGAAGTACAAGGGGGCTTCGAAACCGCCGGTGCTCCTCGCGACCACGGCGACGATCGGCGCCTCGAGTGTCGAGCGTTCGAACTTGATCGCGACGGTGCCGCCGAGCAGCGTCGGATCGTCGCCGACCACGGCCACGCCCCCCTCGCTCAGGTCGGCGAGGTCGCCGGCGATCGGGTCGAGGTCGAACATCGTGGGCAGGGCCGTCGGGCCGATGCCGCCGATCGCCTCGGCTCTTCCCGCCACGATCCCTTCGGCGATCGACAGCGCAGCCACTGCGTCGACGTCGGGCAGCGCTGCGACCCGGTCGGCCAGGGTGGGGTCGATCGTCGGGAAGTCGGGGGTCGCCGACGTGACCACCAGGTCCGCTTGCAGTCCCTCACGGACATCCTTGCCGATTCCGCTCGTCAGCGAGCTCGCGAAGATGGCGAACATCGTCACCATCGCGGTGCCGAGCATGAGCGCGAGCGCCGTCGATGCCGATCGACGTGGGCTCGCAGCCAGGTTGCCCGCTGCGATCGAGCCGCCAACACCGGCGGCGCGGCGCGCCACCGGAGCGCCGCCACGCGCTGCGGCGGTCACGATCGCCGGGCCGCACAGCACGAGTGCCGGGACGATGGCGGCAGCGAGCATGAGCCACACTGGGTTCGAGCCCACCACAGCCACCGCTCCTCCAGCGATCGCCGCCGCGGCGAGCACGAGTCCGCTTGCAGTCCGCGCTCGGCTCACGACCCGGGGTTCCGCCGCGCTCTCGCGCAGCGCCTCGATCGGCGGTGTCGCCGCCGCCCGGCGAGCCGGGATCCATGCCGAGAGGATCGTTGCGCCGATACCGACGGTCGCGGCGACCGCGATCGACGTCGGGCTCACGATCGACGGCCCGGTGAGCAGGCTGACGCCGGTGAGTCCGACGACCCAGCGCAGCGCGCCCACTCCCGCGACCCCGAATACGAGGTTGGCGAGCGTGGCGATCGTTCCGACGAACGCCGCCTCGATCACCACTCCGCCGAGCACCTGGCGTCGTTCCGCACCGATCGCACGCAGCAGCGCCGACTCCCGCCGGCGGCGGGCGACGGTGAGCGTGAACGTGTTGAAGATGATCGTCACGCCGATCAACACCGCGACCACGGCGAAGGCCACGAGGAACACGGTCAGGAACTGCAGCGGTGACGTCGCGGCGTCCTGCATCGTCCGGATGTGGTCGGGCCCGTCGACGACCTCGGCATCGGACAGCGCCGACAGTCGGCCGAGCACCTCGGCACGGTCGGCACCCTCCGCGATGTCGACGAGCACCTCCGTCGGTGCCGCAGTGTCGAGCCAGGCGGACACCGCTCCGTCGGGCAACAGAACCGTTCGCTGCAACGGTGCCGCGTCCGCCGACGCGAACGTCGCGATACCGGTGACGGTCGCGTCGTGCATCCCCGTCGCGGTCAGGACCTGTACGACGTCACCCGGAGTCACGCCTGCGTCGTCGGCGAGCGATCGGTCGATCACGATCTCTCCGACCTCGATCGGTGGTCGCCCGCTCGCGAGCCGGAACGGATTGAGCTCCGGATCTGCGACCCAGTTGCGACCGACGTCGCTCGCCGTGCCGGTTCCGACCGACGATCCGTCGACGACCAGCTTCGCGAAGCCGACCCATTGCGAGGCGGCCTTGTCGACGCCATCGACCGCAGCCACGCGCTCGGTGATGTCGGGATCCAGTGATTGCTGAACCGACCTGGCCGGATCTCCGGGTCCTCCGCCGGGCTCGCCGAGGGCGACGCCCTGCACCACGGCGTCCGTGCCGGTCAACGCTTCGGCGATATCGCTGGCCGCTCGGCCGCGCATCGAGTCGGACAGCACCAGCGTCGCGACGAGGAACGCCACCGACAGTGTGATCGCCGCGCCCGTGAGCAGGAACCGATCCCGGCTACCGAACACGCTCCGGGCCGCGCTCCGCACCATCTGGCTCAACGCCCCAGGCCCTTCAGCACGTCGACCACCGAATCGGCCGATGGACGGTCCATAACGTCGTGCACTCGGCCGTCGACGACGAACACGACGTTGTCCGCCCAGGCAGCGGCGTTGGGATCGTGCGTGACCATCACGATCGACTGATCATGCAGATCGACCGCCGATCGCAGGTATCCGAGGATTTCCTCTCCGGACCGGGTGTCGAGGTTGCCGGTGGGCTCGTCGGCGAACACCACCTGCGGCTGGGCGACCAGCGCCCGGGCGACGGCGACTCGCTGTTGCTGGCCACCCGAGAGCTCCGCCGGCCGATGACGCATGCGGTCACCGAGGTGCAGCAGCGACACCACCTGATCGAGCACTGCAGCACTCGGCCGGCGGCCCGACAACGTCAACGGCAGGCAGATGTTCTCCTCGGCCGTGAGCGTCGCCACGAGATTGAACGACTGGAACACGAACCCGATCCGTTCTCGGCGCAGCAAGGTCAACTCTCGGTCGTCGAGGGCCGATAGATCGGTGTTGCCGACGAATGCGCGGCCCGACGTCAGTTGATCCAGCCCGGCGGCGCAATGCAGCATCGTCGACTTCCCCGAACCCGATGGGCCCATCACAGCCGTGAACCTCCCCGCCGGGAACGCGATCGTGACGTCGTCGAGTGCGACGACGGCCGACTCGCCGGAGCCGTACCGCTTGACGGCACCGACGAGCATGGCCGCAGCGTCATCACCGTCGGCTGACCACGCGCTCCCGGACTGCCGCTCGGCGACCGTGGATGCTGAAAGTTGGGACACGAGACCTCCGATAAGTAGCTGGACTCCACCACCATGAAGTAAGTCATGGCAGCCCGCGTCCGCCCACAGGAGGCGACACGTACTCCCACGGGCGCAATTGAGCGACCGCGCTAGGGGTCCGCCAACTCGTCCGAGCATGACGGTGGTTACGCGCGGCCGGCTCAAGGTAGCAACAAGCGACATGGCCGCTTCGATCTCTACCGCACCTCGACACTGACGAGTTGCCGAGTCGAACTAGCCCTCGTAGGCACATTCCTCGGGCACGGTGCGGCGGAGGTGTCAAGAACCGCGCGGACTGAACCCGTCGGCGATGTCAGCGACGACCCGCACCCTCAACCGGGAAGAGCCGGCGAACCCGGAGCGGTTCAGAATCAACACGTTCCCAACTGATATACCGCCTCGAACTTGTCGACGGCACCCCCGATGCGTCAGACCTTGATGCCGAACAGCTTCTCGGCATTGCGGAATGCGATCTTTTCCTTGTCCTCACGCGGAAGATTGACTGCCCGGAACCAGTCGGTCCCTTCTTTGATGCCTGCGAAGGGATAGTCGGTTGCGAACATCACTCGATCCACGCTGATGTATTTCAGCAGGAGATGGAGCAGGTTATCTTGGAAGAACGCGCTGGTTGTGACCCAGAAGTTGTCCTGGAAGTATTGCCCGAAGGGCTTCTTGAGCGAGTCTTCGGTCGGCTCGCCCATGTCTCCGACGATCCGCTCGTAGTAGAAGGGAAGACCTTCGCCCATGTGGCCGATGATGATTTTCAGTTTGGGGAATCTGTCGAAAACCCCGTACGCGATCATCCGAATGCATTGGGTCAGCACCTCCTGGTGCCAGCCATATCCAGACCCACTGAAAATGTAGTCTTGGTACTCTTCCGTGTATTTGGACCGTGTGGTGCTGTAGTAGATCTGGAAGATCTCGTCAGCTGGATAGCCGGGATGCAGGTAGATCGGGACATCGAGAGCTTCGGCACGTGCCAGCACAGGCTCGAAATCGGGATGATCGAGATACTTCTTCGCGATGTGTCCGTTGGTCAGTGCGCCCAAGAAGCCGTCTTGCCGAACCGAGCGTTCCAGTTCGTCCGCCGCCGCCTCCGGGCTCTGCAAGGGCAAGGTGGCGAAAGCCTTGAAGCGGCCCGGATAACTGGCGATTGGCCCTTCTACAAGTTGCCGGTTGAGACGATAGGCAAGGTCGATGCCCCTTTGCCCGGGGACATTTTGTACGGACGGTGTATGAGCAGAGAGGATTTGAACGTTGAGTCCCCCCTTGTCCATATCGCCGATGCGGCGTTCACCTAGATCCGTAAGACCGATTTCCTCAAGGAACGCTATGTGATCCTCATTGATGGAGTTCACCTTCAACAACGCGGGAGTCGAAAAGGTCTCCTCCGTGCCGATGAACTTCAGATCTTGATCACGAAGCGAGATGTCTTTCTCACTGAGCGAGGTTTTCGAATCCTCCTCGTCGTCGGTGCATGCCGCGAGTGCCGTCGCGGACAATCCAACGCCAGCGCCGATTGCAGCCGCGCGAGTGATAAAGCTGCGGCGCCCAATCAACGGTTTCACTGTGCCTTCTCCGATCGATCTCATGCCACGTGCTCCTCTTGTTGTCTTGTGTAGTGCGGGTCGGTGAGTTCGTGGAACAGGCCGAGGAGCTCGTCCTCAAGGGTCATGACAACTCCGTGCGGAGTTTGACGGTGCGCGGGCGTGGCGCGACATGGCCGGCCCGTTGCTGGCCAGAGGTCGAGTGGTGGCGGGTGCTTTCAGGACATGTCCCTTCAGTTGGGGGATGCCCTTTCACTGTGAACGAGAACGCACGGGTCGCCATCCGCCGACGGGAGGCATTCGGTACTCCTCCGGGAGTATCTGGGCCGGGCCGAACCTGATCATGTTGTGCCTCGGGCGCTCCTCAGAGGACGTCTTCTCAACGTAGTTTGTGTGTTACGTGGTTTCGGTCGTATCGCCAGGTTGGGAGGTGGTTTCGCCGGTGAGACGCCGGGTGAGGTTGTCGATCATGGCAAGGGTGATCATGCTGGCGGAGTTGCCGGGCCGAGTCTCGTAGTCGCGGGCCAGTCGGCGGTGGTGCATGAGCCAGCCGATGGTGTTGGGTCGGGCCCGGGGCGCGGTGTCGGGGTTGCTCCAGGCCCGTTTCCCGGACCCGCCCGCCGAGTGAAGTGGGCCGCCGGCGAGGTGCCCAGAGCCAAAGCAACGTCGTTCGGTTATCGGATAGCTGCGTTGAGTAGCGTCGGGATGAGCATCTTGTTGGCGTGGTGCCGTTCCGTTACATGAGTTGTTTGATCAGTGGCCGGTTCACCAGCCCAGAGCCGCTGCCGGCCGCGATGAGCACTCCGTTCACCCAGACCTACCACTACGGCTACAACCGGCCGACCGTTCTCACCGACCCCACGCGGCTGTGCCCGATCGTCTGCACCGCCATCATCGGCGGCGTCGCTGGTGGAGCCGTCGGCGGCATCGACTGCTGACTCAGCGGCGACGACCGCAACACCTGCATCAAGAAGGTGGCCGTCGGAGCAGCGGCGGGTGCGCTCACCGGCGCCACCATGGGCGCGGCGGGCAGCGTCGGTACGGGAGCCTACGCCGGCATCACCGGAGCCGGGGCCGGAGCCACCCAGCTCGCCGGTACGGTCATCGTCGGCGGCGCCGGCAGCGCTCTCTACGGATCCGGGGTCGCCGCCGCCACCGGCCAGGACCACACCTGGGGCGACGCCGCCAACGACTTCGCCTGGGGATGCGCCATCGCAGGTGGTGGCGGGCTGGCCGGTACCCTGGCACAGCGTGCCGCCGCCCGGGGCGCCGGGATCGTCTGCCCCTCGCCAGTAGGAGGTCTGCTCTGGACGAGTTGGAACAACTACCCGAAGGTCGTTGTCAACGGCCAGACGTACGCGAGGATCGGCAACCGGCTCTACAGGCGGCATGTCGTCGACCGGATGCAGCCGAGCGGGCTCCGCTACTCGCCGAGGCCCGGCTTCAGGTAATCGTGAGCCGGGAGGGCCGGGTCGTGACGGTGATAACCCATTGAGCGGCGAGCAGGCGCAGCACGGCTGACGGAGCTGCGCGAGGCGCTCAGGCGGGGTGACATCGACCTCGACGAGTTCAGCATCTCCTTCGAGAGCACGCTGTACGAGGTCTTGCCGTACGAGGACAGGGAGCCGCCGCGGCGGTTCACCGACCTGGTCAACCGGCTGGAACTCATCCGCTTCACCAAGCGACCGGAGAACCAGCGCGGAGATGCCGCGCGGCTGGTGGACGAGGCGATCCGCCTGCTCGAAACGTGAGTGCGGGATCGCTTCGGGATGGATCGTGACGGGTGCCGTCGGCAGCTTCGAGGTGAGCGTACCTGCTCCTGCTGCGGCGGCGGCCTGAGACATCGGTAAAGATGGTCACCGGCATGACGTGACCGGGGCGCGCTCGTCGTGTTTGCGTCCCCGCACATTTTGGGGACCGCTGAGGATCAGGCCACTGATCGTCGCGCTACTGCTCACCGCAGCCGGAGGTCTGGTCGGTACGCCGACCGCGACCGCGGCGCCACCGGCCGTCCCGCAGCCGTCCGCCGTGCTACGGGCACGCTCGACCTGGTTGCCGAACAGTTCAACATGGCCGCCGATCATCCGCAGCACGGCGTCAAGGGCGAATCTACAACGAGGGCGTCCTGCCCGACCCGCAGCTGCGGCGCATGACCTACACGCGCAGGAGGGCGCTGAGAAGCGCGAGATGCTGTACCTGTGGGGCGCCCGGTGACCAAAGTTGTGACCACAAGATCACAAAAAATCGGCACCAGTCGATGACTGATGCCGATTGACCTGCACAAACACAAGGTGAGCCGAGGGGACTCGAACCCCTGACCCCCACACTGCCAGTGAACTAGACGGCCTGTTGAGGCCTGTCGGGCGGTGCCGAACTGTGCCGGGCGCGCAGGTCAGCGGCAAGGCCAGAGTCCGGATCGCGCCGGCCTGCACTGGGGCTTGCCAGACCGTCCGTGAGACGGTTGTGAGATATCACGGCCATCCGAACCGGGAGGGGCGCTGGAGATCAACAACCAGCACCCCTCCCCTCTCGTGATCCAGATCACAGCGCTGGTGCCCGCGGTACCCGAGCACGACATGGGCCCAGGAGTCTCCATCCAGCCAGACCTTGGATCTATACCGGCTTCCCCTCGCTCGCCGAGAAGCTCGGCAGTCGTGTGCTGTACCTCAAGCCCTTCGGCCGGAACACGACAACGCACCGAGAACCCGCGCCGGAGCATCTACTCAAGCACCGCGGCACCGTCGGCCGTGTCTCCGCCGCGTTCGCGGCGAGCGGCCTTATTCACTTCTGGGAACAGGAAGCGCCCTGGTATCACGAGCGGCAGGACAGAGAGAACAGCGAATACTCGCGGTCCCGGGGCCTCACACGGCAACCTCGACGACTGCCCGGAGCGACTCAGCGCCGTGGAACGGGCACGGCTTCGCGACGAGCTGGCGAACAGGCCGCTGACCATGCCGGAGTTCCGGGCCGCCAAGAAGAGTGACCGGCAGCGGGTAGCCGGGGTCGCGGTGCCGCCCGATACCCACGACTGAGTCCGCTGGGACGCAATTCGCGAGCTTGCGACCGGGCTGAGGTCCTGACTCAGGCGCAGCCCGCTCCGATCATCGATCGCCACCGACCTGCCGACCACTCCCCCGCGCGTATCAAAACCCGACTTGGGTCACGTTAGTGGTCATCTTCCGATCTCAGCGCTGTGACCTGCTTCTTTGCTTGCGACCGGGCCGGCATCTGCGCACTAATCGACACCAGGGCTTCGTCGAAACGTCCTTATTCGATGACTTTCCCACGCCTTCGGAGAGCGACGACACCGTGCAATGTGGATGATCAATTGAACCTAAGGGCCGAGATTCCCTTCCCGCGAGTCCCGCACCCGCGTCCACACGCCCAGATGCCGAACGTCCGTCAAGCCGACGCGCCGCCATCAAGCGCAAAGTTGTCCCTTCGGTCAAGGCCGCTCGACGGGGCTCAACGGGTGTCACCGCGACCACCAGCGGAAACACGGCGCCAGCTCACCTGCGGCGGCGGAGCAGTTCCTCATCTCGCAGGCGGACGGGTTCAGCCCGCCGGCACACCGCCGAGACGAGCTGTACGCGCGATCGCAGCACCTCCTCAGGACAGCCAAACACCCCCCGCCCTGCCGTACCAGCTGGTCGCACCGTTCCATCACGCTGCACGGTCAGGGGTTTCCAGGCGTTACCGGCCGTTACCGCGACCGACGTACCCTGGCTGAAGCTGGACCAAAGCGCCTTTCGCCCGCACCACCTCCCTGCGTCGAGGAACATCAATGTGGGCGTACCGAGGGCCGAGAGTCGTTGCCTCGATGCCGGTAACAGCGGAGCCGAGGAGCAAGTTCGTTGACCTGTTGACGTCGGCCCTACGGAACACGGAACAGCTCTGCGGCGCCCGAACCCACAGCCCGAGAGAACAGCCGAGCACCGACGAACAGGCCCGAGAAGGACGTAGCCCTAGCGCCAATCTCCGTTCCGCTCTTCCTCGACCCCCACCTACAGAGGCGTGAACGACCTCGACAACGACGTGGCAATCAACCGCCGGAGAACCGTCGGCACTCACCCGGACGAGCTGGGCTGGCTGCGCGAGGCCCTGCACCCCCGCGCCGAGACCGAGGACCCTGACGACGAACTGGAACCGCTGTAGCCAGTGCTGGGCCTGTACTCCTTCTCGGGTGTGGGCCGGGGCTCACGGTTCGGCCTTCACGCACGTCGAGAGCCCTCGCCGGTACACGCGGCGAGGGCCCTTTCTGGGTGATCCGTGCGGGTGTCAGCTGGTCAGCCAGACGGGCTTGTCGAGGGCCCACTTGACCATCGTGTCGCGGAGGGTCTTGAGGTCCTGGCGGCGGCTGCGGGGCGAGAGGGACCCAACGGTGAAGACGTTGTCGGGGACGTGCTCGACCCAGATGCTGGCGGCGGTGAGCGGGCCAGCCATCGACGGGGCGAGCTGCGCGAAGAACTCGGTGACATCCTCGTCATCGAAGGCCTGGCGGTCGGTGAGTTCGGCGTAGACCCCGGCGAGCATCCGCAGCATGACGGTGGAGCCGAGCAGGTTGCTCGTGCGCAGATCCTGCGGGAGAACGGTGCCGTCGGCGACGGCCTCCAGCGCGGGGAAGGCGGCGAGCAGGACGTCGAGGAAGTTGTTGGTCTTCTCCACCAGTTCGCCCTCGTCGAGCTCGTCCTCAAGGCGGCGGCCGACGCGGCCGTCGATGCCGACGGCGATGGTGCGGATGATCTCGGCGATCTGCTTGGCGCCGACGATGTTGGGGTTGCCGCCGCCCATGCGGTCCTGTTCGAGGTCGACGCGGTCCTTGAACAGCGCGTGCTTCATGACCCCGTCCAGGGCGCGGTTGACGACCTTGCGGCTGTCGAAGCGGGCCTTGACCGAGGACGTGATGCCCAGGGCGTTCTCGGCGATGTCGAAGAACATCTGCTTGTAGGCGGTCTGGTCGTCCTCAATGAAGATCTGCAGCGAGGTGCGGTCCCGAGACAGCCGGGCGCGCTGGTCGGTGAGCTTGTCGATCTTGGCCTGGAAGTTGTCGAGGACGGCCTGGACCTCGCCGTTCTTTTTGGCTGTGGCGAGCATGCTGCGGGACTTCTCCAGGTCGGCGGCGATGCCGCGGATCGCGAGGTGGATGCCGAGGGTTCGGTGCTGCCCGTCGAGGATCCGCAGGTCGGTTCGGGCGTCGGTCGGGAAGGAGATGATCCCGAACTGGGTGCCGGCAACCTCCTCCTTCACCTCAAACTCGAAGATGTCGGGCGCGCGCAGCACGAGCGCCGGCGCCACCCAGTCGGGGGTCGCCCGGATGTAGTCGCCGAAGTCGCGGGCGTGGGTTTCCTTCACCTTGCGGTTGCCCTCGGTCGGGTTGTTCGGGTCCGGCGCCGGCAGCAGGTCGGCGATCTGGGTCAGGGACAGATCGAGGGAGAAGACGGTGCGCCCACCCTGCTGGTAGCGGGTGGCGTAGAAGCGGATGTTCGGGTCGTAGCCGGTGGGAACGGACACGTGGGGCTCCTTAGCGGTTTAACTGGCTCATCTAACTCCAAGATAGCAGATTAAAATCTTAACGCAAGAAGGAATCCGCTAACTGCCCCAACAACTTGCTATGGGCTGAGGCGGAGCGCTACGTCGGCTTGTGACTCCCGTGAGCCCATGACCGGCGACATAGATCGGCTAGCAATGACATCGAAGAGTGTTGCGCCGATGACGTAGCGTGCGACAGGTCAGCCTTCCGGCCTGCCGCCGGAAGCGTGCGTCCTGATCGGAGTGGTGCGGTGAGCAAGCGGAACACGAAACGGCAGCGGCGTGAGCCGGTCCGCCGGCCCATCCCCGAGGCCAGGCTGACCGCGCCACCACCGCGGCCGCCGTTCGATCCTGACTCGCCTGTGCTGCCCTTGGACGCGGGCAGCCCTATGCTCGGCTCGCTGGTGAACGGCCCGATCGAGGCGTTGCCGTTGTACGCCGTCCTGACGGCCGTCCACCTCGAACTCAGCGGCAAAGCCGTCAACGCCTGCCTGCCCGTCTGCTACCAGATCGTCGGAGCGCTGCGGCACTTCGGCTTCGCCGCCGAGATGATGGCCGCGTACGTGGAAGTCGCCAGCGGCGGCCAGCCCTATGGCGGCATCGGCGTGAATGGCAAGGCAACCGTCTACCCGGACGGGACCACCAACGGGCATATGGTTGTGTGGGCCGACAGCTTCGGCCGGCTCGTCGACGCGACCGTTGCCCAGCACCCCGAGCTCAACCGGGCCGTCCACCAGGGCAGCCTGAACCAGAGCGCCCCGCTCGTACTGCCGGTCGGCGAGCGCGACGTGCTGCTGCAGGGCGCAATCGGCGCGATCCGCGCCCCATACCAGCTGGCCTACCTGGCACTTCCCCACTACACCAGTGTCTTCGACGGCTGGATCGCGCAGTACCGCGAGCCCCTGGACTACGGGGCGTTGAGCATGGCGCACCGCGGCCTGTACGCGCTGCAGGCCGCCGGGAAGATGCGCAACATCCGGCAGCTGCCGCACCTGTACCCGCATCTGGGGCGGCTACTGGACGGCGTCGACCAGCTGCCCGAATTGGCGGAACCGCCGGCCTCCGTCGCACAGCTGCAGGCGATCGGTCAGCAGCCGCGTCCGTGACCCGTGTCCTACATCCGCCGGGGGATGCCCGTAATGTCCAACCGGTCGGCGTAGATCCGGCACGCCTTGCGCCCGGCCGAGAACGCGTCGTCGGCACCGAGCACGGCCGCACCCGGTGGACCTCGGCCCGCAAGAGGGCAGCCAGTGATCTGGTCTCCTGCGGGGATGCGGGTTGACCTGTCCCCGCCGACCGACCGGGATACCGCGGCCGGTCCCAGCCGCCGAGGCTGGACGTCACGGGCGGCCGGTACGGGTCGACCAGCTGCCGGCTGGCAGAGACCGCCCGACGAGCCGGAGCTGGTGCTGCCCGAGCCGGCCGCCGCGCCACGGACGAACGTCTCGTCCGTCGCACCGGTGGTGTTCTCCAACCCCACCGACGAAAGCCCGCCCCCAGCCGACCGGCCGCCTCGTCACCACGACGATGGCCGCAGGCCGAGACGGGGAAATACACCAGTAGGCTGCTCGACTGGATCAGCACGCGCATCAGCGGCATACCGCACCCGTCGAGCGGCACGAACAACTCAACGTCAACCTACTGGTCGGTGTTCTGCCCGAGGGTCTGTACGGCGTTGGGCCCCGGGTTGCTGATGGTGGCTACGGTCGGGTGGATACGCCGATGTCGGCTGGACGCGTGGCACCTTCCGGGATGACTTCTCCGTCCATCGTGTCGACGCCCACCCTGTCGACACGACCGGCATGGAAGCCCTCGAACGCCTACACCACGCCGGACACCGGGTGGAGGGACAGTTGCCACCCAGCCACGACCCGAAGGTACTTGTACCGATCGACGGCGTCGTCCAACGCCGACGACGGCTGGGAGAAACATCAACGAGTACCACCGAGCAGCCTGAACGATCCTCGAAACCGCAGGTCAGCAGCCGGAATCGAGGTTTTGGCACCCTACAGGTTTTGGCACCCTACAGGCTGTACGAGCAGGCCGTCACCCGGGCGGCCCGCCTCGACGCGGACGTGCTCAACCAGGTGGAACCGGCCGGCAGCGTCCTGGGTGACGCCCTGTCCGCGCTGGCGGCGGCCGTGGTCGCGTGGCGGCGTCACGCGCAGCGCACTCTGCCGGCTTGGACGCTGATCGTCATGTTCACCGGCGGGCGGTTGCTCACCTCATTGCTCGATGATCAACATGCGGGCTTCGGGGGACGAGTCTGCCCGCAGTAGGCCGTCACCGTGACGATGACCATCCGTCACCGCGAGGACCTGGCCGCCACGGTGAGGACGAGATTGTTCGCTACGTCCTCACCGAAAACGACACCGACATCCTCATTTTCGGCGCCGGGCAACACTCGACACGCCAACACGGCGACCACTACCCACCGTAACAATGATCTTGAAACGGCCTTGCTAGTCGAGGAGGCGGTGGGGCTGCCGAGCGGCCGGGGTGGCGAGCAGATGAAGCTCATTGTCCGCACGAGCTGCCAGCTTCATGGGAGGTATCGGTGGAGTCGCGTGCGCTGCGTTGACAATGCGATCCAGCCCTGCCGCAACGAGCGCGGGGGTAGTGCGCAGCGCAACTGGCAGTGCGACTGAGTTGAACCTGGCAGCATGCATGATCCGGTTGCGTTGATCGTAGAGCCGACGTAGCGATGCCTCGATGTACCGTCTTACCCGAACGAGGACGGCCGCAGGGTTACGCACTAGCGCGATGGCCCTGGCTGCGCCGACCGGATCGGCAACCTCGACGGGGGCCGGTACGTCCGCGGCACGCAGCGCGGTAGTGATGATGTCGAGCCGCCAGGTCACGGATCCGGTCGCGGCGAGGCGCTCGGCGACCGGATCGCTGCCGTGAATCTTCCAGTTGTGCGCGAGTACGTTCAGCTCCGCTCGGGAGTAGGAACAGGTGATGATCGCGGCGAGCCGGTCGGCGGCTCCTACGCCGGGTCGAGGGGCCCGACCACCAAGGAGACTCTCAATCGCCGCCCAGGCGCTGGCCACGGAGGCGCCCGAGGTGGACGCGTCTAGGGCGGCGAACAACTCCAGCGCGTCATCGAGCTGCGCGTGTGCTGTTGCGGTCACCTCATCGGTGTCCAGCGGGGCGAGGAGCAAGTCATGTCGTTGCACGGAGGGTAGATGAGCGACCGGCGCCCACGTTCCGAGGCTGCGCCAGTCAGCCTCGTCCTCAATCCATGCCTTACCGCTGGGCTGCAGCGTCCCGCGCCCGCCGACCCGGGCTCGGGCGGCGAGCCTGCGGATGACCGCATCGGCTTCCGCCAGCGCTGCGTGAGCATCGCGCGCGGTCACCGTCACCCAGACGCCGCGAGTACCTTGTCGCGGGGGCCGCAAGCCTTTGCGGGTACACAGCTGCTGCAGATCCTCGGCGGACAAGAGCTGATCCTCAGTGTCGTCGACCGCACGGTGGGGCTTCTGATTCACGGGTACGAGTACTCGCCACTGACGAAGCGGGCGGCGACTTGCAGTGTCGGCCTCGGCAACGAGTTTCAGCAGCTCGGCGCGGGGATCAGCGCCGTCGCAGATTCTCTGCTGGGCGGCGAGGAACCATCCGTGGAGGTGGTGGCCGGAGAACCCGACATCAAACAAGTGCGACGCGATGCATCGCGCCACCAGCTCGGCTGGGCCCGCCGCCGATCCCGGAGTACCTGCGCTGGGGAATCCAGCTTCGATCTCGGCATGCCATGCTGCCAGGTAGCCACCGCTGATGCGGCCGGCGAGCTGGGACAGCGCATCGTGGTTGCCCTCCGACAGCGGCTTTCCAGCGCTCTTGCCGGTGCTGGCCACAGCGAGAAGGTCAGTCACACGCTGACGGGCGGCTGGCTGGCCGCATCCCGGGTCGTTGGCTACCTGTTCAGCGGTGAACGTAGAGACGTATGTCAGACCTTCTCCGGAAATGCCATCGATCCGTACAGCAGTGTCATATTCCAGACATTCCCGGATAGCGAGGGCGCTGGAAGCCTGCCAGAGGGCCCGATTCCACGGGCTGCGTTGGTCGGCGAGCTCCAGCAGGCGAGCCATGACAAACCGTTCGATCGTGGGACTTCGCCCTGCGACACTTGAGGGCGTTCCTTGACGAGGCGGACGCGATGGCGTCGAGGTCTTACGATCGGGACGCGGCATGAGTTATCCTTGTCGTGCATCGCCAGAGGTTCGGTGCAACTTTCTTACAGGCGGGAGCCGCTGCTCATACAGCCGCTCCCGCCTTTGCCTGTCTCCGTCACGATCTCGCCTGTCCGAGCCAAAGGACGGCGAGGGCTAGCCTCCGTCAAGAGCCGGCTCCGGCTGAGGGCTGACGCTGTCTGTGTAGAACAGGTCGAACAGGGCCTCCAATGCCACCGTGAACCTCCTACGGTCACTCGGGGGCCAAGTCTCTCCCTCCTTCGGGATCTTGCGCAGCAACCCGACGATCTCAGCGGGTAGCCCGTCACCGATAGCGGGTACTGGCGGTGCCACCGCCAGCGGTTCGGCCGGCACGTCCCCAGCAGCCGAGGCCCTGCGCGACGGCCGACGCGCCGCCGAGGAGGGCACCTTCGGTACTCGCCACAGCGCGCTGACCGACACGCCCCCAAATTCGCACGCTTTAAGGAAGAAGGCGGCTGCCTTACGGCGGGTGTCCCCACGAACCCCGACCTGCTCGAACGCCTCCTCCATCTGGGACTGGGTCGCGTTGCTCGGCAGCTTCAGCAGAAAGCCGTAGTGAGCACGAACCAACTCCCCTACAAGCTTGCGACGCTGAGGGTCGTCCGCCTGCACCAGCGCGTCGAGCACGTCTGTCGGGGTTCCCGCCGAGTCGATGAGCCCCAGGGCGCGCAGGGAGGCCAAGATCGTGGGCCGGTATCCACCGGCGTAGTTGTCGAGGAAGCTCGGGTCGATCCGATGCGGCACGCCTCCCTCACTCAGCCGATCAAGCAGACCCGTCACAGTGCTGAACGAGATGTAGGCGACCGGTATCACCGTCGACTCGCCGTTCCTCGGGGCCATCCGACACTCCAAACCTCGTCCTGGATCAGTCAAGGACGAGGTTCAGGATGCCGGAAGCGTGCGCGGATTGCAAGGAGGATGCAGCAGCTCTGGTCACAAGCCAAACCCGGACGAACTCCGGGATCGCCCTTGGACCACCTACGTCGGCGCTGGCATGGCTGAACCTGATTCAGGATTGCCAGGCAAGCAGGGTGCAAGCCAGGTCTGGCGTTGCAACACTTGGTGCATGCGAACCGACAGCGAAGCTAGCTTGGTCGACCTGGAACATGAACCAGAGACCACGCCTAGCGCGATCGAGGAAGGGACACCTGTCTTGGTGCGCGATCTGCATGATCGGTGGCTGCCCCGGGTTGCCATACAGCCACCGACCCGCGGGGCGCTGTTTGAGGTTGTCACCGTCTGCCGCCGTGAGCACTATCCAGACAACGTACTGCGATCGCGGGTGCCGTTTCCGGTGGAAGACGTCAAGGTCGACCCAGACGCTTAGGAACTAGCACAAGGTCGTCGATGACAACGCTGACGGCTCGACGACCGCGACACGAAGCTCCGTGGGAAGAGACCAGCCTCACGTCGCGCTTGCACCCGGCCGAGGCGTAGGACTCGCCGGCGTCGCCGCTCTCGCAGCAGCGGCACTGGCCGCCTCCTGGATGCGGTAGGACCGAGCCATGAAGCCCCTGCAGCACCTCGACACTCCCGGAAACCCGCTGCCGTAATGACGTTGCCGGCGCTGCAGACCAGGCGAAACCTGCTCGCGCGCCGCGCGTGTCCAGTGCCCGACGCCCGAGCCCTCTGCGACCGCCCCACGCTCCTGTAATGGCCTGCGCTCCTCCACACATTCTCTGAACTAGCCAGTCTGTCAGAGCACGCCGGGGCAGGCACGCTCATCGGCAGATCCGCGCGCTGGGGAAACGGCTGGGCTTAGCAACAGCATCACGCAACGTCACGACTCGGATCGCCACCAGGCCAGGCGGCGTGTCGCCGGACGTAGACCGAACTCAGCGCCGGTGTGCACTTGCAGCCGTACCTACCTCTGCACTCGGACCTGTACGCCGACACCACCCGGCCCAGGTCAGCCGGTCCCCCGACCTGGCCGGGCTCCCCACCGGCCTGGCCCGCATCCGCCCCGACCAACTATCTGGCGGGCAATGGCAACAGGCCGCGATCGCCGCGCCCTCGTCAGTGAGCCGGGCTGCTAATCGCCGACGAGGCGACGTCCATGCTGGAGGTCTCCACCCGGGCCGGCGTCGCCATCACCCTGCGCCACTCGCCGACAGGGCATCGGCCTGGCTGTTCTGTTCATCACCCATGCCCTCGGCGAAGCCGTGCAGAGCTGCGACTAGATCCTCGTGCTACATCGTTGACACGGTCCAAGCCGGACGGCCGACGAGGTCGTCGCAAATCCGAACCCCGGCGATCCAGCGGATCTGGTAGCTGCCACTCGCCGACCTCCGACCCCCATCGTCAGACCGCGACACCGAACGGCAGTGATCACGGCCCGCAGCCCCGGCAGGACGGCATCGGACAGGTACTCCACGGCTACCCAGGCCCATTGCCACACCAGCACAGATTCGATGTGGTGCGGTGCTTCGCTGACGGTCTCGGACCCGGCAAGACTTCGACGAGCCGGGCGGGTCAACGGGCCGACGCAGCCACTACCACCAGGCACATCGCTCCGGAAAGAAGGACAGTTCGCGGCTGCCTCGACCATGCTCCGACCGCTGCAGCAGGCCACTCCAAGAGGCCCAACAGCCTCCACCTCGTGAGACGATGTGATACGCGAAGCCAGCGGCATTCACAAGCATCGCTTGAAAATGCCTCTGACCTGCGGTTTCGGGTGGAGCCGAGGGGACTCGAACCCCTGACCCCCACACTGCCAGTGAACCAGCCAGGCTGTCGGAGTCCGCCGGGGCAGTGCCGGATCGTGACGAACGCGCAGGTCACTGGCCCAGTCAGAGTCCGGACCGTATCGGCCTCCGCCGGGGCTTGTCAGACCGTCCGTGAGACGGTTGTGAGATTTCACGGCCATTCGGCCCGGGAGGGGCGCCGAAGATCAACAACCAGCCCACCCGTGTTCCGCCGCAAAGTCCTTGATCTACTGAAGGCTGGCCGATCGGTGGCAGACCTGGTCCGGGACCTGCAGATCAGCGACCAGACCATCTATACCTGGCGTGGCCAGGAGTTGATACACCGGGCAGCTTCCCGGGATCACGTCGAGGGACCAGGTCGAGCTGATCGCCGCGCGGCGTCGTATCGCCGAGTTGAAGAGAGGCACTGATCCGCGTGGTCCGGGCTCCGCGCCAGGACATCGCGCCGCCGTAGGCACCGGGCCGCCGGCGGTCCGACGCGCGAGCGCAGCCGGAGTCCGACCGGTCAGCGTGGCTGACCGACCGGGGCTCCGGTGTGAGGTCGCCCTGTCTCGTCAGCGGCGATCGAGCCCTGCGAGCGCCTCCTGCAGGTTCTGCACCGCGGCGTCGACCCGGGCCTGGTCGGCCGCGTCGTCGTCTGCGACGGGGACCGCCGCCGTGCGTGCGGCCACGAGTGCCGTCCACGACTCGGCCGTCCAGTCGTCCTGGTCGAGGTCGGCTGTCTCGTCCAGATACAGGTCGAGCGCGGTCTTGTCGACGGTACTGGTGACGAGCTGCACCTCGGCGATGTTGGTGTTGCCGGTCGTGGAAACCAGCCGCAGTGCGGTCGTGTCCGACGCCGACGGCAGGGCCAGCTGGTTCCACCCTTCCTTGGCGCCGGTGAACGTGGCCAGATCGTGCCAGCTTCCGCCGCCGTCCGCGAAGCCCTGCAGCCGCATGCCCTCGGCCCGGCCGGCGTAGCCGGAACGTGGCAGGTAGCGAACGGCCTTCACGTGCAGGGTGGTGCCGTCCGGCGGCACGACGCTGACCCATCCTGCGGCCTGCTGGGTGTCGGTGAAGGTCGCTGGGTCGCCGTCGAACATCGCCCAGCCGTTGGCTGCGGCGTCCTTCGTGCCGTCCCACGACGGAGTGCTGGCGGTGACCCAGGACCGGACGACGTCGGCCGTCTGGTACGGCGGCGGCGTCAACAGGTCCCAGGCCGCCAGAACCCGGACGGCGAGCGCCCGGGTGTCGGCACCGGGTTCGGCTGCCGCGGCACGGACGGCGTCGATCTCGCGGGTGAACAGGACGGCGGACGCCCGGGAGTAGTCGGACAGGTCCTGCGCCGTCGCCTCGTCGAGCAGGCCGTCCAGGTCGACCTCGCGTCGGTCGCCGTCGATCCGCAGGTCGGCCATGGAGAAGATCGCGCCGGTCGGCTCGTCGGCCTGCAGCTTGAGGTACCGGAACCACTGGTCGCGGGCCTGCGCTCGGACCGGGATCGTCTCGATCTCCACGTCGCTCCCCTCGGTGGGGCGCTCGGTGAGCAGGGTCCACGTGGCACCGTCGTTCGAGCCGTAGGCGTTGGCGCCGTGGGAGCGGTCGGGGAAGGTGTCGCGAGCCAGCCAGCCGATCGCGTCGGCCCGGTAGCGGTAGCCGGCACCGAAGTCGAGTAGCACGCTCGGGCGGCGGATGTCGCCCCAGAACGTCTGGTTGTCGCCGTCGACGATCGCGGCGAGCGCGGACGCCGAGAGGTCCGGCGACGTCACGATCCGCGAGTAGTCGAGCGTCCCGTCGGCCAGGCGCGGCTCGAGCAGTTCGAGGCCGGCGACGGCGACCCGCAGGTCCTCCAGCAACGCGCCGAACTGCGCCGAGTCCGTGCCGGCGACGGCGGCCTCGGCCGCGGCGCGGGCCTCCGCGACCGGTTGCCAGGTCGTCGTGGTGTACACCTCGCGGTCCCGCAGGCCCTCCGTCAGGGCGTCGATCGCCGCCGGACGGTTGCGGGCGACCGTGACGGTTACCGGCAGGGTGGTGTCGGCCCTGTCATCGGACGCGACGACTAGGAACTCCGACCTCCCCCGCTCCTTGCCCTTGCCGCGCGGGAGCCACGTCAGCATCCCGTCCGGGGCGAGCCGGACGCCGTTCGGCGCTCCCTGCAGGCTGAGCTCGTACGTGCCGTCGGGGTCGCTGACAGCGATCCGTCGGCGGTAGGGCTCCCCGGCGACGGCGACGACGTCGAGTGCCGCGCCGTCGCCGAGCACCGGCGGGCTCAGCGTGCCGTTGGCGTCGGCGAGCAGGGCAGCGACGTCGATGTGGGCGTGGGACCCCCTGGCCGTGAGGTAGACGATGTTGTCGCCGATGCGCGGCACCCTCGCGGTGGAGACGTCCATCCAGACGTAGCGCCACCGCCCGTGCGTGTCCGGGACCTCGATCGTGGCAAACGGCTCGTCGCCCGAGGTGCGGGCTGCCCGGAGCGTGGCGACGCCGTTGGTCCGGACCTTCAGGCCGACCAGCGCGGTACGGGAGCGGTCCGGCCAGACGGCGCGGCGCACCGCGACCGTCGCGTCAGACTTCTGCGCCTTGAGCCGGACGAACCCCGTCCCGTCGCGGTCGGTGAGGTGCTTGGCGCCCTTGCCGAGCGTGTGACCGAACTGCTGCAGGCCCAGCTCGGGCCCGATCGCCGCCGGGACGGTGACGTCCTGCTCGGCGAGCTCGGGCGGGAACGCGACCCAGTACTCGGCACCGGTGAAGTCGGAGCCGGACTCGTTCCAGAAGTTGGCCAGGCTCGACCCGGAGTAGTACAGCGGGCCGTCGCGGTGGGCGTACGTCTCGGCGACGAACGGCGCCTCGCGCTCGACGTCGACGCCCGCCACGTACTCGTACTGCAGGTACAACTCGGACATCGGCTCGCGCACGCGCCCGCGATAGCCCTGGGCGAGCTTGCCCTGCCCGCCGGACGTGTCGACCCAGGGCAGATCCTCGCCCATCATGAACGCGTAGAACACGTCGCCGCCGGCCAGGATCCGGTTTCCGAGGAACTCGTACGGGCTGATGGCGTCCGCCGCGGTCGACACGGTGCCGTGGACCGGGTGCAGTCGCGTGCCCTGGTTGTTCACCACGCGGGCGATCGCGGTCAGCAGGTCGATGTCGCCCTCGGCGTGCGCCTGGTCGCGCCCCATCTCCATCACCTGGACGAAGTCCTTGCCCGTGGCGTTGCCCGGGTCGTCGGCGTCGATGATTCGCACGAGGTCGGCCAGGGAGCCGCTGACGTCGCCGCCGTTGATCGGGATCTCCGGAGTGTACGTGGAGTTCACGGTGAACCACTCGACGCGCTCGGCGTACAGGTCAGCGTCGTCGGTGAAGATCGCGGCGGCGATCATACCGATCACGCCGTACAGGTGCTGGTTCCACAGCCGGTTCTGCGAGAACAGGAACGTGTCCAGCACGGGGTGGATCAGGTTGTCCTCGATCCGCTGGGTGTCACGGTCGGTCCAGCGCAGGTCGTACCCGTCCAGGGAGTCGCGCGCGGGTTCGGTCGACCGGAGGATCTCGGCGGCGACGAGCGTCTGGTACAGCGGCACGCCGGTGTGGATGTGCGCGTCGGCGAAGTACTGGTACCGAGTCGGGTCCAGGCTGCTCCAGGTGCGGACCACGTGCAGGGCGTTGGCCCGGTGGACCTCGTCCCCGGTCACCAGGTACAGCAGCGCCTGCGTCATCGCGCCGATGCTGTCGGTGTGCTGCCGCGAGCGCATGCTCGCGTTGTCGTACGCGGTGGCGGTCGGTGTCTCGTCGGTCGGCCCCTGGATGGAGGCGCGGAAGTCGACGGCGGCGTACCGCGTCTGCCGCATCGCGTCGTAGTAGCTCGCCCACGGCTCCACGCCCGCGAGCACCTGGGTCCGCATGTTTTCCAGGTTGTCGGCCGTCAGTCCGACACCGGGGTGGGAGAACCCGGCCTCGCTGGTGGTCCGGTGAATCTCGACCAGATCTGCGGCAGCCGGGTCGACGGCGGCCGGCGGCGGTCCGGCGGCGGCCGGCGACGGCACCACCAGCCCGCCGAGGGTCACGACCGCCGCGGCGACCGCTGCGGCGATCCGGGCCTTACTGGCTTGCTTCATCGCACAGTCCTCTCTCGGCACCGACGTCGAGTCCACATCGTCCCGACGGCGGAACCGGTCCATGCCATTCACCTCGCTGCGCTGTCCCGCCTCTTCACCGGTAGGTGACCCGCAGCCGGGCCGACAGCGGGGCGGGGAGTTTGACGAACGAACCGTCCGCCACCGCCAGCCCGGCCGAGGCCAGGAGCGTCCGACGCTTCAACGTCGTGCTTGGTTCTTTCTAGAACTGGATGACCGGTTATTTGGCGTACATGAGAGTGCCGAAACCGAGCTCGTCGTAGCCGCCACTGTTCGGGCCGTAGTCACCGCCGCCGCCCTCGGGGGCGGCAAGGTCGTAATACATGGCGGAGATGTACCTGTCGTCGAGGTACAGCCGACGGTTGTAGTGGAAGTGCAGTCGCGCCCACACCGGCCGGACCTGTCCGCGCGATGCCGAGGAGATGACGTTCTGCGTCACCCCTTCACAGTTTGCGTACCTTGTGTAGGGCACGGTCATCCCCAGGTTGTACTTCGCGACGTACTGTGCGGCTTTCATGAAGCGGCGGCCGTCGTACGAGTAGAGATCGTCGCCCTGGTTCCAGGCCATCTCGCAGATGGCGCCCATCAGACCCATGCCCATGATGGAGTGGGCCTGATCGCGGCCAGACTCCTGCCACTGACCGAGGTCGAAACCGTCCACATCGGGATACAGGAACGGGACTGCGTGGCGGACCGCGCCGCTGCCCAGGCCCTGCTTGAAATAGGTCACGGCTTCGTCGTACCTGGCGCCGTCGTCGGTGAGGATTCCGATGGCCATGAGCGAGGCCATGTTGCACAGATCCCAGTTCGCCCAGTAGTGGGAGTCGCAGGTGTCGTTGTGGCGCACGAGGAAATCGTGGTTCCACACGGCGAAGACGTCCACCATCATGTCCTGGAAGCGCCCGAGGTCGAAGCCGTCGTAGCCACGCATCAGTTCGGCGACGTTGGCGAACTGCCAGCCGTAGATGCCGAGGGCCAGGTACCGGTTCGAGTCACCATCGATGTAGGTGAGCGTGTCTGACCAGGCGTTCAGGATGTTCCGAGCTGTGTCGCCGTTCGCGCGCGTCCCGGCGACCTTCCAGCGCAAGGCGTTCTGGTAGGCGGCGGCGATGTCGTTGTAGAGGATCCCGTAATTTCCGCCGGTCGCGCTGCGGACGATCGTCTCCTGCGGGTTCGGCCTCCAGCCGCTGGACGAATGAGAATTGGCGGTCAGCCGGTTCCAGCCGGACAGCCACGGATCGTCGCCCGCGGCCACCCGCGCCTTGGCCCGGTTGATGTCACCCCAGTTGTGCAGCATACCGGGATGGGTGAACGTGGGCGGTGCGGCGCTCGCTGTCTTCTCTCCGAGCACTCCGGCGGCGGCTCCGGCTGCGGCGATACCAACCGCTCCGTGCAGGACACTCCGGCGACTGATTCGGCTTGGGTCATGACTCATTGCATGCCTCCATTCGCGTATCGGCGGAACTTGAGGTTGTGCCCGTGCTCGTTCGCGTACAGGGGAAGGAAATCCGACGTGAGATACCAGTACGGTTTCTGCGTGATTGAGCTCGCCGTTGATGACCAGGTTGTCGAAGGTGACGTCGGTGATCGTGCCGTCCTCGTCGTAGCCACCCAGGGAGTAGTCGGACATGTCCTGGGCGGCGGCCTCGTCGAGCAGGCCGTCCTAGTCGGCCGCGATCCGGGCCTTACTGACTTCGCTTCATCTCACGGTCCTCTCGGCGCGGCGTCGAGACCACGTCGGCCCGACGGTGGAACCGGTCCATGCCATTCACCTAGCTGTGCTGTCCCACCTCCTCACCGGTCGGTGACCCGCAGCCGCAGCAGCCGGGCCGACAGCGGAGCGGGTAGCTTGACCTCCACCGCCGTCCCGCCGTCGACGACGGCTGCCGCCTGACTGCCCCAGGTCGGGAACAGGACCTCGACCCCGCCGGCCGCGCTCAGGCCGGGCAACGGCACGCGCAGCGCCTCCTCCGTTTGCCCGCCGCCGACGGCCGGGCGCCGCCACACCGCGAGGTACAGATCGGCATCGTCGCGGGCACCCTGGACGATCCACGGGTCGCGCCATGCCGGCAGGCCGAGCGGCCACACCGGGACGGAGCGCGCCGTGGCCCGCCGCACGTCGCGGTGCACCGCGAGGGCCTGGCGGACGATCTCACGTTGCCCGGCGTCCAGGGTGTCGATCCGGCCGGCGAGGTGGACCCGCGAGAGCAGCGCGGTGACGAGCGAGAACGCGATCTCCTCAGCGGTCATCGACCCGTCCACCGACGCCCACACCCCCGCCTGCTCTGGTGCGATCGCCAGTGGCGCGGCCGCCGCGATCGGCGGCATGAGGCGGAAGTCCTGCTGGTCGGTCAGGGACTGGGCGGGGAACACCGCCCCGCCGGCCGCGTCGGTGCGGGACCCACCGGCCGCGCACCCCTCCACGACCAGGCCCGGGTGCCGGTCCATGACGGCAGCAACCCAGGAGAGCATCGCGCGGCCGTGCTCCAGCAGCCCGTTGCCGACCGGCTGCCCGGCACCGGCATCGGTCCCGGGACCGATGTCGACGTTGTAGTCGAACTTGAGGTAGGCAAGGCCGAAGTCTTCGACGAGGCGGTCGACGACCCCGTCGAGGTGGGCACGGGCCGCGGGGTGGCGCAGGTCGAGCTGATGACGGCCCCACTCGGTGACCCGGTGCCCGCCGCGCTGGAAGAACGCCTCGGGCGGCAGGGTCCGGGCCACCGGGCTGCGTACGCCGACGACCTCGGGCTCGAGCCACAGGCCCGGCCGCATGCCGAGGTGGCGGATGCGGTCGATCACCGCGCCGAGGCCACCGCCGGGAAACCGGTTGGTCGACGGCTGCCACGCCCCGACCGAGTCCCACCAGCCGCCGAACTCGTCGTCGTACCAGCCGGCGTCGATTACGTAGCACTCGGCGCCCAGGTCGGCCGCCGCCTCGACGAGAGGCAGGACACGGGCTGTCGTCGGGTCGGACATGAGTCCGTTGAGGAAGTCGTTGTAGACCACCGGCAGGCGGTCGTGGTCCGGGTGCGCCCGGCGCCTGCGACGCCGGTCCGCGGTCAGGGCGGCACCGACTGCACCCAACGTCGCCGTACGGCCGTGGAGGTGGCCGGGGACGACGGCGAGGCCGACCGGCACGGTGTCGAACGAGGTCGCGGGCCCCACCCGTCCGGCCCACTGGTGCTCGGCCGCCGTCGGGCCGGTCACGAGCAGATAGACGTCCCCGTACCGGTCGCCGAGCTCGGCGTGCCAGGCGCCGTTGGTCTCCGCCTGCCAGGCCACCATCCGCCCGGTCCGGGTGTCCTCGACGATGCCTTGCGCCAGGTGCTCGGAGGTCGACCAGGCACCGGTGGAGGTCAGTGCGACCCGGTTCTTGGAGCCGATCTGCCCGTAGCGGACCATTCCGACATCGACCAGGCCGCGCTCGGCGAGCGTTGCCCGGTGCCAGCGGAACTCTCCGCTCCACGGGTTGACCGCCTGCCAGACACCCAGGTCGTTCTCCCAGCGCGCCCCGTGCCCCAGCCCGCCCAGGGCGCTGGTGGTCGCGTGGTCCAGGACCGCCTCGCGGACGGCGGTGACCCGCGCCCGGGACCGCACCACCGGGATGCCGTCGGCGGCCTCGTAGACGACGGTCGCCCGCAGCCCGGTCCCGTCCTCGGCGACGTCCAGCTCCAGGCGCGAGACGTTCCCGTCCCGCAGCTCCCGGTGCCCCGTCAGCCGTAGCCGCTGCGCCGCTGCGCCATCGACGTGCCGTTTGCCGGCGGTGCCCGTCCTGCCGTCACCGAGGACGGCGACCTCCAGGACCGGCAGGGCGGAGCGACGCAGGCCCGCCAGGTCGGGCCGGGCCTCGGACGTGTGCCAGAGCGCCACGAGCCGGGGCGCCGCGTCCGGGCCGTGTGCGACGGCGAGCCGAACGACATCGTTGCCCCACTCCAGGTATTGCTCGTCGGCATCGGGGAGGCCGGGCAGGGTGACGGTCACGCGATCACCCCGGTGACCGGGTCGATCGTCCACCGATCGCGCCACACCAGCTCGGCCCGGCCCTCCTCGATCCGCAGGGGTAGCCATACCGGCGTCGAGTGGTACAGGTCGTCGGGATCCCACCGGTCGCCGACGTACACGTGGCTCGTCGTCTCGCTGCCGTGCACGGGCACGACGACGGAGACCTGGGAGTCGTACGTCGCCGCCCCGGGCGGGGCGAAGTCCCGCCACTCGCTCCACGGTCCGGCCGGGGACGGTGCGGTGGCGTACTGGTTGTCGTTGGTGGCCCAGCCGGTCAGCTCGGACCCGAACAGGTAGTACAGGCCGCCGGCCTTGACCATCGTGGGCGACTCGTAGCCGTGGGGCCCGGCCGGGTGGTCACCGGGAGCGGTCAGGGTCGTGGCGACGGTCTCCCGCACCGACATCAGGTCCGGGGCGAGGTGGTAGACGTGCAGGCCGTGCTCACGGTCCTCGCTGAGCAGGTAGCCGGTGCCGTCGTCGTCGGCGAAGACGCCGATGTCACGGCTGAGGTTGCCCAGTGGTCGCTCCGAACGCAGGTAGGTGTACGGACCCTGCGGCCGGTCGGCCACCGCCCACCCGAGGCGGGCGTCGGAGTAGTCCGCGGAGTCGACGTGGAGCAGCATCACGTACGCGCCGGTGGGGTTGCGCAGCACCTTGGGCCGTTCGACGACCCGCCCGGGTGCGAGGTCGCCGATCGTCTCGTCGACGGCGAGCGCGTGCCCGTGGGACGTCCACGTCGCCAGGTCCGGCGAGGAGTAGCAGGCGACGCCACCGAACGTCCCGCCGTGGGTCTTGTCCTCGCCCCAGGCCCAGAAGACGCCGTCGTACCGCTGGATGCCGACACCGTGCAGCTGGGCGACCTCGCCGTGCTGGTCGACGAAGAGCCTGCCGGGCGCGACAACCCCGCGCGGGGCGTACGAGGGCACGGTCAAGGGAAGCCTCCGGGAGAGGGTGGGAGCCGATGACGGGTGGGGCGTCACTTGAGGGAGCCGATGGTCACGCCCGAGCGCCAGTACCGCCGCATGGCGATCATCAGCAGGACCATCGGGATGGTGGAGACCAGAGAGCCTGTGATGACGAGGCCCGTGAGGTCGTACTGGCTGTCGATCCCGCGCCGCAGCCACGAGTACAGGCCCAGCATCACGGGCCACTTGTCGGCGCCCTTGAGGAACACCAGAGGCCACATGAACGTGTTCCAGGTGGCGACGAAGTGCAGCAGGAAGATCGTCGCGCCCGCGGTCGACATCATCCGGGCGCCCATGGAGAAGAAGATCCGGTACTCTCCCGCCCCGTCGATCCGCGCGGCCTCCATGAGCTCGCTCGGGACGGCGCCCTCGGCGTAGACCTTCGCGAGGTAGACCGAGAACGGCCCGAACATGCCCGGCAGGATCATCGCCCAGACGGTGTCGTAGAAGCCGATCCTGGTGAACAGGATGAAGGTGGGAACGATGAGCAGGCTGCCGGGAATCAGGAACGAGCCGATGATGAGACCCATCGTCAACCCGCGCCCGCGATAGCGGTACTTCGCGATGCCGTACCCGGCAGCGAGCGCGACGGCCGTCAGGCCGAGCGAACTGAGTCCCGAGTAGACCACCGTGTTCCACAGCCACCGCGTGAAGATGCCGTCCTGGTAGGTGAACAGCGCCTGCAAATTCTCGACGAGGTGGAACTCGGTGAACCACATGCCATTGCTGCGGTAGAGGTCGCCCCGGCTCTTGGTCGCCGAGACGAGGAGCCACCACAGCGGTGCGACGGCGTACACGGCAAGTAGCACCAGGACTCCGAGCACGACCCACCGGGAGGAACCGCCGGCCACAGCGGCGGACGAGCCGACGGTACGACGGCGACGGCGCCTCGTCCGCACCGCGACACCCCCGTCGTGCGCGGCGGGCACAGGCGCGTCGGTGAGGGCCGCGTCACTCATGGTTGCTCCATAAGGTTGTTGATCGTCTGGGGTTGGTGCCTCGGATGCCCGGGGGCGGTGGGGTGTGGCTGGCCGCCTACGCCGGCCTGGCCCCGGTACCCCGCGACTCCGGACGCGTACCCGGCAACCTGCACCGGCCCAGGCGTTACCAGCGCGGCCTGCGCCGCGTCTTCTACCTCGCCGCCCTCTCCGCGATCAACCCCGATGGCCCTTCCAGGGCCTTCTACCAGCGCAAACGTGGGGAAGGGAAACTCCACACCCAAGCCCTGATCGCCCTGGCCCGCCGCCTGATCGACGTCATCTGGGCACTGCTGCGCGACGGCCGCGAGTTCCATACCTCACCGCCACTCACCGCGAGCGCGGCTTGACCTGGTCATTGAAACTCCTTGTTCATCACGCGGTAGATCACGGCCGACGCCACACCGACCACGAGGGCGAAAATGATCGACAGTGCCGTGGCGTAGTTGAGGTTGCCCACCTGGAACGCCTGGTTGTAGATCATCATCGCGGGGGTCAGGTCTTTGCTGATCGCCTCCGGCGCCACCGCGCGGAAGAGCAGGGGTTCGTTGAACAGCTGGAGTGTGGCGATGATCGACAGCAGCAAGGTCAGAACGAGCGATCCACGCACGAAGGGCACCTTGATCGACAACGCCAGTCGAAGCTCGGACGCGCCGTCAAGGCGCGCGGCCTCGAAGATCTCGTGCGGCACGGACTGCAGCGCGCCGTAGAGGATCAGCATGTTGAACCCGAACGCACCCCACAGCGCGAGGTTGCCGATCGAGACCCAGAACAGGTCGGCGGAATAGAAGTTCAGGTGGAGACCGAACAGGTCGAAGAACTGGGTCAGAGGCCCTACCGCCGGACTGTACTGGTAGATCCAGATCAGCGTCGCGATGATCCCGGGGACCATGTACGGCAACAGAAGCACAACGCGGAACCGTGCCGCTGTCCGCCTCCGCGCAGCGTCCAGCAGCAAGGCGGCGCCCAGACTGAGGAACTGGGTCACTGGTACAGCGATCAGCGCGTAGAGGAACACGCGCAGCATCCCGTTCCAGAACACCGGGTCCTGGACGCCGGCCACGAAGTTGTCCAGCCCCACGAAGGAGATGGTCTGGCCCCCGAAGCCCAGCCCCGACGACTTCGTGGCGAACACGCTCTCGCGTAGCGCCATGACGACGGGCACCAGCACGAAGAGTGCAAACCCCGCGAGGAACGGGAACGTCAGCGATGCCCCCTTCAACGCCTCGACAGTGCGCCAGCGCAGGCGTGGCCCGCGGAGGGAGACACCGGGACCGCCCTCGTTCCGGCTGATGGTCCCGGACGCGGTCCGGTCGGTGATGGCGGTCATCGGTGTCCTCGCCTCGCGATCGTGATCAGCTGGCCTTGTGGGCGATGCCCTTGGCGTCGAGGTCGGCGATCACGAAGTTCTGCACCGCCCGGAGCGCCTGTTCAACGGTGATCTCCCTGGCCACGGCCTTGCCCCACTGGTCCTGCATCTCCGGGAACCATGCGTCGTAGTTCGGGCCGAGCTCGAACTTGCCGACGACCCGCGCCTGCGCCTCGACGATGACGTTGCCGGCCTGCGCATTGTCGACGAAGAGGCCGTCGGGGATGATGTCCTTGACGTAGGGTGAGGGGTCAGAGATCTGCGTCGGGAAGCTGACCGCGCCGGTCTCCTTGTTGCGGCCCGCCTTGATGCCCTCCGGGGACGCCGCCCAGGCGACATAGGCCATCACGGCGTCGGGGTGCTCGCAGCCCACCGGCACGAACGACGGCTGCGTACGGCCGGGAGCGACCGGCTTGCTGGCACCCGCGAACTGCGGGATCGCGGTCGCTACCCAGTCCCCGGCCGATGCGGTGAGGTTGGTCTTGAGCCCGGTCAGGGACCACCACTGCGTCGGCGTGGAGGCCATCTTGCCGGAGTCGAAGTACGCGTACAGCGCCGGGCGGTCCTGGTATGTCTGGTTCGACACCAGGTCGTCGTTGATCAGCTGCTGGATGATGTTGGCCGCCTTGAGCGTGCCTTCGTCGAGGAAATTCACGACCCACTGATCGCCGTCGATCGCGAACCACTCGGCACCCGCCATCTGGGACAGATTGATGAGTGTGGTCGGGTCCTCGCCCGCGAGGTTGGTGACGTCGATGCCCTTGGCCCTGAGCGTGTGGCCCGTCTCGACGAACTCCTCCCATGTCGTCGGAACCGACACGCCGGCCGCGTCGAAGGTGGCCTTGTTGTAGATCAGGAACTGGCCGTCGGAGCCGGTCGGGGTGCCGTAGTAGCGGTCGTTGACCTTCGCCGATGCGAGCGCGCCGTCGCTGAAGACGTCCTTCAGCGGCGTGACCGCGTCGGTGATGTCCTGCGCCCAGCCGTTGACCACGGCCGTGGTGAGCGGTCCGAAGCCCTGGACCAGGCACGGCAGCTGCTGGCGGGCCTCGAAGGCGTTGCGGAAGTTCGTCTGGGTCGCGACGTTGTCGGCCTGTAGCACGTAGGTGGCCTTGACCTCGTCCTGAGACGCGTTGAACGCATCGACCATCTGCTTACCGACCTCGGCGTCCCAGCCCCAGATCTCGACGGACACAAGGCCTTGCGGCTTGGATTCCGCGCCGGAGCAGGCAGCCAGGCTCAGGGCCGCCGCCGCGGCGATCCCCGCCGAGACCCAGCGGGTGCGGTTGATCCTCATCAGCTCTCTCCTTCGAGACCGCCTGTGCGCCTCCCCGTCACTCCGTCGAACGGGGAGTCGTTCTCACCGGCATGCGACACCCCTGCCGACGCCGCCGGCGGGGTCGTTCCGACATCCCCGCCGTACCGTGCACCAAGTGAACATCCGCTCGGGATATCGTTATCCTAGGCACCCCGGGAAGAGTGTAAAGAGCTTGTTACCAACTCGTTGCCATCGGGCAATCGACGCCTGACGCGACATAGGAAAACGATGCTCCGCGCGAGCCCGCTATCCTCGATCCATGAGGACGCATAAGGGCTATCGCGCACCGGTGCTGGCCGACGTCGCCCGCGAGGCTGAGGTGTCCGTGCCGACCGTCTCGCGCGTCCTCAACGGGACCAAGTACGTCGCCCCCGAGCTCGCTCAACGGGTCCACCGTGCGATCGCGACGCTCGGCTACCGGCCGAACGAGGCCGCCCGCTCCATGCGGTCGGGCCGGCGCACCCTGGTCTCGGTGCTGTCGGGAGCCACTGCCAACTACGGGTACGCGCGCACCCTGCAAGGCATCGAGACGGCCGCCCGACGCGCCGGCATGTCGGTGACGATCACCGTGGTGGCGTCTGGCGACGACGACCTCAAGCGGTCGGTCGACCTCGCGCTCGCACAGCCCACCGCCGGTGCGATCGTCCTGGAGTTCGACAGGGCCGGGATCAATGCTCGCCACCTGCTCCCGGACGGCCTGCCCGTCGTGGTGGCCGGAGGCGGGTCCCGCCGCCCGGGCGGGGTCCCGGCGGCGCTCATCGACGAGCGCACCGCGGCCCGGGAGGCGACGGCGTACCTGCTGCGGCTCGGGCACCGCACGGTCCACCACGTCGCCGGGCCGACCGCGGGGAAGCACTCGGGCCGCACCGACGGCTGGCGTGCCGCACTGACGGCAGTGGGCACGAGCGTGCCGACGGTGATGAACGCCGAGTGGGACGCCGCATCCGGCTACCGCTGGGGCGAACGGATCGCCGGACGCGACGACGTGACCGCCGTACTCTGCGGCAACGACGAGATCGCCATCGGGCTCATACGCGCCCTGTCTGACCGCGGGGTACGCGTCCCCCAGGACGTCTCCGTCGTCGGGTTCGACGACCAGCCCCTGGTCGCCATGTGGCGACCGTCCCTGACCACTGTCGACCAGGACTTCGAGGATCTCGGAGAACGGGCGTTCGGCCTGCTGGAACGACTCATCGACGGTGATGGCGACACGGCCTCCAGCGTCGTCGTGCCCCAACTCGTCGTGCGTGAGTCGACCGCGGCCCCACGCGGGTGAACCGCGTCCGGGCCGGTGGCCCCGACCCTCTTGCGCAACCGCCACCCTTCCGGGATAACGTTATCCCGCCTGATCGCCCGAACCCTCGGAGCTTCCGATGACGGACCGGCTGCGCGTGTCGATGACGATGCGCCCCGCCTCGCTCGCCGACCATCTCTTCGACGTCACGCTGCGGCACCGTGTGCGGGCCGTCGCGGACCTCCACCACGTGGTCCTCGACGAGCTCGACTCCGCAGCCGCGCGGGACGCGCTCGCGACCACCGACGTGCTCGTCGCCGGATGGGGCGCACCACGACTGACCGACGAGGCCCTTCAGGCCGCGCCCCGGTTGCGGGCCGTGCTCGCTGCGACCGGCAGCGCCGGACACATGCTGGGCCGCGCAGCCCGGGACCGCAGGCTGCTGCTGACCAACGCCAGGAGGGCCAACTCGCGGCCAGTCGCAGAGTTCGCCACCGCGGCGATCCTGCTCGCGGGCAAGCGCGCCCTGCCCGCGGCACGCCTGTACGACCGCCGTCGCGACCTCATCGACCGCGAGGCCGAGCTGGCGACGGCCGGCAACAACGGCGCCCGGGTCGGGATCGTGGGCGCATCGTCCACCGGCCGCCTGACGATCGACCTGCTACGGCCCTTCGACCTGAAGGTCATCGTCCACGACCCATACCTGAGCGACGCCGAGGCTCGGTCGCTCGGGGTCGAGGTCGCGGGGCTGGACGAGCTGATGCGGACCTGTCCGGTGGTATCCGTCCAGGCGCCCGACCTTCCCGAGACGCGCGGGATGATCGGCGCCGCCCAGCTCGCCGCGATGCCGGACGGCGCGACCCTGATCAACACCGCCCGCGGTTGCCTGGTCGACAGCGACGCCCTCGTCGCCGAGCTGCGCACGGGCCGCATCGACGCCGTCCTCGACGTCACCGACCCCGAGCCGCTCCCACCGCACCACCCGCTCTGGGACCTGCCGAACGTGCTGCTCACTCCGCACGTGGCCGGCTCGATCGGCAACGAGCTGCTGAGACTGGGCGAACGTGTGGTCGTCGAGCTCGAACGGCTGGCCGCCGGCCTGCCGCCCCTCGACCCCGAACCTCTGCCCACCGCACCGGAGGCCTGAGAATGCGCGCGAGGATCGCGTCCGGTCGCGGGCGCTACTCCGACCCGTGGCACCCCTATGAGCTCACCTCCGCACGGCTCGCCGACATCCTGGCCGAGACCGGGTTCGAGGTCGCCGTCGACGGTGTGGACGAGGCGATGACGCGTCTGGACGGTGTGGGCCTGCTGGTGGTCGATGCCGGGGACCCGTGGCGCGGCGCCCAGGCCGAGGCGCTGCCCGCCGAGGCCTCGGTGGACGGCCTGGACAGAGCGCTGGAGCGAGGCATCGGCGTGCTCGCGCTGCACGCAGCCGTCTCGTCCCTTCGGGACTACCCCGCCTGGGCACCGGCGACAGGTGCGATGTGGATACCGGGCCTGTCGTGGCATCCGCCCGCCGGGACGACGACGGTCCACGTCCTCGCGTCGCCGGCCGGACCGGACCCGCTGGCCGGCCTCAGCGACTTCGACATCGTGGACGAGCGCTACCTGCGCCTGCAACGACTCGGCCACTCGACTGTCGTGGCCGAGTTCACCCACGACGGTGTGCGATACCCGGCCGCCTGGGTGCGCACGCACGGGCGCTCGCGGATCGCGGTCGACGTCCTCGGGCACGGTCTGCCCTCCTATGCCGCCCCGGGCCACCGGACGCTGGTCCAGCGCCTGGCACGTTGGGCCGCCGGCACGCACTGACACCCCGCCCTGACCCCTGAACACAGAGAAAGGCCTCGTCGTGCCCTCGACTGCTCCCACCGCCGTGATCGACCTCGATTTGCCCGGCCCCGTCGTCTCCCGCCATGTCTACGGCCACTTCGCCGAACACCTGGGCCGGTGCATCTACGGCGGATTCTGGGTCGGCGAGGACTCGCCAGTCCCGAACGTGCGCGGCATCCGGACCGACGTCGTCCAGGCACTGCGGGCAATGCACATCCCGAACCTGCGCTGGCCCGGGGGCTGCTTCGCAGACGACTACCACTGGCGCGACGGCATCGGCCCACGCGACCAGCGGCCGCGGATGGTCAACTCCCACTGGGGCGACGTGGTCGAGGACAACTCCTTCGGCACCCACGAGTTCATGGACCTGTGCGAGCTGCTCGGGGCCGACCCGTACGTCTCTGGCAACATCGGGTCCGGGTCGGTCCGCGAGATGTCCGAGTGGATCGAGTACCTCACCCGAGGCGACGACTCCCCGATGGCGGCGCTGCGCCGCAGCAACGGCCGCGACGAGCCCTGGCGCGTCCCGTTCTGGGGCCTGGGCAACGAGGCCTGGGGGTGCGGCGGGCACTTGCGCGCCGAGCAGTTCGCCTCAATGGCCCGCCAGTACGGCACCTACGTACGCAACCACGGCGACAATACCGTCTACCGCATCGCCGCGGGCGCCGCCGAGGATGACTACCACTGGACCGAGACGCTGATGCGCTCGTTCGACGACCTGACCGGACCGGACTCGCGACCCGGGCCGTTCCAGGCTCTCTCGTTCCACTACTACACGATGACCGGGTCATGGGGGGACAAGGGCTCGGCCACCCGGTTCACGACCGACGAGTGGTACCTCGCCCTGTCCCGGGCGGCGCACGTCGATGAGCTGCTCACCCGCCACTCGACGGTGATGGACCGCTACGACCCGCATCAGAAGGTGGGGCTCGTGCTCGACGAGTGGGGCACCTGGTGGAACGTCGAGCCGGGCACCAACCCTGGGTTCCTGTACCAGCAGAACGGCCTACGCGACGCCCTGGTCGCTGCACTCCACTTCGACGCCTTCCATCGCCATGCCGACCGCCTGGTGATGGCCAACATCGCCCAGACCGTCAACGTGTTGCAAGCCATGATCCTCACCGATCCCGACACCGGTGCCCTGGTGCTGACCCCGACCTACCACGTATTCGAGATGAACACCGCCCACCACGACGCGCACGCGCTGACCGTGCACCTACGTGACGTCCCGACCACCCACGCCGGGGACCGTCCGTTCCCCACGATCTCTGCGTCGGCGACAGCCAAGGACGACACGGCCCTGGTATCCCTGTCCAATCTCCACGCCCAGGACGCGACCACGCTCGTGCTGGACCTGCGCGGCCGCGACGTCACCGGCCACACCGCCCGCATCCTCACCGCCCCGAGCCTCGAGTCCCACAACACCCCTGCTGCACCCACCGCCGTGGCGCCCACCACCCACGACGGAGTCCGCCCGCACCCACGCGGCCTTCAGGTCGACCTGCCCGCCCACGCCTACGTCACCGTCTCGCTCGATCTGGCCTGATGAAGCGGAGAGGCGCCAGCGGGAGGGTGAAGCCGCTCGAGCCGGACCAGATCAGGGCATTGGCGACCACGGCCCCACGTACCCGGTCCTGGTCAACATGCACAGTCCGGTCCGGGGGCCAATCTGCACCGCCACCCCCTCTCCGTCAAGGTCAACTTGGAACACCGGGACACGCCGAGGAACCAACAGCAGCGGCACGCAGAGCCGGGCTCCCTCGGCGGCGCGCGCATCCGCCTCCGCACGTGCCTCGCCCTCACCCGAGACATCGACGACCATCGCACTGACCGGATCAACGACGCCAGAACCGCCACGACCAGCGCCGGTCCGGCGACGCTCACCACCGCCTGCGGCAGGCAGAAGCCGACGTACGCGTCGAGGGCCTCCACACCGTCGGCGACGGCGGTGTGGATGGTGCCGACCGGGCGGCCCGCTGTCCCACCGGGACTGAGTCCAGCAGCCTGCGGGTCAGCCTGTCACGCAGTCGCAGTTTCACCACCGCGGCGGTCCTCGTCGCCCGCATCCAACGGCTGCCCGCCCGGGGACAACTGACCGTACTCGGCCTCTCCTGCCTGGGCGAGGGCCTTGCCACCATGGCGTTCGGGTTGGCACCCGCGGTCGGCTTCGCCCTCGCCTGCTGGGCCGTCGCCGCCGCCGACGTCCTGTCCGGCCCGGTGGCCATCGCCGTGCTGCTGCGCCACGCCGACAACGCGATGCGCGGCCGGCTCATGGCCCTGTGGACCGCCACCGCGACCGCCGCCCTGGCCCCCGTCGTCCCTGGTCGGCGGCATCCCGGTGGACCGGCTTCCCCCCAGGGCTCGTGGCCGTCGGCCTGCTCATGGCGATCGCTGGCGGGACGTGGCTGGCGCTGCTGCGCCGAAGTCAGCTCGACGCGTCCGCGCGGCCATGAACGGCGGCGGCAGGGCCCGACCTTTGTCTTGGCCGCCTACTGCTGCCACATCGACCAACCAAGAATTGAGTCCGGCCCCGTGATCCCCACACATTCGATGTGGTGCGGTGCCTCGCCGACAGTCTCGGGCCCGGCCAACTTCGACGAGCCGGGCGGACCAACGGGCTGATGCAGCCACTATCGCCAGGGAAAACACTCCGGTGAAGCAGGGTTTTGGGGTTGCCCTGGCCATGCTCCGACCACTGGAGCAGGCCCTCTCCAGGAGGTCAACAGCCTCCACGTCGTGAGACGATGTGAGACGCCAAGCCAGCGGCATTCACAAGCATCGCTTGAAAATGCCGCTGGCCTGCGGTTTTGGGTGGAGCCGAGGGGACTCGAACCCCTGACCCCCACACTGCCAGTAAGGTAACAATTCTGTCACGCCATCCCGGCCGATGTCGCTACGTGCTCCGAACAGGAGATATTCAAACAACCGGATCACACCCCGTGCCATCGAATACCGGCCGATTACACCTACTGGGCTTGACCCGATTCGACGGACAGGGTCGATAAGTTGATCTCACGCTACCTTGCCGAGCGGTCTGCTGGTATAGGCGGTGGCCTCGTAGGCGGCGGGGCTGAGGTAGCCGAGGGTGGAGTGCCGGCGGCGGGTGTTGTACCAGCCCTCGATCCAGTCGAAGATCGCCGTGCGGGCGGCGGCTCGGGTGGGCCAGGCCCGCCGGTCGAGTAGCTCGGTTTTGATGGTGGCGAAGAACGATTCGGCGACGGCGTTGTCCCAGCACTGCCCCTTGCGTCCGGCTGAGAGTTGGACGTTGTGCCGCTTCGCGAGGTGGGCGTACTGGCCGCTCGTATATTGACAGCCGCGGTCGCTGTGGAAGATCACCGGCCCGGTCGGTCGTCGTGACGTGATGGCGTTGGACAGGGCTTGGGCGGGCAGGTCGGTGCGGAGGTGGTCGGCGACGGCCCACCCGACGACCCGGCGGGTAGCCAGGTCGATGACGGTGGCCATTCTGTGGAATCAGTGATTTTCAATGGCCTGGCTGTGGGTGACGCTGAGGATGGGTAGCAGGGTGGCGGTGGTGGGGATGCCGAGCTGGCGTGCGGTGGGTCCGGCGGGGGTTGGGGTGTCGGCGAGTCGGCTGATGAGCGTGTCGAGGGCGGCCTGGCCGTCGTGGACGGCGGCGCGTTCGTCGTCGGTGAGTGGGATCGAGGCGCGCATGCGCTGCAGGTTGGTCTTGGCCTCCAGCAGCTGGGCCTTGGTGGAGTCCTTGGGGGTGTAGAAGTCGCAGCGGGCGCAGGCCATGCGGTGAGGGCATTGTTCGAAGAAGGTGTAGCTGCAGTAGCCGTGGCCGAGGTCGTAGTGCTGCCAAGGTGTTCCGGTGGTGGCGGTGCCGGTGGTGACGGCGTCGCGGTCGATGAGGACTTCGATGGTGCGTAGGTTTCGGGCGAAGTAGCCGGCCTCGGTGTATGCCTTGGTCAGGGTGGCCGGGGTGATCTTCGCGTAGTGCTGGGTGCTGTTCGGGCTGCGGTGGCCCAGCCAGGCTTGCAGCTCGAACAGGGTCATCGGTTCTTTGGCGTTGTAGAGCTGGCTGGCGATGGTGGAGCGGGCCCGGTGGCTGGTGATGGTGCCGCGGACGTCGCTGGTGGGCACGTTCGCCTTGGCACATAGCGTCGGGATGAGGGTGCGGTTGATGTACTCCTTGGCGACCGGGTGGGCGCGGGTGGAAAACAGCAGGTCGACGTGTTCGCTGGTCTTGCGGTCGTGCCGCTTGGGTTGGACGGGTCGGATGTTCTGCCAGGCGTCGATGGCCTGGCCGACGATCGGGTCGACGGGCTTGGTGAACGCGGTGCCGGTCTTGTGCACGGGGACGTCGAGTAGGCAGACGGCGTCCTCGGCGAGCACGTCGCGGGAGTCGCCAGCGATGGGGGTTCCGTTGTGCTGCCAGCGGATGCAGCCGACGCGGAGCCGGGTGAGTTCGTCGCTGCGTAGGCCGGCGAACAGCCAGGTCAGTGCCAGTGCGCGGGTCAGCTCGATCGGGTAGTAGCTGCCGGCGGCGGTGCCGAGCAGGTCGGTGGTCTGCAGGTTGAGCCCGGCCCACAGCAGCTTGGCCCACACGTCGTCGGCGATGACGCGGGGGTTGGTGCCGATCAGGGCGGCGACGCTGCGCGGGACGGCGAGCGCGCGGGCTGGGTCGAACCTGCGGGGGATCCACTCCCACTCCTGCAGGTCGCGGAAGAAGGTGCGGGTGCCCATCAGGATGTGGGCCTTGGTGCGCGGGGCGATCGGCGCGCCGATGCGCTCGTGCAGGTGGTCGCGGCGGCCGACCCAGTCACCGACGGTCATCCGGTCCACCGCGGCGACCCAGGCAGCGCAGATGGCGCGGGTCCACCGGCGTGGGTCGACCGCATCGGGATGTTCGGCGGCCAGCCACCGTCCGGTCTTGGCCATGTTGCAGCGGATGTTGGCGCGGACGTCGGGTGTCAGCGCCGAGGTGTCGTACCAGCGTTGCAGAACCTGCGCCCAGGCCGCCGGGACGCCGGGCAACCCCGGCGCGTGGTTGAACCCGGGACGCACCGGAGGCTGGCAGTGGCCGAGGCCGGCAACCGCGCGTTGCAGCGTGTAGAGCGTGGTCGGGTGACGTCCGGTGCTGGCCGGGTGCGTGTGCAGGCCGGCGAACGCCCCAGTGGTCAGGTCCTCCAGCCGCGGGCTGCGGTTGATCAGCAGAGCCTGGGCCAGGATCCCGGGTAACCGGTAGCGGCCCTCGGAGTCGGTCTGGCTGCGGTAGCCCCACCCCTGCGTGATCGTGCTTACCGACTCCATCGCCGCGGCGACCGGCTGCTCACCGAAGACCAGGTGCGCCAAGTGCAGCCGGTTGAAGTTGCCCACGTGCTGGTAGTCGGTGAACCCGCCCAGCAGCCAGCCCAGCGCGAGCAGGAAAGGGCGCACCGTGACCTCGGTCGGTAGTGGCTGCGCGTCGCGGAACGCCCGGCTGCTGGCGCCGACCAGCCGGGCCCAGTCCCAGCTGGTCCACCCCCACCACGTCCGGCCCACGGTGGCGCAACCGCCGAGCACGATCGCGGTGGCCTGCCGGCCGGCACGGCCGAACCGGACCGGGTCGCCGTGAGCGTCGTGAAGGGCGGCGCAGGCGGCGTCCAAAGGTTCGACCAGCCGCGACAACGCTCGCCACGACAGGGCAGTGCGCCGGGGCACGCCACGGCAGCGGTTGCGGCGCAACGCCTTCGCGTCCAGCGCGACCAACGCCGCGGCCTCACCCGGGGACAGCCGCGGCCGGCGGTCCCATCCGTCCGAACCCTCAACGAGAGCAGCGTGGTCTACTGCAGACGATCCGCCGGTAGAAAGGCGTAGCGGCGCGGTGCTCATTGGCCGGTCCCGTCCAGCGCGGCGAGGGCAGCGACCCGCCACGCGTGCAGTTGTGACATCGACGCGGCCAACCGCGCGGACAGGTCCCGGCCGGACAGGTGGATATAGCGCATCGTCGACTCGGTGCTGCGGTGGCCCGCGAAAGTGGCGATCGCATGGATCTCCCAGCCCATCCGAGCCAGGTCAGTCAGGCACAGATGCCGCGTGGTGTGGGTGGAAAACCGCGGCGTCTGCGCGGCCAGCGCGATGCGCCGCACGACCTTCGACCACGTCCACAACGTCAGCGCCTGGCCATGATTGCGGCGCGACTCGGACAAGAACAACGCGCCGCGCATCCGGCTGACCGTCGCCCGGTGGGCCAGATACCCCGACAACAGCGCACCGGTCACCGCCGAGTAGGGCACCACCCGTTCCAACCTGTTCTTGGTCGTCTCTGCCCGCACCCGCACCATCCGGTGCCCTGGATCCAGATCGTCGGTGCGCAGCGAGCACAGCTCCTCCCGGCGCAGACCGCAGTCGTAGGCCAGCGCCAGCATCACCCGGGTGCGCGCCGACTCGCTCCGCACAACGTCCAAGATGGACAGCCACTGTTCATCGGTCGGAATCCACGGCAGCTTCGTCAACCGCGGCACCAGACCCCGCTGCCCACCGCCGAACGTGCGGCCCGCCGTATACCGGCCACGCCCGACCGGGTTCGACTGGCGCACTCCTTCCTCCATCAGGAAGTCGTAGAACAGCCGCACCGGCACCAGCCGCTGCTGGATCGTCGCGTTCGCCAGCCCAGCGCCCGACTCGATCGACACCACGTTGACGCCGAGACGGCCCGGCCGCCGCGTCAGCTCACGCACGTAGACCGCCACGTCCGCCCGACCCGCCGTCAGCGGATCGACGCCAAGCCGCTCACACATCTCCAGGTACTCGGCCAGCCCGCGCCCGTACGCGTCGATGGTGCGCGCCGCCCGACCCAGATCGACCCAGACCTGCAGCCACACCGCGGCCATCTCATGCCGGTCGAGTACCGGCCACCGCTCCACCAACTCCACGGTCGCTCAACGCCGCCACCACCCCAGCCGTGAGGCAAGAGTCAGCCACCAGACAGATTCCACATAACAGCAGATTCCACGTAACTTAGAGGTACAGCCAGCCCTCCCAGGTGTTGATGTACGTGATGTCGCCGCACCATCGGGTGTCGACGTCGGCGGGGCTGGTGGTGAAGTCCCGGCCGACCAGGTCCGGGCGCGGGGTTGCCGCTGGGTCGGGCACGGTGGTGGTGCGCCACCGCTTCGGTGTCCGACCGCACAGACCCGCCGTGCGCATCAGCCGGGCGATCCGTTTGCGGGAGTGCCGCCGGCCCTGCGCGCGGAGTTCGGCGTGTACCCGTGGGGAGCCGTAGGTGCCGGCCGAAGCGTCATGCACCTCAGCGATCCGTTCGGCCAGCTCGGTGTCGACCCGCTGGCGGGGCGACGGGCCGGCGGCGCGGTGCTGGTAGTAGGCGGACCGGGAGACCTTCAACAGCTCACAGGCACGCTTCACGTTGCCCTGCTGCGCCTTCTCCGCCTCGATGAACGGGTACACGTTCACCGGGTCTCCTTCGCGAAGAAAGCCGTGGCCCGTTTGAGGATGTCCACGTCCTCACGCAGCCGACGGTTCTCCTGCCGCAACCGCGCCAACTCCTCGCGCTCCGCGCTGGCCAGCCCGTCGGTACGGGTCCCGGCGTCGAGGTCGGCCTGTTTGACCCAGTCCCGCACCGCCGTCTCGGTCAGGTCGAAGTCCTTCGCGACCTGACCGACCGTACGGTCACCCCGCCGGCACACCTCCACGATCTCCGCCTTGAACTCCGGCGTGAACGCCCTGCGCGGCCGGCGTGGCTTCTTTCCCATGCCTTCCATGATGAACATCCTCCCGAGGGCTCACAGCCCCCTGATCTCGGATGTCCGTCAAACCGGGTCAGGCCCACTACTTGATCTTGATATGTGAGCACGTGCGTGAGCACAAAAAATGTGGAACTCCCATGCCGACTCGTCCACTCCTCATGTCGCCCACAAGTCAGCGGGGTTTAGCAATCAACATCTGTCTCGATCGGGCCATCAGCTTGATCACCGACGTGCTCACAAGGCCCAGTGTTCCCGCCGTACCTGGTGAAGTCGGTGTCTTCGCTGGTAGTGGGCTGTTCTGGCGCGGTATTGGCGACGGCGTCGCCATCGTGACCATCGATGGATGTGGTCGAAGGATCGGACTGGGTGATCAGGTGCGCCAGGAGACTGCGAACCTCGCCGAGGGTGAGAGAAACGAGGCTGTCGACGCGTCGCCACGCGAACCGCAGGTCCAAGTGGCCGGCGATCCACTACCCGCACGTTTGGCCAGGTCACGGACCCGAGGTCGTGCCCAATGAGCCCCATCCGCCGCCACCCGGAGCCTCTAGCACGGGTGTCGAGCTGCGAGTGTGCGCGCATCGGGCCGGCGGAGCATCGATGCCTTCGTCTCGTTCGTTGGTCTGAGCATGGTAGCCAGCAATGACGGGGCTGATGACGTGGATCGGCGCAGGCGACGTCGTGAGGAGCGATTGGAGGTGGTACGCCGGCTCGAAGAGGGCACGGCGGCACCCGCGCCGTTTCGGCTGACACTGGCCGAAGCTCGGGCCAAGTGGCCCGAATGGGCTGCGGCGCACGCCAAACGACGCGAGCACGGCCGCGCAGCCGCGACGGAGAGGTTCGGCCCAGTCGTCGCCGACCTGCTCCTCCGCATACATCTACCGGAGCTACCGCAACCGACTGAAGTCGTCGCGTACGCGCTGGACCCCGAATGCGGCCATGAAGAGTTCTGGCTCGCGAGGCGCGCCGACGCCTCCAAGCCTGCTCCGGAGCAGGCGCGGTGCCCCGTCTTCTGGTCGTGCCAGTTCAACGACGGTAGAACGGCCGTCCGCCATGTCGAGCCTGGTGAACCCGAGCCGAAATACGAGGGAATGGGCTTTACGCGGTGGTCGGTGGCGCTCGCCTGCGGTCACACGGGCGAGGTGCTGCGTGGCGAGGAGGTCGAGGACAGGGTCGGTGACTACTTGGTATGCCGGAGCTGCGGGGGCGACGACCCGGACTTCGACGTTGAGATCGTGGCTCTCGGTGAGCGCCTCCCGGATCGGATGGTCCAGACCTGGACGGTGGAGCTGGACTGCGGCCACATGGGGACTGATCACTACATCCCCGTCGAGTGTCGAGATGATCCGGCGGCGTACCGGGCGGCGCATCCCAGCCGCAATGGGCTGCGGTGCATCGATGACGCGTGCGACCAGCGCCAGGTGCGCGGCGTGCGGCGGCTCGGCGTGCTGGGAAAGATCCGGATACCACCGGTACCGTCGTCGCCTCCGGACCCGGTCGTCACGGCCGCACGGGACCTGCGGCGTCGCTTGAACAAGCAGGAGCGGCAGGCCCTGATCCGTCAGCTGCAAGAGGATCAGTAGCAGGACCTGGCCACGATGGAGATCACACCGGAAGAGGTCATCAAGCGGGTGCGCGCCGCGGGCGGTCGGCTATCCCTGAAAGGTATCGACGAGGAGGAACTGGCCGCGTGGCGGCACGCCTCGAAAGTCGCCTATCTACGGCTGCTGCGAGCGGGCCACGAGCGTCTGCACCGGTCGAGCAAACCGGGATCGCTGAACCTGTACCTGGAACGGGTTGACGAGAAACAGCCCGAGCCGGATCCGGAGGAACTCGCGGCGCGGATGCGCGAGTGGGCGCCCAAGCCGGTGCTGCCGCGTACGACGGAGTTTCTGGGTCGGGTGGTGCCGGTGCCGTCGAGGGTGACCAGCGTGCACCCTCTGGTGGAACAACTGGTTGACGGGTTGCATGTCTCCGACCGGATGACGTATGGCCCTGACTACTCGTGGCGCGCGCCGCGCCGACAGTATCCCTTGGTCAAGATGCGGCGGATATGGCAGGCCATCGTCAATGAAGCCGAGTTCCGCGGCTACTCCGTCCACTTCGAGCGGGAGGCGCGCTACTACGACCACGGCAAGCTTGTCGTGCGCATCGGCCGCGACGACTTCCCGCTCTCGCTGTACGGGACCCGTGGTAAGCCGCTGACCTTGCGGATGACCGAACGACATCCCCACCGTCGGCGTGGGTACGACAGTTGGACCGGCTCCGACGACGATCCGCTGCACAAGAAGCTCGGCGAGGTGTTCACCTTCATCGAGCGGTGGGCAGACCTGCTCGTCCAGCAGCGCGAGGCCGAACGCCGCCGCGAACTGGAAGCCCGCCGCCGCCGAGAACAGGCCGAGGCCGAGGCCCGACGCGAGTTCGCCGAGGACCACCGACGAAAGGTGATCGCCCGGCGGCTGGCGGAGGCCCAGTTCGCTGAGGACGCCCGTGCGTACGGCGCAGCGCTGCTGGCCGCAGCCGTCGAGCTTGACGGACCCCGCGCCGAACAGGTGCGCGCCTGGGCGCAATGGGTGTTCGAGCATGCCGACCGCGTCGACCCACGCCGCACCCTGGCGGGCACGCCCGAGACGCCCAAGCCCACGCACGACGAACTGCGGCAGTACCTGCCCAGCGCAGGGTACTGAAATTAGCCGTGGTACCAGCGCCGGTTCGGGTGCCACGGCTTCGGCAACGACGGCAGACAATCGGAAGCCCGGTCCGTCGGGGCAGCCCGTGGTTCGTCGCGGTCATCCTCGTCCGGAGAGGCATCGGGTGGCAGGCCCGGCGCGTCGGCGAGCGGATCGATGCGGGCCGCGTATTCGCGCGCCCACACCAGCCATGGGTCGCCGACCGGCATGCCCGCGACCTCCAACTCGTCGCAGTGGCCGCGGATGTCCTGCGCCAGCCGCCACGCGGCGACCTCGGCACGCAACACCTTGTCGCGTCGCTTAATGATCCGCCGTTGACGCTTGTCCTCTAGACGCTGCCGCTCCACGCGCTGTTCAGTCTCCCGCTCGACGCGCACGGCCGCAGCACGCCGCTCGATCTCCGCCAGCACCTCGGCCAGATCGTCCTCGACCCGGCGCCGGGCGTAATCGGTCCACCGCGCCGGCTCGCCACCAGCACCATCGACCTGCAAAACCAGGCGCAGCGACCACCGTGCGCCGGTCTCCTCAAAGATCCGGACGCCGTACCCCTCACCGTCCACCTCGACGACGGTCAGAACATCCTCCGGGCCGCTTTTCACCCGATGACCTCTTGCCTGGGCTGCGTCCGCGAGAGCCTGGATGATCATCAGCGTGCGCGACCGGTTCTGTGTCGACGCGGGCAGCCGGTGCGGCATGTCGCGCAGCCGGTTCACCACCGGGTGCGGATCGACCAACTCTTCGGAGACCGGGATGCGCGACGGCTGCGCGGAACGCTGATACTCGCGGAAGGGATGCTCACCACGGCGCAACTCCATGGTCAGATCGCCGCTATCCCGGCCCCGATGCAGTAAGTGCCAGCCCGACGGGACCTCGCCGGATCGCTTGACCGCGTGCAGGAACCGCCGCCATGCCGCCCGCACCGTGTCCGATGGGCCAACGACCTGGACTGATCCGCCGCCCTGTTCCAGGAGATCGAGGAACTCGGCGGCGGTCGCCGGTGGCTTCTGGGTGGCGGGCAGGCACAGCACTGCGGCCATCGTCGCGAACCTCGACCCCGGTGCCAAGACGTCCTCAACAACCTTCACCCGAACGGGGCCGCACGCGGCGCAGGTAGTTGCGGTGTTCAGCGGTGCGGGTAGTGGGATCCGCGGCGGGTGTTGGCCTCAATGAACGACTTGAGGGCTTCCCGGCTGTCGTACCGACGGCTGCCGATCTCCACGTGGTCGATCTCGCCGCCGCGGACGAGTTGCCACAGCGAGGAGTAGAGACTCAGCGTTGCGGTCACGCAAGTTCGCGTAGGTCGACACCCAGTGCGTTGGCGATTGACAGCATCGTGAAGTAGCCGGGTTCGATCACCCGTCCCGACTCGATCTTCCTCAGGGTCGACACGGCAACCTGGGCACGTCCGGCGAGTTGTTCCTGAGTTAGGCCGCTGTGAGCGCGCAGGGTCCGGAGTCGGGCAGCCAATACCTCAGCTTGGTCCCGAAATCGACTGTTTTCGCGCCTCGCGCGCCCTGCTGGCACACCTACGAAGAGTAGTGGTAAATTCCGACCGGTCAAGTTTTACCGCTACAGGTGATCGTCCTGCTGGGTTAGGTTGTAGTTGGTGGAGGGGGATCAGGCCTGTGACGGCGTCGGGAGAGCACATCAAGGCGCTCGTGCGTAGCCACGCCGCCGGGGATGACGCCGCGTTCTATGCCGTCGCGCTCCAGGTGGCGGCGAAGGCGGCCCGACAGGGGCACGGCACGCTGGCCAACGATCTTAAGCAGGCGATCGACGCTGCCCGGCGCCAGCCGGTGGCGAGCAAGGTCACTGCGATCGCCCGCCCACGGGGCGATTTGGCCGATCTCGTCACAGCGGCGTTCCCGGAGGTATCTCTTCGCGATCTTGTCGGTCCGTCACACCTGAAGGACGCGATCACTCGTGTGCTGCATGAGCAGCGGCAACGGCAGGCACTCTCGGAGCATGGGTTCGCCCCGGTCCATCGACTCTTGCTGGAAGGCCCTCCCGGCACGGGTAAGACGATGACCGCCGCGGTGATCGCTCATGAGTTGAGCTTGCCGTTGTTGACCATCCGCTTGGAGAGTCTGCTCAGCAAGTACCTCGGCGAGACCGCGAGCAAGCTACGGGCGGTGTTCGATGCTGTGGCGTCTCAGCGGGCTGTCTATCTCTTCGACGAGTTCGATGCCCTTGGCGGGGATCGCAGCAGTAATGATGTCGGCGAAGCCCGACGGATTTTGAACTCATTTCTGATCTTTCTGGAGCAGGCTAACGCCGAGAGCATCGTCGTGGCGGCCACGAACCATCGATCGATCCTTGACCATGCCCTCTTTCGTCGTTTCGACGTGACGATCAAGTACGAGCTGCCGGATGATCTACAGGCAGCAGAGGTTATGAAGGCCCGCCTTGGCTCGATGGGGCGGGGCGTTCGATGGGCAGCGATTCAAGACCATGTGGCAGGGCTGAGTCACGCCGAGTTGGTCAAGGCTGCCGAAACCGCCGCAAAGCAGGCCATTCTTCGTGGCGAAAGGCAGATCGCGGTGGCTGACCTGACCGGAGCGTTGCAGGAGCGTCGAACGGCAGGCAGTGAATAGTCCGACCGCGCCGTTGGCGCATCTGACCGTCACCCACAGTGTCGAGGACCGCAGCTTCAACCGCAGTGGTGGGGGCAATGCACGGATCCGTGACGTGGAACGTCGGGCCCATGGGACGAAACTGCGCGGCGACCTCCACCGGTCCCTGAGTCAAGCGGACGCTGAACGCGCCGCGGTAGCCGATGATTTGACTCTGGAGGAACTCAAGGCGCTCGGCATCATATTGGTGCTTGACGCGGCTGATCCGGCGTTTCCGTTGAAGCTGGAGTCCCTTGAGCGCATGTCGAACCACCGCGTCAAGCGCCCGCAATGGCTGCTGTTGGCGGTCAACCCGGCTGCCGACGACCGACCCGAGAGCGCGGTGGTGTGGGTCAGCGACGAGTACCGTGCGGCGTTTCTGAGGATCTTCGAGGACTTCCTCCAACGCGACACGGCCACCGGAGAGCCGCAAAATCGTGCCCTCGTGGCGAACATCGCCTCGATCCGGTTCGGCATTCTTCGTGATCTCTGGCAGTCCTCCGGCGATCCGCCAACGGGACTGGCATGGTGGGAGATTTGGCTGACGCGAACCGACAACGGAGTGGACCTACTCCGTGCGTTCGCAGCCAACCGCTTCCGAATGTCTGAACGGCGTATGGATCTCGTCGACCGGACCGTGGTCTGGCTGGAGGCCCGCTGGGACGACCTACACGCGCTGCCGTTCACCGCCGTCCCCGTCGCCGAGATCCGGCGCCCCGAGTTCGCCGACACGGTTGAGGACTTTCCCCGGGACGAGCAGGACGACCTGACCACGGACCTCGTGGAACGCACAACGGTTGCCTCGGCCGCGGCGCCCGTGGTCTGCCACCTCGACAGTGGTGTAAGCCGGGCCCATGTACTGCTGTCCGAGTCGATCAACGCTACCGATGTTCACTCAGTGGTTGGCGACAGCGGCGAGGACCGGCGTGACCACGGCACCTTGATGGCTGGGCTCGCTCTTTACGGCCCGCTCGACTCTCTGCTGTGGGGAACCGGGCCTGTTGTGCTGGCGCATCGCCTCGAGTCGGTCAAGATCCTGCCCGACGAGCCGGCCCTGAACGATCCAACCGCCTACGGGCTAATCACGGCTCAGGCGGCAGCGGCAGCCGAGACGTCAGCGCCGGAGCGGCGGCGCGCCTTCTGCATGCCGATCACCGCGCCGCCCGAGGCGCGAGCCGGCGAGCCTTCACTGTGGTCGGCGGCGATCGACGCGTTGAGTGTCGGGACCGACATTGGCCAATCGGACACTGGCATCGCGCTCATCGGGCAGCCCGACCCCAGTGCCGCTCGACTGTTCCTGATCTCAGCCGGCAACGTGCGGGACCGGCAGCCAGGGCTCGACCACCGGGAACTGTGCGACACCTCGGCTATCGAGGACCCGGCGCACGCCTGGAACGCGCTCACGGTAGGTGCATGCACCGACCTGAGTGACCCTCCAACGGACCCAACCCTCGCCGACTGGACAGCGCTGGCTCGCCGAGGTGAACTCTCCCCCCACAGTCGCACGTCGGTGTCGTTCGCGACCCGCACCTGGCCGATCAAGCCGGACATCTGCATGGAAGGCGGCAACGTCCTCAGCAACGGTGTCGATTTCCACGACAGGCATCCGCTCCTTTCCGTCCGTAGCACCTCAGCCCGAGACGACCTCGCCCTCGCCTCAGCCAACGCCACGAGCGCCGCCACCGCGCAAGCGGCCCGACTTGCGGCCAAGGCAATGGCGGAATACCCGTCCTACTGGCCGGAGACCATCCGGGGGTTACTGGTCCATGAGGCCGATTGGACGCCGGCCATGAGAGCCGATGTCCACGGTGCAACAACGAAGACCGCCCGACAGAGCATGCTGCGTCGTTACGGCTGGGGCGTACCAACCGAAGCGGCCGTGCTCACGTCCAGCGCCAACGCTGTCACCCTGGTAACCCAAGACGAGTTTGTTCCGTTCGACGGCCCGGACCATACCGCCCGACGGTTCCGCCTGCATCGACTACCCTGGCCGACCGAGACGCTCCGTGGGCTCGCAGACGCAGCGGTGCAACTACGGGTCACCCTGTCGTATTTCATTGAACCGACCGCATCTCGCCGGGGCTGGCGTCGCCGCTACGCCTACGCCTCGCACAGCCTACGATTCGAGCTGAACGCACCCCTCGAACCTCTCGATGCCTTCGTCGCCCGAGTCAACCGCGCAGCACAGGACGAAGAAGCAGGCGCTCGTCCACGCAGTGGATCCGAGCGCTGGCTCGTCGGGGGCTACCAGCGCAACCTCGGCTCACTCCACCACGACATCTGGGAAGGGTACGGAGCGGAGCTCGCTGACTGCAGCCTTATCGCCGTCCACCCAGTGGGTGGCTGGTGGAAGAACAACAGGCGCGCTGACCGAGCAAGTCTCCCCCTGCGCTACAGCCTCATCGTCTCCCTGCGCACAGCCAGCCAGGACGTCGACCTATACACACCGATCGCCGTACAACTCGCCGTTCCAGTCGAAACCGAGATCAACGGGGCATGAGCAAGCACCATTCGGCCGGCCACGCCCGCGAGATCGGCACACAGCTGGCGCGGCTGCGGACCTCCGTTTCCTTCAGGCGACCTCGCGTGGCCCGGCGAGCAGCTGTCGGACGCGGTCCTGACAGGTCGATCAATACCGACCGAACCCGTGTCATGGTGCAGGCTGCACCGATCTCAGCTGCTGTGCGGCGAATCTCCGATCGGCTTGGCCGGTTCTGCCGCCCAACCGCAGGTACGTTTTCGCGTCTCGGTGCTTTCAGGGCGGCGGGCGTAGCAGCGCCACCGCCAACCCTTGGCGGTACGGTGTAGCGCGATCATTGTGCTGCCACACGCTCCGCACAGCGGTGGTGGCTGGCTGAACTGCGCCGCGCGTTCGTGCTCGAGTAACTTCCGGGCGAAGTGGCCGCCTTCCATGACGAGCATGACCTCGCGGCTTTCGTATTGCGAGAGTACGTTGAGGCTTCCGAGGAGCACGAGCCGCTCGTCGATGACGACGATCTTCTGGTGCATCTTGTACATCTCCACGATGGTGGGGCCCGCTGCTCGCAGCGTCGTCAGGTTCTGCTGTGAGTTGTCGGTTCCCTGCGTGTAGTCCCTGGCATCGCGAACGAAGACAACGACCTTGACGCCGCGCGCAACTGCTTCGGCGAGTACAGGCGCCACCGACTTGGTGCGATTTGCCGTCCAGGTGGCCCACATCCAGATCGAGTGGCGCGCGGTCCCGAGATGGTCGACGAAGGTTTCGTAGAACCGCTTCTCGTCCTGGATCTCGGCGACGCGGACATGTTGGGCCAGGGTTTCGGCCAGCTCGGTGCCGAACTCTCCCAGCACCGGTCGGTCAGGCTCAGGTACCGACGGTGCGGTGATCAGCCGTTCGGCCGGTACGGTACGGATTTTGTTGCCGAGCAGTGGTGCGACGCGGGCGAGTGCCGTGTCAGGAGGCGCGTGTTCAAGGCGGCGCCGGCTGCCGATGAGGTAGAGGCGGTTCTTGGTTCGGGTGACGGCGACATTGAACAGCTTGAGGCCTTCACGGGCGTAGCCGCCACGGGAGGCGCTGGCCTGTGCGATCCACCGCGGCTGGGCGTCGTCCTCGACGAGATCGAGGACCACGACGTCGAACTCCCGGCCCTGGAAGCGGTGAGCGGTGCCGACTTCAGTGAATTGGGAGCCGGTCTCCTCCCGATCGCGAAACGCTTCGAGGGTCGCTTCGGCTTGCAGGTTGTACGGGGTGATGACGCCGATGGTTTCCCCACGTGAGCGGTGGTAGTCAGCCAAGGCTCGGCTGATGAGTGCCCCGGCCGGCCACCAGCCTTTGCTGGGGCCGGTCGCTCGTACGATGGCGAGGTCACCGAGCCTGTCGGTGTCGATCAGCACGATTTCCGGGTCGTCGGTGTCTCGGACTCGGATGTTTGGCGCGGCGCGCAGCAAGCCGTCGTAGGCGACGGCGTTAGCCACGTGCATGACGTCGTGACCGAACCGGTGCTGCTCGTCGAGGACGGTGCAGCCGGGGTGGGTGATCGCGTCTGCGGCGACGGTGATGCCGCACAGTCCGAACACGTCGTCGCACAGCCAGCGCTGCACGTCTGGACGATCGCTGGTGGCGATGGGCCTGGGTAGGACAGGGCCAAGTTGCATGAAGTCACCGAGGAGTACGGCGGTCGTGGTGGCGCGGGACACCGCCAGGAGGGTTTCGGGGATGGTGGCTGCGCCGACTTCGTCGACGAGCACGACGTCGTAGGGGCCGTCGAGGAGGACCTTGGCGGTGCGCAGCCGCGCGAGGGTGGTGGCGATCAGGCGGGCCTGGCGGATCAGGGTGCTTTCCGCGTCGCGGCGGAGGCGATCGTAGTCGTCGTGTGCCTTGGCGTGTGCTTGCTCGAGGCGAGACCGGTTAGGTGCTTCAGCCGTCACACGGCGGCGCAACGACTGCATGCGCTCGTACTCGGCGAGCAGGTGGTAGCGGTCGGCCCGTTCGACAAGGGCTCGCTGTGCTGGCGTGGCACGTGGGGCTGCCTCGGCTGCGAGTAGCCGCTGTTGAGCAGCCTCATGGTCGGCGATCGTTGCGGACAGATCAGAGGCCGCCGCTTCGCGGACACGCTGCGTTTCTGCCAAGTCGCGGTCGCGGGCGTCGACCTGATCGCGGCTGAAACGCACCTTGGCCCGCAGTGCTACGACCTGAGGTTGGGTAGCGCGGTGGAACCGGGCGAGGAGTGACTGATTGTGCTGTACCTGCTCTTCGAGCGTCGCCACCGTCGCCCGTTGCGCCTGCAGCAACTCGCGAAGTCGACTCAGATGACGCCGGTTGCGGGCCCGGGTCCACGCTCCGCCGTCCTGGACTGAGGTTATGTCCGACTCGATGCGCCCGCATTCAGCTAACGCGGCGAGCAGTTTCACCGCGACCCGGTCGGCCTCCTGCTGGGCCAGCGTGGCCTGCCGCTGGATGTCGTCGAGTGCGTCCAAGGCCGTTCGGGAGTCCGATGTTTCCGCGACCGCTACACGAGCCGCCTGGACGGCGGTATCGGCTTGTGTCAGAGCATGACGGCGTTCGGTGACGTGGTCACCGGCGTCCGCCAACTGTCGCGCCAGCCGAGGCATGTCTCGATCCCGGTCCACCGCTGCCTGGGCACGCGCATGCTCCTCGGGGCTGAAGTCCGCGACGAGTTCTTCGACGGCGTGCAGGGTCTTCACTGTCTGCTTGAGGACCAGGAGTTGGTTTTGCAGGGTCAGCCGCCGTTTGTCGGCCTCCGCCAGCGAGGTCTTGACGAGATGCGCGAGCGATACGTTGGGGTCGGCGGCTATCTCCCGCAGGTGGGGCGGCCCGACACGGATCAGATCTCCGGGACGGTGCCGACGGTGCCGCATGACTCCAGCGAGGGCGTTGTCGACGGCGATGTTGGTGGCCGACACCAGCAGGACCCGCTTACCGGCCGCGATCAGGGAACTGATCGCCTCGCTGAGTACCCGCGTCTTTCCGGTACCCGGCGGTCCCCACACCAGCCGCACCCCCGGACGCAGACAGGACGTGTATGCCTCACACTGCGCCGGCGTGAATCCCGCGACATGCTCCAGCGTCCGCGGTACGGCGGCTAGACGGCCGGCGGCGAGATCTCCAGCCAGTCCCGCCGGATCTACCGTGGCGAGAACGTCACGCAGGCGATCCAGCAGATAGGCAGGAGACTGGCGTCGCTGCCACAGATGGGCGTCGGAGAGGTCCACGAACTCGGCCACCCGAACCCGTAGCTGCTGTTCCTCCTGCAGCACCTCAAGCAGCCGGTACCCGCCCTCCCCTTTCGGCCGTGTTGGGCCGGCCACACGCAGCGCGTCGATCTGGTCCACGTCGGCACGCGACCCACGTAGATCGACGCTGTACCAACCCGCCTCCCCCATCGCATGGGCCCGCCCCACGCGTCCCCACGTCGCCGTGCTCGCACCGCCGACGGTCGACCTCCACATGTCGACCACGGCACAGACGTCCTCGCGCCACCCCACGCCCATCACCTCCGGTCGCTCGCCGGATTGCCTGAGGTGATCCCATCCTCAGTCCCGCTGAGCAGTTGGGCCGACGCCATCGCGCTGTCAGAAAACCCGCCGCTTGTCGAACCCGAGACGCTGCCGCTCGACCATGATGATTCGCTGTTCGAGTGGTATCGCCTCATCCGCGAGGAGGCCGTGGTCGACGTAGCGGCCGTCGGTAGCCAACGGATCCGCTCTCTTCGCGACGCTGTCGTGGGCGTAGGCCCGGATCAACGCGGACTTGCGTCCGAGCATCTCCAACAGCCGCTGATCCACGGTGTCCTTGGCGAGCAGCCGGTGAACCCGCACCCCACGGGTCTGGCCCATCCGGTAGCACCGCCGAATGGCCTGCTCTTCATGTGCCGGGCTGAGCTGCGGTTCGGTGAGCACCACCACCGACGCTGCCGGAAGGTTCAAGCCCACCCCTCCGACTATGATCTGACTGATCAGGACAGCGTGACCGTCGATGCCGCTGAACTCGTCCACTATTTGTTGCCGATTAGCGGGCGCAACGGTGCCGTTGAGCACGAATGTCGGCGCACCGTGGAGGCTCGCTCGCACGCGGACCAGAACCTCCAAGAAGAAGGAGAAGACGACGACCTTCCACCCGTTGTCGGCGGCCTCCTGGACGATTTCGCGCAGCCGTTCCACCTTCGCCGGTACCTCTGACCCGTCGGTGACCACGGCGGCGCGGCGCATGTCGACGAACTTCCGGTCCTGCACCGCCTGCCGGTAAGTTCGCGCCTCGGACCGGCCCAGTTCCACCCAGTCTTCGAGCTCGATCAGGTCCGGGAGCTCGGCGAGAACATCCTTCTGGTTTCGACGTAGATAGACATCCGCGACTTTGCGGCGGAAGCTGGCTGCACCAGCCAACCCGTCCGTGACATTGATGTTGGCTGCCACTTGCGGGTTGAGGTAGCGAATGAGGTTCCGGAACTCCTCGACCCGGTTCATCATCGGCGTGCCGGTCAGGAAGACGGCGCGAGGAGCGCGAGCAAGAAAGACGGCGGCAGCCTGGGACCGCCGGGCATCCGGATTTTTGATGTACTGCGCTTCGTCGACGATGACCAGGCCCGGCCGGAAATCGTCAGGTAGGGCAAGCCTGCCCAGCGTTTCGAAGGTCGTTACCGCCACGCCGCCGGCGCGGCTCCATTGGCCGATCGCTTCGTCGCGCTGCGGCCCGTGTAGCCGGTGGGCGGTCAGCGTGCTGTGCAGGGCTACCTCACCGAGCCAGTTCACCACGAGGCTCGCCGGGCAGATGACGAGAAAGTGACGCTCGCCACCGGCGGCGAGGTGAGCGCAGACAGCGATCGCCTCGATGGTCTTGCCGAGCCCCATCTCGTCGCCGAGGATGCACCGTCGCTGCGCGAGCGCGTACCGGACGCCGAACGCTTGATAACCGCGCAGCGTCACCCGCAGCATGCTTACGTTAAGGCTGATCTGCGCGGCCTGATCCTGGAGAGCTTGGGGCAGATGGCCGTGCGCGGCTGCACCGTCCGCCGTCCTACCGCTGACGCGCTCCAGGTGGGCGTGGTAGGCGGCGGCGTCACGCGTGAACTCCGCCCACAGATCGTCGTGGCCGACAGCGTGCACCTGCGCCATCGAGCGGGTCCACTCGGAAAGGAGAGCAACGGCCGCTTTCGCTTGACGGCCGGTCAGCAGTCGTGCAACGTCCGCTGCCGCCGCTCGGGCAGCAGCTTTGGTGGCTCGCCGTGCGAGCAGCAGGTGGATGCGACTGTTGGCTGGCTTGGCTCTGCGCAGTGCGTCCGTCAGATCGGCGGAATATGAGCCGAGGCTGGCGGCGTCGGCGTGCAGTTGTGTAACGCGGCGCAGTGCCCGTAGGGCGCGCAGGAGCGGATCGAGCGCGGGATCCTTGCGGTCGGCGTCCAAGCGTACAGCGGTGTTCTGCTCAACGACGCGATGCAGGTCCCTCGCCGCTCGTTTCATCGCCGCCGCACTCTGTTCACCTACTCCTGGGAGGCGTACAAGCTCGTCCTGCGGCGCCTGCAGCACGTTCAGGACGGTCCGGTATCCCGCTCGCTCGACGCTGGATACAAGTCGGAGACGATGGCCTGCCGACCGGAGTTCCTGGACCGGCATCGCACGCAACTGATCAAGCACGGTAGCTTCGTGGGCCTGGTGGTAGAGCCTTCCTACCTCGCGCTCCTCCGCCGCTGGGGCCGATCGAAGAGCGGCGAGTTGCTCCACCAGTGCATGCCCGCGGCGCCATGCGTCACGTGCGGCCGACCGATCGAAGGATGATGTCGCTGTCGCGTCCCGAGGCTCTGATTGGGCAGCCTCCCGTCGCCCCACAGTCTCATCCACTCCCTCGGCTCGTCGGGACACTCAGCCTCCGTCACCTGCACGCGCCGTCACAACGGTGCCGCCGTGTCCGATGGATGATTGACAAAGTCCCGTTACTGCGGCGCCCGACCCCAGATAGGTCTCGGCATACATCGAGCCCCTTTCGTCCGCCTCAGAGCCGTAAGTAATAACGCGTGGTGTGAGGCATGATCAGCAAGGAAACCATCTGTAGCCTCGTCCATCCGCACTACAGGGCAGACATCGCGCCCACCATGTGGCCGTCCTGGTGGCCGCCACAGCGCGGTTGCCAGGGACGTGGTGTACGACTTGCCCGTGATAGGCGTGTTGCGTAGATAAGAGACGGCCATCGCGTCGATCCTTCAAGACGACCAAGTCAGAGAAGGAAGAGAGAACGCGATGGCCGCGTCAGAGAGTGTGAACCCTGTTGAGCTGCTGTGCGAGCAGATCGAGGGCGCGTCGCCGGACGTGTTGCAGACGATGATCGAAACGTTCGCGCAGGCGTTGATGTCCGCCGAGGCGGACGCGATCTGCGGCGCCGGTTACGGACAGCGCAGCGATGAGCGGGTGAACTCCCGCAACGGTTACCGGCAACGAGTGGGACACCAGGGCCGGGACGATCGATCTGGCGATCCCCAAGCTGCGGCAGGGCAGCTACTTTCCTGACTGGCTGCTGACGCACCGGCGGCGGGCCGAGGAGGCCCTGGTGTCGGTGGTGGCGACCTCCTACCTGCTCGGGGTGTCGACCCGGCGGGTGGAGAAGCTGGTGGAACAGCTCGGGATCCGGCAACTGTCGAAGTCGCAGGTGTCGGAGATGGCCGCCCACCTGGACGCGCAAGTCGAGGCGTTTCGCAACCGGCCCCTGGACTCAGGCCATTACCCGTTCGTGTGGATGGACGCGCTGACGTTGAAAGTCCGCGAGGTCGGGCGGACGGTGAACGTCCACGCGCTGATCGCGGTCGGAGTCAACGCCGACGGCCAACGCGAAGTGTTGGGCATGGACGTCGCCTCCGACGAGGACGGCGCCGGCTGGCTGGCGTTCCTGCGGTCGTTGACCGCCCGCGGCCTGACAGGGGTACGCCTGGTCATCTCCGACGCCCACGCTGGCCTCGTGGCCGCGATCGGCGCCGCGCTGCCCGGGGCGTCGTGGCAGCGGTGCAGGACCCATTACCTACGCAACCGACTGACGAAGGTGCCAAAGTCGGCGCAGCCGTGGATCGCCACCCTCGTCCGCACGATCTTCGACCAACCCGACTCCGACGCTGTCCGAGCCCAGTTCGCCCGGGTCGTTACCACGATCGAGGCCAAGTTCCCCGCCGCGGCCGAACACCTCGACCACGCCCGCGACGACCTGCTCGCGTTCACCAGCTTCCCCCGCGAGATCTGGCGACAGATCTGGTCGAACAACCCACAGGAACGCCTGAACAAAGAAATCCGCCGCCGCACCGACGTCGTCGGGATCTTCCCCAACCGGCCGGCGATCATCCGCCTCGTCGGCGCCGTACTCGCCGAGCAAACCGACGAATGGACCGAAGGCCGCCGCTACATGGGCCTGGAACTACTCACCAAAGCCCGCATGGTCACCATCCAGACCGAACAACACGACACCGACCAGCCCGACCCCACCCCGATCGCCGCATAACATCAGACCGGATCCCGCGATGGCCGTCTCCTACACCACCAGCGCGGACGTGACCCCACTGGACCCCGAGGAAAAGGCGGCGTTTGATCGACAGATGGACGAGGTTGACCGGCAGGTGCTGGCCTGCTACGGCTCAAGCGGGCCACGCGCCACGCCGGAAGCTCTCGCCTGACCGGCCGCGACCTCGCTACCATCCGAAGATGGCTGACCCCGCACCGCAGCGCTCCCCACGCTCCGAGCATGGCAAGGCCTTCGCCACCCTTCTGCGCAGCGCTCGCGAGCGAGCCAAACTTCGCCAAGCGGAAGTCGCCGAGAAAGCCGGTCTGCCGCTACGGACGATCATCCGCTGGGAAGGGGGTAACATTGACAGCCCCAAGCCCGCCGACGTCCGCGCCGTCTGCCAGGTGCTCGATGTTGATCCCCGACAGGCAGCCGCAGCTCTTGGATACATCGATGAGCCGGAGGGAGCGACATCGAGCGCTGCTGGCGAGGATGACGCTGGCTACGAACTGACCAGGGAGGCGGCTCGTGCAAGCCGGGCCCTTGGCGCGATCATCCGAGTTGGCCGCAAGGAGAAGGGCTGGGCCTCAGAAGAACTCGCCAGCCGGTCCGGGATTCCCGTTGATCGACTGATTCTCATCGAGGCAGGGTTTGGCGGGTACTGTCCGCCAGACGAGATACGACCTCTATACCAGGCGCTTGGGATACCTCTCATTCAGCTCGCCGCCGTTGGCTACAGCAACGCTGTTGCAGCACGTTCAGCTCACTACGCGGCCGAGGACTTTCTAGCGATCTTGCAATCGCCTGAAATTCCTGAAGATCTGAAGTATGCGGTGGTGGACTACCTTCGCCATCAGCGCGATGGATCGAGCACACCTCGTCGCCAGACCGCCTCGCAGCGGTTTTGCGCCGCGATCGGTAAGCCTCATCCAGGTCCGCTGAACGCAAAAGAGAAGGCAGAATGGCGGCGCCGGCAGGACGAGGCGGATGCCGATGCCGCCCGTTACGTGGGTCGTGACCCCCGGCGCCACGTTGCATGAGCCCGCGCCCGCTGCGGGTGTTCGATGCATCCGCCCTTGTAGCGTTCTTTGACGCCCATCCGCTCCTCATGGACCTACTGGACGACAGCGAGGCAGGTCGTGTGGGTTTGCTGCTTCCAACAACGGCGATGGCTGTTGCGCAGGCGGTCATTGATCACACGCCGAACGAGTGGTCGCCCTGCTGCTGGTGCCTGGTGTGCGGTCAGTACCCCTAGCCGAGCATTGCGCCTTGGATATCGGAACATGGCCGGGTGATCTTGCGACCCGGCGGACTGTCCATGAGGCCAATGCCGTGGGTGCTGTGATCGTTACCTGCGATCCAGGCCTATACCAGGGCTACCAAATCCGCCTACTCGTCGTTTGAGTGATCAACGCGGACTGCCGTCCAGCCCGTTTGAGCACGGCGGCCCGGCTGATTCCTACCCGATAGCGACCTGAGAGGAGCCGTCAGCCCGTGTCGAAGAAGAAGGGGCGGAGCGGTCATCCGGGCGGCATCAGATGCCCGGACTGCGGTCGCCGCTCCGTGCGACAGCAACTCGTTCATGACCCTACCTGCCCAGCCGCCCAAGCCGTCGAAGCTATCGTGGCCGGAGACGCCGACTGGTTCGCTTCGCGGCCAGACGCGGAGCATCGCTGCCGGTGGATCACCGCCGCAGAACGGATGGAGATGCCCACCATGGCGGACAGGGAGATCTCGGAGAAGTCCGTCATCCACGTTGCGCGGATCGGGCCCGGCGTCCGAGCCCGCTCTCTGTACGTCCCCGGCGAGGATCGGATTCCCGCTGGGGTCATCGGTCTATTCGGTCATCCATCGACGTTCACGCTTATCGAACGTGACAAGGGCGCGCTGCCACGAACCAGGCGTGCGGCGCTTCCGTCCGGCCTACAGGTCCAGATGTTCACGCTACCCGCTGGAGTCAACGCCAGTGGGTTTCTTGCCGACGTTGACGGCCTCGTCGTTCTTCTACCCGGCGACGCACTGCCCGTCCCGTTCGCCTAAACCCTTTCTCGTCATCGACGAGATGACCGACAGGGACAGAGCCTTACCGGCCGGTCCACATTCCCGACGCCGGTTTGGAGGCGAGACCCGCTCATGGCCGACCCCGAGATTCCAGACATCGTCTGTGACGTCGACTTGCACCAAGAGGACGGCCAGACGTACATCCCGAGCGCCTGGATCGAAGACGAGGAGATCACGTTCGCGGAGAAGGGGTTCCTGGTCTTCTTGGCGAATTTCCCGCTCGGCCGGGTCATCCGGCCCGTCGACCAGCGGCAGCCGCACCCGGACGACCCGCCGTTAGTGGAGATGGTCGAGTCGTTGAAGACGGCCGGCTACCTGGTTCCTGACACGACGGTCGACAAGGTTCGTTACTGCCTTGTGCATCCGGACCGGCTCGGGTCGATGCCGGTGTTCGGCCCGGAGGGGGCGCTGTGAGCCTGTTCGGGCACGGCGAGTCCGGTTGGTGACGCCTGCCCGTTTCAAACCTCTGGATGCGGTGACCGTCTTGGGGCCCGGATTGCGAACACGTCCCGGAGCACCATGCCCCGCACAGCCGCAGCCTGCTCGAAGCGGTCCAACCCGCACGGCGCAAGCACTGTCTGCTGCACCCTCATCAACGGCAGGATCGAACTCCACGACAGTCCGAGACCGACGACCATCGACCCGAACGGGAACGCGAACATGATGACCAGGCCAGTTCCCCGAACGTTGAGGGCGACGCCGCCGACGGCTAGGCCCATGAGCACGGGCGCCAGCAGTGCGAGCCGCAGACCCCAGACGGCCCGCTGGTAGGCGGGTTCTGCCCGCACCTGTTGTCGCGCCTCGTGCGGCACTGTCATCGACATGTGATTCAACGCCCCTGGACCTACCCGAAGGAGCTTTCATGATCCCTCAGCCGTACCCGCTGTGGTGCGCGGAGGTCAGCCGTGACGGCAAGAGCGAGGTGTGGGGTGGCCGGATCATCGGCTGGATCCCCGCAGATGGCGATGAGCACGCCCGCGCCGTCGTGGCCCGCGTCGACCCGGACGGCGGCACCCGCCGCACCTACGAACGCCCCCTCGGCACTGTTGAGGTGTGGCTCGGCGACACCCAGGAGCAGGCGTGGTCGGCTGCCCGACGGGCCGCAGCCGGCAGTAGCCCGGCCGACGAGCTGGACGGTGCGATGCACACGGTCTGGCTGGAGGGCAGCTGGGAGTGGGTGACGAAGAAGATGACCACCGAGCAGCGTGAGGCTGCGGTCGCTGCGGTGCTGCGCTACCACGACCAGATTTATGCGGACGAGCCGTTGGATCCGTCTGCGTTGCGCTGGTGATCCTAAGCCGGGCGGCTACTCGTTCGGCTCGTTTCGAGCACGGCGAGTCCGGATGACATGGTGTTGCGAGAGCGGATTGCCGAGTGTCGGCAGGGCATCAGCCACCTTCTCCGCAGTCAGTGATTTCTCGCCGCGCATTCTCACGAAAATATCCACTCGGGACCAAATATTTCTGCTCATCGTTGGGCGCACCACCGGGACTGGGTCCCATACCCATGGGTAGTGTCCAGCGCCCAAGGATGTCTGTAAAATAGAAGGTGGAGGTGTCTGCTGGCATCCAACCCTCGGGGCCACCCTCCGCGCTTATGGCGATAGCCGTACACGGTGGTATGTCGTATGCAAGGAAAAATCGAACCAACAGGTTTGGACCGATCTTCCCTTCCGACACAACCATGCTTGGAGTAACGAGGTGCCCTTCGACCATGGGTACGGGTGATCGATTCTGAATCAAATAGCCATCCTTCTCCTGTCGCCATGTCACCCGAGAGATATACCGCCTCAGTGCCCGATCGCGGGCGTCTTGGTTCAAGGCCATCTGATCGCGATTAATCTGCTGCTGATCTTGGAGCGTTTGTGCTCCGACGAGCAGGGCCAGAGCGGCGATGACGGCTGCGACCATGGTGCCGATGCCTTGCAACCAATCGGTGACCTTGTGCCGCCCCTCAGTCGGTGCGGTGCCTATTGGCGGCTGGTCGTGGTTGTCGGGGAGGTAAAGGCCGTCTGCTCGGCGCTTCCAGGAGATGCCCGGTGTAGGGGGCAAGCTGGGATCGGTCACGCGGGCATGATGGCCGTCGGAGGGCCGTCGGTCACGGAGTTGTCGGGTAGGCGACTGTTCGGCGCTGTACGCCTCCGACCTGACCGGTCCGGCCGCCGCTGGAGCGGAGTACGTCGGCGTTTTGCCGGCGCTCATTGTAAAGCGGGAAGACTTGTACGCCTACGGTGCGGGCCGGTTAGTTGGGACTGAAGACAGAGTGACCACCAACAGCATCGCGAAGGTGACGAAAATTGTCGACGCCGCAGATTGCACTGATCAATAGGCGCTGGTTGGAGGTTCGCCACATGTGTCGCAGCCGTCAGGCACCGACCGGAGGCGCGCCTTGATGTACTCGTCGCCGATACGCCAACGCCAGGGCGATTCGGCTATCAAGCGCTGCGAGACCGACATAAGTTGACACCCGCTTCGGCCTCGATCCGCGCCGACCCTAGTCGAGCAGGTCCTGCCCAAGGGTGACCTTCGAGCGGATCGGCACGCTAGAACGGCGGATCGTCCCAAGGATCGCGGTACGACGCTGGTTCCGGCCACGGGTCTTCCTCGGGCTCCGGCCAGTACGCTTCCACGTCCCGCTCTCCGTCGCTAAGGCCCTCCGCATCCGTAAGCATGAACGACCCTTCAGCCCCCTCGATCAGATCTGCGAACGTCATGACCTCGATGCGAGACAAGTGACTGTTGTAAGTTCGGATCGTCTCGTTAATGACGTCCTGCGAAACTCTGGCATCAACGAACATCGGGTGGCCGATAACTACTGTTGCCGACGCCCGGCGTGGGTCGACCTTGAAGCGGTTGAGGATGAAGTCTCGCTGCTCATCCAGGCTCCGCAGGTAGTTGGCTGCCTGCGAGACCGCCTCGTGCACTTCGTTGCCGACTCGGTAGTGGCTACGGTGCTCCCTGATCAGCTTGGGGATGTTCGCCTGCTTGATTTCGACTACGTGCAGAGATCCATCGGACCGGACCAAAAGTAGGTCCAGCTCATCTCCCGGCACGAGTTGCCGGCGGACGTCCGACTTGACGTAGCGGCCCCCGAAAACCCACCATTCTTTGTCCAGCACCTTCTGAATGTCGGGCTCGGTACTCGCGGGGTCCTCCACGACGTCGCGCCACCTGCGGAGGCCCTGGAGCTGGCGGTTGCGTTCGATGACGTCCGCTAGAACACCCGCTTCATCCATCCGGGCAAGCGCTTCCGCCAAATCGGGAGCGTTGCAGATAGCCGTGACGACGCGGTGGACGGCATCTGCATCGACACGGCCCTCATCCAGCTCCGCAATCAGTTGCTGCACCGCCGAGCCGTGCGCCGGGAACTGGTATACTCCGGGGGCAGGGAATGCATCATTCAGCAGCTCTCTGACTGCATCTATCTCTCTATCGTCGCAGTACCACCGGTGTTCCGGCTTGTCCTCGAAACTGAAGCCAGGACCATTGAGGCTTCGACCGTAGGTCTGCACAATCATCTGGCGTCGTCTGATCTGGCCTGTGTCTTCGTCGAAGACCGTCAAGACGGTTGCCGACTTGAAGACCTTTCTTCCGATCTTGACATCAACCGTCTTGAACTCCAAGACGTTGGGAGGCTTGCGCTGCGTCTTGGTGCGGACTCGGAACGCTTGGGCCGCCGCCTCCTGGCTCATGCCCGCACTGTAGCGAGGAATGCACCGAACGTCGATGGAACATTCGTACGACGCAGCACGGATATCGGCTGACGAGCACCAATGGGGGCCGTCACCCAGTTTTCAACCTTAGCCAGGGCCCCGCTGGCCGTAAGGCACGCGCCGCCCACGCTGTGGGCCAGTCGCCGACGGGGACGTCAAGGCTGCTACAGAGGTTGAAAGCCTGACGTCCCTCGGCGTGTCTGCGTGATCTGGGTCGATGGGTTCGGTAGGCCGGAGGTATGAGGTATCCGGCTGGTGGTGGCATGAACGCGGCAGCCCGGGTCCGGCGTGAGAAGGTCCGGATCGAGGCCGCGACCATGTTCGAAGAGTCCAAACCGACCGCGCAGATCGCTTCTGAGCTGCGAGTTTCCGAGAAGTCTGTCCGTGAATGGCGACGTAGATGGGTAGCTGGCGGAACGAACGCCCTGGCGTCGGCCGGCCCGGGTGGCTCAGACTGCAAACTCTCCGTCGACCAGCGCGAAGAACTCGCGGGGATGCTTGACGAAGGTCCTTGCGCCCACGGCTGGGCGGACGCCCGCTGGACCCTGGCCCGGGTCGCCGAGGTCATCGAACGCCGCTTCGCGGTCGGTTACACCCTGCGCGGGGTGTCCTATCTGCTGCACCGCATGGGCTACAGCCAGCAGGTACCGACCCGCCAGGCGGTCGAACGTGACCCCGAGGCGATCGCGAGCTGGCACCGGCGGCGGTGGCCGTCGGTAAGAGGTTAGCGGCGGCGCGGAACGCCTGGATCTGCTTCCAGTTGCGCCGTGAGGCGCTGTGGTTCGAGTGGGGGTGAGAGACCTTCACCGCTGACCTGTCGTAGCAGGTGGGTGGAGCTGGGGGCAGTCTGACCCGGGTGGTGCTGGGGAGGGTGGGAGCGGCCCTGACAAAGCCGGGACGTGTCGGTACTGCCAGACGGTGCGGGTTCGGCGAGCGGGTTGGAGAGGAGTACGCGAGGAACCGGCGTCTTTACGTCTCTTAACGATTACACCGGCTCGAAACCTGGCGGATCTGGGCCGGATGCGGTGCGCACCCACCCTCGGCGGGTGGGGAACTCCTTGGCCGGTATCTCGAAGCCGGCCGGGAGGCCACGGGGAAGGTCTACGGCGTACCCGTGGCGATGCCGCAGGGACACAGTCGGGCTCCTCCTCCAACGAGCGAATCGCAGTGAACACGGGAACCGCCTGGTCGGGGTCCCTGCGGCGGGCGGCCAGTCCGCAGGCCTGGGATAGGCGCATCGACCGCTGAACGGGCCGGGTGGGGCGGAGCCGCCGTAGTACTCCGAGCCGGGGAGAGCCCGCGCGCATGGGGAAGGGCGGCAGCGGTATCGAGAAGGGAAGGACGCTGCAATGCCGGAAGACGCGCCGCCGAATGGCGGTGCTCCGATCGAGGTGGCTCTCACGGGACCGCATCGGCGGGTATCGGAGATGCAGGCCAAGCTTCACCGTTGGGCGGTGGCCGATCCCGGCCGCCGGTTCGACGATCTGTTCAACCTCGTGCACGACCCGGCGACGCTGATCGTGGCGTTCGAACGGGTCGCTGGCAACCGGGGCGCCGGCACTGCGGGCGTGGACGGCCTGACGGCCGCCGTGGTCGAGGATGTGATCGGTGTTCCCGGGTTCCTGGACGACCTACGCGTCCGTCTCAAGGCGGGTGTGTTCCGGCCGCTACCGGTGCGGGAGAAGCGGATCCCCAAGCCGGGCGGTTCGGGAAAGGTGCGGCGGTTGGGGATTCCCACCATCGCCGACCGGGTGGTCCAGGCCGCGTTGAAACTGGTGCTGGAGCCGATCGTCGAGGCCGACTTCAAGCCGGTCTCCTACGGGTTCCGGCCCAAACGGCGGGCCCAGGACGCGATCGCCGAGATCCACTTCTACGGCAGCCACGGATACCGGTGGGTGCTGGACGCGGACATCGCCGCGTGCTTCGACGAGATCGACCACGTGGCGCTGATGGACCGCGTCCGGAAGCGGGTCAAGGACAAACGGGTGCTGGCGCTGGTCAAGGCGTTCCTGAAGGCCGGGCTCCTGACGGAACTCGGCGAGATCGAGGACACCTGGACCGGCACGCCGCAAGGGGGCATCCTCTCCCCACTGCTGGCCAACATCGCCCTGTCGGCGCTCGATGAGCACCTGCACCGGGCATGGGACAGCGGCGGTGAGTTGTCCACCAGTTCCCGACGCGAACAACGCCGGGCCAAGGACCTGCCCTCGTGGCGACTGGTCCGCTACGCGGACGACTTCGTCGTCATGGTCAACGGGACCAGGCAGGACACCGAAGCACGGGTGTGTACAACTAACGGCGGATCTGCTGATCAAGGGAGATGCGCCAGATGACGACCGAGACCACCATCGAGCAGGAGCCGGCAGGCGGGTCGGTGGATGCGGCCACGGATGAGCAGTTGATCGCGCTGCTGGTGGACCGGGCACGCGGTGAGGGGCTGAAGCTGACCGGTGAGGGCGGCCTGCTGCAGCAGCTGACCAAGCGGGTTCTGGAGTCCGCTCTGGAGGGCGAGATCACCGACCACGTCGGCTACGACAAGCATGATCCGGCGGGCAAGGGCACCGGGAACTCCCGTAACGGCACCCGGGCGAAGACGGTGCTGACCGATGTTGGTCCGGTCGAGGTGCGGGTTCCGCGGGACGTCGCGGGGACGTTCGAGCCGCAGATTGTGCGCAAGCGCCAGCGCAGGTTGTCCGGGGTGGATGAGCTCGTGTTGTCGTTGTCGGCCCGGGGGCTGACGCACGGGGAGATCGCCGCGCACCTGGCCGAGGTGTACGGCGCCGAGGTGTCGAAGCAGACGATCTCGACGATCACGGACAAGGTCGTCGACGGGATGGCCGAGTGGCAGAACAGGCCCCTCGACTCGGTCTACCCGGTCGTGTTCATCGATGCGATCAACGTGAAGATCCGGGATGGGAAGGTTGCGAACCGGCCCGTCTACCTGGCGATGGCGGTCACCGTCGACGGACATCGTGACATCCTCGGCCTGTGGGCCGGCGACGGCGGCGAGGGCGCCAAGCACTGGTTGCACGTGCTCACCGAGCTGAAGAACCGCGGCGTCGCTGATGTGCTCATGCTCGTCTGCGACGGACTCAAGGGCCTACCCGAAGCGGTCGAGGCGGTATGGCCGCGCACCATCGTGCAGACCTGTGTGATCCACCTGCTGCGTAACTCGTTCCGCTACGCGGCCCGACAGGACTGGGAGAAGATCGCCAAAGCGCTCAAGCCGGTCTACACCGCGCCCACGGAGGACGCGGCGACGGAGCGGTTCCTGGAGTTCGCCGAGGCCTGGGGCCGGAAGTACCCGGCGATCGTGAAGCTGTGGGAGAACGCCTGGGCCGAGTTCGTACCGTTCCTCGCCTTCGACGTCGAGATCCGCAAGGTCATCTGCTCCACCAACGCGATCGAGTCCGTCAACGCCCGCATCCGCAAGGCCGTCCGCGCCCGCGGACACTTCCCCAACGAACAGGCCGCGCTCAAGTGTGTGTACATGGCGCTGATGAGCCTCGACCCCACCGGCAACGGCCGCCGCCGGTGGACCATGCGCTGGAAAGCACCTCTCAACGCGTTCCAGATCGCCTTCGAGGGCCGGCTCACCCCGGCCAACCACTGACCATTTCAAAAACCAAGATCAGCCGTTAACTTGACACTCCCCTCCCCGGGAGCGCAGGAAGTAGACGTACGCGAAGGCGCCGTAGAAGAAGAGTCCCTCGATGCAGGCGGCGAAGCAGATCAGGTTGAGCAGGAACGCCCGACGGTCCTCGCGGCTGCGCAACTCCCGCAGTTCGAAGATCGAGTCGATCCACTTGAAGCAGAATTCGGCCTTGCGGGCAATCGAGGGGATGTTCTCCACGGCCGCGAACGCCTCGAACCGTTCCTTCTCGTCCGGGACGTAGGTGTCGAGCAGGTTCAGGTAGAACTGAACGTGCACCGCCTCCTCGAACAGTTGCCGGGAGAGATAGAGGCGGCCTTCCGGGGAGTTGACGTGCTGGTAGAGGTTGAGCACGAGGTTGTTGGCGACGATGGTGTCGCCGGTGGCGAAGAACGCGACCAGCCGGGAGACCAGGTGCTGCTCCGCCGGGGAGAGCCGGGCCAGGTCGGCGAGGTCGGAGTGCAGGTCGACCTCCTCCACGGTCCAGGTGTTCTTGATCGCGTCCTTGAACCGGTCGAAGAACTGCGGATAGCGCATCGGGCGCAGCGTCAGGTCCATGCCCGGGTCGAGCAGCAGGTGCCGCTCACCAGAGCTGGTGCCGGTGCTGGCGGTGGTGCGGGTTTCGGACGTGGTGGTCACTGGCAGGCCTCGCAGCTTTCGGGGTTTTCCAGGGAACAGGCCAACGCCTCGTCGTCGCTGACCGCGACGACCGGCTTGACGACCGGGGTGACGGCGACGGTGGCCTGCTGGATCCGGGTCGCGGGACGCGACCGCAGGTAGTAGGTGGTCTTCAGCCCGGACTTCCAGGCGTACAGGTACATCGAGGAGAGCTTGCCGATCGTCGGCGCGCTCATGAACAGGTTCAACGACTGCGACTGGTCGATGTACGGGGCACGGGCGGCGGCCAGGTCGACCAGGGCCCGCTGCGGCAGCTCCCACGCCGTGCGGAACAGCTCCCGTACGTCGCCGGGAAGGTCGGTGATGCCCTGTACGGAGCCCTCCGCGCGCTTGATCTGCTCGCGGATCGCGGCGGTCCACAGCCCTCGTGACTTCAGCTCCCGCACCAGGTAGGTGTTGATCTGGAGGAACTCCCCGGACATCGTCTCGCGCTTGAACAGGTTGGAGACCTGCGGCTCGATGCACTCGTAGCAGCCGGCGATCGACGCGATCGTCGCCGTCGGCGCGATCGCCACCAACAGCGAGTTGCGCAGGCCGTGCGCGGCGATCGCGGACCGCAGCGCGGCCCACCGCTCCACCTGGGCGAGTTCGGCACCCCACAGGTCCGGGTGCAACTCGCCCCGCGCCGCGCGCGTCTCGGCGTACGCCGGATGCGGGCCGAACCGCTCGGCCAGCCCGGCCGAGGTCTCCAGCGCGGTCAGGAAGATCTCTTCCTGTACCCGGGTCGACAGCTCTCGCGCCTGCGGTGAGTCGAACGGCAGGCGCAGCGTGAAGAACGCGTCCTGCAACCCCATCAGCCCGAGCCCGACCGGTCGCCAGCGGGGGTTCGACGCCGCCGCCTGCTCCGCCGGGTAGTAGTTGATGTCGATCACCCGGTCCAGGAACACCACCGCCGTGCGGACCGTCTCCCGCAGCCTCTCCCAGTCCACGCCGTCCGCGGCGACGTGCGCGCCCAGGTTGACCGACCCCAGGTTGCACACCGCCGTCTCGGCGTCGCTGTTCACCTCCAGGATCTCTGTGCACAGGTTGGACAGGTGGATCGTGTTGCCCGGCGCGCCGGTCTGGTTGGAGAGCCGGTTCGAGGCGTCCTTGAACGTCATCCACCCGTTGCCGGTCTGTGCCAGCGTGCGCATCATCCGCCCGTACAGGTCCCGGGCCTTCACCGTCCGGACGGCCTTCTTCTCCGCCGCCCGGTACGCCTCGTCGAACGCCTCCCCGAACAGGTCGGGCAGCTCCGGCGCGTCGGACGGGTCGATCAACGACCAGTCCCCGTCCGCCTCCACCCGGCGCATGAACTCGTCCGGAATCCAGTTCGCCAGGTTGAGGTTGTGGGTACGCCTGGCGTCCTCGCCGGTGTTGTCCCGCAGTTCCAGGAACTCCTCGACGTCCGGGTGCCACGGCTCCAGGTAGACGCAGGCCGCGCCCTTGCGCCGACCACCCTGGTTCACCGCCGCCACCCCGGCGTCGAGCGTCTTCAGGAACGGGACGATCCCGTTCGACCTGCCGTTGGTGCCCCGGATCAACGCGCCGCGACCACGGACCCGCGACCAGGAGATGCCGATCCCGCCGGAGAACTTCGACAGCTTCGCGACCTGGTGGTAGCGCTCGTAGATCGAATCCAGCTCGTCGCGCGGCGAGTCGACCAGGAAACACGACGACATCTGGGTGTGCCGGGTGCCGGAGTTGAACAGCGTCGGCGAACTCGGCAGGTACGCCAGCGACGACATCAGCCGGTAGAAGCCGATCGCCTCACCGGGCGTCTGCGACAGGCCGCAGGCGACCCGCAGCAGCCAGTACTGCGGCGTCTCCACCACCAGCCGCGACTCCGGATGCCGCAACAGATACCGGTCCGCGACCGTACGCAGACCGAAGTACTCGAACCGCCGATCACCATCCGGGTCGACAGCGTCGTCGAGCTTGCGGGCGTTGCGGGCCACGAACGCGGCCGTCTCGTCCCCGATCAACCCCAGACCGTGCGCGTACCGGATCGACTGGCTGAAGCTCGCCACCCCCTGACCGCGGACCTCCTTGTCCACGTACGCGGCCAGCAGCCGCGCCGCCAGCTTCGAGTACTGCGGCTCCTCGCCGATCAACTCGGCCGCCGTCTGGATCGACAACTTGTCCAACTCGGCCGTGGTCGCCCCGTCGTACAACCCGCTGATCGTCTTCGTCGCCACCCGCAGCGGATCCACCTCGTCCAGGTCGGCGACCCACCGCTCCACCGCCCTGACGATCTTGTTGACGTCCACCGGCTCGGTATCGCCGTTACGCTTACAAACCCGCATCACATGCCGGCGCTGCTCCGGCACCGCCTGGTCCGGTGCAACCTGCTCTCGCGTCGCGGTCATGTCCCCCTCCTCACGCCTGTCAAAGAGGTCGACGGGCGCACGGGAGGACGCCACCGGTCACCCTCGGCATTCCTGCCGCGGTCCGGCTGATGGCGTCGGCCGTCCCGCGCGGCCTTCGACCGCCGCACGCGACGCGTGCGGCGCGCTGGCAGGTCTTCGGACTCGCGGGCGTCGTACTCGTCCCTACTGGCCGTCGCTTCCCAAACCCGAGGGTCCAGTGCTTCGTTGACGGCGGTCGTTCCCACTCACCGCTGCGGGGCAGTCCCGGATTCCCACCGGGTTCCCTCTTGCCTCGACCACCATGGATTGACAGTCGAACCAGCTGCGGACAACACCATATATGGGCACGACGAAAGGAGGAAACACCAGATACTGTGTCGGGCGTGTCACGGTGCAGGATTTGCGGCCCGACTTCCCCAGCGCCATGGGAGTCGGGCGCGCGCCAACGGCGACGCGGACGGGTCGGCCGCAGGCCGGTGACCGATCAGGGCGGTACCCCACGTGGCCCGGTCGTCCCCTGGTCCTTGACCCGCCATAGCGGCAGGAACCCGTCGACGATGACCGTCCGCCGACCGAGCGTCGTGCCGGATTCCCACCCCGTCTTGGTCCGAGGCATCGCATGGTGGTGGCATGCCTGGCCGGCCACCGGCACGGCGGTCGGCCAGGCGGGCCGAGGTCACGGTGGGGAAATCGAGGGTGCCTGGCCGGATCCGAATCGCCAGCCTTCGACGGTGCCCTGGGCGGGGTTGTAGCTGGTGGCGCCGAGGGTGCTGTAGGACCAGGTGCCGCCGGGTGGGGCGTGCCAGTAGGACCAGTAGGCGCTGGCCGGGGGTGTGTTGACGCACGGTTCGGCGGCCGGTGTCGGTCGTCCGTTGATGCGGCAGATGAACGCGAGACCCCAGCGTTGGGTGCCGGTGACGGTGTAGCCGGCGCCTTGCAGGGCGGCCAGGCCGGTGGGTGGGTCGCCGAGGTAGCAGGCGGTCTGCACGCCGAGGCCGAACGCGGTGAAGTCGACGACGACGGTGACCCCGGTGCCGGGGCTGCACGCGGCGGCGTGCGCCGGGCGGGGCGTCGGGTCGGCGGCGACCAGCCCGGCCGCGACGACGATGATGGCGATCAGTGCGGCGATGTGGCGGCGGATCGGGATAGGCACTGGTGAACCTCCCATGGTGGTCATCGGTGCGGACACGCCAGGGTCGGGGCGGCCGGGTGGGAGCCGGCGGCGGACAGGGTGGCGAAGCCGCTGCCCGCCAGTCCGGGGACGGCTTGGGCGGTGGCGCGGGTCGCGGTGGTGGCGTCGTACCCGCCGTCGGTGTAGGCGATCGCGCCTCGGTTCACCGCGGGCGCGGTGCAGGTTTGCTGGAGACTGCTCAGGAACTGGCGGGCGTGCAGCCACGGCACGACCCGGCCGGCGGTGCGGAGCGCCTGCGCGGCCAGTCCGGTGCTGTTGGCGTTGGCCACCCCGTTCGCGGTGAACGACCCGTCGTCGGCCTGTACGGAGACCAGCCATCGAGCCGCCGCCTGGGCGACGAGGGGACGGTCGGCGGCGAGGAGTGCCTGGATCGCCAGTGCGGTGGCGTCCACGTCGCTGACGCAGGTGGCCTGGGCGAGTAGCAGGGGGAAGCCGCCGTCGGGGCAGCGGGCGCCGGCCAGGAAGGCCACCGCCGCCGCCGGGGGTGCTCCGCCCGCCCGGTCGAGTGCCAGCACCGCGAAGGACTGGCTGAACATGTTGCTGAAGTCGCCGAAGGCGGACCGGTCGGTGAACCTACCGGTTGGTGCCATCAGGGTGTGGAGGCGGGCGATCAGGTCGACACCGCCGAACGCTGCCGGATTCAGGCCGCGGACCTGTGCGCCGAGGGCGAGTTTGGCGGTCGCTCCGGCGTACGCCTCGGTGCCGTCGCCTATGTAGCCGGTGGTGACCGCCGGTTGCGCCAACCAGGCGGTGGCGTTGCTGGCGTTCGTGTCGGCGACTTTCGCGGCGGCGAAGGCGAAGATCGCGTCGAGGGTGAGTCCCTGGTCGGGGTAGGCGACGCCGTCGAAGACGACTTCGAACCGTTCGCCGTCGACCATCTGGCGGGCGAGCCATCCTGCGGCGGCGTCGACACGGTTGAGGGTGGATTGTGCGGCGGCCGGTGCAGCGACAGCCACAGACAGGGTGAGGGTGGCGAGTACGCCGGTGAGGAGGGTGCGGGTGCGGTGCCGGAGGAGGGCGGCCATCAATCGGTGCCTTTCCGGCCCGACGGTCGACGCGACCCGGGACCGCTCCCGGGCGGCTCCGACCCGTGGGCCACGACGGGTGGTGGAACCTTGCGGTACGTCGATGGGTACTCGGGCTCGCGGCGTATGTTCGCCGCCTACCGTTGCGGGCCAGCGCCGGCTTGTACCGGACTTCCCCCATCGACGCACAGGTATCACGATGTTGCAGTCAGTGTGGCCATCCGGGCTCGTGTCGTCAACGGCCGTCCTGCTGAGACTCTCCGGACATGCGACCCTCCGGGCAGCCGAAGTCACGGATCTGCCTGTGCGGGCACGCTCTTCGGCTGGCCGCTCGTACTGGCGCCCTGTCGGCGGTTGTCGGGGCGCCGACGTGGGTCGTCGGGCGGGTTATCCGATGGCGAGGTGTACACCGATGCCGAAGAAGGCCACGGCGCTGATTCGATGCAGCAGGCGGGCGGGCCGGCCGGTGGTCAGTCTGCCGGCAAGTCGGCCGGTGACCAGCCCGAGTGCGATGTCGACGGCGAGTTGTACGGCGACGAAGACGGCGCCCAGGACCAGGAACTGGGCGGTGACGTGGCCTCGGTTCAGGTCGACGAACTGGGGCAGGAACGCGATCGTAAAGAGGATCATCTTCGGGTTGAGCAGGTTGGTCAGCAGGCCACGACCGGCCGCCTTGACCAGACCGATCGTTGCCGGCGCCGCGTCCTGCCGGGCGGTCGGGGGATTCGCCGGTCGGCGCAGGGCCAGCAGCCCGAGGGTGATCAGGTAGGCGGCTCCGGCGTACCGGATCGTCGCGTACAGGGTCGGTGAGTTGGCGATCACGACCGAGAGCCCGGCGATCGCGACGGCCACATGGATGATCTCGCCGACGGCGACGCCGGCCGCGGCGGCGACGCTGGCCCGGGCGCCGTAGCGGACGGCGTTGGCCAGCACGTACAGCATGTCCGGGCCGGGGGTGAGCATGAACAGGGTGATCACGGCGAGGTAGCCGACGAGGGTTCCGGCCGGCACGTACCCGAACTCGCTCATGCCAGGCCGGCCTGGCTGGCGAGGGCGCGGCGCAGTGTCAGGCGGTGCTCGCGGCGGATCTGCGCCTCCTGGTAGCGGCGGCGGTCATCGTCAGTTTCCGGCAGTAGTGCGGGGACCGGTCGTGGTTGTCCGTTGTCGTCGACGGCGACCATCACCAGGTGGGCGGTGGCGACGAGGGTGGGTGGGACGGCGCGGTCCCACCGGTCGGCGGTGACGGTGACGGCGATCTCCATCGAGGACCGGCCGGCCCAGGTGATCCGGGCCTCGACGTGCACGACGTCGCCGACGCGTACCGCCTGGAGGAAGGCGGTTTCGTCGATGGCGGCGGTGACGGCCGGGCCTTCGGAGTGGCGGGCGGCGACCACGCCGGCGACGGCGTCGATCAGGTTCAGGATCCGGCCGCCGTGCACGGTGCCCATCAGGTTGGTGTGGTGCTGGTCCATGATCTGCGACAGGGTCAGCTGCGATGCGGACGGTGGGCGGTTGGGCAGAATCGTGTCGCGCACGGGTTGTCCCCCGAAGGTGGTCGTGACCTGTGGCAGGAAGGACAGACCACACCGACCGTCGGGCGCCGTGGTAGGCGGTACCGGACGGGTACGCGGTCCGCCCGGCCCACCCGCGAGGCCGGCGGCAGCACACACCCGGTCGGTGTGTGCGGCGCGGGCAGGTCTTCGGACTCGCGGGCACGTCCGGACCAGGGTCCGGTCTCCTACTGGCCGTCGCTTCCCGGGCGCGGGTGCGCCCAGTGCCGTTGACGGCGGTCGTTCCTGCTCACCGCTGCGGGGCAGTCCCGGATTCTCACCGGGTTCCCTCTTACGACGCCCCGCCTGCACGGGCGGGGCGAACCAGCGCTGACGCCGATGATAGCCGCCGCCGTCCCACGTTGTGGGCTTCGGAAGGGGCCTCCAGCGCGGGGTGTGCGGATCGTCTCACCAGCGCGGCGCCGACGGCGGCGAGTACGCCGTCATCCCCTGCGGGTCGCAACGGCCGGGCCGCCTGACCGGCGGCTCGGGCGAGACAGTCACCGCGCTCACCGGTCGGCGCCCTGCCGGGTGTGTTCGAAGGTCGGTGTGGTGTGGAAGTTCGCCCGGCGGGCGGCGCGGCGGAAGGCGCCGAGGACGGCCGGGCCGGTGAGGGTGACGAGGATGGCGGTGGTGACGGCGCGGCCGGTATCCCAGCCGAGTGAGGTGACGGTGAAGAAGGCGAAGTACCGCTGGAACTGTTCGAGCAGCGGCAGTCCGGGTTGGTAGGCGATGGAGCTGTCGGGGTCGAGGGAGAACGGCCAGAAGGACAGGTTGAGCATGAAGCCGAAGAGGTAGCCGCTGACCGCCGAGTACCCGGCCAGCAGCGCGATCTCCGCCTTGCCATTTGCTTTGGGTAGTAGGCCGGCGAGCATGCCGACCCAGGCGCAGCCGAACATCTGGTACGGCATCCACGGTCCGACGCCGCCGGTGAGGAGGGCGGAGGCGAACAGGGAGGTGCAGCCGAGCGCGAACCCGAATCCGGGGCCGAAGACCCGTCCGGCGAGGACGAGGACGAAGAAGACGGTTTCGATTCCGGCGGTGCCGGCGCCGAGGGGCCGTAGGGCGGCGTTGATCGCGGAGAGGACGCCGAGCATGGCGAGGGCTTTGGCGTCGATGCGTCGGTCGGCGATCTCGGCGAATACTACGGCGAGGACGAGGACGAGCAGGGCGCCGAACATCAGCGGTGGTGTTTCGGCGGCGCCGAACGTGCCGGGGGCGACGACGAACGGCCACAGGAAGGCGACGAGGCCGACGAACGACGCCATCACGATCGTCGCGGTCGCCCGGGCCGGGACCTGTACGGCGGTCACGGCTGCGCCTGGGGTGTGTCGAGGGCGGCGGCGACCTGGCCGACGGTGAGGTACGGCAGCGGGGCGAGGATCTTCGCGACCTGCGGGGCGAAGGTCGGCGAGGCGGTGAGGACCGTCGGGGCGGGGCCGTCGGTGACGACGTCGCCGCCGGCCATCACCACGACCCGGTCGGCGGCGGCGGTGGCGAACTCGACGTCGTGGGTGGCCACGACGATGGCGTGTCGTTGCCCAGCGAGTTGGTTCAGGGTGCGGACCAGGGCGGCTTTGGCGGTGTAGTCGAGTCCTCGGGTCGGTTCGTCGAGCAGCACCACCCGGGGTGTGACGGCCAGTTGGATGGCCAGGACCAGCGCCAACTGCTGCCCGGCGGAGAGGTCCCGGGGGTGCTCGGTGTCGGCGATGCCGGCAGCGAGGTCGTCGAGTAGCCGCCGGGCGGTTCCGGGGGTGGCGCCGTCACGGTCGGCCTGGTCGAGCTCGGCGCCGACGGTGTCGAGGTAGAGCAGGTCGGTGGCGGTCTGCGGCACCAGCCCGACCAGCCGACGGGCCTCGACCGGGGTGACCCTGGCCGGGTCGGAACCACCCGTGCGGATCGTGCCGCCGGCGCGGCGGCCGGCGCCCTGCAACGCCCACAGCAGGGACGACTTGCCCGACCCGTTACGGCCCATCAACGCCACCACCTCACCGGCGTGCAGGTCGAGGGTGGCGCCGCGAACGGCGACGACCGGCCCGTGCCGGACCACCACTCCCCTGGCGGTCAGCGCCACCTCGCCGTCGGCGCATGCGGGACGGTGTGGGACCGATGGTGTGGTGGGTAGCCGCTGCCGCAGGGTGGGAGTGTGTCGGCGGGCGTCGCGGACGGACAGCGGTGGCGGTGCCCACCCGGCGAGGCGGCCGAGGTGCACGATCGGTGGGGCGACGGTGCTGTCGGCAAGGAGGGTGGCCGGGTCGCCGTAACGGGCGGTGCCGTCGCCGTCGAGGCGGATGAGGCGGTCGGCGTACGGGATGACGCGTTCGAGGCGGTGTTCGGCGAGGACGACGGTGATCCCGAGGTCGTGCACGAGGCGGGTGATGGTGGCGAGGACGTCCTCGGCGCTGGTCGGGTCGAGCGCCGAGGTGGGTTCGTCGAGGACGAGCACCCGGGGATGGGCGGTGAGGGCGGCGCCGATCGCGACCCGCTGCTGCTGTCCGCCGGACAGCTCGTGCAGGCCCCGGTGGCGCAGGTCGGCGAGGCCGAGCAGGTCGAGGGTCTCCTCGACCCGGGTCCGCATCACCGTCGGGGTGAGGGCGAGTTGTTCCATGCCGTAGGCGAGTTCCTCCTCGACGGTGTCGGTGACGAACCCGGCGACCGGATCCTGCCCGACGACGCCGACGAGTTCGGCGAACTCGCGCGGTGGGTGCTCGGCGGTGGACCGGTCGGCGACGGTGACCCGGCCGGCGAGGGTGCCGCCGGTGAAGTGCGGGACGAGGCCGTTGATCGCGCCGAGGAGGGTCGACTTGCCGGATCCGGTGTGCCCGACGACCAGGCACAGTTCACCCTCGTCGATGGTGAGCGTGACGTCGCGCAGCGCCGGTCGGCCGGTGCCGGCGTAGGTGATGCTGACGTGGTCGAAGCGAATCACGAATGGGCTCCGGCGGCGGGAACGGCGATCGGTCTGGGCCGTGGTGGTGGGGGTGCGGCGAACGCGGCGAGCGCCGCGAGCAGGATCGCGGCGGTGGGAAGCAGGGGCAGGGTCGGCCACGCCAGCGGGTACAGGCCGGGGTTCAGCTCGGCGGGGTCGTAGCCGGTCCCGGCAGTGAGGACGACGGCGGTGACAATGCCGCAGCCGGCGACGACCCATTCCGGCCACTGCCAGGGGTCGGGGCGGTAGCGGCTGCGGGAGACCCGCCGCCCGCCGACGGCCAGGCCGGTGACGCTCAGGACGATGCCGGTGGCCAGGGCGCCGAGGCTGACGGGGCGGGGCACGCTCGGGTCGAGCAGGCCGTAGACGCCGACGCACAGCCCGGCCATGCCGGTGAGCATCAGGGCTCCGGTGAGGCGCCGGGAGGTGCGGGTGGCGGTGCCGGTGCGGCCGTAGCCTCGGGAGTCCATCGCGGCGGCCAGCCGCAGGGACCGGTCCAGGGCGTCGTGCAGCACCGGCAGCGCGATCGCGCGTACCGCCCGCAGCCCTCGGGAGCGGCCGGCGCGAAGCCGGCGGGCCCGGGCGACCCGCTGCACGCTCTCCACGAGTTGCGGTGCGACGCTGAGCGCGACGGTGACGGCCACGCCGAGTTCGTAGAGGGCGCCGGGCAGCACCTTCAGGGCACGTTTCGGGTTGGCGAGGCTGTTCGCGGCGCCGATGCAGCAGAGGAGGCAGGCCAACCGGAGCCCGTCCAGCGCGGCGGAGAGGGTGGCCTCCAGCGACACCGGGCCGCCGATCTGGATTCCGGCATACCAGTCCGGGGTCGGCACATGCGGCAGCCGGAACAGGATGTGGTCCTCGGGGGTGACGCCGGTGGCGAAGACAATCCGGAACACGACCCGGATGACGATGACCGACAGCGCGAGGATCAGGTAGTAGTGGAACGCCCGGGCCCAGGGTGCGTCGGTACGCCGGGCGGTGACCACGAAGCCGAGTACGGCGAAGACGAGGGCCAGCAGCAGCGGGTTGCTGGTGCGGCTGGCCGCGGTGGCCAGGGCGAGTGCCCACAGCCACCAGGCGACCGGATGCAGCCCTCGGGGCAGCCGCGCGGCGCGCAGGCCCGCCGTGTTCACGCCGGACCGGGGGCCGCGCCCGGACGCGCGCTGCACCGAGCGCGGATCACGGTGCCGGCTCCTCCGGTGGCATGGTGTCGAGGCTTGTACGCCGCCGACGCCAGCCGAGTACCGCGCCGCCGATCCCGAGCAGCGCGAGTACGACCACGGTGATCAGCAGCGGGCCGGCCGAGCCACGGTCGGCGGGTGCCGCCTGGGTGGGGACGGCGTCGACGACCGTCGGAGCGCTGCTGCCACCGGTCGCCCCCGCACCGGCGTCCGACGCCGCCGGGCTCGGCGAGCCGGACGGCAGATCCGTGGCGGATGGGGTCACGCCGGGAACGCCGCTCGGACCAGTCGGCACCGGCACCGTGCCGGGAACGCCGTCGGCCGTCGCGGGGGGTGGCGCGGGTGCCTCCTGCACCGGAGGTGGGTTGCCGCCGGGAGCGGGCCGGCTGGTCGTCGGGGCCGGAGCCGGTGGCGCGTTCGGGACCGGGGCGGTGTTGTGGGCCCGGACGCTGTCCGGGCTGAACGTCGGCCGGCCCTTGGTACCGCCGATGTCGGTTCCCCCGAAGATCCACAAATCGACACTTCCCGGCCTCGGTTTGTAGCTCATCGCCCCGAGCTGGCTGTACTCCCACGTGTTCGCGCCAGGGTCGGCATGCCAGTACGACCAGTACGCGGACGCCGGCGGAGTCAGCACACACCGCTCCTCGCTCGGCGGCGGATACTGGGTGCCGTTGCGGAAGCCGGAGTACCCGATCCGGCAGATGAACGCCGGCCCGTCGTGTCCGGTGCCGGCAGTCTTCCAACCGCCCTGGTTGAGCAGTTGGTAGCCGGTCGTCGGGGTGGTGCCGCAGGAGCGCAGCAGCGGACCGCCCCACCGGCTGAAGTCGACGGCGAGGATCACCCCGGATCGGGTGGTGCACTGGCCCAACGGCAGCGGCGCCGCGTACGTGGCCGCCGGGGCGATGACGGCCGCCGCCTGCACCACGGCCAACGCGGCGACGGCGGCGCCGATACGGCGGATCATGACCGGCCTGCCGTGTCGGTGGTGGTCCGGCGGCGGCGGGCGAGGACGAGCAGGACCACACCGGCGATGATCAGGACGAGCGCGCCGAGGGTCAGCGAGACGATCGACCCGCCGGTCACCGGCATCGCGTCCGGCGGCGGCGTCGCGCTCGGTTCGCTGGATACCGACGGTGACGGGGTTGGTGAGGTCGACGGGGTTGGTGAGGTCGACGGGGACGGGGTTGGCGTCGGGGAGGGGTCGAGGCCGTGGACGTCGCGTAGCAGGGTGCCGAACGAGATGCCGGTGGCCCCGCCGACGACCTGGGTCGAGGCGCGAACGTCGGAGCCTGCCTGCCCGTCGGCCGCGACGTTGAACCCACCGTCGGGGTTCTGCTGCCCGGCCAGGAACGCCAGTGCCTTACCGATCTGGGTGCTGTAGGTCCCGCGCCGCAGCGTCATCCCCTGGATCGCCAATGCGGTGGAGTTGGTGGAGATACCGGCCGCGCCGGGGAACCCGCCGTCGGCCTGCTGCTGGCTGGCCAGCCAGCCGAGGGCCTTGTCAGCGGCGGTGGCAGCGTCGGGGTCGTCGGGGAGCATCGCCAGGGCCATCGCGGCCATCGCCGTACTGTCGACCTCGTCACCGCTGCCCTCGGCCGGGATCAGACTCGGGAACGCGCCGTTGGCCCGCTGGAGACTCTTGAGGAACTCGATCGGGGCGGCGGCGTCCTGCGTCCGCCCGGCCCGCAGTTGCGCGATGATGCCCAGGACCTGCGCGAACACCGACGGGGCATTGCGGTAGTTCCCGGCGGCGGCGCAGCCGGTCGCCGGATCGGCCGTGGTGCAGGTGATGTCGTGCAGGGCGGTGATCAGGTCGTGGCCGCCGAAGGTGGCCGGGTCGTAGCCGGTGACCTGGGCGAGGAGCGCGACCTTGCCGATCGCGCCGCCGGACGGAAACTCGGTGCCGATCCCCAGCCAACTGTCGACGGTGAACTCACTCTCGCCCACCTTGCCGCCGCTGCTTATGAAATCGGTGATCGCTCGCAGCTTGGCGTCGTCGAGGCCGGCGGCGGCCAGCGCGAACGCGCCGTCGATCGTCAGCCCGAACTCCGGAAAGCCGGGGAACGATTCGTAGTAGCGTCCGTCGACGAGCTGCGCCGGTGCGACGAGCCACGCCACACCCTTGGCCAGATCCGGGGTCGGGCCCTGCGGCGGCTCCCCACCGAGCGGATGCGTCAAGGTGGCGAGATTCTGCCCGGCCAGGGTCGGCAGCGCGCCCGAGGTCGCGACCAGGTCCGACTCGGGCACCGTCGCATCCGGGCTCAGGCCGCCGTCGGCGGCCGTCCGGGCGGCGAGGAAACCGCGCGCCGCCGCGACCGGCTCCGCAGCCCCGACCGCGAGCAGCCCCTGCGCCGCCATCGCGGTGGTGTAGCTGTCCGACGCCCCGGCACCGACGTAGGGCAGGTAGCCGCCGTCGGCCTGCTGCGTCCCCGTCAGGTACGCCTTCGCGGCCGTGACCTCGCTATCGTGCCCGCCGAGTACGGACAGGGCGAGCAGTGCCGCACCGGTGTTCGCCGGGTCCGATGTGCACGGGTCACCGGGCGCGATCAGCGAGTCGGCGAACCCACCCCCGGCGCACTGCCACCGCAACAGCCGCTCGACCGTGGCCGCCGGTGGAGTCACCCCGGCGCGGCGCAGGGCGAGCAGCGCGAACGCGTGCGTCACCGGGGCGTACGAGCCGGCGAAGTCCCCGGCCGCGGTGCAGCCCGCGCCGGCGTCGGCCGCCGTACACACCCGATCGGTGAGCACCGCCAACAGGTCTCGACCGCCGACGGCACGCGGGTCGCCGCCGGTGATGGTGACCAGGAGCGCGAGGTTGGCCGCGTTGAACTGGTTGGGCAGCCCGTCGGCACCGTCGGGGAGGACCGCCGCCTCCACGTGCGCGGCAAGGTAGTCGCGCATCTTCGTCAGGGTCGGGTCCTGCCCGCCTGCGGCGGCGAGCGCCGTCGCGACCACGATGCTGCGGGTGTGGTCGACGAACTGCCCATCCTGGTTGTAGACATGGTCACCGTCGGTCAGCTTCCCGACCAGGTAGGACGAGGCGGCGGTGATCTGCGCCTCGGTCGGCGGGGCGCCCGGCCCGCCGGGACCGGCAGTCGGGGAGACGGTCGGAGACGGCGTAGGGCCGGCGGCTCGGACCTCGTCCGGGGTGAAGGTCGGCCTTCCTGTCGTACCACCGATGTCGGTGCCGCCGTAGACCCACGCCTGCACCTCCCCCGGCCCGGGCACCTTCGCCATCGCGCCGAGCGGGCTGTACGTCCACCCGTCCTGCCCCGGCGGGGCGTACCAGTACGACCAGTACGCGGTCGCGGGCGGGGTGAGCTGGCACGCCTCCTGCGCCGGCGTCGGATACTGCGTACCACCGTCGAAAGCAGCGTTACCGATCCGGCAGATGAAGCCCGGCCCGTCGTGTGCCGTGCCGGCCGTGGTGAACCCGGCCTCGTGCAACAGGTCGAAGCCGGTCGTCGGGGTCGCGTCGCAGCCCCGCAGCACCTGACCCTCCCACGGACGGAAGTCGACGGCGACCATCGCGCCGCTGCTGGGCGTGCACGCCTCGATCGGATCGGCGGCGGCGGCCGTCGACACCGCCACCGCGGTGACGCCGAGGGTGAGCAGTGCGACGGCGGCGGCCCAGAGGCGGGACCATCGGCGGGTGAGGGACGGCATGGACGACTCTTCCAGGGGTGTGAGCGGCGTAGACGCGGCCGCCGCCCCGGTGCCTTTCCCGGTGCGGTACCCGCATCGTGACCTCGACGACGCTGACGCATCTCCAGCCAGGTAATCCGACTCGTCCCGACGGTGCGGGACCTACGGCTGCGGGCCAGTGCCGGGATTCGACCGGCTTCCCCTGGGTGCTGGAGCACTCCATCGCAACACAGTGGTCTCGCCAGCGTCAATCGCCCGCCGATGTCGGCTGGGTAACAGCGCGACGTCGATCGTTGTCGTAGCGTCACCGCCGTCGACGCGTGGGGGAACCCGGTCACAAGTCCGGGGCTGACGCGCAACGGTAGGGGTGCGACTTCGCGCCCGAGCCCGAACACCCACGCGGCGATGTACCAGCTGCGGTATCCGTCCCACGCGCCCATGGGTCCGGCCCCGCCTCGCTGTCCGCTGCCCGTCACCGTCCGGTCCGGGGTGCGGTTCGGGGCCGAGTCGCGCCCCGACCTGGAGGAACCCGATGCGCCGCAAGCGCCCTGCTCTCACCCTGGCCGCGCTGGCCGCCACCGCGCTGGTCGTGGCAGTTGCCACGCCGGCCGCCGCGACCTCCACCCCGGCCCAGATCACCACCGCCCGCAACAACGGCGTCGCCTACCTCAAGACCCTGCAAGCCCCGGACGGCAGCTACGCCGGCGCCGGCCTGTCCCTGGAGTGGGCGTTCAGCGCCTTCGCCGCCGCCGGCACCCACCCGGTCGACGTGTACCCGGCCGGCGACCCCAGCAAGAACGCCCGCACCGCGTACCAGACCCACCTGGCCGCCGTCTCCTGGCCCGGCGGCTCACCGGTCGTCACCGACTACGAACGCGGCATCCTCAACGCCTACGCCGCCGGCATCGACCCCGCCCGGGTCTCCGCCTCCCGCAACCTCGTCGCCGACGTCGTCGGCTACTGGCAGACCGGCACCGCCGGCTACTACGGGCCACCGGCGAACTTCAACGGCACCGTCTTCGCGGTCCTCGCCCTCGCCGGGGCCAGGACCCAGGCCGGTAGCGCCCGGATCCCGCAGCGGCTGCTCGACCTGTCGGTCACCCGGATCCGCAACAACCAGCACAATGACGGCGGCTGGAACTACAGCCAGGCCGAGGGCAACCCGTCCCAGCTCACCGCGCCCAGTGACATCGACATGACCGGCGCCGCCATGGCCGCCCTCTGCGCGGCCGGAGTCCCGAACACCGACACCGACGTGGTCCAGGCGAAGACATTCCTCAAGGGCAAACTCGTCAACACCACCGGCGCGTTCAACTCCATGTTCGGGGCCAACACCGACTCCAACGGCTGGGCCGTCTCCGGCCTCAACGCCTGCGGCATCCCCAGTCAGGGCGCCGACTTCACCACCCCCGCCGGGCGCACCCCGATCGACTTCCTCCGCGCCCAGCAACTGTCCAGCGGCGGCTTCAAGTACCTGCCGTCGGACACCAGCCCCTCCGGGTACGCCTCCGTCGACGCCGTCCGCGCCCTCGGCGGCGGCGGATTCACTGCCGCACCGCCCACCCCGGTCACGGCCGGCGCTCCGAGATGGGTCGCGGCGAGCGGATTCACCGCCGGCGCCCCGGCGAAGATCACCCTCGTCGTCGACAACGGCACCACCGTCCTGCCCTGCGCGGTCACCCTCACCCCGACCGCCGCCACCACGACGCTCGGCACCGTCCTGACCGCCGCCGCGACCAGCGCCGCTCCCGCCGGCTGCGTCACCGCCGTCACCCCCAGCTCAGGCACCGGCACGATCACCGCGATCAACGGACTCGCCAACGCCGGCACCACCACCTGGAAGATGTCCCGCGACGGCGGCAGCCCGACAAGCGCCACCCGCGGCGGAACCATCACCGTCGGCGACGTCGTCTACCTGCGTTACGGTTCGTGACCTGACCCCTCACCGCCGCCCGCTCCTGCGGTAGCTCTTTGAACGCCCTCTACCGCTGGTGCCGCGAGCCCCGCTCCGGGCGTGGGCTCGCGGCACCGGCCAGAATAGGCCCGCTCCAGCGCGGACAGGAGGAACAGCGATGCGAGTGGTGTCCCTGGTCCCGTCGCTGACCGAAGCCGTCGCGGCCACCCTGCCCGGCCTCCTCGTCGGCGCCACCGACTACTGCACCCACCCCGCCGACCTGGACGTGCCCCGCGTCGGCGGCAGCAAGTACCCGGATCTCGACCGCATTTTCGCCCTGCACCCCGACGTCGTACTCATGAACGTCGAGGAGAACCAGCGCTCCGACGCCGAAGCGATCGAGGCGGCCGGGGTACGTGTCCGGCTCACCTACCCCCGCACCGTCGACCAGGCGCTCGACGAACTCGCCGACCTGCTGCGAGACCTCGGCACCGGTCAGGAGCCCGAGTGGCTGGCACAGGCCCGCGCCGCCTGGGCCGCCGTCACCCCGGCCATCCCGCCACGCACCGTCATCGTTCCGGTCTGGCGGCGCCCCTGGATCGTTGCCGGGGGCGACACCTTCACCTCCGACGTGCTACTCCGGCTCGGCCTACGCAACCTCTACGCCGACACCTCCGACCGGTACCCTCGGCCGACACTCGACGACCTACGCGCCGCAGCACCCGACCTGGTCGTACTGCCCGACGAGCCCTACCCGTTCTCCCCCGCCGACGGCCCCGAGGCATTCCCCGACGCCCCCTGCGCCCTGGTCTCCGGACGGCACCTGACCTGGTACGGCCCCTCACTCGCCGAAGCACCCCGACTGCTGACCGCCCAGCTCACCCGGCCGGCCCGCAAAGCCCCGCACTGATTGCTTCGCGGCGGTCCGGTCACGGCTCGGCATTCGTCACGGTCCAGCCATCCGCGTGACCGACCCTGGTGCTGGCCGACCGGCTCGCGGTCGACGCCGCTCGCGACGAACGATCACATGCGAGTGGATTGCATATGCCGATATGGTGCAGCAGTGCCGAGCGCCGGGTCGGTCGACTCGATCCGTCGCCTACGTGCACGTCCATCGCGACTGCCCGACAGGTCCGCTCGGGCCGGGCAGCCTCACTCGACGACTTCTCAGCCCAGCTGCGGAAAGAGGCCGAAAGCCGATGACTGTCGACGCAGAACCGCTCGGGCGCCCGAGCGCCCTACCGCACGAGCACGAACCCGACGAGGTGCCGCACAGCCATCCCGATGCAGGGGTCGACCCGCACGCGCCGCTGCGTGCCGGCCTGCGGGCGTTGCGGGTCGGTATCGGCGGTCCGGTCGGCGCCGGTAAGACGGCGCTGGTCGCCACGCTCTGCCGCACGCTGGCCGGTGAATGGCGGCTCGCGGTGGTTGCCAACGACAACGGTGCCACCGAGGCCGCCGCCTGGATTCGTAGCCACATGCGCCGGTCAGACCGGCACACCGGTTGAGGCCCCAGGCATGAATGACGACGAGCGCGATCTGATCTCGTTGCTGCGTCTCGCCGACGATGCCTGCGAGCGCCACCGCGCGGAAGTGCTCGACCGGGCCGGGTGTCCCGACCTCAACCGCGCGCTCATACCGATCCTGCGGAAGCTGATCAAAGGCGACGCCTCGGTCGGTGCTCTGGCCGCCGAGATGAGGATCCCGATGGGAGAGGCGGCGCGACGGGTGAATGCGCTGGAGGCGCGCGGTTACGTTCGGCGGTGCGGCCCGGCTGGCGACATACGGCACCGGGTGCTTCGCATCACGGCGGCCGGTCGTACCGCGACCGAGATCGACCGGCAGCTTGAGGCGGACCTGGAACGACAGGTCGTCGCCCGGCTCGGCGCATCGGCTCTCGACATCGCGCGGCAGGTGTTCGCCGCCATCATCGGCGAGACCGGTACGGCCGACGACGGCCTCGGGCAGCACCCTGCGAAGGAACGTGCCCGGGTCAGCGCGCATCCGCATCCACGGCGCCCCCGCCCGTGACACGGACAGGGATCGCCGTGAATTCGCCGGGGCAGGGACGCTTGACGCAGGTCACGATGGGTGGGAGTTGCGTACCGGGGCGTCATAGCGACTAGGTTCGGGGTCGTGGAGGTCGACGGTGTCGCGCGGGCGGCGAGGACGTGGGAGGTTCTTACGGCTGCCGGGGTGCGGCGGACGCTGGCGCGGACCATGGTGGTCGACGTGCTCGCCAACGCGTCCGGGCATCTGTCGGTCGGCGCCATCCACCAGCGGGTCAGCGCGGCCCGGCCGGAGGTGAACGTGTCGACGGTGCACCGTACCGTCGCGGCGTTGACGGAGTTGGGTGTGGTGCACCCGTTGCCGTGGCCAGGTGAGGCGTTGTACGGGCTCAACGAGCGGCCGCACGTGCACGCGGTCTGTGACCGGTGCGGGTCGCATTCCGAGATCCAGGCCGCCGCGCTCGCGTCGGCGGTCGCCGAGGCGCAGCGGTGCAGCGAGTTCGATCTCGGCGGTACGGGGCTGGCGCTGTTCGGCCGCTGTCCGAGGTGCGCCGCCGGCAGCGGCCCGGAACCGCCGGCAAGGCGTCAGGCCCGCTGACGCGCGTCGGTCAGCAGATCGGCGACCGCGGCCAAGGTCGTCGAGGCGTCGACGGCCGGCGCGCTGCCTTGGGCGAGGGCGTCGGACCCGCCGCCCCGGACGCCGGGCAGCGCCTTGACCAGGTCGGCCGCGGACGCGCCCAGGGCGTGCGCCTTGGGGTTGACGGCGACGACGATCCGGGCGCCGTCGACGACGGCGACCACGCCGGGCCGGTCGGCCGGTAGTGCGTCACGGACCAGTTCGGCGAGTTGTCGCGGATCGGCGCCTGCCGTTTCGGTCGCCGCCACGTAGTTGTAGCCGCCGATCGACGCCGGTTTGCCGGCCAGCCGGGTGGCCTGGGCTTCGAGGAGTTGGCGTTGTAGGCGGTCGGCGTGCTGTTCGGCGGCCTTGGCCCGGCCGACGAGCGCGGCGACCCGGTCGGGTAGTTCGTCGCGGGGTGCGCGGAGCTGCTCGGCGAGCTGGCTGACCAGATCGCGTTCGCGGGCCAGGTACTGGAACGCTTCGAGACCGGTGACGGCCTCGATGCGGCGTTGTCCGGCGCCGACCGAGGTCTCGGCGGTGACGGCGAGCACGCCGATCTGCGCCGAGCTGGTCACGTGGGTGCCGCCGCACAGTTCGCGGGACCAGTTGCCGCCGATCTCGACGACCCGGACGGTCTCGTCGTAGGTCTCGCCGAACAGCGCCAGCGCGCCGGCCTTGCGGGCGTCGGGCAGGGACAGGTGGTGGGCGGTGACCGGGAGGTCGGCGCGGATGGCGCTGTTGGCGACCTCTTCGATCTCGCTGCGGGTCGCGGCGGACAGGGAGCCGCGCCAGGGGAAGTCGAGGCGCAGGTAGCCGGGCCGGTTGTAGGAGCCGGACTGCAACGCGGTCGGACCGAGGACCTGCCGCAGTGCGGCGTGCACGACGTGGGTGCCGGAGTGGGCCTGTCGGGCCCCGGTGCGCCAGTCGGGGTCGACGACGGCCTGCACCCGGTCGTCGACGGTGATGACGCCGTCGACGATCCGCACCTGGTGGGCGATGAGCCCCTTGACGGGTCGCTGCACGTCGATGACCTCGGCGGTGCCGGCCGGCCCGATGATGACCCCGGCGTCGGCGGCCTGGCCGCCGGATTCGGCGTAGAAGGGTGTCCGGTCCAGGAAGACGGTGACGATGTCGCCTTCGCTGACGGCCGGCACCGGGCCGTACGGGCCGAGCAGATCCAGCACCCGGGACTCGGTCTGTAGCGTTTCGTAGGCGAGCCATTCCGTGGGTCCGTAGGCGTCGAGCACGGTGCGGTACGCCGACAGGTCGACGTGGCCGGTCTTGCGGGCCTGCGCGTCGGCCTTGGCCCGAGCCCGCTGGTCGGCCATCAGCCGGCGGAACCCGTCCTGGTCCACCGACAGGCCCTGCTCGGCGGCGATCTCCAGAGTCAGGTCGATCGGGAAGCCGTACGTGTCGTGCAGTTGGAACGCCTTGTCGCCGGAGAGCTTCGCCCCACCCGCCGAACGGGTCTCCGCGATCGCGGTGTCCAGGATCGTCGTACCGGCCCGCAGGGTGGACAGGAACGCGTCCTCCTCCGCGTACGCGTACTGCGAGATCCGGTCGAACTCGGTGGCCAGCTCGGGGTAGGACGGGGACATGCAGTCCCTCGCCACCGGCAGCAGCTCGGGCAACGCCCGCTCCTGCCAGCCGAGCAGCCGCATCGCCCGGATCGCCCGCCGCATGATCCGACGCAACACATAACCCCGACCCTCGTTCGCCGGGGTCACCCCGTCACCGATCAACATCAACGCGGTCCGGACGTGGTCGGCGACCACCCGCAGCCGTACGTCGTCCGGATGCGACTCGCTCGCCGCGTGCCCCGACTTCGCCCCGTAGCGCCGGCCGGTCAGCTCGGCCGCCCGGTCCAGGATCGGCCGCACCTCGTCGATCTCGTACAGGTTGTCGACGCCCTGCAGGATCGCCGCCATCCGCTCCAGGCCCATGCCGGTGTCGATGTTGCGCGCCGGCAGGTCACCCAGGATCGGGAAGTTCTCCTTGTCGGTCCCCGGACCCCGCTCGAACTGCATGAAGACCAGGTTCCAGAACTCCAGGTACCGGTCCTCGTCGACCGCCGGACCACCCTCCCGGCCGTACGCCGGACCCCGGTCGTAGTAGATCTCCGAACACGGCCCGCACGGCCCCGGGATCCCCATCGACCAGAAGTTGTCCGCCTTGCCCCGCCGGACGATCCGCTCCGCCGGCACCCCGATCTTGCGCCACAGCGCCTCGGCCTCGTCGTCGTCCAGATAGACCGTCGGCCAGATCCGCTCCGGGTCCAGCCCGAAACCACCGTCCGCGACCGGCTTGGTGACCAGGTCCCAGGCGAGCGAGATCGCGCCGGACTTGAAATAGTCACCGAACGAGAAGTTCCCGTTCATCTGGAAGAACGTGCCGTGCCGGCTGGTCTTGCCGACCTCGTCGATGTCCGGCGTACGGATGCACTTCTGCACCGAGACCGCCCGCCGGAACGGCGGCGTCTGCTGGCCCAGGAAATACGGCACGAACTGCACCATGCCGGCATTGACGAACAACAGGTTCGGGTCGTCGATCGCCGGCAGCGGAGCGGACGGCACCACCGTGTGCCCGTTGGCCTCGAAATGCGCCAGGTAGCGCCGCTTGACTTCCGCCGTCTGCACCCACACAGCCTACATGCCACCCGATTGCAGGTGCCGCTAGTGTGCAGGTATGCCGACTCGCCGGGGTACCGCCCGCCCGATCACCCGCTACGGGACACCTGTGCTGCACGGACGCTGTGCCGAGGTCGACACCTTCGACCGGTCCCTGGCGGACCTGATCGACGACATGTTCGCCTCGATGTACGCCGCCCAGGGTGTCGGGCTGGCCGCCAACCAGATCGGCGTCGGTCTGCGGGTCTTCGTCTACGACTGCCCGGACGCCGACGGCATCCGGCAGGTCGGGCACGTCGTCAACCCGGTCCCGCAGCGGGTGGCCGCGTTCGCCGGGATCAGTACCGACAGCGAGGGCTGCCTGTCGGTGCCCGGCCCACGCGCCGAACTGTCCCGGGCGGCGCTGGCGACCGTGACCGGCGTCGACCTGCACGGCGACCCGATCACGGTCACCGGCACCGGCTACTTCGCCCGCTGTCTCCAGCACGAGACCGACCACCTCGACGGCGTCGTCTACCTCGACCACCTGCCCGAGGCGCAGCGCAAGGAACTCCTCGCCGAAGCCCGGCTCTGGAACTGACCATGTCGCTCGTCCTCGGCATCGAAACCTCCTGCGACGAGACCGGCGTCGGACTGGTCCGCGACGGCGTCCTGCTCGGCGACGCCCTGGCCAGCAGCATGGACGAGCACGCCCGGTTCGGCGGCGTCGTACCCGAGATCGCCGCCCGCGCCCACCTGCACGCCCTGCAGCCGATGGTCCGGCACGCCCTCGACCGGGCTGGCGTCGCCCTGTCCGAGGTCACCGCTGTCGCGGCGACCGCCGGACCCGGGCTGGCCACCGCCGTCCAGGTCGGGCTCGCGGCCGGCAAGGCGTACGCCCTCGCCCTCGGCGTGCCGCTCTACGGGGTGCACCATCTCGCCGGACACGCCGCCGTCGACGTACTCGAGCACGGCCCGTTGCCGTCACGCTGCGTCGCCCTCATCGTCTCCGGCGGGCACACCTCGCTCCTGCTCCTCTGCGATCTGGCCCGCGACCCGATCATCCACCTCGGTGACACCGCCGACGACGCCGCCGGTGAGGCGTTCGACAAGGTCGCCCGCCTCCTCGGTCTGCCCTACCCGGGCGGGCCGGCGATCGACCGCGTCGCGCGCGACGGCGACCCCGCCGCCATCGCCTTCCCCCGCCCGCTGACCAGACCGTCCGACCCGCCCTACAGGTTCTCCTTCTCCGGCCTCAAGACCGCCGTGGCCCGCTGGGTCGAACGCCAACCCGGACCGGTGCCGGTCGCCGACGTCGCAGCCTCGTTCCAGGAGGCCGTCGCCGACACCCTGTCCCGCAAGGCCGTCGCCGCCTGCCGCGCTCACGGCATCGACACCCTGCTCCTGGTGGGCGGAGTCGCGGCCAACAGCCGAGTCCGGGCACTCACCGCGAAGCGGTGTGCGGCGCACGGCATCACCCTGCGCGTGCCACGCCCGGTGCTCTGCACCGACAACGGCGCCATGATCGCGGCGGTCGGCGACCTGCTGGTACGCACCGACGCCACCCCCAGCCCACTCGACATCGCCACAGACCCGTCAGCACCGCTACGGGGAGCACTGCTGTCCGGTCCGGGCCAGCCTCGGCGGCCGGCAGCGGCCGTCCGGAACAGTTACCCACCCGAAGACGCCCGCGGCTGAGTACTGCGATCACGGCTCCGTAGCGGGCTCTCCCCCGACCGGCGAGCCTGCCCTCGATCCGACGCATCGTCGACAACCTCAGCGAACGTGGCCAGGCGCTGAACACCAGGCGACGATCCACCAGGAGCACTCCGAGCCCTGTTGCATATCTTTGGCAACAACCTCATACTTGCAGCCGGACGTTGTCGCTTGGCCGTGGCCCCGTCCGCGTTCGGATCCCGTTCGAGGTCCGGTATTGGTGAAAGTGGTTGAGGACCCCGACGGCCCGTGATGATCCTTCCGTCGGGGTCCATCCACGCGCAGATGCACGGACGAGAGCGTTCGCATCGTCGTGGGAGCACTACTTTCCGGCTCCGGCCAACCTCTGACCCGGGCCGGTTGCCGGTGCACTCCCCCAGTGGCTGACCACCATGTCGCGCCGCAGCGACCAGCTGGTTCCTCGTCAGGCGGGTTCGCTCAACTGCCGGCAGGCGCCGCACCGGCCGTAGACGACCACCCCACCGTCGCGGCCGTCCCGGTCGACGGTGAAATCCTTCAAGTTCATTACCTTGATCAGGGCGTCCACGAGGTCTGGTGGAAGCTGCCGCAGGTCGCCGCAGGACCCGCAGACGGCGTGGTGGTGGGGATGGTCCGCGAGGCCGTAGGTGAGCCGGCCGCGGACCGGGACGACATGCACGGCCCCGGCCGTGACCAGGGCGGTCAGGATGCGGTGCACCGTGGATAGATCGATGCGGGTGCCGGCCACAGCGATTCGGTCGTGCACCTGCGCGGCGCTCAGGTGGGTGGCGTTGGCCAGCGCTTGCAGGACCGCCTGCCGGGCCAGGGTCCGCCGGCGGCCGCTGTCGCGCAGCGCGACGAGGGCCGCCGCCACGCGATCGTCTGCGTTCTCCGTCACGCCAGCCAAGCCGCCCCCCGATCGCTGCTGTTGCCATATTGTGGCAGAAGCACTTTCGTGGCAGAACTGGGAAGGAAGCTCTGGATGGCCGTCTACACGCTCCCCGACATGCCCTACGACTACGGCGCCCTCGAACCCGCCATGTCCGGCGAGATCCTCGAACTGCACCACAGCAAGCACCACGCCGCGTACGTCAAGGGCAGCAACGACGCCCTCGACCAACTCGCCGAAGCCCGTGACAAGGGCGACTACAGCACCCTCGTCGGCCTGGAGAAGACCTTCGCGTTCAACCTCTCCGGCCACGTACTCCACTCGATCTTCTGGAACAACCTCTCCCCCGACGGCGGCGACCGCCCCGACGGCGACCTCGCCGCCGCCATCGACGAACACTTCGGCTCCTTCGAAAAATTCTCCGGACAGCTCTCCACCGCCACCAAGGGCGTGCAGGGCTCCGGCTGGGGCGTCCTGGCCTGGGAACCGCTGAGCCGCCGCCTCATCGTCGAACAGGTCTACGACCACCACGGCAACGTCGGACAGGGCTCCACCCCGATCCTCGTCTTCGACGCCTGGGAACACGCCTACTACCTGCAATACCGCAACGTCCGCCCCGACTACGTCGACCGGCTCTGGAACCTGGTCAACTGGACCGACGTCACCGCCCGGTTCGACGCCGCCCGAGCCAGCCAACCCAAGATCTGAGTACGGTGGGCCACCCCGATCCGGTCCACGCTGCCGAGATGGTGCAACGTGCCGCTGGAGTCGTCGCCGCACGCCGACGCGGCGACCTCGACGGAGCCGAAGCCCTCCTCGCCGCCTTCCCTACCGAGGCGGCGAAGACCCTCGGCTTCTTTCTTCTAGCCGACCTCGCGTTGGGGTTGTTGCAGGCGCAGTCGGGACAGTCGATGGATGACCTGGTCCGGGAACTGTCCCTGCACCTCGCCACCGCCGCGGACCAGCCACCGTCGGGGAGCCGGTAGCGGCGGACGGGCTCGGCCCACCGCCGCGCGGGCCGGAAGGGGGTTCCCCTTCCGGCCCGCCGGCTCGGGGTTCCGGGTGTCCGGCGGTAACGGGTGCGAGCGTTGCCGGCCGTGACATGGTGCGGCGGAGCGGGCTACGGTGGCAGCGCGTCGAGGCGTCGTTCGGCCCCAGCCGGGAGGTGGCCTATGCGGTCCGGGACGGCATCCGCTGTCGTGGCGATCATGGGATCCGGTGAGACCAGCCCGACGATGGTGACCGTCCACCGCCGACTCGTCGACCTGATCGGCCGGTCCGAGCCTCGGGCCGTGCTGCTCGACACGCCCTACGGCTTCCAGGAGAACGCGACCGAAATCTCCGCCCGCGCCCGGATGTACTTTCACACCAGCGTCGGCCTACAGATCACGGTCCCCGACGGTCTGCGAGGCACCGGCGACGATTGCACCGACCGGGCGTTGGCGGCGTTGACCGACGCCGACTGGATCTTCTCCGGCCCAGGCAGCCCGACGTACGCACTGACGTGCTGGCGGGCCAACCGGGCCACCCACGTCCTGCACGACCGGATCGTCCGTCCACACGGTGTCGTCGTGTTCGCCTCCGCTGCCGCGGCCACGATGGGCCGCTTCACGGTGCCGGTGTACGAGATCTACAAGGTCGGCGCGGCGCCGCACTGGCTCGACGGGCTCGACCTGTTCGGCCATCTCAACCTGCCGGTGGCGGTGATCCCGCACTACGACAACACCGAGGGCGGCACCCACGACACCCGGTATGCCTACCTCGGCGAGCCGCGCCTGCGCGCCCTCGAACAGCAGCTACCCGACAACGCCGCCGTACTCGGCGTCGACGAACACACCGCCGTGCTGCTCGACCTCGCCGCCGGAAACCTGGAAGTGGTCGGCCGGGGCGGCATGACTGTACGCCGCGGTGGGCAAAGCGCGGTCTTTTCGGCTGGCGCGACCCTGACTCTGACCGAGCTGCGGGACCTGGTCCACGGTCGAACCCTCGTTCCCCGACCCAGGGCGGCGAACGAGATGGGACGAGCGTCGCTTCGATCGGTGCCGGCCACGCTGAGCGAGACAGCCGCCGGCGCTGTAGCGAGGTTCGATGACGGTCTGCGGCGCGGTGACGTCGAGGCGATGGTCGGCGCCGTCCTCGACCTGGAGACGGCGGTGCATACCTGGGCGGCCGACACCGAGGAGGACGACGGCAGCGCGCAGGCCCGCACGGTGCTGCGTACCCTTGTCGTCCGGCTCGGCCAGGCGGCCAGCACCGGGCTCCAGGACCCGGGCGAGCGGATCCGTCCGCTGGTGGAGCCACTCGTCGCGTTACGTGAGCGGCTGCGGCAGCGCAACGACTACGTTGCCGCGGACGGCATTCGCGAGTCCCTCGCCACCGCGGGAGTACACCTGCGCGACACACCCGCCGGTCCCCGTTGGGCCCTGCGGGTGAGGTCGACCGGCTGACCGGCATCGGACACCCGCGAACGCTGCTGCCAGCTTTTCGCAGTTGCATATGCTGCGCATCGTGACATCCCGAGCGACAGCCGTACCCGACCTGACCGATCCCCCAGCCGCACCGGCGGTGCCGGTCGAGGTCGAAACCATCCTGCTCAGCACCAGCCCGGGCGGGCTGCGGTTCCGGGCACGCGCCAGAGCGCTGACCGAGGGCGAACATCCTGACGCGGTGGCTCGCGCCCTCGCCGGGATGTCCCGCCGTGGTGGGGACGTCCTGTTGCACTCGACCTCGTGGCGGTTCCAGGACACCGGAATCGTCCTCACCTACGTGGCGCTACCCGACCCGCACCCGAAGCCCGACCAGTCCGCTCCCGTGGAGCCCGGTCCGGTCCTCGGTCAGCAGGACCCCCTTGCCCCCGCGCCCGGGGTCGTCCGTCCGGTCGACGTCGCCGTCCACGCCTGCCGGCATCTGGCGTTCCTCCGCCACACCGACGCGCTGGTGGCCGCCCGAGCCGCCGAGTCCCCCGATCTGTGGCAGCAGATCGATCGATTCAGTCCCGCCGTCGCCGGGCTACTGTCCCCGCCCACGTCGTCGCACCAGCCGTCAACGAGGCGCTGACCGGACAGGATCATCCCGCCGGTCGAACCGTTGCACGGGTTAGGTGGAGTGACACCGTGCACGGTTGTGGTCAGGCCGCGCGATCCCCGGAACGGAACGTGTCTTGTCACCTCAATATTGCTCTTGCACACTACTCGCAACAGTGCCGATGAGATCGACGACTGTTGGGGGTGGCAGATGGGGCGGCCGTGGCGTGGTGTCGTACCGGTGGCGGCCTGGCTCGCCGTGTGCCTGCTGGCGGCGGGCTGCGGGTCGAGCGAACCTGATCCACAGGGGGTGGCCGGTTCGACGGCGGCAGGCTTTCCGGTCACGGTGACCAACTGCGGCCGTACCCTGACGTTCGAGTCCCCGCCTCGGCGGGTGGTGACCGGCTATCAGCCGGTGCTGGAGACGATGCTCGCGCTGGGTCTCGCGGACCGGATCGTCGGCCGGGTCAACTTCTCCGAGAACGGGCCGGACGGGTTCCTGCCCGGCCAGAAGCCGCTCTACGAGCGGATCCCGGAGATCTCCGACTCGATCGCGTTCCCGAACCGGGAGGTGCTGCTGGCGCAGGACGCCGACTTCGTGATCAGTGAGGGTTGGTACAACTTCAACGCCAGCCGGGGTGAGGCGACCATCGATGAGCTGACCGGGGCCGGGACCCCGGTGTTCCTCACCGGCGGGTGGTGCGACGACGCCGGGCAGCGACGGTTCCAGATCGCTGACACGTTGCGCGACGTGCGTGACCTGGGCCGGATTTTCGGAGTGCCGGAGCGGGCGGAGGAGGTCGTCGCGGAGATGGAGGCAATCCTCGCCGAGGTCCGCACGGCGGTGGCGGGCCGGCCGAAGGTGCCGGTGCTGGTCACCGACGGCGGTGCCGGACCGGTGCGGGCGTACGGCGGGGCGGGTCTGACCCAGCAGTTGGTCGAGGCGGCCGGTGGGGTCAACGTGTTGGCCGACGCGTCAGACGATCTGTTCGACGCCAGTGTGGAGCAGGTGGCCGCGACCCGACCGGCGGCGATGATCGTCACCGACTACCTTCCTGGGCCCACCGCCGCGGAGAAGTTCGCGACGGTGTCGGCGCTAGTGCCGGAGTCGGCGGCGGCGCGAAGCAAACGGTATCTGGCGCTGCCGGCGGCGGGTCAGCATCCGGGGTACCGCAACATACTCACGCTGCGGCAGATCGCCCGGTTCCTACATCCGGACGCGGTGAGTTGACGACGCAGCGCCCGGCCTCACCCACTACGGATACCCGGCCGGTTTTCGGGGTGAACGGTGCGGTCGCGGTGCCGGCTGGCGCGGGTCGTCGGCGGGGGTCGTACCTGCTGGTGTTGGTGGGTGTGGTCGGGCTACTGGTCGCGTCGACGGTCGCGTCGGTGCTGGTCGGGGCGGTGCGGGTGCCGCTGGGGGACGTGCTCGGGATCATCGGCGGACACCTGCTGCCAGGGTGGGACGGGCAGGGCTTCACCCGGGTGCAGGAGCGGATCGTGTGGGAGTACCGGCTGCCCCGGGCGGTGCTCGCGGTGCTGACCGGTGCCGGGTTGGCGGTGGTCGGCGCGGTGCTGCAGGCCGTGGTCCGTAATCCGCTGGCGGATCCGTTCCTGCTGGGCGCCTCGTCGGGGGCGTCGTTCGGCGCGGTCCTGGTCCTGGTCTCCGGGGCCGGTGGCGTGTTCGGCCTGTCGGGGGCGGCGTTCCTCGGGTCGCTGACGGCGATGGCGCTGGTGTATGTGATGGCGCGCGCTGGTGGTCGGTTGACGCCGGGTCGGCTGGTGCTGGCCGGGGTGGCGCTGGCCTACCTGTTCCAGGCCGGGTACTCGTTCCTGCTGCAGAAGGCTGACGCGGCGCGGGCCGCGCAGTCGGCGATGTTCTGGCTCCTCGGTGGCCTGGCTGGCGCGCGGTGGGACAACATCGGGCTGCCGGCGGCGGTGGTCGGTGTTGGGCTGCTGCTGCTCGTGGCGCGGTGGCGGGTCCTCAACGCGGTCAGCGCGGGTGAGGAGGTGGCGACGTCGCTCGGGGTGGCGGTGCCCCGGCTGCGGGCGCAGATGTTCGTGCTGACGTCGCTGCTGACCGGCGCTCTGGTCGCGGTGACCGGTGCGGTCGCGTTCGTCGGGCTGATCGTGCCGCACGTGGCGCGGATGCTGGTCGGTGCGGACCATCGGCGGCTGTTGCCGGTCGCGGCGCTGCTGGGTGCCGGGTTCCTGCAGTCGGTGGACATCGCCGCCCGGCTGCTGGACGCGCCGCAGGAGTTGCCGCTGTCGGTGGTCACGGCGGTGGTCGGGGTGCCGTTCTTCCTGTGGCTGCTGGCCCGCCGCCGTGACGGGCGGCTGGTGTCGTGAGGCTTCGGGTGGCGGGACTTGGCGTTGTCCTCGACGGCCACGAGGTGCTGCGCGGCGTCGAGGTCGATGTCGCGGCCGGCCGGTTCGTCGGGCTGGTCGGCCGCAACGGTAGCGGGAAGTCGACGCTGATCCGCGCCGCGTACCGGGCGCTGCGTCCGTATCGGGGGGCGGTGTGGGTCGGCGGGGACGATGTGTGGTCGCTGCCGGGGCGGCGGGCGGCGCGGCGTGTCGCGGTGGTGGCCCAGCAGGAGCCGGAGTCTGCGGGGTTCACCGTGGCCGAGGTGGTGGCGATGGGACGTATCCCGCACAAGCGGCTGTTCTCCGCCGACACTCTCGCTGATCGGGAGGCGTGCGACCGGGCGTTGGACCGGGTCGGGCTCGCCGGGTACGGGCAGCGGCTGGCGGCGGGTCTGTCCGGCGGTGAGCGGCAGCGGCTGGTCATCGCGCGGGCGTTGGCGCAGGAGGCGCCGCTGCTGCTGCTCGACGAGCCGACGAACCATCTGGACGTGCGGTACCAGTACGACATTCTGGCGCTGGTCCGGTCGCTGGGTTTGACCGTTCTCGCGGCGCTGCACGACCTGGATCTCGCCGTTCAGTTCTGTGATGAGGTGTATGTCCTTGACGCGGGGGTGGTCGTCGCCGGCGGTGACCCGGTCGAGGTCCTGACGCCGGAGTTGGTGGCCGATGTGTTTGGCGTCGATGCGCAGGTGGTGGCTCATCCGGTCAGTGGCCGGCCCCGCCTGCTGCTCTCGCCTCGATCTGCTGACGTCGGCAGCGACGGTGGCGGGCGGGGCGTGTTCGGGGAGGTGGGCTCGTGTTGAGTCGTCGGCTGCTCGGACTGGCCGCCGGTCGGCGGGCCGGGCTGGCGGTGCTGGTGCTGTTGGGGGTGGCGATCACCGGCAGCTATGCCGGTCAAGGGCTGCTGATCGCGCATGTCCTGGTGGTCATCCTGGACGGTCGGGGCCTCGGCGCGGCGGTCGTCGCGCTGGCCGGCGCGCTCGGGTTGCAGGCGGTGCGGGCCGTGCTGCTGTGGGCCCGTGAGGTCCTCGCCGCGACGGTGGCGGGCCGGACCAAGGAGGATCTGCGGGGCCGGCTGCTGGACAAGCTGTTCACGCTCGGCCCCGGCTACACCCTCGGAGTGCGGACCGGGCAGGTGCAGTCCGTGCTGGTCGACGGGGTGGAGGCGCTGGAGCGGTACTTCTCGGCGTTCCTTCCACAGCTCGGCGCCGCAGCGGTGGGCGCGGTCGGGTTGATCGGCTACGTCTGCTGGCTGGATCCGGTCGTCGGGATCACGATCGCCGGCTGCGGGCTCGGGGTGGTCGCCGCCCCACGGATCTCCCGGCGGGTGATGGACGCGCCGATGCGTCGCTGGCTCGCCGACTACCGGGGCCTGTACGCCGACACAATCGACGCGTTGCAGGGCATGGTGACGTTGAAGGGAATCAACGCGCACCGGCGGCGCGGCGTCGAGTTGTCGGCGCAGTCGGCGCGGTTCGCCCGCACCTCGACCCGGCTGGTCGCCGCCGCCGCCGCGTACGAGGTGGTCGTCGGTGTCGCGGCGGCGGCCGGGACAACGCTCGCGGTCGGAATCGGGGCGCTGCGCGCCGCGTCCGGCGCGATCGATGTGGCGACGCTACTGGTGATCCTGCTGCTGTCGCGGGAGTGTTTCCGTCCGCTGACCGACGTGGGCAAGGCGTTCCACGCCGCCTACCCTGGGCTGGCCGCCGCCGAAAACGTGTTCGCGTTCCTCGACGAGACACCCACGGTCGTCGACCAGGCGACGCATTCTGGCGGCGGGCGGACAGCACGGCGGCGAGAGGGTCCGCCACGGGTGGACCTCGATGAGGTGACGTTCGCCTACCATGCCGACGCGCCCGCCGCGCTGTCGCAGGTGAGCCTTACCGCCCGGCCCGGCACCCGCACCGCGCTGGTCGGCCGGTCCGGGGCGGGCAAGACCACGGTCGTGTCGCTGCTGCTGCGGCTGTTCGACCCGCAGCACGGCGCGGTCCGTATCGACGGCGACGACGTGCGGGACCTTCCGTTGCCGGTACTCCGTTCGATGATCGCGGTGGTGTCGCAGGACACGTACCTGTTCCACGGCACCGTCCGGGACAACCTCCTCCTCGCCCGTCCCGACGCCGCGCAGGCGGCCGTCGAGGGGGCGGCCCGGGCGGCGATGGCGCACGAGTTCATCACCGCCCTGCCCGATGGTTACGACACGATGGTCGGCGAACGCGGCGCGCGGCTGTCCGGCGGCGAACGGCAGCGGCTGGCGATCGCCCGGGCGCTGCTCAAGGACGCGCCGATCCTGATCCTGGACGAGGCCACCTCCGCGGTCGACGCCGCCAACGAGGCCGGTATCCAGGCAGCGTTGGAGCAGCTCACCGCGCACCGCACGACGCTGGTCATCGCGCACCGGATGTCGACCGTCCGCAGCGCCGACCACGTCGTCGTCCTCGACGGCGGCCGAGTGGTCGAGCACGGCCGGCCCGATGAGCTCCTCGCCGCCGGGACCGTCTACCACCACCTCGTCACCACCCAGGCAGGCACCACATGAGCAAAGGTCAGGCGACGACGGCGCGGGTCCGGCTGCGGCACATGGGCGCCCTGCTGCGCGCTCACCGCCGGCTTCTCGCCGCCGCGGTCGCCGCCGGCATCCTCAACCAACTTTTGATCATTGTCGCGGCCGGGGTCGGCGCCTACCTGGTCGGCCTGGTCGCCACCGGCGCCGACCGAGACCAGTTGTGGCCGTGGTTCTGGCTCCTCGTCGCCCTGATCGTGCCCCGGGCGGCGCTGCCGTGGCTGGAGTCGCTGCTGGCGCACGCGATGGCGTTCCGGGCCCTGGCCGACGTCCGCGACCGCGTCCAGGACACGTTCGCCCGCGTCGCGCCGGCCGGCCTCGACAAAGCCCGGTCCGGGTCCCTGGCCACCACGGCTGTCGCCGACGTCGAGGCCCTGGAACTGTTCTTCGCCCACACCCTCAGTCCGCTCGTCGTCGCGCTCACCGTGCCGTTCACCACGCTGGCCGTCCTCGGGGTGTTCCATCCGCTGCTGCCGCTCGTGCTCGTACCCGTCCTGCTGGCCGTCGCGACGGTTCCGGTGTGGTTGGCCCGCCGGGCCCGGGAGCAGGGTGAGACGGTTAAGGACGCCGCGGCCGAGGTCGCCGCCGAGGTCGTCGACGCCGTGCAGGGGCAGCGGGAGTTGGCCGTGTTCGCCGCCGGTGAGCGGCACCGCGGCCGGGTGGCCCGGGCGGCGGCGCGGCTGGTCGGGGCGCAGCGGGCGCACGCGGGCCGCGCCGGGGTGGAGAAGGCGGCGGTCGACACTCTGGTCACCGCCGGGATGCTCGCCGTCCTGGTCGCGTCTGCCTGGCTGACCGCCACCGCGCGGATGCCGGCCGCCGCGTTCCCGGTCGCGGTCGTCCTCGCCGCGTTCAGCTTCGCTCCGGTCTCGACCGTCGCCGAGGTCGCCAAGGAACTCAATCTCGCCGCCGCAGCGTCCACCCGCATCATCCGGCTGCTGGCCACCCCCGACCCGGTCCCGGACCACGGTGCGGCAGACGCCGCCATGCCGGCCGCCTCGGACGTGGCGTTCCACGACGTCAGCTTTGGCTACCAGCCGGGCGGGCGGCCTGCGATTCGGGACGTCACCTTCGACATCCCGGCCGGTACCAGCGTCGCCCTGGTCGGCCACTCCGGGGCGGGGAAATCGACGACCGCCCACGTGCTGCTGCGGTTCCGGGAGCCGCAGGCGGGGCGGATCAGCATCGGCGGTGTCGACCTGCGGGACCTGCCGGTCGACCAGGTACGGGAACTCGTCGCCCTGGTACCGCAGGACCCGTACCTGTTCCACGGCAGCGTGCGGGACAACCTCCTCCTCGCCCGCCCCGACGCCACCGACGCGGACCTCGTCGCGGCGTCCCGCGCCGCCGGCGCGCACGAGTTCGTCACCGCGCTGCCCGACGGCTACGACACCACGGTCGGCGAGCGGGGCGCACGGCTGTCCGGCGGCCAGCGGCAACGCGTCGCCCTGGCCCGGGCGCTGCTCACCGACGCCCCGGTCCTCGTCCTCGACGAACCGGTGTCCAACCTCGACGCCGAGACCGAACGGGTCCTCGCCGAGGCGATGACCGGAATCATCCGTGGCCGCACCACCCTGATCATCGCGCACCGGCTTTCCACGATCCGGACCGCGGACCGGATCGTCGTCCTGCACGACGGCCGGGTCGTGCAGCAGGGTCGGCACGAGGACCTCGTCGCGGGCGGCGGCCACTACGCCGAACTCGTCGCCGCCCAGCTCACCCCTACCAGGCCCGGATAGTTCCCGATCACCACGGAATACTCCAACATCGACTTCCCACTATCTGCCTGTTCATAGTTGTTGCATCTCCTTGGCAACAGATGATGCGCTCGGTAACGTCGTCGTGGCCACAGGTGAAGATGACCACGGGGAGTCGTCGTGAACATGTGTGACCCTGGCCGTGACCCATCCACCGGCCGCGCCGCCCCACACAATCCCGGACGCACACCACTGTCCGCGCGGGCCGCCGCCACCGTTTCTTCCGCTCCCCACGCCTGCGGACTCTGACGCCCGAAGCCGCCTCCACGCCGGCAGAGACGGCATCGGGGCGATGTGCCGAATTCGAGGGAGGAGGTAGGCGCCATGGCGTTCGACATCGAGATCGTCGAGATCGACGAGGAGCTGCTGCACCACCCGACGCTCTAACAAGCCGGCGGTGCCGGACGTGGGTTGCCACGTCCGGCACCGCTGCGCGACACCCGGAACCGACCCCGCGACAGGGAGGGCACATGCGGGTACGCCGCCGCGCGCAGCTGGTCTGCCGGTGGGACACCGACGGGCTGTTCGTCGCCCTACCCGGCCAACGCAGATGGCTGCGCGCCAGCCCCGACCTGACCAACCTCCTGCAGGCCGCCACCGAGTGGACTGACGCCGACGACCTGGCCCAGCGCGTCGGCGGCGAACAGTCCGACCGCGCCCAGGAGGCGATCAAGACCCTGCTCGACATCGGCGTCCTCGTCAGCGACGACACCGCCGACACCCCCGCCCCGGTATGGCAGCACTGGGGGCCGGTCGCGCACCGGTTCCACATCGACGCCCGCGACGCGAACTACCTCGTCGACTCGCCCCGCCGCGACGAGGTCGCGACCACCATCACCACCGAAGGCGGCGCGCCGGCACCGTTCAAACGCTACCTGGACACGCCCGCCGTCTTCCTGCCCCGCCGCCCGCTGCCGCTACGCGCCCCGGTCGAGGACGTGTTCGCCGGCCGGCGCACCCACCGCCGCTTCACTGACCAGCCCGTCAGCATCGACGCCCTCGCCACGGTGCTGTTCCACAGCTTCGCCCCGCAACGGTTCCTCGACGGCGGAATGTTCGGCGTCCAGCAGGCCCGGGTCAGCGCATCTGCCGGCGGACGGCACGAGGTCGAGTGCTACGTCGCCGTGTTCGCCGTCAACGACATCCCGCCCGGCCTCTACCACTACGCCCCCGACCGGCACTGCCTCGAACTACTCGACCCGACCGTCGACCGGACCCGGATCGCCGCCCTCGTCTACGAGCAGGAGCCGTCCTACCAGGGCGCGTTCACCTGCCTCACCACTGCCGTCGCCGGCCGCCTGTCCTGGAAGTACCGCCACCCTCGCGCGTACCGGCTGTGGATGTACGACGCCGGCCACTACGGGCAGACGTTCGCCCTCACCTGCACCGCCCTGGGTTTGGCCCCGTTCCAGACCGTCGCGTTCCACGACAGCCACGTCGAGCAGCTCCTCGGCGTCGACCCCGACGAGGAATTCGCCGTCTACCTCCTCGCCGCCGGTCACCCGCCCGTGAGCGGTGACGGGCTGCCGGTCGACCACCCGCACCCGCCGCCGACGCAGTTGGCCACCGCCGACCACACCGCCCCCACGAACGTGCCGGCAGCACAGGAGGAGTAGCCGATGATCCTGAACCGCTGCGTCGGCCTGCCCGCCGAGAAGTTCCTCGCCGACCACTTCGGCACCCGACACCTGCACACCCCCGCCGCCGACCTACCCGCCGGCTTCACCGACCTGTTCACCGCCCAATCCGTCGAGGACCTGCTCATCGGCGCCGGTCTACGAACCACCTCGGTACGGCTGGTCCGCGACGGCAAGGAGGTCCCCGCGCCAGGCGTCGTCGAACGCGGCGACACCCCCGCCGAACCGGCGTACGTCGACACCGACCGAATCCGCCGCGCCATCGCCGCCGGCTCCACCCTGATCCTGCGCTCCCTACACCGCTACCACCCTCCGGTACGGCGCCTCGCCCACCAACTCGCCGCCGAACTCGGCTGCCCCGTACGGGTCAACGCGTTCATCACCCCGCCCGAGTCCACCGGCGTCGACCTGCACTACGACGTCCAGGACGTCTTCGTCCTCCAGATCGCCGGCACGAAACTCTGGCACCTGCGCACCCCGCCGATCCCGTCCCCGCTGCCCAGCCAGGCCTGGTTCGACCAGCCCGCCGCCCGACGCGAACGGCTCCGCACCGCCAGCAAACACCTCGACGACGTCGTCCTGCGCACCGGAGACAGTCTCTACCTGCCGCGCGGCACGATGCACGCCCCCCGCACGCAGAACGACCTGTCCATCCACCTCACCATCGCCCTGAGCCGGCCCACCCGCCACGACCTGCTCAACCGGCTCGTCGAGGCCGCCGCCGACGACGAATGGCTACGCGCCGCGGTCAACCCCCAGGACCTGGCCGACGACCCCGACAGCGCCCGGAACCTTCTCGACCGGATCGCCCGCCGACTGCCGCAGATCCTCGACCGCGTCAACGTCGGCGATCTGGTGTGGGGGCTGCGCCGCGAGGCGTTCCGCGACCTGCCGCCCGACCCCGTCCCGGTTCTCCCTCGCCCTCCCGCCGCCAGCGACGTCTACCAGGTACGGGCCGGCGCTCAGTACGCGGTCAACCCGACCGGCGGCGAGGGTCTGCGGCTGCACGTACCCGGCAAGCAGGTGACCCTGCCGGCCTCGACCTCGGCGCTGTTCGCCGCCCTGGCCAGTGACGGCTGGGTCAGCCTGACCGCGTTGGCGGGCACGTTCGGCGACGCCGATGCCCGTAAACTCGTCGATCTGCTCGTCGACCTGGACATCGTCACCGCCGCTACCCACGATGTCGAGGGGGACAACGCGTGACCGGAAGCGACCCGGGAGCCTACGGGGACTCCTGGGCCGACGTCTACGACGACTGGTTCGCCAACCTCGCCGACACCAAGCCGGCGGTGGCCGTCCTCGCCGAACTCGCCGAGGGGCGCCTGGCGCTGGAGGTCGGCGCAGGCACCGGCCGCCTCACCGTCCCGCTCGCCGAAACCGGCACCACCGTCATCGCCGTCGAAGCGTCGCCACGGATGGCCGACCGGCTACGCGCCAAGATCGGCGGCCTGCCGATCCACCTCGTCGAAGGCGACGTCCTGCACGCCGACTGGCGCCCCCACCTGGCCCCACCTGGCGTCGCCCTGGCCTACTTGAGCTGCAACACCCTCTACCAGCTACCCGACCAGCAAGCCCAACTCGACTGCCTGACCCGCCTCGCACGCGACCTCGCCCCCGGCGGGCTGATCGTCGTCGAGGCCTCCATACCCGACCTGACCCTCCTCGCCGCCGGCCGGACCACCAGCATGCGGGTCATGAACGGCGACCAGCCCGCGGTCAGCACCGTCCGCGCCGACCCCGCCGGCCAGACCCTGCACACCGACACCGTCGTCTTCACCGGCGCCGAACAACGGATCCTGACCGTCCGCGAACGCTACATCTGGCCCGCCGAACTCGACCTCATGGCCCGCCTCGCCGGCCTCACCCCCACCCACCGCTGGTCCGGCTGGGAACGGCACCCCTTCACCTCCAGCAGCACCGGCCACGTCTCCACCTACCGGAAACTCGCCCGATGACCACCACCCCTCAACCGGCCACCCCGCTGCGCCACCACCCCGGATTTCTGCGTGTCTGGGGCAGCCAGTCCGCCGGCGCCGTCGCCGACCAGATCCTTCCCGTCGCCCTCAGCCTCTACGCCGTCAGCCAAGGCGGCGGCGCAGGCACGGTCGCGGCGATCCTCGCCGGCCGCGCGGTCGCCCTCGTCGTCTGCCTCCTCGCCGGGGGCATTCTCGCCGACCGCGTCTCCCGACCCCGGATCCTGCTCACCGCCGACATCCTCCGCGCCGCCGTCGTCGCCACCGCCCTGCTCACCCTCGACCGGCTCCCGCTGACCGCCCTCGCCGTCGTCACCGGACTATGCGGCGCCGCCGAAGCCCTCTCCCGGCCCGCCATGCGCTCCCTCGTCCCCACCCTGCTACCCAGCAACCTGCTCGAACGCGGAAACGCCCTCGTCTCCGCCGTCCACCGCAGCGCCACCCTCATCGGCGCCCTCACCGGCGCCGCCCTCATCGCCACCATCGGCATCCACGCCGCCCTCGGCCTCGCCGCCGTCATGTTCACCGCCGGCGCCGTCGCCGTCCTCGGCGTCCGCGACAACCCGGACCGCAAACCCTCCACCGGCGTACTCGCCGACGCGGTCGCCGGTGTGAACGCCGTCCGGCAACGCCCGTGGGTCATCGCGGTCATGACCGCCGTCGCGATCCAGATCTTCGCCGGCACCGCCCCCACCCTCGCCCTACTCCCCCTCATCGCCCACCAACACCTCGGCGGCGACCTCGCCTACGGCGCCATCGTCGCCGCCCTCGCCGCCGGAGCCCTGCCCGCCATCGCCCTGGCCAGCCGCTGGCGACCCCAACAACCCGGCACCATCAGCATGCTCGCCCTCACCGCCTACGCCGCCCTCCCCGCCAGCCTCGCCATCCCCCTACCCCTACCCGCCACCGCCGCACTGTTCGCCCTTGGCGGCTTCACCGTCGAGCTGTACTTCATCTACTGGCTCACCGCCCTCCAACGCGCCATCCCCACCACCGTCCTCGGCAAAGTCCTCGCCCTCGACCAACTCAGCGCCTTCGCCCTCCTCCCCATCGGCTACGCCCTCGTCGGCCCACTCGTCACCACCCTCGGCACCCGTCCCACCCTGCTCACCGCGGCAGCCGTCGTCGCGGCAGCCAGCGCCGTCACCCTGCTCGTCCCCGGAGTCGCGACCTTCACCGACCCGCCAGCCACACCCGCCGACTGCGCACTCCGCACCGACGACAGCAAGGTAGCTCGGTCCTGACCCGTCCGTGCAGGTCCTGGCTGTGCGGACCGTCCCGGCCTGGCAAAACGGCCGGCACCTGACCGGCCTGGCCGGCACCTCCCTGTGGGCGGCTGGCCTCACCTCGACGGAGGGACTGAGTTCCCTGCTCGCCCGGGTCACCTCGGCCGCGATCGGTGCCGCAGTGCTGGCCTGCGCGGACTTGGCCGCCCGCCGGGTCCTCGCCCCGACCGAACTGCCGTCGGGGTGCTCACCACGTTCCTCGGCGCCCGCTGCTCGTCTAGCTGCTGGCCAGAGCCAACCGCATCGGGAGGACCGGACGACCGAACTAAGCGCCGGCCGGCTCGGCCTCGGCTGCTACGGCCACACCTTGATCACCGATCTCGACCTGCGGATCTCGCCCGGCCGGATCACCGCCGTCATCGGGCCCAACACCTGCGGCAAATCGACACTGCTGCGCGGTCTGGCCCGGCTGCTCCGCCCGGACACCGGGACGATCCTGCTCGATGGCCGCGACATTCACCGGCTGCCGACCCGCGAGGTCGCCGCTCGAATCGGCGTACTGCCGCAGCAGCCCGTCGCCCCGGACGGCATCACGGCCGGTGACCTGGTCGCCCGGGAACGACTCCGCACCAGAGGTGGCTGCGGCAGTGGTCGGCCGCCGACCAGCAGGCGGTCACCACCACCCTGGCCGCCACCGGTGTCACCGAGCTGGCCGTCCGGCCCGTCGACGAGCTCTCCGACGGCCAGCGGCAACGGCGTCTGGATCGCCCTGGCCCTCGCCCAGGACACCGACCTGCCGCTGCTCGACGAGCCGACCACCTTCCTCGATCTCGCCCATGAAATCGAGATCCTCGACCTGCTCACCGACCTCAACACCGCCGGAGCACCCCATGGCGGCTCCCGACAGTCGCCCTGCCGCAACCTCCCCAAGGGAGCAGGTGTCGGGCGGGTACTTCAGCGACCGATCCGTACGTAGCGACACGGGCCGGCACCGCCGTACTACACGATTTTGCGCCCCACATTTCGGCCCAGGTATCCCCGGCAGCCCGAGGGGCAGTAATAATCCCTGGTCAGGGGCAATTTCTTCGGGCGTTTCAACACTGGTCGCCGGGGCGTAGTGTGGGGCGCCGGGTGATCAAAGCTGTGATCACAAGATCACAGCGAATCGGCATCAGTCGATGACTGATGCCGATTGACCTGCACAAACACAAGGTGGAGCCGAGGGGACTCGAACCCCTGACCCCCACACTGCCAGTGTGGTGCGCTACCAGCTGCGCCACGGCCCCTTGATCTACCGCCTGCCCGGTCTCCCGGGCACCCGCGCAATAGTACACACCCACCCGACCCCGATCATCCGAGGGGCCCCCGTGCCGCACCGGGTCAGTTGAGCAGTACGTCCGGCGGAAAATGCGCGACCGCCGCCATGATCCCGCCCTGCCGGCGCAGCACCATCGGCCAGAGGTCGTCGGGGCGCTCCATGAACGCGTCGCCGGGCAGGGCGTCCAGGACGAACCAGGACCCCCGGGCGACCTCCTCCTCGACCTGGCCGGGGGACCAGCCCGAGTAGCCGGCGAAGACCCGGATCCCGGTGACGGCGTCGCGGAGCCGGTCCGGGTCGACCGAGAGATCGACCGTGCCGACCGCGCCGGTGACCTGGTGGATGCCCTTCACCCGCTGGGTCGGGGTGCGCATCCGGGCGAGGCAGATCGCCGACTCGGGCTGCACCGGGCCGCCCTCGAAGAGCACGGCCGGGTCCCGGGCCAGCCCACCCCAGGCGCCGAGCACCTCGGAGACCGGCACCTCGGTGGCCCGGTTGAGCACCACTCCGAGCGCACCGCCCGCCTCGTGGGCCACGAGCAGCACCACGGTCCGGTCGAAGTTCGGGTCCTTGAGCGCAGGGGTCGCGACCAGCAACTGCCCGGTCATCGACTCCATCGATCGTCCCCCGATCGCCTGCCCTTCGCCGAACACGCCGGCACCCACTACTCGGCCGGCCCGAGGACCAGAGACCGCTCCCCGGGGCGCTGCCGTGTCTCGTCGTCGGTCGTCGCGTCCGGGCACGTCATCGGCCTGGCCGGATCGACAGGATCGATGGTGATCCTGCGCGTAGTAAACGCCATGCCACGCACCATAGCTTGCGGCACTGGCGCTGGTTAAGGTCTGTAGGGCTAGTCCACAGAGCGCTTTGCCGACAATCTGGCAAGGCCGACCGACGTTCCGGCGAACCGGACGAAGCTCGGACGAGACGGCCGGGGAACGGAACTGGAGAGGCAGGGCATGGCGGCGCAGGCGGAACTCGCGGTCATCGGTGGATCCGGGCTCTACGCACTGCTGGAGGACGCCTCCGAGCATCGGATCGAGACCCCGTACGGACCACCGTCCGACCCGGTGACGATTGCGCAGGTGGCCGGGCGTGCGGTCGCCTTCCTGCCCCGACACGGCCGAGACCACCGGTTTCCGCCGCACCTTATCCCGTACCGGGCGAATCTGTGGGCTCTCCGGTCGCTCGGCGTACGCCAGATTCTCGCCCCCTGTGCGGTCGGCGGGCTGCGCCCGGAACTCGGCCCCGGGACGTTCGTGGTTCCGGACCAGCTCATCGACCGGACCAGCGGTCGGGCGCAGACCTACTACGACAGGGGGGCGGTACACGTCTCCTTCGCCGACCCGTACTGCCCGCGCGGCCGGGGCGCGGTGCTCTCCTCCACCGCCGCGCACGGGATCGAGGCGCACGACGGCGGCACGATGGTCGTCGTGGAGGGGCCGAGGTTCTCCACCCGGGCCGAGTCGCGGTGGTTCTCCGCGATCGGCGGTTCGATCATCAACATGACCGGCCATCCGGAGGCGGTGCTCGCCCGCGAGCTGGCGCTCTGCTACACCACGGTCGCGCTCGTCACCGACCTCGACGCCGGTGTGGAGGGTGGGCAGGCGGTGACCCAGGAGGAGGTCTTCCGGGTCTTCGGCGAGAACACCGCGCGGCTGCGCGAGGTGCTGCTCGACGCGGTCGGCCGGCTCTCCGCCGACCGGGACTGCCCGTGCCCGCACAGTCTCGACGGCATCAAGCTGCCGATCGACCTGCCCTGACCACGCGGCGGTCGGCCCGGGGCCCGCGGTCAGGTCTCGCCGCCGATGTCCGTCTGGTACGCCTCGTAGACCAGATCCGCCCCGCGCTGCCGGTGCCGGGACAGTTCCCTGAGCAGGTCGGTGGCCGAGTACCGAAACTCGGTCACGTCGAGCTCCGGCAGGTCGACCCGGCGCTGCAGTGCGGCCATCGTGGCGACCACCGACGCATGTTCCCGGATCAGCACATGTACGCCCCGGACCAGCCTCGGTGCCTGGTCCAGCAGTTCGGCGTAGAGTCCGCCCGGCCCCTCGGTCACCACCATGTGCTCGGCGAAGGCGCCACGCAGCCCACCGAGGCTCGACCGGACCCGAGGTCGCCAGCCCGGGTCGCGGGCCGGCGCCGCGATCGCCTCTTCCAGGAGATGGATTTCGTGCAGCAGCACGGCTCGCTGACGTCTGGCCGTCGGCAGCCTGGCCGATCCCGCCTCCGACGCAGGCCGCGACCCCGACCGCGCCGGCAACGGCGGGGACGGGAGCAACGACGAGGGTGCCGGGGGTGACGACGACGGGTGCTGGTTCGGGTCGGCCGGCATGACACCTCCCGGAGAGCGGCACCGATGTAACCGATGGTGCTGCCAGCCGCCCGCCGATGTCGACCCTCGGTAGCCGCCTCATCTGCCCCGTCAGCCCCGCCGGCCCCGGCAGGCTCAGCCGCACCGTGCGGCACGCCAGCTTCCCGGGTGCCGCAGGGCGTGCGGTGCCACAGGGCGGGTGGACAGCGACGGACCGAAGGCGGCTGCGCCCCGGTCCGGGTGGACCGGGGCGCAGCCGTCGGTGTCGTGGAGGTGCCGGGAATCGAACCCGGGTCCTTCGTCGCCTTGCCAGGGCTTCTCCGAGCGCAGCTCGCTGTGCCTCTACTCGGCCCCTCCGATCACGCGAGCGAGTCGGTGTGACGGGCCCAGTCGCTGATTGATCTCGCCGCACGGACCCCGCGACCGGGTCCGGTTGGCCAGCCTCCTAGCTGATGCCGGCTAGCTGGGTCGAAGGCACTCCCAGGCCGACAGACTTGCTACCCGCCTCAGGCGGCGAGAGCGAAGTCAGCGCGATTCTGCTTGGCGCTTATTGGTTTCCGACGAACGATTCTCGAGACGACGTCGGCTTCCTCGGCTCGCTTCCCCTGCCGTAACGTACGAAGTCGAAACCAGTCACCCCCTGGACGCTCCCCGGTCCGGAGCCCGGACCGCGGAAGTCTTCGGCCACCGTCTCTCGGCGACCACCCCAAGCCTAACGCCTCAGCCCGCCGAGTTCATTCCGGATAGCGCCCGCCACACCGGGCCGGACCCGCGTGTCACGGCCGTAACTCTGGTCACAGCGGTCACAGCATCCCCTTGCCGCGCCGGCCGGCGACCCGGGCGATCTCCCGGTCCGCGTCCCGCTTGGCCAGATCCTGCCGCTTGTCGTACGACTTCTTGCCCTTGGCCAGGCCGATCTCGACCTTGGCCCAGCCGTCGGAGAAGTAGACCGAGAGCGGCACCAGGGTCAGCCCGCTCTCCTTCAGCTTGCCAATCAGCCGGCTGATCTCCTGGCGGTTCAGCAGCAGCTTGCGGGTGCGCCGGGGCTCGTGGTTGGTCCAGGTGCCCTGGGCGTACTCGGGGATGTGCATGCCGTGCAGGTAGATCTCGCCGTCCCGTTCCTGGGCGAAGGCGTCGACCAGCGAGGCCCGGCCGGCCCGCAGCGACTTGACCTCGGTGCCGGTCAGCGCCATGCCGGCCTCGTAGGTGTCGAGGATGGCGTAGTCGTGCCGCGCCCTGCGGTTGGAGGCGACGACCTTCCGCCCCTTCTCCCGTGGCATCGGCGCCACACCCCTTCCTCGTCGTACCGTTCGTACCGGGGACAACCGCGCAATGCTACCTCGCGGCGCAGGGCCCCCGGCTCGCGCTTTTCGCGCCTGCCGGGGGCCCTGCGGTGGATCGGGGAGACCGGGAAGCTAGACCCTCAGATAGAACCGGAGCGTCACCCAGGCGGTGACCGCGCTGACCAGACCGCCGACACCGGCCATGAGCGGGAACATCAGCAGTACGGTGCTCCACTCGATCGGGGTGAGCAGGTCGGTCAGGTCCCGCAGCGACCCGTCGAGCAGGAAGATCTTGCCGAGGATCAGCGCGCCGAAGCCGATGATCGCGCCGAGCAGGCCGGCCACCACCGCCTCCAGCACGAACGGCGCCTGGATGAACCAGTTGGAGGCACCGACCAGCTTCATCACCGCGACCTCGCGGCGCTTGCTGTAGGCGGCCACCTGGATCGTGTTCGCGACCAGCAGCAACGCGGCGATCGCCATCACCGAGGCCGACACCAGGGCCATGTTCTGGATGGCGCCGAGGATGTTGAAGATCTGCTCCAGCAGGCGGCGCTGGTCGATGATGTCGTCGATCCCCTCACGATCCTTGTAGGTGTCGAGGATCTGCTGGTACTGCTCCGGGTTGACGAGGTTGATCCGGAACGACTCGGGGAGCTTGTCCGCCTGAACCGCGTTGACGAGGTCCGGCGAGTCGGCGAAGAGCTTCTTGAACCGCTCGTACGCCTCCTGCTTGGATTCGTACTTGACCTCCCGGACGAGCGGGTCGCCCTCCAGCTCGGTCTGCAACTGGGTGCGCTGCTCCTCCGTCACGCCCGCGACGAGGAAGATCGACACCTCGATGTCCTTGTAGTACGCGTCTTTCATGGCGTCGACCTGGAGATACATCAGGCCGCTCGCGCCGAGCATGGTCAGTGAGACCGCCATCGTGATGATCATCGCGATGGTCATGGTCACGTTGCGCCACAGCCCGACCAACACCTCGGACAGGACGTATTTCAAGCGCATCGGGGGGTTCCTTCCGGATCTCCGCAGGAGTCGTTCGTGTTCGTCGTCGATTCAGGGCCAAGGCCGGTCGGACCGGGGGCTGGTCCGCCTCGGCCGGCGGGGCGGGTCAGCCGTAGACGCCCCGGGCCTGGTCACGCACGATGCGACCACTTTCGATCTCGATGACGCGACGGCGCATCTGGTTGACGATGTTTGAGTCGTGGGTGACCATCACGACCGTGGTGCCGGTGCGGTTGATCCGGTCCAGCAGGCGCATGATCTCGATCGACGTGTCCGGGTCGAGGTTTCCGGTCGGCTCGTCGGCCAGCAGGATCAGCGGCCGGTTGACGAAGGCCCGCGCCACCGCGACGCGCTGCTGCTCACCACCGGAGAGCTCGTGCGGGTAGCGGTGCTCCTTGCCACCGAGCCCGACCAGCTCCAGCACCTCGGGTACGACGCGGCGGGCGACCGCCTTGGTCTTGCCGATCACCTCGAGAGCGAACGCCACGTTCTCGTATGCGGTGCGGTTGGGCAGCAGCCGGAAGTCCTGGAAGACGCAGCCGATCGAGCGCCGGAAGTGCGGGATCTTCCAGGAGCGCATCGAGGTCACGTCCTTGTTGTTGACCATGACGCGGCCCTTGTTGGGCGTCACCTCGTGCAGCAGCAGCTTGATGATCGTCGACTTGCCGGAACCGGAGGGACCGATGAAGAAGACGAACTCACCCTTCTCGATCCCGACCGAGACGCTGTCGAGCGATGGCCGGGACGCCTTCGGGTACGTCTTCGTCACTTGCTCAAGCTGAATCACGGGTGGTGAGTCTACGCGTCGTAACGGAAACGCCAAGTCCGGTGCCCGGCCTGTCCGACCAGCTTTTCCCTCGAAGCTGCGTTGCGTCCCCCGTCCCTCACGCCCCGCACATGAAAACGATCACCGCCGTCGACGCACCGCAGTGACGTGGACGCGAGCCGTGTTCACGCCACCTCGCCGGCAAGCTGCCGCTGCTTGCGCCAGCGGATGCCGGCCTCGATAAATCCGTCCAAATCACCGTCGAACACCGAGGACGGGTTGCCGGTCTCCTGCTCGGTACGCAGATCCTTCACCATCTGATACGGGTGCAGGACGTAGGAGCGCATCTGGTCGCCCCACGAGCCGGCGGCGTCGGCCTTCAGCCCCTCCAGTTTGGCCTGCTCCTCCTGCCGCTTGCGTTCCAGCAGGCGGGCCTGGAGCACCCGCAGTGCGGAGGCCTTGTTCTGGAGTTGGGACTTCTCGTTCTGGCAGGTGACCACGATCCCGGTCGGGATGTGCGTGATCCGCACCGCCGAGTCGGTGGTGTTCACGCTCTGTCCACCCGGCCCCGACGACCGGTAGACGTCGACCCGGAGCTCGTTCTCCGGGATGTCGATGTGGTCGGTCTGCTCGGTCACCGGCAGCACCTCCACCCCCGCGAAGCTGGTCTGCCGGCGGCCCTGGTTGTCGAAGGGGCTGATCCGGACCAGCCGGTGCGTACCGGCCTCGACACTGAGCGTGCCGTAGGCGTACGGGACCTTGACGGCGAAGGTGGCCGACTTCAGGCCCGCCTCCTCGGCGTACGACGTCTCGTAGACCTCGGTCGGGTAGCCGTGCCGCTCGGCCCAGCGCAGGTACATCCGGAGCAGCATCTCCGCGAAGTCGGCCGCGTCCACCCCGCCGGCACCGGCCCGGATCGCGACCAGCGCCTCCCGGGAGTCGTACTCCCCGGAGAGCAGGGTGCGCACCTCCATCTCCTGGATGGCCTTGCCGAGCCCGCCGATCTCCGCCCCGACCTCGCCGAGCACGCCCGCGTCGCTCTCCGCCTCGGCGAGTTCCAGCAGCACCCGGGCGTCGTCGAGCCGACCGCGCAGGCTCTCCAGCTTGGCGATCTCTCCGTTGACGTACGAGAGCTTGGAGGTCACCTCCTGCGCGCGGGCCTGGTCGTCCCACAGGTCCGGCGCGGAGGCCGCCTCCTCCAGATCTGCCTTGGTCTGACGCAGTCGATCGACATCGAGAACAGCCTCGATGTTACGGAGCGTAGCGTCAAGATCCTTGAGTTGGTCGGCGTATTCGGCAGCGGTCACGACAGACAAGAGTACTGGTCGTCCGCGGGACCGGGTCGGCGCCGGGGACGGTGCGTCCCGGCGCGTCCGCCGGGCGTCGCTCGGACCGGGTCAGCCGCGCCCGGCGATCCGCGCGACACCGGATCGGGTCGGTCGGGTCGGTCGGGTCAGACGGGCGCGCTCTTCAGCCAGGAGAGGGCCGCCCTGTGGTACGCGACCGCGAATTCCAGTGCGGCGGCACCGTACGAGTCACCGGCCTTCTTGGCGTCCCGGGCCTGCTCCCGGGCTGCCGCGAGCGCCTCGGCATGGTACTCGTTGGCACTGCTCACGAGGTTGCGCAACTGGTTGGCCGAGTGCTGCGGACCGAAGGCCACCCGGAGGGCCGTCGGGTTGCGCACCGTGTCCCGCCCCGGGGTCTCGGTGAGCCAGCGGGAGAAGGTCCGCTTCCCGGCCGCCGTGATCGCGTAGGGCTGGCTCGACCGGGGGCCGGGCTTGCCGAGCCGGACCAGTCCCTGCTCGGCCAGGGCCGGCAACTCGCGGTAGACCTGGCTGCGGGTCATCGACCAGTACGGCGCCAGGCGGCGCTCGGCGGCGGCCATCAACTGGCCGCCTGTCATGGGTCCTTCGTGGAGCAGCCCGAGCAGGGCTGCGGCAGTGGGATTGATAGCAACATCCGCCATGGCCTCCACGCTGCCACTTTGCCGGCGCCGCGTCCAGGATTTGGCACTATCCGCTGGTGAACGTCTCCATTGTGCACTGTTTTACCGCGACAGTCGGATGAGGACGATCGATGGATCGGGCACGCCGGAGGCACGGCCGAGCCGACCGCCCCTGGGCGGGACACATCGCTCCGCCGAGCCTGTCTCGCGCGGGCGGGCGGCTCGCCGCACCCGGGACGGGAGCCGCGGGCACCGAACCGGCCCCGTACCGTACGTCCGGGCGATCGGAGCCCCGGCGACCCGGACGATCCGGCGGGCCGGACCTGCCAGCGCCGCTCCGGACATTTTGGCCGTGACCCGGCGGAACAGAGCAGATATCCAGGCTGCGACATCGCCAATTGCGGAGGTTAGTCGAGTTTCGGTAGTTATGTGGCGTTTTGCCGTAGCTGCCCGAAGGTCTGCCCGGACCCGCTCCCCGGACAACGGCCGGACGGGCGTCGGCCGGGCATCCCGGAGCCGACCCGCGGCGGCGCTGGTCGTCGCGGGGCCTGCGCGCGGTGGAGTCGCTGGTACGACGGCGGCGGCCGCACGGCTATCCACCGGTACGGCGGCGGCGACGTCGCCCTCGGGACGGCTCGGGGCGGCCCGGCGGGCGGCTCCGTCGCGACGTGATCGACCGGGGCCGTCCCGGTCACCGCGCCGGCCGCCCGCGGCCACCAGGTGATCTGGTCCGCGCCGGGCCGAGGGAGGGCGGTCAGTCCGTCCAGGGCCGGCTCCATCCCACGCAGCCGGGCGGCGGCCCGCTCCGCACCGGGCCGGCCCGCCGGATCCGCCGCCAGGCAGTCTTCGAGGAACTGCCAGACCACCGGCGGCATCCCGGGCGGCGGCACCGGCCGGCAACTGCGGTGCCGGTCGAGCACCTCGGCCGGCGATCCGCCCCGGTACGGGCTGCGCCCGGAGACCAGTTCGAACAGTACGATGCCGAGCGCGTAGACGTCGCTGGCCGGGCCGGGCGACGCGCCGGCGACCACCTCCGGCGCGACGTACTCCGGAGTCGCCTGGGTGTCCGGCCAGGCGGGTCCGGTACCCACCCGTCGGGCAGCGCCGAAGTCGACGAGCCGGACCGGACCGGCGTCCGCCGGCACGACCAGGTTGCCCGGCTTCACGTCGCCGTGCACGATCTCCCGCCGGTGCAGATAGGCCAGCCCGGCGGCGAGCTGGGACGCCACCTCGGCCGCGATCCCCGGCGGGACCGGTCCGCTCCGGTGCAGCCGACGGCGGAGATCCTCCCCCTCGACCAGTTCCATCACCAGCGCCCGCTCCCGCCCGTTCCCGAGCACGCCGCGGGCGCGTACCAGGCAGGGGTGGTCGAGACCGGCGACGATCTCCGTCTCGACGGCGAACGCGGCCACCAGGTCCGGCCGGGCGGCGGCCTGTGGACGCAGCATCTTGACCGCCACCGACTCACCGCCACGCAGGTCGACCGCCCGCCAGACGGTCCCGGTCGCGCCGTACGCGATTTCCCGCAGCAGGCGGTAGCGGCCGCCCAGCACACAGTTGATCATGCGTCCCTCCCCTGGCCCGGTCGCCGCCCGCCGCACCGTCTCCGGCCGGCGGACGGTCACCTTCCGCTCTCTGGAGGCGACGCTAGGGAGGTCGGGCGGGACCGTGGGCCGGCCGGGGCCGGGCTGGCACGAACCGGGGACGCCGGGCGGGACCGGCTGGCACGAACCCGGGACCCGCGGCGGCGTGCCCGCCACCGGGCGGGCCGGTGGCCAAGGCGCCCGGACGGTCACCAGCCGGGCACACGGGCGGCCAGATGTGACGCCGGGTAGCGGGCGGCCAGATGTGACGCCGGGTAGCGGGCGGCCAGATGTGACGCCGGGTAGCGGGCGGCCAGATGTGGGCGCCGGGCAGTGGACGGTCAGTCCATGTGTGGGTAGCGGTGGTCGGTGGGCGGGACGAAGGTCTCCTTGATGGTGCGCGGCGACATCCAGCGAGCCAGGTTGTGCCAGGAGCCGGCCTTGTCGTTGGTGCCGCTGGCCCGGGCACCGCCGAACGGCTGCTGCCCGACCACCGCACCGGTCGGCTTGTCGTTGACGTAGAAGTTGCCGGCCGCGTACCGGAGGGTCTCGGTCGTCCAATCGATCACCCGGCGGTCGGTGGCGAAGATCGAGCCGGTCAGGGCGTAGGGCGCGACCGACTCGGCCTGCCGCACGGTCTCCTCGAACCGCGCGTCCTCGTAGACGTGCACGCCGAGGATCGGCCCGAAGTACTCGGTGGTGAAGGACTTGTGCCCGGGGTCGTCGCACTCGAAGAGGGTCGGCCGGACGAACCAGCCGACCGAGTCGTCGGCGGTGCCGCCCGCCACGATCCGGCACGCCTGGTCGCCGGAGATCATGTCGAGTGCGGCGGTGTGCCGGGCGAACGCCCTGGCATCGATGACCGCGCCGCCGAAGTTGCCGAGGTCGGTGACGTCGCCGTACGCCAGCCCGTCGGCGGTGCCGGCCAGCCGGTCCCGCAGGCCACCCGCCCAGAGCGACCGGGGCACGTACGCCCGGGACGCGGCGGAGCACTTCTGCCCCTGGTACTCGTACGCCCCCCGGATCAGCGCGGTGTGCAGCGCGTCGACGTCGGCGCTCGGGTGCGCGACCACGAAGTCCTTGCCGCCGGTCTCCCCGACCAGTCGGGGATAGCCGCGATAGTTCGCGATGTGCTCGCCGACGCCCTGCCAGAGCTTCTGGAAGACCTTGGTCGAGCCGGTGAAGTGGATGCCGGCCAGGTCGGGATCGGCAAGGGTGACCTCGGAGACCGCGATGCCGTCCCCGGTGACCATGTTGATGACACCCGGTGGCAGGCCGGCCGCCTCGAAGAGGCGCATCGTGAAGTGCGCCGCGAGCTGCTGGGTCGGCGCCGGCTTCCAGACCACGGTGTTGCCGACGAGTGCCGGCGCGGCGGGCAGGTTCGCGGCGATCGCGGTGAAGTTGAACGGGGTGACGGCGTAGACGAAGCCCTCCAGAGGCCGGTGGTCGAACCGGTTCCAGACGCCGCTCGACGACAGCGGCTGCTCGGCGAGAAGCTTGCGGGCGAAGGCGACGTTGAACCGCAGGAAGTCGATCAACTCGCAGGCGGCGTCGATCTCGGCCTGGATCGCCGTCTTGGACTGGCCGAGCATCGTCGCGGCGTTCAGCGTGTCCCGCCAGGGTCCGGCGAGCAGGTCGGCGGCACGAAGAAAAACGGCAGACCGGTCTGCAAAGGACAAATTCCTCCACATCGGGGCAGCTTGCTTCGCGGCCGTCACCGCCGCCTGCGCATCCGCGTTGGTTGCGTTGTGGGTGACCCCCAGCACATGCTGGTGCCGGTGCGGCTGTACGACGTCGATCGCGGCACCCGCGGCCATCCGTTGCGTACCGCCGATGGTCATCGGCAGGTCGCGCCGCTCGGCGGCGAGCTCGCCGAGCCGGCGCTGCAGGCTGGCCCGCTCGGCACTGCCGGGAGCGTAGTCGCGGACCGGCTCGTTGCGGGGCTCCGGAACGGAGAGAACGGCGTCCATGGGATTCTCCTGGGCGATCTCGACAACGACGGCGAAACCGGCCCCGCCGGCCCCGGCCGGTCGGCCGGGCGCCTCGGCCCCGTGCCCTCGGGAGATGCCGGGAGTACGGGGGCGGGACCTGCGCCAATCCTTACATGGTCGCCCCCACCGCCCCGCTCGGCGGGGCACGGCCACCGTCGGCCGCAACGGCACCGGCACCGGCACCGGCAGCGGCAGCGGCAGCGAGCCGACGCCCCGACCGGTCCGCGTACGCTGAGGGACCGGCGGCCGGATCGCACCGCCCCAGCCCTCGTCGCCGCTACGCCACCGCGACCGGCCACCCGCTGAAGGGGAGATGATGACAGAAGAGTCCGGTACGACCGCGACCTCGGCTCCCGACCAACCGGTCGAGCCCGCGGCGCCGGTAGTGGCCACACCGTCCCCGGTGCCCGCACCCGGTGCGTTCGTCCTCGCCGTGCTCGCCCTCGGCTGGCTCTCCGCGATGCTCTGGTCGGCCAAGGCCGAGATCGCCTCCTCCGGCATCGTCTCGATGGCCATCACCTCGGCCGCGTACGCCCTGCCGGGGGTGATCTCGGCGAGCCTCGTGAGCGGTGCCGCCGTCAGCCTCGTGCTGGGCAACCTGATGACCCGGCTCGGGATCCGGCGCACCACACCCCGGTTCCTGGTCTCCCTGGTCGCCGGCCTCGCCACCGGGTTCCTCGCCGCACTGGTGGTGACCCTCAGCTACGGCGAGGGTTCGGCGATCATGGTGCTCGCCGGCACCACCGCGGCGGCGGCCACGGTCGGCGGCATCGCCGGCGGGCTGCGCAACACCCTGGTGGTGGCCGCCGTCGTCGCCGCCGGACTGGCCGTCTTCGCGGTCGGCTTCGCGCTGAGCTACTTCCAGGACCCGGTGCTCGACCTCTACGGCTCCGGCGACACCCAGGCGTCGCAGCTCACCGCGTTCCGCTGGTTCTCCCGGACCGCCTCGGTGGCCAGCGGGCTCGCCGCCGGGCTGGTGGCCTTCGGCTACCTGCGGATCGCCGGGCGCCGGGCCGTCGGGCGGGCCGCCGGCACGGTGTCGCCGCCGCGCTGGCCGGCGTACCTGGTCGCGGGCGCCGGGCCGGGCCTGCTGTTGCTCGCCGCCGAGGTTCTCACCCGGACGGCCGGGGCGGAGGTGCTCCGGCTGGCGGGGGCCCTCAGCGAGGCGGACCGGGCCGCGCAGAGCCTGCTCGGCGGCTCCCGGATCAACCACGCACTGCTGGTGCTCTTCCTCGGCTCGCTCACCGCGACCATCGCCTTCGGCCGCACGCTCCGGCCGGCCGAGGAGTCGACCGGGACGCCGCCCGGACTCCGGCGCCCCGACCGGGACGGCGCCGAGAGCGACAGGCCGGCCGGCGGGGCCGGGTACGACGGTCAGGACGACGCTCCGGACACGGCTCCGGACACGGCTCGGAACGGCGATCCGAGCACGGAGGCCGGCGGCACGACCGGCCCCGGAGACACCGATCCGGAGAACGACACCGGAGCCGACCGCGGGCCGGCGGACCGCCCCGAGCCGGTCGGCAACGCCGGCCGCTGAGCGACCCGGTTCGGTGGCAACGCCGGCCGGTGCGGGACGCGGGCCGGACCGCAGACTGCTGGCCGCTCCGGCCCGGAGGACCCGACCGGCGCCGGAGCGTCGGACCGGAACGGGCACACATAGACTGGCGTCATGCTCAGACTTTGCAGGAGAGGCGCCACCGGTCTCGCCGCGCTGGGGCTCGCGCTCGCCCTGGCCGCCTGTGCCGACGGCGGCACCGAGCGGGACGACGTGGTGGCGAAGATCCGCTCCGACGCGCGAATGGCAGGTAGCTCCGACCGGGCGGTCGACTGCCTGGCCGACTGGTACATGGAGAACGCGACGGCCGAGCAGCGCGAGGCGTTCCTGAGGGGCGCGCCGGGCGCGGCGGGTGGGGCGGGCTCCGATCCGGACAGCCAGGCTGCGGTCGACGCCGCAGTGCTCAACTGCCTCAGGAGGGCCGACGACACGCCCTGACGCCACCCACCGTGACACCGACCACCGTGACACCGACCCGGTCCGCCGGGTCGGCCCGGGTCAACCGGCGGCGCCGGAGAGCGTGTCCAGCTCCGAGGGGTCGTACCACTCCAGCTCGTGGTCCTCGGCACCATCCACGGTGAACTGCGCGTCCGGGTCGCCGTCCAGCGCATGGTCGACCACGTCGACCGCGGCCGTCACATCCTCCGTCGCGTCGGCGCCGTCCACATGGATGGCGGCGACGGTGCCGAGCCCGATCCGCCCGTGCAGCCGCACGGTGCTGGAGCCGAGCTCGTGGTCGCCACGGTGGACCATGCCGGACGGCACGTCCACAGCGACCACGACCCTGCGCCGGGGAGCTTCGGAATCGGCCCGGAGCAGCCGCAGCGCCTCCTGGGCCGCCCGGGTGAAGGCGACGTACTCCAACTCCTCCTCGTCGCCCTCGGCGTACCACTCACGCAGTTCGGGTGTTACCGCGTGACCCCGGGCCGCCATGATCCAGCCCTCCTGGCGCAACTCGGCGAGCATCGGCAGGGTTGCCGGGACGTACACCCGGACGAGCTGCTCTGTCACGGTAGGTCTCTCCCGCTCGACGCCGGCCCGCGCCGGCGCCCGCTCCGGGCCACGGCGTCGCTGTATTCACCCGCGACGGTAGTACATCGGCAGCCTTCCGGCCGGTAGCGGATCCGGGTCGCCGGCCGGTAGCGGATCCGGGATCCCGGATCGGGCGCCACAGGTCAGGACGGCAGCCGCGCCGTCAGCGGGTCGACCGGCACGGTCACCAGGCCCGGCTCGGTGCCCCCGTCGCGACCTGATGGCGGAGGCGACGGCGCCGCCGTCGGTGGCAAACTGAAGCGGCCACCGACAACCGGGAGTCTTTCCGTGGAGCCGAGGTTCCTGCTGCTGTCCGACGTCGCCGCCGAGCTGAACGTTTCGGACTCGCAGGTCTACCACATGGTCCGCAGTGGCGAACTCCCGGCGATCAAGATCGGCGGCCGGGGGCAGTGGCGGGTCGAGCGCAGCCGCCTGGAGGAGTACATCCAGCGCAAGTACGCCGAGACCGCCGAGTGGGTGGCCGGCAACCCGCTGGTGGACCGCCTACCCGAATAGTCGCCCGGTCGCGCCCGGCCCGGACGCCTGCCCCGTCGGCTGCCCGAACCTGCCCCATCGGCCTGCCACAGCAGCCCGCCGTAGCAGCCCGCCGTAGCAGTCCCGTCGGCCCGTGTGGCGCGCCTTCCGTGCCTGGTCCGGTCGGATCGACGTCATTGACGGCGGCCGTTGAGTCCGCTAGAAATTTCCTCGTCGGAGGCAAACGAAGGTAAACGCAAGATCATGAAAGGGAATGAGGATGCCCCTCGCCCGCACCCGGCCAGCCGTCCGGCCCACCGTGCGACTGCGCCCCGCGCCGCCCCTTGATCCGCCCTTCGACGACGAGCACGCCTCGGGCGCCTGGTTCGACCTGGCGCCCCGCTCCGGCGCCGCCCCACGCTCTCGCGAGCGGTTCCGCTCGTCCGCCGCCGAAGTCCCGGCCGTCACCCCGGCCGCCCGCGTCCCGCCTGGCGGCACCGCTCCCACCACAACGCCGGCAAGCTCCGTCGCCACAACACCGGCAGGCGCTTCCACCACAACGCCGCCGGACGCCCTCGCGACAACGCCGCCGGGCGCCCTCGCGGCAACGCCCGCAGGCGCCCTCGCCGGCGCGACCCCCGAGGCGCAGCAGGCGGCGAAGCGGTTCCTCGACACCTGCCTGGAGATCGTCAACGGTTACCGGCCGGCCGGGCACGTCCGGGCGCTGGCCAGTCCGCCCGATGCCGCCGGCATGGTCGCGCAGCTTTCCTCCGCAGCCAGCCGCGTCTCCGGGCGCCGCCGGCCGGGCCAGCCCGTCCGCACGCTGCGGCTGCGCCGGCTCCGTGTCTGCGAACCCCGGCCGGGGGTCGTCGAGGCGGCCGCAGCGGTCGGCGCCGCCGGACGCACCTGGGCACTGGCGTTCCGCATCGAACGGCGCCGGGGAAGCTGGGTCGGAGTCGCGGTGGCGTTGCTCTGACGCATCCCGAGCCATCGCAGACGGCCCGGAAAGGCTGCGCTGCCCCCGGTCGCCAGGTTCAGCGACCGGAGGCGGCGGCATTCGGCAGCGACGCACGTTCGGAGCGACGCGGCGTTCGGAGCGACGCGCGGAGCGGGACGTGCCGTTGCCGGTGGTTCGGCCCGGCGGGACCGGAAACGTCAGGCGGCTCCGGGCGCCCCGTGGCAGCGCTTGTACTTGCGGCCCGAGCCGCAGGGGCACGGGGCGTTCCGGGACGGGGCGTTGCTCCCGACCGCCTGCCCCGCGGCGGGCCGCCGCGAGGCCGAGGGCGGCGGCGGGCCGCCGACCCCGAGGGCCGGCGCCTGGGCCTGCGGCTGCTCCACGGCCACGCCACCGGTCGCCGGCGCACCGCCGTCGATGGTCGGCGCCGAGTAGTGCAGGCCCTGGGTCCGGGGCGTCCGGCCCAGTCCCTTGGCGCGGATCTCGACCGGCGGCTCCGTCGGCACCGGCATCGGCACCGGGCCGGACTGGGCCGGCGCGGGCTTCGCCTCCTCGACCTGGACCTCCAGGTTGTAGAGGAAGCCGACCGTCTCCTCCTTGATCCCGTCCATCATGGTGGCGAACATGTCGAAGCCCTCCCGCTGGTACTCCACCACCGGGTCGCGCTGGGCGTACGCGCGCAGGCTGATGCCCTCCTGCAGGTAGTCCATCTCGTAGAGGTGCTCGCGCCACTTACGGTCGATGACCTGGAGCAGCACCATCCGCTCCAGCTGGCGCATCGCCTCGCTGCCGAGCTCCTCCTCACGCCGCTGGTACGCGGCGAAGGCGTCCTGCTTGAGCTGCTCCAGCAGGAAGTCGGGGTCGAGGGTGTTCCGCTCGCCACCGGACTCCTCCACGATGTCGTCGACGGTGACGCCGATCGGGTAGAGCTGCTTGAGGCTGGACCAGAGCTGGTCGAGATCCCAGTCCTCGGCGTATCCGTCGGCGGTCGCCCCGGTGACGTACGCCGTGACCACGTCGTCAATCATGTGCCTGACCTGGTCGTTCAGGTCCTCGCCGTCGAGCACCCGCTTGCGCTCGGCGTAGACCACCTGGCGCTGCCTGTTCATCACCTCGTCGTACTTGAGGACGTTCTTGCGGATCTCGGCGTTCTGGCCCTCGATCTGGGCCTGGGCGCTCTTGATCTGCCGGGTCACCATCTTGGACTCGATGGGGACGTCCTCCGGAATGTTGAAGCGCTCCATCACGGCCTCGACGGCGCCGGCCCGGAACCGCTTCATCAGCTCGTCCTGGAGGGAGAGGTAGAAGCGGGACTCACCGGGGTCACCCTGCCGGCCGGACCGGCCGCGCAACTGGTTGTCGATCCGCCGGGACTCGTGCCGTTCGGTGCCGAGCACGTAGAGGCCACCGACGGAGGAGACCTCCTCCGCCTCGGCGTCACAGGCATCCTTCCAGCGGGGAAGGATCTCCTCGAGTGCCTTGGCGTAGTCGTCGGCGTGCTCCACCGGATCCAACCCGCGCTGTCGCAACTCGGTGTTGGCCAGGTATTCCGGGTTGCCGCCGAGCAGGATGTCGGTGCCTCGACCCGCCATGTTGGTCGCCACCGTCACCCCGCCCTTGCGCCCCGCCTGGGCGATGATCTCCGCCTCCTTGGCGTGGAACTTGGCGTTGAGGACGGCGTGCGGGATGCCCCTGCGGCGCAGGAGCTGGGAGAGGACCTCGGAGTTCTCCACCGACACGGTGCCGACCAGTACCGGCTGGCCGAGGGCGTGCCGCTCGGCGATGTCCTCGACGACCGCGTTGAACTTGGCCCGCTCGGTCTTGTAGATCACGTCGGGCCGGTCGACCCGGACCATCGGTCGGTGCGTCGGGATCGTCACGACGCCGACCTTGTAGACCTTGTTGAACTCGCCGGCCTCGGTCTGGGCGGTACCGGTCATGCCGGAGAGCCGGCTGTAGAGCCGGAAGTAGTTCTGCAGGGTGATCGTGGCGAGGGTCTGGTTCTCCTGCTTGATCTCCACGCCTTCCTTGGCCTCGATCGCCTGGTGCATGCCCTCGTTGTAGCGGCGACCGTGCAGGATCCGTCCGGTGAACTCGTCGACGATCAGGACCTCGCCCTCGCTGACGATGTAGTCCTTGTCGCGCTTGTAGAGCTCCTTCGCCTTGATCGCGTTGTTCAGGTAGCCGACCAGCGGGGTGTTCACCGACTCGTAGAGGTTGTCGATGCCGAGCCGGTCCTCGACCTTGGCGACACCGCGCTCGGTCACCGCGATCGTCCGCTTGGCGTAGTCGACCTCGTAGTCGCCCTCGCCGTCCTTGCCGGCCTGGAGGCGGGCCACGACCCCGGCGAACTCGCCGTACCAGCGCGCCGAGTGCTCGGCCGGACCGGAGATGATCAGCGGCGTCCGGGCCTCGTCGATCAGGATCGAGTCGACCTCGTCCACGATCGCGAAGTTGTGCCCCCGCTGGACCAGGTCGTCCTTGCTCCAGGACATGTTGTCCCGCAGGTAGTCGAAGCCGAACTCGTTGTTGGTGCCGTACGTGATGTCCGCCTCGTAGGCGGCCCGGTGCTCGGCGGCCGGCCGGTTGGGCAGGATCACCCCGACGGTGAGGCCGAGGAACTCGTGCACCCGCCCCATCCAGGCGGCGTCCCGCTCGGCCAGGTAGTCGTTCACCGTGACGATGTGCACGCCCTTGCCGGAAAGCGCGTTGAGGTAGGCGGGCAGCACCGACGTCAGGGTCTTGCCCTCGCCGGTCTTCATCTCGGCGATGTTGCCGAAGTGCAGCGCCGCGCCACCCATGACCTGCACGTCGTAGTGCCGCTGGCCGAGCACCCGCGACGCCGCCTCGCGTACCGTGGCGAAGGCCTCGGGAAGCAGGTCGTCGAGGGTCTCACCGTCGGCCAGCCGCTCCCGGTACTGCTCGGTGAGCGCCCGGAGCTCGGCGTCGGTGAGGTTGATGTAGTCGTCCTCGATCGAGTTGACGGCAGTGGCGATCGCCTTGAGCCGGCGCAGCATGCGCCCCTCGCCCGCGCGGAGGACCTTTTCCAGAATCGACACGGATCAACGCTCCCCTAGACAGTCTGCCGAACCATCGTAGGCGCATCATCGGCCCTACCGTCAGTCGCGGCGCCCGTCCCGTTCGTCGAATCGGACATTCGGTCCGATACCAGGCTTGTGGACCGGTAAATCCGGTTACGCCCAGCGCGAACCTTCCGGGACGATGGCCCGATGAATCGGAACACCGGGCCCGGCCGCGCCGGACCGCTCGGCGGAGTCGTGGCCGGGTCGTCGGCGGCGACGATCGAGATGGTCGAGGCGGGGCTGCTGCTGCGGCAGTGGCGGGCCGAGGACGCCGAGGACGTACACCGGGCATGCCAGGACCCGGAGATCCGGCGCTGGACCAGGGCGCCAAGCCCGTACCGGCGGGAGGACGCGGTCGACTTCGTGACCAGGCTGGCACCCCGGGCCTGGACGGCCGGGTCCGGGGCGCCGTTCGCGGTCTGTGACGCGGCCACCGGCGAACTTCTCGGCTCCTGCGGCCTCGTCACCATGGACCCGGTGCTCCGGTCTGCGGAGATCGGCTACTGGACCGCGCCGTGGGCCCGGGGGCGGGGGGTGGCCGTCCGGGCCGGCCGGGCGCTCTGCCGGTGGGGGTTCGAGGAGCTGGGGCTGCACCGGATCGTCTGGCAGGCCGAGATCGGCAACCACCTGTCCCGGCTGGTCGCGCTGCGGGTGGGTTTCCAGGTCGCCGGAGAGCTCCGGCTCGCCGATCCACCGCACGGCGGCGTCCCGGACGGCTGGGTGGGCTCGCTGCTCGCGGCCGACCTGAGTGCCGAGGGGGACCTGTCCGACGGCGGGCGTCCGGAGGGCGGTCCCGCCGGCAGCGGCTCGCTCCAGGCCCGCCGGGCCGCTCTCTTCGCCGCGCCGCAGCCCGTGCTGTTCGCCCGGGCCCCCGACGGTACGGAGCTCCGGCTCCGGCAACTGCACGAGCCGGACCTGGACCCGATCGTGCAGGCGTGCCGTGACCCGGAGAGCGTCCGCTGGACCACGGTGCCGGACCCGTACCAGCGGTCGGACGCGGAGTTCTTCGGGTACGAGTACGCCCCGGGCGTCTGGCGCCGGGGCACCGGCGCGGTGTTCGTGATCGCCGACGGATCCGACCGGTACGCCGGGATCGTGGAGCTCCGCATCTCGGCGGCAGATCCCCTCGTCGGCGACCTCGGCTTCATGGTCGCTCCGCCTGCGCGTGGCCGCGGATACTGCCCGGCGGCGGTCGTCGCCGTCTCCGCCTGGGGCTTCACCGCGCTGAACCTGGTCAGGATCGAGTGGCGGGCCAACGTGGGCAACACCGCCTCACGCCGGGCCGTCGAGAAGGCGGGCTTCACCTTCGAGGGGACCGCCCGGCACGCCCTCAACCACCGGGGCGCCCGGGTGGACGCCTGGATCGGCGCCCTGCTCCCCGGTGACCTCGGACTCGCCACAGACGGCGGGTCCGGACCCGCCGCCGCGGACAGCGACCCCGGACCGTCGCCGGCAGGAATCCGGGGGACGGGCGGACCCGCCGACCCGGGCTGACCGGGCCGGCGGGCACCGGAGCGGGTCAGGTGGCCAGGGCGATGATGCCGTAGTCGTAGCCCTTGCGCCGGTAGACGACGCTGGGGCGGCCGGACTCCTTGTCCAGGAAGAGATAGAAGTCGTGGCCGACGAGCTCCATCTGGAACAGTGCGTCGTCGACTGTCATCGGCTCGGCCGGATGCAGCTTCTCTCGGGCGATGTGCCAGGGCTGCGCGTCGTCGTACTCGTCGAACTCGGGCTCCGGGGCCGACGGCCCGTGGTCGTGCGACCGGCCGTGGCCGTTCGACTGCGCCGGGGCGGAGGCGGTGAGGGTGGCCAGCGCCGGCCCGGCGGCGTCCACCACCGGCAGCCCGGCCGTGGCGGCGGCGACGGAGAGCGGAGCGTGCCGGCCCCGGTGCACCCGGCGCCGGTCGGCGGCTCTGCGCAGTCTGGTGTCGAGCTTCGAGATCGCGGCGTCGAGGGCGCTGTAGAAGTCCTTCGCGCACGCCTCCGCGCGGACCACGGGTCCTCGGGAGACGCAGGTAATCTCTATTCGCTGGCAGTGATCGGACTGTCGCGGATTGCGTTCGTGAAAAAGTTCCACGTCGATCCGAATAAGCTTGTGGTCGTAGCGCTCGATCTTGGCGAGCTTCTCGGCTACATGCACCCGGTAATGATCCGGCACTTCGACGTTTCGGCCCTTGACCACGAGATCCATGCGTGACCTCCCTGCGCCATCGGAGAGTCTGCGGAAACGAAAACCCCCGGTCAGCCCGCCCCGGGGAATCGGCTGGACCGGATCCGGAACAACGGCGCTGCCTCCCTCCAGGTGTCGCTCACGGGGCTTGGAACACCCGTCATACCCCCGGTGAATAAGACGCTAACCCCAATCGACTCGCGAGTCACCCCGATCACCAAGACCAATTCGAGAAGGTTTGCAGGAAGTGCACGATGGGGTGTATGCCGCGACACAGAGAGTGAATAGCGGCCGGGTCAGGCACGTGATCGGCGTACGGTGGCGGCGAGCACCGCCGCCGCGTACACCGGGATGCCGGCGGTCTCCAACCGCCGGGCCACGGCGGCCAGGGTGACCCCGGTGGTGACGATGTCGTCCAGCAGCACCACCGCCCGACCCGCCGCACCGCGCCGGACCCCGCCCGCCCGCCCGACCCGGAGCCGGAACGCGTCCCTCGCCGCCGCCGCCCGACCCGCGCTGTCCAGCGTCGCGGAGTCGGGCCGGGGCAGCGCCCGCAGCGGCTGCGCCACCGCGACCGGCCAGCCGGCGGCCCGCAGCCGGGCGGCGGCGTGCCGGGTCAACCGGCGCAGATGGTCCCCGTGCCGGGCCCGTGCCGCCCGGGCGGTCGCCGGCACCGGCACCAGCAGCACCGGCCGGCGCCCACCCGCGGCCTCCGCCACCACCTCGGCGAGCAGCCTGCCCAGCGGGCGGGCGAGGCCGTGCCGCCCCCGCTCCTTGTAGGACAGGATCGACTCCCGCAGCGCACCCTGATAGCTGCCGAGCGCCACGCAGCGCGGCAGGCCCGGCGGTGCCGGGGTGGGGCGGACCGAGGTCGGACGCAGCGCCCGGAGCGCGGCGGCACAGCCGGGGCAGGCGCCCTGGCGCAGCGGCAGCCGCTCGCCGCGACAGCCCGCGCACTCGGCCGGCAGCACGAGGTCGGTCAGCTCGGCCCAGACCCCCGCCAGCACCGCCACTCCTCCCGAGCCGGACAGCCGAGACGCCGTAGCGGTCTCAGTACAGATGGTCAGTAGAGACAGGTGGTCAGTAGAGATAGAAGGCCGCGGTCGCCGGGTTGGGGCTGGACGGCTGGGTGCCACCGCCGGGCGCGACCTGGTTCCGGTTGATCGCCGTCTCGCCCATGAAGGCCACCTGGTTCGCCCCGTACATCAGCGGGAAGGGCTGGGCGTCCTCGGGATAGGCGGCCAGCGCCTCGACCGGGGCGCCGACGTTGGTCACCTGCCGCAACTCCAGCGCGCCGTCGACGTTGAGCCGGTGGATCGCCGAGCCGCCGGCATCGTCCAGCCCGGCCAGTACGAGCAGGTTCTCGCCGCTCCAGTCGACCGCGCTCAACTGGTGCAGCGAGGTGGGCAACTGGCGAGCCGGCTCGACCTTGAGACCACCGTCCTCGACCCGCACCCCGGCGACGTAGAGCCGGCCGTCGGCGACGAAGGCGATCCGGTTGCCGTCCACCGAGGCACCGACCGCGGTCACCGACCCGGAGAGGCCGGAGAAGGCGACCGGGGTGAGATCGGGATCGCCGGCGGTGAAGGTCATGAGCCTGCCGTCGGCGACCACCAGACCCGCCGGCCGGCGCTCTCCCGTCCCCTTCAACCACACCGGCCGCCCCATGCTCCGGTAGCGGTTCTCGCTGGTCAGAAGCGCGCTCACCACTCGTGGACCGGAGCCGGTCCGCAGCCGGAAGTACTCGCCCTGCCGGCTGACCAGCGCCACCGAGACGATGTCGCCGTCCCGGGTCGCCCCCGCGGTGACGACGTCGTGGTTCTCCTCCGCCGGGATCGGCAGCGGCGCCGGATCACCGGGGTTCGCCAACTGGTAGACGCGTCCCTCGAAGACGCCGTACCCGGCCGGGGCGCCGGTGAGCTGGTACAGCGGATACCGCCGCCGGTAGTCCTCGGCGACCTCGATCATCCTGGACTGATTCTGGATCTTGAGTTCCAGCTCGTTGTCGAGCAGCTGGTTGCTCTTCAGCGACCAGACGATCTGGGTGAAGAGCTTCTGCAGTTCGACATCGGTCTCCAGGGCACCGGCCTTGACCGAGAGGTTCACCTCCAGCCGGCCGCCGTCCTTCGGTGCCGGCACGTTCCCCACCGGGCTGGTGCCCTCGGGCAGCCGGACGGCGACCGGGCTGAGCCACTCGGACGGCCCGCCGATCAGCCAGTCGAGCACCGCGGTCGCGTGCCGCTGCACCGGCACCGAGCGCGGCAGGTAGCGCAGGTCGGGCACGAGCGCCGTCCGGTCGGAGTTCCAGAAGTAGACGGTCTTCTCCTGGTAGTAGGTGCTCAGGGCGCGGTCGGTCATCAACAGCACCGACGGCGGATCGAGCACCCAGAGCCCGCTGCCCATCCCGGGATCGGTCGGCGCCCCGCCGATCGTGAAGGTGTACTCGCGCTCCGTCTCGACCGGCTCGCCGATGGATCCGTTGCCCCGGAGCACCCCGACCTGCTGGACCTCGACCTTCACCAGGCTCGTACCGTCGTTACGCTGAGTGATGACGATTCCGCCCCCGTCGGCATCGACCCGTACGACGTTGACGTCGCCCTCGTCGTCCGGCTTCGGGCTGAACCGCTCGGTGGAGACGATGTACTCGTTGACCCGCTTGTACGCCTCGGCCGCCTCACCCGCCGCGGCGGTCAGGTAGTTCAGCGCGAACGTCCGCTGGTCGCTGCCGCTGTCGGTACGGCTCGGCGGCTGACCGCCGGTCGGATCTCCCGGAGCGGTGTCGCCGACCGGTCCCCTGCCGTCGATCCGCACGGCGGTCTCGTCCGGGATGCCGCACCCGGCCAGCACCGCCAGGAGCAGCGCGACCGACCCGAACACCGTCCACCGCCGCCGCATCCCGCCACCTCGCTCCGCGCGGCCGGACCGCCTGCGCAGCCCACCGCCACCTCGCTCCGCCCGGCCGGACCGGCTGCTCATCCCGGCACCTCGCTCCGCTCGACATCGGCCGGGGTGCGGGGGCCGGCCACCCCGCCAGGTGCCGGACCGGTGGTCTCCTCCGGGACGGTCGAGCCGCCGTCCAAGCCGGTCGCGTGGCCGGGCATCCCCGTGTCGCCGCTCCCGGCGCGCTCCGCACCGCCGGGCCGGGCCGACCCGCCGCCGTCGCCCGGCGGGTAGAGCGGACCGCCGACGATCGCCGGTGCGGCCGGCCAGCCGAGCCCGTCCACGGCCGCCGTACCGGCGTCGGCCGGCACCAGCCGCAACGGCGACGACGTCAACCGGTCACCGGCCCGGGCCGGCAGGGTCAGCCGGAACTGGGCACCCTCGCCGGGTGCACCCCACGCCTCCAGCCAGCCGCCGTGCAGCCTGGCATCCTCCAGGCTGATCGAGAGGCCGAGTCCGGTGCCGCCGGTCTGCCTCGCCCGGGACGGGTCGGCCCGCCAGAACCGGTTGAAGACCAGCTTCTCCTCGCCCGGCTTGAGCCCGACACCATGGTCACGGACGGTGATCGCCACCGCGGTCTCGTCCGCGGCCAGCACGACCACCACCGGCTTGCCGGCGCCGTGCTCCACGGCGTTGCCGATCAGGTTGCGCAACACCCGCTCCACCCGGCGCGGGTCGACCTCGGCGATCACCGGAGTGTCCGGCACCGTCACCCGCAGCGGCACGTCGCAGCGGCTGGCCAGCGCCTCCAGCCGGTCGACCACCCGATGCACCACCGGCACCAGGTCGGTGGGCTCGGCGTCCAGCATCGCGAACCCGGCGTCGAACCGGCTGATCTCCAGCAGGTCGGTCAGCAGATCCTCGAAGCGGTCGAGCTCGGCGTGCAACAGCTCGGCGGTACGCCGGACCGCCGGGTCGAACTCGTCGCGCTCCGCGTAGATCAGGTCGGCCGCCATCCGTACGGTGGTGAGCGGGGTACGCAGCTCGTGCGAGACGTCCGAGGTGAACCGACGTTGCAGCCGGGACATCTCCTCCAGTCGGACGATCTGGCGCTGCAGGTTCGTCGCCATCTGGTTGAACGACGCGGCGAGCATCGCCAGGTCGTCCTCGCCGTTGACCACCATCCGCTGGTCGAGCAGCCCGGCGGAGAGCCGCTGGGCGGTCCGGGCGGCGGCGCGTACCGGATTGACCACCAGCCGGGTGACCAGCCCGGAGAGGAGCCCGAGCAGCACGACCAGGGCGAACCCGGTGGCCAGCACGGTGGAACGGGAGGCGTCGGCGATCTGGTCCCAGCGGGTCAACGGGACGAGATAGTAGAGCTCGACCTGACCGAACTGGGTCGGCACCGGCGAGCCGTAGACGAGGTACTTCGTCCGCCCCTTGTCGAACAGGTCGCCGGTGCGGAACTGGTGCGCGATGTCGCCGCCCTCGACCGCGTCCTGCATCCCGGCGGTCAGGATCCCGCCGACGTCGACCTGGGGTGAGGTCGCCGGGGGCACGCCGGGAAAGTTGCCGGCCCGCAGCGCCACCACCACGCCGCCGAGCTGGGCCGGATCGCCACCGGCCAGATAGTTGACCGTGTTCTCCAGGGTCGCCCGCAGCCCCTGGTCGGAGACGGTCAGGTGGTTGCTGAGCTGCTCGGCGGCGTACTGCTGACCGTCGTCGAGCCGGCTCTTGACGTCGCTGGTGGCGTTGTCCAGCACGATGTCGGTGATGTTGTCGGCGACCAGATAGGCGAAACCGCCCACCAGCAGGCTGGACGCCACCAGGGTGATGGTGACGACGCGCACCTGGAGCGACCGCCGCCAGGTGCGGTGCAGGGCGTTGGCCGCGGTCGCCGCCCGCACCGAGCCGGCACGCCGCAACCGCCGCCCGGTCGCGGCGACGCGGGCGAGAAGGTCGGCGGAGGAGGTCATGGTGCGGGCCACAGTGCGACCCAGGCTATCCGGTGCCCGCCTTGTAACCGACTCCCCGCACCGTGAGGATGACCTCGGGTCGCTCCGGATCCGGCTCGATCTTGGCGCGGAGCCGCTGGACGTGCACGTTGACCAGCCGGGTGTCGGCGGCGTGCCGATAGCCCCAGACCTGCTCCAGCAGGACCTCGCGGGTGAAGACCTGGCGCGGCTTGCGGGCCAGCGCGACCAGCAGGTCGAACTCCAGCGGAGTCAACTTGACCTCATCGCCGTCCCGGCTGACGGTGTGCGCCGGCACGTCGATGTTGATCTGGTTGCCCGGCGGGCCGATGGTCAGCAGCTCCGGCGCGGCGTCCTCGCCCCGGCGCAGCCGGGCCCGCATCCGGGCGACCAGCTCCTTGGGCTTGAACGGCTTGACCACGTAGTCGTCCGCGCCCGACTCGAGCCCGAGCACGACGTCGACGGTGTCGCTCTTGGCGGTCAGCATCACGATCGGGATGCCCGACTCGGAGCGGATGGCCCGGGCGACGTCGATGCCGCTCATCCCCGGCAACATGAGATCGAGCAGGACGATATCGGGCCGGTTCTCCCGGAACGCGGCCAATGCCCGTTCTCCGTCGGCGACGAACGAGGGCAGGAACCCCTCGCTGCGCAGCACGATGCCGAGCATCTCGGCCAGCGCGGGATCGTCGTCGACCACCAGTACCCGGGCTCTCATGACACTAATATTCCACCCTCTGTGCGACGCCGCCGTCCCGCGCCTCCCGGCGCGGCGCACCGCGACCCTCCGTGGCCACGAAGCGCAGTAGCTTACCCCGGCCGACCGGTCCGCACCAGGGATGGACCACCGCTGATCAGCGCCGGCCGATGGACATTGATCAGCGCCGGCCGATGGAGCCTTGCGCCGGGCGGCGGAGCGGAGCGGATCGACGGCGGAGCGGACCGAACCGTGACGTGGGAACCGGCCGCGCGGTTCCGTCCGGGATGAGACGGCGTGTCACCATGACTGCTGCGGCGCGTTCCCCCGCCAACCCCCGAGGTCCCAGGAGTAGGTTTGCCCGACGCCGGCCCGACCGCCGTACTGCCGCTGCGGCCGCTCACCGTCGGTGAGCTGGTCGACTCGGCGGTGCTGCTGCTCCGCGACCACGCCCGGACGCTGGTGCCGGTCGCCGTGGTCCTGGCGGGGGTGGAACAACTCCTGCTGCACCCGCTGCGCCTGGTCGCCGAGGTCATGCCGCCCGCCTATCTGCCGCGCCTGGACGAGCTGCCCGCGTACTGGTTCCTGCTGGCCGTCGGCGCCGCCTGCGAAGGGGTGGTCGTCGCGCTGCTCGGCAACCTGACCGCGCGGGCGGCCGGTACGGTGCTGGTCGACCCGGCACCCCGGGTCCACCGGCTGCTCCACCCCGGCGGTGCCCGGTTTCCGGTGACGGTCCTCGCCGCCGGGCTGGCCGGCGCCGTCATGTTCGTGTCGGCCCTGGTCCTGCCGCTCTGGGTGGTCGGGTTCGCGCTGCTCGGCTCGGTCGTGCCGGCGATCGTGCTGGACCGGGTCGGCCCGGTCCGGGCGCTGTGGCGCTCCGCCACGCTCGCCCTGCGCAACAGCGGCCGGGCGGCGGCGGTACGGCTACTCAACTACCTCGTCTGGTGGCTGCTGCGGATCGGGCTGGCGATCGGCGCCGTGACCGGGCTGGAGTCGGCCGGGCTGTTGGCGCCGGAGTGGAAGCTGCCGGTCGCCCTGGCCGTCTGGACCGCGGTGAACGGCGTCGCCTATCCCGCCCTCGCCTGCCTCGACGCGGTGGTCTATCTGGAGACCCGGATCCGCACCGAGGGCCTGGACATCGCCGTCGGTCGCGCCCGGCAGACCGGCCGGCCGGCGCTGACCCCGACGGCGGATCGACGGTGAGCCCCAGCCGCTGGTGGACCGAGACGGTGGCGGCCCTCGGCGACCGACTTCCCCTCCCCCTGGCCGCGCTGCTTCTACTGCTCGCCGCCGTGCTGGCCGCACTCGCCTGGTTCCACTACCCCGCCTGGGTGCCCCGCCGGCCGCCCCGCTGGCGGCTGTCCCGCTGGCGACACGGGCGGCGGCGGACCCGGCCGGCCCCGCCCGCCGAGCCGGAACCGGCAGGCACGGCCGACGATCCCGAGCTGCCGGAGGTGCCGGCCGCGACGCTGGCCGCCCTCGCGGACCGGCTCGCCGCCGATGGCCGGTACGCCGAGGCGGCCCGCGAGCGGTTCCGGGGCATGGTCCGGGAACTCGTCGACGCCGGGGCGCTGGAGCACCGGCCCGGGCTGACCGTCACCGAACTCGCGGCGGCGGCACCGGCCCGCCCGGAGGTGCAGGCGCCGTTCACCGAGGCCGGCCGGCTCTTCTCCGACCTCTGGTACGCCGAGCGGCCCGCCCGGCGCGAGCACGACGACCGGATGCGCGTGCTCGCCACCGAGCTGACCCGGAACCTCGGCGCGGGGCCCGCCACCGGCACCCACACCGCCGACGGTGCACGCACCGGCGACGAGGGGATGGTGCGGCGATGAGGCCCGCACCCGGGGCCGCCCCCACCGGCGAGGGGCGGTCCGACGCCGGCTCCACCACGCCGCCGGCCGCCCCGGCGGGGGTACGCCGGCAACGCCGCTGGCACCGGATCGCGATCCCGCTCGGCGCCGCCGTCCTGCTGCTCGCCGGCACCGTGATCAGCCATGCGGTCGACCAGCCCGAGCCGACCGACTCCGGCTTCCTCTCCCCGGTCAGTTCCGACGACGCCGGCGGGAGCCGGCTCGCCGACCGGCTGCGCGCGGCAGGCATCACCGTCGAGCGGGCGACCAGCACCCGCGAGGCGCTGCCCCGCGCGTACGCCGAGGGCTCCACCCTCTTCGTCCCGGCGCCCGGGCTGGTGCATCCGCTGTACCTGCCGTACCTCACCGAGCCGGCCGGGCACACCGACGGCGCCCGGGTGGTGCTGGTCGACCCGCCGCAGCGGGTGCTGGACGCCGCCGATCTGCCGCTGGCCGCCACCGGCCGGCGCTGGGCCGCCCGGGCGGTCCCGGCCGACGCGGACGGCCGGCCCTGCCCACTGCCGGAGGCGGTGACGGCCGGGCGGGCCGCCGCACTGCTGCAGCGCTACCGCAGCCTGTCCGAGGTGGACGGTCGCACCGACCACTGTTATTCGGGCGGGCTGGCCAGGACGGCCCAGCGGGACGGCGACGTCGTCGTGATCGGCGCCAGCGACCCGTTCCGGAACGACAGGCTGGCCGAGTGGGGCAACGCCGCACTCGCCACCGCGCTGCTCGGCCGCCACGAGCGGGTCGTCTGGCTCGACCTGGCCGGGCCGGAGCCGCCGCCGCCGTACTACCGGGGCGGTGGGCTGGACCCGTGGACGTCGGCCCCGGACGGCTCCGAGACATACCGGGGCGAGCAGCCCGAGGAGGGCGACGGCTATCCCGAGTACGAGGAGCAGGCGGAGCCGCCGCCGCGAGAGCCCGACCCGCAGGGCGCCCCGCCGAAGCCGCGCAACCCGCTCTGGGACGCCCTGCCGCCCTGGTTCTGGGCCGTGCTGGTCCAACTCGCCCTGGCGCTGCTGCTGGCCGTACTCTGGCGGGCCCGCCGGCTCGGGCCACCGGTCGCCGAGCCGTTGCCGGTGTCGGTGCCGGCCGCCGAGACCGTGCTCGGCCGGGCCCGGCTCTACCAGCGTGCCCGGGCGTACGGGCCGGCGGCACAGACCCTCCGGGCGGCGGCCCTGCACCGGCTGGCGCAGTCCGGCAACCTGCCCGCCGACGCCGGGCCGGACGAGCTGGCCGCCACCGTCGCGGCGCGCACCGGACGGGATGCCGCCGAGGTGCACGACCTGCTCCACGGGCCGGCGCCGGAGACCAACCACGAACTGCTCGACCTGGCCCGGGCCCTCGACGTGCTGACCGGCCGGGCCGGCGACACCCCCGCCGACCGCCCCGCGTTCCCTGCCGACCGCCCCACGTCCCCCACCGACCGGCCCGCGTTCCCCGCCGACCGCCCCGCGTCCCTCTTCGACCAGCCCCGGCCCGACCGCCACAGCGAAGGAGAAGCCCGGTGAGCACATCCGCCGGAACCACCGACCCGCGCTACGCCGCCGCGCCGTACCCGGTTCCGGCGCAGGCCGGGCCGGGCGACGCCGACGAGGCCCGGGCCGCCCTGCACCGGCTGCGCACCGAGGTCGCCAAGGCGGTCGTCGGGCAGGACGCCGTCGTCACCGGGATGGTGATCGCGCTGCTATGCCGGGGGCACGTGCTGCTCGAGGGCGTACCGGGGGTGGCCAAGACCCTGCTGGTCCGTACCGTCGCGGCAGCTCTCGACCTGGAGTCCAAGCGGCTCCAGTTCACCCCCGACCTGATGCCCGGCGACGTCACCGGCTCGCTCATCTTCGACCCGCGCACCGCCGCCTTCACCTTCCGGGAGGGTCCGGTCTTCACCAACCTGCTGCTCGCCGACGAGATCAACCGGACGCCGCCGAAGACCCAGGCCGCGCTGCTGGAGGTGATGGAGGAGCGGCAGGTCTCGGTCGAGGGGAGCCGCCGGCCGCTGCCGGACCCGTTCATCGTGGCCGCGACGCAGAACCCGGTGGAGTACGAGGGCACCTACCCGCTGCCCGAGGCCCAGCTCGACCGCTTCCTGCTGCACCTGACCATGCCGCTGCCGAGCCGGGACGAGGAGCTGGGCGTGCTCCGGGCGCACCACGCCGGCTTCGACCCGCGCGAGCTGGCCGCCGCCGGGGTACGCCCGGTGGCCAGCCCCGCCGACCTGGCGCTGGCCCGGGCGGCGGTGAGCCGGACCGCCGTCGCCGAGAGCGTGCTCGGCTATGTCGTGGACCTCTGCCGGGCCACCCGGGCGGCGCCCGCGCTGGAGCTGGGCGCCTCGCCCCGGGGCGCGATCGCGCTGCTGGTCACCTCGAAGGCGTGGGCCTGGCTGGCCGGCCGCGACCACGTCACCCCGGACGACGTCAAGGCGGTCGCCCGGCCGACGCTGCGGCACCGGCTGCGGCTGCGGCCCGAGGCCGAGCTCGAGGGGGTCACCACCCGGTCGGTGCTGGACGCGGTGCTCGGCACCGTGCCGACACCCCGATGACGGGACGGGCGGCGGCCCTGCTCGGCGCGGGCGCGCTGACCCTGCCGCTCTGGCCGGCGCCCTGGCTCGGCGTGACGGTGATGTCCGGGCTGGTGTTGGCGCTGACCGTGCTGGACTGGCGACTGGCCGTCCCGCCCGGCGCGGTCGAGGCGGGCCGGGACGGTGACCGGGTGGTGCGGCTCGGTGACACCGCCACCGTCTCGGTGTGGCTGCACAACACCTCGCACCGGCCGCTGCGCGCCACGGTCCGGGACGCCTGGGTGCCGTCCGCCGGGGCCCGGCCCGACCTTCCCGGTGCCCCGATCGTGCGGCTCGACCCGGGCGCCCGGGTCGAGCTGCCCAGCCGGCTGACCCCGACCCGTCGTGGTGACCGGCCGGCGTTGCGGCTGACCCTGCGCTCGTACGGGCCGCTGGGGCTGGCGTTCCGCCAGCGGGCCGGGCAGCCGTCGACGCCGCCGTGGACACTGCGGGTGCTGCCCCGCTTCGAGTCCCGCCGGCACCTGCCGGAGAAGCTGGCCCGGCTCCGGATCATCGACGGCACCGAGGTGACGCGCGGCCGTGGCCACGGCACCGAGTTCGACACCCTTCGGGAGTACGTCGTCGGCGACGACGTGCGCTCGGTCGACTGGCGGGCCAGTGCCCGGCGGGCCGACGTACTGGTCCGGACCTGGCGGCCGGAGCGGGACCGGCGGGTGGTCTGCGTGCTCGACACCGGACGCACCTCGGCGGTACGGGTCGGCGACGAGCCCCGACTGGACTCCGCCGTCGACGCCGCCCTGCTGCTGGCGGCGCTGGCCGCCCGGGCCGGTGACCGGGTCGACCTGCTGGCCGTGGACAGTGCCGTCCGGTTGGCGCTGACCGGGGGCGCCCAGTCGACGCTGCTGGCCCGGATGGTCGACGCGCTCGCGCCGCTCCAGCCGGCCCTGGTCGAGACCGACTTCGAACTGGTCGCCGGGGAGGTCCTCCGGCGGGAGCGCCGACGCGCCCTGGTGGTGCTCTTCACCGCCCTCGAACCGGGCGCCATCGGCGAGGGGCTGCTGCCGGTGCTGCCCCGGCTGGCGACCCGGCACCGGGTGATCGTGGCCTCCGCGCACGATCCGGTGCTGACCGACCTCACCTCCCGGTCGCCACTGGACGTCCACGACGCCTACGCCGCGGCGGCGGCCTGGCGGGCGCTGGCCGACCGGGACCGGGTGCGCACGGCGCTGGCCCGGCACGGGGTGACCGTTGTCGACGCCCCGGCCGGCCGGCTCGCCCCGATGGTCACCGACACCTACCTGCGGCTCAAGGCCCTCGGCCAGCTCTGACCCGCCCGCCGTCCCCTCACCCGTCCGCCGCGCGCAGGCTTGCCCGGCGACCGAAGTGGAGCACGTAGCCGAGGAAGCCGAGCCAGGCCAGCACGCCGATGCCGACGCGTACCCCGGTCGGGGCCGCCGCCGGGGTGACGAAGGCCTCGATGAGGCCGGCGACCGCGAAGAGCCCGACCAGCCCGACGGCGACCAGGATGCCGGAGCGGCCGGCCCGGGCCACCGCCTGGCCGCGGGTGAGATCGCGCGGCGGCGCGATCCAGGCCCAGCCGATCCGCAGGCCGACGCCGGCCGCCAGGAAGATCCCGGTCAGCTCCAGCAGGCCGTGCGGCGTGATCATGGTGAAGAAGACGTCGGTGCGGTCGTAGGCGGCGAGCACCCCGCCGGTCACGCCGATGTTGAGGGCGTTCTGCCAGAGCAGGTAGAAGACCGGCACGATCAGGATGCCGGCGGCCAGGCAACGGGCGGCGATCCAGGCGTTGTGGGTCCACAGCTGGAAGGCGAAGCTGGGCGCGGAGTATTCGCTGTAGTAGCCGACGAAACGGGCCGCGAACGCCTCGGCCGCGGCCTCGTCGCCGATCAGCGCGGCGGCGGCCTCCGGATGCTCGGCGGTCCAGACCATCAGGAAGCCCGCGACCAGCACGAAGCCGACGCCGACCGCGCTCCACCACGGCCAGCTCCGGTAGACGGCCAGCGGAAAACCGGTGGTGAAGAACCGGCCGACGGCCGCCCAGGAGAAACCGGATCGCCCGGCCAGCCTGCCCCGGGCGGCCAGCACCAGTTGGGAGAGGCGGGCGACCAGCACCGGATCGGGCGAGCGGCTGCGCACCACCGACAGGTGGGTGGCGACCCGCTGGTAGAGCGCGATCAACTCGTCGACCCCGTCGGCGTCGAGCCGGTGCCGCCGGGTCAGCTCGGCCAGCCGCCGCCACTCCCGCTCGTGCTCGGCCGTGTACGCGTCGAGATCCAACTCAGCTCCCCAGGTTTCGCGCTCATAGTGTTCACTGTCGGTGTGACAGCGCAACCACCGAGGTCGGCGACGGCCCCGCCGCGCACCGGCTACGGCGCGGATGCCGGGCTGGTCAGCGGCGAGGCGGTCGAGCTGGACGTCCGGGCCGCCCGGCTCGGCTCCCGGGTGCTGGCGCTGCTCGTCGACATCCTGGTGCAGTTCACCCTCACGGTGATCCTGGTGAGCGGCGCGAGCATCCTGCTCACCTCGACCGTCGGCCCGGGCAGCCTGGACCGGGCGTTCCTGACCGGGTTGCAGACCGTCGGCGTGGTGCTGGTGCTGGTCGGCTATCCGGTGCTCTGCGAGACGGTCAACTCCGGGCGTACGGTCGGCAAGCTCGCCGTCGGGCTGCGGGTGATCCGGGCCGACGGCGGCCGGGTGGGTTTCCGGCAGGCGCTGACCCGCAGCCTGGTCGGCGTCGCGGTGGAGTGGCCCGGCCTGGTGCTGCCCCTGCTCACCTGGGCGGCGGGGGTGACCGTGATGCTCAGCGATCCCCGGGGTCGACGCCTCGGCGACCTGGCCGCCGGCACGCTGGTCATCCACGAGCGGAGCCCGGCCGGGACCAGCTACGTCCCGATGATGGTCCCGCCGCTGGCGAGCTGGGCGGCCACCCTGGACCTGACCCGGTTGGACGACGGCCTGGCGCTGGCCGTACGCCAACTGCTGAGCCGGACCTCGACGCTGACCCGGGACGCCCGACGCCGGCTGACCCGGTCACTCTGGGCGGAGGTCGCGGCGGTGGTCACCCCACCGCCGCCGCCGGGGCTGCCGGAGTGGGCCTACCTGGCCGCCGTACTGGCCGAGCGGCACGCGCGGGCGCGGCGGCGGCTGGTCGGGAACCGGTCGGTGGCCTCGGCGCTCTGGCCGGAGCTCGGCGCGCGGGGTGCGGATGCTCCGGTGCCGGTGCCGGTGCCGGTGCCGGTGCCGGTGCCGGTGCGGCCGGCGGCGCCGGTGCCGACGACGCCGCAGCCCGTGGTGGCCGTGCCCGCGGCGCGGAGCGGATCGACCGGATAGGCGGAGATGGCGGCACCGGTGCGGCCGCTGGAGCGCGGCGAGCCCCGGGCCGGATGGCACCGGCCCAGGGCTCGTCGGGTCGCGATCCGGGGATCAGTAGCGGTAGTGCTCCGACTTGTACGGCCCCTCGACCGGTATGCCGAGGTATGCGGCCTGCTCCTTGGTCAGCTCGGTGAGCCTGGCGCCCAGCGCGTCCAGGTGCAGCCGGGCCACCTTCTCGTCCAGGTGCTTCGGCAGCGTGTAGACGCCGACCGGGTACTGGTCGGTCTTGGTGAAGAGCTCGATCTGCGCGATCGTCTGGTTGGCGAACGAGTTCGACATCACGAAGCTCGGGTGCCCGGTGGCGTTGCCGAGGTTCAGCAGGCGCCCCTCGGAGAGCACGATGATCGAGTGGCCGTCGTCGAACTGCCAGACGTCGACCTGCGGCTTGATGTTGATCCGCTGCACGTCGGAGCGCTTGGCCAGCCCGGCCATGTCGATCTCGTTGTCGAAGTGGCCGATGTTGCCGACGATCGCCTGGTGCTTCATCCGCGCCATGTGGTCGTTGCGGATCACGTCGAAGCAGCCGGTGGCGGTGATGAAGATGTCGGCGGTGGCGACCACGTCGTCCAGGGTGGCCACCTGGTAGCCGTCCATCGCGGCCTGGAGCGCGCAGATCGGGTCCACCTCGGTCACGATCACCCGGGCGCCCTGGCCGCGCAGCGACTCCGCGCAACCCTTGCCGACGTCGCCGTAGCCGAGCACGACGGCGGTCTTGCCGCCGATCAGCACGTCGGTGGCCCGGTTGATGCCGTCGATCAGCGAGTGGCGGCAGCCGTACTTGTTGTCGAACTTGCTCTTCGTCACCGAGTCGTTGACGTTGATGGCGGGGAAGAGCAGCGCGCCGTTCTGCTGCATCTCGTAGAGCCGGTGCACGCCGGTGGTGGTCTCCTCGGTCACGCCCCTGATGCCGGCGGCGACCCGGGTCCAGCGCCGGTCGTCCTCGCGGAGCGAGCGGTGCAGCAGGTTGAGGATGACCGCGTACTCCTCGGAGTCGGCGCTCTCCACCGGGGGCACCGCCCCGGCACCCTCGAACTGGGCGCCCCGGTGCACCAGCAGGGTGGCGTCGCCGCCGTCGTCGAGGATCATGTTCGGCCCCTGGCCGTCCGGCCAGAGCAGCACCTGCTCGGTGCACCACCAGTACTCCTCGAGCGTCTCGCCCTTCCAGGCGTAGACCGGTACGCCCGACGGGGCGTCGACGGTGCCGTCCGGCCCGACCACGATCGCGGCGGCGGCGTGGTCCTGGGTGGAGAAGATGTTGCAGGAGGCCCAGCGGACCTGCGCGCCGAGCGCCACCAGCGTCTCGATGAGCACCGCGGTCTGGATCGTCATGTGCAGCGAGCCGGTGATCCGGGCGCCGCGCAGCGGCTGCTCCGCGGCGTACTCGCGACGGATCGACATCAGGCCGGGCATCTCGTGCTCGGCGAGTCGGATCTCCTTGCGCCCGAACTCGGCAAGGGAGAGGTCCGCCACCTTGTAGTCGCCCTCGGCGACGCTGCCGGGGCGGGGCGCGGCGGCCGGACCACCTGCCGGTGCCGGGAGAGTGCTGGTCATGAACGCTCCTGTCGTATGGTCTGCGACGCGACCCTCCACGTTACGCCGTGGGTGTCACCCGAGGGACCCGGGATGGGTCGCAATCCGGACAGTACGGACCTCCGGCCGGGCCGCCCGCACCGGGTCGCCGGTCGTACGGAGAGGTCACGGCGCCCTGCGGCGGCAGGGCGGGAGCAACTCGTCGACATCGCGGGCGACAGCGCGCGGGGCGGCCGGTCCCGAGCGTTCTCCGCCCAGTCTCCGGCCGCCCCGCGCATCCCCCCGGTTTGGTTCCCCCGCGCGTGTCTTCGGACCTGCTTTCTCTTCCGCGATAACACGGCGTACTCATAGAGTCACACTGAGCAAGATAGCTGTCAAGCCGATCCGCAAATTTCCCTTTTGTGGGGACTCGCGTCCCGGGGGTGGGAAGCAGCGCGGCGCGGGGGTGGAGGACTCAGGCCGGGCCGACGGAGGCGACGTAGAGCTCACCGTCGCCGCTGACGGTGAGCTGCCCGCCGTCGGCCCGGCCGATCGCCGCCTCGCCGGTCCGGAGCAGCGTCGATCCGGCGCCGTCCGCCACACTGACCTCGCCGGCCAGGCAGAGTGCGATCCGGGGACCGCGCGGCGCGAGCCGGGCCGACCCGACCCGGCGGTCCAGGCGTACGCCGTGCAGCGCGAAGTCGTCCACCGGCACCGGCCAGGTGACCACCCCCGGGGCCACCGGCACCGGGCTGACCACCGGGTCGGCGAGCACCTCGAAGCGGAGCACCCGGAGCAGTTCCCGCACGTCCACGTGCTTCGGGGTCAGCCCGCCGCGCAGCACGTTGTCGCTGGCGGCCAGGATCTCCACCCCGGCACCGTGCAGGTAGGCGTGCAGGTTGCCGGCCGGCATCCAGATCGCCTCCCCCGGCGCCAGGCTGACGTGGTTGAGCAGCAACGCGACAAGCACACCCGGATCCGCCGGATAGCGCCGGGCCAGGTCGCGGGCGAGCTCGGCGGCGGGGGCGAACCGCTCGCCGACCTCCGCCGCCGCCACCGCCGCCACCAGTCCGGCGCGCTCCGGATCCGGCCAGCTGAGCAGCGTACGCACCGCCTCCGGCAGCCCGTCCGGGCCGGCCCGCAACGCGCCGGCCACCGGAGCCAGCGCCGGTACGCCGAACGCCGCCAGCAGCTCCGCCGACTCCACCGGATCGCGGAACCCGCAGAGCGCCCGGAACGGCGAGACCGCGACCAGCATCTCCGGCTTGTGGTACGGGTCGACGTAGTTGCGGTGCGTCAACTCCGGGTCGGTCGTCTCGGCCGCGTACCCGGCCCGGGCCTGCTCGGTGTCCGGATGCGCCTGCAACGACAGCGGCGCCTCCGGGGCCAGCACCTTGAGCAGGAAGGGGAGCCGCTGCCCGAACCGGTCGACGACGTCCGTCCCGAGCCAGCGCCCCGGATCCTCGGCCAGCGCGTCGAGCAGGCTCAGCGGCGCCCCGCCCCGGTGCAGCGTGCTCGGGTCACCGGGGTGGGCGCCGAGCCACAGCTCCGCCTCCGGGCCCTCGCTCGGCACCGGGCGGCCCTGCAACTGGGCGAGGACGGTCCGCGACCCCCACGCGTAGTCCCGGATCCGGCCGTACAGCGGCTCCACCCGTCATGCCTCCTTGAGCTCCGGTACGCCGTCCGCGGGCTGCTCGGCCTTCCGGTAGATGTCCGGCTCCAGATAGATCACCCGGGCGATCGGCACGGAGTTGCGGATCCGCGCCTCGACCGTGTTGATCCCCTCGGCCAGCTCGGCCGCGGAGGCGTACGGCCGCACCGCGACCTTCGCCGCCACCAGCAGCTCCTCCGGCCCGAGGTGCAGGGTCTTCATGTGGATGATCCGCTCGACCTCGGCACCACCGGTGATCGCCTGCTCGATCCGGCGGACGACGTCGGCGGAGGCTCCCTCGCCGACCAGCAGGCTCTTGGTCTCGAACGCCAGCACGACCGCGATCGCGACCAGCAGGACACCGATCGCCGCGGTGCCCGCCGCGTCCCAGTAGCCGTTGTCGGTGACCAGGGTCATCGAGACGCCGATCAGGGCGAAGACCAGACCGAGCAGCGCGCCCAGGTCCTCCAGCAGCACCACCGGCAGCTCCGGCGCCTTCGCCCGGCGGATGAACTCCCACCAGCCCGCCTTGCCGCGGATCGCGTTGGACTCGACGATCGCGGTCCGGAACGAGAAGGACTCCAGAACGATCGCGACCACCAGCACGACGATCGGCAGCCAGCGCCACGACTCGATGCCACCGGGGTGGATCTGCTGCTCGTGCCACTTGTGGTAGGCCTCGTAGAGCGCGAAGAGGCCACCGAGGCTGAACAGCACGATGGAGACGATGAAGGCGTAGATGTAGCGCTCCCGGCCGTACCCGAAGGGGTGTTCCGGGGTGGCCCTGCGCTTCGACAGGCGCCCGCCGAGCAGCAGCAGCGCCTGGTTGCCGGAGTCGGCCACCGAGTGGATCGACTCGGCGAGCATCGACGAGGAGCCGCTCAGCGCGAACGCGACGAACTTGGTGACCGCGATGCCCAGGTTGGCCAGCAGTGCCGCGACGATCGCCCGGGTGCCGCCACCCGCGCTCACGAGCGGGCCCCGGCCGGCTCGGCGCGGGCGTGAGCCGCGGCGACGCCGGGCCCGGTGGTCTGCTCGCTCACGGGTTGGACAGCTCCTTCATCTCGGTGATCGCCGGCACGGCCATCGGGTCGAGCCCGTGCGCCAGAGCCAGATAGATCGAGGCGAAGTCCGGGACGGCGGTGAGCGAGGCGAGCCGCTCCAGTGCGGAGCCGCCCTCGGCGGTCACCACGTCGCAGCGCACCCCGCGCCGCTCGGCCAGGGTCTGCACCGCGTCGGCCCGGCGCTCCTCCACCACCAGCGGCTCGTCGGTGTCCTCGTCGGCGTTCAGGCCGCCGTCGCGGAGCAGCACCAGCCGCAGCCGGGTGCCGGGCGCCTCCTCCTCCGGGTCGGCGAAGATGTCCCGGCTGGACTCGCCGAGCCCGCCGAAGACGCCGTCGAGCAGCCCGACCCGGCCCCGGCCCGCCTCGCCGAGGGCGCCGGCCACCACGGGATAGCGGGCGTTCGCCGAGAGGGTGTCGCCGAAGCGCCGGGCCGCGGCCGTGGCCAGCGGCGACGACCCCCAGACGATCGGCACCGAGCCGGCCAGGCCGAGCGCCAGCGACTTGGCCGGGTTGACGAAGGATTCGGCGGACGGGCGGCACCGGTCGGCGTCGGTGTCCAGCCGGGCCGCCGTCTCGGCCAGGTCCGCCTCGTTCACCTTGACCAGGCCGAGCGCGCGGCCGGCGAGCAGCACCGGCACGGTGAGCGCCCAGAGGCTGGCCCGGGCCGGCGCCCGGCGCGGGACCGGCACGAACGGCGCGCGTACGCCCTCGGCCACCGACTGGAGCTGCGAGTCCGGCGCGCCGACCGCGACCAGCCGGGCGCCGCGCCGGGCGGCGGCCTCGGCCGCGCCGAGCGCCTCCGGGCCGCGCCCGGAGGCGCTGACCGCGATGACCACGTCCGCCGCGCCCACCCAGCCGGGCACCCCGGCACTGCGGTGCTGGATCACGGGTACGGGGCAGCGCGGACCGGCGACGGTGGTCAGCACCTCACCCGTGCGGGCGGCGGTGCCGATGCCGGCGATGACGACCGCCCGGGGGCGCCCCTCGTCGGCCAGCATCCCGAGATTGGCCTCGGCGGCCAGCGCGGCGGACTCCCGCACCTGCGCGCCGGCCGCGGCGGTGTGCCGGAGCATGCCGCCGGGATCGTTCTCCGACATCGCCGCCACGTCGTCGAGCAGCGCCTCGTCGGCGACCGGGCGCCCGCGCAGACCGGCCGTGCCGTCCATCATCGCGGGTCCGTGCTCTCGCCGGAGACGTCTCCCCCGCCGGAGGTGACGCCGCCACCGGAGATCGCGTCCTCGCCGGAGGTCGCGCCAGCACCGGTCGCCGGGCCGCCGCGCGCCTCGTCCAGCAGCAGCACCGGCACGTCGTCGCGTACGTCGAAGATCCGCGCGCACTCGGTGCAGGTCAGGGTCTGCGCCGCCGGATCGTAGTCCAGCGGTGCGTGGTGGGTATCCGGACAGGCCAGGATCTCCAGCAACTGCGGGTCGAGGGCCACGGTGCGGCTCCTTCCACTCCTCGTGCGGTAGGTCGGCTGACGGCGGGTCGCCGACCGGCGCGATGGATCTTAACGGCGAACGACTCCGAGCACCTCGTCGCGGAGTGCCACCATCCGGTCCGGGGTGGGCGCCTCGACGTTGAGCCGGAGCAGCGGCTCGGTGTTGGAGGGACGCAGGTTGAGCCAGGCGCCGTCGGCGAACCGCAGGGTCAGCCCGTCCAGCTCGTCGGCCTCCGCCTCCGGGTACGCCGCCCTGACCTCGGCCACCTTCGCCCGCTGGTCCGGCACCGTCGAGTTGATCTCACCGGAGGCGGTGTACCGCTGGTAGGCCCGACACAGCTCGGAGAGGGGTGCGGACTGCTCGCCGAGCGCCGCCAGCAGGTGCATCGCGGCGAGCATGCCGGTGTCGGCGAACCAGAACTCCCGGAAGTAGTAGTGCGCCGAGTGTTCACCGCCGAAGACCGCGTCGGTCCGGGCCATGTCGGCCTTGATGAACGAGTGCCCGACCCGGCTGCAGACCGGCACGCCGCCGTGCTCCCGGACGATCTCCGGCACCGCGCTCGACGTGATCAGGTTGTGGATGATCGTGGCACCCGGGTGCTTGGCCAGCTCGCGGACGGCGACCAGGGCGGTGATCGCCGACGGCGAGACGGGCTCGCCCCGCTCGTCGACCACGAAGCACCGGTCGGCGTCGCCGTCGAAGGCGAGCCCGACATCGGCGCCGTGCCGGCGTACCGCCGCCTGCAGGTCGACCAGGTTCGCCGGGTCGAGCGGGTTGGCCTCGTGGTTCGGGAACGAGCCGTCGAGGTCGAAGTAGAGCGGCACGATCTCCAACGGCAGGGCCGGCAGCACGGTGTCGCCGAGCACCGCCGGCACGGTGTGCCCGCCCATGCCGTTGCCCGCGTCGATCACCACCTTGAGCGGGCGGATCCCGGAGAGGTCGACCAGGGTGCGCAGGTGGGCGGCGTACCCGGAAAGCAGGTCCCGGTGCTCCAGCGGCGACAGCGGGCCGTCCACGAGGCGCGCCTCGCCCTTGTCCAGCAGTGCCTGGGCGCGGTCCCGCAGCTCGGCGAGCCCGGTGTCCTGGCCGATCGGCCGGGCGCCGGCCCGGCACATCTTGATGCCGTTGTAGCCGGCCGGGTTGTGGCTGGCGGTGAACATCGCGCCGGGCAGCCCGAGGCTGCCGGAGGCGTAGTAGAGCAGGTCCGTGCTGCCCAGGCCGAGATGGAGCACGCCGAGGCCCTCGGAGCGGACGCCGTCGCTGAACGCTGCGGCGAGCCCGGGCGACGACTCCCGCATGTCGTGGGCGACGGCGACGGTCTCCGCGGCCTCCCCGGAGGTACGGAGAAGTTGCGCGAAGGCTGCACCCAACGCCTCGGCGACCCGTTCGTCCCACTGCTCGGGAACGGTGCCCCGGACGTCGTACGCCTTGACGATAGCGGACAAATCAGACAAGATCTCGCCCCTCAGCCGGACACTCGGTCAACGGCCTGAGCGTATCGGAGCCGGAGGGCGCAGCCCGCCCCAAGGCGAGCCACCGGCGGTGAACAGGGCCGACCCGCAGCCCCGCTGCCACCGGCCACTACCGCGGGGGGCGGCGACGGGTGGGCGGCAGGATCAACGTGGCGTCCGGTCCGCCGGCCGGCGGCTGCTCCGGCGGTACCGGCCCGTCCTGGCCCCGCGGCCGGCCGTCGAGCCGCTCCGGCCCGTCCAACGGGCGGGACGACGCGCCATCGGCACGGACAGGCGTCTCGCCGGGCGCTCCGCCACCAGCCCCTACCGACGGAACGGAATGGGGTGGCACCGGCTCCGCCTGGCGCGGCGGTGTCACGCCGGCCGGACGCGGCGGGACGGCACCGGCCGTGGGCAGGATCAGCGTCTGTTCCCCGAAGCCCGGCACCGCGGCGCCCCCCGGTGGTCGCGCGCCACCAGCCGACCCCGGCCTTCCAGCCGACTCCAGCCTTCCAGCCGACCCCGGCCTTCCAGCCGACCCCGGCCCGGAGGCGCCGGCCGGCGGAATCCGGGTCGTCGGAGACGCACCGACCGGCGGAATCCGGGTCGTCGGGGAGGCGTCGGCCGGCGGAACGCGGGGCGTCGGTTCCGCGCCGAGCACGACGATCCGGGCGGTCGGATCGTCATCCGACGCCACGGCGGCCGCCGCCCGGCGAGCCCGGTCCGCCCGGCCACGCCGGATCAGGAGCACCAGCAGGGCGACACCGATCCCGACCATCACCAGACCGACCAGCATCACCAGCCCACCGAGCCCGAGCGACCCGCCGGACTCGACGCCGGCCGGCGTACTCCCCGGCAGCGCCGCCGCGGCGGCCACCTCCTGGGTGGGCTCCGCCACCGCCTCCTCGGTCTGCTCCGCGGCCGGGGACGGCGTCAGTGCCGTACTCGGCGTCAGTGCCGGGGCGGCGCCGGTCCGGCCGCTCACCCGGGCCGAGTCGGTGCCCCGACCGAGCAGCCGACCGTTTGCCGTGTACGCCTCGGCCAGCAGACCCACCCGGCCGGGCGGCGCACCGGCCAGCAGGGTCACCCGGTAGCGGCTGGTGACGTTCTTCCGGGCGCAGAGTTCGGGCCGGTTCGGCGCGGTGCGTTCCGTGACGACCAGCCCGCCGACCACCGAGACCGGCACGCGACGCCAGCCACCGTCGGCCGCGACCCGCACCTCGACCCGATCGGCGGTCAGCCCCGGCAGGTGTACGCCGAGCGAGGTCCGGACGCTGACGCAGTCACCGCTGCGCATCGAGACGTTCACCGTCACCGAGCCCGGCGAACCACCCGCGCTGATCGAGTTGGGCGCCCGGACCCGGACGGACTCACCCGCGGCTCCGGCCGGGACGGCGGTCAGGAACACCGTCGTTGCGACCAGCAGGCAGACAGCTCCCAGCCGGCTCGCGGCACGCCGTACCGACATGATCACCTCGCTCGTCGCAGTGCGGATCCGGGCACAGGCTACCGGTGGGCCGGCGGCCGCCCTCTCTCATGCCCGCCCGGCGCTGCGCCGAATCCTGCCCGATGGTTAGCCGGGGGCCCTTCTTCTACAGAAAGCGATAAGAGGGGGCCCTTCCTTGCAAGTCGGCGCGGCAGCGGCGGGCGGCCTACCACTCGATGCCGCTCAGCACCATGACCCGGGGTTCGGTGTAGTCCTCCATCGCGCTGCGCACCCCCTCCCGGCCGACGCCGCTGCCCTTCACCCCGCCGTACGGCATCTGGTCGGCCCGGTACGACGGCACGTCCCCGACGATCACCCCGCCCACCCGGAGCGTCCGGTACGCGGCGAAGGCGGTCTGCACGCTGTGCGTGAAGACCCCGGCCTGCAACCCGTACGCCGAGTCGTTGACGGCGGCGAACGCGGCCGCGTCGTCCGGCACCGGCGCCACCACCAGGACGGGTCCGAAGACCTCCTCGGTGTCGACCCGGCAGCCCGGCGGCACCCCGGTCAGCACCGTCGGGGTGTAGCAGGCGCCCTCGCGGCGACCGCCCAGCTCGACGGTTGCCCCGGCCGCCACCGCCTCGTCGACCCAGCTCTCGACGCGCCGGGCGGCGGCCCCGTCGATCAGCGGCCCGACGTCGGTGGCGTCCTCGGCCGGATCCCCGGTACGCAGCGCCGCGACCGCCGCCACCAGCCGGGGCAGGAATCCGTCGAGCAGCCACTCGTGCACGAAGACCCGCTGCACCGCGATGCAGCTCTGCCCGGCCTGGTAGTTGCCGAAGGTGGCGATCCGCTGCGCCGCGTACCCGAAGTCGTCGGTGCTGGCCCAGTCCGCGCAGATCACGGCGGCGGCGTTGCCGCCGAGTTCCAGCGTGACGTGCTTCTCCGGCACCGATTGCCGGATCGCCGCGCCGACCGGCCCGGAGCCGGTGAAGGAGACCACCGGCAGCCGGGGGTCGCGGACCAGGTCACCGGCCCGTTCGTTCGGCAGCGGCAGCACCGAGACCATCCCGGCCGGCAGGCCGCTGCCCGGCCCGTCCGGTTCGGTCACCTCGGCCAGCAACTCGCCGAGGAGCAGCGCGGTCAGCGGGGTCGCCGGGGCCGGCTTGACGACGATCGGGGCACCGACCGCGAGCGCGGGGGCGACCTTGTGCGCCACCAGGTTCAGCGGAAAGTTGAAGGGGGTGATGCCGAGCACCGGGCCCCGGGGCACCCGGCGGACCAGGGCGATCCGTCCCTCACCGGCCGGGTCGGTGTCGAGCCGCTGCACCTCGCCGGACCAGCGCCTGGCCTCCTCGGCCGCCCACCGGAAGGTCGAGACCGCGCGGGTCACCTCGACCCGGGCCCACTTCACCGGCTTGCCGCTCTCGGCGATGATGCCCCGGGCGACCTCCTCGGCCCGTTCGGCGAGCCGGCGCGACACGTGCTCCAGGGCACCGGCCCGGACGTGCGCCGGCAGTGCGGCGGCCCGCTCCGCCACCGACTCGGCGGCGGCGACCGCCGTCTCGACCTGCTCCGGATCGGCGTGGCTGGTGCGGCCGACGTCGCGCCCGTCGTAGGGATGCCGGACCACGAGGGCCTCGGCGCCCCGGGCCGGTCGGCCGGCGAGGAGGAACGGCACGGACTCCACGCCGGCAGCCTAACGCTCCGCCCTGGCCCCGCGCCCCGGTCAGGCGCCCCGGTGAGGCGCCCCGGTCAGGCGCCCCGGTCAGGCGCCCCGGTCAGGCGCCCCAGGCCGCGCCGCCGCGCATCCGGCGCCGCCGCGCATCCGGCGCCGCCGCTGATCAGCCGGCGGCCTGGAAGGCCCGACCGACCGCCGTCGGCTGGTTGCCGGTGCGGAAGAGTCCGGTGCGGTCGCGGTCGGTGGCGGGCAGGCCGAACCAGGCGTAACGGTGCAGGTAGGGGAGGCCGGCCAGCATCTTCGTGGACGCGGTGACGAAGGCGGCCTGCTGCTGCTCGCTGGGGAACCGGACACCGCCGTTCGAAAAGTCGATCAGCGCGTACTCGGTGAGCCAGATCGGCATCCGGTAACGCTGGTGAACCGCCTGGAGATACTGCCGGAGCTGGTTGACGGCGTTGGCGGTCACGAAGTCCCCGCCGTACCAGTGCAGGGCGATGAAGTCGACCCGGTAGCCGCGCGACCTGGCGCCGGAGATGAACCGGTCGAGCCAGCCGCCGGGGTCGGCCCCACCGAAGGCGACCGCAGGGCTACCCAGCGTGGCACCGGTCTCCTGCACCTTCGGCCAGAGCCGCAGCGCCTCCTCCACGCTCATGTTCGCCTGGCCGGCCATGTCCGGCTCGTTGAAGCCCAGCAGGTACGGCCCGGCCGCCTTCGCCTGGGCCAGGCTGCCGGGGTCCACATTGTCCCGGCCCCAGATCATCGGCACGAAGCCGACGCCTCGGGGCGTGGTGATCCCCTGGTGGTGGGTGGCCCAGGTGTAGTACCAGCTCGCCTTCGAGTTCGCCAGCGCCTGGCCGACGCCGGGAAACGTCCAGACCGCCACACCCTTCTTGTCGGAGGTGCGGGCCGGGCCCGCCGCTGCGGCCGGCCGCGAAGACGTCCGGGCCCGCGGCGTCGGTGTGGCCGGGTGCGGGCTCGGCGAGATCCCGGTGAGCGTCGGCGTCGGTGTGGCAGGTGTGGTGGCAGGCACGGTCGCGGTGGCGCTCGGCGTACCGCCGGCCGCCGTGGCGTCCGGAGCGGGCGGCTGGGTCACCTGTACGGCCACCAGGACCGCTGCCACGAGCCCGGCTACCGCCGCACCGATCGAGACCGGCCCGACCAGCCGGCGTACCCCGCCCGGCGCTGACCGCCGCACTCCCGCCGCCTCCCCGACCGGTAGGGAACCTTCCCCCGGCCTCCCCTCGTCGGGGTCCCTCCTACCCGCTCGCATCATGCTCGCCTTCCTCCCCACCGCTCAACCTCCCACGCCGCACGAACAACCCCCACCCCGAACCCCCGAACCGCAGCCCCCACCCCCCCACTACGGATCTCCCCCACCCCCGGATCACCGCACCAACCTCCAAAGTCGAAAGAGATCGCAGATCTTGGAATCGCAGGGTCGCTATGGCGACCATCGGGTTCCAAGATCTGGGGTGTGTCACCTAAAAGGTGTAATTAGGATTCTCTAGATTGATGATCTTTGGGTTGTCAACGTTGTGCTGCGGTCAGGCGCCCGTCGAAGGCGATGTCGAACGCGTTCATCGCGGCTTTCCACTTGTTCGACCAGCGGGTACGGCCCTTACCGGTCGGGTCGAGGCCGCACACGGTCAGGTAGAGCACCTTCAGCGCGGCGTTCTCGGTCGGGAAGTGCCCGCGGGCGTTGACCGCGCGCCGGAACCGGGCGTTGAGGCTCTCGATCGCGTTCGTACTGCACACGATTTTCCGGATCTCGGGGCTGAACTGCAGGAACGGAGTGAACTCCGCCCACGCGTTCTCCCAGAGCCGGACAATCGCCGGATACTTGCGCTCCCACTTCTCGCTGAACTCCGCGAACGCGTCGAGAGCGGCCGAGTCACTCGGTGCGCCGTAGACCGGCTTGAGGTCCTTGGCGATCTGGCCCCAATCGGCTTTCGACGCGTACTTGAACGAGTTGCGCAGCAGATGGATCAGACACGTCTGCACGACGGCCTGCGGCCAGACGACGCCGATCGCGTCGGGCAGGCCCCTGAGCCCGTCGCAGACGACCATCAGCACGTCGGCCACGCCACGGTTTCTAAGCTCGGTCAGCACCCGGGTCCAGAACTTCGCGCCCTCGCCGTTGCTGTCACCGACCCACAGCCCGAGCACGTCCTTGCCACCGTCGGCGGTCACGGCCAGGGCGACGTAGACCGGCCGGTTCGCGACCTGACCGTCACGGATCTTCACATGGATGCAGTCGATGAAGATCACCGGATAGACCGTGTCCAGGGGCCTTGACTGCCACTCCGCCTGATACTCCATCACCCGCTCGGTGATCGTGGAGATGTGGTCCTTGGACACCTGCGCCCCGTACACCTCGGCCAGATGCGCGGCCACCTCACCGGTCGTCAGGCCTTTCGCCGTCAGGCTGATGACCAGGTCGTCGATCCCACCGAAACGCCGCTGCCGCTTCTTGACGATCTCCGGCGCGAACGAACCATCCCGATCACGCGGCACATCGATGCCCACCGGACCGACCTCGGTCAACAACGTCTTGGACCGCTTGCCGTTACGGCTGTTGCCGCCGTTTCGCCCGGCCGGGGCGTGCTTGTCGTAACCCAGGTGCTCGTCCATCTCCGCTTCCAGGGCCGCCTCCAGGAACCGCTTGGTCAGCTGCTGCAGCAGACCATCACGGCCCAGCAGCGACACGCCCTGCGACCTGGCCTGCGCGGCAAGCCTGGCGACCAACCGCGGGTCGAGAGCCTCGGCCAAGGCCTCCGCCGTCACCTCAGGCTCCACGCCGGCCACGCCCTGCCGCGCCGGTACTGCCGGCCCGTCGACCACACCAGCCGCCGCCGCGATCTTCAACGTCCCCATCGGGTGTCTCCTTTGTCAGGTCTTACACCCTTCTAACGACAGACCCAAGATCTGCGATCTTGCAGTTTGCGAAGCAGGCGGGCGGAGGGCGGGGAGGGCGGGGAGGGCGGGGAGGGCGGGGAAAGCGGGGAGGGGGTTGTTGTGTGGCCTAAGAGGACTATCGGGTTTCGGCTCAGGAGAGTGTCAGGAGAGTTCGGCGAGCATTCCCTCGCAGCTTCTTACCACGAGCCGGGCCGCCCGGCGCTGGTCGATGCCGCGCAGCGGGTCCTCGGCCAGGTCCTGCCAGCGGCGTACCGCCGCCGAGCCGCGTGCCCACAGCTCGTCGCCGGTGGCGTCGTGCTCGACGCCGAGCCGGGCCGCCAGGCTGGCACCGTCGCCGCCGACCAGCCGGTTGGCCTCGGCCGCGAGCTCCGCGTCGAACCGGAGCTCGCCGCCGAGCAGCGCCGCCGAGAGCCGCAGCTCGCGGAACTCGTGCGCCCCGGCGAGCACCTGCTCCAGCCGGGCGAGCAGCTCCGACGCTCCCGGGCGGGGCTCGGCACGGATCAGAGACTCCAGGGCCATCAGCACCGCCCGCGCCTTCAGCACCGGGGCGCGGTCCACGAAGTAGCGGTTCATCGACTCGCGCAGCTCGGTCAGGCCGCTGCGCCGGACCAGCTCGGCGGCGAGCGTGGCGCGGCTGTCGCAGCCCGTCCGGACCAGCGTGGTCGCCAGGCGTACCCCGAAGATGCCGAGCCGGTCGAGCAGCCGTTGCCGGGTCTCGACGTCGACCGCGACCGGGAAGTCGACGGCGGTGAACCGGTCGGTGGAGAGGAGCAGCCGATCGGTGTCGGGCCGGGGTAGCCGGCCCAGCGCGGCCAGCCCGGCGAAGTCGGGCTCGCTCAGCATCCGGCCGGCGAGCGCGACGAGGCCGCCGAGCGCGACCACGCTCAGGCAGCGGGTGTTGATCCGGGGGTCGCGGCGGTGCCGGCGGGCGAGCTGCCTGGCGGTGAGCAGGGCGTCGACCCGGCCGCCGGCGAGTTCGTCCACCCGGGAGAGCACCAGGAGTACGTTGACCGGCGCGGCCCGGGCCACCGTCCCCGACTGTGCGGCGTGCAACGGCCCCAGCCCGTCACCGCTGCCGTCCCGGCTCAGCCAGAGCACCGCGTCCGTCTCGCGGACGATCCGCTCCATCGTGGACGCACCGCCGGGGCCGGCGACGAGTTCGGCGTCTCCCCCGGTGGCCGGCGCGGCACCGAGCGCCCGCCGCCCTGCCGGAGAGTCCTCGCCCGCCGGCCGGGCGCCGGTGACCCCGGTGCTGGCTGCCGGGGTGTCGATCAGCACCGCGTGCCGCAGTGCCCTGGTCGGCCACTGCACCACGATGTCGTCGACCTGGTCCCACCGGCCGCCCCCGAGGTCGACCCGCATGCCGCTGGCGGTACGGGTCACCGCGAGGTCCCGGGGCGCACCCCCGGCCGGATACGCCGTCACCCTCGGTTCGGGCCCGTCCTCGTACCAGGTGAAGACCTGGCGGCCGTCGGCCACCTCGACCGGCGCGACCGCCTCGCCCATGACGGCGTTCACCAGGGTCGACTTGCCGGACCGCCAGGGCCCGGCGACCGCGATCCGCAGCGGCTCCTCGAAGCGGGCGAACTGGCGGTGCAACTGCTCCACCGCGCGGGGATCGTTGCCGTAGACCTCCAGCGCCTCGTGCACCAGCCCCCAGGCCGCCTCGTCCAACCGGCCCACCCGATTCACCCGAGACCACCCGGGCCGGGCTCCAGGCCGGGATGTCCGGCGCCGAGGGACTCCGTGCCGACCAGCGCCTGGGCCCGCTCGTAGATGTCCGCCAGCCGCTTCATCTCCAGCGCGATCCGGCGCTGGCGCTGGTCGCGTTCTGCCGCCTCCGTCTCGGCCGCCTGCTTGGCGGTCCGGAACGACCGCACGATCCCCTCCTGCAACTCCTCGCTCAGCGCGGTGAAGTGGTCCCGGAGCATCCGCTGCACCTGCCGGGCGGTGTCCTTGCAGTCCTTGCTGAGCCGGAGGAAGAAGTCGTCGACGTGCCGCTGGGTGGCCGTCTTGACCGCCGCCTGCCGCCGTTTGAGTAGCGACTTCCCCTCGTCGCGCACGCTCTTGCCGCCGAAGAGCGCGCCGGCGCCGAGCGAGATCGGGTTGATCAGCGGCATGCCGGCCAGCGTGGTGGCCAGGCCGAACATCAGCACGCCACCGTACGAGCCGCGCAGGCCGGTGACCAGCTTCTGGGTGGGCGTGAACCGTTCCACAGTGGGCTGTTCCATGATCTGGATCCGGTCGCCGAGGTTCTCCGGCACCCGCACCGACCAGCTCGGCAGCGCGTCGAAGCCGTACCTGTCGAACTGGCTGGCGACCCGGTTGGCGATCCAGCCGCAGCGCTCGGCCAGCCAGGCGTAGTTGGCCTCGGCCGCGTCGGTGAGGTTCTCGGTCAGCCACTCCTGGAAGGTGTCCCAGCCGGTCAGTGGGTCGGCCTTGTCGAACGCCTCGTCGACCTTGCGCAGGATCTGCCGGGTACGGTCCCGCAGGTCGTACTCGACGTCGGAGATCAGGTCCGCCATCTCGTCGTTGAGGGTGTTCTGCCAGCGCTGTGAGCACCGGCGCAGCTCGTCCACCTCGCGCTGCGCCGCGTGCAGCTTCGCGATCGGGCCGGACTGCTCCGGGGTGACGGCCTTCGAGACGGCGAGTTCGGCGCGGAGCGGTGCCGCGAGCTGCTCGAGCGCGGTGCGGGCGCTGTGCGCCACCGCCGCCCGGGCCAGCGCGTCGGCCTTGCCCGCCTGGTCGCGCCTGAGCCGGTTGATCAGCTCCGGAAAGTGCGACTCGGCGTTGAGCTGCTTGTCGTTGCTCCGGGCCGCCTGCAACCGCAGCGTCGCGGAGACCGGGATCAGCGCTGCCGGCACGCCGGCGTCGGCGAGATGCTGGCGGTTGCGCTCGACCACCGTACGCCAGTGCGGCACCAGGTCGATCTTGCTCTGCACCACGGCCAGGTTGGCGTGCGACCGCGCGATGTGCAGCAGGAGGTTCATCTCGGCGACCGAGAGCTCCCGGGTCACGTCCGAGACCAGCAGCACCAGGTCGGCCTGGCTCGGGGTGGCGGCCGGGCTGATCGCCCGGCCCGGGTCGGTGCCGCCCGCGCCCGGCGTGTCGACCAGGACCAGCCCTGAGGCGAGCAGCGCCCGGGGGATGCCGATCTCGGCGTGCTCCAGGCCACCGGTCGGCCGCCGCCCGCCGGACCCGACCGTACGCCCGGCACCGGCCGGACCACCGGTCGCCGTGGCGGGTACCTCCCCGATCCCGCCGCTGCGACCGCTGATCCGGGCGGCGATCTGCTCGATCGGGACGGCGATCCGGCGCGCCGGGCCGGGCACCGCCGTGCCGGGTCGCGCGCCGACCGGGGACGGGAGATCCTCCGGCGGGCCGGACCGCTCCGGAGGTGCCTGCGGGACGGGCCGCCGGCCACCCGGTCGTTCCGGGCCCCGACCCTCCGACGGGCCCCGGCCGTCCGCCGGTCGTGGCTGCGCCGGCCGGTCGAGCGGCTGCGGCGGGCTCCAGACGAGGGCGGCGGTCGGCGCCTCGGCGTGCCCGACCACGGTCGGGATGGTGGTGCTGATCCCGTCACCGACCGGACAGACCGATGCGTTGAGCAGTGCGTTGACGAGCTGGCTCTTGCCCTGTTTGGGCTCGCCGACCACCAGCACCCGCAGTCTCGGATCCAGCAACTGGGTCCGCCGCTGCCGGAGCCAGGCGATCAGGTCACTTCGACCATGCGTACCGGAGACCCGAACGACCTCGTCGAGTACGGCAAGCCAGCTGGGCGGCATCACGCACCAAGTGTGCCGGTTGCGCCGGAATTATCAAGAGGAGCCAGGGTAAGAGGACCGAAGGCCGGACCGTGGGACCACGGTCCGGCCTTCGGCGGGCCTCACGGACTTCCCGCGCTCAGAGGAGGTCGTCCGCGATCCCCAGAAGGCCGCCGGAGGTGGAGGCGTCTACTTCTCCGGCATGGCCGTTGTCACCGAGGACACTCGAGGTGGTGTCCCTGAGAGTGTTGCCGACGGTGTCCGTCAGGCCGGTCACCGTCGAACCGGCGTCGAGGTCGTCGAGGACCGGTGCTCCGGTGGAGCTGAGGGGTGCGATGTCCAGGCTCTCGCCGACTCCGGTCACCGCGTTCGTCACGCCGCCGACGGTGTCGGTCACGCCACCCACGGTGTCGGTCACCCCGCCGACGGTGCCGCCAACGCCCAGCGAGTCGACCAGGCCGGTGACACCGTCCAGGGTGCCCCGCACGGTGTCACCGGCGAAGTCGACCAGGCCGAGTTGACCGCCGCCCACCGGGTCGCCGACCGCGCCGTCGGCGGTGCCCACCACGCCGCCGGGGTTGCTCAGCGCCGGGTCCACCACCTCGGAGTCGAGGCTGTCGGCGACATCCACACCGGTCGGCACCAGCGGATCGACCAGACCCAGCGGATCGGCGAGCTGGTCGCCGCCGAGCCCGGGCACGGCGGCGCCGACGCCGCCGAGGACCTCCGGCGCGACGCTTATCGCACCCAGCGTCGCCGCGTTGATGTCCGAGCCGGTGGAGTGCGTGGCGGCACCGAACTGCGCCACGTCCTGCAGCTGGCCGATCACGCCGGTCGGGTCGAGCTGGAACTGACCGAGCCCTCCGTCGTCGCCGACCGGCGGCACCAGCGAGGTGAGCCCCTGCACCGGCGCATAGTCCACCACCAGCGGCACCACGTCCTGGACGTCCGCGACGCTGAGGTCGGCCAGCCCGGCCTCACGCAGCGCGCCCTCGGGGTCGATCTCGAAGGCCGACCGGGCGTCCGGGTTGGTCAGCAGGTTGAGCACGAAGTCGTGCAGTGTCTGGGGCGAGCCCATGTGCCGGTCTCCTCGGTGCGGTTCTCGTCAGCCCGTCGTGGGATACGAGTGTGGAGCCTTGTGCTGCGGTGCTGCGCGGTGGAGCCGATCCGGCGGCGGCGCGCTGCGTAGCACCGCCGCCGGACGTCGTAGCGACGGTAGCCGGAATCGCGCACGTCCGACATCGGGGAGGACTCCGGGGTCTGGCGGCCCGCGCGCTAGGGCGATGCCTTAGATCTGCGTTAGGGGCATAGGGGATGCGCGGTCCCAGAGTTAGGGTCCCGATGGCGGATAGATCTCTGGTACGAAAAGATGACTCCCCTAACGGCCCGCCGGGCGAGCCCAACCGCCCCGGGGCGTCCCCGGGTGAAGCCGCGATCCGCTTCGCGCCGTCCCGGGTCCATGACTCGCGGTGAAGGAATGATCGGATGTCCTACGTCCTCGGAATCGACATCGGCAGCACCGCCACGGCTGCCGCTGTCACCCGACTCCGGGGCAACAACTGGGATCCACCCGAACCCGTCAGGCTCGGGCCGGACGGCGCGCCGGTGCCGTCGGTCCTGCTGATGGCGACGAACCGGTCCATAACAGTCGCCGATCCCGACGACTACGACGGGCCGGTCGACAGCGGCTGGGTCGCCCGGGGGTTCGGCAACCGGGTCGGTGACGACGTACCGCTGCTGGTCGGCGGCGAGGCGTGCTCGGCACAGGCCCTCACCGCCATGCTGGCGATGTGGGTCGTCGAGCGGGTGATCGACCAGGAGCGCGAACGTCCCGAGTGGATCGTGCTCAGCCACCCGGCGGGCTGGGGCGGCTACCGCCGGCACCTGCTCGGCGAGGCGCTCTGGGACGTCGGCCTGGCCGACGTGACCCTGCTGCCGGCGCCGATCCTCGCCGCCGCCGGGCACGCCGTGCAGGGCTTCTCCGGCCGTACCCTCGCCGTCCACACCCTCGGCGGGCAGACCTTCACCGCCGCGGTCGTCGACCGGGCGCAGCCGCCGCTCGGCTTCGACCTGCGCGGAGAGCCGATCCACATCGAGCCGCTCGGCGGGGCCGACTTCGACGAGGCACTTGTCGAGCACGTCCGCGCCGGCCTGCCCAGGGAGCTGGCCGGGCAGCTCGCCGACCCGGCCGACCCGCGGGTCGGGCAGGCGCTGCGCGGGCTCCGCCGGGAGTGCCGGCGCGCCAAGGCCGAACTGGCCGTCGCCGACCGCACCGACGTGCTGGTCCGGCTGCCCGGCGGGCAGACCCGGGTGCCGGTGACCCGGTCGCAGTTCGAGGACCTGATCCGGCCCGCCGTCACGCTGACCGTGGACGAGCTGACCCGCTCCGTCCGCTCCTGCGGACTGGCGCCGCACCAGCTCGACGGCGTCCTGCTGGCCGGCGGATCGGCGCGGATCCCGCTGGTCCGCGACCTGCTCGCAGCCCGGTTCCCGGTGCCGGTCGAGGTGGGGGCCGACCCGCAGCTCGCGGTCGCGGCCGGCGCCGCGGTGGTCGGCGGCCACCTGCTCGACCGGCAGCGGGGCAACCGGCCACCACCGCGCCCGCCGGTGATGCGCCCGCCCCGGCCGGGCGCGCGGCGCGGCGAGCCGCCGCGCCGGCAGCGACAGCGGCCCGGTGACGGCCCGGGTGCGGAGCCCGGCCGGTACGACGAGGACCGCTCCCAACTGCCGCCCCGGCCACCGGTCCGGATCACCCCACTGGAGCTGCCGATGCGTGCGCTGTCCCGGTTCGGGTCCGGCCGCAACAACACGGTGATCGGCCTGGCGGTGCTGCTGGCCGCGCTCGGCGTGCTGCTCACCGCCGTCGCCGGGACGGAACCGCTGGCCGTCGCGACCGCAGGGTGGGGTCGGTGAGTACCGCCTTGACGCTGCGCACCGACGCCGAGCCCCGGCTCGTGCTGGACGAGCAGACCACCGCCTTCCTGACCCGGGTGGAGTCCGACCCGCAGGCGCCGCTCTGCGCCGCCGTACAGGCGCCGGGCGGGCACGGCAAGACGGCCGTGCTGGCCCGACTGCGCCGCGCCTACCAGCAGGCGGGCGTGCCGGTCCTGGACTCCTGGCGGGACCTGGCCGAGCCGGGCGGACCCGACCGTGTGCCGCCCGGTGAGACCGACTGTGTGGTGCTGGTGGACGACGCGCACCTGCTCGACGCCGGCAGCCTGCTCGAGCTGCGCCGGCTGGCCGAGACCGGTCGCGCCCGGCTCGCCGTCGCGTTCCGGCCCTGGCCCCGCCCGGCCGGGCTGGTCGAGCTGGCCGAGGTGCTGCACCGGGGCGGGCCGCCCGTGCTGCCCGGCCCCTTCACCGAACAGCGCACCGCCGCCTATCTCGGCACGGCGTACGGGTCGGCACCGCCGCCGGGGGTCGCGCGGCTGGTGCAGGAGCAGACTGCCGGCGTACCCCGGTTCGTCGAGTGGCTGGCGCGGACGCTGCGCCCGGCCGACCGCCGGGCCGTCCGCGCGGAGCGGCCGCCGGCCGACCGCCCGGCGCCGGCCGGACCGACCCTGGAGATTCCCCGGTCGGTCCTGCTCCAGTTCGCGCCCGAGCTGGAGGGCCTGGAGATCGAGGTACGCCGGCTGCTGCTGGCGATGGCGGCCGGCCCGACCCTCCCCACCGACCTGCTCGGCGCGCTGCTCTCCCGGCACCCGGAGGAGCTCGACGAGCTGCTCGCCGCCGCCCGCGCCGCCGGGCTGCTCGGGCCAGACGACCGGCTTCCCCCGATCGTCCGCCGGGCCATCGGCGCGCTCAGCCCGGCGAGCCAGCGGGCAGCGGTCTGGCAGCGCCTGGCGGAGCTGCAACTCCAGCGCGGCGGCCGGGTGCTCCCACTGGTCCGGTCGATGCTCGACGCCGGCTTCGGCGGCAGTTGCCCGGCCGGGGTCGCGGAGGCCGCCGGTGACGAGGCGCTCGGCGACGACCCGGCGCTCGCCGCCCGGCTCTTCGCGGTCGCCGGTGCCGCCGGCCGGCCGGTGGCGGCCCGCCGGGCGATGGCGGCGGCGCTCTCCGCCGACCTCGACTCCGCGCTGCGCCTCGCCGACCGGCTGATCGCCACCGCCGACTCGCCCGACCGGGCCGACGGGGCGGCGGTCGCGGCGACCGCGCTGGTGCACCGGGGTCACCCGGACCGCGCCGTCGAGCTCTACCGCTGGTCGGGTACGCCCGCCTCGCTGGCCTTCGCGGCGATCGGCGCGGCCGGCGCCGGCCGGGTCGACCAGCTCGACCGGATCCTCGCCGACCCGCCCGCCGACGGTCCGCCGACGCTGCTCGCCAGCGCCGCGCTGCTGATGGCCCGGGGCCTGCGGGAGACCCTCTCCGGCCCGCCGACCGCCGCGCTCTCCACCCTGGTGCAGGCGTCGGCACTGCTCGAACCGGCCGGGCGGTCGGTGCTGCTGCCGGAGACCCCGGCGGCGCTGGCGGCGTTGGTGGCGCTGCACTCCGGTGAGCTGGACATCGGGGAGCGTGCCCTGGACCGGGCCGCACAGGCCGGGCTCGGTGCGGCGCTGACCAGCCGCCGGCACCGACTGCTCCAGGCCTGGCTGTTGATGGTCCGGGGGCGGGCCGCCGAGGCCGGTGCGCAGGTGGCCGCCGTCACCGCCGGCCCGGCCCCGCTGGAGTCCCGTGACCTGGTCTTCGCCGCCGCGCTGGAGCTGGGGATCGCCCGGCGCAACAGCGACCTGCCGGCCCTGCAACGCGGCTGGGAACGGGCCCGGGAGGCGGTGGTACGCCATCCGGTGGACCTGTTCACCCTGCTGCCGCTCGGCGAGTTCGCCATCGCCGCCGCCCGGCTCGGCGAGCTGGACCGGCTCGCACCCTATCTCGGCGAGGCGCGCAGCCTGCTGGCCGGGCTCGGCGATCCGCCACTGTGGACGATTCCGCTGCACTGGAGCTGCCTGCACGCCGCGATCCTCGCCGACCGGCCGGCGGTGGCGGACGAGCACGTCGCCGCGCTGGCCGCCGCCACCGGACACACCCGGTACGCCTCCGTGGTGGCCACCGCCGGGCAGAGCTGGGTCGAGGTGCTGCGCGGCACGGTCGACCCGGTGCGGGTGGAGGCCGCGGCACGGGGGCTGCACGGCATCGGGCTCTGCTGGGACGCCGCCCGGCTCGCCGGTCAGGCCGCGATCCGCACCTCCGACCGGAAGGCGATGACCGCCCTGCTGGACTGCGCCCGGATGCTCCAGGGCCGGCCGGCCGGCGGCAGGGGAGGCAGCCGGCCGGCGGGGCCGGGCGCGACCCAGGTGGCGGACGCGATCGCCGTACCGGCGGAGGAGCGGCTCAGCGAACGGGAGCGGGAGGTCGCCGAGCTGGTGCTCAGCGGCCTGACCTACAAGCAGATCGGTGACCGGCTCTTCATCTCGGCCAAGACGGTCGAGCACCACGTGGCCCGGATGCGCCAACGGCTCAACTGCGCCAGCCGCAGCGAGTTGCTGGCCCGGCTGCGGAGCATCGTCGAGGAACGCTCCGGCGGCCGGCCGGGGGCCGCGCCCTGGCCGGAGCGGACGGCCCGATGAGGGCGGCGGCCCGCCGGCTGGCGGCGCTGCGCTCCGGGCTCCGGCGGTCGGCGACCCGCACCTCCGGGGATGCCGGGCCGGTCGGCGGGAGAGCGTCGTCGGCTCCGGGGCCGGCGGCCGGGCCGGCGCCGACCCGGATCGTGGCCGCGGGCGCGGCTCTGCTGGTCGTACTCGCCCTGCTCTGGGGCTACGCCACGTTCCTGACCGGCAGGGACGCCATGGACCTGCTCGCGGTCCGCACCCTCGGCACCGAGCTCGGCCAGCCGACCGACGCGCTGATCCTCGACCTGCAGGCGGAACGCCGGCTCAGCATGGTCGAACTGGCCGCGCCGGGCCGGCACCGCGCCGCCCTGCGCGACCAGCGCACCCGGACCGACGCCGCGACCGTCACGCTGCGGCGCTTCACCGATCGGAGCGATCTCCGGCTGGCCACCGCCGGGGCGGTCCGGGAACGGGCGGCGGAACTGGTCCGGCGGCTGGACGACCTCCGGTCGCTCCGCGACGACGTCGACGCCGGCAGGATCAACCGGGCCACCACCGCCGCGGCGTACGCGAAGATCATCGACGCCGGCTTCGCCGTCTACGGCTCGCAGTGGACCAGCCGCCGCAGCGACCTGCTGGAGGAGACCCGGGCCCTGCTCGCCCTCTCCCGCGCCGCCGAGCTGCTCGCCCGGGAGGACGCCCTGGTGGCCGGGGCACTCGCCTCGACCCGGCTGACCGAGGCCGAGCACGGCCGGCTCGCCGACCTCGTCGCGGTGGCCCGCTTCGTCCGGACCGAGGCGGCGGCCGGGCTGCCCGACGCGGAGCGGGCCGGCTACGACCGCTTGGTCTCCGGCCCGGTCTTCGGTGCCCTGAACGCCGTCGAGACGGAGCTCCTGGCCGCCGACTGGGCGGGCGCGGGCCCGCCGGTCCAGCCCGCCCGCTGGCAGGCGGCGACCGAACCGGCCCTGGCCGAGCTGCGCACCCTGGTCACCACGGGCGTCCGGGACAGCGTCGGCCGGGCCACCCGGGGCGCGGCCGGGGTGGCCGCCCGGGCCGGCCTGGTCGGCGGACTCGGCCTGGTACTGCTGGTCGCCGCCGCCGTGCTGACGCTGCGCGGCACCCGCCGGATCGTCGCCCGGCTCGACGAGTTGAGCAGCGGGCAGGCCGCCCTGAGCACCGCCCGTGACGAGCTGGTCGCGGAACGGGACAGGCTGGCGGCGAAGCTGGCCGCCCAGCGGGACCGGACCGCCAAGCTGACCGACCGGACGGCCGAGCTCTCCGCCCAGCGCAAACGGCTCGCCACCCAGCGCGAGCAGTTGGTGGCGCAGACCGGGCGGCGACAGGCCGAGACCGAACGGGTGACCGAACGCGCCGCGCAGATCGCCGCCCGGCTCGCCGCGCACCAGCGGGCCCGCGAGGTCACCGTCTGGCTGACCCGGGAGAACCAGAACCTCCTGCACCGGCAGATCGGGCTCCTCGACGCCCTGGAACGCCGGGAGACCGACACCGAGGATCTGGCCGAACTCTTTCGGCTCGACCACCTGGCGACCCGGATCCGGCGCAACGTCGAGCAGCTGATCAGCCTCTCCGGCGGCACCCCCGGCCGGCGCTGGCGACGCCCGGTGCCGCTCGTCGACGTCGTACGCGGCGCGGTGGCCGAGGTGTCCGACTACCCGCGGGTACTGGTGGCTCCGCACTGGCCCGGTTCGGTCGCCGGACGGGCCCTGCCCGACCTGATCCACCTGCTCGCCGAGCTCGTCGAGGCCGCGCTGACCGGATCGGCGCCGACCACCACGGTCCGGGTCGCCGGCGAGGTACGCGGCGGCGACCGCGCGATCATCGTCAGCGACGACGGTGCGGGCCGGAGCCCGGCGGAACTGGACGCCGTCAACGCGCTGATCCGGGACACTCCGCACGCGGGGCCGCTCAACGGCGCGCTGGGCATGTACGTTGTCGGCCGGCTGGCCCGCCGGCACGGCATCACCGTCGAACTGACGGCCGGTCCCCGGGGCGGGACGGCCGCGACCGTGCTTGTGCCGGCTACGCTGCTGGTCGAGGAATCCACGCCCGAACCGACACCCGCTCCGGGCACCACCACCGCACCGGGGCGGCCGGGCACCACCACCGCACCGGGGCGGCCGGACGACAGCACCGCCGGACAGCGACGCGGCGCACCCCGACCGGGTCCCGCCCCGGACGCCCTGCCGGTGCGGGTCCGTCGCCCGGATCACGACACCCCGGTCGACACCCAGGGCCGGGCTGCCGGCTCCGCTCAGAACGGCGCGCCTGCCCGGCGCACCGAAACCGACTGGTCGGCGACGTTGGAGCTGCCGGTAGCGCTGCCGGCGCCCAGCGACGACCGACCGGGAAGCAGCGAGAGGACGACAGGTGACTCACGCAGTGGTCACGACGGATAACCTGGTCCGGATACTCGACGAGTTCGTGGACCGGGTCTCGGCGGCCGAACACGCCGTCGCGCTCTCCCCCGACGGGCTGCTGCTCGGGGTTTCCCGAGGGGTCGGCGGCGAGCTCGCCGACCAACTTTCCAGCGTGGTCGCCGGGCTACAGGCGCTGGCCCAGGCCGCCGCGCGTTACGCCGGTCCCGGTGGGGTAAGACAGATCATCGTGCAGATGCACCGGGCGTTCCTCTTCGTCGCCGCGACCCGGGGCGGCGCGATCCTGGCCGTCCGGTTCAGCGGCGATGCCGACGTCGACGAGATGGCGTACGAGGTGGCGCTCGCCGCGGGTCGGGCGGACTCGCACCTGCCCACCTTTCCGGTGCCGACCGATGGCCTGACCGGGGGGTGACGCGCGGTGGGCACCGGTTCAGGAGGTCGGCACGACGACGCCTGGTACGACCAGGACGCCGGGCCGGTGGTCCGCCCGTACGCGATGACGCGGGGCAGGACGCAGCCGATCCGGGGGCGGTTCGACCTGATCTCGCTGGTGGTCTCCCGCTGGCCGGTGCCGCAGCGCGTGGAGCTGACGCCGGAGCAGTCCAAGATTCTCGAAGGTTGTCGCCGGCCGCTCTCGGTGGCGGAGGTCGCCGCCGCGCTGGACCTGCCGGTGGGCACCGTGCGGGTGCTGCTCGGCGATCTGCTGGACGCGGGACTGATCCACACCCACAAGCCACCGGTGCTCGACGCACCCTCGGAGGATCTGCTGGAGGCGGTGCTGGCCGGGCTGAGGGCGCTCTGATCCGCCGGGCCCGGCCTTCCGTCCTGGTCGGGGTCTGACTGGCGGGGTGGCGCGGCGTTGCCACCGTGCAGCGGAAGGGAAGTTCACGTGCAGAAGATCCGACAGCGTCCGGCGCGTACCCTGCCGGTCGCCATCCTCGACGTGCTGCTCGCCGGGGTGGCCAGGGTACGCGTCCTGCTCCGCCGGCTGGCCCGGCTGCTGCCGCTGCCCCGGGGCGACCGGGCCGTGGCGGCCGGGATCGTCGCGGCGGCGCTCGCCGTCGTCGTCGGCACCGGCATCTTCGTCGTCGCGGTGCTGCGCAGCCCGGACCGGCTCGCCCCGCTGGGGGTGGCGCCGCCGCCGAGTGGCGCGGTCGACGTGGAGACCGGCGACGGGGTCGGCGGCCCCACCGGCAGCGCGACGCCGCCCGCCTCCTCCCCGCTGCCCACGTCGGCACCCCCGCCCCGCGCCGAGCCCCGCAACCGGCCGCAGCGTCCCGCGCCCCCGCCACCGGCTCCGCCACCGGCCCTGGCCGCCCGGTACGCGACCGAGGACGTCACGCTGCTGCACTACACCGCCTCGGTGACGATCAGCAATCCCGGTCCGGGTACCGCCACGGGCTGGCGGCTGACCATCACGCTGCCCCGGACGACCCAGTCCGTCGCCGCCGTCGACGGCGCCACGGCGAGCCGGGAGGGCGCCACCTGGACGTTCGTGCCCGACCAGCGGACGGGTCGGGTCCCGGCGCGTGGGTCGGTGCAGGTGCGCTTCCGGGTCGACGGGGCGCTCATCGACTCGCAGCCGACCGCCTGCACCATCGACGCCCGCCCCTGCCAGGTGTAGCCGGCGACCGGCGCGGAGCCGCCGGCCGACTCCGTGCCACCTCGACCGTGACGGCCGCGGCCGGACGGTGGCCGTTTCGGTGGCCGTGCTCCGGGGCACTAGAGAGGCAGCGGGGTGTGCACAGCACTTCGGCCAGGACTGGAGGACACCATGGGCATAGGAGACAAGATCCGTCACAAGGTCGAGGAGGTCACCGGAGCCGCCAAGGAGAAGGCCGGCGAGGCGACCGACAACGAGCGGCTTCGGGCCGAGGGTGCCACCGAGCAGACCGAGGCGAACGTCAAGCAGGCCGGCGACCACGTGGGTGACGCCGCCCGCGACACCCGGGACGCGTTCCGGCCCTGATTCCCAGCTCCACGGCGGGCGGTGGGTGCGTCGACCCTACGCACCCACCGCCCGCCGTGCTGTGCTGTGACAACCCCGGCCAGTCCGCGCGGTGCGCAGGTCCCGACACGCCGGCTCCGATCGGCCGGAAGTTTCCCTAACGCAGCAAGCAAGGTTAACCTAACCACGATGTAGGACAGCCTTACCTACCTTGTTGTTCGGGAGACGAAAACGCCTGTGCGGCTCTACCTGACCGCGCTCAACCCCACCGACTCGGTGCTCGACGGCTTCCTGCCGGCGGCGGCCCGGCTCGGGCTGCCGGCGACGGTGTTGACCGATCAGCCCGCCGCCTGGCCGGTGGACCCGGCCGGACGGTCCGGGGCCGAGGTGTCCGGAGCGGACGTCCGTGACGTACGCGCGGTGCTCGACGCGGTCCACCGCGGCGAACCAGCGGTCGCGCTGCTCTCCAACAGCGACCATCTTCAAGTGCCCACCGCGCTCGCCGCCGGATATCTCGGGCTGCCCGGCAAGGACTGGCGGGCGGCGCTGCGCGCCAAGGACAAGCGGCTGACCCGGCGTACCGTCGCCGAAGCCGGACTGGACCGGGTGGCGGTGGTGGCGCTCGGCCCGGACGACGACGCCGGCTGTGCCGACGGCGTGCCGTTTCCGGCCGTGGTCAAGCCCCGGGAGGGTGTGGCCAGCGAGGACGTCTACCTGGTCGGCGGGCCGGCGGAGTTGCGCCGCCGGATCGCCGAGATCCGGGCCCGGCGGCCCGGCCAGGCGCTGCTGGTCGAGGAATACCTGGCCGGCGAGCTGCACACCCTGGAGACCCTCGGTGACGGCGGCGGCACCGCCGTGCTCGGCACCTGGCGCACCAGCCTCGGCCCGCCGCCGACCTTCACCGAGGAGGCCCTCGACTGGGCGCCGGAGCTGCCGCGGGCGGTGGTGGCGCAGGTGCTCGCCCAGCTCGACGCGCTCGGTGTCGGCTTCGGCGCCTGCCACACCGAGTTCGTCGTCGCCGACGGCCTGGCCCGACTCGTCGAGGTCAACTATCGACTGATCGGCGACCGGGTGGACCTGGTGCTGGCCGACCTGCTCGACGTGCCGCTCTTCGAGTACGTCATCCGGCTGCACGCCGGCGATCCGCTGCCACCCCTGCCCGACCCGGTACGCCTGCCCCGGCACGCCCGGGTGGAGTACGTCTGCGCCGACCGCTCCGGCACCCTGGTGGCCGCGCCCGGCCGGGTGGACGCGACCGGGCCGGACGGGATCCGGCTCGGCTGCCGGCCCCTGCGGGCGGTCGGGGTGACCGCCGCGCTGACCGGCACCAACCGCGACTACCTCGCCGCACTGCACGCGATCGGCCCCGGGCCGGCGCCGGTACGCGTCGCGCTCCGCGACTTCCGCGCCGCGCACCGGTGGACGATCGGGGAACCGGGCGGAGGCGGCGCGGAGATGCCGGGCGGAGGCAGGGAGGAAGACATGGCGACCGTCGAGGAGATCTCGTGACAGTCGAGGAGATCTCGTGAGCACTCCGGCCGGCGCCGACGGCGCCGAGCGGCAGCTCTGCCAACGGGTACTCGACACGCTGCTCCGGGAGGACCATCTCGGTCTGGCACGCAACGGGCGGCGCGACGGCCCCGGGTGGTGGCTGACCCGGATCCCCGGCGCCCGGCTGCGGCTGCCGGTCCGGCCGGACGGCTTCCAGCACGACCTGCGCACCGCCCGGCCGGAGCTGCTGGTGCTGCCCGACGGGACGCCGACCACGCCGCCCGGCCGGGCGTGGCGGGTCGTGCGGACCCTCGACGGGGTGCTCGACGCACTCGCCCCGTCGGGAGATCCGGAGGCCGAGGCGGGGTGGGCGGCGTTCCGTGCCGAGTGCCGGGACGATCTCTCCGCCCGCCGGCTCGCCGACCGGACCCGTTCCCGGGTGCACGCCGGCCTGCTCGCCGCCCGCGCCGGGTCGCCGACCGGGATGGCGGGTGCGCTGCTCGACGAGATACTGGCCGCCCGGACCGACCATCCCGTCTATCCGACGAGCCGGGCCAGGATCGGGCTGGACCCCGCCGCCCTGCTCCGGTACGCGCCGGAGCACGCCCCCACCTTCGCGCTGCGCTGGCTGCCGGTCCCCCGCACCGAGCTGACCCTCGCCGGTACGCTGCCCGGCTGGTGGCCGCCCTCCGGCGATCCGGGGACCGTGCTGCTGCCGGTGCACCCGGTCACCGCCGACCGGCTGGGGATGCCGATCCGGGCCGACGTGCCGGAAACGCTGGTCCGGCCGACCCTGTCGACCCGGACGGTGGCGCTCGCCGCCGACCCCGGCACCCAGCTGAAACTACCGCTGACCACGGCGACGCTCGGCGCGCGCAACGTCCGTACCATCGCGCCCGGCACCCTGGTCGACGGGGACGAACTGCACCGGCTGCTGGCCGGGATCGCCGCCGCCGAGCCGGCGTTCGCGGGCCGGATCCTGCACGCCGACGAGAGCTGCTACGGGCACGCCGGTGACGACGTCCGGTCGTTTCTGGTCCGCCGCTTTCCGACCGAGCTGGCCGGGCAGACCGTGGTGCCGGTCGCCGCGCTGGCGGCGGAGGACCCGGCCGGCGGGACGGTCGCCCAGCGGGTCGGCGGGGCGGACCCGCGCGCCCTGCTGGGGTCCTATCTGGATCTGCTGCTCGACTGGCACGGCTATCTCTGGCTGCGGCACGGCATCGCGCTGGAGGCGCACCAGCAGAACATCTACCTGATCCTCGATCCGGTGGACGGCGGCACCGGGGCCCTGCCGGAGCACGGGGGTAGACTCCGGCTGCTCTACAAGGACAACGATGGTGCCCGACTGGTCCGCCGACCCGGGCCGGCCCTGCGGGACGCCCGAATGTGGATCACGGACCCCGGCGAGCTGGCCGACGTCTTCACCACGATCACCCTGCACCTCGCCGCGACCGCGCCGCTGCGTGCCCTCGCCGAGCGGGGCGTCCCGGTGCCGGCGCCCGGCACCGCGCTCCGCCCCCGCCTGCTCGCCGCCCGGGACCGCTGGGCCACCGGCACGGCAGCCAGCGGGCCGGAGGCCACCGGCCCGGACGGCCCCGGCACGGCAGCCACCGGCACGGACGGCTCCGGAACGGGAGCCACCGGGCCGGAAGGCTCCGGCACGGCGGGCTGGGACGTGGCCGCCGCCGGCCGGCTCTTCACCGACCGCCTCCTGACCGCCGACCACCTGCCGGTCAAGGGGATGCTCACCGCCGGCACGCTGCTGCCGAAGCAGCGCACCGGCTGTACCGACATCAACAAGTACTACCTGCGTACCGGCCCCAACTATCTGCGGTCCACCCGGTGACCGCGGTCCGGCCCGGCCGCGTCGCGGCAAGGAGCAGTAGATGACCGCCGCAGTGTCCCGGTCCACCGCCGACATCGCCAGTACGCACACCCTGCTCGGCTGCGTCGCCCGCGAGGTCGCCGGCCCGGAACGGCAGACCACCCTGACCGACGGGCACGCCGTGGTACGCCTGCCCCGCAGCGCCGTCCTGCTGCGCTGTGCGGTGGCCCGGGTCTCGGAGGTGGGCGCGCACCGCTACGAGGGGCCGGTGCAGCGCTTCTCGGCCGGCGAGTGGTCCCCGGTCGACGCGGCCGCGCTCGCCGAGCTGGTCGCCGACGAGCTGACCCTGCGCACCGGCGTCCGCAACGACGAGTTCGCCGGGCAGGTGGTGGCGAGCCGGGACGCGCTGGACCGGGTGCTGCGGCTGCGCCCGCCAACCGACCCGGACCCGACCGGCGACCCCGTCATCGACTCCTATGTGGACTCCGAACAGTCGCTTGTGCACGGACATCCCCGGCACCCGACCCCCAAGTGGCGCAGCGGCGACGTCGAGGCGTGGAACGCGTACGCGCCCGAGCTGCGGACCAGTCTGCGGCTGCGCTGGATCGGCGTGCCGGAGGCGCTGCTCGGCTCGGCGGGGCCGTTCGACGAGCTGATCGGGGCGCTCGACCCGCCGCCGGCACCGGCCGGGCACGCCGTGCTGCCGGTGCACCCCTGGCAGTTCGCGCTCTCCCGGCCGCTCGACCGCCGGCTACGGGACCTCGGCACCGGCGGGGCGGTGCTGCGCCCCACCGCCAGTGTGCGCACCCTCTACGCACCCCGCGCCGACCTCTTCGTCAAGACGAGCCTGCACGTCCGGATCACCAACTGCGTACGCAAGAACGCCCGCTACGAGCTCACCGGTGCGGTGGAGCTGACCCGCCTCCTCGCCGGGCTGGAGCTGCCGCCCGGGGTGGCGCTGCTGCCCGAGCCGGCGTACCGGACGGTGGAGTTGCCGGGGCTGGACGAGACGTACGGGGTGATCCTCCGGGGTGGGCTGCGCCCGCACCTGGCCGGCGGCGAGACCCCGGTCCTCGCCGCCGCCCTCGCCGCCGCGCCGCTGGCGGTGGCGGACCCGGTCGGCTGGTGGGACGCGTACGTCCGGCTGCTGGTCCCGGCCGTGCTCGAGCTCTGGTGGCGGCACGGGGTGGTGCACGAGGCCCACCTGCAGAACGTGGTGGTGGTGCTGGGCGGCGCCGACCGGTGGCCGGTCCGGATGCTCCTGCGCGACCTGGAGGGCGTCAAGCTCGACACCGGGCGCCGGGCCGACTGGCTCGCCCACCTGCCGGCCCCGATCGGGTACGACCCGGCGCAGGCGTTCAACCGGGTCAGCTACTGCCTCTTCGTCAACCACCTGGTGGAGCTGGCCGGCGCGCTGGCCGACGCGCACCCCGGGGTCGAGACGCACCTCTGGGCGGCGCTGCGCGAGGTGGTGCGGGAGACCTCGGCCCGGCTCGACGACCCGCCGCCGCTGCGCGCCATGCTGGCCGGCGTACCGCTGCCGGTCAAGGCGAACCTGCTGGTGCGCTGGGAGCGGGCCGCCGACCGGCACGCCGGCTACCTGCCCTTCCCCAACCCGCTGGGCGGGCACTGGTGACGCCCCGGCCGAGCTACTGGTACGACCTGGCCGGGCTGGAGACCTCGGCGGCGGCGGTCCGGGCCGCGCTGCCGCCCGGGGTGGAGCTGCTCTACGCGATGAAGGCCAATCCGGACCCCGGGATCCTGCGCGCCCTCGCCGCGCACGTCGACGGTTTCGAGGCGGCCAGCGGCGGCGAGCTGCGGCACCTCGCCGAGCTCTTCCCGGGCACCGCCCCGGCGGCCTTCGGCGGGCCGGGCAAGACCGACGCCGAGCTCGCCGCCGGGCTGGCCGCCGGGGTGCGCCGGTTCCACGTCGAGTCCCCGACCGAGCTGCGCCGGCTCGCGCTGCTCGCCGCCGGCTCGGGTGTGGTCGCCGACGTGCTGCTCCGGGTCAACCTGCCGGTGCCGGTCGACGGGGCGGTGCTGGTGATGGGTGGCCGGCCGAGCCCGTTCGGGATGTCCCCGGACGACGCCCTGGCCTGTGCCCGGCTCGACCTGCCCGGGATCCGGATCCGGGGCGTGCACGCCCACCTGGGCAGCGGGCTCGCCGCACCGGGCGCGGCGGCGGTGGCCCGGACCATCGTGGAGTGGGCGGCGAAAGAGCTGGACGCCCGGGAGGTGAACGTCGGCGGCGGGATGGCGGTCGACTACACCGACCCGGCCGCCCGCTTCGACTGGCCGGCGTACGGTGCCGCGCTGGCCGGCCTGCTCGCCGAGCATCCGGGCCGGACGCTGCGGATCGAGCCGGGCCGGGCACTGACCGTCTACTGTGGGTACTACCGGACCGGGGTGCTGGACGTGAAGCGCTCCGGCGGCGAGTGGTTCGTGGTGGTGGCCGGCGGCACCCACCACTTCCGCACCCCGGCCGCCAAGGGGCACTCCCAGCCCTTCACCGTGCTCCCCCGCCCGGAGTGGGATCATCCGTTTCCCCGGCCGGTCACCGGCGCCGGGCCGGTGACGATCGTCGGGCAGCTCTGCACTCCGAAGGACGTGCTGGCCCGGGTGCCGGACGCGGCCGGGCTGCCGGCGCCGGGCCGGATCGCGGCCGGCGACACCATCGTCTTCGGCATGGCCGGCGCGTACGCCTGGAACATCAGCCACCGCGACTTCCTGATGCACGACCCGCCCACGTTCCGGACCGGCCTCCCGGAGAACTGACTCGAACATCGTCATTTCTCTGACTAAAGTCAGAGGAATGACGGCTCTCCGCGAGCAGGCCCAGCTGGTCCGCGACTTCAACCGCTACTACTCGCAGCGGATCGGCCTGCTCACCGACCACTACCTCGGCCGGGCCCGCCCGTTGAGCGAGTCCCGACTGCTCTACGAGATCGGCACCGGCGGCGCCACCGTCCGGGAGCTGCGCGCCCGGCTCGGCTGGGACTCCGGCTATCTGAGCCGGTCACTGCGCTCGCTGGAGACCCAGGGCCTGGTCCGGCTCCGGCCGCACGAGACCGACGGCCGGGTCCGGGTCGCCGAGCCGACCGGGGCCGGCGCCGCCGAACTCGCCGAACTCGACCGGCTCTCCGACGCCGCCGCCACCGGGCTGCTGGAACCGCTCACCGCCGCCCAGCGGGCCGACCTGATCGCGGCACAGCAGCGCACCCGCCGGCTGCTCCGGCTCGCCGCCGTCACGGTCGAGACCGTCGCCGCCGGCAGCGCCGACGCCCGGTCCTGCCTGGACGCGTACGCCGCCGAGCTGTCCACGAGGTTCCCCGAGGGCTACGACCGCCGGGCGCTGGTGGACCCGGCCGAGGTCGGCGGCGACGGTGGCGCGTTCTGCGTCGCGTACGAGCAGGAACGGCCGATCGGTTGCGGCGGCATCCGCACCCTGGCACCCGGCGTCGCGGAGCTCTGCCACCTCTGGGTGCACGCCGACGCCCGAGGGCTGGGGCTCGGCCGCCGGCTCCTCGGCGAGTTGGAACGGCAGGCGGCCGGCCGTGGCCTGCACACCGTGCGGCTCGGCACGCACCGCTCGCTGCCCGAGGCGGCGGCGCTCTACCGCTCGGCCGGTTACCGGGAGATCCCGGTCTACGGCGACAGCCCGTACAACCAGCTCTGCTTCGAGCGGGTGCCCGGCGTACCCGGGAAGCGGCTGCCGTCGCTGCACGGGCGGCGCTTCCGGGCGGTCGGCGCGGTCGACGGCGGTGAGGTCGACGCCGCCACCGTCTTCGACTACCGGGAGCGCGACGGCGAGATCTCCGCGTCGTACGCCGGGGGCGCGATCCGCGCCGGCCACCTGCTCGGCACCCGCGACGGTGACACCCTCGACTTCCGCTACGTGCAGCTCAACGGCGTGGGCGAGACCTCCGGCGGGCACTGCGTCAGCCGGCTCTCCCGGCTGCCGGACGGCCGGCTGCGGCTCGACGAGACCTGGCGGTGGGAGTCCCGCGACGGCTCCGGCACCAGCGCCGTCGAGGAGATCGGACCCGTCGACGGCGGCAGCCGCTAAACCCCGGACGGGTACGTCTCCAGTTCGCCGGGGGCGGGCACCGCGGGCAGCGGGTGCAGGGCGGTCGTGTGGTCGCACCAGACGAAGGCGTCGTAGCGGTCGCCGAGCCGGGTCGGCACGTAGTTGCCCCACGCCTCGAAGGACGGGTCGTAGACCACCCCGATCGCCCGGTGGTCGGCCTCCTCGACCAGCCACTCCGGCCGGTCGCCGCCGGGGTCGAAGACCAGCAGGGCCTGCTCGGGGAGCATCCGGTGCAGCCGCTCCTCCAGCGACCCGGCCCGGGCCGGCGGCACGGTCATCACCTCGGCCGGCGCGCCCCACCGGTTGGCGGCGACCACGCTGCCCTGGTAGCTGCCGAAGCCGACCAGCAGCACGTCGTCGGCGCCGTACCGCTCCCGGGCGAGCTGGCCGATGTTGACCATCCCGCCGCCGGCCATGTCGGTGGCCCGGGCGTCGCCGACGTGCGTGTTGTGCGCCCAGACCACGGCCCGGGCGTCCGGGCCGTACCGGTCCAGCAGCCGGTCCAGGGTCTCGACCATGTGGGTGTCCCGGACGTTCCAGGACTGCGGCCCGCCCCCCACCATCGCCCGGTAGTAGCGCTCCGCGCCGGCCACCACCGCCGCGTTCTGCCAGGCCGAGAAGGCGTCGGCGCCGTCGGCGGCGGCCCGTTCCCGGGTACGCGTCAGGAGCCGCACCACCTCCGCCTCGCAGCGGGCCGAGACGAACCGGCTCGCCACCCCGTACTCCTCGATCCGGCTGCCGTAGGGCTCGAAGCACCGGTACGCCTCCTGGGCGACCTCCAGCGACGCCGGATCCTCCTCGCCCAGGTAGTCGAGGATCGCCTGCATCGACTCCCACAGGCTGTAGACGTCGAGCCCGTGGAAGCCGGCCCGCCCCGCCTCCGGCCGGTCGGCGTTCCAGGCCCGCAGCCACCGGCAGAAGCGCGCCACCTCGGCGTTGGCCCACATCCAGGTCGGCCAGCGGGCGAACCGCTCCAGCGCGCGCTGCGGGTCGTCGTCGGCGCCCGGCGCGGCGACCACCGCGCGGTGCACCAGGTCGCAGTCCGGCCAGTCGCCCTCCACGGCCACGAAGGAGAACCCGGCCTCACTGATCAACCGGCGGGTCACCTGCTCCCGCAGCCGGTGGTAGTCGTACGTCCCGTGGCTCGCCTCGCCGAGCATCACCACCCGGGCCGAGCCGGCGCGCTCCAGCAACGGGTCGAAGTCGGCCGGACCCCCGAGCCGGTGAACCTGCATGGCCGGCGGCTACCCCGGCACCCTCGGGGTAAACCCGTGGTGTGGGTGGGGCGGGGGTGGGTAACCGACCAGGTATGACAGTGAACGCGGGCCAGTTGCAGGAGTCGCTCGCCGGACTGGACTACCCGGTGTCAAAGGAGGACCTGGTGCGCTGGGCCCAGGAGACCGGCGTCGACACCCAGACCCTCAGGCTGCTCCAGTCGCTGCCGGTCGAGCAGTTCCAGACCCCGGCCGAGATCGGCGACGCCATCATCGAACTCTCCTGAGCGGGCAGGGCCGGACCGTCTGCCCACCGGCAACGCCGGGGCCGGGCTATCGGCCGGCGGCGCCGTCGAGGTAGGCTAGGACGGCCAGCACCCGGCGGTTGTCGTCGTCCGACGGCGCCAGGCCGAGTTTGCCGAAGATGCTGGCGGTGTGCTTGCCGACCGCGCTCTCGCTGAGAAAGAGCCGCTGCCCGATGGCGCTGTTGGAACGCCCCTCCGCCATCAGCTCCAGCACCTCCCGCTCCCGGGGTGTCAGTCGGGCCATCGGGGTGTCCCGGCTGCTCCGGGCGACCAATTTGGCGATCACGTCCGGGTCCATCGCCATCCCGCCGCCGGCCACCCGGCGCACCGCGTCGACGAACTGCTCCGCGTTGAAGACCCGGTCCTTGAGCAGGTAGCCGATCCCGCCGGTGCCGTCGGCGAGCAGTTCCCGCGCGTAGAGCTGCTCGACGTGCTGGGAGAGGACCAGCACCGGCAACCCGGGCACCTGCCGGCGGGCCGCCAGCGCCGCCTGGAGCCCCTCGTCGGTCTGGGTCGGCGGCAGCCGGACGTCCACCACGGCCACGTCGGGGCGGCGCTCCAGCAGGGCCGCCAGCAGCTCCGGGCCGGTCTCCACCGCCGCCACCACCTCGAAGCCGTGCGCGGTGAGCATCCGGGACAGCCCGTCCCTCAGCAGATAGAGGTCCTCGGCGAGGACAACACGCACGGCACCTCCAGAATCACGGTCGTCGGGCCACCCGGCGGGCTGCTCAGGTCGACGACGCCGTCGAATGTACCGAGCCGCCGTCCGATGCCGCGCAGCCCGCTGCCCCGCGCCCCGTCGGCGCCGCCCCGGCCGTCGTCGGTGACCACGATCCGCAGCCGGCCGTCGGCGTAGCCGAGGTCGACGCCGATCCGGGCTGCGCGGGCGTGCTTCACCGCGTTGGTGAGGAGTTCGCTCACCGCGAAGTAGGCCGCCGACTCGACCGGCGGGTCCGGCCGGCCGGGCAGCTCGGCGGTGACCTCGGTCCGGACCGGGGTGTCCAGGGCCAGCGCCCGGACCGCGTCGACGAGCCCGCGCTCGGCGAGGACCGGCGGATGGATCCCCCGGACCAGGTCGCGCAGCTCGGTCAGGGCCCGGGCCGACGCCTGCCGCGCCTCGGCCAGCAGCGCGCGGGCGGCCTCCGGGTCCCGGTCCAGCAGGTACTCGATGGTGCCGAGGTTGATGCCCATCGCGACGAGCCGGGCCTGGGCGCCGTCGTGCAGGTCCCGCTCGATCCGGCGCAGCTCGGCGGCCTGGTTCTCGGTGGCGTCGGCCCGGGTCTCGGTGAGCCGGCGCACCCGCAGCGCGAGCCGGGCCCCGGCGGTCGGGGCGAGCAGCAGCGCCGCCCAGCGACCGTCGACCCGCAGCACCGCCGGTGCGGCCAGCAGGCCCAGTGCGGCCAGGGCCAGCCCGGCCGGGATCGCCGCCGCGCCGGAGCCGGCGACCGAGGCGTACCAGTCGGTGCCCCCCTCGGGCCTGACCCCGAGCAGCATCCAGAGCCTCGGCAGGGCCAGTCCGACGATCCCGTAGCCGATCGCGGCGAGCGGGGCGGCCAGGCAGAGCCCGCCGACCACCGGGTCGAGCAGCAGCCAGCCGAAGTCCCGCCACGTCGCCGGGTCCCGGGTGAGCCGGCGCAGCCGCAGGTTGTACGCTGCCCAGCGCTCGGTCTGGTAGAGGTGGTTGCCGACCTGGTACCGGCCGTCCGGCCGCTGCTGCGGCGCATCCGACCGGGGCAGGTAGGGCGAGCCGATCTCGACGCCGCTCCACCGGCCGGCGAGCTGCCGGCGCAGCTCCGGCAGCCAACGGACGTTGCGGATCAACGGTGGCAGCAGCACCACGATCCCGAGCCCGTACGCCAGGACCAGCGCGACGGCGGAGACGGCGGCCAGCGGCAGCGCGGCGAGACTCAGCCCGAGGAGCGTGAGCAGCCTGAGCAGCAGCCAGAGCTGCCGGGCGTACCAGACGCGGAGCCGGCCGGGCTGCCGCCCGGTCGGGCCGAGCCACCAGCGGGTCCAGCCGCGCTGCGCGGCGAGCAGCGCGGGCGCCACGGCGAGCCCGGCGGCGGCGAGGGCGAGCCCGGCCGGCACCGCCCACCAGTGCCGCGCGGCGTTGCCGGCCGCGTACCATCCGCCGGCACCGACCAGCGCCACCGGCAGGCCGCCCAGCAGCGGCCCCACCACCGGGGCGGTGAGCATCCAGCCGAGGTCGCGGTAGCTGGCCGGGTCGCCGAGCAGCCAGTCCAGCAGGCGCAGGAACGCGGGCGTCCAGGGCCGGCGGTAGAGCCGGTTGGCGTGCGGGTAGCGACCGTCCGCCTCCGGCTGCGGCGCGGCCGGCCGGGGCCGGTACGGCGAACCGATCGGCACGCCGGAGCCGGCGCCGGCCACCCGCCGCACCAGGTTCGTCAGTGGCCGGCCGGCCAGGACCGGCAACGGCAGCAGGAAGATCAGCCCGAGCCCGAAGCCCGGCACGAAGAAGACCAGATGCACCAGGAGCGCCACCACCCCGGCCAGGCCCAGCCCGGCCAGGACCGCCCCGTGCAGCAGGGCCAGCCCGGCGGTGCGCAGCGCTCCGGTCGTCATGCGGTCAAGTCTGGCCGGTGCCGGCCGGCGGCGGCACTGACGGCAGGCGCCCGGCCGGGGTGGGGTTGGCTACACCCACCCACCCGGCCTCCGGTCAGCCGGTGACGCTGGTGCCGGCGGGCAGGGTGACCGTGCGGCCCTGTTCCCGGGCGGTCTGCGCGGCGGCGAGCACGGCCACCACGTCCCGGCCGAAACGCACGTCGCACTGCTGGTCGCGGGTGCCGGTGTCGACCTCGGTGCAGAGCTGCCCGACGGCGAGCCGGAGCGCGTCGACCGGCGTCCCCTCGCGCCGGGGCAGCACGTCTATGCCCTCCTCGCCGTGAAAGAGCAACTCGACGGTGGTCGAGGCCGGCGGGGCGTCCAGGGCCAGCGACAGGGTGCTGGTCGCGGCGTCGCCGTGCGCCAGCGTCAGGTGGACGCTCTGCCTCGGCCCGGCCATCGCGGCGACCCGGGTCACCGGGCCGAGCACCGGCAGGACCAGCGAGAGCGCGTGCGGGCCGACGTCCCAGAGCGCGCCGTGCGCACGCCGCCAGGCCGAACCGCCGTACGGGTTGCCGGGCTGGAAGATCGACGCGTACGTCACGCCCCGGGCGCCGTGCCAGCCGCCGGTCGCCGCCGCGCTGGCCAGGAAGCTGGCGATGGCCGGCCGGAAGCGGTTGGTGAAGAAGACCACCGAGGCGACCCCGGACCGCCCGGCCGCCTCCACCACCCGGTCGGCGTCCGGCAGGCTCAGCGCCAGCGGCTTGTCCAGCAGCAGGTGCCGGCCGGCGGTGGCGGCCCGGACCGCCAGGTCGGCCTGCACGTCCGGCGGCAGCGCCACCGCCACCGCGTCCACGGCCCCGATCAGCGCGTCCGGGTCGGAGAAGGCCGGTACGCCGTACCGCTCGGCCAGCGCCGCCGCCTTGGCCGGGTCCCGCCCCCAGACCCCGCCGAGGCGGGCACCCGGATGCCCGGCGAGCGCGGCGGCGTGCACCTCCGCCGCCCAGTGACCGGTGCCGAACAGTCCGAACGTGAGCACGGAAGACCTCTCCACGAGCCGCTGACCCGGTCCTTCCTAGCACACCTGGCCGGGCCGGTCCGGCCGACCGGCGGGCTCGACGGCCTCCGGCAGGGCTCAACGGCTCAACCGGCCGGTCGGGCGCGGCGGCGGGACCGGCGGGAGGATCCGCCGCGTTGCTGGGCGAACCGCTGGACCGTGTGGTACGCCTCCCGCGCGTCGGCCACCGACCGGTGTGCCTCGGTCATCAGCTCCCAGGCGGCCTCCTCGGCGGCCCGGGTCTCCTGCTCGGCCCGGCGGGCCAGGACGGCTGCCCGGTCGTACGCCCGGCGCGCCTCGCTCAGCAGCATCCGCTGGCGTTCGAGCAGCCGCTCCCGCTCCTCCTGCGCCGGATCCCAGTGCCCGGAACGACGGAACACCTCCCGCAGTTGCGGCAGCGAGAGGTCCCCGCGCTTGTATGCCGCCAGCGCCGCCCGGGAGACCGTGCGCTCCCGCTCCGGATCGGGACGGGTGCTGGCCACCGGTGCCCGGTCCGCCGCCTCCCGGCCGGCGATCACCGCCTGCCAGGCCCGGTCGTACTCCCGCTCGGCCGCCTCCTGAGCCTGCCACGCCGCGTGCCGCTCCCGCTCCGCCGCCGCGAGCGCCACCCGGGCCGCGTCGGCGATCGCGGCGGCCCGGCCGGCGTCGGTCTGGGTCGTCACCGCGTACGCCTCGAGCTCCTCGGCGGCGGCGCGCAGCCGTTCCGGATCGGGTCGGGGTCTGGCCGGCCGGTCCAACAGCACGGCGAGGGCGAGCAGCGCGAAGAGCACCACACCACCGGCGATCAGCAGCGCGGAGAGCGCGTCGATGCCGGACAGATCCACGCCCTTGGCTCCCGGTGCGGTGGGGGTGCGGGTGCCGTCCAATCATAGAAGATACTGATAATCCGGCCATGATCGCCTGGTCGGCTCGGCGCGTCCGGCCGACGGATGATCCGTCGGCCGACCCGAGCCGGGAGTCGGTCGACCCGAGCCGGGAATCAGTCGCGCAGGGCCTCGGGCAGCGGCTTGCGGTGCAGCACGACCAGACCCGCGACGGCCCGGGTCAGCACCACGTAGAGCCGGCCCGGCCCGCGAGGTTCGGCTGCCACGATGTCGGCCGGCTCGACCACGATCACGTGGTCGTACTCCAGGCCCTTGACCAGGCCGGCCGGCAGCACGGCGACACCGGGCACGTCGACGACCCCGGCGAGTCCGCCGACCGCCTCGTCGGCGGCGACGACGGCGACGGTCGCGTCGCGCGGAGCCTGCCGGGCCGCCTCCCGGACAGCGGCGTGCAGGTCGTCGACCTGCCGCACCGACAGCGACCCGCCCGGCCGGTAGGAGCGGGTCGGCGCGATGCCGGGGGCGAGGACCCGCGCCGCGTACTCCGCGACGGCCTGCGGCACCCGGTATCCGGTACGCAGTTCCAGCGTCCGGACCTCGCGCTTGCCGAGCCGGGCGAGGAGTCCGGGCCAGGAGTCGGCGGCCAGCGGATGGGTCGCCTGTCCGAGGTCGCCGACGACCGTCATCGAGGCGTACTCGGCACGGCGGGCGATCATCCGGCACTCCATCGGCGACAGGTCCTGCGCCTCGTCGAGGATCACGTGCAGGTAGGGCTCCACGATGGACGAGTCGTCCTCCGGCTCCGGCTCCGGCAGCGGCTCGGCGAGCAGCGGCACGTAGCCCTCCTCTCCGTGCGGGTCGAACCCGTCGGTCCAGCCGACGACGTGGTGCCCCTCCCGGAGGATGACGGCCTCGGCCCAACGCTGGGCGGCGCCGATCGCGTCGTTGTCGATCCCCGGCCCGGCCAGGGCGATCGGCGTGGGATGTCCCGGGGCGTAGAGTTCCCAACCCTCGCGCAGTCCGCAGCTGAGCACGAAGGTCTGCACGGTACGGGTGCCGCCGCCCAGCTCGCGCAGCCGCCATTCGGGCTCCGGCGCCCTCGGCGCGACCGGTGGCTCGCCGAGCAGCCCGGTCAGCTCGTCCAGCAGCGGCACGTCGTCCACGGACCAGTCGGTCCCGCCCCGGTACGAGGCGGCCAGCGGCTCGGCGTCGCGGCCGTCCAGCCCGACCACCCGGGCCGGGTCGGCGAGCCACCGGAGCACGGCCGCCGGGGTCAGCACCGGCCACCACGCCCGGAGGAAGCGACGGAACTCGCTCCGGTCCCCGACCTCCTCGACGAAGAGCTCCCGGTCGAGATGCCCGCCCGCCACCCGGCTCCAGAGGGCGTCCAGCAGGATCGCGGCGGCGTCCGGACGGGCGGCGTTCGGCGGCGTGCCGGCCGCCTCGCAGCGGGCGCGTACGGCACGGCGGGCCGCCGGCAGGTCGGCGCCGTCGACGGTGAGCACCTGCCCCGCGTAGACGAGCCGCAGCCGGTCCGGCGCCGTCGGCGGGGTCTGCCAGATCAGCTCGGCCAGCACCTCCCGGATGCGCTCGTCACCCTTGATCCGGGCGAGCTCCGCCCGGTCCCGACGGGTGGCGGTCACCCCGTCCACGAGCTCGCCGAGGGCGCGCAGGTGCACGCTCTCCTCGCCGAGGGAGGGCAGCACCCGGCCGATGTAGCTGGTGAAGATCGTCGACGGGCCGACCACCAGGATGCGGCCGTCGGTGAACCGGCCCCGGTCGGTGTAGAGCAGGTACGCCGCCCGGTGCAGCGCCACCTGGGTCTTGCCGGTCCCCGGCCCGCCGGTGATCAGGGTGACACCCCGGGCGGGCGCCCGGATGGCCTCGTCCTGCTCGCGTTGGATGGTGGTGACGATGTCGCGCATGTGCGCGCCACGGGAGCGTCGCAGCGCGGCCAGCAGCGCACCCTCGCCGAGCACCCGCAGGTCGCCCGCGTTCTCCGGGGTGAGCACGTCGTCGTCGAGGTCGACGACCCGCGGCCCCCGGCAGATGATGACCCGGCGGCGCACCACACCGAGCGGCTCTCCCGGGGTGGCCCGGTAGAACGGCGCGGCGGCCGGCGCCCGCCAGTCGACGAGCAGCGGCTCCAGTCCGTTGCGGACGCCCAGCCGCCCGATGTGATACGTCTCGCCGTCGTCGAAGTCGAGCCGGCCGAAGACGAGCCCCTCCGCCTCGGCGTCGAGCGTCCGCAGTCGCGTGGCGGCCCGGTGCGCCATCGCGTCCCGCTCCACCAACCCGGCGACCGGGCCGGCCGCCGCCCGCCGGTGCCCCTCGCTGGCGAGCGCGTTCGCCTGCTCCCGCAGCACGTCGAGCCGTGCGTAGACCCGGTCGACGAGCCGCTGCTCGGCAGCGATCTCCTGAGTTCTGGCGTCGGACACGTGCTTCCCCCCGGTGCGTGCAGCGCGACTCGGGCGAGCATATGTACGGTTCAGCGCTGAGAAATCATCATTCGTGCCGACGCGACCGGGTTGCCTCGCCGATATCATGAAAGTGGCCGGTGGGGATGGCGGGCTCCGAGACAGCCCCCGACCGCCCCCCATTCCCCGCCCCCCTCACTCGCACCCCTCGATCGACCTCCGTCCACGTCCAGATCTTGACGACTTTTCGTCGTTCCAGAGGCTGTCGGGAAATTGATGTCCAGAATATGTATAGTGATTGATGTTTGTTGTAGTATGGGGTGTGGCTAAGCGCTATCTGCCGGTGGATCGTAGCCAGCCGTTTCTGCTGCCGCCGAGCGTGCAGGAGTTCATCCCCGAGGATGATCTCGCGTGGTTCCTGATCGACGCGGTCGCGGCGATGGATACGACAGCGTTTCACGCCCGGTCCCGTCTGGGCAGCGCCGGGCGGGCCGGGTACGACCCGGACATGCTGCTGACACTGCTGGTCTACGCGTACTGCCTGGGTCAGCGCTCCAGTCGCCGGATCGAGGCGTTGTGCGTGCGGGACCTGGGCTTTCGGGTGGTCACCGGTAACCGGGTGGTCGACCACAGCACGATCGCGGCGTTCCGGGCCAACCATGAGGAAGCGATCAAGAAGTTGTTCACCGAGGTGCTGCTGCTGTGCGCCAAGGCCGGGCTGCGCCAGGTCGGCGTGGTGGCGGTGGACGGGACAAAGATCGCCGCGTCGGCCGGGCTGGGCAAGACCCGCGAACGCGAGGCGCTGCAACGCGAGTACGAGCGGTTGTCCGCGGAGGTGGAGTCGATGCTGGCGCAGGCCGCCGCCACCGACGCCCACCAGGACAGCCTGTACGGTCCGGACAACCGCGGCGACGAGCTGCCCGCCGAGCTGCGTCGACGTCTGGACCGGTTGGCCCGGCTGAAAGAAACCCTGCGCCAGATCGACCAGGCCCGGGCCGAGCACGACGCCGACGAGCACGGCCCCACCCCGACCGGGCGGCCCCGCCGAGCAGACAAGATCGCCACCGCACAACGCAAGCTCGACCAACTCACCCAGCGCCGGGACCAGCGCGTAGCCAAGGAACAGGCCGCCGGCCGGCGCCTACCCGGCTCCCGACCCGACTACGACGCCCTCATCGCCCAGGCCGAAGCCGACCTCGCCGCTGCCCAGGGCCAAGCCGACACCACGCCAACACCCGAACCCCCCGACACCACGCCAACACCCGAACCCCCCGACACCACGCCAACACCCGAACCCCCCGGCACCGCGCTCGCGGTGCGGCCTGGGTGCTCTGTTGAACACCTGCCCAGTGCCGCACGTCGCGGCAATGCCACCGACCCGGACAGCCGGATGCTCAGGACCCAGCGAGGCTGGACCCAGGGCTACAACTGCCAGGCCGCCTCCGTGCGGGTGCAACACGGACGACGTCTCGTCCTCGCCGCCGCAGTCAGCCAGGACGCCAACGACGTGCGCCTGGCCATCCCGATGATGGATACCGCCGTTGTCAACGCCGACCGCGCCGGCCTGGGCACGATCGACCTGTTCGCCCTCGACGCCGGCTACTGGTCCGACGACAACCTCACCGCCCCCGGGCCCGACCGCGTCATCGCCCCCGGCAAGAACCGCGTGATGCTGACCGAGCTACGCGCCAACGGCTACGCCACCGATGAGCCACCACCCGACGCCAGCCCAGCCGACCGGATGCGCCACCGACTACGAACCCAAACCGGCGCGGAAAGCTACGCCCAACGCGCTCCCACCATCGAACCCGTCTTCGGCGACACGAAACACAACCGCGGGATCACCGCATTCCAACGCCGCGGCAAGCCCGCGGCCGACAACGAGTGGAAGCTCATCAACGCCACCAGCAACCTGCTCACACTGCACCGCCACACCCGCGACCCGGCCCGCGGCCGCCCGCCCGCGACCAACACCGACCGATCAGCCCAACGCAACGAACCGACCTGACAGACCAGCACAACGAAGGCACCCAGCCCAACCCGGCCGACGCCACGCAGGCCAGGACAGACACGACCGCAACCACCATCGGCCCAGACCAGACCCCGACCCCGCCACGCCCCATGCCCTTCACCGAAGGCCCCCAGATTTCCCGACAGCCTCTCCAGGTGCAACAAGTCGTCAAGATCTGCAGCGCACCGGGCCGCGGGGCGGCCGACTGCGCTACTACGGGGATTAGTAGACTGCGCGGGTGAGTCGATACCGGTCCCGTGCCGCCGTGCTGCCGTCTCGCACCGGCATCCGCACCCGGGCCGGCCGATGAACGACCTTCTCGTCGCGGCGTCGATCGTGCTGTCGCTCGTACTCGCGGGCTGGGGCCTGGTGGCGACGCTGCGCAACCGGCCGCCGGACGTCTCCCACCTCGCCGGCCTGGCCGTGCTGGAGTTGGTCCTGCTCGCGCTCGCCGCCACCGCCGTGGTCGCCTGGACCGGCGGCGAGCAGCCCGCCGAGGCCGGCACCTTCGCCGGTTACCTGGTCACGCTGGTCTTTCTGCCGCCACTGGCCGGGGTGCTGGCCCGGATGGAGCCGACCCGCTGGGGTTCGGTGATCGTCACCGTCGTCTGCCTGGTGATCCCCGTCGTCGTGCTGCGCCTGCAACAGACCTGGCAGCTCCCCGGTGCCTGACCCGACGACGCCGACCCCCGGCACGCCCACAACGCCCGGCACGCCCACGACGCCCACGTCCCGGGCGCCCGGGACGCCCACGATGCCCGGGGCGGAGGCGGACGCCGGCACCGGGACCCGCCGGATCAACAGCGGCCCCGGCCGGGCGCTGATCGCCGTCTACATCCTCTTCGCGATCGCGGCCACCTCCCGGGCCGGTTACCAGATCGCCACCAGGTTCGACGAGGCGCCGGTGGCGTACCTGCTCTCCGCGCTCGCCGCCGTGATCTACATCGTCGCCACGGTCGGGCTGGCCCGGGGCGACCGGTTCGGCCGGCGTACCGCACTGGTCTGCTGCACCGTCGAGCTCGCCGGGGTGCTGAGCGTCGGGGCGCTGAGCCTGCTGGACCCGGCGCTCTTTCCCGACGACACCGTCTGGTCGGACTTCGGCGGCGGCTACGGCTACGTCCCGCTGGTGCTGCCGGTGCTCGGCCTGCTCTGGCTCCGCCGCACCCGCCGCCCGGGGGCAACCCGGCCTCAGCCGAACGCCTCGTCCCGGCAGAGCCGGATCCAGCGGTAGCCGTAGCCGGCCAGCTCCAGCGCGTCGAGCCTGCCGACCGGGGCGTACTCCTGGTCGCTCAGGACGTCGTCCGGCATGTCCGCCTCGGCGTAGAGGGACCCGAGGTCGACGGTGGCCGGCTCGGTGCCGAGGTTGTGCAGGAATAGCATCGTGCCGCTCGCCCCGTCCGCCCGGTGCGCGAGCACGCCCGGCGGCAGCTTCTGGTCGATGTGCGTGCAGGAGCCGGAGCCGATCTCCGGCGCCTCGCGCAGCGTACGGACCATCCGCTCGAACCAGGCCAGCAACGACCTGCCGTCGTGGCGCTGTGCGCTGACGTTGACCCGGCGGTAGTCGTACTCGCCGCCGTCGATGACAGGCAGCACCAGCTTCTCGCTCTCCGCCGTGGAGAAGCCGGCATTCCGCTTCGGCGACCACTGCATCGGGGTACGGATCGCCGTCCGGCCGGGCAGGGACAGGTCCTCGCCCATCCCGATCTCCTCGCCGTAGCGCAGCACCGGCGTGCCGCGCAGCGTGAACTGGAGCGAGTACGCCAGCTCGATCCGGCGCCGGTCGTTGCCGAGCATCGGCGCCAGCCGCCGCCGGATGCCCCGGTCGTAGATCCGCATGTGCTCCTCGGGACCGAACTGCCGGTACACGTCGGCGCGCTGGTCGGCGGTGAGCCGGGAGAGGTCGATCTCGTCGTGGTTGCGCAGGAAGGTGGCCCACTGCCCGCCGGGCGGCAGCGCCGGGGTGTCCCGCAGCGCCTCGATGATCGGCTCCGGGTCCTGCCGGGCGAGCGCCAGCATCAGCCGGCCGTTGAGCATGAAGTCGAAGAGCATGTGCAGCCGGTTCGCGGAGCCGCCGGAGTCGCCGAAGAACTGCGGGAGCTGCTCCGGAGGCACGTTCGCCTCGGCCAGCAGCAGCGCGTCCGACCGGCGCCACTGGGCGTGCTGGCGCAGCTCGGTCAGGAACTCGAAGTCCTTGGGCGAGTTCGGGTTCCCCGGCTCGGTCATCTCGATGATGAACGGCGCCGCGTCGATCCGGAACCCGGCGACGCCGAGCCGGAGCCAGAACGACATGATCCTCTTGATCTCGGCCCGGACCTCCGGGTTGGCGTAGTTCAGGTCCGGCTGGAACCGGTAGAACCGGTGGTAGTACCAGCCCTTCGCCGTCCGGTCGTAGCTCCAGGTCTCCTTCTGCTCGCCCGGGAAGACCATGCCCTGGCGCCGGTCCGGCGGCTCCTGCTCCGACCAGACGTACCAGTTCCGGTACGGCGAGTCCGGCGACGAACGGGCGGACTGGAACCACGGGTGCTCGTCGGAGGTGTGGTTGACGACCAGGTCGATGATGACCCGGATTCCCCGGTCGGCCGCCTGGTGCAGCAGCTCGGCGAAGTCGCCGAGGGTGCCGAGCCGTGGGTCGACGCCGTAGAAGTCGGTCGCGTCGTATCCGTCGTCCCGGTGCGGCGACGGATGGATCGGGTGCAGCCAGAGGCAGGTCACCCCGAGCCGGGCCAGATAGTCGAGCCGCCCGATCAGGCCGTTGATGTCGCCGATCCCGTCACCGTCCGAGTCGGCGTACGTGTCGATGTCGAGGCAGTAGACGACCGCCTCCGCGTACCACCGGTCTGTCATACCGGAAACTCTTTTCCGGCCAGCCTCCCCGGCAAACCGGTCGATGTCCCGGATCCTCGGCCGGCGGGTGTAACAGGAGCCGTTCGCGGGTACGAAGATCGCTTCCCGGACTTCAGGTGAGCCGACAGTTCCCGGCTCCAGGTGAGCCGACAGCCGACCCGACGAAGGAGTGGGTGCGCCGTGGCCCTCGCCGAGGACGTGGACCCGACGCAACTCGGTGGGTTGACCGGCTGGATAGCCGGCGTGATCGACGCGATGGGTGTCCCCGGGGTGGGGCTGCTGGTCCTGCTGGAGAACATCGTGCCGCCGATGCCGAGCGAGTTGGTGCTGGCGATGGCCGGCTACCTCTCCGGCGAGGGACGGATGAACGTCGTCCTGGTGGCGCTCTCCGCCACCGCCGGCTCTGTCCTCGGCGCGCTGCTGCTCTACTGGCTCGGCGCGACGCTCGGCGAGGACCGGCTGAAACGCTGGCTGGACCGCATCCCCCTGCTGGACCTCGACGACCTGGAGCGGGCCGATCGCTGGTTCGAACGGTACGGCTCCTGGGCGGTGCTCTTCGGCCGGATGATCCCGGTGGTCCGCAGCCTCGTCTCGATCCCGGCCGGCGCCGACCGGATGCCGGTGGGCCGGTTCCTGGCGCTTACCACGCTGGGCAGCGGCGTCTGGAACGCGATCTTCGTCGGCCTCGGCTACGGGGTCGGCTCCTCGTGGCAGGAGGTCGACCGGTACGCCGGCTACTTCGACTACGCCCTGCTCGTGATATTCGTGGCGATGGTCGTCCTCTGGATGGTGAAGAAGCTGCGCCGCCGCTCGGCACGGCGCCGGCCGGCCAGCACCCGCTGACCGGCCGGCGCAGGTCCCGCCCTCAGGGCAGCGTGTTCAGGTGTGGCCGGACGGTGCGGGCAAAGGTGTTGCCGTTGCTGACGTCCCAGTTGATCGACCAGGTCATCGCGCCCCGGATGCCGGGGTAGGTGCGCGGCGGCCGGAAGCTGCCACAGCTGGTCCCCCTCGCCAGGCAGTCCAGCGCCTGGTTGACCAGGCTCGGCGCGACGACGCCCCCACCGGCCGCCCCCGGTCCGGCGGGCAGCCCGAGCGCCACCTGGTCGGGCCGGAGCCCGGCTTCGAGTTGCAGGCAGGCGAGCGCGGTCATGAAGTTGACGGTGCCCTGCGAGTACGCGAACGCCTGGTCGCAGCCGAGCATCGAGCCGGAGTTGTAGAACTGGGTGTGCACGACGGTGAGGATGTCCCGGATGTCGAGCGCCAGCTTGAAGTACGAGACCGACGGCGACTGCATGTCGATGGTCTGCGGCGCCATCGTGATGATCAGCCCTGAGCCGACCCGGCTGCGCAGCGAGCGCAGCGCCTGGGCCATGTACGTCGGGTTGAGCCCGTTCTCCAGGTCGATGTCGACGCCGTCGAAGCCGTACTGCTGGATCAGGTTGTGGACGCTGTTGCTGAAGTTGGTCGCGGAGGCGGCGTCGTTGACGGCGACCCGGCCGGTCTCGCCGCCGACCGAGATGACCACCTTCTTGCCCCGGGAGTGCAGCGTGCGCACGTCGGCGGCGAAGTCGGCGTTGGTGTAGCCGCCGACCGAGGCCGAGAGCCCGGGGTCGATGCCGAAGGTGACCGCGCCGGGCGTGCCGGTGGCCTCGGCGAAGGCGACCGCGACCACGTCGTACTCGGCGGGCACGTCCCGCAGCCGCAGCTCGACGGCGGCGTTGTCGAAGTTGTGCCAGTAGCCGGTCAGGAAGTGCTTCGGCAGCCCGGAGGTGGGCGGGTTGGTCGGCGGCGGGGTGGTGGGGGGAGGGGTGGTCGGCGGGCGGGTGGTCGGCGGGGTGGTCGGGGTGCTGCCGCCGCCGCAGGCCGCGCCGTTCAGGGTGCAGTTGGTGGGGCTGCCGGAGCCGACGCCGATGAAGCCGAACGACACCGAGGCACCCGGCGCGACAGTGCCGTTCCAGGAGCGGTTCGTGAAGGTGTGCCGCTGGCCCGAGGAGGTCAGCAGGGCGTCCCAGTAGCTGCCGACCGTGGTGCCGGCGGGCAGGTCGAAGGCGACGGACCAGCCGTTGATCGTGCTGGTCCCACCGTTGGTGATGGTGTACTTCCCCTCCCAGCCCGAGCCCCAGTCGGAGGTCTTCACGAAGGTGGCGGTCGGCCCGGCGGCGTACGCGGGCAGCGCTCCCCAGGCAATGCCGACGGCCGCCACCAGGCCGGCGACCACGGACAGGACAAGGCTTCTGCGACGTCTCATGTGGTCCTCCCGCCGCAATTATTAACAAGCTTAACTATTTCCGCAAGGGGTGTAAGGAAGGGCCCCCGCTTATCGTTTTCTGTTGTAGCGGGGGCCCTTCCTAACGTGCCAGCACGCGTCAGCGGCGGAACGTGAACCAGTTGAGGTTGACGAAGTCCGCCGGCTGGCCGCTGTTGAAGGTGAGGTAGACGGTGCGGACGCCGGTCACCGACGAGACGTTGCCGGGGATCGACTGCCAGCTCTGCCAGCCGCCGGTGTTGCCCACCGCGAAGCTGCCGAGCACCGGGCCGGTGGGGCTGTCCACCCGGACCTGCACCAGACCGCTCACCCCGCCGCCGGCACCGGAGGCGACCCGGGCGACGAAGTCCCGGGGCGGCGTCGACCCGAAGTCCACCCGGTCGTAGCGCGCCCAGTCACCGTTGGCGAGCCAGGCGATGTTCTGGCCGCCCTCGCTGCACGCCTCGACCCCGACCCCCTGCTGCGCGTTGAACGCCTCGCCCTGGATCGTCGAGTACGCACTGACCGTGCCGCCCGGCGGCGGCGGGGTCGTCGGGGGGTTGGTCGGGTTGCCGCCACCGCCCCGGCTCCACACCGCCACGTAGTCGACCACCATCGGCCGGCCGGAGACGGTGGCGGAGGTCGGGGTGGTGCCGCCGGCCACCCCGTTCGGGAACGAGCCGCCCATCGCCACGTTAAGCAGCAGGAAGTAGCCGGCGTGGCTGGTCATCTGCGACCAGTACGAGCCGACCTGGGTCTGGCTGACGGTGTGGTACTGCTGGCCGTCGACGTACCAGCGCAGTTGCTGCGGGCTGACCGAGGCGTCCCACTCGAACCGGTAGGTGTGGAACGCCGACTGGCAGGTCGAGCCGGGACAGGCCCGCTGCGCGCCGATGCCGTTGAACTCGTCGCACGGGCCGCCGGGCGCGACGCCGCAGTGCAGCACACCCCAGACCGAGTTGATCCCGTTGACGTTCTCCATCACGTCGAACTCGCCGATCCCCGGCCAGTTCTGGTAGTTCCCCCGGTAGGGCGCGCCGAGGGCCCAGAACGCCGGCCAGTAGCCGGCCGCCGCCGCGCCGGTCACGTTCGGCATCTGGATCCGGCCCTCGATCGCCAGTACGCCACCCGCCGGCGGCTTGAAGTTGGTGCGTACGGTCTCGATCCGGGCCGACGTCCAGCCGCCGGAGGAGGTACGCAGCGGGGTGATCCGCAGGTTGCCGTTTCCGTCGTGACTGACGTTGGCCGTGCTGTTGGTGTAGGTCTGGATCTCCCCGGTGCCCCAGTTCGGCGGGCCGCCGGGATAGCTGGTGCCGGTGTCGATGATCCAGTTTGCCGACGAGGGGAGGGTGTTGGCCGCACCGGTGAAGTCGTCGCCCCAGACCAGGCTCCAGCCGCTCGCGGGCGGCGGGATGGCGGCGCGGGCGGTCACGGTCACGGTGGCGAAGACCGTGGCGAAGGCGGTGAAGGCGGCCACCAGCAGCGCGAGCCGCCGCCTGGTGACCCGGCCGGCAAGGGCCGGCCGGTCGATCCTGATGGTGATCATGTTTGGGCCTCTCCACAGGGGACGGGGAGCCGAGAGAGCGCTCTCAAGACGAGTTCTACGTGCCGGACTTCTCGGTGTCAACATCTGTCGATGCCCGACCCCGCCGCAGCACCACCTGCTCCAGCCCCGTCCAGGCCGTCGTGGTGACCAGGTAGAGCACCGCGGCCAGCGGCACGAAGAGCGCCACCAGCACGGTCCCGTACGGCAGCAGCGGCAGCAGCCTGGCCACCACCGCCGCGCCGGGCACCTCGGCGCCACCCGCCGCCGTCCCGCCGACCGACCCGCCCGCCGCCGCCCTGTCCGTCGCCGCCCCGCCCGCCGCCGCCCGACGCATCCGCCGGGAGGACCACCAGGCCAGGAGCACCAGCAGGCCGAGCAGTACGCCGAAGACCAATCCGGCCGATCCGGCCAGTCCGTCGCCGAGGTGGTGGCCGAGCGGCACCCCGAACAGCCGCTCGGCGAGCAGCCCGCCGGCATCGGCCACCCCGCCCGCCACTGCGCCCGCGCCCCCGTCCGCCACTGCACCCGCACCCGCGTCCCCGCCCCCGTCCGCCACTGCACCCGCGTCCCCGCCCGCGTCCGCCACTGCACCCGCACCCGCGTCCCCGCCCCCGTCCGCCACTGCACCCGCGTCCCCGCCCGCGTCCGCGTTCGCGTCCCGGCCCCCGTTCGCATCCCCGTCCGCGTTGGCGCCCGCGTCCGCGTCCGTCGGCACGGTGAAGAGCCGGTACATCAGGAGAAAGAAGGGCGCCTGGGCGACCCCCGGCAGGAGGCTGGCCCAGGGCGAGACTCCGGCCTCCCGGTGCGCCGCGACCAGCTCGGTCCGGAGCCGGACCGGCTGGTCCCGGTAGCGCCGCTGCAGTTCCCGGATCCGGGGCGCGAGGGCGGCCCGGCGCCGCTCCCCCCGGATCTGGAGCCAGCTCAGCGGCGAGATCGCCAGTCGGACGACGACGGTGAACAACATGATCGCGGCGGCGGTGGCGCCGGCGCCGACCACCGGTTGCAGCGCGCCGGCAAGCAGCGCGACAACGTGTGCGGCGGCGCCGACGGCGCCGACGAGTGGTGCGAAGGCAAGCATGGAGAACCCCTCGGCTCGATTCCGGAACGCCGGGACGGGAATCGGCTCCCGTCCGGGCGGAGGACCCGACGCCGCAACCGGCCGCTGCGCGCGGAACGGGCGTACGGGCGTGGTGGTGCGAGCGGAATCGGCCGCGACAGCGGCGGAGGGTGGAGCCGCCGCTAACCGGCCGAGGGGTGCACCGACGGTGCGCGCGGGCGGGGCCGGCCGGCGGCGTCCGGGTCGAGCTGGCGGGGCGTGCGGAGCCGGCGGGACCGCTGCCGGAACGTCGCGCTCCGGCGTGTCCGGTCGACGGCGGCGTCCGGGCCGGCCGGCAACCGGCCGGCGAGGGCGATCGCGATCAGGGACGCGGCGGCGAGCACCGCGGCGCCGGCCAGCGACTCGACGAGCGGGCCGGTCGGCGTGCCAAGCTGGATCAGCGCGTACGCCAGCCAACCCAGCGGCACCGCCAGCCGGCCCAGCACCCCCAGCCAGCCCGGTGGCGCCGCCGACCAGCCCGGCACGGCCTCCCGGCCGAGCGGACGCGCCCGGCCGGAGGTGGCCCCGCGCAGTGTCCCCGGCACGGGCACAGGCTAGCCGACGCGGGCAAGGACGCGTCTCCGGCGCCCGGGCCGGTTGTCCCCGGGCGCATGCACCGGCTCGTCTGCGAGCTCACCGGCACGGAGCGGCTCACCGGCACGGAGCGTGTGCACCCGAACGGGTAACAGCCCGACCGGAATCCGCACCGCTGGCACGATTGGGGGGCAGGCGTTTCCGGCTATCCGAACAATGGGTAATCAGCCCAGCATGGCGCCGAGCGTGGCGTGGATTCGAGAAGAACGGGCGGTGAGGGTGATGGTCAGCGGACTGGCCGCGCCGACGAGACCGGTTGTCCCGGATGCCGGGCTGGATCAGCTCACGGTCGGTGTGGAAGAGGAGTTCCTGCTCGTCGACCCGGTGACCGGTGCGGCGACACCTGCCGTGGAGGCGGTGTTCGCCGAGGTACCGGACGAGCTGCGCGGGCAGGTGCAGCACGAGTTCCAGACCAGCCAGATCGAGATCGGTACCCCGCCCGGCCTGGAGCTGAGGGCGCTCCGGCACTCGCTCGGGCTGCTGCGTACCGGGCTGGCCGACGCGGCCGAGGCGGCCGGCGTACGGCTGGTGGCGGCCGGCACCGGCCCGGTCGACGGCCCGGTGCCGCCGGTGGTGGACAACCCCCGGTTCCACCGGATGATCGAGCGGTTCGGGCTGCTGGTCCCGTCGCCGGGCGTCAACGGCATGCACGTGCACGTCGGGGTGCCGGACCCGGAGATCGCGGTGCAGGTGCTCAACCACCTCCGCCCGATGCTGCCGATCCTGCACGCCGCCACCGCGAACTCGCCGTTCTACGCCGGCCGGGACACCGGGTACGCGAGCTGGCGCTCGGTGCTCTGGGAGCGCTGGCCCTCGGTGGCCCCGACTCCCTGGCTGGAGTCGCACACACACTACGAGGGGCTGGTCGACGAGCTGATCGGCACCGGCGTGATGCTCGACGAGGGCATGCTCTACTGGTACGCCCGGCTCTCCTCGAAGTATCCGACGGTGGAGATCCGGATCGGCGACGTCTGCCCCGGCCTGGACGACACGATCCTGATCGCGGCACTGGTCCGGGCCCTGGTCGACACCGCACTTGCCGACATCGCGGCCGGGCGGCCGGCACCCCGGGTGCCGCACCACATGCTGGTGGCGGCGCACTGGCGGGCCGCGCACGACGGGCTGGAGGGCATGGCCGTGGACCTGGCCGGTGGCGGGCTCCGCCCCGCCTGGCACCTGATGCGCCGGCTCTTCACCCGGCTCCGCCCCTCTCTCGAACGCCACGGCGACCTGCCGCTGGTCACCGCGCTGCTGAGCCGGTTGCAGGCGCACGGCACCGGCGCCGCCCGGCAACGGGCCGCGTACGCCAAGCGGCACGAGATCTCCGACGTGCTGGACGACCTGGTCCGGCGTACCCGGGGCACCGCCGGCCATGGCTGAACGGCTGGTGGTGATCGGCGGCGACGCGGCGGGGATGTCCGCCGCGTCGCAGGCGCGACAGCGCCGGGACGCCGCCGACCTGGAGATCGTGGCGTTCGAGCGGGGAAACTTCACCTCGTACTCGGCCTGCGGCATCCCGTACTGGGTCGGTGGGCTCGTCGACGACGTCGACCAACTGGTGATCCGGAACCCGGCCACGTTCCGGGAGGAGTTCCAGATCGACGTCCGGCTCCGGCACGAGGTGGTCGGGATCGACCTGGAGCGACGGGAGGTGCTGGCCCGGGACCATGCGCACGGCGGGCGCGAGGTCCGGGAGGGCTTCGACCAACTCGTCTACGCGGCCGGGGCGGTGCCGATCACCCCGGCCTGGGCCCGGACGGACGCCGCCGGTGTCTTCGGCGTGCAGACCCTGGACGACGGCGCCGCCCTGCTCGACTGGCTGGAGCGCGGGCCGGCGCCGCGCCGGGCGGTGGTGATCGGCGGCGGCTACATCGGCGTCGAGATGGCCGAGGCGCTGATCCAGCGCGGGCTCTCGGTGACCCTGGTGGAGCGGAGCCCGGAGCCGATGTCCACGGTGGACCCCGACATGGGCGCGCTGGTCCGGCAGGCGCTCCGCGGCCTCGGGCTGGACGTGCGGAGCGGGATCACCGTCACCGGGCTGGAGACCCGGGACGGCCGGGTCACCGCCGTGGTCACCGAGGAGGGGACCCTTCCGGCCGACGTGGTGGTGCTGGGCCTCGGGGTACGCCCCAACACCGCGCTCGCCGAAGAGGCCGGGCTGCCGCTCGGCCCCACCGGCGCGATCCGGGTGGACCTGCGGATGCGGGTGGTGGACGTGCCGGGGGTCTGGGCGGCGGGCGACTGCGTCGAGTCGGTGCAGCGGATCTCCGGCCAGCCGGTGTACGTGCCGCTCGGCACCCACGCCAACAAGCAGGGCCGGGTCGCCGGGATCAACATCGGCGGCGGGTACGCCACCTTCGCCGGCGTGGTCGGCACCGCCGTGACCCGGGTCTGCGACCTGGAGGTGGGGCGGACCGGCCTGCGCGAGGTCGAGGCGACGGCGGCCGGTTTCGAGTTCGTCAGCGTCCGGGTGGAGTCGACGAACCGGGCCGGCTACTTCCCCGGCGCCAAGCCGATGACGGTGAAGCTGATCGCCGAGCGGCGCAGCGGGCGGCTGCTCGGCGCCCAGATCGTCGGCCGGTCGGAGGCGGCGAAGCGGATCGACGTGCTGGCCGTGGCGCTGTGGAACAAGATGACCGTGGACGAGATGGCCGGCCTCGACCTCGGCTACGCCCCGCCGTACGCCCCGGTCTGGGACCCGGTGCTGGTGGCGGCCCGCAAGGCGGTCGACGCGATCCGCTGAGCGGACCATGCAGGCTCCTTCGGCTCAGACCACCTCAATGGACGACGCACGGGGTCGAGTCGGCCAGGAAGTCCGCGAAGTGGCGTGGCGGTCGCCCGGTGATGTCCTGTACGGCGGTCGTCGTGCGGTCCTCGGCCCCGGCGGCGATCGCGGCGTCCATCCCGGCCAGCAGGTCGGCGAACTCCGCTGGCAGACCGTCCGTCCGGTGGCGGCGAGCCAGTTCCGCGGCGTCGACCTGCCGATGCCGGACCGTGCGGCACAGATGGACGCTGAGGGAGGCCGCGACCTCGTCGAAACTCAGCGGCTCCGGGCCGGTCAGCACCGGCGCCCGACCGGACGCCTCCGCGTCGGTGAGCGCATGCCGGGCCACCGTCGCGATGTCCTCGGGGTCGATGAACGGCACCCGGCCGGCGCCGGTGGCGCTCACGATCTCGCCGGTCTCGCGGGCCGAGCGGGCATGCATGTGGCGGCCGGTGAAGTTGCTGGCAAACCAGGTCGGTCGCAAAACGGTCCACTCCGGCACATAGCTCGGCAGCAACGCTCCGAGCCGGCCCGGCCCGGGGCCGCCTACCGGGACGGCAGACGAGCTCAGCAGCACGATTCGGGCCACTCCGGCCCGCTGCGCGGCAGCGAGGAACGGCAGTACGACGGGCTCCGGGTCGAGCACTCCGATCGGAGAGACGAGATAGACGGCGCGTACGCCGCGTACGGCCGGCTCGAATGTGCTCGTCTCGGTCCAGTCGAAGCGGACGTCGGTGGCGGCGCGACCGGCCCGGCGGACCGGGATGCCGCGCTCGGCCAACTGCCGGGCCAGCCGGCCACCGGTGTTACCGCTCGCGCCGATGATCAGCACGGTCATGCGGTCGTACCCCGTCCAACCGGGACCTCGGCCAGGGCGAGCGGATTCCAGTAGTCGCGGTAGTGCCGGATCAGGCCGTCTGCGATGGTGAGCACCGCGATGTAGCGTGCCGAGTAGTCGGCGCCGGTCGCGACGACCGTGCCGCTGGCGACGAACTCGGCGACCAGTACCGCAGGATCGGTCGTCTCGTGCAACTCGACGTCGTGGACCCGGTGCACGTCGAGATGATCGGGATAGTCGGCGAGGTAGGCGCGCACCGCCTCGCGGCCGTCGAGACGACCTGGCCGGCCGGGCGGCGCGAACGGGAACTCCATGACCGCGTCCTCGGCGTACAGGTCGGTGAAGGCGTTCATGTCCTTGGCGAGCAGTTGCCGCACGGCGCGGTCGAAGACCTCCGCCGGCGTCGGGTGTGTGGGCACAGATACGACCTCTCTAAGCTGACTGTCGGTCCGGATTCACCTTAGCGGACCGCTGGTCCGTTTTGAAGGGAGGTCTGGAGGATGCGTTCCGACAAGGCGCGCAACCGCGAGGCCGTGCTGGCCGCCGCGCAGGCGCTGTTCGACGGCGCCAGCGACCCCGAGGAGGTGTCGATGGATGCCATCGCCGCAACCGCCGGTGTGGGCAAGGGAACCCTGTTCCGGGGGTTCGGTGACCGGATCGGGCTGATCCGGGCCCTGCACGACCGACAGTGGTCGGCCGACTTCGGCAACGAGCCGCACGACGGAAACCCGGCCGATCAGGTGCTCGACATCCTGCTCCGGGTCTGGCGGTTCAAACAGCGCCACCGGGTGCTCAGCCTCGCGCTCGAGCGCGCCGGATACGGCAGCCCGTACCGCAGCGAGAGCTACGACGAGCTGCACGCGGCGCTCACCGCCCGTGTCACGGCGACCGGCGCCGGGCCGCAGGCGGAGTTCCTGGCCCACGCGCTGATCGCCGCTGTCCGTAGCGACCTCGTGGAACATCTGCGTGGCCGGCCGGTCGGCGACCCCGAGGCCGGCCTGCGTGAACTGGTCGGCCGCGTGCTGCGGCCCGCCGACCAAGGGGATCATCGGACCTTCAGCAAGCCTATCTCCCCAGCTCACAAGGCACCCCGGCGCCAAACCGCTGACGGTGAAGCTGATCGCCGAGCGGCGCAGCGGGCGGCTGCCCGGCGCCCGGATCGCCGGCCGGTCGGAGGCGGCGAAGCGGATCGACGTGCTGGCCGTGGCGCTCAGGAACAAAGATGACCGTGGCCGAGATGGCCGGCCTCGACCTCGGCTACGCCCCGCCGTACGCGGCGCCGGGACATAACATGCGTCAGGTCGCGACCGCTTCGAGACCGTCGCTTCGCAGGCCCACGCAGTCCAGGGCCCAGAAGACGTCGGAGTACACGAAGGTGCCCGTCATCCATTCCTCGTAGGTGGACAGCCTGGCGACCTGGAAGGCGCCGGGCGGGTAGCGCAGTGTGGGCGGACGAAAGCCCGACATGGTGGCGTCGGTGAAGCCGCGCTTACCGTAGTAGTGCGGTGAGCCCTCCAGGAACACCAGCGGAATGCCCCGACTGTCGGCTTCCGCGAGGGCGTGTGCCACCAGTCGAGTGCCGATTCCCTGGCGCTGGAACTCCGGCAGCACCCCCAGGGGCGACAGCGACAGCACGTCCACGAGCCGGGGCGGGGCGTCCAACCGGCAGGCACTGAGCATCACATGGCCGACCACCCGGTCACCGACGACAGCGACCAGCGACAACGGCGCCGGGGACGCCTGAGCGGTGCGCAGCGCGTCGACGAGTGCGGGGACTCGTCCGCCGTCGCCGAACGCCTGCGTGTGAACGTCCCGCACGGCCTCGTGATCTCCGGCCTGTTCGTGCCGGACCACCAGCTCGACACCTCTGCCCTGAGGGCCGTCCCCTGACCTCACGGCGCCAGGCTAGCCCTGCCACGATCAGCACGCGACGCGATTGACGGCGGACGCGGGCGGCTGCTCGGCGCCCAGATCGTCGGCCGGTCGGAGGCGGCGGAGCGGATCGACGTGCTGCTGTCTCTGCCCCGCGTGGCGGACCGGACACCCATAGTTCTGGGATGGTTGCCGACGCAGCAGCCGGCTGGTCCCTGCCCGCTCGGCAGGGCACCGCGCAACATGGGATCCTGTCGACGGCCCGGCAGGCCGTCCTGACGGACTGGACCCACGCGGGTTCGCCCAGGCGGCGCAACTCGAGTTCGGCTGCGACGACGTGGCGACGTTCGCCAAGATCCGAGGCAGCGGCCAGTCGGCGGACGCCCTGAGCCACGCCACCCAGGGGCACGTCGCCCAGAGCATCCGCTACCGGGAACAGCTCCTGCCCGCCGGGTTCGGCGACGAGCTGCGGGCGAACTTCGACGCCCAGGGTGGGCGCTGGGGATGCGCGGCGTTCATGCGGGCGGCCGAGATATGCGTCGTCGCCACCGTCGCGTCGCCGGCGGAAGTCGTGCCCATCGCACTCATCGGTTACGGCCTGACGCCCCGGGAAATGGAGGTGGCCCTGCACGTGGTCCGCGGCAGGAGCACCAGCGACATCGCCCGCATCCTCTCGCTGACCAACCTGAGGGTCCAGGACCACCTGAAGGCCATCTTCGCCAAGACCTCCGTGCGCAGCCGCCGCCAACTGGTCGCACAGCTGTTCGCCGCCACACCACCCGAAACGGCGTGAAGCGGCCGATGCGTCAGCATGAAACGCTCGTCGGATGATCACTTCAGCCGAACGGCGCGAGGTCATCCGCCGGGTAACCGGCCTCCTACCCGGTCCCCGCGACGACCTCTGCACACGTGTGGGGATCGATGGGCCGGACGGATCCGGGAAGAGCACGTTCGCAGACGAACTCGCCACCGAACTTCGCGCGTCCGGCCGCTCCGTCGTCCGAATCTCCCTCGACAGCTTCCACAATCCTCGCGCGGTCCGATATCAGCAGGGACGGGAATCGCCGGAAGGATTCTGGCGGCACGCCTTCGACTATCCGAGATTCCGCGCCGACGTCCTCGATCCCCTCGGCCCCGGCGGAACCCGGCTCTACCGGAAGGCCGCGCTCGACCTCGCCACCGACACCCCGCTGGACCCGGAACCGCTCGTGGCGCCGCCCGCCGCCGTACTCGTCGTCGACGGGCTCTTCCTACACCGCGACGAGCTGGTCACGGCCTGGGACCTGACGGTCTTCCTGGACGTGCCCTTCGCTGAGACAGCACGGCGCATGGCGGCGCGCGACGGGACACCGCCCGACCCGGAGCACCCCGGCGTTCGTCGCTACACAGATGCCCAACGCATCTACTTCGACGTGTGCCATCCACAGCATCGGGCCGATGTCCACATCGACAATCGGGACCTCGGCGCACCACGCATCATGCGCCCATGAGGCGGGGCCCGGAGGGCGGGATCACCGACCACCTCGGCTACGACCGGCACGACCCGGCCGCCGACGCAGCGGGAACTCCCGCAACGGCATCCGCACCGAGACCGCTGACCACCGGGACTTCCTCGGGCTGTGGGCCGGTGAGATCCGCACGATCGCGGGGCCCCACCGGACGCGATCGAGAGCGTCAACACCCGTATCCGCAAGGCGGTCCGCGCCCGTCGCCACTTCCCCCACGAAGGGGCCGCGCTCACGTGCGTGTACCTGGCGGTGATGGCCCCGGACCCCACGGGCACCGGACGCAGACGCCGGGCCATCCGCTGGAGAGCGGCCCGTACGCCTTCGAGATCACCTTCGACGGCCGACCCCGTACCGGACGCAGGTAGCCATCTCAGCTCGGTTACCGAAACTCGACAGACCTGACATGCCCGCACAAGCTTCCGGGTCAGCGGGCAAGCTGGCGGAGCCAGTCGCGCAGGAGGGCGATCTCGGTCGAGCGGAGCGGGAGAGTGGCCTCGCCTGCGGTGGTGAGGGCGGCGTCGAGGGCGAGGGCCCGGGAGGCGAGGCCGGAGTCCGTTGCCGAGGGCGGATCGCTGGTCAGGGAGCCGATGAGGGTATCGCGCATCTTCGTTGAGATTTCCGGGTCGCGCTTCTCCGCGGGCGCGCCGATCAGCGACAGGGTCACACCGGTGACGGCCGCCACCGCGAGCTGGGCGGCGAGGTCGGGTGGGACCCGGAGGCGGCCGGCCGAGGCGATGCGGTCGAGAAACGTCAGCAGCAGGTCGTGTGCCTGGTCGGCGGCGGGAGGGCGGCGGCCGGGGCGGTCGGGGCCGAACATCAGCAGGTAGAGGGCGGGGTGGCGCAGACCGAAGTCGACGTGCATGTCCCAGCCGCGGCGCATGTCGTCGACCGGGTCGCCGGAGCGCGCCAGAGTGTGTTTTTCGGCGAGGTACAGGTCGAAGGCATGGATGGCCAGGGCCGCGAGGAGACCATCCTTGTCGCCGAAGAGTTGGTAGAGGGAGGCGGCGCGGATGCCGGCCGCCGCGGCGACCGAGCGGGTGGAGACGGCCTGCACACCCTCCCGTTCCAGGATGCCCGCCGCCACCTCGATGATCTGCCGTCGAGTACGGGTCTTCGCGTCGTCCACGGTTGCAATGCTACGGCATTTGGCGTATCAATGAGACGCGCACCGCTACGCAAAACGCCGTAGCAGTGATACAAAGGGGGTAGCAGTGAATCGTGTCGGATATGGCGCCATGCAGCTCGCCGGGCCGAACGTATGGGGGCCGCCGGACGACCCGGAATCGGCGCGGCGGACGCTGCGCCTGGCGGTCGAGTTGGGAGTCACGTTCTTCGACACCGCGAACGCGTACGGGCCGCGTACGGTGAACCGGCTGATCGCGGAGGCGCTGCGGCCGTTCCCGGAGGGGGTGATCGTCGGCAACAAGGTCGGCGCCGGGCGCGGCCCGGACGGGTCGTGGATCGTCACCGACCATCCGGACACGGTCCGCCAGCAGGTCCACGAGGCGCTGGCCGACCTGGGTACGGACGTGAGCGAGCTGACGTACCTGCGGCTCGCCGGCGACTATGCGGCATCGCGCAGCGAGGTGCCGCTGGAGGACTCACTCGGCGTGCTCGTCGAGCTACGTGACCAGGGGCTCATCCGCCGCATCGGGCTCTCCGGCGCATCGCCGGAGATGCTGGCCCGCGCACAGAAGATGACACCGATCGCCGCCGTGCAGAACCGCTTCAACCTGCTCGACCGCAGCGGCGTCCAGGTCCTCGCCGACTGCGAGGCACAGGGCATCATCTTCGTCCCCTACCACCCCCTCGCATCCGGACGACTCACCGGCTACGACGAGCTGGTCGGCCCCGCGGAGCGCCTCGGTGCCACGCCAGCCCAGGTCGCGCTGGCCTGGCTGCTGCGCCGTTCCCCCGCCATGGTCGTCATCCCCGGCACGAGCAACCCCGACCACCTGCGCGTCAACATCGCCGCAACCGACGTCGCCAAGCACCTGACCGACGCCGAGACGGCCCGCCTGACCAGCCTCGTGGACGAGTCGAAGGCCGTCATCGACCAGCCGCACCAGTCCACGCTCGACGCGCTCAGGTCCATGATGGAAAGCCACCGTTGAGCAACCGCTCGGCGGGCGGCAGCCGGCCCACCCGCCCGCCGAGCTGCCGAAGGCAGTGGATCCTCGGCCCCCCAGCACTCGCCGGCTACCGTTCAATCATGGCCAGCATGTCCCTTGCCGAGCTGATCGCGTTGCTCGCCTACGACAACGACGGAGTGGCCAGAGGCACCGACGCGAACCTCGACTACGGCCTGGCCGGCGCGCTGCTCACGGACCTGGCCCTGGCGGAGCGCATCGACGTTGTCGGAAAAGACGTCGTGGTCACAAATCCGACCCCCACCGGTGTCCCGCTGACAGACTCCGCACTCCACCACCTGCAACACGACCGCCGGGCCCGCGCGCCCAGAGAATGGATCATTCGGCTCACCAAGGACGTGCGCTCGGCCGTGCTGAGCCAACTCATCGACGCAGCCACACTCCGGCGCGAGACCGACAGGGTGTTGAAGGTGGTGCCCCGTACCCGCTATCCCACGCAGGACGGCTCGGAACCATCAGCCAAGACCGAGGCCCGCCAACAGATTCGCTCTGCTGCGACCCGACCGGACCGCGTTGATGCGCGGACAGCCGCGCTGTGCGGCCTGGTCAGCGCACTGAACTGGGAACAGCACATCGTGCCGGATCTACCGCCCATGCAGGTACGCAACCGCTTCGCCGAATTCCGCCGATCGGTATGGGCGGCAAACGCGATCCAGAGGATCATCGATGACGGTCGCGCGATCAGCAGCGGCGGCAGCCGCCGCTGGCGCGGCAGGCTGACGCCCCTTTCGCCCCAGCCCTCGTCCGCGCCCGCCGCCACCGACCGGAGCCGTCACGCTTCCTGGCGGCCTCGGCGCCGGCCGGCTCCCTGAACGGCCGATGAGTGGACGGCTCAGGACTGGTCCGGCTCGCTCATCGCGCGCCCTCCAAATTGTGGATCATGGTCTGGAGGTTGGCGACCGTTTGTTCGTACTGCCGCTCGTCGAGGCCGGCGGCGGTGAGCTCGCGTAGGGCCTGAACATCGGTCGCCAGGCTTCGGAGAAGGCCGCGTCCGGCGTCGGTGAGGGTGAAGGCGTCGCCGTCGTGGTGAACGAGTCCTTGCTGCATCAGCGGGTCGATGTGCTGCTGGACGGACTCACCGGCCGCCCGGTCGAGGAATGGCGCCAACGTATCGTTGAGTGCCGCCGAGGAGTAGCCGCCGTCGACGAGGGCGTTCAGCAGCTGCCATTGGCGGCGGGTGACGCCACGCTTGCCGATAGTGCGTTCGAACCGTTCCTCGATCAGGCGGTCGAGCTTGCGCAGGGCGTAGCCGATCGGGGGTTGGCGACGCCCGCCATCAGTTGTATTCATGCAACCGATGCAACAGGAACGGCAATTAAGTTGTCAAGTTACAACTGTTGTAGCCTGGTCGACATGACGGCGGAGGAGCGCGGACCAGATGAGGTCATCGCCATGGCCCTCGTCCGGATCCGACGGGATCACCAGGCACGCCGCCTCCAGCGTCGGGCCGCGCAGGGCGATCCCGCAGCGGCATCTGCCACGAACGCCGCCCGCTATCGCTACCTCGATGCCCTCGACGGCTGCCGTACGGCCCTGTCGATCTCGGAAGTCGCCGATGCGATCGGGGTGGACCGGCCGCGCGCCAGCCGGCTGACCACAGAGTTGACCGTTGAGGGGTACATCGAGCGGGAGCCGGCGCCGGGCGACTCGCGGTACGTCCTGATCCGCCTCACCGCACTTGGCAAAGAGCTCGTCGCCGGCATCCATGAGCGGCGTCGACGAGGCGTGGCCGAGGCCCTCGCCGAGTTCACCCCAGAGGAATCGCGCACGCTCGCCGAACTCTTGGAGCGGTTCGTCGACGCCTGGCCACGGAACCCATCGGCTACCTGACTCTCCCTGCCGCAACGCCCGCCCGCAGACCAGAATCCTGCCGGCCGCAGCACAGGCCAACTACGAACATCCGATCGTGCAAGGCGCAACTGCCTGGCCGCGGAGATGACCACAGCTGGATCAGCGCCGAACGGAGGCAGTCCACGGCCGCAGTGCCTGCTCGATCTCATCGCCGAGGTGTGTCTCGATGACTCACGCGTCAACGGGCCGGCAGCGCCGGTCGTATGAGGGTGAAGGCGCGGTCCAGCAACGCTGCTCGGTCGGCGGTGCCGCCGGAGCGCAGCCACTCATGCGAGACAGTGTCCAGGGCAGCGGTGGCGGCGTTCGTCAGCAGGTCCGCGGTGAACGCTTCGAGTCCCGCGTCGGGCCGGTCGCGCAGCGCGTCGCTGACCTGCTGCCGCCAGTGCGCGCGTTTCTCGTGCAGGCGTGCGCGCAGTGACGGTGTCGACTCGATCAGGCGGAGGCTCGCCAGCGCCTGCTCGGACGCGTGGATTTGCTGCTGCCACCGGCGCAGCACCTGGTGCAGCGAGTGCCACGGGTCCTCGTCGCCCGGACGGGCGCGGATGTCGTCGACGACCTGCTCGCCGGTGACGTCGACACCGCCGAAGACCGCGTCCTCCTTGGCCGGGAAGTAGCGAAAGAAGCTCCGCTTGGTGAGCCCAGCCGCTTGGGCAATCTCGTCGACGGTGGTCTGGTCGAAGCCCTGTTCGGCGAACAGCCGCAGCGCTACGTCAGCGAGGTCGGCCCGCACCGCCCGCCGCGTACGCTCCCGCAACCCAGTCACGCACCGAAGTCTACTTCACGACATCAGATGACGAATATGTCACTCGGTGTCGTATAGTGGCCGCCATGACAGAACCACTGCGTGGCAAGACGGTCCTGGTGACCGGCAGCACCGGCGGAATCGGCAAGCAGACCGCCCGAGGGCTGGCCCGCCTCGGCGCCCGAGTCCTGGTGGTCGGACGCGACCCCGATCGGGCGCGGAACGCCGTCAAGGAACTGCGCCGCGACACCGGCAACGACCAGGTGGACTCGCTGACCGCGGACATGACGCGCCAACGGGACCTGCACCACTTGGCCGACCAGGTGGAGGACCGTCTTGGGACCCTCGACGTACTGATCAACAACGCGGGCGTGACCATGGCGAGGCGGGAACTGACCGAGGACGGCGTCGAGACCACCTTCGCCGCGAACGTGCTCGCGCCGTATATCTTGATCCACCGGTTGCTGCCGGCGTTGTCCCGCGTGACAACGGCCCGGGTCATCAACATCACCGGCGGCGTCCCACGCGGCCGGATCGACCTGGACAACCTGCAAGGCGAGCGATCGTACGTCGGGCTGTCGTTCTACAACCAGACGAAGCTGGCGCTGATGGCGATGAGCTACACATTCGCCGAGCGCCTGCGCGGCAGCGGAGTAAACCTCAACGTGGCGTATCCCGGACACGCGTACACGTCGATGAACCAGGGCCTCACCGTCGACACGTACCCACCCGCAGCACGCCCGATCGTGCCGCTGCTACGGCTGCTGATGCCGGTCCTCTACGGACAACGCGCCCTGGTCAAAGCCTCCCGCTCCAGCATCTACCTGGCATCGAGCCCTCACGCCGCCGACCTACACAGCACCTACGTCAACAGCAAATGCCAGCGCACCCCATGGCCTACCGCAGTCCTCGACCAACGCAACCGCGACGCCATCTGGACACTCTGCGAAAAGCTAGCCAGCTAACGCGTGTGACGGCGTCGGCAAGACGAAACAGGCCATCGTCGCCGTCGTCACGGCCTGCTCACAGCCCGCCAAAACCCAAGCTCTCGTCATACGCCACGACGCCGCAGCGCCCACCACGACCCACCTGCACGACAAGCACAGGGCAGCCGCGCCAAATCCCCGCCAGCGATTCCTATCCAAGATCAGGTGCACTGATTTGCCGCTGGTCGAGCGGCACCAGAGCTGTCACGCCGTCAGGGAAGCTTCTAGTTCGCGGCGGGTGAGAGCGGCGCGAAGTTGTAGCGCCTCGACCGCCAAGCTCGCACGACCGCCCTGCTCACGGTCGATGGCACAGACCACCGTCTCCACCTGGGCGCCGATGGACCGTAGCTGCCCGCACGACCTCAGTAGGGCACCTCCGGTCGTCACGACGTCCTCGATCACTACGACCCGCCGACCGTTCACGGGGCCGCCCTCGGCGGCCTTGTTGGTGCCGTACTCCTTGGCTGAGACGAAACTCGAACCTTGAGCACGTGCGCGGCAGCGTCCCGGCGGAGCCGGGACATGATGGTTTCCGAGCATGGTGAGGTGCTTGCCGTGGGTGGCCGGGGTGCGGCAAGCTGGGTCGTTGGTGGGGAGAGCGACCACGTTGTCGGCCCTTGTGGTCTGACCTTTTGCCGGAGAACGGCCTTGTCGGCGCTCTTCCCACCGCTTGTGTGCGGGTGCTGCTGGTAGGCCGTTTCAGGCGGCGGCCTCGCCGTCGTGGTGGCTGCCGAGGCTGTCGTCGTCGTACGGGCCGTTGTCGTGGTCGACGAGGACGATCTTCTTGCCGGACAGGGCCTCGAGTTGGGCGATCAGTCGGCGGGTGTGGGTCTCGGGGTTGACGCGGCGGGTGTAGTAGTCGTGGCCGAGATCGGTGTAGGGCTTTCCAGTGGCCAGCACGGTCCAGATGACCTTGATGAGGGTGTGCGCGACGGCGAATCCGGCCTTCTTGGCGGCGGTCTTGTTCGCCTTGCCACCGAAGCGGCGGTGCAGCCGGTGAAACCGGGCCCCGAGCCGGGTCCGCGTGCGGGAGGCGGACAGGGCAGCCTCGATGAGGATCGACTGGACGTGCGTGTTGCCTTTGCGGTGCCGGGCCCGGTGGCGCCGGCCGGCGGACTCGTTGTTGCCCGGGGCGAGCCCGGCCCACGCGGCCAGATGCTTCGCGGACGGGAACCGGCTCATGTCCACGCCGATCTCGCTGACGATCACCGCCGCGACCCGGTCGCTGATCCCGGGGATGCTGGTCAGCAGCCGGATCTGCGCGGCGAACGGGGCGAGCAGCCCGGCGGGTTCGGTCGCCGCCCGGCGGCTGGTGCCCGGGGCCCCGGGGTGGCCGATCTTCTCTTTGACCTGGTCGATCATCTGGTCGAGGTGGTCGAGCCGGGCTAGGTGGAACCCGATCATCTGCCCGTGATGGGCGGTGAACCGGCCGGCCAACGCCAGCCGCAGGTCCTCGGTCTTGTTCCGCAACACCCCACGCGCCAACCCGGCGAGGACCTGCGGGTCACGCTCGCCGGCAACGAGGGCGTCCAGCATCGCCCGGCCGGACACGCCGAACGTATCGGAGGCGACCACGTCCAGCTTGATCCCGGCCGCCTCCAGGACCTTGAGCAGCCGCTGCTTCTCCCGGGAGCGTTCCTCGGTCAGCTTCGTCTGATACCGGGTCAGGTCCCGGATCTCGCGGATGTCGTCCGGCGGCAGGAAACTGCCCCGTAGCAGGCCGACCTCCAACAGCCGGGCCAGCCATTGCGCGTCCTTGACATCGGTCTTGCGGCCCGGGACCGCTTTGACGTGCGCCGCGTTGACCACGTCGATCGTCAGGTCCGGCCCGCCGGCTTCCCGTAACGCGGCGTACACCGGCCACCAGTACGCGCCAGTCGACTCCATCGCCGCCCGGGTCACCCCGCACTCGGCCAGCCACGCTCCCATCGCCAGCAAATCCGCGTAAAACGTGCGGAACGTGCGGGTCTTCTCCCGCCGCAGCGCCGGCCGCCGCGGATCCGGGGTCCGCACCGTCACTGTGACCTGCTTCTTATGCACATCGATCCCCGCGACATGCGTGTACAACACGTCCAAACGACACGCCTCCGTCCCGATCACCAGCCAGGGGCGATGTCGCTCGCAGAGCCCGTCATAGACTCATGACACTGAGACACGTGCACAGGGGGCAACAACCTGGGGTACCAGGGACGGACTCCCGCACCATTCTTGCTTTCAGGCACCGCGAGGGCACCAAGCCCAACCGGCGACGGCGAGCGACACCGCCGACCGAGTTTCACCCACCTGTGGGTGGCCCCGCCAGGGGCCATGGTTTTCTTGCTTACGAACGAAGACTGTGGGTAGCCCCGTCAGCTGTGACATCACCGTGGCAAGCGGGATACCGCCCATCTCCATCCCGGCCAGCACGTCGCACTCCGGCAGCAAGGCCACCATCGCTTCGGCAACCTCGCGCAACAGATCCGGCTGCCCTTCGAACAGGTACTTGTCGAAGTACTCTTCGCTGACCTGCCCCGATCGAAGGCGGAACCGTCCGGTCAGATGGCAAGTGTCATAGATGCGGCGCGCGAGCGGGTATATCACATGCTCAGCCTCGCATCTCGCCTGGATCGAGCAGGTATCCCCCCGTCGGCACTGCTCAGAATCGTCCTTCAGAGACGACCTCGTGAGCCTTTCGGTGTCCGGATCTGCCGCAGACGATGCGCGGTCTGCTTGGCGGTTCATCACTAGCCGTAGCCGTCGATCGCCGTACTGCCGAATCATGCGGCCAGGACCCCCCGGTCCCAGCAGCACCGACAGGACCGGCGGGTACGCCTAGCATCGTTCCGATGAACACTCCCGAAATGCGACCCAACGACGTCCGCACCGACGAGGCCCGCGCCACCGAGGTCCTGCGCATGCTGTCCGGCACGCCAGTCGGACTCGACGTCGCCGTCAAGAGCAGCCGTCCGCCCGAGCCTACGCGGGCGCCGTGACCTGATCGCCCGGCGCGAGCAGGTACCGATACGCGCCCATGCCGAAATGAGGATGTTCGCCGGCCGGTGTGTCAAGCCCCGGGTTTGGTGGAGAGTTGGTTAGCTGGTTTTCAGGGGTGTGGTGACCGGTTGGGTCATTGCGTGTAGCGTTTCGTGTTCGGCGGGTGGGGCGTGTCCGAGTTCGCCGTGGAGCCGGCGGTTGTTGTACCAGTCGATGTACTCGACGGTGGCCATCTCCAGGTCGTCGAGTCCGCGCCACGGACCTCGGTTGCGGACGAGTTCGGCCTTGTACAGGGAGTTGAACGCCTCGGCCATCGCGTTGTCGTAGGAGTCGCCCTTGGACCCGACCGAGGCGACGGCGCCGGCCTCGGCGAGGCGTTGGCTGTAGCGAATCGCTCGATACTGGACTCCCCGGTCCGAGTGGTGGACCAGTTTGCGCAGGTCGGCGCCCTGGTGTTCGCGGCGCCAGATCGCCATCTTCAACGCGTCGAGCGCCAGATCCGTGTAGAGGCTGGTGGAGACCTGCCAGCCGACGATCATGCGCGAGTACACGTCGAGGACGAACGCGGCGTACACCCAGCCCACGCTGGTGCGCACGTAGGTCAGGTCGGCGACCCACAGCTGGTTTGGCCGCACGGCGGTGAAGTCACGTTTGACCAGGTCAGCAGGGCGTCCGGTCTCGGCGGTGGGCCGGGTCGTACGCGGTGACTTGTCGCGCAACAGCCCGCGCAGTCCCGATTCGCGCATCAGCCGCTCGACGGTGCACCGGGCCACTTCGACGCCTTGGCGGCGCAGCTCGTGCCAGATCTTGCGAGCCCCGTAGACGCCGTAGTTGACCGCGTGAATCTGCTCGATCAGCGCGGTCAACTCCTCATCGCGCCTCGATCGGGCCGAGGCGGGGCGGGTCCTGGCGGCGTAGTAGGTCGACGGTGCGATCTCGGCTGGCGTGCCTTGCAGCGCCCGCAGGACCGGCTGGACACCGTGTTCGACCTTCTGCGAGTCGACGAACGCGACCTTCATCGCGACGGCCGGTCCAACTCGGCCGCGAAGAAAGACGCCGCGGAGCGCAGGATCTGGTTCGCCCGCCGCAGCTCACGATTCTCCCGCTCCAACGCGGCCAGGCGTTCCGCGTCGCTGCTGGTGACGCCCGGACGGTCACCGGCGTCGGTCTCGGCCTTCTTCACCCACCCACGCAACGCCTCGGGATGCACCCCGAGCTGGCCGGCGATCCGCCGGATCGCCCCTACCGCACTGGCGGGATCCCGACGGGCCTCGACCGCCAACCGGGTCGCACGCTCACGCAGCTCATCGTTGTACTTCTTCGGTGCGGGCATCGCTGGAGTTCCTCCCAGGTTTCGATGTCTCCATCAAACCCGGTGCGGGACAGTGCTCGGGCACTATGACGGCATGTCATCGGAACATAGTGCGTACGTTCCGAACGAGTTGTTGGGTCGGCTCGTCGGGTTCCGTCTCTTCTCGGTCCAGTTCGTCATGGACTATGTTCAGCTGCGCTTCGATGGTCCGACGGAGGACATGCCGGTCCTCAACTGCGATGTGTTGCCGGTTGTGGAGATGCAGACGGGCCTGATCACTCCCAGCCAGGTGGGCTACGCCGACGCCCTGCGAGCGTTCATTCCGGGCCATGTTGTTGCGACCCTGGAACAGACAGGCCGTGGCCTCAGGATCGAGTTCGACAAAGGGGCGATCGTGTTGCATCCCGACATCGAAGATGTTCTCCCCGGACCGGAGATCGCCTTGTTGGACGGCTTCGAAGACAGGCGTTGGATGTGCTGGCGCCCCGGAGAGGTGTCATTCGAAGACGTTGTCTGACGCACCCTCATGCCGCTCTCGATGCGCGCTGCCCAGGCTGGGACCATCATGTCCGGTGGCCGGCGCTCCTGGGACACCAACCGTGCCGGGCCGAGCATCCGGGCATAGCCCCAAGGAATGCGCGCCACCCAGCCGGAAGCCGTCATAGACCCGAGACCGGACCGTGGTCGTAGATCAACACAATCCTGCGACCGTCGGAGCATGGCCGTTCAAGCGCCGACGACCGCGCAGCGGACCACCGCTTCGCTGACCACCGCCCTGCTGCTCCTGACCGGACTGACCTCCTGCACACCCGAGATCAAAGCCATCACCGGCCTAACCGTGGACACTGACGGCCGGCCGCTCGCGGCTCTGGCCTGGTGCGCGGACCAGCCGCCGGACGTTGTACGTCTCCGTGCCGAAAAAGACCCGGCCTCGCCCTCCCCGTCCGGGCCGACGCCGTCCGCGAACTGGCCGGAGTGGCGGTACGACGTGCAGCGCAACGCGACCTCACCAGCCACCGTGCACCTGACGGGCTTCCCACCCGAACCGACCCCTGACCCGCACGCAGTCTTCCAAATACGCGGAGTCACCAGCAACAACAGCTTCACCTCCCACTCGGTGACCTTCCGGCTCCCTGAACTGTCCGGCCTGCAACCCGGATCGATCCTGATCACCACCATCGAGACCAACGAAGAGGTACAGAAGAGCATCTCCCTCGACGAGTTCGCGCGCCTGGCAAGGGACGAATGCTGAACTCCTGCACCGGGCTGCAACACGGCTGTACCCCTCGTGGCCATCTCAAGCACCTAGCCGGCGGGCGCATGCCAGATGAGAGTCACACCCTGGATCCGGGTGGACAGCCGCGAAGAGAGCGATCCCACCGGCTACCTCGACCCAGCCTGGCCGGGCACGGGTCGTAGATCCAATTAGATAAGTAGCCGCGGAGCACGCGCGGCGTTTGGCCATGCATGGGTCACAGAGGGTGATGGCGTACGGCGGGCCAGTCGCATCCGATCATGCCCAAGTGAGGGCGTTTGGCTGCTGTGGCGGTTGTCTGGATCTTCAGGTGAAGAGCGGGCGTGTCCGCTGGGAGCGTGAACGCGTCCGGCTGGCAGAGGCGGGCTGGGTGCGTGCTGCCGGAGGATCGGGCCATCCATCTGCGGCCGTCGCCGCCTTATTCGGGAGGTCCTCGTGTTCATCGCGATCCTCGACTTCAGGACTGCTGCCGCCGATCGGCCCGCTGCCCTCGCCCACCTCGACGGGGAGCGTAATCGGGTACGCGCCATGCCGGGCAACCTCGCTTTCCGGGTCTACGCCGCGCGTGAGGACGACACTGCAGTCGCCGTGGTTCATGAGTGGGACGACGAGGCTTCGTTCGCCGGCTACCTGAGGTCGGACTCCTTCGCGCGACTCGGCGAGGTGATTCGGCCGCTTATGATCGGAGCGCCGGTGAGCCGGCGCTTTCGCGCCGACTTGCTGGAGACGGTGACCTGACCGGCTTCGCGACGGACTTCTAGGACCGGCTTGTGCGAGGCCGTCGATGACCCGCAGGGCGTACAGCTTTGTCCGTACGTTCGCGCCGGAGTCCGCTCGCGACCTGTGTGTGGACCGCCACTACCTGCTCTGCGCCTCCGCCGGGACTCTCCGGCTGGAGGCGCAGGGGCAGGTGTGGTTGCTGCCGCCGGCGCGGGCCGCCCTGATCGAGGCGGGCCGGCCGATCCGGGTGAGCGTCCCGCGGCCGGTCACGACTGCGTCGGTCCTGTTCGATACCGGATTCACTCCGGCCCCGCCAGCATCCTTGACCGTATTCGACCTCAACCCGCTGGCACGCGCGCTGCTGACCGAGTGCGGCACGTGGGGCGAGTGCGACGAACCCCTCACGGCGTACGCGGAGACGCTGTTCGCCGCGCTCGCTGCGGTGACCTGGCGGCTCGCCCAGCAGCCGAGCCCGGTCGTCGTGCCGGCGGGGCGATCACCGGAACTGCGCCGGGCCCTTGAGCTGACCGAGCAGCGGCTCGGCGGTGAGGTCCGCTTCGAAGACGTGGCAGACGAAGTTGGCCTCGCGCCGCGGTCGCTGGCGCGGCGCTTTGAGGAGGAGACCGGCATGACCTGGCGGGCGGTCCTGCGCCGAATGCGGGTCTTGGGTGCGATCGAGGAACTCGCTGCGGGTGACACCCCGGTAACCAAGATTGCATTTATGGTCGGCTACACCTCGCTGTCGGCGTTCAACGCCGCATTCAGGGAGCTGACGGGCCGCACGCCGACGGAGTACCGGGCCAGCTTCCGGCCCTGACCAGACCAGGATCGAAGGCTCCCTGTCGTGACCCAGACGAAACCCGCGGTTCAAACACACTGACATGCCGCCGACAGGGATGTATCGGGTCGCTGTCGCCGTCCCGCCGGTTGTGTGACACATCATGAACACCGCTGCGGTCACATCGCCTATTCGTGCTCCCCGGGCGCGGTGGCCGGGGGGAGAGCGGCCGGCGGGAGACCGGTGGGGGTCTCCAGATCGATCTCCGGGCCGCCTAGCTCGGCACGAGCGACCCGGTTGAACTCGCGTTCTGCGTCTCGACATGCCTGAATGAAGGGCTCGGGAACCTGCCCGGCCCCGTAAGCGGCCCTCACCTCGGAAAGTTGTCCCACCGCGAGCATGAGAGCGGCAGCGGCATGGACCGTGGCCGTGGTGTGCGCGATCAGGCCGATTTCGGCTCGGTACCGGACAACCTGGGTGCGCGCCTGGCCGCCGTCGGCGTGCGGTTGGCGGGAGACCGAAGACGCCAGGAGGATTGGTACGTCCGAGTCCAGTACCGTCGCCCGCCACTCCCGGCAGGCGGCGACGAACGCGGCGTACGTCGCGCGCCGATCCCGTATCGACATTGTGCTCTCCTGATGCTCCCAGGAGGCGCGCTGCACCCGCGCGTTGAGCAGCGAACCCAGCGTCACACCGACCAACGCGCCAGTCACCGAAAGGAATGCGAGGACCACTTGAGTCATGGATCCAGAGTCACCGAGAGCGTCAACCATCCCGCGAAGGCCGTGACCCAACTCGCGCATCACCCTGGTCGGCGAGCGGGTGCTCTTCGCCTGGGACTGCGTAATTTCCGATCGCCTCCGGCATCCTCATCTGCCGCGATGCGCTCGTCACTGCCGCTGGCGCACATGCCGATGAGCTGATCCTCGGCCGTCAGGTTCGGTTGTGGGATCACGGTGCTCGCGTGGCGCTGGCCAGCACCGTGGCCACGACATTGTGGACGGCGGCAGGCTGGGGCGGGCTGTCGTTCCGTTCGGTGAACAGCAGGTGCGTGGCGCCGATCAGGGTGGGCGCGAGCGTGTCGACGTCGGCGTCGGGCGCGATCCGGCCCTGGTCGCGCTCGGCCCTCAGGTAGCCGGCGATCATGGCCGCTCCCTCGCCGACGAGCGGAAACCGGGCGGTGCCGGCCGTGCGCAGCCGCGCGCGTAGCTCGTCACGGGCGATCACGAGGACCACGATCGCCACCATGACCGGCTCGAAGAGCGTCATCAGGGCACGGGTCAGGTTGTCGGCGACGCTACCGGTCCCGGCCGCGTCTTGCAGGGCGGCAGCCTGAGCCTCGATTCCAGCAATGCGGTCCAGCACCAGTTCGGCGAGAAAGGCATCGAAGTCAGCGAAATGGCGATGCAGGACCCCCTTGGCGACCTCCGCCTCCGCGGTGACCGCTCGACTGGTCAGGCCGGTGACGCCGTCCCGGACCAGCACCCGCGCGGCGGCGTCGAAGAGTTGTCGGCGTGGGTCTTGCAGCGCTACACCGGTCGGCAACGGCATCCCTTCCCCGACTGATTGCCCGAGTGGGCGAGCGCCCACTAGAGTGGGCACGTGGTCACTATACCGCCATCACCCACGCCGGAACCGCACCTGCACCGTCGGATGGCGGAGTCGTTCGGGATCGACCCGGAACGGTACGACCGGAACCGGCCGCCGTACCCCGACGCCATGATCACGCGGATCACGACCGCCAGTCCCGGCATCGACGTCCTCGACGTCGGCTGCGGCACCGGCATCGAAGCCCGCCAGTTTCTGGCCGCTGGCTGCACGGTACTCGGCGTCGAGCCCGATCCGCGGATGGCCGACTTCGCCCGGAGAACCGGCCTTGAGGTCGAGGTGGCGACCTTCGAGGCGTGGGACCCGGCCGGCCGCATCTTCGACGCGGTCGTCTCCGGCACGGCCTGGCACTGGGTCGACCCGGTCGCGGGGGCGGCGAAAGCGGCACGGATCCTGCGGCCGGGCGGTGTCCTGGCAGCATTTGGGCACGTGTACCAGCTGCCGCCCACCGTGGCGGAGGCCCTCGCCACGGCGTTCCGGCGCGTGGCCCCCGACTCACCGATCAACCTCGACGGCCGGCCGGGGAGCTCCATCCTGGACTCGTACCGGGCGCTGTACGCCAGGGCCGCAGACGGAATCCGCGAGGCGGGCGGGTTCGGCGAACCCGCACTGTGGCGGTACGACTGGGAACGCTCGTACACCCGTGACGAGCTCCTGGCCCTGCTGCCGACCTCGGGCGGCCTCACCAGCCTGCCGCCGGACCGGGTGGCGGAGGTGCTGGCGGCCGTGGGCGCGGCGGCCGACCAGCTCGGAGGCAGCGTCACGCTGCCGTACGCCACCTGGGGCCTCACCGCGACCCGCACGGGCATCCAGCCCTGAGAACGGAAGACGGAGACCGACGAACTGAGCGGCGCGACCATCGCCACTCGTACCGTTCCGGTGAGACCACCGGTGTGGGCACGGGCCGCTAGGCTGTGTCGCCATGGAACTCGTACCCTCGGACGACGCGGACCGGCTCCGGGTCTCCGACCGCGAGCGTGAGCAGGTCGTCGAGCTGCTCGGCACGGCGGCGGCCGAGGGCCGGCTGACCCTCGACGAGTACGCCGACCGGGCGACCGCCGCGTACGCCGCCACGACCCGCGGCGAGCTGGCCCGGCTCACCGACGACCTGCCGACCGACCCGGCCCCCGCCCCGCTGCCGGCGCGCCGGTCCGGTGCGACCGAGCTGGAGCCGGCACCGGAGCGCCTGGTCGCCATCTTCGGCAACGAGTCCCGCAAGGGGCGCTGGCCGGTGCCGGCCCGGCTGGAGGCGCAGTCGGTCTTCGGCGACTGCCACATCGAGTTGCAGGACGCCCAGCTCTCGCAGCCGGTGATCTCGATCGACGCGACCGCGATCTTCGGATCGGTGACGATCTTCGTACCGGAGGGCGTGGAGGTGCGGCTCACCGGCACGGCGATCTTCGGCAGCAAGGAGTCCAAGCTCCGCGGCACCGCCCCGCCCGGCGCGCCGGTGCTGGAGGTCCGCTCCCGGGTCGTCTTCGGCTCGGTCACCGTGCGCCCACCGCACCGCCGCTGACGCCGCACCGCCGCTGACGCCGAACCACCGACCCGGCCGGCCGGCTATGCCATCCGGGTCAGGTGCAGCGTGGCCCAGAGCGCGACCACCCCGGCGACGATGCCGGCGGGCGTGGTGAGCGCGCCGCGCCGCAGGAAGGTGCCGGTCTCCGGTGGCTCGCGGCGCAGGTGCAGGATCCGCCGCCAGAGCAGCGCGGCCAGCGAACCGACATAGTAGAGGTTGGGGCCGGCCGGCGAGGCCGTGCCGGCGTACCGCGAGCACCACGACCCCGAGCGCGATGACGAAGAGGCAGCAGAGCGGCTGCGCCTCGGTCGCGATCCGGGCGGTGGCCCGCAGCCGGTCGGCCGGCGGGGTGCGGAGGATCAGCGGTACGGCCAGCAGCAGCGCGCCGGCACCGGCGACCCAACCCGGGTGTACGTGCAGCGGCTCGGCCGCGATGAATCCACCGAGCGTCGCCGCGAGTACGCCGAGGGCGTACCGGGGCGGCGCCACCTCGACGGCCGATCCCGGCCCTGCCGGGGTGGCCAGGTCGGTGCCGAAGAACCGCCGGAGGACCAGGTACTCGACGACGATCACCGTCGGCCGGGCCTTGACATCGGGCAGCACTGGTTGGATGGTTAGCTACATGAGTAATGAACCCATGAAGCGCGACACGGTCGACCCGGTGCCCCGGGCGCGGCGGTCGGCGGACGGGTCCGGCTGATGGACGACGGGCGGCCGATCTTCCTCCAGATCGCCGAGATGATCGAAAACTCGATCATCGACGGCACGCTCGTCGAGGAGGGGCAGGTGCCCTCCACCAACGAGCTGGCGGCGTTCCACCGGATCAATCCGGCGACCGCGGGCAAGGGCGTCAACCACCTGGTCGACGACGGGATTCTCTACAAGAAGCGAGGTATCGGCATGTTCGTCGCCACCGGCGCCCGCGCGAAACTGCGGGACCGCCGCCGCGAGGAGTTCGCCCGGCAGTACCTGCAACCGCTGCTCGCCGAGGCGAACAAACTCGGCATCGACGTCGACGAGCTCAAGCACATGATCGACCGGTGGGAGGAGGAGCGATGAGTACGGTGGTGACCGCCGCACACCTCGCCAAGCGGTTCCGGGACGTCACCGCCCTGGACGACATCGGCTTCGCCCTGGAGCAGGACAAGATTCACGGCCTGCTCGGCCGGAACGGGGCCGGCAAGACCACGCTGATGCAGATCATGACCGGTCAGCTTCTCCCCAGCTCGGGTGAGCTGACCGTCTTCGGGAAGCCGCCGTACGAGAACGAGACCGCGATGTCCCGGGTCTGCTTCATCAAGGAGAGCCAGACCTATCCGCAGTACTTCAAGGTGCGGCACGCCCTGACCTCCGCCCGGCTGCTCTTCCCCGGCTGGGACGAGGACTTCGCGCAGACCCTGCTCGCGGACTTCCGGCTGCCGCTGAACCGGCACGTCCGCAAGCTCTCCCGAGGCATGCACTCCATGCTCGGCATCATCATCGGGCTCGCCTCCCGGGCCCCACTGACCCTCTTCGACGAGCCGTACCTCGGTCTCGACGCCGTCGCCCGGCACCTCTTCTACGACCACCTGCTCACCGACTACGCCGAGCATCCCCGCACCATCGTGCTCTCCACCCACCTCATCGACGAGGTCGGCGAGTTGCTCGAAAACGTGCTCCTGCTCGACCAGGGCCGGATGCTGCTGGACACCACCGCCGAGGCGCTGCGCGGCCAGGTGGTCACCGTCGCCGGGCCGGCCGACCCGGTCGGCGAGTTCGCCGCCGACACCGAGGAACTGCACCGCGAAACCCTCGGCCGCTACACCCGGGTGACCCTGCGCGGCACCTTCGGCCCCGCCGACCACGCCCGCGCGAAGACGCTCGGACTCGACCTGGAGCCCGTCTCGCTCCAGGAGATCGTCGTACGGCTCACCACCGCACGGGCCAGGTCCGGCGACGCGCCCTCCGCCTCCCGGAAGGAGACCCCCCGATGAACCGCGTGCTGATCGTCACCCGGGTGCAGCTCGTCGGCTGGCAGAACACCGTGGGCTGGCCCTGGCTGCTGCTGGCGATGGTCTTCGCCGTCAACTACGCCGTCTTCTGGACCATCGGCGACACGGAGGGCAACTACACCACCGGCGCACTCGTCTCGATCTACATCGTCGTCTTCGTCACCAGCATCAACTGGATCACGCAGCTCCTGCCCTTCAGCATGGCGCTGAGCGTGATCCGACGGACCTTCTTCCTGGCCTCCGCCCTGCTGCTGGTCGTGCAGTCCGTCGTCTTCGGCATCCTGCTCTTCCTCTGCCAACTCGCCGAGAAGGCCACCGGTGGCTGGGGCATCCACCTGCAGTTCTTCGGCCTGAACTTCGTCGACGACCTGCACCCGCTGCTCCGGATCGCGTTCTACACGATGCCGTTCGTCCTGCTCGGCTTCCTCGGCATCTTCGTCGCGGTCTTCTACAAGCGGTTCGGGCTCACCGGGATGTGGCTGCTGACCACCGCCACCCTGCTGGTGCTGGCCGGGCTCGCCGTACTCCTCACCTGGCAGGAACTCTGGCCCGCCATCGGACGCTGGCTGGTCGACCAGCCGCAGGTGGCCTGGTTCGTCGGGTGGCCGACGCTCTTCACGGCGCTCTTCGGCGGGGCGGGGTACGTGACGCTGCGGCGGGTCACGCCCTGACAGGCGCGAAAGGAAGGGCCCCCGCTTATCGCTTTCTGTTGTAGCGGGGGCCCTTCCTAACTCCTTCCTAACTCCTTGCTCAGCGCCTACGGCCGGGCGCCGGCTGGCAGCGGGGGCACCAGTAGACATTGCGGCCGACCATGTCGGCCCGGAGGATCTCGGTGCCGCAGACGTGGCACGGCAGGGCGGCGCGGCGGTAGACGTACACCTCGCCGCCGTGCCTGTCGAGCCGGGGCGGCCGGCCCATCGCCTCGGGCAGGTGGTGGGGGTGCACGGTGTCGATCCGCCCCGTCCCGACGGCGACGCCCATCAACTCCACCAGGTCCGCCCAGATCCGGCGCCAGCCCTCCGGGGCGAGCTCCCGACCGGGGGTGGTGGGCGGGAGACCGGCCCGGAACAATGCCTCGGTCACGAAGATCAGACCGGTGCCGGCGACGATCGACTGGTCGAGCAGGAGCGCGAAGAGCGGGGTGGGGCTGCGCCGGATCCGGGCGTACGCCGCGTCCGGGTCGGCGTCGGTGCGCAGCGGGTCGGCCCCGAGCCGGGCCCGCAGCGCGTCGACCTCGGGCGGCGACAGCAGCTCGCAGGCGGTCGGGCCGCGCAGGTCGAGCCAGTGCAGGTCGGTGCAGAGCCGCAACCGGACCTGGCCGACCGGCGCCGGCGGCTCACCGTCCCCGTCCGCGAACTTCCCGTAGAGCCCCAGGTGTACGTGCAGCACCTGCCCACCCTCGTAGTGGTGCAGCAGGTGCTTGCCGTACGCCTCGGTCCGCGCGAGTACGGCGCCGGAGAGCAGCGCGGCCCCCTCGGCGAACCGCCCCTGCGGGCTGCTGGCCTGCACCTTCTCGCCGCCGAACAGCTCCCGGTGCCGGGCGGCCAGCCGGTGCACGGTGTGACCCTCGGGCATGGTCGTCAAGCATAGGTCGCGGCGGCCCCGTGCTCCCGGCCGTCAGCCGGCGGGCTGCGAGATGTTGACCATCCAGGGGGTTCCGAACCGGTCGACGCAGGCGCCGAACTCGTCGCCCCACATCTGCCGCTCCAGCGGCACCGACACGATGCCGCCGTCGGAAAGTGCGTTCCAGTAGCCGCGCAGTTCGTCAACGTCGTCCCCGCTCAGGCTGACCGTCATGGCGGTGCCGGGGGTGTACTCCATCTCGGGCGGCACGTCGGAGCCCATCAGGGTGAGGCCGCTGTCGGTTTCGAGCTGGGCGTGCATGATCTTGTCCGCCTGCTCCCCCTCGGTGCCGAACTCACCGAACGTGTTGAGCGCCAACTCACCCCCGAACACGCGCCGGTAGAACTCCATCGCCTGTCGGGCGTTGCCGTCGAAGCTGAGATACGGGTTGAGTCGAGTGGGCACCGTGGCTCCTCTTGATCCATTCATCCGTGTGCGCCGTCCGCTTCCGGAGGGCGTCGGGTGGTAGCGGTAACTGTCGGGGTGGTCGTGGTAAAGGTCGTCGCCGAGAACTAACGAGACAACCCGCGAATCGGGTTCCGGTCGCGGTACGGATAACGCCCTCGCGGATCCGATCCGGTGGGGCCGCCGACCGGTCGGCCAGGAACGTTACGATCATGGATGGTTGACGGAGGCCGATTACCGGCCCGGTAGTACCATGCCATCCACTCGTAGCGTGGAGGTCCGATGGCCGGTCCGATCAAGGTGTTCGTCTGCTACAAGAAGCTTCTCTGGCAAGAGGTGGCCGGGCAGCGGGTCGGGCAGAAGAATGTCGAGGCCGATATCCTCCATCACCTGCTTTCGGAGCACGGCGACTTCGAGGTGTGGGTCGACAACGCGAAACTCGCCGCCGGCATGAAGTGGGAAACGGAGATCTACCAGCAGTTGCTCAGGACGGACGTCCTCGTCGTCCTGATCGGCCCCGGCACCTCCGAGTCCGAGTGGGTACGCCGCGAGATCGCCCTGGCGAACGCGCTCGGGATCGCCGTCGTCCCCGTCGGATTCGACCTCAGCGACGACCAGATGCGGGCGGAGACGAGGGAACTGGCGATAGACGACCTCCAGTGGGTGACGACGAGGAACATCCGGTTGCCGCAGGGCCGCGCGCTCCTCGCCGAACTCGAGCCCTCGCTGCGCCAGGCTGCCGTGACAACCCGGCACCAGCAGCGGACCGTGTTGCGAGATCTGCTGAAGCGGCAGCGACCGCAGGTCCGGAAGGCGGCCGACCGGCAGAGTGTGGCCTCCTTCGAGATCCCCGGTGCGCCCAGGAGCCTCACCCTGCACCTGGCCAGCGGTGACATGGCGAAGGTGCGGAACATCGACGTACTTGTCAATTCCGAGAACAACTACATGCAGATGGCCCGATTCTTCGAGAGCCAGACGGTCTCCTCGGTGCTCCGGCATCGCGGGGCGTCGCTGCGCAACGGCACCTATCGGGACACCATCCAGCGGGAACTCGACTGGCAGCTGCGGGATCGGGGACGCCCGGTACAGGCCGGCGAGGTCTTTCCGACCAGCGCCGGTGGCCCGGACAGCGAGTTGGCCAGGGTGAACAAGGCCCGGGTGATCCTGCACGTCGCCGCGGTGCAGGCGGTGGAGGCGGAAAACCGGGTGGTCCCGTTCAAGCAGCCACACCAGATCGAGTCGTCGATGCGGGCCGCGCTGGCCGCGATCTCCACGCTGAACGGATCGGCCGGCGTCTTCTCGCCGCCCGGCTCCGACCAGCGCGCGGAGCAGGAGCGGCTCGCGGCGGAGGGCAGGGGCTCACTGGAGAGCATCATCTTCCCGCTGCTCGGCACGGGCTCCGCCGGCGCCGAGCCGGTGGAGGTGGTCGGGCCGATGGTGGACGGCCTGGTCGGTTACCTCTCGGACTCGGAGAACCGGAACCTCGCCCGTACGCTCCGGCGCCTCTACTTCTCGGCCTACGCCGAGGAGGACGTGGAGGTGGTCAAGGACTACCTGGAGAAGCGTCTGGGCTCCCGGACCGCCACCCGGGCATCCCCGAGCCACTCGTAGTCCGGCAACGGCGGACCCGTCAAGTCAACTTGACGTCAAGGTCCGGAGGCCCGGCCGCTGTCCACAGAGGAGGCGCTGGAACTCCTCGGCCTCAGCGAGGGCTCGTGGGCAAGCCGAGCTGCGGCCGGCAGTTGAGCGGTCCGGACCGCCCACGCCGTCCAACGCCTGATCAGCCGTGCCAGGAGCGCCAGAGCGCGGCGTAGGCGCCGCCGGCCCGGATCAGCTCGTCGTGACTGCCCAACTCGGTGATCCGGCCATCCTCCATCACCGCCACCCGGTCCGCGTCGTGTGCCGTGTTCAGCCGGTGCGCGATCGCGATCACCGTACGCCCGGTGAGCACCGCGGCCAACGCCCGCTCGGTACGCCGGGCCGTGCTCGGGTCCAGCGCGGCCGTCGCCTCGTCGAGGATCAGCGTGTGCGGGTCGGCCAGGACGAGCCGGGCCAGCGCGAGCTGCTGCGCGTCGGCGGCACTCAGCTCCCGCGCCCCGTCGCCGAGCGCGGTGTCGAGCCCGTCGGGCAGCTCGGCGTACCAGTCGGCGCCGACCGCGACCAGCGCGGAGCGCATCTGCGCGTCCGTGGCCTCCGGGGCGGCGAAGGCGAGGTTGTCCCGCAGCGAACCGAGGAAGACGTGGTGCTCCTGGGTGACCAGGGCGATCCGGCGCCGCCGTTCCGCCGGGTCGAGGTCGGTGACCGGACAGCCGCCGACGGTCACCTCGCCGGTCCGGGGGCGGTCGATCCCGGCCAGCAGCCGGGCCAGGGTCGACTTGCCGGCCCCCGACGGGCCGACGATCGCCAGCCGTTCGCCGGGCCGGACCGTCAGGTCGATGTCGTGCAGCACGTCCCGGCCGTCGGCGTAGCCGAAGCGCGCCCCGCAGACCGCGAGCTGCCGCCCGGCCGGCGCGGACGCCCCGCTCCGGGGTTCCGGCGGCACCTGGCCGACCCCGAGCACCCGGGCGAACGAGGCGAGGCCGCGCTGCGCCTGCTCCAGCCACATCAGGACCTGGTCCAGCGGACCGATCGCCTGTTGCAGGTAGAGCGCGGCGGCGACCACCTCACCGATGGTCACCAGTCCACTGTCGAGACCGAGGCCGCCGACGAGCAGCACCGCCGCGATCGGCAGCGCGTAGCTCGACTCCACCACGGGAAAGAAGACCGATCGCAACCCGAGGGTACGCCGCCGGGTCGCCCAGACCCGCCCGATCCGCTCCCGGCCGTGCGCGACGCGTCCGCCGGCGAGCCGGAGCGCCTCCACCGTCCGGGCCCCCTCGGCGGTGGTGGTCAGCGTGTCGGTCAGCTCCGCCGTGGCGGCACCCTCGGCGAGATAGGCCGGCGAGGCCCGGCGCAGATACCAGCGGGTCACCAGGAGGATCGAGGGGAGCCCGGCCAGCGCCGCCGCGCCGAGCAGCGGATGCAGCAGGAAGATCGCCCCGAAGAGCAGGGTCAGTTGCGCCGTGGCGATCACCACCACCGGCACCACCTGGCGGACCGTGATGCCGACCGTGCCGACGTCGACCGCGCTGCGGGTGGCGAGGTCTCCGGTGCCGGCCCGTTCGACCACGGAGACCGGCAGGGCCAGGGTCCGCCGGACGAACTCCTCGCGCAGCCGGGCCACCGCGCGCTCCCCGAACCGGTGGCCGGCGTACTGGGCGTACCGGGCGAGCAGCGCCTGCCCCAGCACACAGCCGGCGATCGCCATCGCCAGCCCGTCGATCGTGCCGGCCCCGGCACCGGCCACCACCCGGTCGACGATGACCCCCACCAGCCACGGCGCGGCGAGTCCGGTGGCGGTGGCGGCGACGTGCAGCGCCAGGATGGCGGCGACCGTCCGGCGGTCCCGGGCGATCAGGTCCAGTGCGGCCCGGCGTACGACGGCCAGGTCCGCCACCGGCAGCCCGGTCACCGCAGCACTCCCTCACCGTCGGCGGGGCCGCCGGCAGCGACCGGTTCGCCGTCCCGGGAGACCAGTGCCCGGTAGTCCGGGTCGGCTTCGAGCAGCTCGACGTGGCTGCCCGTGGTGACGATCCGGCCGTCGCGCAGGTGCGCCACCCGGTCGGCGGCGGCGAGCAGCAGCGGCGAGGTCGCGAGCAGCAGGGTGGTCCGCCCGGCCCGGGCCGCCCGGAGCCGTTGCGCGATCCGCGCCTCGGTGTGCGCGTCCACCGCCGAGGTCGGGTCGATCAGGATCAGCACCTCGGGCTCGGCGAGCAGCGCCCGGGCCAGGCGTACCCGCTGCCGCTGGCCGCCGGAGAGACGGCGGGCCCGGGTGTCGATCGCCGTGTCGAGGCCGTCGGGCAGCGCCTCGACGACGTCGTCGGCCGAGGCGACCCGCAGCCCGGCCAGGATCTCGGTCTCGTCCCGCCACCCGGCACCGTGCAGGATCTCCCGCAGGGTCCCGGCGAAGAGGTAGGAGTCGTGGTCGGCGACGAGGATCCGGGAGCGCAGCTCGGGCAGCGCGATCGCGGTCAGCGGCACCCCGCCCCAGCTCGCCCGGCTGGCGACGTACCGGCCGAGGCGGTCGGCCAGGGCGACCGCGTCGGCGGGATCGGCGGCGGCGACCGCGGTCAGCCGGCCGCCGGGGACGGTGAGCCCGCTCTCCGGGTCGTGCAGGTCGGCGAGGCCGGCCGGGGCCGGTCGGTCCCCGCCGCCGGATACGTCGTCCGGAGTCCGCCTGTCGCCCGCAGTGAGCACGTCGCCCGCAGTGAGCACGTCGCCCGAGCCCAGCACGTCGTCCGGAGTCAGCTTCAGCAGGGCGATGATCCGGCGGGCCGCGACCCGGCCCCGGATGAGCTGGTAGCTCGCCTCCAGCATGAACCAGACCGGCACGATCAGGACCGCGACGTACCCGTAGACGGCGACGAGCTGACCGACGGTGATCTCGCCGCTGACCGCCATCCGGGCGGCCAGCCAGACCACGGCGGCGAGGAATCCCGCCGGGATCGCCACCGTCAGCGCGTCGATCCAGCTCCGGACCGCACCGACCCGGTAGCCCTCGGCCAGCAGTTCCTGGGAGCGGGCCGCGTACCGGTGGGCGAAGAGGTCCCGCCCGCCGACCCCGGCGAGCACCCGCAACCCGGCGACGATGTCCCCGGCCCGGGTGGTGAGCTGGCCCTGCCGGTGCCGGTAGGCGGACTCGACCCGGTCCAGCCGGCGCAGCAGCGGGCCGACGATGACGGTCACCGCCGGCACGCCGAGCAGCACACAGAGCGCGAGGAGCGGCGAGATCGACCAGAGCACGACCGCGACGACCCCGTACGCGACGATCGCGCCGACCCCCGGGCCGGTCATCGTCAGCACCCCCGAGGTGTTGACGATGTCGGAGCCGCCGACGGTGGCGACCTCGCCGGCGGCGAGCTTGCGCGGCAGTACGGCGCCGATCCGGGAGAGCTGCCGCAGCAGTACGCCTGCGGAGCGTGCGCTCGCGTCCTCCCGGATGAAGGTCATGGTGCGGTGCCGCATGATGCCGAGCTGGGCCAGCCCCAGCCCGGCGACGACGATCGCAGCCGTCCAGAGCAGCAGCGCCCCGGTGTCGCCGGTGCGCAGCCCGTCGTCGACCGCCCGGGAGACGAGGTACGGCCGCAGCGAGAGCGCGACCATCCAGGCCGTGCCGACCAGACTGCCCCGCAGCACGCGCAGCGGTTGGCTGCGCACCAGCCACCAGATGTAGCGGATCGGCCCCCGCGTATCCGGTACACCCGGGTCAGGGTGCGGGAGCTGCGGGGACACGGAGTCAGGCTACCGACGCCGGCCATGACGCACCCACCCATTTCAGGGAGGGTGCGGAGGCAACGGGCGGCCCGGGTGCGTCGTTGGTAGCGTCCCGACATGGCGGTGTTCCGGACTCCACAGGTCATTCTGTTCAGCGGAAACGTCAGCCGGGCGGTGACCTTCTATCTCGGACTCGGGTTCGTGGAAACCTTCCGGGTGCCCGCCGAGGGTGACCCGATTCATGTCGACCTCGCGCTCGACGACTACAGGATCGGCGTCGCCTCGGTCGCCTCCACCCGCGACGACCACGGCCTCGACCCGGTGCCCGAGGGCCAGCGGGCCGCCGTGGTGCTCTGGACCGACGACACCGGCGCCGCCTACGCGGAACTCACCGCGGCCGGCGCCCCGGCACTGGCCCCGCCACACGAGTGGCTCGGCCGGCTGCTGATCGCCTGGGTCGCCGACCCGGACGGCAACCCGGTCCAGCTCGTCCAGCACGTCGACGCCCCGCCGGACTGACCGGCCGCGGCCGACAGACCGCGCCGCCGCCCTCCGTCACTCACCGGCACTCACCGGCACACGCGTCGTGGAGCACGAAGGCGAGCCTCGGCTCCAGTTCGGCGTACGGGTGGGCGAAGATCTGCGGCAGGATGCCCGGATCGGCGTACGAGCCGGAGGCGTCCTGCCCCGCGTCGGCGTACGGATGCAGATGTCGTGCACGGCATCCCGGTCACCGGGCCGGTAGGGGCGGATCTCCGTGCCGGGTACCTGTCTGCTGAGACCGCTTTCACTCTCCCCCCTGCCCGGACCTGGTCCGCCGGTAGCGGCCGGGCGCGATGCCGTACCGGCGCTTGAACGCGGCACCGAAGGCGAACTCCGAGGTGTAGCCGACCCGCCCCGCGATGGTGGTCAGGGGCGTGTCGGACTCCCGGAGCAGCCGGGCGGCGGTGGTCATCCGCCACCAGGTCAGATAGGCCAGCGGCGGCTGACCGAGCAGCGCGGTGAACCGGCGCGCGAACGGCGCCCGGGAGAGTCCGGCCTCGGCGGCCAGGGCCGCGACGGTCCAGGGGTGCGCCGGGTCGCGGTGGATCGCCCGCAGTGCCGCACCGGTGACCGGGTCGCGTAGCGCTGCCGCCCAGCCGGGACCGTCGCCGGACCGCGGCGCCCGGTCGTACCAGGCCCGCAGCGTGTAGAGCAGCAGCGTGTCGAGCAGTGCGGGCACGATGGCGTCGGTGCCGAGGCGCGGGGACGCGAGTTCGGCGGCGAGCAGGTCCACGGTGGACCGCAGTTCGGGGTACCGCCCGAGGTGCGCGGGAAGGTGGATCAGATCTGGCAGGGCCGCCAGCAGCGGATGGGTGCCGGCCGGGTCGAGTTCGTATGCTCCGCAGAGCGTCACCGTCACGCCGGCCCCCGCCTCCGCCGCCGGCACTCCGCCGTCGACGGCGGGAACGTCGACGGCGGGAACGTCGACGGCGGGAACGTCGACGGCGGGAACGTCGACGGCGGGAACGTCGACGGCGGGAACGTCGACGGCGGGAACGTCGACGAAAGCAGCGGCACGGTCGGTGACACGGCCGACGGCGCCATCGACGGCGGGAGAGACGACGGCGGGAGGGGCGGCGTACCGGGCGCGGGACCGAGGGTCGGTCGGATCGCAGCCGGGCCCGGTCGGCCGGGTCGACGGGCTGTCGGCGAGGGTGTGTCCGCGCCCGTGCGGCAGGAAGAGCACGTCACCGGCGCCGAGCGGCACCGGCTCGGTCTCCGGGCGGATCAGCCAGCAGGGCCCGCGCAGGATCACCTGGAAGCCGGCGGCTCCGGGCACCGGGCCGAAGTGCTGGGCCCACGGCGCCTGCCAGGCCAGTCGGGCCGATCTCGGCCGCCCGGTCCGCATCACCGCGATCACGTCGCTGAGCACGTCCACCGGGCCACGATATCCGCGCGGAGGGCACTCACCGAGACGGAGGCGTATGAAACGAGGACCGGAGAACATAGGCCGTCTCACCCCGGCACCATAGGTTGCTGATCATGAGAGCCGCACGAATTCACGAGTACGGCGAGCCGTCGGTGATCCGCTACGACGAGGTGCCCCGCCCGGTTCCCGGTGCCGGGGAGGTACTGATCGAGGTGGCCGCCGCCTCGTTCAACCCGTCGGAGATCGGCCTGCGCCGAGGGCTGCTGCGACCCGTCTTCGCGCTGGAGTTGCCGTACACCCTGGGGTGGGACGTGGCCGGCACGGTCATCGAGGTCGGCGCCGGTGTGCGGACCCCGGCCGTCGGGGACGGGGTCGTCGGTCGGGTCGACACCGGCGGCACCGCCGCCGAGTACGTCGTGGCGGCGGCCGGCACCGTCGTGCCGGCGCCCCGCACGATCCCCCTCGCACACGCCGCCGCCCTGCCGGTCGCCGGGCTCACCGCCTGGCAGGCGGTGTACGAACACGCCGGGCTCGCCCCCGGCGCGCGGGTACTGGTCAACGGGGCCGGTGGCGGCGTCGGCGGGTTCGCCGTGCAGCTCGCCCGGCACGCCGGGGCGTACGTCATCGCGACCGCCAGCCCGCGCAGTGCCGCCCCGGTACGCCAGCTCGGCGCGGACCTGATCGTCGACTACACGGCGACGCCGCTGGCGGATGCGCTGGACGGGCCGGTCGACGCGTTGCTCAACCTCGTGCCGATCGGAGCGCGTGAGGCGGCGGCCCTGGTGCCACTGGTCCGGCCGGGCGGCGTCCTGGTCTCCGCCACCGTCCCGGTCGGGGTGCCGGCCGACGGGGCGATCCGGGCGGCGCAGTTCGTGGTCCGCAACGATCCCGGCCAGCTCGGTGAACTGGTCGGGCTGGTGGATGCCGGCATCGTGCGGGTGGATGTCGCCGGCACCAGGCCGCTGGCCGAGTTGGCCCTGCTGCACAAGGATGCGGAGGCCGGCCGGCTTCGGGGGAAGACCCTCCTGATCCCCGCGCATGCCGCAGGATAAATGTGGACAGTTTTCCGCAATAACATGACGCGGGTTAGCTCTGTTTCGTACCTGTGAACCTGCGCAGTCATCGCCGCCCCAGAGTAACGAGTTCCCCCATGTCACGGAGCATCATCCACGTTCCGGCACGATGGTCCGGGCGCCTCCGGGGGCGCCCGGCGTACGGTGGTGGTCCTGCCAGCCGGTCCGCGACCCGGGCCCCACCTCCCGAAAGGCGGACCGATGCTCATCCCCGCCCGGTTCAACGGGCCGCCCGGTTCCGGCAACGGCGGCTACTCCGCCGGCCTCTTCGCACACGGCGGAACCTCCGAGGTGACGCTCCGGATGCCGCCGCCGCTGGACACCCCGCTGTCGCTGCTCGACTGCCAGGTCCGCACCGGGGACGGCAGCGTCGTGGCCGAGGTCACCCCGGGTGCCGAGGTCGAGACCGCGGTCCCACCGATCGGGTACGCGGAGGCGGTCGAGGCCGCCAAGGCGTACGCGGGCTTCATCGCCCACCCGTTCCCGACCTGCTACGTCTGCGGCCCCGACCGGAGCGACGGGTTGGGCATCTTTCCCGGCCGGCTCGCCGACGGCAGCACCGCCGCCCCGTGGAGCGTCCCGCCGGACGTCTCGCCCGCCACCGTCTGGGCCGCCCTGGACTGTCCCGGCGGCTGGGCGGTGATCGGCGCCGACCGCCCGTACGTGCTGGGCCGGATCGCCGTACGCCTGGACCGGCTCCCCGCCCCCGGCGAACGCTGCGTGCTCCGCGGCGCCCTCGCCGCCGCCGAGGGCCGCAAGGCCCTGGTGCACACCACCCTGTACGCCCCCGACGGCGCCGAACTGGCCCGCGCCCGAGCCACCTGGATCGCCCTGCCCGCCACCCACGCCACCGGGTAGCCCGCTACCGCCCGCACCGCGGCGTTCACCTGGACGCCAGAGGCGTCAACCGCCCCCGATAACGCCTCTGGCGTCCAGGTCACCCCCGCGGGTCACGCCCCGGCGTCACCTCGGGAGCGGGACGCCTTCGCCGCGCGCACGAACTCTTCCCAGGCGTGCGGCGGGAACGCCAGCACGGGGCCGTCCGCGTCCTTGCTGTCCCGCACCCCGACGGCCCCCACCAGATTGCGCGCCACCTCCACGCAGTTGCCACCTCCGCTTCGGCCGCTCGTACGCCAGTCCGCCCGGGACAGATCGATCATCATGTCGGAAACTCCTCCGCGATCGACGCGATCAGCTTTCGTGATTGTGCCTCGGTCAAGCTAACTTCCTCAATATCTCCCCAGACGGCCAGATGCGCTTCCACCTCGTGCGGCTTCTCCAGGTACAGGGCGCCGGTCAGTCCTTCGCCGTAGACGATCGGCGGCTCGGTCCGGCGGCCGAGTCCGTCATCGGGAAACTCCAGGACCGCAAAGCCACCATTGGCACGCTCGGCCCGGTAGATTCCGCCCGAGAACGGCAGCACCCGCACCGAGACATTCGCGTGTTCGCTGGCGTCTACCAGGTGCCGCAACTGCGCTCCCATTATCAATCCGGTGCCGGCAGTGCGGCGCAGCACCGCCTCGTCGAGGACCACGTCCAGCCGCGGTGGCGCCGGATGTCGCCGGCGCAGTATCGCCTGCCGTCCGAGCCGGACCTCGACCGCTCGATCGCGCTCGACAGGCCCCAGCTCAGGGCTACCGACCCGGAACACCTCAGCCGCGTACGCCGCGGTCTGGAGCAGCCCCGGGACGAAGTGCGGCTCGTACATCCGCAGGTGGGAGGCGGCGGCTTCGAGGCCGACGTAGAGCTCGAACCACTCCGGGATGGCGTCGCCGTAACAGTGCCACCAGCCGCGCGCCTTGGTCTCCTTGGCCAGCCCGGTCAGGGCCTCGGTCATCTCCGCTGTCGCCCCGTAGATCCGGCACATCGCCTCGACGTCCGGCGACCGCATGCTGGTCGCCCCGCTCTCGATGCGCCAGATCTTCGGAGTCGACCAGCGCAACGTCTGGGAGACGACCTTGATGGTGAGCTGGGCTTCCTGGCGGAGCAGGCGCAGATGCCGCCCGAGCTGCCGTCGCGGAACGGTGGAGTCGACCTCTGCCCGCACCAACATCTCCTTTCCGGAATTACCGTCGACGAAATCTTCCAGTCGATCTGTGATGCGAACGCGATAATCATCGAGCGATCGGTCCGTCGCAATTGCAGATGATAAATCGGAAGGTCGTTCGACCAGAGGTGGTATGGCGTTACCGGCCGCCCGGACCGCCGGCGTCGTCGGCGCCCTGGCGGTCCCAAGATTCTCGGGCAGTTATGGTTACCGCGAACCACAGGTTGCCATGAATCTTGAAGGCTGTGCCATATCGTGGGCGCCGGGGTGGCCGGGGCCCACCGGGGCCGCGGCCGCCCCGCTCGGGCACGAACCCGCGCCGCCCCGTCCCCGTGTCCCTCACTCCCGTACGGTCCGCCGCCGCTGTCTCCCCACACCGGCGACGTACCGCAGGTTGGCACTGCTCTCCTTCTTTCCCGCCGACAGATGCCCCTCGTGGCCCGGCGGCGATCTCAGATCGTCACCCGCCGTACTCTTCGGCGATCGACGTGATGAACTTCCGGGACAGGTCCTCGGTGAGGCTGACCGCCTCTATGTCGGACCAGACCGCGGCGTGACTGTCCACCTCGTGCGGCTGCTCGAGGTAGATGGCTCCGGTCAACCCACCGCTGTAGACGATCGGCGGTTCGCTCCTACGCCCGAGGCCGTCGGTCGGGAACTCCAGGATGGCGAACCCGCCATTGGCGTGTTCGGCCCGGTGGAGCCCGATGGAGAACGGCAGCACCCGTACCGAGATATTCGGTTGTTCGCCGACGGTCACCAGGTGTCGCAACTGTTCACTCATCATCGACCCGCTACCGGCGGCGCGACGCAACACCGCCTCGTCGAGGATCACGTCGAGCTGCGGAAGCGGACCCCGCTGCCGACTGAGGACCGCCTGCCGTCCGAGCTCGACCTCGACCATCCGCTCGCGTTCGGCCGGGCCGAGTTCGGGACTGCCGATCCGCACGAACTCCGTGGCGTAGGCCGGGGTTTGCAGCAACCCCGGAACGAACTGGGGCTCGTACATTCGAAGACGACTGGCGGCGGCCTCCAGTCCGGCGTACAACTCGAACCACTGGGGGATGGCGGCACCGTAGGAGTGCCACCAGCCGCGTCCCCGGGTTTCCTTGGCGAGCCCGGTCAGGGCCTCGGTCATTTCTGGTGACGCACCGTATATCCGGCACATCGCCTCGACGTCCAGTGAGCGCATACTGGTCGCCCCGCTCTCGATGCGCCAGATCTTCGGCATCGACCACTCCAGCGCCTCCGACACCACCTTGATGGTGAGCCGCGCCTCCTCACGGAGCTGGCGTAGATGCCGTCCGAGCTCCCTGCGAGGAACGGTGGAGTCCACCCCTGCCTGCACTACAGTCCCCCTCTCCGGCATTACCTATCGAGCGAACATTTCACTCGGCATGTAACGTCCGTTGTATACTCTCCGTGATTCCGGTAATTACAGATCGTCAGAGGGAAATCGTTCAGCCAACACGTAATATTGCATTGTTCCGCGCTGTAGTAAAGCATCGATCGCATGGCAGCCGAACCTCTGACGACCGAAGCTGGGGGAACGGAAATGCGGGACCACGACCCGGCCGCTCCCCTGTGGACCTGCACGGAGTGTGGAGACGACTGGCCGTGCGCCGCCCGAAGACGGCAGCTCCGTGCGGAGTTCGCCGGCAGCATCGTCTCCCTCAGGTACTACCTCGCCCACCATCTCGTCAACGCCGCCGAGGATCTGCGGCATGTTCCGGCCGGTTGGTTACACAATCGTTTCATCGCCTGGACCGATCGCGCCGCCGAGCCCCCGCCGTACACGTCGGCGGACATCCTGGTCAACAGCTATCTGTTAGCAGACTCACACAGTCCCGACCGGTTCGGACGGTGCCCAGTCTGCGGCGATCCCGCCAACTGCTGGGTGCGACTCGATCCGAACGGGCCGGGCTTTCTCATCCCGGTCCCCTGATGTTCGAGCCACCCCGTCCCGGAATGGTGGTCTACGTCGGGGCGGCGGCGAGCGTACAGTTCGGCGGTCGGCGGGCGCTGCTGTTCCGGGTGACCCGGGTGAGCGAAAAACCCACCTATCACGGTTGGTGCTGGCTCACCGGCTACACGTTGGACGAAGTCGGCGAGGCCGTCGAGCGCCGAGAGATCTACGTACAACTCGCCGGCCTACGACCGGTCCGCCCTCGACCGAGGGAACCGAAACGCGCGCCCGCCACCTCGAACCGGGGGCCGGACCTCAGCCGGCGCCCCACGCGGATGCCGAACCGCGCTCCTGTCGTCGCACGATAGAGCCGAAGTGCAAGGAAGGGGCCCTTCTTATCTTTTCTGGATAAGAAGGGCCCCTTCCTTGCACTTCCCGCACCGAAAGTTTCGGCAGGTCGCGTTTATCGCCCCGAGAGTGCGGGTACGCCGGCCGGTTCGGGCGGGAACGGGCCTGAACCGCGCAGGCGCCGGATAGTCCCGGCGACGGGACGCCTCGGCCGGACGATTCGATGGAAACGCCGCCCGTTCGGCGTCAGTGCCTCGGGGGTGGGCCGAGCAACTCGATGCCGTGCCGGGCGGCGGCGTGTCCGAGGGCGGCGGGGTCGACCGGCCCTGGGTCCGGCAGACGTCGCTCCCGGGCCGGCTCGCCGACGTCGGCGGCGAACCGCTCGAAGCCGGACGGTGCGGTGATCTGGAGGGTACGCAGCGGCTCGTCGGGGCCGACCAGGAAGGTGTGCGCCAGGCCCGCCGGCAGCAGGACGAAATCGCCGGGGCCGGCCGGGAACACCTCGCCGTCGCAGCGGAACTCGACGGTGCCGGAGAGCACGTAGAACATTTCGTCCTCGGCCAGGTGCCGGTGCAGCGGCGGCGCGAAGCCGGGCGGGTTGACGAACTCCACGACGGTGACCCGGTCGCCGGTCTCCGCACTGTCCGCCTTGACCGTGACCAGGCTGCCGAGAAACCACAGGGCCTCGCCCTCGGCCTCCCGACGGATGAATGGACGGATGCCTGCCTGGGTCATCGCTGCCGCCTCCCCTGTCTCGTCGCCCGCAGCCGGCGACCGGCACGCCGTCCGCGACGGCACGCCGCCGCGCAGGTGTCGGGCTCGCGCGCCCGGATCGAATTGGTCATACTCGCAGTCTAGTGAATATGCAGCTAGTATGACGAAGTCATGAGCGGTGTCAACCCCAGACCCAGGCGGCGCTACCAGTCCCCGGTCCGCGCCGAGGCGGCCCGGCGTACCCGGCAGGCGATCGTCGCGGCGGCCGGCGAGATGTTCGTCGCACGCGGGTACGCCACAACCTCGCTCGCCGGCATCGCGGAGGCCGCCGGGGTCTCCCGGCCGACCGTCTTCGCCGTCTTCGGCTCCAAGCCGGCCCTGCTGCGTGAGGTCCTCGACCAGGCGCTCGCCGGCGACGACGAGCCGGTCGCCGTCGCCGACCGGCCCTGGTTCCGGCCCGTCTGGGACGCCACCACCCCGGCGGCGGTCTTCGACGCCTACGCCGAGGTGTGCGTGCTGATCGGTGGCCGGGCCGCCCGGCTCTTCGAGACCGTACGGCGGGCCGCCGACGACGCGCCCGAGATGGCCGAGCTGTGGCGGACACTGCTGCGCAACCGGCGGGCCGGGGCCACGATGGTCCTCACGCACGCCCGTGCCCTCGGACCGCTCACCCCCGACCTCGATCCGGACCGCGCGATCGACGTCCTCTGGCTCTGCAACGATCCGGCGCACTACGCCGCCCTGGTGCTCGAATGCGGCTGGTCCGAACGGGACTTCACCGACTGGCTGGCCGCCACCATGCGCCGCGCGCTGCTCCCCCGCTGAAGCCGCTCCACCACTGAAGCCGCTCCACCACTGAAGCTGCTACCCCATCGAACAGCCGCTACCCCATCGAACCTGTCCCACCCCCGGTGCCCGTCCGTCCGGCATGTGTCACGGAACGGGCATCGGGGTACACCGATCAAATGCTGCGTAGGCGCCAACGTCGAGGCTCCACGCATGGATCAGGAGGTGTGTTGTGGTCAGGATCCCATCACTGATGCGCCACTCGGAGCCGGCGCCCGCGCGGGACACGAACCGCGACGGTCGCGTCGACGCCCGAGACGACAACCCCGGTGCCGGAGACGAGAACCGGGATGTCCGGGACACGAACCGCGACGGCCGCGTCGACGCCCGGGACGACGCGGCCACCGGCACCGTCGCCCCGGTCGCCGACACCGACCGGGCGGACAGCACGACGACGCAGACGACGCCGCAGGCCCGCACCACGGTCCCCGACCGGGACACCGGGACCACCGCCACCGTCCCGGAGACCGAGACCCGTCCGGCTCGGCCGGACGCGGCGACGACCACCGACACCCGCGCGACGGACGACCGGAGCGCCGATCCCGAGCGAGGGCTCGGCGAGCGTACGCCCGAGAGCACCGAGCGGGTGGTGGTCGACCGCGGTCCGCGTCCCCGGGCCAGCATGCTCGCCACGCTCAGCCTGGTCTTCGGGGTGGCCGCCGCCGCCTTCGTGCTGGCCGGCGCCCTCGCCGGATACGGCATCGCGCTCGGTGTCATCGCCCTGCTGCTGGGCGTCAGCGGTGTCTCCGCGACCGCCCGCCGGCACGTCGCCGGCAAGACCGACGCGTTGATCGGGATCGTTCTCGGGGTCGGTGCCGTCGTCGTCGCCGTGCTGGCGATGACCGGCCAGTTCGAGTGGCCGACCACCGACGGAGACGTCGTGGTCCGGTTCCGCGAGTGGCTTGATTCACAGTTTGTCGACCGGTTCTGATCGGGTATTGACCCGCGCGGAGCGGTGATGCACCGCTCCGGCCCCGCCCGCCGGTGGTGGTTCACCACCCGAGCGAACGTTTTCGGGGGCGGCGACGTTGCCGCCCCCGAATCGCGTCCGGGGCCCGCGTCGCACCCCTTTCACCCGGCCGCCGCGCGGGTCACCTCCTCGACCGGACTCACCTGGCCGGAAGGGCTGCCGGCACTCACGCAACGGTTCGCCGCCGTGTCCCGGCGCAGACGCAACGATCAGCCGCCGTAAGCAACCGTCAGCCGTGGTTACCGCCGGCCGGCCCCGCATAGCGTGGGGTTCGGCGCCAGCCCGTGAGCCGTACCGAGGCCGGGCGCGCCCGATCCCCGGGAGCAGGACCATGACGTTGGACGCCACCGCCACCACCACCGGCGGGCGTACCCAGGCAGGACCGCCGCGGACCCGGCGCTACCTGATGTGCCGGCCGACCTACTTCGCCGTCGAGTACGCGATCAACCCGTGGATGGACCCGGCCGCGCCGATCGACACCGCACTCGCGGTACGCCAGTGGGAGACGCTGCGGCGGACCTACCTGGACCTCGGCCACACGGTCGAGGAGATCGAGCCGCTGCCCGGCCTGCCCGACATGGTCTTCGCGGCCAACGGCGCCACCGTGCACGACGGGCGGGCGCTCGCGGTGCAGTTCCGCGACCCGGAGCGCGCCGACGAGGCACCCGCGTACGCTGCCTGGCTGGACCGGGCCGGCTTCGAGGTGCACGAGGCCAAGCACGTCAACGAGGGCGAGGGTGACGCCCTGCCGGCCAACGGGCTGCTGCTGGCCGGCACCGGGTTCCGGGCCTCGCACGCGGCACACGCCCACCTCCAGGAGGTCTTCGGGCGGCCGGTGATCACACTGCAACTGGTCGACCCGCGCTTCTATCACCTGGACACCGCGCTCTGCGTGCTGGACGACACCACCGTGGCGTACCTGCCGGAGGCGTTCTCGGCCGGCAGCCGGGCGGTGCTGCGCCGGCTCTTCCCGGACGCGGTGCTGGCTAGCCTGGCCGACGCCGAGGTGCTCGGGCTGAACGCGGTCAGCGACGGTCGGCATGTCATCCTTCCGGTCCAGGCCACCGGACTGTCGGCCGCGCTGCGCGAGCGCGGGTACGACACAATTGGCATTGATTTGTCCGAGCTGCGCAAGGCTGGCGGCGGACCGAAGTGCTGCACCCTGGTGCTGCGGGAACGAGAGGCGACCAAGTGATCGTGGACGACGTGCTGCGCACCCCCGAGGCGGTACGCGAGGCGGAGCGCTGGACGGCACACAACTACCACCCGCTGCCGGTGGTGATCTCCTCGGCGGAGGGCGCATGGGTCACCGACGTCGACGGGCGGCGCTACCTTGACTGCCTGGCCGGCTACTCGGCGCTGAACTTCGGGCACCGGCACCCGGCGCTGGTCGCCGCCGCCCACGCCCAGCTCGACCGGCTCACCCTGACCAGCCGGGCCTTCCTGCACGACCAGTTCGCCGACTTCTGCCGGGAGCTGGCGCAGTTGGCCGGCAAGGAGCTGGTGCTGCCGATGAACAGCGGCGCCGAGGCGGTGGAGACCGCGGTCAAGGTCTCCCGGAAGTGGGGTTACCGGGTCAAGGGCGTACCGGCCGGGCAGGCCACGATCGTGGTGGCGGAGGGGAACTTCCACGGCCGTACCACCACCATCGTCAGCTTCTCCACCGACCCGGAGGCCCGGGACGACTTCGGGCCGTACACCCCGGGGTTCCGGGTCGTCCCCTACGGCGACCTGGCCGCGCTCGCCGAGGCGGTCGACGAGACCACCGTCGCCGTGCTGCTGGAGCCGATCCAGGGCGAGCAGGGCGTCGTGGTGCCGCCGCCGGGCTACCTGCCCGGGGTGCGCCGGCTCTGCACCGAACGGAACGTGCTCTTCGTCGCCGACGAGATCCAGTCCGGGCTGGGCCGGACCGGCGAGACGTTCGCCTGCGACAACGAGGACGTCGTCCCAGACATGTACGTCCTGGGCAAGGCGCTCGGCGGCGGCATCGTGCCGGTCTCGGCGGTGGTGGCCGACGCCGACGTGCTCGGCGTGCTCCAGCCGGGCACGCACGGCTCGACGTTCGGCGGCAACCCGCTGGCCTGCGCCGTCGGCACCGAGGTGGTCCGGCTGCTCGCCCCCGGCGACTTCCAGCGCCGCTCGGCGGAGCTGGGCGCGCGGCTGCACGCCGGCCTGCGCGGGCTCCTCGGCGAGGGGCTGATCGCGGTACGCGGCCGGGGGCTCTGGGCCGGCATCGACATCGACCCGGCGTTGATGACCGGGCGGCAGGCGTGCGAGCGGCTGGCCGAGCGCGGCATCCTCGCCAAGGACACCCACGGCTCGACGATCCGGCTGGCGCCGCCGCTGGTGGTCGAGGAGCACGAGATCGACCACGTGCTGGAGCGGCTCGCCGCCGTACTGCACTGAGCCGGATCTCACCGACCCGGAGCGGCCGGCCCGCGTGGCGGGCCGGCCGGACGGTCAGCCCCGGTTGGGCAGCCGGATCGCCATCGTCGGCGCCTCGGCCATCACGGAGGTCGGGTTCGTCATCCCGCCGGAGGTCCAGACGCTCGACCGCCCCACCTGTACGCCGGGATAGAGCTCCACGATGTCGCCACCGCGCATCACCCGGGACTGCTGGCGGGGCAGCGCGATCCGCTCGGCCTCGTCCATCGACCCGCCCGGCCGTACGCCGGAGCCGTTGGTGCTGACGTCCTGGGCGACGAGATCGCCACCGCGCAGCTCGAACCGGACGTGGCTACGGCTGATCCAGCGCCGCGCCTCGTCGTTGAGCCACTGGCCGAGCCGGATCCCGGCGGAGTCCTCCGGCGCCCGACCGACCACCACCGGACGCTCGGCGGTCACCACGAACCGGCGCCGGACCATGCCGCCGATCCGGACCGACAGCACCTCCTCGTTCGGCCTCGGCCCGGCGTCGCTGAGCCGCTTCTCGTGCCGGGGGCACATCGGCGCGCCGGCCCGCAACGTCGGCGGCGGCTGGCCGCTCGGCTTGCGGTCGATCTCGGCGAGGTCGGCGAAGGCGCCGCCACCGCCGCCACCGCCGCCGAAGAGCACGCAGCCGGGCTCCTTGCACCGCCAGGTGCGGGCCAGCAGCTTGCGACCGGTCGGTGACGGACCGCCGGCCGGCGGCACGGTGCCCTTCACCCGCTGTGCCAGGACCGGCCCTCCGGCTCCCGGCAGCGGGGCGAAGAGCCGGCCGGGCTGGCTGGTCACCCAGGGGAAGCGCCCGGCCATCCCGTCGAAGCGGCCCCGGCTGAGCACCGGCAGGCCGAGCAGGTCGGCCACCTCCAGCATCCGGTCGCCGGGGTTGTTGAGCACCTCGACCAGGCCGTTGTCGGCCCAGCGCCGCAGCACCATCCGCTCGTTGGAGGTGAGGTCGGCGTCGCTGAGCAGCGCGCGGTGCACCACCGCGTAGACCGGGACGCTGTCCTCCTCCAGGTGCCGGCCGAGCGCGTCGATGACCATGCCGAGCCGCATGGTGCTGGCTGGCCGGCCGCCGTCGAGATCCTGGTAACGGACCACCTCGGCCAGATCCAACACCGCCCGTACCAGCGACGGATCGGTGCTGACCCGGTCCTCGATCGCGTCGAGGACCTTGCTTATCTCGAATCTCACGCCGCTCCCCGGACTATCTCGTCGATACGCCGCGCCAGCTCGACGTCGCGTCGGGTGACCCCACCCACCGAATGGGTCGCGCACCGGAAGGTAACCGTGCGCCACCGGATGTCAATGTCGGGATGGTGGTCGAGTTCCTCGGCGACCGCCGCCACCCGGTCCACCACACCGATCGCGTCGGGGAACCCGGGCAGCTCGACGGTGCGACCGATGCCGGCCGGGTCGCCGGTCCAGCCGTCAAGCCCCGCCAGCTCGGTCCGCACCGCCTCCGCATCCAGCACCTCTGCCATGGCCAGACCTTACCGCCGAGGTTCCCTCCCGTGGTGTGCAACCCGATTCGCCGGGCACCGACCGCCGCTGCTGACCGACCGGGTCGACGCCGTCTCCATCGACACCCCCCTACGATGAGCCCTCGACCCGATCGGGGCCCGCCGGGGCAGGTTTCCGTGGGAGTCGTCAAGCGGAAGGAATCAGGATGCGGATACGAACGTGGCGGTCTGCGGCTCCGGTGCTGTTCCTCGTCGCCGCGACGAGTCTTCCGGTCGCCGGTTGCGGCATCGGCGCCGGATCCTCCGACCGGGTGGCGCCACCCGGCACGGAGACGTCGACGCCGAAACAGCTCGGCCCGGTGGTGGAGGCGGAGCGTCCGCCCGCCTCCGACGTCGTCGAACTGCCGGGATCCCTGGCCGACCGCTTCGAGATCTGACCTGACCGGCATCCGCCCCGGTTCACCGGCCCTCGGTTACCAGCCCCTTCCGCAGTGGCGCGCCCACCGCGTGCAGGTGCCGCAGCGCCTGCCGGTAGGAGTCGAAGAGACCGGTCTGCTCGTACGGGATGCCCTGCTCCGCGCAATACTCGGCCACGATCGGCTGGGCCCGGCCCAGGTTGCCCCGGGGCATGCTCGGGAACAGATGGTGCTCGATCTGGTAGTTGAGGCCGCCCAGCGCGAAGTCCACCAGCGCCCCACCCCGGACGTTCCGCGAGGTCAACACCTGTTTACGCAGGAAGTCGAGGTCGTCGCCGTCGCCGACCATCGGCATGCCCTTGTGGTTCGGCGCGAACGAGCAGCCCATGTAGAGCCCCCACAGCCCCTGGTGGACGACGAGGAAGGCCAGCGCCCGCCCCGGTGAGAGCACCGTGAAGAGCGCGCCCAGGTAGCCGGCCGTGTGCAGTGCCAGCAGGATCGCCTCGGCCCGGCGGTGCCGCATCGGCGTACCGTCGGTGAGCGCCCGCACGCTGGCGACGTGCAGCGCCAGCCCCTCCAGCAGCAGCATCGGGAAGAACAGGTACGCCTGCCGCCGTGCCAGCCAACGGCCGAAGCCCCGGGTGGCGAGCGCCTGCTCGGAGGTCCAGACCAGGGCACCAGCCCCGACGTCCGGATCGTCGTGCTCGTGATTCGGGTTGGCGTGGTGCCGGTTGTGCTTGTCGACCCACCAGCCGTAGCTGAGTCCGATCGCCAGGTTGCCGGCGAGCAGCCCGGCCACCTCACTGGCCCGCCGGTTCCGGAACATCTGCCGGTGTCCGGCGTCGTGGCCGAGGAAGGCGACCTGGGTGGTGGCGCCGGCCAGGAACACCGCCACCGCGAGCTGCCACCAGGAGTCACCGACGGCGGCGAAGGCGATCCAGCCGACGGCGAAGAGGCCCACGGTCAGCGCGATCCGGGCCACGTACCAACCCGTACGGCGCTCCAACAGCCCTGCCGCACTGACCCGTCGAGACAACCGTGAGTAATCACTTCCCCGGCGACTATCCGGTTCGGCCAGCGGTGCGAGTGCCGCCATCGTCACGCTCCCAACGTCGTTTTCGCTACGCCGGGCGGCGGTAGCGCTGATCTCCAGTCTCCGGAAGGTCGTTGCGCTCAGTAACCCTGGAAACCCCCGTATCGGGGGTAGTGGTACCACCACCGGCGGCTCGGCCGGGTGTTCGCCCGCCGTTCCCGGGCTCGCTGGCCGGCGGTGCGCCCCCGCTCCCGTCGACACCCGCGACCGGTCAGGTCATCCGGTTGACGGCGGCACGAAGCCGGTGCAGGTCGCGGCGCCGCCGCTCGTACGTCATGGCCAGGCCGATCAGGGCGAATCCACCGGCGGCCAGGAAGATCCACCGGGGTAGCCGGTCCCAGACGTCGACCATCTCGCGCAGCGCCAGGACGGCGAGGACGGCACCGCCGAGCAGCACCGGCGCCTGGCGGCGCCACCGGGCACCGGCCAGTACCGCCGCCAACGCGCCGGCGCCGAGCAGCAGCCGCCGCCACGGCTGATCACCCACCACGAGCACCGAGACGAGGCTCGGCAGCAGGGCGGCGCCCAGCCCTGGCCCGTACGCCAGCCAACTGCTCAGCGCCGGCCGGGCCCGCAGCGCCAGCCAGCCGGCGAGCAACCCGAGCAGCGCGGCCGGCAGCGTGTACGCCTCGACCAGCGCCACCCGGGCCGAGGCGAGCAGCAGCCAGGTGGCGAAGAGTTCCGCCCCGGCCGCGGCGGCAGCGCGGGCCCAGCGCTGCCGCACCGGTTCGGCCGGACGCAGGGCGCGCAGCCCGAGCGCCACCCCCCAGAGCGTGCAGACCGCAGACGCGTACCGGATCTCGCCGATCGTCAGCAGCAGGGCGATCAGGGCCGTGGCGTGGCTGGCCATCTCGACGGCGACCGCCTCGACCGACCGATCATCGCTGGTGCGTGCCCTGCCGCCGGCGAGAGTCGTGCTGCCGGCGAGGGCCACTGCCGCGACGGCCAGCACCGGCAGTGCGATGATCCGCAGCGGCAGTCCGGCGGCGGCACCTGCCGCACCGGCCAGGGTCGCCGAGGCGGCGACGCCGGTCAGCCACCCCCCGATCCGGGCGGCCGGCCGGTGACCGAGCAGGCCGGCGGTCAGGCCGGCCGCCGCGACCAGCGCCAGCCCGGCGAGCGTGCTCGGCCTGGTCGGCAGCAGTCCGGCCAGCCCCGCAGCCCCGAAGGCGACGCCCGGGAGCATCAGCCACCGCCGGAGCAGCGGCGAACCCTGCCGGCGGGCGCGGCGACGCACCGCCAGGGCGAGCGGGCCGGCCACCCCGGCGAGCAGGCTCGTCGCCGGTACGGCCGGCCAGCCGGCGCCCGCGGCGACCAGCCCGACCAGCGCGGTGCCGATCGCGAGCGGCGCCGCGACCAGGGCCGCGGAACGGGCGCTCCCCCGCCACGCCCGGCCGGCGACCGCCGCCGCCATCGTGAGCAGCAGCAGGGTCAGGGCGTCGTGACCGTCCAGCAGCCAGCCGTCCGGGCCGGCACCGGTCCCGGCCGGATACAGCCCGACCCCGGCCGGCGGCCCCGACCAGATCCGGCCCAACCAGTGGTACGGCACGAGGAGCACGGCCAGCAGCGCCGGTACCGCCACCACGCTCGCCCGGAGCAGCAGGATCGCCCCGGAAACCAGCGCCGGTACGGCAACCGGGGCAGGACCGGTGGCCGGGGCAGGACCGGTGACCGGGACAGGACCGGTGACCGGGACAGGACCGGTGACCGGGACAGGACCGGTGACCGGGACAGGACCGGTGACCGGGACAGGACCGGTGACCGGGACAGGACCGGTGACCGGGACAGGACCGGTGACAGGCCCCGGTCCGGCGGGCGGCTCCGGTCGGCTGATCGCTGGCCGGTCGGCGGTTGCCGTCCGGGACTGCCCCCCGCCCCGGCCGACCACCCATACGCCGAGGCTGAGCAGCAGCGCCCCGGCGGCGTACGGGCCGGCCGGTTCTCCGACGCCGGGCAGCGCGGGGGCCATGCCGACCGCGAGCGCGACCGCCGAGAACGCCGCACCGGCGTACGGCAGGTAATGCGGGACCGCCCGGCGGACCGGCACCAGCCCGGCGGTGAGCAGCACGGCGGTGGCCAGCACGGCCCGCGCCTGCCACCACGGCGGCACGCCGGCGGCGAAGAGGCCCATCAGGACGGTCACCGGGGTCGCCAGGACCGCGACGGCGAGCCCCGCACCGCCGACCACCCGCCGAAGAGCCTCCGACCCGGGAGGCGGTGGAACGGACGCCGGGCCGGTTCCTCGTGCCGGAGTGGCGGGCCGGAGTGCGGTCAGCGCCACCGCCACGCCGATCAGCACCAGGGTGCCGAAGACGGTTGCCGCACCGGCCGGCCGGGCCAGGCCGGCGAGGATCGCGTGCCCGGCCAGCAGCGCCGCACCGGTGCCCGCCGGCACGGCCGTACGGACCGCCCGACCCGGCCACGCGGCGGCCACGCCGAGCGCGGCGGCGAGCACCACGTCCAGCGCGGAAACGCCCCACCAGGGCAGCGGAAGCGCGGCCGGCACCGCCAGCGCGGTGAGCACGGCACCGGTCAACAGGACCGGCGGCCGGTCGCGCCGCCGCCCGAGCGTCACGAACGCCACGGCCGCCAGCACCAGCGCCAGCGGAAGCTGCCAGTCGAACGGCGCGTCCCGCGCGGTCAGGTCGGCGTGCCAGAGCGGTTGCGAGCGCCATGCCACGCTCGCCGCGACCATCAACGCCATCACCCCGGCCAGCACCGCCAGGGCGGCGGCCACGACCAGACCACCGGCGCGGGGGCCGGCCCGTACCCCGGCGGGCAGTAGCCGGGCGGTGGCCGCGACCGCGGCGGCGAGCAGCACGACGATCCCGGCCGCCGGGCCGAGCAGCGGCCAGGACGTCTCGGCGACCGCCCGGACCAGCGCCACCGCCAGCACCGGCACGACGAACGCCGTCGCGCCGGCCCCGGCGGCGGCGCTGCGCAGCCGGAGCGCCGCGGCGACCGGCAGCAGGGCGCTCACCAGCAGGGGTACGCCGGCGAGCGCGGCGAACGGACCGTCCGTGCTGACCACCGCCAGCATCCCGCAGAGCGTCGCGGCCACCGTGGCGGTCCCGTAACCGGCCCAGGCGACGGACCGGCGGACCCCTTCGATCGGGTCCGCCGGCCCGTCGCCGCCCCGCCCCCGGGTCATCAGGAGGTTGCCCGTGGCCAGCCCGGCGAGCGCCAGGGACCAACCGGCGGCGCCGAACCCCGCGTCGACTGCCAGCAGCGGCACCACCGGCTGGGCCAGCAGCAGCCCGGCGAACCATGGCGCCTCGAGTCGGGTCAGCCGGTGGTAACCCCCCGCCACCACCGCGCCGACCCCGAGCACCAGTGCCGCGTACCGGCTCGGGGGCCAGGCCGCCACGCCGAACAGGTCGACGGCCCATCCGGCGTACCCGTCGAGCACCACCAGGAGCAGGCCGATCGCCGCGAAGGTCTCGGCGGTGGCAGCCAGCCCTCGCCGCTGGGCCAGCAACGGCGCGGCCAGCGCCAGCCCGGTCAGCGCGGCGAGGATCGTCGCCCGGCCGGCGATCCCGACGGCGGCCCAGGCCACCACCGTGAAGACGATCGCCGCCGTACCGAGTAGCAGCCCACCGAGGACGAAGAGCACGTTCTGCACCGTGTGGGTGGACGCCTCCGGGCGGGTGGACGCCTCCGGCGGGCGTTGGATGCGCTCGCCGAGGAGATTCGGCGGGGCGGTGCCGGAGGGGAGGGCGGCCGGCCCTCCGCCGCCCGAGCCGGCATCGGCGGGCCGGGCGCTGGCCGCCGTCCGGACCCGCCCGGCCAGCGCGTCCCGGCGCCGGCGGAGCTGCCATAGCGTGGCGTCGAGACCCAGGTACGCCTGCCGGGCCTGTTCCACCCGCCCGGCCAGCGCGGCGATCTCCGCGTCGAGCCGGATCACCTCGGCCGCAGCCGGATCCGGTCCCCGGCCGCAGCCCGGACAGCCGGTCGACAGGTCGGCCCGGGCCCCGCAGACCGGACAGGGGTACGCCTTCGCGGAAGCGGTCACGGTGTCATGCTGCTGCCCCGCCGGGCCGGTCCACAGAGTGCGCGTACCTACCCCGGTCGGTACCCGGGCCCGTCGCCGAAGGCCGGCGCGCCGCCCCTCAGGGCCGGGTCTGCTCGTGCAACCAGGCCGAATAGTCGGGGTTACCGCCCTCCACCCAGGTCACCAGCACCTCCGGCACCTCGTACGGGTGGGCCGCCCGCACCTGGTCGATCAGGGCTTCGACCCGGTCCGGCGCGGTCTTGAAGACGACCGTCCACTCCCGGGTGGTCTCCATCCGCGACTCCCACCAGTAGGTGCTGTCCACCGGCCCGCTGACCTGCGCGCAGGCTGCCAGCCGGCCGGCGACCGCGGCGGCGGCGAGCACGTCCGCGACCGCCCGCGCATCCACCACCGTCGTCACGACGCAGATCTGGTCCACGCCGGGCACCCTACGCCCGACCGTCGTCTCCACGATGCGCATCCACCCACTCGTCGATCCGCGCCCACCAGTCGAAGAGCCAGTCGATCCGCTCCTCGCGACCCTTCGGCACCTCCTCCGGCGGTACCGACCAGAAGCGCATCACGATCCGCTTGTCCATCGGCAGTTCCCGCCACACGTCGGCGATGGTGAGCATCCGGTCCAGCCCGGTGTGCGCGACGAAGATGACCCCGGCGTCGGGTGCCGCGTCGAGCGCGGCGAGCACGCCGCCGGGCTGCGGAGCCAGCACGTGCCGCATCCCCTCGGCCCGCTTCGCCATGTCGTGGAAGCCCTTCGCCCGGAGCAGGTCGATGGCGCGGAGGCGCCGGCCCGGTGTGAAGTTGCCGCCCTCCGGAAAGATCACGAAGGCGTCGTTCTCGTCGAGGTTGACCGCGAGGTGACCGATCTGCTCGACCACCGACTCCCGGGGCTCGACCGTCGGTCCGTCCGGTCCGATCCGGGTCCCGCGGCGGCGACTTGCCGCGATGAACCGGTTGGGCAGCCGGTTGAGCATCACGTCGACGGCCGGATCCCACTGCAGGGTGTCCTTGAGCACGATCCGTGGTTCCCGCTTGAACCAGTTGACCAGCGCGTGGATCAGGATGAACGAGTCACCCGGGCCGGCGTGCCGGGAGAGCACCAGCTCGGGGCGGCCGGGCAGTGCGGTGTCCGGGTCGGTGCCGACGACGTCGATGCGCAGCCGCAGTGTCCACCGCGCCTGCCAGAACAGCGCCGTGAGGAACCATCCGGCCAGGAGGTAGTGGGCGCGCTGGAAGGCCGGAGAGCGCTTGTGCCAGCCGAAGCCCGAGCCGACCCAGAGCCCGAAGAGTGCCACCAGGGCGGCCGCGTCCCAGAGCAGGTAGACGATCCCCACCCAGAGCACCCGGAGCGGGCGCAGGTAGCCGGGCACCAGCGGCGAGACCGCCGCGGCGATGATCAGCCACACCGGCAGCGTGGTCACCACCACGACGGCGAGCAGCACCGTGCCGGGAGCGAGCACGACCCGCCGGACCCACCTCGGTGGCAGCGGCATCAGGTGCGGTCCAGGTGCTCGGTGAGATAGCGCCGGGACGCGGTGTAGGCCCGGCTGATCCGCCGGCCCACCGCCGCCATGTCCCGGTACGCCCACGGGGTGTCGTCGCGTGGGCCGAGCCCACCGGTCGGCAGCACGTGCACCTCCACACCGTCGGGAAGCGCCGCCATCTCCCGGGCGAACCGGTGCCGCCGGGCGATCTCGAAGGCCACCTGGGCAATCTCCCACGGCCGGCGGGGCGGGCTCAACGGCCGCTCGATCCGGCCGACCTGGAGCACGAAGATCTGCCTGGCGCCGGCGTGCACCGCCTCGCCGATCGGGATCGAGTTGACGATCCCGCCGTCGACGAAGTGCTCGCCGTCGATCCGGGCCGGTGGCAGCAGGCCGGGTACGGACGCCGAGGCGAGCACGGCCGGCACCACCGGGCCGGTGCGGAACCAGTGCTCGGCGGCGCGCTCGATGCTCGCCGCGCAGCACCGGAACGGCACCTTGAGGTCTGCGAACGTCGTGTGCTCGCCGAGCTCCGTCTCCAGCAGCCGGCGCAGCGGACGCGGCGAGTGCAGGTGGGTCCGGGCGGCGAAGCGGCGCAGTTGCCGGGCGATCGAGTCGCCGTACACCTCGCTCGCCTCGGGTGAGGCCCAGAGCCGGACCAGCCGGTCGGTGACCGCCTCGGAGGGGTCGGCGGCGACGAGTGCGCCGTTCACCGCTCCGATCGAGGTGCCGAGCACCAGATCGGGGTGGATGCCGGCCCGGAACAGCGCCCGCAGCATGCCCACCTCGACGGCGCCGAGCACGCCGCCGCCGCCGAGCACGAACGCCACCGGACCGCCGACCATGACGTTCATCCTGGCACGTGCCGCCCACCCCGACCCGGCGGGTCGGCCGGCACCGGGATCGACGAGCGTGGCCAGCCGGCACGGGCCGTCGGCGGAGACGTGCGTTCACCCGACCCGGCACAGCCGCCCGTCTGCCGCCCCACCTTCGGCGGCAATCTCCTGATCAGGACGCGTACGTGTGATCAGGACGCGTACGTGTCCGTCTGCCGGTCCGTCGTTGACAGGAGGTAGCCAGTCACGGAGCCTGATACGACCCCATCCACACAGCCTGATGTGACTCCCGACTCTTCCAGGCAGGTGCGACCAACAATGGCAGCGTTGCAGGCGGGCGGCCTGCTCGCCCGCAGGTATCGGCTCATCGACCGGATCGGTGCCGGCGGCATGTCGGTGATCTGGCGCGCCCGTGACGAGGTGCTCGACCGCGTGGTGGCGGTGAAGGTGCTCGCCGCGTCACTCGCCGCCGACGCGAAGTTCCGGGAGATGGTCCGTGAGGAGGCCCGGGCGGCCGCGCAACTCGTCCATCCACACGTCACCGCCGTGCACGACTACGGCGAGACCCTGGGGCCGGACGGCGGGATCACCGCCTTCGTGGTGATGGAGCTGCTGACCGGCGAGGAGTTGAAGGCCGAACTCACCGCCGGTCCGCTGCCGTGGCAGACCGCGGTGGAGATCTGCGCCCAGGTGGCCGAGGCCCTGGCCGCCGCCCACCGGCTGGGCATCGTGCACCGGGACATCACCCCGGCCAACATCATGATGACCGCGACCGGCGCCAAGGTGCTCGACTTCGGCATCGCCACCCAGGTCGGCGCCCCGGACGAGGACGAGGACGGCGAGACGTTCGGCACCCCGGCGTACGTGGCGCCGGAACGGCTGGACGGGCTTCCGGCACAGCCGGCGACCGACACCTACTCGCTGGGCGTGCTGCTCTACGAGACCCTGACCGGCCGGGTGCCCTTCCCGGCCGACACCTGGGAGGAACTGACCCGGGCGATGCAGGTCGGGACGGAGCCGACGCTGGAGGGCGTACCCGATCTGCCGCCCGCGGTGGCGGACGTCTGCCTGCGCTGCCTGGCCCGCGACCCGATCGAGCGGCCGACGGCCGCGCAGGTCGGCGAGTTGCTCCGCCACCAACTGCTGGCCGCCGATCCGCGCCGGGCCGTGCCGAGCCACACCCGGCCCGGTGCGGTGTCGGCGGTGACCACCGAGCTGCCGTCGCCGGCCGCACCGGCGCTGGCGGCGGCGACCATGGTGTCGACACCACCACCCCCGACCTCACCACCACCCCCGACACCACACGTCGGCACACCACAGGCCCTGGCAGCACCGGCCCCGGCACCAGACGTCCCGGCACGGAGACCGGCGGAACCCGGGGCGTCCGCCCCAGCGTCGCGCGTTCCGGCCGGGCCGGCGACCGTACCGCCACGGCCGGGCCGGGTCCTGCTGGTCGCCGCCGCAGCACTGGTCTTACTCACCGTCACCGTCGTGCTCGTCTCCGTGCTCGGCCCCGGCTCGGATTCGGCGCCGACGACCGGGGCGAACACCGCCGGGGCGGACGCGACGGCGACACCGACCCCAGCCGGCACTTCCGGGCCGGCGACGACGGCCGGCCCGGACGCCACGGCCGGGTCGGGGGCGCCGGCAGGAGTGCTGGACAACCCGAACATCCCACCGCAGCCGGTAAGCGAGGTGATGACCCAGCTCTACCAGATCGTCGACGACGGGGTGGCGGCGAACGCGATCCAGGACCACGCCGGGGTGGACCTGCGCAACCAGTTCCGCAACCTCCGGGCCGACTCCGCCGCCGCCGCGCCGGACCTGGCCGGTCAGGTGGCGCTGCTGCGCGACAAGGTCACGGTCCGCCGGAACGAGGGCTCGATCACTCCCGAGTACGCCGAACTGCTCGACGCCGCCCTGGTCCGCCTGGCCAGTGCCATGTGACCCCGGCTCTCCCGGAGCAGCCGAACCGGACCAGCCGAGACAGATCAGCCGAGCCGGGATCAGCCGAGCCGGATCCGGTCGCCGGAGGTGTCGAAGAGCATGAGTTGGTCCAGGTCGACCGCGAGCGCGACAGGCTCCCCGACCCGAGGCAGCATCGGCATGGGGACCCGGATCACGACCTCGCCGGCCGGAGGCGGTTCGTCACCCAGCTCGGGGTCGTAGACCGGATAGAAGCCGTACTCGGTGCGGGCCGTTGCCGGCGGCTGCTCCGGCCGGGAATGCGGGATCATCCGGGCCAGCCGGTCGATGACCGGGTGGCCACTCGGCAGGTCTTCGGCGATCACATCGGAGAGGTGCTGACCGGTGCTGGGGTGTTCCAGCCTGGCCTGTGACGACGAGGTCGGCACCGTGTCCGTGGTCACGTGCACCAGCGCCTCGTGGCCGAGGTTCTCGACCAGCCGGACCACGCCCCGCAGCACCGGTGTCGAGCCGGGCGGCGGGTCCGGCACCGGCCGGAGCGCGTCGGCCCGCAGCGCGCAGGTGACCCGCTCGGTGTGGCGTTCGCGCAGCGGGCGTACCCGGGGGTCCTCCGGCGGCAGTTCGATCAGTTGCGATCCGAGATCGAGCAGCACGCCGCCGTCGGGCGCGTAGATGGCGGCCTGTAACAGGTTCGCCCGGGGCGTGCCGAGGAAGGCCGCGACGAAGAGCGTGCGCGGATCCCGGTAGACCTCGGCGGGCGAACCGACCTGCTGGAGCCTCCCCCGGCGCAACACGGCGACCCGGTCGGCCATGGTCATCGCCTCGACCTGGTCGTGCGTCACGTAGAGGGTGGTCATCTCCAGCCGCCGGGCGACCGCGACCACCTCGGTACGCAGCTCCGCCCGGAGCCCTGCGTCCACATTGGAAAGCGGCTCGTCGAGCAGGAAGACCCGGGACTCCGCCGCCATCGCCCGGGCCATGGCCGCACGCTGCCGCTGCCCGCCGGAGAGCTGGCTCGGCCTGCGGTCGAGCAGATCGGAGATGCCGAGCTGCTCGGCGATCTCCGTGACCCGGGCGGCGGCTCTGGCCGGCGGCTCCTGGTTGAGGCTCATCGGAAAGCGGATGTTCTCGGCAACGGTCAGGTGCGGATAGAGCGCGTAGTCCTGGAAGACCATCGACAGTTGCCGGGCGGGACCGGCGCCGCCGGTCACCGGCTCGCCGTCGATCAGCACCCGGCCGCTGGTCGGCTCCTCCAGCCCGGCGACCAGGCGCAGGATCGTCGACTTGCCGCACCCGGTCGGCCCGAGAAGGGCGACGAACTCGCCCGAGCCGACCTCGATGCTCACGTCGTCCACCGCGACGGTGCCGTCGGGGAACACCTTCGTCAACCGGTCGGTGGCGATGCTGACCACGGCGACCACCTCCTGTCGCCATCGTCCGGGGTCAGCGGTACGCGCGCCAGTCCGGTTGCGCCGGACGGCCGGATCGGCTGCGCCGGACGGACCGGAACGGTGCGCCGGACGGCATGATGCCAGGGCGTCGCCCAGGACGCTCTCCCGGCTCCCGCCATCGCGAGGAAGCGGCGGGGCGGCGAAGCGGCGCGGGTCAGGACGCGGGGCCGGCGGGCGGCGGGTCGACGTATACCGTCCGATCCATCCAGCCGTCGCCGTCGTCGTCGTACATCCGCTTCTCGAAGAAGCCGTCGTGGTCCTTGTCATACTCGCTGATGTCGACCAGACCGTCGGCGTCCAGGTCGTGCCCGACGAAGTCGGTACGCCCGTCCCGGTCGAGGTCGACCAGGATGTCGACCCCACCGTCGGCCCGGCCCGCCAGGGTGTGCCGGTCCCACGTCCCGTCGCCGTCGACGTCGACCCGGGTCCGGTAGCCGTCCGGTACGGGCGGCACGGCGTCACCGGTGGGCGGGGGCGGGTCGTCCGCTCCGGCGGCTCCGAAGCCCGTCTCCGCCGCCGACCCGAAGCCGACCTCGGCCGCAGGCCCGAAGCCGGACTGCGGTGCGGTGCCGGGACCGGGCGCCGCACCGAAGCCGAACTCGGCACCGGCCAACGCGGCGGCGAGGTCGTTGTCCGGATCGGCCAGCGCGCCGGCCAACCCACCTGCGGGTTGGGCGAGTGCGGCATCGGTGGCCGACCCGATCTCCCGGCCGATCTCGTCACCGAGCCCGGCCAGCCCACCCACCGGTGCGGAACTCCCCGGCCCGACCGGCGCGGCGCAACCGGGCGCCTCGACGAGCGGCGGGACCGCCGCCCCGGGCTCGCCCGCCGCGCCGAACCCCTGCACCACGCCGTATGCGGCGGCGCTGGAGCCGCCGGACGGGGACGGACCGAGCCCGGTGGTGGCGATCTCGGCGACTCCCGGCAACGCTCCGGCCAGCCCGGCGAGCGGGGCGAACATGCCGAAGGCGCTCGACTGGTTGGCCCGGGTCTCCACCGCGTGCTGGGCGCCGGTGTCGCCACCGGTCTGAAGCTGCAGCACGGCCAGTTCGTCGGCGTCGAGCCGGTAGCCGGCGAGCGCGACGACCGGATCCGCAGCGAGCGCGGCGGCGAACGCCGGGTCGGTCACCAACCGTTCGAGTACGTCGTCGAAGTCGCCCACGGTTGCCTCCTCAGCACGCCGGTCGCTCCAGGTTATCCCTACTCCGCCAGCAGGAAAGCGCGGCGGAACCGGTGCCCTTCCCGTCAGTCCAGCTCGGGCATGGGCACCGGCTGTGGACGCGGCCGGCAGGTGCCGCACTGCACGGCGTCCTCGACCACCAGCCCTTCGGCCCGGCCGCGCGCCTCCGACCGGTGCACCTGCAACAGGTACGGGCCGAACCGCGCGTGGTCCTCGCAGACCCCGCGCCCGCAGAAGCGGCACCCGCCCCGCGCCGCCTTGGGACAGAACCAACAGAGCACTACGAACTCCTTACCCGATGGTCGCCGGTTGGCAGGGTGCCACGGTGATCGGACCGCCGCTCAGGCGGCTCTGCGCCCCGTCGCTGTCCATCGCCGTGACCCAGACGTCGAGCGTGCCGCCCCGGTTGCCCTGCCCGGGGTACGGCACCGGGCCGACGGTGCCGTAGTAGGCACCGTCCGGCGACATCCTGGCCGAGCCCGAGGCGAAACCGCTCCAGTGCACCAGCACCGTCAGGTCGCCGCCGGAGTCCCGGTCGTCCGAGACGACGACCGCCACGCTGGCCGTCCTGGGATCCTGCGTGCACTGCTTTCCGTCCTGGTCCTGACTCAGGGTCCCGCCCGGCTCGTCCTGCCACCTGATCACCGGCGGCCGGTTGGCCGGCGTGGTGGGTGCGGCGGTGGTGGGACGCGTGGTGCGGGGCGGGGTCGCCGGTGGGCCGGCGGTGGTCGGCCGGCCGCCCGGCGGTGTGCCGGTGTCCGGCGTCGGGGCGGCACCGCCGCCGGTCGTCGGGGGCGGCGTCGGCGTCCCGGGTGTCGAGGTCGGCGACGGGCCGGCGGTCGGTGACGGTGTCGGGAACGGCAGGCCGGGCGTGCCCGTCTCCGGGTCGCCCGGTGTCGGGGATCCACCGCCGCCCGGCGGTGTCCCGCCGCCGCAGCCCAGCTCGCGGCGGTGCTCCGGCTGGCGTACCCCGGCGACGCGTACCTCGCCGGTGGCGACCTCGATGCCCCGGACCCAGGCCGCGTACCGGGCCGCTCCCCGGTTGCTGATCCCGCCGCCGGTCCGGTCCACCAGCAGCACCAGGGGGGCGAAGGCGTCGCTCGGGCTCTCGGTGTCGGCGAGCATCCGGCCGGTGTCCAGGGTCAGCCGGCCGTGCGGGGTGAGGGTCCGGGTGCCGTCGCTCCAGAGTGGACCGAGCACGGCCCGGGAGCCGGCGCAGAAGACGCTCGTCGCGCCGCCCCGATAGGTCAGCAGGGCACGGGAGCGTACCGGGACCCGGATCTGGTCGCCCTGCGAGACGTAGATCCGCTCGCCCTCGGCCAGCCGCACGGCCCGGCCGTGCACGACCGCGTCGACCCGGCCGGAGTCGGCGCGCAGCAGGGCATGGTCGTCGGGCATCTCCGCCCAGGCCGGGCCGGGGATCAGGTTGCTCGCCGTGGTGAGGAGCGCCAGCAGCAGGAAGAGCAGGACCAGCCACCACAGCCGCCGCTCGAACCGGCGGTCGACCTCCGGGTCCGCGCCGGCCGGTGGCGGACCGGGCGGTGCCGCCAGCGGTGGATAGCCCGCGTCGGGGTGGACGCCGGCCCGGGGTGCGCTGCCGGGCGTACCGCGCTCGACCGGCGGCGGCGCCGGGTCGGCCGGGCCGAGGGCCAGCGGAAGGCCGGTGACCGCCGGCAGCGCCCAGACCCGGACCGGGGTACGGGCGGTGGCCACCGTGCCCGGCTCGCCCTCCCCGGCGGGGCCGATCAGGGTGCCCCGGCGCAGTTGGGTGCCGTCCGGCAGCTCGATCACCCCGGATTCCACCACCACCGCGTCGTTCGCGCCGGTGAGTACGATCGGCTCCCCGGCGGCGAGCGCCGCGACCCGGGCGCCGGAGACCAGGCCCAGCCGGTCCTCGGCGCTGAGCCCGCGCAGCGCCGGCGCCTCGCTGAAGAGCGCCTCGGCCACGGCCCGGTCGGTGGGCGGCGGGCCGGGCAGCGGTCCCACCCCGGCGACCACCGACGGGGCCGGCAGTCCCAGCAGGAGGGTCCCGGCGGTGTGCCAGTCCAGCGCCGCCGGCGCCCCGCCGAGCGCGCTCGCCAGCCCGATCACCCCGCCCGGCCCGACCCGCTGCCGGACCAGCCCGCCCGGGTCACCGGGCCGCCGGCCCTCCATCGCGCCCTCCACCACCAGGAAGACGGTCGACTGGGCGGCACCGGCGAAGACCAGGTGCGTGCCGGTGCGCGGGCGTATCCAGGCGGACCGCTCGGCCAGCTCGGCAAGGGTCGCACCGGGCAGCCGGCCCAGCGGCGAGTTCCGCAGCGCGGCCAGCCGGCGGGGCAGGTCGAGCCGGTGCCGCCGCTCCGCCCAGCGGGCGCGGGCCCGGCGTACGGACCGGGCGAGCCAGCCGGCGGCGAGGTAGACCAGCGGGGCGGCCAGGCCGGCGATCACGGCGACCAGCAGCAGTCGGGCCGGCCAGCCGGACCGCCAGAGCCCGAGCACCAGCCCGGCGACCCGGTCGGTCCAGATCCGCCAGCCGACATTGACCGCGATGACCACCCAGAGCACGGCGAGGGTGCCGTAGAGGGCGACGATCCGCCCCTCCCGGTCGAGCTGCGCCCAGCGCGGTGGCCGGCGGCGCAGCCGGGCCAGCACGTACGAGAGCCCGCGTGCGCGCAGGTTGGGGATCTCCAACCAGTCCATCAGCAGGTAGTAGCCGTCGAGCGCGAGGAACGGGTTGAGGTTGAACAGCGCGTTCAGATACCAGGCGAAGGCGAGCTTGAACGTCCACGGTGCCGCCTCCGGCACCAGTACGCCGACGAGCTGGGCGAGACCGGCCAGGACCAGTCCGGCCGCCGGACCCGCCGCCGTGGTGAGCATCCGGGCCCGGCGGCCGGCCATCCAGACGTCGGTGGTGTCGACGAAGACCGACGGGATGCCGAAGTAGACCAGGAAGCCGGCGGCCGGCACCCGCCGTCCGGCGTGCTTCGTCGCCAGCGCGTGCCCGAACTCGTGCGAGGCGAGCGCGAGAATGTTCAGCCCGAGCAGCACCGCCGCGCCGGCCGCGTACGAGCCGTCGGTCAGGAAGAGGGACTGGCTGCCGGCCCACCAGGTCCAGCCGAAGATCAGCAGCCCGGCGACCGCCACCACACCGAGCAGCCCGGCGGCGACCCGGGTGAAGAGCAGCCGGCCACCGGCCCGGTAGACGAGGTCGACCAGCGGGTCGACATCGGCCACCACCGTGCGCTGGCCCCTGGCCGCGGCGAGCAGGCCCCGGCCGAGCCGCAGCGGCCAGGGCCGGCGCTGCACCCGGTCCAGCGGCCGGAACGCGTCCACCGGCAGCTCGGCCAGCATCCGGTTGCCGGCCAGGTCGGCGACGACCCGGGTGACCTGGTCCGGGGCGAGCCGGCCGGCTATCCGGGCGAACTCCGCGACCAGCCGGGCCACCGTGCGGGAGCCGTCCATCAGCTGGGCGAGCTGCCACTCCTCGGGCGAGAGCCGCAGGTAGCAGGCGCCACCACCGGAGTCCGGCGAGCGGAGCATCACGTACGGCACGTCGCGTACCGAGACCAGTTCGGCGCACTCGATGCCGGGCCGCAGCACCGGACGGGCCCGGGCCGGGTTCAGCCGCTCGACGACGGCACTCCACAGCCCCGGATCGGCCGGTCCCACCGGACTGCCCGGGGCACGGCCGGCCAGCGCCTCCCAGACGCTCACCCGACTCTCGACGACGGCCACCGAACCCTGCCTCCCGCGTCCTGCTGCGGCTCGCAGAGTAAGGCGTCAATCCCACCCTGACGCGCTCGCGTCCACTACCCGACAGGGAGCGTGGCTGACGTCGTACCCGAAAAGCAAGCGGAGGCCGCGCCCGACGGCGGGCGGGGTGGCGGCGTCACCAGGCGACGGTGGGCGCCGACGCCGGCCGGACGGACGGTTCGAGGTCCGCCCCGGCGACGGCCAGGTAGACCCGCTCGTACTCCTGCGCCATCCGTTCGGCGGAGAAGTCGCGGCGGACGTGCGCGGCGCAGGCGGCCGGATCCAGTCGGGACGTCTGGAGCAGGGCCGCGGCCAGCTCGGCCGGCTCGTCGCAGATGAACCCGGTCTCGCCCGGCCGGACGAGTTCCGGCACGGCCCCCCGGCGCAGCGCCACCACCGGGGTGCCGGTGGCCATCGCCTCGACCATCACCATGCCGAACGGCTCCTCCCAGCGGATCGGCATGATGAGACAGCGGGCCGCGAGCATCAGCCGCACCGTGGCGTCCCGGTCGGGGTTGCGCAGCACGGTCACGTCCGGGCCGAGCATCGGCTCCACGACCTGTTCCAGATAGCGGCGTTCGGAGCGCTCGTCGCACTTGCCGGCCAGCACCAGCGGCAGGCCGGCGGCCCGGCACGCCTCGATCGCCAGATCCGGTCCCTTGTCCGCGCTGAACCGGGCGAGCCAGAGCACCGGGCCCATCCCCGGCGACGACTTGGTCACCAGGTTGGCCGTCGAGATTCCGTTGTGCACGGTGGCGATCCAGGGCAGTTCGGGGGCCAGCCGTCGCTGGGTGTGCGAGATGGCCACCAGGCCCACCGTGGGGTCGACGTCGCCGAGCACCTCCCGCAGCTCGCCGGTCGGCCTGCCGTGCACGGTGGTGACGGTCGGCACCGGACGCTCGGCGGCGCCGTACGGGCCGGCGGTGGTGTGGTCGTGGACCACGTCGAACGAGTCCGGGGAGATCATCCGGTTGGCCCGGGTCAGGTGGGCCAGCTCCGGCAGGATCTGGCCCAGCCGGTGGTGCTGCAGCTCCGGGACGGTCCCGACGAAGTGCGCGGAGGTCCCGGTGCCGGTCCCGGCGCCGAAGAGGGTCACCTCGTGCCCCCTGGCGACCAGCGCGTCGACCAGGGCCGAGCAGACCTGTTCCAGTCCGCCGTAGCCGGGCGGTGGAAGCTCGTACCACGGCGGGACGACCATGGCGATCCGGAGCCGGCGCTCCGGGGTGGCGCGTTCCGACGAGTTGCTGCTCACGAAGGGGTCCTCCCTCCGGTGCCGGCCGGGTGGCTGCTGGTTCCGTGAGACCTGGAATCGGCGGACACGGCTGCCGCGGGCACGACTGCGGACACGGCTGCCGCGGACACGGCTGCCGCGGACACGGCTGCCGCGGACACCGTCGCGGACGAGGCTGTGGGCACGGGTCAGCACGCGATGCTGAGCCGGATCTCGACGTCGGTGACGCCGGGAGCGGCCCAGGCGATCCGATCCGCCTCCTCGCGCTCCAGCCACGACCGTACCTCGCCGGCGAGCACGACGGTCCCGCCGTCGACATCGATCTCGATCGTGCCCGCGTCGAGGTCGACGCGCCGGGCGAGCGCGATCCGGATGTCCCGTTCGATCTCCTCCTCGCCGAGGTCGCCGGTCGGCTGGACGGTGATCAGGTTGGTGACCCCGCGTACCCCGGTCAGCCGGCGGAGCGCCCGCTCGGCGGCACGCTTCTGGAAGCCCCACTCCACCTCGCCGCGGAGCGTCAGCCAGCCGTTGGCGGCGGTCGTCTCGATCCGGTCGACCGGGACGAAGGCGTCCCACTCCAGGGCACGGCTCGCCGCCGTGGCGATGTCGGTGTCGGTACGCTCGGCCGCCCCGGGGAGCCGTACCTCGATGTCGTTGGCGACCGCGCGGTTGCCGCGGACGCGGTGCGCGGCGCGTTCCGCGGCCCATTTCCGGGCGTAGCTGTCCACCTGCCCGGTCAGGGTCACGATGCCGCTGGTGACCGAGACGCCCACCTCGCTGGCCCGCAATCGGGCGTCCCAGGCCAGTTCGGCCAGCACGTCGCCCTGAATATCGGCGTCACTGCGCGCCATCGTCGCGGTACTCATCGCCGTTCCTCCCCGGGTCCCGCTCCGCCCCCGGCCGACCCGCCGGGGACCGGTCCGCCGTCGAGGCCGGACCACTCCCGATACTCGCCCCCGCCCGGGTGAGCCGTGCTCACCCGGAGCAGGTGAAGCGGATCGGTGCGGAAGGAAAGAGAGGAGCGGCGGGCGACCTGACCAACCCCCTTGGTCATGTCGCCCGCCGCCCTGGGGAGGAGGCTTACTTCCGCCCGTACGGAAGGTCTACCCCGAAGCGTACGGAGGGTTCTCTCCTTACGACGTTTCGGCGAGCGTCACGGTTGCCGTCTTTTCCACTCCATTTCGGGAGTAGGTCACCCGCACCTGGTCACCGACCTTGCCCGCCTGCACGGCGCCGACCAGATCATCGGCGTCGGCGATCTTCTTGTCGCCGAACTGGGTCACCACGTCGCCCTGCTGGAGGCCGGCCTGCTCGGCCGGGCTGCCCGGCACCACCCCGGCGATCAGCGCCCCGCCGTCCTCGGCCGGGGTCACCTGGACCCCGAGCGACGGGTGGCTGACCTCCTCACCCCGCTGGAGCGCCTGGGCGACCGTCATGGCCTTGTTGCTCGGGATCGCGAAACCGACGCCGATGTTTCCGTTGCCACCGCCGGCGGTCAGGATGGCGGTGTTGATGCCGATGACCTCCGCCTTGGTGTTGACCAGCGCACCACCGGAGTTGCCCGGGTTGATCGGGGCGTCGGTCTGCAGCAGGCCGGAGATCGAGGTGGCACCCTCCTGCGGGTTCTCGAACGGGTTCTGCTCGCCCCCGCCACCGGCCCGGATGGTCCGGTCCCGGGCGCTGATGATCCCGGCGGTCACCGAACCCTGCAGGCCGAGCGGGCTGCCGAGCGCGAGAACCTGGTCGCCGACCTGCATCGCGTCGCTGTCACCGAACTTCGCGGTGGTCAGGTCGGCGACCCCCTCGGCCTTCACCACGGCCAGGTCGGTCTTCGGATCGGTGCCGACGACCTTGGCGGCCGCGTTCCGGCCGTCCGCGAAGAAGACCTTGACCTCGCCGCCGTTGGCGCTGGCCACCACGTGGTTGTTGGTCAGCACGAAACCGTCGGCGCTCATCACCACGCCCGACCCCTCGGCACTGCCGGTGCTGATCGAGACCACGCTGTCCTGGACCTGGGCGGCGATCTTCGGCAGGTCGGCCGGGTTGATGACGGGGGCCGCCGAGTAGGTGCGGTTGGTGACCCCCGGAGCGTCGTCGTCGAGCGCGGTGGCGATGGCGCCACCCGCCAGGCCGGAGCCGACCATCAGGGCCAGCGCCGCCACCCCGATCGCCAGGACCCTGCCGACGCGGCCGGGACCGGACGGACGCCCGGGAGTGCCGGGGGTGGCCCAGGGCGGCGGCACCGGTCCGCCGGAGTGCGGCGGCTGCGGCGGTGCCCCGGAGGCCGGAGCGTACGGCCCGGTGTGGCCGCCCTGGCCGGGTGCCGCCCACGGCGAGTGCGGGTGCTGACCGGCGGGCGGCGCCTGCCACTGGCCGGTGCCGGTCGGGCCGGACGCCACCGGAGAAGCACCGGTGCGGCCGGCCGGCGGCAGGCTGTACGGCTGCCCGGAGGCGGGCGCCGCGGCGTACGGGTTGGCGCCGTACGGCTGGCCCGAGGCCGGCGCTGCGGCGTACGGGTTGGCGCCGTACGGCTGGCCCGAGGCCGGCGTCGGGCCGTACGGCTGCCCGGAGGCGGGCGGGGTGCCGTACGGGGCACCGCTGGAGGCTGCCGGGCCGGTGGTCGACGCGGTCGCGTCGGCGCCGGGGGAGTAGCCGCCCGTCGGGGCGGCCTCGGCGCGGGAGGGGTGGGCGGCCGTCGGGGCCGCGTCGGCGCCGGTCGCGCCGGAATCGGACGGCCCGCGGTCGTCGCGCGGCAGCTCCGCGGTGGGGTGCGAGTGCTCGCGGTCGGCGTTGGCCGGCCGCCGCTGCGGGTCGGTCTCGAAGTCGCTCATGCCCTTACCTTGCCCCCTCGCTCTGCGACGTACCTTGAACCCGCCTGGAGATTCCCTGAGAATTACTCTACGTCGATTGATCCGGCGTTTCCGGGTGCCCGGAGACTTCCGGTCCGTCGGCGATCTCCAGCTCCTCGGAGACCTCCGGTGCGCGTGGCAGCCGCACCTGGAAGGTCGCCCCGCCGCCGGGGGTGTCAACCACCGCGACGCTGCCGTCATGCCCCGCCACCAGTGCGCTGACGATGGCCAGCCCGAGTCCGGTGCTCACCCCGCCGCCGGCCCGGCGGGTCCGCGCGGCGTCCGCCCGGTAGAACCGCTCGAAGACCCGCTCGGCCTGCTCCGGGCTCAGCCCGGGGCCGGTGTCGGCGACCTCGATGACCGCCTCGTCCCGCTCGGCCCGCGCGTCCCGCTCGGCCCGCAGGCGCAGCGTCACCGCCGCCTCCGGCGGGGTGTGGGTGAGGGCGTTGGTCATCAGGTTGCCGAGCACCTGGCGCAGCCGGGCGTCGTCGCCGTACACCACGAGCGAGCCGGCACCCTGCTCGATCTCCAGGCTGATCGACCGCTCCGGCGCGATCACCTTGGCCGCCTGCACCGCGTCGCTGGCCAGCACCGGCAACTCGACCGGGGCCAGGGTGAGCGGTCGTTCCCGGTCGAGCCTGGCCAGCAGCAGCAGGTCCTCGACGAGCAGCCCCATCCGGGCCGCCTCGTCCTCGATCCGGCGGAGCAGCCGGGCCGTCTCCTCGGGCGAGGCCGCGGCACCCTGGCGGTGCAGCTCGGCGAAACCCCGGATGGTGGTCAGCGGGGTACGCAGTTCGTGCGAGGCGTCGGCGATGAACTGCCGCATCCGCTCCTCGGAGCGCCGGGACCGCGACTCCGACGCCTGGGCGGCCAGTGCGGCGTTGCGGGCCGCCGCCTCCGCGCCGCGCGCGTTCGACTCGGCCGCCCGGGCCGCCGCCTCGGAGGCGGCCCGGGCGGTGAAGGCCATCTCGATCTGGCTGAGCATGGTGTTCAGGGTCCGGGAGAGCCGGCCGAGCTCGGTCTTCGCCTCGATCTCGCCCGGCTCCGGATCGGGCACCCGGCGGGACAGGTCGCCGCCGGCGATGGCCGCCGCGGTCCGCTCGATCTCCACCAGCGGTCTCAGACTGGTACGCACGATCGCCGCCCCCGCCGCCGCGAGGGTGATCAGCACAGATCCGCCGACCAGCACGTCGATCCAGATCAGCTCCTTGACCGCCAGGTCGACCTCGGTGAGGTGCTGCCCGACGGCGAGGAAGCTGCCGTCCGTACCGCGCACGATCATCATCCGCCAGCGGTACTGCCGGTCGCTCGACGCGACGGTGAAGATCTTCCGGTCGGCGTGCCGGTTGTACCAGGCGGCGTCGCTGAGCGTGCCGGGCAGGTTCGGCACGTCCAGCGCATGATCGTCGTAGAGCGGGATGTAGTTGCGGTCCCGCTGGCTGACCAGCACCACCAGATAGTCGGTGGGCAGCGTCGGCCGCCCGGTCTCCGGGTCGCGCTGGAGCCGGTCGAACAGCTCTCCGTTCGACTGGCGGGTGAAGTCCTGGAGCTGGTCGTCGATCCGGCCGACCAGGTAACTGCGCAGGAAGAAGGCCGTCATCACGCTGATCACCACCAGCGCGGCGGCGACCAGGACGAGGACGGCGGCGACCAGCTTGATCCGCAGCGGGGTGGCCCGCAGCCGCCCCTTCAGCGGCAGAGCGGCATTCACGCCGCCGGCTTGCGGAGCACGTAGCCGACCCCACGCAGGGTGTGGATCAGCCGGGGCTGGGTGGTGTCGACCTTGCGCCGTAGGTAGGAGATGTAGGACTCCACGATGTTGTCGTCGCCCCGGAAGTCGTAGTTCCAGACGTGGTCCAGGATCTGCGCCTTGGAGAGCACCCGGTTGGCGTTGAGCATCAGGTAGCGCAGCAGCTTGAACTCGGTCGGCGAGAGCTGCACCCGCTTGCCGGCCCGGTGCACCTCGTGGGTCTCCTCGTCCAGCTCCAGGTCGGCGAAGGTGAGCCGGGACGGGGCGTGCTCACCGGTCGCGGTCCGCCGCAGCACCGCCCGGATCCGGGCGGTCAGCTCCTCCAGGCTGAACGGCTTGGTGACGTAGTCGTCGCCGCCGAGGGTCAACCCGCGGATCTTGTCGTCGGTCGCGTCCCGGGCGGTGAGGAAGACCACCGGGGTACGGGTGCCACCCTCCCGGAGCAGCCGGATCACTTCGAAACCGTCGAGGTCGGGCAGCATGACGTCGAGGACGACCAGGTCGGGGCGCCGCTCCTTCGCCGCGCTGACCGCCGCGCTCCCGCTGGTGGCGGTGGCCACGTCGAAGCCGGCGAACCTCAGACTGGCGGAGAGCAGCTCGAGGATGTTCGGGTCGTCCTCCACGACGAGTAGCCGGGCCTCGCACTGGGTTGTCGCTGCCATCTGGCCATCATCCGTGTTTCCGCTGCGGCTCGGCTGAGCAACCCCTGAAAGTTTTCTGAGAGTCGGCACCGTGCCGTTCCCGCGGTCAGCGCAGCAGCCGGCGCAGCCCGTCCAGGGCCCCGTTGAGCACCCGGGCCGCCGTACGCAGCTGGTTCTCCGTGAAGTGGCCGCTGCGGGCCAGCGCGCGTACCTCGGCGACGAAGGCCAGCAGCTCCCGGTCGAACTCGTCGCCGGGATCGTCCCCCTGTGCCCGGTTCGCCCGGTCGCCGGCCGCCCACTCCTCGGCGTGCGGTCCCGGCGGACAGTCTCCGGCCGCACCGGCACCTCTTCCCGCTCCGCCGCCTGTTGCCGGACCGGCAGCCGTTGCCGCGCCGCCGCCCGTTCCCGTGCCGGCCCCTGGTCCCGCTCCGGTTTCCGCGCCGGCACCCGTCGGCGCGTCCTGGCGCGTCGCGCCCGGATCCCACGCCCCGGCGCCCCGGCGGGTCTGTCGGAGGGCGGCCCGCAGCTCCTGCTTGAGATCGCGGACCGAGCCGCGTACCTCGGACCGGATCGCACCCGCCAGCCGCGTCAGGTCCGAGACCGAGGCGCGGATCTCAAACTCCAGCCTGGCCAGCTCGTCGGCCCGCCGCAGCAGCTCGGCCCGACCCTCCTCGGTGATCCGGTAGACCTTCCGGCCGCCGACCGCGTCGTGTGTGACAAGCCCCTCGGCCTCCAGGCGGGCGAGGCGGGGATAGATCGTGCCGGCGCTCGGCGCGTACAGCCCGAGAAAGCGCTCCTCGAGCAGCCGGATCAGCTCGTAGCCGTGCCGAGGCCCACCGTCGAGCAGCTTCAGCAGATAGAGCCGGAGCCGGCCGTGGCCGAACACGGTCGTCATATCGCCTCGCTCCGGTTGCTGGCCGATCCGGCCGGCAGGGCGCGGGCACGGACGGCGGACGTGCGTCCCACCACGATAACGCGATACATCGCGTTGCCGAAAAGAACGCCCACGCGTCCGCAGAGCGAGCAGCGGCGCCAGGTCGCCAGCTCGGCGGGGAGCGACGTCGGCCTTCGGTGGGGAGCGACGTCGACCTTCGGCGGGCAGCGACCTCGGGGCTCAGGCCGCCAGTTCCAGCGGCACCGTATCCCCCGGAGGCTCGGCGACGGCGGCACCGGCGGGCACTGCGGGTCCCCCGGCAGCACCGGCGGGTACGGCGGTGCCGCGTACCGCCGATTGTGCCGCCGCGGCGAGTCGGCGCCGGTCCACGGTGCCGTCGGCCCACGGCTCGTCGACGACCGTGAGGGTCACCACCAGGCCGCGCAGCGCCAGCGTCCGGCGTACCGAGGTGTAGAGGCTCTCCTCGGCCAGGAAGGCCGGTGCCGTGGTGTCCCCGGCCCCCGCCCCGGCCGCCCCGGAGCCGGTGGCGAGCGCCCCGGCCGACCCGACCGGCGCGAGGCGGTAGGTGAGGCGTACCGGCACCACCGGTGCCGCCGCGTCGATCGCGGCCTGGAAGAGCGCCGGGCGGAACGGGACCGCCCCGCCGCAACCGATCGCCCGCCGGGGCAGGCCGCACCAGGTCGTACCCTCCGGGAAGACCGCGACCACGCCGTCGACCCGGAGCACCTCCGCCACCTGTGCCACCGTCTCCGGCAGCGTCCGCGGCCGGGTCCGGTCGATGAAGACCGTCCCGCCGAGCGCCGCCAGCGGCCCGATCAGCGGCCAGCGGCGCACCTCGTGCTTGGCCAGCAACCGGGCCGGGGTGACGGCGAGGATGGCGAGGACGTCCAGCCAGGAGACGTGGTTGGCCACCAGCAGCGCCCGTCGCTGCGGCGGCCGACCCCGCACGTCGAGGCGGATGCCGCCGGCCCGCAACACCATGCGGGCCCACCTCCGCCCGGCGACCTGCCGGCCGGCCCGGGACAGGACCGGAAGCACCGGCAGCAACAGCGCGCCGAAGAGCAGGGCACCGACGAGCGCCACCAGCCGGACCAGTTGGCGCGCTCCGGAGACCCTCGGCGTCTCCCCCGGCGCCGGCAGGCAGGCCGGCCCGCAGGTGGACTGCGGCCGCCACAGCGACCTGCGCTGGCGCGCGGTCCCGGAGGAGGCCAGAGCGGAAGTGGCCGGAACGGCAGAGACCGGAACGGCAGAGACCGGAACGGCAGAGGCAGGACCGGGGCCGGGCTGCGGTCGGTCGGGTGTCGGGGCGGCGCTCGGGTCCGGTCGGGTCGGGGCCGGCGCGATCCGGGTGCTCATCGGTCCGGGCCGAGGAAGTGCCGGCGGTACCGGTCGGGCATCCGGTCCATCGAGAGCAGGACGTAGAGGTCGGCCACGTCGAACTCGGGGTCGTACGCCGGCTCTCCGCAGACCCAGGCGCCCAGCCGCAGATAGCCGCGGAGCAGCGGCGGCATCGCCACCCGGCCGCCGGTGGCGGCCGGAGCCGCGCCGGTGGCGGCGGCCGCCTCGGCGGAGGCCAGCGCGGCCGCGGCGGCCGGCTCGGCGAGCCAGGGTCGGTGCGGCCGGACCCGCATCGGCGGCGGCGAGAGGTGACGCCGCCGCACCTCCGCCCAGACCCCGAGCGCGGTCGCGCCACCGTCGTGCAGCGGCACCGAGGCGCAGCCGGCGAGCCAGCGGAGGCCGCGCAGTTGCAGGTAACGCGCGATACCGGCCCACATCAGGTTGATCACGGCGCCGGACCGGTGCGCCGGGTCGACGCAGGATCGGCCGATCTCGACCACCTCGTCGCGGAGCGGCGCGAGCGGGGAGAGGTCGAACTCGCCCTCGGCGTACCGCCGGCCGGCGCGGGCCGCCCGGTCCGGCAGGAGCATCCGGTACGTGCCGACCACCGCCCCGGACCGGTCCTCCCGGACGATGAGGTGCTCGCAGTACCTGTCGAGATCGTCGACATCGAGTCCGGGGGTCGGCGAGCGGAGGTTTGCGCCGAACTCGTCGACGAACACGGCGTGCCGGAGTCGTTGTGCGGCGGCTACCTGCGATGCGCCCTCGGCGATCAGCAGGGTGTATCCGCTGGTCCCGGTTTGTGCCGGGGCGGTGAGCAGAACGGCCATGGTCTCTGTGTAGGCCCCCGGCCTGCCCTGGACGTGTCGGCTGACGGCCGGTGGCGTGTCGAAACGGTGAACGGGATGTGGTCGCGGCGCCCGGCCGGCGGGCAAGAATCGCGACCTCCCCCGCAGGGGGCGTCCGAGCTGGTAAATTTCGCCCCTCCTCCGCACACCGCGCGGCTCGTGCTCGAGGAGGACGGGCTCCTGCCCAGGGATGAGGACCGGGTACGCAATGATCCCGATTGACCGCGCGGCTCAGATTGTCGACGCTGGGTGACGGCGTGGCCGGCACGGCGACGCCTCACGGAGGGAGAGACATGTCCGACGGGCGACTGAGCCCAACAGCCGGAAGCGGCCAGATAGTGGTCTCCGGTCTTACGAAGGTCTATCGCAATGTCCGCGCGGTCGACAACCTGTCGTTCAGCGTCGAGCCGGGCCGGGTCACCGGCTTCCTGGGCCCGAACGGTGCCGGCAAGACGACCACGCTGCGGATGCTGCTCAACCTTGTCACGCCGACGGCGGGCAGCGCGACCATCGGCGGCGCCCGGTACGCGGACCTGTCGCAACCGATCCGGCACGTCGGGGCGGTGCTGGAGGCGTCGAGTGCGCACAAGGGCCGCACCGGGGTCAACCACCTGCGGGTGACCTGTGCCGCCGCCGGGCTGCCGAAGCAGCGGGCCGACGAGGCGCTCGCCCTGGTCGGGCTCACCCCGGCCGCCAAGCGGAAGTTCAAGGGCTACTCGCTGGGGATGAGGCAGCGGCTCGGCATCGCCGCCGCCATGCTCGGTGATCCCCGGGTGCTGATCCTGGACGAGCCGGCGAACGGGCTCGACCCGGAGGGCATCCGCTGGATGCGCGGCTTCCTCAAGGCGCTCGCCGCCGAGGGGCGTACGGTGCTGGTCTCCAGCCACCTGCTCTCCGAGATGCAGTTGCTCGCCGACGACGTGGTGATCATCGCTGCCGGCAAGCTGGTCCGGCAGGGCCGCATCGACGAGGTGGTCGGCTCGATGGCCCAGACGGGCCGGGTCCGGGTCCGGACCCCGCAGGGCGACGAGCTGGCCGCCGCGCTGACCGGCAACGGCGCCACGGTGACCCGGAGTGACGACGGCCTGCTGCTGGTCGAGGGGGCGGACGCCCCGACGGTGGGCCGGGCCGCGCTGGCGGCAAAGGTCGAGCTGCACGAGCTGACCACCGAGCGCCCGGACCTGGAGGGCGTCTTCCTGGAGCTGACGGCCGGAAAGGCGGGGATCCGATGAACCTGGTCCGCTCCGAGCTGCTGAAGATCCGCACCACGAACACCTGGTGGGTCTTTGCCCTGATCACGCTGCCCCTCTGGGGGCTGACCCTGCTGATCAACTATTTCCAGTCCCAGGCCCTGCTCGATCCGGCCGGCGTCGGCGTGCCCGAGGCGGACGCGCAGAACCCGCAGTTCCAGGCGGCCGGGGAGCACGTCAACGTGGCGGCGAATCTCTACACCAACGGCCAGTTCTTCGGCGTGCTGATCGTGATGCTGCTCGGTGTGCTCGTGGTCACCAACGAGTTCCAGCACCAGACCGCCACCACGACGTTCCTGACCACGCCGCACCGGACCGCCGTGGTGCTGGCGAAGCTGGTCGCCGCCGGCATCCTGGGGCTGCTCTTCTGGGTCGTCACCACCGGTCTCAACCTGGTGTTCACCCCACTCATCCTGGGCAGCCTGGACGTGTCGAGCCAGCTCGGCGTCGGCGCGGTGTGGCAGGCGATCGGGCTCAACGGGCTCGCCTACCTGCTCTGGGCCGTCTTCGGCATCGGGTTCGGGGTGTTGATCCGCAGCCAGATCGGCGCCACCGTCACGGCGCTGCTGGTCTACCTCGCCGGCTACATCGGGGCGATCATCGTGCTGTCGATCCTGGCCGACCGGTTCGGCGACTGGATCAACAACCTTCAGTTGATCGTGCCGTCGCTGGCCTCCCAGTTGATGGCCACCGGCACCGACCTGCCGGGCAGCCCGCCCCGCTGGGCGGGTGCCGCCGTCATGATCGCCTACGCGGTGGTGACCGGCACCATCGGCACGCTGATCATGCGGAAGCGCGACGTCTCCTGACCCTCGGGCAGGGCTAGACAGTTCACCGGAACCCGGCCGGGGTCATCGATCCCGGTCGGGTTCCTCGTTACCGGCCCGGCCGGGTTCCTTGTTACCGATCAGCCGACAACTCGCAAAACCTGTGAAACACGACACGGGTCCGATGCGACAATGCTGTCGGTTACCGCACGGCGTAGCCTTGGACGCGTCTTTCGACGCAGCCCCCCGGCCCGGGTGGCAGGAGACCGCGTGACATACGACCCGCGTGAAAGAGGCGATTACCGGCCGTGTCGACCCAGCAGACTTCGCAGGACAATCCACTGGCGGGGTTCGGCCCCAACGAGTGGATCGTCGAGGAAATGTACCAGCGTTACCTCGCCGACCCCGCCAGCGTCGATCCAGCATGGCACGACTTCTTCGCCGACTACCGACCGAACGCCGGGCAGGCCGGCCCGGACGGCGGCGGTGCCGGTGACAGCACGGTGACCGGTGCCGGTGGCTCCGCCGCGACCGCCGAGCAGCCGGCGCCCGCCCGCCCGGCGAAGGCCGACGCCACGCCGGCCAGGTCTGGCACCCCGACGCCGGAGGCCACCGCCACGACCCGGCCGAAGCCGGACGGCAGGGCTTCCGCCGGGGCCAAGCCGAGCGCGAGCCCGAAGACCACGACCGCCGCGAAGACCACCGCCGCGACGCCGAAGAGCGCCGACGCGTCGAAGGCCGCCGAGACGACGAAGACCGCCGAGACGCCGAAGGCCGGCGCGACGACGAAGGGTACGGGCGCACCGAAGGGCACGGGTACGTCGAAGGCCGCCGCCGCACCGGACGGCGCGGCTGCCGCCGGCCCGCAGACCACCCCGCTGCGCGGCGTCGCCGCCCGGATCGTGCAGAACATGGACGCCTCGCTGGCGGTGCCGACCGCGACCAGCGTGCGCGCGATCCCGGCCAAGCTGCTGGTGGACAACCGCATCGTCATCAACAACCACCTGGCCCGGGGGCGCGGCGGCAAGGTCAGCTTCACCCACCTGATCGGCTGGGCCCTGATCAAGGCGCTCGCCGAGCACCCGGAGATGAACAACTCCTTCGCCGAGGTCGACGGCAGGCCGGCGCTGGTCAGGCCGGAGCACGTCAACCTCGGCATCGCGATCGACCTGGCCAAGCCGGACGGCTCCCGCACCCTGGTGGTGCCGTCCATCAAGGCCGGCGAGCAGATGGACTTCCGGCAGTTCTGGCAGGCGTACGAGGACATCGTCCGGCGGGCCCGGCGCAACGAGTTGACCATGGAGGACTACGGCGGCACGACGATCTCGCTGACCAACCCGGGCGGGATCGGCACGGTGCACTCGCAGCCGAGGCTGATGGTCGGGCAGGGCACGATCATCGGGGTCGGCGCGATGGAGTATCCGGCGCCGTACCAGGGGATGTCCGAGGAGACCCTCGCCGAGCTGGCCGTCAGCAAGATCATCACGCTGACCAGCACGTATGACCACCGGATCATCCAGGGCGCGCAGTCGGGTGAGTTCCTCAAGACCATCCATGAGCTGGTCCTCGGCGGGCACGGCTTCTACGACCAGATCTTCACCTCGCTGCGGATCCCCTACGAGCCGGTGCGCTGGATGCGGGACGTGGCGGTCAGCTCCGAGGGGCAGATCAACAAGACCGCCCGGGTGATCGAGATCGTCCACGCCTACCGGGTCCGTGGGCACCTGATGGCGGACACCGACCCGCTGGAGTTCAAGATCCGGAAGCACCCGGACCTCGACGTACTCCAGCACGGGCTCACGCTCTGGGACCTGGACCGGACCTTCCCGGTCGGCGGCTTCGCCGGCAAGCAGAAGATGAAGCTGCGCGAGGTCCTCGGAGTGCTCCGGGACTCCTACTGCCGCCGGGTCGGCATCGAGTACATGCACATCCAGGACCCGGAGGAGCGGCGCTGGATCCAGGAGCGGATCGAGCGGAAATACACCAAGCCGGCGCCGGACGAGCAGAAGCACGTGCTCAACCGGCTCAACGCGGCCGAGGCGTTCGAGACCTTCCTACAGACCAAGTACGTCGGCCAGAAGCGCTTCTCGCTGGAGGGCGGCGAGTCGTTGATCCCGCTCCTCGGCGAGGTGCTGGAGTCGGCCGCCGAGAACGACCTGGACGAGGTCGTGATCGGGATGGCCCACCGGGGCCGGCTCAACGTGCTGGCCAACATCGTCGGCAAGCCGTACGAGAAGATCTTCTCCGAGTTCGAGGGACACCTCGACCCGCGCTCGACGCAGGGCTCCGGCGACGTCAAGTACCACCTCGGCCAGGCCGGCAAGTTCACCACGCCGGACGGCGAGCACTCGATCAAGGTGTCGGTGACCGCCAACCCGTCCCACCTGGAGGCGGTCGACCCGGTGCTGGAGGGGATCGTCCGGGCCAAGCAGGACCGGATCGACCTCAAGCTGGAGGGCTACACCGTGCTGCCGGTGGCGGTGCACGGCGACGCCGCCTTCGCCGGCCAGGGCGTGGTCGCCGAGACGCTCAACCTGTCGCAGTTGCGCGGCTACCGCACCGGCGGCACCGTGCACGTGGTGGTGAACAACCAGGTCGGCTTCACCACCGCACCGGAATACTCGCGGTCGAGCCTCTACAGCACCGACGTGGCCCGGATGATCCAGGCACCGATCTTCCACGTCAACGGCGACGACCCGGAGGCCGTGGTCCGGGTGGCCCGGCTCGCCTTCGAATACCGCCAGGCGTTCAACAAGGACGTCGTGATCGACATGGTCTGCTACCGGCGGCGCGGGCACAACGAGGGCGACGACCCGGCCATGTCCAACCCTTTGATGTACAAGATCATCGACTCCAAGCGGTCGGTCCGGAAGCTCTACACCGAGGAGCTGATCGGGCGCGGCGACATCACCCTGGAGGACGCCGAGGAGCTGCTGCGCGACTTCCAGTCCCAGTTGGAGCGGGTCTTCAAGGCCACCCGCGACGCCGCCTCGTCGGCCCGCCCCGCGAGCCGGCCCCGACGGCAGCCCGAGCCGGAGCCGGAGGTGGAGACCGCCACCTCCGTCGACGCGCTCCGCGCGGTCGGTACGGCGCACACCGACCTGCCCGACGGCTTCAGCCCGCACAGGCGGATCCAGCAGTTGCTGGACCGGCGGGCCAGGATGGCCGAGTCCGGCAACATCGACTGGGGCTTCGGCGAGATCATCGCCTTCGGGGCGCTGCTCCAGGACGGCGTGACCGTCCGGCTCGCCGGCCAGGACTCCCGGCGCGGCACCTTCGTGCAGCGGCACGCCGTCATCGTCGACTCCCGGACCGGCGCCGAGCACGCCCCGCTGAGCACCCTGGGCGGCGACCGGGCCCGGTTCTTCGTGCACGACTCGCTGCTCAGCGAGTACGCGGCGATGGGCTTCGAGTACGGCTACTCGGTGGAGAACCCCGAGGCGCTGGTGCTCTGGGAGGCGCAGTTCGGCGACTTCGCCAACGGCGCGCAGACGGTGGTCGACGAGTTCATCTCCTCCGGCGAGGTGAAGTGGGCCCAGCAGTCGGCGCTGACCCTGCTGCTGCCGCACGGGCACGAGGGCCAGGGGCCGGACCACACCTCCGGCCGGCCGGAGCGGTTCCTCCAGCTCTGCGCCGAGGACAACATGCGGATCGCCATCCCGAGCACCCCGGCGAACTACTTCCACCTGCTGCGCCGGCAGGCGCTCTCGCCGAAGCGCAAGCCGCTGGTGGTCTTCACCCCGAAGTCGCTGCTCCGGCACAAGCTCTGCGTCTCCAGCGTGGAAGACTTCACCACCGGCACCTTCCAGCCGGTGCTGGTCGACAACGCCGGGGCGGCGCCCGAGTCGGTCAAGCGGGTGCTGCTCTGCTCCGGCAAGGTCTACTACGACCTGCTCCAGGCGCGCGGGGATCGCGGCATCACCGACACCGCGATCCTCCGGATGGAGCAGCTCTACCCGCTGCCGGTGGAGGAGGTCCGGGCCGCCCTCGCGCAGTACCCGAACGCCGAGGACGTCGCCTGGGTCCAGGAGGAGCCGGCAAACCAGGGCGCCTGGTCGTTCGTCGCGCTCAACCTGCTGGAGCACCTGGAAGGCGTACGGCTGCGCCGGATCTCCCGGCCGGCGGCGGCGGCCCCGGCGGTCGGCTCGGCGAAGACGCACGACGGCGAGCAGACGGCGCTGATCGAGGCGTCCCTGCCCCGCCCCTGAGAGGCGTTAGGAAGGGCCCCTTCATATACAGAAAGCGATATGAAGGGGCCCTTCCTTTCATTGGAGAGGAAGCTGTGTACTTCACCGACCGAGGCATCGAGGAGCTTGTCGAACGCCGGGGCACCGAGACGGTCACCCTGGAGTGGCTGGGTGCGCGGCTGCGCGACTTCGTCGACCTGAATCCGGAGTTCGAGACGCCGGTGGAGCGCTTCGCCACCTGGCTCTCCCGGCTGGACGACGAGGACGACCTCTGACGGCCGGCTGAGCGGCAACGGCGGGCCTGTTCTCGCTCCACACGCTCCGCACCGAGGACCCGGCGCCCGCGCACCGGCCGGGCCACGTCAGTCGCGGTACGCCCCGGTAGGCCAGACCACGAAAACGGGAACGCCTCTTTCTCGCGCATATTGCACAACGTCTGCTGTTCCGCCGTATGCACGCGCCGGTTCGCCGTCCCACACCGCCACGAGATGGTCGGCACGATCGACCATCAGTCGACTCGCGTCCATGTGCGCTTCGGCCGTTGATGCGCGATGCACACAACTGTGTACGACACCCGCGCGACCGAACAGTTCGTCGTACCCGGACCGCGCAGCCTCGGGAAGACTGTCACGGTATTCTTCGGCGGGGACCACTACCTCAAGGCTTCCGCCTCGGCCGAGAACAGCAGTAGCGAAGATCTGGTCCGCACCGTCCGCCAGGCAGGACATTCCGATAAGTGGTGAACCGGCAGGGGCAAGCTGCGCCAGCAACCTGTCAATCCCACCGGCCACCAGCTCCGCAACGTCGGATGACAGCCCTCTATGACCGCTTACGGCCACTCGCGTCAAGGTTCCTCCCTGTATGTGGAGTACAAGCGTTCGTCAAGGGCGGCAACTGCCTGACCAGGCCGTTTGCCAAGCTTGTTCCGGAATGTGGCTACGGCGCGGGTGACGCGCTCCGAGCCGTAGGTCTTTCCCACGTCGAACGCCTCAGTAGCGACCCGGCATGCCTCATCCACGTTGCCCGATTGAACGAGCACGTCGGCACGGAGCAGATCCATCACCGCACGGGGCTTCGGCGCCTGATATGGGTCGATCGCGATCCGCAGTGCGTTCTCTGCGACCCCCACCCGCCCCAGGCTGCCGGCGACCTGCGCTCGAAATCCGGCCAGCTTTCGTTCATCGAAGCGGAAGATCCACGGCCACACAGGTTCGTCGGCCGCTGCGCGAGAGAGGCGGGCCTCGGCATTGTCCAACCTGTTCAACGCGCTTCTATCCTTGACCTGCGCCAACGCGAACGCTTC